>NZ_CP172576.1:0-5153518 GCF_044594185.1 Serratia sp. szju | reverse complement strand
CGCGCCGCTGGAGGTGACCGACGCGGCGGGCAACCTGTGCTGGTCCGGGCAATACGACACCTTCGGCAAGCTGCAGGGCTAGACGGTGGCCGGCGCGGCGAAGCGGCAGGGCGCGCAATATCAGCAGCCGCTGCGCTACGCCGGGCAATATCAGGACGACGAAAGCGGCCTGCACTACAACCTGTTCCGCTACTACGAACCCGAGGTGGGGCGTTTCACCACGCAGGATCCGATAGGGTTGGAAGGTGGGTTGAACCTTTATCAGTATGCGCCGAACCCGCTGATGTGGGTGGATCCGTATGGGCTAAGTTGCTCGCCATCAACGAAGTTGAACCGAAAGTTTAGGGCTTTAGAAAAAGCTCAAAAAACGGCAGTAAATACTCGACATCTACCTGATGGCCGCATTCGCTATTATGACAAAGAGGCATTAGCTAGAACTCAGGGGCCAACAAGAGGACGCTCCCATGTTACAGAATGGGATCCTAAAACAGGGAATGTAAGATCTTGGGAAGAGACTTATAATCATGCAGGAGAGGTCAATCGAGTTCATCCAAAAATGAAAAATGGTGAAGTGTTAAACCTGCCCCATTATCCACCAACTAAAGCTGATATCGATGCAGGAATCGCAACTCCTTCAGGTAAGGCAACAGGAATAGGATGGTGATTTAATATGAATGAGATGAGAACGCTTTTTTTAAATGGATTGAACTGTCTTCTTGATGATGATTATAGTTCATCTAAAGTGGCGGACTACGCCTATAGATTTTATCTGGACTATGATATTCCTGACGAAGAACTCTCATATGTAGTAGATTATTTAAAAGGAATTGATGCTGGCCCAGAATTTGAAATGAGCAAAGATGAAGTAATATCTTTCATCAAGCTAAATCTTAAATGATAAATTGAAAGCCGGAATGGTTAAACCTACCCGGCTACTATATAGTACTAAACTGACTGAGCCCCTCTTCGTGTTAAAGACAAGTCATGAGGGGGGAAGGTCGGACAAGGATAGAGGCATATGGCAGTGATATGAACACCTGGTAAATGTAGTGGATAAATCATGAAAAAATTATATTTCGCAATGACAACCTGTTCTGCCCGAGGTGGGACGTTTTACCACACAGGATCCTGTAAGGGGGCTCGGCGGGCTGAACCTTTATCTGTATGCGGCGAACCCGCTGATGTGGTTGGATCCGCTGGGACTGAGTAGTAAGCCATGTAAAACAGAGAAAGCGCCAGAATATTCTTATGAAAAAGCCAGGGATAAAGTACTCAAATGACTCGAGGAGCGTGCTTTTCTTACTGCTTGATACGGGTTTTGTCATGTGAGTCACGTCTGATTTAGAGCTTACTCATTTAGTCGTGTGACAACTATTGCTGGGTAAGATCACTGTTCTGGATAGACCATCATGACTTTGCTCATAGTTCTCTATCAGATGAAAATCTTGCAACAAACAAAGAGCAGCTTGATGCTTTGATTGAACCCCTGAGGGCTATAGAGAAAAAATGCCACTATCTCCAAAATAGATGAGTGAGAGATGATACTTTTGGCCTGGTTTTTGCCAGGCCATTTCTTCAAAGCATAGCTAATAAGGCTGATGCGCCAGCACCAACGAGACTAGCTACAGTGCTATTATTTAGCAAATTCTTAAGTAAAGATTTTGCCTGAGGGTCCTGTGATTGAGATACTTTTTCAACAAGTTCAGTTATGCTGATATTTAAAATAAGATGGTTATGTTCACCGATTTGAACTTGTGAGCCTGATACGCTTCCTATGTTGAATGTATTTTGGCTAGATTGCTTAGGTTTGTGTTCATTGGCAGTTAAATTCTCAACCTTTAATGTAAGCATGTGTGGGTGATTAGTACCAACATTGAGTGTGCCTCCAGGTAAGAATGACATATCAAGTACTTTTAAAGATATTTCGCCCTTTCCTAGTTTTTGATTTATTTTATCGCCAATACTAATGTTGGGCTCTTCAGTGTAAGGGATTAGTACTTTTTTTTCAGCTGAATTCCGTCGCCCTTTATATTCAGCTCCAGCGATTGTGAATGTTTCAGGGTATGCCATAGCATCAAAATCCATCATGTTACTCCTTTAGATTTCTGTTTTGTGATTAGGTTTTCTGATTCATAAATATGAGCATAAGCTACTTTTTAAAAATAGATATTAAAAAATCATATTTTTCTTTACTTAGTAATTTTCTTGAGTGGGCGCTACTCAGAAGTATTTTCGAGAGAACGATAATCTCATCCTCACCAGAAGAAGCAATCATTCTGAAAAAGTCACTTAACTCTTGAATACTGATGCTATTACTTGTGCCAAATTGCGCATATTTGCTATTTACATTCTCTATATTGAATATACTCTGGTTCGCCAGTGGCTTTTTTAACTTCTCAATTTCTGCATGTTCTATAATCTTTTGAGACATACTTTCAATATGGCCGCTAACATCTTTCTTTTGTGGAAATGAAAATCCATCCCCTCTTAATATTTTATCTGTTTCGGCCATTTCATGGTAAAGCCTACGAATCATCACCAGCAATAGTATTTTAGCTTCTTCAATGGATTTCTCTGTTGAATATTGGCATTCGATTGCCAACGCTGAGGTTTGCTCAAATACATTTATTGAGTAATTTTCAATGTAAGGTTCGATAAATCCATTCCAAAAAACCTGAACGGGAGAACCTTTAAATGCTACACCTTGATAGCAGATTTCTGTTCCATCATATGCAGTAACTTTCATAGGTGGTCCTGCATGGAGGAATCGCCATCTACGAATCAATTTGGTTAGTTCTTCATCAATATCTTGAACGGCTTTATACGTCCTTTTGAACAAGGGGGATGGAGGCATACCCGGAACGGCAAGAATCTCTTTTTTCACTTGAATCTCCATCATTTTCACTATTGTTTTTATAAATTATTTATGCTTTGTCTTTCAAGATTATTCAGTATAAAAATACCTTATTTACATCGATAATTTGATCAATATCTTGATTAGTTTCTCTCAGACGTGAGCCGTCACAGACCGTTAAATCAAGCTATAGCGAGCATAATCCCTTCAAACAGCAGTTTGTCAATAAGCTGAGAGGTTATGTCAATGGCATATTCGTGAGTCCCATGTATCGTCGGAGTACCAGCGTTCTGGAAGGAATAAATAATAAAATTAAGACGATAAAAAGAATGGCCTAGAGATACCGGGATAGCGATTACTTCTTTTTGAAAATCAAAGCAGCGTTTCCCGGTAAAGCGTTATGAACCTTTTTATGCGATCTTGCGGCGGAACAGCGCGTAGGCGGCGCTGCCGGTGGTGGCGGTGATCACCAGCAGCGGCCACAGGCTGCGCCAGATAATGCTGAAGCTGGCGTCCTTCAGGTAGATCTGCTTGGTGATGTCGGTGAAGTGGCGTATCGGGTTCACCCAGGTCAGATCCTGCAGCCACACCGGCATATTCTCCACCGGCGAGACGTAACCTGAGAGCAGGATCGCCGGCATCATGAACACGAACACGCCGATAAACGCCTGCTGCTGAGTGGCGCACAGCGACGAGATCAGCAGGCCGAAACCCACCAGCGACAGCCCGTAGATCAACATGGTGGCGTAGAACAGCAGCAGCGATCCAGCGAACGGGATCTGATACAGGAAGATGCCGATCAACAGCACGATGCTGGCCTGGAAGCTGGCGACGATCAGCGCCGGCACCGCCTTGCCGATAAAGATCTGCCAGGTGGTGAGCGGCGAGACCAGCAGCTGTTCCAGCGTGCCCTGTTCGCGTTCGCGCGCCACCGACAGCGAGGTGACGATCAGCACGCCGATGGTGGTGATCATGGCGATCAGCGACGGCACCACGAACCATTTGTAGTCCAGATTCGGGTTATACCAGTTGCGCACCACCAGCTCGCTGTTGTTGGGTTTGGCGCGGTTGCCGAGCAGCTCCTTCTGATATTCCTGCACGATCTGCTGTACGTAGTTGGCGGCGATCTGCGCGCTGTTGGAGTTGCGCCCGTCGAGCAGCAGCTGCAGCGGCGCGGTGTTGCCGGTGGCGATATCGCGCGAGAACTGCGCCGGGAAGCGGATCAGCAACAGCGCCCGTTGGTTATCGATGGTGGTCTTTATCTCCTGCGGGCTGCGCAGCAGCAGCACGTGTTGAAAGGCCTTGGCCTTGGCGAAGCGCTGGGTCAACTCCACCGAGGCCTGGCCGCTGTCTTCGCTGTAGACCGCGATGGTGGCGTTGGTGACTTCCAGCGTCGCGGCGAACGGGAACAGCAGCACCTGCAGGATCACCGGCATGATTAAAATGGCACGGGTTTGCGGATCGCGCAGCAGCGCCTGCATTTCCTTGATGATGAGCGTCAACAGACGATGAAACATCGCTCTTTCTCCTCAATCCAGCCGGCGCTGGGTTTTCCAGGCCGTCAGGCCGATGAACACCACGGCGGAAGCAATCAGGAACAACAGATTGATCGCCAGCACGGTGCCGACGTTACCCGCCAGGAACAGCGTTTGCAGCGTGCTGACGAAGTAGCGCGCCGGAATGATGTAGGTCACCGCGCGCACGATGGCTGGCATGCTGTCGATCTGGAAGATGAAGCCGGACAGCATGATCGACGGCAGGAAGGCGGCGTTCAGCGCCACCATCGCCGCATTGAACTGGTTGCGGGTGAGGGTGGAGATCAGCAGGCCCATGCCGAGGGTGCTGGCGAGGAACAGGCTGCTGATCAGCAGCAGGATCGGCAGCGAACCGCGATAGGGCACGCCGAGCACCCACACCGCCACCGCCATGCACAGCGCCATGGCGATCATGCCGAGGAAGTAATATGGGATCAGCTTGGAGAGCAGCAGCTCGCTGCGCGTCACCTGGGTGGACAGCAGGGCTTCCATGGTGCCGCGCTCCCATTCGCGGGCGATCACCAGCGAGGTGAGAATGGCGCCGATCACCGTCATGATGATGGTGATGGCGCCGGGGATGATGTAGTGCCGGCTGATGGCCGCCGGGTTGAACCAGTAGCGCATCTGCACGTCAATCAGCGGCTTGTCGCTGCTCCCTCGATCGGCGGCGCGCTGCTGCTGCCAAACTTGCCATACGCCCTGGGCATAGCCCTGCACGAAGTTGGCGGTGTTCGGCTCGCTGCCGTCGGTGATCACCTGGACAGGGGCGCTGTCGTGCGGGCGCGCCATGCGCTGGTCGAAATCCACCGGGATCACCACCAGGCCGCGGATCGTGCCGGCCTGCATCTGCTGGATCAGCTGTTGGCGGTTGTCGCTGATGGTCGGTTCGATATAGGGCGAGCCGGCAAACGCCTGGGCCAGATCGCGCGCGTCTTCGCTCTGTTGCTCCATCAGAATGCCCAGATGCAGCTTGCTGGAGTCCAGGTTGATGCCGTAGCCGAAGATGAACAGCAGCATCAGCGGGATAACGAAGGCGATCAGGCCGCTGCTGGGATCGCGCAGTATCTGCCGCGTTTCCTTCAGGCACAGCGCGCGCAGTCGGCGCCAGGAGAAGCCGCCGTCGTCGATGGGGGTACGGTTATCGCTCACCGTGATTCCTCCTCGTCGTAGCCCTGAACCAGCTCGATAAACGCCTGCTCCATCGAGGGGTTGGGATTGTCGTCGCGCGCCACCTGCTGTTTGAGATCGTCCGGCGTGCCGGCGGCGATGATCTTGCCGCGATACACCAGGCCGATGCGGTCGCAGTACTCCGCTTCGTCCATAAAGTGGGTGGTCACCATCACCGTGACGCCCTTGTCGACCATGCCGTTGATGTGCAACCAGAACTCGCGCCGCGTCAGCGGATCGACGCCGGAAGTCGGTTCGTCGAGGAACAGAATATCCGGTTCGTGCATCAGCGCGCAGGCCAGCGCCAGGCGCTGCTTGAAGCCGAGCGGCAGCGCGTCCGGCGTTTGATCGAGGATCGGCGCGAAGTTGAAGGCGTGGGACATCTCGTCGATTTTTTTGCGCTGCGCCTTGCCGCTCAGGCCGTAGACGCCGGAGAAGAACTTCAGGTTCTGCGCCACCGTCAGGTTGCCGTACAGCGAGAACTTTTGCGCCATGTAACCGAGGCGTTGGCGCGCTTTGCCGGAACTGGTTTTCAGATCCATGCCCAACACCAGCGCCTTGCCGCCGGATGGCACCAGCAGACCGCACATCATTTTGAAGGTGGTGGACTTGCCGGCGCCATTCGGGCCGAGCAGGCCGAAAATTTCGCCGCGCCGCACCTGAAAATCGACGTGATCGGTGGCGGCGAAATCGCCGAATTTCTTGGTCAACTGCACCGCTTCGATCACCGTTTCACCACTTTCTCCGTCAACGGTCGGCATGATCTCCGCCAGCGCCGAGCGATGGTTGGGGCCGCCGCCGAGCAGATCGATAAACGCATCCTCGAAGCGCGGATCCGCTTCGTTCAGTTCGGCGTCCGGCAGATCCAGCGCCTGCAGTAGCTGCCGGTGATCTTCGCCTTCTTTCAGGATCAGGCGCAGGTACTTGCCCTGGATCACGCCGTCGGTGACCGCCGGCAGGCAGATCGCCCGCTGCAGCAACGATCGATGGCTGCCGGGGGGCGCGGCGATCAACACCGTGCGCCCGGCCATACGGCGAGTCAGATCCTGCGGCGCGCCGCTGAACAGCAGCTCGCCCTCGTTGAGCAGCAGCACTTCGCGGCACTGCTCGGCTTCATCGAGATAAGAGGTGCTCCACAGGATCAACATGCCGTCGTTGGCCAGCTCGTGCACCATGCGCCACAGCTCGCGGCGCGAGATCGGATCGACGCCGACGCCCGGTTCATCCAGCAACAGCACCTGAGGTTCACCCACCAGCGTGCAGGCCAGGCCGAGTTTCTGCTTCATGCCGCCGGACAGCTTGCCCGCCAGGCGCTCAGTGAAGCGGGTCAGGTCGGTGAATTTCAGCAGCCGTTCGAAGGTCTGGCGGCGAAGATCGCCGGTGACGCCGCGCAGATCGGCGTACAGCGTCAGGTTCTCCATCACCGTCAGATCCTCATACAGCCCGAACTTCTGCGGCATATAGCCGAGGATCGCGTGCAGTTGACGATCCTGGGCGATCGGATCCAGCCCGGCGACCCGCAGCTTGCCGCTGCTGGGCTGCAGCAGCCCGGCCAGCATGCGCAGCAGGGTAGTTTTACCGGCGCCGTCCGGGCCGACCAGCCCAATGACCGCGCCGCTGCGCAGGGTGGTGGTCAGGCTGGCGACCGCCGGTTTCTCAAGCGACGGGAAGCGCTTTTCCAGCCCTTCCAACTCGATGGTGTGCGCCTGTTCCATGGCCGGCCTCAGGGTTTGGCGAAGCGTAGGGTGACCGGCATGCCCTGGCGCAGCGCGTCGTCGGCGTCGGTGACGATCACCCGCAGGCGGTATACCAGATCGGTGCGCAGGTCCGGCGTTTCAACGCTTTTCGGCGTGAATTCCGCGGTCGGCGAGACGAAACCGATCTTGCCGTGGTAAGGCTTGTCGGGGCGACCGTCGGTGTAGATCTCCAGCTCGGTGCCGGGCACCGCTTGGTTCAGGCTGGTCTCGTTGACGTAGGCGCGCACCCACACCGGCCGGGTCAGCGACAGGGTGAACACCGTGCCGCCGGCGCCGAGCATGGTGCCCGGCTCCACCGCGCGGGTCAGCACCGTGCCGGCGGAAGGGGAGCTCAGCGTGGCGTCTTGCAGGTTCAACTGCGCCTGCGCCAGCGCCGCTTCGCTTTGCGCCACGTCGGCCTTGGCCTGTTCAATCTCTTGCGGGCGGTTGCCGCTGCGGTATTGCGACAGCTTGTCCTTCGCCGCCTGCAGGTTGGCCTGCGCCTGATTGCGGGCGGTGCGCGCATCCTCCAGCGCGTCGGCGGAGGTGGCGTTTTTCGCCCACAGCCCCTGCTGGCGTTTCAGGAAGCTGTCGGCATAGGTGAAGGCGGACTGGCGCTGCGCCATTTCTGACTGCACCTGGGCTATCTCTTCGCTGCGGTAGCCGGCCTGCAGCAGCGACAGTTTGGCGCGCGCGCTGCCGACGTTGGCTTCGGCCTGCTGCAGCGCGTTGCGGTAGGGGGCATCGTCCAGCTTGCCAAGCAGCTGACCCGGCTGAACGGTATCGCCTTCATCCACCGTCAGCGACGCCAGGCGCCCGTCGACGCGAAAGCCGAGGTTGACCGTGCGAATATCGACGTTGCCGTACAGCGTCAGCGGCCGATCCTGCTGCTGTTGGTAATGCCAAACCCCGTATGCGACGGCCGCGATCAGCAGAATTAACAACACGATCAAGGCACTGCGTTTTTTGTTCATAACACTCCCTGCCTGAATTTACGCGCCATGACGTTGGCGCAGCCCAGTAACCAGAATCTCAATATGTTCGCTCAGTACCGCCGCGATTTGCGCCGCTTCGCCCTCGCCAATGTCTTGCCAACCTGCCTGACGGCGGATAGTTTCGCGCGCCACGCGGAACGACAGCACCTCGCCGATCAGCGCATGGGTATGCAATACGAGGCGGGGGGCGTGTTCGTCGATGCCGGTGGCGGCCGACAGCAGGCGGCACAGCCGCTCGTGCATCGGCGCGATCACCTGGCTGTGGATCAGCGGATAGGCCTCGGTCGGGGCGAGCTGTTCGCGCGACATGATTTTGCTCAGGTTCAGCGTGTGCGGTTGGGTCATCAGCTCGCTGAAGGCCAACAGGCCACGTTGCAACAAGCGCAGCGCCGCGTCAGATGACCGTTGTGCGGCTGGTTCTTGCCGGAAGCGATCGACTTCCGCGACCAGCGGGGCGAACGCCTGCTGAATGAAATCGGCGAGCGACTGCGCCACGGCCAGGTACAGCCCCTCTTTGGAGCTGAAGTAGTAGGTGATGGCGGCGATGTTCTGGCCGGCGCGCTGGGCGATGTCGCGCGTGGTGGCGCCTTCCAGGCCATATTCACCGAACAGTTCGGTTGCCGCGGCGAGCAGTTGCCGGCGCGTTTGCTCGCCGCGCGCCCGGCCGGCGGCCTGATGAGGGACGGAAGCTGGCATGGGTCACGCTCGAAGTTAATCAATCATATGATTAACTTTATGCCAGATTGTCTAAAACGCAACCGCTAACCACAATGAGTTATGTGATCGGCTTCAGACAATGCTGAATTTACGGCAGATTGTGCTCTAGGTGCGTAAAAGTGCTTTTTATTGCGCGACTTCTGTTACAATCGGCGCCTGGTGCACTGCAGTTTGTGCCAATCCCTCGTGGTCATGCTTAATGCCCCGTCTGATCATCCTCCCAGGAAACTGCACCGAACACCGTTAGGTTAGGGGGGATCTGGAGTTTTTCTCTTTATGTCATTTGAAACCCTCGGCTTAAGTGCTGAAATTGTGCGCGCTGTTGAAGAACAGGGCTATCGCGAACCGACGCCAATCCAGCGTCAGGCTATCCCTGTCGTGCTGGAAGGTCGTGACCTGATGGCCAGCGCTCAGACCGGCACCGGTAAAACCGCCGGTTTTACCCTGCCGCTGTTGCAGCTGCTGAGCAAGCATGACCATCCGGTCAAAGGCCGTCGCCCGGTGCGCGCGCTGATCCTGACGCCAACCCGTGAGCTGGCGGCGCAGATCGGCGAAAACGTCGAGGCCTACAGCAAACACCTGCGCCTGCGTTCGCTGGTGGTGTTTGGCGGCGTGAGCATCAACCCGCAGATGATGAAGCTGCGCGGCGGCGTCGATATCCTGGTGGCGACGCCGGGCCGTCTGCTGGATCTGGAACATCAGAACGCGGTTGACCTGTCCAAAATCGAAATTCTGGTGCTGGACGAAGCGGACCGCATGCTGGACATGGGCTTTATCCACGACATCCGTCGCGTGCTGGCCAAGCTGCCGGCCAAGCGCCAGAACCTGCTGTTCTCCGCCACCTTCTCCGACGACATCAAGGCGCTGGCCAACAAACTGCTGCATAACCCGGCCTCGGTGGAAGTGGCGCGCCGCAATACCGCGTCCGAGCAGATCGAGCAGAGCGTGCACTTCGTCGACAAGAAGCGTAAGCGGGAACTGCTGTCGCAGATGATCGGCGAAGGCGACTGGAAACAGGTGCTGGTCTTTACCCGCACCAAGCACGGCGCCAACCACCTGGCGGAACAGCTGAACAAAGACGGCATCACCGCTGCGGCGATCCACGGCAACAAGAGCCAGGGCGCCCGTACCCGTGCGCTGGCCGATTTCAAAGATGGCCGCATCCGCGTGCTGGTGGCAACCGATATCGCGGCGCGCGGTCTGGATATCGACCAGCTGCCGCACGTGGTGAACTATGAGCTGCCTAACGTGCCGGAAGACTATGTGCACCGTATCGGCCGTACCGGCCGCGCGGAACGCACCGGTGAAGCTATCTCGCTGGTGTGCGTGGATGAACACAAGCTGCTGCGCGACATCGAGCGTCTGCTGAAGCGTGAAATTCCGCGCATTGCGCTGCCGGGCTACGAGCCGGATCCGACCATCAAGGCCGAGCCGATCATCAACGGCCGCCAGGGCGGCGGACGCGGCGCGCCGCGCGGCAACGGCGGTGGCCAGCGTTCCGGTAACGGCGGCGGTCAGCGCAGCGGTAACGCGAACGGCGGCCAGCGTGAAAACCGTGGCAACGGTAACGGTAACGCTCGCCCGCAGGGGGACGGTCAACGCCGTTCCGGCGCGCCGGCCTCGCGTCGTCCACGTAGTCGCAAGCCGGCCGAATAAGCCTGATTGCTCAAAGAGTAAGCCGCCGATACGGGCGGCTTTTTTTTTGCCTGGCGGAACGGCATTTTCGTACTAGGCTGGACGGTGGCTAACCCTACATTCCAGGAGACGGAGATGAAATTGAAGTGCGCAATTCTCGATGATTACCAGCAGGTGGCGCTCAAGATGGCGGACTGGTCGGCGCTGGCCGATCGGGTGGAGGTGTCCGCCATCAGCGCGCACTTTACCGATGAGACGGAGCTGGCGGTGCATCTGCAGGAGTGCGACATTCTGGTCATCATGCGCGAACGCACGCCGATGACTGCCTCGCTGCTGGCGCGGCTACCGAAGCTGAAGCTGCTGATCACCTCCGGCATGCGCAACGCGTCTATCGATTTGGCCGCCGCCGCCGAGCGCGGCGTGGTGGTATGCGGCACCAGCAGCGGATCGGCGGCGCCGATGGAGCTGACCTGGGCGCTGCTGCTCGGGTTGGCGAAGCATATCGTGCCGGAAAGCGTCGGGCTGCAAAACAACGGTCCGTGGCAACGGGATCTCGGCGTCACCCTGCAGGGCAAGACGCTGGGGCTGCTGGGGTTGGGCAAGATCGGCGGCCAAATGGCCAAGGTGGCACAGGCGTTCGGCATGCGGGTGCTGGCCTGGAGCCAGAACCTGACGGCGGAACGGGCGGCGCAGGAGGGCGCTTTGCTGGCGCCGTCCAAGCGGGCGCTGTTTGAGCAGAGCGATTTTGTCTCCATTCACTTGGTGCTGAGCGATCGCAGCCGCGGGTTGGTGGGGCGCGACGAATTGATGGCGATGAAGCCCACTGCTTACCTGATCAACACCTCGCGCGCGGGGATCGTCGATCGGGTGGCGCTGGTGGACGTGCTGCAACAGCGGAAGATTGCCGGCGCCGGGCTGGACGTGTTCGAGACGGAACCGCTGCCGGCCGACGATGCATTCCGTCAATTGCCCAACGTGCTGGCGACGCCGCATGTGGGTTACGTGGCGGACGACAACTATCGCGCCTACTTCACCGAGGCGGTCGAGGACATAGCGGCGTTCCTCGCGGGTCAACCGATTCGCCGGCTAGGCTGACGGCATTTTTAATGCCCGCAGAGGCTTGTCTGGCGCGGGCATTCACCCGTATCATTGCGGGTCTTTTTTTAGCTGGGATTGGTCATGCGCGTATTATTGGCTCCGATGGAGGGCGTTCTCGACTCTTTGGTGCGTGAGTTGCTCACCGAAGTGAACGACTACGATCTGTGCATCACCGAATTTTTGCGCGTGGTCGATCAGCTGCTGCCGGCCAAGTCGTTCTACCGGCTGTGCCCGGAGCTGCGTCACGCCAGCCGCACGCCGTCGGGCACGCAGGTGCGGGTACAGCTGCTGGGGCAGTACCCACAGTGGCTGGCGGAGAACGCCGCGCGTGCGGTAGAGCTGGGCTCTTACGGTGTCGATCTCAACTGCGGCTGCCCGTCCAAGCTGGTGAACGGCAGCGGCGGCGGGGCGACGCTGCTCAAAGATCCGGAATTGATCTACCAGGGCGCCAAGGCGATGCGCGCGGCGGTGCCGGCCCATCTGCCGGTCACGGTGAAGGTGCGTCTGGGCTGGGATTCCTCCAGCCGCAGCTTTGAAATCGCCGATGCGGTGCAGCAGGCGGGCGCCAGCGAACTGACGGTGCACGGCCGCACCAAAGAGGACGGTTACAAGGCGGATCGCATCAACTGGGCGGCGATCGGTGAGATCCGTCAGCGGCTGAGCATCCCGGTTGTCGCCAACGGCGAGATCTGGGATTACCAGAGCGCGCAGGATTGCCTGCAGGCGACCGGCTGCGACGCCATCATGCTGGGGCGCGGCGCGCTCAACGTGCCGAACCTGAGCCGGGTAGTGAAGTATAACGAACCGCGTATGCCCTGGCCGCAGGTGGTTGAGCTGCTGCAAAAATACGTCCATCTGGAAAAGCAGGGCGACACCGGCCTGTATCACGTGGCGCGCATCAAACAGTGGCTGGGCTATTTGCGTAAAGAATATGACGAAGCTACCGAACTGTTCAGCGAAATACGCGCGCTGACGACGTCAGGGGATATTGCGCGTGTCATCTGCCGCAGCTAAAAATAAACCCGCGCGCGGCGGGTTTATTTAAATATGTATTATCAGGCGGCTTTATCAAGACGATTTAATTCTATCTCGATATCCTGAATGGTTTTTTCCAGCCCTTCCAGGCAGGCGCCCTGTTTATTCAACAGGTCGTTAATGGCTTCGGCGAACGCCTTATTTTTGCATTCCCCCTGATCGAAGGCCAGCCAGTGTGCGGAGAGCGTCTCGGTATTCGCCTGCGCATAGTGGCGCATTTCCTTCAGCTGGGAAGCGACGTTGCGTAAATTATCCAGCTGCGCCTGTGCGTTTGCATTGTTGCTCATGAATTTCTCCTTGAGTTGGCCGTTAAATAATTTCGACTGCGGGATTAAGCTTACCCTATCCAAATAAAAATATCACCCTGGGTGGCCTGAATGGTTATTTTGTTGTGAGTGTGGGTGTGTTTATTATTCGGCTGAACAAGGACTTGGGTAGAATTGTAAAAATAGATAGATACGGTATTTTTGGCGGTTATTTACGGCCATCACACGCGAGATGGCCGTTATTCTAACGCTTAAGGGTGATGCTTATTATGCCGCATCCGCCAGCATAAACATGCCGTAGGGGTGAATTTCCAGATAATACTGCTCGCCGACGTTGGGTTGCAGGCGGGTGGCGTTAACCTGCAGCAAAATCTGCTGCCCGTGCCACGCCACCGTCACTTCATACTGCGGCCCCATGTAGGCGACATGTTGGATCACGCAGCGCTGGCTTTCATCGCCATGCTCGCTCAGCGTGATCGCTTCCGGCCGCACGCCCACCGTGCCGGCGCCTTGGGCGGCAAAATGCGCGGGGCGCGGCAGGCGGTAGCCGCTGATATCGACATGATCGGCGCTGAAGTTGGCCGGGAACAGGTTAGCGTCCCCCATAAAGCTCGCCATAAAGCGCGACGCCGGCTGCCGATAGAGATCCTGCGGCGAGCCCATCTGCATGATATGGCCCTTGTTCATCACCAGCACGGTGTCGGAGACCGCGAAAGCCTCGCTCTGATCGTGGGTAACGTACAGCGAAGTGATATCAAACTGCTTTTGCAGCTCGCGGATCTTTTCGCGCATGCTGCGGCGCAGGTTGGCGTCGAGATTGCTCAACGGCTCGTCGAACAGCAGCACTTTCGGCTTGAGGATCAGCGCGCGCGCCAGCGCCACGCGCTGCTGTTGGCCGCCGGAGATCTGATCGACATAGCGATCGTCGAACCCAGCCAGATCCACCATCGCCAGCGCTTCCTGCACGCGCGCTTTCACTTCGGCGCGCGGAATGCCGAGCATCTTCAGCCCATAGCCGACGTTCTCCCCCAGCGACATATGCGGGAACAGGGCATAAGACTGAAACACCATGCAGATGTCACGCTGCTGGATGGAACGATGGGTAACGTCTTCACCATCAATGAATATCTGCCCGTCGCTCGGTTTCTCCAGCCCGGCGACCAGGCGCAAAATGGTGGTCTTGCCGCAGCCGGAAGGGCCGAGCAGCGTCACCATTTGCCCCCGTGGGATGGTGAGCGTGATGTTATCGATTACCGTGTTGCTGCCGAACCGTTTGGAGACGTTACGCAGTTCAACGAAATTTTTCTGGCTCATCATGGGCTCCATTACGCCTGGTTTTTGGCTTTTGAACGGGAGATGCGTGCCTCACCGATCAGCCAGTCAAAGAGGAAAATAATCGCCAGCATCACCACGATCAGAATTGAACCGTAGGCGATCGCCACGCCGTATTCGCCGTCTTCCACGCGGTTGAGGATGTAGGCGGTGGCCACGCGGGTATCGGGGGTGACCAGGAAGACGATGGCGCTGACGGTAGTGATGGCGCGCACGAAGCTGTAGATCAGCGCCGACAGGATCGCCGGGCGCAGCAGCGGCAGCAGGATGTGCGTGATGGTGCGCAGCGAGCCGGCGCGCAGGCTGAGCGAGGCTTCGTCCAGCGATTTGTCTATCTGGCCCAGCCCGGCGATCCCGGCGCGAATGCCCACCGGCACGTTGCGCATCACCATCGAGATAATCACGATGGCGGCCGTCCCGGTGAGGTACACCGGCGCGCTGTTAAAGGCGAGAATGTAAGAGACGCCCGCCACGGTGCCCGGCACCGCAAAGCACAGCATGGTGGTGAACTCGATGGTCTTTTTGCCCTTGAACTGCTGGCGCACCACGATCCAGGCGATCAGCAGGCCGAAGGCGGCGGTGATCGGCGCGGCGATCCCGGCGTACAGCAGCGTGTCGAGCAGCGAAGGCCACGCGCCGTCGCTCATGCCCTGGCCGAACAGCTTGATGAAGTTATCCAGCGTCAGCGTGTAATCCACCCCCCAGTTGACGGTGAAGCTGCCGTAGAAAATGCTGCCGTAGAGCAGGGCGTTAAAGGCTATCCACACCGCCAGCAACGCGATCACGCCCCACACCAGCGTGACCGGCAGCGGCTGTACGTCGCCGCGGTAGGATTTGCCGGACACGGTGACGTAGGAACGCTTGCCGATCCACAGGTACTGGATGCAGAACACCAGCAGCGAGAACAGCAGCAGGAAGGCGCCGAGGGTGCTGGCGGCCTGATAGTCGAGCTGCGAGCCGGTGATGTAGAAATAGATTTGCGTCGCCAGCACGTCGAAGTTGCCGCCGAGCACCAGCGGGTTGCTGAAGTCGGCCAGCGATTGCACCACCACGATCAGAAACGCGTTGGCCAGCGCCGGTTTCAGCAGCGGCACGAACACGCCGTTAAAGGTTTGCCAGCGGCTGGCGCGCAGGGTGTAGGAGGCCTCTTCCAGCGAAGGATGAATGGTCTTGATCGCGCCGTCGAGGATCATGAACGCCATCGGCGTGAATGCCAGCACCTGCGCCAGCCAGATGCCGGTAAAGCCGTACAGCCAGTTGGTGTTGGTCAGGCCGAACCAGGCCACCATCCACTCGGTGACGTAGCCGGAACGCCCCATCATCAGCGTGACGCCCAGGCCGACGACGAACGGCGGCGTGACGATGGGCAGGATGGAGAAGATGCGGCCGATAATGGCGCTGCGCTTGGCGATGCGGGTGGTGTAAATCGCCAGCACCAGGCCGAAGAAGGTGCAGCCGGCACCCACCGCGATCGACAGGGCGATGGAGTTGAGGATCACCTGAACGATATGCGCCTGCGACAGCACGTTCATAAACGCCAGCGGCGCGAATGCCCCCGTCTGGTCGGTGAACATCGGAATGAAAATCGCGATGCTCGGCCAGACGATGAAGACGCCGATCAGCGCCACGATGGTGACCAGCGCACCGATAACGAAACGGTCGCCGCCCAGCCAGTCGAGGCGGGTCAGCGCCAGCGTCATGATGGCGCCCAGCGCGGTCAATTGCACCAGGGTGGCGTAGCCTAAACCGCGTCCCGCCACCGTGGCGCTGACGACGATAAAGGCCATGCACAGCAGCGCCCAGCCGGCATCGAACGCGTGCCGCCGCCGCCGTTCACCGCCCGCCGCGGCGCAGGGGCGAAGCAGCAATAGGCTCGGCAACAGGCACCAAAGCCAGCTGATATTGCGGTGTGACCAGCCGTAGGCCGCGAGGATTTCATCGCTGGTGGATTCCAGCAGGCCGTAATCCAGGCTCCAGCTCGGCAGCAGGGCGAACGCCAGCCAGCCAAGCAAAACCCAAAGGAATATCGCATCTCGTTTTTTCACGAGATGGAGTGCATGTGTATGTGACATAAGTTTCCCGGATGTTCAGGCCGGGTAAGGCGTGAAGCTTACCCGGCAACAGGCGCAGAATGTGGGTTTATTTACCCATCTTGACTTCGCTGACCCATTTATTGATCAGCGCCTTGCGGACCTCGGTCGAGCCGTACTTGTCCATGTCGTAGTTGATCAGTTTCAGATCGTCGAGCTTCAGCGAGTTCGGCGAGGTATCGGCGGTGGTGTTGGTCAGGATCTGATAGGATTTGCCTTTCTTCCACGCCAGCTCCTGCGCCTCTTTCGACAGCACCCAGTCCACGAACAGTTTGGCGTTATCGAGGTTGCGCGCGCCTTTGAGGATGCTGACGCCGCCGATTTCGTAGCCGGTGCCTTCACAAGGCGAGATCAGCTCAAGCGGCGCGCCCTGTTCTTTTTCGAGCGAGTAGTCATGCAGGAAACCGATGCCGATCGCCGTTTCACCGCGGGCGGCGTTGCGCGCCGGGGCAATGCCGGACTTGGTGTACTGCGAAACGTTGGCGTTCAGCTGCTTGAGGTAATCGAACGCCTGATCGTCTCCCCACAGTTGGGCAAAGGTCGCCAGCGCGGTGTAGGCGGTGCCGGAACTTTGCGGATCGGCGATTTGAATCTCGCCTTTGTATTCCGGTTTGGTCAGGTCTTTCCAGCACTTGGGCACCGGCAGGTTTTTCTCTTTCAGGCGCTGGGTATTGACGCCAAAGCCGAGAATGCCGACGTAGACCGCCGAGGAGTAGTTGCCTTTCAGCTTGGCTGGATCGCGGAATTGCGTCATGACTTGTTCGAGGTTGGGCGATTTGTACGGTTGCAGCAGCCCCATTTCACCGGCCTGGGATTGCGGATCGAGCGTGCCGCCGTACCAGACGTCCGCCTGCGGGTTCTTCTTCTCGGCGTCCACTTTTGCCAGCGTGCTGCCGGAACCGTTGCGGATAAACGCGGTTTTCACGTCATATTTCTCGCCGAAGGCTTTGGTTTCCGCTTCGCACATTTCATTGGTGGCGCTGCAGTAAACCACCAGGCGGCCCTTGGCGTGCGCGGCGCCGCTCAGCGTGGCCAACGCGATGCCGGATGCTATCAGGGTAGTGACCCACGTTTTTTTCATTGTTTTATCCTTCTCTCGGTAGAGGTGGTAACGCTCGCCATCAGCAGCGGCATCAGCAATAAACCCATAAGAACGGCGGCGATCGACAGCAAACTGAACATGCCTGACCAGCCATAGCCTTCGATAACCCGCGACAGCGGCCAGCCCGCCAGCGCCGCCCCCAGATAGGCGAACAGGCCGAGAAAGCCGGTGATGGAGCCCGCGGCGCCTTTGTGCCCGCATTCCACGGCGGCGAGGCCAATCAGCATCTGTGGGCCGAAGACAAAGAAGCCCACCGCGAAAAAACAGCCCGCCAGCAGCGCGTAGTGATGCACCGGCGCCAGCCACAGCGCGGCGACGGAAACCATCAGCCCGAGCGTGAACAGCAAAATCATTGGCGCGCGCTGCCCGCCGAACAGCACATCCGAACCCCAGCCGGCGAACAGCGCACCGAGCAGGCCGCCTATTTCGAACAGCATCACCGTGGCGTTGGCGCTGAGCAGGTTGACGCCGTGGCTTTCCGTCAGCCAGAGATTGCCCCAGTCGTTCAACGCGATGCGGATCAGGTAGACCAGCACGTAAGAGACGCCGAGCAGCCAGATCATCGGGTTCTTCAGCATCGTGGTGCGCAACATCTGCCACAGCCCCATCGGCGGGCTTTGCTGTTCCTGGCGCAGCTCCAGCGGATCGTGGCGCCACTGGCCGACCGACGGCAGGCCTTCTTCCTGCGGCGTGCCTGTCAGCTGCCGCGTGAGCCAGATGCCCAGCACCATGCTGACGGCCCCCGGGATCAACATCGCCGCCTGCCAGCCCCAGCGCTGGGCGGCGAAGGCGCTGATCAACGGCACGATCGCGCCGCCGAGGTTGATCGACATATTCCAGCAGCCCCACCAGAAGCCACGCTCATTGCGCGAATACCAGTGGGTCAGCAGCCGCGCGCAGGGCGGCCAGCCCCAGCCCTGAAAGAAGCCGTTCAGCGCCCAGACCGCCAGCAGCAGCGTCAGCGATTCGCCGAAGGCGAACGCCACGTTCAGCAAACCGGTGGCGAACAGGCCGATCCCCATAAACCCGCGCTGCCCATGGCCGTCGTGCCACAACCCGGCGGCGAATTTCGACAGGCCGTAGCTCAGATAAAACAGCGAGCCGAGCAGGCCAATGTCCCCTTTATCCAGCCCCAAATCCGTTTGCAGCGCCGGCAGCACGTAATTCACGCTTTTGCGCGTCAGGTAAAAGGCGGCGTACCCGATGACCATATACAGCAGCAGTCGCGGGCGCAGCGCGCGGTAACGATGATCGATTTCAGATGCCGAGCGTGCTTGCATAGCCGCCTCCCTGGTGCTGACTATAAGAAGGTGAAAGGGAAAGGGGATGAGAGAAAGTCCGGAGTGGCTAAGACTTTTTCCTAGTTAGTCGGCGGTTTGTTGCAAATTTGTGGGCAGGTTAACAATTACCCGGGTGCCGCGCTGCGTTTCCAGCGTCAGTTCGCCGCCGAGTGCGCTGACCCGTTCGCGCATCCCCTGAATGCCGAAGCCAGGCTCCTTGTCCGCACGGATGCCGGTGCCGTTGTCCCGCACCTCGAGGTGCAAAAGCTCACCCTGTTGATACAAGACGATGGCGACTTCGCTGGCTTCGGCGTGTTTGCACACGTTGTTGAGCAGCTCTTGCAGCAGCCGGTAGAGGGTGAAGCGCACCGTCTCGCCGGCGGGCGTGTCGATGAGTCGGTAGTCGAAATGGCAACGGATGCCCCGTTCGCTAAAGGCGAATTCATTCAGCAGGTGGTGAAGCGCGTCTTTGAACGCCAGCTCGTCCAGCGCGGGCGGGCGAAGCTGGCGCAGCAGCTGGCGCGTGGAGTGATGAATGCGCCGGGCGAGATCGGCTATCTGGTTCGCGGCGGCCTGGGTTTGCGCCGGATCGCGCGCCCGCTTGACCAGCTGCGACTGGATTTGAATCGCGGTGATGTTCTGGCCGATTTCATCGTGCAGCTCGCGCGCCAGGTTTTTTCGCGTGTCTTCTTCGGTGTGGATCAGTTTTTCGGTCAGCGCCCGCCGCGCCGCCAGCTCTTCTTCCAGGCGTCGGCGATAATGGTGCAGGTTTTGCGCCAGGTGTTGCTGGCGGCTGATGGCGATGCCCAGGCCGATGCCGAGCAGCGCCTGCGTCGCCAGAAAGATTTCCAGCTCGACCAGATTGCCGAACCCCACGCCGACCTGCCGGGCGAGGGTGATCATCATGCTGCCGAGCAGGCCGGACAACACGCCGCCCTGCCAACCGAACTTCCACGCCATCACCACGTTCGGCAAAAACACCACGATCAGCAGCAGGCGCTCGATTTCCGGCGATAGCACCATCTGCGTACCGATGCCGATAACGAAAAACAGGCTGCACCAGATGATTAAGGAGGCGCGCAGCGGCGGATTGGTGGTGTCCAGCCCCAGCAGGTGGTAACGGTGCTGTTGGCGCAGAAATTCAAAGATCAGGTAGACGAACGGGGTCAGCAAAACGCCGCCGGTAAACGACGCCAGGCCGAGCAACATCGCCGGGCTGTGCGCGAAAGGCGACAGCAGGGCGGTATTGAGCAGCGAGGCGGCGGTCACGGTAGCCAGCAGCAGCGTCAGCCGCTGCCAGTAGAGCGGAAAACGGCGCCAGAATCGCTGCGCGAGCGCGGCCGGGAGCAGGGTGATGAACGGCGCGGCCAGCAGGCCGTAGCCGCTCAGCAGGCGTTCGCCGTGTAGCCAGAACAGCAGCAGCACCGGCGGTATTATCAGAGCGGGCCAATAGCGGCGCGCCAGCAAGATCAGCAGCGCGAGATAGACGCCGTGAGACAGAAACAGCGCTGCCTGATTGCCGTTGTGGGTCAGATAGAAGCCGAGCGTCCACAGCATCAGCCAGCCACTGCCCCAGGCCAACAGGATAAACAGCGAGATAACCCAGCGCCGTGAACGGAGTGACATCAATGCCCCGCCAGCAGTTGATGATCGAGGGCGAAATGCACCAGCTCAATGGTGCTGTTGCACTGCAGCTTGCCCAGGACGTTGGCGCGATGTACGTGTACCGTTTTATGGCTGAGATCGAGCTTGAAAGCGATCTCCTTTACGCTGTCGCCTCTGACCAGCAGATCGAATATTTCACGCTCGCGCGGGGTCAGCACTTCCAGCGCCGTGGCCGGCTGCTCGCCGCCGCGCAGCGCCCGCAGCGCGTCGGCGCACAGGTAATGGCCGCCCATCTCGACGGAGCGCACCGCCTGCACCAGTTCTTCCGGCCCGCAGCGTTTGGTCAGATAGCCGCTGGCGCCGGCGTCCAGCGCGCTCTGCACGAAGGTGGGGGAGTCATAGATGCTGAGGATGATTGCGCGGAACTGCGGCTTCTGCGCCCGCAGGCGTTTCAACAGGCTCAGGCCGTTTTCATCCGGCATGGCGATGTCCATCACCGCGACGCTGACGTCGTCGCGCAGCAATGCCGGCCAGGCCGCCGCCGCGCTGCTGTATTGCCCCACCACGTCGATATCGTCCTCGAGGCTGAGCAATTGCGCAAAGCCGGAGCGCACCACCACATGGTCATCCACCAGTATCACACGGATCATTTTCGCACTCTGTTGCCGAATCATGACCCTATGATGCCTGCCGCCGCGGTGCTGGCAATCAGCCAAGCGCGGTTATGCAATCGATGTAACATAATCGTAATAAAAGGGCGCCGCCCGCGTCGTCAACGCTCCACATCGATGGCGAAATGCTGCCACAGCGCGGCGCGGCGTTCCTCTTCCGAATGCAGCGTCGTTTCGTGGCGCTGGTGATCTTCGGTCACGATCAGCTTCATGTCGCTGAGGGTCACCCGGCCGTGCTCCGTCGGCCGTGAGCACACCAGACGTTGGGTGAAATGCGACTGCGGCGAGGTGCTGTGGAAGTGGCACATCTCGTCGAACTCAGGCAATTCGCGCGGCTGAACGGTAAAGCGATACAGGGTTTTGGCATGCGAGCGTTGGTCGCCGTTGCGGCGCTCCAGCAGGTAATACTCGCCTTCCTGCTCCAGGTGGAAAGTGCCGCTGGCCTGCGGTTGCGGCTCGGCAACGACGATTTTGAGCGGCGTCAGGAAGGAATCGCCGAAACCGACGTCCACCAGCCAGGCCTGGCCCGCCAGATCCACCCGCAGCGCCAGATGGTCGTAGGGCGGGCCGAAATGGCCGTCGCGCGCGCGGATCTCGCCGGAGATGAAGCTCACCTTGAAACCGATCTCCCGCAGCAGCAGGGCAAACAGCGTGTTCAGCTCATAACAGAAACCGCCGCGGTTACGCTCGACCACCTTGCTGAACAGTGCCTCCGGCGTCAGCTGAATACCCTGATGATAAATAATGCTCAGGTTCTCGAACGGTACGCTCAGCATGTGGCGATGGTGCAGCTGTTGCAACGTGGGGAGGTCAGGGCGGGCGCCGCCGGTAAAGCCGATATGCTGCAGGTAGCGTTGGGTATCCACAGGGTGTCTCGCATGAGAAAAAGTAGGCATAAAATAGCGGGCTTTGCGGCGTTTGTGAGCGCATTACGTGCTGCGTTGTCGGCATAACTCATAACCAAATCGACTCAGATGTGCAGCATTGCTGCCGTACACTGAATCGAAATGGATAAGGAGTAAGTATGGATTTAACCTTGAAAGCGCAGCGATTTGCCAATGAAGCTCACCATGCCTGCAATCAGCGGCGCAAGTTCACCGGGGAGCCGTATATCGTGCATCCTGCAGCGGTGGTGGTTCTGCTGCAGCGAGCCAAGCCGACGCCAGAAATGGTCGCCGCTGCCTGGCTGCATGATACGGTAGAAGATACGGCGGTGACCCTGGCGGATATCCGGCGAGAATTCGGCCCGACGGTCGAGCGTTATGTGGAAATGTTGACCGACGTGCAGCCTCGCAGCTATGGCGGTGAGCGTCTGCACCGTAAAAATGCCAATCTGCAGCACAGCGCGCAGGCCTGCGCGGAAGCGCAGACCATCAAACTGTGCGACTTGATTGACAACAGCAGGAGCATTACCGATTACGATGTCTCCTTTGCCCGTCACTATCTGGTGGAAATGGCGCGTTTATTGGCCGTTTTATCGGCGGGCGAGGCCGGCCTGTTGGCCCTGGCCCGCCGACAGTGCGCAGAAGCTGTCGAACGCCTCAACCGTCGTTATGGAAACGACGGCTGGTTCGACACGTTGTGGCAGAGGTATGAGGCCCATCTTAAGCTGGATGAGCTGAAAACTGGGTCAGCAGCAAAATAACAGGAATGGTGACCGCCGCCAGTAGCGTTTGAATCGTGATGATGCCGGCCGACAAGCGATAATCGCCGCCCAGCAGTTTCGCCATGATGTAGGCGGAAGGTGTACAGGGTAAGGCGTTAAACAGGACGATAGTCGCCAACACCGGGCCGGAGATGCCCAGGGCGATGCCGATTCCCAGCGTCAATAGCGGTACCAGCAACAACTTGACGAAGGTCGATTGTAGGACGGGGCCCTGCGCCGTACGCGCCGCCTGTATATCCAGCCCTGCGCCGACCGCCAGCAACCCCAATGGCAGAGAGGCGCCGCCGAGAATAGTGAGAATGTTCTCCAGCGCCGCGCCAAGCGACAAGTCACTGGCGTTGAAGGCCAGACCGGCCAAGACCGAAAGGATCACCGGGTTTTTCCCCAGCGCTTTGGCGATCTGTTTGCCGCCGGGGCGGGTACCCTGGCCGTAATGCATCAGTACGACAATCGAGGCCACGTTCAACAGCGGGATGGCGACGGCGATGCTGATGGAGGTCACCGTCAGGCCGGTGTGGCCGAAAGTCGCCGCCGCTGCGGCAACCCCGATGTAGGTATTGGGGCGCAGAGCGCCCTGTATGACCGAAGAGAAAACCGGCCCGGGCTGTTTTAGCCAGATTCGCCAGAGGTACAATGACAAGGCGCCAATCAAGACGGCGCCCAGCACAGACAGGGCAATCGGCCGCACTGGAAACTGGCTGAGGTCGGCTTTGCCGACCTGGATAAACATCAGCGCCGGGAAGAGATAAAAGTAATTCAGCTTTTCGCAGGGCAGCCAGAAAGCCCGATCGATCAGGTTCTTGTGCCGTAGTGTGAATCCCATTGCGATTAAAAATATCACCGGAATCAGAGAAAAGAGAGTCGTCGCCATGGTGATCCTATAAATAGCCTTTAGTGAGGACGACCACGCCATAGAAGGCAATAAAGCCGGTCACCATTTTTTCATAAACGGGAGCGCTGGCTCTCTTGAACAGCAGATTGCCGACGACCAGATACACAAGCAGAGCCAGCGGTGCCGCGGTGAAACCGTCGAGGCTCAGAGCTTGCCATTTAATGCTGGCCAGCGTGGCCAATTGAATTAAACCGAACATCAGGTAGTAACGGGAGACGGTGGTTCTTATCTCCAGTTTCTCTCGATGGCTGGCGGCAGCGTAGAGTGCCAGCAAGGCGCCACCCATGTTGGTGACGCCATGTATCAGGCCCATGATCGCGATATAAGCGCGCTGATGTTTGCCGAGGTAACGTTTCAATGTTTCTTGCAGTGACAGGCGAAAGCGCATCAAGGCGGAAAACAGCAGGATAGCCCCCACCAGCAGATCGACATTCACTTTCACCGTCGAATGCAAAACCAGGCTCAGTGCCAGAATGACGAAAATGGCGCAAATCAGCATATTGATCTTTTCACGAGCGGGAAAAGCAATGCGGCGGGCACCAAGCGTCTGCGTCAGAGAGATCAGCACCGACGACGGCAGCAGCAGCCCAAGTACAGAGGAGAAATCAACGCCCAGCATCAAGAGCGTCGGCGTACCGAACACCAATATGCCCATGCCGAAAACCGATTGGATTACGGCAAATAGCGCAATCACCAGATAGAACAACGCATGATTATCCATCATGCCACCTCTTCGTTCCGGTGAAGCTCCTGCGCCGCGTCAGAGTGCAGGTAGGCCTCGGCGCTGAGCGTGCGCAAGATATTACCGCTGATATGCTGATTGTCTTGCTGGGCGCTGACCAGCAGCAAAACATCATGCCGATTTATCAATCCATTGTCTGACAGGACGTTCAGTGCCAAACGTTCGGTTGCCGGTTGTGTCAGATCGATCCGAGGCAATGTCAGGCCGGTGATACCCGGCAGCATATTCCAACTGCGCACCGTCGCCGCATCGTTGCCGAATGCGACGATTGGGATGCCGATGTTGGCCATGGCGGCGATGCGCACGCTGTAACCCGTGCGAGAAAAAACCACCACCCGGGAGATCGGCAAGGCGCGGGTAAGGGCGCCGATAGCCTGTCGAATATCGTCGGCCTGTGCAGGGGGAGATGAGTGGGGGGCATGCGCCAAATGCTGTTCCGCCAACTGGGCTACGCTGGCGATGCGGGCAACGGCCTCCAGCGGATAACGTCCTACGGCGGTCTCACCGGAAAGCATCACCGCCGCGGCGCCGTCCAGCACCGCGTTGGTGATGTCGCTGACCTCCGCTTTGGTTGGCAGCGGGTTCTCTATCATGCTGTGCAGCAATTCCGTCGCCACGATGGTGGGTTTGCCCGCGTGGGAGGCGGCACGGAGGATCTGTTTTTGGTAGAGGGAAACGTGGTCGATCGAGGTTTCCACCGCCAGATCGCCGCGATCGATCATGATAACGTCGGCGGCGGCGATGACTTCCTCCAGATGTTCTATGCCGCCGCTGTTTTCCACTTTCGCCACGATGCGGGGCGTATCGCTTCCGATCAGCGCTCTGATTGCGTTGATATGTGCGGCGCTTTCGACGAAGCTGATGCCGATGTAGTCCACTTGATGCGCTTTGGCGAAGGCGATCATGTCGCGGTCTTTCTCCGTTATCAGCGCCTGCCCGAGATCGATGCCAGGCACATTGATACCTTTGCGGCTTTTTAGTTGGCCGTCCATGTCGGCCTGCAGATGGATGTCCCGATCGATGATGTTGACGACCTGGAACGAGAGGGTGCCATCATCGGCGAAAACCTTATCTCCCACCGTCAGCCGTTCATGCAACCGGCCATACCCTACCGGGACTTTTTCCTCCCCGTTATGCGAAGTATCGGTCGTGAGGATCAACGTTTGCCCTTTAGTGAACGAGGGTTCGTGTTTCAATTGCAATGTGCGGATTTTTCTACCGGGAATGTCCAGCAGCACCGGCGTATCCGGCAACGTTTTACGCAGCAGCGCGATGGTTTCCGCATGCCAGTCGAGCGTGTTGTGCGAACCGTTCAATCGGGCGACGGACATGCCAGCTTTTTCCAGCGCTGCCAAGGTGTTTATGTGGCGAGAAGCGGGGCCGATGGTAGCGATAATGCGAGTCTTTGCCATGATAAATGCTCCGATAAGTTAAGATGCATTTATCTATGACAGTTTTATGACAGCGAGGAAAATAGGGGTTTAATCTAACTAATATATAAAAAGTTATAATGGGTTTCGTCGTCATGGCTGGCGCGCTTTCCACATTTAATGATGAAAATAAAATGGTTATGCAATTTATTTCCATCGTATATCTAAAATATTGATAATGGTTATACCTTTACTTCTCGTCGTGTTGGACATCGCTGCTGCCGCAAACTGTCACTTGCCGGCGCTAGCCTGTTCCCCTGAGTTCAACGTTGCAGGAGAACGGCTATGCAAGATTTCAAACATCGGGTGGCGCTGGTGACCGGCGCGTCCACCGGCATTGGCGAAGCGATCGCCGCCGAGCTGTTTCGGCGCGGCGCCACGGTGGTGATGACCGGCCGCCACGCAGTGCCTCTCGCCGCCGCCGCCGCGCGGCTCGATCCCGACGGCCGACGGGTGATGACGTTGCGGATGGACGTGCGCGATGCGCCGTCGGTGCGGCAGGGTATTGAAGAGATCGTGCGGCGCTGCGGCGCGCTGCATCTACTGGTCAACAACGCCGGGATCACCGGCCCGCACGAGGTGGATATCGATCGGTACGCGGTCGAAGATTGGCACGAGGTGATCGCCACCTGCCTGAGCGGCACGTTTTTCGGCATGAAGTACGGCCTGCCGGCGATCGTCGCCGGCGGCGGCGGGGCGGTGGTGAACCTCTCTTCCGCCAACGGCGTGGTGGGCATTGCCGGGATTGCACCTTATACCGCCGCCAAGCATGGCGTGCTGGGCCTGACGCGCTCGGCGGCGCTGGAATTCGCCACGCGCGGCGTGCGCGTTAATGCCGTCGGGCCGGGCTATGTGGACACGCCAGCGATGGGGAAACTGCCAGCGCCGGCGCGGGCGCAGATGGCCGCTTCGCACCCGCTGGGGAGGATGGCGACGCGGGAAGAGGTGGCGAAAACGGTGGCTTTCCTGCTTTCGGACGACAGCAGTTTCACCACCGGCGCGTTTTACAGCATCGACGGCGGTTATACCGCGCGTTAATGGCAAACAGGCCCCTGACGGGGCCCGTTCGGTTACCAGGATTTACGCGGGTTGCGGGAGACGATGTCGATCTTTTGACACAACAGTTGGGTGATGTCCACCGAGGTGGGCTGAGCGGCGCTGCCGACAAAGTTTTTCAGCACGATGGCGATGCGGGCATAATTGACATAGCCCTCAGGCAACGGCAAATATTCCGACGAGTTAAGCGCAGTGATGCGATCCGAGGTCATCGTTGCCGAAGCGGCCGGCGTTACCGTGCCGGTGCGCCCCCACTGGCAAGCTTTTTCAAGTAGGGTAGTGACGCCGGCATCGCCATTCAGGACATACTTGCCTTGGTAAGTGCCGATGGTGACATCAAGGCTGCTCTGGCCTTTCAGGTTTGCCAGCGTGGCGCGCCACAGTACCAGATCGTTTTTCGCGATTGGGAAGTAGATCTCGACGCGTTTGTCCGTTGTCGTCGCCGTTTTGGTGGTGGCGGTCAGCACGCCGTTTTGCAGCGTCACCGCCAGATCGGCGGTCTCCGTTTGCGAGAGGCGTGCGCCGCCGAAGGCATAGACGTTATTCAATGCCAGCGCGCCGCTCTCTTTCCAGCTCGGCTCCGGCAGATGGTTGACGCCATCGCCCAGATAGAGCAGGCGCCACATGTTGATGTAGCCGGGCGCGACGATCTTTTTCATCTCAATATGGTTGTTGGACCAGCCTTTTTTAATGTCGGCGTTCACCAGATCGAAACCGTCGATATAACATTTTCCGCTCAGATCGCTGGACTTATCGAAGAAGAAATACTCGACGTATTGGTAGGGCACGTTGCTGCCGGCATCGGTGTTGTTGGTCATCACGCTGTGCCATTGGCTGTCTTTGATTTTTACCGTACCGCCGTTGTTGCTGGTAAAGACCGGCCGGTAGTTGCGGCAATTGGCGTTGCCCCATTCGAAGTGGCAATTTTTGAAGTCCAGCGTGCCGCCCTTAAGGTCGAACAAACCATAGTCGGTATTGGCCAACTGTTCGGTTTCATTGCTAAAGCCGCTGTAGTCGAATGAACAATCGCGGAAGGCCAAGGCATGCACCCCCTGATAATAGTTTCTGCTGTCGCCGAACAGGCATTTGTAGAAGACGATTTTTTCGCCGGCGTTAGCGGTGGTTTCAGACCAGATCGGCCAGAAGCAGCCGCGCACCATGATGCTATGCCAGCTCTGAATATAGGCGTTATTGCCAAAGACGATGCCTTTATACAGGTTGGTCAGCCAGACGTTTTGCACCAGCAGTTGGCAGGCCGGCAGGCCGTGCATGTTTGAGGCATCGCTGTAGACGCACAGGCCGCGCAGGTTGGCCGCCGCGCCAGGGGCACCCACGATGCGCAGGTTATAAATCGCCGGCGCTCCCAGCGAATATTGCACGCGTACGCACTCGATGTTGGTGGCGCCGCTGAAGTCCAGAATGGTGCCCTTAAAATCGACGGCGTTTTTCCACAGCTTCAGGTTCGCGGTGGTTTTACAAGAGCGAACGCCGCCGGGGCCAACCAGAGTAATCCCCGCCGGGGTCGTTGGGATAGGCAACTGCCACCACTCTTCGCCTTTGACCTGCAAGAAGTTGCACGCGCGGGTAATGGTCAGCGAGTAATCCAGTTCATCGCCCGGCAGGTGCCACCAATCGATGCTGTAATCGCCGTCATTGATGATGCGCTTCCAGCGGCGGTTTTGCGCGTCGACGAGCAGGGTGACGCCGTTGTCCTGGCTGGTGGTATCCGCATCGTCTCGGGTAAATACGCCGTGATGGTAGCGGTTTTCGAGCATCACCGCGGTTTCGCTACCGGCATAGCTGCGCAGGTTGGCGTAATCATTTAATGAAATCATGGAATAGCCCTCGTTTTGGACAATAAGAGGCCGATGCAATATGGCGATTGCAGGGGCGGCGGCATAGGGAAATGACATTGTGGCCGAAGGGCGAATCGGTTCGCGATCCCGGTCGGCAGAGATAAATTAACAGGCTGAGGTGAGAGGCTTAAGCGTTCAGGGTTGTGCCTGACGCCAGCAAACATCGCCGCCGGGGTTCAGGTTTGGTCTGTAGATACGAGGGTTTGCAACCAGGCCAGAAACGCCGCTGCGCCGGGTTTTTCCAGCGTGCGTGGCGGGTAAACTACGTAGTAGGGTTTGCTGAGCCGCAGCGCCGGTTCGGCCAGGGTGACCAGCTGGCCTTCCGCCAGTTCACGGGCGATCAGCCGCCGCTGGCCGAGCAGCACCCCGCGCCCTTGCACGGCGGCGTCGATGGCCAGCGAGGTCAGGTTATAGGTTAGCCCGCGCCGCGGCGGCGGCGGCCGATCGGCGGCGGTGAACCACTCGTACCAGCCCGGCAAAAACTGGCTCTCCTTGCCCCAGTCGACGTGGATCAGCGGCAGCTGCGTCCAGTCGCCGCACTCGCGCAGCGCCGGGCTGCACACCGGCTGCACCCAATCCTGAAACAGCTGCACCTTTTCCAGCAGCGGGTAATCCTGAGCGCCGAAGCACAGGGCGAAATCCGCCGCCGAATGGGCGAAATCGACCGCCGCATGGGTGGCGTGCAGCCGCAAATCGCCGTCGGGGCACTGCGCCAGCCAGTCGCCCAGCGCCGGATTCAGCCATTTAGACGCCAGCGCCGGCAGGGCGAACACCGTCAGCGCCTGTTTGCCGCGCTGGCGTTCGACGTGCTGCTGCGCCACGCGCAGCGTTTCGAACGCCTCCTGCACGTAGGCCAGGTAGTCCGCGCCCTGTTCGGTCAGCGTGACGCCGCTTTTGGCGCGAATGAACAGCGTGATGCCCAGATGCTGTTCGAGCTGGCGGATTTGCTGGCTGACGGCGGCGGCGGTCAGCGCCAGCACATCCGCCGCACGGGCCAGGCTGCCGGTGCGAGCGGCGGTTTCGAACGCCAGAATGGCGCTCAGCTTGGGCAGGCGAGCACGGGACGGTGGCGGCATGGGCAGGACTATCGCTAAGAATTCGTTAGCTTATCCATAACGTATTTTTGTTATGGCGGCAATGCGCCATTCGCTACAGTGAGAAGCATCCGGCTATCGCACACGAGGGGAACGTCATGCCGCAACTTGCCGATATTATCGATCTGTCCGCCCATCCCATCGACGACGCCGCATTCCGCGCCCGTTGCAGGCAAACGCTGGCGCGCGCCGGCGCGCTGGTGCTGCCGGGATTTCTGCGCCCCGCCGCGCTGGCGACGGTAAGGCTGGAAGGTGCCGAACAGCACCACGCGGCGTTTTACGCCAGCAGCAAACACAACGTGTATCTACGGCCGCAGGACGACGCGCTGCCGGCCGACCATGCGCGCAACCGGCTGGTGGTGTCATCCAAGGGCTGCATTACCGACGAGGATATCCCATCGCAGTCGCCGCTGCGTGCGCTGTACGATGCTCCGGCGTTTCGCGAGTTTCTCTGCGCGGTGTTGGATGAGGCGCAGCTGTATCCCTACGCCGATCGGCTGTCGTCGATCAACCTGCATTACGCCCACACCGGTCAGGAACTGGGCTGGCATTTTGACAACTCCTCATTCGCCATCACGCTGCTGATCCAGAAACCGCAGGGGGGCGGCCGTTTCGAATACGTGGAGAACCTGCGCGACGCCGACCGCGGCGAGATGAACTATGCCGGGGTCACGCAGGTGCTGGACGGTGAGCGGGCGGTCAAACAGCTGGCGATGGAGGAGGGGGATTTAGTGCTGTTTCGCGGGCGCAACGCCATGCACCGGGTGACGCCGACTGAAGGCGACACCACGCGCATGCTGGTGGTGCTGGCCTACAATGCGCAGCCGGATGTCATGCTGTCGGAAAGCGCCAGAATGACGTTTTACGGCCGGTTATAGCGGATAAAAAAACCGCCCCGGAGGGCGGTTTGTCGATTCAGTGCGGGTTCTGCTCTTCGTGAGCCTGCTGCTCCCGCTTCACTTCCTGCGCGCGCTTGCGCAGGCCGAACCAGCCCAGCGTCAGCAGCACCGCCAGCACCGGAATGGTGGCGATGGTCCAGGTGCCGTTCGGATAATCGAACGCCATCATCACCACGACGACCAGCAGGAACGCCAGCGTCAGCCAGGAGGTGAACGGCGCGCCCGGCATTCTGAACGATACCGGCTGCGCACGGCCTTCGCGCACGGCTTTGCGCAGGCGCATCTGGCAAACGATGATAAACGCCCAGGAGGCGATGATGCCCAGCGAAGCGATGTTTAGCACGATCTCGAAAACCCGCGACGGCACCAGGTAGTTGAGCACCACGCCGATCACGTAGATGCCGCAGGTAACCAGGATGCCGGCGTAAGGCACCTGCTGGCTGCTCATTTTAGCCATCAGCTTCGGCGCGGAGCCGCCCATCGCCAGTGAACGTAGGATGCGGCCGGTGGAATAGAGGCCGGAGTTGAGGCTGGACAGCGCGGCGGTCAACACCACGATGTTCATGATGGTGCCGATGTAAGGCACGCCCAGCTTGCTGAAGAAGGTCACGAACGGGCTTTGGCCGGCCTGATAGGCGTTCCACGGCAGCAGCAGCACCAGCAGCACCACGGAGCCGACGTAGAACAGGCCGATACGCCAGATCACGCTGTTGATCGCTTTGGGCATCATTTTAGCCGGATCTTTACACTCGCCGGCGGCGGTGCCGATAAGCTCGATGCCGGCGAAGGCGAAGATCACCCCTTGCACCAGCACCAGCGCCGGCAGCAGGCCGTGCGGGAACATGCCGCCGTTTTCGGTGATCAGGTGCATGCCGGTGGTGTGGCCGGCGACCGGGGTGCCGGTGCCGAGGAAGACGACGCCGACAATCAGGAACAGCGCGATAGCGACGACCTTGATCAGCGCGAACCAGAACTCCATCTCGGCGAACCACTTCACGCCGATCATGTTCATGGTGGCGACGATGCCGAGCGCGCCGAGGGCAAACAGCCACTGCGGCACGTCGGCAAAGGTGCCCCAGTAGTGCATATATAGCGCCACCGCGGTGATGTCGACGATGCCGGTCATCGCCCAGTTGAGGAAATACATCCAGCCGGCGACGTAAGAGGCTTTCTCACCGAGAAACTCGCGGGCGTAAGAAACGAAGCTGCCGCTGGAAGGGCGATGCAGCACCAGTTCGCCCAGCGCGCGCAGGATGAAGAAAGAGAAAATCCCGCACACCAGGTAGACCAGCGCCAGCGCCGGCCCGGCCAACTCGAGACGGCCGCCGGTACCGAGGAACAAGCCGGTACCGATGGAGCCACCGATGGCGATCATTTGGATTTGCCGGTTGCCCATGCTTTTGTGATAACCGGATTCATGAGAGTCTAGCCAGCGTCTTCTGGCGGCGTGTTTGTCATCCGCCGACTTTTTTTGTGAGTGCATTATCCGTCCTGTTTACCTGTCTATGATGAACTCCGCTCTGAGCTGCAGAGCAAACGATTGCCATTAACAATCGTAATGAGAATGAGGTCGTGGCATCATTCCGCTGTTTATTGTGTATACAGCCGCCATTAAATAACGGCGTGGCATGCTACCGTTTCCCGATAAATGTGGCAAAAAAACCTGCGTACAAAGTGTGAACAATGGTGTGTATTTTTTAAACTGAAAACAAAAACGCATATTATTCAGTAAGATGAGTCTCATTATCAACACGGAAATATCGAACGATAAAAGTGATTGAAATCACAGAATAATAATTACCGTGCAAATTAAAGGGATTTGGAGGTTATTTTGCGTGAGGGGGGAAGGCGGGCGGAAAATAAAGCGATGGCGCCTGCGCGGCAATGAGCGTGCGCAGGCGAATCGGACGAGGAGCAGGCTTAGGCGGATTCACCGGCCGGCAGAGCCGAAGCCGGCAGGCCGAACAGCTTGTCGAACGCCCAGTTAAACAGGAAGGTGTAGCAAGGAATGATGACGATCAGCGCCATATCCAGCAGCAGCGCCTGCCACAGCGTGATGCCCATCCACCAGGCGATCAGCGGGATCAGATACACCACCAGCGTCAGCTGAAAGCCGACGGCGTGCAAAATGCGGCGTTTGAGCGTGCGGGTGCGCGACACCTGGCGGCTTTCCCACCACTCGAATAAATAGTTGTAAATAAAGTTCCAGCTTACCGCGATGGTGGTGATCACCACCGCCAGCGGCCCGGTGCTGCTTGGCGCATGGCCCGACAGCAGCGCCAGCCCCAGCGCCGAGATCGCCATGCCGATGATTTCATAAGCGGTGACATACACCAGTTTGCGTTTGACGCCTTGCATCGTTTTCTCCCGATCTGTTTTTAGTTGCCTCTGTGGCGACGGCGGCTAAGATAACGTCAATCACATTGATAGAAAAAGTCAGGAGCTGTCAGTTTTTCTGACAGGTTGAGCGATGAATTTTTCCAGCGACAACATCGAACTGTTTTTGGCGGTGCTCGACCGCGGCTCATTTTCCGCCGCCGCCCGCGCGTTGCGGCGCGTACCGTCTGCGGTCAGCATGGGCATCGCCAACATGGAGGCGGAGCTCGGTTTCGCCTTGTTCGACCGTTCTCACCGCGAACCGACGCCGACCGCGCTGGCGCTGGCCCTGGCGCCGCACGCCCGCCTGATCGCCGGGCAGCTCAAGCAGCTGCAGGTGCACGCCATCGAGCTATCCCAGGGGCTGGAGAGCCGGCTTTCGATCGGCGTGGCGTCGGATATTAACGGCGCCGGCCTGCTGGCGGCGGTGAAAACGCTGTCGCAGCGTTATCCGCTGCTGAACATTGAAGTGCTCAGCGCGCCGCAGGACGACGTGCTGCACATGCTGCATCAGGAGCGCATCGGCGTTTGTCTGGCGTTCGGCGGGCTGAACGTCAACAGCGCGGAACAGTTTCACTTCGTCGGCGCGGAATCGCTGGTGGCGATGCTGTCGCCGCAGCATCCGGCGCTGGACGGCGCGGCGGGTGAGCTGTTTCTCGAAGATCTGGTCAACGTGCGGCAGATCATGGTGGCCAGCCGCGATCTGCCGATCGGCGATCTGCGTCCGCAGGTGGCGGAGGCGTATTGGCGCACCGACAGCCTACCGATGGCGCTGAACATGGTGGAGGCGGGGCTGGGGTGGGGAAATTTCCCGCTGTCGCTGGCCGAGCCGCTGCTGGCGCAGGGGCGGCTGGTGCGGCTGAAATTCAAAAATACCAAGAACGAACTGCGCTTGCCGATGCATTTGATCTGGCTGAAGAACCGCCCGTTGGACAAGGCGGCGCGCGAGCTGGTCGAGCTGATGCGCACGGCGCCGCAGGAAAGCTGACGCCCGCTGCGTTTGCTTACTCCGGGTGGCGTTTACGCCACCAGAAACGCACCAGCAGGATGGCGGCGATCGCCAGCGCGACAAACAGCAGGCCGGAGAGTTTTTTGTCGAAGCCGGTAACGAAGCGTTCGATCGCCTGGCCACCAAAATAACCGAGCATGACGAAGATCGTCGCCCATAAAATAGCGCCGAGGATATTGAGCGGTACGAAGCGCGACGGCGGCAGGCGGCTGGCGCCGATCAGCACCGGGCCGATGATGCGGAAACCGTACATAAAGCGCACCCCGATAACGAACAGCATCGGGTGGCGAGCGATCAGCCTTCTGGCGCGCGCGATGCGCTTTTCCTGTCCCTTGAGCCGCGAGATGACGCGGCCTTCAAACCGGCGGCCGGCGAAGTACAGCAACTGGTCTCCCATCATGCCGCCCAGCGCCACCACCGCGATCACCCACGGCCAGTGCAGCAGCCCTTCGTGGGCGGCGATGCCGCCCAGCAGCGTGATGGTCTCCCCTTCCGCCAGGCAGCCGATAAACAACGCCCAGTAACCGTAGTCCGTAATGTAGTGGGCCAAATCGGTCATTCCTTACTCCTTATGTGGCTGACGCATAAGGGCAAGTATACGCCCGATCGCTAGCCTTGGGCGATTTGGGCCACCAACGCTCTGCGCCGCGCCAGGCTTTCCGCCATTTGTGCCTGTACCTTGGCGTAAATGTGCGGCGGGGCCAGTTCCGGCGTGCCGCCCTCGAACGGCGGGGCCGGGGCGTATTCCAGATAAAGTTGGATCGTCTGAGCGGTGTCTTCGCCGTGCAGTTCGGCGATCAGCGCCAGCGCGAAATCGATGCCGGCGGTGACGCCGCCGCCGCTGATTACGTTGCCGTCGCGTTCTACGCGAGCAGCGCTGGGTATGGCGCCGAACAGCTTCAGGCTATCGCGCATAGACCAGTGGCAGGCGGCGCGTTTACCCAGCAATAGCCCGGCGGCGGCTAGGATCAGCGAACCGGTACACACCGAGGTCAGGTAGCGAGCATCGGTGCCCAGCCGACGGATTTGCCGCATGAATGCTTCATCCCGTAATGCCTGGGTGCAGCCGCTGCCGCCCGGCACGCACAGCACGTCGCAGCGCGCGATCTCCGGCAGCGGGCGCAGCTGAGTGAAGTGCAAGCCTTCCGATTCGACATCCGCGCCGTCTACCGAAGCGACGATGATTTCCGCGCCCGGCATGCGGCGCAGAAACTGCAGCGGGCCGGTGAAGTCGAGTTGGGTGACGCCTTGATAGATGGGAAATACAATCACGAGTGGTTCAGACATGACATTCGCCTCATTTTTATCGTTGGACCTGGGCCATAATAGCCGCCCTGTTTTTGGCTGATATGACAGATAACCCTCAAAAAGCGCCATCATGAAAACGATCGGTTTTGTGGTCTTTCCCGGTTTCAACCTGCTGGACTTTGCCGGCCCGCTGGCGGCGTTCGATAATGTCAACCAGTTTACCGATCCGCCGGCCTACCGCTGCGTGGCGATTTCGCCGCAGGGTGGCATGGTCGCCAGCTCGGCCGGGGTGGAGATCGCCACGCAGCCATGCGGCGACGAGCGTTTCGATACGCTGGTGGTGGCTGGCGGCAGCGGCAACGTGATGGCGGCGCAGTCACCGGCGCTGACGGGGTTCCTGACAACCCATAGCCGGCGTGCGCGGCGCATCGCCAGCGTGTGCACCGGCGCGTTTATTCTGGCGGCCTGCGGCTTGCTGGACGGCAAGCGCGCCACCACCCACTGGTATCACGCGGCGCGATTGCAGCAGAGTTATCCGCGTATCCGTGTCGACAGCAACCGCATTTTCATTCGCGATGGCGATATCTGGACCTCGGCCGGCATCAGTGCCGGCATCGATCTGGCGTTGGCGCTGATCGAAGACGATCTGGGCGCCACCCTGGCGGCGGCCGTGGCGCGGCAGCTGGTGGTCTACCACCGACGCCCCGGCGGGCAGTCGCAGTACTCGCTGCTGCTGGCGCTGAATCCGTCGTCGGATCGCATGCGTACAGCGCTGTCGTTCGCGCGCGAACATTTGCACTTGCCGCTGTCGGTAGCGGATCTGGCTGACGCCGCCTGCCTGAGCGAGCGTCAGTTCGGCCGGCTGTTCCGCGCCGAAACCGGGCAGACGCCGGCCAAGGTGATCGAGCAGCTGCGGGTAGAGGCGGCCAGGGTACGCGTCGAAGAGAGCGCCGAGCCGCTGGAGGCGATCGCCCGTTCGGTGGGGTTCAGCGATCCAGAACGCATGAGACGGGCGTTTATCCGCGTCTTTGGCCTGTCGCCGCAGGCGATCCGCCGGCTCGGCCGCGCGGGATAATTTTTTGCCACGCCTGGCGGCGGGGCACATCAGAGGAGCAACGGATGTATCAGGACTTTGAGAGCGAATTGAGCTGGGCGACGCGTCATATGCCGCGCACCCGGGCGGCGATGGCGGCGTTGCCGGACCTGCACGGGGTGCGGCTGGCGTGCAACATGCACCTGGATTTGAAAATGGCGCCGCTGGTGGCCGGCCTGCTGGACAAGGGCGCGGCGATCTTCTTGACCACCTGCAATCCCACCACGGTGCAGGACGATTTGGTGGCCTGGCTGGAACGGCGGGGCGCGCAGGCCTATGCCTGGCGTGACATGAGCGCCGGCGAATGGTCGGAATCTTTCGACCGCGCGCTGGCCTGGCGGCCGACCCACCTGTGCGAAATGGGGGCGGATCTGACCACCCGTCTGCACCAGTCGCCGGGTGGCCCGCAGATCGTCGCCGGGCTGGAGGCCACCGGCTCGGGCATCAGCCGGTTGAACGGCGTGGCGCCGCGCTATCCGATCTTCAACTGGGACGATCTGCCGGTGAAAGAAGGGCTGCACAATCGGCATATGGTTGGGCTGACCGCCTGGCATACCTTCTTCCAGACCACCCATTTGACGCTGCACGAGAAGCGCGTGCTGGTGATCGGTTACGGCCTGGTCGGGCAGGGGACGGCAGCGGCGGCCAGGGCCTACGGTGGCCAGGTGATGGTGGCGGAAATCGATCCGGCGCGCGCGCTGCAGGCGCGTTATGACGGCTGGCAGGTGGTGGATCTGGCGAGCGCGATCGCGCAGGCGGACGTGATCGCCACCGCGACCGGCGCGAAAAACGTGCTCTCGGCGCAGCATCTGCAACAGGCGCAGGACGGCGTGTTTATCCTCAACGTCGGCCACGTGGCGGAAGAGATCGACGTCGGCTTCCTCAAGGGCTTGCCGCACCACGAGCCGATGCCTTATGTGAACGCTTACCAACTTAATGAAAAGACGGTCTATTTGCTGGCCAATGGCTCGATGTTCAACCTGACCGCCGGCTATGGCGACAGCCTCAACGCCTTCGACGTGACGCTGGCGGTGATGGCGGCCGGCATCGGCCATATCGTCGGCGCCGGGGCGCGGCAAACGCCGGGGCTGTACCTGCTGCCTCAGTCGGCCTGGCAGCCGGCGCTGTAACTTTTTCTACGCGGGCGTTCATCCCAGAGCGCCCGCGGGCTGCGTCGTTTTTCGGCCGACAGAATTTGTCACAAATCCGCCATACAATCCCAGTGCCAAGCGCTGAACCCTCACATATAATTCGCTGAGTTCAAGCCCCCATTTCAGAGTAATGCCTGTGAAAATACGTGTTTTGGTTCTGACCCTGCTAGCTTTGCAGGCGGGCGCAGGCTTTGCGCCGCGCGCGCTGGCCAGCGACAACGCCGCCGCCGTACACGCCACCCAGCCGGAGCTGGCCTCCGGCAGCGCGATGGTTGTCGATATGCAAACCCATAAGGTGATGTACGCGCGCAACCCGGATGAAGTGGTGCCGATCGCCTCGATCACCAAGCTGATGACCGCCATGGTCACGCTGGACGCGCACCTGCCGCTCGACGAGATGCTGTCAGTGGACATCCACCAGACGCCGGAGATGAAAGGGGTGTATTCGCGGGTACGGCTGAACAGCGAAATCAGCCGCAAGGACATGCTGCTGCTCGCGCTGATGTCGTCGGAAAACCGCGCGGCCGCCAGCCTGGCGCACCACTATCCGGGGGGCTACAACGCCTTCATCAAAGCGATGAACGCCAAGGCCAGGGCGCTCGGCATGACCAATACCCATTATGTGGAACCGACCGGGCTCTCTATTCATAACGTGTCGACGGCGCGCGATCTGACCAAGCTGCTGATCGCCACCAAACAATACCCGTTGATCGGCCAGCTCAGCACCACCACCGAACGCATGGCCAGCTTCAAGGATCCCAACTACACGCTGCCGTTCCGCAACACCAACCACCTGGTGTACAACCCGAAATGGAACATTCAGCTGACCAAGACCGGCTTCACCAACCAGGCGGGGCACTGCCTGGCGATGCGCACCATGATCGGTAACCGCTCGGTGTCGCTGGTGGTGCTGGACGCCTTCGGCAAATATACCCACTTCGCCGACGCCAACCGTCTGCGCAGCTGGATCGAAACCGGCAAGGTGACGCCGATCCCGGCCGCCGCCCGCGACTATCGTCGCCAAAAAGACGCCAGCCTGGCGAAAAACGCCACCGAATGACCCGCCTGGCGGCCTGCTCATTTGCAGCAGGCCGCTATCGGCCCTCGGGCCGCCTGATGACAAATCCCCGCTCGCGATCGCCGTCGAAACCTGCTTTGAGATAAAGCTGGTGCGCGCCGGTGCGTTGCTGCCCCGACAGCAGCATCACCTTGTAACAGCCCTTGCGCCAGGCCAGCTGCAGCGCGTATTCGATCATCGCGAGCGCCACGCCGTGGCCGCGATAGGGCTCCGCCGTCACCACATGCTCAATAACACCGAACGGCTGCGCCTGGTGTGCCAGCCCCGGGATCAGCGCCAGCATGCAGGTGGCGATCGGTTGTTCCTCGTCCGCTGCCACCACCAGACGGATCGCCGGATCGTCCAGCAGACGTTGCAGGGTGCGGCGCGCATCGTCGGCGCGCAGCGGCGCGTCCTGCGGGCGCAGCTCGCGATACAAGGCTAACAGGCCGTTGAGATCGTCCGGCTGCGCCAGGCGATGAATGATGCTCATGGTTGCTCCTTTCCGCCGCTTCAACGGTAATCCGCTATCCTCCATTAATACCACAACGTTTGCCGGAGGGGATGTTATGAGTCAGGTTTCGACCTTTGTCATGTTCCAGGGAGAGGCGCAGCGGGCGATCGATCTCTACAGCCAGGTGTTCGAGCGTTTTCGGCTCATGCAGGTACAGCATTACGACCCGACGCCGGACGGCCGGCGATTGATCAAGCATGCTGCCATCGATTTCGATCGGCAGAACCTGGTGTTTATCGACAGCCCGATCAGCCATGACTTTAGCTTCACCCCGGCGGTGTCGCTGTTCATCAACCTGCCTAACGAAGAAGCGTTGGAGCGGGCGTTCCACCGGCTGGCGGAGGGCGGCAAGGTGCTGATGCCGCTCGATGACTACGGCTTCAGCGCCCGTTTCGGCTGGCTCAACGATCGTTTCGGCCTTTCCTGGCAGCTCAATGTGCCGGCGGGCGATCTGCCCTGACGCTAAGGGAGAATGTGCAAAAGAATGGTAATTACTGCTGTTATTTCATATTGTTATAACCATTTTGGCGAGGAGCTTTGCCGTAGGAAATACCGACAATATTCATGGAAAGGTGCGCTTTGATTGATTTTGACCGCTATGTTGAGCAAGCGAAGTCTTACGGCGAGTGGCCGGGCGGGCATGTGGAGATGTCGTCCGGTCGCGTTGAGGGATTGAGCTATCGCCTGTATCGGCAAACTGCCGCGAGTGCAGACGTGATGGTGGTGTATCACGGCGGCGGGGTTAACAGCGCTGCCGGGTATGACGTCCTGGCGCGCCAGTTGGCGGCCGAGCCAACGCTCGCGGTGTGCCTGGTCGATATTCGCGGACATGGCGATTCCACGGGAGAGCGGGGGACGGTTGAGCGGCCTGAGCGTATTTGGCGCGATGTCGATATCATCCTGGCAGAAATGCGCCGCCGGTTTCCGCTGGCGCGCAGACACCTGCTTGGCCATTCGAGCGGCGCCGGCATGTTGCTCAACTACTTGACCCGTTACCCTGGCGAACAGCAGGCGGACAGCCTGATCATGCTGGCGCCCGAGCTGGGTCCATTTTCCGGGATGGCCCGCGATCTGGCGGCGGCGGCCCGTTTTGCTAAAGTGCGACAATGGCCGTTTGTCGCCAATGCGCTCAGCGGCGGGCGCTGGTTTGGGCAATCCCGGGCGGTCAGCCTGAATTTTCCCCCGGCTGTGCTGGCCGCCGCCCCCGATTTTGTCTGCCAATACAGCGTCAATATGGCTAACGCGTTGACGCCACGCACCCCGGCAAAGCAACTGGCGGCGCTGCGATTGCCGACCTTGCTGCTGGCGGCAGCGCAGGATGAGCTGTTCAATGCGCAAGCGATGCAGCGCTTCGTCGAACAGCATGGCAGTGCGCATGTTGCCTTTGGCTTGCTTGAGGGCAGTACGCATTTATCGTGCGTTTTTGAGGCCCACGGTCATGTCCTGCGCTATCTCGCGGGCGTATTCGCTATCGCATCCGATTGAGACGTATCCGCGTAGCTGTTTGTTTATCAATCACTTCTTCTCCACCGCTAACTGGACGGAGGAGTGGTGATTAAGATCACGAAATTAGTTAATAAATCTTTATGAATTTGATTGCATAATGTTAACATCCTGCCGCTTTCATTAGGCTTGCTAATGATATTCTTATTGTCAAGGAATGCTCAGGATGGATTACCAAAACGTCTTTCAATTGACGGATCAGGAAAGAAACGAGTTATTTTCGGCATTAGATAAAATTGCTTACGATCCCGCCGGCGGTGATGCGTATATTCACGCTATACGTTCGGCCATGATCACCCACTTACCCCACAGATTAAGCGCTGCATTAAGCCAGCAAAAGGCGTCAATCAAACCACGGCCTTATCTTATTTTAAAAAATGTGCCGGTGGATAAAGAAGTGTTCTTTTCCCCTTGTCCGAACCAATATACGCCTTCGGCCAAATCAGGGAATATCAGTGAAAACCTGTTGGTCGGCATCTCTTCGCTAATTGGTGAACCCTATTCGATGTATTTCGAAGGGAAAGAACTGATTAATAATCTGATCCCCAAACGCGACGCCAAAAAAGAATATACCGGTCTGGGGTTCGATGTTGAATTGGATTTCCATATTGAAAATGCGGCCCTGAAACACCTGGAGCAGTTCAACGTCTCGCCGATGGGGTTGCTGTTAGCCGGCGTGCGCCGCGATCCGCACAGCCCGATGACGCGTATCTCCGATTCGCGTTTGGCTATCGCTCAACTGAGCCGCGAGGACGTCGAAACGCTGGCCAGCCCGCTGTACAGCATCAAGCTGCCATACCGTTGGCGCCAGTCCACGCAGGCCGGGCGCGAAGAAACCGCGCTGGTGCCGCTGATTTCGCAAAACCATGTTCTGCCGGATGTGAGCGCCGTTTTCTATCCCGGCATGATTGCCGCCAGCACGCCGCGAGCGGAAGCCGCGCTGGAGCGTTTCTACGGGCTGGTGAAAGAAAATGCCATCGGCATCGATATTTGCCCGGGCGATTTGGTGTATATCGATAACCGTTTTGCGCTGCATTCACGCGATAAATTCACGCCATCTTTCGATGAAAGAGATACGCCGTTGCGCTGGGTACAACGCGTCTTCATTTCGGCAAGCTTGTGGAATCACCGCAACCTCAATCAGGTTGAAGAGCGCATTTTCTCGATTTAAGGTTATTATTCATGCTGAACGTTTTTCTTTCTATATTGCCGATTTTTTTGTTAATCGTGCTGGGATATTTGTCAAAACTCTATGTTAAAGACGTTGCCGTATTTTGGGGCTTCTCAGACAAATTCGTTTATTACCTGTTTTTTCCGGCGCTGTTGATATTGGATATCAGCGAGGCGGATTTTAGCGGCGCGGACAGCTTTTATCCCGTTGTGGCGACCATAGTTTCCACGCTGGCCATCGCGTTGATTATTTTCGTTGGCAAACTGTTTTTCAATACGTCGGCCGATCTGTTTACCTCTATTTTTCAGGGCGGAGTCAGATACAACTCTTATGTATTCATCGCGCTGTCGCAATCGCTGTTCGGCAGCGAGGGGGTGGCGCTGTCCGGTTTCTTCGTGGCCTATATGATCATTCTGACCAACATCATGAGCGTGTTGGTGATGAACCATTACGGCACCGGCAGCAAGAAAAGCCTGAGCGGCGCGCTGCTGGCGCTGACGAAAAACCCGCTGATCATCGGCGCGTTGTTCGGGGTGCTGATGAACCTGTGCAACCTGCACATCACCGGCGCGCTTAAACAGCTGTTCGTTTATCTCTCCAACGCCGCCACGCCGCTGAGCCTGATGTCGGTCGGCGCAGGGTTGATCGTCAGCATGCATATTCGCAAGCTGGTTTCCATCTCTTATGCGACCGTGCTGAAACTGGTGGCCATGCCGCTGATTACCATTGCGCTGGTGCACTATTTCGGCGCCACCGGCGTGCCGGCCAGCATCGCCATTCTCTACTCCGCCGTGCCTTGTGCCGGCAACGCCTATATTCTGGCGCGGCAAATGGGGGGCGATCATGAAGCGATGGCCTCCATCATCACCTGGACGACGCTGCTGTCGGTGATTACCGTCACCTTCATCCTGGGCAGCGTAGCGCTTTAACGTCGGCGCCGGGCGGCAATCGCCCGCCCGGCATTTTCCGAGATCCTCCCATATCCTTTCATGATGCTTTACCGCTATGCTAAACATAGAATGGCCCGTGAATATGAAAAGGATGAATTATTTTGGCAGGAAGTAGCTTACTTACCCTCATCGACGACATTGCCTCGTTGCTGGACGATGTCTCGTTAATGAGCAAGATGGCGGCGAAAAAAACCGCCGGGGTGCTGGGGGACGATCTGGCGCTCAACGCGCAGCAGGTCACCGGCGTTAAAGCCGACCGCGAGCTGCCGGTGGTGTGGAGCGTCGCCAAAGGCTCGCTGATCAACAAGGCGATCCTGGTGCCGCTGGCGCTGCTGATCAGCGCCTTCGCGCCCTGGGCGATTACGCCGCTGCTGATGGTGGGCGGCGCCTATCTGTGTTACGAAGGGTTCGAAAAGGTGTTTCACAGCCTGAGCCACGGCAAGGCGGCGCAGGAGGAAAAATCGGACGGGCCCGGCGCCAATGAGGACGCCGCGGCTTATGAGAAGCGCAAGGTGAAGGGGGCAATACGCACCGACTTCGTGCTGTCCGCCGAGATTATCGCCATTACCTTGGGCACCGTCGCCGGCGCCACCTTTAGCCAGCAGGTGATCGTCTTGTGCGGCATCGCCGTTGTGATGACGCTCGGCGTGTACGGCATCGTCGCCGGCATCGTTCGGCTGGACGATCTGGGGCTATATCTGAGCCGCAAACGCAGCGCAGTGGCGCGCTCCCTCGGCGGCGGCATCGTGCGCGCCGCGCCTTATCTGATGAAAACGCTGTCGATCGTCGGCACTGTTGCCATGTTTATGGTCGGCGGCGGCATCCTGACCCACGGCCTGCCGCCGGTGCATCACCTGTTCGAAGACTGGGCCTCGTACACCACCGTGGTGCCGACGTTTGGCCATCTTTTGCAGGGTGTGGTTCCGGCACTGCTGAACGTGGCGTTCGGGCTGGTGGCCGGCGGCGTGGTGCTGGCGGTGGTGTCGGCGCTGGGCGCGGTACGCGCGCGTTTCAAGGCATGATGAAAAGTCTCGCCCCGGAAGGGGCGGGACGTATGAGACGGATTAAAAGATCAGTTTGAGAACGCCGGTAATCGTCAACAAACCCACGATGAAGATGATGGCGACAATCCACAGAATAATTTTCATTCACTTCTCCCTTACCGGTTAGATGGCGTGCGCGATTGGCGCTAACTCAATGAAATCCCTCTTCACTATAGACGCTAACTTCCTATCGTGCGTCGCCATGCATTCAAGGATGCCGATTGTCGCCGTCACCCAGCGCGCGCTGCATAATCTGCGTGTCACGCCATTCCCCCAGTTTGAACCCCACGGCCTTTAACGTTCCGGCGCTGGTAAAGCCGAGCGACTGGTGTAGCGCCAGCGAGCCGTGGTTGGCGGCGGAATCGCCGACGATCGCCAGCATCTGGCGCCAGGGGCCTTGCTCGCAGCGGGCGATCAGCGCGCTCAGCAGCGCCTTGCCGACGCCTTTCCCCTGTTGCCCTTCGGCGATATACACCGAGTCTTCTACGGTAAAGCGATAGGCCGGCCGGGGGCGATATGGCGTGGCATAGCAGTAGCCCATAACACGGCCTTCGCTTTTCGCCACCAGCCAGGGCAACCCGGCTTCCCGCACCTTGCCTAGCCGCAGCTGCATTTCCGCCAAGGTCGGCGGCTGTTCTTCAAACGAGGCGGCACCGTACAGCACGTGGTGAGTGTAAATTTGCAGCACGGCGGCCATATCGTCCGGCGTGGCATCGAGGAGGCTGAGTACGGGAGCGGAGAGCGTCATGGTAATGCCTGTTTACCTTGGAAATCAGCAGATAAACGCCATTATGCGCGCCGCTCGCCGCCGGGATAAATCGGGTTTTCTTATGGTGAGATAAGAAAATCCTATGAGCTATTCAGCCGCGCATCAGCCGGGCCACGGCCTGGCGCAGATAGGCCAGCAACGGCGGAGTCAGCCAGGTGCCCTCGGTCAGCGAGGGTTCCCGTTCCATCGCTTCACGGATCTTCATCTGCGTCGCCGGGTTGGTGCCGGCATAGGATTGGAACAGCGCCAGCCAATCGGCCGCCAATCGCACCGCCTCCGGCGAATCGGCAGGTATGCCGTCGTTCATTGCTTGATGGAATTGAGCGATCAGAGCCGGCCACTCCTGCAGGCGGGTGAAATAGTGTTGACGCACGTAGGCGTACTCTTCCACCGACAGGTATTTTTGATAGACAGCCAGCTTGGTTTCGGCAAAGGCGCGGGTGATGTAGTCCGTCATCGTCGGTGTAATGCCGGTCTGTTCGCGCATCGACGGTTCGTCGGCGTGCATGGCGTTAAGCCGGGTGAGAAAGGCCGGGTTGCCGGCGGTGTCGCGTTCCAGCATCAGCATCCAGCGGCGTGCCATCGCCTGAGCCTGTGGCGCCTGAGGTTCGATGCCTTCCGCCATCAGTTGTCCCACGCTGCTCACCAATGCAGCCCATTCCTGATTGCGGGTGGGATCAGCTTGGTAGAATGGTAGTTGCATCAGCTCATCGGCGGTAAAGTATTTATCGTACATGGTCATTAACTCCAACGTAGTCAGCCAGTCGTTCAGTTCCGGTTCGTGCCCGGCGGAAAGTTGGGCATGCATGTGCTGCAGCCGGCCGCGCAATGCGGCGATCTGTGCCAACTGCTGCTCCAACATGGCGATCTGCTGCTCAATCACCGCCGGAAGCGCTGGCCCTGAACGCGCGAGAATTGCCCCGACTTCCGCCAGCGAAACGCCCATCCGGCGCAGCGCCTGGATGTGGTGCAAGCGGGTGATGTCAGCCCGGTTGTATAAACGATAACCAGCGTCGGAACGCGCAGAAGGGACCAGCAAACCAATGCTGTCATAGTGATGCAGTGTGCGAACGGTAATGCCGGAACGGCGCGCCAGTTCGCCGACTTTCAATAACATATGTAGCTCCTCCCTTGTGCGTGCCGGGATACTAAAGCCTGACGCCACGTAAGGGTCAAGAGCGGGAAGAAAAGATGACGTTTTAAAAATCGGTAGGCGCCAGAGAGGCAAAAGCCCAGCTGGATGGCTGGGCTTCGCAGGTCCCTGAAAGGGAGGGTATAGCATAAGGGCCTTTATCGGCTACGGCGACAATTTCACCTGATTTGTCTGTTTTGTCAACAACAGCGTACTGGTCAGAACAGCATATTTTTGGCATTGATCGACTTAATGACGGCGCGTTGTATGTCAGCAACAAGCTCGCGCGACAGACACTGGGTAAGAAAGCCTCTCTCTTTACGGGCTCTGTTCAGCCGTTGGCGGCTGACTTGCTGCACCAGATCGCCCTTTGCCCAGCGCGTTTGCGGATGAAGGAATCTCATATCTTCGATGAGTTCACGCGTGATTTCGATGTGCAATCCCCGTTCGATCTTGTTCGAATCTCTGGTGGTCGACAGCGGTACGATAATGCAGGCGTTGCCGTTAATTTTGCCGTTTAACACAACAACTAAACGGTTCTTCACCATTTCTGGTGGAATGTGGCCATCATAAAAGCCGGCTTCATGCGGTTGGCAGACTGATAGGGGATAGTTGCCATAGTTGCACTCGAGAATTTCCCCGACCTTGGGGGCAAATTTGATCGGCATCGATACACTCCTTTGTTGTGAACAATCCGTGTTATGGAGGAATGAGCATGCGGGCGTTTTGCTTTTAGAGAAAGGTGTGGCGTAAGGAAACGGGGAATGAAAGTGAAATATTGCGGATTCGTGCGCAGAATCCGCCTTGATGGTGGCCGAATTTACCAGCCTTTCACCGCGCCGCCGTTGAAGATTTTCTCGGCCGCTTTGGCGACTTCGTCCGACTCATAGGCCTTGATGAAGTTCTGTACGTTTGGCGCGTCCTTGTTGTCTTCGCGGGTGACGATGATGTTGGTGTACGGCGAGTCCTTATCCTCGATGAAGATGCCGTTTTTGGTCGGCGACAGGCCGGTCTGGTTGATGTAGGTGGTGCTGATGACGGCGACGGTGACTTTCGGATCGTCTAACACGTGCGGCAGCTGCGCACCTTCCAGCTCCATGATCTGGTAATGATGCGGGTTGGCGCTGATATCCAGCGCGGTGGGCAGCAACCCTTTGCCAGGCTTCAGGCTAATCAGCCCGGTTTTTTCCAGCAGCAGCAGGGCGCGCCCCAGGTTGGTCGGATCGAGCGGGATGGCGATCACCGCGCCGTCCGGCAGTTCTTTCAGCGATTTTATCTTTTTGGAGTAGCCGGCCATCGGGAACACGAAGGTATTGCCGACCGCCACCAGCTTATAGCCGTGATCTTTGTTTTGCTGTTCGAGGAACGGGCGGTGCTGAAACACGTTGGCGTCCAGTTCGCCTTTGTCGGTGGCGTCGTTCGGCAGCAGCGAACCGCTGAAGCCGACCAGCTCGACGTCCAGCCCGTATTTCTCTTTCGCCACCTGCCTGGCGACTTCCGCCACGTCCTGTTCCGCGCCGTTGATGACGCCGACTTTGATATGGTTTTGGTCGGTTTTTTGATCGCAGCCCTGAAGCGCCAATACGGCGGCGAAGGCCGCCGCCAGAGGGGTGATACGCCAGCGTAAGGTCATCGAAGTCTCCCTGAAAAAAACAATAAAATCAGTTGGTTTTTGTCCTTACAGCTAAGCCTGAACCGCCGGCGAAGTCAAACGCTCGTTCAGCATAAACGGCTATAGCTTATAGCCGTTATGCGGCGGTGATTATCGGCTGAGCGAACGCAGCACCACGATGCCCGGCGTAGCCATCACGTAATCCATAAAGGGTGAGTCGACGACCTGCATGTTGGCCTTGCGCGAGGAGGCGTTGCGCAGCACCGGGCCATGGTCGGTCATCACGAAGATGCCGGTGTGGGTCACGTCCAGCCCGGCGAGGTTGGTGTAAATACCGATGTAGTCGCCGGTGCGCAGCTGGGCCAGCACCTTGTCGTCGACGTTGTCGCTGGGAATGTAGGTGACGCTGCGCTGCACGTTGGGCAAGCCGGGCAGGTAGCTGCTGCCGTCCGCCTTTTGATTGAGGTTTTTCACGAGGCTGACGGCGTGCGGGCTGAGCTGGGCGGTGATGTCTTCGGCCACTTTTTTCGGCCGCTGCGCCCAGTCGGTGAAGAAGTGTTTGCGCTGCGGGAAGGCGATGTTGCCGTCGACGTAGCGAATGTCTACCAGGCGCTGAACGAACTCGGCTTCGCTGCGGGCGGTGCTGAGCGCTTCCACATAATCGATGTAGGTGAAGCAATCCAGTCCGCGGAAGTCGATCACCAACTGCTCGGGCGTGTTCTGCGAACCGATCAGACGGTTGGCGAGATACGGCGTGCCGAGAAACTCGCGCGAAATCAAATCGACGGTGCGACCATGCGGCTGCGCGGCGGGCCAACCGGCGCGCAGCGCGAGGATCTCACGCAGCTTGCTGCGGGTGCTGGCGTCCATCTCCGGCTGCACGCCCGGCGGCGAAACGGTGACGTCGGTCGGCGGCGTCGCGGGGGAGACGGCGGTGGAGCGTTCGGCGCATCCGCTCATAGCGATAGCTAACATCAGTAAAACAGCCTTGTTCTTGTTCATACGGCCCTCCATGGGTGTCGCTGGCTTATCAGAGTAAGTGATAACAGTTCTCATCCGATGGTAGGGGTTAAAAAGTAAACATCACCTCAATGGCAATCGATAAATCAGTAACCGATTTCGCTATTGAACGGCAAATACCAGAACAGCGCGATTTCGTGATCGGCGATCTCCGGTTCGGCGCGGTACAGCAAACGGTCGATGCCGCCGAGGATAAACCCGTAATGCTGGTAACAGCGGCAGGCCGCCAGATTGTTGTTCTGCGTTTCGAGCATCATACCTGAGGTTTCCTGCTGCCGCGCCCACCGTTTGGCGCAGTCCAGCAGTGCCCCGGCGATGCCCTGACGGCGCGCATGAGCGCTGACGGCGATCTCGTCGATCAGGGTGTAACCGTTCCAGTTTTTGCTCAGCGTGATATGGCCAACGGCGTCGTTCTGACGATACGCCAGGAAGGTCACGCTGTCTTCGTTGGCGAACGGCGCCAGCGGATACCGTTTGCGAAATGGCGCCACCGGGCGGGTTGGCCAGCTGTCCACCGGGCTGTCGAACTGCGGCAGGGCGTAACAGGCGATGGTGAAGCTGAAATCGCCGCGGGCCAGATAATCGTCGGGCAACGCCTCAATGGCCGCGATGCGGATGGCCGGGTTCATTACGGCAGCTCCCGCAGCAGACGCGCCGGGTTGCCGGCGTAGATCCCCTTGCGGGTGATATCGCGGGTCACCACCGCCCCGGCGCCGATCACCGCGTCGTTGCAGATCTCTACCGCCAGGATCGTGGCGCCGGAGCCGATGGACACCCGATCGCCGATGCGCGTGCGCCCCCAACTGGCCGGATCGGCGTTGGGCGCGCCCTCTTTGAACAGATCGTTGGCGAAAGTGACGCCGTGGCCGACAAAGCACGCTTCGCCGAGGGTGACGTATTCGCAGATAAAGCTGTGCGACTGAATTTTACTGCGCGCGCCGATGCTGACGTGGCGCTGGATCTCGACGAACGGGCCGACGAAGACATCGTCGCCGAGCCGGCAGCCGTAAAGATTGCAGGGCTCGACAACGGTAACGTTGCGCCCGGCGTCGACGTCGACGATCCCCGCCTGACGGGTGGTGATTACGGATGACATGACCTTCCTCGCAGCCTGGTTTTTATGGTGGGAGTATAAGACAAAGCGCTGCGGCGTTGCGCTTTCCGCACGTTTTTTCGCCGAAAGACTATAATTAGTACAGGGGAGAGAGCCCCGTGGCCGCAATCCTCGCACGGGTAGCAGTCCGTCGGAGGTGTGAAATTCGTTCGCCGATCGCGGCCTACGGCGAGATAGGAGGTGTCTCATGGTCAGTCATGTTTGGGGACTTCTGGCGCATCCCAGCGCCGAGTTCGAACAGATCAAAAGCGAGAATGAAAGCGTCTCGCACCTATACACCCATCACGTGTTGCTCTTGGCAGCCATCCCGGTGGTCTGCGCCTTTATCGGCACCACCCAGTTGGGCTGGCTCTCCGGCGAGGGACATGCCATCAGGCTCGACATGTTTACCGCGTTTTATACCGCCGTGGCGTTCTACCTGCTGATGCTGGCGGGCGTAGCGGCCATGGGGAAAGTCATTCACTGGATGGCGCGGCGTTATGAATCGCGCCCCAGCCTGCACCGCTGCATGGTGTTCGCCGGCTACGTGGCGACCCCGATGTTCCTCAGCGGGGTAGTGGCGCTCTATCCGGTCGTCTGGCTGTGTCTGTTTGTCGGCATTATCGGCCTGTGCTATTCGGGCTATCTGCTGAATCTGGGGATCCCGCACTTCCTGAATATCGACAGTAAGGAAGGGTTCATCTTCTCCAGCTCGACCTTCGCCATCGGCATTCTGTTGCTCGAGCTGCTGCTTGGGGTGACGGTGCTGCTGTGGGGGTACGGTTCCTGGTTGTTCTGAGTTAACGGCTGTTGTTGCCCCCGCGCCGGTGGAACGGCGCGGGGGCTTTTGCTTTTATGCGCGGCGGAAAACCAGCATCACGCCGAGCACGATGCCCGCCATGCCCAGCAGGCTCAGCGCGGCTAGCGCGTGGCCGAGCAGCAGGTAATCCAGCAGGGCGGTCACTGCCGGGATCAGGTAGAACAGGCTGGTCACCTGCACCAGATTGCCGCGCTGGATAAGGCGATACAGCAAGAACGTCGCCAGCACCGAGATCACCACCGCCATCCACAGCAGCGGCAGCACGAACGCCGGCCGCCATTCGACCCGCAGCGGCTCAAATGGCAGTGCCAGCGTACACATCAATAATCCGACGGCATACTGTAGCGGCAAGACCGCCAGCGGCGGCTGCGTCATGCCTTTTTGCAGCAGAGTGCCGGCGGTCATGCAGCCCAGCGCGATAAAGGCGAACAGCATGCCGCTCAGCGAGAAGTGGGCCACCATCAGGCTTTGGTACACCACCAGCGTCAGCCCGACCATCGCCAGCGCCAGGCCGAGTGCCCGCAGCCCGGTGCAACGCCGCTCGGTGATGAACTGGGTGAGAATCGGCTGTACGCCGAGCAGCGTCGCCAGCACGCCGGGCGTAATACCTTGTTCCAGCGCCAGCAGATAGCAGATTTGATAGCTGCCAATCATCAGCACGCCGATCAGCACGACGCGCCAGCGGGTGCCGGGGGCGGGGAGGCACTGGCGCTGCCACAGGCCGATGACCAACAGCACCGCCAGCGCGATGGCGCAGCGGAAGAACAGAAAAGCGAAGGCGGAGGCGTGCTCCAACCCCCAACGGGAGAAGATCGCGCCGCTGCTCCAAAGCAGGACGAACAGCGTAGCCAGGCCGGCATTGGCCCAGAGAGAAGGTAATCGCATATCAATTTCACCTGTCGTGAAAATTACAGGCTCCGGCGCGCGCGGCGGTCTACGCCTGAACGCAACAGATCAATAAGCCGGAGGTAAAAGTCGGTGTGGCTTAGCGCACAACCACAATGCGTGGCGGGTAAGCGGCAACCGCTGAAACGACAGAGGAAACGGCGGGTGGGGCAGAGGAAGCACACAGCAAAACGACGGCCGGAACGGTCGCGCTTGTCGGATCTGTGCTGTGCGCCAGGTAGGTCATGTGAGTTCCTGCAAACCGGAAATAAAACTTATCGCTTCAAACATAACCAAGTTCAGCGGGGCGTGCAATCGGAAATCACAATGGTTTAAATGATAATACAAATCATTATCATTAATTAAAAGGTGTGCTATGTTGCTTTTGCCGCGCAGTGTTGAAGCAGGGGCGCGGCTTGCTCCCAGTCTCGCGGCACGCAGCGCGTGCGGCAAAAGAGGTTGCGATTCGCTTTTGCAGAAGGCGCGGAATCGTGGTAAAAATATTGATATGTTATAATATAACAATTGACGCATAATGAATTCAGTTCACGACATCCTCCGCGTTGATGGAGTTAGCCTGACCGGCCACGGCGGGGCATTGATACTCGACAACATCCATTTCGCGCTCCGTTCCAGTGAAAAGCTGGCGGTGATCGGCCCTAACGGCAGCGGCAAGTCCAGCCTGTTGCGCGCCCTGATCGGCGAAACGCGGCCGGACAGCGGCGGCATTTACTGGCGAGGGCGCGCCTTGTCCGAGTGGCCGGCGGCGGAACGTGCCAGAAGCATCGCCTTTCTGGCACAAAACGATCTGCCGGATTTGCGGCTGTCGGTTGAGGACTACGTGGCGTTGGGCCGTTTACCGCATGGCGAACGCTCTGCGACGGGAAAGCGCATTGTTGACGAGGCCATCGGGGAAACCGGGCTGGCGCCGCTCAGGCACTGCCCGTTGGGGCGGCTCTCGGGCGGTCAGCGTCAGCGTGCTGCACTGGCCCGGGCGTTGGCGCAGTCTCCCGATCTGTTGTTGCTGGATGAACCGACCAATCACCTCGATCCGCCCGGGCGCTCGGCGCTGCTGTCGTTAGTGAAAAATAAAGACATTGCCGTGATTGCAGTGCTGCACGATTTGCCCGTGGCAGAGGCGTTTGCCGATCGGATCCTGGTGCTCAACGAAAGCCGCCAGGTAGCCTGTGGTACGCCCGAGGCGGTGTTGCAGACCCCGGTGATTTTGCCGGTGTTCGGCATGAACAGTTTCAAGGTGGCGCACCCCGTCAGCGGGAAAACGCTGCGTATTTTTGACGTTCCCCATTGCGCTTGATAAACCAGAGAGAAACATGAACACACGCGTATTCCCCCTGCTCCTGCTGCTGGCCGGCGGGGCGGCGGCGGCCGAAAAATTTCCCGTCACCGTAGAAAGCTGCGGTACGCCGGTCACCTTCAACCAGGCGCCGCAACGCGCCGTCATCAACGACATCAATATGGCCGAGATGGCCTTTGCGCTCCATTTGCAGGATCGCATTGTCGGGCTGACCGGCATCACCGGCTGGTACAAACTGACGCCCGACTTCAAGGCCGCGATGGGCGCCATTCCCGAACTGGCGCCGAAATATCCTGCTCTGGAAACGCTGCTGGCAGCGCAGCCGGACTTTTTCTTCGCCGGCTGGAATTACGGCATGAAGATCGGCGGCGACGTCACGCCGGAGACGCTCGCCCCGTTCGGCATCAAAACGCTGGTGCTGAGCGAGAGCTGCGTACAGGCCGGCGGGCGGCCGCAAAAGGCCGATATGAACCTGCTGTATGACGATGAGCTGAAGCTCGGCAAGATTTTCGGCAAGCAGCAAGAGGCCACCGCGCTGGTTGCGGGCTGGCAGCGCCGGTTGGCTGCGCTTCCCGCCAGGCCGGCGGGCCAGCCGCCGCTTAAAGTGTTCGTCTATGACTCGGGGGAGGAGAAGCCTTTCACCAGCGGCAGATACGCTATGCCGACGGCGATCGTCGAAGCGGCGGGTGGCCGCAACGTGATGGACGATTTGCCGGCGAGCTGGACGACGGCGTCCTGGGAAGCAGTGGCGGCGGCCGAGCCCGACTTCATTATTCTGCTGGATTACCAGACCGGGTCGGGCGCCGATGCGCTGCGGCGCTTCCTCGAGTCTCACCCGTTGATGAAATTGACCCCCGCCGTACGGCACCACCGTTATCTGAAACTGCAGTATGCGGAGCTGACGCCGGGGCCGGCCAACATCGGCGCGGTGGAAAAGCTGGCGCGGGCGCTGTACGCGCCGGAGGCTGAATGAATTCGCCGACCCGGCGGTTTATGCTGCTCGCACCGCTGGCGCTGTCAGTGTTGTGCGGGCTAATGATCTGGAGCCTGCAGCTGGGCAGCGTCGCGTTGTCATGGCGACAGGCGTTTGCGGCGTTAGGGCTCGGTTCGGCGCCGCTTTCCGGCATGCTGGACACCATCGTCGTGCAACTGCGGGTGCCCAGGGCCTTGTTAGCGGCGTTAACCGGCGCCGGGCTGGCGATGACCGGCGCGCTGCTGCAGACCACCACCCGCAATGAGCTGGCCGATCCTTTTTTGTTTGGGCTCTCCTCCGGCGCCTCCGCCGGCGCGGTGCTGGTCATCACGCGCTTTGGCGATGCGCTGGGCGCGCTGACGTTGCCGCTGTCCGCTTTCGCCGGCGGTATTTTGTCGGCGATGGCGGTGATGATCCTGTTTCGCGTCAGCCGGGTCAGGCGCGCCGAGCAGCTGATCGTCTGCGGTTTGGCGGTCTCGTTTTTGTTCAGCGCGCTCACCAGCTACCTGGTGTTTTCCGGCGATCAGCGGGCGGCCGGTTCGGTGTTGTTCTGGTCGCTGGGCGGGCTGGGGTTGGCGCGTTGGGATAATCTGTTCATTCCGCTGGCGAGTTTTGTGCTGCTGGCCGGGTTTACGGCGCTGCGTTGGCGGGCGCTGGATGCGCTGCTGGCGGGCGAGCAAACCGCCCATTCGATGGGGGTCAATGTGGCGCGCCTGCGCACCGAGACCTTTCTGTGCTGCGCATTGTCTACGGCGTTTCTCGTTTCGCTGACGGGCGTGATTGGGTTTGTCGGGCTGATGGTGCCTTATCTGGCCCGGCGCCTGGTGGGCGTGCGCCATCGCTTGTCCGTGCCGATGTGCGGCCTGCTGGGGGCGATGCTGCTGACCGGCGGCGACATGCTCAGCCGCAGCCTGATCCCCCATCAGGAGCTGCCCATCGGCATCATTACGGCGGGGCTGGGGGGCGCGTTCATCGTCTCCTTGCTGCTGCGTGCGGAGCGGTGAACGCCGCCCTGTCTCAATAGAGTTCCAGGTGCAGGCGCTGCTGCTCAATCAGCGTCTGCCACAGGTTTTCCGCCCCGCAGGCTTGCTCCAGCGCCGTCGCCACGGCATGTTCCAGATACTGACGATTGCCGCACAGGTAGACATGCGCGCCCCGCTGCAGCAGGCCGCTGACGACATCGGCGCGATCGTCGATGGCGTGTTGCACGTAATACTTGTCGGCGGCGTCGCGCGAGAATGCCGTGATGAGCCGTGTGAGTACGCCCGTCGCGTTCAGCGTGACCAACTCCTCGCCATACAGGAAGTCTTCATCGCGCCTTTTCTCACCGAAGATCAGGACGGTTTCACGCCGTTCGACCTGGGCGGCCATTTCGCGCAGTAAGCCAATCAACGGTGCGATGCCGGTACCGGTACCGATAAGCAGCACCGGCAAGGCGGTGTCGCGCGGCAGGTAAAAGCCGGGGTTGGCGCGGCAGAAAAGGCGGAAAGGACCGGGATGCTTGAGCAGCCAGCCGGTTGCCGTGCCGCGCCGCGTGCGGCCGCCGCGTTCATAACGCACGTCGCGAACGCACAGATCGAGGCTCTCTTCCCGCGTTGCCGAAGCGATGGAGTAGGCGCGCGGTAGGCAAACGGGCAGCAGCGCCAACAGGTTCTCCAGCGTGATCGCGTGCGGCGGGCAAAAATCGTGCAGCACGTCCAGCAGATCGGCGCCGTACAGATAACTCTCCAGGGCTTTGCGCTGACGGATCTTCAGCAGGCCTTTGAGCTCTTCGCTGTCGGCCAACTGCGCCAGCTCGCGCAGCGTCGTTTTGCTGAGCTGGCGCAGCTCCCGGCGCCGCAGCGCGTCGACGGCCTCCGGCCTGCCGAGCCAGTCTGCCAGCCGGGACAATAATCCTTCGTCGTTCTCCGGCAACAGATAGACGGTATCTCCCGCCCGGTAAACGATGCAGCTTCCGGCGATATTCAGCCGCAGATGCCAGGCTTGCGGCGTGCGAGCGCTGAGCGGCCGTCGTTCGAGGAGGGCGGCGCTGAACGCATGGTCTTCACCGTAGGCGGTCACGCGCAGATGCAAGTCGCGACCCGCCTGGGCATCGCCGGCCAGCACCTTACCCAGCGTCGTCAGCCAGGTGGTGAAGAACGGTTCGAAGTTAACGTCGGCGTCGACGCGATTGACGATGGCGCGGGCGCCGTATTGCGTCAGGCGCGCATCCAGCGCCTGCGTGAAGCCGCAGAAATGCGGGTACGCGGTGTCGCCGAGACCAAAGATGGCGTAGCGCAACCGGGGGGGATCCGGCCATTGCGCCAGCGCGTCGGAAAAACGCTCGGCGTTGGCGGGCGGTTCGCCGTCGCCAAATGAGCTCGAGACGATCAACAGGATGTCACGCTCGCCCACATCGGCGGGCTGGATGGCGTTGAGTTCTTTAACCATGGGGCGGTAGGGTTGCAGGCTGCTTTGCTCGCCCAGGCGCATCGCCAGCGCCCGGGCGTTGCCCGACTCCGAACCGTAACCAATCAGGATGCGTTCGATGATGTCGGCCATAGCGGTTACTTGTCGTAGTGGTTGTCGAACTGTTCTTTGGCGAATTCCACCGATTCGAAGTCGGTCATCAGATCGTTGATCACGCGGCGGATGCTGATATAGGCCTCGATATTGCCCTGGGCGTCATACAGCGGCTGCACCGTGGTGTCGACCACGTACAGCACGCCGCCCTTGCCGACGTTCGGAATGATGCCGGTCCAGATACCGCCCGCCTTGATGGTGTCCCACATCGCTTTGTAAACGGCTTTCGGCACGGAAGGGTGGCGCACGATGCTGTGGGGCTGGCCCACCAGCTCTTCCCGGGAAAAGCCGGTCAGTTGACAGAACAGGTCATTGACGTAGGTGATGGTGCCCTGCAGATCGGTGGTGGAGATCACCATCACTTTATCGAGCGCGGCCAGCAGCTGGGCGGAATCGAGGGTTTGACTCATGGTAGGTTCCTTCTCATTAACTTCGCGGTGAATGCCACGGCGGATGTCATGTATCCGTCATGACAGCTTTGTAATTAATTCTCATTTGCGATGATGGGGTGAATGGTAATCGGGAATTTTATAAGTTGCAATAAAAATGCATCTTTAAAGGCGCAGAAAGATCGCGAGGAGGCAGGTAGGGCAGAGGAGGCCCGCGCCGGGTGCGGCGGCGGGCCGATCGTGAGGCGTTTAGCGGGGGTCTTCGGCCCAGCCTTTGCGTTTGCTGGTTTTGCCGATGCCGGGGTTGAAGCTGTTGGTTGGATCGGCGGTGCGGTAGAACGTTTGCAGATCCGGTTTGGCGTGGTACAGGTGGCCAACGTTATGCTCCGCCGGGTACTCGGCGCCGCGCCGGTTGAGGATCTCGAGCATCTTTTCTTTCAGCGCATGGCTGTCCACGCCTTTTTTCACCACGTAGTCCTGATGGAAGACGTGGCACATAAAGTGGCCGTAATACAGCTTATGCACCAGCTGGCTGTCGATTTCCGGCGGCAGCGTTTCAAACCAGTCGGTGTCGTTGCGGCGCAGGGCGATATCCAGCGCCAGAATATCCTCCACCTTGTCGGCGTGCACCGCGTGGTAGCGCACGGCGGCACCGGCGGCGGCGAAGCGGTGCAGGAAGGCCTTTTTGCCTTCGTCAGGCGTGCAGGCGAAGAAGGCGCCTTCGGCCTGGGCGAAATAGTCGGTCAGATAGCGCTGTGCTTCGTCTACGCCGGGGCCGGCCATCTTCAGCAGCAGGTGGTGTTCGAAACGTTCGCGGTATTCCTTCATGCGCTTCGGCAGGTGGCTCGGTGCCAGATGGCTCAGGCCCTGCATCAGCCGATCGGTCAGGTTGTGCGGCAGCAGCGGCAGCTTGTTGAGGCTGGCATCCATGCGGCCTTTCAGGGTGAAGAAGCGCGGCATCTGATCGGTGCCGAGCTTGTCGATCATCATGAAGGTGTCTTTGCCGTACACCTCGGCGATGTCGAAGATATCGCGGTGCATGTATTCACCGGCCACCGGCAGGTTTTCGAATTTGCTCAGCATGTGGCGGCGCAGTTCGGTCAGCACCGCGGTGTGGTTGGTGCCGATATAGAACACCTGCTCTTTGCCCTCTTTCTCGAAGGTGTCAAGCCGCACCGCGAACACCGCCAGCTTGCCGGCGCAGCCGGAAGCTTCGTACAGGCGGCGTTTGTCGGCGTTGAAGCGGGAAGGGGTGTCGGCATCGACGTCGCGCACCCGGCTGGCGTACTCGTTATCCGAGGCGCGCAACTCGCCGTACTCGACGTCTGTCGGGCGATAGTCGCCTTTTTCTAACCGGGTGAGGATCTCTTCCGGCGTGTCGCCAAGCCGGATGCCCAGATGGTTCACCAGGCGCAGCTGGCCGTCTTCCCCTAACTGGGCGTACAGCGCCATTTCGGTATAGGCCGGGCCTCGTTTCACCAGCGAGCCGCCGGAGTTGTTGCATACGCCGCCGATCACCGAGGCGCCGATGCAGGAGGAGCCGATCACCGAATGCGGTTCGCGGCCGTAGGGTTTGAGCAATTTCTCGAGGTGGTGCAGGGTGCTGCCGGGGAAGCCGACCACCTGCTTGCCGTTGTCCAGCACCTGAATATGATCGAGGCGCAGAGTGCTGACGATGACGATGTCGCGGTCATAGTCGTTGCCGCTGGGGGTTGACCCTTCGGTCAGGCCGGTATTGGCGGCCTGCATAATGACGATTTTGTCAGCAGCCACGCAGGCCTGCAAAATGCGCCACAGCTGCAGCAGGCTAGTGGGAAACACCACCGCCAGCGCCTGGCCTTCGCCGGAGCGGAACCCCTTGCGATACCGCTCGGTGTTGCGATCGCCGGTCAACAGCTGCGGGCCGCCGACGATGTCTTTGAGCTGATTGATAAACGTCTGATTGCCTGACTGCATGCTGCCTGTCTCCCTGTCATCTCCGTCGCTTTAACCGCGGCGCCGGAGTGCCGCACATAAGCTAAGAGGTTATCAAGTGAATAACTTGTTAAGCTATCAGCTTGTTAAGCTAATGGCTTGCGTATTTAGTAGCGTTCGGCGTAGCCGGCGCGGCGCTCTTCGTCGCGCAGCGTCAGAATCTCCACGCCGTCGGCGGTGACCGCCACGGTATGTTCCCACTGCGCCGACAGTTTTTTGTCGCGCGTCACCACGGTCCAGCCGTCCTTCTTCTGCTTGATGCGGCGGTCGCCCTGGTTGATCATCGGCTCGATGGTGAACACCATGCCCTCTTGCAGCACCAGACCGCTGCCGGGTTGACCGTAGTGCAATACCGCCGGCTCTTCGTGCATGTCGCGGCCGATGCCGTGGCCGCAATACTCCCGCACGATGCTGTAGCCGGCCTGCTCGGCATGCCGCTGGATGGCGTGGCCGATATCACCCAGGGTGGCGCCCGGTTTCACCGCGCGAATGCCCTGCCACATCGATTCATAGACGTTGTTCACCAGCCGTTTGGCCAGCGGCGTCACCTGGCCGATGCAGTACATCTTGCTGGAGTCGGCGATGTAGCCGCCGTTTTCCAGCGTGATATCTACGTTGACAATCATACCGGAACGCAGGATTTTGCTGGCCGACGGCACCCCGTGGCACACCACATCGTCGATTGAGGTGTTGAGCACATAGGGGAAATCATACTGCCCCTTGCTGGCCGGGCGCGATTTCAGTTCTTCGACGATAAACGCCTCGGCGCGGTCGTTGATCTCCATGGTGGAGATGCCTTCGACGATGACCTCATCGAGCATAGCAAACACTTTGGCCAGCAGGGCGCCGGAATGGCGCATTTTGGCAATCTCTTCCGGCGTTTTAATCACAATCTCTTTCACCCGACAATCTCCTTCAGCGTCAGCGCGTTATCTTTCATCATTTTTTTTACCAGTTGCGGGTAAGTCAGTTCCGGATGGAACTCCGCCAGCATGCCAATCTTGATCCAGTACTCGGCCTGCGCGTTGATCGAACGCGTCATGGTCAGGCTGGCGAGGCGCAGATCGTCATGCAGCGCGTCCGAAATTTTTACGATGCCCATCGGCGTCTCCATAAGTAAACAATATATGAAGTGTATACGTTTAGGATGGTCGCGATGTGGCATTCCGTGGCGTAAGAAGATTCTGGCAACAACGATTGCCGCCGCCAGGCAATGCGTTTATTGTGATGAACGACTTTTTTGCCATGATTTTTTCAGAAGGATTTAAGGCGTGACTAAACTACGTGTTGGGGTGATTTTTGGCGGTAAATCGGCGGAGCATGAGGTGTCGCTGCAGTCGGCCAAAAACATTGTGGATGCAATCGACAAAGAGAAGTTTGACGTCACGCTGCTGGGGATCGACAAACAGGGGCAGTGGCACATCAACGACGCCTCCAACTACCTGCTCAACGCCGAGAACCCGGCGCTGATCGCGCTGAACCACTCGAACAAGAACGTGGCGCTGATCCCGGGCCAGGAAAAACAGCAGCTGATCGAAGCGGGCAGCGCCGGTGCGCTGGGCCAGCTCGACGTCATTTTCCCGATCGTACACGGCACGCTGGGGGAAGACGGCTCGCTGCAGGGGCTGCTGCGCATGGCCAATATGCCGTTCGTCGGCGCCGGCGTGCTCGGCTCGGCGGTCAGCATGGATAAAGACGTGACCAAGCGCCTGCTGCGCGACGCCGGGCTGGCGGTGGCGCCTTTCGTCACCCTGACCCGCGCCAACCGCGCCGGGTTCACGTTTGAGCAACTGAGCGAGCGCCTAGGCCTGCCGCTGTTCGTCAAGCCGGCCAACCAGGGCTCGTCGGTCGGGGTCAGCAAGGTGGAAAACCGCGCCGAGTTTGACGCGGCGGTGGCACTGGCCTTCAGCTTCGATCACAAAGTGCTGGTGGAGTCGGCGATCGTCGGCCGCGAGATCGAGTGCGCGGTGCTGGGGAACGACGATCCGCAGGCCAGCGTGTGCGGCGAGATCGTGCTGAGCGACGCTTTCTACTCCTACGACACCAAATACATCAATGAGCAGGGTGCTCAGGTGGTGGTGCCGGCGGCGATCGCGCCGGAAGTGAGCGACCACATCCGTGAGGTGGCGCTGAAGGCGTTCCGCGCGCTGGAGTGCTTCGGGCTGGCGCGGGTGGATGTGTTCCTGACGCCGGATAACCAGGTGGTGATCAACGAGATCAACACGCTGCCGGGCTTCACCAACATCAGCATGTATCCCAAGCTGTGGGCCGCCAGCGGCGTCAGCTACCAGGCGCTGATCACGCGCCTGATCGAATTGGCGCTGGAGCGCCACCAGCAGGATCGCGCGCTGAACAGTTCGGTGTTCGATCGCTAAACGCGGCAGGGGGCGGCGGTGCCGCCCCCGTCCATCACTTCACCGTCACGTCGATATCGCCGAAATACTTCTTCGACAGCGCCGCCACTGTGCCTTGCTGTTTCACTTTGGCGATGGCGGCATCCAGTTTCTTCTTCAGCGCCTCATCCCCTTTACGCAGGCCGAAGGCAATGCCTTCACCGAGGATCTTGTCGTCGCGCACCGCCTCGCCGACGAAGGCGAAGCCCTTGCCGTCCGGCTGCGACAGGAAGCCGCTTTGCCCCGACGGTGCCATCACCAGCGTGGCGTCGAGCCGACCGGCCGCCAGGTCAAGGTAAACCTGATTCTGATCCTGATAAGACACCACGTCCACGCCCGCCGGCGCCCAATGGGTTTTGGCGTAAATCTCCTGAATCGAGCCTTGCAGCACGCCCACGTGTTTGCCCGCCAGCGCTTTGGCGTCCGGCAGCAGGCCGCTGTCGGCCTTGGCGATCAGGCGGTTCGGCACCTGATAGATGGCGTCGGTAAAGGCGATCGCCTGGCGCCGCTGTTCGGTCACGTTCATCGCCGAGTTGATGGCGTCGAACTTGCGCGCCTGCAGCGCCGGGATCAGGCTGTCGAACGAGGTTTCCACCCAGCTGCATTTCAACTGTGCGGCGGCGCACACCGCGTCGCCCAGCTCGATGTCGAACCCTTCCAGTTTGCCGCTGGCGGATTTGGATTCGAACGGCGGATACAGCGCTTCCAGGCCGAAACGCAGGCTGTTTTCCGCCGCCAGAGAAGAGCCGGCGGCCAGCAGGCATCCGGCGGCGAACAGCGTTTTCAAAGCTTTCATAGGCAGTGCCCCTTTCCCATGGTCGGACAAAAAATTACACCTGGCTCAGACGGCGCGCGCCTTCCAGCAGGGTCTCGTTATCTTTGGAAAAACTCAGCCGAATAAGGCCGGTATCGGTGCCGTCGCTGTAGAACGCCGACAGCGGGATCGTCGCTACCTTCGCTTCGCGGATCAAGCGCACGGCGAAATCATTGTCGCTTTCGTGGCTGAAGCCGCTAAAGCGGGCCAGCATGAAGAAGCTGCCGCGGCTGGGCAGCAGCTCAAAGCGCGAATCCTGCAGGGCGCTGGCCAGCAGATCGCGCTTTTGTTGGTAAAACGCCGCCAGCCCCAGGTAGCTCTGCGGATTGGCGAGCGCGGCGGCGAAGGCGTGCTGCATCGGCGTATCGGCGGAGAACACCATGAACTGGTGCACCTTGCGGATCTCGTCCATCAACGCCGCCGGCGCCAGGCAATAGCCAACGCGCCAGCCGGTGACGTGGTAGGTTTTACCGAACGACGACACGATCACGCTGCGTTCCGCCAGCTGCGGATAGCGCGCCATGCTATGGTGAATATCGCCGTCGAACACCACGTGCTCGTAGACCTCGTCGGACAAGATCACGATATCGGTGTCGCGGGTCAGGGCGGTCAGGCGGTCGATATCCTGCGCGTCGAACACCGCGCCGGTCGGGTTGTGCGGCGTGTTGACGATGATCATGCGCGTTTTGCCGTTGATGGCGGCGGCCACTTCGTCCCAGTCGACGCGAAAGTCCTGCAGCGACAGTTTGATCGCCACCGGCGTGGCGCCCTGCAGGCGCACGATCGGCGCATAGCTGTCGAACGCCGGTTCGAAATAGATCACCTCGTCGCCGGGATGCACCAGCGCGCTGATCGCCGAGTACAGCCCTTCGCTGGCGCTGGCGATCACCGTGATTTCTTCGTCGGCGTCATAGCGCGCGCCATACAATCGTTCAGCTTTTTCCGCCAGAGCAGCACGTAATGCCGCCACGCCGCTCATCGGCGCGTATTGGTTATGACCTGCGCGCATGGCTTGTGCCGTTGCCTCGATCAACTGCGGGTCTCCGGCGAAATTGGGCGCGCCCTGCGACAGATTGAGGGCCTGGTGTTCGGCGCTGAGTTGGCCAATGACGGTGAAGATGGTGGTGCCGACGTCCGGCAGCTTCGAGCGGGATGAGCAGGCGCTCTGCATGATGGGCTCCAGGCAAACAGGGAAGTGTTGAGCGATTAAGCATCAGCCGGCGTAGGCGGACAAGGGAAAGTTTGTCATACTTGCCATGCACTACGATCATACCTAATCGAGGCACGCTATGCCGATATCCCTGCCGTCGCTCGACGTATTGAAAACCTTTGTGGTGGTGGCGCAACGCCTCAACTTTACCCATGCCGCCCGGCAGCTGCACCTGACGCAGGGGGCGGTCAGCCGGCAAATTCTCGGGCTGGAACAGCGTCTGGGCTATCCGCTGTTCAGCCGTCAGGCGCGCGGTTTGGCGCTGACGCCGCAGGGCACGCAGCTTCTGGCGCCGGTGCAGCAAGCGCTGGGGCAGTTGGATGAAGCCCTGACGCGGGCCGCCGCCCCGCCGGGGGCGCTGCGCATCAAATGCCCGACCTGCGCCATGCGCTGGGTGCTGCCGCGCATCATTCGCCTGCAAAATGAACGGCCGGACATGCATATCGAGCTGACCGCTTCGGTGTCGCACGGCCTGGATTTCAGTACCGAGCAGTTTGACGCCGCGGTGGTATTCGGCCGGCCGCCGGGTAAAAAGCTGACCGCGCACCTGCTGTTCGATGAAATCCTCACACCGGTCTGCACGCCGACATTTTTGCCGCCGACGCCTCGGCTGACGGACTTGACGGACAAAACCCTGCTGCACCCGACGCGCGATCGGCGCGACTGGCTGCGCTGGCTGAAGGCAGCGGGCGCCGATGCGTTGCCGTCCGGCAAGGCCCAGCATTTTGATACCCTCGATCTGGCGATGAGCGCCGCGCTGCAGGGGTTTGGCATCGCCATCGGCGATCTGTGCCTGCTGGAGGAGGATATTCAGGCGCAGCGTATCGTGACGCCGTTCCCGCTCTGCGTCAGCAGCGGCGCGGCCTATTATTTGGTCTATCCTGAACGCACGGTGGCGCCGCCGACGTTAACCGCGCTGGTCGATTTTCTGGCGGCGGAGGCCGCCGACAGCCGCGCCCGGCTACAGAATTACCTGCCGATGACCTGTAATGCTTTGTAAACATTAGCGATGCGAATTCCCTTGGCGATGAAACAGAGTGTGGCAAACTGTTTCTTCACTCCGATTAAACCCCGCGGCTTTAGCGGCGGAAACACGCCTGAGATAAAACAAGATGAAATGGCTTTGTGTGGTGAGTATGTTGTCCGGTCTGGCCCTCAGTCCGGCTTTTGCGCAGGAAACGCCGATAACGCAGGGCATTCACGCCCAGCAGCGCGACGCCTTCGTGTCCAATTTGATGAAGCAGATGACGCTGGAAGAGAAGATCGGCCAGCTGCGGCTGATCAGCGTCGGGCCGGATAACCCGAAAGAAGCGATCCGCGAGGGAATTCGCAAAGGGCAGATCGGCGCCATTTTCAATACCGTTACCCGGCCGGATATCCGGGTGATGCAGGATCAGGCGATGCAGCTCAGCCGCCTGAAAATCCCGTTGTTCTTTGCCTATGACGTGGTGCACGGCCAGCGCACCGTGTTCCCGATCAGCCTGGGGCTGGCGGCCAGCTTCGATCTGGAAGCCATCGCGCTCAGCGCCAGGGTCGCGGCACAAGAGGCCAGCGACGACGGCCTGAACATGACCTTCGCGCCGATGGTCGATATCACCCGCGATCCGCGCTGGGGCCGGGTCTCCGAAGGCTTCGGCGAAGACACCTGGCTGGTCTCGAAAATCGCCAAGGTGATGGTCGACGGTTTCCAGAACGGCGATCCGGCCAAACCCGGTTCGGTGATGGCCAGCGTCAAGCACTTTGCATTGTACGGCGCCGTCGAAGGCGGACGCGATTACAACACCGTCGACATGAGCCCGCTGCGCATGCATCAGGACTATCTGCCGCCTTACAAAGCGGCGGTGGACGCCGGCAGCGGCGGGGTGATGGTGTCGCTTAACGCGATCAACGGCGTGCCGGCCACCGCCAACCCGTGGCTGCTGAAAGATCTGCTGCGCGAGCAGTGGGGCTTTAAAGGCATCACCATCAGCGACCACGGCGCGATTAAGGAACTGATTAAGCACGGCGTGGCCGCCGACGCGCGCGACGCGGTGCGCCTGGCGATCACCTCCGGCGTCGACATGAGCATGAGCGACGAGTTCTACGACAAATACCTGCCGGGCTTGGTGAAAGACGGACTGGTGTCTGAAAGCGATATCGACCGCGCCTGCCGCGACGTGCTGAACACCAAATACGACATGGGGCTGTTCACCAATCCTTACGTGCATCTGGGCCCGGCGGGTTCCGATCCGCAGGACACCAACGCCGAAAGCCGCCTGCACCGCGCCGAAGCGCGGGTGGTGGCGCGCAAGACGATGGTGCTGCTGAAGAACGATAAGCAGACGCTGCCGCTGAGCAAGCAGGCGACCATCGCGCTGGTCGGGCCGATGGCCGACAGCCAGCGTGACGTGATGGGCAGTTGGTCGGCCGCCGGGGTGGTCAAGCAGTCGGTCACCCTGCGTGAGGGGCTGGAGCGGGCGGTGGGCGACAAGGCGCGCATTCTGTACGCCAAGGGCGCCAACGTCACGCAGGATAAAGGCATCATCGACTATTTGAACGAGTATGAGCCGGCGGTGGCGTTCGATACCCGTTCGCCGCAGCAAATGATCGACGAAGCGGTACAGGCGGCGAACAAGGCCGACGTGGTGGTGGCGGTGGTGGGGGAATCGCAGGGTATGGCGCACGAGGCCTCCAGCCGTGCCGACATCACGATCCCGCAGAACCAGCGCGATCTGATTGCCGCGCTGAAAGCCACCGGCAAGCCGCTGGTGCTGGTGCTGATGAACGGCCGCCCGCTGGCATTGAGCTGGGAGAGCGAGCAGGCGGACGCGATGCTGGAAACCTGGTACAGCGGCACCGAGGGCGGCAACGCGGTGGCGGACGTGCTGTTCGGCGATTACAACCCGTCGGGCAAGCTGCCGATGACCTTCCCGCGCTCGGTCGGCCAGATCCCAATGTACTACAACCACCTGAACACCGGCCGGCCGTTCGGCAAGGAGAATCCGGGCAAGTACACCTCGCGCTACTTCGATTCGCCGAACGGCCCGCTGTATCCGTTCGGCTACGGCCTGAGCTACACCACCTTCAGCCTGTCGGACCTGAAATTGTCCAGCCCGACGATGGCGCGCAACGGCAAGTTAACCGCCAGCGTCACGCTGAAGAATACCGGCAAGTACGACGGCGCCACGGTGGTGCAGCTGTATCTGCAGGACGTGACCGCCTCGGTCAGCCGGCCGGTGAAAGAGCTGCGCAACTTCAAGAAAGTGACGCTGAAGGCCGGTCAGTCGCAGCAGGTTGAGCTGCCGATTAGCGAAGACGATCTGAAGTTCTACAACGCCAGCCTGAAATGGGGGGCGGAGCCGGGCAAATTCAACGTGTTCGTCGGCCTGGATTCCGACAACGTGCAGGCGCAAAGCTTTACGCTGAAGTAACCTTTTCCCCCTCTTTCACTGCGGTGGGAGAGGGGGCATCCATCCCTTTCCGCTAACGTCACCGGAGCTTGTCTCATGAAACGCTATCTGGACTGCAGCGCCAGCGATCTGGCCGATATTGGCAAAGCCGATCTGCTCTATGCCATCCGCGCCAGCGAAGGGCGCATCTTGGTCAGCGAAACCATCGCGGTCACTCAGCCGCTGCTCAATAACGTCACCAACGCCGAACTGGCGGCCAGCCAGGGCGCCGACCTGCTGCTGTTGAACCTGTTCGACGTCGATCGTCCGCATATCGCGGGCCTGCCCGCCGACGTGCCGCCGCAGGAGGCGCTGCGCACGCTGCAGCGCCTGACCGGGCGGGTGATCGGGGTGAACCTGGAGGCCGTCGATCCGGCTTTCGCCAGCGAACATAACGACTTCTGGCAGATGACGGCGGGCCGCGCCGCCACCGCCGAGAATGCCCGCAAGCTGTATCAGCTCGGCGCGCGCATGCTGGTGCTGACCGGCAACCCGAACAACGGCGTCAGCAATCAGGCGATCGCCGCCGCGCTGAAAGCGATTCGCGATGAAGTGGGCGACGAGATGGTGCTGGTGACCGGCAAGATGCACGGCGCCGGCATTGTGCGCGAAAGCGGCAGCCAGCTGATCGGCGAGCAGGACATCGCGCTGTTTGTGGAAAACGGTGCCGACATCGTGCTGTTGCCGGCGCCGGGCACCATTCCCGGCATGTCGCAGGAAAAAGTGGCGGCGCTGATCGCCTATGCCCAGCGGCAGGGAGCGCTGGCGATGACGGCGATCGGCACCTCGCAAGAGGGGGCCGACGTGCAGACCGTGCGGCAGATTGCGCTGATGAGCAAAATGGCCGGCGCGGACCTGCACCATATCGGCGATACCGGCTATCTGGGGCTGGCGCTGCCGGAAAACATCTTCGCCTACAGCGTGGCGATTCGCGGCGTGCGCCACACCTACAGCCGCATGGCGCGTTCGGTGAACCGCTAAGCCTGGGTTTTTTGCGCCGTCACGATGCTGTAGTAGCCGAGCGACGGCAGTAATTGAGCAGGCCCGACGCCGACGTTGAGCAGTTGGTCGGCGATATCCAGCGCCGAGCGAGGGGGGGCAGCGCGGCCAAACGCTGGCCGATCCCACGCTCAGGCTGGGTATGGCGTGGGTAAAACGCCGCATTCTGTCGGCGTCGAGCGTATGCGCTTCGAACAGCTCCTGCTCGTCGTAGATCGGCGAGGTATTTTTTCTGATGGCGTTTTCCAGGTTTTTCAGCGAGAAAATCTCGCTGTTTTCAATCATCAAATCCCAAAAATAACCGAAGTAATGCGGGTTGTTTTTTAACAAAAAGGTTTCCGCTTCCGGCTAGAGAGAGAATGTATCGCCGTCTCTGGCGATCAATTTCAATGCCAATAGCGCCATGGCCAACGTTTCCGCTGGGCGTCTTTCCAGATTGGCCTGAGTGCATATATTGGCCAGGCTGCGGGGGGCTGAGCAATAAACTCAAAGATGCCCAAGCGGTGCGCAATAAGCACCGCCGGATAAAGATATAAATTCATCGTGATATCGAGAAGGGTTTTATCGTCGCATTGCGGCGGCCGGACGGAAGGGTTCAAGCGAATCCCCTTCCACTATGGCATGGCGCGTCTTAACAGGCTATGCCACGCCGGGGCGGGTTGGCAAAGTGCGGAACGTGATTGACCGCGGGCCAACGATTTCGTTACGAATAATTCCATGATGAGACTATTTTAAATTTGAATTGAGCGCGGTCAATGTCGAACGTAAAAAACTGACGCCGGGAGGAGACAATAACCCCACCATGCGTTTTTATTTTATTAGGCGCTAACTTAACCACAGTTATTAACGCGTTAGTGTTGTGTTAATCTAGGGCGCCGTTATATCGTACCGGCATTCACATTTTTTTGTGAATAATTAAAAATTAACTACTTCATTATTAAAACGAGATAACAATGAAAAAGAGCATTCTGACCGGCATGATTGCCGCGACTCTGGGCCTGTTTAACACCGCCAATGCCGAAGGGATGGATCCTGCCGCGTTGAAGAACGTCTATGACATCACGCGTAATACCGCCGGGCTGATGTCCTACTGCGTCGATAAAGGTTTCCTGAAAGCGGAGAGCATCGACAACGCCAAGAAAATGGTGGCCTACGTGGCGGCTATTCCGGGCGGCGTTGATACCCGCGATGGCGACAAGCGTGAAGCGATGGGCCGTGAAGGCAATGTGCTGAACGACGACGGCAAAGTGGTCGCGTTGGAGAAGGAAGCGCCGCAGGGGCTGCAGGCGTGGTGCCAGCAGGCTGACGAAGGGATCCGCCAGGGCCTGACGTCTATCGGCCAATAAGCGCTTTTCACGCGCTCGTTCTGGTGCTCAGGATCTGCCGGCGTTCCGGCGGATCCGCTTCTTTCCCATCGTTATCTCCTCGTTTTTCTTCCTGCATACATGGCATAGGGTTTGATCTCGCTGATTGTTTCGCCATGCCCATCGCTATATTATTAGATATATAACGATAATCAACCGGTCACTGCCATGTTTAACTTTCTCCCGCGCCTGATGCTGGCGCTCGCGTTGTTCTCTACCGCCGCCCTGGCAGATCGCCAGGTCACCGATCAGCTCAACCGTCAGGTCACGCTGCCCGATCACATTACCCGTGCCGTGGTGTTGCAACACCAGACGCTGAACCTATTGGTGCAGCTTGATGCGATGCCGCAGGTGGTCGGCGTGCTTAGCAGTTGGAAAAAGCAGCTGGGGCCAAACTACCTGCGGCTGGCACCGACGCTGGCAACCCTGCCGATGCCGGGCGATCTGACTTCGGTGAATATTGAAAGCCTGCTCGGCCTGCATCCACAGGTGGTGTTTGTGGCCAACTATGCGCCGCCGGAAATGATTGCACAGATCGAACGGGTGGGCATTCCGGTGGTGGCTATCTCGCTGCGCCGCGAGGCGGCCGATCAGGCGGGCAAAATGAACCCTCAACTGAGCGATGAAGATCGGGCCTATACGCTGGGGCTGCAGGACGGTATTCGGCTGATTGGCGAGGTGATGGAGCGTCAGCCTCAGGCCGAAGCGCTGATTAAGGACGTCACTCAGCAGCGTGCCCTGGTCGCCGAACGGCTGGGCACGCTGCCGGACGATCGGCGGGTGCGGGTGTATATGGCCAACCCCGATCTCACCACCTACGGTGCCGGCAAATATACCGGGTTGATGATGCGGCACGCGGGTGCGCTCAACGTGGCGGCGAAAGAGATCCAGGGGTTTAAACAAGTCTCTATCGAGGATGTCCTGAAGTGGGATCCGGCGGTGATTTTCGTGCAAGAACGCTACCCGGACGTGGTGAAACAGATCCTGACGTCACCGCAGTGGCAGCCGATTGACGCGGTGAAGAATAAGCGGGTCTACCTGATGCCGGAGTACGCCAAGGCCTGGGGATATCCGATGCCGGAGGCGATGGCGTTGGGTGAGTTGTGGATGGCGAAAAAACTTTACCCGCAGCGTTTTGCCGATATCCATCTGCAGCAGCGGGTCGATACTTACTATCAACGCTATTACCGCGCCACCTGTTGCCAGAGCGGGCAATGAAGCTGGGTTGGCTGGCGCTGCTGACGCTTTGCTGCGCGCTGTTTTCGCTCGGCGTTGGCCGCTTTCAGGTGCCGATTACGCACAGCCTGATGATTTTGCTGGAGCCGCTCACCGGGCAGCATTATGCCGGCATCGATGCTGTCCAACGCCAGGTGATCCTGGGGGTGCGCTTGCCGCGGGTGCTGTTGGCGATGGGCGCCGGCGCGGCGCTGGCCCTGTGTGGCGCGGCTTTGCAAGGCGTCTTTCGCAATCCGCTGGTCGATCCGCATATTATCGGCGTGTCTTCCGGCGCGGCCTTTGGCGGTACGCTGGCTATCCTGCTCAGCCTGCCGTTGGCGGCGCTGCTGCTGTCGGCTTTTGTTTTCGGCATGGCGGCACTGCTGTTGATTTTCACCCTCACCAGCGCCATTGCACGGCGCAATATTCTCTCGTTGGTACTGGCGGGGGTGATCCTCAGCGGTTTTTTCTCCGCCTGCGTTAGCCTGATGCAATATCTGGCGGATACCGAAGAGAAGCTGCCGAGCATCGTTTTTTGGCTGCTCGGCAGCTTTGCCACCGCCGATCGGCAAAAGCTGCTGATGCTGTTTTTACCTTTACTGTTGGCCGGCGGTCTGCTGCTGGCGCTGCGCTGGCGCATCAATCTGCTGTCGTTAGGCGATGAAGATGCCGGTGCGCTCGGCATCAACGTTGAGCGTACCCGCTGGCTGATACTGACGCTGTGTGCCGCCATCGTGGCCGCTCAGGTGGCGGTCAGCGGCAGCATCGGGTGGGTCGGCTTGGTGATCCCGCACGTCGCAAGACGGCTGGTGGGGCCGGATCACCGGCGCCTGTTGCCGGCTTCGCTTTGCCTGGGCGCCCTGTACATGCTGTTGATCGACGATTTGGCGCGCACGTTGAGCAGCAGCGAAATCCCGCTGGGCATTTTGACTGCGCTGATTGGCGCGCCATTGTTCGCACTGCTGCTGCGCCGCGCGCAAGTGAGAGGCTGGCATGACTGACACGTTATTGGCCGCCAAGGGCGTGAGTTTTGCCTGGCCTGGCGGGCCCCCGCTGTTCCAACACCTGGATATTCAGCTGCGGCGCGGTGAAGTGCTGGCGGTATTGGGCCCGAATGGGCGCGGTAAAAGCACGCTGCTGCAGCTGCTGTTAGGCAGCCTGACGCCGCAATCCGGCGAGATTGAGCGCCGCGGCGAGATAGGCTTTGTCCCGCAGCACTTTTCGCCGCCGTTTGCCTATCGGGTGCTGGATATCGTGTTGATGGGGCGAGCACGCCATGTTGGCCTGTTCCGTTCACCGTCAGCCAAGGATCATCGGCTGGCCAGAGAAGCGTTGCAGTCGTTGGATTTACAGCACCTGGCAGAGCGTGAGTTTGGCAGCCTATCCGGCGGCCAACGCCAGTTGGTGATGATCGCCCGCGCATTGGCGATGCGCTGCGAGGTGTTGATTCTGGATGAACCGACTTCGGCGCTGGATCTGCACTACCAGGATCGGGTATTGAGTCTGATGGCGCGCCTGGCGCGGGAACAGCAGTTGGCGGTGGTGTTCTCCACGCATCAGCCCAACCATGCACATGCGGTGGCGGATCGGGCTTTGCTGCTGGGCAAGGAAGGGCGCAGCCAGCTCGGTGCCTGCCGCGAGGTGTTAACGGCACATTCCCTGTCACCCTTGTTCGGCCTAGCGATCGAACGGGTGCCGCTGACGGTGGCGGGCCGCCGCTACGCGACGCTGGTGCCGTTGTATCGCAGCCAATTGGAGCGACATGATGAGTGATATCCTGCTGTTTGCCGCCGGCAGCCTGCGGCTGGCGTTTACGCCGCTGCTGTCGGCATTTCAGCGCGACACCGGGCAAAAGGTTTCGGCGGAATTCGGCCCGGCGGGGTTGTTGCGCCAACGGATAGAGAACGGCGAGCGGCCACAGCTGTTCGCCTCGGCCAACGTGGCGCACCCGCAAAGGTTGGCGGATCTCGGGATGGCGGGGGCGGTGCAGGTTTTTGCGCGCAATCGGCTCTGCGCCACGGTTCGCAACGTGCCGGCATTAACCGAGCGTCCGCTTCCTGAGGTATTGTGCGATCCGCGCTGGCGGCTGGCCACTTCGACACCGGGAGCGGATCCTTCCGGCGATTATGCGCTGCAGCTTTTTGAACGCTGCGAGCAATACTGGCCAGGGCAGGGGGAAGCGCTACGCCGGCGGGCGTTACCGTTAGTCGGCGGGATAGATTCTGCCCCGGTGCCGGCAGGCCGACTGGCGGCGGAATATCTGATAGCCGGCGGGCAGGCAGATATTTTTCTCGGCTACGCCAGCTATGCTCCGGCGTTGGCGGCCTACCCGGCGTTGGCGGTGCGGCCGCTGGCGCCACCGTTGGATATAGAGGCGGATTATGGTTTATGCCTGTTGGATGACGGTGCGCAGCGGTTGGCAGCATTTATCTTGAGCGAACAAGGGCAGGGCATACTGAGCCGACACGGATTTATGCGGCGTACGGAATGACTCGCCGGGCCTGGCGGCCCGGAGAATCTTACCAGAACAGCGGCGTGGTGTTTTCAGCCAGAAATGCCAGCAGCGTTTCGTTGACCGCCGCCGGGTTTTCCTTGTTACTGATATGCCCGGCGTTGGGGATCAGCACATGTTGGCAGCCGAGAAGATCCGCCATGCGCTGGCCCTCTGCCGGTGGGCGCGGCTTATCCTGTGCGCCGGTAATGACGATGCTGGCGGCGGTGATGTGTTCCAGCAGCGCCAGCTTGTCGGGGCGGCCAAAGATCATCCGGCCCAGCGGTACGATGCTCTCGCGCAGGCGATCGGCAGGCAGGCTCTGGAGCTGACACAACAGCGATTGCAATAAGGCATCGGGGACATCATCGGAATAAAACAGCGACGCGACATGTTCCAGCAGGGGCGACGTGATGGCGCCGGCCTGCTCCACGGCGGCCAACATGCCCATATAGCGCTGCCGCGCTTCTGGGGTTTCGTCGCCCAGGTAGCTGTCCAGCAGCGCCAGCAATTTCACCCGCTCCGGCGCCAGCGCCGCCAGTTCGGCGCCCCACATGCCGCCGACGGACAGGCCGACGATGCCGAACTCTTCGATATCCAAACGATCCATCAGCGCCAAATGGTCGGCGGCGATATCCGACAGGCTGTTTCGCCCGGGCGGCAGCGCCGGTGAATCGCCGTGGCCCCAGAGATCCGGCACGATCAGGCGGTAGCGTTTAGCCAGCGCTTCAAACTGCGGCGCCCACATATTCAGATCGAACAGATAGCTGTGGCCCAGCAGCAACGGAAAGCCCGACCCTACGTCGAGGTAATGGAGGGATTTGCCCATCGTTGGCATCTTATCGGTTCCTTATATAAAGAGAGTCCCGGCTGCTTATATCACACTCATATTCAACCTGCGGTATTAATTTACCTTAAATTACTCAGGTGGAGGCTTATTTTTAATTATCCATTGCTAACAAGACGTCAATGAAAGGTGACATTAAGGATAATATTCTGGTCGATGCCAGAGCCTTGGTTTATGCTGGCGCTCCTTTCGGTATGGAATAGATAAACAGGGCGTCGCGATGAAAAGACTTTTCAGACTATTAATTATTTTGCTTGTCATTTTGCTGCTGGCGGCGGTGCTGTGGTGGTTCTTTGGGCGCGGCAATCCGAATGCGCTGTGGCAAATCGTCAGCCAACAGTGCGTGCCCAATCAGCAGCAAAACCACGATCCGGCGCCCTGCTTAAAGGTTGATTTAACCGAGGGTTATGTGCTGTTTAAGGACAGCAAAGGCCCCTATCACGATCTGGTGATGCCGACCGAAAAGGTCAGCGGCATCGAGAGCCCGATATTGCAAGCGGATCGAACGCCGCCTTATTTCTCCCAGGCCTGGAATAATAGGGAACATATATCCGGCGAGCTGGGTAAACCGTTAAAAGATGCATGGGTTTCTCTGGCGGTCAATTCGAAATATGGCCGCTCTCAAAATCAGCTGCATATTCACGTTGCCTGCTTGCGCCAGGATGTCTATAACGCGCTGGGGGAACAGGCGGAGCAATTAGATCAACAGTGGCGGCCGCTGGCGGTGAAATTAGTCGGCCATCACTATCTGGCCAGAAAATTGGCGGGCACCGATTTAACCCAGGAAGATCCTTTCCGCTTGTTGCAAAACTACGTGGTCGAGCAGGGCGACAGCATAGGCAATTACGGCCTGGCGCTGGCGGTCAGCCCGCAGGGCGAGATGCTGCTGTTGGCAAACCGTTTGAAGTTGACCGATCTCAACCTGGGCTCGGCCGGTGAAATTCAGGACTACCGGTGCGAGGTGGCGGGGAACTGAATTTTTCTTATCGCTCCCCGTCGTGGGGGAGCGTATGCCGTGCGATACGAACTAACCAAGTGTATTAACTCGTTTTTACTTTATTTTCCCTCATCTGCTTGATCCTGTTCTCATGTTCGATCTACTATTTGTTTGCACAAGCAAATAAATAATCGAGAGCAATCCGATATGCCACAACCACGTAAACTCCCTGCTGCGCTGGGCATCCATCTGGATGTGACCAATCGCCTGTGGCGCACGGCGATGGACCAGTCGGTGAAAATGACCAATCTGACGCGCCCGCATTGGCTGGCGCTGAGTGCGATTGCCGACTTGGGGGAGGGCTGCACGTTGAAAGACGTTTCGCAGCATTTGAACGCCGAAGTCTCGACGATGTCGCGCGCGCTGCTGTTTCTGGAAAAAAATCGGCTTATCGCTCGCGATGCTCTGTCCGAAGATAAGCGCGCCAAAGGCGTGAGAATGACCGAGGCCGGGCAGGAGATGCTGGCGCAGTTGGATCATTCCAGCCAACAGGCGCGGCAAAAGCTGCTTAGCGGTATTTCGGCCGACGATCTGGAGGCTTTTTACCGCGTATTGTTTGGCATCAAACATAACGCGATAGCGATGCTCGAACAGGACAATCTGTTGCCGGACGAGTTTGCGCTGTTGGCGGAGGAGCGAGCGGGGGCGATGAAGCCGGAAGGTGAAGCGTGAACGGCCGCTGGCGGAGAGCACAACAGCGGTGCGTTATCGCGTTGGGGATCTTCTCCTGCTCGGTCTTCGCCAGCCAGAATGACCAACAGGTCATCGCACGGGGAAAATACCTGGCTACCGCCGCAGATTGCGCGGCTTGTCACCGCGGCAGCGCCCAACAGGACGCCCCCTATGTCGGCGGTTATGCCATCGCTTCGCCGATGGGCGACATCATCGCCAGTAATATCACGCCCGCCAAAGGAACCGGCATTGGCGACTACAGTGAACCGGAGTTTCGCCGCGCCTTAACGCAGGGCATTCGGCGGGACGGTCAACCCTTGTATCCCGCCATGCCCTATACCGCTTATCAGGGGTTGAGCGATGACGATCTGCACGCGTTGTATCGCTATTTTATGGCCGGGGTCGCACCGGTCGATCGTGCGGTGCCTGAGACCCAACTGAGGTTCCCTTTTTCCTGGCGTTATGCGATCCACGGCTGGAACTGGCTGTTTCTGAAAAAAACGCCCGTCGATGCAGACGAGAAGAAGGCGCGTGGTCGCTATCTGGTGGATGTGTTGGGGCATTGCTCGGCGTGTCACAGCCCACGTAATGGGATGATGGCTGAACGCGACGATCGCTACCTGGCGGGCGGGGAGGCAGGCGGTTGGATCGCGCCGAATATCACCTCGGATCCCGTGAGCGGCATCGGCGGCTGGAGCCGGGAAGAATTGGTGCAGTATCTGCGTACCGGGCGCAATGACAAAGCCCAGGCGGCCGGCGGCATGGCGGAGGCGGTGGAGCATAGCCTGCGTTTCCTGAGTGACGATGATCTCGACGCTATCGCCGATTGGCTTAAACAAACGCCGCCGATCGTCACCGTACAAGGAACGAAAGCGGCCTATCACTATCAGGGAGGCGGCCAAGGCGACCCTGCTGGGCAGGCGCTGTATGCCGCTGCCTGCGCCAGCTGCCATCGCCTGGGCGGCGAGGGGGCTTACGACGGCCATTTCCCTTCTTTGACGCACAACTCCACCGTAGGCAGCGAGCAGGCCAATAACCTGATCATGGTGATGCTGCATGGCGTGCAGCGCCAGGGGGAGACGCTGCAGACCTGGATGCCGGGGTTCGCCGATAGCCTGGATGACCGGCAACTGGCCGAGTTGGGCAATTACGTATTGCAGCAATTCGGCAATCCGGCGGTCAGGATAACGCCGGAGCAAGTGGCTCTGCAGCGGGCGGGCGGTGAAAAACCGTTGTTGATTGCGTCATTGCCTTATGTGTTCTGGGGCGGCGTATTGCTGGTATTGATCGTCATTGGGGCGTGGGTGAAACGTCGGGTGAAGCATTGATCCAAGAGAGGATGGCATGAAGTTCAATTTGAACGGCCAGGCGGTCGAATTTAACGGCGAGCCGGATACGCCGCTGCTGTGGGTGATCCGAGAACATTTTAAGTTAACCGGCACCAAGTTCGGCTGCGGTATTGGCGCCTGTGGCACCTGTACGGTACATGTCGACGGTAAGGCAGTGCGTTCATGTTGCTATCCGCTGCAATTGGTGCGCGATCGGCAGGTGACCACCATCGAAGGGCTGTCCCTCGATCGCCGTCATCCGGTGCAGCAGGCCTGGATTGCGGAGGATGTGCCGCAGTGCGGCTACTGCCAATCAGGCATGATCATGGCGGTCAGCGCGCTGCTGGCGGAACACCCGAGGCCGGACGATCGGCAGATAGATGCGGGCCTGACCAATCTGTGCCGCTGCGCCACCTACCACCGGATCCGTGCGGCGGTGCACCGTGCCGCGGACAAGGGAGGATCTTGAGTATGGCGATCACCCGCAGAACCTTGATAAAAGGCAGCGCGTTGGCAGTGGCCGCCATGCTGCTGCCGATATCGACGCGCAGCCTGGCGGCCGTGGTTTCACAGGACGTGACGCCACCGGACGGTCAGCATGAATTGAACGATTGGATCTGGATCGATCGCGATGGGCGCATCGTTATCGGCGTGTCGCAATGTGAGGTCGGGCAGGGGATTTACACCGGCCTGGCCGAAGTGGTGGCGGCGGAGATGGATGCCGATTGGGCGCAGGTGACGGTGAAATTCGTCACCGGCCGTGACGCTTATCGTCAGGTTGCCGGGGGCGAGGCTTTCGCACAGTTTGTCGCCGCCTCAACCTCCATGACCAAATTTTATCAGCGTGCCCGGCTGGCCGGCGCACAGGCGAGAGATTTTTTTCTGCGGGCCGGCGCAAAACATTTCGCGCTTTCACCGGCGCAGTGCCGCACGGAGAAAGGCTGGGTGCTTGAGAAAGGCGGGCAGCGCAAGGTCGCCTACGGCGATCTGGTGCGCTATGCCGCCGAGCTGCCGTTGGATCCGCAGCCTGGTTTAAAGAGTGAGGCGCAAGAGCGAGAGAGTGTCATTGGCAAGCCGCTGTTGCGGGTCGATACGCCGGAGAAAGTGGACGGCAGTGCGATTTACGGTATCGATATCGACTTGCCGGAGATGCTGATCGGCGTTCCCTGGATGGTGCCCGATCTCAGCGGAAAGCTGGTCGCCGTGCGCAATGAACGGCAGATTCGGGCCATGCCGGGCGTGGTGGATCTGGTGCTGACCCGGCAGTGGTCGATGAACAACATGGTCGGATTGGATCACGATATGTCGCTCAATACGGTGATCGTGGTGGCGGCGAGCTACTGGCAGGCCAAAAAGGCGGCGGATTTGCTGGAGGTCGACTGGCTGCCGGGCACAGGAAAAGCGCTGACCGATAGCGCGATTGCGGCGGAGAATCTGGCGATGCTGGATGGCGATACGCTGGTGCCGGCGGTCGATCGCGGCGAGGCGCCTGCGTTGATTCGTGGCGCTGAACAAGGTTCACGCTTGCATGAAGCGCGTTACAGCGCACCTTATGTGGCGCACGCCACCCTGGAGCCTTGCAATGCCACCAGCCATTACGGCGAGGGCCGTATCGAAACCTGGGGCCCTTTCCAGGGCCAGGACATGGTACGCAACGTTCTGGCGAAAATGTTCGGGCTGAAGCCGACGGATGTGGTGGTGAATACGACCTATCTGGGGGGCAGCTTTGGGCGCAAATATCTGCCGGATGCCGTGATGCATGCTACCGCCGCCTCCCGGGTGGTGGGGAAACCGGTCAAAGTGATCTATCCGCGCGAGATCGACATGCGGCATGAATACTATCGTCCGGCCTGTATCAGCCATTATCGGGCGCTGTTGGATGAAAACGACTATCCGCAGGCGCTGTGGGCGCGCTATGCCGGGCAGTCTCTCTTCTGGCAAATGCGGCGCGAAACGGTCAACGAGGCCGGGGGATGGGATGAAAGTATGGTGGAGTGCGTTTACAGCACGCCGTATCGCATCCCACACCTGAAGGTGGAGGCCGGCATCGTCGATCAGCCGATCTCCCTGAGCTATCTGCGCGGTGTCGGCAGCGTCGCCAGCCTGTTCTTTTTGGAAAGCTTTATCAGCGAACTCAGCCATAAGGCCAACCGGGACGAATATTCGTATCGGCGGCATCTGTTGCAGGACAGCCCGGAAGCGTTGCGCGTCCTGGACGCCACCGCGGCGGCGGCCGATTGGCAGCATGAACCGCCGTCGGGCGTTTATCGCGGTATGGCGTGCAATATTTGGGTCGGCCGCAATAACGCTTTCACCACCTACGTCGGTTTGGTGGTTGAAATCGCCATCCAGGGGGGGCGACTACGGGTGCTGCGCGCGGTATGTGCGATTGACTGTGGCAAGGTGATAAACCCGAACCTGGTGCGTGCCAACGTAGAGGGCGGCATCGGCTTTGCGCTGACCACCTGTCTGCACAGCGAGCTGCATTTTGAACGGGGCGGCGTGGTGGAAGGGAATTTCGATCGCTATCCGCTGCTCGCGATCGCCGAAATGCCCAAGGTGGAGGTCGTGGTGCTCGATAGCGCGCGTGCACCGCAGGGATGCGGGGAAGTATCGACTGCGGTGGTCGCCCCGGCGATAGCCAGCGCGCTGCATAAGGCCACCGGCAAAACCTATCGTACTATGCCGTTCCCACGCGAGTTCTCGTCGGTGTAACGGCAGCCGCCGGTTTGGCCAGCCGGCGGGCCGTGCGGTCAGAGCTTTTTCAGCAGTTCCAGCAGTTGCGCTTCGCTTTTCTCCGCCAATCCGTCGATCGCCAGTTTGATGATGTCGGAACGGGTGATGCGCACGATGCCGTTGCGCGCCGCCTGCACGATCACTTCATCGATAGCCTCAATGTGGTTGTCCGTCAGGCTGACGGAGATCGCCTTATAGGTTCGCTTGCGGCCGGCCGGTTTGGCTTCTGGCGCGGGCGCCGCGACCGGCAGCGTGTGCGAGGTGGCGCTGTTGATGAATTCGTCTTCCGACATGCGGTGGGTGGGGGTGCGTTTTTTCACAGGATCACCTCTTTCACCAGGCATTCAATTTCGCTCTGCGCCTTTTCGTTGTTCGCCTCGTGCACGGTGATGGCTTCACCCCAGGCGTCACGGTAAATCTTGCGGTCGCACAGGCGGTTGCTCACCAGGGTGAACTCCGGGTATTCGCTCAGCACCTGCGCCGCTTCGTTGGCTTCATTAATGAAGATATTGGTCGGGCACATGTTCAACACGATGTAGCCTTTGACCTTCTCGTTGTATTCCTGCGCGGTGGAGAACATCTCCGACAGATAGCCAATGGTGTCGAGATCCATCTGCGAAGGGCGCAGCGGCGAGAGGAACAGATCGGCGGCCAGCAGGCCGGAGCGCAGTTCGGCGCTGTCGCGGCCGGCGGTGTCGACGATCACGTAGTCGTAATGGCGATCGAGCTCCAGCAGCGTTTCCTTGATTTTACCCGACGCGGCCACCACCGGAATGTGCGGCAGCCCCTCGACGTTCTGACGGTCGTTGTACCAGGTCATGATCGACTTCTGGTCGTCGGCATCGACGATGATCGCCGTCTTGCCTTGCTTAAGAATCAGATACCCGGCGATGTTCACCGCTTTCGTCGACTTGCCGACGCCGCCTTTTTGCGAGCCAATCAGGACAATCATGCTGCCATCTCTCAAGTTATTAAGCTGATAACTTATTAAGTTAATATGCTTATTAGGTTGATAATCAAACAGGTTAACAAGAACAACTCGCGAACAATATGCACCAACTGCGGCGGCTTGCCAAGCCAGTATGTTGTTAACTGCGCAGCTTATTTTGCGGTGAATCGGCCGGGTGGGTAAGTAGGAATTCTCTGGGAAGTGGCGGAACGGAAGAGAGTTTTTGTTAATTTAACAGCTTAATAAGTTAGTGGCTCATTAAGCTGTCGATGGCGTTACTTCTTCATCATCGCCTTCAGGTTGGCGAACGGGTTGTGGGTGGCGACGCCGATATCTTTCTGAGCGTCTTCACCGGCCACCACCGTTGAACCGTATTGATCGGCCTCGGTGTATTTCGAGTGCTCGTGGTCGTGACAATACAGGCACAGCATTTCCCAGTTGCTGCCGTCTTCCGGGTTGTTGCTGTGATCGTGATCGATATGGTGCACCGTCAGTTCGCGCAGGTTGGAATAAACGAATTCGCGTGAGCAGCGCCCGCACACCCAGGGGAACAGTTTCAGCGCTTTTTCGCGGTAGCCGGTTTCCAGCTTCGCATAGTTTTTGGGGATATAGGCCATGGTGGTTGTCCGTCGTGAATAGCTATGCGGCAAATAATACCACACTGCGTGCGGCTACAACGTGCGGCTCATCTTGCCGTTGTCAAACGTCTCCACCGCCCAGTCGATAAACGCCCGCAGCTTGCCGCTGAGGTGGCGATTGGACGGGTAGACCACGTACATTTGCTCCGGCGGCGGCTGCCAATCGTGCAGCAGACTGACCAGCTCGCCGCTGTCGAGGTGCGGCTGCGCCATAAACCGATAGATCTGGATGATGCCCAATCCGGCCAGGCTCGCCGCCAGCAGCGCGTTGCCTTCATTGATGCTGACCGGGGAACGCTGTTGAATGGCGATCTCTTTGCCGTGTTCGGCATAGCGCTGCGGGTGGATGCGGTCGTTAAGCGGGTGGCGATAGTGCACCATCGGAAAACCCTGTTCCAGATCGCACGGGTGGCGCGGCGTACCGTGAAGCGCCAGGTAGGCTGGGGTGGCGCAGCTGACCCAGTCCAAATCGAACAGGCGCCGGGCGATCAGGCTGGAGTCGGCCAACGGACCGCTGCGGATCACGCAGTCGGTGCTGTCGCTGATCAGATCGATCACGCGGTCGCCGACGCTCAGATCGATCTGTATCTGCGGATAGCGTGCCAGAAAGTCGGGCAGTGCCGGCAGCAGTAAGCGACGTGCGGTGCCACCGCCGGTGTCGATACGCAGCACGCCCTGCGGAGAGCTTTGCGATTCGGTCAGGCAGCCTTCCATCTGCTCCAAATCCGCCAGCCATTTCACCGTATTCTGGTAATAGCATTCACCTTCGCGGGTGACCGACACGCTGCGGGTGGTGCGCTGGAACAGCTTGGTCTGCAGGTGATCCTCCAGATTCTGGATCAGCTTGGTGACCGTCGCTTTCGGCATGCCCAGCGACTCGGCGGCGCGGGTAAAGCCGCCGGTTTCCACCACGCGGTTAAATACCCGGATAGCGAGCAAATGATGGTCCATAGGTTCTCAACGCCATGCCCCGGCGACGGCCGGGGCATGTTTCTGCAGATAGATAATGATTAACACTGTTTAGCGCCAATCGCGCCGGAGCGCAAGCTGAGGCCGAATACCAGCGTGGCGGAAAGGATCAGCGCGCCGCCGAACAGCATGGCGCTGCTGACGCCCTGCCAGTCCACCACCTCGCCGCCCAGCAGGGCGCCGGAAGCCAGCGCGATCTGGATGACGCACACCAATAGCGCCTGACCGGCTTCCGGCGCCTGCGGCACGGCGGCGAACATCCAGTTGGTGGCGCAGACCGGCACGGCGCCAAAGGCCAGCCCCCATACCAGCACCATCAGCGTGGCGCCGGCGAGGCCGCTGAGCAGCGGCGAAACGATCAAAATGCCCGCCAGCATGGCGGCGATCAGTATGAAGGTGGCGCGCAGGCTGTATTCCCCCAGACGCTCGCCGAGGAAGGTGCCCAGCAGGCCGATGGCGCCATAGGCCAACAGCTGCAGTGAGATAGCCGATGGGCTGAGGACGAACACCTGCTGCAGCAGGGGCCGCAGGTAGGTGTAGGCGGCGAAGTGGCCGATGAACAACAGCACGATGGCGATCAGGCCGATGCGCGCCATCGGCAGGCGCAGCGGCAGTACCAGATCGCGCGGTGTGACCGGCCGGGACGGTGGTACCGAGGTCAGCAAACGCAGCTGCGCCAACAGCACGCCGACCGCCAATGCCGCACCGCCGAAGAAGGCGGCGCGCCAGCCGAACAGATCGCCGATCAGCGCCCCGGCCGGCACGCCGCACACCGCGCCGACCGAGATGCCGCTGAGGATCAGCGCGGTGGCGCGGCCCTGGCTGGCTTCCGGCACCAGATGGCGGCCGTAGTTGGCGGCGAACGACCAGAAACCGCCGACGCAGATGCCCAGCAGCACGCGGCCCAGCAGCATCATCGGGAAGTTGACGGCCAGCGCCGCCACCAGGTTGGACACCATCAGCAGCAGCGACAACCCCAGCATCAGTAAACGCCGATCCAGACGGCCGGAAATCAGGCTCAATGCGGGAGCGGCCACCGCTGCCACGATGCCGGGCATGGTCACCATCAGCCCGGCGGTGCCGGTGCTGACGCCGAGCGAAGGGGCGATGTTGGTCAGCAGGCCGATCGGCAAGAACTCGGTGGTGACCATGACAAAACAGGCGACCGTCAGCGAGAAGATCGCCGGCCACGGGGATGATGCAGAGTTATCTTTATTATTCAGCATAATGCCGCTCGTCTCAGGTGAATGCGCAGGCCGCTCTCGGGGCGCGGCGTGATCAAAGTCACAATCTACGGCAGGCCGAAGGCGCAGATAAATCCATCTGCGGTGGTTACACTGTTTCTGAAGGGAAACAATCGCGGCGGCGAGTGAAAACGCGGCTCGCGCCGCGCCTAAGAGAAAGGAATAAAACGGCATAAGGTTATGACCGAATGCCGCGTGGCGCTTATAGCCCCGGCGCTTTCCACAGCGAGGTGGTCAGGCCGTTGTCCACCAGCGTCAACTGATCGGCGTAGACCCGCCGCCAGGTTTCTTTCTGTTCCTGATACAGCGTGTGGTGGGTCATGTCCGGCTGATGCTCGCGCTCCCAGCGCACCAATCGCTCGCCGGTTTCGGCCAGCGACTCGTATAACCCGGCGCCGACGCCGGCGGCGATCGCGCAGCCCAGCGCGGTGGCCTCTTTCACCACCGGTACCCGTACCGTCAGCCCGGTGACGTCGCTGAGGATCTGGCTCCACAGTTTGCCCTTGGCACCGCCGCCGGCGAACACCAGCGAGCGCGCCTGCACGCCGGAGAAGGCGGCGATCTGCTCCAGATTGCAGGCGGAGACGATGGCGGCATTCTCCTCCAGCGCGCGGAACAGCGTCTGTTTGTTGCAGCGCTCCGGATCGATAGACATGTTGATGAACGACGGCGCCGCGTGATACCAGGTTTTGAAATGCATGGCGTCGGAAAAGATGGGCATCACGCCGTAGGCGCCCGGCGGCACTCTGGCCGCCATCTCTTCCAGCAGGCTATAGGCATCGACGCCCAGCCGCTCCGCCAGCAGTTTCTCTTCGGCGCAGAACGCGTCGCGGAACCAGCGCATGGTCAGGCCGGTAAAGAAGCTGATGGATTCTGCCTGCGCCATGCCGGGAATGACGTGAGGGTTGATGCGGATGTTCATCTCCGGATCGATGGCCGGCTCCGGCAGGTTGACGATTTGCTGCCAGAAGGTGCCGCCGAGCACCGCCGTCTGCCCGGCGCGCACGATGCCAAGCCCCAGGCTGCCGAGCTGCACGTCGCCGCCGCCCATCACCACCGGGGTGCCGCGCAGCAGCCCGCTTTCCTGCGCCGCCTGTTCGGTGACGCACCCCAGCACGCTGCCGGTCTCTTTCACCGGCGACAGAATATCGGCGCGCAGCCCGGCCATATCGAGCAGCGCCGGCCGCCAGTCACGGCTGCTCAGATCCAGCATGCCGGTGGTGCCGGCGTTGGAAGGATCGACCGCCAGCTCGCCGCTCAGCATGTTGGCCAGCCAGTCGCTGATCATGGTCAGCGTCGCCGCCTGGCGATAGATGTCCGGGCGGTGGTGCGCCAGCCATAGCAGGCGCGGCATGGCGCTCAGCGCCAGCGTCTGGCCGGAGTATTGATACACCTCGCGTTCGAAGCCGTGGTTGTGCAGCTCTTTCAGTTCACTGACCTCATGGCTGGCGCGCGCATCGACGTTGGCACAGGCCCAGATCGGCACGCCGTTGCGATCGTACAGAACGATGCCTTCGCGCATCGAGCAGCAGGCCACCGCGCGGATCGCCTGAGCGCTCAATCCAGCGCGTTGCATTGCCTGGCGGATGCACTGGCAGGCCAGCTGCCAGTTGCGGTTGAGGTCAAACTCCATTGAGCCGGGTACGCCCGGCACCGCCAGGTGTTGCCACTCCGCCTGGCCGTGCGCGATCTGGTTACCCGCCAAATCGAAGATCACGGCGCGAATGCTGCCTGTTCCTGCATCCAGCGCCATCAAGTAGTTATCCATAGCCTATGCTCTCAGGGGGAGGAGTGTTAACTATAGATGCCGCCGTCTTCCCTCGCCGGGGGTGGGGTGGGCATCGCCGGTGCGATTTGTGAGCCAGGCGGCAAAATTGCCGTTGCGGCAGGGCAATCGACGGGAATGAACCTATGGTTGGAAAGCGCCATGCTACGGCGCGCCGTTCAAACAAGGAGCTGTCATGCACGTCACATTGGTAGAGATCAACGTTAAACAGGACAAAATCGACGAATTTATCGACGTTTTCCGCGCCAATCATCTGGGGGCGATCGAAGAGCCGGGCAACCTGCGCTTCGACGTGCTGCAGGATGAGCATATTCCGACGCGGTTTTACATCTACGAAGCCTATCGCGACGAGCAGGCGGTGGCGGCGCATAAGCAGACCCCGCATTACCTGCAGTGCGTGGAGAAGCTGGAAGCGCTGATGACCGGCCCGCGCAAGAAAACCACCTTTATCGGCCTGATGCCGGAATAAGCGCCGGCGTTTGCCGGTGTCCATGTCCCCGGTTTGGTTGTAATCTGCAAGGTAAAGCGAATTTTCAATGGGATAAGCGGGGCGAGGATGACATTGCGCGATCGGCTGTTGGCGCTGTTGGTGGTGGTGATCTGGGGTGTGAATTTCGTCGTCATCAAGTTCGGTTTACAGGGCATGCCCCCGTTTCTGCTGGCTGGGATGCGCTTTTTGCTGGTGGCGTTGCCGGCGATCTTCTTTATTCCGCGCCCGACGATCCCGTGGAAATGGCTGTTGCTGTACGGCATGACCATGAGCTTCGCGCAGTTCGCGTTTTTGTTCGTCGCCATCAAGGTGGGCATGCCGGCGGGGCTGGCCTCACTGGTGCTGCAGGCGCAGGTGTTTTTCACCCTGCTGTTGGGTGTCGTGCTGATGGGCGAAAAGCTGCGCGTCAACCATTTCGTCGGCATTGCTATCGCCAGCGGCGGCATGCTGGTGCTGGCGCAGGCCAGCCTGCATAAGCCGGGCAGCGGCGCGGTCCCCCTGGCGGGCCTGCTGCTGACCCTGGCGGCGGCGTTTTCCTGGGCGCTGGGCAACCTGACCAACAAGAAGATCCTGGCCGGTTTCCCGCAGCGCAACATTTTGTCGCTGGTGGTGTGGAGCGCGCCGATCCCGGTCGTGCCGTTCCTGGTCTGCAGCTGGCTGTTCGACGGCCCGCAGGTGGTGCTCGCCAGCCTGAGCCATGTGCAGGTCGGCACCTGGCTGGCGATTGCCTATCTGGCGTTCGCCGCCACGCTGTTCGGTTATTCTGTGTGGGGCAGCCTGCTGGGGCGCTACGAAACCTGGCGCGTCGCGCCGTTGACGCTGCTGGTACCGTTGGTCGGGCTGTTTGCCGCCTGGCTGCTGCTGGACGAAGCGCTGTCGCCGGCGCAGTTCGGCGGCGCATTGCTGGTGCTGGCCGGCATGGCGGTCAACACCTTTGGGCTGCCGCGCCGCCGGGCCGTCGCCGTGCGCTAAATTGAACAGGGCAATTCTGTTCAATACGTTGTCGGCGCGGCCCGGCACTCTGGCACCTGTGAATATTTTCTCAGGTGCCCATCATGAATATCTACCTTTCCATGGCCGCGTTCGCGCTGGCGGCCTCCATCACCCCCGGCCCGGTCAACATCGTCGCATTGAGCGCCGGGGCGCAATTCGGCTTTGGCGCGACCCAGCGTCACGTATTCGGCGCCACGCTGGGGTTTACCCTGTTGCTGTTACTGCTGGGATTGGGCATGCACCAACTGCTGATCCTGTGGCCGGCGCTGACCCGCTTGATTCAGTGGGCCGGCGTGGCCTTCCTGCTGTTTATGGCCTACCGGCTGGCGTTTGACGACGGCAGGCTGGGCAACGGCGCGGCGCAGGCGCCTTCCTGTTGGTACGGCGCGCTGATGCAATGGCTGAATCCCAAGGCATGGTTGGCGTCGGTGGCCAGCCTCGGCGCTTTTGTCGGCGACGGCGACATCCGGCTGCTGTGGCAATTCGCCGGGCTCTACTTCGTGATTTGCTATGCCTCAGTGGCCTGCTGGGCCTATGTCGGTGCGATGCTGCGCGGCCTGCTCAGGCAGGCGCGCAACGTACAGCGTTTCAACCGCGTGATGGCGGCGTTGCTGGCGGCCAGCGCCTGCTATCTGTTGGCGGAGGGTTTTTGATACTGGCCGGGCGTGGCGGCCAGCAGCTGTTTGAAGGTGCGCTGAAAGTGCGCCTGATCGGCAAAGCCGCTTTCGCTGGCGGCCGCGGCGATCGGCAGGCCGCTTTTCAATAGCCGATGGCCGTGCTGCACGCGGCGGTTGACCAGATAGGCGTGCGGCGTCATGCCGTAACGCTGGCGGAAGGCGCGGATCAGGTAAGAGGGCGAGAGCGCGGCGGCGCGGCAAATATCGTCCAGCGTCAGCGGCCGGGTGCAGTGCGCGTCGATAAACGCCGCCGCCGCTTCCAGCCGGGCATGCGGCGGTGTCTCCGGCTGGCGGCCGCTGCCCAGCCCGAGCTGCAGGGCGCTGAAATACTCCACCATGGCGATCTGTTTTTCCAGCGCGCTGCACAGCGGATCCGTCAGCAGCGCATAAAGCCGATTCAGGCCGTGGAACAGCGCCGGATCGCGGCTGTGCGGCTGGCTGAAGGGAACAAAACGCTCTCCTTCGCCCCCGAGCAGCTCCTGCTGCAGCGCGCCGATCCAGGCGAGATCGAGATAGAACATGATGTATGACCAACGGCGGTCGGCGATCGGATTACAGGCATGCGCCTGCTGCGGGTTGATGACAACCAGATCGCCGGCGCTAACCTGCATGCGCCGCTCGCCGTTGACATAGGTGCTGACGCCGCCGGTGATGGCACCGATGGAAAAGAATTCGTGGCTGTGCAGGCTGTAACACGCCTGGCGGCCATCCGCGATGGCGCGGGCTTCGACGAACGGCAACTGCGGATCGCGCCAGAACTGCGGCGTTTTTTCACTCATACGCTTTCCTTTTCACTGCGGTGGCATCACAGTGTTATAGCCTGAAAGCGACGAGAGGGGGAATGGCGGATGATGATTTTTAACGTGTTCGGCCGTCTGCTGGGCGTGAAGCGCATCGGGGATGAGTGGCGGCTGTTCCGCGTGACGCTGCCGGAGCGCAAGTATGCCCCCAGCCACGATATCGTGCTGCCGGCGGATCTGCACGAAGAGGAGATCGCCGGCTATCTGGGGGATATTTATCACGAGGCCGCGACGCCGCAGCGGCCGGACGTGTTTCGCGTCGAATAGCGCGGCGCGTTACTCTTCCGCGTTGCGCGCCATGATGCGGCGCTGGTGTTCCTCGCTGGCGGCCTGGATCTCTTCCAGCACCGAGCCGACATCGGCGCGCTTCTGGATTTCGCTGAACCGGCCGCTGAGGGCGCTGTCCGGCGTCAGATTGCCTTCCTGATACAGCGCCCAAATCTCTTTGGCGTATTGGCTGTCGCGCAGTTCCGGCGCGAATTGGCCATAATATTCCGCCAAATTGTTGATATCGCGCTCGAACATGCTTTTGGCGTGGTTGTTGGCGGCGGCGTCCACCACCTGCGGCAGATCGATGATCACCGGCCCGTCTTTATCCATCAGCACATTGAATTCCGACAGATCGCCGTGCACCAGCCCGGCGCACAGCATGCGCACCGCGTAGTTCATCATCAGGGCGTGATCGGCCCGCGCCTGTTCCGGCGTCAGGATGACATCGCTCAGGCGCGGCGCCACCAGACCTTCTTCGTCGGTAATTAGCTCCATCAGCAGCACGCCGTCCAGGCAGATATCCGGCTGCGGCACCCGCACCCCGGCCTTGGCCAGCAGATACAGCGCGTCCACTTCGGTGTTTTGCCAGGCTTCTTCCTGCTGCTGGCGGCCGAATTTGGAGCCTTTGCTCATGGCGCGCGCGTCGCGGCTGTTGCGCACCTTGCGCCCTTCCTGATAGTGAACGGCCTGCTTGAAGTTGCGCTTCTCGGCCTCTTTGTACACTTTGGCGCAGCGGATCTCATCGCCGCAGCGCACGATAAACACGTCGGCTTCTTTGCCGCTTTTCAACCGGCGGATGACGTCGTCGATTAACCCGTCATCTACCAGCGGCTGGAGTCGTTTTGGAATTTTCATGCAGCCTTGTACCCTATTTAGGCTCCGGTGTGAATGGCTTGCGCAGTTGATAGCGTAAGTTAGACCCGAAAGGCAAACATTAGTTTTGCCGCCGCGGCATCATTGCACGGCGGCGGGCGTTCACAGGCTGCCTGTCGGCACCCAGACGCTGACGCTGCCGGCGTTGACCGGGAAATGGGCGCTGCCCTGGTCGTCGGTGGTGATTTCCTCCTGGCGGTTACCGAGGAAATCGCGCCAGGCGGTGTGCGCCAAATCGGCGCCCAGCGCGACCGTCTTGCCGCTCTCGCTGCCGTTGGTCAGTACCACCACGCAGCCGGGGGCCTCGGCGGTGCCGGCGCGGCTGAAGGCCACGCAGTGGCTGTCGTCGAAGTAGTCGGTTTGCGGGCCGTTGGCGAAGCGCTGGCGGGCGGCGATCAGCTTCTCCAACTCCGGGATCGCCGGCATGTCAATCTGGTACTCGCCGCCGTCGCGCCCTTTGTCGCGGTAGCTGGCGCCATACAGATCGGGGTAAAACACGCAGGGCACGCCCTGTTCACGCAGCAGGATCAGCGCGTAGGCCAGCGGTTTGAACCAGGGTTCCACCGGCGCTTCCAGCGATTGCAGCGGCTGGGTATCGTGGTTGGCGACCAGCGTCACCGCGTGGGCCGGATCGGCGGCGGTCAGGGTATCGGTGAAGATCTGCGCCATGTCGAAGCCGTCGCCCTGTTTCGACGCCTGATGAAACTTCAGGTGCAGCGCTACGTCGAACAGCATCACCTTGCCGTCCACCAACTCGATGTATTGTTGCAGCGCGCCGAGATCGTGCGACCAGTATTCGGCAACGATAAACAGGTCGCGCTGCGCGCTGTCGCGCACGTGATCCGCCCACTCTTTGAAGAACCAGGCGGGAATGTGTTTGGCGGCGTCCAGACGGAAGCCGTCGCACGGCAGGCTTTCCAACAGCCAGCGCGCCCAGTATTTGAGCTCCTCCGTCACGGCGGCATTGCGGAACTCCACGTCGGCGCCCATCAGATAGTCGTAGTTGCCTTTTTCGTCGTCGACCTGATCGTTCCAGCCGTCGTCGCCATAGTCGTTGGCGATTTTGAACACCCCTTTGTCGTCCGGCTGCTCAACGTAGTCGACGCCGCTGAAGCATGTGTAATCCCAGATAAACTCGGAATGCACGCCCTGGCGGCCGGGAAAGGTGAAGCGGGTGTAGGCCAGCGCGTCGAAGCCCTGGTCGTCGATGTCGTTGCGGTTGTTGGCGTCCACCTTGAACACGTGTACCTGTTCTTTTTCGTCCGCGCCGAGCTTGTGGTTGAACACCACGTCGTAGATCACCCCCACGCCGTGTTCGCGCAGCGTAGTGGCGGCATGTTCCAGCGCCGCCTTGTCGCCGTATTTGGTGGCCACGCTGCCTTTCTGGTCAAATTCGCCCAGATCGAACAGATCGTAGGTGTCGTAGCCGACGGAGTAGCCGCCGGAAGCGCCCTTGCAGGCGGGGGGTAGCCACAGATCGGTGATGCCCAGTTCGGCAAGGTGCGGGGCGCGCTCGGCGGCCTCCTGCCACAGTTTGCCGCCGTCGGGGTAGTACCAGTGGAAGAATTGCAGCAGGGTGGTTTTTTTCGTCATGAGCCAGCGTCCCGGTTAGCCAGAAGGAAAGGAGCAGTTAAAGCATGGGCTACTTTTGGCAAAAGGGACAAGTTTGACATAGGCGGCCCGAGAAGGCCGCCCGAGAGACTGCTTAACGCTGGCTGGCGTAATGAGGCGAGCGCGGGCCATAAAGAATGGCGCCGTTCTGACCTGTTGCCGACAGGAGGCGAGTGTTGGCGATGGCGCCAATGTCGAACCCTTTGTCGCTGATGGTATCCGCGATTTGTGAAATCGCGGCGCTGATCACCATGCCCAGCAGGCCACCGGAATTGTTGTTGCCTTCGTTGCTGGATGCGGTGGCGGTACCGGCCCACAGCTGTTTGCCGTTGCGCAGGTCAACCAGGCGAGCGGCTACGGTAACGCGAGTTTCACTGCTGATCACCATGTAGCTGGTACCGTATTGCGTGACATCCAGGTACAGCACGGTGTCGGCGCCGAAAATCTGGTGCAGTTTTTTCGGACTGACGGCGCGGATGTCGTTGGCGTTGGTTAGACCGTTTTGCAGGAAGGTTTCCTCCACTACAGCGACCGGCAGCACATAGTAACCGGCCTCGGCCAGCGGTAAGGTTGCACTGGCGAGCACGCTGTGGCTAGCTTTGACATCCGGCGACTGATTAACCGGCGGCAAGACCAGGATCGACTTCGGCTTGCTCTCATGGAATGCCGCATAGTCATAAGGCGTTTGCTTGGCACAGCCGCTCAGCAACAGGGTGGCGGCAACGCTGAGGAAAGTGAGTACACGCTTCATTTAAAGCTCCCCTTATCCTTGGCCATCAGGAAATTCATAAACGGTGCCGATTCCGGGAACAGCGTTTTTTCCGTGTTGAATTCACTCATGGCTTGTCCGTCGTTGCCGGTTTTGTTGTACAGCAGCCCCAGTTGCGCATGCAGCCCCGGCGGTACGGCTTTATCCTTGGCGCGGGATTTCTCGACGATCTCTTTCAGCGTAGCGATTTGCTGCTCAGGGCTTTGCCCCTCCTGCTGGTAGTATTGATAGAGAGAAGTTTGGTAGCCATCCCAATTGTAAAGCGTTTTCGGCGCGGCGCAGCCGGCCAGCAGGGTCACTGCAAACAGCGCCCCGCCCATTTTTTTAGTTATCATCTTTCTGCTTCTAGTCCGTTAGTTAGCAGGGCGCCATGCGCCGTTTTCGATACCGGTAACCAGGTTATTGACGGCTTCACGCACGGCCAGATCCAGTACCTTGCCGTTAAGGGTGGAGTCGTAGCTGGCGGTGCCCCCGAAACCGATAATTTCGCGATTGGACAGTTCGTATTCACCGGCGCCCTGAGAGGAATAGACGACTTCTGAGGTCTGTACGTTCACCACGTTCAGATTGACTTTGGCGTAAGCGACCTGTGATTTACCACGGCCCAAAATGCCCCACAGCTGATGATCGCCGACTTCTTTGCGGCCGAATTCGGTGACATCGCCGGTAATCACATAGTTGGCGCCTTTCAGCGTTTGTGCTTTCCCTTTAATGCCGGCTTCAGTTTTCAGCTCTTCCATGTTGGCGCGATCCAGCACGTTGAAACGGCCAGTCTGCTGCAAATGCGTGATCAGGATAGTCTTGGACTGATTGCCCAGCCGATCGACCCCATCGGAGAAGATGCCATTCATGTAGCTGGAGCGGTTGTCGAATTTACCGACGGCGATAGGGCTGCGTGGGCCCTGATAAGTGGTGTTGTAGGAAGCCACTTTCGGCACTTCCAAAGAGCGGGAGGATTCGGTCGCGCAGCCTGCCAGCAAAGTGACGGAAAGGGCGACGGAACAGACGGCGAGTGATTTTTTCATTGGTGTGCAATCTATCCATGAGCATAAAACAGCGCGGGAGCAACCCGCGCCCGACGTTGATATAACGAGCGCTGTCGCCGTTATAGAAACGCCGCGATCCTGCCATGAATATGTAACAAATTACAACAAGATATCGGCATTAATGTCGCTATTAACATTGTTGTAACCTATTGTAATACAATGGATTGATATCGATTTTCTCTTTTACCCTCAGATTTTTTCACGATTGTATGTTTTTTAACTGGTTTATTATTTTATAAACATTAAATTAATGAATTTTTATTCTAATTTTTTTGAATTAATTAGTTTATTGTTTTGGGTGATGTAACGTTTTGCATCAGCTCCTCTGTTATACCGGGGTTCATGGCGGCTTGATGATCCGTTAAGGTAGTGAGAATTAGGTAACACTATCAACTAAATCTCATTTTTTATCGGTAGCTAATTGGGGATATCAATTGTGAACATCAGGGATTTCAGGGCATTGGCGCGCAGTTTGGTCAGAGAATTCGGCATGTTGAACAAGCAGAGCAACGGCTCGCGCTTTTCGCCGCTGCAGATCCATCTGATGATCGAAGTCAGCGAGCAGCCGCTGGGCGTCACCGAGCTGGCGGCCCGACTTTGCATCGACAAGGCCAGCGCCAGCCGGGCGCTGCGCAGCCTGGTCGCCGCCGGCGTGATAGAAACGGTGGATCATCCGGATGACAAGCGGCACAACCTGCATCGGCTGAGTAAACAGGGCGGCAAGGCGCTGGCCGGCATCGAGAGCGACGCCGACGGTTTTATGCAGGCGGCGCTGGCGCAGTTGGATGACGATGAGCTGGCGAGCACCACTGCGGCGATGAAAAAGATGACCGCGGCGCTGCGTAGCGCGCGCAAACAGCGCGACGCCAACCTGCGGGTGCGGCCGATCGCCGTGCGCGACGATGCGGCGATGGCGGCGATCATTCGCGATGTGTTTCGCGAGTACGGCATGGACAAGATGGAAGGGGTCAGCCTGCACGATCCGGATCTCGATCGGCTGACCGGCCTGTATCGCGACAACGGCGGCCGCTACTGGGTGCTGGAGCGGGACGGGCAGGTGGTGGGGGGCGTCGGCATGGCGCCGCTGGCGGGCGAAGAGCCCGGCTATTGCGAGCTGCAGAAGCTATTTTTCAAGCCCGGCGCGCGCGGGCTGGGCATGGCGCGCTATATGGTGGTGCAGGCGATGAAGGCGGCGCGGGCGGCAGGGTATCGCTATTGCTATCTGGAAACCACCGAACAGTTGAAAGAGGCGATTGGGCTGTATTACGCGCTGGGTTTCACGCTGTTGACGGAACGGCGCGGCAATACCGGCCACCACGGCTGCAATGTGTGCATGCTGAAAAATCTGCAGAACGACGATATGTGAGCGGTTTCAAGGTTAACGCCTGCGCCTTGTGTCACCCTGTTAACCGTTTGATAACAATCACAACGTTTTATCAGGGAGGAAACTATGTTGGGGGATCCGATGGCGCTGTCCGCGCTGGTCACGCTGGTGGTCATCGCGCTATGGGCCAGCGCCCGCTTGCCGGAGTATTTGGTCGCGCTGCTGTTCTTTGCGGCGGTGATGGTATTGCAGCTGGCGCCCGCCGCGGTGACCTTTTCCGGTTTCGCGTCCTCCGCATTCTGGCTGGTGCTCAGCGGTTTCGTGTTGGGCAGCGCCATCCGCAGCACCGGCTTGGCGGATCGTCTGGCCAACCGGCTCTTGCCGCATCTGGCCGGTTCCTGGCCGCGCCTGGTGGGCGGCGTGGTGGCAATAAGCTACGCGTTGGCGTTTGTCATGCCCTCGAACATGGGGCGGATTACGCTGCTGATGCCGATCGTCATGGCGTTGGCCGAGCGCGCCGGCCTGGCGGAAGGCTCGCGCGGCCGCATCGGTTTGGCGCTGGCGGTGGGGTTCGGCACCTTCCAGCTCTCCGCCAGCATTTTGCCGGCCAACGTGCCCAACCTGGTGATGAGCGGTGCGGCGGAAAGCGCCTACGGCAGCCACTTCGCTTATCTCTCTTATCTGCTGTTGCATGCCCCGGTGCTCGGGGTGGCCAAAGGCGCATTGTTGACGCTGTGCATCTGCGGCCTGTTCCGGGCGCGGCCGCAACCGGTGGTGGCCGAGGCGGGGCAAACGCCGCTCAGTGCCGCCGAGTGGCGACTGATCGCGCTGTTGGGCATTACGGTGCTGCTGTGGATGACCGACAGCTGGCACGGCATCGCCCCCGCCTGGATCGGGTTGGCGGCGGCCTGCGTCTGCCTGCTGCCGCGCCTCGGTTTTCTCAACGGCGAACAGTTCGCCGCCGGCGTTAACGTGCGCACCTGTATTTACGTGGCGGGGATCCTGGGGCTGACCGCGTTGGTCAGCCACTCGGGCCTCGGCGATCGGTTGGGCGGTGCGCTGCTGGCGATGATGCCGGATCTGCACGGCAAGCCGTTTACCGCATTCGGTTCGTTGGTGGGGATCACGGCGTTGCTGAATTTTGTGGTGACCGCCAACGGCGTGCCGGCGCTGTTTACTCCGCTGGCGCAGGCGCTGTCCGCAGGCAGCGGCCTGCCGCTGCTGACGGTGCTGATGACCCAGGTGATCGGTTACGCCACGCCGCTGTTGCCGTATCAGGCCTCGCCGATCGTGGTGGCGATGGGGATGGGCAAAGTGCCGGCGCGTGAAGGGCTAAAGCTGTGTCTGCTGTTGGCCGCGCTCAGCTTTGCGCTGCTGGTGCCGTTGGACTATCTGTGGTTCAGGCTGCTGGGGTGGATCCCGTAAACAGCCCCGCACCGCCGGCAAAACAATCTTCGTCCAGCGTCAGGGTGGCGATTTTATGCACCGGCCCGCGCATGCTGACCTGAAAATCGCCGCTGAAGGCGATCTGCAGTTCGCCGCCCGGCATCCGCACGCTAACCCGATCGCCGACTCGTCCCAACTTGCGCATCACGCTGGCGGCGGCGCAGCTGCTGCTGCCGGAGGCAAGGGTAAAGCCGGCGCCGCGCTCCCAGATGCCGATGCGCAGCGTCTGGCGATCGACCACTTCCACCAGTTGTACATTGGTGCGTTTCGGGAACAGCGGATGGCGCTCAATCTGCGGTCCCAGCCGATGCACCTGCGCCAGATCCAGTTTTTCCACCGGCACCACGCAGTGCGGGTTGCCCATCGACACCAGCGAAACGCTTAACGTCTCCTCCTTCAGGGGAAGCGGATAGTTCAGCGCCTCCGGCAGATCGATCAAGGCCGGCAGCGCCGCCGGGCTGAAATTGGCGCGCCCCATCTCCACGGCTATCTGATGCGCGTCTTCCGCCACCTGGCAACGCACGTCGCCGCCGGCGGTGTGCACCAGAAACGGCTGATGCACTACGCGCTCGCTGTCGAACAGATACCGCGCGTAGATACGCAGGCCGTTGCCGCTTTTCTCCGCTTCGGAGCCGTCCGGGTTGATGATGCGCAGGGTGGGATTGACGGCGTCACCGCTGTCGATCAGCAGGCCGTCGGAACCAATGCCGTAATGCGGGTGGCACAACAGGCGGATCTGTTCCTGGCTCAGACGATCGGCGACCGAACGATGGCAGACCAGGTAGTCGTTGCCCAGGCCGTGATATTTGTGAAACAGCAGGGGAGTCATGGCGTTGCTCGGCTCAGCAAGAAAAGGTGGCTACAGCTTACAACAGAACGTTGGCGTCAAAACAAACAAAAGGCGGCCTGAGCCGCCCTTTTGCACGATTGCCTATCTGGCCATTAATTATAGATGATCGCGGTGCCGTGCAGTTTGTTGTCACCGGTGGTGGCGATGATCTGGAAGGATTTGGCGCCCGCCGCGTCGGCTTTGGCCGCCAGTTTGTTTTCCAGGCTGCTCAGGTCGGACGCACCGCTGACGGTGACGACGCCGGCTTTTTGCAGGTCGGCGGGTTGTGCGTTAACCAGATCGGCGGCGAAGCTGCCGAAGGAGACGGAAGCCAGTGCGATGGCTGCGATGGTCATTTTCAGGTTTTTCATGGTCTTATTTCCTATCTTTGTTCTTTACGATGTTTGTTTTGTAAGGTCGTTAAATTGATTAACGATCGATAATTTAATGTTAGATGCCGGTTTAACGGATTGCAAGTATTTTTTTAATGCTCGTTAATTAATTTTTTTACGCCCTGGCGTTGTGAGCAAAAGGACAGGCAATCAGTTGGCTTAATACTTTGTTATTGATAGATTTCTGCGGTGCCATGCAGCTGGTTGTTACCGCCGGCACCGATGATGCGGAAGGATTTTGCACCGGCCTGATCGGCTTTGGCGGCCAGGCTGTTTTCCAGCGAGGTCAGATCGGATGCGCCGCTGACGGTGATAACGCCCACTTTCTGCTGGTCTGCCGGTTGGTTCTGGACTAAATCGGCGGCGAAGCTGCCGAAGGAAACGCTGGCCAGAGTGAGAGCTGCTAAGGTTAATTTTAAGTTTTTCATGATGTTAATTCCTTTCCGATAACGGTCAATAGAGGGTTTTAATCTGCTTCGTTAAATTATCTTAACGATCGATAACTAAATGCTAATCGGTTCTCGACGAGCGCGCAATATTTTTTTATAATGATCGTTAAGTTATTTGTGCTAAGCCTGCCGTGGAGCGGGATAGGAGAGGAACGATGAGCATCAATGAAGCGGTCTGCGGCAAGAAAAGCCGTGGCAGACCAAAACAATTTGATCGCGACCGGGCGCTGGAAAGCGCGCTCGATCTGTTCTGGCGGCACGGTTATGAAGCCACCTCGCTGGCCGATCTGGTGGAAGTGACCGGCGCCAAGGCGCCGACGCTGTATGCGGAATTCGGCAACAAAGAGGGGATGTTCCGCGCGGCGGTGGAACGCTATCTGCAAAAATACACCACCTGCACCAACCAGCTGTTGGAACAGGATGTGCCGGTGGCCGAGATCGTCGAGGCCTACGTGCGCTCTTCCGTCGAAGTGTTTACCGACCCCGATACGCCGTCAGGCTGTTTTATGGTGTGCGCCTCCGCGGCACTGTCGTCCGCTTCCGACGACGTCGCCCAGATGCTGCGCAAAAAACATCATGCCCAGGAAGCGGCGCTGAAAGTCTGCTTCGATCGCAAGGTGCAGCAGGGCGAATTGCTGGCGAAAACCGATACCGCGCTGCTGGCGAAATACGTCATTTGCACCATTGAAGGCATGTCGGTGCAGGCGCGAGAAGGGGCAAGCCGGAGCGAGCTGTTGCGGTTGCTGGAGGCGCTGATGCTGGTGTGGCCGCGGCTCAGCCAGATTGGCAATAAGGTGTAACAACAGGCCCGGTTTTCACCGGGCCGTATAACCTACTACTGATTGACCGGGATCACCGCGCCCTGGTATTTCTCGCGGATAAAGTCCTGAATCGGCTTGGAGTGCAGCACCTTCACCAGCGCCACGATCTCCGGCTTGTTCACGTCGGCTTTGTGCACGGTGATGATGTTGGCGTACGGGTTGTTTTCGCCGCTTTCGACCGCGATTGGATCCTTGGTCGGATTCAGCCCGGCGTCGATGGCGTAGTTGGCGTTGATCACCACCGCGTCACCTTCGTTGTTGTTGTACATCTGCGGCAGCAGCGCGCCTTCAACGTTCGCCTGGAACTTCAGGTGTTTCGGGTTTTCCACCACGTCGGTGATGCGCGCGTCCACCTTGCTCACCCCTGGCTTCAGCTTGATCACGCCTTGCTGTTCAAAGATTGACAGAATGCGGCCTTCTTCCGCCACCGCGTCGCGCATGATGATTTTGCCGTTTTCCGGCAGATCTTTCAGGCTCTTGTACTTCTTCGAGTAGATGCCGATAGGCTCAATATGGATCGCGCCGGCGCTGACGAAGTCGTAGCTCTTGTCGTCGGCGTGGTCTTTCAGCACCGAGTTCAGGTAAGGCACGTGCTGGAAGTAGTTGGCGTCGATGTCGTGGCTGGCCAAGGCGGTGTTCGGCAGAATGTAATCCTGGAAGCGCTTGATCTGCAGATCGATGCCTTCCTTCGCCAGTATCGGTTTGGCCTGTTCGAGGATCTCGGCGTGCGGCACGTTGGAGGCGCCGACCACCAGCTTGGTCGCCGCGGCGGCGCCGTAAGAGGCGAGGGTGGCGACAGAGGCGAAAGCCAACATCAGTAGGTGCTTTTTCATCATCGTTTTCCTTGGTTAATTAACGTTTATCGAGCGTTCTTGTCAGGGTGTCGCCAATGAACTGAATGACGAAAACGATCAGCAGGATCGTCAGCGTCGCCACCAGCGTCACGTCACTGTGGTTGCGTTGGAAGCCTTCCAGATAGGCCAGGTTGCCCAGGCCACCGGCGCCGATCACCCCGGCCATCGCGGTGTAGCTCACCAGTGCGATCAGGGTGACGGTGATGCCGGAAACCAGCGCCGGCGAGCTCTCCGGCAGCAATACGCGGAAAATCAGGGTGCGGTTTTTGGCGCCCATCGAGCGCGCCGCTTCGATTACCCCTTTGTCGACCTCGCGCAGCGCGATCTCCACCAGCCGGGCGTAGAACGGCGCGGCGCCGACGATCAGCGCCGGTAGGGCGGCGTCCGCACCGAGAATGGTGCCGATCAGCGACTTGGTGAACGGGATCAGCAGCACGATCAGAATGATGAACGGAATGGAGCGGAAGACGTTGACCAGTACGGAGATCAGCGAGTAGACCGCCCGGTTCTGCAGCAACTGGCCCTTCGAGGTTAAAAACAGCAGCACGCCGAGCACGATGCCCAGCACCAGCGTGGCCAAACCGGCGATGCCGGTCATGTACAGCGTTTCCCAGGTGGCGTCCCACAGTTGGTCCAGGCGCAGGTGGGGGAACAGGGATTCAATCATGTTGGATAACCTCGACGGCGATATCTCTTTCGTGCAGCAGGCTGAGCATGTCGGCGACTTGTTGTTCGTTGCCTTCGGCGTGAATGTACAGTTCGCCGAACGAACCGTTGAGGGTGTGGCTGATCTTGCCGTGCAGAATGTTGACGGTCAGGGCGTAGCGCCGGATCACTTCGGAGATCACCGCCTGATGGGTTTGCACGCCAACGAAGGTCAGCTTGAAAATCGCCCCCGGCAGATGAGCGGTGAGCAGCGGATTGAAGCTCTCTTCCGTGTCCGCATACTGCGACACCTGTTTGACGAATTGCCGGGTGATCGGCTGTTGTGGCCGGGTGAACACGTCAAGCACCGGGCCTTCTTCGACGATGCGGCCGTTTTCCATTACCGCCACGCGGTGGCAGATTTTGCGCACCACGTGCATCTCGTGGGTGATCAGCACGATGGTCAATTTCAGCTGGCGATTGATGTCCAGCAGCAGGTCGAGAATGGCGTCGGTGGTTTGCGGATCGAGCGCCGAGGTGGCCTCGTCGCACAGCAGCACGCTCGGGTTATTGGCCAGCGCGCGGGCGATGCCGACGCGCTGTTTCTGGCCGCCGCTGAGCTGCGACGGATAGGCGTTTTCGCGCCCCTGCAGGCCGACCAGCGCGATCAGTTCCGCCACGCGCGGCGCAATCTGCGCCTTGGGCACGCCGGCGATCTGCATGGAAAAAGCGATATTCTGGCTGACGGTGCGCGACCACAGCAGGTTGAAGTGCTGGAACACCATGCTGATTTTCAGGCGTGCCTGGCGCAGATGGCTCCCTTTGGCGCGGGCAATATCGAAACCGCCCACGTCAATGCGGCCGCTGGTGGGCGTTTCCAGGCCGTTGAGCAGGCGGATCAGCGTGCTTTTGCCCGCGCCGCTGTAGCCGATGATGCCGTAAATTTGCCCGGCGTCCACCGCCAGACTGACGTCGTCTACCGCCACGACGCGGCCCTGTGCGCTGTCAAAAGTTTTGCAAACGTTCGAAAGAACGATCATAACGAAGCGGATCCTTATCGATACATCACAGCATTCCGTCCGGAGCGCGTTGCGCCGGACAGGGATCGTTCGGCTTTTCGGCGGGGCACGACCCGGCGGGAAGTGGCGGACGGAACCTCTGTTGCGGGTGAATACCGGGCAATCCTACCGAGGGTTGATAGTGACAGGAAGAATGTAAAATCTATTACTTATTCTGATTTGATATATTAAACGGCGGGCGCCATGGGGGGAGAAAACCGGCCGCTGGGCGGCCGGTGGAGGGCTAGCGTTTTTCCAGCTTCATGTGCAGCAGCGGGAACGGGTTGCCCTGGCCGTCGAGCGGCGAGCGGCCGGTGATGACAAAACCGTAGTGGCGGTAGAAGCCGCTGGCCTGCGGATTTTGCTCGTTCACGTCCAGCTGCAGCTCATCGTGCAGCGTTTCCGCGTGGGTCAGCAGCGCTTTGCCCACCCCTTTGCCGCGCTGATCGGCGTCGATAAACAGCATCTCCACCTTGTTGCCGTTCAGACCGATAAAGCCGCAGGGATGCCCCGGCCGCTCTTCGGCCACCCAAACGTTGACCGCCGGCAGGTAGTCGTTCAGCACCAGCGGGAACAGCTGTGCGATGTTGTCTTCGGTTAAAAAGTGGTGAGTGGCGCGCACCGAACGCAGCCAGATATCTGCCAATTGCGCGTTGTCTTCCGCCGCGCGTGCTCTGATGGTAATCATCGAACTCTCTGCTATCTAAGTTGAAGGAAAAGAAACTAGATAGAGGTTTTGTGGGGTTAGTGCCGAATTAACGTGGGTTAACGCCCTGCAAAGCGCCTCTGCAGTGGATCGAATAGGCCCGCCTGGTTGCAAGCGGTATAACAACTGTAATTCAGTAAGTTAATGCTTTCAACCGCCGCAGGGCGCAATGAGGCGCTCGCCGCGTGATACACTGGCCGCTGAATGAGCAAGAGGGCGGCAGGATGGAAGCGGTACGCGCAGCGATAGAAAAACAGGTGCTCAGCCTGACCGGGTTGGCGCTCGGCGGCGTCGATTTTGAGAATCCGCCCGGCGATCCGGGGCTGTTCGGCCCGCAGTCGGTCATCTGGCAGGTACACCGCGATTTCACCCCGATGCTGTGCGGCGGCGTCAGCGCCTTGCTGTTGCAAATGCTGCACCCGTTGGCGCTGGCCGGCGTATGGGATCACTCCAACTTCCGCGACGATATGATTGGCCGCCTGCGCCGCACCAGCCAGTTCGTGTCGGTCACCACCTTCGGCCCGACCGCCGAGGCGGAGCGGCTGATCGCCAAAGTCAAAGCCATCCATCTGCGGGTGACCGGCGTCGGCAGCGACGGCACGCCTTATGCCGCCAGCGATCCGGCGCTGCTCACCTGGGTGCACGTGGCGGAGAGCAGCCGTTTTCTGGCCAGCCACCTGCGCTACCGTAACCCGCATCTTTCCCGCGATTTGCAGGATCAATACTACCGCGAAGCGGCGCGCGTGGCCGCCGCGCTGGGGGCGACCGCCATTCCTCAGTCCTGCGCGGAGGTCGAAGAGTACCTGCAGGCGATGCGGCCGCAGCTGGTCTGCGATGAACGCACGCAAGAGGTGGCGCGCATTCTGCTGAAAGCGCCGGCACCTAGCGCATTGGCGCGCCCGCTCGGCGGGGTGGTGATGCAGGCAGGCATCGATCTGTTGCCCGATTGGGCGCAGCGGCAGTTCGGCTTTCATCCGGGCGCACTGCGGCGGCGGCTGGTGCGAACGGGGGCCGCAGGCCTCGGCAAAGTGCTGGGCGCGTCGATGCGCAACGGTTCCTATCAGCGCGCGGTGAGGCGCATTACTCGGCCGTCATGAGCCACAGCCGCTATAATTAGTCTTTGTTTATCTTCGTTTACGGCCGCTTTTGAGACTTTTACGGGTGATCCGGCCAGTAATGCGTTTTACACTTGGGGGCAAAGCCACATTCCATTTTTTGCGCGCAGCCGATTCTGCCGCGCCCTGACCCTATTGAGGTGATATGAACGAGTCATACGTACTTGCTGAAGTCAGCAATGAGAACCAGACGCTGGTCGCGGTGGTTCAGCAAGATCACCGGGCAGCCTATTTTTATATCTATCCCGCCGAAGCCTACAGCGATCGCTATCAGGTGCGCGCCTGTTGGCTGCGCAATCTGGCCGCCGCGCCGCTGCAGGAAGATCGCGCCGCGCTGGAGCAGGGGCAGCCGCCGATGCTGGCGGCGGAATTTTGCCGCAACCTGGAAGGGGAAGCGCCGCTGAACCCGGAAGGGTTGATGGTGGTGTGGAGCGAAAGCGACGACGGCGCGGCCCTGTGGTATTACGGCCAGCTGCTGGCGGTGATCCCCGGTTGGAGCCTGTATATCGACCATTCGGTGTGCTATTCGGCCAGCTGCATCAAGGAGAGCCCGTTGGCCTATCCGCTCGGCTCGGCCTCGACCAACACGCAATATGCGCAGGCGGAAAGCACCCGCCAGTTTTGGCGCAGCTGGCAGCGTGAAGAGGGCAACCCGTGGCCGAAGATGCAGCGCGATTTTCAGGCGCGCTATGAGCCGCATTTCGGCCCTTCGGTAAAATACTACGCCATCGATCAGGGCAAGTGGCCGCCGATGGCCATCACCCAGCACGAGCGCGACGGCATCTATTACTTCCTCACCATGGGCGTCAGCATTCGGCCGATGCCGTGGGTGGAGATTCTGTTCAACGACGAGGCTTCGCGCTATCGCCGCATGGAGATGGCGATCGCCATCGACAGCCAATACATGACCGAAGACAACGCGGTGCAGATGGCCAGCGCGCTGGCCGGTTTCGCGCACGCGCCTTGGGCGCGGCTGACCTGGATCGGCGAAGGGCATACGCTGGAGTCGGACGTGGCGCCGCTGGGCTACGAGGGCTATATTTTATCGTCGTCCTTCTACCCGCATCACGCGCATCTGACTCTGCCGCAGCAGTACGGCGACCCGGTGAACCTGTTTTGGGCCAGCCCGGTGTTTACCGCCGAGCGCCAGCTGGCGCACGCCACGCCGAACGGCGGGCACGATCTGGTGAACCGGTTGCGTGAGCAGGGCGTCGATCATATTTTCCGCCCGCGCCAGCCGGTGTGCTGACGCGGCTTAATCTTCGGGAGCCGCCATGACCACCGCGCTGTTGATTATCGATGTGCAGGAAGGATTGTTTACGCCGCCGCCGGCGGATGCCACGGGCACCGTTACGCGCATTAATCAGCTGAGCGAGCGCGCCCGCCGGGCGGGCGTGCCGGTTGTCGTCATTCAGCACCATACGCCGGACGACGAGCTGCCGCACGGCAGCGCCGCCTGGCAAGTGCTCGCGGCGCTGAAGGTGGCGCCAAGCGACCATCGGGTGGATAAAACCACGCCGGACTCGTTCCTGCGCACTTCGCTTGGCGCGTTGCTGATCGCCAACGGCGTATCGCAGTTGGTGGTTTGCGGTTACTCCACGCCGTTTTGCATCGATTCCACGGTGCGCAGCGCCGCGGCGCACGGCTATCCGGTGACGCTGGCGGCGGATGCCCACACCTGCCACGACAAATCCTATGCCGACGGCCTGCTGATCCGTACCCACCATAACGAGACGCTGTCGAATATCGACAGCTTCGGCGTGCCGATCCGCGCCGTGCCCGCAGCGGACATCGTGTTCTGAGAACGGAAAACGGGGGCCAGCGCCCCCGTTCGTTATTTCAGGCCCGCCCGCCGCGCCGCCACCTTGGCCAGCGCGGCCCAGTCCAGATCCGCATCCCCCTGCGCCATCGCGTCGAGGAAGTTGTCCTTCAGCACTCCGGCGAACGGCATCGGCGTATGGCTGTCGGCGCCGGCGGCCAGCGCCAGCCCGACGTCCTTCAGCCCCAGCGCCAGCCGGAATCCGGCGGGTGAATACTTCTCGGCGGCGATCAGCGCACCATAGCCCTGGTAAGCCGGGGCGGCGAAGACGGTGCTGCTCAGCATCTGCAGGTAGTCGGCGCCGGAAACGCCGTAGTTGCGCACCAGCGCGCTGCCTTCCGCCATCGCTTCAATGGCGCTGGCCAGCGTAAAGTTGGTGGCGATTTTGACCACGTTGGCCTGCGCCGGGTCGGCGCCGAAGTGCCAGGTTTTCTGGCCGAGGGCATCGAACAGCGGCTGCGCTTGCTTCAGCCGTTCGCTATCGCCGGCTGCCAGAATATTCAGCTTGCCGGCGGCGGCCACGTCGATCCGCCCCAGCACCGGTGCGGCGAGATAGCCGATGCCGTGTTCCGCATGCAGCGTCGTCAGGCGTTTGGCGAGCTCGACCGAGATGGTCGCCATATTGATATGCAGCGCGCCCGGTTTCATCCGCTGCAGCAATCCGCTGTCCACCACCACCTGTTGCGTGGCGGCATCGTCGGCCAGCATGGTGATCAGCACGTCGGCATCGGCCAACTGTTCTGGCCGTTCGGCCTGTCGCGCGCCGGCGTTTACCAGCGGCTGCGCCGCCTGCGGCGAGCGGTTCCATACCGTCAACGCGAAGCCCGCCTGCACCAGGTTAGTTGCCATGGCGCTGCCCATCCCACCCAGTCCGGCAAATCCGATCTTCATCATGCGCTCCTTTTTCAGGTTGAAGGTTTTACCCTAGCGCGCCGGGCCAGGAACGCAAATGCCGGAGTGTAACGCCTTCTTACGCGCCGGCGGCGGGCTATTGACGCATTGCCGCTGCGGGTATACCTTGATGGCATGAATATATCGATGCACTCCACCCACAATCAGTCATGGTGGCGCCTCTTCTGAGGCGGCACGAGTATTCACATCTCTTTTTAATGCCGCCGGTTTGGCGGCATTATCTTTTGTGGCGTTGATCCGGCGGTCTACAGACCTTCAGGAGCACTGTCATGAGCTACACCATTCTTACCGGCGATCGCGCTACCGGCCCACTGCATTTAGGTCACTTTGTCGGCTCGCTGCGCCAACGCGTCGAACTGCAGCACCAGCATAACCAAACGGTGATGGTGGCGGATCTGCAGGGCCTGACCGACAACGGCAACAACCCGCAAAAAATCAGCGCCAACGTGCTCAACGTGGTGGCCGACTATCTGGCGGTCGGCATCGATCCGCACAAGACCACGATCTGCCTGCAGTCGGCGCTGCCGGCGTTGGCCGAGCTGACGATGTACTACCTCAATCTGGTCAGCGTGGCGCGGCTGGAACGCAACCCGACGGTGAAAAACGAAATCGCCGAGAAGGATTTCGCCCGCAGCCTGCCGGCCGGTTTTCTGATCTATCCGGTCAGCCAGGCGGCGGACATCACCGCCTTCGGCGCCACCCACGTGCCGGTCGGCGAGGATCAGCTGCCGATGCTGGAGCAAACCAACGAGATCGTGCGGCGCTTCAACCACATCGTTGGCCAACCGATATTAACGGAGTGTCAGCCGCTGTTGAGCAACGTCGGGCGTCTGCCGGGGCTGGACGGGCAGGGCAAGATGTCGAAATCGCGCGGCAACGCCATCCCGCTTGGCGCCGGCGCCGACGAGGTTCACAAGGCGGTGATGAGCATGTTCACCGATCCTGGCCATCTCAACGTCAGCGATCCCGGCCGGGTGGAGGGCAACATGGTGTTCACCTATCTGGACGCCTTCTGCGAAGACGCCGCACTGGTGGCGGAGCTGAAGGCGCACTATCGGCGCGGCGGGTTGGGGGACGTGAAAATCAAACGGCTGCTGGAGGATTGCCTGCAGAGCCTGCTCGAGCCGATCCGCACCCGCCGCGCCGAATTCATTGCCGATAAAGGCGAGCTAACGCGTATCCTGCAGCACGGCACCCGCCGCGCGCATCAGGTCAGCCAGCAGACGCTGCAGCAGGTCAAGATGGCGCTGGGGCTGGACTTCTTTAGCCTGGAATGATGCGCACGCCGGGGCGGCACGCGTCACGCCCCGGCCATAAAACGATCATCCCACTGTCATAAACTTATCCGTTAATAGGTGCCCATAATGATTAGCCACTGAAACCAGAGAAATCATATGGCTCAGGCACTGTTAAAATTGGCACAGCACGACTTTCCAGGGCAGCACGCCGCCGCATCCCGCAAAGTATTATCGGTAAAGGGACTCGGCAAGGCCTATAAAGCGCAGCAGCGCGTGCTGGATGACATCAATTTCGATCTGCACGCCGGCGAGTTCGTGGCGGTGATCGGCCGCTCCGGCGCAGGCAAGTCCACGCTGCTGCATACCCTCAACGGCACCATTCCTTCCAGCTGCGGCGAGATGCTGCACTTCGAAGACGATGGCGTGGCGCAGGATATCGCCCAGCTTGCCGGCCGCCAGATGCGCCAATGGCGCGCGCGCTGCGGCATGATCTTCCAGGACTTCTGCCTGGTGCCGCGGCTGGACGTGATGACCAACGTGCTGCTGGGGCGCCTGAGCCACACCTCCACCCTGAAATCCTTCTTCAAACTGTTCGATGACGCCGACCGCGCTCGCGCCATCGAGCTGTTGCAGTGGCTCAACATGCTGCCGCACGCGCTGCAGCGCGCCGAGCACCTCTCCGGCGGCCAGATGCAGCGCGTCGCCATCTGCCGCGCGCTGATGCAAAACCCGCAAATCCTGCTGGCCGATGAGCCGGTCGCGTCGCTCGATCCGAAAAACACCCGCCGCATCATGGACGCGCTGCAGAAAATCAGCGAAGACGGCATCGCGGTGATGGTGAACCTGCACTCGGTCGAACTGGTGAAAGAGTATTGCTCGCGGGTGATCGGCATCGCCCACGGGAAGATCGTGTTTGACGGGCATCCTTCGCAACTGAACGAACGGATCCTGCACCAGCTGTATGGCGAAGAAGCCAATCAGATCCATTGAAGCACTTTTGACCTTTACCCTTTACCTTTACACACAAGGCACACCTAATGAAAAAAGTATTGAGTCTGACCACCCTGATGGCCGGCGCGATGATGGTATTTAATGCTGCCGCAGCGGGTGCGCCGAAAGAGCTGAACCTGGGCATTCTCGGCGGCCAGAACGCCACCCAGCAGATCGGCGATAACCAGTGCGTGAAGCAGTTCCTGGACAAGGAACTGAATGTCGATACCAAGCTGCGCAACTCGTCCGACTATTCCGGTGTGATCCAGGGCCTGCTGGGCGGCAAGATTGACCTGGTGCTGAGCATGTCGCCGTCGTCGTTCGCCTCGGTCTACATCAAGGATCCGAAAGCGGTGGACATCGTTGGCATCGCGGTCGACGACGTCGACCAGTCGCGCGGCTACCACTCGGTGGTGGTGGTGAAGGCCGGCAGCCCGTACCAGAAACTGGAAGATCTGAAGGGCAAGGCCATCGGCTTCGCCGATCCGGATTCCACCTCCGGCTTCCTGATCCCGAATCAGGCGTTTAAAAAGCTGTTCGGCGGCACGGTCGACAACAAATACAACAACACCTTCTCCAGCGTCACCTTCTCCGGCGGCCACGAGCAGGATATCCTTGGCGTGCTGAACGGCCAGTTCGAAGGCGCGGTGACCTGGGCGTCGATGATCGGCGACTACAACACCGGCTACACCAGCGGCGCGTTCACCCGCATGATCCGCATGGATCACCCGGACCTGATGAAACAGATCCGCATCATCTGGCAGTCGCCGCTGATCCCGAACGGCCCGATCCTGGTGAGCAACTCGCTGCCGGCCGACTTCAAAGCCAAAGTGGTCACCGCCATCAAGAAGCTGGATAAAGACGATCACCAGTGCTTTATCAAAGCGATGGGCGGCAAACAGCACATCGGCGACACCACCCTGGCGGAATACCAGACCATCATCGATATGAAGCGCGAGCTGACCAAAGGCGACCGTTAATTCCCGGCTGCCTCGGCCGTCCGAATGAAGGGGTTCAGCGTGCTGAACCCCTTGTTCCATCAAGATGGAAGACCTGCTTTGAATACCGATTTCGCACACTATTACCAACGGATCCGCAGCAAGCAAAAACGCGAAGCGCTGCTGTGGTCGCTCGGGCTGGTGGTGCTGTACCTGGGCGCCGGCAACCTCGCCGAGTTCAACCTGCACACCGTCTGGGTGTCTATTCCGCACTTCTTCGACTACCTGGCCGAAACCGTGCCGACGCTGCACTGGCACCTGCTGTTCGCCGATGGGCGCACCGAAGGTTCGCTGGCCTATTGGGGTTACCGCCTGAACATCCAGCTGCCGCTGATCTGGGAGACCCTGCAGCTGGCGCTGGCGGCGACCATTTTTTCGGTGCTGGTGGCGACCGTGCTGGCGTTTCTGGCGGCCGGCAATACCTATACCCCGGCCTCGGTGCGGCTGGCAATCCGCACGCTGGTGGCGTTCTTGCGCACCATGCCGGAGCTGGCGTGGGCGGTGATGTTCGTGATGGCGTTCGGCATCGGCGCCATTCCCGGCTTCCTGGCGCTGGCGCTGCACACCATCGGCAGCCTGACCAAGCTGTTCTACGAATCGATCGAAACCGCCTCCAACAAACCGGTGCGCGGGCTGGCGGCCTGCGGCGCCACGCCGCTGCAGCGCATGCGCTTCGGCCTGTGGCCGCAGGTGAAGCCGGTGTTTCTCTCCTACAGCTTCATGCGGCTGGAGATCAACTTCCGTCAGTCGACCATTTTGGGGCTGGTGGGGGCGGGCGGCATCGGCCAGGAGCTGATGACCAACATTAAACTCGACCGTTACGATCAGGTCAGCATGACGCTGCTGCTGATCATCGTGGTGGTTTCCGTGCTCGACTACGTGTCGGGCGAGCTGCGCAAGCGTGTGGTGGAGGGGGCAAAATGATAGCGGGCACTCCGGCATCGGCGGAAACGCTGCGCCAGTTGAAACAGCAGCATCCGGCGATCTTCGCGCAGCAGGGGCGCTACCTGCGCACCGTCGGCCTGATCGCGCTGGCGATCGTGCTGTACTATGTGTTCTTCTTCCTGGTCTTCGGCATTAGCTGGCCGCAGTTTATCAACGGCTGCCAGCAGCTGGGGCGCTATTTCCTGCGCATGTTCGTCTGGCACGACTTCGCCAACTGGCCGTTCATGTACTACTTCCAGCAGATCGGCATCACCATCGCCATTGTGTTCGCCGGCACCATCACCGCGTCGCTGATCGCGCTGCCGCTGTCGTTCTTCGCCGCGCGCAACGTGATGTCGACGCCGCTGCTGCGGCCGATCTCCGTGCTGGTGCGCCGCTTGCTGGACGTGCTGCGCGGCATCGACATGGCGATCTGGGGGCTGATCTTCGTGCGCGCCGTCGGCATGGGGCCGCTCGCCGGGGTGTTGGCTATCGTGATGCAGGACGTCGGGCTGCTGGGCAAACTGTACGCCGAAGGCCATGAGGCGGTGGACAAGTCCCCCAGCCGCGGCCTGACGGCGGTGGGCGCCAACGGGTTGCAGAAGCACCGCTACGGCATCTTCACCCAGTCGTTCCCCACCTTCCTGGCGCTCAGCCTGTACCAGATCGAGTCCAACACCCGCTCAGCGGCGGTGCTGGGCTTCGTCGGCGCCGGCGGCATCGGCCTGGTGTATGCGGAGAATATGCGGCTGTGGAACTGGGACGTGGTGATGTTCATCACCCTGATCCTGGTGGTGGTGGTGATGATCATGGACAAGGTCTCGTCGATGCTGCGCAACAAGTACATCATCGGTGAAGACATCCCGCTGTATCAGCAAAAAAGCCAAATCGATTGAGAAACCCCTTGCCGATCCCTATACTGCCGCACATTCAAGGTGTGCGGCCATACCCGTCATACTTGGAGCTGCCTCTTTGTTGGCTGCATTTGCGCGCCCCGGTCACATAGTTAACTATGCTCCGGGGGCTTACAAATTTGCCGCCGCGATGCAACTCCAATTATTTTGGGTATGGGGCATTTTTTTACAATGCGCACGTCCCCGTTAGACAAGTAAAGGCAATGCAATCCCATGATGAACAACGACGTGCTGCGCAGCGTGCGCTATATGCTGAGCATTAACAACGCCAAAATGGTCGAGATTATCAAACTGGACGATTTCGAGGTGGCGGTGTCGGCGATGGACGCTTACGTGATCAAAGAAGGCGAGCCGGGCTACGAAAAGTGCCCGGACGAAGTGATGGCGCACTTCCTCAACGGCCTGGTGTTCTTCAAGCGCGGTAAGGACGACAAGTTCCCGGCGCCGGCGGTTGAGCTGCCGATCACCAATAACCTGGTGCTGAAAAAGCTGCGCGTGGCGTTCGAGCTGAAAGACACCGACATGCACCAGATCTTCACCGCGGTGGACTTCCGCATCTCCAAGCCGGAGCTGAGTGCGCTGTTCCGCAAAGAGGGTACCAAGAACTACCGCCCGTGCGGCGATCAGATGCTGCGCTACTTCCTCAAAGGGCTGGCGCAGCGCGTTCGCGGCGAGTAACGCGCAGCGTTCACCGAACATCAGGCGCAATCGCAAGGTTGCGCCTTTTTTATTGCCGCTCTCCCGCCCGCCGTTGTTGTACTGGCCCTCAGCCACCCGTCATCGATGGAGGGCGTGCCGCCCGTCCGGTTACTTTTCTAGGGTTCGTTCAATGTCGATTGAAACGTAAAATCCAGAGGAGTAATTCAATGGCTCAAATGTCAAAAGAAGATCCACAGTTCAACACAAAAAATGCCGCCGCTCAGGTCAATGATGGCGGCGAATTCGCTGAATATACCCCTGAACAGTTCGGCGCCGTAGGCGATGGCCTGGCTGACGATAGAGATGCCGTCAGCGCCATGTTCGCTAAAGTGGCGATTGACGCCGCTAGCTCGATGAAAAAACGCCAGGTCAGAATGGCGAATGTCTATCGGTTGACGTTGGGTTCGGCTTGGCAGCCTCTGCAGATCCCTAGCAACTGCCATATTTATGGCGGTGGTGAAATTCACCTGGATGACGATACGCCTCAAATCAATATTTTTAATACCGTGGAACAGTCGAATTTCATCGTGGAAGATCTGAGGATCACGAGAAAGGTGACTCAGAAAGATGCAGATCCTATTTGGTGGTATGCCACTCGCGCGTGTACCGGCATGGCTTTCACCCGTTGTGAACACTTCACCGTGAGAAATTGCGCCATCAGCATGCATACCGATGCTTTGGGCCTTTCTGACTGTACGTCAGTTACCCTTGAGAACAATTTACTTAAAGATCTGGGTGAAGAACCTATCGCCGTTCGTGGCGGACGCCATATTACAATCCAGAATAACGAACTGACGAATCACCAGGGTGACGGGATCTTGCTGAAAACGGGCGTGAACCGAGATGCTTATGACATCTTGATTGTGAACAATCATATTCATGATGGACATAAACCCGCTAAACCCGCTGGGGCCGGGCATACGCAAAGAGGGGGCGGGGTGACATTGAATAATGAAGTGACCGGCACGCCTCATTCATTCACTAACCTGACCGTTGCCAATAACCATATTGTTAATACCAGCTATGGCATCTCGCTGGGTGGAATCAGTGACATTAATATCTCTAATAACTACATCAAAACGATCGAAAGGTTCGGCATTCAGATCGACTATTCCTTAGTGAATAACCCCACCAAAATCCCTACGAATAATTCACGAATTATCGGGAATCACGTTGAAGATACCGTTGAGAATGGCATCGACTATCACGGCAATAACGATATTTCTGTCGCTGAGTCCGTTATCGCAGATAATTTTTTAAATTTCTGCGGCACCTCCAATTCCTCGGCCTTCAATGGCATTGCCGCAACGGAGGCGACCCTCTCAGGCAATATTATCAATAATTGCAAGGTTGCCCTGTTCACCAATAGCTGCGTGATGACCGGCAACAAGATAACCAACTCCGGATGGACCAGCAGCCAGGTATGGATCAAGCTGTACGGCGACCGTACGGTGTTTTCCGGCAATCGGGTCACGGACTCTGGGTTTGGTTATATCCGTTTCTTGAATGGGAAAAACGCCATTATTGAAGGAAATGTGATTAAACTTGCTTCTCCCGCTCGGGCGCTGGAGTTAGGCGGGGCATTTGACGAAACGACTCTCATTGGCAAGAACGTCTGGGATTGCGCTTTTAAACCGATTATCTCTACGCTTGTAGGGGTAACGGGCAATCAACTCATTCAGTATTCCTTCCCGAATGAAGGCGTGCCCCACATTACCCCTCAGATGTTCGGCGCGAAGGGCGATTGGAATGATACAGCTGGCGTTGGTACGGATGATACGCAGGCGTTTAAACAGGCTATCGCTTATGCGATTAGCCAAGGCTGCAAGAAGCTCTATGTTCCTGCCGGTAACTATTACATTACAGATACCTTAAATTTAGGGGGAGAAAACTACACCGGAGATAAAGGCATTGCGATAGAGGGCGAAAATTGGATTAGTACGAAATTCTTCTTTAAGCCGACGTCTAATGATCATGCGTGTTTTGAGTCGAAAGGCGGTTCCGGGATCCATACCAACAGATATATCAGCGATGTGACGATTACGCCGGCCAAGGGCGCGTTATATACGGGCACCGGCTATCGGATCAATGGTTCCTGTTTCATGCGGCATGAAAGATTGCTGATTATGAAGTTTTTTGTGAACTTACATCTGTTGAACGGCTATGCCGGTGCGTTTACCGAGTTCGTCAGTTTTCACTCTTGCCGGTTCCACCGCGGCCTGTCCAACATATTGATGGAGAGCAATGGCGGGGATAGCTCCTTCCACGGCGTGGGGTTCCATGAAATTCAATGTCAGATCAAAGTCTCCGGCAATCCGGGCGATGGTGGCACAAATACGGATGCCGGCGTGGGGCTGGAGCTGAGAGGAAACGCCAACAGAGCAACGTGGTACAACGGTTTCTGCTATATCCACCTGTTCGGTGGCGTCGGCGCTACGGCGATTAAACTCACCCGAACCAACACCGATAACATCCTGGGGCAGTTTACTTGCGAAGGTGAAACTATTCTTCAGAGTGATGGAAGCACTTTTGAATGTCGAGGCGGTTTCTATAATGTGAGTAATACCACTTACAATGTGGCTGCAGAACCGGTAAACGGCATCGCGGCGGCATTTGTGTTTGATAACATGCTGAGCAATACGACAAGATTCGCCAACGCGGCAATCGCCGATATGGCTCCTAGGCAACTTCCGTGGTCCTTGGCGGACAGGGCCAGCCATGGCGCTTATCCGGCGATTTTCCATGGCATCAAGGGCGAATCCGATAACCTGTTCTATGCCGCCAAAGGAGGGAGTACCAGCTACCATTACTTTGGCGGCATTTCTCCAGGCAATAACCTTCAGGGGTTTGAACCGGGCGTCAGGTTGGCTCAGGACGGGGCTTCTTTAATTAGTTTTTCACCTAAGTTTACGCTTGGCGCTAATAACAATACGACCAGCAGCGGCGTATCCATCTCCCCGGCGGATTTTTCGCCGCAGAAGGATATCGCGACCGCCTTAGGACAACCCTCATTTAAATGGAGCGGGTTGTACACCAAGCAGTTAACGGTTGCGGATAATGGCATCTATCCGGCCGGTAACGGCGCTTATCCTATTGGTGGGCCGAATAACCAATTCTCCTCCGGCCACATAAAAGTGTTGAATATTTATGATTCAGCGAACGTGAACGGAGATCCTGTAGGTGTCAGAGTTGCTGTCCCCGCTTCGGCCGTTGCGCCCGGTAAAATAGGCCAATGGTCGGCAGACTCCACGTTCTTTTATATTTGCACGGCGGCCAATACCTGGAGAAGGGTAGCGCTCACGACATGGTAGGTGCTGAGCTTGCGGTTGACGGTTGACCTATCCCCATCGGCCTGCGGGGCGGCGAGTGTCGTCGCCCCGGTTTTTCCTCTGCGTCATCCCGCCATTGCACTCTTTTTGTTCTCCCGCTGCGCGCCGCTGGTGCAGCCCGTTTGCCGCCGCCGTCATAAGTTTTAATTATAATTTATTGAAATCATGAGATTAAAAATTGGCACGCCGGTTGCTCTGTTGAATCCCATCTTGTGTACCAGATGGAATTCAGCCGATGAGCGAACCTGTTGTAGCGTGCGGTTTTACCCTCAGTGAATGGCAGCACCATTACCAAACCCGCCCGGCGGGCGAGCGCCTTGCCTGCGTCAGTGCGACGATCGAAACGCTGGTCGCCGGGCTGAGCCCAGACGATAACGCCTGGCTGTATCTCGCCACGCCGGCGCAGCGCGAGCAGCAGTATCGGCAGCTGGCGCAAAGGCTGGAAGCAGTCGCCGGCGATCTCACCCGCCTGCCGCTGTTCGGCGTGCCCTTCGCCATCAAAGACAATATCGACGTCGGCGGCTGGCCGACCAGCGCCGCCTGCCCGGCGTTCACCTATCAGGCCGCGGCGGACGCCACCGTGGTCGCCCGCCTGCGCGCCGCCGGGGCGATCGCCCTCGGTAAAACCAACCTCGACCAGTTCGCTACCGGGTTAGTAGGCACTCGCTCACCGTATGGCGCGGTGGTCAACAGCTTCGACAGCCGCTACGTCAGCGGCGGTTCCAGCTCCGGCTCCGCCTCGGTGGTGGCACGCGGCCTGGTGCCGTTCGCGCTCGGCACCGACACCGCCGGTTCGGGGCGCGTGCCCGCCGGGTTCAACAACATCGTCGGGCTGAAGCCGACCAAGGGGCGGTTGTCCAACCGCGGCGTGGTGCCGGCCTGTCGGTTGAACGATACGGTGTCGGTCTTCGCGCTGACCGTGGCCGACGCCGCGCAGGTGGCGGAGTTGGCGAGCGGGTTTGACGCGGCAGACCCGTATTCCCGCCCCGATCCGCATACCGCGCCGGCGGATATCCCCGCCGCACCGCGTTTCGCCGTTCCCGCCCAGCTGGAGTTTTTCGGCGACGTTCAGGCCGAGCGGGCGTTTCACCGTGCGCTGGCGCAGCTGCAGGCGGGCGGCGCGACGCTGGAACCCCTCGATTTCGCGCCGTTTCGCACTCTGGCGGAACAGCTGTATTACGGCCCCTGGGTGGCGGAGCGCACGGTAGCCATTGAGCAGGTGCTGGAAGCGAGCCCGCAGGCCATCGATCCGGTGGTGCGCGGCATCGTCGGCAACGGCCTCGGCTACAGCGCCTGCGACGCCTACAAGGCGGAATACCTGCGCGCCGAGCTGGCGCGGCAAATCGCCCAGCGGCTGGCGCCGTTCGACGCGCTGGTGGTGCCGACCGCGCCCACTATTCGCACCCTGGCGGAGATGGCGCAGGAGCCGGTGCTGTTCAATTCGCAATTCGGCACTTACACCAATTTCACCAACCTGGCCGATCTGAGCGCGCTGGCGCTGCCGGGGCCGCAGCGCGAAGACGGTCTACCGGCGGGCATCACCCTGATTGCGCCCGCCTGGCATGACCGGGCGTTGGCGGCGTTTGGCCTGCGCTGGCAACGGCAAAGCGCCTTGCCGCTCGGCGCTATCGGCCGGGCATTGCCGCCGCAGCCTGTGCCTGCGCCGTCCACAGGGCACGTGCGTCTGGCGGTAGTGGGCGCTCACCTTAGCGGCATGCCGCTCAACGTCCAGCTGACACAGCGCGACGCGGTGCAGGTGGAGCAAACCGCTACCGCCCCCTGCTATCGCCTGTATGCGCTGGCCGATACCGAGCCGCCGAAGCCGGGGCTGGCGCGCGCGGCGCAGGGGGCGGCGATCCGCGTTGAGCTGTGGGACATCCCGCTGGCCCGTTTCGGCGAGTTTGTGGCGGAAATTCCGGCGCCATTGGGCATCGGCACGCTGCTGCTGGCGGACGGCCGGCGGGTGAAGGGGTTTATCTGCGAAGCCTGGGCGCTGGAAGACGCGACGGATATCACTGAGTTTGGCGGCTGGCGCGACTATCTCGCCAGCGTTAAGGGGGCATGAACATGTTTACTACCGTACTGATCGCTAACCGCGGCGAAATCGCCTGCCGCGCCATTCGCACCCTGAAACGCCTGGGCGTAACCAGCGTGGCGGTCTATTCCGACGCCGACCGCAATGCGCCGCACGTCGCCGAGGCCGACAGGGCGGTGGCGCTTGGCGGCGACAAGGCCGCCGACAGCTACCTGCGCATCGACAAGATCCTCGCGGCGGCCGCGGCCACCGGCGCGCAGGCGATCTACCCCGGCTACGGCTTTTTGTCCGAGAGCGCCGAGTTTGCCGACGCCTGCGAGGCGGCGGGCATCGCCTTTATCGGCCCGACGGCGGCGCAGATGCGCGAGTTCGGCCTCAAGCACCGGGCGCGCGAGCTGGCGGCGTTGGCCGGGGTGCCGATGACGCCGGGCACCGGCTTGCTGGAGAGCGTTGAGCAGGCGGTCTCGGCCGCTGCGCGCATCGGCTACCCGGTGATGCTGAAAAGCACCGCCGGCGGTGGCGGCATCGGTCTGACGCGCTGTGACGACGAGGCGGCGCTGCGCGACGCGTACGACAGCGTCAAACGGCTGGGAGAGCAGTTCTTCCGCGACGCCGGCGCCTTTATCGAACGCTTCGTCGATCGGGCGCGCCACGTCGAGGTGCAGATTTTCGGCGACGGCCAGGGGCGGGTGGCGGCGCTCGGCGAGCGCGACTGTTCGCTGCAGCGGCGCAACCAAAAGGTGGTGGAGGAAACCCCGGCGCCGCATCTGCCGGCGGCGACCCGCCAGGCGCTGCACCGGGCGGCGGTGGCGCTGGGCGAGTCGGTGAATTACCGCAGCGCCGGCACCGTAGAGTTTATCTATGACGCCGCGCGCGACGAGTTTTATTTCCTGGAAGTGAACACCCGCTTACAGGTCGAGCACCCGGTTACAGAAATGGTCACCGGCCTGGATCTGATCGCATGCATGCTGCAGGTGGCGGCGGGCGACGCGCTGGATTGGGCGGCGTTGCAGCGCGCGCCGCAGGGCGCGGCGATCGAAGTGCGCCTCTACGCCGAAGATCCGCTGAAAAACTTCCAGCCTAGCCCCGGCGTGCTGACCGAGGTGCATTTCCCTGACGACGTGCGCCTCGACGGTTGGGTGGCGACCGGCAGCGAAGTGTCGGCGTTTTACGACCCGATGATCGCCAAGCTGATCGTGCACGGCGCCGATCGGGCGCAGGCGCTGGAAAAATTGCGCGTGGCGCTGGCGGCGACCCGTTTGCACGGCATCGCCACCAACCTCGACTATCTGCGGCAGGTGATCGCCACGCCGCAATTTCAGCGCGGCGACGTCTGGACGCGCCTGCTGGACGATGTGCGTTTCCAGCCGCACTGCCTCGAAGTGCTGCAACCCGGCACCTACAGCAGCGTGCAGGATTATCCCGGCCGCCTCGGCTATTGGGACATCGGCGTGCCGCCGTCCGGCCCGATGGACGACTTCGCGTTTCGGCTGGCCAACCGCATCGTCGGCAACCACCCGGCGGCCGCCGGGTTGGAGTTTACCCTGCAGGGGCCGACGCTGCGCTTTCACTGCGACGCCACCCTCGCGCTGACGGGCGCGAGCTGCCCGGCCGATCTGGACGGTGAAGCGGTTGCGTATTGGCGGCCGATCGCGGTGCGGGCCGGGCAGGTATTGACGCTGGGGCGCGCCACGCATGGCTGCCGCACCTATCTGGCGGTACGTAACGGCTTTGACGTGCCGGTGTATCTCGGCAGCCGCTCCACCTTCGCGCTGGGCCAGTTCGGCGGCCACGCCGGGCGCACCTTGCGCGTGGCGGACATGTTGGCGATCGCCCAACCGGCGCTGGCGGCCAGCACTACGCCGGCGCCGATCGCCGCGCCGCAGGCGATGGACGACAGCCTGATCCCGCACTACGGCGACCAGTGGCACATCGGCGTGCTGTACGGGCCGCACGGCGCGCCGGACTTTTTCACCGCTGAATCGATAGAGGCCTTTTTTGCCACCGACTGGCAGGTGCATTACAACTCCAACCGCCTCGGGGTGCGCCTGGCGGGGCCGAAGCCCGAGTGGGCGCGGGAGGACGGCGGCGAGGCCGGTTTGCATCCTTCCAACGTGCACGATTGCGAGTACGCCATCGGCGCCATCAACTTCACCGGCGACTTCCCGGTGATCCTGACCCGCGACGGGCCCAGCCTTGGCGGCTTCGTCTGCCCGGTGACCATCGCCAAGGCCGAGCTGTGGAAAGTGGGGCAGGTGAAGCCGGGCGACCGCATCCGTTTCCATCCGATCGGCTTCCGGCAGGCGCAGTCGCTGGAGCAGGCGCAGCTCGGCAGCATCGAAGCGCTGGCGGCGGTGAAGGCCATCACCCTGCCGCCGCCGGATCTGGCCCCGGCGGAGACCGTTTCCGCCGCGGTGCTGGCGGCGCTGCCGGCGGCGGACGGGCGCCCGGCGGTGGCGTATCGCCAGGCGGGGGACGGCTACATCCTGATGGAGTACGGCGACAACGTGCTCGATCTGGCGCTGCGGCTGCGCATTCATCTGCTGATGCAGTCGCTGCGGGAGGAGGTGATACCGGGCGTGGCGGAGCTGGCGCCGGGCGTGCGTTCACTGCAGATCCGCTACGACAGCCGGCAGATTAGCCAGGCCGACTTGCTGCAGCGCCTGCTGGCGCGTGAACGGGCGCTGGGGGACGTCAGCCGCCTGAAGGTGCCGACGCGCACCGTGTGGCTGCCGATGGCGTTCGAAGATTCGGCCACGCTGGGGGCGGTGGATCGCTATCAACAGACGGTGCGCGCCTCGGCGCCCTGGCTGCCGAACAACGTCGATTTCATTCAGCGCATCAATGGCCTGAGCCGACGCGAGCAGGTGCGCGACATTCTGTTCGACGCCAGCTACCTGATCCTCGGGCTGGGCGACGTCTACCTCGGCGCGCCCTGCGCGGTGCCGCTCGATCCGCGCCATCGCCTGCTGAGCTCCAAATATAACCCGGCGCGCACCCACACCGCCGAAGGGACGGTCGGCATCGGCGGCATGTACATGTGCATCTACGGCATGGACTCGCCGGGCGGTTACCAGCTGGTGGGGCGCACGCTGCCGATCTGGAACAAGTTTCTCAAAAACCCGCAGTTCACCGCCGGTGAACCCTGGCTGCTGCGCTTCTTCGATCAGGTGCGCTTCTATCCGGTCAGCGAGCAAGAGTTGGACGAGCAGCGCGAAGCGTTCCGTGAAGGGCGCATGCAGGTGCGCATCGAAGAGAGCGAGTTCGACTTCGCCGCCTACACCCGTTTCCTGGCCGACAACGCCGGGGCGATCGCCGACTTCCAGTATCGCCAGCAGCAGGCGTTCAGCGCCGAAGTGGCGCGCTGGCGCAGCGATGACGACGAGGCCGAGGCGCAGCTGTTGCCGCCGGAGGAAGAAGACGCCATCGACGGCGATTTGGTCAGCGCCGATCTGAACGGCAGCGTGTGGAAGATCCTGGTGGAACCGGGGCAGGCGGTGGCGGCCGGGCAGCCGCTGATCGTGGTCGAGGCGATGAAAATGGAGCTGGCGGTCACCGCGCCGCGCGCCGGGGTCGTTAAACGCATCAGCTGCCGGCAGGGGCGGCCGGTCGGGCCGGGCGACGCCCTGCTGTGGCTGGAAAAGGCGGTCTGAACGGAGGAGCGATGATGCAAATCACCAACGGAGAGCACAAGGCGCGGCCGGAAGGGCTGGCGGAGCGCATTTATCTGCAGCTCAAGGCCGACATCTTCGAGTTTCGCCTGCTGCCAGGCGATCGCTTCAGCGAAAGCGACGTGGCGCAGCGCATGGCGGCCAGCCGCACGCCGGTGCGCCAGGCGCTGTTTCGACTCGAGCGTGAAGGCTATGTCGAGGTGCTGTTTCGCAGCGGCTGGCAGGTGCGGCCGTTCGACTTCGCCTACTTCGAAGAGCTGTACGACCTGCGCATCGTGTTGGAGCAAGAGGCGGTGAAACGGCTGTGCGAACGCCCGGCCGGGGAAACGCCGGACGCGCTGGCGGCACTGAGCCGTTTTTGGACCGAAGCGCCGCGTCTGGCGGACGGCAAGGCGGTGTCGCAGCACGATGAGCAGTTTCATCAGGCGTTGGTGGCCGCGGCGGGCAACGGTGAAATGGCGCGCATCCACCGCGAGCTGACCGAAAAGATCCGCATCATTCGCCGGCTGGATTTCACCCAGCAGGCGCGGGTGGACGCCACCTACCGCGAGCACGCCGCCATTTTGCAGGCGATCCTGCAGCGGCAAAGTGAGGAGGCGCAAACGCTGCTCGGCGAGCACATCGCCGTCAGCAAGGCAGAAGTGCGAAAAATAACGCTGCACATGTTGCACCAGGCGCGGGCTCAGCAGCCTGCGCGCTCGGCGTAACGATTTTGATTTCACACACATCAGGAGTTTGAACTATGCAACGTCGTCGTTTTATCAAAGCTTTTGCGCTGTCCGCCGCCGCTGTCGGCATGGGCCTGGCCTGGAGCGCGCAGGCCGCCGACACCATCAAGGTCGGTATTCTGAGTTCGCTCTCTGGCACCATGGCGATTTCCGAGACGCCGCTCAAGGATGTGGCGCTGATGACCATCGACGAGATCAACGCCAAAGGTGGGGTGCTCGGCAAAAAGCTGGAGCCGGTGGTGGTAGATCCGGCCTCCAACTGGCCGCTGTTCGCCGAAAAGGCGCGCCAGCTGCTGAGCCAGGACAAGGTGGCGGCGGTGTTCGGCTGCTGGACTTCGGTGTCGCGCAAGTCGGTGCTGCCGGTGTTTGAGGAGCTGAACGGACTGTTGTTCTATCCGGTGCAATACGAAGGCGAAGAGATGTCGCCGAACGTGTTCTACACCGGCGCGGCGCCGAACCAGCAGGCGATCCCGGCAGTGGAATACCTGCTGAGCGAGGACGGCGGCGGCGCCAAGCGCTTCTTCCTGTTGGGCACCGATTACGTCTATCCGCGCACCACCAACAAGATCCTGCGTGCCTTCCTGCACAGTAAAGGCGTGCAGGACAAGGATATCGAAGAGGTCTATACGCCGTTCGGCTACAGCGATTACCAGACCATCGTCGCCAACATCAAGAAGTTCGCCGCCGGCGGCAATACCGCGGTGATCTCCACCATCAACGGCGATTCCAATGTGCCGTTCTACAAAGAACTCGCCAACCAGGGCGTCAAGGCCACGGACGTGCCGGTGATCGCCTTCTCGGTCGGCGAGGAGGAGCTGCGCGGCATCGACACCAAACCGCTGGTGGGCAACCTGGCGGCCTGGAACTACTTCGAATCGCTGGATAACCCGACCAACAAACAGTTTGTCAGCCAGTGGAAAGCCTACGCCAAGGCGCACAATCTGCCGAATTACGCCACTGCGGTGACCAACGATCCGATGGAGGCCACCTACGTCGGCCTCCACATGTGGGCGCAGGCGGTGGAAAAGGCCGGCACCACCGACGTCGATAAGGTGCGCGCGGCGATGGCTGGGCAAACCTTCGCCGCGCCGTCGGGCTTCACGCTGACCATGGACAAGACCAATCACCACCTGCACAAGCCGGTGATGATCGGCGAGATCGAGGGCAACGGCCAGTTCAACGTGGTGTGGCAGACCGAGGCACCGGTGCGCGCGCAGCCGTGGAGTCCGTATATCGCCGGCAACGACAAAAAACCGGATTACCCGGTGAAAGGCGGCAAGTAACGTCACTCAGCGCCGGCACGGCTCGACGCGCGCCGGCCCAACAGAAGAGGCAGCTGATGCAATCTCCGTTTTTATCCTCTCTGCGCGCCGGGCTGTGGCTGTTGTGCGCCTGGCCCCTGCTGGCGCAGGCCGGACCGGCCGATGAGTTCGCTGCGGCCACTCGCGCGCAGCAGGCTAAACTGCTGCAGGCGTGGGCGGCCGAGCCGGACGCCGCGCGCCTGCCGTTGCTGCAGGGGCTGCAGCAGGAAACCGTGGCGATCGACGGGGCGAAACGCGCCTTTATCCGCCAGGGCGACCGCTATCTGCCGCTTGAAGGTGAGGCGGCCCCGGTTGGCGAGCCGAAGAAAGTGTGGCTGAACAACCGGCTGCGCATTCTGATTGCCAACGCGTTGTCGGCGCAGCGGTTGGTCAGCGCGGACGCGGCGGTGCGGCTGCAGGCGGCGACCGCGCTGCAGCGCGAGGCGCAGGGCGAGCAGTTGCCGCTGTTGACCCGGCGGCTGGCGCAGGAGAAAGACCCGCAGGTACGCGACGCGCTGAGCATTGCGCTGGCGAACCTGCAATTGGCCGACGCCAGCCCGCAGGTGCGCTTCAATGCGGTGCGGCTACTGGGGGAATCGGGCGAGCCGGAAACCCGCGCGCGGCTGCAGGCGTTGACCGACGCGGCCAATGAGCCGGACGCCGCGGTGCGCGCCGAGGCGCAGCGCAGCCTGCAGCGCGTGCAGCACCGCCTGATGATCGGTGATCTGCTCGGCCAGGCGTTCAGCGGCCTGTCGCTCGGTTCGATCCTGCTGTTGGCGGCGCTCGGCCTGGCGATCACCTACGGCCTGCTCGGCGTCATCAATATGGCGCACGGCGAAATGCTGATGCTCGGCGCCTATTCCGCCTATCTGGTGCAGGGGTTGTTTCAGCAATTTGCGCCGCAGTGGCTGGCGCTCTATCCGCTGGCGGCGCTGCCGGTGGCGTTCGCCATCACCGCCGGGATCGGCATGCTGCTGGAGCGTACGGTGATCCGCCACCTGTACGGCCGGCCGCTGGAAACCCTGCTGGCCACCTGGGGCATCAGCCTGGTGCTGATCCAGCTGGTGCGGGTGCTGTTCGGCGCGCAGAACGTCGAGGTCGCCAACCCGGCGTGGCTGTCGGGCGGGGTGCAGCTGTTGCCGAACCTGGTGCTGCCGTGGAACCGCATCGCGGTGATCGTGTTCGTGCTGCTGGTGCTGGCGTTGACCTGGCTGCTGCTGAACAAAACCCGGCTCGGCATGAACGTGCGCGCGGTGACGCAAAACCGCGCGATGGCGGCCTGCTGCGGCGTGCCCACCGGGCGGGTGGACATGCTGGCCTTCGGGTTGGGATCCGGCATCGCCGGGCTCGGCGGGGTGGCGCTGTCGCAGTTGGGCAACGTTGGGCCGGAGCTGGGGCAAGGTTACATCATTGATTCGTTCCTGGTGGTGGTACTCGGCGGCGTCGGCCAACTGGCGGGGACGGTGGCGGCGGCCTTCGGCCTCGGCATCGTCAACAAGATCCTCGAGCCGCAGATCGGCGCCGTGTTGGGCAAGATCCTGATCCTGGTGCTGATCGTTCTGTTTATTCAAAAGCGTCCGCAGGGGCTGTTCGCCCTTAAGGGCAGGGTGATTGACTGATGAGCCAACCATTGACCGTAACCGGCGTGCAGAAAGCGCCCCGGCTGGCGTTGAGCATCGGCGGGCTGGCATTGCTGGCGCTGCTGGTGATGCCGTTCATGACGTTGTTGCCGGCGGATCATCCGCTGGCGGTGTCCACCTATACCCTGACGCTGGCGGGCAAGATCCTGTGCTACGCGGTGGTGGCGGTGGCGCTCGACCTGGTGTGGGGCTATGCCGGGCTGCTGTCGCTCGGCCACGGGCTGTTCTTCGCGCTCGGCGGCTACGCCATGGGCATGTACCTGATGCGGCAGGCGGCGGGCGACGGGCTGCCGGCGTTTATGACGTTCCTCTCCTGGAATGAGCTGCCGTGGTTCTGGAGCGGCACCCAGCATTTCGCCTGGGCGCTGTGCCTGATCGTGCTGGTGCCGGGTCTGCTGGCCTTCCTGTTCGGCTACTTCGCCTTTCGCTCGAAAATCAAAGGGGTGTATTTCTCGATCATGACCCAGGCGCTGACCTATGCCGGCATGCTGCTGTTCTTTCGCAACGAGACCGGCTTCGGCGGCAATAACGGCTTTACCGGTTTCACCACGCTGCTTGGCTTTCCCATCACCGCCGCCGGCACGCGAGTGGCGTTGTTCCTGGCGACGGTGCTGCTGCTGGCCGCCAGCCTGACCATCGGCTTTGCGCTGGCGCGCAGCAAATTCGGCCGGGTGCTGACCGCGGTGCGCGATGCGGAAAACCGCCTGACCTTCTGCGGCTACGATCCGAAGGGTTTCAAGCTGTTCGTCTGGACGCTGTCGGCGGTGCTGTGCGGGCTGGCCGGCGCGCTCTATGTGCCGCAGGTCGGCATCATCAACCCCGGCGAAATGTCGCCGACCAACTCGATCGAGGCCGCCATCTGGGTGGCGCTCGGCGGGCGCGGCACGCTGGTGGGGCCGCTGCTCGGCGCCGGCATCGTCAACGGCGCCAAGAGCTGGTTCACCATGGCCATTCCCGAATACTGGCAGTTCTTCCTCGGCCTGATGTTTATCGTCGTCACGCTGTTTCTGCCCAAAGGGGTGATCGGTCTGCTGCGCCGGAGGAAAACCTCATGAAAGCGATGCAAGTGACCGACGAGCTGTTTACCCACCCGCTGCCGGCGGATAAATACCGGCAGCAAACCGATCCGGTGCTGCAGCTCGACAACGTCAACGTCAGCTTCGACGGTTTTCGCGCGCTGACCGATCTGTCGCTGCGCATTGGCGTCGGCGAATTGCGCTGCGTGATCGGCCCCAACGGCGCCGGCAAGACCACGCTGATGGATGTGATCACCGGCAAGACCCGGCCGGACAGCGGCAGGGTGTTTTACGATCAGACCGTCGATCTGACCCGGCTGGCGCCGATGCAGATCGCCCACGCCGGCATCGGCCGCAAGTTTCAAAAACCGACGGTGTTTGAGGCGCTGACGGTGTTCGAAAATCTGGAGATCGCGCAGAAAACCCGCAAATCGGTGTGGGCCTGCCTGCGCGCCCGCCTGAGCAGCGAACAGCGCGACCGCATCGACGAGATGCTGAAGACCCTGCGGCTGGGGCATGAACGCCACCGGCCCGCCGGGCTTTTATCTCACGGGCAGAAACAGTTTCTCGAGATCGGCATGCTGCTGGTGCAGGAACCGCACCTGCTGCTGCTCGACGAGCCGGCGGCCGGCATGACCGACGCTGAAACCGACTACACCGCCGAACTGTTCCGCGAGCTGGCGGGCAAGCATTCGCTGATGGTGGTGGAGCACGACATGGGGTTTGTGGAAACCATTGCCGATCGCGTGACGGTGCTGCATCAGGGACAGGTGCTGGCGGAAGGATCGCTGGCGCAGGTGCAGGCCGATGAACGGGTGATTGAGGTATATCTGGGGCGCTGAGGAGGCGTAATCATGCTGCAGGTAGAGGAATTGAATCAGTATTACGGCGGCAGCCACATTCTGCGCGGCCTGTCGTTCGAGGCGCGCATCGGCGAGGTGACCTGCCTGCTGGGGCGCAATGGCGTGGGCAAGACCACGCTGCTGAAATGCCTGATGGGGCTGATCCCGGCGCGTAGCGGCAGCGTCCGTTGGCGGGGCGAAACCATCACCGGTAAAAAGCCGCATCAGCGGGTGCAGGCGGGCATCGCCTATGTGCCGCAGGGGCGGGAGATTTTCCCGCGCCTGACGGTGGAGGAAAATCTGCTGATGGGGCTGGCGCGTTTTTCCGGCGCTGACGCGCGCGCGGTGCCGGATCCGATCTATGAACTGTTTCCGGTGCTGCGGCAAATGAAGGATCGGCGCGGCGGCGATCTCTCCGGCGGGCAACAGCAGCAGCTGGCGATCGGCCGGGCGCTGGCCTGCCGGCCGCAGCTGCTGATCCTCGACGAGCCGACGGAAGGGATCCAACCTTCGGTGATCAAGGAGATCGGCGCGGTGATCAAGCAACTGGCGGCGAAGGGCGATATGGCGATCCTGCTGGTGGAACAGTTCTATGACTTTGCCGCCGATCTGGCGGACAGCTATCTGGTGATGTCGCGCGGCAGCATCGTGCAGCGCGGCGCCGGCAGCGCCATGGAACAGGACGGCGTACGCGGGCTGGTGGCGATTTGACGTTGGGTCAGCTTAAAAAGGATTGGCTGAGCGGATCGCGGGAATGATGCAGCACTCTGATGATATTCACCTCCCGCCTCTGCTGTCGAAAATAAATCAGGTGGTTGGCGACGGGCAATACCCATAGGCCGGGGCCGATTGCATCGATGTTTCTGCCGAGTTGGTGGTGGCTAAGGTTATCGAAAGCCTGATGCAGGCGGCGCAGATAATCTTCGGCCACCTGTAAGCCAAAGTGCGCCAACCCGTAAAAATAGATCTCTTCCATATCGTCCAATGCTTTTGGACGAACGGTTACTCTCCTGCGCATCCTTTTGCTTTGCTCCGTATTCTTTCCATGAACACATCACGATCCCATTCAACGGCCTCACCGCTGTTTTCTCCTTCGGCGATCAGGCGCCTAAGCTCTTCCAGCTTTGAGGTGGCGGTACGTTCGCGCAAAGTGCGCACCGATTCGCGGATGACTTCACTGGGCGTGCGGTAATCGCCGCTGGCCACCAGGTCTTCGACGAAGCTACGCAGTTCGTCACCCAGATCTACCGTTAATGTTCTGCCCATTGTTCCTCCTCACTTTCGGCTATGCTGCGTCATTGTAAGATTAGTTCTTACATTGTGCACGTCAAACTATCAGGATCTCAATAGCGGTCCCGTCATGAGGGCGGGAGTCACCCGTTTATTCATTAAGGATAACCATGAACGAAATCACTGTGTCACGCCTCGGTTGCATCGTCCTGTCTCTGTTTCCGGCCCTGTGGGGGCTGTTCAGCCTGTTGAACAATACGGCGGATTTCGCCGGTACCGCGCGCAATGCGGTGGGGCCGCTGCTTGCCATGCAGGATACCTATCAAACGCCGGGGCTGATGTGGCGCGCGATCAGCGCCGACTGGGCCTGCATGTTGGGGTTGGCGGTCATCACCACGCTGGAAACGCTGGCCGGTCTATTCGCGGCGGCAGGCGTGGTGCTGATGATCGGGCGATTGAAAGGCCCTTACGCCGCCTTCGCCAAGGGCAAAGCCTGGGCGATGCTGGGGGCGCTTTGCGCAATTGCGGTGTGGGGCGTCGGCTTTATGGTAGTCGCCGGCGACTGGTTTATGGCCTGGCAGGCCAAGAAGGATCCGCTGGCGGTGCAGCTGGGGGCGCTGATCTACCTGGCGCCCAATGCGTTTGCCTTGCTGTTCCTGATGCTGCAGCGGGAGCCGCGCTAAACGACGGCGGAGCGGGGCGCGGTTACAGCGCCTTGCTCATCGTCCAAAGTTCGATGGCACCCTGTTCGCTGGTGTATTGGGCCTCGCCGCATACGGCCAGGCCTTGCCGCTGATAAAAGCGCTGGGCGTCGGCGTTCTGTTTCAGCACTTCCAGCCACAGCAGGGGCTGACGGCGTTCGACGGCCCGCCGCTGCACCTGTTCGAAAAATTGTCGGCCGAAACCGCGCCCGGCGTAGTCCGGCAGGAAGTAGATCTTTTGCAGTTCGGCGCCGCGCCGTTGGGTCGCGGCCAACAGGCTGTCGAAGTTCACGCGTGCATAGCCGACCAGGGCGTCATCCGCATAGGCTAACAGCCAGCACACGTCGGGATCGCGCAGCGTCTGTTCCAGCGCGGAGACGGAAAAATCCTCGGCCAAAAAGGCCTCCAGCTCGTGCGGGTAGTGCCACAGCTCACCGAAGTGGGCGCGGTAGGTGCGGATGCCGATATCGCGCACCAGGGTTAAATCTTCCAGCAATGCCTGACGAACGGTGAACATCAGTGCCCCTTTGAGTAAGAAAAATTACAGCCGTTGTTCCAGATGCCGGTGAGGCACCATCGCCTGATGCAGAATGGCGAGAACGGTGATGCCGGCAGGGCGGTTGCGGTAGTAGATCCTATGGCTGGCGTAAGGAAAACTGCGTATCTCTTCGCCCAGATCGTGGAAGTGAGCTTTACCCGCTTCCGGCATATCTGCCAAATGATGCATGACCTCTCTCAACTGCTCAAGATAGCGGCGAGATTGCGCTTGGCCCCAGTGCTCGATGGTGAAATGACGAATAGCCAGCAGATCTTGTTGGGCCTGCGGGGTGAGGCGAAACGCGGGCATCTCAGTCTGTTTCATCGGTGAGCAGACGGTTGAAGAAGGCATCGCCGTCTACCGCCTTACCGGCGTCTTCCTCGGCGGTAGCCTGCGCGATTTTTTGCTGCAGTGCGCTTAATTTGAGATCTTCCAGCGCCTGGTAATCTTCTACAGACATGACGACGGCGACCGGTTTGCCGTTGCGGTTGATTTGCACCGGTTCACGCTGCGCCTTGAGCAGCAAATCGCCGAATTGGGTTTTGGCCTCGTTCGCGGTGAGTGCGTACATTTAATCGCTCCAGTTAATTAAATCGTTCGATTTAACCATTATACGGCGCGATGAAAAAATCACCAATGCTATTCCGGCGGGCAGGTTTCGTTGGACAGATGCCGCGGTGTTTCACGGCGAAAACCCAGGCCGATGATGCGGCCGAACAGGCGCGGCAGCCAGCGGCTGTTGCCGACGCGGGCGATCAAGCGCGAGCCGCCCGCCGCGCGGCGTTCGCCCGGCTTGCGCTGGCTCATTTTGATCTGCAAAAACTGGATGGCGCGAGTGGGGAATTCGCGCCGGCGCTGCACGCTCAGCAGATGCTTCAGCTGCAGCCGATGCTGGCGCAGCGGCGGGATCAGGGCGTTGGCGGCGGCCACCGCGTCCTGAATCGCCAGGTTGACGCCCACACCGCCGATCGGCGACATGGCGTGCGCGGCGTCGCCGATGCACAGCACCCCCGGTTTGGCCCAGCGATCCAGACGATCGATGCGAATGCTCAGCAGTTTGACCTGATCCCACTCGACGATCTCCTGCAGGCGATCGTCCTGGAATGGCGCTACCTCGGCGAGGTGCAGTAAAAATTTCTCCAGCCCGCTGTGGCGGATCGCATCGAAGCTGCCTTTGTCGATCGAGTAACCGCACTGCCAGTAGTCGCCGCGATCGATCATGATGAAGTTTTGCTTCGGCCCGGTGTGGCCCATCGACCAGGCCGGATCGCCCGGCTGCTTGCTGAGCTTCATCCACAATACGTCGCGCGGCGCGCCGAAGGATCGGCTGCTGAGCGCCGCCTGTTCGCGCACCACCGAGTTGCGGCCGTCGGTGCCGATCACCAACTGGCTGCGCACGCGGATCGGGCCTTCCGGCGTGTCGGCCAGCACGCCGCACACCTGGCCGCGGTCGTACAGCAGCTGGTGAACCTGCGTTGAGGTCAGCAGCCTGAAGTTGGGGAAGGCGGCGGCCTGCTGGGCCAAAAAGTTGAGGAACTCCCACTGCGGCATAAAGGCGATAAATTTGCAGCGCGTCGGCAGGCGGGTGAAATCCGCCAGCTTGATGTCGCGCCCGGCGACTTCGGCGTGCAGAGACTCCGCACGCTGGTGCGGCAACGTCAGCAGTTCGTCGAGCAGGCCCAGTTGGTGCATGACTTCCAGCGTCGATGGGTGAATGGTGTCACCGCGAAAATCGCGCAGGAAGTCGGCGTGCTTCTCCAGCACCGTCACGTCGATCCCCGCCCGCGCCAGCAGATAGCCGAGCATCAGCCCGGCGGGGCCGCCCCCCACGATGCAGCAGGTGGTGGCGTAAGGTGTGATCGGTGATGACGACATGGCGGTTGACCCCGGAGAGCGGCCCGCATCCCGCGAGCCGCAAGTGAATGTTTAATGTTGATAATGATTATCAATATCAAGTTTGGCTGTCAACCCGCGGCGCAGTGTGGTCAAAGGGGGCAGACAGATGGCCGACGCGGAACAGTTGGCGGTTTTGCGGCCGTGCCTGCGGGGGGGCACGCCAGACATCCAGCCGCACTAATCGCCACTCGGCGGGATCGAACGCCACGATGGAGGCCAGCGCGCCGGGTGCCGCCTGCTGTTGCCGCCGCAGCGCAGGCAGATCGCTGTAGGGGGCGATAACCTGCTCCTGACAGGTCGCCCAGGCGGCCTCGGCCAAATGAGGGCGATCGAAATGCGTCAGCCAGTGATTGACGCGCGGCCAAACGTCGCCAGTACCTGAATCAACATGCACAGGGTAGACGGCAGCTCGCTTTTTAATCATTAAAGGCAGGGGGTGGCCAGCACCAGCAGATAATTCTTTATAGAATTTTGATAATTTCTGGCTCAGTGCGGAGGTGGGAATGTAAGAACATTTATAAAATATGTCAGATGACCGTATGTTGATTTATGTAGGTTATAAGGAGAACATTGAGATGCATCGAACTTATTAACGTACTACAATAAGATTGTAGCTTATTCTAACGCTAAGCCCCCACAAAAGGAGTTGATATGAAAAGATTTAAGACGAAGTCCTTATTGTTAAGCGTACCTGCATTGTTATTATTAGGCTGCTCAAGTTACAAAGAAAAAGATCAGCTAAAGTATGTAGTTGGGCAGGATAGTTTTACCCTAAGTCATAAATGTGTCGCCACAGCAAAGTTACAAGATAATAAAAAGACTAATCAAACCGGTGTGATTATAAATTTGAGTGACAATGACCAGTGTAAGAAAAAGTTAAACAATTTGATAAACAGCAACGAGGGTAAGGATGTTTCCGTTTATTTTAACGAAACACCAGTAACATCTCCTGTAAGAATTCATTCTAAAATAGATGTTGGCAACGGATATTATCAGTCTGTCACCAACAAAGAACTCGCTATCGACATACTCAGTGCTTACGACCAATAAGGTATAGAATAGCAACCTTATTTATAATAAGGTTGCTTTATGATATCAAGCTAAATTAGTATAAACGTGAACACCTTGTCCCGTCCCGCTAATGCTCTTAAATTTGATTTTATCTTGCCCAGCGCCTCGACAGGCAATTTGAAACGATGCAGGGCCAATAACCGTCACTGTTTTAGGGCCGTTTGGCGCATACCAAATAAATGCCACAAAGGGACCTTCAAGTTGAGAGATAGACTCAAAGTAAACAGTGTATGCTATATCACCAATATGACTTTCAAGATTAACCCAGGGTCCAAAGGCACCTGGCGGTGCCCAGACGTTTTGAGAAATCATAATACCTCCAATTAATTAATGTTCATGTGAGTGCTGTTGCCATTGTTTGTCATTAGATACATCTATAATTGAAACATCGGCACCTTCAAAAGCCTTGAAGAAATAGTCTAGTACTTGTTCTTTTGTTGCAACAATATCTGACTGGCAACTAATTTCGGTGCCATTCTCATTTTTATAAGAAAAGAGAATGCGTTGTGTTAAAACTGAATTTTCGTTTTCCATAGTACCTCCTGCCTTTAATAGAGGAACTGAATTTAAGATAAATAACTATTGTTATCACCTTATATAGACCTTGTCAGAGATGGCACAACCTGAGCATTACAGGTCGACTCAGAAAGTGTAGTAAAACTTATAAATTAGGTCAGCATAGCATTCTTGATGATTAAGAAGGTCAATCGACTTTTTGGGGTTTCTAACCATGAAACGTAGCGTGACCTATCCGCGGCTGGCGTGAACTAACGATACATAATGTATGAAAATGCCAGTTTCGATGTGTTTTTTAACCTAAAAACCATTTTTCAGGCACATTTATCCAATGCTGACAGCTGCAGTCATCTTTTTTCTCCATCAGATGGCGCTTGTCTGACAACCGGTTGGTGGCATGCACGCCTCGCAGTGGCGCTGCCTTCGCTGCGCTGTGCGTACAGATACGCTTTGACGATCAGCTGCGGGCAGGCGTCGAGCCGATGGCCGACATCGGCGATGCGGCGGCGGACGATCGCCATGTCGTAATCGGCGGGCAGGGTGAAACGGTATTGCATCGCGAGCATAAGGATTCTCCTGAAAGACATTGACCGGGAGAGCGTGACACGCCATCTTTATCAGTAAAATCGGTATTATTTTGATTGATGGTTCAGAAAATCAGGATGGTCAGCATGGGGCGAATAACGTTCGATCTCGAGGATTTGCGCAGCTTCGTCACCGGCGTCGAGCTGGGCAGCTTCGCCAAGGCGGCTGAACGGCTGGGGCGTTCGACGTCGGCGGTCAGCGCCCACCTGAAAAAGCTGGAACAGCAGGTCGGCGCGCCGATCCTGCGCAAGGCCGGGCGCGGCATGGTGATGACCGAGGCGGGGGAAACCCTGCTCGGCTACGCGCGCCGTCTGCTGGAGCTCAATGACGAAGCCGCCGCCGCGGTGCGCGGGTTGGATCTGCAGGGCACGGTGCGGCTGGGGTTGCAGGAGGATTTCGGCGAGACGTTTCTGCCGCAGGTGTTGGGCAGCTTCGCGCGCGCCAATCCGAAGGTGCGCATCGAGGCGCGCATCGCCCGCAATGCCGAGCTGATCGACTGGGTGCTGAAAGGCCAGCTGGACCTGTCGCTGGCGTGGGATGGCGGTTTGAGCACGCCGTTTCATCAGGCGCTGGGGCAGCGGCAGCTGCACTGGATCGCCTCGCCCGGCTTCGCGCTGGCGCCGTGGCGAGAAGGGGATGAGCCCTTGCCGTTGGTGATGTTCGACGCGCCCTGTCTGATGCGCAGCGCGGCGACGCAGGCGCTGGATCGCGCCGGTATTCCCTGGCGCATCGCCTTTACCAGCCGCAGCCTGAATGGCGTTTGGGCGGCGGTGAGCGCCGGGTTGGGCGTCACGGTGCGCACGGCGGCGGGCTTACCGCCCGGCCTGTCACCGCTGGCCCCCGATCTGCTGCCCGCTCTTGGCCAACTCGGCGTGGTGCTGCACCGCGCCGAGGATCAGCCTTCGGCCGCCGTGCAGCGGCTGGCGCAGATCGTGGTCGAGCGGATCGAAACCTAATCTTGGGCGATTGGCTGCTTGCCGCTCAGCTGGCCCCATTCGCTCCAGGCACCGTCATACAGCTTGACCTGCGGCGCGCCGAGCGACAACAAGCCAAACGCCAGCACCGCCGCCGTCACGCCGGAGCCGCAGCTGGTGATGATCGGGCCGTTGATGTCCACCCCCTTGTCGCTGAAGGTTTGGCGCAGTGCCTCCAGCGATTTGAAACGGCCGTTCTCCAGCAGCTCGCCGTACGGAACGTTGATGCTGCCCGGAATGTGGCCGCGGTGCAGGCCGGGACGCGGCTCCGGCGCTTCGGCATGGAAACGCGGCGCGGCGCGCGCGTCGAGAATTTGCACCGGCGTGCCTAGCGCCTGTTCCACTTGCCGCATATCCACCACCGCGTCGGCGTTGAACCGGGCGTTGAACGTCTGCGGGGCAGGCTGCGCCGGGCCGGTTGCCAGCGCTTGCCCCAGCGCGGTCCAGCCGTTCAGCCCTTCGTCCAGTACGTAAACATGCTCGGCGCCGAAATTGCGGAAGGTCCACCAGCCGCGCGGTGCGGAGAACTGGTTGCCCTCGTCGTAAATCACCAGGGTATCGCGCTCGCTGATGCCCAGTTTGCCCACCGCCGCGCCAAACTCCGCCGCCGTCGGCAGCATGTGCGGCAGCGCGGTGTTTTTGTCCGCCACGTCGTCGATATCAAAATAGACCGCGCCGGGGATATGGCCGCGTTCGAACTCGGCAAGCATGTCCTTTTTCGGCGTTAGCCCCACCGGCGACATCCGAACGTCGATCACCACCAGATTTTCATCGTTGATATGTTGCGCAAGCCATTGGGGAGTCACCAGAAACGGAGAGTTCATCGTTATTGTTCGCCTGTTGTGAAAACGGATTTTCACTATACACCAGGCCGCGCGGGGATGAAGTATGATGTTCGGTCAAAGGCGATGGGCCGGGAGCGGAGAAATCATGACGGACGAGGCGTTTGGCGGGGCCAAGATCGCGCTGCTGTGCGACGATCGCTTGCTGGTTTACCAACGGGACGACAAGCCGGGCATTCCATGGCCCGGTCAATGGGATCTGCCTGGCGGCGGGCGGGAAAACGGCGAAACGCCGCTGCAGTGCGTGCAGCGGGAAACGCAGGAAGAGTTCGGCGTGACGATCGCGGAATGTCAGGTTGTCTGGCGGCGGCGCTACGATGGCGTTCTGCCCGGCTCCCCGCCGACCTGGTTTATGGCCGGCGAGATCGCCCCGGCGCAGATCGCCGCCATTCGCTTTGGCGACGAAGGCCAGCGCTGGCGGATGATGCCGGTGGCGCAGTTTATTGAGCATCCGCAGGGCATCGAGCATCTGCGCCGCCGGGTGGCGGCGTATTGGCGGCGGCGCGGTTGATGACGGTATTTCAGCGCGTCGCCAGTTGATTGATCTGCGGCGGCTCCAGGATGCGCAAGGCGGTTTCCCGGCGCGCCACCGCCAGCATCGCCAGCCCGATTCGTTCGGTGCTGCTCACCTGCGAGGGAAACAGCCGCAATGCGCCGAGCCACAGCGGTTTGAACAGCCGATAAATCAGATCGTATGTACGGACTTTGGAGCGAATGCCGTGCAGCGGCACAATGGCGCCGGGGCGGAACATCACCGCGTGGAACGGCAGCGCCAGCAGCGCGTTTTCGGTGGCGCCCTTGACCCTGGCCCACATGCTGCGGCCGCGTTCGCTGCTGTCGGTGCCGACGCCGGAAACGTAGATGAAGACCATCGTCGGGTTCAGCGTCGCCAACGGGCGAGCCGCGGCCAGCGTCAGGTCGTAAGTTACCGAGCGATACTCGGCTTCGCTCAGGCCGGCGGACGAAATCCCCAGACAGAAGAAACAGGCGTCGTAGCCGGCGAGCTGCGGCTCCAGCGCCGACAGGTCACGCAGGTCGGGCAGGGAGAGCTGGCGCAGTTTGGCGTGGCTCTGCGCCAACGGGCGCCGGCCGATGCTGAGCACTTTGCTGACCCGCGGATCGCGCAGGCATTCTCGCAGCGCGCCCTGGCCCACCATGCCGCTGGCGCCGAAGATAATCACTTTCATGCTCTGTCCTCCCGATGGTCGGCTGCACGCTGAGTGCGCCAGCGGCTGGGCGTCAGCGCTTCCCACTGAATAAAGGCGCGGCTGAACGAGTTCAGCTCTTCGAATCCCAGCACAAAGGCGATTTCGCCCGGCTCGAGATCGGTATCCGCCAACAAGCGGCAGGCGGTACGATGGCGAGTTTTGTCCAGCAGCTGCTGGTAGCTGTAGCCGTGCCGTTGCAGACGGCGCTGCAGCGTGCGCGGGCTGAGATAGAGCTCCGCGGCCACGCTGTTGACGCTGGGGCGCTGGCCGCGCATGCTGCGGCCGAGGATCGTCATCACCTGTGTGGGCAAGTCTTGCTCGGCGCGCGCTTCGGCCAACTCGGCCTCCAGCTCCGGCAGCAGCAGCGCCAGCATGTCCTGGTCGTGGGTGATGAGCGGCTGCTGCATCAGCGCACGGTCAAATACCAGCACGTCCAGCGGCGCGTCGAATCGCACCGGGCAGCCGAAGTGGCGCAGCAGCGGTGAGTGGGGATCGCGACGGCGGGTCACCTCAAGCGCCTTGGGCTGCAGCGGTAAACCGGTGCCACGGCGGCACAGGGTGGTGATAGAGGCGAACATGGTGTCTATCAGCAATTCCGGCGTATGGTCCTCGATCATCGTCCAACGCGTATGCAGCCGAACGCTGTCGCCATCTTCCTCCAGCATCAGTTCTTCCGGGCACACCAACCGTTTGTAGCGCGCGACTTTACGCAGGGCCTCGCCCATCGTGGCGGAGTGCAGTGCGGCGACTGACGCGATATCGTAATGCTCCGGCGCGACGTCGCCGCCCAGCCGCAGACCAAAGGCGGGATCGTCGCTCAGTTGGGCGAGGGCGCGCCAGACGGCGAAGAACTGGTGGGTGGTCAACCGCACTTTTACGCGCCGCTCGCTGAGCAGCCCGGCGGGCAAGCCGGCTAACTGACCGACCCGTTCGAGATCGACGCCTTGCGCCGCGAGGCGCACCGCCAACGCGTTGGAAACCGGAATTTGATCGCTGCTCATGGTTGTTGCCTGCCAGTGGTAAGAGAAGGCATTACTCTAAAACAGCCTGTCCGTGCGCCGATAATCCGATCGCGTCAAGATTTAATCCGATTGCGCCAAACTGTCGGTTGGCATCAGCGCCTGGATGGTGGCGCCGACCCGTTGTACCGCCTGTTCGATCTCCGTCGTCAGCGTCGGCGCATAGTTGATGCGCAGACAGTTGCGGTACTTGCCGGCGGCGGAAAAAATGCTGCCGACGGCGATTTGTACGCCTTGCTGCTCGAGATGGCGGTTCAGCCGCAGGGTATCGAACGCTTCGTCCAATTCGATCCACAGCATAAAACCGCCGCGCGGCCGGCTGACGCGGGTGCCGACCGGGAAGTGTTTCAGGATCAAATCGGTCATGCGATCGCGGTTCTGCTGGTAGCGGGCGCGCATGCGCCGCAGGTGCTGCAGATAGTGCCCGCTGCGGATAAATTCGGCGATCGCCAGCTGCGGCTGGGTGGCGGTGGCGCCGGAGCCGATGAACTTCATGTGTAGCACCCGCTCCAGATAGCGGCCGGGCGCGATCCAGCCCACGCGCAGCCCCGGCGCCAGCGTTTTGGAAAACGAGCTACACAGCAGCACGCGGCCGTCGTCGTCGAACGACTTGATGGTGCGCGGCCGCGGGTAGTGATAGGCGATGTCGCCGTAAACGTCATCCTCGATGATCGCCGCATCGTGGCGTTGCGCCAGCGTCAGCAGCCGCTGTTTATGGGCGTCGGGCATGATGTAGCCCAGCGGGTTGTTGCAGTTGGGCGTCAGCAGAATGGCCTTGATCGGCCACTGTTCAAGGGCCATCTCCAGCGCGGCCAGGCTGACGCCGGTGAGCGGATCGGTGGGGATTTCCAGCGCTTTGATGCCCAATCCCTTCAGCGTTTGCATGGTGCCGTGGAAGCAGGGGGAATCGACCGCCACGATGTCGCCGGGTTGGCAAACGGCGCGCAGCCCGGCGGAGATCGCTTCCTGGCAACCGGTGGTGATCAGCAACTGATCGGCACCGATATGGCAGCCGGAATCCAGCAGCAGACGAGCGACCTGTTCACGCAGCGCGGTCACGCCCTGAATGCTGTCGTAATAAAGGCTGCGCAGGTCGCCGTGGCGGGCGGCGTTGCGCAGGGCGACAATCAGCGGTTTCATCGTCGGCTCGGCGACGTCCGGCATGCCGCGCCCCAGTTGGATCAGGCCTTCGTGCGGCCGGTTGCGCACCAGCTCCAGCACCTGCTCCCATTGCGAAATGTCCACCGGCCGCTGCACCGGTGCCGTCATAGCGGGCAGCTCGGCCTGCGCGCGCCGCGTATGCACGAAGTAGCCCGACTTCGGCCGCGCTTCCACCAGGCGCTGTTCCTCGAGCAGCCGGTAGGCTTGCTGCACCGTGCTGATGCTGACGCCGTGCTCCTGGCTCAATGCGCGCACCGAAGGCAGGCGATGGCCGGCCGGATACAACCCTTGCTGAATGCGTTGGCTGAGAATGGCGGCCAGCGTGGCGTAGCGTGTCATACAGAGGCCTCTCATCGGCGGTAAGAATTAAAAAACCGGTACAGATGCTTTCAAAGTAAACCATTCAGTGGGTTTTTTGGTGCAGCTGTATGAAAAAAATAGCGCCAGCGTGAATCTGTATTGTTTTTCTCTCGGCGAGCATGATGACTGCAACGCGAAAACATCAGGGAGAATAACAAGATGGCTCTGTTTACTGGCGCGCCGCGGCGGCGCTCATTCGGTGGGTCACGCTGGCGTCTGTATCTGCAACGCTACAGGACGCGAAAAGAATTATTATTGCTGGACGATGCGCGGCTGATCGATATTGGTTTGTCGCGTGCAGAAGCGCTGCGTGAAGGATGTAAACCTTTCTGGAAAGAATAGATAAGAGGAAAACCGATGCTGAGAGTCTTGGGCAAGGCTTCATCAATCAACGTGCGCAAAGTGTTATGGACCTGTCAGGAGCTGGGGCTGACGCTGGAACGGGAAGACTGGGGCAGCGGCTTTCGCTCCACGCAGGAGCCGGCGTTTCTGGCGCTGAATCCCAACGGCCTGGTGCCGGTGCTGATTGACGGCGAGCGGGTGCTGTGGGAGTCGAACACCATTTGCCGCTATCTGGTGGGGCGGGAAGGGCGCCGCGATCTGCTGCCGCAGGAACCCGGCGCGCGCGCGGCGGTGGAGATGTGGATGGACTGGCAGGCCACCGATCTGAACGGCGCCTGGCGCTATGTGTTCATGTCGCGCGTGCGCGGGCATGCGGATTACCAGGATGCCGCCAGCCTGGCCGCCGCCGAACGCGAGTGGAATCGGCTGATGGGGCTGCTGGACAGGCATTTGGCGCAGCACGGCCCTTATGCCGCCGGCGGCACCTTCACGCTGGCGGACGTGGTGCTGGGGCTGTCGCTGAACCGCTGGCTGATGACGCCGTTCGAGCGGCCGAATTATGCGGCGCTGGCGGCCTATCAGCAGCGCCTGCTGCAACGCCCTGGCTACGTGCAACACGGTGCCAACGGTTTGCCGTAATATGAAATAAATGGTTCATTTTATCCCGTCCGGATACGACCAGCCGCGTCCGGGCTTTCCTCATTGCATCATCCCGTCAACGTTTCATGAACGGCATCACGAATATGAACTTTATTTTCCCGCGTGCTTGTTATTGAAATTTATATTCCATATAAACCCGTTATCAATCGGCGCGTTTCATTGAGCCGCGCCTGGTTCTACACAGAATTTCGGTCACGGGAGAAAATGATGAAACAGGTACGCGTTGGGTTAATCGGCACCGGCTATATCGGGCGTTGTCACGCTATCGCCTATGCGCAGGCCCCCACGGTATTTCCCCTTAAAGGGGATCTGGTGCTGGAGATGCTGGCGGAGGTGACGCCCGAGCTGGCGGCGCAGCGCGCGGCCGAGTTCGGCTTTGCGCGTTCGACCGGCGACTGGCGGCAGCTGGTGGCCGATCCGGCGATCGACGTGGTAGACATCTGCGCCCCTAATTTCTTGCACAAAGAGATGGCGCTGGCGGCGATCCGCCACGGCAAGCACGTATATTCGGAAAAACCGCTGGCGCTGGACGCCGCCGACGCGGCGGAGATGGTGCAGGCCGCCCGCGCCAAGGGCGTGAAAACGCTGGTCGGTTTCAACTACATGAAGAACCCGACCAGCCAGCTGGCGCGCGAGATCATCGCCAACGGCGAAATCGGCGAGGTGGTGCATTTTTACGGCACCCACAATGAGGATTACCTGGCCGACCCGCGCACGCCGATCGACTGGCACTGCCGCCGCGCCAGCGCCGGGCTGGGCGCGTTGGGGGATCTGGCGGCGCATATCGTCAATATGGCGCACTACCTGGTGGGCGATATCGTGGCGGTCTCTGGCGATATGCAGACCGTGATCAAGCAGCGCCCGGACCCGCAAGACCCGGCGCGCCTGCTGCCGGTGGAAAACGAAGATCAGGCCAGTGCACTGCTGCGTTTCGCCGGCGGGGCGATGGGCACGATCGAAACGTCGCGCATCGCCTGCGGGCGCAAGATGGGGCTGACCTATGTGGTCACCGGCACTAAAGGCACGCTGAGCTATACCCAGGAACGGATGGCGGAGCTGAAGCTGTATCGGCACGATGAACCGGTGGAGCGGCAGGGGTTCAAGACGCTGCTGGTGGGGCCGAAGCACCCGGACTATGCGGCGTTTTGCATCAGCGCCGGGCACGGCATTGGTTTTAACGATCAGAAGACGGTGGAGATCCGCGATCTGGTCAACGGCATCGCCGCGGGCGATCGCATGTGGCCGGACTTTGAAGAAGGCTGGAAGGTGTCTTGCGTGCTGGATGCGATAGCCGCCTCCGCCGAGCAGCGGTGCTGGCTGGAGATCAACCGCGATTGACAATAAAATGGCGCTCTCCGCGGACAGCGCCATTAATTTGCTACTTTACTAACTTAGTATCTTATTAAGCTAGTTACGTAATAAGTTGCTGGGCTGGCAACTTAGAACGAGAAGCACGAACAGCCGAACGCGCCCCAGAAGGCATTCTCGTCCGACACCGGGATGCTGGAGCGGCGCGCAATGTCATGCTGATGCGCGTGTACGCCGCACGGGCCGCAGCATTGGTGCGCCTGGCTCACGACCCCGACGCGAGCTGCCGCCGACGGCGGCGCGGAGCGGTAATGGCCCGGCACTTGGGTGACCGGTGACCACTCCGGCAGCACCGGCAGCGGCGGTGGCGCCAGCGGCGAGAAGCTGCCAGCGGCGTAGACCACTTTGCCATCCACCACCGTCATCACCGACTCGATGCCTTTGATCTGCTCTTCCGGCACGCTGAAATAGTCCTGCGACAGCACCGCCATATCCGCCAACTGACCGACCTTGATCTGGCCTTTCTTGCCCTGTTCGGTGGAGAACCAGGCGCTCCCTTGCGTCCACAGCATCAGCGCCGTTTCGCGATCCAGACGGGCGCTGTCGTCGTACATCGCCATGCCGCCGACGGTGCGGCCGGAGACCAGCCAGTACAGCGCCGTCCACGGGTTGTAGCTGGCGACGCGGGTGGCGTCGGTGCCCAGCCCGACCGGCAGCTCAGCCGCCAGCATTTTCGCTACCGGCGGCGTATGTTTGGTGGCTTCGATGCCGTAGCGATCGGCGAAATATTCGCCCTGGAACGCCATGCGATGCTGCACCGCAATGCCGCCGCCCAGCGCCTTGACCCGTTCGATATTGCGTTCGGTAATGGTTTCGGCGTGGTCGAATAGCCAGTGCAGCCCGTTGAACGGAATGTCGCGGTTCACCTTCTCGAACACGTCCAGCATGCGGCTGATGGACTCGTCATAGGTGGCGTGCAGGCGGAACGGCCAGCGGTGCTCGACCAAATGGCGCACCACCCGCTCCAGCTCGTCTTCGGTGCCCGGCGGCAGATCCGGGCGCGGCTGCAGGAAGTCTTCGAAGTCGGCGGCGGAAAACACCAGCATCTCGCCGGCGCCGTTGTGGCGATAGAAATCGGTGCCCTGGCCTGGCTTGAGCATATCAGTCCACAGCTCGAAGTCTTCCAGTTCCTGCTTCGGCCGTTGGGTGAACAGGTTATAGGCGATACGGATGGTCAGCTGCTTTTTCTCGTGCAGCTCGGCGATCACCTGATAATCCTCCGGGTAGTTCTGGAAACCGCCGCCGGCGTCGATGGCGCTGGTGAGGCCGAGGCGGTTCAGCTCACGCATGAACTGGCGGGTGGAGTTGACCTGCTGTTCCAGCGGCAGCTTCGGCCCTTTCGCCAGCGTGGCGTACAGGATCATGGCGTTGGGTTTGGCGATCAGCATGCCGGTCGGGTTGCCGTTGGCGTCGCGCTGGATCTCGCCGCCCGGTGGGTTCGGCGTGTCTTTGGTGTAGCCGACCACCTTCAGCGCCGCGCGGTTGAGCAGCGCGCGATCGTAGAGATGCAGAATAAATACCGGCGTGTCCGGCGCCGCCTGGTTGATTTCGTCCAGCGTTGGCATGCGGCGTTCGGCAAACTGGAATTCGGTCCAGCCGCCGACCACCCGCACCCATTGCGGGCTCGGCGTGCGCAGCGCCTGCTCTTTTAACATGCGCAGCGCGTCGGCCAGCGAAGGCACGCCTTCCCAGCGCAGCTCCAGGTTGTAGTTCAGGCCGCCGCGGATCAGGTGCAGGTGCGAGTCGTTCAGGCCCGGAATGGCGGTGTGGCCATGCAGGTCGATCACCTGGGTTTCCGGCCCGGCGTGCTGCATGACTTCGCCTTCGCTGCCGACCGCCAGAAACTTGCCGTCGCGGATGGCGACCGCCTGTGCGGTAGGATTTTGGCGATCGACGGTGTGAAACTTGCCGTTGGTGATGATCAATGAAGCGTGGTGGTTCATAACATTCTCCCGGCGAACCGCCTAGCGGCGGGTCAGCCATTGATGAAAAACGCGAGTCACGATGGGCATCCACAGGTACACCACCAGGGCGACCACGGTGGCGTCATTGAGAAAATGGCCGAGCAGCGTGCCGTCCAGCTGCGGCAGCGCCAGCCCCCAAAACCAGGGCACCAGATTGGTGGAAGGGAAGATCACCAGCAGGGTGATGATGAACTGCTTCCACTGGGGCGGCTGGCGCACGTTGGGGTTGGGTGGGGTAAACCAGAACTCCGCGCCGGGGCGGATCTCGATATGGTCGTTCTCCAGCAACAACGGAGTGACTTCTTCGATGTATTGCTTGCGCAGCGGCGAGTTGAGCCAGCGGTAGAGATTGTCGACATTGTCGAAGCGGACCAGCACCGTATAGGCCTGTTCGCTGTCGGATGGGCGGATGACGTTGACGCCCAGATGGCCGGTGAAGCCCGCGGCGTCCGGCATGATGCGGTTCAGCCAGGCCTCATAGGCCTGCTCGTTCCCCGGCGCCAAACGGTGGGTGATCACCAGCGTGACATGCTGCGGATGGGCCATAAAACCGACTCCTGAAAATACCCCGGCGCGGGGCCGGGGCAGGGGGAATTATTTCACCGTGCGGGCCGGTGCGTGGTGCACCATGGTGTAAGCGTAGTCGACGCCCATGCCGTACGCGCCGCTGTGTTCGCGCACCAGCGCCATCACCGCGTCGTAGGTGTCTTTGCGTGCCCAGTCGCGTTGGTACTCCAGCAGCACCTGTTGCCAGGTCACCGGTACGGCGCCGGCCTGCACCATGCGATCGATCGAGCGTTCGTGCGCATCGACGGAGGTGCCGCCGGAGGTGTCGGTCACCACATACACTTCATAGCCGGCTTCCAGCGCCATCAGCGCCGGGAAGGTCAAGCAAACTTCGGTCCACAGCGCGGAGATCACCAGCTTTTTGCGGCCGGTGGCTTCCACGGCTTTGACGAAGGCCGCGTCTTCCCAGGAGTTCATCGAGGTACGTTCAATCGGGGTGATTTCAGGGTGTACCGCCAGCAGTTCCGGCCAGATATAGCCGCTGAAGCTTTCGGTTTCGACCGAGGTGAAAAGGGTGGGGACGTTGAAAATTTTGCCTGCCTTCGCCAAACCAACAACGTTGTTTTTCAGTTGCTGACGATCAATATTAGCCACGCCGAAGGCCATTTGTGGTTGATGATCGATAAAAATCAGTGCGGAGTTGTCTTTATCAAGCAGTTGAAACTTGGACATAATTTACCTTCCCAGTGATATTTCGGTTGAACATCTGATGAGTGTAACGCCGATAAAACCCATGGTAGGCAGAGGGCGATTTCAAAGATACCGCAGAATTTTTGCCGACTTGTTGAGTTTTTTTATACACGGGAGAAAGCATGAGATTAAACCTGGAAGCGCTGCTGATTTTGGACGCGCTGGACCGGCACGGATCTTTCGCCGCCGCGGCCGCCGCACTGTTTAAAACCCCTTCGGCACTGAGCTATATGGTGCAAAAGCTCGAGAACGATCTTGACATCACCCTGCTCGATCGCTCCGGCCATCGGGCGAAGTTCACCGATACCGGCAAGCTGATGCTGGAAAAAGGGCGGGTGTTGCTGCGCGCGGCGCAGGATCTGGAACAGCAGGCGCGCTACGTGGAGAACGGCTGGGAAAGCGAGATCACGCTCGGGATCGACGCCTCCTTCCCGTTTGCCCGCCTGTTGCCGCTGATCGACGAGTTCTATCGGCAGCATCACCATACCCGGCTGCGTTTCAGCCACGAGGTGCTGGCCGGTTCCTGGGAGTCGCTGGTTTACGGTTGCGCCGACATTATCATCGGCGCCATTTGCGAGCCGCCGTCGCGGGTGGGCTATGCGTTCAGCCGCCTGGGGCAGCTGGATTACGTGTTCGCCGTCGCGCCGCAGCATCCGCTGGCGGCGCTGCCGGAACCGTTGCCGAAGGATGAGATCCGTCAGCACCGGGCGGTGGTGGTGCGCGATACCTCGCGCGTCAACGCGCCGCAGAGCCTGAACCTGCTGGAAGAACAGGATACGCTGACGGTCTTCGGCTTTGACGCCAAACTGCAGGCGCAGTTGGCCGGGCTGGGCTGTGGCTATCTGCCGCGCTCTCTGGCGGAACCTTACCTGAACAGCGGCGAACTGGTGGCGAAACGCGTTGAATCTGAGCGCTGCAGCGACGCTGCCTATTTCGGCTGGCGTGAAAGCGCCAGCGGCCTGGCGGCCAAGTGGTGGCGCGAGCGCCTGCAGCGTTACGCGGATGACGGTGAGGCTTACCCAGCGGCGCAGTAAGGGCGCTCGATAAAGATTAATCCCCAATAAGGACATCGGGAATGAAAAAGACACTAGGCCTGTTGGCGCTGTTACTGTTGAGCGGCTGCGGCGCGGGCGCCGGGCGTCAGGCCGGCACCCCCTTGCCGTCGCCGCAGGCCGAGGCGCAGACTGCGATGCCGCTCAGCTATCCGGTGCGGGTGCATAACGCGGTGAGCCGCGAGCTGCGTTTGCCGGAACACGCGCGCGGCCAACGCTGCACCATCAGCATACGGCTGCAGCCGGACGGCAAGCTGGTGAGCAGCAAGATCGTGAGGGGCGATGCGCCCCTGTGTGCGGCGGCCAGCGCGGCGGTGCAGCGCGCGCAGTTTCCGCCGATGGCCAGCGCCACTGAATACGCGTTGTTCAACGCCGTGGTGCTCGATTTCGTTCCCTGAAGGGATGTGACCGACGGGCCGCCTGCGCGGCCCGTTTTTTCTCGTTTCGCCGTTTGCGTATTCACGCTTTTCCGCCAATAGTGTTCTCCGGGCATGCACCCAGACAATTTTTCATTGGCCGGCCAACGGGAGCAAAAGACATGAAAGGCGAGCATCATTATCAGGTCTCGGTGACCTGGCAGGGGAATCTGGGCGCAGGCACGGAAGATTATCGCGCTTATGGACGCGATCACCTGATCGGCGCCGTGGGCAAGGCAGATATCGCCGGCTCAGCCGATCCGGCCTTCCGCGGTGACGCGACGCGCTGGAATCCGGAGGATTTGCTGGTGGCATCGCTCAGCGCTTGCCACAAATTATGGTACCTGCATCTGTGCGCCACCTCGGGGATTTCGGTGCTGGCCTATCAGGACGATGCCGTGGGCGTGATGCGCGAAGACGCCGCGCGCGGCGGCTTTTTCACCTCGGTGACGCTGCGGCCGCAGGTCACGGTGCGCGATGGCGACGATCTGCAGCTGGCGCAACAGCTTCACGAGAAGGCGCATCACCTGTGCTTTATCGCCAACTCGGTGAATTTCCCGGTGGCGTGTGAGCCGCATGCCGCGTACGCAACCCGCTGAATTTTCACTTAGCTTTGCCATTTTCGTTATTTTGAACGCCGCAACGGCTCACGGATACTGAGAGAAAATCTCTTACCGCGAGCCGCAGCATGTCCCACGCCCACTATTTGCACCCCGAACAGCGCGAACGAATCAGGCAGCTTTATCGGCGCCGGCATTGGCGGCTGGAGCTGCCCACCTGGGGGATCATGGCGGCGGTGTACGGCGGCTGGTTCGGCGTGGCGTATTCTTGGCAGGCGCTGGGCCCGTGGCTTGGCGCACCGCTGCTGATCCTCCTGACCACCTGGTACCTGTCGTTGCAACACGAGCTGATCCACGGCCACCCGACGCGCTGGCCGCGCGTCAATCAGCTGTTCGGCCTGTTGCCGCTGGCGGTGTGGTATCCCTATGGGCTGTATCGCGATTCGCATCTGCGCCACCACCGCAACGACCACCTGACCGATCCGCACGAAGATCCCGAAAGCTATTACTTCAGCGCCGCGCAGTGGCGGCGTTATCCCCGCCTGTTGCCGCTGTTGGCCGCCGTGCGCAATACGCTGATCGGCCGGGTGCTCCTCGGCCCGGCGCTGGATATTGCCGCGACCCTGGCCGGGGCGGTGAAAGCGCTCGCCGGAGGGGAGTGGCGCGCCTGGGCGAGGTGGTTAGCGCACCTGTCGCTGTTGGCGGTACTGCTGCACTGGTTGCAGATGCAGGGTATCGGCACGGCGTTTTACCTGTTGGCCATCAGCTATCCGGCGTTGGCGCTGACCAAGGTGAGATCGTTTTTTGAGCATCGCGCCGTGGACGCACCGCAGGCACGTTCTATTATTAATGAGGCGGGCTGGCCGTGGCGGCTGTTGTTTCTCAATTTGAACTACCATTTAGTGCATCACGATCTGCCCGGCCTGCCCTGGTATGGTTTGCGCGAAGTCTATCTGGCGGAGCGCGAGGCGTATCAGCGGCGCAGTCAGGGATTTGTCGCGCAAGGTTACGGCGAGTGGCTGCGCGATTACGCCCTGACGCCGATCGACGTCGGCGTGCATCCGTTGCACGCCGATGAACCGCAGGGGGAAGGCGATGCCCTGCCGACGGAAAAATTTATTGCGCGCTGGAAGCGCGTTTCTCAGGATTTTCCAACCTAACTGGCCCATGAGCCGGAAAACGTATAACCAGAGGAAAAGTATGGCAATCACCTTATCACGCGGACGTTCCTTTGCCGTCGCGCTGGCTCTGCTGGCCACCGGCGGCCTGGCGCAGGCGGCCGACTCGGTGCACGTCGGCTCCAAGATCGATACCGAAGGTTCGCTGCTCGGCAACATCATCGTGCAGGTGCTGGAAGCCAACGGCATCAAGACCACCAACAAGCTGCAGCTCGGCACCACCAAGGTGCTGCGCGGCGCCATCACCTCCGGTGAGATCGACATCTACCCGGAGTACACCGGCAACGGCGCGTTTTTCTTCTCCGATGAGAAAGATCCGGCGTGGAAGAACGCCCAGGCCGGCTTCGAGAAAGTGAAACAGCTCGACTACGACAAAAACAAAATCGTCTGGCTGGACGCGGCGCCGGCCAACAACACCTGGACCATCGCTATTCGCCAGGACGTGGCGGAGGCCAATCATCTGAAAACGCTGTCGGATCTCGGCAAGTGGATCAACGGTGGCGGCAAGTTCAAGCTGGCGGCCTCGGCGGAATTTATCGAACGGCCGGATGCGCTGCCGGCGTTCCAGAGCGCCTACGGTTTCAAACTGAATCAGGATCAGCTGCTGTCCCTGGCCGGCGGTGATACGGCGGTGACCATCAAGGCGGCGGCGGAGCAGACCTCCGGCGTCAACGCGGCGATGGCCTACGGCACCGATGGCCCGGTAGCGGCGCTGGGGTTGCAGACCTTGGCGGACCCGAAAGGAGTACAGCCGATATACGCGCCGGCGCCGATCGTGCGCGAAGCGGCGCTGAAAGCGCACGCCAATCTGCCTGAGCTGCTGAAGCCGGTGTTCGCCTCACTGGACGGGCCGACGCTGCAAAAGCTCAACGCGCAGATCGCCGTGGAAGGCCAGGACGCCAAACAGGTGGCGGCCGCTTACCTGAAAGAGAAAGGGTTTGTTAAGGGATAATGCCGAGGTGCCCCCTCAGCCGTCGGGAGAGGGGGTTAACCGAGGGAGCCGGAGCGTTTCTTTGACTATCGCCGTAAAACATCGCGTCTTGTTGACGCTGTTCATGCTGTTGCTGCTGGCCGCGTTCGGCCTGCCGTTCCTCAGTTATGCCCCCAATCGCCTGTTGTCGGGCAAAAGCCTCTCCTTGTTCTCCCTGCTGCACGGCCCGGCGCTGTGGCTGCTGTTGCCGCTGGCGGCATTGGCGATCCTCAGCCTGTTGCCGCCGACGCGGGGGCGGGCGCTGCTGGCGGCGCTGGCCGCCTGCGGGGTGTTGACGCTGGCCTTTTGGATCAGCGGGCAGGCCGCCGGGCACCTGGCGCAGGAAGGATCGCGCCTGGCGCGCACCTCCTGGGGCAGCGGGTGCTGGCTGACGATGGCGCTGAGCCTGCTGATCGCCGCCGACGCCATGGCGCGCCTCACCGCGTCGCACCTGTGGCGCATGCTGGGCAACGCGCTGGTGCTGGTGCCGCCGGCGCTGCTGCTGTTCGGGCATCAGCTCGATCAGCTGTCGCTGCTGAAGGAGTACCACAATCGTCAGGAGGTGTTTGACGCTGCGCTGCTGCAGCACCTGACCATTCTGCTGGCGACGATGGCGCCGGCGCTGGCGATCGGCGTGCCGCTCGGGGTGCTGTGTTTTCGCTCCGAACGCTGGCAGCGGCCGATTTTCTCCGCGCTGAACATTATCCAGACCGTGCCGTCCATCGCGCTGTTCGGCCTGCTGATCGCGCCGCTGGCGGGGCTGGCGACGGCGGTGCCCTGGCTGGCGGAGCACGGCGTCAGCGGCATCGGCATGGCGCCGGCGATCGTGGCGCTGGTGCTGTACGCGCTGTTGCCGCTGGTGCGCAGCGTGGTGGCGGGGTTGCAAAGCGTGCCGGCCGGGGTGATCGAATCTGCCACCGGCATGGGGCTGACGCGCGGGCAGATCTTCCTGCGCGTGCAGCTGCCGCTGGCGCTGCCGCTGTTCCTGACCGGCGTGCGCATCCTGGCGGTGCAAACCGTCGGCATGGCGGTGGTAGCGGCGCTGATTGGCGCCGGCGGTTTTGGCGCCATCGTGTTCCAGGGGCTGCTCAGCAGCGCGCTGGATCTGGTTCTGCTGGGGGTGATCCCGGTGGTCATGATGGCGGTCATCGTCGATTCGCTGTTTAAATTTTGGGTTTCAATCCTGGACGTATCGCGCCGATGATTCACTTTGAGCAAGTCAGCAAAATTTTTCAGGGCAAGCCGGCGGTCGACGATCTCACGCTGCACATCGCCGAGGGCGAATTCACCGTGTTGATCGGCACCTCGGGTTCTGGCAAGTCCACGACGTTAAAAATGATCAATCGCCTGATCGAACACGATCGGGGCAAGATCCTCTTTGCCGGCGAAGAGATCCAGTCGTTCAAACCGCAGGATCTGCGGCGACGCATGGGCTATGCGATCCAATCGATCGGCCTGTTTCCACATTGGACGGTGGAGGAGAACATCGCCACCGTGCCGCAGCTGCTGAAATGGCCGCGCGCGCGCATTCGCGATCGGGTTACCGAGTTGCTGGAGCTGCTGCACCTGGAACCGGATCTGTTTCGCCGTCGCTACCCGCACCAGCTTTCCGGCGGGCAACAGCAGCGGGTGGGGGTGGCGCGCGCGCTCGCCGCCGATCCCGAGGTGTTGTTGATGGACGAACCGTTCGGCGCGTTGGATCCGGTCACCCGCGCGGCGCTGCAGGCGGAGATCGCCCGTATTCATCAGATCTCGGGCCGCACCATTGTGCTGGTGACGCACGACATCGACGAGGCGTTGAGCCTGGCGGATCGCCTGGTGCTGCTCGATCAGGGGCGGGTGGTGCAACAGGGCACGCCGCTGGCGCTGCTGACCGCGCCGGCCAACGATTTCGTGCGCGATTTCTTCGGGCGCAGCGATCGCGGCATCAAGCTGCTGTCGCTGGGTACGGTGGCGGAGCGGGTGCGGCCCGGCGTCGCTGGGGGCGAGCCGATCGCCGCCGCCATGAGCCTGCGCGAGGCGCTGTCGGTGTTCGTGGCGCGCGGCAGCGACTGCCTGCCGGTGGTGGATGAACGGGGCGAAGCGTTGGGGGTTCTGCACTTCCACGATCTGATCGCCGGGCAGGCGCTGTCATGAGCGGGCGCATCGGGCGCCTGCTGCGCGATCCGCTGCCCTGGACGTTGGCGCTGCTGTTGGCGCTGGTGTTCGGCATGGATCATCTGCGCGGCCTGTTCGCCGCCTGGTTCCCTGATTTGGAGCGGCCCATTTATCAGCAGGACAGCTTTATCGCGCTGGTGGGGGCGCACCTGTCGCTGGTGGCGATCTCCAGCCTGATCGCGGTGGTAATCGGCGTGGCGGCGGGCGTCGCTGTGACCCGACGCAGCGGCCGGGAGTTTCGTTCGCTGGTGGAAACGGTAGTGGCGGTGGGGCAGACCTTCCCGCCGGTGGCGGTGCTGGCGGTAGCGGTGCCGGTGATGGGCTTCAGCGAGCAGCCGGCGATCATTGCGTTGGTGCTGTACGGCCTGCTGCCGATCCTGCAGGGCACGCTGGCGGGCATCGAATCGGTACCGCCCGCCACGCGCGAGATCGCCCGCGGCGTGGGGATGAGCGCCTGGCAAATTCTGTGGCGGGTTGAACTGCCGCTGGCGGCGCCGGTGATTGTCGCCGGGATCCGCACGTCGGTGATCATTAACATCGGCACGGCGGCCATCGCTTCCACCGTCGGTACCAAAACGCTCGGTTCGCCGATCATCATCGGCCTGAGCGGGTTTAACACCGCCTATGTGATCCAGGGCGCGGCGGTCGTGGCGTTGTTGGCTATTATCACCGATATGCTGTTCGAACGTTGGGTGCGTTATCTCACCGCCTGGCGCCAGCAGACGCTGGCGACCACTCCGGCGGGGTAAGGGGGAAATGATGCAGGTGTCTCTACCGATGTACGGCGTTGGCCGGGAGCAGGCCGAATCCTTCTGGCAGGTCTTGCGCGGCAAGCTGCTGCGGCTGGGGTTGCCGGCGGCGCCGGAACGGCTTAGCTGGCCGGACGATCTGGCGCAGCATTGGCGGCGCGAGGATCTCTTGCTCAGCCAAACCTGCGGTTATCCGTTGGTCAGCAGCCTGCCGCAGGTGCAGCTGATCGGAACCTATCATTATCGGGTGGAAGGGTGCGACGGGCCAAATTACCGCAGCTGGCTGGTGGTGCGCGCAGGCGACCCCGGCGAGCGGCTGGCGGATTTTCGCGGCCGGACGGTGGCGTATAACAGCACCGATTCCCAGTCCGGCTACAACGGCTTGCGCGCGCTGATCGCGCCGCTGGCGCAGGACGGGAAATTCTTCGGTGCGGCTATCGCCTCCGGGGCGCATTACCAGTCGCTGAAGCTGATCCGCAGCGGGCAGGCGGATATCGCCGCCATCGATTCCATCAGCATGGAACTGCTGCGCCGCGCGCAGCCACAGGCGCTGGAGGGGCTGAAAATCATCGGCCGCACGGCGGCGGTGCCCGGTTTGCCGCTGATCACCGCAGCCGGCACGCCACCGGAACAGGTGGACATCCTGCGCGCCGGCGCCCGAGCGATGCTGGATGAGGCGGTCAGCGACCGCCTGCTGATCGGCGATTTCAGCCTGGTGCCGCGCTCGGCTTACCAGATTATCACCGTGCTGGAGCAGCAGGCCGCCGCACAGGGCGTGACGGCGCTCTAGCCGCCGTTACAGCAGGCCGCCGCCGTCGATGTCGATCACGCTGCCGGTGACGAAACCGTTCTCCATCGCCAGCAGGTAACCCGCCGCGACGTCGGCCGCCTGGCCGATCCGGCCGACCGGCAGGCTGCCGCTTACGCGCTCGAACAGCGCCTGACGCTGCGCGGCGCTCATGCCGTCGTAGGCTTCGGTGGCGGTGATGCCGGGGCTGACCACGTTCACCCGCCGCGGCGCCAGCTCCTTCGCTAGCTGTTTGCCGACCGCTTCCAGCGCGGCGTTGATGCCGGTTTTGATCAACTGACCGCCAAGGTATTTACGCGACAGTTGGCCGGAGGTCAGGGTGATGGAGCCCTGCGGCGCCAGCGTCGGCAGCGCCGCCTGCACCGCGCGCAAGCTGCCCCAGAATTTGACGTTGAAGTCGGCCTGCGCCTGCTCAAAGGCAGTCTCCGCCAGCGGTTTCGCGTCCACCAACGGCCCGGCGGTGATCACCAGATGGTCGAAAGCGCCGACGGCGGCAAACAGCGCATGCAGTGATGCTTCATCGGTCAGGTCGGCCTGCATCAGATGCAGCGCGTCGTTTTTCTCCCCGGCGTGGGGAAGGCGACGTGAAGCCAGCACCACTTCAGCGCCGCGCGCCGCCGCCGCGTAGGCCACCGCGGCGCCAATGCCGCTGGTGCCGCCCAGGATCACCAGCTTTTGTCGTTTCAGGGGGGAGTCGGGAATCGTCATGTTAAGGCCTCTTTTTAGGTAAGTTTCAACGGGATCTATCTTTCCTGATTGAAAATGAGGAAAAAAGCCCGCCTAATAGCAAACACTTGTAAATTAATATTAATAATTGATTGGGCTAAAAAGAGGGGAAATACATGACCTCATTTGTCGATCTCGAGGTGTTTGTCCGCACGGTGGATGGCGGCAGTTTTTCCGCCGCGGCGCGCGCGCTGGACATGACGCCGGCGGCGGCCAGCATTGCGGTGAAAAGGCTGGAGCAGCAGCTGGGCGCGCGGCTGCTGGTGCGTTCTACCCGCAGCCTGAGGTTGACGGAGGAGGGCGCCCGCTATCTCGACAGCGCGCGCCTGGCGCTGGGCGCGTTGGCCGAAGGAGAGCAGGCGATCCGCGAGAAGCATCAGGGGCTGTCCGGGGTACTGCAGATTTCCGCGCCGTCGGATTTTGGCCGCAATTTGCTGCTCTGCTGGCTGGATGAGTTCCGCCTGCAGCACCCGCATATTCAGCTGCAGCTCCTGATCAACGATCGGCAGGCCGATCTGTTTCGCGAACCGGTGGACGTGGCGCTCCGTTTCGGGCCGTTGGCCGACTCTTCGCTGGTGGCGCTGCCCATTTTGCCGCAGCACCGGCGGCTGATCTGCGCCAGCCCGGATTACCTGCGGCGGCATGGCGCGCCGCAAACGCCGGCCGATCTGGTTCGGCACAGCATTCTGGTGTATCAGCCCAGCGGCAAACGACAGGTGGAATGGCGGCTATGGCGCGGTGAGGAACTGATCGAAGTGCCGTTGAACGGCAGCTATTTTACCGATGACGGCGAGGTGGCGCGGCGCTGGGCGCTGGCCGGGCATGGGGTGGTGCGCAAGTCGGCGATCGACGTGGTGGCCGACATTCGCGCCGGGCGGCTGGTGCAGCTGTTGCCGGAATGGCGCAGCGACGCGGTGCCGATCAATCTGGTTTGCCCGCATCGCTCGCAGGTGTCGGAACGCGTCAGGCAGCTGCAGCGCTTTTTACAGCAGCGCTGTCAGCGTTGGATGGACGATCACTTGGCCTGAAGGGTTTCGGTTTGCGCCGGCGTGGCGGCGCTATCCCCGGCAGGCGCGCTTTCTTCATGCGGGGTGGTGGAACGGGTGTAGATGTTCAACCCGGCGAGGAATACGCCGCCCAGAGAACCGAAGGCGCACAGGGCGATGACGATGAGGAACGCTTTTTTCAGCATAGGAATAATTTCGCAGGTTGCTTGGAACAGCGGGAATTATAGCCCCTTCGCCGGGTGAAACAAGAATCGTTTTTAACGGCGGCCCGCTGACCGCCCTTTGCGATCGCTACCGTTCGCTGTCGATGGCCTGCACGCGGGCCGGGCGGGCGAACAGGTATTTTCCCAGCGTCACCAGCACCACCGCCGCCACGATGATCACCAGCGCCAGCCACTCGCGCGGCGCCAGTGATTCGCCGGCAAAGCCGATGCCGAGCAGCACCGCCACCACCGGGTTGACGTAGGCGTAGCTGGTGGCGACCGCCGGGCGCACATTCTTCAACAAGAACATATAGGCGCTGATCGCCAGCATCGAGCCGAAGACAATCAAGTACCCGAGCGCCAGAAAGCCGCCGGTGCTCGGCATCTGAGCCAGGTGCTCGCCGCTCAGCCGGCTGGCGACCAATAACACCACGCCGGCGACCAGCATCTCCGCCGCGCCGGCCATCGGCCCGGCCGGCAGCGAGATGCGCGATCCCAATACCGAGCCAAAGGCCCAACTGGCCGACGCCAGCAAGATCAACAGCGCGCCGGTCGGGTTGCCCACCAGGTTGTTGCCGGTGTTGAGCAGCACGATGCCCACTAACCCGAGCGCAATACCGGCCCATTCCAGTTTGGTGTTGCGCATGCCCCACAGCAGGCTGAAGCAGAGGGTGAACAGCGGCACCGTCGCCACCATCACCGCGGCGATGCCGGACGGCACATGTTGGTGTTCCGCCACCGTCACCAGGCCGTTGCCTACCGCCAGCAACAGAATGCCAATGGCGCCGGCGGCCAGCCACTGCTTCGGCGTCGGCAGCGCGTGGCCGCGCCAGGCCAGGAAACTGAACAGCACGATGCCGGCAATCAGAAAGCGAATCCCGGCCATCATCAGCGGCGGCCACTGCGCGACGCCGAGGCGAATGACGAAATAGGTGGAACCCCAAACGATATATAACGTGAACAACGCCCCGATCAACGGCAGGACGCTACGGCTTTGTTGGCTAAGCATAGGGATGTGTTTTTGCAGGGATGATTATTATTAGAACGCTCAGTAAACCCGATTGGGCAACCGATAAGCAATGGCTTTCGGCATTATTTTTCCCGACTGCCGCAAGCCGTTCAGCTGTTCCGCCGCTTCCACTGCAGCCAACTGACGGCCGGCAGGTAAATCGACCAGCCGACGGCCAGCAACAGCAGCATGAACTCCGGCGGCACGCCGGGCAGTAACACGCCCAGCTTCCAGGAGACGGCGTAGGCGAAAGGACCGACGGCGGCGCCCAGCACCGCCAGCGGCCAGGGCGCCGCTCTGACCACGTCCAGCAGCCAATACCACCAGCAGCCGAAGCCGATCCACAGCGCGAGGGTCCAGAGCGGCAGGCCGTGTTGCCCGCTGTAGTGCAGCACGCCGCTGTAGCTCCATAGCCCATCCATGCCGATACCGCCCAGGGCAGCCAGAGCCGCGCCCTTACGGCGGGTGGCAGGGGTAAAGATCAGCGCCAGCGCCGCGCCGGCCAGCAGTAGGCCGTTGAGCCGATCGCGAGTCAGCAGCGCCAGCAGCCAGCAAACGCCCAGTCCCAGCGTCGCCAGCCAGAATCCGGCATGCGGCTTCTTCATCGTTCAACTCCCGTGGGGTTACTCTGCCGCTGCGCGCTTAGCGCCGACGGATTTGCCAAGCGGGCGCGAGGCCCGCTGTTTGCCTGAATGTTCGTTAATTCAACCTTAGAAGGGAAGGTGTGGGGTGCACAAGCAGAATAATCTGTACCGGTTGAAAACGTGGGCAAAAACCGGTGTTACAGGAGCGAAATCCGGTAGGCGCAGCGGCGCGAGCCGGCCAGAATGTGTTCGGCGCGCTCCACCTGCGCCTGCAGCACTTCGGTGAAGATACTCAGCTCCGCCCGGCAGAAGCCCTGGCAGACGGTGGCAGCGGCGCAGATCGGGCAGTGGTTTTCCACCAGCAGATAGGCACCGTCCTCCTCCTGGCGCCATTCGGCCATATACCCTTCGCGACAGCGGATCTCGGTCAGGCGCGCCACGCGCTCCTGCAGATCGGCGGCGCCAATCATCGCCTGCTTGTAGTTGATGCGGTTTTCCTGCTCGCGGGTTTCGATCAGCACGTCGAGCGCCTGTTCGCCCAGCTTGTCGCGCACGGTGCGCAGCAGCTGAACCGTCAGGTCCGCATGGGTATCGGGAAAGCGTGCATTGCCGGCCGAGGTCAAATGCCACAGCTGTACCGGGCGGCCTACGCCGCGCGTTTCCGCCACCGCTTCGACCAGCCCCTCTTTCGCCAGCTTGACGAACTGCTGGCGGGCCGCCTCACCGGTGGTGCCGAGCACCTTTCCTGCGTCAGAAGCTTGCTGCGGGCCGCGGGTTTTCAATAGCGTCAGCAAGCGGTCACTGACCGATTGTGCGGTCTTTCCGCTATTTTCCAAGTTTATTCTTGACATATTTCTCCGCCTCGCCCTAACTTATTCCAAGATAACTCTTGTTAAATTTAACGCAATCTTATGATCAACTCAATGCCATTCCTCTGAAAACAGGACGACAACCGTGATAACCCATGACGATAGCCGCTGGAGCGACCTTTTCTCTGGCAAAAATGCGGCCAGTGCGATCGCGCTCTCGCTCGGCGTGGCGCTGCATGCCATCAATATTCTGGTCGCCACCACCATCTTGCCCTCGGTGGTGCAGGATATCGGCGGGCTGGATCTCTATGCCTGGAACACCACGCTGTTCGTGGTGGCGTCTATCCTCGGCTCCGCGCTGTCGGCCCACTTGCTCAGCGGCTACGGTGCGCGCAGCGCCTATCTGGTGGCTTCGCTGTTCTTCATCGCCGGGGCGGCGCTGTGCGCGCTGGCGCCGAGCATGCCGGTGATGCTGATCGGCCGCACGGTGCAGGGCTTTGGTGGCGGGCTGATCTTTGCGCTCTCCTACGCGATGATCAATCTGGTATTCGAGCAGCGGCTGTGGCCGCGCGCCATGGCGCTCATCTCGGCGATGTGGGGCATCGCCACCCTGGTGGGGCCGGCGGTAGGCGGTATTTTCGCCGAACTGAACGCCTGGCGCTGGGCCTTCGGCATTCTGCTGCCGATCATGGCGCTGTACGCCGCGTTTACCTTCCTGATCCTGCCCAAGGGCAAAGCGCAGCAGGCGGCCGCACCGTTGCCGACCGCACAGCTGCTGTTGCTGACCGTGGCGGTGCTGGTGGTGTCCGCCGGCAGCCTGGCGCACAGTGCCTGGATCAACCTGGCGGGCATCGCGCTCTCGCTGGTGCTGATGGCCTGGTTGCTGAAGCGCGAAGCGCACTCGCGCGCCCGCCTGTTGCCGCACGGCGCACTGCGGCGCGGCTCATCGCTGGCGGCGTTGTACATCACGACCGCGTTGCTGGTGATCGGCATGACCAGCGAAATCTTCGTGCCTTATTTCCTGCAGCTGCTGCACGGCCAGTCGCCGCTGATCTCCGGCTATATCGCCGCCGCTATGGCCGCCGGTTGGACGTTGTCCGAGATCCTCAGCTCCGGCTGGCGCGGAGCGGGCATTCGCCGGGCGATCGTCAGCGGGCCGCTGTTCGTGCTGGTGGGCTTGCTGGCGCTGGCGATCCTGATGCCGATGCCGTCCGGCGGCCACTGGCAGGCGTTGGCGCCGATCGTCATTGCGCTGTTGCTGGTGGGATTCGGCATCGGCTTCGGTTGGCCGCACCTGCTGACGCGCATTTTGCAGGTGGCACCTGAAGCGGACAAAGATATCGCCGGCGCTTCAATTACCACGGTGCAGCTGTTCGCCACCGCATTCGGTGCGGCGCTGGCCGGGATGATCGCCAACCTGGCGGGGCTGAACGATCCGGGTGGCGCGACGGGCGCGGCATCGGCGGCGCGTTGGCTGTTCCTGGCGTTCGCGCTGGCGCCGCTGCTGGCGGTATTCAGCGCCTGGCGCTGCGCGGCGATCGCGCCGCCGGGGGCCGAGACGGGCAATTTTGTACAAAACCCGCCCTCGCGCGAGTGCTAGAATGCCTCTCATTCAGCGGAGGTAGGCAAGATGAAGGCGGAAGGCATAGCGCGCAAAGCATCCCGGGAGCAGGCTCATTTTATGCACGTCGACGATCTTGGCGGGCTGGAAGTGCTGCAGGCCACCTACCGCCGCCAAACCTTCTCGCGCCACAGCCATGAAGGCTTCTGCGTGGGCGTCATCGACGATGGCGCCCAGCGCTTCTACCGCACCGGCGGCGAACACGTGGCGCCGCTGGGCAGCATCATTCTGGTCAACGCCGACGATATTCATACTGGCAGTTCCGCCACCGAAGAGGGCTGGTCGTATCAGGCGATGTACCCGACGCCGGAGCTACTGGCCTTTTTATCGCGCGATCTGAAAACCGGCGCCGGCGCGACGCCTTATTTTCCCAACCCGGTGGTGCACGACGTCGGCCTGGCTGGCCAGTTGCGCATGGCGTTCAGCCTGCTGCGCAGCGATGAGAACCGGCTGATGAAGGAGACCATGGTGTTCTCGGCGCTGACCTGGCTGATGCTGCGGCACGGCAAAAGCCGTATCGATCCTGCGCCGCAGAGCCGGGCGCAAAGCCAAGTGGCGCGGGTGAAAGCCTTTCTCGACGATTTCCCCGAGGCGGACATTTCGCTGCTGGAGCTGGCGGATCGCGTGGCGCTCAGTCCTTATTACCTGCTGCGGCAGTTTCAGCAGGCCACCGGCCTGCCGCCGCACGCCTATCAAATTCAGGCGCGGCTGCGCAAGGCGCGCGGCATGCTGAAGGCCGGCAACAGCGTGCTGGACAGTGCGTTGAGCTGCGGCTTTCACGATCAAAGCCATTTCCACCGCCATTTTCGCAAGTCGATGGGCGTCACGCCGGGCGACTACGTCAAATCGCTGAAATAGCCGGGCAATCGGGTGCAATACCCGTGTACGCCTGCGCCGTAAGCTGGCTTCTTCAACTCAAGGAGAAGCCCATGACTGATTCAATCCCCCTCATCACGCCGCCCTCCGCCCGCCTGCGCCCCGCGCTGCAGGGCGGGGTGGCTATCTTGCCGCTGTGCCTGGCGGTGGTGCCGTGGGGAGTACTGGCGGGCTCGATGGCCCTGCAAAGTGGCCTGACGCCGGCGCAGGGGCTGGGCATGTCGGCCATCGTGTTCGCCGGAGCGTCGCAGCTGGTGGCGATGGGCATGATCAAGGGCAGCGCCGGGCTGCTGGCGATCCTGCTGTCGACCTTTTTCGTCACCGCCCAGCATTTTCTTTACGCGCTGCGGCTGCGGGAGCGTATCGCGCCGCTGCCGTTGCGCTGGCGGCTGGCGCTGGGATTCTTGCTCACCGATGAACTGTTCGCGCTGACCGGCGAACAGACGCCGGCGCGTTTCAACCGCTGGTATGCGCTGGGCGCCGGGCTGACCTTTTACCTGTGCTGGTTTCTCTCCACGCTGCTTGGCATCGTGGCCGCCGGCAGCGCCGGCGATCTGGACGGTTACGGGTTGGATTTCTCCATCGCCGCCACCTTTATCGCCATCGTGGTGCCGCTGGTGCGCAGCCTGCCGGTGTTGGCCTGCGTGCTGACCGCGCTGCTGCTTTCCATCGTGTTGCACCATTTCCAGACGCCGGGCGCATTGGTGATCGCCACCGTGGCGGCGATGCTGGTCGGGCTGCTGTGCAGCGGGGGGCGCCGATGATCTGGCTGACGATCGTTTTGATGGGGCTGGTGGTGTTTTTCAACCGCTACTGTTTTCTGGCGCCCGGGTTGCCGCTGCGTCTGTCGCCGCGCGTTAAAACCCTGCTGAGCTTTTCCGTGCCGGCGGTGCTGACGGCGATCTGCGGGCCGATTGTCGCCTTCAGCGGCGACCAGCTGCGCGCCGCGCCGGATAACCCTTACCTGTGGGGGGCGGTGTTTGCGGTGATACTGGCGTTCTTTCTACGCAATATGCTGGCGGTGGTGTTGCTGAGCATGCTGATTTTCATCGCGCTGCGCGGCATTTTTTAAAATTCGCTTGCCATATCTCTAATTTGAGATTATTTCTCTTTTATGAGATTTTTTAGGCGAGGTATGAGCGGTGGATAATGGTTTGGAGACGGCCGACCTGAGGTTGGCGCAGCGGCTGGCGGATTTGCGCCAGCAGCGGGCGTGGTCGCTGGAGGAGTTGGCGCAGCGCACCGGCCTTAGCCGGGCGACGCTCTCGCGGGTGGAGCGCGCCGAAACCAGCCCGACGGCGTCGCTGCTGAACCGGCTGTGCGCCGCCTACGGGTTGACCATGTCGCGCCTGCTGAGCGAAATCGAAGACGAACCGCCGGAGCTGCTGCGGCCGCCGCAACAGCCGGTGTGGGTCGATCGGGCCAGCGGTTTTCACCGTCGCTCCGTTTCCCCGCCCGGCGCATTGTATAAGGCCGAGTTTATCGAAGCCCGGCTGGATGCCGGCGCGCAGATCGATTACGACCTGCCGTCGATTCCAGCGCTGGAGCATCACCTCTGGCTGTTGTCCGGGCAGCTGGAATTGACCCTGGAAGGGCGCGTTTTCCGGCTGTCGCCCGGCGACTGCCTGCGCTACCGCCTGTTCGGCGCCTCCCGTTTCCATGTCCCCGGCGATGAGCCGGCCCATTACACGCTCGTTATCTGCAGGCCATAGCCATGATTGAATTGCAACAGTGGGACGCCGATGCGGCGCAAAGTGCCATGGCCGAGTTGGCCGAGATGCTGCACGCCAGCGTGGCGCACGGCGCCAGCATCGGTTTTGTCATGCCCTTTACGTTGGAACAGGCGCAGGCGTTTTGGCTGGGGCTGCTGCCGGCCCTGGTGCGGGGAGAGCGTGCGATGCTGGTGGCGCTCGAGAACGGTCGGCCGGTCGGCACCGTGCAACTGCTGTTGGCGATGCCGGACAACGGCCGTCACCGGGCGGAAGTGGTCAAGCTGATGGTGCATCCGCAGGCGCGGCGGCAGGGCATCGCCCGGCTGTTGATGCAGGAAGTGCAGGCGCTGGCGGCGCGTCATCGGCGCAGCCTGTTGGTGCTGGACACCCTGAGCGGCAGCGCGGCGCAGGGATTGTACCGTCAATTGGGGTTCGAGGCGGCGGGCGATATCCCGCAATACGCCCGCGCCAGCGATGGCGGGGCGTTGGAGGCCACCTGCTATATGTACAAACTGCTGTGAGGCTTAGCGCCCGTGCCAGGCTTTGATCGCCTGTTGGCGCACCTGCAGCTTCTGCTGTGGCGTCAGCTTGTTGTAGTCGCGGGCCAGCCCGCTTTCCCAATCGCCGTACAGCGGGTTGGGCAGCACGATGAATTCGGTGCCGAACTTGTTCTGGTTCTCGCTGACGAACGCCCGGCGCTGCGCATTATCCTGGTGATAAGTCGCGGCGCCGAAGTCGTTCAGGTTGTCGCCCGCGTACACCACGATGTCATAGCCGGCTTGTTTGATGGCGTCGAAGCGCGCCTGCTTATTGGAAGTGTCGGTACTGAGCAAGACGGTCTTTTCCGACATGCCGGTGAAGCCGAGCTTCTGCATGTTGGCCACCGTGGCAGCGTATTCGCTCTGCTTGCGGTTCGAGACGTAGAACATTGTTCCCTGATGAGCGTTAACGTAGCGGGCGAACGACACGGCACCCGGCACCGCGCCGGCCTGTTCGGCCTGCGTCCACTGGGCCCAGGTGGTACCGTCGTACGGCTGGCCCTGCTGCGCCTGCCAGCCGGAGTAGGCGCTGTTGTCCAGCAGGGTTTCATCCAGATCGACCACCACCGCCTTTTTGCGGCCCGGTGCGGCCTTGGCCTGATCGAAGGCGCGCTGCGCGCTGTTGAACGCTTGATGCGCCAGCGCCTGGTATTCACCGGACTGTTGGAACCAGTTCACCGCCAGCACCGACTGATCCGCCAGCCGCTGCTGGGCCTGAGCGTCGGTATGCGGCGGCTGCGCGCAACCGGCCAGCGTCAGCAGCGCGACGCCAACTGCCGCGCCAAGGGTGAGTTTCCTTGCCTGTTTTCCTGCCATCGTTCTCTCTCTCGGTTTTAGTCTTGTGGGCTGTCCAGCAGCATATCCATCTCGAACTGGCGCAGGGGCTCCTGACGCCAGCCAAGATGCGTAAAGAAGGGGGCGGCCACCTCGGGCACAAAGACGTTGGCGGTCAGCGGCAAAGGGGCGAACTGCGCTTGCAGGGCGGCTAGCAAGGCGCGGGCATGCCCCTGACCGCGGTGCTGCGGGGGCACGTAGATCAGGCGCAGCCAGCAGTGCTCGGCGCCGGGCATCACCACGGCGTAGGCCTGACGATTGAGCGTATAGGCTCGCGGTGTGCCCGGCAGCTTGAACAGCGATTCGGGGGCAATCAGCCAGGGCAGGTCGGTGGCGCCTTCCGCCGTCAGGCGATGGCTGACGGTCAACGGATCGACCGCCTGCAGCACCGCCGTGCCTGGCGGCACTTCCGCCGGCGCCTGGTGGCCGGTCAGGGTGCGCACGATGCGCAGCCCGGCGCGATGGTACAGCGCCAGCGCGGCTTCGTTGCCTTCGATCACTTCCAGCGACAGCCGATGGTCGCCGCGCTGACGGGCATCCGCCACCACCCGCTGCATCAGCGCCTTACCCAGCCCCTGACCGCGCATCTCGGGGCGTATGGAAAAGGCCGCGACCCGGCTGTGTCGGCCGCGACGGGCGATCAGCGCCACCGCCACCGGTTCCTGGCGATGGGTGACGATCAGGCTGTCGTTCAGGCTGAGGTCTTCGGCGCCGAAGCGGGCGGCGAAGGCCGGCCCGTCGAGCACGAAGCGTACAATGTAGTTTTCAAAACAGTGGGTGAGGATATTGGCCAGCTCGTCGCTGCTGTAGCGCACGGCGTTGTGGAAGTCGAAGCGTCCGTCGTTGTGCATGGCTGATTCCGCTCGGGGGAAAGCTATACATGTAGACCCGTTTGTTTTGCAAGGCAAGCGGGGGGATTCGTTGGCGGGGAAAATAAAAACAAAAAAGCCGGACGCAGCCGCCCGGCGAAATAAAACTCTGGGTATCAAGTGACGCTAAAGTTTGCAGTGGTGGTTATTCATTCATCACATCAGAACTGGTAGGTCAGGGCGAGAACAACGACGTCGTCGTTTTTCAGGCCCAGCTTGTTGTCGTCATCGAGCTGGTTGATTTTATATTCGACATAAGTGGACATGTTTTTGTTGAAGTAATAGGTCGCCGCCACGTCGAAATATTTAACCAGATCGACATCGCCGATGCCTTCAATATCTTTGCCTTTCTGCTGAACGTAACCCAGCGATGGGCGCAGACCGAAGTCGAACTGATATTGCGCGACCAATTCAATCCCTTCCGCTTTATTGGCGAAGCCGCTAACGGAAGTCGAATTGTTATTGATGGTGGCGGTGCCGGAAATAGGCGCAATATTGCGGCTCTGCGAATAAGTCGCGGCCAGGTAGACGTTGTTGTTGTCGTATTTCAGACCACCGGCCCAGATATCGGCCTTGTCGCCTTTACCGAAGGTGCCCGCTTTTTGCGTGGCGGTGCGGTTGGAAGAGGCATAGGCGGCACCCACGCTCAGACCGTCGATGATTTCGTAGCTGGAGGAGAGGCCCCAACCGTCGCCGTTCGCCTTGCTGGCGGAGCGGCCGTCGTTTTCGTTCTTGCCCTGGTACTGCACGGCAAATTTCAGGCCGTCAACCAGACCGAAGAAGTTGTTATTACGGTAGGTGGCGACGCCGTTGGTGCGGCCGTTCATGAAGTTGTCGGTCTTGATATAAGCATCGTCGCCGAATTCAGGGATCATATCCGTCCAGGCGCCGACGTCGTAAATGATGCCGTAGTTGCGGCCGTAGTCGAAGGAGCCGAGATCCTTATATTTCAGACCGGCGAAGCCCAGACGCGTTTTAGTGTCTTTAGTGCCGTCGGATTCAGTATGGTTGGCGGCGATCTGATATTCCCACTGGCCGTAGCCGGTCAGCATATCGTTAATCTGAGTCGCGCCTTTAAAGCCGATGCGGACGTAAGTTTTATCACCGTCGTTGCCGGCATCATCGGAGAAATAATGCAGGGCTTTTACACGGCCGTAAAAATCGAGCTTGTTGCCGTCTTTATTGTAGATTTCTGCTGCCTGTGCCGCTTGCGCAAGTAAAAGTGCCGGAATAATAACGGCCAGAAGATTACGTTTCATGGGTTACCCTGCTTTATTCGATTGAAAGACGCTTATCATCAGTTGCATTGCTGTTTCACTGTGCCGCCTGATTGTTGGCGGCGGAGAATTTTTACCGTAGTAATGTGATCCATTTATGACAAAAAATTCATTTTCATGTCGAACGATTAAAAAAGTCGCGCAAAGGGTGAATTTTTTCTTCAGCCGACGGTCGGCGGCTGGTCTACAGTTATCGATACCTTGTTCCGCTGCGGGAGGAATCATGCACGATACTTATACTTTGTTCGGCACGCAGGGTTGCGGTTCGACGATCGTGGCCGCCGCGTTGGCGTTGACCGCGTTCCCCTGGGGCTATGAGGAGGTGGACTACACGCAGGACGGCCCGGAGCGCGATCGCCTGCTGGCGCTAAACCCGCTGGGCCAGGTGCCTACCTTGGTGTTGCCCAATGACGAAGTGATGACGGAGAGCGCGGCGATTATCCTGCTGCTGCACGATCGCGCACCGCATGCTGAACTGGCGCCGCCCGGCGGCTCGCCGCTGTTGCCACGTTTTCTGCGCTGGCTGCTGTTCATTAACGCGGAGATTTACCCCACCTTCACCTATGCCGACCATCCGCAGCGCTGGCAGCCGCAGGCGGCGGGGGCGGAGCAGCTGAAAAATGCGGTGATGGATTATCGCGAGCGTTTATTGCAGCAGCTGAACGCCGCCGCCGGCGCAGCGGGCCCGTGGTTTCTCGGCAAGAGCTTCAGCGCGTTGGATCTGTACGTGGCGGTGATGTGCAACTGGCGGCCGGGCCGCGCGTGGTTCCGGCAGCACTGCCCGCGGCTGTACGCCATCGCCGAACGGGTGGAGCAGCGGCCGGAGCTGAATGCGCTGCTGAGCGCCCATTTCGACGGCGTTGCCCCACTGGAATCGTGAAACCTCCCCGCTGCCCGGCGGGGAACCCTCCCGTTTTTCTGAACCGAGACTGTCGAAAATCCCGATTTTCACTCGCTGCGGCGGCGGGTAGCGTAAGGCTATCCGTAACTGACAGGAGAGTGTGATGCCATCAGAATCCCAGGCCGGGCAACAGGCGTTCGGCGATATTGCCCCCAAGCTGGCGCAGCTCAGCGACAACATATTGTTTGACGATGTCTGGCAGCGGCCAGAGCTGAGCCCGCGCGAGCGCAGCCTGATCACCGTCGCCGCGCTGGTGGCGCTCAACCGCGTGGAACAGCTGCCGTTTCACCTGCAGCTGGCGCAGCGCAACGGCGTGGCGCGTCAGCAACTGGCCGAGCTCATCACCCATCTGGCGTTCTACGCCGGCTGGCCTGCAGCGGCATCGGCCGTGGCGCGCCTGCGCGAGCTGGAACCGGAGGCGCCCCATGCCGTTTAGCCGCATCGCCCTGCATCAGGGCAAATCCGCCGACTACCTGCAAACCTTGTCCGACAGCCTGCATCAGGCGCTGGTGGAGGCGTTCGAGGTGCCGCCGGCGGACAAATTTCAGGTGTTCGATCAATACCGCCCCGGTGAGCTTATCTACGATCGCGACTATCTCGGCGGGCCGCGCAGCGCTGATTTCGTGCTGTTTTACATCACCGCCGGGCGGCCGCGCGACAGCGACACCAAGCGGCGTTTCTACCGACGGCTGGCGGCGTTGCTGATGGAAAAGCTGCGGCTGAACCCCGAGGATGTGATGGTGGTGATCGCCACCACCCAGTTGGACGAGTGGTCGTTCGGCGGAGGTCGCGCCTCGATGATCGATCCGCAGGCGTAACTCGGGCTGACGTCGCCGGCGGTCTGTGGGACAATAGCGCCATCATTTCGTTTAGATAAGAGTTGAATGGCGCTCTCCTCCGCAGTTAAAGATCAGATTGGCCAGTGGTACAAAGCCCTGCAGCAGCAAATACCGGATTTCATTTCCCGCGCGCCCCAGCGTCAGATGATCGCCGAGGTGGCGAAGACGTTGGCCGGTGACTACCCGCGCCATCTGGCGATCGAGGCGCCGACCGGCGTCGGTAAAACGCTGTCTTATCTAATCCCGGGCATCGCCGTCGGGCGGGCGGAGAGCAAGCCGCTGGTGGTGAGCACCGCCAACGTGGCGCTACAGGACCAGATCTACAGCAAAGATTTGCCGCTGCTGAAGAAGATTATCCCCGATCTGAAATTTACCGGTGCATTTGGCCGCGGGCGTTACGTCTGCCCGCGTAACCTGGCGGCGATGAGCACCGACGTCAGTCAACAGGGCGATCTGACGCTGTTCCTCGACGACGAACTGGCGCCGTCCAGCGGCGAAGAGCAGGCGCTGTGCCAGAAACTGACCAAGGCGTTGGCTCGCTTCGAGTGGGACGGGCTGCGCGATCACTATCAGCAGAGCATCGACGATCCGCTGTGGGCCAAGCTGAGCACCGACAAGGCCAACTGCCTGGGGCGCAACTGCCACTACATTCGCGAATGCCCGTTCTATATTGCCCGCAAAGAGATCGAGAGCGCCGACGTGGTGGTGGCCAACCACGCGCTGGTGATGGCGGCGCTGGAGACGGAATCGGTGCTGCCGAACCCGAAAGAATTGCTGCTGGTGCTGGACGAAGGCCATCATTTGCCTGAGGTGGCGCGCGACGCGCTGGAGATCGACGGGGAAATCACCGCGCTGTCGACCAACCTGCAGTTGGACATGATCGTGCGCCAGGTCGAGCAGTGCATGACGCAGTACCGGCCGAAGAATCCGCCGGGGCTGGCCAACAGCGAACGGCTGAAAAATCATTGCGAAGAGCTGCGCGAGCTGGTGCAGATCTTCGAGCATCAGGTCAGCGCCTACCTGCCCGGCGATAGCGTGGCGGCCGAGCACCGTTTTGAAATGGGCGAGCTGCCCGCGGAGATGGTGGAGAGCTGCGCGCGGCTGTTTAAACTGACCGATGCATTACGGGGGCTGGCGGAGTTCGTGCTTAACGATCTTACCGAGCAGACCGGCAAGCACGACATCGTGCGTCTGCATCGCGCGATCATTCAGATGAGCCGCACGCTGGGCTATCTGGAGGCGATGAGCAAGCTGTGGCGGCTGGCGGCGCTCGACAAGTCGTCCAACGCGCCGATCTCCAAATGGGTCACGCGCGAGCTGCGCGATAACGTTACCCATCTGTATTTGCACTGCGTCGGCATCCGCGTCAGCGACCAGCTGGAGAAGCTGCTGTGGCGCAAGGTGCCGCACGTGGTGGTCACCTCGGCCACGCTGCGTTCACTGAACAGCTTCGCGCGTTTGCAGGAGATGAGCGGGCTGAGCGAGAAGGCCGGCGATCGCTTCGAAACGCTCTCTTCGCCGTTCAATCACGTCGAACAGGGCAAAATTGTCATTCCGCAGATGCGCTATGAACCGGCGCTCGCCAACGAGGCGGAGCACCTCGAGGAGATGGCGCGGTTTTTCCGCGCCGAGCAGGCGAGCGGCAAGCACAAAGGCATGCTGATCCTGTTCAGCAGCCACCGGGCGATGCAGACTTTCCTCAGCTACGTGACCGATCTGCGGCTGATGCTGCTGGTGCAGGGCGACCAGCCGCGCTACCGGCTGGTGGAAGAGCACCGCAAGCGGGTGGAGAAGGGCGTCGCCAGCGTGCTGGTGGGGCTGCAATCGTTCGCCGAAGGGCTGGATCTGAAAGGCGAACTGCTGACCCAGGTGCATATTCACAAAATCGCGTTCCCGCCGATCGACAGCCCGGTGATCATCACCGAAGGCGAGTGGCTGAAATCACTGAAGCGCTATCCGTTCGAAGTGCAGAGCCTGCCGAGCGCCTCGTTCAACCTGATCCAGCAGGTCGGCCGACTGATCCGCAGTAACCAATGCTACGGCGAGATCGTGATCTACGATCGCCGGCTGTTGACCAAAAACTACGGTTCGCGGCTGTTGGCGTCGCTGCCGGTGTTCCCGATTGAGCAGCGCGCGGTGCCGGAGGCCGACAAGGCGCATCTGGCGGCGCTGAAATCCGCCGCCGACGCGGCCAAAAAAGAGAAGAAGCGCGGCAACCCGTTCGCCCGCAAACGGCGGCGTTGATCAGAGCAGCGGCGGCAGGCGGCGCTTGACCGGCGTGGTTTTCACGATCGAGGTGTTGCTCTGCGCATGCTCGGCCAGCCGATCGAGGGTATGGTCGAGCTGTTCCATCGAGTGCGCCACCAGCCGCACGATAAAGCAGTCTTCGCCGGTCACCTTATCGCATTCGACCACTTCCGGGATCGCCTGAATCAGCTGCTCGACCTTCTTCAGCATGCCCGGCAGCGGCTTGATGCGCACCAGCGACTCGAAGGCATAGCCTACCGCCTGCAGATTGACGTTCAGGGTATAACCCTGGATCACGCCGCTTTCTTCCAGCCGCCGCAGTCTTTCCGACGTGCTCGGCGACGACAGCCCCACCTGCGCGCTCAGCGTCTTCAACGATGCGCGCGCATCTTCCGCCAGAATGGTCAGGATTTGGCGATCGATATCATCCATAACGCCTCCGTTAGGTATTTTCTTTATTATAGCTTAGAGAAAAAGGCAGTTAAGCATATCTGCCTTTTTTATGCTATGGAAAGCCGCCCCGCGAAGCCGCAAGCTATGTCTCTGGGCAAGCTTCGAGGAACGCAGAATGAATGCAGAGATAAAACGCGGATCGCTGGAGATGGCGGCGGCGATGTTGATTTCCGGCTCTATCGGCTGGTTTGTGTTGATGTCCGGCCAGCCGGTTATCAACGTGGTGTTTTGGCGCTGCGCGGTAGGCGCGCTGGTGCTGCTGGCGGTGTGCGGCGTATTGGGGCAGCTGCGACGCGATGCGCTGACGTGCGCCACGCTGCTGCTGGCGATCGCCGGCGGCGTCGCGCTGGTGATCAACTGGCTGCTGCTGTTTGCCGCCTATTCCTATGCCTCTATTTCCATCGCCACCGCGGTGTATAACACCCAGCCGTTTATGCTGGTGGGGCTGGGGGCGCTGTTTTTGGGGGAACGGCTGACCGCCCGCAAGCTGCTGTGGCTGGGGCTGGCGTTCGGCGGCATGATGCTGGTGGTGCTGGCGCAGCCGCGGCAGGCGGGGGAGCAGAGCCATTATCTGGCGGGCATCGCGCTGGCGCTCGGCGCGGCGTTTTTCTACGCCCTGATGGCGCTGGCGGCCAAGCGGCTGAAGGGCACGCCGCCGCATCTCATTGCGCTGATCCAGGTGACGGTAGGGGCGGTGATGCTGTTGCCGCTGGTGGATTTCCATGTTTCGGCCAGCGTTGGGCAGTGGGGGATGCTGGCGACGCTCGGCGTGCTGCACACCGGCCTGATGTACGTGTTGATGTACGGTGCGCTGCAGAAGCTGCCCACCAACCTGATCGGCTCGCTGTCGTTTATCTACCCGATCGCCGCCATGCTGGTGGATCGCCTGGCGTTTGGCCACCGCCTGTCGGCGTGGCAGCTGCTGGGCGCGGCGATCATCCTGCTGGCGGCGGCGGGCATGAACCTGCTGGGCGATCGGCGAGCGCGACTGCTGCCGGCCTCGGACGGCCGGCGCGCCGGCTGATGCTCAGTTCGGTTTTTTCAGCCGGCGCCATAAGGTGGTGCGGCTGATCCCGAGCAACCGGGCGGCGGCGGCGTGGTCGCCCCCGCACCGCGCCAGGGCTTCGTGGGCGGAGATGGGCGCCGCCTGCGTCTCGGGCGGCGTGACCGCCGCCAGCTCCGGCAACAGCCACTGCAGCGTTTCACCGCTCGGCGCTGCGCCGGTGCTCAGCATCAGCGCTACCCGTTCCATCATGTTGCGTAGTTCGCGCAGGTTGCCGGGCCAGGCGTAATGGCTTAGCGCGGCGTAACAGCCGGCCAGGGCGGTGCGCAGCGGCTCCGTCAGCGGCACATCGAGCGCCGCCAGCGACTGTTTCAGAAAGTGTTCCGCCAGCATCGCAATATCGTCGCCGCGCGCCCGCAATGGCGGCAGCTGCAGCCGCAGGGCGCTCAGGCGATAAAACAGATCGGCGCGAAAACCGCCCCGTTGAATCGCCTGCTCCAGGCGGGTGTGGGTGGCGCTGATGACGCGAAAGTCGACCGTTACCGGCTGTTGCCCGCCCACCCGGGTGATAGTTTTCTCTTCCAGCGCGCGCAGCAGTCGCGTTTGCAGGTGCAGCGGCATTTCGCCGATCTCATCCAGAAACAGAGTGCCGCCGTTGGCGGTTTCCAGCAGCCCGCGCCGGCCGCCGCGCCGTGATCCGGTGAAGGCGCCTTCCTCATAGCCGAACAGTTCCGCCTCCAGCAGCGATTCGGCGATGGCGCCGCAGTTGATGGCGACGAACGGCGGCGTCGCCCCCCTGGACGGTGCGCCGCGCCGGGAAAAGTATTCGCGGTGGATTGCCTGCGCCGCCAGCTCTTTGCCAGTGCCGGTTTCTCCTTCAATTAATACCGCCGCCGGCGAGCGGGCGTACAACATGATGGTGCGCCGGGTCTGCGCCATCTGCGGGGAGTCGCCCTGCAAATCGCCCAGCCCATAGCGTGGCTGCAGGGTATCGCGTGCGGCGTAATCGCCGCCGCGTTTGCCGCCGCTCAGCATCAGGCGCGTTACGTCCAGCGCATCGCTGAAGGCGGCGCGCAGGGTGGCGGCGGAATAGAGAAAAATGGCGGTGAGCCCGGCCTCTTCCGCCAGATCGCTGATGAGGCCGGCGCCGACCACCGCCTGAATACCGGCGGCTTTCAGCTCGGCGATCTGGCCGCGCGCGTCCTCTTCGGTGACGTAACTGCGCTGTTCCAGCGGCAGATCGAAGGTTTGCTGGAACTCCATCAGTGCGGGCAAAGGCGTTTTATAGGTGATGACGCCGATCCGATCGGCGGTTCTGCGCGCCTTGCTCAGCGCCTGCAGCAGGTCGAAGCCGCCGGGCTTGACCAGGATGACCGGCACCGACAGGCGACTTTTCAGGTAGGCGCCGTTGGAGCCGGCGGCGATGATGGCGTCGCACGGTTCGGTCGCCAGGCGTGCGCGGATGTGCTGCACCGCCTCCTCGAAGCCGAGACGGATCGGGGTGATGGTCGCCAGATGGTCGAACTCGAGGCTGATGTCCCGGAACAGATCGAACAGGCGGGTGATGGAGACGGTCCAGATCACCGGTTTGTCCGGCGCGCGGGATGGCGTGATGTGATCGCTCATGGTGGGTTACCGAATGGAAGTGGCTGCATTAGGTGTAGCCCGGTTTCAGTTATGTTTCAAATTTACTGTGTGAAACAACGATTGAAACGTTAACTGAAACGTTTTTTATCCCTTTGCCAGGCCAATGGCGCTGAATATGTTGTAACTCACTTATTTTTATAGTTTTTAATTTTCCCCCTCACCGAAGTGAAACCTGGCCCGCTCCTTGCTCTGTCTGTTCCATCTAGCTAATCGGAGAGAACGTCATGACGCTGCGCTCACCCGGGCTCGCCTTTCGTCAGGCCCTGAATAAAGAGAAACCCCTGCAAATCGCCGGCGCGATCAACGCCAACCATGCGCTGCTGGCCCAGCGGGCCGGGTTCCAGGCCATCTATCTTTCCGGCGGCGGCGTGGCGGCGGGTTCGCTGGGGCTGCCGGACCTGGGCATTTCGACGCTGGACGATGTGTTGACCGATATTCGCCGCATCACCGACGTCTGCCCGCTGCCGCTGCTGGTGGATGTCGACAGCGGTTTCGGCGCATCGGCGTTTAACGTTGCCCGCACGGTGCGCTCGGTGAGCAAGGCCGGGGCGGCGGCGCTGCATATCGAAGATCAGGTCGGCGCCAAGCGCTGCGGCCATCGGCCCAATAAGGCCATCGTCTCCACCGAAGAGATGGTGGATCGCATCAAGGCGGCGGTAGATGCGCGCAGCGATCCGGACTTCGTGATCATGGCGCGCACTGACGCGCTGGCGGTGGAGGGGCTGGAGGCGGCCATCGAGCGCGCTCAAGCTTACGTGGCGGCCGGGGCCGACATGCTGTTCCCGGAAGCGATCACCGAACTGGGCATGTACCGCCGTTTCGCCGAAGCGACGCAGGTGCCGATCCTCGCCAACATCACCGAATTCGGCGCGACGCCGCTGTTCACCACCGACGAGCTGCGCAGCGCTCGGGTGGATATGGCGCTGTATCCGCTGTCGGCCTTTCGGGCGATGAACCGGGCGGCGGAGCGGGTGTACCGCGCCCTGCGCGAGGAGGGCACGCAGAAAAGCGTCATCGACACCATGCAGACCCGCAACGAGCTGTACGAAAGCATCAACTACTATTTGTTCGAAGAGAAACTCGACGCTTTGTTCGCTCGCCAGCGCGACGAATAAGCGCCATTCACGCAGAAGCCAAATGAGGACAGTATGAGCCAAGCGATCCCCCCGCAAAGCCCGACTGGCGTTAAGCCGAAAAAATCCGTGGCGTTATCCGGCGTGCCCGCCGGAAATACCGCGCTGTGTTCCGTAGGGCGCAGCGGCAACGATCTGCACTACCGCGGTTACGATATCCTCGATCTCGCGCGCCACTGCGAGTTTGAAGAGGTCGCCCATCTGCTGATCCACGGCAAGTTGCCCAACCGCGACGAGCTGCAGGCCTATAAACACCGTCTCAAAGCGCTGCGCGGCCTGCCCGCCAGCGTGCGCACGGTGCTGGAGGCGCTGCCGGCGGCTTCGCATCCGATGGACGTGATGCGCACCGGCGTTTCGGCCCTTGGCTGCACGCTGCCGGAAAAAGAGCAGCACGGCGCGGCCGGCGCGCGCGACATTGCCGATCGGCTGCTGGCGTCGTTGGGATCGATGCTGCTGTATTGGTATCACTACAGCCACAACGGCGAGCGCATTCAGCCGGAGACCGACGACGATTCCATCGGCGGCCACTTTCTGCACCTGCTGCACGGCGAGGCGCCTTCTGCCAGCTGGGAGCAGGCGATGCACGCGTCATTGATCCTGTACGCCGAGCATGAGTTCAACGCCTCGACCTTCGCCGGCCGGGTGATCGCCGGCACCGGATCCGACGTCTATTCGGCGATCGTCGGCGCCATTGGCGCGCTGCGCGGGCCGAAGCACGGCGGCGCCAACGAGGTGTCGCTGGAGATCCAGCAACGCTATGAAACGCCGGACGAAGCGGAAGCCGACATTCGCCGCCGCATCGACAACAAAGAGGTGGTGATTGGCTTCGGGCACCCGGTGTACACCGTCTCCGATCCGCGCCATCAGGTGATCAAAGAGATCGCGCTGCGCCTGTCGCAGGAAGCGGGGGCGATGAAGCTGTATGACATCGCCGATCGGCTGGAAAGCGTGATGCACGACACCAAAAAGATGTTCCCCAACCTCGACTGGTTCTCGGCGGTGTCTTACCACCAGCTGGGGGTGCCCACCGAAATGTTCACGCCGCTGTTTGTCATGGCGCGCGTCAGCGGCTGGTCGGCGCACATCATCGAGCAACGGCAGGACAACAAAATCATTCGCCCGTCCGCCAACTATACCGGGCCGGAAGTGCGGGCGTTCGTACCGCTGGATCAGCGCTGAGCGCCGGTCGTTATCGTGTCGTTTTCACTCTGGAGCCTTTGGGAATCATGATGCTTGAGTCTGCCAATACCCGCCGTCCGCCGTTCGATCGCGAAATGGTCGATATCGTCGATTATGTGATGAAAGAGGCCGTCGATAGCCCGGCGGCATACCGCACCGCTCACTATTGCCTGCTCGATACCCTCGGCTGCGGGCTGGAGGCGCTGAGCTACCCGGCCTGCAAGAAACTGATGGGGCCGGTGGTGCCGGGCGCCGAGGTGCTGAACGGCAGCCGGGTGCCCGGCACCCGTTTCCAGCTGGATCCGGTGCAGGCGGCGTTCAATATCGGCGCCATGATCCGCTGGCTCGACTTCAACGACACCTGGCTGGCGGCGGAGTGGGGCCACCCGTCGGACAACCTGGGCGGGATCCTGGCGGTGGCCGACTGGCTCTCGCGCCAGGCGGTGGCGGCAGGCAAGGCGCCGCTGACCATGCGGCAGGTGATGATCGCCATGATCAAGGCGCATGAGATCCAGGGCTGTCTGGCGCTGGAAAACGCCTTCAACCGGGTGGGGCTGGATCACGTGCTGCTGGTGAAGGTGGCGTCCACCGCAGTGGTGGCACAGCTGCTCGGCCTGAGCCGCGAGGCGATCCTGAACGCGGTGTCGCTGGCGTGGGTGGACGGGCAGTCGCTGCGTACCTATCGCCACGCGCCGAACGCCGGCACCCGCAAATCCTGGGCTGCGGGGGATGCGACCGCCCGCGCGGTGCGGCTGGCGCTGATGGCCGCCACCGGCGAAATGGGCTACCCCTCGGCGCTGACGGCGCCGACCTGGGGATTCTACGACGTCTCGTTTAACGGCAAACCTTTCCGCTTCCAGCGGCCGTACGGCGCGTATGTGATGGAGAACGTGCTGTTTAAAATTTCGTTCCCGGCGGAGTTCCATGCCCAGACCGCCGTGGAGGCGGCCATGACGCTGCACCGCCAGATGCAGGCCGCCGGCAAAACCGCCGCTGACATCGCCAGGGTGAGCATCCGCACCCACGAGGCTTGCCTGCGCATTATCGACAAGCAGGGGCCGCTGGATAACCCGGCGGATCGCGATCACTGCATTCAGTATATGGTGGCGATCCCGTTGCTGTTCGGCCGGCTGACGGCGGCGGATTACGAAGACCGGGTGGCCGAAGATCCGCGTATCGACGCATTGCGTAGTAAGATCCACTGCCATGAAGATCCCGCTTTCACGTGTGATTATCACGATCCGGAAAAGCGCTCGATCGCCAATGCGCTGACGGTGGAGTTCGCCGACGGCAGCCGTCTGGATGAGGTGGCGGTGGAGTATCCTATCGGCCATGCGCGGCGGCGCGAAGAGGGCATCCCGCTGCTGATCGAGAAGTTCAAAATCAACCTGGCGCGCCAGTTCCCAGCCCTGCAGCAGCAGCGCATTCTCGAGGTGTCGCTGGACCGCCAGCGGCTGGCGCAGATGCCGGTCAACGAGTATCTCGATTTGTGGGTGATCTGAGGTGAGCGGCGCTGACAAGCCACGTCGGCGTCGCTATGATGGACGCTCCATCCCCGTCCGTCTTCTTATCAGGTGATTCATGATTGATGCCGCAACGTTGTTGTTGTTTTCCGGTGCCTGCGTGGCGCTGGCGCTGACCCCCGGCCCGGATATGCTGCTGATCGCTTCGCGCAGCGTCAGCCAGGGGCGGCGCGCCGGTTTCGCTTCGCTGGCGGGCATTCAGCTCGGCACATACTGCCACGCGCTGGCGGCGGCGCTGGGGTTGTCGCAACTGTTCGTCGCGGTGCCGCTGGCTTACGACGCGGTGAGAATGTTGGGCGCCGCCTATCTGCTCTACCTGGCGTGGAAAACGCTGCGATCCGGCAGCAGTCTGCAGGCTTCTGCCGGGTTGCAGGCCGTGCCGACGGCGCGCATTTTCCGGCAGGGACTGTGCACCAACATCCTCAACCCGAAAATGGCGCTGTTCGTGCTGGCGCTGTTCCCGCAGTTTATCGATCCGCGTGCGGGCTCGGTGGTGGCACAGATGCTGGCGCTGGCGACGGTGCTGAATCTGGTGGGGTTGCTGATTAACGGCGGGGTGATCCTGGCGGTCAGCGGCATGAAAAGCCGCTTCGCCGGCCGCCGCTTCAGCGCCCGCTGGCCGAACTACCTGCTGAGCGGCGTATTCGCCGGGCTGGCCTGCAAGCTCATTTTCGACAGCCGCCGCTAACCCTCGCGCAGCAGCGCTTCAAACGCCGCGCTGGCCGGTTCGTCCGGCAGCGCGCTGTACATCACCAGCCGCAGGTGGTTCTCTTCGTCGACGATGAAAGAGGCGTGGTCAAAGGTGACCGGGCCGATTGCCGGGACGATGAAGCTGCGCCGCCCCTGGCAACGTCCGTGAATGTCATGCTGCCGCCAGAGCTGGCGGAATTGCGGCGATACCTGCTCCAGCGCCTGTACCCGTTGGCGCATCACCTCATCCTCCGGCGCACGGGCGTAGTCGCGGCGGAAGCTGGCCAGGATTTGCGGCGCCTGCGCCCGCCACTCCAGCAGGCGCGCATTGAGCTGCGGATCGGCAAACAGCATCCACAACATGTTGCGCTCTTGCGCCGGGCGCTCGCCGATGGCGAACAGCTGCTGCGCCGCCGGATTCCAGGCGATGATGTCCCAACTCAGGTTCATGACGTAGGCCGGCCGCAGCGTCAAATCGTCCAGCAGGCGCCGCACCAACGGCGAAACCTGGCACCACTGATGCCCAACCGGCACCGGCGGGCGCTGATGCGCCAATAAGAACAGGTGGTAGCGGCCGGCGGCGTCGAGCTGCAGCACCCGCGCCAGATTTTCCAAAAACGTCACCGACGCATTGATTTCCCTGCCTTGCTCCAGCCAGGTGTACCAGGTGAGGCCGACGCCGGCCAGCGCCGCCACCTCCTCGCGCCGCAATCCCGGCGTGCGGCGGCGGCTGCCGCTTGGCAAGCCGACTGACTCTGGTGACAGTTGTTCTCGCTTTTGCCGCAGAAAATCCCCCAGTTCGTGGCGGGTGCGTTCGAGGGTGCGTGGGGGCATGTCGGCCGTCCTGTTGCTGTCAGTAATAGTATAAATGGCTATATAGTAACAGTTTAAACCTTGTTCCATACTGCGGCCATCATAATCTCTGGAGGTGGTATGGAACATTCATTATCTCGTGAGCGGCGAGGGCTGCCTGGCCTGCCGGTGCTGCTGTTGGGCGGGTTCGTCACGGTGTTCGATCTGTTCGTGGTCAACGTGGCGGCGCCGGTGATCCAGCGGCAGTTCGCCGCCGATTTCGCCGGGATCGGTTTGATCGTCGCCGGTTATGAGCTGGCGTTTGGGGTGCTGTTGATCGCCGGTGGGCGTTTGGGCGATCGCTTCGGGCGTCGGCGCTTGTTCAGCCTCGGCATGCTGGGATTCACGCTGAGCTCCCTGTTGTGCGGGCTGGCGGGATCGCTCGGCCTGCTGATCGCCGCGCGTATTCTGCAGGGGGCGACGGCGGCGCTGTTGTTCCCGCAAATTTACGCCTTGATGCGGGTCCTGTACGCGCCGCAACAGCGGCGGCGCGCCTTCGCTTGGCTGGGCATGACGCTGGGATTGGCGGCGATCTTCGGCCAGATCCTCGGCGGATTTATCATCGAGGCTAACCTGTTCGGCAGCGGCTGGCGCATGATCTTTTTGATCAATTTGCCGATCGGCGCACTGGCGCTGTGGGCGGCGCGGCGCATTCCCGAATCGCGCGTGGCGCAGGCGCAGCGGCTGGACGGCGTTGGCCTGTGGCTGGCGGCGACCGGCCTGTCGCTGTTGTTGCTGCCGTTGCTGGAGGGGCCGGCGCGCGGCTGGCCGTGGTGGATAGCGCCGATGTTGGCGTTAGCGATGCTGACGCTGTGGGGCTTTCTGCGTTGGGAGCGCCGTCTGGCGCAGCGCGGTGATGATGCGGTGCTCGATCCGGCGCTGTTCCGCCAGGCGGGTTTCGCGCCGGGTATGGCGGTGGTGCTGGCGATTTATGCCACCGCTTCCTCGTTTTTCTTGTGTTTCGCGCTGCTGCTGCAGGCGGGGGCGGGGCTGACGCCTTTTCAGGCGGGCAGCCTGTTCGCCCCGGCCAGCGCGGCCTTTATGCTGGCGTCGATGCTGGCGCCCCGGCTGGCGCTGCGTTGGGGCAATGGCGTACTGAGCGTGGGCGTGGCGATTTACGCCGCCGGGTTGGCGCTATTGATGGCGCAGGCGCTGTGGGGTGAGGCGCTGGCGCACCCTCTGCGGCTGCTGCCGGGGTTAGTGGTGCTGGGATTCGGTCAGGCGCTGAGCATGACGCCGCTGCTGAATCTGGTGCTGGGTTTGGCGCCGGAGCGGCAGGCGGGCATGGCGGCGGGTCTGGTTGCCACCGTGCAGCAGGTGGGGGGCGCGCTGGGCATCGTGGTCAGCGGCGTCGCTTTTGTGCCGCTGTTGGCGAGCGGCGGTGCAGCGGAGCGCTATGCCCAGGCCTTTGCCGGCGCCATGGTATTTAATCTGTTGGCGATGGGCATCGCCCTGCTGTTGTTAAACCGGATCACTCGAAATACTCAGAAAGCGGATCTTAAGTAGGCCGCCGGCGGGTGCTTTACTGTTGTCATCATAAGAGAGCGATAAGGAGCCACACTGATGTTTCAACCCGCCACATTTCGCGAAGACAATCTGGATGCCCAACTGGCGCTGGTGCGGACCCACCCGTTGGGGCTATTGGTCAGCCACGGCGAGCAGGGATTGACGGCCGATCCGCTGCCGTTTCTGGCCGATGTCGAACAGGGGCAGATCCGGCTGCGGGCGCACCTGTCGCGCGCCAACGCGCACTGGCGACGGCTGCAGCACGCGGCGGAATGCCTGGTGATTTTTCAGGGCGTGGAGGGCTATGTGTCCCCCGGCTGGTACCCGAGCAAGCGCCAGACCGGCAAAGTGGTGCCGACCTGGAACTACAGCATGGTGCAGCTGTATGGCGTGCCGACGGTGACGGACGATCCGGCCTGGCTGCGCCGCCAGCTGATCGACCTGACGGCACAACAGGAAGGGCGCCGCCCGGCGCCCTGGCGGCTCGACGACGCGCCGGCCAACTATATCGCCGCACAGCTTAAAGGCATCGTCGGTATCGAGATCGCCGTTACCCGGCGCGAAGGCAAATGGAAAATGAGCCAGAACCGCAGCGCCGACGATGCCGGCGGGGTGATCGCCGGGCTGCGCGAGGGCGATGACGCGCAGCGGCGACTGGCGGCGGAGGTTGAGCGGCGGCGCGGATAGGGTATGCTAACCGAAGAGTGAGCTGAGGGAACCTTCGGATGGATTACACCAAAATTATCAAAGAAATAGGCCGCGGCAAAAATCATGCGCGCGACCTGGACCGGCAGACCGCCTTTGAGCTGTATCAGGCGATGCTGGCCGGGGAGGTCCCCGAGCTGGAGCTGGGCGGCATTCTGATCGCGCTGCGCATCAAGGGCGAAGCCGAAGAGGAGATGCTGGGCTTCTATCAGGCGATGCAGCAGCAGGTGTTGCCGCTGCAGGCGCCGCAGGGGCGGCCATTGCCGGTGGTGCTGCCGAGCTACAACGGCGCGCGCAAGCAGGCCAACCTGACGCCGCTGCTGGCGCTGCTGCTGGCGAAAGTGGGCCTGCCGGTGGTGGTGCACGGCGTGCTGGACGACAGCACCCGCGTGACCAGCGCCGAGATTTTCCGCGCTCTGGGGCTGCCGTGGTCGGAACAGGCTGCTCACGCCCAGCGGCGTCTCGATAACGGCGAGGCGGTATTCATGCCGGTTTCCACGCTGTCGGCGCCGTTGGCGCGGCAGCTCGGATTGCGTTGGCGCATGGGGGTGCGCAACAGCGCCCATACGCTGGCCAAGCTGGCGACGCCGTTCGGCGAACAGGATGCGCTGCGCCTCGCCAGCGTCTCTCACCCGGAGTATGTTGGCCGGGTGGCATCGTTTTTCCGCCAAATCGGCGCCCGCGGGCTGCTGATGCACGGCACCGAAGGTGAAGCCTACGCCAACCCGCTGCGCTGCCCGCAAATTCACCACATCGTCGGCGGCGAACAGCACGTATTGCTGGAGCGCACCTTGCAGGATGAAACGCCGGCATTGCCGGCGGCGAAAGACGCGGAAACCACCGCACGCTGGACCGAGCGCTGCCTGGCGGGCGAGGTGGCGATCCCGCAGGCCATCCAGCGGCAGGTCGCCTGTTGCCTGGTGGCCGCCGGCGAGAGCGAGACGCTCGAGCAGGGGCTGCAGCGCCTGCGTCAGGCCTAAGCGCGACTATACTGGGATATTTCCTCATCGGCTGAGAAGGACGGTTATGCAACAGGCTCTCGATTACTTCAATCAATTGAACCAGGATTACCTCGACGTTCACCGCGCCAAAGAAGAGCTGTTCTGGCAAAACTACATGGGCACCGGCGATGAAGGCGTGTCGGCGCGCTTTTCCGCCGCGGAAAGCGCCTATAAGCGCTTTATCGCCGAACCGCGCCGGCTGGCCGAGATCCGCAATCTGCTGGCCGGATTGGAAACGCTGCCGCAGGAGGCGCAGCGCGATGCGCTGATCCACGGCCTGCAAGGCTGGCTGCGTTTCTTCGACTGTAACGCCATTGAAGATCCGCAGGCGCAGGCGCTGTTGGATCAGATCATTCACGCCGAGTCCGATCTCTACTCGCGCCGCAAGGGCTATCAGGTCACACACCTGAACGCCGACGGCCAGCGGGTGGCGGCCTCGCTCGGCGAGCTGCTGACCAACCAGGCGACCAACCCGAACGAAGACTACCGCCGCAGTTCGCAGCAGGCGCTGCGCGACCTGGAGCAATGGCTGCTGCATAACGGCCTGCCGGAGCTGATCGGCCTGCGCAACCGCTTTGCGCGCCAGATGGGCTATCGCAACTATTTCGACTACAAGGTGAACAAAACCGAGCGCATGACGCCGGAGCAGCTGTTCGCCATTCTGGATCGTTTCGAGCGGGAAACCCGCGAGGCCAACGCGCGCAGCCTGCAACAGCTGGCGGCCGACAAGGGCGGCCAGGCGCTGGAGCCGTGGAACGTCCGCTTCGCCAGCGCTGGCGACGTCACCCGTCAACTGGATCCTTACTTCCCGTTTTCTCGTTCGCTGGAACGCTGGGTCGACAGCTTCAAACGCCTGCACATCGGCTTTGGCGGCGCCGAGATGAACCTCGATCTGCTGGTGCGCAAAGGCAAGTATGAGAACGGCTTTATGCACGGCCCGGTGCCGCCGTTTGTGCGCCAGGGGGAATGGGTGCCGGCGCGCATCAACTTCACCAGCCTGGCGCAGCCGGGGCAGGTGGGCAGCGGCGCTTACGGGCTCAACACCCTGTTCCACGAGGGCGGCCACGCGGCGCACTTCGCCAACATTCGCCAGAATGCGCCGTGCTTCTCGCAGGAGTTCCCACCGACCTCGATGGCCTATGCCGAAACCCAGTCGATGTTCTGCGACAGCCTGCTGGACGACGCCGACTGGCTGAAACGCTATGCGAAAAACGCCGCCGGCGAAGCGGTGCCTGATGCGCTGATCGAGGCCGGCATCGCGGCGCGCCAGCCGATGCGTGCGTTCAACGAACGCCACATCCTGCTGGTGCCGTACTTCGAGTGGGCGCTGTACCAGTGGGATGACGAGCAGCGCACGCCGGAAGCCATTACCGCGCTGGCGCGCGAGGTCGAGCAAAAGATCCTCGGCATCAGCGGCAGCCCGCGTCCGACGTTGGCGATCCAGCACCTGCTGTCGCTAGAATCCGCCTGTTCCTACCAGGGCTATCTGCTGGCGATGATGGCGGTAGAGCAAACCCGTCACTTCTTCCTGCAGCGCGACGGTTACCTGACGGACAACCCGGCCATTGGCCCGGATCTGGCGCAACACTACTGGTTGCCGGGCAACAGCGTCAGCCATGACGACACGCTGCGCAGCCTGACCGGCGAAGGGTTTAATCCTGACTATCTGGCGCAGGCCTGCAACCAGACGGTGGCACAGGCGTGGCATGAGGCGCAGCAGACGATGGCCGCCGCAGCCAAGCGCCCGCAGCCGCCGGCAGATTTCGATTTGCAGGCGCACATCCGGGTGGTGGATGGCGAGACGGTATTGGCGGACAACGCCGAGGGTGACGAGCGGATGTGCCGCGACTTCGCTGCGGCGATAGAGGCGCGCTTGCCTTAAGGCTGACAATAAAATCCACGCCGCGGCGTGGATTTTATTTAATGATAAAAACCGGGCGTTATTTTATTCGAAATAGACGTCGGGATTATCGGCCAGAGACACGAAGCTCTTGGTGTTTCTATCCAGCGTGCGAATTTCGCCGCTTTCGATGTCGTATACCCAGCCGTGTAGGCGCAGCCCACTGTTGCGCAGACCCACCGCCACAGAAGGGTGGGTTTTGATATTATTTAGCTGGGCTATGACGTTTTCTTCCACCATAGCGTTCACTTTGTCTGTTTCGCTATCCCAGGTTTTCTTCTCGACCACCGCTTTGGCCGCATCCGCGTAGTGCAGCCAGTGGGCAACGGCAGGCATGGGATCGAGGCACTGACAGGATGCGATAGCCTTCATGGCGCCACAGTTCGAGTGGCCACAAATCACGATATCAGTCACGCCCAGCGCCACCACCGCGTATTCAATAGTCGCAGAAACCCCACCCGGCTCCGGGCCAAAGGAAGGGACGATGTTACCGGCGTTACGGATAACGAAAAGCTGCCCAGGTTCTTGCTGCGTCACCAGCTCGGGCACCAGACGGCTGTCAGAACAGGAGATGAAAAGCGCTTTAGGATTTTGGCTGGAGGCCAGGCTGCGAAAGAGTTCCTTACGCTGCGGGAAAATCTCTTTCTGGAAACTGAGGAAACCTTCAATGATATGTTGCATACAACGCTCTCTGCATCTGTAGTCTGCGTAACATGATAATCATCCTCTCCCGTTAGTCCAGCAATGGGGTGGTAAAAAAATGTGTGCTTAACTGCCTGCAAACCCCATTAAATAAAGGGTTTCTGCCTGTTGGCGACGGTATTTTCCGGGTCGTTGACGCGTGGGTTGCTGACAAAGCGGACGATAGGAAAATTGCTGTCGTACCCATTCAGCGCTGACGTACGCGAACATAAAAAAAGCCCGCCGGGATGATATCCGGCGGGCTTTTTGACGTCTGGGGCGGCGATTATTTGTAGATAACCGCGGTGGCGTGCATCAGGTTATTGCCGCTGGTAGAGGTGATGGTGAAAGCCTTGGCGCCTACGGCATCGGCTTTGGCGGCCAACTGAGAGGTCAGGCTGCTCAGGTCGGTTGCGCCGCTGGCGACGATCACGCCGGCTTTTTCGAATTGGGCGGCATCCTGGGCGCTGACGTGTTCAGCGGCAAAAGTGGTGAAAGAAACGGTGGCCAGAGCGATAGCAGCAAAAGTTTTGATGGTTTTCATGTTCGTCATTCCTGTCAAAGTGAATTAGGGAGAAAGGGGTTGCCTTTCGATGGGAAGATTATTGCGCAGTGACAGGCGGGATGAAATCGGAGAGTGTTGATAGTTTTATTCAGAATTTTTGATTATTAATTCCCCCGTTTATCTTCTGCATAAACGGGGGAAACGATCAGCGTGACGGGCGCGTCAGATCGAAACGGTGCTGTTCGGAAATGCCGTAGTAGGCGGTCGGGCCGCCGGCGCGCAGGATAGGTTCGGCGGCGGCGGTCTGGTAGACGCCGTGTTCATCCAGCAGCGCCGGATCGAGATGCACCGCCACCACCTCGCCCAACACCAGCCAGGTCTCCACCTGTTCCCCGGCGGCGGTTTGCAGTTGGATGCATTGGGTCAGCCGGCATTCGAAGTTCACCGGGCTTTCGGCCACACGCTCGGCTTTGACCCGGCGCCCGGGCAGCGGCGTGACGCCGGCGAAGGCGAATTCGTCCTCACCGCGCGGCAGGGTGATGGAACTGTTGTTCATCGCTTCCGCCAACGGGCGCGTCGCCAGGTTCCAAACGAACTCGCCGGTTTCCACGATATTCGCCACGCTGTCTTTCCAGCCGGTGCTGGCGAAACCGATGATCGGTGGGCGGTAGTTGAAGCAGTTGAAAAAGCTGTAGGGCGCCAGATTACGCAAGCCAGCGGCGCTGCGGGAAGAGATCCAGCCGATGGGGCGCGGGCCGACGATGGCGTTCAGCGGATCGTGCGGCAGGCCGTGGCCGGCGGCGGGTTCATAATAGTAATGAGATTCACGGCTCATGGGGGCCCCTGTGGCAATCGATGAAGCTTTCATTGTGCCGGGTTTCCCGCCGCTGCGCCATTGCGGGCCGGATGTGTTATCTTACGCGCCGGAAATCCCTTCAAGAGAGCCCGTCACGGTGGAAAAAAAGAAAACCTTCCCGCAGCAGAAAAGCGGCCTGCATCCGCGCAACCGTCATCGTTCGCGCTACGACTTCCCGGCGCTGATCGCCAGCTGCCCGGCGCTGGCGCCGTTCGTAAAACCGAACGCCTGGGGCGATGTCTCGGTGGATTTCGCCGATCCGGCGGCGGTGAAAATGCTCAACCGTGCGTTGCTGCAACACTTTTACGGCATCGAACACTGGGATATTCCGGCTGATTACCTGTGCCCGCCGATCCCCGGCCGCGCCGACTATCTGCACCACCTGGCGGATCTGCTGGCGACCAGCAACGGCGGCGAGATCCCGCGCGGCAAGGGCGTGGCGATCCTCGACGTCGGCGTCGGCGCCAACTGCATCTACCCGATCGTCGGCCTGCGCGAATACGGCTGGCGTTTCACCGGGTCTGAAATCGATCCGGTGTCGCTCAACGCGGCCAAGATGATCGTCGAGATGAACCCGACACTGCGCAATAGCGTGCGTCTGCGGCTGCAAAAACAGCCTGAGCTGATTTTTAGCGGCATCATCGGCGCGGTCGAGAAATTCGACGCCACCCTGTGCAACCCGCCGTTCCACGCGTCCGAGCAGGAAGCGCGCGCCAGCACCCGCCGCAAGCTGCATAAATTGGGCAAAGGGGAAGTGGCCGACAAGCCGGTGCAAAACTTCGGCGGCAAGAACAACGAGCTGTGGTGCGAAGGCGGCGAAGAAGCCTTTGTGCGCAAGATGGTGGAAGAGAGCGTCAGCAAGGCCAACAACTGCCTGTGGTTCACTTCGCTCATCTCGAAAAACACCACGCTGCCGGCCATTTATCATGCGCTGAAGGTGGCGGGCGCGGCCGAGGTGCGCACCATCGAGATGGCGCAAGGGCAGAAGATCAGCCGCTTCGTCGCTTGGACCTTCCACGACGCCGAGCAACAGGCCGCCTGGGCAGCCGAACGCTGGCGTTAATCTTCCCGGCGCCGGTTATCCTGCCGGCGCCGACAAAAAACCGCATTTTACCTTTCAATTTTCATCACTTACGTTATTCTCAATACAGTTTTCATAATAAAAATCTTAGGTTGTTGGTTTATTTAAATTCGAATAATTACTTTACTGAATAAATAAATTTAATCCGGTTAAGAGCAATAACCAGAAGGAGCGGCGCTGCCCGTTCCTTCCGCGATGGCACGTCTGCGTGTGGGCGCGGCATGTGGCCAGGAAAAATAAGAAAAGCGCCATCATCTGCCACAAGGACTACACCTTATGCTGTTACGATTCAGTCAGTTAACTACCCACAAAGGCGCCGAGCTGAGCGCGATAGAACACGCCGTTCCGATGATCGTATTTTCGCTCGACGGCACGGTCTTGCGCGCCAACGATCTTTTCCTCAGCACGCTGGGATTTCAACGTGATGACGTGATAGGTCAGCATCACCGTATTTTCTGCGATCCGAACTATGTCGCTAGCCCGTTATATCGCAAACATTGGGAGACGCTGAATAAAGGCCAACCCATCACGGACACCATAAAGCGCATCGCGAAAAACGGCGAGGCGGTGTGGCTGCAGGGCACCTATGCGCCGGTGCTGAATAAACAGGGTAAGGTGGTGGAAATCGTCAAGATCGCCAGCGAAGTGACCGAGCGAGTGACGCAGGCGCAGGAGCACCGCAGCCTGCTGGCGGCGTTGAATCGCTCGATGGCGATGATTTCTTTCACGCCGCAGGGCACCATTGTCAGCGCCAACGACAATATGTTGGCGCTGATGGGCTATCGGCTGGAAGAGGCGTGTGGGCAGTCGCATGCGGTGCTGTGCCCGCCGGAGTTCGCCGCTTCCGACGATTATCGGCGGCATTGGCAGCGCCTGGCGCGCGGCGAGTTCATCACCGGGCGTTTTGAGCGCGTCAACCGGCGCGGTGAACGGGTATGGCTGGAGGCCAGCTATAACCCGATCCTCGACAACGACGGCCAGGTGGTGAAAGTGGTGAAGATCGCCCAGGACATCACCCGGCTGATGCAACAGCAGCAGCACGAAGAAGAGATGGTGCGTAACGCGCATCATCTGTCGCTTGACACCGATCGGCAGGCGGCGCAGGGTGCGGTCATCGTACAGCAGGCGGTGAAGGGCATGCAGCAGGTCGAAGCGGCGGCGCGCGAAACGTCGGACGTGGTCACCGAGCTCGGTAAGTGCTCTCAGCAGATCGGCACCATCGTCGAAGCCATTCGTAAAATCGCCTCCCAAACCAACCTGCTGGCGATTAACGCCTCCATCGAAGCCGCCCACGCCGGTGAGCACGGGCGCGGTTTTGCCGTGGTGGCCAACGAAGTGCGCACGCTGGCGGAGCAGTCGCGCAAGGCGGCGACCGAGATCGAACGCATGACCAAGTCTATCCAGCAGGGCGTGGCGGCGGCGATCGCCGGCATGGCGACCTGCGTGGAACAGGCTGGCGGCGGCGTGGCATTGACCCATGACGCCGGAGAAGTGATCAACCAGGTCAACATCGGCATGCACGACGTCGTGAAGCTGATGCAGGCGTTTACGTCGGTGAAGCAGGGCGACGCGCTGCACTGAGTGCGCCGGGCGCCGCTCCTAAAAGCGGGGCGGCGTTTGCCTCTTCCTACCGATTCCTGCGCCGTTGAGCTGCGGTTCAATTTTATCGGTCTATGCTAGACTTGAGAATGAACGAACGTTCGTTCATTTGTTGATGTCAATTTGTGGCGCCAGGCGCCCCTTCACCGTTTCGGGAACTGACGATGGGAAATCGAGAAAAGATTGTCGAGGCCGCGCTGCACAGCTTTACCCATAAGGGATTTCACCAGACCAGCATGCGAGATATCGCGCAGGCAGCGGGCGTCAGCGTCGGCAACCTCTATAACCATTTTTCCGGCAAGGAGGCGTTGATCGGCGAAATTGCGCTGCTGGAAAACGGCATATTCGCCGAGTTCGCCGCCGGATTGCGGGCCGACAGAACGCGGCCGAAACAGGCGCTGTCGGCCTTTTTCACCGCCTATCACGCCTTTGTCGCCGAGCCGGCCAATGTGCAACTGTCGGCGGAGATCGTGGCGGAGGTGGCACGCAACCCGGCGTTGGCCGAGCCGTTCAGCGCCAACCAGCGGCAACTGATTGAGGCGCTGGCGACGACGATCGCCGAGGCTCAGCAAACCGGTGAGATCGCAGCGGCGATAGCGCCGTTACCGCTCGCGCAGCTGGTGCTGGACGTGATCGAAAGCCAGGCCTGGCGGCAGGCGATCTTTGCGTCGCCTGCGCCGGAGGAGACCGCGCCGGTGCGGCTGTTGGAGCAGCTGCTCTACCGCCAACCCTAGACGAGGTTGATATGTTGCATATTGATCCTTATCGCGACGCTGATCGCCTGCAAACGGCGGCGCTGATCTACGCCGCGTTCAGCGACAAGTTTCAGCGCGCGCGCCGTCTCAGAGCCCGCTTTCAGTGGCGTCTGTTCTATCGGCTGTGGAGTTGGCAGCAAAGCGGCAGCCGGGAGCGCAGCTTCGTGGTGAAGCAAGATGAACAGGTGGTGGCGGCCTTTGCGCTCAATGCGGCCGCTGGCGAGAACAACGTCGGGCTGCGTCCGCGCACCTTGCCGATTTGGCGGCTGTGCCGCCGCTATGGCTGGCTGAACGTTTGGCGCATGTATCTGCAAATTGCGGTGCTGCAGCACACTCCGGCGGCCGGTGAGCTGTATCTCTCTTACCTGGCGGTGGCCGAGAACCAGCGCGGTAAAGGGGTGGGCAGGCGGCTGCTGCAGTGGATGAACGACTACGCCGCCGAACAAGGCACAGGCCGGCGTCTGAGCCTGCACGTCAGCCGGCGCAACGTGGATGCGCAGCGTCTGTACCGGCGCTGCGGCTTTCAGGTGCGGCGCGAAGAGCATTACGCCTCGCTGGGCTTACTGTTCGGCCAGGCCGATTGGATATTGATGGAGAAACGCAACGGGGAGGCGACGTGCGCAAAATAGGGCTGTGCCTCGTGGCGCTGGTTTTGGCGGCGTTTGGCTGGGTGATTTACGTCAACGACTTTCGCTTTGTCACCGAACCGGTCGTGGTGACCGCCGGCGGCAACCGGTTGACCGGCACGCTGGTGTTGCCGCAGCATGCGCCGATCAAGCCCGGTATCGTGGTGTTCGTGCACGGCGATGGGCCGGCTAACGCCAGCCGCGACGAAGGCTATTACGGCATTTGGGAGGCGATGGCGCAGCAGGGCTATGCGGTTTTATCCTTCGATAAGCCGGGCGTTGGCGGCTCCGGCGGCAACTGGCTGCATCAGACCATGGCGGATCGCGCACGGGAAACCGCCGATATCATCGACTGGGCCCGGCGGGACGGGCGCTTCGATGCGCGCTGCGTGGGGCTCTGGGGCACCAGCCAGGCGGGGTGGGTGATGCCGGAGGTGGCGCGTTTGCGCCCCGACATCGCCTTCACGCTGGCGTTGGCGCCGGCGATCAACTGGCTGCGGCAAGGGCGTTATAACACCCGGGCAGCGATGGTGGCGGCAGGGGACAATGAAGCGTCGATCGCCGCGCGCGAGGCGCACTGGCGCCACATTCAAACGCTGCTCGAACAACCGGACGGCTACGCGCAGTACCGCCGTGAGTATGGCGCCACCGCCGCATTGAGCGCCGACCGCTGGCGCTTTATTCGCGCCAACATGGCCAGCGATGCGACGGCGGGATTACGAAATTTCAACACGCCGGTACACCTGATACTGGGCGGGCGTGACGTCAACGTGGACGCGGACGAAACCGAGCGCGTTTATCGGCAAACGGTCCCGGCCTCGCTGTTGACGGTGACGCGCATCGACGAAGCCGACCACGTGATGATCAAACCGCTGTTCGCGCGCCATCCGTGGCTGATCAACGTGGTGGGCCTGTTTGCGCCGCGCTCGGTGCAATACGATGCCTACCGACAGGACGTGGCGGCCTTCCTGACCGCTCAGCCCTGCGGGCGCGGGCGCTAACCTCAGATCGCCGCGGGCGGCGCCTGTTCTTCGTGCGGCTGCGGCGCGCGGGAGATCTGCATCGCCTGTTGCGGCATGCCGATACCGGCCCGATCGAAATGGATTTTCACCAGCCGGTCGAGGGCGTATTGCACCACCCACTGTTTCAGCGCCTGCGTGCGCACCGTCACGCGGGTGGTGAACGAGCGGTCTCCCAGCGCCACCACGCCGTTGAAGACCGGCTCGCCAATCAGGAAATGCTTCACCTGTTCATCCTGCTTCAGCGCCTCGATGGCCTGATGCAGCACCTCATTGACCCGATCGATGTCCTCGTCGCGGCTGACGGTGTAGTTGGCGCGATACACCCCGAACTCACGCGCATAGTTGGCCAGCGTGGTGATCGAAGAGTACGGCACGATGTGATAGACGCCGTAGTCGTCGCGCAGGCCGATCGAGCGGATGGTCATGCGCTCCACGGTGCCGGTGATGCCGCTGACGGTGACGTATTCGCCGGTGTTCATGCCATTTTCGAACTGGATGAACACGCCGGTGATCACGTCTTTCACCAGCGTTTGGGCGCCGAAGCTGATGGCCAGCCCCAGCGCACCGGCGCCCGCCAGCAGCGGCGCGATGTTCAGTCCGACCTGCGACAGTACGATCATCACGGTGATGGTGCTGATAACGATAGCCAGCACGTTGCGAAACAGCGTCAGCAACGTGCGTTCACGCGCGCTCGGCCGCACGCCGTTGCTCAGTTCCAGCGCCAGGCGGTGTTCGATGATGCTGGCCATCAGCGTCCAGCTGAAGACGGCAATCAGCAGGATCAGCAGGATATGCACCAGCCCGCCGAGCGTCCGCTGGCCATTTTCGCTGCCCGCCCACTGGTACAGGTTGATCAGGTGCCAGGCGTCGAGCAGAAACAGCGTCACCGCCAGCACCACCATCACCCGCAGTATCTTCAACCCGTTGGGGATGTAGGAGTTGATGCGCCGCTCGAGCATCGGATAGCGCAGATTGACGTCGGTCGGCAGCGAAATGCGGCGGAAAATCCAGCGGGTCAGCATGCCGGACAGCAGGGCGCCGACGCCGACCACCAGCAGGCTTTTCACCGTGGCGCTCATCATAAAGCGTAGGCTGTTGCCGATGTCGAACTGGGACAGCACGAACAACACCAGAAAATAGGCGATCGCCAGCAGGTGCCAGATATGCCCCAGGCCGCGCAGGATCACGCTGAAAAACGCCATCGACCGTTCGGCCAGCAGGTTGATCTGTTGCTGTATCGGTTTGCGGTTGTGCAGGATCAGCCAAATGGCGTACAGCGTCAGCGCCAGCATCACCACCAGGTTGACGGCGGCGGCGGCCGGGTAGCTTATTTGTACCGCTACCACCGGCACCACCACCATCAGACCGTAGCCGATCAGCCCGCTGAGCCAGGCGAGGCGCGTGTTCCAGTAGCGTGCGCTCCGGTCGCTGAAGGGGAAGGGACGCAGGTAGTCGAAGTTAGGGGCGAAAATCAGCCGCAGCACAGCCTTGAAAAATTCAATCACCGCGAAGGCGCTGAGAAACAGGGTCTGCAGCCGCAGAATGGTGGCGCTGTCGGCGTGGACGTGGCGGGCGAACAGATTGCCCGCCGCCAGCGCCAGCAGCAGCACCAGCAGATCGACGGCGAAAGCGCCGAGAATGGCGGCGGGGCGCTTATACCACGGGCCGCGCTGCAGCCGCGCATTGTGCCCCCAACTGCCCATGCGTTTGTACAGCGGCGCGATCAACCGCCGGATCAGGTGGAACAGCGCAAAGGTGACCGCCACCGTCAGCAGAAAGTAGCCCAGCGCGCGGAAAAAGCCGGCGGGATTGAAAACGCGCTTCGGGCCGGAATCGATCAGCTTTTGCAGCGCGCCGAGCTTCTGGTTAAAGGTGCCGATGCCTTCCTGCGCCAGCGAGTTCAGGCTGTCGCTCAGCGTAGCGGGCGTCGATTCCTCCGACGTTGCCGGCGCTGCGGCGGGGGCGTCGCCGGCGGTCTGTTTCAGGTGATTGATGAGTTCCGCGCGCGCTTTGTCGTCTTGCAGCAGATCGGCCAGCGCGGCGTAGGCGGCCTTCTGCTGCTCGCTCTTGTCGGCGGGCGCAGGCGGCGCGTTTTGCGCCAGCGCCGGTGGTGCGAAGACGCTCAAGGTCAGCAACAGCAGCAGGAAAAGCAGGTGTTCTCGCAGATGAGAACCTCGTCGGGAGTATGCGTTTGGCGGCATTGTTCCTCTCTTTGGCGTTCTGTGATCGGCGGATGTCAGAGCAATACGATGAAAACAATGAATATAGTAGGAAAGGAAACGCGATGGGGCGTGGGAACGCGTGCGGAATGAAAGCGGCGGGCGCGTGGCGCGCCCGCCGTTAAACAGCCAGGATCAGGAAACGTGCTGCAGGAACTCCTGCAGACGCGGGCTTGGCGGATGGTTGATCAGGTCGTGCGGGTTGCCGTCTTCGGCAATCCGGCCCTTATCGATAAAGATCAGGCGCGACGCCACTTTTTCGGCAAAGCCGACTTCGTGGGTGACGATGACCATCGTCATGCCTTCCTCGGCCAGATCCTGCATCACCTTCAGCACTTCGTGGCGCAGCTCCGGATCGAGCGCAGAGGTCGGCTCGTCGAACAGCATCATTTTCGGCTTCACCGCCAGCGCGCGCGCAATGGCCACGCGCTGCTGCTGGCCGCCCGACAGTTCGGACGGGTAGTGGTGGGCGCGCTCCGCCAAACCGACCTTAGCCAGCAGCTCGCGCGCCAGCTTTTCCGCATCGGACTTCTTCGCGCCGCGCACGCGGATCGGGCCAAAGGCGACGTTTTCCAGCGCCGTCAGGTGCGGGAATAGGTAGAACTGCTGGAATACCATGCCGGCTTCCTGGCGGATCAACCGATCGTCCACTTTCGGATCGTTGGCTTTTAGGCCATCGACGATCAGATCGCCGCTGGTCACCTCTTCCAGCTTGTTGATGCAGCGCAGCAGGGTGGATTTGCCAGAGCCGGATGGCCCGATGATCACCACCACTTCGCCTTTGTCGATCTTCAAATCGATGTTGTGCAGCACCTGGGTTTGGCCAAAATGCTTGGAGACGTTTTTAAATTCAATCACAGGATTTTCATCCTTCTTTCCAGACGACGCAGCACGAAGCTCAGCACCAGGGTAATAATCAGGTAGATAACCGCCACGGCGCTCCAGATTTCCAGCGCGCGGAAGTTACCGGCAATAATTTCCTGACCCTGACGGGTCAGCTCCGCCACGCCGATCACGATGAACAGCGAGGTGTCTTTGATGCTGATGATCCACTGGTTGCCCAGCGGCGGCAGCATGCGACGCAGCGCCAGCGGCATAATGACGTAGCGGATGGTTTCGCGGCGCGACAGGCCGAGCGCCAGGCCGGCTTCGCGGAAACCGTTATGAATCGACAGCACCGCGCCGCGGGTGATTTCCGCGATGTAAGCGCCGGAGTTGATCATGATGGTCACCACTGCCGCGGTGAACGGATCGATACGCAAGTCGCTAAATGCCATCGGCAGGGCGAAGTAGATGAACATCACCTGCACCACGATCGGCGTGCCGCGGATCACTTCGATAAACACCAACGCGATGTGGTTGGCGATCCATCCGCCGTAGGTGCGGGCAAAGCCGGCGACGAGGCCGATGATCAGGCCGCCAATCAGACCGAGGACCGAAATCCACAGGGTCATTTTGGCGCCCTCTAACAAGATAGGAATGGCGGGCCAGATGGCGCTCCAGTCGAACTGCATGATATTTCTCCCGGTGATCCCAAACGTGGGTATCAGATACAACGAAGCGCAGGGGGTTAAGCGACCCCCTGTGCTTAAGTTAATAGCTTGCCAAATTCACAGCTTACTTAGGTTCGGTACCGAACCACTTCTTGTAGATTTCGTTATAGGTGCCGTTCTCGCGCAGGGTTTTCAGCGCGCCGTTCACCTTCTCGCGCAGCTCGTCGCTGCCTTTAGGGAAGGCGATGCCATACTGCTGCGCTTCCAGCGAATCGCCGACGGTTTTGAACTTGCCGGCGCCGGCCGTCTTGATGAAGTATAGGATGTTTGGCGTGTCGTGCAGCACCGCATCGGCGCGCTTGGTGCCCAGCTCCATGTAGGCGTTGTCGATGTTAGGGAACTGACGCAGATCCTTGGTTTTGATGTGCTGCTTGGCGTAATCCACCGAACCGGTGCCGCTCTTCACCGCCACCACTTTACCATTTAGATCGTCGATGCTTTTCACGCTGTTGTTGTCGGCGTTGACCATTACCAGCAGGCCGCTCTTGTAGTAGCCGTCGGAGAAGTCGATAGCTTTCTTGCGCTCATCGGTGATGGTGATGCCGGCCAGCGCCAGATCGACGTTTTTGGTCTGCAGCGCCGGAATGATGCCGCCGAAGTCCATCGGTTTCAGGGTGTAGTCCAGCTTCAGTTCTTTGGCGACAGCCGCCCACAGATCGATGTCGAAGCCGACGTATTTGTCGCCTTGTTTGAACTCAAAAGGAACGAAAGCGGTGTCGGTGGCAACCACCAGTTTGTCTGCTGCGTGGGAACTTACGGCAAAGGCCAGAGAGAGTGCGGCCAGGGAGACTTTAAAAATCGACTTCATGAGAGGAATTCCTGTACAGGTTGCGGATTACCCATTTTTTATATTGCAGTTGGTGCCATGAAAAAATCGTGCCATGTTTTCAACTACTATAAAAACAAAGAGTTACTTCGTGATGTTGTGCCGAAAAGGCGAATTGTTATGGTTGTGCACCACAATGAGGCACCGAAATGGTGCGTAAGAATTATCTTGGTGCACGGGGCTATCATTAACCAAATTTTGGCTGTGAAACAACCGTTCTTTAACGTTTTTGCTTCAATATTGATAACTAACTCTAACTTTCATGATGCACCGACGGTGCAAGCGGGGGCCGCGAGAGGAGAAAAAGGGGAGCAGATAATGCTAACGCAACTGGCTGTCTTTGCTGCCGCGCCGGTTGTACAGGCTATTGGCCGCGTGTTTTTTGTCTTGTTCTGCCTGGCAGGCGAGACAAAAACGCACGCCTGTTAACGCCTTGCGGCGCGCCTCGGGGATCGGTTCTCCGCATTCCTGGCAATAGCGTTCGCTCTCGCCATGCCCGAGCGCATCACGCGCACGCTGCACCGCATCGTCGACGGTGGAGTCAATCTGATCTTGTACGGCGCCATCTGCCGCCCAGCCGCTGGCCATCATCACCTCCTAACAAGGGAACCCTACCGTTTAATATGGGCCGTTTTTTGCACAATTCAACGACCGCGCAAAAGAAAAAAGGCCGGGCGAAGCCCAGCCTGTTCTGCCCGGCACGACGGGCGGTCTGCAACGCGTTGCGGCGTTATTCGATATTGGATTCGATGAACCACAGGAACTTGTCCAGATCGCGCGATGCGGCGGTGAACATGTCGGCGGTGTCTTCATCTTCCACTTCGGTAATGGCCTTACGGATGTCATTCGCCACCGCGCCGTAGCGATCGGCCAGCGCTTTCAGGTGTTCTTGCACGCTGTGGATATTGGTCGGATAGCTTTTCAGCGGCGTCTGATCGTTAACGACCTGTACGGTGCCCAGCGCCACGCCGCCCAGTTGCACTACGCGCTCGGCGAAGGTGTCCTGATGCTCGATGATGGCGGTGCGGAAGCCGTCCAGCATTTCATGAACCGCGATGAAGTTCGCACCGCGCATGTTCCAGTGCGCCTGTTTGGTGATCAACGAAAGATCGATAAATTGCACGACCTGATGGTTCAGCGCCTTGATGGCGGCCAGTTTGACTTTTTCGTCCAGATCGTTACGGGTATACAGCAGATCAGAAGATTTCGTTTTCACCAGTTTAGCGGTACTCATATCAGATATCCTCTTGATTAGTCGTTGTCCTATTTCGTTACGGGATCAATTATAGCAGGGGTATTTATTTTTGCCGTACGAAAATGGCTATTGCACAAATAGGCTTGGTCTAATGTCAATATTTTAATTTGGTTTGTGTTTCTATGTAATGCAATGAATTTAATTGCTATTTTTATTTTTTTGTTATTGTTTTGGTTAGTGACGATTTATCCCTGTTATCTTATTTTCTGCGGATAGGCTGATTCGACTAAATATCCATATTGTTATCGTGCTGTTAATTGTAAGCCTATTCAGATTGATAGCCGTAATTGATGCGGTTAAAGTAAGGGAATTATCCCAGTTTTTATTGGCGAGTGATGAAAATTAACGTCGTCGGCACCAGCGGCAGCGGTAAAAGCACCCTGGCGCGTCAACTGGCGGAACGGCTTGACGTTCCCTATATCGAGATGGACAGCCTGTATTGGCGGCCCGAGTGGCAGGGTACGCCCGATGACGCGTTCCTGGCACGGTTAGAGCAGACGCTGGCCGAAGCGGGAGGAGGCTGGGTGCTGGACGGCAACTACAGCCGCACGCAACCGATTAAGTGGCGCGAAGTCGATTATATCCTGTGGTTGGACTACGGCTTCTGCCGCACGCTGTGGCAGGCCGTGCGCCGGGCGTGCCGACGCGCGGCCAGCAAACGTGAGCTGTGGCCGGGCACCGGCAATCGTGAAAGTTTCCGCCGTTCTTTCTTCAGCCGTGAGTCGATCGTGCTCTGGACGATCCGCACTTACTCGAAGAACCGGCGAAAATACCTGGCGGAGATGGCCCGTACCGATGTAGGGCGCCATTTCAAGCGCTTGCGCTCTCCCCGCCAGGCCGCCGATTTTCTACGGGCGCTGCCGCAGGGTCACAGCAGCAGGCGGTGATGGATCCTCACCACCGCTTTCTTAATGTGCTGCGGGCGCTGCCACAGGCAGCCGGTCTTGTGCGGTTCCATCTGGAAAAAGATCGCGAACATACCGTGCGTCATGTGCAGCGTTTGCGGGTGGCGTTTAATGTCCAGCAGCAGCAGATCGCTATTTTCCGCGTGGGGGTGTTCACGATGCCCGTTGCCCGCCAGGCCGTATTCGATTCGCTCTTCACCGCTGATCAGCAGATGCAGCGCGATGTATTCCTGATGCATTTCGGCGCGCTTTTCCGCCGCCGGCGCGGTGGTCAGCGTCATCACGTCCATAAAGATGTTGTCGCCGTCTATCGGGTGATGCCCCAGCGCCAGCTCGGGCAGGTCGCATCGGCGCAACTCGGTCAGGGTTGAAACCAGCGCCGGCGCGAGTCCGCGGCCGAAGCGTGGGTTGAACAGGCTGTTGTGAATCACTGTTATTCTCCATGTGAGCGAAAGTCCAAAGAGCCTGCGATACAGGCTAAGGGGAAGTATGCCGACTTGTCACGAGGAAAACAGTTAACCCGCCTGCATTCCGACGTTGCGGTCTGCAGGCGGGTCGGGCGATCAGGAAAGGCTTTCGAGGCGAGGTTTGGGGCGAATGGTGAGGGCGGAGCCCATGGAGGCGGCGATGATCGCCGCCAGCGCCAGCCATTGCACGCCGCTCAGGTGTTCGCCGAGGAACAGCATGCCGGATAACGCCGCCATCGCCGGTTCCAGGCTCATCAAGGTGCCGAAGGTGCGCGCCGGAATTTTGGGCAGCGCGATGATCTCCAGCGAATAAGGCAGCGCGGTGGAGAGGATGGCTACCGCCAGGGCTATCGGCAGAATCTCAACGTTGAACAGCACGCTGCCGGTTTGCCAGGCGCCGATCGGGCAGAACACCAACGCGGCGATCAGCGAGCCGAGCGCCACCGTGCCGGGGCCGTGATCGCCGCCGGCCTTCTGGCCGAAGATGATATAGACCGCCCAGCAGGCGCCGGCGCCGAGCGCGCAGGCGGCACCGAAGGGGTCTATCCCGCCCACGCCGTGGCCGAGCGGCAGCAGGAACCATAATCCGGCGATCGCCAATGCCACCCAGAGGAAGTCGATCGGCCGCCGCGAGGAGAACATGGCCACCGCGAGCGGGCCAGTAAACTCCAGCGCCACGGCGATGCCGAGCGGCACGGTGCGCAGCGACAGGTAGAACAGGTAATTCATCGCGCCGAGCGACAGGCCGTAAATCAGCAGCGGCAAGCGGCTACCGGCGGCGATGCGCATACGCCATGGGCGGAAGATAATGAACAGAATCAGGGTGCCGATGAAAAGACGCAGCGTCGTAATGCCTTCCGCACCCACGATCGGGAACAGGCTTTTGGCCAACGAGGCACCGCTCTGGATAGACACCATGGCGATGATTAACAGACAGATAGGCAGCAGCGCGGAGGGCGCTCTGCCGGAAGTAGATAACGACATCCTTAACGGGCCTTTTATGCGCCGTTCCTCAGCCTTGAGAAAACGGTCGAAACGGGGATGCGAGCAGTGTAAATGAAATGGCGAAAATCTGTCTGAGAAAAGCGCGCATCGCGGTGAAATCCACCGATCCTCGGATGAGATGGGGTGAATTTGGTCAAAAAGTGCGCTTTTTCTTAAGAATTATCTGGTATTAAATTGGTGATTTTTGTCACAGAAAGCCGTAGAATATGGCCGAAAATAGAGCGAAAAGAAGCAGATACACTGTTCTTGAAATCTTCTGTTACACGATATAAAGCATTAGACACTCATTTCAAGGCAGAGTTTCACGCTAATTTTTGTTATATTTTCAAAGCATGAACAAATGGATGTACTTAATAATAAAACGCGTTTGAGGTGGTTATGAAAAAAATTGCATGTCTTTCCGCAGTAGCAGCTTGCGTATTAGCAGTTAGCGCAGGTACCGCATTCGCTGGTCAGAGCACCGTATCCGCTGGCTATGCGCAGGGTGATTTCCAAGGCGTTGCTAACAAGGCCGACGGTTTCAACCTGAAATACCGTTACGAGTTCGACAACAACCCACTGGGCGTAATCGGTTCCTTTACCCACCTGGAAAAGGACGGTTCTCAGGACGGTTTCTACAACAAAGCTCAGTACAACTCTATCTCTGCCGGTCCAGCATACCGCATCAATGACTGGGCGAGCATCTACGGTCTGGTTGGCCTGGGTTACGGTAAATTCACTACCAACGCTCAGAACGGTACTTCTCGTCACGATACCGCTGACTACGGCTTCACCTACGGTGCCGGTCTGCAGTTCAACCCAATCGAGAACGTTGCCCTGGATGTCGGTTACGAGCAGAACCGCATTCGTAGCGTTGACGTTGGCACCTGGAACGTTGGCGTAGGCTACCGCTTCTAAGTGTGTTCGTGCCTGAGGGCATGAACCTGCGGCAGCTTTTGTCGCACCGATAAAAAATCCGCCTCCGGGCGGATTTTTTTTATCTGTTATCGGCTGCCGCGCCCCGTCGGCTGTGTCGAAAAGCGCGCGCTGCGGGCATCGCGTTCATAGCCTTGCGGTTCGGTCAACAACCCGTACAGCTCGGGGCGGCGTCCGTAAATCCAGCGGCGGCCGGTGCTGAGCGGGATCAGCGTCAGATCGAGATCGGCGCTGACCAGCCGGTCTTCCGCCGCCCAGGTCTCCGCTACGATGCGGCCGTAAGGATCGAGGATCATCGCGTTGCCGGTGCGTATTTCATCGTCATCTCGGCCCACGCCGTTGCTGAACAGCAAGAACAGCCCGTTGTCGTGAGCGCGCGACGGCAGCCAGCGCATTAGCCAGCCGCGGCCGTGTTCGCCGCGAAAGGCGGCTTCTATCGCCTGCGGATCTTCCACCCGCCGCTGCCACAGCGCCTGCGGGATCGGCTTCATGCCGTGCGGGCTGCGCGAATGGGTGCCGCCGGTCTGGTGCGGGGCGATCAGCACGTCCGCGCCCAGCAGCGCCGTTGCGCGCACATTCTCCACCAGATTGTTGTCCCAGCAGATCAATACGCCCACGCGTACGCCCCAGGGGGTATCGAACACCGTATAGCGGTCGCCGCTGGCGATAGCCGGGTGCTCGAAGGCGTGCAGTTTGCGGTGCACATGCAGTTCGCCGTCCGGCAGACAAACGGCATAGGCGTTGTAACACCGGCCATCATCGCCCAGCTCGATCAGCCCGACGCCAATCGCCATGCTGTAACGCTCAGCCAGCGGGCGAATGCGCGCCAGCGAGGGGCTGCTCACGATCGGCTCCGCCAGCGCCCGCACTTCGGCGTCGGACAGATGGCGCACGTGCCAATAGCCGGTGACGCACATTTCCGGGAAGGCCAGCAGCTGTACCTGCTGCTCGGCCGCCTGAGCGATAAAGCGCTCCATGGTCGACAGGTTGTAATTTTTATCGTTGGCGCGATGCTGGAATTGCACCGTGGCGGCGCGTAATGAGATGGTCATGGTGTCTCTCCGGTTAGGGTCTGCGTTGATTACAGCAGGCGAATTGATTACTGTATAATCAATTAAATTCCCTATTCGATAACTTAATGGAATGGATATAAAACAACTGCGCGCCCTGGTGGCGCTGGCCGAGCAGGGCAACTATCGTCAGGCGGCGAGCCGGCTATGCATCAGCCAACCGGCGCTGAGCAAGCAAATTCAGGCGCTGGAAACCCAGCTCGGCGTTCGATTGTTCGAGCGTGGCCGACAGGGGGCGGTGCTCACCGCCGGCGGGCAGCGGCTCTACCCGGAGGCGCAGGTGCTGGTGGCGCAGTACCAGCAGTTTCAGCAGCGCGCTCGGCGGGTGGCGCTCGGGGAAGCGGGGCGGCTGTCGCTGGGATTTGGCCTTTCCAGCTTTCATCTGGCGCCGCAGCTGGTGGCCGCCTTTCGCCAACGGTTTCCCGAGGTGGCGATCGGCCTGGAAGACTTGCCGTCCGAACGGCAGTATCAGCTGTTGCTGCAGGGAGAGTTGCAGGCGGGGTTCGTGCGCTTGCCGGTCAATACGCCGCTGTGCGGCGTCGCGTTGTTGAGCGATCGGTTGGTGCTGGCTGCGCCGGGCGCGCTGGCGCTGCGCACCGACGATCTGATGGCGCGTTTCAATCTGCTGCCGCTGTTGCAATTGACGCCGAAACGCGGGCGCGGGCTGAGCGATCAGTCGCTGCGGTTTATCGCCGCTCACCGGTTGACGCCGAACGTGGTGCAGCAGGCCGGTGATATCCAAACGTTGTTGGCGCTGGTCGCCGCCGGCGTCGGCGTCGCGCTGCTGCCGCACAGCATCACGCATATCGCGCCGGCCGGCATCGACATTTTACCGCTGAGCGGCGAGGAGACGGAGTGGCAGGTCGGTATCGCCTGGGATCCGCAGCGCACCGACGCGCTGCGGGACAACTTCATTCAGACGGCGTTGGTGGTGCAACGCGCTTAGGCATTCAAAGCGGGCAATGCATCACCACGATCGGGCTCTGGTGATACTCGCTGCGGTGGCTTTCGCTGAAGCCGACCTTTTTCGCCAACGCCAGCGAAGCCTGGTTTTCAGGCGAGATGATGCAGACGGTTTTTTCCCCCGGCAGGTGCGTTTTCCCCCAGGCCAGCGCCGCCCGCAGCGCCTCGGTGGCATAGCCTTTGCCGTGCGCCGAACTCACCAGCGTCCAGCCCATCTCCGGCGCATCGAGCGCTGGGGTGATGTCGCGCAGGAAGTCGGAGAAGCCGATGCTGCCGAGATACTCGCCGCTCTGTTTGTCACGCACCGCCCAATACCCGTACCCCAACAGCGCCCAGTGGCCGACGTAGCGCATCAGGCGCCCCCAGGAGTCTTCTCGGTCGCGCGGGGTGCCGCCGATATAGCGTACCACCAGCGGATCGGCCCACAGAGCGGCCAGCGAGTCGAAGTCGTCCAGCGTGTGTGCGTCCAGCCGCAGGCGTTCGGTGACAAGCGTTGGCGCGGTGTTGATTACGGTCATGTTGCTGCTCCTGCACAGGGTGAAAGGCGATGAAAAACAACGGCGTTCAGTATGCCAGAGAAATCACACCGCCAGCCACAATAGCCAGGTGAACAGAAAGCCGCTCAGACCGAGCAGGGTGGTCAGCACCGTCCAGGTCTTCAGGCCATCGGCCACCGACAGCCCCAAATAGCGCGTGACGATCCAAAAACCGGAGTCGTTGACGTGGGAAAGCCCCAGCCCGCCAAAACAGGTCGCCAACGTCACCAGCACCAACTGCAGCTGATTCAGCCCGCTGACCGCTTCCGACAACAGGCCACCGGTGGTCAGGATCGCCACGGTGGCGGAACCCTGTGAAGCGCGCAGCGCCAGCGAAATGATAAAGGCGGCGGGTACCAGCGGCAGGCCGATGGCCGTCAGTACTTCGGCCAGCGCCTTGCCGACGCCGGATTCCACCAGCACCTTGCCGAACACGCCGCCCGCGCCAGTCACCAGGATCACCACCGCGGCGGTCGGCAGCGCGGCGCCCATCACGTCGCTGGCGTGTTGCAGGCTCCAGCCGCGGCGCAGCGCCAGGAAATAGAAGGCCAGCAGCAGGGCTATCATCAGCGCCACCGCCGGCGAGCCCAGCAGAGACAGCGCATCGCGCAGCGCCGAACCTGCCGGCAACAGCGTGGCGGAGACGGTGCCGAGCATGATGATGGCGATCGGGATGACGATCAGCGCCGCCACCAGGCCGGCGCCAGGCGGGTTGATGCGATCGCTGAGGGGCGCTTGCCCTTCCGGACGCGGCTCCGGCGCCGCCAGCTGCAGCTGTTCCAGCACCTCTATCGATAATGGATAGGTTTTGCGGTTGAGGTAGTTGGCGGCGAAATAGCCGATCACGCCGACCGGGATACAGATCGCGAGGCCGATGATGGTCAGCCAACCGATGTCGGCGTTGAGCAAGCCGGCGGCAGCGACCGGGCCGGGGTGTGGCGGTAGCGCGACGTGTACCGTCAACATCACGCCGGCCATCGGCAGGCCGAACTTCAGCGGTGACACTTTGGCGACCTTGGCGAAGCCGTAAATAATCGGCGCCAGAATGATAAAGCCGACGTCGAAGAACACCGGAATGCCGAGGATAAATGCAGCGAGGGTCAGCGCGGCGACGGTATGTTTCGGCCCCAGCCCCTGGCTGAAGCGCTGCGCCAGCGACTCGGCGCCGCCTGAGTGTTCGATCATGCGCCCGAGCATCGCCCCCAGACCGATGATGATGGTCACCGAGCCGAGCACGCCGCCCATCCCGGCGGTCATTACTTTCATCACTTCACCGGTCGGAATGCCGCTGGCCAACGCCACCAGCAGACTGACCACCAACAGCGCGACAAAGGGCTGCACCTTCGCCTTAATCACCATCAATAACAGCAGCACCACGCCGAGTACGGCAATCAGCAACAGCAGAGAGGTAGACATGAAAAAGCCTTTCGTTGGGTAAGCGTTGGGCACCGCGATCGCCGCGTGGCGATACGGGTGCGTTTCATTGTTATAAAATCGATTTCCTGGTGTCGGCGTGCGGCTTTAGCGGTAAGGCTTCAGCCAGCCGAGCCCGGCGGCGGTGTCGCCGCGCGGGCGGTATTCGCAACCGATCCAGCCCTGATAGCCGAGCGCATCCAGCTTGTCGAACAGCCACGGGTAATTCAGTTCGCCCTCGTCAGGCTCATGGCGATCCGGCACCGAGGCTATCTGGATATGCGCGTAGCGCCCGGCCAGCGTCTCCAGCAGCCCGCTGATATTGCCGTCCACCAACTGCGCGTGGAAAAAGTCGAACTGAATGAACACGTTCGGTCTTTCGATCGCCGCCACCGCTTCCGCCGCCTGATGTTGACTGGCGAACAGGTAGTCGGGCTTGACCGGCGGGCTGAGCGCTTCGATCAGCACCTTGACGCCGTGCGGGGCGAAGGCGTCGGCGGCATAGCGCGCATTGGCGATAAAGGTGTCGAGATAACGCTGTCGATCAGCGCCCGCGGGCACTACGCCGGCCATCAGGTGCACGCAGGGGCAGGAAAGGGCGATGGCGTAGGCCAGCGCGCGATCGATATCGGCGCGCGCATCCCGCTCGCGGCCCGGCAGCGCCGCCAGCCCCCACTCGCCGGTGGCGGCATCACCGGGCGCGGTGTTGAACAGCACCTGTTGCAGGCCGTGTTCGCGCAGCTTCTCGGCCAACAGCTCCGCGGGATGCTCGTAAGGGAACAGGAATTCCACCGCGTTGAAGCCCTGTGCGGCAGCGGCGGCGAAGCGATCGAGGAATGGCACCTCAGTAAACATCATCGACAAATTGGCGGCAAATTTAGGCATGGTTCAGCTCCGTAATTCGGCAATTTCATCATCGGTCAAATAGCGGATCGGACGATCGCCGAGGGTGAAGATCAGTCGCGCCGCATCTTCCATCTCTTCGGCATTGTCCGCCGCCGCTCGCAGGTCTTTACCGGTCACCACCGGCCCGTGGTTGGCCAGCAAAAAGGCACGGTGGGTCGGCGCCAGGCGGGCCAGATCCTGTGCCAGCCTTTCGTCGCCGGGCCGGTAGTAAGGCACCACCGGCACCTTGCCGACGCGCATCACCACATAGGGGGTGAACGGTTTGATGGCGTTGTCGGCGTCCAGCCCCTGCAGGCAAGAGAGCGCCGTGAGGTAGGTGCAATGCAAGTGCACGACCGCTTTGCATTCCGGGTTGTTCAGATAGAGCGCCCGATGAAAGCTGATCTCTTTCGACGGCTTGTCGCCGGAGAGCCAGTCGCCGTTCAGGCTCACTTTAGACAGGCGGTCGGCCTGCAACTCGCCGAAACAGGAGCCGGTCGGCGTCGCCAGCAGCGCGCCGTCCGGCAGCAACAGCGAGAGGTTGCCGGCGGAGCCGGTGGCGTAGCCGCGTTGGAAAAACGAGGCGCCCAGGCGCACCATCTCTTCACGCGCCTGCTGTTCAATCGTCATGCTCATACCGGGAACTCCGTTTGCGCGCGTGAGAAGAAGGCTTCATCGCCAAAATTGCCTGATTTCAACGCCAGGGAAATGGCCCGATCGCTGGCGCGCACCCAGGGAACGCCGGGGGAAATGCTGGGGCCGATATGGAAGCCGCGAATGCCCAGCGCCTGCGTGACCACGCCGGAGGTTTCGCCGCCGGCGACGATAAAGCGGCTGAACCCCAACTGATGCAGTTGCACCACCAGTTCGGCGAACAAGGCTTCTACCGCTTCGCTGGCGGCGGCGCCATGCCGTTGTTGCGTTTGCTGCAGCGACTCCGGCGATGCAGTGGCGTAGATCAGCGGGGCAAGCGCTTCCCCGGTATGGCGCTGCGCCCAATGCGCCAACTCGGCGGCGTAGGCCGCTCGCGCCTGCGGATCGAGACAGCGGCCGATATCGATGGCCTGCGCCGCCGCGCGTTCACGGTAGTGCGCCACCTGCCGGTTGGTCATCACAGAACACGAGCCCGACAGCACCGCCGCTTTTTCCCCCTGCGGCGCACCGGCCGCCTCTGCCGAACGTTCGCCATTCTGCGCCCATTGACGCGCCAGGCCGATCGCCAGGCCCGAACCGCCGGTCACCAGCTTCATCGTTTTCAACGCTTCACCCTGGGTGAGCAGATGCCGTTCGTTGAGCGTATCCAGCACTGCGTAGCGCACGCCGTCCTGCGCCAATTGCTGCAGCTTCTCGCTGACCGCCTCGGCGCCGCGATCCATTTCTGCCGCCGTCACCAGCCCACAGCGTCCGGTGGCCTGGGATTCCATCAGGCGAAGCAGGTTGCTGTCAGTCATTGGCGTGACCGGGTGATGACGCATGCCGGATTCAGACAACAGCTGTTCCCCGACAAACAGGTGGCCCTGATAGACCGTGCGGCCGTTTACCGGCAACGCCGGTGAGACAACCGTGAAATTTTCTCCCAGCGCGGCGAGCAGAGCATCGGTCACCGGGCCGATATTGCCCTGTGCGGTGCTGTCGAAGGTGGAGCAGTACTTGAAGTAGAACTGACGGCAGTCCTGTTCTTGCAGCCAGGCCAGCGCCTGCAACGACTGTTCGATCGCCTGCTCTGCCGGGCAGGAACGCGATTTCAGGCTAATGACCGCCGCCTGTGCGTTTATTTGCGTTTCGTCTTGCGGCACGCCATTCAGCTGCACCGTCGGCAGGCCATTTTGCACCAGAAAACTGGCGATGTCGGTCGCGCCGGTAAAGTCATCCGCGATTACGCCAAGCAGCATCAGAGCGCCTCCTTTTTTTGCGGCAAATCGATGCCGGCAAAGATTTTGATTACCGCACTGTCGTCTTCTTTACCGTAGCCGGCGTTGCTGGCGGCGGTAAACATGGTGAAGGCGGTGGAGGCCAGCGGCAGCGGGAAATGCAGCGCCTTGGCGGTATCCGCCACCAGCCCCAGATCCTTGACGAAGATATCCACCGCCGATTTGGGCGTATAGTCGCCGTCGACCACGTGGCGCATGCGATTTTCGAACATCCAGGAGTTGCCGGCGGCGTGGGTGACCACGTCGTACATCACGTCCAGCGGGATGCCGGCGCGGGCGGCCAGCGCCATGGCTTCCGCGCCGGCGGCGATGTGTACGCCAGCCAACAGCTGGTGGATGATTTTTACCGTCGCGCCAAGGCCGATCGTTTCGCCGATGCGGTAAACCTTGCCGGCGATGGCGTCCAGCACGGGTTGCAGGCGCTCGAAGGTGGCGTCTGCGCCGGCGGCCATCACCGTCATCTGGCCTTCCTCTGCCTTGGCCGCTCCGCCGGAAACCGGCGCATCCAGCATCGGCAGCCCGTAGTCCAGCAGCCGTTGCTCGATCTGTTTGGCGTCATCGGCGGAAATGGTCGAACAGACCATCACCGCGGTGCCTGGCTTGAGCTTTGGCGCCAGGCCTTGTTCGCCGAACAGGATCTGCTTCACCTGGGCGGCGTTCACCACCAGCAGCAGCACGGCGTCCAACTCGGCGGCGAAGTCGCACGCGCTGGAGGACGTTTGCTTAGCGCCGGCCTGTTGCAGCGCCGCCAGTGCCTGCGGATTCAGGTCCGCCCCGTAGGTGGTCAATCCGGCGCGGAGGCACGAGCGCGCCGCGCCCATGCCCATCGCCCCCAGCCCGATGACGCAAACGGCATAATTCCCTGGGTGTGTCATACTGCACTCCTGTTAATTTTAGTGATAATTTGTTTTGTTGTGTTAAATGTAAGCGCTTAGTGGCCGTTTATCCGCGATCGATATCACAATAATTAACAATGTGTGAAACGAATTTTTCGGGTGATTTCTGGTCCGTATCAACATTACTATTATGTTTTTAAATAAGATTATGTTTACCTGACCTAACTGCGCTCGCCGTCACGCCGCGAAAAATTAGGGCTATCGGCGAACGAAAATTGACGTAAAATCACAATTATTATCACCGCAGCAACGAGAGGGAACCGTGATACCTGTAGAACGCCATCAACAAATTCTTGCGCTGGTATCCGAACGCGGCGTCGTCAGCATTGCCGAGCTGACCGAACGGCTGGGGGTGTCGCACATGACAATCCGCCGCGATTTGCAAAAGCTGGAGGAACAGGGCGCGGTGCAGTCGGTCTCGGGCGGCGTGCAGGCGCCTGAGCGGGTGGCAAGCGAACCTTCGCACCAGGCCAAAGAAGGGATGTTCAGCCGGCAGAAAATCGCCATTGGCCGGCTGGCGGCGCGGCAAATTCCCGCCAACAGCTGTATTTATCTGGATGCCGGTACCACCACGCTGGCGCTGGCGAAACAGATCGGTGAACGTGAAGATTTGACGGTGGTGACCAACGACTTTGTCATCGCCGGGTTCCTGATAGAGCATAGCCAGTGCCGAATCATCCACACCGGCGGCACCGTGTGCCGGGAAAACCGTTCCTGCGTTGGCGAAGCGGCGGCGCAGGCGCTGCGCGGTCTGTTTATCGATCTGGCGTTTATCTCCGCCTCTTCGTGGAGCATGCGCGGCCTGTCGACGCCGAACGAAGACAAGGTGATGGTGAAGAAGGCCATCGTCGAGGCCAGCCGCCGCCGCATTCTGCTCAGCGATACGTCCAAATACGGCAAGGTCGCGACCTACCTGGCGCTGCCGATTGCTGCCTTTGACGCTGTCATTACCGACGAGGGGTTGCCCGCCGCCGCGCGGGAGGCCATTGAGCAAGCGGGGATTGCATTGCTGACGGCGGGAGAAGAAGAATAAGGACGAACCGGAATCAGGATGAAAGTTCGGTATCGATGCTACGTGCGGGCGGTTCACTGGCTTCAACGCCGCCGCGTTCACGCCATTCGCGGCGCCTTTGTTCAGCCCATTCTTCGTGGAAGGCTTGCATCTCTTTTTGGTGCCGTTCCTTCATGCTCATAGGGATTGGGTGGGATTCTGCCGTTAACAGGCGGGATTTCGATGACATATAATCCGTCCTCAATAAGCGCTTGGTTGTACAAATAATGTACGCGATGCGCGTGTTTTTTCAAGAGCGAGTCGTAAATTCTGGCTAACGCTGGCCTGAGCGGTACGCTGAAAACCAATAATCGCAGCGGAGAAGATCCTCCAGCCGCCGATGAAAGTTGTGCGCAGCGCCGCGCAAAACTAAATGCCGCTGAACCAGTTGTAGCCCTGATCTTCCCAATACCCGCCTGGATTGACGTCGCTGACGAAGATCGCGGCGATATGTTTGGCGTTTTTGAACCCCAGTTTGGTCGGCACGCGCAGCCGCAACGGGTAGCCATAGTCAGCCGGCAGCGCCTTGCCGCCGAAATCCAGCGCCAAGATGGTCTGCGGGTGCAGCGCGGTGGCCATGTCGAGGCTGGCGTAGTAACGATCGGCGCATTTGAAGCCGACGTAACCGGCATTCAGATCCGCGCCGACGTGCTGCAGAAAGGTGCGCAGCGGCACGCCTCCCCATTGACCAATGGCGCTCCAGCCCTCAATGCAGATCAGACGCGTGATCTGGCTTTGCTGCGGCAGCCGCTGCAGCTGTTCCAGCGTCCAGGGCGCTTTTTTCTCCACTTTCCCCGCGACTTCAAGCCGGTAGCCGGCGAGATCGATCTCGGGGACGTTGTATTCCGGGTAAAACGCGTTGAAGGGGAAAGGGTGGGTGATCTGGTCCGGCCGGTAAGTTTGCGCCAGCCGCTGGCCGCTGAACAGCCAGGCCTGCACCCGGTCGTTCCAGCGTGACATGGCCCACAGCACCTTATCCACCCGATCGCCGTCTTGCAGGTTGCAACCGGTGAGCATGGCGATGCCGCCCAGTGTCAGCCCGGAGCGCAACATCAGGCGGCGCTGCAGATTGACCAGCTGCTTTTTTTGGTCCGGTTCCAGTTTTGGCGCGGTTGCCCGCGGTTTTTTCTCATTCATGTTTGCCACCCGTTATCATCGCCCACAGGGTTTTGGGCACGACAGCCACCATAAAGACGTGGATCGCCACAAACAGGCCAATGCCGGCCATGGCGAAGAAATGCACGTAGCGCGCGAAATCGAAGCCGCCAAACAGGGCGACCAATCCCTGCAGCTGAACCGGCTTCCAAATCGCCAGGCCGGACAGCACCAGTAATAGCCCCAGCGCCAGTACGCCGAGGTACATCAGTTTCTGAATGGCGTTATAGCGGCCATGCCGGTGGCGCAGGCGCAGCGTCAACGCCAGCCAGATATCCTGCCGCAGCGCGCCGAGGCGAAGCGGCAACAGATCGCGGCGAAAATGACCGCTGAACAGGCTCCACAACAGATAGCAGACGGCGTTGAGCGCCAATAGCCACATCACCGCCAAATGCCAACCAATCGCGCCGCCCAGCCAACCGCCCAGCGTCATCTGCGGCGGAAAGCGGAAATCGAACAGCGGCGAGGCGTTGTAGATTTCCCAACCGCTCATGAACATGCACACCATGGCGAACAGGTTGATCCAATGAGTGATTCGAACCGGCCAGCGATGCACCGGCGGCGACGCGTTGGTCTTCATGGCTTTCCTCCGGTTACATCGGCGGCACAGTGCCGTCTTTGCCGGCGGAAATGCGGGTGGCGATGCGTTCGCCCTTATCGTCGGCGGCGGAGAACAGCACGATGTGCACGCCCGGTTTCAGCTGGCTCAGATCGCCCGGATCCAGCGTCACGATCGGCACGTCTTCCGGCACGACGACGGTTTTCTGCTGGTTGCCGTAGGTGACGGTCAGGGTGCGGCCGTTGGATTTCACCAGTTTACCGACGGTGCCGTTGGTCATGGTGTCCACTTTGCCGTCGGCGGATTCCCAGGCCGAGTGCCCTTCGCCGGTGCCGCGCAGGCTGGCGGCGAACACGTGCACTTCCAGCGCTTTGAGCGTGCCGTCCGGCTGCGGCACGGCGGCGGTGCCGATAAAGCTGTCCGGTTTGATATCGTCCAGCGTGGCTTTGGAAACGCTGAGCACTTTGGTCTGATCGTTCAGCTTGACGCTGAGTGTCTCGCCCTTGCGGTCGGTCAGCTGCAGATTGCCGTCGGCAACCTGCGTGATGGTGCCGCGCAGCGGCGCAATCACCTTGCCCGGCGGTTGGGCGGCGGCGGCCAATCCGCTGGAAAGCAGTAACGTGGACAACAGTAAACCGGCTATACAATGACGGGTAATCATAACGTTCTCCTGAAATGAGTTTGCCGGTTAAGCATGGTTGACCTACTGGGTCAGCGCCATGGCCGTTTGATGACATTAATGTCATCAAGTTTGTCCGCCGAAGCTGCTAGTATTTTTGCAGACGTAACGAGGTGGTGAGCATGCGAATACTGGTAGTTGAAGACGATATCGGCACAGGGGATTACCTGAAGAAAGGGCTGGGGGAAGCGGGCTACGGCGTCGATTTGGCGCGCACCGGCACCGACGGGCTGTTTCGCGCGTTGGAGCAGGACTACGATGCGATCGTGCTCGATGTGATGCTGCCGGGGCTGGACGGTTGGCAGATCATCGAGGTATTGCGCAAGAAAAGCGACGTGCCGATCCTGTTTCTCACCGCCCGTGATGGCGTGCAGGATCGCATCCACGGCCTGGAGCTGGGCGCGGACGACTATCTTATCAAGCCGTTTTCCTTTACCGAGCTGGTGCTGCGTTTACGCACCTTGCTGCGCCGCGGGCCGGCGCGCGAAGCCGATCATTACGCTATCGCCGATCTGCAGCTGGACGTGCTGCGCCGCCGGGCGGTGCGCCAGGATCAGGTGATCCCGTTGACCAACAAGGAATTCATGCTGCTGCACCTGCTGGTGCGGCGCGAGGGCGAAGTGCTGTCGCGTACGCAGATCGCCTCTCAGGTGTGGGACATGAATTTTGACAGCGACACCAATGTGGTTGACGTGGCGATCAAACGCCTGCGCGCCAAAATCGACCGGCCGTTCGACGTCAAGCTGATCCACAGCGTGCGCGGCATCGGCTATGTCTGCGAGCCACGCTCGTGAGCGGGCGCACGTCACGTCGGCCGGTGTCGCTGACGCTGCGCACCGCTACGCTGTTCGCGCTGGTGGCCGCGTTGGTGGTGAGCGGGACAGGCGGGTATCTGTTTAGCGCCATGCGCCAGGAAATGACGCTGCGCAGCGATCTGCAGGTGACCGGGCGCGTAGAGTATTTCCGCCATTTACTGGGGCAGCGCTTTCCTTTGGCGCGCCTGACTGCCAATAACGGCCTGTTTGAAAACATGCTGGGCAATGAACAGGACGTGCTGATTTTCCAAATCCCGGGGCAAAAACCGCTCATCAACGTGAACTCCGCCAGGGTGGCCCTGCCGCCGATCGCGCCGACGCCGCCTGAACAGGCGCAGACGTTGGCCGCCATACGCGGCGGAGAAACGGCGCAGGGGGTGCCGCTGCGCGCCGCTTCGGCGATGGTGCGTCTGGAAGACGGCAGCCTGTTGCAGATCTCCGCCGCGCACGTGATGGCCAACGAGCAGAAGATGCTGGCGCGTTACCTGTGGCGCATCGTCGCGGCGGTCGCGGTGGCTTTCCTGCTGATTGCGCTGCTGGGCTATGGGGTCATGCGGCGGGGATTGAAGCCGTTATGGCGCATGGCGGCGCAGGCGTCGCAGATTGCGCCCAATACGCTGTCGACACGCCTCAGCGAGCAGGGGGCGCCGAAGGAGTTGCAGCAGCTGACCCGTTCGTTCAATGCGATGCTCGATCGGTTGAATGAAGGCTATCAGCGGCTGACGCAATTTTCCGCCGATCTGGCCCATGAGATCCGCACGCCGGTAGGGGCGTTGATGGGCCAGTGCCAGGTGGCGCTTTACCAGCCCCGCAGCGTGGAGGAGTACGAAACCCTGCTGTCGAACAATATGGATGAGCTGGAGCGCATTTCCCGCATGGTGGAAAACATTCTGTTTCTGGCGCGCGCCGGCGAGGCGCAGTCTGCGCTGAACTACAGCCGCCTGGATGTGGCGCTGGAGCTGCGGCGGGTGGCGGATTATTTCGAAGGGCTGGCGGAAGAACGCGGCATTGCGTTGAGCTGCGAAGGGGAAGGCGCGCTGGAGGCGGACGCGATGTTGTTCCAGCGGGCGCTGAGCAACCTGGTGGCCAACGCGGTGCGTTATGCCGACGAAAACAGCCTGATCGTCCTGCGGGCTGAACGGCGCGCCGATGCCTGGTGGGTGCAGGTCATCAATCAGGGGCCGCCGATCGCGCCGGCACAGTTGGAAAAACTGTTCGATCGTTTCTATCGCGCCGATCCCGCACGCAGCGCCGGCAATCATGCCAGTGGGCTGGGGCTGTCTATCGTGCGCGCCATCATGACGCTGCACGGCGGTGAGGTGCGCGCCGAATGTATCGGGCGCGCGCCTGTCGCCAACATCCTCTTCAGCCTGCGGTTCCCGATCGCACAATAACCGTTGTGCCGTGTTAACGCGGCGGAATGGCGAAGCGGAAGCAGGCGCCGCTTTGCGCTTGTTCGATCAGCTGAATATCGCTGTCGTGCAGCTGCAGAATACGCCGCACGATCATCAACCCCAGTCCGCCGGAAGGGCGCCGGGCGCCGCTCAGGACAGACGGGCGCACGAACAGATCGGCGCGCAGCGTCTGCGGAATGCCGGGGCCGCTGTCGCTGACCTGCACCATTACCTGGTCTTCCTGCCGCCACAGCCGCACGCCGATGTCGCCGCCGGGCGGCGTATGGCGAATGGCGTTGTCCAACAGGTTGGTCAGCACCCGCTCAATCATGCTGAGATCGGCGAACACCGGCGGAATGCCGGGAGCGATGTCGGCGTGCAGCCGCTGGTTGCGCGCCTCTGCCGCCAGCTCGAACTTCTGGAACACGTCCTGCAACAGCTCGCTGAGGGAGAAGGGCTCTTTCTGCGGCTTCACCACGCCATACTCTAATCGAGCCAGCTCGAACAGCTCCTGCGCCAGCTTGCCCACCTTGCGGCTTTGCGCCAGCGCGATCTCCAGATAGCGCCGCCGATCGGCTTCGCTCAGGGTGGCGGCCTTAACCGACAGCGTCTCCAGATAGCCGTGCAGCGAAGTGAGCGGGGTGCGCAGATCGTGCGAGACGTTGGCGATGAATTCACGCCGCAGCCGATCCTGCTGCGCCAGCGTTTGCCATTGTTCGGCCAGGCGCTGCGCCATGCGGTGGAAGGCCTGTTGCAGCTGGCTGACTTCGTCGCGCCCGGCCCGTACCGCCGGCAGCGCCGCGTAGGCCTGCACCGCTTCGATGCCGCCGCTGTCCAGCGCGCTGACCTGCCGGGTCAGGCGACGGATCGGGCGCGTTACCCAATAAAACGCGAAACCGCCGGCCAGCAGGCTGAACAGCACCATCAACCCAGAAGTCCACAGCGCCATCCTGACCGCCGAGTTGAACTGGGCGTTGCTGGCCAGCGCCGTGTACTCTTCGCCGAGCAAGACCACGTACAGATAGCCTTCGACCCGGCCGTCGACCTTCAGCGGCGCGACGCTGAACACCTTGCGCCCGTCCGCGCTGCGCGGATCGTCGCCATACACCGGCATCTGCGCGCCATCGAGCAGCGCCTGCAGCGGCGCCAGCGCGACCCGCTGCCGCTTCAGATGCCCGGCCGGCGCGGCATTGCCGATAATCGCGCCCTGTTTGTCGAGCAGGTAAACCTCCACGCTGGGGTTCACCGCCATCAGCTGGTCGAATAGGGTATGCACCGCCTGCGGATCCGGCCCGTTCACTCCCTGCAGCGGATTGCTGTCGGCGATATGCTGCGCCAGGTTGCCTGACAGGCGCTGGATCACTGCCTGGCTGTACTGGGTGCTGCTGCGTACCTGCATCCAGCCGGAAAAGGCGCAGCCGATGACGATCAGCAGCGTGAAGATCAGCGTGAGGCGTTGCGCTAACGTAAGGTTTTTCATGGCTCACTCATGCGGCGTGGCCGCGAATTTATAGCCCATGCCCCACACCGTGAGGATGCGCTCGGGTTCCGCCGGATTGCGCTCGATCTTGATGCGCAGCCGGTTGATATGGGTGTTGACGGTGTGCTCATACCCTTCGTGCTGATAGCCCCAGACCTGATTCAACAGGCTGAGGCGCGAGAACACCTGGCCCGGATGGCGGGCGAAAAAGTACAGCAGGTCGAATTCGCGCGGCGTCAGCTCGACCGGCTGCTGATGCAGGTGCACTTCGCGGGCGATGGGGTCGATGGTCAGATCGTTGAAGCTGAGCACGCCGGCGTCCATGCGCAGGTTGCGGCTCATCGCCTCCTGGCGGCGAAACAGCGCCTTGACTCGAGCCACCAGCTCCAGCATGGAGAAGGGTTTGGCCAGATAGTCATCGGCGCCCAGCTCCAGCCCCAGCACGCGGTGCACCTCGCTGGAGCGCGCGCTGGTGATGATGATCGGCGTGTAGCGCGTCATGGTGCGCGCCCGGCGGCAAATCTCCAATCCGTCCACGCCCGGCAGCATCAGATCGAGGATGAGGGCATCCCAGCCGCCCTGTTCCAGCATCGCCATGCCCTGATTGCCGTCGGCGGCGTGGCTGATGGCGTAACCCTCGTCACGCAGATGCAGCTGCAGCAGCTCGGCGATGTCGCCGTCGTCCTCGACGATCAAAATTCGTTTTGGCTTGTCCATTCTCATTACCGCTGATTGCCCGATCCTCTCTGAAGTCTACACAACCCCCACCGGTGGAGTTATCACATTTTATTTAACTTTGCGTGAGGTCTTGGGGAACAAATCCGGGGAATACTCGACTCATCGCATCGTTAGCTGGCAGGAATCGTTATGAGCCTCACTCTCACTCCGGAACAACGACAGACCGTACATCCGCTGTGGCTGCGGTTGACGCATTGGCTGAATGCGCTGGCGATGCTGATCATGGTGACCAGCGGCTGGCGCATCTACAACGCTTCGCCGCTGTTCAACTTCAGCTTTTTCAACGAGCTGACGCTCGGGGGCTGGTTGGGCGGCGCGCTGCAGTGGCACTTTGCCGGCATGTGGCTGTTTGGCATCAACGGGCTGTGCTACCTGCTGCTGAACCTCACCAGCGGGCGCTTCAAACGCAAGTATTGGCCGCTCAGTCCGAAACAGTTTCTCGCCGATATAGGCGCGGCGCTGCGCGGCAGGCTGCAGCATGCCGATCTGCGCCACTACAACATGGTGCAGCGCGTGGCCTATCTGTCGGTGATGATCCTCGGCGTGCTGAGCGCGCTGTCCGGGCTGGTGCTGTGGAAATCGGTGCAGTTTCCGCTGCTGCGCACGCTGCTCGGTGGCTATGAGGTGGCGCGTTATATCCACTTTTTCGCCATGTCGGCGCTGGTGGCCTTCGTCGCGATCCACCTGGTGATGGTGGCGCTGGTGCCGCGGACGCTGCTGGCTATGCTGCGCGGACGTTAAGGAGTTCACGATGAAAAAGGATAAACAGATCATGACGATCGGCGAAGGGCAGGCGATCGTCAAAGAAGCGCAGCGGCTGTTGAGCGCGCCTTCGCGCCGCCGCTTTTTGCGCAATGGTCTGACGCTGGGCGGCATCGCCATGCTCACCGGCTGCGATCTCAGCGACAACGCCAACGTCGAGCAGGCGCTAAGCCGCATGTCGCGCCTCAATGATCGGGTGCAGGGCTGGCTGTTCAACGGCGATCGCCTGGCGCCGGTCTACCCGGAATTGATGATCACCCGGCCGTTCCCGTTCAACGCCTTTTACGCCGAGGAGGACGCGCCGGATATCAACGGCGACGACTATCGGCTGGAAGTGGCGGGGTTGGTGCAGGACAAGCGCGCCTGGAGCCTGCCGCAGCTGCATCGGATGGCGCAGGTCAGCCAGGTGACGCGCCATATTTGCGTTGAGGGTTGGAGCGCCATCGGCAAGTGGGGCGGTGTGCCGTTCGCTACCTTTCTCAAGGCGATCGGCGCGGATCTGAGCGCCCGCTACGTCAGCTTCAAATGCGCCGATGACTACTACACCAGCATCGACATGGCCACCGCGCTGCATCCGCAGACGATTATCGCGCTGACCTACGACGGCCAGATCTTGCCGCGTAAGTACGGCTATCCGATGAAGCTGCGCATGCCGACCAAGCTGGGCTACAAGAATCCGAAGCACATTCAGGTGATCGAGGTCACCAACCGCTTCCCGGGCGGTTACTGGGAAGATCAGGGTTACAACTGGTTTGGCGGCAGCTGAGGCGGCCGCCGGCCATTCTCCGGCACTCCGGTGCCTTTGACATGACGGAAGGAAATACCATGAAAAAGTTATTCGCAATGATGATGTGCAGCGCGCTGATGCTGGGTGTGGCCGGCGCCAACGCCGCGGACGGCATGAGCAAAGACGCGATGAAAAAGGACGGCATGAGCCAGATGTCGCACGACGGCATGGCGAAAGATGGGATGAAGAAAGAGTGCATGGGCAAGGACTGCATGAAGAAAGACAAAATGGGCAAAGACGCCATGAAAAAAGAGGGTATGGCGAAAGACGGTATGGCCAAAGACGGTATGAAGAAAGACGAGATGAAAAAGGACGCGATGGGGCACTAAGCCGCCGCACCCCGCGGTCGCAAGCGGCAAACCGCGGCGGCCGCGGGCAACATAAGGAGAGAGGATGATGCTGGCGACATGGCTGCGGCGCTTTCGGCGCTCGAACGGGGACGTTATCTTTATGCGTGCGGCGTTGGTGGTGATCTTCGCCGCCTTCGGCTACGCCAAATGGTTTGATTACGAAGCGCAGGGGTTAGTGCCTCTGATCGGCAACAGCCCGCTGCTGAGCTGGATGCATCAGGCGTTCGGCATTCGCGGCGCCAGTTATGCATTGGGCGTCGCCGAATGGAGCTTCGGTTTACTGTTGCTGGCGGGGTTCTGGTCGCGGCGGCTGGGTTTGCTGGGGGCGATCGGATCGACGGTGACCTACCTGACCACGCTGACGCTGATCTTTTCCACGCCGGGTGCCTGGGAGCCCTCCGCCGGCGGTTTTCCCGCCATGGCCGGGGCCACCAGTTTTTTAATCAAGGATCTGGTGTTGCTGGCCGGCTCCCTGGTGCTGCTGAAGGCCGATTTGCCGGCTGAGCAGGCATAAAAAAGGGCGTAGCCTGGCTACGCCCTCTGGTTATTTCTCGACCGTCACATATCCGGGAAGGTCAGGGTGCCCCCCGGCGCCTCGCGATGAATGTGCAGGAAGTTCAGGTGCTTCTCGTACTGGTCGAGAATGTCACCAATCACCTGTTCCTTGCTGTAGTCCATCAGGTCGTTGCCCTGGGTGCCTTCCATCAGGAAGGTTTCCAGCCGGTAGTAGTGCGATTTACCGGAGCGGGCGCGGTAGGTGAAGCCCGGCACCGAGTAGCGCATCGGCCAGATCTGATAGATGAAGTTCTGTTCCTCGCCCAGGTGCACCAGCAGTTCCAGGTGGTTCAGGCGCTCGTCTTCGGTCGGCGGCACTTCGCTGAACTCCACTTTCGCGCCGCGCAACTCCAGCTCGCGCGCCACGTCCTGCATCGCCGGGCGGCAGACCTTATCCAGCATTTTCTGCGTGTACTGCGTGCCCGGGTAGTTCATCACCCGCGACAGACGCTGTTTCCAATTGAGCACATCGTGGCTGGAGACCGGCACCGGCGCCAGGGTGCTGAGCGCGCTGGCCTTGCGGTAGTCTTCCACCCGCAGCGATTTATACAGCCCGGCCATCACGAAGAAGATCACGAAGCTGAACGGCAGGCCCATGATCACCGTGGTTTTCTGCAGCGCCGGTACGCCGTCGGTCATCAGCATGCCGATGGTCAGCAGGCCGATGGCCACCGACCAGAAAATCCGCAGCCAGTTCGGTGCATCATTATTGATATCGGCCAGGCGCGAGGTGAAGTTACCCAGCACCAGCGAGCCAGAGTCCGCCGAGGTGACGTAGAACAGCAGGCCGGTGATGGTGGCCACCGAGGCGCTGAAGGTGAAGCCGGGGTATTGCGCCAGCAGGCTGTAGAAGCCGCGTTCCGGGAACTGCATCACTTCCTGAGCAAACTCGGCGTTGCCGTGGATGATCTGGTACAGCGCGCTGTTGCCGAAGATAGACAGCCACAGCAGGGTAAACACGAACGGTATGATCAGCGTGCCGACCACGAACTGACGAATGGTGCGCCCGCGCGAGATGCGCGCCAGGAACAGGCCGACGAACGGCGACCACGCCACCCACCAGGCCCAGAAGAACAGCGTCCAGTTGTTCATCCACTCCACCGGCCGATCGAAGGCGAAGCTGTTGAGCGTCATGCCCATAAAGCGGTTGACGTAATCGCCGACGTTGAGCACCAGCGCGTTGAGCAGGAACTCGGTGTCGCCGAAGAACAGCACGAACAGGATCAGGCCCAGCGCCAGCAGCACGTTTAGCTCGGACAGGATGCGGATGCCCTTGTTGACGCCGGAAGTCACCGAGATGGTGGCCATAATCACCGACAGCAGGATCAGCGAGCCCTGCACCGTCAGGTTTTCTGGGATCTCGAACAGCACCTTAAGGCCGTAGTTGAGCTGCACCACGCCGATGCCCAGCGTGGTGGCGATGCCGAAGATGGTGCCGAGCACCGCGGCGATGTCCACGCTGTGGCCGATCGGGCCGTTGATGCGCTTACCGAAGATCGGGTACAGCGCCGAGCGGATGGTCAGCGGCAGATTGTAGCGATAGCTGAAGTAGCCGAGGGCGATGCCCATCAGCGCATACATCGACCAGCCGGTCAGGCCGTAGTGGAACAGCGTCCAGACCATCGCCTGGCGCGCGGCCTCCAGCGTTTGCGCGTCGCCTTCCGGCGGCATCATGTACTGGGTCACCGGCTCGGCGACCGAGAAGAACATCAGGTCGATGCCGATGCCGGCGGCGAACAGCATCGCCGCCCAACTCATCAGGCTGAACTCCGGTTTGGACTGTTCCGGCCCGAGCTTGATGGAACCGAAGCGCGAGGCGGCGATAAACACCACGAACACGATGTACAGCGTCGCCGCCAGCAGGTAGTACCAACCGAAGGTGGTCGACACCCAATTCAGCGTGCGGGTGATCCACTGCCCTGAGAAGTCGGTGAAAAAGATGGTCATCAGCGAGAAGGCCAGGATCAGCCCCGCCGAGGTGAAGAAAACCACAGGGTTGAGGCGGTCCTGCTGCGGTTTGGAGGAGGTTTCGCGTGTTGTCATCGTCATCCTCTGAACTGAGTAAAATCGTGCCGCTCCGCATTTCGGGGCGCGTTGGCGCCGCCGGAAAACGGGCGAATGAAGGCGGCGACCATCCCCATGGGAATGGCCTGAAAAACGCCGCTTTCGCCTGTTGCTGAAGCACCGGAGCGCTTCGTGGCGGGAACCGCTTACAGCCACTGATTTTGGTCAGATTCGTTAATTACCTCACAAAAATCAGCCAGTTCCACAACCAGATAGTACAAATTTTTAACTAGGCGGCAATAAAATATATGCAATTTTTATTGAACGTTCAATCAAAAAAAAGTTTAATAGTCCTCATGATGACCTGAATCACGGGCGAAACGGCAGTGAAATTTGCCCGCTGAGATAAGGCCGAAGTCGGTTTTGTGAGAGTCGAAATATGCCAAAGGTAGGAATGCAGCCAATCAGAAGGCAGCAGTTGATTGATGCCACGCTCGCCGCGGTAAACGAAGTGGGAATGCATGACGCCACCATCGCGCAGATCGCGCGGCGGGCCGGCGTTTCCAACGGCATCATCAGCCATTATTTCAAGGACAAGAACGGCCTGCTGGAAGCCACGATGCGCTATCTGATCAGCCATCTGGGCGAGGCGGTGAAGCTGCGGTTGCAGGCGCTGACCGATAACAGCCCGGCGGCGCGGCTGCAGGCGATCGTCGCCGGCAACTTCGACGACAGCCAGATCAACAGCGCGGCGATGAAGACCTGGCTGGCCTTTTGGGCCAGCAGCCTGCACCAGCCGCAGCTCAACCGGCTGCAACAGGTGAACGGCCGCCGGCTTTATTCCAACCTGTGCGCCGAGTTTCGCCGCGTTATGCCGCAGCCGCAGGCGCGGTTGGCGGCCAAGGGGCTGGCGGCACTGATCGATGGGCTGTGGCTGCGCAGCGCGCTGCGCGGCTCGGCGTTCAATCAGTCGCAGGCGTTGACGCTCACGACCGAATACATCACGTTCCAACTCCGGGGGCAAACGCCGCCCGGAGGCTAACTCAAGGAGATCCTATGTCCCGTTTTGGCTTGCAGAAGCTCTATATTCATGGCGCCTATGTAGACAGCACCGCTGGAAAAACCTTCAACGCCATTAACCCGGCGAACGGCGAAGTTCTGGCTGAAGTCCAGTCCGCCGGCGCTGAAGACGTCGATCGTGCGGTGGCCAGCGCGGCCAGCGGGCAGAAGGTGTGGGCGGCGATGACGGCGATGGCGCGTTCGCGCATCCTGCGTCGCGCGGTGGATATTCTGCGCGAGCGTAACGATGAACTGGCGGCGCTGGAAACGCTGGATACCGGCAAAGCGATGTCGGAAACCACCGCGGTGGATATCGTCACTGGCGCTGACGTGCTGGAGTACTACGCCGGCCTGATCCCGGCCATTGAAGGCGAGCAGATCCCGCTGCGCGACACTTCGTTCGTTTACACCCGCCGCGAACCGCTGGGCGTGGTGGCCGGCATCGGCGCCTGGAACTACCCGATTCAAATCGCGCTGTGGAAGTCCGCGCCGGCGCTGGCGGCGGGTAACGCGATGATCTTCAAGCCGAGTGAAGTTACGTCGTTGACGGCGTTGAAGCTGGCGGAAATCTACACCGAAGCCGGCCTGCCGGACGGCGTGTTCAACGTGGTGACCGGCAGCGGTGCGGAGGTGGGGCAGTACCTGACCGATCATCCGGGCATTGCCAAAGTCTCTTTCACCGGCGGGGTGAAAACCGGCAAGAAGGTGATGGCCAACGCGTCGGGTTCGACGCTGAAGGAAGTCACCATGGAGCTGGGCGGCAAGTCGCCGCTGATTATCTTCGACGACGCCGATCTGGATCGCGCCGCCGATATCGCCATGATGGCCAACTTCTACAGCTCCGGCCAGGTGTGCACCAACGGCACCCGCGTCTTTGTGCCGGCGGCGCTGCAGGCGCAGTTTGAGGCGAAGATCCTCGAACGCGTGAAGCGCATTCGCCTCGGCGATCCGACCGATCCGCAGACCAACTTCGGGCCGCTGGTCAGCTTCGCGCACATGGAGTCGGTGCTGCGCTTTATCGAAAGCGGCAAGAACAGCGGCGCGCGCCTGCTGTGCGGCGGCGAACGCGTCACCCATGGCGAATTCGGCAAGGGCGCTTATGTGGCGCCGACGGTATTCAGCGACTGCCGCGACGAGATGGAAATCGTGCGCGAGGAGATCTTCGGGCCGGTGATGAGCATTCTCAGCTACCAGAGTGAAGAGGAAGTGGTGCGCCGCGCCAATGATACCACCTTCGGCCTGGCCGCGGGTGTGGTGACCCACGATCTGGCCCGCGCACACCGCGTGATTCATCAGTTGGAAGCCGGCATTTGCTGGATCAACACCTGGGGCGAGTCGGCGGCGGAAATGCCGGTCGGCGGCTATAAGCAGTCCGGCGTCGGCCGCGAAAACGGCCTGACCACGCTGGAGCACTACACCCAGATCAAATCGGTGCAGGTCGAGCTGGGCGAATACGCCTCGGTATTCTGATCTTCCCGTCGCCTTTCGAGCCGCAGCCGCGTTGGCTGCGGCCGACACTCCTCGAGAGCCAAATACACCGCCTGCTTCGGATCAGCGCTTCGCGTTTTCGCATCGTGCAGGCCTATAAAGTAAGGAGATAATGAATGGAATTTGACTACATCATTATCGGTGCCGGTTCCGCCGGCAACGTGTTAGCCACCCGATTGACCGAGGACGCCGACGTCAGCGTGCTGCTGCTGGAAGCCGGCGGCCCGGATTACCGGATGGATTTCCGTACTCAGATGCCGGCCGCGCTGGCGTTTCCGCTGCAGGGCCGCCGCTATAACTGGGCGTATGAAACCGATCCTGAGCCGCACATGAACAACCGCCGAATGGAATGCGGCCGCGGCAAAGGGCTGGGCGGTTCGTCCCTGATCAACGGCATGTGTTATATTCGCGGCAACGCGATGGATTTCGACAACTGGGCCAAGGCGCCGGGTCTGGAAGACTGGACCTATCTGGACTGCCTGCCGTATTTCCGCAAGGCGGAAACGCGCGATATCGGCCCGAACGATTACCACGGCGGCGATGGCCCGGTGAGCGTCACCACGCCGAAGGCCGGTAACAACGAACTGTTCCACGCCATGGTGGAAGCCGGCGTGCAGGCGGGCTATCCGCGCACCGACGATCTGAACGGTTACCAGCAGGAAGGCTTCGGCCCGATGGATCGCACCGTGACCCCGAAAGGGCGCCGCGCCAGCACCGCCCGCGGTTATCTGGATCAGGCGCGTTCGCGGCCGAACCTGAAAATCGTCACCCATGCGCTGACCGACCATATCGTGTTCGACGGCAAGCGTGCGGTGGGCGTCAAGTATTTGCAGGGCGACAGCAATCAGCTGACTCACGCCACAGCGCGCCGCGAAGTGCTGCTGTGCGCCGGCGCCATCGCCTCGCCGCAAATTCTGCAGCGTTCGGGCGTCGGCCCGGCGGCGCTGCTGAAAAGCCTGGACATCAACGTGGTGCACGATCTGCCGGGCGTCGGAGAAAACCTGCAGGACCACCTGGAGATGTACCTGCAATACGCCTGCAAGAAACCGGTGTCGCTGTACCCGGCGCTGCAATGGTTTAACCAGCCGAAGATCGGTGCGGAGTGGCTGTTCAACGGCACCGGCGTCGGCGCCAGCAACCAGTTCGAGGCCGGCGGCTTCATCCGCAGCCGCGCAGAGTTCGCCTGGCCGAACATTCAGTATCACTTCCTGCCGGTGGCGATTAACTATAACGGCAGCAACGCGGTGAAAGAGCACGGCTTCCAGGCGCACGTCGGCTCGATGCGTTCGCCGAGCCGCGGCCGGGTGCAGGTGAAATCGAAAGATCCGCGTCAGCACCCGAGCATTCTGTTCAACTACATGGCGACTGAACAGGATTGGCAGGAGTTCCGCGACGCTATCCGCATCACGCGCGAAATCATGGCGCAGCCGGCCCTGGACGAATACCGTGGCCGCGAGATAAGCCCAGGGCCGGACGTGCAGACCGACGAACAGCTGGACGCCTTTGTGCGCGAGCACGCCGAAACCGCCTTCCACCCGTCCTGCTCGTGCAAGATGGGCGAGGATGAGATGGCGGTGGTCGACGGCCAGGGCCGGGTGCACGGCATGGAAGGATTGCGGGTGGTAGATGCGTCGATTATGCCGCTGATCATCACCGGCAACCTGAACGCCACCACCATCATGATCGCCGAGAAGATCGCCGATCGCATTCGCCAGCGTGCGCCGCTGCCGCGCAGCACCGCCGACTACTACGTCGCCGGCGATGCGCCGGTGCGCAAGCAGTAACCGACACGCCCTCTCGCCGTTGAGGGGGAGGGCCGCCGTAGCAAGCAACCCCTCTCCATATGCTCTTCCCCAAGGCGAGGGGGCAACTCTCTTTTTATCCCTTATCCCATCATGCCGCCGGCAGCGAGATCGCCTGATCGAAACTGTTGGGCGTCGCCATGCGCCACATGCGGGCGTAGAACTCGCTTTTGATCTCCGGCTGCAGCAGCGCGCCCGGCTCCAGGTAGTAATAGATATCGGCATACACCTTGATTTCGGTCGGCGTGATGCGGCGCAGCATATGGTGCGAGGTCAGCTGCTCCGGGCGGCTGACGCCGGCCGCCGCCAGCATGTCCGCCAGCGCTTTCACCGTATTTTGATGGAAGTGATAGACGCGCTCCGCCTTGTTCGGCACCACCAACGCCTTCTGACGCAGCGGATCTTGCGTCGCGACGCCGGTCGGGCAGTGGTTGGTGTGGCAGCTTTGCGACTGGATGCAGCCGACGGCGAACATAAAGCCGCGCGCCGAGTTCACCCAGTCGGCGCCGAGCACCAGCACGCTGGCGATGTCAAAGGCGCTGATGATCTTGCCGCTGGCGCCAATCTTGATTTGGTCGCGCAGGCCGCAGCCCACCAGCGTGTTATGCACGAACAGCAGCCCTTCGCGCAGCGGCATGCCCATATAGTTGGAGAGTTCGAGCGGCGCGGCGCCGGTGCCGCCTTCCTTGCCGTCCACCACGATAAAGTCCGGCAGAATGCGGGTGTGCAGCATCGCCTTGACGATGGCGACGAACTCCCACGGGTGGCCGATGCACAGCTTGAAACCGACCGGTTTGCCACCTGACAGCTCGCGCAGCTGTTGGATGAACTGCATCATTTCCAGCGGGGTGGTGAAGGCGCTGTGCGAGGCCGGCGAGATGCAATCCATGCCTTCCGGCACGCCGCGGGTGGCGGCGATTTCCGCATCCACCTTCTTCGCCGGCAGAATGCCGCCGTGGCCGGGTTTAGCGCCCTGGCTGAGCTTGATTTCAATCATTTTCACCTGCGGGCTTTGCGCCTGTTCGGCAAAGGGGCGCGGATCGAAATGGCCGTCGGCGGTGCGGCAGCCGAAATAGCCGCTGCCCAGCTCCCACACCAGATCGCCGTTGTTTTCGCGGTGATAGCGGCTGATGCTGCCCTCGCCGGTGTCGTGGTAGAAGTTGCCTTTGGCCGCGCCGAGGTTGAGCGCGCGGATGGCGTTGGCGGAGAGCGCGCCGAAGCTCATCGCCGAAATGTTGAAGATTGACGCGGAGTAGGGCTGGCGGCAGTCGGCGCCGCCGATGGTGACGCGAAAACTGGTCGGATCGGCGGCTTCCACCGGCCGCATGGAATGGCCGATGCACTCATAGCCGGTTTGGTACACATCCAGCAGGGTGCCGAACGGCTTGTCGCCCATCTCGTTTTTCGCCCGGCGATACACCAGCGTGCGCTGGGTGCGCGAAAACGGGATTTCTTCATTGTCCTGCTCGAGGAAATACTGGCGCAGTTCCGGGCGGATGAACTCGAAGAAGAAGCGCAAGCGGCCGATGATCGGGTAGTTGCGGCAAATGGCGTGGCGTTGCTGCGTGAGATCGTAGATACCCAGCACCATCAGGCAACCGCAGGCCAGGGCCGGCAGCCAGAACCACGGATGATTGTGCATCATGATCAAGAAAACCAGGGTGAGCAAGATGCTCAGCACAAAGCAGGTATAGCGGCTGAATAAGGACGACTTCATAACATCTCCTGATGTTTATTTTAATCCACACGACATGACTCACGGATAATCCGTGTGCAAATCGTAACCAACAGGAGGGGATGTTGTGTGTCTGTTGCTGCTTTGTCGCCAGTTGTTACATTAATTTAACGTGACGGAAGGGGGGCGGGTTGCCGCGCGGCGAACCGCGCAACAAGCCTGGGTATTTATTTGCCGGCGACGAAGATGGTGCTCATGCTGCGCAGCCGCAGTTTTTTCATCGCGCTGTATTTCTGCGAGAAGATGGTTTTCGGGTGCGTGCCGCGCTTTTCCGCAATGTGCAGCAGGCTGTCGCCACGCAGCAGGTTGAAGATCACGTCGCTTTCCGCCGGACTGAGCTCGCGGGTTTTCTGCACCCGGATACCGCCCGGTTCCTTGCTTTCCAGCAGCCGCTGGATTTTTTCCTGCAGCGAATAAAGCGGAATGCGGGTGGAGACCAACTCGACGGAAATCCCCAGGATCGACAACAGTTTCACTACCCGCTCGTCGTCATAAAACACCAGCAGGCGCGTCTTGCTGTTGTACTGCTGATGCAGGGACACCAGGCTTTCGATCACGTTGACGCTCTGTTCCAGGTTTTGCGAGGTGAAAATCAGCGCAATATCGTGCTTGGTGATCTTCTCTGCTTTGGCGCCGCCGTGCATGAAATCGGAAAACAGGCGGATATCGTACGCGCCGTAGTGTTTCTTTAGCAGCACCGACAGGCCAACATAGCTGTACTTACACTCACTAATCACAAGAACGTTGTTTTTAGACATAGGGCAAACACCAATACCGAGTTAAAAGTATTCAGCTGTAAGAAGCGAGTTCAAATCCTTGATGCTGGATTCCTTCCACAGCTTTCCCTGCAGTGCGTAATATGGCATTTCATCCAGCCATTTCTTGTGTTCGGGAGTTTCAACTCCTTCGATAATTACCTTGTAATGATTAAGGTAAAAAAAGCGCAGTAACGCGCGCATCAAGCCCTCGCCGCCGGACTTTTTCATGAAGTCCCAAAGCAGAAAACGGTCGAGCTTAACGAAGCGGAACTGGCTGTTGTACAACGCGGAAAAACCCGCATAGCCAGAACCAAAATCATCGAGCCAAAATGAATAACTATTCAATGACGGATCGCCGTGCACGCGATCTTTCACCAGCCGGGTTGAATTCTCGCTGATCTCAAAATGAATACAGCGCAGGGCATTAATTCTTTCGGCAAAGTGAGTATTCGCCAGCGATTGCAGGGAATAATCGTCAACATTCAAAGTGGCTATCACTTGGTTTTCATGAAACCAGTGTTTGTATTTATCGATCAGATTGATCTGATCCATCAAAATCTCAATCCGGGTTGCGCTGTCGGCGTGACGAAAGAACTGTTCAGGAGAAAAATGGGCGTATTCGCTATTAAACGTAAAGCGAGACAGACATTCAACGGCCAGCAATTGTCCCGATTTCGCGAACATTGGCTGAAAAACATAATTAATGCCGTTATTTTTCTCTCTGAAAGAACCGCTCATTTCCCAATCCTTGGATTGATATTTAACTTGTTGATTTTAAATGCTTAAAAAGAAAGTTACTCCAAGTTTATTGGTAAATTTCTTATTTAAAACGTCAGAATGGCCGAAGCGTGTCGACAGACCATTTAACGCGTAATTCGTGCCAAATTCCAAACGTCTCAATCTGTTACTAAATGTAAATATTCGGGATAATATTCTGATTTTCAGGCCTTAATGCAAAATCTTGAACTCTGCAGCTTTCCCAAACACAGATTATTCCTATTCATATGAATCGTCAACATCGATCGATAGGTATCCGCCGATAGTTTATTCCTATCAAGAGGGGCCTTATGAATGTTTTAAACGATTTAACATTAAGAATATGCTTAGTCTATATTTCGTCCGGCAATGAGTTCATCGAGGCAACGCTCCTTTTCAGCAAGGGAGTGCTATCGCTGAGTGTATGCTCAGTGGCGGCAATATATATATAAGCCCGCCACTGAATCGATTATTTTATTGTTCTATGGAGCTGGAAATGAAAAAAGTATTATTGCCTTTGGCTGCCCTGGTATTGTCTGCAACTGCTTCCAACGCAATGGCAGCAAACGGCACTGTTAAATTCACCGGTGAAATCAAACAGTCTACCTGCCAGGTAACTAGCGATACTCAAAATAAAGAAGTTTACCTGGGTACTTACCCAACTTCTGCTTTCCCAACTGTGGGTTCTAAATCCGCTTCTAAAGCTTTCCAGATCTCTCTGGAAAAATGTGATGCCGGCGATTACAGCCTGCGCTTCGACGGTAACACCGTTGCCGGCAACCCAGACCTGCTGTCCGTAAGCAACGTTGGCGGCACCGGCGCTGCAGCTACCGGCGTGGGTATCGAAATCACCGATAACAACGGCAAGCCATTCGCTATCGGCGACGGTTCCAACATCAACGACGACGTAGCGAAAGTCACCATCGCTGCTGACGGTAAAGCGACCTTCAACCTGCAGGCTCGTTACCGTTCATTCGATAGCAACGTAACTGCAGGTCTGGCTAACGCCACCAGCCCGTTCACTATCGAATACAAATAATCGTCTTTCAGGACACATACGGCCAAGGATGGCCCATAGAGGAAACCGATGAAAAAGTTCTTTGCTGCTCTGCTGATGCTGGGCACCTTTAACAGCTACGCCGGTATCCAGGTAGATGCCACTCGCGTGATCTATAAAGGCGATGACAAATCCGCCTCTCTGCCAATTCATAACGATGCTTCAGAAGCTTATATGGTGCAGACCTGGCTGGACACCGGCGATAGAAACCAAGTGCCGAAAAATCTGCCTGTCGTTGTCGTTCCACCGATTCTGAAATTGGACGCTGCCAAAACCGCGGTTTTGCGCTTTATCTATTCCGGTAATGGCTTACCTCAGGATAAAGAAACCCTGCTGTGGATTAACGTGCAGGAAATTCCACCGGCGCCGAAGCAAGAAAACGTGCTGCAGGTTGCGGTGCGTACCCGAATCAAACTTTTTTACCGGCCGGTGGCGTTGAAAACGACGCTGGACGAGCAAGTACAAAACTTGCGTTGGCAGCGTGAAGGTTCACGTCTGCAAGTGATTAACGATGGCCCGCTGCATATTACCTTTGGGGCGCTGCATTTGAAAAACAGCGCGGGCAAGACCGTGGATGTGGACGCCAACATGGTGAGCCCGAAAGATCGCTTATCGATCAACATCCCGGCGGGCGTCAGCGTCGGCAACAAGATTGCTTTCAGTTATATCAACGATTTTGGCGGTAGAACGGAAGTCAAGGACGTTCCAGTACAATAAGAGAGACAGGGAATGGCAAATCAACGAAAAGTAGCAGGCGGAACGACGCGGCTGACGCAGCTGATCCGTATTGCAATCATTGCCGCCAGCGCACCGATGTTATGGAGTGAAACGGCGCTGGCAGAGTTTAACATGTCGTTTATTCACGGCGATGAAAACCTGAGCAACGCGGAAGCGGTCGCTCAGGGCGATGCTTTGCAACCGGGCGTTTACCCATTCGACATCTACGTCAACCTGACTCAGGTCGATCACAAAGATGTTACTTTTCGTCAGGTTAAAGGTCAGACCGCGTCTCAACCCTGCTTGAAAGTTGAAGACCTGCGCAACTACGGCATCAAACTGCCGGAAACGCTGCAGGCCGGCAGCTGCGTTGATCTGCCTGCGTTGGTTAAAGACGCCACCGTCAGCTATGACGCGGCGGTGCAGCAGATCAATATTTCCGTGCCTCAGACCATGATGGATCTGAGTGCCATCGGCGCGATCCCGCCAAGCATGTACGATGAAGGCATCAACGCGCTGTTCGCCAACTATAACTTCAACTACAACAAGAACAGCTATCGCCGAGATGACGCCGACGACAGCGAGTACATGTTCCTCGCGTTGAACAGTGGCCTCAACCTAGGCAGATGGCGCCTGCGCAACAACTCCACCTGGGACAAACAGAGTGGCAGCAGCAGCAACTGGACCAACGTCTCTTCCTGGGCCGAGACCGACATCGTGCCATGGCGCAGCCGTTTGGTGATGGGGCAGGCGAGCACCAACAACAGCGTGTTCAACAGCTTCCAGTTCCGCGGGGTACAACTCTCTAGCGTTGACGACATGCTGCCGGACAGCCTGCGCGGTTATGCGCCGGTAGTGCGCGGCGTGGCGGCGACCAACGCCCGCGTCGAGATCCGCCAGAACGGTTACGTCATTTATAGCACCAACGTCGCGCCGGGTCCGTTCGAGATTCACGACGTCTATCCGCATACCAATAACGGTGACCTGCAGGTGACCGTGAACGAGGCCGACGGTTCGCATAAAACGTTCAGCGTCGCCTACTCCTCCGTGGCCAACATGCTGCGCGAAGGTATTTGGAACTTCCAGCTGACCGCCGGTAAATACCACAACGGTAACGGCGGCTATCAGCCGAAACTGATTCAGGGTACTGCGGCATACGGCATGAACTATGGCCTGACGCCGTTCGGTGGCGCTATCATCGCCGAGCACTACCGTTCCGCTGCCGTGGGTATCGGTAAGAGCCTGGGATCATGGGGTGCCATCTCCGTGGATGGTTCTATTTCCGATACCGAGCTGGCGAACGGCGATCGCAAGCAGGGACAGAGCTTCCGTTTCCTGTACTCCAAGTCGCTCAACCAGATGGGTACCAACTTCCAGTTGGCGGGCTATCGCTACGCGACGTCCGGTTACTATGATCTCAGCGATGCGGTCCAGGAGCGCAACAGCTGGCGTAACGGCATTTATGCCAATGATTACTGGGATCCGAACGATCTGCAGCCGGGTCAGCCTTCCTGGAGCAACAACCAGAAACGCACCCGATACACCGCGCGTTACGGCAACAAACGCGAGCGCGTCGAGCTGTCGCTTAGCCAGCAGCTGTGGGCGGGGGCTAGCCTGTACGCCAACGTCAGCCACCAGAACTACTGGGGCGTGTCCGGCAACGATCGCACGATTCAGCTGGGTTACAACGACGGCTTCAAACGTATTTCCTACGGCGTGTATCTGCAGGATACGCGCGGTCAGTACGGTTATTCCGATCGCAGCGTGAACTTCACGATGTCGATCCCGTTGGATTGGGGCCAGAGCAATAACTCGACCACCGCCAACTTCAGCGCGGCGCACAGCAAACAGAGCGGCGACAGTTACTCGACCGGCATCAGCGGCACCATGCTGGATGACCGTCGCATGAACTACTCGGTTTCCACCGGGCATACGCAGTCCTCCGGTCAGAGCAGCAACCTGAACCTGGGCTACAGTAGCAGCATCGGTAACATCGACGGTAGCTATGCCTACAGTTCGAAATACCGCCAGGAAGGGCTGGGCCTTTCCGGTGGTCTGCTGGTGCACTCCGGCGGCGCGACCCTGACTCAGCCGTTGCAGAACACTATCTTGCTGGTGGAGGCGAAAGACGCCAAAGGCGTGCGTCTGGAAAACCAGCCGGGCGTGACCATCGACCGCTTCGGTTACGCGGTGGTGCCGTCGGCCAACCCGTACCGCTACAACTATGTCGCGCTGCGTACCGAAGACTTCGGCCCGGGGCTGGATGTGCCGGTGGCCAGTAAGCAAGTGGTGCCGACCGAGAAATCGGTGGTGAAGGTGAGCTTCGATACCTTCAAGGGCGTCAGCCTGTTGATTCACGCTCGTCTGGGTGATAACGGTTATCCGGCCATCGGCGCCGGCGTGTTCAACGAGTCCGGCCGCAACAGCGGCACCGTGGGTCTGGAGGGCGCAACCTATGTTTCCGGCGTGAAAGCGGGTGAAAAACTGACGATCAAATGGGGTCCGAAAGCCGATCAGCAATGCGTACTGCCGATTCCGGCGGACGTGGGCGACAAACAAGCGGCCATGGGATATCAGGAACTGACCCTGCAATGCCAAAAACTGTAAGGTACACCATGAACTTGAGCAAATTAGCACGTAACACACTTCTGTCGGTGGTGGGGCTGGCGGGGTTGGCGATGGCGCAACAGGCGGCGGCGATGCAATGCCGCTTCGGCAACTCGACCGGCAGTAGTAGACCAACCGGCAGCGTGACGCAGGATATCGACGTCGGCCGCCCGATCGTGCTGGCCGCTAGCGACTTCGTCAAAGGCAACCTGATTTGGCGTTCGCAGAACTTTACCTCCACCTTTACCTGCTGGGATACGGATAACTACCCGCGCGGAGAGAACGCTTACATCTATTGGAACCCGCAGAACTCGTTCGGCGCACTGGACAAGTCGTTGGAGATTGGGGTGTCGATCAATGGGCGTGATTATGATGCGATCAACCTGAAGCAAAGCTCCAACCGGCCAACCGGCCCTGATTTGGGGCCGGGCACCAAACCGGGTAGTAACAGAAGAAAAGCCGATCCTCAGGCGGTGACTGCCACCTATTCGGTGTATATCAAAGCCACCGGGGTGAAACCGCCGGCGGGTAACTTCCCGCCGTTGGCGCGTGCTTCGCTGTTCCAGATCGATGGTGAGTTGGGGCTGAACGCCACCAAAGACAGTAACTTTAACGCCTACATCAAGGGGCTGGACAAGATCCGCGTGATCCAGTGCAACCCGCAGATCACCGTGTTGGCCAACAACGGCGCCAGCGTCGATTTCGGCGTGCTAACCAGCTCCAGCGCCAAAATCGGTACTATCGCCAAGCAGGTGCCGTTTGATATCAAGGCTACCTTGAGCGGCGGCGAATGTGCCGGCCAATCTCTGCAGGCCAGTTTCAGCAGCACCAACGCGGATCCGAATGATAATACGCAGATCTTGCCGACGACAGATCCGGGTGTGGCGATCTTCCTGACGCAGCAGCGCGACACCAGTAAAAAACCGATCCCACTGCAAACCAACGTGGATTTCGGCGGCGTGCTGCAGGATAAGCAGAACGAAGTGAAAGAGACCTTTATCGCCAATCTCAAGTGGACAAAAAATACGCCGAAGACCGGGGTGTTCAACGCCACTGCCAACGTCGACGTCACTTTCAAATAATCCGCAGTTTCGTCAATAAAAAAGGGCTCAGTTCGTGAAGAACCGAGCCCTTTTCTGTGCCTTATACCGCGCTGGTTAACGCAGCCCCATCCAGCTGGTGCAAACGCCTTCCGGCGGTTTGCCGGCGTACCAGCGTGGCAGCGTGGGGGCATCATGGTGCGATTCAGCCTGCGCCTCTATCGGCTGTGCCGGCCACTCCGCAACATCCCAGCGGGTGGTACGGCGATACACCGCCGGGGTTTTACCGAACTGTTTCTTGAAGGCGCGTGAGAACGAAGGCTGAGAATCGAAATGGTATTGCAGGGCGATATCCAGGATCGGACGCGGGGTGGAGCGCAGCGCCTGCGCCGCCTGCGACAGGCGCCGCTCGCGGATATAGCTGCCGAGCGCGTGGCCGGTGGTGCTGCGGAACATGCGCTGCAGGTGCCATTTGGAGTAGCCCGACTTGGCGGCGACGTTATCCAGCAGCAGCGGTTGGTCCAGATGAGTTTCAATCCAGTCTAGTAAATCGTGAATGATATTGACGCGATCCATGGTTTTAGTTCTCCCGCAAAAACGACATTCAGGTCACAGTGACTTAGCTTAATTATCCAAGAATATACTTTGATAATAGGCGTGAGTACGCCGTTACGCAAGGGTAAACCGGGGGTAAAAAGGTGGCCAAAAATGCTCTTTGAACGGCAGGGGGATAAAAGAAAGGCCGCATAAAGCGGCCTTATCAGGAGGAAGCGATGGAAAATCAGTTAGTTTCCGGTTTCACTTCAATGTAGTTCAGACCCAGCACGCTGCTGGTGTAACCGCGGATCTTGTTGGTCATCTCGATATCGCCGTTCAGCTTATGGCCGTAAGACGGGATGATCTCTTTCAGCTTGCTCTGCCATTCCGGCGTCGCCACTTTGTCTTTGAACACGGTTTCCATCAGATGCAGCATGATCGGCGCAGCGGTAGAAGCGCCCGGCGAAGCACCCAGCAGAGCGGCGATGCTGCCGTCTTCAGAGCTGACGACTTCGGTGCCGAACTGCAGCACGCCGCCTTTATCCGCGTCTTTCTTGATGATCTGTACGCGCTGGCCTGCGGTCCACAGCTTCCAGTCTGCCTGCTTGGCGTCCGGGAAGTACTCTTTCAACGCGGCGAAGCGATCGTCGTCGTTCATCATCAGCTGGCCGACCAGGTATTTCACCAGATCGAAGTTATCCAGACCGACGTGGGTCATCGGCATCAGGTTCGAGGTGCTCAGCGAGTGCATCAGATCGAACAGCGAACCGTTCTTCAGGAACTTGCTGGAGAAGGTGGCGAACGGCCCGAACAGCAGCACGCGCTTGCCGTCCAGCATGCGGGTATCCAGGTGCGGCACGGACATCGGCGGCGAACCTACGCTGGCCAGGCCATACACTTTGGCCAGGTGCTGGTTGGCGATCTCCGGATTGGTGGTGACCAGGAACTGGCCGCCGACCGGGAAGCCGCCGTAGCCGTCGGCTTCTGGGATGCCGGATTTCTGCAGCAGGGTCAGGGACGCGCCGCCTGCGCCGATGAACACGAACTTGGCGTTAACGGTGGTTTCTTTACCGTCGCGGTTCAGATCGGCAACGGTCACGCTCCAGGTTTGGTCGGCGTTGCGCTTAATGTCGCGCACTTCGTGGCTCAGGTTCAGCTTGAACTTGTCGCTGGCGCTCAGCGCGTCAACCAACTGGTGGGTGATCACGCCGAAGTTGACGTCGGTACCCAGCGGCATGCGGGTCGCGGCGATTTTCTGCGCCGGATCGCGGCCGTTCATCACCAGCGGCGCCCACTGCTTGATTTGCGCAGGGTCTTCGGAATATTCCATGCCGCGGAACAGGGTGCTGTGCTGCAGCGCCGCGTAGCGTTTACGCAGGAAGTTGACGTTGTCGTCACCCCACACGAAGCTCATGTGCGGCACGCTGTTAATGAAGGATTTCGGATCTTTCAGGACAGCGTTTTTCACCTGATAAGACCAGAATTGGCGAGAGATTTCGAAAGACTCGTTGACCTTCACCGCCTTGCTGATGTCGATGGTGCCATCGGCTTTTTCCGGCGTGTAGTTCATTTCGCTAAAGGCGGAGTGGCCGGTACCGGCGTTGTTCCAGCCGTTGGAGCTCTCTTCTGCTACGCCGTTCATGCGCTCATACATGTCGATGGTCCAGGTCGGCTCCAGCTCATGCAGATAGGTACCCAAGGTGGCGCTCATGATGCCGCCGCCGATCAACACCACGTCGACGGTTTTATTCTTCTCTTCAGCCGCCGCCTGCTGCGTAACGCTAAACAGGCTGAGACTGAAAATCAGGACGAGTAATTTTCTCATTGAATTAAATCTCTTGTGTGTAAATTCTACTCATTGCAGGTGAAAGAATTTAGCGGGAGTTACCCTGGAAAATAATGAAGCCGACCGCCCGGCGTGAGCCGATAGGCAGCGATAATGCCTTTTTGTTAATAGGGTATTTAACGAAAAGTGAACTATTGCAGGCCGTCCGGATGCAAATTGATCGGTTCACGTTACTGGCGGGGTATTATTGTTTGCGAGAATGTTAAAAACTACTTTTGTAACTAAAAAAAATGAATATAAGCAAAAATAGGACGGTTGCTGTCGCAGGAATAAACAGAGAGGGAAGAAAGGCCGTATAACCGCGTTATTTTCAGGGGTTAATTGTCGCGCAATTAAACGTTATTTCGTTATCACACAATAATTGCGGTTAAATTGCAAATACCTATCGGTAACCAATAATAAATGGCCGCCGTGGCGAGCGGCCATCGTTCAGCCGGCGGTTACTTGATGCCCATCGCATCGCGCATGGTGAAGAACAGATCGGTCTGATCGGTCAATCCCACCACGTTGGCGGCGTGCGGGCCGTAGGCCGCGACGCGCAACTGAGTGCCGGTATGCCCCTGCGACTCTTCTTCCGAGTTGCCGTAGCTGAGGGTCATCGGTGCGCCGTCTTTGGTGGTCAGTATCTGGGTCAGGCCCGGCGCTTTGGCGTTGGCGGCGACGATCTGGCTGGAGTGCGCGTGGTCGGCGGTGACGATCACCAGCGTGTTGCCGTCGGCGCGGGCGAAGGCCAGCGCTTTTTGCACCGCTTCGTCCAGATCGACGGTTTCACCAATCTGCCCGCACGGATTGGCGGCGTGATCCTGCTTATCGATCGACGCCCCCTCGACCTGCAGGAAGAAGCCGTTCGGGTTGTCTTTCAGCAGCGCGATCGCTTTGTCGGTCATCGCCGCCAGCGTTGGCGTGGCCGCGGTGCGCGCCGGGTTGTTTTCACAGGTTACCGCCGGCTTGTCGAGGTTGCCGTGATAGCTGGCTTTCGGCCCCAGCCAGCGCACCGGCATGTTGCCGTCGGCGAACAGGCCCAGCAGCGGTTTTTGCTGATTGGCCAGGGTAACGGCCTGCAGTTCATCTGCGTTGCTCACCCACTGATAACCCTGTGCCGCCGCCTGGTCCTTCAGCGATTTTCCTTGCCATTCGCCGCTTTTCGCCAACTGGTTGAAGGACTTCGCACCGCCTCCCAGCGTGACGTCGGCACGGGTTTTCAGCAGTTGCTCGGTGATCGAGCCGCGGCCGCCGTTTTCCAGCGCGTTAGCGGCACATTTCTCGCTGGTTTCTTCCGGGCCGTAGCATTTGCGCGAGGTGACGTGCGACACCAGCGCCGCCGGCGTGGCGTCCTGCAGTTCGGCGGTGGAGACGTTGCCGGTGGCCTTGCCGGCCGCCTTGGCGATCTCCAGCAGCGTTGGCTGGTCTTTGCCGTTCACGTCCACGCCGAGCGCACCGTTATAGGTTTTCACCCCGGTGGCCCAGGCGGTGGCCGAGGCGGCGGAGTCGGTCACGTAATCCGGCTTGTGGGTTTTCTTGTCCAGCGAGTAGTGGGTGTATTGCCCGGTCAGCGGCAGGGCGTCGATGCCCTTGAAGTAACCGCCTGCGCCTTCAGCGTAGTTGCGCGCGGCGGTGATCTCGGAATCCCCCATGCCGTCGCCGATCAGCAGGATCACGTTTTTCACCGTTTTGTCCGACAGCGACGCCTTCAGCGCGGCGGTCTGATCGCCGGCCAGGCGACGGGCGCCGCCCGGCTCGGTGAGGGGGCCGCGCGCGGCGCGCTCGGTCAGGCCATCGGCATTGGCCGAGGTTTCCGCCGCGATGGCGGAGGAACAGAGCAGGGCGGACAGCACGGCGCCGGCGATCAGGGATACAGCAGGTTGCATGGGTAAGCTCCTTGTCGTAATACAACAATGTAAATAACATCAAATTGTTACGAAAGGAGAGTAGAGCAGGGGGATGACAATTTTATGACAATGAAAGACGGGACGGTCCGACGGCCATCCCGTGTGACGATCAGGCCGCGCGCGCCGGGATAGCGAGCCCACGCTGCACCGCCGGCCGCGCTAAACCGCGCTCCAGCCACTGCGCGACGCGCGGGAAACTGTCGAACTCCACCAGATCGCGCGCCTCATAGAAGCCGATCAGGTTACGCACCCAGCCCAGCAGCGAGATATCGGCGATGGTGTAGTCTGCGCCCATGATCCAGTCACGGCCCTCCAGGCGCGTTTCCAACACACCAAGCAGGCGTTTCGATTCGTTTTTGTAACGCTCCAGCGGCCGCTTGTCTTCATATTCGCGCCCGGCGAATTTATGGAAGAAACCGAGCTGGCCGAACATCGGGCCGACGGCGGCCATCTGGAAGAACACCCACTGAATGGTTTCATAACGCTGGGCTGGATCCTGCGGCAGGAAGCGGCCGCTCTTTTCCGCCAGGTAGAGCAGAATGGCGCCGGATTCGAACAGCGGCAGCGGCCGGCCGCCGGGGCCGTCGGGATCGATGATCGCCGGGATCTTGCCGTTCGGATTCAGCGCCAGGAATTCCGGCGTCCAGGTTTCGTTGTTGCCGATGTCGATTAGGCGCGCTTCATAAGGCAGGCCGATCTCTTCCAGCATGATGGAGACTTTGACGCCGTTCGGCGTCGGCAGAGAGTAGAGCTGCAGCCATTCCGGATGCTGAGCCGGCCAGCGTTTGACGATCGGGAATTGGGTGGAATCGAGCATGGAAACTCCTCGGGTTGGCGGGGTCGCTTAAGCGTACCCCTAGAGTATTGCAGTAAAACTACCCTGTCGCCGGGTTACACCGTGAGGTCAAAATGTGCGGCCAGCGCTTTTTTACCGGCGGGGGTCAGCTGCAGCTCGCGGCTGTCGAGCCGGCGAAGGATCCAGCCGCGTTGGATAAAGGCGGCCAACAGCGCGGCGCCCAGCGCGCCGCCGAGGTGAGATCGGCGCTCGCTCCAGTCCAGACAGCCGCAGGCGAAGCGGCGGCGAGTGGGCGCGGGGGAGCAATCGACGCCCAGCCGCGTCAGCGCGGCCTGACCGGCGTCGCTTAATCGGTAGTCTTCTTCACCGGTCAGCCAGTTCAGCGCATGCAGCCGATCGTGCAGCTTCACCGCTACCTCGCCCGCCATATGGTCGTAGCAGGTGCGGGCATATTGCAGCGTGGTGGGCGTGCTGCTTTTCACCGACGGGCGCGGTACGCCCGCCAGCGCCATCAAGCCTTCCAGCGCTGCGGCCACCGGTTGCCCGGCCAGCCGGAAATAGCGGTAGCGCCCCTGTTTGACGCAGGCGATCAGCCGCTGCTCCAGCAGTTTCGCCAGATGCGCGCTGGCGGTGGACGGGGCGACCTCGACCGCCGCGCTGAGCTCGGTGGCGGTGTAGGCGCGCCCGTCCATCAACAGGCACAGCATGCGCACCCGGGTGCGGTCGGCGATGGCGGCGCTCAGCGCCGCTAAACGATCTTCAATGTCGATGTTATGCATACTTCGAGGTTAGACGAAGTATGACTGCGCGTCCATCGCTAACCTGTGGTTATCGCACTCTGGTGCAGTGCGTCTGCGTTCGCTGGATATTGATGAGCGGGCGTTGGAATCGGTGCGGTGGCGCCATTCTTACCATGCGTGCGTACCGGAATTTTACCGTGAGAGGAGACGATAATGATCGCCGTGATTTTTGAACTGCAGGCCGCTGATGGGCAGCGTGATACCTATCTGGCGCTGGCGGCGGAGCTGAAGCCGCTGCTGGCGCAGATCGACGGATTCATTTCCATCGAGCGCTTTCAAAGCCTGGCCGATCCTGCGCGCCTGCTGTCGCTCTCCTTCTGGCGCGACGAGGCGGCGGTGCAGCAGTGGCGCAATCTCGAGCAGCATCGCGCGGCACAGGCGCGCGGCCGTGGCGAGGTGCTGGCGCAGTACCGGCTGCGGGTGGCGGAGGTGGTGCGGGATTACGGGCTGGAGAGACGCGACCAGGCGCCGCAGGATAGCCGTTGCTATCACCGCACCTGAAAAAAGCCCGCTGACGGCGGGCTTTCACCCGTTTATTTCGCTTCGCTGCCCACCTTCATCGCCCCGGCGTAGCGGGCGCCCATTCCCCAGGCGGCGCCGTGGTCGCGGGCGATCTGCAATACGCCCCCCGCCGTGGCCTTGCGGCTCCAGTCCTGCTGCCATTCCAGCATCAACGCCACCCAGTTGATAGGGGTGGCGCCTGCTTGTACCAGGCGCTGCATGGCGTTGTTTTGACTATCTGGCGTAATGTCGCCGGTGACGTCCGACAATATGTAGACCTCATACCCCTCGCCCAGAGCGGACAGCGCCGGCAGCATCACGCAGCTGGCGGTCCACAGCCCGCCGATGATGATTTTCTTGCGGCCGGATTGTTTGATCAGATCCACCACGCGCCGATCCTGCCAGACGTTGATGGCGGTGCGATCGTACACCTGCAGATCCGGGCGTGCCTGCGTCACCTGCTGGAATACCGGCCCGGCGAAGCTTTTGGCGTTGGCCGAGGCCAGAATGGTCGGCACGTTGAACACCTTGGCGGCCTTGGCGATGCCGGCGGCGTTATTCACCAGGTTGGTTTGATCGATAGAGGAAATGGTCATGCCGAACATGTCCTGCAGATCGACCAGCAGCAACAGGCTGTTGTCGGCGGTCAGCGGTTGCACATAACCCGCCTGGCGGCTATCGGCGGCGGGGGATTGCGCCAGCGCGGCGACGGGGGCGGTGGCGGCGCTCAGGCCGAGCATCAGGGCGATTAGGGTCTTTTTCATTATTAACTCCATGATTATCAGTAGATTAAATTCATGTCCCACTCAGGGAAGCGGTTGAATGAAGTCTACTGATATTTATTTGGTTAATAATCTATGGTTTATTGAATTAATAATTAACCTGAAGGACGTAATATGGACGTGCTACTGACGATGCGCGCCTTTCGCCGCGTGGTTGAGCGCAACAGTTTCTATAAGGCGGCGGAGGATCTGGCGATCACGCCGGCGGCATTGAGCAAGCAGATTAAGCAGTTGGAAAGTCGGTTGGGGACGCTGTTGCTGGTGCGCACCACCCGCAGCATGAGCCTGACCGAAGCCGGGCAGCTCTATTACCAGGAAGCCTGCCGGTTGCTTGGCGAGTTCGACGCGCTGGAGCAGACGGTTGCCGCCAGCGCGCAGCAGGTCTCCGGCACGCTGCGGGTCAATGCGCCGCTCTCGTTCGGCCTGACGGTGCTGTCGCCGCTGCTGCCGCCGTTTATGCAACGTTATCCGCAGCTGCAGGTGGAACTGACGCTGGACGACAGGGTATTGGACGTGGTGGCGGCCGGTTTCGATATTTCCTTGCGCATTCGCCGCCGACTGCCGGATTCTTCCCTCAGCGCCCGGGCGCTGGGTGACGTGCACCAGCGAATTTGCGCCGCGCCCGGCTATTTGGCGCAGCACGGCGTGCCGCAAACGCCCAATGAATTGCCGCGGCACAGCTGTCTGGCCTATTCCCTGGCGGAAAAACCGGGGCAGTGGCAGTTCACCGCCGGCGAGGAGAGCCTGAGCGTGACGTTCACTCCCCGGCTGATCGCCAACAACAGCCTGATGCTGCGAGATATGCTGGTGGCGGGACTGGGCATCGGTTCGCTGCCGTCGTTTGTGGCGGATCCCGAGATTGCTGCCGGCAGACTGGTGCAGCTGTTCCCTGAACAGATTGCCGACGTGCATCAGGTCTTCGCGGTTTACCCGACGCGCCGGCATGTGCAGCAGAAAGTGAGTTTATTCACCGAGTTTGTGCGAGAACAGGGATTGATGACGGCGAATTGACAACGGTGCACGGTTGTCATATTTATTAGCTATGAAAAAATCCTACCGCCCATTCGCGCAAATTATTATCACCCTTCTCCAAAGGGTGGGATAGCGCGTGTGTCGCCAATAAAAACCCGCCGGCAGGCGGGTTTTTTTATCCCCTTCCGGCAACGACCGGAGAACGTCATGCAAACCCACCCTGCAGTTTTACACCTGATGTGCGGCAAGGCCGGCGCAGGCAAATCGACGCTGGCGCAGAGTTTGGCGCAGCAACCGCAAACGCTGTTGCTGAGCGAAGATGCGTGGCTGGCGACGCTGTATGAACAGGAGATGGCCAGTCTGCAAGACTACGCGCGCTGTTCCGACCGGTTGCGGCGGGCGCTGGGCGGGCACCTCGTTCAGCTGCTGCGCGGCGGTTGGTCCGTGGCGCTCGATTTTCCGATGAATACGCCGGACAGGCGGCGCTGGGCCAAAGCCTTGGCGGAGGAGGCCGGCGTCGCACACTGCCTGCACTTTCTCGATGTCAGCCATGCGCAGTGCCTGAGCCGGATAACGCTGAGAAATGCGCGCGGCGAGCACCCGTTTGCCCTGAGCGAAGCGGAGTTTGAGCGCCTGGCGCAGTACTTTGTTCCCCCGGCGGAAGAGGAAGGGATGACCGTCTTGCGTTATGGCGAACGGGACTGAAAACCGGCGCCATGACGGCGCCGGCAACGGGGTCAGGCTTCGGCGTTAAACGCGTTGTGGAAGGTGACCTCCGCGCACGGCAGCGAGCCCTGGAAGGCGATGGCGCGGAAGTAGTCTTGCGGCACGCCCGGCAGGGCCAGCGCGCACTGCGCCTGGAAGCCGAAACGGCCGTAATAGTTCGGATCGCCCAGCACTACGCAGCCTGCGGCGCCGCGTTCCTGCAGCTCGGCCAGCAGCCGGCGGATCAGCCGGCTACCGATCCCCTGGCTCTGATAGGCCGGCAGCACCGACACCGGCGCCAGCCCGTACCACCCGGCGGCGCCGTTGCTGAGCACGATCGGCGAGACGGACGCGTGCCCGATCGGTGTGCCATTGTGCTCGGCGACCAGCGACAGGGTGAGAGCGCCTGCCGCGCGCAGCGCGCTGACGATAAACTGCTCGGTGTGGCTGCTGTGTTCGGCATGCAGGAACGCGGCGGCGGTCAGGGTGGTGATGGCGCCGACGTCGGCCGGCGTTTCGTGGCGTAACGTGATGTTCATGGTTGTATCCTGATTAAATAAGGCTGTGCCAACCGGGCTGCCTGCCCGGCCGGCATCGATGATTAACGGTTATCCAGCTGCGCCCGCACGGCCTTGAGCCCGGCAAAGGTGACGCGATAAGGGCGCCCCTGGCGAGAGAGGATCAGGCGTTTGGTTTTGAGCTTGGTGAAGACGGCTAGCGAGCAGTCGGCCAGGCCGAGCCCTTCGCGGGTGTAGCATTCGACGTGGGTGACGCGACCGGCGTCGTTGCGGGTGAAGGCGATATAGCCGCCTTTGGCCAACACGTGCAGCACGCGTTGTTCCGCTTTGGAAATGTTCATGTTGGGAGATCCTGTAATAACCCCAGATACGCGCATCCCCGCGCAAACGCGCGTCGGATACGTCAGAGTCCCTCGCCATACGGCAAGGAAGCGACTATCGGGTGGTTACAATCTCCAACATACAGGCCTCGGGCAGTGAAAAACGCCAGGGCGGCGTTTAAGCGCAGTTAATGTAGCCAATGGCCGGTTGGCTGTCAATTTGCCGGCAGCGCGGGCCGCCGGCGAAAGGCCAATTAGAAAGGCTTGGTTGGCAGGTATTTGCCGTCCAGGGTGATCACCGCGCGTTCGCCGCCGTCCGGATCGGCGACCTTCTTGATATCCAGCTTGAAGTTGATGGCGCTGATGATGCCGTCGCCAAACTGCTCGTGCACCAGCGCTTTCAGCGTGGAACCGTAAACCTGCAGCATTTCATAGAAGCGATAAATGGTCGGATCGGTTGGCACGCCGCCGGGAATGCTGCCGCGCAGCGGGATGGTTTGCAGCAGCAGCACCGCTTCTTCGTCCAGCCCCAGCTTGGCCGCTACCGTGCGCGCCGCCGGTTCCGGCAGCGCATGCTGCCCCAGCAGGGCGGCGGTGACAAACGCCAGGCTGAGACCGGTGTCCTCGGCCAGCGCTTCGAACGTCAGATTATGGCGGATCTTGGCGGCCATGATGGTGTCGGTGAGCGCTTCGCGCGGGGCGGCGTTGTGCAGAGAGTGTGTCATGTTGACTCCTTTTGTGGGCTTAAAAACGGGCGATCGCCGGGGTGGCGGTCACCTCGGGATGGGTGGCGAGCGGCACGAAGCGGCGGGTTTCGCCGTCCAGCGCCTCGATAGCGCCGCTGGCGATGTCATAGACCCAGCCGTGCAGCGCCAGGCGGCCCTGATCCAGCGCCAGGGCGACGGAAGGGTGCGTTTTGATGTTGTTGAGCTGGGCGATGACGTTTTCGCGCACCATCGATGCGACCCGGGCTGCGTCGGAGGCGTGCGGATAAGCCTGGTTGACCGCCTTGGCGGAATCGGCGTAACGCAGCCAGCCGGCGACCGTCGGCAGGTGATCCAGACACTGGCAGGTGGCGATGGCGGTCATCGCGCCGCAGTCGGAATGGCCGCAGATCACGATGTCTTCTACGCCCAGCGCAGCGACGGCGTACTCGACCGAGGCGGTCACCCCGCCGGGTTCGGGGCCAAAAGAAGGCACGATGTTACCGGCGTTGCGGATCACGAACAGATCGCCCGGCTCGCGCTGGGTGACCAGCTCCGGCACCAGGCGGCTGTCGGAACATGAGATAAACAGGGTGCGCGGGTTTTGGCGGGTCGCCAACTGCTGAAACAGCGCCGTGCGTTCAACAAAGGCTTCGCGCTGGAACTTCAGGAAGCCTTCAATCACCTCTTTCATCCGTTTCTCCATTGGGTGTCGTTATGCGATGGCGGCATGATGAACGCTTCTGGCTATAGGGTCTAAGACCCATTTATAATGCTGGCTATAGGTTTTACTAATAGCTGGGGCGCTATGCTGCTGCGACACATCCGTTATTTTCTGGCCGTTGCCGAACAGGGCAACTTCACCCGCGCCGCCGAAGCGTTGCACGTCTCGCAACCGACGTTGTCCCAGCAGATCAAGCAGTTGGAAGACGCACTGGGAGCGCCGTTGTTCGATCGCAGTGGCAGAGCCGTGCGCCTGACCGACGCCGGTGAGGCGTGGATGCGCTATGCGCGGCTGGCGCTGCAGGATTTGGACGCCGGCGCGCGGGCGATCCATGACGTGGCGACGCTGGCGCGCGGCCATTTGCGGCTGGCGATGACGCCAACCTTCACCGCCTATCTGGTGGGGCCGACGATCGATGCGTTCTATCGCCGCTACCCGGGGATTACCCTGAGCATTGAGGAGATGGCGCAAGAGCGGATCGAGGCGCTGCTGGCGCAGGATCGGCTGGACCTGGGGATCGCCTTCGAGATGGCGCAGTCGGCGGAGGTAGAAGCCACGCCGTTGTTCAGCGAGACGCTGGAGCTGATGGTCGGCGCCGATCATCCCCTGGCGGCGCATCGCCGTCCGCTGAGGCTGGCGGAGTGGCAACATCTGCCGCTGGCTTTGCTGAGTGGCGACTTCGCCACGCGGCAGTTTATCGATCGCTACTGCACACAGTTGGGATTTCGGCCGCAGGTGGCGGTGGAGGCCAATGCGCTGGGCGCCATCGTCGAGATCGTGCGGCGCGGGCAGCTTGCCACGCTGCTGCCAGCCGCCATTGCGCGCGAGAACCGGCAGTTGAAAAAAGTGGCGTTGGCCAACGCCATGCCGGTGCGACAGGCGGTATGGCTGCAGCGCAAAGGCGCTTACCGCAGCGCCGCCGCGCAGGCGTTTATCGCCGTTTTGCAGCAACAGGGCGTTACGCCAACGCACTCCAGCGCTGCGTCATCCCCAGCAGATGCACCAGCCCGAAGCCGAGGCAAATCAGCGAGCTGACGACGATAAAACGCTGGCTGCGGCCAGTATCACGCAGGGCGAAAGGGCCGGCGACGCCGCGCAGCAGGTAGATAAAGGTGATGATAAACAGCGCGGGCCGCAGCAGCGGCAGCGGCGCGATCAGGCCCGCGCCGGACAGCGCGTACAGCGCCCAAATAAACAGAACCAGCGCGATACCGGCGGTGACGACGGCCGGGAACTTTTTACCCGCTTCCGCCGCCTTAATGAAGCGATCGCCGGCGCCGCACAGCCGATAGCCGCGCGGCCCGGCGGCGATCACCCAAATATGCAGCAGGGCGGCGATGGTGCTCAGCGTGGCGCCGATCAGCAGTGCGGTGTTATAGAGGTGTGGCACGGTAAGGCTTCCCTGTCAGAAACGTGATTGGCATGAAGCGTAGACCAGAAAAGACGAATTAACCGAACGCAACAGGGAAGAGGAGCAAGTGATGAGAGTGGCGACAGGCATGCTGAGCGTATTGGCGCTGTGGAGCGGGCTGGCGATGGCGCAATCTGCAGCGCTGACGCTGCCGCGGGAGGATGGTTCGAGTATTCATTACTATCTGGACGCTGCGGTGCCCGGGCAATCGTCGGCGGCGCTGTTGGTGATCCTGCAAGGTTCGGATTGCAACAGCGTGCGGCATATCCGCCTGGTCACGCCGATGCGGCAGGTGTTACCCGCCGCAGACCTGCTGACGGTGGAGAAATACGGCATCGACGACACCTTGCCGTACCGCGAAGAGGTGCCGCGGCAGGATTGCCCGGACGCTTTCGTGCAGCATGATACGCCGCAGCGGCGGGTGAGCGATGTCACCCAGGTGCTGCAGGCGGTGAGTGCGCGCAACGGCTATCAAAAGGTCGCGGTGCTGGGGGGCAGCGAAGGGGCGGTGATCGCCAATCTGGTGACGGCCTCCTCGGGCCTGGTTGACGCCACCCTGGCGTTCAGCGGCGGCGGACGCTGGTTTATTGACGATGTGCGCCACAGCGTGGCCGACGCGCCAAAAGAAGAGAAAGCCGGGCTGAACGCATTTTTACAGCAGGTGCTGACGGCGCCGCCGTTCCCCCTGAACGCCAGCGATCATGGCTATGCCTGGTGGCATGGCATGCTGAACATCGATCAGCTTGCCACCCTGCGCAGCATCAAGACGCCGGTGCTGATCGTGCAGGGTGACCAGGATCGCGCCGTTTCGCCGGGAGCGGTCGGGAAAATGATCGCCGAGCTGCGGGCCGACGGCAAAACGAATATCACTTACCTGAATTATCCGGCTTTAGACCATGTGATGCGGCGCGAAAATGGCGAGAGTGAAATGACGCGGGTGGTGGCGGATATGCGCGCGTGGCTGGAGAAGCAGCTGCGCTGAGCGTCGGTATTAGGACAAACTATGTAATAATTGACGCGAGTTTCTTTGGACTGAGTGATCTGCTGCTCAATTGAACACAATGTTATTTAATCAGGGCTTCCGTCGTGTATTTTTTTAACCGCAAACCTGAAAATGAAATACCCTAAGAAAATTCCAGCTATGGAGGTCGCAACCCACAGATACTTAAAACTATCGTCGGAATAAAACATGAACCAGACAATGGCTAACAGCGAGAGGGCCACAACGCCGCACCCAATGCCCTGAATAATTCTGGATAAAGCCGCCAGCATAAAGTTCTTCATACGTTAACCTTTGCAAAAAAGTACTGACAAATTTGGCTGAATTTCTTTCGATCTCTTTCCCAAACCGAGACGGCATCCTCGAATGGTCGGACTTTGTTTTCTAACAGAAAGTACAGCAGATCGAGGTTTCCCAGGCGTCTGAGTTGATCATACATCCGTGAGTTTCTTGCCCTCAAGTCGCGTGATGTATAGACAGAGCGCGATATGCTTACCCCAGCGGTGAGAATTGAGCCAACGGCAACACCGGAGACAAGCCGTGGGATGATTTGTTTAGAGAATATATATCCCATGTTTGCGGTGGCTAACTGATTAAAGGCGAATTTGCCGATGAGTTTGCCTGATGTTCTTATGGTCATGTCCTTAACATCTTCAAACTTGACCTTACTGGCGAAGTTTTCGATGAAGATATGAGCCACTTTCTCGATGCTTGCTTTATTGGCCAGGCCTGACTTGATTGAGTCTGATAAATCGCTCTTTATCTTGCGAGTTTAACCATCTGTTTTCAGTATCAATATAGTCGTAGCCCAGGTAGTAGAAATCGACCGGTACGCTGATAAAACCTTGTGCAAACCCGCGCACTAAATTGCTGTCAATGTTTACGGCATCCGCCATGTCGTTGGCTATCTGCTTTACGCTTTTCATAGAAATCCTTTTCAATATGAACCGCCGAATCTAGCAGACTTTTTGTACGCAAGCCAATGCCCACCGGCAAACGGCACCAGCCTGACGCTCAAAATGTCACCGAAACTTCCCGCGATCTCTGCACCCCGTTGTGGCATAATGCGCGCCAAATCACATTCCCTATGTATAAAGAGCGAGCGCTGTGTTAAGCACTAACAACATCACCATGCAGTTCGGCAGTAAGCCGTTGTTTGAAAACATCTCTGTTAAATTCGGCGGCGGCAACCGTTACGGCCTGATCGGCGCCAACGGCTGCGGCAAGTCCACCTTTATGAAAATCCTCGGCGGCGATCTGGTGCCGAGCGGCGGCAACGTGTTCCTCGATCCGAACGAGCGCCTGGGTAAACTGCGTCAGGATCAGTTCGCCTTCGAGCAGTACAGCGTGCTGGACACCGTGATCATGGGTCACACCGAACTGTGGGCGGTGAAGGAAGAGCGCGACCGCATCTACGCATTGGCGGAGATGAGCGAAGAAGACGGCTATAAAGTAGCCGACCTGGAAGTGGCCTACGGCGAAATGGACGGTTATACCGCCGAAGCGCGTGCCGGCGAACTGCTGCTTGGCGTGGGCATTCCGGTGGAACAGCACTATGGCCCGATGAGCGAAATCGCGCCAGGCTTCAAGCTGCGCGTGTTGCTGGCGCAGGCGCTGTTCTCCGATCCGGAAATCCTGTTGCTCGACGAACCAACCAACAACCTGGACATCGACACCATTCGTTGGCTGGAGCAGGTGCTGAACGAACGCAACAGCACCATGATCATCATCTCGCACGACCGTCACTTCCTGAACATGGTCTGCACCCACATGGCGGATCTGGACTACGGCGAGCTGCGCGTCTACCCGGGCAACTACGACGAATACATGACCGCCGCCACCCAGGCGCGTGAGCGTTTGATGGCGGACAACGCTAAGAAGAAAGCGCAGATCAGCGAGCTGCAATCGTTCGTCAGCCGCTTTAGCGCCAACGCCTCCAAATCCAAGCAGGCCACCTCGCGCGCCCGCCAGATCGACAAGATCCAGCTGGAAGAGGTGAAAGCCTCCAGCCGCCAGAACCCGTTCATCCGTTTCGAGCAGGACAAAAAGCTGTTCCGTAACGCATTGGAAGTGGAAGCGCTCACCAAGGGCTTCGACGAAGGCCCGCTGTTCAACAAGCTGAACCTGATGGTGGAAGTGGGCGAGAAGGTCGCGGTGCTGGGTGCCAACGGCATCGGTAAAACCACCCTGCTGAAAACGCTGGTGGGCGACGCGCAGCCGGACAGCGGCACCGTGAAGTGGTCGGAAAATGCCCGTATCGGTTATTACGCGCAGGATCACGAATACGAGTTCGACGACACCCTGACCGTGTTCGACTGGATGAGCCAGTGGAAGCAGGAAAAAGACGACGAGCAGGCGGTGCGCAGTGTGCTGGGCCGTTTGCTGTTCAGCCAGGACGACATCAAAAAGCGCGTGAAGGTGCTATCCGGTGGTGAGAAGGGCCGCATGCTGTTCGGCAAGCTGATGATGCAGCGCCCGAATATTCTGGTGATGGACGAACCGACCAACCACCTGGATATGGAATCCATCGAATCGCTGAACATGGCGCTGGAGATGTACGAAGGCACGCTGATCTTCGTCTCCCACGACCGTGAGTTCGTCAGCTCGCTGGCGACCCGGATTCTGGAAATCACCCCGAACAAGGTGATCGACTTTACCGGCAACTACGAAGACTATCTGCGCAGCCAGGGCATCGTGTAACCCTCGCGGTAACGCATCAGGGCGGGAATTATCCCGCCCTTTTTTTATCCGTCACGCCCCGCCGCACACTTCGCAGTGTGGATCCTTCGGCAGCTTCATCTCGCGGAACTGCATGCTCATCGCATCGAACATCAACAGCTTGCCGCGCAGCGGCTGACCATAGTCGGCCAGCAGCTTGATGGCTTCCATCGCCTGCAGGGTACCGATAGTACCGACCAGCGGGGCCATCACGCCCGCTTCGACGCAGGTGAGGGCGCTGTCGCCGAACAGCCGGCTCAGGCAGCGGTAGCAGGGCTCGCCCGGCTGATAGGTGAATACGCTGAGCTGGCCTTCCATACGGATCGCCGCGCCGGAAACCAGCGGCTTGCGCTGTGCGTGGCACAGGCGATTCAGGGCGTCGCGCGCCGCCACGTTGTCGGTGCAGTCGAGCACCAGATCGCAGGCGGCGATCTCTGCCGCGATCGCGTCATCTTCCAGACGGCCGTCGATGGCGTCGATGCGAATATGCGGATTGATGGCGCTCAGTTCCTGCCTGGCGGAGGCGACTTTGCTCTGGCCGATGCGATCGTCGCGGTGCAGGATCTGGCGCTGCAGGTTGGAGAGCGAGACGGTGTCGAAATCCACCAGCACCAGATGGCCGACGCCGGCCGCCGCCAGATATGGCGCGGCGGCGCAGCCCAGCCCGCCCAGCCCGGCGATCAGCACGCGGGCGGCCTTCAGCTTCTCCTGGCCGTCGAAGTCAAAGCCGCGCAGCACGATCTGGCGGTTGTAGCGCAGCGCTTCGGCGTCGGTCAATTCCGGCAGCATGTTCAGCTCCTCAGCAGGGCGTTGAACGGCTCGATCTCCACCGTTTCGCCTACCGCCACCGAACCGCGTTCGCGCTCCAGCACGATGAAACAGTTGCCCTGGCTGTAGGAGCTGAAGACGTGCGAGCCCTGGTGGCCGGTGGTGCTGACCTCCAGTTCGCCCGCGGCGTTGCTGCTGAACACCCCGCGCTGGAAATCGAGGCGGCCCGGCGATTTCTTCAGCGGGGTTAGCGCCCGTGCGCGCAGGCGCGGCGGCAGGCGCCAGTCACTGTGACCGGCCAGCTTCGCCAGCAGCGGTTGCACCAGTTGGTAGAAGGTCAGGGCGGCGGAAACCGGGTTGCCCGGCAGGCCGCAGAACCAGGCGTGGCCCAGTTTGCCGAAGGCGAACGGTTTGCCGGGTTTGATCGCCAGCTTCCAGAAGCTGACCTGGCCCAGTTCGTCGAGCATCTGTTTGGTGTAGTCGGCCTCGCCGACCGAGACGCCGCCGCTGCTGATCACTACGTCGGCCTGGCTGTCCGCCTGTGTGAAGGCGTCGCGCAGCGCATCGCGATCGTCGCGGATAATGCCGAGATCGAGCACTTCGCAGCCCATCTGCTCCAGCATCAGGCGCACCGCGAAGCGGTTGGTATCATAGATTTGGCCCGCCTGCAGCGGCTGGCCGACCGGCTGCAGCTCGTCGCCGGTGGAGAACACCGCCACCTTCAGCTTACGCATTACCTGCACTTCGGCGACCCCGAGCGAGGCCAGCAGCGGCAGCTGCGCGGCGCCCAGCTTCACGCCGGCCGGCAACACGCTGGCGCCTTGGCGAATGTCTTCACCCGCCAGACGGATATTCTGGCCGACTTCTGCCGGGGCGGTAAAACGCACGCCCTGCTCGCTCACTTCTGCCTGCTCCTGCATGATCACCGCGTCCGCCCCGGCCGGGATCGGCGCGCCGGTCATGATGCGCACGCAGCTGTTGGCCGGCCATTCACCGTCGAACGGCGCGCCGGCGAAGGCTTTCCCGGCGACCGGCAGCGGCGCATTGGCCGCCAGATCGGCGAGGCGCACCGCATAGCCGTCCATCGCCGAGTTGGCGAACGGCGGCACGTCGAGCGGCGAGACCACCGGGGCGGCGGTGATGCGGCCGGCGGCGGCGGTCAGGGCGACGGATTCGGTCTGCTGCAGCGGGGCGATCTGCCCGAGCATTTTTTCCAGCGCTTGCTCCAGGGAGATGAGATCGGAAGTATGGCAATGATCCATAAGGGGAACTCCGTAATCAGGGTGCGCATTGATAGCGACAAAGTGCGGGTATTATGGCAGAGAACGCCGGGGGGGAGAACGGGTTATGCCCGCCATCTTTCGCACTGCGCCGGAAGCGCGAACGGGTATAAACTGGGTAAAACAGAGGAGAATCATGATGCATAAACAGGTTATCGAGTTCTGGTTCGACGAGATCGAACCGGTGATGTGGTTCAAAAAGGACGACGATTTCGATCGTCTGCTGCACAGCCGTTTCGGCGAAATCTGGCGGGCGGCGGCGGCGGGGGAGCTGGCGCACTGGCGCGACACCATCGAAGGACGCCTGGCGGAGGTGATCGTGCTCGATCAGTTCAGCCGCAACCTGTTCCGCGGCACGCCGCAGTCGTTTGCCTGCGACGGCATGGCGTTGATTCTCGCGCAGGAGGCGATCCGCAGCGGCGAGTGCGAACGGCTGAGCCGCGAGCAGCGAGGTTTTCTCTATCTACCGTTCATGCATTCGGAATCGCCGCTGATCCACCAGCAGGCGCTGGTGCTGTATACCGAGCTCAATAACGGTGACCAGTTGGAGTTCGAGCTGCGGCATAAGGCGATCATCGATCGTTTCGGCCGCTACCCGCATCGCAATGCGATATTGGGGCGCACCAGCACGCCGGAAGAAGAGGCCTTTTTACGGCAGCCCGGCTCGGGTTTTTAATCGTTGGATTATCTGCGCCCGGCCGGGTAAAAACAGCAGGCCGGGCGCCGCAATAAGCGTGACTCAGCGCGAACGTTTATTTCATTACGCTCTACCGCTATTTCCTCTCGCGAAATTACCAATAATCCCAGCCGCACCACCAGCGGTTTACTGCTTTTTATAACCTGCTGTTTTTATTCCAATAAGCTATTTCAAGGTGCGAAATGGTCTAAGCGCGCTACGCTAAAAGCGGGACGTGGACGTTATGCTGTACTTCCACTGTAGGACTAAATAGAGTCGAAAAGACTGAATAATAATGATACCGCGCTCAGCTTATTCGCTGCGCAACGGCGGGATTAACACAGGGTGTCAGGCAAATGAGCAAACCAGTGATTGCCATTCATGGCGGCGCGGGCGCAATTACCCGGGCGGCGCTGAGTGCGGAAAAAGAACGGCAGTATATCCAGGCGCTGTCCGAGATCGTGGCCGCCGGGCAGGCGGTATTGGCACAGGGCGGCAGCGCGCTGGATGCGGTGACCGAAGCGGTGCGGCTGCTCGAAGAGTGCCCGCTGTTCAACGCCGGCAAAGGCTCGGTGTTTACCCATCAGGGCACCCACGAACTGGATGCCTGCGTGATGGACGGCCGCACCTGCGACGCCGGCGCTGTCGCTGGCGTCAGCCATATCCGCAACCCGGTGCTGGCGGCGCGCGCGGTGCTGGAAAACAGCGAACACGTGCTGTTTGCCGCCGAAGGCGCCGAGAAGTTTGCCGCCGCCCACGGCCTGGAAATGGTTACTCCCGACTTCTTCTTTACCCAAGAACGCTTTGATCAGCTGCACCGCGCCCAGGCGGAGCAGGGCCGGGTATTGCTCGATCACGACGGCGCGGCACGGGCCGGCGATCCGCTCGATCCCGATCGCAAATTCGGCACCGTCGGCGCGGTGGCGCTGGATGCGCTGGGCAACCTTGCCGCCGCCACCTCCACCGGCGGCATGACCAACAAGCAGGCAGGGCGAGTGGGCGACACGCCGATTATCGGCGCCGGTTGCTATGCCAACAACGCCACCGTGGCGGTCTCCAGCACCGGCACCGGCGAGATCTTCATGCGCGGCGTGGCGGCCTATGACGTCTCCGCCCTGATCGAATACGGCGGCCTCAGCCTGCAGGCGGCCAGCGATCGGGTGGTGATGGAGAAGCTGCCTGCACTGGGTGGCAGCGGCGGCATGATCGCCGTCGATCGCCACGGCAATATCGCGCTGCCGTTTAACTGCGAGGGGATGTATCGCGGTTTTGGTTATGTCGGCGATGCGCCGTCCGTCGGGATTTATCGCTAAGCGTTCACCGGGAGGGTGTATGACCGACGTTTCATTCCGGCCCGCCGGCGACGGGTTGTCATTGCCGCCGCAGCGGGTGCTGACGGTGCGCGATTTGAGCATCCGTTTTCCTCAAGCGGACGGCGCCGTGGAAGCGGTGCGCAACCTGTCGTTCGATCTCGATCGCGGCGAGACGCTGGCAATCGTCGGTGAGTCCGGCTCTGGCAAATCGGTGACTTCACTGGGACTGATGCGGCTGGTGGAGCAGGGCGGTGGGCGCATCGTCAGCGGCGCCATGACGCTGCGCCGGCGCGACGGCGCGTTGCTCGAGCTGGCGCATGCCTCGCAGAGCACGCTGCGCACGGTGCGCGGCGCCGACATGGCGATGATCTTCCAGGAGCCGATGACCTCGCTCAACCCGGTATTTCCGGTCGGCGAGCAGATCGCCGAATCGCTGCGCCTGCATCAGGGCATGGACCACCGCAGCGCGCGTCAGGAGGCGCTGCGCATGCTCGATCTGGTGCGCATTCCTGAGGCCAAAGAGGTGCTGGGGCGCTACCCGCATCAGCTTTCCGGCGGCATGCGCCAGCGGGTGATGATCGCTATGGCGCTCTCTTGCAAGCCGGCGTTGCTGATTGCCGATGAACCCACTACCGCCCTCGACGTCACCATTCAGGCGCAGATCCTGCAGCTGATCCGCGTGCTGCAACAGGAGATGCAGATGGGGGTGATCTTCATCACTCACGACATGGGCGTGGTGGCAGAGATAGCCGACCGGGTGCTGGTGATGCGCCGCGGCGAGCAGGTGGAACAGAATCGAGTGCGTGAATTATTCGCCGCGCCGCAACAGGCCTATACCCGGGCGCTGCTGGCGGCGGTGCCGAAGCTGGGGGAGATGGCCGATCGGCCGCTGCCGGCGAAGTTTCCGCTGGCGGATGGCGAGGGGGATACGGCGCCGCAGGATACCGTGCCGCCAGACGCTGCGCCGATCCTGCGGGTGGAGCATCTGGTCACACGTTTTGATCTGCGCGGCGGGTTGTTCAATCGGGTCACTCGCCGGGTGCACGCGGTAGAAAACGTCAGTTTCGATCTTTACCCTGGCGAGACGCTGGGGCTGGTGGGCGAGTCCGGCTGCGGTAAGTCCACCACCGGGCGCGCTTTGCTGAAGCTGGTGGACAGCCAGAGCGGCACCATCACCTTCGCCGGGCGGCGGATAGACCAATTGAAGGGGTCGGCGCTGCAGCATCTGCGGCGCGATATTCAGTTCATCTTTCAAGATCCTTACGCCTCGCTCGATCCGCGCCTGACGGTCGGTTTCTCCATCATGGAGCCGCTGTTGGTGCACAACGTGATGCGCGGCCGTGAGGCGGAACGGCGGGTGGCCTGGCTGCTGGAACGCGTCGGTCTGCAGCCGGAGCATGCGCGCCGCTATCCGCACGAATTTTCCGGCGGCCAGCGCCAACGCATCTGCATCGCGCGCGCGCTGGCGCTGAACCCGAAAGTGGTGATCGCCGATGAAGCGGTCTCGGCGCTGGACGTGTCGATTCAGGCGCAGATCGTCAATCTGCTGCTCGATCTGCAGCGTGAGTTCGGCATCGCTTTTCTGTTCATTTCACACGACATGGCGGTGGTGGAGCGTATCAGCCACCGGGTGGCGGTGATGTACCTCGGGCAAATTGTCGAGATCGGCCCGCGGCAGGCGGTATTCGACAATCCGCAGCACCCCTATACCCGCAAGTTGATGGCGGCGGTGCCGGTAGCCGATCCCGCTCATGCCCACAAACGGCAGCCGCTGCCGGCCGATGAGATCCCGAGCCCAGTGCGCGCACTGGGCGATGAACCCGTTACCGCACCGCTGGTGCAGGTTGGCGCCGGGCACTTTGTCGCCCGCCACCCGATCGCCGGTGCTTTTTAAAGACCTCAGGAGAGACAAGCGACATGAAGCACACATTCAAACGCAATGCGCTGTTGGCCGCCATACTGCTGGCGGCGGGAACCGGCCCGGTTTGGGCGGCGAAGGACGCGGTGATTGCCGTGGCGTCCAATTTCACCACTCTTGATCCTTACGACGCCAACGACACGCTGTCGCAGGCGGTGGCCAAGTCTTTCTATCAGGGGTTGTTCGGCTTCGACAAGGACATGAAGCTGGTGAACGTGCTGGCGGACAGCTATGAGGTCAGCAAAGACGGCCTGACCTATACCGTCAAACTGCGTCAGGGCATTAAATTCCACGACGGCACCGCGTTCAACGCCGAGGCGGTGAAGGCCAACCTCGATCGCGCCAGTAACCCGGACAGCCACCTCAAGCGCTACAACCTGTTCAAGATGATCGACAAAACCGAGGCGGTGGACGCCAATACGGTGAAGATCGTGCTGAAGGCGCCGTTCTCGGCGTTCGTCAACAATCTGGCGCACCCGGCGGCGGCGATCATCTCCCCGGCGGCGCTGAAGCAATACGGCAAAGAGATCGGTTTCCACCCGGTCGGCACCGGGCCGTATCAGTTCATGACCTGGAACCAGACCGATTTCGTCAAGGTGAAGAAGTTCGACGGCTACTGGCAGCCGGGGCTGCCGAAGCTCGACAGCATCACCTGGCGCCCGGTGGTGGATAACAACACCCGCGCGGCGATGCTGCAGACCGGCGAGGCGACCTTCGCCTTCCCGATCCCTTACGAGCAGGCCAAGGTGCTGGAGGGCAACGCCAAGCTGGACGTGGTGGCTGCGCCGTCGATCCTGCAGCGTTACATCAGCATGAACGTCACTCAAAAGCCGTTCGACAACCCGAAGGTGCGCCAGGCGCTCAACTACGCGATTAACAAGGACGCGCTGATCAAGGTAGCGTTCGCCGGTTATGCGGTGCCGGCGGAAGGGCCGGTGCCGCCGGCCATCGATTTCGCCGCCCGCTACAAGCCGTGGCCGTACGATCCGGCCAAGGCGCGCGAGCTGTTGAAAGAGGCCGGCTACCCGAACGGCTTCACCACCACGCTGTGGTCGTCCCACAACCACAGCACCGCGCAGAAAGTGCTGCAGTTCACCCAACAGCAGCTGGCGCAGGTGGGGGTGAAAGTGACGGTGACGGCGATGGATGCCGGGCAGCGCGCGGCGCAGGTGGAGAGCGTCGGGGTGAAAGACACCGGCGTGCGGCTGTTCTACACCGGCTGGTCGGCCTCGACCGGGGAAGCGGACTGGGCGCTGTCGCCGCTGTTCTCCACCCAGGCGGCGCCGCCGAAGCAGTTCAACACCGCGTTCTACAGCAACCCGCAGGTGGACAAGGATCTGACCGACGCGCTGGCGACCACCGATCGCGCCGAGAAGCAGAAACTGTATCAGGATGCACAGGATCGCATCTGGGCCGACGCGCCCTGGATCTTCCTGGCAACCGAACGTCTGTTGTCGGCCAACAGCAAACAGCTGAGCGGCTTCTACGTGATGCCGGATACCTCGTTCAACTTTGATAACGCCGATCTGAAATAAGGCGCCCATCCCCGCCTGCGGCCAGACGGCGGCAGGTGGGGGAAGGAATGAGATGCTCAATTATTTTCTGAAACGACTGCTGGGCCTGATCCCGACGCTGCTGATCGTGGCGGTGCTGGTGTTCCTGTTCGTCCACCTGCTGCCGGGTGATCCGGCGCGGCTGGCGGCGGGGCCGGAGGCCGACGAGGCGGTGGTGCAGCTGGTGCGCAAGGATCTGGGGTTGGATAAGCCGCTGCCGCAGCAGTTCGCGCACTTTTTCGTCAACGCGCTGCGGGGCGACTTCGGCATCTCGATGGTGTCCAAGCGCCCGGTGAGCGAAGAGATCGCCTCGCGCTTTATGCCGACCTTCTGGCTGACCGTCGCCAGCATGCTGTGGGCGGTAGCGTTCGGCCTGGCGATCGGCGTGGTGTCGGCGGTGTGGCGTAACCGTTGGCCGGATCGTCTCGGCATGACGCTGGCGGTATCGGGGATCTCGTTCCCGGCCTTTGCGCTCGGCATGCTGCTGATGCAGGTGTTCTCGGTCGAGCTGGGGTGGCTGCCGACGGTGGGCGCCGACAGCTGGCGGCACTACATTCTGCCTTCTATCACCTTGGGGGCGGCGGTGGCGGCGGTGATGGCGCGTTTTACCCGCGCTTCGTTCGTCGAGGTGTTGCAGGAGGACTACATGCGCACCGCGCGCGCCAAGGGCGTGCGGGAAAGCGTGGTGGTGATGAAACACGGCCTGCGCAACGCGATGATCCCGGTAGTGACCATGATGGGGCTGCAGTTCGGCTTCCTGCTCGGCGGTTCGATCGTGGTGGAGAAGGTGTTCAACTGGCCGGGGCTGGGGCGCTTGCTGGTGGACTCGGTGGAGATGCGCGATTACCCGGTGATCCAGGCCGAGGTGCTGCTGTTCTCGCTGGAGTTCATCCTGATCAACCTGCTGGTGGATATGTTGTACGCGGCGATCAACCCGGCGATTCGTTACCAATGAGGAGGCGGCATGATTAAGCATTGGCGGCGCAACGCCGCACTGAAGGCGATGCCGCTTATCGACCCCAACGCGGTACGCACGCCGTGGGGCGAGTTTTGGCGGCGTTTTCGCCGCCAGCGGGCGGCGCTGGTCGCCGGCCTGTTGGTGCTGCTGCTGATTGCGGCGGCGCTGCTGGCGCCTTATCTGGCACCGTTCGATGCGGAAAACTATTTCGATTACGACCGGCTGAACGAAGGGCCTTCGCTGATGCACTGGCTGGGGGTGGATTCCCTCGGACGCGATATTTTCAGCCGCATCCTGATGGGCGCGCGCATTTCGCTGGCGGCCGGGGTGTTCTCGGTGCTGGCGGGCGGGGCGATCGGCACCCTGCTGGGGCTGCTGGCCGGTTACTATGAAGGCTGGTGGGATCGCCTCACCATGCGCGTCTGCGACGTGCTGTTCGCGTTTCCCGGCATTTTGCTGGCGATCGGCGTGGTGGCGATCATGGGCAGCGGCATGGCCAACGTGATCGTCGCGGTGGCGATCTTTAGCATTCCGGCCTTCGCCCGCCTGGTGCGCGGCAATACGCTGGTGCTGAAGCACCTGACCTATATCGAGTCGGCGCGCAGCATCGGCGCCTCGGACTGGACCATCATCCTGCGGCACATCCTGCCAGGCACCCTGTCTTCGATCGTGGTCTATTTCACCCTGCGCATCGGCACCTCGATCATCACCGCCGCCAGCCTGTCGTTTTTGGGCCTGGGCGCCCAGCCGCCGACGCCGGAGTGGGGGGCGATGCTCAACGAAGCGCGCGCCGATATGGTGATCGCGCCGCACGTGGCGATCTTCCCCAGCCTGGCGATATTCATCACCGTGCTGGCGTTCAACCTGTTGGGTGACGGATTGCGCGACGCGCTCGATCCGAAATTGAAGGGGTGAGGGCATCGCTGAATTGGCATACCCCTGTTTTACGAGTATAATTGATGAAAATTTGACCCGTGTATATTACAGGGATGAGGTATGGATATGGCAAATAGCAATGTGACGAAAAAGACAGTCAACGTAACCATCGATCGCGATCTTTTCCAGCGCGCAAAATCCCTGGGCGTCAATGTGTCATCCGTATTGACGGACGCATTGAGCGTCCGCGTCAGGGATATTGAGATTCAACAGTGGCGCGAGCAAAATCGCGCGGCGTTAGAAGAACTTAATCGTATCACTGAAGAAAATGGTTTGTTGTCTGATGAATATCGGACATTTTAAATATGCAATTTACCGTATATGACAATACGTATCCGGCATCAGCCTATCCCTACTTACTGGACGTTCAAAGCGATCTTATTGATGTCCTCTCGACCCGGTTAATGATCCCCCTTTATGCTTTGGATAACGTCAGGGTTAAAATTTCTGCACGTTTATGCCCGGAGATTGAGGTCAACGGCGAAAAGTTTCTTGTTATGACGCATGAGATGGCTGCCATACGTATTTCGCAGATTGGGAAGGCCGTTGGTAATGTCAATGAGCACAGGAATCAAATTAAAGCCGCTATCGATTTTCTGATTGATGGCTTTTGAATAAATCCGGACGGGTTAATAACCGCCCGGATTTTTTTATTAGCGGAACAGGTGCTCGGCGTGGAAGCGCAGGTGATCTTCCACGAAGGTGGCGATGGTGAAGTAGCTGTGATCGTACCCCGGCTGAATGCGCAGCGTCAGCGGCCAGTCGCGCTGGCGCGCCAGCTCGGCCAGCCGCGCCGGCTGCAGCTGATCGGCCAGGAACTGGTCGTCATCGCCCTGGTCGATCAGGACCGGCATTTTTTCCGCGCCGCTGGCCAGCAGATGGCAGCTGTCGTACTGCAGCCACTGGCTCTCGTCGCTGCCCAGATAGGCGGTGAACGCCTTGCGGCCCCACGGCACCTGGCACGGGTTGACGATCGGCGCGAACGCCGATACCGAGCGGAAGCGCTGCGGATTGCGAAATGCCATCATCAGCGCGCCGTGGCCGCCCATCGAGTGGCCGAAGATCGACTGACGATCGCTGACGCTGAAGTGCTGTTCGATCAGCGCCGGCAGTTCGGCGCTGATGTAGTCGTACATGCGGAAGTGGCGATCCCACGGCGCCTGGGTGGCGTTCAGGTAGAACCCGGCGCCCTGGCCCAGATCGTAACCTTCGTCGTTCGGCACCTCGTCACCGCGCGGGCTGGTGTCCGGCATCACCAGCACCAGGCCCAGCTCGGCGGCGATGCGCTGCGCGCCGGCTTTCAACGTGAAGTTCTCGTCGTTGCAGGTCAGCCCCGACAGCCAGTACAGCACCGGCGGCGGGTTGTCATCGCGCGGCGGCGGCAGGTAGATGCTGAATGTCATGTTGCAATTCAGGCTCTGCGCCGCGTGGCGATAACGCTGTTGCCAGCCGCCGAACATGCGGTGCTCTTCGAGAAGTTCCAATGACAGCGTCATCTCTGCCTCCTGGCTTATTTGTCGAAGTGGATGACGGAACGGATCGATTTGCCTTCGTGCATCAAATCGAACGCTTCGTTGATCTGCTCCAGCCCCATGGTGTGGGTGATAAAGTCGTTCAGCGCGAATTCGCCGTCCAGATAGCGCTCGACGATGCCCGGCAGCTGCGAACGGCCCTTGACGCCGCCGAATGCCGAGCCGCGCCAGACGCGGCCGGTGACCAGCTGGAACGGCCGGGTCGAGATTTCTTCGCCGGCGCCCGCGACGCCGATGATCACCGATTCACCCCAGCCCTTGTGGCAGCACTCCAACGCGGAACGCATCACGTTGACGTTGCCGATGCACTCGAAGGAGAAGTCGACGCCGCCGTCGGTCAGCTCGACGATCACGTCCTGAATCGGTTTGTCATAGTCTTTCGGGTTGATCAGATCGGTAGCGCCCAGCTTGCGCGCCAGATCGAACTTGCTGGTGTTGATGTCGATGCCGATGATGCGGCCCGCGCCGGCCATCTGCGCGCCGATGATCGCCGACAGGCCGATGCCGCCCAGGCCGAAGATCGCCACGGTGTCGCCCGGCTGCACTTTGGCGGTGTTCATCACCGCGCCCATGCCGGTGGTGACGCCACAGCCCAGCAGGCACACTTCTTCCAGCGGCGCTTCCTTGTTGATTTTCGCCAGTGAAATCTCCGGCACCACGGTGTATTCGGAGAAGGTGGAAGTGCCCATGTAGTGGAAGATCGGCTTGCCGTCCTTGAAGAAGCGGGTGGTGCCGTCCGGCATCAGGCCTTTACCCTGGGTGGCGCGGATCGCCTGGCACAGGTTGGTCTTGCCGGATTTACAGAATTTGCACTCGCCGCACTCCGGGGTGTAAAGCGGGATCACGTGGTCGCCGACCGCCACGCTGGTCACGCCTTCACCGACCGCTTCCACCACGCCGCCGCCCTCGTGGCCGAGGATTGCCGGGAACACGCCTTCCGGATCTTTGCCGGACAGGGTGTAGGCGTCGGTGTGACAAACGCCGGTGGCGACGATCCGCACCAGCACTTCGCCTTTTTGTGGTGGCATCAGCTCGACTTCTTCGATCTTCAGCGGCTGGTTCGGGCCCCAGGCAACGGCGGCGCGGGTTTTGATCATCTCCATCATAGTCTCCTCAGTGGTTTTCTTTTTAAATCAGGCGATATCGACAACGTCTGATAAATCGTTGGGGGTGCTTTCATCAACAGCGGCGATTTCCGTCTGTTCAATAATCAATTCTTTCAGCGCGCGCACGTTCGGCCCGAACGCGTCGCGGCGCCACAGCAGCCAGGTGGCGGTGTCGGCCACGTCCGGCGGCAGGGTGTGAACCCGAACCCGCTCATGGCCCGGCAGCAGGCTGAGCACCGAATGCGGGATCATCGCCAGCCCGGCGCCGCTGGCGACGCAGGCCAGCATGGCGTGATAGGACTGGATCTCCATGATTTGCCCCGGCCGCGCGCCTTCGCGCTTGAACCAGGCCTCCAGCCGCAGGCGGTAGGAGCAGCTGGCGCGAAAGGCGAACAGCGTTTCGCCGTTGACGTCTTTGGCGCTGTGGATCGGCGCGTGATCGAGACCGGAGATCACCACCATATGTTCAGGATAGGCGATGCAGCCGTTCAGCTCGTCATAGGGCACCGGGCCGTCGACCAGCGCTGCCGCCAGCGTGCCGGCGCGCACCCGATCGGCGATTTCGCCGGAGGTGCCGGTAGTCAGCGACAGAGACACCTGCGAGAAACGCTGGTGGTAAGCCGCCAGCAGCGAGGGCAGGCGGGTGGCGGCGGTGCTCTCCATCGAGCCGAGGGCGAAGTTGCCCGCCGGTTCGCCGGCGTGGGTGATGCTCATCGCCTCGTCGCTGAGCGCCAGGATGCGGTTGGCGTAGCACAGAAAGTTATGGCCCATCGGCGACAGGCGCAGGCGCTGTTTTTCGCGGATAAACAGATCGGCGCCCAGCTCCTGCTCAAGCTGGCGCAGCCGGGTGGTCAGGTTCGACGGCACGCGGTGCAGCTGCTCGGCGGCGCGGGCGACCGAGCCGGTTTCCGCTACGCAGCAGAACATGCGAAGCTGGGTCAGATCCATAATATTCTCGTTTCGTGATGAACTTGATTAGTATTATTCAGTTTTTGTGAGTTTAATACTGCGGCATGATACTGGCAACTTTCTTTTAACCTTTTGGATACCGGTATGGCTTTACGTATTGCCTTGAGCGGTTTTGCCGCGCTGATCGTCGCAATGGGCATTGGCCGCTTCGCTTTCACCCCGCAGGTGCCGCTGATGATCGCGGAACATCAGTTCAGCCTCACCGGCGCCGGGCTGGTGGCGGCGATCAACTATTTGGGCTACCTGTGCGGCGCCTACGACGCGATGCGCGCCACGCGCCACGTCGAGCGGCGCCTGTGGCTGGGCGTATGGGGCGCGATGGCGCTGACGCTGCTGTCGGCGCTGGCGCAGGATGCATGGACGCACGGCGCGCTGCGCTTCGTCATCGGCTGGGCCAGCGGCTGGGCGATGGTGCTGGTGGCGGCCTGGACCAACGAGCGGTTGGCGCACTACGGCCGGCCGGCGCTGAGCGCGGCGGTATTTGCCGGGCCGGGCGCCGGCATCTTCCTTAGCGGCATGCTGGCGGTGGGCATCAACGCGCTGGGGCTGACGGCGGCGCAGGCCTGGCTGGTGTATGGCGGGCTGGCGCTGGTGCTGGTCGGGGGGATTAGCGCCTTTCTGCCGCGCAGCGGCGAGCTGCATCGCCCGGACGTGGCCCCGGAGCCGCTGCTGCTGACGCCGGCGCTCAAACGCCTGGTGTGGAGCTATAGCCTGGCCGGCTTCGGCTACATCCTGCCGGCGACCTTTTTGTCGCAGATGGCGGCGGCGCGCTTTCCCGCCAGCCTGTTCGCGCAGTTTGTCTGGCCGGTGTTCGGCGGTGCGGCGGTGCTGGGGATTGTCATCGGCATTCTGACCCGCCATCGGCTAACTACCCAGACCCGGTTGGCGATCACGCTGTGGATACAGGCGTTGGGCGTGCTGAGCGCCGAAGCGGTGCCGGGCGTGGCCGGCCTGGCGCTCGGGGCGGTGCTGACCGGCGGCGGCTTCCTCTGCGTGGTGCAGCTCGCCCTTCAGCACGGCCGTGAACTGGCGCCGCGCCATGCGCGCTACATGGCTGGATTGCTGACCACCGGTTATGCGATCGGCCAACTGGTCGGGCCGATGCTGTCGGCGCTGTCGACCGCCATGACTCATCGGCTGGAGCCGGCGCTGTACGTGGCGGTGGCGGCGCTGTTGGTGGCCGGTGCGCTGGTAGTGAATACCCCGGCGCGGCGGTTGGCGCAAAAAACGGCGATGCGCTGATTAAAATCCATACAAAAAAAGCGGGATCCCGCAGCCGGCCTGATTGTGCTAAATGCGAATATTTCACCTGCGGATGAAGCACAATCACTGGATAATCGCCGCGCTCTCATCTACAGTGGGGCAAAATCTTGACCGGGTTCACGTTATCCATCACGAAAACTCTGCCGTCACGAGAGCAAGCAATTCGCCGGCCGCACGCCCTACCAGGCCGCCGGCGGGTTCCGTCCGCAGGAGAACAAATACATGACATCATTAAGTAAAGAAGCCGCGCTGGTGCATGCGGCACTGGAAGAGCGTGGTCTGGAGACACCGCTGCGCGGGGAAGTGCTGGATCGCGAAACGCGCAAGCGTCGCATCAAAGAGCACATGACTGAAATCATGCAGCTGCTGAATCTCGATCTGTCTGACGACAGCCTGGCGGAAACGCCGCATCGCATCGCCAAAATGTATGTCGACGAGATCTTCTCCGGGCTGGACTACGCCAACTTCCCGAAAATCACCGTCATCGAGAACAAGATGAAAGTGGATGAGATGGTGACGGTGCGCGATATCACGCTGACCAGCACCTGCGAGCACCACTTCGTCACCATCGACGGCAAGGCTACCGTGGCCTATATCCCGAAAGACTCTGTGATCGGTCTGTCGAAGATCAACCGCATCGTGCAGTTCTTCTCCCAGCGTCCGCAGGTGCAAGAGCGTCTGACCCAGCAGATCCTGGTCGCGCTGCAGACCCTGCTCGGTACCAATAACGTGGCGGTATCGATCGACGCGGTCCATTATTGTGTCAAGGCGCGCGGCATTCGCGACGCGACCAGCGCCACCACCACCACCTCGTTGGGGGGGCTGTTCAAGTCCAGCCAGAATACCCGCCAGGAGTTCCTGCGCGCGGTGCGTCATCACCAGGGGTGATGGCGTTGCGGGGCGACTCGCAATAGCATAACAGGCGCCTGCGGGCGCCTTTTTCATGAGCGGAAGACAGCGATAAAAAATGAACAGTCATCCTCTGCCGCGCATCGCTACGCTGGACTGCGTGCGCGGCATCGCCATCCTCGGCATCTTATTGCTGAACATCAACGCCTTCGGCTTGCCGAAGGCCGCCTATCTCAACCCGGCCTATTTGGGGATGCCGTCGTCGCGCGATGCCTGGACCTGGGCGCTGCTGGATCTCTTCGCCCAGGCCAAGTTCCTGGCGATGTTCGCGCTGTTGTTCGGCGCCGGGTTGCACATGCTGCTGCGGCGCGGCAAAAGCTGGATCCGCGCGCGGCTGTCGTGGTTGGTGCTGTTCGGCCTCGCGCACGCCATCTTCCTGTGGGACGGCGATATTCTGCTGGCCTACGGGCTGATCGGCCTGGTGTGCTGGCGCATGATCCGCGAGGCCAAAGAAACTTTCCAGCTGCTGAAAACCGGCGTGGTGCTCTACCTGATCGGCGTGGCGGTGCTGCTGCTGCTCGGTTTTATCTCGCACGGTGAACCGGGCAGCTTCTGGCAGCCGGGCGTGGCGGAGTTGCAGTACGAGAAGTTCTGGAAGCTGCAGGGCGGTTTCGAAGCCTGGCGCAGCCGCGCCGATCTGCTCTCGTCCAGCCTGCTGGCCATCGGCGCGCAGTATGGCTGGGAGCTGGCGGGGCTGATGCTGTTCGGCGCTGGGCTGATGCGCAGCGGCTGGCTGCGCGGCAGCTATTCCTCCGGCTATTACCTGAGGCAGGCGGCGTGGCTGCTGCCGCTTTCGGTGCTGATCCAGCTGCCGGCGGTGGCGCTGCAATGGCAGGTGCAGTGGGACTATCGCTGGAGCGGTTTCCTGCTGCAGGTGCCGCGTGAGCTGGGCGCCCCGCTGCAGGCGATGGGCTATCTGGCGCTGTGTTACGGTTTCTGGCCCGCACTGTCGCGCCTGCGCATCGCCCACTGGCTGAGCCAGGTGGGGCGCATGGCGCTGAGCAACTACCTGCTGCAAACGCTGATCTGCACCACGTTGTTTTATCGCTTCGGTCTCTATGAGCAGTTCGACCGGCTGCAGCTGTTGGCGTTCGTGCCGCTGGTCTGGCTGGCCAACCTGGCGTTTTCCGTACTGTGGCTGCGTTATTTCGCTCAGGGGCCGATGGAGTGGCTGTGGCGCAAGCTGACGCAGCTGGCCGCCGGCGAAGCGGAGCCCAAAACGCTGAAATGAGTGCCCATCGGCAGGTTAAAAAAATGTATGTAAACGTTTTCTTTCCTGTGACGTAATTCACGCGAGCAGCGGGCCAATCGGGGTAGGATAGCGCCACCGGCCACTACCCCGATTTCAGGATCCCGCATGTCTCCAGTTCATCCGATCACCATTCGCGACGTGGCGAAACGCGCCGGGGTCTCCGTGGCGACCGTCTCCCGCGTGTTGAACCACAGCGCGCTGACCAGCAAGGAGACGCGCGAGCAGGTGCTGCAGGCGGTGGCGGATCTGGGCTATCGCCCCAACGCCAACGCACAGGCGCTGGCGACCCAAAGCAGCGATACCCTGGGCGTGGTGGTGATGGACGTCTCCGATCCGTTCTTCGGCGCGCTGGTGAAAGCGGTTGACACGGTGGCGCAGAAACACCACAAATACCTGCTGATCGGCAACAGCTATCATCAGGCGGACAAAGAGCGCCATGCGATCGAAGTGCTGATCCGTCAGCGCTGTAATGCCCTGATTGTTCACGCCAAAGCCCTGAGCGACGCCGAGCTGATCGGCTTTCTGGAGCAGGTGCCGGGCATGGTGCTGATCAATCGGATTATCCCCGGCTATGAGCCACGCTGCGTCGGGCTGGATAACGTCTGCGGCGCGGAAATGGCGATGCGTCTTTTGCTGTCGCAGGGCCATCGGCGCATCGGCTACCTGGGCTCCAATCACCCGATCGAAGACGGGCCGCTACGCCAGCGGGGCTATGCGCAGGCGATGGCCGCCGCCGGGCTGGCCACGCCGGACAACTGGCGCGCCTACGGTTCGCCGGATCTGCAGGGCGGCGAGGCGGCGATGGTGGAGCTGCTGGGGCGTAATCTACAGCTGAGCGCGGTGTTCGCTTACAACGACGCCATGGCCGCCGGCGCCATGGCGGTGCTGAAAGAAAACGGTATCACGGTACCGCAGCATTTCTCGCTGATCGGCTTCGACGACATTCCCATCGCGCGTTACACCAGCCCCAAACTCACCACGGTGCGTTACCCGATCGTTTCGATGGCCACGCTGGCCACCGAGCTAGCATTGCAGGGCGCAGCAGGCCTGGCGGAGCCGCAGGCCGCTCATCTGTTCATGCCGACGCTGGTGCGGCGCCATTCTGTCGCCCCCTGGCAAAGTGAGGCGACGGTCACTCTCTGACGATTTAATCCTGTGTAACCGTTTTCAATCTGTGAGAAAATTCACAGAATATTAACATCACGCCGTCTATGCTCTAGGCGTTTTCCGGCGCAAAGGCCCTTGCCGCTGCAACCTTTATCTCGCGCTGACACAGCATTTCTCGGAAATAACAAGATCCACGGACGACAGGTGTTGAGTGGAAATCGCCTGGCCTGGGGTGTGCGCACTGCCGGTGACCATTGGCTCAAAGACGAGTAATACCCTACACAGAACCGGAGACTGACAATGAATAAGAAGGTTTTCACCCTGGCCGCCATGGCCGCAGCCATGATGTTTGGCGCCGCAGCCCATGCTGATACCCGTATTGGCGTCACGATTTACAAATACGACGACAACTTCATGTCGGTGGTGCGCAAGGCGATCGAGAAAGATGCCAAGGCTTCGCCGGACGTCACTCTGCTGATGAATGACTCGCAGAACGACCAGTCCAAACAGAACGATCAGATCGACGTGCTGCTGGCCAAGGGCGTGAAAGCGCTGGCGATCAACCTGGTCGACCCGGCCGCGGCACCGGTGGTTATCGATAAGGCGCGCGCAAACGATATCCCGGTGGTGTTCTACAACAAAGAACCTTCCCGCAAGGCGTTGGACAGCTATGACAAGGCATATTACGTCGGCACCGACTCCAAAGAGTCCGGCGTGATCCAGGGCGAGCTGATCGCCAAACACTGGCAAGCCAACCCGGCCTGGGATCTGAACAAAGACGGCCAGATCCAGTTCGTGCTGCTGAAGGGTGAACCGGGCCACCCGGATGCCGAAGCGCGCACTACCTACGTGGTGAAGACGCTGAACGAAAAAGGCATCAAGACCCAGCAGCTGCAGATGGATACCGCGATGTGGGATACCGCGCAGGCGAAAGACAAGATGGACGCCTGGCTCTCCGGCCCGAATGCCAACAAGATTGAAGTGGTGATCGCCAACAACGACGCCATGGCGATGGGCGCGGTGGAAGCGCTGAAAGCGCACAACAAGACCAGTATCCCGGTGTTCGGCGTCGATGCGCTGCCTGAAGCGCTGGCGCTGGTGAAATCCGGCGCGATGGCGGGCACGGTGCTGAACGACGCCGACAACCAGGCGAAAGCCACCTTCGAGCTCGCGAAAAACCTGGCGGCAGGCAAACCGGCCACCGAAGGCACCCAATATAAAGTCGAAAATAAAGTCGTGCGTATCCCTTACGTCGGCGTAGATAAAGACAACCTGTCTCAGTTCGTTAAATAAGAATTGAGATCCCGCTAAGACCCCGCCTGCGGCGCCAACACCAGGGATACCGCCGGCGGGGATGTTTACGACTGCAAGATCGTTAAGCCAGGTGTATTTATGGCCGATAGCTCACGCGAATTTTTGCTGGAAATGACGGATATCTGTAAGTCATTTCCCGGCGTCAAAGCTTTGGACAATGTCAATTTACGCGTCCGTCCGCACTCGATTCACGCCCTGATGGGGGAGAACGGGGCGGGGAAATCGACGTTGCTGAAATGCCTGTTCGGCATTTATAAAAAAGACAGCGGCAGCATTGTGTTTCAGGGCCGGGAAATCGATTTCAAGAGCTCGAAGGAAGCGTTGGAACACGGCGTTTCGATGGTGCATCAGGAGCTGAACCTGGTGCTGCAACGCACCGTGATGGACAACATGTGGCTGGGGCGCTATCCGACCAAAGGCCTGTTCGTCGATCAGGACAAGATGTTCAAAGACACCCAGGCGATCTTTGACGAGCTGGATATCGACATCAACCCGCGCGAAAAGGTGGGCAACCTGTCGGTGTCGCAGATGCAGATGATCGAGATCGCCAAGGCGTTTTCCTACGACGCCAAGATCGTCATCATGGATGAACCGACCTCTTCGCTGACGGAGAAAGAGGTCAATCATCTGTTCACCATCATCCGCAAGCTGAAAGAACGCGGCTGCGGCATCGTCTATATCTCGCACAAGATGGAAGAGATCTTCCAGCTGTGCGACGAGATAACGGTGCTGCGCGATGGCCAGTGGATCGCCACCCAGCCGCTGGAAGGGCTGGATATGGACAAGATCATCGCCATGATGGTCGGCCGCTCGCTGAGCCAGCGCTTCCCGGACAGGCAAAACACGCCGGGTGAGGTGATCCTTGAGGTGAAGAACCTGACATCGCTGCGCCAGCCTTCGATCCGCGATGTTTCCTTCGATCTGCACCAGGGCGAGATCCTCGGCATCGCCGGGCTGGTGGGCGCCAAGCGCACCGACATCGTCGAGACGCTGTTCGGCATTCGTGAAAAGGTGGCGGGCACTATAAAGCTGCACGGCAAGGCGATCGACAACCACAGTGCCAACGAAGCGATCAACCACGGGTTTGCGTTGGTGACCGAAGAGCGCCGATCCACCGGGATTTACGCTTACCTCGATGTGGGTTTCAACTCGTTGATCTCCAATATCCGCAATTATAAAAACAAGCTCGGCCTGCTGGATAACGCGCGGATGAAGAGCGACACCCAGTGGGTGATCGACGCCATGCGGGTGAAAACGCCGGGGCATCACACCCATATCGGCTCGCTGTCCGGCGGCAACCAGCAGAAGGTGATCATCGGCCGCTGGCTGCTGACGCAGCCGGAGATCCTGATGCTGGATGAACCGACGCGCGGCATCGACGTGGGCGCCAAGTTCGAGATTTATCAGCTGATGACCGAACTGGCGAAGAAGGGCAAGGGGATCATTATCGTCTCGTCCGAAATGCCGGAGCTTTTGGGGATCACCGACCGTATTTTGGTGATGAGCAACGGTCAGGTTGCGGGCATCGTTAACACCAAACAGACCTCGCAAAATGAAATCTTACGTCTCGCCTCCCTGCACCTTTAAGGATCGGAATTATGAACGCGCTAAATAAAAAAACCTTATTTACCTATTTCAAGGAAGGCGGCATTTACGTGGTGTTGCTGGTGCTGTTGGCCATCATCATCATTCAGGATCCTACCTTCCTTAGCCTGATGAACCTGAGCAACATCCTGACGCAGTCTTCGGTGCGCATCATCATCGCGCTGGGCGTGGCGGGATTGATCGTGACTCAGGGCACCGACCTGTCCGCCGGGCGGCAGGTGGGGCTGGCGGCGGTGGTGGCGGCCACGCTGCTGCAGTCGATGGATAACGTCAACAAGGTATTCCCGCACATGGAAACCTGGTCGATTCCCCTGGTCATCTTGCTGGTGTGTGCGGTCGGCGCGGTGATCGGCCTGGTTAACGGCCTGATTATCGCCTATCTCAACGTGACGCCGTTCATCACCACCTTAGGCACCATGATCATCGTCTACGGCATCAACTCGCTGTATTACGATTCGGTCGGCGCGTCGCCGGTCGCGGGTTTCGATCCGAAGTTTTCCACCTTTGCCCAGGGCTTCTTGCGCTTCGGCGACTTTAAGCTGTCGTACATTACTTTTTACGCGCTGATCGCCATCATATTCGTCTGGATCCTGTGGACCAAGACCCGCTTCGGCAAGAACATCTTCGCCATCGGCGGCAACCCGGAAGCGGCTAAGGTGTCCGGCGTCAACGTGCCGTTGAACCTGATCATGATCTATGCGCTGTCCGGCGTGTTCTACGCCTTCGGCGGCTTGCTGGAAGCGGGGCGCATCGGCAGCGCCACCAATAACCTCGGCTTTATGTATGAGCTGGATGCCATCGCCGCCTGCGTGGTGGGGGGCGTCTCATTTGCCGGCGGGGTGGGTACGGTGTGGGGCGTGGTGACCGGGGTGATCATCTTTACCGTCATCAACTACGGCCTGACCTATATCGGCATCAACCCGTACTGGCAGTACATCATCAAGGGCAGCATCATCATCTTCGCCGTGGCGTTGGACTCGTTGAAATACGCCAAGAAGAAGTAGAGCTACCGCAGCACAGACAACAAGGCCGGCCTATTGCCGGCCTTGTTGCATTCTAGGAGGCAGGGCGCAGCAAAACAGTAAGGCATTATTTGGCAATGGCTGGCTGGGTTGTTTCGGGTAAGGGAATTGCCCGATCTTGAGGTTGGGTTGGTTACAGCGTGACACAGTTTTCGGGCTACCCACATGACATGAAGCCAGTAAACTGCTTTTATCTACCGTTCTCAGGGAGCAAACTATGCCTGTATTTACCATTACGCTGAAAAGTCGTAATACGCTTGATAAGAAAAGAATTTCATCAGCTATTCACGCGGCGGTAGTAAAAACCGGCTATCCTGCGAACGATCAATTCCAGCGCTTTATCCGTCTTGGGGAAGACGATTTATATGTGGACCCCACTTATCCCGATCTGGAATCCCCCCGCAGCGCTAACTTCGTGTTGATTGAAGCCATGCTTTCCTCTGGTTCCCCTGATGCCCGCAAACAATTGCTTTTGCAATCACTGGTACAGGAACTCGCCCTGATTGGACTGGACAGCAATGATCTGATGGTCCTTTTCATTGAACTGGATCGTTTGAATAGTTCATTCGGCGGCGGCAGAAGGGCATCGCCGCTTTCTATGTCGCAATAAGCTGTCAACGTACGTAGAGAGTGCTTTACGCAAATCATCCGGTATTCGTTAACACTGCGTATTTCTCGGATAATACGCCCTTTTAGCGTATTGCTGGGGACGCGTGTAAAACCCTCTGCCGGATGATTAAGGCTGTTTGGCTTTTTGCTTCTCTTCTTTCAGCTTGTGCTCCAGTTCCACCAACTGTTCCGGTGACACGGCGGGATAACCCTGGGCGTCTTCCGGCACGGTGTGCATGGCGGAGATCGGGATCAGCGGGCCGAGGAAGCGCGGCTCGCGCTTGAGGATGTACAGATCGGTCAGCGCGCCCAGGCGAGCGAAGATCTCGCGGGCGCGCACCGTCATCATGTCCTTCGGCGACGGCACCGCGTAGCACTGCGCCTGAATGCCCATGTGCAAGGCGATGAACAGCGCGCGCTCGCAGTGGAAGCGCTGGGTGATGATGATGAAATCGTTGGTGTCGAACACCTTGCGGGTGCGCACGATGGAGTCTAGAGTGCGGAAGCCGGCGTAGTCCAGCACGATATCGCTCGGCGCCACGCCGGCGGCGATCAGATCGCGACGCATGGTCATTGGTTCGTTGTAGCTTTGCTGGGCATTGTCGCCGCTCAGCAGCAGGTATTTCACCTTGCCGCTGTTATAGGCGTTGATCGCCCCTTGAATGCGGTAACGGTAGTACTGGTTGATCACCCCAGTGCGGTAATACTTGGCCGTGCCGAGCACCACGCCAACCTGGCGGTGCGGTAGCTCCTGCAGTTCGTCGTAGACGTAAGGCGCGGTTTTCCAGCTGATCCAGCGATCGAGCGCAATAGCCGAACCCATCAACACCGCAATGATGATGAACAGGCTGATGATCAGGCGTTTCCACATGTTGTTGCCTTACGCGCGCCGGGCTGAAAAAGATGGATCAAGGCTACTTTACCTGACCGATCGACGCAAGACGCGAACCGCCTGAAGCACGCGCAACGCCGCATTTTTCGGCGGTTTTGCCGCACAAAAAAGCCCGGCGGAGCCGGGCTGGGTCATTTCAGCGCGTTGATCAGAACGAGGTGCGCTTGTAGCTGCGGTACTGCGGCCGCCAGAAGTTGTGCTCGATGGCTTTCGACAGCGCGTCTTCGGAGGTGACGATCGCCACACCCTGTAGCTGCGCCGCTTTACCCACTTCCATGGCGATGCACTTCGACACGCCCTGAATATCGTCGATATTCGGCAGCAGTGCGCCGTGGCCGTCGGTGGCCAGCGGCGAACAGTCCGCCAGCGCTCGGCTGGCGGCCATCAGCATAGCGTCGGTGACGCGGGTGGCGCCGGAGGCCAGCACGCCGAGGCCAATCCCCGGGAAGATGTAGGAGTTGTTGCACTGGGCGATCGGGTACAGCTGCTCTTTATAGCTCACCGGTGCGAACGGGCTGCCGGTCGCGACCAGGGCGGCGCCGTCGGTCCAGTTGATGATGTCTTCTGGGCGGGCTTCCACGCGCGAGGTCGGGTTGGACAGCGGCATCACGATAGGGCGTTCGCAGTGCTTGTGCATTTCGCGGATCAGCTCTTCGGTAAACAGCCCCGGCTGGCCGGAAACGCCGATCAGAATGGTCGGCTTGGCGTTGCGCACCACGTCCAGCAGCGAGATGGCGTCGCTGGCGGTTTCCCAACCGGTCAGGTTGTCGCTCTTCTGTACCAGCTTGCTCTGGAAATCGAGCAGGTTCGGCAGTTTGTCGGTCAGCAGGCCGAAGCGGTCGACCATGAATACGCGGGCGCGCGCTTCGTCTTCGCTCAACCCTTCGGACTTCATCTGCGCGATGATCTGCTCGGCGATGCCACAGCCGGCGGAACCGGCACCGAGGAAGGTGACGGTCTGATCGCGCAGCTGGCTGCCGGCGGCGCGGCTGGCGGCGATCAGGCTGCCGAGGGTCACCGCGGCAGTGCCCTGAATGTCATCGTTGAAGCAGCAGATCTCGTCGCGATAGCGGTTCAACAACGGGGTGGCGTTGTTCTGTGCGAAGTCTTCGAACTGCAGTAGCACGTTCGGCCAGCGGCGTTTGACCGCCTGAATAAACTCTTCGACGAAGGCGTGGTACTCCTCGCCGGAGATGCGCGGATGGCGCCAGCCCATGTACAGCGGATCGTTGAGGCGCTGCGGGTTGTTGGTGCCGACGTCCAGCACCACCGGCAGGGTATAGGCCGGGCTGATGCCGCCGCAGGCGGTGTACAGCGACAGCTTGCCGATGGGAATGCCCATGCCGCCGATGCCCTGGTCACCCAGGCCGAGGATACGCTCGCCGTCGGTGACCACGATCACCTTGACGTTCTGCTTGGTGGCGTTTTGCAGCATGTCATCGATGCGATCGCGGTTCGGGTAGGAGATGAACAGCCCGCGCGCGCGGCGATAGATATCGGAGAAGTGTTCGCAGGCCTCGCCGACGGTCGGGGTGTAAATGATCGGCATCATCTCGCTCAGGTGCGAGTCCAGCAGGCGGTAGAACAGGGTTTCGTTGGTGTCCTGGATGTTGCGCAGGTAGATGTGCTTGTCGTTATCGTTCTTGAAATCCTGATACTGACGGTAGGCGCGTTCCACCTGTTCTTCGATGGTTTCCACCGCCTCCGGCAGCAGGCCGTGCAGGTTGAAGTGGCTACGTTCTTCCTCGGTGAAAGCGCTGCCTTTGTTCAGCAACGGAAATTCCAGCAGAATCGGGCCGGCGTAAGGGATATAGAGCGGGCGTTTGCTTTCGTATTCTAGTTCCATCAGTTTTACTCTTCACGTATCAGATAACTTTATTGCCGACGATCCTAAGAGATAAAGAGAAGATGTACAGCATTTGTTGCCAGATGATGAACCAGGTTGGCGTAATTATCGACAATCAAATGATTTTTTAACTAAAGAAAGTGTTTCTTGCGGCGTCGGGGCATTGTATTTGGCGGGCGGGGCTGTTAACGGCGGAACCGGATGGCCCCGCCGTGGTGCGCTTAGAAAGTGGCGCGGCTGACGTTCTGGCAGCCTAGCGCCGCCAGGGTGGCGCGGGTGGCGTCCCACTGGCTGAGGATCGCCTCCTGCGGCTCGACCAGTACGGCGCGGCGAATGTTCAGGCAATCGCCGCCGGAGAGGTTCAGCAGGATCAGCGCGGCCTGCAGCGGCGGCAGGCTAGGGTTGAAGGCGGCGTTTTCCGCATAACGGCCGGCATAGATAATGCCGTCTGTCGTTTCCAGCGCCACGCCGCTGTGGGCGTTGCTGTACGGTGCGTGACTCTGATTGGCCGCCGCCAGTGCCGCCTGTGTCAGTGCGTCGTCCAGCGCCAGCTGGTGACCGTGATCGACCTTGTCCATCAGCAGCGAAGCGATATCCAGATCTTTCGGGCCGAAGGCGTCCGGCAGATAGTCCGCCAGCGTAGCCGGCGCGCGGCCCGGCAGACGGATCTGCAGTTCGCCGCCGCTGTTCAGCTCATTCATAAACTGGCGGCAATGACCGCACGGCGTGTAATTGACGGTGACCGAGGCCAGCGCCGATTCACCGCGCAGCCAGGCATGGGTAACCGCGCACTGTTCCGCATGCACGGTTTGCTGCAGCGGTGCGCCGCTGAATTCCATATTGGCGCCGAAATAGAGGTTGCCACTTTGCCCGCGCGCGATGGCGCCGACGTGGAAATGCGATATCGGGGTTAACGAGCAGGCCGCCGCCAGCGGCAGCAGCGCGAATGCCAGCGCATCATCGTCCAGCCCGCAACCTGTGCGGATCGCCGCCGCTTGCTCGGCCGTGAACATCGCCGGAAAGTCAGGCGCGTCCAGATAGGGCCGCAGGGCGGATTGCAGTGTCGCGGGCAGTGCGCTGAAAGCGGTGTGAAAACGCGGATGCATAGAAGGTCTCTCTACGAGTTAACGGGGTAACATTCTAGGCAGGCCAGAGACATTAAAGTGTGACTAATGTCTCTTAATTGGTGAAATTAATGCAATGAAATAAATAAATGCGAGATGTATCGCAAGTTTCGCCGTATTCAGCCGAACAGATGCAGCAGCACCGGGAACAGGAACGGCGCCAGCAGTGAGGTGATGATGCCGCAGATCACCAGCGCCAGCGAGCCGAATGCGCCTTCCTGGTAGTCCATCTCCGCGCAGCGTGCGGTGCCCAGCGCGTGGGATGCGGTGCCCATCGCCAGGCCGCGCGCAGAGTGGGTGGTGATTTTCAACAGGTTGAACAGCGTATGGCCGAACACGGCGCCGAGGATACCGACGAAAATGACGCAGACTGCGCTGATCGCCGGAATACCGCCGAGCGAGTCCGCGACGGCCATGGCGATTGGCGTAGTGACCGATTTCGGCAGGATAGAGGCGGCGATTTCCGGCGTGGCGCCCAGCCACAGGGCGATGGCGCCGCCGCTGATCATGGCGGTCAGGCTGCCGATGAAGCACACCGCGATAATCGACTTCCAGCGCGCGCGGATCTGGTGCAGCTGTTCATACAGCGGGAAGGCCAGCGCGACAACCGCCGGCTGCAGCAGATCGTTGAGGATTTTGCTGCCCTGAAAGTAGCGCTCATAGGGGATGCCGGTGAGCAGCAGCAGCGGGATGATCACCGCCATGGACACCAGCAGCGGATTGAGCAGCGGCATGTTCAGTTTGCGCGCCAGCCAGCGCGCGGCGAAATAGACCGCCAGCGTCAGCGGCAGCGACCACCAGATTTCATGGATCATGAGTTGCCCTCCGTATCGTCGGGCTTACCGGCGATGCGGCGCTCGCGGTGAAAATAGTGTGAGGTATAGCCGACCACCACCAGCACCATCAGCGTGCTGATGAGGCAAGAGATGACCAGCGGGCCTAGATGCGCGACGATCTGGTCATAGTATTTCATCACCCCGACGCCGATCGGCACGAACAGCAGCACCATGTAGCGGATCAGCAAATGGCAGCCGGGTTTAACCCATTTGGCCGGCAGGATCTGGGTAGAGAGCAGGGCGAACAGCAGCAGCATGCCGAGGATGCTGCCGGGAATGGCGAACGGCAGCAGCGCCGCCACTGCGTTGCCGACGAACAGACACAGGTAGATGAGGAGCAGGGCTCTCAGGTATTTCCAGCACAGTGTGAGCACGTTGGCCATTGTCTTTCCCCGTTTAATCGCTGCATTCATCATACAATTAAACTGTGAGCCATGCCACAGATCGCACCATGAATTATCGCTATGGGTGCCATACCCGATCGGCGGGTTGACAGCCCGCAATGGCTGCCACGCGCGGGTTCAGCGCGTGTCTTCGGCCGCTGCCGCCGCGTGTTCTGCCAGCCGGTGGCCGAGGAAGAAAAACAGCAGGCTGAGCAGCGCGGCGACGATCAGCATCACGAACATCAGCGGCGGCGCGGCATAGCTGAGCAGCACCCCGCACAGTACCGGGTTGATGGCGCCGCCCAGCGCGCTGAGATTCTGCACTCCATAGTAGCTGCCTTTCAGGTGCGGGGGTGCGATAAAGTCGATGAACATGTATTCCACCGGGATCACGATGATTTCGCCGAGGGTAAACACCGCCATCGCCGCCAGCCACAGCCAGACCGCCTGGCCGGCCGCCATGAAACCGAGCAGCCCGACGATGAAAAACAGCGTGCCCAGCACCAGCCAGCGCAGCATGTTTTCCTGGCGCATACCGCGGCTGAGCAGGTATTGCAGGGCGATAACGATGCTGGCGTTGACGATCATCACCAGCCCGATGATTTTGTAGGCGAACTCGGCGCTGGAGACGGTGATCAGATACTGCGACAGATAGCCGGTGAACTGACCGAACACCACGGCGCCCAGGGTGCTGCCGAGGGTGAAGTAGATAAGCCGCCGATCGCTCCGCAGGATAGTCAGCGTCTGGCGGAAGTTGGGTAGCGCGGCCGGTGCGGCGGCGGCTGGCGTTGCGCGCTGTTCCCGGCCGCGCAAGCGCAGGCTTAGCGCCGCCACCGTCGCCAGCGCCAACCCGCCCGACAGGTAAAACGGCAGCAGTGGGCTAAGCCCGGCTACCAGGACGCCGAGCGCAGAACCGATCGCCCAACCGACGTTGACCAGCGTGTAGTTGATTGAGAAAGCCTTGATGCGCTGCTCGACCGGCAACCCGTCGGCGAAACAGGCCTTAATGGTGATGCTCAGCACCGAATAACAGGTATGCAAGATGGCCAGCACCACGATCACGCCGCCGGGGCGCGGGATCCAGGGAATGGCGAAGAAGCTCAGCGCAAACAATAAAATCGACAGCAGGATCAGGCGGTTCTTGCTGAATTTGTCAACCAGATAGCCGCCGTACAGGCTGGCAAGGATGCCGAGGGTCAGGCTGACGCCCAGGATCACGCCCACGCTCTTCGGCAGCAGATGGAAATGCTCGGTGAGGTAGATGGTAATGAACGGCAGCGTCACGCCGCGGCCGATGGTCAACACCAGCGAACTGGCCAGCAGCACGTTGATCAGCGAGGGGAATCCCTTCATTCGAAGCCTGTTTATGCATACAGTTATTGGGCGATGCAGATAACATAGCGTATTTTGGCGAGGACGGAAGGGGGAAGCCGAAAATTAGTTTAAAAACAGAGGCTGCGTCGGCAGCCTCGTCAAAAACAGCATTATTTACCGTGTTCGGCCTGCAGCGTGGCGAACCACGGTTGCACGAAGTCGCTGCTGCTGCCCCAGCCGGGGATGATCTTCGCCAGCCCGGCGACGTTGACCGGCCCCGGCTGCGCCAGCAGCAGCGCCTGCGGAATGACCGTCGCTTTGAACTGATAGCTGTCCGGCGTGCTTTCCCCGGCGATCTTGTTGGCCACCAGGCGCACGTTGACTGCGCCGATAAGCTTCGGATCCACCGCCACGCTGACCTGCCACGGGCTGCCGGCTTCGCGCATCAGCTGCAAGTCCTGGTTGGAGATATCGATGCTGTACAGCTTGATCTCGGTGCGGCCGTTCTCTTTCAACGCTTTGTAAGCGCCCTGAGTGAAGGCGTCCCAGGTGCCCCAGATGGCGTCGATCTTGCCTTTAGGGTATTTCGCCAGCACCGCGCCCACCTTGTTGGCGGTATCGCCCTGCACGTCGGATGAAACCGCGCCAATCGATTCCAGCTCGTGAATGCCCGGATGCTGTTTCAGCAGCTGCTGATAGGCGGCCTGGCGGCGTTCCATCGGTGGGAAGCCGGCTACCCAGAGTTTGATGATGTTGGCCTGGCCGTTGAAATCCTTCACTAACTGGCCGAAGGAGGCGTTGGCCAGCGAAGCGTCGTCCTGCTGCGAGACGGTGACGCCGGGAACGCTGCCACTGACGTCGGTATCGAACGCCGCGACGGCGATGCCGGCCGCCGCGATGCGTTTGACCAGCTCGGTGGAATAGGGGGCTCGCCCCTGTGAGAGAATGATGCCGTCATATTTCTGGCTGATAGCCTGGTTGACGAAGTCCTGGAAGCGCGCGTCGTCGCCGTTGCTGAGGAAGGTGTCCACCTTGAAGCCCAGCTTGCGTCCTTCCTGGATGGCACCCGCCAAAAATTGCGTGGTGTTGTCGTCGGAACCGAGGTTGCGGATCACCGCGATGCGCACCGGCCCCTGATGCTGAGCGATGGCAGCTGGCACGGCGGCGTTTTCCGCTGCCTGCAACGGCAGGGCAGCCAGCAGGCTGAGGGCGAGCAGCGAAGTCTTGACGTTTTTCATTATTATAGGCTCCAAAAAAGCAGGGAAACGATCCCGGTGAAGGTCTGTTATAGCAGTCTTTCTGTCTGGACGTCTATTTGTTGTTGCGGAGCATCATAGCGAGATGCGGCAGGCGAGGGAATCAGAGCGGTTATGACTTTTTCTTACTGCTTATAACGTCGGGTTTGAGACATTAAAAAAGGGCCGAGCAAGCTCGACCCTCGATGTTACGCACCGGTGCGGTTATTTGACCTGCATACCAGGCTGCGCGCCGCTGTCCGGGCTCAGCAGGAAGATCTCTTTCCCGCCAGGGCCCGCCGCCATCACCATGCCTTCCGAAACGCCGAAACGCATTTTGCGCGGCGCCAGGTTGGCGACCATGATGGTCAGACGGCCTTCCAGCGCTTTCGGATCCGGGTAAGCGGAGCGAATGCCGGAGAAGATCTGGCGCAGTTCGCCGCCCAGATCCAGCTGTAGTTTCAGCAGCTTGTCGGAGCCTTCGACAAAGTCGGCGCTCTTGATCAGAGCGATGCGCATGTCTACCTTGGCAAAGTCGTCGAAGGTGATGGTTTCCTGAATAGGATCATCGGCCAATGGACCGGTCACCGGTTTGGCGGCGGCCATGTCTTCCTTCGAGGCGTTGACCATCTCGCTGACCTTATCCAGATCGATACGGTTGAACAGCGCTTTGAATGCGTTCACCTGGTGGCCCAGCAGCGGTTGCGGGATTGCGTCCCAGCTCAGCTCGGCGTTGAGGAACGCTTCGGCGCGTTCGGTCAGCGAAGGCAGCACCGGCTTCAGGTAAGTCATCAGCACGCGGAACAGGTTGATGCCCATCGAGCAGATGGCCTGCAGATCGGCATCGCGGCCTTCTTCCTTCGCCACCACCCACGGCGCCTGTTCATCCACGTAACGGTTGGCCAGATCGGCCAGCGCCATGATTTCGCGGATCGCGCGGCTGAACTCGCGGCTGGCATAAGCTTCGGCGATGCTCTGCGCCGCGTCGACGAAGGTCTGGTACAACGCCGGATCGGCCAGGCTGTCGGCCAGCTTGCCGCCGAAGCGCTTGTTGATAAAGCCGGCGTTGCGCGAAGCGAGGTTCACCACCTTGTTGACAATGTCGGCGTTCACGCGCTGCACGAAGTCTTCCAGATTGAGATCGATGTCATCAATGCGTGAAGAGAGCTTGGCGGCGTAGTAATAGCGCAGGCAGTCGGCGTCGAGGTGCTGCAGGTAGGTGCCGGCCTTGATGAAGGTGCCGCGCGACTTGGACATCTTGGCGCCGTTCACCGTCACGTAACCGTGTACGAACAGGTTGGTCGGTTTGCGGAAGTTGCTGCCTTCCAGCATCGCCGGCCAGAACAGGCTGTGGAAGTAGACGATGTCCTTGCCGATGAAGTGATAGAGCTCGGTGGTGGCGTCTTTGCGCCAGAACTCGTCGAAGTCCAGATCGCCGCGTTTGTCGCACAGGTTCTTGAAGGAACCCATGTAGCCGATCGGTGCGTCCAGCCAGACGTAGAAGTATTTGCCCGGCGCATCCGGGATTTCGAAGCCGAAGTAAGGCGCATCGCGGGAGATGTCCCACTGCTGCAGGCCGGATTCGAACCACTCCTGCATCTTGTTCGCCACTTGCTCTTGCAGCGCGCCGGAGCGCGTCCACGCCTGCAGCATTTCGCTGAAGGCCGGCAGATCGAAGAAGAAGTGCTCGGAGTCGCGCATTACCGGCGTCGCGCCGGAAACCACGGACTTCGGATCGATCAGTTCCGTCGGGCTGTAGGTGGCGCCACACACTTCGCAGTTGTCGCCGTATTGGTCCGGCGATTTGCATTTCGGGCAGGTGCCCTTCACGAAACGGTCCGGCAGGAACATGCCTTTCTCCGGATCGTACAGCTGAGAAATGGTGCGGTTCTTGATAAAACCGTTTTCTTTCAGGCGGCTGTAAATCAGGGTGGACAGCTCACGGTTTTCATCGCTATGGGTCGAGTGATAGTTGTCATAGCTGATGCCAAAGCCGGCGAAATCCTGTTGGTGCTCCTGGCTCATCTGCGCGATCATTTCTTCCGGTTTTACGCCCAGCTGCTGCGCTTTCAGCATGATCGGCGTGCCGTGCGCGTCGTCCGCGCAAATGAAATGCACTTCGTGGCCGCGCATTCGTTGGTAACGCACCCAGATATCCGCCTGGATGTGCTCGAGCATGTGGCCGAGATGGATGGAACCATTTGCGTACGGTAGCGCGCACGTCACCAATAATTTTTTCGCGACTTGAGCCATAGTGAGAACTTGCTTTCTGTAATGAATAAAAGGGCCTTCGATGTTAACCGATCGCGCTCTTCGCTGCTAGGGCGGTTTCTTGCAGGTTATACGCGCCAGCCGCCGGGCAGTTCTGATATGCTTAGCCGGAAGCTACCCATTCAAAATCAAGGAGCCGGGATGAACGCAAAATCCCCTGAGCAGACCAACCCCGAAGTTCTGCGCGCCCTGGTGACCGGTGTACTGGCCGCCTTTGAACACCCGACGTTGAAAAACAACCTGACCGCATTGAAGGCTATCCATCACTGCGCGTTGCTGGACGATGTGCTGCATATCGAACTGACGATGCCGTTTGCCTGGCTGAGCGGCTTTGAAGCGCTGCAGGCAAGCGTTGGCCCCGAGCTGCTGCGCGTGACCGGCGCCAGCGCCATCGATTGGAAGCTTAAACACGATATCACGACGCTGAAGCGTGCCAACGGCCAGGCCGGTATCAAAGGCGTGCGCAATATCATCGCCGTCAGCTCCGGTAAAGGCGGGGTGGGGAAATCCACCACCGCCGTCAACCTGGCGCTGGCGCTGGTCGCCGAAGGGGCCAAGGTCGGCATTCTGGACGCCGACATATACGGCCCGTCGATCCCCAATATGCTGGGCACCGAACACGAGCGGCCGACTTCGCCGGACGGTCAACATATGGCACCAATCATGGCGCACGGCCTGGCGACCAACTCTATCGGCTATCTGGTGACCGACGACAATGCTATGGTGTGGCGCGGACCGATGGCCAGTAAGGCGCTGATGCAGCTGTTGCAGGATACGCTGTGGCCGGATCTGGATTATCTGGTGCTGGACATGCCGCCGGGTACCGGCGACATTCAGCTGACGCTGTCGCAGAACATTCCGGTGACCGGCGCACTGGTGGTTACCACCCCGCAGGATATCGCTTTGCTGGATGCCGCCAAGGGCATCGTGATGTTCGAGAAAGTGCATGTGCCGGTGCTGGGCATCGTGGAGAACATGAGCGTGCATATCTGCAGCAACTGCGGTCACCATGAGCCGATTTTCGGCACCGGTGGCGCCGAGAAGCTGGTGCAGAAATACAACAGTCGTCTGCTGGGGCAGATGCCGTTGCATATTTCGCTGCGTGAAGATCTGGATCGCGGTACGCCGACGGTGATCAGCCGACCGGACAGCGAATTCGCCGACATGTATCGTCAATTGGCCGGCCGTGTGGCTGCGCAGATGTATTGGCAGGGCGAGGCGATCCCGACAGAGATTGCGTTCCGCGCGCTGTAATCAGCCTATCGCAATGCAAGAACCCGGCTTAAACGCCGGGTTTTTTATAGGATGCGGGCAGGGTTGTGCAAATCTGCCCGGGTATAAGGACGTTCGATCTGTGCCAGCGTTTTGGCGATATGCTCCAGCAATCCCTGGGTGGGAGCCGGCTGCCGCTGTCCCATAAGCGCCAATGGCAAGGCCAGCGCGATGGCGAAGTGCGGCCAAGAGAGATGCGGGCGCGTTTTGCTCCGCTGCAACCACAGGAACAGTGCGCTGGCCAGGTAGCCTAAAATCAGCCCGCTGATCACCTCAGATACCGAGTGCACGCGAATTTCCAGCCGCGAAACGCCGATGGCGAAAGGTAATATCCACCCGGTCAGTAAAGCGATGCTACGTATGGGGTGGGAAAAGCGACCGGTCAACGTCCAAAGCAATGGCGGCCAGATGCTTGCCGCGAGGGCTGAATGGCCGCTGAATCCGGTGAAGTCATAACTTGCGCTACCAATGCCCCAGCCCATAAAGGCCAGTTTGGACAGGCAGACCAGCCCGCCGGTGAAACCGAAGATCAGCGCCCATTGCCAGCCTGCCGCGCGAGTGGCGGGAGACGCGATCAGCAACAAAAACAGAATCAGCGCGCAGGGCAGCAGCAGCATGCTGTCGCCGAAAAAAGTCAGAAAATACCAATCCAGCACATCAATCTCCGATGAAAGGGGGCGGGGAGCAAAAGTCAGCGCCGTGGAGTGTAACCCGTTACGGCGCGTTGCCCTAGGCGTGAGATTCTTAAAATGCCGCTTGCCCGTGGCGTGACAGCCCGAATTCGCCCGCCGTTGCGCAATATACAGTGGCGCAAACCCCGGCGACTCCCTATAATTGTCGCGTTTTAGTTCCCCCCTTCACACTATGAAATCAGGTCTTTAATTTTATGACTGACAATCCGCATCAGTGCGTCATTATTGGTATAGCTGGCGCATCTGCCTCCGGAAAAAGCCTTATCGCCAGCACGTTGTACCGCGAACTCCGCGAGCAGGTCGGCGATGAGCACATCGGCGTTATTCCAGAAGACAGTTACTATAAAGACCAGACTCACCTGACCATGGAAGAACGGGTCAAAACCAACTACGACCACCCGAGCGCCATGGATCACAACCTGCTGTTCCAGCATCTGCAGATGCTGAAGGCCGGTAAGGCGATCGAGCTGCCGCTGTACAGCTACACCGAACACACGCGCAAGAAAGAAACTGTCCACCTGGAACCTAAAAAAGTCATTATTCTGGAAGGGATCTTGCTGCTGACGGATATCCGCCTGCGCCAGGAAATGAACTTCTCGATCTTTGTCGACACGCCATTGGATATCTGCCTGATGCGCCGCATGAAGCGCGACGTCAACGAGCGCGGCCGCTCGATGGATTCGGTGATGGCGCAATACCAGAAGACCGTGCGCCCGATGTTCCTGCAATTTATCGAACCTTCCAAACAATACGCCGATATCATCGTCCCGCGCGGTGGCAAAAACCGCATCGCGATCGATATTCTGAAAGCCAAAATCAGCCAATTCTTTGAATAATGCCGCTTAATGGCCGGAAATGTGTATTTCCGGCCGGTGGCCAACTATTTGCACCCCGGCGTAGACCTTTCGCCCGTTGTGTGGCAATTTTTGTTTAGTTATGCGTTTTGATGGAGAAGAAAGACATGAGACTGTGCGACCGCGATATAGAAGCCTGGCTGGATAGCGAGAAACTGGTGATTTCCCCGCGCCCGCCGCTCGAACGCATCAACGGGGCCACAGTAGATGTCCGTTTGGGCAATCAGTTCCGCGTGTTCAGTGGCCATACCGCGCCTTTTATCGATCTTAGCGGGCCGAAAGACGAAGTCAGCGCCGCGCTGGATCGCGTGATGAGCGACGAGATTGTCCTGCCGGAAGGCGAGGCGTTCTTCCTTCATCCTGGCGAGCTGGCCCTGGCGGTGACGTTCGAATCCGTGACGCTGCCGGACGATCTGGTGGGTTGGCTCGACGGCCGTTCTTCTTTGGCGCGCCTGGGGCTGATGGTGCACGTCACTGCGCACCGTATCGATCCGGGTTGGCACGGCCGCATCGTGCTGGAATTTTACAACTCCGGCAAGCTGCCGCTGGCGCTGCGGCCGGGGATGCTGATCGGGGCCTTGAGCTTTGAGCCATTGTCCGGCCCGGCGGCCCGGCCATACAACAGCCGCCAGGACGCAAAATATCGCGATCAGCAGGGCGCAGTAGCCAGTCGAATCGACAAGGACTAACGGCGCGGAATGCACCGTCGGTGTGGCGCTGACAAGAGGGTGGCATGAGAAGATTACTGACGACATTGGCGATTTTACTGGTGGTCGTGGTGGCGGGGATGTCCGCGCTGGTACTGCTGGTCAATCCGAATGATTTTCGCGGCTACATGGTCAAAAAGGTCGAGCAGAAGAGCGGCTACCAGCTGACGCTCGAAGGCGACCTGCGGTGGCATATCTGGCCGCAGCTCAGCATCCTGGCCGGCCGCATGACGCTAACTGCACCGGGTGCCAAAGCGCCGGTGGTGAGTGCGGAAAACATGCGCCTCGATGTCAAACTGTTGCCGCTGCTGTCGCATCAGCTGTTTGTGAAGCAGGTGATGTTGAAAAACGCGGTTATTCGCCTCACGCCCGACAGCGAAGAGCACTCGCAGGTGGACGCCCCGATCGCACCCGCCGGTAGCGGTACTGACGCGGCAGACGCGGCCTGGAAGTTCGATATCGATAACCTTCGGGTGGTGGACAGCCTGCTGATTTGGCAGCGTGCCGATAACGAACAAATCAATGTCCGGAATATCAATCTCACTCTGCAACAAACGGAGAAACGCCAGGCGCAGCTGGAACTTTCCAGCCGGGTCAACCGCGATCAGCGTGACCTGACCTTCAGCATGGCGGCCGATGTCGATCTGCAGCAGTTCCCACGCCAGATTGGCGCCAAAGTGACCCAGTTCAATTACCAACTGGCGGGCGCGGATATTCTGAACGGCGGTATTCAGGGAGAGGGTAATGCGCAGGTGGTCTATCAGCAGACGCCGGCGCAGATTGCCGTCAGCCAGCTGAACGTCAGCGCCAATAACAGTCAGTTGACCGGCGATATCAGCGCCACGCTGGGACCCGTGCCCGGCTATGTGGTGAACCTCAATTCGGCTAACCTCGATCTCGACGCGCTTTCCGGCTGGCAATCCAGCACCACTACCGCCGAGCAGCCCGCCGTGACTTCCGCGCCGGTGATCGCCAGCCAGGTTGACGATCGGCAGCAAAACCTGGAGGCGCTGCGCGATTTCACTGCACAGTTGAACCTGCAGGCGGCACAGGTAACCTATCGCGGTATGAACGTTACCCAGTTGGCCGTTACGGCGGATAACCAACGCGGCCTGCTGACGTTGCACAAGCTTGCCGGGCAATTGGCCGGCGGAGATTTCTCCTTGCCGGGAACGCTCGACGCGCGCGGCAATAAACCGGTGATAAGCGTGCAACCGGTGCTGAATCAGGTTGAGCTTGGCACGGTGCTCAAGGCATTCGATATGCCGCAGATGCTCACCGGCAAGTTCAGCATGAACGGGGATCTGACCGGCGATCGCCTCTCTTCACAGGCATTTGAGCGCCGCTGGCGCGGTACGGCGCAGCTGGCGATGCAGGATGCCCAGCTGCACGGTTTGAATATTCAGCAGCTGATACAGCAGGCGGTGGCGCGTAATGATAACAGCGTGCGCGGGCAAGATAGCTATCAGCGCTATACCGAAGTCAAAAGCGTCTCGGCGCAGGCCAGCCTGAATCAGGGCACGGTCAAACTCAGCGGCCTGACGGCGGATTCGCCATTGCTGGCGCTGACCGGCGCCGGTAGCATCAATATGCCGGGCAAACAGTGCGACATGGCACTCAACGTGCGCGTCACTGGCGGTTGGCAAGGGCGCGGCGAGCTGATTGAGCAACTGCAAAAAACGCCGATCCCGCTGCGGGTCTATGGGCCTTGGCAACAGCTGAATTATCAACTGCAGGTCGATCAAGTGCTGCGCAAAACGCTGCAGGATCGGGCCAAGGATGCGTTGAACAAGTGGGCTGAAAAGAACAAGGATTCGCGCGAAGGCCAGGATCTGAAGAAGTTGCTCGACAAGCTGTAATTCCTCCTGACGCGGGCCGCATTGGGGCCCGCGTCAATATCGATGTTTCCCACGATAATTTCTCTCCGTTACCTTGATGAAGGTCATGAAGACTCGCGCGCAGTTTGTGCAGAGTAAGAGCCTGTTCTGCTAAGGCTATGCGCCTGAGCGCGAAAACATGACGAGTTGAGGAAACATGATAGAGCTTCTTATTGGCGCCGTAGTAGCGGCGGGCGTGGGCCGTTACATCATCAAAGGGTATTCCGCCACCGGCGTTTTGATGGTGGGCGGGTTACTGCTGCTCGGTATTAGCGCCCTGATGGGGAAAACGCTGTTGCCATCCGGCGCGGCGTCTACCGGCTGGCGCGCGACCGACATGATCGAGTACGTCAAGATCTTGCTGATGAGCCGCGGCGGCGATCTCGGCATGATGATCATGATGCTGTGCGGCTTTGCCGCGTACATGACGCATATCGGCGCTAACGACGTGGTGGTCAAGCTGGCCTCGCGCCCTTTGCAGATGATCAACTCGCCTTATCTGCTGATGGTGGCGGCCTATTTTGTCGCTTGCCTGATGTCATTGGCGGTCTCTTCCGCCACCGGCCTCGGCGTATTGCTGATGGCGACGCTGTTCCCGTTGATGGTGAACGTTGGCATCAGCCGTGGTGCGGCGGCAGCCATTTGCGCTTCGCCGGCGGCGATTATTCTGGCGCCGACCTCCGGCGACGTGGTGTTGGCGGCCAAGGCGGCGGAGATGCCGCTGGTGGACTTCGCGTTCAAAACCACGCTGCCGATCTCGATTGCCGCCATCGTCTGCATGGCCGTGGCGCACTTTTTCTGGCAGCGCTATCTCGACAAAAAGAACAATGAACAGCATCACATCATGGACGTCAGCGAAATCAACACCCACGCGCCGGGGTTTTATGCGATTTTGCCGTTTACGCCGATCCTCGGCGTGCTGATTTTCGACGGAAAATGGGGGCCGGAGCTGCACATCATTACCGTACTGGTCGGGTGCATACTGTTGGCAGCCGTGATCGAGTTTGTGCGCAGCTTCAGCGCCAAACAGGTGTTCAGCGGCCTGGAAGTGGCCTATCGCGGCATGGCGGACGCTTTCGCCAGCGTGGTGATGTTGCTGGTGGCCGCGGGTGTGTTCGCGCAGGGGTTGAGCACCGTCGGCTTTATCAGCGGATTGATCGGGCTGGCGCAGTCGTTCGGCACCGGCGGTTTGATCATGATGTTGGTGCTGGTGGTGATCACCATGCTGGCGGCCATGACCACCGGTTCCGGCAATGCGCCGTTCTATGCGTTTGTCGAACTGATCCCGAAACTGGCGGCGCAGATGGGCGTGAATCCGGCCTATCTGGTGATCCCGATGCTGCAGGCGTCTAACCTCGGCCGCACGCTGTCACCGGTCTCCGGCGTGGTGGTGGCGGTTTCCGGTATGGCGAAAATCTCGCCGTTCGACGTGGTGAAACGCACGTCGGTGCCGGTGATTGTCGGGTTGGTAGTCGTGATCGTGGCGACCGAGCTGTTGGTTCCCCAGTAAAAGAAAGGCCGGGCGATACCCGGCCTCAATGCTAAACCTCGTAGTCCTCCGGTGGGGGAGGCGGGGTGATCTTCACTTTCAGGATGCGGTGGCTGTTGACCTCCAGCGGTTCGAACAGATAGTCACCGATCTTGATTTGCTCGCCTTCTTGCGGCACACGCTGGCTGTGCTCCATCAGCAGCCCCGCCAGCGTGTGGTATTCGCGCTTTTCTTCCAGCGGCATCGGCAGGTACAGCACCAGATCTTCCAGCGGCATATAGCCGTTGGCAATCCAGCTACCGTCTTCGTTTTGCTGAATGTCATGGCGTGCGTCCACCTCTTCGCCAGCCTCCGGCAGATTGCCGGCGATGGTTTCCATCACGTCCGTCAGGGTGACGATACCTTCGACGGAGCCGAACTCGTCGACCACAAAGGCAAAGTGCGTCTGCGCCTGGCGGAACTGCTCCAGGGCGCTTAACAGCGTGAGCTGTTCCGGGAAGATCAGCGGTTGGCGTATCAGCGCGCGCAGATCCAGCGGCGCCTGCGCCAACTGCTGTTTGAGGACGTCGATAGTATGGATAACGCCCAGCGGTTCGTCGCTGGCGCTGCTTTCCACCACCACGATGCGCGTGTGCTGATTACGCTCCAGCAACTGCGTCAGTTTCTCCTGCGGATCGTTTAGCTCAAGGTATTCGACGTCGTGACGCGAGGTCATGATGCTGCTGACCGTGCGCTGCGCCATGCCGAGTACGCGTTCGATCATGCGCCGTTCCTGCTGATTGAAGATCTCGCCGCTTTCGCTGTCGCTATCGGCCAGCAGGTTCGCGGAGTGGCTGTCGACCTCTGCTTCTTCATGTTTGCCGCTCAGCATACGCAACACCGCCTCGGCGGTGCGTTCGCGCAGTGGCCGCACCTTTGACAGGAAGCGACGGCGGTTGAACTGCGCCAGCTGGTTCAGCGCCTCGATCATTACCGAGAAGCCGATCGCTGCGTAGAGGTAGCCTTTCGGAATATGATAGCCGAAGCCCTCCGCCACCAGGCTAAAGCCAATCATCAGCAGGAAGCTCAGGCACAGGATAACGATAGTCGGGTGAGCGTTGACGAAGCGTGTCAACGGCTTGCTGGCCAGCAGCATCAGACCGATGGCGATGCAGACCGCGATCATCATCACCGCCAGATGATCGACCATGCCGACCGCGGTGATCACCGAGTCGAGCGAGAAGACGGCGTCCAGCACCACGATCTGCGCCACGACCGGCCAGAAACGTGCGCCTTTGCGCGCGCCATGCTGCTCTTCATCCTTGCCTTCCAGCCGCTCATTGAGCTCCATGGTGGCTTTGAACAGCAGGAATATCCCGCCGACCAGCATGATCAGATCGCGGCCGCTGAAGGGGTGCTCCGCGACGATGAACATCGGTTTGGTCAGCGTCGCCAGCCACGAGATGGAGGCGAGCAGAGCCAGACGCATGACCAGCGCCAGCAACAGACCGACGACACGGGCCTTATCTCGTTGTTGTTTCGGTAGTTTGTCCGCCAGAATGGCGATGAAGACAAGGTTGTCTATACCCAGCACGATTTCCAGCACGACCAAAGTGGCCAGGCCGGCCCAAATTGTTGGATCAGCGATCCATTCCATACGCCCAATTTCACCTGTAAGTTCTACGGCTTATGCCGCACGGGAATGATGGGCGCTGAGGCGGCAAAATTCAACTTTAATCGGGAGGACGTGGATCAGCACAGGCGTATTGCCGTAAACATCGATCGGCGCCGAGTGGCCCAAGGAATCAAGGGCCGAGGGAGCAAATATCTGCCGGGATGCCATGCGCTCAGAAAAGAAACGTCTTATTAAATATATTTAAATCAAAATATTAAAACAATTTTCTTCAACTATGATTCTTATCGGTATGTGGCATGAGTAGTCTTATTCTGAAAACGGCTGACTGGGGGGATCTAAGGCTTGTATCACTTAGGCATTAGTATAAGAATCTTAGTCATATAACGGCAGTAACTAACATCGTTTGGTTATAAAGGCACCGATTTTTTTATTTTTTTGTGAACAGCATGGCAGTTCAAACGAAGAATGAGTGCCGTTTTGCATAAAAATTACTGGCTCATACAATGACGTGGGTGGATGCGTCAATACAGTACTTTGGTAGCTGCAAGCCAAGGGCGGTAGCGTGCCTGATTGAATCCCCTTGTTCACGCTGCACAGGTGAGTGCAGCGCTACGATGAATTGGAATGAAAATGCAAACAAGACTTAAGGCAGTGATCCCCGTTGCGGGCTTGGGAACCCGTATGTTGCCAGCGACCAAGGCTATTCCTAAAGAAATGTTGCCCGTGGTCGATAAGCCCTTAATCCAGTACATTGTTGCTGAATGCGTCGCGGCGGGGATTAAAGATATCGTATTGGTCACGCATTCATCGAAAAACGCGATTGAAAACCATTTTGACACTTCTTTTGAGCTGGAGGCCATGCTCGAAGCGCGCGTGAAGCGTCAGCTCCTGAGTGAAGTGCAAAGTATTTGTCCGCCGGATGTTACCGTGATGCAGGTGCGTCAGGGACAGGCGAAAGGGTTGGGGCATGCGGTGCTTTGCGCCAAACCAATGGTGGGTGATTCTCCTTTCGTTGTGCTGTTACCCGATGTTTTATTGGATGATTCTACGGCGGATTTGCGTAAAGAAAATCTGGCTAAAATGATCCAACGTTTTGATGATACGGGTTATAGCCAAATCATGGTTGAACCGGTGCCGGAACAAGATGTGTCCAAATATGGTGTGGTAGATTGCGCAGGCGCGACGATAGCTGCTGGAGAAAGCGCACCGATGACGGCGGTGGTTGAGAAGCCGGCCCGTGAGGATGCACCTTCCAATTTAGCGGTTGTCGGCCGGTATGTACTTTCAGCAGAAATTTGGCCGCTGCTTGAAAAGACCGCTCCTGGCGCAGGCGACGAGATCCAACTGACCGACGCGATCGCGATGTTGATGAAAGAGCAAACGGTGGAAGCGTTCCATATGAGCGGTAAATCCCATGATTGCGGTGACAAGCTTGGTTATATGAAGGCGTTTGTGCAATATGGTCTGCGTCACGGTTCGGAAGGCGAAAACTTCACCCGCTGGTTGAAGCAGACGTTGGGAAAGTAACAGGTTGTCGCCACCGCGGCTGAGAGCGAACACGAGAATGAATGAGGTTTACCATGACGAAGTTGAAAGCGGTTATTCCCGTTGCCGGATTGGGCATGCGCATGCTGCCGGCGACCAAAGCGATTCCGAAAGAGATGTTGCCAATCGTTGATAAACCGTTGATTCAATACATTGTCAACGAATGCGTCGCGGCAGGGATCAAAGAGATCATCCTGGTGACGCATTCTTCCAAGAACGCCATCGAAAACCATTTCGATACCTCATTCGAGCTGGAGGCGATGCTGGAGGCCCGTGTGAAGCGGCAGCTGTTGGATGAAGTGCAGTCGATAACGCCAAAAGGCGTGACGCTGATGCACATTCGCCAGGGGCAACCAAAAGGACTGGGACATGCCGTTCTCTGCGCTAAACCGTTGGTCGGTGATTCGCCGTTTGTTGTTCTGTTGCCAGATGTTTTGCTTGACGATGCCAAGGCTGACCTGAGAAGAGATAATTTGCCGCATCTTATTTCTCGTTTCGAAGAAACGGGCCATAGCCAGATACTGGTTCAAACGGTCGACGAGCATACTCTGCGTGAGTATTCTGTTGTCGAATGTGAGAATAACGCACTGCAACCTGGCGATTCTTCACGTATCAGTTCAATAATCGAGAAGCCGGGACGCGATGTTCCGCTAAAATCAAACTACTCAGCCGTTGGGCGATATGTGCTATCTGCGGATATTTGGCCTATTCTCGAGAAAATTGAGCCGGGCGCTTGGGGACGCATTCAGCTGACAGATGCTATTGCTGAGCTGACTCAGCAGCAAATAGTAGAGGCCACTGAATTGGTTGGTGAGTCGTTCAATTGCGGTGAGAAGATGGGCTATCTGCGGGCATTCGTGACTTACGGATTGCGCCATCCTACGCAGGGTAAAGCCTTCCGCGAGTGGGCAGAAGAACTTTCTTTGTAAAGCTTCTCTCGATACCTCCATGGCTGTCGTGGCACAGTATTGAAGCGATTGTGGCTAAGTTTAAGGCAAAACGATGGGACGGTCTTTTTTTTTAGAACTATGCAATAATGCTCCGAGAGTCTAAGCCTAACAAATCTGAATTCAACGCTTGCTCAATGAAAGTGTCTTTTAAAGCGACTTGCGCAAGTGTTGATAACTCATTTTGCTAAGTGCCATGGTTGGCCTGGGGCTTGGCATTGCATGCATTTTTTACTTTGAAAGTGATGATAACTCGATGGCAAAAAAACAATGGAAACTGATACCGCTCTTGGTATCCATCAGTGTGGTTAGCGGCTGTACTATCGTGCCGGGCTCTCATCTTTCAACCAGTGGTAAAGAGGTTGTCAAACAGCAAGATAGCGATTTTAACCTTGATAAATTGGTTAATATTTACCCGGTGACGCCAGGTCTAATCGAGAAGCTACGATCGAAACCAGTGGTTGCACAGCCTAATTCCTCGCTTGAACGGGAATTGCAAAATTACGAATACCGCATTGGTGTCGGCGATGTGTTGATGGTGACAGTATGGGATCACCCAGAACTGACGACTCCTGCGGGGCAGTACCGTAGCGCGAGTGATACAGGCAACTGGGTGAACTCAGACGGAACAATTTTTTATCCTTACATCGGTAAAGTTAAGGTGTTAGGAAAAACAGTTAATCAAGTACGCAATGACATTGCCTCTCGGCTAGCACAGTATATCGAGAGTCCGCAGGTTGATGTCAGCATCGCAGCATTTCGTTCTCAAAAAGCGTATGTGACGGGAGAAGTAACAAAATCCGGTCAACAGCCGATTACCAATGTGCCATTGACGGTAATGGATGCGATCAACTCAGCGGGGGGACTATCAGAAAACGCAGATTGGCGAAATGTTGTGCTCACCCACAATGGGCAAAAAATCAGTATTTCGCTGCAAGCATTGATGCAAAAAGGGGATCTCACTCAGAACCGTTTGCTTTATCCTGGGGATATCCTTTATGTCCCTCGAAACGATGACTTGAAAGTATTCGTAATGGGTGAAGTTAAAAAGCAGACCACGTTGAAAATGGATCGCAGTGGTATGACGTTGACTGAGGCATTAGGAAATGCAAATGGGATGGACCAAACGTTTTCTGATGCAACTGGTGTATTTGTCATCCGTCCGCTAGGAGGAACTGAAGGTAAGAAATTGGCAAATATTTATCAGTTGAATGCATCCGATGCAGCGGCAATGGTAATGGGGACAGAATTTCATCTTAAACCCTACGATATCGTATATGTTACAACAGCGCCAGTTGTTCGTTGGAATCGGGTCATTAGTCAGTTAGTACCTACAATTTCTGGCTTCAACGACCTTACCGAAGGAACGCTTCGTATCCGTAATTGGCCTTAGAAATAAATGGTATGGGTATGTTTAATTCGATTCTAGTTGTTTGTGTTGGCAACATTTGTCGCTCTCCTACAGGAGAGCGGTTATTGCGAAACTGTTTGCCCGAAAAAAAAATTAGTTCTGCAGGCCTTGGTGCTATGGTAGGAAAGCCAGCTGATGAAATGGCTCAAGAGGTGGCTTTATCGCATGAGTTGTCTCTAGAAAATCATGAAGGCAAGCAATTAACGGCGAAGATGTGCCGCGAATTTGATCTTATTCTTGTTATGGAGAAAAGTCATATCGAGGCCGTATGTCGTTTAGCTCCCGAGGTGAGAGGTAAAACGATGCTTTTCGGCCACTGGATAGGGCAGCGTGAAATTGCGGATCCATATCGCCAAAGTCGAGAAGCTTTTGAGTTCGTTTACGGCCTTCTTGAACAGTCAGCTCAGAAATGGGCTTTAGCATTACGCCGATAGTCAGTGGGATTTATAATGTTAAACAAGAATACAGTAAAAAACGTCGGTAACGAAAAATCCGATGAATTTGACTTGGGAAGGTTGCTTGGTGAGATAATTGATCATCGTTGGTTAATTACTGGCATTACTACGGCCTTCTTAACTTTAAGTATACTATTTTGTGTTTTTTCTACTCCTATATATCGTGCAAATGCTTTAATTCAAGTCGAGCAAAAGCAGGGCAATGCGATTTTGGACAACTTAAGTCAAATGTTGCCTGACAGACAACCTCAGTCTGCTCCCGAAATTTCTTTGTTGCAATCACGAATGATTCTTGGAAAAACTGTCAGTGATCTGAATCTACAAATAGTCGCAGAACAGAACTACTTCCCACTATTTGGTCAGGGGTTTAATCGTTTAGTCGGGAATAAACCTGGTGAGATTAAGATTAGTCACTTAAGCATTCCGAAACTAAATGACGAAGATAAAAATCGTGATTTGAAAATTGTGGTGTTAGAGGGGGGGAAATTCAAAATAGTGAGTGACCGCTTTGAGGATGTTGCTCAGGTTGGTGTTGACTTCAACAAAGATGGTGTTTCTCTGACTGTTGACAAAATAGATGCACCAGTCGGGACGGAATTTAACGTTCAACTTTTAACTCAGCTAGAAGCGATCGTTAATTTACAAAAAGATTTTACCGTTGAAGAGCAGGGCAAAGATACAGGGATGCTTAATCTGGCCATGACAGGGGACGATCCTCAATTAATCGGGAAGATATTAGAAAGTATCAGTCGGAATTACTTACAGCAAAATATTGATCGCCAGGCAGCGCAAGACTCAAAAAGTCTTGATTTCCTAGATCAGAAAATCCCTAAGGTACGTTCTGAACTTTATTTAGCTGAGGACAAACTAAATTCTTATCGGCGCCAAAAAGATTCTGTTGATTTAAATTTGGAAGCTCAATCTGTACTGAATCGTATAGTTAATGTGGATAACCAGTTAAATGAACTGACGTTTAAAGAAGCAGAGATCTCTCAACTTTATACAAAGGATCACCCGACATATAACGCGCTGATGCAGAAAAGGGAAACGTTGCAACAAGAGAAGTCAAAACTTAATAAGCAAATCTCGGCAATGCCAGCAACTCAACAAGAAGTGTTGAGACTCAGTAGAGATGTAGAATCTGGTAGAGCTGTCTATATGCAGCTCTTAAATAGGCAGCAAGAGTTGAATATTGCTAAGTCGAGTGCTATTGGTAATGTTCGAATCATTGACAATGCTATTACTGAGCCTAAACCAGTAAAACCCAAAAAAGCATTGATAGTTATTATTGGTGTCTTCTTGGGTGGTTTTATTTCTATCGGTGTTGTTTTGGTTAACGTCTTCTTACGCAGAGGAATTGAATCTCCAGAACAATTGGAGGAGCAAGGAATTAATGTGTATGCCAGTATTCCTGTTTCTGAATGGCTGCAAAAAAACACCCTGAGCAAGGCAAAAAGTAAGCGGCTGACGATGAGTCAGAGACGAATAAATGAATCTGGAGCATTCCTGGCCGTTGAGAACCCTGCAGATTTAGCTATCGAGGCTATTCGTGGCCTTCGGACAAGTTTACATTTTGCGATGATGGAATCAGCAAATAATGCAGTTATGATTTCAGGTGCGAGCCCAAGTGCTGGTAAGACTTTTGTCAGCACGAATTTAGCTTCAGTTATTGCTCAAAGTCATCAGAAAGTATTACTTATCGATGCCGATATGAGAAAGGGTTACGTACATAAACTCTTCAATGTAAATAACGATAACGGTTTATCTGACTACCTTGTAGGGAAAGCCAAGTTAGAAGATGCTATCAAACCTGTAAAAAACGCTGGTTTTGATTTCATCTCAAGAGGGCAAGTACCGCCAAATCCAGCTGAACTACTAATGCATGATCGTTTTAAAGAGTTGCTGGAGTGGGCTACAAAAACATATGATTTGGTCATGATCGATACACCACCGATTTTGGCCGTAACAGATGCCGCGATTATAGGTCGATATGCAGGGACCACTCTACTTGTTGCACGCTTTGAAAATAATACAGTTAAGGAAATTGATGTTAGTATCAAGCGTTTTGAGCAAAGTGGTGTTCCAGTAAAAGGATGTATCTTGAACGGCGTCGTGAAAAAAGTAAGTAGTTATTATGGCTATGGTTATAACTACTATGGATATAATTACGACGACAAGAAAAGCAATTAGATGATGGTAGCTGCCACTATTTGAAAAGTAGTGGCAGCTGTTTTCATATGATAAGGTGATTAAGTGATCTCGGGAAAAAAAATACTTATTTTAAGTCACACCCCCTCTATCTCTAATTTCAAAATTGGCAGCCATCATTATGCAAATCAATTGGCAAGAGCTGGGCATAATGTGACGTTCATGGGAACACCTTTCTCGTTAATGCACAAACTCACAGGAAAGAAATGCGTTGGTTTAGTTCAGATAAACGACTCTGTGAGGATTGATGAATTTAAGTTCATATTTCCAATAACGACCAAAAGAAATTGGTTCTTTATCTTCGTGAATAAGATAACTGACTTTCTTATTAGAATGGCTCAAGGTAGAAAATCACAGTACGACATTATTATTTGTGATTATCCATTTTTTGAACCATATATTAACGTCTTTAAATATAAAAATATCATTTATAGACCAACGGATAACTACAGTACGATGTCTGGAATTAAGGTGTTAACATATGAGAAAAAATTGATAGCTAAGGCAGATGCTGTCATTGCCACTTCAAATGAAGTCGCTGAATTCCTAAGCGAAAAAAATAAATTGAATAAAGACATTAAAGTTATAAATAATGGTTATGATGCTGAGTTTTTTTTCTCAGATGACAGCATTGAAAAGAAAGGTGCGATATATATAGGTGCAATAGATTATCGGTTTGATATAAAAGCAATGGAGTGCTTGGCAAGTAATTTTAAAAATGATGTTTTTGATATATACGGACCAATTTCAACAGAAATGGAAATCGAAATTAAGAGGATTGAATCTGAACATAGTAATATAAAATTCCACGGTCCGATCAGTTATAACAAAACAGCTGAGAAATTAAGACAAGCTAAAGTCGGTTTGCTGCCGTTGAATGATTCTGATGCTAACAAAGGTCGAAGCCCAATGAAGTTATGGGAATATGCGGCATCTGGATTGAATGTTTTATACAGAGGGGTTAATCTTGATTATAAAAAAGATGTTTCCTTCTTATATGAATATGCAGACTATGATGATTTATTGCTTATGTATAAAAATGCATATTCAGCTGATTTTACAAAATCAAACCAAGACATGGTGGAAAAACAATCTTGGGTTGAGAAGACAAATAAATTGCAAGATATTATAAAAGAAATATTTAATGGGAAATGAGTCTGTTCTTGTCAGTTTTAATTGGGTGCTAAATATGATGAGTAATAACGCGGATGGTTTTAAAACTGCATGGCTCTTATGTGTTGAATTTTAAAGGTTCGGATGATGAATATAAATAAAATAGAGCTAAGATCATATGAGTTATTATTTGGCACTCTACTGATATCATCAGTTTTAGTGGGGGTATTTTCTCCCGTACTAGCATTCTATCTCTCTCTATCTCTTCTTGTTGTGTTTCCGACTTTTTTCTCAAATAGATATTTGAGAGTCTATTTAAGTGTCTTTGCAATCGTTTGTGGTTGCTTGATATTTGCGTCAAGATCGTACTTCCAATCTATGAGTGATGATTTTGCACATTACTATTCTGCATACCAAGAATTATTAAAAGGTGGCAGCATAGCCCAGTATTCGCAGGGGATAGAATTTCTAATATCACTATATTTCAAGATAACTATCATTCTGTTCGGAGAGCTAAAACCTGCTGCACTATTTTTCTTGGTTTCCTTTTTTAGCTGTTTTACATTTTATGTATGGCTTGAAAAATTCGGACTTGAGCAACTGGAAGAAACGAAACGGTCACTTTGTATCGCTTCATGCATTGGTTTCTTCATGTTTGCGCTATCGACGCAACTGATGCGCCAAATGATCGCGACACCTTTCCTTTTATTTGCTTTAAGCTACGGTCTTAGAAATATAAAAGGAATAATATTTATGTTTTTTGCTATAGGAGGACACCTATCGTCTCTTCCTATTTATGTAGTACTTAAAATATTTTTAAGTGACAATAAGAGAAGGCAATTTATAACGTTAGGGTTATTCCTTTTCTTTGGATTATTGTTTTCTTTACTTCTTAGTCAGTTGACGATTTTTTTCAACATCCCCGTAATCGGTGAGTTGGCAGCTAAATTACAGTATTATAATAACATAGCCAATAGAAATAGCGCGGAAGTTGGTAATACATTCTTAAAATATATGTTTGTTATGCTTGCTGGTTTCTTGCTTTTTGGACCTAAAAGTTCCAATTTCGAAATAATAAAAAAATTCTTTTATTTTTCTTGCCTCTCGTACTTATTCTTACTACCGATACCATTGCTGTCATCAAGAATATTCTTGGTTATGTCGGCAGTTGGATTAGGCTATTTCATGTTCTTCGCCTTTTACCGCATGGCCAATATATATAGAATACTTCTAATTTTGTATTTTATTGTGAGAGTTATAACATTAGGGCCATATTACACAGATAGAATGGATGGATTCGATCTTTGGTATAGTTACCCGTGGTATTCAACAGAGGCTTTTTACTATATCTACGCGCTCTAATGGATTAAAATAAATTAATTTGAGGTGGTTAATGGGAAATGTTATATTTGATAGCCGGTGGATCGGGGAGCATGGAATAGGTCGTTTTGCAAGGGAGGTATATTCTGCAATAGACGGTTTGGAAAAAATAAAGCTGAATGGTGATCCAGCGAGTAAATATGATAGCTTTAAACTCACACAATACCTGAGTAAAAACAGTGGGTATTTTTTTTCACCAGGATACAATTCGCCATTGTGTTTCTTGGAACGTTGCATTATTACGATACATGATTTAAATCATATTGATGTCGCGCCTAATACGACACTACTTAAGAAAATTTATTACAATACTATTCTTAAAAATACATGTCGGAAGGCCGCAAAAATATTCACTGTGTCGCAGTTCTCAAAGGCCAGGATCTGTGATTGGGCAGGAGTAAGCGCCGAGCAGGTCGTTGTTGTTGGCAATGGTGTTTCACCGTCATTTCATTCCCAAGTTGAAAGCTTTGGCACTAATCGGCCCTATATCCTCACTGTCAGTAATCGTAGAGCTCATAAAAATGAGATGAAGGCTTTACAAGCATATGCAAACTCGCGTCTTGTAAAAACTCATAACTATATATTTACTGGACTTGTTAGTTCCGAACTTGCCTCAGAATTGAACAGACTTAGAATAACGGATAAGGTACTGTTTACAGGGAAAATAACTGATGATGAATTGGCAACGATATATAAAGGTGCCTCGTTATTATTTTTCCCTTCTTTATATGAGGGTTTCGGCTTGCCGGTGATAGAGGCTATGGCCTGTGGTACTCCGGTGATAACATCTAACAGTACTTCTTTAAGCGAGATAGCAGGTGGCGCTGCATTACTTGTCGATCCTCAGAACATAGACGAAATGGTCATTTCATTAGAAAAAATTATTGACTCTCAGTCTTTAGTGAAAGAATTAAGGATACGAGGTTTTTCACAAGTCAATCAGTTTTCCTGGGAGAAAACAACAGACAGAATACGCAAAGAATTGAAAGAGATAGTTGGATAAAAATATGGGATTAAAAGCAAAAGCGTTTAATGGAGCAAAATGGACCGCATTCTCAACTGCTTGTATTGTGGGTATCGGTCTGTTACAGATGGCAATCTTAGCGAGACTCATAGGACCAAAGGAATTTGGTTTGCTTTCCGCAGCCATGGTTATTATTGCTTTAGCTGATACTCTTTCAGATTTTGGAATCTCAAACTCTATAATACAAAAAAAGGATATATCTCAAGATGAACTAACCTCTCTTTATTGGTTTAATGTCGGAGTGGGTTTTCTTGTTTTCCTTATTTTTTTCGTCTGTGGTAAGCAGATAGCTGCCTTTTTAAACCTTCCGGGGTTAAATAAACTAATTGAGTTAATATCGATAGCATTTTTATTTATACCTCATGGGCAACAGTATAGAGCGTTACTGCAGAAAGAGTTGGAGTTTTCGATAATAGGAAAGGTTGAGGCGATAAGTTTTCTGCTAGGATTTTTATTCACAGTTTGCATTGCTTTCTATTATCCATTTGCAATTTCGGCAATATGGGGGTATCTAATCAATGCGGCATCGAGAACAGTTTTGTTTTATGTTCATGGTGTTAAAATGTATAAACCCACACTTTCATTTTCACTTTATAAAATTAAAGGGAATTTGAAATTTGGTGCTTACCTTACAGCTGATAATTTGGTTAATTTCATCAATGTAAACATTTCAACAGTTGTGCTCGCAAAACTGTTAGGACCAATTGCAGTCGGCGGTTATAACCTGGCGTATAATATGACGGTAATACCACCGATGAAATTAAATCCAATTATAACAAGGGTTTTGTTTCCTGCATTCTCTAAAATTCAGGACGACATCGAAAAATTAAGGCTTAATTTTTACAAGTTGCTCTCCTTAGTTGGGATTATTAATTTCCCGCTTTTGCTTGGGCTGATGTTAGTCTCAGACAACTTTGTCTTGTTTGCTTTTGGTGAGAAATGGAAATTCATCATACCGACAATGCAAGTACTATGTGTGGTAGGTTTATTACGGTCCATTGGTAATCCTATTGGTGCATTATTAATGGCGAAAGCTAGGGTTGATATTAGTTTTAAATTCAACGTATTTAAAACTGTTTTATTTTTGCCCACATTGTATATCGGTGGTTTATATTACGGCGTGGAAGGTGTTGCGATAGGGTTTTTGATCGTTCAAATAGTTAACACATTCTTAAGTTATTTCATTTTAATTAAACCCGTTTTAGGTAATAGCTACAGAGAGTATTTGCTCAGTTTGTTGATACCTCTAAAAATTTCCCTGCCAATGTTAATGTCTGTCTGGTTATTTAAGTTTTTCATGGGGCACTATTTTAGTCTCAATAATACATTTACACTATTTTCTTCTATTGTTATTGGTGGTTTTATATTCGTAATAACTATTTTTTTATCATCTTCGCCATTGTTAGTTGAGTTAAAGAAGATAATCAAAGGAAAATTTTAACAGGCACTTTTATGAATAAAATGCACGTGTTGTACAAAGATCTTTTTACTATAAAAAATGTAGTTCCTAAAGGCAGCAAGATCATTTATCTGGATTTTCCTTTGCATCTAAATGTAGGAGATCTTTTGATTTTGAAGGGGGCTGAACAATTTTTCTTCGAAATGGAATATAATGTCGTTGCTCGCTATTCAGATCTTGGTTCACATCGATTTTTTAATGATTATAAGACTGTTCCTGACAATGTAACTATTATTTTACATGGTGGCGGTAATTTTGGTGATCTATACCCGGCGCATCAGCGACTACGAGAAAAAGTGATATCGAGCTATCCAAATAACAAGATAGTTATCCTCCCTCAGACAGTTCATTTCTCGAACGAAAGAAACATGCTTTCATCGGCCGAGATCTTCTCTAAGCATAAAGATTTACATATATTTTGCAGAGATACTCGTAGTCTCGATATATTGAGAAATTACTTCTCAAAGAAGACAGTCCTATGTCCTGATATGGCCCATTCACTTTACTATGCATTCCCTAAAAAAACCAATTCGAAGGAAAAAAATAATCCGCTTTGGATGCTGAGAAAAGATATTGAAATAAGTAAAATACCAAGTGGCTTGACTAAAGATAACTGTATAAAAACAGAAGACTGGATGGATATTTGCAATGGTAAAGATCGGGCTATACTGAAGTTATGTCATCATGGCGAGCTCGTTAATAACAAGCTTGGTTTCAGTCTTATTCCAGTTAATCTCATATGGTATAAATACACCGATGCATTAGTTCAACGCGTAAATAAGTATTTTATGGTTCACAGTGAGATTATAACGTCGAGAATGCACGGACATATCTTAGCATGCTTGCTTGGGATGAAAACGATATTAATAGATAATTCGTATGGCAAAAATTCCGGTTACTACGAAGCGTGGACAAAAGGAGTGGATGGATGTGAGATTGCAAATGAAGAGTGAAACTTCCGATATTGTAGATCTGACAATTGTAATTCCAGTTTACAATGTAGAAAATTATGTGTTTGAGGCTGTGCAATCTGTTATTAATTTGAATCCACGCCCGGCTCAGGTTGTAATTATAAATGATGGTTCTACTGATAAGTCTCTCGATATTCTCAATTCTGAATTTGCTAAATATGAATTTGTTGAGATTCATTCGACAAAAAATAATGGGTTGGGCGTTGCGAGAAACATAGGGACATCATTTGCTAGATGCAAATATGTTTACTATTTTGACTCTGATGATTTATTAGATCCTGGTCTTACAGCCAAGTTTTCTATGGTATTAAACGAAACCCCTGATCTTGAACTTTTCGTGTTCTCAGCTAAATCTTTTTACGATAGTGAAATCAGCAATACGAAGGATATACGTAAACTTCCTGATTACGCAAGAAACATGATAGCGCGATTCAATACGGGAGAGGAATGTTTTATAGCGCTATCAAAGCAGAAGAGGTTCTTTCCTAATGCCTGGATGTATATCTTCAAGAAAAGTATCATTGAAGACAACGAATTAAAATTTAAACCTATCATTCATGAGGATGAAGATTTTACACCACAACTTTTCTTTAAATCAAAATTGACCTACGTCTGTAATGACAAGTTCTTTCTAAGACGGATTAGAATGGGCTCCATTATGCAGTCACGGTTTACAGAAAAAAACATTATAGGATATATTGAATCTATATATTCACAAGGAGAGTTGTTTATGTATCCAGGATTAGAAAAGGATTCTAGAAGATTGTTGTTACAGAGGATTAGAGGGAATTTAATTAATATTTTAGCAATTAAAAGAAGTTCTAATTTAACATTGAGCAGTAAAGTTAACGTTCAAGTAACGGAGCTTTTTGATAAATATGCCACCGTATTAGAAAAAATCGCTGTTAATAACTTTATTTTTTATAAGATTATTAATATACCCATTAAAGCTTTAAGAAAGTTAACTTATAGGTAAAAATCATGAACTCCTCTAAATTAGGAAAATTTACTTCGATTCTAATGCTAATGGTGGTTGTACCGAGTTATGCTTTCGAATTTGGCGTAGGTGTCCATTTAAGAAGCTATGGAGAGGAGGCGAAAAAATATGTGGATCTTGTAAAGCAAAGTAACTTTAATGCGATAAGGGAGGACTTTACTTGGGATCAAGTTGAGAGAGTTCCTGGTGAGTATAGTGTTAATGGGAAGATGCGGAAAGTTGATGATTTCATTAATAGCTCCAGGAAGTACGATATCAACACTCTTTTAGTATTAGATTATGGAAATAAAAATATTACTGGCAGAAATTACCCTACCTCCGATGATGAAATTAAAAAGTTCGCGGATTATGCACAGTGGACTGCTGAGCGGTACAAAGGTAAAGTCAAATATTACGAAATTTGGAATGAATGGTTAGTTGGAAGTGGGGTCCCTAAGAATTTCAGCCGACCTGACGATAGTGTATACTTGAAACTGGTGAAGATAACGTCTATGGCTATCAGGAAAGTGGATCCTGAAGCCATCATTATTACTGGCTCTCTTAATCCTCTCGTTCATCGTGATAGAAAATGGATGCTGGATCTGATAAAGAATGGGCTATTAAATTATGTCGATGGAATCTCCTTGCATCCCTATTCCTATATGTTGCCAAACAAACAGTTAAATACGCCAAAAAATGCTATTTTAAACATATCCTCATTTGAAAATCAGGTTAGAAAAGAAGCAGGGAGAGATGTGCCGTTTTATATCACTGAAATGGGATATCCTACTTATTCAGGTGCTTCTGGAATTAGCGAGGTTGATGCGGCGAATTGGATTGTAGAATACTCGATATTGGCTAAGCAAACTGGCTATATTAAAGGCGTTTGGTGGTATGATCTAATAAATGATGGTAATAGTGCTGAAAATAAAGAGTTTAACTTCGGATTTTATACGCATGATCTTCAAGAAAAAAAATCTGCCGTGCAAATTAAAAAATTAGGGAGTGTTATCCGAAGTTCAACCTTATCTGCGCAAAGTGAGAGAAGCACAGTGCCTATGAAAAGTTATCAGTTAAGTTCTGAACCGCAGAGTAGCTGGTCTGTGTATAACTTGCAAAGTGATAATGGAAATATCACTATACGTTGCCCCAGTGTAGCAACAGATAATTCGGATTCTTTGTGTGAAATTAGTAAGTAAAATTTTAATATATAAGTTTAAGAGGTTATCTTGAATAATTACGATTTAGGAGTTGTTGCTGACTGGTTGGTCACTTATGCTGGTGCTGAACGAGTCATAAAAGAATTTGTTGATTTATATCCTGATTCTACATTGTACTCAATTGTTGACTTTCTCTCGGATAATGATAGAGCAAACTTTCACAATAAGAGAGCGATAACCTCTTTAATTCAAAGGTTGCCTCTCGCAAAAAGAAAATATCAGAATTACCTTCCCATGATGCCTTTTGCCATTGAGCAATTAGATGTTTCAAAGCACGATATAATCTTATCCAGCAGTCACGCAGTAGCCAAAGGAATTATTACAGGACCTAACCAGCTGCATATCAGCTATGTGCATTCACCTATTCGATATGCCTGGGATCTTCAACATCAATACTTGAAAGAATCTGGCTTAGATTCAGGGGTAAAGGGACTATTGGTTCGTTGGCTATTACATAAAATAAGGTTGTGGGATTACCGTACAGCTAATGGGGTTGATCATTTCATTGCAAACTCACGTTTTATTGCTCGGCGTATACAGAAAGTTTATGGCCGGCAGGCTGATGTGATTTATCCTCCGGTGTCTGTTAGAAATTTTGATGTTTGTGATAATAAGGATGATTTTTATCTCACCGCTTCGAGAATGGTTCCCTATAAAAAAATTGACCTTATCGTTGAAGCTTTTAGTCACATGCAGGATAAAAAACTGGTCGTTATTGGAGATGGTTCTGAAATGAAAAAGATAAGATCTAAAGCGACTAAAAACGTAGAAATAATGGGCTACCAAACTAATGATGTAATGAAAGAACATATGCAGAAAGCAAAGGCTTTTGTTTTTGCTGCTGAGGAAGACTTTGGCATTACACCTGTCGAAGCTCAAGCTTGTGGTACCCCAGTGATAGCCTATGGTCGTGGAGGCGCTCTGGAGACGGTTGTTTCGACAGCGCATCCTAATCCAACAGGAGTGTTTTTCGATAAACAAGATGTATCGGCAGTGGTCGAAGCGGTGAAAACATTTGAATCTTCGGCGAGTCTATTTGAGCCACAGAGTTGTAGGAATAACGCCATTAGATTCTCAGATGAACGCTTTAGGAATGAAATCAGCAACTATATAAACGATAAATGGGAATTTTTCGAAAATGAAAGATCCTGACGGTATGTAAGTTATTTCCTTGGCTTGTGTCGCTATAAAGCAGATTGTCTTTAGTCAGATGGTATTACCAGCCATAATTACATAGGGTAAGGTAGGAGATGCAAAGAAACAACATAGACCAAATTCAATGGCTGAGAGGTATTGCTGCCCTTTCAGTCGTATTTACACATTTGACGGCTAAGGCTTACTCCGTTGGAATGACTGATTTTTCTTTTACTAAAGGCAGTATAGGCGTAGATATATTTTTTATAATCTCTGGGTTTATAATGATGTATGTCTGTGACCGAAAAGAATACAAATTTCTCGCCTTTTTAGAGAATAGGGCTGTCAGAATACTTCCTCTCCATTATCTTTTGCTGCTCCCTCTTGTTATTGTATATATTATTAAGCCTGTTTTAATAAATAGTAGCTCTTCGGGTACATTTGTTTGGGAATCCTTTTTTCTTATTCCGGTAAGTGAAGATGGTTATGAGTATTTAAATCCTGTTGTTTGGACGCTGTGCTACGAATTCTTGTTTTATTTAATATTCGCGTCATTCCTTTTTTTGAAAAATATTTACTTGGTTTCTATGGGAACCATTTTTTCTATAGCAGTCATTGTTATTTTGGGTGGATGGTATAGGGGTAGTAATCCCTTTGTTGTTGGGGTTACAGACAGTATCTCTTTGGAGTTCTGTTACGGTATTATATTATATTTACTTTATAAGCATAACAAACTTTCTTGTAGTTCAGTTCTATTTTTTATCTTTTCTGTTGTTGCGTATTTCGCTTTAGCTAAGTTTCAGCTTCCCCGATTTATCAAAGATGGCATTCCTTCACTTTTATTTTTTATTTCTATCGTAAACATTAGAAACTTAGAACTTAAGTGGTTGGCCTTTTTAGGTGATATCTCTTATGAGATATACCTCTGCCATATCGTCGTTTTATCAGGGATCTATGTTGTGCTCAGCAAGATGAACCTAAACATTCTTTGGATGTATTATACTATATCTTTACTGACAATTATTCTTGTGGGTTATCTCATGAAGTCAATGATTTCTGATAGAGTGAGCTTGAAATTCAAGAGCGTAACTAAAGCAAGGCGGCAGTCAAACCCTATTTAAAATGGTTTATTATATGGCGGGTGTTTAATATCACCCGCAGCATTTCATGTTTAAACAAATTTGTTGATTATTTTTATTAACTCTTCCGCAGACTTCTCCCACGAAAATCTTCTTGTGTTTTTTAATCCCTTCTGACTTAAACTCCCCCTTAAATTTTCATCCATCATTATGCGATTAATTTTTTCACTCATATCTTCCAGACTGTGTGGATCGAAGTATAAGACACTTTCAGCCAAAACTTCAGGCATTGATGCAGCATTTGATGATATGACAGGGCAACCGCAAGACTGAGCCTCTAGAGGTGGAATACCAAACCCTTCATAAAATGATGGGAAAATAAATGCTGTTGCATTCTGATATAGGTTAATTAGTTCCTCGTCGTTGACCCTTCCTAAAAACTCTATATTATCTGAGTTGCACTCGAGTGCATATCCTTGCTTTGAAAACGATCTTGCTGTTTTTCCTATAATTTTTATTTTTATATTTTTGTTCTCAGGTGAAATTTGTAATGCCCTTTTAAAAGCACCAATCATACCATGATGATTTTTGTGATAGTTACGTGATGAAACTGATAATAAGTAACGATCGTCGTTAGGAGTTTCTGTTGTACTTGCGGGGCGAAACGACTCATCTGTTGCATTGTATACTACTGATATATTTTCCTTGGGGTAGTTATACGCGTTAACTATTTCTTCTCTTGAAAATTGACTCACAGTTATCAAGTGGCGTGAGGTTCTCAGTATGAATGGCATTACTATCTTGTAAAATATCAAGAATGCTACTGAATAACTACGGGGGTACTTTAAGTACGTAATATCGTGGTGTGTAACTATTTTGTTTCTGTAAAAAATAGGACCTGTGCTGCCTAAGTTTATTAAAAGTGGAGAGCCGTTTTTTTTCAAGAATAGGGGGAGTTCTACTTGTTCCCAAAAGTGTCCCTGACAGTTCCCTATAAGCTTTACGTTCAATTTTTTTCCTACAGATTCCCGTAGCACACCTGATGGACAAAGGAAGGTGATGTTATTAATTTTATTATTTAGGCTTAAGGATATCATTTCTGCAAATCTTTGAACCCCTGTCACCTCTTGCGTGAGAAATCGCGCATTAACATATATCATGATTTATACTCTGTAATTACATAACTGTGGTGTGCGTTTTTTATCACTAAGGAACTTTTTTTGTTCTTAATTAAAATACTGTATGGATGTTGAGTGATTTAAATTATTGATAAATATAAGTGCAATCGCATTGGATACGTCGTAATCTATAAATATAGTTAGTTATTTAATAATACTCCACCAAATTAGATGCTTGTTGAGTGCCTTTCCTATCTAACGTCTTGCTCTTCTTTATTCTATTTCAATACCATAGCATTCTGCACTTGTCTACGTGATTTCAATGAGACCTCCTTCGCCTTGTTAATTTCTATGGCACGTTTTTGTTTTTGTTTTTGTTTTTTAAGAATTTTTTTATTTGTAGTGAGTGTTTTTTTATTTTTGGTTGACAGTTGTTTTTTTATGGACTTTGCTTACTCAAGCATGCTTTGCATGTCTTTTGCTATTGAATAAGAGTTCATCGATGGTATCAGCTCTACTCTTATTCGAATTTTAGACTTTTAGTTAAACGTTTATCCTAAGGATACGATTATGGCCTCTCTAGCATACCAGAAGGAAGTTGCCGCAATACTTTATGCCGTTATGGGTAAAGAGACATACACAGGTGTTGTTGCGTTTGACGATGCTGCCTTGAAAATTGGCCATGGGCAGCTTACATATCAATCATATATAGATGGTCTACTTACTTCATCCGCTGGCCAAGCGTTGTACGGCAATCAAACTGAAGTCGAGATTTTGCAGTCTATTTATCAGAAAGTTTATGGTTCATCACCAGCTGTTAATGATTTGCAGCAAATACTAAATAATACTTCTTTGAGTAATGCTATTTTCAATGCAATAGACTCTCTTCTAAATTATCAAGGGTTTGATGCTGCAACGCTGCAGAGTCAGTCTGTTTTTGATGCCCATGTTGAACCTATTATTTATAAGTCTTATGGTTCGGCAGCATGGAACCAGTGGTCTGTCGATCTTGCTTCTCAAGAACGTGTTGCCTCAGTCTACCTTGCAGTGCCTTATCGCGGCATTGATGCTTTAGGATTGGATTCATGGACAACCTATTTACTCCAACCTAACAAATCGTTTGATCTTTTGATTAAGAATCTTTTGGGTTCTGTGGAATTCCAGAGAAAAGGTGCCCAGTTAACTGGTGATGATTTTATTAAGCATGTTTACTTTGGGGTTTATGGTCAAGATCCGACTGCGCAAGAGATTGCTATTTATAGTGGTTTGACAGATAAAGTAGCCATTACTTCGGCTATCATCAACGATCTGCGCAATTCAACGGCTACTGATGCGGCTACGATGACCCAGCAGCATGCGTTTGAATATGACATCGGCACCAGTCTGTTATACAAAACTGCGGCAACTCTTACGGCGACAACTGGAGGGGGGAATGCTACAAGTGCGGTAAACACTGGTTCTTCCCATCAAATCAGCAACGCCGAAACAGCGGTACTGACGAATGTTCAACTGAACGCCAATGCCGCCAGCACCGTGAACCTGAAGTTCGCCGACCATCTGGCGAATCTGACCATCAACGGCACCAGCGCAGCAACGGTCAACTTGTCTGACAATGGTGTTAATCCAGGTGTAGATATCACCGTGAATAACGGCAACGTCATCCTGAACGCCAGTTCGGGTGCGGATGACGTAGTTGTCACATCGACGGCCAACATCGCGACCGGTACCGCACAGTTCAACCTCGGCGCCGGCAACGACAGCCTGCACTGGGTGGGCAACGGGGTTTCCGGTGGGGCGAACACTGTCGCGAACACGGTTAAGGCTGATGGTGGTGCGGGTACGGACTCCATCTCCGCCAACTTCATCACCAAAACTGTAGTAACCAACCAAAACGCCCTGGGCGTTCGCACCAGTACCGTGACTAGCAACGCCAACAACTTCTCGAACTTTGAGAAAATTGACCTGACCGGCTATATCGGCAAGTCCGTCGGTACGCTGATTACGACTCCGCTAATCGGTTCACCGACCACCACCAGCGTCACAACGCCGACCCACACCTTTGACTTTGGCCTGACCAACGGCACATCTACGGTGGAAGGCACCACGGGCGGCACGGTTACGCAGAACGCGGCGGCCACCAACCTGGGCTCACAAGGTTTTGTGATCTCCGGTCTGGCTAACGTCAACGTCATTAACGCCGCCGGCGGCAACGCCGCGCAGTTGGAAGTGAAAGGGGACGCGACTTCCGCCAGTACGCTGAACTTCACCTTCGTGCAGAACGCCACCGATCATTTCAATATCAACTTTGATGCGGTGAGTTCTTCCAATGTGAATGCCGGCGCCATTACCCTTAACAGCAGCAGCAGCGCCTTGTTGGGCACCGCTCTGACCACGGTGAACGTGGCCTCAGGCGGTACCGGCAGCTTTGACAACATTCTGTCACTGGCCGGCACCAATGCGCAGGTTCAGACCATCAACGTGACCGGTGATCACGCGCTGGATCTGACGTTGGGCAGCGGTTTCAGCAACGTGCGTGATATCAATGCGTCCACCAACACCGGGGGGCTGAATCTCGACTCCAGCCATGGCGGTACCGGTGACGGTATCATCGTTCAATTGCTGAACATTCTGCCGCTGAGCGTCATTACCACCAACCTGTTGGCGCCGGTGTTGACGGCGTTGGGCCTGAACGGTTACCAGATGACCGTAGAAGGCTCCAGTGCTGCCGATACCCTGGGCGTGATTGGCAACACCACGCTGACCGGTGGCGCAGGTGCCAACACCTATGACATCAAGGCGAGTAACACGCAGGCGGGTGTGACCATCAAGGACTTTAATAGCCTCAAGGACTCGATTGTCGACGTGAACCATGGCGGCCTGACTATTTCCGATGACGCCAGCGGCACTGCGGTAGCGAACTACGGTACGCGCTCTGCCGACACGTTGGATGCGTTGTTGGGGACACTGGTGGGCGGTTTGACCAACGGCGTTATCGGCCTGTTGGGTGGTATCTTGGGTCTGGATAGCAGCAACTCGCTGACGGCGAAAGTGGGTGTGGCATCCGTTGTATTCAGCGGTGGCGGTAACACTGCAAGCTCGTATGTAATTATCGACAACAACGATAACCACACGCTGGACCTCAACGATACCGTGGTATACCTGACAGGGCAAAACCACCAGCAATTGGTGGATACTCTGCACTACGCGTAAGTATGAATTCCAGTGGGTTATAATGCCCATTGAAACTGTTAGTCAATCAATAATACGGGGTGTGTAAACACCCCGTATTCTTTGAAAATTGTGAACTACGTCATTATCTCTAATTTATTCCCTTTCGTACTAAACTCGCGTTGCCCTGTCTACTATTTACCTCACTGTTTTCATTTGTTTTTTTCTGTAGTTCGTGAGGCGATTTTTTTTGCTTACGGCCTTGCTGATATCCGCTTTCTCTACCTATAGTTAGAAAAAGTATCTGCAGTCTCGAGCATGTCTGGGGTGGGGGTTCTTTAGGATTTATTTTATTTTTCCCTTTTTAGGATTTTCCTTATAAGAGTCCAATGCGGATTTTGACTGACAGTGCACATGATGTAAGGGCAGAAAGTGAATCAATTTATACCGCGCAATGAAATTGCGGATGTTATACGGACTCGCAGTAAGGTTTTTTGGACCGTTGGCATATTTACCGCATTTATTAATTTATTAATGCTAGTTCCTTCTATCTATATGCTCCAGGTTTACGACCGGGTGCTTCCTTCGCGTAATGAAATCACGCTGTTGATGCTGACGCTGATCATGCTGGGCATGTTCGGCATGATGTCGCTGTTGGAATACGTGCGCAGCATGGTGGTGATCCGTATCGGCAGTCAGCTGGATATGCGTCTCAACACGCGAGTCTACACTGCGGCCTACGAGGCGAATCTGAAAAACGGTTCTTCTGACGCCGGCCAGATGCTGAGCGACTTGACCAATCTGCGCCAATTCCTCACCGGCAGCGCGCTGTTCGCCTTCTTTGATGCACCGTGGTTTCCGATCTATCTGTTGGTGATATTCCTCTTTAACCCTTGGTTGGGGCTGTTCGCCCTGGTCGGTGCACTGTTGTTGATCGCATTGGCGGTGATCAACGAAATGGTGTCGAAAAAGCCGCTGGCGGAAGCCAGCAAGCTGTCGATTATGTCCGGTACGTTGGCCAGCACCAATCTGCGAAATGCCGAAGTGATCGAGGCTTTAGGGATGTTGCCTAACCTGAAACGCCGGTGGTTCGGTCTGCACCAGCGATTCTTGAACAGCCAACGCATCGCCAGCGAACGCGCATCGCGGGTCACGTCGATCACCAAGTTTGTGCGCATGTCACTGCAATCACTGGTGTTGGGGCTGGGGGGGTGGCTGGCTATCGATGGGCACATCACACCCGGTATGATGATTGCCGGCTCCATTCTGATGGGGCGAACGCTGGCGCCGATTGAGCAGGTTATTAACGTCTGGAAGAGCTACAGCGCGGCGAAGCTTTCTTATGGCCGGTTGGTCAAGCTGCTGGAAACGCACCCGCAACGTGGTACCGGTATGTCCTTGCCGCGTCCGGAAGGGGTGCTTGCCGTAGAAGGCGTCACCGCCACGCCGCCGGGATCCAAAGGCGATGCGGTATTGCATAACGTGAGTTTTGCCATTCAGCCTGGTGACGTGCTGGGGATCATTGGCCCGAGCGCGTCGGGGAAATCGACGCTGGCTCGTTTGCTGGTCGGCATTTGGCCGGTCAGTGAAGGGATTGTTCGGTTGGATAATGCTGACATCTATCAGTGGAACAAGGATGAGTTGGGGCCGTATATCGGCTATCTGCCGCAGGACATTGAGCTGTTTGCCGGGACTATCGCCGAGAATATCGCTCGCTTTAACGAGATCGACTCAGAGAAGGTCATTGAAGCTGCTAAGTTGGCCGGTGTGCACGAACTGATCCTGCGTTTCCCGAACGGCTATGATTCGGTGCTCGGCAACGGTGGCGCTGGGCTGTCCGGTGGGCAGAAACAGCGTATCGGCCTGGCGCGCGCACTGTACGGCGACCCTTCGCTGGTGGTTTTGGATGAGCCTAACTCCAATCTGGATGATGCAGGCGAGAAAGCGTTGAACCAGGCCATTATGTTCCTCAAGCAACGTAATAAAACGGTGGTTCTGATTACCCATCGCACCAATTTGCTGTCGATGACCAGCAAGCTGTTGCTCTTGGTGAATGGCAACGTCAACGCGTTCGGCCCGACTCAACAAGTGCTTCAGGCGTTAGCCAATGCGCAAAAAGCGCAGACGCAACAGCCTCAGCAAGCGGTGAGGGCGGTAAATTCTGAGCCAGATGAAGGCAATATCCCAAAAACGCAAATTAATTAAGCCGTGAATTGCCTGATGGCTTTATTGCCGTCCGCAGTTTAAAGGAGTTGGTATGTCGACGCACATTGGCGAGCCGCAAGACTCGTATATTGAAGAGATCCCACAGGATGAACGGCGGTTTACCCGGATGGGCTGGCTGGTCGTGGGAATTGGTCTGTTCGGATTTTTGGCTTGGGCAGCGTTTGCGCCCCTGGATAAAGGGGTGGCATCACCGGGATCGGTAACCGTTTCCGGCAACCGCAAAACGGTGCAGGCACCGGCCAGCGGCATCATCAAAAATATCGCGGTGAAAGAGGGCGACAAGGTGAAAGCCGGTGAAGTCCTGGTGCAGTTGAGCCAGGTGCAGGCACAGGCGCAGGTCGATTCCCTGCGCGACCAGTACTACACCACGCTGGCCACCGAAGGGCGTTTACTCGCCGAACGCGATGGTCTGAGTAGCGTCACTTTTTCTCCCATTTTTACCCAGATCAAGGATCAGCCGCGTGTGGCTGAAATTATCGCGTTGCAAACGCAGCTGTTCGCTTCCCGCCGCCAGGGGCTGCAAAGTGAAATTGACGGTTATAAGCAGTCGATGGACGGGATTCGTTTCCAATTGAAAGGCCTGCAGGATTCACGCGTCAACAAGCAGATCCAACTTTCCAGCCTGCGTGAACAGATGAACAGCATGAAGCAGCTGGCTGCGGACGGCTACCTGCCACGCAATCGCTATCTGGAAGTTCAGCGTCAGTTCGCCGAAGTGAATAGCAGCATCGATGAAACTGTCGGGCGGATTGGCCAATTGCAAAAGCAGCTGCAAGAATCTCAGCAGCGTATCGATCAACGTTTCGCCGACTATCAACGCGAGGTCAGAACGCAACTGGCACAAACCCAAATGGACGCCAGTGAGTTTCGCAATAAGCTGCAAATGGCCGATTTCGATCTGGGCAACACCGCCATCACCTCACCGGTGGACGGCACCGTGGTCGGATTGAATATCTTCACTCAGGGGGGTGTCGTGGGAGCGGGTGACCACCTGATGGACGTTGTACCCAGCCAGGCGACGCTGGTGGTGGATTCTCGCCTGAAAGTCGACCTGATCGATAAGGTGTACAACGGGTTGCCGGTGGATCTGATGTTTACCGCCTTCAACCAAAACAAAACCCCGAAAATTCCGGGAACGGTCACGTTGGTTTCCGCCGACCGTCTGGTCGACAAAGCCAACGGTGAGCCTTACTACCAGATGCAGGTTACGGTCTCACCGGAGGGCATGAAGATGCTCAGTGGCGAGGACATCAAGCCGGGGATGCCGGTAGAGGTGTTCGTGAAAACGGGGTCGCGCTCACTGCTGAGTTATCTGTTTAAACCTATTTTGGATCGCGCTCATACTTCATTAACCGAGGAATAATTTTGATTCAATCAAAACGACAGGCTGCCGGTCTGGTTATCGGCACCCTTTTGTTTGCGATATCTGCGCCGGTTTATTCGATAGGGATTTTAGACGCATATTCGCTGGCATTAGAAAAGGACCCGACCTTCCGGGCGGCTATAAAAGAGAAAGAAGCGGGAGATGAGAACGAAAACATCGGCAGGGCGGGGCTGCTGCCGAAAGTGTCGTTGAACTATCAGAATTCGCCGCGCAATTGGCAGACGCAAAAATATCCGCAGAGCGACTTTTTCGGCAATGTTTCGGAGGTCACCCGGCGGCAACAATATCGCAGTTATTCCAGTTCGATCACGCTGACGCAGCCGCTGTTCGATTATGAAGCTTACGCGCGTTACAAAGCCGGCGTAGCGCAGACGATGATGTCGGACGAGCGCTATCGCAGTAAGTTGCTGGATCTTGCTGTTAGGGTGATTAACGCCTATGTCGAAGTGGCCTATTCCAAGGATCAAATCGCGTTGGCCGAAGCGCAAAAGGCGGCTTACAAGGAACAGTTAACCTTGAACGATCGCCTGATGAGCGCCGGTGAAGGCACCATTACCGACGTATCAGAAACCCAGGCGCGCTACAGCCTGGCCGAAGCGCAGGTAATCGAAGCGCGCGATGCGCTGGACGCCGCGCAGCGCGAATTGGAAGTGATTATCGGCATACCGCTGAACCAACTGGATGAATTGCAGGTTTTGCGGCCGGGCAAGTTTAAGGTGGCGCCGCTGATCCCGTCCAAATTTGAAGAGTGGCAAAAGATCGCGCTGGAGAACAACCCGGTGCTAGCCGCCTCGCGTCATGGCGTGGATGCCGCGAAGTATGACGTCGAAAGGAATCGGGCGGGCTTTATGCCGCAGGTTCAGCTGTATGCTTCGCATTCGGAAAACGATTCCAGCAGCGATAACACGGTTAACCAGAAATACCGTACCGACAGTATCGGCGTGCAGGTCAGTATGCCTATTTATTCCGGCGGCGGCGTTTCGGCGTCGACCCGGCAGGCGGCGGCGCGCTATGGCCAGGCGATGTATGAAATGGATGCGCAGACGGGCACCACGCTCAACGATCTGCGCAAGCAGTACAATCTGTGCATCAGCAGCCGCGCCAAGGTGGCGGCCTATGAGCTGGCGGTACAGTCTGCCACCACACAGGTGACGGCGACCCGGCAAAGCGTGCTGGCCGGGCAACGTGTCAACGTTGACGTGCTCAACGCCGAACAGCAGCTCTATAGCGCTCAGCGCGATCTGGCCTCCGCCAAGTACGCCTACATCAAGTCCTGGATTACCTTGCTGAGCGACTCCGGGACGTTGGACGAGAAAGATGTTATGCGGGTAGCGCAGTATTTTTCTGCTGCGCGTTGAACAATAATTCGACGAACAGCTCCGCTACCCTAAGTATAAATCTGAAAGAGCAGCTCAAAGCTGCTCTTTTTTGTGTTTATACGCTATGTTAACGCTTAAAAGATGGGGTGAGATAGAAATGTCCTACCTCTCTTTTATAAGAGCAATGGCGTTAAGTGACGTAACACGCTCTCTCATTTTTCATCACTTGCCGCGCGGTGTTTGTGAAAAGCAAGGTGTAGTAATGAACAATAATGATGACAAATTAGGGTACGGATCAGGGATTGGTAACTGGAAGCCAGGGGCGGTAGCGTGCAAGATGCAAATGTTTCTTTTAACTTATTGATTTTAAATTGATTTTTATTTGATTTCATTATGAAACTATAAGAATTTCTGGAAGGGGCGACTATACTTCATAGTATGATATATTCCCCTCTATTTGGTAATATTATGATTAAGACACATCTGGTTGATAATTTCGGTGTGTTGCCGATTTTTATATTTTATGTGATCTTGGATTTAGTTCAGTGTGGAAGGTGATGTGATTAATTCCGCCTGCTGCTTTACAGCTGAAGATAAATTTAAAGTTTATTTAAAATAATAGGTTAATGAAGGGTTTAATTATGTCTAAAATAGTTCCGGTAATTATGGCCGGAGGAACAGGCAGTCGCCTATGGCCTTTGTCCAGAGAATCTTTTCCTAAACAATTCCTATCTATTGACGATAGTGGATTAAGCTTGCTGCAACAAACGTTAGTGCGATTGGAAAATACCTCCAACCTAGAAGTTGCATCTCCATTAGTGATTTGCAATGAAGAGCACCGTTTTTTGGTCGCCGAGCAGTTGCGAGAAATTGGTCAACTTGGCTCAAATATTATTTTGGAGCCTATTGGTCGGAATACGGCGCCGGCGGTGGCTTTAGCGGCGCATCTTGCCGCAGAAGAGACTCCTGACAGCATGTTGTTGGTATTAGCTGCCGACCACTTGATTACCAAAGTCGATAGATTTCATGATGCAATCAATACGGCAGCCCGGTTTGCAGGGCAAGATCGCTTGGTAACGTTTGGCATCATACCTGAACACCCGGAAACGGGATATGGATATATCAAACGAGGGGCCAGCCTCTCGAGGGAATGTTTTGAAGTTGACTCTTTTGTTGAGAAGCCGTGTCTGGAAAAAGCAAAGGAATACGTAGCCTCCGCTGAGTATAGCTGGAACAGTGGCATGTTTATGTTCAAAGCTGATAAGTTCCTCAGCGAGCTGGAAAAATTCAGTCCTGACATTTATCAGTCTGCGAAGGAATCCGTTATTAAAAGCCAACGGGATATGAACTTCATTCGCGTTGAGCCAGAAGCTTTTCAACGTTGTCCGAGTGACTCCATTGACTATGCGGTTATGGAAAAAACTCAAGATGCCGTCGTGATCCCCATCGATGCTGGGTGGAGTGATGTCGGGTCGTGGTCATCACTGTGGGATGTGTCTGTAAAAGACAATTTAGGTAATGTGAGCGTTGGTGAAGTTATTTCCATTGACTCAAATAACAATTACATTTCCTCCGATTCAGCGCTAGTCGCAACGATCGGATTGAATGATATGGTTGTTGTCACTACCAGTGATGCCGTACTTATTGCTACCAAAGATAAAGTACAAGAGGTGAAGAAGATCGTTGAGGAGTTAAAAAAACGCAATCTTCATCATTTCCGTCAGCATTCTGCGTCCTATCGTCCCTGGGGCAAGATTTGCGACGTCGACAGCGGCACGCACTTCCAGGTGAAGAAAATCATTGTCCGGCCAGGTGAAGGCTTGTCAGTACAACGCCATCTCCACCGTGCTGAACATTGGGTCGTCGTGAGTGGGACAGCAAGAGTTAACGTTGATGACCAAGAGTTCTTCTTGTCGGAAAATCAGTCTACCTTCATTCCTGCGGGCAGTGTCCATACGCTAGAAAACCCGGGAAAAATCGATTTGGAAATGATCGAGGTCAGGTCGGGGCACTATCTGGAAGAAGATGATATTGAGCGTTTGCAAGATCGCTATGGCAGAGTTTAATAGGGTTTGGTAATGCAAAAATTGACGTGTTTTAAAGCTTATGACATTCGGGGAAAGCTGGGCGAAGAGCTGAATGAGGACATCGCGTATCGTATTGGACGCGCCTATGGCGAGTTTTTAAAGCCCAAAAATATCGTGTTGGGCAGCGATGTGCGGTTAACCAGTGAAAGTCTGAAGTTGGCGCTGGCGAAGGGTTTACAGGATGCGGGTACTGATGTGATAGACATCGGTTTAACCGGTACCGAAGAAATCTATTTCGCCACAACCTATTTAAATACTGATGGTGGCGTAGAAGTCACCGCCAGCCATAACCCTATTGATTACAACGGCATGAAGTTAGTGCGTGAGGGCTCTCGCCCGATTAGCGGCGATACCGGGTTACGGGCGATCCAAGAGCTGGCGGAGAAAAACCAGTTTCAGGCGCTAGCAGCAACAGCAACGCGCGGCAGCTACGTACGCCAGGACGTATTAGGGGCTTATGTAGAACACATTCTGTCCTATGTAGACGTGAAAAATTTCAAACCGTTGAAGCTAGTGATCAACTCGGGCAACGGTGCTGCGGGGCATGTGATCGATGCTATTGAAGCGCAACTGAAGGCGCGGGGGGTGCCGCTGGAGTTTATCAAGGTGCATCACCAGCCGGACGGCTCTTTCCCCAACGGCATTCCAAATCCACTGCTGCCTGAGTGTCGTGCGGATACCGCCGATGCGGTGCGAGAGCATGGCGCTGATATGGGCATTGCGTTCGACGGCGATTTTGATCGCTGCTTCCTGTTCGATGAAAAAGGCGATTTCATTGAGGGCTATTATATCGTCGGCTTGCTGGCGGAGGCCTTCTTGCAGAAACAGCCGGGCGCGAAGATAATCCACGATCCACGCCTGAGTTGGAACACCGTCGATGTGGTCACCGGTGCCGGGGGCGTACCCGTGATGTCGAAAACCGGTCATGCTTTCATTAAAGAACGCATGCGTGCGGAAGACGCCATTTATGGCGGCGAGATGAGTGCTCACCACTATTTCCGTGATTTTGCTTATTGTGATAGTGGCATGATCCCATGGCTGCTGGTCGCTGAGCTGGTCAGTGTGAAGGGACAAACTCTGGGGCAACTGGTACAGGATCGCATTGCCGCCTACCCGTCTTCCGGTGAAATTAATATCAAGTTATCGAACCCAGAAAGTTCGATTGAAGGTGTGAAAAGCCATTATGTTTCTAAAGCAAATTTAGTCGACTATACCGACGGCATAAGCGTTGAATTCCCTGAGTGGCGTTTCAACCTTCGTTCATCAAATACGGAGCCCGTAGTTCGGCTTAACGTTGAGTCTAGAAATAATAAGGAATTGATGGAAGAGAAGGTTAAGGAAATTTTGAATCTGTTAAGTTTATAATTTAAAGAATACGCTTTTCTTCTTTTTATAGGGGTGATTGCGTATTCTTTTAATAAGAGTGCTTTTATTATGAAAATACAGCATCAGCGGGCGCATTCCAAAGCAAATGCATCTCTCATATCTATGGTTCAGCGTTTTTCTGATATCTCTATTATTTTCTTCGGCGGATTTGTTGCAAGTAAAATAAATGGCTTTAACTTTAGCTATGAGAGTATTTTGGTTGCGCTCATAGCTTTAGTTGCATTTCAAATGATAGGCGGGATAACGGATTTTTATCGCTCTTGGCGCGGTGGAAAATTTTCATCGGAGCTCCGGCTTATACTTAAAAACTGGACGCTAAGCTTGGTGGTGACTGCCGGAATAACTTCGTTCATGCCGAATTCCAGTTTTAACTTTGAGTTTTTTTCATACTGGTATATTTCAGTGTGTATCGGATTTACATTCTGCCGCTCTGCCATTCGCTTTTTGGTAGGGATGATTAGAAATCTGGGGTATAACAATCGTAAGGTGGCTGTTGCAGGGTCGATGCCTATTGGTGTTAAGTTGCTGAAGAATTTTAAAGAAGAACCCTGGTTAGGATTCATTGTTGAGGGTATATACGATGATATACAAAGCTACGAAGATAATGAAATAAAGTATTGTGGTGACTTGGATAAGTTAGTTGAGGATGCTCGCCAGGGGCGACTAGATTATGTATATATCGCGATGAAAATGAGCGAAGAACATAAATTCAAGAAAATACTGAGTCAATTAACAGACACCACGTGTTCTGTCATGTTTATCCCTGATGTCTTTACGTTTAATATTTTGCAGTCAAGAACTGAAGAGGTTAATGGGGTGCCTGTTGTTCCATTATTCGATACACCACTAAATGGGATAAATAAAGTTTTCAAAAGAGTTGAAGATATTTTATTGTCAACTTTAATATTGATATTCATCTCTCCCGTACTTGCTTTGATCGCTTTCGCCGTCAAGTTCACATCTCATGGACCGATTATATTTCGTCAAACACGTTACGGCATGGACGGAAAACCTATTATGGTTTGGAAGTTCAGATCTATGACTGTCATGGAAAATAATGATGTAGTTATCCAGGCAAAAAAAGGAGATACCAGAGTGACTAAGGTAGGTGCATTTTTGCGACGTACCTCTTTGGACGAGTTGCCGCAATTTTTCAATGTGCTGATTGGTGGGATGTCGATCGTTGGGCCTAGGCCGCATGCCGTGGCGCACAATGAACAATATAGAAATCTTATTGAAGGTTATATGCTCAGGCACAAAGTCAAGCCGGGAATCACCGGTTGGGCACAAATTAATGGGTGGCGGGGTGAAACGGACACGTTGGATAAGATGCAAAAACGTGTTGAATATGACCTCGAGTATATTCGTGACTGGAGTATTTGGCTCGACTTAAAAATAATTTTCCTCACTGTATTTAAAGGTTTTATACACAAGTCGGCTTATTAGTTGATATACTCTATCACCCGGTTGTTCAAGTGGTGGCTAGTTGTTGGCCATCACTTTGATCCTAAACGTTAGAAATTCGCCTCCTGATTATCCCTTCCTTGTTTCTTTCTTTCTTTCTTTCTTTCTTTCTTTCTTTCTTTCTTTCTTTCTTTCTTTCTTTCCTTACTTTTCCGTGGCTTTTCCCAATGCTCATTTTTTGGATGGAATTCATTGGTGCATGCACAAGAGGGATTTAAAGAAAAATGGATACCATTATGTGAGTGGAGTTTAATTTTTAGTCTGTTTTCCGGTTTAAAGAGGTCGCATAGTACGGCAAGCTATTTCATAAATTAGACTGCCCCACGGCAGTAGACAAATTCTGTCCTCACGACGAGGCCTGTTCAAAGGCCTCCAGACTGGCGCCGCGGAGGTGACTGTGACGCCGGGCCCGGTTGTAGAACACTTCAATGTAATCGAAGATATCCGCCCGGGCCAGATCCCGGGTTTTGTATATTCTCTTCCTGATACGTTCTTTTTTCAGTGAACTGAAGAGCGATTCGGCCACCGCATTATCCCAGCAGTTGCCACGCCGGCTCATGCTCCGAGCCAGGTTATTGGCCCGGCAGAAGCGCTGCCAGTCGTCACTGCCATACTGGCTACCCTGATCACTATGTGCGATGACCTCACCGTCCGGTTTTCGACGCCAGACGGCCATCATCAGCGCGTCGAGCGTCAGTTCACGTGAGAGAGTGGGTTTCATCGACCAGCCGACCACGTTACGGGCGAAAAGATCGAGTACGGCTTTATCAGGTTCAGTTGCATAATACGACCCACCCGGTTTTTGCCGAAGGTTTCCCCGATTTCGTTCAGATCACCATGAACCCGCCGATAACCGTATACGCCTCCGTTCAGTGAATGTGAGTCGCGGATAAGCATCAGCAGACGCTGGTTATCTTTATCACGCACCGAAAATGGGTTGTGAAGCCACGCATAGAACCCGGCCCGGGCGACATTCAGTACCCGACACATCGTCATCACATCCCATACAGTACGGTGCTCATTGATAAAGCGGTACTTCAGTCGGGCTTCCTTGCAAAGTACCGCGCGGCCTTTTTCAGGATATCCCGTTCTTCTTCGGTACGTTTTAGCGCGCCCGAAGTTTCAGGATCTCGCTTTTGGCTTCCAGTAAATCCTGGGCATGCTGTTCGCTGTTATCAGGCTTGATAGCCCGTAGCCACTGTAGAGGCTGTGCGCAGAAACGCCCAGACGGTCAGACACTTCGTCAACGGAATAATAGCGTTCCGTTATCTGACGGACGGCTTCTTCCTTAAATTCAGGTGTAAATCGTGGTGTGCTCATGCGCTCCCCCTATGCTCAAACTATAGGGCAGGATCGTCTACCGGGGTGGGACAGTCCGAAGTACATGGGACTAAAACAGGTGTGTTTACATTAGTATTCATAGTGACGGCAGTTTTGAAGGTTTAGGGGCGAATACAAACCCAAACGTTCTGACTGCCGTTTTCTATTGGTTCACGCTAAGACGCGGTGGACCAATATTTTAGCCTCTTTGTAGGGAGCCAGGTCAAAGCCTCCTGGCAGGCCGATTGTTTACTTGCTGGCCAAAAACGAGTGTACCAAGGGAACTCTGGGGACATATGGATGGTCAATTATGATCGAAAAGGCGTGCGTGAGTCCAAGCTTCGTTTAAAATCAATTGATTGCTTAAAGAAGACAGTTCATCTTGAGCGCCAGGGGCGCGAGTAAGGAGTTTTTATGGCGGTTTTAGTCACCGGTGGGGCCGGTTATATCGGTTCTCACACTGTTCTGGCTTTGTTGGAACATGGCGAAGATGTCGTAGTGTTAGATAATTTATCGAACTCTTCCGATGAGTCTCTGCGTCGCGTTGAGAAACTCGCGGGCAGAAGTGCTCAATTCTACCAAGGCGATATCTTGGATGCTGAGTGTCTGCACCGTATCTTCGAGGCTCACGCCATTTCGGCCGTGATCCATTTTGCTGGGCTAAAGGCTGTCGGAGAGTCGACGCGCAAGCCGCTAGAGTATTATCAGAACAATGTCACTGGCACGTTGGTATTGTTGGAGGAAATGCGTCGTGCGGGTGTGCATAAGTTTATCTTCAGTTCTTCTGCCACGGTGTACGGTACTCCAGAGCAAGTTCCTTTGACTGAGACGTCACGCGTTGGCGGTACGACGAATCCTTACGGCACGTCGAAGTTGATGGTAGAACAAATTCTGCAAGATTTCGCTAAAGCAGAACCGCAATTCTCCATTACCGCCTTACGTTACTTCAACCCGGTCGGTGCGCACGAATCTGGCATGATCGGTGAAGATCCAAATGGTATTCCTAACAATCTGATGCCTTATATTGCTCAGGTGGCAATCGGAAAATTGGAGAAACTGTCAATTTTTGGTGACGACTATCCGACACAGGATGGCACGGGTGTCAGAGATTACATTCATGTCATGGATTTGGCTGAAGGTCATCTCAAGGCGATTGAACACATCGATGAACATCAAGGTTTTACGGTCTATAATCTGGGGACTGGGGTAGGGTATTCGGTGTTGGAGATGCTCCATGCTTTTGAAAAGGCTTCAGGTCGCAATGTAGCTTACCAAATTGTACCACGTCGAGAGGGCGACATTGCAGAATGCTGGTCCGCTCCAGAATTGGCGTTCAAAGAATTGGGATGGAAGGCTACCCGTGATTTGGATGCCATGATGCGTGATGCGTGGAATTGGCAGAAGAACAACCCTCGGGGTTATCGTTAAAGTAACCCGAAACAGGTGTGATTTTTTATTACACCTGTTTTACCTAAATTATATGAATGCTTGTTTTTTACATTATATTTAAGTCAGTCTCATGTATTAAAAAATTTATTATCACCATCAGAGTTATCCTATATTAAGTTTTGTCGAGTAAATGTTACTTTTAACAAAATTTTTTAAAACTAACTTTATCTCGATGAGATTAACGAGGAATGGTTTTTTCGCGTTGTTAGCGTCCGCTATCATCATTAGCCAGCTATCATTTCTATGTCAAGCCGGACATTATAACGCTTAACGATTTGATATGTTAGAGTATTGTTATTACTAATGCGGTCGCTAGAGGTAGGTTGAGTGCATGCTGGAGGATGCTTTAACGGAATGAGGAAACTGTGCTATCCTGCAATGTCTTCAATAGCGAACTATCTGAAGTTGATTTAGAGGGCGTTTAGACCCATTTAAATATAGTTCAATGTGGGGTGTTCTCGGCTTATTCAGGATGACGCAGCGCTAGGGAGACACTGGTTGGGTAGGAAATTCCGAGTGAGTGAGTAGTCAAATGAAAGTAATTGATACAAAGATTGCCGGCGTCAAAGTGATTGAACCTAAGATTTTCGGTGATCAGCGTGGCTTCTTTTTCGAAACGTTCCAAAAGCAACGCTACCGAGAACTACTTGATATTGAACATGATTTTGTTCAAGACAACTATTCTCGTTCGACACATGGTGTGCTGCGAGGTTTACACTTTCAGACCTCTCGCCCTCAGGGGAAGCTGGTCTATACCCTAAGAGGGGAGGTCTATGATGTCGTGGTGGACATCCGTCCAAATTCACCTTCTTTCAAACAGTGGTTAGGGATCAATCTGTCTGAGGACAACAAGAAACAGCTTTGGATCCCACCTGGCCTTGCTCATGGTTTCTTGGTGTTAAGTGATGAAGTCGACTTTGCTTATAAATGCACCGATTACTATGATCCGAAGAACGAGCACTGCTTGAGCTGGAACGATCCTGAACTGGCGATTGAATGGCCGATAGAGCATCCTCAGCTTTCTGAGAAGGATCTTAAAGGTAAATTATTCAGCGAGCTTTTTTAAATGCGCATACTGGTAACTGGCGGTAATGGCCAGCTAGGCCATTGCTTGGCGGATACATTGCCTGACAATTGGCAGATCATTAGCCTAGACCACAAACAACTTGACATTGCTGATTGGCCTGCAGTTCAGCAAACTGTCGCGGCGTTGAATGTAGATTTCATTGTAAATGCAGCAGCTTATACGTTAGTGGATAAAGCTGAAGAAGAAATCATCGCTGCGGAGGCTGCAAATGTTATCGGTCCAGCTAATCTGGCTATGATTGCTGAGAGCCTAAGCATTCCACTGATTCATATTTCGACAGACTATGTTTTTAGTGGCGCAGAAAAAGGTATTTCTTTGTGTGAAAATTCACCAACGGGGCCGCTAAACGTCTATGGACAAACCAAACTGCTTGGCGAACAAGCCGTACTAACCACGTGCTCACGCGCCGTGGTGATCCGCACATCCTGGTTATTCAGTGAGTATGGCAGCTCTTTTGTGCATACCATGCTTAAATTGGGAAAGACACGTAAATCGCTTGCTATTATTAACGATCAATTTGGCCGTCCTACCTATGCTGGTGATTTAGCTAAATGTATTCTCACTATTATTAGCCAAGGGGTTAATGAACCCAAGCTATATCATTTCTGTGGAGATAAGATTGTCTCGTGGTATGAGTTTGCTGCGGAGATTTTTTCTTTAGCTAAGTTGTTTGATGATAGTTATAGATTTATGGTTTTGTCTTCTATTAACAGTGAGCAATATAAATGCGCGGCCAAAAGACCTAAGCATGCGATACTTAACTGCGAAAAAATATATCGTGAACGTGGGATCTGCAATAGCAATTGGCGAATGAGCCTAGACAAAGTAGTTCCGAAAATTATTTATCAGATGAATAATTAATATGAAGACATTGTTGAAAAATACAGGTTTGATTTTTAATCTTACTAAGCGGGATGTTGAGAGCCGCTATCGTGGGACCAGTCTTGGTATAGTATGGTCACTGCTAAATCCTGTGATTATGCTTTCTATCTATAGCTTTATTTTTGGTTTTGTGTTTAAAGCCAAGTGGGGGCTGACAACGACAGAGAATTACACGTTGATTATGTTTACCGGTCTACTGACGCATGGTTTTATTGCTGAGTGTCTTGGCAAGGCGACAACGATATATGTATATAATGTCAGCTATGTAAAAAAAGTTTTATTCCCTCTTGAGTCCTTGTGCTGGGTGTCTGTTTTTGGCGCATTATTCCAATTCTTTATGGGATGTATTGTTTTCGCCATTTTTTGTGTTTTATTAAAACAACCTGTTAGTCTAATGGCATTATTGGTCCCTATTGTCATTCTGCCATTGGTTTTATTATCATATAGCATTTCATTATTCTTGTCATCGCTAGGTGTTTATATTCGTGATATGGGGCAGGTTGTCTCAGTTATCATTGCCTTAATGTTATTTATGTCACCTATATTTTATCCTATCACTGCTGTTCCAGAACAATATCGCATGCTGATTTATATTAATCCGTTAACGTTTATTGTCGAAGCTTTACGCGATGTTGTATTGTACGGAAAATTATTCAGTCTTGAAGGGTATGCACTCTATTGGGGCATCAGTATTATGCTGTACGTATTAGCTATAACTTGGTTCAAAAAGGTAAAGAGGGGCTTTGCTGATGTCCTCTAATGTTGTTGTCTCTGCGCAAAATTTGCGTAAAGTTTATCAGATTTATTCCAGCCCGATGCAGCGTCTGGGGGCTTTGCTGGGTTATCGGGGGGCTAAGGGCAGGGAGTTTGTCGCTCTGGATTCCGTTAACTTTGAGATTAGAAAAGGTGAAACAGTCGGTATTATTGGTGTCAATGGTTCCGGTAAATCAACTTTGTTGCAAATGATTTGTGGGACTTTGGCGCCTACAAGCGGCAGTGTATTTACTAAAGGGCGTATTGCACCTTTGTTAGAGCTTGGTGCTGGGTTTAATCCAGAATTTACAGGGCGTGAAAACGTTTACCTGAACGCCTCTCTTCTGGGCCTAACGCGTAAAGAAATTACGGAGCGTTTCGATAAAATAGCTAGCTTTGCCGATATTGGTGAATTTCTCGAACGGCCGGTTAAGACTTTTTCGAGCGGTATGTTTGCACGTTTAGCCTTTGCAACAGCCATTCATGTCGATCCTGAGATATTAATTGTAGATGAAATTCTTGCTGTCGGAGATTCACGCTTTCAGCGAAAATGTGTAAAGAAGTTTAATGAAATCAGAAACGATGGGTGTACAATCCTGTTCGTTTCACACGATGATTATCAGGTTCGCAATATTTGTAATAGTGCACTATATCTTGAAAAAGGTGTGCAGCGTTATTTTGGAAATGCAGATGTTGCTGTTCAGCATTACCTTTCTGATATGCAGAAGAGTGTGGTGGAAGCTCAAGATGCAGAAAATAAAGCTATTGAAAATGAAATAAGTAGCAGATTGGTAAAAATAGCTAATGTCTCTCTTCTCGATCAGTCTGGAAATTCAGTAACAGAGCTGGCAAGCGGCGACAATGTTAAACTGTCTTTCGATTATAAATATGAAGGAAGTGACGGGGAATTCGATGGGCTGACCTTTGTCTTTAATCTTTATCGTAAAGATGGAGTATATATCTGTGGGACGACTACAGCAATGCGTGGCTTAGAACCATTTCCCCTTAGTCGGGAAGGTCGAGTGACCATTGATTTCCCCGCATTGAAGTTGTTATCAGGTATTTATAACTGGCGAGTAGCTGTCAATGATCAAGATGGGATACAGATAATTAACGAAGCTGTACCGGTCTGTGAGTTTTCTGTAGCCGATAACTTCAGTGCCGTTGGAATTTATGATATTGAACATAGCTGGTCTGTGGTGGCCAAGGGGTAAGTATGGAACGGATTGAGAACGATCTTCTTAAGTTGCAGTTTTTAAGAGAAGAACATCACCAGCGTTATCAGTACGTTGCCAGTTTTGCCAAGGGAGTTGTGGTTGACTGTGCATGCGGTATCGGATATTCGGCACCTATTTTCTTGTCTAACCCTGCTGTAGTTAGTTATACAGGGTTGGATGTTGATCGTGAGGCGATCGCCTATGCAAAAGAGCATAATACGACGAATTCTCGTTTTGAGCACGGTTCGATTTTAGCCTTGCCGTTCGATGACTGTAGCATCGATACATTTATCTCATTAGAAACGTTGGAGCATCTTGAGCAACCTGAATTAGCGATTGCAGAAGTCAAACGCGTGTTGAAACCAAATGGGGTATTTATTTGCTCGGTGCCAACTAAAGATTACGAGAATTTTTGTGTCAGTTTGTATGGGCCGAACCCGTACCATATTCAGGCCTTCTCTTTGGATGCCCTGAAATCATTGTTGCAAGCTCAATTCGCGCATGTTGATATTGCTGTTATCGCTCAAGAACTCGTCTCTATAGTGCATACGTTTCAAGATCAACAGATGCCGCCTACGGTATTTGATGCAAAAAACAAGAACGTAATGAATGGCTCTTTCATTGCGATTTCATCTAATGCTGATGCTATTTATAATAAGAATACGCTATTTACAGGTATGAGTCGCATAGAATATGATCAAGAATTGGTCTACCCATTGCGCCAAAGTTTAGAGTTTGCAGAACGCTTGGCTGAACAACGTTGGCAGTTGTTGCTTGAAGCTGAAGAAAGAATCAATGAAGTAACACGGTATAAAGAACAGGCAGAGCGCATCTCTGAAGAAAGAATGCAAGCATTCAGGGACACGGAAGAGATGGTCCGTTCTCGTGATCAAGCTTTGTCTGAGGCAGAGCGGATTATTCAGTCGCTTAAGGAACAGCTGGAAAGCGTTTCAAAGCAAAATTCGAACCAATAACTCTGTGAATGGATTATATCTACAATGATTGTCACGATTGCCGATAATATCGAAACCATTCTGGTCGACTTTTTTGATACTGTAGTCGAGCGTAGTTGTCACCCTGAGGTCGTGAAACGTAAGTGGGCTGCTGCTCTCGTGGATTCATATCGTCTTTCTCTATCCGTAGAGGAGCTATATACGCTACGTTTAAGAATCGAAGCGGGATTGTGCGCCAGTAGTCAAATGCAAGGCGATGACGCTGAGTTCCGTTACGACGATATGTCGCTTGCCCTGTATTATGAGCTTCAACGTGCACAGATTGTGGTTCGCTTGCCTGAAAGTGAGCCCTTCGTCGCTTTTTGCCGTGATCTAGAGTTGGCTATTGAACTATCGGTGCAAAAACCGATAGTAGCAACGTTGGATATGCTGAGAGCTGAAAAAGCGAAAGGTAGACGTATTTATCTGGTTTCTGATTTTTATTTGGACCAACAGTCAATTATCTATTTCGCCAAACATCATGGATTCTATGATATTTTTGATGGATTCTTCGTTTCTAGCGAAAATAAGCGAACGAAGAAAGAAGGGCGAGCTTATGACGTGGTTATTGCAAGATTAGGTTTGGATGTTAAAAAGACGATCATGTTGGGGGATAATGCGCACAGTGATGTGGCGATGTCGGTAGCCAGAGGGCTGTTTGCGCATCATTTACCTGTGGAACAGCACCGATATGATGAGAGCCTACGGGCGGATCGTGAGCGCCTTGCGGTAGAGAATAAAGTTAACCAAGTGATCGCTGAAGATAATTTCAACTTCAACTGGATAAGTAGTGCTATTTATTTATTCACTCGTCGGCTTTATTGGTCTTTGGTGATGAATAACGCTAAAAACGTTTATTTTTTTGCAAGGGAAGGCGAGTTTCTTCAAAAGGCATTTGATAAATTTCAAGCTAGCTTGCCGAAAGATTTTTCGCGTATTACTAGCCATTATATGTATGTGTCGCGTCGATCAACCTACCTACCTTCATTAGGGCCTTTGGGCGGTAGCACATTCAACAAATTATTATATCAGTATGGTTCATGTAGTCTGGCTGCCTTTTTGAAAAGCATTAATCTCGATGATTATGTATCTGAGTTTAAAGTGCGTTTCCCTCAGGTGGACTTCGAAGAGCAGCACTTGAATATCGCCGGGTTACCAGCGTTTTCTGCGTTAATGGATGATGAATTCTTCAAGACTATCTACGAGCGTGAGCGTAAAGAGCAGAATGTCTATCTTAATGACTACTGTGACTCGTTGATGACGGAAAAGCATGATGAATGGGTTCATGTAGTTGATGTTGGCTGGAAGGGCAGTATTCAAGATAATTTGGTAAAAGCGACCCAGCGCAATATTTCTGGTTATTATTTCGGCATTTTGGATGGGGCAGAAACCCATAAGAATAATATTAAAGAGGGGTTGCTGTTTGACCATCAGTGGGGGCAACGCCTCGGTGATGGTATGTTTAACGAGTTCCGTGCCGGTTTTGAAGTTTTTATGGGAGCATCGCATGGCAGTCTGAAGAGATATGGCGACAGTATCGATAATTTTGTTTTCGACCACAACGATTCAGAGCTCGCTTTCTTCTATGAGCAAATAGCGCCATTCCAAGAGCGTGCGTTGCATCAGTTCAATGGTTTTGCAAAAATAGAGCGTGCTTATTCGCTATCTGATCATGAGATCAGCAAAGCGGTTAAAAAATTTTACTTTCGTGGTGTGATGTTGCCGAGCCGGGTCGAACGAGAAAAGTTTTCGTTAATCAAACACTATGAGAATTTTGGAGTATTCAACTTTAGCTCCTTTGGGCAGAGCAGACGCTCCTCTCTGTCTTATTTTAAGCGCTTGGTGAGAAATCCTAGACATACCCTTGGTTCTGCTTGGTGGAAACCTTTGGATTTTCATGCGAATGGCGTGTGGTACTTGAAATATCCTTATTTTTTGGTGAAAAGAATAAAGTTTAAAGGGGCTAAATAATGAGTAAAATTGCTTTTTTACTATGGAGTCCGGATATCAGTGGCGGCACTAATGTCATTTTTGAGCATGCTACACGTTTGCGAAAGAATGGTGACGATATCACGATTATCACTGAGGATAAACCGAACGATAAGCGATTGCAGTGGTTTCCAGGTGCAGAAAAAATGACCTGGATGGATTATTCTGAAGCTGCTGACAAACAGTTTGATCTGGTTATTGCGACCTGGTGGCGTACTGTATTTTATCTTCATAAAATCAATGCGAAGAAATATGCATTTTTTGTTCAATCCATCGAATCGCGTTTCTATCCGGAAGGTGAGGTAACTTTACGCACGCTTGTCGATCTTACCTACAGTTTGCAAGTTAATTTTATCACTGAAGCAACATGGATTAAAGAATACCTTAAAGAGCATTTTGACCAAGATGCGTTATTGATCCGAAATGGGATAAGCAAGGATTATTTTAACGATGGGATTAAACCCAAAGTGCCTCGAGCGCCTGAAAAGCTGCGTGTATTAGTGGAAGGTCCGTTAAACGTTAGCTTTAAAAATACGGAACTTGCGGTGGAGTTATGCCGACAGTCTCGCGCTGATGAGGTCTGGTTTGTCACATCTACAGAAATTGGCGCTTACCCGAATGTTGATCGCCTGTTTAGCCGCGTGCCAATTTCTGAGATCGGTAGTATTTACGCCTCTTGCGATGTTTTGGTTAAACTTTCCACTGTTGAAGGAATGTTTGGCCCACCGTTGGAGATTTATCATACCGGTGGAACCTCTATCAGTTATGATGTGACCGGCTACGACGAATATATTGAGCATAATGTCAATGGACTGGTATCTTTCAGTCGCCAAAACCAAGAAATCATCGAATTTATAAATCGCCTTAAGGATAACCCTAATGAGCTGGCTCAATTGAAAGCAAATGCTTTGGCTACCGCTGAAAAGTGGCCGGATTGGGAAAGCAGTTCCAAAGAGTTTGCAGCAGCATGCGAGCAGCTTATTGCATCGGGAGTTATTACCTCGGTTACCTTACTTAAGGCGCAGACCGAGCGTTTTTGGCTCTTCTATGAGGAGTCTTTGCGTCAGGTACCGTTGAGTGGGCAGGTGGGAATTCCCTCTCTAAATCGGTATGCACATTTTCGTCAGCGTGTTATCAATAAATTGCATCGTGAGTATCCTGCGATTTTTTCCTTGCTTCGAAAAATAAAATGGACGGTAAAATCTTATCTGCCGGGAGCTCGATAAGTGTTTGAGTACGAAGTTGTAGTTTGTACTTACAACGGTGAACGCTACATTGTCGAGCAGCTTGCCTCGATTGTAAGCCAGACAATCTGTCCGCAAAGGATCATTGTCAGTGACGATGGTTCTACGGACAATACGCTTAAATTGGTTGCTGATTTCGCTGCAACGACATCAGTTCAGTTCGATGTACAGCAGCGTGTTGCGGGTCCAAAAGGACCCGCGCATAATTTTCTGCATGCGCTTTCTTTGACGACGGCAGCTAACGTCTTTTTAAGCGATCAGGATGACGTTTGGGTAACTGATAAGATTGAACATTATCAGCGCGTAGTAAGCCAAATCGGAGATGATTCTCAGCCTTTATTGATCTTTTCAGATGCTGAATTAGTCGATAGCGAACTTCGTTTCTTGAACGCTTCTTTTTTACAAAATGAGCGTCTTAATCCTGTACAGCAGTTGGTGTTTCCTCGCTTGATTTTCCAAAACTGCATCCAGGGTGCAACAGTGATGGTGAATCGAGCATTGCTTAAGCATCTTCGCCCTAGTCAGCATATGTTGATGCATGATTGGTGGCTGGGATTGCTGGCCATCACTTTTGGACGCTTGGTATTCCTTCCTGAACGCTTGATCAAGTATCGGCAACATGCGAATAACGTGGTTGGCAGCAGTGGCTATGGATTGAAACGTATTCTGGCGAAATTTATGCGACTGTCCTCAGTTGCACATCAGAATCGGCTAGTGATTGAGCAGGCGGTAAGTTTCTATGAGATTTACGGTAAGGGGCTCAAAAAAGAGGATAAGAAATTTTTGGAGAGGATGTTAAGATCCCGTCGCTTTATGCTTTGGCAGCTTTTCTTGCTAAAATTTGCGGTTGCAAGAACAACCATTACGAGAACTGTTTCCTTGTATTTCTTATATTAGAGTTTTTATGCCTGAATCTTTAGTTAAGCCATGTCGGTGCTTCATTTCAGTTATATCTCACGGTCATGGCAGCATGATCATTGCCGATGGATGCCTAAAACTGCTGGCTTCAAAAAATTACATTGTTGTTTTGAAAGATAACAAGCCACAGCGTGAACTTCAGGAATATTGTCAGGACTCTGGCATTCATTATCTTGTTGATCAGCCTATGGGTTTTGGCGCAAACAATAACTATATTTTCACTTGGTGCCAGCAAGAGCTTGGAATGCGAGATGAGGATCGCTTTCTGGTGCTTAACCCCGATGTTTTTATCGAACCGACCGTGCTGGCAGCGCTGCTGTCGCATGCGGAACATAACTCATACCCGATAGTTGCGATCAATCTTTTCAACGATAAAAATTTTACTTTTTATGACAAGGGGATAAGGCATTTTCCAACCATTAGCAGCTTTGTCGTTTCATTCTTGGTGCAGAAGAATAAGTCTATCTACGACAAGAATAAAATTACCCAGGATACCGAAGTTGAATGGGCGGCAGGCTCATTTTTGCTGTTTAGTGCCCAATGTTATCGAGAGCTGGGAGGATTTGATACGCGCTACTACATGTACTGTGAAGATCTTGACATTTGCTGGCGAGCGAGGCGGGAGTTAGGGATAAACGTCGTTTATTTGCCTCAATTTAAAGCATTGCATCTTGCTCAAATGCGCAGTCGCTCACTTTTTTCTAAACATTTTATCTGGCACGTTACCAGCGCTTTGCGTTTTTGCTTGAAACAAGCGTTGAATAGATAAAATTGTCTTATCAACCTCACGAGAGTGTCGACCTATCGCACCAATCACTACCCACGCGGCTCAATCCTGAGTTAACATGTGTGCCACATCACAAAACCTGCTGGCCGACGTTGCCGGCAGGGTCATCCTCAGACAGGAGTTCCTAAATGTCCAAGCAACAAATCGGCGTTGTCGGCATGGCGGTAATGGGCCGCAACCTCGCGCTGAACATCGAGAGCCGTGGTTACACCGTTTCCATTTTCAACCGTTCTGGCGACAAAACTGACGAAGTGATCGCTGAGAACCCGGGCAAGAATCTGGCGCCGTATTACACCGTAGAAGAGTTTGTCGAATCGCTGGAAAAACCGCGCCGCATCCTGCTGATGGTGAAAGCGGGCGAAGCGACGGATAAAACCATTGCCTCGTTGACTCCGCACCTGGACAAGGGCGATATCCTGATCGATGGCGGCAACACCTACTATCAGGACACCATCCGTCGCAATCGCGAACTGTCCGACCAGGGCTTTAATTTCATCGGCACCGGCGTTTCCGGCGGTGAAGAGGGCGCGCTGAAAGGGCCTTCCATCATGCCTGGCGGCCAGAAAGAAGCTTACGAGCTGGTGGCACCGATCCTGGAGAAAATCGCTGCGGTCGCGGAAGGCGAGCCTTGCGTGACTTATATCGGCGCTGACGGTGCCGGCCACTATGTGAAGATGGTGCACAACGGCATCGAATACGGCGACATGCAGCTGATTGCCGAAGCCTATTCCCTGCTGAAGCAGGCGCTGAACCTGAGCAACGAGCAGCTGGCCGAAACCTTCGCCGAATGGAACAAGGGCGAACTGAACAGCTACCTGATCGACATCACCAAAGACATCTTCACCAAGAAAGACGAAGAGGGTAAATACCTGGTCGATGTGATCCTGGACGAAGCCGCCAACAAAGGCACCGGCAAGTGGACCAGCCAGAGCTCGCTGGATCTGGGCGAACCGCTGTCGCTGATCACCGAGTCGGTGTTCGCACGCTACCTGTCCTCGCTGAAGGACCAGCGCGTTGCCGCGTCTAAAGTGCTGACTGGCCCGAAAGTGGCGCCGTTCAGCGGCGACAAAGCCGAATTCATCGAGAAAGTGCGTCGCGCGCTGTATCTGGGTAAGATCGTGTCCTACGCACAGGGCTTCTCACAGCTGAAAGCCGCTTCTAAAGAAAATAACTGGGATCTGCACTACGGCGAAATCGCCAAGATCTTCCGCGCCGGCTGCATCATCCGCGCCCAGTTCCTGCAGAAGATCACCGACGCTTACGCGGCGGATGCCGATATCGCCAACCTGCTGCTGGCGCCATACTTCAAGCAAATCGCTGACGAGTACCAGCAGGCGCTGCGTGACGTGGTGGCTTACGCCGTGCAGAACGGTATCCCTACGCCAACCTTCTCCGCCGCGATCGCCTACTACGACAGCTACCGTTCTGCGGTACTGCCGGCGAACCTGATCCAGGCGCAGCGCGACTACTTCGGTGCGCACACCTACAAACGTATCGACAAGGAAGGCGTGTTCCATACCGAATGGATGGAATAAGCCCGCTCGTTGAACGATAAAAAAAGCCGCCGAGGTTAACGCCCGGCGGCTTTTTATTGCGCGTGATTTAACGTCACGCTTTTTTCTGATGCCTTTCGCGCAGCCGGCCGATCACCGCGCTCAGATCCAGATCCTGGTCCTGCAGCAGCACCAGCAGGTGATAGATCAGGTCCGAGGCTTCGTTGGTCAGCTCTTCGCGATCGTTGACCGTGGCGGCCAGCGCGGTTTCCACACCTTCTTCCCCGACCTTCTGCGCGATGCGCTTGGTGCCGCTGGCGTACAGGCTGGCGGTGTACGAGCTGTCCGGGCTGGCGTGCTTGCGCTCCGCCAACAGCTGCTCCAGCTGATAGAGGAACGTCCAGTCGCTGGCGGCCGGGTGGAAGCAGCTGCTGTTGCCGAGGTGGCAGGTCGGGCCGATCGGGTTGGCCAATACCAGCAGCGTGTCGTTATCGCAGTCCGGCGTGATGCTGACCACCTTGAGGAAGTGGCCGGAACTTTCGCCTTTGGTCCACAGGCGTTGCTTGGTGCGCGAGAAGAAGGTGACGTTACCGCTCTGCTCGGTGGTCGCCAGCGCTTCCGGCGTCATGTAACCCAGCATCAGCACTTCGCCGGATACGGCGTGCTGCACGATGGCCGGCATCAGGCCGTCGGTTTTTTCCCAGTCCAGCTGGTTTCTCTGTTGTTCTGTCAGCACACGCGAATCTCCACGCCTTGTTCGACCAGGAACCTTTTCAGTTCGCCGATATTGATGATTTGTTTGTGGAACACCGACGCCGCCAGCGCGCCGTCGACGTCCGCATCGCGGAACGCTTCCAGGAAATGCTCCATGGTGCCCGCGCCGCCGGAGGCGATCAGCGGCACCTTGCAGGCCTCGCGCACCCGGCGCAGCTGCTGCAGATCGTAACCGTTGCGCACGCCGTCCTGGTTCATCATGTTCAGCACGATCTCACCGGCGCCGCGGCGCTGCACTTCCTGTACCCAGTCGAGGGTTTCCCACTGGGTGATGCGGGTGCGGCTCTCGTCGCCGGTATATTGGTTGACGTGATACTTGCCGGTTTCACTGTCGAACCAGGTATCGATGCCTACCACGATGCACTGCACGCCGAAGCGTTCCGCCAGGCGGCTAATCAACTCAGGATCGGCCAGCGCCGGCGAGTTGATCGAAATCTTGTCGGCGCCGAAAGACAGGATCTGGCTGGCATCCTCGGCGCTTTTAATGCCGCCGGCGACGCAGAACGGAATATCAATCACCTCCGCCACGCGCGATACCCAGCTTTTGTCCACCACCCGGCCGTCGCTCGAGGCGGTGATATCGTAAAACACCAGCTCGTCCGCACCTTCTTGCGCATAGCGCTGCGCCAGCGGCACGATGTCGCCGATGATTTCGTGGTTGCGGAACTGCACGCCTTTTACCACTTGCCCGTCTTTAACATCCAGGCACGGGATTATCCGTTTTGCCAGCATGCGATCGCCTCCTCAACGCTAAATTTACCTTCCAGCAGGGCGCGCCCTACGATCACGCCGGCAACGCCGCTGCCACGCAGCTGGGCGATGTCGTCCAGATTGCCGATGCCGCCCGAGGCCTGGAAGGCCACCTGCGGATAGCGGCGGCTGATCGCCTGATACAGCGCCACGTTGGAACCGGCCAGCGTACCGTCGCGCGAAATATCGGTGCACAGCACGTGCTTGAGCCCGTAGGGCAGGAACTGCTCCACCACCTGTTCCAGCGTGGCGTCGGAATCTTCCTGCCAGCCGCTGATGGCCACGCGTTTCACGCCCTGCGGGTCGATACGCACGTCCAGCGCCAGCACCAGCGCGTCGGCGCCGTAGCGCTCGAACCAGCTCTGCACCAACTGCGGTTGTTTCACCGCGGTAGAGCCGATCACCACGCGTGTGGCGCCGGCCTCCAGCAGGGCGCTGACGTCTTGCTCGTTGCGGATGCCGCCGCCGACCTGCACCGGCACGTTAACCCCCGCCAACAGCTTGCGCAGCAGCGGGATCTGGCGTGCGGCCGGATCCTTGGCGCCGGTCAAATCGACCAGGTGCAGTACCTGCGCGCCCTGTTGTTGATAGTCCTGCAGACGCAGCAGCGGATCGTTGCCGTAGTCGCGCTGCTGGCCGTAATCGCCCTGATGCAAGCGCACCACGTTGCCGTCGATCAAATCCAAAGCCGGAATAATCATGCTGCCTACATCTCCAGAAAGTTTTTCAACAGTTGCGCGCCGGCCGCTCCAGATCGTTCTGGATGAAACTGCACGCCGAAGAAGTTGTCTTTTTGCACGGCGGCGGTGAAGGGCTCGCCGTAGTTCGCCTGGGCGATGGTGCTGGGGCATATCGGCATCGCATAGCTGTGTACGAAATAGAAGTAGGCGCCGTCATCGATGCCGCGGAACAGATGGTGGCCCGCCTGCGCGGACACCTGGTTCCAACCCATGTGCGGCAGTGGCAGGCCGAAGTCGGTCATCTGCTTTACTGGCGTATCGATGAGGCCGAGCGTCGTCACGCCGCCGTTCTCTTCGCTGCTGGCCGCCAACAGCTGCATGCCGAGGCAGATGCCCAGCACCGGTTGAGAGCAGGCTTTGATCAGTTCGATCAGATCGCGTTCGCGCAGTTGATCCATCGCCGCCTGTGCGGTGCCGACGCCCGGCAGGAACAGCTTGTCGGCGCGTAGCACGATCTCCGGATCGCGGCTCACCGCCGGCTGGTAACCCAGGCGCCGCACCGCGTAGGTGACGGAGGCCAGGTTGGCGCAGCCGGTATCCAAAATCACCACGTTCATCACAGCACTCCTTTCGAGCTCGGCAGGGTATTGCCTTCGACGCGTATCGCCTGGCGCAGCGTACGGCCAAACACTTTGAACAGGCTCTCGACCCGGTGGTGGTCGTTTTTGCCCTTGGTCTTCAGGTGCAGCGTGCAGCCCATGGTGTAAGAGAGCGAACGGAAGAAGTGCTCGACCATTTCGGTGCTGAGATCGCCGACGCGCTGATAGTTGAACTCGGCTTTGTACTCCAGGTGCGGGCGGCCGGAGATATCCAGCGCGCAGCGCGCCAGGCATTCGTCCATCGGTAACACGAAGCCGAAGCGGGCAATACCGCGCTTGTCGCCCAATGCCTTGTTCAGCGCTTCACCCAGCGCCAGGCCGGTGTCTTCCACCGTGTGGTGATCGTCGATATACAGGTCGCCTTTGACGTCGATCTCCATGCGGAAGCCGCCGTGGGTGGCGATCTGATCCAGCATGTGGTCGAAGAAGCCGACGCCGGTTTTGATTTTGCTGCCGCCTTCGCGATCCAGCCACACGTTGACGTCGATCTGCGTCTCTTTGGTCACGCGGTTAACCCGCGCGTGACGGTCACGCAGGGTCAGCTGGCGCACGATCTCTTTCCAGCCCAGCACGCCGCGCTGGTAGCGCAGCCCCTGGATGCCCATATTTTCCGCCAACTGCACATCGGTCGGCCGATCGCCGATCACGTAGCTGTGCGCGGTATCGAGCACGCCGGGTTCGAGGTAACCCTTCACCAGCGCGGTCTTCGGCTTGCGGCAGTCGCAGTTGTCCGCCGGCAGGTGCGGGCAGATCAACACATCGGTGAACTGAATGCCCTGCGAGCTGAGGATCTGCATCATCAGGTTGTGCGGCGGATCGAAGGTTTCCTGCGGGAAACTGGCGGTGCCGAGCCCATCCTGATTGGTGATCATCACCAGCTGATACCCCGCCTGTTGCAGCGCCAGCAGGGAAGGGATCACGTCTGGCTCGAGCGCCAGCTTGTCCAGGCGATCGACCTGGAAATCTTCCGGTGGCTCGGCGATCAGCGTGCCGTCACGATCGATAAAGAGGATTTTTTGGCTCACATTGGCTCCTGGCGAGTCGGGTTGGCGCCGGGCAGGGCGGACAAAGCGTCCACCACGCGTTGACATTCGTCGCGGGTGCCTATGGTGATGCGCAGGCAGCCGGACAACCCGGGCTGTTTGTTTTGGTCTCGTAAGATAATGCCCTGATCCCACAAGCTTTTAAACACATTACTTGAGGCGGTGAAGCGGGCCAGCAGGTAATTGCTGTCGCTGGCGAAAACCTGCTCGACGCAGGCGCATTTCTCCAGCTGTTGCTGCAGCCAGCTGCGGGTGGCGGCGATATCGGTGACGCGCTGGCGCATGGTGCGGATACCTTCTTCGCTCAGCGCCTGCGCGGCGATATCCGCCACCGGCGTCGAAAGCGGGTAAGGCGCGATCACCTTCAGCAGCAGGGCAATCAGATCTTCATTGGCGAGCGTAAAGCCGCAGCGCAGGCCAGCCAGCGCAAAGGCCTTCGACAGCGTGCGCAGGATAGCCAGGTGCGGATAGTCGCTCAGCCAGCCGGCCACCGTGGCCTGCGGGCAAAACTCGATATAGGCTTCGTCCACCGCGACGATCGCCTTGCCTTTGGCCAACTCCAGCAGGCTGCGCAGAGAGTCAGGGTCGATCAGGTTACCGGTTGGGTTGTTCGGGCTGCAGACGTAGATCAGCTTTACGTTGTCCAGGCTGTCCGCGATAGCTGGCAGATCCAGCTGCCAGTCTTCTTTGGCGGCTACGGTGCGGCGCTCCACGCCGAAGGTTTCGGCGCTGACGGCGTACATGCCGTAGGTCGGCGGGCAGAACAGAATGGCGTCTTTGCCCGGCTCGCAGAAGGCGCGGATCAGCAGCTCGATGCCTTCATCGGCGCCGCGGCTGACCAGCACCTGCTCTTTCTTGACCCCAGCATAGGCGGCGTAGCGTTCGATCACCTGCGCCGGCTGGCACTCCGGATAGCGGTTGAAGGTTTGCGCGGTCAGCTGGAATTCCGGGGCGATCGGGTATTCGTTGGCGTTCAGCCACACGTCGCCCTTACCGCCGAGGCGGCGCGCCGATTGATAAGGGGTCAGCTCGCGAACGTTGGCGCGCGCCAGTTTTTCGATGCTCATGCTTGCTCCTTCAGGGCGGCGACGCGCAGGGTCACGGCGTTCTTGTGGGCGATCAGCTGCTCGGCGGCAGCCAGCGTCTCGATGGTGGCGGCCAGGTTGCTGAAGCCCTGCGGCGTCAGCTCCTGCACCGTCATGCGTTTTTGAAAATCGGCCAGCCCGAGGCTGGAGCAGGTGGCGGTGTAGCCGTAGGTCGGCAGCACGTGGTTGGTGCCGGAGGCGTAATCGCCGGCGGACTCCGGCGACCAGTCGCCGAGGAACACCGAACCGGCGCTGGTGATGCTGTCCACCAGTTCGCGCGCATTACGGGTCTGAATAATCAGGTGCTCCGGGCCGTAGCGGTTGCTGATCGCCACGCACTCAGTCAGATCGCGCGCTACGATCAGGCGGCTGCTCGCCAGCGCCTGGCGTGCGGTGTCGGCGCGCGGCAGCTCGGCCAGCTGGCTTTCCACCGCTTCGGCCACCGCCTGCGCCATCGCCGCGTCCGGCGTCAGCAGGATCACCTGCGAATCCGGGCCGTGTTCGGCCTGCGACAGCAGATCGGAAGCGACGAACGCCGGGGTGGCGCCGGCGTCGGCGATCACCAGCACTTCCGAAGGGCCGGCCGGCATGTCGATGGCCGCGCCGTCGAGGCGCTGGCTGACCTGCCGCTTGGCTTCGGTCACGAAGGCGTTGCCCGGCCCGAAGATCTTCGCCACGCGCGGCACGCTTTCGGTGCCGAACGCCAGGGCGGCGATCGCCTGCGCGCCCCCAACCTGAAACACTTCCTGCACGCCGCACAGCTGCGCCGCATACAGGATCTCATCGGCGATCGGCGGCGGCGAGCACAGCACCACCCGGCGGCAACCGGCGATGCGCGCCGGCGTCGCCAGCATCAGCACGGTAGAGAACAGCGGCGCCGATCCGCCGGGAATATACAGGCCCACCGAGTCGATTGGGCGGGTCACCTGTTGGCAGCGCACGCCCGGTTGCGTTTCGACGTCCACCGGCGGCAGTCGCTGCGCGTTGTGGAAGGTTTCCACGTTGGCGACGGCCACCGCCATCGCCTGTTTGATGTCATCACCCAACCGCGCGGCGGCGGCGGCGATCTGCTCGGCGCTGACGCGCAGCGCCGAGACTTCCGCCTTGTCGAAACGGGCGCTGTAGTCGCGCAGCGCCCGATCGCCATTGGCCTTCACGTTGTCGAGGATCTCACTCACCGTGCGGGTGATGCTGTCGGAGGCGGCAATCGCCGGGCGCATCAGCAGCTCGGCCTGGCGTTCGGCGCTGCACGTTGCCCAATCGATCGGCGTGTTGAAGGTCGACATGGCGTTACTCCATCATCTTTTCAATCGGCAGCACCAGAATCGAGCTGGCGCCGAGCGCTTTCAGTTTTTCCATGGTTTCCCAGAACAGGGTTTCGCTGCTGACCATGTGCATCGCCACGCGATTCTGCGCGCCGGCCAGCGGCAGAATGGTCGGGCGTTCGGCGCCCGGCAGCAGCGCGACGATCTCGTCCAGCTTCTCGCTCGGCGCGTGCAGCATGATGTATTTGGATTCGCGCGCCTGGATCACGCCCTGAATGCGGGTCATCAGGCGGTCAATCAGCTGCTGTTTGGCTTCAGGCATTTCGCCGTCGCGCTGGATCAAGCAAGCTTTGGAGCGGTAGATCACCTCCACTTCGCGCAGGCCGTTGGCCTCCAGCGTGGCGCCGGTAGAGACCAGATCGCAGATGGCGTCGGCCAGGCCGGCGCGCGGCGCGACTTCCACCGAGCCGTTCAGCAGGCAAGATTTGAAGCGCACGCCTTGTTTGTCGAGGTATTGCTTCAGCAGGTGCGGATAAGAGGTGGCGATGCGGGCGTCCTGCAGGCTTTGCGGGCCGGCGTATTCGGCGTCGAGTGGGGTGGCCAACGACAGGCGGCAGCCGCCGAAATCGAGGCGGCGCAGGGTGAAGTAACGCGGGTCTTCACCCTGGGCGCGGCGGCTGAGCAGCTCTTCTTCCAGCACGTTCTCGCCGATGATGCCGAGATCGACCACGCCGTCCATCACCAGGCCCGGGATGTCGTCGTCGCGCACGCGCAGGATATCGATCGGCATGTTTTCGGCGAAGGCGATCAGACGCTGCTGCTGCAGGTTGATCTTGATGCCGCAGCGTGCCAGCAGTTCCTGGGATTCATCGCTCAGGCGGCCCGACTTCTGCATTGCGATCCGTAAACGTGTCTTGTCCAGCATGGTAACCTCTGTTTAATCTGTAATTTTATGAATTTATTGTAAAAAACTTTCTTTTCTGTCTGTCCGGAGCCAAAAAAAAACCCTCGGAAGAAATCTTCCGAGGGCTCTCTCTTGCGTTCTGCGCGCCACTGGAAGATTAACAAACCGTCTTCCAGCACACATCGCCTGAAAGACTAGTCAGGGTGATGGTGATGATGGTGGTTGAACTGAACGCGTGTCATGGTGTTTTTCTCTAATCAAAAGCCGGTAAAAACCGTATGCCAATTAAGCTAAACTATCCGCTGTCCACCGTGCAACCCTTTTTTAACGTCATAAATTTAATTTATTGAAACAGGTTGAGTTATTAGCCACACACGGCTTTACCTAACCTTAAGCCGGGCAGATTGTATCGCCGTGTACAGTGGCGTAGCCTTAGGGGCAGGGCGCTGCGATCTTCAGGAGAGGAAGAGGATGAAAAAGGTAGCCATTATTGGTTTAGGTTGGCTGGGCATGCCGTTGGCGTTATCGCTGATGGGCCGCGGGTATGATGTGGTCGGCAGCAAAACCACGCCGGACGGCGTCGAGGCCGCGCGCATGAGCGGCATTGAATGCTATCAACTGGAGCTGACGCCGGAGCTGGTGTGCGATCCGGACGATCTGGAATCGCTGCTGCGTGTGGATGCGCTGGTGGTGACGCTGCCCGCTCGCCGTACCGTCGAAGGCAGCGAGAACTATTTCAATGCGGTGCGCATGCTGGTGGACAGCGCGATGGCCTTTGGCGTGCCGCGGGTGATCTTTACCAGTTCCACCTCGGTGTACGGCGAAACTGCCGGCACGCTGCGCGAAGAGTCGCCGCTGCGGCCGGTCTCGCCGTCGGGCCGGGTGTTGGCCGAGCTGGAGCGCTGGCTGCATGAATTGCCGAACACCTCGGTGGACATTCTGCGGCTGGCGGGGCTGGTGGGCGCCGATCGTCACCCCGGCCGCTTCCTGGCGGGCAAACTCGACGTGAAGGGCGGGTCGCAGGGGGTGAATTTGGTGCACCAGGACGACGTCATCGCCGCCATCCAACTGCTGCTGAAGCTGCCGAGGGGCGGTCACGTGTACAACCTGTGCGCGCCGCATCATCCGGCCAAACGCGAATTTTATCCTGCGCTGGCCGAACAGCTGCACCTGGCGCCGCCGCAGTTCGCCGACGAAGCGGATCAGGATGAGCGGCTGGTGGACGGCAACCGCATCTGCAACGAGCTGGGTTTTGAGTACCAGTATCCCGATCCGGCGCGTATGCCGGTCAGTTAAGGCGGCATACGTTGTTTAAAGCGGGAAAAGGTGGCTCGTCACAAAGTCGACGAACAGCCTGATTTTGACTGACAGGTGGCGGCCCGACGGCCAGAGGACATGAAAAACCATGTTCTCGCGGTTGTAGTCATCCAAAACCGTCACCAGGCTGCCCTGTTCCAGTTGTCTGCGCACGGCGATCTCCGGCAAATAAGCGATGCCCAGCCCTTGTTCGGCGAAGCATACCTGCGGATCGAGGGTATTTGTCACCATGCTGGCCGGCCGTTCGGGGATCATCTCCGTCTTGTCTCCCAGCGGCCAGACATCCAGTTTGCCGGTGCTGGGAAAGCGATAATGCAAACGGGCATGGCTTGTCAGATCCTCGGGCTTGCGCGGCATACCCACTTTGCTGAAATAACCCGGGGCGCCAACGAAAACCTTGCGGCAGGTACCCAGCCGGCGGGCAACCAGCCGTGAATCGCTCGGGGTTCCGCTGCGGATAACGGCATCGAAACCTTCCTCAATCACGTCAACCAGCCGATCCGAATAATCAATATCCAGCTCGATCTCAGGATAGCGGCGCTTGAAGTCCCCCAGTTTTGGCATGAAAAGCGTGCCCAGCGACGGGAGACTGATGCGCAGCTTGCCCTGAGGTGTTCCCCGCGTTTGCAACAGTTCGGCTTCCGCCTCTTTCACCTCACTCAAAATGCGTCGGCACCTTTCCAGAAACAAGGCCCCTTCCGGTGTCAGGTTGACCGTGCGGGTAGAACGGTGAAACAGGCGCACGCTGAGCCGTTCCTCCAGCCGGGCGATGGTCTTGCTGACCGCCGAGGCGGAGATCCCCAGCTGTTGCCCGGCCGCCGTGAAACTGCGGCTTTCACTGACCCGCACGAAAACGTCGAGAGAACCCAGACTTTCCATAGGCTTCCATTCTATTGATGAACTTTATGTCATGAGTGTTGTTCACTTTAGCCTGTTTTTCTTTTATCAGCGAGTGGGCAGCATGATGCAAACGTCATCCGCGATGGGCGGAAACATCTTTGAATGGGGAGTGATTAATGAATCAAACGACGATATCTGCGCCTGCCGAGGGCATCGATCGGTTGCCGCTGGGCGGCCTGCTGGCGTTGGCGATGGCCGCTTTTATCACGCTGCTGACCGAGATCATGCCGGCGGGCGTGCTGTCTTCGATCGCGGGCGATTTGAATGTATCTGAAAGCCTGGCGGGGCAGTTCATCACCGCCTATGCGGTGGGCGCGTTGGTCGCCGCTATTCCGCTCACCGCATTGACGCAGGGCATGCGGCGCCGCCCCTTGCTGTTGAGCGCGATCGGCGGTTTTGCCATCGTTAACCTCGTCACGGCGCTGTCGAACGATTATCACGTCTCATTGGCGACGCGTTTCTTCGCCGGCGTTTTCGGCGGCATCGTTTGGTCCTTGCTGGCCGGTTATGCGGTGCGCATGTCACCGGCCCACCTTGGCGGCCGCGCTATTGCGATCTCCGGCGCCGGCGCCACTTTGGCGTTGGTGCTTGGCGTACCGCTCGGCACGTTGCTTGGCCGAGCCATCGGCTGGCAGGGCGCCTTTGGTCTGATGACGTTGATGGCGCTGGTGCTCGTGGTGTGGATCATCGCCATCGTGCCGGATTTCCCCGGCCAGGCTAAGGCGCATCGGCCGTCTCTGAGCGGCGTATTCTTGCAACGGGGGATCCGCGCCGTGCTGTTCGTGGTGTTCACCTTTATCGTTGCCCATAACATTCTGTATATCTACCTGGAGCCTTTTCTCAAGCCGTCGGGGTTGTCCGAGCGGGTTGATATCGTTCTGTTTATCTTCGGGCTGGGCGCGATTGCCGGATTGGGCGTCGCCGGGATGCTGGTCGATCGGCGAGTCCAATCTCTTACGGTGATGAGTATCGTCATCTTTGCTCTCGCTGCCGTGCTGCTGGGGAGTGGGGGACGGATGATCCCGATGGTCTATCTCTCCGTGGCTTGTTGGGGCTTGGCTTTCGGCGGTTTCGCCACCCTCACGCAGACGGCATTGTCACGCCTTTCCGGTCGCGCGGCCGACGTGGCGCAGTCCATGTATACGACGGGCTGGAATACCGCCGTGGCAGCCGGTGGCGCGGTCGGCGGCATGTTGCTCGACAAGGGCGGGGCGCCCTCTTTCGCCTGGGCCATCATCGGATTACTCGTCCTGTCTTTAACCGGCACGCTGTTTGCCATGAATCGGGCGCTGGCCTCTCAGCGATGAGGTGATGGGCGTGCGGCGCGCGCCAAATCCTCCAGCAGCGCGTTCAGCGCCTCGTCGGGCTGGACGGGGCGGCTGACCAGGCTGAGCGTGGCGCGGTATGAGAGCGCCGTACCGCCCAACTGCCGAAGCAGCCCCTGTTCCACCCAACGCGCCGCGTAGTGGGTGGGCAAATAGCCGAGACAGGTGCCGCTCAGCACCAGATGGGCGACGCTTTCCATATGGTGGGCCACCGCGGCCAGATGCGGCGGCGCGATCGGGCACAGCTGCTGCGCCAGCAGGTAGCCGCGCTTGACCCAGCGCGCGTTTTCAATCTGCTCGCGCCCCGGTTCTTCTACCGCGAACAGCGGGTGATCCCTACTGCAGTAGATCGCCTGCGTCTCCTCCAGCCACGGCTGATAACGCAACGCCTCCAGCTGCTGGCCGAAGTAGCCGATGCCCAGATCGAGCTGCCGGTGCAGCAACCCTTGTTCAATCTCGTTCGGCGAACAGATGCGGCACTGCAATTGCACGTCCTGATGTCGGCGTTGGAAGTGTTGGATGGCCTGACTGAACGGATTGCCCGGCAGCGAAACCAGATTATCCACCAGACCGATCTGCAGATCGCCGGTCAGCAGGCCGTTCAGCGACTGGCTGACCCGGGTGAAGTCGCGGGCGGCGTTGAACAGCGAGCGGCAGGCGATCAGCATGCGTTCGCCCTTGGGCGTCAGCCGGAAGCCGGAGCGGCCGCGTTGACACAGGCGAAAACCCAGCCGGGTTTCCAGCGAGGCCAGGTGGGTGCTGATGGTGGATTGGTTCATCAACAGCGCTTCCTGTGCGGCGCTGACGCCCTGGGCTTCCGCCACCGCGACGAACACCCGCAGCAGTTTCAGATCGATATCGCTTAGGTTGGTGAGCATCGCCCCCTCCGCAGAACGTCGGCCGGTTAACCCATTTTTAACATCGAAGAAATAGGTGCGGCGCTGAAGATATGGTCTTCCTTATGGCATGAATTTGAAATAAAAATCAATACTTCAATAGGTTAGTTGCATCGCGTTTTCCGATGTTTACATGCAAAAGCGGGAATGGTAGCCGAGGCGGCCAACGGGGTAGTCTGCGAATGTTGCTCAAATGTTTCAATTCATCGCAGATCAAGACAAGGATACGCCATGCTGAACCAACCCCAAAGCGGTAACGACATGCCGCGCTTTGCCGGTATTCCCACCATGATGCGCCTGCCCGCCGCCGAACAGGCGCACGGTCTGGACGCCGCCTTTGTCGGCATTCCGCTGGATATCGGCACCTCCAACCGCAGTGGCACCCGCTATGGCCCGCGCCAGATCCGCCAGGAATCGGTGATGATCCGTCCCTACAACATGGGCACCGGTTCCGCCCCGTTCGAACGGCTGCAGGTGGCCGATCTGGGGGATGTCGCCATCAACCCTTACAGCCTGGCGGACAGCGTGCAGCGCATCGAGGCGGCTTATCACGAGATCCTGGCACACGGCTGCATGCCGTTGACGCTCGGCGGCGATCACACCCTGACGCTGCCGGTGCTGCGCGCCGTCGCCCGCCGACATGGCCCGGTCGGGCTGATCCACGTCGATGCGCATTCCGATACCAATGAGGAGATGTTCGGCGAACAGCTGGCGCACGGCACCACCTTCCGCCGCGCGTTTGAGGAGGGGCTGCTGGCGCCCGAAAAGGTGGTGCAGATTGGCCTGCGCGGCAGCGGCTATGCGGCGGATGACTTCGATTGGTCACGGCGCCAGGGCTTCCGCGTGGTGCCGGCCGAGGCCTGCTGGCACCGGTCGCTGACGCCGCTGATGGCGGAGATCCGCGAGCAGATGGGCGATGCGCCGGTTTACCTCAGCTTCGATATTGACGGGTTGGATCCGGCCTTTGCGCCGGGTACCGGCACGCCGGAGGTCGGCGGGCTGTCGGTTTGGCAGGGGCTGGAGATCGTACGCGGTTGCCGCGGGCTGAACCTGGTGGGCGGCGATGTGGTGGAAGTGTCGCCGCCTTACGATCGCTCCGGTAACACGGCGCTGCTGGCCGCCAACCTGCTGTTTGAAATGTTGTGCGTGCTGCCGGCCCGCTGAGGCCGGCGTACTGACCCTACCGGCGGAGCGGTTGCGTCGGGCCCCCTGATAACAATAACAACGGAGTGGAGGTACCCATGAATCTCGATCTGCTGGTTGTGGTGATTTACTTTCTGGTGATAGGCGCGGTGGGATGGATGGGCATTCACCGCGCCAATTCCAAAGAGGCGTATCTGGTGGCCGGGCGCAACCTGGGGCCGGGGCTGTATCTGGGCACGCTGTCGGCGGTGGTGCTCGGCGGTGCGTCGACCATCGGCAGCGTCAAGCTCGGCTACACCTACGGCATCTCCGGTGTCTGGCTGTGCGGCGCGCTCGGGCTGGGCATCGTGGTGTTGAGCCTGGCGCTGGCCAAGCCGCTGCTCAAACTGAAGCTGTATACCGTCAGCCAGGTGCTGTCGCGGCGTTATCACCCGGCCGCGCGGGTCACCAGCGGCGCGATCATGCTGGCGTATGACCTGATGGTGGCGGTGACCTCGATCATCGCCATCGGCAGCGTGATGCAGGTGATGTTCGGCCTGTCGTTCAGCGCGTCTATCCTGCTTGGCGGCGGGCTGGTGGTGCTGTATTCAACGCTGGGGGGCATGTGGTCGCTGACGCTGACCGACATCATTCAGTTCATCATCATGACCGTCGGCATGATGCTGGTGCTGATGCCGATGAGCATCGTCAAGGCCGGCGGCTGGGAGGCGTTCACCAGCCTGCTGCCCGCCGGTTACTACCAGCTGTCGTCGATCGGGCTGGACACCATTCTGGTGTTCTTCCTGATCTACTTCTTCGGCATTCTGATCGGCCAGGACATCTGGCAGCGGGTGTTCACCGCCCGCAGCGCCAATGTGGCGCGCTTCGCCGGGCTGGGCGCGGGCGTCTATTGCGTGCTGTACGGCGTGACCGGCGCGCTGATCGGCATGGCCGGCAAGATCGTGCTGCCGTCGCTCAGCAACACCGACGGCGCCTTCGCCGCTATCGCGCAGGCGGTGTTGCCGGTCGGCGTCAGCGGGCTGGTGGCCGCCGCGGCGTTGGCGGCGCTGATGTCTACCGCCAGCGCCTGCTTGCTGGCGTCTTCCACCATCGCGCTGGAGGACGTATTGCCGGCCATCCGCCGCAAACCTTCCGGCGGGCTGGCCGCCGGGCGCTTCACCACGCTTTTCATGGGTGTGGTCATGCTGGGGCTGGCGTTTGTGGTGCGCGACGTGCTGGCGGCGCTGACGCTGGCTTACAACCTGTTGGTGGGGGGCATGTTGATCCCGTTGGTGGGGGCGATCTTCTGGCCGCGCGCTACCAGCGCCGGCGCGATTGCCAGCATGCTGACCGGCAGCCTGTGTGTGGTAGGGCTGATGATCTGGCACGGCATCGATGCCAACAGCCCGATCTACGGCGGTCTGCTGGGCGGCGGCGTCGCCTTCGTGTTGGGCAGCCTGTTGAGCCGCCCGGCAGCGCAGCTGCAGCCGCAAACCGAGCGTTGAAACGACGAGGTGGGACATGAACAATCGCAATGTGGCGTCACGCCCAAAAATTGAAGTGCGCTCGATAGACTATGTGCCCCGTCACGAGCGGCATGGCAAGGTTTGGCATCAGGCGCCGTTTTGGTTTACCGGTAATTTCGTTTTGACGACGATGGTGGTCGGTTTCAGCGGCCCGGCGTTGGGGTTGGGCGCGCTTTATTCGATGCTGGCCATTGCCGTCGGCGTGGGGTTCGGCACGTTCTTCATGGCGTGTCATGCCAATCAGGGGCCGCGCATGGGGCTGCCGCAGATGATCCAGTCACGGGCCCAATTCGGCCTGCGTGGCGCCATCGTTCCCTTTGCCGCCGTGGTGTTTGTTTACATCGGTTTCAACGTGTTCAACGTTATTCTCGCGACCGATGCGATCAACACGGTGTTGCCGGGCCACCGTCTGCCTTGGTATGCGTTGCTGATCGCGGTGGCCGTGCTGTTGGCGATCGTCGGCCACGACATGCTGCATGCGGTGCAGCGCTGGCTGACCTATGTGATGATGGCAGTGTTCGGCGTGCTGACGGTCGGCGCCGTGTTGTCGCTGCGGATGGACGCCGTCGTCGGCGCTGGGCATTTTTCGTGGGCGGCCTTTTTGATTCAGCTGTCTGCCGCCGCCGGCTATCAAATCAGCTACGCAGTGTACGTTTCCGACTACTCGCGTTATTTACCGCATGAAACGCCGTCGGCCAACGTGATCTTTTGGACTTACCTGGGGGCGGCCGGATCGGCGCTTTGGCTGATGTCGCTGGGCGCGTTTCTGGCTTCAGCCTTACCGGCCCCCGATGCGATCGGCAGCGTACAGGCGGTGGGTAATGCCGTCTATCCTGGGTTTGGCACGTTGGCCGTGCTGATCGCCGTGCCCTCGCTGGTCGGTATCATGGCGGTCAACTGTTATGGCGCAATGCTGACCAGCCTCAGCGCGATTGACGCGTTCCGTAAAGTGACGCCAACGTTGAAATTACGCATGGCCGGCATTGGCGTCGTCGCTATGACGGTGTTTGCGGTGGCGTTGGCCATCCCGGCGAGCTATCTCGCCAGCTTCAATACCTTCGTACTGCTGATGCTGTATTTTCTGGTGCCCTGGACGGCGGTGAACCTGATGGACTTTTACGTGGTGCGCGGCGGGCATTACGCGATAGGTGAAATCTTCAACCCGTCGGGGATCTACGGCCGCTGGGGCGGCTCCGGTCTGACGGCTTACGCGGTCGGTCTGCTGGCGATGGTGCCGTTCATGACGTTGGGCTTTTACACCGGTCCCTTTGCTGTTTTACTGGGCGGCGCGGATATCGCTTTTCTGATCGGCCTGCTGGTGGCCGGGAGCGTTTATGTCGTAATGTGCCGTAAGCTCGATCTTGAAGCCGAACGGCGGGTGGCGTTGCGCTGCGAGGGGTTATTGGAAGGAGAACCGGAGTGAAGGAAAAAATCAGCGTCGCATGCTGCCAGTTAGCGTTGCGGGTAGGGGAAGCGGAGCACAATCGGGCGCTGTCCGCCCAGGCTATCCGCCGGGCGGCGCAGCACGGCGCCAACGTCATCGTGTTGCCGGAGTTGGTGAACAGCGGCTACGTGCTGCGCGATAAGGCGGAGGCGCTGGCGTTGGCCGAGGCCGAAGACGGGCCTAGCCTCAGCCTGTGGGGGGGACTGGCGCGTGAGCTGGATGTGGCGATCGTCGCCGGTTTCTGCGAGCGCCTGCCCGAGGGTGAGGTGGCCAACAGCGCGGCATTGATCGATGCGCAGGGGGTGAGGGCGATTTATCGCAAGGCCCACCTGTGGCATGAAGAGAGCACGATCTTTACCGCCGGCGATCGGCCACCGCCGGTCGTCGAGACCCGCTTTGGCCGCTTGGCGGTGATGATCTGTTACGATCTCGAATTCCCTGAGTGGGTGCGGCTGCCGGCGTTGGCCGGCGCTCAACTGCTGTGCGCGCCGGTCAACTGGCCGCTGGCGCCGCGCCCGCAGGGTGAACGGCCGGCGGAGATGGTGAAGGCGCAGGCCAACGCCGCCGTCAATCGGCTGTTCATTGCGGTGTGCGATCGCTGCGAAACGGAGCGCGGCGTTGCGTGGATCGGCGGATCGGTGATCGTCGACGCCGATGGTTATCCGTTGACGCAGAGCCTGGAGGGCGAAGGCATGGTGCTGGCATCGATGGATATCGGCGCAGCCGATGACAAGCACATCGGCCGCCACAATCACGTGCATCGCGATCGACGGCCGATGCTGTACTGAAGCAACGGGGCGGCCGGTGGATCCGGCTGCCTCGCAGAGCGTCTTTGCCGGCGGGAAAAGCCGCCGTTTTGGCGCTACAGCCAGCCCGATTTCTTCAGCTTCTGATACAGGAAAATGCAGCCGACGGCGGTCACTCCCAGCGTGGCGTGATAGGCCCACGGGAACTTCAGTTCCGGCATATCGGCGAAGTTCATGCCGTACAGGCTGAAGACCACCGTCGGGATGGCCAAAATCGCCCCCCAGCCCGCCAGCCGTTTCACCACTTCGTTCTGTTTGACCGTCACCAGCGCCAGGTTGACGTGCATGGCGTTGGTCAGCATTTCGCGCATGTCGTCGATGTTGCTGACCACCTGATGCGCGTGATCCTGCACGTCGCGCACGTAGGCGCGCAGCTCCTTCGGGATCACCTCTTCGTGCAGGCGGATCAGCTGATTGCAGATTTCATCCATCGGCAGCGCGGCGTTGCGCAGCGCCAACAGGTGGCGGCGCAGGGTATAGACGTTCTCGATCGCCGCCTGATCGAACTCCGACTGGAACATGTTGGCTTCGATGTTCTCGATGGTGCTCTCGAAGCGCGTCACCACACTGCGGTAGTTGTCCACCACGAAGTCCAACACCGAATAGAGGGCAAAGCCCGGCCCGTGGCACATCTGCTTGTGGTTCTCTTCCGCCTTGGCGCGGATCGGCGCGTAGCTGGGCGAGGCGCCGTGGCGCACCGTCACCAGAAAGTTTTTGCCGACGAAGAAGTGGGTTTCGCCGTATTCGATTTCGTCGTGTTCGCCCCACTGCGCGGTTTTCACCACGATGAACAGCGAGTCGCCGTAGGTTTCCAGCTTCGGCCGCTGATGCGCGCACAGCGCGTCTTCGATCGCCAGATCGTGCAGGCCAAACTCCTCCTGCACCTTGCGCATAAACGCCGGCTCCGGCTGCCGCAGCCCCAGCCATACGAAGGTGTCCGGCTGTTTGACCACCTCACTGATATCGTCGATGGTCACTTCGCCCAGCCGTTGGCCGGCTTTGTACGCCACACAGTTCACCACCATGCTTTTGCTGTCCATCCGTCCATCCATTAATCAGTCAGGGTTTTGGTGAGAAAATAACACTCATGTTCCACCGGATAATCTTTCAGCGTCATTTGCAACTGATAGCCGAGTTTTTCGTAGAACGGCCGCGCCTGGAAGCTGAAGGTATCCAGGCGAGCGTAGCGGCAGCCGCGCGCCTGCGCCTCGCGTTCGGCGGCGCGCATCAACCGGCCGCCGAGGCCGCTGCCGCGCTGGGTATCCGCCACCCACAGCCACTCGACGCTCAGCCAGTTGCCCCAGGTTTCGGCGGTCAGGCCGCCGATCACCGTACCGGCTTCGTCGCGCGCATAGACGCTGAGCGGCTTGCGGTGGCTGGCGTCGATATGCGGCAGGTTGTAAGCGCGCAGCCCTTGCCTGATCGCATCGAGGGTTTGTTCGTCAATCGCGTCGGTAACGGTAATGTCCATTTTTCCTCCTGGGTGATGCGTTAACTTAAGCACACTACGGCCAAAAGGCAACCTATTGAAATGTAATGCAAACGACCACATCCGCTGAGTGGGCTACACTAAACGGGTCATTTCACCCCAGGAGGACACCATGCCCCGATTGACTCTGCTGGCCGGTTTGCTGCTGTGCAGCGGCCTGCTGCACGCCGCGCCGACGGTCAGCCAACTGCAGGACGGCCTGGAACACCCCTGGTCGCTGGCCTTCTTGCCGGCGGATCAAGGCCTGCTTATCACTGAACGGCCCGGTCGGCTGCGGCTATGGCAGCCGGGCAAAGGCCTGTCGGCACCGATCGCCGGCGTGCCGCAGGTCTACGCCGAGGGGCAGGGCGGCCTGCTGGAGGTGTTGCCGGCCCCCGACTTCGCCGCCAGCCGCCGGGTATACCTCAGCTTCGCCGAACCGGGCGAGGGCGGCAAAGCCGGCACGGCGGTCGGCTATGGCCGCCTGAGCGACGATGGCGCGCGGCTGGAGAACTTTAAGGTGATCTTCCGTCAGCAGCCCAAGCTGTCGGTCGGCAATCACTTCGGCGGCAAGCTGGCGTTCGACAGGCAAGGCTACCTGTTTATCGCGCTGGGTGAAAACAACCAGCGGCCGACGGCGCAGGAAACCGACAAACTGCAGGGCAAGCTGGTGCGGCTGACCGCCGAGGGCGCGATACCACCAGATAATCCCTGGGTCGGCCAGGCAGGTAAACGCCCGGAGGTCTGGTCTTACGGCCACCGCAATCCGCAAGGGCTGGCATTGAACCCGCGGAGCGGCGCGATCTGGGAACACGAGCACGGCCCGCGCGGCGGCGATGAGCTCAACATCCCGCTGCCGGGTAAAAACTACGGCTGGCCGCTGGCCACCTACGGCATCAACTATTCCGGCCAGCCGATCCCGGAGGCGAAAGGAGAGCGGGTGCCCGGCACCGAACAACCGCTGCACTATTGGCGAGTCTCGCCCGGCCTCAGCGGCATGGCGTTCTATGACGGGCAGCGCTTCCCTGCCTGGCGTCACTCGCTGTTCATCGGCGCGCTGGCGCAAAAGGAACTGATTCGCCTGACGCTGGAGGGTGACAAAGTGGTGGCGGAAGAGCGGCTGCTGGGCGATCGCGGCGAACGCATTCGTGAGGTGCGCAGCGGGCCGGATGGCTACCTGTATCTGTTGACGGACGAACGGGACGGCAAGCTGCTGAAGGTCGGGGCGTCGTAACGCCCCGCACGCATCAGGTGAGCTCGCTCATCACGCCGCGCTGATAGGCCGGGCGAGCGCGCAGTTGCTGATACCAGCGCTCCATGTTCGGCCGTGGGCGGCGGGCGATCGGCATCTCGAACCAGCCGTAGGCGAAGCTGCCGAGCGGAATATCGCCGAAGCCGAACGCGTCGCCGGAGAGGTAAGGCTGGTGCGCCAACGTCTGTTCAATGATATCGAAGTGTTTTTCCAGCGTGGCGATCGCCGCTTCTATTTTCGCCATGTCGCGCAGCTCCGGCGCGGTGCGGATCAGGCCCCAAAAGACGATGGTGAAGGCCGGAACGATGGTTGAGGTGGTCCAGTCCATCCATTTCTCGGCGGCGGCGCGCGCCTGCAGATCTTGCGGATAGAACGTCGCGTCGCCGAATTTCGCCGCCAGGTAGCGCACGATGGTGTTGGACTCCCACAGCACGAAGTCATCGTCCTGCAGCAGCGGCACCAGGCCGTTCGGGTTCAACGCGCGGTAACTCTCTTCGTTGACCTTGCCGAACGCGCCGCCGGCGTTGATGTGGGTATAGCTCAGCCCCAGTTCGGCGGCGCACCACAGCACCTTCCTGACGTTGTTCGAATTCTCACGACCCCAAATGGTCAGCATGGGATAACTCCGTTAGCGGATTAAAGACCCTTAATACCTACGCCACAATGCGCTTTTTGTCACACCGCAGGGCATTTTTTGTCTGCCGATCAACGCTCCCAGCGGCACACTTCCCAGCCGTGCTCCGCCGCTAGCGCGCTCAGTTCGCTGTCGGGGTTGATCACCGTGGCGCTGTCGACGAATTGCAGCATCGCCTTGTCGTTGAGAGAGTCGCTGTAGCCGTGGCTGTGCTCGAACTTCAGGTGCGGATGCTGCGCAAGCCAGTGCTGCAGGCGGATCACCTTGCCCTGTTGGTAGGTCATGGTGCCGTAGGTGTGGCCGGTGAAGCGACCGTCGCTGATTTCCACGCCGATTGCCAGCGCATCGTCGGCGCCGAGCTGTTCGGCGATCGGCGCCACCAGGTGCTCGCCGGTGGCGGAGATCACCAGGATGCAGTCGCCGCGTTCGCGGTGCCACTGCAGGCGCTCACGGGCGGCGGGATAGACGCGCGGCAGGATATCGCGGCGAATGTAGCGTTGCACCCAGCCGGCCACGGTTTGCACGCTCAGGCCGGTCAGCGGCGCCAGCGTGGCCTGCATGTAGTCCTCCATCGACAGCTTGCCCTGATAATAGAGCTGCATCAGCTGCTGCTCCTGCAGTTCCAGCTCCGCCGGCGCGAAGCCCTGGCCGACCAGCCAGCGGATCCACAGGCTGGCGCTGTCATCGTCAATCAGGGTTTCATCCAGGTCGAATAAGGCTAAATCCATCAGTATTTCTCCGGCAGGCAGGGTATGAAGTCGTTTACAGGATAGCGGATAGCGCCCATCGCCAGCCAGCGGCGTCGGCGAAATTGCGCAGAGCATAAGAAACATTGATGACGGTTTTGCGACAGTTTGTTGAACGTTTGCATAACTTAGAACGCAACAATATTGGCCGCTCCGGCGAGCGCGGTGATAACTATGGGGCAAATGCAGCTACCCGCTGGGGAGTGACAATGTTGATTATTCGTCTGTATGGCAGCCCGATCGTGATCGGGGAAGAAGAGGAACCGCATGATGACGCATCTGACGACGCTGAAGACGCTGCCGCTGCTGGATCTTTCGCAGCTTGACGGTGATGCGCGCCAGCGGCACGCCTTTCTCGACGATTTGCGCGCGGCGGCCCGCGATGTCGGTTTTTTCTATCTGCGTGGGCACGGCGTAGACGGCGCGTTGAATGCGCGACTGCAGCACGCCGCGCGGCAATTTTTCGCCCTGCCGGAAGCCGACAAGCTGGCGGTGCAGATGGTGCATTCGCCGCACTTTCGCGGTTACAACCGGGCGGCGGCGGAGCTCACGCGCGGGCAGCCTGACTGGCGCGAGCAGTTCGATATCGGCGCCGAACGCCCGGCGCTGACGTTGTCTGACGACACGCCACGCTGGGCACGCCTGCAGGGGCCAAACCAGTGGCCGGCAGCGCTACCGACGCTGAAACCGCTGCTGCTGCAGTGGCAACAGGCGATGACCGCCATGTCGCTGCGGCTGCTGCGCGCTTTCGCTTTGGCGCTGTCGCTGCCGGAGCAGGCGTTCGATCGCTTGTACGGCGAGAAGCCCAACGAGCACATCAAACTGATCCGCTATCCGGGGCGGGAGGCTACCGGCAGCGCACAGGGCGTTGGCGCACACAAGGACTCCGGGTTTCTCAGCTTCCTGCTGCAGGACGCGCAAAAAGGGCTGCAGGTGGAGGTGAGCGAAGGGCGGTGGATAGACGCGCAGCCGCGTGAAGACACTTTCGTGGTGAACATCGGCGAGCTGCTGGAGCTGGCGACCAACGGCTATCTGCGCGCCACGGTGCACCGGGTGGAGACGCCGCCGGCAGGGCGCGACAGGTTGTCGATCGCGTTCTTCCTCGGCGCACGGCTGGACGCGGTGGTGCCGCTGTATCAACTGCCGCCGCCGTTGGCGGCGCAGGCTCGGGGCCCGGCCAGCGATCCGCTCAACCCGCTGCTGCGCGACGTGGGGTATAACTACCTGAAAGGCCGCATTCGTTCCCACCCCGATGTGGCACAGCGCTTTTATCGGGACGTCATCGGCGTCTGAACATCAGGCACAAAAAAGCCCGGCGCGCCGGCCGGGCTGATGACGATTGATTCAGGCGATTATTCCGCCAGCGCCTGCTGCAGATCGGCGATCAGATCTTCCACATCCTCAATCCCTACCGACAGGCGCACCAGCTGCGGCGTGATGCCGGTTGCCAGGCGCTGTTCCAGCGGAATGGAGGCGTGCGTCATGCTGAACGGCTGGCTAATCAGGCTTTCCACGCCGCCCAGGCTTTCCGCCAGGGTGAACAGGCGCGAACGCTGGATGACCCGACGCGCATAGGCGTCGTCGCCTTTCAGCCGTACCGAGATCATGCCGCCGAAGCGCGTCATCTGGCGTGCCGCCAGCTCATGCTGCGGATGGCTCGGCAGGCCGGGATAGTAGACGTTTTCCACCTGCGGCTGGCTCTCCAGCCACTGGGCGATGCGCAGCGCGCTGTCGCTGTGGCGCTGCATGCGCAGGGCCAGGGTGCGAATGCCGCGCAGCGTCAGGAAGCTGCTGAACGGATCGAGAATGCCGCCGACCGCGTTTTGCAGGAAGCCGAGCTGTTCCGCCAGCGCCGGGTTATCCCCCACCGCCGCGACGCCCGCCACCACGTCGGAGTGGCCGTTGAGGTATTTGGTGGCGGAGTGCACCACCACGTCAAAACCTAGATCCAGCGGACGTTGCAGATACGGCGAGGCGAAGGTGTTGTCCGCCACGCTGATGAGCTGATGCTTTTTGGCGATCGCGGCGATGGCGCTCAGATCCGCCAGCTTGAGCAGCGGGTTGGTCGGCGTTTCGACCCAGATCATTTTGGTATCCGGTTCGATCGCCTGTTCCAGCCCGGCGAGATCCGCCGGCGACACGTAAGTCACGCGCAGGCCGGCGGTGCGGCTGCGCACTTTTTCCAGCAGGCGATAGGTGCCGCCGTACAGGTCGTCTACCGCGATCAGGTGGCTGTCTTTATCGAGCAGCTCCAGCACCGTGGAACAGGCCGCCAGACCGGAGGCGAAGGCGTAGCCGCGGCTGCCGCCTTCGAGTTCGGCGATGGCGCTTTCCAGCGCGGTGCGCGTCGGGTTGGCGCTGCGGGAGTATTCGTAGCCGGTATGCTCGCCCGGTGCCGGTTGGGCGTAGGTGGAGGTGGCGTAAATCGCCGGCATCACTGCGCCGGTCGCGTCCGGGGTGTAACCGGCGTGAACGGTCAACGTATCAAACTTGGCCATAATGGGTCCTTATTAACGTAATTTTTGGCGCCAGGAGTTAAGCACGTCTGTGCGGGTAATCAGGCCGAGGAAGCGCTCGCCGTCGAGCACCACCGCGACGTGGCCATGGTTGAAGGTGGCCTGTAATTCCTCGTAGCCGGCTTCCTTTTGCAGCGTCTGGACCTGCTTGGTCATCGCGCTGCCGGCCGGCAGGCTGAAGTGGGCGGCGTCGGCCTGGACGGCGTTCAGCAGATCCCACTCATCGATCAATCCGACCACCCGATCGCCTTCCAGCACCGGTAGCTGCGAGATGTCGTACAGCCGCATGCGGGCGTGCACGATCGCCAGCGTGTCGTCCGGCGCGGCGGAAACGGCGGCGCCTTCGTCGTGGCGATAGGCGATCAGATCGCGCAGATCGCCGTGCTGCGGTTTGCTCAGCAGGCCCTGCTCCAGCATCCAGTGGTCGTTATACATTTTAGACAGGTATTTGTTGCCGCTGTCGCAAACGAAGGTCACGACCCGCTTGGGTTCGGTTTGCGCGCGGCAGTAACGCAGAGCGGCGGCCAGCAGGGTGCCGGTGGACGATCCCGCCAGCACGCCTTCCTTGCGCAGCAGATCGCGCGCGGTGGTGAAGGCCTCCGCGTCGCCGATGCGGTAAGCGTTGCGGACCTGGTCAAAGTCGCTGAGCGGTGGGACGAAGTCTTCGCCGATGCCCTCAACTAACCAACTGCCCGCTTCGCCGATGTGGCCGTTGTCGAGATAGTCCGCCAGGATAGAGCCGGCAGGGTCGGCGAGCACAAATTCCGTCTGCGGCGAAACGTCGGCGAAATAGTGGCTCAGCCCGCCCAGCGTGCCGCCGGAGCCGACACCGACGACGATAGCGTCCACGTCATGCTCCATCTGCTGCCACAGTTCGGGCGCGGTGGTGGTGGTATGGGCCGCCGGATTGGCCGGGTTGTTGAACTGATCGATATAAAAGGCGCCGGGGATCTCTCCAGCGAGGCGTTTGGCGTAATCCTGATAGTAAGCCGGGTGCCCTTTGCCGACGTCCGAACGGGTCAGCAGCACTTCCACGCCCAGTGCGCGCAGGTGGAAGATCTTTTCGCGGCTCATCTTGTCCGGCACCACCAGCAGCAGCTTATAGCCTTTCAGCGCCGCTACCAGCGCCAACCCCAGGCCGGTATTGCCGGCGGTGGCTTCGATGATGGTGCCGCCCGGCTGCAGTTTGCCGTCGCGCTCGGCCTGTTCGATCATCGACAGCGCGACGCGGTCTTTGATCGAACCGCCGGGGTTTTGGTTCTCCAGCTTGACGAACAGCCGGCATGGGCCGGTATCGAACTGGGTCAGTTCCAGCATCGGGGTATTGCCAATCATCTCGATGACGGAATGGGGGATCGCCATGACTCATCTCCAGGATTATTCGGTATAAAAGTCGTTGTGCGGATGATAGCGCTGAGGATAAGCGCTTTAAAAAGAACAAATAACGGTTCTATATGCCATTATGGAATATATTAATCTTTTTTGGACGTATGGAAGCGCAGATGTTTAGCGGTGCAGATGCTTGGCCGTTTAGCCGTGGGTGGGTGTAAAAATGCGCGCCTCGATGCTTTTTTGAACGATAAGTGGGGGGCTGCGTACAGTTATGTAAAAATGCTGAAAATTCACGCTAAACCCTGCAAAAATAAGATAAATCACATAAACTCACAGCAAGGGCATTTTCGGTGCGTTGTGTTACCCGCTATGGGCGCCGCAGGGGGTTGCGGCCGGCATGCGCGCACCGGGCCACTCTCGCTGGTTGGCTTAAAACGTGAACATGTTTGAAAGTTAACGCTATTTCAATGGTTTGAATGGACACTCTGGCGACGTCATGATGAAAAAAAACTTATCCACTTCCCTGAAAAAACTGACCTTCAGCGTAGGCATCCTGTTGCTGGCTGCCCCGGCCGTGCGCGCCGCCGAGCCGCCGGCGCCGCCGCAGGTAGACGCCAAGGCCTACATTCTGATGGATTACAACAGCGGCAAGGTGCTGACCGAAGGCAATGCCGACACCCGTCTCGATCCCGCCAGCCTGACCAAGATCATGTCCAGCTACGTGATCGGCCAGGCGATCAAGGCCGGCAAGATCAAGCCGGAAGACATGGTCACCGTCGGCAAAGACGCCTGGGCGCCCGGTAACCCGGCGCTGCGCGGCTCTTCGCTGATGTTCATCAAGCCGGGCGATCAGGTGCCGGTGCTGGAACTGAATAAGGGCATCGTGATCCAGTCGGGTAACGATGCCAGCATCGCGCTGGCAGACTACGTGGCGGGCAGCCAGGATTCGTTCGTTGGCCTGATGAACAACTATGCCAAATCCCTGGGCCTGCAGAATACCCACTTCCTGACGGTGCACGGCCTGGATGCGGAAGGGCAGTACAGCACCGCGCGTGACATGGCGCTGTTGAGTCAGGCGCTGATCCGCGACGTGCCGGACGAATACGCGCTGCATAAAGAGAAAGAGTTCACCTTCAACAAGATCCGCCAGATTAACCGCAACCGTCTGCTGTGGAGCAGCAACCTGAACGTCGACGGTATCAAGACCGGTTACACCAGCGGCGCCGGCCACAACCTGGTGGCGTCCGCTACCGACGGACCGATGCGTCTGATCTCGGTGGTTTTAGGCGCGCCGAGCGATCGCGTGCGCTTTAGCGAAAGCGAAAAGCTGCTGACCTGGGGCTTCCGCTTCTATGAAACCGCGACGCCGATCAAGGCCGATAAACCGTTCGTCACCCAGAAAGTGTGGTTCGGCGACGTCAGCGAAGTGCCGCTTGGCGTGGCGAAAGACGCCTCGGTCACCATTCCGAAAGGGCAGATGAAAAACCTGAAGGCCAGCTACAAGCTGACCCAACCGACGCTGGAAGCGCCGCTGGCGAAAAACCAGGTGGTCGGCACCATCGATTTCCAGCTGGACGGCAAAACCATCGAACAGCACCCGCTGGTGGTGATGCAAGAGGTGAAAGAGGGCAACTTCTTCAGCCGCATCTGGGATATGGTGATGATGAAGCTGAGCCAGTGGTTCGGCGGGATCTTCGGCTGAATAGCCTGATGTAAGGAGCGCCCCGGGCGCACCATCCTCGACCAAGCCGCAACGGAGATGTTGCGGCTTTTTTTCGCGAGTTTCTGCGGCGCGGTGATTAAAAGTAGTCCACCAGCATGGTGGCGCCGCTGGTGAAATCGCCTTCCGCCAGGGTGACTGCGCTGTTTTTTACCGGCACCGCATCAAGCGTCGGCGGATTGGCGTAGTCGATGTCCAGCGGCGTATTGATGGCGAAGGCCTTACCGTTGGCCAACAGCTTGATGCCCAATCCATTGACGCTGCTGGTTAACACGCTACCGTCGAAGGCCGCCGCGCCGCCCATGATCTTCATTTTCAGCTGGCGGCTGTTATCCAGAAACTCGCATTTGATGCTGTAATCGATGCGTTGCATATAGCGGTTGCCGTCGATGCGCTTGATGCCGACCTTGCCGAAGTCGATATCGATGGTGCGCCCGTCGTTGATCACGCAAGGCGGAGGCGCCACTACGGTGGCGGTGATGTTGACTTTGGTGCCCTGATCGGCGGCCTGAGCGGCCGAGCTAATCAATTCCAGCGCCAACAGCAGGGCGCAGCCCGTTTTTATCGTCATGTTCATTCTGGCTCCCGTCTCAAGGTGCGCTGAAGATCAGCGTGGCCGAGCCCGACAGCGGACCGGTGGCGATGCTGGTGTAAGGGACATTGTTCTTCACCGGCACAAAGGTCACGGTATCGTTACCTAGGCCGTTGACGATGCGTGTTCTGAAGGCATTGTTGGGTTTCACCACCGCGCCGTTATACACCATCGCCACGCCGACGTTAGGATTGGTGGTCTTGATAAAATCGCTGGAGAAGCCGCTGGCGTCGCTGACCATGCGGATCAGAATATCCTGCGTCGCACTCTGATCGTCGCACTGGTAGCTGAGCGCTTTGTCCTGTTTGATCTGGGCATCGCTGGCGCTTTGAGTCAGAAAGTCCTGGCGGATCTGACCAAAATCGACATTAATCTGCTGGCCGTTGTTAATGGTGCAACTGGTGGTGACGAAGTAGGCGTCGTTGTCGGCGATCAGGCGCCAGCGATAAACGCCGCACTGCGGACAACCCGGCTGATCGTTGGTCTGAATAAAGTTGATTTGGCCGATGACGTCGCCCTTGTTCACCTTGATGTCCGGCGTTGGGAAACGGTTCAACACGATATAGACCCGGATGGCGACAGACTGGGTCTGCAAGCCGGTGAGGCTGAGTACGCTGATGCCGGCAGGCACCGGGGAGTTATAGTCGCTGCCGTTGATGGTGGTACCGCTGCCGATGGCGCCAAAAATCGCACTGTTCATCGACAGCGCCGGACTGTCGGTTTTGAGATAGTCATACCAGCTCGCGACGTCGTTTTTACAGGTGACCTGGCTGACGTTGACGATTTCGTTTTTGCCATAAGAAAGCTGCGGCCCGATGCGAACCCGGACGTCAACCGGCGTGGTCGAGCCCCCGGGTGGAATCAGTCCGCCATCGGACGTGCGGCAGGTAAATGCGTTGGCGTTGCCAAGCAGCAGGAAGAAAGAGAGTGCCAGGCAGCAACGTAAAAATAGCAGGGCTGTTTTTCTCACGATAATATCCCGATATATATAAATGGTGTGCGGCGTTACTCCGCAATGAAATATTGCCAATCAGGCCGGCTGGCCCTATTTATTCCGTTAAAGGAGAGTGAGATGCATCTTTGTTGGGTATGCCGTTGTTATCACCACCGTCCAGCAACGCGGTGGGATACCACCTCAACGAGTTGTTGATGGAGCCGTCCGTCACAATCACTTCTTGTCGGGCGACAAGATCCAATAACAGCCGTCGAGCCCGGTAAACACCGACGTTGACGGCATTGGCCAGTTGCCGCGTCGAGAGCCACTGCTGCTGTGGCGGCGGCCCGGCGACGGGACATTGACGGGGCGATTGCGCGAATAATGTTTGCAGCAGATCGTGCTGCAATTGCCGTATTTCCTTTTGTTTCGGAGATAACGCTTCCATAGCACTTCCTCTGTATTCCGATTGCCGTATTCCTAAGAAAAAACAAACATTCGCCGCCTACCAACAACGAGGTAAAACGCGAACAAAGAAAATTCCTATCTATTTATCAGGATTGAAAAAAAAGGCGTTGCCCGCCCCGTTTTTACCTATGTTCAGGCAGGGGTGGCGTCACGCAGAAACCTAAAATTTTGGTTTATTATATTCACAAAGCGCCACTTTGCGATCTGATTACTTGTGAATCTCGCAAAAACAGGATATTGCTCTATAAAAGTATTTTTTACGATCTATGAGCCTAAAAATAACAGTAAATTAACTTCAATTAGGAAATAAATTGCGAATGTTCGCCTTGATCAAAAAAAGCCTTTTTTTGCTGAGAGGCATTTGCCAGAATATTCATCGCCGAACAAGAAGGGCGGATTAGAAAGTATTGGCCCCTGCTCGTTGTGATTTCGTTTATTTTTATAGGGCGAATTCATTAATGGGCGGGCCGCTGCAGACTTGCCGTTATCGACTTTTTTATTGTCGGTGCCTTTGGGGTTTGGCAGTTAACCAACTAGCAAGATGCTAAAGAATTAGGGCTGCGCACATATAAGCGCGAGCAGGTTTTCTGTGGCTCTTTTTCTTGATTGGAATATGCATTTTTTCTTATAAGGAATATAGGTTCTATGAAACTTAACAAAATCATGATGGCTGCAGTGATTGCATTTGGCGCAAGTTCTTTTGCACAGGCAGCCGATCAGGGACACGGTAAGGTCACCTTCACGGGCTCTATTATTGATGCGCCATGCTCTATTGCGCCTGAGTCGATCGATCAGACCGTAGATCTGGGCCAGGTGTCCAACGTGGCGTTGAAAAACGGCGGCAAATCCAACCCGCGTCCGTTTGAAATCAAGCTGGAGCAGTGCGACATCACCACCCTGAAAACCGTTAAAACCACCTTTAGCGGCGTAGCATCGTCTACCGATAAGGATCTGCTGGGCATCGCGGGCACCGCCAGCGGCGCCGGCGTAGCTATCTCTTACAACGGCCAGCCGATCAAACTGGGTGAAGCGACTACCGCGCAGACTCTGAACACCGGCAACAACACCCTGCATTTCGCCGCCTACCTGCAGGGCGAAGGCGCTTCCGCCGCCATCGTTCCGGGCGACTTCACCGCCGTAGCCGATTTCACCCTGGCTTATCAGTAAGTGAGTCCGAAGGCTTAATCAACCAGGCATGGGGCTCGCCACATGCCTGGTGAATCTCCCTGTCAAAGGAATGTCGCGATGTTTTTACCAAGGAATCGAGCGGGTGCCGTTCTTTTGGCGTCGTTGGCGTTTGCGCCCGGCTATGCAACTTCCGCCGCGCAGGGGTGGGGCAAAGTCAACATGCACGGCGCCATTATCGACACCGCCTGCGCCATTGCCGCCGGCAGCCGCGATCAGACGATCGATATGGACACTCTTCCTCTCGGGCAGATCATTCGTGACGGCCAGGGGATGACCAAACCTTTCAGTATTGAATTGGTCAACTGCATTTTGGAACGGCCGGAAAACAAACCTGATTGGAAATTCTTTCAGGTCACGTTTGATGGTTATGCGGAAGGCGCTCTGTTTGGCGTACAGGGCGAGGCGCGCGGCGTCGCATTGAAGATAAAAGACAGCAACGGCACGCCGGTTATTCCAGGGAAACCCTTACCGATGGAAGGAATAATACCGGGAAATAGAGTGCTGAATTATTCCATGACGTTGATGCCGAATCATCAGCCGTTGAAGGCGGGAGCGTATTTTTCCACAGTGCGTTTTAAGCTGGATTATTTTTGATTTTTTCTCGTACTGACGGTTAATTCGTTATTGAAAGGACTTTTATTATGCTTTCACCGGCAGGGAAGTTATTTCGTCTTCAAGCTTTGGGGCTCTGTGTTGCCCTTTCTCTGGGAAATCCGATCGCGTTGGTCTATGCCGCCGACGTTATTCAATTCAATACTGACGTATTAGACATCAACGATCGTAAAAATATCGATCTGAGCCAATTTACGCGCAGCGGCTACATCATGCCGGGCGTTTATACCATGGTGGTGCACGTCAATAAGAACGACCTGCCGGAACAGCCGGTGACGTTTTTGGCACCTGAGAACGATCCTAAAGGCAGCGAAGCCTGTCTTTCGCCGGAATTGGTCAACCAACTGGGGCTGAAAGAAAAACTGTTAAGCACGCTGAACTGGACGCACGGCGGCCGTTGCCTTGACGCCTCGAGTCTGGCGGGGATGGAAGCCCGCGGCGATCTTGCCAGCTCCTCGTTGTATCTCAACATTCCTCAGGCCTATCTGGAATACAGCTCGGAAAACTGGGACCCGCCTTCGCGCTGGGATGACGGTATTCCTGGGCTGCTGTTTGACTATAACGTTAACGCCCAAACGCAAAAACACCAGAAAGGCGGCAGCAGTTACAGCCTGAGCGGCAACGGCACCGGCGGCGCCAACCTGGGCGCCTGGCGTCTGCGCGCCGACTGGCAGGCCAACCTCAACCATCAGACCGGTTCTTCTCAGCCTACCGATAAACAGTTCGACTGGAGCCGCTATTACGCCTACCGGGCGATCCCGGCGCTGCGTTCGCGGTTGACGATGGGTGAGGATTACCTGAACTCCGACATTTTCGACAGTCTGCGCTTTACCGGTGTCAGTCTGCGATCCGACGACAGCATGTTGCCGCCCAACCTGCGCGGCTATGCGCCGGAAGTGACCGGCGTGGCGAAAACCAACGCTAAGGTGGTGGTCAGCCAGCAGGGACGCGTGCTGTATGAAACGCAGGTGGCGGCGGGGCCGTTCCGCATTCAGGACATCAATGACGCCGTTTCCGGCGAGCTGGACGTGCGCGTCGAAGAGCAGGACGGCAGCGTGCAGGAGTTCAAGATGAACACCGCCAACATCCCTTATCTGACGCGCCCGGGTACGGTGCGTTACAAGCTGGCGACGGGCAAACCGTCGGAGTGGGGGCACCATCTGCGCGGGCCGATGTTTGGCACCGGCGAGTTCTCCTGGGGGATCAGCAACGGCTGGTCGTTGTACGGTGGGGGCATCGCCGGCGGCGATTATAACGCGCTGTCGCTGGGGATCGGGCGCGATCTGATGGCGCTGGGGGCGCTGTCGTTCGATGCCACGCAGTCGCGTGCGCGTTTGCCGCAGGATGGCACGCTGACCGGCGGTTCGTACCGGCTGAGCTATTCGAAGAACTTCGATGAATACGACAGCCAGGTCACCTTTGCCGGTTACCGCTTCTCCCAGGAAGATTTTATGAGCATGGGGGACTACCTCGATGCGCGTTACGAAGGGGGACGCAGCGGCAAGAGCAAGGAGATGTACACCATCACCTTCAACAAACAGTTCCGCGATCTGGGGCTCAGCACCTATCTCAACTACAGCCACCAAACCTACTGGGATCGGGCGCCGAACGATCGTTACAACCTGATGGTATCGCGCTACTTCGATATCGGCGATTTCAAGAACGTCAGCGTTTCGCTGTCGGCCTATCGCAACCGTTACAACGAGCGCAACGACGACGGGATGTACCTGTCGCTGTCGCTGCCCTGGGGCAGCGCCGGGACGCTCAGTTACAACATGACGCTCGATCGCGAAGAGAACGCCCATCGGGTCGGGTACTACAACCGGGTTGATGAACACAACAACTATCAGATCAGCGCAGGCGCCGCGCGCAGTGGGGCGACGGCCAGCGGGTATTACAGCCATCAGGGCGATATGGCGCAGATCAATGCCAACGCCAGCTACCAGGCCGGCCGGTACAGCGCCGTCGGCATCGGCGCGCAGGGCGGCCTGACGATGGCGGCGGAAGGAGCGGTGCTGCACCGCGTCAATACGCCGGGCGGCACGCGCTTGCTGCTCGATACCGAAGGCGTCGCCGGTGTACCGGTACGTGGCTATGGCAGTACGGTGCTGACCAACCGTTACGGCAAGGCGGTGGTGGCGGATGTGAACAGCTACTACCGCAATAAGGCCAGCATCGATCTCAACAGCCTAAGCGACAACGTCGAGGCGACGCGTTCGGTGGTGCAGGCCACGTTGACCGAGGGGGCTATCGGCTACCGCAAGTTTGAAGTGATTGCCGGCGAGAAGGCGATGGCGATCGTCAAGCTGGCGGACGGCAGCGAGCCGCCGTTCGGCGCCACGGTGCTGAATGCCCGTAAGCAGGAGACCGGCATCATCAATGACGGCGGCAGCGTTTACCTGTCCGGCCTCAACCCCGGCGAGCGCATGAGCGTGCACTGGAACGGCGCGGCGCAGTGTGAAATCCAGCTGCCGGCGCCGTTGCCGGCCGAAATGCTGATGAACACGTTGCTGCTGCCTTGCCGTCCTCTCACCGGTAACAAGCCGGCGGAGAACGCCAACTGACATACACCCGGCGGAGTGCGCTCCGCCGCTAAACCGCCGGGGCGGGCTCGCCCGCTTCCGGCCGACTGGAACCGTGAAGACATGATGAATCTGACTATGACCAGAAAGACCGTTTTCCTTGTGAGCCCGCTCGTCGCCGCGTTGGCGATCGGCGCGGTCAGCCTGCCCGCTCATGCGGCCATTGCGCTGGATCGCACGCGTGTGATTTTCGACGGCGACCTGAAAACGGTCAGTCTCAACATCAGTAACCAGAACAAACAGTTACCTTATCTGGCGCAGGGATGGATCGAAGACGATCGCGGCAACAAAATCCAAAACCCTTTTACCGTGCTGCCGCCGGTGCAGCGGGTGGAGCCGGGCAAACCGAGCCAGGTGAAGATCCAGTCGCTGCCGGCAGCACGTCAGCTGCCGCAGGACAGGGAGACGCTGTATTACTTCAATCTGCGCGAGATCCCGCCGCGCAGCAATAAGCCGAACACGCTGCAGATAGCGTTGCAGACGCGCATCAAAATGTTTTATCGCCCGGCGGCGCTCGCCCCGAAAAAGAACGCCGCACCGTGGCAGGAGCAGCTGACGCTGACCCGGCAGGGCGACAAGTACGTGGTGAACAACCCGACCCCTTATTACGTGACGATCGTTGAGGCGAGCGCCGGCAAGGGCGGGAAAGGGGCCGCCGGCTTTGAACCGTTGATGGTGGCGCCGAAGGCCAGCGCCCCGCTGAACGTCTCCGCCGCGAGCCTCGGTAGCGGCCCGTCGCTGGCGTACATCAACGATTACGGTGGTCGGCCGCAGTTGAACTTCCGCTGCGCCGGCAATGCCTGCCAGGTCGTACCGGTCGCCAAATGACGATCCGCGCGCAAGCAGGGAAGACAGAGTGAACACAGCGGAGTGAACGAATCATGCAACGAAAGATCCCCATGCTGTTGGGAAAGGCCTATGAACGTCATCAGCGACGCACTATCGGCCTGACGGTGTTGGCCGCGCTGATGGTACCGCTGACGGCAGGCACGATGCTGATGCTGATGCCGCCGGCCCGCGCGGTGGACAACTGGGACGTGGAGGGCGCGAATGGCACGCTCCACGTCTACGGCGCGTTAACGGAAAGCGCCTGCAGCCTGGAAATGACCACCGCTCGTCAGGAGGTTTGGCTGGGGGAGACCGGAACGGCGCACTTCCAGCGTCCGGGCGATCGCGGCACGCCGGTCGCCTTCGAGCTGACGCTGAAAGACTGTCTGCGGGCGCCGGCGAGCAATCGCGACGCCTGGACCGGGGTTCTGGCCTGGAGCGGCAGCCAGCCTGCGGTGTCCGTCGCGTTTTCCGCGCCGACGGATGACGACGCGCCGGGTCTGGTCAGGGTGGCCGGCGTCACCGGATTGGGGTTGCAGTTGGCGGATGCCAGCGGCCTGCCGGTCCGCCTCGGCGCGCGCAACAAACCGATCTTGCTGACGCCGGGGCAAAACACCCTGACGTATACGGTGACGCCGGTGCGCACCCCGGCGACGCTGAGCGCCGGCGCTTACCGCGCGGCGATCGATTTCCGTCTTTATTACGACTAATACGCCGCTTGCGCCTGGTAGGCGCAAGCATAACCAAAGGGAGTGGCGTCATGCGCGCGACAGAGACGAACCGGCGCCGAAGCGCGCTGCTGGGAGCCGGCATGGTCATGCTGGCCGGCATGATGGCGCAGCCGGCGGCTGCGGCGGAAAACATGCGCTTTCACGGTACGCTGGTGGCCGAGCCGTGTGTCATACAACCGGGGGATGAGGACATCCAACTGGATTTCGGCACCATCGTCGACAAATACCTGTACCTGAACACCCGCACCCACAGCCAAACCTTCGCGTTGCACCTGACTGAATGCGATCTCAGCCTGGGCAATACGGTGGCCATTACGTTTACCGGCACCGAGAACGCCAAACTGCCCGGCCTGTTGGCGCTGGATACCGGCAGCCTGGCCTCGGGGATCGGCATCGGGCTGGAGGACAGCACCGGCAAGGCGCTGCCGCTCAATCGCGCCAGCGATAAATTCCGCCTGAATGCCGGCAACACCACGCTCACGCTGCAGGCCTATGTGCAGGGGGAGCCGGAGGCCATCCAAACGAAGTCCATCGGCCGCGGCACCTTCAGCGCGGTGGCCACCTTTACGTTGGAATACGAATAAGCGTCTACAAGGACAAGAAACGCAATGATGATAAAGCCCCTCAATCGCGCCCTGCGCATGGGCCTGCTGTGCCTGTTGGCGTTTAGCGTCGCCGCCTGTCAAAACCAAAAGTCGGGCAAGCCCGCCGTGAACACCAAAAATCAGGCTGTGCAAGCTCCGTCAGAAGAGGCTTTGCGCAAGCAGCGTGAGGCCGAGCAGCTGCGGCAGTGCCAGCAGCAACTGGGTGCATTGCGCACGATCGACGAGAAACAGTATCAGCGCTACAAACAGGCCTTCGACAGCCTGATGAGCGGCGCTTCGCAGTACGCCAACCTGCGCGCCAGGGTAAACGGCGACACGCAGGAGACGGTGGATGCGCTGTATCGCTACAAGGTCAACTATCTGTGCGCCGGGGTGAATCAGGCGGTGTTGACCGGCTTGGCGGATCGCGGGGAGCAGGTTAAATGAGGCTGCGCCTGCTGGGCTGTGCGGCTCTGCTGTTCACCGGCGTCGCGCAGGCGGACGACGGCGTGCCGGCGCTGCTGCAGTTTGCCGAGCAGTATCAACGGCAGAACACCGCGCCGAAGAGCGAAAACGCGGCGCCCGCCGACCGCGAGGCGGGGCAAAAAAAGCGTGAGCCAGCAAAGCGTCCGCCGGACACCCACCAGCCTGCTTCATCGGCCAAAGCTTTTACGCTGAGCCAGGAATTATTGACGCGTGACCAACAGCTGGCGCGCCAGCGAATGGAACTGACGATGTTGCGCCAGGAACTTACTGCGCTGCGGGCGGAGAAAGCGGCGCCACCCGTCGCAGCGTTGCCGGACTCGTCGACGCTTCAACAGTGGATTGCCGGGCTGGGCGCTGCCTGGCGAGGTTCGCCCGACGCGCAGCGCGCCGAGGCGCTGTTGCGTCAGGCGACGCAGGAAACCGCCAAAAGCAGAACGACGGCGGCGCAGGCCGAACGGCGCGTCACCGAACTTGAGTCTGCCGCGCAGGCATCGGCACAGACGCTTGCACAACGCCAACGCGAGCACCAGGAGGCGTTGCACGCTCTGCGCGCCGTGTTGGAAGAAAGCGAGCAGAAGCGGGCCGGTGAGCAGAAGGCGACTCAGCAGGCGCGCGAAGACCTGCTGGCGTTGCGTAAGCGGCTGCAATGGGAGATGACGCCGGAGCAGTTGAAGGATGAACGCAAGCGGTTGTCCTATGCGGCGGGCAGTGCGCTGGGGCGGGATATTCAGGGGTTGATGGCGGAGCGTCAAAGCTGGGGCGTACCGGTGGACCGCGACAGCCTGTTGGCGGGCGTTATCGACAGCGTGGCGGGGCGTTTGCAGCTGCCGCCGGATGAACTGAATACGCTGACGGCGCAGGCGGATGCCGCCGCCGTGGCCGCGCGTGAGAAACGCGTTAACCAGCAGCGGCGGCGCGATGACGATTACCTGACGCAGTTCAGTCAACAAAAGGGCGTAAAGCAGTCGGCGATGGGCTTCTGGTATCGGGTGGATTACGCCGGGGAGGGCGCGCTGGCGCCAACGGCGGTGGTCGATGTCGTGGTGAAAGAGAAGCTGACCGACGGCACGGTGATCCAGGATATGGATCTGAGCGGCAAGGTGCTGTCGCAACCGCTGTCCGAATACCCGCCGCTGTTCCGGGAGGCGATAGGTCATCTGCACAACCACGGCTCGTTGACGATGGTCGTGCCGTCGGCGCTGGCCTACGGTGAAACCGGCTACCCGCCGAAGGTGCCGCCCAACGCCACCATGGTTTATGAATTGCGCATCGACAACAGCCAGGCGCCGGTGAAGGGCGTCCAGGCGGTTAAACGGGAAGCCGACACGGCGGGAGAACAGGGATGAACACGATGATAAAAATCGCGCTATTTGATGAGAATCGATACTTCAGCGCCGGTTGGCAAGAGGCCCTGGCGCTGCATTTCAGCACTTACGGCAAGCGCACGCTGTTAGTGGATGCGCGGCAGGTTCACGAAGCCGATTTGGTGTTCTGCTATTTTCCTCCCGGCGTGCAAAGCTGTTTTTGTCACCTCTCTGAGGCGCAGCCCGCGGGGCGTAAAACGCTGTATTTCTCGTTGCGAACGCCGGAGGGACGGCATAAACGCACCGTCGGTAACCGCTGCTCGCTGGAGGCTGGCGTCATCTACCACGATATGCCGTTGGTTTCGGCGCTGTATCAGGTGAGCGCCGAGCTGGAGCGGCGCAGCAAATGGCCGGGCAGACTGCGCTGTGGCAGGAGCTGCGTATGCCAACACCGGGGCCTGACGCTGCGCGAACAAGAGATCATGCGCTGCATGACGCGGGAGATGGGAGTCACGCAAATCGCCCGGATGCTGGACATTAGCGTGAAGACGGTCAGCAATCACAAGATGAGCGTCATGCGCAAAATGGGATTCCGGCGTAATGCCGAACTTTACGGCTGGCTGCGGCACAGCGCTCGTCCCGGGGCTGTGGGGCTTCGCGCGGGTATTCAGCCCGGCGTTGCGGCAGGAAAGGATCGCTATTGAAACGGCGCCGGCCAAGTCACACCGGCTGGCGCCTTAAGTACCTCGCCGTGGCGATCAGTTGCAGGCCACGATCTTGATCGCCAGCCCGCCCTGTGAGGTTTCGCGGTATTTGACGTTCATGTCTTTGCCGGTCTCGTACATGGTTTCGATCACCTTATCCAGACAAACCCGCGGTTCGCTGGTCCGGCGCATCGCCATGCGTGCGGCGTTGACCGCCTTAACGGCGGAAATGGCGTTGCGTTCGATGCAGGGCACCTGAACCTGGCCGGCGAGCGGATCGCAGGTCAGCCCCAAATGGTGCTCCATGGCGATCTCCGCCGCGATGCACACCTGCGCCGGGCTGCCGCCGAGCAGCTCGGTCAACCCGGCCGCCGCCATCGAACAGGCCACGCCCACTTCCCCCTGGCAACCCACTTCGGCGCCGGAGATCGAGGCGTTCATCTTGTACAACGCGCCAATCACGCCGGACGCCAGGAAGTAGCGTGTGTAGGAGTTGGCGTTCACCGGGCGGATGAACTTGTCGTAGTAGGCCAGTACCGCAGGGATAATGCCACACGCGCCGTTGGTCGGCGCGGTGACCACGCGGCCACCGGCGGCGTTCTCTTCGTTGACCGCCAGCGCGAACATGTTGATCCAATCGACCACGTTCATCGGATCGATATTGTTCTTGTCGCCGGTCACCAGAATGCGTCGCAGCGCGGCGGCGCGGCGCGGCACTTTCATCGGGCCAGGCAGCAGGCCTTCGGTGTTGATGCCGCGCTCGATACCGGCGCTCATCACCTGCCAGACGTCGGCGAAATGCGCGTCGATGTCCGCTTTGCTGCGCAGCGCCAGCTCGTTCTGCATCACCAGGCCGGACAACGACAGCCCGGTGTCTTTGCAATGCTGCTGCAGATCGTGCGCCGATTTGAACGGGTAGGGCACCGGCGTGGCGCCCTCGGCAGACTGGCCGAAGTGTTCTTCGTCGACGATGAAACCGCCGCCGATCGAGTAATAGGTTTTGCTGTGCAGCAGGCGTTCACCGGCGAAGGCACGGATGCGCATGCCGTTTTCGTGCAGAGGCAGGTTGTCGCTGTGGAAGTTCATGCCGCCGTGCAGCGGAAAATCCACCTCGTGGTGGCCGTTGGCCAGCGGCAGGCGGCCGCGCTGTTCCACGTCGCGGATAAAGCCCGGAATGCTGTCGATGTCCACGTCGTGCGGCAGGTTGCCGGCCAGGCCCATGATGATGGCGATGTCGGTGTGGTGGCCTTTACCGGTCAACGACAGCGAACCGTAGACGTCGACCACCACGCGGGTGGTGTCCTGCAACTGCTGGTGGGCGATCAGATCGTCGACGAACTGTTTGCCGGCCTTCATCGGGCCAACGGTGTGGGAACTGGATGGGCCGATGCCAATTTTGAAAATATCGAAAACGCTGACCATGGTCTCGCCTCCTTCTTCAGGTTTCAGGCGGTGAATACGGGAAATGGGGGAGTGCGGGAGGGCCGGCGCGCAAGCGGCGCCGGCCGGGCGTGATTAGCCGAGCAGGCTGAACACGATAGCAGAGATGGCGATCAGACCCATCACAACCACGAACACGTTGCTGATGTGGCCGCTGTACTTGCGCATGGCAGGCACTTTACGAATGGCGTACATCGGCATCAGGAACAGCAGCATGGCGATGATTGGGCCACCCAGGGTTTCAATCATGCCCAGGATGCTTGGGTTCAGGGTGGCGACGATCCAGGTGGTCACCAGCATGAAGATAGCGGTCATGCGGTTCAACTTGGCGGTGCTGACGGTTTTGCCACGGCTCTTCATCGATTTGGCAACCAGACCGTTGAAACCTTCACGAGCGCCGAGGTAGTGGCCCAGGAACGATTTGGTAATGGCGACGAAGGCGATAACCGGCGCGATGTACTCGATCATCGGGTTGTTAAAGTGGTTAGCCAGGTAAGACAGAATCGAGATGTTCTGCGCCTTGGCTTCCGCCAGGTTTTCCGGCGTCAGGCTCAGCACGCAGCTGAACACGAAGAACATCACGGTCAGCACCATCATGATGTGTGCATAAGCCAGAATGCGGGAGCATTTCTTCTCGGCATCTGCGCCGTACTCTTCGCGTTTGGCGACGGCGAAAGCGGAGATGATCGGCGAGTGGTTAAAGGAGAACACCATTACCGGGATTGCCAGCCACAGGGTCATGATCAGGCCGTGGCCCATGCCGGTACCGCTGCCGGACAGCGACACGTTTTCGAAGATGGCGCCGGTCCAGTTAGGGATCAGGTATACCGCCAGCAGCATCAGCACCGCCACGAACGGGAAGACCAGAATGCTCATGGTTTTCACGATGGCCTGCTCACCGAAGCGCACGATGGTCATTAGGCCGACGATCAGGATCAGCGACAGAATGGCGCGCGGCGGCGACGTCATGCCCAACTGGTGGGTAATGAAGCTGTCGACGGTGTTGGTGATCGCCACGCTGTAAACCAACAGAATCGGGTAGATGGCGAAGAAGTACAGCAGGGTAATCAGTTTACCGGCGGTGATGCCGAAATGCTCTTCCACTACAGCGGTGATGTCTTCACCGGGATTTTTGCCGGACAGCACGAAACGGCACAGGCCGCGGTGGGCAAAGAAGGTCATCGGGAAAGCGATGATGGCCATGATGATCAGAGGAATCAAACCGCCGATGCCGGCGTTGATGGGCAAGAACAGGACGCCTGCGCCGATGGCGGTGCCGTACAGGCCCAACATCCACATGGTATCCGTTTTACGCCAGGTACTGCTGGAGCCCGAGGCCGCAGAGGCAATTGTGCCGGTCTGTGTAGTGTCCATAAATATCTCCGAAGTGAACACGAATTTAAAATTAAAAGGCAAAACTTAAGGTTAAACCGTCAAACGTCCTATTCAGGCAACGCTTGCGGTAAGAATCAGGTGTTGCTTGCGGGGATGTTTTGGCGTCCCCCTGGTTGTTTATTGTGTTCATTACCAAGGCACAGCGCCGGGTAATTCACTAAAGACTTTCCACCGTCACGGGTGATAAAAGTCGTTACCGCTGCCGACAGGTCATTGCCTGTCGATTTTTGTTGGCGGCAAGATAACGATTTACAGTAGAAACAACCGTGATCCTGCTCTCAAATGCGTAATATGTGTAGTTATCTGCTTTTTTATCGATTTTTCGCGCATTTGTTGCACATTTGTGTAAGATTTTGTGCTGAGAACGCTCTCATAAAATTTTCTGCGATTATGCGGCTTGTACAATAATTAGCCGGATAAAGCGCTGTGCTCAGCAGCAAGCCGAGCAATATATTTTATGCGTGGTTTTGGATCTAGCGAAAAACCCGGATTAAGCAGTTTTAGTGATGTGGATCACATTATGTTTTTAAGGTAAATTGAATTTATCTTTTTGTTTTTAATGATTTTTATTTAAAATTCACCGCTAGTAACGAAGGGAAATTACTTACGTGGTTAGCGGATAAAAATGCGTAACCATTCATCATATAAATAACAGATAGCTAACAGGTATTGGTGAGATTTGCTGCAATCGCGTAAACCGCCGTTTATTTAAACTTCCTGGCCTTTGGTACGATTTATCATATAAAAGCCATAAATAGCCGTTAATTCACCCAGCCGACCGCGTGTTTAGCCTGCGAAAAAATAATCACGCGGGTGAGCTGTTGCATTTTATTAACCTGATGTTGCGTGCGGATAAGCGAAAAACGCGAATTGATTGCGCATTATTTGTTCATTTTTGGGTGAGGAAAGAGGGATATCGAAACGGTGCGCCGTCGGTTATGACGGCGCTGAAGGCGGATTAATAGCGGATAGCGATGGCGTTGTCGTTGAAGAATGCCAGGAAGTCGGCGGCCGGTTGGCGGTCGGTGATCACCCGATCGAATTGTGTCAGGGGGCCGATGCAGGCCGGTTTGGTTTTGCCGAATTTGCTGTGGTCTGCCACCAGGATCTTTTGCTGCGCCATCGCCATCGCGCGATGCTTCATCTCCAGTTCGTCGAAGTTGAAGCAGGTGGCGCCGTGCTGCAGACTGAGGCCGGCGGCGGAGATAAAGGCGATATTCGGGCAGATATGATCGAGCTCGTTACGGCCGCTGACGCTGGAAAAGATGTAGTTGTTCGGCTTGAACTCACCGCCGCACAGGACCACTTTGCAGTTCGGTTTGTCCTGCAGCGCCAGGAAGGTGTTCAGCGAATGGCACACGGCGGTGAAGGTCAGTTCGTCGGCGATGGCGTCGATGATCGCCGGGGTGGTGGTGCCACAGTCAAAAAACACCGTGTCGTTTTCATTGATCAGCGGCGCTGCCAGCAGGCCGATGCGCCGTTTCTCCGTGACCTGTTTGGCTTTTTGATCGGAAACGAAGTAGTTGGTCACGCCGTTGCTGCGCGGATCGGTCACCACGTAGCCGCCGAGCAGCACCACCGCCGCCGGCTCGGCGCTCAGATCGCGGCGAATGGTCATCTCCGAGACCCCTAGCAGCGCGGCGGCTTCTTTCAGGTGGATCTTGTCAGCGCGTTTTAACGCCTGAACTAACCGGTTGATACGTTCTTCGCGCCGCGTTTCCATAGATCCGTCTTCCCACAGGTAGTAGAGGTAAAGGGGCGTGCCGGCATTTCCGGCGCTAAACACAACAATGCGGGGCAATATCGGGCCGCATCAGCCGCCCGTATTGTCCCGCATCGGAGTGTATGGCCATGCCCGTCAGCGCAAGCCGACGATCAGTAGCTGCCCGCCGCCGGCTGGGCGCCGGATACGATGGCGACGCCGGAGCTGGTGCCGATGCGCGTGGCGCCGGCTTTGATCATCTTCTCGGCGGTGGCGCGATCGCGCACGGCGCCGGAAGCTTTCACGCCCATTTCGCTGCCCACAGTCTCACGCATCAGTTTGACGTGCTCTTCCCGAGCGCCGCCGGTGCTGAAGCCGGTGGAGGTTTTCACGAAGGCGACATCGAGTTCGCGACACATTTCACAAACCTGGACGATCTGCGCATCGCTGAGCAGGCAGGTTTCCAATATTACCTTCAACGGGATCGCCGCGCAAACCTCGCGCACGGCGGCGATATCGGCTTTCACTTCGTCCAGCAGGCCGCTTTTCAACCAGCCGACGTTGATCACCATATCGATCTCTTGCGCCCCGGCGGCGATCGCCGCTTTGGCTTCAAAGGCCTTGGCGACGGTCAGGCCGGCACCCAGCGGGAAACCGATCACCGAGCAGACTTTCACGGTGCTTTCTTGCAGCAGCTGGGCCGCCAGCGGCACGTAGCCGGAGTTGACGCATACCGCATAGAAGTTGTGCTGCTGTGCTTCTTCGCACAGTTTGGCGATCTGCATTTCGGTGGCGTCCATGGCCAGCAGGGTGTGGTCGACATAGCTGGCGTAATCGATGTTTTCGGTGGTCATCGCGGTTCCTTAGTGAGGTTAAGACAGTAAACGGAGTGAGGAATGTGAAAATAATAACATTCCGATGCCGATAAACCTAGTGCTGTTTAAAAAATGTCGATCCGATCGTCGCTATAATGCTGTTATAGGTATAGCTTAAAGGCGTTTCATTTGTTATTTAAATAACATTTTGTGGCTCGCGGCCTGCGCGGGCGAAACGTCGAGGGAAAAAAGATGAAGATCAACATCGATCTGGCTCCTGAAGCTTTCGGGGCGCATCGGCAGGAACTGTTCCGCAATGCGGATTTTGCGGTGAGCGCGCATCGCTGCGCAGAACGTGGGCCGATGTTAACGCTGGCGAACTGCCGTGGCGCGCTGACGGTTTTACCGTATCAGGGCCTCGCGATCTGGGACGCTGAGTTTGACGGTTACTCGCTGAAGTCGGGCCGCCGCAGCGTGCGGGGCGCCGGCAGAAAGCGCGCTGACGACGCTGCGTTCTATCCCGCCTGGCCGCATCAGGACGGTGAGCCGCTGCAGATGCAACGCGTGTGGATCCAGCTGGCGGGCGATGAGCTGACGTTGCACGGCGAGGGGGAGCGGGCGGGCGGGCGTTGGCGCATCGGCCCGGCGCTGCGTCTGGCGGCCCAGAGCGCGCAATTCGCCATAGAGATGAAGGTCACCAATCAGGCCGAGCGGCCGCAGCCGCTGCGCTATGTTTGCGGCCTCAACTATGACTGCATTCCTGATGCGGTATTCCGCCAGAACCTGCCGACGCCGGCTTTGTTAGGGGATACGATCGGGCAGGAACTGTTGTGCTCCGACGATCTGACGCGCTACGTGGATCAGGCCGAATTCTTTATGCTGGCGCCGCAGGGCCGGCGTTATGTGACGCGTTTTGCCACCGAACAATTCAACTATGGTTTCCGGCGCATCGCTGTCCAGGGCAACAGGCAGTTGCTTTCCTTTATCCAGCCGGCAAACTGCCGCCCGAATGCGCCAGAGGGTGAGGGAGTGATGCTGGGAGCGGGAAAAACGCGGACGTTCTGTGTGACTACTGGCGTGGTGTGAAAGCAGGGGCGGTAACGCCCCTGTCATGTTGTGCGGTTACTCTTTCACCCAGCCGCGTCGAATGGCGAAGGCAAACAGGAAGCGATACAGGCGCGACAGCTTGTCGGCGAGGATATCGCCGAACAGATTCCATACCAGCTGCGCGAACAGGCAGCCGACCAGGCCGAGCAGGAAACCGCCAACCATATCCAGCGGCCAGTGCACGCCGAGGTACACGCGTGACCAGGCGATGCCGGCGGCGACAATCATCAGCAGCGCGCCGGACCAGACCCGGTGCCAGAACAGGAATGCCAGCGCAAAGGTAAAGATGGCGGTGCCGTGATCGCTGGGGAACGAGCTGTCCGGCGCGTGCGCCAGGAAGGTATAACCCACGCCGGCGACGAACGGACGCTCATGCGGCAGCAGCGCGCCGATAGCGGAGGCGGCAAGCATGGCGAACAACAGCGCGATCGTGGTTTTCGCCACCACTTCGCGCTGTGAAACCAGCTGGCTTTGCGGCCCCCACAGCCACAGGCCGACGATCAGCAGCGGCACGATAATGATAAGATCGCGCGCCAAAAAGGTGGCGAAATCGATCATCCATTCGGGAGACGCCGGGGTCGCATTGATCCAGGCGAAAAGAACATGGTTTAGCTGCTCCATAACCGTTACCTCATCTTGCGGCGCCAATAGCCGCTAATCATCCAATAAATAGCCAACTGGCTTAACCAAACCCACCAACCCGCCCACAGGTTATGGGTAAGAAAATGTGCGCCACGCATGATCTGACCAAAGCCCATCACCATGCCGAGCGCAATGCCGCCGCACCAGCACCACCAGGCCAGGCGCGGACGCTGCGGATAAAACAGGAAAAACAACGCCATCACCGCGAAACCGCTCGAGGCGTGCCCGCCGGGGAAACAGCGACCGGGGCCCGGCAGCGCCGGTACCGTGCCGAATAGCGGGAAGGACATCGCCTTGCCGCCGTACTCAATCAGATCCCACGGACAGGAGTGCGCGCTGGTGGCTTTGAGAATGCCCACCACCAGCGGGCCGATACCAATCAGCAGCATGGTTACGATCAGGCGCGCGCTGCGGCGATAGAGGCCCCAAAACAGTGTCAGCACCGCCCCTACGATCACTATCTGCTTCAACAGGCGGTGATTGATCAGATCCAGCCAATAATTGTTTTGCCACGGGAAATGCCCGCTGGCGGCATCGTACCAATAATTGCTGATCGCCCAGTCCAGCTGTTCGTTACGGGAGAGCCATAGAAACACCAAACCGCTGATCAGCAGGCCAAAAACTTGCCAACGGTAAAAGGATGCCGACAGGGAGTAAAGGGCGGTTGTCTTAATTTGCGGTGTCGTTGAGGATTGATTTAATGACGATTCTGGATTCACGCGCAGGCTCAGTGACAGGATTGAATGACGTTACTGTAATAATTCTGTCTTAAGAAAACCTTAGTCCGCCGGTAAGAAAACCCTATCTGATACACTTGCTTGTACGAAGGTAATCGCTGGTTTTTCTCGTCTTAACCCGAGGGTGCGCTGGCTAATTGCTCCAGTTAACGGTTTATATTAGGCGATTGTCACTATTGATTGCCTATTGTAAAGAAGATTAAACCTGTGGCGAGCTTAGCGGTAGTGTATTAGTTTATAGACGGATTATTTGACAAAATGTAGGGATAAAACATGAACAAGGCATCCGTTGTATTTTCCGGCCTGCTGATGGCCGTTTCCGCCGGCGCTATGGCGGCGACCTCTGGCGATGACGCGGACATGAGCAAACAGCCGCTGGAAAAAGTCGCGCCTTACCCGAAAGCCGAGAAGGGTATGAATCGCCAGGTGATCTACCTGCCGAAGCAAGAGCACGAAGAGAACTACAAGGTAGAGCTGCTGATCGGCAAGACGCTGGAAGTGGACTGCAACCGCCATATGATTGGTGGCACGTTGGAGACCAAAACCCTGTCCGGCTGGGGTTACGACTACCTGGTGCTGGAGAAGCTGTCTGAACCGGCCTCGACCATGATGGCCTGCCCGGACAACACCAAGACCAAGAAATTCATCGCCGCTAACCTGGGCGACGCCGCGATGCAGCGCTACAACAGCCGCCTGCCGATCGTGGTGTATGCGCCGAAAGACGCGGAAGTGAAATATCGCATCTGGAAAGCCGAAGATACCGTAAGTCAGGCTGAGCAGAAATAACCGCCGCCTGACGCCGCTCCGCTGGCCATTCCCGGTTGGCGGAGCCTTTCTCCTTCCTGTCTCCTTATCATTCCCGCATCTTTGACACTCGACTGATTGCTTTCGGACGTGGCTTTTAGCCGCAACATGGCAACGAAATACGCTCTTCACATGGCACAGGAAGCACGCAGCTGCATGGATGGGAGAGGATGCGCGCGTATAGAAATAGAGCAAAGAAATCTTTACTGAATTGTGATAATTTTGCCCATACCCTATTTAGGCGTGACACAGAAGATAAGGATATCCAATGCGTTATCGTTCGCTAACGCTCGACGAAACCAGAAAAAGTCGCCCATCTGGCGAGCTGCACTGTGATGGCGCGTCTGTGCCGACCACGGAACCTTACGAGTGGGCTGGCGCCGTATGAAACTGATTCATTTCTCCTCTGAACACACGGCGCCGGAAAGCTTTTCCAGGATACTTAACCCTACAGCAGCGCGGTATGAGCTGGAACGGCATTATCTGTTCGGCGGCGCAGCCGGCATATCGATAAGCAGCCGGTATCCGATTACCCGCAATACTCAATCCGGGATTGGCGTCACCGGTTATCGTGAGGACGTGGCTGTGAAGCGCAGCGTGCTCGATGAGATCAACCGGGGCGGCTTGCTGGCGATTGATCAGGGAATGGGCACCTGGACGCCGACGAAATATGCTTTTTACGTCGACGCGGAAGGCCGATTACAGCGCTACCCAGGCAGCTCTCTTCCCGCCTTTTATCCTATCGGGCGCGTGATCGCCCGCTATGAAGAAATGGTTAGCCGCTATGGCCACCGGGCAAAACCGACGGTGCTGCCGGCGAGGCAGAATACGTCCCGGAATCCCCCTCTGCAGCAAGCCATCGCGACCGCAGTAGCAACCGTTGCCGCCACGGTGCAGGCCATCCGTCCGCTGACCAAGGCAGAACGCTGGCAAGAACGCCAGTACCTGATAGGGCGAGGCAACCGCAGCATTTACCCGGATGCGCGCATAGCTGCACAGCGCCTGGCGGAGAACAACGTTGCGGTCGAAAAGGCGAAGTTGGCGGAGAATGTCTATAAGACCACTAACCCGCTCAAGGACACGATAGACATCCCTGAAGGCTGGAAGGATATCAGTAACAATGATGGGGCGCTGGGTAAACTCGGTTTAAGCAAAGATATGCTCTATGACGATGAGGATACGCCGGGCTTTCTGGCTCGGGTTTATCAGCCTGATGAGAATGTCTTTGGCAAAGCGATGAACCCGACGGTGGTGTTCCGCGGATCGCGTGCGCCCGAGTTCCCGGAGGGAATAAGCAAGGCTGCCCAGAAAGCGTTATTGAACGGCGATTTGTCAGGGATTAAAAACCTGAGTGACTGGTCAAATAACGGCGCTCAGGGGTTGGGGTTTAATTCTGAATACTACAAAAAAGCGGTCAATATCGGTAAAACAATTAAAGGCGATGTTGGGATATCTGGCCATTCTCTGGGTGGAGGCATGGCATCTGCGGCCTCTATGGCCAGCGGTAAACCGGCATGGACGTTTAATGCAGCAGGCCTGAATGCGGGAACCGTAAAAAAATACGGCGGCTCTATAATAGGCAGCGCCGATAATATTCAGGCATATCGCGTAAAAGGAGAGCTGTTGACCAAACTGCAGGAGGTTGACTTGTGGGAGGACGCCAAAGACCTCAAATTTTATCCGCCTGCGGTGATGGCGAAAGAACGGCTGTCCATGTTGGCGCCTGACGCCGTGGGAGTAAAACACACGCTTCCCGGTGGAGCAGGTTCGCTGCTGGATAAGCACGGTATAGACCAGGCGATACAATGCATTGAAAATGAAAAAGACGATGACATTGCCACAATCAAGGGAAGAATATGAAAAAAATCATACTCATTATCACGATGGTAGTGTCTACACTCATCATGCAGGGGTGCAAACAAGGTATGGATCTACAACCACAAGATTACTTTGAAGGGACGCAGCTGGACATCGCCACCATCATCTACGAGGGGGACAGGCAAAAGCTGGATAAGGTTTTACCGACGGTAAGCAAAGAAACGTTAAATCGGCCGGCTAAGGCGGATATGACGTTGCTATTCTGGGCGATCAATAACGCTATCTTTGACAAGAACACGCCAGAGCGGCTCAAGATCATTACGGATTTGGTCAAGGCGGGAGCAGACCCATTGCAGCCAAGGCCGGAAGGGAGAAGTAGCCCGGCTGAGTATGTCATGAAAGCGGATAAAGGCGTCTGGATACAGGCTATGCTTGAAGGCGGACTATCGCCTAATGCAAGGGATGAAATAAACAATCAGCCAATAATTTTCAAGAGTTTTCAAGCGGTTAATACAGAGACATTGAGTACTCTAATAGCTTACAAAGCTGATGTTAATATCAAAGGCGCTATGAACAGAACGCCATTAATTAATGCGCTGTATAACAGTTGCCCAGAACACATTGAGGTTCTTTTGGCTCATGGCGCTAACCCATTAGCCAAAGATGATTTTAATGACAGCTTCCTTTCTTTGATTTCTGCGGAAATAGCCAAGGGAGACAAAAGTAATTCTTATATAAAGAAATTAATTAAAATTAAAGAGAAAATAAACATTATGAATTAGTTGGCTCTCAGGTGGGTGAAATAATTGGCGTTTGACGTGGATGGGATGGGTATGGCATGAGGCACATTATTCTCATTATCACCGTGGTGCTATCGATTTTTGTGATGCAGGGATGCAAACAAGGTAGGGATTTACAACCACAGGATTATTTTGAAGGGAAGCAGCTGGACATCGCCAATAGCATCTACGAGGGTGACAGGCAAAAGCTGGATAAGGTATTACCGACGGTAAGCAAAGAAACGTTAAATCGGCCGGCCAAGGCGGAGATGACGTTGCTATTCTGGGCGATAAACAACGCCATCTTTGACAAGAACACGCCAGAGCGGCTCAAGATCATTACAGATTTAGTCAAGGCGGGGGCTGAGCCATTACAACCTCAGCCTAACGCACCAGGCAGCCCCGCTGAATTTGTTATGAAAGCGGATAAAGGCATCTGGATACAGGCTATGTTAGAGGGCGGACTTTCTCCAAATGCTAGGGATAAGGTTCATAATCAACCCATTATATTTAATAGTATCTTTGCAAAAAACACAGAAACATTAGAGGTCATGTTGGAGCATGGTGCTGATATAAATATAAGAAATTCACTGGGTGATACGCTGCTCATCGATGCTTTAGACTATCACTCCTATGACCACGTCATTCTTTTATTAGAAAAAGGCGCCGATAGCGATATAAGAGGCAACTCGGGTTGGACGATGGGTAATCAACTACAACGGCTGATTAATAGGAGTACGGACGGCAGTGAGGCGAAAGCGTCTCTTGAGCGCATCAAAGACGAGCTAATTAAGCGTGGTGGGAAATGGCCACCTCTCCCCGTCAGTAAATAAGCCGTCTCGCTGTATTACCGGAAACTGGGCACATGTTGTAAAGGTGTTCTTACCGCAGAGGCATTGTCCACAGACGGTCGAGTTGCGAAAGTTTGCTTGGGTTGCGCACGATAAATACCTGAGCCAGTCGGCCTTCGGCATTCAAGCTGAGACTGACAGACGCCGTAATACGGCCTTGTTCGGATAGCAAGGCGCCCGGCACGCCATTGATGAGCGCGTGTTGCCAGAGATAGGCTCGCCAAAATACGGGCAATTTACCGCCGATAAACTCGAGTACGTCACGTTTGCCGACGAGTTCAGCCAGGTTGGCGGGCACTTTGCCGCCGCCGTCCGCACTGAGCTTAACGTCTTCGGACAACAGGGTCGAAAGCGGTTCGATATCTGCCGTTTCCACCGCCGTTTTGAAAGCGATCAGCAACGCCTCCTGCCGCTCTGTGGGCTGGGTTTTACGCTCCTCTGGGCGGCCAACTTTTTCGCGCGCGCGTGACACCAGTTTACGACACGCCGTTTCTTCCCCACCTAATGTCGTGGCGAGATCCGCGTAGGGCAAGTCAAAGATGTCATGCAGCAAATAGGCTGCGCGCTCGCGGGGAGTGAGTCTTTCGAGCAACAGCATAAAGGCCGTCGACAGCGACGATGCGAGTTCCAACGTCTGCTCGGGCGTTTTGGCTACGGCGGTTTGAATGGGTTCTGGTAGCCAAATACCGACATAATCGACGCGAGCCTGCTGCGCGGCGCGCAGCAGGTCAAGACAACGACGAGTGCAGACGGTGGTCAGCCAGGCCGCAGGATTCAGAATGCTGTGGCGATCCGCATGTAACCATTTGATATAGGTATCTTGCACGGCATCTTCCGCGTCGGCCAGAGAACCTAAAATACGATAGGCGAGGCCGATCAGAAACGATCTTCTCGATTCGAACAGTGCTGCATACTTGTCGTTTTTCATATTAGTGGCCGGAAATATGAATTCTATTCCACAGATTTATCATAGTGATATTTGCGGTTAGCGCGCTGATTTCTTCCTCGGAATAGTACGCGCGCAATGCCGCACGCAGTGGGCCATACTCGGTATGGCGTTCAAGCCGCGTTAACGCTTCTGTCCAGGCAAATGCGGCGCGCTCGCGAGGCGTGAAATCATCAACGTGTTCCCATACCACCAGCCTGTCCAGACGTGCGTTGGTTTCACCGTCCTCGCGCGCTTCTTTGGTATGCATCTCGACACAGTAACCGCAGCCATTGATTTGCGAAGCGCGCAGGAGGACGAGATGGTAGATCTTGCGCTCCAGATTGTGCGCATCGATAGCGCCATGCACTTTCAGCAGCGCGGAAAAAACGTTGGCAATGGTTTGCGCATGATTGACAGGGTCGGTATTCACTAACGTAGTCATAAGAACTCCTCATTTATCGGGTTAACACATATAGATGACGAATGAGAAGAGGGATGTGTGACCGAACCACAGCAAAAATGTGCATTTTGGGGCCGTGGGCCGTTGATGTAATACGTTTTTCAGGCAACAAAAAACCCGATAATCTTGAACCTAAAAGGCGGGATTATCGGGCTCCACAAAATGGGGACATCAAAGAAAAGCAGTGGCACTAATTCAGACTGCGGCCCCCAACGAAAGTTCTGGCCGGCGACAAAAAAATCAAAATATTTTTATCGCCGATCCATCTCTCCCGCTAATCGATCAGCCGAGTATGCCCGGCCATAGCACCACGATGAGTGAACCCGCCAGCGTTAACAGCACGTTAGCGATGGCGTAGGTGCCGGCGTAACCCAGCGCCGGGATGTTGCTGCGCGCGGTATCGCTGATGATCTCCATCGCCGGCGCGCAGGTGCGGGCGCCCATGATGGCGCCGAACAGCAGGGCGCGGTTCATGCGCAGCACATAGGCGCCGAACAGGAAGCAGATAACCACCGGCACCAGACTGACGATCAGCCCGGCGATCAGCATCTGGCCGCCGACCGCACCCAGGCTGTGGCCGATGCCGGCGCCGGCGCTCAGGCCCACGCCCGCCATAAACACCATCAGGCCGAATTCTTTCACCATGTTCAGCGCGCCCTGCGGAATGTAGCCGAAGGTCGGGTGGTTGGCGCGCAGGAAGCCGAGCATGATGCCGGACATCAGCAGGCCGGCGGCGTTGCCGATGCCGAACGAGAAGTTGCTGAACTGTATGGTGATCTGGCCGATCAAAAGGCCGATGATGAAGAAGGCGCAGAACGCCAGCAGATCGGTCACCTGGCTGTGAATCGAGATAAAGCCAATTTTCTCCGCCACGCTCTTCACCCGGCGTGCGTCGCCGCTCACCTGCAGCACGTCGCCTTTGTTGAGCACGATGCTGTCGTCGATCGGCATTTCGATCTGGCTGCGGATCACGCGGTTGAGGAAGCAGCCGTGGTCGGTCAGCTTTAGCTGGCTCAGGCGTTTGTTCACCGCGTTGCTGTTCTTCACCACGATCTCTTCGGTGACGATGCGCATGTCGAGCAGATCGCGATCGAACACTTCCTTGCCGTTGCGGAAGCTCGGGTCCAGCCGCGCGTGGGCGTCCGGGTAGCCGACCAGCGAAATCTCGTCACCCACCTGCAGCACCGCGTCACCGTCCGGGTTGGCCAGAATGCCGTTGCGGCGGATGCGTTCGATGTAACAGCCGGTCTGGCGGTAGATGCCCAGTTCACGCAGGTTCTTGCCGTCGGCCCAGGCCACCAGCTCGGGGCCGACGCGGTAGGCGCGGATCACCGGCAGGTAGACCTTGCGCTGGCTGTCGGTGTCCAGGCCGCGTTCGCGGGCGATCTGCTGGGCAGAGGTGGACAGGTCCTGGTGTTGCAGCTTCGGCAGGTAGCGCGCGCCGAAGATCAGGCTGACCAGACCGATCAGGTAGGTGAGGGCGTAGCCGAGGCTCAGATGATCCTGCGCCGCCAGCAGCGCCGGGCCGTTGACGATGGTGTTGCGTAGCGTGTCGCCGGCGCCCACCAGCACCGGCGTGGAGGTCATCGAGCCGGCCAGCATGCCGGCGGTCAGGCCGATGTCCCAGTGGAACAGCTTGCCGAGACCGACGGCGAGCACCATCGCCGAGCCGACCATCACCAACGCCAGCATCAGGTAGTTTTTGCCGTCGCGGAAGAAAATCGAGAAAAAGTTGGGCCCGGCTTCTACGCCGACGCAGAAAATAAACAGCATGAAGCCGAGATTCAGCGCCTCGGTGTTAATGGCGAAGTGTTGCTGGCCGAGCAGCAGGGAAACCACCAAAACGCCAATGGAATTACCGAGTTGGACGGAGCCCAGACGGAGTTTACCGAGGCACAGCCCCAGTGCGAGTACCACGAACAGTAACAGAATGTAGTTACCGTTTAACAAACTAGCGACGTTTATGTTCACGGAGGATAACTTATTGTTTACCAGTAAGTGCTTGATATAGATAACTATAAGAGATAAATTCAGCCTTAAAACGACGTCATAAATCACCACCAGCAGAAAGCGAAGCGAACCATCGTTCGGCGGCGTTCATTCTAGACGCTATGACCGATGACAGCCAGCACAGAAAGCTGATTTCCTGCGCCGCCGTGCGCATTTAACTCTCTTTTGACCAAGGAAAAAATTCGGTTCAGCGTCACCTCACGGGGGGCCGGACCGATTTCTATTGATGCGGTAATTGGGCGGGGGAGAATTCGCATGACGAGTTATCGATATTGGCTGGGCATTCTCAGCTGTTTTCTGTTGTTCAGCCTGGTGTTTCTCGGCCAGCAAACCGGCCTGTTCGGCAGCACGGATCATGAGCACCACGGGGAAACCGGCCTGCTGCTGTTCGTTGTCCCCGGTGCGATCGCCAGCTATCTGTCGAGCCGCAAGCGGCTGCTTTGCCCGTTGCTTGGCGCGCTGTATGCGCTGCCGCTGTGCCTGCTGATCCGCCACTTCTGGCTGACGCCGTCCTATTCGTTCTGGCAGGAGTTGGCTTATGCCACCAGCGCGGTGTTCTGGTGCGTGTTCGGCGCGATGCTGATGCTGTTCGCCCTCGGCCTGTTGCAGACGCTGCAGCAGCTGCACCGGCGGCAGCGGCAATAAAAAAAGGCGCGTTAAGCGCCTTTTTTGTCGTTCAAGAACTTACTGGAACAGGTTCAGGTGTTCTTTGGCGTAAGCTTCGAAATCGGTGCAACCGCCGATGTGCTTCTCATCCAGGAAGATCTGCGGCACGGTTTCAACCGGTTTACCGACGGTTTTTTCCAGATCGGCCTTGGTGATGCCTTCCGCGTGGATGTCAACGTAACGGAAGTTGAAATCGTCGCGTTCTTCAGTCAGTTTTTCCGCCAGTTCTTTAGCGCGGACACAATAAGGACAGCCAGGACGCCCGAAGATTACTGCAAACATGCAACGCTCCTTAATTGGATTTTCAATAAATGGTTCGCTATTGCAACGACATCCCGTCACCGAAAAAGTCATTACCTGCGTCAGATGGCGCCTACTATGCCCGTTGAGGCCATGAAAAAAAAGCAGGAATTACCTGTTAATCTGATTCATGTAACCAATTAGTCAGCCGGGGCTGTCGCCGTTGGCGGGAATTCACTACACTGGGGGCGGACCTTCTGGAGAAGAAAAATATGCGTTCATTCGGTGACTTACCGCGCCCGGTGCTGGTGTTGGAAGGGCTGGGTATCGTGATGTTGGTGCTGGCCTACCTCAGCATTCACGGCCACCTGCAGCTGCCTGGCTGGCTGGCATCGCAGCAGGCGGCGGTCGGCATGATTTTCCTCGGCGTGGCGTTGATGGTGCCGGCGGCGGCATTTCTGGTGTGGCGCGTGGTGCAGGGCTTTGGCCCGCTGATGCGCGGCGGGTTGCCGCCGGAAAACGATCGCCGCAAACCGCGAGATGCGGATGCATCGAAAGATAATCAGGACCGTGATCCGCGCGCCTGAGTGCCGCGGCCGCTAACCCGCCTGCCGGGCAGGCGTTGGCTTTTGGGGTGACGAGTGAAAATTGCCATTCTTTCTCGCGACGGAACGCTCTATTCATGCAAGCGGCTGCGTGAAGCGGCGGAAGATCGCGGGCACAGCATCGATATCATCGATCCGCTTTCCTGTTATATGAACATCAACCCGGCGGCGCCGACCATTCACTATCGCGGCCGCCAGTTGGAGCGTTATGACGCGGTGATCCCGCGCATCGGCTCCGCCATCACCTTTTACGGCACCGCGGTGCTGCGCCAGTTCGAGCTGCTTGGCAGCTACCCGCTCAACGAATCCGTGGCCATTACCCGAGCTCGCGATAAGCTGCGTTCGCTGCAACTGCTGGCGCGGCAGGGCATCGATCTGCCGATCACCGGCTTTGCCCATTCGCCGGACGACACTGGCGACCTGATCGAGCTGGTCGGCGGCGCGCCGCTGGTGGTCAAGCTGGTGGAAGGCACGCAGGGTATCGGGGTGGTGCTGGCGGAAACCCGCCAGGCGGCGGAAAGCGTGATCGACGCCTTTCGCGGGTTGAATGCCCATATCCTGGTGCAGGAATACGTGCGCGAGGCGCAGGGGCGCGACGTGCGCTGCCTGGTGGTGGGCGGCCGGGTGGTGGCCGCCATCGAGCGGCAGGCGAAGCCCGGCGAGTTTCGCTCCAACCTGCATCGCGGCGGCACCGCCCGCAAAGTGACCATCACCGCCAGGGAGCGGGCGATTGCGGTCAAAGCGGCGAACACGCTGGGGCTGGACGTCGCCGGGGTGGATATCCTGCGCGCCGAGCGCGGCCCGCTGGTGATGGAGGTCAACGCGTCGCCGGGGCTGGAAGGGGTGGAGACCACCACCGGGTTGGACATTGCCGGCATGATGATCGAATACATCGAGCAGCGCGGCCGGCCGGGGTTCCGCCTGAAATCCGGTGGTTGACGGGGCGGTCGGCGCGCTTTTCCCGCCGAGCAATATCTTAATTAGTGAATTAAGCCGCATTGATCGTGGCGTATCGGGTGAATATTCCGTAAGCTATGCGCCTTTTCGCGTTTTGAATATTGTGAGGCTGGTTATTATGGATTCACTCATTGTCCCCGATTTGGCGCTGTTGCGGCGCTGGCTGGATCAGTCGGGCATTTCTTTCTTTGAGTGCGATTCCTGCCAGGCGCTGCACCTGCCGCACATGCAGAACTTCGACGGCGTGTTCGACGCCAAGATAGATCTGGTGGACAACGTCATCCTGTTCTCCGCGCTGGCCGAGGTGAAACCGACCGCGCTGATCCCGCTGGTGGCGGACCTGAGCCAGATCAACGCCAGTTCGCTGACCATCAAGGCCTTTGTCGACATTCAGGACGACAACCTGCCGAAGCTGATCGTCTGCCAGTCGTTGAGCGTGGCGGTGGGCATCACCTACGAGCAGTTCACTCATTTCATGCAGCAGGGCGAAGAGCAGGTCTCGATGGTGATCCTCGAGGCGCGGGCGAACGATCTGCTGTTTATGGGGGACGAAGAAGAGATCCCCGCTGGCGCCGTGCGTCAGCCGATGCTGCACTGATCCTCGCCGTACCTTAAGCATGCCGTCGCTCCGGCGGCATGCTGCCGTTATTCCCTTCCGCAATAAAATATTCTGCACTTTGGCCTTTGCCGCCCGATCTTTCTCGTCTTTTGTGCCGTTAATGGCGTATCACATAGAGAAAAACTGCATAAAAAATCGATAAATGGCGTTTTTTACCCTGGGGGCTGGCGGGTTGCGATGGCAGCGGCTATGCTGCTGATTCTGCAAAGGGCTTGCGATTTCCCTTGTAACCACGCGAGCAGGGCAGTGCAAAAAGGCGCATGCAATCATATGCATAGCCATTCATTTCGCGGTTGCAACGATTGCGCTCAATCAGGAAAGGTTTTGTATCGCTGCAGATACAAGTTCAATTCTATGATTTACCCTGTTTTGGAGGAAGTTACGGATGGTCACCCAACGTAAAAAGTGGTTATCGGGTGTGGTTGCCGGTCTGTTGATGGCCGCGTCCGTCACGGCGTCAGCCGAAGAGAAAACGCTGCACGTGTATAACTGGTCCGACTATATCGCGCCGGATACCCTGGCCAAATTCCAGAAAGAAACCGGCATCAAAGTGGTGTACGACGTCTTTGACTCCAACGAAGTGTTGGAAGGCAAACTGATGGCGGGCAGCACCGGTTATGATCTGGTGGTTCCTTCATCCAACTTCCTCGAGCGCCAGTCGCAGGCCGGCATCTTCGAGCCGCTCGACAAGAGCAAAATGCCCAACTACAAGAATCTCGATCCCGAGATGCTGAAGCTGGTTGCACATAATGACAAAGACAACAAATACGGCATCCCATACCTGATGGTGACCACCGGCATCGGCTACAATGTCGACAAGGTGAAGGCGGCATTAGGCAAAGACGCGCCGGTCGACAGCTGGGATCTGATCCTCAAGCCGGAAAACCTCGAGAAGCTGAAAAGCTGCGGCGTCTCCTTCCTCGATGCGCCGAGTGAGGTTTACGCCACCGTGCTGCACTACCTGGGCAAGGATCCCAACAGCACCAATGCGGCGGACTATACCGGCGCGGCCAATGATCTGCTGCTGAAGCTGCGGCCGAGCATTCGTTACTTCCACTCTTCACAGTACATCAACGATTTGGCTAACGGCGATATCTGCGTGGCGATCGGCTGGTCCGGCGACGTGATGCAGGCGGCCAACCGCGCCAAAGAGGCGAAGAACGGCGTGAACGTGGCCTATGCGATCCCGAAAGAAGGGGCGCTGACCTACTTCGACATGTTCGCCATGCCGGCGGACGCCAAGAACAAAGACGCCGCGTACCAGTTCCTGAACTTCCTGATGAAACCTGACGTGATGGCGGGCATCAGCAACTATGTCTATTACGCCAATGCGGTGAAAGATTCCACGCCGCTGGTGAAGGCCGAGGTGCGCGAGAACCCGAACGTCTATCCGCCGGCCGATCTGCGCGCCAAGCTGTTCACGCTCAACGTGCAGTCGCCGAAGCTGGACCGTGTCATTACCCGCGCATGGACTAAAGTTAAAAGCGGGAAGTGATGATGGGGGGATACCCCCCGATCGTCGGTAAACCGGCAGGCGGGCGCTCCCCGCCTGCACTGCTGTTTTGGGCCACGGCACTCGCCGTGGTTTTGTGCCGCTTTACGCCGGAGAGCACCCCGATTGAACGACGCCATCCCTCGTCCTCAAGCCAAGTCGCAGAAGGTCTTCACCCCTCTGCTGGAAATCCGTAACCTCACCAAAACCTTCGACGGGCAGAATGCGGTCGAAGACGTCAGCCTCACCATCTACAAGGGCGAGATCTTTGCGCTGCTTGGGCCGTCTGGCTGCGGCAAGTCAACCTTACTGCGCATGTTGGCCGGCTTTGAACAGCCGACGGAAGGGCAGATCGTGCTCGACGGGCAGGATATGTCGCACGTGCCGCCGTACCAGCGGCCGATCAACATGATGTTTCAGTCTTACGCGCTGTTCCCGCATATGACGGTAGAGCAGAACATCGCCTTCGGCCTGAAGCAGGACAAAATGCCGCGGGCGGAGATCGCCGAGCGGGTGGCGGAAATGCTGGCGCTGGTGCACATGCAGGAGTACGCCAAACGCAAACCGCACCAGCTTTCCGGCGGCCAGCGGCAGCGGGTGGCGCTGGCGCGCAGCCTGGCCAAGCGGCCCAAGCTGCTGCTGCTGGATGAGCCAATGGGCGCGCTGGACAAGAAGCTGCGCGATCGCATGCAGTTGGAAGTGACCGATATTCTCGAGCGCGTCGGCGTCACCTGCGTGATGGTGACGCACGATCAGGAAGAGGCGATGACCATGGCGGGGCGCATCGCCATCATGAACCGTGGCAAGTTCGTGCAGATCGGCGAGCCGGAAGAGATCTACGAGCATCCGAATAGCCGCTTCAGCGCCGAATTTATCGGTTCGGTCAACGTCTTCGACTGCGTATTGCAGGAGCGCCACGACGATGCGCTGATCCTGCAAAGCCCCGGATTGCGCCATGCGATCAAAGTAGATCCGGACGCCTCGGTGGTGGACGGCGTGCCGATCCAGGTCGCGCTGCGGCCGGAAAAGATCCTGCTGTGCGAACAGGTGCCGGAAGACGGCTGCAACTTCGCGGTAGGGGAAGTGGCGCACATTGCCTACCTGGGCGATCTGTCTATTTATCACGTGAAGCTGCACAGCGGGCAGATTATCAGCGCCCAGCTGCAAAACGGCCACCGTTTCCGCAAGGGGATGCCCACCTGGGGCGATGAAGTGCGTCTGTGCTGGGAAACCGACAGCTGTGTCGTGTTGACGGTGTAGCGGAGCCGCTGAGGAGTAACCCATATGACCCTGCTTTCTGAACGCACGCCGGAGCCGCCGGCCAAAACGCCCGGCACCCTCAAGGCGCTGTTCCACCGCCTGCTGATGGCTCACGGCCGCAAGCTGGTGATCGCATTGCCGTATTTATGGCTGACGCTGCTGTTCATGCTGCCGTTCCTGATCGTGTTCAAGATCAGCCTGGCGGAGCTGGCGTTGGCGGTGCCGCCTTACACCGAGTTGATGAGCTGGGTGGACGGCAAGCTGAACATCGCGCTCAACTTCGCCAACTACCTGCAACTGACCGACGATCCGCTGTATATCGACGCCTATCTGCAGTCGCTGCGCGTGGCGGCGGTCTCGACGCTGTGCTGCCTGATCATCGGTTATCCGCTGGCCTGGGCGGTGGCCCACAGCAAGGCGTCGACCCGCAACATTCTGCTGCTGCTGGTGATCCTGCCTTCCTGGACCTCGTTCCTGATCCGCGTCTATGCCTGGATGGGGATCCTGAAAAACAACGGCATTCTGAATAACTTTCTGATGTGGCTGGGGGTGATCGACCAACCGTTGGTGATCCTGCACACCAACCTGGCGGTGTATATCGGCATCGTTTATTCCTACCTGCCGTTTATGGTGCTGCCGATCTACACGGCGCTGATCCGGCTGGATTACTCGCTGGTGGAGGCGTCGCTGGATCTGGGCGCCCGGCCGCTGAAAACCTTCTTCAGCGTAATCGTGCCGCTGACGCGCGGCGGCATCATCGCCGGTTCGATGCTGGTATTCATTCCGGCGGTAGGGGAGTTCGTGATCCCGGAGCTGCTCGGTGGGCCAGACAGCATCATGATCGGCCGCGTGCTGTGGCAGGAGTTCTTCAATAACCGCGACTGGCCGGTGGCTTCGGCGGTCGCCACCATCATGCTGCTGTTGCTGATCGTGCCAATTTTGTGGTTTCACAAACACCAGAACAAGGAAATGGGGGGGCAGGAATGAACAACTTGCCGGTAGTGCGTTCACCGTGGCGCATCGCCATCCTGACGGTCGGCTTTACCTTCCTGTATGCGCCGATGCTGATGTTGGTGATCTACTCCTTTAATAGTTCCAAGCTGGTGACGGTGTGGGCCGGCTGGTCCACGCGCTGGTATACCGAACTGTTTCACGACTCGGCGATGATCAGCGCGGTGGGGCTCAGCCTGACCATCGCCGCCGCCTCCGCCACCGCCGCGGTGGTGCTGGGCGCCATCGCCGCCGTGGTGATGGTGCGGTTCGGCCGCTTTCGCGGTTCGACCGGCTTTGCGTTTATGCTGACTGCGCCGCTGGTGATGCCGGACGTGATCACCGGCCTGTCGCTGCTGCTGCTGTTCGTGGCGATGGGGCACGCTTTCGGCTGGCCGTCGGAGCGCGGCATGTTCACCATCTGGCTGGCGCATGTCACCTTCTGTACCGCTTATGTGGCGGTGGTGATCAGCTCGCGTTTGCGCGAGGTGGATCGCTCGATTGAAGAGGCGGCAATGGATCTGGGGGCGCCGCCGCTGAAGGTGTTCTTCGTCATCACCTTGCCGATGATTGCGCCGGCGCTGATCTCTGGCTGGATGCTGGCGTTTACCCTGTCGCTGGATGATCTGGTGATTGCCAGCTTCGTCTCCGGCCCGGGCGCCACTACGCTGCCGATGCTGGTGTTCTCCAGCGTGCGTATGGGGGTGAATCCGGAAATTAACGCGCTGGCCAGCCTGATCCTGCTGGTGGTGGGCATTCTCGGCCTGATCGCCTGGTGGTTTATGGCGCGCTCGGAAAAACAGCGATCGCGTGAATTGCAGCGGGCGGCCCGTAGCTGAATCGTAACAAACCTGCTATTTTTGCAATCAATAAGTATTGCAACTAACTACCTGACTTTACATGCGCCATCTGTATTGGTGGCGCGTCGTAGCGGAACACGGATATGTCAGACATGCTGAAAAGCGGGCAGGGAATGAGATCGACTTCGGATGCGCCGGTGCCGGTGATGGTGGCGGGCACCGCCATGGTGGCGATCAAGTGTATCAGCGTGGTGTTGTTGTTGGGCGAACTGGGCGTCGACGGCGCACAGGAGTTCGTTAACACCAGCGCGCAGGCGTGGGATTCTACCTTTATCTTTCTGGCCGGCCTGATGCTGCTGTGCCTGCAAATCAGCTGTGGCTTTGCGGTGATGCGCGGCCGCAACTGGGGACGCTGGGGCTATGTGGTCTGCCAGTGCATCGTGGTGCTTTACCTGCTGTTGGCCACCATTGGCAGCGTCTTCCCCGAGGTGTTCACCGTGGAGGGGGAAACCAGCGGCCAAATCCTGCACGTTCTGATCCTGCAAAAGATCCCCGACGCGGTGATCCTGGCGTTGCTGTTCGTTCCTGCCGCCAGCCGCCGCTTCTTCACCGTGCGCAAGTGAGATTTTAGGCGTGCGGAGTGGTAAACTCTGCGCCCTTAATTCGTCATCCTGAACTTCACGGTAATCTTCATGCATTGCGCTTTGTATACGGCGGGTACCTGCCGTTCCTGTCAGTGGCTGGAAAAGCCCTATCCGCAGCAACTGGCTGACAAACAGCATCACCTGCACTCGCTGCTGGCCGGGTGCGACGTCGCGCAGTGGCTGCAGCCGATGGCGGGGGAGCTGAGCGCATTTCGCAATAAAGCCAAGATGGTGGTCAGCGGCAGCGTGGAGCGCCCGCTGCTCGGCATGCTGCACCGCGACGGCACGCCGGTCGATCTGAGCGACTGCCCGCTGTATCCCGCCGGCTTTGCGCCGATGTTTGCGGTGCTGAAAAGCTTCATCGCCCGCGCCGGCCTGACGCCGTATAACGTGGCGCGCAAACGCGGCGAGTTGAAATACCTGCTGCTGACCGAAAGCACGCTCGACGGCGGCGTGATGCTGCGTTTCGTGCTGCGCTCGGAAACCAAGCTGGCGCAGCTGCGCGCTGCGCTGCCGTGGCTGCAGCAGCAGCTGCCGCAGCTCAAGGTGATCTCCGCCAATATTCAGCCGGTGCACATGGCGATCATGGAAGGGGAGCGCGAGATCGCGCTGACCGAACAGCAGGCGCTCGAGGAACAGTTCAATCAGGTGCCGTTGTTCATCCGCCCGCAAAGCTTCTTCCAAACCAACCCGCAGGTGGCCGCCGAGCTGTATGCCACCGCCCGCGACTGGGTGCGCGCGCTGGGTATCGACAGCATGTGGGATCTGTTCTGCGGCGTCGGCGGTTTCGGCCTGCACTGCGCGCAGCCGCAAACGCAGCTGACCGGCATCGAAATCAGCGCGGAAGCGATCGCCTGCGCGCGCCAGTCGGCGCAGCGGTTAGGGTTGTTGCACGTAGATTTTCAGGCGCTCGACTCCACCCGCTTCGCCACCGCCGAAGGCCAGGTGCCACAGCTGGTGCTGGTTAACCCGCCGCGGCGCGGCATTGGCCAGGCGCTGTGCGACTACCTGAGCCGGATGGCGCCGGACTATATTCTCTATTCCAGCTGCAACGCCGAGAGCATGGCGAAAGATATCGAGACGTTGCCGGGGTACCGCATCGAACGGGTGCAGCTGTTCGACATGTTCCCGCATACCGCGCACTACGAAGTGTTGACGCTGCTGGTGCGGCGTTTATAAAACATAAGGCCCGGTTATCCGGGCCTTATTGCTTATTGCGGGAACCATTTGTCGTTGATGGCCTTGTAGGTGCCGTCGGCCTTGATGGCGTCCAGCGCGGCGTTCAGCTTGGCCAGCAGCGCCTGGTTGTCGGGGCGCACCGCGATGCCGAGGCCGGTGCCGAAGTATTGTGCATCGGTGATGTGCTCGCCGACCGGCGCCAGCTGCGGGTTGGTTTTCAGCCACTCGTTCACCACGGCGGTGTCGCCGAACACGCCGTCGATACGGCCGTTTTTCAGCTCCAGAATGGCGTTCTGGTAGCTGTCGTAAGAGACGGTGTTAATCTCCGGGTGCTTGTCCTGCATGTATTTCTGGTGGGTGGTGCCGTTTTCCATGCCGAGCTTTTTGCCTTTCAGATCCGCCAGCGAGCTGAACTTGCCTTTTTGCGCGATCACGATCGCCGAGTTGGCGTAGTAAGGCTGGGTGAAAGCGACCTGTTTGCTGCGTTCCGGCGTGATGTCCATACCGGAAATCACCGCATCGTATTTCTTGAATTTCAGCGCGGCGATCAGGCTGTCGAACGCCTGGTTGGTGAAGGTGCACTGCGCCTGCATCTGTTTGCACAGCGCGTTGGCCAGATCGATATCGAAGCCGACGATCTGGTTGTTGGCGTCCAGCGATTCGAACGGCGGGTAGGTGGCGGAGGCGGCGAAGCGGATGGTCTCGGCCGCGGTGGCGTTAAAGGTCATCCCGGCCAACATCGTCGCGGCAAGCAGCAGTTTTTTCATGCGTAGAGCTCCTGTCTGGATCCTGAAAGTGATTATTCGCTATCGTTTGTTTTTACTGGTAATCGCCAGAGTTTTTTGCGTGTGCGCCTGCTGATAACCCTGCCACTGAGTGAATTAAAATGCAATATAAATGATTAAATATTGCCGCAGAGATAAAAAAAGCCCCGCACGATGGCGGGGCTCATGGGGAGAGGCGGTCTCAGTTGCGGCGCTCAAACGCCAGCGCGCGGCGCTCCACCAGCCGCATCAGCAGCGTCAGCAGGCCGTTGACGCACAGGTACACCAGGCCCGCGGCGCCGAACACCATGACGTCGTAGGTGCGGCCATACATCAGCTGGCTGTAGCCCATCACTTCCATCAGCGTGATGGTGTAGGCCAGCGAGGTGCTTTTGAACACCAGCACCACTTCGTTGGAATAAGACGATAGCGCGCGTTTGAAGGCGAACGGCAACAGGATGCGCAGCGTTTGCCGGCGCGACATGCCCAGCGCTTCGCACGACTGCCACTGCCCGGCGGGAATGGCGCGCACCGCACCGTAGAACAGCTGCGTGGTGTAGGCCGCGCTGTTCAGCGCCAGCGCAATCATCGCGCACAGCCAGGGCTGCGACAGCAGGTTCCACAGCCACGGGTAGTCGCGGATCGCCGGGAACTGGCCGGGGCCATAGTAGATCAGGAAGATCTGCACCAGCAGCGGCGTGCCGGTGAACAGCGTCACGTAGATCTTGACCAGCGGCGTCAGGATCGGCGTTTTCAGCGTCAGGATCACCGTCAGCAGCAGCGACAGCAGCAGCGCGACGATCAGCGCGGCGACGGTCAGGGTTAGGCTGGTGTGCAGCCCTTTGAGGATTTCCGGTAAATACTCAATCATCAGACCGGCCCCCGCTCAAAGCGCGTGGCGCGCAGCTCAATGCGTTTGATGACGTATTGGCTGAACAGCGTCACCAGCAGGTAGATGGCCGCCGCGATCACATACCAGGTAAAAGGCTCCTGGGTGCGGGTGGCGATGCTCTTGGTTTGCAGCATCAGATCGTTCACGCTGATCAGCGACACCAGCGCGGTGTCTTTCAGCAACACCAGCCACTGGTTGCCGAGGCCGGGCAGGGCGTGGCGCCACATCTGTGGCATGATCAGGCGAAAGAAGATCGCCGCCTTGCCCAGTCCCAGCGCCTGGCCGGATTCCCACTGCCCCTGCGGCACCGCTTTGAGCGCGCCGCGCAGCGTCTGCGAAGCGTAGGCGGAATAGAGCAGGGCCAGAGCGATCACCCCGCACAGGAACGGACTGACTTCGAAATTGTCTATCGCCAACTGAATCGGCAACTGGAACAGACCGAGGTTGAGGGTAAAGCCGTCGGAGAGCATCAGCAGCAGCTGCGACGAGCCGAAATAGATAAACAGCACCACCAGGATTTCCGGCAGGCCGCGCAGCACGGTCACCCAGGCGGTGCCGAGCCAGCTGACCGCTTTCCAGCGGGACGATTCCCATACGGCGAACAGCATCGCCAGAATCAGCCCGAGGATCAGGGCGCAAACGGCAAGGCCGACGGTCATGCCGGCGGCGCTTGCTAAAGGTTGTAATTCATTCATCGGGGCGTATTACTGCTGGAACCATTTTTTGTAGATGGTTTCATAGGTCCCATCCTGCTTAATCTTGTCCAGAGCGGCATTGAACTTGCCCTGCAGATCGGTATTCTTCTGGCGCACCGCGATGCCGAGGCCGGTGCCGAAGTAGTCTTTATCCGTCACTTTGTCGCCCACTGCCGCCAGCGCGTCATTCTGCTTCAGCCACTCGTTGACCACCGCGGTATCGCCGAACACCGCATCAACGCGGCCATTCTTCAGATCCAAAATGGCGTTCTGGTAGCTGTCGTAAGGCACGGTGGTGATTTCCGGGTGCTTGTCGGTCAGGTATTTCTGGTGGGTGGTGCCGTTTTGCACGCCCACCTTCTTGCCTTTCAGCGCCGCCACGTCGGCGATTTTGCCTTTCTGCGCGATGAACAGCGCCGAGTTATCGTAGTACGGCTTAGTGAACAGCACCTGCTTTTCACGTTCCGGCGTAATGTCCATGCCGGCCATGACCGCATCGAAACGCTTGAACTTCAGGCTAGGGATCAGGCTGTCGAACGCCTGGTTGGTGAAGGTGCACTCGGCCTGCATCTCTTTGCACAGTGCGTTGGCCAGATCGACATCAAAACCCTGAATCTTGTTGCTGGCGTCAATAAATTCAAATGGAGGATAGGAGGCTTCGGTAGCGAAACGGATGGTTTCGGCTGCGGAGGCGGAAACGCTGATGCCGGCCAGAACGGCGGCGATTATTAGTTTTTTCATCGCAAAATCCCCAAATTACAGCAAGTTAATTGTTAGTGTGATAAGTAGTTGGCAAACTCGGTGGTCCGCGGCTGCGTAAAGTGGCTGCTGTCGCCTTGCTCCACCACGTGGCCGTTTTCCATGTACACCACGCGGCTGGCGGTTTTGCGCGCCACTTCCACTTCGTGGGTGACAATCACCTGAGTGATGCCGGTGCCGGCCAGTTCGCGAATGATGCTGACGATCTGAGCGGTGATTTCCGGATCCAGCGCCGCAGTCGGTTCATCGAACAGCAGCACCTGCGGTTCCATCATCAGGGCGCGGGCGATCGCCACGCGCTGCTGCTGGCCGCCGGAAAGGTGCAGCGGGAAGCGATCGGCGAAGTCGGTCAGGCGCAGACGCTTGAGCAGCTTGTCGGCGCGCTCCATCGCCTGAGCCTTGGTCAGACCCAGCACGCGGCAAGGCGCCTCGATCAGGTTCTGAACCACGGTGAGGTGAGGCCACAGGTTGTATTGCTGGAAGACCATGCCGACGTTTTGGCGCAGTTCGCGGATGGCTTTCTCGCCCGGCGCCTGCTTGAAGTCGAATTGGTTGCCGGCGATCTGCAGTTGGCCCGAACGCGGCATTTCCAGCAGGTTCAGCACCCGCAGCAATGAACTTTTCCCGGCGCCGCTTGGGCCAAGCAGCACCAGGGTTTCCCCGGCTGGACAATCCAGCGTGATGTCAAACAGCGCCTGGTGAGCGCCGTAATAGCAATTGATACCGTTAAGTTGAATACTCATGCGCCAGAATTGAATAGACATTGATGCCGCAAATGTTAACTTCCACAGAATACTTATGCAATCTTTGTGCGTTAAAATTTATGAGTGTGCGGCGGGACAGTAAAAGATTAGCACAAGATACCGCGACTCAGGCCGAGGGAGGGGATTTGTGGCGCAGGCTGTGATATCGGTAGCGAAATTTTTTCTATTGGACGAAATTTGAGCTGTTGACTGACGGCGGGGATGACCGACGCGGCAAGCCCGCGTCGGCCAGGGTATCGCGGGTTACTGGTTTTCCAGCACCTGGCGCACGCTGCCGTTGGTGGCGTGTGCTGGAACATTCAGGTAGCGAATATCATCAACCACCCAGCAGGTACCTTCGCGCACCATCAGCACTTCGTCCTGCCAGTTCACGGTGCTGTTGGCGTCTTTTTGATAGCTTAAGTCGACGCGCAGCGGAATGTTTTTCGCATCGGTGTTAGGAATGGTCGAGGCGCTGGCGACGGAGGCGCTGCTTGGCCCTTGCGCATTGCCGGAGAACAGATCGCCGGTTATCCGGTGCTTGCCCGGGTTCTGGCCGGCGCTGACCAGATCCTGATACAGCACTTTGCTCAGATAGGGCTGCAGCTGCGCCAGGCGGTTACTGTCCGGCAGGCCGGCGCCCTGCTGGATGTGCAGGTCATAGAACTTTTGCGCGACCGTATCCGGGCCGCCTTCCACACAGCTGCCGCTGCGAGTGCCGATATCCTTGTATGCCGGTTCCACCGTGGTACAGGCACTCAGCAACAGCGCTAAGGGTAAAACAGCCGCAATCGTTTTTGTTTTCATCTTATTACCTTATGTGAAAGTCTCTACCATGAAGACCGATAGCTTACAGTATAAATGCGTTTTTTGGCCTTGCATTCGTACTGCGTGCCATTGATTAAGCGAACATAACGCCAATCTTCTGGTCATAGATACGTTGAATTAATCAAACAAGGAGTTCTGATGCAGCTTTCAACTACCCCGACCCTGGAAGGGTTCACCATCACCGAATACTGCGGCGTCGTCACCGGCGAAGCGATCCTCGGCGCCAACATTTTTCGTGATTTCTTCGCCGGCGTGCGCGATATCGTCGGTGGCCGCTCGGGCGCTTATGAGAAAGAGCTGCGCAAGGCGCGCTTGATTGCGTTCGAAGAGCTGGAAGATCAGGCAAAAGAGCTGGGCGCCAACGCGGTGGTCGGCATTGATATCGATTATGAAACCGTAGGTAAAGACGGCAGCATGCTGATGGTGACCGTCAGCGGCACCGCGGTGAAAGTCAGCCGCTAACGCCATTCTCCGCGCCCCGGCCGTTCCGCCGGGGCGACATCCTGTAGGTTCATCCCACCTTGTGCTGATCGACGATCGGGCGGTGTTCCTGCGGTTTCACCGGCGCCGGCGCTTGGCGATGCGGCATCGGCTGAACGGGCGGCTGATGGATCTGCGGCGCCGGGGCAGGATGCGGCATGATGCGCGCTTGCGGCACTGCCAACGGGCGTTCTATCGTCGGATGCTGTGGCGCTGCCGGTTCACGAACTATCGGCGGCGCAGCGTGCGGCGCGACCTGAACCTGTGGCCGCACGGCGGATGGATGCACTGGCGCGGCGGTCTGCATCGGAGGCGTCCGTACCGACGCAGCATGCACGGCCATCGGCTGCTGCGCGTGGGGCGCTGCCGGCGCGGTATGCGTGAACGTCGGCATGCTCCTCGGTTGTTGCACATGGGGCGCGTTGACCGACTGTTGCACGTGCGGCGCGGCCGCTACCGGCTGGGTGTGTGCAAAGGTTGGCAGGGTCATCGGCGCATGGGCCGCAGGCGCGACGCGCGGCTGCGCGTTAGGCGTCGGCGGGTTGAAATGCGGCGTCGGTGCGGCGGTCGTATTGTTGTAGTTATTCACTGTATGGGTGCTGCGATTCACATTGTTCACGTTGTTATATTGATTGATGTTGGTGACGCGATTCACCACGGTGGTGGAATGCGATACGTAGGGCGCATCGCGGTAGACCACCGGTTGGCGTCGATCGTCCCAGCGCATATCCCAGTTGTGCCAGCCGCTGTTGTGCTGATTGAACAATGAGGCGACCGCAATGCCGACACCGAAGCTGATCACGCCGGCCGCCAACATGTCGCCGCCGCTGTAGCCCGAAGGTTGATACCGATAGCTCGGATAGGCTGGGATCGGCGTGCCGTAGGCCACCCAGGGATCGTAATGTGGGACGTAAACCGTATCCGGCTGGCTGGGTTCGATGACGATGGTTTCGCCCGGCGCCGCTACCACGCGCTGGCGATCGGGCTGCTGCTCAACGTAACGGGTGGTGGGGGCCACGACGATGCGCTGCTGCGGGGTGTTTTTCAGCGTGCCTTGGCTGGCCGCCCGTTGACGCATCACCTGAATGGCGTTCATCACGTCGGTGGGATCGTTCAGGTAGGCGCTGCCCAGGGCGGTGGTCCAGGGGATGTTTTTCGCCATTTGATCGAGCACGTCGGGGAATTGCACCAGGCCGCGCACGCTGGGATCCCAGGGCTGAGCGTCGGCCGCCGAGCTGAGCGCCGCCGGTTGCAACCCGCGGTTTTGCGCCAGCCAGGCATCCGCGGCGTTGATTTGGTCAGGATAACCCGCGCCGGCCAACACCTGCGCCAGCAGCTTGTCGGGGAACAGCGCCACCGGGCTGACCAACTGGTACAGCTGGTCGGCAGTCAGCGGCGTATAGGCCGGCGTACTGGCACTCGCGATGGGCGCGGCCGGGGACGGTGCGCTTGCCCCCATCGCGTCAGCGACTTTTTGCCGATCGCAGCCGCTGAGCGGCAGCATGGCGGCACAGAGCAACCAGGACAGATAGCGTGGCGTCAACATGTTCGACTCCGCTCTTTCGGCGCAGATGATACTTTGAGACTATCATGGGCGGGAAAGGCCGCCAGTCGGGAGCAACACTCGCTTGCACATCGGCGTTGTCTGTCATCATTTCTCGACGAACGTGATGATTGGATACAGGTCAATCGCGTCGCGTTACATCTCACGGACGTCAATCAGGAGGATAAGTGAAAATTTGGCCAGGGATCATCACCGCCGCGCTGTTGGCGGGATGCCAAAATCCGCAGCAGGACACGCTCGTCGATCGTGGCGCTTACCAGCTCGAAACCTTGCATCAGGCGCAGGGCGCCGATCGGCGCATTCGGTTTCTGGTGATGCACTATACGGCGGAAGACTTTCATTCATCGCTGAAAACGCTGACCGATGAACACGTCAGCGCACACTACCTGTTGCCGGCGCACCCGCAGCGCGAACACGGCAAACCGACGGTGTACCGGCTGGTGCCGGAAGCGATGCGTGCCTGGCATGCCGGCGCCAGCGTCTGGCGCGGCCGCAGCAACCTCAACGACACCTCGATCGGCATCGAAATCGTCAACAAGGGGTTCACCCGCAGCATGCTGTTCACCCATTGGCAGCCTTATACGGCGGAGCAGATCGCCGTGCTGATCCCGCTGAGCCGCGACATCATCCAACGCTATGGCATTCAGCCGCAGGACGTGGTGGGGCACAGCGACATCGCGCCGCAGCGCAAACAGGATCCCGGCCCGCTGTTCCCCTGGCGGCAGCTGGCGCAGGCCGGCATCGGCGCCTGGCCGGATGAACGGGACGTGCAGCGGTTGCTGGCGGGGCGCGATCGCCATGCGCCGGTACCGATGGCGCCGCTGCTCGAAAAGCTGGCGCGTTACGGCTACGCGATCGACCCGTCGTGGGATGCGCGGCAGCAGCGCAATGTGCTGGCGGCATTTCAGATGCATTTCCGGCCCGACGATGTTCGCGGTAAGCCGGATGCAGAGAGTGAGGCGATTATCGATGCGCTGCTGGTGAAGTACGGCGCGGCGCGTTGATTACAGGCCGTGCAGTTTGCCGTGATCTTTCAGCCAGCGGGCGGTGCGCGCGATGCCTTCTTCCAGCGAGACGATCGGCTGATAGCCCAGCTCTTGCTGCGCGCGGGTGGTATCGAGCGTGAGGTCGAAGTTGAGTTTGGCGACGCCGTAGTGGGTCAGCACCGGCTCCTTTTCGCTTTTGTTGCCCAGGCGCTCCATGCCGCGCGCCATCATGTCTAGCATCGGGTAGGGGACGGAGCGGATGTGGCACTTCATGCCCAAATCGTCGATCAACTGCTGCACCACGGTGCGAAGCGGACGCGGCTGCTGGTTGGTGATGTTGTAGGCGCGGCCGGACGGCGTATCTTCTTTTAGCGTCGCCAGCCACATGGCGTGCACCGCGTTCTCCAGATAGGTCATGTCCACCATCGCCGCGCCGCCGCGCGGCAGCAGCAGGTTGCCGTAGCGTTTGATCATCTGCAGCAACCGCGGCAGCATCACCTTGTCGTGCGGCCCGAACAGGCCCTGCGGGCGCAAAATGGTGAAATGGGTCTGCGGATTGGACAGCGCCAATTGCTGGATCACCTGCTCGCCGGCGGCCTTGCTGCGCGCGAACTCGTTGGCGTAACGCTGCGGGCGAAAGTCTTCGGTTACGTTGCGGTGATGGTGGTAGTCGAAATAGATCGCCGGGGAAGAGATGTGAATGAACTGCGCCACGCCATAGGCCGCCGCCCATTCGCCGAGGCGGCGGGTAGCGCGGACGTTGGCCAGTTCGAAGGCTTCTTCGGTGCCCCAGGGCGAGGTAAAGCTGGAGCAGTGCCACAGCACATCGACGTCCGCCAGCATCGCTTTGGCCTGCGAAGAGATCAGGTTGGTGAGATCGGCATGAATGAACTCCGCGCCCATTTTTTCCAGCAGGCCGCCCATCGCCTGGTTGCGGCCAGTGGCGCGCACTTTGATGCCCTGGCGGCGCAGATATTCAACGGCGTTACGGCCTAACCCACTGGTTGCACCGGTGACCAATACCTTCATAACGGACTCTATTCTCACCCAAAATCGGAATACCGGCGGGCGCTTGCGGCGCTCCCAGCAAATAAGATGCCATTCTTCCGTGATTTCGTGCGCTATGCAATCGGAAAGCCCCGAAGCACAGCGGCAAACTGTGCGGTTGATCGACAAATGAACGGCATTCAGCGCTGTTGGCGGTCCAGGTTCTCGGCCAACGTCGCGATGCGCTTCGCCATGCCGCGAAAAATGAACAGGTGTGCGGGCATCATGGCGAACCAATACAGCAGCCCGCTGAAGCCGGCCGGATGCCACCAGGCGCGCACGTCCAGCGTGCGGCGATCGCCGCGATCGGTAATGGTGAAGCTCAGCCGCCCCAGCCCCGGCGCCTTCATGCCGAACAACAGCGCCAGTTGCCGCAGCGGTTTCAGCGTGATGACTTTCCAACCGTCAATCTCGTCACCCAGCGCCAGGGTCGCGCGCGCCGGGCGGCCATAGACCACGCCGTTGCCGATCATGTCGTCCATGCGGGCGCGGATCCGCCACAGGATATTGGCGTAGAAATAGCCTTCCTCGCCCCCCAACTGCTGCACCGTTTGCCACAGCGCCTGGCTGGAAGCGGCGGTGTCGAGCGAACACCCCGCCTGTTTCGGGTAATAGCCGTAGCCGGGGCGCCAGCGGGCCCGCGCCGCCGGATCGTAGCCCCAGTCGGCGGAATCGACCACCTCCAGTTCGCGCTGCAGCGTGGCGGTGACCGCCTGATCGAAGGTGTGCAGACGTTGCGGGATCAGGGCCTGCAACGGTTTGCCGTCGGCGGGCAGATCGTGCTTCAGGCCCTGGATCAGCGCGCGCGCGATCGGCGTCGGCACCGAGGTGATCAGGCTGATGAACCACACTGAAATCAGTCGCGTCGGCAAGGGGATCGGGATCAGCCAGCGCCGCTTGCCGCTGATGGCGATAAAGCGTTTGAACATATCCTGATAGCTGAGGTATTCAGGCCCGGCGACGTCGAAGATGCGGTGTTCCTCCGCCGGGTGCGCCAGCAGATCGGCCAGGTAAACCAGCAGGTTCTCCAGCGCCACCGGCGAGGACTTCGAGCGCACCCAGCGCGGCGGCGTCAGCACCGGCAGGTTATAGACCATGTCGCGCATCACTTCGAACGCCGCCGAACCGGGGCCGACGATGATGCCGGCGCGCAGCTCGGTCACCGGCACACCGCTCTGGCGCAGGATCTCGCCGGTCAGGCGGCGGGCCGCCAGGTGCGGCGAACTGTCGTCGTTCGGCTGCAGCGCGCCGAGAAAGATCACCTGTTTGACGCAGGCATTGCGTAGCGCGTCGCGCAGGTTTTCCGCCGCCTGGCGTTCCTTCTCGATAAAGTCGTCGCCGTCGCCCATCGCGTGCACCAGATAGTAAAGCGTATCGATTTCCCACAGCGCCGCGCTCAGAGTTTCCGGGCGGTACAGATCGACATACAGGCAGTTGACCTGCGGCCAGTTCTGCTCCTGCAGCCACTCGATGCGCCGCGCGGCGGCGGTAATCTGGTGCCCCTGTTCGATCAGGTGCGGGATCAGGTTCTGGCCTATATAGCCGCTGGCTCCAAGAACCAGTACGCGTTGGGGTGTCATCGGGCCGCCTTGTGCGGTAAGAGGATTGGCAGAACGACAGGATGCCAAATTCAGGGTTTAAATGCACATTTTGTATGGGTATAAGTCGGTTGCATCCATCCTGGCGCAGGTTCACACTACGCGCCCCTTATCGCACGAAAAACCGGATGCCATGAAGCTCAATGTGATTTGTTACGCCCTGCTGGGTCTGGCGCTGATCGCCAGTTTGTTCTCGCCGCATCCGGTGTGGATGTGGTTGGTGCTGGCCAACCTGCTGACGTTTCTGATCTACGGCGGCGATAAGCTGGCGGCGCGCAAAGGGTGGCGACGGGTGCCGGAGGCGACGCTGTTGCTGTTCGGCGCGCTGGGCGGCTGGTTGGGCGCACTGGCGGCACAGCAGCTGTTTCGCCACAAAACCCAGAAGCAGCCGTTTAAAACCTGGTTCATCCTCAGCGTGGCGCTCAATCTGGCGGCGGTGCTGGGGCTGTGGTACTGGGTTTACGGCCGCTGGATCTTCTGACTACAGCAGCAGCGGCAGAGTCGCGCTGGCGGTGGCCTGCATCGCCTGAGCGTAGGCGGGATCGCGCTGAGTCAGTTCGGCGATCATCAACTCCACCAGCAGCATGGCGCCGACCTTGGCCGGCAGGGCGCCAGCGGTCAGCGGCCCTTCCGGTTTAGCCGCCACCAGCAGCGTATCCGCCATCTTGGCCAGCGGGCTGCGTTGGGTATTGCTGACGGCGATCACGCGTGCGCCGCGCCCTTTGGCCAACGTCACCGCATGCAGCACGTCCTTGGTTGAGCCGGAGCTGGAGATGACGATCAGCAGATCCCGCTCACTCAGCGAGGCTGCATTCATCGCCGCCCGGTGCATGTCGCTGAACAGCTGCGCCGGTTTGCCGAGGCGCAACAGCTTGTAGTGCAGGAAGTCGCCGATGATGGCGCTGGCGGCGACGCCGTAAATCTGCACCGAAGCACAACGTTGCAGGCTATCCGCCGCCTGTTGCAGCGCCTGCGGATCCAACAGCGCGCCGGTATCCCGCAGCGCCTGTACGCTCTCTTCCACCAAATTTTCCGCCGCGCTTTGGCGCGTCGCCGCTTCCGGCTGGCTTTGTTGCAAGCTGAGGGCCAGCGCCATTTTAAATTCGGTATAGCCTTTGCAGCCGAGATGGCGGCACAGCCGTGTGACGCTGGCTTCGCTGGTGGCGCTTTCACGCGCCAGTTCGGTGATGGTCAGGTAAACGGCGCGGGAAGGCTCCGCAAGAAGATAGTTGCCGAGCTTTTGCAGCGTGGGGCTGTACCCCGCCAAATCCTGCCGCAGCCGCAATAACAAGTTGCCTGTATTCATCACGTTACCTTTCTGAGTATTCCCGTTTCTATTGTGGCGGAAAGACGCCGCGGCTCGCCAGTGAAATCGACGGATTGTGAAGCCGATCATCGTTATGAATAAAATTTTCATTAAATTAATTTTAATGTGGTAAAAATTTTCATCATAAAAATGATGTCGGGGGAAAATTTATGTCAACACCAGAATTGCCGCGCTCCGGCGGTTGGTTCGAAAAAGCCCAGCTGTTCGGCAAGTCGTTCATGCTGCCGATCGCCGTGCTGCCGGCGGCCGGCCTGCTGTTGGGGATCGGCGGTGCGCTGTCCAATCCCAATACCGTCGAGGCGTATCCCTTCCTCGATGTCGGCTGGTTGCAAAGTATATTTACCGTGATGGCCAGTGCCGGTGCTATCGTGTTCGCCAACCTGGCGGTCTTGTTCGCGGTCGGCGTGGCGGTGGGGCTGGCCAAAAGCGACAAGGGCACGGCGGGGCTGGCTTCGCTGATCGCCTATCTGGTAATGAACGCCACCATCAATGCGCTGTTGAAAATCAACGGTACGCTGGCCACGCAGAACGCGGGCGCGGTGGGGCAGGGAACGATTCTCGGGATCCAGACGTTGGAGACCGGGGTGTTCGGCGGAGTGGTCATCGGTTTGGTGACCTGGTATCTGCACGGCCGCTATAACAAGATGGCGCTGCCACCGTTCCTGGGTTTTTTTGGCGGCTCGCGCTTTGTGCCGATCGTCAGCTCGCTGGCGGCGATGGCGGTCGGTGCCCTGATGACGGTGGTGTGGCCGCATTTCCAACAGTTGATCTTCGGCATGGGCGGTCTGGTAGACGCCAGCGGCTATCTCGGGACCTTTATCTACGGCTTCGTATTGCGCATGCTCGGGCCGTTCGGCCTGCATCACATCTTCTATCTACCGTTTTGGACCACCGCGCTTGGCGGCAGCGAAGTGATCAACGGACAGCTGGTGGAAGGCACACAACGCATTTTCTTCGCCCAGTTGGCCGACCCGAATACTCAGCAGTTCTACATTGGCACGGCGCGTTTCATGTCCGGCCGTTTTATCACCATGATGTTCGGCCTGGTCGGCGCCTGCCTGGCGATGTACCAGAGTGCGCGTCCCGAGAACCGCAAACGCGTCGGCGGACTGTTGCTGTCGGCGGCGCTGACCTCGTTTCTGACCGGCATCACCGAACCTATCGAATTCTCGTTTCTGTTTGTCGCGCCGGCGCTGTACGTGGTGCACGCGCTGTTCGACGGCCTGGCGTTCATGATCGCTCACATCCTGCATATCACCATCGGCCAGACGTTCTCCGGCGGCTTTATCGATTTCATGCTGTTCGGCGTGCTGCAGGGTGAAGCGAAAACCCACTGGATGTACGTCCCGCTGGTCGGTGTGCCTTGGTTCTTCCTGTACTACTTCACGTTCCGTTTCCTGATCCTGCGCTTCAACTTTAAAACGCCGGGGCGCGAGGCGGAAACTGCGCCGGAAGCGGTGATGACGGGCACCGAACGCTCGCAGCAGGTGCTGGCGGCGCTGGGCGGCAAAGAGAATATCGTCGAACTGGATTGTTGCGCCACGCGGTTGCGCGTGACGGTGAAGCAGAGCCGGTTGCTGGACGAAAGCGGGCTGAAGGCCAGCGGCGCACGGGCGCTTATCGTTCGCGGCAACGGTGTTCAGGTGATCTACGGCCCGCACGTCACCATCATTAAAAACGAAGTCGAGGAGTTGTTGGATTTATGACGCTTTCCATTTTGCAGCAGATTGAGGGGCGCCTGGTGGTGTCTTGCCAGGCGCTGGACGACGAGCCGCTGCACAGCGATTTTATCATGTCGCGCATGGCGCTGGCGGCCGAGCAAGGCGGCGCGGCGGCGATCCGCGCCAACGGCGTCGAAGACGTCAACGCTATCATGCGCACGGTGGCGCTGCCGGTCATCGGCATCATAAAGCGCGATTATGCGGGCAGCGACGTGTATATCACGCCGACCCTGCGTGAAATCGATGAGTTGATGGCGGCGGCGCCGCAGATGATCGCGCTGGACGCCACCGGCCACCCGCGGCCGGGGGAGTTGCAGCTGGCGGCGTTGGTCGCCGCGATCCGCGCCAGGTATCCCCGGCTGTTGTTGATGGCGGACATCGCCACTCTGGAGGAGGCGCAAGGGGCCGCCAGATTGGGCTTCGACTGCGTGGGCACCACGCTGTACGGCTATACCGCCGAAAGCCGGGGCGCCCGACTGGCGGATAACGATTTCGGCTTTCTGCGTGCGGTGCTGGCGGCGGTATCGGTGCCGGTCATCGCCGAAGGCAATGTCGAAACGCCGGCGATGGCCGCGCGCTGCCTGTCGCTGGGGGCGCATGCGGTGGTGGTAGGGGGCGCCATTACCCGCCCGCAACAGATCACCCGCCGCTTTGTCGACGCCATCGGCGGGCGATAAGAGGCTCCCCGGCGCACCGGGGAGGGAAATCAGGCGTGCTGCTGAAGAAACTCCCGCCACAGTTCGACCACCCGCTGCAGATCCTGACGGCTGACGTCGAGGTGGGTCAGAATGCGTGTCAGCGGGCCGCTGCTGATCAGCACGCCGCGTTCGCGCATCCACGGACCGAGTTTGGCCGCCAGCGCCGGCGTTTGGCGCAGGTACAGCACGTTGGTCTGCGCGCCGGGTTCGGCGATCTCTACGCCGATCTGCCGCAGCTGTTGCTCCAGCCAGACCGCGTTGTCATGGTCTTCGCGCAGCCGCGCGACGTTATGCTCCAAAGCGTAAAGACCGGCCGCCGCCAGGATGCCGGCCTGGCGCAGCCCGCCGCCGGTCATCTTGCGCCAGCGCAGCGCGCGTTGGATGAAAGCCTCGCTGCCGCACAGCAGCGATCCGACCGGCGCACCCAGTCCTTTCGACAAGCAAATGGTGAAGGTGTCGCAGTATTGCACGATCTCTTTTAGCGGCAGGTTCAGCGCCACGGCGGCGTTGAAGATGCGCGCGCCGTCGATATGCAGCGCCAACTGCCGCTCGCGGGTAAATTGCCACGCCTGCTGCAGGTAGGTCTGCGGCAAGACTCTGCCGCTGATGGTGTTTTCCAGGCTCAGTAGCCGAGTGCGGGCGAAGTGGATATCGTCGGGTTTGATGGCGGCGGCGAGCTTGTCCAGCGGCAGCGTGCCGTCCGCGTCAGCCTCGATCGGCTGTGGCTGAATGCTGCCCAGCACCGCTGCGCCGCCGGCCTCGTATTTATAGTTGTGCGCCTGTTGGCCGACCAGATACTCGTCGCCGCGCTGGCAGTGGCTCAGCAGCGCCACCAGGTTGGCCTGGGTGCCGCTGGGCAAAAACAGCGCCGCCTCTTTGCCCGATAGGCGCACCGCCTCGGCCTCCAGCGCGTTGACCGTCGGGTCATCGCCGTAGACGTCGTCGCCGACCTCTGCCTGAGCCATCGCCTGGCGCATGGCGGCGCTGGGGCGGGTGACGGTGTCGCTGCGTAGATCGATAAGCATAGGGTTCCTGGAATATAAGGGAGAGGAAAAGGGTACATGGCATCATATACCCTTTATTTCACCGGGGCAGCTGGCTTAGCGGAGCCAGTTGGTTTTCGCCAGCTCGACCACTTCGTCGCCGCGGCCGTTGATGATGGCGCGCAGCATGTACAGGCTGAAGCCTTTCGCCTGTTCGAACTTGATCTGCGGCGGCATCGCCAGCTCTTGCTTGGCGGTGACCACGTCCAGCAGCGCCGGGCCGGGATGCGCCAACATCTCCTGCAGCGCGCCGTCCAGATCCGACGCTTTTTCCACGCGGATGCCCTTGATGCCGGCGGCGTTGGCGATCGCCGCGAAGTCCGGATTATGCAGATCGGTGCCGTCGGTCAGGTAGCCGCCGGCCTTCATCTCCATCGCCACGAACCCCAGCACGCTGTTGTTGAACACCACGATTTTCACCGGCAATTTGAGCTGCGCCAGCGACAGGAAATCACCCATCAGCATGGTGAAGCCGCCGTCGCCGCACATGGCGATCACCTGTTTATCCGGCGCGGTGGCCTGGGCACCGATCGCCTGTGGCATGGCGTTGGCCATCGAACCGTGGTTGAACGAGCCGAGCAGGCGACGCTTGCCGTTCATTTTCACGTAACGGGCGGCCCACACCGTCGGCGTGCCGACGTCGCAGGTGAAGATGGCGTCGTCGCTGGCGTACTGGCTGAGCTGCTGCGCCAGATATTGTGGGTGGATCGGCTGGTCGTCGTTGGCGGTCGCCAGCCCGTCGAGCTCCTTGCGCGCATTGCGGTAGTGCTCCAGCGCCTTGTCGAGGAATGCCCGGTCGCGCTTGGGCTCCAGCTGCGGCAGCAGGGCGGTGAGGGTGGTGTGGATATCGCCCACCAGCGCCATATTGACCGGGCAGTGCGCGCCGATGCTGCCGGGGTTGATGTCGATCTGAATGATGTTGGCGTTGGTGGGGTAGAACGCGCGATAGGGGAACTGGGTGCCGAGCAGCACCAGCGTGTCGGCGTTCATCATCGCGTGGTAGCCGGAAGAGAAACCGATCAGCCCGGTCATGCCGACGCTGTAGGGGTTGTCCCATTCGATATGCTCTTTACCACGCAGCGCGTGCACCACCGGCGCCTGCAGCAGCTCGGCCAGCTTGACCACTTCATCGTGCGCGCCGGCGCAGCCGCTGCCGCACATCAGGGTGATGTTCTTCGCCTTGTTCAGCGTTTCCGCCAGCTTGTTCAACTCGCTCATCGGCGGCTGCACCAGCGGCAGCGCCGGGGTATGCCAGGTCAGGGTCGCGTCTTCCGGCGCCATGCGCAGCGCCACGTCGCCCGGTAAGACGACCACCGAGACGCCGCGATTGAGGATCGCCTTGCGCATGGCGATCTCCAGTACGCGCGGCAGCTGTTCCGGGTTGGAGACCAGTTCGCAATAGTGGCTGCATTCGCGGAACAGCTCCTGCGGATGGGTTTCCTGGAAGTAGCCGCTGCCGATTTCGCTGGAAGGAATGTGTGCGGCGATCGCCAGCACCGGCACATGGTTGCGGTGACAGTCGAACAGGCCGTTGATCAGATGCAGGTTGCCGGGGCCGCAGGAACCGGCGCACACCGCCAACTGGCCGGTGAGCTGGGCTTCGGCACCGGCGGCGAAGGCGGCCACCTCTTCATGGCGGGTGCCCAGCCATTCGATGGTGCCCATGCGGTGCAGGCTGTCGCTGAGGCCGTTGAGCGAATCGCCGGTTACGCCCCAAATGCGTTTTACGCCGGCTTGATCCAGCGTTTTGGCGATCAGTGTGGCTACGGTTTGCTTCATGGTTCCCCCAAACATGGTTTGAAAAACGATGTGGACTCGATCCGGTGAGTGGCAGCAGAACAACTGCAAGCATAGCTTACCGGCTGTGAACGAGATGCGGTCAGGAAGGGTAAAGAGCGTAGGACGGGAAGCAGTGTAACTGGGCTGGCCACGGGGAACTTGCCGATAAATGCCCCATCGCGGCGATGGGGCCAGGGGATCACGCCAGCGTGACGTCACCCTGCAACTGGCAACTGCAGGCCAGCACGTAGCCTTGCGCTATCTCTTCCGCGCTCAGCGTCATGGTGCTGGTGGTGGTGTAGTCGCCCTCGAGGATGCGGGTTTTGCACGAGCCGCACACCCCGGCGCGGCAGGCGGCGTTGACCGGCAGGGCATTGGCCTCCATCGCCGCCAGCAGCGTGCTGCCGACCGGCACGCGGAATTCGCGCAGCGGGCGCGCGGCGCGCAGCGTCAGTCCTTCGGTGGCGTCGGCCTGCGCCGTCGGCGTGTGGAACTGCTCTTTATGGAAATGCTCGGCCGGCACGCCGAGCCGGCGACAAAGCTGCTCCACCTGATCCATGTAGGGCGCAGGGCCGCAGGTCATCACCGTGCGTTCGGCGATATCCGGCGCCGCCTGCCGCAGCGTCTGTTCATCGATACGGCCGCTGAGGTAGCCGGGTTGCAGATCCTGCTCGGCCATCAGCGTCAGGCGCAGCTGCGGATGGGCGGCGCACAGCGCGCGCCATTGATCGGCGAAAATCGTGTCGGCGGGGGTGCGTACGTTAAAGATCACGGCGATATCGCAGGCCGGACGGTTAGCGGTCAGCCAGCGGCACATCGAGACGATCGGCGTCACGCCGCAGCCGGCGGCCAGCATCAGATAACGATCGGCCGGGTGGCGCTCGCAGCTGAATTCGCCCTGCGCGTCGGACAGCCACAGCGTGTTGCCGGGCTTGACCTCTTGCGTCAGCCAGCGCGACCCGATGCCGTCCGGCAGGCAGCGCACGCTGATGTTGAGAAAGCGGCTCTGGCCGGGCGAGGAGGAGAGCGTATAGGCGCGCAACGTCTCCTCGCTGTTGCGAATGCTGACCAGCGCGAACTGGCCAGCCTGGTAAGGGTAGAAAACGTCGCAGATCAGGTTCAGCGTCCAGACGTCGGCGGTTTCACGCTGGATGGAATGCACCTGCATGCGGTTCGGGCAAAGCGGAGTGGGTTGAGTCATCGGGGCACCTCAAAAAACAAAGGGGCCGGCGCAGGCGGCCCCATAACGTAACGGCATCAGGCGAGCAGCGCTGCAATATCCTGCTCGACGGTGGTGATCGGACGCAGGCCGAATTTCTCGTTGAGGATCGCCATCAGGTTGTCGGTCAGGAAGCCCGGCGCGGTCGGGCCGGTGACGATGTTTTTCACCCCCAGCGACAGCAGCGTCAGCAGAATGACGATCGCCTTCTGTTCAAACCACGACAGCACCAGGCTGAGCGGTAGCTCGTTGACGCTGCAGCCGAGCGTATCCGCCAGCTTGACCGCCAGCATGATGGCGGAGTAGGCGTCGTTGCACTGGCCGACGTCCAACAGGCGCGGCAACCCTTCTAGCGTGCCGAAGTCCAGCTTGTTGAAACGGTACTTGCCGCAGGCCAGCGTCATGATCAGGCAGTCTTGCGGCACGCTGCGGGCGAAGTCGGTGAAGTAGCTGCGCTCGTCGCGGCTGCCGTCGCAGCCGCCCACCAGGAAGACGTGGCGCAGTTTTTTCTGCGACACCAGGTCGATGACCGTGTCGGCGGCGTTCAGCAGCGTCTGGCGGCCGAAGCCAACGGTGATCAGGTGCTCAATCTCGGTGTAAGGGAAGCCGTTCATGCCCTGAGCCTGGCGGATCACGGCGCCGAAGTCGTCGCCTTCCAGATGGTTGACGCCCGGCCAGCCGACGATACTGCGGGTCCAGATGCGATCGCCGTAGTTGCCGACGTTAGGATCGATGATGCAGTTGGAGGTCATCACGATCGGGCCGGGGAATTTGGCGAATTCCGTCTGCTGGTTCTGCCAACCGCTGCCGTAGTTGCCCACCAGGTGCTTGAATTTTTTCAGTTCCGGATAGCCGTGCGCCGGCAGCATTTCACCGTGGGTGTAGACGTTGACGTTTTGCCCTTCGGTTTGTTCGAGCAGCATGCGCAGATCTTTCAGATCGTGGCCGGAAATCAGAATGGCTTTCCCGGCCACCGGGCGCACGTTGACTGCGCTGGGCTGCGGATCGCCGTAGGCCTGGGTTTCACCGCGATCGAGGATCGCCATCACGTTGAAGTTCATCTTGCCGATGCCCATGGCGTTGTTCAGCAGGGTGTCGACGTCGCGCGGCCGGGTGCCGAGCCAGGCCATAAAGGCGTGGTAGTCGGCATAGAGTTGCTCGTCGAACTGGCCGAGCACGTGCGCGTGTTCCATATAGGCCGCCGCGCCTTTCAGGCCGTACAGGCACAGCATGCGCAAACCGTGTACGTCGTCGCCGACCTCGGCCTTGTCGCTGTTGAGGGCAAACTGCGCCGCCTGCAGCAGCAGCGCAGGCATATCGTTGCCGGCCAGCTGCAGCGCCGCCATCGGGTGATCGACGCGCACGCCGGCATCCAGCAGCCGGCAACGGGCGGCCAGCGAGTCGCGCAGCAGCAGGGTTTCCCGCGCGTAGCCGATGATGCGCTGGGAGTCGAAGTTGACGTTGGTCAGGGTGGAGAAGAAGGCGCGCGGGGCGAAGCTGTCGATCTCGTGGTCGACGATGCCCAGCGAACGCGCCTGCAGCGCCCAGGCGGAGAGTCCCTGCAGCGCCGCCACCAGCAGATCCTGCAGATCGGAGGTTTCCGCCGTTTTTCCGCACATGCCCTGAGCATACGAGCAGCCGTTGCCTGCCGGGGTACGGATGGTTTGTTCACATTGCACACAGAACATAGTCGCTTCCTTTTATTTTTAAAGTTGCATTTATAATGCTTGTTTAAAAGCATAGATCGGCGATCGGGGTTGCAAAAGGCTTTTGTGCGACTACTGCGGGCAAGTTTGATTTAGCGCAATTTTGCCGTGCGGATGGGAATGATTACGCTTTGGGGGCCGGGTAGCCCCCAAGGGAAAAGGATCAGGAGAACAGGGCGATCAGCACCGGCGCCAGCAGGCTCAGCAGGAAGCCGTGCACGATGGCGGGGGGCACCATGTCCAGCCCGCCGCTGCGCTGCAGCACCGGCAGGGTGAAGTCCATCGAGGTGGCGCCGCACAGGCCGAGGGCGGTGGAGCGGCTGCGGCGCACCAGCGTCGGGATCAGCATGATCGCCACCAGCTCGCGCGCCAGATCGTTGAAGAACGCGGCGCTGCCCATCACCGGGCCGTAGGCGTCGGTGATCAGAATGCCGGACAGCGAGTACCAGCCGAAACCGGAGGCCATCGCCAGCCCGGCCTTGATCGGCAACCCCAGCAGCTGCGCCGCCAGCGCGCCGCCGGCCAGCGACGCGACGGTCACCACCAACGCCACCAGCGTGCCGCGGCGGTTGAGCACGATCTGGCGCAGCGTCATGCCGCTGTTGCGCAGCTGAATGCCGACCAGCAACAGCAGGAAGATCAGCGCATATTCGCTGCCTTTATGGGCGAACTGCAGCCATTGCCACTGCGTCAGGCCGAGCAGGAAGCCGCCGAGCACCACGCCGCAAAGCTTGAGCGACTCCAGCGCCATATGCACGCGCGAGGGCAGCTTTTCCTGTTTATGGCTGCTGCGCCACGGCATGCGCCGCTCCAGCAGCGCCAGCAACAGCAGATTGGCGCAGAGAATGCAGAAGAAGAACACCGCGCTGTACTGGAAGATCAGCACCAGGTTACTGCTGAGATCTTCCATAAACGCCAGGCTGATGCCCATGAAAAACAGGATCACGTACACCATCCAGCTGAGCAGCCGGTTGATCAGCACCAGCAGCGGGCGATGGCGTAAGGGAATGAGGTAACCGACAATCAGCGGTAACAGAATAATCAACAGTCCTGAGTACATGGTGCAACGAGTGTCCTTGAGTTTTGATGCGCGCCGAACGGCGGCGAGGAGCACACGCTAACCAAAAGCCCGGCCGGAGTAAAGCGGCAGATTTGACGCTGGCCGCTTGACCTGCAAGGGGTTTTTTGACCATGCTCTGTGAAGGTCGCCTCATTGAAGAGGCGACGGCGCGCACGGGAGGCGGCGGATGTTCTTGGAGCGTATCGAAATTGTAGGTTTTCGCGGCATTAATCGGCTGTCCCTGATGCTGGACGACAACACGCTGTTGCTCGGCGAAAACGCCTGGGGTAAATCCAGCCTGCTGGATGCGCTGACGCTGCTGCTGGCGCCGGAGCAGAAGCTGTATCGGTTTGAAGCGCACGATTTCCATTTCCCCCCCGGTGAAGAGTCGGCCAAAGAGCGCCACCTGCAGGTGGTGTTCACCTTCTGCGAAAAAGACATCGGTCATGCGCACCTACCGCGTTATCGCCACCTGACGCCGCTGTGGGTCAAGGGCGAGGATGGCCTGAGCCGCATTCATTACCGCTGCGAGGGCGAGCTGGCCGACGACGGCACGGTGTGCACCTGGCGCGGTTTTCTCGACGCCGACGGCAATGCCTTTCAATTGCACCATATCGAACAGCTGGCCCACGCCATCATCCGCATTCATCCGGTACTGCGCCTGCGCGACGCGCGCTTTATTCGCCGCCTGCGCCCCAGCAGCCTCGGCGATGAACGTAAACCCGATACCCAGGCGTTGGCGCAGCAGCTGGATCAGCTGACGCGCGAGCTGGTGCGCAATCCGCAGAAGCTGACCAACGGCGAGCTGCGTCAGGGGCTGGCGGCGATGCAGCAGCTGCTGGAGCACTATTTTGCCGAGCAGAGTTCGCAGGTGGCGCGGCCACGCCGCCGCGGCGGTGAACCGGAGCAGGACGCCTGGCGTGCGCTGGACGGCATCAACCGCATGGTGGCCGAACCGAACAGCCGCAGCATGCGCCTGATCCTGCTGGGCATGTTTTCCACCCTGCTGCAGGCCAAGGGCGACGTCAAGCTGGATCCGCACGCCCGGCCGCTGCTGCTGGTGGAAGACCCGGAAACTCGCCTGCACCCGATCATGCTGTCGGTGGCCTGGGGGCTGCTCAATCAGCTGCCATTGCAGCGCATCACCACCACCAACTCCAGCGAACTGGTGTCGCTGGTGCCGGTGGAGCACGTCTGCCGGCTGGTGCGCGAGTCGGGCCGGGTCGCGACCTACCGTCTCGGGCCGCGCGGGCTGAGCGCCGAAGACGGGCGGCGCATCGCGTTTCACATCCGTTTCAACCGGCCGTCGTCGCTGTTCGCCCGCTGCTGGCTGCTGGTGGAAGGCGAGACCGAAGTGTGGCTGCTTAACGAGCTGGCGCGCCAGTGCGGCTACCATTTCGAGGCGGAAGGGGTGAGGGTCATCGAGTTCGCTCAGTGCGGCCTGAAGCCGCTGCTGCGCTTCGCCCGCCGCATGGGCATCGAGTGGCATGCGCTGGTGGACGGCGATGAGGCGGGCAAAAAGTACGCCAACACCGTACGCAGCCTGCTGGACAATCATGAAGACAACGAACGCGATCGGCTGACCGCGTTGCCGGCGCCGGACATGGAACACTTCATGTTCCGCGAAGGGTTCGCCCCGGTCTATCACCGAATGGCGTCGGTGCCGATCAACGCGCAGATGCCGGTGCGCAAGGTGATCCTGAAAGCGGTCCACCACTCGTCGAAGCCGGATCTGGCGATCGAGGTCGCGATGCAGGCCGGCGAATGGGGCACGGACTCGGTGCCGCCGCTGCTGAAGAAAATGTTCTCACGGGTGATCTGGCTGGCGCGCGGCCGGGCAGACTGACGGCCCGCCGGGCGTTATCGGGCGCAGAAATGCGCCGCCAATCCCTGTTCCAGCTCATCCAGCAACTGATAGCGGCGGCGATACTCGGCGCGCTTCTTGCTGGCAACCTCTTCGATCGGTTTGCGGGCGATGCGTTCGGGCAGCAGGAAATAGCCGCTGTCGAGCGGTTTGGCGCCCATCGACAGCCAGAACTGATCGTAATCGGCGTGCAGTTGATCCTTCTTCTTACTCTGGTAACGCCAGTTTTGATAGATATGGGTGGCATTGCCGACGGCTACGATCTGGCGGATGCCGAGGTGCCGCGCCAGCGTGCAAATGCCTTCCAGCACCAGCCGTTTGGGGAACAGACCGTGGCACTCTTTGGTGGTGTGCTGGATCTCGGCGTGCGGCACCTCATGGTTCGCGCCCTGCAGGCCGCCGATGAACAGCGTCGGCTGCTGCTGATAATGCATCAGCGCAAAGGTGATCTCCGCCAGCATCACGCCGTTGGCGTTGCGCAGCAGCAGCGTGGCTTCCCCTTCCTTATTCAGTTTGTCGATCGCCGCCAGTTCCAGCGTGATCGGCGCTTCGTTTTTGCCCATCGCGCGGGCCAGCACGAAAGGCTGTGGGCCGAGGTGGCCGAGACGCATCTTTAGCGGCATGCGCTGCACGATGAGATCGTAATGATCGCGCAGGGCGAACAGGCATTCGATCTTGCTCATGTTGGCTGCCAGGTAGGGGCGATGCAGCTTGCACGGCAGGTTCGGCTGCGCGCTCAGGATCTCCTCCAGCAGTGGGTTGCTGGCCAGGGTGCTGAGCAGGCCGCTGGTGGTGCGCCAGTTGAGCAGCGAGCGGCCGAGAAACTTCAGGCGAAACGAGGTTTTTTTCCAGGCGTTGCTTGGCGCCTTTTCGCCATTGATCAGCGCCGTCATCAGTTGCCAGCCGTTAAGCGGCCGGGCGGAGGCGAGTGGGTAGCTGAGCTGTGACATGATGAAATCCTTGGCTGTGTTGAATGGCGCTATTTCATCAAGGCTTCACTAAACGAGAGTTCAATGCTGAACTGTAACCAGGCGTGTCTCCACATTGTGTTGAGCTAAGGTTTAGTTATTCCCTACGGTGCGTGCTAATTTAGCTCCGCCGCCGCAATGGGCGGTCGATATTCACAAGCACAGGCAGGTCAATTTTGACAGGGTTTAAAGGACACAAACGCCGCTGGATACTCGCACTGGCGGTGATTGCGGCGATTGCCGCGGCGGCCGTTTGGCACTTCCGCCATCCGGCGCCAACCGATTTCAAAACGGTAAAGGTCACCAAGCGCGATCTGCAGCAGAACGTGTTGGCGACCGGCCAGCTGGACGCGGTGCGCAAGGTTGACGTCGGCGCGCAGGTCAGCGGGCAGTTGGAAAAGTTGTATGTCGAGATCGGCGACAAGGTGAAAAAAGGCCAGTTGCTGGGGGTTATCGATCCGCAACAGGCGCAGAACAGCATTCGCGAAGGCGAGGCGACGCTGCGCGAGCTGCATGCGCAGCTGCTGCAGGCACAGGCCGAGCAGCAATTGGCGGCGGTCACGCTGCAGCGCAACCAGGCACTGGCCAAACTGCAGGCGGTATCGCGTCAGGATCTGGATCAGGCAGCGACGCAGCTGGCGGTGAAGAAAGCGCAGGTGGGCACCATCAATGCGCAGATCGCCCGCAACCAGGCCAGCCTGGATACCGCCAAGATCAACCTGGCCTACACCCGCATCGAAGCCCCGATGGATGGCGACGTGGTGCAGATCACCACGCTGCAGGGCCAGACGGTGATCGCGGCGCAACAGGCGCCGAACATTCTGACGTTGGCGGATCTCGGCACCATGCTGGTGAAGGCGCAGGTCTCGGAGGCTGACGTCATTAACCTCAAGCCGGGTCAGAAGGCCTGGTTCACGGTGCTGGGCGATCCGACTCGGCGCTTCGACGGCGTGCTGAAAGACATTCAGCCGACGCCGGAAAAGGTCAATAATGCCATCTTCTATTATGCGCGTTTCGAAGTGCCCAACCCGGAAAGGCTGCTGCGCTTGCAAATGACGGCGCAGGTGCATATTCAGCTGGCCGGCGTCGAGCAGGCGCTGGTGATCCCGCTGGCGGCGTTGGGTGACCAGATCGCCGACAATCGCTACCACGTCTCGGTGCTGAAACAGGGCAAGGAAGAGAAGCGTGAGGTGGCTATCGGTCTGCGCAACAATATCGATGTGCAAATCCTCAGCGGGCTTGAGGCGGGCGATGAGGTGATTGTCAGCCGCGGCGGCGTGGAGGCCGGCTGATGGCGGCGCTGTTACAGCTGAGCGGCATTCGCCGCAGCTACCGTTCCGGCGAGCAGACGGTGGAGGTGCTGAAGGGGATCAGTCTGAGCATCGACGCCGGGGAAATGGTGGCGATCATGGGGGCCTCCGGCTCCGGCAAATCGACGCTGATGAACATTCTGGGCTGTCTGGACAAGCCGAGCGCCGGGGTCTATCGGGTGGCCGGACAGGATGTGGCGACGCTGAGCGACGATGCGCTGGCGCAGCTGCGGCGCGAACATTTTGGCTTTATTTTCCAGCGTTATCATCTGCTGCCGCACCTGAGTGCGGCGCATAACGTCGAGGTGCCGGCGGTGTACGCGGGGCTGGGCAAAGCGGCGCGGCGCGAACGGGCGGAGGCGCTGTTGCGGCGCCTGGGGCTGGGGGAGCGCGTTAACTACCGGCCGAGCCAGCTTTCCGGCGGCCAGCAGCAGCGCGTCAGTATCGCCCGCGCGTTGATGAACGGCGGGCAGGTGATCCTGGCGGATGAACCGACCGGCGCGCTCGACAGCCACTCCGGCGAAGAGGTGATGGCGATCCTCAAACAGCTGTGCGCCCAGGGCCACACGGTGATCCTGGTGACCCACGATCCAGCGGTGGCGCGCCAGGCTGAACGGATCATCGAGATCCGCGACGGCGAAATCATTGCCGACTCGCGTCCGGCGCCGCCGGAGGATACCCAGGCCAAGCCGCTGGCGCTGGCCGCCGCGGCGCCTTCCTGGCGGCAGATGGGCGGCCGCTTTCGCGAAGCGCTGGTGATGGCCTGGCGTGCGATGGCGGCCAACAAGATGCGCACCGCGCTGACCATGCTCGGCATCATTATCGGCATCGCCTCGGTGGTATCGATCCTGGTGATCGGCGACGCCGCCAAGCAGATGGTGCTGGCGGACATCAAATCGATCGGCACCAACACCGTCGACATTTACCCCGGCAAGGACTTCGGCGACGACGATCCAACCTACAGGCAATCGCTGAAATACGGCGATCTCGATGCGCTGCGCGAACAGCCGTATATCAGCGCGCTGTCGCCGAGCATCAGCAGCAGCATGCGGCTGCGGCTGGGTAACGTCGACGCGGCGGCCAATGTCAACGGCGTCAGCGAACAGTTCTTCCGCGTGTACGGTATGAGCTTTACCCAGGGCGTCGGCATCGATCCGATGCAGGTGCAGTCACAGGCGCAGACGGTGGTGATCGACGCCAATACCCAACGGCGGCTGTTCCCGCACCAGAAAAACGTGGTGGGCGAGGTGATCCTGGTGGGCAACATGCCGGCGACGGTGGTCGGCGTGGCTAAAGAGAAGCAGTCGATGTTCGGCAGCAGCAAGACGCTGAACGTGTGGGTGCCTTACAGCACCATGGCCAACCGGCTGATGGGCAACAATTATTTCGACTCGATCACCGTGCGCATTCGCGACGGCTACGACAGCAAGGAAGCGGAACAGCAGCTGTCGCGCCTGTTGACGCTGCGCCACGGCAAAAAGGACTTCTTCACCTATAACATGGACAGCCTGGTGCAAACCGCGGAGAAAACCACCCGCACGCTGCAGCTGTTCCTGACGCTGGTGGCGGTGATTTCGCTGGTGGTCGGCGGCATCGGCGTGATGAACATCATGCTGGTGTCGGTGACCGAGCGCACGCGCGAGATTGGCATCCGCATGGCGGTGGGCGCCCGTTCCGGCGACGTGTTGCAGCAGTTCTTGATCGAGGCGGTGTTGGTCTGCCTGGTGGGGGGCGCGCTGGGGATTACGCTGTCGTTCGCCATCGGCCTGGCGGTGCAGCTGGTATTGCCGGGCTGGCAGATCAGCTTCCCGCCGGCGGCGTTGCTGAGCGCGTTCCTCTGTTCCACCGGTATCGGCGTGGTGTTCGGCTATCTGCCGGCGCGCAATGCCGCGCGGCTGAATCCGATCGATGCGCTGGCGCGCGAGTAAGTAAAAGGCATAAAAAATGCCAGTCACACGGCGGCTGGCATTTTTATCGCAGTCAGGGTCAATGCAGCGCGACGCTGCCGGAAGCGTTTAGGACAGCGCCTCGCTTTCCACCGGCACAATAAGACTGGCATGGTTCCCTTTTGGCCCTTGATGCACGTCGAAGCTGACCTGCTGGCCTGCCTTCAACGTTCTGTAACCATCCATCTTGATGGTGGAGTAATGCGCGAAAATATCTTCGCCACCGCCGGCTGGGCAGATGAAGCCAAAGCCTTTGGCGTTGTTAAACCATTTAACAGTACCCGTCTCCATGCTTTTACATCCCTCGCAACGCTATTTTAAGTGAGATGAATAACTGAATTCGCACCCGCCGTAGGCGGGTAGCAGGGTGGACAAGGGGTGGTTAAAAGACCACCAGCCACGAATTTACACTCTAGAGCAAATGATCGGGGCGTCAAGGGATCGGCTTTTGTCGGCGGGGAGCAGTTCACCAAAGTTTGAAGCAGGTAACGCTATTGCCACGATTCAGTCACAATTGGCCCGTTTTTTTGCGCACGTTACAGTGCGGCGGGACGATGCCGAAGATGATAAAATAGTAACTATCCCCACTTTGAATAACCGAAACCTGCCCCCATATCAGAGGGCAGAGCAGAGAAGATGAGCAGCGATGGGCAATAACAACGACTGGCTAAATTTTGAACACTTGGCCGAAGAAAAACAAATCGATGCGGTAAAACCGCCGTCTATGTATAAAGTTATACTTAACAACGACGATTACACACCGATGGAATTTGTGATTGACGTTCTGCAAAAGTTCTTTTCTTATGATATTGAACGCGCAACGCAACTGATGCTCACGGTCCACTATCAAGGCAAGGCGATCTGTGGTGTTTTTACCGCCGAGGTGGCGGAAACCAAAGTCGTCCATGTGAACCGGTACGCAAGGGAGAACGAGCATCCGTTGCTTTGTACGCTGGAAAAAGCCTGAATAAGGCAATCTATTGGGGAGGTGCTTATGCTCAATCAAGAACTGGAACTCAGTCTCAACATGGCTTTCGCCAGGGCGCGTGAGCACAGACACGAGTTTATGACCGTGGAGCACCTGTTGCTGGCGTTGCTGAGCAACCCTGCCGCGCGAGAAGCGCTTGAGGCATGTACGGTGGATCTGGCCGCGTTGCGCCAGGAGCTGGAAGCCTTCATCGAACAAACCACACCGACGCTGCCCGCCGGCGAAGAAGAGCGCGACACTCAGCCGACGCTCAGCTTCCAGCGCGTGTTGCAGCGCGCGGTCTTCCATGTGCAATCTTCCGGCCGCAGCGAAGTGTCCGGCGCCAACGTGTTGGTGGCCATCTTCAGCGAGCAGGAGTCGCAGGCGGCTTATCTGCTGCGCAAGCACGACGTCAGCCGTCTCGACGTGGTGAACTTCATTTCACATGGCACGCGTAAAGACGAGCCGGGCCAAGCGCCGAATGCGGAAAACCCGGTGAACGAAGAGCAGTCCGGAGGGGAAGACCGTATGGAAAACTTCACCACCAACCTCAATCAGTTGGCCCGTGTGGGCGGCATCGATCCGTTGATCGGCCGCGATCGTGAGCTGGAGCGCGCGATTCAGGTGCTGTGCCGTCGTCGTAAAAACAACCCGCTGTTGGTCGGCGAATCCGGCGTGGGCAAGACCGCCATCGCCGAAGGCCTGGCCTGGCGTATCGTGCAGGGCGACGTGCCGGAAGTGATGGCGGACTGCACGCTGTATTCGCTGGATATCGGTTCACTGCTGGCCGGCACCAAATACCGCGGCGACTTCGAGAAACGCTTCAAGGCGCTGCTCAAGCAGCTGGAACAGGATCAGAACAGCATCCTGTTCATCGATGAAATTCACACCATCATCGGTGCCGGTGCGGCTTCCGGCGGGCAAGTGGATGCCGCCAACCTGATCAAACCGCTGCTGTCGAGCGGCAAGATCCGGGTGATCGGCTCGACCACCTACCAGGAGTTCAGCAACATCTTCGAAAAGGATCGCGCTTTGGCGCGCCGTTTCCAGAAGATCGATATCACTGAACCGACGGCGGAAGAGACCGTTCAGATCATCAACGGCCTGAAGACCAAATATGAAGCGCATCACGACGTGCGTTATACCGCCAAGGCGATCCGCGCCGCGGTGGAGCTGTCGGTGAAATACATCAACGATCGTCATCTGCCGGACAAAGCGATCGACGTGATCGACGAGGCGGGCGCCCGCAGCCGACTGATGCCGGCCAGCAAGCGCAAGAAAACCGTCAACGTGGCCGATATCGAATCCGTGGTGGCGCGCATCGCTCGTATCCCGGAGAAAACCGTGTCGGCCAGCGATCGCGACGTGCTGAGAAACCTGGGCGATCGTTTGAAGATGCTGGTATTCGGCCAGGATCAGGCGATCGAAGCGCTGACGGAAGCCATCAAGATGAGCCGCGCCGGTCTGGGCCACGAGCGCAAGCCGGTCGGTTCCTTCCTGTTCGCCGGGCCGACCGGGGTCGGGAAAACCGAGGTCACCGTACAGTTGGCCAAGGCGATGGATATCGAGCTGCTGCGTTTCGACATGTCCGAGTACATGGAGCGGCATACCGTCAGCCGTCTGATCGGCGCGCCTCCGGGCTATGTCGGTTACGATCAGGGCGGGCTGCTGACCGATGCGGTGATCAAGCATCCGCATGCGGTAGTGCTGCTCGATGAGATCGAGAAGGCGCACCCGGACGTGTTCAACCTGCTGCTGCAGGTGATGGACAACGGCACGCTGACCGACAACAACGGCCGCAAGGCGGACTTCCGCAATGTGATCCTGGTGATGACCACCAACGCCGGGGTGCGGGAAACCGAACGCAAATCGATCGGTCTGGTGCAGCAGGACAACAGCACCGACGCGATGGAAGAGATCAAGAAGGTGTTTACGCCAGAGTTCCGCAACCGTCTGGACAACATCATCTGGTTCAACCATCTGTCTACCGAGGTGATCCAGCAGGTGGTCGACAAGTTTATCGTCGAACTGCAGGCGCAGCTGGATGCGAAGGGCGTCTCGCTGGAAGTGAGCGACGAAGCACGCGACTGGCTGTCGGTGAAGGGCTACGACCGTGCGATGGGCGCTCGTCCGATGGCGCGCGTCATGCAGGAAAACCTGAAGAAACCGTTGGCCAACGAGCTGCTGTTCGGTTCGCTGGTGGACGGCGGTTCCGTGAAGGTCGAGCTGGACAAGGACAAGAAACAGCTGACCTACCACTTCCTCAGTGCCGCCAAGCGCAAGGCGGACGAGGGTGCGGTGCATTAAGGCCGCTTCAGGCAAAGAAAAAGCGATGCTTCGGCATCGCTTTTTTTTATGGGTGAGATTCACCGTACAACAGAAACGAGTGAGCCCTCTCAGTTTACCTGCGCACCTGCAACCCGTTGTGTAACGTCGCTGCGGGGGTAAACGGAAAGGGCTCCCGAGGGATTACATCCTCGATGCCGCCAGCATGTGGCGCGCGGTGAGCCGATTAACGGCTACGGAAGACAATGCGGCCTTTGCTCAGGTCGTACGGGGTCAGCTCTACAGTGACTTTGTCGCCCGTCAGGATGCGGATATAGTTTTTACGCATTTTACCGGAGATGTGTGCGGTTACCACGTGCCCGTTTTCCAATTCAACGCGGAACATGGTGTTCGGCAGCGTATCAAGAACGGTGCCCTGCATTTCAATATTGTCTTCTTTGGCCATCGAATCCTCTAGGTCTAACTACCTTAGTTTTTAACCGGCAAGATAATGCCGAAAAACCCCCATTATGTAAAGATGTGTCGGTGAACATTGCACCGTTTCCATCAATTAGTTTACTGGAGAGGGCGGTTCAACCGGCTGTGGGGATATGACTTGCGGCGCCCAGCACGCCGACGCCAAAGGCCGCCGTTGAAGGGTGCTGAGCTGCTGCAAAAATTGACGGCGCGGAATTTCACGCGCGCCAAGGCGGGCAGTGTGAGCGTTCAGCACCTGGCAGTCAATCAATTCCCCGCCATAAGCGGCAAAATGGCGGCAAAAGGCCATCAATGCGCATTTTGAGGCGTTGGTGACGCGGCTGAACATCGATTCGCCGCAGAACAACGCGCCCTGCGCCACGCCGTACATGCCGCCGACCAGTTGATCATCCTGCCATACTTCCACCGAGTGTGCGTAGCCGAGGCGATGCAGATGCTGATAGGCACGCTGTACCTCCGGGCCGATCCAGGTGCCTTCATCCGGCCGGTGGGCGCAGGCGGCGATCACCGCGGCGAAATCGTGATTGAGCGTGATGCGAAACGGATCGTGGCGCAAAAAGCGTTTCAGACTGCGGTTGAGATGAAACTCGGCAGGGAACAGCACCGCACGCGGATCGGGTGACCACCACAGAATCGCTTCTCCCGGCGAGTACCAGGGGAAGATGCCGCGCTCGTAGGCTGCCAACAGTCGCGGCGCCGTGAGGTCGCCGCCGATCGCCAGCAGGCCGTTGGGATCGCGCAGGGCGCCCTCAGGCGAGGGAAACGCCAGCGACTGGGGGGAAAGCTTAACGATGCGCATACAAGGTCTCTGCGTCCTCTACGGGCCGATTACGGCGCCAGGTTGCTGATACGGTTGCGAAAGCGTGCATAGCGGCCCTGCTGGCGCATCAGGGTGGCGTGATCGCCCTGTTCGACAATTTGGCCGTCATCCATTACGCAAATGCGGTCGAGATGTTCCAGGCCGTACAAACGGTGCGTCACCAGGATCAGCGTCTTGCCCTGACAATGCCGGCGCAGCAGCGCCAGGATCTGCTGTTCGGTTTCGGCGTCCAGCCCTTCGGTCGGTTCGTCAAGCAGCAGCAGCGGGGCCGGATGCAGCAGCGCGCGGGCGATACCCAGTCGGCGCTGTTCGCCGCCGGACAGCTGCCGGCCGCCTTCGCCCAACCAGGCGTTCAGCCCGCCGTCGCTGTCCAGCAATTTGCCCAGCCCAACCTGCTGCAGTACGTCACTCAGGCGAGCGTCGTCGGCATTCGGTGCGGCCAACCGCAGGTTTTCCCGCAGCGTATCGCTGAAGATATGCACTCGCTGGCTGACGACCGTGGTCATCCGACGCAGCGTGGTTTCATCATAATCCTCCAGCGGTTCGCCGTTGAGCAGAATTTTGCCGCCGTCGGTGCGCCAGGCGCGGGTCAGCAGCTGCAGCAGGGTGGACTTGCCGCAGCCGGTGCGGCCGAGCAAGGCGATGTGTTCGCCGGCCGCGACCTCGAGCGTGACGTCGCGCAGCACCGGCTGCGGCTGATCGGGATAGGTGAAACTCAGCTGCTGCAGGCTGAGCTGAGCTCGATCGGCCGCGGCCGGGCCGACGGCAGGGAAGGTGACTTCCGGCTGGCGATCGATGATCTGTTTGACCCGCGTGGCGGAGGCAATCACCTGGCCGAGATGCTGGAAGGCGCCGGCGACCGGCATCAGCGCTTCGAACGACGCCAGCGCGGCGAAGACAAACAGCGCGATCAGGGCTCCGGGCTGGGTATCGCCGCCGATGCCGGCGGCGGTCAGCCACAGCAGCAGCGTCACCGTCAGCCCGCTGGCGAGGATCATCAGCGCCTGCGCCTTGCCGCTCAGCGAGGCCTGCTGCCACTGGCGGCGTTGCCACCGCTGTTCGGTGGCGTTCAGCGTCTGGCGGAAGTCGTTGACGGCACCGAACACCACCAGCTCTGCCTGCCCCTGCAGCCAGGCGGTTAGGTCGGTACGGTATTGGCCGCGCAGCGCGGTGAGTTGGCCGCCGATCGGTTTGCCGGCGCGGTAGAACACCGGCGGCACCAGCAGCAACAGCAGCAACAGAATGCCACCCAACGTCAGGGCGAGCGCAGGATCCAGCCAGCTCAGGCCGTAGGTGACCACCAGGATCACCACCGCCGCGCTGATCAGCGGCGAGATCACCCGCAGATAAAGGTGATCCAGCGTGTCCACGTCCGCCACCAGGCGGTTGAGCAGGTCGGCCTGGCGAAAGCGAGCGATGCCGCCCGGCGCCAACGGCAGGATCTTGCTGAAGGTGAACACTCGCAAGTGCGACAGCACGCGGAAGGTGGCGTCGTGACTGACCACGCGCTCGGCGTAGCGCCCGGCGGTGCGGAAGATCGCCGCGCCGCGCACGCCGGCGGCCGGCAGCATGTAGTTGAAGGTCAGCAGGCCCGCCAATCCGGCCAGCGAAGAGGCGGCCAGGAACCAGCCGGAAAGCGCCAGCAGGCCGATGCTGGCCAGCAGGGTGACGATCGCCAAAAGGATGCCCAGGCTAATCAGCAGGCTATGGCGGCGATACAACGCCAAAAACGGCAGCAAAACGCGCATGATTAAAGCTCCCCGCGGCGATGGGCGATCAGAGTGGCGAACAGGCCCGGCTGGGTGCTGAGGGTGGCGTAATCGCCCTGTTGCACGATGCGCCCGTTATCCATCACCCAGATCTGATCGTAGTCTTCGGTGTCTTCCAACTGGTGCGTGACCAGTAGGGTGGTTTGCTGATGCGAAGCGGCATTCAACGCCTGCATCACCCGTTGTTCGCTGTGGGCATCGAGACTGGCGGCCGGTTCATCCAGCAGCAGCAAGCGGCGCGGGCCGATCAGCGCCCGGGCGACCGCCACGCGCTGCGCCTGGCCGACCGACAGGCGGGCGGCGTTGTCGCCCACTTCGGTGTCGAGCCCCTGCGGCAGATACGGCAACAGTTCGCTGACGTAGGCGAGTTCCACCGCCTGCTGCAGCTGCGCTTCGTCGGCCTGCGGGCAGCCCAGCAGGATATTGGCGCGCAAGGTTTGCGCCGGCAGGTGCGGGTTCTGACCGACCCAGCTCAGCTGTTGCCTCCAGTTTTCTGCGGACAGTTCACGCAGCTCGATGCCGTTGACGGTCAACGAGCCGCGGTAGGGCAGGAAGCCGAGCAGCAGATTGAGCAGCGAGCTTTTGCCGGCGCCGCTCAGCCCGACCAGCGCTACGCGCTGCTGCGGTAGCAGGGTGAAACTCAGCGGCCCGGCCAGCAGTACGCCGTTCGGCGACAGGATTTCCAATGCGTTCGCCTGCAGCGTCAGCGGTTGATCGGCGGGCAGTTGCCGCGTGCCGTTGCCCATCTGCTCGCCTTCGGCGCTGAGGAAGGTTTCCAGCGCTTCCGCCGCGCCGACCGCCTGCGCCTTGGCATGGTAGAAGGTGCCGAGATCGCGCAGCGGTTGGAAAAACTCCGGCGCCAGAATCAGCACCAGAAAACCGGAAAACAGCGTTACGCCGAGGCCGTAGCTGCCGAAGTTGAGTTCGCCGAGGTAAGAAAAGCCGAAGTACACCGCCACCACGGCGATGGAAATCGAAGCGAAGAACTCCAGCACGCCGGAAGAGAGGAAGGCCATACGCAGCACTTCCATGGTGCGGCTGCGGAAGTCTTCGGAGGATTTGGCGATCTGCGCCGTTTCGGCCTGCGCGCGGTCGAACAACCGCAGGGTGTCCAGGCCGCGCAGGCGGTCGAGGAAGTTGCCGCTCAATCGCGCCAGCGCCACGAAGTTGCGGCGGTTGGCATCGGCGGCTCCCATGCCGACCAGCGCCATGAACAGCGGGATCAGCGGCGCGGTCGCCAGCAAAATGATGCCTGCGGCCCAATTGATCGGGAAGACGGCGATCAGGATCAGCAGCGGGATGAAGACTGCCAGATACATCTGCGGTAGATAGCGCGAGTAATAGTCCTGCATATCCTCGATCTGCTCGACGATGATGCTGGCCCAACTGCCCGCCGGTTTGCCCTGGATCCAGGCCGGGCCGAGCTGCTGCAGTTTATCCAGCACCTGCTGGCGCATGCGCTGACGGATCACCTGGCCACACAGGAAACCGACCCGTTCCCGCAGCCAGCTCAACAGCGCCCGCAATGCGAACGCGACGGCCAGCCAGATAAACGAAGGGATCAGCTGTTCGCGCGGGGTATGTTCGATGATCAGGGCGTGCAGCAGGCTGGCCAGCAGCCACGCCTGCGCCACGATCAGCAGGCCGCTGAACAGCCCCAACAGCATGGAAAGGCGCAGCCAACGCTGCGCCAACGAACTCTGGGTTTTAAGCCAACGGGTTAACTGTTGCTGTCTGTTTTTTTTCATCAGATATGCGTCTGCGTCGCCGGTGCCCGTTTGTTACAGGCTGGGTTAACGTACTGTTAAATAATAGTGTTTGGCGCAATCGGCGACAAACAAGCGAGGTCCCATGTTACCTCGTCACCCGGCAGACTGAAAATAATAAAGCGGCCAAATGTGGCTATAACAGACGCGTTACCGACTATTTGACTTGCTCACTCGTGGCCTCGGCTTCCAGAGCGGCGCGCACCGACGCTCGCTCTGCGATCCGCGTCACATAATGCTGGAGCGGTGGCCACTCGCTCAGCGAAATCTCGAAGCGCGCCATCCAGCGCAACACGGTAAACAGATAAGCGTCAGCGACGCTGAAATACGTTCCCAATAGGTAAGTTTGTTGTGCCAACGCTTGCGCGAGATAACCCAATCGCCGTCTCAACTTGTCGCGCAGCAACGCCTTGGCATCTTCGGGCAGGGCATCATTGAACAAGGGGGCGGCACCGGCATGGATCTCGCTGGTGATGAAATTAAGCCATTCCTGCAGCCTTACCCGCTCAAAGGCCGTCGGTGGCGGTGCCAGCCGGCTCTCTGGGCGCTGGTCGGCGAGGTATTGAACGATGGCGGGGCCTTCGGTGATCACGTTGCCGTCGTCCAGCTGCAGGGCGGCGACGTAACCTTTTGGGTTGATGCGATAGAAATCCTCACCGTCGGCGCAGCGCTTGCTGCGATTGTTTACCCTGACCAGGGTGAAAGGGATCGCTAATTCCCGCAGGACGATATGTGGGGCCAGCGAGCAGGCATCGGGAGCAAAATACAGCTTCATGCTATTTCCTTGTGGGTCAATGAGAGCGCTTGCCACAGCATGCCGACGCGGATGCCGGCGGGAAAATGGAAATTTCAGAAAGCCGCTATTAGCTCAGCGACTGGCCAGGGTTTGCTCCTGTTTGCGCAGGTAATTCAGCAGGGTTTGGACGGGCGGTAGGACCGCCGCCTCGGATGAGCAGGCCAGGCCGAAACGACGATAAACCGGCGCAACGAGCGGCAGAGCGCAAACTCCGAGCGCATCGGGCGGGATCACCGACGCGGGCATCAGCGCAACGCCCGTGCCTTCTCTGACCAGCGTCAACGCCGTTTGCCAGTCGCTGACGGTGGCGCGGATATCGGCCAGTGCCAGGCCCGACTGCTGCGCCAAACTTTGCGCATTCACATCACATCCGCCGGTCGCCAGGATGAAAGGCAGCCGGAACAGGGCATCCAGCGCCACCGGCCGCCGCGCTCGCGCCAGCGGGTGCGCGCTGGGCACGACCGCTAACCAGGTGTCTTCCCCCAAAGGGAAACACAGCCGCTCCGGTGCCGGATTGAGCACCACGCCGATGTCTGCCGTTGCCGATGTTAACCAGCTCTCCACTTCGTGGTCGGTGCCCTCGAGCGTAATCAGCTCAATGTCGGGATACAGACGGCGAAACTTGCGCAGCAGCGGCGGCAACAGCGTGCTAAATGCCGACGGGAAACTGGCCAGGCGTATTTTGCCCGCGTGCGCATTACCGGCTTGCTGCGCGCATTGTTGAATGGCCCGCAGTCCTTCCAACATCGTGCGGGCATGGGCGACGATCTGCAGGCCGCTTTGGGTCAGGACGACATTGTGTGGCTGGCGCACCAAAAGCCGGGTGCTCAGCATCGTCTCCAGTTGAGCGATGGCCTGGCTGGCGGCAGACTGCGTCATGCCGCAGAGCGCCGCAGCCTGAGTGATGGTGCCGTTGTCGGCGACGGCAACCAGCAAGCGCCAGTGAAGAAGATTATGCATCGGCGTGCATCCTCCTGGGGGCTGAAGACAAAAAAAAGCGGCTCGAGAGCCGCTTTTCGCTGATGAAGAGAACGTCTTAGCAGACTTCTGCGCCGGCGATGCCGTCCAGGTAACGCTCTGCGTCCAGCGCCGCCATACAGCCGGTGCCGGCGGAGGTGATCGCCTGACGGTAGATGTGATCCATCACGTCGCCAGCGGCGAAGACGCCGGGGATGGTGGTTTGGGTCGCATTGCCGTGAATGCCGGACTGCACCTTGATGTAGCCGTTTTCCAGCTCCAGCTGGCCGCCGAAGATGCCGGTGTTCGGGCTGTGGCCGATGGCGATGAACACGCCGGCCAGTTCCAGTTCACGGGTTTCGTTTTCCGCTTTGGTGCTGCGGATACGCACGCCGGTCACGCCCATTTCATCGCCCAGCACTTCGTCCAGCGTATGGTCGGTGTGCAGCACGATGTTGCCGCTTTTCACTTTTTCCATCAGCCGGTCGATCAGGATCTTCTCTGAACGGAAGCTGTCGCGGCGGTGGATCAGGTGAACCTCGGCGGCGATGTTGGACAGGTACAGCGCTTCTTCAACGGCAGTGTTGCCGCCGCCGACCACGGCGACTTTCTGGTTACGGTAGAAGAAACCGTCGCAGGTCGCACAGGCGGAAACGCCTTTGCCCTTGAAGGCGTCTTCGGAAGGGAGGCCAAGGTAGCGGGCGGAGGCACCGGTCGCAATGATCAGCGCGTCGCAGCTGTATTCGCCGCTGTCGCCGAACAGGCGGAACGGGCGCTGCTGCAGATCGACGCTGTTGATATGATCGAAGACGATCTCAGTCTGGAACTTCTCCGCGTGTTCGCGCATGCGCTCCATCAGCGCCGGACCGGTCAGGCCTTCGGCGTCGCCCGGCCAGTTTTCCACTTCGGTGGTGGTGGTCAGCTGGCCGCCTTGCTCCAGACCGGTGATCAGCACCGGGCTCAGGTTGGCGCGCGCCGCGTAGACGGCGGCGGTGTAACCGGCCGGGCCGGAGCCCAGAATCAGTAATTTGCTATGTTTAGCCGTGCCCATGAATAACCTCTTTATTCCACAATGGCGGACAATGAAGCCGATTGTAGGGAAAATGGCGCAGTAAAAAAAGCGCCGGGCGACGTTGTTAACGATTTGTATGATAGTTGTCGCCTATTAATGCGCCCGCTGTCGGCAAATCGTACGCCGAACGCAGAAATTTACCTTATCAAAGCCGCATTCGGCTACCGAATCGCCAACCGCGCAAAAACGGCGCATTCTGCGACTTCAGCCGCTCCCTACCGGGGTTTATCTGCCAGCGATTCATAACCAAAAATGGGATGCAGACTTTTCATGACGGTACGTTGTTCTGATTTTGCTTCTTTTACTTTGACAATCCGCTGCGCATTTGCGAAAACATCATAGGAAGAAGAAATTATCCCCGTAACACCAGCAAATCGTACGTATTTGCGCCGCGAGGCGGCAATGCGCGGTGGATGTGCGGAGCAGGGCGCGCAAGCGTTTGCTGATTTTTTCTCGACCTAAACGTCGTTGCCGGCGTCGCGCGGGGTTGGACAGACAGGCTGCGCGGCGTGGAATGATGGTAGTGAAGAAGCATATGACAGGCATCGGGTCTTCGCTTGGAACGAACCCTTACACATTGACGTTGGCTAGGGTGTGGCAAGTGCACGGAAGAAAATAAGAGAGACAATAATAATGGCAGACAACAAGAAACGCCCGGGTAAAGATCTCGACCGTATCGACCGCAACATCCTGAATGAGCTGCAGAAGGATGGGCGTATTTCGAACGTCGAGCTTTCGAAGCGCGTGGGGTTATCCCCGACACCATGTTTAGAACGCGTGCGCCGTCTCGAGCGCCAGGGTTTCATTCATGGCTATACCGCATTGCTTAACCCGCATTATCTGGATGCGTCCCTGCTGGTTTTCGTGGAGATCACGCTGAACCGTGGCGCGCCGGATGTGTTTGAGCAATTCAACTCGGCAGTGCAGAAGCTTGAAGAGATTCAGGAGTGTCATCTGGTTTCCGGTGATTTCGACTACCTGTTGAAAACCCGCGTACCGGACATGTCGGCGTACCGCAAACTGCTGGGCGAAACCTTGCTGCGTTTGCCGGGGGTTAACGACACCCGTACCTACGTAGTGATGGAAGAAGTGAAACAGAGTAACCGTCTGGTTATCAAAACACGGTAAGGTGCAGGTGCAAAACCTGATTAAATTGGTTACACTCCTGTTTATTCATACAGTTTCGGCGCCGGGGAAGCTTCTCGGCGCTGTTGCTATGTCAGCTAACAGGAACCTGGAGAGCCTTTCTTGAGCCAGGAATATACAGAAGATAAAGAAGTTACCCTGAAAAGACTCAGCAGTGGCCGGCGTTTGCTGGAGGCTGCGCTTATCGTGGTAGCGATTTTTGCCGTTTACCTCATGGCTGCGTTGGTCAGTTTCAATCCGTCTGACCCAAGCTGGTCGCAGACCGCGTGGCATGAGCCGATTCACAATTTGGGCGGCGGTGTTGGGGCCTGGTTGGCCGACACGCTGTTCTTCACCTTCGGGGTGCTCGCCTACGCGATACCGCCGATCATGCTGATCCTGTGCTGGGCAGCCTATCGCCAACGCGGCAACAAAGACTACGTCGACTATTTCGCGCTCTCCCTGCGCCTGATCGGTACCTTGGCGTTAGTGCTTACCTCCTGCGGGTTGGCGGCGCTGAACGTTGACGATCTCTATTACTTCGCTTCCGGCGGCGTGATCGGCAGCCTGCTGAGCAACGCCATGTTGCCGTGGTTCAACGGCATCGGCGCTACGCTGGCGCTGCTGTGCGTGTGGGCGGCGGGGCTGACGCTGTTTACCGGCTGGTCCTGGCTGGTGATCGCCGAGAAGATCGGCGGTGCGGTGTTGGGCGTCGCGACGGTGATGACCAATCGCTCACGCCGCGAAGATCGCTATTTCGAGGATGACGAGCGTTACGTTGACGACGAGCCTGAGCAGGCAGGGAAGGGCGCCGCTGCAGCGGTTGCGGCGACCGCCGCCGGAGCCGCGGCTGCCGATGACGACGTGCTGTTCTCCGCACCCTCGGTCACCGAAAGCGCCAAAGAGGCGGGGGAAGACGCCGCCGATCCGTTGCTCAGCGGCCTGCGAGCCGACGATAGTGAGGTTGAAGCCGACGCCGCGCCAATCGCGCCGGCGGCTTCGCCTGCACCAGCGGTGAAGGCAGAGATCCACGAGCCCGTTGCCGCGCCGATCGCCACACAGGCGCCGTCGGTAACGGTGGCGCCGGCCGCGCCGGCCTCGGTCAATCAGCACCCGGTGAGCACCCCGGCGCAAGACGCCACGCCGCCGCTGTATTCCTTCGAAATCCCGGAAGAAACACCAGCGCCTAAGGCGACGCGCCCTGTCGATCCTTATCAGGATGACGATGAGCCGCGCCTGGGCAATTGGCAAGAGCCGGCCCCGCAGCCGACAGCGCGTTCTCCCTTTGATTTTACCGCCGCGCAGCGCGACAGTGCCGACGTCAGCGGAGCAGGTGGTTTCAGCGCCACCGGCGCCAAGCCACAACTGGATACGGCAGCCGCTGCCGCTGCGGGCGCCGCGGCGGCGACCTTTATGCCGGCCTTCACGGCGACCAGCGACGGCAATTCTCAGGTTAAACAGGGTATCGGCCCTGAGTTGCCGCGGCCGAATCCGGTGCGTATTCCGACCCGTCGTGAGCTGGCTTCCTACGGCATCAAGCTGCCTTCGCAGCGTGCTGCCGAACAGGAACAGCGCCAGGCGGAGCCTCAACAGCCGACGGCGATAAATCCGCAGGAAGAAGAGGCGCTGCAGGAAGCCGCGCTGCGCCAGGCGTTCGCCACGCAGCAAAGCGAGCGCTATGGCGAAAGCTACGAGCCGGAGCAGGATGATGAAAATGCTCAGCAGGAAGCCGAGCTGAGCAAGGCGTTCGCCGAACAACAGAATCAACGTTACGGTGAAGTCCAACAGGACGATGAAGAGGCGCGGCAAGAGGCTGCGCTGCGTCAGGCTTTCGCCGAGCAGCAGCAGGCGCGTTATGGCCAGCAAGAGACTGCCCCGCAGGCGCCGGCCGCCAGCCCGGTCGATACCCGCAATGCTTTCAGCTTCTCGCCGATGGCGGATTTAGTGGACGATGGCCCGAGCGAGCCGATGTTCACGCTGTCCCCACAGCTTGAAGAGCGCATTGAACAGCAAAGCGAGCAAGAGGACGACGTGCCGTTTGGCCAGTTTGAGCCTGCGGCGCCGGCTGCTCAACCTCAGCAACCGCATGTGCAGCCGCAACAATACCAACAGCCGCAGCAGCAACCTTATCAGCAGCCGCAGCAACAACAGCAGTATCAACAGCCGTCGCAGCAGCAATATCAGCAGCCACAGCAACCGGTGCAGCAGCAGCCTCAGCAAGCTCCGGCCGAGCCGCACCCGGCGATGGACAGCTTGATTCACCCGTTCCTGATGCGCAACGATCAGCCGCTGCAGAAGCCGACCACGCCGCTGCCGACGCTGGATCTGCTGACCGAAGCGCCGAAAGAGGTGGAGCCGGTCGACTCCTTCGCGCTGGAACAGAAAGCGCGCTTGGTGGAGGCCAGTTTGGCCGATTACCGCGTAAAAGCCGACGTGGTGGATATCCTGCCGGGGCCGGTCATCACCCGCTTCGAGCTGGATCTGGCGCCGGGCGTTAAAGCGGCGCGCATTTCCAACCTGTCGCGCGATCTGGCGCGCTCGCTGTCGACTTCGGCGGTGCGCGTGGTGGAAGTGATCCCCGGTAAGCCTTATGTCGGTCTGGAGCTGCCGAACGCCAAGCGTCAAACGGTGTACCTGCGCGAAGTGCTGGACTGCCCGGCCTTCCGCGACAACCCGTCGCCGCTGTCCATCGTATTGGGTAAGGACATCTCCGGCGAACCGGTGGTGGCCGATCTGGGCAAAATGCCGCACTTGCTGGTCGCCGGTACCACCGGTTCCGGTAAGTCGGTCGGGGTCAACGCCATGATCCTGAGCATCCTGTATAAGGCCACGCCGAAAGAAGTGCGCTTTATCATGATCGACCCGAAAATGCTGGAACTGTCGGTTTACGAAGGTATTCCGCACCTGTTGACCGATGTGGTCACCGACATGAAAGACGCTGCCAATGCGCTGCGCTGGTGCGTGGGCGAAATGGAACGTCGCTACAAGCTGATGTCTGCCCTGGGCGTGCGTAACCTGGCCGGCTACAACGAGCGTGTCGATCAGGCCGAAGCGATGGGGCGTCCGATCCCGGATCCGTTCTGGAAACCGACCGACAGCATGGACATCACGCCGCCGGTGTTGGAGAAAGAGCCGTACATCGTGGTGATGGTCGACGAATTCGCCGACCTGATCATGACGGTTGGCAAGAAGGTTGAAGAGTTGATCGCTCGCCTGGCGCAAAAAGCGCGTGCGGCGGGCATCCACCTGGTGCTGGCGACCCAGCGTCCTTCGGTGGATGTGATCACCGGCCTGATCAAGGCCAACATTCCGACGCGTATCGCCTTTACCGTGTCGAGCAAGATCGACTCCCGCACCATCCTCGATCAGGGGGGCGCCGAGTCCTTGCTGGGTATGGGTGACATGCTCTATCTGGCGCCGAACTCCTCGATCCCGGTGCGTGTACATGGCGCATTCGTGCGCGATCAGGAAGTGCACGCGGTGGTCAAGGATTGGAAAGCGCGCGAGCGGCCCCAATATAAAGAGGGCATTCTCAGCGGCGGCGAAGATGGCGAGGGCGGTGCCGGTGGCGGGATGGACGGCGACGAAGAGCTGGATCCGTTGTTTGACCAGGCGGTGGATTTCGTGGTGGATAAACGCCGAGCCTCCATCTCCGGCGTACAGCGCCAGTTCCGTATCGGCTATAACCGCGCCGCGCGCATCATCGAACAGATGGAGGCGCAGGGCATCGTCAGCGAGCAGGGGCACAACGGCAACCGCGAGGTGCTGGCGCCGCCGCGGCACGATTGATGGTCGCTTAGCCATTGCAATTCAATAAGAAAGGGCCGCTTAAGCGGCCCTTGTGCAAAGAAGCGTAAACCCGTTTCTTCTCGGAACATTGGCCTACCGGCCGATCGCCGGCTTCAGGTAAAGTAACGGAGTAAAGGGTTGATTGACCCGCACGGCGTCGCCCTGCGGTTAACGCATTTCATAAGGTATCTGGAATAATGAAAAAACTGTTAGTTGCCTGCTGTCTGCTTTCGGGATTCGCTTCTACCTCCGTGCTGGCCGATGCCGCACAGGATCTGCAAAGTCGCCTGGCGAAGGTGAACAGTTTCCACGCCAGCTTCTCGCAAACCGTGACCAGCGCCGAAGGCGCCGCGGTGCAACAGGGTGAAGGCGAGCTGTGGGTGAAGCGGCCGAACCTGTTCAACTGGCACATGACGTCACCCGATGAGAGCGTGCTGGTTTCCGATGGCCAGACCCTGTGGTTCTACAACCCGTTCGTCGAGCAGGTGACGGCGACCTGGCTGAAGAACGCCACCGGCAATACGCCGTTTATGCTGATCACCCGCAATAACGCCAGCGACTGGAAGCAGTACAACGTGAAGCAAAAGGGCGATGATTTCGAATTGACGCCGAAGTCTGCCAGCGGCAACCTGAAGCAATTCGCCATCAGCGTGACCAACAGCGGTACCATCCGCAGCTTTGCCGCGGTGGAGCAGGACGGTCAGCGCAGTTCCTACACGCTGAAAAGCCAGCAGAACGTCGCCGCCGATCCGGCCAAATTCAAATTTACCCCGCCGAAGGGGGTGACGCTGGACGACCAGCGCCAGTGAGGTGCAAGTGAGTAATAATCTGTCGCTCGATTTTTCCCAGAATGAGTTCCAGCCGTTGGCCGCGCGTATGCGGCCGACCACGCTGGCGCAGTATATCGGCCAGCAGCACCTGCTGGCCGCCGGCAAGCCGCTGCCGCGCGCCATCGAGGCCGGGCAGCTGCACTCGATGATTTTATGGGGGCCGCCGGGCACCGGGAAGACGACGCTGGCAGAGCTGATCGGCCGTTACGGTCAGGCGGATGTCGAACGGATCTCCGCCGTGACCTCCGGTATCAAGGAGATCCGCGAGGCGATCGAGCGGGCGCGGCAAAATCGCGACGCCGGCCGCCGCACTATCCTGTTCGTCGACGAAGTGCACCGTTTCAATAAGAGCCAGCAGGACGCTTTCCTGCCGCACATCGAAGACGGCACCATCACCTTTATCGGCGCCACCACCGAAAACCCGTCGTTCGAACTGAACTCGGCGCTGTTGTCCCGCGCCCGCGTTTACCTGTTGAAGGCGCTGACCGCCGAAGATATCGGCCAGGTGCTGGATCAGGCGATGAGCGACAAGGCGCGCGGCTTTGGCAATCAGAACGTCGAGTTGCCGGCGGAAACGCGGCGCCTGCTGTCCGAGCTGGTGGGCGGCGATGCGCGCCGGGCGCTGAACAGCCTGGAAATGATGGCGGACATGGCGGAGATCGATGCCAAAGGCGTGCGGGTGCTGACGCCGGAGCTGCTGAAAGAGGTTTCAGGCGAGCGCAGCGCGCGCTTCGACAACAAGGGCGACCGTTATTACGACCTGATTTCCGCGCTGCATAAATCAGTGCGCGGTTCGGCGCCGGACGCCGCGCTGTACTGGTATGCGCGCATTATTACCGCCGGCGGCGATCCGCTCTATGTGGCGCGCCGTCTGTTGGCGATTGCCTCTGAAGACGTGGGCAACGCCGATCCGCGCGGCATGCAGGTGGCGATCGCCGCCTGGGATTGTTTCACCCGCGTGGGGCCGGCAGAGGGCGAGCGCGCCATCGCGCAGGCGATTGTTTACCTGGCCTGCGCGCCGAAGAGCAACGCGGTTTACACCGCGTTCAAGGCCGCCATGCGCGACGCCAAAGAGCAGGCCGATTATGACGTGCCGGAGCACCTGCGCAACGCGCCGACCAAGCTGATGAAGGAGATGGGGCTGGGGGCGGAGTACCGCTACGCCCACGACGAACCCAACGCCTACGCCGCCGGCGAGAACTATTTCCCGCCCGAAATGGCCAAGACACGCTACTATCAACCGACCTCGCGTGGGCTTGAAGGGAAAATCGGCGAAAAGTTGGCATGGCTGGCTGAGCAGGATCAAAATAGCCCGACAAAACGCTACCGCTAGCGAGGCCGTTGCGGTAAGGTTAGCGGGTATCACTCTTCTTTTATGCGGCTATAAATCAGCCGCATAGAACAACAACACTTCTTTCAATAACAACAAGCACAGGATTAGCATGCTCGATCCCAATCTGCTGCGTAATGAGCTAGACGCAGTCGCCGTCAAACTGGCTCGCCGAGGCTTTAAACTCGATCTGGATCTGCTGCGTTCGCAGGAAGAACGCCGCAAAGTTCTGCAGGTAGAAACTGAAACGCTGCAAGCGGAACGCAACTCCCGATCGAAATCCATCGGCGCGGCCAAAGCGCGTGGGGAAGACATCGAGCCGCTGCGTCGCGAAGTGAACGAGCTGGGTGACAAGCTGGATGCCGCCAAGGCAGAGCTGGACACGCTGCAGAGCGAGATCCGCGATTACGCCTTGACGCTGCCTAACCTGCCGGACGACGCCGTGCCGGATGGTAAAGACGACAGTGAAAACCTGGAAGTCGCCCGCTGGGGCGAACCGCGCCAGTACGACTTCGCGGTGCGCGATCACGTCGATCTGGGCGAAATGGCCGGCGGGCTGGATTTTGCCGCCGCGGTTAAGCTGACCGGTTCGCGCTTCGTGGTCATGAAGGGGCAAATCGCCCGCATGCACCGCGCGCTGTCCCAGTTCATGCTGGATCTGCACACCGAGCAGCACGGCTACCTGGAGGCCTACGTGCCTTACCTGGTCAACCACGCCACGCTGTACGGTACCGGCCAACTGCCGAAGTTCGGCGAAGACCTGTTCCATACCCGTCCGCTGGAAGAAGAAGCCGACAGCAGCAACTACGCGCTGATCCCAACGGCGGAAGTGCCGCTGACCAACCTGGTGCGCGACGAGATCGTCGAAGAGGAAACTCTGCCGCTGAAGATGACCGCGCACACGCCATGCTTCCGTGCGGAAGCCGGTTCTTACGGCCGTGACACCCGCGGTTTGATCCGCATGCACCAGTTCGACAAGGTCGAAATGGTGCAGATCGTCCGTCCGGAAGATTCGATGGATGCCCTGGAAGAGCTGACCGGCCATGCGGAAAAAGTGCTGCAGCTGCTGAACCTGCCTTACCGCAAGGTGCTGCTGTGCACCGGAGACATGGGCTTCGGCGCCTGCAAGACCTACGATCTGGAAGTGTGGCTGCCGGCGCAGAACACCTACCGCGAGATCTCGTCCTGCTCCAACATGTGGGACTTCCAGGCGCGCCGCATGCAGGCTCGCTGCCGCAGCAAGGCCGACAAGAAGCCGCGTCTGGTCCACACGCTGAACGGTTCCGGCCTGGCGGTCGGCCGTACGCTGGTGGCGGTGCTGGAAAACTACCAGCAGGCCGACGGTCGCATTCAGGTGCCTGAAGTGTTGCGTCCTTATATGGGCGGCCTGGAATACATCGGCTAAACGGCAAACCACGAAAAAAGCGCCTGCGGGCGCTTTTTTTATGTCGAGAATTCAGCCCGTCGCCAGCGCATAAGCCTGTTGAATGTAGTCCGCCAGATGCTTGCTTTTCACCTCGTCGGGCGAGTGGAGCTTGATGTGCCGCCGATACTGGCCGCTGCCTTCGAGCTGGTGATAACGATCTTCCAATCGGTAGCCGTGGCCGAACTCCACTGTGACGTGGTGGCGATAGGCGAAAACGCCGCAGAAAAATTGGCTATGCGAGAACATGATGCCGCCGTATTTGACCGATTCGGTGACGCCGTTGCCGCTCGCCGCAGCAATCCGCCGCACCTGCTGCATAATGGCCAGCAGCTCACCGTGCGTGCTGCCGATGTCCGCCAGCAGGGCCTCTACCGCCGCATCATTTTCCTGACTCATCTTGCTTCTCCGTCGTCAAATTCGCTCTGCGCTGAGCATAGCGCTTTTTCAGCCGGTTAGCCGGAAACAAATCGTGCGGTGGAATGATAAGAGGCGATTGACTTTTTTATCGCCAGTGGCATGATGCGCGCACTCTCATTGCGCGTTCGGTCACAATTTCACTATGTCCGCATACTCCCGCCCAGTGCTCCTATTGCTCTGCGGCCTTTTGCTGCTCACGGTATCCATTGCCGTTTTGAATACGTTAGTGCCGCTTTGGTTAACCCATGCTCAGCTGTCAACCTGGCAGGTGGGAATGGTCAGCTCCTCTTATTTCAGCGGTAACCTGTTGGGCACGTTGGTGGCGGGCAAACTGATCCAGCGCGTCGGCTTCACCCGCAGCTATCATCTCTCTTGTTTGCTGTTCGCCGCCGCGACCGCCGGCATGGTGCTGTCGATCGATTTCTGGAGCTGGCTGGGCTGGCGCTTCTTCGCCGGCGTCGGTTGCGCCTGGATCTGGGTGATCGTGGAGAGCGCGCTTTTGCGCAGCGGCAATTTGAGCAACCGCGGCCAGCTGCTGGCGGCCTATATGATTGTCTATTACCTCGGTACGGTGACCGGCCAATTACTGTTGAGCATGACCTCGACCGAATTGCTGCATGTGGTGCCGTGGGTGACCGCGATCGTGATCAGCGCCATGTTGCCGATGTTGTTCGCGCGGGTAAACCGCCATGAAGACGAGCCGCAGCAGGCGGCGGTATGGACAATGTTGAGACGCCGCAGCGCGCGCCTGGGCATCAACGGCTGCATCATCTCCGGCATTGTGCTCGGTTCGCTGTATGGCCTGATGCCGCTGTATCTCTCTCATCAGGGCATGAGCGACGCTAACGTCGGTTACTGGATGGCGCTGTTGGTCAGCTCCGGCATCGTCGGCCAATGGCCGGTCGGGCGCCTGGCCGATCGTTACGGGCGCCTGCTGGTGCTGCGCATTCAGGTGTTCGTGGTGATCCTCGCCAGCGTGGCGATGCTCGGCAACTACGCCATGGCGCCTTCGCTGTTCATCCTCGGCTGCGCCGGCTTTACCCTGTATCCGGTGGCGATGTCCTGGGCCTGCGAGAAGGCGCTGCCGCACGAACTGGTGGCGATGAACCAGGCGCTGTTGATGAGTTACACCATCGGCAGCCTGCTGGGCCCGTCGATGACGGCGCTGCTGATGCAAAACTACTCCGACCGTGTGCTGTTCGTGATGATCGCCGCCGTAGCGCTGGTTTACCTGCTGATGCTGCTGAAAAAGCAGAAGCCGGATCACCACCACACGCCGTTCGCCGCCGCCTGAGCATAAAAAAACCGGCCATGAGCCGGTTTTTTCTTTTGGCGTGCGCCAATCAGTAAATCACTTTGTGACCGTAGCTTTCCAGGATGCCTTTGACGCGATCCATGGTCTCGGCCTTCGGCGGATGCACGCCGTCCAGTTTGTACTCTTCCCCCATCGCTATCCATTTGTGCTTGCCCAGCTCGTGGTAAGGCAGCAGCTCGATTTTCTCGATGTTGGTCATGTCTTTGGTGAACTCGCCCAGCAGGTGTGCCGATTTGTCATCATCTGACCAGCCCGGCACCACCACGTAACGGATCCAGGTGCGTTGGTTACGTTTCGCCAGGTAGCGGGCGAATTCCAACGTGCGGTGGTTGGAGACGCCGACCAGATTCTGGTGGATATCGTCGTTCATCTGTTTCAGATCCAGCATCACCAGATCGGTGGTGTCCAGCAACTCGTCGATCACCGGATCGTAGCGGCGCACGAAGCCATTGGTGTCCAGGCAGGTATTGATGCCTTCGGCATGGCAGGCGCGGAACCAGTCGCGCACGAATTCAGCCTGCAGGATCGCCTCGCCGCCGGACGCGGTCACGCCGCCGCCGGAAGCGTTCATGAAGTGGCGGTAGGCCACCGCGTCTTTCATCAGCTCTTCGACGGTCACTTCTTTACCGCCGTGGGTGTCCCAGGTGTCGCGGTTATGGCAATAGAGGCAGCGCATCAGGCAGCCCTGGAAGAAGACGATAAAGCGGATCCCGGGCCCATCGACGGTGCCGCAGGATTCGAAGGAGTGGATGCGACCAGTTACTGACATTGCGGGGTTTTCTCCAATATTGACTGTCAAACGCAGTCTAAAAATAGGCGCGTGGCCGCCGGCCAGGTATCTGCGATGCAGCAGCGGGTGGAGCCGCCACCGGGGGTAATGATGCCTGTCGGCCGGTCAGTTGCCGGATAACTGTTTTGCCGGCTATCCATTCAGTATAGATGTCCGGCAAAACAGACTCGCACAGAGTCAGGGGAGAGCGGTGGAAGAAAAGGGCCGGCAGAACCGGCCCTGTCGTTGGCACCGGGCGGTTTCCCGCCCGGTTGGCGTATTACATCGTTTGAGTGAAGGTACGAGTAATGACGTCCTGCTGTTGCTCTTTGGTCAGCGAGTTGAAGCGCACGGCGTAACCGGAGACGCGGATGGTCAGCTGAGGGTATTTCTCAGGGTTTTCCATCGCGTCCAGCAGCATTTCACGGTTCATTACGTTGACGTTCAGGTGCTGACCGCCTTCGATGGAGGCTTCATGATGGAAGTAACCATCCATCAGGCCCGCCAGGTTGGCTTTCCGCACGTCGTCGTCTTTACCCAGCGCGTTAGGCACGATAGAGAAGGTGTAGGAGATCCCGTCTTTCGCGTAGGCAAACGGCAGTTTGGCTACCGAGGTCAGGGAGGCTACTGCGCCTTTCTGGTCACGGCCGTGCATCGGGTTGGCGCCTGGGCCGAACGGTGCACCGGCGCGGCGGCCATCCGGGGTGTTACCGGTTTTCTTACCGTATACCACGTTGGAGGTGATGGTCAGTACGGACTGAGTCGGTACCGCGTTGCGGTAGGTGCGCAGTTTCTGAATTTTCTTCATGAAACGTTCCACCAGGTCACAGGCGATGTCATCGACGCGGGCGTCGTTGTTACCGAACTGTGGATACTCGCCTTCCACTTTAAAGTCGATAGCCAGGCCGTCTTCGTCGCGAATGGTGGTGACTTTCGCGTACTTGATGGCGGACAGGGAGTCGGCCGCAACGGACAGACCGGCGATGCCGCAAGCCATGGTGCGATAAACGTCACGGTCATGCAGCGCCATCAGCGCAGCTTCGTAGCTGTACTTGTCGTGCATGTAGTGAATGATGTTCAGCGCGGTCACGTACTGCTTGGCCAGCCAATCCATAAAGTGGTCCATGCGGGCCATGACTTTGTCATAGTCCAGCACTTCGTCCATCATCGGCGCTTCTTTCGGGCCGACCTGCATTTTCAGTTTCTCGTCAACGCCGCCGTTGATGGCGTAAAGCATGGTTTTCGCCAGGTTGGCGCGGGCGCCGAAGAACTGCATTTGCTTACCGACGATCATCGGGCTGACGCAACAGGCGATGGCGTAGTCATCGTTGTTGAAGTCAGGACGCATCAGGTCGTCGTTTTCGTACTGTACGGAAGAGGTGTCGATGGACACTTTCGCCGCGAATTTCTTGAAGTTCAGCGGCAGCTTCTCAGACCACAGGATGGTCATGTTCGGCTCCGGAGACGGCCCCATGGTGTACAGGGTGTTCAGGAAGCGGAAGCTGTTTTTGGTGACCAGGGTACGGCCGTCGACGCCCATACCGGCCAGGGATTCGGTCGCCCAGATTGGGTCGCCGGAGAACAGTTCATCGTACTCAGGGGTACGCAGGAAGCGCACCATACGCAGTTTCATCACCAGGTGGTCGATCAGTTCCTGCGCTTGCTCTTCGGTCAGTTTGCCCGCCTTGATGTCGCGCTCGATGAACACGTCGAGGAAGGTGGACACGCGGCCGAAGGACATGGCGGCGCCGTTCTGGGATTTCACCGCGGCTAGGTAGCCGAAGTAGGTCCACTGTACCGCTTCTTGCGCATTAGTGGCCGGGCCGGAAATGTCGTAACCGTATTTGGCGGCCATCTCTTTGATCTGAGCCAGAGCGCGGTGCTGTTCAGCGATCTCTTCGCGCAGCTGGATGGTCATTTCCAGATCTTCGCCGTTTTCCAGTTTTTCCTGCAGCGATTTGAACTGGTTCAGTTTGTCGGCCATCAGGAAGTCGATACCGTACAGCGCAACGCGGCGGTAGTCGCCGATGATGCGGCCGCGGCCGTAGGCATCTGGCAGACCGGTCAGCACACCGGATTTACGGCAATTCAGGATGTCTTTGGTGTAAACGTCGAATACGCCCTGGTTGTGGGTTTTACGGTATTCGGTGAACACTTTTTTCAGCTGCGGATCCAGTTCGCGGCCGTACACTTTGCACGAACCTTCGACCATTTTGATGCCGCCGAACGGGATCAGCGCGCGTTTCAGAGGCGCGTCGGTCTGCAGACCTACGATGGTTTCCAGCTCTTTGGCGATGTAACCCGCGTCGTGAGAAGTGATGGTTGCAGCAACGTTGGTGTCGAAATCAACCGGCGCGTGAGTGCGGTTTTCCAGTTTGATCCCTTCCATAACCTTGTCCCACAAGGTGGTGGTGGCTTGAGTTGCGCCAGCCAGGAAGGATTCGTCACCTTCATAAGGCGTGTAGTTTTTCTGGATGAAGTCACGAACGTTGACTTCATTCTGCCAGTCACCCTTGCTGAAACCTTCCCAAGCGTTGGCTAATTTCTCGTTAAGTTCGGTCATTGTACACCTACCTTTGATTGTGGATTTCTAACTCTGCACGCGGTAACTCACAGCTTAGTGCTGTTCGCGACCCCCGCGCAGATAAATTACCCAGTAAGTCAACCCAACCAGCAGACCGCCGCCGATGATGTTACCAATGGTGACCGGAATCAGGTTGTCGATGATGAAGTTGCTTACTGTCAGATGAGCGAATTGCTCAGGTACCGCCCCTACGGCTTGCCAGAATTCCGGCGTGGCGAAGTGTTTGACCACGATGCCCATAGGGATCATAAACATGTTGGCGATGCTGTGTTCGAAGCCGCTGGCGACAAACATACCGACCGGCAGCACCATGGCGAGCATCTTGTCGGTCAGGGTACGGCCGGAGTAGCTCATCCAGACCGCCAGGCAGACCATCAGGTTAGCCAGAATGCCGAGGCAGACGGCTTCGATAAAGGTGTGATGCAGCTTGTGGTCTGCGGTTTGCAGAACATTCAGGCCCCACTGGCCGTTGGCGACCATATACTCGCCGGAGAACCAGATCAGCGCCACGAATAACAGCGCGCCGACCAGGTTGCCGAGATAAACGTTCAGCCAGTTGGCGCCCAGTTGGCCCCAGCTGATGCGGCCGCTGGCCTTGGCGATGACGATAAGCACGGTAGAGGTGAACAGGTCGGCGCCCGATACCACCACCAGCATTAACCCGAGAGAGAAGCAGATGCCGCCGACCAGTTTCGCCAGCCCGAAAGGCACGCCGGCGGTGCCGGTGGTCGCCGTGATGTAGAAAACGAAGGCGATGGAAATGAAGACACCGGCGGTGATCGCTAAATAAAACGTTTTCAGCGGATGTTTGGTGGCTTTATACACGCCGGCATCTTCAGCGATTTTCGCCGTTGCCGCAGGTAAAATCAGATCGAATGGGCTGTCAGTTTTCAAACTAACTCTCGCTCTTAAGGGTTAAAACAACGCAATGAGATACTAGCAAAGCAGTATAGGGGAAAATTTGATTTGGATCATAAGGCGGGGAAGTAGAGCGCCCAAATGACGTGTTTTTTGTGTGGTTTTTATGGTTAATTTATTGATTTTTAAATGAAAACATTTTTTTAATGTTTGCAATTTTTTTTGAATTCACCGGGTGGGCGGCGTGGAGTAAAGTTAAATTTTTAGGCGTTTTGTCGCCGTGCAGCGCTGAAAGTTTAATTGTCGGTTAATTATTATTTCACCGTCCGGTAACAATTGGCGGTTTATTTATTTTTATGGTCGTTTAACCGCCTACTTCCCGGCGAAAAAATAAAACCGAATGCGTTGAAATAAACCGCAAAAATGAAAACGCCGCAACGGAGTGCGGCGTTTGGTAACTGGGGTACTCTCAAAGTGGCAGTATCCCCTGATGATGCTTAGGCCTTGGCCCAGTGGCGGCGTTTGGCCGCCTGCAGCTTCTCGTAGGCCGCCAGCAGCGCCTGATGGGCCGGCAGCGCCTTCAGATCGGCATCGACGGCGAACAGCCCGTTGAAGCGCTCTTCACCGCTGATGGCGGCCGAGGCCGCGTCCACCGCTTCCTGGCCGTACATTTTCACGAACGCGGTGTAGTATTGCGCCGCTTCGCGCTCAGGCTCCTGCGCCAGCAGCAGCAGCGTTTGCAGGCAACGGTAGTAGTTGCTGCGCGCCGGGCTCAGCACCGAGGCGTTGAAGTCCTGCGTCCATTCGGTCCAAATCAGCGCCTGATCCAGATCGCCGCCCGCCAGCGCCAGCATCGACTTCAGCTCGCCCACGCGCAGGGTATGCCAGGCGTTGTCTTTGCCGCTGGCAATACCCAGCAGTTCGCGTACGCGAGTGAAATCGTCCAGCCCTTCGTCGTCCAACTGCTCGATCAGCGCCAGGTATTCTTCCGGCTCCCACTCGCTGCCCGGCAGCGCCAGCAGCGTATCGCGCAGGTGCGCGCCCATGCTGTTGTTGGCCAGCAGCAGGTCTTCTGCCGGGTAGATATCGGACATGCCCGGCACGATGATGCGGCAAGCGTAGACGCCCAGGTGCTCGTAGTCGGCGATGTACACTTCCGCGTCTTCTTTGTCGAAGATGCTCATCAGGGTGGCGAACTCTTCCTGCGTGCTGCCGCTGAAGCTCCAGTCAACGAACGGATAGTCCGCATCCTGCTTGAACAGATCCCAGGAGATCAGGCCGCTGGAGTCGATGAAGTGCGTTTCCAGGTTGGTGTGTTCCGCCACTTCTTCGTCATCGAAGGTCGGTGCGGTGAACACGTCGAGATCTTTCAGGCTGCGGCCCTGCAGCAGCTCGGTTACCGTGCGCTCCAGCGCCACGCCGAAGTCCGGGTGCGCGCCGAACGAGGCGAAGCAGGTGCCGTTGGTCGGGTTGAACAGCACCACGCAGATCACCGGGTAGTTGCCGCCCAGCGAGGCGTCGTAGGAGAGGATCGGGAAACCTTCCTCTTCCAGCTTGGCGATGGCTTCCACCACGCCCGGGTAGCGGTTCAGCACTTCGTCCGGGATCGCCGGCAGGCTGATGGATTCGGCGATGATGCGGTTTTTCACATAGCGCTCGAACACTTCCGACAGGCCCTGCACCCGCGCTTCGTTGGCGGTGTTGCCGGCGGACATGCCGTTGGAAACATACAGGTTGCCGATGATATTCATCGGAATGTACACGGTTTGCTGGTCGGACTGACGGGTAAACGGCAGCGCACACACGCCGCGATCGGCATTACCGGACTGCAGATCGACAAGATCGCTGGCGCTCAGCTCTTGCTGCGGATCGTAGAAGGCGTGCAGACGCTCGTCGAGGATGCCGGCCGGCAGCGTATCGTCCGCCGGGATCGGGAACCATTTCTCATTCGGGTAGTGCACGAAGTCGCCTTCGGCGATCTGCCGGCCCAGATAGAAATCGGCGAAGAAGTAGTTGGTGGACAGGCGCTCGAAATATTCACCCAGCGCGGAGGCCAGCGCGGCTTTTTTGCTGGCGCCTTTGCCGTTGGTGAAGCACAGCGGGCAATCGCGATCGCGAATGTGCACCGACCACACGTGCGGCACTGGATTCAGCCAGGAGGCTTCTTCGATGTTGAAACCGAGGTCGCTCAGTTTCTGCTGGAAACGGGCGATGGAGTCTTCCAGAGCGGCGTCTTTACCGGGGATAAAAGTTTGCGTCATTGTCTTCACTTTTTGCGCGTACTAAAAACGCGCAATGATACGGGGTTTTACGCTGGAGCTCCACGTATTCCTAAATCGGTGGCAAAGTCACAGTTTTTTTAAGGATAAAGGCCATAATTCAGCGAGTTATCTGTCACGGAGAAATCTAATGAAATCAGTGAAACTCAGCGTGTTAACCCTCTTGTTGACCGGCGTCAGCGCCTCGGCGCTGGCGCTGCCCAACATCACCCTGCTGGCGACAGGCGGCACCATCGCCGGTGGCGGCGATTCGGCGACGAAATCCAACTATACCGCGGGCAAGCTGGGCGTCGAGGCGCTGGTCGATGCGGTGCCGGCGCTGAAAGATATCGCCAACGTGCAGGGGGAGCAGGTGGTGAACATCGGCTCGCAGGACATGAACGATCAGGTCTGGCTGACGCTGGTGAAGAAAATTGACGCCGACTGCGGCAAAACCGACGGCTTCGTCATCACCCACGGTACCGATACGCTGGAAGAGACAGCCTATTTCCTCGATCTGACGGTGAAGTGCGACAAGCCGGTGGTGCTTGTCGGGGCGATGCGGCCGGCGACGGCGATGAGCGCCGATGGCCCGTTCAACCTGTATAATGCGGTGGTGACGGCGGCGGATCCGCAATCGGCCAACCGCGGGGTGCTGGTGGCGATGAACGACACCGTGCTGGACGCGCGCGACGTCACCAAGACCAATACCACCGCCGTGCAGACCTTCCAGTCGCCGAACTTCGGCCCGCTCGGGTATATCCACAACGGCAAGGTCGATTACCAGCGCTCACCGCAGCGCAAGCATACCCGTGATACGCCGTTCGACGTCAGCAAGCTGAACGAACTGCCGAAGGTCGGCATCGTCTACAACTACGCCAACGCCTCCGATGCGCCGGTCAAGGCGCTGATCGCCGAAGGGTACCAGGGCATCGTCAGCGCCGGGGTCGGCAACGGCAACCTGTATAAAACGGTGTTCGACACACTGGCGACGGCGGCACACAACGGCGTGGCGGTGGTGCGTTCTTCGCGCGTACCGACCGGCGCCACTACCGAAGATGCGGAAGTGGACGACGCCAAGTACGGCTTCGTGGCCGCCGGCACGCTGAATCCGCAAAAAGCGCGCATTTTGCTGCAGCTCGCGCTGACGCAAGCCAAAGACGCGAAGCAAATCCAGCAGATGTTCAATCAGTACTGATCGTTTTCTCTCCTGCGGGGGCCGACCGGGTTCCCGCAGCCATCTCGGCTGAATACAGCATAAAGCACCGCGTTAACCCGCTGAATTTCCCCATGTCGCAGGGTTTTATCGTCCAAACAATCGCGATGGCCGCAGAGCCTGTCATCACCCGGCGCGACCGTTTGCCGCCGGCGGGCGAATAAGCGTTGCAGCCATGGGGCGTGAGTGATAAAACCGATGGGTTGGTTAACGCGAGCGTTAACTTCGGGCATCTTTTCGACAGGTCGCTTTTCTGCGGCGAACAGTGAATGTGGTGAGGGGAAATGACTCAGGTTTATAATTTTAGCTCTGGCCCGGCGATGCTGCCGGTGGAAGTGTTGCGTCGTGCGGAACAGGAACTGTGCAACTGGCACGGCCTGGGCACGTCAGTGATGGAGATCAGTCACCGCAGCAAAGAATTCATCGCCGTTGCCGAGCAGGCGGAACAGGATCTGCGCGATCTGCTGAAAGTCCCCTCCAACTATAAGGTGCTGTTTTGCCACGGCGGCGCCCGCGCACAATTCGCCGCGCTGCCGCTGAACCTGCTGGGCGACAAGGTCACCGCTGACTATATCGACGGCGGCTATTGGGCGCACAGCGCCATCAAGGAAGCAGAAAAGTATTGCGCTCCGAACGTCATCGACGTGAAAACCCGCATCGACGGCCTGAGCGGCATCAAGCCGATGAAAGAGTGGCAACTCAGCGCCGACGCGGCTTATGTGCACTATTGCCCGAATGAGACCATCGACGGCGTGGCCATCGATGAAACGCCGGACTTCGGCGATAAAGTGGTGATCGGCGATTACTCCTCGACCATCCTGTCCCGCCCGCTCGACGTCAGCCGCTTCGGCGTGATTTACGCCGGCGCGCAGAAAAATATCGGCCCGGCCGGCCTGACGCTGGTGATCGTGCGTGACGATCTGCTGGGCAAGGCGCGCAAAGAAGTGCCGTCGATCCTCGACTACACCGTGCTGGCCGAGAACGATTCGATGTTCAACACCCCGCCGACCTTCGCCTGGTACCTGTCCGGGCTGGTGTTCAAATGGCTGAAAGAGCAGGGCGGCCTGGTGGAGATGCAAAAACGCAATCAGGCCAAGGCCGAGCTGCTGTACGCGACCATCGATAAATCCGACTTCTACCGCAGCCAGGTGGCGATCGCCAACCGCTCGTGGATGAACGTGCCGTTCCAACTGGCCGATGCGGCGCTGGACAAAGTGTTTCTCAGCGAAGCCGAGGCCATCGGCCTGCAGGCGCTGAAAGGCCACCGGGTAGTTGGCGGCATGCGCGCTTCTATTTACAATGCGATGCCGCTGGCCGGCGTGCAGGCGCTGACCGACTTCATGGCCGACTTCGAACGTCGTCACGGTTGATTCCGTCAGCCCGCCAGGCGCGGGCTGCCTCAGGCTGTTGTCCTTTTGCATTAAAGCGGCTCCGGCATTATTCCGGAGCCGTTTCGTTTATCAGAATTGGAGAGTTTTGTTCACATGGTGGATTCCCTGACGTTACAACCGGTCGCCCTGGTCAATGGCACCGTCAACTTACCCGGCTCGAAGAGCGTTTCTAACCGCGCTCTGCTGCTGGCGGCGCTGGCGAAAGGCACGACCCGGCTGACTAACCTGCTGGACAGCGACGACGTGCGTCATATGCTGAACGCGTTGCAGGCGTTGGGTGTGAACTATCAACTTTCCGCCGATCGTACCGTGTGCGAAGTGACCGGCGTGGCCGGGCCGCTGGTGGCCGGCCAGCCGCTGGAACTGTTCCTCGGCAACGCCGGTACGGCGATGCGCCCATTGGCGGCGGCGCTGTGCCTCGGCGAAGGCGACGTGGTGTTGACCGGTGAACCGCGCATGAAAGAGCGCCCGATCGGCCATCTGGTGGACGCGTTGCGCCAGGGCGGGGCGCAGATTGATTATCTCGAGCAGACCGATTACCCGCCGATTCGCCTGCGCGGCGGCTTCCTGGGCGGCGACGTCACCGTTGACGGCAGCGTCTCCAGCCAGTTCCTGACCGCGTTGCTGATGACCGCGCCGCTGGCGCCGCAGGATACGCAGATCCACATCAAGGGCGAGTTGGTTTCCAAGCCGTACATCGACATCACGCTGCATCTGATGCGTACCTTCGGCGTATCGGTGAGCCACGACAACTACCGGGTGTTCCATATCCAAGGGCGCCAGACGTATATCGCGCCGGGCGATTATCTGGTTGAGGGCGACGCTTCTTCCGCCTCCTACTTCCTGGCGGCGGCGGCGATCAAAGGCGGCACCGTACGCGTGACCGGCATCGGCCGCAAAAGCGTGCAGGGCGATACCAAGTTCGCCGATGTGCTGGAGAAAATGGGCGCGCGCATCACCTGGGGCGACGATTTCATCGAGTGCAGCCGCGGTGAACTGCACGGCATCGACATGGACATGAACCACATTCCGGACGCGGCGATGACTATCGCCACCGCGGCGTTGTTCGCCGAGGGGCCGACCACCATCCGCAATATCTACAACTGGCGGGTGAAGGAGACCGACCGTCTGGCGGCGATGGCCACCGAACTGCGTAAAGTGGGGGCGGAAGTGGACGAGGGCGCAGACTACATTCACGTCGTGCCGCCGGCCAAACTGCAGTTTGCCGAGATCGGTACCTACAACGATCACCGCATGGCGATGTGCTTCTCGCTGGTGGCGCTGTCGGATACCCCGGTCACCATTCTCGATCCGAAATGCACCGCGAAAACCTTCCCGGATTATTTCGAGCAGTTGGCGCGCATCAGCCAGCCGGCGTAGTAACCCGTCAAATCGTTTATTTTAAGGCCCCTTTGTGGGCCTTTATCGTTTTTAACCTTCGGCGACCGGCGTTTCTTCTATACTTTTTCGCGGTTGTGCGCTTATTTTCAACAACCGGACAGTTCCAGGGTAACAGATTGCCGTAGGGCAGCGTATAATACGCCACCGTATTTGCCCCTGATTGGGCAGGTGGCAGAGCGCACGGGCTTCGAGTCGAAGCGCGCCGTGTCTCTGTGAGGTTTTCTACCTGAAGGAGAGAGAAATGACGGCTACAGCCCCGGTGATAACCGTTGATGGACCAAGTGGCGCAGGCAAAGGCACGCTGTGTAAAGCGTTGGCCGAGTCCCTTGGTTGGCGTTTGCTGGATTCCGGCGCGATTTATCGCGTGCTGGCGCTGGCGGCGTTGCATCATCAGGTGGATATCACTTCTGAGGAAGCGCTGGTTCCGCTGGCCGCACATCTCGACGTTCGCTTCGTTGCCCAGGACGGCAAGCTGCAGGTGATTTTGGAAGGTGAGGACGTCAGCAATGAGATCCGCACCGAAACCGTCGGCAACACCGCGTCGCAAGCGGCGGCGTTTCCGCGCGTGCGCGAGGCGTTGCTGCGCCGCCAGCGCGCATTCCGCGAAGCGCCCGGCCTGATTGCCGACGGTCGCGATATGGGCACGGTGGTGTTCCCGGACGCACCGGTCAAGATTTTCCTCGACGCCAGCTCGGAGGAGCGCGCACACCGCCGCATGCTGCAGTTGCAGGAAAAGGGCTTTAATGTTAACTTTGAACGTCTTTTAGCCGAGATAAAGGAACGGGACGACCGTGACCGTAATCGGCCTATCGCGCCTCTGGTGCCTGCTTCTGACGCCCTCGTGCTGGATTCTACCAGCATGTCGATCGAAGAAGTGATCCAGCAGGCGTTGACGTATGCACAGAAAGTGTTGGCGTTGCCGCAGCAATAAGCGCGGCGGCGCTATTGGCTTTTTGTCATATTTGTCATAGCGGTATCGCAATATATCGGGTAAAATTTTACCCCTGTAACCTTAAACCCTGTCGGCATGGAGCCAATGGCGGGGTATGTGAAACAACCCCATTCGGCGGGACGCTAAATGGACGTTAAACTAAAGAACCCTGAAGATTAACAACATGACTGAATCTTTCGCTCAACTCTTTGAAGAATCCTTAAAAGAAATCGAAACCCGCCCGGGTTCCATCGTTCGTGGCGTCGTTGTTGCTATCGACAAAGATATCGTACTGGTTGACGCCGGTCTGAAATCTGAGTCTGCCATCCCGGCTGAGCAATTCAAAAACGCCCAGGGCGAGCTGGAAATCCAGGTTGGTGACGAAGTTGACGTTGCTCTGGATGCTGTTGAAGACGGCTTCGGTGAAACCCTGCTGTCCCGTGAGAAAGCTAAGCGTCACGAAGCTTGGATCACGCTGGAAAAAGCCTACGAAGAAGCTGAGACTGTAACCGGTGTTATCAACGGCAAAGTGAAGGGTGGCTTCACCGTCGAGCTGAACGGCATCCGCGCGTTCCTGCCAGGTTCCCTGGTTGACGTGCGTCCGGTACGTGACACTCTGCACCTGGAAGGCAAAGAGCTTGAGTTCAAAGTCATCAAGCTGGATCAGAAGCGCAACAACGTTGTCGTTTCTCGCCGTGCGGTTATCGAATCCGAGAACAGCGCTGAGCGCGATCAACTGCTGGAAAACCTGCAGGAAGGCATGGAAGTCAAAGGTATCGTTAAGAACCTCACTGACTACGGTGCATTCGTTGATCTGGGCGGCGTAGACGGCCTGCTGCACATCACTGACATGGCTTGGAAACGCGTTAAGCACCCAAGCGAAATCGTCAACGTTGGCGATGAAATCACTGTTAAAGTGCTGAAGTTCGACCGCGAGCGTACTCGTGTCTCCCTGGGCCTGAAACAGCTGGGCGAAGATCCATGGGTTGCTATCGCGAAACGTTACCCAGAAGGCACCAAGCTGACTGGTCGTGTAACCAACCTGACTGATTACGGCTGCTTCGTAGAAATCGAAGAAGGCGTTGAAGGTCTGGTACACGTTTCTGAAATGGATTGGACCAACAAAAACATCCATCCGTCCAAAGTTGTTAACGTGGGCGACGTAGTGGAAGTGATGGTTCTGGACATCGATGAAGAACGTCGTCGTATCTCCCTGGGCCTGAAGCAGTGCAAATCCAACCCATGGCAGCAGTTCGCAGAGACCCACAACAAGGGCGACCGCGTTGAAGGTAAAATCAAGTCTATCACTGACTTCGGTATCTTCATCGGCCTGGACGGCGGCATCGACGGCCTGGTTCACCTGTCTGATATCTCCTGGAACGTTGCAGGCGAAGAAGCAGTACGTGAATACAAGAAAGGCGACGAAATCGCTGCGGTTGTTCTGCAAGTTGACGCAGAGCGCGAGCGTATCTCCCTGGGCGTGAAGCAGCTGGCTGAAGACCCATTCAATAACTACCTGTCTATGAACAAGAAAGGTGCTATTGTTACTGGTAAAGTCACTGCAGTTGACGCCAAAGGTGCTACAGTTGAATTGGCAGGCGGCGTAGAAGGTTACCTGCGTGCATCTGAAGCCTCTCGCGACCGCATTGAAGATGCAACTCTGGTTCTGAACGTAGGTGACGAAGTTGAAGCTAAATTCACCGGCGTTGACCGTAAGAACCGCGTTGTAAGCCTGTCCGTACGTGCTAAGGACGAAGCTGACGAGAAAGACGCCATCGCAACTGTTAACAACAAACAGGAAGAAGGCAACTTCTCTAACGCAATGGCTGAAGCTTTCAAAGCGGCTAAAGGCGAGTAATGACGGGGGGCGGTTTCTGACCGCCCCGATACGGTAGTTTAGCTGCAAAGCTTGGAGGTACTATGACCAAGTCTGAACTTATTGAAAGACTTGCTGGCCAGCAATCTCATATTCCGGCGAAGGCCGTTGAGGATGCAGTGAAAGAGATGCTTGAGCACATGGCCGCTACGCTGGCCGAGGGCGAACGCATTGAGATCCGCGGATTCGGCAGTTTTTCTCTTCACTACCGTGCCCCGCGTGTAGGTCGCAACCCGAAGACCGGTGACAAAGTTGAGCTGGACGGCAAGTACGTTCCTCACTTCAAACCAGGCAAAGAGTTGCGTGACCGCGCCAATATCTATGGCTAGTCGCTGACTGCTCATAGCGTTGTTGCTTGAAAAGAATATAAAACGGTGCCTTTAAGGCGCCGTTTTTTTTCGCCTGCGGTTCTCCCTGCTCCGCTTAGGAATTGCGCACCGCGCCGCATTTACGATGTGGATCCTGCATAGATCTCTCTTATCCTGCCATGTTCACCGCATCTTCATTAAAGCCCGCTGGCGGTGACATGTCGGCTGAATGATCCTGCTTGCTTGCCATGACGCGCTTTTGCTCATGGCGGAGCCGATGGGAGAAGAGCGATCAAAATTTCGCTGGATCTGGCGATATTCGCCGTTATCTGCGGCATCCTGCCGCTGCTGGTTTTACCGCAGTTGCCTGAGCAATGGCAGCTGTGGCCGATGCTGCTTGTTGCCGGTTTACTGCTGCGCATCCGTTGGCCGTTTTGCCGTTATTTGGCCTGCCTGGGATTGGGGTTCGCGTGGGCGGTTTTCAACGCCGGAAGCCTGATTGGGCAAGTGGAGCGCTTAAGTCGCGGGCCGGATGTGACGGCGGTGGTGCAGGTTAGCAGCATCGCGCTGAAGCCCGCCGCCAGTAAACAGGCGCTGATGCGCATCGAGCGGATAGATGGTCATTGGTTGGTACCTGCATTGACGTTTACCACGCTATGGGCCCCTGAGCAGCAGCGCCTGTGCGCCGGGCAGCGTTGGCAATTGAAACTGCGTTTGCGGCCGGTGCATGGCAAACTCAATGAAGGCGGCTTCGACAGCCAACGTTGGGCGATCGCGCAGCGCCAGCCGTTAACTGGCCAAGTTAGGCTGGCTCGTTTGCTGGATGGCGATTGCGGCCTACGCCAGCGCATAATCAGCCATGCGGAAACCAATATCGGCGAGCTGCGTTACAAGGCAGTATTGCTGGCGTTGGCATTTGGGGAGCGAACCGCTCTGGAGCAGGCTTTACGCATGCTGATGTTGAAAACCGGCATCGCGCACTTGATGGCAATCTCAGGGTTGCATGTGGCGATGGTCGCCATCTTGTTCTGGGTTACATTGCGTGCGCTGCAGCTTTTTCTTCCTTCTCATCTAATTGGCTATCGCTTTCCGCTGGTCGCGGGCTGGCTGGCGACGCTGATCTATGTCTGGTTGGTAGGCGCCCAGCCGCCGGCGGTGCGCACCGCGTTGGCGATGACGCTGTGGATGCTGCTACGCTTGCGCGGCGTCCATTGTTCTGCTTGGCAAGTGTGGCTGTGGTGTGTCGGGCTTATTTTACTGTGCGATCCGCTGGCGGTCTTGTCAGACAGTTTCTGGCTGTCGGTACTGGCGGTGGGGTGCCTGATTTTTTGGTTCGAATGGGCACCGCTCGGCGAGCGATTCCGATCGGCCTGGTATTGGGCACCGGTGCGTTGGCTGCATATTCAGCTCGGTATGACGTTGCTGCTGGTGCCGATGCAGGCCGCGCTGTTTCTGGGCCTGACGCTGACCTCGCTGCCGGCCAATTTGTGGGCGGTACCGATTGTCTCATTGGTGACGGTGCCGCTGATTTTGCTGGCGGTGATGTTCGGTTTCTTCCCTTCGTTAAGCTACGGACTATGGTGGCTGGCGGACTTCACGCTGCAGTGGGTATTTGTACCTCTGAATTACCTGCAACGTGGTTGGGTGGATTTGGGGGCGGCTTCGCTGTTGGCCAGCGCGGCGGGATGGCTCATCGTCGTCTGTTGGCGCTTTCATTGGTGGTGGCGTTATGCGTCGGGACTGGCGACGATAGCGATATGCTGCGTGCTGTGGCGGGAAAAAGAACCGACTTACCGCTGGCGAGTCGATATGCTTGATGTCGGGCACGGTTTGGCGGTGGTCATTGAACAAAACGGTAAGGGAGTACTGTATGATACCGGCGATCGTTGGCCGGGTGGCAGTGCCGCCGAGCGGCATATTTTGCCAATGCTGAACTGGCGGGGTATTGAACTGGAACAGATCATTATCAGCCATGACCACCTCGATCATACCGGTGGGGCACCTGCTGTGCGGCGGATGTTTCCACAGGCTACGGTGCGCAGCCCGATGCGCGGGGAGGGGCACTTGCCCTGCGTCGCCGGTGAGCGCTGGCGCTGGCAGGCGTTGCAATTCGAGGTGCTGTGGCCGCCGAAAACGCGTAAAAAGCCGGGCAATGACGACTCTTGCGTGATCCGTATTGACGACGGGAAATACAGTCTGTTGCTCACCGGCGATGCGGAAAAAAAAGCGGAGGCGCAGCTGCTCCGGTTACGGCGCGATCGCTTGGCGGCTACGGTGTTGCAGGTGGGGCACCATGGCAGCAGAACCTCCTCCACGCCGCCGTTTCTGCGCGCGATCAATCCTCAGGCGGCATTGGCGTCAGCATCTCGTTACAACAAATGGCGTTTGCCGGCGCGCAAAGTGGTCGCCAGATACCGGGCAAATGGCATTATATGGCGCGATACGACGCGCTCCGGCCAGTTATCGGTACTTTTTTTCGACAATGATTGGCAAATTAAAGGCTTTCGCGAACAATTAATGCCCCGTTGGTACCATCAGCGGTTTGGCGTAGAGGGTGATAATGAGTAAAATAGGCCGCTATTTCTTCCGATGCTGGTATTTGCATGATGAATGATAAAGATCTCTCGACCTGGCAGACATTCCGTCGACTCTGGCCGATGATCACTCCTTTTAAGACCGGGCTGATTGTGGCCGCCATTGCGTTGATTATGAACGCAGCGGGGGACACGCTGATGCTGTCTCTGCTTAAACCGCTATTGGACGATGGGTTTGGAAAAACCGACAGCAGCGTGCTGGTGTGGATGCCGTTGGCCGTCATCGCGCTGATGTTGATGCGCGGCGTAACCAGCTTTGTTTCAAGCTACTGCATTTCCTGGGTTTCCGGCATGGTGGTGATGCAGATGCGTCGCCGCCTGTTTGGTCACATGATGAGGATGCCGGTGGCCTTCTTCGATCAGCAGTCCACCGGGACTTTGCTGTCGCGCATTACCTATGATTCCGAGCAGGTAGCTTCCTCCTCGTCCAGCGCGCTGGTGACCGTGGTGCGTGAAGGGGCTTCGATCATTGGCCTGTTCATCATGATGTTCTACTACAGCTGGCAGCTGTCGGTGATCCTGATCGTGCTGGCGCCGATCGTCTCCATCGCTATTCGCCTGGTCTCCAAGCGTTTCCGCAACATCAGCAAGAACATGCAGAACACGATGGGGCAGGTGACCACCAGCGCCGAACAGATGCTGAAAGGCCATAAAGAAGTGCTGATCTTCGGTGGCCAGCAGGTGGAAACCGAGCGCTTTAACTCGGTCAGCAACCGCATGCGTCAACAGGGCATGAAACTGGTTTCCGCGTCTTCGATTTCCGATCCGATCATTCAGCTGATCGCTTCGCTGGCGCTGGCGTTCGTGCTGTTTGCCGCCAGCTTCCCAAGCGTGATGGCAACCCTGACCGCCGGTACCATTACCGTGGTGTTCTCATCGATGATCGCGCTGATGCGCCCGCTGAAGTCGCTGACCAACGTCAATGCCCAGTTCCAACGCGGGATGGCGGCATGCCAGACGCTGTTCTCCATTTTGGATATGGAACAGGAAAAAGACACCGGCACCCGCGAAGTGAAGCGTGCGAAAGGCGATATCGAATTCCGCAACGTCACTTTCTACTACCCATCCAAGGAAACGCCGGCGCTGCGTGATATCAACCTGAAAATCGCCGAAGGCAAGACCGTCGCCTTGGTGGGCCGTTCCGGTTCGGGTAAATCCACCATCGCCAACCTGTTGACGCGTTTCTACGATATCCAAGAAGGCGAAATCCTGATGGATGGCCACGATTTGCGCGAATATACCCTGGCCTCGCTGCGCAATCAGGTAGCGCTGGTCTCGCAAAACGTGCACCTGTTCAACGACACCATCGCCAACAACATTGCCTATGCACGCGAGAGTGAATACAGCCGCGAGCAGATTGAGAAAGCGGCCGAAATGGCGTACGCAATGGACTTCATCAACAAGATGGAGAACGGCCTGGATACGGTGATCGGTGAGAACGGCGTAATGCTGTCCGGCGGCCAACGTCAGCGTATCGCCATCGCGCGTGCGTTGCTGCGCGACTGCCCGATCCTGATCCTGGATGAGGCGACCTCTGCGCTGGATACCGAGTCCGAGCGGGCCATTCAGGCTGCGCTGGACGAGTTGCAGAAAGACCGTACTTCATTAGTGATCGCGCACCGCCTGTCGACGATTGAGAAGGCGGACGAGATCCTGGTGGTGGAAGATGGTCGCATTGTTGAACGCGGCGAACACACCGAGTTGCTTGAACGGCAGGGCGCCTATGCGCAACTGCACCGCATGCAGTTTGGTCAATAATGATTGAGCGCATCTGGTCCGGCGGTTCGTTGCTTTATCTGGCGCTGCTGCCGCTCTCCTGGCTGTATGGCCTGTTCAGCTGGCTGATCCGCCTCAGTTACCGCTGCGGCCTGCGTAAAAGTTGGCGTTCGCCGGTGCCGGTGGTGGTGGTGGGTAATCTCACCGCCGGCGGCAACGGCAAAACGCCGATGGTGATCTGGCTGGTGGAACACCTGCAGCAGCGGGGCTACCGCGTTGGGGTGGTGTCGCGCGGCTACGGCGGCAAGTCGGCGGTCTATCCTCTGGTGCTGGGTCAGAATACATCGACCCGCGAGGCGGGGGATGAGCCGGTGCTGATTTATCAGCGTACCGGGGCGCCCGTGGCGATCGCGCCCAAGCGCGCCGAGGCGGTGCAGGCTCTGCTGCAACAACAGCCGCTGGATGTGATCATCACCGACGACGGCTTGCAGCACTATGCTTTACAGCGTGACTTCGAGCTGGTGGTCATCGACGGTGTGCGTCGGTTCGGTAACGGCTGGTGGTTACCAGCCGGACCGATGCGTGAGCGTGCTGCGCGGCTTGGCAGCGTCGATGCGCGTGTCGCCAATGGCGGCGTGGCGCAGGCCGGAGAAATTGCTATGCGTCTGCAGGCGCGTGACGCAGTGAACCTGCTGAGCGGTGAACGTCGTCCGGCGGCCGAGCTGCCGCGCGTGGTGGCGATGGCGGGTATCGGCCATCCGCCGCGTTTCTTCGCGACGTTGGAAAAGCTGAACGTCGAGGTGGTGCAGGAAGTGGCGTTTGCCGATCATCAGGAATATCAGCAGGCACAGCTGGCGGCGTTGGTTACCGCAGAGCAAACGCTGCTGATGACGGAGAAGGACGCGGTAAAATGCCGCGCCTTTGCCCAGCCTAATTGGTGGTATTTACCGGTTGATGCGGTGCTACCTTCCGCTCAGGCTGAGCAACTGCTGCAGGATATCGAATCTCTACTGGCTAAGTAACCTCAGGACGCCAGCGTGACAAGCCCCAGGGCTTGCGCGCAGGCTTCCAGCGAACGCTGCTGGGTTTGTTGATACAGCGCCAGCTCGTCGATCACCTCACTGCCCAACGCGTGTTCAAACGCTGCCCGGCTGGAAGCGGCGTTGTACTGCGCGTGGCGGCTGTCCCCCAGATTCGACTGGAAAATCCCCGCCGCGCTGACCGGCAGAAAATCTTCATACACCAGTGGCTGGAAGCGAACGTGTTCTTTCTCGATCAGTTGCTCCAGGGTGCTGTGCTTATCCAGCGATTCTTTGGCCGCCAGGCCGCATTCGGTCGGGAAATAGCGGAACCAGGCCAGCTGTTGCTCGCGCAGCGTGGCGTAATCATCCGGAAACGCCCGGAAGTTTTCTTCCAGCAGCTGATAATAGCGTTCGGCATTTTTCTCGCTCGGCGGCGCCTGCAGCGCATCGTTGGTGGCCTGCAGAAGACGATCGTAAAGTTCGCGTCCTTTCGTCGTCAGCGCCACACCACGCTGTTCGATCTCGCCGAAGCGTGCGGTATGGTGACCGGCGATGGCGTGGCCGTCGCGCTCAACGAAATCGACGCGTTCTTCTAACGCCTTGAAGCTGGTCTGGCGCAGCAGGATCGCGCGACGGCGGCGCGGCGGGCCCTCGATGACCGCTTTGGGCGTAATACCGCGGGCGGGCATCGCCTGTTGAACGCGATCGATATCCAGCGTGCGCGGTGTCAGATGATTGATATGCGGCCCTTTAAACGCCACCACGTCGGCGATCAGTCGATGCTGATCGTGTAGCTGCCGGTATTCTTCTGCGCTGACCGTCGCCTGGTTGTGCCAGCGGAAGGTTTCCAGCGCTTGTTCGACAAATTCTTGCGCCTGCACCTCATTCAGCCCGCCTTGCGCTTCCTGCAGCGCGATCAGTTCCAACGCGCGATCGGTAAAGATACGGCGGCGCGCCAGCAAGCGCTCAGCCAGCTCACGCAGCGCGGGGTCTTCTATCAGCTCCAGGCGAAGCAAGGAGGTAAATACGCGGAACGGACTGACCTGCAGCGCGTCTTCGTGTACGGCGCGAAAGGCGGTCGAGTGCACGGGAACGCCCGCCACAGACAGATCATAGTAACCGACCGGCGCCATGCCCATCACCCGGAACAGACGGCGCAGGGTGGCCAGTTCGCCAGCAGTGCCGACCCGGATCGCGCCGTGGCGCTCCATCGCGAGGCGTTCGATCTCGCCGGTGATTTGCAGTTGATGAGCCAGTGCGGCATCTTCGCGCAGAACCTGTCGGTTGGTTTCCGCCACCAGCTCCAGCAGATCGCCGTACAGCGGTACCTCCTTTTGGTACATGTCCGACATCGCGTGAGAGAATCTGGCGCGGATTTCATTAGGTGAAACGAACTGCTGGGCGGTCATGCGCATAGCTCCTTGATTCAGCATAATCTGAAAAATCGTGTTTTTAGCGGCAAAAGTGCTGGCGAAAAAGCCGTCTGCCTTGTTTTCCCCTCAAGTTTAGCCATCTGATTTGGGATTTGTTATAGACGTGGCAAGCATATTAGAGTTTTATGCGTTAGCTCTCATTTGTAGCGCACGGACGGGCAAACGATGCCCCGGTGAGGAGAAGAACGCGGTGGATCGGCCGCGGCGAGCGTTAAATTAAGTCATGTATATTCATGGGGATAAAAATAAATTCGGCGTATTTATGAATTAAAGGCAATAAACCTCTTGTGCATTCATCATTTTTATGAGTAAATGCAAGTCGGCCTGTAATCCAGACCTATTTATGTTCGAGTTTAGAGTTAAGCAGTTCCTCCAAAAACGTTATCATCCGATTCCGCTTCAAAGACGAACCTTCTAAGTACCTCCCATAAGTAATGTTTCTGACATGGCCACAATTGCCTCTTATGGCAGGTTTTGTAAATATATTTAAAGGTAAAAGTAATGTCTAAGAAGACGGGTCAAGTTAAGTGGTTCAACGAAAGCAAAGGTTTTGGTTTCATTGAGCAGCACGACGGCGGCAAAGATGTATTCGTACACTTCTCCGCTATTATGACCGACGGTTTCAAGACCCTGGCTGAAGGCCAGCGCGTCGAGTACACCATCCAGGACAGCCCGCGCGGGCCGGCTGCCGCTAACGTAGTTGCTCTGTAAGAAGACAGGGAACGCGTATAAGAGATCTTAATACAACCATGGTGATGCCTCAGCGCTGAATCATGCGGAAGATATTAAGTTCAACAAGCCCGCCTTCGTGCGGGTTTTTTAATTTTTTGCTCACGAGAGGTTTGTTACGAAAAACTTTAGGATGGGCTGGTAGCGTCCAGACAATATAAAAAATGACGTTGTCAAGGATGCTCAAGTAAAAGGATATAAGTTATGTTTAAAAATACTGTGTTAAAAATGGGCCGTGTGAAATGGTTTAATCAGGCCGAAGGCTATGGTTTTATTTCACCGGTAGATGGCAGCGACGAAATCTATGTCAATCGCAACGCTATCGCCAACACCAAAAATAAGTCGTTGAACGAAGGTCAGAACGTTGAGTTCTCGATCTATCGCAGCTCGCATGGGCTGTCCGCGGCAGACGTTATCGCGTTCTGATCGCACCCACCTTCCTCGCCAGTGCCGGTGTCGCCACCCGCAAGCACTGGCGAAGATAAATCCCGCGATATCCACTATTATCAGGCCATTGCCTACTCGCCACGGATATCAGGATGACCATCCCGACCCTTTCCCTTACCGCCGCTCGCGCGCTGCACCTTGCCGCCCAGGGGCTGCTTTCTCCGCTTAAACGCCAGGCTCGGCCCGATGACGTCTTGAGTGCGATCCAGCGCATGGGGCTATTACAAATCGATACCATTAGCGTCGTTGCTCGCAGCCCGTATCTGGTGCTGTTCAGCCGTTTGGGAGCCTATCAGCCGGAGTGGCTTGAGCAGGCGCTTGCCGGCCGCAAGCTGTTCGAGTATTGGGCGCATGAGGCCTGTTTCCTGCCGATCGAAGATTTTGGCCTGCTGCGCCACCGCATGCTGGCGCCGCATGATATGGGCTGGAAATACTCCGCCGCCTGGGTGCAGCAGCACCAGGCCGCGATGGACAACCTGCTGCGGCACATCGAACAACAGGGGCCGGTGCGCTCCGCCGATTTCAGCGCCGAGAAGAAGGGCAACAGCGGGTGGTGGGACTGGAAACCGGAGAAACGTCATCTGGAAATCCTGTTTACCGCCGGCAAGCTGATGGTGGCCGAACGTCGCAACTTCCACCGGGTTTACGATCTGACCGAAAGGCTGCTGCCGGCCTGGGACGATGCGCGCCATACGCTGCCTGTGGAGCAGGCGCGCCGGCAGATGCTGTGCCGCACCTGCCGCTATCTGGGCATTTTCCGCGCCGAGTGGTTGGCTGACTACTATCGGCTGAAGCGCGTGGCGCCAAAAGCCTTGCTGGCAGCGCTGCAGGAACAGGGCGAGATTACGCCGGTGCAGGTAGAGGGGCTGGAAGGACAATTCTATGTGCATGAATCACTGGCGGAATTGCTGCCGCTGGCGGAGCAGGGCAAACTCAAATCGACGGTCACCAGCCTGCTTTCGCCTTTTGATCCGGTGGTGTGGGATCGCCGTCGGGCGCTCGAGCTGTTCAACTTTGACTATCGGCTAGAGTGTTACACGCCGAAAGAAAAACGTCGCTATGGCTACTTCACCTTGCCGGTGCTGCATCGTGGCGAGCTGGTGGGGCGGATTGACGCCAAGGCGCACCGTCGCCAGGGCATCTTCGAGATCATCAGTTTCCATGCGGAGCCGCAGGTGCGCTTCGGCAAACAGCGAACGCAAGATATCCGACAGGCCATCGCGCGCACGGCCAAATGGCACGGTGCACAACGCGTCGCGCTGGGCGACATTCCGGCGGTGTTGGCCGCTGAATGGGGTGCCGGCTGGGAAGTGGGATAACGAGCGACGCCGTCGGTGGGGTAAAACGAAGTTAAGCGTCGCTCGTTACAAAGGGGCTCAGTGGCTGAAGTTAGCGAACAGAGCGATGATTTTATGCAGACGTTTGATCACGTATTACTACCTTTTTGTGATTTGTATCACAAAATTCTACGCCGGGATGCGCCGCAGTTCAAGCTGTTGCGCCGGCGCGGTGAGGAAATATCGGCGGGTTGGTGCCGCCGATGATTAACCTGAGGCCGGGCGTTATGCTATCCTCACTGCCTTTCCCAGATGACCAATCCCCTTGCGGAGGATGCATGGACCACCGTTTACTCGAAATCGTTGCCTGCCCGGTATGCAACGGCAAACTCTATTTCAATAAAGAAAACCAGGAGCTGGTGTGCAAAGCGGACGGGTTGGCTTACCCGCTGCGCGACGGCATCCCGGTGCTGTTGGAAAATGAAGCGCGTGCGCTGTCGCTGGACGAGAAGCACGCATGAGTTTTATCGCTATTATTCCCGCCCGCTACGCCTCAACCCGTTTGCCGGGCAAACCGCTGGCCGATATTCACGGTAAGCCGATGGTGGTGCACGTGATGGAGCGTGCCCGTGAGTCCGGCGCCAGCCGCGTCATCGTGGCGACCGATCACCTTGAGGTCGCCAAAGCGGTGGAAGCCGCCGGCGGCGAAGTGTGCATGACCAGCCCGGATCACCATTCCGGCACCGAGCGTCTGGCGGAAGTGATCGCGCACTACGGCTTTGCCGACGACCAGATCATCGTTAACGTGCAGGGCGACGAACCGCTGATCCCACCGGTGATCGTGCGTCAGGTCGCAGAGAATCTGGCGGGCAGCCAGGCCGGCATGGCGACGTTGGCAGTGCCGATCGAGAGCGCGGAAGAGGCTTTCAACCCCAACGCGGTGAAGGTCGTAATGGACGCACAGGGCTACGCACTCTATTTCTCACGCGCCACCATTCCGTGGGATCGCGAACGTTTCGCTGCGTCGAAAGAGAGCATCGGCGACAGCCTGCTGCGTCACATCGGCATCTATGCGTACCGTGCCGGTTTCGTGCGCCGCTACGTCAGCTGGGCGCCGAGCCAACTGGAACAGATCGAGCTGTTGGAACAGCTGCGCGTGCTGTGGTACGGTGAAAAAATCCACGTGGCGGTCGCGAAAGCGATCCCGAGCGTGGGGGTCGATACGCCGGAAGATCTCCAGCGCGTGCGCGACAGCATTCAACCCTGAGCCTGATTTCGTCGGCGCGGCGCGCAACGCGCCGACGATGTAATACCTCCCATATTGATCCCCGTTTTGTTGATCTGCGTTGAAGAATTTTTCCGCTCACCGTTCGATGATGTTACGCATCCCCCCATATTAGCCTGAGGTGAATGCCTTATGGAGCAGTTACGCGCAGAACTGAGCATTGTGCTGGGTGAGTCCATCAGCCGGCTGGAGCGGGTGAGCGAGCAGCCTTATGCGCATATGTATTCGCTGTACGATCGGCAGGGCAACGCCATCCCGCTGATGGCGAAAAGTTTTATCTGTCAGGGTATTGCCCAACAGGAGGCGTATAAGTTGTCGATGTTGGCGCGCGACGGGGATATTCGCCTGCCGACGGTGTACGGCGTAGTGTGCACCCACCAGGCGCCGTATACGGAAATCCTGCTGATCGAACGCCTGCGCGGCGTGTCGGCCGAAGCGCCAACGCGTTCGCCGGATCGCTGGAACATGTTGATGGAGCAGATCGTCGACGGGGTATTGGCCTGGCACCGCATCGACAGTCACGGCAGCGTCGGCAGCGTTGACAGCACGCAGGAGAACGACTGGTTTTGTTGGTATCAACAGCGGGTTGAAGTGCTGTGGGCGACGGTGGTCAATCTCACTACCCCGCAGCTGACCATGGCGGATCGGCGTTTGCTGTATCGCACGCGCGAAGCGCTGACTCATTTCTTCGTCGGCTTCGACGATCCCTGCGTCCTGGTGCACGGCAACCTGTCGCTGCGCAGTATGCTGAAAGATCCCAAAAGCGATCAACTGCTGGCGATGCTCAATCCCGGTGTGGTGCTGTGGGCGCCGCGCGAATACGATCTTTTCCGCCTTTGCGAGCCGGGCATGCCCAGCCAACTGCTGTTCAGCTATCTGCAGCGGGCGCCGGTCGCCGACGCTTTCCTTGCGCGGCGCTGGCTATACGTGGTGTGGGAAGCGGTAGGGCGTTTGATCCATACCGGCAAGCTGGAGCGGCGGCCGTTCGACTATGCGTCGCAACAGCTGCTGCCCTGGCTGGCCGGTTGAACGGGTTTTACTCGGCGCCGGCGCTATCCGCGCCTTTCAGCCACTGCCACAGGCTGCCCAGCGTTTCATACCAGGCACGTTCGGTATGGCCGAGGAACATCGACGACGGTGTGGCGCGATCCCAGATATTCAGCGGCGAGTCGATCGCCAACTGGTTGGCCGGTGCTGGGATCGGGTGCAGGCCTTTAGCCTTGAAAAAACGCATGGCACGCGGCAGATGGTTGGCGGAGGTCACCAGAATGAACGGTTGCTCGCCGACCAACTTGGCGACCTGAGCGGCTTCTTCTTCGGTATCGCGCGGTTCCCTCAAAATCACCATATCGCTGCGCGGCACGCCCAGGCTTTCGGCTACCAGCGCCGCCGTGGCGGCGTTGCTTTGCATGCGTCCGGCGGACGCGCCGGTAAACACCATCCTGGCGCCGGGATGCGCAAGGTAGAGCCGCACGCCTTCCGTCACGCGCGGCAGACTGTTGCCGAGCAGGTTCGAGCTAGGTGCCCAGTCGGGGTTGTAGGTATAGCCCCCGCCCAACACCACGATGTAGCTGACCGGATCGTTGCCGTGATAAGTCTGGTATTCGGCTTCGATCGGCCGCAGCAGTCGGTCGGCCACCGGTTGCAGGCTGAAAAGCAGTAAAAACAACCAGCTCAGCGTGAAAATCGTCTTACCGCTTTTTTGCCAACGGGTGAACCACAGCAGTAACAGCGCCAGCCCCATCAGCAGCATCAACAGCGGTAGCGGCATCAGCAGGGCGCCAAAGAACTTTTTCAGGTTGAACAGCATCGAAAATCAGATCCTTTTGGGTGAAAAAGCGGCATCCAGGCATAAACAGGCCGCAAGAAGATACATTCTAAGCCAGTCTGTGCCAAAATAGCAGGTTTGAATGGGCGTGCGCTTTGCCGCCGCAAGAATGAGATCAGCGGAGCCGTTGTCCATGCAGGATCGCAATTTTGACGATATTGCTGAAAAATTTGCGCGTAATATTTACGGCACCACGAAAGGAAAAATCCGCCAGGCGGTGGTTTGGCAGGATCTGACCGGGCTGCTGGCGCAGTTGCCGCAGCGGCCGCTGCGCATCCTTGACGCCGGGGGCGGGGAAGGCCATATGGCCTGCCAACTGGCAGAATTAGGACATCAGGTGTTGTTGTGCGATCTTTCTGGTGAGATGATCCAGCGCGCCGCGCAGCTGGCGGAGCAGAAAGGTGTGAGCCAGAACATGCAATTCGTACAAAGTTCTGCGCAGGATATCGCTCAACATTTGGAACAGCCGGTTGATCTGATATTGTTTCATGCAGTGCTTGAATGGATCGCAGAACCCGAAGCGGCACTGCAGGCATTGTACGACTGTCTGACGCCGGGTGGCGCGCTGTCGCTGATGTTCTTCAACGCTAACGGCCTCTTGATGCGTAACGTGGTGTTGGGTAACTTCCAACTGGTGGATCCCGAAGTCAGACGGCGCCGCAAGCGTTCGCTGTCGCCACAATATCCGCACGATCCGCTATTGGTCTATGGCTGGCTGGAACAGCTGGGCATGCGCATCAGCGGCAAAACCGGCGTGCGGGTGTTTCACGACTACCTGCAGAGCAGACAGCTGCAAACACAAAAATTTGAAGAGTTACTGGCGCTTGAACAGCACTATTGCCGGCAGGAGCCGTACGTGAGTTTGGGGCGCTATATTCACGTCATGGCGCATAAACCAAACCTGAAGGACGAACTATGAGTGAATTTTCCCAGACAGTACCCGAACTGGTCGCCTGGGCACGGAAAAATGATTTCTCTATTTCGCTCCCTACGGAGCGTCTCGCATTTCTGCTCGCCATCGCCACCCTGAATGGCGAACGGCTGGACGGCGAGATGAGCGAAGGTGAGCTGGTTGATGCATTTCGCCATGTCAGCAAGGGTTTTGAACAGACGCATGAAACGGTGGCGATGCGCGCCAACAATGCGATCAACGACATGGTGCGCCAGCGCCTGTTGAACCGCTTTACCAGCGAATTGGCGGACGGCAACGCGATTTACCGCCTGACGCCGCTGGGTATCGGCATTACCGATTACTATATTCGCCAACGCGAATTCTCCACGCTGCGTCTGTCGATGCAGCTGTCGATCGTGGCGCAGGAACTCAAACGCGCCGCCGATGCCGCCGACGAGGGCGGCGACGATTTCCATTGGCATCGCAACGTGTTCGCGCCGTTGAAATATTCGGTGGCGGAAATCTTCGACAGCATCGACATGACGCAACGTGTGATGGACGAGCAGCAGCAGAGCGTGAAAAACGACATCGCGGCGCTGCTGAGCAAAGACTGGCGGGCGGCGATCTCCAGCTGCGAAATGCTGCTGTCGGAAACCTCGGGCACCCTGCGCGAACTGCAGGATACGCTGGATGCGGCGGGCGACAAGCTGCAGGCCAATCTGCTGCGCATCCAGGACGCAACCCTCGGCAACGTGGAGCTCGGCTTCGTCGACAAGCTGGTGTTCGATCTGCAGAGCAAGCTGGATCGCATCATCAGTTGGGGTCAGCAGGCGATCGACCTGTGGATCGGCTACGATCGCCACGTACATAAATTTATCCGTACCGCTATCGATATGGATAAAAACCGCGTGTTCGCCCAACGCTTGCGCCAGTCGGTGCAAACCTATTTCGACCACCCTTGGGCGCTGACCCATGCCAATGCCGATCGTCTGCTGGACATGCGCGACGAAGAACTGGCGCTGCGCAGCGAGGAAGTGACCGGGGAACTGCCGCCGGATCTGGAGTTCGAAGAGTTCAGCGAAATTCGCGAACAGCTGGCGGCGATGATCGAAGAGGCGCTGAAGGTGTACCAGGAACAGCAGATGCCGCTCAATCTTGCAGCGGTGATGCGCGATTACCTGGCGCAATATCCGCGTGCGCGTCATTTCGACGTGGCACGTTTAGTGGTCGACCAGGCAGTGCGCCTCGGTGTGGCTGAAGCAGATTTCTCAGGGTTGCCGGCGGAATGGCAGGCAATCAATGATTACGGAGCCAAGGTCCAGGCCCATGTCATCGACAAATATTGAACAAGTAATGCCAGTCAAGCTGGCCAAGGCGCTGTCCAACTCGCTGTTCCCGGCGCTGGATAGCCAACTGCGTGCGGGTCGTCACATCGGTATCGATGAACTGGACAACCACGCCTTTTTAATGGATTTCCAGGATGAGCTGGAAGAATTTTACAACCGTTACAGCGTCGAGCTGATTCGGGCGCCGGAAGGTTTCTTCTATTTGCGCCCGCGCTCCACCACGCTGATCCCGCGTTCGGTGCTGTCCGAGCTGGATATGATGGTCGGCAAGATCTTGTGCTACCTGTATCTCAGCCCCGAGCGCCTGGCGCACGAAGGCATTTTCAGCCATCAGGAGCTGTACGACGAGCTGCTGAGCCTGGCGGATGAGAACAAGCTGCTGAAGTTCGTCAACCAGCGCTCCACCGGTTCGGATCTCGATCGGCAGAAGCTGCACGAGAAGGTGCGCACCTCGCTGAACCGCCTGCGCCGCCTCGGCATGGTCTATTTCATGGGCAATGACAGCAGCAAGTTCCGCATTACCGAGGCGGTGTTCCGCTTCGGCGCCGACGTGCGCAGCGGCGACGATCCGCGTGAAGCGCAGCTGCGCATGATTCGCGACGGCGAGGCGATGCCGGTTGAAACCAGCCTGTCGCTGAACGATGAGAATGACGCTGAGGATCAGCAGGTTGATAACGCTCCTGACGGTGCAGAGGATGAACAGGAATGATTGAACGCGGTAAATTTCGCTCGCTGACGCTGGTTAACTGGAACGGTTTCTTCGCCCGTACCTTTGATCTGGATGAGCTGGTGACCACGCTGTCCGGCGGTAACGGGGCGGGGAAGTCCACCACCATGGCGGCCTTCGTCACCGCACTGATCCCCGACCTGACGCTGCTGCACTTCCGTAACACCACCGAAGCGGGCGCCACCAGCGGTTCGCGCGACAAAGGCTTGCACGGCAAGCTGCGTGCCGGCGTGTGTTACTCCACCCTCGACGTCGTCAACTCGCGCCACCAGCGCGTGGTGGTCGGTGTGCGCCTGCAGCAGGTGGCAGGGCGCGATCGTAAGGTCGACATCAAACCTTTCACCATCCAGGGCCTGCCGACCGCGGTACAGCCGACCGAACTGCTGACCCAGACCGTGGGCGATCGCCAGGCGCGCGTGCTGTCGCTGCAAGAGCTGAAAGAGCGTGTGGAAGAGATGGAGGGCGTGCAGTTCAAGCAGTTCAACTCCATCACCGATTATCACTCGCTGATGTTCGATCTGGGCGTGATCCCGAAACGTCTGCGTTCGTCCGCCGATCGCAGCAAGTTCTACCGTCTGATTGAAGCGTCGCTGTACGGCGGTATCTCCAGCGCCATCACCCGCTCGCTGCGCGATTACCTGCTGCCGGAAAACAGCGGCGTGCGCAAGGCGTTCCAGGACATGGAAGCGGCGCTGCGCGAAAACCGCATGACGCTGGAAGCAATCCGCGTCACCCAGTCGGATCGCGACCTGTTCAAGCATTTGATCTCCGAGGCCACCTCCTATGTGGCGGCGGACTATATGCGCCACGCCAACGAACGCCGCATCCATCTGGACGGCGCGCTGGCGCTGCGCAGCGAGCTGTTGGGCAGCCGCAAGCAGCTGGCCGCCGAACAGTATCGCCATGTGGAAATGGCGCGCGAGCTGAGCGAACAGAGCGGCGCCGAATCCGATCTGGAAACCGATTACCAGGCCGCCAGCGACCACCTGAATCTGGTGCAGACGGCGATGCGTCAGCAGGAGAAGATCGAACGCTATGAAGCCGATCTGGAAGAGCTGACCTACCGTCTGGAAGAGCAGAACGAAGTGGTGGCCGAGGCGAGCGAGCAGCAGGCCGAAAACGAGGCGCGCGCCGAAGCGGCCGAGCTGGAAGTGGACGAACTGAAGAGCCAGTTGGCCGACTACCAGCAGGCGCTCGACGTGCAGCAGACCCGCGCCATTCAGTACCAACAGGCGCTGCAGGCATTGGAGCGCGCGCGCGCGCTGTGCCAACTGCCGGATCTGACCGCCGACAACGCCGAACAGTGGCTAGACACCTTCCAGGCCCGCGAGCAGGAAGCGACCGAAGCGTTGCTGATGCTGGAACAGAAGCTGAGCGTGGCCGACGCCGCACACGGCCAGTTCGAACAGGCCTATCAGCTGGTGGGTAAAATCGCCGGCCAGGTCAGCCGCAGCGAAGCCTGGCAGTGCGCGCGCGAATTGCTGCGCGACTGGCCTTCGCAGCAACACCTCGCCGAGCGCGTTCAGCCGCTGCGTTTGCGCCTGAGCGAACTGGAACAGCGCCTGCGCTCGCAGCAGGACGCCGAACGCCTGCTGAACGAATTTTGCAAACGCCATGGCCAAGAGTACCAGCCGGACGATCTCGACATGCTGCAACAGGAGCTGGAAGAGCGCCTGGAAGCGCTGTCGCAGAATGTCAGCGAAGCCGGTGAACGCCGTATGGAGATGCGCCAGGAACTGGAGCAGATCCAGCAGCGCATCCGTGAGCTGACGGCGCGTGCCCCGGTGTGGCTGGCGGCGCAGGACGCCCTGGGCCAGCTCAGCGATCAGAGCGGAGAGCCGCTGGAAAACAGCCAGCAGGTGACCGAATACATGCAGCAGCTGCTGGAGCGCGAGCGTGAAACCACCGTCGAGCGCGACGAAGTGGCGGCCCGCAAACGTGAAGTGGAAGCGCAGATCGAACGTCTCAGCCAGCCGGGCGGCGCGGAAGATCAACGCCTGGTCACGCTGGCCGAACGTTTCGGCGGCGTGCTGCTGTCGGAAATTTACGATGATGTCACCATCGACGACGCGCCTTACTTCTCGGCGCTGTACGGCCCTTCGCGCCACGCCATCGTGGTGCCGGATCTGTCGCTGGTGCGCGAAATGCTGGAAGGGCTGGAAGATTGCCCGGAAGATCTTTACCTGATCGAAGGGGATCCGCAGTCGTTCGATGACAGCGTGTTCGCCGTCGAAGAGCAGGACAAAGCGGTGGTGGTGAAGATCGCCGATCGCCAGTGGCGTTATTCTCGTTATCCGGAAGTGCCGTTGTTCGGCCGCGCGGCGCGCGAAAACCGTCTGGAAGTGCTGCATGCCGAGCGTGAAACGCTGGCGGAGCGTTACGCCACGCTGTCGTTCGACGTGCAGAAAACCCAGCGTTCACACCAGGCCTTCAGCCGCTTTATCGGCACCCATCTGGCGGTGGCGTTCGACGCTGATCCGGAAGCGGAGATCCGCGGTTTGAGCGCCCGCCGTGGCGAAATCGAACGCGCGCTGAACAATCACGAAGCGCAGAACCAGCAGCAGCGTCAGCAGTACGATCAGGCCAAAGAGGGCATTTCCGCGCTCAACCGCCTGATGCCGCTGGTATCGTTGCTGAACGATGAAACGCTGCAGGATCGTGTCGACGAGATCCGCGAAGAGCTGGAAGAGGCGCAGGACGCCGCGCGTCATATTCAGCAGCACGGCGTGTCGCTGACCAAGCTGGAGCCGCTGCTGTCGGTGCTGCAGAGCGATCCGCAGCAGCATGAACAGCTGCAGCAGGACTACGCGCAGGCGCAAAGCGTGCAGCGCCAGGCCAAACAGCAGGCGTTCGCGCTGACGGAAGTGGTGCAGCGCCGCGCGCATTTCAGCTATACCGACTCCGCCGGCATGCAGAATGCCAACAACGATCTCAACGACAAGCTGCGTCAGCGCCTGGAGCAGGCGGAAGCCGAACGCGCCCGTGCCCGTGAACAGCTGCGTCAGTATCAAACCCAGTTCACCCAGTACAGCCAGGTGCTGGCCTCGCTGAAAAGTTCGTATGACGCCAAGCGCGACATGCTGAAAGAGCTGAGCCAGGAGCTGGTAGATATCGGCGTGCAGGCCGACGCCAACGCCGAAGCGCGTGCGCGCCAGCGCCGCGACGAGCTGCATACGGCGTTGAGCAACAACCGTGCTCGTCGCAATCAGTTGGAGAAACAGCTGACCTTCTGCGAAGCCGAAATGGATGGCCTGCAGAAGAAACTGCGCAAGCTGGAACGCGACTATCATCAGCTGCGCGAGCAGGTGGTGACCGCCAAGGCGGGCTGGTGCGCGGTGATGCGTCTGGTGAAAGACAATGGCGTGGAACGCCGCCTGCATCGCCGCGAGCTGGCGTATATGGATGGCGACGAGCTGCGTTCGATGTCGGATAAGGCGCTCGGTGCGCTGCGTCTGGCCGTGGCGGACAACGAACACCTGCGAGACGTGTTGCGCCTGTCGGAAGATCCGAAGCGGCCGGAGCGCAAGATTCAGTTCTATATCGCGGTGTACCAACACCTGCGCGAGCGTATCCGCCAGGACATCATTCGCACCGACGATCCGGTCGAGGCCATCGAGCAGATGGAGATCGAGCTGGGCCGTCTAACCGAAGAGCTGACCGCGCGCGAGCAGAAGCTGGCGATCAGTTCGAAAAGCGTGGCCAACATCATTCGCAAAACCATTCAGCGCGAACAGAACCGTATTCGCATGCTGAACCAGGGGCTGCAGGCCGTTTCCTTCGGCCAGGTGAAGAGCGTGCGCCTGAACGTCAATGTGCGAGAAGCGCACGCCACCCTGTTGGACGTGCTCTCTGAGCAACAGGAACAACATCAGGATCTGTTTAACAGTAACCGCCTGACCTTCTCCGAAGCGTTGGCCAAGCTTTACCAGCGCCTGAATCCGCAGATCGACATGGGGCAGCGCACGCCACAGACCATCGGCGAAGAGTTGCTGGACTACCGCAACTATCTGGAGATGGAAGTAGAAGTGTACCGTGGCTCCGACGGCTGGCTGCGTGCGGAAAGCGGCGCGTTGTCGACCGGTGAAGCCATCGGTACCGGGATGTCAATTCTGGTGATGGTGGTACAGAGCTGGGAAGAAGAGTCCCGCCGTCTGCGCGGCAAAGACATCTCGCCGTGTCGCCTGCTGTTCCTCGATGAAGCGGCGCGTCTGGATGCCAAGTCGATCGCCACGCTGTTCGAACTGTGCGACCGTTTGGAGATGCAGCTCATCATCGCGGCGCCGGAAAACATCAGTCCAGAGAAGGGCACCACCTATAAACTGGTGCGTAAGGTGTTCCAGAACCACGAGCATGTGCACGTGGTGGGGTTGCGCGGTTTTGCCGGCGAGCCGCCGGCGCTGGGCACTGCGTCGGTTGAAACGCAGTAAGGTAGAAAAACGCCCTAAAAATCCGAAAATAGCCGCCGTAGGGTGGCTATTTTTTTGTACGCGTGGATGATAGTCCTGCTTTTTTATCCGTTGAAAAGCGGTTAGTTTAATCAGATAAACAGTAATTCGACGCCCGCAGGGCGAAACGGCCTTTCTGTTTGTATACTGAAACTATATGCAGTTTTTGACGTTTTTTTTGTGAGCATACAGGGGGCAAGGGATGTTGCTTAAAAAGGGAAACTCTCTACGACGTTTGGCGCTGAGTGGCGCTATCGCCTGTAGTCTTGTGTCGTCGTTTTCCGCATCGGCCACCGTAGCGGCGTTACCAGTGGCATCAGCAGGCATGTCCGTTGCGCAGAGCCGTTCTGAACTGCTGGCCGCGTTGCCGCGCGGCATGGATTTGCACTACCTGTCCACGCTGGCGCCGCTGTATGCGGCGAACCATATGCAGCCGATGTGGCAGGATCGCGAAGCCGTTCAGCAGTTTCAGCAGCAGCTGGCCGAGCTGGCGATGTCCGGCGTGCAGCCGCAGTTCACCCAGTGGGTGAAGATGTTGACCGATCCGGCGCTCAATGAAGTGGGCCGCGATGTGGTGTTGTCCGATGCGATGCTGGGCTATTTGCAGTTCGTGTCCGCGATCGGCGCCAACGGCAACAACTGGCTGTACAGCAATATTCCCTACAAGCTTGGCTTGCCGCCCACCGCAGTGATTAATCAGTGGCAGCTGGCGGTGCGCCAGGCGCGTACCCTGAGCTACGTGAATTCGCTCGCGCCGCAACATCCGCAATACGCCAAGATGCATCAGGCGCTGCGCGACTTGCTGGCGGACAATCGCCCTTGGCCCCAGGTGGGCAGTGGCCCGAGCCTGCGCCCAGGCCAAATGAGCAATGATATCCCGGCGCTGCGTGAGATCCTGACGCGCACCGGTATGCTGGCCACCTCGGCGCCGGAAGCGGAAGCGGAACCGGCGGTGGTCTCGGCGAAGAGCAATGAGCCCGACGACGGCGGGCTGACGGTAGACGAAGAGAAAAGCCGCGTGACGGTCAGCCCATCGGCGGCGCCGGTGACGGAGCTGACCGCGGAACAGACGCCGCCGCAGATCGGCAGCGTGGTGAGCGACAACCTCTATACCGACGAGCTGGCGGAGGGCGTCAAGCGCTTCCAGAAATGGCAGGGGCTGACGGCGGACGGCGTGATCGGCGTGCGCACTCGCGAGTGGCTCAACGTGTCACCGAAAACCCGTGCCGCGCTGTTGGCGTTGAATATCCAACGTCTGCGAATTTTACCGGGGCATGTCGGCACCGGCATTATGGTGAACATTCCCAATTACTCGCTGACCTACTATCAGAACGGCAACGAAGTGTTGTCCTCCCGCGTTATCGTCGGGCGGCCGAGCCGCAAGACGCCGCTGATGAGCAGCGCGTTGAACAACGTGGTGGTCAACCCGCCTTGGAACGTGCCGACCACGCTGGTGCGTGAGGATATCGTGCCGAAGGCGATGCGCGACGGTAACTATTTCCAGAAACACGGCTACACCGTGCTGTCGGGCTGGAGTAACGATGCAGAAGTGATCAACCCGTCTATGATCGACTGGAGCATGGTCTCTGCGCGTAACTTCCCGTATCGCGTCCGTCAGGCGCCGGGAGCGACCAACTCGCTGGGGCGCTTCAAGTTCAATATGCCGAGCTCGGACGCCATCTACCTGCACGATACTCCGAACCACAGCCTGTTCCAGAAAGACATCCGCGCGCTCAGCTCCGGCTGCGTGAGGGTGAATAAGGCGTCCGATTTGGCGAATATGCTGCTGCAGGACGCCGGCTGGAACAACAGCCGCGTGTCTTCCACGCTGAAAGAGGGGAATACCACTTATGTGAATATTCGCCAGCGTATTCCCGTAAAACTGTATTATCTGACCGCCTGGGTTTCGGATGACGGCCAACCGCAATTCCGTACAGATATTTACAATTATGATAATACGGTGCGATCGGGCGCACAAATTTTGGCTCAGGCCAAAAAATTAATGCAGTAAATGCAGTAATTATAAATAAATAACGGTCAGAATGTTTGGCTATACCGCAGGCCCCCGTAGCCGGGGGCCTGTAAACCTAGGCGTATCGCGGGTTGACTCAGCATACGCAGGCGGTTATGGTTCGGACAGTGCGCTGCTTTGTGCATTTATTTTGACATTCTTGCCGGGTTTAACAGAGTCATGGACAAAATTGATCATCACCGCCGTAAATGGCTGGCGCTAGGTGGCGCTGCTATGGGCATAGCGCTGCTTCCAGGGCAGGCGTTTGCCAGTCTTTCCACCGCTCGACCGCGTATTTTAGTGCTGAATAACCTGAATACCGGTGAATCTATTAAAGCCGAGTTCTTTGACGGCAAAGGTTACAATAAAGAAGAGTTGGTGCGGTTAAATCATCTGTTCCGCGATTATCGCGCTAACAAGGTTAAATCGATCGATCCCCGCTTGTTTGATCACCTTTATCGTCTGCAGGGGCTGCTGGGCACCAGCAAGCCGGTGCAGCTGATCTCCGGATACCGTTCCGTAGATACTAACAACGAATTGCGCGCACACAGCCGCGGCGTGGCCAAGCACAGCTACCACACCAAGGGCCAGGCGATGGATTTCCACATCGAAGGTATCCAATTGAGTAATATCCGTAAAGCGGCGTTAAAAATGCGCGCCGGTGGTGTAGGATATTACCCACGTAGCAACTTCGTACACATCGATACCGGCCCGGTTCGGACCTGGTAACCGCTGTGCCGTCAGTGAATAACGCCGCCCCTTGCGGAAGCGGCGTTATTGTCGTTGGAGCCTTATGAAATACCATCTTATTCCCGTTACCGCTTTTAGCCAGAACTGCAGCCTGATTTGGTGTGAAAACACGCAGCAAGCGGCGTTGGTCGATCCCGGCGGTGAAGCGGAAAAAATCAAAGCGGAAGTCGCGCAGCAGGGGGTGATGATCACTCAGATCTTGCTGACCCACGGCCATTTGGATCATGTTGGTGCGGCGGCGGAGCTGGCGGACCATTATCAGGTGCCGATTTACGGCCCGGATAAAGAAGACGCTTTTTGGCTGGATGGTTTGCCGGCGCAGAGCCGGATGTTCGGGCTGGAAGAGTGTGCGCCGCTGACGCCGACTCGCTGGCTGTCAGAAGGTGATGAGATGCAGGTGGGCGAAATGACGCTCAAGGTGCTGCACTGCCCCGGGCATACGCCGGGCCACATCGTCTTTATCAATGAGCAAGCGCGTTTGGCGCTGGTGGGCGACGTGCTGTTTAACGGTGGCGTAGGGCGCAGCGACTTCCCGCGCGGTGACCATCAGGCGCTGATCGCCTCTATTCGCACCAAGCTGCTGCCATTGGGCGACGATATGCGCTTTATTCCTGGCCACGGCCCGATGTCGACCTTTGGCCACGAGCGCCAGACCAACCCGTTCCTGCGCGAAGAGCCGGCAGTGTGGTAGCGATTATTTCCCGGCAGAAATAATCAAGGGCGCATAGAGCGCCCTTTTTTTATGATTTATGACCTGTGTCGATGCATTTAGAGCACGGCGACGATGGCTTCACACAGCGGTGCCATGTTGTCCGGCGTCATGCCGGCCACGTTCACCCGGCCTGAGTTCACGGCGTAGACGCCAAACTCTTCGCGCAGACGCAGCACCTGTTCTTTGGTCAGACCGCTGAAGGAGAACATGCCATTCTGCTGGATGATGAAGCTGAAGTCCTGTTGGGCGCCTTTTTCCTGCAGGGTGTTCACGAACAGCTGACGCATGCGGTGAATGCGCTGGCGCATGTCGGTCAGCTCCTGCTCCCACATCGCGCGCAGCGCATCGTTACCCAAAATGGTGGCGACAACGGCGGCGCCGTGTGACGGCGGGTTGGAGTAGTTGGCGCGAATAGCCGCTTTTACCTGGCTGAAGGCGCGCTCGGCGGTTTCGGCATCGGCAGCTACAATGGTGCAAGCGCCGACGCGCTCATTGTACAGACCGAAGTTTTTTGAGTAGGAGCTGGCGACAATCAGCTCTTGATGTTTGGCGGCGAAAATACGCAGGCCCTGCGCATCCTCTTCCAGACCTTTGGCGAAGCCCTGGTAGGCGAAGTCGAACAGAGGCAGCCAGCCATTGGCCACGGAAAGCTCAGCCAGCTGTGCCCACTGTTCCGCCGTTGGATCGATACCGGTCGGGTTATGGCAGCAGCCGTGAAACAGCACCACATCACCGGCCTGGGCCTGTTTCAGGCTGTTCAGCAGGCCGTCGAAATCCAATGCGTGGTTGGCGGCGTCGTAGTAGGCATACTCCAGGACTTCCAGGCCCACGGCGCTAAAGACGTTCTTGTGGTTCGGCCAGCTTGGGTTGCTGATCCAGATGCGCTTGGCGCTGGTCTGGTTGGCGATAAAGTCTGCCGCCACGCGCAGGCCACCGGTGCCGCCTGGCGTCTGTGCGGTGCGTGCGCGACGATCGGCGACGATCGGGCTCTCTTTACCGAACAGCAGCACTTGCGTGCAGCTGGCAAACGCCGGGATGCCTTCAATGCCGAGATAGTTTTTGGTGGTCTCATTTTCCAGCAGATACTGTTCAGCTTTCTTTACGCTGGTTAACACCGGGGTTTTACCGGTTTCGTCTTTATAAACGCCAATCCCTAAATTGATTTTATTCGGGCGGGCGTCGGCGCGGAAAATGTCGGTCAGGCCCAGGATCGGGTCGGCGGGTGCGGCGGTGATTTTTTCAAACATGTCAGGTGCTTCCAAATCTCGGAGTTAAGCAGACAGAAGCATCAGGGTAGCGCCAGTTATCGGCTTTGCCAACCGTTTGCGATAAAAACACCGCGATCTTGTGAACGGGAAGGATTCGACAGAAAAAATGATGGGGAAGGGGAAATCTGCAGGATAAAACGTTACCGGAAGACACAAATAAAAACAGGGCCGAAGCCCTGTTTTTTTAACTTAGCCGACGGTAAACCGCCGTTAAGCGAGACAACTTAGAACTGGTACACCAGACCAACAGCTACGATATCGTCGGTAGCGGTGCCGGTTGCTTTGGTGAACTCGTTGTCATCCAGCAGGTTGATTTTGTAATCAACGTAGGTGGACATGTTTTTGTTGAAGTAGTAAGTGGTACCAACAGAAACATATTTAACCAGATCTTGGTCAGAACCTACGCCTGGGACGTTCAGGTTTTTACCTTTAGACTGCAGGTAAGACACTTCTGGACGCAGACCGAAGTCGAACTGGTACTGAGCAGTCACTTCGAAGTTCTGAGTTTTGCTCGCGAAGCCACCGCACTTGTCATCGGTAGCTGCACAGCCTGCACCGAAGTTACCGCCGCCGAACGGGGTCATGTTACGGGTTTCTGCGTACATCGCCGCCAGGTAAACGTTGTTGGCGTCGTATTTCGCACCCACGGTCCATGCATCAGCCTTGTCGCCACGCTCGTTGGAACGCAGTTTCTGGTCGTCGGTACGGTTGGAGGAAGCGTATGCAGCGCCGAAGCTTACGCCTTCGCCGATGTCATAAGTAGAGGAGATACCCCAGCCGTCGCCGTTTTGTTTCTTGACGTTACGACCGTCGTTCTGGTTTTTGCCCTGGTATTGCAGAGCGAAGTTCAGACCGTCAACCAGACCGAAGAAGTTGTTGTTACGATAGGTCGCAACGCCGTTGGTACGGCCGGTCATGAAGTTGTCGGTGTAGGTGTAGGTGTCGCCACCGAACTCTGGCAGCATATCGGTCCAGCCTTCCACGTCGTACAGTACGCCGTAGTTACGGCCGTAGTCGAAGGAGCCGTAGTCAGCGAATTTCAGACCGGCGAAGCCCAGACGGGTTTTGGTGCCTTCGGTGCCCTGAGATTCGGAGTGGTTAGCCTGGACGTTGTATTCCCACTGGCCGTAACCGGTCAGTTGGTCAGTAATCTGAGTTTCACCTTTGAAGCCGAAACGAACATAGGTCTGATCACCGTCGTTACCTTTGTCGTCGGAGAAGTAGTGCAGACCGTCAACTTTGCCGTACAGATCCAGCTTGTTGCCGTCTTTGTTGTAGATTTCAGCTGCGTTTGCTGCACCAGCAGCCAACAGAGCCGGGATAACCACTGCAAGAATGTTGCGCTTCATCATTATTACCCTCATTGGTGTTATTCGGACACCTTTGCCACTGCCGCCAATAATTCTTTGGGAACTATTGTTGATAGATTGGTGTCGTCCTGTGTCTGAACGCAGTGTTCCATTCACAGGCGGGTTAATCTAGGACGAAAATGATACCAATGTCCCAATCAGGTTGCAAAAGGAAAGTATGTGTAACCAAATGTAATTTTTCGGGAACTTTGTGACGTGCGTCAATATTAAAAAATGCGAAAGGCCAGCGAGGCTGGCCTTTGTTTTGTAACGAAATCGTTTAAAAAACGAGTGATCGTATAAATTAGAAGCTTGCGTTACGTGGCGTGCGTGGGAATGGAATCACATCGCGCACGTTTTGCACGCCGGTGACATAGGCGATTAAACGTTCAAAGCCCAGGCCGAAACCGGAATGCGGCACGGTGCCGTAGCGGCGCAGATCGCGATACCACCAGTAGTCTTCTTTATTCAGACCCATCTCTTCCAGACGCTGATCGAGCACGTCGAGGCGTTCTTCACGCTGCGAGCCGCCGATGATTTCGCCGATGCCCGGTGCCAGCACGTCCATGGCCGCAACGGTTTTGCCGTCTTCGTTCATGCGCATATAGAACGCTTTGATGTCTTTCGGGTAGTTTTTCACCACCACCGGCGCTTGGAAGTGTTTCTCCGCCAGATAACGTTCATGTTCGGAAGAGAGATCGATACCCCAGGAAACCGGGTTTTCGAAGGTTTGGCCCGAGGCCAGCAGGATCTCAATGGCGTCGGTGTAGTCCACCTGGGCGAAATCGGAAGAAACGAAACGCTCCAGACGAGCGATAGCGTCTTTATCCACGCGCTCGGCGAAGAATTTCAGATCGTCGGCGCGTTCATCCAGCACCGCCTGGAACACATACTTCAGCATGCTTTCGGCCAGGCCGGCAACGTCGTCCAGCGTCGCGAAGGCCACTTCTGGCTCGATCATCCAGAATTCCGCCAGGTGGCGGCTGGTGTTGGAGTTTTCGGCGCGGAAGGTTGGGCCGAAGGTGTAAACCTTCGACAGCGCGCAAGCGTAGGTTTCGCCGTTCAGCTGGCCGGAAACGGTAAGGAAGGCTTCCTTACCGAAGAAGTCTTCGCTGAAGTCGACGGCGCCCTTGTCGGTGCGCGGCAGGTTTTCCAGGTCCAGCGTGGACACGCGGAACATCTCGCCGGCGCCTTCGGTATCGGAGGCGGTGATCAGCGGGGTGGACACCCAGAAATAGCCATTTTCATGGAAGAAGCGATGAATCGCCTGCGCCAGCGTATGACGCACGCGCGCCACGGCGCCGATCAGGTTGGTACGCGGGCGCAGGTGAGCCACTTCGCGCAGGTATTCGATGCTGTGACGTTTGGCCGCCATCGGGTAAGTGTCCGGATCGTCGACCCAGCCGACCACTTTGATCGCGGTAGCCTGCAGTTCGAAGCTCTGGCCTTCGCCCGGTGAAGCGACGACTTTGCCGGTGACTTCAACCGAACAACCGGTAGTCAGATGCAGCACTTCATCCTGATAATTCGGCAGAGAATTATTAACGACGGCCTGTAACGGATCAAAGCAGGAACCGTCATAGACGGCCAGGAAGGAGATACCAGCTTTTGAATCTCTCCGGGTACGTACCCAGCCGCGTACGGTGACTTCACTGTCAACCGCAGCACGACCTTGCAGTACGTCGACTACAGGCACTACGCTCATAGATTTCTCTCTTTAATAATTTGGTTTAGAAATAGCTTACAACCCAAGAATATGGGGGTAATGGCTATGTTACTTGCCGCGGTGCAGAGCACAAGCAGAAATCATCGGATTGGCGCAACATTTATTGCGGCTGACTGAAAAGAGGGCGGTCGGGATAAAAACAAAAAAGCCGGCGCGTGAACCAGGCCGGCTTTCTTTCTATATAGAGGCGGTTCAGCTGGCTTTCTTCACCAGCGGCAGATCGAAGGCTTTGCGCAGGGCCCTGACGAAGGCCTGGTCCTGGCAGATGGTCTTGCCGGGGCTGTCGGAGAGTTTAGCCACCGGCTTGCCTTTGCATTCGACCAGCTTGATCACGATATTCAATGGCTTAACGCCCGGAATATCGCAGGTCAGGCGCGTGCCGATACCGAAGCTGAGATTGATGCGCTGATAGAAGTGGCGATAGAGCGCCAGCGCTTTTTCCAGATCCAGGTTGTCCGAGAACACCAGCGTTTTGCTCATCGGATCGATGCCCAGTTTCTGATAGTGGGCAATGGCTTTCTCACCCCACTCGACGGGATCGCCAGAATCGTGGCGCAGCCCCTGATAACGCTCGGCGAACTGCGGGCCGAAGTCGCGCAGGAAAGCATCCATGGTAATGCAGTCGGTGAGCGCGATGCCGAGCTGATCCGGGTATTCATCCAGCCAGGCCTGCAATGCGGCGCGCTGGCTGTTGGCCAGCACCGGGCTTATCTGCTGATGCGCCTGGAACCATTCATGCGCCTGCGTGCCGACCGGCGCCAGGCCGAGCTGATGAGCCAGATCGTAATTGCTGGTGCCCGACAGGTACGGGAATTCGGCCTGCAAGGTGCTGACGATGGCCTGCTGCACGCCCTGAGAGAAACGGCGACGGGTACCGAAGTCCATCAGCTTGAAGCGCGAAAGGTCCAGATCGCCCGCCAGCGCCTTGAACTGCGCCAGCTTGGTTTGCAGATGTGCCACCGCCTGTTCCGGCGTCGCCAGCGGCGAGCGCCGGCGGTGCACCACTTCACTGATCACCGCCAGCAACGGCACTTCCCACATGATCACTTCACGCCAGGGGCCGGCGATGCGGATGTGCAGTTTGCCGTCGCGGTTGTCGATGGTGACCTGCTGCGGATCGTAGCGGAACGTGCGCAGCCAGTTCAGGTAATCCTGACGGAAGAAGGGCAGACCCGAAAGATAAGCGAATTCGGCGTCGGTCAGCGCCAGCCGGCTCATCAGCGCCACCTGCGCGCGGATCTCGTCGGCATATTCGCCCAACAGTTCGTCGCCGCGGCAGCGGAATTCCGCCGCCACGCTGATCGCGGGATAGCGATGGAACACTGCTTGCTGCATATGAAGCTTATAAGCATCGGTATCAAGCAGTGATGTCAAAATCGGGGAAGCGTATTGAGTCATAGCGCGTTACAGCATCCTCGTCAGGCGCGTGTCCAAATCCGGATAATCATAAAAGTGGGGGTGGAGTATACCCGGATTATCCTGTTATTGAAGCTGCATCACACCATAAATCACCAAAGCGGGTCGAGGATTAAACGTGCCTTTATGACGGCCTGGCGGCGACGGGGAGAAAAAAAAGCCAGATATGCCTGTAAGGTGAATGACTTACCCTAATTAGTCATAAAAATTATAATGTTAATTATTTTAAACAGCGAATCAGATAAAGCCGGCTTCGGTATGCACGCTGACCCGATCCTTGCCGCTCTTTTTGCAAAAATAGAGCGCTTCGTCTGCCTGTTTGATCGCCGCCTGCAGTGCGGTGAACGCGTTGACCGGCGCGATGCCGCAGCTGGTGGTGAAATGCACTTGCCGTCCGTCGGCCAGGTGTAGCGTCAGGCGATGAGTGCGGGCGCGCAATTGCTCCATGATGTCCCGCGCGTTGTCCAACGAACAGTTACCCAGCAGCACCGCAAACTCTTCGCCGCCGTAGCGGCAGAAAATGTCGCTGGCACGGAACGCGCGTTGCAGCAGGTGTCCGAATGCCACCAGCGCCCGGTCGCCCACGTCGTGGCCGTAGCTGTCGTTGAGCTGTTTGAAGTTGTCGATATCGATCAGGCAAAAGGCCTGCGGGTAGCTGCCGTCGCCCAGCAGCTGAGATTCAAGGAAGAATTTACGACGGTTGTAGATATTGGTGAGCGGATCGAGGAAGGAAGAGGCCTCGAGCTCTTTAATCAGCAGTTGTTTCTCGCTCTCCAGCGAGACCTTGTCCAACTGGTATTGCCTGAGCTGCTGAATGGCGTCGCTGATGGCGATCAGTTCCTGGCTGTAGAAGGCGTCGTTGCGATCGATATTCATCTCACCGCGCGACAGCCGTACGATATTGTTGTGGGTCTTGGTCAGCCAACGGTTGATGCTGGTGCAGAACACCAGCGCCGGCAAAATGAACAGCAATACCACCAGGCCGGCAAGTGCGATCATGCCGTAAATGGTCGTCTGGCTGTCGTAAATCTTGTGGCGCGAGGCGAGGGTTTCCAATTCGAAGCTGCGCTGATACAGCGCCTGCGAAAGCCCGCTCACATCGTCGACATAGCGCGAGATAAGCGCTGTGGGATAGGGCTTGTGGGTATCGATAGCGGTGTACAGCCCATCGGTAATCTGTTGAAGGCGTTCAGCGGACACCTGGGCGAGTAACGCATTGACGATGTCGGTGATTTGTCCATCGTCGTAGTTGATCTTCATGAAGATCAATCGGGTGCTCAGGGCGTTCAGCACGCCGGTCAGTTGAATGGACTTCAGATAGGCGTCTTTGCGAACCAGCGGGCTTACATTGACGTCGATAATCTGATCGCTCAATTCCGTCAGTGACATATTCAGCCGATTATTGAGACGGATGGCCTCGAGAAACATAAAGGAGTCGGTATCCACCATCCGGGTATCGTAGGTATAACGGTAATAGCTCTTGCTGGTTTGCGAGATGTAATAGGCGCTGTTGATGTTGAACAGATTAGCGTTGGTGTTATTGATCTGCGAAAGCTGCAGGTTGTCATTATCCAGCAACTGTTCCATCAGGCCGATCATCGACAGCGCAGCAATTTTTTGCCGAACCCCGAGCTGTCTGGCGACCTCATCGTCCAGATGTTCGCGGATCCGGGTGATTCTCTCGCGCGCCACCCGATCGGCGGCCAAACATTGCGCGCGGGTGATCTGAGGATCGATCAGGCTCAATCGTTTGAGACGGTGAGCCTGCAGCGCCGCCTGGAAGGCTTCGGAGATTTCTTTGGCGCGATCAATTTTGTACAGGTTGAGTTGGTTGTCGCGGTAATCGGTATGGGCTTCAAGCAGCTCATCGACAATGAACAGAGAGAAGGAGGTCATCAGGCACAGGGTAAAAAAATAGATTGCGTATTTGATTTTCATAGTGCGAGTCATCCCTGGGCCTGATGCCGCAATTATACCACCATGCCGCCTGAGCCGCCTCAACTATGCCGGCGCCCCCCGATGGTGGTTTTTTAGCATTAAATGCTGATTTTTATTTGGCCATTGGTCACCCGCGCTGCCGCCAGACGGACGATTTATGATTTGCCTCTGATTTCTCTATCGTGGTCGCCCGGCGGCTCTGGGCTTTTCGGCCAGCTGTGATACAGTTTATTCACAATTCAGGCCCGCCGCGCGCTGCCGGGAAACACACCGGCTGCGGTACGAAGGGGAAGAGCGGCCTGGCACCTATAACTCACTGAGATGTTTAAGGGTTTTTATGACACAACAGCCACAGGCAAAATACCGCCACGACTATCGCGCGCCCGATTACACCACGACCGATATCGATTTGGACTTCAGTCTGGACGCGGAAACCACGCGCGTGACCGCCGTCAGTAAAATCAAACGTCAGGGCACGGTCGGTGCACCGCTGGTGCTGGATGGTGAAGATCTGACGCTGGTGAGCATTCAGGTCGACGGCCAACCGTGGAGCGCCTACCGTCAGCAGGATAACCAGCTGATCATCGATGAGTTGCCGGCACAATTCACTCTTACCATCGTCAACGACATTCACCCGGCGAAAAACACCGCGCTGGAAGGGCTGTACCTGTCCGGCGATGCGCTGTGCACGCAATGCGAAGCCGAAGGCTTCCACCACATTACCTATTACCAGGATCGCCCGGACGTGCTGGCGCGCTTTACCACCCGTATCGTGGCCGACAAGGCGCGCTATCCGTTCCTGCTGTCAAACGGCAACCGCATTGGCCAGGGTGAATTGGCCGATGGCCGCCACTGGGTGCAATGGCAGGATCCGTTCCCGAAACCTTGCTACCTGTTCGCGCTGGTGGCGGGGGACTTCGACGTGCTGCGCGACAGCTTCACCACCCGTTCCGGCCGTAAGGTCGCACTGGAGCTGTTCGTCGATCGCGGCAATCTGGATCGCGCCGACTGGGCGATGACGTCGCTGAAGAACTCGATGAAGTGGGACGAGACCCGCTTCGGTCTGGAATACGATCTCGACATTTATATGATCGTGGCGGTCGATTTCTTCAATATGGGCGCGATGGAGAACAAAGGGTTAAATATCTTTAACTCCAAATATGTGCTGGCGAAGGCGGAAACCGCCACTGACAAGGATTACCTGAACATCGAAGCGGTGATTGGCCACGAATACTTCCACAACTGGACCGGTAACCGTGTGACCTGCCGAGACTGGTTCCAGCTCAGCCTGAAAGAGGGGCTGACGGTGTTCCGCGATCAGGAGTTCAGTTCCGATCTGGGATCGCGCTCGGTCAACCGCATCGATAACGTGCGCGTAATGCGCGGCGCGCAGTTCGCCGAAGACGCCAGCCCGATGGCGCACGCCATCCGCCCGGACAAAGTGATCGAGATGAACAACTTCTACACCCTGACGGTGTATGAAAAAGGTTCTGAAGTGATCCGCATGATGCACACCCTGCTGGGGGAAGCGAACTTCCAGAAAGGAATGCAGCTCTATTTCGAACGCCACGACGGCAGCGCCGCCACCTGCGATGACTTCGTACAGGCGATGGAGGACGCGTCCAACGTGGATCTGTCGCGCTTCCGCCGTTGGTATAGTCAGTCCGGCACGCCGCTGTTGACGGTGCGCGACGAGTACGATGCGGAAACTCAGCAATATCGCCTGCATGTCAGCCAGAAAACCGCGCCGACCGCCGAACAGCCTGAGAAGTTGCCGCTGCATATCCCGCTGGATATCGAGCTGTACGACAGCGAAGGCAACGTCATCGCGCTGCAGAAGGGCGGCCTGCCGGTCAACAACGTGCTGAACGTCACCGAAGCGGAGCAGACCTTCGTGTTCGACGGCGTGGCGCACAAGCCGGTGCCGTCGCTGCTGCGTGAATTCTCTGCGCCGGTGAAACTGGATTATCCGTACAGCGATCAGCAACTGACCTTCCTGATGCAGCACGCGCGCAATGAGTTTGCGCGTTGGGATGCGGCGCAGAGCCTGCTGGCGACCTACATCAAACTGAACGTGGCGCGGCACCAGCAGAAGCAGCCGTTGTCGCTGCCGCTGCACGTGGCCGATGCGTTCCGCGCGGTGCTGCTGGACGAAAAACTGGATCCGGCGCTGGCGGCGCAGATCCTGACCTTGCCGTCGGAGAACGAAATCGCCGAGCTGTTCGCCACTATCGATCCAGAAGCGATCGCCGCGGTGCACGAAGCGATCGTACGCTGCCTGGCGCGGGAGTTGGCCGATGAGTGGCTGGCGGTGTATCACGCTAACAAGACCGACGGCTACCGCGTGGAGCATGGCGAGATCGCCAAGCGCGCCTTGCGTAATGTGTGCCTGGGCTATCTGGCGTTCGGCGAAGATGTGGTGCTGGCGGACCAGCTGGTGAGCGAACAGTATCGCCAGGCGGACAACATGACCGACTCGCTGGCGGCGCTGTCTGCTGCGGTCGCGGCCCAGCTGCCGTGCCGCGATGCGCTGCTGGCGGCGTTCGACGAGCGCTGGCATCAGGATGGCCTGGTGATGGACAAATGGTTCGTGCTGCAGGGCAGCAGCCCATCGGCAGACGTGTTGAGCAAGGTGCGCGCGCTGCTGCAACACCGCTCGTTCAGCCTGAGCAACCCGAACCGCACCCGTTCGCTGATCGGCGGCTTCGCTTCCGGCAACCCGGCGGCGTTCCATGCCGCGGACGGCAGCGGCTATCAGTTCCTGGCGGAGATCCTCAGCGATCTCAACCAGCGCAACCCGCAGATCGCCGCGCGCCTGATTGAACCGCTGATTCGCCTGAAGCGTTACGACGCGGGCCGTCAGGCGCTGATGCGCAAGGCGCTGGAACAGTTGAAAGGGTTGGAAAACCTGTCCGGCGATCTGTACGAGAAGATCAGTAAGGCGCTCGACGCCTGATCTTTTCACGCTGATATAGATAAGGGACGGCCTGCGCCGTCCTTTTTTCGTTCAATTCGCCGCCTGGCGTGAGCTGGCCGCGGTGACCGGCGGTGATAATACCCGCTCCAGCACTTCAGCTTCCAGTTCCGCCAGCCTGGCCGAACCTTTGCGGCGTGGCCGCGGCAGATCGATGCTCAGATCCAGTCCGATGTGGCCCTCTTCAATCAGGATCACCCGATCCGCCAGCGTGATGGCTTCGCTGACGTCGTGCGTCACCAGTAGTACGGTAAAACCGTGCTGTTGCCACAGTGTCTCTATCAGCCCTTGCATCTCGATGCGCGTCAGGGCATCCAGAGCCCCGAGCGGTTCGTCCAGCAGCAGCAGGCGGGGGCGGTGGATCAGCGCGCGCGCCAGGGCGACCCGCTGCTTTTGTCCACCGGACAGCGCCGCCGGCCAGTCACGGGCGCGATCCGCCAAACCGACCGCGTCCAGTGCCTGCAGCGCCGCGTCGTGCCAGTGGCCGCGCAGCCCCAGGCCCACGTTGTCGATCACCGTTTTCCACGGCAGCAGGCGCGCATCCTGAAACATCAACCGGGTATCCTCTTTGGCGGCGGCAAGCGGCGCGTTGCCGCTGAGCAGCGCGCCGCTGCTGGCCTGTTCCAGGCCGGCTAACAGGCGCAGCAGGGTGCTCTTGCCGCAGCCGCTGCGGCCGACCACCGCCACGAACTGCCCGGCGGAAATGCGCAGCTGAATATTGTCCAGCACCGTGCGGTTGCCGTATCGTTTGCCGATGGACTCCAGCGTCACCGGCGTGCCTTGTGCAAGGCGAGCGGGAAGGGTCATAGCGCTTCTCCCTGTTTCAGTTGATAGGCCGGATGCCAGCGCAACCAGACGCGCTCAAGCAGCTGCGCGCCCACGTCCGCCAGTTTGCCGAGCAGGGCGTACAGCACGATCGCCACCACCACCACGTCGGTTTGCAGAAATTCACGCGCGTTCATCGCCAGGTAGCCGATGCCCGAATTGGCCGAGATGGTTTCGGCGACGATCAGCGTCAGCCACATGAACCCGAGGGCGAAACGCACGCCGACCATAATCGACGGCAATGCGCCCGGCAGCACCACCTGCGTGAACAGGCGAAAACCGCTCAGACCGTAGCTGCGCGCCATCTCCAGCAGGCCGCGATCGATGTTTTTGATGCCGTGATAGGTATTGAGATAAATCGGGAACAACGTGCCGAGCGCCACCAGAAAGATCTTGGCGGATTCATCGATGCCGAACCACAGGATCACCAGTGGGATCAGCGCCAGGTGCGGCACGTTGCGGATCATTTGCACCGAGCTGTCCAACAGACGTTCGCCCCAGTGCGACAGCCCGGTAATAAAACCGAGGATCAGTCCGATGCTGCCGCCGATGGCAAAGCCGATCAACGCGCGCTGGCTACTGATGCTCAGGTGCTGCCACAGCTCGCCGCTTTGGCTCAGGCGCCAGAAGGCGGCGAGCACCGCGCTCGGCGCCGGCAAAATGCGGTTGGACAGCCAGCCAGTTTCGACGGCGATTTGCCAGAGGATCACCAGCGCCAGCGGCAGCGCCCAAGGGGCCAGCCGGTAAAGGATGCGTTGTACGTTATTTGCCATCGGGGCGCTCCTCAGCTCTGCGACACTTTTTGCGGAACATAAATGTTGGCCACCACTTCGCCCTGCGGGCGCACCGGCTGAAGGCGCGCAGGCGTTTCTTCCTGCGCCAGATCGAGGTGAGGGAACAGCAGTTCTCCGACGCGGTAGGCCTCTTCCAGATGCGGATAGCCGGAGAGAATAAAGGTGTCGATGCCCAGATCGGCGTATTCCTGCATGCGTGCGGCGACCGTCGGGCCATCGCCCACCAGTGCGGTGCCGGCGCCGCCGCGCACCAGGCCGATGCCGGCCCACAGGTTCGGGCTGATCTCCAGGTTGTCCTTCTTGCCGCCGTGCAGCGCCGCCATGCGCCGTTGGCCGACGGAGTCGAAGCGCGCAAAGGCTTGCTGCGCGTTGGCGATGGTTTCCTCATCGAGGTGGGCGATCAGCCGATCGGCGGCGCGCCAGGCCTCTTCGGTGGTTTCCCGCACGATGACATGCAGACGGATGCCGAAACGCACCTGTCGGCCCTTCGCCGCCGCTTTGGCGCGTACTTCCTCGATCTTCTCTTTGACCTGCGCCGGCGGCTCTCCCCAGGTGAGGTACATTTCTACCTGTTCGGCGGCCAGATCCTGCGCGGCGGCGGAGGATCCGCCGAAATAGAGCGGCGGGCGCGGTTGCTGCACCGGCGGGAACAGCAGCTTGGCCCCTTTCACCTGAATATGCTTGCCGTCGAAATCGACGGTTTCGCCTTCCAGTACCCGGCGCCAGATATGAGTGAACTCGGTCGAGGCCTCGTAACGCTCTTCATGACTGAGATGTAACCCCTCCGCCGCCAGCTCTTCCGGATCGCCGCCGGTGACCAGATTGAACAGCGCGCGCCCGTTGGACAGGCGATCCAGCGTCGCCGCCTGACGCGCCGCCAGCGTAGGGGAGATGATGCCCGGCCGCAACGCAACCAAAAACTTCAGCCGCTGGGTGACCGGGATCAACGAGGCGGCCACCAGCCAGGAGTCTTCGCAAGAGCGACCGGTGGGGATCAGCACACCGCCGAATCCCAGCCGATCCGCCGCCTGGGCGATCTGCTGCAAGTAACCGTGATCGACGCTGCGAGCGCCCTGCGCGCTGCCAAGATAGTGGCCGTCGCCATGGGTGGGTAAAAACCAGAAAACGTTCAGGCTCATCGTCAATGTTCCCCCGTATTTATTGCGCGCTTGGGCGCCAGATGCGTTGCGAGATGTCGACCTTCACCGGCACCAACCGGTTGGCGTAAAACAGGTCGGCGGTTTGCTGCTGCGCGGCGATCGTATGCGCATCTAGCGGTGTGATGGCGGTCGGGGGGCGGTGATCCAGATAGCTGGCGATCACCGGTTCCGGCAGCCCCATGGCGTTGGCCAGCAGGGTCACGCTTTGCGCCCGGTCGCTGCGGGTGAGTGCATCGGCCTGGGTTAGCACCGTCAGGACCTGGCTGATAAAGGCGCCATTGGCTTCGACATAGGGGCGCGCCGCCAGATAGAAGGAACCGGTCTGGTTCAGATCGGTGCCGTCGCCGAGCACCCGCACGCCGCCCTGCAGCAGCGCGGCGGAATAATAAGGATCCCAGATAGCCCAGGCATCGACGTTGCCCTGCTGGAATGCGGCGCGCGCATCGGCGGGCGTCAAATAGGCGGGCTGGATATCCGTAAATTTCAGTCCGGCCTTTTGCAGCGATCGCAGCAGCAGGTTATGTGAGCTGGATCCTTTCTGGAACGCGACCTTATGGCCTTTCAGATCGGCGACGGTTTTGATCGGGCTATTTTCCGGCACCAGGATTACTTCGGCCTTCGGTTTGGGCGGCTCAACGCCGACATACAGCAGATCCGCGCCGGCGGCCTGCGCAAAGATCGGCGGAATATCACCGGTGCTGCCCAGATCGATGCTGCCGACGTTCAAGGCCTCCAGCATCTGCGGGCCGGCGGGAAATTCAATCCAACTGATGCGGGTGGCGGGGAAGCGTTCCTCCAGCAGCCGGTGGCTTTTCGCCAGCACCAGACTCACCGATCCTTTCTGGTAACCGATGCGAAATTGCGCCGGATCCTGCGCGACGGCGGCGTTGGCCCAGACCAGCGACAGCAGGCCGGTGAAGGCCGCGGCGCTCAGCCAACGTCGCAAAGCGTTGCGTTGTTTCATTCAGGCCCTCCTTTTCCAGGCATGTCAGGCGGTTTGACGCGCCGTCAGCGGCGAGGCGACGCGCAGCGCGGGCGGTTTGCGGCGGCCAAGCGCCAAATAGAAACTGGCGAGCGCCTCTTCCAACCGGGCGGCCACGGCGTCGGTGAGCGTGGCGCTTTCGCCGGTCAGTTGGATCTGGCTGTCGTCGGCGAACACGCCGTGCAGCACCTCTTGCGCTTTCAGCGCCGCCAGCACCGGTTTCAGCGCATAGTCCACCGCCAGCATGTGGCCGACGGAACCGCCGGTCGCCAGCGGCAGCACCACCTTATGATCCAGCGCGCGTTCCGGCAGCAGGTCCAGCAGGGTTTTCAGCGCGCCGGAGAACGACGCTTTATAAACCGGCGTGGAAATCAGCAGGCCGTCGGCCTGCGCCAGCTGCTCGGCAAACGCCTTGATCGCCGGACTGTTGAAGTTGGCGTACAGCAGGTCTTCGGCGTCAAAGTCGTGCAGGGTATAGGCCGTCACTTCCACCCCTTGCTGCCGCAGCCAGTTCTGACTCAGCGAGAGCAGCGCGGCGGAACGTGATGGGATACGTGGGCTACCGGCCAGTGATATAACGCGCATTGCCACTCCTTATAACTAAAAGTTAGGTTTAATTAGAAAATCAATGGGAAGTGTTTTAAACCTACCAGCAACCGGGCGCGTTGTTTAAATCTCATTTTTTGATTTGGATATGCGCAAAAGCGGATTGGCGCCGATTTGGCGGTGAAGTGGGAAAACGATTGCGTAAAAACGGCTTTTTTTGCCTTTAATCAATTCCAATTAGGCGGGGGATACCGGATAATACGCCCCCGGTTTGCAACCGGGAAATCAGGAGAGTCCATGTACTACCCCCTCATCAGGAAAGCGTTGTTCCAGCTCGATCCGGAGCGCGCGCACGAAGTGACCTTTCGTCAGCTCAGCCGTATTACCGGCACCCCATTAGCGTTTCTTGTCCGTCAGTCCGTGCCGACCAAACCGGTCAGCTGCATGGGGCTGTCGTTTAAAAACCCGCTGGGATTGGCCGCCGGTCTGGATAAAAACGGCGAATGCATCGATGCGTTCGGCGCGATGGGCTTCGGCCATGTGGAAGTCGGCACCGTGACGCCGCGTCCGCAACCGGGCAACGACAAGCCGCGCTTGTTCCGCGTGGTTGAGGCGGAAGGCCTGATTAACCGCATGGGGTTCAATAACCATGGCGTGGACAATCTGGTTGAAAACGTTAAGAAATCCCATTTCGGCGGCATTCTTGGGATCAATATCGGCAAGAATAAAGACACGCCGGTCGAGCAGGGAAAAGACGATTATTTGATCTGCATGGATAAAGTTTATCCGTATGCCGGATATATCGCGATTAACATCTCTTCACCGAATACGCCGGGGTTACGATCCTTACAGTATGGCGAAGCGCTGGACGATCTTTTGGCTGCGATTAAAAATAAGCAGCAGGAATTACATGCGCGGCATCACAAATATGTGCCGGTGGCGGTAAAGATCGCGCCGGATCTTTCAGAAGAAGAATTGATCCAAATTGCCGACAGCCTGGTGCGGCATAATATCGATGGCGTGATCGCCACCAATACCACATTGGATCGAAAATTGATCCAAGGGTTAAATTACTGCGAACAAGCGGGCGGGTTAAGTGGGCGTCCGTTGCAATCGCGCAGCACCGAAGTGATCCGTCGTCTCTCCACCGAACTGCAGGGGCGCCTGCCGATTATCGGGGTAGGCGGCATCGATTCGCTGACGGCGGCGCGCGAAAAAATGGAGGCCGGCGCGAGCCTGCTGCAAATTTATTCCGGATTTATCTATCACGGCCCGCGTTTGATTAAAGATATCGTTACCCATATCTAATATTTTTCCTCTCATTTTATTCCGGGGGTTTATTTCTGCCCCCGGCTCGTCTATATTTTGTTCGTTAGCGTAAATATCGTTCGCGGAATTATCCGATGTTTAAGCTATTTTATCGGTGATAAAATCGCCTTTTAGGGTGAGTGCGGCGTTGGCATAGGCAGCGAGAAGGATACGAAATGAAGATAAAACCTGACGATAATTGGCGTTGGTATTTTGATGCCGAACACGATCGGCTAATGCTGGATTTAGCTAATGGTATGATCTTCCGTTCACGTTTTCCGGCCAAAATGTTAACGCCGGACGCCTTCGATGAATGCGCTTTTTGCGTGGATGACGCTGCCCTTTATTTCACCTACGAAGAACAGTGCAAACAGGTCAAGCTGAGCCATGAACAGCGCGCCGAGCTGGTGTTGAATGCGCTGGTCGCCTACCGCTTCTTGAAACCGCTGATGCCGAAGAGCTGGCATTTCTCGCAACAACACTACCCGTTGCAGCCGAAAAACGGCGAACTGGCGGCAGTGAAAGTGATGGAAAGCGGCGCGGAAGCGCGTTTGCTGGTGGTGGAGGCCGGGGATAACGCCAGCCTGTGCCTGCTGGCGCAAAATCAGCTGACGGTCGCTGGCCGTACCATGGTATTGGGTGACGCCATCAAGGTGATGCACGATCGGCTGAAACCCTGCGCGCAGGATGAAAGCGCCGCCCCGGCTTACGACAGGGCGGTATAAGGCGGATTACGCCAACGTCAAATCACTTTTCGGGATGCAGCTGCAGCACAGGATGGTGCCGTTGTCGCCCAGCGCGCTTTTCTTCAGGGGCGCGACTTCACCGCTCAACAACGTAATGCGGCAGCTGCCGCAAATCCCGGCGCGGCAGGAGTAAGGTACGCGGATGCCTTGCTGTTCCAACTGCTCGAGCAGGATCTGCTGGTTATTGCCGGTAAACACCTTGCCTTCATATTCGATCGTGACGCTGTGCGCGCTGTCTTGTGGCGCCTGCACGCTCTCTACCACTTTCCCGGCGCCATAAGGGCGCGGCGGCTTGGTCGACAGCACTTCCACCGTATCGCCCACGCGAATGATGCCGCTGTTGCGCGCGATCATATTCTGGCCAAAATCGATGTCGCCGTTGTCGGCGGAGCGGAATTTTTGCAGCGTGCTGAGCGGTTCGCCGCTCGGGTGCTTGCGGCCACGCTCGGTGCTGACGGTGGTAAGCACGCAGCGGCTGCAGGGTTTCACCAGATCGAACATCACGTCACCGACGCGGATCACCTGCCAGCCGTCTTCGGCCCAGGCGGTGGCGCCGCTCACCACCAGATTGGGGCGGAACTGCTCTAGCTTGATGCTGCCGGGGCAGCGCTGTTGCAGATCGTTGAACGAAGCCTGGTTAATCAGCAGATAAGGGTAGCCGTCGGCAAACGTCAGCGGGATTTCAGGGTGTTTCTTGACCCGGCGGGTCAGCTCCGGCCCCAGCCAGCGCAGCTGCACGTCGCGCTGGAAATAGCCGCTCAGCCAGCGGTTGATCTCATCTGGCGCAGTCAGCGCGGTGAAATGGTTGCCCCATACCTCGGTCGGCTGCGGCGCGGCGGCGAAGTCGCTGAAGCGAATGGCGGCGCTTTCACCGTCCGGCGCGGTCAGAAACAGCCCATCCGGCAACAGCGCCGGCGTGAACAACACCATCTGCGGATATTGGCGCGCGGTAATAAAGGTGCCGTCCGGCTCGGTGATCATAAAGTTGCGGTCGAAGGCCAGACCGCTGCTGCCGACCTGGGCGTAAGAAAGCTGCAGGCCGCGCAGTGATTTAACCGGATGGACGTAGAGTTTGGAAAGCGTGATCACCCTTATCTCCGTGCGATGATTAAATAGAAGGGAGCAACTTTATGACAAGCGGTGCGGATTAGCTATAATGCGCAACAATTTTCTTTTTGGTGATAAGTACGATATGAACTCTCTGTTTGCCAGCACGGCGCGTGGATTGGAAGAACTGTTAAAAAGCGAGCTGGAAGCGCTTGGCGCTCACGACTGCAAAGTGGTGCAGGGCGGGGTACATTTTCAGGGTGACGATCGTCTTCTGTACCAAAGCCTGCTGTGGAGCCGCCTGGCTTCGCGCATTCTGTTGCCGCTGAACGAATTCCGCGTGCACAGCGACCTGGATCTGTACCTTGGGGTGCAGGCGATCGACTGGCCGAGCATTTTTGGCGTGGATAAAACTTTTGCCGTGCATTTCAGCGGCGTGAACGAAGAGATCCGCAACAGCCAATATGGCGCGCTGAAGGTGAAAGACGCCATCGTCGACAGCTTCACCCGTAAACTTGACCAACGCCCGACGGTTGCCAAGCAGCAGCCGGATATTCGCGTTAACGTCTTCCTGCAACGCGATATGGCCAGCGTGGCGCTCGATCTGAGCGGCGAAGGCCTGCACCAGCGCGGCTACCGCGATCTCACCGGCCAGGCGCCGCTGAAGGAAAACCTGGCGGCCGCCATCGTGCTGCGCTCCGGCTGGCAACCGGGCACGCCGATGCTCGATCCGATGTGCGGCTCCGGCACGCTGTTGATCGAAGCGGCGATGATCGCCGCCGATCGCGCGCCGGGTCTTCACCGTCAACACTGGGGATTCAGCGCCTGGAATGGCCACAACGCCGAACTGTGGCGTGAAGTCACCACCGAAGCACAGGTTCGTGCCCGCCGCGGTCTGCAGGAAACCGCCTCTCGCTTCTTCGGTTCCGATATCGATCGCCGGGTGATTGAGATGGCGCGCGGCAACGCCCGCCGCGCCGGCGTCGCCGAACTGATCACCTTCAACGTCGGCGACGTCGCGCGGTTGACCAACCCGCTGCCGGAAGGCCCGCACGGTACCGTGATCAGCAACCCGCCGTATGGCGAGCGTCTGGAAAGCGAACCGGCGCTGATTGCGCTGCACAACATGCTGGGCCGCGTGATGAAAAGCGCCTTCGGCGGTTGGCAGCTGTCGCTGTTCAGCGCCTCGCCGGAGCTGTTGAGCTGCCTGCAGCTGCGCGCCGAGCGCCAGTTTAAGGCGAAGAACGGCCCGCTGGAGTGCGTGCAGAAAAATTATCAGCTGGCGGCAAGCCCGGCCGGTGCCGCTACCGGCGGCGTGCAGGTGGCGGAAGATTTCGCCAACCGTCTGCGCAAGAATTTGAAGAAGCTCGACAAGTGGGCGAAGCAACAAGGCATTGAATGCTACCGCCTGTACGATGCCGATCTGCCAGAATACAACGTCGCGGTGGACCGCTACGGCAGCAAGGTGGTGGTGCAGGAGTATGCGCCGCCGAAAACCGTCGATGCACAGAAAGCGCGTCAGCGCCTGTTCGATGTGATCAACGCGACGCTGGCGGTGCTGGAGCTGCCGTCGAATCAGCTGATCCTGAAAACGCGCGAGCGGCAGAAGGGCAAAAACCAGTACGAGAAACTGGCGCAGAAGGGCGAGTTCCTGCTGGTGGAAGAGTATAACGCCAAGCTGTGGGTCAACCTGACCGACTATCTCGATACCGGCTTGTTCCTCGATCACCGCATCGCGCGCCGTATGCTGGGCGAGATGAGCAATGGCAAGGACTTCCTCAACCTGTTCGCCTATACCGGCACCGCCAGCGTGCATGCCGGGCTGGGCGGCGCGCGCAGCACCACCACGGTGGACATGTCGCGCACTTATCTGGAATGGGCGGAGAAGAACCTGCGCGCCAACGGCCTGACCGGCCGTCAGCATCGATTGATCCAGGCCGACTGCCTGTCGTGGTTGAGCAACGCCAACGAACAGTTCGACGTGATCTTCATCGATCCGCCGACCTTCTCCAACTCCAAGCGGATGGAGAACACCTTTGACGTGCAGCGCGATCACCTGGCGCTGATGAAAGATTTGAAACGGTTGCTGCGCCGCAACGGGACCATCATGTTCTCGAATAACAAGCGCGGTTTCCAAATGGATATGGCAGGGCTGAGTGCGCTGGGCCTGGAGGCGAAAGAGATCACCGCCAAGACGCTGTCGCAGGACTTTGCTCGTAACCGTCAGATCCACAACTGCTGGCTGGTGACTCACGCCGGCGAAGGAAAATAATTACTATGTCGTTAATCAGCATGTCCGGCGCCTGGCTTTCTTTCAGCGATGCGCCACTGTTAGACAACACCGAAATTCATATCGAAGACAACGAGCGCGTGTGTCTGGTCGGGCGCAACGGCGCCGGTAAGTCCACGCTGCTGAAGATCCTCGGCAAAGAGATCCCGCTGGACGACGGGCGGGTGATCTACGAACAGGATCTGATCGTGGCGCGCCTGCAACAGGATCCGCCGCGCAATATCGGCGGCAGCGTGTTCGACTTCGTGGCGGAAGGCGTTGCGGAGCAGGCAGAACACCTGAAGGCGTATCATGCGATTTCCCACCTGGTGGAAAGCGATCCGAGCGAGAAAAACCTGGCGCGCATGGCGCAAATCATGGAGATCCTCGATCACCAGGGACTCTGGCAGCTCGACAGCCGCATCAGCGAAGTGCTGCTGCAGCTGGGGTTGAACGGCGACGCAGAACTTTCCTCGCTGTCCGGCGGCTGGCTGCGTAAAGCGGCGCTGGGCCGCGCGCTGGTGAGCTCGCCGCGCGTATTGTTGCTCGACGAACCGACCAACCACCTGGATATCGAAACCATCGACTGGCTGGAAGGTTTCCTGAAAGAGTTCGACGGCAGCATCGTCTTCATCTCGCACGACCGTTCGTTTATCCGCAACATGGCGACGCGCATCGTCGATCTGGATCGCGGTAAGCTGGTTTCCTGGCCGGGCAACTACGATCTGTACCTGCAGAGCAAAGAAGAAGCGCTGCGGGTGGAAGAGCTGCAAAACGCCGAGTTCGATCGCAAGCTGGCGCAGGAAGAGGTCTGGATCCGTCAGGGCATCAAAGCGCGCCGTACCCGTAACGAGGGCCGCGTGCGTGCGCTGAAGGCGCTGCGCGTCGAGCGTTCAGAGCGCCGTGAAGTGATGGGCACCGCCAAGATGCAGGTGGAAGAGGCGACCCGCTCCGGCAAAATCGTATTCGAGCTGGAAGACGTCAATTATCAGGTTGGCGAAAAAGTGCTGGTGCGCGGTTTCTCCGCTCAGGTGCAGCGCGGCGACAAGATTGCGCTGGTGGGGCCGAACGGCTGTGGCAAAACCACGCTGCTGAAACTGATGCTCGGTCAGCTGAAAGCCGACAGCGGCCGCGTGCACTGCGGCACCAAGCTGGAAGTGGCCTATTTCGACCAGCACCGCGCCGATCTCGATCCGGAGCGCACGGTGATGGACAACCTGGCGGAAGGCAAACAGGAAGTAATGGTCAACGGCCGCCCTCGCCACGTCTTGGGCTACCTGCAGGACTTCCTGTTCCACCCGAAGCGTGCGATGACGCCGGTGAAGGCGCTGTCGGGCGGTGAGCGTAACCGCCTGCTGTTGGCTAAGCTGTTTCTGAAACCGAGCAATCTGCTGATCCTCGATGAACCAACCAACGATCTCGACGTCGAAACGCTGGAGCTGCTGGAAGAGCTGATCGACGGCTATCAGGGCACCGTGCTGCTGGTCAGCCACGATCGTCAGTTCGTCGACAACTCGGTGACCGAGTGCTGGATTTTCGAAGGCAATGGCGTGATCAAGGCCTTCGTCGGCGGTTACTACGATGCGCATCATCAGCGCGCGACGGCGAAACCGATTCGTCAGGCGGCGCCGAGCGCGAGCAAACCGGCGGCGGAGAAAAAGGCCGAACAGCCGAAGAAAGCGGCGGCCAAGCTGAGTTACAACCTGCTGCGTGAGCTGGAACAGCTGCCGCAGCGGCTCGAACAGCTGGAAGCGGAAATCGAAGCGCTGCAGGTGCAGATGAGCGATGCCGACTTCTTCACGCGGCCGCACAGCGAAACGCAAGAAGTGCTGACGGCGTTGGCTAACGCCGAGCAGGCGCTCGAGCAGGCCTTCGCCCGCTGGGAAGAGCTGGAAGCGATGAAAAACGGCTGACCGTTGCGATACCGCCCGCGCGCTGCTGCGGGCGGTATCGACGTGCCGGTGAGCAACGTTATTGAGGAGGAATATGGTGTGTTCCCACAACAATCATCAGCAGCATAGTCATTCCGCACCTTCGGCGGCGCAGCAGGATAACCTGATGCTGTGCCCGCAGTGCGACATGTTGGTGGCGCTACCGCCGCTGGCCTATGGCAGCAAAGCGGTATGCCCGCGCTGCAAAACCACGCTCAGCGCCCGCTGGGACGAACCGCGCAAGCGGCCGATCGGCTACGCGCTCAGCGCCTTGTTCATGCTGGTGCTGGCCAACATTTTCCCGTTTATCAACATGCGCGTCGCCGGCCTCGGCAACGAAATCCGGCTGATCCAAATCCCGGAAGTCATGGTGGCGGAAGACTACGCCAGCATGGCCACCTTGTTTATGGTGTTCGTGCAGCTGATCCCGGCATTTTGCATGGTGGCGATCATCCTGCTGTGCGCCAAAGTGCGTTTGCCGCTGGGACTGAAAGAGTGGATGGCCCGGGTGCTGTTCCAGTTCAAAACCTGGTGCATGGTGGAGATTTTCCTCGCCGGGGTGCTGGTCAGCTTCGTCAAGCTGATGGCCTATGGCGATATCGGTATCGGCAGTAGCTTCGTGCCTTACTGTCTGTTCTGCCTGCTGCAGGTGCGCGCTTTCCAATGCGTGGATCGGCGCTGGCTGTGGCAGGACATCGAACCGGCACCGCGTCTCGATCGCCCGCTGACGGTAGGACGCACCGGCATGCGCCAGGGCGTGCGCTCCTGCGCGTGCTGCACGGCGATCCTGCCGGCCGATCAGGTGAGCTGCCCGCGCTGTCACACCAAGGGCTACGTGCGTCGCCGCCACAGCCTGCAGTGGACGCTGGCGCTGCTGGTGACCTCCATCATGCTGTATATTCCGGCCAACCTGATGCCCATCATGGTGACCGAGGCGCTGGGTAACAAAATGAACTCCACCATCATGGCGGGGGTGATCCTGCTGTGGGGGGACGGCTCTTATCCGGTAGCGATGGTGATTTTCATCGCCAGTATCATGGTGCCGTCGCTGAAAATGTTGGCGATCGGCTGGCTGTGTTGGGACGCCAACGGCAGGAAGAAACCGCGCGCCGACAGCGAGCGCATGCACCTGATTTATGAAGTGGTCGAGTTCGTTGGCCGCTGGTCAATGATCGACGTGTTTGTGATCGCCGTGTTGTCGGCGTTGGTGCGAATGGGGCAGTTGATGAGCATTTATCCCGCGACGGGCGCCGTGCTGTTCGCGCTGGTGGTGATCCTCACCATGTTCGCCGCCATGACATTTGATCCCCGGCTGACCTGGGATCGCGCAAGTGAAACAATCAACAAGGAGCCGCAAGGTGACGGAAAATAATCATAGCGTCGCGGACGTCGAGAAGATCAAACGCTGGTCGCCGGTGTGGATCATTCCCATCGTGACCGCGCTGATCGGCGCCTGGATCCTGTTTTACCACTTTAGCCATCAGGGGCCGGTAGTGACGCTGGTGACTACGACGGCGGAAGGGCTGGAAGCGGGTAAAACCAAAATCAAAAGTCGCAGCGTTGACGTCGGCGTGGTGGAAACCGTCACGTTGAGCGATGACCTGAGCAAGGTGATGGTGCAGGCGCGTCTTAATTCCGGCATGGAGAAATTGCTGCGCCAGGATTCCGCCTTCTGGGTGGTGAAGCCGCAGATCGGCCGTGAAGGCGTTTCCGGGTTGGGGACGCTGCTCTCCGGCGCCTATATCGAACTGCAGCCGGGCAACAAGGGCAAAGACGGTAAAGACAACTACCAGCTGCTCGACGCGCCACCGCTGGCCTCTCCGGATGCCAAAGGGCTGCGTATCGTGCTGGACAGCGAGAAATCAGGCCAGCTTAACGCCGGCGATCCGGTGCTGTTCCGCGGTTATCGCGTCGGGTCGGTGGAAACCAGCTATTTCGATCCTAAAGCGCGCGCCATGCGCTATCAGCTGTTCATCACCGCGCCTTACGATCAGTTGGTCACCACCAACGTGCGCTTCTGGAAAGACAGCGGCGTGGCGTTTGACATGTCGGCGCAGGGCATGCGGGTAGAGATGGGATCATTGACCACGCTGTTCAGCGGCGGCGTCAGCTTCGACGTGCCGGACGGCTGGGATCGCGGCGAACTGGCGAAAGAGAAGGCGGAGTACCAGCTGTTCGACAACCAGCGCAGCACGCAGGATTCGCTGTATACCGTGCATAAGGATTACCTGCTGTTCTTCTCCGACTCGGTACGCGGCCTGCAGCCGGGCGCGCCAGTCGAGTTCCGCGGCATCCGTCTGGGTACGGTGGCGCAGGTACCGTTCTATAAAGACGGCATGGCGCAGCGTCTGGATAACGATTACCGCATTCCGGTGCTGATCCGCATCGAGCCGGATCGCTTCCAGAAACAGCTGGGCGGCAACTTCGATATCGAAGGGCACTTGAAAGACGCCGAGTCCCGCGGCATGCGCGCCTCGATGAAGTCCGCCAACCTGCTGACCGGTTCGCTGTATATCGATCTCGACTTCTATCCGCAGGAGAAACCGTGGAAAGGGCCGCGCGAGCTGTTTGGTTATCCGCTGATGCCAACCACCAGCGGCGGTCTGGCGCAGATCCAGCAGAAACTGATGCAGACGCTGGACAAGATCAACGCGATGCCGATCAATCCGATGATCAACGAGGCGACCAAGACGCTGGCGGAAAGTCAGAAAACCATGAAGTCGACGCAGCAGACCATGAAGTCGTTGAACGACATCATCGCCAGCAAAGAGATGCAGGCGCTGCCGCAGGACATGCAGAAAACGCTGCTGGAGTTGAACCGCAGCATGAAAGGGTTCCAGCCAGGTTCGCCGGCTTACAACAAGATGGTGGGCGACATGCAGCGCCTCGATCAGGTCTTGCGTGAGCTGCAACCGGTGTTGCGCACCCTGAATGAGAAGAGTAACGCGCTGGTGTTTGAAGCCGCCGGCAGTAATGACCCTCAGCCGAAGAAGGCCACGAAATGATGAAATGGATCCCGGTAGCCCTGGCGCTGTTGCTCAGCGCCTGCAGCAGTTCGCCACAGAAGACTTACTATCAGTTGCCGGCGCTGGGCGCGCCGGCCGCGGCCAGCAGCAGCGGCGCCTCCACGCGCCAGCTGTGGCTGGAGCACGTGAGCGTGGCGGATTATCTGGCGCAGAGCGGCGTGGTGTATCAGACCAACGACGTGCAGTATGTGATAGCCCAGAACAACCTGTGGGCCAGCCCGCTCGACCAGCAGCTGCAGCAAACGCTGGTCACCAACCTGAGCAGCGCGCTGCCGGGTTGGGTGGTCTCTTCGCAGCCGATGAGCAGCGATCAGGATGTGCTGAACGTGACCATCAGCGGCTTCCACGGCCGTTTTGACGGCAAGGCGATCATTCGCGGCGAGTGGGTGCTGAACCGCCAGGGGCGCTTGATCAAAAGGCCTTTCAGCCTGGAGCTGAAACAGGGTGAAGACGGCTATGATGCCCTGGTGCGCACTCTGGCGCAGGGGTGGCAGCAGGAAGCCCAGGTTATCGCCGCACAGATGGGCGGCATTTAGTCATAATTTGGTCTAAAATCGTCTAATCCCTGTCGCCGTGGAAATTCGTTTTTTCTCGCTGGCAGGGATTTCTATTTCATTTCAACTGGTTAACTCCTTCCCCGGCAGATCAGCCACTTAGCACTTTCCTCGGGCGTAGCTCACAAATATGACATTGGCGTGAATTTTGCGCATTGATCTTCTCTTCTTTTAGCGCTATTGATTACTCGTGGCTGCGCAAAAAGCAGCCATTGTTTTCTTTCCACCAGACCAAAATGAGGGAAACGAGGCATGAAGAGACAGAAACGCGATCGTCTGGAAAGGGCGCATTCGAGAGGGTATCAGGCAGGTATTTTAGGGCGTTCCAGGGAACATTGTCCCTACCAATCATCGGTGGACGCCCGGTCTCAATGGCTGGGAGGTTGGCGAGAAGCCATGGAAGACAGGGCTGTGACCGCTTAAGCGGCTCCCTGTCAAATAAAAGGAATAACCTCCGCCCTTTGGCGGAGGTTTTTGTTTCAGGCGTTTATTTATCCTGCCAGCGCTTCAGCAAAATACTCGCATTCACGCCGCCAAAGCCGAAGCCGTTTGATAAGGCGTAGGTCATATTCATCGATTCCGCCTGTTTCGCGACCAGATGCAAGCCTGCCGCTGCCGGATCGGGGTTATCCAGATTTAGCGTGGCAGGGGCTATCTGATCGCGCAGAGCCAATGCGGTAAAGATGGTTTCCAGCCCGCCGGCGGCGCCCAGCAGGTGCCCCGTCGCTGATTTTGTTGAGGTCACGGCGACAGTGCCGGCCGTGCCAAACAGGTGTTTGATGGCGTTGATTTCGCCCAAATCCCCTACGGGTGTCGATGTCGCGTGCGCATTTAAATGCTGTACCTCCTCGGGAACGACGTTCGCCTGCTTCAACGCGATTTTCATCGCCCGATAGGCGCCGTTGCCGTCTTCAGCGCCGGATGTCATGTGGTAGGCGTCGGCGCTGGTGCCATAGCCGACGATTTCCGCGAGCGGGCTGGCGCCGCGCGCCAGCGCGTGTTCCAGCGTTTCAATCACCAGCATGCCGGCGCCTTCCCCCATGACAAATCCGTCCCGGGCGCTGTCGAAGGGCCGAGAGGCCTGTTGCGCCAATTCGGCTGGAGCGGTGGACATGGCGCGCGCGGCGGCGAACCCGCCCAGGCTGACGGTATCTATAGCGGCTTCGGTACCGCCGCACACGGCGATATCGGCTTCATCATTGCGGATCATACGCACTGCGTCGCCAATGGCTTGCACGCCGGCGGCACAGGCGGTGACCGGCGCGCCAATCGGCCCCTTGAAGTGGTGTTTGATTGAAACGTGGCCGGCCGCCAGATTGACCAGGAATGAGGGGATGGTGAACGGCGACAGCCGCTTGGCGCCGCGGCTGTCGGTTGTGCGCACCGCCTGGGCAATCGCCGGGAAACCGCCAATACCCGAGGCAATGACGGTGGCTGTGCGCTCTTGTTTTTCGTCCGTATCGGCTATCCAGCCGGCCTGACGAATGGCTTCATCCGCCGCCGCCATAGCAAACAGGATAAAGCGGTCCATTTTCTTTTGGTCCTTGGGGGCGACGGAGGCGTCGGGGTTGAAGCCCGCTTCAGCATCTTGCGCCAGCGCCGGGACTTGTCCTCCGACCTTGACCGGTAAATCTGCAACGATCTCGTCAGGCAACGCTCGAATGCCGGATTCTCCTTTTAACAAACGTTGCCAGATGGCTTCAACACCGCACCCTAGCGGTGAAACGGCGCCCATGCCGGTAATGACGATACGACAATTGCTCATGATGGCTCCTTGGTAAATTCGGGTAAATCGGCGAGGCGCCGCTGCCGCATCAGTTCGGCGCGTTGATATATGCCATCGCTTGCCGCCGGCCCTGGCGCCAGCGTAATGAACTGCGGCGGCACCGGCTGTTGGGTATCACGATTGACCAACTGGACTTGGATCGGCCGATCGTTGCGTCCGTCGACCAACAGGGCGCTGACGTCCCCGTCGGTCAGATGATTGTTGCCCCATTGTGAGAGCGCCGCCAACACCGGGAGAAAATCGTTGCCGCGCTCAGTAAGCAGGTAGTGATAGCGCACCGGCCGCGTTTGATAACGTTCTTTATACAGAATGCCGTGGGCCACCAAATCCTTCAGGCGACGCGCCAGTAGCGTGGGTGACATCCCCAGACTTTGTTGGAATTCGTCGAATTTGGACAACCCCTGAAAGGCATCACGCAGGATCAGAATGCTCCACCATTCCCCGACGCGATCTAATGAACGCGCGACGGGGCAAGGTGCATCGCTAAAGCGGGTTTTTTGCATACCTTTCTCACTAAGTACAATAATTGTAGTTACTATGCTAGTCATGTTAGAGGATCTTGAGGGGCAAGAGAATAACCGGATGCAAAAAAAGCGCTATTGCACTGATGCGGGGAGTGAGGGAGGCCGTCTTTCAGGCTGCCTATTGCTTTGGCCGCTTCGGGCAAGAATAGGGTAGAGACCTATGAGGGAAGACATTTCGGTGAAGGGCGATGAAATAAGGTACACCCAGCATCAATGCCAACGTGATGAGATATTCCATAACGCCGACGGCGGCTAAAAGAAGATGCGGATAGTCTTTGAAAGCCGGGAAGGGTAAGAGAAAGAAATGCCATCACGTTTCGACGTGATGGCATGCGAAGAGCGTTAGAAGAGAAGGCAGTGGCCGCCTTCTCGCCAGCGTGATTAGAATGCGGTGGTATCTTTGAACAGGCCCACTTTCAGATCGGTGGCGGTATAGATCACTTCACCGTCAACCAGCACTTCGCCATCGGCGACACCCATGATCAGTTTGCGGGTAATGACGCGTTTGAAGTTAATACGATAGGTTACCTTCTTCGCGGTTGGCAGCACCTGGCCGGTGAACTTGACTTCACCGACGCCCAGCGCGCGGCCTTTGCCTTCGCCACCCAGCCAACCGAGGTAGAAACCGACCAGCTGCCACATCGCATCCAGGCCCAGGCAGCCAGGCATGACCGGATCGCCGATAAAGTGGCAACCGAAGAACCATAGGTCAGGATTAATATCCAGTTCCGCTTCCACATAACCTTTGTTGTGAGTCCCGCCGTCTTCGGTCATTTTGACCACGCGGTCCATCATCAACATGTTACCCGCCGGCAACGGTGGGCCACCGGCGCCGAACAGCTCGCCACGGCCGGATGCTTCGAGGTCTTCTTTCGTATAGGAATCGCGTTTATCTACCATGTTCTCAGTAAGCCTTATTTTAATGAAGGACGCAGGTTAGCTAACACGTGTACGCTGAACAAGTCCGATCAGCCGTGGTTGAACCAGTTGAGCCAGCGTAGCGGCCACGGACGGCGGCGTTCCTGCAGGCTCACCTGCGCAATCCGTTCCTGAATGGCCGCCAACAAATTCGGCTGTTGTTCGTCAGAGTAGAGGCAACCTGTGAGCAAAGGCAAGGCTTCCGCCGCGCTCTCTACCGCCCACAGATGGAATTGCCCTTCGCGTACCGCGTCGACGATATCCTGGCGCAAGCACAGGTGGCGCACGTTGGTTGCGGGCAAGACGACACCCTGTTTGCCCGTCAGGCCGCGGCGTAAACAAACCTCGAAGAAACCTTCGATCTTTTCGTTAACGCCACCTATCGGCTGTACGTTGCCAAATTGGTCGACGGAGCCGGTGACGGCGATCTGCTGGGTGATCGGTTGCTGTGACAGGGCGCTGATCAATGCGCACAGCTCAGCCAGCGAGGCGCTGTCACCGTCCACTTCACCATACGATTGCTCAAAGACGATGGAAGCGGAGAAGGGCAGTTGCTGATCAAGATCCAATTCGGCGATCAGGAACGCCTGCATGATCATCATGCCTTTAGCATGCAGGTTGCCGCCCAGTTCGGCTTTGCGCTCGACGTCGGTGAACTCGCCGTCGCCGAGATGCACAACGCAACTGATGCGCGACGGTTCACCAAAGCTGCGTGGATGACCGGGATAATCCAGGACTGACAGACCGTTGATCTGCCCGACCACTTCGCCCTCGGTCTCAATCAGGATCTGACCCAGCTCGATCTCATCCTGCATACGCTCGGCCAGATAGCTTTCACGCCATTCGCGGGCATTTAACGCCGCTTCAAGCGCTTTGGCCGTAATGCGGTCCTCTTCGGCATACAGTGCAGCTTCGGACAGTTGCTGGCCAAGCCAAACCGGCGAAAGTGGCAGGATGCCCTGGTCGCCACTGTAACGCACTGCCTGGACGAGCAGCGGCGGCCAGGCGTCGGTCGACAGCATCGGCAACTGCTGGTCGGCAATCACGCCGTTGACGTAGCCGCACCACTGCGTCATATCATCAATTTCAGTCAGCTGCAGGTCGTCTTCGAATTCACCGTAGATCGCTTGTTCACTCAGCTCAGGCTCGATATCGTGAAAATCGGCCAGGCCGTGACGATCGCCGACCACAATCAGCCGAAGATCCAGCGGCATCGGTGGAATGGCTACCGGCAGCGGGCGGGTTTCGTCTGGCGAAACCCAATGGAACTCACGCTGGCCGATCATCTGCTTCAGCCGCAGCCACAGTAACGGCTGAGCAAGCAGCGCACGTGCCGACAGAATCAGAATGCCGCCGTTGGCCTGGTGCACCAGACCCGGCTGTAGGGTAATGTCGCCATTGTGGATCCGTACGCAGCCAAACAGCTGTTCCGGTTCAATCCACTCCTGGAACAGGCAAGCACCGCCGGCGGCGAAAGGTTCATCGCCACGGCTAGCCGGTTCTACGCTGACCTTGCCATCGTGAATGACATAGTGGCTGCCGCAGCATGCCGTGTTTTTCGGCAGCAGGGGTTTGACGGCGTTAGCAACCAGTTCCAGATACTCTCGCGTTTCTTGCGCTTTCAACAGCATGAAACGCGGTGGCGATTGAGGGTGGCAAAATAGCGTCAGGGCATTTTCCAGCCGAGGCTGAATGGCGGAAAAGGGCACGGGTGCCAACTGAGCGGCGGTATCAAATATCGCCTGATAAGGCGTTACGTCCGGCAATAAAGATTGCCATTCAAGTCGGTTATTGGTCAAAGTGTTAGATGCAATCGTTAAAAAGGGAAAGGGCGATTATACAAGAATAACGGCGGCTTGATACATGCGGAGTGCCAGTTGGCATCAGGGAGTTTGACATCACGCGGTGACTGTGCAAAAAACAGTCTAAAAGACGGCTTAATTGCCGGGGAAATTCGGCGCAAAGCTGTTATGCTTATTTGAAGTTACGCGGTCACTGAAGAGCTCAAGATGAAATATCAGCAACTGGAAAATCTAGAGAGCGGTTGGAAATGGAAGTACCTGGTGAAGAAGCACCGGGAAGGGGAGCTTATTACCCGCTACATTGAAAACAGCGCTGCTCAGGAAGCGGTTAACGAGCTGCTGAAGCTGGAAAATGAGCCGGTAAAGGTACTTGCATGGATTGCCGCTCATATGAATCCGGAACTGGATAACCGGATGAAGCAAACAATCCGCGCCCGCCGCAAACGTCATTTTAACGCAGAACATCAGCATACGCGTAAAAAATCTATCGATCTGGAGTTTTTGGTTTGGCAACGATTAGCTGCCCTGGCGCGCCGCCGTGGCGTTACGCTTTCGGAAACCGTCGTGCAACTTATCGAAGACGCTGAACGCAAAGAAAAGTATGCAAACCAGATGTCATCGTTGAAAGAAGACTTGAAGGCGATTCTTGGCAAAGATCCCAAGTAAGTGCGTGAGAGCGCCTTTGTGGCGTTTGGCCTTGAAGGGTTGTGGCAACAACAATAGGACGAAAAAAAACCCCGCTAGGCGGGGTTTTTTATTAGGCGAGTAAACTTAGCCCTGAGGCTGAGTTACAACGTCTTTGATACCTTTAACTTCGATCTCTACGCGACGATCTGGTGCCAGGCAAGCGATCTGAGCTTTGGTAGCGCGGCCAGATTTGTAGCCACAGGTGTTGCCAGTAACTGCATCTGCTTCACCCATACCACGTGCAGAGATTTTGTCTGACGGGATGCCTTTGGAGACCAGGTAGTCAACAACGCTTTGTGCGCGCTGTTCGGACAGTTTCTGGTTGTACTGGTCAGAACCAACAGCGTCGGTGTAACCCAGAACAACTACAGAACCGTCTTTAGGATCCATGGAGCTCAGCTGGGTGTACAGCTGATCCAGAGCCTGCTGGCCTTCTGCTTTCAGAGTAGACTTGTTGAAGTTGAACAGCACGTCAGACTTCAGAGTGAAACGCTTGGTTTCAACAACTGGAGCCGGAGCTGGAGCTGGTGCTGGAGCAACTACGTCATCCTGACCGAAGCGGTAAGAAACGCCCAGGCTCAGCATGGTGTTGTCTGGACGTGCGCCAACGGTACCTGCGTCACCGATGTTGCTTACGAACTGGTAATCCAGGCGAGTAGCCCAGTTTTTGGTCAGTGCGTATTCAACACCAACAGCAGCCAGCGGAGAAACGCCGGTGTCGTGGTCGCTCAGGCGAGTGCCGTTGCCGTAGTTAGCTTTGGAGTCTGCACGCCATACCATACCACCCAGACGAGTGTAGATGTCCAGATCGTCAGCAATTGGGTAGCTCAGTTTAGCGGCCAGTTGAACGCCCTGCGCTTTGAAAGCACCGTTGTTCACGCTGCCTTTGTAAGGCATGCGGCCGAGCCAGTCATAGCCCAGCTCGAAGCCCAGGTATTGGTTTGCCTGGTAGCCCAGGAACGCGCCGGCACCCAGCTGATCTTTGTGGGTTGGGCCGTTGCCGATACCGTTCTGGTAACCGTTACCGTAGAAACCAGTGTCGTGGTACTGGGACCAGCCCAGTTTAGCACCGGTGTACCAGGTGTTATCTTTTGGAGCGGCTTGCGCTACGGTAGCGAAACCTGCCAGTGCCACTGCTAATGCGATAGCTGTCTTTTTCATTTTGCGCCTCGTTATCATCCAAATAGGCAATGAGCTTTAAAGCTGTTTAAGCCCTTGGTTAAATTCCTTCGCCAAGGTTTAAGCCCTCGTTTGTTACTCGCCAGTTTTTCTGACGTTATAGAGCAACCTTGGCGATGTAAAGTCTACAACGTGGCGCGAAAGTTACAAGTGTGATGTGATAAGGCTCTAAAAAAAAACGCGGAATCGTACATATTTGCTAACATTCTTTGCCTAAAAAAACGGCGATTCATCGAGCATTTTTGCTTGCCAAACCGCAGCCGGACTAGCTTTGTGCCTTCCCACGCAAAGGTTCCGCTTAGGGGGTGCGAAAATGATGGGAAAAATCCTAAATTTACTTAATGATACAAAGAAGAGTGAATTTTTAGGGTGGAACAGTGTCCGTGAGTCGGGTTAATGTCACGTTGAGGCCGCATGATAAACCCATAGGCATTACCCAATTCTGCCGCACGTCTTAATTTTAGACGATCCTCCTCCGTTAGCTCAGGCAACCAGCCGAGAACCACGCTGTAATTTCCCGTTTGCAGCGCTTTTTCCATTGCCTCGACCGTATTCACCGGGCTGATCTGGCTCAATTGCATCATCTTATCTACAGGCAGGCCGGATTGCTGCAGCCATTGTTTGCTTAATTTTTGCTGCGGCGTCAGCCACAGAAGCCAGCGAGACTGTTTGCCCAGTTGTTGCAGCAGGGGCAACAGCAATTGGGCCACTGCGGGCTGGCGCTCGTTGTAAACAAGTTCACTGATCAAGCCATTTTCTTTGCCGACATCTGTGTTCTTCGCAACATTGCGCGCTGTATAAGAGCCATGGCCGAAATGAGGTTGGTAGAGTGATTGAGTACGCATAAAGTTCCCGCCCGTCGTGTTACTGTATGTTTATACAGTATCCCTGATTTAGGATAAGATCAACCCAAATTTTCGTAGCGGCTCGCATAATTGCGATCATTTTTTGTACCGATGATTTTTGTGATTGGCAGGCGGGCGGATAGTGCGTATTTTTCTAATTAGTTGTTCACGTTACTTTTTTCATTGATGAGAGAAATAATACGGCCAGAACCTAAAAAGGAGGAACGCTATGAAAAGGATGTCGACGAGAAGAATCGCGCAGGCTAAAAATTGCTTTGCGGCGCTGGGAGCCATCACAACACGGTCACAGTTTGGTGGCTACGGCCTGCTGGCCGAGGGGGTAATGTTTGCGGTGATAGCGGACGGCGAGCTGTACTTGCGGGCTACGGCGAGCATGGAACCGGCCTTTCGTGCCAGAGGGATGGTCAATATGGTCTACTCCAAGCGTGGAGCGCCCATCACTTTGCGTTATTACTGGGTTGACGAGTCGCTGTGGCGGGAACGCAACGAGCTGGTGGGGCTGGCCTGGCAGGCTGTCAGGGAGGCGCGCCGGGAGCAGCGGCTTAAGGCTGGCGATCACGGCCGACTGAAGGCATTGCCGAATATTGACGTTAATATGGAACGTCTGCTGTGGCGAGCGGGCATTCGCAACGCTTATGACCTGCGGCTGCATGGCGCCAAACGCAGCTATCTCCGTTTATTGAAACAGCAGACTAATTTGGGGCTACGAGTGCTGCTGTCGCTGGGCGGGGCGATAGCCGGTTATCATCAGGCGGCGTTGCCGGCCGAATTACGCAGCGAGCTAGTGCGTTGGTTCGATCATACGATGGCGATGCGCCGCCATGGGCATGAGCCGGTTATTCAGGGCCCATCGAACGGGCCCTGAATAGTTAGGCTGCCTTATTGATTTGGGCATGCAGCGCGGTGAGCTCTGGCAGCAGCTCGAGCACCAATCCCACCTGCTGCAAGACCAATTGTTCTTTGCTTTCAGGTTCCGGAACGGCTTTGCTGATGCGCTCCGCCAGCTGTTCCAACGCCTGCGCAATGCGCTGGCTGTTCCGTTCTTCCTGATGCAAGGCGCCGTCCACGTAACACACGGCGTCATTGAGCAGATCGAGCGTGGCCGGGGTATTCAGCCGCTCGCGGTGCGCCCCCAATGCGGAGATATAGCTCAGGAGCGTGTGGTTCAGACAGAGCAAGCGGAAGGCGGCTTCCTGCAGCGCTTTGTCGGCTTTGGGATCGGCGGACATGTTGGAGATGACCGAAGCCAGTTCGGCATCGCTGTTGTGGGCATCACGTCGCGCGATGCGGTAAGCGAGGCCGTTATCCTTACCCTGGTGGTATTGCACCAGAATAGCGTCCAGATAACGGCAGTTGGCATTCAGCGTTTTATCCACCACCGCCGGCAGTTGGCGGAACTTCCAGTCCGGCCAGATAAAGCTGACTGCCGCCCAGGCGATGGCACAGCCCAGCAAGGTATCGTAAACGCGCGGGGCTGCCACTTCGAATCCTTCGCCCAACAGGTTAAAACACAACAGCACCAGCAGCGTGATGAACATCGTCGCGTGGGCATATTGTACGGTGCGGAAAGCGAAGAACAGAACGCCGGTGATGACGATCAACACCAGTTGCCCTTCCAATGACGGCACGAAATAGAGGATTGGCAGGCCGATCAGGATACCGGCCAGGGTACCGATGATGCGTAGCGCCAGGCGTCGGCGGGTAGCGTTGTAGTTCGGTTGACAGACGAACAGGCTGGTCAACAGGATCCAGTAACCGTGCTGCATACCCGTGAACTGGATGAAGGCGTAACCCACGCACAGTACCACCGACATGCGGATCGCGTGGCGGAACAGGGCCGACTGCGGCGTCAAATGGCGGCTGATGCGCAGCCGAATATCGCTCCAGCCGGTTAAGCGGTCGTCGGCCAGGCTGTTCTCTTCCGCTTGCCCGCTGGCCAGCGTCTGCTCTGATTCGATATTGGCCAGCTGCGCATCGATCGCATGCAGGTTTTTCAACAGATGCGCCAGCGCCTTGGTCTGCTCGTTATTGCCCTGGGTTTCGGCGATGCGCGCCAACGCCTCCTGAATGCGGCTGAAAGCCGGTTCAAAGCGCGGGTTGTGCTGGTACTTTTGCCGCAGCAGGATCGATTGTGCCAATTGGCGGCAGGCGCGTGCCTGCATGCTCAGCAGACGCTGGAAGCGGAACAAAATGTCGCTGTGACGAAATTGCCGGCTGAGCGCGTGGTACTGAACGTGGGAAGAGCTGGCACGCTCGTGGATATCCTGCGCGACAAAATAGTAGTGCAAGGTGCGGCGGGTGCCGCGCTGGCCACGATCGCCTTTCAGGCGCGTCAGCAGCGAGGCTTTGGTTTGGTTAAGCAACGCGACCAAGGCGCTGTTGGCCATGGCGACATCCATCCATGGCAGGTCGGCGTCGCGTTCGGCGTCGGGATCGAACAGATTGGCTTTGGCATCCAGATAGTTGGCCAGTTGATCGTAACAGCGCGCCAGGTTCTCTTGCAGCGGCCGGATCGGGAACAGCAGGTGGCCTGCCAGCGTCAGCAGGTTGTACCACAGCGCGCCGATCACCAGCAGCAGCGGTTGCTGATACCAGGCATCGTACATCGAGGTGCCGAGCATGGTGTAAACCGCGATCAGCAGCGCGCCGAAGGCGATGGTGGCGTAACGCTGCCCCAAGGCGCCGAGCAGGATAAAACCGCAGGTCGACGTGGTTAAGCCAAGGGCGAACAACCAGGGATAAGGGAACAGCAGCTCGATCGAGGCGGAGGCAACAAAGAAGCATACCAGCGTGATCAGCAGGTTGCGTAACCTGCCGGCCAGGCGGTCATCCAAATCGGTCAGTGCCGCCGCCACGACACCCAGCGTTAGCGGGATGGTCAGCTTGGGTATGCCCAGCCACCAGGGAACGGCGGTGGTGCCGATCAGCGCAATAAGGATGCGCAGGTGATACAGCAGGTTGCTGTTGTAGGTATAACGACGAACTGCGGGTGCAAAAGAGCGCACGAAAAACTCCTCAAACGGAGAAAAAATTAACGCTGATGATAGTGGCGGCGAGCATTCTCAATACGGGCTTGCTGAGCCATTTCTACCGAGACGACGCGGCGCCCCACCGGCCACAGCGCGATGGCGGCTATTTTGAAATTGGCGATACCGACCGGAATGCCGATGATTGAAACGCATTGCACGATACCGGCGGCGATGTGTGACAGGCACAGCCACCAGCCGAACAGCACCAGCCAAATAATGTTGAGCAGCGAGCCGCCGGCGGAGAGCAGCGCATTGCTTTTTTCCGGATACAGTTCATCGACGTGCATCGCTTCGTTGCCGAACGGCACCAGCGACAGCTTGGTGATTTCCCAACAGGAGCGGGTAAGCGGCAGTGTGATGACAAGCAGCACGCTGAACACCGTAGCAATAAGCCAGCCTAGCGTGGTGAAGAAACCGCCCAACACAAAATTAAGAATATTCAGTACAGTACGCATAGACGTCATTCTGCTCTAATGATAGCCAAACCGCGATGCGGGCGTATTCACGATAAAAACGCAAAATCTATTCTACCCTTTTTTTAGCGCTAGAGTGCCACTGCTTATCGCAGGTAAACTGGCAGATATCCGTTATTTAATCTCAACATAGTCATGGCGCGACGATATGGAACTTAAAGCGACATCGCTGGGGAAACACCTGGCTCAGCACCCTTATAACCGCGTGCGGTTGCTGCACGCCGGCGTTGAGGTGAGCGGGGAAAAACATGAATACCTGATCCCCTTCAATCAACTGATTCAGGTCAGGTGCAAGCGCGGCATCGTCTGGGGCGAGCTGGAATTTGAATTGCCGGACGAAAAAGTGGTGCGGCTGCACGGCACCGAATGGCAGGAAACGCAGCGTTTTTATCACTATCTGCAGCAGGCGTGGCAGCAGTGGAGCGCCGAAATGAGTGAGGTCAGTGCCGGCGTGTTGCAGCAGCAGGTGGCACAGATTCAGCGCATAGAGCAGCAAGATAAATGGTTCAAAAAGTCTGAGCTGGGCAAGCTGCAACAGCAAATCCGTGAGGCTTTCTCCGCGCTGCCGATGCCGGTAGCGCGCCTGGAGGAATTCGATAACTGCCGGGCCGATTACCAACTGTGTCTGCAATGGCTGCAGCAGGGGCTACGCAGCGTCGAACAACGCAACCGGCAGTGGACCGATCGCATGCTGGAGCAACATCACGACTTCTTCCAGACCGTCGAAAGCTCACCGCTCAATGACTCCCAGAGCCGCGCGGTGGTCAACGGCGAGGATTCCGTTCTGGTATTGGCGGGGGCCGGCAGCGGCAAAACGTCGGTGCTGGTGGCGCGCGCCGGCTGGCTGCTGCGCCGTCAGGAGGCGCAGCCGGGCCAAATCTTGCTGTTGGCTTTCGGCCGCCAGGCCGCTGGCGAGATGAACGACCGCATCAAAGAACGTTTGGGTGATGTCGGCATTCAGGCCAAGACCTTCCATGCCTTGGCGCTGCAAATCATTCAACAAGGCAGCCGCAAGGCCCCGGCCATCAGCCGGTTGGAAACCGATGCCAAAGCGCGCAAAGAGCTGCTGATTACCCATTGGCGCCAACAGTGCGCGGAGAAGAAAGCGCAGGCCAAGGGGTGGCGTCAATGGTTGACCGAAGAGCTGGAATGGGAAGTGCCGGAAGGCGACTTCTGGCAGGATAAGCGCCTGGCGGATCGCCTGGCAAGCCGGTTGGAACGCTGGTTGGGGCTGATGCGCATGCACGGCGGCAGCCAGGCGGAAATGATTGAGCAGGCGGATGAAGACATCCGCGATCTGTTCTCAAAACGTATCCGGCTGATGGCGCCGCTGCTGAAAGTCTGGAAAAGCGCCTTGAAAGAGGAAGGGGCGGTGGACTTCTCCGGCCTTATCCATCAGGCGGTCAACATTCTCGACAAGGGGCGCTTCGTCAGCCCGTGGAAACATATTCTGGTCGACGAGTTTCAGGATATCTCACCACAGCGTGCGCTGTTGCTGGCGGCATTGCGCCGACAGAACAAGCAGACCTGCCTGTTTGCGGTGGGGGATGACTGGCAGGCGATTTATCGCTTCAGCGGCGCAGAATTGACGTTAACCACGGCCTTCGCCACGAACTTCGGCGAAGGCGCGCAGTGCGCGCTGGATACCACCTATCGCTTCAATGAACGTATCGGCGAGGTGGCCAACCGGTTCGTGCAGCAAAACCCGCACCAGCTGAAAAAACCGCTCAACAGCTTGAGCAAGGGCAATAAAAAGTCGGTGGCGATCCTGCCGCACGAGCAGCTGGAGCCCTTGCTGGATAAACTGAGCGGCTACGCCAAGCCGGATGAGCGCATCCTGGTGCTGGCGCGTTACCATCATCTGAAACCGGAAGCGCTGGCGAAGGCGGGCACCCGCTGGCCCAAGCTGGATCTGGAGTTTATGACCATCCACGCCAGCAAAGGGCAGCAGGCGGAATACGTCATCATTGCCGGTTTACATGAGGGGCGTGACGGCTTCCCCGCCGTGGCGCGCGAGTCGGTGTTGGAAGAGGTGCTACTGCCGCAGCCGGAGGATTTCCCGGATGCCGAAGAGCGCCGTCTATTGTATGTCGCGTTGACGCGCGCCAAACATCAGGTATGGCTGTTGCAGGATCGTGAACGCCCTTCGGTGTTCGTCGAACACCTGCAGGATCTTGGCGTACCGGTGCAGAAAAAACCGTAGGCATCAGGCCTGGCGCCAGCCAGGCCGTGAGGATTATTTCAGGCGGTCTTGCAGGTAGCGCTGATAGTCGGGGATGGCGATCTCCACCTCGTTTTTGAACAGCGGAGAGTCGATCAGAAAATCGGCGGTCGAGCGGTTGGTGGCCACCGGAATATTCCATACTGTCGCCAGCCGCAGTAGCGCCTTCACGTCCGGATCGTGCGGCACCGCGTTCAGCGGGTCCCAGAAGAAGATCAGCATGTCTATCTTGCCTTCCGCAATCAGTGCGCCAACCTGCTGATCGCCGCCCATCGGGCCACTCAGCATGCTGGTGACGGGAATGCCGCTGGCGCGCTGGATCAGATTACCGGTGGTGCCGGTGGCGTACAGCTGGTGCTGCGCCAGAATAGTCTTGTGGCTTTCTACCCACTCCAATAGGGCCTGTTTGCGGTGATCGTGCGCCACCAGCGCAATGTGTTTGCGCGCGGCGATAGTGCGGGTAGTCAATTCCATCTCGGTGTCCTTCGCTCATCGGGGGATGTGCGACAGATTACTGAAACTGTTTTTCACTGCCTAGCGTTTGCGCCTGAAAATGCGAAGAAAAGGCGCCTTTACGGGGAAAGACGCCGGAAGGGATCAGCGAATCGGTTGTTTATTGGCCCAGCGTAGAAAACGTTTCTGTGTTTCCTTGTCGGCCTGTTGGAACCAGTATTGCAACATCTGTTCCGACACGTTTTCACCTTTCAACGTTACCGTCGGGGCGTTCAGCGGCGCGCCGGCCAACGCGAGGGCTGAGGGATTGCCTGCGTTCGCCTGAACAAAGGCCGGAACGGAGGCCGGGCGGTTCTGGCGGTTGTAATCGGTCATCACCTTTTCCAAATCGGTATTGAAGGTGACGCTGTCGGGATGCAGCGCATCATGTCGGAACGGCAGGGCGTTGCCGTCTTTATCGACCACCAGATAATTCAACGTTCTGTCAAAGCGTTGCGCATCACGATCGTTCTCGATGCGCGGCAGTTCGATCGCCACTTGGCTAATCTTTTGCGTATTGAAGGTGGCAACCAGCGGCAGGGACGTATAGGCCTGTGTATGCTGGCCGGAACGTACGGTTTTGGTCACTTTAAACAGCAGCTGGTGCTGCCCGCCGTCCAGTTCAAGGCTGTCGGCGCCTTTTAACAACGAACCTGTCATTTTCTTGCCGTCGACCACCAGCAGGTCGATGTCCGGGGAGAGTTTCAGGGTCGTAGCCGCGGCAGGCATACTGATGCTGAGCAACGCCGCAACCACCAGACCAAATTTCATCATTATCTCCTTATAAAGTGACGTAGCTCTAAGTGTTGAACACGGCATAGGTTGTGTCAAAATTTTTCAATCGGGTATTTTGTTTACATTTTTACATATTTTATCGCGTTTAGACACGACCGTGCGCAGCTGAACCGCGACAGCCTCTGACCATAAGATTGCGGTGAAGTTTCCTTCGCATTAGCGTTTAACCGAGCGAATGCCGATCGGTTACACTCGAAATGGAAAGTGACGCAGTGATAAACGGGAGTTGAAGATGCAAGATCAAGAGATTGTTGAGCTGTTGCAGCAGGTGAAAACCATCGCGCTGGTGGGCGCCAGCGATAACCCGTCGCGGCCCAGCTATGGGGTGATGGCGTATCTGTTGGCGCAAGGGTATCAAGTGATCCCGGTCAGCCCAAAACTGGCGGGGCAGACGCTGCTGGGGCAGCCGGTTTATGCCACGCTGGCCGCTATCCCACAGCCGGTGGATATGGTTGATGTGTTTCGCAATTCGGAGGCGGCTTACGGCGTGGCGCAAGAGGCGATAGCGATCGGCGCCAAGGCGCTGTGGCTACAGATCGGCGTGATTAACGATCAGGCGGCGGAGCTGGCGCAACAGGCCGGGCTGCAGGTGGTGATGGATCGCTGCCCGAAAATCGAAATCCCGCGTTTAGGGCTGGAGCGCTAAATAAAAAAAGGGCCTGGCGCGATGCCGGGCCCTCTCGGGGTTTCTCAGGTCTTGGCGCGGTCAATTGCGCAAACGTGGCGCCTGTAACTGGTGACGGATGGATTCCGCCAGTTCATCCAGCGATGGTTGCTCGGGGTGCGCTTCCTGGGGCTCGCCATCCAGCTGCGCTTCCGCCAGATAGGTATGCACCGGTTGGCCTTCCTCGTCCTCCATCACCACGTGGTACCAAGGGGCGGAACGCAGTTCGTCGTTCGCCGCTATCTCGTCAGCTTTGGGTTGTTCTAAAGAGTATTCCGGGTCGATATCGATCACGACGCCCAAATACCCCAGCAGTTTATGCCTAACCTGTTGTCCGATACCGAATTTGCTGGCAATCATGATGACCTCCTGAGAAACAATGCCTTGCTCATATATGGGGGCAAGGCAGCGCATTTCAAGTTACATCACCCGACAAGCGAAGCCTTTCAGATACAGCCCCTCAGGATACGTGGCGATCACCGGGTGATCGGCAGCCTGGCGGAACTGTTCTATAAATTGTACATCACGTCCGGCATCTACAGCGGCATCGGCCAAAATTTTCTGGAACAGGTCGGTCGGCATCAGGCCGGAGCAGGAGAAGCTGAGCAGAATGCCGCCTGGATTCAGCAACTGCAGCGCCAGCATGTTGATGTCCTTGTAACCGCGGCAGGCGCTGGCCAGCTGATTCTTGTTCTCGACGAATTTAGGCGGATCCATGATGATCAGATCGAATTTTTCGCCTTGAGCGCGGTAGTTGCGCAGCAGTTGGAACACGTCATCACGAACGAACTCCGCCTTGTTCAGATCGAGCTTGTTGAGCTCGACGTTCTGTTTGGCGATGTCCAGCGCTGCCTGCGAGGTATCCACGCTGATCACCTGTGCGCAGCCGCCCATCAGAGCGGAAACGGCGAAGGCGCCGGTGTAGGAGAAGCAGTTCAGCACCCGGCGGCCGGCAGAGTAGTTCCGCGCCGCCAGGCGACTGTCGCGCTGGTCGAGGTAGAAACCGGTCTTGTGCCCTTGCTGAATGTCCACCAGCAGTTTCATGCCGTGCTCGGTGATAGGCAGCAGTTCCGGCGGCAGATCGCCCAGCACCGGGCCCTGCGCCAGCGGCAGGCCTTCTTTTTTGCGCACCGCAACGTCGGAGCGATCGTAAATCGAACATTCCGGGTAGCAATGCTGCAGGGCGGAAAGCAGGGCCGGGCGCTGGTATTCGGCACCGGCGGACAGCAGCTGCAGCACCAGGAAATTCTGGAAGCGATCGATAGTGATGCCCGGCAGGCCGTCGGATTCGCCGGCGATCAGACGGTATCCGTCCAGACCGTCGCGCTGTGCGACCCAATCGCGCCAGCTTTGCGCTTGCTGCAGGCGGCGAATAAAGAAATCGATGTTAATCTCTTCATCCTGCTGGAAAGTCCAGACGCGTGCGCGGATCTGCGACTCGGACGAATAGGCGCCGCGAGCCAGCCATTTGCCCTGGCTGTCGAGAATATCGATGGTTTCACCGGAGTGGGCTTTGCCCTCAACGCGTTGAACGGCACCGGAGAACACCCAAGGGTGACGGCGGAGTAAGGACTTTTCACGTCCTTTGGCGAGAAACAGGCGTACGGTCATAATTAATAATGCTGCCAGCTAGGATAGAAAGAGTGACACGGCGGTGCAAAGGCACGGCAATGCCATAACGAAAACTTAATTAAGGGGGCGATTATGACACAAGTTTGCATTGCTGCGTATGTGTATGGCGTGGTGCAGGGGGTGGGGTTTCGCTATTCCACTCAGCGGCAGGCCGAGGCGTTGGGGGTGGCCGGCTATGCGCGTAACCTTGATGACGGCAGTGTCCAGGTGGTGGCCTGCGGCACACAGGCGCAGGTGGATAGGCTGGTGGAGTGGTTGAAACAGGGCGGCCCGCGCAGCGCGCGCGTCGAACGCGTGCTGGTGGAGCCGCAGGGCGTGGCTGACTACGATGGGTTCGGCATTCGCTATTAAACGCTCGCCTGCAGCGGCGCTGCGGGCGGTGCGGTCAGATGCATTTTACCGGTTTGGGCAACCCGGCGATCTTGGTGGCTTGTTTGGCCGGTCCTTTCGGGAACAGGCGATACAGATAGCGGCTGTTGCCTTTTTCTTCGCCGTATTTCTGTGCCATCGCTTTGACCAGCATGCGAATAGCCGGTGAGGTATTAAATTCCTGATAGAAGTCGCGCACGAAGCGCACCACTTCCCAGTGTGCTTCGGTGAGCACGATCTCTTCCTGCGCGGCCAGCAGCGGCGCCAGGCCTTCATGCCAGTCGGCGCTGTTTTTCAGATAGCCCTGCGCGTCAGTGTCAATAACCTGACCTTCAAACTCCAACATACTGCCTCGATAACGGATAATTCGGAACGGCCGCCAGTTTAGCAAATTTTTTCAGCCGCAAAAAACAAAGCCCCGCCGGAGCGGGGCCTGGAAGGCAGGTGTAACACGCGATCAGTTGCTGCGGGCGAAGCCCAGAATGCTCAACAGGCTGATGAACATGTTGTAGAGCGACACGTACAGGCTAACGGTGGCGCGAATGTAATTGGTCTCGCCGCCGTGAATGATGTTGCTGGTTTCCCACAGGATCGCGCCGGCGGAGAACAGGATGAACAGCGCGCTGATAGCCAGGTGCAGGGCAGGGATCTGCAGGAACAGGTTGGCGATCACCGCCACCAGCAGCACCACAAAACCGGCCATCATCATGCCAGACAGGAACGACATGTCTTTACGGGTGGTCAGCACATACGCCGAGCAGCAGAAGAACACCGCTGCGGTGCCGCCCAGTGCCAGCATGATCAGGTCGCCCGCGCCGGCGTTCAGGAACGAGCTGAGGATTGGGCCGAGGGCATATCCCATGAAACCGGTCAGCGCGAACGCCGCCAAGATGCCCGCTGGGCTGTTGGCCAGTTTATGGGTCAGGAACATCAGGCCGTAGAAGCCAACCAGCATCAGCAGCAAGCCCGGCGCCGGCAGCCCCAGCATCGTGCTGGCGGTGGCGGTCAGGGCTGAGAAGGCCAGGGTCAGGGATAACAGGAAATAGGTGTTGCGCAGGACTTTATGCGTGCTGAGCAGCGAGTCGCGCGAAGAAGATGAGACGACAATGCGGTCCATAATGCTCTCTCTTATCAAGCCATCACAAAATAATCCCGATAATAGGCAGCGCAAGCGGTTGATTAAAGTTTGTTTACCAATCTTTACCCTTAGTTATCATTACGGCAACAGCGGGGATGCGGACGCGTGTTTGTTCGCCGTTTGCCGCGCCTTCGCTGATTTTTCGCGCGGTTGAACGCGCCCGGGCTTTACAAGCGAATAAGGTCTGTTTATAGTGCGCGTCGTTGCGGAGGGGTGGCCGAGTGGCTGAAGGCAACGGTCTTGAAAACCGTCGACGGGAAACCGTTCCAGAGTTCGAATCTCTGCTCCTCCGCCATACATTCTGACCCCGTGCTCTCTGAGCACGGGGTTTTTTGCTTTTGCGTGCGGAGAAAACGGCAAGCCTTTCCAGGAAACGCGATCGGCTATTGATAAGGGCTACGCATCGGTGAGATTATGCGTTTATCAAGGTCGGCTGCTCGGGTGCCTGCTCGTGTCAGGCGTGACCGGCGCGATAATCAACGCCGCCTTATCTATTTTCGCTTAATGCTCTATGGAGACAGAGATGAACTGGTATCAAGTCGCCTTATGGACCATGATCTTTCTGAAGTCCGGCGCTTTCCTAGTATTCGTGTGGTGGTGGATGTTCAAACGTGCGACCAAACCTTATGTGCGTCCGCAAGACGTCGTGGTGGATGAGACGCCGTATGACGATAGCCTTACGATGGAAGAAGTGATGAAGAATCATGGCATTGTACGGACTGAAAAGCCGCTCTGATCGTCAAATGTGTGTTTTGCTATAAACCCGAGCCTGTGGCGCTCGGGTTTTTTTATTCCTGCCGTTACTTGAGATGCATCCCTTTTCCCCTATCTTGTTTTACCCTTACGGCGATTTATTTAAATGAATTACCTTTCGGTATATTTTAAAATCTACTTTAAAAGTGGGATTTATATTTATATGGGAGGGTATATTTTTCTCTGAAAGAATTCAGCCTTATCGACTGAACGAAGAAAAGTGTGGGCGCTGTTTTTTGTGTATCTGGATATTGATATGCAAAGAGTGTCGCATTTTCGGGCTGCTCCTATAGCGGTGGGTCGGAAAATTTTTAAGGTAGAGGAAAACTAAACTTTACGTGGGAGGATAAGGGGGGAAGGAATCTAAGATTTTTCTTTATGTGTTTTTTTCTTTTTATTTCAATGGTTTTTTGTTTTTATGCCACAAGCGCTTTATGAGGAAACGGCGACATTTATTTAACCTGCGCAGCAAGTATCCTGTCGTACTCACTCTTTTAAGGCGCGTATCTTTCCGCTCATTGCGCGATTCGTTTTTTTATGGTCATGAAAATTATTTGATTCGATGTTGCATTTTTTTTGTCTTTGGAATTAATATGTTCTGCATCTGGCGGTGAATGAGATTTTTCCCATTGCCGGATATCTTTTAGAATACACTTGGATATATATAAATATATACCGCCACATATAAACTTTTAGATGGCAGGATGCTGTCAATACTCTGCTATTGCCTAAGCTTCGTTAGCCTCTAAACGGTTTAATGGTGTAGGTCATTTTATATATGCTCTCTCAGCGAAGAAAGTAATGGGGTTTATTATGATTAAGCAAGGCATCTCTTTGGCGGTATTGGCTGCCGCGTTAACATCTGTGGGCGCAACGGCGGCAGATAATTCCGCCGGTGGCGTTATTTCGTTTAGCGGTGCCGTTACGGATACCACTTGTACCATCAATGGCGGGAAAAGCGCCGATTTTACCGTTGCGCTCAGCCCGATTTCCGTGACGGATGCGGGCACCGTTGTCGGCCCCATCACCAAAAACAAGAAATCTTTCTCGCTGACGTTCTCCGGCTGCACGCCGGCGGCGGGAACGGCCGGTACGCCGCTGAAGATCTACTTCTCTTCGGCGAATAATATCTCTACCGACGGAAAATATCTGCTGAACAGCTCCGTGAATGAAAGCGACGCCGCCGTAGCGAAAAACGTCGGTTTTTCTCTGGCCGAGCCGGGTTCATCCACGCCGATTCCGTTGAACGTGCCTTATGTCACCAAGATCAAAGGCGATAAAACGGCGCCAGATGCCGAAACGCTGACGCTGGATGCCTATTACTACAAGACCAATGCGTTGGAAGCAAAAGTGGGGGAATTGAGTTCCAACGTGACGTACACCATTTCTTACCTGTAATTGCAATTAAGCCAGGCCTGTGCCCAAGGCAAAGGCCTGGCATCTGGGGTGACTATGAAACAGTGCTTAATCTTTGCTGGATTGTTTCTCAGCAGCTTTTGCGCCGATGCCAATATTGTAATTAATGGAACGCGCGTTATTTATCCGGAAAAAAACAAGGATGTTATCGTTCAGTTAGTCAACAATGGTGACGATCCGGCACTGGTGCAGGCATGGATTGATGATGGTGATATCAACTCGACGCCTGAAACGGCAAACGTGCCGTTCTTGTTATCCCCGCCGGTTGTAAAAGTTGCCGGAAATAATGGCCAGCAATTACGCATACAAAAAATGGGCGCGGAGCTCCCCGGCGGTCGTGAGTCGGTATTTTATTTGAATGTGCTGGATATCCCGCCTACGCCGGAAAATTTGCAAGGGGTCAATACGCTGCAATTAGCCATCAAATCGCGCATCAAGCTATTTTATCGCCCGGCAGGGTTAACCGGCAGCGCAAATAACATCACCGACTTCATTGAACTCCAGGCGGCAGGGAAGGGATTTAAGGTTATCAACAAAGGTCCTTACTTTTTTACGTTGGCCAATGTTGATCAGAAAGGAAAAAAGAATCTGTTGATTGACTCAGTGATGGTCGGGCCATATTCCAGCCTCTTTGTTCCGACCAAAGTTGGTGTGAGCCGGAACATTCCCTACACCCTGCTCTATATCGACGACCTGGGGGCTTATAAATCTAAAGCCATTACAGCCCGCTAACGTGAAGAACGGCCATGAAGCTTAAACTAAAATTGCTTTCGATACTGACCGCATCTGTATTCATTCCGTTAAATAAAGTCTCGGCGATGAAATTCGACACTTCTCTATTGGCCGGCGCGTCCAGCGAATCCGACCTGTCGCGTTTTTACCTCAATAATGACATGCCGGCAGGCACGCAAACGGTCGACGTGTATGTCAACCAGAGTTGGAAAGGGCGGTTCTCGTTGCAGTTCGGCGAACATAAAGGCGATATTCGCATCGCCCATCGTGACGCCGCCCTGTTGGGCATCGATATGAGTAGTTTGTCCATCGGGGGAGACAAGGAACCGATCCCCGTCCAAACGTTGGTGCAAGGAGGAAGGGCCGACTTCGACGTGGGGACGTTGAGCCTTAAGCTGACGGTGCCTCAGTCGCGAGTGATTCGCGCAGAGGCCGGCTATGTTGACGCCAAATTTTGGGATCGCGGCGTGCCTGCGCTGCTGCTGGCCTATAACGCCACCTATTACCACGTGCAGTCGTTGCAGGGCGACAAGGCGTCAAACGACGATTTCTATACCGGTTTGGAATCGGGGATCAATCTGGCGGGTTGGCAATTCAGAGACAGCAGCAATTTCCGCAGCAGTTCGCGACAGGGTAGCGATTGGCAAAATAATACTCGCTATGTGCAGCGTGGCTTCGCCGCCATCAAATCGAACCTGACGATGGGCGATTTCTATTCGCCGGGGGACTTGTTCGACTCGATTCGGGTGCGGGGCGGCGCTTTAGCCTCGGATATCAACATGCGGCCCAATTCGCAGCAGGGTTTTTCGCCGATAGTACGGGGCGTGGCGCAGAGCAATGCCCTGGTGAAAGTATTGCAAAACGGCAACCTCATCTATCAGGAGAACGTGCCGCCGGGCTCCTTTACGCTGGATAACATATTGCCGACCGGCTCTGCGGGGGATCTGTTGGTCGTGGTCAAGGAAGCCGACGGGCGGGAACAATCCTTTACCGTACCGTTTTCCGCCGTTCCCAACATGTTGAAGCAGGGGGTCAGCAAATACGGCCTGGTGGCCGGTAAGGTCAATCAGGCGGATACCGACTATGCGCCTGCTTTCGCGCAGGGCACGCTGCAGTATGGCTTCAATAACCTGGTCACCGGTTACGTCGGTACGATCCTCAGCGAGGACTATCGCGCCTGGCTGCTGGGCAGTGGCTGGAATCTGCCGTTCGGCGCGGTATCCGTCGATGTGACTCAGGCCTCGACGCATTTGCAGGATCGCAATGAAAATGGGCAAAGTTTTCGGATCGCCTACAGCAAGTTTTTGGACGCTACCGCAACAAACTTCACGCTGGCGGCATACCGTTATTCGACCAAAGGTTATTACAGCTTTAACGATGCCATCTACACCCATCAAGGTTACCGCGAGCGTGACAAGCGTTTTCACGATTATTGGAACGATCGGGATGACGATGAGCTTGCCCCGTTGGATTTGAATACCTGGGACGCCGTTCGCGCCGCTCGTCCACGCAATACCTTCAATTTGAACCTGAACCAGAGGCTCGCAGACGGGTGGGGCACGCTCTATTTCTCCGGCACCCAACGCGATTATTGGTCGGATACGAATAAAAGCCGGGAATACCAGCTCGGGTATTCAAACGCCTTCTCGCGCGTCAGTTACAACATTTCCGCGAGTCGCGTGAGAAATTCCGATCGCAAAGAAGAGACGCGGTTTTATCTCTCTCTGAGCGTGCCGTTGTCGATGTTCGACAACAATGCCTATCTCAGCACCAGCTTATCCGCCACCGATTCGCACTATCAGCAAAGCTCGCTGAGCCTGAGCGGCAATGCGCTGGAATCAAACCGTCTGAGTTATGCGCTTGCCGGCAGCAACCAAAGCGGCGGCAACAGTATGGCGAGCGTGAATGCCGCCTATCGCGCCAACGCGACGACTGTCGGCGGCTCCTACAGTGAATCATCAGACTATCGACAGTTGGGCATGAGCGCCCGCGGCAGCCTGGTGGCGATCCCTTGGCATTTGCTGGCGTCCAACGAAATGGGCAACACCATGATGGTGGTGGACGCGCCCAAGGCCAAAGGGCTGATGGTGAACGGCGACGAGAGCATCGTCACTAACGACGAAGGGCTGGCTTTGGTGCCTTACGCCACGCCTTACCGGCAAAACTCCGTGACATTGTCGGATACCGGCAACAGCTCCGGCGCCGAGATCGTCGGCAATATCGCCAACAGTGTGCCCTATGCCGGCGCCGTCAACTATTTGAGATTTGAAACCGATCAGCGTCGGCCTTATACGCTGCGCGCCTTTAAGCGCGGCAATAAACCCCTGCCATTTGGTGCGGAGGTGGCGGATCAAAGTGGGAATGCCATTGGCTTCGTCGGGCAGGCCAGCGTCCTGTATCTACGGGTTGAACAGCAGCCAACGTCGCTGGAAGTCAGGCTGAATGACGGTGTCTGCAAGATTGAACGCCCGAAAATATCGATGGACAGCGCAGCCAACACATGTCGATAAAGGATAATTACACCATGCTCAGGATACTCGCACTGACGCTGTCCCTATTGTTCAGCGGTTACAGTTACGCTTCATGCTACGGCAATGGCATCCAATATGCGCCGCCGATCTACGTCGATTTGTCGGATAAGCTCAGCGATAAGACACCGGTCTGGGAAGGCAGTTTTTATACGCAATACAGCGGTTCATTTAGCTGTTCAACCTCGAGCAGCGAATTCGGCTATACGCGTATCCTGTCAACCGACAGCACGAAGGCGACAATTCTGGGATTCAACAGCGGTAAATATTGGATACGCGCGGAAATAACCAACGACATCGCCAACAAAAAGCTTAGCGGTTGGGGATCGCACTCCGCTTCGGAATTGAATCAGCCGATGAATATCCGTTTCAGTCTGGTCAGCAAGACGGGCACATCGATACCCGGCGACACGGTTAGCCTTAAGGACGTGATGTTCGTGACCGATCTGAGCGGGATGTCTTTGCTGGAGATCATTTTGTGGCCCGCCAAGCAGTTGGTGAAGATCTTGACCTGGCTGCTCAACGGCTTCAATTGGCCTTACGATCAGCGCGACATGTACGGACAGCCGATGACCATCAAGTATGCGCCCAAGATGACGACCTGCACTTTCGACAATGCCGGCCTGGCAGTGAAGTTGCCGACGTTGGGGATATCGCAGATTACTCAGGGGGCGCAAAATGGCCTGACGCCCTTTACACTGAATTTCAGCTGTCAGAATCGGCAAAGCGGCGGCACGGCCGATCGGGATATCAATATGTTTTTATCCAGCAATAATCTGTTGGCTTCAGATAATACGGTTTTGATAGATAAAAGCCCTGAGGCGGCAAAAGGCATTGGCATCCGGCTGGTCAAGACGGCTTCGCCTAATAATCCCGTCACGCTGTCGCTTTCCAGCGTGGCACCAGGTGCGGCGACTTCATTATTTCATGTGGTAACCGGCAATGCCTTGGATGCGCAATTTTCCATCGGCATGGCGGCCTATTATTATCCTTACAGCCCCACCACAATGAGCAGTGGAGGAATTAATACATCGGCCACGCTTAACATTATATATAAATGATTCTTTTGTTATTTTTAATAATAAAAAACAGGTTGCCACATATAAGAAAAATCTTAACATGGTAATTGGTGGCGAATATTATTTACTTGAATAATATTGGTGTTTAATCCGGATCTCTATGTTGAGGATGAATTGTATGACGGAACAAATCCAGATCGGTGTCAAAGTGGAAAAATCGCTAAAAGATGAGGTTGATGTCATTCTTCGCGGTTTGGATATTAAGCCGACGACGGCGATAAATGGGCTTTATCAATATATTTCACAGCATGGAGAGCTCCCTTTTGTCATATCAACCAGCGTGAAAACACCGAAGGATATCGCCGGCGGGTTGTTCAAGAGCCTGTTTTCCTTACAAAGCACGCTCAGCGTTTTCTTGGATAAAGTGCAAATGAAGCGGTGTGTCAGCAGGGAGGAAGTATTGATTGTGCTCGATATACTGCGCGATTTTATCGTTGCTTTTCGCCAAAGCGCGCAATATCTCGGCGCTTCACCTTTCGGGCGGCGTGTAGTTTGGAAGGATGCCGTATGCGCCGTCGAGAGTATTCATGAAATTCTAGATAATAACGTAAAATACAGTGAAGATGGCATTATGAATTTGGATGAAAAATATCTTTCATCGCTGTCTGCATTGCTGATCTCATTATGTTCTTCACTTAAGTAAGTCGAACCAATAAAGTTAATTGGCATGACTGCCATGGGGGCGTTGTTAAAAACGCGCCCATGACAAATAGCAATGGGGTGATCCTGTGCGAGTGGCTATATTTTCTGATGATTACTATTTATTCTATGGCATATCGCAGATCTTGAAGTCGTTGGAGGGCGTTGAAGTTATTGGTCTGCATTCATCTGCACGCCGTGGATTACATGCCATGTCTTGTCATGCAGAAGTGGTCATCGTCTCTTTCTCGTCTATCTGTCGGGTTATGAATTTCTTATCGCATATTATCGACAGGCCTGACAATACGATCGTCTTAACCGGCGTGGAAACGCCGCGCCTGGCGAATTTTAACTGTCTGAAAAAAAACATCGGTCTTACGACGTTCGTTGAGGCGATAAAAATGTTCACCGCGAGCTGTAAAGGGCAGAGTCTGTCGCCGCGCGAGCTTTCGGTGTTGGCCATGCTACTGGCGGGAAAACCGAATACCGGCGTCGCTAAGGCGTTGGGTATTTCCGAGAAAACCGTCAGCCAGCATAAAATGAACGCCATGCGTAAGCTGGAGATTCAACGTTTTCATCAGTTCATTTTGGCAGCGGATGAGCGAGTGTAATCGCTATTCCACAGGCGGGTGCGTTGGCCCGTAGGGAGAGCGTCTGCTCACCCATGATCGGCCGGGCGTTCGAAAATATGCGCACCGGCACCCTGTTGGCCCCAAATATCGTTTGGGTTGCGCAGCGGGCAGTCGGCGAGGGACAGGCAGCCGCAGCCGATACAGCTGTCGAGATGATCGCGCAGCACCGTCAGCCGCTGTATGCGTTCATCCAGCGTTTTGCGCCAGGAGGAGGACAAAATTCCCCATTGTTCGGCGGTTAGCTTGCTGCCGGTGGGAAAACGCCCCAGCGTTGCGCGGATCTCCTCCAGCGGAATGCCCGCGCTTTGCGCGATCTTGATCACCGCGATGTAGCGCAACACCACCGGCGTGTAGCGGCGCTGGTTACCGGCGTTGCGCATCGCCTGAATTAGCCCCTTGCTTTCGTAAAAGTGCAGTGCGGATACCGCCACGCCGCTGCGTTTCGCCACTTCCCCAACGGTCAATAGCCGATTGGCGTCAATCGGTTCATTTCTTGCCATTTTGTCTTCCTCAACTTGACCTCAAGTTAACCTGAGGTTTTATAGTGCAGCCAGCCGGGCTTGGCAACCGGTATCTCTCGTCACCTCCCTGCGCTGCGTCGGGGGAAGGATGGCTTTGGCTGTAAAATCAGGAAGAAACCGTTACATGATGAAACGATACCTCATTATTGCCGCGCTGCTGGCGGCACTCGCCGCCGCCGCCGTTGCGATGCGTTCCACCGCGCGACAAAGCGAAGGCGCGCCGGCCTATCCGCCGGTTAAAGTGGCGCTGGCGCCCGCCCTGCGTGAGCAGGCGGCACGCAGTTATGCCGGCGTGGGCGAGCTGGAGGCGGCCAGCCAGGTGGAAGTGGCGGCAGAGACCAGCGGCCGCATCACGCGCATTCTGTTCGAATCCGGCCAAACGGTGCGGCAGGGGCAACTGCTGGTGCAGCTTAACGATGCGGTTGAACAGGCTGAGCTGGTGCGCCTGCAGGCGCAATTGCGCAATGCCGATCTCTTGCTGGCGCGCATGCGCAAGCTGATGAACCTCAACGCTACCGCGCGGCAACAGCTGGACGACGCGCTGGCCGAGCGGGATATGGCGTTCGGTGCGGTGCAGGAAACGCAGGCCAAAATTGCGCAAAAGGCGGTCCGAGCGCCGTTCTCCGGCACCATCGGCATTCGCCGCGTGCATGAAGGGCAATACCTCAACGCCGCCGAGGCGGTGGCGAACCTGGTGGACGCCGATACGCTGCGCGTCAATTTCTCGCTGGACGAACAAAGCAGCGCCGGGCTGGCGTTGGGGCAGGCGGTGTCGGTGCAGGTTGGGGCGTATCCCGATCGCGCTTTCCCCGCCGCCATTACCGCTATCGACCCGATGATCGGCAAATCCCGCACCGTGCAGGTACAGGCGACGTTGAGCAACCGTGAGGGATTGCTGAAGGCGGGCATGTACGCGGGCATTCGCGTCACGCAGCGGCAACGCGTGGCGGTGCTGACGGTGCCGGAAACGGCGCTGACCTATACGGCGTACGGCGATACCGTGTTTCTGGCGCAGCAGGGTGAAAAGGGCATGACGGTCAAGCGCGCCTCGGTCACCGTGGGGGAGCGCAACGACGGGCGCGTCGAGATAGTCAGCGGCCTGCAGGAAGGCGATCGGGTGGTGACTTCGGGCCAGCTCAAGCTGAGCGACGGCATGGCGGCCGAGCCGGTGGCGCAGGATACCCTGAACGCCGCCCCGGCCGGTTCCTGAGGAGAGACCGATGACATTTACCGATCTGTTCGTGCGCCGGCCGGTGCTGGCGCTGGTGGTCAGCACCCTGATCCTGCTGTTCGGCGCGCTGGCGCTCAGCAAACTGCCGATCCGCCAATACCCGCTGCTGGAAAACTCTACCATTACCATCAGCACCGACTATCCCGGCGCGTCGTCCGAGCTGATGCAGGGCTTTGTCACGCAGCCAATCGCCCAGGCGGTGTCGTCCGTCGAGGGCGTTGACTACCTTTCTTCCTCGTCGGTGCAGGGGCGCAGCGTGGTGACGGTGCGTATGGCGCTGAACCGCGACTCCACCCAGGCGCTGACTGAAGTGATGGCCAAGGTCAACCAGGTGCGCTACAAGCTGCCGGAGCAGGCTTACGATCCGGTGATTGAGCGGTCCGCTGGTGAAGCTACTGCCGTGGCCTATGTCGGTTTCTCCAGTAAAACGCTGTCCACACCGGCGCTGAGCGAATACCTGACGCGGGTGGTGGAGCCGATGTTCACCACCATCGACGGCGTCGCCAAGGTGGAAGTGTTTGGCGGGCAAAAAATGGCGATGCGCCTGTGGCTGGACAGCGATCGGCTGGCCGGCCGCGGCCTGACTGCCGCCGACGTGGCCGACGCGGTGCGGCGCAACAACTACCAGGCGGCGCCGGGCAAGGTAAAAGGGCAGTACGTGGTTGCCAACGTGCGGGTGAATACCGATCTCACCAGCGTGGAAGAGTTCCGCAATCTGGTGGTGCGCAACGACGGCAACGGCCTGGTGCGCTTGAAAGACGTTGGCACCGTGGAGCTAGGTGCCGCGGCCACCGAAACCAGTGCCCTGATGGATGGCGAACCAGCGGTGTTCCTCGGCGTCTTCCCTACGCCGACCGGCAACCCGCTGGTGATCGTCGACGGCATTCGTCACCTGATGCCGGCGATCGACAAGATGCAGCCGCCGGGCGTGAAGATGGCGCTGGCGTTCGAGACCGCGCGCTTTATTCAGGCCTCGATCGATGAAGTGGTGCATACCCTGCTCGAAGCGCTGGCGATCGTGGTGGCGGTGATCTATCTGTGTCTGGGGTCGCTGCGCACCGTGTTGATCCCGGTGGTGACCATTCCTCTGTCGATCCTTGGCGCTGCAGGGCTGATGCTGGCCTTCGGCTTCAGCGTCAATTTGCTGACGCTGCTGGCGATGGTTCTGGCGATCGGTTTGGTGGTGGACGACGCCATTGTGGTGGTGGAGAACGTACATCGCCATATCGAAGAGGGGAAAACGCCGCTGGCGGCGGCGATGATCGGCGCACGCGAGGTGGCGGGGCCGGTGATCGCCATGACGCTGACGCTGGCGGCGGTCTATGCGCCGATCGGCCTGATGGGCGGGCTGACCGGCGCGCTGTTTCGCGAGTTCGCGCTGACGCTGGCCGGGGCGGTGGTGGTGTCCGGCGTGGTGGCGCTGACGCTGTCGCCGGTGATGAGCTCGCTCCTGCTGCCGGCCAAACAGAGCGAAGGGCGCGTGGCGTACGCCGCCGAGTGGTTCTTCGGCGGCCTGACGCGGCGTTATGCGCGCGCGCTGGACTTCTCGCTGCACCACCGTTGGTTGACTGGGACGCTGGCGCTGTTGGTGATGATCAGCCTGCCGCTGTTGTACCTGATGCCGCAGCGCGAGCTGGCGCCGACCGAGGATCAGGCCATCGTACTGACCGCCATCAAGGCGCCGCAGCACGCCAACCTGAACTATGTCGAACGCTTTGCTTACAAGCTGGATGAGGTCTACAACCGCATGCCGGAAACCGAAAGCCGCTGGATCATCAACGGCAGCGACGGCACGGCGTCCGGCATTGGCGGTATCAACCTGACGCTGTGGCAGGCGCGCCAGCGCTCGGCGTCGGTGGTGCAGGCCGATCTGCAACGGGCGGTGAACGATGTCGAAGGCACCAGCATTTTCGCCTTCCAACTGCCCGCCTTGCCGGGTTCCACCGGGGGGCTGCCGGTGCAGATGGTGCTGCGTACGCCGCAGGACTACCCGCAGCTGTACCGCACCCTGGAAGAGGTGAAGCATAACGCCAGAAACAGCGGCCTATTTATGGTGGTGGACAGCGATTTGGACTACAACAACCCGCTGGCGGAGGTGCATATCGATCGCGCCAAGGCCAACAGCCTGGGGATCCGCATGAGCGACATCGGCGAATCGCTGGCGGTGCTGGTGGGGGAGAACTACCTCAATCGCTTCGGCATGGACGGGCGCGCCTATGACGTGATCCCGCAAAGTCTGCGCGAACAGCGGCTGACGCCGCAGGCGCTGGCGCGGCAGTACGTCCGCACCCAGGACAATACGCTGGTGCCGCTCTCCACCGTAGTATCGGTGGCCGTTAAGGTCGAACCGAACAAGCTGACTCAGTTTAACCAGCAGAACGCCGCCACCCTGCAGGCCATTCCCGCCCCCGGCGTTTCGATGGGCGAAGCGGTGGCCTTCCTCGAACGGCAGGCGAATGCGTTGCCGGCCGACTTTAGCCATGACTGGCAGGGGGATTCGCGCCAATATACCCAGGAAGGCAGCGCGCTGGCGTTCGCGTTCCTGGCGGCGTTGGTGATCATTTACCTGGTACTGGCGGCGCAGTACGAGAGCCTGAAGGATCCGCTGATTATCCTCATCACCGTGCCGCTGTCGATCTGCGGCGCCTTGCTGCCGCTGGCGTTGGGTTACGCCACGATGAATATCTATACCCAGGTCGGGCTGGTGACCCTGATCGGGCTGATTAGCAAGCACGGTATTTTGATGGTGGAGTTCGCCAACGAACTGCAGATGCATCAGGGGCTGACGCGGCGCGACGCGATTTTGCAGGCGGCGCAAATTCGCCTGCGGCCGGTGCTGATGACCACCGGGGCGATGGTGTTCGGTTTGATCCCGCTGCTGTTCGCCAGCGGCGCCGGTGCCGCCAGCCGCTTTGGGCTGGGGCTGGTGATCGTCTCCGGCATGCTGGTGGGCACGCTGTTTACCCTGTTCGTGCTGCCGACGGTGTACACGCTGTTGGCGCGCGATCATGCGGTGGCGTCGCCCCGGCAGCGTGAGTTGGCCGCCGCGCAAAAGGCGCTGACGGAATAAACCGCCGGCGCCCGTATGAAAAATAAACCCGCCTCGGCGGGTTTTTTCGTCAGTTTTTGCAGCCCATCAACTCCGGCAGGACGCCGGGCTTGCTCTTCAGCGAAGCCTGCACGTCGTCCGGCAGACCGGCCCAGATGATCAGGCCGGTACGCTTCTCGATCTCGTCCACCGTCACGCGGAACTGGCAGAAATCGGCGCCCTTCGGCGTGTTCTGATCGAACAGGAAGGCGGCATAGTGGTTCACCGCCGGGCTGTTGTTGATGAAAATCACCTTCCAGTAGGCGCTGGGGATGGTATGCGCTTTCTGGGTGCCCGGCAGTTTGCCCATATCGCGTTCATACAGCGGCCCGGTCACGGTATAGACCGAGGAGATATCGGCGCGATCGATCAGCTTGCGTTCCTGATCTTCCAGCCGCGCCCAGGCGCCCTGGTTAAGATCGGACTTTTGCGGCGTGATGTTGGACAGGTAGTTCAGCGATTCCCAGTCGGAAACGCCCGCCAGCGAAGCCAGCGGCGCCTGATGACCGCGATCGACCTTCAGCGCCGCATTGGCGCCGGTGTAATCGGCGGGCGCTAACGTGTCCGCCGGGTTGAGCGCCGGATCGGTTTTCCAGTTGCGCGTCTTGCCGCTGGCCGGCGTGTCTTTGGTGATGTGATAAGCCACCCAGTTGGCGAACTTGGTGGTACTGTTGTTGTTCAACGTATAAGCATGACGCACGATAGACACGTTGCTGCTGCCACCAGTCGGGCAGCCGACCGCGCAGTTGTCGATGGATTCGAGCGTGTCGGCCGACGCCTGAGCGGCGAACAGCAGGGCGGCCAGGGCCAACATCTTGTTGTTAAAGCGCATATTCATATCCTCAATAAGTTAAAAAGTACTGTATATATTTACAGTAAAATAAACTTATCGCAGTGAAACGAATACAACAATGCAACATATTCATGTTGTGAATGTGTCAGTCATGGTACAGCCAAGCCGCACGTGAAATGCGGCAGAAATGAAAACGGCGTCCAACAGACGCCGTTTCAAAGGGGGGAGGATTACTCCAGCAGGTCGTTGACCGTGCGGCGAACGTAATGCGTCATCTGCGCCAGATCGTCCGGTGATACCGGGCCGCCGCCGGCGCGCACCACCTGCTGTTCGATCTGCGCGATTTCCTGCTCGACCTTGTTGGCGATCTGTACTTTGACTATCTTGTCCACCGAAGACAGCAGCACCTTCAAGACGACTTTCAGCGCGATGTTTTCGCAGAACGAGTCGTAGTGATGAACCGGCGGCGGCGGGGCCGGAGCCGGCTCGGGCGCGCGCGGAGCCAGAGCCTTGAAGCTGTCTACATTTTCAATAATAAGATCCATGTCTCTTATTAGTTCATCAAAATCTTTAGACACTGACTTATTCCCTTCGCTGTGCGCAAAAAACAGAACGCCCGTCCTCGGGCTGAAAGCGGATGAGCGACGGGCAGAACGAATTCGGGCCTGGCCTTCAGACGCTGAATGGCCGGGGGAGGGGCATTCTAACCTTGCGGCGGGTTGGCAACAAGATGGGGCCGTGCGAATGCGCGGCCCTTTGGATCACGGGGGCTGGAGGGTGCTTAACTTTTCAGCTTGGCGGTGATTTTAGCCACGTGTTCGCCCTGATAACGGGCAATGGTCAGCTCTTCGTTACTCGGCTGCCGCGAACCGTCGGCGCCGGCGATGGTGGTGGCGCCATACGGGGTGCCGCCGCGCACCTGCGAAACGTCAAACAGCTCCTGCGTCGCATAGCCGATCGGTACGATGATGAAACCGTGGTGCGCCAGCGTGGTCCAGGTCGAACTGATGGTGTGTTCCTGGCCGCCGCCGGTGCCGGTGGAGGAGAAGACGCTGCCTACCTTGCCGTACAGCGCGCCGGAAGCCCACAGCCCGCCGGTTTGATCGAGGAAGGTGCGCATTTGCCCGGCCATATTGCCGAAGCGGGTTGGCGTGCCGAAGATAATGCCGTCATAGTCCGCCAGTTCTTGCGGGCTGGCGACCGGCGCCTGCTGGTGTTGCTTGCCCCCGGCTTTGGCGAAGGCCTCCGGCGTCATGGTTTCCGGCACGCGTTTAATCGTCACGTCCACGTCGTTGACACGGTTCGCCCCTTCAGCCACCGCCTGCGCCAGGCGTTCGATGTGGCCGTACATTGAGTAATAAAGCACCAACAGTTTCGTCATGTTTCGTACTCCCGCTCAGATGATTAACAAAAACCCCTGATAAGCATAGAAGCGAATGACGAACTTGGCGTCGTGGCGTTACCTGATGCCGGCGATCGCCAACAGGGCGCCAAAGACAATCAGCAGCCCGCCAAAGGTGCGGTCGATGCCGCGGCGTAAACGCAAAAAGCGCGCATTGACGCCAGGCGCGGAAAACAGCAACGCAACGGCAGCGAACCAGAACACATGGACGGCGGCAATAAAGAGGCCATAGCCAATTTGTACACCGAGCGGGGTGTGCGGAGAGACGACCTGCATGAATAGGCTGACGATGAAAATGGTGGTTTTCGGGTTTAACGCGTTGGTGAAAAAGCCGGTTTTCAGCGCGCCGAAATCGCTGATGGCGGCCGGCGCGGTGCTGGGCGTGGCATCCTGATGCGCCGCGTTGCGCAGCAGCGTAAAGCCGAGATAGATCAGATAAGCGGCGCCGATGCCTTTGAGCAGGTTAAACAACCAGGGCGATTGTTGAATCAACACGCCGACGCCAATCAGCGTATAGCTGACATGAACCAGTACGCCGGCGCCGATGCCACAGGCGGTCAATATGCCGGCGCGGCGTGAGAGCAGCAGACTGTTGCGCGAGACCATGGCGAAGTCCGGCCCTGGGCTTATCACGGCGAGTAAAGTAATGGTGACGACAGCGATGAGTTCAGTCATAGTTATCCTTGCGATGTTTAACAATAGAGTGACTGATTTATAAGAGTAATTTTTCTCGGTGACAAACGATGAATAGTGACAATATCGGTGAGAAAAACTCACGCAAAACCGGCAGGCCGTTGCCGTTGGGCGGACTGCGCTGCTTCGAGGCCGCCGCGCGGCTGGAAAGTTTTACGCAGGCGGCGCAGGGGCTGAATTTGACGCATGGCGCCGTCAGCCGGGCGGTGCGGGCGCTGGAAGAGGAACTGGGCGTGGCGTTGTTTGAGCGCCGCCATCGGCGGGTACTGCTCACGGCGGCGGGGCGCAAGCTGTTTCAGGCGACGCAGCAGGCCTTCGGCATTCTGGATCATACCGCGCTGGAACTGCGTCAGCAGGCGCTCGACGCGCCGCTGGTCTTGTCCTGTGAACCGACCTTATTGATGCGTTGGCTGATCCCGCGTCTGCCGGCTTTTCAGCAGGCGCATCCGGACATCAACTTACAGCTGGTGGCCGGTGGCGGGCCGTTTTCGTTCCATGACGGCATTACGGCGGCGATCAGGCGCAATGACTTCGATTGGGGAAAGGAGGTGCATAGCCTGGCGCTGTTCAGTGAAAAGGTTGGGCCGGTGTGCCAACCCGGGGCATTGGCAAGGATGACGATCGCTGAGGGCAGCCTGCTGAGTTTGCGGCCCGGCGCGAAGCTGCTGCATGCCGCCACCCGGCCGGATGCCTGGTGGCATTGGGCGCAGCAACAGGGGATGGCCTTGGTGGGGCATCCAGAGCAGCGCTTTGATCATTTCTATTTCAGCCTGCAGGCGGCGGTCGCCGGTCTTGGCATTGCGATGGGCCCGTGGCTGCAAGTGCGAGACGATCTGGCCGCCGGCTTGTTGAGCGCGCCGTTCGGTTTTATGCCCGACGGCAGCGGCTATTACCTGCTGTCGCCGCAGCCGATCGTGCCCGGCAGCGCGCTGGCTCGGCTGGCCGAGTGGTTGAGGCTCACGGCAGACGCCTGAGTTTTTGCGCCAGCCGCTGTTCCTGCCAGCGGCTGAAGACGTTACGAAGCAGCAGAGTGCGCACCGCCCGCATGACCAGCGCGAGGCTCATGCCGCCGATCGCCCACAGCGACCAGAGATAGTGCGGATGGGTAAAGACGTTGACAGCGAGCAATATCGCACCGATGACGGCGAAACGCACCGCCATGCTCAGCAGTTTGCCTTCTGCCGCGACCTGGCGACGAAGACGTTGTTCGTCAGGCGTCTCCTCCCCCATTGTCGTCTGTTGCGGCTGTGCGTTGAGATTGCTGACCTGCACGCCCAGCGCGGCGGCGATCGCGGTCAAGGTTTCCAGGCTGGCCTGTTCGCCGTTTTCAATCCGCTGTACGGTGCGGGTGCTGAGGCCGGCGATGGTCGCCAGCTGCTCCTGCGACCAGCCTTTTTCCAGACGTAATGGCCTGATGCGATACTTTTGCATGGTGCACTCCTGAGTTCGCTGTCACTGCCATTCAGTGTAGGGCGGGCGGGGTAGCTGCGCCACGACAGCGGCACGACAGCGACACGACACCCGCCGCCGGCGCGGGCTGGCGAGCAGTCAGAAGGCGACGTTGCGGATAAAGCGCAGCGGGAGATCGCCGTGGTTGGCGTAGGCGTAGCGTTGATCGCTGTTGAAGGTTTGTGCGGTGCCCGCGCTGAGCGTCAGCGTGCCTTGTTCCAACTCCAGCGTCAGGGTACCGGCAATCACGTAGATCATTTCATTCCAGCCTTCCGCGTCCGGCGCAGAGTCATAGCGCTCGCCCGGCATCAGCGTCCATTCCCACAGCTCGGCCCGTTGGCGCGCCGGCACGCTGGCGGCGAACAGCGCCTGGCTGCCCGGTTGCGCGCCTTGCCAGGCCAGTTCCCCCACCAGATGGTCGCCGCGCGCTTCCGGCGCCTGGATCAGATCGGTGAACGAAATCTTCAGGGCAGCGGCGATCTTGTCGAGCACCGCCAGGCTGACGTTGCGATCGCCGGCCTCGATGCCCGCCAGCATGCGGCGGCTGACGCCGGAAAGTTCGGCCAGCGCCATCTGGCTCAGGCCCGCCTGTTGGCGGTAGCCGCGCAGATTGCTGCTCAGGTACTGCAGCACCTTGGGGGGATCGGTTTTCGCGTTATGCGCCGTATTGCTCATCGCCGGACTTTATCTCATACTGGCAGGATCTGTGCATTATATTGCACTCAGCAGGAAGGGCAAGCCGGTGTCAGCAGCAAAAAAATCCTTTATTTCCGCCGTGGTTCCGCAAATCAGGTTGCCGGAAGCGGTGTTGATTTTCATCACCATGATCTGGGGCGGCACCTTTTTGGCGGTGCATCACGCGATGCAAGTCAGCGGGCCGTTCTTTTTCGTCGGTCTGCGTTTCGCCACCGCCACGCTGGCGTTGACGCTGTTTTCGCTGCGCGTGCTGCGCGGCCTGACCTTGTATGAACTGAAGGCGGGCGTACTGATCGGGCTGGCGATCATGTTCGGCTACAGCATGCAAACCGTCGGTCTGCAGACGATTACCAGCAGCCAATCGGCGTTCATCACCGCCATGTACGTGCCGATCGTGCCGCTATTGCAATGGCTGGTACTGGGGCGGTTCCCCGGCATCATGTCGTGGATCGGTATTCTGCTGGCTTTTACCGGCCTGATGCTGCTGGCGGCACCGAGCAGCACGGACATGACGCTGAGCCTTGGCGAAATGCTGACGCTGGCCGGCACGCTGGGCATGGCGGCAGAGATCATTCTGATCGGTGCCTTTGCCGGCAAGGTGAATATCCGCCGGGTGACCATTGTGCAGCTGGCGACCGCCTCACTGGCCTCCTTTTTGATGATGGCGCCGACCGGCGAGTCGCCGCCGCCGTATTCGGATTACCTGCTGTACAGCGCCATTGGGCTGGGGCTGGCCAGCGCCTTGATTCAGCTGACTATGAACTGGGCGCAGCGCAGCGTTTCGCCGACGCGGGCCACGGTGATTTACGCCGGCGAACCGGTCTGGGCGGGCATTGTCGGGCGGCTCGCCGGTGAACGTTTACCGGGCGTGGCGTTGTTGGGGGGCGCGTTGATCGTGATTGGGGTGGTAGTCAGCGAGCTGCGCATACGGCGCAAGGGGAAAGCAGCGGTGGCGACGGAAGCGGATTAGCGCAGAGGCGTAGAAAGAAAGGGGCGGAGAGATCCGCCCCTTTTTGCATCACGCGGTTTTCTTCTTGCGCAAGAACACGTAAGACAGGCCGAGCACGATGAACCACAGCGGGGTGACGATCAGCGCCTGGCGGGTGTCTTCGCGCAGCGACAGCAGCACCAGCACGAACACGAAGAACGCCATGCATACCCAGCACATCAGCTTGCCGGCAGGCATCTTGTAGATCGATTTCTGGTGCAGCGCCGGGCGCTGTTTGCGGTAAACCAGATACGAGCACAGGATGATGGTCCAGACGAACATGAACAGAATCGCCGATACGGTGGTCACCAGGGTGAAGACCGTCATCACGTTCGGGATCAGGTAAATCAGCACCACGCCGCCCAGCAGGCAGATGCAGGAGAAGGTGAGGCCGTTGGCCGGCACCGCGCGCTTGGACAGGTTGGCGAACGATTTCGGCGCGTCGCCTTCCTGCGCCAGCCCGAACAGCATGCGGCTGGTGGAGAACACCCCACTGTTGGCGGAGGAGGCGGCGGAGGTTAGCACCACGAAGTTGATCACGCTGGCCGCGGCCGGCAGGCCAATCAGCACGAACAGTTCAACGAACGGGCTCTTGTCCGGCACCACGGAGTTCCACGGCGTCACCGACATGATGACGATCAGGGCGAACACGTAGAACATGATGATGCGGATCGGAATCGAGTTGATGGCGCGCGGCAATGACTTCTCCGGATCCTTGGTTTCCGCGGCGGTAGTGCCCACCAGCTCAATGCCGACGAAGGCGAATACTGCGATCTGGAAGCCGGCGAAGAAACCGCTGATGCCTTTCGGGAACATGCCGCCGTCATTCCACAGATGGGTGAATGAGGCCACGGTGCCGGTCGGCGATTGGAACTGCATGGCGATCATCACCAGCCCGGCGACGATCAGCCCGACGATGGCGACGATTTTGATCATCGCAAACCAAAACTCCATTTCGCCGAACATTTTCACCGTCGCCAGATTAAGGCCGAGCAGCAACAGCACGCACAGCAGTGAAGCAATCCACTGTGACAGTCCGGGGAACCAGAACTGGGCGTAGGCTGTGATCGCCACAACGTCGGCGATGCCGGTGACCACCCAGCAGAACCAGTAGGTCCAGCCGGTGAAGAAACCCGCCCACGGGCCGAGCAGATCCGCGGCGAAATCGCTGAACGATTTGTATTCCAGGTTAGACAGCAGCAGCTCACCCATGGCGCGCATCACGAAGAACAGCATAAAGCCGATGATCATGTACACGAAGATGATCGAAGGGCCGGCCAGGCTGATGGTTTTACCGGAGCCCATAAACAGACCGGTGCCGATGGCGCCGCCGATGGCGATCAGTTGAATATGTCGGTTAGTAAGGTTTCGCCGTAGATGATCTTCTGAAGCGGGCGTCGCGTCAGTCGCTATTTTAGAGTGATCTACCATCTGATGATGTCCTGTTTTACCTGTCATTAGTGAAGTCGTGAGCTCTGAAGTGGCTCTTTTTTATACATTTATCCGGTTGGTCCGGCTTTAGTAAGGTAGTGCAATAACGCCACCTTTGTGCAACATGTTTACAACATTTATACGTGGGATAAAAGTCGATCAATCTTTACACGGAGGAGGCAAATCGGACGTTCAGGGAGCGGAAGATTACTCTTCAAAAGGTGGGATTAACAGACCTTATGCGGCTTATCTCGTTGATTAAACAAAGAGTTGTAAAACTCGCATGAGAAAAAGTAATGAGTGGAAGCGTTTGACAGCGGCACTGGCGAGGAGGACAATTTATCGCGTTGGGTCGTTAGCTCAGTCGGTAGAGCAGTTGACTCTTAATCAATTGGTCACAGGTTCGAACCCTGTACGACCCACCAACCAAATCAGCGTGTTACGCACAGACTTTTCTCTGTTTTTTCCCTCATGGCGCCGTTTTAAGCGCACATTCTGCAAAAAAATTCGCATTTTTCGACTGATGTTCAGAAAGGTGATCTGGCGCAAACTGCGATGTTGCACCGTACTTTATACGGCAAGGGAGGCTGTGCGCTGGCGCAACGTCGGCGCAGGGATGGGGCATTTGCCCAAGAATCTTTCAGGTCAAGAAGCGGGGAATAAATGCGCGGCCGACATCAAGAGGAGTGCCCAAACGGCGGCTGAAAGCGCGGCGGTGGCATAGACGTGCCTCGCCGGCAGTTGCAGCATGCCGGCCATCAGCGGCACGGTGTAGCGCATCACCGCCAGGAAACGCGAGGCGAACAGCAGCGGTAGCCCGCGCTTTTGCAAGGAACGTTGCGCTTTGTGCAGCGGAGTGTGAAAGCGTGCCGGCAGCCGGCGGCCAAGATCGTGGCGGCACAGCAGCGCGCCGCCGTGGAACGACAAGATCGATCCCAACGTGGCGCCGAGGGCGATGGCCGCCCAAACGGCACCGAGGGGCAGCGTGTGTTTGCCTGCAAGGATGCCTACCAGCAGCGTCACCGAGGCGGGCGGCAAGGCGGAAGACACCACGATCACGGATTTTCCCAGCGCGAACAGGAAAATCAGCAGCAGCAACATCTCCGGTTCCGGGCTGTATTTAGCGATAATGTGCGTCAATTCATCCATTTAATACCTGCGGGGGAGAGGGCTGAGTGCCAGTGTCCCATCCGCAGGTTCAATAATGGCTAAATAACGCGCCGCTATCCGGCAATCTCTGCGTCTTGCTTGCTCACGTCGGCGCGCCGGTTTCTGAGCGCCCACAACAGCGTGGCGCACAGCAGTGAAAAGGCGGCCAGCACCAGTGGCCCGGCATGCGGGCTGTGAAAACGCTGTTCCGCCTCCGTGCGGATCAGCGGGGCTAAGAAGCTGAATGCGGCGCCGAGCGTGGTGCAAAAACCGATGCCGGCCGCCAGCGCCGGGCCGGTGAGCACCTGCGCGGGAAACGTCCAGAAAATCGGCTGTACCGCCAGGAAACTGACTGCGCAGCAGCTCAGGGCGACGATAGCGAGCAGAGGGCCGGCATAGGAAGAAACGACCAACCCCAGCGCTGCCGCGACCATGCACCCCACGGCGATCGGTAATCTTCTGGCGGTTTTTCTGTCGGCATAGCGCGGCAGGAAATAGACGCCCAGCGCGGAGAACGCCCAGGGAATGGCGGCCACCAGCGAGGCCTTGAAACCGAGATGGGTGCCCATCAGCGAGGCGACCTGCGACGGCAGGAAAAACATCAGGCCGTACACGCCGATTTGCAGGGTGCCGTAGATCAACGCCAGATGCCAAACGGTGCCGCTTCTCATTGCCGCTTTGACGCTGCTGGTTTCGGTCTGCTGCTGTTCGTCAGCCAACTGTGTGACCAATGCCGTGCGTTCTTCCTCGGTCAAAAAGCGAGCCTGCCGAGGGTTATCGTCGAGATAGAAAAAGGCGAAGACGCCGAGGGCGACGGCCGGCAGCCCTTCCAGCACGAACATCCAGAACCAGCCGGGTTTACCCAACACGCCGTGCATCTCCAGCAATGCCCCCGACAGCGGTGAGCCGAGCGTCAGGGCCGCCGGCACGCCGAGCACGAAAATGCCAATAACCGAGGCGCGCACCTTATTGGGAAAATAGATCGACGCCAGCAACAGGATGCCAGGGTAAAAGCCGGCTTCGGCGATCCCCAGCAGAAACCGCAGGATGATAAATTGCTGTTCGTTGGTCACCAGCCCGGTACAGGCCGACAGCGCCCCCCACAGTGCTGTGGTGGCGCTAAGCCAGCGTTTGGCGCCCCAGCGGTTCATCAGCAGGTTGGCTGGGATGCCGAACAGCGCATAGGCGGCAAAAAATATCCCGGCGCCCAATGCGAAGGCGGATTGCGACAGCGCGATGTCGATAGCCATCGCGTCCTTGGCAAAGCCGACGTTAACCCTGTCGATAAACGCGATGAAGTACATGGCGAACATCAAGGGCACCAGTCTGCGCCAGGTTTTGCGGATGGCGGCGTTGAGCGCTGGAACGGCATAGGTGGCGTGATTCACTGGCGATAACCTCTCTTCTGAGAATGACAAGCGTCGGTCATAATGACCGTCCTGGCGCCGTTGCCCTCAACACGACGGTCACAGCGGATTTTCTTCGTGAGATATAAAGGTCTAAAGGACTAATGGTCAGGCCTTTAAGGGCGAAAAAAATGCCGCGTATCGGGTCGGCAGGTTGATGCAGACATCACCATAGTGAATGGTGTGTTGCTTTTTTGTTAATCAAACGTTCACACAGGGCTATGGCGCGTTCAAGCGTTTTGATCGAGATCTGCGTGCGTTATCACCGAATTGGCAACCCGGTGATAGACCTGGAGTAGGGCGCTTTCATCTCGGGAGTGAGGACGATAAGGTGAAGCACGGCAAAACAGAATGCAGGAGCGCAACATGCTGAAGGTCATCGCTGAAGATTTTATCCATCCGGAACACATTGACACCGTTATGCCATGGTATCGCGAGCTGGTGGCGAAAACCCGTCAAGAGCCGCTGTGCATCAGTTATGAACTGTGCATCGACCAGCAGGATCCCGGGCACTTTATTTTTATCGAAAGCTGGCCGGACCGCGCCGCCCTGGACGTGCATTGTCAGACCGAGCATTTCACCCGGCTGGTGCCGCAGATCAATCAGTATCAGCGCAAGCCTTGCACCTTCCTGTTTATGCAGGTGTTTCCTGAAACAGGCGATAAATAGGCGAAAAAATCCCCGCAGGGGGCGGGGTTAATGGCTTCTCAACACTATCTTGTTGTGATTAAAAAATAGGCTGATAATGATTTTCATTCTCTAAGAATGCTCTTAAATTAATCAATCAGGTGAATGATTCGCCGTCTGCTTTTCGCTGGCGATTTTAATGGCGCGCAGCATGCGGCGTCTTATCAACCCACTCACCAGGCGAATAGCATACCAATACGGGGTAAACCGCCGCCGGCTGGCGTCGTCGGGGCAGAAGATGCGCGTTTCCGTCACCAGACGGCAGCGCCCACCCTCGAGGGGACTCACGACATACCCCAGCGCCAGTTTGGCGACGCCGGGCTGAGCGAAGGCCAGAAAGCCCGCCCCGTCAGCGACCTGCTCCAGACCGTACTCAGCCTGCCAAAAGCGGCCGATCAGGCCATAGACCAACGCGCTGTCATCCTGCTCAAGCAGGCAAAAATTATGCAGGCCAAACGGCGGCGGGCTGGGCTTATCGCGTGGCATCAGCCGCGCGGGCAATTCGCGCAGCGCTATCATGCTGCGGAAGAAACGATCGTGCTCGGGATCGTAGGCGGCCACGGCCGCCAGGATCCGCGCCTGCGGCGCGGCGATGGCGATCGCATGCCGTTCCGAGAACTGGTATTGCCCAAGGTATTTATTCAGCAGCGTCATGCCTTGCATTCTCCCGCCATTCGCTTTGCAGCAGGGCAAAGCCGAATTCGTCGCCCCATGCGCCTTTGAAAAACACGTTTTGCCGCCAATAGGCCTCGCGGCGAAAACCCAACTTGCCGAACAGCGTGGCGGCGCCAAGATTACGCGTGTCCACCACCGCAGTAATACGGTGCTTCGCCAACGGCCCGAACAGCAGAGCGATGACGGCGCTCAGCGCCTCGCGCGCCAGCCCTTGCCGCTGGTGGCTGGGCGCGAAGGTCACGCCCAGTTCAGCCTGGCGCCCCTCATCGAAGAAATGCACCGCGACATCGCCGAGCAACGCGCCGTCCTCACGGCGCTCGACCGCCAGCTGGAACCAGCTGTCGTCACGGTTGAACGCGAGCTGCCGTTGCCGTTCGAAAAAGGCCTGCGCATCGGTGGCGCTGTAGTCGCTCCAGCTTTGATAGCGCGCCACGTCAGGGTGACTGCGGTAGGCGGTAAAGTGGGGCAGATCGTCGGCCGTGAACGGGCGCAGGATCAGTCTGGGGGTCTGCAGAGGCAAAAGGCGCATTATTTTTCCTTATCAGCGCATTAGGACTACCGGCAGTGTAACCCAGCGCCGAGAAGCGGGCTGCGTAAAATGAGCGGTGGAGGACAAACGGGAAATGCCGGTTCAGACGAACCGGCAGGGGCATTATCGGCGGGCGGCGGCCTGACGCAGGCGCTCGACCGGGCCTTGTTGAAAATCGAATGAGGGGGCTTCTTGCCGTGCCAGCCCCTGGCGCACGATGGCCTTCACCGCTTGGCTGGCAGCAAGATCTTTTCCGGCGATCTGTTCGGCGATGCGCAGCGCTTCTTCCCGGGCCGTCCCCTCGCTGATACGGGAAATGGCGCCGTGTGACAGCGCCTCCTGTGCGCCGACGGTTCTGCCGGTCAGCAGCCAGTCGAGCGCGACATAGGGGGAGATACGCGTCGGCAAGCGCGCGCACCCACCTTGTGCGGCGACTAACCCGAGCCCGGTTTCGGGGAAGCTGAAGCGTGCGTTCTGGCCGGCGACGATCAGATCGCACGCCAGCGCCAGCTCAAATCCGCCTCCGTACGCGATGCCGTCAACGGCGGCGATGATCACCTTGGCAATCTGTGCATGGATCAGCCCGCCAAACCCCTCCGGCGTGACGATGGGCAGTTCACCCTGATGAAAGGCGTTGATATCCATGCCGGCGGAAAATACCGCCGGTTGGCCGGCCAGCACGATCGCTCGCACCGAGTCATCGTTATCCGCCTGCCGCAGGTAGGTGCGGATCAACTCGGCCATCTGCAGGTTGATGGCGTTCTTTTTTTCCTGCCGATTAAGGGTGATGACCGCAACCTGCGCGCCATGGCGCTCATAAAGCACCGGAAGAACTTCACTCATCGCTGGCTTCTCCCCGGAAAAACAACAGCGTCAGCAGCAGGGCGATGGCGCCGAGCGGCAGCGAAAACAGCGGCAGGTAATAGGCCGGCAGCGCGTAGAGCGTCAGGCCGCCCAGCATCCCGCCCGCCGCGATGCCGGCGTACAACACCGAGCTGTTGAGCGACACGGTCAGCGCGCCAAAGCGTTTCGATAGCGACAACAGGTGATGTTGGATCGGCACCAGGTACATCCAGCCGGTAATGCCCCAGACGAGGAAGATGGCCAGTACCCACCAGGGCGAGGTGACATAAAAGGCCAGCAAAAACAGAGACAGCGTCTGGATCGCCACGGAAAACAGCAGCACGAACTTGCTGCCGAGGGCATCGGTTAACGCGCCGGAGGCAAAATTGCCGATCACCGCGCCAATGCCGAACACCAGCAGCGCGAGGGGCAGGATCGCCTCAGGGCCGAACTGGGTGTTTTTCAGCAACACGCTGACGTAGCTGTAGACGATGTGTTCCGAGCAAACGGCAAAAAAGGTGATCAGCAGCGTAGTCAGCACCGCCTTTTGCCGCAGCGGGGCGAGCCGCTCTTTCAGCGAATGCTTGCCCGATGGCGCAATGGCGCGCAGCGCCAACGACAGGCCCAGCAGCGCAATCGCCCCCAGCAGGGCGATGAACAGAAAGATTTCACGCCAGCCGATCAGTTTGGCGAGAAAGGTACCGAACGGAATGCCGAGCGCAATAGCCAACGTCATGCCGCCATAGACGATGGAAATAGCCAGGCCGCGGCGTTTTTCCGCCACCAGCCCCACCGCGGCGGCGGCGGCCTGCGGCGTGTAACAGGCCGCCCCCAATGCCGCCAGCACTCTGCCGAACGCGATCTGCAGATAGCTGGTGGCCCAGGCGCAGGCCAGGTTGCCGGCGATGAACAGCACCAGCGCCAACTGCAGGATATGCTTGCGGTTGACGTTGCCCAGCAGCCAGGCGGTGAGGGGGGCGAACAGCATATAGGCCAGCGCGAATACCGATATCAACTGCCCCGCTTGCGCGGGGCTGACGGCAAAGGTGTCGGAAATATCGCTGAGTACGCCGGCGACGATAAAAGCGTCGGTGCCGATGGCGAAGGTACCGGTCGCCATCAGGCAGAGCGTGATCAGATGGCCGTTATAATCCGCTAACTTCATCCTGCCCTCCGCAGATCGTTCGCTGCCCAGACCCGGCCTAGTGCCGCCAGGAAGGTCTCCACGTCGGCATGGGAATGTGCCGAGGTCGGCGTTACCCGTAGTCGCTCGCTGCCTGCGGGCACCGTCGGGGCATTGACCGGTTGCACGTAAATATCATGCTCATCGAGCAGCACTTTACTGATGTGTTTGTTGCGGTGCGGATCGCCGACCAGCAGCGGCAGGATATGGCTGTCTGCCGACACCAGCGGGATGCCGGCGGCGCGCAGGCCGGTTTTCAGGTGATCGACGATCGCCAGCAGGTGCTTGCGCTGGGTGTCATGCTCGAGGTTGTATCTAAAACTGGCCAACGCGGCGGCTACCACCGGCGCCGGTGACGAGGTGCTGAAGACGAATGCCGGCGCCCAGCTGCGCACCGCTTCCACCACCGAGCGGGGCGCGGCGATATAGCCACCCGCCGCACCGTAAGACTTGCCGAATCCGCCTTGGATAATAGTGATTTTATCCAACAGGCCCAGCTGTTCGGCATAGCCCAATCCCCGTTCGCCATACACGCCGGCCGAATGAATTTCGTCGAGATAGGTCAGCGCCTGATACTGTTCCGCCAGCGCCACGATCTGCGCCAGGGGGGCAAAGTCACCGTCCATGGAATACAGCGACTCGAAGGCAATCAGCTTTGGCCGCGCCGGATCGGCGGCCTGCAGCAGCTCGGCGAGGTGTGCTACATCATTGTGGCGGAAGATTTTTTTCTCCGCTTTACTGTAGCGAATCCCGTAAATCATCGAGGCGTGATTCAGTTCGTCGGAGAACACGATCAGATCGGGAATGGCGTCGCACAGGGTGGATAAGGTGGCGTCGTTGGCGCCGAAACCGGTGGTGAACAGCAGCGCCGACTCTTTGCCGTAGGCGCTGGCCAGCAGCGTTTCCAGCTCGCTGTGGTAGACCGAGGTGCCGGAAATGCTGCGGGCGCCGCAGGTGCCCAGCCCGACCCGGTTAACCGCGTCGGTGGTGGCCAGCAGCACTTTGGGGTGGTGGCTCATTGCCAGATAGTCGTTCGAGCACCAGACGTTGAGACGGCGCTCACCGTGGTGCCCGTGGCTGGTGGCCCAGGGTTTGTCCTGCACGCCGCGTTCAAGGTTGAGAAACTCGCGAAAACGCCCCTGTTTTTTGGTTTCCGCCAGCTTTTCTTCAAGAATGTTCAGTACGCTCATCGTATGTTCCTTGTGTTAAACGGCTTTAAGGTTTAATGACAGGCCTTGACCGACGCCGACGCACATCGTCACCAATGCGTTGCTTGCCTGTCGGTCGCGTAATTCCAGCGCCGCCGACAGCACCAGGCGCGCACCGGACATCCCCAGCGGATGACCGAGCGCTATGGCGCCGCCGTTCGGGTTGACCCGCGCGTCGTTGGCGTCGATGCGCCAGTGTTTCAGCGCCGCCAGAACCTGTGAGGCGAACGCTTCGTTAATCTCGATGATGTCGAAGTCGTTCAAGGTGAACCCGCCGCGCTGCAGTAAGCGCTCGGTGGAGGCGATCGGCCCCAGCCCCATCAGCGCCGGTTCAACGCCGGCGGCCGCGCTGTCGCCGATCTCCGCCAGCGGTTGCCAGCCCTGGCGTTTCACGTAGCGACCGGAAGCCAATAGCAGCGCGGCGGCGCCGTCGTTGATGCCGGAAGCATTGCCCGCCGTGACCGAACCGCCGGCGGAGAACGCCGGTTTCAGCGCCTGCAGCTGTTGCAACGTGCTGAGCCGGGGAAATTCATCCTGCGCGAATGTGCGGGTGTTTTTACGATCCGCCGGCACGTCCACGGGCGTGATTTCCCGCGCCAGCCGGCCGCTGTCGATCGCCCGGCGGGCCTTTTGCTGCGAGGCCAGCGCGAACAGGTCCTGTTCCTCGCGTGAGATATGTTGCCGTTGGGCCACGTTTTCCGCCGTGATGCCCAGCGGGTCGCTGCCGTAGCGCTCCGCCAGCCGCGGATTGACGAAGCGCCATCCCAACGTGGTGTCATACAGCTTCACGCCTTTGTCGAACGGCGTTTCGCCCTTGCTCAGCACATAGGGTGCGCGGCTCATGCTTTCCACACCGCCGGCCAAAACCAGTTCGCTAAGACCGCTGCGGATTTTCGCCGCGGCGTAGATCACCGCATCCAACCCGGATGCGCAAAGGCGGTTGAGGGTGATGGCCGGCACCGACGGGTCCAACCCGGAAAGCAGCGTTGCCATGCGAGCGACGTTGCGGTTGTCTTCGCCGGACTGATTGGCGCAGCCCAGAACCACTTCGTCCAGATTCGCTTCCGCCGCCGGATGGCGCTGCAGCAGGCCGCGAATGATCGTCGCCGCCATGTCGTCGGGGCGGGTATGCGCCAGGCTGCCGCCATAGGCGCCGATCGCCGTGCGCGTGCCGTCGATCAGATAAACGCCGTCATCGTTAATGTTCATCATGGCTCCTCAAGGCGTGGTCGTCAGCGCCGGTTGCGCGGCGTGCAGAAGGGTGTAATGCGGCGCATAGCGCGCTGCGTGCAGCAGCTGCGCCAGATTGCTCAGCGTCGTCCTGACGTTTTTCTCCCCCAGTTTGCCGAGCCAGTCGAAAATGCCGCCGGCGTAGTTAACGCCCGCGACGGCGGCGACATCAATGTCTTCCCGGCTGCAAACGCCGCTTTCCACCATGATCACCGACTCATTGATCAGGCTGCTGAGGACACGAGCGACGATCAGCGCCGGGGAATCTTTGATAAATTCAACCTGCGGGATCGCAGTGTGCAGCAGGCGTAAAAACAGCGCCTTATTGGCCGCAGAGGCATAGCGATTGTGCGCCGCAACCAGATACGCCGTGTCGGCGTAGTTCAGGGCGATGTCGACCACAAAAGCGTCAGCCGTCGTCTGCTCGGATAACTGGCTCGCCGTGCGGCCATCGGTGATGCTGACGGTGAATGCGTCATTGATCTGGACGGCCGGCCCCAGGCTCGGTAAGGCCGGCCGTTGTTCCACGCGCAGCTGTGGCCACTGACGTGCGGCTCGCTGTTGCAACAGGGTAAAAAAAGGGTGTTCGCCGTAAACGCGCAGCGTCTCGACGTCTGCATCGATGGCGGCCGTCACTGGCGGGGCGGTTTCTTCGGCGGCAAAATAGGAGCGGCCGTTCTTTTTCCCCAACAGACCGGCATCGACCAGCGAACGCTGCAGATGGCCGGGGGTATAGCGCGGGTCGTATTGCATGTCCTGCCAGATTTGCCGGCTGACCTGATAGTTGATGTCCTGGCCGATAAAATCGGTCAGCTCGAGCGGCCCCATGCGGAAGTGTCCGCCGGCCTTGAGGGCACGGTCGATCTGCGGCGCGCGCGCCACGTGTTCTTCCAACAGGCGGAACCCTTCCAGGTAGTAGGGGCGGGCCATGCGGTTAACGATAAACCCCGGCGTGGCCTGACAGACGACATCGCGTTTCCCCAACGCGGCCACCAGTTGACGGCAACGTTCCGTGGTGGCGTGTGCGGTAAAGTAGGCCGGGATGATTTCAATCAGTTTCATCAGCGGCGCAGGGTTGAAAAAGTGCAAACCGATAAACCGCTCGCTGTGCGTCACCGCGGTTGCCAGCTTGTTAAGCGACAGTGAGGAGGTATTGGTGGCGATCAGCGTATCGGGCTTGACCACCGCGGCGATGGCCGCCAACACCTCAAGTTTGGTTTGTTCATGCTCGGCGATGGTTTCTATCACCAACTCGCTGTCGGCGATAGCCTCAAGCGCCGTCGAGAACACCAGATTGGCCAGCACTGAGCTTTTATCCTGCAGCGCGATCTTGCCCTGTTCGACTTTCTTGTTCAGGTCTTGCGCGATATATTCGCGAGCCTGATTGAGGGTATTGCCGTTGCGATTATAAAGCACCGTACGAATGCCTTTTTGCGCGAAAAGATAAGCGATGCCTCTGCCCATCGTTCCCGCGCCGATAATCGCAGCCGATTGAATTGCCGCATTACTTTCTGCCATAGAAAATCCCCGTCACTGTATGCCATGCGAAATTCGCAAATGCTTATTATCTCTTTGGATTTACGGCGGCACCGGGTGCCTGTTTGGAAAGTAATTGGCGGTGTCCTGGCTGTCTAACGGTAGAAATGACAGGTTTACGTCCTGAAGGGATTATGCTATTCGCGTAGTTTTCCTGTTCGGCGCAATAAAAAGGCTTATTTTGAGGGGAATAGCTGTTTTCGTTATAGCGTTGGTATTTTTTATTATATGAAACGGCTACTTGCGCCGGGCGGCGATATTCTATAGTGAGTCTGACCTATCGATAATCGGCATCGCTATCTGGAGAACCTGCGTTATGGATACCCGCACTCAACGGCTCATGGCGGAGGTGATTGGCAGCCTGGCCGATCGCGAATGCTTTCTGACGCAACTGGGGCCCTGCGCCGAGGCGTTGGGGTTTGATTATTTCTCCTACATCGTGTTTTCCTGTTATCCGGCCAGCCGCCCCAAGATGCTGATCGAAGGTAATTTTTCAGCAGAGTATCTCGAAGATTATCGGCGGCAGCGGGTGTATTTGCAGGATCCGGTCATTGAGCGCGCTCACCATTCCACGCTGCAGTTCCAGTGGGACGAACGTTTTTATCACGATCGGCCGACGCTTTGGCGACGTATGGCGCAGTTTGGCCTGTGCGCCGGTTGGTCGCAGTCGGTCAAGGATTGCTATGGCAGGCTGGGGATCCTGACGTTTGCCGGCACAGCGCTACCGGAGCAAACGCCACAAGCGCGTGCGGCAAATGAAACCTTTTTCCTTTGGCTGGCGCAAACCGCCCATAAAACGCTGCGTGAAGCCTTGATATCGGTGAACGACGACGCGATAAAAGACGTGCTGACGCTGCGCGAAAAAGACATTTTACGCTGGTGCAGCGAAGGGAAAACGGCGGAAGAGATCGCGCTGTTGATGGGGGTGAGCGAGCGCACGATCAATTTCCACATAGGCAACTCGATTAAAAAACTTTCTGTCGCCAATAAGACCGCCGCCACCGCCAAAGCGGTTTATTTACAGCTGATTTAATCTCGAGAAATAAATAATTAATCGCCTATCCGTTATCGGTGTGATGTTTATATTTTGTTAAATTAAAAGCTATCCTTATCAGTATTTACCCCCCGATCACAAAAGCGTGATAAAGCGATTCACCGCGCCCGTGCGCGGCAGTATTCTGTTGGCACCCGGTTTACATAGAAAGGATGTGATATGTACAAGACTATTTTAGTGCCGATCGATATTGAAGAGGATCTGTTGACCGAGCATGCGCTGAAGCATGTGGAATATTTGGCGAAGATGTCCGGCGCTAAAGTGCATTTCTTCCATGCGCTGCCGGATGCCTCGGCTTTTGTTACTGCCTATTCGTTCGGTCTCAAGGAATTTGAGAATCAGGCGGAGGTGAAGGCGGTGGACAAACTGAAGAAAATCATGTCGGAAATCGATCTGCCGTTGGATCGCCTTAATTACACCGTCAGCTTCGGTTCTGCGCGCGATCAGGTGTTGGAACTGGCGGAAGAGATCGACGCCGACCTGATCATTATCGGTTCACGGCGCCCGAGCGTGAAAACCTATCTGCTGGGATCTAACGCCGCCGCCATCGTTCGCCATGCCAATATTTCGGTGATGGTGGTCAGATAATCCCTCTTAAGCCCACCGTTTTCGGGCGCGCTCTGCGGTTGCCGGTCTGCGGCAGAGCGTGCCTTGCGTTTTATTGCCATCTCAGTGTGAGCTGCTACGATTTTAGCTGACGTTTTTATGCCACCCGGGCCACCGGCCTTGCGCATATTCTTCATCTCAGCCAGAAGAGGGGCAGCTATGCCATTAGAAGTTGATGGGATCATTAGAGGCGATCGGGGCAGTGAACCGAGCCGTTGGCAACATGCGTCAACCAAACCGCTTATCACGCTGACCTGGCATCACACCATTCCTTGGAACTGTTTGCGTAATGTCTGGAATGGTCTGGTGGCGGGGCAGCATTGGAACGCGCTGGACGAGTTTATGAACCTGATCGGTGTGCCAAACCGTGCCGAGGTGATCACACAGATCAAGAATAAAAACCTGCAGGATCGCGATGGATTACACACTCTGGTGACCTGGCAAGGATGGAACATCGTCGAGGGGCCTGGTAATGAGTATCGTGCGCAGGGGGACGATCCCGGTGAAAACTTCGACGGTTGGTCGGGTAAGGGGATGAGCACTAATCAGCAAGCGACGCTGCAGCAGGTCAACGTGTTGTATCAGGTGATGGCGCCGCTGGGAAGCCGTGCGCTGGACGCCGCCAGACAGGCGCCGAACATTTCTGCGGAAGAAGCGAGCGTCTTGCAACGGACGATTAAACAGACCCGTCCAACGTTGCGAGGAAAGGAACCGATCCGGTGGCAAGAAGACATGTGGCATCAGGTGCAGCCGGGTAAAGAGGCGAAACACTTCGCCCGTTGGGACACCAAACCGGTGTGGCGCAAGCGCCTGCACAGCGATCTGGCTCAGGCTGGATAAGCCTTTCCCCGCGCCGGGTTGCCGGCGCGGGGCATCAATCCGGCGCTAATCGCACAGCGCCATTATTTCGTCGTACAATGTCCTGGGAATTTCCACGCCGTATTGCTCGCTCTGCCGCCGCTGTCGATAACGCCGCTCGCCGGGGATGCGTGCGCCTTGCGCCTGCATATCGGCAAACATCGCTTCTGCTCCGGCGAAATATTTCGCCTTATCCGCACCGAGAAAACGCTCGGGATCCAACGCGATGATCAACTCACCGCCGTAAGGCGACGAACCGGTGCCGTTGTCATAGGCCAGCGATTCCTTGCTGGTCATATCGCCGATCAGCGGCCCTGCCAGCAATTCAACCATCGCCGCCAGCGCCGAGCCCTTATGCCCACCGAAGGTCAGCATCGCGCCCTCCAACACGCTGGCGGCATCGGTGGACGGATTGCCTGCCTTATCAATGCCCCAGCCTTCAGGCAGCGGGGTGCCAGCGCGGTGGTGCAGTTCGATTTCGCCGCGCGCCGCCGCGCTGGTGGCCATATCGAATAAAAACGGCGGCCGATCCGGGCGTGGCCAGCCGAAGGCGATGGGGTTGGTGCCAAACAGCGGACGCGAACCGCCGGCCGGCGTCACCCACGCGTGGCTGGGTGTGCAGGCTAAGGCCACCAACCCCTGTTCGGTTAGCGGTTCTATGTCGGCCCACAGCGCGGAGAAATGCACGCAGCGGTTGATCGCCAGCGCGGCGATGCCATTGGCGCGCACCTTACCGATAAAGGCCGGCAGAGCGGTGCGGTAGGCCAGCAGGGAAAACGCGCCGCCGGCGTCGGCACGCAAGATGGCCGGCGCCTGGTCGAACAACTTGGGTACCGCATCGGCAGAGACCTTGCCTACCCGCAGCGATCGCACGCAGCCCAACAGCCGGTATAAGCCGTGAGAAGCGCAGCCGTCGCGTTCGCCCTGGGTGACATTTTGCGCCACCGCTTCGGCATGTGCCTGATTGAAACCGTTGCTGCGCAGCGTACGCAGCGCCAGTTGATAAGCCTGTTCCAACGACAGAACGTGCATGGATGTCATCTCGATGTCCCCCCTGGGTTCATTCTTCTTCATCGCCGATAAAATTGGCCTGGGGTAAACAGGTATAGGCGCCCCAGTAGTAAATCGCCAGCGCAATCACCGCCATGGTGAAGGTGTCCCACGGATGGGCAATAGCGCCGATGCCGCCGAAGCTGCTGAGGTAGGAAAGCCCGATCACCAGCGCATAGAAGACGATCAGCCACAACGAGGACCAAATTTGCTGCCGAAGGCTAACGGCGTGGGTCGGCACCTGATTTTTGAACAGGATGTAGATGAAGAACATCAGGATCTGCAAGCCGAGCAGCCAGGAGACGGTGTCCCAGCCGGACCAGAAGACGATCAACGCCGAAATGATAAACGACAGCGGGCCGAGCACGCAGAAAGCGCGCACCCGGAACGGACGCGGCATATCGGGCGCATTGCGCCGCAGCCCGGCGGCGGTGACCGGGGCGATGGCGTAGCTCAACACCAGTGCGGCGGACACCACGCCGATCAGCTTTTCCCAGGACGGGAATGGCAGCGTCCAGAATACCGAGAGAGCGAAGGTCAACCACAGCGCCGGACGCGGGATACCGGACTCGCTATCCACCCGGGTGAACAGTTTGAAGAAGGTGCCGGCGCGCGCCCAACCGTAGATCACGCGAGGCGTGGCGTTCATATAGATGTTGCCGGTGCCGCTCGGCGAAACGATCGCGTCGCTGACTACCAGAAACGCCAGCCATCCCATGCCCAGCGTGATGGCGATGTCGCGGAACGGCAGGGAGAACTGTTGGCTGATGCCGGCCCAGCCACCGCTTAGCATCTCGCTGGGGATACTGCCGAGAAACGCTATCTGCAGCAGCACATAGATGATGGTGGACAGCACCACCGACAGGATCAGCGCGATAGGAATGGTGCGCTGCGGCCTTTGCACCTCGCTGGCGACCGAAATGATCGGCGTCAGGCCGAGGTAGGCGAAGATGATGCCGCCGGCGGAAATGGCGGCCTCAACCCCGGCGGAACCGAAAGGGGCAAAGCCCTGGCTGTGCAGGTTTTCCGGTTTGAAAAAGCTGAACAACACCACGATCACCAGCAGGGGCACCAGAAACTTCAGCACGCTGATCAGGTTATTGGATTTGGCGAAGGTTTTGACGCTGTAGTAGTTGAGCGCGAAGAAAAAACACAGCAGCGCCAGCTGCACCAGCCAGCCGATCGCTGTTGGATCGCCGGACCCCGGCTGGCTGAGGAACGGGAACCAGGCGGCAGCGTACTGCCGGGCGGCGACGACTTCGATGGCGATCAGGCTGGAGAAGGCGATCAGCGTGATAAACCCCAGCAGATAACCCATTAGTTCACCGTGCGAGAATACCGGATAGCGAATGATGCCGCCGGCGCGCGGCAGAGCGGCGCCCAACTCGCAGTAGACGATGCCGAGCAGCAGCACCGCCAGGCCACCGATCAGCCAGGAATAGATGCCGGCCGGGCCGGCGATGGAGGAGACGTGGCTGGCGGCGAACAGCCAACCGGAGCCGAAGATGGCGCCCAGACCGATGAACGTCAGATCGGTGAGCGTAAGCTGCTTCTTGAATTTGCCTTGGGTTGTCATGGTATTACCCTTTTGTTATTGAGTGGCAGGCAGATGCGGCCGGGCTAATGTTGGGCAGGTGAAACCAGGGGATCTCGGGTGTAAGCGCCGTTAACCAGTCGCAGCAGGTTGAGCGGGTTGGCGTCCTGCAGCGCCGGCGGCAACAGCGCTGCAGGGGTGTTTTGCAAACAAACTGGCCGCAGGAAACGCTCGATCGCCAGCGTGCCTACCGAGGTGCCGCGTGCGTCGCTGGTGGCCGGGTAAGGGCCGCCGTGCACCATGGCGTCGCACACTTCCACCCCGGTCGGGTACCCGTTGAATAGCACCCGACCGGCTTTGCGCGCCAACAGTGCCGTTAGCCCGGCGGCCATATCGAGATCGTCGTCGTCCGCCAGCAGCGTGGCGGTCAACTGGCCTTGCAATGCCGTTAGCGCCGCATGCAGCTGCGCTTCGTTATCCATCGCCACCAGGATGCTGGCCGGGCCGAAGACCTCCTGTTGCAGCAGCGGGTCGGCCTGCAGCAACAGCGCCCCCTCCGCCTGATAAAGCTGCGCCGCCGCCCGAAGAGCGGGCGTTTCGCTTCGGCCTGCCAGCCGCCGCATACCCGGGTGGGCATCGAGGGCCGCCAGCCCGTGACGGTAGTGCTCCAGGGTGCCGGCATTCAGCATCGGCTGCGGCTCGGCGGCGTTGACCAGGGCGCTCATCGTTTCGATTAACCGATCGAAGGCGGCGCCGCGCAGCGCGACCATCACGCCGGGTTTGGTGCAGAACTGACCGCAGCCTAGCGTGAAGGAAGAGACCAGTTCCTGCGCGATGTGCTGCCCGCGCCGCGCCAGCGCCTTGGGCAGGATCACTACCGGGTTGATGCTCGACATTTCGGCGAAGACCGGAATAGGTTGGGGACGTTGCATCGCCAGATCGAACAGCGCCCGGCCGCCTTGCAGCGAGCCGGTGAATCCCACCGCCTGAATCGCCGGGTGTTTTACCAAATCGGCCCCTACGCGGTTGCCGAAGATCATGTTGAAGACGCCGGCGGGCATCCCCGTGCGTTCCCGTGCGCGCTCGATCGCCTGAGCGGTTAGCTCGGCGGTGATCATATGGCCGCTGTGCGCTTTGAACACGACCGGGCAGCCGGCGGCGAGCGCGGCGGCGGTATCGCCACCCGCGGTGGAAAACGCCAGCGGAAAGTTGCTGGCGCCGAATACCGCCACCGGGCCGAGCGCCGTGCGGTATTGACGCAGATCGGGGCGCGGCAGGGGGGAACGCCGCGGCAGCGCGCAGTCGATGCGTACGCCCTCGACATCGCCGCGCCGCAGCAGCGTGGCGAACAGCCGCATCTGACCGCTGGTTCTGGCGCGTTCGCCGCGCAAGCGCGCCGGCGGCAGGGCCGTTTCCTGTGTGGCGAGGGCGAAGAAGGTTTCGTCCAAGGCATCTAGCTCCTCGGCGATGGTGTCCAAAAAGTTCGCGCGTTGCTCGGCGCTGAGTTGCGAATAGGGCACAAAGGCCGTGGCAGCGGCTTCGGCGGCGGCGGCGGTTTCAGCCGCCGTGGCTTGGTGGAAGCGGTAGCCGGTCGGCTGACCGTCGTCGGCGCGCAGGCTGAGCAGCGCAGCTTCCCCTGCGGCGCGGCGCTGGCCGCCGATAAATTGTTGGCCGCTGATGGCGACGTGGCGTTCGTTGGGCATGGATTCCCCCGGTAAATAAAGAGCGACGCCCGGCCTGGCCGGGCGGTGAAGGCGTTACAGGCCGACGTTCGGCAGCGCCGGACGAGTGGCCAGCGCTTTATCGATCACGGCATTGATCTCGGTGAGCGTTTCCCCCTGCAGCGCCAGGCGCGGTGGGCGAGTGACGGCGCTGCCGCGGCCAACCCGCTGTTCGCAGAGCTTGATGCATTGCACCAGATCGGGACGGGCATCGAGGTGCAGCAGCGGCATGAACCAGCTGTACAGCGCCAATGCTTCCTCATAGCGCTTTTCCTTAGCCAGACGGAACAGGGTTTCCCCTTCGCGCGGGAAAGCATTGGACATGCCGGAGATCCAGCCTTGCGCGCCGACGGCGATGCTTTCCAGCACTACATCGTCCAACCCGGCGAACAGCACGAAGCGATCGCCGACTTCGTTGCGTAGGTCGATAAAGCGGCGCGTATCGCCCGAGGAGTCTTTGAAACACACGATGTTCTCGCAGTCGACCAGCGAGGTCAGGATGTCGGGTGTGACGTCATTTTTGTAAATGGGGGGGTTGTTGTAGACCATGATCGGCAGATCGGTCGCGCCGGCGACGCTGCGGAAGTGTGCGGCGGTTTCGTGCGGCTTGGCGGAATAAACCAGCGCCGGCATCACCATAATGCCATCGACACCGGCCTTTTGCGCTTCACGCGCCATGTTCTGCGCGAAGGCGGTGGTGAACTCGGCGATGCCGGCGATCACCGGCACTTTGCCGTCGGCGGCGTCTCTCGCCACTTCGATCACCGCCAGCTTTTCCTGCATCGTCATCGAGGTGTTTTCACCGACGGTGCCACACACCACCAGACCGGAGACGCCGTCGCGCACCAGGTTTTTGATCACCGTATGGGTGGCGTCGAGGTCCAGAGAGAAATCGTTGCGGAACTGGGTCGTCACCGCCGGGAATACGCCGCTCCAGCTTATGGCTTTATGGCTCATAGTGTTTGTCCTGTCGTCCGAAAGTGTTAATGAAAAGTGAATCTTTAGTAAGGCTCACCGACAGATTGACCGGTATTGCGCAGGGAGGCTTGACGCTTTTCGCCGATTGCCGCGACGAAATTGGCACAATGGCGGCGGAAAGCGGGCATGAAAAAAACCAGGCGCCGGTGCGCCGTGAAGAGAGGGAGGTAACCAGGTAAATCAGCGCGTTAAGCGGAAAGCGTCAGGCGGAAATCGCGCGGCGTGGAGCCGGTCATCGCTTTGAACTGACGGCTGAAGGCGCTGTGATCGGTATAGCCGCACTGTAGCGCGATGTCGGTGATTGGCAGATCGCCGGCCAGCAGTTCCGTGGCCTTTTCCAGCCGCACTTTATGGATCATCTGGCGCGGGGTGAGGTGGAAGATACGTTTGCAGTAGCGTTCGATCTGCGCCACCGACAACCCGGTCAGCGCCGTCAGCTCTTCAAGCGCGATCGGTCGCGCGTAGTGGCGGCGGATATGCACGTCGATCGCCGCCAGCCGTTGGTAGGCCGGGTGATTGGCCCTGGCCTCCTGCAGGTCGTGAGAAATACCCGCCATACCGATGATTCTTCCCTGCGCGTCATACAGCGCCAGCTTTTGCGTCAGGCACCAGCCGGTTTCTCGGCCATTGTACAGGTGCATCTCCAGTTGATCCTGGATCAGCACGCCGTGGCGCAATACCCGCAGATCCTGCTCGGTGTAGCCGGATCCGAGCTGAGCGGGAAAAACGTCGGCGGAGGTCTTGCCCAGCAGCGGCGTGACGGTTTTGAAACCGCAGCGCTTGGCCAGCGTGAGGTTGGCCAGCAGGTAGCGAGCCTGGGCGTCTTTGATAAAGAACACCACGTTCGGGATCGCGTTCAGCAACGGCGCGATCAGCGCCAGTGTATTCAGCAGATCGCGCAGGTTGTTCGGGCGCTGTTGCGCCAGTCCGTCGCACAGACGCGACAGATGTTCGACGGCAAAAACGTCCTCCTGCTCCGGCAACCCAACAAGCGAAGGCGACGAGAGAGAAACCGGAGGCTGATAGTCTGAAGTGGATCGCATAACAGTCCCTTTTCGGTCGTTAGCCGGAAAAACAGGCGGGCCAGGTTGGCACTTTCGCATCAATATTAACTTTTCTGTAACGAAGCAAGCGCTATTTCCGGCCGGCTGCTAAATATGCGGATTGCCGCATACTTTTGCCGGGCGGTGTTTGGCAGTTGCTTGAAAACTGCGGTGTTTCTCGCTACACAAAGGTTTAGCATGGAAATAACAATATGATAAATAAGTCATTATTATGGCATTCGTTAAGCGTATACCCGCGCCGCGTCAGACCTGACTTTTATCACTGTGCTGATTTCTTCATTCGCCGCGCCGAAACGCATCAAGCCGCCATGCCCACATTCGTTCAGGCTAATGCCATTGGTAACATCTCATTAACTCAGGAGACGCCGATGGCACTTTCTGCGCATATCACCGCTTTGCGGGCGATCGATTCTCATACCGGCGGAGAGCCGACACGTCTGATCGTGGAAGGGTTTCCCGATCTCGGCGAGGGCAGCATGGCGGAACGGCGGGCGCGTTTCGCGCAACATTATGACGATTGGCGCTGCGCGGTGATGCTCGAACCGCGCGGCAATGACGTGCTGGTGGGGGCGCTGCTGTGTCGCCCCTGCTCGCCGCAGGCCACCGCTGGGGTGATCTTCTTTAACAACAACGGCTATCTGGGTATGTGCGGGCACGGCACTATCGGGCTGATCGCTTCGCTGGCGCACCTGGGGCGCATCCACGCCGGGTGCCATCTCATCGAGACCCCGGTCGGCACGGTAAACGCCACGCTGCATGACGACGGCGGCGTCACGGTGGAGAACGTGGCGGCTTATCGTTACCGTCGCCAGGTGCGGCTTGAGGTTGGGGGATACGGGCCGGTGACGGGGGATATCGCCTGGGGCGGTAACTGGTTCTTCCTGATCGGCGAGTCGCCGTTACCTATCGATAGACAAAATCTGGAGGCATTGACCGCGTTCACCTGGGCGGTGCGGCAGACATTGGAACAGGCGGGCATCTGCGGTGAAGACGGCGGAGTGATAGACCATATCGAACTGTTCGGTGACGATCCGCAGGCCGACAGCCGAAGCTTCGTGTTGTGCCCCGGCAAAGCCTATGATCGTTCTCCGTGCGGTACCGGTACCAGCGCCAAACTGGCGTGTCTGGCGGCGGACGGCAAACTGCCACCGGAAACGCAGTGGCGGCAGGTCAGCGTGATCGGTAGCGAATTCCAGGCCTATTACCGCTGGAATGGCGAACGTATTACTCCTTTTATTCGCGGGCAGGCCTATGTGTGTGCCGATAGCCAACTGCTGCTCGACGAACGCGATCCCTTTGTCTGGGGAATACGCTGATGGGCACCGGACAGAAAGCCGATGTCATCGTGATCGGCGCCGGCATCATCGGCGCTGCCTGTGCCTGGCGGTTGGCGCGGGAAGGGTATCGTGTCTCGGTAGTGGACGATCGTCGCGCCGGTGCGACCGCCGCCGGCATGGGGCATCTGGTATGCATGGACGATAATCCGGCTGAGCTGGCGTTGAGCGCTTATTCGCTGCGGTTATGGCGTGAAGTGACGGGGCGGATGCCGCAAGCGTGTGCCTGGCGCGGCTGCGGAACGCTATGGCTGGCGGATAAAACGGATGAAATGGGCATTGCCGAACAAAAGCGGGCGCGGCTGGCGGAGCAGGGTGTGACTGCGGAACTGCTGACGGCGGAGCAGATCGCTGCCGTGGAGCCGATGCTGCGGCACGGCCTGGCCGGTGGGCTGCGGGTGCCGGCCGACGGCATTGTGTATGCGCCGCTCGTGGCTCGCTGGCTGTTGGACGACGGTAGTGCGGCGATCGACGTGGTACATGGCGAAGCGACAGCATTGGAGGAAGGGGCAGTGAGGCTGGCGGATGGCAGGCGCCTGGCTGCGCCACTGGTAGTCCTGGCCTGTGGCCTCAGGGCCAATAGCCTATTGCCGCAGGCTTTGCTGCACGCCAAGAAGGGCCATCTGGCGATCACCGATCGCTACCCGCCGCGGGTGCGGCATCAACTGGTGGAGTTGGGATATGGCGCCAGCGCGCATGCCAGCGACGGTACGTCGGTGGCATTCAATGTGCAGGCACGGCCCACCGGACAATGGCTGATCGGCTCTTCCCGCCAGTTCGACGCCGTCGATTCGGCGTTGGACATGCCAGTCTTGGCGGCGATGCTCAAGCGTGCGCAGCATTTCTTGCCCGCACTGGCGCAGATGAACATCATTCGCTGCTGGACCGGGCTGCGCGCCGCCTCTGCCGACGGGCTGCCGTTGTTGGGCGCACATCCGCGGCATTCCTGGCTGTGGTTGGCGCTGGGGCACGAGGGATTGGGTGTCACAACCGCCCTTGGTAGTGCCGCGCTGATTACTGCGCAGATCGGCCGGCAAACGCCGGAGATTGATGATTCCCCCTATTTGGCGGCGCGCGCGTTTGCCGTCGAGGAGCTGCCTGTATGAATGAAAGACAAAATACGCTCTCGTTGAGTATCGATGGAGAGCACCGGCGGGTGCCGGTTGGCCTCAGCGTTGCTGCGGCACTCAGCCTGTGCGGTGACGATCGTTGCCGGTTGTCGATTTCACACCAACCACGGGCCCCCTTTTGCGGCATGGGCATTTGTCAGGAGTGCCGGGTGACCATTAACGGTCTGCGTCGCCTGGCGTGCCAGACGCTGTGCCAAGCCGGCATGCGCATCGAGAGGAGCGACGATGAGTAACTTCGACTGTGAGGTGCTGATCGTCGGCGCTGGGCCGGCCGGCATGGCGGCGGCGCTGGCCGCTGCGGAAAGTGGTGGTCAGGTACGAATGATTGATGATAATCCACATCCAGGCGGACAAATCTGGCGCGATGGACCGCAGGTGGCATTGCCTGAAATGGCGAACCGCTATCGGCAGGCGGTGGTGACGAAGGAAAATATTGCGCTGCAGTCCGGCTGCAAGCTGGTGGCGCAGTGTGGCGCTAACCGATTGGCATATGAAGATGCCGAAGGCTGCGGCGTGATTCGCTATCAAAAGTTGATTTTATGCAATGGCGCTCGTGAACTCCTGTTGCCGTTTCCCGGCTGGACGCTGCCGGGGGTGACCGGCGCCGGTGGTCTACAGGCGCAAATCAAGCAAGGGCTGACAATCCGCGGTGAGCGAGTAGTGATAGCAGGCAGTGGTCCACTGCTGTTGGCGGTGGCGAACAGCGTAAAACAGGCCGGCGGCGAGGTGGTGCTGGTGGCTGAGCAGGCACCGCTTTGGCGGTTGGCGGCGTTTGCGGGCGGCTTGTGGCGCTGGCCAGCCAAGCTGCATCAGGCGTTTTCTCTGATGCCGCATCGTTATCGTGCCGGTAGCCGGGTGCTGGCGGCGTTGGGGCAAGACCGTTTAACCTCGGTGCACGTCAATAACGGTGGGCGGCAAAGAACGATCGCCTGCGACAGGTTAGCCTGCGGTTTTGGATTGGTGGCGAACATTGAGTTGGCCATGCTGCTGGGGTGTCGGATAGAACACGGTGCCGTAGCGGTGGATCATTGTCAGCAAACCAGCCAGGCGCAAATTTATGCCGCCGGGGAATGTACCGGCATCGGCGGCAGTGAATTGGCGCTCACCGAAGGCGCCATCGCCGGTTATGCCGCCACCGGTCAGAAGGAAAAAGCCGATTTTATGATGGCGCAGCGGCAGCGGTGGCGGCGTTTCGCCACGGCGACAGCGGCCGCTTTTACGCTCGATGAACGCATGAATTCTCTGGCCAAACCGCAGACGCTGCTGTGCCGCTGCGAAGACGTCGCGCTGGAACAGGTCCGCCATCAGCCGGATTGGAACACGGCTAAGCTAAGTAGCCGCTGTGGCATGGGGGCATGCCAGGGTAAAGTCTGCGCGGCGGCGGCGAGGCAGCTTTTGGGCTGGCCTTTGCCACCGCCGCGTGTGCCTTTAACGCCGGTCAGGGCGGAAACACTGGTTGCGCTGGGGCTGAACCGAAGTGATGACGACGGCTGAATGGATTAGCGGCATGTCACCCTAGGCAAACGCCGCCACATCACCATTGCGGCCAATAGTAGGTTTTCTCTCGCCAACCTTTGCTGTACATACAGGCTTCGATGGTGGCGTTTCGGGCGGACTGATTGCGGTCGGTCTGCACCGTCTTAATCGACGGCTCTTTGTCATAGCGGTATCCCGATGGGCAATCTTTCTTATTTTTCTCGCAAGGGATGTATTTGTTTTCGTAGCTGAACTCCACGTCCCGCACCACGTCCGGCGGAAAACGATCGTAGCCGCGGCTGCGGCATTCGGCATATTCGGCATCCCGGGTACTCTCGACCGCGCCGGGCCTTTCCCATTGGGTGCAGGCGGTCATCATCAAAAGCGGCAAAACAATCAAACAACGGTAATTCTTCATGGTGTCCCTAACTCTTTCTCTGTCCTGAGGCTCCCCGACTAGGAATGTTCCTAACTGGCGAGGTAGGAAAGTGTAATAAACTGGCGGAATAATTGGAAATGATAATGGTTATTGTTTAGGTATGATTGAGGAAGTGCCGCGTTGAGAGAGGATGTGGCACATTGGGGAAGTCTGTAGGGATCTGCGACCACACGACGAAGGTGGGTCGATGTGGTGCTGGTTTTATTCATTCTTTTTATGCCGTAATGATCCGAGCGCAATTGCATCGTTTTGATGAGTGAAATAATACGCATGCTAAGTATATTCTTATCTTGCCTGACTATTATTTTTATTTAGGATATTTACCCATGCCAAGGATTTAATACTCGGTATTAATACTCTATTTTTTTATTTCTGTTTTTTTATTGGGGTTTTATTTCCGGGTTTTTTCTGGGGAAGGCTTTTAGTTACAGGGAATTCATTTGCATTTTAAATTTGGATTTTTTAAATTAATTTTAGAGGAAGGGTAATCGTACGCGACAGCGTCAAAAAAGGAGTTTATTTTGTCTGGGATAAAGAAAACGCCTGAAAGTCATGACGGTTTACCTTCACCATCAGAGGATTATGATACTTTCAAGCACCTCTCCGATGTGGGGGCCGTGTTGGGATATGGGCGAACTCGCTTTTATCAGTGGTGCCGCGGACGCGGATTTCTAACCCCAATGAACGTTCCATCACATGAAATGATCAGCCTGGGATATATGGTGGCGGTGTTATCAGAGACCGGTCATACCCGAGTTTACGTCACGCAGGATGGTTTCAGTTACGTCAGTGGTGCTTTTGCGGCAGATATCCAACGTGGCATGGTCAAGTTTTAAATCTGCAAGAATCGCCTTTATTTCAATAGCTTTAATGCAGAATCTTCTTATTCCTGCCGGTTTGTGGGTGAGTGGGAAGTTATCCGATTTTTTCGTCTCTGCAGTATGAATGCTACTGGAGACAGCTATTCTCTTGTTACGATAAGCATTATTTTCTTCAGGAGCCAAGGATGAAGCATTACGCCGCGTTGTTATTTGCCTCTGCACTGTTGACGGGATGTGCGACTCAAGTCGTACCGCCGCAACAGGCTGAATTGCCGCCCCCAAGCCGTCTGATGCTCTATCAGAATATCCCGGATACGCCTTACGCTACGGTAGTGGTGGTGCGCGACAGCGGAATGCTAGCGGGGAGCTGTCGCACCGGCGTCTATGTGAATGGGGAGTTCGCCGCTTCGCTGGGGTCGAAAGAGAAAGCAGAATTTCGCGTGCCGCCAGGCAATATTACGGTCAGTATCGGGCAAGATATGATCGAGAATAATCTGTGTATTTGGCGTGAGACCGGCGGCAGTGTACCGATGACGCTGCGCGCCGGTGAAAGCCGCTATCTGCGTATCGCGGGCGATCGGCAGAGAGGCTTCGTTTTGCAGGCAGGGCGGCCGTAACATTTCCGGCAAGGGCGTTAACGCCCTTGCCACCATCCCCACAGCGTAATGAGTAGCCACGCCGCTGCAATCCAGCACAGTACCGCCGCGCCCAGCGCTAACGACAGCCGCAGACTGTTAATCAGGAAATACAGCGAAATCAAATACACCAGGTAGGGCAACACCGCCCACATGCCGAAAATCAGCGTCGTTTTTAGCGCCGCTATTGAACGTTCGCTGCCGACAACATAATGCGCAATCAAAGCAAAAGTGGGGAAGAGCGGGACTAAACCGGCGATATAATAGTTGCGCGTTTTGGCCAACAGGCCAATCAGAACCACGACCAGCGCGCCGATCAGCGCTTTGACAAGGATGCCCATAACGGTCTCGGGTGTGGGGGAAAGTCAACACACTGCCCGAAAGTCTGTGCAAGATCAATGGCGTGTTGCGTAGCGCGGGGAAAAACAGACCCGCATGAAACGCGGGTCTGAGAGGCAACGTTTACTGGCGGTAAGCGTGCTTGATTTGCTGAATGCTGTTCTTGAAGATTTCCGCCTGAGTCGGATCTTCAATCTGGGCAATGAAACGTTCCATGTTGATGATGACTTTCCCGGCGTCGGCCTGGCCGATCGACTTCAGGATCAGCGTCAGCGTAGCTTTGAGGCAGGCAACCTCGGTCGCCAAGATTTCCGGGTTTGCAGACGTAGTGAAATCAACGTTGCTCATTTTCTCTCCTGATTTTTTGAGGCCGTAGCCTGATACAAGCTGCTTTGGCGCACCGCGCGTGGGCTAAACAGTTGTCGCGCGCGGTGGCGAATTTAACTGGGCGCGGAGTATAGCATAGCATGCGTCCATCATCTGCACCGGGCTTGCTCCGGTCACGCGGGTGGGCAACGTTCGCTCATTGCTTGTCCGAATCATCCTCTATCGGCAAGTTATTTCGAGGTGGTTAACAAGTATTTGTCCGGCACGTTATTGTTGAACGATGGGGTTATTATAATTATTTGGAGCGTAGTACACCGATTTTAGCGGCGTTTGCCGGGAATAATAGTTTCGACCGTGGGTTGCCAGACCCGCGTTGGCAGCGGATTTGGCTACGCCTTTAAATATCAAATGATTACAAATAGCCAATAGCCGTGTTAATATTATTCATGTCGTGATTGCTTACACAGATTTCTCACTCGCAGCATGATTGTCGCGCTATCCTGTGTCGGGTACAGCGCCGCGGAATTATTTTCGTCGCCTGATGTTTTCCGACGTGACGATTTATCGGCGGCATAGACGGCTAAAATTGAAAAATCAGCTCTGCTCCGCAAAGTTATTCGAAAGTATGTATTAATCTGTGTTCATTCTTGTCTGAAAAACAAGTAATATCTCTGGCGAAAACAGAGGCCGATTGCGTTACTCCCTTTTTTTGGAGATTTTTCCTTGATTAGCGTTCTTCTTGTTGATGACCACGAACTGGTGCGCGCAGGGATACGACGCATTCTTGAAGATATCAAAGGTATAAAAGTTGTCGGTGAGGCCCAGTGCGGTGAAGACGCCGTAAAATGGTGCCGTGGCAACGCTGTCGATATCGTGCTGATGGACATGAATATGCCGGGCATTGGCGGGCTGGAAGCCACGCGCAAGATTGTGCGTTATGCGCCCGACGTCAAAGTCATCATGTTGACCATCCATACTGAAAATCCTTTGCCCGCGAAGGTGATGCAGGCGGGGGCCGCCGGTTACCTGAGCAAGGGCGCCGCGCCGCAAGAAGTGATTAACGCCTTGCGTTCCGTGCATGCGGGGCAGCGCTATATCGCGTCTGACATCGCTCAGCAGATGGCCTTGAGTCAGTTGGAGCCGCAGGCTGAAACGCCGTTCAGCTGCCTGTCTGAACGCGAGTTACAGATCATGTTGATGATCACCAAAGGCAAAAAAGTGAATGAGATCTCGGAGCAACTGAGTCTCAGCCCAAAAACGGTGAACAGCTACCGTTACCGCATGTTCAGCAAACTGAATATCAGCGGCGACGTCGAATTGACTCACCTGGCCATCCGACATGGATTGTTCAATGCGGAGACGTTGTTAAGCAGTGAATGATCGTTTTGATGCCAAAGCCTTCCTGAGTACCGTCACCAGCCAACCCGGCGTCTATCGTATGTACGACGCCACGGGGACGGTGATCTACGTCGGTAAAGCCAAAGACCTGAAAAAGCGTCTCGCCAGCTACTTTCGGCAGCAGGTCAGCAGCCGTAAGACCGAGACGCTGGTTAAAAATATCGCGCAAATAGACGTAACGGTTACCCATACCGAAACGGAAGCGCTGTTGTTGGAACATAACTACATTAAATTGTACCAACCGCGATATAATGTTCTTTTGCGAGACGATAAATCTTATCCGCTGATTTTTCTCAGCGCGGATACCCATCCCCGTTTGGCGGTGCATCGCGGCGCCAAACACGCCAAGGGCGAATATTTCGGGCCTTTTCCCAACTCTTACGCTGTACGCGAAACGCTGGCGCTGCTGCAGAAGCTGTTCCCGATCCGCCAGTGCGAAAACAGCGTGTATCGCAACCGTTCACGTCCGTGTCTGCAGTATCAGATCGGCCGCTGTCTGGGGCCTTGCGTCGCCGGCCTGGTGAGTGAAGAAGAATATCGGCAGCAGGTGGACTACGTGCGGCTGTTCCTTTCAGGCAAAGATCAACAGGTATTGCACCAGCTGATTGCGCGCATGGAAGAAGCCAGCAAACTGCTGAATTTCGAAGAGGCGGCGCGCATTCGCGATCAAATTCAGGCCGTACGCCGCGTCACGGAGCGGCAGTTCGTGTCGGGCGACAGCGACGATCTGGACGTGATTGGCGTGGCGTTCGATGCCGGTATGGCGTGCCTGCACGTGCTGTTCATCCGACAGGGCAAGGTGCTGGGCAGCCGCAGCTATTTCCCTAAAGTGCCGGGTGGTACGGAGATGAGCGAGGTGGTGCAGACCTTTGTTGGCCAGTTCTATCTGCAAGGCAGCCAGGCGCGCACGCTGCCCGGCGAGATCCTGCTGGATTTCAGCCTGCCGGAAAAAGATCTGCTTGCGGAATCGCTCTCCGAGTTGGCGGGGCGCAAGATCCAAATTCAAAGCAAACCGCGCGGCGATCGCGCCCGTTATCTGAAGCTGGCGCGCACCAATGCGGCAACGGCGTTGACGACCAAGCTGTCGCAGCAGTCGACTATTCATCAGCGGCTGGCGGAATTGGCCAAGGTGCTGAACCTGACGGAAATCAACCGTATGGAGTGCTTTGATATCAGCCATACCATGGGCGAGCAGACCGTGGCTTCGTGCGTGGTGTTCGACGGTAACGGCCCCGTGCGAGCGGAGTATCGGCGCTATAATATCAGCGGCATCACGCCTGGCGATGACTACGCGGCGATGACGCAGGTGCTGAAGCGCCGTTACGGCAAGGCGCTGGAAGAGAAAAAGATCCCGGATGTCATCTTCATCGACGGCGGTAAAGGGCAACTCGGCATGGCGATCGAGGTATTCAAATCGCTGAACGTCACCTGGGACAAGAATAAGCCGTTGCTGATCGGCATCGCCAAAGGCGCCGACCGCAAGGCCGGGTTAGAAACGTTGTTCTTCGTCCCGGAAGGCGAGGGAATTTCTCTGCCGCCGGATTCGCCGGCGCTGCATGTGATCCAACACATCCGCGACGATTCGCACAATCATGCGATTACCGGTCACCGGCAGAGAAGGGCGAAAGTCAGAAATACCAGCGCATTGGAGCTGATTGAAGGCGTAGGGCCGAAACGGCGCCAGGTGCTGTTGAAGTATATGGGCGGACTGCAACCTTTGTTGAACGCCAGCGTGGAGGAAATTGCAAAAGTGCCGGGTATTTCACAAGCATTGGCAGAAAAGATCTACAATGCATTGAAACACTGAGGGCAATGTAGCAACATACTCTTAATTTCCACTCTAGCCAGATAGTTACCGTAGCATTATGCAATTGAATATACCGACTTGGCTTACCCTGTTTCGCGTAGTTCTGATCCCATTCTTTGTGCTGGCGTTTTATCTGCCGTTCAACTGGGCTCCGATGGTTTGTGCCGTTATCTTTGTGTTTGCCGCCGTCACCGACTGGTTTGACGGCTTTCTGGCACGCCGCTGGAAACAAACAACGCGCTTCGGGGCGTTTTTGGATCCGGTCGCTGACAAAGTGATGGTGGCGGTGGCGCTGGTGCTGGTGGCGGAGCACTACCACAGCTGGTGGATCACGCTGCCGGCGGCCACCATGATCGCCCGTGAAATCATCATTTCGTCGCTGCGTGAGTGGATGGCGGAAATTGGCAAACGCAGCAGCGTGGCGGTGTCCTGGATTGGCAAAGTGAAAACCATGGCGCAGATGATGTCGCTGGTGGGCTTGCTGTGGCGGCCGGATCGCTCCGTAGAGTATGTGGCGATTGGTTTGCTGTATATCGCGGCGGTGCTGACTTTCTGGTCGATGTTCCAATATTTGAACGCGGCACGCAACGATCTGCTGGAACCGTGATCGATACGCTGCAAAAATCGGCAAACGATCGTGATGCGCCAACAATTTTATTGACTCATCACGTCAGGTAAGTAGAATGCATCGCATCAGACGACAACGATGAATTGCCGAAAGATAGCAAAGAAATCAGTCAGTTCTGGTAATGCGGGAATAGCTCAGTTGGTAGAGCGCAACCTTGCCAAGGTTGAGGTCGCGAGTTCGAGCCTCGTTTCCCGCTCCAAATTTTGATCTGCAGAGTTCTTTGGAATTCCATTGAGGTTTGTAAATCATTGAAAAAAGGGGCGAAAGCCCCTTTTTTTATTCCAGAGGTTTTCCCTGGAATCCAGCGCCAGCCAACACTTTTTAGTCCATTTTTTAGTCCATCAATACGGACGCGAGCTTGTGCGCATTGTTGCTGTATGGCACTGGGCGATATGCCGACCATCTGTTCCTGAACCAGGCACAGAGGAGTTGGACATGGCACTTTCCGATACCACCATTCGGCAGGCAAAAGCCGTTGTCAAGGCATGCACACTCGGCGACTCTGATGGCCTCGCGTTGGCCGTGTCACCCGAAGGCAAAAAAAGTTGGCACTTTCGGTATTCCTGGAACAGCAAGCAGAAATCTGGGTACCTGCCCTGGAATCCCCCTCAAAGAAGCCCGCACTCGTCGCGACATCGCTTGTGAATTGGTTGCCCGCGGCATCAACCCCTGCAAGCAAAGAAACCAGGACCGCAGACACGCCTTTCTCGCTGAGAATCACACCTTCCAGAAGGGTGTTCGAGCAATGGTTCGAGTTTCGCAAGAAGAGTCTGAAGGCGGGCCGTTAAAGCACACAGGAGCAGATCCAGCGAATCTTCCTCAGAGATATTCTCCCGACCCTCGGCCCCCAATCTGTCTATGAGATCAAGCGTACGGACTTGTTGGACATCCTCGAGAGCATTGAACGCCGTGGGGCTTTCACAACGGCCGTCACCCGATGTACCACTATGCCCTGGTTAAGGTTCCGGACCTGGAGCAGAATCCGGCGTCTGACCTTGATGTAGTGGCCGCGCCCAAATCCCCCGTTCGACACAACCCCCTTCCTGCATATGGGCGGACTGCCTGAATTGTTGCAGAAGCTCCGTGCCTACAGGGGACAGTTGCAAACTCAGCTGGTGCTACGGTTGTTGATGTTGACTGGTGTGCACACGGGCGAACTTCGCTTGGCGACGCCTGATCAGTTCCACTTGGATTAAGGTTTCTGGATCATCCCTCCGGAGATCGTCAAGCAACTGCAGCTGGATATGAACAGGGACGGCAAACAATCATCGGATAAGCGTCTGTTGTTGATGGTGATGGCGCTGTTCACGCTGGGCAATGAGGTAGTCAGCCTGGCAGTAGAGCGCGACCTGGGATTCGAGTGCCACTCCTATCCCATACCGATCACAACTGATCCGAGTACCCCACTACAGGTTGCGTACGACATTGAGAGCCGCACTGCTCTGGGCCACCGGCATTATTTCTATCGTGTTGATATTCAGATGCTCCGGCTGCTGGATGATCCAGAATACAGTGTTGGCGATGTCCTCAGGACCAATAGCTTTTACATCTTTGTACAGAGCTTCGACCGCTTCCATATTGCCATTGAGTCGTACCACCGAGAATTCAGTCCCAGAACACAGGCCGGGCTCGATATTGGTAACTCTCACATGGGTACCAGCCAAATCGGCGCGCAGATTCAAACTGAATTGTTTGACGAAAGCCTTGCTGGCTCCATATACATTACCTCCCGGATATGGGTAGGTCCCGGCGATCGATCCAATGTTGATGATCAGTCCGCTGTTAGCCTCAACCATCCCTGGCAGAACTCGATGAGTGACGAGGGCAAGACCGGTGATGTTAGTGGCGATCATGCGCTCCCAATTTTGTACATTGCTCTGCTGTGCACGCTCAATGCCCAACGCCAGCCCCGCATTATTCACCAGTATATCAATGGAGAACGGGGCCTCACTCACCTGCTCGAACGCCTTGTCGAGGGACAGCGGATCAGTGACATCCAGCGGCAGCGGGATGAACTGTTCGCCAAGCTCCTGCCGCAGGAGCAAGAGCTTCTCCATGCGGCGTGCAGCGCCTATGACCCGATAGCCTTCGGCAATCAGCCGATGACAGATTGCTTTACCAAAGCCGGCTGAAGCCCCGGTGACTAATGCAGTTCGCATACTATTCCTACCTTTGTTAGAAATATCGTTGGAAACTCAGGCCAGATACTTCACGCCAAGACTGGCGAACAAGCAGAGCATCGAAAATACCAGAGCTTTACGCACGACGTCATTGCCCTTACGAATTGCCAAGGCACTGCCCAGATGGTTGCCAAGGATGTTGCAGGCCACCAACGGCAAAGCAAGCAAATAAATCACCTTGCCGGCAATAACAAATGCCACCAGCGCCCCGATGTTTGAGGCAAAGTTGAATGTCTTGGAGTTTGCGGAGCTGGAAACCAGGTCCATTTTGAGCAGGTAGTGAAAGGCAATAATAAACATGCTTCCTGTGCCTGGCCCGAAGAAACCATCATAGAAGCCAATAACCAAGCATGTCAGTGGCACCACAGTAAACAGCATTCCATGAGACAAGACATGTTCCTGTACTGGCCGATCTTTTGGTGTAAGAAAAATCAGAATACCAAAGGGGATCAAAGCAAGAATGATCTTACCGACAGTTTCCTGTGGAATTGAAACAATCAGGTTCGCCCCCAGATACGCGCCCAATAGCGAAAATGGGACGCCTACAAGAGCCACCTTCCAGACCATCTTGCTATTGACCAGAAAATTCCTTATCGCCGCAAGAGTTCCCAAGGTACTGACTAATTTTTCCTGGCCCAGTGCGACTTGCGGCGGCAGGCCAACGAGCAAAAAGCCCGGCACCAAGAACAAGCCTCCACCACCTGCGATGCTGTCGACAAAGCCAGCTATAAACGCAATAGTACCCAGCAAAATAATCGCAAATATCCAATGCTCAGCCCAATAGGCTCCTAGTAGTTCCATGGTAATACCTCTATAAGAAAAAATTCAGGAAAGGACTTCGTAAAGATGATCTGCACGCGCCAAGCGCACTCGGCTCAGGCTATTGACCGCGAACAAACGAATTAGCCAACGATCTGCACCGTCATTCTGCGGCTCGAAAGCATCCCGAGCGTGGAGTACCCGCTGGTTCTTGAAGATCATGAAGTCCCCAGGTAGCAAGAGATGCGGCTTATCGAACTTACGGGTTTCAAGCATCGTTCGCAGGACATCAAGCGCGTGTGCGGCAGGGGTATTTGTGCCGTACGTGTTTTCACTATCGAAACGATACAACCACTCGTTGCCCAACCCTCGGACCAACACAGCCAGGTTAGGCGTCGAACGACGATTACTGGCGAAAGAATCCGGGCGTCGCACTTCAAAATTCGGCAAACTCAGTTCATGCACAATAGAATCCGGAAGGCTGTTGAGGACTTCATCAAGATTGACTAGTGTGGTGTTGATTCGTGGGTCGCAGCGTATGCCGACGAACGACAAGTATTCCGGGCAGCACGAAATATCGCCGACAGCCTCAGACGACAACGGCAAATCTGGGTTGTCTACGTGGTAGGAAAAGCGAAGACGGGAACCGTGAGAACTTTTCTGACTAGCTGATGCTCGTGAAGGAATCACATGCCGAAATAAACGACCGTCATTTTCACCTTCGTATACGACGGGGTGAATACCTAACAGGCTTTGCAGCGAGAGGTTCACGAGGCAGGCAATGGGGGTGCTCTCCGGACTCAACACGCCAGAGTACGGTGTCGGCGGAGTATCACGATCTCGTGGGCAATTCCTTATCACCATTGCAGTAATCGTCGGGTCTTCAACGAATGTACGGATCTGGCGAGTTAGTTCGGCTCCAATTATGTCCTGGGCCTGCTCCTTAAGCTGAAAATAAATATCCTTGGTGGATTCAAAATCCAGCGGAGTCTGGCTTAACACCGTTTGCCATGCGCTGGAGGTGACCCATGGCAGGCGGATCTCCAACGTTGTCACAGACTCGGTGTCCTGATTGTGCTGTGTGCATTCCATTTCAACTAAGTTTCCATATTTCGGTGCTCGACTCGCTTGATTTGCGGACAGCACTCCCTGTTGTTGTTTTTTGTGATTTAAATCACGTTTTTTTTGCTTTGTCTCAAGCAGACGCCATTAATGAATCGGTCAATTCAACCTAATTGAATCGATTCAATTACTGTAATTGAATCGATTGCGGAAATTCAATTAATTTCTGTCACAATGATTTAACTAACACCTGCTTTGGTATTAATTTTTTGATTTTAAACTATTTATTTTAATTCTCTGGCTACCTGCGGTTTTTGTGAGAATTAGGGTGGGCTAAGTAATGAAATCAAGGAAATATTCTGAAAATAGCTCGATAACCTTTAACGGGTTCCTCGATTACACCCATAACGCTTGCATATACTTTTATGCTAGGATTTGGCATTCATGAAGATATCTGGTGCTTTACCTATGTGGGTCCCTCAATACAGCGATCATGAGAAACCGGTTTACCTGATGATTGCCGATGCCCTGGAGCAGGACATCAATTCCGGGCGCCTGCAGCCTGACGAGCGGCTGCCAACGCTCAAGGATCTCGCTGGAACTTTGAAAGTCACTCCTGGGACCATTGGCCGTGCCTATGACGAAGCGGCCAAACGTGGGCTAGTGATTGGTGAGGTCGGTCGCGGGACCTTTGTCCTGCCTGCCCAAACCAAGGCTGCGCCACGCGCGATAGGCGAGCGCTCCCCCGAAGACAATGCACAGATTGATCTTTCAATAATTAAGCCTAGTGATGCCGACATAGACGGTTGGTTGCGGCAGTCAATTATTGAACTCGCGCACTCAGCGGATTTGGGCCGTGTGATGGACTACACCAGCGATGGTGGGCACGCAGTACACAAGCAAGCGGGGGCTCGTTGGGTGCAACGCAGTCTGCCAGATGCAACGTGGCAGCAGATCGTCCTCACTTCCGGAGCGCAGCATGGCTTGCTAGTGGCGATCAGTAGCCTATCGAAAACCAATGATGTGATTTTGTGCGAAGAGCATTGCTATCCTGGAATCATCTCTCTTGCTCATAGCCTCGATCGGCGACTGCAGGGCGTACAGATAGATGAATTCGGGCTACTCCCTGAGGCCTTCCGCGCCGCTTGCGTTGAGCACCGCCCAGCGTTACTAATTTGCGTAACCACCCACCAAAATCCAACTAATTCAATCATGCCCCCGGAGCGTCGCGAGGCAATCGCGCAGATTGCCCGCGAGCATGATGTATTCATTATTGACGATGATATTTACGGTTTTCTGGAGGTCCAGCCAGCGAGTAAACCGATTTCGGCCTATGCACCTGAGCGATCCATCTATTTGACGAGCCTTTCAAAGAGCATTCTTCCCGCGTTACGTATTGGCTACCTGTACGCGCCTCCTGAGACTCTCTCACGCTTGTCATCCATGGTCCGTAGCAGCGTATGGATGCCTTCGCCGATGATGGCACAGTTGGCCAGCAACGTGATCTGCAGCGGTATGGGTGAGCGATTAGTCAAAGCGCAGCAAGATGAGGCCGCTGCACGGCAGAGACTGGTCAAGGAAGTTCTTGGCAGTTATCGAATTTGCAGCCAGCCCAACAGCTTCCACGTTTGGTTGGAATTGCCCGAACCATGGACTTGCGATGAGTTTGCCAACTTGGCCCGTGCTCATGGGGTAATGGTCGTTAGCGGCAGCCAGTTCCTAGCACAGCGTACTATCGCCTCTAATGGCGTGCGAATTGCCTTGATGTCACCGAGTCGCGCCGAACTGAAGTTTGCGTTAACCACGCTGGCCAGCTTGCTAGCCTCTCCCGAACCACGCTTGTTTTACTAAAGCAGCGCATACATATAAGTAGCCGTCAGGCGACAGTTCGTCGGGGGAGGCCGTGTCCAATGGAGCTTCGATCCTTAGCCTGAATCAATCTTTGGGCATTTAAGGGGCTCTGCGACTGGTTCTACAGCTTTTCCACTAAAAGTAACTTGCACTAACTCAGCAGACCCTCCGTCCTTCTAAGTGGGCAAGCTTGTCATCGAATGATAAGCCAAGCTGCACCCAATCAGTAACGCTGCTGTCAGGGCATTGAGCTGGCACGGTAGAGTGATAGAACAACTTCATATGTCCCTATATCTCCAGTCGTTTTCATACCGTAGGATGCCCCCGTTGAACGGCGAAAACAGGCACATTTGATTGGACATCGTGCCGGTGCTCTGCAGGGGGATTGATGCCGACCCATCGTGCGTTGGACAACCTGGCGTGAGTCCCCAGCTCTGCAGTTGCTTTGGCCGTTCAGGGCTGCGGCGCTGGAGATTGCGCGATGTCCCCATGATGATGTTTTGCATGATATCTCATCATCATAAGCAGGTGAAAAGCCGGAGAGGGGGGAGGTAAGCGATTCCTGTAGAGAAAAAAAGATCCGATTTGCCCGTGAATTCCCGAGCCGACGCATATAAAATCAACATTCCGCTTGCCTTTCCGTCGGCATTGTGAACAGTGCGCCCACAAAATAAGCAGTTGAAAGCGTTAGAGAACTTTTTGCTATTTCGGGGGGTTGCCAAGGTGGGGGGTTTAGTCCATAATGCAGTCCATCGATTCGGCGGTAACGAAATAAATTACTTAAGAATCAGATGATTAGGATAAGCGATTTCAACATCGCCAACCAAAAGAACAAAACGAAGTGGGTGAATCACCGGCTTTGGCCTGAAAAGGCAAACAGAATAAAGGCGCGTTAACAAAGCGGTTATGTAGCGGATTGCAAATCCGTCCAGTCCGGTTCGACTCCGGAACGCGCCTCCAACTTTCCCGAGCCCGGGTGGTGAAATCGGTAGACACAAGGGATTTAAAATCCCTCGGCTTATGGCTGTGCGGGTTCAAGTCCCGCCCCGGGTACCAGGGAATAAAAATACCGAATAATCAAAGCAATAAGTAGTAATGTCGTAGACCGCCGAGAGGCGGTTTTTTTGTTTCTGGAATTCGCATTACACCTGCATTCTGCCCTTTCTTGCCATACCCTATCCCCATGGATTGTCATCCTGCTTGCAGGGAGCCCCGCAGGGCTCCGAAGTACAACTCATAAGAAACCGAACGCCGCGGCGAGGATCCAACCGAAGACACAGGAGACGCTGACGCCGATCAGGCCGGGCAGAATAAAGCTGTGGTTGATCACGAAGCGGCCGATGCGGGTGGTGCCGGAGCGGTCGAACTGGATCGCCGCCAGATCGCTGGGGTAGGTTGGCAAAATATAGTAGCCATAGCAGGCCGGCGCCGAAGCGACGATATAGGCCGGGTTGACGCCGATTGCCAACGCCACCGGCACCAACGCCGCCAGTGCGGCGGCCTGCGAATTGACGAATTTCGACACCAGCAGCAGGATCAGCGCATAGGCCCAAGGGTACTCTTTCACCAGCACGCCCAGCGTGGCTTCTATCTGCGCCAGGTGCGCGCCGAACATGGTTTCCGCCATCCAGGCGACGCCATACACCGCCACGATGGCGATCATGCCGGAACGGAACACCTCGTTTTTAGAGATAGACGCCGGGTTGGTGCGGGTAATGATGACGATCAGCGCCCCGGCCATCAGCATACACATCTGGATCACCAGGACCATGGAGAGCGGCTTGCCACCGAAGCTGGGCCGAAGGTCGGAAAAGGCTCCCAGCACCGCCACCAGGGCGATAGTGGCGAGGAAAATCCACATGGCGATCCAGTTGCTGCGCGGTAATACCCGGTCCAGCAGGGTGGCGGCGTCGCCATAGACGTAGCGATGGTTCTCCGGCACCGAGATGAATTTCTGGAACTCGGGATCTTTGTCCAGGTCTTTGCCGCGGAACCAACTGAAGATGCCGATCGCCAGAATGCCGCACAGGGTGGAAGGTATGGTGATAGACAGCAGATCGAGGAATTCCAGATGGCGGCCATTGAAGGTGTAGCTACTGAGCATCGCCACCAGTGAAACGACCGCCACTGAGACTGGGCTGGCGATAATGCCCATCTGCGCGCCGATCGAGCTGGCCGCCATCGGCCGTTCCGGGCGGATGTTATTTTTGATCGCCACGTCATAGATGATTGGCAAGATGGTGTAGACCACATGGCCGGTGCCACACAGGATCGTGAGAATGCAGGTGACGAACGGTGCGATGATCGAGACATAACGCGGGTTGCGCCGCAGCATCCGCTCGGCGATCTGCAGCATGACGTCCAACCCGCCTGAGGCCTGCAGGGTGGCGGAGGCCGCCACCACCGCGATGATCACCAGCATCACGTCTACCGGCGGTTTGCCGGGCTGCAGGTGAAAGCCGAACACCAGGATCATCAAACCGATACCGCCCAGTAACCCCAGCGCAATGCCGCCCTTACGCGCCCCATACAGCAAGCATGCCAATATAACCGCTAATTGCAGAAAGAAATCCATGATAGATACGCCTTAATAATGTTGAACTTAACTGCGTTCAGTTTCCGGCGGCGTTTACAGCAGAAAGTTGTTTTAAATCTAAAGGCGCTAAAAAATTGTGGTTATTAACTCTAAAGAGTGATGGCGGTCACGTTCAGAGAATCTGAAGAGCAGGCGGCTGACGACATCAGCACGAAAAAGCAAGTCAAGAGGTCAGACCTCTCCTATATAACCGGTTCACCACCAGAGGAGAGAGCAATGGATCCGACAAAAATGACGGGGTTGGCGTTATTACAGGCTGCGATGGCCGGCAAAATTCCACCGGCTTCAATCGCTGAAACGGTGCCCATGAAACCGGACGCGGTTGAAGAGGGGTATATCCGTATTGTGGCGCGAGCAGACGGGCGCCATCTGAATCCGTTGGGGGGCGTACATGGCGGTTTCGCCGCTACGGTATTGGACTCGGTGACCGGTTGCGCGGTGCACAGTACGCTGGGCGCAGGGATTGGTTATGGCACCGTCGATCTGCAGGTTAAAATGTTGCGCCCGGTGCCAAAGGAGAGTGATCTGATCGCCGAGGGGCGTCTGGTCTATGCGTCGAAAAATGTCGCTTTCGCCGAAGGCACGCTCAAAACGGCGGAAGGGAAGCTGCTGGCCTCGGCAACCGCCACGTGTTTTATCATTCGTCCTACCGATCAAGCCCCGCAATAACCTGCCTTTATCGGGCTTCGGGCTATCAACCCGGGGCCTGATGCATTTCTCTTCGGCTGCATACCTTGCTGCGCTACGATGACAGGCGCGATACGCCATTGTGGTCTAGTATTCTTGGGTAAAAATTTATCGGGGTGGTTATGCAGCCGTATAAAGAGGTTGAGTTTGATCATGAGCTTTGTCTGGCGATCGGCAAAGCCGTATTAGACGTGGTGGCGCAGGGGGAAGAAACCAGCGCTCCGGCGGTGATGAACGCGATTGAGCGCTCGGTGGAACAGGGGCTGAATGACGACGAAACCGCCATCGCCGACGACGCTCTGGATTTGATGGCTCGTCTCATCCACGGCTTCAGGTTCATTAATCTAGAGGGTGAAGAGGACAGTCCCCATGCATTGGTTGAATTTCAAGCGCTACAAGAGTGACGTTGCCAAACAGGCCGTGCCGCCGCATTTGAATGCGGCCGAATTTGCACGGCATTACGCCGATAAGCCGCAAACCGATACGGAAGAGTATCTTTCGCTCAGCGGGGAGATGTGCTGGGATGCGGTGGTGCTTTGTGCTCACCGTTCTGGCGCGCTCAGCAAGGCGAAATACAAGCAGTTGTGGCAGACGGTGTTCGATAAGCAATACAAACATTTCGTTAGCCCGGATGATACCGAGATCCGCACTATGGCCGATATGCTGCGCGCGCCGCAGGGATGTTTTATCGGCATATTCTCCCTGCGCGACGCGGCTGCGCCCCGTTTGCTGCATGCCATGATCGGTACCGGTGCGGGATTTGCCGCAGGCAATAAAAATCTTTGCATCGGCGTGGGGGGCGCGGTCGGCTGGGAAAATCTCAATCTGGCGCGCGATCTGCGCTGGCAGCCGGAAGGCGGTTTTTTACGCCAGGGTGATAACGAAGTGCTGCGCATTTTTTATCGGCCTTTCCCCGCCTGAGCCGGTCCGGATGCTTTTAGAGTAAAAAAACCGCCGTCTGGCGGTTTTTTGTTGGCGCGTATCCCCCTTATTTAAACCCGCCGTTGCGAATGAATTCAAGGCCGGCGGCGGTGATCCGCGTTTGATGCGGGTCGATATCATAGTTGTTCTCGTCGATGTCGCTCATCACATAGGCCTGTATCAGCCCCTTGGTTTTGAGATAGGCGAAGGGATCGGCGAAGGCGTGCGGGCTGGTGGCGTTCTGCTTCCACAGTTCGTAGGTTTTCTCATCCAGCGTGCCGGGGTGATTGGCGGCCAGCCGGGTCAGGATTTGATTGTAGAATCCATAGTCGGTCATGATGCGGTCCTCTTTATCGCGCGCGACAGTCTCGGAAAATGACGTAACGTCTTTCAATCATAGCCGATGTTTGCTCGCTGCCTGCGTTATCGCGAACCCAGGTTATCCACGTTGGCTTTCGAACCAGTGAAACAGGCGCGAAATGGTGAGGCTGAGATCGCCGATGTTGAAGAGCGCGCCGAGCCATAGGGTTAGCATAACCAGGATGCCGATGATGACGGGAAGATCCATTTTGCCCATGAGAATGTTTTGCAGAGGTGACGGTGGCCACGAGGGTAACATCGTTTCCCGGCAGGATAAAATGTGCCGCCGTTATTTCGATTGTGCCGCTGCGGAATGGCGAAGGCCGGCCATCAGGATGACCGGCCGGGTTTCAACAGCCTATCTTGCCGCCAAACGGTCAGGCGTAGTGTCGGGCGATATGCTCGGCGGTGGCGATCGTCGTCACATTAGTGGCGACGGAGGGAACGTCGGGGAAGATGGATGCGTCGACGACCCGAAGCCCGTATACGCCGTGTACGCGGCCCTGAAGGTCAACGACCGCCTTCGGTTCGCCGGCATTTCCCATCGGCGCGGAAGAGGTCGGGTGATGATAGGTATCCAACGTCGCCACCATCGAGGCAAGAATGGCCTCGTCGCTGTCTGCAGCGGGCGCAAGCTCGCTGTGGATAAGCGTAGACAGCGGAGCGGTTTGCCCTATTTTTCGCGCCAGTTTAACCCCCTCCAGCAAGCGAACGCGGTCGCTCTCTTGCGCCAGGAAGTTAAGGTCAATGTGAGGGGCTGCCGCTGGATCGCGGCTTTCCAGCCAGACTCGTCCGGTGGATTGTGGCCGAGTCAGCGCCACCGCCAAGACAAAACCGACGCCGGTAGGGCTTTGGTCATGAGGAAACAGATGCGTCGCGGTAATGTGCAGATCGAGCTCTCCCGGTTCCGCCTGGCTGCTGTGGGTCCACAGCTTGGCACCGATAACCGGCGATTGGCTGCCGATGACATCGGGGCGGGCGGCGTAGGCATTGTAATAAAAGGGGTGATCGACCAGGTTTTCGCCGACGGGGAGATCGGCGACGATGGGGATCCCCAGACGCTTCGACTGTTGCGCAGGCGCGATGCCGGATCGCATCAAAACGGCGGCGCTACCGTAGGTTCCCGCGCTCAGGATCACTTCAGCGGCATGGATTTCTTCGCCGCTGGCCAGGCGGACGCCGATCGCGTGCTGCCCGTCAAATATCACGCGGTCGACCAGCGTATCTGCACGGAGGGTAAGATTGTCTCTGGCGCGGGTTTTCTCATCCAGATAGGCCATGCCGGTGTTAACGCGTACGCCGTTGACGATATTCATCGGGTAGGGGCCGACGCCATTGGCTGAAGGGCCATCAAAATCGTCAATCGCGTCATAGCCGTTGGCGCGCGTGGCGGCGACGAAAGCGCGTTGCATTGGCGTGATGTCATCCAATGTGAGTTGCACGACGGGAAAAGGGCCGCTATCGCCATGGATTGCGCGGTCGTGCAGGCCATGACGAGTCTCCAGTTTTTTGAAGGCGGGCAGCAGGTCCTGATAGCCCCATCCCGGCAGATCCCAGCGGTTGAAATCTTCCGGACGGGCGCGGATCGCCACGGCACCGTTGACGCCTGAACTGCCACCCAAGACTTTACCGCGGATAGCGCCGATCGCGTGGCTGACATAGCCGGGTTCTGTCCGGTATCCCCATTCGAACTCCGGGTTGCCATTGGCGCCGAGGACGTCGCTGTCCGCGATGAGGCGCGGATAATCGTAGGGCGCGTAACTGTGCCCGGCTTCTAACAGCAGGACCCGGCGCGCAGGGTTTTCGCTGAGGCGAGCCGCCATCACTGCGCCGGCGGAGCCGCCGCCGACGATGACTACGTCGAAAGTAGGGGATGTCTCTCTGGTCCGTTGGGCCGGTTGTGATTGCGCCGATAATGCGGAAACCGATGTGGAAGCGTCGAGCGTGGCTGCGGCTGAAGCGACAAGCGTTTTTGATATCAGCTGACGGCGTGATAAGTCTTTCATGGCAGAGTCTCCAGGGCGGGCAGAAAGTGTGTGTTCTGCAGACTAAAACCCTGAAGCACAAGCAACAAGCAGGCGAAATTCGAACCTCGGGTTCGCGTTCTGCGAACCTTTCAGGTTGACGTCAGGAAAGAGGAGAGTGCGGTTTCCCAACTGGGCGTATGGCCAATGTGTTCACTCAGAAAGTCCACCAGCGCCTTGATCTTGGGAGATGCGCGTTTTGAACGGCGATAGACGGCGGAAATGTCGCCGCCGTCGGGTGAATAGGCGGCCAACACAATGCGCAGTTCCCCTGCGCGTATCGCGTCGGCGGCGATAAATGCGGGCAGGATGGCGAGGCCCAAACCGGCTTTAGCCGCCGCCAACAGGTGAAAAGCGTTATCGGTGCGCAGCCGTTTACCGATACGAAACGACCGGATTTCGCCCTCGATGGGGAGCTGCAGCATGCCGGTCGGTTCGCGCTGAATATACAGCAACCCCTGGTGCTGTTGCAGGTGTTGCGGGTGCATCGGCGTGCCTTTCTGGGCAAGATAGGCTGGGCTGGCGCAAATCAAATGGCGGTTGGCGCAGATGCGCTGCGCGATCAGGTCGGAATCCGCCAAGGGGCCGATACGGATGGCGACATCGAAATTCTCCTGATTTAGATTGGCCAGGCGATCGCTGTACTCCACGTCCAGATTGAGGCTCGGGTACTGTGCCATAAAGGTGGATAACAGCGGTGCCAGATAGCGGATGCTGAACGCCATCGGCGCGGTTAACCGCAGCGGGCCCTGCAGTTGGCCGTGCAGTGTTCGCACCGACTCTTCGGCATCGCTCACTTCGCTTAATATGAGAACGGCGCGCTGATAGAACAGGTGGCCGGCGTCGGTCAGCCCAAGCGTTTTCCCGCGTTCGAACAGCACAGTCCCAAGGCGCGTCTCCAACTGCTGGATGCGTCTGCTGACCACCGACTTGGTGGTGCCCAAGCGGCGGGCGGCGGCGCTGATGTTGGCGGCCTCGACCACGGCGATATAGGTCGCCATCTCCTGAAACTGATTCATTCATCTCTCCTTCGGCATCCGCCGGGTCAAGTTACCACTCTCTGCACGCCAGGCAAAAAAAACCACCCGGATGGGTGGTTTTTTGCTTGTCAGAGCGAATCAGTCCAGTTTGGGGTGCTGGTCGATCAGGATCTGTTTTTTCTTTTCCAGTTCGGCGATCTGCGCGTTGATGTCCTCGACTTTCTGTTCGATGTTGTCGTAGGTTTCCTGCAGCAGCTCTTTTGCCTCGGAGCGGTCAGAGGCGGCCGGCGTCGCGCCGCGCAGCGGCTTGTTGGCGGTTTCTTTCATGTACAGACCGGTGATAAGACCGATCACCGCAACGACCATCAGGTAGTAGGCCGGCATGTACAGGTTGCCGGTCGCTTCCACCAGCCAGGCGGCAACGGTCGGCGTCGCACCAGCGATCAGTACCGAAATGTTGAACGAAATCGCCAGCGCGCTGTAACGGATGTGCGTCGGGAACATCGCCGGCAGGATGGAGGCCATCACCCCAGTGAAGGAGTTGAGCAGCACCGCCAGCACCAGCAGGCCGACGAAAATCAGGCCGATGACGTTGCTGTTGATCAGAATGAAGCACGGGATCGCCAACGCCAACAGGCCGATGCTGCCACCGATAATGAACGGCTTACGGCCGATGCGGTCACTGGTCAGGCCGATCACCGGCTGCACGAACAGCATGCCGATCATGATGGCGATGATGATCAGAACGCCGTGATCTTCCGAGTAGTGCAGGTTATGCGAGAGGTAGCTCGGCATGTAAGTCAGCAGCATGTAATAAGTCACGTTGGTGGAAATCACGATACCGACACACACCAGCAAACTTTTCCAGTGTTTGGCCGCGATCTCTTTGAACGAGGTCTTTGGCGGATTTTCGATGGCGTTGCGATCCTCTTTCTCCATCTTGTCCACGTGCTGCTGGAACGCCGGGGTTTCTTCCAGCGCATGGCGCAGGTAGAGGCCGATCAGGCCGAGCGGCGCGGCGATGAAGAACGGGATACGCCAGCCCCAGTCGAGGAAGTTGGCTTCGCCGACGATGCTGGAGATCAGCACCACTACGCCTGCGCCCATCACAAAGCCGGCGATGGAGCCGAAGTCCAGCCAGCTACCCATAAAGCCGCGTTTGCGGTCCGGCGAGTATTCGGCGACGAAGATCGCCGCACCGGAATATTCACCGCCGACGGAGAAGCCCTGCGCCAGTTTGGCCAGCAGCAGCAGGATCGGGGCCCAGATGCCGATCGATGCATAGGACGGGATCAGGCCGATACAGAAGGTGCTGACCGCCATAATGATAATGGTGACCGAGAGAACCTTCTGGCGACCGAACTTATCGCCCATGGCACCAAAGAACAGGCCGCCGAGTGGACGCACCAGGAAGGGCACGGAGAAGGTTGCCAGTGCGGCGATCATTTGCACGCCGGGAGAGGCGCCCGGGAAGAAGACCTGGCCAAGCGCATAGGCGACAAAGCCGTATACGCCGAAGTCGAACCACTCCATCGCGTTACCCAGGGCCGCCGCGGTGATCGCCTTCTTGAGTTTGCTGTCATCGATGATGGTGATGTCGTTAATGTGCATCGGTTTATGTCGTTTTTTTCTTAACTTCATATAATCATCCCTTAATGAATTATTCGTTGTTCGTGAAAGCGTAATCTCCGTTCACTGTTGTTTTCGAGTTATCAAATCGGCTAATCGAATCGCGGTTCAAGACGATTCATTATCCACATTTAAGTTGGGATGTGGATCACAAAATACCGTCGTTTATGCCGAGGTTATGTCATTTAGGTGACTAATTATTTTGCATCTATAGCTTAACGTTATATCTTGCGGCGATCAAATCCAGCAGTTTAACTTAAGTGTTTGCACCGATTTGGTGCGAGAATGGTCTAATAAATGTGCGATTTGACGATTTTTCGTCTAATTGCTCATGTTTTAAGTATAGAGAGTACGGGAGATAAAACAGGAAAAATTGATGTGTTTGCCGTCAAAAAAAACGCCTGACCCACTGGCCAGGCAGTTTGGATTAAGGTACCGATGAACCGCCGAATTCGAGATAGATTTTCGCCAGATTCTGGTACTGCGCGAAGCGGTTTTCATCCACCGACAGTTCCGCCTGACGGCGTTGTTCCTGAGCATTCAGCCAGTCGGTAATGGTGACGGCGCCCTGTCGGTAACGCACCTCGTTCAGCCGTTCCGATTTACGCGCCAACGCCAATGAGGCGCGCAGCTGCGTCTCCTGCGCCAGCAGCTGCGTGCGCAGTGACAGCGCGTTGTTCACATCGCCCATCGCTTTGTACAGCGCCTGCTTGAAGGCCAGAACTTGCTGTTCATAATCGTTGCGGGCGATCTTGATCTCCACGCCCATTTGCCGCCACTGCAGGAACGGCAGCGTCAGGCCGGCGCCGAGGCTGCCCGTCGGGTTGCGCAGGAATTCCAGCAGCGCGCCGCTGCTGGCGCCCAGTGAACCGGTCAGGCTGAACGCAGGATAGTATTGCAGACGTTTTTCATCGACGTTGGCCAGGGCGGCGCGCAACCGCAGCTCTTGAGCGCTGAGATCCGGGCGACGGCTCAGGACGCTAGCGGGAATGCCGGTGTTGATCTGCGGCATCGCCGTCGTCGGCAGGCGCACGGGCGCGATGGTGGCCTGGCCTGATGGCGCGCCCAGCAGCACCGCCTGCTCGTTCAGCGCCTGTTGACGATCGTGTTGTAACGCCAGCAGGCTGCGTTCCTGCGCCAGCAAGTTTTGTTCCGCGTTCACTACGTCCAGCGCCGAGATGCTGCCGGCCTGATAACGGGCGTTGGCCAGCCGCAGCGTCGTTTTGGCATAGGCGATGCTCGCCTGGCTGACGCTGATTTGTTGATTGAGAAAACCGATGCGCCAGTAGTTGGTGGCGGCGTCGGCCAACAGTTTCAGGCGCGCCGCCTGCAGATCCTGCACGGAAGCCTGGCTGCTCCACTCGGCGGCGTCGCGCTGGCGCGCCAGCTTGCCCCACAGATCGACTTCATAGCTGGTGGTGAGCGACGCGTTGCTGGTTTTATTCCACGCGGAGGACTCGGACAGCGGGCGATTGATACCGCTGCCTAATGAGGCGCTGATGCCGGGCGCGGTGCTGATGCCGACGCGTTCCGCCTCGAGCTGCGCGCGGTAAACGCGCAGTACGGCGGCGGCCAGATCGTTATTGCTCGCCATCACCTGTTGCAGCCAGCGATCGAGCTCAGGATCGTGGAAATCGCGCCAGTCGAACGGCGTGGGCGCGGCGTTGTGGGCGTCGTGCTGCCAGCTCGTCGGATAGTTGACCTGCGGCGCCCGGTAGTCGCTTTTCAGGGCGTTGCCGCAGCCGGCGGTGAGCAAGGCGACGAGGCTTAGCGCCAGGGGAGATAAAATTTTCATGGGTTACTCGCTGGCCAATGAAACGACCGGATCCATCCTTGCCGCTTTACGGGCGGGGAGATAACCGAAGATCATGCCGATTAAAGTTGAACAGAAAAACGCCGTCGCGGCAGCTTGCCAGGAATAGATGGCGGTGAACATACCGCCCGCCAGCGAGGTGAACAGCGACCCGGCGGCGAACGACAGCGCGATGCCCAATGCGCCGCCGATCAGACAGACCAGCACCGCCTCTATCATGAACTGTTGCATGATGTCGCTGCGCCGCGCGCCGACCGCCATGCGCACGCCGATTTCGTGGGTGCGTTCGGTCACCGAGACCAGCATGATGTTCATCACGCCCAGGCTGCCGATCACCAGCGCGATTGATGCCACCATCAGGATCAGCAGGCTAAAAGTCATTGACGTGCGTTCGATGGACTTTCGGATTTTATCGAAGTTGTACAAACGGAAATCTTTTACGCCGTGGCGCTGGGTCAACAGCTGTGTGATAGCGGTGACGGCCGATTCGCTGGCGACATTGTCCTTTAGGCGAACGGTGATGCCGCTGAGCGTCGGTTTGCCTACCATGCGATACATGACAGTGCTGTAGGGCATCCATACAGTGATGCGATTGGGCGCGTAATTGCGATTGCTTTTAGCCACACCGATCACCCGGGCCGGCACCGAGCCGAGAAACACGATCTGGCCGAGCGGCTCGACGCCGAAATCGCCGAACAGCGCCTGGCGCGCATTGTCGTCGATGATCACTTCCTGCAGCGCATTACGATCGTCGCGGAAAGTCACGCCTTGTAACAGCTCGACGCCGTTAACGCGGAAATAGTCGCGCCCGACGCCGGTGATCGAGGCAGTGGCGGATTTGCTGCGAAAACGGATGCTGTCGGAGGCGTCTACTTCCGGGCTGACGCTGTCGACGAAGCTTTGCTGTGCCAGCGCGTCGGCATCGGCCGGTACCAGGGTGCGGATGCTGTCGATGGCGTCGTCGAAGAAATCGCGGCCCGGATAGATGCTTACCACATTCGTGCCGAGATCTTTGAGGTTTTCCAGCGTGCGCTGTTTGGCGCCTTCGCCCAGCGCCACTACCGTGACCACGGCGGCGATGCCGAAGATGATGCCGGTCATGGTCAGCGCGGTGCGCAGACGATGAGCGTTCATCGCCTTCAACGCCATGTGCAGCGATTCGCGAGTGCGGTCGATCAGGCGTTGCCAGCCGCTTTGCCGGCTGCGGTTCGGCGGCGGCAACGATGGGCCGGACGCCGACTTGCGGCCACTGTCAGCGATGATCTTGCCGTCTTGCAGTTCGATGACGCGCTGCGCATGTTGCGCCACTTTCATATCGTGTGTGACGATCACCACGGTGTGGCCGCGCTGATTCAGTTCGCTCAGGATCGCCAGCACTTCCTGGCCGGATTGGGTGTCCAGCGCGCCGGTCGGTTCGTCCGCCAGGATGATCTCACCGCCGTTGATCAGCGAACGGGCGATGCTGACGCGCTGCTGCTGGCCGCCGGAAAGCTGGCCGGGTTTGTGGTCTTCGCGTCCCTCAAGCCCCAACCGCGCCAGCAATTGCGCCGCCCGCTGCCGCCGCTGATCGCGCCGGGCGTTGGCGTAGATAGCCGGGATTTCGACATTGCCCAGCGCGCTGAGATCGGGCATCAGGTGGTAACGCTGGAAAATAAAGCCGATATGCTCGCGGCGCAGGCGGGCCAGTTCGTCCGGCGACAGGTGGGCGGCGTTCTGGCCGCTGATGTAGTAGTCGCCGCGATCCGGCACGTCGAGGCAGCCCATGATGTTCATCAGCGTCGATTTACCGGAACCGGAGGCGCCGATGATCGCCACCAGCTCGCCGGCGGCGATGGTCAAATCGATGTCTTTCAACACCGTCAGCGCCTGGCCGCCGTTGGTGTAGGTTCGGCTGATGCCTTTTAGTTCGATGATCGCGTTCACAGGAAGATGCCATCCTCAGCCGATTTGGCGGCGGGCTGCGACAGCACCACGGTTTCACCGGCTTTCAGGCCGCTGAGGATCTGAATGTCGACGTTGTTGGTGATGCCGGTGGTCACTTTGCGCGTTTCCAGCCGCTGGTCTTGGGTCAGCACCTGCACCTGCTGCTCTTGGCCATCGATTTTATGCACCGCCTGGATCGGCACCAGCAGGGTGTTCTTCGCGTCGCCGAGCAGCAAGGACACCTGCGCGGTCATGGCGATGCGCAGGCGGTTTTCCGGGTTGGGCACGTCCAGCAGCGCGTTGTAATAGACCGAGGCGTTCGAGGTGCCGGAGCCGGAAGCAGAGCTGGTCCCGGCGAGCGAGTCGTCTTTCATCACCGATTCCGGTGCCAGCTCGATGGTGCGCAGCGTGGCGTCGTACCGCTTATCCGGATCGGAGAAAATAGTGAAGTACGCCTTTTGTCCCGGCGAAATGCGGGTGATGTCGGCTTCGGAGATCTGCGCCTTGATGGTCATCATATCCAGCCGCGCCAGCTTGACGATGGTCGGTGCACTTTGGCTGGAGTTGACCGTTTGTCCCTGCTGCGTGACCACGGCGATAACAATGCCGTCCATCGGCGCAACCACGCGGGTATAGCCCAGATCGATTTTTTTCTTTTCGACTTCGATCTGCGATTGCACCAACTGCGCATTGAGCGCCTGCAGATCGGCGCGAGTGGTGGCGAGCGAGGCTTCGGCGGTCTCGAAGTCTTCCCGCGAACTGGCTTCGTCGTTCAGCATGCGACGCTGGCGTTTAAAACGCGACTCCGCCTGTTTCAGCAAGGCCTGTTTGGCTAACATATTGGCTTTGACTACGTTCAGCGCCGCCTCGGCGTTGCGCAGATCGTTGCGCTGTTGCAGATCGTCGATGTCGGCGATCGGTTGCCCTTTGGTGACGCGATCGCCCAGCTTGACCTTCAGCGATTTGACTTCGCCGGAGACGCGGGCGCCGACGTTGACGCGTTCGATGGCATCCAGCCGCCCGGTGGCCAGCACGGCGTTTTCGATATCGCCCAGGCGGGCCGGCGCGGTAACGTAGTCCTGCTGAGGCGGGCGTTGCCAAAAAATGGCCAGCGCGACGGCGACGGCGATGAAAACGATGGCGGCGATCAACGCCAGACGGCGGGAGGGGAGTTTCAGTGATGACATACCCAGGTTTTCCATAACGATAAAAGCGGCGGTTCCAGTCTGCCATCATGGCAGCGCCAGCTTGAACTGGCGCTAAACGTGAGGCGCTTTCCCGCTGGAAAGGGGATAGTAAAGGCTTTCCCGCTAAAGATCACGGCGAGTTATTATCCACCACGTGTGCAACCGGCTGCGTTGGGCGTTATACTGGGTAAAAAACCAGTATTAATTCATCAGCAGGATAACACCACCGCCATGATGCCAAACCGCCTCGAGCCAGAACTCGACATTTACCAATACCCGGAGCACCTGCGCGCCTGCCTGGCGCCGTTGCCCAAAGGGCCGGGCGTGTATGTGTTTCACGGTCAAAGCGAGAGCCTGCCGCTTTACATCGGTAAAAGCGTCAATATACGCAGCCGGGTGATGGCGCACTTCCGCGCGCAGGACGAGGCTAAAATGCTGCGCCAAACCCGGCGCATCAGCTTTATCGAGACCGCAGGCGAGTTGGGGGCATTGCTGCTGGAGGCGCAATTGATCAAACAGCAACAGCCGCTGTTCAACAAACGTCTGCGGCGTTCGAAACAGCTGTGCGCGCTGCGCTTGCAGGCAGATGCGGTGACGATTGCTCACGCCAAAGAGATCGACTTCGCCGTCACGCCCCACCTCTACGGGCTGTTTGCCAATCGCCACGCCGCGCTGGAAAAGCTGCGCGCCATCGCCGATGAGCATCGTTTATGTTACGGCAAGCTGGGGATCGACAAGCTGCCGGCAGGGCGAGCCTGTTTCCGCTACAGCCTGCGCAAGTGCGCGGGCGCCTGCTGTGGCGTGGAGTCGGCGCAGGAGCATGCGCTGCGGCTCGGCGCGGCGCTTGAGCAGTTACGCATCGCCTGTTGGCCGTTCGCCGGGCGCGTGGCGCTGGAGGAGCAGGGCGAGACGCTGCGTCAGTACCATGTGATCCACAATTGGTTTTATCTGGGCTCGGTCGGCGATCTGGCGCAGGCGGAGCAGCTACAGAGCGCGGCCAGCCATTTCGACAGCGATGGCTACAAGATTTTGTGCAAGCCGCTCATCGCCGGCGATTACCCGATTATTGAGCTGCCGTAAGGCCATCATGCTGGTGATAACCTAAGATTTATCCGTAAAGTCAGGGCATTATGCTAAAAAAGCTTGAATCCATAATGTTGTTATGGATAATGGCGCCCCGAAGCGAAGGAACGCGCTATTAACTCAGTTGGCAGAGTGATTGGTTTTATAATGGCTTGTTTTGGCTTGAAAATTGATAGACGCGGGTTCGAGTCCTGCATAGCGCGCCAGCTTTCTTCCTTCGTCTCATCGCGCTTACCGTAAAGCGCACCCGGGTTGATTTGCACTATCGGCTCCTCGTTGGGATTTTCGGGTGTGCTTTACCGTAACCGCTGGCTTTCCTTCCTCTTTCTCTTTCGATCCTTTGCTAAACTGTAATCAGGCAGGCTTGCTGCCCGGCAACAGGAGGTCGATATGTCTCACTCCGATCAACTGCAGGAACTCTTGCAACGCGTCGCCGCCCTCGAGGCGAGAGAGAAAGCGCTGACCGCCGCGTCCAACGCTTATCAGGCGATTATCACCACCATGTTAGGCAATATGGAGAAGACCGAACGTGATCGGATCATCGCGATGATCGATCAGGCCCATGAAATCGCCTACGCCCGCGCCATTCAGCGCAGCAACGAACCGCAAAAGCAGAAAATCAAGCAGGCCGACGATGTGGCCCAGCGCATGTTCATGTTTGCGCAAGGCAAGGCCGCTCAGCCGCGCTGAAGCCGAACTATAACAGTTGCCGTCATTAAGTTGGCTAACTGATCTACCCGGCAAAACTGTACTTGTGTTACTTTTAGCAGCGAGATTTGATGGCAATGCTGTTTCCAGCATAAGGTTGTAACGATGGACGCGATTAAAAGCATCTTGGTTAAAGAGATTGAGCAGATCAATCGGCGCGAAGGGCGTGACGGCAAGCCGCGCTTCAACAGCGAATTCGCCCGTACTCACCGCTATTTGTGCCTTGCCATGTTCGCCGGTTACTTCGCGGTGATCGCCGTGATGTATCAGGTGCCGTACATGGGAGTGTATGCCTTCCTGGGCTTCACCGCCTTCGTGCTGTTCATGTTCGCCATGCTGCTGATCGAGATCCGGCCGGTGTACCGTTTCGAGGACATCGGGGTGCTGGATCTGCGGGTTTGCTACAATGGCGAATGGTACTTCACGCGCGCGCTGTCGCCTTATGCGGTGCAGCAATTGCTGGATGAGCCCTCCATCGGCGCCGCGCTGAAACAGAAGATGCGAGTCATCATCGGCAACAAGGGCGAAATCGACTTCTACGACGTGTACGATATGGCATACGGAAAAAAGCCGCAGGATGAGCCACCGCAGCTGGCGGCGGCAAACTGAAAGGTTTCCGGCCGGCGGCTTGTCGATTATACTCAGCGTTTGAACATGAAGCAGAATAAGGACCAAGCGATGAGTGATGATATTTTCGATTTTGATATCGATGCCGAACTGGCGAAAGCCGAAGAAAAAGCGGCGCAGAAGGTAAAAGAGGTCCCTGAAATCCTCGAAGACGAAGCGGACTGCGAAGGTTGCAAGATCTGATCGCCTGACCCATAAAAAAAACCGCCGCGGCGGTTTTTTTTATGTCTGAGCGTCGCGTGGCATCAATCCAGCACGAATCCCCAGATCAGGAACGCCGCCACCAGAATCAGGCAAAGCGCGGACACCGTCACCAGTATTTTCCCCAGAATGTCTTTTTCTTGTTCCTGCTGCGTCACGTTAAAATTATCCAATTAAAAGTCTATGGACCAAACCGGCGATGCTGAGATCGGCTGCCGCTACACCCAGCGCCATGAGCATCATCACCGAAAGAAATCGAGTCTTGCCGTTCACACCCTTAATCCCTGTGGGCGCCGCTGTTAAGTTTTTATATCAAAGGGATATAATTCAGCGACGCCGTACTTCATGCATCATGATAGTGATTAAGAACGTTCTTAAGGCCAGAAGTTCCCTCATCTGATAACGCGGCCGCGTTAGTCGGTCACGATCCTGACGCCTATCTTGCTGACCTGATTGCCCTCCATTTCGGCAATGGTCCAGGTCAGGCCGTCCCATTCCACCTGGTCGCCGATCACCGGTTCGCCGCCGATCAGCTGAATGACGAACTGCCCCAGCGTCTGTTGCTCGTCGACATCGTCTTGCAGATTGAGGCCATAAACCTGCGAGATGTCGCTTAAACGGGCGTCGGATTGCAGGATAAAGTCGCCGAAGAAGCGTTCGTCGAGCGTCACGGCCGGCGCTTGGCTAAACAGTTTGCCGAGGATCGGCAGATCGTGCTCATGGCCGATAACGCACAGGATATCGTTCTCGCGCAGCCGGGTACTGCCGCTAGGGTGCAGCAGCTCTTTGCCGCGGAACAGGGCGGCGATGCGGGTATTGGGCGGCATTTTCAGCTCGCGCAGCGCGGCGCCGACGCACCAGTTTTCCGCCGAAAGCTGATACACAAACTGTTCCCACTGGTTTTCCGGGTGCACGTCCAGCCCAACGCGGGAGATCGGCGTCAGCGCCGGCGGCACGATCACCTTGGCCTTTTTGGCGGCGAAAGACAGCGTGGTGCCTTGCAGCAGCAGGGAGACCAGCACCACGAAGAACGCCACGTTAAAGAACAGCTGGGCGTTGGGCAGCCCGGCCATCATCGGGAACACCGCCAGGATCACCGGTACCGCGCCGCGCAGGCCAACCCAGGAAATAAAGCCGCGTTCGCGCAGGGTAAAGCTGCGGAACGGCAGCAGGCCGATAAACACCGACAGCGGGCGTGCGAACAGGATCATCCACAGCGACAGCAGCAGGGCAGGGATGGCGATCGGCAGCAGCTCATGCGGGTTGAGCAGCAGGCCGAGCACCAGGAACATGCCGATCTGGCTGAGCCATGCCAGGCCATCGAAGGTTTGCACGATGCCGTGACGGTTGCGAATTGGACGGTTGCCCAGCAGCAGGCCGCACAGGTACACCGCCAGAATGCCGCTGCCGTCCAGCGCCGTGGTCAGCGCGAAAATAAGAATGCCGCCGCTCACCGCCAGCAGCGGGTAGAGACCGTCCGCCAGCTTGATGTGGTTGATCAGCGTCAGCAGCAGCCAGCCGCCGCCGAGACCGAAGACGATGCCCATTCCGAACTGCTGCATCAGATGCAGCGGGAAGGTCCAGCTTAGCGCGGTTTCCCCGGCGGCGATCATCGCAATCAGCGTGATGGTGAGAAATACCGCCATCGGATCGTTGCTGCCGGATTCGATCTCCAGCGTAGCGCTGACGCGTTCGTTCAACCCTTTGCCGCCCAGCAACGAGAAGACTGCGGCGGCGTCGGTGGAACCGATGATGGCACCGATCAGCAAGCCCTGCAGCAGATCGAGGTTGAACAGCCAGGCGGCGGCCATGCCGGTTAGGCCGGCGGTGATCACCACGCCGACGGTGGCGAGAGACAGTGCTGGCCACAGTGCCACGCGGAACGAACTGACCCGGGTGCGCATGCCGCCGTCGAGCAGGATCACCGCCAACGCGAGGTTACTGACCAGATAAGCGACCGGGTAATTGCTGAAGACGATGCCGCCGGGGCCGTCGACGCCGGCCAGCATGCCGATCGCCAGGAAGATCACCAGGATCGGAATGCCGAGTCGGGAAGAAAATGAGCTGAGCAGAATGCTTGCCCCCACCAGCACGGCACCGATGACGAACAAGCTGTTAATGGTGCTGGCATCCAAAATTTCGCTCTCCTGAGGCTGGGGATAGGGGGCACTGCGCGTGTGCCGATGATAACGTGTTTAGTGGGTAAAACGCCAAGGCTGATTGTGAAAACAATCGATCAATTATTGCCCTTTGGTACGATTAAACTAAGAAAGTGAGGAGAAGAGGGGAAATTCTGCCTTTTATCCAACATTATCAGGCTGCTGTATTTTTGCTGTGGCAACAATGATCGAGCGGCTCGGAGGAAAAACCATTAAGCCCGCGCAGGCAGGCTTAATGGTTTGCAGGCGCGGTAGGGTTAGTGGTCGAGCGATTCCAGCGCCCGTTTGATCAGCTCGGTGGCCAGCTTGCTTTCTGCTTCAGAAATGCCGTCGAGATTAAAGTTGGAGAGCTCAGCGACCAAAACGCTGCGTTCTTTGCCGCTGATTGAGGCGTCCAGCGCGGACAGCAGCCTGCCGAGGATCTTCAGCAGGGTAGCGTTTTCCGCTACGGCTTCCTGAGCCGGGGTGTTCTTATCGGTCATTCAAAATCCTCTCTGTCGTGACGGAAGGGAGATGCAGCTAACGCCATCGAATGAATTAAACGATCGCGCAGCCCTTCGGGGGTGTCGAGCCCAATCACTACCGTAAGGCAGGGATATGGATTTTTACTTATGCATTGCAGTTATAACGACTAGGTAATCTATGCTGCCGTATCACTGTGCCCTAACGGGCGACGCCAGGCTGAGCAATGTGTGCTCTGTATGCAAACGACCAGTATAGGCTTTCTGCGCGGCGTTAATATGACAGAAAACCCCTGCGAACGGTCAGGTTTACAGGGGACAAGGTTATTGCGGCTTGCCGGAGAACAGGAAACGCAGCACCGGAATGCGCTTGTGCAGCTCATATAACGCGAAGGCCAGCGAGAACACAAACAGCAGGCCCAGCAAAAATCCCAACAGGTTATTGCCGATATACGGCGTCACGAAAGCGCCATATATCAGGGTCAACGGGTGGTGCACCAGATATATAAACAGCGAGGCGTTGACCAGATAGGTGATGCGCGGCGAGTGATAATTCAGCAGGTTATGCCCGAAAGAGAACACCACATTGGTCATCAGGATCCCCATTAGGGTTTTGATCACCACTTCCAGCTCGAACATATAGCTGCTGTGCGCCAACAGTTTCTGGTTCAGCATATATGCGATAAACAGCAGCAGCGAGCCGAGCAGCGCCAGCGGCGAACGACGCAGAAAAATCTCTTTAAGCCACACATACTTAAACGCATAGGCGCCGAGGATGAAGAACGGCAGGTAGAACATCGTCTCCATCACCACGAAATTGAACAGGCCATTGGATAATAGCTGCGGCGCGAAAATTAAAATAATACGGTGCGCGGCCGAATAGCATACCGCATAAATAAAGAAACACAGTGAGACATTTCCTAATCCACGCATTCTGTTTATTAACGGTGGAATAGGATCGCGGGTTTGACGCTTGATTTTGCGGAACAGATAAAAGCAGGCGAAGGTCAACAATGACAGGGTCAATAAGAACCACAGATGAGACACCAATTCCCAAACTGTTACATTTATTTTCTGATAGAGAGAAAACTCGTCCCAGCCGTTTAATTTATCGGTGAAATATTTCAGCATGAAAAATTGCGGCACCGTAATTAGCGGGATGGAGCTCAACAGCGGGATCGCCACCCGCTCCAGCCTGACCTTCAACCACTGATGGCGCTCGTAGCGCTCGTAGAGCATGTAGGAGAAGTAGCCGGAGATCACGAAGAACACCTGCATGCGGAAAGCGTGGATGAAGTCGTTCAGCACCGTGAGCGAGAAGGAGGGCGACGCGCTGTTCACCGCCCAGGCGTGGCTGGAATAAATCAGGGAGAGGTGAAACGGAATGCCGAGCAACATCAAATAGGCTCGGATCGAATCGAGGAAAAACTCGCGCTGTTTGCTGCCTTTAGTCATAGATTACCGCTGGTGATTTAATCGAGAGTTCATTAACACGCTTAATAAGTCGTCAAACGTTAAATTGTTATCCGGAACCCTACTATAGCCCCCCGCATTTTTCCATAGCGTCTTGTTGCGCGGCTTGCTACGCTGGTGTTCCATCAGCTGCTTAAACAATGAGCCGTAAACATGAACCATCCATTTATCATGTTGTCGGAAAGCTGAGTAATCCATTAATATGGATTTAAATGATTTGAGCACACGAATAGGGGGGGATGTGCTAGTTAATATATTATCCGGACAACCACGCGCCGCGAGCGTTCGTTGGTTAGGTGCTACCGTATTGTTCACGCTGTTCAGTTCGCCGGCATGGGCCTTTTCTATTGATGATGTCGCCAAGCAGGCGCAGGATCTGGCGGCGAAAGGTTTCGAAGCCCCGAAGAGCAACCTTCCTTCTCAGTTCCGCGAGATGAAGTTCGCAGACTATCAGCAGATTCAGTTCAATCACGATAAAGCCTATTGGAGCAAGCTGAAAACCCCTTTCAAGCTTGAGTTTTATCATCAGGGGATGTACTTCGATACGCCGGTGAAAATCAACGAAGTCACCTCCACCAGCGTAAAACAGATCAAGTACAGCCCAGATTACTTCAACTTCGGTTCGGTCAAACACGACCCTGAATCGGTGAAAAATCTCGGTTTTGCCGGCTTCAAGGTGCTTTATCCGATCAACAGCGCCGATAAAAACGATGAGATCATGAGCCTGCTGGGCGCGAGCTATTTCCGCGTGGTGGGTAAAGGGCAGGTTTACGGGCTTTCCGCTCGCGGCCTGGCTATCGACACCGCTTTGCCGTCCGGCGAAGAGTTCCCGCGTTTTCGCGAATTCTGGGTTGAACGTCCGAAGCAGGGCGACAAGCACCTGGTGATCTACGCGCTGCTGGATTCCCCGCGTGCCACCGGCGCTTACCGCTTCACGGTGATCCCGGGCCGCGACACCACCGTGGACGTCGAGTCTAAAGTGTTCCTGCGCGACAAGGTGGGCAAACTGGGCCTGGCGCCGCTGACCAGCATGTACCTGTTCGGGCCGAACCAGCCGTCACCGACGCTGAACTACCGCCCGGCGTTGCACGATTCCAACGGTCTGTCTATCCATGCCGGCAACGGCGAGTGGATCTGGCGTCCGCTGAACAATCCTAAACACCTGTCCGTCAGCACCTATACCGTTGAGAATCCGAAAGGCTTCGGTCTGCTGCAGCGCGGTCGCAACTTCAAAGAATATGAAGATCTGGACGATCGTTACGATCTGCGTCCGAGCGCCTGGATCGAACCGAAGGGCGACTGGGGCAAAGGCAAGGTCGAGCTGGTGGAGATCCCGACGGCGGATGAAACCAACGACAACATCGTCGCGTTCTGGACGCCGGATACCTTGCCGGAAGCCAAAAAGCCGCTGACGCTGAGCTACCGCCTGAACTTCACCCGCGATGAAGACAAGCTGCATTCGCAAGACATCGCCTATGTGGCGCGGACCATGCGTTCGACCGGTGACGTGAAGCAGTCCAACCTGATTCGCGAGCCAGACGGCAGCGTGGCTTTCCTGGTCGACTTCGTTGGCCCGGTGCTGAAAGGACTGGATGCCAATACCCCGGTCGCCTCTCAGATCAGCATCGGCGACAATGGTGAAATGGTAGAAAACAACGTCCGCTATAACCCAGTGACCAAAGGCTGGCGCCTGACGGTGCGTCTGAAAGTGAAAGACGACAAGAAGCCGGTAGAAATGCGTGCGGCGCTGGTCAATGGCGATAAGACTCTGTCGGAAACCTGGAGCTATCAGCTACCTGCCAATGAATAAGCCTACTCAACCCGCCCAGGATTATCTTGCGGCGTTGCCTCTGACCGCTGAGCGGTCAGAGGCGCTCAACCCTCAAACGGCGGATGACGCTCAGGCTCTGGAGGCGCTCCATCGGCAGATGGGCGCCGCCGACGCCAACGTCAATAGCCTGTCGGCGGATGACGTGGCGCTGGCCTCGGTCAAACCGCGTATCGAAAACGCCTGGCCGGATGCGGTCAGCGATGACGACTTCGATACCGACGCCGAAGGGCGTGCCATTCTGAAGGCGACGCCGCCGATCAAACGCACCACCATGTTCCCGGAAGCCTGGCGCACCAACCCGGTGGCGCGCTTCTGGGATTCTCTGCTGGGGCGTTCTCCGCACAATCGGCACGCCACCAAAGAGGAAGCCGCGGCCGAGAACCGCTGGCGTGTCGTCGGCTCCATGCGCCGCTATGTGCTGCTGGTGCTGATGCTGGTGCAGACCGGCATCGCCACCTGGTACATGAAAACCATCCTGCCTTATCAGGGCTGGGCGCTGATCGATCCTATCGCCATGTTGGATCAGGATCTGATGCAGTCGGTCCTGCAACTGCTGCCGTATGTGCTGCAAACCGGCATTCTGATCCTGTTCGCCGTGCTGTTCTGCTGGGTCTCGGCCGGTTTCTGGACCGCGCTGATGGGCTTCCTGCAGTTGCTGATCGGCAAGGACAAATACAGTATTTCCTCTACCATCAAGGGCGATGAGCCGATCAACCCGGCGCACCGCACCGCGCTGATCATGCCGATCTGCAACGAAGACGTCGAACGCGTGTTCGCCGGCCTGCGTGCGACCTATGAGTCCGTCGCCGCGACCGGTCAGCTGGAACACTTCGATATCTACGTGCTGAGCGACAGCTACGATCCGGACATCTGCGTGGCGGAGCAAAAGGCGTGGATGGAGCTGTGCCGCGATGTCGACGGCCACGGCCGCATCTTCTATCGCCGCCGCCGCCGCCGCGTAAAACGCAAGAGCGGCAACATCGACGACTTCTGCCGTCGTTGGGGCGGTGAGTACAGTTACATGGTGATCCTGGATGCCGACAGCGTAATGAGCGGCGAATGCCTCACCGGGCTGGTGCGTTTGATGGAAGCCAACCCGAACGCCGGCATCATCCAGTCGGCGCCGAAGGCGTCCGGTATGGATACCCTGTATGCGCGCGTGCAGCAGTTCGCCACCCGCGTTTACGGGCCGTTGTTCACCGCCGGCCTGCATTTTTGGCAGTTGGGCGAGTCGCACTACTGGGGCCATAATGCCATCATCCGCGTGAAGCCGTTTATCGAGCACTGTGCGCTGGCGCCGTTGCCGGGCGAGGGCTCCTTCGCCGGTTCAATCTTGTCGCACGACTTCGTTGAAGCGGCGCTGATGCGCCGCGCCGGCTGGGGCGTGTGGATCGCTTACGATCTGCCGGGCAGTTACGAAGAGCTGCCACCAAACCTGCTGGACGAGCTGAAACGCGACCGCCGCTGGTGCCACGGCAACCTGATGAACTTCCGCCTGTTCTTGGTGAAGGGTATGCACCCGGTGCACCGTGCGGTGTTCCTGACCGGCGTGATGTCTTACCTGTCGGCGCCGCTGTGGTTCATGTTCCTGGCGCTCTCCACCGCATTGCAGGTGGTGCATACGCTGATGGAACCGCAATACTTCCTGCAGCCGCGGCAGCTGTTCCCGGTCTGGCCACAGTGGCGGCCCGAGCTGGCGATTGCACTGTTCTCCACCACGCTGGTGCTGCTGTTCCTGCCGAAGTTGCTCAGTATTGTGCTGATCTGGGCCAAGGGCGCGAAAGAGTACGGTGGGGCGTTCCGCCTGTTCATTTCGATGCTGATGGAAATGCTGTTCTCGGTGCTGCTGGCGCCGGTGCGCATGCTGTTCCATACCGTGTTCGTAGTGAGCGCCTTCCTCGGTTGGGAAGTGGTGTGGAATTCTCCGCAGCGTGACGATGACGATACGCCTTGGGGTGAAGCGTTCCGCCGCCATGGCTCGCAGATGTTGCTGGGCCTGGTGTGGGCCGGCGGCATGGCGTGGCTGGATCTGCGCTTCCTGTGGTGGTTAGCGCCGATCGTGTTCTCGCTGATCCTGTCACCGTTCGTGTCGGTGCTGTCGAGCCGCGCAACGCTGGGCATGAAGAGCAAACGCGCCAAGCTGTTCCTGATCCCGGAAGAGTACAACCCGCCGCGCGAGTTGCTGGCGACGGAAGAATATCTGCATCTCAACCGCAACCGCGCGCTGACCAACGGCTTTATGCATGCGGTGGTCAACCCATCCTTCAACGCGCTGGCGACGGCGTTGGCGACGGCGCGTCACCATCTGCGTGCGACGCTCGATCGCAACCGCGAGGAGCGGGTGAACGAAGCGCTGCAGCTGGGGCCGGAGAAACTGGTGAAGGGCAAACGTCTGGAGCTGCTGAGCGATCCGGTTACGTTGGCTCGTTTGCACCAGCGCGTTTGGCTGTTGCCGGAAGGCGCCGCCTGGCGTGAGCACTATCAGCAGTTGCCGCACAACCCGCTGGCGCACCCAACGGGCCGGCGTTAATCGCTGAACGGCAACGCTCAAACGGGGAATGCGCATGGCGCGTTCCCCGTTTTTTTTTACCTTTTGCTTACGCGCGCCGATGCCGGTGGAGAAAGGGAACTGTGATAGACTGCGGCCGATGCGTTGTTCACTCGCGAAACAACCCTTTGCTCAGAGTCAATGTCGTGAAGCTCTCTTCCTACCTTCGGCTGGCCTGCGTGGCGGCCGGCGTGATGGTCTTAACCGGTTGCGGCAGCATCATCAGCCGCACCATGCCCGGCGCGGGGCATGGCCACCAGTACTATCCCGGCGTGCAGTGGGATTTGCGCGATACTCCCTGGCGTTACGTCACGGTGATAGATGTGCCGTTGTCGATGGTGGTGGACACCTTTATGCTGCCGTTCGATGCGCAGCACGGCCCCTATGAATAAACCTGCTCAGCGGGTGGCGAACACCACCAGCTGATAGCCTTTCTGCCCACAGTGGAAAGGTGCCAGCGCCGTCATGCCCAACCCTTGCACGTGAGCGGCCAACGAATGCGGATTGTCGTCGTCGATAAACAGCGCGCCCACGTCGTAGTCATGACTGGTGTGCGCTTTGACGGCGGCGTAGAGGCGTTTCAGCACGCCTTTGCCGCGCCAGGCGGCGTCGAGGCAAACCGGGCCGTAGAGAAACACCCGCTGCTCACTCAGCGCCCGCCCGGCGAAGGACTGCGTGGCGAGCGTCGCCAGCATCGCATCCACCACCGGTGGCCGCGGTTGCACGTCGGCAGGCATCAGGCAAACGAACCCTGCCAGTTGGTTCTCCTGTTCGGCCACTAGTATGCCGATGCCGCGGTTGATCGCCGTCAGCTGCGCCTCATTCATGCGCGATACGATAAATCCCTGCCGTTTTTGGCGCTCGTCGAGCGCTTCCGGCACGTTTTCCCCCTGCAGCTGCAAAATGGCGGGGTAGTCGGTAGAGCGGGCCCGGCGGATAATCATGTTGCCTCCTTGGCGATAAAAATGTGGTGCGGGTTAACGTTCATCCCACTCATCGGCCGCGGCCTGGCCTTCTTCGGTATCCAGCGGCGGTTCGAGCTGGAAGTCGCCTTCTTCCCATTCATACAGGGTATTTTCGTCTATCCACTCGGCGGTAATTTCCACCTCGTCGTAGTCCCCGTCGAAGATCGCCTGTGCCGCCGCACCGCTGCGCAGCGTCAGGCATTCCACCGCTTCACCCTCTTCTTCGAAGAACTCCGCCTGCCACATCGTGTCGCCATCCTGCATCACGTACTTTTGCAGATTGAACTGCTGCGGCACCGGCGGTTCGTCACCGCTGCCGCCTTCGGCGGTGTCGATAAACTCTTCGCGTGCGGCCTCGATGGCTTCTTCCAGGGTTGCATACAGGCTCATGTTCGCCTCCGTTGACAATGAGAATAAAGCGTCCGGCGTGCTGCCGGCGCGGTGGGGAAAAACGTCAAAACTAATTGTTGTCTCACTGGCGCAGGATGCAAATTTTTTTGTTGTCCGCTCTGCGACGACGGTTGTCCGCAAAGCGGGAGAAGCAGGCGCGGAGACGGGAAATAATGACGGTATCGTTCACTCAGGCATCAGGAGAAGCCCATGTTAATCGACCCTTCAAGCAAATACCGACCGTTCCCGCCGGTGACGTTACCGGATCGCCAGTGGCCTGCGCGCACGCTGCGGCAGGCGCCGCGCTGGTGCTCCAGCGATCTGCGCGACGGCAACCAGGCGCTGGCGGAGCCGATGGATAACGCGCGCAAGCGCGAATTCTATCAATTGTTGTTGCAGTGCGGTTTCAAAGAGATTGAGGTGGCTTTCCCTTCGGCGTCGCAAACGGATTTCGATTTTGTGCGTGCCCTGATCGACGAGCAGCTGATCCCGCATGACGTCACGATTCAGGTGCTGACGCAGTCGCGCGACGATCTGATCGATCGTACCTTCGAGGCGCTGCAGGGGGCGCCGCGGGCTATCGTGCATCTGTACAACGCCACGGCGCCGATGTTTCGCGACATCGTGTTCCGCCAGGATAAGGCCGCTACCGTGGCGCTGGCGGTGAACGGCGCGCGGCGCATTCGCCGGCATTGTGAGGCTCAGCCCGATACCGCCTGGTGCTTCGAGTATTCGCCGGAAACCTTTTGTTTTACGGAATTAGAGTTCGCGCTGGAGATCTGCGAAGCGGTGGCGGAGGTGTGGCAACCGGGGCCGCAGCGGCCGATGATTATCAACCTGCCGGCGACGGTGGAAGTGAGTACACCCAACGTGTATGCCGATCAGATTGAATGGTTCTGCCGCCATTTCAGCCGTCGCGCCGATGTGGCGATCAGCGTGCATCCGCATAACGATCGCGGTACCGGCGTGGCCTGCGCGGAGCTGGCGCTGTTGGCCGGCGCCGATCGGGTCGAAGGCTGCCTGTTCGGCAACGGAGAGCGTACCGGCAACGTCGATCTGGTTACGCTGGCGTTGAATCTTTATACCCAGGGCGTGGCGCCGGGCCTGGACTTCAGCCGCCTGAAACAGGTGGTGGAAGTGGTGGAACAGTGCAATCAGCTGCCGGTGCATCCTCGCCATCCTTATGCCGGCGAATTGGTGTTTACCGCCTTCTCCGGTTCGCATCAGGATGCGATCAAGAAAGGTTTCGCCGCGCAACGCCAGCGACAAGATGGCTGGTGGCAGGTGCCTTACCTGCCGCTCGATCCCGCCGATGTCGGCTGCAGCTATGAGGCGGTGATCCGGGTTAACAGCCAGTCCGGCAAAAGCGGCGCCGCCTGGCTGTTGGAGCAGAACCATGGGCTGGCGTTGCCGCGCGGTTTGCAGATTGATTTCAGCCAGGTGGTCCAGCGGGCGACCGACGGCAGCGGTAAGGAAATGAGCGTTGCGCAGCTGTGGCGCTTATTCCGCGACACTTACGGGCTGGTGGAGCAGCCGTGCTTGCAGCTGTTGAGCTACCAGACGGAAAGTCACGGGGTAGAGGCCTACAGTTTCAACGCGAGAGTCGCCTGGCAGGGGGAGACACTGCGGTTGCAGGGCGCTGGCAACGGCCTGCTTTCCAGCGCGGTGGATGCGCTGCGCCAACGCTTCGGCTTGCCGTTGGCGATCGAGGATTACCACGAGCACACGTTGGGGCATCAGAGCGACAGTCGAGCGGTGGCCTATATCCGCTGTGCGCTGCCGCACGGTGAGGCGAGCTACGGCGTTGGCATCGACGTCGACTCCGCCAGTGCTTCGCTGCAGGCGCTGTTCAACGTTGCCGGGCGCTATCTGGTGTCAACGTCGGCGCGGCCCGGCTGAAATAGTCGCTGGGCGCGACCCCCAGCACTCGGCGGAACATGGCGCTGAACGCGCTGGGGCTGTCATAGCCGAGATCCAGCGCCACTTCCAACACCGAGCGGCCGGTCGCCAGCGCGTTCAGCGCCGCCAGCAAACGGGCGCGTCGCACCCAATCGGCAAAATGCAGCCCGGTTTCTCGCTGGAAGCGCCGCGACAGGGTGCGTCCGCTGACGCTGAGCTGAGCGGCCGCCTGTTCCAGCGTCCAGGGCTGCGCCAGCGTGGCCTGAATATGGCGGCACAGGGCAAGCAGTGAGGCCTCACGCGGTTCGGGCAAGTGCAGCGGCAGGCTCGGCAGCATTCGCAACTCATCCAGGATCAGTTCCATCACGCGCTCATCGCGCCCGCCGCTGGGATAGCCGGACGTAATCTCCATCGCGCTGATAATCAGCTCGCGCAGCAGCGGCGACACCTGCACCACCTGGCACTGAGCCGGCAGATCGGCGCGCGCCAGCGGATCGACAAACAGCGTCCTGGCCGCCACCTGGCCGGTGATGCGCAGGCTGTGCACCACTTTCGCCGGTACCCAGACGCCGCGGCCGGGTGGCACCACCCAACTGCCGAGCCGGGTGGTGACCTGCACCACGCCGCTCAGGCTGTGGATCAGCTGCGCGCAGTTATGGTAGTGCTCCGGCTCGCTGTCGCCGTGGCGATAATCCCTGGCTAACGGCCGGATGGGCTGATCGGGCGGCAGAACGTCGTGAAACAACAGCATTGTAAGCAGTCTCCGCACGGCAAAAGGGGAAATGACAGGATGCCATGCGGCGCTGTTTCACACCAGTCTGTGGCGTGGTACGGCAAAATAGTTTATAAAATGATATTATATAATTTTATATATTGATGGAGGGGCAATGGATATTGACGCGATGCGCAAGGCGGCGGCGCAGGCCGGCGCGATGCTGCGCACTCTGGGCAACGAAGATCGGCTGCTGCTGCTGTGCCGGCTCAGTCAGGGCGAGATGGCGGTGAGCGAGCTCGCGCAGGCGCTGGATATCCGCCAGCCGACGCTGTCCCAGCAGCTTGGCGTACTGCGGGAGGAAGGGTTGGTGTCCACCCGGCGCGCCGGCAAGCAGATTTACTATGCGGTGGCCGATGCTAAAGCGTTGGCGCTGCTCCACACCCTGTATCAACTTTATTGCCCGCAACCGGAGAACCGCGATGACCATTGACTGGCCACACTTCACGCCTTATTCCGCGCTGGCGGGTGGGGCCATTATCGGCGGCGCGGTGGCGCTGCTGCTGCTTTTCAACGGCCGGATCGCTGGCATCAGCGGCATTACCGGCGGTGTCTTGAGTGCCGCTGGCTGGGAGCGGGGCTGGCGCGCCGCATTTATTGGCGGGTTGCTGCTCTCGCCCTGGCTGTATGCTGCCGCTGCGGCTTTGCCGTCCGGTGAGATCGCGGTCGGCAACGGCGGGCTGGCGGCCGCAGGGCTGTTGGTGGGATTGGGCACTCGATTGGGCAGCGGTTGCACCAGCGGGCACGGCGTATGCGGCGTCGCACGGTTGGCGCCGCGTTCGCTGGCCGCCACGGCGGTGTTTATGCTGCTGGGCTTTATGACCGTGTGGTTGATGCGCTACCTGGCGGGAGGTTGAGAATGCTTAAAACGCTGTTGGCGCTGCTGAGCGGCATCATTTTCGGTCTGGGGCTGATCGTCGCCGGCATGGCCAATCCGGCCAAAGTGTTGGCGTTTCTCGACGTTACCGGCGTGTGGGATCCCTCGCTGGCGTTGGTGATGGCGGGTGCGATCGCGGTGGCGGCGCCGGCCTTCCTGTGGGCGAGGCGACGCGAGCGTAGCCTGTTGGGGGAAACGCTGCAGATCCCGGCCGCCGGGCGTCTGGATCGTCGTTTGCTGGCGGGCAGCGCACTGTTCGGCATCGGGTGGGGTATCGCGGGTATTTGCCCCGGTCCAGCCTGGGTGTTGGCCGGGGCGGAGATAAGCCGGGTATGGCCGTTCCTGCTGGCGATGCTGGCGGGTATGGCGCTGTATGACGTTATCATGAGGAGGAGGAGTACGTGTCGATAGCCAAAGCGGTGTTGCGCATCGCGCGCCCGACCGATCGGTTGCAAGAGATTGCTACGCTGTATTGCCGCGGGCTGGGTTTCGAAAAGCTGGGTGAGTTTGTCGATCATCAGGGGTTTGACGGCATGATGATTGGGCATCCGCAGCATGCCTACCATCTGGAGTTCACGCAGCATCGTGGGGTGCGGGTCGGGCAGGCGCCGACGCAGGATCATCTGCTGGTATTTTATCTGCCGGATGAGAACGAATGGCGGGCTGCGTGTGAGCGGATGCAGGCGGCAGGGTTTTTATCGGTCGCCGCCTATAATCCCTATTGGGATCGGGCGGGGCAAACCTTTGAAGATCCTGATGGCTATCGGGTGGTATTGCAACATCAGGCTTGGCAGGCATAAAAAAACCGGCGCATCGAGCGCCGGTTTGCGAGATAAAACGGGGTATCCGTCAGACGTTGGTCGCCGGTTTTTGCGCGCTCTTGGACTGGGTATTTTCCAGCATGCGGCGAATCGGCACGATCAGCACAATAAGCACGGCGGCGCAGATCAGCAGCGCGATGGAGCAGCGAGCGAACAGATTCGGCAGCATATCCAGTTGGTCGGCCTTGACGTGACCGCCGATCAGACCGGCCGCCAGGTTGCCCAACGCGCTGGCGCAGAACCACAGCCCCATCATCTGACCGCGCATTCTCTCCGGCGCCAGCAGCGTCATGGTGGCCAGCCCGATCGGGCTCAGGCACAGCTCACCCAGCGTCAGCATCAGGATACTGCCTACCAGCCACATCGGCGATACGCCGGCGCCGCCGTTGCTCAGCACATTCTGCGCGGCCAACATCATCAGGCCAAAACCACCGGCGGCGCACAGGATGCCGATCACGAACTTGGTGATGCTGCTCGGACGCACGTTATTGCGCGCCAGCGCAGGCCAGGCCCAGCTGAAGACCGGTGCCAGCAGGATGATGAACAGGGCGTTGATCGACTGGAACCACACCGCCGGGATCTCGAAGTCGCCGATCATGCGATTGGTGTAATCGTTGGCGAACAGGTTAAACGAGGTCGGTTTCTGTTCAAACGCTGACCAGAAGAACGCGGCGGAGATCAGCAGGATGAAGCACACCAGCAGGCGTGCGCGCTCTTTGCGGCTCAGGCCGGCAAAGGCGAACAGATAGATGAAGTACAGGGTTACCGAGGCGGCGATGACGTACACTAGCACGCTGGCCACCTCGACCGGGTTGATAACGATCGTGCCCTGAGCGATCAGCACGATGGCCGCCACCAGGATGGCCGCCAACGCCAGCAACCAGGCACCGACGCCTTTTTTCTTCGCGACCGGGCTGTTCCAGGTGGAGTCCAGACCCACTTCGCGATCATAGCGTTTCATTGCTGGGACGGCGAACACCCGGAAGATCACCAGCGCCACCAGCATCCCGATACCGCCGATGCCGAAGCCCCAATGCCAGCCGTGTGACTTGATCAGCCAGCCGGAGATCAGCGGGGCGATGAACGAACCGATGTTGATGCCCATGTAGAACAGCGAGAAACCGCCGTCGCGACGTGCATCGCCTTTCTTGTACAGCGTGCCGACCATCACCGAGATACAGGTCTTGAACAGGCCTGAACCGAGCACGATGAACATCAGACCGATGAAGAACAGGTTGGTGCCCATCACTGCGGACAGGGCGATCGACAGGTGGCCGAGCGCGATCAGGATCGAACCGTACCAGACGGCCTTGCGTTGGCCGAGCCAGTTATCTGCCAGCCAGCCGCCCGGCAGCGCCGCCAGGTACATGCTGCCGGCGAAGATGCCGACGATCGCCGACGCGTTCTCACGCGCCAGGCCCAGGCCGCCGTCGTACACGGTGGCAGCCATAAACAGGATCAGCAGCGGACGGATGCCGTAGAACGAGAAGCGCTCCCACATTTCGGTGAAGAACAAAGAACCCAGTGGATAGGGATGGCCGAAGAAGGTCCGGCTTTCTGACTTATTGACAGAGGATTGCATAACGATTTCCCAATAAAAGGCGCTGCAAGGCTGCAGCCCGTACTGTGGTATGTATGTGTATTTAATGAAGGCGATCCGCCCAATGCGGATTACCCGACAAACACCGCGGCTGCAACGCTGATAAACCGTGGAAAGCGTGCTGACCTTTTCTTCACTTGGCCGATGCTTCACATCTGGCGTGATATTATTTAACCATTTGATAACTGGTCGTTGGTTTTGTCTAGTACCTGTATCCCATTTTTTAGACGAAAAGTCGACAAGCATCTCCTTTTCTGGTTTTTCTGTTGGTTATGACAGGAATATGATTGACAGCGGGTTTTATGCGCTGAAAGTTAATTAATTGTTGATAAACAAGATGTTGAGATAAGAATGTTCTGAGCGGGGCGAAAGTTCACAGGCCTGAAGGAAGCATTATTAAAAGTAGGGGAAACGCGCCGTTGATCTGACCAACGGCGGAAAGTGGCGATAAATGCAGCTATGACTCTTCCTGCAGCGTGTCTTCCCGCCTATAGCCCGGCCGTCGCCGCAGACACCACCAGGAATAACCGGCGTTGAACAGCACCACCAGCGCGGTGACCGCGAAGACCGCGCGAAAACCGTAGCCGGCGGAGATTGCGGCGCCGAGCAGCGGGCCGCTGACGTTGCCAACATCGCGGAACGACTGGTTGTAGCTGAAAATACGGCCGGCCACCTGATTGGTGCAGTTGTAAATCAACAACGTCTGTACCGCCGGCAGCAACGCGCCGTCGGCCGCCCCCAGCAGAAAACGCAGTACCCCGAGCTGCCACGGCGTCTGCACGAACGCCATCGGGATCAGTAACAGCACCGAGACGATCAGCATAAAGACCAGAATGCGTTCCGGGCCAATGCGATCGCCCAGCTTGCCCAGCCGCGGGGCGCTCATCAATGCCGCGACGCCGGGCACTGAGGCGATAAGCCCGCTGATAAACGCCAGATTGTGGGTGGCGCCGGCCAGATCGCGCACATACAGCGTCAGGATCGGCGCAATCGAGCCGGTGGCGATCTGGATGATCATGGTGGTGACAAACAGGCTGAGCACCAGTTTCGGGTTCTTCAGCGAGGCGAACACCTGTTTTGCGTGCAACATGTCGCGTTTTTGCACCGGGGTAAATTGTTCTTTGACATACAGCAGCGTCAGTACGAAGCAGACGAATAACACTGCGGCGGTGATATAAAACACCGGGCGCAGGCCGTACAGATCGGCTAACAAACCGCCGATCAATGGGCCTATCAGCGCACCGCCGACGCCGCCGGTGGACAGGGTGCCGAGCGCCCAGCCGCTGCGGTTGCGCGGCACCTGGGTGGCGATCAGCGCGTTGGCGTTGGGAATGAACCCGCCGAGCAGCCCCAGCACCGCACGCAGCGCGAGAAACTCCCAGACCGTTTGCGCCATGCCCATCAGCGCCATGACGATCGCCATACCGAGCGCTGAACGCAGCAGCATCAGTTTGCGGCCGCGTCGGTCTGCCAGGGCGCCCCAGAACGGCGCGGCGATAGCGGAAAACAGGAAGGTGATGCTGAACAGCAGACCGGACCACATGTTGAGCGCCTGATGGCCGGTAACGCCCAGCGTCTCTACGTACAGCGGCAGAAACGGCATCACCAGGCTGAAGGCGGCGCCGGTGAGAAAACATCCCAGCCAGGCGACGAAAAGGTTGCGTTTCCAGTTAACGGGTTCTGCTGCCGAAGCCATAAATGTCCACTGCCGAAAGGTGACGCGTTTTGCCAGCGGCAAGATGAAGGGGCAAAACGTGAAAGTTAGCCTGGTAAGTATGCGCCGCAAGCGCGGCGACGGCAAACGAGGGGACAAAGATTGGGCGAAAAATGAAATAAAGTTTTAAAAATGACGTTTAAACCTTATTCCGCGCTTAGCGCGCGGAATTTACAGCGTTTTATAGTCCGGTCAGCGCCTCGAAACCGGCGGCGGTGGTGGTGGCGCTAAAGTCGGTGACCTCGTAGTGGGCTACGGCGTTGAAGGGATCTTCGGCCAGGATGGCGTCTAACTGCGCACGGTCAATGCCCTTGGCCAGGATCACGCCGCCGGTGCGGGGATTCTTGCGGCCGGAGGCGACGAAGGTGCCATCCTGAAAATATTTCTTAAGCCAGGCGATGTGCCCGTCAAGGTGGCTGTCGACGTCGGCGATCGGGCGATGGTAGGTCAGGCTGACAATGTACATAACGGCTCCAGGGTGGGCGGCAAAGGCTTTACCATCCCACCCTCGCCGTCGATTCTCAAGAGGCGCGCAATAAAAAACCCGCCGGTGGCGGGTTGGCTTGATCAGTAGAGCGAAGGCTCGCCTTCCGGGCGGGTCTTGAAGCGGCGATGCAGCCACATGTATTGGTCCGGCGCCATCAGGATCTCTTTCTCCACCACTTTGTTCATAAAGGCGGCGGCCTCGAGTTCGTTATCCAGCGGGAAGTTTTCCACCGCCGGTTGCATAATCAGCTCATACCCTTTGCCGTCCGGCAGGCGGCGCGGGGTGAACGGAACGATCGCCGGTTTACCCATCCGCACCAGCACGTAGCTGCCGGTGGTGGTGGCAGCCTTGTCCACCGCGAACAGCGGCACGAAAACGCTGCTGCGCGGGCCGTAGTCGTGATCCGGCGCATACCAGATGATATCACCCTGTTTCAGGGCGCGGATCATGCCTTTGATGTCTTTGCGGTCCAGCATCGATTTGTTGGAACGCATGCGGCCCCAGGTTTGCAGCCAGTCCATCAGCTTGTTGTCGTGCGGGCGGTAAACGCCGATGCCCGGGTTGTGAATGCCGAAGATGCGCGCGCCCAGCTCCAGCGTCAAAAAGTGCAGGCCAATCAGCAACACGCCCTGCTGGTTGTCGCGCGCTTGTTGGATGTGCTCCAGGCCACTGACCTTGAACCAGCGCTCGATGCGCCAGTTGGGCCAGAACCACGCCATACCGGTTTCAAACAGCCCCATGCCGACCGATTCGAAATTCTTTACCACCAGCGCATCGCGTTCGGCCTGCGGCATGTCGGGAAAACAGAGCTCGAGGTTGCGTTGGGCGATAGCGACGCGTCGCTTGAGAAAGCGCATGGAAAATCGCCCAATCGAGGTGCCGAGCCAGTAGATGACGGGGTAAGGCAGCAACACCAGCAGGTACAGCAAGCCGATGCCGACCCAGGTCAGCCAATAGCGCGGATGCAATAAGGAACGATTGAAAGTAGGAACTTGAGTCATGGGTTCTCTGTTTGAATACGGTTGTTTAAGTGTAATGACAGAGTCATCGCATGGTCTGGCAGCCGGGTGAGCTCGGCGGCAAGGTTCGTTTCTGCCGTTTGTTTGCGACTATTGTGGCATTTTTCTGGCGATCCGGGAAAACACAACGCATTAAAATCCCTCTTTGGGCGTTAAATATGCATCGAATGCCGAATTTTTCCACAATCTTTCCTGCCAAAGATAATGGCGATATTATTACTGGTAATTATTCAGAGGGTAAATATTTTGGCACCATGGATCAGTGCGGGGCTGCTGGTTTTGGGCGCGATGGTCGGCAGCGTTGGCGCGCATCTGCAGGTGAACGCGATATTGGCGCTCGCCGGCGTGATGATGGCGCTCGGCATAGTGGCTTCTGCGTTTACCGAAGGCGACGGACACTGAACGGGGCGCTGGCGCCAGGGCTGCGCGGCGGCGGTTTTTCGGGTATGATATGCGCCGCGCGCGGGCCGGCAGGCGGCGCGCGATAATCAGTCACCTCCCGAAAGACAGGAAAGTACACCATGCCAGTGTTACATAACCGAATTTCTAATGAGGAACTGAAGGCGCGCATGCTGGCGGAAACCGAGCCGCGCACCACAGTTTCTTTTTACAAATACTTCTCCATCGACGATCCCAAAGCGTTTCGCGACAGCCTGTACGTTCAGTTCGAAAAACTGAAGGTGTTCGGCCGCATCTACGTGGCGAAAGAGGGCATCAACGCGCAGATCAGCGTGCCGCAGCATCACTTCGACGCGTTCAAAGCCGCGCTGTTCGCCTCACACCCGGCGCTGGATCAGGTACGCCTGAATATTGCGCTCGAAGACGATGGCAAATCCTTCTGGGTACTACGCCTCAAGGTGCGTGAGCGCATCGTGGCCGACGGCATCGATGACGAGAGCTTCGACCCAAGCAACGTCGGCGAGTATCTGCAGGCCGATCGCGTCAATCAGATGATAGACGATCCGAATACGGTATTCGTCGATATGCGCAACCACTATGAGTACGAAGTCGGCCATTTCGAAAACGCCATTGAGGTGCCGTCGGATACTTTCCGCGATCAGCTGCCGATGGCGGTGGAGATGCTGCAGGACAGTAAAGACAAGAATATTGTCATGTATTGCACCGGCGGCATTCGCTGTGAAAAAGCCAGCGCCTATATGCTGCACAAAGGCTTTAAAAACATCTACCACGTGGAAGGCGGGATTATCGAGTACACCCGCAAAGCGAAAGAACAGGGGTTGCCGCTGAAGTTTATCGGCAAAAACTTCGTGTTCGATGAGCGTATGGGTGAGCGCATCTCCGACGATGTGATCGCCAACTGCCACCAGTGTGGAGCGCCGTGCGACACCCATACCAACTGCAAGAACGACGGTTGCCATCTGCTGTTCATTCAGTGCCCGAGCTGCGCCGCCAAATTTGAAGGGTGCTGTAGCGAGATTTGCCGCGAAGAGCTGAAGCTGCCGCGCGAAGAGCAACGCGCGCGCCGTGCCGGCCGTGAAAACGGCGTCAAGATCTTCAATAAGTCAAAAGGCTTGTTGCAGACTACGATGCACATTCCGGCACCGGAAGAAGAAGGCCCAGCCCGCTGAGCCTGAGGAAATGAGAAGCCCGGCCGCCAAACCGGGCTTTTTTTTATTTATTTCTCGCGTACGCCTTCTACGGAGATGATCAGCTCAACGTCTTGCGACGCCGGGCCCAGATCGGTGGTGATGCCGAAATCTTTCAGCTTGATCTTACCGTTGGCCTCAAAGCCGGCGCGGTAGCCGCCCCACGGATCGTTGCCCTGGCCAATCAGTTTGGCGTCCAGCGTAACGGGCTTGGTCACGCCGTTCAGCGTCAGGTTGCCGACCACCGCATAACCGTCGCCGCTTTTCTTCACTTCGGTGGATTCAAACTTGGCTTGCTTGTTCTTCTCCACGTTGAGGAACTCGGCGCTGCGCAGGTGCTTGTCGCGCTCGGCGTGGTTGGTGTCGACGCTGGCGGTATTGATGGTCACGTTGACCTTGTCCTTGGACGGATCTTTCTCGTCGAAGGTGAAGCCGCCGTCGAAGTCTTTAAAGCTGCCATACAGCCAGCTGTAGCCCAGGTGCTGGATGCGGAACTCGATAAAGGCGTGCTGGCCCTGTTTGTCGATCTTGTAGTCCGCCGCCAGTGCGGAACCGGCGCTCAGCAGCAGGGCGCCTGCGGTCAGGCCCAATACGGTCTTTTTCAACATAGCAATCTCCATAAATCCAAAGGTTAATCGGCGCTGCTACCCAGCATCCGTTTCAAAGTGACATCACGATCGATAAAGTGATGTTTAAGCGCGGCCAGCCCGTGCAGTACCGAAAGCACTACCACGGCCCAGGCCAGGTAAAGGTGTATGGCGCCGGCGGTGTCGGCCTGTTCCGCCATGCCGGTGACGGTGGCGGGCACGTCGAACCAGCCGAATACGCTGATCGGTTGGCCGTCGGCGGTCGAGATCAGATAGCCGCTGATCAGAATGCCGAACAGCACGGCATACAGCGCCAGATGCGCGAGAATAGCGCTGACGCGAGTGAGGCGACCATAGCTGGCCAGCGGCTTGGGTGGCGGCGAGACAAAGCGCCAGATCACGCGGATCACCATCACGATGAACAGCAGCGTGCCGATGCTTTTGTGGATCTCCGGCGCCTGATGGTACCAGACGTCATAATAGCCCAGCGTAACCATCCACAGACCGAGTGCGAACATGCCGTACACCGTCAGCGCCACCAGCCAGTGGATTAACACTGACACATGGCCGAAACGATCGGCGGTATTTTTCCAGAGCATCCTGTTTCCTTCGATTACCGATTGGCTGGCTGCAATAATTAAACTTTAGGAAACATAAAATCAATAATAAATTTAACTATGTTACTTCTTAGAAATATTAGTCAGTGAATTTGTTTGAGATGTTCGGGCTTCATCAGATAAATCGTTGAAGATGATATTATTTCCCTCATGGGGCGGTTGTGCTAGTTGTTGAAAATTAGGCTTATTATCTATTAATGTCAGCTTTTGTCATTTTACGTAAATCGTCCATGAGTTGCTCGGTGGAATTATTTGTTGGCAAACGTTATGCCTATTTCTTGCGGCAAAGAGCAGGGCGGAAAGATTAATTTTTTCGAACGGTTAGGCGAAATCCTCTGCGGCGTGACGGTGGACTTTGCTACCATTAGCGCCAAGAGTCGGCTCTTGGTGGCCGGTTAACCCAGTGAAATAACAAGGAAACGTCATGGGCCGAACCCGTGTGACCGACAGTAGCCTGCGTCTGGCCGTCCTGCTGGCGATGTTGGTGATCATTTTGGCCGGGGTGAAAGCCGCCGCCGACATCGTGGTGCCGTTTTTGCTGGCGGTGTTCCTCGCCATGGTGCTGAACCCGCTGGTGGCGATGCTGGAACGCCGACGAGTGCCGCGTATCGTCGGGGTGACGCTGCTGGTGACGGCGGTGATCGTGGTCGTGATGCTGTTTATCGGCATGCTGGGTGCTTCGCTGAACGAGTTCGCCCGCTCGCTGCCCCAGTACCGCGGCATGATGATCGAGAAGCTGCGCGAGCTGCAGCATTACGCCGATCGCTTCAATATCAGTCTCTCCAGCGAAGCGATGCTGCAGTATGTCGATCCCAGCGCGGCGATGAATCTGGTCACCCGCATGCTGGGGCACCTGTCTGGCGCCATGACCAACGTCTTCCTGCTGCTGATGACCGTGGTGTTTATGCTGTTCGAAGTGCAGCTGCTGCCGTATAAGCTGCAGCAGGCGCTGGATAAGCCGAACGAGGGGCTCGCCGCGGTGCGGCGGGCGCTGGACGGCGTGACGCGTTATCTGGTGATTAAAACCATCATCAGCCTGGCCACTGGGGTGATCGTCTGGATCTTCCTGGCGGCGGTCGGCGTGCGTTTTGCCTTTATCTGGGGGCTGTTGGCGTTTCTGCTTAACTACATTCCCAACATTGGCTCGGTATTGGCCGCCATTCCGCCGCTGATTCAGGCGCTGTTGTTCAACGGATTGGGTGATGCGCTGGTGGTGGCGGGTGGCTTTATCGCTGTCAACATGGTGATCGGCAATATCCTCGAGCCGCGCGTGATGGGGCGCGGGCTGGGGCTGTCGACGCTGGTGGTGTTCCTGTCGCTGATCTTCTGGGGCTGGCTGCTCGGCCCGGTGGGCATGCTGCTGTCGGTGCCGCTGACGATCGTGGCGCGCATCGCGCTGGAGACCACCGAAGACGGCTATCGGCTGGCGGTTATCCTGGGGGACGGTCGCCCGCCGCGCCAGCCTCCGGCGGCGCCGGAGTGAGGAATATTTTGCCATTCACGCCGGGCTGGGCGGCGTGGTGCAGCGCCGCTGCGTACTGAGGCAAAGGATAAATCGCGGCGGGTGGGCGCAGCGCCAGCTGGCCGCGTCGCAACAGCTGGAATAACTGATAAAACGCCGTCTGCCATTGCGCCGGTGCCGCCTGTGCGTTCCATTTGCGCAAGTGGAACAGCGAAGCCCGCAGCTTTAACTCGTCCACCACGCGCCGCCAGTCTACCTGGCGGCCGCTAAGCAGGCCCAGCGCCACAAAATCGCCGCCGGTGCGGACCGCCCGCGCCAACTGCAATCCGTCTTCGCCGCCGATGCAGTCGATGGCCGCACGGGCGCCAAAATTCGTCATTTCCACCAGCTGCGACGCTTCGATAACGCGCCAGGCGCCGGCGGCCAGTAACGCCTGGCGATGAGCGGTGTTGCGCACCACGACCGCCAGACGAATGCCGCGCAGCGCCGTCATCTGCGCCAACAGCAGGCTAACGGCGGAACCGCCGCCGTTGAGCAGCAGTAAGTCGCCGGCGTTGAGCGGCAGCCATTGCGTCAACAGCACCCAGCAGGTGAGCGGGTTGATATAGATTTGCGCTGCGCAGGCGTCGTCGATGTCGTCCGGCACCCAGATCACCCGATCTTCAGGCAGCGTGACGAACGTTTGCCAACTGCCGGTACCCGCTACCGCCAGCGCGCGGCGGCCCGTTGAATGCCCATTCTGCGGGTTGACGACGACGCCCACGCCTTCATATCCCGGCACCTGAGGAAGGGCGATGCGGTGCGCGTATTGGCCGTGGATCGGGATCAGATCGGAAGGGTTGATCGGGGCATAGCGCATCTGCAATAACCGCTGTCCGGGGCGCAGCAGCGGTCTGCTCATCTGCTGCAATTCCAGCACCTGGGCAGGATCACCGAAGCGGTTGAAGCTCAATCGGGGAAATAACGGCGGCATGGATTACATGACGAAGAAGAAATAGACATCCAACGCCAGCAGCACTAGCCACAGACACAGGTACAGCACCAGGTGCTCACGCACGTTGTTGACGATAGCCGCCAGTATTCGGTTTAACATTTCAGCTGCCTGAAGAAAGGGACCTTTGATTATAGTCCTTTTCTCGGCGTCTTTTACAGCGCGCCGCGCGTGAGTGCGGGAAGAGAGGCGATAAAAAAGCCTGCGTTATCGCAGGCTTGAGGTTACACGGCCAGCAGCGCCAGCGGCGTCGAATTTGTTGGCGTGCTCGGCGGGTAGAAATAGCGCAGCACGTTATACAGCGAGTAGAACTCCAGCCGGTTGCGCGCGTTGATCTTCTCCGTGATGTGACGCTTGTGCACGTACACCGTATGCGAGCTGATTTGCAGCTTTTTCGCGATGCGGTAGTTGGGCATCTCCGCCATCCAATATTTCATCACCGTCAGTTCCTGCGGACTGAACAAGGAACGCTCTTCGCCGTCATCGGCCAGCGCCAGCGGATTTTCGCGCAGCGTGCGTAAAGTGAGTGGCAGAATGCTTTTATTGAACAGAAAGGCGTTATCGGCGATGCGCATTGGCGTTTCGCTGTAAGGGTAAGGCGTATCGAGATAGATAAACAGCAAGGCAGACTGGCTGGCTTCCATAAACGCCAGCAGCTGCGCGTCTGCTTCGTTATAACGGCACTGGTTGCTGAGGTTCACCAGAATGTGGCTCGGCTGAAAGCTGGCCAACAGCGGCGTAGCGTATTCAATGCTGTGGCAGCACTTGATCGTCGTAATCCCACTATCAGCAAAGTAGCTGGCTATACCGACCCGGGTGAAGCAGCATTCGTCCACGACAAGTAGTTTCATGGTGACGTCCTTGTTGAAAGCCGATGGAGCATATCTTCTGTAAAATAGGACTTACACTGCAAGTGTTCAATTCGGAAATTCAAATGCTGAATATAAGAAATTTCCGTTATCAGGATTTTTACTTGGTATTTAAAAGAGTTAGCAGGTTAATAAATTGTAACCGCTAAATTTTGCTGTCCAGGGCACGACGGCAACCTGGACAGAGAAATCCTTCGCTTAGCTAAATCGTTTCAGACCAAAGCTGGAGACGTCGACCGGCGGCGCTTTGTCCTGCGCGAACAGCGCGGCAATCTCACCCAACGCGCTGGCGAACTTGAAGCCGTGGCCGCTCAATCCGCTGATGACCATCAGGCGATCGCAATCCGGCAGCGTATCGATAATAAAGTCTTCGTCGGGGCTCATATCATAACTGCAGGCTTCGCCGTGTAAACATACGCCTACACCCGGTAAAAATTGCCGCAGGAAGGAGAAAACTTCCGTGCCGTCGCTGGCGTAGCTGCCGAAGGGTTTGCGCTGCTCGGGGGCATCCATCGGCTGGCCGCCGTCGTGCTTGCCTACTTTCAGGCCGTCGTTATCCGCCGGGAAACCGTAATAGTGCGTGCCGTCTTGCGCTTCGACGGTAAAGGCCGGGAAACGATTGTTCACGCTGTAGCGGCCATCTGCCTGATGCCAGGAGAAGACTTTGCGCAGTGGCGCGACGGGTAACTGCGGCAACAGCGCTTTGACCCAGGTACCGGCGGTGATCACCGCTTTTCGCGCCGTGAAACGCCCTTCGCCGGTGATGACCTCAACGCCGCCCTCGATAGGCTCCACCGCGCTGACCGGGCAGTTGAACAACTGGCTGCTGCCGGCTTCTTTTGCCAGCTTGATCAGAGTGGCTATCGCCAGCTCAGCATGCAGGAAGCCGGCGTCGGGCTCGAACACGCCGACATAACCTTGCGGGGCCCGGAATTCCGGCCAGCGTTGAGCGATCTGTTCGGCGCTGAGGGTTTGCGCGTTCAGGCGGAATGTTTGCGCGCTCTGCTGAGCATTGCGAATGAAGTCGGAGTGCTGTGGCCCCAGGTTGAGCACGCCGCACGACTGGAACAGTTCCTCGCCGGATTGTTGAATCAGCGCATTCCACAGCGCCTGGGCACGTAGCACCAGCGGCACGTACTTTTCGCCTTCGCCGTAAGCGTGACGGATAATGCGGGTATCGCCGTGATGGCTGCCGTTGCGGTGTGGAGGAATGGCGCTGTCGATCATCAGCACTTTCAAGCCGGCCCGCGTGGCGTAATAGCCTGCCGCTGCGCCGACGGAACCGCTGCCCACCACAATCAAATCATATTCCACGTACCCACCCTCTCTGATAGCGATTTCTTATCGCCCCATGATAAAAGGTTGGCGGGCGCAATGCACTGATTGAACGATGAAAGGCAAAGAAAAAGGCGCCGGGAATGGTCACGGCGCCTTAGAGGTTAGGAGACGATAAATCAATGTTTTCTGCGATCAAGATCCTGGTAATCCGTAGCTTCAATCTTGGCGATGCCGGCTTCTAAGATATTGATTAATTGACGGGCGACATCTGTAGTCAGCCAAAGCGTTCGGTCTACTTGGGCTTCTTCGGGCGTTTGGTCTAGTGAAGACAGGTAATGAAGGCGTATCATCATGGCGTCGTAAACGTCGACAGTACTGATATCCCAACCGACAAGCGGGTGCGTCTGAATTACTTCATCATTTCTGTCCATAAAGACCCCTTATTGAGTAGTAACTACCGTGAGTGACTAACGAGGATCAATGCGGCTCATCATCATGAGAGCAATTACAGTATACGCATCCGCTTTCATCGGTGGAGGGGGTTGTCACCGAAATTTGCAAAATAAATATTTATTTGAACAATTATTCTACAAATTTGTAGGTGCAGCAGTGGACGAGTCAGGCGCAGCGCGTTATTCCGCGTCGGCAGGTGGCGATGCACCATGTAGACATTTTTCCAGCTCTTCGGCCAAATGGGCGAAATGCTTTTGCGTTTCGGCATCACGATTCTGGCTGTGCGATTCCAGCTTCAGGCTGTGGATCAGCCGTTGGTTGGCTTTGTCATCCAGGCTGAAGGCCAGATAAGAGAAAGCTACTTCCAGTACGTTCAAGCGCCTTTTCTGATCGGCAATCAGCGCCAGCAGTTCGCCAAACGTCATTGCGTCTTCGGATTTCACCTTGTCCGGGGCCATGCTTACTCCTTTGCGTTAAATACAGCGCTGAGGCAGATTTTGTTTCAGAGTAAGGGTAAGCGATGAATGGGCAGGGCGCCAGAAACAAAAAAGCCGGAGAGCGACCCCCGGCAAAAACAGCATTGCAGTGTTATTCTGCGCTAAACCATTCGTCCGCGCTTTCCCAGGTTTCCTGAAGGATTTCCTCGATCAGATCCCGATCGGTTTTGGCGCCCCCCAGCACGGAGAGCCCGTTGGCGCTGGCATAACGTACGTGAACGACGGCGTCTGGAAACTGGCGATTGACCCGTTTGCCCAGTTCACCGGTCAGCGCCTCAATGGCGCCCGACGGCAGCGGCCGGGTTTTCTCTAGAGTGACTTCAACACGCATAATTGCCCCCGAAGCGATTTACTGTGTATTTATACAGTTAACCGGGTGCGAGGGCAAGAGGGCGATGCAAAAATATCAGTCTTTCAGCGACCAGTTCAGGGTTTCACCCGCCAGGAAGGGGATTACGGATTCATTGCCGAGGGTAATCTCTTCCGGTTGGGTGGTTGGCACGCGCTGCAGTTCGATGAAGTCTTCGTTGAGCGGCAGGCCATAGAAGCGTGGGCCGTTGAGCGAGCAGAAAGCCTCGAAGTGCTCCAGTGCGCCGAGCTGTTCGAAGACCGCTGCGTAAGCCGGGATGGCATTCGGCGCATTGAAGCAGCCGGCACAGCCGCAGCTGGACTCTTTGCGATGCTTGAGGTGCGGCGCGGAGTCGGTGCCGAGGAAGAAACGGTCCGAGCCGCTGGCAACCGCCTGACGTAGCGCTTCCTGATGGACGTTGCGCTTGAGGATCGGTAGGCAGAACAGGTGAGGGCGAATGCCGCCGACCAGCATGTGGTTGCGGTTGAACATCAGGTGTTGCGGCGTGATGGTGGCGCCGAGGAAACGATTGCCTGCCTGCACATATTGCGCCGCTTCTTTGGTGGTGATGTGCTCGAAGACGATCTTCAGCTCCGGGAACTGGCGGCGGATAGGCTCCATCACCTGTTCGATAAAGCGCGCCTCGCGGTCGAAGATATCCACGGCAGGATCGGTCACTTCGCCGTGGATAAGCAAAGGCATGCCGATTTTTTGCATCTGTTCGAACAGCGGATAAATGCCGGTCACATCGCTGACGCCGTGGCTGGAGTTGGTGGTGGCGTTGGCCGGATACAGCTTGGCGGCGGTAAACACCCCTTGCTCGAAACCGCTGACCAGTTCACTGGCCGCCAAGGAGTTGGTCAGGTAACAGGTCATCAGCGGAGTGAAGTTGTGACCCTGCGGCACCGCCGCCAGAATTCGATCGCGGTAGGCGCGCGCGGCGGCCACGGTCGTCACGGGCGGAACCAGGTTCGGCATCACGATCGCCCGGCCAAATACCTGGCTGGTATAGGGCACCACCGTTTTCAGCATCTCATCGTCACGCAGGTGGATATGCCAGTCGTCTGGGCGGCGGATTTTCAGAACTTGAGGTTGTGCGGTCATCTAGCTAGGCTCCGGCGGTCAAATACGTCTAATGAAAAGCGAATAATGGGTTTATTCACGCCGGGGTGTAAGGATAAGCGGAAAGTGCCGCAGATGCATCTGTTTGTTGGCGACAAGTTGAAATCAACGGCGCAGCAGGCGCATAGTGACAAGGATTTCAACGATGCCGACGCCAATACCGTCGACTTTCATCAAGTGGAAAGGGAGAAAACAATGGAAGTACGCGTTATCGCCACCCTGCAAGCGAAAGCGGGATTTGAGGCCGCAGTCAGTGAAGCCGTGCACGACATTCTCGAGCCGAGCCGCCAGGAGCTGGGCAACCTGCAATATGATTTGCATCGCGATCTGGAAAAGCCGGGCACCTTCGTGTTCTTTGAGCGTTGGGCCAGCAGCGAAGCGCTGGATAAGCATAATGAGACGGCGCATTTTCAGCAGTTCGTCAGTCGACTTGACGGCAAGTTGGATGTTCTGGACATCAAGAAACTGAAAAAGATCGCCTGAGCTTTTTACAGGCAAGAAAAAACCCGCCGATGGCGGGTTTTTTTAGGGTTGCAGATTAACTTATTCGTTAACCGGCTGCGGCTTTGTGGCAGGCGCGGTGGCCTGGCTCACTGCCGAGTGACCACCGGCTGAACCTTTGCCTTCAAAGTTGAAGGAAGGGCGCTGCCAGTTGCTGTGCTTGCGTTCTTCCGGCACGTAGGCTGGCGCAGGCGCTTTAGTCATCGGCGCAGTGGCGATGTGTTTGTACAGCGCGTCCTGCACGGCTTTCACCGGTGCCGGCTGCTGCGCAACTGCAGGTGCAGGTTCTGCGGCGATTGGCGCTGGGGCTTTTTCGACCGGAACAACTTCCACGGAGGCTGCCGTAGGTGCGGCTTCTACCACTGGCGTTTCTTCCGCTGGCGTGGCTTCTACCACCGGTGCAACTTCGACCACAGGCTCGTCTTCCGTTGGCACAGGTTCAACCACGGGCTCTACAGCTACGGTTTCAGCTACCGGCTCGGCTTCCACTGCAGGGGCAGTCTCTTCCACTTTCGGCTGTTCAACTGCAACAGCTGCTGGGGCGGTTTCCACCGGCGCCGGGATTTCCTCGGCCGGAGTGGCTACAACCGGTGCTACGACTGCAGCTTCTTCCGTTACGGTAACGCTAGCAGTTTCAACGGCGGCTTCGGGTGCCGGTCCGTTGACGCTGGCCGCGGTCTGAGTGTCTTCCACGGTAACGCTGTGCTGTTCAACCGCTGCGGTGACAACCGGCGCCTGCTCTACGGCTTCGGTTTGCACTTCGGCTTCTTCAACCTGAGCGACCGGGTAGCTTACCCATACTTTGCCTGATGCCATTTCCGGCGAAGCGAACGCGCCCGCCAACGGCATTGGGGATTGCAGCGGGTAACGCTCATCGCGGTAACGACGGCGACGCTGGCCGCTGACGCGCAGGTGACGCGGTGAACGACGGGAACGACGCGGCATGCCTTCGCCGTTGCCGCGGCTTTCGCCCTGGGCATCGTCTTCCTGCTGTGCGGCAACGGTTTCCGGCAACAGCTTGACGCTATCGTCGGCGGTCGGCTGCGCGTCTTCGGCTTTCGCTACCGGCGCTTTCGGCGCCAACAGCTCTTCCGCTGCACGCTGCAGCTCTTCTTCCGCAGACAGGATACGCACTTTCTGCGACAGAGGGCGGCGCTGACGGCGCTGCATGTTCTGCTGCTGGCGCTCTTCCTGCTCTTCGTCGGTACTCTCGACTGCGTCAACGCTTTCCAGCGCTTTCACTTCCTGCTGAGCCTGACGTTTCTCTTCCTGACGACGACGCTGGCGTTCAGCACGCTGCTCACGGCGTTGCTGCTGATCTTCGCGCGGCGCTTTAGCACCTTCTTCCGAAGCGGTTTCCTCCGCTACCGGCGTGTTCTGCTGCTGGTTGCGGCGGTTACGGCGCTGTTCATCGCGGGATTCACGCGATTCACGGCCTTCACGGTTCTCACGCGGTTCACGGTTATCGCGCTCGCGATTGTCACGGCCTTCACCGCGCTCTTTACGCTCGCCGCGTTCCGGGCGATCGCCACGGTCGCTACGCTCACCGCGCTCTTTACGGCCGGTGCCTTGACGGCGCTGACCGCGACGATCCTGACGACGGTTCTCACCGTTGCCTTCCGCCTTCGGCGTTTCGGCCGGTTTGGCTTCTTCGACGGCAGGTTGTTCTTCACCGGCGAACAAGTTCTTCAGACCACCGAACAGGCGGCCCAGGAAGCCCGGTTTAGCGGCGGCCGGCGCTGCGGCTTTAGTCTTGGCGGCTGCAGCGACAGGTTTGGCAACGGCGACGGGTTCTTCAGCCGGCGGCGGCACATCGGCGGACAGGGAGAAGGAAGCCAGGGCCGGTTGCTCCGGACGCTTGCGTTCCATCGGCGCATCTTCCAGCGGACGCTCCATGTCTTCTTCGTGCAGTTTAGGCAGCAGGTAGCTGAGGGTAGAGGTTTCCTCGCCCTTGCGCACGCGCAGCACCGAGTAGTGCGGGGTTTGCATTTCATCGTTCGGCACGATGACGGCTTTCACGCCACCCTGACGTTTTTCGATCGCGCTGACGGATTCGCGCTTTTCGTTCAGCAGGTACGAAGCGACCTGAACCGGCACGATAGCGTGAACTTCTTTGGTGTTTTCCTTCAGCGCTTCTTCTTCGATCAGGCGCAGGATGGACAGCGCCAGCGATTCGTTGTCGCGGATGGTACCGGTGCCGTTACAGCGTGGGCACACGTGGTGGCTGGACTCACCCAGCGACGGGCTGAGGCGCTGGCGTGACATTTCCAGCAGGCCGAAGCGGGAGATGCGGCCGATTTGGATGCGCGCGCGGTCTTGACGCACGGCGTCGCGCAAGCGGTTTTCCACTTCGCGCTGGTGGCGTACCGGCGTCATGTCGATGAAGTCGATGACGATCAGGCCGCCGAGGTCGCGCAGGCGCAGCTGGCGAGCGATCTCGTCCGCCGCTTCCAGGTTGGTGTTGAACGCCGTCTCTTCGATGTCGCCGCCGCGGGTTGCGCGTGCGGAGTTGATGTCGATGGCGGTCAGCGCTTCGGTGCTGTCGATGACGATCGAGCCGCCGGACGGCAGGCGCACTTCGCGCTGGAAGGCGGATTCGATCTGCGATTCGATCTGATAGTGGCTGAACAGAGGAATTTCACCGCTGTACAGTTTGATTTTGCTGCTGAAATCCGGGCGGCCCAGCGCAGCGATGTGCTCTTTGGCCAGATCGAGAATTTTCGGGTTGTCGATCAGGATTTCGCCGATGTCCGGGCGCAGATAATCGCGGAAGGCACGCACGATAACGTTGCTTTCCTGGTGGATCAGGAACGGTGCAGGGCGGCCTTCGGCGGCTTTTTTAATCGCTTCCCAGTGCTTCAGACGGAAGGAGAGATCCCACTGCAGCGCGTCGGCGGATTTGCCTACGCCCGCGGTGCGAACGATCAGGCCCATGCCGTCTGGCAGTTGCAGCGAAGAGAGCGCTTCTTTCAGCTCGGTACGATCGTCACCCTCGATGCGGCGAGAAATACCGCCGGCGCGCGGGTTGTTCGGCATCAGCACCAGATAGCTGCCCGCCAGGCTGATGAAGGTGGTCAAGGCGGCGCCTTTGTTGCCACGTTCTTCTTTGTCTACCTGAACGATGACTTCCTGGCCTTCGCGCAGCACATCTTTGATGTTCGGGCGGCCATGGGAAGAGTAATTGCTAGGGAAGTATTCGCGGGCGATTTCTTTAAGAGGGAGGAAACCATGTCGTTCTGCGCCGTAGTCCACGAACGCTGCTTCAAGACTTGGTTCAATGCGGGTGATTTTGCCTTTGTAAATATTCGCTTTTTTCTGCTCATGACCCGGACTTTCGATATCCAAATCATACAGCCGCTGTCCATCTACGAGGGCAACACGCAACTCTTCCTGCTGAGTTGCGTTAATCAACATTCTTTTCATCTTAACTTACTCGTTATTTTTACATTATCGACAAAGCTGCGGGCAAAATAACCTCATGGCCGGAGTTAAACCGAAAGCCCCGTGTCTTCTCGCAAAGCCGTCAACCTCACGGTTGTCGCCTGCATAGGGGCGCATTATCTCGGTAAGCCTGCTTTTCTTTGTGAAAGACAGCACTTTTACTAGGGGAATAGCCTCTGATTTACGTCGACAGATCTGATTCCATTTGCCGGCCAAGCTGCAACCCGCAGCCCGCTAATTGTTTGATTTCGCATTACGTCTTACGCCATTGCTGCGTTTTTGCGCAATCAGACAAATTTTATAATTCCACCGTTTTCCCTGTTTAACGAGAATCAACGCGGAAAGTGACTGCATTATTCCACTGCTGATGCCGTTATAGCAAGGTGACTTTTCCTTAACTGCGGAAGAAATCGCAAACGTTCAAATCGGCTTGCTGCCTTATTGTCCGCTGGGGTTTCGCCCGCCGTCAGAGAGACAGTTAAGCACAGAAAAAGATGTGGCGCTATTCACGCGCTCTATTTAGAATCCCGCACCATGAAAACGAACAATCCAGCAGTACAATTCATCACGATTTCCGACGACGAAGCCGGTCAGAGAATCGACAACTTTCTGCTCGCTCGCCTGAAAGGCGTGCCGAAGAGCATGATTTATCGCATCGTGCGTAAAGGCGAGGTGCGGGTTAATAAAGGGCGCATCAAGGTCGAATACAAATTAGCGGCCGGCGACGTGGTGCGCGTACCACCGGTGCGCGTAGCCGAGCGCGAAGAGGCGCCGGTGTCGGCGAAGCTGGATAAAGTGGCCGCATTGGCAGACTGCATCCTGTATGAAGACGACCACCTGCTGATCCTCAACAAACCTTCCGGCACCGCGGTGCACGGCGGCAGCGGCCTGAGCTTCGGCGTGATTGAAGGGCTGCGCGCGCTGCGCCCGGAAGCCCGCTTCCTGGAGCTGGTGCATCGCCTGGATCGCGACACCTCCGGCGTGTTGTTGGTCGCCAAAAAACGTTCCGCGCTGCGTTCGCTGCATGAGCAACTGCGCCTGAAAGGCATGCAGAAAGATTATCTGGCGCTGGTGCGCGGCCAGTGGCAGTCCCACTGCAAGGCCGTACAGGCGCCGCTGTTGAAAAATATTCTGCAAAGCGGCGAACGTATCGTGCGTGTCAACAGCGAAGGCAAGCCCTCGGAAACCCGCTTCAAGGTGGAAGAGCGTTACGAATTTGCCACCTTGGTGAAGGCCAGCCCGATCACCGGGCGAACTCACCAGATCCGCGTGCACACTCTGCATGCCGGGCACCCGATCGCCTTTGACGATCGCTATGGCGACCGCGAGTTCGATCGCCAACTGGCGGGTACCGGCCTGAAGCGACTGTTCCTGCACGCCGCGGCGCTGCGCTTCGAGCATCCGTCCACCGGCGAAACGATGCGCATCGAAGCGCCGATGGATGAAGAACTGCGTCACTGCCTGCAAGTGCTGCGCCGGCAGGCCGCCAAATAATCCGCGTCAGACCAGCGGGTTGATGCCTTCAGCCCGCAACATCGCCAACAGCGCGATCAACGGCAGGCCGATCAGGGTGTTCGGATCCCGGCCTTCCAGCCTGTCGAACAACGCGATCCCCAATCCCTCGCTCTTGAAACTGCCCGCGCAGTTCAGCGGTTGCTCTAGACGCACATAGGCGGCGATCTCCGCCTCGCTCAGCGCGCGAAAATGCACGTGGAAAGGCTCGCACAGGGCCTGCAGCTGCTTGCTGCGGCCGTTGTACAGCGCCAGGCCGGTATAGAAGGTCACGGCCTGGCCGCTGGCCTGGCGCAGCTGCGCCCGGGCGTTCACCTCGGTATGGGGCTTGCCGGTGATGCTGCCATCGATCACGCAGACCTGATCGGAACCGATGATCAGATGCTCGGGGTAGGCGAGGGCCAGCGCCTGAGCCTTCGCTGTCGCCAGGCGCAGCACCAGCGCTTCGGCGCTTTCACCCGGCAGTGGGGTTTCATCCACCTGCGGCGCGGCGCAGTCGAACGGCAGTTGCAGCTTCTCCAGCAGCATTTTTCGATAGGGGGAGGTGGAGGCTAAAAGCAATCTCTGCATAATTTTTTTCGCAAACCGTAGCGTAAATGGGTACGGCATTTTAAACTGTCGGCCGCTGTGGAAGCGAATATTGGTGAAAGGAGCCGTTTTACGGCCTTTTTCTTTGACTCTATGTCGTTACAAAGTTAATATGCGCGCCCTATGCAAAAGGTAAAATTACCCTTGACCATTGATGCGGTACGTACCGCTCAGAAACGCCTGGACTATGCTGGTGTCTATGCGCCTGAGCAGGTTACTCGTGTTGCCGACTCCGTGGTCAGTGTGGACAGTGATGTTGAGGTGTCGTTGTCGTTTAATATCGACAATCAGCGCCTCGCGGTGATAACAGGGCATGCGGACGTCACGGTAACGTTGATGTGCCAACGCTGTGGAGTCCCGTTCGAACATCAGGTTCACACAACATATTGTTTTAGCCCGGTCGTCAATGATGAGCAGGCTGAGGCATTACCGGAAGCGTACGAACCGATCGAAGTTGACGAGTTTGGCGAAGTCGATCTGTTGGCAATGATTGAAGACGAAATTATTCTTTCACTGCCTGTCGTTCCGGTACATGAATCTGAACACTGTGAAGTGTCCGAAGCGGACATGGTATTTGGCCAACTGCCTCCCGAGGCGGAGAAACCGAATCCGTTTGCCGTATTAGCCAGTTTAAAGCGTAAGTAATTGAGGAGTAAGGTCCATGGCCGTACAACAGAATAAACCAACCCGTTCCAAGCGTGGCATGCGTCGTTCGCACGATGCTCTGACCACGACTACTCTGTCTGTAGACAAAGTATCCGGTGAAACTCACCGTCGTCACCACATCACTGCCGACGGTTTCTACCGCGGTCGCAAGGTTATCGGCTAAGTAGCGATACCTTGACTCGTCTAACCCTGGCGTTAGATGCAATGGGCGGGGACTTCGGTCCCTGCGTCACAGTGCCTGCTTCGTTGCAGGCACTGGCCTCTAATTTACAGCTTCATCTCCTGCTGGTCGGCAATCCCGACGTCATCTCCCCTTTGCTTGCCCATGCCGATCCGGTTCTTCTGGAGCGTCTGCAAGTCGTGCCCGCCGAGTCTGTGATCGCCGGCGACGCAAAACCTTCACAAGCGATACGCGCCAGCCGCGGCACGTCGATGCGCATTGCGCTCGAACAGCTCAGCAGCGGCAATGCGCAGGGCTGCGTCAGCGCCGGTAATACCGGTGCGCTGATGGGATTGGCGAAGCTGTTGGTCAAGCCGCTGGACGGCATCGAGCGCCCGGCGCTGATGACGGCGATCCCGAATCAGCAACGCAGTAAAACCGTGGTGCTGGATCTGGGCGCCAACGTCGAGTGTGACAGTACCATGCTGGTGCAGTTTGCCGTGATGGGCGCGGTGATGGCGGAAGAGGTGATCGGCATTGCGCAACCGCGGGTGGCGCTGCTGAATATTGGCGAAGAAGAGACCAAAGGCCTGGATAATATCCGCGAAGCGGCCGCTGTGCTAAAAAATACTCCGGCAATCAACTATATTGGTTACCTGGAAGGAAACGAACTGCTCACCGGCAAGACCGACGTGTTGGTCTGCGATGGCTTCGTGGGCAACGTCACCCTGAAAACCATGGAAGGGGTGGTCAGGGTATTCTTATCGCTGCTGAAATCGTCCGGCGACGGAAACAAGCAAGCGTGGTGGCTGAAATTGTTGGGCCGTTGGTTGCAAAAACGGGTGGTTAAGCGGTTCGGCCACCTGAACCCCGACCAGTATAATGGCGCATGTCTGTTAGGATTGCGCAGCACCGTAGTCAAGAGCCACGGCGCTGCGAACCCTCACGCGTTTGCAGTCGCAATCGAACAGGCTGTGCAGGCGGTGCAGCGGCAAGTCCCGGAAAGGATTGCTGCGCGCCTTGAGGCTGTATTACCTAAGAGTGACTGATCGTACATGTATACAAAGATTCTCGGTACGGGGAGTTATTTGCCCGTACAAGTGCGCACCAATGCTGATTTGGAAAAAATGGTGGATACCTCTGACGAGTGGATCGTCACGCGTACCGGTATCCGCGAACGTCGCATCGCTGCTGCGGATGAAACCGTCGCGACGATGAGCTTCCAGGCCGCTGAGAAAGCGCTGGAAATGGCAGGTGTGGCTAAAGAAGACATTGGGCTTATCGTCGTGGCGACCACCACAACGACTCACGCGTTCCCGAGCGCGGCGTGCCTGGTGCAGCAAATGCTGGGCATCAAAGACTGCGCGGCGTTCGATCTGGCTGCGGCCTGCGCCGGCTTTACTTATGCGCTCAGCGTGGCCGATCAGTACGTGAAAAACGGCGCGGTCAAACATGCGCTGGTTATCGGCGCGGACGTCTTGTCGCGCACGCTGGATCCTGAAGATCGCGGCACCATCATTCTGTTTGGCGATGGTGCGGGTGCGGTGGTGCTGGGGGCGTCTGAAGCGCCGGGCATTCTGTCTACCCATCTGCATGCCGACGGCAGCTACGGCAACCTGCTGACGCTGCCGTACAAGGATCGTCAGAATCAAGACAAGCCGGCCTATGTCACCATGGCGGGCAACGAAGTCTTCAAGGTTGCGGTTACCGAGCTGGCGCGCATCGTTGACGAGACGCTGCAGGCCAACAACATGGACCGCAGCGAGCTGGATTGGCTGGTGCCGCACCAGGCCAACCTGCGCATCATCAGCGCAACGGCGAAAAAACTGGGCATGGGGATGGACAAAGTGGTGGTGACGCTCGATCGTCACGGCAACACGTCTGCCGCCTCGGTGCCTTCCGCACTGGACGAAGCGGTGCGTGACGGGCGAATTCAGCGTGGCCAACTGGTGCTGCTGGAAGCCTTTGGCGGCGGCTTTACCTGGGGCTCGGCGCTGGTTCGTTTCTGATTTGGACAGGAAGAAAAAATGACGCAATTTGCTTTTGTTTTCCCGGGCCAGGGGTCGCAGACCGTTGGCATGCTGGCCGAGTTGGCCGCACAGTTCCCGATCGTCGAAGAAACCTTTGGCGAGGCTTCTTCCGCCCTGGGTTACGACCTGTGGCAGCTGGTGCAGCAAGGCCCGGTGGAAGAACTGAACAAAACCTGGCAGACCCAACCGGCTCTGCTGGCTGCCTCGGTGGCGATTTTCCGCGTTTGGCAGCAGCAGGGCGGTAAAGCGCCTGCGCTGATGGCGGGTCACAGCCTGGGCGAATACTCGGCGCTGGTCTGCGCCGGCGTGCTGGACTTCAAGGCGGCGATCCGTCTGGTCGAGCTGCGCGGCAAGCTGATGCAGGAAGCAGTGCCGGAAGGTACCGGCGCGATGTACGCCATCATCGGTCTGGACAACGACGCGATCGCCAAGGCGTGCGAAGAGTCTGCGCAGGGGCAGGTGGTTTCTCCGGTCAACTTCAACTCGCCGGGCCAGGTGGTCATCGCCGGCAACAAAGAAGCGGTTGAACGCGCAGGCGCCGCCTGTAAAGCTGCCGGCGCCAAACGTGCGCTGCCGCTGCCGGTGAGCGTGCCTTCGCACTGTGCGCTGATGAAGCCGGCCGCCGACAAGCTGGCCGTGGCGCTGCAGGACATCACCTTCAACGCGCCGCAGGTGCCGGTGGTGAACAACGTCGACGTGCGCACCGAAAACGATCCGGAAGCGATCCGCAGCGCGCTGGTGCGTCAGCTGTACAGCCCGGTGCGTTGGACCGAAAGCGTAGAGTTTATCGCAGCACAGGGAGTGACGTCGCTGCTGGAAGTGGGGCCGGGCAAAGTGCTGACCGGTCTGACTAAACGTATTGTTGACACCCTGACGGCTGCGGCGGTGAACGACACCGCCAGCCTGTCGGCGGCGCTTGAACAATAAAGAGGAAAATGATGAGCTTCGAAGGTAAAATCGTTCTGGTCACCGGCGCAAGCCGCGGTATTGGCCGAGCTATTGCAGAAACGTTTGTGGCACGCGGCGCCAAAGTGATCGGTACCGCGACCAGCGAGAGCGGCGCTGAAGCGATCAGCAGCTACCTGGGCGCAAACGGCAAAGGGTTTATGTTGAACGTTGTTGATGCGCAATCTATCGACAGCGTGCTGGCATCGATTCGCGCCGAATTTGGCGAAATCGACATTTTAGTGAATAATGCCGGCATTACGCGTGATAACCTGCTGATGCGTATGAAGGATGACGAGTGGGAGGATATCCTCGACACCAACCTGACTTCCGTATTCCGCCTGTCAAAAGCGGTAATGCGCGCTATGATGAAAAAGCGGTTTGGCCGTATCATCACCATCGGTTCCGTCGTCGGCACCATGGGGAACGCAGGGCAGGCGAACTACGCGGCGGCTAAAGCCGGCCTGATTGGTTTTAGCAAATCTTTGGCACGTGAAGTTGCTTCACGTGGCATTACGGTCAACGTCGTGGCACCTGGCTTTATTGAGACGGACATGACACGGGCGTTGACAGATGATCAACGCGCAGGCATTTTGTCATCAGTTCCAGCCAACCGGCTGGGCGATGCTAAAGAAATCGCCAGCGCTGTTGCATTTTTGGCCTCTGATGAGGCCGGCTACATCACCGGTGAAACGTTACATGTCAATGGCGGCATGTACATGATTTAAAAAATGTGAAAACCATTTGCGTTATTTGAGGCAAAAACCGCAAAATAGCGTAAAATCGTGGTTTGACCAGCCGGGATTTAGTTGCATCTTTTTCAGCATTTTATACACTACGAAAACCATCGCGAAAGCGAGTTTTGATAGGAAATTTAAGAGTATGAGCACTATCGAAGAACGCGTTAAGAAAATCATTGTTGAGCAACTGGGTGTTAAACAGGAAGAAGTTTTGAACAACGCTTCTTTCGTTGAAGATCTGGGCGCTGATTCTCTTGACACCGTTGAGCTGGTAATGGCACTGGAAGAAGAATTCGACACCGAGATTCCAGACGAAGAAGCTGAGAAGATCACTACTGTTCAGGCAGCTATTGATTTCATCAACGCCAGCCAGCAGTAAGAGAACATATCTAGGCGGTCGTTCGACCGCCTAAGTTTTTTCTATCCCTAGTGTCATATTTTTCCCTCCCTGGAGGACAAACGTGTCTAAGCGTCGAGTAGTTGTGACCGGACTGGGCATGTTGTCTCCTGTCGGCAATACGGTAGAGTCCACGTGGAACGCTCTTCTTGCCGGTCAGAGTGGCATCAGCCTGATCGACCATTTCGATACCACTGCCTATGCGACCAAGTTTGCTGGCCTGGTAAAGAATTTTAATTCTGAGGATTTCATCTCCCGCAAAGATGCGCGCAAGATGGATGCCTTTATCCAGTACGGTATCGCTGCCGGCATGCAAGCCATGCAGGATGCAGGTCTGGACATCACCGAGGCTAACGCCAGCCGTATTGGAGCCGCGATCGGTTCCGGCATCGGCGGCCTGGGTTTGATCGAAGAAAACCACAGTTCACTGGTTAACGGTGGCCCACGGAAAATCAGTCCGTTCTTCGTGCCCTCCACCATCGTGAATATGATTGCAGGCCACCTGACAATCATGTACGGCATGCGTGGCCCAAGCATTTCCATCGCCACCGCCTGTACTTCAGGTGTGCACAACATCGGCCATGCAGCGCGTATCATTGCTTACAATGATGCTGACGTGATGCTGGCCGGTGGGGCAGAGAAAGCCAGCACCCCATTGGGCGTCGGCGGCTTTGGCGCAGCGCGCGCCCTGTCCACCCGTAATGACAACCCGCAGGCGGCGAGCCGTCCGTGGGATAAAGACCGCGACGGCTTCGTGCTGGGCGACGGCGCCGGCATGATGGTGCTGGAAGAGTACGAACACGCGAAAAAACGCGGCGCGAAAATCTATGCCGAAGTGGTTGGCTTTGGGATGAGCAGCGATGCTTATCACATGACGTCACCACCGGAAAACGGCGCAGGCGCTGCGCTGGCGATGGAAAATGCCCTGCTTGACGCCGGTGTGACCCCGTCACAAATCGGTTACATCAACGCGCACGGCACCTCTACGCCGGCGGGCGACCAGGCGGAAGCGCAGGCGGTGAAATCCGTCTTCGGCGCTGATGCCCAGCGCGTGCTGGTGAGCTCGACCAAATCGATGACCGGCCACCTGTTGGGTGCGGCGGGCGCGATCGAGTCCATCTTTACCGTGCTGGCGCTGCGCGATCAGGCGGTACCGCCAACCATCAACCTGGATAACCCGGATGAAGGTTGCGATCTGGACTTCGTGCCTCACGAAGCGCGCCAGGTCAGCGATATGGAGTTCACCCTGTGCAACTCCTTCGGCTTCGGCGGCACCAATGGCTCGCTGATCTTCCGCCGAGTGTAACTCGCGCGGTTGTTCGCTGATGAAAAGCCCGGTTTTTTAACCGGGCTTTTTTACGCCTGGCGTCCGGCCGTCAGCAGGGCTGCGTATTGCCTCGTCGCCTGCTATTCTGCGAGCGTAATGAAATCACCCGGCAACAGGAGGAAGCATGTACTGGATTAACGGACAACGCCACGATGCGCTGGCGCCGAGCGATCGTGGCCTGCAGTTCGGCGATGGCTGCTTTACTACCGCCCGGGTTGTCGATGGCAAAATCGAGCTGCTGCCCTGGCACCTGGAGCGGCTGCAGCAAACGGCACAGAGGCTGATGCTGCCCACTACCGATTGGGCCGCTTTCGAGCGCGAGATGGCTCAGGCGGCCGAATCAATTCCGCTCGGCGTGGTCAAAGCGATACTGACGCGCGGCAGCGGCGGGCGGGGCTACAGCCCGACGGGGTGCGAAAATCCAACGCGCATCGTCGCCCGCAGCAGCTACCCTGCGCACTATTTGCAGTGGCGCGAGCAGGGCATCACGCTTGCGCTCAGCCCGTTGGCGCTGGCGCGCAATCCGCTGCTGGCGGGGTTGAAGCATTTGAACCGCCTGGAGCAGGTGCTGATCCGCGCGCATCTTGACCAGACGGCCGCCGACGAGGCACTGGTGCTTGACACTGCCGGTATGCTGGTGGAATGCTGTGCGGCTAATTTGTTCTGGCGTAAGGGAAAAGCGGTGTTTACCCCGGACCTGAGCCAGGCGGGCGTCGCGGGCCTGATGCGGCGGCGGGTGATCGCGCTGCTGGCGGGCTCGGAATACCGTCTGCACTGCGTCAGCGAACCGCTGGAGACGCTGGCCGATGCCGACGAAGTCCTGGTGAGCAACGCGCTGATGCCGCTGCTGCCGGTAAACGTTGCTCAATCATGGCGTTATCATTCGCGCCAGCTGTATGATTTTTTGCGTCCACACTGTTAACCATGGCTGATTGATGAAGAAAAGAAAGCTGAAGGTCCTGTCTGTTATTGTTGTTCTGGTATTGGCGCTGCTGTTTTGGGGCTACCAGAAGATCGAACGCTTTGCCGATACGCCGCTGGCTATCCAGCAAGAAACCATCTTCAAACTGCCTGCCGGCACCGGCCGGATGGCGCTGGAAGGGTTACTGGTGCGCGATAAACTGGTGCGCAGCGGCCGCTGGTTCCAGTGGCTGCTGAAACTGGAGCCGGAGCTGGCGGAGTTTAAAGCCGGTACCTACCGGTTCACGCCGGGAATGACGGTGCGCCAGATGCTGAAACTGTTGGCCAGCGGCAAAGAGGCGCAGTTCACCGCACGCTTTATCGAAGGCTCACGCCTGCGTGACTGGCAGCAGGTATTGCAGCAGTCCAAATACCTGAAACACACCCTGGCGGGCAAGAGCGAAGTGGAGATCGCTACAGCGCTCGGCATTCCTGCGGGAGAAACCCCGGAAGGGCATTTGTACCCGGATACCTATCAGTATACCGCCGGCATGAGCGATATCGCGCTGCTCAAACGCGCACATGTTCGTATGAACAAAGCGCTGCAGGCCGCCTGGGACGGCCGCGACACCAGCCTGCCGTATAAAACGCCGGAAGAGCTGCTGACTATGGCCTCGATCGTCGAGAAAGAGACCGCGGTGCCGGAAGAGCGTAGCAAGGTGGCGTCGGTGTTCGTCAACCGTTTGCGCATCGGCATGCGCCTGCAGACCGATCCGACGGTGATCTACGGCATGGGCGAAAGCTATAATGGCAACATCACGCGCAAGGATCTGGAGACGCCGACGCCTTACAACACCTATGTGATCGCCGGCCTGCCGCCAACGCCGATCGCCATGCCGGGCGAGGCCTCGCTCCAAGCGGCCGCCAATCCGGCCAAAACGCCATATCTTTATTTTGTCGCCGACGGCAAGGGGGGGCATACCTTCACCACCAATCTGGCGAGCCATAACCAGGCGGTGCGCGTGTACCGTCAGGCGTTAAAGGAAAAGAATGAAAAGTAAATTCGTTGTAATCGAAGGGCTGGAAGGCGCGGGCAAAACCACAGCGCGTGACACGGTAGTCAATGTGCTGCGCGAACATGGCATCAACGACATCGTTTTCACCCGCGAACCGGGCGGCACACCGCTGGCGGAGAAGCTGCGCGAACTGTTCAAACGCGGCATCGACGGCGAATTGCCGACCATCAAGGCCGAAGTCTTGATGCTGTACGCTGCGCGCGTGCAGCTGGTGGAAACCGTGATCAAACCCGCCCTCGCGCGTGGCGCCTGGGTGGTGGGCGACCGCCACGATCTCTCTTCACAGGCTTACCAGGGCGGCGGCCGCGGTGTGGATCCACAGCTGATGAGCTCGCTGCGCGACACCGTACTGGGGGATTTCCGCCCGGATTTGACGGTTTATCTCGATCTGCCTCCGCTGGTCGGCTTGCAACGCGCACAGGCGCGCGGCCAGCTGGATCGCATCGAACAGGAGGCGCTGCCGTTCTTCGAACGCACCCGCGCTCGCTATCTTGAGCTGGCGGCGCAGGATGAAACGATCGTTACCGTTGACGCCGCCCAGCCGCTGGAACAGGTGACCGCGGCGATCCGCGACTGCGTCGGCCACTGGCTGCGGCAGCAGGAAGGCGCATAATGAACTGGTACCCGTGGCTGAATGGCCCTTATCGCCAGCTGATTGGGCAGTACGCCGACGGTCGCGGCCACCATGCGCTGCTGCTGCATGCGGCGGCGGGCAATGGTGACGATGCGCTGGCCTACGGCCTGAGCCGTTGGTTGATCTGCCAACAGCGCAACGGCGAAAAAAGCTGCGGCGAGTGCCACAGCTGCCGGCTGATGCTGGCGGGGAATCACCCGGATTATCACGTGCTGGCGCCGGAAAAGGGCAAGAGCAACCTGGGTATCGAACCGATCCGCCAGGTGATTGAAACGCTGTACGCCCACGCGCAGCAGGGCGGCGCCAAGGTGATTTGGCTGCCGCAGGCGGAACAGTTGACCGAGGCGGCGGCCAACGCACTGCTTAAAACGCTGGAAGAGCCGCCGGAGAAAACCTATTTTCTGCTGGGTTGCCGTGAGCCGTCGCGGCTGATGGCGACGCTACGCAGCCGCTGTCTTTATTGGCATTTGGCCAGCCCGGATGAGCAGCTCAGCCTGCAGTGGCTGGGCCGGCAGGCGGCCGGTTCTCAGACAGACCGCCTCACGGCGCTGCGCCTGCACGACGGCGCGCCGCTGGCCGCCGAACAGCTGTTGCAGCCGCAGCAGTGGCAACAGCGCAGCGCCCTGTGCACCGCGTTGAGCGCCGCGCTGCCGCAGCGCGATATGCTGTCGCTGTTGCCGGTGCTGAACCATGAAGATGTCGCCGAGCGCCTGCACTGGTTGTGCGCGCTGCTGGTGGACGCGATGAAGTGGCAGCAGGGCGCGCATCACTATGTATTGAATCAGGATCAGCAACCACTGGTGCATCAGCTGGCCAGCGTGCTGAGCAGCGCTTCGCTGCAGCAGATCGTGCAGCAGTGGCTGACCTGCCGCCATCAGCTGCTCAGCGTGGTGGGTGTCAATCGCGAGCTGCTGCTGACCGAACAGTTACTTCGCTGGGAACAGATGCTTGGCGCCGCCGGCTATTCCCACCCTCATTCGCTGTAAAGTAAAAGAGTTAAAAATTATGTTGTTAGTCGATTCTCATTGCCACCTTGACAGTCTGGATTATCAAACGCTGCATCAGAATGTGGACGATGCGCTGGCCAAAGCCAAAGCGCGCGACGTCGGCTATGTGCTGGCGGTCGCCACCACGTTGCCGGGTTACCGTTCCATGACCGAACTGATCGGCGAGCGCAACGATGTGGCTTTCTCCTGCGGGGTGCATCCGCTCAATCTGGAAGAGGGGTATGATTACGCCGAGCTGCGTCGCCTGGCGGCGGCGGAGCAGGTGGTAGCGCTGGGAGAGACCGGGCTCGATTACTTCTACCAGAAAGACAATCTTGAGCTGCAGCAGGACTCTTTCCGCGAACATATCCGCATTGGCCGGGATCTGAACAAGCCGGTGATCGTCCACACCCGCGAGGCGCGCGCGGACACGCTGGCGATCCTGCGTGAAGAGAACGCACAGGACTGCGGCGGCGTGCTGCACTGCTTCACTGAAGATTTGACCACGGCCGAAGCTTTGCTGGATCTGGGCTTCTACATCTCCTTCTCCGGCATCGTCACCTTCCGCAATGCCGAACAGCTGCGCGAAGTGGCACGCTACGTGCCGCTGGATCGCATCCTGGTGGAAACCGATTCGCCTTATCTGGCGCCGGTGCCGCATCGCGGCAAAGAAAACCAACCCGCCTATGTGCGTGATGTGGCTGAATACATGGCAGTATTGAAGGGCGTCAGCCTGGAACAACTGGCCGAAGCCACCACCGCCAACTTTTCACGCTTATTTCACCTCGATCTGTGATCTTTGACCTAGGCTATAGCTGTAGGTCATTGTCTGCGTAATTTTTTTTAAGCTCGTAATTAATCACTGAAACGGGTAAGGTTCCCTCCCGTTTCAGGGGGATTGGTGCGTGTTTTTTGGCCGGTTTTGCCAAAAAACGGCCGGTTTATGCAAAGTTGCCGCGGCTCGATCATCGAAACGTGATTGTCATCAAACATTGCGCAGGCTATTTATTTTACTCTGCGTAATAAATTCAAGGGGTGCTCAGACACCCTGAATTGCAGGGGTTTTTCTCCCCCCCTTGCAGCGCGACCAATCGCGACAAGAAGTAGCAAAGCATTATTACTCAGGAGCACACTCAACTATGTTCAAGAACGCATTTGCAAACCTGCAAAAAGTAGGTAAATCGCTCATGCTGCCGGTGTCCGTGTTGCCTATCGCAGGTATCCTGCTGGGCGTCGGTTCCGCCAACTTTAGCTGGCTACCTGCGGTAGTCTCCCACGTGATGGCGGAAGCGGGCGGTTCGGTCTTCGCCAACATGCCGCTGATTTTCGCCATCGGCGTCGCCTTGGGCTTCACCAACAACGACGGCGTTTCCGCGCTGGCGGCGGTGGTGGCTTACGGCATCATGGTGAAAACCATGGCGGTGGTTGCGCCGCTGGTGCTGCACCTGCCGGCTGAAGAGATTGCGGCCAAACACCTGGCGGATACCGGTGTGCTCGGGGGGATTATCTCCGGTGCCATCGCGGCCTATATGTTCAACCGCTTCTTCCGCATTCAACTGCCGGAATACCTGGGCTTCTTTGCCGGTAAGCGCTTCGTGCCGATCATTTCCGGTCTGGCGGCGATCGTTCTGGGCGTAGTGCTGTCCTTCATCTGGCCACCGATTGGTACGGCTATACAGACCTTCTCGCAGTGGGCGGCTTATCAGAACCCGGTCGTGGCCTTCGGCATTTACGGCGTGGTTGAGCGTGCTCTGGTGCCGTTCGGTCTGCACCACATCTGGAACGTACCATTCCAAATGCAAATTGGTGAGTTCACCAACGCGGCGGGCCAGGTATTCCACGGTGATATCCCTCGCTACATGGCGGGTGACCCAACCGCGGGTAAACTGTCCGGCGGCTTCCTGTTCAAAATGTACGGTCTGCCTGCTGCGGCCATCGCCATCTGGCACTCGGCCAAGCCGGAAAACCGCGCGAAAGTCGGCGGCATCATGATCTCCGCCGCGCTGACCTCGTTCCTGACCGGCATCACCGAGCCGATCGAGTTCTCCTTCATGTTCGTCGCGCCGATCCTGTACGTGATCCACGCTATCCTGGCCGGCCTGGCGTTCCCAATCTGCATCCTGTTGGGCATGCGTGACGGCACCAGCTTCTCGCATGGCCTGATCGACTTTATCGTACTGAGCGGCAACAGCAGCAAAATCTGGCTGTTCCCAATCGTCGGCATCGTCTACGGTCTGGTGTACTACACCATCTTCCGCGTGCTGATTGCCAAGCTGGATCTGAAAACCCCGGGCCGTGAAGACACCGCTGCCGAGCAGACTGCGCAGGGCGGTTCCGAAATGTCCGCGGCGCTGGTTCAGGCCTTCGGCGGTAAAGAAAACATCACTAATCTGGATGCTTGCATCACCCGTCTGCGCGTCAGCGTGGCCGACGTGTCCAAAGTTGACCAGGCGGGCCTGAAGAAACTGGGCGCAGCCGGCGTAGTCGTCGCTGGCTCCGGCGTGCAGGCCATCTTTGGCACCAAGTCCGACAACCTGAAAACCGATATGGACGAATACATCCGTAATCACTGATTCAGGAAGGGGAGTTACCAAGGGAGGCGAAAGCCTCCCTTTTTTATTGCCTGCCGTCAGGTACCAAGCCGCTGTTCGAGCTTGGCGAGAGAAGGAAGGAACCAGATCTGTTCGCCGCGATTGGCTTCACGCACAAAATCTTGCAGCGCGCAGCTTTGCGCCAGCCAGGGGGTGATATCACCCAGCAGCGTCACGCGCAGGCGGTAGTTGATGAATTTCTGCAATACGGCGCCGGCCACGCCGCTTCTTAGCTGGAAGAAGGCGGCGTCGAGGCGGTTGACGGGGAGGGCAATCATCCCGGCCTCGTGTTCAAAAGCGGGCGCGATAAACAGGCTGACGTCGTTTTCGTCTTTCAACAGCGGCCCGGCTTCGGCGAAAACCACCAGGCGCAGGCCATGAACGTGCTGCACGGCGTAGCTCATCGGCGCCCCGGGAGTCAGGGTTTGACGTGTTGCTGCAAGTAATGCTCGAACACCGCCAGCGTTTCGTCCGAGATATGGTGTTCAATCCCTTCGCTGTCCAGCTCGGCAGTTTCACTCGGCACCCCGAGGCACATCAGCAGATCGACCACGATGCGGTGACGGCGGCGCACCTTCTGCGCCAGCTGCTCGCCTTCCTCGGTTAGAAATACCCCGCGATAAGGGCGCGATTCCACCAGCCCGGCGCTTTTCAGCCGCGCGATATTTTTGATCGCCGTCGGATGAGACACGCCGAAGCGGCGCGCGATATCGGTGGTTCTGGCTTCACGGGTGCTTTGCAGCAAATCGGCGATCAGCTCAACGTAATCTTCGATCAGCGCATTGGACTGCGCTTCGCGGGCGCGGCTAAAACGCAGGGCGTGCTCGGCCTCGTCCGGCATGTCGGTCTGGGCGGGGCGGTCGGCGTTATCTGGCGCGCGGGTAACCATAGCGTGGGGCGTCCTGTAAGCATAAAAATGGCGTCTCCCGGCAATGCGGGGAGGGTTGCCCTAAGTTAGTCCAAATAGCACACATTATCAATTCGATGCCACGCATTGTGGTAGTTAGAAATATCTCTACACAAAGCCCATTAATTTCGCCTGTTGCATAAAGTGTAGCCGATGCTACATTGTCAGCATGATCGGTGGAAAAATAACCAGCAAAAGATTAAGGGTACTTCATGCGAGACGCGGCAACTCCCTCATCGTTAACCGAACGGACCAACATTGCGATTGGTGCCGCCCTTGCCGGGCGCAAACGCGGCGCTTTTACGCCGCTGCTGTTCGCCGGCCCGGCGGTGATTGCCTCTATTGCCTATATGGACCCCGGTAACTTCGCCACCAACATCCAGGCCGGGGCGAAATACGGCTACAGCCTGCTGTGGGTGGTGGTGATGGCCAACCTGATCGCCATGCTGTTCCAGGCGCTGTCGGCCAAGCTCGGCATCGTCACCAACCGCAATCTGGCGGAGATGTGCCGCGATCAGTTTTCGCGGCCGGTAGTGATCGGCATGTGGCTGCTTAGCGAAGTGGCGGCGATGGCCACCGATCTGGCGGAGTTTCTCGGCGGGGCGATCGCGCTGGCGCTGCTGTTCCACATGCCGCTGCTGGTGGGGATGGGGGTGACGGCGGTGATCACCTATGCGCTGTTGATGGTGGAAAAGAAAGGTTTCCGGCCGGTCGAGCTGATGATCGGCGGCCTGGTAGGCATCATCGCGCTGTGCTACCTGGTGGAGATGTTCATTGTGCCGGTGAACTGGCAGGCGGCCGGGATCGGCATGGTGACGCCACAACTGCCGGATGCCCAGGCGCTGACCATCGCCGTCGGCATTATCGGCGCCACCGTGATGCCGCACGCCATTTTCCTGCACTCGGGGCTGACCCAGCACCGCAGCCCGGCCAGCGACAACGGCGAGCGGCGCAAACTGCTGCGTTTCTCCAATATTGAAGTGGTGATCGCGCTGGCGCTGGCAGGGCTGGTGAATATCGCGATGGTGATCATGGCCTCGAGCGCTTTCCACGCCGGTAACAGCGACGTGGCCGAAATTGGCACCGCCTACCATACGCTGACGCCGCTGTTCGGCGCGGCCGCCGCCGGTATCTTCCTGGCGTCGCTGATCGCCTCTGGCATTTCCAGTTCGGTGGTGGGCACCATGGCCGGGCAAATGATCATGCAGGGCTTCGTCGGTTTCCGCATTCCGGTGTGGGTGCGCCGCCTGGTCACCATGGTACCGGCGTTTATCGTGGTGGCGATGGGCGTCAACGCCACCGACGCGCTGGTCTACAGCCAGGTGGTGCTGAGCCTGGCGCTGCCGGCGCCGATGATCGCGCTGGTGATGTTCACCCGTCGCCGTGACATCATGGGCGAGTTTGCCAACGGCCGCTGGACCAGCCTGGCGGCAGTGGTCGGCACGGTGGTGATCGTGCTGCTTAACGTGGTGTTGCTGTTGCAGACTTTCGGCGTCGATATCCCTGGGTTAGGGTGAGACGCGGGAGCGGGGCCCGGCGAATTTGTTGGCGAACAGTTCGCTGATGAAGTCGACGAAAACCCGAATTTTATGGCTGCGATCCCGCAGGCGCGGATAGAGAATATTGATCGGTGCCCCTGTGGGCGCCCACTCCTGCAGTATCGGTTCCAGTTCGCCTGCCTTCAGATAGTTTTCCAGAGTGCAGTCCAGCAAGTAAACCAGGCCGAGGTGGTTCCTGGCCACCTCGCACAGCGATTGTGAATGGTTGAAACTCAGCAGCGGGCTGGGCGCCAGACGGTAGCGCTCGTCACCACGAATGAACTGCCAGTCGTCCGCCGCCGCCGCGCCTGAACGGATAAATCCCAGCCGCTGATGCTGTTGCAGCTGTTCCGGGTGTTCCGGCCGGCCATGGCGCGCAAAATAATCGGGAGACGCACAGCGCAAATAGCGTGGTTGCAGCAATTGACGGCTGACCATCTCGGGTATGTGGCCGGCGCCGATGCGAATAAATACGTCGGCGCGATCTTCCGCCGGATTGACCAGGCGATCGCTAACCGACACGCTGAGCTGCAATTCCGGGTATTGCGCCAAAAAAGCCGGGAGCGCCGGAGCGATATGCATGCTGCTGAGCATCGTGGCTATCTCGACCCGCAGCGGTCCTCGCGGTTGTTCAAAATCGCCCGACATGTCGTTTTTCAGCCGGTCAAACTGCTGCAGGATGTCTTGTGCGGTGCGATAGCAACGCTCCCCGGCGCTGGTCAGCGAGAAGCGCCGGGTTGAACGCTTGAACAGGGGTTGCCCGAACTGTTTTTCAAGCTGATTGATGCTGTATGTGACGCTGGCCGGGGAGAGCCCCATTTTGGTTGCCGCCTGGCTGAACCCCTCCATTTCCACCACCTGGCAGAATACGCGCAGCGCGTGCAGTTCATTCATGTTAACGGCTTCCATTATTTAAATTATTAAAAGAGTATTTTTAAATATGCCGGCTGTCAATTTGACGCAGCATTGGATAATTTATTTTCAGCGTTTTTATTTATCTGAAATTGCATCCTGTATTGCCATAATGAAATAATGCCGAAGAGGATATTTATATGAAAAAATTAACTGCCGTATTGTTATTGGCGGGCGCGGGCTTGTGCGGCCAAACTTATGCCGCAAGCAGCGAGGCCGCATCGCAAAGTTACAGGGTTTCCGCAGAGGCGGGCGTCGCGGCCGAACAGAAGGCGGTGTATGAGCTGATAAACCGCTACCAGACAGCGCTTAACGCCGGCGATACGCAAACGATTTTGTCACTTTTTGCGCCAGAAAGTTACTCACAATGGAACGAAAAACCGACGGCGGACAGCAATGAAAAGCGCCGCCAACAATATGATGACTTATTTAAAAACGAGAAATTTGAAACAGAGTTTGCTTATGACAGCGTCAACGTGAACGGGAATATGGCCTATGTGCGCACGCACCATCATCGCGGAGCAACGGTTACCCGAATAAGCGACGGTGCTACCCTGATCGATTTAAACCGTGAAGTATTTGTATTGGAGAAACAGCAGGGCCAATGGAAGATCGTGGTCTACACCTTTAATACCAACCCGATTCAAGGGGTGAGCTGAGAGGGACAGATAAAGGCCGCGCAAGCGGCCTTCTTAGGGTGTCGCGCGCGGTTACAGGTTCCCCACGCCGCCATCCATCTGCAGCTCCGCGCCGACCATAAACGCCGACTCATCCGCCGCCAGAAACACTGCCGCTTTGGCCAGCTCCAGTGCGCTGCCCATGCGGCCGATCGGCACCAGCGCGCGGATATCATCGCGCAATGCCCGTTCATCCGCTTCCGCCAGCCCCAGTTTTCCCAGCGCCGGGGTTTCGGTCGGGCCGGGGCTGAGGCCGTTGACGCGGATGCCGCGCGCGTGCAGCTCACCGGACAGCGTTCTGGCCAGCGACAGCAAACCGGCTTTGCTGGCGGCGTAGGCGCTGCTCTGCGGCAGGCCGATATGGGCGCTGACCGAACCGCACAGGATCACCGAAGAAGGGTTGGCCAGCAGCGGCAGCAGCGCCTGGATCAGAAAGAACGGCCCCTTCAGGTTGATGTCCATCAGCCGCTGGTAGCTCTGCTCATCCCACTCCGGCAGCGGGCGGTGCGTGACGTCGCCGGCGTTAACGTACAGCACGTCCAGCCGCGGCCACCGTTGCTCCAACTGCTGCGCCAGCGCACGTTGCTGTGGGATGTCGCCGGCGTCGCTCAGCAGCAACAGCGCCTTGCCCGCCAATGCCTGGCCCGCCGCGTCCAGGGCACGTTGGCTGCGGCCGGTGATCGCCACCGTTGCGCCCTCGGCGATGAATTGGCGGGCGGTTTCCAGCCCGATGCCGCTGGTGCCGCCGGTGATCAATGCGTATTTGCTTTGCAGTCGTGACATAACCGATTCCTCTTTAACGTCTGTTACGGCATTATTTGCGCTATAGTTCCTTTTGCATAGTAGGCACCTTTTGGATACTAAAGGACGAGGTGGGATGAAATGACGGCGCGCGCGCCCTTAGCGGCGAAAAATAATTTGTCGGCGTTGCCGACGGCGGGCGAATCCTGCCCGATGGTGGACTTCGTCAATCTGGTGTCGGGCAAATGGGCGATACCCATCCTGTACCGGCTGATTATGATCGATGGCCCGGTGCGATTCAGCGAGCTGCAGCGGGCGGTGGCGCCTATTGCGCAAAAAGAGCTGACGCGCCAGCTGCGGCTGTTCGAGCAGCGCGGTCTTGTGACGCGGCAGGTGTATCCCGAAGTGCCGCCGCGGGTGGAGTACCAGGTCACCACGCTCGGCAAATCGCTGCGGCCGACGCTGGACTCGCTGGCCGAGTGGATGCGCCGACATGCCCCGCAGCTGATCGGTAGCTAGTCGCCGATGCCCGGCGGGTTGATGGTTGAGCGCTCGACCTTTTCGTCGCCTTCGCCCCAGCGTTCCAGCACCTGAGCATATTCGCCGCTGACGATCGCGCCATTGATCGCGGCGTTGACGGCGTTCACCAACCCGTTGCCTTTTTTGGTGGTGACCGCGACGTAGGCCACGTTGGGGCCGATGCCGACCATTTTGGTTTTGCCGGTCAGCGCCGCCTTGTAGGCGCCGGTGGAGTGGGGGCCGAAGAACGCATCGGCGCGCCCGGACTGAATGCTGAGGTTGGTGGCGGCGTCGTCGGTCACGTAGATCGGCTGTACCGGCGGCAGCCCGGCGGCGCGATTCTGCTTATCCCATCCCAGCAGAATGTTTTCCTGATTGGTGCCGGATCCGACGATGATCCGCAGCCCGGCTACGTCCTGCGGGCGATTGATCGAGGTGATATGGCTGGTGGATTTGACGTAAAAGCCCAGCGTGTCCACCCGGTAGGTGGCGAAGTCGAATTTGGTTTTACGCTGTTTGGTGACGGCGATGTTGAAGATCGCCGCATCGTATTTGCCCGCGCTGATGCCCAAGGGCCAATCTTCCCAGGAGGTGGGCACCAGATTCAGCTCCAGCCCGAGGCTGTCGGCCACCAGGCGGGCGATGTCCGGATCGCTGCCGATCAGCGTTTTATTGTCTTCGGCGAACAGCGCCAGCGGCGGGGAGTTCTCGAATGCTACCGCCACCGTCAGCTTGCCGGGCACCGCGAAGTGAAAGTTCGCCGGGATCAGCGCGATAGCCGCCGGGTTTTTCTCCGTGCGTATCGGCTCTCGGTTAGCCTGCAGGTCGATACCGCCCGTCGTGGCCGCCTGCACGGCAGCGCTCAGCAACAGCGCGCACAGCGCCGCAATCTTCAGTGGCATAGTGCCCTCTATCCTTTGTTAATCATGGGGTTACTATTGGCGGCGGCGCGGGGCAAGTAAAGCAACAATAGTGAATAACCAAAGTGAAAAGATGCACAAGCGGGGCGACGGCCTGCGCGAATCTGCAGCACTCGACGTGGAAAGTGCGCAATCAGGTTGAAAGCAGTAGAATTTGTCACTCATACTGCGTACAGCTAATTGTGTAAAACAAGGAACGCCAGATGGCCGAAGAAACGATTTTCAGTAAAATTATCCGCCGCGAAATCCCTGCTGATGTGGTTTACCAGGATGAACTGGTCACCGCTTTCCGTGACATCTCCCCCCAGGCGCCTACCCATGTGCTGATCGTTCCCAACGTGCTGATCCCAACCGTCAACGACGTGACCGTCGAGCACGAAGCCGCGCTGGGCCGCATGATCACCGCCGCGGCGAAGATCGCCGAACAGGAAGGCATCGCCGAGGACGGCTACCGCCTGATCGTCAACTGTAACCGCCACGCCGGTCAGGAGGTCTATCATATTCATATGCACCTGGTCGGTGGCCGCTCGCTGGGGCCGCTGCTGTCACGTTAAGCGAGGAAATCATGCGCGGTAAAAAAACTCTGCGTTGTCTGATGGCGTTGGCGCTGCCCGCCGCGTTGCTGATGGGGTGCAGTTCGCCATCCGGCATCGCGGTTAACCGGGGGCAAACGGTGGTGATGGATCCTTCGGTGCTGACCGCCGGCATTTTTGCCGATACGCCCTCTGTCTCGAACGCTTCCGGCCGGGTGATGGCGACTTCGGTGCTCAATAACAGCCAACCGACGCCGGTCACCGTGCATTATCGTTTCTATTGGTACGACGCGCAGGGGCTGGATATTCGCCCCTTCGAGAAACCGCGTGAGATCGTCGTGGCGCCTAACTCGGACGCCAAAATCTACTCGATTAACGGTAATCTGGAAGCTAAAAGCGCGCGTCTGTATCTGTACCTGTAAGCGCTTGCCAGGTTTGGAGAAAAAGCATGAAAAAGTACGTCTTAGTGGCGCTGGCCGCATTCACCCTGAGCGGCTGTCTGTCGCGTCCGCCTGAGCCGGATCAGCCGTTGCCGCCGGTCACCGTCGAACCAGAACAGCCGACGCCGCCGGTCGAGCAGCCGCAGCCGCCAACTACCGAGCCGGTGCCGCAGCCGCCGAAAATCCAGCAGCTCGACTGGCTGGGCAGCGTTCAGCCGCTGGTGAATCAGATGTTGAAGGCCGATGGCGTCACGGCCGGCAGCGTGCTGCTGCTGGACAGCGTCAAGAACAACACCAACGGCTCGCTGCAGATGGGCAAAGCCACCGCGGCGCTGTATAAGGCGCTGGCGTCGAACTCCACCTTCAGCGTGGTGCCGGAAGCGAAGCTGACCAGCGCCAGACAAACATTGGGCCTGTCGGCGGATGACAGCTTCGGCTCGCGCAGCAAGGCGATTGGCCTGGCGCGCATCGTCGGTGCGCAGTACGTGCTGTACAGCGACGTCAGCGGCGACGTGAAGTCGCCGGCGTTGGATATGCAGCTGATGCTGGTGCAAACCGGCGAGATCGTCTGGTCGGGCAATGGCGCCGTTAAACGCTGAGGCCGCGCTGCGACGATTGATGGAAACCAGACTGCCGGCGGTGAATACCGCCGGTTGTCATTTCAGCCTGGTGCAGGGGCTGACCGGCGAGAGCTGGCGCATTGACGGTTTGGGCATCACGCTGCTGGCGCGACAAAACAGCGCGGAGAAATGCGCGTTGGGCGTGAGCAGGCGGCGGGAGGCGCAGGTCCTGAGGCGCTGCGCGCCGGGGCTGGGGCCACGGGTTTTCGCGCAGAATAATCAGTGGCTTGTCCTCGAATGGCTCGAAGGTGACGTCGTCACAGAAGCTGAGTTTGACAGGCTGAATCAGCGCGGCGAGCTGGCGGCGATGGCGGCGACGCTGCACCGGCGGCCGCTCAGCGGTTACCGGTTGGATCTGCGGCGGCAGTTCCGCCGCTACTGGCAGCAGCTGGATACGCGGCGTTTAACCCCCGCCTGGCTGAGTTGGCAGCGTCATTTCTTACGCTGCGCGCCGCCGCGGCCATTACGCCTGGCGCCGCTACACATGGACATCCATCCGGGCAATTTGCTCGCGACCGGCGAGGGGCTGCGGCTGATCGACTGGGAGTATGCCGCCGACGGTGATGTGGCGTTGGATATCGCCGCGCTGTTTCGCGGCAACGGCTGGGCGGCCAAGCCGCAGCAGCGTTTTTTGCAACACTACGCGCGTCAGGGCTATCACGACGTCGCCCGGCTGCAGGTGCAGGTGCAGCGCTGGCTGCCGTGGGTGGATTATCTGATGCTGCTGTGGTTTGAAGTGCGCTGGCAGCAGAGCGGCGACGCCGAATTTTTGCGCTGGGGGGCGGCGCTGCGCCGGCGATTCTGTTTATCATCATCCGAATTCTGAACGAACAATAATGAAGTGAGGTGCCCGTGGGCCCAGTAATGCTAGATGTCGCCGGCTACGAGCTGGATGCAGAAGAACGCGAGATTTTGAAACATCCGCTGGTTGGTGGATTGATCTTGTTTACCCGCAACTTCCACGATGCGGAGCAGCTGCGTGAGCTGGTGCGCCAGATCCGCGCCGAATCGAACGATCGGCTGGTGGTGGCGGTAGATCAGGAAGGCGGGCGCGTGCAGCGCTTCCGCGAGGGCTTCACCCGTCTGCCGGCGGCGCAGTCGTTTGCCGCGTTGCACAATGCGCAGGAAGGCGGCCGTCTGGCGCAGGAGGCCGGCTGGCTGATGGCGGCGGAAATGATCGCGCAGGATATCGACATCAGCTTTGCGCCGGTGCTGGACATCGGCCACGGCAGCGCGGCGATCGGCGAACGTTCGTTCCACAGCGATCCGCAGCAGGCGTTGGCGATGGCGGAACGCTTCATCCTTGGCATGCACAGCGCCGGCATGAAAACCACCGGTAAACACTTCCCGGGGCACGGCGCCGTCAGCGCCGATTCGCACAAGGAAACGCCGCGCGATCCGCGGCCGCTGGCGCAGATCCGCGAGCACGACATGGCGATCTTCCGCGAGCTGATCAACCGTCAGCTGCTGGACGCCGTCATGCCGGCTCACGTCATCTATACTGAAGCGGACCCGCGTCCGGCCAGCGGCTCGCCTTACTGGCTGCAGCAGATCCTGCGTCAGGAGCTGGGCTTCGACGGCGTGATTTTCTCCGACGATCTGTCGATGGAAGGTGCCGCCATCATGGGCAGCTATGCCGAACGCGGCCAGGCGGCGCTGGATGCCGGTTGCGACATGATCCTGGTGTGCAACCACCGCGAAGGCGCGGTCAGCGTGTTGGATAACCTGTCCCCGGTCAAAGCAGAGAAGGTGAAGCGGTTATATCATCGCGGTCAGTTCACCCGTCAGGAACTGCGCGACTCCGAGCGCTGGCAGCAGGCGCACAAGGCGCTCAGCGCGCTGAGCGAACGCTGGGAGGAGCACAAGCAGCGTTCGCAAGGGTGAATCCAGGCGCCGCACCGCGGCGCAGAGCGGAAATGATGAGGGCCGCGCCCGCGGCCCTTGGCTTGTTGCGAGGATCCACATGATTATCTATTTGCACGGCTTCGATTCCACCAGCCCCGGCAATCATGAAAAGGTGTTACAGCTGCAGTTTATCGATCCGGACGTGCGCTTTATCAGCTACAGCACGCTGCATCCGCGTCACGACATGCAGCATCTGTTGAAAGAGGTGGACAAGGCGGTGCAGCAGGGCGGCGACGCGCATCCGTTGATCTGCGGGGTCGGCCTCGGCGGTTTCTGGGCAGAGCGCATCGGCTTCCTGTGCGGCATTCGCCAGGCGATGTTCAATCCCAATCTGTACCCGGAAGAACACATGCACGGCAAGATAGACCGGCCGGAAGAGTATCGCGATATCGCCACAAAGTGCGTGGAAGACTTCCGCGAGAAAAATCGCGATCGCTGTCTGGTGGTGCTGTCGCGTCACGACGAGGTGCTGGATAACCGGCGCAGCGCCGAATTGCTGCATCACTACTACGAAATCGTCTGGGATGAACAGCAGACGCACAAGTTCAAAAACATCTCGCCGCATCTGCAGCGGCTCAAGGCGTTCAAGGCGCTGGGTTAACAGTTTCATAACGCTGCCGCGAGCCGCTCTCCCCGTTTTTCACCGACGGAAAGTGCGGCTTTTTTGTGCGTCAAAGCCAGATTTTGCGTGGCAATCGGCAAAATTTAAAACTGTGACTCAGCGCTAACTATTTGAATCGCAATCCCCAAAAAATCCCCTCGTCCAGCCTTTAACCAAAAAAAATTGATGTACGTCAATTTTGGTATGACCAAATAACCTCACATGCTATTCTGGCTTCAGAGAGCCGATTTATTTTACGCGAACCCTATGTATTCTAAGGATATTATTTATTTACCCTGGGATAACAAATGGTTCACATTTAGGGGGTTATTTTGACAACGCCAAAGAAGAAAATCGTTATTGTTGGCGGCGGCGCCGGTGGTCTGGAGCTGGCGACCAGCCTGGGCCATAAACTTGGCCGCAAGAACAAAGCGGAGATCACGCTGGTGGATCGCAACCACAGCCATTTGTGGAAACCGCTGTTGCACGAAGTGGCAACCGGTTCCCTCGATGACGGCGTGGATGCGCTCAGCTACCTGGCGCACGCGCGCAATCACCATTTCAGCTTCCAGCTGGGATCGTTGACCAACATCAACCGCGAAACGCAAACGCTGCAGCTGGCGCAGATCTGCGACGAGCAGGGCGGCGAGCTGGTGCCGGCGCGTGAACTGCCGTACGACATCCTGGTGATGGCGCTGGGCAGCACCTCGAACGATTTCGGTACGCCGGGCGTGAAAGAGCACTGCATCTTCCTGGATAACCCACATCAGGCACGTCGTTTCCACAACGAAATGCTCAACCTGTTCCTGAAGTTCTCGGCGCAGCCGGGGCAAAAAGAGCGGGTCAACATCGCTATCGTCGGCGGCGGCGCCACCGGCGTTGAGCTGTCCGCCGAACTGCACAACGCGGTGAAGCAGCTGCACAGCTACGGTTTCGAAGGCCTGGACAACAGCGCGCTCAACGTGACGCTGGTGGAAGCCGGCGAGCGCATTCTGCCGGCGCTGCCGCCGCGCATTTCCGCTGCTGCGCACCAGGAACTGATTAAACTGGGCGTGCGCGTGCTGACCAACACCATGGTGACCAGCGCGGACGCCAAAGGCCTGAACACCAAGGGCGGCGAGTTCATCGACGCCGATCTGATGGTGTGGGCGGCCGGCATCAAGGCGCCGGACTTCATGAAAGACATCGGTGGCCTGGAAACCAACCGCATCAACCAGCTGGTGGTGGAGCCGACGCTGCAGACCACGCGCGATCCGAACATCTTCGCCATCGGCGACTGCGCCTCTTGCCCGAAAGAGGGCGGCGGTTTCGTGCCGCCGCGCGCCCAGTCGGCACACCAGATGGCCTCGCGCTGCGCCACCAATATCCTGGCGCTGATGAACGGCCAGACGCTGAAGCCATACGTGTATAAAGACCACGGCTCGCTGGTGTCGCTGTCGCGCTTCAGCACCGTCGGCAGCCTGATGGGCAACCTGATGCGCGGCTCGATGATGGTGGAAGGGCGCATCGCGCGCTTCGTTTACATCTCGCTGTACCGCATGCACCAGGTGGCGCTGCATGGTTACATCAAAACCGGCCTGATGATGCTGGTGGGCGGCATTAACCGGGTGATCCGTCCGCGTCTGAAGATGCACTGATCCCGCCTTTGTCGACCAACCCGCGCCGGTTCGCCCGCGCGGGTTTTTTTATGGCAGCGCGAGGCGAGCGGCGGCGGTTGCTTGATTCTTCAGCATAAGCTGTCGCCGATATGGGTAAAATTCTTAAGATTCCTCCTAAACAACGGGAAAACAGCCGTTTTCCCGCATTTTTGGTCCCCTTGTCTTATTGCGGGTCCTCAGATCATTGTGCAGACTTTATCTCGTTTACAGACGGCGCGTCGCGCACGCCGTAAACCGGGATACCGCAAGCCGCCCATGCGCAAAATAATAAGCGCGGTGCCATGCCGGTAACAGACCCCGGAAAAAATGCGTGGTAACACTTTCAGGAGGTTTCCTGTGAACAAGTCAATGTTAGCCGGTGTTGGAATTGGTGTCGCTGCCGCTCTGGGGATTGCCGCGGTAGCCAGCCTCGACGTCTTTTCTGCCGGTCCGCAATATGCGCAGGTGCTCGCCGCAACGCCGATTAAAGAAACCATCAAAACGCCGCGTCAGGAATGCCGCAACGTCACCGTGACGCACCGTGCACCGGTGCAGGATGAAAACCGCATCGCCGGTTCTGTGTTGGGCGCAGTGGCGGGCGGCGTGATCGGCCACCAGTTCGGCGGCGGTCGCGGGCGCGACGTGGCGACCGTGGTAGGCGCACTGGGTGGCGGCTATGCCGGTAACCAGGTGCAAGGGGCGATGCAGAACAACGACGTCAGCACCAGCGTTCAGCAGCGTTGCAAAACGGTCTACGACAAGTCCCAGAAAATGCTGGGCTATGACGTGACCTACAAGATCGGCAATCAGCAGGGCAAGATCCGCATGGATCACGATCCGGGCACGCAAATCCCGTTGGATAAAAACGGCCAGCTGGTGCTGAACAGAGCCTGATCGCCACATTCGAATTAAACCCGCGGGCAGTGTTAGTTCTGATCGTTTAACCCGGTTAAGCGAGCGGCGTTAACATTGACGCGGGTTTCTGTTTTTTGCCTGTCTAAGAATTTGCGATCGTTCTAATGTCTGCGTGCGATATCACTGGGCAAAACTTCAAAAAAGCCCCCGCGTTTGTTATATTATTGTGCAATTAAGCGGTGTTATCGGCGCCAATCGCCACACCGGTCAAACCCGAGTATTTCGTCTCGCAGAGATAACGACATGTTAGATTTTCGCTTTCCGACAGCGTTGCAAATGGTCCTTAGCGTCGCCGTAGCTGAAAAGCAGGGCATGCGTTCGACAAGCGCCACCCTCGCCGCCGCTCTGGAAGCCAACCCCAGCTTTATCCGCAAACTGATGGTCCCGCTGACCAAAGACGGCATCATCGTTTCCACCCTGGGCCGAAACGGCTCTATCCACCTCGGCCGCCCGGCGGAAGAGATCACCCTGCGGGACATCTACCTGGCGGTGATCGACGACAAGCGCATCTGGGCTTCCCGTCCTGAAGTGCCGGCTCGCTGCCTGGTGAGCGCCAACGCCTGCTGGTATTTCAAGTCGGTGGTAAACGAGGCCGAACAGGCTTCGCTTGCGGTGCTGGCGCGCCACACCGTGGCCGATTCGCTGGCCGAACTGGAGCGGGGCGACAAGCGCGCCTGTGCGGAGTACGCTGCTGCGCAAGAGGCTGAAACCGCCGATAAATAATCGCGGTTCGCATGCATAAAAAAAGGTCGGGCAATGCCCGACCTTTTTGCATGTTAAGACGATGATTACGCCGTCTGCGGCTGTGCCTTGCGTGCCACCAGGCGGCGCAGGGTGACGTAGAACACCGGCGTCAGGAACAGCCCGAACAGCGTGACCCCCAGCATGCCGGAGAACACCGTGATGCCGGTGACGCCGCGCACTTCGGCGCCGGCGCCGTGGCCGAGGATCAGCGGGATGGTGCCGGCGATGAAGGCGATGGAGGTCATCACGATCGGGCGCAACCGCAGGCGACAGGCTTCCAGCGCCGCTTCGACGATGCCTTTGCCCTGCATTTCCAGCTCGCGGGCGAACTCGACGATAAGAATGGCGTTCTTACAGGCCAGCCCCATCAGAACGACCAACCCGACCTGCACGAACACGTTGTTGTCGCCGCCGGTCAACCATACGCCGAACAGCGCCGACAGCATGGTCATCGGCACGATCAGGATCACCGCCAGCGGCAGCGTCCAGCTTTCATACAGCGCCGCCAGCGCGAGGAACGCCAGCAGCACCGCTACCGGGAACACCACCAGCGCGGCGTTGCCCTGGGTCGATTGCTGATAGCTCAGATCGGTCCACTGAATGTTCATGCCGTTCGGCAACAGCTTATCGGCCATCTGCGTCAGCGCACCCATCGCCTGGGTAGAGGAGAGCACGCGCGGGTCGGCATCGCCGATCAGGTCCGCCGCCGGGAAGCCGTTATAACGGATCACCGGATCCGGGCCGTAGGTGGTGCCGATGCTGACCATGCTGCCGATCGGCACCATTTCGCCCTTGTCGTTGCGGGTACGCAGGTTGGCGATGTCTTCCACGCTGTCGCGGAACTGGCCGTCGGCCTGCGCCATCACCTTCCAGGTGCGGCCATAGCGGTTGAAGTCATTGATGTAAGACGAACCGAGGTAGGTTTGCAGCGTGCTGAACAGCGCATTGAGCGGCACCCCCTGCGCCTTGGCCTTGTCGCGATCGATTTTGGCGTCCAGCTGCGGCACGTTAGCCTGATAGGAGGAGATCGGGAACCCCATGCCCGGCGTTTGCATAATGGCGCCGGACATCGTGTTGATCGCCGTCTGCAGCGCGCCGTAACCCAGTCCGCCGCGATCTTGCACGTACAGCGAATAGCCGGAACCCTGGCCGATGCCGAGGATCGGCGGCGGCATGATCGAGAAGGCGAAACCTTCCTGGATCTGCGAAATGCGCGCGTTGATCTCGGCGTTGATCTGCGCCGCGGTGCGAGTACGGGTGCTCAATGACTCCAGCGCGAAGAATACCGTGCCGGTATTCGGCGTATTGGTGAACTGCAGCGCGTTCAGGCCGGGGAAGGCCACCGCATCGGTGACGCCGTCCACGCTCATACCGATGGCGCTCATCTTGCGGATCACCGCATCGGTGCGCTCCAGCGAGGCGCCTTCCGGCATCTTCACGCCGCCAATCAGATACAGCTTGTCCTGCGTCGGGATAAAGCCGCCGGGCACGGTCTTAAACATCACCCCGGCGGCGGCAAGCAGCAGCAGGTAAACGACGAACACCGCGCCGCGTCGGCCCAGCACGCGGGACACCCCGTGCTGGTAACGCTGCGAACCGCTGGCGAAGAAGCGGTTGAACGGCCGGAACAGCCAGCCGAACAGCCGGTCGATCAGGCGCGACGGCATATCTTTCGGCGCGCCGTGCGGTTTCAGCAAGCGCGCCGCCAGCGCCGGCGACAGGGTCAGCGAGTTGATGGCGGAGATCACCGTCGAGATGGCGATGGTGACGGCGAACTGCTTGTAGAACTGGCCGGTGACGCCGGAAAGGAACGCCATCGGTACGAACACCGCGCACAGCACCACGGCGATGGCGATGATCGGGCCGGAGACCTCGCGCATCGCCTGGTGCGCCGCCGCCAGCGGCGACAGCCCCTCTTCGATATTGCGCTCGACGTTCTCCACCACCACGATGGCGTCATCCACCACAATACCGATCGCCAGCACCAGCCCGAACAGGCTGAGGGTGTTGAGCGAGAAGCCGAGCAGATACAGTGCGGCGAAGGTGCCGACCACGGAGATCGGGACCGCCAACAGCGGAATGATCGACGCGCGCCAGGTCTGCAGGAACAGAATGACCACCAGCACCACCAGGATCACCGCTTCCAGCAGGGTATCCACCACCGCGCGGATCGAATCGCGCACGAACACCGTCGGATCGTACGGCGCTTTCCAGCTCATGCCGTCCGGGAAGCGGGTTGCCAGCTCGGCCATCTTGCCGCGCACCGCGTCCGACAGCTCGATGGCGTTGGCGCCTGGCGACTGGAAGATGCCGATACCAACCGCATCCTTGTTATTGAGCTGGGCGCGCAGCGCGTAGCTGCCGGAACCCATTTCGATGCGCGCCACGTCGCGCAGCCGCACAATCTCGCCGTTGTCGCCGCTTTTGAGGATGATGTTGCCGAACTCTTCTTCGGTTTGCAGGCGGCCCTGGGCGTTGATAGACAGCAGATAGTCGCTGCGCGTCGGCATCGGTTCCGCGCCCAGCTGGCCGGCGGAGACCTGCACGTTCTGCTCCTGCATGGCGCTCACCACGTCGGAGGCGGTCAGCCCGCGCGCGGCAACCTTGTTAGGATCGAGCCAGATGCGCATCGCGTATTCACCGGCGCCGAAGATCTGCACCTGGCCGACGCCCGGCAGACGGGCCAGCTCGTCCTTGACCTTCAGGGTGGCGTAGTTGCGCAGGTAGAGCGAATCGTACTTGCCGGAAGGCGAGACCAGATGCACCACCAGCGTCAGCGCCGGAGACTGTTTCTGAGTGGTGATGCCCTGGCGGCGTACGTCTTCCGGCAGCCGAGCTTCGGCCTGCGCCACGCGGTTTTGCACCTGCACCTGCGCTTGATCGGGATCGGTGCCGGGGCGGAAGGTGACGGTGGTCACCAGCACGCCGTCGGAGCCGGCGACCGATTTCATGTACATCATGTTTTCGACGCCGTTGATCGCTTCTTCCAGCGGCGTGGCCACCGTTTCAGCGATCTCTTTCGGGTTGGCGCCCGGGTATTCTGCGCGCACCTGCACGCTGGGCGGCACCACGTCCGGGTATTCGCTGATCGGCAGCAGCGGGATGGCGATCGCCCCGGCGACAAAAATCAGTATCGACAGCACCGCGGCAAAGATCGGTCGGTCGATGAAAAAACGGGAAAAGTCCATGGGTCAGAAGTCTCGGCTGGGAGCTTAGTTAAGTGCGGAAGCGGTAGTGGTCATCGCGACGCTTTTCGCGTCGACCGGCATGCCCGGCATAAACACTTTCTGCATGCCGTCGACGATCACCCGATCGCCGTTTGCCAACCCTTTCTGCACGATGCGCAATCCTTCGGCCATGCGGCCCACGTCGATGTCGCGGCGCTGTGCCTTACCGTCTTTATCGACGATGTAAACGAACTTGCGGTTTTGGTCGGTCATCACCGCTTTATCGTCGATCAGCATGGCGTTGAACTCGGCGCTGCCGGGCATCTGCACGCGGGCGAACAGCCCCGGCGTGAAGCGACGATCGCGGTTGTCGAGCAGGGCGCGCATGCGGATGGTGCCGGTACCGGCGTTCAGTTGGTTATCGGTGAAATCCACCAGCCCCTGATGCGGGGTGCCGTCTTCACCCACCAGGCCAACTTTCACCGGCAGGCGGGCATCGTGCCGGCCCTGCTGCTGATAGCGCAGGAAGGTGGCTTCATCCACGTCGAAATAGACGTAAACCTTATCGAGCGACACCAGCGTCGTCAGCACGCTGGCGCTGTCGCCAGCGGTGACCAGGTTGCCGGCGGTGATCATCGCGCGGCTGGCGCGTCCATCGATCGGCGCGGTGACGCGAGTAAAGTCGAGATTAAGCTGCGCCATATCGAGCTGAGCCTGCGCCGCCAGCACGTTGCTTTGCGCCTGTGCGGCGGACGAACGACGCTGTTCCCACACCTCTTGCGAGATGGCCTGGGTGCCGATCAGCTTCTCGGTGCGCGAAGATTCGCTGCGCGCCAGGGTTGCCTGATTGCGCGCTCGCACCAGCTCGGCCTGCGCCTGTTCGCGCGCGGCGCGGTAGGTGCGATCGTCAATGGTGAACAGCACCTGGCCTTTCTTCACCTCGTCGCCTTCGGTGTAGTTGACCCGCTCGATGTAGCCGGAAACTCGCGGGCGCAGCTGTACGCTTTGCACTGCTTCGACCCGGCCATTGAACGCATCCCACTGGCTGATCGGTTTGACCACCACGCTGGCGGCGCTGACCACCGGCGGCGGTGGCGGGGCGTTGTGCGCGACGCTGTTGTCACACCCGGCGAGCAGGGCGGCCAGCAGCGCCACCCCGGAGAGCCGCTGGCCCAGAGCGAAGGCGCGCGTGCGGCCGCCGGCGTTGAACGATGAGTTTGGTTGATTTGCCATTATTTTTATTCCGATAAGTAAGCGCTGTCTGGCCCCATACCCAGCCCTGTTTTCCGGGCTTTCCCTTCATGTATGCCTGCGTTCGGCGGAAGGGGCGTTGTGCCTTGTTATGGCCCAACGTTAGGTTTTGAAACATATTGGTGTCACATTAATGTATCAATATCGGTTACATTAATTGGGTGGAGTATAGAGGCGGCTTTCTGGTAAATGCAATAATAAAAATTGCATTTAAAGCGAAACTGTTGCAACGTATGTGCATCGGGCAGAGGGGGACCCTGCCGAATGATGGGAGCATCAGCATGAACACGACGGGTTTCATTACCGATTTGAAGACGTGGATCGACAACAATCTGGAAGAAAAATTGGATATCAACACCGTAGCGGACCGCGCGGGCTACTCCAAATGGCATCTGCAGCGCATGTTCAAGCGCCAGACCGGCTACGCGTTGGGGGAGTATATCCGTATGCAAAAATTGAAGGTGTCGGCGGAGCGTTTGGCCAACAGCGGTGAACCGATTGTCAGCGTGGCGATCTCGCTCGGCTTCGACTCACAGCAGTCGTTCAACCGCAGCTTCAAGCGCCAGTTCGGCCAAACGCCGGGTGACTGGCGCCGTGCGTTGGCGCAGCCGACGGCGGTGAGATGCACGCACCACTGAACGATTGGGCAGTGGGGATAAAAAAGCCTGAATTTGCGTTCGGGCTTTTTTGTCTTTACCTGTGGGGGATTCAAAAGTTGTCGCAACTGCCTGACTTTGCCACCGTGTCGCTGTCGCGGCAGAATATACGAATCGCCTCGTTGAGAGAGTTTGAACGAGAAGGCGTCCTACCCTCCCATTTTGTTAATTAATGGGAGGGGGAGGGGTTAGTCTCTACTGAATAGATCGTTAATATAACTTACGCTATCGCTATGCTGCGTAGAACGAGGCATTTCATTATTATCATCATAATAATCATGGTCATAGCCATAATCTGGGAAATGTGAGGATACGTCAATGTTATCCATCATCGACTCAATATCTCTTTCATCAAATTCGAAAGGGTATTCATCGAGCAATTCATGAAGATAATTCAAAGCGGTATCTTCCGCCTTGTCAAAATCATGAGGGTCTAGATTTTGAATTTTAGCGGAGTCCCCTAGAATTTCATCAAACCCTGACTCCCAAAATTCTATTATATTTTCCTTAAGTTCTAAGAATTTATCTTCATTTTCAATCTCAGGATAAAATGTTATTAGTTTTGCTAGGGGAAGATAGTCCTCATGATATAAAGTGTATTTTTGACTTGAGGAAAGAGCATAGTCAATAAAGTCAATAGCAAAGTTTTTAGAAAAAAGATGTGGTTGTTTATCAATTGCCCATATAAGGCATTCTCCAACTTCAAAATCATAAGATACATGACTTTCCATTATACTAACAAGTTTAGAGGGAGGGATTTTTTCTAATTTGCTAATGTCAGGCATGTCAGACTTCAGGACGCTATAATAAAGGTGTATCACATAATCATTAATTACCTTGGTTTCTTGGTTGGATAATAAAATGTCTATAACTGAATTGAATATGGGCTCGTCTAACTTTTCATTATTTTTTAAAGAGAATAAAGTATTAATAGATTGGAATGTATCAAGCGCTCCAAAATATAATGAAAGAGTTGTGTCATCTTTTGATAAACGATTTATGATGTAGTCAGAAATTGATGGATTGAAAGGGGATATAGTTGCAATTTTGGGTGACTGATTTAAACGTATATTCCTATTGAGAGTTGATTTTAATGATTCTTTAATAAAGTCATCTATTTTATTAACTTTGGTATAAAAATCACTTGGGTATTTTTTATTGAAAACTTGCTTTAGAGCTTTTTTACATTTAGGTTCTTCGATATTGCCGCCATTTAGGACTACAATGCTTACGAGATCATAAATTTCTTCAGGTATTTGTTTCTTAAAGTATAAATCCCAGATGATTTCTGGGTTGTTTAGTGCCTCTTTTATGTAAGGCCAATATTCTTCTTTTGATATTCCAGATAGTCTATCACTATCAGTTATAATTGATATTAGTCGAGGGTTAAAATTCTTGTGTTTTATTATTTCCCAATAGTTTTTGTTCTGAAAATATACGTCTGAAAACTCAGTTGTAAGTGAGCTATGCCAAATGTGATTGTATAAAATATCGGCTTTTTCGGTTTGGGTGAGTTCAGTTACACTTATTTCATATTCACGTTTTTCTATTTTTTCGAAATTAAAAACTTCGCTAATATTTTTTGCTCGATTAAGTATGTTTGATCTTGTAGTTAAGACTAATCTTTTCGTGCTATCTAATGCTATTCTTCGAATGAAGTTCATTATTTTAGAATCGAAATTCCCCTCAATAACATCTAAGTAGTTTGCGCCAAGAAAGTCATCAAAATAAAAAAACTGTAGTTTGTCTGGATAAAAACAAGACTCTGCTTCATTAATTGAATCTTCAATATGATATATTTCATATTTGTTATTTGAATGAAAAAGAGCTAATTGTTTAGCTAATGTAGTTTTCCCAACGCCGGGAGAGCCAGTTATAACAAGTACATGCTTTGTCTTTAATATATCTAAAGATCCCTCAAACTGCTTTGTCTGAATATATCTAGCTGATTCATCATGTGCAGATTTAATGAGAAATTTGCTTTTTTGCATGATCCCATTATTTAAAATATTAATTAAAACATTAGAGCTTGAAATCCAAAGTTTATAAAAATTGGTCTCAACTGATGGATGTCTTGTTAGTAAGTCATTAATGCCTTCTTTTCCGTATATATCCGTTGTGCTTAATATATAAGGATGAAGCGCGGTTTTTATGCTTTCTTTATTCGCTGGGGTCAGTCCAACACTGGTAATTAATATGTATCTATTGGGGCTTAATTTTTTTATTTTAGGTAATTCATCATTTTTAAGTTTCGATAGTAACCCGTTAAAACCTGTTTTAGCGTAATGCTTTGCTTGAATTATCACAGTGTCATCTGCAGATGAATAAAAACGCCCATCTATCCCTTGATCTCTTCCCGGGGTGAACCGTTCAACTGATGCGTTTTCCTGATGACCTATGAGTTCAACAGCTAGTTTTTCAAATTCTTTGTCGTTGAGAACACTAAAATCATAATCATTCATTTCGTTTATCTTCGTAGATTGCTAAACAATTAATGATTGCATAAGTTTCTCGGTGTTTGAAGGAGTTAGTACACAATTTCTTTAGTTCATTCTTGTCTTTTTCGAGTGCGTCTGGTGCTGGGTGAGTTCAGAACTGAGTCTGTACAATAAACACACTATTATCGCGCGTAGGTGAGGGGGACTGGATAGGGAATCCTCAAATATTGGGAAGTCGCCGAAATTTAGACGTACTACGGGGTGATGTAAGAATGGTGAGACGTTTGGTGCGTCGAATGGCACTGGTGGCCCGTGCGTCAATTGTGGCTGGAGGGTTTTATAAGTTTTGTCCGCTGAGCAGGTCCAGCGCAAACTGGCGTTCTTCGGGCTTGAGCCGGTCAATCAGGAATTTAACCAGCTTGTTGCCGGTCAGCCCGCTGGGGCTGAGTGTGTGAGAAAACGAAGCGTTAAAAACGAAAGTGTGACCGCATTCCACTTCTGAGCAAGCGCAATATAAATCAGCCAGTTTTTTGTCTTTCCAGTCTGATTTACGAATGATGGCCGGTGAGCCGTATTCAGGACATCTAATTTTAAAAACTCGCATGTTCACCATCCCGCACGCCATTGCTAACAATGGGGATGATTTTAACTTAACTACGCTCATTTTTCGCCCTTTTCAGCCGTAATTGCCGGGATTTCCACGTCAAAAATCAAATGCAAATGCGTGGGGATCTCCGGGTCGTTAAGCAGATACCCGACCCCACTGTGGACCCGGAGTTCGACGACGAAAGAACGTGCATTCTTGATGTGGTTAAAAAATCGGCACTTCTCAGCAAGGCGGCAGAGGTCATCGCACCTTTACAGGATGCAATCGATCTTGATGAGGCAACCAGCAAAGAAATCGCAGATTTGAAGGTATGGAAAAAATACCGAGTCCTGGTTAACCGGGTTGATGTAACTAACCCTGAATGGCCGGAGGAACCCCAGTAATGTGGCAGGATTCAGTAATTAAAATTGCAGATGATATCGTGGTGACGCTATCGCTTGCGGAGTTCTATGATGAAGACGCCCAGTACCGGCTTGATAACATTGAGCGCAAGAAACAGAACCTGCTGCAACCGGTGGTGCTGAATAACGGTCACGTCTTTACCATTACCCGCGTCACCGTGCGCCCGGAGTCCATTCCTGCTGGGATTGCGCTGTGCGATCAGCTATCGGCGTGTCTCTGGTGACCGATGAAGTGCAGCAGGCATTGCGTAAAGCCGGTATGGCGCTGTCCCGCTACAACGTAGATCGGTTGATTATCAATCGTTTCGACGATACGTACCTGGCGAGCAATATCAATGCTCCGCGAGCTGTCGATTCCATAAAGCAGGCAATCCATAGTGGTATCACGCGTTACCGTGTGAGGGTACTGGAAGTAATTGATCGCTTTAAAGGATATACCCATGTTGCGATTGTTGGTGGTGGAGCCGGCCTGCTGGCTGATGACATTCGTACTCACGTGAATCTGCGTGAAGACCGTTTCTTTGTGGCCCAAGATCCGCAGTTTGCGCGTGGTTCACGGTTTAAAAGCTATTGGCTGACTGAGGTAGTAATGAACCGAAGAAAAGTACTGATTTATCTGCGCCCTGAAACACATGCCAGCGAGCGCTTCGCGGATACGCGAATTGAGGCGCATCACCGGGGCGATCGCGGTGAACTATCACGAACGGCATTACTGGCAGGTATAGCGCTGGGAGAAATTGACCGCCGGTTGCCGTCGGTACTTGCGGCACTGCTGGCTGACAATACGAGTCAGGAAACATTGCGAACCATACTGTCCTGTCATCGTTTCTGAATATTCAGCCGGGTCCTGCTCCATCTGTAGTGGTGGCGGCTACAGACCCACCTCCTGACGTAACGGAAGAACCCACCAGCAGCGTTTCAGCAAAGAATCTGGCGGGTTCTCTGCCAGAATGATTTGTTTTTAATGTTATATTATCACATTGGCAAGCTAAAAAACAGGACGCTCAGCCTTAACGGTGGGGCGTCTTTTGTTTATTTCATTCTGTTCAATATTCCATAACACAATGAATACATGGATAAATCATGTTTCCTGTATGAACGCCTCCCCGTTTGCAAGGCTTCCGTTGTTCTGACATCGACGAGTAGTTGCAGCTTTGTATTCGGACTTACTGCAGTCAGAGCTACGGGTCACTATGAGATTCGCTGACCTGAGCCTTATTCTCCAAGCGGTCTTTATGCCTATGGAAACATTCAGGTTTGTCAGATAACGGTCTTACCGTCTTTGTCATCACTTTGGCCGCCATAGCAACCTTTCAGCATTCACCCTTTTTAAGAGTTAATGTTTATCAATAACAGCCGTTAATATGGCCTGATACTGACATGATTTTTATCGTACTTACGTTCATGGGCAGGTATCGGCGCTCAGCCTGGGATTTTTCCTCTCGCTGTATAGAGTTTACTCACACGTATCGCTGATCCTTATCGATGACCCATCCCAGTCGCTGGATGAGGTGAATATTGCCTCTTTGACTGATCTTCTTCGCTGCGAGTTCAACAATCGCCAGTTGATCGTTTCCTCGCACGAGGATGACATTTCCTCATATATGCGCTATCGGTTTACCAAGGCCGGTTTGAGCACCCGATCGCTTAGCTAAGGAAGCTCTGGTCGCTGCAGGCTGAGTCATCATGATAGGGGCATATGGAGCGTGCCCACAGGTCTATGGACTGAGATGGTCAGGACAATTGATCGTACCACTTGAAGTGCGAATTACCGGAAATCCAGATGGCATCTTCCCCTTGTTGGAACAGTGCAATCTCAAATCAGAAAAGCCTCAATTGGGTTTTGAATATACAGTGCTGTTGATTCATTCAGATGCTAATGTTTAGGGCCGAAATAAAAAAGATTGGACTACAAACATATCTGATTAAGGCATTTAGTATTGTGCCAGGGACATCGCTACGACTGCTGGCTCACGGATGATATGACAAAGGCGATGACAGCCATTACCCGCAGTATCGATCGCGGGATATGGCGGGATTTGATGCAACGCTCTGGAATGCAGAGCCTGATGGACGCTCAGTCCCGTGACGAGTGGCACAGGAGCTTGGAGAAAGACGATATTCCTGCCGTCAGTGAAGCTAATATCCTGAGCACGTTCGAGCAATTACATCTGAATAAAGGCGAGGTGTTTGAGCGCGGTGTGATAAATGTGTTCAAAGGGTTAAGCTGGAATTTTAAGACGAACTCGCCCTGCAAGTTTGGTACGAAAATCATTGTGACTGGGCTGGTCAAATGTGACCGATGGGGATTTGGGCTGAACTGGGGCTGGCAGCGTGACCGGTTAGCGGACCTTGAACGCATGCTGATGCTTCTGGATGGGAAACCTGTTCCCGACAACCGTGCCGACGTCACCCGTCGACTGGGTGACCATATCCATGCGAATCGGCACAGCAACCGTTACGCGGATGAGATGTTTGCAATCAAGTACTTTCAGAAGGGAATTGCTCATATCACCTTTAAGCGGCAAGAACTGGTCGATAAACTGAATGGCATCATCGCCCGCCACTATCCGGGAGCACTGGCAACGAGATGAAAGGGGAGTAAGCTGTCCGATGTCTTCGCAAGCCAGACAGTAATGGCATACTGGATGGCATGCCGAAAAGATGCACAAAAGAAAAAGCGCATGTTAATTAATAACATGCGCTCGTAATATGGCGGTGAGGGAGGGATTGATTCGCTGCGCTCACCCTGCGGGCCGCCGTTGGCGGTCCAAAACGCAGGCGTTTTGTCGAACCCTGTCGATGATTCTCACCCTCCCGGTCAGTGCGCCATGCATACAAAAAAGCCTGAACGTGAGTTCAGGCTTCTTCGTAGAATATGGCGGTGAGGGAGGGATAGATTCGCTGCGCTCACCCTGCGGGCCGCCGTTGGCGGTCCAAAACGCAAGCGTTTTGTCGAACCCTGTCGAGGGTTCTCACCCTCCCGGTCGGTGCGTTATGCAAACAAAAAAGCCTGAACTTTCGCTCAGGCTTTCTCGTTAGAATATGGCGGTGAGGGAGGGATTCGAACCCTCGATACACTTTCGCGTATACACACTTTCCAGGCGTGCTCCTTCAGCCACTCGGACACCTCACCATATTTTTTTGTTGCGAAATCATCGCTGCAACGGGGCGCTACTATAGGGAGTGGGGCCGATCCGGTCAAGAATAATTTCTGTGTTTTTGTTCGTCCGCTCAAGCCGTGCGCACTTTGCTGAAAACTGCGGCGAACGGCAGGGCAGATGTCATGAAAGGGTGAGAAAATCAGAAGTAGGGCTCGTGGATAACCGGCGGAAATGGGGATCATGATCGCAGAGGCTGGGGAGATGCGCAGTGCACCATGCAAAAAAAAGCCTGGACGCGAATCCAGGCTTTCTCTTTGAATTTGGCGGTGAGAGAGGGCTTGATTCGCTGCGCTCACCCTGCGGGCCGCCGTTGGCGGTCCAAAACGCGGGCGTTTTGTCGAACCCTGTCGAGGCTTCTCACCCCTCTCGGCGGTGAGCCATGCAAAAAAAGCCTGGACGCGAATCCAGGCTTTCTCTTTAAATTTGGCGGTGAGAGAGGGGTTCGAACCCTCGATACACTTTCGCGTATACACACTTTCCAGGCGTGCTCCTTCAGCCACTCAGACACCTCACCGTTTTGTTTTCGATAACGCTTTGCGCTGTCGACGGGCGCTAATGTAGGAGAATCTGATCTCAGCGTCAACCCTCTTATTTCATTCTCATGACTGTTTAGCCAAACTTGCAGCAATTTGCTGATTTACCGAACGATATTCCCACTCGTGGCCACACGTGGGCAGGGTAGACCGCAGTCGGAATCCATAAAAGACGATTGTTTGACCTTTTTCTGTACAGGTAGCTCAATATATCGCCACTGACGTTAGGTTGTCTGCTGTTATATGCATTAATACTGGATTATTAGTCAGATGTGTCGCTAAATGGAATTGTGTCGGCGCGGCGTTTTTGGCAAGGAACATCACAACGCCGCGCAGATTGCCGGGTGACAGGCCGGCGATATCGCAGACAGGGACAGACTCATTACATAATAATGCAGTAGAGGTTCGTTTTGACTCCTTCAGATGCCATGCCGGCGCCGCAAGCGCGCCATGCCATTCCCCCCGGTGCGGGGGCGCTGTTCTTCATCCAGATCTTCGCCACGCTGGGTTTCGCCGTACTCTATTCCACGCTGGTGCTGTACGCCACCAAGCGGCTGGGCTTCAACGAAAGCAGCGCCAACGCCATGATGGGCGTGTTCGGCGCCTTCAACTATGGCCTGCACATGTTCGGCGGCTATCTCGGCGGCCGTTTCCTCAGCAACCGCAACCTGTTCGTGCTCGGCATGGTGCTGCAGGTGATCGGCTGCGCGCTGATTGCCGTCGCGGGCGTGTGGGGGCTGTACTGGGGGCTGGCGATGTTCCTGACCGGCAGCGGCCTTAACGTGACCTGCATTAATATGATGCTGACTCAGCGTTTCAAGCCGGACGATGATCGGCGCGAATCGGCCTTCCTGTGGAACTACGCCGGCATGAACCTCGGGTTCTTCGTCGGCTTTACCGTCGCCGGTTATTTCCAACTGACGGAAAACTACCGCGCGCTGTTCCTGTTTGCCACGCTGGGCAACGCGGCGGCGATTATCGTCGCCGTCTGCCGTTGGCGCATTCTGGCCGATCTCAATACGCCGCTGCACGATGCCAGCCGCAGCCAATACCGTTGGCGCATGCTGGTCGGGCTGGCGGTGTTGGTAGCGCTGGTGCCGATCATCCGTGTGATGCTGACCCACGCCGAGTTCAGCGGCCATTTCGTGATTGTGCTCGGCGCGCTGATCTTCCTGATGCTGTGCGTCGTGACGCTGCGCCACCATCCGCGCGATGAGCGCCGCAGAATGGCGGCTTATCTGATCCTGGCGCTGGGCTCGCTGGTGTTCTGGGCGCTGTACCAGCTGGCGCCGATGGGGCTGATGCTGTTCTCCGAGCACAACATCAATCTGAACGTTTACGGCATTCAGGTGGCGCCGCAGTGGATCCAGAACATCAACACGCTGGTGATCGTGGTGGGCGGCCCGCTGCTGGCCTGGTGGTTCAATCGCCTGCGCGCTCGCGGTTGCAACATCGACATTCCGCTGCAGTTCTCCGGATCGCTGTTCTGTATCGGGCTCGGCATGCTGGTGCTGCCGCTGGGCATCAGCATGGCGGGCGGCGACGGGCTGGTGGCGTTTAAATGGATCGTCATCAGCTATGTGCTGCAAAGCGTTGGCGAATTGATGATCTCGCCGATCGGTTACGCGATGATCGGCAAGCTGGCGCCGCCGCGCTATCAGGGCGTGATGATGGGCTGCTGGATGATGGTGACCGGCGTCGCTTCGGTGTTGGCGGGCTACGTCTCCGGCCTGATGCCGGAAAACAGCGGCAACACGCCGCTGCAAACCAATCCCGGCTACAGCGAAATCTTCAGCGCGCTGGGCTGGGGGGCGACGGGCGTCGGCGTGGCGATGCTGATTCTCATTCCGCTGCTGCGGCGCCTTATCCGGCGCGACGGCCCGTCTGCCGCCTGATTGGCGAGTATGCGCAACAGCCCCACTGGTCGGGGCTGTTTTTATTTTGGGCTTTAACGCTTGCATCCGGCGGCGAATCGCGGAAGGCTGGAGGAAAACCAATAAAAACAAACGGGAGCCCGCAGTATGAACATCATTTATTACCACCCCTTGTTTAACGCCCAGGAATGGCTGGCCGGCATCAAGCAACGCCTACCGCAGGCCGAGATCCGCGAGTGGCAGCGCGGCGACGAGCGGCCAGCCGATTACGCGCTGGTGTGGCGCCCGCCGCACGAAATGCTGGCCAACCGCCGCGATCTGAAAGCGGTGTTCGCCCTCGGCGCCGGCGTCGATGCCATTCTTGATCAGGAGCGCAAACACCCCGGCACGCTGCCCGCCGGCGTGCCGCTGCTGCGGCTGGAGGATACCGGCATGGCGCAGCAGATGCAGGAATATGCGCTGAGCTATGTACTGCGCTATTTCCGCCGTTTCGACGAGTATCAGGCGCTGCAGCAGCGGCAGGAATGGCAGCCGCTCGATCCTCACTCGCTGGATGATTTCACCATCGGCATCCTCGGCGCCGGCGTGCTGGGGCAGAGCGTGGCGCGCAAGCTGACCGAGTTTGGCTTTCGCGTGCGCTGCTGGAGCCGCAGCGCCAAACAGATCGACGGCGTGCAAAGTTTCGCCGGGGAGGCGCAGCGCGCGGCCTTCCTCGACGGCGTCAAACTGCTGATCAACCTGCTGCCCAATACGCCGGAGACCGTCGGCATCCTCAACCGCGAGCTGTTCGCGCAGTTGAGCACGGGCGCCTATCTCATCAACATCGCGCGCGGCGCACACCTGGTGGAGGCCGATCTGCTGGCGGCGCTCGAGCAGGGGCAGCTGGCCGCCGCCACGCTGGACGTGTTCGCCCGCGAGCCGCTGCCGCAGGATCACCCGTTCTGGCGTCATCCGCGTGTCACCATTACCCCGCATATTGCTGCCATCACGTTGCCGCAGCAGGCGATGGATCAGATCGCCGCCAACATCCGCGCGCTGGAGGCGGGGCACACCCCGGCCGGCGTGGTCGACAGGCAGCGGGGTTACTGATCCTTCAGCCGCCGTTCGGTAACTGATAAGCTGTTATCGTCATCGCGCCTGCCCGTACCTTTGCGGGCGGGCCCTCTGGAAGGAGAAACAATGTACCCCGTTGATTTGCACATGCACACCGTCGCCAGCACCCACGCTTACAGCACGCTGCACGATTACATCGCCGAAGCCCAGCAGAAGGGCATCAAGCTGTTCGCCATCACCGATCACGGCCCGGACATGGCCGATGCGCCGCACTACTGGCACTTTATGAACATGCACGTCTGGCCGCGCCGGGTGAACGGCGTGGGCATCTTGCGCGGTATCGAAGCCAACATCAAAAACCTACAGGGCGACATCGACTGCACCGGCCCGATGTTGACCGCCACCGACGTGATCATCGCCGGTTTCCACGAGCCGGTGTTTGCGCCGCAGGATAAAGCGTCCAATACTGAAGCGATGATCGCCGCGATGGCGCAGGGGGACGTGCATATCATCAGCCACCCCGGCAACCCACGTTATCCGATCGACATTCCCGCCGTCGCGGCGGCGGCGGCCAAATACGAGGTGGCGCTGGAGCTGAATAACTCGTCGTTCACCCACTCCCGCAAGGGCAGCGAGGCCAACTGTCGGGCAATCGCCGCCGCCGTGCGCGATGCCGGCGGTTGGTTGGCGCTGGGTTCGGATTCGCACGTTGCCTTTTCGCTGGGCAACTTTGAGCACTGCGAGCGCATCATCGACGAGGTGGGCTTCCCGCAGGAGCGCATTCTCAACGTCAGCCCGCGCCGGCTGCTGGATTTTCTCGAACGGCGCGGCAAGCCGGCGATTGCGGAATTGGCCGATTTGTGACATCGTCCCGGCAAAATTTTCCGTATTGAATAAGGCTTTATCATGAATGAGTTTTCGATTGTCTGCCGCGTGCTGGGTACGCTGTTCTACCGCCAGCCGCAGGATCCGCTGCTGGTGCCGCTGTTTGCGCTGATCAAAGAGGGCAAGCTGCAGCAGCACTGGCCGCTGGAGCAGGATGACCTGCTGAAGCGCCTGCAGCAGGGCTGCGATGTCAACCAACTGGCGACCGACTTCAACGCGATGTTCGTCGGCAGCGAGTGCAGCGTGTCGCCGTTCCGCTCCGACTACGTCGAAGGCGCCAGCGAAGCGGAAGTGCGCACCTTCTTGCAGCAGCGCGGCATGCCGCTGGCGGAGGCACCGGCCGACCATTTCGGCCAGCTGTTGCTGGCGGCGTCCTGGCTGGAAGATCAGTCGCAGGAAGATGAAGCACAGGCGCAGATCGCGCTGTTCGACGAGTTCCTGTTGCCGTGGTGCGGCCGTTTCCTCGGTAAAGTGGAAGCGCACGCCACCACCGGTTTCTACCGCACGCTGGCGCTGATGACTCGTGACGCCATCCAGGCGATGCGCGACGAGCTGGCGGAGTACGAGCAGGACGACGAAGCGGGCGACGAAGAGGCGTAACGCCGCAGCCATCCAGGCGGGCCGCCCGGCCCGCTAAACACAGGTTTGCATCCCCCAGACGTAAATTGACAAAAGATCCCCTAATCTGGCGGTTTACCGTCGGTTCGGCCGCGCCTGCGCGCCGCGTTTTTTCACGCAAGGGGTAGATGATGAAAAGTAACTGGATGCAACAGATTCAAACGTTGATCGGGCAGAAGGCCGGCGCGATGGGCGGGGCGGAAGGCATCGGCAAGCTGCTGGCGCCCACGGCGCTGGGCGGCCTGGTCGGCGTGCTGTTGGCCAACAAGTCCTCGCGCAAGCTGGTGGGCAAGTTCGGCAAGAATGCGCTGATTATCGGTGGCAGCGCGGCGGTGGGCGCAGTGCTGTGGAACAAGTACAAACAGCGGGTGAAAGAGACCCATCAGGACGAACCGCAGTTCGGTTTGCAAACCACGCCGGTGGATCTGCGCGCCAAACGCCTGGTGCAGGCGCTGGTGTTTGCCGCCAAGAGCGACGGCCATATCGATGCCGACGAGCAGCGTGCCATCGATCACAGCCTGGCGCAGTTGCAGGTGGGGGAAGAGGCGCAGGGTTGGGTACAGGAAGCGCTCGATCAGCCGCTCAACCCGGCATTGATCGCCCGCAGCGTGCAAAACGAAGACGAGGCGCTGGAGGTTTATTACCTGAGCTGTCTGGTGATCGACGTCGATCATTTTATGGAGCGCGGCTATCTCGATGCGTTGGCACAGGCGCTGAAGATCCCGGCGGACGTCAAGCAGGGCATCGAGAGCGACGTCAACGAGAAAAAGCGCGAGCTGGCGTAGCGCCGCTTGGCAAGCCGGGGGGAATCGTGTCACTCTTGCCGCAATCTATGTAAGCGGATGATTTAGCAATGATGACCCCACCGAAAGCGGAAAAACGTCCTTATCCCATCACTATCCACGGCGACACGCGCGTGGATGACTACTACTGGCTGCGCGACGACGAGCGCGCAGACCGCCAGGTGCTGGACTACCTGCAGGCGGAGAACGCCTATACCGATGCGATGCTGAAGCCACAGCAGGCGCTGCGTGAAACCCTGTACGAAGAGATGGTGGCGCGTATTCCGCAGCAGGAACATTCGGTGCCTTACGTGCGCCATGGCTATCGCTATCAGACGCGCTACGAGCCGGGCAACGAATACGCGATTTCCGTGCGCCAGCCGCAGGCCGAGAGTGAGCACTGGGAGGTGCTTATTGACGGCAACCAGCGCGCCGAGAATCACGAGTTTTATACCCTGGGCGGGCTGGACGTCAGCCCCGACAACCAGCGGCTGGGGGTGGCGGAGGATTTCCTGTCGCGCCGCCAGTATGACATTCGCTTCAAGAGCCTGGCCGACGGCAGCTGGGCGGACGAAGTGCTGGAAAACACCTCCGGCAGCTTCGAGTGGGCCAACGACTCCTCGACGGTCTACTACGTGCGCAAGCACGCCAAGACGCTGCTGCCGTACCAGGTCTATCGCCACGTGGTGGGCAGCGATCCGCAGCAGGACGAGCTGATCTACGAAGAGCGGGACGATACCTTCTACGTCGGGCTGGAGAAGACCACCTCCGAGCGCTTTATCCTGATCCACCTGAGCAGCACCACCACCTCGGAGATCCTGCTGCTGGATGCCGATCGCGCGGACGCCAAGCCGCAGCTGTTCGTGCCGCGCCGCAAGGATCACGAGTACGCCATCGATCACTATCACCAGCATTTCTATATCCGCTCCAACAAGGACGGCAAGAACTTCGGCCTGTACCAAAGCGAACAGGCGGATGAAGCGCAGTGGCAGACGCTGATCGCCCCGCGCGGCGACGTGATGCTGGAGGGCTTCAGCCTGTTCCGTGATTGGTTGGTGGTGGAAGAGCGTAATGCCGGCCTGACGCTGCTGCGCCAGATCCATTGGCAAAGCGGCGAAGAGAAGCGCATCGCCTTCGACGATCCGACCTACACCACCTGGCTGGCGTATAACCCGGATCCGGAGACCGCGCTGCTGCGCTACGGCTATTCGTCGATGACCACCCCGACCACGCTGTACGAGCTGAACATGGACAGCGGCGAGCGGACGATGCTCAAACAGCAGGAAGTGAAGAACTTCACGCCAGAAAACTACCGCAGCGAGCGGGTGTGGGTGAAGGCGCGCGACGGCGTCGAAGTGCCGGTCTCGCTGGTGTATCGCCAGGACAGCTTCCAGCGCGGCACCAACCCGCTGATGGTGTATGGCTACGGATCTTACGGCAGCAGTATGGATCCGGCGTTCAGCGCCAGCCGCCTGAGCCTGCTGGATCGCGGTGTCGTGTTCGCGCTGGCGCACATTCGTGGCGGCGGCGAGCTGGGGCAGCTGTGGTATGAAGACGGCAAACTGTTCAACAAGCAGAACACCTTCAACGACTTTATCGACGTGACCGAAACGCTGGTCGCCCAAGGATACGGCGACGGCAAGCGGGTGTTCGCGATGGGCGGCAGCGCGGGCGGCCTGCTGATGGGCGCGGTGATCAACCAGGCGCCGCAGCTGTTCCACGGCGTGGTGGCGCAGGTGCCGTTCGTCGACGTGGTGACCACCATGCTGGATGAGTCCATTCCGCTGACCACCGGCGAATACGACGAGTGGGGCAACCCGAACGAGCAGGCCTATTACGACTACATCAAGCAGTACAGCCCGTACGATCAGGTGAAAGCGCAGGAGTACCCGCATCTGCTGGTGACCACCGGCCTGCACGATTCGCAGGTGCAGTATTGGGAGCCGGCCAAGTGGGTGGCCAAGCTGCGCGAGCTGAAAACCGACGATCGGCAGCTGCTGCTGTATACCGACATGGATGCCGGCCACGGCGGCAAATCCGGCCGTTTCAAGGCCTATGAGGATATTGCGTTGGAGTACGCCTTCATTCTGGCGCTGGCGGAGTAACGGCATTCGGCGGGCGGCCTGCGCCGCCCGCCGTGTTAGCCGATCAGATAGTATTTCAGAGTGTGCTTCATGTCCGGGCTCAGATCGTCGATGGATTTCAGCATCCAGCGCAGATAGCCAGGATCTTCCTGGGCGATGCGATCAATCTCCTGCCCGCGATACTTGCCGAACTTGAACTTCTTCAGCAGCACCGGCTGTTCGGTGATCTGCACCATTTGCTCCGGCGTCCAGCCCGAATCCTTGATGATGCGTTGCAGCAGCGCGGCGGTGACGTAGCAGTCATACAGCGCGCGGTGCGGGTACAGCGTGGCGTCTGCCGGCAGCTGCACGTCCAGATTCAGCGCGTAGCGCAGATACTGGTTGCCGTACTTGATGTCCGGATACAACGTGCGCGCCAGCTTGAGGGTGCAGATCCAGGCGCCGTTCATCTCCGGCAACACCCCGCGATCAAAGGCGGCGTTGTGCGCCACATAGTAGGGGCTGCCCTGATAGCGGCCGATCGCCACCGCAATGCGCGGTTTGTCTTCCACCATCTGTTCGGTGATGTGATGAATCGCCATCGCGTCGAGGCTGATGGGGCGGTCCGGGCTGACCAGATCGCTCATCGGGTTGGTCAATTGGCCGTCGAGCAGATCGAGGGAGGCCACTTCCACCACGCCGCCGTCCAGCCCGCAGGTCTCGGTATCTATTACGCGTAACGTCATGCTTTCCTCCGCGTTGCCGTCAGGCTTCAGCTTAACCGGCACAGGCGGCCGTGCCAACCGTCGCGGGTCTTGTCGGCGATGACAAGACCAGGGGCGTCATCCGGTGCGGCAACCAAAAGCGCTCCCGTTTCATCCCAGATGGCGCTGCGGCCTGCCGGGATCCAGCCACCGGTTGGCGCTGCATGGTTGGCCATCAGCGTGACCATGCCATAACGCCGGGCATAGCCTGCCAGCGTGGCGCTGTCTTTCGCGTAACCGGCTTCAGATACCAGCACGCCGGCGGCATAAATCTGCGCACCCGCCAGCGCGGCGGCACTTGCGTGGCCGGGTTGCGAGGTGTCGGCGCAGATAGCCAGTGCGATGCGTTGCCGATGTATTTCCAGCAGCGTGCCGCCATTACCGGGCAAGAACCGTTGTTGTTCCGCGCCGTGCAGATGTTGCTTGGTATAGGCGGCCACCGCGCCTTTGGGGTGAAAGATCAAGGCGGCGATATGCAGCGCCTGGCCGCTGCGCAAGGGCGCGCCGACGATGATCGTCATCTGATGCGATTGCGCCGCCGCAGCGAGCGGTTGCAGACGCGGATCGCCCAGCGTCAGCGCCAGTTCGGCAGCATCGGCCAGCTCATAGCCGCTTAGCGACAGTTCGGGAAAAACCAGCAGTTGCACCTGCTGTTCGGCTGCCTGCGCGACAAATTCAAGGTGACGTTCAAGGTTGCAGGCGATATTGGCCGCAGCGGCGGGGTATTGGGCTGCGGCGAGGGTAAAGCAGGGCATTGGCCATCTCTCCAGTGAGGCAATAAAAAACCCGCCTTGGCGGGTTTAATGACGGATGGAAGGACGCTTACTCACCAGACGGATGCGCTTTTTTGGCGCGTTTCTCCGCACGTTTCTCGGCTGGGGTTTTCAACGGCTTCTTCTTCGCATTTTTTTTGCTATCCATTCCCTTACTCATGATGGCCTCTCGTTACCTATGATTGGGTGGCTTGCTCAGCCATTAACCGCCTAAAGCCGACAGGATGCAAGCGACAAAGTGCCAGTAGTGTGTAACTGGCTGTTTGCACGTGAAATTTTGTTTTTGGATGACCGGGTGCTTAAAATAATTATTATGTTATAATATTACACTTTTAGGGTTCGGAGAACGCAATGACAGTGATGACATTACCGGATGCGCAGCAACTGCTGGCCATGCCGGATTCTGATTACATGAACTCGGTTCAACGGGCTTTTTTCCGCCAGCTGCTGCAGGATGAGCGGCAAAAACTGCTGCTGCACATCGATGAGCTGAAGAAGGCGATCGACAGCGGCGAAGCGACGGGCGATGAAGCCGACAAGGCGGCGCGCGAAGAAGAGCTGCGCCTGTTGTTCCGCCAGTTGGATCGCGAAAGCCGCCTGCTGCCGAAAATCGATGCGGCGCTGGCGCGGTTGCAGAACGGCGAGTACGGCTACTGCCGGGAAACCGGCGAACCCATCGGCTTGGCGCGTCTGTTGCTGCGCCCGACGGCGGAGCTGAGCATCGAGGCGAAAACCGCGCAGGAGATGCGCGAGCCGCATATGCGCAAAGGCGGGTAAGGTTTCAGCCGCCGAGCGTATCCACCAAGAGATCGAGAAAGCGCCTGACGCGGGGTTCCAGCAGGCGCTTATTCGGATAGAGCGCCACAATCCTGACTTCTTCACCCTCCACGGCGCGCAGCACCTGCTGCAGACGACCGGCGGCCAAATCCTCCGCAATCATAAACTCCGGCAGATACGCGATGCCCAACCCGGCCAAGGCGGCATCGTGCAGCGCTTCTCCGCTGTCCAGCCGCAGGCGGCCGCGAACTGGGGCCTTGACCCATTCGCCGCGCTCGTCACGCAGCCGCCAGGGCTGTTTTTGGCTGCGGCTGCTGAACAGCAGAGCCTCGTGCCCGGCGAGCGACTCGACGGTATGCGGTTCGCCACGGGCGGCGAGGTAGGCGGGGGAGGCGCACAGCAGGGCGCGATACCTGGCGAGGGTTCTGGACACCAGCCGGGTATCCGGCGCCGTGACGCCGATCCGCACCGCCAAATCAAATCCTTCTTCCACGACATCTGCCAGACGATCGGAAAAACTGATCTCCACCTGCACCTCAGGCCAGGCGACGAGAAATTTCGGCACCAGCGGCAACAGGATCCGTCTGCCGAAGGCGGAAGGGGCGGTCAACCGCAGCACTCCGCGTGCGGTGCCCTTGTCGCCGGCGACGCTGGCCTCGGCGTCGTCGACCGAAGTGAGGATCTGCAGGCCACGTCGATAAAACTCTCGTCCCTCGTCGGTCAGGCCAAGCGAACGCGTGGTGCGATGCAACAGCCGCACGCTCAGCCGCTGCTCCAGACGCGCGATGGCCTTGCCCGCCGCCGAACGCGACAGCCCCATCGTCTGTCCGCCGGCGACAAAACTGCCGGTATCGACGACGGCCATGAAAACCTGAATGTCATTGAGATTCGCCCGTAGCATGCTGCCCTCCGAGAACCGGTGATAAGATAATTAATTTAACATATTCAATGCATTAACTGCATCTTCAACGTCGTTTCAGTGACGACATCCATTCGCCAATCAAACGATTATAGTCATCATGGAAACGATAAACGGTTGGAGAATCAGCATGAAAAATGGCATCACGCACTATCACCACGGGGTCATTTGGGAAGAGGAGAATGGCGTGTCCCAAGGCTATCGCGTCAAGGACACCCTCTACATCTCGGGGCAGTTTTCCCATGATATGCAGGGGGAGTTTATCGGCGCGGGCGATATCGAACGGCAAACCCAACAGACGTTGGACAATCTGGATCGGGTATTGGCGGGATTCGGTGCCGAACGTTCGAACCTGGCGTATGTGGAGATCTACCTGACCGATGTACTGGCGCACTTTGAACCGTGCGTTGCGTTGTTCAAGCGCTATGTCGGCGATCACCGGCCCGCCGGTTCGCTGATCGGCGTCACCGGGTTGGCTTCGCCTGAGCAATTGGTGGAGATCAGTGCGATCGCGCACCTTAACTGATCGGGCCTGTGGGCGTTTTGCAGGCAGGTCGATGTGATTTTGAGCAAACGCGCGCCGAGTTCTCGGCGCGCGTTCGAGTTTTCGGGTTTTACCGTTGACCTGCCGGGCGGCTTCCGCTTTGATGAAAGCATGACTCACAGAGAGACGGAAAGCGCCATGGAACAATTACGAGGTTTGTACCCGCCGTTAGCGGCATACGACAGCGGTTGGCTGGACACTGGGGATGGCCACCGGATCTACTGGGAGCTGAGCGGTAACCCGAACGGTAAACCGGCGGTCTTCATTCACGGTGGACCGGGTGGCGGTATCTCCCCGCATCATCGTCAACTGTTCGATCCCGAACGCTACAAGGTGCTGCTGTTCGATCAGCGCGGTTGCGGCCGTTCCCGCCCGCACGCCAGCCTGGACAACAATACCACCTGGCACTTGGTGGCCGATATCGAGCGGTTGCGCGAAATGGCCGGCGTCGAGCAGTGGCTGGTGTTCGGCGGCTCCTGGGGGTCTACGCTGGCGCTCGCCTATGCGCAGACCCACCCGGAGCACGTCAGTGAAATGGTGCTGCGCGGCATCTTCACCCTGCGCAAGCAGGAGCTGCATTGGTATTACCAGGACGGCGCTTCGCGCTTCTTCCCGGACAAATGGGAGCGCGTGCTGTCCATCCTATCGGATGACGAGCGTCAAGACGTGATCGCCGCCTACCGGCAGCGGCTGACCTCGGCCGATCCGCAGGTGCAGCTTGAAGCGGCCAAGCTGTGGAGCGTGTGGGAAGGGGAGACGGTCACGCTGTTGCCGAGCCGTGAATCTGCTTCGTTTGGCGAGGATGATTTCGCGCTGGCGTTCGCCCGTATTGAAAACCACTACTTCACGCATCTGGGCTTCCTGGAGAGCGACGACCAGCTGCTGCGTAACGTGCCGCTGATCCGCCATATTCCGGCGGTGATTGTCCACGGCCGCTATGACATGGCCTGCCAGGTGCAGAACGCCTGGGATCTGGCCAAGGCCTGGCCGGAGGCGGAGCTGCATATCGTGGAAGGGGCGGGGCATTCGTATGATGAGCCGGGTATTTTGCACCAGCTGATGATCGCCACCGACCGGTTCGCCGGCAAGTGACGCAAAAACCCGCCGTAATGGCGGGTTTTGTTATTTGACCTTCGGCTCGTACGGCAGGCGCGAAAATCGGTGGGATTCCGCGCGGTAGTGCGCCACGCGCTCGCGAAAATAGTCGCGCAGCGGCTCCGGCTGCTCGCGCTCTACCACTTCCGGGATCACCGGCATGTTGTAGCGCTCTTTGTACGCCACGCCTGAGGCGGCGAGATCCACGTTCACCCTGTCCATCTCTTCTTTGGACAACTCGGCCAGATTGTAACCCACGCTATGCTCCTTACTTACTTTGCCGCATTGAATCTGCGCAGAAGGTAATCCACCCGGCGGCGCTTGGCAAGCCCGTTGCGCCGCCGTCGCGGGCGATATTTATCCAGCAGTAATGCAATCTATTTATTCTTTTAAATAAGAATGATTCGCTTTATGATTAAAATAAAAGATGAAAATAATTATCATGTTAATTCTCAATGTATTGGTGATATTTTAATTTATTGATATTTATGGTTTTTATAATTAATGTGATTTGAGTGTAAATAAGGTGTTTTTATTTTTACGGCAGCAGGGCATAATGCGCGGAAATTAAATTCATGACCTGCAAAATAAAAGGAATCATTATGCTGACGCAAGAAATGACTCAAAAGCTGAATGAGCAACTGAATCTGGAGTTCTACTCCGCCAACCTGTACCTGCAGATGAGCGCATGGTGCAGCGATAAAGGCTTTGAAGGCGCCGCCGCATTTCTTAAAGAGCACTCTCAGGAAGAGATGCAGCATATGCAACGCCTGTTCGACTACCTGAGCGACACCGGTTCTCTACCGCTGCTGGGCAGCATCGCCGCGCCGCCGGTGGCGTTCGAATCGCTGGCGGACGTGTTCCAGCAGACCTACGAACACGAACAGCTGATCACCCGTCAGATCAACGAACTGGCGCACGCCGCCATGACCGCGCACGATTACTCCACCTTCAACTTCCTGCAGTGGTACGTGGCGGAGCAGCATGAAGAAGAGAAACTGTTCAAATCCGTGCTGGATAAGCTGGCGCTGGTGGGCACCAGCGGCAAAGGCTTGTTCTTCATCGACAAAGATCTGAAGAAAATGGGCGCGATGGGCCAGGGCGGCAACGGCCAGGCTTAATCTGCACCAGAACATCGAAAAACCGCGCGCGGGCGAGCCTGACGCGCGGTTTTTTTTACCCTGCGTTTATCGCGGTTATGCGGCGATACGTGCTGCCGGATCGCAAAATGCCAGTGATGCGCTCGACTTGCTGAGGCGTGGTCGTTATGATTTACCGCGATACGCTACAGGGATGGTAGAGTCAAAACAGCGGGTTAGCCGATATAACCCGTTTTTCTGTTTACCCGTGGCGCAATCACTTGCGGTGGGTTGGGGCCGCTGATACATCGCCTTGGCTGTGGCCTTAACCCTTATGACCCTCTTTTACTGTTAAGGGATACCACTGTGATCGGTAAAATTCGTTCCTCCTGTCGCCTGCTTTCCACCGTTTTCGTCCTGTTCGTTGGCCTTTCTTCACAGCAAGCCTTGGCGCACGCTCACCTGAAAGTGGAAACGCCGAAGGCCGACGCCAGCGTCAGCCCGGCGCCGAAGGCGCTGACTCTCAGCTTCTCCGAAGGCATCGAGCCGAACTTCAGCGGCGTGAAAATCACCGGCCCGGACAACACCGTGGTGAAAACCGGCAAGCTGCAGCTCGATCCGAACAATAACACCCAGGTCAACGTGCCGATCGACGGCGAGCTGAGCGCGGGCAAATACAACGTCAGCTGGCATGTGGTGTCGGTCGACGGGCATAAAACCAAAGGCCAGTACAGCTTCACCGTAAACTGATCGTGACTCTGGCGACCCTGTTCGTTCTGTGTCGCTTGGTGCACTTTGCGGCGGTGATGCTGATGTTCGGCATCAGTCTGTTCACCGCCTTATTGTCACCGCAGCGCCTCTCCCCGATCCTCTCCCGCGATGTGCGCCCGCTGCTGCTTGCCGGCACCTGGGCTGCCGGGCTTTCCGCCGTGGCGCTGCTGGCTATTCAGGCCGGGCAGATGGGCGACGGTTGGCACGACGCCTGGCGGCTGGAGGTTTGGTGGGCGGTGCTCGGCACCACCTTCGGCGAAGTGTGGCGCTGGCATCTGGGCCTGTCGCTGCTGGCGATCCTGAGCCTGCTGCTGCCGGAACGGCCGCGCGCGCAGGCGTTGGCGCTGTGTTCGGCGCTGCTGCTGGTGAGCTTGGCGTTTATCGGCCACGCGGCGATGCACGAAGGCACGTTGGGCGCGCTGCACCGCGCCAACCATGCGATACACCTGCTGGCCGCCGGTTACTGGTTCGGCAGCCTGGTGCCGCTGCTGGTTTGCCTGCGCTACCTGCAGCCGCCGCAATGGCGCAGCGACGCCATCACCACGCTGATCCGTTTCTCGCGCTGGGGGCACCTGGCGGTGGCGGCGGTGATCGTCACCGGCATCGTCAACAGCCTGATCATTCTCGGTGGTTGGCCGCTTAACCTCAGCTCGCCTTATCAGCGCCTGCTGCTGATTAAAACCGCGCTGGTGGCGCTGATGGTGATGGTGGCGCTGGCCAATCGCTACGCTATCGTGCCGGCAATGAGCCGCGTGCCGGCGCTGGCGCAGCGCGGCGTGGTGCTGGCCTGCTGGCTCGAAGTCGGGCTGGGGATGGCGGTGCTGCTGCTGGTCAGTTTATTTGCAACCTATGCGCCGGTATGACATTTCAGCTTGCCGCAGGCCGGCAAGCTGCGGGAAAATCGACGCGAATAGCAACCTTAAGGCCAACACATGAAATCGGTATTACTCGGCATTACGCTGCTGGCAACCACGACCGGCGCGCTGGCGGCAGACAAACTGGTGAACATCACTAAACTGGAGTACGGCAAACAGTGGGCGTTCACCAAGGAAGAGGTGACGCTGCAGTGCCGCAGCGGCGGCGCGCTGTTCGTGCTCAACAACAGCACCTTGATGCAATACCCGCTCAACGATGCAGCGGAGCAGCAGGTGAAGAAGGGCCATCAGCGTGCGCAGCCGCTGGAGGTGCTCCTGCTGGACGACCCTGCCGAACCAGGGAAAAAAATGAGCCTGGCGCCGTTCATTGAACGCGCCGAGAAGCTGTGCGCTGACTAACCGCTTGTTTGCCAACGCCTTGCCCAACGTGCGCGGATTGATGCGCATTTGCCGCATAGTTATTTCGTCACGAAACTATCACGCGGCCGCCGGGCGGCTGGCAAAACTGGCGCGGTAGGCTACTCTTAAAGTGCACGGCTGAACAAGCCCTGCATTAAATGCCAACTTTTAGCGCACGGCTCTCTCCCAAGAGCCATTTCCCTAGACCGAATATAGGAATCGTATTCGGTCTTTTTTTGTGTGATTGATTTATAAGTAAATTTCACCTAAGACGCCAGCAACAATCCCCGCTCCTCTTTCGAATCACAGCCACCAACCCGATCTCCATCCCCACCCGCACATATCGCTAATTTAGCCGCACTAAAAGTCATTATGTCATCTATGGCGCTGATAAGCTTCGGTCATTGCTCCCATCACCGGTTAAGCGAGAGTGACATTATGTGGAATATCAAGACATTAGGCGTTGTAAAATGAAACCTGCGTTGAACGATCGGCTGAGTCGGTTGAAGAGGGCGTTGCCCGGCTACCTTGAGGCGTGGCGTGAGGGGATTTTACCCTCTGACTGGGGGCAGGTGGCTAATCCTGAAGTGGTTGCCGCCCTGTTGGCGGAGTGGGAGGCGCTAAGCGAATTGGCGTCTCGGTTCGAAACCGCCACTGAAACTCCCTCCGAACCGGCTGCATTTTGGCAGGCGCGTGCCGAGCAGATGGCGCAGCGCAATCGCGAACTCAGTGCCCAACTGGCGACGCCAGTCCGTTTGCCCGGCGCGCGGGTGGCATTCTTTGGCTATGTGAAAACGGCGGTGATGGACGCCAGGCAGGTGAGGGCGGCGATTCGTGATGCCGGTTTTCTCATTGATACCGATGATAAAAACGACAGCGTACCGTCATGACCTCTGTCCTGTAACGCATGAGTTTGGAGAATAAGCGCGAGCGAATAATGTCGCCTCTGTGATACGGAGCAAGGTTCAATTCATCCAGTCAATTTGTTAGGATCGTCTGACCTACATGACTATTGGTGCAGTACATTGAAAATCAAAGCGTTGTTATTTGTTGCGTTGGCCGCATTGGCCGGCTGCAGCCAGGAGGGAACCTCGATGAATCAGCCCGCAAATGAGAAAGGCGGCCAAACGGAAGTGTTGCTGGTGAACAGCGCGCTGGTGGACTGCGTGGGCGTCGGCCCGATGAAGTGCATGCAGGTGCGTCGCTCCGCGCAGCAGCCGTGGGAGTTGTTCTATACCGGCATCGAGGGTTTCACCTTCGAACCGGGTTATCAGTATCGGCTGAAAGTGCTTGTTACCCCGGTGGAGAACGTGCCGGCCGATGCCTCGTCGCTGCGTTATACGCTGATTGAGCAGTTGGAAAAGAACAAGGCGTAATGATTGCAGACCGGGCGAAGTGCGTCCGGTCTGCTGTTTTATAGCGTCAATCCCATCTCCGCCGCGACCTGCTTCAGCTGGTAGCGTGACGTGCGCGTCAGCAAAGGTTCCTTATCGACATAGTAGGCGTAAGCGATAACGCCAATCGACAGCGCCCAGGCGCGACCGCGACGCCAGGTCTCATCGTCCACCTTCACCGCTCGGCGGAAATGTTCGCGGGCTTCCGGCCCCATCAGGTTCCAGGCGACGATCAGATCGACCGCCGGATCGCCGATGGCGATGCCGCCCCAGTCGATCACCGCCGCCAGTTCACCGTTGTCGACCAGCAAATTGCCGGGTTGAATGTCCGTATGTAGCCAGCATGCGCCGGCGGTGTTTTCACGCACCTGGCTCACATTGTCCCACGTCCGCAGCAGGACGGCGGCATCGAGGTGAGGGGCGCACTGGGCGATAGACTCGCGCGTGAGGGCATCTCTGGCGCTGATCGGGCCGCCGCGATAGGCGGTGATCTCATAGTCTGCGGTCGGGATGGTATGGAGCGTGCGTACGAATTCGCCCAACTGCGTCGCCAGCGCCGGGCTGCATTCGCCGCAGGCGGGCGTGCGACCGCTGATCCAACGGCCGATGCTCCAGGCGAAAGGATAGGCGTCATCCGGCTTGCCCTGGGCTAACGGCGCTGAAATCGGTGCCGGCAGATGAGGGGCCAGCAACGCGGGGTAGCGGTTCTCGCGCGCCAGCGCTTCGGCCGCCGAGGCGGTACGCGGCAGGCGAATGAACAGCGCGTCGCCGAGCCGCAGCATCACGTTGTCGGTACCGCCGGTGGTGACGAGTTCGATGGGTAACGCCGCCCAGGCCGGGAACTGTTCGGCGAGCATAGCTCGGACATGGGGGAGAGAGATTTCGGCCTCATCGGCATGTATTTTGGGAATGGCATTCACCCGGTACGGCTCCTTCACTGGCGCAGGGGGCGGCCCCGACTGGTCTGTTCACTGCGCTTGTTTTCGCACTTTCTTAAGTATATCGAGAAAATCAGGTATATTGTCCTTCGGTTTTTAGCTACCAAGAAAAAATTACTATGATTATCAAACCTAAAATTCGTGGTTTTATCTGCACCACCGCTCACCCGGCAGGCTGTGAAGCCAACGTCCGTGAGCAAATCGCCTACGTTAAGTCGCGTGGCGAACTGAAAAACGGGCCTAAAAAGGTGCTGGTCATTGGTGCATCCACCGGTTACGGTCTGGCCTCGCGCATCAATGCCGCTTTCGGCAGCGGTGCGGCCACCATCGGCGTATTTTTCGAGAAGCCTGGCAGCGAAGGCAAAACCGGTTCCGCCGGTTGGTACAACTCCGCCGGTTTCGACAAGGCAGCTAAAGAAGAAGGCCTGTACGCGAAAAGCATCAACGGCGACGCATTCTCCAACGAGTGCCGTCAAACCGTGATCGATCTGATCAAAAAAGACCTGGGTCAGGTTGACCTGGTGGTTTACTCGCTGGCTTCGCCGGTGCGTAAAATGCCGGAAACCGGCGAAGTGGTGCGTTCCGCACTGAAGCCGATCGGCGAGCCGTACAAATCCGTTGCGCTGGACACCAACAAAGACGTGCTGGTTGAAGCCGTGGTCGAGCCGGCCAACGAGCAAGAAATCGCCGACACCGTGAAGGTGATGGGCGGCCAGGACTGGCAGCTGTGGATGGACGCGCTGGACGAAGCGGGCGTGCTGGCGGATAACGCGCAGTCTGTCGCTTACTCCTACATTGGTACCGATCTGACCTGGCCAATCTACTGGCACGGTACGCTGGGCAAGGCGAAAGAAGATCTGGATCGCGCGGCGCAGGCCATCAACCAGAAGCTGCAGGCCAAAGGCGGCGCGGCTTACGTTGCGGTGCTCAAGTCGGTGGTAACTCAGGCCTCCTCCGCCATTCCGGTGATGCCGCTGTATATCTCCATCGTGTTCAAAATCATGAAGGAGCAGGGCATTCACGAAGGCTGCATCGAGCAGATCCAGCGTCTGTTCGCGACCAAGCTGTACAGCGGTGCGGCGCCGGACACCGACGAGAAACACCGTCTGCGCCTGGATGACTGGGAACTGCGCGATGCCGTGCAGGAAACCTGCCGTGAAATCTGGCAGCAGCTGAACGACAATAACATCAACGAACTGACCGATTACCAGGGCTACAAGGCGGAATTCCTGCGCCTGTTCGGCTTCGGTCTGCAGGGCGTTGATTACGATGCCGATCTGAGCGGCGAAGCCAACTTCGACGTGATCGAACTGGTCTAAGCGCGTCGAGCAGTCAAACAAGGTCGGGTTAGCCCGGCCTTTTTTATTGCCCGCGCATTGGCGTCCACCGCCTGACTCATCAGTCCACTTGATCATTGACAGCAATAAATTATCGTTTTACGATAATTTATTGCTGTTGATTAAGGGATAGAAAATTATGGGCGCTGCGCCAAGGATCCATCTGCCGCTGTACGTGCGTTGTCTGTGTTTGCTCATTATGGCGATGCTGATCGTCAGCACCGGCGTTGAGATGTTCATCATTGTGCGGGATTGGCTGCAGGGCGTAGCCTATCGCGATATCGTCGCCTCTTACCGGGAATATTACCCGGAGCTGCTTGCCTACGCGATCCCGCAGCAACGCTGGGCGCTGTTCGCCACGCTGGTTATCGACATGCTCGGTTATTTGCCCTATTACAGCGCGCTGCTGTGCGGCGCTGGGCTGTTTTATCAATTTTTCCGCGGCAACGTGTGGCATCGCAACAATATGGTGCTGTTGCAGATCATCGGCATCTTGCTGATCGTCGATGTGTTGTTCCCGTCGTTAGCTGGTCTGTTGCAGGTGATGGTATTGACCGCCGATGAAAAAATGCTGTTTATCCTTTATTATGGCGTCAATAGCGAGTCGGTGCGCTCGCTGATCGTAGGCTGCGCAATCCTGGTATTTAGCCGGGTATTTCTGGAAGCGTTGCGGCTGAATGAAGAACAGCTTTCTTTCGTGTGAGAATAGAGTGGCAATAATCGTAAGTCTTGATGTCATGTTGGCCAAAAGGAAGATGCGTTCAAAGGAGCTGGCGGAGCAGGTGGGGATCACCGAGCAAAACCTGTCTCTGTTGAAAAACGGCAAGGTCAAGGGAGTCAGGCTGGAAACGCTGGACAAGATCTGCCGCATTCTCGACTGCCAGCCTGGCGATCTGTTGGCCTGGCAGCCGGACGGCGAAGAGTAAGATCCCAGCGCACTCGGAAGTGCGCTGAACCTGCTGGCCCATTTCTGCGATTAGCGTTATCTTATTGAGCGATATTTGTTTTATTCAGGTTAATTAAAATAACGGGTGATTAACACTTGCGTATTCTTTTTGTCGCTGGCGATGGCATGCGGCGAACGTTATTAAACTAAATAAACTCATTTTTCATTTACCGTCACTACCAATGGCGTTATTTTAAGGGGAATAGTATGACATGGCGTAATTATCTTCTGGCATTGTGTCTGGTATTAAACGGATGCAGTGCCATTTACCCCACTGTTTCATCCTCATCCTCCTCCACTCATCGGGGGAATTGGGGAGCACCGCAGCCCGCAACGCGAGAACAAAAACAGCGTATTATCGCCGGCGAATCCGCCGCTTCCGTGCTGAATGAAGGCCGGGTCGGTATCGGCGGTACGCTGGACTGGTCGAAAATAGGGGGGCGCTAATCGCCACTCTTTATTCGGCGTGGCGCCAGACGTTATCTCAGAGATATTATGGAGCGGTTTATTATTAATTCGCTACTCTGTTTTTCCGATGCGTTATTTATCTTTAAACGATGAATCTCTGCTTGTTGAATTTATATCGACATACCTAGACATCATTACAGGAGTTTTCAATGGCAAAGCGTATTGTCGCCATGTTGATAATGTCGTTGTTGAGTCTGCAAGCAAATGCGGCCCGTTACGATCGGCAATGCGAGGGAGTTTCTCCCGTGCTGTTTCAGAAGAAATTGAAAGAGCTGGCGCATGGCCTGCGACAAGAGATGGCGGTGCCGATACCACCCACGGAGAACGAGGCTGAAACCTTGGCGCGTCTGGCGGAATGCGATGCCGAAAACGCGAAAACGCCGGCGACGGGAGGGCAACATGCGCCCGATCCCGCAGAGCCTCATATGTCTTCACCCAATGGCTGTTGAACGGTTCTCTGCGTCATTTTTCGTGGCGCGCCCCAGTCGGCTTATTCATGGAGCTTGTGTATTGAAAATACCCTCGTTAATCGCTGCGGCGCTGGCGCTGCTGGCCTCATTTTGCAGTCAGGCGTTCATCGATCGCCATTCCTCGCCCGGCGCCTCGACGGAAAGTCCCTCTGCGGCGGGATGCTCGGCGCGGCTGGATGGCTTGTTGCAGCATATTTGGTTGGTTGAACAGATTCAGGCGGAGCGCATGCAGCTGGCGCGGCTGCGTGCGGAGCGGGAAGCGTTGGAAATGTGGTTGCAAACACAGAAAACGGCGAGACGTTCTGCGCAGGGGCACCAGAGCGCCCGATCGGCCTGCGAACAGGGAGCCGATATTGTTCGCTGCCTGTCGCTGCGTCTGCGCCGGACGTCCCTGATGGGGCCGCATCGGCCGTTTGTCGGCGCATATTGCCGGGCCTGGCTGAATGGTCGGCCGCTGAATTGCTAAAGATGAGAACAGGGACTTGTCAGGAGTTTATCGATGAAAATGATAGTGTTGACTGGCGTGGCCTTGTGTTGCGCCAGCTTCGCGCAGGCGCGGGTGGATCTGGAATACCATGCGGCGGCGCCGAAGGACAGTAAGATCACCGAGGAATACCAGAAAAAGCGTGATGCATTGCGTCACAAGGTGTGGAATGTCGATAACCTGACGCTGGTCAACGAGCAGGCGATTGCACGGGAACAGCAGCGCGAGGCAGCAGAGGCCGCCGAGCGGCAGCAGCGGAACCTGGAACAGCAGGAGAAAAAGCAGCGTTGCCTGCGCAGACACTCGAAAGATCCTCACCCCGAGGCGAAGTGTTACATGCACAACTTCTAGCCTTCAACGTCCGGGCGCTTGCAGCGCCCGGCGTCGTTTAGGCCGGGCGGCAATGCTCTTTCAGCATGGCGATCGCATCCGGTTTCAACTGATACAGATAGACCGGTCGGCCAGTGGCGCCGTACAGAATACGGGTGCCGAGAATGCCGCTCTCCGCCAGATAGATGAGGTACTTGCGGCAGGACACCCGCGAAATGCCGATGGCGTTGGCCAGGTTGTCGGTGGAAAATTCGCTGTCGTGCTGCTGTTCGATCCACTCGCACACCGTGCTCAGGGTGATGCTGGTTAGCCCTTTCGGCAGCTTCTTGCTCTCCTGGCCGCCGGGCTGGCGGCGTAGCAGGCTGTCGACGTCAGCCTGCGAAAACTCGCGCTGCGCCAAAAGCTGCGACTGTTGCCGGTAGTGGCTCAGTGCCTCCTTGAAGCGGCTGAACTGGAACGGTTTGATCAGATAATCCACCACGCCGTAGTGCAGCGCTTTTTGCACCGTGTTCACGTCGCTGGCGGAGGAGATGATGATCACATCGGTCTTCTCACCCAGTTCGCGCAGGCCGGGCAGCAGATCCAGCCCGTTCTCCTGCTGCATGTAGATATCCAACAACACCAGATCGATGCTGACGCTGGCATCGGCCAGCAGGGCGCGCGCCTGGCTCAGAGTGGCGACCGTCGCTTGGCAGTGAAAACCGCCGACCTGGCTCAGGTAGTATTTGTTCAGCTCCGCCACCATCGGGTCGTCGTCGACAATCAGTACGTTAATCATGGGCTCTGCTCTTGGCCTGATAGGGAAGGTGCACGAAAAATTGGGTCAGCTCGCCCGGTTCGGATTCGAAATCGATGCTGCCGCCCAGTTTCTCCAGATGGCTGCGGATCAGCGCCAGGCCGATGCCGCGTCCCGTTCCCTTGGTGGAAAATCCGTGTTCGAAGATGCGCGCGCCGATCGCCGGATCGATGCCGGGGCCGTCGTCGCTGACGATACAGTGTAATTGATCGTCGTGGTGATGGAAGCTCAGGCCGATCTCGTGGCCCTCAACGCCGTCGATGGCGTCGATGGCGTTTTCGATCAGGTTGCCGAGCACGCTGATCAGCACATGGGTGGTCTCCGCATCGTCGGTTTCTGGCAGCAGGCTGGTTTCCTCGATGGTCAGTTCGATGCCGGCCTCATGGGCGCGGCTGATCTTGCCGATGAAGAAGCCCGCCACTTCCGGCGAATGGATCTTGCGCAGCAACGCGCCGATCTCTTCCTGGTAGTTGCTGGCGGTGTTGATGATGTAGTTTTCCAACTGCTGATAGGCCTTCATGTGCAGCATGCCGAGTATCACATGCAGCTTGTTCATAAATTCGTGCGACTGCACCCGCAGGGCGTCGGCGTAGTGTGCCATGCCGCTCAGGCGCTGCAGCAAGCGGCTGACCTCGGTCTTGTCGCGGAAGGTGGCGATGGCACCGGTCACCTTGCCGTTGACGATCACTGGCACGGTATTGGTCAGCAGTTCGCTGCCGTTGAAGCTGATCTGCCGATCGCGCAGCGGTTCGCCGCTGGCCAGCACCTCCGCCAGATGCAGCTGCGCCGGCCAATGCTTGCTGGCGGCTTCCAGCAGCAGGTTTTCCACCGGCCCGCTCTGGCGCAGCAGGCGCTTGGCTTCGTCATTGACGATGGTGATGCGGGATTCATTATCGACCGCGATCACGCCTTCTTTAATCGACTGCAGCATGGCGTTGCGCTGCTCGAACAGGTTGGAGATTTCGTAAGGCTCGAAACCCAGCATGATGCGTTTGAGCGCAGAGACCAGGAAGAAGGTGCCCAGGCTGCCGACCAGCGCGGCGAAGGCGATGGTCCAATAGATGATCCAGCGGCTCTCCGCCACCACCCGCTGCACGGTGTCCAGCGCGATGCCGAGTGCCACTACGCCGATTTGTTTTTTCTGATCGTCATACACCGGCACGAACACCCGCAGGGCCGGAGCCAGCGTGCCGCGGTTGATGGCGCTGTTGACGTTGCCTTGCAGCGCCGGCGCCAGATCGTCGCCGATAAAATGTTTGCCGATCAGCCAGGGTTTGGGGTGCGAATAGCGGATGCCCTGCATATCCACCACCACCACGAACAGCAGCTCGTTTTGATGGCGCACCTGCTCGGCGAAGCGCTGAATGGCGCCGCTTTGATCGCGCCGCTGCAGGCCGTCGATCACGGTGTTGGAGAGCGCCAGCGTGTTGGCGACGGCGATGGCTTTTTGCTGCAGCTGATCTTGCCCCTCGCGGCTCATCTGCACGAAAAACAGCGCGAATACCACCAGCAGCACCGAAGCGATGATGGCGGACACCATCAGCGTGATGGAGGTGCTCAGCTTGAGCGGCACCCGTTGTTTTGGCATGGCGGTTCTCCGAATGGCGATTTCACGGCATATTCTAGCGAGGAATGAGGCAAGCTGCAGTTACCGGCAGCAGGTTATAGCATGCTGCCGGGGTGCGGAGGGGTTATTTTAGTTACAAAAGCGGGTCATTGCTGGTGGTAGAGCTCCAGCGCCTGTTGGCCGCTGGCACCTTGATGGATGATCGCCATCAGGGCGCGCACCACCTGCGACGGATTGCTGTGTTGGTAAACGTTGCGGCCATAGACCATGCCGGAAGCGCCCTGGGCCATCAGCGCGGCGGATTTTTCCAGCACCGGCCCCAGCTCCCCCTTGCCGCCGCCACGCACCAGCGTCGGGCAGCGCGCCGCTTCCACCACGCGGTGAAAATCCTCCACCCGATCGGTCGGATCGGCCTTGATGATGTCGGCACCCAGCTCGCGCGCCAGCCGCACCAGCGGCACGATCTTCTCCACGTCACCCAGCGATCCGTAGGCGGCGCCCTGGCCGGCTGGCGCCATTACCAGCGGTTCGATCATCAGCGGCATGGCGTAGCGATCGCAGGCGTGGCGCAGGCGGCCGATGTTCTCCACGCATTGGCGGAAAATGCCGGGTTCATCCGGGATCATATACAGATTGACCACCACCGCGGCGGCGTCCATTTGCAGCGCGGCGAGGATCGGCGCTTCCGGGTTGTGCAACACCGCCCACATCTCACGGTGGCGCGCGGCGTTATAGGCGTTGCCGACGTCGGTGCGCAGCACCAGCGCCGGTTTTTCACGCTGCGGCGCGCGCTGCAGCAGCTCCGCCTGGCCGTAGTTGACCTGAATGGCGTCGGGGCGCGCGGCGATCAGGTTGCCCATCACCCGTTCGATATCTTCCAAGCCGATTAAGAAATCCGGTTCGTTGGCGATGCCGTGATCGATCGCCACATCCAGGCACTTGCCGTTGTTGAACAGGCGGTTCATCCGCACCTTACTGCTGAGCTGCATGTCAGGTCCTCCTGAGATAGGGATATGTCCATTATTGCCGAGTAAGAATGGTCGGGAAACGCGGAAACCGCAAACTGCGTAGCCGCTCGCAGTTTTTGCCGGCGCACGAAAGGGGAACGCTCGCCGGTGGCTTTCATTTCATTTGTTAGATCCGTGTCATGTTTTTGTTAATAAGCCATTCCAAAATGCATGTTTCGCTTGTTTGGGTTAAAAAGTTTCAATAATCTAAATTATGAAATAAACATTTAAAAACGCGATAAAGACGCCGTTTGCTGTGCCAGGGGTTTATTTCAATTGATTGTTTTTAATCTGTTTTGAGATATCGATCACCATTTTTTTCACGGCCTTAATACGGCGATAACGCGGTAATTTCGCCGTATCAAAGGGATAACACCGACCGTATTGTTGTTTGAATGTAAAAAATATTTTTCATTAGCTGTCAACCAACAGACCTCTTCATTCTAACGATTAAAGGGTAACGAACATGAAGCTGAAGAAACTGATCGCCGCCTCGGTACTGATGTGTATGCTGCCGGCCAGCGTGTTGGCGAAAGACATCAAGATCGGCGTTTCCATGGCTTACTTCGATGACAACTTCCTCACCATTCTGCGCCAGTCGATGCAAAGCAAAATGAAGGCCGACGGCAACGTCAGCGGCCAGTTCGAAGACGCCAAGGGCGACATTGCGCAGCAAATTCAACAAATCGAAAACTTCGTCAGCCAGGGCGTCGACGCCATCATCCTCAACCCAGTGGATACCCAGGGCGTCAAGCCGATGATCAAGCTGGCCGAGAAGGCCAAGATCCCGCTGGTGTTCGTCAACCGCAAGCCGGAAGTGGCGCTGCCGGCCGGCATGGCCTACGTCGGCTCCGATTCCAAGCTGGCCGGCAAGCTCCAGATGGAAGAGCTGGCCAAGCTGATGAACGGCAAGGGCAACGTGATGATCCTGATGGGCGAGCTGTCGAGCGAAGCCACGCGCGACCGCACTCGCGGCGTGGAAGAGGTGGCGGCCAACTACCCCGGCATCAAAATAGTCGACAAACAAACCGCTAAGTTCTTCCGTAAAGAGGCCGTGGACGTCACCACCGACTGGATTTTGTCCGGCCAGCAGATTGACGCCATCGCCTCCAACAACGACGAAATGGCCATCGGCGCTATTTTGGCGCTGAAGCAAGCCAAGAAATCCGGCGTGCTGGTGGCCGGCGTTGACGGCACGCCGGACGCGCTGGAGTTCATCAAGAAGGGCGATCTGGCGTTGAGCGTGTTCCAGGACGCCAAAGGCCAGGGCGAGGGCGCGGTGCAAACCGCCGTTCAGCTGGTGAAAGGCGAGAAAGTGGAGAGCAACGTGCTGATCCCTTACCAGCTGATCACCCAGGCCAATTACCAGCAATTCGCCGATAAAAACAAGAAATAAGCCTTGAAGCCCGCCGCGGGCGCCGGTGTGGGGCGATCGCGGCGGAAAACGTGGGTCAGTGCGGAGGTAAGCGGTATGTACCCTTATGTTCTTGAGGCCGAAGGCATCAGCAAGCAGTTCCCCGGCGTCAAAGCGCTGGATAAGGTCTCGATTAAAATCAAACCCGGCAGCGTGCACGCGCTGATGGGGGAAAACGGCGCGGGCAAATCGACGCTGATGAAATGCCTGATCGGCATTTACCACCCGGACGAAGGCTCGATCAAAATCAAAGGCCGGCCGGTCACCTTCAGCGATACGCTGCAGGCGCTGCATTCGGGCATTTCCATGATCCATCAGGAGCTGAACCTGGTGCCGGACATGACGGTGGCGGAAAACATCTGGTTGGGGCGCGAGCCGGCGCGGCTGGGGTTCGTCAACCACGAGCAGCTGAACGAACAGACCCGCGAGCTGCTGGCGCGGCTGAACATCAAACTGCAGCCGGATACGCTGGTGGGCGAGTTGAGCATCGCCAATCAGCAGATGGTGGAGATCGCCAAGGCGGTGTCCTACAACGCCGACGTCTTGATCATGGATGAACCGACCTCGGCGCTGACCGAAGGCGAAGTGGTGCACCTGTTCGCCATCATCCGTGAACTGCGCGAGCAGGGCAAAGGCATCATCTATATCAGCCACAAGATGGACGAGATCTTCGCCATCACCGACGAAGTGAGCATTTTCCGTGACGGCACCTTCATCGCCTGCGACAAAACCGAAAACCTGACCAAACAGTCGCTGATCACCATGATGGTGGGGCGCGAACTGACGCAGATGTTCCCCAAATTCAACAACAATATCGGCGAGGAAGTGCTGCGGGTGGCGGGGCTGCGCCGCAGCGGCTGGTTTCATGACGTGTCGTTCAGCGTCAAACGCGGCGAGATCCTCGGCGTCGCCGGGCTGGTGGGCGCCGGGCGCAGCGAAGTGATGGAAAGCCTGTTCGGCATGCACCCGGCGGACGGCGGCGAGATCTTTATCGAAGGCCAGGCGGTGAAGGTGGATTCTCCGGCGAAGGCGATCGAGAGCGGGCTGGCGTTTCTCACCGAAGACCGCAAGAAATCCGGCCTGTTTCTGGTGTTGTCGGTGGTCGAGAACATGAGCATCGTCAACCTGTCGGAATACATCGGCAAGAACGGTTTCGTCAGCCATGTGCAGATGGCCAAAGACTGCATGGATCAGATCAAAAAGCTCAACATCAAAACGCCGACCATGGATCAGATCATCAATAACCTCAGCGGCGGCAACCAGCAGAAGGTGCTGATCGCGCGTTGGCTGCTGGCGCAGCCGAAAATCCTGATCCTCGACGAACCAACGCGCGGCATCGACGTGGGGGCGAAAGCGGAAATCTACCGCCTGATCAGCGAACTGGCCAACCGCGGCGTCGCCATCATTCTGGTCTCCTCCGAGCTGCCGGAGATCCTCGGCATGAGCGACCGGGTGATGGTGATGCACGGCGGCCGCATTACCGGCATTTTGGACAAAGACGACGCGGACCAGGAGAAGATCCTGGCGCTGGCCTCAGAATAACGAAGGGTGAACATCATGAGTAACGTAAAGATTGAGAAGCCGCTCTCCGCCGATTCAACGGGCAAGGGAGGGCTGTTCTCCGGGCTGAGCGGCAAAATGCCGAAGGACACCGGTATCTTCATCGTGATGATCGGCATCGCGCTGATCTTCGAAATCCTCGGCTGGTACATGCGCGATCAGTCGTTCCTGCTGAACCCGAACCGCCTGCTGCTGATCGTGCTGCAGGTGGCGATCATCGGCATCATCGCGGTGGGCGTCACCCAGGTGATCATCACCACCGGCATCGATCTCTCCTCCGGCTCGCTGATTGCGCTGACCGCGGTGGTGGCGGCCAGCCTGGCGCAGACCTCGGACAGCATCTCGCCGATGTACCCAGGGTTGCTCGATCTGCCGGCGGCGATCCCGATCGGCGCCGGGATTGGGGTGGGCATCGTCTGCGGCTTTATCAACGGCTTCCTGATCACCCGCACCGGCATTCCGCCGTTCATCGCCACGCTGGGGATGATGGTATCGGCGCGCGGTCTGGCGCAGTACTACACCAAGGGCAACCCGGTTAGCTTCCTGTCGGACGGCTTCACGTCAATCGGCCAGGGCGCGATGCCGGTGATCATCTTCCTGGTGATTGCAGTGATCTTCCACATCGCGCTCAAACACACCCGCTACGGCAAATACATCTACGCCATCGGCGGCAACATGACCTCGGCGCGGGTCTCCGGCATCAACGTCAATAAGTACCTGGTGACGGTTTACACCATCGCCGGCGGCCTGGCGGGGTTGGCGGGCGTGGTGTTGGCGGCGCGCGTCAGCAGCGGCCAGTCGAGCATGGGGATGTCCTACGAGCTGGACGCCATCGCCGCAGCGGTGATCGGCGGCAGCAGCCTGATGGGCGGCGTCGGGCGCATCACCGGCACGCTGATCGGCGCGGTGATCCTCGGCCTTATCAAAAGCGGCTTCACCTTTATCGGCGTCGATTCTTACATTCAGGACATCATCAAAGGCGTGATTATCGTCGCCGCCGTGTCTATCGACATGCGGCGCAACCGCAAAAAACACTGATTGCCGTGAATTGCCGCCGGCGCCAAGGTGGGCCGGCGGCGTTTTTTTACCCGGGGGACACATCATGAACTTTCTGAAAGGGCTGTGGCTGGCGGTGGCGCTGTGCGCTTCCGCGCCGGCATGGGCGCAAACCATCGGCGTATCGATGGCCTATTTTGACCAGAACTTCCTCACCATTATCCGCCAGGCGATCGACAAGGAGGCCAAGGCGCGCGGCATTACCGTACAGTTCGAAGACGCGCGCGGCGACGTCGGCCGCCAGACCGATCAGGTGCAGAGCTTTATCAGCGCCGGGGTGGACGCGATTATCGTCGATCCGGTCAACTCGGCCAGCACCCCGGTGATGACCAAAATGGTGCAGGCCGCCGGCGTGCCGCTGGTGTACGTGAACCGCACGCCGGGCGACGCCAAACTGCCGCAGGGCGTGGTGTTCGTCGGCTCCGACGAGCGGGAGTCCGGCACGCTGCAGATGGAAGAGCTGGCGCGGCTGGCTAACTATCAGGGCAACGTGGCGGTAATGATCGGCAACCCGACCGACGCCGGCGCGCTGCAGCGCACCAAAGACGTGGAGCAGGTGGTGGCCAAATACCCGAAAATGAAGGTGGTGCAGAAACAGAGCGCCAACTATTCACGCAGTGAAGGCATGGATCTGATGATGAACTGGCTGACCAACGGCGAAGCGATCGACATCGTCGCCGCTAACAACGACGAGATGGCGATTGGTGCGATCATGGCGCTGCAGCAGGCGGGCAAGGCGGATAAGAAAGTGCTGATCGGCGGCATCGACGCCACGCCGGACGGCCTCAAGGCACTGGCCTCCGGCAAGATGCAGGTCACGGTGTTCCAGGACGCGGTCGGCCAGGGCAAGGCCTCGGTCGATGTGGCGCAGCGCATGATCAACGGTGAAAAACTCGAGCCGTATTACTGGATCCCGTTCGAGCTGGTGACGCCGGCCAATCAGGGGAAATATGCGGCCAAACCGTGAGTTCGCCGTCGGATCCGCGTTGCCGGGGCGCTGCTTGCAGCGCCTTTTTTATTGCGCCAATTGCATGTCCGCTTGCGGCCAGCGCGGCGTCGAACCTTGCCTCACACTGAGGATCTTTAAACAGCGTGAGGATGAGCGATGAACGCATTAAACGGCAAGGTGGCGGTGATCGGCGGCGCCAGTTCAGGGATCGGCAAAGCGGCAGCGCTGCTGTTCGCCCGGCAGGGGGCGGCGCTGGTGTTGGGCGCCCGGCGCGCGCCGCTGTTGGCCGAGCTGGTGGAGGACATTCGGCGCGAGGGCGGCCGGGCATTGGCGGTGGCGGGTGACGTGCGCGATGAAGCCTTCGCCGAACGGCTGACGGCGACGGCGGTCGACGAATTCGGCGGCCTGGATATCGCCTTCAACAACGCCGGCACGTTGGGGCCGCTGGGGTCGTCGCTGGCGCTCAGCGCGTCAGAATGGCGCGAGGTGCTGGAAACTAACCTGTCCAGCGCCTATTACGGCGCCAGGCATCAAATTCCCGCCATGCTGGCGCGCGGCGCGGGCTCGGTGATCTTCACCTCCACGTTCGTCGGCCACACCGCGGCGTTTCCCGGCACGGCGGCCTATGCGGCCGGCAAATCGGGGCTGATCGGCCTGACGCAGGCGCTGGCGGTGGAGTTTGGCGGGCGCGGCATTCGGGTGAACGCGCTGCTGCCGGGAGGCACCGATACGGCGATGGGGCGGCAGATGAGCAATACCCCGGAAGCCTTGGCGCAGGTGGCCCGGCTGCACGCGCTGAAGCGGCTGGCGATGCCGGAGGAGATCGCGCAGGCGGCGCTGTATTTGGCGTCTGACGCCTCCTCGTTTGTCACCGGCACCGCGATGCTGGTGGACGGCGGCGTGTCCATTCAGCGCGGCTGAGGTTGGCATGGCCCGTGGCCTGGCGCCACGGGCATACGGGAGAGCGTTACCAGCCTTTGACGGCGTCGCCCTTGTAGATTTCGGCGGCGCTGGCCGCCACTTCGTCGGTCTGATAGGCCTTGACCAGATCCTTCACTTTCTCGCTGTCTTTGTTGTCGATGCGGCTGGCGAAGATGTTGACGTACGGCGAGTTTTTGTCTTCGACAAACAGCCCGTCCTTGGCCGGCGACAGGCCAATCTGGCTGGAGTAGTTGGTGTTGATGACAGCCAGCGTCACTTTCTGATCGTCCAGCGCGCGCGGCAGCTGCGGCGCTTCAATTTCGACGATCTTCAGCTTTTTCGGGTTGCCGACGATGTCGAGCGCGGTCGGCAGCAGGCCGACGCCGTCTTTCAGGGTAATCAGCCCTTGTTTTTGCAACAGCAGCAGCGAGCGGCCCAGATTGGTCGGATCGTTCGGCACCGCCACCTGCGCGCCGTCCGGCAACTGGCTGAGTGCGGTGATCTTCTTCGAATAGCCGGCGATCGGGTAGACGAAGGTGTTGCCTACCGCCGCCAGCTTGTAGCCGCGCTCCTGCATCTGCTTGTCCAGATACGGCTTGTGCTGGAAGGCGTTGACGTCCAGATCGCCGTTGTTCAGCGCTTCGTTCGGCAGCACGTAATCGTTGAAGGTCACCACCTCCACGTCCAGATCGTATTTCTGCTTGGCCACTTTCTGCACCACCGCCCACAGCGACTGATCGATACCGGCGCTGATGCCGACCTTGATGTGGTGATCGTCCTGTGCGGTCGGGCCGCAGGCGGTTAGCAGCAGCGTGCCGGCGGCGGCCAGCGCCAGGGTGAGGTTTTTCAGCGTAAATGTCATTTTCCCAGGGTCCTTGTCAACATTGCCTGCTAATTTTGGCGGGCAGAATAGTGGCAGTGACTGTAGGTAATCGCTGGGCTAAAACAAAATACTGATTCACTATGACTCATAGCGATTAGCTATGAGCGGCCGCTGCCCGGCACGGTGCGGATTGTTTTGACGGCGAATCGGCGGGCTTATTATGATAGCCGTTGGCCCGCAAGGGCAGACTGGGTACTGAAACGAAGGAATAGACAATGCGATTGAACACTTGGAGCAAGGCGCTGTTGCCGCTGGTGGTGTTGGCCTGCGTCTCGGCGACTCAGGTTCGGGCGGCGGAGAGCGATACCGGGCCGATCCCCAAACAGCTGCTGGGCAACTGGCGCGTCAGTAAAATTGTGCCGACCCAGACCACCGGTTGCTGGGATCAACAGCAGGCGCAGAGCCTGATCGGCGGCAAAATCAGCTACAAAGCGGATGCATTCAGCTGGAACGGCACGGCGCTGAAAAGCGAAGGGGCCACCGTTAGCACCGTAGAAGCGCAGGAGTTTGTCGAAGACAATTCCGGCAGCAGCTCCTACATCGATTTCCCGATGCTGGGCATCAGCACGCCGTCGGTCGAACGCGTGGCCATTCAGCATGCGGATACCACCATCAAAGGCATCACCGATCAGGGCACCGATGGGGTGCCCGGCGATAACGTGCTGGTGAAAGACGCCAACACGCTGATCCTGTCGTTGTGCAACGTCTGGTTTGAGGCGCAGCGCGAGAAGTAATTTTTACCTTCAGCCCCGGCAACGGGGCTTTCCCACCGCATCGCCACCCGTCGTACGCGCCATTTCTGAACTAAAATTAACCATAACGATATGCCCTGACGTGATATCGGAGCCTCGGCTCTACCGAGTCCATGACAGGAGGCGCTATGTGTTACCACCATATTGTCATCGCCACCGATCTGAGCGATGACGGCAAACGGCTGGTCGAAAAGGGGGCGCGGCTGGCGGAGGCGCTGCAGGCCAAACTCTCGCTGATCTATGTGGACGTCCACTACGACACCTACCACGCGGCGATCGGCTTTTCGGAGCGCAGCTATGACGGCGTGCCGTTCGAAGAGAAGATCCGCAAAGAGCTGGAACCTACCACGCAAAACGTCAACTACCCGATCGCGGAAGTGATTATCGGGCGCGGCGGCTTCGTTGACGAACTGCGCACGGCAGTCGTGGACAAGAACATCGATCTGCTGGTGTTCGGCCATCACCACGATCTGTGGAGCAATCTGTTTTCTTCTACCCGCAACGCCATCAACCAGCTGAATATCGACGTGCTGGTGATCCCGATCCGCTCATAAACGCGGGCCACCGCCGGGCAACGATGGCGGTGGCCGCTGCGGCTTATTGCGTGAAGAAGTCGTTATATAGCATGTACAGGTGCGCCGCGCTCCAGGAAAAGTTCGGCGCGCCTTGCTGCTTGCCGGTGAGCGGGTTGTAGTTCTCGCGGATCGGCCCGTCGGCGATCAGACCGTCGGCGTGGCGGAAGAAGGCCTGCGCCATCGCCACCGCGTCATCGCGATAGCCGTAGCGTTCCATGCCCTTGAGACCGAAATACAGCTGATCGACCCACACGCGGCCGCGCCAGTAGATATCCGCGCCGAACGCCGGGTTGGTCAGCGCCGCGGTGCCGAGCGGCACGTAGGTATTGAACTCGCGCGGATCCTTCATCACCCTGACCACCGCATCGGCGTTCGTCTGGCTGGCGGCGCCGTTGAACAGCGGCGACCAGCCCTCCGGCCCTTTGCCGCGCTCGACGATCGGTTTGCCGGCGCAGCCATTGGCCAACGCCCGGCCTTCGATGCGGATGTCATAGAAGAAACCGCTTTGCTTGTCGAACATGCAGGTGTTGATGTAGGCCGCCAGCCGGTCGGCTTTGGCGCGGAAGGCGGCGGCTTCGGCGCCGCGGCCCAGAATATCGGCCATCTCCGCCAGGTAGCGGTTGTCGCTGTACATGTAGCTGGCCTGATCCACCGATTCCTGCAGCAGTGAGTAACCAAGCAGCGTGCCGTCCGGCGCGCGGTTTTCGGCGAATTTCACCTGCCAGTCTTCGCGTTTGCCGCCCTGCGCTACGTAGCGCGCCAATTGATCCGGATCGATAAAGCCGAATACCGCCGCGTCGTCGCGGCCCGATTCCCAGGAGGCGGCGGTCTGAGCCGGGATCTCGATGCTGTCGTACCGCCCCTCGCGCACGATGCGATCGTAATTGTCGAGGCCGGCCAACGTTTGCTCGCGCTGCCCACGCTTGACGGTGAACAACATGCGCCCGTCGGGGGTATTGTGCGCTTTGTCGCGAGTGGCGCCGTACTCCGGCACGCCGTTGCCGTTGTGGTCACGGTTGCGCAGCCACCAGTCATGGTAGGCCACCAGCTTCGGGTACATCTCCGCCAGCCAGCCCTTATCGCCGGTGACGCGATAGACCTCCATCACCGCCCAGGCCGCCAGGCTCGGCTTGGTGTTGCGCTCGTTCCAGTTGCCGCCGTCGCCGCCGCGCTCCGGGCTGGGGTTGTAGGCGATAAGGTCAGGCAGAAAACCGGCATCCCACGGGCGCAGGGCATCGCCCGGCCGGATCTGGTAGGCGAATACTGCGCGAATGTTGTCCTTGGCCACGTCCGGGTTGAAGTGCGCCATGGCGTAGGCCTGTTTCCAGGTGTCCCACGGCCAGGTCTGATTGCCGGAGAACCAGCGCCCGGTGACCGATGGCGTGACCGAGTCGAACTTCATCGCCCCAGCTGCGCCGCGCCAGTTGCCGTTCAGCGTTTCTATCGCTTTGACCGCTACGCGCGTTTGTTCCGCCGTGGCGTGCGGGTTGCTGAGCCCGTCGGCGAGATAGCGTTCCCAGCGCTGCGCCGACGCGGCCATATAGCGCTGCGGGTGAGCGAGGATGTCGGCGATAGTGCGTTGTTCACGCTGCGCCTCTTCGGCGGTGAGCAGGTGCGAGTAGGTGGTATAGAGCGTGGTGGAGCCGGCGATGCGCGCCGTGGCGCGGAAGCGGTGGCCATCGACCGTGGTGCGCTGCGGCAGCGATTTATGGATCTGATACTCGGACTGCCCGGAGGTCATCAGCTGCGACGGCGCACGCACCTTGCCGAAGGTGACGCGCAGGCCGTCCGCCGTCGGCACAATGCGGCGCATGTAGTTCGGGAACGCCTGCTCGACGGTGGCCGGCGGCTGCGGCTTTTGCTCTTTGGCGGCGTAGCGCTCCAGCAATTCGCCGTCCCACACCAGCTCCAGCGGCGCGTCGGTCAGGATCTGGGTTTCCAGCAACGAGGTGCGCGCGGCGGCGAAGCGCAGCGTCAGGTTGACGGTCACGCCCGGCGCGCTGAGCCGCTGCACCAGGGCGCCGGGCAGGCTGTAGGCCGTCATGGTGAAATGCACCGGTTTACCGTCTCGATAGACGCTGAGCCGATCGAAATTGTTGGCCATAAAGTTGATGTACTCTTCGGTCAGCAGCGCCGGGCCGGGGAAGCCACCCATGCCTTCAGGGCCGCTCGGCAACAGGTGGCCGTGCCAGGCGCCGAGATCGAAGAATGGGTTGAAGCGCTGGTGATCGTCGAAGTCGTAGTCGAGCATAGAATGCGGCGCACCGTGGCGATCGATCACGTTTGGGTAGCGCTCGGCCAGCGGGGCGTCGGGCATTTTCGGCGCGCAGCCCGTCAGCATCAGCACGAGGGCAGTGGCCAGCGGGGTCAGGGGAGTCATGTTCATCGTAGGAGCCTCAACGGTTACCAATAGAAATATTGCATCAGAAACACCGAGTTGCTGGCGCCGGTGCTGTCATTGCGCATAAAGAACTTGCTGTCCAGCGCGGTGGCCAGTTTGCCGCCGGCGTATTCGTACCAGACGCCGAACTGGGCGTATGAGGTGGCGGTATCCGCTGCGTTATCAAACCGGTGGCGGGCGTAGCTGTAGGCGGTGGAGAGATACAGCCCTTTGGCGGTTTCCGTCATCGCGCTGAGCATCAGGCCCGACTCGCTGCCGGGGTGGCCACCGCTGTCGCCTTTGCCGGTGTGGTGCCAGATGCGGCCGGCCAGGTGTTTGCCGCGCAGCCCCAGCAAAAACAGCTGCCCCAGGCCGTCCGTCACTTCCAGGCCGTTCAGCAACGTCAGACTGTCCTGCAGATCGTATTGGGTGTAGCCGTTGATCATCGCCCGGTAGGTGTACTTGTCGGAATAGCGATCGTATTTGCCGAAGTGCAACAGCGCCTTGCTCTCGTCGATACGACTTTCCGGCGCCGCCGTCACACTGTAGCGGAAGCGTCCGGTCAGATTTTGCAGCTTGGCGGCGTAGCTGAGATCGCGGGTGTTGGGGATCACGTAGCCGTACTCCGGCGTGAAGTCCCCCCACCATTGCAGATCGTCGAGCGACGAGTCGTTGCGTACGCTAAGCATCATCTCGGTGCCGTCGTCGGTGCGGTAACCGCCGTAAAAGCGGTTTAACCCACCCTCGAAGCCGCCCCAGCCGTGGCCCGGCGTCCAGGCATGGCCCTGGCTGTCCGCCTGCACGGTCCAGCCTTCGCCGTAAATCAGGCCGAACCAGTGGCCCTGTTTGATCTCCAGGCCGCCTTCGATATAGGTGCCGTCGCTGTATTGATGCTGATGTTCGCCGTTCAAATAGACGCTGCCGCCGATGCCTAGCTCGCCGTAAAAGCGCAGGGCGGTCGCGGCGGTTTCGGGCAACGGCGGCGGCGGCAGCTGATTGCGCTCCGCCGGGGTGACAGGTTCTTGCTCCGCCCAGACGGGCGCGCTAACGAGCAGCAACCAGGGCAACAGGGCGTGATGATTTAGTGATTTCATGGGGCATAGGCCTGGTGTTGGATGGAACGGAACGTCAGCCGAGCGGCGGCTCACGCGAGGTCGCTCCCGGATCCCTGGGAGAAGAGAAAAAGTCCGATCGTAGAGAGCGGTAAACGGCAGGTATATTAGTAAAATATTTAGTAAAAAATACGCTTTAATCAGTAAAGCGTTAACTTGATCACAGCGGACGAAATGGGTATCTTTCGCTGCAGGCGCCCGGCAACGGCTGGCATGAGCGTGCTCTGGCCCGATTTGGGAAGGAGAGGGCGCGGGCGGCGCTGTACGCCGCGGCGCTATCCGATTAAGCTACCGTTTTTCGTCTGTGCATTGGGACTCTATGGCCACACTGAAGGAAATTGCTGAAGCCGCTAATGTGTCCGTCGCCACCGTTTCGCGCGTGTTGAATGACGACCCCACCCTGAGCGTGAAGGCGCAAACCCGCCAGAAGATCCTGGAAGCGGCGGAGCGCCTCGAATACAAGATTGCGCCTTCCAAACGGCAGAGCGGGCAACGCCTGCAATTCGCCGCGCTGTTCACCTATACGCAGGGCGTGGAGATCAACGATCCCTATTACCTGGCGATGCGTTACGGCATCGAAACGCAGTGCGAAAAGCTGGGCGTGGCGCTGAGCGCCGGTTACGACTTCAACGGCGACAAGGCGCTGCCGTCGGCCGACGGCCTGCTGGTGATCGGCCGGCCGCAGCCCGCGCTGTATGAGCAGCTCAGGCAGCAGGAAACGCCGGTGGTATTCATCGACGGCGTGGTGGACGACGAGCGTTTCGACTGCGTCAATGTCGACCTGTACAAGATCAGCCGCAAGGTGATCGACTACTTCATCGGCCGCGGCTATCAGCGCATCGGCTTTATCGGCGGGCGCGACGCTCCGGCCGGCATCGACCAGCGCGAGCAGGCGTTCGTCGAGTATGGCCGGCAGCAAAATGTGGTACGGGCGCAGGATATCTACCACGGCGATTTCAGCAGCCAGTCGGGCTATCAGTGCGCGAAAGCGATGTTGCAGAGCAAGAATGGCTATCCGCCGGCGCTGCTGGTGGCGACCGATTCGATCGCGATCGGCGTGCTGCGCGCGCTGCACGAACACGGCATTCAGGTGCCGGGGCAGATCGCGCTCATCAGCGTCAACGACATTCCCACTGCCCGCTTTATTTTCCCCGCCTTGTCCACGGTGCGCATCCCTTCGGAAACCATGGGCGCACAGGCTGTCAACCTGCTGGCGGAGCGGCTGCGCGATGAGCGCGCCGTCCCGCTGTCGATCTTCGTTCCCAGCTCGTTGCAGCTGCGCGACACCACCCTCGCCTGACCGGTCCCCGCCTCGGCGGGGGGCGTTGGCGCCCAAAATTAACGTCATGATAAAAAAAGATATTTGAGATTTATTGTGATCCTGTCGTCATTTGGTAAATATCAACTGTAGTTTTTACTAAATATTTACTATCGTTTCCGCATTGCACAGGTGTCGGGAGACGTGACGTGAATAATTGGGAAAACATTGGAAAACAGTCGGAGCACCGGTTGCCGCCGCGCGCGAGCTTCTTCAGCTATGCGGATGCCGGGCAGGCGCTGAGCTTTGATCGCAACGCCAGTCGACGCTTCCAGCTGCTGAGCGGCCGCTGGCGCTTTCGCTTCTTCGAGCATCCGGCGCAGGTGCCGGCGGCGTTTTACCGCGAGCCGATGAGTGACTGGGGCGATATGGCGGTGCCGGGCATGTGGCAACTGGAAGGGCATGGCCACCTGCAGTACACCGACGAGGGCTTCCCGTTCCCGATCGACGTGCCTTACGTGCCGACCAATAACCCGACCGGCGCCTATCAGCGCCATTTTACGCTCGATGCCGGCTGGCAAGATCAGCAAGTGCTGATCAAATTCGACGGCGTGGAAACCTACTTCGAGGTGTACGTCAACGGCCATTATGTCGGCTTCAGCAAGGGCAGCCGGCTGTGCGCCGAGTTCGATATCAGCCCCTATGTACGGCAGGGCGAGAACTTGCTGTCGGTGCGGGTGATGCAGTGGGCCGATTCCACCTACATCGAAGATCAGGACATGTGGTGGATGGCCGGCATCTTCCGCGACGTCTATCTGATTGGCCAGAGCGCCACCCACATTCACGACCTGACGTTGGTCACCACCTTTGATGAGCGCTATTGCGACGCGCAGTTGGCGATCGATGCCGAACTGCATCATCTCGGATCGCAGGCCGCCGAGGGCTGCCGCCTGCAGGCACAGCTGTTCGACGGCGATCGCTGCGTGGCGGAGCAGTGGCGCGACGATTTGCGCATCGAGCAAGCGCTAAGCTGCCGTTTCGAACTGCCGGTCAGCCGCCCGCAGCAGTGGAATGCGGAAAATCCCTACCTGTATCAACTGCTGCTCAGCCTGTATGACGGCGCCGGCAACCTGTTGGGCGTGGTGCCTCAGCGGGTGGGCTTCCGCGAGATCGCGGTGCGCGATGGGCTGATGTACGTCAACGGGCGCTACTTCAAACTGCACGGCGTCAACCGCCACGATCACGATCACCTTAAAGGGCGCGCCGTCGATATGGCGCGGGTGGAGCGCGATATCGTGCTGATGAAGCAGCACAACATCAACTCGGTGCGCACCGCCCATTACCCCAACGATCCGCGCTTTTACGAGCTGTGCGATCTCTATGGCCTGTTCGTGATGGCGGAGACCGATCTGGAGAGCCACGGCTTCGCTAACGTCGGCGATCTCAGCCGCATCACTGACGATCCGCGCTGGGAGCATGCCTACGTCGAGCGCATCGAGCGCCACGTGGCGGCACAGAAAAACCACCCGTCGATCATCATCTGGTCGCTGGGCAACGAGTCGGGCTATGGCTGCAACATTCGCGCCATGGCCCGGCGCTGCAAGGCGCTCGATCCGACTCGCCTGATCCACTATGAAGAAGATCGCGACGCCGAAGTGACCGACGTGATCAGCACCATGTATTCCCGTGTAGCGATGATGAACGCCTTCGGCGAATACCCGCACCCCAAACCGCGCATCCTGTGCGAATACGCCCATGCCATGGGCAATGGCCCCGGCGGGCTGTTCGAATACCAGTCGGTGTTCAACCGCCACGCCAGTTTGCAGGGGCACTACATCTGGGAATGGTGCGATCATGGCCTGCTGAGCCACGACGAGCAGGGACGCGAGCGCTACCAGTACGGCGGCGATTACGGCGACTACCCGAACAACTACAACTTCTGCATGGACGGCTTGATCTACCCGGATCAGCGCCCCGGCCCCGGCCTGCGTGAATACCAGCAGGTGCTGTGCCCGGTGGAGGTGACGGCGGATGAGGGGGCAGGTGACGTGCTGCGGGTGAGAAACCGCTATTGGTTCAGCTCGCTGGCGGACATCACGCTGAAGGTCAGCGTCAAGACCGACGGCCGCCAGGTGGCAAGTTACGAATTCAAGCTGCCGAATCTGCAGCCGGGCGAGAGCGAAGACATGCACCTGCCGGTGTTGGCGCTGGGGCAAGGGGAAACGCTGATCGACGTGGCGGTGTATAAGGACAGCGCCACCCGTTACGGCGAGAGCGGCCAGCGGCTGGGGCATTATCAGCATCTGCGCCAGACGGCGACGCGGCTGCCGGCTCCACCGTTGGCCGATGCGCCGGCGCTGCAATGCCGCGAGGAGAATCATCAGCTGATCGTCAGCGGCTGCCGGTTCCAGCTGACGTTCTCGCTGCTGAGCGGCGAACTGCTTTCGTGGCGGGTAGACGGTGAAGAGGTGGTGGGGCGCGCGCCGCGCATCACCTTCTTCAAACCGGTGATCGATAACCATAAACAGGAATATGAGGGAATTTGGCTACCGCATCATTTCCCTATCATGCAGCAGCACTTCCGCCGCCTTAGCCGGCAATGGCAGGGCGAAGATCTGCTGCTCGAGGTGCACAGCCTGATTGCGCCGCCGGTATTCGACTTCGGCATGCGCTGCACCTACCGTTGGCGCATCTCCCCGCAGGGCTACGTCAGCCTGGATCTGGCCGGTGAGCCTTACGGCGATTTCCGGCAGATTATCCCGAAAATCGGTCTCGATTTCGGCATCAGCCGCCGCTTCGAGCAGGTGGAATACTACGGCCGTGGACCGGGCGAGAACTACCGCGACAGCTGCCGGACCAACCTTATCGGTCACTACCGGCAGCGCGCCGACGCGCTGTTCGAACACTATCCGTTCCCGCAGGACAACGGCAATCGGCAGGACGTGCGCTGGCTGAGCCTGCAGGATGCGGCGGGTAAGGGGATCTTCATCCAGCCGCGGCGGCCGATTAATTTCAGCCTGTGGCCTTACAGCGCCGAGAGGCTGCACCAGGCCCAACACATCAACGAGCTGGAACCGAGCGACTGCCTGACGCTGAACCTGGACGACCAGATCCTCGGCCTTGGCTCCAACTCCTGGGGCTCCGAAGTGCTGGATACCCACCGGGTTTATCTGGCGCCGTTCAGCTACGGTTTCACGCTGGTGCCGTTCGACGGTCGGCAAACGCAGGGCGCCACGCTCGCTGGTTATGACTTCACGCCCGCTCATCACCACCCGCAGTCTGCGGAGGAAAACGCATGATCATTCTCGAATCCCTGGTGGAATTTCAGCGCATTTATCACAGCGGCAAGAAGTGGCTGCGCTGCATGGAGGCGATCGCCAATGTCGATCGCATCAGTCCGAACGTATGCCATTCGATCGGCGACTCGCTGACGTATCGGCTGAGCGTCGGCGCCGGCCGGCAGCACGGCTGGCTGGAGGGCAACCGCCGTTACTTCGACGTGCACTATTACCTCGACGGGGAAGAGACCGTCGAGGTCGCCGACAAGCGGGAGCTGACGACGGTGGCGCCCTATCAGGACGAAACCGACCGCGAGTTTTTCAGCGGCGAAGGCGAGAGGCGCCGGGTCGGTAAAGGCAACGTGGTGATTTTCGAAAACCACCAGGCTCACCGCTTCACAGAAAGCGGCAAGATAAAAAAAGTCATTTTAAAAGTGACGGTGGAAGACAGCTATTTCGTCAATAAATAGCGCGCCCGCCGAACAATAACAACAAACCGAAGTCCCCTACACCATTCGGAGAATCTCTATGGCTGCGTCGAACAGAAACACCATCGGCAAGTTTGGCTTGCTGTCGATGACGTTTGCGGCAGTGTTCAGTTTCAACAACGTGATTAACAACAATATTCAGCTCGGGGTCGCCTCGTCGCCGGTGTTCCTGGTGGCGACGATCATTTACTTCATTCCCTTTTGCCTGATCATCGCCGAATTCGTCTCGCTCAACCGCAATTCCGAGGCCGGCGTCTATGCCTGGGTGAAAAGTGCGCTCGGCGGGCGCTGGGCGTTTATCACCGCCTACACCTATTGGTTCGTGAACCTGTTCTTTTTCACCGCGCTGCTGCCGCGCGTCATCGCCTACGCCTCTTACGCGTTTTTAGGCTATGACTACGTATTTACGCCGCTGACCACGGCGATCATCAGCATCTTCCTGTTCGCCTTCTCGACCTACATCTCTAACAGCGGCGCAAAACTGCTGGGGCCGATGACCTCGGTGACCTCGTCGCTGATGCTGCTGCTGACGTTTTCCTACATCATCTTGGCGGGCGCGGCGGTGTTGGGCGGCATCGAGCCGGCCGACCCGATCAACGTGCAGGCGATGACCCCGAACTTCAACTGGGCGTTCCTCGGCATTACCGCCTGGATCTTCCAGGCGGCGGGCGGGGCGGAATCCGTGGCGGTGTACGTGAACGATGTGAAAGGCGGCAGCCGCGCTTTTGTTAAGGTGATCATCGTTTCCGGGCTGTTCATCGGCGTGCTGTACTCGGTGTCTTCGCTGCTGATCAACGTGTTCGTGCACCGCACCGACCTGCACTTTACCGGCGGTACGGTACAGGTGTTCGAAGGCCTGTCGGCGCACTTCGGCCTGCCGACGGTGCTGATGAACCGCTTTGTCGGCATTGTTTCCTTCACCGCCATGTTCGGTTCGCTGTTGATGTGGACGGCGGCGCCGGTGAAGATTTTCTTCACCGAAATTCCGAAGGGCATTTTCGGCGAGAAAACCATTCGCCTGAACCGGCACGGCGTGCCGACGCGCGCGGCCTGGATCCAGTTCTTCATCGTTATCCCGCTGATGCTGATCCCGACGTTGGGTTCCAGCAGCGTGCAGGATTTGATGAACACGCTGATCAACATGACCGCTGCCGCCTCGATGTTGCCGCCGCTGTTCATCATGCTGGCCTACCTGAATCTGCGGCTGAAGTACGACCGGGTGGCACGCGATTTCAAAATGGGCTCGCGGCTGCAGGGCATCGCCATCGTCAGCGTGCTGATCGCCATCTTCACCGTCGGTTTCTTCGCCTCGACGTTCCCGACCGGCGCCAGCATCATGACCATCGTGTTCTATAACGTCGGCGGGTTGGTGGTGTTTCTGGGCTACGCCTGGTGGAAGTACAATCGCTACTCGAAGACCCTGAACGCCGAGGCGCGCTACCACGAAGACATGCCGCTGGCGCGCCTCGCGCTGGAAGCGCAGGAAGGGGCGCCGGCCGGGCAACCCACGTTGACCCCGCCCGCTTGCAATAAGCCGCTGTAATCTCTCCTCTATCGGCTCCGCGCTCCGGCGCGGAGTCTCGTTTCACGGAAAAAATTCCTGCCCCGGCGTTTGCATAATACATAAGTGAATACTAATGTGTTTGTATGAACGAAAATGACATCTTCAAGGCGTTGGCCGATCCGACCCGCCGCGGCATCTTCGACAAACTTGCCGCCGGCAGCATGAACGCCAGCGCGCTGCGCGAAGGGCTGACCATCAGCCAGTCGGCGATGTCGCAACACCTGGCGGTGCTGCGCAATGCCGGGCTGATACGTGAGGCGAAGCAGGGGCGCTGCGTTAATTACCAGGTCGACCCGGACGGGCTGGCGCAGATCGCCCAGTGGCTGGCGAAGTACCGCGCCTATTGGCCGGCGCGCATCGACGCGCTGCAAATCTTGCTGAAGGATATGGATCAATGAATAAACGGGTTGAGCCGCCGCCGCGCGATCGGCTGGTATTGGAGTATGCGCTCGAGGCGCCGCCGGAAAAAGTGTGGCGGGCGCTCAGTATTCCCGAACTGCGCGAGCAGTGGCTGCCGCCGGGGGATCTGGCGCAGGCCGAGCCGTTGGCCACCACGCCGGGCGAAGCAGTGAGCTATCGCCTGCGCGACGACCAGCCGCCGTTTCTCGAAAGCGTCGTCACCCTGCAGATCGTGCCGGATGCCGGCGGCGGCAGCCTGTTGCGGGTGATCCACCGGCTCGACGCCGTCAACGACGGCCCGACGATGATGATGCGCGCCGCCTGACGCGTTAAACACATTTCTCTTTGTTGCCAACCCAGGAGTTCACCGATGCGTGAGAAGATGATGCTCGTCCCGATGGTGGTGGAGCAGACCAGCCGGGGAGAACGTTCCTTTGATATTTATTCGCGCCTGCTGCGCGACCGGATCGTGTTCCTTAACGGTGAGGTCAATGACGACGTGGCCGAAATGCTGTGTGCCCAGTTGCTGTTTCTGGAGGCGGAAAACCCGGAAAAACCGATCTACCTGTACATTAACTCGCCGGGTGGGGCGATCACCAGCGGGCTGGCGATTTACGACACCATGCAGTATATCCGCGCGCCGGTGCATACGCTGTGCATGGGCACCGCGCGTTCGATGGGCTCATTCCTGCTGATGGCCGGCGAACCGGGGCACCGCATGGCTCTGCCCAACGCCAGCCTGCACGTGCACCAGCCGCTGGGCGGCTTTCAGGGGCAGGCGTCCGACATCTTGATCCACGCCGAAGAGATGAAGCGCACCAAAGAGCGGGTGATCCGGCTGTATGCCCAACATTGCGGCCTGAGTGATGAAGCGGTGGAGCGGGTGTTGGATCGCGATCGCTTTATGACCGCCGACGAAGCGGCGGCCTGGGGATTGATCGATCGGGTATTGCGGGAAAGGTAAACATTGGTGGCCGATTATTGATTCCTGTCGGCCTTTCCTCAGGATATCCGCAGTCGTGTTAATGAAATAAATAATAAAAATGATCATATCTTATTTGGCGTTATTTAATATTTAACTTGCTTGCTTGCTTGCTTGCTAACTAACTATCTATTTGATTAGTTACCCCTATGCCAAGCCACGCTATTCATCTTTATCGTGACTGATGAACAGCGTGGCAGGTTTCTTCTTTGTATATTTTTACCTATGTTTTTCTTTGTATTTATAACTTCGGTGTATGTATTTTTATTTTTCAGCATCAGTTCTGACCACAAATTTTGGAAAATAATCTTGCCATTGGCTTGTCTATACAACTATATCTATGGCTGAGAAATGACAAAGCTAGACTTTCCGCCATTATGTCATCGTTCTGATATCAGTGACGTCTGGCGGCGGTTATCAGCCGTTCAGACATTTTCAGGTCATTCTCATACGGTGTCGTTTTCGGAATAATGTAATTGGAAATGGCTTGAAACTAGTCTGGGTGCGGCATGTTATGACACACATTTTAAAGAAGGCTGTGCGGAGCCCGATTTTCTAAGCTCGAGCCTTGGCGAACAATGTGTTAATTGTGATGGGAATTCATAATGAAAAAGACAAGGCAGTTTCGCGGTTGGTACATGGTCGGTGCCGTTCATCTTTTGCTGGCGGTTATTTTTGGCGCTGCTTACTCATTTGGGGCATTTTTTACTGCATTACAGGCGAATTTTGGCGCGGGGAGTTTTTCTACCGCCTCAATATTCTCGTTGACGGCGTTAATTTACTACATCGTAGGCGTATTTTCCGGTGCCTGGAGCGATCGTACTTCGGTAAGGACGGTAACCGGCATCGGTATTTTACTGCTTTCTCTGGGCTTTTTGGGCAGTAGCCTGCTGGCGTCGACACTGACGGCGTTTTTGTTCACGTTTTGCCTGTTGGTTGGGGGCGGCGTCGGGTTGGTTTACGTGCCGGCTGTTTCAACCATTCAACGCTGGTTCGTCGTTCATCGAAGTTCGGCTTCCGGCTTAGCGCTGGCCGGCACCGGTTTGGGAACGCTGGTGGGGCCGATGGTGGCTGGTGGGTTGATGCAGCATTTGTCCTGGCAAAGTACCCTACAAGTTTACGCCGTCGCTATCGCTGTGCTGGGGTTATCTGCCGCCTTCGTCTTGCGAGGCAGGCCAGAGGACGTGGGAGAATATCCCGATGGGCTTGGTCCCGCTGAGGTGACATCAATACCGGGTTCCGCGTTTAACGGGAGCGTTACGTTGCGAGAAGCGGCGAGACAAGCCCAGTTTTGGTGGTTCTTTATCGCGATATTTTTCGGCTCTATCGGACTGTTCCTGGCGTTGGTTCATATTAATCCTTATGCACAACAACAGGGGCTAAATGCAACGCAGGCCAATCTGCTCATCGGTTTGATCGGCATGGGCAATATCGGCGGCCGCCTAGTTTTGGGGCGGATAGGCGACCGTATGGGCGCGCGGCGTTTTTTGGTTATCGTTACGTTGAGTTTGGCCCTGTTATGCGGCTTTTGGAGTGTGGCGCACAGCTTTACCGCGCTGGCGATTTTCGCGCTGTTATTCGGCGCGGCCAACGGCGGCTGTATTGCGCTGTATCCGGCAGTGGCCAGTACATGGTTCGGCACTGCTAATCTGGGCGCCATTCTGGGGGCGTTGTATCTCGCCGTGGGGATCGCCGCCGTTGGCGGGGGCAGCGCCGCCGGTTGGCTGTATGACCTGTATCAGAGTTACACGTTGTCTATTGCGTTGGCCGGCATTGCGGCAGTGTTATCCGCCGGGAGTGTCGCCTTGGCCGCCACCTACGGGACGCTTCATGACCGCCGACGAAGCGGCGGCCTGGGGCTTGATCGATAAGGTGCCACGAGCGCGGTGAACGGCTCAACTATGCTCGGTCGCTCGTTGCGTTTGCCAAACCCATTCAAGCCCGCATTCGACCATCGCGAAATAGAGGCTGAAGTAGCGCTCCGCCATGATAAAGAACGAGCTGTTGAGTTCGATCACCACGTTATTGGTGGTGGTCAGCAGGCCGGATTTTTCCGCCGCCTGCAGAATGCGATTCACGTGCGCGCGTGAGACGGAGCACGACTTGGCGATTTTCGCCGAGGAGAGCAGCAGAAAGGGGGAGTCCTGCCGGATGCTTTCGATATGCAGCATCAGCAGCACCATGTGGCCGGCGTCCTTGCTGATAAACAGTCCGGATTGCGGCACCAGATCGATCAGGTAGATCTCCTTGAGCATCAGCTGCCCGTAGGCGGCGAAAAAGGTGGGCAGAAAGTCGGGCGCCGCCAGCAGCGTCGCGATGGGCATCTGTGGCGCCAGCGCCTGATAGGGCAACGCCATTGAGGCGATCAGCGCCTGGGTTTCCGCCAGCGCGTGCGGCGTAGGTTTATAGCGCAGCTGGCGTTTGTCATGTTCGCAGGGTTTGACCTCCAGTCTACGGCCGACCCGCAAAAAAAACAGAAAGGAGTCCAGGGAGTTCTCGCTGATCAAATTTTTCCCTTTAAAAAAGGCTTTGATGTCTTTCAGCCCGGCGGCGGGCTGGTGGTAATAAATGGACAGGATAGTGGAGCAAATGATGAACCGGCTGTTCCTGAAGATGATTTTATAAAACAGCGGATGTTTCTTGTAGGTCTCTTTTAATAACTCCCCGTGTTTGACGATGGCGGCGTGAAACGCCGGTGTTTGCCTGATGATGTTGGCCTGTTTCTCCAGGTGAAACTGTAGCTGGAATCTGCTTAGACTCATTTTCCCTATTTCCTGTACTTAAAAAAAATGTGCTGCTTTTTATCGTTATGGATTTGCTGTGTATGACTTGACGATCTGTTGGCCTTGGTCGTTGATGAGGGTGGCCTGAACGGTGATCTGAGAGGGGAGCCCCGACGCCGCAACGCCGTCGAGGTGATAATCCCGCGTGCTGAATGGCGCGGTCATCATGTCGCTTTCTTGCCGCACCGGGGCATCGCGCCTGTCGGTTTGCACGGCGATGCGAGCGAAGGAGAGATAAAACGCCGACCGGTTGTGACAGCGCAGCAGATAGCCACGCGGTGATTTTTGCAGCGTGAACGAAACGGCCTCGGCCGCGTTGTCGGCGTTTCCCTTCAGCGCTCTGGGGCGGTAGAAGATTTTCATCTGCGTGTTCATCGCCATCGTCACGCGCGACGCCTGCGGCGGCGTGATCGGCCGGCTGGGCGGGATCTCATACAGGTTAAGCCAGAACACCGACTCCCTGTCGGTGGGCAGGCTCGCGCCGGCAAACAGGATCCGCAGCCCTTTCAGCGCGGAAGGCGGCAGGGCGAATACGCTGGGCAGGGTGACAAACGGCGCACGGGACAGTTCGGGGGCGGCGTTGACGTCGCCGTTATCGACCCAGGTTTGCGCTACGATCGGATAGCCGTTGGTGTTGAGCAGCATCAGGGTTTTTTCCGTCTCGCCCTCGTGAAAGATCACCCGCGTGGCGGAGGCGATGATACCCGCCTGCGCGCCCATGGTCGCCAGCGTCAGCAACAGGGCGCATCCCATCGTCAGATATTTCTTTCTCATCATTGCACCTTAACCCAGACGTAGGCCCTGGCGTCCACTTTGCCCGCGGTGACGGTCTGCCCGGGCAGCCGGGCGAGCGTGGCAGTGAGTTGGGTGGTGTAGTGGGTAAACCCCGCCGCGGTGCTGCCCCCGCCGCTGGCGCCGTTAAGCACTGGGTACCAGCCGGCGTCATTACCTTGCGGGCATTGCCCGGCGCTGCAGCGCGCCCAGCCGACGAAGTTCATCGGCGCGCCGTTGCCGGCGTTGGCGAGCGCGATACCCACGCCGGTGGCGACGCTGCTGTCGGTGCCGTAGCCGCTGGAGAGCAGGTAGCTCACGCCGCCGTTGGCGCTGACTAACCCGAGCCGCTGCGCCGCGACATAGCTTTCATACGGCACCTGCAGGCCGAGGGCGGTATTGTTGCTGCTGACGCCGGACACGGCGGCGTTGTCACATTCGATATTGAGGGTGAACTGCGCCTGTGAGGTTTGCCCGGCGGTCAGCTGGCTGACGGAGAGGGTCGGCAGGATCACCAGCGGCGTGACGTTGCGCGCCACGCAGGTGGCGGTATAGGTCAATGAGGAGATCGGTGCGGTGCCCATGCCCATCGCGTTCCAGCGCCCGGTGCCCCAGGTGGCGTAGTTGGTGGCGGAGTCGCTGCCGATAGGATCCGAGGCGATGCCGGGCCCCTGAAAGGTGACATAGCCGTTCGGCTGCGTGCAGGTATAGTTCGAATTGCCGGTGGTCGAGGCCATGCCCACTAGCGGGTTGCCGGCGCTGTAGCCACAGTAGTTGCTGGCGCCCGCACCCGGCAGCGAACTGATGCGGATCAGGTCGGCACGGATGGCGCTGAAGTCTTTCACCCGGATCTGAATTTTGCTGCCGACGGTGGCGTAGCGGGTAATCGGCGCCGACTGCCAGTAGCGGGTAAAAACCTTGCCGGAATCCAGGTGGGTCAGGCGGATGCCGACGTAGGGGAAATAGGTGGCGTAGTAGTTGGGGTTGCCGTCCTGGGTCCCCAGATCGTAATAGCCGCCGACGCGATCGTCGCCGTTGGTAGCGAAGACTTCATAGATCTGCCCCGCATCGCTAGCGTCGCATTCATACAACACCTTGTTGGGATCGGGATAGCGCGTGCCGGACGTAAGATCGAACACGCTGGTGCCGAGCGGCGTACCGACGGGCTGCAGGTAAGTGCTGGTCAGATTGACCCGGCCCAGCGCCGTGCCCACCCCGCAGGGATCGCAACCGGAATCGATCCAGGGGGCGACTCGGGTGCATTGGGCCAGCGCGGCGGGCGCGCCGAACAGCGACAGAGCAAGCAGCGCCAGGGCGGCGATCGGGTAAGCAATACGTTTCATCGTCTCTCCTGAGAATAAGTTTAATGGGCTAGCGACATGGGGCGCTGAGCCGCTGAATCGGGCCGTCTTCCCCGGCGGGCAAGCGGTAATGCAGCATGCACTGTTGGCTGGGCGCGTCGCCCCAGTTCAGCGTCAGCACACCGGCATTCCGGTCGCTGCGCAGATACACCTGATTGGCCTGGCCGACCATGCCCACGCTGTTGCCTGCCGCGTCAAGGACGTTGGCGCCCATCGGGATCGGTGCGTTATCGGGCCGCTGCGCGGTGATCAGCAGCGCCTGGCCGCGCACGGTGTTGAAGCGCAGGCGCACCGTGGCGCCGGCGTACGGGGCGACGCGGCGCTGGCCGTCTTCCAGTTCCGCTTTGTCGTTCATGCCCTCGGGGTTCAGCGCGACGGTGTTGTAGTGATAGGGCACTAGCGACGGCGCCAGGGCGTAGCCGAAGCGATCGACACGCGCCCCTTGGCCGTCCATCACCCGTGCGCCGCTGGCGCCGGGCGCATCGATCAGGGCGAAGGTATCGCCGACATACGGCCCTAATGTCACGCCGCCGCGGTGCGCTACCACGGCGCCCTGCAGTGACAGTGAGCCTTGTCGGTACTGGCGCGCGGTGGAGAACGAGCCGGTGACGTTGGCGTAAGGCAGGCGGGTTTGCAGGTTGCCGCCCCAGATGCTTTGTTGACGATCGTCGTCGGTGGTGAAGTTCAGGCCGTAGCTGACCGGCTGCTCGTCGCCGACGCTTCCCGACAGCGCAGCCTGATAGTTGCCGCCCTGACCCTGGCTGTGGTTGGCCAACAGCGAGACGCTGGGGGCGGATGACGAACGCCCGAGCGGGAAGCTCAGCGACAGGGCGGTGACGGTTTGCGTGTTCTGTGTCAGCGGCGCGCTGTAGACGTTATCCAGTGGCCCGTAGCCGCGGTAGTCGCCGCTGCTGTCGCCCAGGCTGCGGGTGCGCGTGACGGAGAGGTTAAGCGCCACGCCGTTGCCGAAGGTTTTTCCCCAGCCCAGTTGGAGCTGATTGTCGCGGCCGCGCTGATCGCGGTAGTCCTGGGTCGAGCCGGACATCGTCAGGCTGCCGAATGCCCCCATTCCCTGATTGACGGCCACCTCGAAACGCGAACGCTGGCGGTAGGAGTCGGACTGCCAGTTTTGGCCGGTAGTGGCGGCGCGCCGTACGCCGAGCACGTCGCTGAGATCGCGAAAGCCTTCAGTAGAGTAGCGGTAGCCGGCGATGGATAAGGTGGTGTCCGTCGGGCTGAAGGTTCGGCTGTAAGAGAGGTGCAGCATCCAGCCGGAGGCGCCGCCGTCCGGCAGGCTGGCGTGGGAATAGGTGGTATCCATGCCGAAGGCGCCCAGCCAGCTGCTGTACACGCCGCCCAGCATCATCGCCTGGTAGCCGTCCGCCAGCTGGTTGCCGAGGTTGAAGGTCAGGGCGTTGGTCAGGCCGTGCTGCCAGGTCACTTCGCTGAACAGATCGTTGTCGCCGACGTAGCGGGAACGGCCGACGATCGCGGAGTAGCGCGACTGGCCGGGGCGGATGGATTCCGGCACCGCGGCGAACGGCACGGTGAAGGTGCTGACGCTGCTGTCGGCTTCCGTCACCACCACGGTGAGATCGCCGGCGTAGTTGGTGGCGTACAGATCGTTGATGGCGAACGGCCCCGGCGCGACGGTGGTTTCATAGAGCGTGCTTTTGCCCTGCAGCACCGTCACTCGCGCATTACTTTTTGCCACGCCGCGCACCACCGGCGCATAGCCGCGCTGTGAATCCGGCAGCATGCGATCGTCCGAGCTGAGCTGAATGCCGCGAAAGCCCAGGCCGGAGAAGAAGTGCCCGTCGGTAAACCCTTCGCCCAGCAGCATTTCGCTGCGCCAGGGCAAAATTGCGCGCTGCACGTAGCGGCGGCTGGTGTCCAGATGGCCGCCGAACTCCCGATCGTAGCGGTAGCTGGACTGCTGGCGGTAGCGCCATAGCTCGAGGTTGAACCCGCCGTTCAGGTTGGCGTAGGTCGAGTCGAGATCGCGGGTTTGCCCCTGTCGGTAGCTGACGTGGTACTGGTTGAGGTTGTAATTGACGAAGGCCATCGATTCGCCGCTGTCCAGGCTGGCGGGATTGACGCTGCCGCGCGGCTGGCCGTTCAACAGCGCCTGCGGAATGCTCAGATCCAGCCGCAGCCGCGAGATATCGGCGTTCACCGTAATGTCCTTCAAATCCCGGCCGGGTAGCAGGCATGCTGTTTGGGGCATCGGCGGATTTTTCAGCCCGAAGCGCGTCAGCTGCGGCCGATCGAAACAGGGCAGTACCTGCTTGCCTTCACGCACGAAGCGAATTTGATCGCGCTCGAGAAACTGGCCGTTGAGGTACAGATCGATCTGATAGCTGCCGGGGGCGACGGCGTCCTGTTGGTTGAATTGACTCAGGGCGCTGTTGCTCAGCACGCTGCCGCGTAGCAGCGCGGGATCGAAGGTGTAGCCATCGGCGGCGGCGCAGCCCAGCGGCAGCGCCAGCAGCGCGCAATACCAGCGTGCGGGCAGCGGCGTCGCCTTGCGAGCATCGAACATGAAAACCTCCCTGTCTGGTTTCAGCGCGCGACGTTCAGGGTGCGTGTGATTTCCACCCCATAGTCATTGATGACGCGCAGTGCGACCTGGCGCACCTCCCCGTTCACCGGCCAGCTGGCCTGCGAAAACGGCGGGATCAGATCCGCCTGCGGGATCACGGTGCGTTTCGCGCCGCTGAGGATCGCGGCCTGGCTGACGTTGGCGTAGTAGCCGGTCGGGTTGTCGACGTGCAGCGCGTTGCCGGCCTGGCGCAGGCTGAGCCGATCGATAACGTGGTTGGCGTCACCGGCCAGCCCGGCGGGGCGATAGAACACCTTCAGCCGATTGGTGACCACCAGCAGCAGTTTGTTCTTGTCGCTGTCCGTCTGGCGCACCGCGGGCACCTGCAGGAAGTTGAGGTAGAACAGCGATTCGCGATCGCGCGGCAGCGGCTGGCCGACGAACGACAGCCGCACCATCTGCCCGCTGTGCGGATTCATGCGGAAGATTTGCGGCGAGGCGACAAAGGGCGCATCGGCGTTTTCCGGCGTGGATTTGGGGTTATTGATGTCGAGCCAGATTTGCATCAGCGCCGGGGTGCCGTCGTCGTTGGTGAACTGCAGCGTTTTTTCCCGTGCCTCGGCGGGGTAGATCACGCGGTTGCCGAGCAGCGTCACGCTGGCCGACGCGTGGGTAGCGGCAAAACTTATCAGGCAAAGCGACAGGGCGGCCCATCGGCGGGCGGAGCGGGTTATCTGCGGCATAAACGTGAACCGATAAAGGGAGCGAGTCATTCAGCGCCGCCCGGCTAAGGGCGGCGCTGGCATCAACAGGTATGGCGCCTGACGCCGGCTTATTTGTAGCTAATGGCGAACTGTGCGGTGGCGATCACCGAACCGGCCGCCACGCCGGTGTCTTCCGCGTAGTAGCGGGCCACCAGGTTCTGCGAGGTGGAGGTGGCGTCTTTCGCCAGCGTCATCGCAGAGGTAGTGACGGTCGAACCGCTGGCGAACGACAGCGGCGTGGTGGCGTCGCTGTCCAGCAGTTGAATGGACACTTTGGCCGCATCGCCCGCGTTGCCCAGGTTGCCGTTAACTGTCGGGTTGTTGCCCGCCAGCACGGTTTTGATCGCCGTATCGCTGGTTGCCGCCGCACAGCCCGTGACGTTAACGGTAAAGGTGGTGTCGCCGGCGGTGGCGCCTTTGGTGGCGAGCTGGCTGGCGGCGACGGTCGGCAGCAGAACAACCGGGTTGGATTGATTGCCGTTAATATTCACCGAGCAGGTTTGCGTGCTGACTTCGCCTTTAAATTGCACCGTATTGGACGAAGCGGCCGCACAGGCGCCGGAGAGAGCCAGCATGGATAATGCGACTAATTTAACATTCATGTGAAATGCCCTTTAATTTACTTTGGAGAAAAGCTTTCCTGGCAGTAATAAATTACTGTCGTACGGTTGTTGGTTAATCATGTTGCGCAATTGTTTTTTAAACGCGTCGGCAAACATGGATTTTCATCCTAGCAAACTAAGAATTTTCCCTATAGATGTTTTGAATAAGACAATAAGGCGAGGGTGTTGATTGTTACATTTTCTTTCATTTATGCTTATGTCCTGAGAAATAGAAAATAGATCTATATCATTACGTTGCGTTTTTATTGAGTTGTCAGTTTTTGTGAATGAAATAATTTGAAACATTCATGCCTTTTTTGCGTATTAATCAATGCACTGGCTGTTGCGTGATTATTTGAAAAACATGTTATCAAGATGTTTTATATCGGTGTGCTTTGCAGGCGAATTACCCCAAAAAAGAGCAGCGACAAGCCGCCTGAGGTGTGGAAGCATGTTTTCATGCTGATAAGGAGAATTAAAGTGAGAGTGATTTATATCGACGGTTCGTCGTTGTGCCGGTTAGGTATGAAAACTTTATTGGGCGGTGGGGTGATAACCTTATCCTCTCCCAATATTAATATTATTAAAAATATAAGCCCGGCGCCTGATTTAATTATCATGGATTTTCCCCATGAAATTTATCGGTTCGAAGCCTATTTGACGTTTATTCACCTTTGCCGCGCTGAATATAAAAATGTCCGGATATTGTTCTTCGTCGATAAGACTTCGCCGCTGATCCTGGCATTTATCGCGGCGGCGCAGCCGGATGCGATTTTGCACAAACGGGAAGCGTTGCAGGTGGTGCGGGAGACCTGCGCGGCGCTGAGCCGCCGGGAAAAGGCGGGCGAACGGCGCGCGCTGAACAGGCATCAGGCGGCGGCGATCACGCCCGGCGAGGCGGCGGTGCTGTGTGAAACCGCCCGTACGGAAGATATCCGCCTGACCGCGCGGCGACTGAATTTGCACCCGAAAACCGTTTATTCGCACCTCAACAATGCCGGCAAGAAGTTCGGCATCCGCAATCGGGTGGAATTGCTGAAAATGATTGCGCTGCTGTAGATCACAACGAAGGGGCTTGGCCGACGGCCAGCCGCCATTGCGTCATTTCGTCGGCGCCCGGCCCGGCCGCCAGCGCCAGGTTTTGCGCCGGCAGCGATTCGCCGGTCACGGCATCCACCGCGCGCAGGGTGGCGGGGTGGCCGGTTACGCGGTCAATCACGCGCAGCGGCGGCCCGGCCAGCTCGGACAGATTCCATTTGTCGCCAATCTGAATCATCGCCATCACCAGCAGCCCGAGATCTTTTCCCTTCTCCGTCGGCAGATACTCATAACGAGCGGGGCGCGTTTGGTATTGCCGCTTTTCGATAAGGCCGTGGCTTTCCAGGGCCTTGAGCCGGTCGGCCAGCGTATTGTTGGTGATGCCGGTCGAGTGGCGCAGATCGTCATAGCGCGAGAGCCCCAGCAGCAGATCGCGCATGAGAATAGCGCCCCAGCGATCGCCCAATGCCGACAGCACGTGCGCCACCGAGCACGTCATGCCTTCAAACCCTTTTGCTTTCACGTTGATTAACCTCCGCTTGCCGCCTGATTGCCGAGAATGTTATCGCCTCGGCTTGATAACTTCAATAATTGGAGTTATTACTCTTATTATTGGAGTTTATCATTAACAGCGGCTGATGGCCTGAACGCCGGCCGGAAACCCTAGGAGACAACGCGATGCCACTGTGGCAGATTTACCACCCGGAGCCGGCCTTCAGCGCCGCCGATAAACGCGCGATTGCGCAGAAGGTCACCGCCCTGTACCAGGACTTTTTGCCGCGCTTTTACGTCAACGTCTTCTTCCATGCGCTGCCGCCAGGTTCGGCCTATCTCGGCGGCGAACCGGCCGATGATTTCGTACGGGTGACCATCGATCATATCGCGCGCGCCATGGACAACGACGCAGAGCAGCAGCAATTCCTGGCGGCCTGCACCCGCATCCTGCAACCCTACATCGCCGCCCGCGGGTTGCGCTGGGAACTGCACGTGGACGAAACGCCGTTCTCGCTGTGGACGATTGACGGATTAAAACCGCCGGCGCCGGGGACGGCGGCAGGCGAGAAGTGGCGCAGCGAGAATCGGCCTTCGGCGTGGGAGGGAAGTTGATGGGGGAGCGGCGGCGGCAAAACGCTTTTCGCCACCGCGAACCGTTATCAGCGCTTAACCTTTTCGCTTAAAGACCTTCTGCCGTAACCAGTGTTTGATCTGGCCCCAATACTCTTTGCCCAGCAGGGCGATGGCAATGACAAACAAGGTTTCACCGACCACAACAAGCGTAGAGACAACGACAATCTTGTAGGGGATGTCGAGGAACGGAATGACAGGGAAGGCAAGCCAATACAGCAGAACCACGAAAAGCATGGAAAACCCGGCTTTTTTCCTACCACTCAGATTCTTGCTGCGTGCCAGCAGGCTAGGCAACTTGCGCAGCCAGTTTTCAAGATCGTCAATCAGGGTATAAACGACAGGGATAACCAGCAGGCTCAGCACGGTGGATGTAATCAATCCTCCGATGACGGCCACCGCCATCGGGCTGCGGAAGCTGGGGTCGGCACTGCCGAAACCCAGAGCCACAGGCAACATGCCTGCCCCCATCGCTAACGTGGTCATGATGACGGGGCGGGAACGTTTGTGGCAGGCATCAATCAGCGCTTCCGTTCGGCTCATGGGTTTATTGAGCACTTCGCCATTCGGACCGATGTGGCCGCGACGTGACTCGATCGCATAATCGACCAGCAGTATCGAGTTTTTGGTCGCAATCCCCATCAACATGATTAACCCGATCAGGGATGACATCGAGAAAGACTGCCCCGCCAACAGTAACCCAACGAATGCGCCGCCCAATGACAGTGGGAGCGCGGCCAGGATGGTGATCGGTTGGAAGAAGTCTTTGAACAGCAGAACCAGCACGATATAGATGGCCAGGATCCCGGCGACCATAGCCGTGCCGAAACCGGCAAACAGTTCCTTCATCATTTCGTCATCACCCTGCACAACCTGGTGCACGCCGACCGGCAGATTCTGGATTGACGGCAGCTTCGCCACCTGAGCGGCCAGATCCCCGAGTTGGGTGTCCGACAGTTCTACGTCAAGGGTCACGCTGCGCGTGCGATTGATGCGACTGATCTGCGCCGGTCCACTGCCTTGCTCAATGTTGACGATCTGATTGAGCAGCACCGGGCCTCTGGCACCGGGTACGGTCAAACGTTCAAGTAATCCCATATCCTCACGGATGTCTTTTGACAGCTTGACGACGATCGGGATCTGGCGCTGCTCCACGTTGAATTTTGACAGGAACTGATCGTAGTCGCCTACGGTCGCAATACGCAAAGTATCGGCAATCGCGACGCCCGATACCCCAAGATCGGCCGCTTTGGCGAAATTGGGTTGCAGGAGGATTTCGCTGCGCGCCAGCCCGGCACTGGAGGTAATGTTACCGAGGCCGGGGAGCTGCCGCAGGTCACTTAATACTGAATCGGCCGCCTTAGCCAGCAGCTGAGGGTCATCACCGGCCAGCACCAATTGGTATTTTTCACCTGAGCCGCCAAACCCCACTTTGCTGCGCACCCCCGGAAGTGCTGCCATTGCCGTGCGTATCTCGCCTTCGATGACCTGCTTCTTCGGACGCGCTTGACGCGCATCCAACAACACCGTCAGCGTTGCCATGCGAACATCGGTTTTTCCGTCGGAAGCCATGACATCGCCGCCCGTTGCGCCGCCACCGATGGTGGTATAGATGTTGCGGATATGCGGGATGGGCGCCAGGCGATGCCGAGCGAGTTCTGCCATGGCCTGGGTTTGTTCCAGCGTGCTCCCTGGCGGCAGCTCCAACGTCACCTGCGTCTGGGAGTTGTCATCTGCAGGGAAGAAGCCCTGGGGCAGCAGAGGGATAAGCATCAGAGAGCCAATAAAGAACCCGCCGGCCAGCGCCAGGGTGAGCCCGCGGTGCCGCAGCGTCCACCGGCAGGCGCGCAGGTAGAGCGCCATCCAGACAGGATCGCGCTGAGGGCGCACATGCGGTTTCATCAGGTAGGCAGCCATCATTGGCGTCAGCAAGCGCGCCACAACCAGCGAGGCAAACACCGCCAGCGCCGCCGTCCATCCAAACTGCGTGAAGAATCTTCCGGCAACGCCGGACATGAAGGCCGTCGGCAGGAAAACGGCGATCAAGGCAAATGTCGTGGCGACGACGGCCAGGCCGATTTCCGATGCGGCATCCATCGCGGCCTGGTACGGCGGTTTACCCATGCCGATGTGGCGTTCGATGTTCTCCACTTCGACGATGGCATCATCCACCAACAGGCCAATCACCAGCGACAGCGCCAGCAGCGTGACGATACTGAGCGAAAAGCCCATCATGTCCATACCGATGAAGGCCGGTAAAATCGACAGGGGCAACGCCGCCGCCGAGATCAGCGTCGCCCGGATATCGCGCAGAAACATGAAGACCACCAGGATAGCGAGAATGGCGCCTTCATAGATCATGTGCATGGAGGCGTCGAACTCCTCTTGCACAGGCCGTACAAAGTCGAAGACCTGCGTGATGTGCAAATCAGGCCGCTCCGTGCGCAATTGCGCCAGAACTTTCTCCACCTTGTTGCCGACCTCGACTTCACCGGCGCCTTTGGCGCGCGTGATCTCAAAGCCCACCACCTTCTTGCCGTTGAGTAGCGCAAGTGAACTGCGTTCCGCAATGGTGTCTTTCAGCGTCGCCACGTCGTCCAGGCGAAAACGTTGCCCGCCGGGCAACGACAGTTCCAACGCGGCTAGTTCATCCACGTTCTTGACGCGGGCGACCAAACGCAGCGGCTGTTTTCCCCGCCCCAGATCGACTCGCCCGCCCGTCGCGTCCATCTGTACATCGCGCAACTGGCGGGAAACCTCGGCAGCGGTGGCGCCAATCGCCTCCAGTTTGACCGGATCGAGTTCGACTTGGATCTCGCGGTTCACGCCGCCCACACGGGTGACCGACCCTACGCCGGCGACGCCTCTCAGACGCCGCGACAGGGTATTGTCCACGAACCAGGACAGCTCATTCTCATCCATCTTGCTGGCGCTGATGGAAAAGGCCAGGATAGGTTTGCCCGTGATGTTGAGCTTGCGAACGATAGGATCACGTAAATCCGTCGGCAACTCGGTGCGAATGCTTTGCACGGCTGACCGGACTTCATCCACCGCTTCCTGAACGGGTTTTTCCAGACGAAACTCCGCTGAGATATCGACCAGCCCGTCCTGGATCGTGGTACGCAAGTTCTTCAATCCCTGCACCGAAGAGACGGTGTCCTCCAGCTTGCGCGCCACCTCCGTTTCGAGCTGGGGCGGCGCAGCGCCCGGAAGAGAAGCGGACACGGTCACCGTAGGCACATCCATGTCCGGGAAGCTCTGGATCTTCATCAATTTGAAAGAATAAAAGCCGGCAACGCTCAAGATGACAAAGAGCAAGATAGACGGAATGGGGTTGCGAATGGACCAGGTAGAGATATTCATGATGGGCCTCTTAGCGCGGTTCCGATGAATGGGAAGCATCGGTGGTGTTGGCCAATTGGACTTTATCGCCCTCATTGAGGAATACGCCGCCGCTGGCGACGATGCGTTCCGCGCCTTGAAGACCGGACAGGATCTCCTGCTGGTCATTCACCAGACGGCCTACCGCGACTTTAAGCGGATGTGCACGCATCTCGTCATCTACGGTGAACACCAGGTGAAAACCGTCGCGCGCCACGACGGCGGATTGCGGCACGGTCAGCCCTTGCCGATCGCCGACCGTAATCAGACCGCTGGCATACGTGCCGGGCCGAATCGGCGAGGCGTTCTTCGCTGTCGATGGAAGGATGTCCACATAGGCAATCCCACGGCGCGAGGTTGAATTGACGGTGGGGGCGGCCAGGCGTACGACGCCTTCCCAGGTGTTACCGCCAGGTGAAGCGATCTGCGCTTTTTGCCCCGGTTGGATTTGTTCCAGCTGCTGCGCCGACAATTCCGCTCGCCATTCAAATTTTCCCTGGCGGATCAGGCGGAACATTTCAGTGCTTTGCATAGGAACTGAACCGATCGTGGCCGATCGCGCGGAGATGATGCCGTCGTCGGGGGCGCGCAATATCGTCTGGTCCAGTCGCAACTGCTGGGCCGCCATGCGTGCTTTCGCCGACTCCAGACGCGCCTGCGCCGTCTTTTCCTGGGTTAACAGTTTTTGGATATCCTGTTCACTCAGGCTGCCGACACCGCGCAGCAATCGCGCGCGTTTTCCATCCGCTTGCGCATTCAACGCGACTGCTTTCGCTTCGTTGAGATCGGCTTTCGCCAGCAGCCAGTCATTCATCACGGAGTCGCGTGTAAATTCCGCCAGCGGTTGGCCCTGGCGCACCACATCCCCTTCCTGCACCAACAGTTTTTGCACGCGCAGCCCATTGGCTTCCGGGCTGATGATCGCCTCTTGCCAGGCCGCAACAGAGCCATTGGCCGTGACGGTGCGGGAAAGGGACTGTCTTGCCGGCGTTGTCAGGGTCACTGTCAGCGTCGGTTTATCTGCCGGTGGGGCAACCTTGTCCGCCGGCGTATCGCAGGCCGATAAGGCGGCGGCAATCGGCATCGCCAGCACGGCTGCATGCAGGGTCCGCAAAGACCAAAAGCGGGGACGCGTGTTTTTAGCTATCAGTTGTGTCATCGGGAGAACCCATAAGGTGAATGATTTGTCGAACCTGTCGCCAGCGGCGCGGCGATGTATTGCTCTGTATTGAATTTCAAACGAATACGGCGCTGTCCTGCAGCGGTTCAGCCTGGCGTTGAAGCATTGCTCGCTCTGACGAAGTGAACAGACGCCGTATCCACTTCCGCACTGTCGATCGCACGCGGCTATGATGCTCATGCGGTTCAGCCTGCCAACCCGCCACACTTTCACCGGGATCGGTATCCACGCGCGATAGATCCAACGTCCAGGGAACCGAATGCTTGGTTGTGTGGCGGTTGATCCCGCTTCCATCGGCAGCGGTCTTGCCACGATCGGCGACTTCCTTCTGAGCAGATTGAGACGCCCGGCGAGGGGGCGTTTGTATCGCCCATTCGAAGGATTCAGGCAATGGCGCGCTTTGGGTAGAGAACGCGTGTTGTCGCCGGCAGGTACGCGAGGCGTAATAGAGGGCCGCAGCCTCTGTCGCAACCAGTTTGCGGGCGTCATTCCATAACGCTTGAACGCACTCCAAATTGGCGCGCGCAACTGGCGTTTTTGCTGCGCGCTCATTCTCTACGTGACTGGGCTTGCCGGCCGGAGCGCGCAAGCGCCGGGCGCCGGATTCATTTCGGGCGGGGGGCCATGCATTCCACACAGACACGTGCGCTGAGCCAGGCAGGGAGGCCCGCCATGTTGTTGGAACATGCTGGGTTCCTGACAAACGGTCTGATGCAGGTGCGGTTGCGCAAGCGCAGAGGATCAAAGACACGCTGAGAATAAGAGAAACGAATATGAGTCGGCGGAGCCTTGGATAGGCCCGTGTTCGCAGCATTTTTAGTTTTGAAACGGGTGGCATGATTGTCGTGTCTTTTTAATGCGTGAGTACGCACTCATTATATAATTAAAAAAAGAAGCTAGATGGCTGTATGAACGTCAGGAAGCTCAATGGCTCGCATCATGGCTTCATAACCTGCGCGTTTGTAAATATCCAGCAGGTGAGGTTTTTGAACGGCCATATCGATAACGCCATTGGCCATTACCGTGCAGATCATGCCCTGAAACTCGCTCGACTGCGGTAAATCCAGCCCCTGGACCAACGGAATACCCAGTTGGGAAATATCACCGAACCGTACGCTTCTTTCCCTCTGCGCGCTGGATAACTTACCGGAGACCATCAATTTGTTTCCTGTCGCATACGCGGCGGGATTGGCGAGCGCCCAGTCAATGTAGGCATCCCAGGCGGCCTGCATGTGATCTTTACCCGGCAAAACGCCCTGTAAGCTTTGCGTCAGCAGGCACTCCATTTCATCAAGCAGGTAGTCGCAGACTGCGCTCAGCAGTACGTCCTTATTTTCAAAGTAGCGGAACAGCGTACCCTCCGAGACGCCAGCCTTCCTGGCGATGGCCGATGTGGGCGCCGCTAATCCTTGTTCGGCAAAAATGTCGGTGGCGGCCTGCAAGAGCGCCTGCTGCTTTTCTTCACTGCGAGGACGGGCCACTTTGAGGTTCCTTTAATAAGTGAGTAAACACTCATTATAGGGGTGCAATGGAATATGACAAGCCTTTTCCTGTAGGACAAGGGATCAACACGAGAGCTTTTTTCGTGCAGCGATGCGGATAATGCCGTCATGAAGGGCGTAATAAAACGTACGGCGAAGATCGTTCAGTGGGAAAGAACCGGGAGGGTGTGACGGCGTCCAGGTTGCCAAAACGCAGGTCCTGGAGACAAAAAAATCCACGCCGAAGCGTGGATTTTTCCGTTTCCGGCAGCGGAGAAAAGCGCTGCGGAGAGAGGCCTAGACGTTGAACAAGAAGTTCATTACGTCGCCGTCTTTGACGATGTAGTCTTTACCTTCGGAGCGCATTTTGCCGGCTTCTTTGGCACCTTGCTCACCCTTGTAGGTGATGAAGTCGTCATAGGAGATGGTTTGGGCGCGGATAAAGCCTTTCTCGAAGTCGGTGTGGATCTTGCCGGCCGCCTGCGGGGCAGTGGCGCCTACCGGGATGGTCCAGGCGCGCACTTCTTTCACGCCGGCGGTGAAGTAGGTCTGCAGGTTCAGCAGTTCATAACCGGCGCGGATCACGCGGTTCAGACCCGGCTCTTCCAGGCCCAGTTCGGCCATGAACTCGTCGCGCTCTTCGTCTTCCAGCTCGGCGATGTCGGATTCCACGGCGGCGCACACGGCAACCACCACGGAGCCTTCGGCGTCGGCGATTTTACGCACGGTGTCCAGGTACGGGTTGTTCTCGAAGCCGTCTTCGTTGACGTTGGCGATGTACATGGTCGGCTTCAGGGTCAGGAAGCTCAGGTATTTGATCGCCGCCTTGTCTTCATCGGTCAAATCCAGCGCGCGCAGCATGCCGGCGTTTTCCAGGTGCGGCAGGCATTTCTCCAGCGCCGCCAGCTCGGCTTTGGCGTCTTTGTCGCCGCCTTTGGCTTTCTTCTGCACGCGGTGGATGGCGCGCTCGCAGGTGTCCAGGTCAGACAGCGCCAGTTCGGTGTTGATCACGTCGATGTCTTCGGCGGGATCGACCTTGTTGTTGACGTGAATGATGTTGTCGTTCTCGAAGCAGCGCACCACGTGGCCGATGGCTTCGGTTTCGCGGATGTTGGTCAGGAACTGGTTGCCCAGGCCTTCACCTTTGGACGCGCCTTTCACCAGGCCGGCGATGTCGACGAATTCCATGGTGGTCGGCAGAATGCGCTGCGGCTTGACGATCTCGGCCAGCTTATCCAGACGCGGATCGGGCATCGGCACCACACCGGTGTTCGGTTCAATGGTGCAGAACGGGAAGTTGGCTGCTTCAATGCCCGCTTTGGTCAACGCGTTGAACAGGGTGGATTTGCCTACGTTAGGCAGGCCGACGATACCGCATTTGAATCCCATGTTGTAATCACCTTAAATATCTTAACTATCAGTCAGTTATATTTAACCAACTGCATAAAGGGCAAAATAATGCCGCCATTATACACGTAATGGGCGTTTATCTCGATCAGACTTGCTTGGCTGGGGCGAGTGCAGCGCGGGCGACCGGTTTTTGATTGAGATTTGGATCACATTTACCCATACTGGCCGTTCCGATTAACCGACAGGAAACGCGCCGGATGTATTTCTTGCCTACGCCACCCTGAGCTGTGCCCGCCAGCAGTCTGCCGCCCCTTGCGGTACCCCATACCCGCTACGCGGGGAGATGATGTCATCTGTCATAAGTGAATAATGCATGTTTAACCTGAGTAACGTCAGGATCGCGGACGTTAAAAATGAAGTCCTGGCGGGCTTTGTGGTGGCGGTTTCGATGATCCCCGAGGCGGTCGGCTTTTCGCTGGTCGCCGGTCTTTCGCCGATCGTCGGTTTGCATACCGCGTTTATTATCGGCCTGGTCACGGCGCTGTTCGGCGGCAAGCCGGGCATGGTTTCCGGCGCCGCAGGTTCCATTGTGGTGGTGCTGATGAGCCTGGCGGCGCAGTACGGCATGGGTTACGTACTGTGGGCCACGCTGTTTGCCGGGGGGATTCAAATCCTGATCGGCGCCTTTCGGCTGGGCAAGTTCATTCGTCTGGTGCCGCTGCCGGCGATCCACGGCTTCGTCAACGGTCTGGCAATCGTCATCATGCTGGCGCAGTTGAAGATGATCGCCGGGCAGGGCCCGCTGATGTACGGCCTGGTGGCGCTGGCGATTGCGGTGGTGGTGCTGTTCCCGCGCCTGACCAAAGCCATTCCGTCTTCGCTGGCGGCGCTGCTGGTGGTCTCGGCGTTGGCGATCGGCCTCAATCTGCATACGCTGCGGGTGGGCGATCTGGCGGACATTTCCGGCGCGCTGCCGCACTTCAGCCTGCCGACGGTGCCGTTTACCCTGGAGATGGTGCGGGTGGTGCTACCCTATGCGGTAGTGATTGCCCTGGTCGGTTTGATTGAATCGCTGCTGACCATGACGGTGCTGGATGAAATGGGCGGCAAGAAGGGGAACGGCAACCGCGAGAGTATCGCGCAGGGCGCCGGTAACGCGGTGTGCGGCCTGTTCGGCTGCTTCGCCGGTTGTGCGATGATCGGCCAGTCGATCATCAACTTCACCTCGGGCGGGCGCGGGCGCATCTCCGGCACGGTGGGCGCTATCCTGCTGATTTTATTTGTGGTTAGCCTGTCGCGCTATATCGGCCTGCTGCCAGTGGCGGCGCTGGCCGGGGTGATGCTGGTGGTGTGTTACAACACTTTCGAGTGGAGTTCGCTGCGCCGTTTGCGTCGTATGCCGAAGGCGGACGCGCTGGTGATGATCGCCGTCACGTTGATCACCATCTTTACCGATCTGGCGGTGGCGGTGATCAGCGGGGTGATTATCTCGGCGCTGGTGTTCGCCTGGCAGCAGGCACGCATCCGCGTGCGCCAGCGGCAGGTGACGGGCGACGTGGCGGTGTATCGGCTCGATGGTCCGCTGTTCTTCGGCTCGGCCGCGGCTTTTGCCGAGCTGTTCGAGCCGCAAGGCGATCCGCAGAACGTGGTGCTGGACTTTGCCGGCACCCGGGTGATGGATTCCAGCGGCGTAGAAGCGATCGATAAGCTGACGGCGCGTTATCTGGCGGCGGGGAAAAGCATTCGTCTGCGCCACCTGAGCGGTGACTGCGTGCGCCTGCTCAAGCGCGCCGGGCCGTTCTGCAGCCATGAACTGGACGATCCGCAGTATTACGTGGCGGAGGAGGGGTTCGCCGCCGATGACCGCCGCGTGGGCGAGGAGACCTTCAACCCGCGCGGCTAAAAGCCGGCAGCGGGCAGGGCGCCCGCTGCGGTAAGGTTCAGGCCTGCGCCTTGAAGCTGTGCAGGCGCTGAACGGTTTTTTCCAGCCCGTCCTTCATCAGCATCTCGGTGCAGCGCAGCGATTCGTCGATCGCTTCGTCAATCATCTTCTGCTCGCTGGCCGGCGGTTTGCCGAGCACGAAGCCCACCACCTTGTTCTTGTCGCCCGGATGGCCGATGCCGATGCGCAGGCGGTAGAAGTTCGGGTTATTGCCGAACTTGTTCTGGATGTCTTTCAGGCCGTTGTGGCCGCCGTTGCCGCCGCCGAGCTTGATTTTGGCCACGCCGGGCGGCAGATCCAGCTCGTCGTGCGCCACCAGGATCTCGTTGGGTTCGATGCGGTAGAAATTGGCCATCGCCAGCACCGCTTTGCCGCTCAGGTTCATGAAGGTGGTCGGCACCAGCAGGCGCACGTCGTTGCCCGCCAGGTTCAAGCGGGCGGTGTAACCGAAGAACTTGCTCTCTTCTTTCAACTGCTGGTTGTGGCGCTGGGCCAGCAGATCGACGTACCAGGCGCCGGCGTTGTGGCGCGTCTGGGCGTATTCCGCGCCCGGGTTGGCCAAGCCGACTATCAATTTAATACTGCTCACTGGAAGATTCGCTATGATCAGGATAATGGAAAGGGCCTTAGTCTACCTGCCGGGACGGCGAATGACAAAATCCGATCTCCGCCGTCGCCTTAGGTAAGAAAGACGAGTGATTCATTAGCTGAATAATTCAATTTGTCCGCTAATTTTCAGCGGCGCGTTAAGAAGTGTCAATAATTCTTTACCATTTGTGATCGCCTCCGCAATCCCCTTGCCGCCACAAGGACTATACTTAACTTATCAAAGTGGGTTAACAAGTTGCAGCGTTATCCCGGTTGGCACATGGCAATCATGGAGGTGGCATATGAAACGTAGAAACGCGGACAGAATGGGCAACTTTTTTATGGGGCTGGGCCTGGTCGTGATGATCGGTGGCGTCGGATACTCCATTATTGCTGAAGTATCCCAGTTCGATTTACCGCAATTTTTCGCCCACGGCGCCATCATGAGCATCTTCGTCGGCGCGCTGTTGTGGCTGGTAGGCGCGCGTATCGGCGGTCGCGAGCAGGTAGCGGATCGCTACTGGTGGGTAAAACACTTTGATAAACGGTGCCGTAACGACCAACATCGTTCGTCACATTGATTAAAAAATCAGAAGGGAAGCGAGAGCAGGGCAAGGGAATATCTGCCATGCATTAAGGTCTGAGGTCATGTTGGACTACGAGTAGAAAACCCGTTGTTGCTCACGCACCAACGGGTTTTTCTTTTTCTGCTGTCGGGCTCGCTATCTTTCCGGCACGGTGGGCGCCGCACCGGAAAGACGACGAATCAATGCTCGAACATCGCAGAGATCGACTCTTCGTTGCTGATGCGGCGGATGGCTTCAGCCAGCATGCCGGACAGGGTCAGAGTGCGAACGTTTTTCAGTGCCTTGATTTCCGGCGACAGCGGAATGGTGTCGCAGACGATCACTTCATCAATCACCGAGTTCTTGATGTTGTCCACGGCGTTGCCAGAGAAGATCGGGTGCGTCGCGTAGGCGAATACGCGCTTGGCACCGCGTTCCTTCAACGCTTCAGCCGCTTTACACAAGGTACCGCCGGTGTCGATCATGTCGTCGACCAGCACGCAGTCGCGGCCTGCCACGTCACCGATGATATGCATCACCTGAGACACGTTCGCACGCGGGCGGCGTTTGTCGATGATGGCCATATCGGTATCATTCAGCAGTTTAGCGATGGCGCGGGCACGCACGACGCCGCCGATGTCCGGGGAAACCACGATTGGGTTTTCCAGGTTCTGCTGCAGCATGTCTTCCAGCAGGATCGGGCTGCCGAACACGTTGTCTACCGGTACGTCGAAGAAGCCTTGAATCTGTTCAGCATGCAGATCCACCGTCAGAACGCGGTCAACCCCCACGCTGGAGAGGAAATCGGCAACCACCTTGGCAGTGATTGGCACGCGCGCGGAACGCACGCGGCGATCCTGGCGTGCATAGCCGAAGTAAGGGATAACGGCGGTAATACGACCTGCGGAGGCGCGACGCAGGGCGTCGACCATCACAACCAGTTCCATCAGGTTGTCGTTGGTCGGGGCACAGGTGGACTGGATGATGAAAATATCACCGCCGCGTACATTTTCGTTGATTTGCACGCTCACTTCGCCGTCGCTAAAACGACCTACAGCGGCGTCACCAAGGCTGGTGTACAAACGGTTGGCAATACGTTGTGCTAGTTCCGGGGTGGCGTTACCAGCAAAAAGCTTCATATCAGGCACGAGAAGAACCTCAGGCTTGCGTCCAGAGAAGATATTGTCATACGACATCGCCAAGGGGCAGTCGGCGACGCCGGCGCAATATACATACGGGTATGTAAAACTAAAATTGAGACCGCAGGCAGCGCAGGGATAACAGGGCCAGGTGTGCATGACCCTGCGCAGCGAAACGTTGAGCTACGACTCAAACCGCCCGGAACGAATGCGATGTAGTGGGGAGACGTTAACGCCGCGCGCTACAAAACCACACAACCACTCCGGGGCTTGATTTAACACCTGGCGGGCGGCGATTTCTGTGTCGAACTCAGCAAACACACAAGCACCTGTGCCAGTCAGGCGTGACGGGGCGTATTCTAACAGCCATGAAAGAAGCTGTTCAACCTCGCGAAAACGTTTTCTTGCGATCGGTTCGCAATCATTTGCGTACGGCGCCTGCAACAGCTCACTTAAGGAGCAAACCGGGGTGTCTCTTTTCAATTCGGGGTCACCGAAGATAACCGGTGTCGGGATGCCGACGCCGGGATGTGCCACCAGATACCACTTTTCCTGCGGCTCGGCCGGCTGCAGGCGCTCGCCGATGCCTTCGGCGAAGGCGGCGTGGCCGCGCACGAACACCGGCACGTCGGCGCCGAGGCTAAGCCCCAACTCTGCCAGTTGGTCGTCGCCAAGACCGCAGCGCCACAGTTCGTTCAGCGCCACCAGCACGGTGGCGGCGTTGGAGGAGCCGCCGCCCAGGCCGCCGCCCATCGGCAGGCGCTTGTCGATGCTGATGTCGGCGCCGCGCGGCGCGGTTTGCAGGCCGCGTTCATCGCAATAGCGCTGCAGCAGGCGGGCGGCGCGCACGATCAGGTTCTGCTCGTCCGGCACGCCGTCGACCGGCGTCAGCAGATGAATGCGGTCGTCCTGGCGCGGGTCAATGGTCAGGGTGTCGCCGTAGTCCAAAAACTGGAACAGCGTCTGCAACAGGTGATAGCCGTCTTCACGACGGCCGGTGATGTACAAAAACAGGTTGAGTTTCGCGGGGGAGGGCCACTGGCGGATCATTTGAGCGTCCAGTTATCCATCTTCAGCTTGATGCGCTGGTCGCCCTGCTGCAGCTCCAGACGGTTCGGCAGCGTCGGCTGCACGTCGTTGCTGTAGCCCTGGTAATCCACCTTCCAGGTCTGGCCGCCTTGCTGATAGGTCAGCTTGTTCAGGCGATATTGATCGTCCAGCGCAAAATCGTTGGCTTCGCCCGGCAGGCCGAGCATCCACTGGCGCAGGTTGTTCAGCGGGATCGCCATGCCGGTCAGCTTGCGGATCATCTCCTCCGGGTTGTCGCTGACGTAGCGTTTGCCCTGGTTGTCGGTCAGCTGCACCACGTTTTTCTGCACGTTGAGATCCATTTCCGTGCTGCCCAGCGGGTTGGTCAACAGCAGGCGGTAGCGCTCCGGCGAGAACTGCTGCCAGAAGAAGCGGGCGTAGACTTTTTTCTGATCAGACAAGTAGGCGAAGGAGCCGCGGGTCTGATAGGTGCTGAGCTGCTGCACCGCCTGCTCATGGGCGCGCCACTGCGGTGAGGTCGGGCTGGTGGCCGGGCCGGTCGGCTTGGTGGTGGTACAGGCGGCCAGCACCAGGCTGGCCAGCGGGATCAGACGGAGCAAACTAACTTTGCGTATTGGCATAACTTTCTCTTGTCCTTTTGTCCTTGCGGGCATGCGCGACGAAACCCGGATTCAGCGCTCACGCTAACGGGGCGGCGGCGACGCGTCAATTTTTTGCTGCATCGCGTTGAATCTTGCCGCTTTTACCGGCGCAATGCCAACCGGCGCGCGCGTCGGGGTCGGCATTAAGATTAACACAATCGTTTCGTAGCGCTGCCCGGGCGCAACAATTTTCGTTACGGCAGGGGGCCGCCGTTAGCGTTTGGTTGATGTTTGTCTCGGTATGCTGCCGGGGGTTTTTGTTGCGGGAAATAATCGAATGAAGATAGCGGTGCGGATAATCATTTCGCTTCTGTGCTTTGCCGGTGCGGTATTTTTTTATTTTCAGGCCAAGCAGGTTTTTTGCCAGCAGGTCTCTTTTATCCTGGATCCCTCCTACCGTTGCGGCACGCTGGGTTGGTAAACGCGCGGATTATAAGCGGATAACCTGCAGGTTTTACCGAATCCTGCGCGGGATATCACATCTTGCGCTAAAATTCAGTATGTTATGTCGTCAAATTATAAATCATCTCACTGTATTTATTGGTTATTCATCGATTGATGCCGTCTATGGCAACGATTGAACGGAAGATGCGGTTGTTACTTTTATTGATCCTGCGCATCAAGTAGAATGCCGTTCAACGAGAACCCGTACCAACAGAAGTATTACTCGAAGCAATGACCCTGCTGGCGTTAGGTATAAATCACAAAACCGCTCCGGTTTCTCTGCGTGAAAGGGTGACCTTCTCGCCAGAGTCCATCGATGAGGCGCTGACCAGCTTGCTCCAACAACCGTTGGTGCAGGGCGGCGTCGTGTTGTCCACCTGCAACCGCACCGAGCTGTATCTCAGCGTGGAGCAGCAGGAACACATGCACGAGCAGCTGGTCGCCTGGCTGTGCGCGTACCACAACCTGCGCCCGGAAGAGGTGAAGAAAAGCCTGTACTGGCATCAGGGCAACGACGCAGTCAGCCATCTGATGCGGGTGGCCAGCGGGTTGGACTCACTGGTACTGGGCGAACCGCAGATCCTCGGCCAGGTGAAAAAGGCCTTCGCCGAGTCGCAACGCGGCCAGTCGCTGTCCGGCGAGCTGGAGCGCCTGTTCCAGAAATCCTTCTCCGTCGCCAAGCGCGTGCGCACCGAAACCGACATCGGCGCCAGCGCGGTCTCCGTGGCGTTTGCCGCCTGCACCCTGGCGCGGCAGATCTTCGAATCGCTGGCCGATCTCAACGTCTTGCTGGTGGGCGCCGGTGAAACCATCGAGCTGGTGGCGCGCCACCTGCGCGAGCACAAAGTGCGGCACATGATCATCGCCAACCGCACCCGCGAGCGCGCGCAGCTGCTGGCGGACGAGGTGGGCGCGGAAGTGATCACCCTGCCGGAGATCGACGAACGCCTGGCGGACGCCGACATCATCATCAGTTCCACCGCCAGCCCGCTGCCGATCATCGGCAAGGGGATGGTGGAACGCGCGCTGAAGGCGCGCCGCAACCAGCCGATGCTGCTGGTGGATATCGCCGTACCGCGCGATATCGAGCCGGAAGTCGGCAAACTGGCCAACGCCTATCTGTACAGCGTGGACGATCTGCACGCCATCATTCAAAGCAACCTGGCGCAGCGCAAAGCGGCGGCGGTGCAGGCGGAGTCGATCGTGCAGCAGGAAAGCACCAACTTCATGGCCTGGCTGCGCTCGCAGGGCGCGGTGGAAACCATCCGCGACTACCGTTCGCAGGCCGACCAAATTCGCGCAGAGATGGAGGCCAAAGCGCTGGCCGCCATCGCGCAGGGTGCCAACGTGGAGCAGGTTATTCACGAGCTGGCCCATAAACTGACCAACCGTCTTATTCATGCCCCCACCAAATCCCTCCAGCAGGCCGCCGGCGACGGCGACGTGGAGCGGTTGCAGTTATTACGCGACAGCCTCGGGCTGGATCAGCATTAGTTTTCTCTATTAACAGGGTTTATTACCACGCATGAAGCCTTCTATTGTTGCCAAACTGGAAGCGTTACAAGAGCGCCATGAAGAAGTGCAGGCGCTGCTCGGCGATGCCGGCGTCATCGCCGACCAAGACCGGTTCCGCGCGCTGTCGCGAGAATACGCGCAGCTGACCGACGTCAGCCGCTGCTTCCTGGAATGGCGTCAGGTGCAGGAGGATCTGGAGACGGCGGAAATGATGCTGGACGATCCGGAAATGCGCGAGATGGCGCAGGAAGAGCTAAAACAGGCGCGGGCGGCCAGCGAAGAGCTGGAACAGCAGCTTCAGGTGTTGCTGCTGCCGAAAGATCCGGACGATGAGCGCAGCTGCTTCCTCGAAGTGCGCGCCGGCACCGGCGGCGATGAGGCGGCGATCTTCGCCGGCGATCTGTTCCGCATGTACAGCCGCTATGCGGAAAGCCGCCGCTGGCGCGTCGAGATGATGAGCGCCAACGAAGGTGAACACGGCGGCTTCAAAGAAGTGATTGCCAAAGTTTCCGGCGACGGTGTGTACGGTCAGCTGAAGTTTGAATCCGGCGGCCACCGCGTGCAGCGCGTGCCGGAAACCGAATCCCAGGGGCGCATCCACACCTCCGCCTGCACCGTGGCGGTGATGCCGGAAGTGCCGGAAGCCGAGCTGCCGGACATCAACCCGGGCGACCTGAAAATCGACACCTTCCGCTCCTCCGGCGCCGGTGGCCAGCACGTTAACACCACCGACTCGGCGATCCGTATCACCCACCTGCCGACCGGCATCGTGGTGGAGTGCCAGGACGAACGTTCGCAGCACAAAAACAAAGCCAAGGCGATGTCGGTGCTGGGCGCGCGCATTCGCGCCGCCGAGATGGCCAAGCGCCAGCAGGCCGAGGCGTCCACTCGCCGCAACCTGCTGGGCAGCGGCGACCGTTCCGACCGCAACCGCACTTACAACTTCCCGCAGGGGCGGGTAACCGACCACCGCATCAACCTGACGCTCTACCGTCTGGACGAAGTGATGGAAGGCAAACTGGACATGCTGATCCAGCCGATCGTGCAGGAGTATCAGGCCGATCAGCTGGCTGCGCTGTCCGCCGAGCAAGAGTGATGGACTATCAACACTGGCTGAAAACCGCCGCCGCGCGTTTGATCCATAGCGACAGCGCCCGGCGCGACGCGGAAATCCTGTTGGGTTTCGTGACCGGCAAGGCCAGAACCTTCCTGATGGCGTTCGGCGAAACCCTGCTGACGCCGCCGCAGCAACAGCAGCTGGAGACGCTGCTGGCGCGCCGCGAACGCGGTGAGCCGGTGGCCTATCTGGTGGGCGAGCGCGAGTTTTGGTCGCTGCCGCTGTCGGTTTCACCCGCGACGCTGATCCCACGCCCGGATACCGAATGCCTGGTGGAACTGGCGCTGGCGCGCCTGCCGCCGCAACCCTGCCATTTCCTCGATCTTGGCACCGGCACCGGCGCCATCGCGCTGGCGCTGGCCAGTGAGCGCCCGGATTGTTCGGCTATCGGCATCGATGTGCAGCCAGAGGCGGTTGCGCTGGCGCAGCACAATGCGCGCAAGCTGAAGATCGACAACGTCCGATTTCTACAGGGCAGCTGGTTTGCGCCGGTGGCGGGGCAACGCTTCGCACTGATCGCCAGTAATCCACCTTATATCGACGCCGCCGATCCGCATTTGTCGCAGGGCGACGTGCGCTTCGAGCCCGGCAGTGCGCTGGTCGCCGCCGATCATGGGCTGGCGGATCTGGCCGCCATCGTGCGCCAGGCGCCGCACTATTTGCAGCCGCAGGGCTGGCTGCTGTTGGAACATGGTTGGCAGCAGGGCGAGAGCGTGCGCACGCTGCTGCAGGCCGCCGGATTTTCCGCTGTCGCCACCCACCGTGATTACGGCGACAACGACCGCGTGACGCTCGGCCAATGGCCGGGGTAAGCGCCTCTCATAATAACGACGCCCGAGCCATTTAAGGGAGCATCATGACTGCATACACCGCGTTGAAACATTTCCATTTGCTGACGGTCGCCATCAGTATTACCTTGTTTGTGCTGCGTTTCTTTTGGCAGTGGCGCCGCTCGCCGATCATGGGCCGCCGCTGGGTCAAGATAGCGCCGCACCTGAACGATACGCTGCTGTTCGTCAGCGGCATCGCGCTGGTGGTGACGTTCGGGTTTTATCCGCTGCTGGGTATGGACTCATGGCTGACCGAGAAGCTGTTTGGCGTTATTATCTATATCCTGCTTGGCTACGTCGCATTGGGCAAGAAGACCAAAAGTCAGCGGCTGCGAACCGTGGCGTTCGTGCTGGCGTTGGGCTGTCTGTATCTGATAATTAAACTTGCCACGACGAAAATACCGTTTCTGATGGGATACCTATGAGTAGCATTGCTGATTTTGAATTTAACACCTCGCCGCTGAGCGAAGGGGTGATCCTGGTGTCGCAGTCGGTGCGGCGCGATTTTCCCGCTGCCGACGTGGAGCGCAAGCTGCAACAGCTGGTGGATGAAGCGCGCGCGGCGGTGCCGGTCGATATCACTCAGGAGCAGCAACTGGATGCGCTCATCGAACTGTTCTACAAGACCTGGGGGTTCGGCGGCGCCAGCGGCGTTTACCGCCTGTCGGACGCCATCTGGCTGGACAAGGTGCTGGAAGGGCGGCAGGGCACGCCGGTTTCGCTGGGCACCATTTTCCTGCACATCGCCAACGCGCTGGATCTGCCGCTGTTGCCGGTGATTTTCCCCACTCAGCTGATCCTGCGTGCCGATTGGCTGGACGAAGAGCTGTGGCTGATCAACCCGCTGAACGGTGAAACCCTGAGTGAGCACCAGCTGGAAGTGTGGATCAAGGGCAACCTGGGGCTGGGCGCCGAACTGGAAGACGACGACCTCGACGAGTCGGAGAACATCATGGTGGTGCGCAAGATGCTGGATACGCTGAAGGCTGCCCTGATGGAAGAAAAACAGCTGGAAATGGCGCTGCGCACCAGCGAAACGGTGCTGTGCTTCGATCCGGAAGATCCGTACGAGATCCGCGACCGTGGGCTGATTTACGCCCAGTTGGAGTGCAACCATATCGCGATTTCCGATCTCAACTATTTTGTCGAGCAGTGTCCTGAAGACCCGGTCAGCGAAGTGATCAAAGTACAGATCCACTCGATTGAGCCGAAACAGGTGACGCTGCATTAATTCAATGACTCCGTGCAGTTTGCAAGGCGACGGTTACAACCTTAACAAAGGCGAAAGCATGAAACAGAAAGTGGTTAGCATTGGCGATATCGACGTAGCAAACGATCTGCCGTTTGTGCTGTTTGGCGGTATGAACGTGCTGGAATCGCGCGATCTGGCGATGAGCATCTGCGAGCACTACGTTACCGTGACGCAAAAACTGGGCATTCCTTACGTATTCAAAGCCTCTTTCGACAAAGCCAACCGTTCTTCCATCCACTCGTACCGCGGTCCGGGCCTGGAAGAAGGGATGAAGATCTTCGAAGAGCTGAAAAAAACCTTCGGCGTGAAAATCATCACCGACGTGCATGAAGCGGCACAGGCGCAGCCGGTTTCCGAAGTGGTGGACGTGATCCAGCTGCCGGCCTTCCTGGCGCGTCAGACCGATCTGGTGGAAGCGATGGCGAAAACCGGCGCGGTGATCAACGTCAAGAAGCCACAGTTCGTCAGCCCGGGGCAGATGGGCAATATCGTCGACAAGTTCAAAGAAGGCGGCAACGACCAGGTGATCCTGTGCGATCGCGGCAGCAACTTTGGCTATGACAACCTGGTGGTCGACATGCTGGGCATCAACGTGATGAAAAACGTGACCGGTGGTCATCCAGTGATCTTCGACGTAACCCACGCACTGCAGACCCGCGATCCGTTCGGCGCCGCGTCCGGCGGCCGTCGTGCTCAGGTGGCCGAGCTGGCGCGCGCCGGTATGGCGGTTGGCCTGGCCGGCCTGTTCCTCGAAGCGCACCCGGATCCGAAAAACGCCAAGTGCGACGGCCCGTCCGCGCTGCCGTTGGACAAGCTGGAGCCGTTCCTGGCGCAGATGAAAGCCATCGACGACCTGGTGAAGAGCTTCCCGGAGCTGGATACCAGCAACTAAGCGCTCGTCGCCATAAAAAAAGCCCGACTCGTCGGGCTTTTTTACGTTTAAGCGCCGGTGGCCGCCAGCGCTTCCGGCAGCGTCGGGTAGAACTGCAAGCGGCCCTCGATCGGCTGCACCCGCGCACGCGCCAGGGTTTTCAGCGGCTGGAACGGCACGTCGGTGATCACCAGTTTCTTGTCCGCCGGCAGCACGTCGATAAAGCGACGCAGGGCGCTCAGACCGCCGGCGTCGAGCACCGGCACCGCATCCCATTGCAGCACGATCGTGCGGTAACCTTCGCTGCGCGCCAGCAGTTCGGTAAAGATGCGCTCGGCGGCGGCGAAGAACAGCGGGCCGTTCACCCGCAGCACCAGGCGGCCGTCGCCGGCACTCAGCTCGCTCAGCCGCGTCATGCGGGCGATGCGGCGCATAAACAGCAGCGACGCCAACACGATGCCCACGGTAATGGCGATCACCATGTCGAACAGCACCGTCAGCGACATGCACAGCAGCAGCACCAGAATGTCGTCCTTCGGCGCCCGGCGCAGCAGGTAAACCACCTTGTGGGCCTCACTCATGTTCCAGGCGACCATCAACAGCAGCGCCGCCATCGCCGCCAGCGGCAGATAAGAGAGCCACGGCGCCAGCACCAGCAGCGCCAACAGCACCAGCAGCGCGTGGATGATGGCGGATACCGGTGAGGTGGCACCGGCGCGCACGTTGGCCGCCGAACGGGCAATCGCGGCGGTAGCGGTGATGCCGCCGAAGAACGGCGCGATGATGTTGCCCGCGCCCTGGCCGATCAGTTCGCTGTTCGAGTTATGCTTCTTGCCGGTCATGCCGTCGAGCACCACGGCGCACAGCAGTGACTCGATCGCGCCGAGCATTGCCATCGAAAACGCCGCCGGCAGCAGGGCGGAGACGGTTTGCCAACTCAGAGTGAACGGCTGCCCGCCGCCGCCCGGCAGATCCCAGGGCAGCAGCAGCTGCGGCAGGATCGGCGGAATGCCCTGGCCGCTGCTGCCATCGGCCAGCAGGTAGCTGAAGCGGGAACCGATGGTCGCCACCGGGTGGTCAAACAGCGTCAGCAGCCCCATCAGCGCGGTGCCCGCCAGCAGCGCCGGCAGGTGGCCGGGCACCCGCAGGCCGAGCTTGGGCCAGAAGATCAGGATCAGCAGCGTCACGGCGCCGATCAGGGTATCGCCGAGATCCAGCGTTGGCAGCGCCTGCAGCAGGGCGTACAGCTTGCCAACGTAATTTTCCGGCGTGTGCGCCAGCTGCAGGCCGAAAAAGTCCTTGATCTGCATGGTGGCGATGGTGATGGCAATGCCGGAGGTAAAGCCCAGCGTCACCGGCAGCGGAATGTATTCGATCAGCCGGCCAAAGCGCGCCAGCCCCATCAGCAGCAGAAATACCCCGGAGATCAGCGTGGCGACCAGCAGGCCGGCCAGGCCGAACTGCTGCGAGACCGGATAGAGGATCACCACGAAGGCGGCGGTGGGGCCGGAGACGCTGTAGCGCGAACCGCCGCTGACGGCGATGACGATGCCGGCGATGGCGGCGGTATACAGGCCGTACTGCGGCGGCACGCCGCTGGCGATCGCCAGCGCCATCGCCAGCGGAATGGCGATAATGCCGACCGTCACCCCGGCGATAGCGTCTTTCAGCAACCGCGCCAGACTATAAGGTTCCCGCCAGCAGGCGTCTATCAGCGCGCTGAAGGGGCGAATTTTGTTTATTTCATGCGTTTTCATCTACGGTGCGTACCAAATCTTCAAAAGTGAAAGGAATGGCGGGCCCGATGAGGTCCGTCTTGTCACGTGACAGATACCATACGCCTTTTGTTCAGCGGATTACCAGACCTGCGTCAATTTGGCACAGGAAATCAGAGAGTCGTCGTTTTATCCGGCGCTAAATGCCGTTAACAGGTAAGTAAGCCGCAGATTCTGCGGCTTAAAAAGAAAGGAATAATCAAGGTTTTGGCGGTTAGTGCAGAGCGGGTAGGGATAAGCCGAGAAAGTGGGCTAAAGTGCTTACCAACAGCTGGTGATCTTCCTTCTGCGGCGCGCCGGAAATGCTGATGCTGCCGACGCAGCCGAGGCCGGTCAGGGTGAGCGGGAAGGCGCCGCCGTGCACCGAATAGTCGCGCACGCTCAGCCCGTAACGCTCCTCCAGCGACGTTTGCCGCTGCTGCAGGCGCAGGCCGATGGCGTAAGAACTTTTGTGAAAATGGTTCACCAGATTGCGCTTGCGCCGCACCCAGTCGGCGATGTCCGGCGTGGCGCCCGGCATGGCGTAATAAAACAGCGTCTGCCCGGCCAGTTGGATTTCGATGGCGATGCTCAGGCCGCGTCGCTCGGCGGCGGTTTTCAGCGCCGCGCCCAGCTCCCAGGCGGTGGTGGCGTCAAAATGGGTAAAGGCCAGCGTCGCTTCCTGTTCGCTGAGCGCCTGCAGTTCATCGTCGATATTCATGCGTTTCTCCCCCGATATACAAAGGACAGAGTAGCCTGAAGCGTGCGTCGTGAGATAGACGGCTTGGCGATAAGATAGAACTGCTACTCTATTAATAGACTGTGTAAAATGGCCGCCGCCGAAGCGGAGACGACAGGGATGCGTTATTCAACGTCTTTACATTACCCCTGGCGATCCCGAGGAGCGCGCTGACTATTTATGACTTACATTGCGTCCATTTCCACCCTTTACAGCGACGCTTGCATCACCTATGCCACGCTGTCGGTAAGCTATTTCGTTCTCAGCAAGAATGCCCCGTTTTCCTACCGTTCCGCACTGTGGAAGCGCGTCGTGTTCGGCCTGCTGGCCGGGGTGGCGGTGCTGTATTTGAGTCAGGATCGGCTGGTGTTGACCGATAAGGTACATTACAGCTTTGCGATGATCCCGATGATACTGGTGACGTTCTTCGGCGGCGGCGTCAGCGGACTGGTGAGTTTTCTGTTCGCCATGGCGCTTACCGGCGGTTTCACCGTCGATAACCTGTTCATCGCCTCGATCATCGCGCCGCTGCTGCTGTCGCAGGTGTGGCTGAAAAAATCCCACCGGACGTTTTACCTGACGATCGGCATTATCGCGCTGTATCGCATCGCGGTGGTGTGGCTGCTGGTGGACATGAGCGGGCTGTGGCCGGATGTGTTGCTGTACCAGGCGGTTTCCGCGCTCTGTCTGGCGATTTGCTATCATGCGCTGAATTTCAAAGAGCGCCACATCTACGCCTATTTCGCGATGCGTGCGCGTGCCACGACCGACAGTGTGACCCACATCAACAACCGCGCCAGCGTCGATTATCAGCTGATGCTGCAGCGTGCCGAGCGCCGCCCGTGCGGGCTGATGATCCTCGATTTGGATAACTTTAAAAGCATCAACGATACCTACGGTCATCCGGCCGGTGACGTGCTGCTGGCCAGCGTCGGCCGGCTGCTGCAAAACAGCGTGCGTAACGAGGACTTCGTCGGGCGCTACGGTGGCGAGGAGTTTATGGTGATCACCGCCAGCTACGATCCGCAGGTCATCGGCGGGGTGGCGGAGCGCATTCGCAGCGCGGTGGAAAGTTCGACGTTCTTGCTGAATGCACACGACGAAGCGCACATCACGATGTCCATCGGCGTGTCGCTGTATCTGCCTGGCATGACGTTGGACAAGGCGATCGCCATGACCGACGAAGCGTTGTACGAGGCGAAGCGCAGCGGCAAAAACCGGGTGGTGACCAGCCGCGTGATGCAGCTGGCGCCACTGGGCGCCGGTTTTCCGCGCGGATAAGCCGCCCCCGTCGTAGCGACGGGGGCGTTGCCTTAGGCCGCCAGCGTGTGTTCGCGGAAGGCGTTCAGCAGCTCTTCGGTGAACGTCAGGCGTTTCTGGCGATCGGCCAGATCGAGCGTGAACTTCAGCTTACTCGGGCCGTCCAGGCGGTAAACCTGCGGATTGCCCTGCAACAGGCCGATCAGATAACCCGGGTCAACGCGGTTGTTGTCGCCGAACTCGATAAAGCCGCCGCGCTCGTTGCTCTCGATGCGTTTGATCCCCAGCCTCTGCGCATGCAGGCGCAGCGCCGCGCATTGCAACAGGTTGCGCGCCGCATCCGGCAGCTGGCCGAAGCGGTCGATCAGTTCGACCTTCAACTCGTCAAGCTCACCGTCGTTCTTCGCGCTGGCGATACGCTTATACAGTGACAGGCGGGTATTGACGTCGGGAATGAAGTCTTCCGGCAGCAGCGTCGGCATGCGCAGTTCTACCTCGGTCTGGCTGCTGGTGAGATCTTCCAACGACGGTTCGCGACCGTTTTTCAACGCGTCGACGGCGCTTTCCAGCAGTTCCATATAGAGCGAGAAACCGACGGTGGTCATTTGGCCGCTCTGGTCTTCACCCAGCAGCTCACCGGCGCCGCGGATCTCCAGATCGTGGGTTGCCAGCGCGAACCCGGCGCCGAGATCTTCCAGCGACGCGATGGCCTCGAGCCGTTTATGGGCGTCGGTGCCCATGGCTTTCGGGTTTGGCGTCAGCAGATAGGCGTAAGCCTGGTGGTGCGAACGCCCGACGCGGCCGCGCAATTGATGCAGCTGCGCCAGGCCGAAGCGATCGGCCCGCTCGATGATGATGGTGTTGGCGCTGGGGATATCGATGCCGGTTTCGATGATGGTGGTGCACACCAGCACGTTGAAGCGCTGGTGGTGGAAATCGTTCATCACCCGCTCCAGATCGCGTTCACGCATCTGGCCGTGGCCGATGGCGATGCGCGCTTCAGGCACCAGTTCAGCCAGGCGCTGCGCCGCTTTCTCGATGTTTTCCACGTCGTTGTAAAGGTAGTAAACCTGGCCGCCGCGCAGCACTTCGCGCAGGATCGCCTCGCGCACCACCAGGCTGTCGTATTCGCGCACGAAGGTCTTCACCGCCAAGCGGCGCGCCGGCGGAGTGGCGATGATCGACAGATCGCGCATGCCGCTCATCGCCATGTTCAGCGTCCGCGGGATTGGCGTGGCGGTCAGCGTCAGGATATCGACATCGGCGCGCATCGCCTTGATGCGCTCCTTGTGGCGCACGCCAAAGCGGTGCTCTTCATCGACGATCAGCAGCCCCAAATCCTTCCAGCGCAGATCGCTCTGCAGCAGTTTGTGGGTGCCGATGATGATGTCCACTTTGCCTTCGGCCGCGTCGTCCAGCACCTGTTGCTGCTCTTTGGCGCTGCGGAAGCGCGACATCATCTCGATGCGGATCGGCCAGGTGGCGAAGCGATCGCGGAAGTTGTCGAAGTGCTGCTGCGCCAGCAGCGTCGTCGGCACCAGCACCGCCACCTGCTTGCCGTTTTCCACCGCCAGGAAGGCGGCGCGCATCGCCACTTCGGTTTTGCCGAAGCCGACGTCGCCGCACACCAGGCGGTCCATCGCCAGCGGCTGGCACATGTCGCTCAGCACCGCGTTGATCGCCTGTTCCTGATCCGGCGTGGTTTCGAACGGGAAGCTCTGGCAGAACAGCTGGTACTGCTCGCGGTTGTGTTTGAAGGCGAAACCGGCCTTGGCGGCGCGCTGGGCGTAAATATCCAGCAGCTCGGCCGCCACGTCGCGCACCCGCTCGGCGGCTTTCTGCCGCGCGCGCGTCCAGGCGTCGCCGCCCAGTTTGTGCAGCGGGGCGTTTTCGTCCGCGCCGCCGGCGTAGCGGCTGATCAGATGCAGCGATGACACCGGCACGTACAGCTTGTCCTCACCGGCGTAGGAGAGGATCAGGTACTCGGCCTTGATGCCGCCGGCCTCCAGCGTGGTCAGGCCGACGTAGCGGCCGACGCCGTGTTCCAGGTGCACCACCGGCTGGCCGGGATGCAGCTCCGCCAGGTTGCGGATCAGGGTATCGGTGTTGATGGTGCGCCGGTTGTCCTGCCGGCGGCGGCTGACGCGCTCACCGAGCAGATCGCTTTCGCAGATCAGCGCCCGCCGGCGCAGGCCGTCGAGGAAGCCGTGTTCGGCGGCGCCGACCATCATGTAACGGCCCGCCGTTTCCGCCTGATCGAGGCGCTGAATCAGCGCCGGCGCCAGCTTGATGCGGCCGAGCAGATCCTGCAGCGTTTCACGCCGCCCCTCGCTCTCGACGGAGAAAATCACGCTGCCGTCGAAGCCTTCGATAAAGCGCCGCAGATTATCCAGCGGGGATTTATGCTGCGCCTGCACCGCCAGATCGGGCAGGGTATGGTAGTCCAGATTGGTATTGCCGGCCTTGGCCGGCAGCTCATCGGTTTTCAGCGCGATGCGCTGCCAGGCCTTCAGCTCGCCGAACAGTGCGTCGACGCGCAGCCACAGCGTATCCGGCGCCAGCAGCGGGCGCATCGGATCGACGCGGCGGCTTTCGTAACGCTGGTTGACGTCCTGCCAGAAGCGCTCGGCGGCGCCCTCCAGATCGCCGGTGTTGACGATCAGCGTATTGCCTGGCAGGTAGCTGAACAGCGACGGCAGCGGCTGGCTGAAGAACAGCGGCTGCCAGTATTCGATACCGGCGGGCCAGGCGCTTTTGCTGACCTGCTGATAGATGTGTTCGGCGTCGCGACGCACCTCAAACTGCTCGCGCCACTGGCTGCGGAACAGCTCGATGGCGTTCTTGTCGGTGGGGAACTCGTGGGCCGGCAACAGATTGATGGCCTCGACTTCGCTCAGCGTACGCTGGGTATCGACGTCGAAGATACGCAGACTGTCGATTTCGTCATCGAAAAAGTCGATGCGGTAAGGCTCATCGCTGCCCATCGGGTAAAGATCGAGCAGCGCGCCGCGGGTGGCGAATTCGCCGTGCTCCATCACCTGATCGACGCTGCGGTAGCCGGCCTGTTCCAACTGCGCGCGCAGCTTGTCGCGCGACAGGCGCTGGCCTTTCTTCATCACCAGCGCGTGGCCGTGCAGGAATTCGTGCGGGCAGACGCGCTGCATCAGGGTGTTGACCGGCAGAATGATCACACCACGCGCCATGGTCGGCAGGTGATACAGGCTCGACAAACGATCTGAGATGATTTCCTGGTGCGGCGAGAAGCTGTCGTACGGCAGGGTTTCCCAGTCGGACAGCGTAGTCACCATCTGGTCAGTGAACTGCTGGATCTCGTCGCGCAGCCGCAGGGCGTTTTGCATATCCGGCGCGATCAGCATCACCGGGCCAGGGTGGCGTTCTACGATCTCGGCGCATTCCACGGCACAGGCCGCGCCGGTCAGTTGCCCCAGTTGGCGCAGATCGCCCGCGCGATCGGGCAGAGAATAACGAGGGGATGAAGAACGGTTACGGCTATCGGAAGTGCTCATTCAGGTATCTTTAATCAATGTGTTGGATGGCGTCCCGGCACGGATAACCCAGCGCCTTTATGCTGTTTATAGTAGCCCAGCGGCCGGCAAACTGACACAGCAAAAAGCGCTGCTCATCAATTTTCTGCCGGTTATTTAACCGGTTAATGCCGTCTGTTTTTTGCGGCTGAGGATAAATAACGCGCGAAGCTGCCGCCGTCTCCCTCTTCGCCGCCACGCAATAAAAGGCCGTCGGGTGTTCCCTAAACGAGGGAGAGCCTTTATTATCCATGATCACTTTGCTTAAGCCACGGCTATCAAACGGATTTCATGTATCAACCTGTCGCGTTATTCATTGGCCTGCGCTACATGCGCGGGCGAGCCTCAGACCGCTTCGGGCGGTTTGTTTCCTGGCTTTCCACCATCGGCATTACGCTGGGGGTGATGGCGTTGGTCACCGTGCTGTCGGTGATGAACGGTTTCGAAAAGGATCTGGAGAACAACATCCTCGGCCTGATGCCGCAGGCGTTGGTCACCAGTCCACAGGGATCGGTCAACCCGCAGCTGCTGCCGGCCTCCGAGGTGCAGAAGCTGCAGGGCGTCACGCGCGTTGCGCCGCTGACCACCGGTGATGTGGTGCTGCAAAGCGCCCGCAGCGTGGCGGTTGGGGTAATGCTTGGCGTCAATCCCGACGAGGCCGATCCGCTAACCCCCTATCTGGTCAACGTCAAGCAGCAACAGCTGCAGCCGGGCCAATACAACATCATCATCGGCGAACAGCTGGCGGGGCAACTGGGCGTCAAGCGCGGCGATTCGCTGCGCGTGATGGTGCCGAGCGCCAGCCAGTTCACACCGATGGGCCGCATCCCCAGCCAGCGCCTGTTCACCCTCATCGGCACCTTCCATGCCAATAGCGAGGTGGACGGCTATCAGCTGTTGGTCAACCAACAGGACGCCTCGCGCCTGATGCGTTACCCGGCCGGCAACATCACCGGCTGGCGCCTGTTCCTGCAACAGCCGCTGACGGTCGATACCCTCAGCCAACAGGCGCTGCCGGCGGGCACCGTCTGGAAAGACTGGCGCGATCGCAAGGGCGAGCTGTTCCAGGCGGTGCGCATGGAGAAGAACATGATGGGGCTGCTGCTCAGCCTGATCGTGGCGGTGGCGGCGTTTAACATCATTACGTCGCTCGGCCTGCTGGTGATGGAGAAGCAGGGCGAGGTTGCCATTCTGCAGACCCAGGGGCTGACCCGCCGCCAGATCATGTCGGTATTCATGGTGCAGGGCGCCAGCGCCGGCATCATCGGTTCGCTGCTCGGCACGCTGCTCGGCGTGCTGCTGGCCACCAACCTGAATAACCTGATGCCGATCCTCGGCGCCTTGATCGACGGCGCTTCGCTGCCGGTGGCGGTCGATCCGCTGCAGGTGACGATCATCGCCGTGGTGGCGATGGCGGTTTCCCTGTTGTCCACGCTTTATCCTTCATGGCGCGCTGCCGCCGTACAACCCGCTGAGGCTTTACGTTATGAGTAACCATCTTTTGTTGCAGTGTGACAACCTGTGCAAGACCTATCAGGAAGGCAACCTGCACACCGACGTGCTGCGCAACGTCAGCTTTGCTATGCAGCAGGGCGAGATGATGGCGATCGTCGGCAGCTCGGGTTCCGGCAAGAGCACCCTGTTGCACCTGCTGGGCGGGTTGGACTCACCGACCTCCGGCGAGGTGATTTTCAAGGGCGAATCGCTGAACGCCATGTCTTCGGCGGCCAAGGCTGAGCTGCGCAACCGCCAGTTGGGCTTCATCTATCAGTTCCACCACCTGTTGCCGGACTTCACCGCGCTGGAAAACGCCGCCATGCCGCTGCTGATCGGCGGCGCCAAACCGGCGCAGGCGCAGGAGAAAGCGCGGGAGATGCTGGCGGCGGTCGGGCTGGAAAAGCGCAGCAAACACCGTCCGTCCGAGCTTTCCGGCGGCGAGCGTCAGCGCGTAGCGATCGCCCGCGCGCTGGTCAACAACCCGGCGCTGGTGCTGGCGGACGAACCGACCGGTAACCTGGATAAACGCACCGCGGACAGCATCTTCGATCTGCTGGGCGAGCTGAACGTGCGTCAGGGCACCGCGTTCCTGGTGGTGACGCACGATCTGCAGCTGGCCAAGCGTCTGAGCCGCCAGCTGGAAATGGCCGACGGCCACCTGCAGGCGCAGCTGACCCTGATGGGGGCCGAGTAATGGCGGGAGCCTCACTGTCCTTCCTGACGGCCCTGCGTTTCAGCCGCGGCCGTAAACGCGGCGGCATGGTGTCGCTGATCTCGGTTATCTCCACCATTGGCATTGCGTTGGGGGTGGCGGTGCTGATCGTCGGCCTGAGCGCGATGAACGGCTTTGAGCGCGAGCTGAAGAACCGCATTCTGGCGGTGGTGCCGCATGGCGAACTCGAACCGGTCAATCAGCCGTTCAGCGGCTGGCCGTCGATTCTGCAACGGGTGGAAAAGGTGCCGGGCATTGTGGCCGCCGCACCGTACATCAACTTTACCGGCCTGATGGAAAACGGCGCGCAGCTGCGCGCGGTGGAAGTCAAAGGCGTTGATCCGCAGCAGGAGAGCCGGCTGAGCGCGCTGCCGCAGTATGTGCAGGGCGACGCCTGGGCCAACTTCAAGCCCGGCGAGCAGCAGGTGATCCTCGGCAAGGGCGTGGCCGACGCGCTGGGCGTCAAGCAGGGCGCCTATGTCACGGTGATGATCCCCAACAGCGACCCGGAAATGAAGCTGCTGCAGCCGAAGCGCATTCGCCTGCATGTGACCGGCATTTTGCAGCTCAGCGGCCAGCTCGATCACAGCCTGGCGCTGGTGCCGTTGGCCGATGCGCAGCAGTATCTCGACATGGGTGACAGCGTCACGGGCATCGCCCTCAAGATGAACGACGTGTTCGCCGCCAACAAACTGGTGCGCGACGCCGGCGAAGTGACCAATTCTTATATCTACATCAAAAGCTGGATCGGCAAGTACGGCTATATGTATCGCGACATCCAGATGATCCGCGCCATCATGTACCTGGCGATGGTGCTGGTGATCGGCGTAGCCTGCTTCAACATTGTCTCTACGCTGGTGATGGCGGTGAAAGACAAAAGCGCCGACATCGCAGTGCTGCGTACCCTGGGCGCCAAAGACGGTTTTATCCGCGCCATCTTCATCTGGTACGGGCTGCTGGCCGGGCTGCTGGGCAGCCTGAGCGGCGTGGTGATCGGGGTGATCGCCTCGCTGCAGCTGACCAACATCATCCGGGGCATCGAGAAACTGGTCGGCCATTCCTTCCTGTCGGGCGATATCTACTTCATCGACTTCCTGCCTTCCGAGCTGCACTGGCTGGATGTGCTGATCGTGCTGGCGACCGCCATCGTGCTGAGCCTGCTGGCCAGTTGGTATCCGGCGAGGCGCGCCAGCCGCATCGATCCGGCGCGGGTGCTGAGCGGACAATAAAACCCACGGGGAGGCAGCGATGCCGCCCCGTTTTTTTAGCCTGGGGATGGGTTATGTACTACGGTTTCGATATGGGCGGCACCAAGATTGAGCTGGGGGTGTTCGACGACAACCTGCGGCGCATTTGGCAAAAGCGGGTGCCGACGCCGCGCGACGATTATCGGCAACTGCTGGCCACGCTGTGCGATCTGACCCTGGAGGCGGATGCGTTTTGCGGCCGGCGCGGCAGCGTCGGCATCGGTATTCCGGGCCTGCCCAACGACGATGACGGCACGCTGTTTACCGCCAACGTGCCGGCGGCGATGGGGCGTCCGCTGCCGCGCGATCTGGCGGCGCTGATCGGGCGCGAGGTGCGGGTCGATAACGACGCCAACTGCTTTACGCTGTCGGAAGCCTGGGACGACGAGTTCCGCCGCTACCCGACGGTGCTGGGCATCATCCTCGGCACCGGCGTAGGCGGCGGCCTGATCGTCGACGGCAAGACGGTGCCTGGGCGCAACTATATCGCCGGCGAGTTCGGCCATTTGCGCCTGCCGGTGGACGCGCTCGAGGTGCTGGGGCGTGATGTGCCTCGCGTTGCCTGCGGGTGCGGCCATCAGGGTTGCATCGAAAATTACATATCGGGCCGCGGTTTCGAATGGATGTACGCCCATTTCTATGGCCGGCGCTTGCCTGCCACCGAGATCATTGCGCATTATCAGGCGGGTGAGCCGCAGGCGGTGGCCCACGTCGACCGCTTTATGGACGTGCTGGCGATCTGCCTGGGCAACCTGCTGACGGTGCTGGATCCGCATTTGGTGGTGATCGGCGGCGGGTTGTCGAACTTCGACGCCATTTATCAGGCGTTGCCGCAGCGGCTGCCGGCTCACCTGCTGCGGGTGGCCCGGCTACCGCGCATCGAGAAAGCGCGCTATGGCGACGCCGGCGGCGTGCGCGGCGCAGCGTTTCTCAATTTGGCTCGCCCAACGTAATGGGCGTTGCGGCCAGGCGTGAATATATGCAGCCAACAACGCCGCAACGTCCAGTAAGAAGGGTAAACAGGGAAAAGTAAGGAGAGAGTTAATGCACACTCGCCATCGGCTGTGTCAGTTTCGCAAGAGTAAGCATGTGCTGCATCAGCGCTTTCGTTCACGTATTTTTCACCGTGACACCATGGCGGCGGCCGAGCTGAAAAAGCCGTTTGTGGTGGTGTTGACCGGGGCCGGCATTTCGGCCGAGTCGGGCATTCGCACCTTCCGCGCCGCGGATGGGCTGTGGGAAGAGCACCGGGTGGAGGACGTCGCCACGCCGGAAGGTTTCCAGCGCGATCCGGCGCTGGTGCAGGCGTTTTACAACGAACGCCGCCGTCAGCTGCAGACGGAGGAGATCGTCCCGAACGCCGCGCACCGCGCGCTGGCGGATCTGGAAGAGTGGCTGGGGGACAACTTCCTGCTGGTCACGCAAAACATCGATAACCTGCATGAGCGCGCCGGCAGCAAGCGGGTGTTGCATATGCACGGCGAATTGCTGAAGGTGCGCTGCACCCAGTCGGGGCAGGTGTTCGAATGGCCCGGCGATCTCAGCGTCGACGATCGTTGCCATTGCTGCCAGTTCCCGGCGCCGCTGCGGCCGCACGTGGTGTGGTTCGGCGAGATGCCGCTGGGCATGGACGACATCTACCAGGCGCTGAGCAAGGCCGATTTCTTCGTCGCCATCGGCACTTCCGGCCACGTCTATCCGGCGGCCGGGTTCGTGCATGAGGCGCGGCTGGGCGGCGCCTATGCGATGGAGCTGAACCTGGAGCCGAGTCAGGTGGAAAGCCAGTTCGACGAGAAACACTACGGTCTGGCCAGTGAAGTGGTGCCGCGTTTTGTGCACAAGTTTCTGGTGGGCAAGGTGGCGCGGGCCGACAGGCCCTGAGAAAGGCATCAGGGCGCACTGCGCGCCCTGATGGGATGGCGGGGCGTATTAGCGCCCGGCTTTCAACTTTTGGAAGTAGCTTTCGTACAGCGTGCTGGCGTCGCCGACGTCGTTTTGCCACTCGCCGTGCTCAATCACCGTCTTATCCGGGTAGAGAGACGGATCGTTGGCGATCTCCGGCGACAGCAGCTTCTTCGCCGCCAGGTTCGGCGTCGGGTAACCGATGGTCTCCGCCACCTGCACCGCGATTTCCGGCCGCAGCAGGAAGTCGATCAGCTTCAGCGCCCCTTCGACGTTGCGCGCGTTGGCCGGAATGGCCAGGCTGTCCATCCAGAAGATCCCGCCTTCCTTCGGCCAGACGATCTCCAGCGGCGTGCCGGCCTGGCGCGCCACAAAGGCCGAACCGTTCCACACCATGCCGACGTTGACTTCCCCTTCCATAAACGGGTTGCCCGGGTTGTCGGAGTTGAAGGCCAGCACGTTTGGCATCAATTTTTGCAGTTCGTGGTAGGCAGCTTCGATCTCCTTCGGATCGGTGGTGTTACCGGAATAGCCCAGCTTGAGCAGCGCCATTTGGAACACTTCGCGTGCGTCGTCAGTCAACAGCAGGCGGCCCTTGTACTGCGGTTGCCACAGATCGGCCCAGGCGGTAACGGTAGAGGGATCTTGCGCGTCGCTGTTAACGCCGATGGCAGTAGCGCCCCAGATGTAAGGAATGGAATAGTCGTTGTTGGGATCGAACGGCTTGTTCAGCAGGGTGGGATCGAGATCCTTGAAGTGGCTGAGCTTGCTCTTGTCGATTTTTTGCAGCATGCCTTCCTTGCTCATCTTGGCGATGAAGTAAGTGGAAGGCACCACCAGATCGTACGCGCCGTCTTTGTAGGTTTTCAGCTTGGCGTACATGCTTTCGTTGGATTCATAGGTGGAATAGATCACCTTGATGCCGGTTTCCTTGGTGAACTGCTCCAGCAGCCCCGGCGGGACGTATTCAGTCCAGTTATAGAAGTACAGTGTCTTGCCGTCAGAGGCGTTTGCAGAGCAGAAACTCAGCGCCATCATCCCGGCTGCGAGCAGATGTGACCACTTTTTCATGCAGCGTATCCTTCAGCAGTAGTGAGCCGAACCCGTATGGGCTGCCGTTTTCGGCCGCGCCATACCCCAGAAAGGGGCCATTATAGGGGCCGGGGCGGGGTGGGTAAAGGCGGTTATCCCGTTGGCAAATCAAGGGGTTCGGCGGCTTAAAGCGCATCACAATTTGTGTGTCTCGCGCTGGACAGGCGGTGAAGCGCGTGCGAAACAATAATTTTGGCGAATAAACGAGGGCGGCGATGAATTTCAAACAGGTCTTCAGCCAGGCGGAGCTCAGCAAGACGGATCTGACGATTTTGCACTGCATTCTCGACAACCCGGACGCCTGCATCGACGACGGCATCCGCGCGGTGTCCGCACGCTGCTACAGTTCCCCCTCGACGCTGGTGCGGCTGGCTAAAAAGCTGGGCTTTCGCGGCTATCTCGAACTGGTCTATTTCATCAAGTTCAACCTGACGATGGCGCCGGCCTACCAGGTGGAACGCCCTACGTCGGCGGCACCGCCGGCCCAGCAGGCGCAGTTTCTCGATCTGCTCGACAGCGGCAAGATCCTGATCCACGGCAGCGGTTTTTCACAGCTGGTGGCGCAGTATATGTACAACAAGTTTATGACGCTGGGCGTAGACAGTTACCTGTCGCTGTGGCCGGATTTCGACATTCTTGACCGCGAGACGCGCTTTCGCTTCGACATGGTGATCGTGATTTCAAAGTCGGGCAACAGCGGCTCGGCGCTGAGCTGGAGCGAGGCGGTGAAGCGTAATCACATTCTGCTGGCGGCCTTCTGCGGCGACGGCGACAGCCCGCTGGCGCAGCAGGCCGATATGACCTTTCTGTTTGAGGATCGGCAAAAATACGATCACGATATCTACTATCCCAACCCATTTTTCGGCCACTGTCTGTTGGGATTCGAGAATGTGATCACCGCCTGGTTTGAACGACGCGGCCGCTGACGGCCGCATCGCACCGTTTAGCGCCAGTGCCTGGCATACTGACGGTGGGCCAGCAGGTACTCCTCCACCAGCGTTTTCGCCAGCGAGTAGGAGTTGACCAGCGGGTGCACCATCAGCGCCTTGATGGCCAGTTGGCGGTTGCCGGTCAGGATCGCCGCCACCGCCAGCCGTTCGTACTCTTTCACCTGCGAAATCAGGTTTTTCTGGGTGTCGGGAATATCGCGCATTTTTACCGGCTGAATACCGGCGCTGCTCAATTCGCAGCTGATTTCGATCACGTCTTCCGGGTGCAGAAAATCGAGCGAGTCGCGGTTTTGCATCGATACCACCACGCGTTTTTGCCGGCCGCTGTTGACCGCCTCCAGAATGTCGATCGCCACCCCGGCATAGCCGCCGCTGTCCGGCTGCTCGATAAACTGTTGCAGCGTCAGCATCTCACGTTTTTTCACCTTGCCCTGGTTGGACTCGCGCTGCATGTAGGAGTTTTCGCGCTGCAGATAATGGTTGAAGTAGACAGAGAAGGCGTGTTCCAACTGGTGGGGGATGTCCAGCTCGCCTAACTCTGACAGCATTTGGCGGTTGATCGCCGCGATTTGTTCGCCGCGGGTCTCGCCGCCCGCGACGATGGCGGCGATCGCCTGCTCACGGTAGTAGTAATAGTAGAGATACTCGTTGAGCATCAAATTGTCCGACAGCGCCACCAGCTCCGGCGAGAAGTATTTCATGCAGGTATCGCGATACAGGCGCGGATCCGCCAGCAACTGTTCCGTGACCGGCTCGCCGTTGACGCGCGCATTGCGGAACCAGGAAAGATGGTTGAGGCCGAAGCAGTCGACGCTCAGTTGGTCTTCGCGGCAGTCCAGCAGCTCGGCCAGTTCGCGGATAAACTCGCTGGGGGCGTCGCAGATGCCGTAGACCCGGCGCTGGAAGCCGGATTTGATGATCGCCTCGGTCACCATGCCGGAAGGATTGGTGAAGTTGAACAAGACCGCCGCCGGCGAGGAAACCTGCTCGATCAGGCGGCAATAGTCGAGGATCGCCGGAATTGAACGCATCGCCATGGCGAAGCCGCCGGCGCCGGTGGTTTCTTGCCCGAGCAACTGGTGATTGAGCGCGATGCGCTCGTCATGGATGCGGCCTTCCTCGCCGCCGATGCGCAGGGTGGTGATGATGTAATCGGCGTCTTGCAGCGCCTGGCGCGGATCGCTGCTGAGGCTGAAAGCAATGTCGCCGCGAATGCGCTGGAATACGCCCTGCGCGAGGGCGCCGTAGATCGCCAGATGGCGCTCATCGGTATCCATAAACACCACTTCGGTAATGCCGATGCGATGGGCGTTATAGGCGATGGATTTGGCGAGGAACGGGGAACGCACGCCGCCGCCGCCGAGAACGGTTAATTTCATTCGATATCTCCCATTAATAAAGCGTTAGAGTGCCGCTAAATATTTCTCTACCTGATTTTTGACCTTGCCGACCGTGACGCCGTAAATCACCTGCACTTCACGGCGATTCTTCACCACGCCTTTGGCGCCGGTACTTTTCAACGCGGCCTCATCCACCCGCGCCATATCCTTTAATTCCACCCGCAGCCGGGTAAAGCAGTTATCGACGGAAATAATGTTTTCCTTGCCACCCAACGCGCGAATAATGATGCCGCTTGGCTCGTCCGGGGTATTTTTGCGGTTCCGGTAATCCTGTTTGGAATAGAGTTTGACGTCCTGATCATCTTCACGGCCCGGCGTCTTCAGATTGAGCTTCAGCACCAGCGTTTTGAACACCAGGTAATACACCGCAAACTGCACCAGCCCGATGACCACATACAGCGGCCAGCGGGTGAGGGAGACCGGCAGCGGCAGGTTGTAGGCCAGGAACTCGACCAGCCCGCTGGCGCCCCAGGGGCGCACTTGGAACAGGTTGCAGGCTACCTGCGAGAGCGCGGTCAACACGGCGTGTATCACCCACAGCAGCGGAGAGATAAACAGGAAGGTGAACTCTATCGGCTCGGTGATGCCGACCAGGATCGAGGTGGTGATGGCCGGGATCAGAATCGCCTTGGCCAGCATTTTCTTTTCCGGTTTGGCGGTGTGATAGAAAGCCAATGCCGCGCCCGACAGGCCGAAGATGGTCACCATCCCTTGCTGCGAGAAACGCAGCGCCTCGTTCATCAGCGGCGAGATGCTTGGGTCGCGCATGTAGGCCAGGAAAATCGCCTGCGAGCCGGAGACGGTCTGGCCGTCTTGTACGATCGAACCGCCGATACTGGTGAGCTGGAACGGCGACCAGATAAAGTGGTGCAGCCCGGTGGGGATCAGAAATTTCTCGAAGAAGCCGTAGACGAATACCCCGAGCGAGCCGGCGCTTTTCATAAAGCCGGTAAGCGCGATCAGGCCCTGTGAGATAGCCGGCCACAGGTAGCTGAAGGCGACGGCGTACAGCATGATGATCGGCGTCATGGCAATCAGCACCAGCTTGGCGCCGCCGTAGACCGAGAACACGCCGTTGAGTTCGACGTTGCACAGGCGGTTATGCACCCAGGCAATCGTGACGCCGAGGATAAGACCGAGGAAAATGCCCATATCTACCACGGTAAATCCCAGCAGTTCCGTTTGCCCGGTGCCGTAATACTCACCGTTGATCTTGGCCGCGACGTGGCCGCTGAATTGCAGATAAGACGAATTGGCGCCGAGGAACATGATAAAGCACATCACCGCGACCAGCGCCGCTTCGCTTTTCTTGTCTTTGGCCAGGCCGTAGGTAATACCGATACAGAAAATCAGCCCGAGATTGCCGAATAACGGCCAGAAGGTATCGCCGATCATTTTACCGATAGAGAAGACGGCGGAATGTTCATTGATTAATGTGGCATTGGTAAGAATAGAACTGAGCGCCAGAATCAGACCGATTACCGGCAGGAAAAATATCGGCCCCATCATGGCTTTGGAGAAAAGCTGCAGCTTGTTTAAGATATTATCGATAATACCTTTCATGGCAGTTCCTTTTTATATTTTAATGGATGACGACGTTGCTGAATAAACTCCCTGAAAGCGAGAAAAATAAGGCACCTTGCCTGGATTCAGTTATAGGGGGAAGTTTTCGCCGCTGCAATCGGCGGGGCGGAAATAGGCACCGATGGTCACTGAGTGACAACCGGTGCCGGTTGTGAAGGGGATCACAACCGGGCGCGGCAGCGCCCGGCGGGAAGGATTATTCTGCCTTGGGCGAGCGATCGCGCATCACCCACTGGCTGGCGATCACCAGCACCAGCGACAGCAGCAGCAAAATGGTGGCCAGCGCGTTGACCTCCGGCGAGACGCCGACTTTCACCATCGAGTAGATCTTCAGCGGCAAAATCTCGTAGCTCGGCCCGGTGACAAAGGAGGAGACGACCACGTCGTCCATCGACAGGGTAAAGCTCAGCAGCCAACCTGCCGCCACCGCCGGCATCGCCAGCGGCAGGATGATTTTGCGCAGGATGGTGAACTCGCTTGCGCCGAGATCGCGCGCGGCTTCCAGCATCTTCACGTCGAAGCCTTTCAGGCGCGCGTAGACGGTCACTACCACGAACGGCAGGCAGAAGGTGATGTGCGAGAACAGCAGCGACCAGAAGCCGAGCGAAATGCCCAGCAGCATGAACAGCACCAGCAGCGAGATGGCCATTACGATGTCCGGTGACATCATCACCACGAACAGCATGCCGCCGACGAACGGCTTGCCGCGGAAGCGGTAGCGGTACAGCGCCACCGCGGTCAGCGAGCCGATCAGGGTGGCGAAGGTAGCGGAAAGCACCGCCATGGTCAGCGAGTGCCCCGCGGCCTGCAGCAGGCTGTCGTTATTCAGCAGCGTGGCGTACCACTTGGTGGTGAATCCTTGCCAGTTGATGCCAAAGCGCGAAGCGTTGAAGGAGTTGACGATCAGGATGACGATCGGGATATACAGATAGGCGTATACCAGCGTCATAAAGCCGCCGCGTAGCAGACGTCCGATCATGCCAGATCCTCCTTCTTGTTCAGCAGGCGGGCGGCCCGGTAATAGACCAGCAGCAACAGCCCCATCACCAGCGTCAGGCAGATGCTGGTGGCCGCGCCGAACGGCCAGTCGCGGATATTGAGGAACTGGCTTTTAATCACGTTGCCGATCAATAGATTCTTGGCGCCGCCCATCAGATCGGCGACGAAGAACAGCCCCATCGCCGGCAGCACCACCAGCAGGCAGCCGGCGATAATGCCCGGCATGGTCAGTGGCACGATGATGCGGATAAAGGTCTGCAGCTTGCTGGCGCCGAGATCGCGCGCCGCCTCCAGGCAGGATTTATCGAGCTTTTCGATGCTGGAGTAGAGCGGCATCACCATAAACGGCAGCAGAATATACACCAGGCCGAGGATCACCGCTTCCGAGGTGTACATGATGCGCAGCGGCTTGTCGATGACGCCGATCCACAGCAGCGCGTCGTTGAGATAGCCGCGGGTGCTGAGAAACAGCTTCAGGCCGTAGATGCGGATCAGCGAGTTGGTCCAGAAGGGCACGATCAGCAGAAACAGCAGCAGTGGCCGCACCTTCTGCGGCAAGCGCGCCAGGATAAAGGCGAACGGATAGCCGATCACCAGGCAGCACAGGGTGGCGATCAGCGCCATGTTCAGCGAGTGCAGCAGCACCTGGGCGTACAACGGGTCGAACAAGCGCCGGTAGTTATCCAGCGTGAACACCATCTGCACCAGGTTGGCGTCGTCGCGGGTCAGGAAGCTGGTGCCGATGATCATCAGGTTCGGCATGAACACGAACAACAGCAGCCAGGCGACGACGCCGACGATCACCACATTCTGGAAGACTTTACGCGATTTCTTCATCGGCCAGCACCACCTCCCAGCTTTCGACCCAGGTCACCGCCATCTTCTGGTTGAGCGAGTGATCGACGTCCGGATCGTCTTCGTTGAAGAACTCGCTGACCATCACCGTTTTGCCGTTCTCCAGCTCGACCACCGACTCCAGCGTCATGCCTTTGTAGTTGCGCTCACGCACGTAACCGATCAACCCGTCGTGCTGCGCGCTGTCGTTCACTTCTTCCACCCGCAGATCTTCCGGGCGCAGCAGCACCTTCAGCTTTTGGCCCGGCTCCACCGGCAGATCGGCATAGATGTCGCACTCGCGGCCTTCGACGTTGGCGCGCACCCGCTGTGAATCGAGGCGCTCCAAAACCACCGCGTCGAAGATGTTAATCTCGCCGATGAAGCTGGCGACGAACAGATTCTTCGGCTCTTCGTAGATCTCACGCGGCGTGCCGTCCTGCTCGATGCGGCCTTCGCGCATCACCACGATGCGGTCCGACATGGTCAGCGCTTCTTCCTGATCGTGGGTGACGAACACGAAGGTGATGCCCAGCTTGCGCTGCAGCGCCTTCAGCTCGTTCTGCATCTGCTTGCGCAGCTTGTAGTCCAGCGCCGACAGCGATTCGTCCAGCAGCAGCACTTTCGGCTTGTTGACCACCGCGCGGGCGATGGCTACGCGCTGCTGTTGGCCACCGGAGAGCTGGCCCGGCCGCCGCTTGGCGAAGTCGTCCAACTGCACCATGCGCAGTGCCTCTTCGACGCGCGGCGTCAGTTCGGCCGCCGGCACCTTTTGCATGCGCAGGCCGAAGGCGACGTTGTCGAACACCGACATGTGCGGAAACAGAGCGTAGCTCTGAAACACGGTGTTGACGTGGCGATGCTCGGCCGCAATGGCGGTGATGTCCTGGCCGTCGAGCGCGATGCGGCCCCGATCGGCGTCTTCCAGACCGGCGATCAGGCGCAGCACCGTGGTTTTGCCACAGCCGGAGGGGCCGAGAATGGTGAGGAATTCGCCGTGATTAATCGTCAGATCCAGATCGGCAATGATGGTTTTGCCATCGAACGCTTTGCTCAGGGCATGCAGTTCAACAAGGGGAGTCGGAGAGGATGTCTCAGTCATTTATCGTATTACTCTATCCCGTGGGCTAATGCAGATAGAACCGCAACTGGAAAAGACTGCCGGAGCTTGCGGGATGCCCGCTGATCAAATGAAGCTCAAACCAGTTACGCCAATGGAAATTTTTCGAGCGCGCATGATAGACGCTGAATGCCGGAATTGAAAGCCGATCCGGCCCAGATGCCGCGTTTTTCATCATGATAGCGACAAATGACCCTGTGATGACAGCATTATTCCTCTCAGAAATCATCACAAAGATTAATGATATTGGCGAATTATGGTTAAAAATGACCTGACGCAATATTTGATCCTGATCGGTTCAGCATAATGAAACGCGATATTCTGAGGGGCCGCTACCATGGACAAATTACTTGACCGCTTTTTCAACTACGTCTCTTTCGACACCCAGTCCAAAGCGAACGTAAAGCATGTGCCGAGCACCGACGGGCAGTTGAAGCTGGCGCGTGCGTTGCAGCAGGAAATGATCGCGCTCGGCTTCGAGCGGGTGTCGCTCAGCGAACACGGCTGCGTGATGGGCACCTGGCCGGGTAACGTCGCCTGGCCGGTGCCGGCGGTCGGTTTTATCGCCCATCTGGATACTTCGCCGGATTTCAGCGGCAAACACGTCAATCCGCAGATCGTCGAGAACTATCGCGGCGGCGACATTGCGCTCGGCATCGGTGATGAAGTGCTGTCGCCGGTGATGTTCCCGATCCTGCACCAGATGCTGGGGCAGACGCTGATCACCACCGATGGCAAAACGCTGCTGGGCGCCGACGACAAGGCCGGCATCGCCGAGATCCTCACCGCCATGGTGCGCCTGCGCGCGCGCAAAATCCCGCACGGCGACATCCGTGTGGCCTTCACCCCGGACGAGGAGGTGGGCAAAGGGGCGCAGCTGTTCGACGTGGCGGCCTTCAATGCCGAATGGGCTTATACCGTGGACGGCGGCGGCGTCGGCGAGTTGGAGTGCGAGAACTTCAACGCCGCCTCGGTGACGATCAAAATCCTCGGTAACAGCGTGCACCCCGGCAGCGCCAAGGGCGTGATGGTCAACGCGCTGTCGCTGGCGACCCGCATTCATCAGGCACTGCCGGCGGACGAAGCGCCGGAGACCACCGAAGGCTACCAGGGCTTTTATCACCTCAGCAGCATCAAGGGCAGCGTGGAGCGCGCCGAAATGCACTATATCTTGCGCGACTTCGAGCGTGAAGGGTTTGAGGCGCGTAAGCGCAAGATGGTGGACATCGCTCGCGAGGTCGGCAAAGGCCTGCCCCGCGATTGCTATATCGAAGTGAGCATCGAAGACAGCTATTACAACATGCGCGAACAGGTGGCGGAGCACCCGCACGTGATTGCGCTGGCGCAGCAGGCGATGCGCGACTGCGACATCGAACCGGTGATGAAACCGATCCGCGGCGGCACCGACGGCGCGCAGCTGTCGTTTCGCGGCCTGCCGTGCCCGAACCTGTTCACCGGTGGCTACAACTACCACGGCAAGCACGAGTTCGTGACGCTGGAGGGCATGGAGCAAGCGGTGGCGGTGATCATGCGCATCGCGGCGCTGGCCGCCGAGCGGGCGCGGTAAACGGGACGCTTGCGATCGGCATAATCGCTTGCCGCAACAAGGCGTTGCTCATAGTGTGGAGGTACATTCCCCACGCATAAGGACCGCATGATGAGCACCGAATACCGTATCGCCAGCCCGCATTTGGCGCAGTTCGTTCAGGCGATTTGGCGCCAGGCCGGCAGTACGGCGCGCGAAGCCGAGCTGGTGGCCGATCATCTGGTGCAGGCCAATCTGGCCGGGCACGATTCGCACGGCGTCGGCATGATCCCCAGCTACATGGCGTCGTTGGCGCAGGGGCAATTACAGCTCAATCAGCACGCCGAAGTGGTGCGCGACGCTGGCGCGGTGCTGACGCTCGACGGCGCGCGCGGCTTCGGTCAGGTGGTGGCCAGCGAAGCGATGGCGCTGGGCATTGAACGCGCCGGCAAGCTGGGCCTGGCGGCGGTGGCGCTGCACAATGCGCACCATATCGGCCGCATCGGCCATTGGGCGGAACAGTGTGCCCGCGCCGGTTTTATCTCGATTCACTTCGTCAACGTGGTGGGCGATCCGATGGTGGCGCCGTTCGGCGGCAGCGATCGCCGCTTCGGCACCAACCCGTTCTGCGCCATTTTCCCGCGGCCGGGCCGAACGCCGCTGCTGTTGGATTTCGCCACCAGCGGCATCGCCTTCGGCAAGACCCGGGTGGCCTATAACAAAGGGCTGTCGGTGGCGCCGGGCTATCTGATCGACGAACACGGGCAACCCACCACCGAACCGAAGGTGATGCACGAAGCGCCGTTCGGGTCACTGTTGCCGTTCGGCTTGCACAAAGGCTATGCGCTGGCGGCGATGTGCGAGATCCTCGGCGGCGCGCTCTCCGGCGGCCGCACCACCCACGACGCTACGCTGAAAGCCGACAGCGACGCCATCTTCAACTGCATGACGACCCTGATCCTCGATCCTCAGGCCTTCGACGCCCCGCAAATGCAGGCCGAGGCCGAAGCGTTTATCGGCTGGGTGAAGGCGTCGCCGCCGAGCGGCGAACAGCCGATCGCGGTGCCGGGAGAATGGGAAGAGGCCAACCGCGCGACGCGGCTGGAGCAGGGCATACCGATAGACGCCAATACCTGGCGGCAGATTTGCGCGGCGGCGGAGCAGGCGGGCATGGCGAATGAAGCGCTGGCCGGCTTTCGCGCGCAGGCGCGGCAGGCATAAAAAAAGCCACCCGGCAGGGTGGCTTGTTCGCGTACTCGCAATCAGTCGTTAAAGTACCAATAGCCGCTGTTGACCAGCGCGGTCAGCAGCGCCAGGAATGACGGATCGTCCACCGCGTCGCCGAGCAGGGCGGCGTCGACGCTGAAGTTTTGGCACAGGGCGTCTGCGGCCTGCAGTTGGTCGGTGTCGATCAGTTCGCCGTTGACGAAGCAGCGATCGCCGACCCGCAGCACGCGCAACCCGCCCAGGCGCTGCAGCGCTTCACCCTGTTGCAGCAGTTCGTAGATTTCCCCGGCCTGATACGGCGGCTCCGGCGGCGCCAGATCCAGCTCGTGGCGAGATTGGGAGATAAACTCGCCGAACCAGTGCTGGAAGTGTTCCGGCTGTTGCACCAGATCCAGCATCATCTGCCGTAAGGCGTCCACTTCCTGCGGCAGGATCTCCGCCGGGTGTTCGCGCAGTTTAACGTCCGGATCGCCGTAGCGTTTGCTGCCCAGCTCGCGCGCCAGCACGTAATCGGCGAAGCCGCTCACCAGCTCGCGGCCGTTCGGCGCGCGGAAGCCCACCGAGTAATTGAGCGCGTTTTCCAGCGCGTAGCCTTCATGCGGGAAGCCCGGCGGAATGTAGAGAATGTCGCCCGGCTCCATCTCTTCGTCGATGATGGCGTCGAACGGTTCGACCTGCAGCAGATCCGGGTGCGGGCAGTGCTGTTTCAGCGGCGTTTTTTCCCCGACGCGCCAGCGGCGGCGGCCGGTGCCCTGAATGATGAACACGTCGTACTGATCGAGATGCGGGCCGACGCCGCCACCCGGCACCGAGAAGGAGATCATCAGGTCATCCATCCGCCAGTCCGGCAGCTGGCGGAACGGGCGCATCAGCGCGGCGGAAGGCTCATGCCAGTGGTCCACCGCCTGCACCAGCAGCGACCAGTTGTTTTCGCTCAGGTGATCGAAGCTCTCGAAGGGGCCGTGCGCAACCTGCCAACGGCCGTCCTGGTGGCTGACCAGGCGGCTGTCCACTTCGTTTTCCATCGCCAGCCCGGCCAGCTCATCCGGGGAGATCGGATCGATAAAGTTTTTGAAGCCGCGCTTCAGAATCACCGGACGCTTTTGCCAATAGCGTTGCAAAAAATCGTTCCAGTCCAGATCTAATTGATAATCCATGTTCTATTCCAGGATAGAGGAGTGAGCCTGAGTGCGATTATAACGGAAGTTTGGCCCCGTGGATCGGGGCCGCAGCGGCATAATTTACTCGTTGTGGTGGGTGTCGTGCTGGCGGGCGAAGGTGACCTGCATGCGCGCGCCGCCGAGCGGACTGTCGCTGATGACGATTTCGCCGTCGTATTGCTCGATGATCTCCGCCGCCACCGACAGGCCAAGGCCCTGGCCGGGGCGCAGGGTATCCACCCGCTGGCCGCGCTGGAAGATCAGCTGGCGCTTGCTTTCCGGGATGCCCGGGCCGTCGTCGTCGATGACGATGGTGAGATTTTTCTCTGAGTGCAGCGAGGTGATTTCCACGAACTCCAGGCAGTATTTGCAGGCGTTTTCCAACACGTTGCCCATCACTTCCATAAAGTCGTTCTTCTCGCCCATAAAGGTCACTTCCGGCGAGATATCCAGCGTGATCACCACCCCTTTGCGCTGGTAAACCTTGTTCAGCGCCACCACCAGGCTGTCGAGCAGCGCCGGCACCGAGTGGATCTCGCGCGTCAGCACCGTCTGGCCGGAGTTGATGCTGGCCCGGTGCAGGTAGTAACCGATTTGCTGAGAGATGCGCCCGATCTGATCCAGCATGATCGGCTCGGCTTCTTCGATGGTGGTCTGCTTGCCGCTGCGCAGCGAGCGCAGGGTGCTTTGCAGCACCGCCAGCGGCGTTTTCAGGCTGTGGGTCAGATCCGACAGGGTGGTGCGATATTTGGTGTAGCGCTGGCGCTCGTTGCGCACCAGAATGTTCAGATTGCGCACCAGCCCGCGCAGCTCGCTGGGCGGATTCTCATCCAACTGATCGCGCTCGCCGTTCTCCAGTTCGCCCACCTGATTGACCAGCGCCTTGATCGGCCGTAGGCTCCAGTAGGCCGCCAGCCACAGCAGTGGCACCACCAGCAGCAGGTTGGCCAGCAGCACGTAGCTGAACCACTCCCACACCACGTCTGAGCGCTGCAGCTCCTGCGGAATGCTGTCGACCACCACGATGGTCAACGCCGGCAGCCGCGCCGTGGCGGCATAGGTGTTGACCGCCACCGAGTGCGTCAGCGCGTTCTGATCGGTATCGTCATAATTCTTCAGCTGATCCTGCGCTTTGGGGTTATCCCCCAGCACTTCGCTACTGATGCGGGTATCGGTGTCAATTTCGTAGAAGCCGGACTCTTCCAGCCATTCCTTGTTGATCAGCTTCTCCAGCTCCGGCACTTTGCGCTGGCTCCAGAGCAGGTTGCCCTTATCGTCGTAGATAAAGACCAGCGTCGGGAAGTTGAGATCGATATCGGGGGGGATGGCGATGGTGAGCTTGTTGTCTTTCCACTGAGCCAGGCTGAAGAACAGGTTGCTCTCGCCGCGCAGCAGGCGGAAGGCGGTCTTGTCGAAGCTGACGATGTAGCCGACGACCGCCACCAAACCGTAAGAGAGCGACAGCGCCAGGATCACCCCGGCGGTCGCCATCAGGAAGCGGGCGCGCAGCGAAAACGGTTTTTTATTCTTGTTGAACATCATGTTCACTTCGCGTCAAAACGATAACCCTGGCCACGTACCGTGGTGATCACTTCATGCGGGTATTCCGCCTGCACCTTTTTACGCAAACGTCCCATCAGCACGTCGATGGTGTGGCTTTCGCGCAGTTCGGCGTCCGGGTAGAGCTGCAGCATCAACGAATCCTTGCTCACCACCTTGCCGGCGTTGCGGATCAGGGTCTCGATGATGGTGTATTCAAAAGCGGTCAGCTTGATCTGCCGATCGTTGACGCTCAGTTCGCGGCGCGACAGATCGATCTGGAACGGGGGCAGCACGATCACCTGCGAAGCCAGGCCGCTGTTGCGGCGCATCAGCGCCTGCATGCGGGCGATCACTTCTTCCAGGTGGAACGGCTTGGTGACATAGTCGTCGGCGCCGGCTTCCAGCACCGCCACTTTGTCCTGCCAGCTTTCGCGGGCGGTCAGCACCAGGATCGGCAGTTTGGTCTGGTGCGCGCGCCAACGGCGGATCAGGCTCAGGCCGTCTTCGCCCGGCAGGCCGAGATCGACGATGGCAATATCCGGCGCGTGTTCCTGCAGGAAATAATCGGCTTCCTTGGCGTCTTCGGCCGCGTCGACCTGATGGCCCATCTCGCGCATCTGAACGGAAAGGTGGTGGCGCAGCAAACCATTATCTTCAACAACCAGTACTCGCATGGCGAACTCCTGTGACTGTGCGGGTGAACGTCCTGTCACCCACGCGATAAAAGGGAACACGCTCTGCGGCGTGTCAGGGGATAACGCGGCCACCTGAACCATTTTGACAAAAAGTGCTGAGGCTATGGTAGGTATAACCCGCCCGGCTCGCAAGAGAACCGAAGCAATGTATTAAAATAAGCGTTATCAATTTGTTCGCCGACATTATCGACAACTTCTGATAAACGTCGGATAAACAGCGACGGGGCAACGTTAAACGCAACTTAAACGCGCCAGGCATTGTCGCGAAAGCAAAATGTGAACCGGGGCGCTTGATAAGCTTTAAAGGTACTAATAAGGTATTATCGAGGTATCGGCATATTTTCTCAGGAGCGACGGATGAAGCAGTTAACCCAGGCAGAACGCATAGCGGGCGCACTTTACGGACAGATGCTGGGCGACGCGCTCGGCATGCCTTCCGAGCTGTGGCCGCGCGAGCGGGTTAAGCGCCATTTCGGTTGGATAGACGGTTTCCTTGATGGGCCGGCGGAGAACTCGGCCGCCTGCTACTTCAAGGCCGGGCAATATACCGACGATACCGCGATGGCGTTAGCGCTGGCCGATGCGCTGCGGGAAGCGAAAGGCGAGGTGGTGCCAGAGTTGATCGCCCGCAATGTGATCCGCTGGGTGGACAGTTTTGACGCCTTCAACAAGAACATTCTCGGCCCCAGTTCCAAACTGGCGCTGAGCGAGCAGAAAGCGGGAACGCCGATCGCCGAGTTGGAAAACAACGGCATCACCAACGGTGCGGCGATGCGCATTTCGCCTTTAGGCTGCGTGCTGCCGTCTGCGCCGCTGGAGGAGTTCTGTCAGCAGGTGTGGCTGGCCTCCAGCCCGACGCACAAATCTGACATCGCCGTCGCCGGGGCCGTCGCGATCGCTTGGGCGGTTGCGCGGGCGGTGGAGGGCGCGGACTGGGCCTCGATTCGCCTGGCGCTGCCGGGCGTGGCGGAGTATGCCCAGCGCCGTCAGGAGACGACATTCAGCCCCTCGTTGGCGGCGCGTATCGAGCTGGCGTTTCAGGTGGTGGATGAAGCCAGCGATCCCGAGCAGGCCTCCGAGCGGGTGTATCAACTGATCGGCGCCGGGGTCAGCACCATCGAGTCGGTGCCGGCGGCGCTGGCGATGGTGCAGCTGGCGCAAACCGACCCTACCCGGTGCGCCGTGCTGTGCGCCAACCTGGGCGGCGATACCGACACCATCGGTGCGATGGCCACTGCGATTTGCGGCGCGCTGCATGGCGCTGAAGCGATCGAAGCCGGGTTGCTGGCGGAGTTAAAACGGATGAATCCGCTGGATATCGAGGCTTACGTTCAGGCGTTCGTGCGCTTTCGCCGCCGCCGGCAGGGCGAGGCATAACGGATCAGCTTTCGCTGGTAAACTCGTACATGTCGCTGCGGCAGAAGCTTTCGCTGTATTCGATCGGCTTCTTGCTGTGGTCGAACAGCGTTTGACGCACGATCAGCAGCGGCATCGGTTCTGATAATTGCAGCGCCCGGCGGATGTCGTCGTCGGCCATCGCCGCGCTGACCTGGCTGCGCAGCGATCCCATTTCGACGTTATTGCGCCGGAAGTAGTCGTACAGCGAGATGCCGATCTCGTCGACGTTGGCAATCGCCGCCACCACCACGTAGGACACCGCCACCGACATCGGCCGCCGATCGATCAAGTGAATGCGTTTGAGTGTGTAGATCGGCGTTCCGGCCGCCAGCTGCAGCTTTTCAGCCAGTTCGGCGCTGGCGGGTACCCGCTCGCGGCTGATCCATTGCGTATCTGGCCGGCGCCCCTGCTGTAACACCTCGCTCGAGAATCCTTTGACGTCTGCCAAAGAATAGAACAGCTTCGGTTCGGGCCGTTGCAGTTGGATAAAGGTGCCGTAACCGCGTGAACGGCCGATGAGGCCGTCCTGCTCGAGGCAGGCCAACGCTTTGCGTACCGTGATGCGCGAGATGCCGAGCCGTTCGGTGAACAGGCGCTCGCTGGGCAAAAAATCCCCCGCATTCAGCAATCCTTGATCGATAGCCTGGCGCACCGAGGCGTTGAAGCGCAAATACAGCGGCATCGCGCCCGCGCTGGCCAGATCCTGCTGCAGTTTGTCCAGCAGACGCTGGTTGGTCTCCTTGCTCATAGCCGACGGAAATCCTGTAGCCGCATTGCGATGGCTTATTTAAGGGGATTTCGCCGGGCAGCGCAACTGCCGCCGCCCGGCGATAACGATGGGTGGGCATAGGATGCCCACTGGTTCATGGCTGAGACGGGTTATCGCCGGAGCGAATGTTTTTCACCTGATCGGCGCTGACCGCCGGGGCGCTGTTACCCCAACTGGTGCGCACGAAGGTCGCGAGCTGAGCGACCTGTTCATCGCTCAACCGCCAACCGAAGTCCGGCATGGTCAGGCCGGTAGGTGCACCGATGGTTACCGGCGTCCGTGAGCCGTAGAGGATGATGCTGATCAGCGACGACGGATCTTCGCTCAGCAACGCCGGATTGCGTGCCAGCTGAGGAAACGTGTTGCGATACCCCTGGCCGTCGCTACGGTGGCAGGCAGCGCAGTTGTCCAGGTAGGTTTGTGCGCCGGGCGTGTTGACCTTACCGGTGAACAACGCCTGGGCGATGCTGTCGTTGCGCGGCGGCGATGACTTCTCATCACCGGCAGGCAGCGATTTCAGGTAGACCGCGATCGCTTTCAGATCGTCATCGTTCAGATGTTGCGTGCTGTCCTGTACCACCTCCACCATTGAGCCGAAGGCGGCGAAACGTTGGGTATGGCCGGTTTTCAGAAAGCGCGTGATCTCCTGCGCACTCCAGTCCCCTAAGCCGCTGGCGGTATCGGCGCGCAGGTTAGCGGCATGCCAGCCCTCCAACGTCCCGCCGCTCAGATAGGCTGTATCGCTTTGGCTGAGCGCCTTTTCCTGGAAGCCGATACCGCGCGGCGTGTGACATGTGCCGCAGTGACCGAGCCCCTGAACCAGATAGGCACCGCGATTCCACTCGGCGCCGCGCTGCGCATCCGGCTGATAAACACCGTCTTCGCGAAAGATCAGATCCCACAATGCCAGCGGCCAACGCATGCTGAGCGGCCAGGGAATGTCGCTTTCCCGATTCGGCTGCGCCACTGCGCTGACCTTTTGCGTGAAATACAGATAAAGATCGCGGATATCGTCATCGCTGATTTTGGCAAACGACGGGTAGGGCATGGCCGGGTACAGCCGCCTGCCGTCGCGCGCGATGCCTTTGCGAAGCGCATCGGCGAACTCGGGCAGGCTGTACCCGCCGATACCGGTTTGGCGATCGGGCGTGATGTTGGTGGAGTAAATAGCGCCGATCGGCGTGGTCATCTTCAGGCCACCTGCGAAGAGGGCGCCGCCGGGCGCGGTGTGGCAGGCCGCGCAATCCCCTGCGCGCGCCAGATATTCACCGTGTTCAATTCGCGCCGTGGAAGGGAGGGCGTCGGCCGCCTTAACCGCACCTGCGGCGAGCAACAGCAGCACCGGCAATGTGGGTGTAAATCCTTTCATCTTGAGCTCCTTAGGCGTTATGCCTGCACCAGCGGGCCAGGGTTTTTCAGGTATTGCTCGCGGATCGCTTCGGCAGAGTGATAAGCCAGCGCGCCGACGATGCCGGTTGGGTTGTAGGCCAGGTTCTGCGGGAATGCACAGGCGCCAGTGACGAATACATTGGGCACGTCCCAGCATTGCAGGTATTTGTTCACCACGCTGGTGACCGGATTGTCGCCGATGATGGCACCGCCGGTAGTGTGAGTGGATTGGTAGGGGCGCACGTCATAATGATCGCCGGTTTTTCTTACCGAGATAGCCATCTGCTTTGGTTTCATAGCGTTGGCGATGTCCGCCATTTTAGCGGTGATATGCTGGGTCATTTTGATCTCATTCGATTTCCAGTCGAAGGTCATACGCAGCAGAGGCTGACCGTAGGCGTCTTTATAGGTGGGATCCAAATCCAGATAGCAATCGCGGTATGGCATCACCGATCCTTCCGAGCCGATGCTCATTGAGTGCGGGTAATTGTCGCGGATGCCTTGTTTCCAGCCGCTGCCCCAGTTCGGCGTGCCCGGCGGCAGCATCATTTGCTGGATAGGCCGACCGCCGGTGCGGGTGGCGGAGATGTAGGCGCCGCCGATAAAACCGAGATCGGCGTGGTCGAAGTTTTCCCCGTTAAGATCGTCGATCACCGTTCCGGCGGCACCGGCGCCGATAAAGGGATTGAAATGGGTATCGCGATCGTAAAAGAGAGAAATGCCGCTGTTCATTTGATAGGCGTAGTTCTTGCCGACCACGCCCTCACCAGTGACCGGATCATAGGGTTTTCCGATGCCGGAAAGCAGCAGCAGGCGAACATTATGGAGTTGGAAAGCGCTGAGGATCACCAGATCGGCGGGTTGCTCTACTTCACGCCCTTGCTCGTCGATGTAGGTGACGCCGGTGGCCTTTTTGCCGCTGCTGTCCAGATTGACCTTGATCACCTGCGCCTGGGTGCGCAGCTCAAAGTTTTTACGCTGTGTCAGTACCGGCAGGATGGTCGACTGCGGCGAGGCCTTGGAGTACATGAAGCAGCCGAAACGTTCGCAGTAACCGCAGAAGTTACAGGGGCCAAGCTGCACGCCGTACGGGTTGGTATAGGGTTCGGAACAGTTGGCGGCGGGGATAGCAAACGGATGGTAGCCTAGCGATTCGGCGGCTTTGCCAAACAGTGAGCCCGAGTAGAGCTGTTTAAGCGGCGGCGTCGGGTAGTCATTGCTACGCGGCCCTTCGAACGGATTGCCGCCCTTGATGAGCTCACCCTGCAGATTACCGGCCTTACCGGCGGTGCCGCACACCTTCTCGAACTTGTCGAAGTAAGGCTCCAACTCCTGGTAGCTGAGGGGGTAGTCCTGTAACGTCATGCCTTCCGGGATCCAGTTGGCGCCGTATTTTTCAGTGAGGGTGGTGTGCAGTTTGAGATCGGAAGGCAGGGCGCGCCAGTGCATGCCGTTCCAGTGTACGCCGGCTCCGCCGACGCCGTTGCCCGGCAAAAAAGAGCCGAGCTGGCGATAAGGCACCGCGAAATCCGCCGGCGTATGGCGCACGGTGACGGTTTCATGCGCCATTTCCTGCGCCAGCTTGAGGCGAATGCCGTAAGTCAGTTCATCGGCGATACGCGGATAAGCGAAATCAGGGTAGGTATCGCGCCGTTCACCGCGTTCCAGCGCCAGCACCTGCAGGCCGCTGTCGGTCAATTCCATTCCCATAATGGCGCCGGTCCAGCCAAAGCCGACGATCACCACATCTACCGGTGGTTTTTTTATTGTGCTCATGATTATGCATTCCTTTTGCTGGAGATACTGACCGGGTGAAGAGGATAGGGTTGGTTGGGTTTGTTGACCCAATCGGCGAAGTCCGCGCGCGCACCGGGGAAGCCTATCAATTTCCATGATGCCAGCGTTTGGTTGCCGCCGTGGATCGGATCGGCCAGATAACCTTCTTTGGTGTTTTGCAGCAGCTGTTCGAAGAAAGCTTTACCCGGCAAGGTATCCGCATCGAGTTGGCCGCTTTCCAACGCGGTCAACAGCTGTTCTTGCTCGCCATGAGACAGCTCGGCGAAAACTTTGCCGAACTGACGTTGACAGAGCTCATTGAACGCGAGGATACCGTTGCGATAGGTCTCGCGCGGCGTCAGTTTGGACTGATAGCCCAACTCCGGCGCCGATGGCACGAACGGCGGGTGCATGTACCACAGGCCGCCATGGCCGTAGGGTGTTTCCATTTGGCGATCGATGAATACCGGGACCCCCTGATCGACGGCTCCGGGGCCGTTCTCGTCGCTGGGGATCAGCCGATCGCAGGCCGCCAGCAAGAATCGCCACTCTTCGTTGTTGAAATAAACCGGAACGTAATTCGGCGAGATGCCCGCAGCCGGCGCTGCCTGGGCGTTTACCATCATGAGACCGTTACCGGCAGCGGCTAACGGGATCAGCGCCAGCGTTTTTTTCAAAAATTCACGCCGGGGCGGCGTAGGGATATGCTGTTGCGACATAATTCCACCTTGAACATGCTTCACAGTAATGCCCGCGCAGGTTTTGCATCACCTGCGCCGTCGCTCTCCAGCGACGGTAAACAGGCGGGGAAAGGAGAGGTCGTCTATCACCATATATAGTTAGCAAGCTACTTGTATGGTAATTAAGTCTAAGATCGAGAAGTGTGAAGAAACAATAAATGATCTGTTTCAAAACGTTTTTTTTACATTTCAGTTGATCGGGATCAATTTGTTAACATTCACGGTGAGCCGGCGAAGTGCAATAAGGTCGTGTTCCGCTTAACTCACATTGGAGTGCCATGGAAAACTGCATCAACGAGCCGTATGCCATAGAAGAGGCGATCGCGGCGGCTTTTTCGCCAGGTCTGCAACAAGGCCTGACCCGGCGTTCGGCGCTGCATCAGGCCCTGTTGCAGCTGATTGCCGCCGGAGAACTGCCCTGGCGGGCGAAGCTGCCGCCGAGCCGTGCGTTGGCGGCCCGGCTGACGGTGGCGCGCGACACGGTGGAACAGACCTACGCGCGGCTGGAGGCTGAGGGGTTCATCAGCCGAACGGTGGGGCGCGGCAGCTTTGTGCGTTATCGTAGTGACACGCTGCTCGGCCGTGAACTGCTGACGACGGCGACGGGGCAAGAGGCGCGGCTGGCGGAGCGCGAGCTGAGCGATCGCGGCCGGGCGCTGCTGGCGGTCAGCCATACGCCGCACACCTGCCGCCAGGCTTCGCTGACGCCTTCGCTGGCGGACCTGCGGGCGTTCCCCATCGAGCAATGGCTGCAGCAGGAAAAGCAGGCGCTGCGGCGGCACGGCGAGCGATTATTGGGGTATGCCGATCCGCAAGGGCTGCCGGAGCTGCGCGCGGAGATCGCGCACTATCTGCAGCGGGAGCGGGGCGTCAAGGCGACGGCGGAACAGGTGATCGTGGTCACCAGCTCTCAGCAGGCGTTGGCGCTGTGTACGCAGGTGCTGTTCGATCCCGGCGATGCGGTATTCGTCGAAGAGCCGGGTTACCAGGGGGCAAAAAAACTGGTGCAGTCGGCGGGGCTGCAGGCGCGGCCGATCGGCATCGATGAACAAGGGCTGGACGTCGGGCAGTTCATGCAGGCTTCGGGCGGCGGGCGGGGCGTTTACATCACGCCGTCCCATCATTACCCGCTGGGGTATTCGCTGAGCCTCGAGCGGCGGCTGGCGCTGTTGCAGTGGGCGCAGCGCTGCCGGGCCTGGATCATCGAAGACGACTACGACGCCGAGTTCAACTACGACCGGCAAACCAAGGCGGCGCTGCAGGGACTGGACAGCGGCGGGCGTACGCTGTACATCGGCACCTTCAGCAAGACGCTGTTTCCGGGGCTGCGCATCGGTTTCATGATCGCGCCGCCTCAGTTGGTGCGGCCCTTGGTCGCCGCCAGGCAGTTTCAGGACGGCTACACGTCGGCGCTGGCGCAGATGACGCTGTTCCACTTCCTGCACGAGGGCGGCTACGCTGAGCATCTGCGCAATATGCGCACGCTGTACAAAGCGCGGCTGGACGTGCTGTACGACGCGGTGCATCGTCACCTTACTGCCTGGACGCGTCCGGCGCTGCCGCAGGGCGGGCTGCAGCTGGTTTGCCCGTTGGCGGATGCGGCGACGGAGCGGCGGCTGGTGGTGGCGGCCGCCGAAAGGGGGATACGGCTGTACGGCCTGGCGGACTTCTACACCGGCACACCGCAGCGCGGGGCGTTGGTGCTCGGCTTCTCGGCCTATACGCCGGATGAGATCGTGCGCTTTATCGCCACGCTGGCGCAGGTGTTCAACGCGCTGCCGGTGGAAAGCGATGGCTAAAATTGGTCTGCTCGGTGTTTCAGATTGGTCCGTATTGTACCGCCGCCATGCGGTGTATTCTGCCGCTATCCGATTATTTCCCTAATGGAAATAATATCTTACACCGTGAGGCGTTATGAACCCATCAAACCCTGAAGTGACTATCCGCAGAATCAATGGCGACGACAAAGCGCAATGGCTGGCGCTCTGGCAGGGCTATCTCGACTTTTACCGCGCCGATGTGGCGCCGCAGGTGACCGATCGCACCTTCGAACGCCTGGGGCAGGATGAACAGGTGTACGGGCTGGTGGCGGAGGATGCCGACGGCCAGCTACTGGGGCTGATGAACCTGGTGTTCCACCCGTCCACCTGGAGCGCAGTCGGCTATTGTTATATCGAAGATCTCTATGTGTCGCCGCAGGCGCGCGGCCATAAGGTGTCGGAAAAGCTGTTCGAACAGGCGTACCGATTGGCAGAGAGGCGCGGCAGCGATCGGGTCTACTGGATGACCCAGGAGTACAACGCGCCGGCGCGCTCGCTGTACGACAAAATCGGCAGAAGAAGCTCGTTTATCGTTTATACCCGTTAACCGCAGGAGGCGTGTATGGCAATGAATCGTTATGGTCAGCCGATTGGCGAACCGATGCCGGATTGGCAGCCGGCTCGCCGTCCGGGCGGCGCGACGCTCGGCGGGCGTTTCTGCTCGCTGGCGCCGCTCGAGCCGCAGCGGGATTACGCCGCGCTGTTCGAGGCGTTTCAACTGGCGCCGGACGGCCGCGACTGGACCTATCTGTCTATCGAGCGGCCCGATACGCCGGCGGCGATGCTGCAGCATCTGGAAACGCTGCAGGCCAACCCGACGCTGGTTAATCTGACGGTGTTCGACGCCGCCAGCGACGCGCCGGTGGGCACGGTGGCGCTGATGCGCATCGACGAGGCCAATGGCGTGCTGGAGATCGGCCACGTCAGCTGGTCGCCGTTGATGAAACAGCGCTCCAGCGCCACCGAGGCTATCGCGCTGCTGCTGCGTTATGCCTTCGACACGCTGGGCTACCGCCGCTGCGAGTGGAAGTGCGACAGCCATAACGCACCCTCCCGCCAGGCTGCGCTGCGCTTTGGCTTTCGCTACGAGGGTAACTTCCGCTATGCGGTGATCGTCAAGGGGCGCAGCCGGGATACCGACTGGTTCGCCATCACCGCCGACCGGTGGCCGACGGTACGACAGGCGCTGGCGCGCTGGCTTAGCGCGGACAACTTCGATGCGCAGGGGCGGCAGATAGCTCGGCTGCAGGTGTTGCGCGGCGAATAATAAGCAAAAAGGCGGCCCGCGGGCCGCCTTTTTATCGGGCTAAAGCGCTTACTTCAGCTCGTCGACCAGGGTGGTGGCGCGGCCGATGTAGTTGGCAGGGGTCATCGCCTTCAGACGGGTTTTCTCTTCTTCCGGCAGCGCCAGGCCATCGATGAACGCCTGCATGCCGGCGGCGTCCACGCGCTTGCCGCGAGTCAGCTCTTTCAGCTTCTCGTAAGGCTTCTCGATGCCGTAACGGCGCATCACGGTCTGGATCGGCTCGGCCAGCACTTCCCAGTTGTGATCCAGTTCGTCCAGCAGGTGCGCCTGGTTCACTTCCAGCTTGCTGATGCCCTTCAGGGTGGCCTGGTAGGCGATCAGCGCATAGCCCAGGCCCACGCCCAGGTTACGCAGCACGGTGGAATCGGTCAGGTCGCGCTGCCAACGGGAGACCGGCAGTTTGCCCGCCAGGTGGCCCAGCACGGCGTTGGCCAGGCCCAGGTTGCCTTCGGAGTTTTCGAAGTCGATCGGGTTGACCTTGTGCGGCATGGTGGAAGAACCGATTTCGCCGGCGATGGTCTTCTGCTTGAAGTGGTTCAGGGCGATGTAGCCCCAGATGTCGCGGTCGAAGTCGATCAGAATGGTGTTGAAACGCGCTACGCAGTCGAACAGCTCGGCGATGTAGTCATGCGGCTCGATCTGGGTGGTGTACGGGTTCCAGGTGATGCCGAGCGAGGTCACGAACGCTTCGCTGAACTGATGCCAGTCCACTTCCGGGTAAGCGACGATGTGGGCGTTGTAGTTGCCGACCGCGCCGTTGATTTTACCCATGATCTCCACGCGCTCCAGCTGGCGGTATTGGCGCTCCATGCGGTAAGCCACGTTGGCGAACTCTTTGCCGACGGTCGACGGGGTCGCCGGCTGGCCATGGGTGCGCGACAGCAGCGGGATATCGCGGTATTCCAGCGCCAGCCCTTTCAGCGCATCGATGATTTTACGCCAGTAAGGCAGCACCACGTCCTGACGGGCGCTTTGCAGCATCAGCGCGTGCGACAGGTTGTTGATGTCTTCGGAGGTGCAGGCGAAGTGGATGAACTCGGACACCGCGTGCAGCGCAGGCACCGCCGCCACTTTTTCCTTCAGGAAATACTCGACCGCTTTCACGTCGTGGTTGGTGGTGCGCTCGATGGTTTTGATACGCTGAGCGTCTTCTTCGTTGAATTCAGCGACGATTTTGTCGAGGAAAGCGTTTGCGTCGGCGTCAAAAGCGGGAACTTCCTTGATTTCTGCGCAGGCGGCCAGTTTTTGCAGCCAACGTACTTCAACCTGTACGCGGAATTTCAGCAGACCGTATTCGCTGAAAATGGGGCGCAGTGCGCTGACTTTATCACCGTAGCGTCCATCAACGGGGGAAACGGCGGTCAGTGAGGATAATTCCATCGGTAGCAACTCCTGGGATCGATTAACAATGAGCAACGATATTTTGCGCCTGCTTGAACAGACGATTACGGGAAAACATTAACTGCAGGCGGCTGCCGCCAACCTGTTGCCACAGCACGGCGGCGCGAATGCCAGCCAGCAGCGTGGCGCGAACCTTGGCCTGCACCTGCGGGTTCTGCAAGATAGCCGGCGAGCCGGTTACCTGGATACGCGGCCCGAGCGGGCTGACCACGTCGACGTAAATGCCGGCCAGCGCGCTGATGATGGTGTCTGACTCAAGATCGAAGTGCGCCAGCTGGCGTTCGAGTTGGCCGAGGCGTTCACCGAGCGTGTTCATCGCCTGTTTGTTGGCGTTGAGCTTGCGCTCCAGCACCATCAGGCTGATGGTGTAGCGGGTCAGTTCCGCGCCCGGCCCTTTGTTGTTGGCGTTAAGCACGCCCATCAGGGTTTCGAGGCCGACCATCAAATTGCGCTCCTCGCCGCCGAACACCGCCAGCGTGGAGGGCGGGTCCATCTGCAGCAGGCTTTTCAGCGAGGTCTGAAAGGCTTCGCGATTGCATTGCCCTTCGTGGGCCAGCTGCTGAACCAAACGCGCCGCCTGGCTGATGCCCGCCATGGCTAGCGTGATGTCATAATAATTCTTCGCCACGAATACTCCTGTAAACGCTGTGAACGGTACATGGCTTACTGCATAAGGTTGTGTGTATCGCCAGGGTAACGGCGGCGGCCGCGAACGGGAACGATCGGGCGTGGCTGTAACAACGATGACAACGAATGCCGCGGATCATGCCACAAAATCGAGGGTAAACCCAGCGTCTAATACGCCTGCGGCAAGGCGGATGCGCCGTGCGGCGCAGAACTGCGCAAATAGGCGGCGAAAATCGCCGGCGCGGCGGTGCGAACTTATTGTTGCGGCGACAAATAAAGTGCGGTGGCTGCATCTATACTGCCAACGTGGCCCCTCAAATAAAGACCTCTATATGCACGTAAAAAACAAGCAGCCACTGCCGGCGGTAACGCTGGCGGCCATCGGCGTGGTGTACGGCGATATCGGTACCAGCCCGCTGTATACCTTGCGCGAATGCCTGACGGCGGAGGAGGGCATCACCCTGACGCCGGCCTCGATTTACGGCTTTTTGTCGCTGATTTTCTGGCTGCTGACGCTGGTGGTGTCAATTAAGTACATTTGTTTTGTGATGCGTGCCGACAACGACGGCGAGGGAGGCATTCTGACCCTGATGTCGCTGGCGATCCGCAAGCTGGATGCACGCTGGGTACCGGCGGCGGTGCTGATCGGGCTGGTGGGCGGCAGCTTCTTTTACGGCGACGGGGTGATCACTCCGGCCATTTCGGTGCTCTCGGCCATCGAGGGGCTGCAGATTATCGCCCCCGAGCTGGACAGCTTTATCGTGCCGCTGTCGCTGCTGGTGCTGACCGCGTTGTTCGCGATCCAAAAACGCGGCACCGGCAGCGTCGGCAAATTGTTCGCCCCGGCGATGGTTATCTGGTTCCTGACGCTGGCGCTGCTGGGCATCGGCGGTATTCTGCATCACCCCGGCGTGCTGCGGGCACTGAACCCTTACTGGGCGGTGAATTTCTTCCTCGAATACAAGGCGGTGTCATTCTTTGCGTTGGGCATGGTGGTGCTGTCGGTCACCGGTGCCGAAGCGCTGTACGCCGATATGGGCCACTTCGGTAAAAAGCCGATCCGTTTGGCGTGGTTTACGCTGGTGGCACCGGCGCTGGTGTTGAATTATTTCGGCCAGGGGGCGCTGTTGCTGGCCAATCCGGCGGCGATCAACAACCCGTTCTTCCTGCTGGCGCCGACCTGGGCGCTGATCCCGCTGCTGGTGATCGCCACGCTGGCGACGGTGATCGCCTCGCAGGCGGTGATCTCCGGCGTGTTCTCGCTGACGCGCCAGGCGGTGCGGCTGGGCTACCTGCCGCCGATGCGTATCATCTATACCTCCGATCAGGAATCCGGGCAGATTTACATTCCGGTGGTGAACTGGCTGCTGTTCGCAGCGGTGCTGATCGTGATTATCAGTTTCAAACACTCCAGCAACCTGGCGTCGGCTTACGGCATCGTGGTGACCGGCACCATGCTGCTGTCGTCGATTTTGCTGAGCATTGTGGCGGTGAAAAACTGGGGCTGGCCGCGCGCGTTGGGCGGGCTGATGCTGCTGGTCATGCTGTGCATCGACGTACCGCTGTTCGGTGCCAACCTGATCAAGCTGGCGACCGGCGGTTGGCTGCCGGTGGCGCTTGGGCTGACGATTCTGCTGATCATGCTGACCTGGAAGACCGAGCGTTCGCGCCTGATCCGCCGGTTGCGCGACAATCAGGAAGGGCTGAGCGCGCTGATCGAGTCGCTGGAGAAAGCGCCGCCGAAGCGGGTGCCGGGCACCGCGGTGTTTATGGAGCGCACACCGCATGCGGTGCCGCTGGTATTGTTGCACAACCTGAAGCACAACAAGGTGTTGCATGAGCGTGTGGTGCTGCTGACCATCGTCACCACCGACATGCCGTACGTGCATAACGTGCAGCGGGTGGCGATTGAACAGCTGTCGGCGAGCTTTTGGCGGGTGGTGGCAAGCTACGGCTGGCGCGAGACGCCCAACGTGACGGACATCCTTTATCGCTGCGGGCTGGAGGGGATGAGCTTCACCATGAACGAGACCTCGTTCTTCATGTCGCGCGATACGCTGGTATTGGGCAAGCGCCCCTGGTATCTGCGCGTGCGTGGCAAGGTATTTCAGCTGTTGCAGCGCAACGCGCTGAGGGCGCCGGATCTGTTCGAAATCCCGCCGAATCGGGTGATTGAACTGGGGGCACAGGTGGAATTTTGAATAAAAAAAACGCTGCGGTAAACGCAGCGTTTTTCTTGCAACAGACGAATTATGCCAGGCGCTGTTCGATAATGCCGCCGCCGAGGCAGATTTCGCCCTGATAGAACACCGCCGACTGGCCGGGGGTGACGGCGGAGACCGGCTCGTCGAAACGCACTTCGATGCGCTCGCCGTCGAGTGGGGTCACGGTGCAAGGGATGTCCTGCTGGCGATAGCGGGTCTTCACCGTACAGCGGAACGGGCCGGTCAGCGGCAGACGATCAACCCAGTGCAGCTGCTGCGCGATAAGGCCGACGGACATCAGACGCGGGTGATCGTGCCCCTGCGCGACCACCAGCACGTTGTTGGCCACGTCTTTATCCACCACGTACCACGGATCTTCGCTGCTGTCTTTCATGCCGCCGATGCCCAGCCCTTTGCGCTGGCCCAGGGTGTGATACATCAGGCCCTGGTGTTCGCCGACGGTCTGGCCGTCGACGCTGACGATCGGGCCCGGCTGCGCCGGCAGGTAGCGGCCGAGGAAGTCGCGGAATTTACGTTCGCCGATAAAGCAGATACCGGTGGAGTCTTTCTTCTTGGCGGTGACCAGCTCCAGTTGTTCGGCGATGCGGCGCACCTCCGGCTTCTCCAACTCCCCGACCGGGAACAGGCTTTGCGCCACCTGCTCGTGGCTCAGGGTATAGAGGAAGTAGCTCTGATCTTTGTTGCCGTCGACGCCGCGCAGCAGGCGGCTCTTGCCGTCCACGTCCTGGCGACGCACGTAGTGGCCGGTGGCGATAAAATCGGCCCCCAGATCTTCGGCGGCAAACTCCAGGAAGGCTTTGAATTTGATCTCTTTATTGCACAGGATGTCCGGGTTCGGCGTGCGGCCGGCCTTGTACTCTTCCAGGAACAGCTCAAACACGTTGTCCCAGTATTCCGCCGCGAAGTTCACCGTGTGCAGTTCGATGCCCAGCTTGTCGCAGACCGCTTGCGCGTCGGCCAGATCGGTCGCGGCGGAGCAGTACTCTTCGTCGTCGTCTTCTTCCCAGTTTTTCATGAACAGCCCAGCGACCTGATAGCCCTGTTGCTGTAACAGATAGGCGGTAACGGAGGAGTCGACGCCGCCGGACATACCGACGATTACTTTTTTCTGGCTGTTGTCTGACATGGGGATCTCACGAACTTGAACACGAACCGTGCTGATAAAAACAAGCGCAGGATTTTACCACGTTGGCCGCGCCGGCGCACTGGTCATCTTGTGCTGCTCGGCGCCCTTAAAACGGCCAGGCGAAGCTGCCGACCAGCGACAGCGGATAGCGCTCCGGCTGCTGGTAGCTGCGAATGCTCTCCGCCACCAGCGCGGAACGCAGGTTGGGCGCCTGCAAAATCTCGTCGGCGCTCAGCCACAGGCAGCGATCGATGTCGCTGTCGTGCGGCTCGGTCGGCAGCGGCTGTTCCAGCTCGATAACGAAGCAAAAACGCAGAAACGGCGTGCGATCCGGCGCTATCCACTGGTGCAGGCGCAGGAACGCCTGCGGCGTGGCGCGGATACCGGTCTCTTCCCACAGCTCGCGCTCGGCGGCCTGCACCAGCGTCTCGTCGGCCTCCAGGTGGCCGGCCGGCTGGTTCCATAGCGCTTTGCCGTTGATGGTCTCTTCGACCACCAAAAATTTGCCGGCGGCGTGTACCACGCAGGCCACAGTGACGTGCGGTTTGAACATGCGGTCTCCTTACAGCGGTTTGTCGATGCGCCGGTAGATGTCGTCCAGCTCGGCGATGCGGGTGCGATAACTTTGCAGCAGGCAGGCGGTATCGCCGCCGCACCGCTGGCGTTTTGCCAGCCAGGCCTGCTGGCTGTCCTGCATCGCGCCACGCGCGCCCATGGCGAACAGGCCGCGCAGGAATTGGTACTTGGTGGCCATTTGCACATCCAAATCGTTCAGCGTGCGGTTGGCGCAGATGGCTTGCTCATCGCGGTTTGCTGCCTTGGCGCAGTCGAAGCTGGCGGCCTGGGCCGCGAACGGGGCCGCCAGAGCGGCGAGCAGCAGCGCGATCGGCGTGGATTTCATGGCGCCTCCATCAGTTATCGGTCTACAGGGAATCGATGCTTTTCCATTCACCAGGCTGCAGTGAACCCAGCGAAAGATTACCCATACTGTAGCGAATCAGGCGCAGGGTAGGGAACCCGATATGCGCCGTCATGCGACGCACCTGGCGGTTTCGCCCTTCGAACAGGGTGATTTTCAGCCAACTGGTGGGGATGGATTTACGCTCGCGGATCGGCGGGTTGCGCGGCCATAGCCACTGAGGCTCGGCCACCAACTCAACACCGGCGGGTAGCGTCGGGCCGTCTTTCAGCGTGACGCCGCTGCGCAATGGCGCCAGATCGCTCTCCTGCGGCGCGCCCTCGACCTGCACATAATAGATTTTGCCGGTGCGCTTGCCCGGCTGGGTGAGCTGCGCCTGCAGCTGTCCGTCGTTGGTCAGCACCAGCAGCCCTTCGCTATCGCGATCCAGACGCCCGGCGGCGTAAACGTCGGGGAAGGGGATGTACTCTTTCAGCGTGGCGCGGCCGGCTTCATCGGTGAACTGCGGCAGCACGTCGAAGGGCTTGTTGAATAACACAATTCGACGCGGCCCCTTCGGCGCGGCGGGTTTGGCGGTATTCGGCTTGCTGAATCGTTTAACGTTGTGATTTCTAACAGAGAATTTTTTCATAACAGTTGAGATTACGGATGATAAGCGCATTATAACCGAATCCGTTTCGGATTGGCGCGGACCGAATATTCAAGTAGTATCTACACGCATCTTACAAAGCATTAACAAAATTGCGCTTGAAGGAGAGGTTGATGGAAAGCAAAGTAGTTGTTCCGGCAGAAGGTAAAAAAATCACGGTTGACGCCCAGGGTAAACTGGTTGTTCCTCATAACCCGATCATCCCGTTCATCGAAGGCGACGGCATTGGCGTTGACGTGACTCCTGCCATGATCCACGTGGTTGATGCGGCCGTTAAAAAGGCTTACCACGGCGAACGTAAAATCTCCTGGATGGAAATCTACACCGGCGAAAAATCTACCCACGTTTACGGTAAAGACGTGTGGCTGCCGGACGAAACTCTGGACCTGATCCGCGACTACCGCGTCGCCATCAAAGGCCCCCTGACCACCCCGGTCGGCGGCGGCATCCGTTCTCTGAACGTGGCCCTGCGCCAGCAGCTGGACCTGTACGTGTGCCTGCGCCCGGTGCGTTACTACCAGGGCACTCCAAGCCCGGTGAAACAGCCTGAGCTGACCGACATGGTGATCTTCCGCGAAAACGCCGAAGACATCTACGCCGGCATCGAGTGGAAAGCCGGCTCCGCCGAAGCGGACAAAGTGATCAAATTCCTGCGCGACGAAATGGGCGTGAAGAAAATCCGCTTCCCAGAGCAGTGCGGTATCGGCGTGAAGCCATGCTCCGAAGAAGGGACCAAGCGTCTGGTGCGTGCGGCGATCGAATACGCCATCACCAACGACCGCGACTCCGTGACCCTGGTTCACAAAGGCAACATCATGAAGTTCACCGAAGGTGCCTTCAAGGATTGGGGCTATGAGCTGGCGCGCGAAGAGTTCGGCGGCGAGCTGATCGACGGCGGCCCATGGCTGAAGATCAAGAACCCGAACACCGGCAAAGAGATCGTGGTTAAAGACGTGATCGCCGACGCCTTCCTGCAGCAAATCCTGCTGCGCCCGGCGGAATACGACGTGATCGCCTGTATGAACCTGAACGGCGACTACATCTCCGACGCCCTGGCGGCCCAGGTTGGCGGCATCGGTATCGCGCCGGGCGCCAACATCGGCTCCGACTGCGCGCTGTTCGAAGCGACTCACGGCACCGCGCCGAAGTACGCCGGCCAGGACAAAGTGAACCCAGGCTCCATCATCCTGTCCGCAGAGATGATGTTGCGTCACATGGGCTGGTTCGAAGCGGCTGACCTGATTGTTAAAGGCATGGAAGGCGCTATCGCAGCTAAGACCGTGACCTACGACTTCGAACGCCTGATGGAAGGCGCTAAACTGCTGAAATGTTCAGAGTTTGGCGACGCTATCGTTAAACACATGTAATGGTGTTTTAGCGTTAAATGATAACGGGAGCCTGATGGTTCCCGTTTTTTATTATTCAAACTGCAACGGTTATCAAAACTCGGCCATTTTGGCGCTTTAGAGCGTATAGATCTAAAGGTTGAGCTGCGTCTAAACTTTGCAATGAAATGGACGATAAACTACCTGCAGCCGCATTTTTTTGCATGAGATAAAATTCTACAAGGAGTGTTAATGAGCTTTTTCTGGGTGAATATTGGTAGCAGTTTTAATGAGGTTAAAGAACAAAATTTCCTCTGGGCTCCACAATATGGCATGAATAAGCACGGGAAAAAGTTTAGTAATGCCTCCTGGGAGACAGTGAAGGATGTAAAAGCAGGTGACGTCATCTTTTGTAATAAGGATCGAGAGATTGTCTATGTAGCGACTGCTACAGCCGATGCTGATGATGCACCGCGGCCACCTAATCGATCTTTTGATAAGTGGGAGCGTGAAGGTACCCGAGTAGAAGTAGATTTGACCGTTTTAGAGCACCCGATCGATGTTTTGCAGTTCAGTGACATATTTCTGACTGTGTTTAATGAGTTAAGTCGGCCAACAGTTTTTGCTGAAAACGGGTTTTGTACGCAGACTTACATGTGCGAAATACCCGAGGCTGCAGCAAAAATGATAGCAAGTTTTATTAACGATAACGTTTCAATAGACTTCAATAAACAGACGGCCACGGTAAAAGAGGCGAGAGGAAGCACTAAAGCAGCCGTCATTCAGGCTCGCGTTGGTCACGGCCCCTACCGCGATAAATTATTTAAGAAGTGGGGCGGAAAATGTGCGGTCACCGGCATTGCGCTTGAGTCAATGCTAACCGCTTCTCATATTGTTTCGTGGTCTATCTCAAATGACAAAGAGAAAGTTGACCCTTACAACGGATTCCCCCTGATTCCTAACCTGGACAGATTGTTCGACCGGGGCATGATCAGTTTTGATGATAATGGACGCTTATTGCACAAGAAAGAATATGCAGGTTTGCTTCATGATTTAAAAATTCCCTTGGACTCAAAAATTGATGGGCTGTTTGGGGAGAATAAAAAATACTTAAAACGGCACCGCGTGACGTTTGGGTTCGAGAAAGAGTAAAAGCTTGAGGGGGACCCTCAAGTGTATTAGTTCAGACCTGATACGGTACAGAACCAATCCCAATCTGATGGGCAGTTCTCTGCCAGAAGCGGACTTTCGTTAGAGTGCGAACTGTATTAATCCATGGGGGCATGTCACTGTGATTATGGCCGATAGTATCGCATTGACCATGTATCGATGTTGTTATCAGTAATGTTGAAAATCGCTGGTCATACACTCTAGATTCAAACGCTGCCTAGTAATCTTGCGATGCTATCATTAAACACATGTAAGCGTGTTTGGCGCTTGAATGGGAGCGGGAGCCTTAGGGCTCCCGTTTTTTATTGTTCAAATGAGTAAGAGATATCAAGCGTTAGCCGATTCACGCACGACCAGCACCGGGCAATTGGCGTGGCGGACGACGGCGGTGGCATTCGAGCCGAGGAGGTAAGTCATTGCAGAAGGGCGGTTGGAACCCATCACAATAATCTCCGCGTTAAGCGCATCAGCGAGTTCCAGGATCTGATCTTTGGGATCGCCGACGGCCACATGGGTGGTCACTCTATCCTCGGGAACGCTGAATTGTTTCGCCGCTTTTGCCAGCCCCTCGGTCGCTACCGCAATAGTTTCATCTTTGGTTTCCACCGCCGCGGTGGCGGCAAAGCCGAAGGCCGCGTAGGTGGCGCGAGACGGGATCACCGCCAGGAAATGGACGTGGGAGTCTTCGAGCCTGGCGAGCGCATTGACATGCGGGATGACCTGCTGTGTTAATTCCGGCTCGGTAATATCCACGGGAACCAAAATAGTTTTGTACATACTCCCTCCTTATCGTTATCAAATAACTCCACTTCTTGGATTATAGCCGTTCGACGCCGGGAAAGGGGAGATCCGTATGGCAAACCTGAGAACGTTGTCTGCTGAAATGTCAGGTGGTTATCGACGTTCTCATTAAACGCGGGCAGGCACGGTTGGTGTTTGAGTTGGGAGGGAGCCATGGGCTCCCTAGGTTTTAGCGGGCTAAGATTATCGGAACCTTAATGAGGGATCTCTGAAACCTCTTTGACTTCCGTCTTGTTGATTTGCTGTTTAACGCCATTGGCATCGGTATAACCGAGCAAACCGGCAGAGGTTTCTTTCGGTTTACCGTCACTGATGAGCGTTCGGCCATCGTGGGTATGAATAGCGTAGCTGGTGCGTGTGCAGCCTGACAGTGTGGCGATAGCAACCAGGGCGATCGCGGGAAGAACAAGCGCTTTTTTCATTTGAAGCTCCTTTTAGTTATCCAACTCACTCATGTTTGCAATCTGGTCTCGATTGATCTGTTCCGTTTTGCCCGTTTCTGCATTTCGGTAGGAGACTAACCCGGTATCTTTATCGACTTGAGGCTTGCCGTCGGTGACAATAGTCTTGCCATCCGTTGTTTTAATCGCCTGATTGGAAGCGCAGCCCGCCATGAACATCACCGTGGTCGCAGTAAGAAGCGCGGCAAAGAGTCGTTTACTTTTCATACTTACCATCCTGGTTACTTAAATGAATTTAATGGCAGGAAAGTAAGTATAGGCAGAATCTCCAGATTGCTAGCGTTAAAAGTGCTTTTAATGCGATAAAAAATTAAGAATTTCTTAATTTATTGATGGAGTGATTGCCCATTCGAGGGGTGTCGATAAGTCATGGCCTTCAGGCGTACGGCCCGCCGATGGGGTTAGAGTTTCATATCATCATCTACTCACGATTTTCCGCGCGCCAGAGCTTGATGTCATTGGCGGTTTTACGTGAATTCTGTATAAGTATTGACCGGGGGTCTTGTCAAATACCACGTTGATTTGGCTGATAATCATCCATAAGGACAGGGATATGAAAATTACGCATTCAGGCTACAAAACCGGCGCCGCCATATTATTGGCGGGAATGTTCGCACTGGCATTAACGGGGTGTGCCAAGAGTACAGCCCCCAGCCAAAGCAATCCGGAAAATAAAAAGGTTGACGATCTTTTCGCCAATCTTGGCGACCCAAAGGCGCCGGCACCGGGAAAAGAGAAAGAACGCTATATCGCCCAGTTGCAGGCCGTGATTCAAAGCCATTTGAAAGATGCCGAAGCCTACTCGGGCAAGCGTTGCATATTGCGTATCACGCTGGCGCCGGACGGTATGCCAATCGGTGTTCGAACTGAAGGAGGCGATCCGGATCTTTGCCGCGCCGCCATGAAGGCAATTGCCGATTCGCGCTTCCCTAAGCCGCCGACGGCAGAGGCCCATAATGCGTTCCAAATTATCACGTTGCAACTGCGTCCTTAAGCAGCTAGATGAAATAAGGGGTTGGGATAACGCAGTGTTTTGCAGCGGGATCTTTTAGTAAAAAATTTAGGTGTTCACGTGACTTCCACCAGCCTGTGCGGCTGGTGGATTTAGATTTAAGTCTTTATTGTCCGTCTTAGTTTTAAGCAAGATGCTCCTTTGTATTCGCATTGGCCAAATATTTGGTAACCCAGATGTTGAGCTATTTTAACGGAAGGCCGATTGTTTTCACCGATAAGGCAAACTGTTTGAGCGGGTGATAACGTGCTGTCAATCCATTGATGCGCTGCGGCAGCCGCTTCTTGCGCGACTCCCTGACCTTGGGCCTCCCGGGCAATAATCCATGCGGCTTCAGGGCTCCCATCGAAGTCATTGCCCAGACCCCGATGAAAATCCGCCAACCCGGTCTCGCCCAGGAACTGTCCGTCCACTTTGCGAAATATGGCGAACAGCCCATAGCCGAAAACCGACCAGTGGCCAATATAGCGCAGTAGTCTATTCCAACCGTCTTCAGGTGAAAGATTGGGGGCGCTGATAAATTTGAACAGTTCCTTATCTGTAAACATGGCATACCAGGCATCGAAATCGGCCAGGTTGTGAGGACGTAATATCAACCGTTCGGTTTCGATGTGCACGGCAGGGAGTAAAGGCATAACGGTTCCTTTTCTGCGTTGCAGCGTATCGTAATGTTACCCTGAGAGAACGAGCGATAATTTCCCGTCTTGGCGCGCAGATGACAAGGTTACGGCTAAGGTGCGGGCAAGCTCTTTGTCGCAAATCACTTTATCATTGGGTTTAACGCGCCGGCTACTTGTTTGGTATTACCGATACATCATCGCGCTCACGCGCTCGGCCCGATCTTTAAAACCGTTGCTGCGCATCGTTACCACATAGTAGCGACAGTGATGTTTCTGTGCGTATTCGCGCACCAGATTTTCGGCGAACAGGCCGCTGAAGGTGACGGTGGTGACGAATGTCAGCCCTTTCACTTCGTAGGTGCTGATCTCTTGCGGGGTGCCGATATACGGCGGCGGGAACACGGTTTTGTGGAACTGGCAGCCCGCCAGCAGCAGGGTAAACAGCAGGGCGGCGGAGATTTGCGGTATTCTCATCGGGAAATGCTTTCCTTCCTTGGCGTGTGTTTTAGTAACTCTATAATAGGATTACAAAATTCGGCGGGGATGTAAAAGTTATCCCGCTTCGGTTGCCGTTTCGTTGAAGCGGTGTCGCCGTCACCCATCAGAATGAGGGGTAAACATGTGTGTTCGTCTTGCCACTAAAACCGATGCCGCAGCCCTGATCGCCCTCGACAGCGTCGCCGAAGGCGAGCCGCAGCGCGCGGCGCAGATCCGCACCTGGTGCGCACAGAGTGTCTGCTATCTTGCCGAAGAACGGGGCGTGGTGATGGGCTACGCTGTGCTGCACTATCACTTCTTCGGCTGCGGCTTTGTCGAGATGCTGATGGTCGGCGAGCGCTATCGCCGCCGGGGCGTCGGGCAGGCGCTGATTGCGGCGTTGAAATCCCATTGCCGACATCCGAAGCTGTTCACCTCCACCAATCGTTCCAACCTGCCGATGCAGCGGCTGCTGTTGAACGCCGGGTTTGTCGCCAGCGGCCAAATTGACAATCTCGATGACGGCGACCCGGAGCAGGTCTTTTTCATCCCGCTGCGCTAATACAGCCGGACATCGACCGCCTGCTGTTGCAGCCAGGTGCTGACGTAACCATAAGCGGCATAGAAGGCCAGCAGCGCGAAGAGCAGCACGGAAAGCGAGGCCAAAAACTTGACGTCGCCGTGCTTTGACAGCTGATAGGCGCAATAGATAAAGGCTAACAGGCACAGCAGAGTGAAGGCGATAGCCAGCGTGGCGTAAAAAATAAGCATAACGAAACCCGTTCTTCCTTGTAAGCGCGGCAAGGATACCACAGACAAAAAAAGGGGCCCAATTGGGCCCCTGTGTGATTTGCTGCGAGAGGGTTACTCCGCCGCCGCGTCGGGATGATTTTTGCCTTCCTCGATGAATTCTTCGTCGATCTCTTCGATGTTCTCCTCGCTGTCGCGGCCGGACAGGATGTTCCAGCAGGCGATGAACAGCGCGGCGATCAAGGGCCCGATGACGAAGCCGTTGATGCCGTAAATCTCCATGCCGCCCAGGGTGGAGATCAGGATCAGGTAGTCCGGCATTTTGGTGTCTTTGCCTACCAGCAGTGGGCGCAGAATGTTGTCCACCAGGCCGATCACCACCACGAAGAATACCACCAGGAAAATGGCTTTCCACAGCATGCCGGTGGCGAAGAAGTAGATCACCGCCGGTACCCAGATGATGGCGGAGCCCACGGCCGGGATGATCGACAGGAACGCCATCAGCGCGCCCCACAGCAGGCTGCCGTCGATGCCGGTAAAGTAAAATGCCAGCCCGCCGAGCGCACCTTGCACCACGGCGACCACCACCGTGCCCTTGACGGTGGCGCGGGAGACGGCGGCGAACTTCACGAACAGGTGGTGCTTCACGTGCTGGGAGAGCGGCAGCGCTTCGAGCGCCAGGTTCACCAGATAGGGGCCGTCTTTCAGCAGGAAGAACAGCAGGTAGAGCATCACGCCGAAGCCGACGACGAAGTTGAAGGTGCCTTTGCCGATCAGGAAGACGCTGCCCGCCAGATATTGCCCGCCCTTGAGCGCCACGTCGGAAAGCTGCTTTTGGATCTCGGCGGCGCTGTTGAGGTTATGCTCCGCCAGGAAGCGCTGCGCCCAGCCGGGCAGGTGACGCATAAAGTCCGCCAGCATGGTCGGCAATTGGCTGTTGTTGGTTTGCAGCTTGGTGTAGATCACGTTGAATTCCATCGCCAGCGATGAGGCGATGATCGCCAACGGCGTGAACACGATCAGACAGATCAGCGCCACCGTCAGCAGCGACACTACGCCGTTGCGTTCGCCGACGTACTGCTTCAACTTCTTTTTCACCGGATGGAAAATCACCGCCAGAATAACCGCCCACAGCACTGAGGAGTAATAAGGCCCCAGCACGTCGAGAAAGGCGGCGGTAACGATGAACAGGATCAGAATAAAGAATCCCTTGGAAATGCCTTTAGACATCATAGTCGTCCCTCAAAAGATGAATTTTCAGCATAGATGAACTGAATGAAAACAACACTATCATCACCTTTGCTTAACCGGTAGGGGATTTTTAACGGCGTATACCATAGGGTTACTAAGGGAAAGGCGGGCGCTGCAGGGTGAACAGGCGGCGGCGCGAGAAAAGAAAGAGGGCTAAATAATTAACAAAATTTATCGATTGTGTTTCATTTTGTGAGCCGCGCTTGCCGCCTGCGCCAGGCTTTCCTAGTTTTTAGGAGGGCGGCCTTTCGTCCGATATCACGAAGGAGTATGCAAATGACTGAACACAAACGACTCGGTGTCATCGAGAAAACGCTACTGATCGCCTTTGCCGGCCTGCTGGTGTATTTCGCGGCCACTGGCGCATTGTCATTGTCGGGTCTCGATCATCATTGGCCTTATCCTTCGCGATAGGCAGGCACCTGCACCAGGGAAAATTCAGCACCGCTTATAACAAACAGAACGACTTTTCTGCTTATCACCCTGCATTATGCCGCCTGCTGAGAAAAGCCAGCGCTAACAGCGCCCCTAACAGGGCCGCCGCCAGCACCAGCCACGCCGGCGCCACCCAACCGGCTGCGGCCACGATGGCGCTCAGCGCGACCGGGCCGATCACCTGGCCGAGATAGTTCCCTTGCATCACCAGCCCCAGGCTCAGCGGCAACAGCGTGGGCTCCGGCGTCGCCGCCGGCGTGGCGGCCAGAATGGTGGCGGGCAGCATGCCAGCGATGGCGCAGAACAGGAAACACAGTGGGATCAGCAGGCCGTTGGGCGTCATCGGCAGGAAAATGCCGATGCCGAAGATGCCGATGACCAGGCTGGTGGCCGCGAGCAGGCTACCGGCCCGCAGACCGCGCGACAGCAAGAACCCGGCGGCGAGGTTGCCGATGATGTTCGCCGCCACCGCCGCTGCGCTGATGCCGCCGGCGGCCGCCAGCGACAGGCCGATGCGCTGCATCAGGAAGATCGGCAGAAAGGTCATCACCGAGAAAAACTGCAGGTTGTAAGTGGTGAACATCAGCGCCAGCAACAGCGGTTGGCGTGCCCGCAGCATCGCGCCCAGCGCATGCCGCAGCTGCAACGGCGGAACGTGCGTCTTGGCGGCGCGTCGGGGCGTGGTCAGCGGCAGCAGCAGGGCGGCCAGCAGCGTCAACGCCGCACCGGCCTGCCAACTCTGTTGCCAGCCGGCGAGATGGGGGCCGAAAAACAATGAAATGGCGATGCCTGCCGGCATGAAGGTGCTCCAGATGCCGAACACCAGGCTGCGCTGCGCCGGGGCGACGATGCGGTTCAGCACCGCCGGCGAGGCGACCACCACGATCACGAAGCCGAGGCCTTCGACAAAGCGGCTGACGATCAATCCGTTGAAGTCGTGCAGCGTGGCGCCGGTAAAGCTGGCGGTGCTGACGATCAGTAACCCCGCCGCCAGCAGGCGCCGATCGCCCCAGCGGCGCACCAGCAGCCCGGCGGCGATGCCGCCGAACACCCCGACGAAAGGAAAGGCTGAGATGACCCAGCTCAGCGTTTCGAGCGAACGGCCGAATTCGGCCTGCAGCGCCGGTAGCGCGATGGTGGCCTTACCTACGTGCAGCGCCGCGGCGATGCCGGCGAACAGCACGTTGATGACGGCTAGCCAGGGCGTAGCGGCGGGAAGGACGCGGTCGATGGCGTCCGGTTTAATCGCGGTCATAACACTCTCCAGAGGCGGTAACGCCCTCACTATGCGTCTGCGCTACAACAGAAGTCGTTCAAATGCTGCGCTGTCACGCGGGGAAATTATTCATTTCGAGCTTTATTTTGCGCACCTCGTTGTTTGGTTCGCCAGCGTACCACCCGGCGTGGACGCGGGTGTCCGTTCAGCGGTTTACTGTTCCGGCACGCAGCGAGCGTGCCCGATCAATTTTATTTATAAGGAGCAGTGTATGTCAGAGATGATGAATGAAAATGGAGCGCCGGTGATGGAGTGGAGCTATGGCGGCCGGGGTGATGATATCAGCAGCAGCCTGAGCCTCGACACGGTTGAGGAGCAACCGCAGGGTTTCTTGATGACGGTCGATCGGCCGGTGCAGATCTTTAAAGAAGCGCTGTCGCCGATGATGGCCTTTGTCACGCTGCTGCGCCCGCTATACGCCAAGACGGGCGAGGGCTTCCAGTACGTGCCGGTTTCCAACCCCTGGACCGACGTGCAGCGCCTGCCGGCCAGCGCAGGCTATCTGGGCGTGCAGGTTAACGCTGGCCTGTTCTTCCACGGCGCCAAACCGACGCACTATAAAGATCGCGACGGCCAGATGAAACCGATTGACGGCGGCACTATCCTGCAGAACATCACCGTGCTGCATCAGGTGGCGCAGCCGCTGGGCCCGGGCGAAGGCGGGATCTGAGGCTGAAACGTCATCACGGGGCCGGACGCGGCCCTTATCTCGCCTTGAAAACCGCCCTTGGCTTGGGTAAAAAGGGTTGTCTATTCAAGGAGAAGAGTATGTACAGCGATAACGAGAAAAAATTCTACATCATCCTCAACCGCAACCACGAACCGGCCACTCTGTTTAACGCCTCCTGCCATCTGACGGCGGGCATCACCGATCTTATCGAGCAGCGCGAGTTTCACCACTACCCGAGCAGCCTCGACGGCGTCAGCGCCAATATGAGCCACTACCCGATCGTCATCCTGCAGGCCAAGAACAGCAGCCAGCTCAGCAACCTGATCCTCAAGTGCAAGGAGGAGGGCGTGCTGTCCAACTTCTTCACCACCACCATGCTGTCGCACTCCGCCGAGCAGCAGATCGCCGACACCGCCAATACCCCCTACGAGCAGTTGGACTTCGTGGCGGTGGCGCTCTACGGCGACACTGAACAGCTTAAACCGCTTACCAAGAAGTTCTCCGTCTACCGTTAATCGCGAACGGCATCACATCAGGGGCGGCAACGTCTATGATATTTTTCCATCAAATCGTTGATGGAGATGAACATGAGCGGCAAGAAAACCACCATGGCGGCGATCGCCAGAGAGGCGCGGGTCGGCATCGCCACCGTCGATCGGGTGATCAACCAACGCGCGTCGGTGCGGCCCGCCACCCAGCGCCGGGTGATTGAGGCGGCGAAAAAGTTGGGGTTCGCGTTGGAAAAGTCCCACTGCCTGTCGGCGGTGCTGGGCAGGCCGGAACGCCGCCTGAGAATGGGGTTCATCCTGCTGCGGCGCGAACACTCTTTCTATGCGCAACTGGCTGATGAACTGATGGTGCAAGCGGCGCCGTATCATGAGCCGGGGCAGCCGCCGCAGTTCATCTTCCACTCTCTCAATGCCATCGGCGATACCGCCGCCGCCATTAGCCAATTGAGCCGCCAGGTGGACGCGATCGGCGTGTTGGCGCTGGATCACCCCCTGATCCACTATGCCGTAGAAGAAGCCGCGCAGGCGGGCATCAACGTTTTCGCGCTGCTGTCGGATTTATCGGTGCCCAGCCGCGCCGGCTACATCGGTCTGGATAATCAAAAAGCGGGCCGCACCGCCGGTTGGGCGGTGGACCGTCTGTGCCGGCGTCAGGGAGATGTTGGCGTGATCATCGGCGACAACCGTTTTACTTGCCAGGAAGCCTGCGAGATCGGTTTTCGCTCCTACCTGCGCGAGCAGATGAGCGGCCAGCGTGTGCTGGAACCGGTGCGCAGCCTCGAGGACGCGGAAACGGCGCGCCGGGTCACGCGTGAACTGCTGGCGAACCACCCGGAGCTGGCGGCGCTGTACGCGCCGAGCGGCGGTGTAGAGGGCATTATTCAGGCGTTACGAGAGAGCGGCCGGCAGCGCGACATCACGCTGGTGTGCCACGGCCCGGTGCAGGGCGGTGAAATGGCGCTGCTCGACGGCACGGTAGATCTGTTGCTGTGTCACCGCATTTCTGAGTTGGCCGCCACGATTGTCGAGACGCTGCTCGCTGCCGATGAACAACCGGGATTACGCCACATCATTAATCGCTTCGATGTGATCACCAAAGAAAACCTCTGACGGCCGCTGAGTGGTGTTTGCCGAGGTCATGGCGCAGTCAGGCGTCGCCTCAATTTGATTAAAAACTATCAAATAATTCATCAAAAATAGCGCGATCTCTATCAAAAAATAAAATTTTCATTATTGATGGTTTTGGAATTTTTGTTTGATACTGCCGGCATTCCCCGCAAGAAAGGAGCCGTCGCCATGACTTTGCCTATCGCCAATGCGCCCTGCAGTTGGGGCGTGGATGACCCAAACAATCCCCATTTGCCGCCCTACGCCACGGTTCTGCAAGAAGCGTCGTCGGCCGGCTACCGCAGCATCGAGCTGGGGCCGTGGGGCTATTTGCCGACGCAGAGCGAGGCGCTGTGCGCCGCGCTGGAGCAGCATCGTCTGTCGCTGGTGGCCGGCACGATTTTTGACGATCTGGTCAGCGAGGCGAACATTGAGCGCCTGCTGGCCCTGACTCATCGGATATGCCGCAACCTCTCGCGGGCGCCTAGGGCGGAGCCGACCGAGGGCGATCGCGCCGCGCCGCCGTTCTTGGTGATTATCGATTTCGGCAATCCGCAACGCGCCAGGTTCGCCGGGCGTTCAGATTTAGCGCCGCGTTTGTCGCAGGCAGAGTGGCAGAGGATGATCGGGCACATTACGCGCATCAGCGAATTGGCCTGGCGGGAATACGGCGTGCGGCCGGTGGTGCATCCGCACGCCGGCGGCTGCATCGAGTTCGCCGACGAAATCGACCGGTTGGCGGCGGACATTCCGCATCACACCGCCGGATTGTGCCTGGATACCGGCCATCTGTATTACGCCGGGCTGGACCCGGCTGCCTGGTTGAGCAAGCACTTTGAACGTCTCGATTATCTGCACTTCAAAGACGTCGATCCGCAGGTGTTCCGCGAGGTGCTGGCGCGCGGCGTCGATTTTTTCACCGCCTGCGCCGAGGGCGTCATGTGCCCGTTGGGCAGCGGGGCGATCGATTATCCGCAGCTGCGCGCGCTGTTGGCCGAGCGCGGATACCGGGGCTGGATCACTATCGAGCAGGAACGCGATCCGCGCAATGTGCAGGGCAGCCTGCAGGACGTCACCGCCAGCTTGCGCTACTTGCGCGGCCTCGGCTTTTAATCAGGAGAAACACGATGATCAACGGCAGCAAACCTTTGGCGAGATCGTTGCGCTGGGGCATGGTCGGCGGCGGCGGCACCAGCCAGATCGGTTACATCCATCGTTCGGCGGCCTTGCGCGACGGTGCGTTTACTCTGTTGGCCGGCGCGTTCGACATTGACGCCGAACGCGGGCGTGATTTTGGCCGGAGTCTGGGCGTGGCGGCGGAGCGCTGTTATGCGGATTATGCCGAAATGTTCCGCGCCGAAGCCGCGCGGGCGGACGGCATCGAAGCGGTCTCGATCGCCACGCCGAACAACACCCATTACGCCATTTGCCGGGCGGCGCTGGAGGCGGGATTGCACGTGGTGTGCGAGAAGCCGCTGTGTTTCAGCGTCGATGAGGCGCAGGCGCTGGCGGCGTTGTGCGAGCGGCAGCGCAAAGTCATCGGCGTGACCTACGGCTATGCCGGGCACCAGATGATTTTACAGGCCCGGCAGATGATTGCCGATGGCCGTCTGGGGGAAATCCGGCTGGTGAATATGCAGTTCGCTCACGGCTTTCACGCCGCGCCGGTGGAGCAGGATAATCCCAGCACTCGCTGGCGGGTCGATCCGCGCTTTGTCGGCCCCAGCTATGTGCTGGGCGATCTGGCGACCCACACGCTGTTTCTGGCGGAAACCATGGCGCCGCAGCTGAAGATCCGGCGGTTGATCTGCAGCCGGCAAAGCTTTGTGCCGTCGCGCGCGCCGTTGGAGGACAACGCCTATGTGCTGATGGAGTATCACAACGGCGCCGTCGGCTCCGTGTGGTGTTCGGCGGTCAACTGCGGTTCGATGCACGGTCAAAAGGTGCGCATCGTCGGTGAAAAGGCTAGCCTGGAGTGGTGGGATGAACAACCCAATCAGCTACGCTTCGAAGTGCAGGGCGAGCCGGTGCGGATCCTGGAGCGCGGCATGCCCTATCTCGATGCGCCGGCGTTGGCGGACGATCGCATCGGCGGCGGTCATGCGGAGGGGGTGTTTGAAGCCTGGTCGAATCTCTACCGCCGCTTCGCGCTGGCGATGGACGCCACCGATCGGCGCGACGCGGCCTTCCTGGCCGACTTCTGGTACCCGGACGTGCAGGCTGGCGCACTGGGCGTGAAGTGGGTGGCGCGCTGCGTACAATCCGCTGAAACCGACGCCGGCTGGGTTGCCTTCGACTGAGTGCGCGATTCGCTCAGACGCTGGCCCCGTCGTAGCTGTGGATCTGTAACGCATCCAGCGCGACGTCAGGCACGCAGCGCAGGTTAACGGCGCACATCGCGGCGCCGTCCGGCGCGGTTCCGTAGGCGAAGGGCTGGGCACCGCAGGTCCGGCAGAACTGATGGCGGATCCTGTGGTGATTGAAAGTGTAAGTGCTGAGCTGGTCCTGACCGCTGTTGAGCGTGAAAGCGCTGATGGGGAAGAACGACAGCAGCAGCCCTTTGCGGCGGCAAATAGAACAGTTGCAGCTGAGGGCTTCGGTGGGCAGTTCGGCGTCTACGGAGAAGGTGACGGCGCCACAGTGGCAGCTTCCCTGGAATGACATGGCGATGATCCTGTATCAGGGGGGAGTGTTTGCCCAGTATAGTGCAATTTATCGTCACTCGGCCGCGCCCGGCTTGGTTTCCTTAGTAAATGCGCGGTTTTCTGGTAGGTTAGAGGTTAACGTCATCAAAAGGAGATCGCGATGTTAGAACATTACTATCCGGCCAATATGGGCGCCGAACCGGTCACGGACGAACAGCACAAACGGCTGGTGGCGGTGCAGGCGGCGCTGGAACTGATCAAGGCCACGCTGTCGGATACCAACGACGGCAACGGCGTGGACTTCCAGCTGAAAGCGGCGGAAAAGCACATCGGCCCGATGGCCGACGCCATTCAGGAAGCTCTGAAGTAACGGTTCGCCGTCACCTCAACCGCCCGCATCGGGCGGTTTTTTTTGCGCTGATTACTGCGATTTTTTTAGTGGCGCATTGCCTTTTTCCCCGCTGGTGCCGTGAGCGGCGCGATCCTACTCTAGCGATCCGAGTCCTCATCAGGGTCATGCTCATGTTCCGCTTCAGTCTCTTGTCTTTCTTATTGTTGCGCCGCCGGCGCGTCACCCAGCTGGCCGGCGCCACACTGCTTCTCGGCGTCGTTATGCAGGCGCAGGCCACGCAACGCATCGATTTTTCGCCGGATCCCGCCGGCGCCTACCCTGAGGGCATCGCCTGGGAGCCGCGCGCCGGTGCGTTCCTGATCTCCTCCCTGCGCGGTGGCCAGCTGGGCCTGGTCTACCCGGATGGCCGCTATCGGCGGTTTTCCACCGACAAGGGACTGATTACCACCTCCGGCATGCTGGTGGACACCGAGCGCAACCGGGTGCTGGTATGCAACGAAGACGTGGGCGTCTCCCTCCATTCAGCCCCTGGCACGCGCAATCGCGTGGCGCAGGTGCTGGAGTTCAATCTCGATACCGGCGCGCTGCAGCAGACGTACGATCTCTCATCGTTAAGCCGTGGGCCGACGCTGGCCAACGATCTGACGCTCGATGCGCAGGGAAATATCTACGTAACCGACAGCTTCCAGCCGCAGATTTACAAGATCGACCGGGCAACGCGCCACGTGTCGATCCTGGTGCGCTCATCGCTTCTGCTGCCCGCCGACGCACCCGCCGCTGCGCAGGGCACACAGCCTTATCTCAACGGCATCGTGTATCACCCGGATGGCTACCTGATTGCGTCGGACTACACCCGCGGGCTGCTGTGGAAGGTGACGCTGGATAACACGCCTGCGATAAGTGAAATCAGGCTGCCGCATCGGCTGAAAGGGCCGGACGGGCTGCGGCTCAAAAACGCCAACGAATTGGTGATCGTACAGTCTTTTCCTGCTGAAAAGGGGAGCATGTCCGGCGACGTGACGCTGCTCGCCTCGGCCGACGGCTGGGCCAGCGCCCATGTCGCCGCGGTCGCCACGCCGCCGGGATTGGATGGGCCGACCGGCGCCGCGTTGCGCGATGGCGAGGTGTGGGTGGTCAACTCCCGTTACCCCAAACTGTTTGCTGACGTCGCTCAGGCGGAGAGCATCAGGACGTTCAGCATCGTCAAGGTGGCGTTAGCACGGCCTGCGGCTGAGGCACGCTGATTGACGACGGTTGCCAACCCTGTCGGAATAGGATTAAATGCTGCCCTGGCTGTATAAATAAACAGGGGTATTGCAATGAGCCTGGCGCTGAAGGGTGAGAAGATCGAACGTAACCGCTTTACCGGCGAGAAGATTGAAAATGGCAGCTTTATGCTGTGTGATTTTTCGGGTGCCGATCTGACCGGCACCGAATTTATCGGCTGCCAATTCTACGATCGCGACAGCCGACAGGGCGGCAACTTCAGCCGCGCGATACTGAAAGACGCGAGTTTTAAAAGCTGTGATTTATCGATGGCCGATTTTCGTCATGCCAACGCGTTGGGCATCGAGATCCGCGAATGCCGCGCGCAGGGCGCCGATTTTCGCGGCACCAGCTTTATGAACATGATCACCAGCCGCACCTGGTTTTGCAGCGCCTATATCACCAAAAGCAACCTGAGCTATGCCAACTTCGCCAAGGTGGTGCTGGAGAAATGCGAGCTGTGGGAAAACCGCTGGCACGGCGCACAGGTGCTCGGCGCCAGCTTCAGCGGCTCCGATCTGTCCGGCGGCGAATTCTCCGGTTTCGACTGGCGTGCCGCCGACGTCACCCAGTGTGATTTGAGCAACGCGGAACTGGGCGAGTTGGATTTGCGCACTACCGATCTGCAGGGCGTCAAAATGGACAGCCACCAGGCCGCGCAGCTGTTGGAGCGGCTCGGGATCGCGATCATCGGCTGAGCAGCTGCCGCAGCCCCAGTACGATGATCAACGTGCCGCAGGCACGATCGATCCAAGCCTTGCTGCGGCGGTAGGCGCCGGCGACAGGGGCGTGCGACAACACCAGCGCCACCAACCCGTACCACAAGCTGGCTATCACCGCGACTTCCAACAGCATGGCGAGGAAGGTCGGCGTAGAAACATGGGCGGGCGCCGCTGATGAGAAGACGGCGGCGTAAAACGCAATGGATTTGGGATTGGCGATGTTGGTGGCGATGCCCTGCAGAAAGGCGACGCGAAAACCGCTTTTCCCGGTCACCGTGGAGGGGCCGGAAGAAGGCGCCGCCTGGGCGATAAGCCGATAGCCGAACCACAGTAAATAGCCGGCGCCGGCCACTTTTACCGCTAGCGCCAACCAGGGGAACAAGGCGAAAATTATACCGACGCCGAGCAGGGCGCTGCTCGCCCAGAACAGGTTGACCAAGACAATGCCCGCCACCAGAGCGAAAGCCTCGCTGCGGCGCGCGGAAACGGCTTTGTGGGCGACGGCGACAAAATTGGGGCCGGGGATCACCACGCCAACGATATAGACGGTGAAAACGGCGAGCACGGCTGGCATATCGATCATCGGTTAACGGCCTGTAAGCAGCGAGTTAGCCTTAGTTTTATAATGAATCGCCGATATGATCCAGCAGGGTGAAACCTTTTTTTACCTGCCCGTAGCGACAGGCGTCAGCGGCCTTTTGCGATAATAAATTTATGAGCCATATGAATATAATTTAAAATATATCTTGCTTAAATAAATTAGCTGTGTGTAAATAGCGTCATCGGTTTGTCATACAGACCTTATGAAAGCAGTTTTAGTAAAGCAGTTCTCAGTGTTAGTGATATCCCCCAGATACCTCTTCTTCCGCGAATTTTCTTCTCTAGTGCCCCATAAGTTTCCAATAAAAACAGGCCTCTATCGCCCTATGGCGTCGCAAAAATAGAAAGGAAATATCTCTATGTCTACTAAAATGACGGGTTTGGTAAAATGGTTTGATGCAGGGAAAGGCTTCGGCTTTATCACCCCGGCAGACGGCGGCAAAGACGTGTTCGTACACTTCTCTGCTATCCAGAGCAACGATTTCAAAACGCTGGACGAAGGCCAACAGGTTGAGTTCACTATCGAAAAGGGTATGAAGGGTCCTTCTGCCGGCAACGTGGTCGCGTTGTAATTTTCGGTCGAGGTGCGGTTTCTTACGACAGCGATGAGGGTTTAAGCCGGAGCAGTTAAGAAATAACACCTTTAGCCTGAATAAACTCCGGGTTCGCCCGGAGTCTTTATCGATACGTCATTAGCTCAGCAGGAAGAGCGGCAGCGAAATATTCGTTGGCGGACTGGGGTTCGATTCCTCGATGACGTTCCAATAATTAATTATTATTGGCAACAGAAAAACAGATTATCGCATAAATAATAATGCCACTTTTCAGTCTTTTTTTCTGTTGTGAAAAAGTTGTGCTTAGGCTGCGTAATGTTGGAGTGTTGGATGGACGCTTACGCCATAACATGACAGCCGGGAAAGCCACCGGCACATGATCAATAGCCCCGGCCTTAGCCGGGGTTTTTTATGCCCGCGATTTTAACGCTGCGAGTCCAGCAGTTCGTTGTTTTTCACCACGTCCTGCGCCTTGAGGTAGCTCTCGATCAACAGCTGATAGGCCGGGAAGATTTTGGTGTAAACCTCGGCCCATTGCTGAGCGTCGGCGCGGTTCCAGCTGCCCTGCAGCTCGGAGGCGACGCCGGCGGTGTCGATCGGCACCACGCCGGCCTGCACCACGCGCGCCAGGGTGATTTCCTGCGCCATTTTCGAGTAGGTGCCGGAGGCGTCGATCACCGCAAAGACCTTATAGCCTTCGGCCACCGCGCTGATGGACGGAAAGGCCATGCAGACGCTGGTGATGGTGCCGGCGATGATCAGGGTCTTGCGGCCGGTGGCCTTGACCGCCGCTACGAAGTCAGGGTTGTCCCAGGCGTTGATTTCCCCTTTACGGGCGACGTACTGCGCGTGCGGCGCATTCTGGTGAATTTCCGGGATCAGCGGGCCGTTGGGGCCCTGCGGCACCGAGGCGGTGGTGATCACCGGCAGTTTGCTGAGGGTAGCGATGCTGGCGAGGGCGGCGGCGCGGGCGCGCAGCTCGGTCATCGGCATATCGGCGACGGTCTGGAACAGGCCGCTCTGGTGGTCGATCAGGAGCATGACCGCGTCATTGGCATCAATAACAGGACGCTGGCCGTTGAAGTTGGCTGGAGTGCTCATGGTGTTTTCCTTTTCTCGTCGTGAGGTCAGTGGGTATCTTCTTTGATTGATAAGGCTGAAACTCAGCACTTGCCTATAGTGTAGGGAGAAGAGAGAAATCCGGTAGAGCCTGAAGTCGGGATACATCGTTCCATAAATGGAACGATTTTGACGCAGGCGAAGGGCTCGGCGCTGGGCTAAACTTAAGGTGCATAAGAAACATGCGGCAAGGAACGCCATCCTGTTCATGGGTTTGACGCGGAGGGCCACCGTCATGGCTTATCAGCATATCGTTGTCGCCACGGATCTCAGTGAAGACGCCGAGTTTCTGCTGGGCAAGGGCGCCAGGCTGGCTGCCGCGCTCCATGCCAAACTTTCCCTGATCTATATCGACATCCACCGCGCCGGCTATTACGTCGATCTGGGCGTGGGAGATTACAACTACACCGATCGCACCTTTTCGGAGCGGGTGAAGAATATGCTCAATGCGATCAAAGGGCAGTCGTCGTATCCGGTCGAAGAGGTGATCGTCAGCCGTGGCGCGTTGACGGAAGAGCTGAACCGGGTTGCGAAAGAGAAAGGGTTCGATCTGGTGATCTTCGGCCATCACCACGATGTCTGGAGCCGGCTGGTTTCTTCGGCGCGTCAGGCGATCAATGAGTTGAACGTCGATCTGCTGGTTGTCCCCATCGAGAAAAAATAGTCGCCGCCGCCTGCGGGCGGCTGCCTTTGCCTTTTTTCATTCGTATCGCTTATCTCTGAGCGGCCATAACCGCCTACCCGCAATAATCCCGCTAGCTGACAATCCGCCTGACAAATAGTGACTGACCGCAATTTTATTTTCTCCATCAATATGTTGGCCAAAATCCGATAAAGGTTAATCCAGCGCATTGAAATCACTGACATACCTCCTTTTGATTAATAAACCGCACGTTTTGACTGGCTCTCTGGGGAGGGGCGTCTTATCCTCGGGGTAATGAGATTTGTATGACTTATATAAATACGTTCACATGGAGGAGGTCTCATGCGTTTTGACAATAAAGTCGTGGTTATCACCGGTGCGGGCAATGGTATGGGGGAAGCGGCGGCGCGGCGTTTCTCCGCCGAGGGCGCCATCGTGGTGCTGGCCGACTGGGCCAAGGAAGCGGTAGACAAGGTCGCCGCTTCGCTGCCGAAGGGCCGCGCGATGGCGGTGCATATCGATGTTTCCGATCACGTCGCGGTTGAAAAAATGATGAACGAGGTGGCGGAAAAACTGGGCCGCATCGACGTCCTGCTGAACAACGCCGGCGTACACGTGGCGGGCAGCGTGCTGGAAACCAGCGTCGACGACTGGCGCCGCATCGCCGGGGTCGATATCGATGGCGTGGTGTTCTGTTCCAAATTTGCCTTGCCGCACCTGCTGAAAACCAAGGGCTGTATCGTCAATACCGCGTCGGTGTCCGGCCTGGGTGGCGACTGGGGTGCGGCCTATTACTGCGCGGCGAAAGGCGCGGTGGTCAACCTGACGCGCGCCATGGCGCTGGATCACGGCGGTGACGGCGTGCGCATCAACTCGGTCTGCCCGAGCCTGGTCAAAACCAACATGACCAACGGCTGGCCGCAGGAGATCCGCGACAAGTTCAATGAGCGCATCGCGCTGGGGCGTGCGGCGGAGCCGGAAGAAGTGGCGGCGGTGATGGCGTTTCTGGCCAGCGACGACGCCAGCTTTATCAATGGCGCCAACATTCCGGTCGATGGCGGGGCGACCGCCTCGGACGGCCAACCGAAGATCGTCTAAGCGTTAACCTACCGGCCCGGCCAGGATGACCGGGCCTGTTGTTTTTAGACGCCGATGCGGTCGCGCAGCGTGTAGTAGGCCGCGCCGATGGCGGTGAACGGGATCTGCAGATTGCGTCCACCGAAGAACGGCAGGTGCGGCAGCTTGGCGAAGGCGTCGAAGCGTTCGGCGTCGCCGCGCATCAACTCGGCGATCAGCTTGCCCGCCAGATGGGTGCAGGTCACGCCGTGGCCGCTGTAGCCCTGCATGTAGTACACGTTATTCTCCAGCCGGCCAAACTGCGGCATGCGCGACAGCGTCAGCAGGAAGTTGCCGGTCCAACGATAGTCGATGCGCACCCCTTTCAGCTGTGGGAAGGTCTTCAGCAGCTTCGGCCGGATCAGGTTATCGATATCGTCCGGATCGCGCGCGCCGTATACCACGCCGCCGCCGTACAGCAGACGATGATCGGCGGTGATGCGGTAGTAATCCAGCAGGTAGTTGCAGTCCTCCACGCAGTAATTCTGCGGGATCAGCGCCTGCGCGATCTCCGGCGCTAGCGGTTCGGTGGTCACCACCTGAGTGCCGCACGGCATGCTGCGCTTGGCCAGCCGCGGCTCCAGCTTATCGCCCAGGTAGGCGTTGCCGGCGACGATGACGAAGCGCGCCTTCACCTGGCCGTTGGCGGTGCTGATGAGCGCCGGTTCACCGTGGCGAATGTTCGTCACCGCCGATTGCTCGAAGATGCGCCCACCCTGCAGGCGGATCGCCTCGGCCTCGCCCAGCGCCAGATTGAGCGGATGGATGTGGCCGCCGCTGTGATCGAGCAGCGCGCCGACGTAGCGATCGCTGGCGACCTCCTGACGCACCCGATCCGCATCGAGCAGCTCGAGCTGGGTATTGCCGTAGCGCTCCCAGTTGCGCTTTTGCTCGATCAGCGCATGGAACTGCTTGTTGTTCAGGGCGGCGAAGATGCCGCCGGGGCGGTAGTCGCAGTCGATGGCGTAGCGGCTGATGCGGCTGCGAATGATCTCCGCGCCTTCGAACATCATGCTGCCTAGCAGGCGGGCGCTTTCCGCGCCGTAACGCTCTTCAATCACATCGATGTCGCGGCTGTAAGAGTTGACCAACTGGCCGCCGTTGCGGCCGCTGGCGCCGAAACCGATGCGCGCCGCTTCCAGCACCACCACGTTATAGCCGGCTTCCACCAGGAACAGCGCGGAGGAGAGGCCGGTATAGCCGCCGCCGATCACGCAGACGTCGCATTCGATCGATTCATTCAGTTGCGGATAGGGCTGATGTGCGTTGGCCGTGGCCGCATAGTAGCTTTTTACGTGTTCAGTCATGAGATAAGCCCTTATTCCAGCGAGATCCAGGTGGTTTTCAATTCGGTGAATTTGTCCAGCGCGTGCAGCGATTTGTCGCGGCCGTTGCCGCTCTGCTTGTAGCCGCCGAACGGCACGGTCATGTCGCCGTCGTTGTAGTTGTTGACGAACACCGTGCCGGCCTTCAGTTGGCGCGCCATGCGGTGCGCGCGCGCCAGATCGCGGGTCCAGACCGCGGCGCCGAGGCCGTAGTCGCTGTCGTTGGCCAGCTGCAGCGCCTGTTGCTCGTCGTCGAAGGTGGTCACCGCCAGCACCGGGCCGAAGATTTCATCGCGCGCCACGCTCATGGCGTTGTTCACCTGGGTGAGGATGGTCGGCCCCAGATAGCCGGCGTGGTCGCCCTGCGGATGGTCGCGCCCGTCGAGGAACAACGCGGCGCCCTGGCTCAGCCCCCGATCGATATAGCCGGCCACTTTCTCGCAGTGGCCGCTGTCGATCAGCGTGCCCATCACCGTGTCGGGATCGAGCGGATCACCGGGGACGAAGGCCGCCGCGTGTTTGCGCAGCGCCTGCAGGAACGCTTGCTCAATGCTCGCTTCGACCAGCAGGCGAGTGCCGGCGATGCACACCTGCCCCTGATTGTAGAAGATGCCAGCGGCGGCGCTGCGGGCAGCCTGATCCAGATCCGGGCAGTCGGCAAAGACGATGTTGGCGCTTTTGCCACCGGCCTCGAGCCAGACACGCTTCATATTCGATTCGCCGGCGTAAATCATCAGCTGTTTCGCCACCAGGGTGGAGCCGGTGAAGGTGAGGGCATCGACGTCGCGGTGCAGCGCCAGCGCCTTGCCGGCGTCGTGGCCATAGCCGGGCACCACGTTCAGCACGCCGTCCGGCAACCCGGCCTGCTGCGCCAATTTGCCGAGCAGGATGGCGCTCAGCGGCGATTTTTCGGAGGGTTTGAGTACCACGCTGTTGCCGGCGGCCAGCGCCGGACCGAGTTTCCAGCAGGCCAGCAGCAGCGGGAAGTTCCAGGGCACGATGGCGCCGACCACGCCGATCGGCTCGCGCTCGATCAGCGCCAGCGCCTCGCGGCCGGTGGGGGCGATTTCGCCGTAGACCTTATCGATCGCTTCGGCGTACCAGCGGATGCAGCGGATGGCGCCCGGCACGTCGTCGCGCAGGCTGTGGCGGATGGGTTTGCCGGTGTCCAGCGTTTCCAGCAGCGCCAGCTCTTCGTGATGCTGCTCCATCAGATCGGCGAAACGCAGCAGCGTGGCTTTGCGCTGCGCCGGGGCGGCCTGCGCCCAGTCGCCACGCTCAAAGGCGGCGCGCGCCGCGCTGACTGCCCGATCGATGTCGGCGGCTTCGCCACGCGCGACCTGCGCCAGCTCACGGCGGCCGGCGGGATCTTCCACGGCGAAACATTTCCCCGCGGCGGCCGGCTGGTAGCGGCCGTCGATAAACAGCTGGTGCTCAATCTTCAGGGCCTGCGCCCGTTGTTGCCAATACTGCAAGTGGTGAAAGTTCATGCCTGGCTCCGTTGATCAGAATGTCGTCGGCGTATGGGCGCTGATAATCCGGCAAATGCGCGCCGACGTGTTGCTGAAACTGTGGGGGATGCCGGTATTGATGGCGTAGCTCTGCCCGGCCAGCAGGTGATAGCTCTGGCCGTTGACCTGCAGCACCACTTCGCCTTCCAGCAGCGTGCCAATCTCTTCCCCTTGGTGTTTGATGCGCTCGCCGGTGGTGGTGCCCGGTTCGTAGGTCTCGATCATCATTGCCAACGTACGATTCGGGTCGCCGTTGTGGATCAGCTTCATCGAAACGCCCTGGCTGCCGATTTCGATCAGGTCGTCGCTGTCTATCACGATCTGCGGCTCAGCCGGTTTTTCCGGCTCGGCGAAAAACGCCGACAGCGACAGACCGTACACCGTCAGCAACTTTTGCAGCGTGCTGATGGCCGGGCTGACCTTATCTTGCTCGATAGTACTGATGGCGCTGTGGGTTAACCCCGACAGTTCGGCGACCCGGCGCTGCGACAACCCCAATTGTTGACGGATCTGCGACAGACGTTTTCCCGGTGCCAAGCTGACGTCGCTCATGGGCGTTTTTCCTTTTGATAGTTCCGACAGGCGGTGATGAAACCATCAAACAACAGGCGCGACAGGGCATACTCGTCGCTGTTCCACTCCGGGTGCCACTGCACGCCGAGCGCGAAGGGCTGATCTCGCACGCTGATCGCCTCCACCAGCCCGTCGGCGGCGTGCGCCTCGATGCGAACGCTCGCGCCCAGGGTTTTGGCACCCTGGCCGTGCAGCGAGTTCACCCAGAATCTGTTGCAATCCGGTATCAGTTGCGAAAGCAGCCCCCCTTCCTGAACGATGACTTCGTGGGCGGGGGCGTATTGCTGTTCCAGCGGCAGATCGTGATCTTCACGATGCTCCAGCAGCTCGGGCAGTTCGTACAGGCGGCGATGCAGGGTGCCTTGAGTGGCGACCACCATTTCCTGCATGCCGCGGCAAATGGCGAAAAGGGGAATGCGCCTGTCGAATGCCTGGCGGATCAGCGCCAGGCTCAACGCGTCTCGGCCAGGATCGGCGTCAGGCTCATCGCCGTTTTCACCATAAAGGTGCGGCTGCACATTACTGGGGCTGCCCGGCAGCAAAATGCCGTCGAGGCGCGGCAGCAGCTCCGCCAGCATTTCCGGCTCCGCCAGCGCGTGCGGCAGGGCGATCGGCAAGCCGCCGGCGGTGATAACGGCATTCAGGTACTTTTCTTGCAAGGTCTGTGTGAGGTGCCCGTTTAACCTATACCTGCACATGACGACGCCAATGACTGGTCTGTTAAATATATTGTCCATGCTATCCCCTTGGTACGTTCGAAATTATGAACGATAAACTTCTCCACCGCCGATTTCGTTCAATATTCTATAAATCTAGCAGTCGATTGGGCAATATTCAAACCAAAAGTAACACTTGCAAAACAAATTTGTTTCATCTACGTTTCATTTGTGGGCATTATATTGAACAAGACGGTCAATAAACATCGACGACAGCAAAACACAAACGGCGGGTGAACCATGCAGACCAACATCGTAGAAGTGGAAAACTTTGTTCAGCACAGTGAAGAGAGACGAAGTAGCGCGTTCCAGCGCGAAGTGAAGAAGTATCTGGAACGTTATCCGTTAACCCAACATGTCGACGTACTGTTGACCGACCTGAACGGCAGCTTCCGCGGCAAACGCATCCCGGTCGGCGGCCTGAACAAACTGGAGAAGGGCTGTTACTTCCCGGCGTCGGTATTTGCGATGGATATTCTCGGCAACGTGGTGGAAGAGGCCGGGTTGGGGCAGGAGTTGGGCGAGCCGGATCACGTGTGCGTGCCGGTACCGGGCACGCTGACGCCGTCGGCGGCGGACCCGCAATATATCGCGCAGGTGCTGCTCACCATGTTGGATGAAGATGGCACTCCCTTTGACGTTGAACCGCGCAATGTGCTGAACCGAGTGTGGCAGCGTTTGCGTCAGCGCGGGCTTTCCCCCGTGGTAGCGGTAGAGTTGGAGTTCTATCTCATCGATCGTCAACGTGACGCGGAAGGCTATCTGCAGCCGCCGTGCGCGCCGGGCACGCAAGAACGCAACACCCAAAGCCAGGTGTACTCCGTCGATAACCTGAACCATTTCGCCGATGTGCTGAGCGAGATCGACGAACTGGCGCGTTTGCAGGGCATTCCGGCGGACGGCGCGGTGGCGGAGGCGTCGCCGGGGCAGTTCGAGGTCAACCTGCATCATACTGATGATGTGCTGCAGGCCTGCGATCACGCGCTGGCGCTGAAGCGGCTGGTGCGCATGGTGGCCGAGAACCACAATATGCAGGCGACTTTTATGGCCAAACCGTATGAGGAGCACGCCGGCAGCGGCATGCACGTGCACATCAGCATGCTGAACGCGCAGGGCAACAACGTGTTCGCCGACGATGACGGCGAAGATTCGGCGCTGCTGAAACAGGCGCTGGCGGGCATGATCGCCCTGATGCCGTCTTCGATGGCGCTGCTGGCGCCGAACGTCAACGCCTACCGCCGCTTCCAGCCTGGCATGTATGTGCCGACCCAGGCTTCCTGGGGGCATAACAACCGCACCGTGGCGCTGCGCATTCCCTGCGGCGATCGCGACAACCACCGCGTGGAGTATCGCGTGGCGGGCGCCGACGCCAATCCTTATCTGGTGATGGCGACCATTCTGGCCGGCATCGTTTATGGCCTGGAAACCGCATTGCCGCTGCCTGAGCCGGTGACCGGCAACGGTCTGGAGCAGGACGGGCTGCCGTTCCCGATCCGCCAGAGCGACGCGCTGTACGAGTTCGAACATCAGCCGGTGCTCAATGCATTGTTGGGCGAACGCTTCAGCCACGTCTATCTGGCCTGCAAAACTGATGAGCTGGTGCAGTTCGAGCGCCTGATCACCGAAACCGAAATCGAGTGGATGTTGAAAAACGCCTGATCCCGCTCACCCTGCGACTACCGCGCGCGTCCGGCGCATTTCATCGGCTCTCCTGTGGCCGGCGAGGCTGCGCGCTGCGGTACAGAATTTCTTCTATCACGGCGTACAGGACGCCGACGAGGAAATAACCATGACTCAGTCAGCCCCCTGCGCAGACGTTTGTCTGTGCCGCAGTGCCTACGGGCCGGTCGCCGGCCGCCCGACAGCGATACCAACCCGTTTTTACCGCCGCCTGAGCAGCAGTTTCCCTGCGGCCTCTCTGAATGACGTTGCACGGTTGACAGCAGAGGACCAAGAGGGGAAATGCCATGACGATTAAAGCCATCGACGGCGGCCCGGCGGGCAAACCGCAGCTGCGCAAATCCCTCAAGCTGTGGCAGGTGGTGATGATGGGCCTGGCCTATCTGACGCCGATGACGGTGTTTGACACCTTCGGCATCGTCTCCGGCCTCACCGACGGCCATGTGCCGACCTCCTATCTGCTGGCGCTGGCCGGCGTGCTGTTCACCGCCATCAGCTATGGCAAACTGGTGCGCCAGTTTCCCACCGCCGGCTCTGCCTATACCTATGCGCAGAAGGCGATCAACCCGCACGTCGGTTTTCTGGTGGGGTGGTCATCGCTGCTTGATTATCTGTTCCTGCCGATGATCAATACGCTGCTGGCGAAGATTTACCTGACCGCGCTGTTCCCGGAAGTGCCGCCCTGGGTGTGGGTCGTGGGCTTCGTTATCCTTATCACCGCCATCAACCTGAAAAGCGTCAATCTGGTGGCCAACTTCAATACCCTGTTCGTATTGGCGCAGGTGGCGATCATTCTGGTGTTCATCTATCTGGTGGTGCGCGGCCTGCACAACGGCGAGGGGATAGGCACGGTGTGGAGCCTGCGGCCGTTCCTCAGCGAGAATGCGCATCTGCTGCCGATCATTACCGGCGCGACTATTCTGTGCTTCTCGTTCCTCGGTTTTGACGCGGTCACCACGCTGTGTGAAGAGACGCCCGACGCCGCCAAGGTGATCCCGCGCGCCATCTTCCTGACCGCGCTGTACGGCGGGGTGATCTTTATCAGCGTGTCGTTCTTCATTCAGCTGTTTTTCCCGTCCATTCAACGCTTTCACCAGCCCGACGCCGCGCTGCCGGAGATCGCGCTGTACGTCGGCGGCAAGCTGTTCCAGTCGATCTTCCTGTGCGTGACCTTCATCAACACGCTGGCCTCCGGCCTGGCGTCGCACGCCAGCGTATCGCGCCTGCTGTACGTGATGGGGCGTGACAACGTGTTCCCGGAGAAATTCTTCGGCTATATCCACCCCAAATGGCGCACCCCGGCGCTGAACGTGCTGATGGTCGGGCTGGTGGCGCTGTCAGCGCTGTCGTTCGATCTGGTGACCGCCACGGCGCTGATCAACTTTGGTGCGCTGGTAGCCTTTACCTTCGTTAACCTGTCGGTGATCAGCCACTTCTTCATTCGCGAAGGGCGCAACAAAAGCTGGAAGGATCGGTTCAATTTCCTGTTCCTGCCGTTGGTGGGGGCGCTGACGGTGGGGGTGCTGTGGCTGAACCTGGAGAAAAGCTCGCTGACCATGGGGCTGATCTGGGCGACACTGGGCTTCGGCTATTTGGCCTGGCTGACCCGACGCTTTCGCCAGCCGCCGCCGCAGTTGGAGCGGCAACCGCAGCAATAAATTCACAGGCGGGAGTATCCCGCCTTTCTTTTTGGCACGTGCGGCAGTAGAGTGAAAAACCTGATAAAAAATAACCCATTGGACCTGTCTTATGCCCGCTTTGCCCTCGCGTACCCGCGCCACGTTGTTCGGTTTGTTGGCCATTGTGCTGTGGAGCAGCGTGGTTGGCCTTATTCGCAGCGTCAGCGAAGGGCTGGGGCCGATCGGCGGCGCGGCGATGATCTACAGCGTCAGCGCGGTGTTTTTGCTGGTGGCGCTCGGCGTGCCGAAATGGCGCAGCTTTCCGCGACCTTATCTCATCGTCGGCAGCCTGCTGTTCGTCAGCTACGAGATCTGCCTGTCGCTGTCGCTCGGCTACGCCAATACCCGCCTGCAGGCGATAGAAGTGGGCATGATCAACTACCTGTGGCCCTGTTTCACCGTGCTGATGGCGCTGGCGCTCAACGGCCAAAAGGCGAAATGGTGGCTGCTGCCGGGACTGCTGCTGTCGCTGTTCGGCATCGGCTGGATCATGAGCGGCGAGGGCGGCTGGTCACCGGCGCAGATGCTGGCCAACGTGCGCAGCAATCCGCTCAGCTATACGCTGGCGTTCAGTGGCGCAGTGATCTGGGCGCTGTATTGCAACCTGACCAAGAAGATCGCCCAGGGCAGCAACGGTGTGGTGCTGTTCATCGTGCTGACCGCGCTGGCGCTGTGGTTGAAGTATGCCTTCAGCGCAGAAAGCGGCATGCAGTTCAGCGCTGGCGTGACCGTAACGCTGCTGTGCGCCGGAGTGGCGATGGGGGCGGGGTATGCCGCCTGGAACGTTGGCATTTTGCACGGCAACATGACGCTGCTGGCCACCGTCTCTTATTTCACCCCGGTGCTGTCGGCGGTGTTCGCCGCGCTGGTGTTGCATACCTCGCTGACCGCCAATTTCTGGCAGGGCGTAGCGATGGTCACGCTTGGCTCGCTGATCTGTTGGCGGGCAACTCGCGGAAATTAACGGAAATTATCCGCCGTCGGCGCAATGTTGAACTAGAATTTAACTAGCCATGTTGCCTGAAGGAACGACGACGATGAGAAGCGACATTCAATTTATTCAACAGCCTGAAATCGACGTGCATCACTATGAGCGCGGCGATACCGTGCGCCTGACCACGGCGAATCTGCGGCACGAATATCAGCTCGACGTTTATATTTTGCGCCGCGACGACAAGCTGATTTACGGTTCGGTCGTCGCGGCGGCGCCCAAGACCGACATTCCGGTTGCCAACTGGGAGGTGAAAAACGGCGAAGAGGTGGCGTTCCGCCAGGAAAACATCGCCAAGGCGGTGCCGGCGGTAAACTGATCTCAGCTTTCGCGCCGCAGTTGTTTACCGAGAAACATTTTTCGATAGTCCGCCGGCGTTACCCCCAGCCGGCGGATAAATGCCCGCCGCATCAGCTCTGCACTGGAAAAACCGCAATGCGCCGCCACCTGTTTTGGCGCCAATACGCCGAGCTCCAATAACCTGCGCGCTTCGGCGATGCGGGCTTCCTCGAGCCATTTAGCGGGAGAGGTGCCGACCTCGTTGCCGAACAGCCTGCTGAAATGCCGCGGGGTGACGCCGGCGCGTTCCGCCAGGCTGGCTACGTTGTGCGGTAACCCGATATTGTCTATCGCCCAGCGTTGCACTTCCTGCAGCATTGAGCGCCCGGCCAGGGTCGCCTGTTCCCGATAGCTGAATTGCATCTGCCCGCCGGGACGGCGGAAAAACATCACCAGCTGGGCCGCGACCCGCTGCGCGATCTCACGCCCTAAATCGTCTTCCACCATTATCAGCGCCAGATCCAGCCCTGAGGTCACGCCAGCGGCAGTCTGCAGGCGCCCGTCACGCACATAAATGGCGTCTTTATCCACCGTGACCTGAGGATAGCGGCGACACAATTGATCGGCTACCGCCCAGTGGGTGGTGATTTGCCGCCCATCCAACAGGCCGGCCTCCGCCAGCAGAAAAGCGCCGCTGCACACCGAGCCGTAGCGGCGAGTGCGGGGTACCACTCTGCGTAGCCAGTCCAGCGTGCGTGTTTCGCTTTCGCCGTCGGCGATACCCGGTGCACCGGCGATGAGCAACGTGTCGAGCGCCTGTTCACGCCATTGGGTGATGGCGAGATCCGGCACGAGTTTGACGCCGGATGAGGACACGATCGGCGCCAGCGTCTTTCCGACTACCTGCAGATGATAGGCGGCATAGCCGGCTTGCAGATTGGCCTCGGCGAAAACATCCAGCGGACCGGAAACGTCCAGCAGCTGCACCTGTGGCACGGCGAGAATAGCGATGGTTTTACTCATGGCATGCGATATCCCGATGGATGGGGGATGTCCCTAATCGTTGATTAATGGCAATTGAGGACATTCAGTGTAACGCCTAATCTAACCGGGTTCCAGACAACGGGAGAATCAAGTTATGAGTTTAACCATCAACGGCATCAGCGTGCCGGATAGCGCGATGGCGCGTCAGGCGACCGAGTTAGTGCGCGACACCGAATCAGATCTGCTGTTTCACCACTCCAGCCGGGTGTATTACTGGGCGGCGCTGGCGGGGCAGCAGCGCAAGCTGGCTTACGATCCTGAACTGCTGTACGTCGGCTGCCTGTTTCACGATATGGGACTGACGCACGATCACTGCAGCTGCGACAAACGTTTCGAAGTGGATGGCGCCGATGCGGCGGCCGAGTTTTTACGCGGGCACGGGGTCAGCCGTCAGGATATCGATCGGGTATGGACGGCGATCGCGTTACACACCACGCCGGGGATCCCGGAATACATGCACCCGCTGATTGCGCTGGTGACCGCGGGGGTAGAGATGGATGTGTTAGGGATCAATTACCAGGGCTATGACGCGACGCTGCGAGAGCGGGTAGTGGAGTTGCATCCCCGCGGGGCAAACTTCAAGGAAGCGATTATTCAGGCGTTTTACGACGGGATTCGACATAAGCCGGACAGCACCTTCGGCAACGTCAAAGCGGACGTGCTGGCGGATAAGGAACCGAGCTTTGTTCGCGGTAATTTTTGCAGCCTCATTCGTCGTTCGATGTGGCCAGCGTGATCGGCTGCCGCTTCTCTCTCGCCGGCGAGTTTTCGCCGGCATTTCCCGCTTGAATGCCGTACTCCTCTTCATTGCCGGTTGATGACAGTTGGCTCAAAAACTGCGCTAAAAATCGATGTGCATGACAAAAATCACAGCGAATGTGAATTTGAATGAAACATAATTTGACAAATGTGAACGCAATCGATTACCTATTCGCGAAATGCGTAACTGGATCACAGATTCTTACAGTCAGTGGTTTCTATAATGCGCGCGTCATCCGAGTTTCTGTGTGAAGACAACGCCAGGTGTCGGCAGACTCATTGTCATCTTTTCTAAACGGGCAGGAAATGGCCCTTTAAGCATGTGGTAATAAAATGAAAAAAATAGCTCTCGCAGCAGGTGTACTGCTCGCAGCGTCTTACAGTGCATCATCAATGGCTGATAGCAAAGACAGTCAATATGTCTCCGACTGGTGGCACCAGAGCGTTAACGTGGTGGGCAGCTACCACACCCGTTTCGGACCGCAGCTGAATAACGACGTGTATCTCGAATACGAAGCCTTCGCCAAGAAAGACTGGTTCGACTTCTACGGTTACGTTGACGTGCCGAAGTTCTTCGGCGTGGGCAATACCCCGGATCGCGGCATCTGGGATAAAGGCTCCCCGCTGTTTATGGAGATTGAACCGCGCTTCTCCATCGACAAGCTGACCGGCACCGATCTGAGCTTCGGTCCGTTCAAAGAGTGGTACTTCGCCAACAACTACATCTATGACCTGGGCCACAACGCCGACGGTCGTCAAAACACCTGGTACATGGGTCTGGGCACCGATATCGACACCGGCCTGCCGATGAGCCTGTCGATGAACATCTATGCCAAATACCAGTGGGAAAACTACCAGGCTGCCAACGAGAACAGCTGGGACGGTTACCGCTTCAAGGTGAAATACTTCGTGCCGCTGACCCAGGTGTGGGGCGGCAACCTGAGCTATATCGGCTTCACCAACTTCGATTTCGGTTCCGATTTGGGCAAGGACAGCCATTGGGTTGACGGCACCGGCAAACAGGTGCGCACCAGCAACTCTATCGCCTCCAGCCACATTTTGGCGCTGAACTACGATCACTGGCACTATTCTTTCGTGGCGCGTTATTTCCATAACGGCGGCCAGTGGCAGGATGGCGCGGATATCGGTACCCCGCAGGGCCCGATCAAGTCTACCGGTTGGGGTTATTACCTCGTGGTCGGCTATAACTTCTGATTTTCCGTGCTATCAGAAACAGAAAACCCCGCCTGGCGGGGTTTTTTTGTCATCATTGTGCTTGTTCAACCGGGAGATGCTTCACCGGCATAAACAGCCTGCCTTTGATCACGTGACATTCATTATTTATCCAACTAATGATTTGTTCACGGCTGACGCCTTCCGACTGCGCGTAACGATGAAGATCGCCGTTAAAGTGTCGAGTGATGTATTCCATGAGGGTCATTTGCACGTCTTTTGCTCCTGAACGCCCACCCGTTGCCAGCCTGGCCACCGCGGGAGGTTGAGGTTTCTCAGACAGCGAATGTAAATTATCGGCAACCAAATCTCAACATAAAGCACCAGATTGGGGCGACGGCGGCGGGAAAAAGAATCCCGCACGGAGAGGCGGGAAGTGTTCGCTATTATCATTATGGATGATAAGAATAAGATTTGAGGTGCGACGAAAAAGAGCACGCTAACTCTTTTTTGTTACCTTCCCACGCTAGCGTAAGGCTTATTTTTCTTCAAGAAAAATCTGAGACAAGCATCGGCATTTTCGAGGCGTTTTGCGTTGAGACAAGGTTTGAAAGCGAATGCCGTAAAAGCGCGCCGTTATCTCGGAGTTTTCCTTATACTTTGTCTGGAAAAGGCTAGCTATAGTCAACAGAGTTACCCACGCAGGAATACACAACATGAACAAACGTCGTACGACTCTCACGGTGTTAGCGCTGATTGCATCGCTGGGGTTGTCATCCGCCCCGGCCTTGGCCGACAAAGGCGGCAATGGTAACGGCAACGGGAACGGCCATGGCAACAGCGGCAATAACGGTAACCATGGCAACAACGGTAATCACGGCAACAAAGGCAATAAAGATAAAGGCGGCTATAGGAACGACGATAATCTGGTCTCCGTCAGCCTTTCGCGCGACCGCGCCCGTTCGCTGGCGCACAACTACGGCCTGACAGGCTATAGCTCGCTGCCACCGGGCATCGCCAAGAATCTGGCGCGTGGTAAACCGCTGCCGCCGGGCATCGCCAAAAAAGTGGTGCCTTACTCGATGCTGCGTGAGTTGCCGCAGTACCCGGGTTATGAGTGGCGTATCGCCGGCGACGATCTGGTGCTGGTCGCACTCAGCACCGCGATTGTGGCCTCCGTCATCAACGGCGTGTTCGACTAACGCCGGTTGGGTCTCATCGGGCCTCGCTGCGGCGGGGCCTTTTTTATTTGCCGGCGCGGGGCTGACGTGGTGAACTTGGCGCCTGACCTTTTCACTGCATCATAAGGGAGGCGCCATGTTCAGGGCGTTATTGATAGCCTGCTGTTTGACCAGTTTTCCAGCGTTGGCAGACGGCGCTGCCGCCATCGGCGAACTGGTGAACCAACGGCTGTCGTTGATGAAAGACGTTGCCGGTTACAAGGCGCAGCAGCATTTGCCGATCGAAGACCTGGCGCAGGAGGCGAAGGTGTTGGCCAGCGCGCAGGCGGAGGCGGGGCGTTTGGGGCTGGAGCCGGCGTCGGTGCGGCCTTTTATCGCCGCGCAGATGGACGCCGCCAAGGCGATTCAGTACCGCTATCGCGCCGACTGGCTGGCGAGCCCGGAGCCCGGCTGGCAGCCGCGCCCGTTGGCGCAGGTGCGCCCACAGATCGCGCAGCTGAGCAGCCAGATATTGCAACGGCTGGCGGAGCGACTGCGTACCGGCCCGCTCGGCGAGGCGGATCGGGCGGCGTTTATGGCGTCTGTGGATCAGGTGAATCTCAGCGCCGCCGACAAGCGGCGGCTGGCGGATGCGCTGCTGGCGGTCAGAACCGGCAGCGCACGCTGAGCGTCAGTCGCGGCCGACGGTGCTGCGGCGGAAGGTCAGCATCCGGCTGCGGTTGGCGATGAGATCCACGTTGTAACCGCGGAAATAGAGGCAAAAGCGTTTCAACCATGGGCCGTCCTGGCACTCCACCAGCATGCGGCCCTGGCCGAGCGGGCTGAGCGTGCCGGTCTGCGCCGCCGGGCCGACGCCAATATGCACCCGATTGCCGCGAATTTCAAAGGCGGTGCGATAGTGCGGGTGATACCACAACCCCTGCACATGCTTCAGGCAGTCGCCGTTGGCCGTGACCGGCAGGAAACGGCGCGCCACATGCCCGACTTCGCCCTCGACCGCTTCGCCGGTCCACTTCAATTTGATTGGCATATGGGCGGACAGCGACACCGCGTAGCCGTCTTCGCCCTGATACAGCGGTTCATCGCTGCCCAGATAGGCCAGGTTGCCGTCTTTGACCTCCAGCCAGTGCGGCTCCGCCAGCGTGGCGTAGAGACCGTCGGGGATCGCCGTGCTGCGCTGCGGCAAAGGTTCGCCCAGCAGCGCTGCCATCACCTGCAAAGCCATCCCGAAACTGTCGCAGTCTTCGCGGTTGGCCACCAGCGCAACGCCGACCTGGCGATCGGGCGCCAGCAGGAAATAGGTTTTGTAACCGGCGTGGGAACCACCGTGGCCGAGCAAGCGGCGGCGGCCTAGCGGCGTCTGCGCCAGCCCCAGTCCATAGGCGCTGAGCTGACCCTGATTGAGGCGGCGCGGTGCGCCGAGTTGCGCCAGCACGCCCTGGCCGGGGCCCTGGTCGGCCAGCAGCGTTTGCAGCCAGCGGGTGAGGGCGTTGAGGCTGCCGGTCAGGCTGCCGGAGGCGGAAAGGTGCAGACCGGCGCTGGCGTGTTGCCAGCCCCGCGCCGCACGCCAGTAACCCGGCACCAACCCTGGCACCACGTCGAACCAGCTTTCCGGCGCTTGCATCTGCACCTGCAGCGGCCGGGCGATGTGCTGTTGCACCAGTTGATCGAAATCATACCCTTTGCTGCGCAGCGCGGCCTCCAGCAGCCGATAGCCGGTATTGCTGTAGGCGATCTCGCTGCCGGCTTCATAGTTCAATCTTTCCAGCCCCTCGACAAACTGCATCACCGGCTGCGCCTCGCTGACGGCATGCAGCGATATGCCCAGCAGACCGAGCGTCTCGCGCACGTCAGGCAGACCGCCGGTCATGTCCAGCGCCTGGCCGACGGTAACGTCCGCCAACGCGGGCTGCAGGGTGGGCAGCAGTTCGCCCAGGCGCTGATCGAGCCGAATGGCGCGGCCGGTGGCGTTCAGCGCCAGCGCGGCGAAGATGTGCTTGGTCACTGAGGCGTAGCGCACCACGCTGTCGGCGGTGAAGGGGGTATTCTGCGCCAGATCGGCCAAGCCGGCACTGGCGGTGGCGCGGAGTTGTTCGGCGTCAAACAGGGTGATGGCGCCGCCGGGTTCGCCACGCCGTTGCCAGCCGGCCAGCAATTGTTCGGCGAGGGCGCCGGCAGCGCGCCAGTTTAACGGTGTTACAGACATAGGGCCTCCAGAGTGATGGTTCGAAACGGGCCAGCTCGGCCACACGCCGCCCGGCGCTGACGATGAGCGCGGGCTTTTCGGCTGATTGTGGCGCAGCGCGTTTTTCGTCGGCCGCTGTTTTGTGCGCTGTTTAGACCAGTCAGTAGGGAATCACGCGAAACTTTGATATAGCGCGCAGATTGCGGCTGACGTTACGGTTAAGGACAGGGAGAGGAACAGGCGCCCGGCGGCGCCTGTAAAGGGGATCAGTTCAGTCTGGCGGCGCTGTCCAACAGGCCTTCAATCATCTGCTTGAGCAGGCGCTGCAGCGAGGCGGCGCGCTGCGGTTCGAACGCGAAAGGATACTGTTCGGACATGTAGTTGACCTGCGCCAGCTCGAGCTGGATCGCATGCTGTTGCTGCTGCGGTTGGCCGTAGGCGCGGGTGATGTAACCGCCCTTGAAGCGGCCGTTCAGCACGTGGGTGTACTGCTGTTGCTGCTCGCAGCAGGCGACCAGCCGATCGCTCAGCGCCTGGGCGCAGCTTTCACCGCCGTTGGTGCCGAGGTTGAGATCCGGCAGTTTGCCGTCGAACAGCCGCGGGATCACCGAGGCGATGGAGTGCGCGTCGAACAGCAGCGCATAGCCGTGCCGCGCTTTGAGGCGTGCCAACTCGTCCTGCAGCTGCTGATGATAAGGTTGCCAAATTTGCTGCAGATAGCCGGCGCGTTCTTCGTCCGTCGGCGCTTTGCCCGGCAGGAAGCTTGGGCGGCCGTCGAACAGCACATCGGGATACAGACCGGTGGTGGCGGTGGTGTACAGCGGCTTGTCGTCCGCCGGGCGATTCAGGTCGATGACGAAGCGCGAATAGTTGCCGACCAGTACGCTGGCGCCCATCGCCCGGGCGAAGTCGTACAGCTGTGGAATGTGCCAGTCGGTATCGGGCAGCGGGCGGGCATCGTCGGTCAGCCCGGCCTCGACCGCCGGCGTCAGTTGCGTGCCGGCGTGTGGGATGCTGATCAGCAGCGGCAGGCTGCCGGTCTGGAAGCTAAAAGGATCGCGAATGGTCATTGACGTACTTCTCCTCGGAAAATCACCGTACAGGGCAGCTGGCCGCCCAACCAATAAGCCAGTTCCGCCGGCCGCGACAGCGGCCAGTGAACAAAGTCCGCCACCTTGCCGGTTTCCAGCGTGCCGTGGCTGTGTTGCAGCCCCAGCGCTTTGGCGGCGTGGGTGGTAACGCCCGCCAGCGCTTCTTCCGGCGTCAGGCGGAACAGCGTGCAGGCCATGTTGATCATCAGACGCAGCGACAGCGCCGGCGACGTGCCAGGGTTGGCGTCGCTGGCGATCGCCATCGCCACGTGGTGCTTGCGGAACAGCTCTACCGGCGGGCACTGGGTTTCGCGCAGCAGGTAGTAGGCGCCCGGCAGCAGCACCGCCACGGTGCCGGCGTCGCCCATGGCGCGGGCATCTTGCTCGGTGGCGTATTCGAGATGGTCGGCGGAGAGCGCGTGATGGCGAGCCGCCAGCGTGCTGCCGCCGAGGGCGGAGAGTTGCTCGGCGTGCAGTTTGACCGGCAAACCGGCGGCTTCGGCGGCGGCGAAGACTCGCTCCACCTGCGCCGGTGAGAACGCCAGGTGTTCGCAGAAGGCGTCAACCGCATCCGCCAGGCCGGCGGCGGCGGCCTGAGGGATGATGGTATCGCAGACCAGATTGATGTAGTCGTCGGCGCGGTTTGCGTATTCCGGCGGCAGCGCATGGGCCGCCAGACAGGTGGTTTTCACCTCGACCGGCAGCCGCTCGCCCAACTTGCGCGCCACCCGCAGCATTTTCAGCTCGCTTTCCGGGCTGAGGCCATAGCCGGATTTGATCTCCACGCAGGTGACGCCTTCCGCCAGCAGCGGACGCAGGCGGAACAGCGCCTGCTCCAGCAGCAGCGCTTCGTCGGCCTCGCGGGTGGCTTTCACGGTGGAGATAATGCCGCCGCCCTGCGCGGCGATGTCGGCATAGCTCACGCCGTTCAGCCGCTGTTCGAACTCGCCGCTGCGGTTGCCGCCGAACACCAGGTGAGTGTGGCAGTCAACAAAGCCGGGGGTGATGATGCCGCCGTTGAATTTCACCGTTTCGTCCGCGATCAGGCCGGGCGGCAGCGCCGCATGTTCGCCAATCCAGACGATCTTGCCGTCGCGTACGGCGATCGCGCCGTCGGTCAGGGTGTGATAGTTGCCGTCGCGCATGGTGACGATATCGGCGCCGTGCCACAGGCTGTCACAGTGAATCTCAGACGTCATTGCTTTCCTCCGCCGGAGCCGCAGCTCCCACATGGTTGTATATACAATTAAAAACAACCTAACGCATTCACCGGGATGTCACAAGAGGCGGGAGAGATTTTGTTATCAGGATGTGATCGACAGCGGAGATGCGGGCGCAGGGCGCGCCCGCCGGGGATCAGACTTCGCTGGTGAAGCGGCCGAACAGTTGATAACGGCTGCCGGGGTACAGCAGCCTGGCCGAGGTCACTACGGTTTTGCCGGACCAGGTGCGGCGGTGGATCAGCAGGCCGGGTTCGTGGTCTTCCAGCTGCAGCAGCTCGCTTTCGCGCCGGGTGGGGATCACCGCTTCGACGATGTGTTCGCCGGCGGTCAGCGGCGCGGCCTGCGTCAGATAGGTGTAAGGCGTGACGCGGTCGAAATCCTGCTTCAGGTAATCCGGCGCCACCAGCGGGTTGACGCAGCGGTCTTCCACCTGCACCGGCACGTCATTTTCGTAATGCACGATCTGCGAGTAGAACAGCCGTTGGCCGGGTTGAATGCCCAGCGCCGTCGCCTCTTCCTCGCTGGCCGGGCGGGCCTTCAGCTCGAGGATCTTGCTGCTGTGGCGATGACCGCGCGCGGCGATCTCATCGGCGATGTTGTGCACTTCCAGCAGCGCGGTATGCGCCTTGGCTTCGGCGACGAAGGTGCCGACGCCCTGCATGCGGATCAAAAAACCTTCGCTGGTCAGCTCGCGCAACGCGCGGTTGATGGTCATGCGGCTGACGCCCAGTTCCGCCACCAGTTCACTTTCGGAGGGCACGCGCTGGTGCGGTTGCCAATGTCCCGCACGAATTTGATTCACGATCGCCTGTTTGACCCGTTGGTAGATCGGGGCGGGGGCATCGCTCATTGCAGCCGCCAGTTGTAACACGGTCTGTTGTTCAGCCACGACGTTAACCTCGTCAAATAAAAAAATAATAACACCAGTTTACTGTTGATGTCGGCGTATGTATATGTATATACAACTAGTGGCCGTCGCGCCAGAAACTTGCCGGCGACCGCCAAAAATTCCTGAATGCGCGCCATCGCCGCGCCTCATTCGCCGTTACATCAACCGTGGAATACTGCCATGCCTGCTTATTTTGCCCCACGCGCTTTGCTCCCTGAGGGCTGGGCGCATAACGTCCGGCTGGACGTCGATGCGCAAGGTTATCTGACTCAAGTTACCGCCAACGCTGAGCCGCAAGGCTGCATCCGGCTGCACGGCGACGCGGTGCCGGGCATGCCGAACCTGCACTCCCACGCTTTCCAGCGCGCGATGGCCGGGCTGGCGGAAGTGGCGGGTAATCCGCAGGACAGCTTCTGGACCTGGCGCGATCTGATGTACCGCCTGGTGCAGCGCCTGACGCCGGAGCAGGTGGAGGTAGTCGCCCGTCAACTGTATATCGAAATGCTCAAGGGCGGATACACCCAGGTGGCCGAATTCCACTACCTGCATCACGACGCCGACGGCAAGCCTTACGCCGATCGCGGCGAGATGACCGGCCGCCTCAGCGAGGCCGCGCATCAGGCCGGCATCGGCATGACTATGCTGCCGGTGCTGTACAGCTACGCCGGTTTTGGCGCCCAGCCGGCCCAGCCGGGGCAGAAACGGTTTATCCAGGATGCCGAAAGCTATCTGCATCAGCAGCAGGTGATTGCCCGTCAGCTGGCGGATCGCCCGTTGCAGAACCAGGGGCTGTGCTTCCACTCGCTGCGTGCGGTGGAGCTGGGGCAGATGCAGCAGATTTTGGCCGCGTCGGATCGCACCTTGCCGGTGCATATTCATATCGCCGAGCAGCAAAAAGAGGTGAACGACTGTCTGGCGTGGAGCGGACAGCGCCCGGTGGCCTGGCTGTATGACCACCTGCCGGTAGATCAGCGCTGGTGTCTGGTGCACGCCACCCATCTGGATCGCGACGAGCTGGAAGCGCTGGCGCGCAGCCGCGCGGTGGCCGGCCTGTGCCTGACCACCGAAGCCAACCTCGGCGACGGCATTTTCCCTGGCGACGCTTACCTGCAGCAGCAGGGGCGCTGGGGCATCGGTTCCGACAGCCACGTTTCGCTCAACGTGGTGGAAGAGCTGCGCTGGTTTGAATACGGCCAGCGGCTGCGCGATCAGCGTCGCAATCGCCTGACGACACCGGAACAGTCGGCGGTGGGCGATGTGCTGTACCTGCAGGCGCTGCAGGGTGGCGCGCAGGCGTGCGGCGCGCCGATCGGCCGGTTGCAGAGCGGCTATCGCGCCGACTGGCTGGTGCTGGACGGCGACGATCCGTATTTGGCGGCGGCGCCGGATGCCTCGATCCTCAATCGCTGGCTGTTCGCCGGCGGCAAGGAGCAAATTCGCGACGTGTTCGTCGGTGGCCGGCAGGTGATCGATCAGGGGCGGCACGCGCTGCAACAGCAGAGCAGCGCAGAGTTCCTGCAGGTGCTGAAAACCTTTCAGCAGGAGGCGTAATGAGCCTGACCCGTTTTAACTTCGCCGCGCTGCCGGTCAGCCCGTGGCGCAACGGCGGTGGGGAAACCCGTGAAATCGTCAGCTGGCCGCCGGGCGAGCCGGATTTCGACTGGCGCGCCAGTATCGCCACCATCGCGCAGGACGGGCCGTTTTCCGCCTTTGCGGGCATCGATCGCTCGATAACGTTGCTGGAAGGCGACGGCGTGCGGCTGTTCAGCGCCGGGCATATCGACCATCAGTTGGCGCGTATCGGGGAGCCGTTCGCCTTTTCCGGCGATGTGGCGCTGGAAGCGACGCTGCTGGGCGGCGCCAGTCAGGATTTCAACATCATGACACGCCGCGGCCGGCAGGCGGCCGAGGTGCTGCGCAGCACGGTGCCCGTCACCCTGTCACCCAACCGGGCGGGCGTGCTGTATGTGCTGAGCGGTGTTTGGTCGCTGCCGGAGGGCGGAGAACTGCGGGCGCGCGAGGGTGTCTGGTGGACGGCGGCGGGCGGCGAAGTGGCGCCGCTGACGGCCGACGGCGCGATCCTGTGGGCGAACATCACAGCCTGCTAACGCAGAGTAGAGTCCTGCGCCCGGTTATGGGATTATTCACTTTTCCCCATTAATCATAAAGAAGGGCGCATGGCTTCGCTGAAAGACGTCGCAAAACTTGCCGGAGTCTCGTTGATGACGGTGTCCCGCGCCATCAATGAACCCGGCAAGCTGCGGCCGGAAACTTATCACCGCGTCAAACAGGCGATCGACCAGTTGGACTACGTGCCGGATCTGTCGGCGCGACGTATTCGCGGTGACGGAAATCGTGTACAGACGCTCGGCGTGCTGGCGCTGGACACCGCCACGACGCCGTTCTCGGTGGAAATGATCCTGTCGATTGAGAAAACCGCGCGCGAGCGCGGCTGGAACAGCTTCGTCGTCAACCTGTTTGCCGACGACAACGCCGAACAGACCGTCGATCTGCTGTTGGCGCATCGACCGGATGGGGTGATATTCACCACGATGGGGCTGCGTGAGGTGACGCTACCGGCCAAACTGCTGGACAAAAAGCTGGTGTTGGCCAACTGCGTCAGCCCGGCGCATTCGATCGCCAGCTACATTCCTGATGATGAGCAAGGGCAGTATGACGCCACGCGCACGCTGATCGCCAAAGGCTATCGCGCGCCATTGTGCATTCATTTACCGGCGGATACGCTGGCGGCGGGCCTGCGCCGCCGCGGTCTGGAACGCGCCTGGCGCGAAGCGGGGCGCGATGTTGAACAGCTGCAGCAGTATCATCTCGATCTGAGCGGCGGCGATCAAAGCTATCGCGACTGCGTCGCGTTGCTGGAGCGGCATTTCTCTGCAGGACGGCGCGATTGCGATGTCGTGGTGTGCGGAAACGATCGGATAGCGTTTCTGGTGTATCAGGTATTGCTGGCGCAAGGATGGCGGATACCGCAACAGGTGGCGGTGCTGGGCTACGACAATATGGTCGGCACCGGTGAGCTGTTCCTGCCGGCATTGACGACGGTGCAGCTGCCGCATTACGAGTTGGGCCGTCTTGCGGCGCTGCATGTGATTGAGCGGCGGGAACAGCGTGATACGGTGAAAGTGCCTTGCCCGCTGTTGGAGCGTGGTTCGCTGTAGCCACACCGGGCGCGCCGCTGCGCGCCCGGCGCTCATTCCCATTACCCCCAGATGCTCGCCAACTGCCATCCCGTGATGGGCTCGAACTGGGCCCGGCCGCCTTCGGCGAACAGGCGGAGACGGCGATCGCCCGCCGTCGGATAGAAGCGGCTGGTCAGGCAGGCCTCTCCCTGATTCACGAAGATTTCCAGCGATGAGCGATCGATAAAGATCCGCAGCGACAGGATGTCACCCTCCGGCAGCGGCACACTGCGGCAGGTGCACAGGGCGGGGTTTTCATGAAAACGCTCCAGCACCAGTCGGTGCGCCTGATTGTCGACAAACAGGCGCGCCGCACTCCCGATAGCCAGCCCGTAACGCTCGGCGTCGTTGTCGGCCGGCTTCAACGTCAGGGTGAGTTCCTGCACGTCGTTCGTCAGCGGCAGATGCTGATTGGTCAGCGTCTGCGCCAAAAACGTGTGTGGCTCTCGGCGCAGCGCCGCCAGTTCACGCGCCGGGTTCATGCGGACGCTGCCGTCGGCGGCCAGCGTCAGTTCGCGCGGCAGGGTGAGGGCGCCGGCCCAGCGATGCGCTTTGCTGGGCATTGGGGATTCCCACATATCCATCCAGGCAAACAGCAGCCGACGGCCGTCGGCGGCGGTGAAGGTTTGCGGCGCATAGAAATCGTGGCCGGCATCCAGCTCACAGAAGGGCTGGGTCACCGTAAAGTCGCCGTCCGGCCGCCAGTGGCCGAGCAGATAGCCGCTCTGGAAGCGATTGCGATAGCGGTAGCCCTGCGCCGCCACCCCCTGCGGCGAAAACAGCAGCAGGTGTTGCTCCCCCAGCGGGAAGAAATCCGGGCATTCCCACATATAACCCTGATGCGCCGTTTGCGCGCCGGCCAGCACCCGATCGAAGCGCCAGGCGCGCAGGTCGGCAGAGCGGTACAGGCGCACCTGGCCCAGGCCGTTCTCTTTGGCGCCGACCACCAGCCACCATTCGCCGTTTTCGCACCAGACTTTCGGATCGCGAAAATGCTGAATGCCGTCCGGCGGGGCCAGTACCGGCCCGTGTTTGATGAAGCGTATGCCGTCTTCGCTGGTGGCCAGACATTGCACTTCCCGCACCTGGCTGTCGTCACCGGGTTCGCCCAGCCACACGTGGCCGGTGTAAATCAGCGTCAGCACACCGTTGTCATCTACGGCGCAGCCGGAAAAGCAACCGTCTTTGTCATAGGGCGCATCGGGTGCCAGGGCGATGGGCTGATGCTGCCAGCGTATCAGGTCGCGGCTGGTCGCGTGCCCCCAGTGCATGGGGCCCCAGTGTTCGCTATAGGGGTGATGCTGGAAGAAGGCATGATAGACGCCGTCAATACAGATCAGGCCGTTGGGATCGTTGATCCAGCCGGCGGGCGGCGCGAGATGGAACTGCGGGTAGTAATCGTCTCGGCGCTCTGCACGCAGGGCTTCGACCGCATGGTCGGCTTGAGCTAAGGCAGTGTTCATTGGACAGACTCACTTGATTTAATGGCGGATTGAAAGGGGGCTACGCTGGCGGAACGTTCGCCGCGCAGCAGGAAACAGGAGACAAGCGTCGTGGCGGCGACCGCGCAGCCCATCAGCAGATAGGTGTCGGCAAAGCCGATGCGGTCATAACCGTAGCCCGCCAGCGGCGACAGGAAGCTGGCCATCACCTGGGTGATGAACTGGAAGCCTACCAGGTACAGTGTGGAGGAGAGTCGGCTGTCAAAGCGGCTCGCGATGTATTTGAAGATAGCGATCAGCAGGATTGGCAATTCTACGGCGTGCAGCAGTTTCATGGCGGAGATCATCAGGGCGCCGCTGACTAAGCCGGAACCGAACATGCGCAGCGCCATCACGCCACCGGCCAGCAACAGCCCCTGTTTGGCGCCGATGCGGTTCACCAGCAGCGGCGCCAGGAACATGCCGCCGGCCTCGAGGAAGACCTGCAGCGAGTTGAGAAAACCGTACATCTCGTTGCCCTGTGCGCGAGAAGCGAACTGTGAAGCGAAGTAGACCGAAAATTGCTGATCGAAAACGTTGTATACGCTGATCCCCAGCACAAACACCACCAGTGCCCAGAAGCCGGGCATGCGCAGCAGCGCCAGCGCGTCCTGCAGCCGCAGGTTTTCCGGTTTGCCGAACGCCAGGCCGGCCATGGCGTTCGGCTTCAGCTCGCGTACCTGGCTGAGCAGCACCAGGAACACCACGGCGGCGGCGGAGGCCAGCCAGAAATTGATGTTCGGATTGATATTGAAGATAAAACCGGCCACAAAGGTGGCGCTGGCCCAGCCGAGCGAGCCCCACATGCGGGCGCGGCCGAATTCGAAACCGCTGATGCGGCTGACTCGCTCGGTATAAGATTCCAGCGCGCCGATACCGGCGAAGAAGGTCGCGCCGATGAACACCCCGCCGACCAAAGCGCCGAGCGGCAGGCTGCTCGCCAGCAGCGGGGCGTAAACGTAGATAAAGAACGGGCCGGTCAGCAGCAGCATCACGCCGAGAAACTGCAGCAGGTGTTTGCGCAGCCCAAGTTTATCCTGAATAAACCCGTACAGCGGCTGGGCGCACAGCGCCACCAACGAGATAGCGGAGAAGATCAGGCCGGTCTCGGCGCCTTTCAGGCCGATCTTCTGATTCAGCCACAGCGAGATCAGCGAAAAGCTGGAAGACCAGGTGAAGAAAAAGAAGAACAGCAGGCCGCTGAGCAGCACGTAATATTTTTTAGTTTCGCGGTTCATGGGTAGGGCCCCGGTGAGTGAAGTTAGCTCTATTGTTAACGTTAACTCGCGAAGGGATGAAGCGGCCAGATATCACGCATGAGATGTTAATCACAAAAGTTAACGTTAACATTTTTGCCTTGTGATCGAGGTCACGAGTTGGCAAGGGGGCGATGTGCCCCCGGAGGATTAACGTTCGTTAAGCGAGCGCAGATGATCGTCGCGGCGCAGCGTCATCAGCGCAAACAGGCTGACCACCGAGGTGGCGACCACGTAGTAGGCGGGAATGTCGATATTGCCGGTCTGTTTGATGAGGCCGGTGATAATCAGCCCGGCCGAGCCGGAAAACACCGCATTGGACAGCGAGTAAGCCAGCCCCAAACCGGTATAGCGCACCCGGGTCGGGAACATCTCCGCCAGCATCGCCGGGCCGGGGCCGGCCAGCAGGCCGACTACGGCGCCGGCGATCATCACTACCAGCCCTTTGGCCCACAGTGAACTCTGCGCATCCTGCAACAGGTGCAGCAGCGGGAAGGTGAACAGTATCACCGCCGCCACCGCCGTCAGCATCACCGTTTTACGCCCCAGTTTGTCGCTGATGATGCCCGCCGGCAGAATGGTCAGGGCGAAGCCGACGTTGGCCAGCACCGTCGCCACCAGCGCCTGCTGGAAGGTGGCGTGCAACGAGGTTTGCAAATAGGAAGGCATCACCACCAGGAAGGTATAGCCGGCGGCCGACCAGCCCATCATGCGGCCGATGCCGATCAATATGGTTTTCGCCACGCCGCCCAAGCTCGCCTCCTGCGGTGCGGCGCTGTGTTCCGCGGCCTGTTGCGCCTGGGTAAACGTGGGCGTCTCTTCGAGCTTGAGCCGCAGCCACAGCGCCACAGCGCCCATCGGCAGCGCCAGCAGGAAGGGAATGCGCCAGCCCCAGTCATGCAGCTGCTGCACGCTGAGCAGCGCGGCCAGCAGCGCCACCAGCCCGGCCCCGGCCAGCAGGCCGAGCGCGACGGTCAACGATTGCCAGGCGCCGAACAGCCCGCGTTTGCCCTTCGGGGCGAATTCGGTCATCAGTGATACGGCGCCGCCGAATTCGCCGCCGGCGAACAGCCCCTGAAACATGCGCAGCAGCGTCAGCAGCAGCGGGGCGGCGACGCCGATCGAGGCATAGGTCGGCATGACGCCGATCAGTGCGGTGGCCAGCGTCATCAACAACAGAACCGCAATCAGCGTCGGGCGACGGCCGATGCGATCGCCGATGCGGCCGAAGATCACCGCGCCGATCGGCCGGCAGAAAAACGCCAGCGCGAAGGCGGCGTAGGTGAGGATCAGGCTGGTGACTTCATTTTCACCCTGCAGCGTGAAAAAATTGGCGGCGATGACGGTAGCCAGGAACCCGTACACCCCGAACTCATACCATTCGATAAAGTTGCCAACCGAGCCGGCCAGCAACGCTTGACGCGAACGGCGCGCGTCGAGAGTCTGTTGATTCATCCCCGTTCCCATACATTTGAATTATTGTTCGTCAGTTCTAAATTTATACGACAAAACAATCAATTGATTTCAGCGGGAACTGTGAGGCGCTCAGCGCATGCCGTCGATATGCCACCATTCGGGGCAAACATCGGCGAACGCGTGCGAGACCGGGCGCAGCTCCGGCAGATCGGCCCGATCGAAGCTGCCGGTGCTCAACGCCACCGTCGGCTCGTCGTCGATCGCCCCCAGCGTGCTGCCGCAGCGCGGGCAAAAGGCGCGGCTGGAATAGGGGGAAGAGCGGTAGAGCGTGGGCATGCCGCCCGGGCCGTTCCACTCGACGGCCTGACGCGGAAATTCGACCCAGCAGAGCGTCGGTGCACCGGAGTGGCGCCGGCAAAATTCGCAGGAACAGCTGTGTGGGTTACCGGGCAGGCCGTGCACCTGAAAGCGAATATGTCCGCACAGGCAGCCGCCGCTATAGCCTGGATTTTCCATGAGTTCTCCGTCATAAACGCGGGAATGGCGATGAAAATCACTATAGCGGCATCGCGAAAAAATAACAGGCCCCGCCGGTGGCTTACCAGAGTAACGGCGCCGGCTCGCGGCCGTTTTCGGCGTAGTACAGCGACGGCAGGAACTGTGCTAGATAGCTGAACTCGTTGTAGCAGTGGCGCATCAGGTTAAACCCGATGTCGTCCGAGAGTTCGTCGTGGGCGTTGGCGCAGGCTTTACCCAGCAGGAAACGGCTGCGCAGCACGCACCCGTACGGCGTATCGCGCGCCAGATGCAGCATCTCGCCGTCGCAGGGATCGCCGTTGTCATCCAACGCCACCTGATCGCCGAAGCCGATGCGCGCACACACGGCGGCGGAGAGCGCCTGCGCATCACGCGCCTGGCGCAGCGGCTGCGGCGCGAAGAAGTCCTCGGCGGCGTGAAACTTGAGGCGTGCCGCGATCGGCGGCAGTTCCGCCAGCCATTCGACCGCTTCGATGCTGGCGCCGACGTAGCTTTCCCCTTTTTTCCAATGGCGGTCCCAGCCGCGATGTTCGACGTGATCGTGTGGGTGCCACCAGTTGATGTGCTGCGTGTTCTCAAAGAAGGTGAACCACCAGTCCAGCATGCGCCCCTTGCAGCCGTGCAGATCGGTACGGACCGCGACGGTCAGCAAACCGTCAGCGCTGCGACTCAGCCCCATCTCCAGCCGCAGCGGTTCAGGTTTGAGCAACTCGTTGATATCGTTAACGCCCCAGGGCGCCAGCAAGGAGGGATGTGTCATAATGGGTTCCTGTTTTATTTTGGAAACGAATTGTGTTTCCAAAATAAAACTATGCCGCTATGCTGAGTCTGTCAATGCTTGTGAGGAATAAATATGGCGAACCCGAATGAAGAACCGCCGCGCGCTCGCGGCCGGCCGGCCACGCCGGAAACGGCGCTGCGCGCCGCGCTGGCGCAAGCGACGCTGGCGTTGCTGCTCGACGGCGGCTATGCCGCAGCAACGGTGGACGCGGTGGCGAAACGCGCCGGGGTGGCTAAAAAAACCCTGTATCGCTTTGCGGCCAATCGCGACGAACTGGTCGCGCAGGCGGTGAGCGGCTGGACCGAGGCGTTTCAGCCGGCCTTCGCCCAGGATGCCGGGCGGTGGGAGGCGGTGGCGCCGCTGTTGGAAAAGGGGCTGAAGGCGGTGGCGCAGCAGGTATTGAGCGCCGAAGCGGTGGGGATGTTTCGGCTGCTGCAAAGCGAGTTTCCGGGGCGCGAGGCGCTGCTGGACAGCTATCAGCGCAACGGCATTCAGCGCGGCCGGGCGACGGTGGCGGACTGGCTGCGGCGCCAGCAGCAGTGCGGGTGGCTGCGTGAGCGCGACTGGGCGCAAACCAGCGACCTGCTGTTGGCGATGGCCATCGCCGAACCGCTGCGGCAGATGACGCTGGGGCTGTTGCCGCCGGGCAGCGCGATCGACGAGCGCATCGCGGCGGCGGTAGCGCTGGTGATGCCGGGTTTGCTGGCGGAAGGATGAAAACAAGAAAGGGCCGAAAGTTCGGCCCTTAAACAGCAGGATGCAAAACGTCTGCGTTACAGCTTCGGCCCGGCGTTCACCAGCTTTTCGCCCGCCGGGGTGACGGTATATTTGGCGAAGTTATCGATAAAGCGCTGGGCCAGATCCTGCGCTTTCTCCTGCCACAGCGATTCGTCGGCGTAGGTTTTGCGCGGATCGAGAATCGACGGATCGACGCCCGGCAGCGCGGTCGGCACTGCCAGCCCGAAGATCGGCAGCGTGAAGGTCTCGGCCTGCTCAATGTCGCCATTCAGAATAGCGTCGATAATGCCGCGCGTATCTTTGATAGAAATACGTTTGCCGCTGCCGTTCCAGCCGGTGTTGACCAGGTAAGCCTGGGCGCCGGCGGCCTCCATGCGTTTCACCAGCACTTCGGCGTATTGCGTCGGGTGCAGCGTCAGGAAAGCGGCGCCGAAGCAGGCGGAGAAGGTCGGCGTCGGGGCGGTGATGCCGCGCTCGGTGCCGGCCAGCTTGGCGGTGAAGCCGGACAGGAAGTGGTACTGGGTTTGCTCAGGCGTCAGGCGCGATACCGGCGGCAGTACGCCAAAGGCGTCGGCGGTCAGGAAGATGATCTTGCGCGCATGGCCGGCTTTGGACACCGGTTTGACGATGTTCTCGATGTGATAAATCGGATAGGAGACGCGGGTGTTCTCGGTTTTGCTGGCATCGTCGAAGTCGATGCTGCCGTCGGCCAGCACGGTGACGTTTTCCAGCAGCGCATCGCGGCGGATCGCCTGATAGATTTCCGGCTCCGCCTGCGGCGACAGCTTGATGGTCTTGGCGTAGCAGCCGCCTTCGAAGTTGAACACGCCGTCGTCGTCCCAGCCGTGCTCGTCATCGCCGATAAGCTGGCGTTTCGGATCGGTGGAGAGGGTGGTTTTGCCGGTGCCGGACAGGCCGAAGAACACCGCCACGTCGCCTTTCTCGCCCACGTTGGCCGAGCAGTGCATCGAGGCGATGCCCTTCAGCGGCAGCAGGTAGTTCATGATCGAGAACAGGCCTTTTTTCATTTCGCCGCCGTACCAGGTGCCGCCGATCAGCTGCATGCGTTCCGTCAGGTTGAAGGCGACGAAGTTCTCCGAATGCAGCCCTTGCTGCTGCCAGTCCGGGTTGGTGCATTTGGCGCCGTTCATTACCACGAAGTCCGGCTCGAAGTCCGCCAGTTCGGCGTCGCTCGGGCGAATAAACATGTTTTTCACGAAGTGCGCCTGCCAGGCCACTTCGGTAATGAAGCGCACCTTCAGGCGCGTGTCGGCGTTGGCGCCGCAGAACGCGTCCACCACGAACAAACGCTTGCCGGAGAGCTGGTTGCCCACCAGCGTCTTCAGATGCTGCCAGACTTCCGGCGAGAGCGGCTGGTTGTCGTTCTTGCCGGTGCCGTTGTCCGACCACCAGACGGTATCGCGCGTGGTGTCGTCGCGCACGATGTATTTGTCCTTCGGCGAACGGCCGGTGAACTCACCGGTCGCGACGTTGACCGCACCCAGTTGGGTGAGGGTGCCGCGTTCCAGCGGCGGCAGGTCGGCGCGGGTCTCTTCGGCGAACAGCAATTCATAGCTAGGGTTATAGACGATATCGGCGGCCTGATGGATGCCGTAGCGAGCGAGAGTTTGTGGGGTAACAGCGCGTGAAGACATATTCTACTTCCTTATGAGTCATATTATGCCTCTTTCCCGAGCGGTGCCGCGCGCAGGATTAAGGTTCGGATCAAGCTGACCGGATTCAGCTACTGCGTTTCCGGTTCTTTATTAATAAATCAGGGGGCTTTTTCGCCCTCCTATAGCATAGCAGCGAATTTAAACCTGCTTACTTTAATTACAAAATGCTGACGATAATTAATTAAAACCAACCTTGGCGGAGGGTCACAATATTGAATTCCGTCGGTGTAATTTAGTTTTGCATTTTTATTTTTTATCATATCGTCAGGGCTGTCTACTGTTTTATTTCTTATTAGAAAAAGCGAAATCCACAATAGGATTTTTCGTAATCATTTGTTTTGCTTGGCTATGGCAGGATTGTTGCGCCAGGTGAATCTAACCGTACTGTACGCTTGTCAGCAGGGTGAATAATGAAACAGATAAATGCAGAACTGGCCTGTGATAAAAATACGGCATCGTCCGAATCATCAGGGTTAATTAACCAACTTCGTCAAATAGATATCGGTGCGGTACCGATCGCGTTGTTTATCACGATTTGCGCCATCGTGGCGATTTCCGCCTATGCCAACTTCCTGCCGAAAAATATGATCGGCGGCCTGGCAGTGATAATGACGCTGGGCTTTGCGCTGGCTCAGTTGGGAAAAAGCATTCCCGTGCTGCGCGATATCGGCGGGCCGGCCATTCTGTGTTTGATGGTGCCCTCGGTGCTGGTCTATTTCAATGTCTTCCAGCCCAACGTTATGGGCACCGTCCATCTGCTGATGAAAGACGCCAACCTGCTTTATTTCGTCATCGCCAGTCTGGTGGTCGGCAGCATTCTCGGCATGAACCGGGTGATCCTGATCCAGGGGATGATTCGCATGTTCGTGCCGCTGGTGGTGGGTACGATCACGGCGGTGATCACCGGGCTGCTGGTGGGCAAGCTGTTCGGCTTTACCTTCTATCACACCTTCTTCTTCATCATCGTGCCAATCATCGGTGGCGGCATCGGCGAGGGGATTTTACCGCTGTCGCTGGCCTATTCGGCGATCCTGGGCTCGACGCCGGACGTCTACGTCGCGCAGCTGGCGCCGGCGGCGGTGCTGGGTAACATCTTCGCCATCGTGACCGCCGGGGTGTTGGCGCGTATCGGCATGCAGCGCAAGGCGCTGAGCGGCGACGGCATGCTGATCCGTTCGGCGCAGGAGAACGCGATGTTCGCCATCAAGGAGCAAAGCGGCAACGTCGATTTCCAACTGATGGGCGGCGGGCTGCTGGTGATCTGCGCCTTCTTTATCGTCGGCGGCCTGTTCGAACACATCGTGCATATTCCCGGCCCGGTGCTGATGATCCTGTTCGCGGTGCTGTGCAAGTACTGCCGGGTGATCCCGGCCTCGATGGAAACCGGCGCGCACAGTTTCTACAAGTTCGTCTCCACGGCGCTGGTGTGGCCGCTGATGATCGGTCTGGGTATGCTGTACGTGCCGCTGGAAAGCGTGGTGGCAGTGTTCTCGGTCGGTTATGTGGTGGTCTGCGGCTCGGTGGTGCTGTCGATGGGGCTGGTCAGTTTCCTGATTGCGCCTTACCTGAAGATGTTCCCGGTGGAGGCGGCAATCGTCACCTGTTGTCACAGTGGCCTGGGCGGCACCGGCGATGTGGCGATCCTGTCGGCGTCGAACCGTATGGGGCTGATGCCATTCGCCCAAATCGCCACGCGCATTGGCGGCGCTTCCACGGTCATTGGCGCGACGCTGCTGCTCGGTTGGTTAGTCTGAGTCCAGAGTTTCTTATGGATAACCGGGGTTGGATTGCCCCGGTTTTTTTATGCGTTTTTTCCGCTCATCGTGATAATGCTGATGATTATCTTGAAAATCATTCGTATGGCGCAAATGCATAGTCGGACTTTATCTGAGAAAATTCTGTACTCGACGAAAATGTGTCTATTCTTTTCTCTTAAGGGATTATCGTTCTCATTCAGAGTGCCGAGGGAAGGCGCCACCGCATTACCGATATCCCCGTATTGATTCAACACCGGGCCGCTGCCGTTCAGGCAATCCGCCAGTTGGGGCATCCCCCCGATTGAATTGACGAATATGGAGATAAGGTTATGTCATCAAGCAATGCTTCCGTTAAGGCCGAAGGCGTATTAGCCCTGTTGGGCGCTTATAAACCCGATGAAGACGACACCATTACCGTGCTTCATCCGTCGAAAACGTTCGAAAACGCCGGCCTGGAGCTGGTGCGCGGCGATCGCAGTTGGCACGACAAGGGCGTGACCGACACGCCGGTCTCTCTGACCTACAGCTTCTGGGAAAAGGCGCCGGGCAACATGTCGAGCATGGGCATCAGCGGCTTCAGCAGCTTTAATGCCGAACAGCGCGAGCAGGCTAAACTGTCGCTGCAGTCATGGTCAGACGTGGCTAACATCACCTTCACCGAAACCAGCAACACCGCCGCTGCCAACATCAAATTCGGCCTGTTCGACTACAGCTCGCGCGGCTCCTATGCCTTTGCGTATAACCCGGACACCTCGCCTTCGGTTGCCGGGCAAACCTGGTATAACGCCAAGAACCATACCTTCGTCAACAACCAGATCCATGAGAACGAGTACGGTCGCCAGACCTTCACCCATGAAATCGGCCATGCGCTGGGGTTGCAGCATCCGGGCGACTATAACGCCGCGCCGGGCGTCAGCATCACCTACGCTAAAGACGCGACCTACTTCGAAGACAGCCGTGCCCACAGCCTGATGAGCTATTTCAGCGAAAGCAACACAGGGCAGGACTTTAAAGGCGCGTACTCTTCCGGGCCGTTGCTCAACGACATCACGGCGATCCAGCATTTCTACGGCGCCAACATGAACACCCGCACCGGCGATACGGTTTACGGATTCAATTCCAACACCGATCGCGACTTCCTCACCGCCACCGGCGCGCAGGACAAGATAATTTTCACCGCTTGGGATGCCGGCGGCAACGACACCTTCGACTTCTCCGGCTTCGGTCAAAATCAGCGCATCAACCTGAATGAAAAGGCGTTCTCGGACGTTGGTGGCCTGAAAGGCAATGTGTCTATCGCCGCAGGCGTGACGATTGAAAATGCCATCGGCGGGTCGGGTAACGATGTGCTGGTCGGGAACGCCGCCGATAACGTGCTCAAGGGCGGCGCGGGTGATGACGTGCTGTACGGCGGCAAAGGGGCGGATCAGCTGTGGGGCGGCGCCGGCAAGGACACCTTCGTCTACTTTGCGGCGGATGAGTCGACGGCGGCGGCGCCGGATTGGATCCGCGACTTCGTGCGCGGCGAGGACAAGATCGATCTGACGCTGTTCAACACCGGCAGCGCCGACGGCATCCGCTTCGTCGATCAGTTCAGCGGCAAGGCGGGCGAGGCGAAGCTGAGCTACGATGAGCAAAATCACGTCAGCGATGTGGCGATCAACCTGGGCGGCGCCTTTGACGGCAACGATTTCCTGGTGAAAGTGGTGGGGCAGCCGCTGGATGCCGGCGATTTCGTGTTGGCGTAATGCAGGCAACAAAAATAGGGCGTTTTGGGCAAAAACCCGACAATTCCTATTAATTACGTCATATTAGCGTGACATAGTAGCGCGCAGAAGGCCGGGCTTGCATACCTCGGGCTTCTGTCGAATCGCCAACCTTTTCGGTTGGCGATTCATTTTCCGCCTTTCAGCATGTTGATGGCGGCGCCGAGTAGGATGCGCCGTTCGATATCGTTGCTGTCCGCCAACTGCCGCGCCAGATGTTTTTCCAGCGTTTCCACCGACAGCGCTTCACCGCGATGGCGCAGCTGCATCACGCCGTCGCCGATCAGGCGTGCGACCTCATCCCATACGGGTTTAATCTCCTGTTCCGAGAACGTCATGGTCTACACCTCGGTGGGTTGATTTTTGCCCAATGTAACAGCTGAACTGCGGCTTCGCTACCCGCCGCCTAAAACAGGAAGCATAAAAAACAAGCCATCAGTATTTCTTCTGGTTTTTACGCTCAATACTGACGGTGTCGAAAAGCAGGAGAAAACATCATGAACTGGGTCGAAACCTTGGCGGAGTACTACCGCCTGAGCCGCACGGGTGAAACGCAGCATTGGCTGTGTCGCCGCTGGTTGCTTCAGGGGGAGGCGCGTTTGGCCTATTTGCAGGAGTTGCTGGAGCCGACCGCGCCACGGCGGCGATGAACAGGGCGCCGGCGTTCGGCCGGCGTCGTCTCGCGGCATTAACCGAAGGCGATCGCCGCCCAACGCAACAGCAGCAACGCCAGGCAGATCAGCAGCAGCACCACGACCATTTTACTGAGCTTGTTGCCCATGCGTTTTGTTGCCACGTTGCGCCCCTTTTAGCCGAAATACCACCCGCCGGCGAGGGTGATGAGGACAAGCGTCACTAACGCGACGCCGTTGAGTAAATCGCTGAAGGTATCGTCAGCATCGATGTCATTTTGCTGCATGTTACCGCCTGGCAGTCGCCATTGGGTGAATAATGTTCACAGTATGCGCCCGGCAGCGCGGCAGGCACAGCGAAGAAAGGTAAAAACGCGTAAAAGTGGCGCTGGCAAAACGCGCAGTCGCGCTTGCGACGGATGCAGACGGCCGGCAATACGTTGTACTATCCTGTCTGCATTGATGCATTTTTCCTAAAGGTATAATCATGGCGACGGCAATTCCACAGAAATACGAGCACCTTGAGCGCTGGGCGTTCGGCGATACCGAGCAGCAGGCCGATGAAGTCGTGCAATTGATCCTCAATGGCACCAAAACGGCCACCTGTTCTAACCTGGACGGCGAAGGGATCCCACAGGCCGGCGATCTGTTCCTGGTGGTGGACGGCAAGGGTGAGCCGGTTTGCGCAGTCGAGTTGACCGCGGTGGAAATGAAAACTTACGATCAGGTTGATGAAGCGCACGCCTTTGCCGAAGGCGAGGGCGATCGCTCGCTGGCGCACTGGCGCAAAGAGCTGCAGCGCTTCTTCGAAGAGTATGACCTGTTCTCGCCGGACATGACGCTGGTGCTGATGAATTTCAAAGTCGTCGACAAATTTTAATCTTATGCGCGCCGTTCCCTACGAGTGCCAGTGGGCGAGCCCGGAGCTGGCCGCCGATCTGATCGCCGGCCGCGCGACGCTGGCGCAAGACGAAAATTGGGCGCGCAGCGGCGCCCGCGATCGGGCAGAGTACGTCGAGTGGGCCAACCACGTGTGCGGCATGGCCTGCCTGAAAATGGTGCTGGGCCACCGCGACGGCGAAGCGCCGCCGCTGCTGGAGCTGGCGCGCCGCAGCCTGCCCTACGGCGCCTATGTACGCGAAGGTGAGCGGATAAAGGGGCTGATTTATGCGCCGTTCGTCGAGTATGTGCGCGAGCAGTTCGCGCTGCAAGCGGAGGTGAAGGTGGGGCTAGAGGCCGCCGAGGTGCCGGCGCTGCTTCATGAATGCCGCTACTTTATCGCCTCGGTGCATCCCTCCATTCGCCGGCCGGAGAGTACGCCGCCGCAGCGGGGCGGGCATCTGGTGCTGATCACCGCCGCCGATGCGCAAAGCGTGATCTTCCACAATCCTTCGGGCGACAGCCCGGCGACGCGGGAGCGGGTGCACCTGCCGCTCAGCCGTTTCGCCCCTTTCTTTGCCGGCCGCGGCATCGCCATCGCATAAAAAAACGCGCTGTTTCCGATGAAAACAGCGCGTCGTCAGCAGTTCTGATGCATTTTCATGCCAGCCGCATCACCCAGGCGTCCGCTTGCCGATCGTAGTGTTGCTTGTACAGCAGCGACTGTTTGCCGTCGAGGATGGCCGGGATGCTGGTATGTTCATCCCAGCCGTCCAGCTGCATGCACAGATCCGGATCGGACTTGCAGGGAATGCTCAGGGTGCCGGTGCGGTCGGCGCCGGCGTGAAGATGCGCGTCATCGACCTCGAAGCTGCCAATTTTTACGACGGTTTTGCTCATGGGAACTCCTTGCTCAATGGTGTGGTAGGAGGTTAGACCAGTTTGGCCATTGATAAGAGCATAGCCAAATGAGCAAAAAATGCCACATAAAAATTACATTTTGGAAACAATTTCCACGCCGGCAAAACACAACGCCTAGTACTCCACCACAAAACTGAGCGTGTCCTGATAGCTGCCGACCGCCACTTCCGTCTGCGCCGCATTGACCGCCGCCTTATACGGGATGCTTTGCGCCAGGCCGGTGCCGGCGCCGCTCTGTTTGTTGGTGCTATCCCAAACGGTCGTCGTATTAGGCAAGTAAATCTGGTACTGCATGAAATTACTGGTACCGCTTTTCATGCGTCGCCAACCGGAAACCGGGTTATTGCCGTTGGTGAAATAGGTGTTGTATCCCTCGGTTTTGGTGCAGGTAAGGGTGATGCTCTGATTGACAGGATTGAACTGCCCGACCAACGCCATGCTGCCGAAGTTGACGTTGGGCGCGGTGCCGATCAGGCAGTCTTTGGTGATGGTGACGCTGACGCTGACCGTGCTGGGTTTGTCGACGCCGTCCCACCAAACGCACAGGCCGAGCACGCCCAGGCCGCAAATATGGTAATTCCAGATCAGGTTGATGCTGTCTGTATAGGTGCCTGCGCGCACGTTGGCGCCGGCGGTGGTTTTGATATACAGCGGAAAGTTGACGTTGGAGGAAATCAGGATCAGCGACAGCAGGTTCAGCGAGCTGTAGTCGATGGTTTGGCCGATGCTGTAAGGATATTGGTAGTTGGCGTCGGGGTAGATCAGGTAAGCGATTTTATCGCCGGAACCGTCGGTGTTGGCAACCGCCATATTGTTGGTGGTGGAGGCGATCTTGACCGTGACGGTGTTTTGCGTGAGCAAATTGAGGCCGAGGCCGGTGCAGTTGAGGCCGGCGGTGCCCTGGGCGTTGATCTGCCCATTGTAGACCACGAAAGAGCTGCTCCCCGGTAAGGTGACGGTGCCGTTGGTGGTGGCGCAGTCGGCGAATGCGCGCTGACAGAGCAGCAGCGAAAGGGTTAACAATAAGGCTTTCAATCCCCGAAACATAGTGACTCTCCGTCGTTGAATTAGCGGCAGACAACCGGGCCGACGCGCTGGATGCCCTGAGGCTTCGCCAGACTGAATTCCGCCTGGCACGGCGGGCCGCCGTCGGCCGGGATCACGCTCAGGCGATTGTGTTGTTGCACCGGGTCGATATAGGTCATGCCATCCCAACCGACATAGCTTTGCTGATGGCCGCCAACCACCGCCACCTGGCTGCCGTTGGCCAGCGGTTTGCCTTGCTCGTCAACCAGTTCGACGTCGGCGGCGGAGATGGGTTGGATGGGGAACTCGACCAGAAAACCGCTGTGATCGCGAATGGCGACGGTTTTTTCCACCGTCGGCAGCGCGACGTCGGCGGGCAGGCTGAGCGGATCAATCTGGAATTTCGCATGGTAGTAAGAGGTGACGGTCGGCACCAGTAAATAGCCCTGGGCATCGGTCTTGCCGATCGGCTGGTTCTCATAGCTCACCGGAATGTCGGCGTATCCTTGCGTGGACACCAGCGCAAAGGCATCGTTGATGGTGTTGGTGGCATACACGCCGCCGTTCATCGCGACCAGCGAACCGCTGATTTCTCCCCAGTGGTTGGTTTCATCACGGGTACCGTATACGCCCGCTCGGGCTTCGAGCCTGCGGGTGCGCCAGGTCAGATCCGCCTGGCGGTAATCGCCGCCGCTCGGGTTATTGGCGTAGGCCAGATTCCAACCGAAACCGCCATCAGTCGGCGCGGCGCGGCTGTAGCTGACGCGTTCGCTCCAGCGGTTGTTGTTGTCGCGCGCGGCGCTGAAGCTGGCGGTACCCCAACTGTCGAACGGAATGGAGAGCTGCAGTTGGGCACTGTAACCGCTGCTGCCGATTTCCCGGTTCAGCGAGGCGTACAGGCTGCTGTTGCGCCAAAGCGACACACTGTAGGACAGGTTCATCAGGCGAGTTCGTTGGGCGATGGCGTCGCGTACGTCAAAATAACCGGCGCCGAGGCTGCCGAGCCGGCCCAGGCTGACGCTGCCGGTCAATTGATCGGTGCGGCGGCTCAGACGGTAGTCGCTTTTATACACGGAAATGTCGCCAAAATCGGCGCTGCGCAGGATACGTTGCGCGTTGAGGCTGAAGCGTGAGTTGCTGTAGGTGTAGCCAAAACTGCTCTGATCGCCGTGGTTGCCGGTGTAGCGATAGACGGGCTGGGGATCCGGCTGTTGCAACGGCCTGCCGGTCAGCGGGTCATAATACGTGGGGGATTGTATCGGCCGGCCACCGTTAAACGCTTCGTCGCCGGCCTGGCTGACGCTGTAGGACGCGTTGAAAACCCCCCATTGCCCAACGCGAATGTCGGCGCCGCCGCCGCCGACCGCCAATTCGGCTGCGCCTTCGGCGCGTCCTTCCAGGGTTAACCAATCAGTGACGCCGTAACGTAAACTGGCGCTACCAACCCATTGCCCGTAATCGGCAGAATTCAACCCGTAGTTGCGCCGCAGCAAACCGGTGGAAACGCTGAAATCGCTCATGCCGGTCTGCAGCAGGTTGCTGGCCACGTAGAACGGTACCGTGGTGCTGACCTGACGGCCGAGGGCGTCGGTGGTGACGACCGTGGCCTGACCCGCACCGTTAATGTAGGGCACGCTGTTGAGGGTGAACGGCCCGGGATTGATGTTGGTGGTGCTGTTTTTATAGCTGTTGATGTATAAATCGACGCTGCTGGGCAATGCTGCCTGGCCGGAAAATTGCGGTAGCGGATAGGTGATAAGATCCGGGCGTACCGCGAAATTGCGCGCCAATTGCAAGCCGCCGATGCGCACGGCGCTGCTCCAGGGGAGCGAGCCGGTGGTTAGGTCACCGGCGATCACACTCAGCATCCGCTGGTCATCGTTGAAGCGCCAGTAGCTGTCGTATCGAATATAGCGGCCGCCATCGTCGTTTGGCCCGCCGTTAAACCCGCTGCGGTAGATGCCGGTGTTGGCGATGACGCCGAAACCGTCGAACAGCCGCTGTTCGCTCCACGCCGACAGGTAGCCTGGTCGGCCATTGCCGTTGCTTTGGCTGGCATAGATGTCGTAGTTAAACAGCAAACCCAGGCTGCTTTGCGCCGGCAAGCGTTGCAGCGGTGAATGGGCGCCGATGGTTTGCTGCGGCAACCAGTCGTTGGGCACGTTGATCAGCAACTGCTGGCTCTCGCCGCTGTAGCTGACATCCACCTTCTCCAGCCGATCGACGGCGATGTCTTTCGCCTGTTTATCCGCTACCGGCAGCCCGGCGTCGAGCAGTTGCTGGGGCGTCATGTAGTAATGGCCGCCGCGATAGTTGACTGGCACGACGTTGCCGGTTTGGCGCCCGTTGACGACCGGCTCCAGATACAGCGTGGTGTCCGGCATGCTGACGGCACTGGGCGGTGGGGGCAGATCGTCGCCGAACGCAAACGGCAGCCAGCCGCCGGCCGCCATGCTCAGCATGGCAAACGCCAGCGGCTTGAGGTTGAAACGCCGCGTCGATAGCCTCTCTATCGGCTGCACCTGGGCCTCAATAAGACGGAATGGCTACGGGCTGTTTGTTGTCATTGACCGTGGCCATCAGCTTGCCGCTGCTGAAACCGCCGGCGGGCGGCAAAGCGAAGCGCATCTGTGAACCGGGCAGCACGTATCCCATCAGGCCGGGATTTAGGCTGCGCCCTTGCAGCGTCACTTTCGAGATTCGGGCATGCACTGCGCCTTGATTTCGCACCTCCAGCCAGCGTTCGCTGCTTTGCTGCTGTAAACGATAGCTGAGCTTGGGTTGGCTGGCGGTCGCGTAATCGCGCGGTTTTTCGCTGTCCTGTTTGGTCCAAATCCCCTTGCCGCTGACGAACAGCGGCACCGAGTAGCGCATCTGGAATTTCAGCCCCATCTCTGCACCGCCGGGGGCGGCATCCGATGATTGTTCTTTCACCGGCACTTCATCGACCAAAATGCGATAGGCGCGTTCCTGTCCCGCCGCCGGCGCCGACTGTTTGATCAGGCGTATCAGCTGGCGTTTGCCTGGCGCGATCGACGCCACCGGCGGACTGGCGATCACGTCGCTTTGGTTGCTGTAATCGTCCTTGCCGGCGGTTTGCTTCCAACCCAACACGCGAATTTGCATATAGACCGGTTTGCTGTCGCGATTTTCAAGCCACAGCGCGGTGGCCTGTTGTTGATCTTCAATCACCGGATCGATCGGCCAAATGAGAATGGAAGCCGCGGCCAGGGCGTGCTGCTGGCTTGCCAGGAGCAAGGCTGCCGTTAACGGCAGACGGAAGGGTATGCGCATAACTCAATCCTTATTGCAAAAAACTTAATAAGTGACCGTCAACAAGACCGTATCGCTGTAAACGCCACTGGTGGGCAGGGTACTGGTCGAAAACAGACGGGCGTAAACCTTGATTTCTTGCGTGCTGCCGGTGGCGGCGACGGTCTGCGCCGCGCCGCCGTTAGCGCCATCGCCCCAAAGGGTGGCGTAGTTGCTGTCTTGATAAAGTTGATACAGCAGCGTTTCCGACGTGACGGCGTTTTGTAATTTTCTGCCGCCGGCGATGGATCCGGTCACGTGATTGCCGACGCCGAGGGCCAGCGTGACGCTCAGCCCCGGGTTGCAGCGAAACAGCACCGAACCGGCGCCGCTGCTGGAGACGACGCTGACTGCGTTGCTCAGTGAGGACAACTGGCCGAAGTTCAGGGTGCCGAAGGTGGTCACGTCACTGACGCCGCTGCCCAATACGCAGCCTTTAACCACGGTTGCATTGACGGTGAACGGCTGGCTTTTGGTCAAGTCGTTGACGCCGGTATCGCTTTGGGCCGGGGAAAGCGGCAGGCAGAACAGCAAACCGCAAATTGAAGCGCGCATCGTCATTACCAATTGATCGTGACCTGTACCGTATCGGTGTAGCTGCCTGTCGGAGGTGTGGATTGCGCCGGAATCATGCCATAGACCGGCAGCCAGTTGTCCGAACCGTTGGCGGTTTGTGACACGCCCGTCAGATTATCCCAAATGGTGCTGTGGGCGGCGTTGGTATACAGGTTGTAATTCACCCGTTGGCCGGCCGCGCTTTGCAGGTAGCGGGCAGCGGTATTGCCGCTTTGCCCGCCGCCAAGCAGAACGCTGTAGCTGGTGCCGTTGGTGCATTTCACCCGAATGGCGCCGGCGTTTTGTTGCCCGGCGACGCTGGTTGCGGTGCTGAGAAAATACAGCGTGCCGAAATTCAGCGTGCCGAAGCTGACATTGCCGCCTGAGCTGCTGCCGGCCTCACAGGCGCTGAGCAAGGTCGCGCTGACGCCGAGGGTCGCGGTTTTACTGTCGGCCTGCGCCAACAGGCTGCACGCCCATAATCCGCAGCAGCAAAGCGCGCGCCGCACCGTTACCAGGTGACCGTCATCGTGACGGTGTCGTTATAGGTGTCTGCCGCCGGGGTAGAACCGGCCGCCGGGACGCGGCCATACACGATCAGCGGAACGGCGGCGCCGGTGCCGGTGCCGGTCCGCGCGTTGGCGCCGCTGCCCCAGGCGGTAGTGCGTGCGGCATCCTGGTACAGGTTATAGCTGATGAAGGCGCCTGCCGTGCTGGCCATGCGGCGTTGGGTGCCTGAAGTGACATGGAGCCCGTTGTCCAGCGCCACCGTGTAGTCTGTGCCGGTAGTGCAGGTCAATGACAGCGTACCGGCCCCCCCTGCGCCGGTGGCGCTGGCGTCGATGATGTTGGCCAGTGAAGAGTAAGTACCGAAGCTGATGGAGCCGAAGTCGTTGACGGAACCGCTGCTGCTGCCGCCCCCCACGACGCAACCGGCGCCGATGGTCAGCGTCACGCCTAACGTGCCTTGAATGGTGCCTGCTGCGTTAGCCGCGCCGTTGGCGCACAGCAGGGTTGCTACCGAGGTCAATGCCATCAGAGTTTTTTTCATCTTAATTCCTTGCCGTATGAGAGAAAGCCCGCAAAGACGCCACCCAGAGGTGAGTTGAACGTATTCATTTAGCTGCACTTTAATTAATAGAATAAGAATCGGGAATTGTCTTGATGAAAACGAGAAACTTTTTATTCTCATTCCCCCGGTTGACGGGGCTTGTAGGCGAGGTATACCGATAAAGTGAAATGATTAGAATAATAACGAACGGCGATGGGAATATTATTAGCGTTATTTTATTGCCGGGGAATTTCATTCCCCGGCGCGGTATCGTTTACAGGTGGAAATCCAGCGCGCCGTCGCGCACCAGTTCGCGCGGCAGGTTATTCTTTATGCGGCTGCCGATGCGTTTGGCGATGCCCAGCGGTTGCCCCTGATAGGTGACGATGCACTCGTCGCCCGCCGGCGGCTGCTCAGGGTAGAGATCGCGGCCGTGATACCACTCCTGGGCCAGCGCGGCGTCCAGCTCGAAATGCTGTTTGCCGCCGGCACCCGCGAGGGCGATCGCCGCTTCGTGCTGCCAACGGAAACCTTTCGGGAAGCGCTCCGCCAGCTTGAGGCCGATACGCGAGAAGCGCACTTTGCCAAACAGCGGCTCCAGCTCGGCCGGGAAGAGCCAGATTTCCTTGTCGCGCTCCCACAGCCGGCTGTCATCGCCCCAGGTTAAGCCGGATGCGGCGGCGGCTTGGGCGACCAGCGCCGCCTCTTTGCCGGATAGCGGGCTGAACGGGAATTTACCGACTTTATAGGTCGGCTTCACCAACGGCGCCACGGCGTGTTTTTTACGCAGGCGGGCGACGAAAAACCCTTCGCTGTCGTAAATCTGCGGGAAGACGTGCAGGAATCCTTCGGCGGTCAACGCCTTGTCGGCGCCGGGGAACAGCTCACCCAGCGGCTCGACGCTGACTGCGTCGCCATAGGTATCCAGCAGCCAGCGCACCACCTGCTGATTTTCCTGCGCATTGAGCGTGCAGGTGGAATAAACCATCACGCCGCTCGGTGCCAGCGCATGAAACGCGCTGTCGATCAGCTCGCGCTGGGTGGCGGCGATCTCGGCGACGCTGTCCGGCGACCAGTTGCTCATGGCGTCCGGATCCTTGCGCACCACACCTTCGCCGGAACAGGGGGCGTCGAGCAGAATGGCGTCGAAACTCTCCGGCAATGCAGCGCCGAACACCCGGCCATCGAAGTGGGTCAGCGCGGTGTTCTTCACGCCGCAGCGGCTGATATTGGCGTGCAGCACTTTCACCCGGCTGGCGGAGTATTCGTTGGCGACGATGCCGCCCTGGTTGCCCATCAACGCGGCGATCTGGGTGGTTTTGGAGCCCGGCGCCGCCGCCACGTCCAGCACTCGAGTAGGCGCCGCGTCGCCCGAGAACAGCGCGCTGACCGGCAACATCGAGCTGGCCTCCTGAATATAGAACAGACCGCTCAGGTGTTCGGCGGCGCTGCCTAATCGCAGCTCTTCATCGTCGCGCTCGATCCAGAACCCTTCCGCGCACCAGGGAATGGGCTCCAATCGCCAGTCGTAATCCTGCACCAGCGCCAGGAAGTCGGCGACGCTGATTTTCAGCGTGTTGACGCGCAGACTGCGGCGCAGGGGGCGCTGGCAAGCGGCGATAAAATCGTCCATCGCCAGCTCGGCGGGCATGATGGCGCGGGTGGCGTCGAGGAAAGCGGGGGGCAGAAAAACGGCGGTGGATTTGGCCACGGGGCGAACTCTCAGGGTGCAATAAAGACAAGGGCGAGAGTTTATCACAAAGCGGAAAAAAACAGGGCCCGGCATTGCCGGGCCCTGAGGAAAACGCGAAAGTTAATCGCGCGGAATGGCGGTGCCCCAGGTTTTCCAGTCCTTCGGCTCTTCCGGATTCAGCAGGAAGTGCTTGTTCGGCGTCGCTTTCGGCGCCAGCGGAATAGTCGGCGGGGTGGCGAAGGCGATACCGCCGCGAATGAACTGCTGGAAGGTGCCGCTCTTGATCACGCCGCCGGTCAGGCCGAACTGCAGGTTGTAACCCGACGCCAGCCAGAACACGCTGTTGTTGCGCACCAGATGTTGATACTTCTTGCTGATGCGCAGCGCAACGTGCACCCGGTCGGACATGGCGCCAAGGTAGAAACCGGTGATGGTGCCGACCTCTACGCCGCGGAACAGCACCGGCGTGCCGATCTGCAGCGAGCCGGTTTCGGCGGCGTCGAGCACGACGCTCAGGCCGTCGAGATAGCGCGAGTCGGTGATGCTGGCCTGCTGCAGTTCGAAAGTGCGCAGCTCGCGGCCGCGCCCCGGCTCCACGTTGATATAAGGCTGGAGCAGGGTATCGAGGTTGCTGACGCCGGCGGCGGAGATCTCCGGCGACACGATCGAGAAGCGGCTGCCGAGGCGCGCGAAGGTCTGCACGTATTCCGGATACAGCACCGCTTTAGCCAACACTTCGTTGCGCTCCGGCGCCAGCTGCAGCGACTCCACCTGGCCGACGTCGATGCCGAGGTAACGCAGCGGCATGCCCGCCGACAGCTTGCTGGCGTCGTAGGTTTTCAGCGTGATTTGGCTGCCCACCGCGCGAGCGGCGGTTTCGCTGGCGTAGAGCACGCGGTTGGCGCCTTTGTTCAGCGTCACGCCCTGCAGGTTGTCGAAGCTGATGGCGCCTTTCAGCGCGCGGTTGAGCGGGGAGGCCTGCACCGTCAGGCCGCTGCCGTTGAGCTGCACTTTGGCGCCGCCTTCGGCCCAGAAGATGCTTTCGCGAGTCAGCAACTTGCGGTATTCCGGGCTGATGTAGACGTCCACCTCAAACTCGTTGGCCTTCGGCCGGACGTTGACGATCTCGCCCACCTGGAATTTGCGGTACAGCACCACCGAGCCGGCCTGCACGTCCGGCAGGCTGGTGGCGCTGAGGGTCAGGGTGGTAGAAGGGGCGTTGCCGACGATGCCTTCCTCGGCTTTTTCGCTGTTGGCGTATAGCGGGTACTGGCCGCCTGGTTCCCCTTTGCTGCCGGGGATAATGCGCACGCCGCCGTCCACCCATTCCTGGGCGCTGGCGCCGAGCACTTCCATACCGTCAATGCCCAGCTTGACGTCGAGACGGCTGTTGACCACGAATTTGCTGTCTTTATGCAGCAGGCCGCGGTACTGCGCGTCGATGGCGGCGGTGAACACCACGCCGCCGGCGGTCAAGGTGCGGCTCAGGATTTGGCCGACTTTCACGCCGTGCACCACCAGCGGCTGCCCGACGTCGATGCCGTAGCTTTGCGGCGCATTCAGCGTGACGGTCAGCACACCCGGCTGTTGCAACAGCGTTTCGCTGCTGTCCAGCACGTTGAAGCGCTGCTGCGGTTCGCCTTCACCCGGCACCAGTTCCAGCGTGGTGCCGGTCAGCAGTTGGCTGAGCTTGGCGTCGTTGAGGCTGATGCGCGGGCTGCGCATCACGATGCGGGTGCCGCTGCGCATCAGATCGACCACCGAAGGATCGATGGTCAGTTCACCGATGACTTTGCTGTCCTGTTGCAACGTCAGCTTGGTCAGGGTGCCGACCTGCAGTCCCTGGTACATCAGCGGCGTGCGGTTTTCACTCAGGCTGTTGCCGCTCGGCAGATCCAGCAAAATATTGACGCCGCGCTGGCTGTGGGCCAGATCCGGATACAGGGTATAGCTTTGATCGCCCTTGGCCTGCTGGCCATCGGCCGGCGAATCGAAGGCGATGGCGCCGTTGACCAGCGCCGCCAGGCTCTCCATTTGCACCGTGGCGCCGGACAGGCTGAAATCGCCCTTGAAGCCGGAGACATTCCAGAAGCGGCTGTTGCTCTTCACCAGGTTGGCGAAGCGGCGGTCGATCAGCACGTCGATGGTCACGCCCTTGTTGCCTTCGCTGATGGTGTAGTCATACACCTTGCCGACCGGGATTTTACGGTAATAGACCAGCGAGCCGCTGTTGAGCGAACCCAGGTCGTCGGCATGCAGGTGAATCATCAGTTCGCCGGTGTTTAGGCGGTACTTCGGCTGGGTATCGAGCGCGGTGAAGTGGGTTTGCTCCTTGCCGCTGCCGGGCATCATGCCGATATAGTTACCGCCGACCAGCGCATCGAGCCCGGATACCCCGGCCAGCGAGGCCTTGGGCGTCACTAGCCAGAACTGGGTGCCTTCGCGCAGCGAGTCTTCCAGATCGCTTTTGATGCTGGCTTCCACCACGATGCTGCGTAAATCTTTGCTCAGGCTGATTTTTTGCACCGTGCCGACCTCAACGCCCTGGTAGCGCACCGGCGTGCGGCCGGCGACGATGCCTGCCGCTGATTGGAAATCGATGGTGACGGTGGTGCCGCGCTCCTGGAAATTGTTATAGACCAGCCACCCGGCGATCAGCAGGGCGATGAACGGCAGTAACCAGAACGGTGAAATGCGGCGTTTGTTCTTGACCCGCGCTTCAGTCGGTGTAGTCGGCGTTTCCTGTTGCATGTGCATCCCAAATCAATCGGCTATCGAGCCATTCAACGGCAAGAATAGTCAAAATGACCGCCGAGCCAAAGTAAAACGCGGCCGGTCCCATAGTAAAAGATAACAGTTGATCGCGATTTACCAGCGACATCATCAAGGCGATAACGAACAGATCGAGCATCGACCAACGGCCGATCCAGGTGACCAGGCGCAGCAGACGAATGCGCGTTTTCAGGCTGTGCGAGGTTTTGAAGTGGATGCTCAGCAACAGCATGATCAGCACGATCACCTTGGTGAAGGGCACCAGCACGCTGGCGATGAACACGATAGCGGCGATCGGCACGTTGCCGGAGGTGGCCAATGAGACCACGCCGGAGAAAATGGTGTCTTCCAGCCGCGTGCCGTTGGCGTAAATGATGGAAATCGGCAGCAGGTTGGCCGGTATCAGCAGGATCATCGCGGCGATCAGCGCCGCCCAGGTTTTCTGCAGGCTGTAGGGCTGGCGATGGCACATCGGCACATGGCAACGCGGGCAGCGGCCGCGCGCGTCGGGATAGCCGGTATAGTGGCAGGACAGACAGATGTGCAGCGCCGTCGGCGGGCCTTCCGGCTGTTCCTGCGGATAGTAGCGCTCCCACAGCTGCTCCAGGTTGACGTGGATCAGCGTCAGGATGCTCAGCACCGTGAGCGACAGGTAAGCGATCAGCGCGCTGCCGGGCTGGATGTCGGCGTAATCCTGCACTTTGATCGCCGCCACCGCCATGCCGATCAGATAAATGTCCAGCATTACCCACTCTTTGAGCCGCTCCAGCATCAGCAGCACCGGGCGCAGGTTCATGCCGAGCGCATGGCCGACGCGCAGGTACAGCAGCGACAGCACCAGCGTCAGCGGGGCGCCGAGGGTGCAAAACGCCACCATGCTGGCGGTGAGCGGATCGCCCTGGCGGCTCATCTGCCAGATGCCCTCCAGCAAACTGGCGTCGATGCGCGTGCCGAGCAGACGAATGCTGATCAGCGGTTCGGTGAAGGCGAACGGCATCAGCAGCAGCATGGCGATCGCCATGGCGGTCAGACGCGTCATCGACCAGTCGCGGCCGTTCACCACCTTGGCGTTGCAGCGCGGGCAATAGGCGGCTTGATTGCCGCTGAGCGGCGGCAGCACGAACAGCAGGTCGCACTCGCAGCAGCGCTGGTGACGCGCTTTGGAAAGGGGAGCGGTGATCGCGTGTATTTTCATTTTTGACAAGTAGCTGCCCTTGAGCCCGCCGGAAGTGTCAGCGTAGCTGAAAAATAAACCGGCCGCGTCACCGGCGATCGGGCGCCGGACGGTAAAACGAGGTAAACCGGGATTCTGAGCGGCAAACATACCCCGAGCGACGGGGTTTTGTGAAGCAACAGATGATTAACCTTGTGGCTATACGCATTTAATGCTTATTTTATAGGGCCTAAGCTTTGGGCTTCTGGCCATCTTCACTGTTTCAATGGTTAACACATGACAAAAGAACAATTCTACGCGGAATTAAAACGTGACCTGAGCGCGTTGCTCGGCGGGGAAACCAACTTTATCGCGGCGCTGTCCAACGCCAGCGCGTTGCTCAACGAGCGTCTGGATGACGTGAACTGGGTCGGTTTCTATCTGATGGAGGGCGACCAGCTGGTGCTGGGGCCGTTCCAGGGCAAGATTGCCTGCGTGCGCATTCCGGTGGGCAAGGGCGTGTGCGGCACGGCGGTGGCGGAAAATCGCGTGCAGCGCGTCGGTGACGTGCATGCGTTTCCGGGCCATATCGCCTGCGATGCGGCCAGCAACGCGGAAATCGTGCTGCCGCTGGCGGTTGGCGGCCGAGCGATCGGCGTTTTGGATATCGACAGCACGGTTTATCAACGCTTCGACGAACAGGATGAAGTGGGCCTGAAAGCAGTGGTGGCGGGGCTTTGTGAGCAACTGGAACAGTGTGACAGTGCGAAATATGTGACTGTAGCGGCAAGTTGATCGACGGTTAACGTGGCAATTACCGATGGCGTCATTATAATGACGCCTGTTCATGCCTGTGGCTTGTTGGCAATACCGTTGTAATCAGGAAATTTCATGGAAAATCAACCTAAGTTGAACTCTAGTAAAGAAGTCATTGCTTTTCTTGCCGAGCGTTTTCCGCTCTGCTTTAGCGCCGAAGGCGAAGCTCGTCCGCTGAAAATCGGTATTTTTCAGGATTTGGTAGAGCGCGTGCAGGGGGAAGAAAATCTCAGCAAAACGCAATTGCGTTCTGCCCTGCGCCTATATACCTCAAGCTGGCGTTATCTGTACGGTGTCAAGGTTGGCGCACAGCGCGTCGATCTGGACGGCAATCCGTGCGGTGAACTTGAGCAGCAGCATGTCGATCATGCTCGCCAGCAGCTTGAAGAAGCCAAAGCGCGCGTTCAGGCACAGCGTGCCGAACAAAACGCCAAAAAACGTGAAGCCGCCGGCGAATCCGCCGATGCCGCTCCGCGCCGTCCGCGTCCAGCCGGTAAAAAGCCTGCTGCACGTCGCGAAGGCGGAGCCGCGCCGGAAAACCGCAAGCCGCGCCCACAAACTCGCCCACAGCCCGCTCGCCAACCTCGTGCAGCCAAAGAGGAAAGCCAGCCGCGTTATGCGCCAGTCACGGATATCTCTAAACTGCAAATTGGCCAGGAAATCAAAGTCAGAGCAGGCAAGAGCGCGATGGATGCTACCGTACTCGAAATCGCTAAAGATGGCGTACGTGTGCAGCTCTCTTCCGGTCTGGCGATGATTGTGCGCGCAGAACACTTGCAGTTCTGATACGGAGGCCAACCCAGGCATGAACAAATTCGTCAGATTAACAGCGATTGCAGGGCTGCTGTGGGCGGGTGTCAGTTACGGCGCGGAAACAGCCAACATCCGCATCGGCCAACTGCCCCAACTGCAACAGGAACCCCAGCACGCTACGGTGAGTGAGCGCGTCACCTCGCGCTTCACTCGCTCTCATTACCGCCAGTTCGCCCTCGATGCGGAGTTTTCAGGCAAGATCTTCGATCGCTACCTGAACATGCTGGACTACAACCATAACGTGCTGCTGGCCTCCGACGTGGCGCAGTTCGCCGGCAAACGCAATCAGGTTGGCGAAGAGCTGAAAACCGGCAAGCTGGACACCTTCTACGCGCTGTTCAATCTGGCGCAGAAACGCCGCTTTGAGCGTTACACCTATGCGTTGTCGTTGCTGGACAAGCCGATGAACTTCACCGGCAACGGCACTATCGATCTCGACCGCAGCAAAGCGCCGTGGCCGAAAGACAAGGCCGAGCTGGATAGCCTGTGGGATGCGAAAGTCACGTATGACGAGCTGAACCTCAAGCTGACCGGCAAGACCGACAAAGAAATCCGCGACACGCTGACCAAGCGTTATCAGTTCGCCATCAAGCGCCTGACGCAAAGCAACAGCGAAGACGTCTTCCAACTGGCGATGAATGCCTTTGCGCATGAAATCGACCCGCACACCAACTATCTGTCTCCGCGCAACACCGAGCAGTTCAACACCGAGATGAGCCTGTCGCTGGAAGGCATCGGCGCAGTGCTGCAGATGGATGACGACTACACCCTGATCAACTCGATGGTGCCGGGCGGACCGGCGGCGAAGAGCAAGGCGATCACCGTAGGCGATCGCATCGTCGGCGTCGGCCAGGCCGGCAAACCGATGGTGGACGTGATCGGTTGGCGTCTGGACGACGTGGTGTCGTTGATCAAAGGGCCGAAAGGCAGCAAGGTGCGTCTGGAAGTCCTGCCGGCCGGCAAGGGCACCAAAACCCGCGTGGTCACCTTGACCCGCGAGCGTATTCGCCTGGAAGACCGCGCGGTGAAAATGACCATCAAGACCGTCGGCAAAGAGAAGGTGGCGGTGTTCGACATCCCTGGCTTCTACGTCGGTCTGACCGATGACGTGAAAGTGCAGCTGCAGAAGATGGCCAAGCAGAACGTCAAGAGCGTGATCATCGATCTGCGCACCAACGGCGGCGGCGCGCTGACTGAAGCGGTGTCGCTGTCCGGCCTGTTCATTCCGAGCGGCCCGGTGGTGCAGGTGCGCGACAACAACGGCAAAGTGCGTGAAGACGCCGACACCGACGGCGTGACCTACTACAAAGGCCCGCTGGTGGTGCTGGTCGATCGCTTCAGCGCCTCCGCCTCCGAGATCTTCGCGGCGGCAATGCAGGATTACGGCCGTGCGCTGATCGTCGGCGAACCGACCTTCGGTAAAGGCACCGTGCAGCAGTACCGTTCTCTGAACCGCATCTACGACCAGATGCTGCGCCCTGAGTGGCCAGCGCTTGGCTCGGTGCAGTACACCATTCAGAAGTTCTACCGCGTCAATGGCGGCAGTACCCAGCGCAAGGGCGTGACGCCGGACATTCTGATGCCGACCGGCGTCGATCCGGCGGAAACCGGCGAAGCGTTTGAAGACAACGCTATGCCGTGGGACAGCATCAATGCGGCGACCTACAGCAAGACAGGCGATATGACGCCGTTCGAGCCGGAGCTGCTGAAAGATCACCAGCAGCGCATTGCGCAAAATCCAGAGTTCCAGTACATCGCGCAGGATATCGCGCATTACAAGGCGCTGAAGGATAAACGCAACATCGTGTCCCTCAATCTGGCGGTGCGCGAGAAAGAGAACCACGATGACGACGCGACCCGTCTGAAACGCATCAACGAGCGTCTGGAACGCGCGGGCAAGAAGCCGCTGAAATCGCTCGACGATCTGCCTAAGGATTACCAGGAGCCGGATCCGTACCTGGATGAATCCGTGCATATCGCGCTGGACCTGGCTCATCTGGAAAAAGATCAGCCCGCTCAGCAGCCAACGCCGGCCAAATAAGGCCGCGTACGGCAGGATGAAAAACGCACCCTCGGGTGCGTTTTTTTATGGCGACGCGAAAGCCGGCTTCCCAGCAGGGTGAAGGGAGGTGGGCTGATGCATCGCCTGACAAATTTAGGGTAAAAAACCCTACGCCTTACGCAACAATCGTTTACAATTTGCCAAATCCCGGTCGCGCGCCGTTTTTGTAAAGTTTCGTATTTTTAGTAGGTTAATGACGCGCGACTCTTGAAACTGTGACGGATGCCCATACGATCTAGGGTATCTTAGACAGCGTTTTGTTAACATTTATGAGGAAGTAAACAATTTATGATGCGTATAGCTCTGTTCCTGCTCACCAACCTGGCGGTGATGTTGGTTTTCGGGCTGGTGCTCAGCCTGACAGGAATCCAATCCAGTAGCGTTCAGGGCCTGATGATCATGGCCGGTCTGTTCGGCTTCGGCGGCGCTTTCGTGTCGTTGCTGATGTCCAAGTGGATGGCGCTGCGCTCTGTCGGCGGGGAAGTGATTGAACAACCGCGTAACGAAACAGAAAACTGGCTGCTGGAAACGGTACGCCGTCAGTCGCAGCAGGCGGGCATCGCCATGCCGCAGGTCGCTATCTACCACGCGCCGGACATCAACGCCTTCGCTACCGGCGCACGCCGCGACGCCTCGCTGGTCGCCGTCAGCACCGGCCTGCTGCAGAGCATGAGCCGCGACGAAGCGGAAGCGGTCATCGCGCACGAAATCAGCCACGTCGCCAACGGCGATATGGTGACCATGACCCTGATTCAGGGCATCGTGAACACCTTTGTCATCTTCATTTCACGCCTGATCGCGCAGGTCGCCGCCGGTTTCCTCGGCAACCGCGACGGTGATGGCGAAGGGGAAGGCAACGGCAACCCGATGATTTACTTCGCCGTGTCGATGGTGCTGGAACTGGTGTTCGGCATCCTGGCGAGCATCATCACCATGTGGTTCTCGCGTCACCGCGAGTTTTATGCCGACGCAGGCTCTGCCAAACTGGTAGGCCGCGAGAAGATGATCGCCGCCTTGCAGCGCCTGAAAACCAGCTACGAACCGCAGGAAGCGGGCAGCATGATGGCGTTCTGCATCAACGGCAAATCCAAGTCGTTCAGCGAGCTGTTCATGTCGCACCCGCCGCTCGACAAGCGTATCGAAGCGCTGCGTTCCGGCCAGTACCTGAAGTAATCGGCTGAATGAAAGGAAAAACCCCGGCTTGCCGGGGTTTTTTTATGGCATGCCTGAACCGCTTTTTCAGCGGCGGCGGATTCAGCAATGAAATTCGGCGATGAATGGGGTAAAGCGCTTTACCAGAATTTACGGGCGTTAACGCGGTGCAGCAGCGTCCGAAGTCCCTGAAGCCCACCTGCAAACAGCGTCTTTCGGCCTCTCGGTCTGGGCCGGCACGGTGCCAGTCCATCCGGTGAGAGGGCAAGCCGCATCGGGCTCGGTCACGACCGCCTGTTTGGCTTTGGATGCGCATGTTATATGCTTTGGCGCAATGACATTTGTCCCTGAGGCCCTATGAAAATCAACCACCTTCCCTTACTCAACGGTGATGAGGTACCGGCGCGCCTGGCCGCATTGGCTGGCGGTGTCGCCTATGCGGTTGCGGAATTGTTGAACCGGCATGATGACGATGATGAACCGCCGGCTATTCGCTGGCATTCAGGCGATCTGCGCCTGCCGGCGTTTTTCCCCGACGAGCACGACGGCCACGATTACGATTACCTGATCGTGGACGGCGATGTGATCGTGGAGGGATGCCTGGCGGTGTCACCGCAGCGAGAGGACGGCGGCATTGTCGTGCTGGGGCGGCTGCAGGCGGATACGCTGATTTGCTGGGGCGGACTGGTCGTGCGTGACGATGTCCGCATACGCCATGCCTATTGCAGCTCAGGAAACGACAGCGCGTTCGTGGTGGGGGGAGACCTGACCGCGCTCACCCTGGTAGAAACGGGGGAGTTTATCCATGTCCATGGCGACCTCGACGCGCGATGTCTCGCTTCGTTGCAGAACTTCGTTCAGGTTGACGGAGAGACGCGCTGTGACTGTCGAATCGACAGCGCGCAGTCCGAAGATCTGATAAAGCGCATGTTCACCCCCGGCCTACTGAAAGCCTTCGAGGGGATGGATCACGACGGCCAACGCATTGTTGGCTGGTATCCGGATGACGACGCCTATTTAGCCTGTTTACGACAAGGCCGAAGCCCCTTGAGGCACGGAGACTAACGCCTGGCCTACAATGCTCACGGCATTGCGTCCGACGCGGTCCGGCTCAGGCCGGCCGTCAGTGCTGGCCCCGTCGGTTTTACAATCGATGGGAGCCCGGCTCGTTTATGCCCGCTATTTCACCTCGCGGCTCGGCTGCGCCGCTTGCGCCGTCGATTGGGTGATGCGCAGGCTGCTGACGGCCGCCGCCAGGGTGGCGAACACCCCAGCCAGGATCAGTGAAGCGTGGGTGCCGGATGTGGGGAACAGGTTGAACATCAGCGCCACCAGCGCAGCCCCCGAGGTTTGCCCCAGCAGGCGCGCGGTGCCCAGCATGCCGCTGGCGCCGCCGCTGCGGTTGCGCGGCGCGGCGGAGATGATGGTGTGGTTGTTGGGCGACTGGAACAGGCCGAAACCGGCGCCGCACAGTATCATGCGCCAGATGATGTCCATATTCGACGGCGCCGCCGGCAGCAGCGCCAGAGAGAACAGTCCGAGCGCGAACACCGCCAGCCCAATGCAGCCCAGCAGGCCGGCGTGCACGCGCTCCACCAGCCGGCCGGCGATCGGCGCCATCACCACGATCGCCAGCGGCCACGGCGTCAGCAGTAGCCCGGTCGCCACCTCGTCGCGGCCCAATGCACTTTGCAGGAAGAACGGCAACGACACCATCGCCAGCATTTGCGCGGCGAACGAACAGATTGAGGTGCCCATCGACAGGGCGAAGATCGGGATGCGCAGCAGGTCGACGGGCAGCAGAGGGAATTCCTGGCGTAACTGACGGCGCACGAACACCGCGCCAATCGCCAGCAGCGCGGCGATCTCGCTGAAGATCAGCGTCAGGCTCTGGCCCTGGGCGAAGCCGCTGATGGCGGTGATCAGCAGGCCGAAGGTCAGCGCGTTCAGCACGGCGCTGGTGGGATCGAAACGGCGGTTATCGCTTTTTTGGCCGTTGGCCGGCAGGAATTTCATCCCCAGCAGCAGCGCGACGATGCCGATCGGCAGGTTGATGGCGAATAGCCATTGCCAGGATGCGACCGACAGGATCGCCGCCGCCACCGTCGGCCCGGCCGCCGAGGAGCAGGCGACGATCAGCGAGTTGATGCCCATGCCGCGGCCGAGAAAACGCTGCGGGTAGATGATGCGGATCAGCGCGGTGTTGACGCTCATGATAGCGGCGGCGCCAAAGCCTTGCAGCACGCGGGCGATGGTCAGCGTGAGCAGCGAGTCGGACAGGGCGCAGAACAGTGAGGTGATGCTGAACACCAGCAACCCGGCCTGGTAGATACGGCGGTAGCCGACCAGATCGCCGAGCGACGCCAGCGACAGCAGAGAGACGGTGATCGCCAACTGATAGGCGTTGACCACCCAGATGGAACTGGCCGGGCTGGCGTTGAGATCGCGAGCGATGGTGGGCAGCGCCACGTTGGCTATCGCGCCGTCGAGCACGGATACGGTAATGCCGAGGGCGATGGCGAGGATCGCCCCATAGCGTTGCGGGACGGGGAGGCCGTCGGAACAAGGACGCATGTTGGTCTCAGCGGTATTTATTCAGGGGAGTATTATCATGCTAATCATATTCGCCTGTGATTGCATGCCCCTTGTCCGCTTAATTGTAAACGGCGGTGAGCGGGCCAACGGTTATCCATTTGGCTTCAATTGCTTAGCGCTCAGCTGCGTTGCGCGCTGCGATCTGTTCCGATTATACTGAAACCCTTGTTTAAATTTCCTGAAACAAAACCGTTAAGTAGGGTATGCACCATGGCTAACGCAGATTCAGACAAGCAACCGGATGCCGTCTCATCCGTGATGAAAGTGTTCGGCATTTTGCAGGCGCTCGGCGATGAGCGCGAGATTGGCATTACCGAACTGTCCCAGCGGGTGATGATGTCTAAAAGCACTGTCTACCGTTTTCTGCAGACCATGAAAGCGCTGGGCTACGTTTCACAGGAGAGCGAGACGGAAAAGTATGCGCTGACGCTCAAGCTGTTCGAGCTGGGCGCCAAATCGTTGCAGAACGTCGATCTGATCCGCAGCGCCGACGTGCAGATGCGCGAATTGTCGAATCTTACCCGCGAGACCATCCACCTCGGCGCTCTGGACGAAGATGGCATCGTCTACATCCACAAGATCGACGCGATGTATAACCTGCGTATGTATTCGCGCATCGGTCGCCGCAACCCGCTGCACAGCACCGCCATCGGTAAAGTGCTGCTGGCCTGGCGCGAGCGGGATGAGGTGGCGCAGATCCTGTCGCAGATTGAGTTTACCCGCAGCACCGAACATACGTTGGCCAGCGCCGCCGAACTGTTGCCGGTGCTGGATCGGGTTCGAGCGCAGGGATACGGCGAAGATGCCGAAGAGCAAGAAGCGGGGATCCGCTGCATCGCGGTACCGGTCTTTGACAGGTTCGGGGTAGCGATCGCCGGGCTGAGCATCTCTTTCCCGACGCTGCGCTTTTCCGAAGCGGCGCGGGAGGAGTATGTGGCGTTGCTGCACGTCGCCGCCCGACGCATTTCCGAACAGCAGGGCTATCACGACTACCCGTTCTGACCCTTCGCTTCGAAGAACAAGGTGCCGCCATGGCAGCGCCTTGTTGCTATTTTGCGCCCGGCGTCAGCCGCTGAGCAATCCGCTCCAGTACTAACATCAGCAACAGCGTGGCCGCCACCAGGATCATGGTCAGCGTCGCGCCGTTGGCGATGCTGCCGCGATCGGTCAGGCTAAAAATGGTGACCGGCAGCGTCGCCCAACTCGGCGGGTAGATCATCATGGTCGCGCCCAGCTCCCCCATCGACAGCGACAGGCTGAGCGCGAAGGCGGAGATCATATAGGGGGCGATCATCGGCAGGGTGACGTGGCGCAGGCGAAACAGCGGCGACGCGCCCAGGCTGGCGGCGACGTTCTCGTAGTCGCCAGGTAGCCGGGTCAACCCGGCCATCACGTTGCCGAAGGTAAAGGCGGAAATCAGCACGAAGTGAGCGGCGGGCACGATCAGGAAGGTGCCGTTCATCTGCAGCGGCCCCTGGCTGAACGCCACCAGCATCCCCAAACCGATAGAGACCGAAGGCACCGCGCTGGGAATGAAAAACAGCGTGCCCAGCAGCTGTCGGCCGCGTTCAGGCACGTGGCGCAGCGCCAACGCCGCCCAGGTACCGCACAGCAGCGCGAACAGGCTGGCGCTGAAACCGATAGCCAGGCTGGCGACCAGCGCGTCCCAGGAGGCGCCGCTGAACGCTTGGCGGAAGTGGTTGAGGGTGAAACCGCTCGGCAGCACGCCGTTCCACTGCTCACTGAGGCTGGACATCAGGATCACCGCCAGCGGCAGGCAGAAGAACAGGGCGAACAGCGTGATCGTCAACGTGCAGGTCAGGGTGCGTCCGGTGCGGGACCAAATCAACATTGTCAGTTCCTCAGCCCGGCGCGCGCCGCGGCGTAGCGGTAAAGGGAGAACAGCCCGAGCGACAGCGCGATATTCACGACGGCGATCGTGCAGGCGACGGCGTAATCCGACTCCAGAATCGCTTTGGAGTAGACCATCATCGGCAGCGTGGTGACGCCCTTGGCGCCGATAAACAGCACGATGCCGAACTCATTGGTGGTCAACAACAGGCACAGGCTGCCGCCGGCCAGCAAGGCCGGCAGCGCGGCCGGCAAAATCACCTGGCGCACCACGCGCCCCGGCCGGGCGCCGAGGATGCTGGCGGCCTCGAGCTGGCTGCGATCGATCTGCGACAATGCCGCCATCAGCGGGCGCATCACCAGCGGCGTAAACACGGTGATTTCCGCCAGGATCACCCCCCAGATGGAGTAAAGAAAGTCTACCGGCGGCAGGGTGAAACCGAAGGTCGCCATCAGCGTGCCGTTCAGCAGGCCGGCGGAGCCGTAGATAAAGGTGAAGGCCAGCGTGATCAGGAAGGTCGGCATGGCGATAAAGGTATCGATCACCCGGGCGATCGGTCGGCTGCCGGGGAACGGCGTGAACACCAGCAGCAGCGACAGCAGGGTGCCGAGCACCAGGCAGCCCAGCGTCGCCAGCAGCGCAATCTGCAGCGTGTTGATCAGGGCGCCGACAAAGCGTCGGGATTCGAACACCTGCTGCAGCGCGTCGGCGCTGAATAGCCCCTGATCGTCGGTAAATGCCTGTTTGACGATCAGCGCCAACGGGTAGAAAAACAGCGTCGCCAGCACCAGCAGCGGCAGCAGGATCCACAGGCGGCGCGGGAAACGCAGCCGCAGGGCCGGGCGAATAAGCGTAGAGTCGATCATGTCAGTCCTCGATCAGTACCGCATCGTCGGGGGCGAAATAGAGCGGCACGCGTTCGCCGATCTGCGGCATCCGGCTGCGATGGGTGGTGACCACGCGCAGAGGATGGCCTTGAACGTCGAACTGCAGGTGCGTCAGTTCCCCCTGCCAGTGAATATCGCGCAGCGTGCCGATGAGGCTGTTGCTGCGCTGGGCGTCGGCATCGAGCGCAATATGCTGCGGCCGGATGCACAGCAGCTTGTCGAAGCCGCGTTGTGCGCCGTAGGTGAAACAGCCGATCACTTTGCCGGCGCAGCTGACGGTGGTCATGCCTTGCCCGGTAGTGGTCTCCAGCGCGGTGGCCGGCAGCAGGTTGGCGCGGCCGAGGAACTCGGCGGCGAAGCGGTTCGTGGGATGATGGTAAAGCGCGCGGGTCTCGCCGTGGGCGATCAGGTGGCCGTCGCGCATGATGCCGATCTTGTCCGCCAGCGTCAGCGCTTCGCCCTGATCGTGGGTGACGTACAGGATGGTCAGCTCTGGGAGCTCGCGGTGCAGGCGGGCGATCTCTTCCACCATGCTGTGGCGAATTTGCGCGTCCAACGCCGACAGCGGCTCATCCAGTAACAGCACTTTGGGGCGCACCGCGATGGCGCGAGCGATTGCCACCCGCTGCTGCTGGCCGCCGGAAAGCTGGCTGGGATAGCGCTTGGCGTAGGCGGACATGCCGACGATGGCCAGCGCTTCTTCGACGCGCTCGGCGGTGAGGCCGCGCGGCTTGCCTTGCGCGCGCAGGCCGAACGCCACATTGTCTTCGACGCGCATATGCGGAAACAGCGCGTAGTTCTGTACCACCATGCCCAGGCCGCGCTCATAAGGCGGCACGTCGGTGACATCGACGTCACCGATGGCAATACGCCCGGCGGACGGCTGCACGAATCCGGCAATGGCCCGCAGCACGGTGGTTTTGCCCGAGCCTGAGGGGCCGATCAGCGCCAGCACTTCGCCGGGGGCGATGGTGAGCGTCAGGGGTTTCAGCACCTCGGTGCCGCGATACGACACGCTGACGCGGTCGAGCTGAATGCCCGACGGCCCGGCGATGTCCTGGCTGCGATCCCGCGCCTCGGCGCGGGAAGAGAGGGTAGAAGGCATCGTCAGCGTCATTCGGTCACCTGGTGCCAGCGGGAGATATCGGCGGACAGGCTGCTCACCACCTGATTCCAGTCCGGCGCCCAGATGTCCACGCCTTTCAGCGCCGCCTGCGACTGCTTGAAGTTATCGTCGGTCGGGGTGACGTCCTTACGCACCGGCATACCGTAGGAAATGGCGCTGACGCTGCTCTGCGCTTCTTTGCTCAGCAGGAAGTCGATCAGTTTTTTGCCGTTGGCGCTTTGCGGCGCGCCTTGCACCAGGCCGACATAGTAAGGCAGCACCAGCGTGCTGCGCTTGCCGTCCGGCCCGGCCGGCCAGAACACCTTCACGTTCGGGTTGCTGCGCATCTGCGCCAGGTTCATCTGCAGATCGCCGTTGGCCACCAGCAGCTCCCCTTTATTGACCAGCGCGGTCAGCTTGCCGGTGGAGGCCGAAGGGCCGACGTTGTTGCTTTGCAGCTTGCCGAGGTAGTCGAAACCGGCGTCTTTGCTGCCGAAGCTGTGGAACGCCTGCAGCATCACCGCGGTGCCGTCACCCGCCTGGCCCGGCGTGGAGTACTGCAGCTTGTTGCGGAACTGCGCGTCCAGCAGCTGTTGGTAGCTGGCGGGCGCCTGCGGCAGCAGTTTGGCGTTATAGATGAAGCTCAGGTAGTTGTTCACCAGCGGCACGAACTGCGGCTGGGCGTTGGCGATCTGCGCCGCATCCTGCGGGATGAAGTCCTGCAGCAGTTTTTCCGCGGCGGCGCGCTGGATGAACGGTGGCAGCGTCACCAGCACGTCGGCCTGCGGGTTGCTGCGCTCTTTCGACAGCCGCTCGACGATGGCGCCGGAACCGCCTTCGACGTACTGCACCTTGACCCCGGTTGCCTGAGTGAAGGCGTCAAACTGGGTTTGATACCAGCTGTGTTCGCCGTCGTGCAGGCCATCGGCGGAGTAGACGGTCACCACCGCATCGGCGGCCCAGGCCGGCGCGGAGCCGAGTACGATGGCGGTCATCACGACCAGACGAGAAAGTTTCATAGCTTCAGCCTCACTGTTGCGGGTTAATGCGAAACTGGTATACACCAGATATGCGGCCAAGCTAATCGGCGAATATGACAAACAAATGAAAGCGGCAAAATATATTTACCGGCAACGGGGATTGGGCGTGGGAGAGAAAAGGGGGCGGCAGGCGCAGCCCCGATATTCAGGAGATTAAAGCGTATCGACCTCGATGCGCAGGCTGTCGTGGCGCCAGTATTCGATATCGAAATCGAGAATGCGGCCGTGCTGATCGTAATTCAAGCGGCGCAGCAATAAGGCGGGCAGGCCGACCATGGCGCCGAGCGCGTTGGCGGCGCGGTAAGGCAGGGCGGTCGGGTAGAACGACAGGTGCATGTTGCTGTAAATCAAATCGTAATGCTGCTGATAAACCTCGGTCAAGCTGCCGTTGAGATCGTGGCGGAGCAGTTCCGGCACCCGCTGCGGCAGGCAGTGGTTCTCGCAATAGCAGATGGCGCGGCCGTCGGCATAGCGCACGCGGCGCAGCAGATACACCTGATCGAACGGCTCGAGCGCCAGCGGCTGCATCACGTCGAGCGGCACCGTGGTTTTTTCGCCGGACAGCAGCGCGGTACGCGGCGTGCGCCCTTGCTCCTGGCAGAGGCGGTGGAAGTTGGTGTTCTGCGTCGGATCCAGCCACAGCCGTTCCGGCGTGACGAACCAGCCGCGGCGATCGGCGCGGTAGATGGCGCCGGTGGCTTCCAGCTGCGCCAGGCTCTCGCGAATGGTAACGCGGGTGGTAGAGAAGATGGCGCACAGCTCGCGCTCCGAAGGCAGCTTGTCGCCCGCCTGCAGCGCGCCGCGGGTGATGCGCGCCTGAAGCTGATCCTTGATCTGCAGGTAATGGGGCATATCGCCCTGATGTTCTTTCATTTCATCTCGCTATGGCATCGGCCCGACATTCCGGCACGCGCTTATTATACATAGCCAGATGAATTTTTTGTTTCACCGCGCTTTGTCGTTTGACCGGGGAAGGAATTTGCCGCCACAATGCCCGCAATCTGGTATAGACCAAATAGGTGAATGACATGTCCGATCGTAACTACCTGCTGTTGACCCCCGGTCCGCTGACCACATCGAAAACGGTGAAAGAGGCGATGCTGTATGACAGCTGCACCTGGGATGAAGATTACAACCTGGGCGTGGTGCAGCGCATCCGCCAACGGTTGGTGGCGCTGGCGACGCCGTCCGCCGGTTACACCGCGGTGCTGCTGCAGGGCAGCGGCAGTTTTGCGGTGGAAGGCGTGTTGGGCACGGTCATCGGCCCGCAGGACAAGCTGCTGATCGTCAACAACGGCGCCTATGGGGCGCGAATGATCGAAATGGCGCGGCTGATGGATATTGACCACCACGCTTTCGACTGCGGCGAGATCAATGAGCCGGACGTGGCGGCGATGGAGGCGGTGCTGAAAAGCGATGCGCGCATCAGCCATATCGCCATGGTGCACTGTGAAACCACCACCGGCATGCTCAACCCGCTGCAGAAGGTCGCCGGTCTGGCGGCGCGCAACGGTAAAACCTTTATCGTTGACGCCATGAGCAGCTTCGGCGGCATTCCGTTGGATGTGGACGCGCTGGGCATCGATTTTCTGATCAGCTCCGCCAACAAATGCATTCAGGGCGTGCCGGGCTTCGCTTTCGTCATCGCCCGCCGCAGCGAGCTGGAGAAATGCGCCGGCCGTTCGCGCTCGCTGTCGCTGGATCTGTATGCCCAGTGGCGCTGTATGGAAGACCAGGCCGGCAAATGGCGCTTTACGTCGCCGACCCACACCGTGCTGGCCTTCGCGCAGGCGCTGAAAGAGCTGGAACACGAGGGCGGTATTGCCGCGCGCCACCACCGCTATCAGACCAATCAGCGTCGGCTGGTGGCGGGCATGCGTGAACTGGGCTTTGAGACCCTGCTGGACGATGCGCTGCACTCGCCGATCATCACCGCGTTCTATTCGCCGAAGGCCGACACTTACCGCTTCGCCGAGTTTTATCAGCGCCTGAAGCAGCAAGGCTTCGTGATTTATCCCGGCAAAGTGTCGCAGAGCGACTGTTTCCGCATCGGCAACATCGGGGAAATTTATCCGCAGGATATCGAACGCTTGCTGGCGGCCGTCGGGCAGGCGATGTACTGGAATCAATAAGGATTGACCATGAAACAGATCAACGCAGTGATCCTCGACTGGGCCGGCACCACGGTGGACTTCGGCTCCTTTGCGCCAACGCAGATTTTTGTCGAGGCGTTCAAGCAAACCTTCGATATCGACATCAGCCTGGCGGAGGCGCGCATTCCGATGGGGCTCGGCAAATGGCAGCACATCGAGGCGCTGGGCAAACTGCCGGCGGTTGACGCGCGCTGGCGGCAGAAGCTGGGCCGCTCGATGAGCCACCAGGATATCGACGCGCTGTATCAGGCGTTTATGCCGCTGCAAATCGCCAAAGTGATCGACTTTGCCGATCCCATCGAGGGCGTGCCGCAGGTGATTGCCGGGCTGCGCGAACAGGGCATCAAAATCGGTTCCTGCTCCGGTTATCCGCGCGCGGTGATGGAGGTGCTGGCGCCGGCCGCCGCGCAGCGCGGCTATGCGCCGGATTATTGGGTCGCCACCGACGATCTTGCGGCCGGCGGCCGACCGGGGCCGTGGATGGCGTTGCAGAACGTCATCGCGCTGGGCATCGATGCGGTGGCGCACTGCGTGAAGGTCGATGACGCGGTGCCGGGCATTGCCGAAGGGCTGAACGCCGGGATGTGGAGCGTCGGGCTGGCGCTGTCCGGCAACGAGTTCGGCGCTACCTGGTCGGAGTACCGTCAAATGGCGGCAGGGGAAATAGAGCAGCGCCGCACGGCGGCCGCCGATAAGCTGTACGCGGCGGGCGCGCATTATGTGATAGACACGCTGGCGCAATTACCGGATGTGATCGCCGATATCAAACGGCGGCTGGCGAACGGCGAGCGGCCGTAACGACCGAACGCGGGGCATAAAAAAACCGGGGATAATCCCCGGTTTTTTCGATCTGAGAGGGCGTTAGCTGTGAGCCAATTCGACTTCGTCTTCGCTGTCCATCACGGCTTTGTCGGTTTGCTTCATCAGCTGGCTGGTGATGGTGCCTGCCGCCATGGAGCCGTTGACGTTTAGCGCGGTACGGCCCATGTCGATCAGTGGTTCGACCGAGATCAGCAGCGCGACCAGCGTCACCGGCAGGCCCATCGCCGGCAGTACGATCAGCGCGGCGAAGGTGGCGCCGCCGCCCACGCCCGCCACACCGGCGGAGCTGATGGTGACGATGCCAACCAGGGTGGCGATCCACACCGGATCCAGCGGGTTGATGCCGACGGTCGGCGCAACCATTACCGCCAGCATCGCCGGGTAGAGACCCGCACAGCCGTTCTGGCCGATGGTGGCGCCGAACGACGCCGAGAAGCTGGCGATGGATTCCGGCACGCCCAGACGACGGGTCTGCGCTTCCACGTTCAATGGAATGCTGGCGGCGCTGGAGCGGCTGGTGAAGGCGAAGGTGATCACCGGCCACACCTTGCGGAAGAACTTCATCGGGTTAACGCCGGTGAAGGCCAGCAGGACAGCGTGCACCACGAACATGATGGCCAGGCCGATGTACGAGGCCACCACGAAGCTGCCGAGCTTGACGATGTCGTGAATGTTGGAACCGGCGACCACTTTGGTCATCAGCGCCAGCACGCCGTACGGCGTCAGCTTCATGACCAGACGCACCAGCTTCATCACCCAGGCCTGCAAGGTGTCGATAGCCACCAGCACGCGCTCGCCTTTCGGCTTGTCGTCTTTCAGCAGCTGCAGCGACGCCACGCCGAGGAAGGTGGCGAAAATCACCACGCTAATGATCGACGTCGGGCTGGCGCCGGTCAGATCGGCGAACGGGTTTTTCGGGATGAACGACAGCACCATCTGCGGCACGGTCAGATCGGCCAGTTTACCCACGTAATTGGTCTGGATCGCCGTCAGGCGCGCGCTTTCCTGCGCGCCCTGCACCAGGCCTTCGGCGGTCAGGCCGAACAGGTTGGTGACCAGCACGCCCACCAGCGCCGAGATCAGCGTGGTGAACAGCAGCGTGCCGATAGTCAGGACGCTGATTTTGCCCAGAGAAGAGGCGTTATGCAGTTTGGCGACCGCGCTCAGGATTGAGGCGAACACCAGCGGCATGACGATCATTTGCAGCAGTTGCACATAGCCGTTGCCGACGATGTTGAACCAGCTGATGGATTCTTTCAGTACCGGGTTGTCGGCGCCGTACACCAGCTGCAGGCCCAGACCGAATACTACGCCGACCACCAGGCCGACCAGCACTTTTTTCGCCAGGCTCCATTGCTTGTGGCGGGTTTGCGCCAGCAGCAAAAGAAGCGCGACAAACACCAGCACGTTAATCACGAGCGGAAGATTCATCCCCAATGTCTCCAATAATCTTTCTTATAAAAACGACTACGCATCACGTATGTCGCGATGTAAATATCGTAACAGTTTGCTGAGTGGCCTACTTATATCCAAATGGAATTTGATATAGCTTTTTGTGTGTTTTTGTTTGTTTTATATACATCAAGATGATGGGTTGGGCGTATTTTTGTGATCAGAGTCTGATATTTCTGATTTGCTCGACATAGGATTGCACCGGCAGGGTGAAATCGCCTTGCCAGCAGATGGCAAACGCCACCAGGCACAGACACAGTACGCGCTCCAGCTGGTTGCCTTTTTGCGAGTTGAGCAGGGGCAGGCGAAAACGCCAGCGGCACGGCCACAGCAGCGGCACGCCGGCGGGCGTGAGCATGTCGGCCAGCAGATGGCTGAAGTAACCGATGATCATGGCGTGCAGCGCGTCGGCCGGGATCGGCCAGCTACGCGGCACGTCCAGCTGAAACAGCGCCATGCCGCCGGCGATCGCCAGCAGGCTGTGGGTGAAACCGCGGTGGCCGAAGGCGCGGGCGATGGGCAGGGCGATCCAGCGCAGGCGCTGGCCCAGTACCGACTTGGGGTGATCGATGTCCGGCAGCAGCGAGGTGAGCAGCGCGGCGGGTATGATGTGCCACCAGTCGCCGGTAGCCAGCTCTGGCGTCACTTCCGCCTTCTTGGCGAAGATCGCGCAAGCGACAGAGAAAATGAGATGTCCTTCCGCGGTCATGCTGTTGCGATTCCGGCTGGTAAACTGTTAATTTATCCAGTATATGGGAAAATTCCCAATAGTGGAAGCAGTTACCCTGTAACCAATTGTTTATTTTTCCCTGTTTTACAACGGCTTGTTACGGTGCTGCGTAACAAATCATCGATTTTGACTGGCGAGAACAAAAAGCGGGCGATGGGCGATGCATGAAGATGAGAAAAAAGACGGTGGCTTGGCGTGTGGCGGGAGGAAGCGGCGGCCTTGAACCGCGCTGCGTGGCAGTGACAACGCGCCGTGGGCCGTCGCTTTCCCTGCCACCCAGCATAATAACAACAGCATGCCGATTCAATAATAATGAAACGATGTTTCGTTTGTTTTGCGGCACGGATCCCTTTTATGGCGCAGAGCGGAAAGCCAGGGCGCCGATGGCCGGCGCCGCAGGTCAGGCAAAGTGGGCGGGAGTGAGCTGTTCCAGGGTCTCCAGCTTGTGGTCCGCCAGCGCCCAGCGCGGATCGTGACGGTATTCGGCCGCCGGGATGACGATGGAACGCATGCGTGCGGCCTTGGTGGCGATCATGCCGTTAAAGGAGTCTTCCAGCGTGATGCAGCGCAGCGGATCGCTGCCCAGGCGCTCGGCGGCGATCAGGTAGACCTCAGGGTGTGGTTTGCTGTACGGCAGGTATTCGGCGGAAACCAGCTGATCGAAGTAACCTTCAAGATCGAACATCTTCAGCACCTGCTGTTGCATGTGCAGCGGCGAGGCGGAGGCGAGGCCAATGTTCAGCCCCTGGCTGCGGCACAGCTCCAGCGCCTGCTGAACGCCCGGCAGCAGCGGGCGCGCCTCGTGCACCAGCTCGATGGCGCGCTCGATAATCCGCGCCGACACCTCATCGAGCGAAACCCCTTGCCACGGCATCGCCTGGTACCACATCTTCACCACCAGATCGATGCGCAACCCCAGCGTGTCCGGCAGCTTGTGACGGTCGGACAGATCCAAACCCAGCGCGCCGAAGATATCCAGCTCGGCCTGCAGCCATAGCGGTTCCGAGTCGATCAACAAGCCGTCCATATCAAAAATTGCGGTTTCAATGCGTTGCGAATAAGCCATTAACGGTTAACTCCTGCCGGCGCGGGTGAATGTGCCCGACACTTTATCATCGCCTGTGACGAGACTAAAACCTTTGCCTGCGCGTTTGGCTTTTGCCAAAACGCAGGATATTCCACGCCTCGCGCAATTTTAGCCACCAGCGCTGATGTTGACGCTCGGTGACCTGTTGCAACATGCGTGCGTAGTCCAGCACCAAACCCGGCGTCCAGGTCATGCTTTCGCCGCGGCTGCGCAGTACCGCCAGCATCCACAGATTGGGATCCAACACCAGCAACAGAAAGCGGCGCCACAGGTGTTTATCGCCCAGCACGCCTTCCAACGCGCTGTCGAGCGCGCCGATGACCGTGGTGGAGCAGTTGCGTCGGGTCAGATTGTAGGTGGCGTCTTGCCGATAACGCAGCCAGAATGCGCGCAGCGCCGCCGGGTTATAGCGGTAGAATTGAATTTTCTTGTCCGGTGGGCACCAGGCGGCGATCTCACCCGGCAGGTCGGGCAGGAAACGCCCGTCGACGTTGTTCTGCTCGCCGGCATGCAACAACTGGCGGAAATCCTGAACGGAATGGCTGATGTCGTTGAGCGGGTAGTGACTGATATACACATCCGGCGCGAGCGCCAGGGCGGCATGACCGGTGGAGATATTGCCGCCGCCGTCGACCGCTGCGATGTATCGGTCGACGATGTAACGCCGGCGCGGATCTTTAGCCGCACCAATCGGTGTCCAGACGTACACCGTGAGTGGCGCAGTCTCATCCTCCGGGTGCGGTGGCTGCCGCGCGGGGTGCTGATTCAGAGAGAAGCTTGTCAGTCTCCGGGCGATACGCAATAAGGCCCAGCCGGAAAGCACCATCATCACGCCGAGGCAAAAGGGCACCGTCATCCGATGCGGCGCCGGCCAGCCGACAAAAATCATCAACGAAAGCAGGATCTCGCCGCCGCCCGCCAGCGCCACGCCTTTCCATCGACTGTGTTGAATCACCGTGGAGGAGGCGATGCGCACGGCGCCGTCAAGCAGCAGCGCGCTGCCAAACACCACGGTGGCGACGATGTTATCGTCTGCGGGCACGTCCAGCATTAAAAAGGCCATAAACACGAAACCCAATCCCTTCAGCAACACCGGCCTGCTGGCCGAAGAGCCGATCACCAGCGCAGCGGATATCGCCACCAGCCCCTCCAGCGCCAGGATGACCGCCAGCGCATCCAGCGCCAGCACCGACCGGCCATCCTGCAGTATGTCGAACAACATCAGCGCCCCTGCGGCTATCCACAGCCAACCGAACAGCACCAGCAGGCGGCGCTGGCCGTGCAGCGCCTGGGCGCCCAGCAATAAGATAATCAGTCGAATCATGGCGGCCTCTGTCCGAATGGATAACGTTACCCCTTCAATGATAGTGTGCCGGCGCCGTTAAGTTTTTGATTTCGACGAATTCGGCTAAGCTTGTAGCACAGAGGGAGTGAAGAAAACGGTGGGCGAGTTTCGCCAACTGCAGGTAGACTTAGCCGATTCGGTTACGTCGCTAACAAGGGGAACACATGACGTATCAACAGGCCGGGCGTCTCGCCATTTTGAAACGCATTCTCGGATGGGTGGTTTTTATCCCGGCGTTGCTGTCGACGCTGATTTCCGTGCTGGGTTTTATCTATCAGCACAGTGAAAAAACCAAGGGCATCAACGCAGTGATGCTGGATTTTGTCCACGTGATGGTGGACATGGTGCGTTTCAACACGCCGTTCCTGAACCTTTTCTGGTACAACTCACCGGTGCCTGACGTGGATAAAAGCCTGTTCAGCGGCGCCAATCTGATGTTCATCATCATCTATATTCTGATCTTCGTCGGGCTGGCGCTGCAGGCCTCCGGCGCGCGCATGTCGCGTCAGGTCAAGTTCATCCGCGAAGGGTTGGAAGACCAGATGATCCTGGAGCAGGCCAAGGGCAGCGAAGGGCACACGCGCCAACAGCTTGAGGAGCGCATTACGCTGCCGCACCATACCATCTTCCTGCAATACTTCCCGCTGTACATCCTGCCTATCGTGATTGCGGTGATCGCCTGGTTCGTGATCCGCCTGTTGGGGCAGTTGGCCGGCGCGGCCTGAACCATGATCGGGGCGCCGCACGGCGCCCCGGTACGTTATGACGCCTCCGGCTGCAGCAGCGTCTCCACCGCGCGTTGGGCAGCCACCAAATGCTGGCCGCCGAACAGATTGCTGCGGTTGAGCAGGTAGTACAGCTGATACAGCGGCTGGCGTTCGATAAATCCGGCCCCCAGCGGCCACACGCTCTGATAGCCGTCGTAGATCTGCGGCGGCAGCTCCGGATACAGCGGTAGCATCGCCAAGTCGCACTCTCGGTCGCCCCAGTAGCTGGCCGGATCGAACAGGATCGGCCCGTTGGCGGTCATCGCGCAGTTGCCCGGCCACAGGTTGCCATGCAGCAGCGAAGGCTGCGGCTGGTGGTGCTGCAAGCGCAGATACACCCGATCGACAATGTCGTCGATGTCGCCGAAGGTCATGCCTTTTTCCGCCGCCAGCTGCAGCTGCCAGCCGATGCGCTGTTCGGCGAAGAATTCCGACCAGCGGCGCTGCCAGGCGTTGGGTTGCGGGGTAGTGGTCAGATCGCTGTCGAAGTCGAGACCGAACTGCGGTTGCTCGCTCCACTGATGCAGGTGCGCCAACTGCTGGCCCAGACAGTAGGCGCCGTGGGCGTCGAGGGGTTTCAACTGCTGATACTCCAGCAGCAGGAAGCTGTAGTCGCGATCGCTGCCGACGCCATACACTTCCGGTACCCGCACGCTTTTGCTGCGCGCCAGCAACGCCAGCTGATCGGCCTCGGCGGTGAATATCGGCAGTTGTTCACGGGCGTCGCATTTCACGAACACCTCGTTGTCACCGTAACTCACGCGCCACGCCGGGTGAATGTCGCCCCCGGGTAGTTCAATCCTTTCGCGTATCTCTGCGCTGCCAAGATGTTCACTTAACAGACGGCTAACGGCTTGCCACATGGTATTTCCCCCTCTGTGCTGCCTGATAATTCATTAGGTTAGCGTCTTTCCCGTGGTGAAAACACGACGCGGCGCACAGCCGGCGTCAAAGGCGGCGATTTTTTCAGCGCCTCGCCAGCTCAAAGTATATACCCTATTGATTAATTTAAGCGCAATACCGATTGCAACTTGATGACAACGAATAAGCCAGCGGAGGAATAGGATGCGGCGGGGCACACCGCCGCATCAGAGGGGCGTTTAACTGCCCATCGGGGCGTTTTGGTTACCCTGTAACGGGCGCAGCTTGCTGTACAACAAGGCGACAACGAACAGCACGGCCTGCACGATGACGATACAGGGCCCGGTGGCGCCGTCGATGTGGAAGCTGATCAGGGTGCCGAGCACGCAAGAGAACACCGACACCACCGTTGCCACCATCAGCATGCGATCAAACCGGCGGCACAGCATAAAGGCGATGATGCCGGGGGCGATCAGCATGGCGATCACCAGGATCACCCCCACGGCCTGCAGCGAGGCGACGATGGTCATCGCCAGCAGGCAAAGCAGCCCGTAGTGCAGCAGCTTGACCGGCAGGCCAATCACCCGGGCGTGGTGCGGGTCGAAACAGTACAGCATGAAGTCTTTGCGCTTGAGCAACACCACCGCCAGGGTGATGCCGGCAATCAGCAGGGTTTGCTTCAGCTCGCCGTCGGTGATGCCCAGCATGTTGCCGAACAGAATGTGGCTTAGGTGTTGGTCGGTGTCGATGCGCGAGAACAGCACCAGGCCGAAGGCGAACATGCCGGAAAAGACGATGCCCATCACCGTGTCTTCTTTCACCCGGCTGTTCTCTTTCAGGTAGCCGGTGGCTACCGCGCAAAAGATGCCGGAGAGGAAGGCGCCGATCGCCAGCGGGATGCCGACCACGAACGCCACCACGATGCCGGGCAGCACCGCGTGCGAGATGGCGTCGCCCATCAGCGACCAGCCTTTGAGCACCAGATAGCAGGAGAGCACGGCGCACACTACGCCGGTGACGATGGCGGCGACGATCGCCCGCTGCATGAACGGGTAGGCGAAGGGTTCGCTGAGCAGTTGATACAGGGTGTCCATCAGCGGCCTCCGGTTTGCGAATGCGCCACACGGCGCCGGGACGCCAACAGGCCGTGTTTCGGCGCGAAGAAGAACGCCGCCAGGAACACCAGCGTTTGCAGGGTGACGATCACCCCGCCGGTGGCACCGTCGAGGAAGAAACTCAGGTAGGCGCCGATGCCGCTGGTCAATGCGCCGATGATGATGGCGATGATCACCAGCCGGCTGAAGCGGTCGGTCAGCAGATAGGCGGTGGCGCCCGGCGTGATCACCATGGCGATCACCAAAATGGCGCCGACGGTTTGCAGCGCGGCGACGGTGCAGGCGCTGAGCAGGGTGAAGAACAGGATCTTCAGCTTCAGCGGCGACAGGCCGATCGATACCGCGTGGCTTTCGTCGAAGAACACCGCCAGCAGGTCTTTCCACACCAGACACAGGATCAGCAGCGAAACGCCGATGATGATTTCCACCTGCAGCACGTCTTCGTCGGCGATGCCGAGGATATTGCCGAAGATGATCGACTGTACGTTGACTGAGGTGGGGTTGAGCGACACGATCAGCAGGCCGACGGCGAAGAAGGTGGAGAAGATGAAGCCGATGATGGCGTCTTCGCGCAGGCGGGTGATGTGGCGCACCAGCGTCATCGCCAGCGCCGCCAGCATGCCGGTAAAGAAGGCGCCAGCGGCGTAGGGCAGGCCAAGGGCGTAGGCGCCGGCCACGCCGGGCACCACCGAGTGCGACAGCGCATCGCCCATCAACGACCATCCTTTCAGCATCAGATAGGCGGACAGGAACGCGCAGGCGGCGCCGACGATGGCGCTGACCCAGATGGCTTTCACCATGTAGTTATAACTGAAAGGTTGCAGCAGAAGGTCCAGCATCAGGATTGTTTCTCCCTGGCCTGGCTGTTGGCCGGCGGATCGCTCTTGGTGTGGCCGTAGAACACCGCCGGGCGCTCATCGTCGGTCAATACCGTAACGGTGCGCGGATCGTTGTCGTCGTGCAGATCCGGGCCTGAGAGGTTGATATGGCGCAGCACGCCGCCGAATGCCTGCTCCAGGTTGCTCTGCGTGAAGGTGGTTTCGGTTGGGCCGGCGGCCAGCACCGTGCGGTTGATGAGGATCACCCGATCGCAAAACTCCGGCACGCTGCCGAGGTTGTGGGTGGAGACCAGGATCAGATGCCCCTCGTCGCGCAATGCGCGCAGCAGCTCGATAATGGCATTCTCGGTTTTCACATCCACGCCGGTGAACGGTTCATCCAGCAGCAGCACCGTGCCCTGTTGCGCCAGCGCGCGCGCCAGAAACACGCGCTTTTTCTGGCCGCCGGACAGCTCGCCGATCTGCCGACCGCGCAGCTCGCTGAGGCCGACCCGCTCCAGCGCCTTGTCAACCCGCAACCGGTCCTCTCGCGACGGAATGCGCAGGAAATTCATCTTGCCGTAGCGGCCCATCATCACCACGTCTTCCACCAGCACCGGGAAGTTCCAGTCGACGTCCTCGGTCTGCGGCACGTAGGCGATCAGGTTCTTTTTCAGCGCGTCCGCTACCGGTTTGTCGCTGAGCGACACCCGGCCGCTGGTGGGCCTGACCAGGCCCATGATGCTTTTGAACAACGTCGATTTACCGCTGCCGTTGACGCCGACCAGTGCGCAGATCGAACCGCCGCTCAGGGTAAAGCTGGCGTTGTGAATGGCGGTGTGTCCGTTGTTGTAGGTCACGGTGACGTCGTCCACGTTCAATTCAGGGCGGACAAACGGTTCATGGGTCATTGATCGAATCCTTTGGCGATGGTTTGCACGGTGGTGTTAAGCAGGTCGATATAGGTCGGCACCGGGCCGTCGCGGGTGGACAGCGAATCCACGTACAGCACGCCGCCGTATTTGGCGCCGGTTTCTTTCGCTACCTGCTTGGCCGGCTTGTCGGAAATGGTGCTCTCGCTGAACACCACCGGAATATGGTGGGCGCGCACCGCGTCGATTACCCGGCGCACCTGCTGCGGCGAACCTTGCTCATCGGCGTTGATCGGCCACAGATAGACTTCTTTCAGCTGATAGTCCTGCGCCAGGTAGCTGAAAGCGCCTTCGCTGGTCACCAGCCAACGCTGTGCGGTCGGAATGCGCGCCAGGCGTTCGCGCAGTGGGGCGTCCAGTGCGCCGATTTTCTCTGCGTAGGCTTTGGCGTTGCGGTTATAGGTTTCCGCATGTGCCGGATCGTGCTCCACCAGCGCTTTGCGAATGTTCTCGATGTACACCAGCGCGTTGCTTGGCGACATCCAGGCATGCGGGTTCGGGTTGCCGTTATACGGCCCTTCGCGGATCGGCAGCGGGGTGATGCCTTCGGTCACAACCGCCGCCGGCACCTGTTTGATGTTTTCGAAGAAGCGCTGGAACCAACGTTCCAGGTTCATGCCGTTCCACAGGATCAGGTCGGCGTGCTGCGCTTTGACGATGTCGCGCGGGGTCGGTTGATAGTCGTGGATCTCGGCGCCCGGCTTGGTGATGGATTCCACCACGGCGGCGTCACCGGCCACGTTCTGGGCAATGTCCTGAATGATGGTAAAGGTCGTCACCACGCGCAGCTTTTTATCCGCCAGCGCGTGTTGACTGACCAAGGCGGTGCCGAGCAGCAGGCAGGCGAGCGTAAAAGGGCGTAACAGTGCGGCAGCGCGGGAAGGGCGACTGCGACGAAAAGCGCAACTTATCAATGGCATGATGACGTCTCCTGGTTCAAATGAAAATGATTATCAATATCAATTGAAGCGAAGTCAAGCGTCACTTGCCCACCGCCGGCGGGGTATTTCTCCAACTGAAAAAATAATACCGTCCGGGGAGTTATAGCATTTTATGTATCAGTATGTAACCGCTGAAGGTAGTCCTCACAGGCGCATATCGTCACCTCCGGCTGTTTTCCCAATGCCAACTGCCCGAACCCCTGCGCCAGGCGCAGTACATCCTCTTGATCCAGCACGGTTATGAACGCGAAACTGTTGCTGCCGAGCTCATGGTGAACGCCATTTTCGTCTGTCACCGACGTGACAAAACCTTCGCGCGTCAATTGCCCGGTCAGCTTCGCCAGGTCGGTTAATCCCGCTTCCTGATAGCGAAAAGTCACCACAAAGCAGTTTGTTGCAGATTGACTCATAAATCACCTCTTGGTATATGGATAGCTTGAGATTAGCCCAAAAAATTACTGCAGGTGTCCTTACAAGTTGTATATGCTACGCAACTCATTGAAAGGAGTGAGGGATTCTGTGAAAACAAAAATAGGTTGCCTTACGGCAATTTTGCTTTTGTCGGGGTGCGCCAAAGACCCGCAAACGGCAAGCAATATTTCAGGCAGTGGCACAACGCGCGGCGGTTGGTTAAAACCCCCTCCGCAGGCACCGGTAAACCGCACAGGCACCCCGGTTGCTTATAACGATTACATTCGTCAGGCCGCCAGCAACTACGGCGTTGACGAAACGCTGATTAAAGCGATTATTCAGGTGGAGTCCGGGTTTAACCCGAACGTGGTCAGCACCTCGAACGCAGTGGGATTGATGCAGCTTAAGGCTTCTACCGCCGGCCGCGACGCCTATCGCATGAAAGGACGAAACGGGCAACCCAGCTCGCGTGAGCTGAAAGATCCGGCGGTCAATATTGATCTGGGAACGGCCTATATCAATATTCTTCAAAGCCAGCAGCTAGCCGGGATCAACAACCCTCAGACTCTGCGTTATGCCACCATCGTTTCGTACGTGAACGGGGCGGGTGCCATGTTACGCACCTTCTCCTCGGACAAGCGTGTGGCGGTGAATCGCATCAATCAGATGAGTCCGGACGAGTTTTATCAGCACATCCAGAAAAAGCACCCGGCACCGCAGGCGCCGCGCTATTTGTGGAAGGTGACCACCGCCTACCAGGCGATGTCGCAGTAACCCTCTCTTTTGTCGAATCGGCCGCTGAACGCGGCCGATTTTGTTTATGGCGCCGCTTAAGAGCACGACGCACCTCTCATTTTTCGTTATTTCCTCACCGGTTATCAGAAAAACCGCACAAAAAGTTAAATTTACGTTAGCAGATAAATCTTTACGTTCATTCAATAAGTTACCGGTAACATTTTTGCATTTGCTCGCATTCTGACCTTCAATAAATAGACAAATAAGTAACAAATTATTTTAAAAACCCGTATCGACCGCAAGGTTGCGGTTAAATAGTTGTGACTATCTTTGGATGGAATGTGACATGTCGAATCATAAAACCAACAATTCGCGGCGCGATTTCTTGTTGAAATCGATGACCTTAATTCCTGCGGCGGTAATTGGTGGCAGTGGCGTTGGCGCGCTGACGGCACCGGCACCAGCGGTCGCGGCCCCGAACACTTCAACGCAGAACGATTACCAACCGACCTTTTTCACCCCGGAAGAGTGGGCCTTCATCAGGGCCGCCGTCGCGCGCCTGATCCCGGCCGACGAACGCGGCCCTGGCGCACTGGAAGCCGGCGTACCGGAGTTTATCGATCGCCAGATGAATACCCCATACGCCACCGGCTCCATCTGGTACATGCAGGGGCCATTCAACCCCGATGTGCCGAAGGAGATGGGTTATCAGCTGCCGCTGGTGCCCAAGCAAATCTACAACCTCGGCATCAGTGACGCCGACGCCTACAGCAAGAAAACCGCCGGCAAGCCCTTCGCCGAACTGGATGGCGCGCAGCAAGACGCCATGTTGCAAAAGTTCGAGTCCGGCGAGGCGGAGTTCCAGCAGCTGCCGTCGAAACTGTTCTTCTCCTATCTGTTGCAAAACACCCGCGAAGGTTTCTTCAGCGATCCTATCCATGGCGGCAACAAAGACATGGTGGGCTGGAAGCTGATTAATTTTCCGGGCGCGCGCGCCGATTTTATGGACTGGGTTGAGCGAGGGGAGCGTTATCCCTTCCCGCCGGTCTCGATTCGTGGGGAGAGGGGCTGATCATGGCAACGGTAATGAAAAAAGTAGATGCGGTGATCGTCGGTTTCGGCTGGGTGGGCGCGATCATGGCCAAAGAGCTGACCGAGGCCGGCCTCAACGTGGTGGCGTTGGAGCGTGGCCCGATGCGCGACACCTATCCGGACGGTTCTTATCCGCAGGTGATCGACGAGCTGACCTATAACATCCGCCGCAAACTGTTCCAGGATCTGTCGAAAAGCACCGTCACCATTCGCCACAACAGCAGCCAGACCGCGGTGCCTTACCGCCAGCTGGCGGCGTTCCTGCCGGGCACCGGCGTTGGCGGTGCCGGCCTGCACTGGTCGGGCGTGCATTTTCGCGTCGATCCGATCGAACTGCGCATGCGCAGCCACTATGAAGAGCGCTACGGCAAAAACTTCATTCCGAAGGACATGACCATCCAGGACTTCGGCGTGACCTACGACGAGCTGGAACCGTTCTTCGATAAAGCGGAGAAAGTGTTCGGCACCTCCGGCACCGCCTGGACCATCAAAGGGCAGAAAGTGGCGCAGAAGGGCGGCAACCGCTTTGCGGCGGATCGTTCCAGCGACTTCCCGCTGCCGGCGCAGAAAAATACCTACTCCGCCCAGCTGTTCGAGAAAGCGGCGCTGGAGGTGGGTTATCACCCTTACAACCTGCCGTCCGCCAACACCTCGGACTCTTACACCAACCCGTACGGCGCGCAGATGGGCCCGTGCAACTTCTGCGGTTTCTGCAGCGGCTACGCCTGCTACATGTATTCCAAGGCCTCGCCGAACGTCAACATTTTGCCGGCGCTGCGCATGGAGAAACGTTTCGAGCTGCGCACCAACGCCAACGTGCTGAAGGTCAACCTGACCGACGACAAATCCCGCGCCACCGGCGTGAACTACGTCGATGCGCAGGGCCGCGAGATTGAACAGCCGGCCGATCTGGTGATCCTGGGCGCGTTCCAGTTCCACAACGTGCACCTGATGCTGCTGTCCGGCATCGGCAAGCCTTACGATCCGGTGACCGGCGAAGGCGTGGTCGGGCGCAACTTCGCCTACCAGAACATGACCACCATCAAGGCGTTCTTCGATAAAGACGTGTTCACCAACCCGTTCATCGGCGCCGGCGGCAACGGCGTGGGCGTGGACGACTTCAACGCCGATAACTTCGACCACGCCAAAGAAGGCTTCGTCGGCGGTTCGCCGTTCTGGGTCAACCAGGCAGGCACCAAGCCGATCTCCGGCCTGCCGACGCCTCCGGGTACCCCGGCCTGGGGCAGCAAATGGAAAGCGGCGGTGGCGGATGCCTACACCCATCACGTCTCGATGGACGCCCACGGCGCGCACCAGTCGTACCGCAACAACTATCTGGATCTGGATCCCAACTACAAGAACGTCTTTGGCCAGCCGCTGCTGCGCATGACGTTCGACTGGCAGGAAAACGACATCAAGATGGCGCAGTTCATGTACGACAAGATGGCGCCGATCGCCAAGGCGATGAACCCGAAACTGATCGCCGGCAGCCCGAAAAACGCCAACAGCCACTTCGACACCACCAGCTACCAAACCACCCATATGAACGGCGGCGCGGTGATGGGCGAGGATCCGAAGACCAGCGCGGTCAACCGCTATCTGCAGAGCTGGGACGTGCACAACGTGTTCTCGATCGGCGCATCGGCCTTCCCGCAAGGGCTGGGCTACAACCCGACCGGCACCGTGGCGGCGCTGGCTTACTGGTCTGCCCGCGCCATTCGCGAGCAGTATCTGAAAAACCCAGGCCCATTGGTGCAGGCATAAGGACGGCGAACGATGAAAGCATTTGTACCGGCACTGGTTCTCAGTGCAGTGAGTTTTTCCGTTTGGGCGCAGGACGCCACCGTCAGCAGCGAGCTGATCAAGCGCGGTGAATACCTGGCGCGCGCCGGCGACTGCGTGGCTTGCCACACCGACGGCAAGAGCGGCAAAACCTTCGCCGGCGGTCTGGCGATGGAGACGCCGATCGGCACCATCTACTCGACCAACATTACGCCGGACAAGAAAACCGGCATCGGCGATTACAGCTTCGAGGATTTCGACAACGCGGTGCGTAAGGGCGTAGCCAAAAACGGCAGCACCCTGTACCCAGCGATGCCGTACCCGTCGTTCGCGCTGGTGAAAGAGGACGACATGCGCGCCATGTATGCCTATTTCATGCACGGCGTGCAGCCGGTGGAGCAGGCCAACAAGGACTCCGACATCCCGTGGCCGCTGTCGATGCGCTGGCCGCTGAGCATCTGGCGCGGCATGTTCGCGCCGTCGCCGGCGGATTTCGTCGCTGACGCCAAGGCCGATCCGGTGATTGAGCGCGGCCGCTACCTGGTGGAAGGCCTGGGCCACTGCGGTGCCTGCCATACCCCGCGCAGCATCACCATGCAGGAAAAAGCGCTGAGCAACAGCGAAAGCGACGACTACCTGTCCGGCAGCAACGCGCCGATCGACGGCTGGGTGGCTTCCAGCTTGCGCAGCGACCGTAAGGATGGCCTGGGCAGCTGGAGCGAAGCCGAGCTGACCGAGTTCCTGAAAACCGGCCGTAACGACAAGGCGATCGTGTTTGGCGGCATGAGCGACGTGGTGGAGCACAGCCTGCAATACCTGAGCGACGACGATCTGACCGCCATCGCACGCTACCTGAAATCGCTGCCGCCGAAAGACGGCAAGCAGCAGGCGGCACCGGTCGAAGACAGCGTGGCCAAGGATCTGTGGCGCGGTGACGACAGCAAGCCCGGCGCGGCGCTGTATGTCGATAACTGCGCGGCCTGCCACCGCACCGACGGCGTGGGCTATAAGCGCGCCTTCCCGTCGCTGAAGGGCAACCCGGTGGTGCAGACCGAGGACGCGACCTCGCTGATCCACATCGTGCTGACCGGCAACACCACGCCGGCGGTGCAGGGGGCGGTATCCAATATCACCATGCCGCCGTTTGGCTGGCGTCTGAACGATCAGCAGGTGGCGGACGTGGTGAACTTCATCCGTACCAGCTGGGGCAACAGCGCCAAACCGGTGAGCGCCTCCGACGTGGCCGACGTGCGTAAAGACCGCTCGATGATCCGCGACGAGAAGGAGATGGGCAGCGCCGAGGTGCCGGACCATCCGGACGCGAAGAAGTAAACCGCTTAAGGGCTCCGCAAGGAGCCCTTAGTTTTTCCTGCCCGTGCCGGTTTTTTCAGCATTTTCTGTTCGCAAATCATCCGTTCAGCCGATAAAACATAGACCCGCAGCGGATTTTTCATTATCCTTTGCCGTCCTTTCATCAGGCGTAAGTATGAAATATCGCTTTAATTCACTGATTACTATTAAAAAATTCGCGGAGAAGGATATCCCGTTAGGCGCAATCGTTGGCGCTGCAGATTAAGGTAGACTGTCTCATGAGTACGATTTCTCCCGATTCAGGCACGCTGACGGCCGCTCAGCCTGCCAAATGGAACAAAACCGACACCGTCTGGATGTTCGGTCTCTATGCCACCGCGGTGGGCGCCGGCACATTGTTCTTGCCGATCAACGCCGGTTTGAACGGCCCGCTGGTGCTGCTGTTGATGGCGCTGTTCGCTTTCCCGTTGACCTATTTGCCGCACCGCGCGCTCAGCCGCTTCGTGCTTTCTGGCTCCAGCCGCGACGGCAATATTCACGATGTGGTGGTGGAACACTTCGGCGTGCTGGCCGGAAAAATCATCATGATGCTGTATCTGATGGCGTTCTTCCCGATCGTGCTGGTGTACAGCATTTCGATCACCAACGCGCTGGACAGCTTCCTGATCCACCAGTTCCACGTGGCGCCGCTGCCGCGTATCTGGCTGAGTCTGGCGGTGGTCGTAGTGCTCAATCTGGTGCTGCTGCGTGGCAAAGACAGCATCGTGGCGGCGATGGGCATGCTGGTGTTCCCGCTGCTGGTGTTCCTGATGGGTATTTCGCTGTACCTGATGCCGAGCTGGAATACCGCCAACTTCGTGCACGGCCTGGCCACCACCCGCTTCGACACGCCGGGGCTGTGGCATTCACTGTGGCTGGCGGTGCCGGTGATGGTGTTTTCCTTCAGCCATGCGCCGATCATCTCCTCCTTCGCCTCGACGCAGAAGAGCCTGTATGGCGACAAGGCGGAGCGCCGCTGCGCGCGCATCATGCGCTACAGCTATGTGCTGATCTGCGTTACCGTGCTGTTTTTCGTGTTCAGCTGCGTGCTGAGCCTGTCCCATGAAGACATGCAGCAGGCGAAAGATCAGAACATCACGGTGCTGACCACGCTGGCCAACAAGTTTTCCAACCCGCTGATCGCCTATCTCGGCCCGGTGATGGCAATGCTGGCAATGGCTAAATCCTATCTCGGCACCTCGCTGGGGGTGACGGAAGGGGCGACCAGCCTGATCGATGGCGTCACGCGCGCGGTCGGCAAGCCGCTCAGCTCGCGCATGACGCACCGCATCTCGGCGGTGGCACTGTTCCTGCTCACCTGGGCGGCGACGGTGTGGAACCCCAGCGCGCTGCACATCATCGAAACCATCAGCGGCCCGCTGATTGCGGCGATCCTGTTCATCCTGCCGATGTACGCGGTGCGTGCGGTGCCGGCCATGCGCCAATATCGCGCGGCGAGCAACGTCTTCGTGCTGGTGATGGGCTTGATTGCGCTGTCGGCGCTGATCTACGGCCTGATGTGATCCCCTGGGCGCGCCGGCTCCGGCGCGCCTCTTATCCTTCCTTTACACATCCCTTTGCAATTAATCGCCGGCATGCTGGGCGTTATCTTTGATAATGCAAGCCATTCTCATTAGTATTTCCTGAATGTATTCATGACTAAGGAGTCTTTCGTGCACCGTCGAATCACTTTGCCGGCGCTGGTCTGCGCCGCCTTACTCGCCTCTCCGGCGATGGCCACTACCTATCCGTTGACCCTGACCGACACCTCCGGCCAGACGGTCACCCTCCCGCAGGAGCCGAAACGCATCGTGGTGCAGGACGGGCGCGACATTCTCACGCTGGCGCTGCTCGATCGCGCCAACCCGTTCGGCCGGCTGGTGGCCTGGAATAACCTGCTGAAGAAAAGCGACGCGGCGACCTGGGAAATCTTGCAGAGCAAATGGCCGGCGGCGAAAAACATCATCGACATGGGATTCAGCGATAAAGGCGAGGTGAATCTGGAGAGCGTGATCGCCAAGCGCCCCGATCTGATGATCGCCCAGCTGCGCTCCAAGCCTTCGCTGAGCCAAACCGGCGTGCTGGATAAGCTGAAGGCGCTGAACGTGCCGGTGCTGTTTATCGATACCATGCTCAAGCCGGTGGAAAACACGCCGAAAAGCGTGACGCTGTTGGGGGAAACCCTCAACCGTGAAAGCGAAGCCAAGCAATATACCGATTATTATCAGCAGCATTATCAGGCCATTCTGGCCAAAACGCAGTCGGTGGAACCCAAACCGTTGGTGTTCTTCGAAGCCAAGGCCGGCCTGAATGGCCTGGAATCTTGCTGCTTCACCCATGCGCACGTCGGCTGGGGGGCACTGGTCGAGGCGGTCGGCGCGCGTAACATCGGTTCTGCGCTGCTGCCGGGTGCGACCGGCGACGTGGCGCTGGAAAAAGTGATCAGTATGAAACCGGATGCGTATATCGTTTCCGGCTCGCAGTGGGCCAGCAAGACCAATGCCGCGGTGCCGTTCGGCTATGGCGTGACGCAGCAGCAGGTGGATGAGGCCTTCAACCGCATGAAGCAGCGCCCAGGGTTCTCGCAGGTGTCGGCGGTGAAGGAAGGGCGGTTCTACGGCATCTACCATAACTTCTACAACCACCCGTACAACATCGTCGGGCTGGAGTATCTGGCGAAGTTTATCTATCCGGCGCAGTTCCCGGATTTGGATCCGGCCAAGACCTACAGCGAGATCCTCAGTCGCTTTACCGAAGTGCCGGAAGGCAAGGGCATTTTGGGCGCGCAGGCGCCGGCGGGGAAATAACGGCAACGGGCGCGATGTCGCGCCCGTTTTGTATGATCAGGCGGTCGGTGTATAGGTGGAGATGATCTCCAGCACGCCGTTGATGATGAACTGAACGCCCATGCACACCAGCAGGAACCCCATCAGGCGCGAGATCGCCTCGATGCCGCTTTTCCCCACCAACCGCATGATGGCGCCGGAACTGAGCAGGCAGGCCCACAGGATCACCGCGACCGTCAGGAAGATGGCGACCGGCGCCACGGCCAACACCCAGGGTTCAAAGCCCAGCGAGTTCGCTTTGACGCTCGATGCCGAGCTGATGATCATCGCGATGGTGCCCGGCCCGGCGGTGCTCGGCATGGCCAGCGGCACGAAGGCGATGTTGGCCGACGTCTTGTGGCGCAGCTCGTGCGACTTGCTCTCCACCTCCGGCGCGTCTTCGGGGCTCTGCTGCGGGAACAGCATGCGAAAACCGATGAAGGCGACGATCAGGCCGCCGGCGATGCGCAGGCCGGGGATCGAAATGCCGAAGGTGTTCATCACCACCTGCCCGGCGTAAAACGCCACCGTCATGATGCAGAACACATAAACCGAGGCCATCAGCGACTGCTGATTACGCTCTTCGCGCGTCATATTGCCGGACAACCCGAGCAGCAACGCCACCGTGGTCAGCGGGTTGGCCAGCGGCAACAGCAGCACCAAACCCAGTCCGATGGCCTGGAATAACTGCAAAATACCCGTCATAAAATAGACTCCCTGTGCAACGTTCAAGCCGCCAAACGGCGGCCCATGAGCTGAACAGCCTAGCCTGCCGTACGCCTGGCGGCAATGGGGATAGCTCGTAACGTTAATTAACCGTCGGCCCGGGCGTTCAGTGTCGCCGGCCGGCGAAATTCGTCGGCGGGAGCCTCATCGTCATCGCCGCACTCGCCGGCGAGCTCAGGTTCATCCTCACACCCCAGCGGCGCCTCGTTGACCGCAATCGCGCGCGGCACCGAACGTGCGCCAAAATGCACCAGCCCATATAACGTCGCCAATGCCGCGCACGCCACGATGAGGGCTGCGAGTAACCGGTTCATGTTTTGCGCTAAGACCCTGTTCACTGGTGGATAGCGTAAGAATAGTGATGCTAAGACGGTCTGTCAGCGTATCGCCGCTGAGAGTAGACGCACTCTTGATGTTATTATCATTAATTATTTTTAACTGTTTTCACCCTTTAACCGCCTGATTGATGAAGCGAGTCTATAATGGTAAGGCTTTCTGGCATTTCTTTATAATCGAAAACTTAAAAGGAGTTTTACTATGGAAGTGGCAAAAGAATGGGTAGCGGCGAAAAAAATCTCCTGGGGCAGCGTCATCGGCGGCGTGATCACCGTATTGGCTGTTTCACTGCTGCTGTCGACGTTAGGCACCAGTCTTGGATTCTCCATCGTGGATCCGACATCAGACGATCCGATAAACGGCGCCGGTACCACCGTAGTGATTTGGTCCGCTGTTTCAATCATTATTAGTTTGGCCGCCGGCGCTTTTATTGCTGGGCGTTTGGCTGCTAATGACGGACTTATTCATGGCTTCCTGGTCTGGGCTACGTCACTGATTGTGGCGGCGGTGCTGGGTGGGATGCTGGTCGGGTCTGCAGTGAAGGCGACCGGCAATGCGCTGGGCGCTATCGCTTCGACCTCCGGCAGCTTGCTCTCCGGCGCCGGTTCAGCGATTGGCAAAGGGGCATCCGGATTGGCGGACGCCGGCGGTAAAGTGTTTGACAAGTTGGGCATTGACACAACCTTGGAACCTGAACAGCTGCAAGGCGATGTGGTTACGGCGCTTAAAAAAAGCGGTATCCCGTCATTGCAGCCTGAATTCATGCAACAGCAGTTGAATGCGGCCAAAACTGATTTGGCGGACGCAGTAAAAGCCCTGGCACTTCAGCCTGACAATAGCGACGCCATTATTAATCAACTGGTCGCCAAGCTTAAAAAACAGGGTGAGGCCATCTCGCAAGATGTGGATCAAGACGCCCTGAAAAAGGCCTTGGCAGAAAATACCGATATGACGCCGCAGGAAGTGGACCAGACGGTGAAGAATTTGGTCGAAGCCAAAAATAAAACTGCGCAGCTGGTTAATCAGCGTTTGGATGACGCCGAAGCAAAAATCAATCAGGCAAAACAGGAGTATGTGGAGCTGAAACAGAAGGCGCGCGAACAGGCTGCCGCTGCTGCAGACGAATTGTCGCGGGCTGCATTATGGTCATTCTTTGCGCTGTTGATTGGCGCAGTGGTCAGTGCGTTGGCAGGCTTGTGGGGCGTTAACACCAATGCCCGCCGTATCGCGGTATCACCTGCGCAGGCGTAATCTTCGGGCTCCTTTGCGCGTCTCGATGATAGAGGGATGAGAGCCTGGAATACTGACGACGATGAAGTGACTGCCAGGAAAGACTGGCCTTACCCCGGCCCAGGTGCCGGGGTTTTTTATTGTTTCGGCGTAATTAACGACCACCTTTCGCGCGGCGCAGGGCATTAGGCATCAATTGCCACGATCCCTGAGAACAGGTGGATACCATAGATGCGCTGTAAATAATAATGAGTGTGATTATGAAACAAGAACTGCATATTTTATTGGGGAAAATCGGCGCATTCGCGCTTTCCGCCGCCTTCGTGGGGGCATTGGTCGGCCTGGTGTTTATCGATGTGCACTGGCTGCATAACTTCGTGCATGAAACCTCGTTGACCGAAGCGGCGCAGGAACTGTTGCTGCTCGCCATCTCCGGCGGTTTCTTCGCCGCAGCTCGGCGACAGGTCGAGCGTCGTTCCGCCTGGCTGCTGGTTGGCGGCTTCTTTCTCTGCATGCTGATCCGCGAGATGGACTTCGCGTTCGATGCGTTGTGGCACGGCGCCTGGGTGTGGTTCGCGCTGGCGGTCGCCTTGGCCTGTCTGTGGCATGCCGCAAGGCATATTGCGGCTACGGCGCGCGGTCTGGTCTATGTCGTGTCGCACCCTGGCTACGGCATGATGTGCGCCGGCCTGCTGTGCATCCTGGTGTTTTCACGCCTGTTCGGCATGAGCGCGCTGTGGCAAACGCTGATGCTGGACGGCTACAACCGAGAGGTGAAAAACATGGTGGAAGAGGGGTGCGAACTGTTGGGCTACGGCCTGTGTCTGTTGGCTACCCTCAGCTATCTGAAAGGCGTTTTTGCGGCGAATGAGGCGAAAGTGTGAGGGCGGTGGCACTTTATTTATCCGGAACAATTTTAGTGATACTATTCGCTTAGCCGAATGCGGCTGAGAAGGTATGCGTTCCATTCTGTATACCCAGTGAGGTTTCAATCTGGCAATTGTGGGCGAGATCTGAAACCTGGCTGACCAAACCCAAAATCCAATTTTCGTACTGCATGTGATCTGTCGTGTGGGTCACCACTGTAGATAAGGAATTATTAATGCCTGTTATTACCCTTCCTGACGGAAGTCAGCGTCATTTCGACCACCCCGTTTCCCCGATGGATGTCGCGCGCGATATCGGCCCTGGCCTGGCGAAAGCCTGTATCGCCGGCCGCGTCAACGGCGAGCTGGTTGACGCCGGCGATCTGATCGAATCGGATGCGCAGCTGGCCATCATCACCATCAAAGATGAAGACGGTCTGGAAATCATGCGCCACTCCTGCGCGCACCTGCTGGGTCATGCGATCAAGCAGCTGTGGCCGGATACCAAAATGGCGATCGGTCCGGTGATCGACAACGGTTTTTATTATGACGTGGACATCGACCGCACCCTGACGCAGGAAGACCTGGATCTGCTGGAAAAGCGGATGCACGAGTTGGCCGATAAGGATTACGACGTCATCAAGAAGAAGGTCAGCTGGCAAGAAGCCCGTGACACCTTCGCTGAGCGCGGCGAAATCTATAAAGTGGCGATCCTGGATGAGAACATCAGCCATGACGATCGTCCGGGTCTGTATCACCACGAAGAATACGTCGACATGTGCCGCGGCCCGCACGTGCCGAACATGCGTTTCTGCCACCATTTCAAACTGCAGAAAACCTCCGGCGCTTACTGGCGCGGCGACAGCAAAAACAAAATGCTGCAGCGTATCTACGGTACCGCCTGGGCAGACAAGAAGCAGCTGAACGCCTACCTGCAGCGTCTGGAAGAAGCGGCCAAGCGCGATCACCGCAAGATCGGCAAACAGCTCGACCTGTATCACATGCAGGAAGAAGCGCCGGGTATGGTGTTCTGGCACAACGACGGTTGGACTATCTTCCGCGAGCTGGAAGCCTTCGTGCGCATGAAGCTCAAAGAGTATCAGTACCAGGAAGTGAAAGGTCCGTTCATGATGGACCGCGTGCTGTGGGAAAAAACCGGCCACTGGGAAAACTACAAAGACGCCATGTTCACCACCGCGTCGGAAAACCGCGAATACTGCATCAAGCCGATGAACTGCCCGGGTCACGTGCAGATCTTCAACCAGGGCCTGAAGTCGTACCGTGATTTGCCGCTGCGCATGGGGGAATTCGGCAGCTGCCACCGCAACGAGCCTTCGGGTTCCCTGCACGGCCTGATGCGCGTGCGCGGCTTCACGCAGGATGACGCCCACATCTTCTGTACCGAAGAGCAGGTGCGCGCCGAAGTGAACGAATGTATCCGCATGGTGTATGACGTGTACGGCACTTTCGGCTTCGACAAGATCGCCGTCAAGCTGTCCACGCGTCCGGAAAAACGCATCGGCACCGACGACATGTGGACCCGTGCGGAAGAAGACCTGGCCGCCGCGCTGACCGAGAACGGCATTCCGTTTGAATATCAGCCGGGTGAGGGCGCCTTCTACGGACCGAAAATTGAATTTACCCTGCATGATTGTTTGGATCGCGCATGGCAATGTGGTACCGTGCAGCTCGATTTCTTCTTGCCGGGCCGTTTGGGCGCATCGTACGTTGGCGAAAACAACGATCGCGTCGTGCCGGTAATGATTCACCGCGCCATTTTGGGCTCCATGGAACGCTTCATCGGTATCCTTACCGAAGAATATGCCGGGTTCTACCCGACCTGGATCGCTCCGGTGCAGGTGGTGGTGATGAATATCACCGATAGCCAGTCTGATTACGTCCAGCAATTGACCAAAAAACTGCAGGATGCAGGTATTCGCGTGAAAGCGGACTTGAGAAATGAGAAGATTGGCTTTAAAATTCGCGAACATACTTTACGTCGAGTCCCTTACATGTTGGTGTGCGGTGACAAAGAGGTCGAAGCAGGCAAAGTTGCCGTTCGTACCCGCCGTGGCAAAGACTTGGGAAGCCTGGACGTAAACGAAGTCGTAGACAAGCTGCTGAAAGAGATTCGCAGCCGTAGTCTTCATCAACTGGAGGAATAAAGTATTAAAGGCGGAAAACGAGTTCAACCGGCGCGTCCTAATCGCATTAACAGAGAAATTCGCGCGCAAGAAGTTCGCCTAACCGGCGTCGATGGCGAGCAGATTGGTATTGTCAGTCTGAATGAAGCTCTTGAAAAAGCTGAGGAAGCGGGCGTTGATTTAGTAGAAATCAGCCCAAATGCCGAACCGCCAGTTTGCCGAATCATGGATTACGGCAAATTCCTCTACGAGAAGAGCAAGTCGACGAAAGAACAGAAGAAGAAGCAAAAAGTTATCCAGGTTAAGGAAATCAAATTCCGTCCTGGCACCGATGATGGCGACTATCAGGTCAAACTACGCAACCTGATTCGCTTTCTGGAAGATGGCGATAAAGCCAAAATCACCCTGCGTTTCCGCGGGCGTGAGATGGCGCACCAGCAGATCGGTATGGAAGTGCTTAACCGCGTCCGTAAAGACCTGTGTGAAGATATGGATCTGGCAGTGGTCGAATCCTTCCCTACGAAGATCGAAGGCCGCCAGATGATTATGGTGCTCGCTCCTAAGAAGAAACAGTAAGGCTTACAAGTAATGGAACCCGCGCGGCGCTTGCGCTGTGTGGGTTTTATTCGCCCAACTGATTCGTTGTTTAACAATGCGAAGTGGATTTAATTAAAATGCCAAAGATTAAAACTGTACGTGGTGCAGCCAAGCGCTTCAAAAAAACCGGCAGCGGTGGTTTTAAGCGTAAACATGCCAACCTGCGTCATATTCTGACCAAAAAAGCAACCAAGCGTAAACGTCACCTGCGTCCGAAAGGCATGGTGTCTAAAAACGATCTGGTCCTGGTTACCGCGTGCCTGCCGTACGCATAAGCCATTTTTTTTGAATTTAGAATAAGACTTTAGGAGAGAGCATATGGCTCGCGTAAAACGTGGTGTAATTGCACGCGCACGTCACAAGAAAATTATGAAGCAGGCGAAAGGTTACTACGGTGCCCGTTCGCGCGTATATCGTGTTGCCTTCCAGGCAGTAATCAAAGCAGGCCAGTATGCTTACCGTGACCGTCGTCAACGTAAGCGTCAGTTCCGTCAGCTGTGGATTGCACGTATCAACGCAGCTGCTCGTCAGAACGGTCTGTCTTACAGCAAGTTCATCAACGGCTTGAAAAAAGCGTCGATCGAAATTGACCGTAAGATCCTGGCTGACATCGCAGTCTTCGACAAAGTGGCCTTCGGCGCACTGGTTGAGAAAGCGAAAGCAGCTCTGGCGTAAGTCAGTAGAAGAGGGAGCTTGCTCCCTCTTTTAATCTTTGTTTTCAGCGACAAATATTGACTTTCATTGCCCGCCGCTATATCACTGGTGGTCAATCATCGACAAGGTACCGCAATCATGCACGCAGCTATTTTTCGTTTCTTTTTTTACTTTAGCGCCTGATTTCAGGAGGCTTTGCGCGTAAGAAAAGAAACGAAAAGTAGCGCCTAAGCCTCCCTCGTGGAGGCTTTTTTGTTTTTGGCCATCGGCTCGCCTTGCAAAGCGTTGCGGTGAGAACGGCGGGTACTCAGCCGGCCCTGTGCCGCGCAGGTGAGCCATCCGGCCGACAACGCATTGAAAAGTCTTTGAAGATTGCTCAAAGGCGTGTTCGAATAATAGATAACAATTACTTAGGGCCATCCCGGCCAGAGGAAGAGGAAAGCAATGCCACATCTCGCAGAGCTGGTTGCCAGTGCCAAGGCAGCCGTAGAAGATGCCCAGGATGTTGCCGCGTTAGATTTGGTACGCGTCGAATATTTTGGCAAGAAAGGTCATTTCACCTTGCAGATGCAGTCTCTGCGCGACGTACCGGCGGAAGACCGCCCGGCGGCCGGCGCGGTGATCAACCAGGCCAAGCAAGAGGTGCAAGACGCCCTGAACGCGCGCAAGAACGCGCTGGAAAGCGCCGCGCTGAACGCGCGCCTGGCGGCTGAAACCATCGACGTCTCCCTGCCGGGCCGTCGTATGGAAAACGGCGGCCTGCACCCGGTGACCCGCACCATCGACCGTATCGAAACCTTCTTCGGCGAGCTGGGCTTCTCCGTCGCTACCGGCCCGGAGATTGAAGACGATTACCATAACTTCGACGCGCTGAATATTCCAGGGCATCACCCGGCGCGCGCCGACCACGATACCTTCTGGTTCGACGCCACGCGCCTGCTGCGCACTCAGACCTCCGGCGTGCAGATCCGCACCATGAAGAACCAGCAGCCGCCGATCCGCATCATTGCGCCGGGCCGCGTTTATCGTAATGACTACGATCAGACCCACACCCCGATGTTCCACCAGATGGAAGGGCTGATCGTCGATAAAGACATCAGCTTCACCAACCTGAAGGGCACGCTGCACGATTTCCTGAACAACTTCTTTGAAGAAGATCTGCAGGTTCGTTTCCGTCCGTCCTACTTCCCGTTCACCGAACCGTCCGCTGAAGTGGACGTGATGGGCAAGAACGGCAAATGGCTGGAAGTGCTGGGCTGCGGCATGGTGCATCCGAACGTGCTGCGCAACGTGGGCATCGATCCGGAAGTTTACTCCGGCTTCGCCTTCGGTATGGGCATGGAGCGCCTGACGATGCTGCGTTACGGCGTCACCGACCTGCGCGCATTCTTCGAAAACGATCTGCGTTTCCTCAAACAGTTTAAGTAAGGCGGGAATATCACATGAAATTCAGTGAACTCTGGTTGCGCGAGTGGGTAAACCCGGCCATCAGCAGCGAAGCATTATCCGATCAAATCACCATGGCCGGTTTGGAAGTGGACGGCGTGGATCCGGTTGCCGGCGCGTTTAACGGCGTCGTGGTGGGTGAAGTGGTCGAGTGCGGTCAGCACCCGAACGCCGATAAACTGCGCGTCACTAAAGTTAACGTGGGCGGCGATCGCTTGCTCGACATCGTCTGCGGTGCGCCGAACTGCCGTACCGGCCTGAAAGTGGCGGTTGCCACCGTGGGCGCGGTGCTGCCGGGCGACTTCAAAATCAAGGCCGCCAAGCTGCGCGGCGAGCCTTCGGAAGGCATGCTGTGCTCATTCTCCGAGCTGGGCATTTCCGACGATCATGACGGCATCATTGAGCTGCCGCTGGATGCGCCGATCGGCACCGACATCCGCGACTATCTGAAACTGAACGACAGCACCATCGAGATCAGCGTCACGCCGAACCGCGCCGACTGCCTGGGCATCATCGGCGTTGCGCGTGACGTGGGCGTACTGAACCAGGTTGCGCTGACCGAGCCGGATATGAGCCCGGTGGCTGCCACTATCGACGCCACGCTGCCGATCCGCGTTGACGCGCCGCAGGCGTGCCCGCGTTATCTGGGCCGCGTGGTGAAAGGCATCGACGTCAAGGCGCCAAGCCCGCTGTGGATGCGTGAAAAACTGCGTCGTTGCGGTATCCGTTCTATCGATGCCGTCGTCGACGTCACCAACTATGTGCTGTTGGAACTTGGCCAGCCGATGCACGCCTTCGATCTGAGCCGCATCGACGGCGGCATCGTGGTGCGCATGGCGGAAGAAGGGGAAACCTTGACGCTGCTGGACGGTAACGAAGCCAAACTGAACGCCGACACCTTAGTGATCGCCGATCATCAAAAAGCGTTGGCGATGGGCGGCATCTTCGGCGGCGAGCATTCCGGCGTCAACGGGGAAACCCAGGACGTGCTGCTGGAGTGCGCTTTCTTCAGCCCGCTATCGATCACCGGTCGCGCGCGCCGTCACGGCCTGCACACCGATGCTTCTCATCGCTATGAGCGCGGTGTCGATCCGGCGCTGCAGTACAAAGCGATGGAGCGCGCCACGCGCCTGCTGCTCGACATCTGTGGCGGCCAGGCCGGTCCGATTATTGACGTGACCGATGAAAACGAATTGCCAAAGCGCGCCACCATCACGCTGCGCCGCGAGAAGTTGGATCGCCTGATCGGCCACGTGGTGCCGAGCGAGCAGGTCAGCGACATTCTGCGCCGCCTGGGTTGTCAGGTGACCGAGCAGGGCGACAGCTGGCAAGCGATCGCGCCGAGCTGGCGTTTCGATATGGAGATCGAAGAGGATCTGGTGGAAGAAGTGGCGCGTGTTTACGGCTACGACAACATCCCGGATGTGCCGGTGCGTGCCGATCTGGTGATGACCCAGCATCGCGAAGCCGATCTGACGCTCAAGCGCGTGAAGACCATGCTGGTCGATCACGGTTATCAGGAAGCGATCACCTATAGCTTCGTCGATCCGAAAGTGCAGGCGTTGCTGCATCCGAATGAAGAAGCGCTGATCCTGCCGAGCCCGATTTCGGTCGAAATGTCGGCCATGCGCCTGTCGCTGTGGACCGGCCTGCTGTCCGCGGTAGTGTACAACCAGAACCGCCAGCAGACGCGTCTGCGCCTGTTCGAAAGCGGCCTGCGCTTTGTGCCTGATAGTGCGGCAAATCTGGGTATCCGTCAGGACGTCATGCTGGCAGGCGTGATCGCCGGCCATACGCACGATGAACATTGGGATCTGGCGCGCAAGCCCGTCGACTTCTATGATTTAAAAGGGGATCTGGAGTCTGTCCTCGAGCTGACCGGTAAATTATCCGAAATTCAGTTCCGGGCGGAAGCCAATCCGGCCCTGCATCCAGGGCAAAGTGCGGCGATTTATTTGCACGGCGAACGCGTTGGTTTCATCGGTGTGGTTCACCCGGAACTTGAACGTAAACTGGATCTTAACGGCCGCACCGTGGTGTTTGAACTGGAGTGGAACAAGCTTGCGAGCCGCGCCGTGCCTCAGGCGCGGGAGATTTCGCGCTTCCCGGCAAACCGCCGTGATATCGCTGTTGTGGTGGCTGAAAACGTCCCCGCAGAAGATATTTTGGCCGAGTGTAAGAAAGTTGGCGCAAATCAGGTAGTTGGCGTAAACTTGTTTGACGTGTACCGTGGCAAGGGCGTGGCAGAAGGTGACAAGAGCCTGGCTATCAGTCTGGTATTGCAGGATACCGCTCGTACACTGGAAGAAGAGGAGATAGCCGCTACCGTTGCAAAATGCGTAGAGGCTCTAAAACAGCGATTCCAAGCATCCTTGAGGGATTGAACCTATGGCGCTTACTAAAGCTGAAATGTCAGAACACCTGTTTGAGAAGCTTGGGCTTAGCAAACGGGACGCCAAAGACCTGGTGGAACTGTTCTTTGAAGAGGTCCGTCGGGCCCTTGAGAATGGCGAACAGGTAAAACTGTCGGGTTTTGGCAACTTTGATCTGCGTGACAAGAACCAACGTCCGGGGCGTAACCCGAAGACCGGCGAAGACATTCCGATTACGGCGCGCCGCGTGGTGACCTTCCGTCCGGGGCAGAAGCTGAAAAGCCGGGTAGAAAACGCCAGCCCGAAAGGGTGAGTGACGTGACATCAAAAAAGGCCGCTTGCGCGGCCTTTTTCTTTTCTGGGACAAAATTCAGTTTATTCCTAATTCTCAAGGCGACTATTAAATTTGTTCGTTAAGTCGGTATGGAGGGATTAATTTAACCTCAGTTGCGGAATATTCTTATATCTTATTATTGTTGATGAGTGAATCTATTTTCTCTCCTCAGTAACGGCCGTAATAATGGCCAGGGCCATCGCCGCGGTGGCCGCCGCCCCAGTGAGGGCCCCAGCAGCAGGCGCTGAGGCTTGAGGCCAAGGCTACAACGGCTAACAACCTACCTATACGTTTAATCATTTTATTATCCTCCGATGGGAATCCGGTTAATTATAATTGTCGCGTCGCTTAAGCGATGTCAGCAATTCGTTAAGCCTTGTCAGTGGCTATGATAATTAAAGGCGGCGGCAAACAGTGTAGGGATTGTGTAAGGCCGTCGAAAACGATCTGAAAATAGGTATCGATGAGATAGTCGTTAAATAAATGCGCTGATATAACCACTGCAGCAAGAAAAATAGAGTGAGAAGGTAAAATGAAAAAAATCCTGTTGCTGGTGTGTATCCCGCTGTTGCTGCCGCTGGCGGCGCAGGCCGATGTGTCCGTCGATATCAACGTGCCGGGCGTTTCTCTGCACCTGGGGGATCAGGACCGCCGCGGCTACTACTGGGATGGCTACGACTGGCGCCCACCGCAGTGGTGGCATGCGCACCAGGGCCGAGGTCTGGGGGAGCGCAATGCGCGCGGTCTGTACTGGGACGGCGGACGCTGGCAACCTTCGCCGCCGCGTGGCTATGAACATCGCCAGCCGGCACGCAGCGGCAATCCGTTCCACGGCGATCGCGATAATCGCGACCACGACCGCCGTCATGACGATCGTGGTGACCATGACCGCCGTGATGACGCCCGCGGTCAGCCTTATCCACCGGGCAACGCCGGCCCGCATCGTTAATCCCTGAGTTTATCGGCGGCTGGTTTTGCCATCATCGTTGCGATGACGGGCAGGACCAGCCGCTGCTTTCCTGCGCCATCGCCTACGCAAGGCTTCCCCTTGCGGCGTTAACCCCCTAATATTCGACTCAGACGTCAATTATCCGGCCACGACAGCGGCCGGCAGGGAATCGCCGCGCCATGCCAACCAGCCGTACCTTCACCTTACTGTTGCAACATCAACGTTACTGCGATAAACGCCAGGTCAGTCTGTTGGCGCTGGGCGTGGCGGTGGCTTTACTGTTCAGCCTTTGCGCCGGCGACCAATGGATATGGCCGTCAGAATGGTTCAGCGAACGGGCGCAACTGTTCGTTTGGCAACTGCGTTTGCCGCGCGCGCTGGCGGTGATGCTGGTCGGCGCGGCCCTGGCGGTGGCGGGCGCGGTGATGCAGGCGCTGTTTGAAAACCCGCTGGCGGAGCCCGGTCTGCTGGGCGTCGCTAACGGCGCCGGTGTCGCGCTGGTGCTGACGGTGTTGTTGGGGCACGGTTTGTTGCCGGTGGCGCTGATGAGCGCCGCCGCGATAGTCGGTGCGCTGGCGATGACTTTCTTGCTGTTGGGCTTTGCTCGCCGGCGACGCTTGACCAATGCGCGGTTGTTGCTGGTCGGCGTGGCGCTGGGCATCGTGTGTAGCGCGCTGATGACCTGGGCCGTTTATTTCAGTACCAGTCTCGATCTGCGGCAGCTGATGTACTGGATGATGGGCGGCTTCGGCGGCGTAGACTGGCGCCAAAAGTGGCTGGTGCTGGCGCTGCTGCCGGTGTTGCTGTGGCTGTGTGGCCAGGGGCGGGTGCTCAATCTGATGGCGCTGGGCGAGGTGCAGGCGCGACAGCTCGGGCTGTCGCTGCATCTGTGGCGCAATCTGCTGGTGCTGGCGATCGGCTGGCTGGTCGGTGTCAGCGTGGCGCTGGCCGGGGTGATCGGCTTCGTCGGCCTGGTGATCCCGCATATTTTGCGGCTCACGGGCCTGACTGACCAACGCTATCTGTTGCCGGCCTGCGCGCTGGCGGGGGCCGGCGTGTTGCTGGTGGCCGATGTGGTGGCCCGCGTTGCGCTGCTGGCGGCCGAGCTGCCGATCGGCGTGGTGACCGCCACGCTGGGGGCGCCGCTATTTATCTGGTTACTGACCCGGACAAAGGGCGTAAGGTAGTTTTCTTTATTCACCTGCCATTAAAAAACCAAAGGATGACAACCGATGAGTAAGCCAATCTACAATCTGCCGTTACAGACTATCGAGAATCAGGCCACCACGCTGGGGAGCTATCAGGACAAGGTGCTGCTGGTGGTCAACGTAGCCTCGGAGTGCGGCCTGACCAAGCAGTACGAAGGGCTGGAAGCGCTGTACGAAACCTATCGCGATCGGGGGCTGGAAGTTCTGGGGTTCCCGTCCAATGAATTTCTGGGTCAGGAGCCGGGCAGCAACGAAGAGATCCTGGCGTTTTGCCGCGGAACCTTCGGCGTGCAATTCCCGATGTTCGCCAAGATTGAGGTGAACGGCGAAGGCCGTCATCCGCTGTATCAGGCGTTGATTGCCGCCCAGCCGGAAGCTGTCGCCCCGGAAGGCAGCGAGTTCCTGGCGCGGATGACCAGCAAAGGGCGTGCGCCGAAGCACACCGGCGATATTCTGTGGAACTTCGAGAAATTCCTTATCGCACGCGACGGCACGGTGATCCAGCGCTTCTCGCCTGACACCACGCCAGAGGATCCGGCGCTGGTGGCGGCGGTGAAACAAGCGCTGGCGGGATAATACGGATGCTGCAACTCGTTGAGGTTGGGGTGGCGGGGCGCCTGGCGCCTTTTACGGCACAGATTGACGGTGGGTTGCAGGTTCACCTGATCGGCCCAAATGGCGCAGGGAAGAGCACCTTGCTGGCCCGGGCGGCGGGCATGCTGCCGGGGCAGGGCGAAGTCTGCCTGGACGGACGCGCGCTGTCCGGTTATTCGGGCGACGAGCTGGCGCACCGACGCGGTTATCTCAGCCAGCAACAGCCGCCGGTGTCGCTCATGCCGGTGTTTCAGTATTTGGCGTTGCACCGGCCTGCCGGCGCGGCGCAAACCGAGGTGGAGCAAGCCATCCTCTATCTGTGCCAGCGGTTGAAGCTGGTGGATAAACTGTCACGCATGCTGGCGCAGCTTTCCGGCGGAGAATGGCAACGGGTGCGACTGGCGGCGGTATTGCTGCAGGTGTGGCCCAGCGTCAACCCGCATAGCCGATTGTTGTTGCTGGATGAACCGACCAATAGCCTGGATGTGGCGCAAAAGGTTGCGTTGGATCGCCTGCTGCGCGAATTCTGCCAAAGTGGGCGCAGCGCGCTAGTGTGTGCGCACGATCTGAATCATACCCTGCAGCAGGCCGATCGGGTTTGGTTGTTGCACGCTGGGCAGTTGGTCGCGCAGGGCATCACCCGTGAGGTGATGGTGCCCGCACTGTTGTCGCAGATCTATGAAGTGGATTTCCACCTGCAATGGGTGGGGAACCAGCGTTGGATCATGACCCGCACGGCTTAATTCGCCCCGGCGGCATAAATGTAAACGAAAACTAAACGTAGTGAATATAAATAGCCGGGTAATCATCGGCTATTATTGTGCTGCCTCTCATTTTCTCGTGGATTTTCTTGAAAAACGTCGATGACGTGCTACGCTTGATTCGGAAAAAATAAAATAAGTAAATAATTATTAATAAATATAAGAAATTGATTTTAATAATAAATTTAAATTAATGATGACGGCACCTTCCTATCAGTTCTCCCACTGATGACGAGTCTCGTCTTAAGGTTTAGTTAAGCTTGCGGCCTTACATTGTCAGTTAATCCACGGAAACGATTCTTCTCTGGCGTTTAATATTCGTTAAACGAAAGGGATTTACAGTGTCATCAAAAGCAGCTCGATACGTTTGGGGTTAACTATGGATCAATTTTTGCCTTTCTCTCGTCCGGCCATCGGCGATGAAGAAATCGCCGCGGTAGAGAAAGTGTTGCGCTCCGGTTGGATCACCACCGGGCCGCAAAACCAGCAACTGGAAAGCGACTTCTGTTCCACCTTCGGCTGTAAGCACGCCATCGCGGTCAGTTCCGCCACGGCGGGCATGCACATCACGTTAATGGCGCTTGGCGTCGGCCCTGGCGACGAAGTCATCACCCCTTCGCAAACCTGGGTCTCCACCCTCAACATGATCGAGCTGCTGGGCGCCACGCCGGTGATGATCGATGTTGACCGCGATACGTTGATGGTCAGCGCCGCCGACGTCGAGGCTGCCATCACCCCGAATACCAAAGCGATTGTTCCGGTGCATTACGCCGGTGCCCCCCTGCAGATGGATGCGCTGCGCGCCGTGGCCGAACGCCATGGTCTGCCGCTGATCGAAGACGCCGCCCACGCGGTCGGCACGCGCTACAACGGCGAATGGGTCGGCGCGCGCGGCACGGCGATTTTCTCTTTCCATGCGATCAAAAACGTGACCTGCGCCGAAGGCGGCCTGATCGCCACCGACGACGATGCGCTGGCGGATCGCCTGCGTTGCCTGAAGTTCCACGGTCTGGCCGTCGATGCCTTCGATCGCCAGCAGCTTGGCCGCAAACCGCAGGCCGAAGTGGTGGAACCGGGGTACAAATACAATCTGTCCGACATTCACGCGGCGATCGCCGTGGTGCAACTTTCGCGCTTCGCCGAGCTGAACGCGCGTCGCAAGGCGCTGGCGCAGCGCTACCTGAGCGCGCTGGAAGGCTCGCCGTTCCAACCGTTGGGCGTGCCGGATTATCCGCATGACCACGCCTGGCACCTGTTTATGGTGCGCGTCGATCCCGAGCGCTGCGGCCTCGATCGCGACCAACTGATGGAGCGCCTGAAAGAGGTTGGCATCGGCACCGGGCTGCATTTCCGTGCCGCGCACACCCAGAAATTCTACCGTGAGCGCTATCCGCAGCTTTCTTTGCCGAATACCGAGTGGAACTCGGCGCGGCTGTGCACCTTACCGCTATTCCCTGATATGACCGACGCCGACGTGGATCGCGTGGTCAATGCCTTGTCTTCTGTTGTGGAGTCTTTACGTGTCTCGCGTTGAACCGATTAAAAAAGTGTCGATAGTCATCCCGGTATACAACGAGCAGGAAAGCCTGCCGGCGTTGCTGGAACGCACTACTGCCGCCTGTAAGCAGTTATCTCAACCCTATGAAATCATCCTCGTCGACGATGGCAGCAGCGACAATTCCGCCGACATGCTGACTGCGGCGGCGGAAAAGCCGGACAGCAACGTGGTCGCTGTCTTGCTGAACCGCAACTATGGCCAGCACTCGGCCATTATGGCCGGTTTCAATCAGGTGACCGGCGATTTGGTGATTACGCTGGACGCCGATCTGCAGAACCCGCCGGAGGAGATCCCTCGTCTGGTCAGCGTGGCGGAAGAGGGCTATGACGTGGTGGGCACCGTGCGCGCCAACCGTCAAGACTCCTGGTTCCGCAAAAGCGCCTCGCGCGTGATCAATATGATGATTCAACGCGCCACCGGCAAGTCGATGGGGGACTATGGCTGCATGCTGCGTGCCTACCGTCGTCATATCGTTGAGGCGATGCTGCACTGCCATGAGCGCAGTACCTTTATCCCGATTCTGGCGAACACCTTCGCCCGTCGCACGACCGAGATCGACGTGCGTCACGCCGAACGTGAGTTTGGCGACTCCAAGTACAGCCTGATGAAGCTGATCAACCTGATGTACGACCTGATCACCTGCCTGACCACTACGCCGCTGCGTTTGCTCAGCGTGGTCGGCAGCATCGTGGCGCTGTCCGGGTTTGTATTGGCACTGGTGCTGATTGCGCTGCGTCTGCTGCTCGGCCCTGAATGGGCCGCCGGCGGCGTGTTCACCCTCTTCGCCGTGCTGTTCACCTTTATCGGCGCCCAGTTTGTTGGCATGGGGCTACTGGGTGAATACATCGGCCGCATCTATACCGACGTGCGTGCGCGTCCTCGCTATTTTGTTCAGAAAGTGGTCGGTGCACAGCAGGACCACAATACTCAGGAAGAAGAATGATGAAAGCTATTGTATTTGCTTACCACGATATTGGCTGCGCAGGTCTGAAAGCGCTGACTGAGGCGGGTTATGACGTGCAGGCCGTATTCACGCACACCGACGACCCTGGTGAGAACAATTTCTTCTCCTCCGTGGCCCGTTTGGGCGCCGAATTGGATCTGCCGGTCTATGCGCCGGAAGACGTAAATCACCCGCTATGGGTTGACCGCATCCGCGCACTGCAGCCGGACGTGATCTTCTCGTTCTACTACCGCCACATGCTGAGCGACGAGATCTTGTCGCTGGCGCCGCAGGGCGGTTTCAACCTGCACGGTTCGTTGCTGCCGCACTACCGTGGCCGCGCCCCGGTGAACTGGGCGCTGGTGAATGGCGAAACCGAAACCGGCGCCACGCTGCACAAGATGGTGAAACGCCCGGATGCCGGCGACATCGTCGGTCAGCAGAAAGTGACCATCGCAGACAACGACACCGCGCTGACGCTGCACAAAAAAGTGCTGGAAGCCGCGCAGGTCGTGTTGCAAGAGCAGCTGCCGAAGCTGAAGAACGGCACCGCCACCTTCACCAAGCAGGATGAGTCTCAGGCCAGCTACTTCGGCCGCCGCACCGCAGCGGACGGCGAGATCCTGTGGCACAAGTCCGCCAAAGAGATCAACAACCTGGTACGCGCCGTCACCGAACCGTACCCGGGCGCATTCAGCTACCTCGGCCAGCGCAAGCTGATCGTCTGGCGCTCCCGCGTGCTGGATACCCAACATGATAAACAACCGGGCACCGTGCTGAGCACCTCGCCGCTGGTCATCGCCTGTGGCGAAGGCGCGCTGGAGATCGTCGCCGGCCAGAACGACAGCGGTCTGTACGTGCAGGGCAGCCGCCTGGCGCAAGAAATGGGCATCGTCACCGACGTGCGCCTGGCCGCCAAGCCGAATGCCGTTATGAAACGCCGCACTCGCGTGCTGATCCTCGGGGTTAACGGCTTCATCGGTAACCACCTGACCGAACGCCTGCTGCGTGACGATCGCTACGACATCTACGGCCTGGATATCGGCTCTGACGCCATCAGCCGCTTCCTCGACAACCCGCGTTTCCACTTCGTGGAAGGCGACATCAGCATCCACTCCGAGTGGATCGAGTATCACATCAAGAAATGCGACGTGGTGCTGCCGCTGGTGGCGATCGCGACGCCGATCGAATACACCCGTAACCCGCTGCGCGTGTTCGAGCTTGACTTCGAAGAGAACCTGAAGATCGTTCGCGACTGCGTGAAATACAACAAGCGCATCATCTTCCCGTCCACCTCAGAAGTGTACGGCATGTGCGACGACAAAGAGTTCGACGAAGACCATTCGCGTCTGATCGTCGGGCCAATCAACAAACAACGCTGGATCTACTCGGTCTCCAAACAGCTGCTGGATCGGGTGATCTGGGCTTACGGCGCCAAAGAAGGCCTGAAGTTCACGCTGTTCCGTCCGTTCAACTGGATGGGGCCGCGTCTGGATAACCTGGACGCCGCGCGCATCGGGTCTTCCCGCGCCATCACCCAACTGATCCTCAACCTGGTGGAAGGTTCGCCGATCAAACTGATGGACGGCGGTGCACAGAAACGTTGCTTCACCGACATCAACGACGGCATCGAAGCGCTGTTCCGCATCATCGAGAACCGTGATGGCCTGTGCGATGGCCAGATCGTCAACATCGGCAACCCGACCAACGAAGCGAGCATTCGCGAGCTGGCGGAAATGCTGCTGGAAAGCTTCAACAACCACCCGCTGCGCGACCGCTTCCCGCCGTTTGCCGGCTTCAAGGACGTGGAGAGCAGCAGCTACTACGGTAAAGGTTACCAGGACGTCGAGCACCGCACGCCGAGCATCAAGAACGCTCACCGCCTGCTGGGCTGGCAGCCAACCATCGAGATGAAGCAAACCGTCGCCGATACGCTGGACTACTTCTTGCGCACTACCGTTCAGGAAGGGAACGGTGCATGAAGAAAGTCGGTCTGCGGGTTGATGTAGATACCTTCAGCGGCACCCGTGAAGGGGTGCCGCAGTTGCTGGACCTGTTCGACAAGTACGACATTCAGGCCAGCTTCTTCTTCAGCGTGGGACCGGACAACATGGGGCGCCATCTTTGGCGCCTTTTGCGTCCGAAATTTCTGTGGAAAATGCTGCGTTCGAACGCCGCCTCGCTGTATGGGCTGGATATTCTGCTGGCTGGTACCGCCTGGCCGGGGCGCAACATTTCACGCGCGCTGGGGCCGCTGATGAAGCGCACCGCCGAAGCCGGCCATGAAGTCGGGCTGCACGCCTGGGATCACCAAGGGTGGCAGGCCAAGGTTGGCAAGTGGAGCGAAGCGCAGCTGACCGAACAGGTGCAGCGGGGCGTCGACGCACTGAGCGCCAGCACCGGCCAGCCGGTGAAATGCTCCGCCGTGGCGGGCTGGCGTGCCGATACGCGCGTGCTGGAGGTCAAGCAGCGCTTCGGCTTTCATTACAACAGCGATTGCCGCGGCACCCATCCGTTCCGTCCGGTGCTGAGCGACGGGCGCCACGGCACGGTGCAGATCCCGGTGACGTTGCCGACCTTCGACGAAGTGATCGGCAGCGAAGTCAGCATGGCCGACTTCAACGACTACATTCTGCGCGCCATCGAGAACGATCGCGGCGTGCCGGTGTACACCATTCACACCGAAGTGGAAGGCATGTCGCAAGCGGCGATGTTCGAACAGTTATTGCAACGCGCACGGCAGCAGGGCATCGAATTCTGTCCGCTTAGCGCGCTGTTACCACAAGATTTGGCGTCACTGCCGTTGGGCCGCATCAAGCGTGCTCCTTTCCCCGGCCGCGAAGGTTGGCTGGGCTGTCAAACCGATGTGAAGGACGTTACATGAAGGCGCTAAAAGGATCCTGGGCCATTCTGCTGGCCGTTTTTTTTGCTCTGGTTTACCTGATCCCGCTTAACGGCCGCCTGCTGTGGCAGCCGGATGAGACGCGTTATGCCGAGATCAGTCGTGAAATGCTGCAGCGCGGCGATTGGGTGGTGCCACACCTGCTGGGGCTGCGTTATTTCGAAAAGCCGGTAGCGGGTTACTGGTTCAATAACATCAGCCAGTGGCTGTTTGGCGAAAACAACTTTGCGGTGCGTTTCGGCTCGGTGTTCAGCACCGGCATGACCGCGCTGCTGGTGTTCGCGCTGGCGATGCTGATGTGGCGCAATGCGCGCCGCGCCAGCCTGGCGGCGCTGATGTTCCTGTCGATGGTGCTGGTGTTCAGCATCGGCACCTACAGCGTGCTGGATCCGATGATCTCGCTGTGGCTGGCGGCGGCGATGGTCAGTTATTACCTGACGCTGAAGGCCTCCTCGGTCAAGGGAAAACTGGGCGCTTACGCACTGCTGGGCTTGGCCTGCGGCATGGGCTTTATGACCAAGGGCTTCCTGGCACTGGCGGTGCCGGTGATCGCGGTGATCCCGATCGTTATCCAGCAACGCCGCATCAAGGATCTGCTGTGCTATGGCCCGGTGGCGATCGTGACCGCGACGCTGCTCAGCCTGCCGTGGGCGCTGGCGATCGCGCAACGCGAACCCGACTTCTGGAATTATTTCTTCTGGGTCGAGCATATTCAGCGTTTCGCCGAAGATAATGCTCAACACAAGGCGCCGTTCTGGTATTACCTGCCGGTTCTGCTGGCGGCGGTGCTGCCTTGGCTGGCGCTGCTGCCCGGCGCGCTGCTCAAAGGTTGGCGCGAGCGCGTGCAGCGCCCGGAGCTGTTCTTCCTGCTGAGTTGGGCGATGATGCCGTTGATCTTCTTCAGCATCGCCAAAGGCAAGCTGCCGACCTACATTCTGCCGTGCATGGCGCCGCTGGCGCTGCTGATGACCGCCTATGCGGAAGACTATGCCGCCACGCTGCGCGCCAAGCTGTTCAAGGCCAATGCCTGGTTGAACGGCCTGTTCGGGCTGATTGGCATCGTGGCGCTGGTGGTGTTGAGCTCCGGTCTGCTGCCGAAAGCGCATCTGTTTACTCCCCAAGAGTGGCCGAAAGTGGTGCTCGGCCTGATCGCCTTCGGTGGTTGGCTGCTGTTCGCATTGGTTTCCGCACGCGATAACGGCCGCCAATGGCGCTGGGCGGCGGCTTGCCCGGTGCTGCTGTGCCTGGTGATCGGTTACGCCATTCCGCAACAGGTGACCGATTCCAAACTGCCGCAAAACTTCGCCCGCGCCACGATGGCCGAGCTGGGCGACAGTCGTTACGTGCTAAGCGACAGCGTTGGGCTGGCGGCCGGCCTGGCCTGGGAGCTGAAGCGCAGCGACGTGCTGATGTACAGCCAGAAAGGCGAGGTGGCCTATGGTCTGGAGTATCCGGACGCCAAAGGCCACCTGATCAGCGATGCCGATTTCCCGCAGTGGCTGGCGCAGGCACGTAAGCAGGGGAACGTATCGTTGGTGCTGCAACTGTCACGTGGCGAAGCGCTGCCGCAGGAACTGCCTGCCGCAGACAAGGTGGATCGCATGAACCGCCTGGTGCTGATGTGGTATAAACAGCAACCATGATCGGTTTTCTGTTGGTGATAGTGGTCAGTCTGCTCACCTGTGGTGGGCAGCTGTGCCAGAAACAGGCGGCGCACTGTTGGGAACGGGCGGGCGAGGCGCGGCTGAAACAGACGCTGCGCTGGCTGGCGCTGGCGGTGCTGCTGCTGGGGCTGGGCATGGCGGTGTGGCTCAATGTGCTGCAACGTCTGCCGCTCAGCCTGGCTTACCCGATGCTCAGCCTTAACTTCGTGATGGTGACGCTGGCGGCGCGCTGGCTGTTTCATGAGCCGACGACCGCTCGCCACTGGTGCGGCGTGGCGTCGATTATGCTGGGGATCCTGCTGATGAGCGTGCATTCATGAGGGGCTATGCCTGGGGCGCCGCCAGCGTGTTGCTGGTGACGCTGGCGCAGTTGCTGATGAAGTGGGGCATGGTGCAAATCCCGCTGATGTCGTTCGCCGACGTCTCGTTGGCGTTGATCGGCGACTACTGGCTGCCGCTGTTGGCGGTGGGCGGCGGCATCTTCGGTTATGCGCTGTCGATGCTGTGTTGGTTCTTTGCGCTGCGCTACCTGCCGTTAAACCGCGCTTATCCTCTGCTGAGCGTCAGCTACGCGCTGGTCTATCTGGCGGCGGTGATCCTGCCGTGGTTTAACGAATCCGCTACGCTGCTGAAAACGTTGGGCACGCTGTTTATTCTGTTCGGCGTCGGGCTGATTAACAGCAAATCCGAGACAAAATCGCCGGAATAGGGTCAAAACCGGCGATCCTGCTATTATCTCCCTCATGGCGCTTGCCTTTTTCCCCGTGCGGGAGATAAATTAACGCCAAATAGCGCTCTCCTTACGTGGTGCCGGCTTTGCCTCGCAGGCGGTGGTGGTGTGCCGATTGGCATAATGCGGCAGCGTGTTCAATGAAGGAATATTATGCGGATGCGTGTGTGGTTTTTATTAGCCAGTTTGATCCTCGCCGGCTGCAGCAGCCATGCGCCGCCGCCGAGCGGCCGCCTGGCGGACTCTATCGTGGTGGTGGCCCAGCTCAACGAGCAACTGCGTCAGTGGTACGGCACGCCGTACCGTTACGGCGGCTTGGATCGCGGCGGCGTGGATTGTTCCGGCTTTGTTTACCGCACGTTCCGCGATCGTTTCGACATGCAGCTGCCGCGTTCGACCGAAGAACAAACCTCGCTGGGTACCAAGGTTTCGCGTGATGAGTTGATGCCGGGCGACCTGGTGTTTTTCAAAACCGGCGGCGGTGAGAACGGCCTGCACGTCGGCATATACGATACCAACGACCAATTTATCCACGCCTCGACCAGTCGCGGGGTGATCCGCTCCTCGCTCGATAACGTCTATTGGAAGCGTGTGTACTGGCAGGCGCGACGCATTTAACCTTAACCCGTTGATTTGGTGTATCATGGCGGCATCTCGTGTTTTGAACGGTGCCTGCCATGAACAGCCTGCGTTTACTGATCTCCGACTCCTACGATCCCTGGTTCAACCTGGCAGTGGAAGAGTGCATCTTCCGCGAAATGACCACGCAAAAAATTCTCTTCCTGTGGCGCAATGCCGAAACGGTGGTGATTGGTCAGTCGCAGAACCCCTGGAAAGAGTGCAATACCCGGCGCATGGAGCAGGATGGCATTCGGCTGGCGCGGCGCAGCAGCGGCGGCGGGGCGGTATTTCACGACCTGGGCAATACCTGCTTCACCTTTATGGCCGGCAAGCCGGGCTACGACAAGAGCGTCTCGACCGACATCATTCTGCAAGCGCTGCGGGAGCTGGGCGTGGCGGCCAGCGCATCGGGGCGTAACGATCTGGTGATGGAAACCGCCGACGGGCCGCGCAAAATATCCGGCTCGGCCTATCGAGAAACGCAGGATCGCGGTTTCCATCACGGTACGCTGCTGCTGAATGCCGATCTGGAACGGTTGGCGGACTATCTCAATCCGGATCCCAAAAAGCTGCAGGCCAAGGGGATTACCTCGGTGCGTTCGCGCGTCGCGAATCTGGCGGAGTTTTTGCCGGATATCAGCCATGCGCAGGTATGCGACGCCATCGTACAGGCCTTCTTCGCCCACTATGGCGAGACGGTCGAGCCGGAGATTATTTCGCCGGACGTGTTCCCCGATCTGCCCGATTTTGCCGCGCAGTTCGCCAAACAGAGCAGTTGGGAATGGAATTTTGGCAAGGCGCCGGCGTTCAGCCACTTGCTTAACGAGCGTTTCGTCTGGGGCGGCGTAGACTTGTTCTTCGATGTGGAGAAGGGGGCGATTGTTCGCGCGCAGGTGTTCACCGATAGCCTGAATCCCGCTCCGCTGCAGCGGTTGGCGGACATGCTGGTGGGCTGCGCGTACCGCAGTGAGCCCGTCGCCGCCTGCTGTGACCGACTGATGGCGGAGTATCCTCAACAGGCGGCCGAATTAGCCGAGTTGCGGCAATGGCTGAGCGAAACGATCCGTTAGCCGGAGTGGGAATGGTGAAGGGGATGAGCGTGCTCATCCCTTTTTTTATCGCTGAAATCGGCGTTTAGCAGGGGCGTAGCGCAGATTTTCTGAAAATCAAGATGGGCACTTTTTTACATTTTCAATGCCGAGAATAACGGGCGGAATTGATGCGTTATTAAATTTAATCAGTCGTCGTTAACGGTAGGAAAAATCCGCGTTAAGGAGGAAAGATTATTTTACTTTATTTAAGATTTTTCTTAAATAAAACAAGGGAGATAAGTCAAATTTAGCCGCCAATCCATTCAACTTAAGCCAAATACCTTTCCACATAACGCGTTTGGCGGTCGCTATGGCATAAGTCAGGCTGCTTTTCTTTGCGCCTTTCACGATTGTCGTATAGCTTTAATCTATCAATTAAATGATATTTCATGGGTATTTACATTGATATTTCCGATTAATCCCAGAGGGATTGATCGATAAAATATATTGATATACGATGATACGCTAGCCATTCATCCTGTGGCATTAAAATGAACATCCAACTCGAAGCTGACTTTATTAGTAGCTATGTTTTGCAACCTGTTTACTCAATGGAGGGCGGGCTGTTGGCGGTTGAAATGTTGAGCCGTTTCAACAGTCTCGACGGTGATTTAGCCATGCCGGCCGAAATTGGGATTAATTTATTGACGTCTGAACAAAGGATTGAGTTATTTAATGAGCAATTGAAACTTGCGGAGCAGCATTCGGCTTGGTTTACCGGTAACAACGTGCAGTTGACCATCAATATCGAAGAAACCATCGTCGAACTTATTCTTTCTGATTCGGCGTTATGTCAACGGATCGGGCAATATCCTTTTATTGCATTTGAAATCAGTGAGAGTTTTCCGAATCTTTCGGCCGGGAAGAACAACCCGAGCGTGCGGCGATTAAGCGAAATGTTTTCGCTGTGGCTCGATGATTTCGGTTCCGGTAAAGCCACGTTGACCGCGCTGTACGATGGTTTGTTTGACTATGTAAAGATAGACAAGCGTTTTTACTGGCAGCTGTTTACCCATCAGGGATATGACGTGGTCATCGACTCGTTGTTAAAGAATATCAACCTGTTATGTAAAGGCGTAATCGTCGGAGGAATAGAGAAAAAAGAGTACTTTAATAAACTCAGATACGCCGGTGTTTTAGGCCTGCAAGGTTTTTTATGGCCCAGCGTTGGTGTGGATAATCTGCAAGCTTTGCTGGCGAGGCCCAGCGAGTTCAATAATTAAGAAGTGATATAAAAAACTACACACAATGAGGTAAATAATGCACGGGGTGAGGTTACTGTGATCCCGTCGCCGTTATTCGCCATCGCTTTATGCTGATAACTGCGTTTGTCAGCCGACGTTAAAGCGCGTTTCCTCAGCTGAGGGGCAACGCCAAACTCCCCGCATCCGCCCTGGTGACAGGCGGATGCGTTCTCCCTGCATTCCTTCGGTGTTAATCCGCCCGTTCAGGCTCTACACTACGCTGAAACGGAGGGCCTATGCCGCAGTTCGATAACGCTTACTACCAACAGTTACCCGGTTTCTACACCGCCCTGAACCCGACACCGCTCAAGGATGCACGCCTGCTGTACCACAGCGAGCCGCTGGCACGCGAGCTGGGGCTGGATGAAAGCTGGTTTACCCAGGATAAAACCCCCATTTGGGCGGGAGAATCGCTGCTGCCCGGCATGCAGCCGCTGGCACAGGTGTACAGCGGCCACCAGTTCGGCGTATGGGCCGGGCAACTGGGTGATGGCCGCGGCATTTTGCTGGGCGAACAGGTCATGGCGGATGGCAGCCACCGCGATTGGCACTTGAAGGGGGCCGGGCTAACGCCATATTCACGCATGGGGGATGGCCGCGCGGTGCTGCGTTCGGTTATCCGCGAGTTTCTTGCCTCTGAGGCGCTGCACCATCTGGGGATCCCCACCACCCGAGCGTTGACTATCGTCACCAGCCAGCAACCGGTATATCGCGAGCAGCCAGAACGCGGCGCCATGCTGATGCGAGTGGCGGAAAGCCATGTGCGCTTCGGCCACTTCGAACACTTTTATTACCGTAAACAGCCGGAGCAAGTGCGGCAGCTGGCGGATTTCGTCATCGCCCGTCACTGGCCACAGTTGCAGGATCTGGCTGAGCGTTACCTGCTGTGGTTTACCGACGTGGTCGAACGCACGGCGCGTTTGATCGCCCATTGGCAAACCGTCGGTTTCGCCCACGGCGTGATGAACACCGACAATATGTCGATTCTCGGTATCACCATCGATTACGGCCCTTATGGCTTCCTGGACGACTACCAGCCCGGCTATATCTGCAACCACTCCGATCACCAGGGGCGTTACGCCTTCGACAATCAGCCGGCGGTGGCGCTGTGGAACCTGCATCGCCTGGCACAAACCCTGTCTGGGTTGATGACCACCGAGCAGCTGCAGCAGGCGCTGTCGGCATATGAGCCGGCGCTGATGCGCGCCTACGGTGAACAGATGCGCGCCAAACTCGGCTTCTTCACGCCGACGGCGCAGGATAATGACGTGCTCACCGGTCTGTTGAGCCTGATGGCGCAGGAAGGGCGGGACTATACCCGCACGTTCCGCTTGTTGAGCGAGACCGAACAGCAGCAGGCGCAGTCGCCGCTGCGCGACGAGTTTATCGACCGTGCGGCGTTCGACGCCTGGTATCAGCAGTATCGTCAGCGCTTGCAACAGGAACAGGTCAGCGATGCGGAACGGCAACGGGCGATGAAGGCGGTGAACCCGCGCCTGATCCTGCGCAACTATCTGGCGCAGCAGGCGATTGAGGATGCGGAGAAAGACGACGTGGGCCGTTTGCAGCGGTTGCATCAGGCTCTGCTGAGACCGTTCGACGATGCGCCGGAGTATGACGATCTTGCTGCGCTGCCGCCGGATTGGGGCAAACATCTGGAGATTTCCTGCTCCAGTTGAGATGAAAAAGGGCGCCTCATGGCGCCCTTGATGTTATTGACGTAGATAGACCTGCGGCAGAGACACTTCGGGATGATGCACCACGCCGAGATCGGCCTGATACCAGCGGGTGAGGATCTCCGTCTGCAGGACCTCTTGCGGCGTGCCGCTCGCCACCAGGCGGCCCTGATGCAACAGCAGGATCCTATCGGCGTACAGCGCCGCCAGATTGAGATCGTGCAGCACGCAGCAGACGCCCAGCGGCTGTTGACGTGTCAGCGAGCGCAGCAGGCGCAGGGTGTGCTGCTGGTGATACAGATCCAGCGCCGAGGTCGGCTCGTCGAGAAACAGCCAGGCGGGAGACGGTTGCGGTTGCCACAGCTGCGCCAACACCCGCGCCAACTGCACCCGCTGCTGTTCGCCACCGGACAACCGGCGGTAATCGCGCTGCGCCAGCGCCAGGCAGTCGGTTTGTTCCATCACCTGTTGGATCGCCTGATGCTCGTCGCGTTTGCCGTGCGGCGATCGCCCCATGCTGACCACTTCTTCCACGCTGAAGGGAAACGCCAGATCGCTGTATTGGCGCATCACGGCTCGGACTTTGGCCAACTGCTGCGGCGCCCAGTGTTCCAGCGGGCGGTCGAGCAGCCGGCATTCGCCGCAGTCCGGCGTCAGATAGCCGGTCAGCAAGCGCAGCAGCGTCGATTTGCCGGCGCCGTTAGGGCCGATAATCGCCACCATCTCACCGCTGGCGAGGCTGAGCGAAACGTCGTTGATCAAGCGGCGCGTACCGAGGCTGTAACGCAGCTCTCGGGCTGTCAGGCAGGCGGCGTTATCCACCGGTTCGCTCCCGCTGGCGCATCACCAGCCATAAGAAGTAAGGACCGCCGATCAGGCTGGTCATCAAGCCTACCGGCATTTCGGCCGGCGCCACCAGTGTGCGCGCCAGCGTATCGCTGACCAGCAGCAGGCAGGCGCCGCCCAGCGCGGAGCAGGGCAGTAGCCAGCGGTGATCGCCGCCAAGGCGCATGCGCACCAGATGTGGCACCACCAGACCGACGAAGCCGATCACGCCGCTCATCGCTACCGCCGCGCCGATCAGCAGGGCGCTCAGCAACAGCAGCTGCAGCTTGGCGCGCTGGACGTTCACCCCGAGGTAGTGGGCCTCTTCGTCCCCCAGCTGCAACAGATTCAGCCGGCGCGCCTGCAACAGCGTCAGCAGCGCCGTAGGCAGGATCAGCGAGGCGGAAACGGCCAGCGTCGGCCACTGCGACTGGCTGAGGCTGCCCATCATCCACAGCGAGAACTGGCGCAGCTGTTGATCGCTGCTGATGTAGGAGAGCACGCCGATGGCCGCCATGCACAGGGCGTTGATGGCGATGCCCGCCAGCAGCAGCCGCGACAGATTGCCGTGCCCGCTGCGGCTGATGCCGTAGATCAAAAGCGATACCAGCAGGCTGCCGAGGAACGCCGCCAGCATATGGCCGTATAGCGCGATCGTCACCGGCAACGCCAGCGGCATCACGATGAACAGGGCGACAAACAGCGCGCCGCCGCTGCTGATGCCCAGAAGGCTCGGATCCGCCAGCGGGTTGCGGAACAGCCCCTGCATCACCGCGCCGGACACTGCCAATGCGCAGCCGATCACTACTGCCAGCAGCACGCGCGGCAGACGAATGTTCAGCCAGATGTGCCAGGCGGCGTCGCTGAAGGGTTCGCGCCACAGGGTGCGAAACGACAGCGTCAGCGCGCCCAGGTTGGCGGCGACCAGCGCCAGCAACGTCAGCAGCACCAGCAGGCCGATGATGGCCAACTGAGGCGAGGTGCGACTGCGCATTACTTTTGCTCCGCCGCGTGGCGCAGTTTGGCCAGCGCCGCCGGCGTTTCCAGACCGAAGCCCAGCAGCGCCATGTCATCGACGATCAGTACGCGGCGCTGCTTGCCCGCCGGCGTCAACGCCAGGCCCGGCAGCGTCCACAGCTGCTGTTCGCCGCCGAGGGTGCGCACGCCGTCGGTGGTGACCAGCAACAGATCCGGCGCGCTGGCGATGACGCCTTCCTGCGACAGCGGACGGTAGCGGTCAAAGCCCTGCATGGCGTTTTTCAGTCCGGCGGCGGCGATCACCGCGTCGGCGGCGGTGTGTTGCCCGGCAGCCATCGGCGTAATGCCGCCGTGGCTCATCACGAACAGCACCTTGACCGGCAGCGGAGAGGTATCGACCGCCGCCAGCTGCTGTTGATAGCGCTCGCTCAGCTGTTTGCCTTGCTCAACGCGTTGCAACGCGGCGGCGATCGTAGCGATTTTCTGCGGCACCGCCTGCAGGGTGGTGTCACCCGGCACGCTGACCACTTTGACGCCGCTGTCCGCCAACTGTTTGAGCACCAGCGCCGGCTGCGCCAGCTCGGTCGTCAGCACCAGCGTCGGTTTCAGCGCCAAAATGCCTTCGGCGTTCAGTTGGCGCATGTAGCCGACGTCCGGCAGCTTTTTCACCGCCTCCGGATGCAGACTGGTGCTGTCACGGGCGATCACGTCGTCGCCGGCGCCGAGCGCGAAGGCGATTTCCGTCACGTCGCCGCCGATCGAGACGATGCGCTGCGCCGCCGCCGCGGTGAGCGGCAGCGCCAGCGTCATCATCAGCGTCAGGCGGCGGATCAAGGAAGATTTCATGCGGCGATGTCCTTGGCGGCGAGCGCGGCAACCTGCTCGCGCCACTGGGTTTGTTCCGGCTGCCCTTCGGTACGCTGGCCATACAGCTGCGCAATCTGCGTGCCATCGGCGGCGAACAGCTCCAGGCTGGTGACGATGCCGTCCTTGGTCGGTTTGCGGGTGATCCAGCTTTCGGCGATGGCGCCTTCAATCAGGTGCAGCGTGAAGCGGCGGTTGAACACGTTGATCCAGCCTTCCTGCGGCATCAAACGTTCGATCTGGCCGGTGAAGATCTGCACGCAGCCGCGGTTGCCGACGAAGATCATGATCTCGTTTTGCTGCTGCTGCGCCGCTTGCAGCAGCTGCGAGAGCGCGCTGTTGTCTACCTGATAGGCCAGATCGTCGCCGACGGCGCGGAACGCCTGCTGACGCGTGAGCTTATTGCGGCTCAGCAGCTGGAAGAACTGGTGAACGTCGGTCATCGCGCGCCATTCACCGTCGATTTTGGCATGATCCTGCGTCGTTTCATCCGCGGTGCTCACCTCGGCGGGTTGCAGCGCCAGCGCCGGGTTTTCTTCGCTCAGGTGGCGCTCCACCAGCGCCATCCAGGCCGGCAGATCGGTCTCTTCGGTGGTGTAGACCTTGTGCAGCGCATCGCCCTGTTGGTCGAAGAACTGGATGCTGTGGCGCACGCCGCGTTTGTTGGTTTCGCTCATAGCGAAAACGCTGGTCCAGTGGTTGAGGAACAGGCGCAGATCCAGCTCGCGCGGGTTGAGGATCAGCCCGGCGTGGCCGTTGAGGTGCTGGTTGCGGTAGCGGCCCATCTGCTCATGCACCGCATAGCTGTTGCGGGTGATGGACTTGGTGACGCCGACCTGCTCAAGCTCGGTCAGCAGGGTGCGCGCGTCGGCCTGCAGGCGGCGCGTGTCGTGGCCGACGCGGGCGTGCGTCAGCTCCGCTTCGCTGACGCCAAGGATCGCCGCCAGATCGCGGGCGTATTTGCCGGGGTGGTCGATTTTGGCCTGTTGGTAGCGTTCGTATAGGGTGTTGCTCATGCGGGATTCTCCTGCGCTGTAATGCGAACGGCGGACAACCGGGTTGTCCGCCAGATAGTCAAATGATTACCACTGGTAGCTGACCAGCAGTTTGGCGTTGCGGCCATCCTGCGGGACGCCCTGCGGCGAGTAATATTCTTTGTCGAAGGCGTTGCCCAGTACCACGGTGGTGGTCATGCCCTGCAGCCGATCGCGGCCCTTGTAGCTCAGATAGAAGTCGTTGACGCCATAGCCGCCTTGCTCCGGCGTCCCCGTTTGTACGCGGGTGGCGCGTTCGGCGAAGGTGGCGACCCAGCCGGCGGACAAACCGGTTTCGCCCAGCGGCACGTCCAGCGAACTGGTGACGGTATCCGGGCTGATGTCGGCCAGCCAATCGCCGCTTTTCGCGTTCAATTCGCCATTGCGAGACTTGTCCTTGCCGCGTGTGCGGTTGTAAGCCAGATCCCAGTTAAACCACTTGGTCTGGTAGTTCAGCGAGGTGTCCCAACCCCAAATCTTGGCGCGAGAGATATTCGCTGAGGCGGTCTGCGTGCGAGTGACATACATGAAGATGTAGTCTTTGGCGTCGGTATCGAAGTAACTGGCCTTGAATTGCAGGCTGTCATCCGCCAGCAGCAGATCGTCGAAGCGCAAGCCGAAACCGGCTTCGGTGGTGCTGGTGGTTTCCGGCCGCAGATTCGGATTAGGCACCCAATAGTTGCCGGGGAAGTGACGCGAATCGTTGTACATCTCGCCCATGGTCGGGGCGCGGAAGGCCTGGGAATAGGAGCCGAACAGCATCAGCCAGTCGGTCGGCGAGTAGCTCAGGGCCCCGCGGGACGACCATTTGTCGGCCTTGACGTCTTCGTGGCCCTGGCTGCTGCCTTTGTAATCGTCGTAGCGCGTGCCGGCCAGCACGGTGATCGGAATGTCGCGCAGCGTGATTTCATCCTGCAGCCAGCCGGAGGCGAAGTTGATCTTGGCCTGCGGGAAACTGGTAGTGGCGCCGCCCGGCTGCTGTTTCTGTTCATACACTTCGGAGCCGTAGGTCAGCAGGTGTGACGCAAAGCTGTCGGCGAACAGACGTGTGCGGTTTTCCAGCTTGCCGCCGTTGGTGGTCTGCTTGCGGAATTCGTCGGCCGCACCGGCGTTGTGCGCATTGATTTTGACTTCCGAGGTGTACAGTTTCGCGGTGGCGTCCAGCCAATCCTGGCCGACCGGCTTGAGCTTATAGCTCAGAGCGGCATCACGCTGGATGGTGGAGCGGTTGGTCATCGGGTTGCCGCTCGAGCTGCCCGGCGTCTGCGGGTTTTTCGGCTCCTGGGCGCTGTTGTTGTAGTAGCGCAGATCGCCGCTCAATGACTGATTGTCGTCGATTTTCCAGGTGCCTTTTGCCAGCACGTTGCTGATGGTTTCGTCGTTAGGCGCATCGAAGCCGTTGCCCTGACGCAGATTACCGACGTCGCGGGTACCGAACGACAGCAAACCGTCGAGGTTATCGGTCTTGCCGTAGGCGCTGGCGCCCATGCCCAGGCTGTGATCGCCGCTGCCGGCGGTGCCGTAGACGCGGAACCCGGTATCGTGGCCCGGCAGCAGCAGATCGGCGGCATCGACGGTCTCGTAGGCGATGACGCCGCCCAGCGCGCCGCTGCCATACAGCAACGCAGAGGGACCGCGCACGATTTCAATGCGCTTGACCAGCGCCGGATCGAGGAAGGTGCCGCCGATGTGGCCGGTATCGGTCCCCTGGCGGATGCCGTCGACCAGCGTCAGCACGCCGTTTTTGCCGTAGCCGCGCATCGTTACGTCCTGACCGTTGCTGCGCCCGGTGCCGTTCACGGTGATGCCCGGCACGCGGCGCAGCATATCGGCGGCCGAGGTGGCGGTCTGGCTTTCTGGCGAGTTGCCTTCGATGACCGTGACCATCATCGGCGCTTCAAAGCTGCTGCGTTGGTTACCGGTGGCGACCACCGTCATGGTCTCGTCGGCGGCTTTGGCTTTTTTAGCCGGCGCCGCGTTGGAAGAGGATGTTGTGCTGGTGTTTTGTGCCAAGGCCACCGTAGGCAGAGCGCAGGCAATCGCCAGACTCAAAGCGGAAAAACGCAGCCGGGTGGAAAATGTCAGAGGCATGGTGCAACTCTCCGTATGTAATAAAACATATCAATAGATTTGCTGGCTGCCTGGATCAACCGATCGGGGTGGCTGGCGTTTGAGGGTTCTATGGTTATTTGGTCAGGATCAATTTCCCGGCTTTGGTCTGCCGCAGCTGATAGCGCTGGCCCTGATGGGTAATGAACGCGATGCCGTCGGTGCCGAGCAGCTGTGCGCTGTCGTAGCTGGGCGGCGCGTTTGCGCTGTGCTCGGTCGGGGCCGCGGCGGCGGGGGTAGGCGTGTTGGCAGTATCCATCATCATTGTGCTTATAAAACAGACCATTAAATGGTAATTAATATCAAACTGAGAATCATTATCATGTGAAGGAAAGGTTACATCAAGGAAAATTTTCTTACCGATGGAACCTTTTTGTCGAACGGACATCCGGCGGCGGGCCGAGCGCACTCGGCCCGTAAAAAAGGGGCGTTATTTCAGCAGGGTTTCGATGCGGTCAAACAAACGCTCGGGCTTAGTGAACGGCGCAAAGCGCGTGATACGCTGGCCGTCGGCGGTGAGCAGGAATTTGGTGAAATTCCACTTGATGCGGCGGCTGCCCAGAATGCCGGGTGCCAGGCGTTTCAGCTCATTGAACAGCGGGTGCGCGCCGGGACCGTTAACGTCTATCTTGCTGAACAGCGGGAAACTGACGCCGTAGTTGAGGCTGCAAAAGTTGGCGATCTCCAGCGGACTGCCCGGCTCCTGAGAACCAAACTGGTTGCAGGGGAAGCCGAGCACCACCAGGCCGCGTTCGCGATAGTATTGCCACAAATTTTCCAGCCCACGGTATTGCGGGGTGAAGCCGCACTTGCTGGCGGTGTTGACCACCAGGTAAGCGCGCGCCGGGAAATCGCCCAGCGTTTTTTGCTCGCCCTGCAGCGTGACGCAGGGGATGGATAACAGAGAGTGAATCATGCCGGGGCTCCCAGTGCGTTTCGGCGGGCGCTAAAGCGTTGCAATCAGTATAGATGAGCGGGGCAGAAGGAATAAAGCCGGGGGCGTGGCCCCGGCCTCTACTGGGTTAGAAACGGCTATCAACCGCATCCGCCAGCATCGCCAGCAACTGCTCGCTGTCGGACCAGCTCAGGCAAGGATCGGTGATCGACTGGCCATAGGTCAGCGGCTGGCCGGCGACGATTTTCTGCGTGCCTTCCACCAGGAAGCTTTCCGCCATCACGCCGGTGATGGCGGCGGAGCCGGCGCGGATCTGCTGGCAGACGTTGTCGGCCACTTCCAGCTGGCGACGGTGCATTTTCTGGCAGTTGCCGTGGCTGAAGTCGATCACCAGGTGTTCAGGCAGATCGAACTCGCGCAGGCTGTCACAGGCGGCGGCGATGTCGCTGGCGTGGTAGTTCGGCGTCTTTCCGCCGCGCATGATGATGTGGCCGTACGGGTTGCCGCTGGTCTGGTAGATGGTCATCTGGCCATGTTTGTCCGGCGACAGGAACATGTGCCCGGCGCGCGCCGCGCGAATGGCGTCGATGGCGATGCGGGTGTTGCCGTCGGTGCCGTTTTTGAAACCGACCGGGCAGGAGAGCGCCGAGGCCATTTCACGGTGGATCTGGCTTTCGGTGGTGCGCGCACCGATGGCGCCCCAGCTGATGAGATCGGCGATGTATTGGCCGACGACCATGTCCAGGAATTCGGTGGCGGTCGGCAGGCCGAGCTGGTTCACTTCCAGCAGCAGGCGGCGCGCCATTTCGATGCCGCGGTTGACCTGGAAGGTGCCGTCCAGCGCCGGATCGGAGATCAGGCCTTTCCAGCCGACGACGGTACGCGGTTTTTCGAAGTAGGTACGCATCACGATTTCCAGACGATCCTGGTAGCGTTCGCGCAGGGCGTTCAACCGGCCAGCGTAATCGACGGCGGCGTCGAGATCGTGGATGGAGCAGGGGCCGATCACCACCAGCAGGCGGCGGTCTTCACCGGTGAGGATTTTTTCAATGCGTTTTCGTGACGCTGTCACGTTGTCGGCGACGGCCGCCGAGATCGGCAGCTTGTCTGCCAACGCTTGCGGCGTGACGAGGCTGTCGATGCGCGCGGTCCGCAGTTCATCTGTTTTGTGCATGTTGTTCCCTGGAAACTGTTCTTCTCTGCGGCAGGAGTGCCGGGAAGTGATGGCGATCACAATAACGCAAAAAGCGCTGAATTCAACCGTAGAGATTGTGTTCTGTTGATCAAAACCGCGAAAAAAAGCACAAAAAAATCAGCTGCTGTTGAAATAAACGGCAGGCGGCGGGGCACGGCGGCCCCGCGAGAAAATGATCAGAACATGCGGCGACTCATACCGAGGATGTCGAGGATTTTGGTGGAAATCTCTTCGACCGAATAATTGGTGGTATTGAGGTAGCGGATCTGATTTTTGCGGAACAGCGCCTCGACCTCGGCGATCTCCATGCGGCACTGGCGTAATGAAGCGTAACGGCTGTTTTCACGCCGCTCTTCACGGATCGCCGCCAGGCGTTCCGGATCGATGGTCAGGCCGAATAATTTATGCTGAAACGGTTTCAGCGAGGCCGGCAGGTGCAAATTATCCATATCGTCGGCGATAAACGGATAGTTGGCGGCGCGAATGCCGAACTGCATCGCCAGATAAAGGCTGGTGGGGGTTTTGCCGCAGCGCGACACGCCGAGCAGGATCACCTGCGCCTGATCGAGGTTGCGCAGCGAAATGCCGTCGTCATGCGCCAGGGTATAGTCGATGGCGGCAATGCGCGCGTCGTACTTGCCGAGGTTGCTGGCGGTCAGGCCGTGGGTGCGGTTCGGCACCGGCGTCGGTTCCACTTCCAGCTCGCCCTGCAGCGGGCCGACCAGCGCCTGCACGATATCCTGGCAGAAGCCCTGGCTCTGCACGATCACATCGCGCACTTCCGGCGAGATGATGGAGTAAAACACCAGTGGCCGCACGCCGGTTTGATTATAAATATCATCGATTTGCTGGCGAACTGCGCGCGCGCGCGCCTCGGTTTCGACGAACGGCAGGGTAAAGGTGGTCGCCGTGACCGGAAACTGCGACAGCACCGCGTGCCCCAACACTTCGGCGGTGATCGCCGTACCATCCGAAATATAAAAAACGCTTCTTTCCACCCGAGGCTCCTTACCTGAAAACGGTGTTCCTGCTGTCATCACTGTCAATATCATGGGCCGCGGACGATCCGTCGGTAAAGGGGGGAGGGAAAAAATTGTGACGGCGGGACGGTAAAGCGCTTTGCGCCGGCGCGTGAAGAAAAGCGCGTTTTGCCGGCGGTAAAAATTGTGGCGCAACGAGGTTTTTCGACCCGAAACGTAAATTTGCCGTTATTTTCACCAAAAACGGTAGCGTTTGCGCGGTCATTAAAACAGAAGTTTAAAAAGAACGTAATTTGTTGAGAACTAAGCTTTTCGTGCGATTGGGAACGGTTCCCTGCCAAATCAGCCGGTTAGGACATTCTCTTAAAAACCACTTTCTTCAGTGGGTTGATCGATTCACCTTTCCATTTTCCCCAGATCAGTGTGCTAGTCTGATTCGGCTCCGTGTTAGCGGCGCCGTAAAGCAAGCGAATTAAATCCGTCTTTACCCTACTGATAGCAATAAGGATTGTCTCGATGTCCAACAATGGCCCAGACTTGCGTAATGTGCTTTGGTACAACCAGCTTGGCATGCACGACGTTGACCGTGTCGGCGGCAAAAACGCCTCCCTCGGTGAAATGATCACCAATCTTTCCGATTTGGGCGTGGCCGTGCCGAACGGTTTTGCCACCACCGCACAGGCGTTTAACGATTTCCTCGAACAAAGCGGTGTTAACCAGCGCATCTATCAGCTACTGGATCAGACCGACGTTGACGACGTTGCCCAACTGGCCAAGGCCGGCGCCCAGATCCGCCAATGGGTGATCGACACGCCGTTCCACGCCGAGTTCGAGCGTGAAATTCATCAGGCTTACCAACAGCTCGCCGACGGCGAACCGGAAGCTTCCTTTGCGGTGCGCTCCTCCGCCACGGCGGAAGACATGCCGGACGCGTCCTTCGCCGGCCAGCAGGAAACCTTCCTCAACGTGCAGGGCATCGACGCCGTAATGGTGGCGATCAAGCACGTGTTCGCCTCGCTGTTCAACGACCGCGCCATCTCTTATCGCGTGCACCAGGGCTATGACCACCGCGGCGTGGCGCTGTCGGCGGGCGTACAGCGCATGGTGCGCTCGGATCTGGCCTCCTCGGGCGTGATGTTCACCATCGATACCGAGTCTGGCTTTGATCAGGTGGTGTTCATCACCTCCGCCTTCGGTCTGGGTGAAATGGTGGTGCAGGGCGCGGTGAACCCGGATGAGTTCTACGTGCACAAACCGACGCTGCAAAAAGGCAAGCCGGCGATCGTGCGCCGCAACCTGGGCTCGAAAAAGATCCGCATGGTGTACGCACCGTCGCAGGATCACGGCAAGCAGGTGCGCATCGAAGACGTGCCGGAAGCGCAGCGCAGCCGTTTCTCGCTGACGGATGACGAAGTGCAGGCGCTGGCGCAGCAGGCGATCCTGATCGAAAAACATTACGGCCGCCCGATGGATATCGAATGGGCGAAAGACGGCCATACCGGCAAGCTGCTGATCGTGCAGGCGCGTCCGGAAACCGTTCGCTCCAACGAACAAACCATGGAGCGCTACCAGCTGAATGGCACTAGCCCGGTGCTGGTGGAAGGCCGCGCCATCGGTCATCGCATCGGCGCCGGTCCGGTGAAAGTGATCCACGACATCAGCGAAATGGATCGCATCCTGCCGGGCGACGTGCTGGTGACCGACATGACCGACCCGGACTGGGAGCCGATCATGAAGAAGGCCGCCGCGATCGTCACCAACCGCGGCGGGCGCACCTGTCACGCGGCGATCATCGCCCGTGAGTTGGGCATCCCGGCGGTGGTGGGCTGCGGCCACGCCACCGATGTGCTGAAAGACGGCCAGAAAGTCACCGTTTCCTGTGCGGAAGGCGACACCGGCTTCGTTTACAGCGACATGCTGGATTTCAGCGTGCAGAGCTCCGAAGTGACCGAGCTGCCGGATCTGCCGCTGAAGATCATGATGAACGTCGGCAACCCGGATCGCGCTTTCGACTTTGCGCGTTTGCCAAATGAAGGCGTGGGCCTGGCGCGGCTGGAATTTATCATCAACCGCATGATCGGTGTGCACCCGCGCGCGCTGCTGGAGTTCGATCAGCAGACGCCGGCGCTGCAAAACGAAATTCGCGCGTTAATGCAGGGTTACGACCACCCGGTCGAGTTCTACGTTGGCCGCCTGACAGAAGGGATCGCGACGCTGGGTGCCGCCTTCTGGCCGAAGCGTGTGATCGTGCGCCTGTCCGACTTCAAATCCAACGAGTACGCCAACCTGGTGGGCGGCGATAAGTATGAACCACACGAAGAGAACCCGATGCTGGGCTTCCGCGGCGCCGGCCGTTACGTGGCCGATAGCTTCCGCGATTGCTTCGCGCTGGAGTGCGAGGCGGTGAAACGCGTGCGTAACGAAATGGGGCTGACCAACGTCGAAATCATGGTGCCGTTCGTGCGCACCGTGGCCCAGGCGGAAGCGGTGGTGGCGGAGCTGGCGCGTCAGGGGCTGAAGCGCGGTGAAAACGGGCTGAAAGTGATCATGATGTGCGAGATCCCGTCCAATGCGCTGTTGGCGGATCAGTTCCTCGAGCACTTCGACGGCTTCTCTATCGGTTCCAACGACATGACCCAGCTGGCGCTGGGGCTGGATCGTGACTCCGGCGTGGTGTCGGAGCTGTTCGACGAGCGCAACGAGGCGGTGAAAGCGCTGCTGTCGATGGCGATTCAGGCGGCCAAACGCCACGGCAAATACGTCGGCATCTGCGGCCAGGGCCCGTCTGACCATGAAGACTTCGCCGAGTGGCTGATGGAGCAGGGCATCGACAGCCTGTCGCTCAATCCAGACACCGTGGTGCAGACCTGGATCAATTTGTCGAAAAAGAAATAATGTCTCGGCCTCGCTGAGGCATTAACGCCGGGCCGCAGTTAACGCTGCGGCCTTTTTATTTCCGAATGTAAATAACGGCGCGTAAAATAATCAATTCGACGAAAAAAGAATAAAAAAAAGCCCACCGTAGGAGATGGGCAAAGACTACACACAGCAATTCACATGTATGGCATTACATTGTTCAGAAAGGTTGCTTTAAAATCAGTGATTTGAAGCAATATATGGCCATAATACTAGATTTTTGAACGCGACTAGTCATTAAGAATCATCCTAATCGATAGCGCCATCACATTTTATTTGTGGGAGTTATCTCTTTTTGCCGCTTGCAACAAACAGGGATTTACATTGCACCTTTCATTCGCTGTACCGTAATCAATATAGGGCGGCATTATATTTGGCGGAGATATTACTCGAATGAGGTAGGAATAATGACCTGAGTGAAATGTTCCGCCCGACGATGCGGGCGGAAGGGGGGGATTAGCGTTTTTCCAGATCTTCGATGACTTGCTCCGGCGCGGTGGTCGGCTCTGGCGCTTCATCCATCCAGGCGGTCAGCAGGCGATAAGATACCGCCAATACCACCGGGCCGATGAACAGGCCAATCATACCGAAGGCCAGCAAACCGCCGATAACGCCGGACAGGATCAGCAGCAGCGGCAGGTCGGCGCCCATGCGGATCAGCACCGGGCGCAGCACGTTATCCAGCGTGGCTACCACGCAGCTCCAGACCAGCAGTACGGTGCCCCAGGTGGTGTCGCCGTGCCAGTACAGCCAGATGATGGCCGGCACCAGCACCAACAGCGGCCCCAATTGTGCCACGCAGCAGATAAAGATCAGCATCGTCAGCAGGGTGGCGGCTGGTATGCCGCTCACCGCCAGACCGATGCCGCCCAGCACCGACTGCACCAACGCCGTCACCACCACGCCCAGCGCGACGGCGCGGATCGCCTGGCCGCCCAGTAGCACCGCCGCATCGCCGCGTTTGGAACCGAGGCGTACCGCAAAGTGACGGATACCCAGCGCCACCTGCTCGCCGCGCGCATACAACAAGGCGCTGAACAGCAGCATCAGCGCGCAGTGCAGCAGCAGACGGCCGATATGCGCCGCCTGCGCCACGAACCAGGTGGCGGTTTGACCGAAGTACGGCTGAACCTTCGCCAGCAGCGCAGCGCCGCCGGCGTTAACCAATGTGTGGTAGCTGGTATAGAGCCTGTCGCCGATCATCGGCACGGACTGCAGCCAGGCTAGATCGGGAATGTGCAGCTTGCCGGGTGAACTGGCCCAGGCGATGAGCGGCGCGCTGTTATCCACCACGCTGCTGATCAGCAGGGAAATCGGCAGAATGAACAGCAGGATCAGCAGCAGGGTCATGACCAACACCGCCAGCGAGCGACGGCTCCACAGCAGCTTTTGCAGTTTGAGCAGCAACGGCCAGGTGGCGATCACCACCATGCCCGCCCAGGCGAAGCCGAGAATAAACGGTTGGATCACCCAAAAACAGGCAACGATCATGATGGCGATAAACAGCACGCCGAAAATAATTCGCGGTAAGTCGTAACGCGATTGCGGGAGTGGCATCAGTGGCTTCTCATCCTGGTCAATTAAATCCCTGGCACCGGCGAATCGGGGTGCCTGTCGGTCGGTTTATCGCCGCCGGGCGGCCGCCTGTGGCGGCGCTCGCAGGGCGGTAATAATGTGAATGCCTTCACTAAACGAGTATGTTAGTTTTTAGTGTCACTAAAAAATAGGGTGGGTCTGAATTAAAGGCCCGATTCAGCGTACATCAGCGCATAAAAAATAGACGGACAGGGTCAAAAAAGCGAATGATCCCACAGATTTCTCAGGCGCCCGGCCTCGTTCAACGGGTGCTCGACTTTTTGGAAGCACTGAAGCAAAACGGATTCAACGGCGATACCGCCACCAGCTACGCCGACCGCCTGACGATGGCCACCGACAACAGTATCTATCAGCTGTTGCCCGATGCGGTGGTGTTCCCCCGTTCCACCGCTGACGTGGCGCTGATTGCGCGTCTGGCCGGGGAAGAGCGATTCAATACGCTGACCTTCAGCCCGCGCGGCGGCGGCACCGGCACCAACGGTCAGTCACTCAATACCGGCATCGTGGTCGATATGTCGCGTCATATGAACCGCATTCTGGAGATCAACGTCGAACAGGGCTGGGTGAAAGTCGAAGCCGGGGTCATCAAGGACCAGCTGAATCAATATTTGCGGCCGTTCGGCTACTTCTTCTCGCCGGAACTGTCCACCAGCAACCGCGCCACCTTGGGCGGCATGATCAACACTGACGCCTCCGGCCAGGGCTCGCTGGTATACGGCAAAACCTCCGATCACGTGTTGGGCCTGCGGGCGGTGCTGCTGGGCGGCGAGATGATCGATACCCGCGCCATGCCGACGGCGCTGGCGGAAACGATTGCTCTGGAAGAGACCGCGGAAGGGCGCATTTACCGCACGGTGCTCAATCGCTGCCGTGAGCAGCGCGCATTGATCCTGGAGAAATTCCCCAAGCTCAACCGCTTCCTCACCGGTTACGATCTGCGCCACGTGCTGAGCGACGATCTGCAAACCTTCGATCTGACGCGCATCCTGACCGGCGCCGAAGGCACGCTGGCGTTTATCACCGAGGCGCGGCTGGATATCACGCCGCTGCCGAAAGTGCGCCGCCTGGTCAACGTGAAGTACGACTCCTTCGACTCGGCGCTGCGCAATGCGCCCTTTATGGTCGAGGCCAAGGCGCTGTCGGTGGAAACCATCGATTCCAAGGTGCTGAATCTGGCGCGTGAAGACATTGTTTGGCACTCGGTGAACGAACTGATCGCCGACGTGCCGGATAAAGAAATGCTCGGGCTGAACATCGTCGAGTTCGCCGGCGACGATCGGGCGCTGATCGACGGCCAGATGGAGGCTCTGTGCCAACGGCTGGATGAACTGATCGCGCAGCGGCAGGGCGGTGTGATCGGGTACCAGATCTGCGGCGATCTGGCTGGCATCGAGCGCATTTACAACATGCGCAAGAAGGCGGTCGGGCTGCTGGGCAACGCCAAGGGGCGCGCCAAGCCGATTCCGTTTGCCGAGGATACCTGTGTGCCGCCGCAACACCTGGCGGACTATATCGTCGAATTCCGTCAACTGCTTGACGACCACAACCTGAGCTACGGCATGTTCGGCCACGTCGACGCCGGGGTGTTGCACGTGCGCCCGGCGCTCGACATGTGCGACCCGCAGCAGGAAGTGCTGATGAAGCAGATCTCCGATCGGGTGGTGGCGCTGACCGCCAAATACGGTGGTCTGTTGTGGGGGGAGCACGGCAAGGGCTTCCGTGCCGAGTACAGCCCTGAGTTCTTCGGGGAAACGCTGTATGAAGAGCTACGCCGCATCAAGGCGGCGTTTGATCCGGATAACCGTTTGAACCCGGGCAAGATCTGTTCGCCACTGGCGGTAGATGCACCGATGATGGAGGTAGACGCGGTCAAACGCGGCACCTTCGATCGCCAGATACCGGTCGAGGTGCGCACCTCGTTCCGCGGCGCGCTGGAGTGTAACGGCAACGGCCTGTGCTTCAACTTCGACGTGCGCAGCCCGATGTGCCCGTCGATGAAGATCAGCGGCAATCGCATTCATTCACCAAAAGGGCGGGCGACGCTGGTGCGTGAGTGGCTGCGTCTGTTGGCCGAGCAGGGCGTCGATCCGCTGGCGCTGGAGAAACAGCTGCCGCAGCAGCGTCTCAGCTTGCGTGGTCTAATCGAGAAAACCCGCAACAGCTGGCATGCCGGCAAGGGCGAGTACGACTTTTCGCACGAAGTGAAAGAGGCGATGTCCGGCTGTCTGGCCTGCAAGGCCTGTTCCACCCAGTGCCCGATCAAAATTGACGTGCCGGGGTTCCGTTCGCGCTTCCTGCAGCTTTACCATACCCGCTACCTGCGCCCGGTGAGCGACTACATGGTCGCCGGCGTAGAGAGCTATACCCCATTGATGGCCCGCGCGCCGAAGGTGTTCAACTTCTTCTTCCGCCAGCCGTGGCTGCGGGAGATGAGCCGCAACGCCGTCGGCATGGTCGATCTGCCGCTGTTGTCCAGCCCGACGCTGCGTCAGCAGCTGTCCGGCCACCGCGCGACCACGCTGACGCTGGAACAGTTGGAAGGGTTGAACGCCGAGCAACGCGAAGAACACGTGCTGATTGTTCAGGATCCGTTCACCAGCTATTACGACGCCAAAGTGGTGGCGGATTTCGTTCGGCTGGTGGAAAAGCTCGGCTATAAACCGGTGCTGCTGCCGTTCTCGCCGAACGGCAAGGCGCAGCATGTGAAGGGCTTCCTGACGCGCTTTGCCCGCACCGCGCGCAAAACCGCCGATTTTCTCAACCGCATGGCGCAGCTCGGCATGCCGCTGGTGGGCGTCGATCCGGCGCTGGTGCTGTGCTACCGCGACGAATACCGTGAGATCCTCGGCGCCGAGCGCGGCGATTTCCAGGTGCAGCTGGTGCATGAATGGTTGCAACAGCGGATCGCGGATCGCGCCGAACAGCCGGCGACCGGCGAACCCTGGTATCTGTTCGGTCACTGCACCGAAACCACCGCGCTGCCGGCCAGCGGCCAACAGTGGGCGGCGATCTTCGCCCGCTTCGGCGCCAAACTGGAGAACGTCAGTGTCGGCTGCTGCGGCATGGCCGGCACTTACGGCCATGAAGCCAAGAACCTGCAAAACTCGCTCGGCATTTATGAGCTATCATGGCATCCGACGCTGCAGCGTTTGCCGCGTCAGCGCTGCCTGGCGACCGGTTATTCCTGCCGCAGCCAGGTGAAACGCATTGAGGGCAATGGCGTGCGCCACCCATTACAGGCACTTCTGGAGATGATTGAGTGAAATTGTGGAAACGTGAAACATCGCTGGAGCAGCTGAACCGCGCCGGCGATGGCTGCATGGTCAGCCATGTGGGCATCGAGTTTACTCAGCTGGGCGAGGATTTCCTGGAAGCCACCATGCCGGTGGACGGCCGCACCCGGCAGCCGTTCGGGCTGCTGCACGGCGGGGCGTCGGTGGTGCTGGCGGAATCGATGGGATCGATGGCCGGCTACCTGTGCAGCGAAGGCGAACAGAAGGTGGTGGGGCTGGAGATCAACGCCAACCACCTGCGGGCGGTGTTCGATGGCCAGGTGCGCGGGGTGTGCCGCGCGCTGCACGTTGGCCGCCGTCATCAGGTGTGGCAGATAGAGATCTTAGACGCGCGCGATCGGCTGTGCTGCACCTCGCGTCTGACCACGGCGGTCATCGACTGATTCTCGCCGGTTCCGCAGGCTGCCGGCCTGCGGAGCCTTTCGCTTTACAGCTGAAACGGCACGCGTTTAACGAAGTCCTTCTGAAACGCATTCGCCTTCTCCCAGGTACCTTCCATTGCATATTTTTGGCAGATCAGCGTCAGCGTGTGGCGGGCGAAGTGGTAGCTTTGCACCCGAAACAGCTGGCAGCGCTGCGGATTGTTGATCTCGACGATCAGCCGATTATGCAGTTTGCTGAGCGCGTGCAGGTAGCTGTCGTCATCGCCGTTCTCCAGGCACAGATTGGCCATGGTGAGGCTGACGCTGTTGTACCGCTTCAGGTGGTCGATATTGCATTCCGGGCGCCGCAGCGCCGCTTCGGCCATATAAAAGTCCACCGTGGCGTCGCGCACGCTGAATTTGTAGTCATCAATCTTGCCCAGCAACCATGCGTTGATCGAAAGAGTCATTGGCTTCGCGCTCAAATCCAAATTGAATGATAATCATTATCATATAAATTGCCGCGTTGCCGATCAATCCCCGGTGCGGCGTTTTTTCATCGTGGGGGTGTAAAAGGCCGCCGACGACCCAATTTAATCCTGAGCGACTAAACTTTAACCTGAGGGGCGCGCGCTGGTGCCGCGCCACGAAATGCCGATAAACGCACATTTACGACAGACAGAATGCAGAAATAGGTATTTTCTATGAATGTTTAGATCGGCAGTGTACCGCGGCACTGTAACGCTGACGGGCCACCGGGGAGTGCGGTACGGTGATGCAGGATAAAGAACAAATTCATAGGGATAGCATGCACACCTTGCCGCCAGATGCCGCAAGCCACCACGAATGTCCCGCTGGCTTGCCGCACGCCGCAGCGAAAAACCGCGCTCGCGGTGGATACCCCCGCAAAACAAACGGTTGAAGTGATAATCGTTATCACTAACATATAAGCAACCCAGATTGGCTGTGGCCAAACACGAGTGTGAGGTAGACCCTATGCAAACGGAAAATGTCGGCACCTTTTCTCTGGATGAAAATGTCTGGCAAGGCATTTCGCTCAGCGACAGCGCCGTACGACAAATAACGAAACTGATGCAGCAGGATCCGCAGGTGAAAGGGCTGCAGCTAGGGGTGAAACAATCCGGCTGCGCCGGCTTTGCCTATGTGCTGGATCTGACCCGCGAACCCGCCGATGACGATCTGCTGTTTGAGCGCGACGGCGCCAAACTCTATGTGCCGCTGAAGGCCATGCCGTTCATCGATGGCACCACGGTAGATTACGTCCGCGAAGGGCTGAATCAGATATTCAAATTCAACAACCCTAAAGCTCAGCATGCCTGCGGGTGCGGCGAGAGCTTTGGCGTTTGAGCGATGCAATCAACATGACACGAAGCAATGTAGAAATGCCTAATGAAGTGCAGGCTTGGGTCAGCGAAGGTCGCTACAAAGAAGGTTTCTTCACCCAGCTTGCAACCGATGAGTTGGCCAAAGGCATCAACGAAGAGGTGGTTCGCGCCATCTCGGCCAAGCGCAACGAACCCGAGTGGATGCTGGAATTCCGCCTCGAGGCCTACCGCGCCTGGCTGCAGATGGAAGAGCCGCACTGGCTGAAGGCCAATTACGAACGCCTTAACTACCAGGACTACAGTTACTATTCGGCGCCGTCCTGCGGCAGCTGCGACGATGCCTGCGGTTCGCAACCCGGCGCCGAGCAGCAACCGGGCGCGGCGACGGAAAAAGATTACCTGACCAGCGAAGTGGAGCTGGCGTTCAATCAGCTCGGCGTGCCGGTGCGCGAGGGCAGCGAGGTGGCGGTGGACGCCATCTTCGACTCAGTATCGGTCGCTACCACTTACCGTGAAAAACTGGCGGAGAGCGGGGTGATCTTCTGCTCGTTCGGCGAAGCGATTCAGGAATACCCGGATCTGGTGCGTCAGTACCTGGGGCGCGTAGTGCCGTCCAACGATAATTTCTTCGCTGCGCTGAACGCCGCGGTGGCCTCTGACGGCACCTTCGTCTATGTGCCGAAAGGCGTGCGCTGCCCGATGGAGCTGTCGACCTATTTCCGTATCAACGCCGCCAAAACCGGCCAGTTCGAGCGCACCATCCTGATCGCCGACGAAGGCAGCTATGTCAGCTATATCGAAGGCTGTTCTGCCCCGGTGCGCGACAGCTATCAGCTGCACGCGGCGGTGGTGGAAGTGATCCTGCATAAAGACGCCGAAGTGAAATACTCGACGGTGCAGAACTGGTTCTCCGGCGGTGAGAGCAAGGGCGGTATCCTCAACTTCGTCACCAAGCGCGCGCTGTGCGAAGGCGCCGGCTCAAAAATGTCCTGGACCCAGTCGGAAACCGGCTCGGCCATCACCTGGAAATACCCGAGCGTGATCCTGCAGGGCGACAATTCGATCGGCGAATTCTTCTCGGTGGCGCTGACCAGCGGCCATCAGCAGGCGGACACCGGCACCAAGATGATCCACATCGGCAAAAACACCAAGTCGACCATCATCGCCAAAGGCATCTCCGCCGGCCACAGCGAGAACACCTATCGCGGCCTGGTGAAAATCCTGCCGGGGGCGGAAAACGCCCGTAACTTTACCCAGTGCGACTCGATGCTGATCGGGCCGGACAGCGGTGCCCACACGTTCCCTTACGTTGAAGCGCGCAACAACAGCGCTCAGCTGGAGCACGAAGCCACCACCTCGAAGATCGGCGACGACCAGCTGTTCTACTGCCTGCAGCGCGGCATCAGCGAGGATGACGCCATTTCGATGATCGTCAACGGTTTCTGCAAGGACGTTTTCTCCGAGCTGCCGCTGGAGTTCGCCGTCGAGGCGCAGAAACTTCTGGCCATCAGCCTGGAACACAGCGTGGGTTAATCGCCGCATTTTTAGCGCCGTCGGCGCTATCTGAGGACACAGCATGTTAAGCATCAAGAATTTGAAAGTCAGCGTGGAAGGCAACGAGATCCTCAAGGGATTGGATCTGGAGATCAAACCGGGCGAAGTGCATGCCATCATGGGGCCGAACGGCTCGGGCAAGAGCACGCTGTCCGCCACGCTGGCCGGGCGTGAAGAGTACGAAGTGACCGAAGGGGAAGTCACCTTCAAGGGCAAGGATCTGCTGGAGCTTGATCCGGAAGACCGCGCCGGCGAGGGCGTGTTTCTGGCCTTCCAGTACCCGGTGGAGATCCCCGGCGTCAGCAACCACTTCTTCCTGCAGACCTCGGTCAACGCGGTGCGCAAATACCGCGAGCAGGAGCCGCTGGATCGCTTTGACTTCGCCGATTTCATCGAAGAGAAAATCGCGCTGCTGGACATGCCGGCCGACCTGCTGACCCGTTCGGTCAACGTCGGTTTCTCAGGCGGCGAGAAAAAGCGCAACGACATTCTGCAGATGGCGGCGCTGGAGCCGGATCTGTGCATTCTCGATGAAACCGACTCCGGTCTGGACATCGATGCGCTCAAGATCGTCGCCAACGGCGTCAACTCGCTGCGGGACGGCAAGCGCGCCTTTATCATCGTCACCCACTACCAGCGCATTCTGGACTACATCCAACCGGATTACGTACACGTGCTGTCGCAGGGGCGCATCGTCAAATCCGGCGATTTCTCGCTGGTAAAACAGTTGGAGGAGCAGGGCTATGGCTGGCTTACCGACCAACAGTAATTCAAACGCGCTGCAGCAGCTGTATCGCCTGTTCGAAGGCCGCGGTGGCGAGCGTTCGCCGCATGCGCTGGCGCACTGGCAGCAGGCGCTGCGCCTCGGCTGGCCGACGCGCAAGCATGAAAACTGGAAATACACGCCGCTGGAGAGCCTGCTGGAGCAGCAGTTCCTCGAGCCGCAGCCCGCATTGGTGAGCGCAGAGCAGCTCGAGGCGCTGGCGCTCGGCATCGATGCCTGCCGGCTGGTGTTTATCGACGGCCGCTACAGCGCCGCGCTGAGCGATGGCGATCTGGGCGACTACCAGTTCGAGTTGACCGCCTACGGCACGCCGCAGGCGCTGCCGGAGGCGATCCAGCCGGAAATTTTCCTGCACCTGACCGAAAGCCTGGCGCAGGAAACCAGCCTGATTCGCCTGCCGGCTGACAAGGCCCCGGCTCGTCCGCTGTACCTGCTGCATATCAGCAGCGGACGCGGCGCCAGCGGGGAAGTGAACACCGTGCATCACCGCCATCATCTGGAGATTGGGCGCGGGGCCGAGGCGGAAGTGATCGAACACTACGTCAGCCTGGGCGAGGCCGCGCACTTCACCGGCGCACGCCTGACCGCCAACGTGGCGGACAACGCCGGACTGTTGCATTGCAAGCTGGCGTTTGAGAGCCAGCCAAGCTACCACTTTGCCCATAACGATTTGGTCATTGGCCGCGACGCGCGGGTGAAAAGCGACAGCTTCCTGCTGGGCGCCGGCTTGACGCGGCATAACACCAGCGCGCAGCTGAACGGCGAAGGCGCGAACCTGGTGATCAACAGCCTGGTGCTGCCGGTGGGCAAAGAGATCTGCGATACCCGTACCTATCTGGAGCACAACAAGGGCTATTGCGAAAGCCGCCAGCTGCATAAAACCGTGGTCAGCGATCGCGGCAAGGCGGTGTTCAACGGCATGATCAAAGTGGCCAAGCACGCGATTAAAACCGACGGCCAGATGACTAACCATAACCTGCTGTTGGGTAAGGTGGCGGAAGTGGACACCAAGCCGCAGTTGGAGATCTACGCCGACGACGTCAAGTGCAGCCACGGCGCCACCGTAGGGCGCATCGATGAAGAGCAGCTGTTCTATCTGCAGTCGCGCGGTATCGACAAGCACGCGGCACAGCAGATGATCATCTTCGCCTTCGCCGCCGAGCTGACCGAAGGCATCGCCAACGACATCATCCGGGAGCGGGTGCTGGCACGCATCGCCCAGCGCCTGCCGGGGGAGGCTGCATGAGTTATCCGATTGAACGCGTGCGCGGCGATTTCCCGCTGCTGGCGCGTGAGGTGAACGGCCAACCGCTGGCCTATCTCGACAGCGCCGCCAGCGCGCAGAAACCGCAGGTGGTGATCGACCGCGAGCTGGATTTCTATCGCCACGGCTATGCCGCGGTGCATCGCGGCATTCACACCTTGAGCGCTGAGGCGACTCAGCAGATGGAAGCGGTGCGGGAACAGGCGGCGCGCTTTATCAACGCCGTCTCGGCGGAAGAGATGGTGTTCGTCAAGGGCACCACCGAAGGCATCAACCTGGTGGCCAACAGCTTTGGCCGCCACCTGCTGCAGCCGGGCGATGCGATTCTCATCACCGAGATGGAACACCACGCCAACATCGTGCCCTGGCAGATGCTGGCGCAGGAGCGTGGGTTGCAGCTGCGGGTTTGGCCGCTGCAGCCCGACGGCACGCTGGATTTGGCGCGGTTGCCGGAGCTGGTCGACGCGTCCTGCAAACTGCTGGCGCTGACCGAGGTCTCCAATGTGCTAGGCACCGTCAACCCGGTGCGCGACATCATCGCCCGCGCCAGAGCCCTGGCGCCGGATCTGACGGTGCTGGTGGACGGCGCGCAGGCGGTGATGCACCAGCGCGTCGATGTTCAGGCGCTGGACTGCGATTTTTACGTGTTTTCCGGCCACAAGCTGTACGGCCCTTCCGGTATCGGCATGCTGTATGGCCGCCAGGCGCTGCTGCAGCAGATGCCACCGTGGGAAGGGGGCGGCTCGATGATCCGCCAGGTCAGCCTGACGGCGGGCACCACCTTCGCCGATCCGCCGTGGCGCTTCGAGGCGGGTTCGCCGAACACCGCCGGCATCATGGGGCTGGGGGCGGCGTTCGATTACGTCGAAGCCCTGGGTCTGAATGCGATCCACGATTATGAACAGTCGCTGATGCACTACGCGCTCGAGGCGCTCAAGCAGGTGCCGACGCTGAAAATCTATGGTCCGGCACATCGGGCCGGGGTGATCGCCTTTAATTTGGGAGAACACCACGCCTATGACGTCGGCAGCTTCCTCGATCAGTATGGCATCGCCATTCGCACCGGCCATCACTGCGCCATGCCACTGATGGCGTTTTATCAGGTGCCGAGCATGTGCCGCGCTTCGCTGGCGTTATATAATACCCGCGAAGAGGTGGACCGGCTGGTGGCCGGGCTGCAACGCATTCATCAGCTATTAGGTTAGGCCGGGGCGCGTCCCCGGCGGTACAAAAGGATCCCCATGGCGAATTTGCCGGACAAAGATAAATTGGTGCGTAATTTCTCCCGCTGTCTGAACTGGGAGGAGAAATACCTGTACGTGATTGAACTTGGCGCCAAGTTGCCGCCGCTGGACGAGGCCGAGCGGCAGGCCGGCAACCTGATTTCCGGCTGTCAGAGCCAGGTGTGGATCGTGATGCGTCTCGATGAGCAGGGGCAGGTCGAGTTTCACGGCGACAGCGATGCGGCGATCGTCAAAGGGCTGCTGGCGGTGGTGTTTATTCTTTATCGTCAATTAACGCCACAACAGATCGTCGATCTCGATGTGCGGCCGTTTTTCGGCGAACTGGCGCTCAGCCAACATCTGACGCCTTCACGCTCGCAGGGGCTGGAGGCGATGATCCGTGCCATTCGCAGTAAAGCGGCGCAGCTGGCCTGATCCTTAACGCCTTTCTCCTCAAGGCTCATTGATATATTCGCTTTGTCAATGAGTCTTTACAATCCGTTGTTTTCCCCAGGAACCATCCCCCAATTCAGTGATATTTCAGCAGCTTACCTATTGACGTTTCGTTGACAATCAACGACGGCGATTACGTTATAACGTGTTGATTTTTAGAGAACTTATTGCCTTTGATGCCAGCGTTGCTAGTATTAATCAGGTATTGTCTGATTTACCCACCGTCGGGCGCTCGTTAGCCTTGGGGGCGAACCGTCATAAAAAATATAGGGATGATAATGAAACGTGCGTTGAGTTTAATGGGCATGGTCTTCGCCACCGTACTGGCCGGCACGCAGGCCGCCAGTGCGACCGAGTACCCGCTGCCGCCGCCAGACAGCCGTCTGATCGGTGAAAACACCACTTATACCGTGCCAAACGACGGCCGTCCGCTGGAGGCGATCGCCGCCGACTACAAGATTGGCCTGCTGGGCATGCTGGAAGCCAACCCTGGCACCGACCCGTTCCTGCCCAAGCCAGGCACGGTATTGACCATTCCGACCCAAATGCTGCTGCCTGACACTAAGCGTGAAGGGATTATCGTCAATCTGGCCGAGCTGCGTCTTTACTACTACCCGAAAGGCGAGAACAAAGTGATCGTCTATCCGATCGGCATCGGCCAGACCGGGATGCACACGCCGCTGGAAGTGACCTCCATCAGCCAGAAGATCCCTAACCCGACCTGGACGCCCACCGCCAACATCCGCAAGCGCTATCAGTCCCAGGGCGTGACGCTGCCTGCAGTGGTGCCGGCCGGGCCTGAGAACCCGATGGGGCTGTTCGCCCTGCGTCTGGCGATGGGGCGCGGTGAATACCTGATCCACGGCACCAACGCCAACTTCGGTATCGGCATGCGCGTCAGCTCCGGCTGCATTCGCCTGCGTCCGACGGACATCGAAGCGCTGTTCAATCAGGTGCCGCGTGGTACACGGGTGCAGGTGATCAACGATCCGGTGAAGATTTCGGTTGAGCCGGACGGCAAACGCTATGTGGAAGTGCACCAGCCGCTGTCGCGGGTAGAAAGCGACGATCCGCAGACCATGCCGATCGCGTTGTCTAAAGCGGAGAAAGCCTTTGCTGCGGATGGTCAGACCGATCGCGCCGTGTTCGATAGCGCGGTTGTACGCCGTTCTGGCATGCCGGTGCTGGTCAACGTAGGGGAGAGTCCGTCTGAGGTGAGTTTAACGCCTGCAGCGGCGCCTGCGGCGAATAAGAGCCCATTTAAGGCAGCGCCAATCAGTTCGGTGAACTAAGTTTGCAAGATTGAGCGGTCGAAGAGGGGTTCAGCGTGCTGAACCTCTTTTTTTGCCCGCTATGCAGGAAAAATCAGTCCAGGATACAGGCGAAAAAAAACGGCGCACAATGTGCGCCGTTTTCAATAACCAAAGCTATCTTACTTTTTGTAAGCGTGAGCTTGGTTGTCCAGACGCTGGTTAGCGCGTGCTGCGTCGTCTTTAGCAGCTTGAACGTCAGAACGCATTGCGTTCACGTCGTTGCTCAGCTGATCAACTTTAGCGTTCAGAGTCTGAACGTCAGAAGACAGTTGATCGATTTTAGCGTTGCTAGAGCAGCCAGCCAGCAGAGTGGAACCCAGGATTACCGCGCCCAGTACCAGTTTAGTACGATTCATTATAACACCCTCTAGATTGAGTTAATCTCCATGTAGCGTTACAAGTATTACACAAACTTTTTTCGAAAGAGAATAATTTTTTAGTGTTGAGGTGCTTTATTTTGATCGTTCGCTCAAACTTGCATCTGGTTTTACAAATTAGTTAAAAAAACGAGGGAAAACAGCCGGCTTCCATGGGACTACTCCGATTCTTTATTAGCTAAATAATGAGCGGTCCGCGGTTGCGTTTTGAGAAAAATAGGTTACTGCTGATAAAAAAAACGCCGCAAAGCGGCGTTTTGATCAAGGCAATTATGTCACGTTTTATATTACAGCACGTGTACCGAGGCAGTGTTGGTGGTGCCGCTCGGCACCAGCGCGCCGGAAACCATCACCACGACGTCGCCTTTTTGCGCCAGGCCGCTGGCCAGCGCGGCTTCTTTACCGATGCGGTAGAAGTCGTCGGTAGAAGCGATTTCCTTGACCATCTGCGGGATGACGCCTTTGCTCAGCACCAGCTGATGCGCGGTAGTCTCATTGGTGGTCAGCGCCAGGATCACCGCGTTCGGGAAGTATTTACGCACGGATTTCGCTGACTTGCCGCCGCTGGTGGCGACGACGATCAGCGGCGCGTCCAGTTTCTCGGCGGTTTCAACCGCGCCACGGCACACCGCTTCGGTGATGCGCAGCTTGCGGCGATCGTTCAGGGAGTCGATGCGGCTTGGCATCACGCGATCGGTGCGCTCGCAGATGGTCGCCATGATGTTGACCGCTTCCAGCGGATATTTGCCCTTGGCGCTCTCGCCGGACAGCATGACAGCATCGGTGCCGTCCAGGATGGCGTTGGCAACGTCGCCGGCTTCCGCACGGGTAGGGCGCGGGTTTTTGATCATGGAATCGAGCATCTGGGTGGCGGTGATCACCACTTTACGCGCACGGTTGCATTTTTCGATCATCATCTTCTGGGCGAAGATCACTTCTTCGACCGGGATCTCCACGCCCAGATCGCCGCGGGCAACCATGATGCCGTCGGATGCTTCGAGGATTTCGTCGAAGTTGTTCAGGCCTTCCTGGTTCTCGATCTTGGAGATGATCTGGATCTGCTCGCCGCCGTGCGCTTTCAGGTGCTCGCGGATCTCCAGCACGTCGGAACGTTTACGGATGAAGGACGCCGCCACGAAGTCGACGCCTTGCTCGCAGCCGAAGATCAGGTCGCGTTTGTCTTTTTCGGCCAGCGCAGGCAGCTGGATGGACACGCCCGGCAGGTTGACGCCTTTGTTCTCGCCCAGGTCGCCGTTGTTCAGCACCTTACAAACGACTTCGTTCTCGGTCACGTTGGTGACTTCCATGCCGATCAGGCCGTCGTCAACCAGCACGGTGTTACCGATCTTCAGGTCGGCGGCGAAGCCGGCGTAGGTGACCGCTACGCGATCGCTGTTGCCGATCACACTCTGGTCTGTGGTGAAGGTGAAGGTTTGGCCGGCGACCAGCGAGGCGTCTTTACCGCCTTCCAATTTCATGGTGCGAATTTCCGGGCCTTTGGTATCCAGCAGGATGCCGGCGTTGATACCGGTTTTCGCCATCACGGCGCGCATGTTCTTGATGCGGTTGCCGTGCTCTTCATAGTCGCCGTGAGAGAAGTTGAGACGCATCACGTTCATGCCCGCATTGAGCAGGTTGGTCAGCATTTCTTCCGATTCGGTTTTTGGACCGATGGTACAAACAATTTTGGTCTTTTTCATGGCGGAGTTTTCTACAAGTTGTGATGGATAAAAAAACGAATTTGACCGGCGCTATTTACGCCGATAGGGAATTTGAGCCGTGCCTGGTGGTGAAAAACATAGTTAAGGATAGGTGACGACAGTTGAAGTGGGGCGGAAAAATTCAGCCCGCGCGGGGGCGCGGAGATGCTGCGCAACGGGGTGAGATGAAATCGTGTTGTTATTGCGTTTTCGCAGATCAAGGGCTGAAACCATTCAACTGATAGACGTTGCGCATTATAAAGGCTAAGCGGCGGGAAACAAAATAAAAAACCGCAGCGGTGTGGCGGATATGTCAAAACGGGGGCAAATGTGGCGCAAATGCAACGCGTTGCGTACAGCTTGTTGCGCAAATAACCTTGCTGTAAATACGGCTTAGCGCGTTTGCGGGATTTCCAGCAGCACGCCGGCGCTCAGGCAGAAGCAGCCGCTGGCGACGTTGGCCGGCAGGATCAGGCTCTCGCCGGCCCGTACTGTCCGCGTATCGCCGCCGAGGGTGAACTCGAATTCACCCGATATCACCCGGGTTTGCAGCGCATGCGGGGGCTTTTGCAGTTGGCCAAAAGCGCCGGCCTCGAAACGCACTTCCGCCGCCGGCGAACCGTCGCTCATCACTCCTTCACGGCGGGCAAGGCCATTGTCGAGCGGTAAAAAGGCGGTTTTGGCGGTGAAGGTGGTCATGTGGCGTTCCTGATGGTGGATGGCGGTAGTTCGGCGCAATCGACATGAGAAATCGAGCGGTCGAGCAGAGACGAAACAACGGGAAGTATAACGCGATAGGGGGAGAGATAAATCAGCAATATGGTGCGTCCGAGTGGACTCGAACCACCGACCCCCACCATGTCAAGGTGGTGCTCTAACCAACTGAGCTACGGACGCACTGCACTGCTTCTGGAATTTGGTGCGTCCGAGTGGACTCGAACCACCGACCCCCACCATGTCAAGGTGGTGCTCTAACCAACTGAGCTACGGACGCACTGTACTGCTTCTGGAATTTGGTGCGTCCGAGTGGACTCGAACCACCGACCCCCACCATGTCAAGGTGGTGCTCTAACCAACTGAGCTACGGACGCATCTTTTCCTGTCTGTCATGGCTGACAGCGGGGACGAATATTAACGAGCTACCTGCGCGCTGGCAAGGGGAAAAGCGCAATTTTATTCGGTATTTCACGCGATTGCTGAGGTTGTGCGCAGTCCGGCGTTTTTTTCCGCAAACCGCAGCCCGGCCGGGGATGAAACCGGCCGGGAGCGGATTCAGCGCGTGGATCGCTGCAGGATGACGGCGGTCGGCTGTTTCTGCAGCCAGCGCATACGCAGCGCCATCATGATGGCGGCGAAGGTCAGGCCAATGATAAAGCCGATCCAGAAGCCGCTTGGCCCCATTGCCGGCACCACCACGTCGGTTAACGCCAGCAGATAGCCGCTCGGCAGGCCCAATACCCAATAAGCGATAAAGGTGATGAAGAAGATCGCTCGGGTGTCTTTATAACCACGTAGCACGCCGCTGCCGATCACCTGGATCGAGTCCGAAATTTGGTACAGCGCCGCCAACAGCATCAGCTGCGAGGCCATAGCCACCACCGCCGGGCTGTCGTTGTACAGCAGGGCGATCGGTTCGCGCAAGGTGGCGGTAAACAGCGCGGTGCAGACGGCCATGGTGATGCCGACGCCGATGGCGGAATAGGCGGCGACGCGCGCGCCTTCGACCGAGCCTTCCCCCAGACGATAACCGACGCGGATGGTGGCGCCGACGCCCAGCGACAGCGGCAGCACGAACATCAGCGCGCTGAAGTTAAGCGCGATCTGGTGGCCGGCGACCGCGACGATCCCGAGCGGCGAAACCAGCAACGCCACCACGGCGAACAGCGTGACTTCGAAGAACAGCGCCAGCGCCACCGGCATGCCGATGCCGATCAGGCGCTTCAGCGCTGCCCAGTCCGGGCCGCCGAGATCGCCGGCCTGGCGTTTGATGTCGCGCTGCGACGGCGCGCGCTTCACGTACCAGCGCATCATCAGGAACATGATCCAGTAGACGCTGCCGGTGGCGACGCCGCAGCCGACGCCGCCGAGTTCCGGCATGCCGAACTTGCCGTAGATGAAGATGTAGTTGATCGGGATATTCACCAGCAGGCCGAGGAAGCCGATCACCATGCCGGGCTTGGTTTTAGACAACCCCTCGCACTGGTTGCGCATCACCTGGAAGAACAGGTAGCCCGGCGCCCCCCACATGATGGCGTGCAGGTAGCCGACGGCTTTATCCGCCAGCTGCGGATCGATGTTGTGCATCATGTCGATGACGAACTTGCAGTTATACAGCACGACGATCAGCAGTACGGAGACGCCGGAGGCCAGCCAAAAACCCTGGCGCACCTGATGGCCGATACGATCGCGGCGGCCGGCACCGTTGAGCTGAGCGATAACTGGGGTCAACGCCAGCAGCAGACCGTGGCCGAACAGGATGGCCGGCAGCCAGATTGAGGTGCCGACCGCCACCGCCGCCATGTCGGTGGCGCTGTAAGCGCCGGCCATGATGGTATCCACCACGCCCATAGCGGTTTGCGATATTTGCGCGATAATGACCGGGATAGCGAGAGCCAATAAACTACGCGCTTCAATTAAGTACTTCTGCACGCATACACCTTTTCTATTTATATATGTGGGAGGGAGGGCTGCCGCGAGAGGACAACAATTAAAATAGCGGAATTTTGTCAAAAAGATTGTACCTGCTCGGCGTCGTTAAGCAAACGCTGCAGATAAATAGTTATTAAATGCGCAGCCATTCCTTTTTTACCGTCGCGGATTTGGTTTTCAGCGCCAACTGGGGCAAACTGCCGGTAGCGTTTTAACCTATTTAGCAAGAAGAGGCACATATGTTCACCGGTATCGTACAAGGCACCGCGCCGCTGGTCGCCATTGATGAGAAACCTAATTTCCGCACCCACGTGATCGAAATGCCTACCGAGCTGCTGCCGGGGCTGGAGCTGGGCGCGTCGGTGGCCCATAACGGCTGCTGCCTGACCGTCACCGCGGTGGAAGGCAACCGCGTCAGCTTCGATTTGATCAAAGAAACGTTGCGCCTGACCAACCTCGGCGATCTGGCGCTGGGCGACATCGTCAATATCGAGCGCGCGGCGAAGTTCAATGATGAAATTGGCGGCCATTTGATGTCCGGCCATATTATCTGCACGGCGGAGGTGGCCAAGATTTATACCTCGGAAAATAACCGCCAGGTATGGCTGCGCATGCCGGATGCGGAATTGATGAAATATGTGCTGCACAAAGGTTTCATCGGCATCGACGGCATTAGCCTGACCATCGGCGAAGTGGTGAATAACCGTTTCTGCGTGCACCTGATCCCGGAAACGCTGGATCGCACCACGCTGGGTAAAAAACGCCTCGGCGACAAGGTGAACATCGAGATCGATCCGCAAACGCAGGCGGTGGTGGACACCGTCGAGCGCGTGCTGGCCAACCGGGAAGCGACGCTGGCGGCGGCGGTGGCGCCGGCGCACAAAGACTGACAGCGATTCGGGCGTTGCCGCCGGAATCGAATCATAAGCAGAGAGGAGAAACGCGTGAAGTTTTATGGGAAAACGTTGTTGTTAACCGCGTTGCTGGCGCTGAGCGCCTGCAGCAGTTCGCCTGAGCAGGGCGCGGGCGCGCAAATGGCCGATGCGGACGATACCTGTGGCGCATCACAGTATCAAAACTTCGTCGGCAAACCGATGACCTCGCTGGAAGGCGTACGGATCGACGCCAAGGTGCGAGCCATTCCGTACAACTCTGCCGTCACCATGGATTTCAACCTGCGCCGCCTGAACTTCCTTGGCGACAGCGACGATAAAATCATCCGCGTTTACTGCGGCTAAGCCGTACGCTTCGAACGAGCAAAAAAGGCCCCGGCGATGTGACTACCGGGGCCTTTTTTGTCGGGCAAGTGGCTTAGCGGGCGACGCGGATGCCGCCTTCAACGCCTTTCGGGCTGAATACCACCTGCCACAGTTGCAGATCGCGCGCCCGGAACGCGCCGGCGCAGGCGTTCAGGTAATAGCTGAACATCCGCTCGAAGCGTTCGGAGTAGCGCGGGGCAAGCTGCGGCCACGCCTGTTTGAAGCGCTCGAACCAGGCCATCAGCGTGCGATCGTAGTCGGCGCCGATGTTGTGCCAGTCTTCCATCACGAAATGGCCTTCGCTGGCTTCGGCGATATGGCTCACTGAAGGCAGGCAGCCGTTCGGGAAGATATATTTGTTGATCCACGGATCGACGTTCATGTCGGTTTTGTTGGAACCGATGGTGTGCAGCAGGAACAGGCCGTGCGGCGCTAAATTGCGTTCTACCACATTGAAATAGGTGCGGTAGTTTTTCGGCCCGACGTGCTCGAACATGCCGACCGAGACAATGCGATCAAACTGCTGATGAAGATCGCGATAATCCTGCAGCAGGATCTGCACATCCAGCCCGGCGCAGCGAGCCTGGGCCAGCTTCTGTTGTTCGGCGGAAATGGTCACGCCGACCACCGACACGCCGTAATGCTTCGCCGCATAGGCAGAGAGGCCGCCCCAGCCGCAGCCGATGTCCAGTAAGCGCATGCCTGGCTGCAGCTGCAGTTTTTCGCAGATCATCCGCAGCTTCGCTTCCTGCGCTTCCTCCAGCGTGGTGGCGTCTTTCCAGTAGCCGCAGGAATACTGCATGTAAGGATCGAGCATCAGGGTAAACAGATCGTTGCCAAGATCGTAATGTTCTTTGCCGACGATCCAGGCGCGCTTTTTCGATTGCAGGTTGGTCAGGCGCGCGGCGGCGATCCGCAGGGTATCTTTCAGGTGGTGGGGAAGTTTCTTCTCCAGCCCGGCGCTGACCACGCGCTGGAAGAATATATCCAGCCGTTCGCACTCCCACCAACCGTCCATATAACTTTCGCCGAGGCCCAGTGACCCTTGTTGCAAAACGCGTTTAAAGAATTCGGGATTTTTAACCTGAATATCGAAAGGGCGCGATCCATTGATTTCGATACCGGCCAGACCGAGCATTTCGTGCGCGATGCGATACCACTGGTTATCCTGGATGCTCAGATCTTCTATACACGATGAACTCATAGCTTCTCCATCACCTTCTTCTGACTGATGACCCGTTAGGAAACAGCTTAGACAATTTCTGCGGGTGCATACGTATACCGACGGGAAATAAGCCCGCGGCGTCTGATATCCGACTATGAACAGAGGAAATTTAAAGAAACGACCCGACGCAAATGGCGCAGGATAAACGCCTCTTTAAAAAAGAGTGTGACGCAAGACGCGTACACAAGAGCTAATTGAGATATAGAGATTATAAGGTGTTACTTTATAAAGTTGTTTTTGAGTATAGGCGTGCCGAGGCGTTGACTCAACTGTAAATCGCACTCGGCGCGCATATTCTTTAAGTGATTATTAAGCTTGGCAATTATGACGCTGAGTTAGCATGTTTCCGCTGCGCCTTTTGCTGCGCATCGCCCGCTTTTCCCCGCTGGAGGAAATAGCCCAGCGCGGCGAGGATCACCGTAGACACCATCACCGTCACCGTCGCCAGCAGCGGCTGGGCAATAAACGCCGACACCATCATGCTCGCCACAAAACACAGCCCCAACTGCAGCGTATTTTGCAGCGCGGCGGCTTTGCCGCTGCTTTCCGGGAACGGCATCAGCGCATTCGCCACCATGATCGGGTAGCCCGCGCCGTTGACCAGCGCCATCACGCAGAACGGGATCAGCAGCGTGGTGAGCGTCGGAGTGGTTACGGTCGCCACCAGATACAGCGCCACCATGCTGACACCATAAGCTACCAGCAGCCACGGCAGTAGGGTTTTGCCATTGATGCGTTTGAGCGCGGCGCGGCAGCCATAGCCCCCCAGCAGGAAAGCCAGCGTCTGCGGCACATAGCTCAGACCAATGTCGCTCGGGCCATAGCCCATATCACCAAGGATGAACGGCGAGCCGGTCAACCAGGCAAAGAAGCCGGCCGAGCAGGCGGCGTACATGGCGACGTTGCCGCTGAACACCGGGGATTTCAATAATTGCCAAAAACTGACGCTGCTTTTTGGCGCATCGGCAGAGGGTTGAGTTTTGGCGCGATCTTTGAGCAGCAACGTCGGCAGCAGCAGCAGGGCGGTGATGGCCAGCAACACGGCGAAGATCGCACGCCAGCTGGCGTGGTTAAGCAGCCAGGCGCCAAGCAGCGGCGCCAGCGCTGGCGACAGCGCGACCAGCGGCATGATGGTGGCGAATACGCGATTGGCCTGGCCTTCGCGATAGCGGTCGACCACCAGCGCTTGCCAGATGGCGGCGGCGGAACAGACGCCGACGGCCTGAATAAAGCGCAGTATCCAGAGCTGCACGGCATTTTCCACCCACAGCATGCCCAGGCAGCCGAACGCGAACAGCGTCAGGCCAATCAATAATACCGGTTTGCGGCCCAGCCGGTCGGAGAGCGGCCCCCACAGCAGCTGCGCGAAGGCGAAGCCGGCCAGAAATATGCTCAGGCTGGCGCTGACCGCGCCGGCGGAAATTTGCAGTTCCTCCCGCATGGCGCCAAAGGCGGGCAGGTACATATCGGTCGCCAGATAACCCAGCATGCTCAGGCCGGCGAGATAGAACATAAAACCAAAGGAGTTTCGCATGGTATTTCTCGTTAATATTTTAGTGTCGCAGGTTTTTAGCGCCGGCCAGTGTATCCGGCTGGATCTCTGCTTGTGAAACGGTAATATTTGCAAAGTGCTGTTAAAAAAATTGAAGGCAAAGCGATGTGGTCTGAATATTCTCTTGAAGTGGTTGACGCGGTGGCGCGCACCGGCAGTTTCAGCGCGGCGGCGCAGGAGCTGCACCGGGTGCCGTCGGCGGTGAGCTACACCGTGCGGCAGTTGGAACAATGGCTGGCGGTGCCGCTGTTTGAGCGGCGTCACCGTGATGTGGAGCTGACGCCGGCCGGCGCGTTATTTATCAAGGATGCGCGAGCTGTTATCAAAAAAATGCTCGACACACGCCGCCATTGTCAGCAGGTGGCTAACGGGTGGCGCGGTCAGCTGAATATCGCCGTGGACATCATCGTCAAACCGCAGCGCAGCCGCCAACTGGTGCTGGATTTCTACCGCCATTTCCCCGACGTTGAACTGATGTTGCAACCCGAGGTGTTTAACGGCGTGTGGGATGCGTTGGTGGACGGCAGGGCGGATATGGCGATTGGCGCCACCCGCGCGGTGCCGGTCGGCGGCGGCTTCGCCTTTCGCGACATGGGGGATATGAACTGGCTGTGCGTGGTCAGCCCGCAGCACCCGCTGGCGCAATTGGCAGGGGCGTTGAATGACGATCGGCTTAGGCCGTACCCTGCGCTTTGTCTGGAGGACACTTCGCGCAATCTGCCCAAGCGTGTCACTTGGACGCTGGATAACCAGCGGCGGCTGGTGGTGCCGGACTGGACCTCGGCGTTCGACTGTCTGTGCGCCGGGCTGTGCGTCGGTATGATGCCGGCGCATCTGGCGCTGCCGCGGGTGCAGCGCGGTGAGTTGAAGGCGTTGCAGCTGCAGCAGCCGTTTCCCGCCAGCCCGTGCTGCCTGACCTGGCAGCAGGATAAACCGTCACCGGCGATGAGCTGGCTGCTGGCGTATCTGGGTGATGGAGAGACGTTGAATCAGGAGTGGCTGAGTGAGGTGGAGCCGGAAGCTGCGCAGGCTTCCGGCGCGGGGGATTAGCGGCGGTAGTCGATGAACGGGCCGTCGGCGACCGAGCGGCGTTCGATCAGCTTCGGATGCACTTCGATCACCTGCGACTCTTCGCGCTTGCTGATGATGCGATCTAGCAGCATGGTGAAGGCCATTTCGCCCAGGCGCTCTTTCGGCTGGTGAATGGTGGTCAGCGCCGGGGTGAAGTAGCGGGCGTTGCGCACATTGTCGTAGCCGATCACGGAAATATCCTGCGGCACGCGCAGGCCCAGCTCGTCGGCGGCGCAGATGGCCCCCATCGCCATGATATCACCGCCGCAGAATACCGCGGTCGGCCGCTGTTTTTGCGACAGGATTTGGTGCATCGCCTTATAGCCGGACTCCGGCTCGAAGTCACCCTGGACGATCCACTCTTCGCGAATGTCGATATTCGCTTCCTGCAGCGCCTTCATAAAGCCCTGGTGACGGCCACCGCCGGTGTTGCGTGACAGTTGGCCGGGAATGGCGCCGATATCGCGGTGGCCGCGCTCGATCAGGTAACGGCCGGCCAGATAGCCGCCTTCGAACGCGTTATCGATGATGGTATCGGTGAAGTCGCCGCGCGCGGCGCCCCAGTCCATCACCACCATCGGGATGTTACGGTAGTCTTCCAGCATGCCCAGCAGCTGATCCGGATACTCGGAGCACATGACCAGCAGGCCGTCGACGCGCTTTTGCGCCAGCATCGCCAGGTAGGCGCGCTGCTTGTCGAGATTATTGTGCGAGTTGCACAGGATCAGGGTGTAGCCTTTGCTGTAGCAGCTGTTTTCCACCGCCTCGATCACTTCGGCAAAGTAGGGGGCTTCGCTCGAGGTGGCCAGCAGGCCGATCGACTTGGTGTGATTGACTTTCAGGCTGCGCGCCACGGCGCTCGGCGAGTAGTGCAGCTCTTTAATGGCGGCCCACACGGCCGCTTTGGTCTCTTCGGCGACGAAACGAGTCTTATTGATGACGTGCGAAACGGTGGTGGTGGAAACGCCCGCGCGTTTGGCCACATCTTTAATCGTTGCCATGTAAGGAATGACTCCTGAACTCACATGTTTACAGCATGTAAGTGTGATGTTAATCGTTTGCCTACGTAGATCCTTCTCCAGAGAAGCGAAAACTGAGTTTTTAGTGTGTTGAAGTCTTCAGCGCTTAATCAGGAGGGGCATGAATGCCGGTACGCAGTTGTGAACTGCGAATTTTGTCGCATATTGAACAAAAGTGGAAGAGGTAATCGAGATTATAAACCGGGAAATGATAACAAGATTTTATCGGCGAACTGTGGGAAAATGATTTGACGTACTAATTGTGCGCCTTTTATCCTTAGGAAAGCCCATTTTAAAGGAGTTGTCATGGATACCGAATTGAAGATGTCGCTGTTCACTACCGTCTGCGCGCTGGCGGTCATTATCGCTTTCAGCTTCGTTGCCGCGTTGAACTGATTTACCCCCGGTTATAAAAAAGGCGCAGCCAGGCTGCGCCTCATCACCTCAGAACCTGCGCTTACGCCAGGTTTTCCGCTGCGAAGGTCCAGTTGACCAACGCCCAGAAGTTTTCCAGGTATTTTGGACGCGCATTGCGGTAATCGATGTAATACGCATGTTCCCACACGTCAACGGTCAGCAGCGGTTTGTCTTCACCGGTCAGCGGGGTGGCCGCGTTGGAGGTGTTGACGATCGCCAGCGCGCCGTCCGGTTTTTTCACCAGCCAGGTCCAGCCGGCACCGAAGTTTTTCACTGCGGCATCGGTGAACTGCTCTTTGAACGCAGCGAAAGAGCCGAAGGATTTGACGATCGCTGCCGCCAGTTCGCCCTGCGGTTCACCGCCGCCCTGTGGTGACAGGCAGTGCCAGTAGAAGGTGTGGTTCCACACCTGCGCGGCGTTGTTGAAGACGCCGCCGTTAGAGGTCTTGATGATCTCTTCGAGCGATTTGCCCTCGAACTCGCTGCCTTTCACCAGGTTGTTCAGGTTAACCACGTAGGTGTTGTGGTGCTTGCCGTAGTGGTATTCCAGGGTCTCGGCGGAGATGTGCGGCTCGAGCGCGTTTTTCTCATACGGTAATGCAGGTAATTCAAACGACATTGCTTCCTCCTTTACAGCGCCATTCGCCTCTCGCCGGGCGAGAGTCATATGGGCCGTTTTTTATTGTGGTCATTCAATCTTAACAATTTTCATCATAAAAAACAGGAAGAAAAGCGAGAAATGCGCGTGGGGAGGTGCGATGGGCGATAGCTTGAGCAGGCGGTTGCGACCGGGGCCGCAACCGCACAGAGCAGGGAATTAACGGATAGTTTTCGGCGTTACTACGCGGCGTGCGCCGATGTAGTGGTTCTGCCAATAGTCGTTGTCGAGCTGGCTGATGCGGATCTCTTCACCGGTGCGCGGTGACTGGATGAATTTGCCGTTGCCGAGGTAGACGCCAACATGGTCCGCCACGCCGCGGTTGTTGATGCGGAAGAACACCAGATCGCCGCTTTCCAGTTCGCTTTTCTTGATCGGCGCCGCGTCGCGCAGGTGATACATCTCGTTGGCGGTGCGCGGCATTTTGATTTTCACCACGTCTTTATAGGCGTAATAGATAAGGCCGCTGCAGTCGAAGCCGGTGCGCGGCGAACTGCCGCCCCAGCGATAAGGCTTGCCCATCTGATCCATCAGCTTGGCCATCGCGGTCTGTTTGGCGTGTTGGTAGCGTTTTTTGTGCGCCGGGCTAAGTTTTAACGGCTTTTCGTCACGCGCCAGTTTGGCGGTGGCCATACCGGCTTCGCGGTGGCGACCATAGCCTTTTTTATAGCCCTTCTTCGGCGGGGTGACTTTAATCTTGGCAGTTTTCTGCGCTTTGGCCTTGGGTTTTGCGCTGGCGATCTTTTTCGCGCTTTTCTCGCTTTTCGCCTTGGCGGTCTTGGTTTTTTTCGCGGGGGCCGTCACTTTGGCTTTTTTAGCGGCTTTGTCCGCTTTCTTTTTTCTGCGGTCATCGGGCCGCGCTTCATTAGCATGGCTTTTACGCTGCTCGGCGGCAACACGCGCCTGTGGCGCAGCGTGCGCCAAATTGAAGAAGAGCTGCGTAAACAGCAGCGCAAAGAGCGTAAGAATTAAACGCATGTCGACGTCACCAACCTTGGCCCCGAAGCGGATATCGAAAGAGTTACAGTATTCCCGAATTTCGCCATATAAAACAGCGAAGAACTCATAAATAATAATCCATATTGTGAGAAAACGTTAATGACATTTTTTTTGTTTCAAAATCAGCCTGTTGGTGTATAAAAAAGCGCCAGTCGGCGGTGGCGGATATAATTAAGTCGCGCCGTCATCGCGGCGCAATATATTAGTGAAATGGTCGGATTAAAAATGTTATTCTCAACGTATGTTTTGACCGGAATGACGTGGCCGGTGAAACGCGATCGGCGGCGGGCGAATATCCTTGCAAAAGATGGCGTTTTCTTGCGACTGTTCCAGCCGCTACAATAGCCCGCGTGATGCATGTTGTAGCCATGAAATGTGGCTTGAGGAAGCAATAAATGACGACGACACTTGAAAAAATTCAGCACCAGATCGCTGAAAACCCGATTCTGCTGTACATGAAAGGTTCGCCAAAGCTGCCGAGCTGTGGCTTCTCCGCGCAGGCAGTGCAAGCGCTGTCCGCCTGCGGCGAGCGTTTCGCCTACGTGGATATTCTGCAAAACCCGGACATCCGCGCCGAATTGCCAAAATACGCCAACTGGCCGACGTTCCCGCAGCTGTGGGTAGACGGTGAGCTGGTCGGCGGTTGCGATATCATCATCGAAATGTATCAGCGCGGCGAACTGCAGCAGCTGATCAAAGAAACGGCAGAAAAGTATAAAGCGCAGGAAGACCAGCAGTCTTAATCGACAGGCTTGTGGTTATCGCGTAACGGGCGGCGCCAGTGCAAACTGGGCCGCCTTTTTTGTTGGGCTTATTCAGCGAGATCGCCGGCGGGCAGCGGCCAGCCGCCGAGACGTTTCCAGCGGTTAACCAGCTCGCAAAACAGCAGGGCGGTTTGCTCGGTGTCGTACAGCGCAGAGTGCGCCTGGCTGCTGTCGAACGGCATACCGGCGGCGATGCAGGCTTTCGCCAACACCGTTTGGCCCAGCACCAGGCCGCTCAGCGCAGCGGTGTCGAAGGTGGCGAACGGATGGAACGGATTGCGCTTCAGGCCGGCACGTTCGGCCGCAGCCATCAGGAAGCTGTGATCGAAGTTGGCGTTGTGCGCCACGATAATGGCCCGGTTGCACCCGCGCTCCTTGAGCCCTTTGCGCACCGCTTTGAAAATGGCGTGCAGCGCGTCGTATTCGCTGACCGCGCCGCGCAACGGGTTGTGCGGATCGATGCCGTTAAACGCCAGCGCTTCCGGCTGCAGGTTGGCGCCCTCGAAAGGCTCCACGTGGAAGTGCAGAGTCTCGTCCTGCTGCAGCCAGCCATCTTCATCCATTTTCAGCGTCACGGCGGCGATCTCCAGCAACGCATCGGTATTGGCGTTGAAGCCGGCGGTTTCAACATCTATTACTACGGGATAAAACCCACGAAAACGACCACTCAGGGCGTTAAGATCACTTTTTTCGGCCATCAGTTTCTTATCTTCATCGAATGCAGCGCGCATTATGGCAAATTTTGCGCCCGGTTGCAGGCGCTATCGCGCGGAGAATCAGCAGGGCGCCAGCGCGCCCTGAAGGGGTGGCTTAATGGCCGAGGCCCTGACCGGCGTGTTTGTTTTCGATCAGCTCAATTTTGTAGCCGTCCGGATCTTCGACGAAGGCGATCACCGTGGTGCCGCCTTTCACCGGGCCGGCTTCGCGGGTGACCTTGCCGCCTGCGCGACGGATGCTGTCGCAGGTGGCGGCAACGTCGTCTACGCCCAATGCCAGGTGGCCGAAGGCGGTGCCCATGTCGTAGCTGTCGGTGCCCCAGTTATAGGTCAGTTCGATAACCGCGCCTTCGCTCTCTTCCGTATAGCCGACGAAAGCCAGGGAGTATTTGTACTCCGGGTTTTCGCTGGTGCGCAGCAGACGCATGCCTAATACCTTGGTGTAAAAGTCGATGGCACGTTGCAGGTCACCGACGCGGATCATGGTATGGAGTAAGCGCATAATTCCTCTGAATTGACTGTGCCGTGGCAGACGGCGGGTGGATTGAAGCACAAGCGAGTATAGCCTTGTCCTACAAGGGAATTCAATGTGACGAATGAGTGACAATGTCACATGTCGGGGTTGGAGCGGTGGTGTTTAAATATTGATCGAGCGTACCGATCGATACGAAGTAATTGATCTGCACAATCAATTATCAATTCCCCACATAACCGTGTAGAAATTGAACTGCAGCATAAACAACACCAGGGAACCCCGGCCCGCCTTGTGCGGGCCTTTTTGCGCGCGGCGCATAAAAAACGGCCATGCGATTGCGTGGCCGTTGGGGTCAGGACGGGTTACTTCGCCAGAAACGGATAGTCGGTATAGCCTTCGGCACCACCGCCGTAGAAGGTTTCTGGCTTAGGTTCGTTCAGCGGGGCGTGCTGACGGAAACGCTCGACCAGATCCGGGTTGGCGATATAGCTGCGGCCGAAGGCCACCGCGTCGATGAAGCCTTTTTCGATTAACGCTTCGGCTTTTTCGGCGGTGTAGGCGCCAGCGCCGACGATCACCCCTTTAAAGTGGGCGCGCACCGAGTCGCGGAAGGCGTCGGAATACGGTTTGCCACCGGCCCAGTCCGGTTCGGAGATGTGCAGGTAAGCGATGTTGCGCTTATTCAGCTCCTCCACCAAATACAGCGCCGCTTCTTCCTGATCTTCACCGTTGTCCAGCCCATTGAACGGCCCCAGCGGCGAGATACGAATACCGATGTGCTCGGAACCCCATTCGGCAATGGTGGCATCGACTACTTCCAGCGTCAGGCGGGTGCGGTTCTCAATGCTGCCACCGTATTGATCGGTACGTTGGTTGGAAGCCGGTGACATGAACTGGTGCAGCAGATAGCCGTGGGCCGCATGCAGTTCGATGAAGTCGAAGCCGGCGTCACGCGCGTTGGCGGTCGCCTGGCGGAAATCGTTAACGATGCCCGGGATCTCGCTGGTTTCCAGCGCGCGCGGCGTAGAGGTCGGTACGCGTACCCAGGCGCCGGTTTCATCACGCACGGTGGTGCGGGTGTCGGCGTTGATTGCCGAAGGCGCGACCGGCGCTTGCCCGCCCGGCTGCAGGCTGGCGTGGGAGATGCGGCCTACATGCCACAGCTGTACGGCGATGTGGCCGTTTTTGTCGTGTACCGCCTGCGTGATGTGTTTCCACGCGGCGATCTGTTCCGGGGTATGCAGGCCTGGCGCACCGGCGTAGCCTTTCGCCTGGAAGGAGATCTGCGTCGCTTCGGTCACGATCAGGCCGGCGCTGGCGCGCTGCGCATAATATTCCGCCATCAGTGGCGTAGGAATATCGCCCGGTTCGATGCTGCGCAAACGCGTCAGCGGAGCCATAAACACGCGGTTGGGCAGGGTGACGGCGCCAACCTTCAGCGGAGAGAGCAATTTTTCAGTCTTCATAGTGCATCCTGTATTTAATAGACCGGTCGTCTAGTGATGGGCGATAAAAAACACGAACTGCATTTTCACGAAAAAAGACGGTGGTGTTACGGCTGCGGCGGGCGCAGCAGCAACTCGATGCTTTCCAGCGCGCTGGTTAACGGCGCCAGCGAGTGACGGATCTTGGCGCGCAACGAGGCGCCGAGCCACAGTGAATACAGCGTTTCTGCGGTTGCCGCGGGGCTCATGGCCACCGACAGCGAGCCCTCTGCGATACCGCGCTCGATGGCCTCCTGCAAGTGGCCGATCACGCGAGCGGTGCCCGTTTCCAGCGCATGGCGCATCGGTTCCGACAGATCGCTCACCTCGGCGGAAAGCTTCACCGCCAGGCAGGCGTTATGGCATTCGCTGCGGCAGTGATAGCTGATAGCCTGGGCGTAATAGCCGAGCAGCTGGTGGCGGGCATCGCCGCGTCTGTCGGCAAACAGCGCCTGCATCTGTGCGTCATAATGCGTGAAATAGCGTTGCAGCATCGCTTCGCCGAAGGCTTCCTTCGAGCGAAAATAGTGGTAGAACGAGCCTTTCGGCACGCCCGCGGTAGCCAGCAGTTCGCTCAGCCCCATGCCGGTAAAGCCCAGGCGCAGGCTGAGGGTTTCGCCGGTGGCGAGCAGATGTTCACGTGTATCCACGTTGCAATGCGTTGATTTGGTCATCATGGCGCCGAGCATAATAGACCGATTGGTCTAGGTCAATGGGAATAAAAAAACCGGCGCACAAAACGCCGGTTGTCTGCAAACTATTGTGCCCCAGTGGCACACGGAAGTTAAGCGCTACGCCGCGTTGCGGCAACGCTGCAGGATATCCAACTGGGATTGATATTCGCGGGTCTGTACGTTCAGCATGCCCAACAGGGTGTGGAACAGGTTGTCCTGCGACACGTCGTCCTTTTCCGCCAGCGTGTTCAGGCACTGGCGATCAATGCCGAAATTGCGCTGATAGTCGGCAGACATCCACATCAGGAAAGGCACGTGCGTTTGCTGACTCGGCGCGAAGACATAAGGCGTGCCGTGCAGATACATGCCGTTTTCCCCCAGCGATTCGCCGTGATCGGATAAATAGACCAGCGCGGTATTGAACCGATCGTCATACTGCCGCAGCAGCTTGATGGTGGCATCGAGCATTGCGTCGGTATACAGGATTGAGTTGTCGTAGGTGTTCACCAGCTGTTCATGGCTGCAATCCTGGATCTGATTGCTGTTGCAGGTTGGCGAAAACGTCTGGAATTCTGGTGTGCTGCGGCGGTAGTAAGCCGGGCCGTGGCTGCCCATCTGGTGCAGCACGATCACGCCGTCGTCATTCAGACTATTGATATAGTCGTTCAGCTTGTACAGCAGCACGTTGTCCATGCAAACCTCACCGTCACAGTCCTGCGGCAGTTTCAGCTTGGTCATGTCCACGTGCGGCACCCGGTCACAGGCACCTTTGCAGCCGCCGTCATTATCGCGCCACAGCACATTGACGCCGGCATGCGCCAGCACGTCGAGCATACCTTCTTGATGCGTTGCCTGAGTCGCGTCGTACTCCTTGCGGGGCATGTTGGAGAACATGCAGGGGACGGAGATCGCCGTTTCGGTGCCGCAAGAACTGGCGTTCTTGAAGTAGAGCACGTCGTCCTGCTTCAGGCGCGGGTTGGTTTCGCGCCCGTAACCTCCGAGGGAGAAGTTTTCGGCGCGGGCGGTTTCGCCCACCACCAGGATCACCAGCGTTTTCTTGGTCTGCTTGGCGATCAGCGGCCCTTTACGCGCGCCTTCACCGATCTTGACCAGCGGCAGATTGCGGGTGAAGTAACGTTGTTCGGTAAACTTGATGGTGCCGGCCACGAAGTTGGAAGGCGTCAACATCTTCACCACGCTTTTATTGTTGCGGATCAGCGAAGCGTAGTCTTTGTAGAACAGCGCGGCGACGATCAGGATCACCACCAACGACAGCATGACGTTAGCGGCGCGCAGCCCGACCATGTACCACCAGGGGCGAGTCTGGCGAATTTGGGTGAAGCAGACCGCTACCGCCGGCAGAATGCCGAGCAGCGCCAGCCACAATCCCATGCGCGGCGTCAGCAGCGCGGTCGCCTCCTGCGGGTTGGTTTCGAAGGCGTTTTGCATCATGTTGCCGTCGATCACCACACCATAGCTGAACATGAAATAGTTGGCTGCGGCGCTGCCGAGCAAGAAAAAGATGATCAACGGCTTACGCAGGTAGGGCACGGTCAACACGCTGAAGATAATATTCAGCGCACAAAAGATCACCACCGGCATGCTCGCCGCGAAAATCACGCTGTGGACGCTATCGAAGGTGATATACGACCAGGCGCGATGCAGGAATAACGCGTTTTGAAATAGAGTGAAGAACAGGGCGGTGGCGAGGGTAAAACCGAGGCTGTTGCACTGTAAGCGTTGACGTAACCACATTGCCAATGTCGGGATCCTGAAAGTAGATAATGTCGTGAAATCTACCGGATGAAACTTAAGAAAACCTTAGAAATTCAGAATACTGGCGACGGAGAATACGTGAAAACCGCCAGGCCTTATGGCCTGGCGGTGGGGCCGTTTAGTAGGCGGCGGTGAATTGCGCGCGAATAAACTGAGGTTTTTCAATCTCATCAACGATAGCGACCGCCAGATCTTCCACCGAAATGCTGGCCGGCGCGTCGCCGTTCATCAGCAGTTGCGTGGTGCCGAGGCGGAACTGGCCGGTGCGTTTGCCCGGCTCCAGCAGGGCGGCCGGCGAGAGATAGGTCCAGTCGAGTGCTGATTCGTTGCGCAGTTTATTGCGCAGATCGCGCACCGCCTGCGCGCCGGGGCGGATATTTTCCGGGAACTGTGGCGTATCCACCAGTTCAACGCCCGGCGCCACTTCCAGGCTGCCTGCGCCGCCCACCACCAACAGGCGCTTGACGCCTGCCTGCCCGACAGCGGTAAGGATCTGCTGGGCCCCGCGCGTAGTCTTCTCATACAGGTTGTCTTCGCCCCAGCCGGGATTGTAGGCGCTGATCACCGCATCCTGACCGTGCAACTGCCCCGCCAGCCAGGCGGTGTCGGCGACGTCGCCCAGTGCGATGGTCAGATTGGCGTGCTCCGGCAAATCTTTTTTCTGGCGGGCGATTGCCGTTACCTGAATACCGCGAGCCAGCGCTTCATCTACCACGCGGCGGCCAACAAAACCGGTTGCTCCAATAATGGCTACTTTCATCTGTATGCTCCTTCGGGGATAGGTTCAGTATCGTAAGGCAGGCCGATGTGCCTGCTGCGTGGTGTCTACTCTAGTCCTTAACAATAGCCGTGATTAGTGCCATATTCATGCTTTCTTGATTAAGTAAAACTTCATAATCGTGGATAAACTCAATCGAATGGCGGTATTCGCCACCGTGGTGGCGGAGGGATCGCTGGCCGGCGCGGCGCGGCGTCTGGGCATGACGCCGTCGGCGGTCAGTCAGCATATGCGCTCGCTGGAGAAGGCGCTCGGGGTGCCATTGCTGCATCGTTCCACCCGCCGTCTGGCGCTGACCGAGGCGGGAGCCGCGTTCTATCCCGGCTGCGAGGCGATGCTGCAACAGGCGAAGCAGGCGGAGCAGCGGCTGGCGGAGCTGCGGGATACGCTGGTGGGCGAGCTGCGCATCGCCACCCCGGTCGGCATCGGCGGCCGTTCGTTGGCGGAGGCATTGTCGCCGCTGCTGCAGGCGCACCCCAAGCTGACGCTGCGGGTGCTGGCGGACGATCGCATCGTCGACATGATAGAACAGCGGGTCGACATCGCGCTGCGGGCCAACCGTCAACTGGCGGACGCCAATATGATCGCGCATCCGCTGACGGCGTGGCCGATGGTGCTGTGCGCCGCGCCGCGTTATCTCAGCCAGCATGGGGTGCCGGAAAAACCGCAGGATTTGGTGCAGCACCGCTGGATCTCCAGCGGCTACAGCGGGGCCCATCTGGACTTGCTGCATCAGTCCGGCCAGCAGGTTAAGCTGCGGCTGGCGGAAGGGCAGATCGTCAGTGAGAGCATGAACGTAATGCGCGCCTTTACCCGTGCCGGGCTGGGCATTTCCGTTCAGCCGCTGTATGAAATTGGCGATGAGCTGCAGCGCGGCGAGCTGTTGCTGTTGTTGCCGGAGTGGCGGCCGGCGCCGCTGCGGCTGAACGCGCTGACGCTCGAACGCACTATGCCGGAGAAAAGCCGCCAGGCGCTGCGCTATTTGCGCGACTATTTTCGCCGCAATGGCGAAAAGGGACTTGCCAGCGGCGGCGATGGCGTCTTCAATTAGCAAGAGAACGCAGGAGGAGCCCCGTGGCGCAGCAGCTTGAGTTTTTCGACATTCCCAGCCCGTGTCGCGGCATTTGCCAGGCTGACGATCGCGGATTCTGCCGTGGCTGCCTACGCAGCCGCGAGGAGCGTTTCGGCTGGATGAACATGAGCGACGCGCAAAAGCGCGAGGTGCTGCGCCTGTGCCATCAACGCTTCCTGCGGCTGCAGCGTGCCAATAAAGCGCCTGACGAGCCGCTGCCTGAGCAGCCGTCGCTGTTTTAACCTTTCCTGATCTGCCGCACGTTCGTGTGGCTTACCGCTTCCCTGTGCCTCACCGGCTTGTGTATGCTGACTGACAACTAATGTCATGAGGTTTTCGCAATGGTAGAACGTATTCGTCTCGCGCCGCAGGGGCCTGAATTTTCCCGCATGATTTGCGGTTACTGGCGGTTGATGGAGTGGGGCATGTCGCCGCAGCAGCTGCTGACGTTCATCGAACAGCATGTCGAACTGGGCGTCACCACCGCCGATCACGCCGATATCTACGGTGGCTATGCCTGCGAACAGGCGTTCGGCGATGCGCTGCGCCTGAAGCCGGCGCTGCGCCAGTCGCTGGAATTGGTGACCAAGTGCGGCATCGCCACCACCGCCAAGCCCGGCAACCCGATCGGCCACTACATCACCGACCGCGATCATATCGTACAGAGCGCGGAACAGTCGCTGCGCCATCTGCATACCGACTACCTGGACCTGTTGCTGATCCACCGCCCGGATCCGTTGATGGACGCTGACGACGTGGCCGAAGCCTTTGTCGCGCTGCACAAAAGCGGCAAGGTGCGCCATTTTGGCGTCTCCAACTTTACGCCTGCGCAGTTCCAACTGCTGCAGTCGCGCCTGCCGTTCTCGCTGGTCACCAATCAGGTGGAGATCTCGCCGATTCACCAACCGGCGATCCTGGACGGCACGCTCGACCAGTGCCAGCAGCTGCGCATCAAGCCGATGGCCTGGTCCTGCCTGGGCGGCGGCCGCTTGTTCAACGATGCTGAGTTCCAGCCGCTGCGCGACGAGCTGCAGCGAGTGGCGCAAGAGATCGGCGCCGAGACCATCGAGCAGGTGGTGTACGCCTGGGTGATGCGCCTGCCGTCTTCGCCGCTGCCGATTATCGGCTCCGGCAAGATTGAGCGGGTGCGCTCGGCGCTGAAGGCGCAGAAACTGGTGTTGAACCGCCAGCAGTGGTTCCGCATTCGCAAGGCGGCGCTGGGGTATGACGTGCCCTAAGGCGGAGCAGAAAGAGGAAAGCCGGGCGGCGAAAGCGCCCGGCTTTTTTTTATGCTGATCCTTAGGCCAACACCACCTGATCGGTATTGAAGTGATCGAGCGAGACGCCGATCAGCGTGACCTGGCTGTGCCCGAAGGCCAGCACCAGATCGTCGTTTTGCTGCGTGGCGTAGTCGCGAATATTCCCGCTGGCGCCTTCGGTACCGATAAACACCAGTTTATCGGTGGCGTTGAAGCCATACAGCTGGTCGCGGCCAAAATCCCCGCTGAACAGGAAGGTATTGCCGTTGCCGACGCCCTTCAGGATGTCATCGCCGCTGCCGCCGACGAAGGTCAGGTTGCCGCCGGCGTGGCCGATCAGCGTGTCGTTGCCAGCGTTGCCGAACAGCCAGGCGTCGTGGCCGCGAGCCTGCAGGAGATCATCGCCGTCGCCGCCGGTGGTAGTGGCGGCATAGGCTTTGAGGCCCGCATCCGATTTCAATCCGGTTGCTGTCACCTGGTGATCCACCTCTTTGCTGAAAATCAGCCAGGAGGTTTCTTTGCTGCGCAGGGTGCTGATGTCGTCCGCCAGCGTAATGCCGCCCTTGGCATCGCGCAGGTAAAGCGTGTTGCCGTCGTAGGCGACCTCGGTGTTTTTCAACGCCTGCTGGGTATCGAAGATATTGTGGCCTTTGCCGCCGGCGATCAGGTTATAGCCGCCGGCGTCGCGAAAGATATCGTCACCGTCGCGGCCCTCGAGATAGTCGTTGCCTTTGCCGCCCCTGATCAAATCATTGCCGTCGCTGCCGATGATAAACGTCGGTCCGCTGTGCGTTTCCGCGTTGCGGTTCAGGTCTTCCACCCAGGTATTGCCGCGCGTCACGTTCGACAGGTTGGAGACGATGATGGTCGAGTCCTTGTCGGTCAGTGAATAAAACTCGGAGTTCAGCACCCGCATCAGGCCGTCCTGATAAAAGAACGGCAGGTGCGACAGCCAGGTCGGAATGTTGAGAATGGAAAACGGCAGCAGGTTCCAGGCGTCCGACGCGTAGTGGTCGTTGAAGTTGACGATATTGTTGGTGGCGGAGGCGTGCGGCGCATCGTGTACGCCCAGTGACGGCAGGGTCAGTGAGGTGCCGTCGAGCGCGCGGAACACCGGGTCGTTCTCGTAGCCGATGTTGATCACCTTACCGCCGGCTTCGTACTGGGTCGGCGAGGCGAAGGCGACATAGTTGGACTGCGCGTAGAAGCCGCCCCAGTTGGCGTCGCTCTGCGCCGCCATGCTATTGACCGCCAGCCCGCCGAGGCTGTGGCCGCTGACCACCACGTCTTCACCGCTCAGCCCGTGGGCCTTAGCGAATTTCGCCACGTCGCCCAGCAAATTGCCGAAGGCCTTCAGCGTATAGCCTTCGGCATAGCCTTTCGGCCCGAACCCGGCCAGCAGATCGTTAATCACATCGCCGATGGTATCGCCGATCAACGACTCGCGCGGGCCGCTGGTGCCGCGAAATGAGATGCCAATGGCGGTGAGATTGCCTTCGCTGTCATATTTGCCCAGTACTTCGGCCTGCGCGGTGGTGTAACCGGCTGTCTCGCCGTAGTAGGTGCCGCGCGCATCGGTTTTGCCGGCGTAACCGAGCTGCGCGGCGCTGATCACCGACCAGCCGGCATTGTTTACCGCCTCCTGCGCGGCCTGTTCGGAGTCGGGGTTCCAAGGGAGGCCAGGCAGGCCACCCTGCGACTGGGTACTGCCGATCAGCGCAGTGACCAGCGTCAGCGGCAGACCGAGGCCGAAACCGGTCTGGTGATAGCCTTCATCGAAGCCGTTATCGATATTATGGTAAGCGTAGGTAGAGATGGCCAAGGCGTCGGAAAACAGCGCCTTCGACGCATTTTCGTCCAGATCCTTATAGCTAAAGATGCCCATATCAGTTCCTTATGAAGTATGCCGCCTGGCCGGGGAGTGAACTCTCATGCGTCGGCGGTGGAAACAGGGAAACAACGTTAGCCGAACGACAGCTGGTCAGAGGACCAACATCGGTAGAATTATTATTAGTGCTAAATATTAGGCCTGCGAATCAAATTAGCGAGATTGTGCGTTGGTTAACAGTGCCGACGCAGGCTCTCCTATACTGATAGCTCGATGTAGTCATTAAGGAGACTGATTGATGAAACGTTATTGGTATGCGGCGCTCGGCTTGATGGCGTGTGGCGCGGCTCAGGCGGCGACAGCTGACGTTGAGATGCATCTGGTGACCGGGCAGGGTATCGGTCAGGATATCGGCAAGGTAGTCATCAGCGAAACGCCGTATGGCTTACTGTTCACGCCGAGCCTGAAAGCGTTGCCGGCCGGAGTACACGGTTTCCACGTGCATGAAAAAGGCAGCTGCGAGCCGGGCATGAAGGAAGGTAAAGCGGTGGCGGCGCTGGCGGCCGGCGGACATTTCGACCCGCAAAAGACCGGGAAACACCTCGGGCCGTACGCCGACGGGCACCTGGGGGATTTGCCGGCCATCTATGTGACCGCCGACGGCATGGCAAACTATCCGGTGCTGGCACCGCGGCTAAAAAAAATCAGTGAAATAGAGGGCAAGGCGCTGATGGTGCACGCCGGCGGCGATAACCATTCGGATCATCCACAGCCGCTCGGCGGTGGCGGCGAACGCTTCGCCTGCGGCGTGGTCAAGTGATCATCCGCCGCTAACGGCCGGTGCGGCGGCGGGCTGCCCCATCGCCTGTTGCAATTGCTGCAGTGAGCAGTAGAGCCGCCAGATCAGGCCGGCCAGATCGCGCGCCGCCTGTTCCGGGTGGTGCGCCAACGCGTTGCTCATGCGCAGCAGCTCCTGCAGCGTGGTGTCCAGCGAACTGTGCTGCACGCCTTTCTCCGTCATAATGCCGCGCAGGCAGTGGATACAGACGTTGCGCACCGCCGACAGCGGATCGGAACGGGTCTGCCAGTCGCGCAGCTGCCAGACGATATGGCTGCAGTTGAGCAGCACCACGCCCCAGCGCAGCAGCCAGGTGCGGGCCTCCTGATCCTGACTCTGATTGAGTTGGCTGATGCGATGGTAGATCAGCGATTCGAACTGGCTTTCGCTCTGCTGCGGCTTTTTGCTCAACTGATCGATAAAATCGCGCCGCAGCGCGCGGATAATACGGCGGCTCTTTCGCTTGTCCGAACTGGGGCGTAGGATCTGAAACGCCAACCCGGCCAGCAATACACCGACGATTTTACCGATGTTGTCATTGATAAAGGACTGGTAGTCATAGCTCGGCGGGTTGCTGACGGTCAGAAACGAGCCCATGAAGACGATCAGCTGCCCCCAGAGCGCGGCATAAGGCGGATTCTGCAGCTTGAGCATTTGCATGGTCACCAGGATAGGGAACAGGAAGGCGCAGAACACCCAGAAGTCGTCAATCTGGATCATCAAACCGAATTTCACCACAAAGCAGGCGACCGAGAGCAGCAGCACCGCCTTGAGCAAGGTGCTGACGCTGTTGATCGGCGAAGGCGTGGAGGAGTAGAGCACGCAGCTGATGGCGGTGAGCGTTAGCGCCGCGCTGCCGGCGTCCCACTGCGTGTTGATCCAGTAGGCGCAGCCGATCACGATGCATAAAAAGGTGCGCAGGCCGTTATAGGCGGCTTCGTAGCTGTCGGTATGGCGCGCCAGTGAGGTGACGCGCGGCGGCTGGAGATCGCTGACCGCCGTGGCGCTTTCCAACCGCAGCAGCCAGCGGTTGCAGCGCAGGTAAAGCCAACAGAAATCGCGCAACCGCAGCCAGAAGGCGCGATGGCGGTAGTCCGTCGCATCTTGCGGGGCGATCTGCTGGAGCAGACGCGCCAAGCGATATTTATCGGTGGCGGGATCGCGCAGCTCGTCCAGCAGCTGTGTCAGCACCGGCATCAGATTAGCAGGGCGATCCGGCCAGTTCAGCAGCATGCGGCGCAGGCTGGAAATGACGCTGGTAATGCGCAGCTGCTGGTGCAGCAGATAGTTGAGCAGGTTATTTTGCCGCCGCAGCCGGTAGTGGCTCCAGAATGCCTGAATGCGCAGCAGGTTCATGGTCAGGATCTGGCCGATGACCCCCTCGTGCGAGGTGCGCATCTGCGCGGTGACCTCCGGCTGCCACAGCATGGCGGCGTGCTCCAGCAGGCGTAGCTGCATGCGCCGCAGCGAGGTCAGCAAGGCTTCGCCGTCAGAGGTGCTGGGCAGGATCATCATCATCAACCCGCCGCACAGAATACCGGTGATCACTTCGCAAACCCGCGCCTGAGCGATATCGAATATCTGCTGGGTATCGGTGACGTTGACCGTACCGAAGGCGATGATGGCGGCGGTATAGCCCGCCAGCGCGAAGGCGTAAGAGACGTTGTTTTGGTAATGATTCGAGACGTAGGTGCACAGCCCGATCCAGGCGGCGATGAACAGCGTAAACAGCCAGGGATCGTTCAGACAGTGGCCGGCGATCGCTACCGAGGCGGCGGCGCCCACCAGGCTGCCGAAGATGCGGCCGATGCTTTTGCTGATCACGCCGCCGATGGTGGGGAAACTCACCACCGCGGCGGAGGTGAGCGCCCAATAGGGTTCGTCGAGCTCGAGCACGAACGCCACCCACAACGCCAGACACATCGCCAGCGAGTTGCGCAGCGCATAGCGCCATTGGCCGCCGGTCGCCTTACCCCAGGGGGTACGGCTCCACTCCAGAAAAGGCAGGTTCACACTTTAGTTCCGCTGATGAATCGAAATGGTGCAGGTGGTACCGGCGACCAGCGTCAAATCGGCGGGCACGTTGAGCAATTTTATCCGCACCGGCACACGCTGGGCCAAACGTACCCAAGGAACATTGGGCTTAACGTCCATTAATAGATCGTTGCTGCTGTCGACGCTCTGATCGTAAATGGCGCGTCCGATGCTCTCTACTTCCCCCTGTAGCGGCGTGTTGCCGTTATATAAAACGATGTCCGCTTTATTGCCTTCTTTTATATGCTTCAGCTTGGTTTCTTCGAAATATCCGAGCACATAAAACGAATGCACATCCACCAACGCCACCAGGGGCGTGCCGGCGTTGGCGTAGTTTCCGACGCGTGCCTGCAGGTTGGTGATATAACCGTCGGTTGGCGCATAAATTTTGGTTTTGCTCAAATTCCATTTGGCCTGTTCCAGGTTGGCCAGGGCGGCTTTATAGGCGGCCTTCATTGCCTGAGCGGCTAAATTGGACTCGTCCAAGTCTTCAGCGGAAATAACGTTACGCGGTAAACCGCGGCGGCGGGCAGCCTCATGGTCCGCTTTGGCCAGATCGGATTGCGCTTTTGCCACCGCGGCCTCGGCATTGTCCAGCGCAATCTGGTAGGGCACCGGGTCGAGGGTAAAAATCAGACTTCCCGCAGGTACGAACTGATTGTCATTCGCGCTTATTTTCTCTAATCTTCCAGAGACTTCAGGGGTGATATTGACGAGTTCTGCGCGCACTTTTCCGTCACGGGTCCATGGGGATTGCATATAATAATTCCAGAGCCACCAACCGGCGCAGACGGCAATGGCGCAGACGATCACCGTAGAGAAGTATTTTAATGTTTTATGCTGCATGGGTTACCAACTCGCTAAAATCCATAAGGAACCGCTGACGGTCAGAACAAAAATGGACAGGTCCATCAACATGGGATGCCAGATTTCACCGGAATACATCCAGTCTCTCAGCAGCTGATGAATCAGCAGCCATAAGACCAGTCCTAGTAAAAAAGCTTTAAATATAGGTGGAAAATAAAGCGATGCCCCCAGGACCAAATCGGGTAAGGGGGATGAGGTGTGTAACCATGATGTATTCACATTAACAATCCCTAAGGGTGAATATGTTGAATATTTGCATAACGATTAAACAATAGCGGCTAAAAATAGTGGTTATTTCCACAATATACATTATATACATTTGTGTTTTTAATGTGAGTTACCCAAAATAGTCTAAGCTCTGGGAGGTAATGTTAGCATGCTAATTATAAGGAGGGGTAAGTGGAGTCAACATTAGGTTCAGATTTAGCACGATTGGTTCGTGTTTGGCGAGCGCTCATCGATCACCGGCTCAAGCCGTTGGAGCTGACCCAAACGCATTGGGTTACGTTGCACAATATCAATCGCTTGCCGCCGGAGCAGTCGCAAATCCAGCTGGCCAAGGCGATCGGTATCGAGCAACCGTCACTGGTTCGCACGCTGGACCAACTGGAGGAGAAGGGGCTTATCACGCGTCACACCTGTGCCAACGATCGCCGCGCGAAGCGCATCAAGTTGACCGAAGCGGCCGATCCGATCATCAGAGAAGTCGATAGTGTGATCACGTCTACGCGCAGTGAGATTTTAAGCGGCATTACCGCCGACGAAGTGCATCTGTTGGTAGGGCTGATTGGCAAGTTAGAACAAAATATCACCGAACTGCAGAACAAATAATAATATTCTTATTTTCTACGATTACAGTTTCACAGCATCAGAAATAAAACCGGAGGCGATTGCCTCCGGTTTGCCGTGTGCCGCCGGCTGACTTACAGCGGAGAGACGGTGATGGTGTCGCCCATGCGCGCCATGCGCACGCGCTGGCCCGGGCTGAACTTGGTGTCGCCCGCTTTCTGCACCACGACGATGTTCTCTTTCTGGTCGGTTTTGATTTCCAGCTCGTAGCCTGAGGTACGGCCGGCCACTTCACCGATGCTGTTGCCTGCTGCGCCGCCGGCGATAGCGCCCGCCGCGGTAGCCAGCGTACGACCGGTACCGCCGCCAACGGTGTTACCCAACAGCCCGCCAATCACTGCGCCGCCGATCATCCCCAAGGCGTTGGAACCTTCCCCGCCCTGAATTTTCACCGGACGCACGGAAACCAGCGTCCCGTAGGTGACGTTCTGCACCTGTTTGGCCTGCGAGGACGAGTAGACATCGCCGGACATGGATTCATTGGCACACCCAGCCAACGTAACGGCGGCGACGGCAACGACGAGAAGACGCTTGATCATATAAAACTCCTGATGGTAGTAGTCCATAACCTGGCAATGCTCACCAGGCAAGATTCAGTGAAAATGATAGACAAAGTATGGCTGAAAGTTGATACAGCGCCATGCCTCATCGCTGCACGCAGCTTAACTTTTCTCTGTTCAACCAATAATAAACCGCGGTTTACCTTTATGACAGCCTCACCGACATTCCGTTGCCGGTTAACGCACGGTTTAACACATGAAATGTGCCACCGCGGCGCACCTGGCTCACGGCCTGTAAAAAAAGCATCATAATTCATGGCGTTAATCCGGCAATTCTGGTTTATTTGTCAGGATGAAATTTGCTTACCGCGCGGGTTAGAGGATGTTGCTATGAAGTCAGGCCGCTATATAGGCGTCATGTCCGGCACCAGTCTGGACGGAATCGATGTGGTATTGGCCGCGATCGACGATCGCATGGTGGCGCAGCAGGCCAGCTATAGCCATCCGATGCCGATCGCGCTGAAAAAAGAGATCCTGGGGATGTGCCAGGGGCAGCAGACCACGCTGGCCGCCGTCGGCCGATTGGACGCACAGCTGGGCACGCTGTTTGGCGAGGCGGTGCTTGGCCTGCTGAAGCAAACCGGCATCGACGCCGAGCAGATCACCGCCATCGGTTGCCACGGCCAGACGGTGTGGCACGAACCGGAAGGCGACGCGCGTTTCTCGATGCAGCTCGGCGACAACAACCGCATCGCCGCGCTGACCAATATCACCACCGTCGGCGATTTCCGCCGGCGCGATATGGCCTACGGCGGGCAGGGCGCGCCGCTGGTGCCTGCGTTTCATCAGGCGCTGCTGGGGCATCCCGTCGAGCGGCGTATGGTGCTGAACGTCGGCGGCATTGCCAACCTTTCTCTGCTGTTGCCCGGTGCGCCGGTGCGCGGTTTCGATACCGGGCCGGGCAATATGCTGATGGATGCCTGGGTCTGGCGTCACCGTGCGCAACCTTACGATCAGGACGGCGGCTGGGCGATGCAGGGGCGAGTCTGCTTGCCGCTGTTGCAGCAAATGCTGGCGGACCCTTACTTTGCGCTACCGGCGCCGAAAAGCACCGGCCGAGAGTATTTCAATATCGCCTGGTTGGAGCGGCAGCTGGCCGGATTGCCGGCGATTGCGCCGGTCGACGTGCAGGCCACGCTGACAGAGCTGACCGCCGTCAGCATCAGCGAACAGGTACAACTGGCCGGCGGGTGCGAGCGCCTGCTGGTCTGCGGTGGCGGAGCGCGCAACACGCTGCTGATGGCGCGCCTGTCGGCGCTGTTGCCGGGCACGGAGGTCGGGCTGACCGACGATTGCGGCGTCAGCGGAGACGACATGGAGGCGCTGGCCTTTGCCTGGCTGGCGTTTCGCACGCTGTCCGGCCAGGCCGGCAACCTGCCTTCGGTCACCGGCGCCAGCCGTGAAACGGTGCTGGGTGGGATTTATCCGGTTTTGCCGTTGAGGGGCCGTTAGCTCTGTTAGGATAACCTGTGAAGGATTTCTCTAAGGAGCAACAGCATGAAAAAAGTCATTTTCGTCGCCGGCGCGCTGGCGTTGTCCGGCTGCAGCTACATCCTGCCGCAGAGCAGCCAGACGATGCACTACCAGTGCGGCACTACGCCGCTGACGGTGGGGCTCGACGGCAAGGCGAGCGAAGTCAGCCTGCTGATGGACGGCGAGCAACTGCATCTTAAGCAGGTGCTGGCGCTGACCGGTGCCAAATACAGCGACGGTAAATACACTTTTTGGTCGAAAGATCGTAACGCCTATCTTGAGCGCAACGGTAAGGTAGTCATGAGCGACTGCGTGTTGACGGAGTGACGGTCACGGCGGCGTCGGAGCGATTGAGTTCCTGACGCCGCAGGCGCAGAATGTAACGACGGATTTTTTCAGTTGGTCGATAAACCAGATGATTGAAAAGAATGAGTTTGATGTTGCGGACCTGCGCCGTGAATATACCCGAGGCGGCCTGCGCCGCAACGATCTGACCGCCAACCCGCTCGAACTGTTCGAGCGCTGGTTGAAACAGGCCTGCGACGCGCGCCTGGCCGATCCTACCGCCATGTGCGTCGCCACCGTCGACGAACACGGCCAGCCGTATCAGCGCATCGTGCTGCTCAAGCATTTCGATGAGCAGGGGCTGGTGTTCTACACCAACCTCGGCAGCCGCAAGGCACAGCAGCTGGCGCAAAACCCGCATATCAGCCTGCTGTTCCCCTGGCACATGCTCGACCGTCAGGTGATTTTCCTGGGGCAGGTGGAGCGCCTGTCGACCCTCGAGGTGCTGAAGTACTTCAACAGCCGGCCGAAGGACAGCCAGATCGGCGCCTGGGTGTCGCAGCAGTCGTCGCGCATTTCCGCGCGCGGCGTGCTGGAAAGCAAATTCCTCGAGTTGAAGCAAAAGTTCCAGCAGGGCGAAGTGCCGTTGCCGAGTTTCTGGGGCGGATTCCGCGTGAAATTTGACTCCGTCGAGTTCTGGCAAGGCGGCGCCCATCGCCTGCATGACCGTTTCCTGTATCAGCGGGACGGGAATGACTGGAAAATTGACCGACTGGCACCTTGAAGACGTAAAATCCCCTCTAAGCGCTGGTGCTGACGCCGCCGGCGCTTTATTCTATGCGCTACCCTGAATTTTTATTTCGCCACTGGGCGAAAGGCCGTGTACCGGCAAAGGTGCATTCGTTTATACATGGAGTCATTGATGGCAAGCAGCAACTTGATTAAACAACTGCAAGAGCGGGGCCTCGTTGCCCAGGTTACGGATGAGGAAGCGTTAGCGGAGCGACTGGCGCAAGGGCCAATTGCACTGTATTGCGGTTTCGATCCGACCGCTGACAGCTTGCATTTGGGCCATCTGGTTCCTCTGTTGTGCCTGAAGCGCTTCCAGCTGGCCGGCCACAAGCCGGTAGCGTTGGTGGGCGGCGCCACTGGCCTCATCGGCGATCCGAGCTTCAAAGCGGCGGAGCGCAAGCTGAACACCACCGATACGGTGAACGAGTGGGTCGAGAAGATCCGCAAACAGGTTTCCCCGTTCCTCGATTTCGACTGCGGCAGCAACAGCGCCATCGCGGCCAACAACTACGACTGGTTCGGCGGCATGAACGTGCTGACCTTCCTGCGTGACATCGGCAAGCACTTCTCCGTCAACCAGATGATCAACAAGGAAGCGGTCAAGCAGCGCCTGAATCGCGACGACTCCGGCATCTCCTTCACCGAGTTCTCCTATAACCTGCTGCAGGGCTACGATTTCTCCGAGCTGTACAACCGCCACCAGGTGGAGCTGCAGATCGGTGGTTCCGACCAGTGGGGCAACATCACCTCGGGTATCGATCTAACGCGTCGTCAGCACCAGAAGCAGGTGTTCGGCCTGACCGTGCCGTTGATCACCAAAGCAGACGGCACCAAGTTCGGTAAAACCGAAGGCGGCGCGGTCTGGCTGGCGCCGGAAAAAACCAGCCCGTACAAGTTCTACCAGTTCTGGATCAACACCGCCGACGCCGACGTTTACCGCTTCCTGAAATTCTTCACCTTCATGAGCCTGGAAGACATCAACGCGCTGGAAGAAGAAGACAAAAACAGCGGCAAGGCGCCGCGCGCCCAGTACGTGCTGGCGGAGGAAGTGACCGGCATGGTGCACGGTGCGGAAGGCCTGGCGGCCGCCAAGCGCATCACCCAGAGCCTGTTCTCCGGTGCGCTGCATGACATGACCGAAGCGGACTTCGCCCAGCTGGCGCAGGACGGTATGCCGACCATCAAACTGGATGGCGACGCCGATCTGCAGCAGGCGTTGGTGAATGCCGAACTGGTGCCGTCACGCGGCCAGGCGCGCACCATGATCGGCTCCAACGCGGTGACCATCAACGGTGAGAAACAGTCCGATGCCGAATACCGCTTCAGCGATTCAGATCGTCTGTTCGGCCGCTACACGCTGCTGCGTCGCGGCAAGAAACACTACTGCCTGGTGGATTGGCAGTAAGCGAATAATGACGGTAAGGGGCCCTGGCGGCCCCTTTATTTTTGCGCAGCCGCCCGGCTGCCGTATTCCGAACGAGTTCTGTCGATGAAAAACATTCTTTCTATCCAGTCGCACGTGGTGTTTGGTCACGCCGGCAACAGTGCGGCTGAGTTTCCGATGCGCCGCATGGGCGTCAACGTCTGGCCGCTGAACACGGTGCAGTTCTCCAACCATACGCAATACGGCCAGTGGACCGGCTGCGTCATGCCGGCCAGCCACCTGACTGAGATCGCGCAGGGTATCGCCAATATCGATCAACTGAAGCGCTGTGATGCGGTGCTGAGCGGTTATATCGGTTCGCCGGAGCAGGGTGACCATATTCTGGAGATCGTGCGTCAGGTTAAGCAGGCGAACCCGAACGCCTGGTATTTTTGCGATCCGGTGATGGGGCATCCGGAAAAAGGCTGCATCGTGGCGCCGGGCGTGGCCGAGTTTCACTGCCGCCAGGCGTTGCCGTGCAGCGACATGGTGGCGCCGAACCTGCTGGAGCTGGAAATGCTGAGCCAGATGGCCGTCGCCAACGTGGCCGATGCGGTGCAGGCCGCCCGCGTGCTGATCGCCAAAGGGCCGCGGCTGGTGCTGGTCAAGCACCTGGCCCGCGCCGGCTATCACGCCGACTGTTTCGAAATGCTGCTGGTGACAGCGGACGAGGCCTGGCACATCAGCCGGCCGCTGGTGGACTTCGGCGCGCGTCAGCCGGTCGGCGTCGGCGATTTGACCAGCGGTCTGCTGCTGGTGGATCTGCTGAAGGGCGAGGCGCTGGATAAAGCGCTGGAGCACGTGACCGCCGCCGTGTATGAGGTGATGCTGACGACTCAGGAGATGGGGGAATACGAGCTGCAGGTAGTGGCGGCGCAGGATCGGATCGTGCAGCCGCGCAGCGAATTCAAAGCGGTAAAACTGTAAGTGCAACGGGCCCCGGCGATAGCCACCGGGGCCGAGTGTTTACTTCAATCCTTCGGCGTTCAGCGCCGCATCTACCGCCGGGCGCGCCGCAACGCGATCGAACCAGGCCGCCAGATGGGCGTGCTTGCGCACGTCAAACTGCAGGGCGAATGCCCAGCGCAGCACGGTGAACAGGTAGGCGTCAGCCACGCTGAAACGGCTCCCCAACAGGAAGTGCTGCTTCGCCAGCACCGAATCCAGATAGCTGAACTGCTGCTCCAGCCTGGCGCGCGCGATGGTTTTGTATTCCTCGGGCGTCTTCGGGTTGAACAGCGGGCTGAACCCTTTGTGCAGTTCGGTGGCGATGTAGTTCAGCCATTCGATCGCGTGGTAGCGCGACAGGGTGCCCGCCGCCGGGATCAGGTTGCGGTCAGGCACGCGGTCCGCCAGGTATTGTACGATCGCCACGCCTTCGGTCAGCAGGCTGCCATCGTCCAGCAGCAGCGCCGGGACCTGTCCCTTGGGATTGATGGCGAGGTAATCGGCGCCGCTCTCGGTTTTCTTCTGCGCCAGATCGACCTTCTCCGCCGTAAAATCCAGCCCTGCCTCGCGCAGCACGATATGCGGGGACAGCGAACAGGCGCCGGCTTTATAGAACAGTTTCATCGGAAGCTCCTTGTTGATGACGAATGACGGGCATGCTTAACCTCTCATCGTAGTCCCATAGCGCCAAAATTACAGCGGCTTAGCTTACAAATTTAACCGATGAGCGCCTCGGCTGTCTGCAACTGCGCCAGCGTTGCGGCGATCTGCTGTTGCAGCGCCTGCGGCGCCACCTGCATGGGCGAACGTAACTCATTGGCGATCAGCCCCTGTTGGGCCAGTACCGTCTTGACCGGCGCCGGATTCGGGAAGCTGAACATCTGGTGGATCATCGGCAGCAGCTCATAGAAGTTGCTGCGCGCAGCGGCCAGATCGCCGGTGGCGACTTGCTGTACCAGCTGGACGAAACGTTCCGGGTGAACATGCGCGGCGGCGGAAATGGCACCGGTGCCGCCGAGGCACAGCGTGGTGAGGATCAGATTGTCCTCCCCGGTCATCACATCGATTTCGCCGTCGGCGATCAGCGCCATGGTAGCGTCAGGGTTGCCGCCGCAGTCCTTGATGGCGGTGATGCGCGGGTGACGTGCGAGCCGGCGCAGCGTGGCCAGCTCCATGGCGATGCCGGTGCGCTGCGGAATGTTGTACAGGATCACCGGCACGGTGGAGGCGTCGGCCAACTGGGTGAAATAGTCGATCAGGCCGCATTGCGAAGGGCGGATGTAGTAAGGCGCCGGGATCAGCACGCCGGCGATGTCGCGCAGCTGAATGGCCTGCTGCATCTGCAGCGTGGCGGCCATGTTATTGCCGGAAAGGCCCATCACCACCTGATGGGCGGGCGCCACCTCCAGCACGGCGTCGAGCACCGCCAGCTGTTCTTCCTTGCTCAGCGCGGCGGCTTCACCGGTAGAGCCGCAGACCACCAGGCCGTCGATGCCGGCGTCGAGCAGGTGCCGCGCCAGGCGTTTAACCGCCGGCAGATCGACGGCATCTTGATTGAAAGGGGTAACCATCGCCACCCAAATACCCGAAAATGAGGCCATAAAATATTCCTTCTGTGTGACCGACAGAGAAGCCAGATGAGAAAATTGAAGGCGGGGCGTTGCAGGCCATCCAGTCAGCTCATCTGACGGGACAGCTCGCCCCGGTCAAATGAGCGTCTGTTTCTTCGATTTAACCGCCGCCAAACCGCCAACGGACAACGCAGGTGTCATCAGAATATCAGCGTTGCGTGGGTAGGCCATGGCAGTCTCGTGAAAAGGGGAAGTGGGGTGATAATGAATATTCTTCATCAGGCTGTCAATTTACAACAGATTGATAACATTGTTATTCATGATTCATCAGCAGGGATGAGTTTGGCTAATAAATAAAATCCCCGCCGCGGCGGGGAGGGTTTGACTGGCTCAGCGCGGCGGGCGGGAGCCGATAGTGGCAGACCAACTGAAGGTGTCGCCGCTTGGCCGGTAGCGGTTGGCTTTGCGTTCTGCACGCTCTGCCTTAGCGAGCTTTGCTCTGGCGGCCATGATGCGCGCCACCACTTCATCCTTGACCTTGTGCTGTTCGGCGTTGGTCAGCGGCCGGCCGTGGCTTTTACGCGCTTTGTCCAGCTCGGTTTTGACTTCCCGTTGCTCGCTTTCCGTCATCTCTTTCAACGTCAACTTTTTCATCTGTGCCGCCCGTTCGGTGAAGTTGGCTTTCAGTTTAACGGTGTTATGTGACCGAAAATGTTATGGGCATAACGAAAATGCCCCGTAGGCCGGCATTACACCTCTTCCAGCAGATCATCGACAAAACGCCGCATGCGTTCGGTACGAAGCTCGGCCATGTGCCGCCCGGCGGCAGTCTGGAAGCCGTCTTGCAGTTTGAACAGCTTGGTTTCGAAGTGATCCAGGCTGAAACGTTTGTCGTCGTATTGGCGATGTTCGGCCCGCGGGTCGGCGGCGTCGTACAGCGCACTGCGCATGCGGCCGCCGATATAGAAGCAGCGCGCCACGCCAATCAGGCCAATGGCGTCGAGACGATCGGCGTCCTGCAGGATCTTTGCCTCCAGCGTTTGCGGGGGGATGCCAGCGGAAAAACTGTGCGCTTCAATGGCGTGGGCTACCGCCGCGATGTCCGCCGGCGCCCATTCCAGCCGGGTCAGCGTCAGCGTGGCTTGCTCCGCCGCCATGCGCGAGGCCAGATGGCGCTGCGGCGAGTTTTTTTCCACCGCCACGGCGTCATGCAGCAGCACCGCCGCGCAGAGAATGCGCCGGTCGCCGCCTTCCAGCTTGCTGATGTGGCGGCAGTTCTTCCAGACTCGATGCAGGTGCGCCACGTCATGCGAACCGTCGTCCGACTCGAGGGTGAGCGGCAACAGCGTTTGCGCCAGCGTTTGGTAGGGGGAAAACGGTTGTAACAACTCTTGCGTCAGCGAGGGTAAAGACACGTTCAGCTCCTGTTGGGGAAAATCGGTCAATCAGCATAGCCGTGTCGGATGCCGGGAAAATGACAGAAAAATGGCTATTGTTTACTAAAGTGCAACCCACTATTGTCATAACTGCGGTTTTTGCAGCGAAACAAGCAACCTAGAATAGCCGCATTCCGCCGTCTCCGCTTGGTGAGAGCCTGTGTCCGCGGGGATGGCCGGAATATCCTCATCAGCCATTTGGAGAAGAGACATGCCAACCCCTCTTGAAATAGTGCGCGCAACCTATGAAGGCAGCTCCGAAGAAAACGGCCGCAATCTGCTGGCGGCGCTGGCCCCCGATGCAGAGTGGACCGAAGCCGCGGGTTTCCCTTACGCCGGTACCTATATCGGCCCGGAGAACATCATCAAGAACGTGCATCAGCGCCTGGGCAGCGAATGGCAAGGTTACCGCGCCGACGTCGATCACTTTTACGATGCCGGCGACAACGTGATCGCTCAGGGTTTTTATCACGGCACTTACCGGGCCACCGGCAAATCCTTCAGCGCCTCCTTTGCGCATATTTATACGCTTCGCGCCGGAAAAATCGTGAAGTTCGTGCAGATCGTCGACAGCGCTAAAGTGCTGGAAGCAATGCAGCCTTAATCGCCGCTGCGCTTGCCGAATTTGCGGTCGAACTCGCGCCGGTAACCCCGGGCCTTGTTGCGATCGCGGATCCACAAATAGCCGCACACCAGCGCAACCGCTCCCGAGAAGGTGACGTTGCGCATATCCCGGTCATACCAAAACACCAACAGCGCATCTAGCGCAGCAATCAGCGCGATCCATTTGTACATATGGGATTGGCGCCGCGTGGCGGCGTTGAGTCGTTTTAACTGTCTGGCTTCGTCCAACACCGGTTTTTGCTGCATAGCGTTTCGTTATCATCAGGCTGTTCACGCTAAATTAGCAGAATTTCCCTAACCGCCGCAAAGATTAACGCGTGGCGTTATGCGGTTTTCACCGCCCCTGGCGCGGCGCAGAAAATTTATGCACGGGCGCTTGAATTACCCATCGGGCGTGATAGGTTATTTATTCGCTATTTTTGGTTTTTTATTCAAATCTCGCCGTGTCATCAAGCTGCAGCACTGGGCGGTTAACGTGATGGGTTCGACGTATGCGGCGGTTAACTTCGGCAGGAGGATGTGATGAACGATAAAACGGCACGCCCGCAGGATGTGGTTCAACAACAGCTTGACGCCTATAACGCCCGCGACATCGAGGCCTTTATGGCCTGCTGGGCGGACGACGCGCAGTATTACGAGCATCCCGACACGCTGCTGGCCAGCGGCAAGGCGGCGATCCGTGAACGGCATCTTGTGCGTTTCCAGGAGCCGAGTCTGTATGGCGAACGGATAAAACGCATGGCGGTGGGGAATATGGTGGTCGATCAGGAAGTGGTGACGCGCAACTTCCCGCAGGGGCGCGGCAAAATGGATGTCATCGCCATTTACGAAGTGGAACAGGGGCAGATCGCCAAAGCCTGGTTCAAGATCGGCCCCTGCATGCCGGATGAAGGCGCGCTCTAGCCGCAATGCCGCTCACTTAAGCCTGAGTGGCATTTTTCTTATCCAGCCTCTGGGCGTTCTGTGCAGGGGAATTGCCGTCAATGTTCCGCATTTCTTTGTGGCCAACATGAACGGCAATTGTAGGGGCCGATGGCGCGGCCCCTACACCCGCGCCTTTGCTTAACACCGCCTGTCCGCTGCGCGGATACCCTCGCCGTGTCTGCATTGTCGGGCGGGTCGGCTGCGACAAACGTCCCTGTTAGTCTCGCCTCAACCGGCCTTCCCTGGCCGGTTGCCCCTGACAACGCCGCCTTGCTCGGCAGCCGGTGATGCGCGTTAAAGGTCAACACCCGAGCTGGCAGCTACCGGGAAATCTGCCGCTGATGAGGTTATGGCAGAGAAGTTGGAGATGAGCGCGGTGTTGGGCGCCCTTGAAGACGCCGAACGCAGGCATAGCGCATTAGGAGAAACCGCCATGGACGGCGGTTTCAGGTGAGACAGGCAGGGACGCCTGTCGCAACCGGCCTCAATGTGCTATGGCGGAGAGAGGGCAGTTGGCAAAGCCAACCGTCTGATAGGGCAAAGGCGCGGGTTGCCAGGGGCCGCGCCTTCGGCCCCTGGCTCGGTCGAGGTGAGTGAGCCACATGAGGCATCTCACTTTTATCGACCGAAAATGTCACGAACGCCTGCAGAAAAACGCTTAACTGAATCAGCATTGTGCTCTAGCCGCGCCTTATTGCAACGCCATCACCGCCTCTATCTCTACGCACACCTGCGGTGAGAACAACGCGCTGACCGCCATCAGTGAACAGGCCGGCAGCGCGCCGTCGAAATAGTCAAACAGCACCGGGCGCACGCCCGCCAGATCGGCGATGTCGGTCAGGAACACGCTGATTTTAATCAAGGCCTTGAGATTCACGCCTTCGCTGGCGGCGATGGTCGCCAATTGCTCGAGGATCTCCTGCGTCTGTTCCGGCGCGTTCAAGCCTTGCGCGTCGGTGGCGAAGGCCGTCAAGCCCGACACATACAGGCGATCGCCGTGGCGCACCGCATGCACATAGGGGCCGCCCGGCGTAGGCAACTGCGGATAATTCGTGCGTTTTAATGATGTCATGATCAAACCCCGCGCAAGACCGGTTAATAAAATCGACAAACTTGGTTAGGATACTGAGGAAACGGCGGCCAGACGCCGCACACCGATGATATATGAGCGTATCATCCCTCTTTATTTTATACGTCGTCTCTCACCCGAATGTGACAGTGCGGCGCAGATCGGCCACAAGGACGCATGAGACGATGAACCCGCTTTTTACTCCCTACCTGCAACGCTGGCAACTGGAACAGGACGGTAAAGCCTTCGAAACCCACAGCAGCCTGCTGATGCCGGTGCGTTACCGGGGCGAGGCCGCCATGCTGAAGATCGCCCGCGAGCAGGAGGAGCGCTTCGGCGGCCAGCTGATGTGCTGGTGGCGCGGGGAAGGCGCCGCGCAGGTGTTGGCGTGGCACGAAGACGGCATTCTGCTGGAGCGCGCACAGGGCGAAAGCTCGTTGGCGCAGCTGGTGCGTGATGGCGACGATGAGCAGGCCACGGCGATCCTGTGCCGGGCGATCGCCGCCTTGCATGCGCCGCGCGCGGCACCGCTGCCCGAATTGATCCCGTTGCAAGAGTGGTTCAGCTCGCTGTGGCCGGCGGCGCAGGCGCACGGCGGCATGCTGCGTCTCAGCGCCACGACGGCGGCGGAATTGCTGAGTAGCCCGCGAGATGAAAGCGTGCTGCACGGTGATATCCACCATGACAACGTGCTGGACTTCGGCGAACGCGGCTGGCTGGCGATCGATCCCAAGCGTTTGTACGGCGAACGGGGCTTCGATTACGCCAATATCTTCTGTAATCCCAACTACGGCATCGCCACCGATCCGGCCATTTTCCAGCGGCGCGTGGAACAGGTCTGTCGCTTGGCCGGGCTGGAACGCCGGCGCTTGCTGCAATGGATCCTGGCCTGGGCGGGGCTCTCCGCCGCCTGGTTTATGGAAGACGGGCAGGCGGCGGATATCGACTTCCGCGTGGCCGAGCTGGCGGCGCGCGCGTTGGATCTCCCGTTGCCGGCCGGCGATTCAGGGTTCATCCTGCCAGTAATCGAGCGAGGCTGAAGGGCGTTGCAGATAACGCACCTGTTCGCCGTCATTGCCGCGCGCCATCGCCTGGTATTTGCCTGAGTCCGGATACATCACCACTTCCGGCTGTTCGCGCGTGCTGACGGACAGGTACTTCAGCGGCGCATCGGAGGTGTTGATGATCTGGTGCGGGTATTCCGGGCCAGGCGGAATGAAAATGACATCCCCGCTGACGATCGGCAGCATTTCTCCGGCCACGCGCAGCGTACCGCTGCCTTCCAAAATGATGAACATTTCCTCCTGAGCGTAGTGAAAATGGTAGGGGCAGGAGCGCATGCCCGGCGCCACACAATCGAAAGAAGCGCCCAGCTTGTCGGCGGCGGTGCCGGTGCCGAGACGAGCGCCGACGCTGTCATACAGCGGCGGCCGCCGGTCATGCTTCATCTCTACCTGTTCGACATTGCGTATCAGGCGCTGGGCCAACAGCGCGGCTTTCTCGGTCATAAGCTTCCTTGGTGACGGCGTCACTTATTAGGTGGATTGACATTCAGACGACAGAGAAAGTGAAGGCGCCACGGCGCCGCTTGTCAATGTAGACCGCCCGTTACGCCTCGGTGGTTCGCCGCGGCAGCGACAGCAGCAGATGGGCGATGGCGCCGCCGACAATCCCCCAGAAGGCCGAACCGATGCCGAGCAGCGTGACGCCGGAGGCGGTGATTAGGAAGGCGATCAGCGCCGCGTCGCGCTGTTTTTCATCATGCAGCGCGCGTTGCAGGCTGCCGCCGATGGTGCCGAGCAACGCCAGCCCGGCAATGGTGTGGATCAAGGCGACCGGCAACGCGCTGAACAGCAGGCCGATGGCGCCGCCGAACAACCCGGCCAGCAGGTAGAAGCCGCCGGCGGCCACCGCGCCCATATAGCGCCGCTGCGGATCGGGATGCACGTCCGGCCCCATGCAGATGGCGGCGGTAATGGCGGCGATGCACACCGAGAAGCCGCCGAACGGCGCCAGCAGCAGTGCGGTCAGCGCCGTCCAGGCGATCAGCGGTGAGGTGGGGACGCGGTAGCCCGCCGCCTGCAGCGTGGCGATGCCGGGGGCGTTTTGCGAAGCCATGGTGACCACGAAGAAGGGCACGCCGATGCCGAGCAGCGTCGGCCAATTGAAATGCGGCGCGATAAATTCCGGCATGGCGAACGCCGGCGCTTGCTGCGTCAGCTGGATATTGCCCTGCAGCGCGGCGATCGCCAGCCCAACCGCCAGCGTCAGCACGATGGCGTAGCGCGGTTGATAACGGCGGCTGAGCAGATAGGCCAGCCCCATGCCGGCGCTGAGGGGGAAATTGAGCTGCAGCGAAGCGAAGGCGTCCAGCCCGAAACGCAGCAAGATCCCCGCCAGCATCGCCGCAGAAATCGCCTGCGGGATGTAGTCCATCAGGCGGGCGAACAGCCCGGTGACGCCGCACAGCAGGATCAGACCGGAAGCGAAGATAAACACGCCGATCGCCTCGTTGATCGGCGTGCCGGGCAGGCTGGTGACCAGCAGCGCCGCGCCGGGCGTCGACCAGGCGGTGAGGATCGGGGTGCGGTAGTAAAGCGAGAGCCCGAGCGAGGTGACACCCATCGCGATCCCCAGTGCGCTCAGCCAGCCGCCGATCTGCGCCGGCGTGGCGCCTGCGGCGGCGGCGGCCTGGAAAATGATCGCGGCAGAGCTGGTGTAACCCACCAGAACGGCGACAAAGCCGGCCATGATGGCGGGCAGGGTCAGATGGCGCAGGGAGAGGGCTGGGCGCATGAGGAGCTCCAATCGGTAATTGTGCGTTATAACGCACGACAAGAAATCAGCATAGCACCGTGCGCTATAGCGCACAAGCGGGTATAATCGGGCACGATACGCAGAGGAGAACAGGATGCAGGAACTTGCCGGCCATTTGGCGCACACCCTTCGCACGCTGCGCACACAGCGCGGCTGGAGCCTGACGCAGGCGGCGGAATACACCGGCGTCAGCAAAGCGATGCTCGGGCAGATTGAACGCGGTGAATCCAGCCCGACGGTGGCGACGCTGTGGAAGATCGCCACCGGCTTCAACGTGGCGTTCTCCGCCTTTCTTGAGGCGTCGCCCGCTCAGCAACAGGCGACGCTGCACCGCTACGGTGAACTGCCGGTGTACGATCAGGACAATGCTGATATGCGCGTGGTGCCGCTGTTTCCCTACGACCGCCAGCTGGGTTTCGATATGTTCGTCATCGATCTCGCACCGGGCGCGCTCAGCGAATCGTCGCCCCATGAGCCGGGCGTGATCGAGCATGTGATCGTGATCAGCGGCCGACTAGAATTGGCGATCGACGGCGAATGGCACAGCCTGGCGGCCGGCGAAGCGATGCGCTTTCAGGCCGATCGGCCGCACGCCTACCGCAACGCCAGTTCACAAACGGTGCGCATCCACGATCTGATCCACTATCCTCAATCCTGACTCAACGCGGTGCCCGCGGGCTTTGACTCCGCGCCGCCAAACGCCTACCTTGTTGAAAATGACTCTTATTTCACAGGCTGTCGCCCATGACGGGGCGGCGTTGTAGCCGACTCAAAAGGAGCTTGATTTTGCCGGTCACCAATCGACGTCAGTTCATTAAACTCAGTGCGCAAACCGCAGGAGCCGTATTCGCGATGACTTCATTACCTAACAGTATCCGCCTGGCGATGGCGGCGGAGGGCGGCGCGGCCGCCAGCGATGACTTCCTGTGGCTGGAGGAGCTGCAGGGTAAAAAAGCGCTGCAATGGGTGCAGCAGGAAAATCAGCGCACCGTGGCGCGTTTCGGCCAGGGTGAAGACTTTCAGCGCATTGAGCGCGAAGTCCTGGATATCCTTAATAAAGACACCCAAATCCCGTGGGTGAGCAAACGCGGCGAGTACTATTACAACTTCTGGCAGGATCGGGCCAACCCGCGCGGCCTGCTGCGGCGCACCACGCTGGACGAGTACCGCAAGGCCAAACCGGCCTGGGAGACGGTGCTGGATATCGATGCGTTGGGCAAAGCGGAGGGCAAGGATTGGGTCTATCAGGGCTCGCAACCGCTGGCGCCGGAATACCGTTATTGCCTGATGCAGCTGTCGCCGGACGGCGGTGACGCCACCGAGATCCGCGAATTCGATCTGGTGGCCAAACGCTTCGTCAAAGACGGTTTTAATGTACCGGTGGCGAAAAGTCGGGTCTCCTGGGTCGATCGGGATACGCTGTTCATCGCCACCGATTTCGGCCCCGGCTCGATGACCCAGTCCGGCTACGCGCGCATCGCCAAGCGCTGGCGGCGCGGCACGCCGCTGAGCGCCGCCGAAACGCTGTACGAAGCGCAGCCCGAGGACATGGCGGTCTTCGCCTATCACGACCGCACGCCGGGTTTTGAGCGCGATTTCGTCGGCCGCAGCCTGGACTTCTACCGCCGCGACTATTTCTTGCTGATGCAGGACGGCCGGCAGAAAAAAATCGATATCCCGGCCGACGCCGAACTGGATACGCATCGGGAATGGCTGCTGATCAAACCGAGCAGCGACTGGGAGGTGGGCGGCAAGCGCTATCCGTCCGGCGCGCTGCTGGCGGCCAACTTCGATGACTATCTGGCGGGTAAGCGCGAGCTGCAACTGCTGTTTACCCCAACGGCGGAGCAGGCGCTGAGCGGCTACAGCGGCACCCGCGATCATCTGATCCTCAGTATCATGGATAACGTGGTCAACCGTCTGGAAGTGCTGACGCCGCAGGGCGGCAGCTGGCAACGTCGTCCGCTGGGCAACCCCGGCGCCATCAGCACCCTTTCCGCCGGCGGCATCGACGAAGAGAGCAACGCCTATTTCCTGACGGTCAGCGGGTTCCTGCAACCGACCTCACTGTATATGGGCAACCTCGATGGCGGTGAGGCGACGCTGCTGAAACAGGCGCCGCAGGATTTTGACGCGTCAGGCTACCAAGTGAGCCAGCATTTTGCGCGTTCCAAGGACGGCACCCGCGTGCCGTATTTCCAGATTGCCGCCAAAGATCTCAAACCGGACGGCAGCACGCCGACGCTGCTGTATGGCTACGGCGGGTTTGAAGTGCCGCTGCTGCCGGGCTATCTCGGCGGCAAGGCGCCGGCCTGGCTGGAACGCGGTGGGGTATACGTGGTGGCCAACATCCGCGGCGGCGGCGAATACGGCCCGGCCTGGCATCAGGCGGCGCTCAAGCAGAACCGCCATCGCGCCTACGAGGATTTCGCCGCCGTGGCCGAAGATCTCATCGCACGCAAGGTGACCTCGGCACCGCATCTGGGCGCGCGCGGCGGCAGCAACGGCGGCCTGTTAGTGGGCAATATGCTGACGTTGTATCCGCAGCTGTTCGGCTGCATCGTTTGCGAAGTGCCGCTGCTGGACATGCAGCGCTATACGCAGCTTTCTGCCGGCGCGTCGTGGATCGCCGAATACGGTGACCCGAGCAAGCCGGAGGAGTGGGCCTACATCAAGACCTTCTCGCCGTACCACAACATTCAGACGCAGACGGCCTATCCGCCGGTGTTGTTCTATACCGCGACCAGCGACGATCGGGTCAACCCGGCCCACGCGCGCAAAATGGCGGCGCGCATGCAGGCGATGGGGTATCAGCAGGCTTATTTCTATGAAAATACCGAAGGCGGGCACAGCGCCGCCGCCGACAAGCAACAGGCGGCATTCCACAGCGCACTGGTAAGCGAATTCATGTGGGCCAACCTGAGCGATAAACCCAAATCAGCGTAAACCCGTTTATTGCGGGCATAAAAAAACACCGGGGCGTTAACCTCGGTGTTTTTATTTACGCCCAATCTGCCGACGATCAGTGAGCCGCGGTGGCTTCCTGCGCTTTCTGATTGGCGTCTTCGGTGGTATCCAGCGTCATGCGGTACAGTTTCGGCGCGGTCAGCATCATCAGGATAGCAATGACGGCGGTGACGATGCCGATTTGCATAAACACATGGCTGTAGATGGCCAGCGAAGCGTGCGCGTCGTTGATGTCGCTTGGGACGGCGGTCAGACCGGCAACCTTACCGGCGATCAGCGCGGCGGCGGCGGTGGTCAGGAACCAGGAACCCATGATGAAGCCCATCAGACGCTGCGGCACCAGCTGTGCCACCATCGCCAGACCCAGGCCGGAAATCATCAGCTCACCGATGCTCTGCAGCGCGTAGCTCAGGATCAGCCAGTTGACCGACACAATGCCCTGTTCGTTGGCGAAGCTGGCGCCCCATGGCAGCACCAGGAAGGCGCAGGAGCACAGGATCATACCGAAAGCGAACTTGTGCGGCATCGGCAGGCGATCGCCCATTTTGTTATACAGCGCGGCCAGAATCGGGCTGGCGAGCATGATCCAGAATGGGTTCAGCGCCTGATACTGCTCAGGCTCGAAGGCGATGCCGAAGATGCTGTGTTCCACGTTGTGGATGGCGAAGAAGTTCAGTGAGGTTGGCATTTGGCTGTACAGCACGAAGAACACCACCGCTTCCAGCATCAACAGGAAGGCGACGATCATCTTGCGGCGTGCGGCGCCGTGCAGGGCGAAGGTTTCCTTGGCGAACACCAGCACGATGCCGGCGGAAACGAGGGCCAGCGCCCAGCGCGCGATCACCTGGTTGTGCAGCAGCCAGCTGGACACGGCGATCAACGCCACGATGCCGACCAGCACCATCAGCAGTTTCGGCAGATGCAGCGGCTTGAAGTCAGGCTTGGAGCCGTTTTCCTTCACCCACTTGTGGCACATCATAAAGTTGACCAGGGTGATCAGCATGCCGACCACGCTCAGGGAGAACGCCACGCTCCAGCCGTATTTCGCTGCCAGCCACGGGGTGGCCAGCATGGAGAAGAAGGAACCGATGTTCACCGACATGTAGTACATGGTGAAGGCGCCGTCGAGACGCGGATCGTCTTTCTCATAGCAGGTGGACAGCAGGGAGGACGGGTTAGCCTTGAACAGGCCGCTGCCCACGGCGATGGTCGCCATACCCATGTAGACCCAGAAGATGTCGTGGCCGGAGTAGGCCACCATGGCGTAACCGGCAGCCAGCACCAGTGCGCCGAGCACGATCACGCGTTTGGCACCCAGCACCTTGTCGCCCAGCCAGCCGCCGATGGCGACGAAGCCGTATACCAGGGCGCTGAAGGAAGAGAACAGGGTGATGGAGTCGGCTTCGCTCATGCCGAGCATCTTGACCAGATAAACCGCCATGATGCCCTGCAGGCCGTAATAGCCGAAACGCTCCCACAGTTCGATCGAGAAGATCAGATAGAACGCTTTCGGTTGTTTGAACGCGTTAAGGCTAACGCTCTCCGGGTGTTGGTTGTTTGCTGTTGACACTGGTACCTCTGTTTTTTCGCAGCCCGTCTTTGGAGGACGGGAAAGTACAAAAGTTGATGCGGAACGGCATCCTTTTGCGTTGTTATAGGATGGGGACGGCGGTTAATGTTCACTATCTTTGTCAACGTGGCAAGCAGTTTGTCATATTCGGTTACATTTAACGCTCGCAGGATTATGCTGCGATGTTGCAAATGTTATGCAGTATTAACTTTCGGGTTTTAATGATTTGCCGATTTTTTGTTTTGATTAAAAGCTATACGGATTTTAAACAGGGATATATTCTGCTGAATTGCTATTTTTTAGCGCATCAGTGTATGTGTGGTTATTAATCCATTGGAATGTTGTGCATATGACGCATTTTGTAAAATTATAGAAATTTAAGAAAACGGGGCTGGCATTTGTGAACGCCTTGTGATCCTGAAAGCGTGACGTTCACCGCAATTTTCGACTAATTTTTCGCTTGAAAATAACACGGCACTGAGTTTTTCACTGAAAACCGCGATAACACCGGGGTTACTGCTGCGCGATATCACATTTCCGATAAAAAAGAGGCGCTGGCGGGGAGAGATGAAGCGACGGGTGCGGTTTGCCGCACCCAACAGGCTCAGGATTCCGGATAAACCTTTTCTTTATACTCGCACAGGTCTTCGATAATGCAGGAACCGCAGCGCGGTTTGCGCGCGATGCAGGTGTAGCGCCCGTGCAGGATCAGCCAGTGGTGGCAATCGACCTTGAATTCGGCGGGCACCACCTTCAACAGCTTCTCTTCCACCTGATCGACGTTCTTGCCCGGCGCGAAGTGGGTGCGATTACACACCCGGAAGATATGGGTGTCGACGGCGATGGTCGCCCAGCCGAAGGCCGTGTTGAGCACCACGTTGGCGGTCTTGCGGCCGACGCCCGGCAGTGCTTCCAGCGCGGCGCGATCCTCCGGTACTTCGCCGCCGTGCAGCTCCAGCAGCATGCGGCAGGTCTTGATCACGTTTTCGGCCTTGCTGTTGAACAGACCGATGGTCTTGATGTACTCCTTGACGCCATCAACCCCCAGCGCCAGCATGGCGGCGGGGGTGTTGGCGACCGGGTACAGCTTGGCGGTCGCCTTGTTGACGCTTACGTCGGTGGCCTGCGCAGACAGCAGCACCGCAATCAGCAGTTCAAATGGCGTGGTGTACACCAGCTCGGTGGTCGGGTGCGGGTTGTTGTCGCGCAGCCGGGTCAGAATTTCCAGTCGCTTCTGCTTGTTCATCAGGCCTTCTCAGCACGTCCTTGTTCCAACAGCGGTTCCACTGCCACGGCGCGGGCTTTGCGCGCCTTCATTCTCTCGTCGATCAGATATTTGACCGCCAGCAGCAGCCCCAAGCCGATAAAGGCACCCGGCGGCAGCATCGCCAGCAGGAACGGGCTGTCGAAGTGCACCACTTCGATGCGCAGCGACTTGGCCCAACTGCCCAGCAGTAGGTCGGCACCGTCGAACAGCGTGCCGTTGCCCAGCAGTTCGCGCATCGAGCCCAGCGTCACCATCACGCCAGTAGCGCCGAGACCGATAGCCATGCCGTCCAGCGCCGAGAGGCCGACCGGCTTCTTGGCGGCCACCGCTTCGGCGCGGCCCACCACGATGCAGTTGGTCACGATCAATGGAATAAAGATGCCCAGCGACTGATACAGCCCGAAGGCATAGGCGTTGATCAGCATCTGCACGATGCTCACCACCGCGGCGATGATCATCACGTAGATAGGAATACGCACCTCGCTCGGTACCCAGCGGCGCACCGCGGAGATGGAGGCGTTGGTCAACGTCAGCACCAGCGTGGTGGCCAGCCCCAGGCCCAGCGCGTTGGTGACGGTGGACGTCACCGCCAGCAACGGACACATGCCCAGCAGCTGCACCAGGGCGGAGTTATTTTTCCACAACCCCTGGACGATCAATTCTTTGGCTTCACTCATTCGCTGGCTCCACACGCAGGTAAGCTTTCAAGTTTAGGCGGCAGCGTTTCCATATACAACGCCGTGCGCCGCACCGCATTGACCACCGCACGCGGGGTGATGGTCGCGCCGGTGAACTGGTCGAACATACCGCCGTCTTTCTTCACCGCCCAGCGCTTATCGTCAGGGCCTTCGATTTTCTTGCCGCTGAAGAAAGAAATCCAGTCGGAAATGCGTAGTTCAATTTTGTCACCCAGCCCCGGGGTTTCGTGGTGCTCAATCACCCGGGTGCCGAGCACCGTGCCGTTGAAATCGGCGCCGACCAGCAGCTTGATGGCGCCAGAGTAGCCGTCCGGCGCGGTGGTTTCCAGCGCGGCGGCGGTCGGTTGCCCGTTTTTGCGCGCCAGGTACAAACGGTGCGGCGCGCCGTCGCCGAGCGCCGGGTCGCTGACCAGGAAGCACTCGTTCTGCATGATGTTGTCGTAGTTTTCCGGCGGTACCACCTGATCGAGCAGCGCTTTTTGCTGCAGCGCCGCCTGATGGGCGATGGTGGTTTTCGTCAGGGCGTAGACCACGGCGGTCAGGCCAGTGGTGACCGCCGCAAACACCGCCAGCGTGGTGCCGTGCTTTCTCATGGAATTCAGCATGGCGGCTCCTTAGCGATGGCCGTACACGCGCGGCTGCGTGTAGTGGTCGATTAACGGGACGGTGATGTTGGCGAGTAGCACGGCGAAGGCCACGCCGTCAGGGTAGCCGCCATAGACGCGGATCAGCCACACCAGCACGCCGATCAGCGCGCCGTAGATTAAACGGCCCTTCGGCGTAGTGGAGGCGCTGACCGGGTCGGTGGCGATGAAGAACGCGCCCAGCATGCTGGCGCCGGAAAACAGGTGGATCAGCGGCGAAGCCTGATGCGCCGGATCGAGCCACCAGGCCAGACCGGAACAGAAAGCGATGGCGGCCAACATGCTGAACGGGATCTGCCAATGGATCAGGCGGCGCGCCAGCATAAACAGACCACCGGCCAGGAAGCCGAGGTTGACCCACTGCCAGCCGATGCCGGCCAAGGCGCCGCCGAACAGCGGCTGCTGCAACACCTGTTCCACGCTGTGGCCGCTGCGCAGGCCGGTTTTGAAGCCATCGAGCGGCGTGGCCTGGCTGATGCCGTCCACGCCCATCTGCAGTTCATGCAGCGTCGCGCCTTGCGAAGTATGGCCGCTGAAAATGGCCAGCAGTGTGTCGTGGAACGGTAGCGCGGTGGCGCGCAGCTCATCCGGCGGCAGCCAACTGGTCATCTGCACCGGGAAGGAGATCAGCAGCACCACGTAACCGACCATCGCCGGGTTGAACGGGTTCTGCCCAAGGCCGCCGTACAGCTGCTTGGCGATGACGATGGCGAAGAACGTACCGATGACGATCATCCACCAGGGTGCCAGCGGCGGCAGGCTGATGCCGAGCAGCAGCGCGGTCAGCAGGGCGGAGTTATCCGCCAGCCGGCTGCGCACCGGCAGCTTGCGCAGTTTTAGGATCGCGCCTTCCGCCGCCAGCGCGACGATCGCCGCCAGCGCCACCTGGATCAACACGCCGTAGCCGAAAAACCAAATCTGCGCTGCGATGCCGGGAATGCACGCCAACATCACCCACAGCATAATGCGGCTGGTGCTTTGCTGGTTGTGGGTGAACGGCGAGCTGGCGATGTGTAAGCCTTTGGCGGCTGTGGGTGATACCGGCCTGAACTTCATAGAGTAACGATACCTTCTGCGCCGCGCCTGCGGCAGTTTCGATGCGCCGAATTGCGGGCGCGGCAAAAAATAATAGCCGAGCATTCTACCTGATTCGATGCGAGGGTAATACGCCTTAATGGTAGGGGTATTCGGCTTTCCGCACATCTGGCGATCGGGACGGCGCGATTTGATTTTTTTTTGGCCGGTAAATGGGCTAACGTGAGGAATTGTCAGTGGAACTTGTGCCGCCATCGACCGCGGAAAATGGGTTAAGCGTCTGAATGAGATATCATTTTTCTCCAGATTTCCGCACAAAATAACAACTTTCACATAATCCGTGTAGGTTACTATCGCGAACATTATTGAGTCAGTGAATCCATAATAATGACAAATGAAGACATTTTTTTTATTGAAGAGCTAATTGAGTGGGTGGAGATACATCTGGAGAAACGGCCAAACCTGGATGAAGTCGCGCGTATTTCGGGCTATTCCAAGTGGCATCTGCAGCGTAAATTCAAGCGTATTACCGGCATTCAACTCGCCACCTATATCCGTTCGCGCATCCTGACGCGCGCCGCGGTGGCGCTGCGCATTACTCGTCGCTCCATCATCGACATTTCCGATGAGCTGGGCTTCGATTCACAGCAGACCTTCACCCGCATGTTCAAGCAGCGCTTCGGCACCACGCCCAATCGCTACCGCTCGATGGCGCACTGGGACGTGAAAAACCTGATGCCGCGCTTTAACTTCGAAGCCAGCTACGGTGCCGGTTATTATCCGGAAGTGAAGCGGTTGACGCTGCCCGACATGCAGTTGGTCGGCTTCACGCGCCGGTTGGATTTCGCCTCCGAACAGGAGCTGGAATATTCTTCCTGCATGGCGATGAAAGACGAGATTTTCAACGACTTCTTCAAGGGGTTGCACGTTGACTGTCGGCGAATTTACAGCATTTATTCTCCTCATGCCGGGGAGGGCGACGAGCTCTCGTCCACGTTGGTGATGGCGGTCGATCCTGAACACAAAAAGGATATTCTTTCCAACCATCAGATCGACACCTTCCATCTGCCGAGCCGCGAGTTTATCTCCATCAACCATAAGGGCACGGCGAAAGAGTGTCTGCAGTTTTTCGGCTACCTGATGTCGCATGTGATGCCGGGGCTGAAGGATGAGGTGCGCGGCAGTATGGAAATGGAGATCATTCAAACCAAAGAGTGGAATCCGGAATCCAAACTGCGCCAGATTGAAGTGGATTACACCTACCTGATTTCTATCGATTAAACGGCGCCGGGCTGTGGCCAGGCGCCGCTGTCATCATTTGTCTTCCGTTTCCGCCGTCAGCGATTCCCTGGCGGCTTTTTTGGCTTTGGCGCGGGCGATAGCCGCTGCCACCGCCGCCTTGCGCGGGTCTTCCTCGGCGGCAACCGGCGTCGGTTCCGCCGCTGCAGGAGCATCCGCCTGCTGCGCGGCTTTCTTGGCTTTTACACGTGCCAGTGCCGCGGCAACCGCTGCTTTGCGCGGGTCTTCCTCGACGGCAGCCGGAGCCGGTTCCGCCGCTGCAGGGGCATCGGCCTGCTGCGCGGCTTTTTTGGCTTTGGCGCGGGCGATAGCCGCTGCCACCGCGGCCTTGCGCGGATCTTCCTCGGCGATTGCCGGAGCCGGTTCCGCCGCTGCAGGAGCATCCGCCTGTTGCGCGGCTTTCTTGGCTTTTACACGTGCCAGTGCCGCGGCAACCGCTGCTTTGCGCGGGTCTTCCTCGGCGGCAGCCGGAGCCGGTTCCGCCGCTGCAGGGGCATCGGCCTGCTGCGCGGCTTTTTTGGCTTTGGCGCGGGCGATAGCCGCTGCCACCGCGGCCTTGCGCGGATCTTCCTCGGCGGTTGCCGGAGCCGGTTCCGCCGCTGCAGGGGCATCGGCCTGCTGCGCGGCTTTTTTGGCTTTGGCGCGGGCGATAGCCGCTGCCACCGCGGCCTTGCGCGGATCTTCCTCGGCGGTTGCCGGAGCCGGTTCCGCCGCTGCAGGGGCGTCAGATTGTTGCTCCGCTTTTTTGGCCTTCACGCGCGCCAAGGCGGCAGCAACGGCCGCTTTCCGCGGATCGTCCTCTGTTGCGGCCGGCGCTTCTTTACGCGCGTCGTCGCCGGTGGCCGCCGGCGGTGCTTTCGTTTCCACCTCGGCAGCCAGCTGGGCACGTCGTTCGCGCGCCTGCGCTTTACGTGCTTCGCGGGCAGCGATCATCTCGCTGTTGTCCGGCTGCTGGCCGTCGACCGGCGTAACCGCCGCTTCGGCATTCTTGCTGCGTACGCGCGCCAGCGCGGCCTGCACCGCGCCCTGATCGTCGTCGGTCAGTTTCACGGCGGCCTTTTTATGTCGCTCTTCGCGCGCCAGTTTCTCGCGCTCCAGACGGGCCTGCTTGGCTTCGAAACGGGCCTTGGCCTCGGCGGTGCGCGCCGCCTCCAGATCGATAGCCTTGATTTCGGCCTTTTCCTGACGGTAGTACTGCACCAGCGGAATGTTGCTGGGGCAGACGAACGCGCAGGCGCCGCATTCGATGCAATCGAACAGGTTGTGGTTACGTGCCTTGTCGTGCTCCTGCCCGCGGCTGAACCAGTACAGCTGTTGCGGCAGCAGCCCGGCGGGGCAAGCGTCCACGCACAGGCCGCAGCGGATGCAGGATTGCTCGGGTTCCTGCGGCGTCATTTCATCGACCGTCGGCGCCAGAATACAGTTGCTAATCTTGACGATTGGCACGTTCAGCGCGGGCAGGGTGAAGCCCATCAGCGGGCCACCCATGACCACCATCTGCTGCGCCTGCGGGCGGAAACCGGTGAAGTCAAGCAGGTGCTGCACCGGCGTGCCGATGCGCGCCCACAGGTTACCGGGGCGCTCGATCGCCTCGCCGGTCAGGGTCACTACGCGCTCAATCAGCGGTTCGCCGTTGACGATCGCTCGCTTGATGGCGAAGGCGGTGCCGACGTTTTGCATCAATACGCCGATAGCGGAGGAGTGTTTGCCGTGCGGCACTTCCTTGCCGGTCAAAATTTTGGTCAGCTGCTTGGCGCCACCGGACGGGTATTTGGTCGGGATGACGCGCAGCGCAATGCTGGACTGGCCGCGTAACGCCTGTTTCAGCGCCGCGATTGCCTCCGGTTTGTTGTCTTCGATGCCGATCAGCGTGAGCTTGGGTTGCAGAATGTGTTGCAGGATCTGCGTGCCTTCAATGATCTGATCGGCATGTTCCTGCATCAGGCGGTCGTCGGCGGTGATGTAAGGCTCGCACTCGGCGGCGTTGAGGATCAGCGTTTCCACGCCGCTCATGCCGCCTTGCAGCTTGCTGGCGGTCGGGAAACCGGCGCCGCCCAGGCCGGCGATGCCGGCCTGATGAATACGTTGAATCAGTTCCGTGGCGGGCGATTGGCGATAGTCCGCCACCGGATCGCGCTCGCACCAGCGGTCTTCCCCGTCTGCCTCGATAATCACGCACAGCTCCGTCAGCCCGGACGGGTGAGCGGTGATGTGCGGGGTAATGGCGCTGACGGTGCCCGAGGTCGGGGCATGCACAGGCACGGTGCGGCCGCGGCCGACGGTCAGCGGTTGGCCTTTCAACACCCGATCGCCGGCGCTGACGCACAGCTCGCCTTCCGGCCCCAAATGCTGCTGCAGCGGAATGATAAAGGTCTTGGGCAGGGGCGCGACACGCAGCGGCGCACCGCTGGACTGCGTTTTCATTTCCGGTGGATGGATCCCGCCGTCGAAATCCCAGATCCGGTCTTTTTTAAAGGCGGCGAACAGATTAAGCATGTTGCTCCACGTGGATCACTTGCACCGGGATCGTCTTCATGTCCCACTTCCAGTTGGCGGTGGTGGTGGCGACCGGTCTCATTTCAATACAGTCGGTAGGGCAAGGGGCGACGCACAGATCGCAGCCGGTACAGAGGTCGGTGATGACGGTGTGCATGGCGCGGGTGGCGCCGACGATGGCGTCCACCGGGCAGGCCTGAATGCACTTGGTGCAGCCGATGCAGTTGGCCTCGTCGATATAGGCCACTTTACGCTCCGGCTCGGCGGCGGCTTCGCTGCCCAGCGGCTGCGGCTCTACGTTGAGCAGCTCCGCCAGTTTCAGCATCACCTGTTCGCCGCCCGGCGCGCATTTGTTGATCATCTCGCCGTTGGCCACCGCCTCGGCATAGGGGCGACAGCCGGGGTAGCCGCACTGCCCGCACTGGCTCTGCGGCAGGATCGCGTCGACCTGCTCGGCGACCGGATCCTCTTCCACCTCAAAACGGCGCGCGGCGTAGCCCAGCACCAGTCCGAACAGCAGCCCGAGCGCGCTTAAAGCCGCGATAGCTATCCACAACGCAGTCATTAGAATTTCACCAGCCCGGTAAAGCCCATAAAGGCCAGCGACATCAGCCCGGCGGTGATCAGCGCGATTGAGGAGCCGCGGAACGGCGCCGGGACGTCGGCGACCGCCAGACGTTCACGAATGGCGGCGAACAGCACCATGACCAGCGAGAAACCGGCGGCGGCGCTGAAGCCGTAAACGGCGGACTGCAGGAAGTTATAGCCGAGGTTGACGTTGAGCAACGCTACGCCCAGCACCGCACAGTTGGTGGTGATCAACGGCAGGAATATGCCCAGCAGGCGGTAGAGCGCCGGGCTGGTTTTGCGCACCACCATCTCGGTGAACTGCACGACCACGGCGATCACCAGAATGAAGGAGAGCGTGCGCAGATACACCAGATCCAGCGGAACCAGAATAAAGGTGTTGATCACCCAGGCGCTGACGGAAGCCAGCGTCATGACGAAGGTGGTGGCCATTCCCATGCCGATGGCGCTTTCCAGCTTCTTGGAAACGCCGAGGAACGGACACAGGCCAAGAAACTTCACCAGAACGAAGTTGTTCACCAGTACGGTGCCGACAAACAGGAGCAGGTATTCGGTCATTGCGATGCCTAAAAAAATAAAAGCCGCCTATTATCGGGAATCGGCGGCCGGACGACAACATATGAATCGCAGGGGTATTGCCTTTTTTGGCGAAAATTTACACAAATCACCCAATAAAACGTGCTGCAACTCCCTTTAACGTTCGGTAAAGGTCCCTTTGACCCGCTGCGAACGCTTGATGTAAGGCACCAGCAGCGCCGCCATCAGCAGCGGCCAGCCGAGGCTGCGCACCGCCACTTCATCCGGCACCGGCGCAAAGGCGAAGGCTTTCACCGCCAGAATTACCGTGATCAGCAGCCATAACAAGAACAGCTTGGGGAAGCGCTGCGAGCGCTGGCAAAACAAAAACACCAGCCACAGGGTGAAGCACCACATCAAGAGCGTGGTCAGCACCGAAAAATACCACTGCAGGGTAAATGCCTGGGCGTTGGTCAACAGATAGTCGCGCGACTCGGGCATGAAGATCGCCATGGCGTACAGGAGCAGCATCAGGCTGGCGCTGAGCAGGGTGACGATCAGATAGGCCAACGGGGCCAGCAACCAACCGCCGATACGAGTGTATTCAGCTTGAGACATAAAGGCTTCCTGATTGAAACGGGGATCACAGGCGGCATAGCTTAGCGGGTAATATTGGCTTCGTCATCTCTATCAACCGGATAGCTCGGCATCGCGACGCCGGGCCGCACGTTTGGCTACGCCGGCCCCGCTTAGAATTAACATCTCATTTACTTCTTGTTCCATCCGGCCGCATGGTGTCAAATCGAAAGGGTCTGTCGTGAGCCAGCAAGAGGAAATCCCATGGCTGAGAAAATTCGTGTCGGGTTGGTCGGTTACGGCTACGCCGGCAAAACCTTTCATGCGCCGCTGATTGCCGGTACGCCGGGGCTGGAGCTGGCCGCCGTCTCCAGCAGCGATGCCGGCAAAGTGCACGCCGACTGGCCATCGATGGCGGTGGTGGGCGATGCGCAGGCGCTGTTCGCCGATCCGGCCCTCGATCTGATCGTAATTCCTACCCCCAACGATACCCATTTCCCGCTGGCGCAGCAGGCGCTGGCCGCCGGCAAGCACGTGGTGGTGGATAAACCGTTTACCGTGACATTGTCACAGGCGCAGGCGCTGCAACAGCAGGCGCAGCAGAGCGGTTTACTGCTGTCGGTGTTCCACAACCGCCGCTGGGACAGTGATTTCCTCACCCTTAAAGCGCTGCTGAATGAGGGGGCGCTGGGCGAGGTGGTGTATTTCGAGTCACATTTCGATCGCTATCGGCCGCAGGTGCGCCAGCGCTGGCGCGAACAGGGCGGCGTCGGCAGCGGTATCTGGTTCGATTTGGGGCCGCATCTGCTCGATCAGGCGCTGCAACTCTTCGGCAAACCCGAACGGCTGTTTGTCGATCTGGGTGAGCTGCGGCCGGGGGCGCAGGCGGTGGACTATTTCCACGCGCTGCTGAGCTATGGCGATCGCCGTGTGGTGCTGCACGCCAGCATGCTGGCTGCGGCAGAGAGCCCGCGCTACGTGGTGCACGGCACCCGTGGCAGCTATGTCAAATATGGCCTGGATCCGCAGGAAGACCGACTGAAGGCCGGTGAGCGCCTGCCACAGGCCGATTGGGGCTATGACATGCGCGATGGTGTAGTGACGCTGTCACGTGACGATCTGCTGGCTGAGAAACCGCTGCTCAATATTCCCGGCAATTACCCGGCTTATTACGCGGCGGTGCGCGACGCGATTGCCGGCATAGGCGAAAATCCGGTGCCGGCCGCCGACGCCATCGCGGTAATGGCATTGATCGAACTGGGGTTGGAATCGGCCCGGCTGCAGCAGGCGCTGCCGGTGGTCTGATCCCGTTCATTCCTCTGTGCCCGGCGCAACGTCGGGCCTTTTTACGACTTTACGTGCAAGGAAATCCGTTTCATGTCCTGGTTGCAGCGTTTGCGCATTGATAAATTTTTGCTGGTTCTGATTTTTGTGGTGATCGTCGCCTCGCTGTTCCCCTGCGAAGGCATCTGGAAAACCTTCTTTGAACACCTGACCACCGCCGCCATCGCGCTGCTGTTCTTTATGCACGGCGCCAAGCTGTCGCGCGAGGCGATCATCGCTGGCATGAGTCACTGGAAGCTGCACCTGCTGGTGTTCCTCAGCACCTTTGCGCTGTTCCCGCTGCTCGGGCTGGCGATGAACCTGCTGGTGCCGGGCATCATGACGCCGACGGTCTATCTCGGCTTCCTCTACCTGTGCGCGCTGCCGGCCACGGTGCAATCGGCCATCGCCTTTACGTCGGCGGCGGGCGGCAACGTGGCGGCGGCGATCTGCAGCGCCTCGGCATCGAGCATTCTCGGCGTGTTCCTGTCGCCGCTGCTGGTGGGGGCGTTGATGCATACCCAGGGCGGCAATACCGACGTATTGCACGCCATCGGTTCGATCATTCTGCAATTGATGGTGCCATTTGTGGTCGGTCACCTGGCGCGGCCATTGATCGGCAAGTGGGTCGATCGCCATCGCAAGTTGATCAACTTGACCGACCGTTCATCGATCCTGCTGGTGGTGTATACCGCATTCAGCGCGGCGGTGGTGGAAGGGATTTGGCACCGTATCGACGGTTGGTCGCTGCTGACTATCCTGGTGATGTCGCTGGTGCTGCTGACGGTGGTGCTGGTGATCAACACCTATGCGGCGCGCTGGCTGGGCTTCAACACCGCCGATGAGATCACCATCGTCTTCTGCGGCTCGAAAAAGAGCCTGGCGAACGGCATCCCGATGGCCAACGTGCTGTTCCCGGCCGCGGCGGTGGGCGCCATGGTGCTGCCGCTGATGATTTTCCACCAGGTTCAACTGATGGTGTGCGCGGTGCTGGCGCAGCGCTATGCGCGTAAAACCGCTAAACAGCGGGCCGAGGCGGAGGCGCTGGTGGCCAAATAGGCCGCAGGCCGCTAACGGTGGCTCAGCGCGTCGAGCAGAAAGTCGGCGCGCTCATCGGGTGAAACGCGCGGCAGCTCCTGCAGCCGATAGCCATAACGGCGATAGATGGCCACCATCGCCCGATAGGTCTGCTCGGCTTCGGCGAAAGACTGTTTCCTCTCGCTGTCCTGCGCATAAATCGCTCGCCACGGTGGGGTGATGAACACCGTATCGGCATAGCGAAAGGCGTCGATCGCCGCCGTTAAGGGGGCGGGGATCGATAATCCGCACAGCGTCAGGTAACCGGCGATATCCGGCAGGCCGCGATCGAAGAACCAACATGTTGCACCCGTCGCTTCGCGCCATGAATGCAGTTCCCAATCGAGCATCCGCTCGGCGAAAGCCTGACGATCGCCCCACGGTAGCGCATTACCCCCAATATTCACCTGATGCTGAATAATCGCCCGGCCCGCCTCCAAGGAGTGCGGGTAACCACGGCGATGAAGAACGTCGATGAGCGTGCTTTTGCCCGAACCCGGGCCGCCGGTCAGCACGATGCGGCGTAGTTTGTCAGACATACGGAATTCCTCTCTTGCCACAGAGTGATGGGGTGAAAACAGCGATAAAGACGAGCAGGCGGAAGAAAACGGGGGATGAGAAGAAGGCGCCGTTTGGCGCCTTGGGAGATTTAGCCCTGCACTTTGGCGCGCAGTGCCTGTTTTTCCTGTTCGCTGAGGAAAGCCAGCTTCAGGCCATTTTCCTGAGCGGTGCGGATTTCTTCCGGTGTCAGCCCGGCCTGCGGCGCGGCGACGCGGTATTCATGCTCGATCTCGATGCCCTGAACCGCCGGATCGTCGGTGTTGATCGACGCCAGCACGCCGTGGCGCAGGAAAGTGGCCAGCGGATGCTGCGCCAGCGACGGCACGGTGCTGGTCTGGATGTTGGAGGTCAGGCAGGACTCGATACCGATGCCGTGTTCCGCCAGGAAGTCCATCAGCGCTGGATCTTCGACCGCTTTCACCCCGTGGCCGATACGTTCGGCACCCAGCTCGCGGATCGCCTGCCAGATGCTTTCCGGGCCGGCGGCTTCGCCCGCGTGCACGGTGATGCGCAGGCCGGCGTCGCGCGCGCGGTTGAAGTGGCTGAGGAACAGGCTACCGGGGAAGCCCAGCTCATCGCCCGCCAAGTCCAGCGCGGTAATGCCGTCGCGGTGCGCCAGCAATCCTTCCAGCTCTTGCAGACAGGCAGCCTCGCCGAAGGTGCGGCTCATGATGCCGATCAGGCGAATGTCGATGTCGCGATCGCGGCAGCCCGAGCGGATCCCGTCGATCACCGCTTCCACCACGCCGGCGACCGGCAGCTGATGCTTCATCGCCATGTAGTAAGGGGAAAAACGCAGCTCGGCGTAGTGCAGGCCGGCGTTGGCGGCGTCCTCGACGTTTTCGTAAGCCACCCGGCGGCAGGCGTCCAGATCGCCCAGCACCGCCACGCCCCAGTCCAGTTTCTGCAGGAAGCTGACCAGGTCCGGTTCGGCATGGGTGATCTGCACGTGCGGGCGCAGGCTCTCCAAATCATTGGCCGGCAGGGCGAGATTGAACTGGCGACCGAGGTCGAGAATGGTCTGCGCGCGGATGTTGCCGTCGAGATGGCGGTGAATGTCGGTAAGCGGTAGGCGGGGATCGATCATGCTGGGCACTCGCTAATTTTCGTAGGTAAAGTGCAGAACAGTATAAAAACAAATGGATGAAACTTGCCATCGCGTTGCATAAAAAAGTGACGTGAATCACAAATAATGCGAGATATATCGCATTATCGTCGTGAATCAGGCTTTCAACACGCTGACGCCCGCCTGCTGCAACGGCGCGATCAGCGCGTCATCGGTAGCCCGCTCAACGATGATGGTGTGCGCCAGCGTAATATCGCCGATCGCATACTGCGAGGCGGCGTTAAGCTTGGCGGCGGAAGCCAGCACCACGGTTTCCGCCGCGCGGGCCGCCAGCGCGCGTTTGATGTAAGCCTCCTCCAGATCGCCGGTGCTCAGCCCCGCAGTGGGGTGTACGCCGGTCACGCCCATAAAATAGAGATCGGCGCGAATATGCGACATCGCTTCCACCGCGGCGGCGCCGACGCTGACGATCGAATGCTTGTACAGCCGGCCACCGATCAGAATCACCTCGACCGTGGGGTGATCGACCAGGCCCACGGCGACGCTGGGGCTGTGGGTGACGATGGTGGCGTTGAGGTTGGCCGGCAGTTGCCTGACCAGCTCTGCAGAGGTGGTGCCTCCGTCGATAATCACTACCTGGCCGGGGGCGATCAGCGCCGCTGCCGCTTTGGCGATCGCGCGTTTGGCGCCGGATTCCAACTGATTGCGTTCGGCAAAGCTGGCAATGGCGGAAGAAACCGGCAGGGCGCCGCCATGCACCCGCTGTAGCAACCCTTCGGCGTCCAATTCGCGCAGATCGCGCCGGACCGTATCTTCCGACAGCCCGAACATTTCGCTGAGCTGCTTGGCTAACACCTGGCCGTCCTGAGCCAGTTTTTCCAGGATGATTTTCTTGCGTTGGCTGGTCAACATGGCCATTTTCCTCTCAAATTTGGTTTGCACGAAATATCTTGATCATACACGAAACCGCACGATAGTATCAATTTCCTTCCTCTGGCGGAGTAAACCGATGATAGCCACTAAAGACAGGGTTCGCATTGTCGAAACCCGGGTGTTGTCCGATGACTGGTACCTGCTGAAAAAAACCACCTTTGATTTTCTGCGGCGCGACGGCGTCTGGCAGCGGCAAAGTCGCGAGACCTACGATCGCGGTGATGGCGCGGTCATTTTGCTGTTCAACCGGCAGGCGCAAACGGTGATCCTGACGCGCCAGTTCCGCTTTCCGGCCTTCGTCAACGGCCATGACGGCATGTTGATTGAGGCTGCCGCCGGGTTGCTGGACAACGCGTCGCCGGAGGCACGCATCCGCGCCGAAGCGGAAGAGGAAACCGGCTATTTCGTGCAGAGCGTGGAGAAAGTATTCGAAGCCTATATGAGCCCAGGCTCGGTCACCGAGAAGCTGCACTTTTTCGTCGGCGAATATCAGGCGGGCGACCGCATCAACGAGGGCGGCGGGGTGGCGGCGGAGGGGGAAGATCTGGAGGTGCTCGAGCTGCCGCTGGCGCAAGCCCTGCAGGCGATTCGCCAGGGCACGATCGTTGACGCCAAGACCATCATGCTGCTGCAGTTTGTCGCCTTGAACCGGACGTTGGAGGAAGAACGATGAAAGCACAACAAATCTTGATTGCCGGCCCTTATCGCAGCGGCACCGATGGCGATCCGCAGCGTATCGCCGCCAATCTGGCGCGCCTGGAACAGGCCGCGCTGGCGGTTTACCAGCGGGGGCACGTGCCGGTGATCGGCGAGTGGCTGGCGCTGCCTTTGGCTGCGGCGGCAGGTTCCACTCAGGTTGGCGATGCGGTGAGCGAGGCGTTTCTTTACCCGGTGGCGCATCAGCTGATTGCACAGTGTCAGGCGGTGTATCGCATCGAAGGGGCGTCTGCGGGGGCCGATAACGACGTGCGGCTGGCCAACGAGTGGGGATTGACGGTTTATCATCATCTGGAGGAGATCCCGTCTGTTCAGTCGTAACGCCGGGGCGGGCAGAGGCTCGCCCCCTCGCGTTATTGCTCGTCCAGCACCAACCTCAATCCGGCGATCAGCTTGTCCATGCCGGCCTCCAGCTTGCTGCGCGGGCAGCCGACGTTGAGACGCAGGAACCCGCGGCCTTCCTCGCCGTAGGTAAAGCCCGGCATGATCGCCACCTTTTCACGCTCGATCAGCACCTGCTGCAGCGCCCGATCGTCCACGGCCAGCGGCCGCAGATCGATCCAGGCCAGGTAGGTGGCCTGCGGCGGGCGCCAGCCCAGCGCGGGAAACGCCTGCTCCAGCCGCTCGGCGACGTAGGTCAGATTATCCTGCAGGTAGTCGCGCAGGGCGTCCAGCCAGGGTTCGCCGTGGCGGTAGGCGGCCACGTGCGCCGCCACCGCCAGCACCGCCGGCGAGGAGAGGCCATCGCGGGCTTTGAGCTGCTGGAAATAGGCTTCGCGGCTGGCGTCGTCACTGATAAAGCCGTAGGCGCCGGTCAGTGCCGGAATGTTGAAACTCTTGGAGCCGGAGGTCAGCAAGGCCCAGGCGCCGCTCGCCACCTGGCTCCACGGCGTATGGCGGTGTTCACCCCAGACCATGTCCATGTGGATTTCATCGCTGATCACGCGCACGTCATGGCGCTCGCACAGTTCGGCCATCTGCTGCAGCTCGTCGCGGCGCCACACTTTGCCGGTGGGGTTATGCGGGCTGCACAGCAACAGGATCTTGGTCTGCGGCCGCGCCAGCAGCGCTTCGAGATGCGCCATGTCGCAGCGCCAGTCGTCCCCGGCCTTGTGCAGCGGGCAGGCCAGCAGCTGGCGCTGGTTGGCGAGGATCACCTTGTAGAAGGCGTCATAGGCCGGGGTATGGGTCACCACATAGTCGCCCGGTATGGACCATTGGCGGATCAGCTGCGCCGCCATGTAGATAACGGAAGGGCCGTACACCGCCGTTGCGGTGTCGATAGCGATGTTGAAGCGTTGCTGATACCAGTGGCGCAGCGCGCCGAGAAAATCCTCATGCTGCCAGCGGCTGTAGCCCAGCACGCCGTGCTGCAGGCGTTGCTGCAACGCCTCGAGAATGCACGGCGCGGTGGCGAAATCCATATCGGAGATGGTGAACGGCAGCAGGTCGTCGCTGCCGAAACGATCGGCGATATAGTCCCACTGGGTGCACCAGGTGCCGTGGCGGTCGATCGGGGTGGAGAAATCAAACATGGGTGGCTCCCTGCAGCGCCGCGGCAGGTTGCGCCGTGGCTATCAGTGAGTCTAATTCATCCTTCACCGATTGCACCTGCGGACCGATCACCACCTGCAGATTATGGTCGTTGAGATGCACCACGCCGATGGCGCGGTGGGCCTTCAGCGCCGCGTCGTCCACCTGACTCATATCGTTGACCGACAGGCGCAGGCGGGTGATGCAGTTGTCCAGCGTGATAATGTTGCCCGGGCCGCCGAGCGCCGCCAGAATCGCCGGCACGTTGTAGCCGGATTTGCCCACCGCGCCACTCGTCGCGCTTTGGCTGACGGCGCTGTCGCTCTCACGGCCCGGCGTTTTGATGTTAAAACGCTGGATGGCGAAGCGGAAAATGGCGTAATAGCCGACGAACCAGACGGCGGCCACCACCGGCACCAGATACCACTTGGTGGCGGTGCCGTGCAGAATGCCGAACACCACGAAGTCGATGATGTTGCCGTCGGTGTTGCCGATGGTCACGCCCAGCAGCGCCATCACGGTAAAGCCCAACCCGGTGAGCAGCGCGTGGATCAGATACAGGAACGGCGCGACGAACAGGAACAGGAACTCGATCGGCTCGGTGGTGCCACCAACCACGCAGGCCACCACGCCGGAAATCAACAGCCCTTTGATTTTATGACGGTTCTCCGGCTTGGCGCAGTGGTACATCGCCAGCGCCGCGCCCGGCAGGCCGCCGAGAAACGCCGGCATTTTACCCTGCGACAGGAAGCGGGTGGCGCTCTCGGCGAAGCCGGTGGTGGTTGGACAGGAGAGCTGCGCCTGGAAGATGGTCAGGGCACCGCTGACGCTGTGGCCGCACACCTCCATGGTACCGCCCGCCTCGGTAAAGCGGATTAGCGCCACCAGAATGTGCTGCAGGCCGAACGGCAGCAGCAAGCGTTCGCCGGTGCCGAACAGCATCGGGCCAAAGGCGCCGGCGCTGTTGATCACCCAGCCCAGCCCGGTGATGCCGGCGGCGAACCACGGCCAGATCAGCGGGATCACCAGGCCGCACAGGCCCAGCACCACGGTGGTGACGATCGGTACGAAGCGCGTGCCGCCGAAGAACGCCAGTGCGTCCGGCAGGCGGATGGTGTGGAAGCGTTCATGCAGGCGATAGACGATGATGCCGACGATCACCGCGCCGAGGATACCGGTATCGATCGACTGAATGCCGAGGATGTTCTGGATATTGTTGGCTTTCAGCACCAGCGGATCGCTGGTGGGCAGCACGCCGGCGGCGGTCAGGTAGAAGTTGGTGCCCAGATTCAGCACGGCGAAGCCGACGAAGCCGGAGAAGGCGGCGACGCCCTTGTTCTCACGCGCCATGCCCAGCGGAATGGCGATGGCGAACATCACCGGCAGGAAGCTGAAGGCGAAGGAGCCTACCTTGCTCATCCAGGTAAAGATCAGCTGGAAGATCGGATGGCCGATAAACGGCATCAGGGTGATCACGTCGCGGCTGCTCAGCGAGCTGCCGATCCCCAGCATGATGCCGCAGAAAGAGAGCAAGGCGACGGGTAACATGAACGTTTTGCCCAGGCTCTGGAAGAACTCCCAGAGGGTGATTTTTTGTTTGTTGGCTGCTGACATAACCGACTTCTCCTGGCGAAAAGACGAGCAAAAAGGGGACTTCTGATTAGGTAAAAAGAAGATAAAACGTTTTACCTAGCAAAAATGCGCCGCCAATCACAAATCTGCCGCCCGGTTTTTGGCGACAATGCGGCAGGCAGTAAAACGTTTTACTGAGCTAACGGATTCGGTATACCCTTGATCATTACGGCGCGGGTTGCCCAGGAACGGGTTCGCAGAGACTATGAGCATCAAAAAAATCACCATCACCGATGTGGCGCAGCAGGCGGGCGTGTCGGTCACCACGGTTTCCCTGGTGTTGAGCGGCAAGGGGCGCATTTCGCCGACCACCGTCGAGAAGGTCAATCAGGCGATAGAGCAGCTGGGTTATGTGCGCAATCGCCAGGCGGCGACGCTGCGCGGCGGGGAGTCCGGAGTGATTGGCCTTATTCTGCGCGACATTTGCGAACCCTTCTATGCCGAAATGACCGCCGGTCTGAGCGAAGCGCTGGAGGCGCATGACAAGCTGCTGTTTTTGACGCAGAGCGGGCACGACGGCCAGGGCTTGCAGCGCGCGTTTGACGCGCTGCTGGCGCAGGGCGTTGACGGCATCGTGCTGGCGGGCGGCATTCGCGCGGCGGCTGGCCTGAAGGAGAAGGCGGCCGAGCAGGGCGTGCCGCTGGTCTGCGTCGCGCGCTCCAGCGGTCTCGATGGGGTGGACGTGGTACGGCCGGACAACATGCAGGCCGCCAAGCTGGCCACCGAATTTTTGATCAAACGCGGCCACAGCCAAATCGCCTACCTCGGCGGTCAGAGCGACTCGTTGACGCGCGCCGAGCGGCTGGGCGGTTTCTGCGCCACGCTGGTGCAGTACGGCTTGCCGTTTCGCAGCGAATGGATCGTCGAGTGCGATTGCCGGCAGCGCCAGGCGGCGGAAGCGGCGGAGCAACTGCTGCGCCACTACCCGAACATTACCGCCATCGTCTGCCACAAGGCGTCGGTGGCGCTCGGCGCCTATTTTGGTCTGGCGCGTAGCGGCCGCAGCATCGGCTCGGACGGGGTCGACGCCTACTACGGGCGGCAGGTGGCGCTGATCGGCTTCGGCGACGTGCCGGAAGCCGAACTGACCGAGCCGCCGCTGACCTTCGTCTCCAGCTCGGCGCGGGAAGTGGGGCGCAGTGCCGCCGCGCGCCTGCTGCAGCGCATCGGTGACGCTGACCTGCCGGCGCAGAACGTCATTCTGCCGCCGACGCTGATCCGGCGCGGTTCCGCCTAGCCCTGCCGCTGTTCCTCTTCCGCCTCCCGGCGGATCCAGCCGATAAAGGTTTTCATCGCCGGCGTCAGATCCCGCGATTTCAAATGGGTCAGCCAATAGGCGCCGAGCGCGGCCTCGGCGGCGAACGGCCGCTGCAACGCGCCGGCGGCCAGTTCGCGGCGGAACATGCTGACCGGCGCCAGCGCCACGCCGTCGCACTGGATAGCGCCTTCCACCATCAGCCTTGACGAGTCGAACACCGGGCCGTTGATCCGCCACGGCGTCACCTGTGCCGCCGCGAACCAGCGCTCCCATTCATCCTTGCGGTAGGTGCGCATCAGCTGCTCATGCTGCAGATCCTGCGGCGTACGCAGGCGCGCGGCGACCGCCGGCGGGCAGAGCACCGTCAGCGGCGCGTCGAACAGCTTGATATTGCAGGTGGCGGGCCAGAGGCCTTCGCCGAAGCGGATGGCGAAATCCATGCCGTCGGCCGACAGATTGACCAGATTGTTGTGGGTCAGCACCCGCAGATCGATAAACGGGTGCGCCGTGCGGAACGCCGCCAGCCGCGGCATCAGCCAGCCGACGGCGAAGGTGCCGACCACCGCCACCGTCAGCACCTCGTGGAAATGCCCGCCTTCGAACTGCTGCAGCACCGCCTCGATGTGGTCGAAGGCGTCGCTCAATACCGGCAGCAGCGCCTGGCCCTCTTCGGTCAGATCCAACCCGCGCGGCAGGCGGCGGAACAGCTGGATGCCCAGTTGTTCTTCCAGCATGCGTACCTGCTGGCTGACGGCGGCCTGGGTCACCCGCAGCTCCAGGCCGGCGCGGGTGAAGTTCAGGTGGCGGGCGGAGGATTCGAACGCCCGCAGGGCGTTGAGGGGAAGTCGATTGCGCATTGTCGATAGCCATAAGTTTTTCTTTATGCTGGCTGAAATTATTATCGCTTGTCAACCCGGCGGCAAAATCCGATATTTGGCGCGGCTGCTGAGAGTGTCGCGGCAGCCGTAAAGGAATGACATCATCAATCAGGGAAAGCGCCGTGTATAACGCCAACAAAAACTTTTGGCCGCGGCCGATACCCTGCAACCTAAGAGTTTCTATCATGACGAAAATGAACCGCCTGGCGGCCGCGCTGATCGCCGCACTGATCCTGCCGACCGCGCACGCCGCGCAGCAGCAGGATATCGACGCCATTATTCAGCCGCTGATGAAAAAATATGGCGTGCCGGGCATGGCGATCGCCGTGTCGGTTGACGGCAAACAGCAGGTTTACCCGTATGGCGTCGCCTCGAAGCAGACCGGCAAACCGATCACCGAGCAAACGTTGTTCGAAGTGGGCTCGCTGAGCAAAACCTTCACCGCGACGCTGGCGGTTTATGCGCAGCAGCAGGGCAAGCTGTCGTTTAAAGACCCGGCCAGCCACTACCTGCCCGAGCTGCGCGGCAGCGCCTTCGACGGCGTCAGCCTGCTGAATCTGGCGACCCACACCTCCGGCCTGCCGCTGTTCGTGCCGGACGACGTGACCAACAACGCCCAACTGATGGCGTACTACCGGGCCTGGCAGCCGAAACACCCGGTGGGCAGCTACCGCGTTTATTCCAACCTCGGCATCGGCATGCTGGGCATGATCGCCGCCAAGAGCCTCGACCAGCCGTTTATCCAGGCGATGGAACAGGGGATGCTGCCGGCGCTGGGCATGAGCCACACCTACGTTCAGGTGCCGGCGGCGCAGATGGCCAACTATGCGCAGGGCTACAGCAAGGACGATAAGCCGGTGCGGGTCAATCCCGGCCCGCTGGACGCCGAGTCTTACGGCATCAAGTCCAACGCCCGCGATCTGATTCGCTATCTGGACGCCAACCTGCTGCAGGTGAAGGTGGCGCAGCCGTGGCGCGACGCGCTGGCCGCGACGCACGTCGGTTATTACAAGGCGGGCGCGTTCACGCAGGATCTGATGTGGGAGAACTACCCGTATCCGGTGAAGCTGTCGCGTTTGGTTGAAGGCAACAACGCCGGGATGATCATGAACGGCACGCCGGCCACCGCCATCACGCCGCCGCAGCCGGAATTGCGCGCCGGCTGGTATAACAAAACCGGCTCTACCGGCGGTTTCTCCACCTACGCGGTGTTTATCCCGGCGAAGAATATCGCCGTGGTGATGTTGGCCAACAAGTGGTTCCCGAATGACGATCGCGTCGAGGCGGCTTACCACATCATCCAGGCGCTGGAGAAGCACTGACGCTCAGGGGCGACGGCGAGGCGCCCCTACCACCGATGCTGCCGTTCACGCCGCTCGCGCATGTAATCGATAAAGGCGCGCAGCTTGAGCGGCAGATGCCTGCCGGCGGGAAAGTAGATGAAAAATCCCGATGCCTCGCTGGCATACTCCGGCAGCACTTCCACCAGTTGCCCCTGCGCCAGTTCTTGCACCACCGTGCCCTGAAAACGCTGTGCGATACCCAGGCCCGCCAATGCCGCATCCTTGATCAACCGATCCTCGTTAAAGATCAAACTGCCGCTGACGTCCAGCGCGCGTTCATCGTCGCCCAGGCTGAAATACCAGGGCTCCATTTTTCCGCTGCCGGGAAAGCGGTAGCGCAGGCAGTGGTGAGCTGGCAGATCGTCCGGCGTGGCCGGTACGCCGCAGCGCGTCAGATAGTCGGGCGAGGCGACCAGCACCCGGCGCTGGCCGTTGTCGATTGGCACGGCGATCATGTCCTTTTGCAGCATCGCGTGCATGCGAATGCCGGCATCGAAACTGCCCAGCACCAGATCGGAAAAGCGGTCTTCGGTAAACAGCTCAAGCTGTACTTCGGGATAGCGCCGTTGAAATTCCGCCAGGTGCGGCATCACCAGCAGCGAAGCGGCCAGTTGCGGCAACGTGATGCGCAGCAGGCCCGCCGGCTGTGCGCCCAGGGTGCGCACGTCGTCTGCCGCCACGTCGATCTGGCTCATGGCCGGCGAGACCTTCTGATAGAACAACCGGCCCTCGTCGCTGAGGCGCACCGAGCGGCTGGTGCGGTGAAATAAGCGCACCCCCAGCTGATTCTCCAGCGCCTGAATGTTTTGTGACACCGCCGGCGGCGTGACGCCCAGTTGGTTGGCTGCGCGGGTAAAGTTGCCCAGGCGTGCGACGGCTTCGAAATAGGGCAGCAGTTGCAGGAGTGAACTCATCTATTAATAACCTGTGCTTAATGATTCATTAAATTATGCCTTATTTTAATTTATGAAGAACGTTTTAGACTGGTTTTACTTTCCCTCAGCGAGATAAAAATCATGTCGGCAACACAACGGGCGTTAACAGAACGGATCGCGGCGATCGATCAACAGGCGATGGCCGAAGGGCGCATCGTGGGCAGCGTGGTGCTGGTGGCGCGGCAGGGCGAGATTTGTTACGCCGGCGCGGCCGGTTATGCCGATCGCGAAGCGCGGCGGCCGATGCGGCGAGAAACGCAGTTTCGGCTGTCGTCGGTTTCCAAACCCTATACCACGCTGGCGGCGCTGCGCCTGATTGAACGGGGCAAGCTGAGCCTGGACGATGCGGTCAGCGACTGGCTGCCGTGGTTTACCCCGGCGCTGGCGGATGGCCGGCGCCCGACGATCAAGATCCGTCATTTGCTGAGTCATACCGCCGGGCTGGACTATCGGCTGAACCAACCGCCGGCAGGCGTTTACCATCAGTTGGGGATCCAGGACGGCGTGGAGCTGTCGACGCTGACGCTGGAGCAAAACCTGCGGCTGTTGGCGCAGGCACCGTTGCTGTCGGCGCCGGGGGAGCGTTTCAATTATTCGCTGGCGATCGACGTGCTTGGCGCCGTGCTGGAGCGGGTGACGGGTATGCCGCTGCCGCAGCTGTTTGTCGAATGGGTGGCGCAGCCGCTGGGGCTTGGCAATACGGCGTTCCATGCGACGGATGCCGCGAACCTGGCGACGCCGTATTACAACACGCCGCAAGGGCCGCAGCGCATGCATGAAGGCCTGCGGGTGGCGCTGCCGGAGGAGATGGCGGGGGGCGAGGTGCTGTTTTCACCCGCGCGGGCGCTTAACGCGGAGGCTTATCCTTCCGGCGGCGCGGGCATGGTCGGCGATGCCGACGATGTGCTGCAGCTGGTGGAAGCGTTGCGCAGCGGCGGGCAGGGCATCTTGCAGCCGGACACGGTGGCGTTGCTGCGCAGTCCGCATGTGGGGGCGCAGGCGCAAACGCAAGGGCCGGGCTGGGGATTTGGTTTCGGCGGCGCGCTGCTGGTGGACGCAGAAGCGGCGCAGACGCCGCAGCATGTCGGCACGCTGACCTGGGGCGGCGTTTATGGCCACAGCTGGTTCTTTGATCCACAGGCGCAGCTGAGCGTGGTGATACTGACCAACACCGCGTTTGAGGGCATGTGCGGCCGCTATCCGCAGCAGATCCGCGATGCGGTGTATGCGGCGCTGCAGGGGTAAATAAAAAGGGCCCCGCAGGGGGCCCTTGTCAGGCTTTCAGGCGATTACTGCGCCGGTGCCGGAGCGGGTTCCGCTTCCTGCGCCGGTTCAGCGTCTTCCGCCGGGGCGCCCAGCATGGCGAACTGGCCGATGAACTCCTGCAGAGACATCTTGTTGCCGTTCAGGTCAACCTGATTGTCAGCGTAGTGGAACTTGCTCGCGATCACGCCGTCTTTCTGGGTGGTCAGCTTGAACATCTGGCCCATGGCCGCCAGGCCCTGCACTTGCTGCTGCGCCAGTTTCTGCGCGTCTTCCTCATTGTAACCCTGCAACAGAGCGGTCTTCGCGGTCACTTCGGTGGCCATCGCTTCCGGAATGGTCAGGCTGAGATCCAGCTTTTTAACCGCCTGAGCGATCACTTGATCCGGCGACTGTGCTGGGGAGGCGGCCTTGCTCGGATCGGTCATCGCCAGATCCAGCGTGAAGAGGCTCTCACCCTTGCTGTTTTTCCAGCTCAGCGGGGCGATGCTGAGGCTTGGGTTGCCTTTCAGCAGCATCGGCAGGTTCTTTTGCAGCATCTCGGAGGTCTGCTGTTCGTAGACGTCCGGATCCAGGTTCTCGCCCTGCTGCAGCAGCGCCATGGTTTGGCGGTTGTAGCTGTCGGAGAAGTCTTTCAGCGCCTTGCCGTCGACGTTGTCGATTTTCAGCGTCAGTTTACCGGCGCCGAAGTCGTTGCCCTGCACCTTGAGCGCGTCCATGGTGTAATCGATCTGGCCGCCGATGTTGCTGCTGCCTTGCTCGCCGAACTTGCTCACCAGATTGAAACCGTCCAACGCCACGGTGTCTTTACCGTCGATCGTCAGTTTGAACTGTTTCAGGGTCATCGTCTGATCGCCGAGCTTCACGCCGAACTTGCTTTCGTTGCTGTTGCCTTTCAGGTTGAAGCCCTGGAAGGTGATCTGCTCGTTTTGGCCGAATTCGTTCGGGCTGGCGAACACGATAGTGTCGCTATTGGCGTCCAGCGCGAATTTTTTCAGATCGCGGGACACGTCGGCGTCAATGGTGGCGCCGCTGAATTTCAACGAAGATTTATCCTTCTGGTAGTCCAGTGGGATAAAGTCGATGGTGGACGCGGTATCGCCGCTGTACGAGATGCGCGAATCGGCGGTAAACAGCGATTTGCCTTTGGTGGTTTCAAACAGGCCTTTCACCGCCGGGGTGTTTTCCAGCTCGGTATGCACCGACGCCATGCTCGGCAGCAGGTTGAATTTTTTCAGCTGCGCGAACGGGAACGGACCGTGATCGATGGTTTCCAGGAACGCCACTTCTTCACCGGCTTTCAGCGCCGCGTTTTCACTGGTATCCGTGCCGTCGGAACGCAGCACATAACGCACTTTACTGCTGAACAGGCCGCGCTGGTAATTTTCATAGCTCAGCTTGACGCCGGCTTTCGGCAGGTAGGCTTTCAGTTGGCCGTTGGCGTTGTCGACGACTTCGCCCATGTGCTGCTCGATCTGTTTCCCGGTGTACCAGGATGCCCCGGTCCATGCTGCGCCAAGAACGACAATGACGCTGACAGCGACTAACGATTTTTTCATAGCTCTGTTTCATCCTTTTTTCTTATCACCCTCCGTTGCGTGGGAGGGGCAAATAGGGGCCGCCAAAAAACGCCCGCAGGCGTTTAATTGTGGGGGCAGCTCTCGCTTTCAGCAAGCAATTTGCTGAAATTTATCAACGGTTAGGCTAGTTGGTTATAAACCCGGGCGATGCGGCCGCTGCCGCTGACGTTGACCGGGGATTCGAAGGCGCCGATAAAGCAGGATTCACCCGGTTTGAGCGTCAGGCGCTGCCCGGATTTTTCCAGCGTCGCTTCGCCGCTGACGCAGAACACGATAGCCGCGCTCCGCTGTGCCAGCGCCTGCGGCGCGGCGGTCAAATCGTGCAGTGAGAAGGCGAAATCTTCCACCGGGATCGGGAAGAACAGCTCGTTGCCGCGCCGCTCCGGTTGGGTCAGCAGGCCGGAAGCCGGCTGCGGGCGAAACTGCAGGTTGGCCAGCAGCTCGGGCACGTCGATAAATTTCGGCGTCAGGCCGGCACGCAGCACGTTATCCGAGTTGGCCATCACTTCCAGCGCCACGCCTTTCAGGTAGGCGTGCGGCGTTTCGGCATACAGGAACATCGCTTCGCCCGGCGCGAGCTGCACCACGTTCAGCAGCAGCGGTGAGAACAGGCCGCTGTCGTCCGGATAGAAACCGGCGATGAACCGCACGGTATCCCAGGGTTCACCCTGCTGGTTGTTGAGCGCGGCTTTCAGCACGCCGAGCGCCAGCGACTTCTGCTCGCCGCTCATCGTCAACAGGCTGGCGAACAGGGTGGACAGATGGGCGGTGTCCGGCTGCTGCAGGAAGGCGGCGATATCGTGGTGCGCGCCGGCGATAGGTTGCAGCAGGGAAACGATATCGGCCAATTCACGAAAACCGTTCATCGCCAGGAACGGCGTCAGCGCGAACACCAGCTCGGGCTTGTGATTGGGATCTTTGTAGTTGCGTTCGGCGGCGCTCAGCGGGATGCCGGCGGCGTTCTCTTTCGCGAATCCGACCTCGGCCGCCGCTTTGCTCGGGTGGACCTGGATCGACAGCGGCTGATCGGCGCACAGCACTTTAAACAGGAACGGCAACTCGCCAAAACGGCTGGCGACGTTGGCGCCCAGCTGTTTTGGCTGGTCTTCGTCGATCAGATCGCGCAGCGAACGCAGTTCACCGTCGGCGCCCGGCACGCGGGAAGGGCTCTTGGGATGGGCGCCCATCCACAGTTCGGCCATCGGCTGATTATCCGGGTTGGCGATGCCGTAAAGACGGGTCAGCGCGTCGTGGCTGCCCCAAGCGTAATTCTGTACCGCGTTGGTCATTTTTTGCATGTCGATAAACGTCCTTCTGCGTCATTGCCGCACTATTGGCAATTAACCTTCTGATTTTATACGGTTAACTCAATCTATGCCGACGACCATCATACCCTCGCGTCGGCAGGAAAAATCATGGGCGCGATCAAAACATCGCCGGATAACGTCGCGCCCGGCAACGGGGCCAAAGTATAGCGTGATAACGATCGGCGTCTCAATTGGTGCGCAGGTCTCAACGCGGCCCAGAAAATCCGTCGCAAGATTATTCTTTGGGAGAATGGGTTATTGCCGATAGCCCGCTTATCCTGCGTCATTATTTATTCTTCAGCATGTCATACTATGTCGGCTGAATTTATTTTTTACCGTCTGAGCCATTCCCTTATTATTATTTTCGCGCTGCGCCGGGCGATCACACGTCGAGCTTAAACCGGCGCGTCAGACCCCTTTACCGTAACGGCCAATGAGTCGATTTAACGAAACAAGAGGTCTGTTGCATGAAAAAACTGTTGTTGTTGTTGGGCTTTTGCACCGGCGCAGCTCAGGCGGCGGTGATTGTCGCCTATCCCTACGCGGCTCCGCGCGCCGTGGTGATCGCGCCGGCCCCGATCGTCGTTGTACCCGCGCCGGTAGCGGTTCCCACCTCGATCGCACCCGTGGCGCATCCGCTGGCACTTACCGCCGGCGTGGTGGCGACCGGGGCGTATCGGCATAATGAACGGCAGGACGCCTATGACGAGATCAATCATCTGCAGCAACAACGTATCGATGAGCTCAATCATTTACAGGCGCAACGCATCAATAATTTTAATTCGCGTCATCCGCGCTAATGGCTACCCACACTTTTATTCTCCGGACTCATTTCCGGCCGTTTATTTCGGCGCGGGTTAACCGGCGGAAAATAACCGCGTCATTGATGGGTAAAAGAGATGAAACGTGCTGTGAGATAACTCTCTTAATGCGAATAGTTATTATGTCACTATACTGGGAGTGCATGCCGACGGGGGGTAGCGCGTCGGCCTAACCCTACAATTTTAGGAATTATGCTAAGGAGATCATGATGGCAGGCGTTCGTATCGAAAAAGACTCTATGGGCCCCATCGAAGTCGCGGCCGACAAGCTGTGGGGCGCGCAAACCCAGCGTTCGTTGGCACATTTCCGTATTTCCTCCGAAAAGATGCCGACCGCGCTGATCCACGCGCTGGCGTTGACCAAGCGCGCCGCCGCGCAGGTGAACGTGGATCTGGGGCTGCTACCGGCCGAGCGGGGTGCCGCCATCATCAACGCCGCCGACGAAGTGCTGGCGGATCGTCATGCTGACCAGTTCCCGCTGTCCATCTGGCAAACCGGCTCCGGTACCCAGACCAACATGAACATGAACGAAGTGTTGGCCAATCGCGCCAGCGAGCTACTGGGCGGCGTGCGCGGTGAAGAGCGCAAGGTGCATCCGAACGACGACGTCAATAAAAGCCAGAGCTCCAACGACGTGTTTCCCACCGCGATGCACGTGGCGGCGGTGATTGCGCTGCGCGAGCACCTGATCCCCGAGCTGAAAGTGCTGCACAAGACGCTGAGCGACAAGGCCGAAGCCTACCGCGACATCGTTAAAATCGGCCGCACCCACCTGCAGGACGCCACGCCGCTGACCCTGGGGCAGGAAATCTCTGGCTGGGCGGCGATGCTGGCGCACAATCTGAAACACATCGAGGACAGTATTCCGCACATCGCCGAGCTGGCGCTGGGCGGCACGGCGGTCGGCACCGGCCTGAATACCCATCCGGAGTACGCGGTGCGCGTCGCTAAAGCGCTGGCGGAATTGACCCATCAGCCGTTCGTCACCGCGCCGAACAAGTTCGAAGCGCTGGCGACCTGCGATGCGCTGGTGCAAGGGCATGGCGCGCTGAAAGGGCTGGCGGCTTCGCTGATGAAGATCGCCAACGACGTGCGCTGGCTGGCGTCTGGCCCGCGCTGCGGCATCGGCGAGATCTCGATCCCGGAGAACGAGCCGGGCAGCTCCATCATGCCGGGCAAAGTCAACCCGACCCAGTGTGAAGCGATGACCATGCTGTGCGCGCAGGTGCTGGGCAACGACGTGGCGGTGAACATCGGCGGGGCTTCCGGCAACTTCGAGCTGAACGTGTTCCGCCCGATGGTGATCCACAACTACCTGCAGTCGATCCGCCTGCTGGCCGACGGTATGCAGGGCTTCAACGAGCACTGCGCGGTGGGCATCGAACCGAACCGCGATCGCATTACCCAGTTGCTGAATGAATCGCTGATGCTGGTGACGGCGCTCAACACCCATATCGGTTATGACAAAGCGGCGGAAATCGCCAAGAAAGCGCACAAGGAAGGGCTGACGTTGAAAGCCGCAGCGCTGAAGCTCGGCTATCTGACCGAAGCGCAGTTCGATGAATGGGTACGCCCGGAGGCGATGGTCGGCAGCATGCAGAAGTAACCGCGTTCATCACCATCTCTTAACGGGGCGCGTTTGCGCCCCGTCTTTATCAGGCCAATCCTTCCAGCACCGACAACAGCGCCTGCGGCTCCGGCCGCCGGGTGTAATCGGCGTGCGCTTCGGCATAGGCAATACGGCCATCGGGAGTAATGACGAACCGTGCCGGCAGCGGCAGCGTCCAGCTGTCATCCTGGTTGAACTGCGCCAGATCGAGGCCGAGCCGCTGTTGATAGAGGGCGAGCAGCGCGTCCGGCAGGCGGTAACGCAGGCCGAATTGAGCCGCCAGGCGGTTGCCTGCATCGCTGAGTAGCGGAAAGGTGAGATCGTGATCGCGCACGGCCTGGCGGTTATGCACCGCGCTCTGCGGTGAAATGGCCACGAGCTGCGCGCCGTGATGCGTGATGGCGGGGAGTGCGGCCTGCAGCGCCTGCAGATCGAGCGTACAGTAAGGGCACCAGACCCCGCGATAGAAACTGATGACCAGTGGGCCCTGCGCCAACAGCGCCGCGGAAGAGCATGGCCGGTTTTCGCTGTCCGGTAGGATAAAGCCGGGCGCGGCGTCGCCGACCGTCAGCGCGCATTCGGTAATGCCCGACGCGATCTGCGCCTGGATCGCCTCACGCATCAGCGCGTGATCTTGCGCCGCGAGTTTGAACGGCAGTTGGTCGGTTTCGAATGCCACTTTGAAGGCATCGAGTTTGTCTTGCAGTGTCATGCGTTCTCCTGATGGGAATGAGGGGGAGCGCTCATCTTGCCCATTCCTAAATGGCGCGTGTAGACTGCAATAAATGCTAACCGTTATTCCATCAAGGAATGTCATGGGTAAATTTGCCGATTACGAAACCTATGCCTGCGTTTACGAGAGCGGTTCCTTTACCGCGGCAGCGCGGCGGCTGCACGTGGGGCAGCCGGCAGTCTCAAAAGCGGTGGCGCGGCTGGAACAGCAGCTCGGCACGCGCCTGATGCTGCGCTCGACCCACGGCCTGCAGCCGACGGATGCGGGACAGCAGCTGTATCAACGCACCCGACGTATCCTTAACGAGCTGGCGGAGACCGAAGCGCTGGTGCAGAGCGCTGGCGAGACCCTGAGCGGCCGGCTTCGGGTCGCTTCGGCGGCGGTGTTCGCCCGCATCGTTCCCTTGCCTGATTTGACGGCGTTTATGCGCGCCAATCCGCGGTTGAACGTCGATCTGCTGCTGGATGACGGCAATTTGTCGCTGATTGAAGAGGGCATCGATATTGCCCTGTGTATTGGCGAATTGGAGGATTCCGGCTTTACCGCCCGCAAGCTGGGTGAGGTAAAGCAATGCGTGATCGGCACGCCCGGCTATTTTGCCGCTGCCGGTATGCCGCAGCGGCCGGAAGATCTGTTGCAGCATGAGATGGTGATTTACCATCACCGTGGCGGCGGCGAGCAGTGGCGCTTCAGCCGTGGAGAGGAACAGCGCATGCTGCGGCTGTCAGGGCGCATGCGGGTCAACGCGGCGGAGTGCGTGCGCGAGCTGGTGATGGCGGACTTCGGTGCTACCGTCGCCAGCGAAGGCATGTTTCGCAACGAGCTGCAAAGCGGGGCGGCGATTGCGGCCTTAGCGGACTGGCAACTGCCGCCGCTGGCGCTGTGGGCGGTGTTCCCCGGCGGCCATTTCGTTTCGGCCAAGGCGCGGGCCTTTGCCGATTTTGTCCAAACCGCGTTATGCAGGGAGCCGTGATATGTCGCGCGCACAACGTTTACTCGATCTGATGCAGCTGTTGCGTAGCCACCGTTATCCTGTAGCGGGCCATGCGCTGGCGCAGACGCTGGGCATCAGCATGCGCACGCTGTACCGCGATATCGCCACGCTGCAGCAGCAGGGGGCGGAGATCGCCGGCGAGGCGGGCGTCGGTTATGTGCTGCGCCCCGGCTTCATGCTACCGCCGCTGATGTTCTCGCAGGCGGAGACAGAAGCACTGGTGCTGGGGATGCGCTGGGTCAGCCGCCACGGCGACAGTCAGCTGGCGAGTGCGGCGGGCCAGGCGCTGGCCAAGATCGCCGACGTGCTGCCGCCGGCACTGCGGGAGGAGCTTGAGGCCAACACGCTGTTGATAGCGCCGGTTCAGGCGCCGCCGGTGGCGGATGAGCTGCGGGTGCTGATCCGTGACACCATCCGCCGCGAGCGCAAGCTGCATATCGACTATCTTGACCTGGCGGGGCAGCGCAGCGAACGCCTGTTGTGGCCCTTTGCACTGGGTTTTTTCGACCAGTTCCAGATGTTGGTCGCCTGGTGCGAGCTGCGCCAGGCCTTTCGTCATTTTCGCCTCGATCGCATCCAGGCCGCCACGCCGTTGGAACCGCGCTATCCGCGCGGACGGCGGCGGCTGCTGAAAGAGTGGCGCCTCAGCGAGGGCATTGCGGAGCAATAGCGGCACGCTGCTGCCATAAACTGTCAGTCGCGCGCCTTAGTCTGTGCCTATCGGGAACCGGCCGGTTCCCATCATCCAGAGGACAGACCGATGACCCTTCCCAGCATGACCCTGCTTTACGTCGACAACCCGCTGAACAGTGCCGCCTTTTATCAACGTTTACTGGGACAGGCGCCGGTAGAGCTTTCTCCCGGCTTCGCCCTGTTTGTGCTCAACAACGGTTTCAAGCTGGGGATGTGGGCCAAACAGGGGGTAAAACCCGCTGCCACGTTGACCGGCGGCGGCGGTGAGCTGGGCTTCTTGTGCCAGGATCCGCATGAGGTCGAAGCGCGCTATAACCAGTGGCGCGAACTCGGGCTGCCTATCGAGCAAACGCCGACCGAGATGGAATTCGGTTACACCTTCGTCGCGCGGGATCCGGACGGCCATCGCCTGCGAGTATATGCCCTCAGCGAGTAGCGTCATCGGCATACAGGTGCAAGCGCGGCACCAGCAGCCGCAGCGGTCGGGCGTCGGGTTTGTAACGGTGTTTCACCGCGTCGACGTCGTAGTTGAGCAGCTCGCCAATCTTAGGCACTGCGGCGCCGCTCTCTACCTGACACAGGGCGATCAGCGGCAGCGGGCAGGGGTGCTGCACCTGCTTTTGCTGCTGCTGATACCACACGCGGGCGATAGGTTGTACTTTGACCGGCCGCTTGATTTTCAGCGTCGCGTACTGCGGCAGACGGCTGACATCGTCTATTTCGCGGCTGACCAGGGCGGCCCACTGTTCACGGCTGTGCGGCGGCACCGCGCGGCCGGCTTTCAGGCTTTTCTCCAGCTGCGCCAGGATGTCGTCCCGCTTGACGTTTTTGATGATGTGCTTGTTGGCCCAGCCGAAGCGCACCGAGTCGGGGTTGGTCAGGGCGGTGAGGGTGCGGTAGGCGCTGAGGGTAATCAGCCCGTGCAGATGGGTGTGTACGAACTCGAAACGCTGCTCCGGCGCCAGACCGGAATCGACGGTGATAATCTGCTCCAGTTCGCCCTTCAGGCGGTTGATCAGCGCCAGCTGCGCCTGCAGCGCCTGATACTCCGGTTGCTCCACCGCCAGACAGATAACGCCGGGCAGCCGCACGGCGGCCTTGCTGCTGACATTCTCCCGGTTATGGTGGATGAACAGCCGCTGATAATGCTCCAGCGCCAGATCGCGCGCCGCTTGTCCCACATGCTGTTCGACCGCGATATGCGAGATAGCCTGATGTTCCTGGCCTTTTTCAACCTCCGGCAGGCTGAACACCCGCGCTGCCAGCAAGCGCAGCGGGGTGATCTGCTGCTGCAATGCGCCCAGCGCCTGCTCTAGCTCGACAAAGCAGGCATTCATTCGGCCAATCACATCGTATCTGCTCATCGTACGCTCCTATTTTAGTTACAACATACTATAGGAGAGTAGCAGGCTGGGGGCAACATCGGCGATGGGGAAATACTCGGCTTAACTGCCCGCCCGGCTTACCAGGGGGAAATAGGGCGGGTAGCAGGGGGAAATAGGGCGGGTAGCAGGGGGAATTCTCTCGCTCGTCTGCCACACATGCGGGTAAGCGTGATTGTCGAAAATAAACCTGGTCTTCTTATGGTTTTGATTCATGGATGAATTTTTTCCCGCTCGTTTATTTTTTGTTTAGTCCATTTCTCGTTTGCCGTTGTCCAATCGCTGGAACAAACAGAATGGCAGGACGCTATGAGCCCTTGGGGTTATCTTTTCTTCTGTCATTAACGGGTGCTTTAACAGGAGGTTTACTGTGGATATTAAACAGAAAGTCAAAAACATGACGCTGGAAGAGAAGATCGGGCAAAAAATCATGCTGGATTTTCGCTACTGGGATCGGAACGGTAGCAGCAATCAGGATATGACCGTTCCCGATGAAGCCATTGGCAAGCTGATCGCCGATAACCACGTGGGCGGGGTGATCCTGTTCGCCAATAATCTGAAAGACAAGCAGCAGATCAAAACGTTGACGGCTTGGTATGCCGCGATGAAAACGCACGCCGGCATTCGCCTGTTTATCGGCACGGATAATGAGGGCGGTAACGTTTTCCGGCTGCCGCGCGGCGACTATGCCTCATTCCCCGGCAATATGGCGCTGGCGGCGGCGATTGAGGGCGGTGCGGATAAACAGCTCGCCGTTGAACAGGGCAAGCTGATGGCCCAGGATATGCGCGCGTTGCATATCAATACCAACTTTGCCCCGGTCGTGGACGTCAACACCAACCCGTTCAACCCGGTGATTAACGTTCGCGCCTTCAGCGATGATAAGAACACCGTGTCCCGCCTGGCCGAGAAAATAGTGGCGGGGATGAAGCAGCAAGGGCTGATCACCGCTTACAAACACTTCCCTGGCCATGGCAGCACCTCCACCGACTCGCATACCGGTTTGCCGCGCGTCGATCGTACGCGGGAAGAGGCGTTTGCCATCGATATCGCGCCTTACAAACAGGCCATTGACCGCTGTGCGGCGCCGGACATGGTCATGACCGCGCATATTCAGTACCCCGCGCTGGATAACCGCCAGATCGACACCCGCAGCGGAGAAAAAATCACGGTGCCGGCCACCATGTCGTATGAAATTCAGACCCGCATCCTGCGCGATGAGCTGGGTTATGCCGGCGTAACGATTTCAGACGCGCTGGATATGGGCGCGATTGCTGAGCACTTCACCCAACAGGGGGCGGCTGAAAACGTCTTTGCCGCCGGGGTGGATATCGCCCTGATGCCTGTCAGCATCGCTTCGCCGGCCCAGGCTAACCTGCTGCCGGACCTGATTCGTTATCTTGCGGAAAGGGTGAAAACAGGGCATCTCAGCGAGGCCGATATCGATGCTTCGGTCGAGCGCATTTTGCGCCTGAAATTACGCCATGGCCTGATGGGGCATAGCGATAAACCTTGTTCCAACGACGTCGCGTTGTCAGCGCACAAGCTGGAAAAGCGCATTGCCGATCGCTCCATTACCGTGGTCATTAACCGCCACAGCCTGCTGCCGTTGAAAGACAAGGCGCTGCGCTATTTTATCCTGACCCCGTGGGGTGAGCAGGCCAAAGGCATCGCTAACGTGATGACGCAGGAGGGCTACCAGAACGTCGTTGCCGCGAAGGAAACGGAACTGAACGATGCCCAAATCAGGGCGCATATTGCCGATTGCGACGTGTTCCTGCTCGGCACGCTTTCGACCCGCTTTACGCCTGCCGAGCAGGATGGCGTCGTGACCTCCGCCACCGGAGCGAGTAATGACAGCAGCCCTTACCCGGGCTGGTTGAAATACGCCGCCGAGCAGGGGAAAAAACGCGTTCACCTCTCATTGCGCGCGCCTTACGATATCGTGAACTATGCCGCAGACGTGGATGCAGCCGTCGCCACCTATTCTTACTACGGGTATGACAGCGGCGTATGGCGTGGCCCTTCGATGATCGCTTTGGCGCACGTGCTGACGGGGAAAATCACACCCCAGGGCAAACTGCCGGTCAACACCTGGCATGACTACGATGAGGAAACCAATACGGGCAAGGTGGCGTTCCCTCGCGGGACGGGGCTGAGCTGGTAATGGGACAAGTACCGGCGTCGTCAGAAAGGGCGACGCCGGCAGCTTGCTCGCGTTGAGAAAGCGGGCGGTTTCTTGCTCTGCACGAAACGACATGGGATAACCGTCACTCACGGAAGGAGAATATTTATGCCGACAGGCGCAACAAAACTAGGCGGATGGCTGTTGATGGCCGCCATGCTGGGCGTGAGCGGATGCGCCAAGCCCCCCGAACCGGAGAAACCTGCACAGCCGACACCGCCGGTTACACCGATGCGGGGCATCTGGCTGGCCACGGTCATTGGCTTGGACTGGCCGCCGGCGGCCTCCCTTAAAGCGGAAACGGCGCAAGAGCGGGTGCGCCTGCAGCAGCAGGGGCTGACGGACGCACTGGACGACATGGTGAAAACCGGGATTAACACGGTGTATTTTCAGGTTAAACCGGACGGAACGGCCCTGTGGCGTTCTGACATCTTGCCTTGGTCTGAGGTCTTGACCGGCACCGTGGGCCAGGATCCGGGTTATGATCCGCTGGCCTTTATGCTGCAAGAAGCGCACCGGCGCGGTATCAAGGTCCACGCCTGGCTGAACCCTTATCGGGTTTCCATGAATACCCGACAGCAAACGATTGATGCACTTAATCAGACGTTGCAGTCCCCACCGGCCAGCGTCTATGCGCTGCATCCTGACTGGATCCGCACGGCCAACGACCGCTTCGTGCTCGATCCTGGCTTACCCGACGTGCGCAACTGGATCACCGGCGTGGTGGCTGAAATAGTCAAAAACTATGATGTCGATGGCATTCAATTTGACGATTATTTCTATTACGAAACGCCGCAATCGCCGCTGGATGATGGGAAGACGTATCGCGCCTACGGCAAAGGGTTTGCAGACAAAGCCGCCTGGCGCAGGGACAACACGCTGCAATTGATAAAACAGGTTTCAGCCACCGTCAAAGCGTTGAAACCCGCGGTTGCGTTTGGCGTCAGCCCGGCGGGCGTATGGCGAAACAAAGCGGACGATCCTGCCGGCTCGGCGACGCGGGCAGGGGCGCCATCGTACGATACGGCCTATGCCGATACGCGCCAGTGGGTAAAACTGGGGCTGCTCGACTATATCGCACCACAGCTGTATTGGCCTTTTGATCGTGAAATTGTCCGCTACGACGTGCTGGCCAACTGGTGGGCCGAGGTGGTGAAAGGCACGCCGGTTCGGCTCTATGCCGGGGTGGCGCTGTATAAAGTGGGCACGCCATCGGCCAGCGAGCCGGCCTGGACCGTCGATGGCGGCGTTCCCGAGCTGAAAAGGCAGTTGGATCTCAACGAGAGCCTGCCGGGGATGGGGGGAACCATCCTGTTCCGGCAACGCTATCTGACCGAGCCGCAAACGGATAAGGCCGTGGAGTACCTGCGCACCCGCTGGAAAACCGGTCAATAATCACAGGCACTGGCAGGACGAGCCGCGGCAAATCGCCGCGGCTTTTTCTTTTCAAAGACGAGCGGCTTCCGGCAGGCGTTTCAGGTAATGCACCACCAGCAGCGCCAGCAACAGCATCAGGCTGATAAACACCGCTACGCCATTCCAGCCGAAGCTGTGCCAGAACACGCCGCCGAGGGTGCCGGCCACGCTGGAGCCGACGTAATAGCAGAACAGATACAGCGACGACGCCTGGCCTTTGGCGCGGCGCGCACGGCGGCCAATCCAGCTGCTGGCCACCGAGTGGGCGGCGAAGAAACCGGCGGTGAACAGCATCATGCCGATAAAGATCGCCGGCACCTGCGGCAGCGCGGTAATCAGGATCCCGATCAGCATAATCACGATTGACGCCAGCAGCACCGGGCCACGTCCGAAGCGCGAGGTGAGCGCGCCGGCCTTGGGCGAGCTGTAGGAACCGGTGAGGTACACCACCGACAGCAGGCCGACAATCGCCTGGCTCAGGTGGTAAGGATCCGCCAGCAGGCGATAGCCGATATAGTTGAACAGGGTGACGAAGCTGCCCATCAGCAGGAAACCTTCCGCGAACAGCAGCGGCAGGCCCTTATCGTGCCAATGCAGCTTGAAGTTGATCAGCAGGGTGCGCGGGCGCAGCGAGCTGGCGCGAAAATGCCGCGAGGCAGGCAGGATACGCCAGAACATGCAGGCGGCGGCGAGGGCGAACAGGCCGATGACCCCGAGCGATACGCGCCAGGAGAAGAAGTCGGTCAATACCCCGGTCACCAGGCGACCGCTCATGCCGCCGATCGAGTTGCCGCTGATGTACAGCCCCATCGAGAAGGCGACGAAGCTGGGATGGATCTCTTCGCTGAGATAGGTCATGCCGACCGCCGCCACGCCGCTCAGCGACAGGCCGATCAGCGCGCGCATCAGCAAAATGCCGTGCCAACTGGTCATAAAGGCGCAGATCAGCGTGCAGACCGCCGCCAGCAGCAGCGCTACCACCATCACCGATTTACGGCCGATGGCGTCTGACAGCGGCCCGGTGAACATCAGGCCGATCGCCAGCAGGCCGGTAGAGACCGAAAGCGACAGGCTGCTTTCCGCCGGCGATACGCCGAAGTCTTGCGACAGCACCGGCAGGATCGGCTGCACGCAGTAGAGCAGCGCGAAGGTCGCCAGCCCGGCGGAAAACAGCGCCAGCGTTACGCGCATAAACTGCGGCGTGCCGCGTTCGATATAGGGGAGTTTGTTGTTGAGGGTGGAGCGTTTTACTTTTGGCGCAGCGGCCGCGTCATCGTTGGCGGCCAGCGTCGACGGCATCACGGCCGCAGAACGCACAGGGGTTGTCACAGCGTTTCCTTACCGAACTTCGGGGAGATAAACAGACACTTTGCAGATAACAAAATGATAGGGAGTGGCGAATTTTTTGTCTAATATATTAATAATTAAAATTAAGACGTTTTAAATATGAATATCGAGCTGAGACACCTGCGTTACTTTATTGCCGTGGCGGAAGAGCTGCATTTTGGCCGTGCCGCCGAGCGGTTGCGGATCTCCCAGCCACCGCTCAGCCAGCAAATCCAGGCGCTGGAAGAGATGGTCGGCGCGCGGCTGCTGGCGCGCAACAACCGCAACGTCAGTTTGACCCAGGCCGGGGAGATGTTCCTCAAAGAAGCCTACCAGGTGCTCGATCAGGTCGGGCGCGCGGCGGAAAAGGCGGCGCGTCTGGATCGTGGCGAACTGGGGGAAATGACCATCGGCTTTACCTCTTCCGCGCCCTTTATCGGCGTGGTGGCGCGCAGCCTGCGCACCTTTCGTCAGCAGTCCCCGCAGGTGCATATCAAAATGCGCGAAATCAACACCAAACAGCAGATCGAACCGCTGTTGAACGGTGAGCTGGATTTGGGGGTGATGCGCAACACGCGGCTGCCGGAGGCGCTGCACTATCAGCTGCTGCTGCGCGAACCGCTGGTGGCGGTGGTGCCGGAGGGGCATCCGCTGGCGGAAACACCCGGCGGCGGGGTGCGGTTCCAACATCTGGCGCTGGAGCCGTTCGTGTTCTTCTCGCGCGAAGTGGGCACCGCGCTGTATGACGAAATCCTGCTGCTGCTCAGCAAGGCCGGCATTACTCCCTATATCACCCAGGAAGTGGGGGAAGCGATGACCATCATCGGGCTGGTCTCCGCCGGGTTGGGGGTGTCGATTTTGCCAGCGTCATTCGCCCGAGTGCGGGTGGACGGCGTGCGCTATTTGCCGCTGGCGGAGCCGGACGCCACCACCGAAGTTTGGCTGGTTCATCACCGCCGCCGGCCGCTGACCGCCGCGGCGCAGGCGCTGATGGCGTTGATGCTGAAATGACGTTGAGGTTGGGCAAATAAAAATCAATTCACGCTGAAATTGCGAGGAATTTGTGCAGCAAATCACATAACGAATCAAATAGTTGACGCTGTATGACAAAAGCCCCACCATAACCCCTAGTCTTTATTTAGAAGCGCGAAAAATAGTAGGAGCCGGTTTGTGATTGCGGTTGGGCAGCCTGGGCATATCGATCAAATCAAGCAGACCAATGCGGGGGCGGTTTATCGGCTAATCGATCAGCTGGGCCCGATTTCGCGTATCGAACTGTCAAAACGCGCACAGCTGGCGCCCGCCAGCATCACCAAGATCGTGCGCGAACTGCTGGAAGCCCATCTGGTCAAGGAAACCGAGTACCAGGAAATCGGCAGCCGGGGCCGCCCGGCGGTGGGGCTGGTGCTGGACACCGAGGCTTGGCATTACCTTTCCGCCCGTATCAGCCGCGGCAGCATCACGCTGGCGCTGCGCGATCTCAGCAGCAAACTGGTGGTGGAAGAGTTGCTGCCGCTGGCGGCCGAACACCCTGAACCGCTGCTGAAACGCATCCTGACCGAAGTCGACCAATTCTTTATCCGCCACCAAAGCAAGCTGGAGCGACTGACGGCGATCGCCATCACGCTGCCGGGCATGATCGACGTGCAGTCCGGCGTGGTGCACCGCATGCCGTTTTACGACGTGCTGGAGATGCCGCTCGGCCCGGCGCTGGAAACCCGCACCGGCCTGCCGGTTTACTTGCAGCATGACATCAGCGCCTGGACCATGGCCGAGGCGCTGTATGGCGCCTCGCGCGGCAGCCAGAACGTGATTCAGGTGGTGATCGACCACAACGTCGGCGCCGGGGTGATCACCGGCGGCCACGTGCTGCACGCCGGCAGCCACAGCGTGGTGGAGATCGGCCACACCCAGGTCGATCCGTACGGCAAACGCTGCTATTGCGGCAACCACGGCTGCCTTGAAACCGTAGCCAGCATCGAGAACATCCTGGAGATCGCCCAGCAGCGGCTGAGCGGTTCGATGAGCTCCAGCCTGCACGGCGCGCCGCTGACCGTTGAATCGCTGTGCGACGCCGCGCTGGCGGGCGATCAGCTGGCGCGGGACATCATTCTCGGCGTCGGCCACAGCGTGGGGCGCATTCTGGCGATCATGGTCAACCTGTTCAATCCGGAGAAGATCCTGGTGGGCTCGCCGCTCAACCGCGCGGCGGAGATCCTGCACCCGGCCATCGCGTCCTGCATTCGCCAGCAGGCGCTGCCGGCCTACAGCGAGCAGGTCAAGGTCGAATCCACGCAGTTCTTCAATAAGGGCACCATGCCCGGCGCCGCGCTGGTGAAAGAGGCGCTGTACAACGGTTCGCTGCTGGTGCAATTGCTGCAAGGCTAACATCAGAACTTCTTATTAATCCCGCAAAAGATTGAGCTACCTCAAGCCCCTACGTGGCAGCATCCCCTAGAATTTTTCCGAAAGACTTCTTCGCCGCCGATGCGGCGACACATTGTTAACGGGGCATTCTGGGGCATTTTATTCATGTTGAAGCGTTTATTTGTGACAGGCACGGATACCGACGTCGGTAAAACCGTGGTTTCCCGCGGGTTGATGCAGGCTCTGGCCGCCGAAGGCCGTTCAGTGGCCGGCTACAAGCCGATCGCCGCGCGCTGCCAGGAAACCAGCGAGGGCATCCGCAATAAAGACGCTTTGGTGTTGCAGGCATCTTCAACCTTGCCGCTGTCCTACGAGGAGATCAACCCCATCACTTGTCTGGATGAGGTGTTTCACGCGCATGCGACCGAGGATATCAACTATGGCCTGATGAGCAGCGGCCTGCGGGATCTGTCCGCCAAAGCCGATACGGTGGTGGTGGAGGGCAGCGGCGGCTGGCGCGTGCTGATGAACGATCTGCGGCCGTACGCCGAATGGGTGGTGCAGGAGCAACTGCCGGTGGTGCTGGTGGTGGGCATCAAGCTGGGCTGCGTCAGCCACGCGCTGCTGACCGCGCAGTCGATCATCAACGACGGCCTGCCGCTGCTGGGCTGGGTGGCCAACCGCATCAATCCGGGGTTGGCGCACTACGCCGAAACCATCACGGCGCTGCAGCAGCGCATTTCCGCGCCGCTGCTGGGTGAAATTCCGTATCTGCCGCGCGCGGAGCAGCGCGAACTGGCGCACTACCTCGATATTTCCACGTTGCTGTAGCCCATTCAGGCACAGAACGTCGCCAACAATCGGGCGGCGATCAACAGGCCCAGCCCATACACCGTGTGGGTGAGCAGGCTGAGGAGCCGCGCTCTGCGCGGATTGGCGGTTTTCGCCGCCGCCACGCCAAAGCCCAGCGCGGGCTGCATCACCAGAAACGGCGCCGCCAGGCTTAGCCAGCCGCTCAACAGCGCGATGCGCGGTTCCGGCGCCGCATACCACTCGATGCCCGCCAAACCGAGCGGGATAAAGGCGAACGCCAAGCCGATGGCGTAGTGCAGTATCCAGCCGATTTTTCTCTCACCCTGGCGCGGCGGCGCCGTGACGATGGTGGCGTGAAACCAGCGGCCGTCGAACATGCCGAGAAACCAGCGGCCCACCAGCGCGTAATCGAGGGAAGGGATGCCGAAGCGCCGCTTCAGCAGCAACGCCCACAAATCCATGCAGAGGGTGGCGCCGGCGCCGGTTAACAGGATGCGCACTAACATATCGGGGGTCATACGGGTGTCCTTAACTCAGTGACGTGATAATGTGCGCACAGTGTGCAACTTAAAGTCGGCTTCAAGTCAATGGCAAAAGAACTGGATATCGGCGCGGTGGCGCGCCTGAGTGGAGTCGCGCCTTCTGCGCTGCGGCATTACGAGAAAAAGGGGCTGATTGCGTCGATAGGCCGCCACGGTTTGCGCCGTCAATACGCCGCCGGGGTGCTCGATCAACTGCGGCTGATTGCGCTCGCGCGCCTGGCCGGCTTTACGTTGGATGAGATGAGTGCTTTGTTTGACGAACGGGGCCAAATCGCGATCGATCGCGGGCTGCTGGCGGCGCGGGCGGATGAGCTTGATCGCCATATCCAGCGCCTGATGCAGGTGCGCGACGGGCTGCGGCACATGGTCGATTGTCCTGAACCCGAGCACCTGCAGTGCCCGCAGTTCAGGAAAATATTGCAGCAGGGTGAGTTCTAAGCCTCGCGTTTGGGCGGCGGCGCCGTGTGGTACACCGACACCGGTCGCAGGCCGCGCGACACGGTGGTGGCGATCACGCAGGCCAGCAGAATGCCGGGCAGCAGCGCGTATTCGCCGGTCATTTCAAACACCATCAGCGCCGCCATGATCGGCGCATGGGTGGTGGCGGCCAGCAGGGTAGCCATGCCGGTCAGCGCCAGCAGCAGCGGCACCGCCGCATCCATGCCCGGCCACAGGCCAAACAGCTGACCGATGATCGAGCCGAGCGCGGCGCCGACGAACAGCGTCGGGGTGAAGACCCCGCCGGGTGCGCCCGACCCGCTGCTGGCAAGGATTGCCAACAGTTTACATACCAGGATCGCCCCCAGCAGCAACACCCCCGGTGGCGCAATCAGCAGCGCCTGTACCACGCTGTAACCGTTGCCCCACACCTGTGGGAACAGCAGCGAAAGCAGCCCGACGATCAGGCCGCCCAACGCCAGCTGCAACGGCGGCTTCAACCGCAGCGATCGGAACGCGCGGCCGGTGGCGGTCATCAGCCATAAAAACAGCGGCCCGCCGGCGCCGGCCACCACGCCGACCAGCGCCATCAGCAGGTATTGTGTCGGCAGAGGGGCGGAGAGCGGCGTCACCAGGTAGAGTGGCGCCTGGCCGCCGTTGAGCAGGTTGGTCATCAGCAGGGCGCTCACTGCGGCGATCACCACCGGGCCGAGCGAGGCCAGCATCAGGGTGCCGAACAGGATCTCGGCGATAAACAGGCTGCCCGCCAGCGGCGCATGATAGGCGCTGGCCATCCCGGCGGCGGCAGCGCAGGCCACCCACAGTTTCCATTCTTTCTCGTGCGTAAAGCGCTGGGCAAACAACGAGCCCACCAGCGCCGCCAGCAGGATCATCGCGCCTTCGCGGCCGATGGCGCTGCCGCTCGACACCACCAGCAGCGACGCCAGACACTTCACCAGACTGGCGCCGGTATCCAGCTTGCCGTTGCCGGTCTCAATCGCTTCCATATAGTCGGTGGGCGCCGCCGGACGCTGGTGGCGGTAGCGCTGGTGAACATACAGCAGCAGGCCCGCCGCCAGACCGCCCAGCGCCGGCGTCAGCGCGCGTCGCCAGCCGGGCAGCGCGGCGGCGGCGGCCACCAGGCTGCCGTCGGCATTGCCGAGCAGCAGCCACTCGAGGCCAATCATCGAACGGTGGAACAGCCACACCGCCAGGGCGGCGGCGACGCCGATAAACACGGCGATAAGCAGGCTGCGCAGCAGGGCGCGATAGTGGTGCAGGTGGACCAATCTTTTCATGCGTGGGCGGCGTCGTGAGAAAAATCAAAGGGTCATCAGCGCATTGTGCTTGGCGCTCCGGCCGATGACCAGTGAATCTTTAGCAAACTGCGGCATAGGCGGGGCGGCGAGCGCCCCGGCGGGGGTTATTGCGGCGTCAACACCCGGCGCGTGCGGCCGGAGCTGAGGTAGTCGGCGATATAATCCTGCGAGATTTCGCCGCTGTAGCGGCCGTCTTCATCGACGATCGGCATCCAGGAGGTGTTGTGCTCGTACAGTTTCGACAGCACCACGCGCAGGTTCTCCTCCGCACGGGCGGTGACGCGGAAACGGTGCAGGCTGTCGGCGCAGACCCCGGGCGCGCCGCGCGCCTCACGGCGTTTGACGTATCCCAACGGTTTGCCGTCGGCATCCACCACCGTCACCGAGCGGGCGTCGATATCGTCCATCAGACCGAACGCCTCCACTAGCGGCGTCTCCCGGCGCACCGTCACCGTTTCCTGTTGATCGGCCACGTCGCCGGCCTGCACCAACAGCAGGCGCTTCAGCGTGCGATCCTGGCCGACAAAGGACGCGACGAAGTCGTTCGCCGGGCGCGCCAGCAGCTCATCGGCGCTGGCGTTCTGCACGATTTTGCCCTGGCGGAACACCGCGATGCGATCGCCGAGCTTCAGCGCTTCGTCGATGTCGTGGCTGACCAGCATCACGGTCTTTTTCAGCTGGCGCTGCATGTCGAGAAACTCGTTCTGGATGGTTTCGCGGTTGATCGGGTCTACCGCGCCGAAGGGCTCATCCATCAGCAGCACCGGCGGATCGGCGGCCAGCGCGCGGATCACGCCGATGCGCTGTTGCTGCCCGCCGGACATCTCTTTCGGGTAGCGGTGCAAAAAGCGCTTGGGATCCAGCGTCACCATGCTCATCAGCTCCTCGGCGCGATCGTGGCAGCGTTTTTTGTCCCAACCCAGCATGCGCGGCACTACGGTGATGTTCTCCTCGATGGTCATGTTGGGGAACAGACCGATCTGCTGGATGACGTAGCCGATTTTGCGGCGCAGGCTGACCGTATCCAGCGCGCTGGTGTCCTCGCCGTTGATCAGAATGGTGCCGCCGGTGGGTTCGATCAGGCGGTTGATCATCTTCAGCGTGGTGGTTTTGCCGCAGCCGGAAGGGCCGAGCAGCACGCAGATTTCGCCTTCCGGCACGTCCAGATTGATGTTGTCGACGGCGTTGAACGGCGTGCCGTTCTTCTGCATGAACTGTTTGGTCAGATTTTCCAATTTAATCATGAGCGGATCCCCTTGGGCGTTAGCGCAATTTGCAAGCGGTGCAATAACCAATCGAGAACGATTGCCAGCAGGCTGATCATCACGGCGCCGGTAATCAACTGGCGGATGTCGCTGCTGCTGATGCCGTTGAGCAGCAGCAGGCCAAGGCCGCCGGCGCCGATCACTGCGGCTATCGCCATCACGCCGATATTCATCACCACGGCGGTTCGAATGCCGCCGAAAATCACCGGCAGTGCCACCGGGATCTCTACCCAGCGCAGGCGTTGCCAGAACGTCATGCCGATGCCGCGGCCGGCTTCGCGCAGCCCGCCGGGCAGGTTGTCGAGCGCGGTGTGGGTATTGCGCACGATCGGCAGCAGCGAGTAGAGGAACACCGCGGTGATCGCCGGTACGTAGCCAATGCCGTGGCCGATTAAGGAAAACAGCGGGATCATCAGCCCGAACAGGGCGATGGAGGGCACGGTCAGCACCAGCGTGGCCAGGCTCAGCACCGGCGTCGCCAACCATTTGTGGCGGACAATCAGCACGCCGAGCGGCACGCCGATCAGGATCGCCAGGCCGACGGCGACGCCGACCAGCAGCAGGTGTTCCAGCGTCAATCCGGCGATATAGGCCCAGTTTTGCCAGGCGTAAAGTAAGGTATTCATCATGTCTCCTAAATCAGGCCGCGCTGCTTGAGGAACGCGTCGGCGACCTGTTGCGGCGTCTGGTAGTCGATATCCACCTTAGCGTTCAGCTCGGTGATCACCTGATTGTTGAACTGTTTCGACAGCGTGTTCAGCGCCGCTTCCAGCCCCGGCGTGTTTTGCAACACCTCGGCGCGCACCACCGGCGTGACCGCATAACTCGGGAAATAGCCTTTGTCGTCTTCCAGCACCTGCAGATCGAACCCTTTCACCCGACCGTCGGTGGTGTACACCAGCCCGGCGTCGACGAAGCCGTCGCGAATGGCGTTGTAGACCAGGCCGGGGTCCATCTGGCGGATTTGCGGGCGATCGAGCGGCATGTCGTACAGCGCCTGCATCGGCTTCAGGCCGTCCGAGCGGCCGGCGAACTCCAGATCCAGCCCCAGCAGCCAGTTGTGTTTAGGGTCGGTTTTACGCACCTGCTCCACTTTGGCCACCAGCTGCGACATCGTGCGGATCTGCTCTTTTTCCGCGCGCCGGCGCTGCATGGCGAAGGCGTAGGTGTTGTTCATGTCCGCCGGCTGCAGCCAAACCAGCCCGAGTTTGGCGTCGAGCTTTTTCACCGTGTCGTAGGTTTCCTGCGGCGACATGCGCTTATTGATGTGGTTAAAAATGATCAGCGAGGTGCCGGTGTATTCCCAGGTCATGTCGATCTGTTTGTTGATCATCGCGTTGCGGGTGATCACCGTGGCCAGATTGGTCTTGGGTTCGACCTGAAAACCTTTGGCCCGCAGGTATTGCACGGTAATCGCAGACAGAATGCGCTGTTCGGTAAAGTTCTTGCTCGCCAGCGTGAGCGGGGCGGCCCAGGCGGCCGCGCCGGTCATCAGCAAGGAGAACAGCAGCGCGTGGCGGAGTGGTTGTAACCATCGAGTCATCGCGTTTCTCCCATCAGGATGCGGTGTGCGGGCTGAGCCGGCGACCGAGACCGGCCAGCGCCAGATCGAGCAGCAGGGCGATCAGCGCGGTGGCGGCGGCGCCGAGGATCAGCGTCGGGAAGTCGTTCAGGTAGATGCCGGGGAAGATCAGCTCGCCGTAGCTGCTGGCACCGATTAAAAACGCCAGCGGCGCGGTGCCGACGTTAATCGCCATTGCGATGCGCACCCCGGCGAAGATCACCGGTAGCGCGTTAGGGAGTTCAACCTGCCGCAGTCGCTGCCCGGCGGTCATGCCAATACCGTTGGCGGCCTCGACCAGCGCCGGTGGCACCGAACGCAGGCCGGCATAGGTATTGCGCACGATGGGCAGCAGCGAGGCGAGGAACAGTGCCACCACCGCCGGCCGATCGCCGATGCCGATGATTACCATCGCCAGCGCCAGCACCGCCAGCGGCGGCAGGGTGTTGCCGACGTTGAAGATCTGCATCACGTGTTCCGCCCAGCGGCGGGCAAAGGGGCGGCTCAGCAGGATGCCGCTGGGAATGCCGACCAGCAGCGACAGCAGCATGGAGCAGGCCACCAGGAACATGTGTTGCTGGCCGAGATAGATCAAATCTTCCCGGCGCGACTTGAGGGTGTCCCAACCGATGCCGTAAACCAGCAGCGCGATGACGGCGATAAACAGCAGGCTCCCGAGGAGCAGGCGCCGGTATGGCGCTGACTTGTGCATGATGTTGCGTCCTCCGTTGCGCGGAGCGGCCGACGAGACGGCGCATTCCGCTCTGATTGTTACCCACGGCCCGGCGGGCGTGGCGGTACAAAACGGGCGTTTCGCATGAGGTTAGCGACATTGAGCGAAGGGTGCGTTCGGCACAGCGTGCTGAACGTAGGCTCAATACGTGAGTTAATCAGCATAAAATACTGATATTTAAACCCAAGAAAGCACGAAGCCCAAAGGCGTCGGCTAGGGAAGGTATAGCACCCTGTCGTTGGTCGTGCCAAGTTTTATGAACAAAATCAGGTGATTGAGTTTACGCCGATCTGCGCCTCAGCCCGCGTCAGCGCTGGGATGCATGGAAAGTGAAAAAAATCCGCCGCATAACGTTACGCCGTAACAATGAGTCGCAAATGGTGCGATTCGCCGCCGGCAAAGACAGGATGTGAGGGGGGATAGACTCGGCGCAGGCGCTTGCTGATATACTCAGAGAAAATAAAAACGCCAGGAAAGCTGCATAACGCCATGACAAATAACGTTTCACCCGCACCCATCGCCCACCGGCCGCTGATTCTGATCGCCTGTATGCTGGCGATGTTCATGTCGGCGATCGAAGCCACCATCGTCGCCACCGCCATGCCCACCATTATCGGCGATCTCGGCGGCTTCTCGCTGCTGGGGTGGGTATTCGCGGTCTATTTGCTGGCGCAGGCGATCACCATCCCCATCTACGGGCGGCTGGCGGATCTCTACGGCCGCAAGCGGGTGTTCTTCTTCGGCGCCACGCTGTTCCTGCTGGGATCGGTGCTGTGCGGCTTCGCCCCCGACATGTATTGGCTGATCGGCTTTCGTCTGCTGCAGGGGTTGGGCGCCGGCGCCATCATGCCGATCGCGTCCACCATCATCGGCGACATCTACAGCGCCACCGAGCGGCCGAAGGTGATGGGCTACCTGTCGAGCGTATGGGGCGTGTCGGCGATCATCGGCCCGCTGTTGGGGGCGTTTATCGTCCAGCATCTGCCGTGGGCGCTGGTGTTCTGGGTTAACCTGCCGATCGGCCTGCTGGCGATGTTCTTCCTCTGGCGCTATCTGCCGGCGCATCAGCAGCTGCGGCGGCACGCGCTGGATCTGGCGGGCACCGCCTGGCTGACGCTGTTCGTTTCGGCGCTGCTGCTGGCGCTGTTGCAGATGGAAAGTCTGGGATGGTGGGTGGCGCCGCTGTTTGCGCTGGCGGCGGCGTCGCTGGCGCTGCTTGTCCGCCAGGAGCGGCGTGCGGTCGAACCGTTGTTCCCGCTGGCGCTGTGGCAAAGCCGGGTGATCGTCGCCGGCAACATCGGCGGGCTGGTGATCGGTGCGGCGATGATGGGCATCAGCGCTTTCCTGCCCACCTTCATTCAGGGCGTGATGGGCGGCTCGCCGCTGGAGGCGGGCACCACGCTGGCCCTGATGTCGATCGGTTGGCCGCTGGCCAGCACGCTGAGCGGCCGTTTGATGCTGATGACCTCGTATCGCGCCACGGCGCTGCTGGGGGCGCTGCTGTTGGTGGCGGGCGGCCTGATATTGCTGCTGTTGCAGCCGGCGGGCGGCCTGCTGTGGGGCCGGGTGGCGGCGTTTATGGTCGGCGCCGGTATGGGGTTGTGCAACACCACGTTTCTGGTTTCGGTGCAGAACGCGGCGCATTACAGCATTCGCGGCATCGCCACCGCCTGTACCGTGTTTACCCGCATGGTGGGCTCGGCCATCGGCACCGCGATTCTGGGCGCGACGCTGAATCTCAACTTGCAGTGGCGTTTGCCGGAGATTGACGATCCGGTGCAGCGTCTGATGGAACCGGCGGTGCGCCAGAGCATGGGGAGCGAGGCGTTGGCGCAGCTGACCCAGCAGGTGGCGGCTTCACTGCATTGGGTATTTCTGGTGTCGGCGCTGGTGTCGTTGCTGGCGCTGGCGGCGGCGATGCTGATCCCGGCGCGTTGTCGGCCGCAGGGCGAAGAAGAAGAGGCGGAGCAGGCGTAAGGGATAAGGAAAGGGCGCTGCTGCAGAGCGCCCGGGATAGCCGGTGTGGCTTACTGCGTGTTGGAGGTATCCTGGCTGGTGCCGGTCTGCGCCGCGTCACCGCGATCGTCGCCGTTGTTCAGGCGGGTATAGACGATCTTCTGGGTGTCGTTTTCGCAGTGGCCGACCACCTGGCCACCCGCTTGATCGGCCTGATCGTTGGGCACGATCTCCAGTTTGAAGCCGGACTCCGGTACGCCGTTATTGACGATTTTTTGCGAAATGTCCGCTTTCACGCTTTCGCAGGAGGCCAGTGCCGCCAGCGGGGCGCCGGCCAGCAACACAGCGGTTAATATCAGCGTTTTTTTCATCACGTCATCCTTTTAGACAATGGACTTCCTGTAACAGGATAGCAGCAACGGCGACCGGGTTTCACGCTTGCCCGCCCGCCGCAGGCGGATTAAGGATTAATCCGACGGCCGGTCTGGCGATCTAGGCATTTACGGGTGTCCGGTTCCCAGTAGGCGTTGACGTTGTTGCTGTCGTTGCAACGGTCTTCGTCATCCGCGGCGCGATCGGCCTTGTCGAACTCTTTCTCGACGCGAGTGTTAACCTTGTGGCGCAGGGTTTTGGTATCATTCCACTGCTCTTTGCTCTGACGCGCTTCTTCGGTGCTCATCGCGCCGCTGCCTTTGCCATCGACGGTGACGCAGGTGCTGCCCTGAGTGCAGGTGGCGGCCAGCGCCGGCGCCTGCCAGGCGCCCATAACGGCCAGCATGGCGACCGGCAGCATCCCGCGCAGCAGTCGTTGGGTCGAAAATGTTTTCATCGTTTCATCCTTATGAGTGAGTGCGCCTGATGATGGCGGCACTGGCGTTACCTCGCCCGCAGGCGTGGTGACAAATATACCACTGCGTTCCTGGAATTCACCAGCCAAGCGCCGATTCGTTTACTTTATCGAGAGAAAACTGCGACCGATGTTAAAAACCACGCTGTTGTTTTTCGCCACTGCGCTCGCCGAAATTATCGGCTGTTTCCTGCCTTACCTGTGGCTCAAGAAGCAGGGCAGCGCCTGGCTGCTGCTGCCGGCGGCATTAAGCCTGATGCTGTTTGTCTGGCTGTTGACACTGCATCCGGCGGCCAGCGGGCGAGTCTACGCGGCCTATGGCGGCGTGTATGTGGCGACGGCGCTGCTGTGGCTGCGGGTGGTGGATGGGGTGAAGCTGTCTGCGCTGGACTGGGTGGGCGCCGGGGTGGCGCTGGTGGGCATGCTGATCATCGTTTCCGGCTGGCGCGCGGCCTGAGGAAACAGGGCGGGAGTCGCCTCCCGCCGCCAGGGATCAGGCGCCGCGGTGGATGTTCAGCCCGGCGAAGGACTGGCTGACCGGCATCATTTCCAGCGTGTTGATGTTGACGCGCGCCGGCAACGTGGCGACCCAGAACACCGACTCGGCGATGTCTTCCGGCGTCAGCGCATCGGCGCCTTCGTAGGTTTTATTGACCTTGCCGTCATCGCCCTTGAAGCGCACGTTGGAAAACTCGGTGCCGCCCACCAGGCCCGGCTCGATATCGGTCACGCGGATGCGCGTGCCGTGCAGATCGGCACGCAGGCCCAGGCTGAACTGTTTGACGAACGCCTTGGTGGCGCCGTACACGTTGCCACCGGCGTAAGGCCAGTTGGCGGCGGTGGAGCCGATGTTGATCACGTGGCCGACGTTGCGTTCGACCATGGCCGGCAGCAGCGCGCGCGTCATGTTCACCAGCCCTTTGGCGTTGGTGTCAATCATGGTTTCCCAGTCATCGGCGTTGGCCTTGTGCGCCGGCTCCAGCCCCAGCGCCAGCCCGGCGTTGTTCACCAGCACGTCGATCTGACGCAGCTCGGCCGGCAGTGCCTCGATCGCCTGTTGAATGGCGGCGCGGTTGCGCACGTCGAGCCGCACGATGTGCAGCGCTTGCCCTAATTCGTCCTGCAGCTCTTCGAGACGCTCAAGGCGGCGGCCGGCGGCGATCACCTGGTGGCCTTCACGGATAAAACGGCGCGCAATGGCTTCGCCGAAACCGGAGGTGGCGCCGGTAACAAAAATAATCATGTTGCTGTTCCTCAACTGTTTTTACCCTACATGCCTCTATCATTAGCACAAACCCGCAGGCAGTGGCAGCGGTTATCACGGCGGAAAGCAAAAAAGGTCACACCGGGCCGGCGGCCCGATGCAGATTAGCGCTGAGGCGGTAAGTGGTACACTACGGCGTCATACTTGACGCGTTCGCAACGGCCGGCCAGCACGCCGCCCAGCGACTCGACGAGGCGGCGGCTGGCGGTATTCTGTTCGGCCACCGGGTAGATAAGGTGCTGCGGCTGAAAGCGTTCGCTGACCCAGCGCGCGATGCTCTCAACGATTTCGCGGCCGTAACCCTGGCTATGCAGGCTCTCTTTGACCCAGATGCCCAGCTCCGGGGTGTGGCTGCGCAGGTTGTGTGCGCCGCCGACGCCGACGAACTCTCGGTCTTCGCGCCGGCGGGCGACGAAGATCACTTCTTCGCCTTCGCGCATCAGCGGCAGCCAGCCTTGCCAGACGTTGGCGAAATCTTCCGGTGACGCTTCCGGCTCAAAGGTCATAAAGCGCGTCAGAGTGGGGGTGATCGCCTGGTAAACATCGTCGGCGTCTGCTGCGGTAAAGGGGGCAATCAACAAACGGTCGGTGTCCACGCGGCACTGAGAAAGGTCATTATGATTCATCTTATTCCCTCGCTTTTCAGGCCAGAACGGCAAAAAATCCGCGCCCATAAATCGGGGCGGATCGTCGATACTACGCGTATTAGCGTCAGAAGCGACTTATTTTTCGCCGTTGCGGCGGCGCGGAGGAGTGGTTTTATGTGACATCGTCACGTTGATGGGAAAGGCGGCGGGCACGGTTAACCGCACCCGCCGCTGAAGATCAGAACTTCACTGAACCTTGCAGATAGATCGTGCGCGGCTGGCCGATGTACAGACCTTTGTTGTTGTCGTCATAGGCGCGGGTGAAATACTCGTGGTTGAACAGGTTTTTCACCCCGACGCCCAGATTCAGACCGGCCATTTCCGGGCCGAAATCATAGGCGGCGCGCACGCCCCACAGCATATAGCCGGGAATGCGGCCGGTGCTGCCGTCGGCGCTTTCCGCCACGGTGTTGGCGTTGTCGGCGAACTGGCTGGACTGGAACTCGCCGTTAAGATTAAACGCCCAGTTGCCCGGCGTGTAGTCCAGCCCCAGCGTGCCTTTATGCTTCGGCGAGAACGGCACCTGGTTGCCCTTGTAGCCGCCGTCTTCGCGGATGGTGGCGTTGACGTAGGCGTAGCTGGCGTAGGCGGTCAGGTCGTCCAGTTTCGGCGTCAGCTGCGACAGATCGTAACGCAGGCTGCCTTCCAGCCCGGCGTGGCGGGTTTTGCCGCGCGCGGTCACGCTGTCGGTCACCTGGTTGGAGTCGTACTGGTTGTTGAAGTTGATCAGGAACAGCCCGATCTCGCCGGTCAGCGCATCGCCGGCGTAGCGGGTGCCCAGCTCCCAGGTGCGCGCCTTCTCCGGTTCAATCTTGCCGCTGTCGACCGCTTTGCCCATCTGGCTGTATTGCACGGTGCCGAAGGAGCCTTCGGTGTTGGCGTACAGGTTCCAGTATTCGTTCAGGTGATACATCACGTTCAACGCCGGCAGCGGTGCGTTATAGCTAACGTCGAGGCGGTTGTTCTTGATGTAGTTGTTCTGATACGACTTGATGTACTCGTAGCGCATGCCCGGCGTGATAGTCCAGTCGCCGATGTCGATGCGATCGTCGATATAGAAGGCGTGCGCCTCGGTGCCGGACTGGGTGTCGCGATCGTACGGGCTGGCGGTGGACGGCAGCCTGCCGGTGCTGGCCTTGCTGGTGTAGCGTAGCTCGTGGGTGGATTCGCTGACGTAGCGGTAGCCGACGCCGACCTCATGCGCCGAATCGCCCCAGCGGAAGCTCTGGCTGTAGCGCGGTTCCACGCCGCGCACCCAGTATTCGCGCGGCGACAGCGTCAGGTTTTTACCCTGATCCAGATAGCCGCTGCGCAGGGTGTAGGTGTAGAAGCTCTGCACGTCGAACTTATGCTGTTGATCCGGCTGATACTGATAGCCGAAGTTGGCCAACTGACGGCGGCCCCAGAACTTGTCGTACGGGCGCGTCGACTGGAATGGGTTGGCGTTGTAGTCCGCCCGGCTCAGGCCGCCCGGCATGTCCGCTTCGCCTTCGTAGTATTGCAGCAGGCTGTTGAAGGTGTGCACCTCGTTCGGGGCGTAGCGGCTTTTCAGCATCACGTCGTCAATCTTGGTCGCGCTGTGCTCGCGCCAGTCGCTGCCGCGGGTGCCGGAGTAGAGCAGCGCCGCGCCGAAGCCGTTGTCGGCGGTGCCGCCGATCATCAGGTTGCCGGTGCCTTTCGGGTGATCCTGGCGCGAGGTCGGGCTGAGCTGCCCCTGCATGCCGGCCTCCATGCCGAAGGTTTTCGGGATGGCGCGGGTGACGAAGTTAACCACGCCGCCGACGCTCTGCGGCCCGTAGCGCACCGCGCCGCCGCCGCGCACCACGTCAATCGCATCCATATTGCCGAGCGAGACCGGCGCCAGCGACAGCTGCGGCTGGCCGTAAGGGGCGAAGGGCACTGGGATGCCGTCCATCAGCACGGTGGATCGGCTGGCGAGGCGCGGGTTGAGGCCGCGAATGCCGAAGTTCAGCGCCATGTCATGGCTGCCGGTGCCGTTGTTCTCCGGCGCCACTACGCCCGGCACGCGGTTCAACGCTTCGCGCACGGTGGTGGTGCCGGTTTTGACGAAGTCTTCGCGGCGCACTACGTCGCGTGCACCGGGATGCTCGAACACGTCTGCCTGACGGCCTTCCGCCAACCAGTCGCCGACCACGGTGATGTCCTCTTCTTTCTGCGGCTGCGGCAGTTTGGCCAGCGTGTAGCCGTTGTTGCCGAGCGCTTTAGCCTGCAGGCCGCTGCCCGCCAGCAGGGCGTTCAGGCCGTCATCGACGCCGTAGCTGCCGCTCAGGCCCGGCGAACGTTTACCGGCGGTCAGTGCGCCGTCCACCGAGAGCGCGATGCCGGCGCGCGCGGCGAAAGCGTTCAGCGCGCCGTCCAGCTCACCGGCCGGAATGTGATAGGCGGCAGCGGCGCTGGCGGCGCTCGCCATCTGCGGTGCAGCGAAGACCAGGCCAATGGCCACGGCCAGCGGCGTGGCCCGTTTTCCCCAAAGCGAAGCCGGAGCGACCTTTCCCCAAGCGTTGTTCATACCTTCTCCTGAATCATTTTTTATTTATTGCTGCAGTGTTTTCCTGGGAGTCGGATGAGCGAAGCAAAAGGGACAATCAAGAATGCGATTTTTTATCATTTTTATTTAAAAAGATTCAGGCGGGGACGATTTGCAGCCAATAGCGGGTAAAGCTCTGCAGGCGCACCGGCAGGGTCTGGCTGAGCAGGGCGAGGGCGCGATCGGTATCGTTGAGCGGGAAACTGCCGCTGACGCGCAGGCCGGCGACGGCCGGATCGCAGCTCAGGTGGCCGCGCCGGTAGCGCGCCAGTTCGGCGATCACCCGGTCCAGCCGCCACTGGCTGACGCTCAACACGCCGCGCAGCCAGCCGTCCTCCGTCGTGGCCGGTTGTTTGTCGCTGAAGGCCGTGGTGCTGAAGCTGATCTGTTCTCCGGCGTTCACCCGGCGCTTTTGTTGCGCGTCTTGCGCCAGCTGCGCCTCGACCGCGTGTTCCAGCACCGCCAGGCGAGTTTCGCCGTCGCTCTCGCGCACCAAAAAACGGGTGCCGAGCGCGCGCATCGCCCCCTGCGGGCTTTGTACCCACAGCGGCCGGGGATCGCGTCCGGTCACCAGGCTGATTTCTCCGGCGTGCAAGCGGATCAACCGTTGGCGATCGTCGTAATGCACGTCTACCGCGCTGGCGGTGTTCAACACCAGTTGGGTGCCGTCGCTTAACACAATGGGTTTGATTTCGCCGGTGGCGGTGCGGTAGTCGGCGCGCAGCTCCCGGCCGAGCGGCGACTGGTAGAAGAATCCGCCGCCGCCCACGCCGAGCAGCAACAGCAGACTCTTCAGCAGGGTGCGGCGATCGATCGCCGACTGGCGGTCGGCGCGATCGAGCGCACGGTAGCTGAACTTGCCCGGCACGCCCTGCAACTGACTCTGCAGCGCTTCGACGCGCTGCCAGGCCCAGCGGTGATCGTCATGCTGCTGGTGCCAGGCTTGCCATTGTTGGCGCTGGCGTTCGGTGACGTGCTCATCGCACAGCAGGGCATACCAGTGTGCGGCCATTTTCAGCGCCTGGCGCTGCTCGGGGGTGATGGCGTTGCTCATGAATAAATGTCGTTTTCGAGGCTGAACAGCAGGCAATGCTCGGTGGCTTTGGCCATGTATTTTTTAACCGAACTGACCGACACGCCGAGGCGCGCGGCGATGTCCGCATAGCCCAGACCGTCGAGCTGCGACAACAGAAAGGCCTGTTTTACCTTCGGCCCCAGGCCATCGAGCATGGCGTCGATCTGCTGCAGGCTTTCCAGCAGGCTCTGGCGCTGCTCCGGCGACGGGGCGTAGCCTTCCGGGATCAGCGCCAGCATCTCCAGATAGGCGCGTTCCAGCGTTCTGCGGCGGAACAGATCGACCATCACCCGCTTGGCGACGGTGACCAGAAAATCTTTCGGCTCGCGCAGGGTCGCCGCGGCGTCGCTTTTCAGCAGGCGCATGAAGGTGTCCTGCACCACATCGTCCGCGTCGAACGCGCAGCCCAGCCGCCTGCGCAACCATCCCTGCAACCAGGCATGATGGGTGGCGTAAAGGCGCGATAGCGCGGTGTGCGGGGCGGAAGCGGTGGCGGACATGGTTTTCGCATTGCTGGTCAAAAAGATGCGCGGATGATAATTGAGAATGGTTATCGTTTCAAGTTTGTCGGGTGGCCTGCGGAATGGGCCAGACCGCTTTGCATCGTGTTGGAATAAACGTCACGGCCGCGAAATTATCCGCTTGCCCAATAAAGGTGCAGCGGCGCGGTGTTATTTCGGCAAGCAAACGGTTGCTATTCGTCTGCCGTTGAAGACCGCCACGCGTTTTATTCTTTTTCATCGGTTGTTTTTCTTTGGTTGAATTGGTATCACTCTGTTTTTAAATAAAAATATATTTTATGACCGCCTATTGGCACACGGCTTGCTATGCTTAATCCGGTCTTTATGTTTGGGTAAAAAAGGCCTTGTTTCATCATCGCAAGTTATTACGCGGGTGAGCTTGGCCGGCCGTCACAAGGAAGAAAATAATGGCACTGCAATTCACCACGGCTATTCGTGGCAATTTTTTTGATATCGCCGCCTGTGTGGAGGCGCCACAACAGCTCGAGGAACGCCTGCGGCATGTTCCCGACGGTTTGCTGCTGCTGAACGACGGCGTCATCGTCTGGTTCGGCAGCTGGCAGCAGGGCGAGGCGCTGCTGCCACCGGGCTTCGCGGTCACGGAGTATCGCGACAAACCGATCGTACCGGGGTTTATCGATACCCATATCCACTATCCGCAAACCGAAATGATTGGCGCCTATGGCGATCAACTGCTGGACTGGTTAAACAATTACACCTTCCCGACCGAAAGCCGTTACGGCTGCGAGCAGCACGCCGATGCGATGTCGGCCTTCTTTCTGCGGGAGTTGTTGAGCAACGGCACCACCACCGCGCTGGTGTTCGGCACCGTGCATCCGCAGTCGGTCGATACGCTGTTCAGCCAGGCGGCAGCGCTGAACATGCGCCTGATCGCCGGTAAGGTGATGATGGATCGCCATGCGCCGGAGGCGCTGCTGGAAACGCCGGAGCAGAGTTACCGCCAAACGCGTGAACTGATCGAACGCTGGCACGGCAAAGGCCGCCTCGGTTACGCCATTACGCCGCGCTTTGCGCCCACCAGTACGCCGGCGTTGCTGGCGCAGGTGCAGCGGCTGCGCGAAGAATTCCCCGACGTTTGGCTGCAGACGCACCTGAGCGAGAATCCGCAGGAAGTGGCCTGGGTAAAAGCGCTGTTCCCGCAGAGCCAAAGCTATCTGGACGTTTACCACCGCTACGGCATGACCGGCGGCAAAAGCGTGTTCGCCCACTGCCTGCACCTGGAGGAGCAGGAGTGGGACTGCCTGTGCGAGACCCGCTCGGCAATCGCCTTTTGCCCCACCTCCAACCTGTTTCTCGGCAGCGGGCTGTTTGACCTGCAGCAGGCCTGGCGCAAGCGGGTGAAGCTCGGTATCGGCACCGACGTAGGGGCCGGCACCACTTTCAATATGCTGCGCACGCTGGGCGAGGCATACAAGGTCGGCCAGCTGCAGCATTACCGGCTCTCTGCCGTAGAAGCGTTCTATCACGCCACCCTGGGCGGCGCCCGCGCGCTGTCGCTGGACGACAAAATCGGCAACTTCAACGTCGGCAAAGAGGCGGATTTCGTGGTGCTCGATCCGGCGGTCACGCCGCTGCAGCAGTTGCGCTACGCCAACAGCGCCACGTCTGCGGAGCAAGGGTTCGTGCTGATGACCCTGGGAGACGATCGCAACATTTATCGCACCTATGTGAATGGTAAGGTGGTTTATGAGGCGTCGCGCTGACACAGCCGCGCCTGCAGCCAAACGCTGAGCGGTGCGACGGCGACGGCACTCAGCGCGCACAGCCATAACAGACGTTGCAAACTGAGCGGGGTGAGGCCGCCGCTCAGCAGCGTGGAGGAGAGCAAGAAGGCCACCGTGGCGCTCAGGTGTATCAGGGCGGTTTGCAGTACGCCGAAGGCGGCGCGTTGCCGATTGTCCGGCCAGCGCATGCTCAGGGAAGAGATCGCCACCAGCCGCGCATAGGCCGCCGCGAGAAACGCGACCATGAACAGTTCACCGCGATCGCCACCGCGCGCCACCAGCCACAGGCTGCCCAGCAGCAACAGCGTGGCGCCCACCGTCAGCGTCACGGCACCAAAGCGTTGCAGCCAGCGGCCTGCCAGCACGGTCGCCAGATAACCGGCCACGCCGCCGATGAAAAATAGCCAGGACAAATGCGCGTCTGCCACCTGTAACCGCTGGGTGAGCAGCGGCGCCAGCACCGGGATCAGCAGCATTGGGCTGAACTGCGTCAGGCCGGCGGCGGCGGCGAACAGCAACAACCGGCGATCGAGCGTGACGGGCGCGGCAGCCTGTGGCTGCGGCGCATCCCTGGGAACGAACAGCGCCACCAACACCGCCGCCAGCAGACACAGCCCGCCGATAGCCGCCAGCGCAACGCGCCAGCTTGCCACTTCGCACAGGTACAGCATGCCCGGCATGCCGACAATGCTCACCAGCGAAAAAGACGCGATCACCGTCGCCAGCATTCTGCCGTGCAGCGCGGCCGGCGCGGCGTTGAGCAGCAAGCCGATCCCGACGCCCATCGTGGTGCCGCCCAACAGCCCGGCCAGCAGCCGCAGCGCTAACAGCCAGTAAAACTGCTGGGTTGTGGCGATCAATAAGGTGGTCACGGCCAGTAGCGTGACATTGAGCATCAGAAAGCGCTGCTTCTCAACGCCGCCGATCCAGAAAAATGCGCCGATGCCGGAAATCACCGCCGCCAGCGTATAGGCCGCGCTGACATAGCCGGCGTAGCTGACGGGCACGGAAAAGTCGGCGGCCATGTAGAGGAATATCGGGTTGAATACCATGTATTCCAGTGCGTTGGTGAACTGAATAAAGGCGATGACCAGCGCTATCGCCGTCAGCTTTCTCGTGGGTGTCATAAGCATCTATCGGTTGCAGAGTCAGGCCGGCAGTGTAGCGCTTGGCGTTGATCGGGATTAGATGGTAGAAATGGCATGGTTTGTTATCAAATCAGGGATAATCATGCGCGATAAATTGGATTTAAACCTGTTACGCATCTTCGTGGCGGTGGTGGAGCAAGGCAGCTTCGTCGGGGCGGCGCGGGCGCTGGCGATGCCGACCTCCAACGTCAGCCGCTATATCTCTCAGCTGGAGCGCCAGCTCGAGCAGCGATTGCTCGAACGCAGCACTCGCTCGATGCGGCTGACGCCGAACGGCCAGCTGTTGCATGAACGCACCCAGCCGCTGCTGGCGTCGCTGGAACACACCGCGCAAACCCTCAGCGAACGGCAGCAACAGCTGCGTGGGCCGCTGCGCCTGTGCGTGCCCAATGAAGTGGGGCCATACCTGTTGGGCGAGCCGCTGGCGGCGTTCGCCCTGCAGCATCCGCAGATCGAAATCAGCTGCGTGACCAACCTGGCGGGTATGACGTCGCTGCTCGACGATGTCGATCTGGCGGTGATGATCAGCCGGGGCATGCTGGACGACAGCGACTATGTCGCGCAGCCGCTGGCGTCTTTCCCCTGCATCGTGGTGGCCGCTCCGGCGTTGCTGGCGCAGTGGTCGCCGTCGTCGGAGATTGAACAATTCACGCAATTGCCCTGCATCAGCACGGTGGATGCGCTGAAGGGCATGCCGTGGCAGTTCGTCCGCCCGGACGGAACCTTCGTTACCGTCCCGGTCAATGCGCGCTATCGCGTCAATAGCGGGGAAATGGCGCTGAAGGCGGCCTTGGCCGGCGTGGGGTTCGCCATGCTCTCCGAGCTCGGCTGCCGGCCGTTTCTGGCCGATGGCCGTTTGGTTGAGGTGCCGCTGGCACTGCCGCCGGCGCCGCTGCAGCTGTATGCCGTTTATCCCGGCCGCCGCTATCTGCCGGCCAAAACGCGCGCGCTGCTGACCTTTCTGATACAGCAGGTCGGCGAGGCGGCTCACGTCTAATCACTTGTTTTTTCTCAAACTGCCAACTGCCCTAAGCTAGGAGGTGACTCAGAGGGAGCCATTCCCCGAGACCTTATTCCGTGGACATGGAGGCGTTTCGATTTGATGCGTTTATCCACATTGCTGCTCGATCCGGCGGTCACGCCGCTGCCTATTACATATGGCGAGAGATAGAATGAATAGAGTTATTTGATTAGGAGGCTCTTTATTGGTTTTTTATCGATATGCATAGTGATATACGGCTATGTGGCTGGGTAAGTGCGTAAAAAACATTGCATTTATTCGGAACGCTCGATATCATAATGAGAATAATTATCTTTACGATATCGCTAATTAAAAACAACAGATCTGTTTTAATCTCTGCTGCTGTTTTTCGATATGCTTCCGCATTTTACGAGCCAAGGCTGGCTTGAATTTTATTTCTGGAAAGGGATGTCATGCGTGATTTGTTTCGACAGGAAGCCACGGATCATCAGCGGGCGAAATGGGCGGGTAAGGCTTTATTGATAAACGGCTTGCCTGCCTGGTGCTTTGGTCTTTTATCGTTTTTATTTATTCTTGTTTTCCTCTCTTTTCTTATATTCAGTCATTATACACGCCGCATTAATGTTTATGGTGAAATCACCACCTTCCCCCGCTCAGTCAACGTGTTTGCGCCCCAACAGGGTTTTATCTCGGAACGCTTCGTCGAAGTGGGGGATGTGGTTAAAAAAGGCCAGCGTCTTTATCAGATTGATGTCAGCCGAGTGACGGATAACGGGAAAGTGAGCGCCAATACGCGCCTGGCGCTTGAAAACCAGTTAAAACATGTCGACAGCATCATTCTTAAGTTGCAAGACAACAAGCGTATGACGCTGGAAAATCTACGCGCGCAAAAAAAACAGTATGAATTGGCGCATATGCAGTCCAAACAGCTGTTGGATAATGCACGAGAGGGGGTGGCATTTGCTCAGGACAACATGCGTTCCTATAAGGAATATCAGCAACGCGGTCTGATTACCAAGGATCAGCTTAGCGGGCAAACCTATTCATTTTATCAACAACAAAGTCTGTTCCAAAACCTGCATAGTCAACACATTCAGGAGTCGTTGCAAATTACGAATTTGGAAAGTGACATCGTTACGCGCGCGGCAGATTTTGATAACCAAATTTCGCAGTACCAGTTTCAGCGCAATGATTTGCAACGGCAGTTAGCGGAAGCCGATGCCAGCGGCGCATTGATCGTGAACGCCCCAAGCGATGGCCGCATTGAGTCTCTCAGCGTTACGCCGGGTCAGATGGTCAATAGCGGTGACAGCTTGGTACAGATTATTCCACGTAATGGCGCGATTTATCAGCTAGTTTTATGGTTGCCGAACACCAGTGTGCCTTATGTTTCAGCGGGGGACGGCATTAACATTCGCTATGACGCTTTCCCTTATGAGAAGTTCGGTCAGTTTCCCGGCAGAATAGAAAGCATCGCTTATGTACCGGCCTCCATTCAAGAAATGTCAACTTACAGCAGTTCTCCCGTGCATCAACCCAGCGCGCAAACGGCATCTTTTTACAAGGTGACCGTTTCCCTGGATAAAACGCATGTCAGTTACCAGGGCAAAGCGTTGCAGCTCACTAACGGCATGCGGGCTCAATCCACGCTGTTTCTGGAAGAAAGGCCTCTATATCAATGGATGTTCTCACCTTTCTACGATATGAAAAACAGCCTGATGGGGCCAATCAATGACTGAATCTTATTTAGACGCGCTAAAGGGCAAACTCAATTTGTCGCTGCGCCGCAAAGTGCCGCAGATCCTGCAAACTGAAGCCTCGGAATGCGGGCTGGCCAGTTTAGCGATGGTATGCCATTACCATGGTTTGCAAATCGATCTGTTTAATCTGCGCAGCCGCTACGGCTTTTCTTCACGCGGGGCGACGCTCTCCGCGTTGATTGACATCGCGAGCGCACTCAAGCTGCAATCCAGAGCGTTATCGCTGAATATCGATGAGCTTAAGGCGTTGAAAATGCCCTGTATTCTGCATTGGGACATGAAGCATTTCGTGGTGCTTGTCAGTGTCAGCCGAGGGCGGGCGGTGATCCATGATCCTGCCTTTGGCCGTAAAGTGCTGGAGTTGCATGAACTGTCGCGGCATTTTACCGGCGTAGCGCTTGAGCTATGGCCAGACAGTGAATTTCAGCCGATCAAACAGCAAAGCAGATTGCGCTTTCGTAAGCTGATGAGCAATGTGCGCGGCCTCAAGGGAGCCTTGCTAAAGATCTTCTGTCTGTCGATCGTGATTGAAGCGGTTAATCTGCTGTTGCCCGTTGGTACGCAGTTGGTCATGGACCATGTGATTTTGGCCGGCGATCATGATCTTTTAGCGCTGATATGTATAGGATTGCTGTTCTTTATTTTATTCCGCACCGGCGTATCCATGTTGCGCTCGTGGATCTCTATCGTCATGGGCGCGTTGATAGACGTGCAATGGAAGGCGGGAGTGTTTGATCATCTGATGAAATTGCCGCTTTCCTTCTTTGAGAAGCGCAAGTTGGGTGATATTCAATCCCGTTTCGGCTCATTGGATACGATAAGAGCGACTTTCACTACCAGCATCGTCAGCAGCATTATTGATGGCATCATGTCTGTCGGGGTATTTGTCATGATGCTGCTCTATGGCGGCTGGTTAGTTTGGGTGGTGCTCGGCTTTACGGCGATATACGTCATTCTCAGGCTGTCGACTTATCAACATTATCGGCAGCTGTCGGAAGAGCAGTTGGTGAAGGGCGCGCGGGCCGGGTCTCATTTCATGGAGACGTTATATAGCATCAGTACGTTAAAGGCGTTGGGGTTATCTGAAACCCGTTCACAGTATTGGCTGAATCTAAACGTAGAAACGATCAATGCGGGTATCAAGCTGACCAAGTTAAACATGATGTTTGGCGGTTTGGGGGCGTTTATTGCCACCTGCGATCAGGTGATCATCCTTTGGCTCGGCGCGGCATTGGTCATAGACAATCAAATGACGATCGGCATGTTTATCGCGTTTAACGCCTACCGTGGGCAGTTCTCGGAGCGTGCCAGCAGCTTGATCGACATGATGCTTCAGCTGCGAATGTTAAGCTTGCACAATGAAAGGGTGGCGGACATTGTGCTTTCGTCACCGGAACCGCAAATGCCCGCGCGTCAGCTCTTCACAAAAGGCAACGCCGCAGAGCTTCAGGTGCGGAATCTGCGCTACCAGTATGATCGTTTGGCGAAACCCATTATCACGGATTTGAATCTCAGCATTGCCGCGGGAGAAAGCGTGGCGATTGTCGGCCCCTCCGGCGTGGGTAAAACCACATTGATGAAGTTAATGTGTGGGTTGCTGTCGCCGGATGAAGGAGCCGTGCTGGTCGATGGTATGGATATCAGCAACATTGGCGTTAATAATTATCGCCAATGTATCGCTTGCGTGCTGCAAGATGACAAGCTGCTGGCGGGATCTATCGCTGAAAATATTTCAGGATTTGACGCCGAAATGGATCTGAAACGTATTGAGGCGTGCGCACGGCGTTGCAATATGCATGATGATATTCAAAACATGCCGATGGGCTACGAAACATTGATCGGCGAATTGGGGGGAAGCCTTTCTGGCGGACAGAAACAGCGTTTATTGATAGCCCGTGCGCTCTACCGTCGCCCCAGCATTCTGTTTATGGACGAAGCGACCAGCCACTTGGATCTCGATAATGAAACACATATTAACCGCGCTATTTCACAACTGAACATTACCCGCGTGATTATTGCGCACCGTCCATCGACGATTGCCTCTGCGGATAGAGTCATTCAACTCGGGTAACGTCAGCTTCGCTTCACCTGGCTTCTTCATCTCGACATTTTCGCTACGCCAACCGCGCTGCTCACCCTGTGGTGGGCCCATGACAAAAAGGGTTATCATAACGATAACCCTGGCATGAAATGACGCTTTAGGCGCTGAAGCCAACGTTAACCGGGGAGGTCAGCCGTGTGGCTGGCAGGGCCCCGATCAGTTCGAATCGGTATTGTTGTTGTTCCCCCACATGGTACCGCCGCCGTTGCTCCCGCCCCAGGGAATGCCTGATGGGCCAACAGAGCCGGGGGCACGATCGCCGGTGACATAGTTACCGACAGCACCGCCGACAATGGTGCCGACAACGCCGCCCGCCACGCCACCGATAGAGCCGATGCCACCGCCGATCGCTGCGCCGACCGTTTCCGCGGAAACCGTCAATGTACCGCTGCGATCTCCTGCACCGGAAATGATTGAACATTCTTCAGAGGTAAGATTGCGCATATTTGCTCCTTAATCATTAAATTTTCAAATAAGCCACGTTTATCATGCCGAGCGTTGCCCGCGATCGCTATTGAGCAATTTATGCGTGCCGATAACGGCAACGGCGATAAGGGCGTATTTCAAGAAGCGATTGAGGGTGAAATAATCCGCAATCGTGCCAGCAACAAGCCCAATTAAAATGGCGAACAATACAATAAGTGACTTTTTCATATGATGAACACGAATCTTCCTGTATTAGTTACTGTCGGCAGGATTGTTCGTCGATGTTTGTTTATTGCCACCCAACATGGATTCCACCATTTTGCCTGCGGTATAGGCGGCACCACCGATAACGGCACCGGCAACAGCGCCTGGGCCGGCACCGACACCGCCAGCCATGGCGCCGGTCATCGCGCCACCAACCGCGCCGGCCGCGACGGCCCCGCCCAGTTCCGCATAGCTGAAATCCCCAGCGGCTGCGATAAAGTTCACTTCATTAATCGTAAGTTCTCTCATAACGACTTCCTTATATTATTGGTTTTTGGTTTTTGCAGTTTTCCGATACCAGAAAAATGCCACTAGCAAGGTTGAAAAGATAAAGGATTGAATGATTGTGCTGGTAAACCTCCTGTCTTCGGAAAAAAATAACGAATAAAAAATATCCATGAATGTGTAGTAAAAGCAGAACAAAAAAATCCAACTGCTGGGTAATTTCATCAGTGCCTCGATAGGTTTGATTGGCCAGGGGTATCTTCTCGCGTTATTCCAATGATGTGGACAACGCGCGCAGCATCCGCGTCAGCGCTCGAAGAAGTTGAGCGTTGTTTAAAATGCTGTAATGCGTTTCTGCACAATAATTGAGTTGAACGTCATGAGAGGATTGCCTCTCCCAGCGTTGTGCAAGATTGGGGTGTTTACGCTGACGTTGCTGGCTGAGCCAAAGCGTCAGCGGTATCGCTATCTGTGGCAGAGGGCCGGCGTTATTCGTCAGATCAAAGGATTTTTTCAGCGCCCAACAAAAGGCTTCGGCATGTTCCAGCGTGATCTTCTCCGCAAGCACGCTCTGATTCAGCGCATAGTGCATTTTTATCTCGTTGGCGAAGCTGTCTATCGCGTTCGTTTCTTGATGCCGACACAAATGGCGCGCAATACCGAGAGAGTCGAACAGGCTGAGATAACTTTGCGCCACGCTGAAACCTCGATTCACTGAGGGGTGCTGGGCGGGCAAACCGCTGTCGACAAGCACCGCATGCGCAAAGGGCGCGCCTTGTTCCGTAGCCTGCGCCGCCATATGGACAGCTAATTGGCCGCCCAATGACCAGCCGGCGATAACGGCAGTGTCGCGTTTGGCACGCGGTATGGCCGCCAAATGGGAGGCGGCCAATCGCTGCAGGGTGAGTGTGTCGTCTGCGCCTGGCGCGGCCAACCCCGGGCTGGCGATGGTGATGATGTTGGCGCAGGCGTAAAGTTGTTTTATCCACTTTGCATATTGATGTACCTGGCCACCGGCACCATGCACCAAATACAAGGTGGGCAGAGAGGGGCGATCGGCTGCGCCGGACAACATCGATAACGGCAGGGGCGCGTTATCGCGCAGACGCTCGGCAAGTTTATCGAGCTGTGAGTAGCCAAGGATTTCCGCCAGGGTTAATTCCACATTAAGGGCGCGCTTGATGTTACCCAAAAACGTAATGCCGGAAAGCGAGCTGCCGCCATTGCTGAAGAAGCTGGCATAGGGGTCGATCTTGTCTGGATCACAGCCTAACGTATCCGCCAACAACTCACGTAGCAGCATGAGTTCCGCGGACGCGGCGGGAACAACATCGCTGGCCTGACTCCGTTCGGTGCCTGGCGATAGCAAGGTGCGATCCAATTTGCCGTTGCGTGAAAGCGGGAAACGTTCAATAAGATGATAGTGGGATGGCGCCATATATGCGGGCAATGCGGCCGTAACCTGCTCGCGTATTCTTTGCTCCGCCTGGACGCTGGCTTTCCCCGCCTCGGTCAATGTGATATAGGCTTCCAGATACGGTGTGCCGTTCCTGGTTTCATCGCGACAGACGACGCACGCTTCAGCGACCAGTTCGCTGCTTTTGAGCGCGAATTCGACGTCACCCAATTCGACGCGAAAACCCTGCAGTTTCACCTGTTGGTCTTCGCGGCCGAGGAATTCGATGTAACCGCTGCGATGCCAACGGCCACGATCGCCGGTGCGGTACACGCGTTCTCCGGTGGTTGGGAGAAGAACAAAGCTGCCGGCGGTGGTTTGCCTATCGCGCCAATACTCGCGGGCAACGCCAACGCCACCGATATAAATGTCGCCGGTAACGCCGAAACCGCACGGCTCGAGTTTTTCATTCAACACCCACATGCTTTGATTCGGCAATGCGGTTCCATAGGGGATGGCGTTTCTGTAGTGCGTATCTCGTGTAAGTGGATGATAAATTGACCATATTGCCCCTTCGGTGGCACCGCCAAGGCTGGTGATGGTGGCGTTGGGGCAAAGCCGATGTGCTTCGGCGATCAGCCGCGGAGAGATACGATCGCCGCTCAGCCAGATATGCCGCAGTTGAGGCAGCGACAGGATGTTTTCTTGTGCGCAGTATTGCACCAGCATTTGCAAGATGGCGGGAACCGAGTTCCAGATGCTGATTTTCCGCTGGCGTATCGCATGTAGCCATGCTGACGGCTCTTTAGCGTCGTGCGGCGATAACACGGTTACCGATGCGCCGGCTAGCCAACTGCCGAACAGGTCATAGACCGATAAATCGAAGGCCAGGTCGGCGAGCGCCAATACGTTGTCACGATGTGAAACGTTAAACAGTTGATTCATGGTCAGCAAGGTATTGGTGACGGCGCCGTGTTCCATCGCCACGCCTTTTGGCGTGCCTGTCGTCCCCGATGTATAAATGACATAGGCGAGTGCTTCCGCTTCGCCTGATGGGAAGGTTGCTGTGCCTGCGGCAGGGGGAGAAAACAGCGCCTCCAGATCCTGAACGCGGGTTGTCTGCGGATAGCGGGCGCGATGGTGAGCCCGATTGCTCAAAACCCAGACGCAACCCGATATTCGCATAATGGCCGCTACGCGGGCATCCGGTAATCCTTCGGCCAACGGCAAGTAGGCGCGTCCGGCGAGGATCACGCCGAGCGCCGCAATAGCTTGATGAGCGCCGCGTGGAAGATCGATGGCGATGAGTGTGCCAGGGGCGGTATGGGCGTTCAGCCAATGCGCCACGAGGCCGGCGTGCCGCAATAGCCGATCGTAATGCCACACCTGATCTCCCTCGAACAACGCCGGGCGATCCCCATGCTGGTGGGCAGCGCGTAACAGCCGATCGGAAAGAGGTTGCCGCAAGCATACCGGCATCGCCTGCCCGACGGAGAGCTGCCGCAATTGCCGGTTATCGGCCATTGGCGCCAGCGAATAGTGGTCGACGGCCCGCGAAGGATCGCAGGCAATTTGCTGCAACAGCAATGCGTAAGCTTGCGCCAATCCGTTAATACGCTCCGGCGTAAACAGCTTGGCGTTGTATTGCCACTCCAATTGAATGCCCTCTGCGCCGGAAATCACTTCCAGAACCAGATCAAACTTGGGCGGCGCATAGCGTCTTGGCAGGGTGTTAACCTGCGCACCGCCAAGATTTAGCTCGTTGCTTTTGCGATGTTGGCAGACGAACATGATTTGAAAAATGGGGTGGAACTTGCCGCGCGTGGGCTTGAGTTGTTCAACCAGGTAAGAGAAGGGCAATCCCTGATGTTTGAAAGCGCGCGCAAATTTATTGGCGTTCTTTTGCAGCAGCGCGGTGAAACTGTCGTCGCCAGTGATGATAAATTGGTGAGCGATCGTGTTGACGAAGCTGCCAACGGCGTCGTTTAACGTCGGCTCGTTCCTGTTGGCGATCGGGCTACCGATGACTACGCGATCCGTCGCCGATTCTCTGGCAATCAGTAACGCGAAGGCGGAGTGCAACAGCGTAAACAGCGTCGTACCGTTATGTTTGGCTAACTGGGCCAGGGCCGGCTGCAGTTCGTTCGTCAGCGATGTTCTGACGATATTCTGTGTTTTGCCTCCCGCGGTGATGGCGATATCGTATTCAAGCGCGTGTTTTTCCGGCGCACCATCCAGTTCATCGCGCCAAAACGCCATGCTGTCATCGACATTGGCGACGGCGAGGAAAGGGTCTTCAAGATAGCGGAAAAACGCCTGACCGTTGTCATAATGCCAATGCTCTTCGTACGCTTGATAGTCACGGCTCAGTTCATCCACCAGCAAATTGGCCGTCCAGCCGTCGACCACGCAATGGTGGAAGGTCAAGAACAGATAGTGGTGCTGCGCGCTCTTTCTCAAGATCCGGCAGCGCAGGGGATACTCAGCCGCGAGGTCAAACGGAATCGTACACTGGGCGTTAAGCGCCGCCAGCATATTTTCTTGCTGCTCTTCACTGTTCAGCCTGCTGATGTCCTCGAGGCTGTGTTCGAAAATGGTTTCATCAGGATGCACGATGTCAACGGTGATGGCTTCACCGTCTAGCCGGTAGCGGCCGCAAAGCGCACCGTGCCGCTTGAGCAGTTTTTTCAACGCGGCGAGCAAACGCTCGGGTTCAAAGGGCCCCAGGATCTCTTTAGCGATCGGAATGTTATACAGCGGGCTGTTCTTGGTGAAGTTTTCATACAGCCACAGGTATTGGCCCGCGTAGTGATTGACGGTGTAACAAGGCTTCTCGCCGGTGTGCCGCTCTGAATTGTCTGGCGTACAGACAGATAAAAATGCGGTAATGTCTTCCTGCACCGCACTGAGTGCGGCGGCGTCAACATGCTCGATGGTTTGGCGTCGAGGCGACAGCTCGCCGAATTTTGCTCCCTGTTTCGCCATTTCCATCAGATTGATCAAGCCGATGACGCTCATCAGTGCGCTCCTTCCATGTTGACGTCGATAGTTTTCGCTGTTCGACCGCTTTTATTCGGGCGTTTGTCGCTGTGGGCGGAAATCAAATTCAGCCAATGCGCTAAGCTACACAACTGCACTCCCGGGTTTCTCCGCTGCGCCATTGTGAAGGCGGCGCGATGGTCGATATTCTCGCCATCATCGAAACCGAAGATCCTCAGTACGCAGCCGTTCAATCGCTCATTGGCCGTATCGAACCGAATGTGCGGGAAATAACCCAGCCGCGCAGAGAGGGCTATCAACTCTGTAACGCCGGCGTCGACGGCTTGGCGGCGCGCATCGACTTTATGCAGCAACAGTAGTCGCTCATGCCGGAAATCGCGTAGCAGGCCTTGCGTGAGTCTGGCTCCGCCGGCCGTATCATGCATAAAGATCATGTGGTTAACTCGGCCGGGCAGGGTGTGCAGCAGGGCCGAAAGTGCATCGAGCCAACTGGCATATTGAGTGGCTTCGTTCGGTACGTTGAATATGGCCGCGTTCAGCGACCATTCAGCAGGCAACGGCAGCGCCTGCGGTGACAGAATGTCCACACCGCGTTTGTCGGCGAGGGCGGCCAATAAAAGCCGTTCATCTGTGCCTTCGGGAGATTGAATAAACAGCCTGCTGCTGGTCGGCGCCTCGGTTGATAGACAGCGGCCGATAGCGCAACGGATGTCCAGATGCTGCGGATCCAGACCATAGCGTGCATGGGCCAACTGCGTCAGGTGTCGGCAGAAATCGGCGAGTCTTGGATGTTCAAGAATGTCGCTCAGGTTCAGATCCAACCGACAGTGGGCGTTAAGCACGTTAATGATTTTTATGGCCTGCAGGGACTCGCCGCCGAGCGTGAAGAAGTCACCATCGTCACTGCCCAGCGTCGCCAGCCAAACTTCATGCACCAGGGTGTTGAATGTCGTCGAACGCAACTCCCGTGTGGGTTCAGGCATCCGGGATTGTCTCTCCAGGGTGCGATAATCAATCTTGCCGTTAGCCAGTTTGACCAGCGGCGTTGGATGATGCACGAAGCGCTGAGGAATATGGGCATTGGGCAGTTCGCCGTACAGTGTGCGGCGCATTGCCTCACTGAGCGGCTGCCGGCTGTGATAATGCGCGTACAGTTCCGTTCCCGCGTCGCCGCTTTTGGCCAGTACGGCAATCTCGACAATGGAGGGCAAGCGGGCCAGACAGCTTTCTATCTCACCCATATTGACGCGCTGCCCGGCGATTTTCGCTTCACGAATTTTGCGGCCAAGGAACACCAACTGCCCATCTTGGCGCTGGCAGGCGATATCGCCGGTACGAAAGGCGGGCATGAGATGGCCGTTGGCCTCAAGGGTGACGAACTTTTCCGCGCTCAGCGTTGGCTGATGCCAATATCCCAGGCCGACGGTCGCTCCGGCTATCAGTAATTCGCCGCTGCAGCCGAGCGGCAACGGCCTGAGATCCTCGCCGACGATCGCCGTGTATATACCATCCAGCGGTGTGCCTATCGTCACGGCGGCGCCATCGTTTTTGATTTCTGCGGCCGTCGCCACCACGGTTGTTTCGGTTGGGCCGTAGGAGTTGAATAACTTCCTGCCTTTGGGGTAGTGCGCGAACCAGCGTTCTTTGGCTCGCGGTGAAAGGCTTTCGCCGCCGATGATAACGGTAGTGACGGCCGGCGGTAGCGTCTGTTCACCGCCGGAGGCGAACAGCATTTCATTAAAGTAGGCGGTCGGCAGATCCAACAGGCTGATTTGATGATCGTCGCAGAATGTGAAGAAAGCGGCAAAGCTGTGCTTGACGGTCTCGGGGGCGATACACAGGTGGGCGCCGGCCCCCAGCGTCATGAAAATTTCTTCGATGCAGGCATCGAAATGCAAGGGCGCAAATTGCAACACGCGTTCGTGCGGTTGAATGCCATAGCATTTTATCGCCGCATCGACAAAAACGTTGAGAGCATGTCGGGCGCCTATCACGCCTTTAGGCATTCCCGTCGAACCGGAGGTAAACATGATATAGCTGGTACCGACCGGGAACGCCGGCGCCTCAGTCGATGTTTGCCGGCGAAACACGGTGAAGTGTGCGAAATCCGTCGGCATATTGAGTGTCGATGCGCGCCAATGCGCCAATGCGCCAGGCTCGGAATGAACGGAGGGACGCGTGCGATCGGTAATCAGGATAGCGTCGCTAAACTGTTCAAGCAGTTGACGGTAAGCCGCTCCATCCCCTTTGGCATTCAGGTTGACGAAGGGCATTTTCAATTGCAACGCAGCAAGCATGCAGATGATGGCCTCCGGCCCTTGCGGCAAGTCGAGCAACAGTACGGTATGTGCGGCGCGAACGGGAGCCAGGACATCGGCCAGCGCACGCCACTGCTGCTGCAAAACGGCATAAGACAGCGTTCTGAGCGATGACGAAGCGTGTTCAGGCGTGAGGATCGCCGTGCGTTGCGGCGCTTGAACGACGGCACGATCGATACGCTGCATGATATCGACCACGTTGTCGTTGGCTGTTTTACCCAGCAGCGAGAGCGGGAAACGTTGTCGCAATGCCGCGACGGAAAGATTTTCCGGATCGTCGTACAGCAAGGTGCACAAGGTCTGTATCCCCTGGCTGTGCCGCACCAGACTGGCCGCATCGTAAAGCCCTGAGTCGGCATCGATCTCCAGCCGCAGCGTTTGGTTATCGAGATCGGGACGCATGTTGAAGACCAGATCCTGCGCGCCTCCTGAGCGTAAGTTACGGATTTCACTACGCTGAGCGGGAGAGAATGAGGCTGCCGCTTCAAAGGGAATGATATTGACCACGATGTTGAACAACGGCGAGCGGCTGGCGACGCTCCTCAGACTTTTTATCTCTTCGTAACGAAACGCTTGATGTTTCTTGAGTTGCTTGAGCGCGTGTTCAATGGTTTGCGCCAACTGTCGGCATGAGGCGGTGTCCTCAATATCGAGAGTCAAAGGAACAACGTTGGTCTTGCAGGTTAGCGCCTGCCTCGACAGGGCGTCTGTTCGCGCCATCATAGGGACGCCGATCGTTTGCTGCTTCTCGCCGGTACATAGGTATAAATACGCCATCACCGCTACAAAAGTGCGCGCCAGCCAGGAAGGATGTTCGGTTTGCAGCGCAAGCCGCTCGGCAGGATAGGGCAACGACGTCACATGGCGGATGGTCTGTCCCGAGGGAATATTGGCGCAGGCTAATGTCATCGGGTCTGGCAGTGAGGCGCTGGCCGCTTGCCAAAAATGTCGGTCTGCTTGATAGGCGGCTGACTGTTTATACTCAGATTCAGCCCTGAGCAAGGCATCGATCGCCGGTACGTCTTGCGGTTGTTGTGTCTGGTCTCGGTAGGCCTGCGCCACTTGATGGATCAGCAAATAAGTACCGTAACCATCAAGCAGCAGATGGTGGCTGCAGAAATACCACAGAAAGCGTTTCTCACCCAGCCTGATGATTTTTTGTCTGAATAACGGCGCTGCGTTCAGCGAGAAGGGGCGCTTAGCATCCGCTTCCATTAATTCGATAGCGGTGGCCATATCGTTGGCGCTCTGCGAAAGATCTACCCATTCCACTGAGATATTGGCGGTGACGGAATATTGATAAGGCGTGCCGTTATCCTCATCAAACAGAACGTGCAGCGTAGGGGTTTGGCTGATGACACGATGAATAGCACGTTTCATTCTTGCGATATCGAGAGTGTGATTTATTTCGACATATTCCGCGATATTATAGCTCGATTTATCATCGCCGATCTTGGTGCCATAGTAAAATCCTGCCTGTGAATCCAGTAATTGATGTTTGCTCATTGCCTCATCCCTGACAATTATTTTTCTTTATTTTTTACAGTCATCAGTCTGCCCGTTCGGCGGGAGCGCCACACAACCGTGCGGCGTTCTACGATGGGGTGAACTCTTTTAAGGTGTTCCAAACATAAATGCGCGCTGCCTGGCTTGCAGCAAAAATCTAAAATACACAGCGTACCGCCCTCATCCCATTCTGAGTTATGGAGAAGAAACTGCGGATCGTTAATAAATCGACTCAGCGTCTCATCTTTCAGGTAGGCCCAGGTTATATACCCTATCGGGTTATCCAAATGGTCGAATAATATTTTAAATTGGTTTTGATTAATCGCTTCCTGAGTCCATAGCTGCAACGTTTTTATATGGTACAAACTGTAATTTTTATTCATCAACATACAGTTAACGGCGAAGCCCAGGCTCTCGTATTGACTGAACCTACTTTTACCCTGCTGGTTTTCTTTGATAAAACTCACGAAATATCCTCAGCGTTGTTATTGTAATACGTTGATCGCCTGGCGCTCGAAACGGTCGAGATAGGTTTGCAATTGTTCGGTGATCTCGCTGACTTCGCCGCGCCAGCCGGAAATTTCTTGAAAAATCACTTCACGGCGCATGAACGTGCGGGAACCCAACCTTCTGGTGACGGTCTGCTTCATCGCCAGTTGTAATCCGGCGGAGGTTTGAGCTGCTGATGTTTCCTGAAGGTATTGCGCGTATAACCGACGGAACGCCAGAGAAAATCTCTCCTCCGCGGTCGTACCCTGTTGTTCGGCGGGAACCCTTACGGGTGCGTCGATGAGCCGGTGCAATAGGGCAATCGCCGGATGAGCATTCCCCAGGCCAAGACCTTGTCGACGGGTAAAGACGCCGGGAGCCAAATCGAACATTTTTTGCAAGCGTTCGCCTAAGGCGAACCACTCGGCGGTGAGAGGCAGGCGTTGTAAAAATGCAGGGTCAAAACCCGCCATACCGAGATTATCCAGCAGGCAGGCTCGTTTATAGGCCATGTTGAAGGCCGCACCGATGCCTTGGTGCGCTGCCGCGAGAAATGCCGGGCCGAATTGATGCTTGGCTAAATAAAAAGCGAGATCTTGCAAGCCTCTCAGCAACAAAGGGGCGTCTTCATTGAGCTTGTTGTGTTGAATGTAGCTGCGCCCGGGATCGCGACGTTCTGCGGGAAAAACACTGCGAACACCATGAAAGTCCAGCAGCCTACCGGCCATATCGCAATTGGAGGGTGAGGTCATCATCACCAAATGCCGGGTGCGGCAGTACGCGATCTGCGTCGCGAGACGCCGGGCAAGCTCGCAGAGCCCGTAGAATGCTTGTTCTTCCTGGGACAATGCCAACCAGCTTGCGGCGTCAAACTCCGGGGGACGAGGCAGAAAAGCCGGCGCGGCGACAATCAGCTTTTCGACCCGCTGAATATCCGAAGGCTGCCTTTGCATCGCATCATGAGGATGATAGTAGGGTGCGCGGCAAAAATGTGCAGGGCGCACGACGGGCTCACGCACCAGCAACGCCTTGCGGTTATGGGGACTTCTCGCCGATTCAGGAGAGATGGCGGCTAAGGGGCTATCGGTCACCAAGATCGCCTTATTGGGCACGGCACCGTAAGGCAGCAGTTTGGCCATGACGTTCCCCCATAATGCCTCCAATACTGCGCCGGTCATCGTCAACTCGCCATCGACATGCTTTGCCCCTTGACCGACTAACGCATTAGCCCCAATACCTTTAACCTGCCAACGCCCATCAAAGCCACAGCGTGCTCCGCCGCCGTTGCGCGAAATAGCGCCGCCGCCATAACGTTCGGCGAAAAAGACTTTTTCATCATTTAAGCGCGGCGTACCATCATCAAAAATAGCATGGCGATTATTTTCTTCGATGAGATAGCTGGTCTCTTTTTTCAGTTCGTCTTGTTCAGCAGGGCTTAATGCATTGTGCCAGAGTAATTGAGAACCTGTCTTTTTTGCGACGAAAGGGATCAAGCTTTCGTGAAGCATGGCGAGCTTTGTCATTTTTTAATCGTTATTTTTATTGGTGCAGAGTAAGTTAAATCCCGGCCTTATTGCACAAGGAATAATAAGACTGTTTTTTTAATTTGATGAATCCGGTGTTGAAAGTGAAGACGAAGGTGAAGGGCGGCCACCGCCACTGCCATTCCAGGTTGGGCCCATAGGAACCTGTGGAATAGCAACGTTAACCGGCATGTGTGGTGCGGCTTGAATAGCTATTTCCGTCCCGACGCCCACGGCTAAGGATACGGGGGTGGGTAATTTCGCTATTGTGCTCAGGCTACCGACAATGAGCGAAGTCGGATTATAAGAATCGTTGCCGTCAGAACCGTTAATACATGACAATTCAACTTCCGTTAAGGCTCTCATTTAAACTCCTTCTTGCGAGAGGTGATAGATAAAACAAGCGAAAAAATAATCGCCATCGGCAAACCATAACTGGCCGTGGTTTTAAGGGCGGCCGTATCCAAAAGGATCGCCTGGCGCTGCAGGCAGTAGTCTAAAAATACGGCAAGGGGAAATATCAAGAACAGCATAACGATGTGGTACGTGCGCACGCCTTTTTTCTTCGCGTTTTTATAGATCGCACTGATAATGAGGATGAAAATGACAATAAGAACTATTTCCGTTATAAGATACAATTTGATTAGCTCCATTAATCAAAATTTACATCAAGTTACATTGGGTAACCTGATAAGTCAACAGGGTATTTTATGATTCCTCTTTATTTATCATGGTATTGAATTAATTAATCATAAAATGATTACCTTTTGTGACTATATGTCGATGATGAAAAATAAAGATGTCAAAGAAGCGTTTGGCCGCGGTCGGCGAGGCGGTTAACTTCTAATCACTTGTTTTTGCTCAAACTGCCAACTGCGCCTAAGCTAGGTGATGACTCTGAGGGAGCCATTCCCCGAGACCTTATTCCGTGAACATGGAGGAGTTTCGATTTGATGCGTTTATCCACATTGGTGCTGGCGATCGGCATGGCGCTGGGCTCGCAGGCACAGGCAGCAGAAACCCAACCTCACGCCGACCATAGTGCGCTGCCCAGCGGCCAGGCGAAGGAGGCTACCGTGACCGGTGAAGCCAATCAGCACGACAAGCAAAAGACCCAAAACCCGTTCTTCTATCAAAGCCGTCTGCCGTTCCAGGCGCCGCCGTTCAACCTGATCAAGGAAAGCGACTACGCGCCGGCGATCGAGGCGGGCATCAAGCAAAAGCGGGAAGAGGTGGAGAAGATCGCCAACAACCCGGCCAAGCCCAACTTCAAGAATACCTTCGTGGCGCTGGAGCAGGCCGGTTCGCTGCTGACGCGGGTGATGAACGTGTTCGGCGCCATGACCTCGGCCAACACCAGCGATGCGCTGCAGAAGCTGGATGAAGAAACCTCGCCGATGCTGGCGGCGCTGAACGACGACATCATGCTCAACGGCAAGCTGTTCGCGCGCATCAAGGCCATCTATCAGGATCGCGATGCGCTGAAGCTGGATCCGGAATCGCGCCGGCTGGTGGAAGTGACCTACAAGAACTTCGAGCTGGCGGGCGCCAACCTGTCGGACGCCGACAAGGCCAAGCTGAAGGCGCTGAACCAGGAAGCAGCGACGCTGAGCACCCAGTTCACCAACAAACTGCTGGCGGCGAGCAAAAACGGCGCGCTGGCGATAACCGACCAGGCGAAACTGGACGGTCTGTCCGAAGGTGAGCTGGCCGCGGCAGCGCAGGCGGCCGCCGAGCGCAAGCTGGAGAAACAGTGGCTGTTGGTGCTGCAGAACACCACCCAGCAGCCGCTGCTGCAGAGCCTGAAAGATCGCGACACCCGCCAAGCGCTGTTCGACGCCTCCTGGACGCGCGCGGAGAAGGGCGACGGCAACGATACCCGCCAGACCCTTTCCCGTCTGGCCAAGGTACGCGCCGAGCAGGCCAAGCTGTTGGGCTACCCGAACTACGCCGCCTGGAAGCTGCAAAACCAGATGGCCAAGACGCCGGATGCCGCCTTGAGCTTTATGCGCAACATCGTGCCGGCGGCCACCGCGCGCGCCGAGCGTGAAGCCAAAGACATTCAGGCGGTGATCGATCAGCAGAAAGGCGACTTCAAGGTGCAGGCCTGGGACTGGCAGTTCTACGCCGAACAGGTGCGCAAGGCCAAGTACGATCTGGACGAATCGCAGATCAAACCTTACTTCGAGCTGAACAACGTGCTGAACAACGGCGTGTTTTACGCCGCCAACCTGCTGTACGGCATCAGTTTCAAAGAACGCAAGGACATTCCGGTCTACCAGCCGGACGTTAAGGTGTATGAAGTGTTCGACAAGGACGGCAAATCGCTGGCGCTGTTCTACACCGACTCCTTCAAGCGCGACAACAAGGGCGGCGGCGCCTGGATGAGCAACTTCGTCGATCAGTCGAAGCTCAACGGCACCAAGCCGGTGATCTACAACGTTGCCAACTTCACCAAACCGGCGCCGGGGCAGCCGGCGCTGCTGTCGTATGACGATGTGATCACCATGTTCCACGAGTTCGGCCACGCGCTGCACGGCATGTTCGCCGATCAGGAATACCCGAGCCTGTCGGGTACCAACACCGCGCGCGATTTCGTCGAGTTCCCGTCGCAGTTCAACGAGCACTGGGTCAGCGATCCGAAAGTGTTCAGCCACTTCGCCAAGCATTATCAGACCGGCGAGGCGATGCCGCAGGAACTGGTCGACAAGATCAAGAAGGCCGACAAGTTCAACAAGGGCTACAGCATGACCGAGCTGCTGTCCGCCGCGCTGCTGGACATGCACTGGCACATGCTGACCGCCGACCAGCCGCAGCAAGACGTGGACAAGTTCGAGGCCGAGTCGCTGCAAAAAGACAAGGTCGATCTCGGCTACGTGCCGCCGCGCTACCGTTCCAGCTATTTCCAGCACATCTGGGGTAACGGCTACGCCGCGGGCTATTACGCCTATCTGTGGACGGAAATGCTGGCGGACGACGCCTTCCAGTGGTTCACCGAGCACGGTGGCCTGACCGCCGAAAACGGCCAGCGCTTCCGCGACATGATCCTGTCGCGCGGCAACAGCCAGGATCTGGAGAAGCTGTACATCGACTGGCGCGGCAAAGAGCCGAGCATCGAACCGATGCTGATCAACCGCGGGCTGAAGGACGAATAGTCCCGAGGGTATGAACAAGGAGAGTGAGTAAACCAACGGCACGCCAAATGCCGGTCGCATTCCGACGTTTGGCGGTGCCGTTTTCTGGTCGACAGAGAGAAGACAAGCTACCTGGCCTGAATTTCATGCACCAAATCGATAAATGCCTTGAGCCCCGGAGGCACATGTCGTCTGCCGGGATAATAGAGACGCAATCCGCCGAAAGCTGGGCACCATTCGTCCAGTACGCTAATAAGACGACCTGATGCGATATCTTCACGGGCAAACCAATCTGAAACGAAGGCAATCCCCACACCGCTCAATGCGGCACGATGAATGGCGCGCATTTCATTCAATACAATGCGCGGCGGTACGTTGACTCGAAGTTTCTGCTGGTGGCGTTCCAATTCCCAATGGTAAATCCCTCCGTGTGACATACGCATCCCGACGCTTTTGTGCCGTAACAGATCCTCCGGCGATTGCGGTATGCCATGTTCAGCGAAATAGTCTGGTGTAGCGACCACCAACATGCGGATATCTCCCGTTAGCTCCACGGCGATCATGTCCTGCGGGACGGACTCCGCCAAACGGATCCCCGCGTCGTAACCTTCCGCCACAATGTCCACCATTCTTGATTCGCTGGTGATATCGAGCCGCATTTGCGGGTAACGCCGCAAATACGTTTCGATCAACGGTTCGTAGAGCAGGGAGACGCACTCCTGCGGTGCGCTGATGCGCAGCGTGCCGGTTGGCGCGTCGGGCTGGGTGGCAATCTCTTCTGATGCACGCCGAATCTCGGCCAGAGCGGGGGCGATTCGTTCTACATAACGCGCGCCCGCCGGCGTCAGCGCCACGCTGCGGGTCGAACGGTTAAACAGACGTATTTTAAGGCGGCTTTCCAACCCGGCCACCGCATTGCTGACGGCGGTGGCCGACATGCCTAATTGCCGTGCGGCGGCGCGAAAGCTTTGTCGCTGTGCCACCGCCAACACGACTTCCAACTCTGTCAGTCCACTGCGATGCATAGATTATCCCGATTATCGGTACAGTTCGTACAGGATAGACCCACTTATCGTATTGATCATCTGTTTCTATACTCGTTTGACTAATCGGAACATGTGGAGCGCACCATGCAAAAAATTGACAGCATTTATATCAACGGTGAATTCGTGACACCCCACGGTGAAGAACGCTTCACGCTGTTTAACCCGGCGACAGAAGACGTGATTGGCACTGTGCGTCTGGCGGACGAGGTGGATGCCGAGCGGGCGATTGCCGCAGCCAAGGCCGCATTTCCTTACTGGTCCAAGACCAGTAAGGCGGAACGCCTTGCCGTATTGCGCCGTATGCACAAAGCGGTTATGGCCCGTGAAGATGAGCTGATGGACGCCGTCGTGATGGAATATGGCGCGCCCAAAATTCGTGGGCGCTGGATGGCCAGCTACCCGGCGGACGCGATAGCTCAGGCGATCGACGCGCTGGAAAATTTCGAGTTTACGGAACAGGCGGGTAAGGCGCAGGTCATCATGACGCCTGTCGGCGTCGCCGGGCTGATTACGCCATGGAACAGCGATGCCGGGTTTATCTGCAACAAACTGGCGACGGCGATGGCGGCAGGGTGCACCGCGGTGATCAAGCCCAGCGAAATGAGCGCAATGCAAACGCGGGTTATCACCGAAGCGTTGCACGATGCGGGCATTCCTGCCGGGGTATTTAACATTATCACCGGGCGAGGCGAGGTGGTGGGTGAGGTCATTAATCGACATCCCGATATTGCCAAGATCTCGTTTACCGGTTCCACGGCGGTGGGCAAACATATCGTAGAAAGCGGTGCAGAATCGCTGAAACGGGTGACATTGGAACTGGGGGGCAAATCGCCGACGCTGATCCTGGACGATGCGGATGTCATGCAGGCCGTGCCTTTGGCGCTTGCCGCCGGTTTTATGAATAGCGGCCAGGCCTGCATTGCAGGCACGCGAATTCTGGTGCCGCGCAGCCGTCAGGCGGAGTTTGAACAGGCGATTGCCGACGCGGTAGGCAAAGTCCGGTCGGGCGATCCGCGCGATGAAAATACGGAAATCGGCCCGATGGTGAGCCAAAAACAGTGGCAACGGGTGCAGGATTATATCCGCTTGGGCGAGGAAGAAGGGGCGACATTGTTGGTTGGCGGCGTTGGCCGTCCATCGGGTATGGATAAAGGCTGGTGCGTGAAGCCTACGGTATTTGCGGGCAATAACCGGATGCGCATTGCCCGGGAAGAAATTTTTGGTCCGGTGCTGGTGATCATCCCTTACGACAATGAGGCCGAAGCGCTTGCGATCGCCAACGACACCGCCTACGGGCTGAGTGCGCTGGTGTTAAGCGGCGATCGCGAACGCGGGGTGCGGGTGGCGCAGCAGATTGACTCCGGGCGTGTTCTGCTGAACACGTTGGATCATGAACCTAAAGCGCCGTTTGGCGGTTTCAAACAGTCCGGGCTGGGGCGCGAGATGGGCAAATGGGGGATGCAGGCTTATCTGGAAGCAAAAACGTTGTTGGTGGGGTAACCCAGAGCCCATCGTCGTTATTGACATGTCCTGTTATGGGGAGAAAACGGCGCAAGAATCAAAGCAGACAACGGTTCCTTATCATCATTGTCATTGTCTTGCGCCTTTCCCCTTTCTATTAACGCTCAGCGGTTCACCACCTTGGCCGGCAGGGCCACCACCAGCAGCGAGCTGAGCAGCAGGCAGCCGGCGAAGGCCCAGAGCGCGCCGCCGCTCTTGCCGGTCAGATCCAGCGCCAGCCCCATCAGCGAATTGCTTACCAGCCCGGCGATGTTGGCCAGCGAACAGGCCAGCGCGAAGCCGGTCGCCGCCGCCGTGCCGCGCAGGAAGGTGGCCGGCAGGCTGAAGAACACCGGCACTGCGCCGATGATTGCCGCCTGGGCGATGGAGAACAGCAGCACCGTGGCCAGCGCATTGTGGGTGAAGAAGGTGCTGCCGGCCATCGCCAGCGCGCCGATGATAAACGGCACGATGATATGCCAGCGCCGTTCGCGCAGCCGGTCGGAACTGCTGCCGATCAGCAGCATGCCGAGCAGGGCGGCGACGCTGGGGATCGCCGTCAGGTAACCGATGGTGGTGATGTCGGTAACGCCGGCGGTTTTGATGAAGGTCGGCATCCAAAAGCCCATGGCGTAGGCGCTGAGCAGAATAGCGAAGTCGATGCCGCCGAGCATCCACACCTTCAGGTTGAAGAAGCCGTCGCGGAAGCTGTGCTTGCCGTGATCGGCCTCGGCGTCGTCGCGCGCCAGATCGTCGGCGATGCGCTGTTTTTCCTCGGGCGTCAGCCACTTGGCCTGCTGATAAGTGTTAGGCAATAGCCAGAAGGTCAGCACGCCCAACAGCACGCTGGGAATGCCCTCCAGCAAAAACAGCCACTGCCAGCCGTGCAGCCCGTGGCGCATGTCGAAATGGCCCATGATCCAGCCGGAGAGCGGCCCGCCGATCACGCTGGAGAGCGGCAGGCCGATCATGAACAGCGCGATGATGCGGCCGCGGCGATAGGTCGGGAACCACAGCGTCAGGTAAAAGAGCACGCCGGGCAGGAAACCGGCCTCCGCCACGCCGAGCAGAAAGCGAATGACGTAGAACTGGGTCGGCGTGGTGACGAACATGGTGGCGGTGGACAGCAGCCCCCAGGTGATCATGATACGGGCAATCCACATCTTGGCGCCGACGCGCTGCAGGATCAGGTTGCTCGGCACCTCGAACAGAATATAGCCGACGAAGAACAGCCCGGCGCCCAGACCAAAGGCCGCTTCGCTCAGCTGCAGCGCGTCGGCCATCTGCAGCTTGGCCAGCCCGACGTTGATGCGATCGAGGTAGGCCGCCAGGTAACACAGGCAAAGAAACGGGATCAGTTTCCAGGTGATTTTGCGGTACAGCAGCAGCGATTCTGCGTCCGCTTTCCCCGCCAGCGGGGTGTCGACAATGGCCATGATGTTGTCTCCAGGTGGTGCGTGTTGGCCTCCGCAGGAGGCGCCTGTTGTGTTTGCGTTGCATGGACGCCGCCCTGTTTCGGGCGGTCGCGTGAGGCGCTGTCTGCGCCTTCGTTATTGTCGTTGCAGGTGAATCGTTGACTCATAACCGGTTCAGGTAGTCGAGCGCCTCCCGTTTGTGCACCACGTCGCCGTATTTGCTGTCGATGTCGAACAGGTTGGCTTCGTGCGGGCCGGGGTGACGATCGCCGACGCACTCGCGCACCACCATGGCGCGGAAGCCGTGCTGCACCGCGTCCACTGCGCTGGCGCGGATGCAGCCGCTGGTGGAGCAGCCGATCATCAGCAGCGTGTCGATCCCTTGCGCCACCAGCAGCGGCGCCAGCGCGGTGCCGAAGAAGGCGCTGGCGTATTGCTTGCTCAGCACCACCTCATCGGCCAGCGGCGCCACCGGCGGGCAGAACGCCGCCAGCGGGTTGCCCGCCACCATGTCTTTCATCACCGGCGCTTTCTTCACCCACAGGCCGCCATCGGCAAAATGGCCTGCATGATAGCGGATATGGGTGTGGATCACCGGAATTCCTGTTCGGCGCGCGCAGGCCAGCAGCTCGCGGCTTTCCTCGACCGCGCTCACCACGCCCGGCGCGAACAGCGGCGCGCCTTCGGTGGTGTAGGCCTGCATAAAATCGATCGCCAGCAGCGCCGGGCGCCGGCCGAAGCCGATGCGCTGGCCCCAGACGCCGCGATAGTTGTCGCTGAGGGTGTCGTTCATTCTGCCTCCTCAATAGGCGCCGGACAGCAGGGCGCCGGCGCCGGGAACGATCGGTTCCAGCTCCAGCGCGGTCAGCATCGCGTAAGTGGTGGCGATGGCAGCGGTGATCACAGGTTTGCCGGTTTGGGCCTCCACCGTCGGGACGGCCGGCAGCGAAGGCATCTGCACGCAGGCGGACAGCACGATAGCATCGACCTCGCGTAAATCCATCTCGGCGACGATCCCCGGCAGCCTGGCCGGATCGTGCCGGCCGACGTCGAGGTTGTCCGGGATCTCCAGCGCGCGCCACACCTTGACCTCGATGCCTTCGTGCTGGATGTAGTCCACCACCAGCTGGGTCAGCGGTTTCATGTAGGGCGCCACCAGCGCGATGCGTTTGGCGCCGATCACCTTCAGGCCGTTGACCAGCGCGCCGGCGCTGCTGATAACCGGCGCGGCGGCCTGATTGTCTTTCGTCACCTGCGCCAGCCGGGCCTGCGATTCGCGGTGATAGCCCAGCCCCATCGCCATGATGGCCACCAGGCAGGCGTAGCCGAGCACGTCGACCCGCGCGTCGGACAGCTCCAGCGCGCAGCGATCGGACTCGGCGTCCATCGCCGCCAATTCTTCTTTATTGACGTGTTTCATGCGCATGCGGCTGGAGTGAAAAGTGAAACGCTCCGGGCGTATCAGCTGGCGCGCGCCCAGCATCGCCGGGATCTCGGTTTCCATTGTGGTGTTGGAGCTGGGCACGATCTGGCCGATGCGGTAGTGGTTGCTCATGTCGGTGTTCCTCAGTTAATCCAGAAAATCGCCCAGGGCGCGGAAGAAGCCGTCGAAATCGTCCCACGGGATCATGTGTCCGGCGTTCTCGACCTCGACGATGGCGATCTCCGGCTGTAGCGCGCGGATCTCTGCCCGGTCTTCGGGCTGAATGACGCCGCCTTTGCCCGCGGCCATCAGCAGCGTCGGCATGGTCAGCAGCGGGTAGTCACGGTGGCTGTCCACCTGATGAAAATCGTCGTAGGCGCGTTGGATCGCCGGCTCGTAGCAGGTGTGCAGCCACTCGGCGCGCAGCCGGCGCTGCTCTTCGCTCCAGGTTGGGCAAAAGGCGCGCATCTGCTCGGCGCTCATGCCCGGCAGCGACTGCCGGATGGAGTCGGCGTACCACGGCCATTGGCCGGGATAGGCGCGGCGGCCGGGGCCGGAAACCGGCGGATCGACCAGCACCAGCCGCCGCACGCCGGCGGGCTGCAGAGCGGCGGCGCGCAGGGCGAAGCGGGCGCCCATCGAATGGCCGAGCAGGGCGTAACTGCCCAGGTTCAACGCAGCGGCGAAGGCGTTGACGTCCTGCGCGCAGGTCTCTGCGTCATAAGCCAGTTCCGGGCCGCTGGACGACAGACCGCGGCCGCGCACGTCGAGCACGTAGACGTCGTATTTTTCCCCCAGCCGCTCGGCGACGAAGCCCCAGGTGATCGCCGGGCTGGTGATGCCGGGGACCAGGATCAGCGCCGGGCCGTGGCCGCCGTAGCGCAGATAGTGTTGGCGAATATCGTTGGCGTGAACGTGGGCGCCGTAGAGGAAGGTGCTCATGCGGCGTTCTCCGATTTCAGCGCTTGCGCGTACAGGTCATAGCCGTAGACCCAGGCCGGATCTTCCTGGGTGCGCAGGAAGGTGTTGGCGTTGGACACCGCCTGCACCCGGGAGGCGCGCTCCTTGCGGTTGGCTTCATACAGCTGGAAGGCGGTGCGGTAGTCGCCGAGGCCGGTTTCCTGCAGGCAGCGGGTCAGCATGGCGGCGTCTTCGATCGCCATCGCCGCGCCCTGCGCCATGTGCGGTTTCATCGGGTGGCAGGCGTCGCCAAGCAGCACCAGACGGCCTTCGCTCCACAGCGGCAGCGGTTTGCGGTTCAGCAATGGCCATTTGGTGACCTGTTCGCTGGATTCGATCAGCGCCTGCACGATCGGGTGGTAGCCGGCGAAGGTCTCGAACATTTCTTCGCGGCTGCTGTCGATGAAGCTGCCCTGGAAATCCCAGGCCGGGTGCGGCACGCCGCTGACGTAGTAATACTCGTCGCGCCGTTGGGTGGTGTAGTAGACCATCAGATGGCGATCCGCCGACCACCACTTCACGCAGTCTTCGAACGTCAGGTTGTATTTCGCCAGCTTCTCGCCGCGGATCAGCGCGCGGTGGGCCACCCAGCCGCTGTAGGTCGGCGCTTCAGCGCCCAGCAGGTGCTCACGAATGCGCGAATTGATGCCGTCGGCGCCGATCACGATGTCGGCGTGGGCCGAGGTGCCGTCGACGAAGTTCAGCACCACCTCGTCACCGCGATCTTCAATTTTGCTCAGGCATTTGCCGAAGTGCAGGGTGCCGGGCTGCAGTGCGGAGAGCTGCAACGCCTGCAAATCGCCGCGGTGCACCGTCACATAGGCGGCGCCGTACTCCCGGCGGGCGAAGGCGCCCAGTTCGATGCGCGACAGGTAGTCGCCGCTTTCGGCGTCGCGGCTGAACCAGAAATCGGGATGAGACGCCATCTGCTCCAACCGCTGCTCAATACCGAGACGGCGGAAAATCTTCAGTACGTTCGGCCCCATGTGAATGCCGGCGCCAAGGCGTGAGAACGCCGGGCTCTGTTCATACAGATCGACGGTAAAGCCGGCTTTTTGCAGCAGCCCGGCGGCGGCGGCGCCCCCCAGCCCGGCGCCGACGACGGCGATGCGTGGTTGTTTGCTCATCATGTTTCCCCTCTCTGTTGGCTTTTTTCAGCGTAGGCCCAACGCGTGGCTGGACGATCGATTTATAGTGTATGCGCTAGATAACGCAAAGTTGCAAAAGTGTTAAATCAGATCTCGCTCACGCTAATTGACGGCGTATTACTGTTAAACTCATGTTAATCACAGGATTGATGCGGGATGAAATAGGACTTTCTTATGGTGGATATTCGCAGCTTGCTTTCCTTTGCTTTTTTGACTTAGATGAAATGAGTGTGTTCACTTTAAATTGTTTGAAAAATCACCGCCGCCTTGCGGGCGTCGGTCACCCTTGACGAGACAGGAGACAGGCCATGGCGGTCAATGAAACCCAGTTGGTACAGCTGTTCGAGCAGGTGCTTACGCTGTCGAAGGTCGATGCTTCGCAGAGCGTGGCGATTTTGAAAAGCCATTATTCCGATGCGCGCACGGTGCGCGCCGCGACCGACGCAGCGCTGCGGCTGGGCGCCAAGGTGTATGCCGTCGAACTGCCGGCGTTCAACCATCCGCGAGCGATGGGCAACGACATGACCGCCTATTGCGGCGATACCGCGCTGACCGGCAATCTGGCGGCGCAGCGTGCGCTGGAGGCCGCCGACCTGATCGTCGATACCATGATGCTGCTGCATTCGCCGGAGCAGGAACAGATCCTGAAAACTGGCACCCGCATCCTGCTGGCGGTGGAGCCGCCGGAGGTGCTGGCGCGCATGTTGCCCAACGCGGAGGACAAGGCGCGGGTGCTGGCCGCCGCCGCCGTGCTGGAGCAGGCGAAGCTGATGCAGGTGACCTCCGCCGCCGGCAGCGATTTCCGCGCGCCGCTGGGGCAATACCCGACGGTGACCGAGTACGGCTATGCCGATGAACCGGGGCGCTGGGATCACTGGCCGAGCGGTTTCCTGTTCACCTGGCCGAATGAGGAGCAGGCGGAAGGGGTGCTGGTGCTGGAGGTCGGCGATATCTTGCTGCCGTTCAAAAGCTATGCGCGTGAACGCATCACGCTGGAGATCGAACAAGGGTTCGTTACTCGCATTCACGGCGGCTTCGAGGCGGAATACCTGCGCGAATACATGAAATACTTCGACGATCCGGAGGTGTACGGCATCTCGCACATCGGCTGGGGTCTGCAGCCGCGCGCCCAGTGGACGGCGATGGGTCTGCACGACAAGAACGACGGCATGTGCATGGATGCGCGCGCGTTCTACGGCAACTTCCTGTTCTCCACCGGGCCGAACACCGAAGTGGGCGGCACGCGCAAAACGCCTTGCCATATGGATATCGCACTGCGCCGCTGCGACATTCGCCTCGACGGGCAAACGGTGGTGGCGGACGGGGAAGTGGTGGCGCCGGAAGCGTCGCGCGTGCGCCGGGCGTAATCGTTGCTGCCAACGGCGGGGGTTTGTACTATTCTCGTGGATTCCATAGATGGTGAGAGTAACGCAATGACGCCCCCCGAATACCCGTCAGCCGTGAGCGGCCAACCTGAAAATTATCATTTTACCGAGCAAGTCGGGCACCTGCTGCGCAAGGTTTATCAGCGCCACGTGGCGATTTTCCAGCAAAACGTCGGCGATTCGCAGCTGACGGCGGTGCAGTTCATCACCCTGTGCGCGGTGCGCGATATGGGGCCGAGCTCGCTGACCGAGCTGGTGCAGGTGACGGCGGTGGATCAGGCCACCATCCGCGGCATCGTCGAACGGCTGAAGGCGCGCGATCTGATCACGGTGACGCCGGATCCGATCGATCGGCGCAAGGTGGTGGTCGGCCTGACCGACGCCGGCGCCGTGCTGTTGACGGAAACGGTGCCGCAGGCGGCGAAAATCACAGAACTGACGTTCGGTACGCTGAACCCGGCCGAACGGATAGCGCTGATATTCCTGCTGAATAAAATGCTGGAAGATCCGCCCACCGGCTGATTCGCCCGCGCAACGTCGGTTGCCTGGTGGTCGGTGGCGAGAGGCCAGCCCATAAGATCATCACGTGCAGGCGGAGACGCGAACAATGGCGATATCTGAAGTGCAATCGCCCAGGGACGGCGCGAAAACTACGCTGACGGAGCATCCGCTGATGCTGTCGGTGAACGGCGAACAGCTTCATGCGCAGGTGATGGCGGATACGCCGCTCTTGCTGGTACTGCGCAACGATCTGGCGCTCAACGGCCCGAAGTACGGCTGCGGCCTGGGCGAATGCGGTGCGTGTACCGTGTTGATCGACGGCGTGGCGGCGCGCTCCTGCGTGATCCCGGCGCTCGGCGTGTCCGGCCGGGCGATCGTGACCCTGGAAGGCCTTGGCGATCGCCAGCGCCCGCACCCGGTGCAGCGTGCCTTTATCGAAGAGCAGGCGGCGCAATGCGGCTACTGTCTCAATGGCATGATCATGACCACCAAAGCCCTGTTGGATCGTAATCCCGCCCCGAGCGAGGCGGAGATCCGTCAGGCGCTGTCCGGCAACCTGTGCCGCTGCGGCACCCATCTCGAAATCCTGCGTGCGGTTCAGCGCGCCATCATTCTCTGCCGCGATGAGGACGCCCACGCCCATGACTGATTCCCGTGTCCCATCGCCGAGCCAGGCCGACTTGCTGCAGCGCGACGGCGTGCTGCTGATCGTCGACAGCGTGCAACCGCCGCCGGGACTGGTGCCCAAAGGGCAAACGCCGGTGCTGAAGCCCAAAGAGCAGGGGCTGTTTATCGCCCTGTGCGGCAGCGGCGAAATCTATGCCTTTAACGGCCATGTCGATCTTGGCACCGGCGTGCGCACCGCGCTCGGGCAGATCGTCGCCGAAGAGCTGTACCTGCGCATGGATCAGGTGCAAATGGTGTTGGGCGATACCGAGCGCGCGCCGAATCAGGGCGCCACCATCGCCAGCGCCACGCTGCAGATCTCCGCCGTGCCGCTGCGCAACGCCGCCGCCGAAGCGCGCCGTTGGCTGTTGCGCCAGGCGGCGCAGCGCTTCGATGCGCCGGTGGAACAGCTGACGCTGGAGGAGGGCGTGATCCGCAGCCCGCAGGGGCAGGCGCTCAGCTACGCCGAGCTGGTGGCCGGCGGTCATGTCGAGCTGTCGATTTCCGGCGACGCGCCGCTGAAACCGCAGGCGGAGTATCGCCTGGTGGGCACCAGCACCGCGCGCGTCGATATTCCGGCCAAGGCGACCGGCGAAACCACCTACGTACACGATATGCGCCTGCCGAACATGCTGCACGGCCGGGTGGTGCGGCCGCCCTATGCCGGCTACGACAGCGGCGAATTTGTCGGCACCAGCCTGCTGGCGGTGGACGAAACCTCGATCGCGCATATTCCCGGCATCGTCAAACTGGTGGTGATCGGCGATTTCATCGGCATCGTCGCCGAGCGCGAAGAGCAGGCGATCAAGGCGGCACAGGCGCTGCAGGTCAGTTGGAAAGACTGGCGCCGCAATTTGCCGCAGATGACCGACGTGGCGCAGGCGCTGCGCGACAATCCGCACTCTACCCGGGTGGTGCACGATACCGGCGATGTGGACGCGGCGCTGGCGGCGGCCGACAGGCGTTTCACCCGCAGCTACCTGTGGCCGTATCAGCTGCATGCCTCGATTGGCCCTTCCTGCGCGCTGGCGGACTATCGGCCGGAGCGCCTGCAGGTCTGGTCAGGCAGCCAGAACCCGCACCTGCTGCGCGCCGATCTGGCCTGGCTGCTGGAATACCCGGAAGCGCAGATCGAGATCGTTCGCATGGAGGCGGCCGGCTGCTATGGCCGCAATTGCGCCGATGACGTCTGCGCCGACGCGGCGCTGCTGTCGCGGGCGGTGGGCCGGCCGGTGCGGGTGCAGCTGACCCGCGAGCAAGAGCATGTGTGGGAACCGAAGGGCACGGCGCAGCTGATGGAGGTGGACGGCGGGCTGGACGCCGCCGGGCACCCGGTCGCCTACGATTTTCGCACCTATTATCCTTCCAACGGCGCGCCGACGCTGGCGCTGTTGCTGACCGGCCGGGTTGAGCCGCTGCCGGTGGCCTATGAAATGGGCGACCGCACCTCGGTGCCGCCATACGAATATCCGTCGCTGCGCGTCAGCATCGAGGACATGGCGCCGATCGTGCGCGCCTCCTGGATGCGCGGCGTTTCCGCCTTGCCCAACACCTTCGCCCACGAGTCTTATATCGATGAGCTGGCCCACGCCGCCGGCGTCGATCCGCTGGAGTATCGGCTGCGCTACATCCATGATGAACGCGCCAGTGAACTGATGCGCAGCACCGCAGAACGCGCCGGCTGGACGCCGCATACCGAACCGATGCAGACCCCGGCGGAAGACGGCGTGCTGCGCGGGCGCGGCTTTGCCTACGCCCGTTACATCCACAGCAAGTTTCCCGGCTTTGGCGCGGCCTGGGCCGCCTGGGTGGCCGACGTGGCGATCGACAAAGCCAGTGGCGAAGTGGCGGTAACGCGCATCGTGGTCGGCCACGACGCGGGCATGATGGTTAACCCGGACGGCGTGCGTCACCAAATCCATGGCAACGTGTTGCAATCGACCAGCCGGGTGTTGAAAGAGCGCGTGACCTTTGAGGAATCGACGGTCTCCGCCAAAGAGTGGGGGGCTTACCCGATCCTGACCTTCCCGGAGGTGCCGGAGGTGGACGTGGTGATGATGCCGCGCCCTTACGATCCGCCGCTGGGCGCCGGGGAGTCGGCGTCGGTGCCCAGCGCGGCGGCCATCGCCAACGCGGTGTTCGACGCCACCGGCATTCGTTTTCGCGAGCTGCCGATCACCTCGGACAAGCTGCGTGAGGCGCTGAACGGGCCGGATGCCGAGCGGCAGGACGCGCCTCCCAAGAAAAAGAAACGCGGTAAATGGTGGTTCGGCGGCGCGGCGGGGCTGTTCGGCGCGGTGCTGGGCATCGCCGGCAGCGCCTTGCCATGGCGGACGGAGATCGCGCCGGTGGCGACGCCTGGCGCCGGCACCTGGTCGGCCGCCACGCTGGAGCGCGGCCGTCAGTTGGCCGCCGCCGGAGACTGCGCGGTTTGCCATACCGCGTCGGAAGGGGCGACCAACGCCGGTGGGTTGGCGATGGCGACGCCGTTCGGCACGCTCTACAGCACCAACATTACCCCGGACGTGGCAACCGGCATCGGCAACTGGTCGTTTACCGCATTCGATCGGGCGATGCGTCAGGGCATCGCCCGCGACGGCCGCCACCTCTATCCGGCATTTCCTTACACCGCCTTCAGTAAAATGACCGACGGCGACATGCAGGCGCTGTACGCTTATCTGATGTCGCAACCGGCGGTGCGCCAGAGCAATCCGGCCAATCAGATGCGCTTCCCGTTTAACCTGCGGCCGCTGATGGCGGGCTGGAACGCGCTATTCCTGCGCCAGGGGGAATATCAACCCGATCCGCAGCAAAGCGCGCAGTGGAACCGCGGCGCCTATCTGGTCAACGGCCTTGGCCACTGCGCCGCCTGCCATTCGCCGCGTAATCTGCTGGGGGCGGAAAAGGGCGGCGCGGCCTTCCTGGCGGGAGGGATGGTGGACGGGTGGGAAGCGCCGGCGCTGAATCAATTGGCCAATGCGGACAAGCCCTGGACTGAGGAGCAGCTGTTTCAGTACTTCCGCACCGGGCATTCCGCCGAGCACGGCGTGGCGGCCGGGCCGATGGGGCCGGTGGTCAGCGAACTGGCGACGTTGCCGCAGAGCGATCTGCGGGCGATGGCCAACTATGTGATGTCGCTGAGCGCCAAGGCGACGCTGAATGTGGAACCGCAGGCGCAGTTGGCGGCCCGCGCGTTGCCTGCGGGTCAACTGGCGGGCGAGCGGTTGTTCCAGGGCGCTTGCCAGGCCTGCCACAGCGCCGCCGCCGGCGGGCCGCAGCTGTTCGGCGTCAGCCCGGATCTGGCCAATAACACCAATATCTTCAGCGATCGCCCCGATAACCTGATCAAGGTGATCCTGCAAGGGATCCCCAAGCCGGCCACCGCCGAATTGGGCTTTATGCCGGGCTTTAAGGACAGCTTTTCCGATCGGCAGGTGACGGCGCTGGTGAATTATCTGCGCCAACGCTATGCCGGCGACAAACCGGCCTGGCGCGACGTGGAGGCTCAGGTGGCGCGGCTGCGCGCAGAGCCGGGCACGCACTGAGCCGCCTCAGGCTTGGCGCAGGAACGCCACCAGCCGCTGCGCCGGCAGCGGCAGCTGCGCCAGGTCACGTACCACGATCGACAGACGCCGGGTTGCCCACTCGTCCGTCAGCGGCAGGGCGCCGTGTCGGATCTCCGGATGGCGTTGGGCGCTCTCTTCCGGCACCACCGCCAGCCCGGCGCCGCGCAGCACCATGCGGCAGATGGCGTCGAAATTAGCCGCACGCGCCCGCAGCCGCATCGGGCCGCCGCTGCGTATCGCCAGCTGTTCCAGATGCTGTTGCAGCGCACTCTCTTCCGGCAGGCCGATGAAATCAAAAGGCAGGGCGTCCGCAAAGCTGAGCGAGCGGCGGCCGCTGAGCGCATGCCCCGGCGGCAGCGCCAGCACCAGACGATCCTGGCGAAAAGGGTAGCTTGCCAGCCCACGCAGATCGGCGTGGTCCGCCACGATGCCGATATCCGCCGCCCGTTCGGCGATCGCCAGCGCGATGGCCGGGCTGGGCAGCTCCTCCAGCGCGATGTCGGTGTGCGGGTGCAGCACCAGAAAATCCGCCAACAGCTCCGGCAGAAAAGCGTCGGCGGCGACGGTATTGGCGACGATGCGCAGCTGGCTGCGCTGGCCCGGCGCGAACTCGGCCATATCACCCCGCAGCCGGTCGCGCTGTTGCAGCAGCACGCGCGCGTGTTGCAACAGGCGCTCACCGGCGGGCGTCGCCTGGACGCCGCGCGGATTGCGCGTCAACAGCGCCACGCCGGCCTGTTGTTCCAGCCCGCGCATGCGGGCGCTGGCGGCGGCCAGCGACAGCCCGACGCGCTCGGCGCCGGCGGTGATGCTGCCGGTTTCGAGCACCGCCACCAACAGCCGCAGATCGATAAAGTCAAAATGCATGCGTTCTTCCTCTGTCTTTGCCGCAGGCAGGCTCTGCCATTGCCGCATTGTGCTGCGGCGCGGCGCTGGCCACAATCGAGCCGTTGATTCGCCATAAGGATAGACGCATGTCGCTGACGTTACTCGAGATTATCGCCCTGACGGGCATTTTTACGCTGGCCGGCACGGTCAAAGGGGCGATCGGTCTGGGGTTGCCGACGGTGTCGATGGGGTTGCTCAGCCTGATGATGCCGCCGGGGCAGGCCGCCGCGCTGCTGCTGTTACCCTCGTTGATCACCAATCTGTGGCAGTTGCTGTGCGGGCCGAGGTTGGGGGCGCTGTGCCGTCGACTCTGGCCGATGATGCTGTGCGTCATGCTGGGCACGTTATTGAGCGCCGGCGCGCTCACCGCCACCGACGGCCGCCTGGCGCCGCTGGCGCTGGGCGTTTGCCTGATCGGCTATGCGCTGTTGGGATTCACCCGTTTCGACTGGCGCGTTTCCGCCACGGCAGAGCCTTGGCTGGGGCCGCTGTGCGGCCTGGTGACCGGCGTGCTGACCGGCGCCACCGGCGTATTCGTCATACCGGCGGTGCCCTATCTGAACGCATTGGGCCTGGCGCGTGACGATCTGGTGCAGGCGCTGGGGCTGTCGTTCACCGTCTCGACGCTGGCGCTGGCCGCCGGATTAGCCTGGCATCAGGCGCTGCCCGCTACGCTGCTCGGCGGTTCGCTGTTGGCGCTGTTGCCGGCGCTGGGCGGCATGTGGCTGGGGGAGAGGGTGCGTCGTCATTGTCGCCCGCAGCTGTTCCGCCGCCTCTTCTTTATTGGGTTATTAATCTTGGGCGTTGAGATTATTTGGCGATTCAATTAATTGAATCGATAGCATCTGCGTGTAATTTGGTTCGGTATATTATTCTGGATTTTATTCCAATATGATTATTTTCAGCAGTGAGAATACACCTTCAGTCATTCTTGTCAAAAAATAGCCCTTATGACAGCGGTTCCTGCGCCAGTGGTTTCTGGGGAATGGCAGTTCTACAGGAAATGGTTATGGCGGCAATGGCACTGGACCGAGAGAGGCCAGAGAATCCAGAACCAAACGCTAATTAACAGCTGCAATCCCAGCACAGAAGTAAAATTCTGTGCTTTTATGGGGTATATGATGAATAAATATGTTGTTTTTATAAAGAGCGATGAATCAAGGGTGCAGAGAAAGGAAGTGGTTACACGAGAAATAATTAAAGATATGAAGCAGAAAGGGTTCAGAAAGCATCATATTGAAGTAGAAGCTGAGAACGAAAATGATGCCATTAACCAACTAAATAAGAACAGCAATGACTATTTGGACTCATTGAGAAATTTTTCCGGTGATTTATTGTTTTGCTCTGTTTTCGTCATTGTTATGGTCATGGTTTATTTATTCAATTGAGCCATAATCCAGTTTTGAATCATTCATTTTTTTATACTATCCGATTGCCCGCTAAAAACCCAATAAGGCTCAGGCCTGCGGGCCGCCCAAAATGGTCTCCCACATGCCGGCGAGAATGCGTTTGCCGATTTCGCTCTTCAGTCTTCATACCCGCCGTGGGTGATAGCCATGTCTTTGCCGTGCGCCACGTCGCAGCGTTTGCGTGCCTTCAGCACCAGATCTTGATAACGCAGCAGGGTGTCTTCGATGCCCTGCGAGTGGGTCTGAACGGCGATGGGGCAAGGCGATTTTTGCTGCCCGCTTCCGCTTTCAATTTACGGCGCGGCGCATTGCGCGATATTCTGGTTTTCTGATGGGCTAACGGCGGATGAGGGAACCATGATTGACAGCCAGGTGTTTGAACAACAAAGCCTCGACAATCTGCTGAGCTATTGGCGGCGCCATCGCCGCCTGCCGGGCGCGCGCTATCCGGCCGGGCCGACAGACAGCCTGTGTGACGTGCCGGGCGTCAGCGTCGGGCATCACACCTTGGCCGACGGCGAATGCCAGACCGGCGTCACCGCCATCGTGCCGCCGGGCGATCTGTTCAACCAACCGTTGCCGTGCGGCAGCGCGGTGCTCAATGGCTTCGCCAAGCCGCTGGGATTGGTGCAATTGAATGAGCTGGGGGAGTTGCAAACGCCGATCCTCCTGAGCAACACCTTCGCCGTCGGCACGCTGTTCAACGCCATGGTGCGGCGCAGCTGCTTGCGCTACCCGCAGATCGGCCGCGGCAGCGCCACCATCAACCCGCTGGTGCTGGAGTGCAACGACGGCTACCTCAACGATATTCAGGCGATGGCGGTGCGTGAGGAGCACGTCTTCAGCGCGCTGGATAACCATTCCACCCGCTTTGCGCGCGGCAGCGTCGGCGCCGGGCGCGGCATGAGCAGCTTCGGCCTGAAGGGCGGCATCGGCACCGCCTCGCGTTATTGCCCGGGGCTTGGCACCACGCTCGGCGTGCTGGTGCTGGCCAACTTCGGTACCCTCGACTCGTTGACGCTGAGCGGCGTGCGCGTCGGCCCGGCGCTGGGCAAGCTGCTGGCGGACCCACCGCCGCAGGTGGACGCCGGTTCGGTCATTATCATCATCGCCTGCGATCGGGCGCTGGACAGCCGGCAACTGAACCGTATCGCCCGCCGAGCGGGCGCGGGTCTGGGGCGGGTGGGCAGCCATTGGGGGCACGGCTCCGGCGACATCGCGCTGGCGTTCTCCACCCGGTTGCTGGGGGCCACGCTGCCGGACGAACGGCTGGAGCCGCTGTTTGCGGCTGCCGCGGATGCCACCGAATACGCAGTATTGGATGCGTTGCTGAGCGCCGAGGGCGTCAGCGGTTTCCAGCAGCACGCGCGTATGGCGTTGGGCCCGCTGCTCGATCGGCTGGCGGCAAATTGAATAACGGGAGTGTGATGTGAAAGTCTTTATCTCTGCGGATATCGAGGGTATTGCCGGCGTGATGCGGCCGGAGCAGTGCAACCCGGCCCATGCCGACTATGCGGCGGCGCGCGAGCTGATGGAGCAGGAAGTCAACGCCGCCATCGACGGCGCTTTCGCCGGCGGCGCTACCGAGGTGACGGTGGCCGACAGCCACGCCATGATGCAGAATCTGCGCGCCGACCGCATTGATGCGCGGGCGCGCCTGGTGCAGGGCAAACCGCGCGGGCTGTCGATGGTGGAAGGGCTGCAGCATCAACGTTACGACGGCCTGATGTGCATCGGTTATCACAGCGCCGCCGGCGAACGCGGCGTGCTGGCGCATACCATCAACGGTCGGGCCTTTTATCGCGTCAGCCTGAACGGCGAAGTGGTAGGCGAAAGCGATCTGTATGCGGCGATGGCGGCGGAGTTGAACGTGCCGTTGTGGCTGGTGAGCGGTGACGACGAGCTGCAACGTTGGATCGCTGAACGTTATCCGCAATCTGGCTATGTTTGCGTAAAACGCGCCCTCTCGCAAACCGCCGCCGAATCGCTCAGCCCACAGCGGGCGCGGGCGGAGATCCGCGAGCGGGCGATGCAACAGGTGCGCCAGGGCGCCAGACTGCCGGTGGAGCGCCGTTTTATGCCGCCTTACCGGCTGACGCTGATGGCGGCCAAACCGGTGCTGGCGGATCTGTTCAGCCTGGTGCCTGGCGTGGAGCGCCAGGACGCGCTGACCGTGGCCTTCGACAGCGACAACATGGCGGCGCAAATCAACCTGCTCAGCGTCTTCTCCTATCTGGCGACGACGCAGAGTTGACCCCGGTGCGGGTGCCTGCCCGCACCGCACGATTCTCCAATAGAAAAACCCTCTTCAACATTAAGTCTACTGGATAATAGGCTACGCTAATTATTGCTCTGTTGCGCTATATCACCTGACGGGCGCAACAAGCCATTCCCATAACAAGATTTGTTTCGCCGAAGGCAGTGACGCCTTCGGTTTTTTTGGAGTCATGAGCAATGAGCATATCCCAAGTTCCGCTTTCGCGGCGGCGGTTTATCGTCGGCGCCGGGGCGTTGGTGATCGGCGCCTATCTGCCATCCACCGGCGCGCTGGCGCGTTCGGCTGCCCCGATCGCCTCCGGCGCGGCGGCGTTAGACGCCAACGCCTTCGTTCAGATCGGCGCCGACGGCGTCGTCACCGTCATCAGTAAACACACCGAAGTGGGCCAGGGGGTCTATACCGGCATGGCGACGCTGGTCGCCGAAGAGCTCGATGCCGACTGGGCACAGGTACGGGTCGTGGCCGCGCCGGTGGACACCAATGTCTACAAAAACCTGGCCTTCGGATTCCAGGGCACCGGCGGTTCCAGCTCGGTGGCCAATGCCTATGAGCAAATGCGGCGCATGGGCGCCATGGCGCGCGCGCTGTTGGTGCAGGCCGCCGCGCAGAGCTGGAAAACCTCGGCGCAGGAAATCACCGTGCAGGCGGGCAAGATCCGCCATGCCGCCAGCGGGCGCGAAGCGGGCTTCGGCGAATTCGCCGCGCTGGCCGCCACGCTGCCGCCGCCCGATCCCGCTAGCCTGACGCTGAAGGATCCGGCCAATTTCACCCTGATCGGCAAAACGCGCGGTTTGCACCGCGTCGATTCGCTGGCTAAAACCAACGGCAGCGCGCAGTTCTCGCAGGATATCCACGAGCCGGGCATGTTGACCGTCACCATCAAAAAACCGCCGCGTTTCGGCGGCAAGGTGGCGACGTTTGACGCCGAACGCGCGCTGGCGGTACCGGGCGTGGTGGCGGTGAAACAGGTTGCCACCGGCGTGGCGGTTTACGCCAACAATACCTGGGCGGCGATCCAGGGGCGGGACCGGCTGCGGGTCACCTGGGACGACGCGCAGGCGGAGCGACGCAACACCGAGGAAATCTACGCCGAGTTCCGCCAGGTGGCGCAGAAAACCGGCGTGGTGGCGAAGAGTCTTGGCAAGCCGGACGAGGTGTTCGACAAGGCCGACAAGGTGATCGAGGCCGAATACACCTTCCCGTACGTCGCGCACGCGCCGATGGAGCCGCTGGACGGCTATCTGTTCTGGGACGGCGAGAGCGTCAAGGCGCGCTACGGCTGCCAAATCCAAACGCTCGACCACAAGCAGCTGTGCGATCTGTTCGAGTTGCCGCCGGACAAGGTGCAGATTGAAACCATTCTGGCGGGCGGCAGCTTCGGCCGGCGCATCGATTTAGGCAACCCGACGCTGGGGCCGGATCTGGCGGCCGACATGGCGGCGGCGGCCAAGGGCATCGGCCCCGGCCACGGCGTGAAGGTGGTGTGGACGCGCGAGGACGACATCCGCAACGGCTGGTATCGCCCGATGATCCTGCACCGCCTGCGCGGCGCCATTCGGGGCGGCAAGGTGGTGGGCTGGACCGATACCGTGGTCGGTCACTCCTGGACGCGCCACAGCGCGATGGATGCGCTGGTGGTCAACGGCCTCGATCAGATGATGGTCGAAGGCGCCAGCGAGGTCTCATACACTTTCGAAGCCTTCCGCTGCGATGCGCATATCGTGCCCGGCAAGGTGCCGACCACCTCGCTGCGGTCGGTCGCCAGCACCCACACCGGCCACGCGGTGGAGAGCTTTATCGATCAGCTGTTGCAGGAAACCGGCCAGGATCCGGTCGAAGGGCGGCTGGCGCTGATGGGCGATGCGCCGCGCGCGGCGGGCGTGCTGCGGGCGGTAGCGAAAGCCGCTGACTGGCAGGGCGCTAAAGTGGTAGACGGACGCGCGCGCGGCGTGGGCGTCGCCAAGGCGTTCGACACCTATGTGGCGCAGGTGGCCGAGGTGTCGATCGGCGAAGGCGGCATCCCGAAAGTGCATAAAGTGTGGTGCGCGGTGGATTGCGGCGTGGCGGTGAACCCCGATGTGATCCGCGCGCAGATCGAGGGCGGCATCGGTTACGGCCTGAGCCTGGCGCTGTACGGCAATATCACGCTGAAAGACGGCGTGGTCGAACAGTCCAACTTCAATAACTTCCGCCCGTTGCGCATCGATGAGATGCCGGAGATCGAGGTGATCATTGTGCCCTCGACCGAGAAACCGACCGGCGTGGGCGAGCTGGGGGTGCCGACCATTGCCCCGGCAGTCGGCAACGCGCTGGCGCTGCTCGGGCGGCCGCGCACCTCGCTGAGCCTGCCGCTGCATAATCCCACTGCGAATCCGGCGTCTGACAAGGAGAGAACCTGATGATTCAATTAACCGTAAACGAGCAGCCGCTGACCTTCGAGGGCGATCCGCACATGCCGCTGCTGTGGTTCTTGCGTGACGAAGCCGGCCTGACCGGCACCAAATTCGGCTGCGGCATCGCCATGTGCGGCGCCTGTACCGTGCATCTGGACGGCGTGCCGGTGCGTTCATGCATGACGCCGGTCTCCGCCGCCGTCGGCAAAAAAATCACCACCATCGAAGCCGTGGGCGCCACGCCGGAAGGCAAGGCGGTGCAGGAAGCCTGGCTTGATCTGGACGTGGTGCAGTGCGGTTACTGCCAGTCCGGCCAGATCATGAGCGCCAGCGCGCTGCTGGCGCAAAGCAAGAACCCGAGCGATGCGGACATCGACGCGGCGATGGGCGGCAACGTTTGCCGTTGCGCCACCTATGTGCGCATTCGCGCCGCCATCCACCAGGCCGCCAAGGCGTTGGGTTAGGGAGAGATGCGATGAGCAATGCCTTGAAAGGGCTGTTATGGCTGATTATCGCCGTGGTGGTGTTGGCGGGAGGATACGCGCTGTATACGCTGCTGCGGCCCACCGGCGCTGAGCCTGCGGCGCCGATCGCCGGGGCGCCGGCCGGCATCACCGACAAACTGGCGCGCGGCGAGTACCTGGCGCGTGCCGCCGACTGCGTGGCGTGCCACACCGCGCCGGGCGGCGCGCCTTATGCAGGCGGCTTCGCCTTCAAGTTGCCGTTCGGCACCATTTACGGCACCAACATCACCGCCGACAAGGAAACCGGCATCGGCAACTGGAGCGACGATCAGTTCGTGCGCGCGGTGCGTGAGGGCATCGGCCCACAGGGCAACCTGTATCCGGCGATGCCTTATACCTCGTACACCGAACTGAGCCGCGATGACGTGCTGGCGATCAAGGATTATCTGTTCAGTCTGCCGCCGGTGAAACAGGCCAACCCGCAAAACGAGCTGTCGTTCCCGTTCAACCAGCGTTGGGGCATGAAATTCTGGAACCTGGCGTTCTTCCAGGAGCAGCGTTTCGCGCCGGATCTCAACAAGGATGAACAGTGGAATCGCGGTGCCTATCTGGCGACGGCGCTCGGCCACTGCGGCGAGTGCCATACGCCGCGCAATCTGGGGTTTGGTCTTAACCAGAGCAAGCACCTGAGCGGTGAAGTGGTGCAGGGCTGGTTCGCCGCCAACATCACGCCGGACAAACAGACCGGCATCGGCGGCTGGAGCGACCAGCAACTGTCGCAATATCTGGCCACCGGCCATGCGCCGGGGCGCAGCAGCGCCGCCGGCCCGATGGCGGAAGCGGTGGAAAACAGCCTGCAGTTCCTGACGCCGGAAGATAATCTGGCGCTGGTGAAATACCTGCGCGACATCGAACCCATCGCCGGCGACAGCGCGGCAGCGGTGAACTTGCAGCCGAAGGGCGCGGGGGCTTCCACCCCGATCCTGCCGGGCGGGCAAGACAGCTCGCTCGGGCGGCGGATGTTCGCCAACGACTGCAGCGGCTGCCACCAGTGGAACGGGCCGGGCCGCCAGAGCGAGTACGCGTCGCTGGTGGGCAGCACGGCGGTGAACGATCCGCAGGGGCGCAGCGTGGTGCAGGCTATCCTGAAGGGGACGAGCATCAGCGTCGGCGAGCGGCATGAGATGATGCCGTCGTTCGGCAGCGCCTATTCCGACGAGGAAGTGGCGGCGGTCGCCAACTTCGTGGTCGGCCATTTCGGCGACAAACAGGGCAAGGTCACCGCCAAACAGGTGGCGGAGCAGCGCAAGCAGTAAAGAAAGCGGCGAGGGAGATTCTCCCTCGCCGCGGCGTCAGCGGCTGCGCCGCGACATCACCCGTTTGTCTTTCGGTCTATCCTGCCAGTCCTCAACCTGATTATTGAAGTTGTCCGCCAGCAGGTAAGCCGGGGTTTTCGCCAGCCAGTCGGACAACGAAATATCCTGATAAATGCCGTTGTCCATCACGATCAGTACCTTCAAATCCTCATCGCCGATGTTCTCGATGTAATGGCCGAAGCCCTGCGGCACGTAACCGACGTCCGAAGGGGCGTACTCTTCCGTCTGCGCGTGGCTGTGCGAGCTGAACACCGTCATCCGGCCTTTGCCGGCAATATAGTATTGCCATTCGTTGGCGTTGGGGTGCCAGTGCAATTCCCGGATCGCGCCGGGTTTCACGATCTCGATGATGCCGGTCATGGTGGTGGAAATAGGAAATTCTTTCGACGACACCAAATGGACGCTGCCGGCGTCATTTTCAAAGAACGGCTTTTGCTTCATTAATTCATAGCGGTGGGTCAGCGGGGCATTATTTAATCCGCCGTCGTTTTTCGGCAATGGTAATGTGGGCGGGACGGCGCCGCCGACAATATAAGCTTCACCCTGTTTGGCCTTGGAAAATACCGCCGCCGGCATGTCGACGCTTTTTTCCAATACCTCTTTCGGCATATGCGCCACCCAGTCGGTGATGCTGAAGGTGCCGAATTCGGAGAAATGCCCGTTATCGAATGCCAGAATAAAATGCGCGCCGTCCGCCAGCGCCTGAATGGAATGGCCATAGCCTTTCGGGAAATACCAGACGTCGCCGGGGCCGAAATCCGCCACCTCACATTTTCCCTCGGGATCGAGGATGGTGATGCGCGCATGGCCTTCCAGCATGAATGCCCATTCGGCGGCGATGGCGTGCCAATGCAGTTCGCGCACGCCGCCCGGCTCCAGCGTCATGTCGACGCCCGCCACGCCTTCGGAGATCGGGAATTGCTCGACGGTGGCTTCGCGTGCCCAGCCGTTGGGCAGGCTGCGTTTTTTGCTGTCGGTGAATTTGTATTTATAGAGATGCTGCGCATCGGCAGGCGGCTGATAGCTGCTGGGAGGCACGATATTACGATGGTCGTCGGCAGCGGCATTTTTGGCGATGCCGCCGATCATGCCGGCGGCGGCCGCGCTGACGGCGGAGACTTTCAATATATCACGACGCGATAGCATAGCATTTTCTCCAATATAAACCGTGCGCCTGCAGCAGCAGGCGACGGGGAAGGCGCGATCGCCATTGAAATGATTTTTTGTCATCGGCGGGAATAGGCTGTGACCCTTAAATCCTAGCGGCTGGAATGTATTGCGTAGGCGCTTATTTGTTTGCGTTTGTTACTAAGTGAGTGCAGGTTTAATTAATTGTCCGGAAGTTGAATGGTCATGGATCTGAATTAATCTTCCCCCGTAATTAAATAAACAAAGTGACAATAAAGCGCATTATTTTGGGTTATTTCCTTCCGATTGCGCTATGGGTGTGCGCAAAAAGCGTGCAGCGGCGACATTGCAGTGCATTTACGCTAAATCGTGACGCCTTTCACAACGCTGACGTATGGCTATTGCCGAGTATTCGCGAGTATGGTGATACTTTTAGCGCGGTCGAGAAGACCGCACACCATTTTTATTGCGGCGTGTTACTGCTAAAGCAGGCAAGACCAAAATAGGAATGCACTTCTCCTTGTGACGAGGCGCATTTCCATTTTGGTCTTTTTTTTTGCATTTTACTGGGGAAAACGATGGACTATCAGAAACTTGGCTTAGAAATATTGGCGCGGGTCGGCGGTAAAGGCAACGTCAGCAAGCTGACGCACTGCGCGACCCGTTTGCGTATGGAATTCAACGACGACGCTAAAGTGGATTCGAAGGCGATCGAAGCCCTGCCGGGCGTTATCAGCGTGGTGGTGCGCGGCGGCCAGTTTCAGATCGTGGTCGGCAATAACGTGCAGCAAACGTTCCGCGTGCTGCAAAAGGAGATTGGCCAGCCGCAAACCGGCGCTCAAAAGCAGCAGCCGAAAGGTGACGTGGTGTCACGGATTATCAGCGTGATTTCCACGACCTTTACCCCGGTGATCCCGGCCATTACCGGCGCGGGGATGATCAAGGCACTGCTGGCGATCCTCAAGCTGGCCGGGGCGATAGATCCCGCCGGCACGACCTATCGATTGCTGGATACCGTCGCCGATGCGGCGTTTTTCTTCCTGCCGGTGCTGTTGGCTTACGGTGCCGCGATAAAATTCGAGTGCAATCCCATCCTGGCGATGACCCTCGCCGGCGCGTTGCTGCACCCTAATCTGGCTCAGATGCTGGCGGCAGGCACCGCGATTGATTTTCTCGGCATGCCGGTGCGGCTGGCGGATTATGCCGGCTCGGTGTTGCCGATCATTTTTACCGTGTGGCTGATGTCCTATATCGAGCGGTTTGCCGAGAAAGTTTCGCCGACGATGATCAAGTTCTTCACCAAACCGATGATTGTGCTGCTGGTCACCGCGCCGCTGGCATTGGTGGTGGTCGGGCCGTTCGGCATTTTCCTCAATGACATGGTGGCCGCCGGTGCGGCGATCGTCGATGGTAGGGCTAGCTGGCTGATTCCTATGTTGATGGGCGGGCTGCAGCCATTTTTGGTGATCACCGGCACCGCCTGGGCGATGACACCGATAGCCACCGGCCAATTGACCAAGAATGGTTTTGAGATGATTAACGGGCCGGGCATGTTGGCGTCCAATATTGCGCAAGGTGCGGCGACGCTATGTGTGGCATTCCGCACCAAGAACACGAATTTGCGCCAGTTGGCGTCCTCCGCCGGTTTTACCGCGTTGTTGGGGATCACTGAACCCTCGCTGTACGGGGTGACGCTGAAACTGCGCAAGCCGTTGATCGCAGCGATGATCGGCGGTGGCTGCGCCGGCATTTACGCCGGGTTGAGCGGGTTGGTGCGCTATGCCTTCGTTTCTCCTGGCCTGGCTGCTTTGCCGGCGTTTATCGGTGAGAACCCGATGAATATCGTGCATGCGCTGATCACTTGCGCCATTGCCATCGTCGTGACCTTTGCCCTGACCTGGATCCTTGGCTTCGACGATCCGGTCGAGGAGGCGACCGAAGTGACTCAGGTGGCGGCCGACGAGGTATCGCCGGTTTTCAGCCCGCTGACTGGCAAAGCCGTGACGTTGGATCAGGTCAACGATGACGTCTTCTCACAGGGCTTGTTGGGCCAGGGCATGGCGATCATACCGTCGGAAGGGGTGCTGCGTGCGCCGCTGGACGGCGAGATCGTGACTTTCCTGCCGTCAAAACATGCGGTCGGCATCAAGGGGGACAACGGTGCGGAGCTGTTGCTGCATATCGGCATCGACACGGTAAACCTGGGTGGCCAACACTTTGACTCCGGACTGCAGATTGGCGATCGCGTGAAGGTCGGCGACGAGCTGGTGCGTTTTGACATCGGCGCGATCGCCGCATTGGGCTTCGATCTGACGACGCCGGTATTGATCGTCAACAGCGAAGCGTTTCAGGTTCAGGTGTTACCTAAGCCGCATGGCGTTCATGCCGGTGAGACGATTATGGCGCTGAAGGCCAATAAGGAGCCGGCATGATTTATCAACGCTTGCACGATTTTCCCGCCGAGTTTCTCTGGGGCGCGTCGACTTCCGCCTATCAGGTGGAGGGCGCATGGAATGAAGACGGAAAAAGCCCGTCGATCGTCGATATGCTTGAACATCCCGCAGGCACGGCGGATTTTACGGTGGCCAGCGATCACTATCATCGCTTTCGCGAGGATGTGAAGCTGTTCGCAGAACTGGGGTTAAAGGCCTACCGGTTTTCGGTTGCGTGGACGCGCGTGTTGCCCGATGGCGTCGGCGAAGTCAATGCGCCGGGGCTGGCGTTTTACCGGCAGTTGATCGACGAATTGCTGGCGCACGGCATCGAGCCGGTGGTGACGCTGTATCATTTCGATCTGCCTTATGTGCTGGAGCAGCAGGGCGGCTGGTCCAATCGCGCCACCATCGAGGCTTTTGTCACTTACGCCGGCGTGCTGTTCGACGCCTTCGGCGATCGGGTGAAGTATTGGCTCACCATCAATGAACAGAACACCATGATCCTGCACCCCGGCGCTATCGGCACGCCCAAAGGCGGTGCGTTGCCTGACAAACGGACGCTGTATCAGCAGAGTCATCATATGTTGGTCGCTCAGGCCAAAGTCATGGCATTATGCCATCAGCGCTGTCCCGGCGGGAAAATTGGCCCGGCGATCAATACCACCTCGATGTATCAGGAGACCTGCAATCCGCTGGATGCCATTGCCGCTCATAACTGGGAGACGTTGCGCTGTTGGAGTTTTCTCGATGTGGCGGTGCATGGCCGCTACAACGCCCTGGCCTGGCGTTATCTCGAGGATCGGGGGTGGGCGCCGGACAGGGAGCCGGAGGACGCGGCGCTGCTGTTGGCGGCACGACCGGATTATGTGGCGATCAATTACTATTCCACCGCCACGATCGCCGCTAGCCGCGGCGACGGTTCAGACGTGAGCGCACGCGCCGGCGATCAGCAAATTATGCTCGGCGAACCGGGTGTGTATCGTGCGGCGGAAAACCCGTTTGTCGGCAAGACGCGCTACGGATGGGTGATCGATCCGGTTGGCCTGCGCTTAACGCTGCGCAAGACCTTCGAACGCTATCACCTGCCGATACTCATCACGGAGAACGGAATTGGCGCGCCGGATGAATTGCGGGCGGATGAGACCATCGACGACGACTATCGCATTGAATTCATGCGGCAGCATGTCGAACAGATGCGGCTGGCGATCAACGATGGCGTCGAGCTGCTCGGTTATTGCCCGTGGGCGGCGATTGACGTCGTCAGCACGCATCAGGGCTACGCCAAGCGCTATGGATTTATCTACGTGAACCGCGGAGAACGGGATCTTAAGGATCTGCGGCGCATCAAAAAACGCAGTTTTGACTGGTATCGGCAGCTTATCGCCGCCAATGGCCGGTTAGGCAAATAAGCAAGGTGACGGCCGAGACGATGAAAGTCATTAAGGTGCTCAACAACAGTCTGGTGTTAACCGCGGACGACGATAACCGTGAGGTTATCGTCATGGGCAAGGGAATTGGTTTTAACAGCAAAACCGGAGACGAGATCAACCCGGCCGCCATTGAGAAAGTGTATGTGGTGCAGGAGGGGCAAAAGGGGCGCGATTACCTGCGGCTGATTGAAACTGCCCCGACGGAACACATCGAAATTGTGCAGATGATCCTCAGTGAGGCCAACCGCCAACTGAACGGCAACATTAATGAACAGATTTTCTTTACGCTGGCGGATCACGTCAGTTTTGCTATCGAACGTCATCACAAGGGTATCGCCATCCAAAACCGCCTGCTGTTCGAGGTGAAGCGTTTCTACCCGCGAGAGTTTGCGGTGGGGCTGCAAGCCTTGGCCTACATTAACCAGCGGCTGAGTATCCAACTGCCTGAAGAGGAAGCGGGCAATATCGCCTTTCACCTGGTCAACGGCCAGACCGAAGTGCAAAACATGGAGCACACGTTGCTGGCGGTGAAGATGCTGAAAGATATTTTCAATATCATCAAGTATCACTTTCGCCTCAATATCGACACCGATTCGCTGAACTACGCGCGCTTTTTAGTGCATATGCAGTTCTTTATCCAGCGCATGCTCGACGGCAAACAGATGACCTCGAAGGCCGACTTTCTGTTTGCCCAGATGACGGCCGAGTACCCGCATGCCTATCGTGGTGCGCTATTGATCCGCGATTACGTGAAGAATCTGCTGCAAATGGAGATGTCGAACGATGAGCTGCTGTATTTGATGATCCACCTGACGCGCATCACCGATCAGCCCGAGGCCTGAACCGCCTCGGCGACCAGTTCGCGAAAGCGCTCGACGATCGGTGAGGCCGGGCTATGGCGCAGCGCCAGGTAAAGCGGGGCGCTGAGCTGCGCTTCTTCGGCGAGGGTGCGGTAGACAATGCCGTCGCCGCCCAGCCGCCGCATCGAGCCGGGCACGATTGACAACCCCAGCCCGGCGCCGACCAGGCTGAGGGTGGCCGGCAGGCGTGGCGCTTCCTGCACGATGCGCGGGCTGAAGCCGGCGCGGTGGCAGGCGGCCAGGATGGCGTCGTACAGCCCCTGGCCGGCCGGGCGGCGATAGAGAATAAACGCCTCGTGGGCCAGTTCGGCCAGCGGCAGCGGCTGCTGCGTTTCTTGCGCCAGCCGGTGGCCCAGCGGCAGGGCGACGATCATCGGCTCGCTGAGCACCGGCTCGACGCTCAGGCCGGGAATGCCGTTGGCCGGCGAACGCACGAAGGCGGCGTCGAGGCGCTGTTCCAGCAACGCCTCCATCAGTTCGCCGCTGCCGGCTTCTTCCAACTGGGTGGTGATACCCGGCAGGATGTCGCGGTAGCGGCGCAGCAGGTTGGGCACGAACGGATGCAGCGCGGCGGAGCTGGTAAAACCGATGGCGATGTGGCCCTGCTCGCCACGGGCGGCGCGCTGTACCGCTTCGCGCAGGCGTTCGGCGCGCGCCAGCAGGGCGCGAGCCTCTTCAAACAGCACGCCCCCCGCTTCGGTGACGCGCACGCCGCGCGGCAGGCGCTGCAATAAGGTTACGCCCAGTTCGTCTTCCAGCCCCTGCAGCAGGCGGGTCAGCGGCGGCTGTTGGATAAACAGCCGCTCGGCGGCGCGGGTGATGTTGCCTTCTTCCACCACGGTGACGAATGCCCGCAGGCGACGCAGTTCGATCATAGCCATACCTCAAAGGTATTGTTAGTTTCTCCGGAATGCATTAGACATCATGGCACGGCGGCGCGCATGATACCAGACATCAAAACAAGCGATGTGGAACGGCAATGTCATGTCAGATATCAATACGTTAAAACCGCACCCGGCGGCAGCGCCGGGTAATGCGGAGCTGTTTTTGGGCTTTCTGTGGCTGGGGCTGATCGGCTTCGGCGGCGTGCTGCCGATGGCGCGCAGTATGCTGGTGGAGCGCCGGCGCTGGCTGAGCGGCGAACAGTTTACCGAGCTGCTCGGTCTGTGCCAGTTCCTGCCCGGCGGCAATGTGATCAACCTGTCGGTGGCGGTGGGCATGGAGTTTCGCGGGCTGCGCGGCGCGCTGTGCGCCTTGCTGGGCCTCATCAGCGCGCCGACGGCGATCGTGGTGGGGCTGGGCGTGGTGTACGCCCGCTTTCAAAACGATCCGCATGTGCAGCATGTGTTCGCCGGGCTGGCCGCCGCCGCCGCCGGGCTGCTGCTGTCGACCGGGATCAAGATGCTGCTGCCGCTACGCGGTAAATGGCCGGCGCTGGCGATCGTCGCGCTGGCGCTGATCGCCATCGCCTGGCTGCGCCTGCCGCTGTTGCCGACCATGCTGGTGCTGGCGCCGCTGAGCATTCTGCTGATGTGGCGGTGGCCGTCATGAGCGGGGTGTTGATGGCGTTGGCGCTGATTTTCACCGAGCTTTCTTTATTGGCGTTCGGCGGCGGCATGACCATTCTGCCGGAAATGCAGCGGCAGGTGGTGGAGGTGCATCAGTGGATGAGCGCCCAGGAGTTCAGCGCGCTGTTCGCCATGGCGCAGGCCGCGCCGGGGCCGAACATGATGATCGTGCCGCTGGTCGGCTGGCACGTCGCCGGCTGGGCGGGGCTGTTAGTGTCTTCGATCGCCAAGTTCGGGCCGTCTTCCATCGTTACGCTATTGGTGATGGGCGCCTGGCGGCGCTTTAAGGATCGCCCGTGGCGCCGCATCGTGCAGGCCGGACTGGTGCCGCTGACCGTGGGGTTGGTGGCGGCCAGCGGTATCTTGATCGCCGAGGCTTCCGCGCCCAGCTGGCGGCTGGCGGCAATCGTGGCGCTGGCGACGGGGTTGAGCATGAGCAAGCGCCTCCATCCGCTGTGGGTGCTGGCGGGCGGCGCGCTGCTCGGGTTACTGTTCGCCTGAAGGGTTAGCGCGGGATCAGTACAAAGCGCGAAGGGCCGTTGCGGTCGATCAGCTCATAGCGCTTCGGCGCGGTCAGGGCCAGAAACGCCACCATGCTCCCTTCGGCGTCGGTCAGCGTCATGCCGTCCGGCGTCGGCCGCCAGGCGACCGGCAGCGCGTGCAGCGCCAGCGGCTGCAGGCATTGGGCGGAGGCGCTGAAACGGAAAGCGTTGGTGTTGGCCACCGCTTCGTCGCTCAGCTGCACCTCGCAGACGGTTTTACCGTCGCCGATGGCGGCGAGCTGCCAGTCGCCCTTCAGCGCGGCGGGTTCCAGCAACGGCAGTGAACTGCCCAGGGCACTGCTGCACAATATGCTCATAACGACTCCTGTCAGGCTGGCGCGGCGCAAGGCGCGCATAAGGAAATGGATTGGCATCGGGTCACTCCTTTCGGCTGTCCGTTCACACTTTAGCACGTACCTATCTTGATGATGAGGGAAGGATTAGGTTTTTTAATCCTCGATTATTCTGATCTGATCGGTGATAAAATACGCAAAAAGACGAATAATTAACCCGTTAATGCGCTCATTTTTCTCATTAATATAGTGAGAATACAAATTGTTATGCGTATCTCCATCTCTATGCCCGGCGTGGTGAAGCCAGGCCGGGTGGGCTCGCGCCAGCGGGGTGAGTCACTATACTGGTCATTCCTAAGCCTTGGCTTAGATTAGAACGACTGATGAATAGTCTTACAAAGCGAGTGGGTTCCTATTGTGTAAAAGGAGAATACAATGCGCAGTCGCCACAACGACATTTTGCAAGATGACGATGAGTTCACCAGCCTGGCCGCCACATCCCCCAACGATCATAACTATCAGTTTTACTATCACCAGCCCGGCAGCCCCTATGACGGATTGGGCTACGGCGCGCTGTTCACGCTGGACAACGCTAACCTGTACAGCAACCAGCGCGGCGGGGCGGCGATTAATAATTTGGGTAAAATCCGCGATAACTTCAGCTTCGATCGCGCCGCCGATCAGTTGACGCGGCCGGGCCTGACGCACAACGGCGACCAGGTGTATCACCAGCCGGTCGCGCTGACCTATTCCTTCCTGACGCAGAGCGCGCTGAACCGCATCGGCCAGACCGGTGACGGCGACAAGGGGTTGCAGCCGTTGACCCAGGCGGCGCAGGCTCAGGCGCTGAAATCGATGCAGGCGTGGGCCGACGTGGCGAACGTGACCTTTACCGAGGCGGCGTCCACCGATATCAACCACCGCGCGGACATCACCTTCGCTTACTTCACCCAGCGCGCCGACGGCAGCACCGCCGCCGGCAGCGGCCCGAATGCCATCAACGCGTACGCCTATTACCCGCCGAGTTCCAAATCGGGCAGCGATAACGCCTTTGCGGGCACGGTGTGGTTCAACAAGAACTTTGCCACCCATCAGGCGCCGGTTAGCGGTGACTTCAGCAGCCAGACCTTCACCCACGAGCTGGGGCATGCCCTGGGGCTGGCGCACCCGGGATCTTATGACGCGTCGCTGGGCAACCCGAGCTACCAGAACGATGCCGCCTATTATCAGGATTCGTTGCAATACTCGATCATGAGCTATTTCAACGCCGGTTACACCGGCGCCGACACCAAAGGGGTGTACGGCTATGGCCCGATGGTGGATGACATCGCCGCGATCCAAAAATTGTACGGCGCCAACATGAGCACCCGCACCGGCGACACGGTGTACGGCTTCAACTCCAACACCGGGCGCGATTTCCTGACCGCCACGGCGGACAACGGCAAACCGGTCAACTTCGCGGTGTGGGACGCCGGCGGCAACGACACGCTGGACTTCTCCGGCTACAGCCAGCAGCAGATGATCAACCTGAACGACGGCGCGTTCTCCAGCGTCGGCGGCGGCACGCAGAACGTCGCCATCGCGCGCGGGGCGATCATCGAGAACGCCATCGGCGGCAGCGGGCGCGATGTGATCATCGGCAACGATCAGGACAACCTGCTGGCGGGCAACGCCGGCTCCGATATCCTGTACGGCGGCCTGGGGGCGGATCATCTGTGGGGCGGCAAAGATGCCAATAACTTCACCGACTATTTCGTCTACCTCAATGCCAAAGAGTCCACGGTGGCGGCGTTCGACGTGATTGAAGACTTCGAGCACGGCATCGACAAGATCGATCTCTCCGGCCTGCGCTTCAACAACAGCCTGAGCGAACTGCGCTTTATCGACAGCGGCAGCGCCTTCAGCGGCCAGAAAGGCGAGATCCAGCTCAACTTCGACGCCTTCAACGGCACCACCGATCTGCTGATGAACACCCAGAGCAACAGCTACGCCGCCGACTTCAAGATCCACGTGGTCGGGCAGGTCGAGCAGAGCGATATCTTGTTTGCCTGATAAACTGAGCAAATCGTCTCATTATACAAGGGCCTGACGGCCCTTTTTTGGGAGCGTGATCATGAGCGGTTTTTTTTCACAATCAAGATTCGATGTTCGTCTTGAATGGGGAATTCAGGCGGTTGAGTTGATGGCGCAGGATGTGGATTGCGTCGTTATCGTCGATGTGATGTCTTTCGCAACCTGTGTGAGCGTTGCATTATCTCGAGGCGCGGTGGTTTATCCTTACCCATGGAAAGATGACAGGGTACAGCAGTATGCCGAAACATTCGGGGCTGTAGCTGCCAATGCCAACCGACGCTTCGCCGGAGAAGGCTACTCTCTTTCACCTGCTTCACTGGCCGCGTTGAATCCGGGCACAAAATTAGTGCTACCATCACCTAATGGCTCTGCACTGGCGTTTAAGGCTCGTGAGTCAGGAGCCGTGGTGTACGCCGGCTGTTTGAGAAATCTGACGGCGACGGCGGATGCTTGCAACGGGTACAAAAAAATATTGATCGTTGCCGGTGGAGAGAAGTGGCCGGACGGCAGTTTGCGTCCGGCGCTAGAGGACTGGGTGGTTGCAGGTGGCATAGCCTCTCTGTTCTCGGGGAAAACACTGTCCCCAGAAGCCTTGGCGGCCGCAGCTTGCTATCGAACGCTACCGATTAACATATTGTTCGAGTGCAGTTCTGCCCGGGAGCTGATAGAACGCGGCTTTGCCAAAGACGTTGAGCTTTGTCTGACACTTGACGCCGAGAAGGATGCCAGCCGGTTGCAAGACAACTACTTCATTTACACTGACCCGGCCGCCGCCGCGCTTTCCGCTACGAAAGAACCGGTCGTCACCTCGCCGGCGCGGCGGTAGTGGGCCACGATCACGCCGCCGGGCGAGACCACCGAGTGGGTCAGCGTGAAGGCCGCCGGCGCCGCGTTGTCATCGAACAGCCGCTTGCCGCCGCCGAGCAGCACCGGGTAGGTGAGCAAGCGCAGTTCATCCACCAGATCGTTGGCCAGCAGCTGTTGCATCAGCGTGCTGCTGCCCTGCACCAGCAGCACCGGCCCCTGGGTGCGCTTCAGCTCGCGCAGCCGGGCGAGGATGTCTTGCCCCAGCCACTGGCTGTTCTCCCACGTCAGCGTCTCGCCGTGGTGGGTGGCGACGTACTTGGCCGCCTGATTGAACACGCGGGCGATGTCGGCGGAAAACGGGTCGGCCTCGTCGGTGATATGCGGCCAGTAGCCGGCGAAGATATCGTAGGTGCGCCGCCCGAGCAGCAGATCGAAAGGCGCAGAGAAAAGATCGCTCATCGTTTCCGCGACGGCGTCATCCCAATAGGGCGCGGTCCAGCCGCCGAAGCGAAAGCCGCCGCTGCGGTCTTCGTCTTGCCCGCCGGGCGCCTGCATCACGCCGTCGAGGCTGACGAACGCGCTGGCAATAATCTGTCGCATGGCTGTCTCCTGCAGTTGAGTGCCAGCTGAAAGTTTAGCCGCCGTGCGGCGGCCGCGCCAACCGGCCGCTCAGGGTTGCAGCGCCTTGAGCAACGCCTGATGGAAGCGCGCCGGCTCCTCCATTTGCGGCGCATGGCCCAGCCCGGCGAACTCGATCAGCGTGGCGTGCGGGATGAGTTTCGCCGCCTGTTTGCCCAGCACCGCGTAATGCCCGATTTTGGCCTTGACTGCCGGCGGGGCGATATCGCTGCCGATGGCGGTGGTGTCGGCGGTGCCGATCATCAGCGTGGTGGGGGTTTGCAGATCCTTGAACTCGTAGTACACCGGCTGGGTGAAGATCATGTCGTAGATCAGCGCCGAGTTCCACGCCACCAGGCGGTGGCCCGGCCCGTTGTTCAGCCCGGCCAGCATATCCACCCAGCGATCGTACTCCGGCTTCCAGCGGCCGCCGTAGTAGGTGTGCTGCTCATAATTGCGGATGCCCTCGGCGGTGGTGTTCAGCTCGCGCGCGAACCATTGATCGACGCTGCGCCACGGCACGCCTTTCGCCTTCCAGTCCTCGAGGCCGATCGGGTTGACCATCACCAGCTGTTCCACCGCCTGCGGATACATCAGGCTGTAGCGCGTGGCCAGCATGCCGCCGGTGGAGTGGCCGATGACGATGGCCTTGCTGATGTTCAGGTTCTGCAGCAGGCCGTGGGTATTTTGCGCCAGCTGCTGGAAGCTGTACTGGTAATGCGCCGGCTTGGTAGAGGAGCAAAAGCCGATTTGGTCCGGCGCGATCACGCGGTAGCCGGCCTTGCTCAGCGCCTTGATGGTGTCCTGCCAGGTGGCGGCGCAGAAGTTTTTACCGTGCAGCAACAGCGCGGTGCGGCCGTTGGCGGCGCCTTCCGGCGGCACGTCCATATAGCCCATTTTTAACGGCTGCCCCTGCGAGGTGAAGCTGAACTGCTGCAACGGGTAGGGGTAGTGAAAGCCCTGCAGCTCCGGGCCGAACGTCGGCGTTTCGGCGGCGCCGGCGTTGAACGCGGCCAGCGCGGCGCACAGCAGCGCGCTACGGGTGAATCTCAGCATCCTGATCTCCTGAAAACGGACGAGAGCCGAGTATAGCCACAATCAAGGCGTCGGCGCGCCAGTGGTTTCAGATAATTCTGTAATATGACGGTTTGATTCCCGGCCAGATTCCGGCAACGCTCTTTTTCACAGTGAACGCGGTCACGCCGCGCAACATTGGCGGCGCCTGATGGTTTTATTTCAAGGCTAAGTTATGCGATGCTTAAGCATTATTTATGCAAAAGGATCCTCGCATGTCCGCTTTATCCCGCTGCGCTTTCAGCGAAGGCAGCGTCGCTTTGCCGGAAGGCTATGCCGATCGCACGGTCAACGTCCTGTTGGCCGGCGATGATGTTTCCCCCTCAGTCAATATTTCCCGCGATGCGCTGCAGCCGGAGGAGAACCTGGAAGGCTACGTCACCCGCCAGCTCGATGCGCTGGCACAGGGGCTGAAAGGTTGGGCGTTCAAAAGCCGCGAGCCGGCGACGCTGGGCGATGGGCTGGCCGCCGGTGAATGGGTGCGCGCCAGCTACCTGCGCGACGGCAAACGCATCTGGCAGAACCAGGCGGTGTTCGCCCTGGCGGAAGGCCGGGTGCTGGTGTTCACCCTGGCGATGGCGCGCAAGCTGACGCCACAAGATGACGCGCTGTTGCAGCAGGTGCTGAGCAGCTACCGGGCGGCCTAACGATGAACTCTTTGCGTAAAAGGACCTTACGATGACCGAAGCGGCCCGCGTCGGCGATACCATCGGGCATTCCCATGCCCTGGCCGGCATGATTGCCGGCACCCTTGTCGGCGGCCTGATCGCCGCCGCAGGCGCGGTGGCGGCGGGTGCGCTGTTCGTCGCCGGCCTGGCGGCTTCCTGTATTGGCGTCGGCGTGCTGCTCATCGGCGCCAGCCTGGCGGTGGGGTATCTCACCGGGGAGGCGGCCACCGCGGCGCGCGACGGCATTGCCGACGCCGGTGCCGGTAGCCTGACCCCCAAAGGCAATATCGTCACCGGCTCCCCCAACGTTTTCATCAACGGCAAACCCGCCGCGCTCGCCACCAACAGCCAGGTGGCCTGCAGCGACGACGGCCCGAGTATGCAGATGGCGCAGGGCTCCGACAAGGTCAGCATCAACGGCCAGCCCGCTCGCGCGTGGGGGACAAAACCAACTGCGACGCGCAGGTGATGGAAGGTTCGCCCAACGTGTTTATCGGCGGCGGCACCGTCACACCTTGCCGATCAAGCCCGAAGTGCCGGATTGGCTGTATAAGGTCTCCGATCTGACGCTGCTGTTCGCCGGGCTGGTGGGCGGCGTGGGCGGCGCCGCCGGCAAGCTGGGGGCGCTCGGCAAACTGCTGGGCAAACTGCCCGGCATCAACAAACTGGCGCGCATCGCCTGCCGAGCCGGCACCCTGATGACCGCGACCGCCGCCGTCGGCATTATCGCCCGGCCGGTGGATATCGTCAGCGGCCAGAAATTCCTCGACGGCGAAGACGATCTCGATTTCGTGCTGCCATCGCGCCTGCCGGTCGCCTGGCAGCGCTATTGGCGCAGCGGCAACCCCGGCGACGGCGTGCTGGGCCGCGGCTGGAACCTGTTCTGGGAGAGCAGCCTGCAGCCGTATCAGGACGGCCTGGTGTGGCGCGCGCCTTCCGGCGACTTCGTCGCTTTCCCCAGGGTGCCGCGCGGCCACAAAACCTATTGCGAAGCCGAAAAATGCTGGCTGATGCACAACGACGACGGCAGCTGGCAGCTGTTTGACGTCGGCGAACAGATTTTCCACTACCCGCCGCTGGCGGGCGAGCAGCCGAGCCGGCTCAGCATGATCACCGACGCCATCGGCAACGCCACCTCGCTGTTTTACGACGACGAGGGGCTGCTGAGCGAACTGGTGGACAGCGCGGGCAGCGCCTGATGTGCCGCTATGCGCAGGGCCGCCTGCGCGAAGTGGCGCTGCAAACCGCCGAAGGCGAACGGACGCTGGCGCGCTACGGTTACGATGAGCAGGGCCAACTGACGACGGTGAGCAACCGCGCCGGTGAGGTAACGCGCCGCTTTGGCTGGCGCGACGGCCTGATGATCAGCCACCAGGACGCCGCCGGGCTGCTGAACGAATACCAATGGCAAGAGATCGACGGCGTGCCGCGCGTGACGGCCTACCGCAACAGCGCCGGAGAATCCCTTGAGTTCGGTTACGACTTCGCCGGCGGGCGCCGCAGCGCGGTGCGCGGCGACGGCAAGCGCGCGGAGTGGCGGCTGGATGACGACGACAACGTGGCGCAGTACACCGATTTCGACCAGCGCCGCTACGGTTTTATCTACCAACGCGGCGAGCTGTGCAGCGTGCTGCTGCCCGGCGGCGCGCAGCGCCGGAGCGAATGGGACCCTTACGGCCGCCTGTTGTCGGAGACCGACCCGCTCGGCCGCGTGACGCGCTATCAATATTCGCGCAACAGCGGCCGGCTGTTCGCCGTCGCGTACCCGGACGGCAGCAGCGAGGCGCAGCACTGGGACACGCTGGGGCGCCCGACGCGTTATGTCGATGCGCTGGGCAATGCCACGCTGTACCGCTATCCGGATGACGAAGAGAGCCTGCCGGCCAGCGTGATCGACGCGCTGGGCGGGGAAGTGAAGCTGGAGTGGGACGCCCGCGGCCAGCTGACGCGCTACACCGACTGTTCCGGCAGCGTCACGGCTTATACCTACGGTGCGCTGGGGCAACTGACGGCGCAGACCGATGCCGAAGGCCACCAGACGCGCTACCTGTGGGATAACGGCGGCCGCCTGCATACCCTGATCCACCCGGACGGCGGCGAAGAGCGCTTTAACTGGAACGCGCACGGCCAGCTGGCCGAACATCAGGACGCGCTGGGCAGCCAGACCCGCTGGCAGTACAACGCCCTGGGGCTGCCGGTCAGCATCACCGATCGCATCAACCGCACCCGGCGCTATCACTACAGCCCGCAGGGTTGGCTGACGCGGCTGGAGAACGGCAACGGCGGCGAATACCGCTTCAGCTACGATGCGGTGGGCCGCGTGCTGACCGAAGAGCGCCCGGACGACACCCGCCACTATTATCGCTACGGCGCGGCCGGGCTGCTGGAAGAGCACCGTGAGGTCGGCCTGCCGGGCAGCGCGGGCGAGCTGACGCAGCGCGAACAGCGCTTCCGCTTCACGAGGCCGGGCAATGGTCTGGGCGGCAACGAAGGCGGGTTGAACCTTTATCAGTATGCGCCGAACCCGCTGATGTGGGTGGATCCGTTTGGGTTATCTGGAACTCGAATTCCGAGGACAAATGGCCATTGGGATGGCGTTCCTGGTGAAAGTAATTGGTATTCTTATAAGCCAGCGGTAAATGCCGTTACAAATAATCAGCCAATACCATTCTCTAATGGGCGGCCAGATTTTTCTCCATGGTCAAAAGGAAGCATAACTTTTGAAAATGGTGTTCTGGATGGCACTGAAAAAGATTTCCCTAAAGTATACAAAGCAATAGCTAAAGAGAAGGGCATTACGCAAAGTGCTGCCCAAAAATTATTGCGTAAAAATAAACTAACTCCACACCATCTTAGTAATACAGAGATAATATTGGTACCTCGTGGGTTGCATGGAAATGTACCACATATAGGCTCTGCATCAGATATGAGGAATGGAAAAAAATGTTGAAAAAGCTAGAAAAACTTGGTGCTGCTCTGAGTAAACTATCGAATGGGGTAGATGACCCTTTATTCAAGAAACTTAAAAATTACTCTGGTGCTTTACCGAGTGAATATTGTGATTTTTTGGTTAACTTTAGCCAGGGAGCTGAGTTTGACTCTTTAATCGTTTATAAAGGAGTTGAAGCCTCTCCTTGGGCAAGTAAAGATGGATATGATTCACTGGAGTATTTCTATGGATTAAGTAATTCAGAGGGAGAGGGGGATGTCTTTGAGTTCATTGAAATGTATAAGGATGATCTTGGGAGCCAATGGTTACCCATAGCATCATCAGATGGTGGTAATCAAATATGTCTTTGCCTAACGGGGAAAATGGTTGGACAAATCTGGTTCTGGGATCATGAGGCAGACCCTTTATATGATGAAAATCAAGTAATATCAGGGTTGTCACTAGCTGCTTACGATTTGAAAGATTTCATTTTTCGCCTTGAAATTGATAAGGAAGAACCTGATATATCAGGGGTAAAGAAAGTCGTTTTAGATTTTTGAATATATTTATGCTCTTTAAAAATAAACTAAAAGAGCAATAACGAAACTGGTCCTTAGGGTGTTTTTACCTACGCCCACAGAACGACATCAACGCGTACCTGCCGTTGGTGCCGATCGCCGACAACCGGCAGGTGCAGGAGCAGCGCGACGACGGTAGCCGCCGCAGCTGGAGCTACGATCCGGCCAGCCCGTGGAGCCCGCTGGCGGCGCTGGAGCAGGCGGGCGACAGCCGCTCGGCGGATATTTACTGGTATCACACCGATCTGAACAGCGCGCCGCTGGAAGTGACCGACGCGGCGGGCAACCTGTGCTGGTCCGGTCAATACGACACCTTCGGCAAGCTGCAGGGCCAGACGGTGGCCGGCGCGGCGAAGCGGCAGGGCGCGCAATATCAGCAGCCGCTGCGTTACGCCGGGCAATATCAGGACGACGAAAGCGGCCTGCACTACAACCTGTTCCGCTACTACGAACCCGAGGTGGGGCGTTTCACCACGCAGGATCCGATAGGGCTGCGTGGCGGGTTGAACCTTTATCAGTATGCGCCGAACCCGCTGATGTGGGTGGACCCGTTTGGGTTGAGTATTGAATGGGTTAATCCATCAGATATCAATTTCTCACAGAGAACAATATCTGCAAATGATTATGCCGAGATCATGAAAAAAGGAGAATGGGATTGGGGGCGTTCTCCTCTAAATGTATTAGAGGTTGATGGCCAATTAGTCACATATGATAATAGAAGGTTAGATGCTGCTTTGGAAGCAGGTGTAGAGAAAGTTGCTGTTCAACGTGTTGACCCTAATGCTGTTCATCCTTCATCTACGACAGGAAAAACATGGCAGCAAAAATTCCAAGAGCGTTTCAAAGACCGCAGAAATGTTAAAGCTGGCGGTGTGGTTCCGGATAAAGGGCTCAATAACCGACCTAAGAGGTGTCCATAAAAAATGAAGAATGTAATTACTGAACTGTGGGAAGCTGGTGAATTACCGATTAAAAATGCTCTGTATTTTTCAGATGGTAGAGCTGAGTTGATCGATATCATATCCTACCCCACGCCTAAAGTATCTAAATCGGGACGTTTCGATTTTTGTGAGTTCTATGAAAAAAATAAAGATGAGATTACTACAATTGGTGTAATAAAAAAAATTAATTTGAGTTGTGGTGGATACTTATGCTTAGGGGAGGGGAGTTATGGCTCAGAAGGTTTTATCGCTTATTTGGATCGCGAAGAAAAACTAGTTTGGGTTATTTACTCGGAAAACTCCAACCCCTTCGTTTCTGCAACCATATTACGTGATTCAACGGTTGCTATAGATTCAAGTGCTGGATTTCGACTGAAGGTCAATGTGCTAAAACCTGAGGAAATGGTGATAGTTTGATTGCTGAGTGTGCAGGAATTGAATGAGGAAATAAAGAAAATGGAGGGTTGTCATGAGGTTTTTTATCTGTGATGACGGTTATCCATCTATAGAAGCTAATGGTGATTTTAGGATACTGATTGACTTTTTAAAGGATGATATCTAAAGAAGTATCTATGGTGTCAATGAGTTTATTGAGGCTTGTAAGCTTGTAAGAACTGGGTCTCTGCCATTTTGGGAGGGGACGGGGAACTCTCATACTATAACTATTAAACCTAACGGTGTGGAGATTTTTAATGAGTACACCGAGGAGTCTATGATTGTTTCGAGTATAGATGAGTTTGAGGGGTATCTTGAGAAATGGAAGCATCTAATTTCAAATACAAGTGGCTTGTGAGAGTGAGAGGGATAAATAATATACTTTAACGCTAAAAAATTAGGTTCAGCGAGGCGTTCTTTAGAAATAAGGATGAACTGGTTTATATAAGTCTGCAAAACGATATCCTCGCGCACCTGCCGCTGGTGCCGATCGCCGACAACCGGCAGGTGCAGGTGCACTGCCGCGGCCCGCAGGGCGAATTCGAGGCGCAGTACCATTACGACGCGCGCTGGGCCGCTGCAGGAGCAGCGCGACGACGGTAGCCGCCGCAGCTGGAGCTACGATCCGGCCAGCCCGTGGAGCCCACTGGCGGCGCTGGAGCAGGCGGGCGACAGCCGCTCGGCGGATATCTACTGGTATCACACCGATCTGAACAGCGCGCCGCTGGAAGTGACCGACGCCGGCGGGCAACCTGTGCTGGTCCGGGCAGTACGACACCTTCGGCAAGCTGCAGGGCCAGACGGTGGCCGGCGCGGCGAAGCGGCAGGGCGCGCAGTATCAGCAGCCGCTGCGCTACGCCGGGCAATACCAGGACGACGAAAGCGGCCTGCACTACAACCTGTTCCGCTACTACGAGCCCGAGGTGGGGCGTTTCACCACGCAGGATCCGATAGGGTTGCGCGGTGGGTTGAACCTGTATCAGTATGCGCCGAACCCGCTGATGTGGGTGGATCCGTTGGGGTTATCTGTAGAAGGAGTTCCACATGGCTTTAATAGTTTCGGCCAATTTAAACAGTTCGGTGAAGCATTACAGGCAGGAATGAGTAAATTAGGATATCCCGGCACAGTTTCATATATGCAAGGAAGCTCCGTATCGGGGGTAAGTTTCTCTACAGGTCAACCATTTGATGTTGGCCGTGTTAGTGATTTTGACGTTGCTATTTCACATCCTGAGCTATATCAAAAAGCAGAGCAGCTGGGAATAGGAAAAGGAGGGCGCACTGGACCAATTGATATGGGTAGTGAAATGGCTAAGAAATTAGGTATTGATGATACATTGCAAAAATTATCCAAAATGTCAGGAGGTAGACCTGTGAACGCAATGGTCTTTGAGTCTGCTGCTGAAGTTAAGGCTAAAGGAAAGGGAACTAGAATACCTGGTAAATGTGGTGGATAAATTATGAAAAAATCATATTTTTTAAAATATGGCAGTATTATATCAAAAAAAGAAGCGAGCAAATTACTGGACGATAAATGGGATATAACTTGCTCGGAGTATGATAGCTCCTATTTTGGTGTTTACTTTGCATATACTGGCCTTTATGCGGACAAGTTAACCATTACTGATAATTATATTCCTCACTCTAATGAGTGGTTAGAGGAGGATAACAAAGAGTTTAGCACGATAATTAAGGTGTCTTTCACTAATGGGAAGAATCCAGAAAAACTCAGTAGGTACAAATTCTTGAAGAATGCGTTTAATCAACTTGATGGATTATCGATCATAAGTGATGAGTGCATCGAAGAAGAGTGACCGACAAGCTGTCGAAAGGATCCTTTCTTTGGGGCACTTTAGTGTGCAGCATTAAATATGAGATATAAGATCAAAGCTTGAAAAGGAGATATTAGGTTCTTTAAAAATAAAAAATGAAGAGTAAAAACATTAGATTGTTAGTTGCATCAAAGGCCGCCTGCTGCAACACAGCGAACCCAATCAGGGTAAACCGGGCGCGCGGCTGGTGTACGATCTGGCGGATAACCTGCAGGGCGAGCGCAGAGCAACCTGATCAGCCGGCGCAACGGCCTGTACGAACAGCACTACCGCTACGACGCCGACAACCGGCTGGTGCGGGCGCACGGCCGCGGCCCCGCAGGGCGAATTCGAGGCGCAGTATCATTACGACGCGCTGGGCCGCCGCAGCCGCAAGGTGGTGCGCTACAAGGGCAAAACCGAACAGACGACCCGTTTCCTGTGGCAGGGTTACCGGTTGCTGCAGGAGCAGCGCGACGACGGCAGCCGCCGCAGCTGGAGCTACGATCCGGCCAGCCCGTGGAGCCCGCTGGCGGCGCTGGAGCAGGCGGGCGACAGCCGCTCGACAGATATTTACTGGTATCACACCGATCTGAACAGCGCGCCGCTGGAGGTGACCGACGCGGCGGGCAACCTGTGCTGGTCCGGGCAATACGACACCTTCGGCAAGCTGCAGGGCCAGACGGTGGCCGGCGCGGCGAAGCGGCAGGGCGCGCAATACCAGCAGCCGCTGCGCTACGCCGGGCAATATCAGGACGACGAAAGCGGCCTGCACTACAACCTGTTCCGCTACTACGAACCCGAGGTGGGGCGTTTCACCACGCAGGATCCAATAGGGTTGCGTGGCGGGTTGAACCTTTATAGATATGCTCCAAATCCTTTGGGATGGATAGATCCTCTAGGACTTAGTGGCTTAAATAGCCTTCAGCAACAAATTGATGAGATTCTATTGGAACATCTTCCTGCTATACAGAAGATAGATCCAAACGCAACCGTTGGATATAGAGGTAGTGCTGCAAGTGGAATAAGTAAGTCCCATGATCCTGCGATTGCTAGACCTATTAACATGAATGATTTCGATGTTGATGGATTTATTAAGTCGGATTACTTAGCGAGTTCACCTGAGTTTAGGAACAGACGCCGGGACGCATCTAAGCTTGGGGGGATGAAATCAATAGAGGAGTCTATCGATTCGAAGTTAAGGCAGAAATTCCCAGGGTTAAGAAATGAACCATTTGGGTTTAGGGTGTTCTACACCCATGAGTTAGATGATCTGGCTAGAAAAGGCGACGTCCAAAGAAGGTTAGGGCGTTCCGGATGTTCATGAAATGGAGAGTGGCTGTGAACGAGAATAGGCAATTAGGTATTTTATTATTGGAAGACATTCCATTTGATAAGCTGCTTATTAAGCTGGAAAGGGCGTTTGGTGTTTCACTTCCTTGTGAAGATGATAAGGGGCGCTATGTGGCAAAAGCAGAGCTAGATGATTATAATATAGAGGTTATAGATAGAGTTGATAGATTAGGGGATGTTCTTTGTGATGATAATCATGTGATCGACGTGAAAATAAAATCTAATGATTTTTTTAATCCAGACTTTGAGAGAAAAATAAAAAAAATACTAAGAGATGGAGATGTGAAGTGGAAGGATGGAATTTGGACTAAGCTTCATAGGGATGAGGATTATAGAGTCGTCTATCCTGACTCTTAGTGTTCACGTTAACAATGTAACCATTTCTAAATCTGCGTTAGAGCCGACAATTCTCAGTCGGTTCTAAATATCTAGAGTAAAAAAGTATCTAAAAGCAGGTTTGATAATTTTGAAATATCCATCCATAAACATTGATAAATCATTTTATATTACGGTGTCTAACATGATTGATTTTAACGCTAGGATTGTGTCTGGTGTTTCCATAGGGAATGTCGTTCTAAATGAAAATATTTCATTATATATTAATGAGATGCAATCCAGATTTAGCGTTAAGATTAAAAATCACTCACTACCTGACGGGAGTGAGCGAAAGTCATATACAGTCGATAATACCTTATCCGTCATAACTGATAAAGACGGTGTCATTTTGTCACTTGGATGTAATGCTCATTACCAAGGGGGCTACAATGGAATCATATTCCCCGGAATGGAAATAACAGATATAATCAAGCTGACGATATCACAGAAAATATACAATGGTTCAATAGTTATTAATGATGATTTTGGTATTTCGTTTATCCTCCCATGCCCATATGATGAGATTGCCGATGCGATAAACGATATTCCTGGCGGGGTGATAATAAACGAAATTTTCGTATCTGATTTTTCATTCTGGCGTTAGCTTATGGAACATATGAGTGAATTTAGTGAGAATATAATTAAATATGGGGTGGGTGATATAATTGTTACTGGCTACATAGATTCGGATACACCACCGGTTTTTCATCCGATGTATGACAGGGTTTACTTTATATCCGGTGAGGTTATATTTGAATTTTACATTGATGATGATGGGGTTGTTAATTCGCATTTAGTTGAAAACATCTCTCCGTGGTTTGAGGTAGATGTGGATGATCAATTTTCCATGATGTCAATCTATTCACAAGCTTTTAAAACTGAACGGGAAGTTAAAATAATTGCAGTGAATTATAGTGAAGAGCCGTTCTCAGTGTTCATCGTCAGGTATAAAGATGGTGACCATGAAAATTCACTGTATTTAGAGCCAAAGAGTTTTTTTGGCTTTTTGATTTCATAGAAAAAAACCATGGAATGATTAGGAGTTCAATGTGAGCAAGGAATTAAAGCTTGATGTTATGAATAACAAAAATGACTTGATTGAAGGGACTTTTTGCCACTCGCTTTTTGAGAGGTCGTTCTTTGATGAAAAGCTGTTAAGTGACTTAATAAATAATTCAGGGGCATTTTTAAAAGAAAACGAATGTGATAAGGATGTTTTAAATTTGCTATCATGGATTGTCAATGGTGTTGATCAGTGTTTTACATCCCATAATGATGAAAATGACTATTATTTAATTGAAAACTACTCTGTGGCATTGGAAAATAGGTGGGTGCTTTTGTGGCGGTCAAAAATTGATAAAATAATTGGCGGGAAGTAAAATGGATATCAAGAAAATACAAGAGAAATGGGAGCATGGTCAGTTAATTGGAGTGGATCTCATCGCAAGTAAAAACAATACAGCAAGAGAGATAAATATTTACTCTGAAGAAAGTGATGGCTTCAAAAATACTTTTAATAAGGAGTATGGCATTTCATATGGGAGTGTTATTTCGTTAAGCTCACTTATTAAGAAACGTGATGATTTGTGGTCTGAAATTCAAATAAACAACAAGGTATTGCTTCCTGATGGTGACGTTTTATTTTGCGGGGAGGGCGAAATGGGGAGTGATGGTTTTATTGTCAGAGCAGATAAGTATAATAAATTAAAATGGTTCATGTACTCTACGACCTCTAACCCATTTCTTGATGTTATAAGGTTAAACGGTCGGCTGCATATAAAATCCACGTTGGGTTTTTATCTTGACTTCGGTATCGCTGACAATGATATTTTTCTGAGAAATAAATGAGTGATATTTTTCTAATTGACATCATTAGTATTAAACCTAATAATCAATGAGTTTTTAATTTGATGCAGATTACCAATGATTAACAAATCTAGTCTGGTTGATGGTATCCTTTTTCGAGATGAGAATGACTCGAATGAAACTGTAGTTTTCAATTTTTATACTTGGGTGGAAATGCTTAAAGCGATCATTGTTAAATATGCGCAAAAGTCTGAAAGTGACGCGGAGTTATTGGTTTTATCATCGAGCTTAGTGTGCAAGCCTATCAACAGTTATACGGCTGTCTGTCTCAGGAGCCATGAAATTGAATATCATTGGGCAATGCTGATAGCTTATGGTGAACAGTATTGGCTGAAAGGCGTAGAATCCAAACAGCCTGATGGCTACTTTGACTGGGGTGCGCAACATAGGAAAGAACATAACTTAGCAGAGGAAAGCTTTGTTTTTAGCAATTCATGAATCGCGATCCGATAGGGTAAACACCCCTCCAAATGTCCAACGCCTTCCTTATCCTACATCTCCAAACTAAATACCCAATGTGCCGTTAATCAGGGTGCGGCAGTGCCCGCCGATCCAGGGTTCGCCGTCAATAAAGCGCACGCTCACGCGGCCATCTCGATTCAGTTGGGTGCCCTGGCGCACCAGGTAGCCCTGTGCGGTCTGGCCGCCGTCTGGGAAGCGGCTGGCTTGCAGCAAGCGCGCCAGGCAGGCGTTGGCGCTGCCGGTCACCGGATCTTCAATCAAAACACCGCATTCCACCATAAACGCACGCATTTCGTAATCGGCCGGTTCGGTTGCGGGGCAGGCGCCATAAATCACCACGCCATCCACATCACACGCCGTTTGCAGCTGTTTAATCGTGGCCTGATCCGGCGTCACCGCCAGGCAGGACTGCGCGTCCGGCAGGCGCACCATCAGCCAGCGAATACCCATCTCGGCAATCACCGGCAGGGGGCTTGCTGCAATCATCGCGGGCCGTAAAGCGGCCATCAGCCGTTCTGTTTCCTCAGCCGCCATTGGGCTGAGCTCAACTTCGGGCGCGGCGAACGCCAAGGTGCCTTCCGGCTGGATATTGACCGCCACCAGGCCGACGCCGCATTCCTGCATCACCGTCCCAGGCCGTTTAGGTGCCAATCCGGCTTCCAGCAGGGCGTAGGCGGTGCCCAGCGTCGGGTGGCCGGCGAAGGGCAGCTCTTTTTCGGTGGTGAAAATGCGCACCTTATAATCCGCCACCGGGTGCGTCGGTTTAAGCACAAAGGTGGTTTCCGAAAGGTTGGTCCAACGGGCCAATGCCAGCATCTGCGCGTCGTTCAGCCCTTCGGCCTCCAGCACCACCGCCACGGGATTGCCGAGCAGCGGCGTGGCGGTGAAAACGTCCACCTGTTTGTAGGCGCGGGGTGTCACATCATCACTTCTGAGCATTGGCCATCATCCGTTATCAACAAAACCTGATGATAACGATATTCGCCAATGGCTTCAAAGGGTTGAGTTTTGTTTTGAGATATCTGCCCGTCGCCACTTCAGCCCCGGCTTGGCGAACATCACCAGGTTGCCCAGCAGGATCAGGCACAGGCCCAGCACGGCGTTGAAGTGCCACTGATAGCCTTCGTAGATCGTTGAGATGGTCAGCGCCACCAGCGGGAACAGCAGGGTGCTGTAGGCCGCCGCGCCGGCGCCGATGCGGCCGAGCAGGCTGAAGTAAGCGGCGAAGGCGATCACCGATCCGAAGAGCGCCAGGTACAGCAGGGAGCCGATATAGCGGCTGCTGTATTCCATCTGGAACGACGCGCCCTGTGCCAGGGCGATCAGCGCCATCAACAGCGCGCCGTAGGTCATGGCGTAGGTGTTGGTGGAAAAGATATCCAGCCCGCGGCGCTGATGGCGTGCGCTGATCATATTGCCCAGCGAGAAGCCGTAGGTGCCGAGCGCGCTCAGGCCGATGCCTTTAAGCAGCTCCGGCGCCATGCGGGTGGCGGCCAGATCTTGCCAGAACAGCGCCACGATGCCGGTCAACCCCAGCAGCGCCGCCGGCAGCAGGTTGGGACTGGGGCGCTGGCGGAAAAACAGCAGGCTGTTGAGGGCGTTGAACAGCACCGCCATCGAGAAGATCACCGATTCCAGCCCGCTGCTGATGTAAGCCGCCGCGTGGTAAAAGCAGAAGAAGTTGAAGCCGAACACGCAGCAGCCCTGCAGCACGCAGAACAGATGATCGCGCGGGGCGAGACGGCGCAGGCGGCGCGTTAACAACAGCACGGCGAACATCACCGCGGCGGAAATGGCGAAGCGGTAAGCGATTGAGACGGGAATGGCCACCGGGCCTTCCTGTTGCAGGGTGATCGCAATCCAGGTGGTGCCCCAAATCAGCACCACGGCGAGGTACAACAGCGCATTCATTCTATTTGTTACTCCGAAAAAACCGATGGCGCAGTATCCGCTTTGGCGCGCGGCGGCGCTTGCAGCGCTTTGCGCTCAGTTGCATATTCTTGCGCTTTTTTTGCCAAAAGCGCGGGGCGGCGGCTGGTATGCGGCGGCGCCACTCTTTACACTGTCGGCATGTCGAACAACGGGGCCGGCGATGTCCAACTATCAGGCGTTTGAAACACTGCGTGAGCACAAGGCGCGGCTGCACGGCAGCGTGCTGCTGGGCACCGGCGTGGAGCTGGCCGCCTGGTCCAACTGCAACGATCGCGTCACGCAGGAAAGCGCCGACCACCATACCCTGAGCCTGTACGTCGCCGACGGCTATGAGTGCTACCAGCAGGTGCCGGGCGGCTGGCGCAACGGCGGCGGGCCGGATCGGTTCTGCATCATGCCGCGCCAATACGCCTCCACCTGGGATGTGCGATTGCACCGATGGGCATCTGCGGCAGCTGGCGGAGCAAACCTGGGATCGCAGCCCGGCGGCGATCAACGTGGAGCCGCGCAGCTTCGGCGAAGATCCGCAGATCACGCTGCTGTACCGCCAGTTTTTGCTCAACTGCGATTGGCAAGACAGCGCCAATCTGCTGGCGCTCAGCAGCGCGTCGAACCTGCTGATGTCACACCTGATCCAGCGTTACAGCCAGCTGCAGTGGAAGCTGCCGCCGGTGCGCGGCGGCCTGGCTCCTGCGGTAGCCCGGCGGGTGCGGGAATATATCGCAAGCCACCTCGATCGGCCTTTGCTGTTGGCGGATCTGGCGGCGCAGGCCGGGTTGAGCGAATACCATTTCGCCCGCATGTTCAAGCACGCCACCGGCCTGGCGCCGCACCAGTTCGTGATGCGCGCCCGGCTGCAGCGGGCGGAACAGCTGTTGCGGCATAGCCAACAGCCGATCACCGAGATCGCGCTGGCGTGCGGCTTCAGTTCCGCCAGCCATTTCAGCAACCGCTTCAAGGCGGCCTATGGATTTGCTCCGCTGCAGGTGCGGCTGGGGCGCTAACCGAAAGGGAGTGCAGCATGGATCAACAGTTTGCCGGGCTGGGCGTGTTGTTTGTCGCCGGATTCGGGCCCATCACGCGTGAGAGCGACGAGAGTAAGGCATTTTATGTCGAGGCGCTGGGGCTGCCGCTCAAGCCGATGCCGGGCAACGAAACCTATCTGCTGTCGGAGCAAGGCGCGCTGGACGGGGTGAAGCATTTTGCCCTGTGGCCGCTGGCGCAGGCGGCGCAGTCCTGCTTTGGCGACGATCGCTGGCCGGCGGATCTCGCGGTGCCGCAGGCGTGGATCGAGTTTGACGTAGCCGACATGGCGGTAGCCACCCAGAGGCTGGTCGATCGCGGTTATCGGCTGTTGGTCGCCAACCGCGAAGAGCCGTGGGGGCAAAGCGTTACTCGGTTGCTCAGCCCGGAAGGACTGCTGGTTGGCGTCACCTACACGCCCTGGTTGCGTTAAACGCCGTGCTGTTCGCCGCCGTTTCGCAGCGGCGGGCGGCCTAAGAACAAATACGCATTAGCTTAAAGCGATCTGCGCTATAGACCTATCGAATCCCCGAGTTGTTTCCTTCCCTGAAAGCAGTAATCCCGTTCATTGCGTAAAAACCAAGGGCCAGAACGCGCTATTGCCATGCCATTTTACGGCGATTTTCCCCCGTCTTTTTTTGTCGCCAGGTGCCTGATGGGAATAGAGATTATTCTTATATTTCCATCAATGCTTAAGAAATAATAATGATTCTCGTTTTCAACCACGGAAAGGAGAAGGAACGATGAAAACAGTGAAACGAACGGGCATCGCGCTGGCGATAGCCCTGACTTTCCCCCTGGCATTGCCTGCCGCTATGGCGGCGCAACCCTCCCTGACAAACAGTAAGGCGGCGACGATGACGGAAAAACACGGGCAGTTCATTGCGGTCGGTAAAGTGGTGCAGGTGACCTTCGGCGATTTCGCCTTCAAGCTGGATTTTACCGATGACAAGACCATGACCTTCACCGGTATCGGCGAGGCGTCGCAGGGCATTACCGACACGGTACAGTACACCGCGGTGGAGATTCGGCCGAAGGTCTACATGGTTTATTGGCACGAACCGCAGTCCGGCGACAACGTGACGCATATCGAGGACTTTGAGCGCGGCGAGGTGTACACCAACATCGCCGCCAAGGACGGCAGCTTCACCCATCTGAAAGGGCAGCTGAAAATCGTAGGTCACTCAGGAAACTAAGGAGCAGTTATGAAAAAGGCATTGATCGCCTGTGCGATCGTCGGCGGCTTGCTGGCGAGTTACCCGGCGTTGTCAACGGATCAGGCGGCGTCGCAAAAGTCGGCCGGCAAGGGCGGCTATCATCATGCCCAGCAAAAGCTGAAGGTGGTGGAAGATCTGTACGCGGGCTTCTTCAACCGCCACGACATCGGCGTGGCGCAGAGGCTGATTGTGGAAAACTACAAGCAGCATAACCCGTTCGTCGGCGACGGCATCAAGCCGTTCCTCGATTTCTTCAGCCAGACCTTTAAAGACAATCCGCAATACAGCGCCAAAATATACCGCAGCGCGGTCAACGGCGATCTGGTCTACGTTCACGTCAAATACCAAAATAACCCGCAGGATCGCGGCACCGCCAGCGTGGATATTTATCGGGTGAACGATCAGGGGAAAATCACCGAGCATTGGGACGTCAATCAGGATGTGCCGGAAAAATCGGCTAACGACAATACCATGTTCTGAGCCACAAGGGCCGCTGCGGCGGCCCTCTACGCGCCTGCAACACTTTATTTACTTACATAAATATTAAATGACCGCCGCGTCGAGTAGGCTACGGCCGCCTTTGGCAGTGGTGGTACGGTTGATGGGCGTCATTGTCCCGCCACTGCTTGAGGCGTTTCCCCACATTCCCCGTTATCCCGCACGTTGATTTTCCACTTTTTTGAACTGATGACGCAGCTGCAGCGCATTGCAAAGCACCAAGACTGCCGTGACGGCGAACACCCAACGGAACCCCATCATCGCCGAAATGCCCGATCCCAGCAGTGGGCCAACCACGTTGCCCAGGTACATAAAGGATTGGTTATAGCCGAAGATGCGCCCGGTCACCTGATCGGAGGAATACTTCAGCAGCAGCGCCTGCACCGCCGGCATCAGCGCGCCGTCGGCAAAACCCAGTAGGAAGCGCAGAATGCCCAGCTGCAGCGGCGTATTGACCCAGGCCATCACGGCGAACAGGCCGGTGGTGAACAGCAGCGCGGCGATCAGGATGCGCGCGGTGCCGATGCGATCGCCGAGCCGCCCGAGGCGCGGCGCCGAGATCAGCGCCGCAATGCCGGGCACGGCGGCGATCATGCCGCTGACAAAGGCGATATTGCTGACGTCGCCCGATAGCTCGCGAATGAACAGCGTCAGGATCGGGCTGATGGACGAGTTAGCCAGCTGGATCATCAGGGTACAAACGAACAGGGTGACGATCAGCGTCGGATAGGGCAGCGAACGGAATACCGCCTTGCCGCTCAGCTGATCCGCTTTTTTCACCGTGATGCGCCGCTCTTTAATCAGGAACAGCGTCACCAGGAAGCTGACGAACATCAGCCCGGCGGTGACGAAAAATACCACCCGCAGCCCCAGATGGTCGGCCATGAGCCCGCCCAACAGCGGCCCGGCGATCACGCCGGAGATCTGCCCGGTAGAGAGCGTGCCCAGCGCCCAGCCGCTTTTATCACGCGGCGCCTGCGAGGCGACCAGCGCCATGGCGTTGGGAATATAGCCGGACGTCAGCCCCATCAGGGCGCGCAGCGCGAACAGCTGCCACACGTTAGTGGCCAGCCCCTGCAGCGCGATGACGATCGCCATGCCCAGCGAGGCGCGCAGCAGCATCAGCTTGCGGCCTTTGCGGTCGGCCAGGCTGCCCCACAGCGGCGAGACCACCGCCGAGACCAAAAAGGTGCCGCTGAACACCAGCCCGGACCACAGGCTGAGGGATTGGTGATCGCTGACGCCGAGCTGTTCGACGTACAGCGGCAGAAAAGGGAGGATTTGGCTCATCGCCAGCCCGGTGAAGAAACACCCGAGCCAGACCGAGATCAGATTGACTTTCCACGCTTCCATCGGCTTACCGTACCACGTTGAATAAGGAGGGATTTATTAAGCAAAATAATAATAACACTGCAAATTAATCGGCGAGGGGCAAATGCGTGAGCAAACGTAACCCTGCCGATGCAGTGTCTTTTTTGCTATATATTAATAGCTATATTATCATAGGTAACTAGGTTAAGCCAGAGCGGCGCGGTAGCCAGGCAGGGCACTGCGCGATCCGGCGGTGTGAAAGCAGGGATAAACTGAACGCTAGATTGATGCCAATGAAAAAAGATCACCCTGAAGACGTGACGCTGCTGCGCACGCAGTTAATGTCGCTGGTGCGCCGTTTGCGGCGCGAGTCGCGTAGCGACGAAAAATCCTGGGCCCAGCTGATGCTGTTGGGGGCTATCGATCGCCACGGCGGCGAGGCGACGCCGTCGCTGCTGGCGGAATCGGAGCGCATGCGTTCCTCTAATCTGGCGGCCGCGTTGCGTGAGCTGGAGGCCGACGGGCTGCTGGTGCGCACGCCGGATGCCGAAGATAAACGCCGGGTGCGGGTACGCCTGACGCCCGCCGGGCTAGGCCTGCTGCAGCAAAGCCGCAGCCGACGCGAGGCGTGGCTGCTGGCGGCGATGGAAAGTTGTTTAACGGAGCAAGAACAGGCGCTGTTGGTTGAGGCGGGGGCGTTGATGGCGCGGCTGGCGGCGGCGCCGTCAACGGACGCGGAATAATCGCTGGGCGGCCGGTGCGCCGCCCCCGCTGCGAGATTACGGCATCGGCCAATCGGCCGGCATGGTGCTGACCACGTCCACGTAGCGATCCCAGGCCGATGACCAGAACTGGGTGAAGGCTTCCAGGGTAAGGTGGATGCCCATCAGGCCCATCACGAACCAGCAGGCGGTAAACAGGCCCAGGCTGCTGAACATGAACGCCATGCCGTTACGGCTGGTTTTACGGCAAACGACGTTTAACTGGCTGGCGAAGAACATCATCACGGCGCTCAGCAACTCCCAGCGCATCATGACTAAACCGGTGGCAATGGTACTCATCGAACTCGATCCTATGTAACAAAAAGCCGCATCCGGCAGGGCGCCGACAGGGAAATGCGGGGGGGTAACGGGAATAATGTGATTTAGATCACATTGTAGCATTGGGGCGAACGGCGGCTCAATGGGGATCGCGGTGAAAAAATCGCCGCCGGTAACATTCCAATATGCTGAAACAGTTATGCCATTTCATTAGCAACCTTTTCATGGGGCGTCGCGCCCGATAACGCTATGCTTGCCGGCTTTTCAGCCCCCTGATTTTGCGGGGAAATGTGACGCAAAAGGTACCGGCACTGCATGGCCCTGTTAAAAGAAACAATTCGCGACCACTCTGCGGAAGAAAGGCTGTTTATCCGCCGGGCAGGCGTGGCGCTGTCGCTGGTGGTGGTGTGCTTCGGCGTATTGATCGTCAACCTCTACCGGCTGCAAATCCGCCAGCACGGCTTCTACCAGACGCGCTCCAACCAGAATGACATCAAGATGCTGCCGATCGCCCCCAGCCGCGGGCTGATCTTCGATCGTAACGGCACTCCGCTGGTGCGAAACGTGACACTGTATCGCATCGAGATCACGCCCAGCAAAATCACCGACATGGCGGCGCTGCTGCAGGCGCTGACGCCGATCGTCGACCTGACGCCGGAGGACATCAGCGCGTTTCGCGATGACATGCACCACAACAGCCGTTACAAGCCGGTGACGCTAAAAACCGGGCTGAGCGACACCGAAGTGGCGCGCTTTGCCGTCAATCAATACCGTTTCGACGGGGTGACGATCGATACCTATCAACAGCGTGAATATCCTTACGGCGCTCAGCTGGCGCACGTGCTGGGCTATGTGTCGAAGATCAACGATAGCGATCTCAAGCGCCTGGACAAGGCCGGCCTGAGCGAAAACTACGCCGCCGACCGCAACATCGGCAAACAGGGCATCGAAGCCTATTACGAGTCCGAGCTGCACGGCACCACCGGCTATCAGGAGGTGGAAGTGGATAACCACGGGCGGGTGATCCGCCTGCTGAAGGAGCAGCCGCCGAAGGCCGGCAAGAACATCTACCTGACGCTGGATCTGCCGCTGCAGCAGTACATTGAATCGGTGCTGAAGGGGCAACGCGCCGCGGTGGTGGTGGAAGATCCGCGCGACGGCGGCATTCTGGCGATGGTCTCCAGCCCCAGTTACGATCCCAATCCCTTCGTCAAAGGCATCGGCTATCAGGCCTATAAGGCGCTGCTCCGCAACCCGGATCTGCCCCTAATCAACCGCGTCACCCAGGGGCTGTACCCGCCGGCGTCCACGGTGAAGCCCTACATGGCCGTTTCGGCGCTGTTCGCCGGGGTGATCACGCCCACCACCACCTTTTTCGGCGCGCCGACCTGGACGCTGCCCGGCACTGAGCGCCGCTACCGCGACTGGCTGAAAACCGGCCACGGCATGCTCAACGTCACCAAAGCGATCGAGGAGTCCGCCGACACCTTCTTTTATCAGGTGGCGTATGAGATGGGCATCGATCGTATTCACCACTGGCTGAGCCAGTTCGGCTACGGCCAGTCCACCGGCATCGATCTGAACGAAGAGTATCGCGGCGTGCTGCCGAGCCGCGACTGGAAGCTGAAGGTGCACAAAAAAGGCTGGTATCAGGGGGATACGGTTTCGGTGGGCATCGGCCAGGGGTATTGGGTGGCGACGCCAATCCAGATGGTAAAAGCGCTGACCACGCTGATCAACAATGGCCAGGTGAAAACGCCGCATCTGCTGTATTCGCTGCAGCAGGGCAACCGGGTGACGCGCTACCAGCCGCCGGCGCAAGCGGCGCAGATCGGTGATCCCCACTCGCCTTACTGGGGCATCGTGCGCAACGGCATGTACGGCATGGCCAACCTGCCGAACGGCACCGGTTACAAGCTGTTCCATACCGCGCCGTACCAGATCGCCGCCAAATCCGGCACCTCGCAGGTGTTCAGCCTGAAGCAAAACCAGACCTACAACGCCAAAATGATCCCGGTGCGGCTACGCGATCACATCTTCTATACGCTGTTCGCGCCTTACAAAAACCCCCGGGTGGCGATGGCGCTGATCCTGGAAAACGGCGGTGGCGACGGCGTGGTGGCGGGGCCGACCGCACGCGCGATCCTCGACCATATTTTTGACCCGGCCAACGCGCCACAGCCCGGTGATATGCCGCAAAGTAAACCGCAGTTAAACGACAGTGCGGATGTGCAACGGTGATGCGGTTTGTTTTTACTTTCTTACAAACTGCAATCTCCTGACCATTTCCGGCAAGGTAGACTGAAATAACACCATAAACCGAATAAAAACGTAGGGTTAACACAACAGTGGCGCCATCGACCAAAAAGAGCGGTAAAACCTATTCCACAGTTCGTTTCGGCTGGATTTGCGCCGGCATGCTGGTCTGTTTTTTTCTGTTGGCGTTCAGGGTCGGCTACCTGCAGCTGCTGGAACACCAGCAGTTGGCGGATCAGGCCGACCAGCGTTCGATCCGCACCCAGGTGGTGCCGACCAACCGCGCTATGATCACCGATCGCAACGATGAGGCGCTGGCGGTCAGCGTGTCGTCCAAAGACATCGTGCTGGACCCGAAGCATATTCTCGATACCCAGACCGATACCGGTAACGAACGCTGGCAGAGTATGGCCAACGTGCTGAAGATCCCGCTGGCGGACATCCAGCATCTGATCCAGAGCAACGCGCACAAACGTTTTGTCTACCTGGCGCGCAAGGTGGAGGACGACAACGCCGCCTACATCAGCAAACTGCACCTGACCGGCGTCAGCGCCGAGCAGGATTTCAGCCGCTTTTATCCGATGGGCCAGGATGCCGCCGGGCTGATCGGTATCGTCGGCCAGGACAATCAGGGGCTGGAGGGCATCGAGCTGGGCTTCAATCCGCTGTTGCAGGGAAAAAACGGCCTGCGGGTCTATCAGAAGGATGGCAGCGGCGCGGTGATCGGCGTGCTCAAAAGCGTGGATCCGGTGCCACCGCCGAACGTGACGCTCAGCATCGACAAATTTATCCAGTACGTGCTCTATGCGCAGATCCGCGACGGCGTGGTGGCTAACCAGGCCGACTCCGGCTGTGCGGTACTGGTCAAGATCGACACCGGCGAAATCCTCGGTATGGCCAGCTATCCGTCGTTCAACCCGAACAACTATGGCAGCACGCCGGCGAAAGATATCCGCAACGTGTGCAGCAGCGACAGCTTCGAACCGGGTTCGACGGTGAAACCGGTGGTGGTGATGGTGGGGTTGGAACATAAGCTGATCCGGCCGGATACCGTGTTGGACACCACGCCGTATCGGGTGAACGGTCACCTGATCAAAGACGTCGGCCACTGGTCGAAACTGACCATCACCGGCGTGCTGCAAAAATCGAGCGACATCGCGGTATCGCACATTGCGCTGGCGCTGCCGGCCACCGTGCTGCCGGCGGTCTACCGTAGCTTTGGCCTGGGGCGGCCGACCGAGCTTGGCATCGGCAACGAGAGCAGCGGCTATCTGCCGCAGCACCGTGAACGCTGGGCCGATATCGAACGCGCTACCTTCTCCTTCGGCTATGGGCTGCGCGTGACGCCGCTGCAGATGGCACGCGAATATGCTGCTATCGGTTCCTTCGGCATTTATCGGCCGCTGTCGATCACCAAGGTGACGCCGCCGGTGATGGGGCAACGTATTCTGCCGGCGGATACGGTACGGTCCGTGGTGCATATGATGGAGAGCGACGCCTTGCCTGGCGGCAGCGGGGTGAGCGCCGCGGTACCGGGCTATCGGCTGGCGATCAAAACCGGTACCGCCGAGAAGATGGGCCCCAGCGGCAAATACGACGGCGGCTACATCAACTACACCGCCGGTGTGGCGCCGGCCAGCGATCCGCAGGTGGCGCTGGTGGTGATGGTCAACAACCCGAAAGCCGGCAAGCACTTCGGCGGTTCGGTGGCGGGGCCGGTGTTCGGCAAGATCATGGCCCAGGTGCTGGAGCACATGAATATCCTGCCGGATGCCCAACCGCTTAACGTGGTGTCGTCGGTCAAGAGCTGATGGGGATTAGCGCGATTCCAGCAGGCGCTTTAGCGCCTGCAGATCGGCGTTCACCAGCCCGGCATCGCGGGCGAACAGCGCGTCGTCCATCTCCGGTTGGCGGAACAGGGTGAAGATCACCTCGGTGCCGTGCCGGTTGGCGAGCGCGCGCAGCGGCACGTAGACCACGCCGCCGTTCGGCAGCGTCACCCAATGATCCAGCACGCCGAAGGCATTCGGCGCGCTGAAGCGAATACGAAGGTTTCCCTGTGGGGTGTCTGCCACCCATTCTTCATCTTCCTGCCGTAAACTGTTGGCCAACCCTTTGGCCCACAAGGGGAAATTTTCCGGCTGGCTGAGAAAGGCGTACACCTCGTCACAGGGGCGGTTGATGGCAATATGCAGCGTTTGCGCGCTCAGCATCGTGGCTTCTCCGGTTGGCGGTGATACTTCAGTGTAGATCTCGCCGTGCTCAGAAGTAGTAACCGATGTTCACGTTAGTGCGAAAATACCATTTATTGCTGCCGGAGGATTGCGTGCCGGTCCAACCGGTGGCGTTTTCCACGCCGCCCCACGGGTTGGCATTCTGCGCCCAGGTCAGGTCCACCCACAGCATCACCGGCATGGCGAACACCTGCACCCCCAGCGTATTCATTTTGGAGTCGGAACCGCCGTGCTTATCCTTCCAGAGCACGCTGTAATCGTTGTAGAACCGCAGCTTTTTCACCGGCCCCCAGGGTACGTCGACGTCGCGCGCCAGGTTGATGGCGGCGGTGGTGGCCTGCGACGGGATCAGATAGGCCGGCGTCAGGCCGTTGCCGCCCATCAGGATCACCGAATTGTTGGCCCCGGCCGGGCCTTTGGCATCGTAACCGTAGCGGATCACCTGGCCGGACAGATGCCAGGGATCGTTATTCACCAGCGTATGCAGGCCCGCCGCCCAGAAGCTGCCGTTATCGCCGGTAGCCTGGTTGTAGAGTCGTGAGGCTGCCAGCGAACCGCCGAGCTCATTGTCCCAGCCGCCCTGGTGGAAAGCGCGCGTCAGCCGCAGGTTTATCTGATCGCGTTTTTCGTTGCGCTGCAGGTGCTGTGACGCATAGTTGGTGTTTTTCAAATCGTCGTAGCTGGCGACGTCGGGGGCGTAACGCACGCCGGTCGGCATCATGCGCGGGTAATAGGCGGCGTCGAAGGCCCAATCGTCATGCTGATATTGGTATTTGGCGCCCAGCCCGGTGTTGACGCCAAAGCCGAGGTAAAACGGAATGCCGTACGACCAGCCGAACTGCGGGTAGGGCATCAGGCCGAACGGTTTGAACGGCGCGCCCAGTTGCACGGCGGAACGTTCAGACAGGTGATAGCCGACATAGGCGCGGTCGATGGCGTATTTGCGCCGATCCTGAAACCAGAATCCGCCATCGAAAAATGCATCGTTTACCTGGCCGACGGCATCGATGCGAAAAGCGTCAAAGCGTAAATGCGGAGGATTCCGATAATTGCTGCTGTGCCAGTCTTCATAGCGATAATTGGCGCGCAGTGCACCGCCGATATCAATATTCTTTTTATTATCCTCGCTTTGCCAATGAATATGCGGAAATGCCGGGCGGCTTTTTTTTACCGGCGCCGCGGTGGTGGCAACATCGTTGGGCAATGCGGAGACGGTTGCATAACTCACTGGTGAAACAAGGAAAAAACAAAGCGTGATCTTGCGCATAGCAGGCCCCTGAAGAAAATAGACTGTTTATTAAGGCGAGCGAGTTTCACCTGTGAACAGGGCATTTACGCTCATCGGTTTTATATTTGAGACGATTTTATTGAGCGTTTCATATATTAAATGCCGCGCCGGTTAATATATGAAACTTTGTTTCTTTTTTAATGGAAAAACTATAAATCCGGTATTAAACAAGTCAAGAAATAAAAATGAGAGTTGACGGGCAATACCGATTATTGGGGGATCTTGGCCGGCGGGGGCAATACAGAGCAGGCTGAAATAGTCGTGTCATCAATGCCCGTTAGACTCGCGGCATCCTGGTATGACTGACTAAAAATCATGAACATAAAACTGACACTGGGCCGCAGGGTAAAACCTGCGGCAGCGCTACCGCGTGCGTTTGGCTTCGGCAAGAGCATGGGCTTATTAAGCGGGGTAATTTGCGTTATCGCGCTATTTTCTCTGCTGCAATTGTTTTCCACCCTATTTATTTCCAATATTTTGCGCGACGCCAAGGTTAATCTGGTGACGGGCGATGCGTTGCATCGCCAGCAGGCGACAATGGATCGCGCCAGACTGTCGCTGCTGACGGCCAGCGATACCCTGAACCGTGCGGGCATCTATTATCTGCAGGATAAAGCCACCGGCTCCGAGGGCAGTTGGCATAGCCTGCTGGATGAATCGTTGGCGGCGTTGGCGGCTTCAAAGCAGGCCTTTGCCCGGTTCGAGCGCTTGAGTGCGGCTGCGCCCGAAGCGACGGGCGCCCTGAAAGACAGCTATCGTCTGTTCTATGACGGCCTGAAGGAACAGGCGCAAGGGTTGCAAAGCAGCGCCAGCGTCGATGCGTTTTTCGCCGTGCCGATCCAGGCGTTTCAGGCGGATTTCAACGAGAAGTATCTTGCCTACCAGACGCTGAACGAGCGGCGTGGCGATGACGTCAACGTGCGGCAATTGGCGGCGCTGGAGCAGGCCAAGATCTTTGCGTTTGGCGCGCTGGCGGCGCTGGTGCTGATTGCCGTGGGGGTCTGGGTCGGCGTCTCTCGCTGGGTTATCGCACCGCTGCAGCGGGCAATCGCGCACCTCAACGTGCTGGCCGCCGGCGATCTTTCGCGGCCGCTGCCGCCTGAGCGGGCGTTGAACCGCGAGATGCGTCAGCTGCAGACCAGCATTGGCCATATGCAAAACGGCCTGCAGCGGCTGGTGAGCGAGGTGCGCGATGCGGCGAGCGGGATCCTGAGTGGCGTCGGCCGGCTGGCGGACGGCAATCGCCAGTTGACGGCACAATCGGCGAAGCAGGACGGCGAATTGCAGTTGGCGACCGAGCACGTGCAGCAGCTGGCGGCGCGGGTGGAAGAAAACGGCCAATACGCCCAGCAGGCCAGCCAACGAACCGAACAAGCCCGGCAGTACGCCGGCGCCGGTGAGCAGATGATGGCAACCGTCAATGTTTCAATCCAAGGGATCGTCAACCAATCGGCCGAGATGCGTGGCATCGTCGCGCTGATCGACAGCGTGGCGTTCCAGACCCATATTCTGGCGCTGAATGCGGCAATCGAGGCGGCGCACGCTGGCGTTCATGGCCGCGGCTTTGCCATCGTAGCCAAAGAGGTGGGCCTGTTGGCGCAAAAGAGCAGCCATTCGACGCGCGATATTCAGCAGTTGATCAACCGTTCACTGCAGCAAATCGATCAAGGTTCGCAGGCGGTGGATCTGCTGACCGGCAACCTGCGCCAGATTATCGATCTGGTGAACAAATGCAGTGCCCTGATGAGGGAAATCTCGCTGGCGTCTTTCAATCAGGAGGAGAGCATTCAGGACGTGACGGCGCGCATTGCGGCGCTGAATCAGGTGGTGCAACAAACCGGCGCCGTGGTGAACGCGGTGACCGACGCTTCTCAGTCGCTGCAAGGCGAATCGGAACGGTTGGAAAAAGCGATGGCGCGTTTCAGGCTGCCTGTGCAATAAATAACCCTGACGCAGGTTAATGAATAATAAAGCTGCGCTAAACGTTATTTATTATTTTCCACCGCTGAGGGACGTTATTTCGATAAATAAAAAACAGACCGGCGCTTATGGATTAAAAAAGTGCCGGCCTGCAGAGATTATTTTAACGCGATGATTAACGGCTGGTCTGGTGGCCGATAATGCCACCCAGCGCCGCGCCGCCGAGGGTACCCAGCGTGCTGCCGTCGGTCAGCACCGCACCGCCGACTGCACCGACGCCCGCGCCGATCGCCGTGTTGCGATCGCGATTGGACATATGCCCACATGCGGTAACGGAAAGCGTTGCCATCACCACCACCAACACACCTGCGGCACGTTTAATATTCATAATGAGTTCCTGGTAAATTGACTGATTAATGGATTAAAAATAATCCGATTAACCTGCCGGTAGAAGTTGGGATGAATGTATTCCTCCGTAAGAAAATCGAACAGGTAAAAATTCTTAATTTTGCGGCGGTGAAAAGCGATTGCTCGCCGAATGTGCGGCCGCCGGTAAAATCGTGGGTCTATACTGGAAAGACGCCTCGCGGGGTGCGGGGCGCACACTCTGGAGGCCGCCATGTCCGATCTCGTTTCCGCATCCGGCAAACCGGTGAAAATCCCCGGCCCGGACCACCCAATCACCTTGACCCGCCATCCGGCGCGGGTTGTCGTGCGTGCAGCCGGTCAGACCCTGGCCGATAGCCGCAACGTGCTCATCCTGCAGGAAGCCACCTATCCGCCGGTGTTTTACTTTCCGCGTGAGGATGTGAATCGGGCGCTGTTGCAGAAAAACGAGCACGTCAGCTACTGCCCTTATAAGGGCGACTGCAGTTATTTCTCCCTTGTGCTTAACGGCGAGCAGGAGGCCAATGTGGCCTGGAGTTATGAAATGCCCTACAACGCCGTGGTAGCGATCAAGGATCATCTGGCATTTTATACCGATAAAGTGACGAAGATCCGCACAGAAGCGTGAGCCGCCGCCGCCATCGGGCGGGGCAGGTTGACATTCTCATTATCCCTACTCATTATGTGTATTACCGTAAATTGATACGCTTTCCTTATGTTTTAATCCGACATAAACGAAACTCTGAGCAGGTGCCAAGGTGTCTACCTCTACGCGATTTGCCGTTGCCATCCATATTCTGACCAATATCACGCTGTGTCGTGGCCAGACGGTGCGTTCCGAAGACATCGCGCGCAGCGTCAACACGAATCCGACGGTAGTACGGCGCATCCTCGGCGCGCTGGCGGAGGCCGGGCTGACCTATTCACAGATGGGACAAGGCGGTGGGGCGCTGCTGGCGCGGCCGGCGGAAACGATCTCGCTGCTGGACGTGTATCGCGCGGTAGAGGATCAACCGTATTTCATGCTGCACCGTACCCGGCCTAACGATGCGTGCTATATCGGCCACGCCATTACCCCGGTGCTGGAGCAAGAATTTGCACGCGTCGGTCACGCGCTGGAAGCCAGCCTGGCGCAAACCAGCATCGCCGAAATGGCCGGGCAGGTCGAACGGTGCGCAGGCTATCCTTTTGTCCCTTGTTCGCCGCAATATCAAGCGGATACGCAATAAAAAACCACGCAAATTCCCGCTACGCGCAGAGCATTTTTTGCATTGCGTTAATGTAATTGTGTAAGTTACATTAGCTCGCATCAAGTGTGATGTAGCTCACGTTTTAGACTGCCTCCCCACGATAATCGATCGATTGGCCGGAAACCTTTTCTTCCGGCGTAGATTCGCTGTGCTTATAAACCAGGAGAGAACGATGTTAGAAATGATTGAAAGCTTGGCCACCGTGGTGGTCCTGGTGCCGGTAATGGTGGCCGTCTTGCTCGGCGCGATTTACGGCCTGGGTGAAGTGTTCAACGTCTTTTCCGCTATCGGCAGAAAAAATAACGGCTGAATTTGAACGTCAGGGGACGCAACGCCCCCTGACGGAAGGTTACAATACCGTCGCCAGGAAGTTGCGCGTCCTCTCATGTCCCGGCGCATCCAGAACCTGCTGCACGCTGCCCGTTTCAACCACCTTTCCCTGATCCATAAAGACAATCTGGTCGGCCACTTCGCGGGCGAAGCCGATTTCGTGCGTGACCACCACCATGGTCATGCCCGAATGCGCCAAGTCTTTCATCACCTGCAGCACTTCGCCAACCAATTCAGGATCGAGGGCGGAGGTCGGTTCATCAAACAGCAACACCTGTGGGTTCATTGCCAGCGCGCGGGCGATGGCGACGCGCTGCTGCTGGCCGCCGGACAGTTCACGCGGCCAGGCGTTGATGCGATGTTCCAGCCCGACGCGGGTCAGCAGCTGTTTCGCCCGTTCCTGCACCTCGGCTTTTTTTTCCTTTTTCACCCGCAGCGGCGCGTCGCTGACGTTTTGCAACACGGTGCGGTGTGCAAACAAGTTGAACTGCTGAAATACCATGCCAATGCTTTTACGCTGTTCGGCCACCTCGGCTTCTTTCAGCTCGTACAGATGCCGGCCTTTTTGGCGATAGCCGATCAGCTGTTCGCCAACACGAATGGTGCCGCCGTCCAGCTTTTCCAGGTGGTTGATGCAGCGCAACAGGGTGGATTTGCCGGAGCCGGAAGGGCCGAGGATCACCGTTACCGAACCTGCCGGAATGGTCAGGCTGATGTTTTTCAACACGTCGGTGCCGGAAAAGGATTTCCGCACCCGGTTGATGTGGATAGATGCGCTCATTGTTCACCTCCCTGAGGGGCTTTGCGGTTGAGGAAGAACCGGCCGCTGCGCGTTGCCTGCGTGCCGCGGCCAAAATAGCGCTCCACGTAGTATTGACCAATCGACAGAATCGAAGTCATGGCCAGATACCACAGGGTGGCGACCAGCAGCAGCGGGATGACCTCGTAGGTGCGTTGGTAAATGATCTGCGCCGAATACAGCACGTCCTGCAGGGCAATCACCGACACCACCGCGGTGGTTTTCAACTGCCCGATCACCTCATTGCCCGCCGGCGGCAGGATGGTGCGCATCGCCTGCGGCAATACCACGCGCCACAGGATTTGCCCACGACGGTAGCCCAGTGCTTTGGCGGCTTCCAACTGGCCGCTGCCGACGCTTTGGATGCCTGCACGCACGATCTCCGCCGCATAGGCCGACTGATGCATCACCAGCGCAATCACCGCGGCGCTGAAGGTGCTGATAAGGGTATTGGTCGGTGCGCTGGCGACTTCGCCCAGAAACGGGATCCACAAGCTGATGCGGGGATAAAGCGCGGCGATGTTGTACCACAGGAACAGCTGTACCAGCATCGGCACTGCACGGAAGAACCAGGTGTAGAACCAGCTTACCGCCACCAATACCGGATTGGCCGACAGGCGCATCAGCGCCAGCAGCACGCCGCCGGCGAAGCCGAACACCACCGAAATTACCGTCAGCTTCAGCGTCATGAGCACGCCGTTGAGGATGGACGCCTCGGTAAGATTTTCCGCCACCACCGACCATTCAAAGCGCGGGTTGTGCAGCATGGAATTGACGATAACGCCGACGATCAGCAGTACAACCAGGGCGCTGAGCCAGCGCCCGTAATGCCGGTGGCCAACGATGCTCAGTTCCGCGTCGTCGACAGGGTATTGCCCACTCATTTTGCGATCTCTTCATTGATGCCGGCGGTTTTCACGGCACCAAAACCGATATCCCAGCCGTCGAGGATTTTCTGGTAGCTACCGTCGGCGATCAGCGAATTTAGCGCCGCCTGCACCGGTTTCACCAGTTCGGAGCCTTTCGGCAGGGCGATGGCCACCGTGGTACCGTCGATGTTGATATCACCGGCCAGCGTCAGCGGTTTGACGTGGGTGGCCTGGTAGCGCAGCCCTTCATACGGGCCGAAAAACATCGGCACGCGGCCGCTGATCACCGCCTGCACCCCGGCCGGACGGTCCGGGAAGATCGGCATGGTGATGGCCGGCTTGCCGGCGGCGACGCATTGATCGCTGGCCTGCTGCAGGCGGGTGATTTGCGAGGTACCTGCGCCGGCGCCGACGGTCTGGCCGCACAGCTGGGCCAGCTCGGTGTAAGGGCCAAGCGCAGCGTCTTTGCGGGCGATCAAGGCCAGTTTGGAAGCGTTGTAATAGCCGACGAAGTCCACCTGCTGGAAGCGCTTTTTGTTGGCGTCAATGTTGGCCAGCGCGACGTCATAACGGCCGGACTTCAGGCCGGGGATGATGTTGTCGAAACCGCCGGTGTCCTTCCAGTGGATCGCCACGCCCAGGCGATCGGCAATTGCGCTCATCACGTCGATTTCACGCCCGGCCAGCGTTTTGTTGTCCGCCTGGTAAAAGGTGGTCGGCGGGGTGTTCGGGTTGGTGCCGGCAACGATATAGCCGGCCTTTTTGATAGCGTCAGGCAGGCTGTCGTGCAGCGCCGGATCGGCGGCAGCTTTCACCGCCGCCTTGAAGGGAACATCGCCTTCAGCGGCATGACCGGCGGCCAACGGCGCCAGCGTGGAGGAAGCCAACAGCAGGGACAGTACGGTGCGTTTGAATGTGGTTTTCATCATGATTTCCCTGCGGATTAAGCCGATTTTACGTTAGCGAAGTTGATTGCCGGTTCCGGCAGGCCCAGGTTTTCACGCAGGGTTGCATGCTGATACTCTTCACGGAACAGGCCACGGCGGCGCAGCTCCGGGATCACCAGCTCGACGAACAGTTCCAGTTGGTTGGGCAACACCGCCGGCATGATGTTGAAGCCGTCTGCGCCTTGCTGTTCCAGCCACAGCTGGAAGTCGTCGGCGATCTCTGCGGCGGTGCCTACCACCACGCGGTGGCCACGCGAACCGGCCGCGACGGCCGCCAGCTCGCGCAGCGTCAGGTTTTCCCGCGCGGCCAGATCGGTCAGCAGTTTCACGCGGCTTTGGCCGCCTTCGGTGGCGCCCACGTTCGGCACCGGGCCGTCCAGCGGGTAATCGCTCAAATCGAAGCCAAAGCGCGCCGACAGCTGCTCAATGCCGTTATCGATATCCACCAGTTGATTCAGCTGATACCAGGTTTCCTGCGCTTCTTCTTTGGTACGGCCGACAATCGGCATCACACCTGGCAGGATCAGCAGGTGGTCCGGGTTGCGGCCGGCGTCGGCCACGTATTTTTTCTGGCTGCGGTAGAAAGCTTGTCCTTCTTCCAGGCTGGCGGCGGCGGTGAACACCACTTCGGCGGTTTCCGCCGCCAACTGTTGGCCGGCCGGGGAAGAGCCGGCCTCAATGATCACTGGCCGCCCCTGCGGCGAGCGGGAAATATTCAGCGGGCCCTGCACCGAGAAATGCTTGCCCTTATGGTTGGCGGCGTGGATTTTCTCGTCGATAGCGTATACGCCATTTTGCTTATCGCGCACGATGGCGTCTTTTTCCCAGCCGTCCCACAGTTTGTAGCTGGCCTCGAGGAATTCCCGCGCCACTTCATAGCGTTCGGCGTGCGACGGCAGGTCTTCACGACTGAAATTGCGCGCCGCATCGCTGGAGAAAGAGGTCACCACGTTCCAGGCGGCGCGGCCGTGGCTGATATGGTCGATGGAGGCCATGGCGCGTGCCAGGTGGAAAGGTTGATCGAAAGTGGTGGAGGCGGTCGCCGCCAGCCCGATATGGCGGGTGTTAACCGCCAGCGCCGCCAGCAGCGTCAGCGGCTCCAGGCGTGACATCGTCGAGGGCAGGCGGTGCACGCTGGTTGCCAACGCGTCGCCGACGAAGAACATATCGAAGGTGCCTTCTTCGGCTTTTTTTGCGATCCAGGTGAACCAGTCGATATCGGTCGGTGAACCGCTGGCGCCTTGTGCGCGCCATCCTCCGATGTGGTGTCCCAGCGCCTGAACGAACAGGCCGAGACGGAGTTGGCGCGATGGTGTTAAAGGTGAAGTACTCATAATTATTCCTGTTTTATTATTAATTTAACAATGCAATCAGTCGCGGCAGCGCGCCAGGGGACATGAGGGCGCAGTCGCGGATAACGCTTTCGCCTTCGAGGCCCGGAAGCAGCTGCAGAATGGCGTGCAGCTTGGCGTCGAGGTCTGTCGGCCGGGCGGCGGTTTGCTTTCTTGTGACCATGTCACTTATTTGCCTTCCGTCCTGCAGCGTCAGGGTAAGGCGATGGAAGCGCATCTCCGGATCGAGCGCGTCCGGCGGGGCTGCGGGATCGACATGGCGCTCAACTTTTGCCGCCAGGGCGGCGATAGCCGCATCGACCGGCTGTTCGCCGTAATGCGTCAGCGGGACCTCTCCGTGGTATAGCGCATCGGCTATGACGTATTCGAGGCTAAAGCGCGCTTCCACACCGGTGGCCGGCTGGCGAATATAGGGTGCGGTATCTGCGCCGGGCGGAAAACTGACCTCAACCAGTGCGATCTCCGCAAGGGCGTCGCCTTGTTCCAGCAGCCGCGCGCGCAGGGCGAGCGCCGCCTCGGCCGCGCTGTGAGTGCCACCGCAGGTCGGATACCGCTTGAACTCCAGCCCTGGTTGCAGGATGCGCCAGGGCGTGCCCCAGTCGGCGGTCAGGCATTCCGGTTTTTGCCGGCCGTCGCCGTGGGAAGTCAGCAGGCTGTCCAGCACGCCCTCCGGTTGGCCGATGAAACCGGCCTGAGCCAGCAGGGCGGCATTGACCGCGTTGCGTGCCGCCAGCCCTGCGTGCAGCGGTTTGGCCGCCGAACCGAACTGACTGCGCAGGCCCGCCGCCTGGGTGGCCGCCAGGCCGAGAGCAATCTGCGTTTGCCGCTGGTCAAGCTGCAGATAACGCGCCACGGCGGCGCAGGCGGCGACCGCGCCCAGGGTGGCGGTGCTGTGAAAACCCTGCACGTAATGTTGCGTGCCAGCGGCCAATCCCAGCCGGCCAGCGGCCTCTACACCGATGACATAGGCGGTTAACAGCTCAGTGACATTGTCACTCTCACCGTTCAGCGCCAGCAGGGCGGAGAGCACTACGGTGCTAGGATGGCCACGCAGCGCAGGATGGTAATCATCGAAGTCCAACGAGTGGCTGACATAGCCATAGCGCAGTGCACGGTTCTCACTGCTGGTCGGCGGAAACGTCGTGCCGATCGCTGCCAGACCGGCATCGCTCAACGCCCCGCGGGCAATCGGCAATGCGCAGGCGAAGTAATCTTTCACGCCGCGGCGAGCGGCTGACAGGGCGGTTTGATCCGGCTGGCTGTTCAATATCAGATGAGCGAATTGGGCGGTTATCGATAATGACAAGGCGTTAACACCTGAATTTATAGATGGTTATGCACGAGTGCGGGGTGAAAGGTATTGTGTGGCGGTTTTCTTTGTCCCGAAAGAACGAACGGCGCTTCCATATCGCTGAATGGAATATCACGACGGCACTGCGCCGCCGTCAGGGCTGCTGGCAGGCGCGGCAGGCTGCGCTTTAGCTATTTTTGTGCAAAACAAAGCTGAATTTGTTCTAACACGGTAGAGGACTTAGGCTGAGAAAAGGCGAACGCTCATGATGTCGATAAATGCCCTGAGACGCGGTGTAAGATGTTTGCTTGAAGGCCAGAGGATTTTGAGACTGCCACTGTGTCGGCATTGGTCGCCAAGCACGGGTTGGAGCCGCTGCTGCTCCAGCGCCTGTCGCACCGCGAAATCGGGCAGGCAGGCGATGCCCAGGCCCTGTTCCGCCAGGTAAATCAGCGTATCGACGGTGTTGCATACCGTGCGCTTGCCCAGGCCTTCGTCGAGCAGTTTATCTCCGCCCGCCACCGGCCAGGTCTCGACTTTGCCGGTGGTGGGGAATCTGTATAACAGGCAGGCGTGATCGCGCAGTTCTGCCGGCTGGCGGGGTATTCCCGCCCGGCGCAGATAGTCCGGCGCCGCCACTAGCTGTAGGTGAAACGTGCCCAGTTGGCGGCTCATTAAGCGAGAGTCCTCGGTATCGCCCACGCGGATCACCGCATCGAACCCTTCTTCAATCACCGCGACTCGACGGTCGGAAAAATCGGTTTCCAGCTCAATCTCCGGGTAACGCCGAACAAATTCCGCCAGCACCGGATTCAGCAGGCCGCCCACCAGCGGCAAACTGACACGCAGCTTGCCGCGCGGCGCGCTGTGCGTATCGCTGATTTCCCGTTCCGCCGCCGCCAATTCCTCCAGAATGCGCTGGCAGCGGTGCAGAAACAGCCGGCCTTCGGCGGTCAGGGTCATGCTGCGCGTGCTGCGGTGAAACAGGCGCGTGCCCAGCCGGTTTTCCAGGCGGGCGATGCTTTTCCCCACCGCGGAAGCGGAAATGCCGAGCACGCGCCCGGCCTCAACGAAACTCAGCGTCTCCGCGGTCTGCACAAAGACGCTCACCCCAGACAGATTATCCATTGCTTGCCCCATTACGGACGTGAGTGTCCGCTATGAAAGGAAATCTAGCCTGTTTTTTCGTTAATCGCCACGCCCTATGCTCGGTGGCGACAGTATGGGCTGACTACCTGGGGTAATAAAGATGAATGAATACGGATCCACCGCCAACGCGATTGACGGCGCGATAGAGAAAGCCTTACGCGAAAAACGATTGGTTGGTGTGGTCGTTTTGGTGGCGCAGGGCGGTGAAATCGTTTATCGACGCGCGGCGGGCATGGCGGATCGCGAAGCCGGCCGGCCGATGGCGCTCAATACGCTGTTTCGTCTGGCCTCGGTGTCCAAACCGATCGTGTCCACGGCGGCGCTGGCGTTGATGGCGCAAGGCGCCGTGCGGTTAGACGATCCGATCACGCGTTGGCTACCGAATTTTCGTCCGCGACTGGCGGATGGCACCCAACCGTTGATGACGTTATGGCATTTGATGACCCACACCGCCGGATTAAGCTACCGATTTTTCCAGCCGGAAGGGGGATTCTACGCTCAGTCGGCGGTCTCCGACGGTATGGATGACGCGTCCGTCAGCCTGCAGGAAAACATGCGGCGTATTGCCTGCGCCCCTTTGCTGGCTCCGCCCGGCGCGGCGTGGCGCTATTCTATCGCCACCGATGTGTTGGGCGCGGTTATTGAACAGGCGAGCGGCCTGCCGCTGGCGCAGGCAGTAAAAAAATGGGTGACCGGGCCGCTGGCGATGACGGATACCGACTTCCTGGCGGTGGACGCCGCGCGCCTGGCGGCCGCTTACGCCGACCATCCCGGTGGGCCACGCCGCCTGCGCCAACCGGATCGTTTACCGTTCATCGATGGCAGCGCCGGTTTTCTTCTGTCGCCGGCGCGAGCCTTGGATCCGCAGGCTTACGCTTCAGGCGGCGCCGGTATGGTCGGATCGGCCGAGGATTTCCTGCGCTTGCTGGAAGCGTTGCGCCAGGGAGGAAAGCCGGTACTGCCAACCGAGTGGGTGACGGCGCTGACCACCAACCAAATCGGCGATTTAACGATGCCGTTTTGGCCAGGGCGCGGGTTTGGCCTGGGCATCACCGTGCTGAAAGATCCCGTCGCCGCACAAACGCCGGAGTCCGTAGGCAGCTGGCGGATGGGGGGCACCTATGGTCACTCGTGGTTCGTCGATCCTGCCCGACAGCTCAGCGTGGTGGCGTTTACCAACACGGCGCTGGAGGGGATGTCCGGCGCCTTTGTCGGCGAGATTTGTCAGGCGGTTTATGCCGCGACGGGAGCGAGGTGATGGGTCTGATGCCACCGATTTTCTTCCTCGCGCTGGGGCTGTTCGGCGTTTACTGCATCGAGTTCGGCGTGGTGGGCATTTTGCCGCTGATCATTGCACGGTATGGCATCTCCACGGCGCAGGCAGGCTGGCTGGTCGGGATCTTCGCCCTGACCATTGCGCTGCTCGGGCCGCTGTTGGTGCTGTTGGCGTCGCAATTCAATCGCAAACGCATGTTGTTGATCGCGTTGACCGTGTTTGCGGCGGCCAGCGCGCTGTCCGCCCAGGTGGACAGCTTCTCCATGCTCATGCTGCTGCGCATTGTGCCGGCGTTGTTTCATCCGATCTATTTTTCACTGGCCATGGTGGCGGCCGCGGCGCTTTATCCGCCGCATCAAGCTACCAAAGCAACCGCTTATGCGTTCATCGGCACCAGCATGGGCATGGTGCTGGGGATACCGCTGACGCAATGGATCGCCGGACAGTTCAGCTATGAAGCGTCGTTCAGGTTCTGTGCCTGGGTGAACCTTCTGGCGGCGCTGGGATTGCTGTGGCGTTTGCCTGATGCGGCCGTACAGCGCCTCAGCTATGGCAAACAGTTGGCGATACTGCGCAGCGGTACGCTGTGGCTGAATATCACTACCTGCGTGCTGATCTTTGCCGCCATGTTTGCCGTCTATGCTTACGCGGCCGAGTACCTCAGCCGCGAAATCGGTCTCAGCGGCGGCGTCATCGGCTTTCTTCTGGTGGCGTTCGGTGTGGGCGGTGTCGTGGGCAACCTGTTGGCCGGCAGATGGCTGAGCCGCCATCGTGTGGTGACGGTGCTGCTGCATCCGATAGCCTTGATTGCGGCTTATGCGCTGCTGTATCGCTATGGCAGCGTGAATATTGGCTCGATGACGGCGCTTTGCCTGTATTGGGGAGCGGCGCACACCAGCGGTTTGATTGTCACGCAGATTTGGCTGACCTCCGAAGCCCCGCAAGCGCCGGCGTTCGCCACCGGGCTGTATATCGCCTTTATCAATCTGGGCGTGGCGCTGGGCTCGCTGGCGGGCGGCGGGTTTATTACCGCGTGGGGGCTACAGGGCAGCCTGCTGTGCGGAGCCTTGTTCGCCGCGCTGGCGGTGATTACGATCGCCGCCAGGCTGCGGTTGCAGCGGCAGGCTACCGTTGCGTTGCGTCGATCATCGCCATCACCTGCCGGAACATCGCGCTTTCCGCATCCGCCAGCTCGTTGACCAGCGTAAAGTGATTGCAGTGACGGTCGGCCAGCAGCTGGACGTCGAGGCCATGCGCCCGGCAAGCGTCATAATAGGCCTGCGTCTGGTTTTTGAAACCTTGCGTTTCCCGTTGGCCGACGTCGAGCAGGATCTGCGGCGCATGGTCTTTCGCCGGCAGTAAAAACAGCGGGCTGAGGGTTTGCGCCTGCTCGGGCGTCAGGTGCAACCAGTCGTTGATGTAGATATCGCACAGCGGGCGCAGATCGTAGAGGCCGCTCAGCGCCAGCGCGCCTTTGATCGCGTCGGGCGGCAGGCGATAGCGTTGCTGCCAACCGTCGGCGATCAGCATGCCGCACAGGTGACCGCCGGCCGAACTGCCGCTGACGAAAATGCGCGCCGGATCGATGCCGAAGGGTGCCCCGTGATGATAGAGCCAGGCGACGGCGCTGCGCACCTCATGTACGATCTCCGCGAGCGTCGCTTCCGGCGCCAGCGTGTATTCCAGCGTGGCGACCGCCACGCCGCGGCGAGCAAACGCGGCGGCCATCGAACAGGCTTCCTCTTTGCGCTGTGAATGCCAATAGCCGCCATGAATAAAGATCAGCAGCGGGGCGGGTTGTGCGCTGGCCGGGAACAGGTCGAGGCGCTCGGCGGCGCTCATGCCGTAGCGCAGATCGTAAATGCCCGGCGTCTGGGCCTTGGCGCGCTGGGCCAGCGCGGCGTATTCCGCCATGCAGGCGTCAAAATCCTCCACCGAAGCGCGGGCATTGTATTGCACGGCGCGTGCGTTCAGGTCTTCAAACGTCAGATCGATGTTCATGCGTTTCTCCGGATTGTTATGCGTTATGTCTTCATCATCATCGTCCTACAGGCGAAAAGATGTTTGATCGCCGGTGCGCACAATTGCGGCTTCTCCATTGCTGCTATCTGCTGTATATTGCTGTTTTATGCTTTTTACGGCGGAATAAGCCCATGCACAAAGCGGCACGACAGCGCCATTTACTGGATTTGCTCAGCGAACGCGGGCAGGCGGCGGTGGCGGAATTGGCCGGCGCCATCGGCGTTTCGGTCGATACCGTGCGCCGCGATCTGGCCGATCTCGAGCGGCAAGGGTTGGCGCAGAAAAATCACGGCGGGGCGATCGCGCTCGAACCGTCCGGCATGCCACGTCAGGCGCGCGCGGCGCTGTTGCCGCAGATCAAGCAGCGGCTCGGCCGCGCGGTGGCTGCGCAGATCCCGCCCGGCAGCACCCTGATGCTGGATGCGGGCAGTACGCTGTTGGCGGTGGCGCAGGCGTTGCGCGGCCCGGCGACGGTGATCACCGCTTCGCTGGATATCGCGCAGTGCCTGAGCGACAGGCCGGAGATCAACCTGATCCTGCTTGGCGGCCAGTGGGATGTGCGTCAGCGGCTATTCGCCGGCAGCGCCACGCTGGCGTTGCTGGCGCGCTACCGCGCGGACATCGCCTTACTGGGCGCCTGTGCGGTGCATCCCCAGCTGGGACTGAGCGCCGGCGAAGAGGCCGATGCAGAGGTCAAACGCGCCATGTTGGCCAACAGCGGCGAGCGCTGGCTGGTGGCCGACCATATGAAACTGGACCGCTGCGAGCCGCATCACGTTGCGGATCTGGCGCAGATCCAACGTCTGTTTACCGATCGCCCGTGGGACAACCTGGACGAACAATCATTGATTGAACTTTGTGTCGTCGCCGACGACCGCTAGAGGAGAACACTGATGAACGATACTGCTCGACCGTTGCAGGTGGCGCTGATTGGCTACGGCTTTGTCGGCAAGGCGTTTCACGCGCCGCTGATTAACGCGGTGCCGGGGCTGGAACTGAGCGTGGTGGCTTCGCGCGATGCCGCCAAGGTGCATGCCGATCTGCCGCACGTGCAGGTGATCGCCGATTCGCTGGAGGCCATCCGCCGGCCGGAGGTGGATTTGGTGGTGATCGCATCGCCGAACGACACCCATGCGCCGCTGGCGCTGGCCGCACTGGAGGCGGGCAAGCACGTGGTGGTGGATAAGCCGTTTACGCTGGATTTGGCGCAGGCGCGTACGCTGATTGCGGCGGCGGAAAAACACGATCGCCTGCTGTCGGTATTCCAGAACCGCCGCTGGGACAGCGATTTCCTGGGCGTGAAGCAGGTGATCGAACAGGGGCTGATCGGCAAGGTGACGCACTTTGAGTCGCACATCGATCGTTACCGCCCAGAAGTGCGGGTGCGCTGGCGCGAGCAGAACCTGCCGGGCAGCGGGCTGTGGTTTGATCTGGGGCCACACATGGTCGATCAGGCGCTGCAGCTGTTCGGTTTACCGCACAGCGTGCAGGCCAACATCGCTACGCTGCGCCCCAACGCGCAGATTAACGACTGGGCCCACGTGGTGCTCAACTACCCGACGCACCGCGTGATCCTGCACGGCAGCATGCTGGTGGCGGGCGGCGTCTCACGCTTTACCGTGCACGGCGAGAAAGGCAGCGTGGTCAAAGCGCGCGCCGACGGGCAGGAGAGCCAACTGCTGGCTGGCGTGACGCCGGGCTCGGCGGAGTGGGGCAAAGACGACGATGCGATGAGCCTGTTTATCGGCACGGAGCCGGTGCGTACGCTGCCGACGCCGGATGGCGACCAGCGTCAATATTACGTCCAGGTGCGCGACGCGCTGCGCGGCGCCGGCAGCAATCCGGTTACCGCACCGCAGGCGCTGGCGGTAATGGCGGTGCTGGAGGCGGCCACCCTGGCGGCGGAAACCGGTGTGACTCAGCCGTTGCCGCTCACCGAGGCGGAAATCGCCGCCTGGTAACGGCTCGCGTCAGATAAGGCGTCAGGCGCATGGATACAGTGCACGCCGTGCGTCTTCCGCCATCCTATCCCCTGACATAGGCTAATCCTCAGTCTATGTCAGGAGTGTTTATCATGTTATCCCATCCTTCGCCGCAGGGCGTCCGCGGCATACTGGCCGCACTGTCTTTGAGCATGCTGCTGTCATCGCTCGGCATCAGCATCGCCAATGTCGGGCTGCCGGCGCTCGCCACCGCGTTCCATGCCTCGTTCCAAGCGGTGCAGTGGGTATTGCTCTGTTATTTGCTGGCCGTCACCACCTGCATCATCGGCATCGGCCGCTTGGGCGACAGCCTCAATCGCCGCCGCCTGCTGCTGGCGGGCATCGCGCTGTTTACCGCCGCTTCGTTGGCTTGTGCGTTGGCTCCGCAGCTTTGGCTGCTGCTGGCGGCGCGCCTGGCGCAGGGGCTGGGGGGCGCAGTCATGATGTCAATCGCCATGGCGCTGGCGGGCGAGGCGCTGGGCACGGAAAAAATCGGCCGCGCGATGGGGCTGCTCGGCACTATGTCGGCCGTGGGCACCGCGCTGGGGCCGTCGTTGGGCGGCGCGCTGATCGTCGGTTTCGGCTGGCGGGCGATGTTCCTGATCAACCTGCCGCTGGGGCTGCTGGCGCTGTGGCTCGCCTGGCGATACTTGCCGAATGGGCCGCGCGCGGCAGCGCCCCCGGAACCGTTCGATCGCGCCGGTACGCTGCTGCTGGGCGGCGCATTGCTCTGCTATTCACTGGCGATGACCCTTGGGCGCGGCAATTTTGGTGCGCTCAACCTGGCGTTGATGCTGGGGGCGCTGTTGGCGGGGGCGCTGTTCATCGGTGTGGAACGCCGCGCCGTATCGCCGCTGTTGGCGCCGACGCTGTTCCGCCATCCGGCCCTGACGGCGGGGCTGGCGGCCAGCGCGCTGGTGATGACGGTGATGACCGCCACGCTGGTGGTCGGGCCGTTCTATCTGTCACGCGCGCTGGGGTTAAGCGCTGCGCAGGTCGGGCTGGTGATGTCGGCGGGGCCGGCGGTGGCGATCCTGACCGGCATACCGGCCGGTTATCTGGTGGATCGTTTTGGCTCGCAGCGCATCGCCCAGTTTGGGCTGGCGGCGGTGGCCGCCGGGGCGGCATTGCTGTCGTTGCTTAACCGCTGGGGCGTGCTCGGCTATATCGCCCCCATCGCGCTGCTGACCGCCGGCTATGCGCTGTTTCAGGTGGCCAACAACACCATGCTGATGAAGGATCTGTTTCCTGAACGGCGCGGGCTGATCGCCGGCATGGTGAACCTGGCGCGCAATCTCGGGGCGATCACCGGCGCTTCGGCGATGGGGGCGCTGTTTTATCTGGCTTCGCAGCAGGTGGCGGGTACTGCGGCGGCGGCCGCGGTTGACGGCATGCGGGTGACTTACGGCGTGGCGGCGCTGTTGGCGCTGGCTGCGTTGCTCATCGCCTTCGGCGGCCGCCGACGGATGCTGCGTTACGATGCGCGCTGAACCGCGTAGCGTTCTTGCACGAAACCATTGTCCGACTGGGTGACGGCGAGCAGGCGCAGGCGTTGCTCCGGGCCATCGGCGCCGAACAAGGGAATGCCGCCACCCAGCAGCAGCGGCACGCGGGTAATCGTCAGTTCGTCGATCAATCCGGCCTGCAAGAAACGCTGTACGGTCTGGCCGCCGTCGATATACAGGTGACCGCAGCCTTGCTCGGCCAACTGCGCCACGATGGCCGCCGGTTCGCCATTCATCCAGCGAACGTGGCCTGTCTCGTGCGGCGAGGGCGGCTGCGTCGACAGCACCACCACCGGCAGGTCACCATAGGGCCATTCGGGAAAGGCGCGGACTTTTTCATAGGTATGGCGCCCCATTACCAGTGCGTCGATGTCGGCGATAAATGCCTCATAACTCAGGCCGTTTAGCAACGAAACCGCGTACTCGGGGCGCAGCAGCCAGTCGATGTCGCCGTCCGCGCCGGCGATGAATCCGTCTACGCTGGTGGCGATATAAACCGAACATTTCATCAGGCGAGATCTCCCCGGTACACCACATGGACCTTGTTGCCGTCGGGGTCGCGCAGGTAAGCGCCGTAATAGCCCTTGCCGTAATGCGCGCGTTCGCCGGGCTCGCCTTCACTGCTGCCGCCCGCCAGCAGGCCAGCAGCGTAGGCGCGTTTAACCTCCAGCTCATCGGCGGCGAGAAAGGCCAGCATGCTGCCGTTGCCAGCGCTGGCTGGCTGTCTGTCGAAGGGTTGGTAAGCATAGAAACGCGGCAGCGTTTGGCCCGGCTTCACCCAGCAGCGGGCAGCGGGACCGCCGTCCGGCGTCACTTCCCGCCGCTGTAATCCCAGCGGCAACAGAATGGCGTCGTAGAAGGCGGCGGCGGCGTCCAGATCGCTGACGCCGACGGTAATATGGCTGAACATGGCGCTTCCTTTCCGAAGAGAGAGTATGAACGCAAACAGTAGCAGCGATATTGCAGAATGGACAGACCGTAACGGAGGATTCGGATTAGGGACGCGCGCAGGAGCAACGCGCGCTTCACAGTAGGCGGAACAGGCAGCCGCTCAATTGCTTTCGACGCGTGGATTGGCGTGAGTCGGCTGGCTGGGATAGTCAACCTGATGCTTGTGCAGATAATCGCGGATCAGCTGGCGTACCACCTGGGAAGGAGTGACGTCCTGCTGTAGACACAGTTCTTCCAGAGCTTTCTTCTTGTCCGGGTCAATCAGCACCGTTAGCCGCGCCGTTTTCTTTTCCATCAGGATCCTCCAGAGAATGATAACTGAATGATAATACCACGTGGGCGAAGCGGCCAGCCAGACCGCGTCGCCGCTCGTCTTTAGCGGAAATGCAGCCGCTCTATTTTGCGTGACAGGTAGCCGAGTTCGCAGTTGAACAGCTCGCCGCTGCCGGCGGCCAGGTTGCGCAGCGCGCTCAGCGGCAACGTCACCTGGGCCGGCGTGGCGTAAATGATCACGTTGCCGCTGGGGGCGACGCAAAACAATACGGTGCCGAATATCCGGTGCAGGCTGTGGTACAGCAGGCTGTTTTCGTCGGGCAGATCGTGGTAATTCAGCACCAGCCAGCCCCCGTCGTTCAGCCGCGCGGCGCAGTTTTCCAGGAATGTCTGGGTGCCTTGCTGCGGATCCATGGCGAACGCCGAATAGAGATCGGAGAAGATCAGATCGTAACGCGTCTCGGCGGGCGGGCGCACAAAGTCCATGGCGTCGGCGGTGCGCAGGCTGATGGTGTCGGTGGCCGGCAGCGTAAAATAGCGGCGTGCGACGGCGATCACCGCAGCGCGCAGCTCGACGACGTCGAGGCGCATCGCCGGATCGAGCGCGTGCAGCGCACGCAGCAAGCTGCCGCCGCCCAACCCCAAAATCAACGCCGAGGCCGGCGGCTGCCAGGCCACCGCCATCAGCATCGCTTTGATGTAGTTGTGGATCGGCTGCACGGGGTTGCTGAGGCTCATCTTGCTCTGTTCGCAGATGCCGTCAAACCGCAGCGTGCGGTAGTCCTTGTGGTCGGAAACGATGATTTCGCCCCAGGCGTCGGTTTCGCGAGCGATCACCTGGCCGCGCGGAGAGAAATCAAGGGTTTTGAGTAAGCTGTCAACCAGAGACATGGTATTCGCAGGGCTCCTTCGGCAAGCGGCCTATTTACGGGCGCACATGAAATCGGCGGTGCAAATGCGCTGGCCATCGATGCTGGCGCGGCCGGTAAAGCGGGCGATCGCCCCGCGGCGGCGCACAAAGGCCACCTCCATCAGCACCTGGTCGCCGGGGCGGGCGGCGCGATAAAACCGCGCACGCTGAATGGCCGCAAAATAGTAATGCTCCCCCTCGTTGAGCGCCCCGAGATAGTAATGCGCCAGCAGACCGGTGCTTTGCGCCAGCGCTTCCACCAACAGCACGCCGGGAAAACCGGCGAAGTGCGCGTGGCCGTTCCAGAACGTCGGCTCATTGGCGGTGATGTTCTTGATGGCGCTCAGCCTCCCTTCGGCAATGCAGGTGCCGGCGGGCAGCACGCGATCGACCAACAGGCAGGGATAACGATGAGGCAAAATCGCCTGAATATCGTTGAATTGCAGGGGGTGACCAGTCAATGGCATGAGAGAGCGTGATCCTGTCTGCGGCGAAACCGGTGCAAGGGCCGGCGTTCAGTCCATGATGAGTGTAATAACATTATAATAAAATTATCATCAGATGTGCCAGATGAAAAAAACGACGGCGGGGAAACAGGCGAAGAAGGGCGCGTGAGGGAGGCACCCGATCATGACGACCGGGTGTGGCAGTACGTTTTAGTGCTTGGAGCGGGTCACTTTATCCAGGTAGCCCATCACGAAGGCGGACAGCACAAAGGTAAGGTGGATGATCACATACCACATCAGCTTGTTGTCCGGCACGTTCTTGGCGTCCATAAACACCCGCAGCAGGTGAATGGAGGAAATGGCGACGATAGACGCGGCGACTTTGTTTTTCAGCGAGGTGGCGTCCATTTTGCCCAGCCAGCTCAGTTTTTCTTTCCCTTCGGTGATATCCAGCTGCGAGACGAAGTTTTCATACCCGGAGAACATCACCATCACCAACAACCCGCCCACCAGCGCCATATCGACCAGCGACAGCAGGGTCAGGATCAGATCGGCTTCCGCGACAGAAAAAATGTTGGGCAGGACGTGCAGGATCTCCTGAAAAAATTTGATCGACAGGGCGACCAGGGCCAGTGAAAGGCCGAAATAAACCGGTGCGAGCAACCAGCGGGAGGCGTACATCGCGTTTTCTAGCAAGCGTTCCATCATAAAATTGTTTTAAATGCGTGGCAAAAAGGGCGCTCAGTATAGCGCAGGTGGCCCGGGCGAAATCAACCGGTTGCGTTATCCGAGCGCCTATCACGGCGCGGATCAGGCTGTTGCACGCAAAGAGTGGCGCGTCATGCGGATCAGCAAAGCAACACCCGCCGCGGCCGTCGTCAGCGCCACTACGCCCGGCCATCCCAGGTGTTCCAGTACGCGGCTGCCCAGTGCGGCGCCGGTGGCCATGCCGATGAATACCAGCGTGAACAGAATGGCGTTAAGGCGGCTGCGGGCAGCCGGATCGAGGCCGTAAATAATGGTCTGGTGCGCGATCAGCGTGGCCTGAATGCCGAGATCAAACCCGATGGCGCTCAGCGCAATCAGCCCCCATTGCACCGATTGCGGTAGTAACGGCAGTAAAAACATCAGGGCGAAAGAAACCGTTACCAACGCAGCGCCGATTTTAGTGACGGCGTCTGGGCCGTATCGGTCAGCCAGACTGCCCGCCAACGGTGCCGCCAGTGCACCCGCTGCGCCGGCCAGGCCGAACGCGCCGGCGACTGCGCTGCCCAGCTGATAGCGAGCGGCCAGCATCACCGCGAGCGTGGACCAGAAGGCGCTGAAGGCGACGGACAAAAAGGCCTGAGACAACGCCGCGCGCCGCAATTCAGGGTAGGTGGCCCAAAGCCGGCTCATCGAACGCAGCAAGGCGGGATAACTCAGCGTGCTGTGAGGCTGAAAGCGCGGCAAAGCTCGCCCTATCACCAGCGTGATCGGTAAAACGGCCAGCGCGGCTAACGCATAAACACTGCGCCAGCCGAAATAATCGGCGACCAGCCCGCTGAACACGCGCGACAGCAAAATACCGGCCAGCAACCCGGTCATCACGGTGCCGACGATTTTACCGCGTCGGGCATCAGGAGCCAGAGCCGCGGCGGCGGGGATGATGTCCTGCGCGACGGTGGCGGCCAGGCCGAGCGTCAGGCTGCTGAGCAACAGCAGCGAAAAAGAGGAAACCAGGCTGCACAACAGCAGCATCATGGCCAGCAGCACGCCCTTCACCAGAATGATCCCGCGGCGATCGTGGCGATCGCCCAGCGGCGCCAGTAACAGAATACCCAAGGCATACCCCAATTGGGTCAGGGTCGGTACGAATCCGGTATCGCCAACGCCGACATGGAAGTCGGCACCCATGACGCTCAACATCGGCTGACTGTAGTAAATAGAGGCGACGCTAAGGCCGGCGCCGGTGGCCAACAGGAAAACGGTTTTGGCGGAAAGCGCACCGCCGGTGGGTGAGAGGCTCATTCGATAATTCCTGACAAGGTGGATGTGCGGCTATTTTTGTCGTGAATGTTATCGGCGGGTAGACCCGATATGGGTAGAACTGTTATACGTAACACGTATGAATAAAATTAATTTACCCAACGGCGACCGTATAATCCTGCTGCAAACCCTGGTGCGTATTGTCGAGAGCGGGAGCCTGTCGGCGGCGGCGCAGCAGCTGGGCACCTCGCAGCCGACCATCAGCCGACGTCTGCGGGCGTTGGAACAGCTGTTGGGCACCAGGTTGATCCAACGGACGACGCATGCGCTCCATCTTACCGATGACGGCGAACGCTGCTATCAGCAAGCGCGCGGCTTGCTCGCGCAATGGCAAAGCCTGGAAGATGCGCTGCGCGGCGCGCGCGACGAACCGGTTGGCGCACTGCGCGTGCGCGCTCCGCACGCCTTTGGGCAGGATCAGCTGATCGGGCCGCTCGGGGAGTATTTGCGGCGCTATCCCCAAACCAGCGTGGAGTGGACGCTGAACGACCACTCTCCCGATTTCATTTCCGAAGGCGTAGACTGCGCCATTCACGTTGGTGCGGTGACCGATCCTTCGGTGGTGGCGGTGCTGTTGGCGGAAGTGCCGCGCAGCACGGTGGCGTCACCCGCACTGTTGACTGAACGACCGGCGATCGTCGATCTCGACGATTTGGCATCATTGCCGTGGCTGGCGGTAAACAGTTTTTATCGCAATGAGGTCGTCCTGACCCACGCGACCAGCGGCGAGCAGCGGCGTTTCGGCATCGCACCCAGGTTGAGCACCGACAGCCTTTATGCGGCGCGTAAAGCGGCGCTGGAAGGGCTGGGCGTAGCGATCGTGTCGTCTTGGGTGGTGAAAGAAGAGTTGGCGCAAGGATCTCTGCAGACGCTGTTGCCCCTGTGGCGAGCCGAGCCACTGCCTATCTACCTGCTGTATCCTTACGCCAGCTATTATCCCGCGCGTTTACGCAAATTCATGGAAATGATGAAAGAAACGATGCCGCGCATTATCGGCGCGCAGCCGCCGACGGGGCGCTGACGGCCTTCAGTGCCTGGCTTTTTTACCGTCGCTGTGGCCGAGAGAGCGATCGGGGAAGCTGTGATCGCGCAGCCGCTGCTTTAACTGCGCCGCATCGGGGAAGCCGCCGTCAATCTTGCGATCCCAAATCATCACGCCATCGACGCTGATTTGGTAGACCCCGCCGGTGCCCGGCATCAGGGTGACGGAGGCGAGATCGTCACCAAAGGTGTTTAGCAGCTCTTGCGCCATCCAGCCGGCGCGCAGCAGCCAGTTGCATTGCGAACAGTAGTGGATCGTCACTGCGGGGGCATTTTTCATCGTTGGCGGATCGAGTAGGAAGCGGTGCTTGCATCATCAGCTGCCGCACCGCCGTTGTCAATTTTCCTAACGGTAGGGGCCGAGGCTCGCGGCAGGGGCGCTGTCGGCGATGAATTCGCCGGTGGCCGAGTTGCCGAAGACGGTGCTCTCTGTCGGCGCCTTTGCGCCGCCGAACAGCCATTTTACGGAGCCGGCGCCGTGTGAAGAGGCCGCCCAGCCTTGCAGCGGCAGCGTTTGGCTGACGCCGATCTCCCCTACGGCGTGCCAGATCAGGCCGTCGATTGAATAACTGCCTTGTGCCTGGTGGCCATCGCCCCGAACCGTCAGCTTCAGCCATATCGGCGTATTGCTGCTGACGACGGGCTTGCCGTTGACGCCATTTGGCAGACGGGCATCGATTTTTTCCGTACCGGCGCCGTTATCCCGCCGGTACTGCATGCGGATTTCGTGAGCAGCGGTTTGAAATATTGCGATATAGGCGGCGTCATCGGCGGTCGTGGCCCGCGCCATCACTCCGCCTTTGATAAAGCCGTCGGTATGTGACTGCGGGTTGGTGACGAAGGCGCTGAGCGTGCGTTCGGCACCGATAGTGGCACGATCGAAACGAAAATAGCCGCTGTCGCGTTTATTCCAGATATCGCCGGAGTCGACCTTGATGGCGCAGAGTGCACCGGATTCGGTCAGATCCGGCGGTAGCGTGACGTCGATGCCGGTAAACGGATAGCCGGTCATCGGCAGATCGGTGCGCGCCCACCCGTCCCAATCGGCGTTAACCTTGTTGGTGGCCAGATGGTGCGCGCGACTGTTCCAGCCGGTAGCCCAACTGTTTGCGTCGTTCAGGCCGTAGGCGCGGCCGACAAAGCCGGCGGTAAACACCGCGTTCGCCAGGGCGGTGTGGGCGGCCGAGAGGTTGAACATCACGGCGCAGGCGTGTTGGTCGATTTGTTGCGCCTGGGTGATTTCCGGCGTGACGAACGCCAGCCGTTGATTGGCGGTGGCGCCGTTTTGCACATACTGATTGAGCACCGAATTCGGCGAGGCGAGATCGCCGGTGGTGCAGCCAACAATGAACTTGCCGCGCAGGGTGTCGAGCGACGGCCACCCATAGGCGGCGATCGCTGCTTGCAGATCGGTGCAGTCGCCGATCAGATCGGGTGGTCCCCAAATGTGTTCGCGCCCCAGGCGCTCGGCCAACAAACGATCGAGCGATTCGGGTGTTTGATCTCGGGCGGCGTTGAAGTCGTCTTTCAAATCCAGCCACAGGGTGACGACTTCGTGCTGCGGCACCGCGCGATGAAACGCCAACAGCGCGTCCAGTGCATCCGCCAAGGTGTTGACTGAGCTGACCTGATCGATGACCGCCAGATGATAAACGTACCAGTTGCCGTTTAACTGCGGCCAACCGGCGGCGTTATTACTGTTGTGGATATCGATCTCAAGGGAACGGATGCGCCAGTACAGCGCCTGAGCCGGGTAGCTTTCCGTGCGTTGATACGAGTTGTGGGTGCTCTTTTGCCGCACCTGATGGTAGCGAATCGTTGCATCATTCATGACGTTGCCTCTCATCAAGACGCAGGGACGGGACGCGCAGTCCCGCACCCTGCGTGGGTTATGCTTTGCCGTTGCTCCAGCCGGCGGGATCCAATACCAGCGCCGTTTGCAGCCCGATGCTGCCGGTCATCGCCGGGCTGTAGGCCTGTTGTCCATAGAAGGCCGTCGGCGGGGTTCCTGTCGCCGTGCCACCGCCGCTCGGCAGCAGCGGCGAGACGGCCTGCTTGGCCACCGCACCGCCGAGACTGCTGAAAGTTGGCAGGCTGAATTTCCCCAGGACGAAACTTTGCATTCCCCCGACCAGTGGCAGGTTGTAGTTGGGGATGCGGCTGACGAAGGCTGGCAACGGCACGATGCCCAGGCTACCGAAAGCGTTGTAGGCGTTGCTGACCTGGGTGAGCGAGGTCGGGCTGAAGGCCCAGCCGTTGCCGCCGGTCAGCTCGGCGAAACGCGCAGCCTGCTGGAAGGCGGCCGCACCGCCAACCCCTGCGGCGCCGCCACTGATCGCGCCGCCGACGGCACCGGTAACGGCGCCTTTCAGCAGCGACTGTTGCCAACTGCCGCTGTTGGCGACGCCAAAGGCGTCGTTGATGAAGAATTGGCTCACTCCCTGAGCCGCACCTACTGCCGCGCCTACGGTGGCTCCGACCCCTGCGCCGGCCGCCAGGCCCGCCGCAATGCCGCCGGCGGTGGTGGAAGCTGCCGCCGCCGCTGCCGACCCTGCGGCAAAGGCGCCGACTCCGCCGGCGGCGGACAGAGCCCCGGCGAGGGCTCCTATCCCTGCGCCGGCGAATACATAACCGGCTAGCGCGCCACCGCGCAATCCGGACTGATAGCCGCTGTACAGGGCGACCCCGCCGCCCAGCACGGCGCCGACGGCGGCCCCGATCAGCAAGATGATAATGATTGGGGCGATCTCACCGGAAGGGTCGGTCTGATTAACCGGGTTGTTGCCGCAGTAGACGTAAGGGCCGCCATACTGGAATCTAGGATCGCAGGAGTAAAAGCGCCCCAATTGCGGATCGTAGAAGCGCGCCCGATAGTTATAGAGTCCCAAATCTTCGTCCAACTCCTGGCCGGTGTAGCGATAGCGCAGTAACGAGGACGTGCCGACGCCAGTCGGCAACGATTGGCCGAAGGGCATGTAGTCGAGCAATGCGTTGACCTGACCGTTTTCCGCCACTACGGCACGGATCGAACCTTGCTGATCCTTCAGCACGTACTGGGCCTCACCACCGTCGATGAGCAGCAGCAATCCGCCGACGCCATAGAGATATTGCGTCGTACGAGCGCCGAACTCCATCAGCGGCGCGTCGCTCAGGCCGTGTACGTAAGCGAGTTTGCTGCCGTCGGCGAACCGCTTTTGCACCCGCTGATTGATGCCGTTGTAGCACAGCGCAAGCTGGCGGCCGTCATCCAGTGCGATCGTTAACGGAAGATTATTCAGTGGGTTGTAATCGATACGCTGAATACCGCGACTGGCGGAGAGCGTGACGTTACCGACGACGTCATACTCGTAACGCTGCGCGACCGCGTCATTGGCGAGCACGGCGGCGACTTTGCCGCTGTTCGGCTGATACTCGTAGCTGAAGAGGGTGTCTCCCTGTTGCAGCCGGAGGATGTTGCCGCCGGCGTCGAAGGTCAGCGGCGCGCCGACGCCGAGGCTGTAAGCGGAATTGACGCTGTGCTCGGCGACCGTCAATTGGCCGCGCGGATCGTAGCGATAGCGATAAGCGAAGCTGTTTTCGGGCCTGACCGCATTGTCGTGCACTACGCCGGCGATATTGCCGTTGAAGTAACCGGCGCCCTCGTAGCCGCCGTCGGTGTAGCTGAAGCGATGTTTCAACAGCGGTGCGCCGTCGGCATAGTGGTTGTTGATTTCATTCAACCAGCCGGGAGAGTTATAACTCATGGTGCGTCGCAGCGCCCGCCCCCCCTGTGAATTCAACTGCTCTTCAGCCAGGCTGCCGTCGGCATGGTAACGGTAGCGAACGAACTTCTCCGGATCGTCCGGCGTGCCGATGGCGGCGGTTTGTCCCATGTCGTTATAGCGATAGGCCACGCTGGCGAGCGGCGCGCCGGCGGGATAATCGATGCGGATGACGTTGCCGAGGTTGTCGTAGGCATAGCCCGTGATGTAATCGCCAGCGTCCGGCAGACGCAGTTGCGACAGGGTCGCATTGCCTCCCGTATCGTAGCCATAGCAGTTTTCGACGCAGAGTCCGTCAGCGGCGCGACGGTACATTTTCCACAGGCGGCCGCGCAGAGTCGGCTCGTCGCCTTCGCCGTCATAGACGTTTTGCGTTTGCCAGTCATCATGGTGCGGGTAGTGCGGATCGTTATCGGCGATCGCCTGCAGCGCCGAACCGTCACCCCAGGCTTGCGCCACTTCGCCATCCTCGCTCAGGCGCCCCAGAACGTCATATTTTTTATACAACACGCGGTCTTTCGCGCGGCTCAGCGGCGTTGAGCTGAAACGCAGACGTCCGGCAGGATCGTAGATATACGTCGTTTCTCCGGCATCCGGCGTGACGCGTGCAGCGAGCTGACACAGGAAGTTGTAGCGATTGTGGCTGATGAAGGCGTCATCCGCCGGGGAAGACGACGGGTGGCGAACCTGCACGATATTGCCCGCCGCGTCGAAGATCTGTTGGACAGCGTCGCGAACAACGCCGCCGGCCTCGGTCTGCTTGCTCAGCGTCTGGCCACGGCGATCGTTGAGTGACAGCACGCCGGTGCCATCGGCATCGTACAGGGCGCTCACCCGCAATTCTCCAGGGCGACAGGCGATACCTGCCACCTGCGTGTGATCGGTGACGGCGTAAATGAACCGTGTAATATGCGGGTTGTCGCCGGTAATGGCGAAGATTTTGCCTGGCATGCCTTTGGCCACCGGGCGTTTCAGCGAGGAAGCCTCATAACGGGTGCCGCTATAGGGGTAACCTTCGTCCTGCGGGTAATAATCACTCACTTCACCGGTCATCACGCCGTTTGCGGCGTCCAGTGTGCGGACAAAGGCCGCCCGGTAGCCGAACAACGTGCGTTCAAAGGCGGCGATCTTGGTTTCGGCAACCGTATTGCCCAGCGCGTCGTACAGCGTTTCACGCACCAGGCATCGTCCTTCGTTCAGCACCTGATGCTGCGTTTCCTGCCGGTTGGCGTTTTTATACGTGATGGCCAGCTGTGGCGAGCGGAAGGTAACCGCATTGGCAAAATAGATTTCCCCCTGTGCCTGCAGGCTGAATTCACCGTCGATCCTCGCATCGGTCTGAAGGGCGAAAACCTGACGACCGTCGGCATATAACAGAACGGCATCGTCGCCCGGTACCAGCAGCACCGAGGTGGGCAGGCAGCCGTTGGTCGCGTCGTCAGTGTAGGTGTTGCCCGCCAGCGTCAGCCGCCATCCCGCAATGGCGTCCCACTGGGCGCTCAGACTGTCGCCGATCGTCAGGCCGAAGGCGAGGTTCTGCGTCGCCGGCGACGAAAGGGTGAAGCCCACCGCGTAGCGGCCGGCGGTGGCCAACCAACGCAGGCGGTTGAGCGTCGTACCGCAATGCAGTAGCCGGCCCTGGCTGAGACGCCAGGCGCTGTCGTCGTCGCGCCGCCAGTGCGTCCAGGTTTGTTCGCCCTGCGTGAAGGTTTCGTATTGCCCGCCGTCGGCGGCCAGAATTTCGCAGCTGCTGGCGGGATCGTGCTGCGGGTAGCTGAATGGCAGCGTATCGTGCCAACTGCGTGGCGCATAGTTCACCACGCCTTTCTTGCTTTCGCCTTGTGGCCCGGTCTCAACGAACTTTTGCCGCAGCGGATCGTAGCCGCAGCGCAGGACATCGGCGTTGTTACCCATAACGGCGATCTCATCCAGATACAGCGGATCGTAGCAGCGGGCCTCCATCTTGCTGGCCAACGGCGTGACGCTGACGGTGTTGAACAGCACATAGCCGACCGTTTTTTGGTTGTCGAAGGCGAGCGCGAGCGGACGCTCCGGATCGCCGCTATAGGGGATGACGCTTTGCCAGTAAACCCAAGCGCCTTCTGCCGTGGGGACGATCGGCGTGGTGTGCGGCGCGGCGTTGCCACTACGGCTGATCAAGTTTGCCGCACCGGGCGCCGCGTTGAAACCGGGCGAGGTTTTGATCCAGGCGGAGACAACGACCGGCTGCGTTTGCCGCAGCGGCGCCGTTCGGGTCAGGGTCGCACCGACGCCGAGTTTGAGGCTGCGGCTGCCGACATAGGCGTCGTCGTCGACGATCGCCGTATCGCCGTCGAGCCGCCAGGGATCGGTGCTGTGTTGATAGGGTTCGAAACCGATGAAATCGCACTCATCCGCCGCGCCGCTGACGAACGCCGCCACCGGCAGGATCTGGTTGTTGTCCCACAGCGTGCTTTCGACCTGGCTTTCGCTGTTTTTCTGGGAGAGGATCGCACCATAGAATGTTCTGGCCAGTATCGTGCCTACCGGCAACCACGCGTCACCCGGATCGCTTGCCAGCGCCGGCGGGCTGGGGGGCTGGGCGCCAATCGCGGCTTGCAGCACATAGGCTTGCGTGGCGGCCCACACTGTCGGCGCAGCTTCATCGGCAAGCGGCTGTTGCCGTTGCAGAGCGCCGTAGCGTTGCAGACTGCCGGCGTAGATTGGCAGCGCCTCTCCCAGCGCCGCGCTCCCCGCTGCGTCGAATTGGCTGAAGGGCGCGTCGATCGCATTTTTCAGTAAGAACCAGGGATAGGCTTCGAACGCATAGCCGTAGAGTTTGGCAACGCCCTGCGTTTCTCCGGTGGCGGTCACATTGTCAAAGCGCTCGCGGATCAATTTGCCGAAGCGTGAGTCATAGCGATAATCGGTACGTATCGCCAGGCCATCATTAAGGCTGTTGTCGGCGATGCAGCGCGTATAACCGCCGAACAGCGGTCGCTCGACGCCGTCGATCGCTACGGAGGTGAAGGCCATCAGGTTTTTTTGTTCGTGAACCAACAGATTGCCGTCGGCGTCAAACACCTTTTGCTCGATCAATTGGCCGTCCAACAGCCCGGATGACGCTTGATCTGCAGCGCGAACTCGCTCGCCGACCTGCGGATCCTGGCGCGTCAGGCCATTGAAGTAATAGTTCTCGCGATAGCCGAAGCGCGGCGCGGACATGCTCTCGCTGCCGGGATAGCTGGCACTCTTGTAGTACTTGAAGACCGCGCCGGTAGGGTCGCAGGTCGCTGTCGCAATGTCGAACACGTAGCAGGTGGTGCTGACGGCGTAGCCGTCATCGATGCTGACCGTGTCGACGCAGTAATCCACCAGTGCGCCTTGCAGCGTGTTGTCGAGGTAGCGATTCAGCGTCAGGCTTTCCGCATTATCGAAGTCTTTGTTCAGCGGTAGATAGGTAACGAACGCGGACAGGCCGGCGGGATATTGGCCGTTGATATTGGGTTTGACCATGCCGGAGACGCCAATCTGCGTGAAATAACGTTGCGTGAGCGTGTCATCGCCGGCGAAGGCCTGATTGCGGAAGGTTTTCACGGTGGTGTTTTTGGCTGCCGTGCCGTCCAGGTTCAGATAAGAGATAAAGCGCGGTCCCTGATTGATCATGGTGGTGCTGTCTATCGCGTAGGGCACTTCGGCATATCCGGCTGCCGCGTCCAACCAATTGCACCAGGAACCGCGGTGATAGACGCGGTTGCCCATGGTGGCGATATCCGCGCCTGCCGTCGGGAAGTAGTGTCTTTTTCTTTCCGAAGTCGGATCGTCACGGGTATAGAGATCGCGCGCCGCATCGTTCCAGGCGGTGATTTGCCGGTTGGGATCGTAGGCTACCATGCGCGCCTGAGCCGCGAATTCGCGGTTGCTGACGGCGATTGCGTAATCGGCGCCGTAGGCGAACCAGTTGATGTCCTGATCGCTGCAGGTACTGCGTAACAGCAGGCTGTCGTTACGCAGCCAGTCTGCGCCGTTATAGCGCAGCAGATAGGGGCCGGACGCAATCATGGCGTTGTTGACGAATTTTGCCAGGAACGGAATGGTGAGGGTTTGCGACGGCGCGCTTTTCGGCAGGCGGCAGGGAAAGTCAGTGCTGGTCATGGCGCCGAATGCCGCGTCCCATCCGATGACCTTGACGGTGTAATCAACGCTGAGCGAAACCTCCTGCGTGGTGTAGGTCAGCGCGATAAACGAGGCGCCGGCGGCAAAACCGAAACGGGTGGCCGACGCATCGCCGCCGAGGGTGAACACCAGCGGGAGTGAGGCGCCGTTTCGCCATTGTTCTTGGCTATCCTGATAATAAAGCGCCAGCCGATTACGGTGTTCGCCGCCGGTGAGGGGGGCATAATCCAGGACGGCGTAATAGCCGTTGGCCGCCGCGATGTAGGGGCGGGCGGTGGCGTTGAGATCGCCAGACCTATCGGCGATCGCCCACCGTTTGGTGAAGTTATCCCAGGTGTAGCGCAGCAGCGTCCGTTGATCCTTGTCGCAGACCACAAAAAAGTTGTCGCCGGCGGCCAGCTGCAGTTGGGTGGTGTTGGCGGCGATTGGCGCGCTGTCGAACCACTCGCCCCATTTGCGGTTATCCTTGTGATAGACATGCGCATAGGATTTGCCGCTCTGCGGGGTGGCATAGGTCAGGCAGGCGAAATCACCGGCAGTGACGACGTTGACACTGTTGATGTCGAAAGCGGCCTTGATCGTTTGCTGCTCGGGAGCCCAGCATTGCCAGCGCCCAAGCCAGGTGTAAAACGTGACGTGGATTTGGTCGCTCGACTCGTTAAGCCACAGGCAGACCGCGTAATCGCCGCCGAACCATACGCGCGGTTTGGCGCTGCGCGGCCAGGGACTGACGATCTGCCGCTGGCGATCGCACAGCGGCAGCGTTTGTTGCTTATACCGGTAGGCGATTTTCGCACCGTCCGGCGTGACGGCGCCACTGAGCGCGCCGGCATTGACCGTACCCGCCGGCCAGTAGCTGAACTGCATCTGCGGCAGCGCACAATTTTCCGCATAGCGCCGCTGGACGCCGGTGAGCGTGCGTTTGACGGTATCACCGTAAAGCGGATCGCTTTGCGGGTAACCGCTGAAATTACTCTGCGTGTCATAGCTCAGCTGCACCGCATAGAGCAATGTGCCCTGCGAGTTTTTGACGACGATGTTGTCCAGATAGCGCGTTTCGTAGCGATCCTGATAGGCTGAAGCGGCGTTGGCGGGGGCCTTGCTGTAGGGGGTATCCCAATGCGGAGACAGGTATTCCCGTGGGCCTGCGGGCGACTGCGTGTCGTACCGCTTCTCCTGATAGCCAAAATCGACGGTGCGATCGAACATGTCGGTGATGCGCGTCAGGTAGCAGGCTTTGGTAAAACTTAAGCCTCGTTCGCCAACCGGCTGTTCAACGGCCTCGTAACGGAAGGCGATCCGATCGCCCCACAGGCTTTCCACCTGCGCCAGATTCCAGATTGCCGCAAAGCGAGACTGCAAGGCATCGCCCTGGGGAGAGTGGGTCAAAGCGGATTGTCCCGACCAGTTGCCCCAGCGCACTTTCCATTGAATGCTCTGATCATCCTGCGCGTTGCCGCCGTAGAAGTAGCTGACCCCGTTGTCCTTGACCAGCTCCCAGCGTTCGAACTGCGGATAATACAGGACCTTGCTGAAATCATAGTGGAAGCACTCAAACGCTTCACCGCCGGAGAAGACGGCGAGTTCGGCGTCCTGGCGCAGCACGTTGAAGGTGCGCTGATAGACTGGGTCGATAATTTCCCATTGTCGATCGTCGAACCGCGTGACGACCTGAGCATGGCAACCCAACTGCAGGCCGGCGGCGATGAAAGCGGATTGGATTTCGGTGTCCACTTTGCCGCTATTGAGCGCGGTGGTGGCGGCGATTGGTAATTTCGCTCTCAGCCAATCGTTGGGCGCGCGAATTAATTCTGATGAGGCGTTGTTGGTATAAATTCGATAAAGGTTGTCACCGGGTGTTGCATTATCCCGGTGATCGACTTCAATGCGTTCGAAAGGCAATTGCCAGCCTAATCCCATAATTCCGGTTGGTGCGCTAACATTTGATTGATAAATTTCATTTTTGATGTTGCTGCCATAAAATGCAGTGACTTTGACGTCGAGTTGATTCCTTCCGGTTAACGCAACCAAATCAAGCGATAAATTCACATCGCCGCGAAACAGATTGACGCTGTCTTCGAATATGTTTTTTTCATTGCTTTCGAATTGGCTTGGCCGTACTGGCGGGATCTGACCGTTGGTTTTGTCACTCATTTTTAAATACCCTCATCGATAAAGCGCAGGGAAACAAAATGGCTTTCAATCGCCAGGGGCGATTGAAAGCCAGGCGATGCGCCTCTGCGCCCAAACGGCGGGCCAGCGGCCGCTCAACGTCTCAGGATTCGCATTCGGCGATCACCAGCACTCTTACCGTACCTGAGGTTTTATTGTTGGATTTGTCCTCCATAAAGCAGGTGGCGGACACCGTGACACTGCTGCCGCTGAGGCCGGCGATCGCGCTGGAGACGTCGATTGTTTTCAGGTGGTGGTCGGTGTTGCCGTAAGAAACGTTAAACCCCTGAACGGCGACGGAAGCATTAATCACCCGTGAACCAAAATCCAAACTTTGAGTGGAGCCGGAACTGACGCTAATAACTTTAAATTGTGTCGTCGACATATATAACCTCGAATTTTTAGACAGCTGTGGGTAGCGCCGCTAAAAATAGCGGCGATGAAAAATAGAAGGTGAAGAAAAGTCTTATCAGAGATAAACAGCATAGTTAAAACTAGGGGAGGTAATTGATTCTGTCAATGCAAGTATAAATAAAATTAAACCATTTCAAAATCATGATGATAAATAAAATAACTTTTTTATCAATGATATTAAGCGTGTTAATTATAATCTTATTCAGTCGTTATTGAACTAAGGGTATTTCTGTGACAGGTGATGTTACATTAATTAGAGAGCGTTGTTTTTATTGTGTTAAGTGAATGGCACTCATGCTTCTGCAATGCCGTGCAATTAATTCAATAAAAAAAATTTCTCTGCTATATTTTAAAGCTAACCGTTTAGCGGAAAAAGAGAATGTGAATTGTCGCCCTGGGTGACAGTAACGACCGTGATCAAGACCGTTTTTATAATCCGGCTGGAGGAATACAGCATGAAAGCTGCCGTAGTGACGAAAAACCATACCGTAGACATTCAGGATAAAGTGCTGCGCCCGCTGAAGCACGGCGAGGCGGCGTTAAAAATGGAGTGTTGCGGGGTGTGCCACACCGACTTGCACGTGAAAAACGGCGATTTCGGCGAGGTGCCGGGCATTACGTTGGGACATGAGGGTATCGGCGTGGTCTCCGCCGTCGGTGAGGGCGTTACCTCGTTAAAAGTGGGTGACCGCGCTAGCGTCGCCTGGTTTTACCAGGGTTGCGGCCATTGCGAATATTGCGTCAGCGGCAACGAAACCCTGTGCCGCTCGGTGAAAAATGCCGGCTACAGCGTTGACGGCGGCATGGCGGAAGAGTGCATCGTGGTGGCGGACTACGCGGTGAAAGTGCCGGACGGGCTCGATTCTTTCGCCGCCAGCAGTATCACCTGCGCCGGGGTCACCACCTACAAGGCGGTGAAAATTTCCGATATCAAGCCGGGGCAGTGGATCGCCATCTATGGCCTGGGCGGGCTGGGCAACCTGGCGTTGCAGTACGCCAAAAACGTGTTTAACGCCAAAGTGATTGCCATCGACGTCAACGACGGCCAGTTGGAGTTCGCCAAACAGATTGGCGCCGATCTGACCATCAACTCCAAAACGCAAAATGCGGAGGAGATCATTCAGCAGCAAACCGGCGGCGCTCACGCGGCGGTGGTGACGGCGGTGGCGAAAGCCGCCTTCAACTCGGCGGTCAATGCGGTGCGCGCCGGCGGTAAAGTGGTGGCCGTGGGGCTGCCGCCGGAGAGCATGGATCTGAGCATTCCGCGCCTGGTGCTGGACGGCATTCAGGTGGTGGGGTCGCTGGTCGGCACACGCGAAGATCTGAAAGAGGCGTTCCAGTTCGCTGCCGAAGGCAAAGTGACGCCGAAAGTGACCAAACGGCCATTGGGCGATATCAACGCCATCTTCGACGAGATGAAGGCGGGCACCATTCGCGGTCGCATGGTGATCGATCTCGGCATGGCGAAATAAGCATCGCTAAAAAAGGCCACCCGCGGGTGGCCTTCTTGTCGCTATGCCCGGCTCAGAACAGGCCCAGCGGTTTGGCGTCGTAGCTGACCAGCAGATTTTTCACCTGTTGATAGTGCGACAACGCCGCCTTGTGGGTTTCGCGCCCGATACCGGAGTTCTTGTAGCCGCCGAACGCGGCGTGCGCCGGGTACAGGTGGTAGCAGTTGGTCCACACGCGCCCGGCCTTGATCGCGCGTCCCATGCGGTAGGCGCGGTTGATGTCGCGGGTCCAGAGCCCGGCGCCCAGTCCGAACTCGGTGTCGTTGGCCAACGCTAGAGCTTCGGCCTCATCCTTGAAGGTGGTGACGCCAATCACCGGCCCGAAGATTTCCTCACGGAAGAAACGCATACTGTTGTTGCCGGTAATCAGCGTCGGCTGCAGGTAGAAACCGTTTTGCACTTCGTCGCCGCGCTGAGCGGGTTCGCCGCCCGCAACGATTTTGCCCCCCTCGTTTTTAGCGATGTCGATGTACGACAGGATCTTGTCATACTGCTGTTTTGACGCCTGGGCACCGATCATGGTCTCGGTGTCGAAGGGATCGCCCTGGCGGATGGTGGCGATGCGTGCCAGCACTTTCTCCATAAACTGCGGGTAGATGGATTCCTGGATCAACGCGCGTGAAGGGCAGGTGCACACCTCCCCCTGATTGAAGAAGCCCAGCACCAGCCCCTCAACCGCCTTGTCGATAAACGCCGGCTCCGCCTGCATGATGTCTTCAAAATAAATGTTCGGCGATTTGCCGCCCAGCTCGACGGTGCTGGGGATGATGTTCTCCGCCGCACAGGCGAGGATGTGGCGGCCGACCGGCGTGGAGCCGGTGAAGGCGATTTTTTCGATGCGTTTGCTGCGCGCCAGCGCTTCGCCGGCCTCGGCGCCGAAGCCTTGCACCACGTTGAGCACCCCCGGCGGCAGCAGATCGCCGATCTCTTCCATCAGCACGCTGATGCCGAGCGGCGTCTGTTCCGCCGGTTTCAGCACCACGCAGTTACCGCCCGCCAGCGCCGGCGCCAGTTTCCAGGCGGCCATCAGCAGCGGGAAGTTCCACGGTATGATCTGACCGACTACGCCCAGCGGTTCATAGATATGGTAGGCCACGGTATTTTGGTCGATCTCCGCCGCAGTGCCTTCCTGCGCGCGCAGGCAGCCGGCGAAGTAGCGGAAATGGTCGACCGCCAGCGGCAAATCGGCATTCAGGGTTTCGCGGATCGGTTTGCCGTTGTCCCAGGTTTCGGTCAGCGCCAGCATCTCCAGCCGCGACTCGATGCGATCGGCGATCGCCAGCAGCACGTTGGCGCGTTCTTGCACGCTGGTTTTGCCCCAGGCGTCCGCCGCCGCATGCGCCGCGTCGAGCGCCAGTTCGATGTCTTTGGCGTCGGAACGTGGGAATTCGGCGATCGGCTGGCCGGTCACCGGCGAGGTGTTGGTGAAGTAGTTGCCGGATACCGGTTCGACGAATTTACCGCCAATGTAGTTGCCATAGCGTTTGCGGAACGAAACCAGCGAGCCAGGCAAACCGGGGTGGACATATTTCATGTGAAGCACCTCTCTGCAGATGATAACCGGCGCTATTGGGCTGCGCCTGTGAGTGCGGCATGTCGCCGCAGCACGGAGAAGCACGGCCCGTGCCAGATTGATGAATGGCGAAGATGATCGTTAAAAGATCTTATTTATTAACGCGTTAAAAATTGATATGACGTGACGAATCATGCGGTACCGCCGCTGGCGATGGGTTTTTGTGTTCCGTGTCGCAACGCCTGATACACATCTGTGATACATATTTGCAACACTCGTAAACGGGGGGAGAAACGCATGTTGCCTGATGACCGCTTGCCCACCGAGGGCGCCAGTTTGTTGACCCGCCCGCTGGCGGAATCCTGGCAGCGCAGCCGGGGCTACGGCCTGACGCGCGCCGATCAACATATCCCTTTTATCAAAGCCGGATTACTCGAAGAGCTACGCAGCCGCAATGACTGGGTGCCGCAACGGGTACAGCCGCTGATCGAGCAGCTGGGCGCGCAAATTACGCGCCAGCCCGCCATCGTGGTGATCGCCGACGCCGACGGACTGGTGCTGGAAACCCGCGGCAATACCGACTTTCTGCACAAGGCGTCGCGCTTTGCGCTGGCGCCGGGCAACCAGTGGGGCGAAGCGGATCGGGGTACCAATGCCATCGGCACCGCGCTGGCACTCGGCGCGTTCTGCGAGGTCCGCGGCGACCAGCATTTCCTCAACCAAAATGCCGGTTTGAACTGCACTGCCGCACCGATCTATCGGCCGGATGGCCGCATTGCCGGCATACTGGATCTCTCCGCCCCCGCGCAGCGCCCGTACCGTGATGCACAGCGCCTGATCATGCAGGCGGTGCGGCATATCGAACACCGCTGGGTCAGAAGCGCGATCGCCGACCGTCACTGGACGCTGCGCCTGCACGCCAACGCCGGGAGCCTGGGCAGCGCGCAGGAGCTGCTGCTGGTGTTTCACGACGAAGTGCTGGTCGCCGCCAATCGGCTGGCGATGCTGGAGTTCCGGCTTTCACCGGCCGCATTAGGCTCGGTTGAGTTTGCCCAGCTGTTTCCCGACCTGCTGCGACAGCCCTCCGGCGCACCGCACCAGACGCTGGCCGGCAATCAACGGCATTATTATTCGCTGCTCGAGGCGCCGCAGCGCCGCGTTAGCGCCCTGCGTTCGGTTCCGCCGCCGGCGGAACGGCATGACGAACAGCATCAGAAGGCGCTACGCATTCTCAACGCCGGCCTTTCGCTGTGCGTGACCGGCGAAACCGGCTGCGGTAAAGAGCATTTCAGCCGACGCTTGTTTCAACAGAGCCGCTGGCGCAACGGCAACTTCGTGGCGATCAACTGCGCGGCTCTGCCTGAGCCGCTGATCGAATCCGAACTGTTCGGCTATGCGCCGGGGGCGTTTACCGGCGCCAACCCGAAAGGGTATATCGGCAAGATCCGCGAGGCGGACGGCGGCGTGCTGTTCCTCGATGAAATCGGCGACATGCCGGCGGGCCTGCAAACGCGCCTGCTGCGGGTGTTACAGGAAAAAACGGTCACGCCGCTCGGTAGCCGCAGCGCTTATCCGGTCGATTTCGCGCTGGTCTGCGCCACGCACCACGATCTGCATCGGCAGGTAGAGGCCGGGGCGTTTCGTGAGGATTTGCTGTACCGCATACAGGAATACAGCCTGTGCATCCCGCCGCTCAGAGAGCGGGCGCAGCTGGAGACCTTCATTTTGCAGTTGTGGCGAGAGCTGGGCGGCGATCGGCGTGACATTCGCCTGTTGCCGGAGGCGCTGGCGATGCTGGTGCGCTATCCATGGCCCGGCAACGTGCGGCAGCTGTTGAGTACGCTCAAGGTGCTGCTGGCATTGGCGGACGATCATGCGGTGCTCACCCTGGACGATCTGCCTCAGTCCATCGCGGTGCTGGCGCCGCGCCAGGAGAACGCCGATACCGGCCAGGCGGATCTGCAGACGGCGATCGACAGGGCGGGCGGCAATCTCAGCCGGGCGGCGAAGGCGCTGGGCGTTTCGCGCAGCACGCTGTACCGCAAGTTGGGGAGGCAGAAAGCGGTGGCGGAATGAAACGTCATGATTGCTCATCAATAACCGGCCCCTCGATGCGGGGCCGGTTCATGCTCTAGTCCCCCAGCCCCGGCGGGTTAATCTCCGAATGGGCAATCTTCTCGTCGCTTTCCGCCCAGCGATCCAGCACCTGCAGATAGCTGCCGTTGGCGATGGCGCTGTTGAGCGAAGCCTGCACCGCGTCCACCAGACCGTTGCCTTTCTTCAGTGTGACGGCGATGTTGGCGGTCTTCGGCCAGCCGCCGGGCACAATGCCCACCAGCCGGGTTTTGCCGGTCAGCCGCGCCTGATAAGCGCCGGAGACGTTGGGCCCGAAGGTGGCGTCGGCGCGGCCAGACTGAATGGCCAACGTGGAGGCGGCCTTATCGGTGACGTACACCGGCTGCAGCGGCGCTAATCCCTTGGCGCGGTTCTCCTTGTCCCAGGCCAGCAGCACCGCTTCCTGATTGGTGCCGGAATCGACGATGATTTTTTTACCGGCGATATCCGGCGCCGTTTTGATCTGGGTGATTTTACTGTCGGACTTGACGTAGAAGCCCAGCGTATCCTGCCGATAGGTGGCGAAATCGAATTTGGTCTTGCGTTCGTTGGTCACGGTGATGTTGTAAACCGCGGCGTCATATTTGCCGGAGGCCACCCCCAGCGGCCAGTCTTCCCACGACGTGGGCACCAGTTTGAGTTTCAACCCCAAGCCGTCGGCCACCAGGCGTGCGATGTCCGCCTCGCTGCCGATCACCGTTTTATTGTCTCGGGCGTACAGGCCGAACGGCGGGCCGCTGCCCAGCAGGGAAATGGCCACCGTCAGCGTGCCGGGTTCCACGAACCGGAAGCCGGCGGGGATTTTGGCCACGGCTTCGGCGCTCTTCACCGTGTGGATCGGCGTTTCGTTAGCGACGAGATCCACGCCCGGTGCGGCGGCGGCGGAAAAACTCAGCAGCGCCGCAATCACTATCATCTTTTTGCTATATATCATTATGTTAATTACCTTCATTATTATGGGTGTCACACGGTCGTTGCACTATCTCTAAAGGCTGCAGATCTGTGAACGAACAAAATCAACTAACCAATCTTGGAAAAATCATGAGGCGCCTCTGGCGGCGCTGAATCGATCGAGGATGAAGCATGTCGTCGCGTTTCGCTACGTTGGGCCGCATACCGCGCGGCGTGTGGGTATTGGGTGGCGTGAGCCTGCTGATGGACGTTTCCTCGGAAATGATCCATAGCCTGCTGCCGCTGTTTATGGCGACGACGCTCGGTGCCAGCGTGATCGTCATCGGGCTGATCGAAGGGCTCGCGGAGGCGACGGCATTGATCGTCAAGGTGTTCTCCGGCGTGCTCAGCGATTACCTCGGTAAACGCAAAGGGCTGGCGCTGCTGGGCTACGGGCTGGGCGCCATCAGCAAGCCATTTTTCGCTATCGCATCGTCGTCCGGCATGGTGATGAGCGCGCGCCTGCTGGATCGCGTGGGCAAAGGCATCCGCGGGGCGCCGCGCGATGCCCTGGTGGCCGACGTTACGCCGCCGGAAATTCGCGGCGCGGCCTTCGGGCTGCGGCAGTCGCTGGATACCGTCGGCGCCTTTTTAGGGCCGCTGCTGGCCGTCGGCCTGATGCTGCTGTGGCACAACGATTTTCGCGCCATCTTTTGGGTGGCGACGGTCCCGGCGGCGCTGGCGATTGCGCTGCTGTTTTTCGGCCTGAAAGAGCCGACCGCCGCGATAACCCACAAGCGCACCAACCCGATCACCCGCGCCAACCTGCGGCTGCTGGGGCGCAGCTATTGGTGGGTGGTGAGCATCGGCGCGATCTTTACGCTGGCGCGCTTCAGCGAAGCGTTCCTGGTGTTGAAGGCGCAGCAGGGCGGCACGCCGCTGGCGCTGATCCCACTGGTGATGGTCGCCATGAATCTGGTCTACGCCTGCTCGGCCTATCCGTTCGGAAAACTGTCTGACCGCATGAGCCATGAAGGATTGCTGAAAGCCGGGTTGCTGGTGCTGGTCGCCGCCGACCTGGTATTGGCGCTGAGCGATCATTGGGGCGGGGTGCTGTTTGGCGTAGCGCTGTGGGGGGTGCACATGGGCATGACCCAGGGGCTATTGGCGGCGATGGTGGCGCATACAGCGCCGGCTCATCTGCGCGGCACCGCGTTTGGCATGTTCAATCTGATCAGCGGCGTGGCGCTGCTGCTGGCGAGTCTTGGGGCTGGAACCTTGTGGGAGCTGTTCGGTTCCGCCTCCACCTTCTACGCCGGGGCACTCATCTGCGTAGTGACGCTTATCGGTATGCAGCTGGCGCCGTTTGGCGCACGGCAGGGGGCTTAACGGCCCTCGACAGATTGCGGCACCGCTTGCAGCAGCTCGGGCACCCGCTGGGATTCCACCGCCCGGCTGAACAGAAAACCCTGGCCAATATGGAAACCGGCTTCGCACAGCGTTTGCCGCTGCTGCTCGGTTTCCACGCCCTCGGCGATGATATCGATCGACAGCTTCTGACCGAGGATACCGATGCTTTCTACGATCGCCAGGATCGCCGGTTCGGTGTTCATGCGTTGAACGAAATCGCAGTCCAGCTTAATGCAGTCCAGCGGGTAATCCATGATATGGCTGAATGAGGAATGGCCGGTGCCGAAGTCGTCCAGTGCGATGCGGATGCCCATCTCTTTGAGCATTTGCAGCGCGCGCAGCACGTACTTGGAGCCATGTTTGTTGAACGCGTGCTCGGTCACTTCCAGTTCGATCAGGTGGTGGGGAATATGGAATTTCAGCAGGCGCTGCAGGAAGGTTTCGGCGTAGTTGTCGCGTAAAAATTCGATCGGCGACACGTTCAGCGAGATAGGGCGTACCGCCACGCCGGCCGCGCGCCAGCGGGCGATATCGGCGAAGACCTTCAGCTGCATGGCTTCGCTGATCTTGGTCGCCAGCTCGTAGTCGTTGAAGGCTTCGCTGACCGTCGCCGGCAGCTGTATGCCTTTTTGCGGGCAATGCCAGCGCAGCAACGCTTCGAAGCCGACGATGCTGCCGTCGGAGAGGCTGACCTTCGGCTGGTAGCTGGGACGGATGCAGTTGTCGCGCACGATCTGGCGCGCGTAGTTGAGCTGGCTGGCGCGCGCGCGGGCCTTGTCCATCATCTTGCGATCGAACATATAGACGCCGCCGCGGCCGCCGTCTTTCAGCTCATACAGCGCGGTATCGGCGCATTTCATCAGTTCCGAAGCGTCGCGGGCATCTTTGGGGTAGATGGCGCCGCCGATGCTCATGCCGCAATGCAGCGTCTTGCCACCGTGGGTGATCGGCGTCTCCAGCTGCAGCAGAAACTTGTTGGCGATGCGGAAAATATCCTGCTCGTTTTCAACGTCGCTGATTACCACCGCGAATTCGTCCCCCCCGAGGCGGGAAACGAACGAATGCGTATTCATGCAGGCGCTGAGCCTTTTACCCAGAACCCGCAGCAGATGGTCGCCCGCCGCGTGGCCCAGCGTGTCGTTCACCAGCTTGAAGTGGTCAAGATCCAGCAGCATCAGCCCGAGGGACTTGTTGCCATGCAGGGCGCGCTTCATCTCTTGCTTCAGCTTTTTCTTGAATAAGCGCCGGTTGGGCAGGCCGGTCAATTCGTCATATTCGCTGGCGAGCAACAGACGCTGTTCCATCACGCGTTGCGACGTCACGTCGCGCGAGACGCACAAGATCTCGGCCACGGCGCCGTGTTCATCGCTGACGGGCGAGAGAATGTTGTCCCAATGCTGTTTTTTTCCTTGCGGCGTCACGCTTAATCCCGCGAAGCGCGCATTTTTACCGGCTCTGACGCTGTGCAGCGCCTTGCTGCCACGGCGGCGGACTTCGGGCGACAACAGCCCCAGCCAGGGCATGCCAAACTCTTTTTGCGCCGGATCCAGGCCGAGCGCCAGGCTGCCGGAGCGGTTCATGTGCCGCAGCGTGCCGTCGCGATTGATCACTTTGATGCAGTCGACGCTGGCGTCCAGCATGTCTTGCTGGATAGAGAGCGCCTGAACGTTTTGCTGACGTTGCAGCATTTGCGGGTGGATGTCGGTAGCGGTGAGGTACCAGCTGGGCTCCAGTGCCATGCCGTCCTGACGGGCGTTAAACGCCAGCATAAACCAACGGTAGGCGCCGCTGCGATCGCGCAGGCGTGCCTCGCCGGCGAATGAGGAGAGGGCAACGATCGCCTGGCGCCATTGTGTGGCTAGCCGATCGCGATCGTCGGGGTGCAGGGTATCGAGCCAATCAGCGGCGCCGTGTTCACCGGCGATTGCGCCGGTATAGTCGCGCCACTGTTTATTGAAGTAGCCGCCAAGGCGGTTGCCGAAGCAAATCAGACCGGGCAAGTCGTCTACGATTTCGCTATAGAGATCAATCGGATTTTTGTTATTGGTCTGCTTGGGCAACAGGGTCATGCGGCATTTCCTCGGAAAATTACCCATATTCTCGCTCTCTAGCAGAGCCTCTTTCAATATAGTCTTGCCAATGAAATTGGGAATAGCCAGCGGGCGCGGCTAAAAATCAGCCCGCTAGCATGGAATACATCCAGCGTGAACGCATTAGGAATACTCCTGTTATTTATAAGCCCCCCTTATATTGCAACGAAAAATAAGTGATCGGACCACGGTGGGTTTTTGCCATAAAAATTAATCAATCTGATGTTTCTATTTGATGAAATGTTCAGGTGTTTTTATGCTCTTCCACCGGCTGCTCTGCCGGCGCTATGCGTCTTCACTGACGAAAATCTCACTTATGGCGGCAATAACCGCCATTTTATGCACTCTTCAGCGGTTGTCGCAGCACCGTCGCCCGGCGTTTAGAGAAAAGTTATGATGCAAATCAAGAAATGTTTTGTTTCATCTGTTGACACTTTGCTTACGTATAAGATAGCCTCGCGAATGATAATCATTAGCAAAACTGGATGGTGAGGCGAAATGCACCCACAGCCTGATCCTTACGCCCGCACCCGATGGTCGGGGCATTTCGGCGCAACGGCGCCGGCAAGCGTACATTCGCCTCCTCTCCAAACGTCTGCGCCATAGGCGCCCGGCGCGATGGCATCTCTTTGTCTGTCTGCGCCCATTTGCATCTCTCAGCCTGTCTGTTCGCGCGGCCCGCGTCGGGCCCGCATGTGTTATCCGTCGTTTCACGATCATAGGAGGTTTCAGCGCGGTTAAAACGTAAGTTTTCTTCTGGGTATAAATAAACATGGAGCGTAAAATGATACTTAATAAAAGATTGAAGTTAGCGTATTGCGTTTTTCTGGGTTGTTATGGCTTATCCATTCATTCTTCTCTTGCCGCTTATCAGGATCCCGGTCGATTGGGCGTACCTGACAGTTGGAAAACCGCGGAGTTTAATCGCCAATGGGGGCTTAAGGCTATTTCCGCCGAATTCGCCTATGTCAGAGGCTATACCGGAAAAGGTATAACCATCGGCATTATCGATAACGCCATTCTTTCCCATTCTGAATTCGCCGGTAAACTGACGCGCCTGGATAACGGCAGTTATAACTTCTCGTATGATAAACAAGATAATATGTCTTTCGGCGATCACGGCACGCACGTAGCCGGTATCGCGGCGGCTAAAAGAGATGGCGCAGGTATGCACGGCGTTGCTTTCGACGCGGATATTATCGGCACCAAATTGAATGATTACGGTAATCGCAACGGCCGTGAAGAGCTGATTCAGAGCGCAGCCCGCGTCATCAATAACAGCTGGGGGATCGCGCCAGATATACGGCGAGACGCCAAAGGCGATATCATCTGGTTGCCGAACGGCAGGCCGGACTACGTGGCATTTGTAAAAAGCGAAGTGATCGCCGAGATGATGCGCAGCAAATCCAGCGTGGAATGGGGCAGCGAACAACCGGTGCCCACCGGCGGGCACAGCGCCATGTCGACGCTGCTGCGGGCGGCCAGGCATGGCAAGCTGATCGTCTTCTCGGCAGGAAATTACAACAACTACAATATCCCGGAAGCGCAAAAGTCACTGCCTTACGCTTTCCCGGACGTACTGAATAATTACCTGATTGTGACCAACCTGAGTGACGAAAATCAGTTAAGCGTTTCCTCGACCAGCTGCGGACAAACGGCCAGCTACTGCGTTTCCGCGCCGGGTTCTGATATTTACAGCACCGTTGGCCGGCTGGAATCCAATACCGGTGGCGCTGTGAATCGCGAAGCTTATAATAAGGGCGAGCTGTCGGTTAATCCCGGCTACGGCAATAAATCCGGCACCTCAATGGCGGCGCCGCACGTTACCGGCGTTGCCGCCGTATTGATGCAACGTTTCCCTTATATGAGCGCCGATCAAATATCCGCGGTAATTAAAACCACCGCCACCGATTTGGGTGTTGCCGGTATTGATAATCTGTTCGGCTGGGGACGTGTCAATTTACGCGATGCGATTAACGGTCCGAAAATGTTTATTACCCAAGAGGATATCCCGCAGGAATATTATGTACCGGGCTCCTACAGTGAAAAACAGTTCGTGGTGAATATCCCCGGCCTGGGAAATATCGTCGAACCCGGTACCTCTGTTGAGCGGCGCTGCACGTCGAGCGAATGCGACTTCGATTCGTGGAGTAACGACATCAGCGGGCACGGCGGCTTGACCAAAACGGGCGCCGGTACGCTGGCGTTGTTGGGTAATAACACCTATCGCGGTGATACCTGGGTGAAACAGGGCGTGTTGGCGATCAACGGTTCGGTGGCCTCCAACGTCTATATCGAAAATAGCGGCACGTTGTCCGGTGAGGGTACCGTAGGCGCCTTCAGAGCGGTTCGGGGCGGCAGCGTCGCGCCGGGTAACGGCATCGGCACGCTGCATGTGTTGCACGACGCCATTTTTGATCGCGGTTCGCAGTATAACGTGGAAGTGGCGGACAATGGCCGCAGCGATAAGATCGCCGCGCGGCGCGCTTTCCTCAACGGCGGCAGTGTGAATGTCAGCCTGGAGCGCAGCCAAAACCTGCTTTCGCAGAATGAGGCGCAGAGTCTGCTGGGCAACAAGTACACCATCCTGACCACGACGGACGGCGTCAACGGCCGGTTCGAAAACGCCAACCCATCGTATCCGTTTGTTAAAGTCGCGCTGGATTATCAGGGCAATGACGTCGGCCTTGGCATCACGCGCACCGACGCCAGCTTTGACAGCCTGGCCAGCACTGAGAACGAGAAAGCGGTAGCTCGTGCGGTGGAGACGCTCAACGCGACGGAACCAGTCACGGAAACGGTGAAGCGCAGCGTGGCGGCCCCTACCGCTGAGGCGCTAAGCGCACTGCAAGGTGATGAAGGCAAAGCGCAAGCCGCTACCGAAGATGCGGGCGTCGTAACCGGCCATCCGGTGTATGAAAGCTTCCTCGGCTTCACGTCGGCCAGAGAGCTGCAACAGGCGACCCGTCAACTGTCCGGCCAGATCCACGCGGATATGGCTTCCGCCCAGATTAACGAAAGCCGTTACCTGCGCGATGCCGCCACCGAGCGCTTGCGCCAGGCGGAAGGCCGCCGTATCGCTTCCGATATCAAGGCGGATGATAATGGGGCCTGGGCGAAACTGCTGGGCAACTGGGGGCATGCTTCCGGCAACGACAACGCCACCGGCTACCAGACCTCTACCTATGGCGTACTGTTAGGTCTGGACAGCGAACTGTTTGACGACGGCCGGCTTGGGGTGATGACCGGGTATACCCGCACTTCGCTGGATGGCGGTTATCAGTCAGATGCCCACAGCGACAACTACCATCTGGGGCTGTACGGCGACAAACGCTTCGGCGCGTTGGCCCTGCGAGCAGGCGGCACCTATACCTGGCATCGCATCGACACCTCGCGCTCGGTGAACTACGGCGCGCAGTCGGATCGCGAGAAGGCCAAGTATAACGCGCGTACCGGTCAGCTGTTCATCGAAAGCGGCTACGATTGGTCGAGCGATGCGGTCAACCTTGAGCCGTTCGCCAACCTGGCGTATACCCATTACCGTAACGAGGAGATCAACGAGCAAGGCGGGGCAGCGGCACTGCGCGGCGACAAACAAAGTCAGTCCGCCACCGCCTCGACGCTGGGTCTCCGCGCCGACACCGAGTGGCAAACCGACAGTGTGGCGATCGCGCTGCGCGGCGAGCTGGGTTGGCAGCATCAATACGGCAAGCTGGAGCGCAAAACGCAGCTGATGTTCAAACGCACTGATGCGGCGTTCGACGTAAACAGCGTGCCGGTTTCCCGCGATGGCGCGATTCTGAAAGCGGGCGTCGATGTGTCGATTAACAAAAACGCCGTCCTGTCCCTTGGCTACGGCGGGCAGCTGTCGTCCAACCACCAGGATAACAGCGTCAACGCCGGTCTGACCTGGCGCTTCTGATCGCGGTTAGCGTGCTTCGCTTTATTCAGCCCTCATCGTGACGATGGGGGTTTTTTTCGCGGCCAGCCGGCCTTCTTTGGCATGAGGTGATACTTTCTCCGCGTCCTATTCCCCCCGGCCGGTGTTCCCCGTCGGGTTAATCAATCAGAGGAAAGCAAACGCTGCTGCCAGTGCAACAGTTGGGTCAGCGTGACTGGCGCAGCGGCAGCCATGGCCGCGCGATCTTCCAAGGCAATTTCTCGGGCGCGCTGCAACGATTCGGTGCTGAGGCGCTGCAAGTTTTGTTGCGTCGCCTGTTGTATTTGCGCCAGTTCACCCGCGCTAACGTGCGGCAACTCATGACGCATCTGCAATAAGAATTCGTCGGTTAACTGCCTCAGCTGTTCAACGGTGAACGTCGGGGATTGCAGCGCGAACAGCAGGCCTTCGGCATCGGCGCAGCGGTGGAAGGCGCATTGCACCACGTAACCCACGTTGCGTTCCACGCGCAGCCGCTGAAAATAGCGCGGCGCGTAAAGCTGGGCCAGCACCCGCAGCGCCCAACGGCCTTCGGCTTCATCGTTTTGCAGCGGGTAAAACTGCAGTAAGGCACTTTCGGCGCCGCTTTCCGTCAGCGTGATGGGGCAATGATGTTGATGTGTCGGCAGCGGCGGCTCCGCGGCCACGAAATAGGGGAAGTCGTACAGCAGGTGCGACAGCTGCCGTTTTAACTCGTCATCGCCGCCGATCAAGGTGGCATGCCATTGTGCTGCTTCGGTTGGCGCACTGAGCGCCGCCGGCAATTGAGCTAACAGGCGGCGAATGGCGATATCGCTTTGTTCTTTCAGCTGCGTATGGCGCAGGTTTCTCGCCGCTTCGCTGAGAACGGTCGGCGGCAACACCGCCAGCGCTCGGTTCACCTCACTCAGCCCGTGGCAGATCAGCGCGTGGCTGCCCGCCAGTTGCAGCAGCCACACGCCCTGATGGCGCTCGAAGCTCAAATGTCCCTCCCGATGCGTCAGTTCTGCCGCCCCGGTGCGCAGCGCCGCCTGTAAGCCGTAGGCCTGTCCATCGCTGAAGCGGCTCGACGGCGCCGGCCGCAGCAGCAGCACAGGCTGCGCTTCGCCGGGGAGCAGATGCCGCAGCGGCGCCAGGCCGGAAGGCAATCTCGGGCTCGGCAGCGCCGCCGAGGTGGCGAAAAAGCGGAATAGTTCCGCGGCAGACGTCAGCGCGGCGCCGGCGAAGGGGCCAAGCGCCAGAGGCAGCCCTTGAATTTCACGGGTTTCGCCGTGGCCATCAGACCGCACGGCCAGGCGACGGCGCGGCGCGCTAATCAGCGCCGCAATATGCCGCGGCCAATCGTCGTTCGACTCCACCGGCGGTAGCCCAAGCGCTCTGGCCCGCAGCTGATCGAGCGGCGCCAAACGGTGGAAATCGCGATTTGCCAGCCGCTCGTAATGCGCAAGCTGAGCCGGTGTCAGCACCAGCAGCGCCTGTAGCCACGCCAGCAGAGCGCTTTCGATGTGGGCAGCTTCAGCGGCTGAACCGTGATTAACGGTAAAGATAAAACTCAGCAGGGCGTTGTTCTCACTGCAGCGCGAATAGTCCAGCCGAACGGCGTCACACCACGCCTGAGCGCGCAGCCGCGCCAGCAGCCCGCCGGGGGCTTCGTCCAACAGCAGGCGCTCCAGCCGCCGCAGCCAACCGCGTGAATGGGAACGCGACAGGGCAAACACCAGCCTCAGCTGTGGCGTGCCGGGAAGAGACAGGGTGTAATCTTTCGCAGCGGTCAGCGGCGGTGAGGCTTCGTGCGGTATGGCGCTGCCCGATGGCAAGCGGCTGCCGTAGCGCTGTGCCAGCGCATGCAGCTGCGCCAGCGATTGCGGGCCTTGCAGCCACAGCGTCATGTTTGGCGCGCGAAAATAGCACTGGTGAAACTGCCGCAGCGCCTGCTGCAACGCGGAAATGTCGTTGCCGAAAGCGGCGCGGCTGCCGATATGAAAGCGATGCATTGCACCAAGGCCGCCGAACATCTGCCGCTGCGCCGCTTCGCAGCGGGTTTCTACCTCGGCGCGCAGCAGGCGGTATTCGGCGTCGATGACCTCGATCTCCTGCTCAATCGCCTCGGTCGCCAGCTGTGGGGCGGCGAGCATATCGCTTAGCCGCGTCAACCCCTGCGCCAAATGTTCGGTGCCCACCTCGAAGAAAAACGCGGTTTGCGTAGCCTGGGTGGTGGCGTTCAGTCGGCCAGTGACCGACGGTACCCAGCTCATCAGGCCCTCTTGCGCGCTGAAGTTCGCGCTGCCGCGAAACAACATATGCTCCAGCAGGTGCGCCAGGCCCGGCCAGGCGACGGGCGCCTGAAAACTGCCCGCCTCAATGCGCACCAGCGCGGCGGCGCAGCCGACAGCAGGGTCGCTTATCGCCTTGACGGCCAAACCGTTCTCGAGCTGCCAAGAGGCGCCGGCGAGTGCCATCGTCAACCCTTGAAGATCAGACGGGAGTTGGTCTGATTGCGAAAACGCAGCTGATCGATACCGATCTGCGAACGGTTCGCCGCTTCCCGCGCCGCCAGAATGGTGCCGTGGTGCGGCGATTTGCCGCACACCGGGTCGGCGTTGTCGGCGTTGCCGGTTAGCATGAACGCCTGACAGCGGCAGCCGCCGTAGTCTTGCTCTTTCTCCGAGCAGGAACGGCAGGGCTCCGGCATCCAGTCATAGCCGCGATAGCGGTTAAAACCGAACGAGTGGTACCAGATATGCTGCAGATCGTGCTCCAGCACCGACGGGAAGGCGATCGGTAACTGACGGGCGCTGTGACAGGGTAACGCCATGCCTTCCGGCGTCACGCTCATGAAGATGGCGCCCCAGCCGCCCATGCAGCCTTTGGGGCGCTCCTCGTAGTAGTCCGGCGTGACGAACAGCAGGTTGGCCAGCTTGCCGTCGGCGGCCATGCGTTCGCGGTAGCGTTTCACCACGGTTTCCGCATCGGCGATCTGTTCGCGGGTCGGCAGCAGGCCCTCGCGATTGAGGTGCGCCCAGCCGTAGAACTGGCAGGTCGCCAGCTCGACGTCGTCGGCGTCCAGCTGGATCGCCAGTTCGATAATGCGGTCGATCTGGCCGATATTATGGCGATGCAGCACGAAGTTGAGCACCATCGGATAGCCGAGCGCCTTGACCGCCTTGGCCATGGCCAACTTCTGCTGAAATGCTTTGGCGGAGCCCGCCAGCGCGGCGTTCAACGTTTCATCGCTGGCCTGAAAACTGATCTGAATGTGATCCAGCCCGGCGTCGGCGAAGGTCTGCAGCTTTTTCTCGGTCAGGCCGATGCCGGAGGTGATCAGGTTGGTGTAAAACCCGAGATCGCGGGCGGCGGCGATCAGCTCGGGCAGGTCTTTACGCACCAGCGGCTCACCGCCGGAGAAGCCGAGCTGCACGCTGCCCATCGCCCGCGCTTGGCGAAACACCTCGATCCACTGCGCGGTGGTCAGCTCTTTTTCCTGCGCGGCAAAGTCGAGCGGGTTGGAGCAATAGGGGCACTGCAGCGGGCAGCGGTAGGTCAGCTCCGCCAGCAGCCAGAGCGGCGGGTTCACCGCCGGCGCGCGTGCTTCAGTCACGGAAGGTCACCCATTTTTGTTCGTAGGCGCGCTGGAAAAATTCCAGCACGTCGTCCGCTAACCCTTCGGCGCCGGGGAAGCGGGCGTTCAACTGGGCGATGATGCCGTTCAGCGTAGTGTGGCCGTCGACCAGTTGCAAAATGGCGGCGGCGCTGTCGTTCAGCTTGGCCATGCCTTCCGGGTAGAGGATCACATGGCTGTTTTGCACCTGCTCCCATTGCAGGCGGTAACCGCGGCGGAAGACGGGGGTGTGTTCAGGGTTCAGCGTCATTACACCAGCCTCTGGTTGTGCCATACCCGCGCGGCGGTCACGCTGTGGTAAGGTGGGCGGTTCAGGGTGTAGGCCATGCTCATGGCGTCCAGCATGCTCCACAGAATGTCCAGCTTGAACTGCAGGATCTCCAGCATGCGCTGCTGCTTTTCAACGGTGTCGCAATAGTCCAGCGCCAGCGCCAGGCCGTGTTCCACATCGCGGTTGGCCTGGCCGAGGCGGCTGCGGAAATAGTCGTAGCCGGCGGCGTCGATCCACGGGTAGTGCTGCGGCCAGCTGTCGAGGCGCGATTGGTGGATTTGCGGCGCGAACAGTTCGGTCAGTGAGCTGCAGGCTGCTTCCTGCCAGCAGGCGCGGCGCGCGAAGTTGACGTAGGCGTCCACCGCGAAGCGCACGCCCGGCAGTACCCGCTCTTCAGAGAGCAAAGTGTCGCGCTGCAGCCCAACCGCCTCGCCGAGGCGCAGCCAGGCCTCGATGCCGCCTTCGCTGCCGCCGTAACCGTCGTGATCCAGAATGCGCTGCACCCATTTGCGGCGTGTTTCCGGCTGCGGGCAGTTGGCCATGATCGCCGCATCCTTAATCGGAATGCTGGTCTGGTAGTAGAACCGGTTGGCCACCCAGCCCTGGATCTGCTCGCGGGTCGCTTCGCCGTTGTGCATCGCGATGTGGTACGGGTGGTGGATATGGTAATAAGCGCCTTTGGCGCGCAGCGCCGCTTCAAACGCCTGTGGGTCAAGGGGGAGTGGTTGCGTCATGGCGGTTCCCTATAGTTCGATATTCATGCCGTCCCAGCTCACTTCAATGCCGGCGGCGGTCAGGCTTTGTCGCTCTACCGAGTCTTCATTGAGGATAGGGTTGGTATTGTTAATGTGGATCAGGATTTTGCGCCTGGCGGGCAAGGTGGCGAGCAGGGCCGCCAGCCCATGTTCTTCCGCCAGCGCCAGATGCCCCATGTCCTTGCCGGTATTGCGGCCCACGCCGGCGTTGGCCAGCTCGTTGTCGCGCCACAGCGTGCCGTCGATCAGCAGGCAGTCCGCGCGGCGCAGCCACGGCATTAGGGCCTCGTCCGGCTCACCCAGGCCCGGTGCGTACAGCAGCCCGACCCCGCGTGCGGTATCTTCGATAAACAGCGCCACGTTGTGGCCCGGCAGCGGACGATCGCGGTACGGCGAATAGGGCGGCGCGTTGCTGAGCAGCGGAATGGCGGTAAAGCGCACGGTCGGACAGACCGCCGTGTGGAACGGTTCGCCGGGCGTCACCGGGTGGTGAATCAACCCGCCGTTCCAATGGGAGAGCATGGGAAACACCGGGAAGCCGGTGCTGAGATCGTCATGTACTTCAGGCGTGCACCAGACCTGGTGCGGACAGCCCTCACGCAAATTGAGTAAGCCCGCGCTGTGATCGATCTGGCTGTCGGTCAGCACGATCGCGCCGATGCCGGTGCCACGCAGCACGTCGGGGTTATTCAATTCGGGCGAGGCCAACAGTTGATGGCAAATGTCCGGGGAAACGTTGCACAGCACCCAGTTTTTACCGTCGTCGCTGATAGCGATGGAAGACTGCGTGCGGCGCGTGGCGCTGATGCTGTGGTCGCGAACGCCCCGACAGTTGTCGCAGTTGCAATTCCACTGGGGAAAGCCGCCGCCCGCCGCCGAGCCGAGAACTTTTATCTGCATGTCTAAACCAGAAAGAGAGGGAAAGAAATGCCCGCGCGAAGGGCGGGCAGACGGGCGATTAACGGTTGGAAATGTACAGCGTTACTTCCAGCCCCAGACGCAGGTCAACAAACTCAGGTTTAGTCCAGGTAGTCATAGCGGTGCTCCTTAGCATGCATCGTAATATGTCGAACCCAATGAGAAACGTTCGCATTCGGCCGGCACAATGTTGGCGAAATGTGACGGAGATCGCAACCTTTAAAGCGTAACCGGGTTATTCACCCCAGGTGGCGGCGAGCACGTTCAGCCAGTTGCGCCAGGTCAGCTTCTCCAGCAGCCGGTTATCGAACCCGGCCTGCGCCAGCGCTTGCGTCAGGCGCGGCAGGCCTGCGGCGTCCTCCAACGGTTGCGGTACGTTGACCCCGTCAAAATCAGAGCCAAACCCCACGCGATCTTCACCAAGTTTAGCGATCAAATACTCAACGTGTTTAACAATTTCTGTTAAGCCGGTCGTTGCACTGTCACGTTTACCGTCCGCCCGCAGGAAGGCGGTGCCGAAATTGACGCCGACCATCCCGCCGCTCTGGGCGATGGCGTCCAGCTGCGCGTCGGTCAGGTTGCGTGGCTGCGGGCAGAGGGCATGGGCATTGGAGTGGGTAGCGACCAGCGGTGCGGTGCTCAACGCGGCGGTTTGCCAGAAGGCTTTCTCGTTCATGTGCGAGACGTCTATCATGATGCGGCGCTGATTGCAGGCACGGATCAGCGCCTCGCCGGCCGGCGTCAGGCCGGGGCCGGTATCGGGTGAGCCGGGGAACGACCCGCTGACGCCGGTACCAAAGGCGTTTGGCAGATTCCAGAATGGCCCGATGCTGCGCACGCCCAGCCGGTAGAAGGCCTCCAACTGCGTCAGTTCTGCATCGATCATGCCGGCGCCTTCGATATGCAGCACCGCGGCGATTTGCCGGTTGAGGCGGCACTGTTCTATTTCGGTGGCGGTGCGACAGATGCGCAGCTGCCCCTGAGAAGCCTGCTCCAGCTGCTGCAGGATGGCGATCTGCCGTTCGGCGATCGCCAGCGGATCGAAGGCGGCCTGCGCCTCGTCTTGCGTTTGATTACGCATCTGGGCGATATAGCTGACCGGAGGAATAAATACCGCGAACAGCCCGCCGAAAAATCCGCCGCGCCGCATGCGGGAGAAATCGAGGTGGCCCGGCGTGACGCGGGAATAAAAGGCGGCGACCGGATCGTCGTCATGCTGCAGCCACAGATTGAGCAGCAGGTCGTTATGGCCGTCGAAGACCGGCCAGAGAGGGGGAAGCGTCATGGGCGTTTCACTGAGTCAGGCATCGTGAACGCTATGTTCTCCCATCGAGCGAGGGGGAACAACCCTCGCTCGATGGGGATTTTAAAGCCGAATTGTCAATTCGACGTCATCCGCGAACGGCGTGGAGAGATAGCCCGTCGCCGGATCGCGCACCCGCGCCAGGTAATCCGGGCTGTCATCGGCGTTGTCCGCGACGATCAGCGCACCGGGCCGCAGACGGCTCTCAAGCAGGTCGAGAATATCGGGATAAAGTCCCTTGGCGCCGTCGAGCAGCAGCAGGTCGACCGTGGCCGGCAGATCGCCGCGCAGCGTTTCCAGGGCGTCGCCGACGCGGATCTCCACCAGGTCGATGACGCCGCCTTCGGTCAGGTTGTCACGCGCCCGCGCCGCTTTGCTCGGTTCAAACTCGCAGGTAATCAATCGGCCGCCGCCGTTATCGCGCAGTGCGGCGGCCAGGTGCAGGGTCGAAATACCGAACGACGTGCCGAATTCGACGATGTTTTGCGCCCGACAACCCCGCGCCAACATGTAGAGCAAGGCACCGGTCGCCGGCGACACGGCCAGCGGGAAATCCTTCAGGCGGTGGTAGAGTTCGCGGTACTCGGTTTTGCTCTGCATCAGCCGGCTTTGCTCTGCGTCCGGCACGTCGCGGAACAGGGCGGCAAGCGCCGGGGACCGGCGGGATGCCTGTTGGAACAGACGGGTTAGCAGCGGCGCTAAGGGGGCAGTGGTCAGGGTACTCATGGCAAATTTCCTGTCGTAAATGGAGCGCGTTAGCGCATGCCGTTATAATATGACGAACTATTCGCATTCCTCTATTCGCATTGGCCGCCCGCTATGACTGAACGCCGCAGTAAGCAAATTTCTTCGAGAAAACAACCGCAACAGGCGCGCTCCGCCGAACTGGTGTCCGCTATTCTGACCGCCGCTATTCAGGTTTTGGCGCAGGAGGGGGCGGCGCGTTTCACCACCGCCAGGGTGGCCGAGCGTGCCGGCGTCAGCGTCGGGTCGCTTTATCAGTATTTCCCCAATAAGGCGGCGATCCTGTTTCGTTTGCAGAGCGACGAATGGCGGCAGACCACGGATATGCTGAGCCGTATTTTGGCCGATCGCGAGAAAACGCCGTTCGCGCGCTTGCGGTTGTTGGTGCAGGCGTTTATCCGTTCGGAATGTGAAGAGGCGCAGATGCGCGTAGCGTTGAATGATGCGGCGCCGCTTTACCGCGATGCGCCGGAGGCACAGGCGGTAAAGGCAGCCGGCAAGGATATCGTGCAGGTTTTCATGTGCGAAGCGTTGCCTGGTGTTCCGCAGGTCACTCGCCGGTTGGCGGGCGATCTGATCGTCGGCACGTTGGGGGCGGCGGGCAAGCAATTCTCCGAAACGCCGCGAACCGATACCGAGATCGCGGCTTATGCCGATGCGATGGCGGACATGTTTTGCGCTTATCTGGCCGATTTAAACCGGCATCAGAGGCCGTAAACGCTTTTTAGGTGACATTGTCATTCACCGAGGGCTGCGCCTCCCGATGACAAACCGACAACACCAACTGCCGCAGCCAGCGGTGATCTGCCTCGGCGTCCAGGCGCGGGTGCCACATTTGCGAGACGGTAATGGGCGGCGTTTTCACCGGCAGCTCGAAGACGCGCAGCGGGCCATCGGCAGGTTGAGCCTGCAGGAAAGAGGTGGGCAGCAACGCCAACAGGTTTGAGGCTTGCGCCACCGCCAGCGCGGCGGGAAAGCTTGGCACCACGGCGGCGATATGGCGTGCCAGCCCCAGCTCCGCCAGCGCGGCATCTACCGGCCCGAGAATGCGCCCGCTGCGCGAGGCCACCACGTGGCCGCAGGCGGCGTAGTCGGCGACGCCAATCTCTGGCTGTTGCGCCAGCGGATGTGCGGTTCTCATCACGCCAACGAAGCGATCGCGGAACAGCGCCTGCAGGCGGATTTCCGGGCCCATGTCACCCAACACGCCGATCTCCAGATCGACCAGACCTTCACGCAGGGGGCGGTCGCTTTTCTCCGGCTTGGGCGCAAAGCGCAACCGCACCCGCGGCGCCTGTTCGGCGGCGGCGGCGATCAGCGCCGGGCCGAAGGCCTCGACGAAGCCGTCATTGGCGCGCAGCGTGAAGGTACGATCCAGCGCGGCGGGATCCAATGCTCCCTGCGCCGGACGCAACACAGCGCGGGCTTCGAACGTCGCGTGCCGCGCCCGCTCGCGCAGCGTTTCGGCATAGGGCGTCAGCACCATATGACGGCCGGCGCGCACCAACAGAGGATCACCGGTGGCCGTGCGCAGCCGGCTGAGGGTGCGGCTCATCGCCGAGGCGCTTAAACCGAGACGCCGCGCCGCGCCGGCAACGCTGCCCGCCGTCAGCAGCGCGTCGAGTGCGATCAGCAGGTTGAAATCAGGGTCGGTCATGCGTGCGCATCCTGTCGTGCTGAATAGGGGGGAAGGCGTTCGATGCAGTTTGTGCGTGCGAATGCTGCATCAGTCGCCATGCATTATGCCTGAGCCTGTTTTCGCTGTGCCATGACTTACCGCTAAAAAACCGGAGGGGGACTGGCCCGTTTGCCGTCTGAACATGGCGATAAACGCGGACGGATCGTTATATCCCAGGGTAGAGGCGACATATTTGACGGCTTTCCCTTCCTGTAACAGCGTCATCGCCATGAGGGTTTTGCTTCTCAGCTTCCATTCATTGAAAGAGATGCCGGTAGCGGCGAGAAATCGCCGCGACAGCGTACGCTCACTCAAGCCCAGCATGCCCGACCATTGTGTCAGGGTGTTGAGATCGTGCGGCGCGGCGCTCATCTTTTCGGTCATGATCTTGACAACGTCATCGCTGCCGAGCGGCAGGTAGCTGTCAAAACGCTCCGACAGCGCCAGCTGCTCAAGCAACGCGGTAACCAGCGTCTGGTCCTGAGGCGTGTGCGGATAGCCAATAAGCCTTTCTGAAAAATCGGCCAGCACCGCTTTGACGATCTTATTCAGCCGCAGGGTTTGCGGTCTGCTCGGTAAGGATTGGCATAGCGAGGGGCTGACATGAAGAATGACATAGTCAATTGCACTCTTTGCTACGGATTCATGTTCGGTATTAACGGGGAGCCAAATGGCATATTCCGGTGTGGATAAATAAATATTGTTCTCAATATTTATTTCCGCCAACCCTTTCATGGAATACATCAGTTTGCCCCATGGCAACGCCTGTAAAGGGAATTGCGTTCCTGCCGGCCAGGATTTATTTCTGAACCAAATCGATATTGGGATTTCCCCGGTCAATTCTGACGGTTTCATGACGCCTTCCTGTCCGTTCATGGCTGCGCCTTCCTATTATAACAATAAGTTGTCTGATAATCGGCATTTCTATTCTATGGGGAAAGCTTACTCTGGGCAGGTCATTCCCCTGGATAAAGGTAACAATATGTACGGTAAAATCATTGATCTTTCGGTGCCGCTGATGAGCGGGATCGCTTCCGATCCGGAGCGGTTTCTGCCGGAAATCGAGTATGTTGACAACAAGCGCGGAGCGTTGCAGCTGGCGGAATCATTTCCCGGCCTGGATCCCTTAGCGCTGCCGCGTCAGGAGGGCTGGGCGGTGGAATTTGTCCGCATGAGCACCCACGCGGGAACGCATATGGACGCCCCGTATCACTACCATTCGCATATGGATGACGGATCGGCGTCAAAAACCATTGATGAAATACCGCTGGAATGGTGTATCGGCCCTGGCGTCAAATTGGATTTCCGGCATTTTCCCGACGGTTATGTGGCCACTGCGCATGATATTGAGCGTGAATTAGCGAGGATCGGCCATCCTATCGCCGCCGGCGATATTGTCTTGGTCAACACGGCGGCCGGCGGGCGTTACGGCAGCGAAGATTTTATCCATCGCGGTTGCGGCATGGGCCGTGAAGCGACGCTGTATCTTACTGAACGCGGAGTCAGGGTGGTGGGCACCGATGCCTGGAGCTGGGACGCGCCATTCAGCCATACGCGCACCAAATTTGAACAAAGCGGCGATATTTCGCTTATTTGGGAAGGGCACTATGCCGGCAGTCAATATCCTTATTGCCAGATTGAAAAACTGTGCAATCTTGAATTGCTGCCGCCCTGTGGATTTAACGTGATCAGTCTGCCGGTGAAGGTTTATAAGGCATCCGCCGGCTGGGCTCGGCCGGTTGCAATTATCGAAGCTCAAGCGGGAGAATAAGCGATGGCCAGAATAAAACTGCCGGCAGTGAGTGAATTAACGGCTGAGCAGCAGCAGCAATATGCCCGTTTTCCCGCCAATCTTACGCTGGGTCTGTTGAAAACCAGCCGTTCGGCGCAGGGATATCTGTCCCTGGGCGCTTCTTTTCCGGCCGGGCGACTGTGTGATAAAGATCGGGAAATGATCATATTAAGGGTTGGCGCGTTAAGCCACAGCGCTTATGAGCGTATGCAACACTATCCGCTGGCGATCCTTGCGGGGTGGCGCGATGACGACATCGAGAAAATAGAGCAGGGTGTGGGCATCGACGCCAGAGAGACGGCCATCTTGCATTTTGTCGATGAATGCGTGAAGCAGGTGAAGGTCTCTGCCGACACATTTAACGCGGTCAGGCGCTATTATGACGAGGTTCAACTGGCTGAACTGGCATTAATGATTGGGCACTACATGATGACGGCGCGCTTTTTGGAAACGCTGGAAATCGATCTGGACCTACAAGCGACATCCTGGGAAAACATGTCAACGGATTGAATACGCGCACGGCGTGAGCGCAATAAAAAAGCCGATAACCTGGGGTTATCGGCTTTTAATGCGCAGTGGCAGAGGGTTACGCGGGCAGCTGCTGGGCGGTTTTCTCGACCAGCGCCAGCAGCAGCTTGATGTCTTCCAGCGTCACGATCGGGTTCAGCAGCGTCATCTTCAGGCAGGTCACGCCATCGAACTCGGTCACGCCGACGTTGGCGCGGCCCGATTCCAACAGGGCGTCACCGATACGCTGGTTGAACAGCGCGACGGCCGCATCGCCGTTCGCCGCCAGTTGCGCCGGACGGTAGCGGAACAGCACGCTGGCCAGCTGCGGCTGCATCACCAGTTCCAGTGCTTCCTGATCGGCGATGTAACGCGCCACCTGTTGCGCCAGCGTCACGCCATGATCGATGATCTCGGCGTATTGCTTCTGCCCGAGCGCTTCCAGCCCCATCCACAGCTTCAACGCATCGAAGCGGCGGGTGGTCTGCAGCGACTTGGACACCAGGTTCGGCACGCCTTGCGCTTCGTCGAACTCGGAGTTCAGGTAGGCCGCCTGATAGCGCATCAGCTCATAGTGGCGCTCGTCTTTCAGCAGGAAGGCGCCGCAGCTGATGGTCTGGAAGAACTGCTTGTGGAAGTCCAGGGTGATGGAGTCCACCAGCTCCAGGCCGTCCAGGTAGTCGCGGTACTGCTCGGAAAGCAGCAGCGCGCCGCCCCAGGCCGCATCCACGTGCACCCAAATCTGCTGCTCCGCCGCCAGCCGTGCGATGTCGCGCAGCGGGTCAATGGCACCGGCGTCGGTGGTGCCGGCGGTGGCGACAATCGCCATCACCTGCTCGCCGTTGGCCTTGGCCTGCGCCAGTTTTTCCGCCAGATCGTTCACGTCCATGCGGGCGAAGCGATCGGTTTTCACCAGGGTGACGGACTGATAGCCGAGGCCCATCAGCGCCATGTTCTTCTGCACCGAGAAGTGGGCGTTTTCAGAACAGAACACCTTCAGCTTGCGCAGATCGCCCACCAGACCGTCCTGCTGCACGGAGTGGCCCTGACGCGCGAAGAACGCGTCGCGCGCCAGCATCAGCCCCATCAGGTTGCTCTGGGTGCCGCCGCTGGTGAACACCCCGGCGTCGCCGGACGGGTAACCGACCTGGGCGCGGAGCCACTCGATCAGCTTCATTTCGATCAGCGTGGCCGACGGGCTCTGATCCCAGGAGTCCATGCTCTGGTTGGTGGCGTTGATCAGCACTTCGGCAGCCTGGCTAATCACCAGGCTCGGGCAGTGCAGGTGCGCCACGCACTGCGGGTGGTGCACCGACAGGCTGTCTTTCAAAAAGTACTCGATGGCGCGCTCGATCGCCGCCTGGTTGCCCAGGCCTTGCGGGGTAAAGTCTAGCTGGATGCGCTCGCGCAGTTCGGCAACGCTTTTGCCCTGATACATTTCGGGCTGTTGCAGCCACTGCACGACGGCTTCACTGCTCTGTGCGATCGCCTGGCGGTAAGCCTCGGCGCTGTGCGCCGAGGAAGCCAGAATCGGGTTTAACTTGGACATCGCGGTCATTCGCTCCAATCAGACAGGCTTGACGCCGGCGGCCAACAGCGCCTGCTCAAATTTATCCAGGAAAATACCCAGCTCATCATTGGTGATCAGCAGGGAAGGCAACAGGCGCAGCACACAGCCGTTGCGCCCGCCGCGCTCCAGGATCAAGCCGGATTCGAAGCATTTTTTCTGCAGCAGCGCGGACAGCTCGCCATCGGCCGGGTAACAGCCCATGTGATCCTGCGCTTCGTTCGGCTTGACGATCTCGATGCCGATCATCAGGCCCAGACCGCGGACGTGACCGATCACCGGATAACGTTTCTGCAGCTCGGTCAGCTTGCCTTTGAGCCATTCGCCCTGAGCGGCCACTTTATCGGCGACCTTATGCTCTTTCAGGTACTGCAGGGTGGTCAGGCCGGTGGCCATCGCCAGCTGGTTGCCGCGGAAGGTGCCGGTGTGGTGGCCCGGTTCCCAGGCATCGAACTCTTTTTTGATGCCCAGCACCGCGAGCGGCAAGCCGCCGCCGACCGCTTTCGACATCACGATGATGTCCGGCTCGATGCCGGCGTGTTCGAAGGCGAACAGCTTGCCCGTACGGGCGAAACCAGCCTGAACTTCGTCGATGATCAGCAGAATGCCATGCTCCTGCGTCACTTTGCGGATGCGCTGCAGCCACTCGGCCGGCGCCGGGTTAACCCCGCCTTCGCCCTGAACGGCTTCCAGGATCACCGCCGCCGGTTTACGCACGCCGCTTTCCACGTCGTTGATCAGGTTGTCGAAGTAGTAGGTCAGCGCCTTGACGCCGGCTTCGCCGCCGATGCCCAGCGGGCAGCGGTATTCATGCGGATAAGGCATGAACTGCACTTCCGGCATCATGCCGTTGATCGCCGCCTTCGGCGACAGGTTGCCGGTGACTGACAGCGCGCCGTGGGTCATGCCGTGATAGCCGCCGGAGAAGCTGATCACGCCGGAACGGCCGGTGTGCTTTTTCGCCAGCTTCAGCGCGGCTTCCACCGCATCGGCGCCGGACGGGCCGCAGAACTGCAGGCAATACCCTTTGCCTTCGCCAGGCAACAGAGAGAGCAGGTAATCGGAGAAACGATCTTTCAACGGGGTCGTGAGATCGAGAGTATGTAACGGCAAGCCGCTGGTAATGACATTTTGGATGCTTTGCAGGACGTCGGGGTGATTATGTCCAAGAGCCAACGTTCCCGCCCCGGCCAGGCAATCAAGATATTGATTATTCTCAACATCAGTGATCCAAACGCCCTGGGCTTTCGCAATTGCCAACGGCAATTTGCGCGGATAACTCCTAACATTCGACTCAAATTCGGCTTGACGCGCCAAATAGGTTTCATTGTTTCCGTTTAATGAGTTTGCAACTAAAGTATCAATACGGACTTTATCCGTCATCATATCTCTCCTACAACCGAAGGTCTCAAGACGCAACGATTGAATTAATGAATTAGAAAAGTAACTGCCTTGTGAAAAGCGCGACCAATATATGGCTTTTTTGCCTGGGACTCAATAGCCGATTTTGTTTTGAATTGTTTAGTTTTTTCTTAGGCTCATCAATATGTTGTTGATTTGTTGACCGTTGGTTTTGCCAGCAAAAAACAACATTTCTTTAACATTGCGTAAAAATCCTTTTCTGCTTTCCTTTGGCTACTTCTTTAATGCATTTATTATTAAGGTGAATTTCCGATTAATAACATAAATAGAAAATAGCGGCTTATTTTCATCTATTCACCACCTTAAGTCCTATAGCGGTTATATACACAAAATTTGTGATGAATATAAGCGGTCGAGCGTTAAAAGCGCAGTACCCAGAGTGGTGATTTCTTGCAGATTTTACGTAGCGCGATCAAAAAAGCGGGATTTTTGTGCGGTGCCGGCGAGTCTGCCGGCACCGCGGTTATTAACGTTGCCGTAACCAGGCGTGATAGCGCCGCAGAGTGCGGCGGGTGCGCCACCGGTCGATGAGCAGCGACCACAGCGGGGAGTAACGCACGTTGCGCGTCCGATCGCGGCTCAGGGCGTGCATGCGGCGCTTGATCAGCGCCATACGGGCGAGCAGCGTCAGCGTTTTATCGCGCCATTTTACCGGCGCGGGCAGCGCATGAGGGGCTTCGCCGGTTTGCCAGCGGTGCGGCAGATCGGGAATTTCCGCCATGGCGGTGGCGATGCCGACCACCGCGATGCCGCTGTTCAGCACCCGTTGCGCCACCGACGGGCGGGCGATGCCGCCAGTAGTCATCACCGGCATGCGGGCCACTGCGGCGAGATCGCGGGCGAAGGTCAGAAAATAGGCTTCGCGCGCCAGGGTGCTGTCGTCCGCCGCTTCGCCCTGCATCGCCGGGCTCTCATAACTCCCGCCTGACAACTCCACCAGATCGACCGGCAGTTCGTTGAGCATCAACAATACCTGTCGGGCCTCGTCCGGCGAAAAGCCGCCACGCTGAAAATCGGCGGAGTTCAGTTTGACCGCCACGCAAAAGCCTGGCGAGACACGCTGGCGCACCGCGCGCACCACCTCCAGCAGCAGGCGGGCGCGATTCGCCAGCTCGCCCCCCCAACGATCGCTGCGCTGGTTAGACAACGGCGACAAGAACTGGGAGATGAGGTAGCCGTGCGCCGCATGGATCTGCACGCCGGTAAACCCGGCCTGTTCGGCGGCGTGCGCGCTGGCGGCGAAGCGGGCGATCACCTCGGCAATCTGCGCTTCGCTCATGGCCTGCGGCGGGGCAAACTGCTTGCTGTACTTGCCCATCGCCATTGGAATGGCGGAGGGCGCCCAGGCGTTACCGCCCATGTTGGCCATCACCTGACGGCCCGGGTGGCTGAGCTGCATCCATACCTGTGCGCCTTCTTGGCGCGAGGCCGCCGCCCAGGTTTTGAACGCCTCGAGCGGCGTATCCTGTTCCAACACTACGCCGCCGGGGCCGGTCATGGCGCGTCCGTCGATCATCACGTTGCCGGTGATGATGAGGCCGGCGCCGCCGATACCCCAGTGGCGATACAGGCGCCATAGCGCGGGGCCGGGCAGTTGGCCCTCATCGGCCAGATTTTCTTCCAACGCGGCCTTGGCCAGACGGTTGGGTAAGCGGCTGCCGTTGGGCAGAATCAGTGGGGTAAACATCGGGTACGTTCCTGTCGCAGGGGGAATGGCGCTATACTAGGGTTAAAGTTAACTTTAAGGTCAATAGGGCATGAAAATCGGAGAGTTGGCGGAGCGCGCCGGCATGGCCGCCTCGGCGATACGTTACTACGAACAGCAGGGTCTGCTGCCCAAAGCGGTGCGCGGCGTTAACGGATATCGGGTGTATAGCGAAAGCGCGCTGGAGCGGCTGCACCTGATCCAAATCGGCCAGAATCTGGGGTTTTCGCTGCAGGCGATCCGCGGGGTATTGGCGCTGCAGGGCAGCGCCTATCAGGATGGGTTGATACAGGGCGTCGACAGCCGGCTGGCGGAAATCGAGCGGATGATGGCGACGCTGAACGAGCAGCGTGAGACGTTGATGGCGACGCGGCGTATTCTGTTGGAATCCGGCGTGGCGGGATTATGCCGCGCAAAAAATGAAAAACAGGCCGGTGCGTGGCCGGCCTGCAAAGATTAACGGTGTTTAAAGGCGGCGCGCCCGGCATATACCGCCGCGATGCCCAATTGGTCTTCGATGCGCATCAGCTGATTGTATTTTTCGATCCGCTCGCCGCGGCACGGCGCGCCGGTTTTCACATGGCCAGCTCGCATCGCAACCGTCATATCGGCGATAAAGCTGTCGACGGTTTCGCCGCTGCGGTGTGAGATAAAGGCGCCCCAGCCATTTGCCTGGCAAAGCTGCACGGCGGCGAAAGTTTCGCTCAGCGTGCCAATCTGGTTCAGCTTGATCAGCGCCGCATTGGCCAATCTTTCATCAATCCCGCGCTGGATGTATTTCACGTTGGTGACGAACAGATCGTCACCGACCAGTTCCACCTGATCGCCCAGGGCGTCGCTGAGAATGCGCCAGCCCGCCCAGTCGTCCTCGGCCAAACCGTCTTCAATCAGCACGATGGGAAAATCTTGCACCAGCCGCTGGTAATAGGCCGTCATCTGTTCGGCATCCAGTTCAGCGTTTTCGCTGCGCAGGCGGTATTTGCCGTTGGCATAGAATTCACTCGAGGCCGGGTCCATGCAAATGGCGATATCGTCTCCCGGTTGATAACCGGCTTTCTCTATCGCCTGTACGATCAGCTCCAGCGGTTGCCGGTTCGAGGCAACCGCCGGCGCAAAACCGCCTTCGTCGCCAACGCCGACCGACAGGCCTTTCTCCAACAGAATTTGGCGCAGCGCCTGATAAACTTCACTGCCCCAGCGCACGGCCTCGCGCAGCGACGGCGCGCCCAGCGGCGCTATCATAAATTCCTGAAAGTCCGCACCTTGCCAGCGGGCATGCACGCCGCCGTTGATGATATTCATGCAGGGCACCGGCAGCAGGTTGGCGCCGAGACCGCCCAGATAACGATACAGCGGCAGCTGCGACAATTGCGCCGCGAGGCGGGCGGCGGCCAGAGAAACACCGAGCAGGGCGTTGGCCCCCAATCGGCTCTTGTTCTCGCTGCCGTCCAGTGCGATCAACCGGCGGTCAATCTCCCCTTGTTGGCGTACATCCACCCCGCGCAGCGCTTCATTGATCGCCGTTTTGACGCTTTGCACCGCCTCCAGTACGCCTCTGCCGCCGTAACGGTGCGGATCGCCGTCGCGGTGTTCCACCGCCTCGCGTGAACCGGTGCTGGCGCCGGAGGGAACCGAAGCCCGTGCCACGACGCCCGCCGCAGTCATTTCAACTTCGACGGTGGGGTTGCCGCGCGAATCCAGGATCTCTCTGGCGGTTACGTTTTCAATTTCATAGCTCATGGATGATCACCTCATTCTAGGGAGTGGGCACGTGCTTTATCAGCACGTCGATCGACAAATGGTTAATGAACTCGAAGCCGAAGGAGGCAAAGACGCCGAACGGACGGTTCTGATGGCCGAGCAGCAACAGATCGACGCCTTCACGGGCAATCAGGGCCTCGATGTCTTTGAAGCGGTGAATACTGACAATTGCGCGCACCTCCAGGGGGATTGTGCAGTCTTCCACCAGCCGGCTGAGCATGGCTTTGGCAGCGATCACCTCGCTGGACTGGCGATCTTTGGTTTGTGCATCGCTGAGGTAGTCCAGCTCGGCATAGTCGGCGCTGATGTGCGCCACGGTAATGCGCGTATTCATCTGCTGATTGAGGCGTTCGGCATGGCGTAACAGCAGCCGGCCGTCGCGTTCATCCTGCACCAGCAGTAAAGCATGTTGATAGAGCGACATGACTTATCTCCCTGCGTTAGCAATCTGTAGGGTTAACCACGGTAAAACCTCTTTTTTCCGGCTCGTCATGCCGGGCAGCGACACCTGCCGAATGGCGAGCACCCGGTTCGACGAGAAATACAGGGTAGAGCGGTGGCGGGTGATATCGGTAACCAGCAGCGCGGCCATCTCCAGCCCGGCCTCCTGCTTAGCCTGATCGAGCGCCTGTTGCAGCGCGGGCAACAGCGGATCGATATCGCTCATAGCCCGCACTTCTATCTGCGACAGCAGCAGCGAGACGCTATGGATGCGGTAATTCTTAGCGTCACGGTGCAGCAACTGCGGGGCGGATTGCCCCGAAAGATCGGTTTTGGCGGCAAGCAATCCGGCGGTGAAGGCGTCATAGTCAACGTGAGAGATTGCGCATAACCGCGCGACCGCCACCCGATCCTGTTCGGTGGTGGTCGGTGCGCTCAGCGCAACGGTATCGCTCAAAATCGCGCCCAGCAGCAGCGTGGCCTGGGCGGAAGAAAGCGGCATCGGCGTATCTGACGTCAGTATGGACAGGATCACGGTGGCGCAACAGCCAACGGCGCGGATCCAGACATCGGGCGGGTTGCGGGTGATCAAGGTGCCCAGCCGGTGATGATCGATAACGCCGACCACATCGCTGTCGGGCAATGAGGCCGGCCCTTGTTCGACGTCGGTAAAATCCACCAGCCAGACTTTGCGGTCACGGAGATCGCCTTTCAGCAGCGCAGGCGCTTGTACGCCGGCGGCGGCCAGTATGTAGCGGGTTTCCGGCGTCAATTCGCCAAGGCGGAAAGCGACGGCCGGTTTGCCGAGGTGATTGAGCCAGTCCGCGACCACCAGCGCGCTGCAGATGCTGTCGCTGTCGGGGTTTTTATGGCCGAAAACGTACAGCGGCATTTCCCGCACGGCGAGATCAGGCTGGGACGGAAAAGGGGTAATACGTGAGATTTCATTCATAGCGACTCCTGACATACCTGCCTAAAAAATAAAGCGAAGTTGTATATCAGGCGTCATCATCCGGTTCGAGCGAACGCGGCGGTTGGGAAAGGTGGAACACCATCACCTTGTGAACGACTGTAGCGCAGCGCGGTGGCAAACGCAACGCCCGGCAAAGCTGGCGAGAATGCGCAATCGGATTGATACTGAGTGAGTCTATGATGGACAAGGATATTTGCCGCTAACCGACGGATAGGCTGAACGGAATCACGCAGGCTGGCTGCGCCGGATCCGTGGGTGACACAATGGGAGACAACATGCTTGAACCCTGCTTCCCCGAAAACGAAGCCGAACGTCTGTCGGTACTGAACTCGCTGAACGTGCTGGATTCGAACTCGGTGGAAAAACTGGATCGTATTACACGGCTGGCGGCGAAATACTTCGGCGTCACCATTGCGCTGGTGTCATTGATCGACCGGGATCGCCAATGGTTTCTATCGCGCTACGGTCTGGATGTCCGGGAAACGCCGCGTAACATCTCATTTTGTGGCCATGCGATCTTGCAACGTGAAGCGCTGGTGGTGCCCGATACCGCCAACGACCCGCGTTTTTTCGACAATCCGCTGGTGATCGGCGGGCCGCGAATCGGTTTCTACGTTGGGCAACCGCTGCTGTCGCTCGACGGTTTGCCGCTCGGCACCCTGTGCATTATCGACAGCCAGCCGCAGCCGTTTTCTCCGGAACAGGTGGCCGACCTGCACGACTTCGCCGCCGTGGTGGAAGAGTACCTGCAGAGCATTGAACGCCATGTCTATACCGAAAACCTGAAGTCCAACCTGCAACGCTCGGAAGCCTTGTTCGAACAGACCTTCGCCCAGGCGGCGGTAGGGATGGCGCTGGTGTCGCTGCAGGGGTATTGGCTGCGGGTCAATCCGCGCATCTGCGAAATGTTGCACTATTCCGAGCGCGAGCTGATGGATCGCACCTTTCAGGACATTACCTATCCGCTCGATCTCAACACCGATCTAGAAAAACTGCAGCAACTGCTGAGAAACGAGATCAGTACTTACTCGCTGGAGAAACGCTATTTCCGTGCCGATGGCTCGATCGTCTGGGTGCAGCTGACGGTGGCGTTAAACCGGCTGCCTAACGGCAAACCGGATCATTTCATCTCGGTTATCGTCGATATCAGCGAGCGCAAGGCGGCGGAGGCCGATCTGTTCTCTCTGCAACACGAGCTGGAACAACGCGTCGAAATCCGCACGCGGGAGCTGAACGTGGTCGTCAAGAAACTCAACGAAGAGATTGAAACCCGGGTACTCGCCGAATATCAGCTCAGCACGGAGAAGGAACGCCTGCGGGCCATTACTGACAACATGCCGGCGTTGATCAGCCAAATCGACGGTAATGAACGCTACCTGTTCGCTAACAGCGCCTATAAAACCTGGTTTGGCCTGGAAGAAAGCCGCCTTAGAGGAATGACGGTGCGCGATTTTATGGGGGAGAACGTTTATCAGATAGCGAAACCGATGATAGACAGGGCCCTGGCGGGGGAAATGGTGAGCTTCGAAAATGAGCTCCAGACCCAGAAGGGGTTGCTGATGATCCACACTACGCTGGTGCCGTGCGAGGCTCAGGGGTTTTACATTCTGTCCATGGACATTACCGAGTTGAAGCGCCTGCAGCAACGGCTGGAGTACGATGCTACGCACGACATGCTGACTGGGTTGACCAACCGCCGCGCTTTTCTGCGTCGGTTGTCCAGCACGGTGCAGGCCTGTTGCGAACAGCGGCAAATGGCGCTGGTGTTCATCGATCTCGATGGTTTCAAAGCCCTCAATGACAGCTATGGCCATGACTTCGGCGATCTGATCCTCAAGACGTTCGCCAGGTTGCTCAGCGCCTGCGCCGGCGAGCGCCATAGCGTTTCGCGCCTGGCCGGTGACGAATTCACGGTCATCCTGTGGCCGTTGGCGGAACCGCAGCGCGAGGTCAGCGAATTTTGCGAAAACGTGTTGGCGCGGCTGGCTGATATTTCGCAGATCGGGCAGCAGACGGTGAGCCTGTCCGCCAGCCTGGGGGCGGCGATTTCCTCACACACTGACGTGACGGAGGAGATGCTGTTGACCCGCGCCGACGGCGCGATGTATCAGGCGAAATCGGCCGGTAAGGGCACTTATGCCATCTGCGAGTTATGAGCGTGAAACGGTGACCGTCTCGGGGTAAGCTGTTTTCTTCTTTCCTATGGGCAGAACTCCGGACTGACTGCATGGCGTCTAATCATCAACACAAAGACTGGCTGGAACTGCGGCGCGATGACGAAACCGGCATCGAAAGCGTCAATGCCCACTTTCAGGGGCATGCCTACGATCCCCACGATCATGACGAAATGCTGGTGGGCGTGACGCAGCAAGGTTTACAACGTTTCAACTGTCATCGTTCCTTGCATACCAGCCGGCCGGGACGTGCCATGCTGATCGAGCCGGGCGCGGTGCACGATGGTCATGCGCCGCAGGCCGAAGGGTTTACCTATGCCATGCTTTATCTGCCGCAGCATTGGGTTTCCGATGCGATGAACCGCCGCGGATTAGGGGACGTTTCTGTGCTGGAAGGCGCCTTCCACAGCACGTTGACCGACGATCCGATGCTGGCGACCGCGATACAACAGGCTTTTTTTGCGTTGCATCAGGGGGAAGGCCGGCTGGCGCGCGATCAAAGCCTGGATCAACTGCTGACGCTTTTGGCGCGGCATATTCGCGTCAGGCCGACTTCCCAAAGCGATGATGCTTTGATTGTGATGAATCGCTTACGAGACTACCTGCACGAGCACATGGCGGGTAACCCCAGCCTGGATGAACTTGCGCTTCAGTGCGGCCTGGACCGCTTCCGCCTGACTCGCCAGTTCACCCGGGCCTTCGGCCAGTCGCCGCATGCTTACCTGGTCCGGCTGAGGCTGCGGGCTGCACGCTTGTTGTTGGCGCAGGGGGAAGAACCGGCGCAGGTCGCGATGCAGGTGGGCTTTGCCGATCAGAGCCACTTGGGCCGCTGGTTCCAGCGCGCCTACCGTTTATCGCCGGCGGCCTATCAACGTCAGTGCACAAACGTTCTATACCGCTGATTCGCCCATCGCCGATGATGCGCTTTTATTTTAAGAGCACAACGGAGTAGAGCGAAACATGTTTGATACCAAGATAGCGTTTATCGTACGCGACGATCTGCAGACCTGGCAGCGGCTGAATGTGGTGGCCTTTCTGGCGACGGGCATCGCCGCCGCCGCCCCGGAAATCATCGGCGAGTGTTATGTGGATGCGCAAGGCAGACGCTACGGCGGCATTTCCGGGCAGCCGATGCTGATTTTTGCCGCGGATCTGCCGGGCCTGCAAAAGGTGCATCGCAAAGGGCTGGAGCGGGAATTGACGTTGGTTCCCTATGTGCACGCCATGTTTGCGACCGGGCACGATGCAGCCAACCGGCAGGTTTTTCTCGCTGAAGACGCGGACAATCTGGATTTGGTCGGCCTGGCGCTGCGCGGGCCGAAGAAAGCGGTGGATAAGGCGATAAAAGGCCTGACGCTCCACGCCTGAGAATGTCTTTGCCTGGTTTACCGAGTGGACGCGCGAAACGCTCGCGCATGTCCAGGAGGGTGACGCGTTTCCGATACGGCGCTTACGCCTGGAACGTTTGCAGCCAGGCGGCGAATTGGCTCACGACCTCATCGTCCCGATCGCGCAGCAGCAGGGAGTAAACGCCGGTTCGGATAGTCAACGCTGGGAAAGGCGACACCAGCCGGCCAGACGACAGATGTTTGGCGCAGAACAGGTAAGGCACGACGGCCAGTCCCAGGCCGTCTTCGGCCGCCTGAATGGCGGCGAAGGTATGGTCGAGCGTCAGCGGCGGCGGCGAGGCGTCCAGTGCCGTCGGATAGGTATTCAACCAGCTGTGCCATAAATCCTCACGGGCGCGGATGCGAATGGCGGTATGCCCGGCCAGATTGTCTGGCGCGCTGATCGGCATGGTGCGCAAATAGCTCTGGCTGCAGACCAGCAGGCTGTCTTCCTGCAAAAAAGGGATCGCTTTCAGTCCGGAGAAGTGCGCGGGATCGCGCCGGATCGCCAGGTCAAACGGCATATTGCGATCGACGGCCCCAGTGGCGGTGGTGATATCAATCGCGACCTCCGGATGAATCTCGTTGAACGCTGCCAATTTCGGCATCAGCCAGTGCATGGTGAACGTCGGCAGGCTGTGTACCACCAGCCGCTGCCGGCCGACGCTCGCTTTCAGTGCGCTTTCCGCCGAAAACAATTCGCTTATCACTCGGGACGCAGTGCGGGAAAAATTCTCGCCGGCCTGCGTCAGCCGCACGGACTTGTGTCCGCGATAAAACAGTTTGAGCTCCAGCTGTTCTTCCAGGCTGCGGATGTGGCGACTGACCGCGCCGGTGGTGAGAAACAGCTCATCCGCAGCGGCGCTGAAGCTGCCGAGACGGGCGGCGGCTTCGAAAGCGGACAGGTGCGGCAGGGAGTGAATTTTTTTCATAGGTTGAGTCTAGCTCAACCAAGTGAGGGAGGAAAGATCGTTTGTCAGCCGTTGATTTTGCTCACTATGATGAGGCATCTCCTTCTGATTGCTGAGTTTATGATGCGGATCTTTTGGCTATCGGTCATGCGTGTTAATGGCGTTATCCTCACCCTGCGGTTGACAGGGAGGCGCCCCTGAGATGCGAGCTTTCTTTTTGCTTTGCGTGAGCCGGGCCGGCCTCTGCCTGGGCACCATGATGTTCGCCGGCGCGCTGCCGACCATCAGAAGCGAGTGGCAGCTCGACGCCGCCTCCGCCGGTACAGTGCAAACGGTGTTCAGCCTGACCAACGCCCTGGCGTTGCTGGTGGCTTCCTGGTGGTGTGATTCGCTGGGCGCGCGTCGGGTGTATCTGCTGTTTTCCTGGCTGGGTGCCGGTGCGCTGATGCTGTTCGCCGTGTTTGCCCATTCGTATATCGGCGCACTGGTGTTGATGGCCTTCGTCGGCCTGACGCAGGGCGGCGCCTATACGCCGGCGCTGCTGTTAGCGATGGGGATGAACGGCCCGGCCCGACGCGGTTACGCCATCGGCATGATCCTGGCGGCCAGTTCGTTGGGGTATTTTCTGTCGGTTTTCATCGCCGGTTGGAGCGCCATGCGCTGGGGCGCCGGCGTGGCGTTTGCCCTGTGCGCCGCCGGTGCGCTACTGGGGGCGCTGGCGGGTTCGTTGGCCCTGGTCGGTTATCAGGAACCGCAACCGCGCACGCTGGGGAGGAAGACGAAACGAGAAAGCTATGCTATCACCTATGCGACCCTGCTGTTGCTGATCGGGTATATCGCTCACAGCTGGGAACTGCTCGGTAACTGGGCCTGGGCACCCAGCCTGGTCAGCGAGGCGTTGAGCGGTTTCTCTCTGGATCCGCTCAGCGCCGGATTGATCGCCGCGGCGGTGATCCACCTGGCCGGCATGATCGCCACGCTGATTGTCGGCACCGTTTCCGACTATTTCAATCGTGCCTCGGTGCTGACGTTTGTGGGCGCCGCCGGTGCGTTGGGATCGCTGCTGATGGGGTGGTCGGCGAACTGGGGGCCGGGCTGGACGCTGCTGTTCGTCAGCATCGGCAGTTTCTTTATTCTTGGCGACTCCGGCGTGCTGTCGGCGGCGATGGCGGACAACGTGCCGCCGCAACAGCTCGGCAGCGTGATGGGCTGGCGATCGTTGCTGGGGTTCGGCATCGGTTCGTTCGCCCCGTTATCCTTTGGCATCGTGATGGATACCACCCAGAGCTGGGGCACGTCTTATGCCGTGTTGGCCTGCGGCGGCGGGGTAGCCTGCCTGGCGGCAGGATTGCTTTGGCGACAACACTTGAAATGAGGTTCGGACATCATTAAATGAATGGAACATCATCACGCATGGTTATCGTGGGCGCCGGGATTGTCGGCGCATCGATCGCCTATCATCTCGCGCGCCAAGGGCAGCACGTTATCGTGGTTGAGCAGGCGCATCCCGCGGCGGGAGCCACAGGCCGCTCGTTTGGCTGGATCAGCGAAGGCGTGCCTGAGGGCGCGCCCGACGCGTTTCTGCGGCGCGAGATCGTGGCTGACTGGATACGCCTGGCGCAGGAGATCCCGGATCTCTGGGTGAATTGGTCCGGCGCGCTCAGCTATGGTCAGGCGCCGGCGACGCAAAACCCCGATAATCGGCTTTTGCCCTCCGCCGAGGTGACCGCGCTGGAACCGGGGCTCAGGCAGCCCGATAGTCAAGCCTATTTTGCGGCGCGTGACGGCGCCGTCGATCCGCAAGAGGTGACACAGCGGTTGCTCGAATGCGTTCGCGCGTGGGGCGGGGAGTTGTTCCTGGGGCGAACCGTCAGCGGATTTTTGCGTGAAGACGGGCAGATAATCGGCATCGTTACCGAGGAAGGCGCGATTACCGCCGATCGGGTGGTGCTCGCCTGTGGCACGGGGATCTCGGCGCTGTTGGACGGTAGCGGATTCTCGCTGCCGATCGAGGCGTCGCCGGCCATTTTGTTACGCTATCACGCGGCGGCGCAGGTGGTGAACACGCTGATTGCGGGCGACGACATCGAAGTGCGTCATGCACAAAATGGCGATCTGCTGGCGGCGGAAGATTATCCTGCGCACGGCGATGAAAATCGCGTGGAGGGCGAAGCGCAATCGGCGATTGAAGGGCGCCTGCCAGGCACGGCGCCCTTGAAACTGCAGGCGTGTTCGGTGGGGATGCGCCCCCGGCCGCGCGACGGTTATCCCATCGTTGGGCCGCTGGGCGCCACCTGCCTCTATGTGGCGGTGATGCATCCGGCCGTGATGTGCGCACCGACGCTTGGCCGGCTGATCGGAGACGAGCTGCTGCATGGCGTCAATTCCGCCATTCCGCACGCTTATCGCCCGGCGCGATTTATTAATGATGGGTGTGAAGGGGGAGACCATCGCGATCTCCGGCAGACGGCGCCTTGGTCTCGCCGTTCAGGTTTTCCGACTACGGATCAGCACCGTAATACGCTCAACCCTGCAGCGGTTTTTTGCGCCCTCGGCGAGGCTCTTATATATTTAGTAGCATGCCTGAGGCAGGTTAGGCATGAAACGGCGGTCGATCTGGCCGCTGCAAGTACGACAGTTAATCCGTTCGCCAAGAGGCTGCGAGCCGGTGCTTTCGGTAGGGACAGCCGCCAATCGTTTTTACGGCGACCGAAGGCGGAGCAGCTACTCACAGGTCACGAGGACACTTACCATGCATAAGAGAACACTGGCGTCACTGCATTACGAAAACATGCCTTACGATGGGGTACACTTTCACATTTTGAAACGGGAGACGCCTGGCCATACGGCGTTGCTGAAGCTCGATGCGGGCAGCCAACAACCGGCGCGTTTTCATCCGGGCTGGGTGAAACTGATGGTGCTGAGCGGTGAACTGAAGGTTGACGATCAGACGTTGCAACCCCATGAGATGTTAATCATTCCTGCCAAGACCGCCTATACGGTACAGGCCATCACGGAAGTGATTTGTCTGGCGATTTCCGAGCTGGACGGCGCCGAGTTGGCCCGTTGACGAGATAACCATTCTGGATGGAGGAGAGCCTAGGCGCTCTCCCTATCCCTTTAGCATTAAGCCGCCCCCCAGGCTGAGCTACCTGCTGATTGATGCGCATACCTCCTGATTTAAGCCACCGCGCTTTCCCTTTCCATCACTTTCGGCCGCGTCGCCCCCGCAACGAGCCGCCATTGCGCAGCGCATGCGCAACGTCATCGCCTTCGTTTTAAGCAGAACGATGAAATTTTGGTGTAAATAGTGAGTTTCTTTGCATAAGGCCCCTGGTGTGGCTTGCGAGAACGTCACTATATGGAGGATCATGCGGCCTCTCTATCAAATAAAAGACATTCGCGTTATCAAAAGGGACAAACGACCATGGGATTCGACGTCGACAACGCCGAAACGAAACGCATTGACCTCAGCAGCCACGAAAACTCTGCGTTCGAGGTGACGGGGCTGGTGAAACACTACCCGGCGGGCTTTGTCATTCCTTACCACTCGCATAAACGCTGCCATTTGCTCTATTCGCAACAGGGTGTTATGGCGGTCGAGGCGAGCTGCGGACGCTGGATCGTACCGCCTACCACCGCAGTCTGGCTGCGGCCGGGGGTAGAACATCAGCTGGTCATGCAGAGCAACATTTGCGTTTACGGGATTTTTGTTGATGAATTCACCGCCGCGCGGTTGCCGTTGCGCGACGGCGTCTTGCAGGTGTCGCCGCTGCTGCGCGAGCTGATCGCCCAGTTGGCGACGCTGGCGCCCGAGGGCGAGGAGACCAAACGCCACGCGTTGCTCAGAGCATTGTTCCTCGAGGAACTGAGCCTGCAGCCGCAGCTGGCGCTGCATCTCCCTTGGCCGATGGAAGCGAGAATGGCTGACATTTGCCGGCAGTTGGTCATCACGCCGGCCGACGATCGCGGCATTGAGATCTGGGCGGATTCATTGTCGATCAGCGCGAAAACCTTCCAGCGTCACTTCACTCAACAAACCGGCATCACCTTTGGTCAGTGGAAACAGCGTCTACGGCTGTTGTCGTCCATCCCGCTGCTGCTGGCGGGCAACTCGATCATCCACGCCGCCTTCGAAAGCGGTTATGAGAGCCACAGCGCCTATTCGGTGGCATTCAAAAAACTGTTTGGCGTTTCGCCTTCGCGCTTTACGCTATAGCCTTATGGCATAGCGCGCTTCTCCTATAGATTGAAGCAACCTAATGACGTATAAAGCAAAGCAGTCAACCTCCGAGGCCGCCTCCCGTGATAAAAATTGTCGTGTATCTGATTATCGCCGTGACGATCGCCATTATTGCGGCAAGAGTCATCTTTCGTTTGCCGGATATTTCGCAGCGTCTGCCGCAGGCGGCATTGCCGGCGGATCCTACCGCGCTATTGCCGGCGCGGGCCGCCGAACAGATGGCGGCACATTCCGGCCTGAGCGGCGTGGTGCCGCTGGTCAGCGGCCACGATGCGTTCGCCAGCCGCCTGGCGCTGGCGCGGATGGCGGAAAGGTCTATCGACGCTCAGTACTACATCTGGCATAACGACACCTCCGGGCAGATCCTGCTGAAAACCCTGTATGACGCGGCCCAACGTGGGGTGCGCGTGCGGCTGCTGCTGGACGATAACGGCGTCGCCATGGATGAGACGCTGGCGGCGCTGAACGCCCAGGAAAACGTCGAGATCCGTCTGTTCAATCCGTCCACCGTACGTACGCCGAAGCTGGCCGGTTACGCCTTCGACTTTATGCGCATGAACCGGCGCATGCATAACAAGTCCTACATCGTCGACGGCGCCGTGGCGATCATCGGCGGCCGCAACATCGGCGACGAGTATTTTCAGGTCGGTGACGAAAACTATTTCCTCGATCTCGACGTGTTGAGCGTCGGCAACGTGGTGGCGGAGACCGCCGAGGTCTTCGATCGCTACTGGAACAGCGCCTCGGTGTTCGGCGTTGAGCAGATTATTCGGGGAAAAGGCGATCTTTCCGCCTTCCTGACGCAGGCCGCCGCCACCGAAACCAGCGAGCGCGCCCGTAAACTGGCGGTGCAGCTGGAAACCAGCGCGGTGCGCTTTCGCGATGGCGCCGTACAGCCGGAATTCACCCAGGTAGAGCTGGTGGCCGACGATCCGGCGAAAGGGTTGGGCAAGGCTTCGCGCGATCGTTTGATGGTGACGCAACTGGGTAAGATCATCGGCGGCGTCAGCCAGCAATTGGATCTGGTCTCCGCCTATTTCGTGCCGGGGCGAGAAGGGGCGACTTTCTTTGAATCGCTTGCCAAACAGGGGAAATCCATTCGCGTGCTGACCAACGCGATGAACACCACCGACGTGCTGGTGGTGCATGCGGGCTACGCCAAATACCGACGTGAGCTGCTGCAGGCGGGCGTCGAACTGTTCGAGCTGAAGCTGCGCGCCGGTCAACCGTCCGGGCGCAAGGAGCTCAAGCCGCTGGGGCTGTCCGGCGCGGCGCTGCATGCCAAAACCTTCGCCATCGACGATAAGCGGGTGTTTATCGGCTCGTTCAATTTCGATCCGCGCTCGGCGCACCTGAACTGCGAAATGGGATTCTTGATCGACAGCCCGGCGCTGGCGGCCGACACCCGCCAACTGTTTGATGGCCCGCTTGAGTACGCCGCCTATCGGCCGGTATTGACGCCCGAAGGCAAAATGGTGTGGAAAGAAGCCTTCGAAGACGGCTATACCGAGGTACACCAGCAAGAACCCGGCGCCGGCTGGGTAAAACGCATCGTTCTTACCGTGGCCGGCTGGCTGCCTATTGAGTGGATGTTGTAACGCCGGCGAATGCCGCCGCCACCCGGTGAGATAGCCGTTGCAAGGGAACCTCGCCCGCAATGATCGCGATGAGGCACGCATCCTCAAACAGGGCGAGGGAGGGCACGGATTTAATACCGAATGCAGGGGCGAGCGTCGGCGCCTGCGCGACGTCAATGCTGCCGAAGGCGATCTCGTTGGCGTGACGGTGCAGCTGTTCAACGATCCCTTGCATATTCTGGCAGGGGCGACACCAGGAGGCGGAAAAGTAGAGGATGGCCCGCTGCCCCTTGGGTTTATCCGCATCATAGAGGAAATGGGCCATCTCATGGGGCTCTGCCAGGTTCGTTATCGTCATGGCAGGCTCCCGACGATCTCTATCCCCATCCAAAACATCGTGACGATTTGTGTGAAAAAGAAAGCGAAACGCCATGTGGCGACGTTTTCCGTCTGCTCGAAACCGATGTGAACCAGACTCTGCGCCATGCGCGCGCCGAGCAGCACCAGAGACAAGACATTCAGCGTCGTGCTTTCCACCTGAAATACGGCTATCGCCACGACGAGGGCCGTATAAACCGGTAAATTTTCAATGCAGTTGCGATGCGCCGCAATGGCGCGCTGGTAGCTATCGCTGCCCTGTGGTTTGTTCGCTTGCCATTCGCTCACCGTGGCACGGCCGGTTAAAATTCTGGACCAGCGATAAACGCCGACGGTGCCGAATAGAATCAATAATGTCCAGCCGGCAAACGCCAGCAGTACCAGGGTTGGCATATTCATAATGCATTCTCACTTGTGTTGGGGAAGGCCTGCGGCCTCAGGGAGAGCCACTTGGCATGAATACAAGGTTATATTAGATTTATATAAATTAGCAATATCTAATTTAAAGAGTGCTAATGTAATGCTGTGCCAGCGTCTGAAAGCCGCTATAATGCGGCTGAATGATGACGGGGCCGTGATTGACCATGAATGCAAAAGCTAACCAAGATCCCTTTCTGATCGAAGGGGCGATTGAAGCCGCCAGGCTGTTGAAAGCGATAGGCAACGAACACCGCTTGCTGGTGCTTTGCCTGCTATTGAAACACGATGAGATTGCCGTGGGGGAGCTACAACAATTGGTGCCGCTAAGCCAATCGGCGCTGTCGCAGCACCTGGCGAAAATGCGCAATGAAGGTCTGGTGACGTACCGACGCGAAGCGCAAACCTTGTTTTACCGCATCGATAACCCAAACGTGGCGAAAGTGATCGCCACGCTCAGAGAGATTTACGCGCCGAAGTGAACAGGGCGTTGATCGCCGGCCGAGATTCGCTTATCGGTTGGCGTCCGCATCACCAGAGAGTTTAAAAGTAAACAACGCCGTTTCATGAACACGGCCCGGTGTCCAGCAGCTGCGTGCGATGGCGCTTTTGGTGTCGCGATAGAACTCTGGGGTGCCCGTCAGCACGATATTTCTGGCTTTACCCTTATCATCAACATCAAACGTTGCGCTCACTTCGCCTTCGCGTTTTTCTGCCTTCGCAGAGGCGGAATAGTGCGGCCGCTCATAAAAAACTTGTCCGTCGCATCCCAAATTAGGCGGTTGCTTTGCCGTTGGAACATCGCTGCCTGCACGCCAGGCATAAACGCAATCATTCACCGCACTGGCTTTTTCACAGCCATCAGGCTGCATTGGCACGCAGCCGGCAAGTGCCAGGCTCAGCGGGAGGAGGGTGAGTCGTGACATGGCATTTCCTGCATGACTTATCAATCAGATAACGTATATTTTCGCTGAGCGTAGAGTATTTGGAAAGAGAAATGATGCAGCGTCTGTCGATATAAATCGACCGTGTTTTTCGGCAGCGTGACAAAGCAGAGTTTATTGGCTGTTATTTTATTGAATTATATTTTTTATATTATTTACCGATAAAGATTACTGGCGTGTTTAATTATTTCCCAAGGCGGTAAAATCGGAAAAAATGACCGATTGGATTATTCTTTTCTGTAGCCACTTCGGCAGAAACCAAAGGATCTTCCGCCATGCGCATGATGAAAGCCGCTGCCTTTATCGAAAAGGGGCGAATAGAACTCATTGAAAAACCTATTCCTTCCCCTGGTCCCAACGATGCCTTGCTCAAAATAACCACGACGACAATCTGCGGCACGGATATTCATATCCTCAAGGGAGAGTATGCGGTGCCGCGTAGGTTGACCATTGGCCATGAGCCGGTCGGCATTATTGAAAAGTTGGGAAGCAATGTTAAAGGCTTTCAAGAGGGGCAGCGGGCATTGGCTGGGGCTATTTGCCCCTCTTTTACCTCCTATTCATGTCAGGACGGCTTTCCCGCGCAGGACGGTTCCTATTTACCCGAATGCCGCTGCCATGGCTATAAAGCCACGGCGGGTTGGCGCTTCGGCAACGTTATCGACGGCACTCAGGCTGAATATGTCTTGGTGCCTGATGCGGAAGCTAATCTGGCGCTCATCCCCGACGGTCTGACAGATGAACAGGTGCTGATGTGCCCGGATGTGATGTCTACCGGTTTCAAAGGGGCAGAAAATGCCAACATTAACATTGGCGATACGGTAGCCATTTTCGCCCAGGGCCCGATCGGCTTATGTGCCACCGCGGGGGCTCGCCTGCGGGGCGCCAGCCTGATTATTGCCATCAGCAGCTCTCCCGAAAAGCTGATGATGGCGGGAAAAATGGGGGCAAACGTCTTGTTGAATTACAAGGAAACCGATGTGATTGATGAAATATTCAAGATTACGGCAGGGCGCGGCGTGGATGCCAGCATCGAGTGTTTGGGGACGCAGGCCACCTTTAATCAGGCGCTGCGAGTCTTAAAACCCGGTGGCACATTGTCCAGCCTTGGCGTCTATAGCGACGATATTCAATTCCCTGTCGAGGCGTTTGCCTATGGGCTTGGCGATCATACGATTCGGTCGGCTCTGTGCCCCGGCGGCAAGGAACGGATGCGCAGAATGATGAACGTGATCCAGCATGGCGGTTTGGATCTCACGCCGTTCGTGACGCATCGTTTTCAACTGGAGAATATTGCCGAGGCTTACCACCTGTTCTCCGAAAAGCGCGATGGCGTGATTAAGTTGGCGATAACCCCGTAACGTGATGAACTCTGCGCAGCGGCCGTGGCCGCCGCGCAGGGTGTTATTGGCTGATCGTCTGCTGTAGCGCCTGAACGGAAGAGACGATGCCGGCATCGACCGACATGGTCAAATCTTCCATTTCCAACGACACCCAGTCGTTGTAGCCCATCATGCGCACCACCGAGAAGAATTCCTTCCACCACTGCAGATCCCGGCCGCAGCCGACGGCGACATAGTTCCAGGCGCGGCCGGCCACCTCGTCGATCGGTTTGGTTTCCAGCAGTCCGTTAACTTCGACGACACCGCGTTCCAGGCGAACGTCTTTGCCGTGTACATGGTGAATGGCGGGGCCAAGGGCGCGAGCGACCGCGATGGGATCCGCGCCCATCCAGATTAAATGGCTGGGATCGAGGTTCAGGCCCACCATCGGGCCAACGGCCTCGCGCAGCCGGAACAGCGTTTCCGGGTTCCACACCAGCATGGCGCTGAAGTTTTCCAGCGCAAAGCGCTCAACGCCGCACGCTTTGGCTCGGGCGACCAGTGCCTGCCAATAGGGGATTGCCACCTCATTCCATTGATAATCCAGACAGTTTTTCACCGTCGGCGGCCAACTGACGGTATAGGTGATCCAGTTGGGGATGGTGTCATGCGGGCTGGCCGGCGGCAGGCCGCTCATCATGACGATCTTCTTCACCCCCAACAGGCCGGCCAGCTCCAGCGTATTGTCGGTTTGGCGCAGATGGCGCTGCCCCAGCTCGCCCGGATCGAGCGGATTGCCGGAGACATTGAGCGCGGCAATCTCCATGCCGCGGCTGGCCAGCGCCTGTTGCAGCTGCCGGCGTTTGGCGGGATTGGCCAGCAGATCGTCGGCATCCAAATGGGGCGCCGGGGACCAACCGCCGGTGGTCATTTCCACGCCGCGCACCCCCAGCTCCAGCAGCCGATCCAGCATCGGCTCGAAGGGTAAATGGCCCAGGCTGTCGGTACAGAACGAAAGTTTCATGGTGCTTTCCTTATTGGTAATTGACCCAGGTGGCGCCGTTGTCGGCGGAGCGAACGCAGTTTTCAATCCAGCGCACGCCTTCCAATCCGGCATCGATATCCGGATAGATCAGCGCGGCCAGCGTCTGCCGATCGCCGCGCTGACTGGCGCTGATCGCGATGGCGAACTTGAGGTAGATATTGGCCCAGGATTCGGCCAGCCCTTCGGTATGCAGCGCGCCGAGCCGCTCTTCGGCCAGCGCGCTGTCGTCCAGATAGGGCATGCCGTGGTGCAGCGTTTGGTTGGGCCGCCCCTGGATCTCATAGCGCAATTCGCCGGGCGTGGAATCGCTCCATTGCAGGCTGGCGCGTGAGCCCACCACGCGGATGCTTTGGCTGTCCATCGCGCCCGCGTTGATGGCGGAGGCCCACATGCGCCCGACGGCGCCGTTTTCGTAGTGCATGAGCACCATGGCGTTGTCTTCCAACGGAGCGCGGGAAGAGATAAAGCTTTGGCGATCGCACAGCAGGGAGGCAATTTTCATGTCGGGCATCACCAGCTGCGAGATGTAGAAGGTGTGGGTGGAAATATCACCCAGCACAAAAGAGGGGCCGGCGATTTTCGGGTCGACGCGCCACTTTTGTGCCTCGAACGTGTCCGCGCTTTCGTTGGCATTGAAGCCGTGGGTGTACTGCAATTCGACCATGCGTATTTCGCCGATGTCGCCGTTCGCGATCATGGCGCGCATCTGCATCAGCAACGGATGGCCGGAGAAGCCGTAGGTTACGCCGACGATAAGGCCTTTCTCCGCCGCCAGCGCCTTGATTTCTCTCGCCTCCGCCGTGGTGAAGAACAGCGGCTTTTCGCAGATGACATGCAGGCCGGCATTCAGCGCGGCGCGCGTGATTTCATAGTGGGTGCCGTTGGGAGTGGCGATGGTTACCACCTCAACGCCATCTTCGCGGTTAGCTTCTTGCTCCAGCAACTGTTGATAGTTGTCATAGCAGCGTTCGGCGGGCACGCCGAGATTGACGCCAAACTCACGTCCGCGCGCCGCGTCGATATCAAAGGCACCGGCAACCAGCCGATAGGCGGTGTTGTCGCGCAGTGCGCCGGAACGGTGTTTGTAGCCCACCTGGCTGAGGCGGCCGCCGCCGATCATCGCCCAACGCAGCGGGCGAGGGATGCTTCTTTCACCATTTAACATGCTGACTCCTGATACTGTGGTTTTGCACTCGGGTGCAAAGTGGGTTGAAAAAGAGAGTGGCAACGGCTTATTTCTGATTCATCTGTGCAAATTGCGGGTAGTTTTCTCGCGTCACGGTGGCGTAGGGTACCCAGTTATAGGGCTCGGTTTTGGCGTGATCCAACATCGCTCGGGTCACCTGCACCGCGCCGATCGCCTGGGCTTTGGCATCCTGGAAAATGGTCACCGCCAGGTCGCCATTTTTGATAAATTGCAGGCCGTCGGGTGTGCCGTCGATACCGGCAACCAGCACGTCGCGCTTTTTGGCCTGTTTCAGCGCCATGATCGCGCCGATGGCCATCTCATCGTTGTTGGCGGCGATCGCATCGATCGCCGCGCCGTTCAGCAACCAGCCGGAAACCACGTCGACCGCTTCATTGCGTTGCCATTTGGCGGTCTGTTTCTCTACCACTTTCAGGTCTTTGTATTTGGCGATCACCGTTTCCACTGCACGGGTGCGTTCGCGAGTTTCTTCGTTGGAGAGGGCGCCCATCAGGATCGCCACGTTGCCGCGGTAATTCATTTTTTTCGCCAGGGCCTCCATCTGCAGGCGGCCACTGAGCGCCGAGTCGGAGCCGACGTAGGCCGTCGCGCCGCTGAGCGGCACTTCGGGTTTGCGGTTGACGAAGATAAGGGGGATCGCGGCGCGTTGGGCGGCCGCTATCATCGGCTGGACGCCTTGCGTATCGACCGGGTTGAGGATAATGGCGTCCACGCCCTGATTAATCAGATCGTCTACCTGCTGCACCTGCAGGGCGACATCGCCTTTGGCATCGACGAACTGGCCTTGCAGCTGTTGCGCAGCCAGTTCTCGCGCCATTTGGCTGCGCAGGATGGAGACGAAGTTGAGATCGAAGTTGGCCAGCGCCACGCCGACCTGGTAGGTCTTGGCCTGGGCGGTCACGACAAACAGCGAGCAGGCTAACATCAACAGCAGTCTGGTTTTTTTCATTACGGTATCCTGTTGAGAAGAGAGGTGTTATGTAAAAACAGTTCTTTTGCAACCGGGTGCAAAGCAGGAGACAAAACCGCGATGAGTCTCTGAATGCCACCGTGAATGTCGGCCATGAAGAAAATTTGGTCAACAGGGGAAAGGTGAAAACAGCGCGGACGATCACAAACTCTTTACCTTTTGCACCCGGTTGCATAACAAATTGCAATCGGGTGCAAAAACGGGACATAATCGCAGCAGGTATGCCGGCAGGCGCTTAGGGGATCTGAGCGAGCAGGGTATAGTGTGACTTCACCGAAGCAGGGATCGACGCAACCATGACGAAACACCACAAAGCCACCGCCAGCGACGTCGCCGAAAAGGCCGGCGTCTCCAAATGGACGGTATCGCGCGCTTTTACGCCCGGCGCGTCGATCTCAGACAGCGCGCGTGAAAGCGTACTGGCGGCGGCGGCCGAGCTGGGCTATCGACCCAATCTGCTGGCGCGCAGCCTGTCGCAAAAACGCACGCACATCATAGGCGTAGCCATCGACGAGATGAAGAACCCGCATTCGATGATGATGCTCGATATGGTCACCAAACAGCTGCAAACCCGCGGCTATATGGCGCTGCTGCTGAACATCACCGCCGGGGAAAACTACCGGGCGGTAATGGCGATGGCCGACCAGCTGCAGGTCGATGGCATTCTGTTCCTGGCGACGGTGTTAACCCAAGAGTGGGCGGCGATTGCGCAAGATCTGCATCAGATCCCGCTGGTGCAGGTATGCCGCAATACGGAAAGTGAACACATTGATGTGGTGAACATCGACGGCTACCGCGCTGGCGAAGAGATCGCCACGCTGCTGATAGAGCAAGGTCATCGGCGCTTTGGCTACATGAAGGGGCCGGATACGCAAAGTAGCCATTTGCTGCGCATGGAAGGCTACCGCGACAAACTGATGGCCGCCGGTTTTCAGCTGGATCGGGTGCTCACCGCTGGCCACTACGATCGCCAGCGCGGTTTCCAACTGATGAGTGAATACCTGCAGGCAACGCCGGAAAGTGAGCGGGTTGAGGCATTGTTCTGCGAGAACGACGTGTTGGCGCTGGGGGCGCTCGAAGCGCTCAGGCAAGTGGCACCGTCGTCTTCGATGGCCGTGGTAGGTTTCGACGATATCGACGAGGCCGGCTCAGCCAACTGGGCGCTGACCAGCTACAGCCAACGTATTGACCGGCTGGTCGAAGAGGCCTTGAATCGCCTGATCGACAATCGCGCCACGGCGGACGGCGCCTGGCGGCACGGGGAATTGCGGGTTCGGCGGTCGCATTTGGCTGGGAAACCGGCGTAAGGATTTCTTTTTGTGTGACAATGTCACTATTGAGGCTTGATGAGAGCACATCGAGATGTAAAGAAGAAACTCTATAGAAGAGAAAGCGTTACATCCAGAGGGCCCATCGCCAGCGGTGGTAAGTACCGCTGGGAACGCCATGGCAAACAGGCAGACGATGAGCAGTTGCCACTGCGTGAAAGTATGCATGGGCAGATACAACATGGCATGGATTACACGCCGCTATTTCAATTTCTGCTCAGTAAAGTGGGCCAACCCTGGAATGAAGTACATAGCGAAGCGGTAAGTCGGTTGGATAAAGAAGCGCCTATTTTTTACCTGGTGGCGCTGCACCGTAAAAACTGGCAGAGCTATGTCCGCTGTGGTGAGTCGAGCTATTACAGCGGACTATGCATAGATGATCACGGGATACTGCAGAAAGTGAACCCGGCATTCACCGCAGAAGATGTGCCGGTGAGATGCCGCTGTTGTACCTATACGTTCAACGGGGAACTCGTACCCGTCACGGAAAAGAACTGGCAAAAACCCTATGAGAAGGAATCCTGGGAATAGTCAGGTTTCACGAGTGTCATTCTGGTGTAGATTGACTGCCGAAGTTTGCCAGATTTCACGTAGCGCGATCAAAAAAGGAGGGCATTTTGACCCATTTTGCACAGTGGCTTAGCCAAATTCAGGCGCTTGAGGTTGAACTGCACCAGCCAACAACGCGCTGCGATCCGAAACATGTCGCGGCATTGTTGCATGAAGACTTTGAAGAGATTGGTCGTTCAGGCCTACGTTATGACAAATGCCAAACCGTTGCGGCGCTGGAGATGGAAACGGATTATCCGCCGATTTTCGCCGAAGGGTTTAAGCTGGCGAAAATCAGTGAAGGCGCCGTGTTGCTGACGTATAAAAGTTTTCAGCGTGACGCGCAGGGCCGCGTCGTTCGTTGCACCGAACGCTCATCGATTTGGCTCCTGACGGAAAAGGCGGGTTGGCAGATGCGCTTTCATCAAGGTACGCCGACTAAGGGCTAAACTGAGATGGGTTGACAGATGGGCTTAAACATAAAAAAGGATGTCAGCCTGATAAGCCTTGAAGGTGAGGTGAGAAAGGACGGGCAGGATAATCCCGGTGCGTACCCAGTAATTCTATTTAACATAATATACATTATGCGCACCTGGGTGGTGATATGTGGATTCTGCCGTCCAGGCCTGATCATGGGCTTTCTCCTGCGGCCAGCCATGCCAGCGCCAGCTGCTCATGCCGCTGAACAAATTCGTTTTTCAACCGGCCATAAGCCGCCGGGTTTTGCCGGCTGTCTTCTGCTGCCTGGCGTTTGATTGCCGCATATTGCTGAGCAACACCCTGATGCTTGCGCAGATAATCTCTGAACGCCAAATGTCTGATCGCCTGTTCACTTCCTGTAGTAAATGCATGTACGTGATGCGTGCGATCGCCGTTTCCCTTGATGTAGTAACGTCTGCCAGCAATGCCGTTCTCGCCACGCGGCGTATATCCCATGTTACGCATCCCGTCATTCAAGCCATCCAACGCCGCCAGACTTTCAACCTCCAGCAAGGTATCAATCGCTGGTTTGGCCGGCAGCGCCGGCCTGCTGATGAATTGCCGTTAACATGCCGGCCGGTATGCGCTCTGCCATTTCCCGCTCCAGTAATGATGACCGGACATGATTTTCTATGGCGGCTACCTGCCGGTATTGGCCAGAAATCCTCTGCTTTTTTGATCGCGCTACGTGAAATCTGATAAAACGTGGCGGCTACGATACTGCAGATTTCATCCAAACGCGTCACTTAAACGGGCAGTATTTGCCTGTTAAATGCGCATTGGCGTGCGTTTGCATCGCTTTCTGCGTCCAACACGGCGTTGGCTATACTGAATGGGAACATTCTTTCACGCTCAAGGAGCCTCCCCATGTTTGATCATGTGAAATTTGGCGTCAGCGACTTTGCCCTCAGCAAAGCGTTTTTCCTCAATGCGCTGGCGCCACTGGGCGTAAAGATCGTTGCCGACGGCGAACCCGACTATGGCGTTGAGCTGTGCCGCGATCGAGATAACGTGTCATTATGCCTGTTTCAGACCGATGAAAAACCGGCGCATCTGCACCTGGCATTTGCCGCAAGCAGCCGTGAACAGGTCGATGCGTTCTATCACGCCGCGTTAAACGCCGGCGGCAAAGACAATGGCGCGCCCGGCTTGCGGCCCAATTACCATGCCCATTACTATGCGGCATTTGTGATCGCCCCGGATGGCCACAATATCGAGGCGGTTTGCCATCACCCGATGGATTAGTAATTTTCCCTGTTAAAACAGTCTATTAATTAAGAATTGATACAATCTATTTAACATAACGTAATTGTGACACGGTCACCTATAGTTACCCTGTCACGTCAATCCACTCCGCTCCGGTGATGCTGGCCAGACGTTGCGGCGCAATTCTCACGCCTGAGTTATCGCTGCCGCCTGCCGGAAGCACTTCACCGTAACTGCACAGGCTGCGGTCGCAGTAAATTCTCACCGTTTCCGGTGCGGCAAAGGGGCAAACGCCGCCGGGCGGATAGCCGGTTAATGCTTCAACCTCTTCCGCCGGCAGCATACGCGCCTTCACGCCGAAGAACTGCTTGTACTTCTTGTTGTCGATTCTGGCGGTTCCCGCCATCACCAGCAGCACCACGCCATCGTTCACGCGAAACGACAGCGTCTTGGCGATCTGCCCGCTCTCCACGCCAAAGGCTTCCGCCGCCAGCGCTACCGTCGCGGTGTTCTTTGCCAGCACCGTCACCGTCGTCTCCGGTGCGTGCTCGGCCAGAAATCGCTGAACGCGCTCTATACTCATGCCCTTCCTCCTGATATTGCTAAGCCATTGATAATGCCGCAGTGATGGTTTCGGTTTTAACATCGCATGCTAAAAATGAGAATCAAAATTGTTCAAATCGCTGGATCTGAACAAAGCTTTAAGGGGCCAATGGCCTTTTTACCCATCATTTTTCATGGAGATGCCTGCATGACCACGCAAACGACAGCAAGGCCCTCAGCGGCCGCAGTGGCCGTCTATGAATGGCTCAACCCGATACCTTATGGATTTTTCACCGCGGCGCTAATTTTCGACATCATTTATGCCTGCACTGCCAATATTCAGTGGGTTAATGGCGCCAGCTGGCTAATCGCCATCGGCCTGATTTTTGCCATCATTCCTCGCCTGATTAACCTGGTGCAAGTATGGTTCGGCAGCGGCCGGCTGCTGGGTTCGTCGGTCAAACTCCATTTCTGGCTGAACCTGTTGGCCATCGTTCTCGCCATTATCAACGCTTTCGTGCATAGCCGGGATGCGTATGCCGTGGTGCCCCAAGGCCTGGTGCTGTCTGCGATCGTGGTCGCGCTGCTCAGCCTGGCGAATATTCTGCTGGCCCTTGGCGCCCGCGCAAAATAAGGAGGTTTTCATGAAGCTCTCATCTCTGGCGCTCACCCTTTCCGCCGTATTGGCCTTGGCCGGCTGCGATAACAGCGCCGTCATTTCGCCAGAGCAACAAATGGGCCCGGACCCGACGTTGCCGGCGGCGCAAGACTTTCTGATGCCGCCGATGCAGGTGCCTAAGGGCGTTGGCTGGCAACAAGATCAGACGCCGAAAGTGGCGGAAGGCTTGAAAATCGATAAGGTGGCGGACGATTTGCTTCATCCGCGTCAGTTGCTCGCGCTGCCCAATGGCGATGTGTTGGTCGTGGAGGCCAACGGGCCGGGCACGGAAGCGGTGGGCACGCCCAAGCAGCTGATCGCCGGCCTGGTGAAAGGCCAGTCCGGTAAAGGCGGTAAAGGGGGCAATCGTATCACCCTTCTGCGCCCGACCGCCGGCAGCAACTGGGAAAAGCATGTCTTCCTCGAGGGGCTCGATTCCCCGTTCGGCGTCCAGCTGATTGGCAATACGCTGTACGTGGCCAACACCGGCAATATCATGCAGTACGCCTATCAACCGGGCGAAACGCGCATCAGCGATCCGGGTAAAGAGCTAGCCGATCTGCCGAACACGATCAATCACCACTGGACCAAAGCTCTGCTGGCCAGCCCGGACGGCAAAAAGCTGTATGTTGGCGTCGGCTCCAACAGCAACATCACCGAAAATGGCCTGGCCGTAGAGTACCGGCGCGCCGCGGTACTGGAAGTGGACACCGCCTCCGGCGCCAGCCGCATCTTCGCCAGCGGGCTGCGCAACCCGACCGGGCTACAGTGGGAACCGCACAGCGGCAAGCTGTGGGCCATCGTCAACGAGCGTGACGAGATCGGCGCCGATCTGGTGCCGGACTACCTGACCTCGGTGCAGGACGGCGGCTTCTACGGCTGGCCTTACAGCTATTTCGGCCAGCACGTCGATCGTCGGGTGCAGCCGGCGCGGCCGGATCTGGTGGCGAAGGCCATCAAACCGGACTACGCCCTCAGCTCGCACGTCGCACCGCTGGGGCTGCTGTTCTACACCGCGAGCGCTCTGCCGGCCGAGTATCGCGGCGGCGCCTTTGTCAGCGAGCACGGCAGCTGGGATCGCTCGCCGCTGAACGGCTACCGGGTCAGCTACGTGGCATTTGAACAAGGCAAACCGGTCGGTAAGCTCAAGGCCGTGGTGACAGGTTTTGTCTCCGATGATGAGAAGGAACTCTATGGCGCCCCTGTGGGCCTGGCGATCGACAAGACCGGCGCTTTGCTGGTTGCGGATGACGTCGGCAACACCGTCTGGCGCGTCAGCGCGAAGTAAGGTTACGGGCGGGTTCCGGTGAACTCGCCCGTGACATTGTCACTCATCCCTCTGCGCCAGCCAGATCGTCATAAAGCGGAATAATCGTGCTCGCCAGTTTTTCCGTCATTAATATTGTCCCCGTCATGTCATTGGCGCAAAAAAATAGCCTTTGGTCAGAATTAAAGCGCTTATCCGATAATATATTCATCAACAGAGCGTTGACCAGAAATAAAAGGTTTTAACATTTCGACATAAACCAGTACAATTCCCTACCCTGTGTTAACCCTTTTTTTAGGTTGATTGTGTCGTTAATTCAGCCCTCTGCATCGCGAAATCGGGCCGCCGCCTGGTTAGGGATGTTTGCCATTCTGATGCTGTTCATTGCGCCGGTGGTCTCGCGATCCCTGGAGCATGTACGCGCCGGAAGTGCTGGAACGACCGCCATGGCGGATTGCGGCATGGATATGCCGATGCATCACGGGATGCACTCGCCGCCGTCTGAACCTGAAAAAGCCTCGCAGCCGCTGATGCAGCACGGCGGCGGCCACCACAACATGGCGATGATGATGGACGACAGCGCCTGCGGCTACTGCGTGCTGTTGCTGCACGCGCCGCTGCTGGACGTGAGCCACGCCCCGCTGTTCTGGTCCCAGTCGCTGGCTTCGCGCCCGCCGCCGATCCATTACCTCGTTCCCCTGTTTGCCCACGTCGTTCACACCGAATTACAGCCGCGCGCGCCCCCCGTCTCTTTCCTCTGATTTAACAATAAGCCCATTGCCGTTCTCTGTATTGCCGTTGATTGCTTCAACCCGGCGGAATTAACTCGCCCAACGGTTAATCATCGAGACGACATTATTAGTCCGGTTATTTCCACGTCGATGGAATTAACCTCCCGTATTTACCGATGGTGATTTTCGCCAGGCCGCCCTACGCCTGAATAATCCCTCGGCCAAGAACGGAATAGAGTTAGCTTAAGGAAAGATGATGTTTAAACCGACTTATAAAAAGAACGCTGTCACCCGCGCCATTACCAGCGCCATGCCGTTGTTCCTGCTGGCTGGCCACGCGGCGCAGGCGCATCAACCCCCTACCGGCGCACAGGTTAATGATGGCGACGTGATCACCGTTACCGCACCGCTCTACTCTCCGCTGACCATCGTGACGTCACCGAAAACTCCGCGCCAGCCGGTGCCGGCCAGCGATGGCTCGGACTACCTGAAAACCATTCCCGGCTTTTCTCAGATCCGTAACGGCGGCACCAACGGCGATCCGGTGTTCCGCGGCATGTTCGGTTCGCGGTTGAAGATCCTCACCGACGGTTCGGAAATGCTGGGCGCCTGCCCATCGAGAATGGATGCGCCCACCTCTTACATCTCGCCGGAAAGCTTCGATCTGCTGACCATCACCAAAGGGCCGCAGACGGTGCTGTGGGGGCCGGGATCGTCGGCGGGCACCGTGCGTTTCGAACGCGAACGCCCACGCTTTGACAAGCCGGGCGTCAAGGGCAACGCCAGCGTACTGACCGGCTCCAACGGCCGCTGGGACGAGAATATCGACGCCAGCCTCGGCGCCGAGCAAGGTTACTTGCGGGTGATGGCCAACAAATCTCGTTCCAACGATTATCAGGACGGCACCAATACGCGTGTGCCGTCGCGCTGGGACAAGTGGAACGGCGATCTGGCGCTCGGCTGGACGCCGGACAACGATACGCTGCTGGAAGTGACCATGGGCCGCGGCAACGGCGAAGCGCGCTATGCCGGCCGCAGCATGGACGGTTCGCAGTTCAAGCGCGAAAGCCTGGGCATGCGGGTGGAAAAATACAACATCGGCGAGGTGCTGGATAAGCTGGAAGCGCAGGTCTACTACAACTACGCCAACCACGTGATGGACAACGTCACCCTGCGCTCGCCGGGCAGCGGTGGCATGGGGGGGCACGGCGGCCATGGCGGTATGAGCATGGGCGGTCACGGCGGGCACATGATGTCTTCCGGCATGACGATGCAGCTCGATCGCCGCACCGTCGGCGGCCGCGTGATGGGCACCTGGCAGTGGCAGGACGTGAAGCTTGAAAGCGGCCTGGACACGCAGACCAACACCCACCGCAGCATGAGCCGCGGTAGTTGGGAAAAAGACGCCCAGTTCAACAGCTACGGCGCCTTCAGTGAGCTGACCTGGTCCACCAGCGAGCAGGATAAACTGATCGGCGGCGCGCGTCTTGACCGCACCCTGGTGGAGAATTTCCGCAGCGGTAGCGATGGGGAGCGTTCAGACACCCTGCCTAGCGGCTTTATGCGTCTTGAGCATACGCTGGTCGACCTGCCGCTGATGTTGTATGCCGGCGTCGGTTATACCGAGCGCTTCCCGGATTACTGGGAGTTATTCTCGCCGAAGCGAGGCCCGAACGGCAGCAAGGATCCGTTCTCCAGCGTCAAGAGCGAGAAAACCACGCAGCTCGACATCGGCGCGCAGTACAACGGCAAGCGCTTCAACGGCTGGGTCTCCGCTTATGTGGGCCGCGTCGATGATTTCATCCTGTTCAAATACGATCCGCACAATGCGCGTCTCAGCCAGGCCGATAACGTCAACGCTAACATCATGGGCGGCGAAATGGGCATGGGTTATCAGTTGAGCGAGCAATGGAAAACCGACGCCAGCCTGGCCTACTCCTGGGGGAAAAACACCAGCGACGGCCGCCCGCTGCCGCAGATCCCGCCGTTGGAGGCACGCTTGGGGCTGACCTATGAGTACGGCGACTGGAGTGGCACCGGGCTGTGGCGTTTGGTCAGCAGCCAAAACCGCGTGGCGATCAACGAAGGCAACGTGGTGGGCAAAGACTTTGCCGAAAGCGCCGGCTTCGGCGTGCTCTCCGCCAACGCCGCCTACAAGGTGAATAAAAACGTCAAGCTGAGCGCCGGTCTGGATAATATCCTGAACAAGACCTACAGCGAGCACCTTAACCTGGCGGGCAACAGCGCCTTCGGCTATTCGGCCAACAGCGCGGTGAATGAACCGGGCCGCACCCTGTGGGCCAAGGTTAACGTCACCTTCTAAGCCATCCACCGGGCGATGGGCAACCGTCGCCCGGTCATGCGATATGCGATCCGGTTCTTAGGATATGAGTTTTAAGTTTTTCCCATTCGGTTTAGCGGCGATTACTATCACCCTCAACGTAATCAACGATCCGGAGGGAATATGCAAAAGCTCACTCGTTTTCTGGCCCTGCTCGGCGAGCTGATGATCGAAAAAGCCGACGATGTCGCGCCACAGGCTACTCAGCCAGACGATCGCGACGACGCGTTGCCACCGCGCCTCGAACGCGGCGTTCCGCTGGCCGACCGCTTCCTGTTCATGTAATTTCCCGCGCAGTTTAACCCGCTTACACTGACCGCACGATATGTTCGCGCAGCCACCGGTGAGCGGGATCCCGATGCGATCTTTCGTGCCACAGCATGGTCATTTCAAAACCCGGCACCGCCAGCGGCGGCTCGAGTTGTTGCAATAAAGGCTGGGTGCGCACCAGCCGCTCCGGCAGCATCGCCACCAAATCGGACTGCGTCAGCACCGAGATCACGAAGAGAAAATGCGGCACGGAAAGCACCACGCGCCGCGTCAGCCCCACGTCCGCCAGCGCTTGGTCGGTGATGCCGTAGAAACCGCCGCCGTCCGGTGAGACCATCACCTGCTCCAATTGGCAAAATTGCGTTAGCGTCAGGTTTTCATGCAGTTTAGGATGGCCGACTCTGCCCACCAGCACATAGCGTTCACTGAACAGCGTGCGCTGACGCAAACCGGGCGGCGCCCCTTCACGGGTGTGAAACGCCAGATCGATCTCTCCCTGTTCCGCCAGTTTGGCGATGCGTGACGGCGCGGTTTCCAGCACCGCCAGCCGGGTGCCGGGCGCCGCCGTGCGCAAACCGTTCAGCGCCGGCAGGACGATGGTGGATTCGCCGTAGTCGAAGGCGGCCACACGCCAGGTATCGGTCGCCACGGCGGGATCGAACGGCGTCGCCGGCGTTACCGCCAACTCAAGCGCCGCCAGCGCCTGGCGCAGCGGTTCCCGCAGCTGCTCCGCTCTGGCGGTAGGACGCATGCCGCGCGGGCCGGGCAACAGCAGCGGATCGTCAAAGATCGCCCGCAGTTTGGCGAGATGCACGCTGACCGCCGGCTGAGAGAAATTGAGCCGCTGCGCCGCGCGCGTAACGTTGTGCTCCGCCAGCAGCGCGTCGAGCGTCACCAGCAGATTGAGATCCAGCCGCCTTAAATTATTCATGGTTATACCTGGGATAACGGTAATTCATTTCTAATATACCTTGTGACGCCCTAACCTGCAGCTCTCACACCAAGGAGAGTTGCTATGAATGTGCTGATTGTTTACGCCCACCCGGAGCCGCAGTCGCTGACCGGCTCACTGAAAAACTTCGCCGTTGAGCGCCTGACGCAGGCCGGTCATCAGGTACAGGTGTCCGATCTGTACGCCATGAAGTGGAAAGCGGCACTTGACGCCAACGACAGCCTGGAAGGTGCATCAGGGCCCCGTTTCGATCCTTCGTTGGATTCCCAGCGCGCGTTTGCCAACGGCGTGCAGAGCGCCGATATCGAACGGGAGCAGCAAAAATTGCGCTGGGCGGACGCGGTGCTGCTACAGTTTCCGCTGTGGTGGTTCTCGATGCCGGCGATTCTGAAAGGCTGGTTCGAGCGTGTCTATGCCTATGGTTTTGCCTATGGCGTCGGTGAGCATTCCGATACGCATTGGGGCGACCGTTACGGCGAGGGTATGTTGGCGGGCAAACGGGCGATGCTGATCGTCAGCGCCGGCGGGTGGGAATCCCATTACGCCCCGCGCGGTGTCAACGGGCCGATCGACGATATCCTGTTTCCGATCCAGCACGGCATACTGCATTACCCGGGATTCGAGGTGTTACCGCCGTTTGTCACCTATCGTGCCGGAAAGACCGACGAGACGCGCTTCGCCGCCCTGTGTGAACAGCTCGGACAGCGGCTCGATAATCTGTGGCACACTGAGCCGATTCCGTTTCGGCGGCAGAACGCCGGTGACTACCTGATCCCGCAGCTGACGCTGAAAGCACATCTCGCGCCGGGGCAAGACGGTTTTAGCATTCACCTGAAATAGCGCGAACCGCTCCTCTTATCGCGGTGCTGACGCAGCGCCGCCCCCGAGGAGGAGTTTGGCGCCCAATCCCATCATGACCAAGCCCGTAAATCTCTGCTGCCACACCAACAACCGAGGATTGCGGGCGAGCCATTGCCCCACGGTGCCGGAGGCCATAGCGACAGAGCCCAGCGAAAGGATCCCCGCCAGCTTCTGAATGGAACCTAAAACGAGCAATTGCAACCAAACCGGCCCGGTTTCAGGGTTAACAAACTGCGGGAGGAAAGCAAACATGAACAGCAGCGACTTAGGGTTGGTCAGGCTGTTAATTGCCCCTTCTTTCACCGCCTGCCACCCGGTCATCATCCGGGGTTTCAGCACGGCATCGGAACGCTGCCGGCTTACCTTCAGCATTTTTATCCCCAGCCAGACCAGATAGGCGGCCCCAACCCAACGCAATACGTCCAACGCCAGCGGATAACTATGCAACAGCGTGGCGAGGCCGAGCACCAGCATGGAAACCTGCACCATACCGGCGACAAAAACCATGCCGAAAACATTGAGCAGCGCGATGCGACGGCCTTGGCCGATACCCCGGGCCAGCGTGAGCATCATGTCCGGTCCGGGAGAGAGTTCCAGAAGGGTGAGTGCAACAAGAAAAGCAATAAACGTTTCGGCTGAAGGCATGGGGGTTATCACCGGCGAGTCAAAGGATACGGCAATCATATTCCTCCCCGGACATTCGCAACAGCACTATCAGACGCATCCGGGGAGTGTCGTTAACTCAGGGCGGCGAGAAATGCCTGATAGCCTTGCGCGCTGCTATCCAATTCGTGGAATTGCAGCGGTTCCACCGTCCCGTCCGAAGCGGCTTCCTTGCCGTAAAAGGCAAAGAACGAGGCATAATCAGCCCGCACGTAATCGGCGGTCACTTCAAACGGCCGGAAGATCTCCTCCAGCGAGTAGCGATAACGCCCTTCACGCGCGTAATCTTCTGCGCGCACGCCCGCCGTGACCGCCAGCGCCAGTTTCTTGTTCTGCATCTTATAGCCGCTGCGGGAACCGTAGGCCCAGCCGTAAGTGAGCACGTCGTCCAGCCATTTTTTCAGCAGCGGCGGGCTGCTGAACCAGTAAATCGGGAACTGCAGCACGATGTTGTCATGCGCTTCAATCAACTGCTGTTCTTTGGCGACGTCGATCTGCCAGTCCGGATAGGCCTGATGCAGTTCGTGCACCGTATACCGCTCCGGATAGCGACGCAGTTCCTCCAGCCAACGTTTGTTAACCACCGAGTTCGCCATATCGGGATGGGCCACGATCACCAAGGTTTTCATACTGATTTCTCCAGTCAGGTGTTTCGACGCATCTTAGGGTATGCTGACAGAATGTAAAATACGCACACTCACGACACATACTTACCTTGGAGAAAGTATAAAATGACCGCCGAATCTCACTGCAGCCCAACGGGCATCAGTCTCGAAGACACCGGCTATGGCTACACCCTGTCGGTGATCAACGGCAAATATAAAATGATTATTCTCTACTGGCTGGCGCTGTATAAGCCAGTATTGCGGTTCAACGAGCTGCAGCGCTGCATCGGCACCATTTCGTACAAAACGCTGAGTTCGACGCTGAAAGAGCTGGAAAAAGATCGCCTGGTGGTGAGAAAGGAGTATCCGCAGATCCCGCCCAAGGTGGAGTACAGCCTGTCCGAACGCGGGCGTTCGCTGATCCCGGTGATCGACATGATGTGTAACTGGGGGGAACAGCACCGGCCGGAACAGCCGGTGCCCTGAGGGGTTAGTTGTCCGCCGCCGCTGAGGTTGCCGGAGCGGGATCGTCGTGCTCAACCAACGCGTCCGCCGGCTGGCACTGGCGCAGCGTGCGTACGCTGAAAGCCACCAGCACGCCCAACAAGGCGGCGAATGCACCAAACGACAGCACGCTCATCAACGGGGTGAACACCCTGCCCAGTACGCCGAGCCCCAGCGCACCGATCGAGTCGCCGGTTACGTCCTGCGCGGTGCCGAGGCTGTTCACCCGTCCCAGCAAATGATCCGGCGTATTGCTCTGGATCAGCATGAACTGCAGAAGTGAGGCGATAGCGTTGGCGTAGCCGTAGCACACCAGCGCCAGCAGCGCCGGCGCCAGGTGGCTGAACAGCCCCAGTGACGCGATGGCGGTGAACGCGACGATAGCGGCGATCAGGATCAGCACGCCAGGGCGAGCGTATCGCCCCACCCAGCCGCTGGTCAGCGCGCCCAGCATCGCACCGAGCGGCACCGCGGAGTACATCAGGCCGATAGAGGACGCGCCAACGTGGTAAGCGTCCTGCGCCAGCGCCGGGAACAGCACCCTGACGGCGCCGACGATGCTCATCAGCATCCCCAGCAGCACCACCGAGCCGACCACCTTATTGCGCCAGACAAACTGGAAGCCGCTGGCGAGCGCGCGCAGCGGGTGTTCCGGCTCCTGCAGCTGCGGCAGCAGCGTCGGCAAGCGCACCAGCGGGACCAGGGTGCCCAGCGTCCCTGCCGCCGCGACGGCGAAGGCGAGACCGACACCCCCGAACACGATGATAATCCCGCCCAGCGCCGGTGCGAGGATCGCGCCGATGCGCACCGTCACCATGCTCAAGGCCCCTGCCGCCGCCAGGTTTTCACGCCCGACCAGCAGCGGGATCACGGCCATCAGCGCCGTCATACCCAGCGCGCCGAAGAAGCCGTCCCAGGCCGCCAGCAGGTAGAGCGCCCACAACGACGGTGCCGGGGCGAAGGCGTTCAGGCTCAGGGCGACAAAACCCAGCCCGCAGGTGCCGCGCGCAAACAGGATAAGCTTGCGGCGATCGTAGCGATCGGCCAGCACCCCGCCCAGCATCAGGCCGATAAACATGCCCACCCCGTCCAGCGCCACCGCCACGCCCACCTGCAAGGTGGAGCCAGTCATCGCCTGGATCTGAATCGGCACCCCTACCGCCAACATGCCGAGGGAAAACACCGACAGCATGCGGGCGCAGAAAATCGCGCGGAAATGCGCATTGCTTCTCAGCAAACTGAAATCAAGAAAAAAAGAAGGTCTGGCCATAGTGTCCTGCATAATGTTTTTGTACGGGCCGGGACGCACGCCCCCCGGCCCGGTTGCGTTATACCAACCCGTATTGCCGCGTCAGCAGCGAATGCAACAGCGGCCCAAGCGTTTCCAGCGAAACCGGCGACAGAATGTCCGCGTGTTCGCAGCGCTGATGATGGCAGATCAATCCATCCAGATACGGCGCCCACACGGCGTCGATATCCATCTCCGGCGGTAGCGTCTGGTCGGCGACAAACAGCGTTGCCGTGCCGTGGAAGCGCCGGCTGCGCGCCTGAGACAGAATGCGCACCGCGTCGCGGTAGTTGGCGACGATGCTGTCGAACATCGCCGCCTTCTCCGCCATCAGCGCCGGATCGCCATGATCTTCCGCCATAAACTCGGCCTGTTCCTGTGCCACCTCTTTCTGCGCGTCCTCCTCGCTGGGGCCGGTCCAATCCTGGCCTTCCGGCGGATAGGTATCCAGCATGCCGAGGAACGCCACCTCTTCACCCTGCTGCTGCAGGCGCGCGGCCATCGAGTGTGCCAGCGTGCCGCCGAGCGAATAGCCCAGCAGGTAATAAGGTCCCTGCGGCTGCAGGCGGCGCAGATTGGCCAGATGACGATCGACCATCTGCTCAATGTCCTCGCAGGTGGCGATAGCGCCATCCGGCCTTGGCGACTGTAGGCCGATGATCGGGTAGTTCCCCGGCAGATAACGGCTCAGCCCCGAGTACTGCCAGGCGAAACCGGAAGCCGGATGCAGGCAGAACAGCGCGGGGCCTTGACCCGCCCGCAGCTGCAGGCACTCGCCGACGCCACGGCTCTCGGCCGAGTTGGCGGCCTGCGCGTCATCGAGCAGGTGCGCCATCTTCTCTAGGCTACGGGCAAACATGATCTGCCCGACGCTCAGTGGCCGAGGGACGCGCCGACGCAGTTCCGCCGCCAGACGCATCGCCAGCAGCGAATGGCCGCCCAGCGCGAAGAAGTCGTCGTCGGCATACACCGTCTCACGCCCCAGCAGTTCCCCGAACAGCGCTGCCAGCAGGCGCTCGCTGTCGCTCTCCGGCGTGCGGCCGCTCTGGTGGCTCAGCTGCGGCCGTGGCAATGCCTTGCGATCCAGTTTGCCGCTGGCACTGAGCGGGAAGCTGTCGGTCATGACATAGCTGACCGGCATCATGTGCGCCGGCAAACGTTGCTCCAGCGCCTGATGCAGAGCGCCGGTATCCAGCGTCACGCCCGGTTGGGCGATCAGCCAGGCAACCAGTTGGCGCATATCGGCCCCGCCCAGCCCCGTCGCGCCCTCGCCCAGTTCGATGGCGTGCACCGCCGCTTGCGCTACCCCCGGCTGCGCCAGCAGCGCCTGCTCGATTTCACCCAGCTCGATACGCTGGCCACGGATCTTCAGCTGATCGTCGCTGCGGCCCAAATACTCGACGCTGCCGTCTTCCAGCCAGCGGGCGATATCGCCGGTGCGATACATGCGCGCGCCGTTGCCGGCGGGATCGGCGACAAACCGCTGCGCCGTCAATCCCGGCCGATGCAGATAGCCATCGGCCAGCTGAATGCCGCGCAGGTAGAGATCGCCGGCGCAGCCGACGGGCACCGGCCGCAGCATGGCGTCGAGAATGCTCAGTTGGGTGTTCCAGACCGGTTTGCCGATCGGCACGCCGGCGCCGTTCACCGCCGCCAATGCCGCGCCGGACGCCGGTTGATAGGTGACATCGACCGCCGCCTCCGTCGGGCCATACAGGTTGTGCAGCGGTGCGGTAACCAACGCCTGATAGCGGGAAGCCAGTTCACACGACAGCGCTTCGCCGCTGCAGAACACGCGTTTCAGGCTGGCGGCGGCGCGCTGTGGCGCCCGCTCGTTCAAGGCCTCCACCCAGATAGCCAACATGGATGGAACGAAATGCAGCGTGGTCACCCCATAGTCGTCAATCAACGTCGTCAGCGCCTGCGGATCGCGGTGCGCCTCCGGCGGCGCCATCACCAGACGCGCGCCGACCATCAGCGGCCAGAAGAACTCCCAGACGGAAACGTCGAAGCTGCACGGCGTTTTCTGCAAGACCACGTCCCGCGCATCGAGCGCATACTCGTGCTGCATCCAGAACAGGCGGTTGACGATCGCCCGGTGGTTCACCACCACACCTTTCGGCCGCCCGGTAGAGCCTGAGGTATACAGCACGTAGGCGGGATGATCGCCGCTCCCCGCCGGTGGGCGCGGCGCCGGTTCGCGCCCGCTGTCGTCCAGCACATCGAACCGCAGCGTCGGCGCCAGTGCGGCAAAGCGGGCGTCCAACGCGCTTTCGGTGATAATCAACCGTGGCTTGGCGTCCTCCACCATGTAGGCCAGCCGCTCGTCCGGGTAGCCGGTGTCCAGCGGCAACCAGGCGGCGCCGGTCTGCACAATCGCCGTCAGCGCCAGGCTGAGTCGCACGGAGCGTGGTAACGCCACCGCGACAATATCGCCCGGCTGAATGCCGGCCGCCGTCAGCCGCTCGGCCAACAGCGCGGCCTGGCGCTGCATGTCACGGTAGCTGAGGCTGTGCCCGGCATCCTGCAGCGCGATGCGTTCCGGCGTGCGCCGCGCTTGATCGGCGATCGCCTGATGCAAGGTGGTGTCCGCCACCGCCTGTCCAGTGCGGTTGACCGCCGCGATCAGCGCCTGCTCCTGCGGGATTTGCAACTGCCAGCGCGGCAGCGGCAGATCCGGCTGGGCGATCCACTGTTGCAGCAGCGCCATCAGCCGCGCGGCGAAGCGCTCAGGCTGCGGCACCGAGGCGCGGTACTCCATCAACAGGCGCAGACGTTCGCCCGGCAGCACCAACAGCGTCAGCGGATAGTGGGTATAGCCTTTGTTGCGGATGGCGTCGCAGCGCAGCGACCCTTCGCCGCCCAGCAGAGCGTCGTTGTCCGGGTAGTTCTCTACCACCAACAGCGTATCGAACAGCGTGCCCGCCCCGGCCAGGTGCTGGATCTCCCCCAACCCCAAATCGTCGTGCTCCAGCAGTTCAATCTGCCGGTGCTGCAGTTCGGTCAGCTGTTCCGTCAACGAACGGTCATGCTGCAGACGAACCCGCACCGGCAGCGTGTTGCTGAATAGGCCAACGTGTTCCTCGACCCCTTCTATCTGGCCAAAGCGGCCGGAAACCGGCGAGCCGAACACCACGTCCTGATGGCCGCAATAGCTGGCCAGCTGCAGCGCCCAAATGCCCTGCATCACGGTATTGAGCGTCAACCCGCGTTCGCGGCACAGGGTCAGCAAGCGTCTTTCCTCGGCCGGCGGCAGCGTCATTTCCAGCTCATGCACGCGATCGTCCTGCACTTCACCGAACAGCAACGTTGGGCGCACATCCTGCAGCGTATCACGCCAGATGCGGCGCGAAGCTTCAGCATCCCGCGCGGTCAGGCGGCGCACGATATCGGCGTAGTTCGAACGCAGCGTCGGCAGCGCCTGCTCGCCTTCACGCAAGGCCAGCATCAGATCGTTGAGCACTACCGGCGTCGACCAGCCGTCGACGATCAAGTGATGGGCATTGAGGAACAGCGTGTGGCGTTCGCTATCGCCGTGTTTGACCCACAGCGCATGCAACATTGCGCCCGGCTGGTTGAACAGATCGCGCTGCAGCTCTTTCTGCTCCAGCTCATTCAGCGCCTGCATTTCTTGCTCGTCGGACAGCGGCAGCAGCCTGTGGCTGTCCAGCGGCCAATGGCTTTCCTGCGGTATCAGCTGCAGCGGTTCGCCCTCGCGGTTGAATCGGGTGGCCAGCTGCGGATGGCGGCGGATCACCGCATCCAGCGCCTGCTGAAGGCGATGTACGTCCAATTCTCCGCAGAGGCTCAGGCGCGTCAGCGAGTTATAGCTGCCGCCCTGCTGCGCCGTCTGTGCATGGAACAGCAGGCCGTGTTGCAACGGCAACAGCGGCAGCGCCGCGGCTAACGGCCCGCACTCCCGCTCCCAGGCGCGCACCGCCTCATCGTCGGCGCCCGGCTGGGCGATCTCGGCCGCCACCAACGTTGCCGCCGCGCGATCGGGATGCCGTTCGGCAAATTCGCACAGTGCACGCACCGCTTGCTCGATGTCGCTGTGCAGCTGCGTAATGTCGCTCTCGCTGAAAATCCCCTCCAGCCAGCTCCAGTTGATCGCCAGGCAGGCGCCGTCGCGCCGCTCTTCGACAAAGATATTCACCTCCAGGCCATACGACAGCGCCTGCTGCGCATCCTGCGCCACGGCGAAGGCGTCGCGGAAGCGGGTTTGGCTGCGTTGCGGCGCCCAGTTCCCCTCGTCCTGGCTGAAGCGCCCGAGGTAGTTGAATAAAATCTCCGGCGCATTGCGCTGCGCCAGCGCCGCCAGTTCGTCACGCCGCGGATGCAGATAACGCAGCTGGCCGTAACCGATGCCGCGATCGGCTACCGCACGCGTCGCCCGTTTCACCGCGCGCACGGCCTCATTGTGCTCAGCGTCATGCAGTTCGATGCGCAGCGGATACTCCGCCGTCAGCCAGCCGACGGTGCGGGCCAGATCGAGGCCGTCGTCCAGTTCGGCGCGGCCGTGCGACTCCAGAGAGAAACGCAGCGAAGCGGCCTGGAAACGCTGGCGACAGGCCTGAGCCAGCGCGCACAGCATGATCTCTTCAACCTGGGCGCGATAGTTCTGCGGCAAGGTGCCGAGCAACGCGGCGGTCAGCCGGCTGTCGATCAGCGTGCGCCGTTCGCTCACCGAGGCGAGGCGATCGGTCTGCGGATCCAGCGCGCGCCGGCCCAAACGCGGCACGTCGTCCGCCAGCATCTGCCGCCAGAACGGCAGCTCGGCTTCGCGGCGTTCGACGTCGGCTCGTAGGCGTGCAGACCACTCATAGAGCGAGGTTTCTTCCGGCGGCAGCATGATCGGCTGCCCCTGCATGGCGCTGTCGGCCACTTGCCGCAGTTCGTCGAGCAAGATGCGCCAGGAAACGCCGTCGACCACCAGATGGTGGATCGCCAGCACCAGCCCCAGGCTCTGCTCGTCGCGCTGCAGCAGGATGGCTTGCATCATGGCGCCGGCCGCCGGATCGAGATGGTCAAGCGCGGCATCAAACGCCTGTTCTGCCGCTGATTCCAGCTCACCGGACACGGTATTAACCTGCATCAGCTCACCGGCGGCGGCGGTTTCAACCACCAACTGACCGTCGCGGATCCGCGCGCCCAGCGCCGGGTGTGCCGTGTGCAGCTGTTCCAACGCATAACGCAGCTGTTGCGGCTGCAGCTCGGCAGGTACACGCAGGAAAACGCCGTGCGCGAAGCGGCGATGCATATCGCCCGTCTCGGCAAACCAGTGCAGGATCGGCAGCCCGTCGATCGGGCCTTGCTGTACGCTGCGTGCAGCCTGAGAGTCTACGGCCAGCGGCTGCATCGCCTGCGCCATGCGCGCGGGGGTGTGCAGCGCGAAGATCTCGCGCGGCCGCAACAGATACCCTTTGCGCCGCAGGGCGGTACCCAGCCCCATCGCCGAGATGCTGTCGCCGCCGAGCGCGAAGAAATCGTCGTCGGCGCCGACGCGATCCATCCCCAGCAGCTGCGCCATGGCGCCGCAAATCAGCCTTTCCTGCTCGGTGGCCGGCTCGCGAATGCTTTGCGCCAGCGTCTCCTGCGGTTTTGGCAGCGCCTGGCGGTCAATCTTGCCATTCACGTTAAGCGGCAGCTCCGGCATCACCACCAGGATCGCCGGCACCATATAATCCGGCAGACGCTGCGCCAATTGCCCCAGCAGCTCGCTTTGCAACGTTGGCGAAGCGCGACGCGCGTCATCCTGCACCGAGCAGTAACCGATCAAACGATAGGTGGCGCCGATCGGCTCGGCGATCACCACCGCCCGCCCCACGTCCGGCAAGGCGGCCAAGGCGCTTTCCACCTCACCCAGCTCGACGCGGAAGCCGCGCACCTTGATTTGGTGATCGGTCCGGCCAATGAATACCAGCTGACCCTCCGCGCTCCAGCGCATCAGATCGCCGCTGCGGTACATCACCTCGCCTTCGGCGAACGGGTTGGCGACAAAGCGCGCCGCCGTCAGATCCGGGCGCCGCAGGTAACCGCGCGCGATGCCTTTGCCGGAAATGTACAGCTCGCCCGCCGCGCCGATCGGCACCGGCTGCAGCCGGCTGTCGAGCAGCCAGACGGCGGTATTGGCGAGGGGACGCCCGATCACCGGCTGATCGGCGGCCGTGACCGGCGCGCCGAGGGTATCGACGGTATATTCTGACGGGCCGTAATAGTTGTGGATCTCCACCTCCGGATGCTGCTGCATCAGGTTCCACAGCGTCGGCGTTGCCGCCTCACCGCCGATCATCACGAACGCCGGCAGCGGGAACTGCCCCTTCAGCAGGCCGCAGTCCACCAGTTGTGAGAAGAACGACGGCGTGATGTCCAGCAGATCGATCGGCGTCTGTTGGGTTTGTTCCAGAAGCGCCCAGGGGTCGCGGCGCAGCTCCTCGTCGAAGATAACCAGTTCGCTGCCCATCATCATGCAGAACAGCGGTTCCCAGGAGGAGTCGAAAGAAAACGAGGCGGTATGGCCGGCGCGCAAGCGGCGCGCGTGGCGAGCCTGGAATTTTTCGATCGCCGGGCCAAACAGAGAGGCCTGGTGCGACAGGAACAGGTTCAGCAGCCCGCGGTGCGTGGACATCACGCCCTTGGGTTTGCCGGTCGAACCGGAGGTGTAAATCATATAGGCCAGATGCGCCTCGTTCAGCGGCGCACGCCGTTCGTCGTCCGTTATCGGCGTGGCCTCGGCAGCCGCGCAGCGCGCCAGGCACGCTGCGTCGTCCAGGCACAATACCTGCGGCAGATCCGGCATATTGAGCTGCGTCGCGCGGTGGGTCAGCAACATTACCGGCCGCGCGTCGTCGCACATCAGCGCCAGGCGTTCACGCGGGTAATCCAGATCGAGCGGCATATAGGCCGCGCCGCTGGCCAACACGCCGAACAGCGCGACCAGCGTGTCCACCGAGCGCGGAATGCCGATGGCAACCACGTCTTCAGCGCCGATGCCGCTTTCGATTAGCACTCGCCCCAACTGCATCACCCGTTCGGAGAGCTGCCGGTAGCTGAGGCGCTCGTCGCCGCAGGCCACCGCCAATGCCTCAGGCTGGCGTTCAACCTGGCGCTGGAACGCATCCAAGATTGACACCATGCCCGTCGGCGGCGTCAGATCGGCGCCGCGCCCCCAGGCCGCGAGTTGCCTTAGCTCCCCTTCGCCGATCAGCGCCAGTTGAGCGTTCGGCTGGTGCGGCTGTCGCGCCAACTGCTGCAGCCAATGGCCGATGCGCTCCGCGTGATGATGCAAGGTGCGCGGCGAGTATTTGGCCGGGTTGGCCACCAAAGACAGCGTCAGCACGCCGTTGCGAAAGCCGATCTCAAACTCCAGGTCATCGACCGGCCCCATCGCCAGCGTATGGGTAACGGCCGCTTGGCCGTCGAACGACAAGGCGCTGTGGTAGACCTTGACGTTGATCACCGGCCCGTACAGTTCCTGATGGCCACCGACCAGGCCGAGATCGCGCTTGATCTGCTCCGCCTCATAGCGTTGATGGCGGCGCGCCTGTTTGATCTGCGCTACGGTCGCCTGGCAGACGTCCGCCAGCGACAGCTCCGGCGTCACGTTCAGCAGCAGCGGCAGCACGTTGACCACCGGGCCGACCGCCGCCAGCGCCTGCGACCCCATCCGCCGCATGAAAGGAAAACCGACTGAGAAGCGGGTTTCGCCGCTCATGCGCGCCAGATACATCGCCAGCGCCGCCGTGACGATGTCGGCCGGTTGCAGCGCCTGCAACTCGTCGTCGCGCAGCGCTTCGTCAAACAGTGACTCCGGCAGCACCAGCACCTGTTTGAGCGGCCGGGCGCCCGGTTCAACCTCCCGGCTTTCCGTCGATAATGACAGCGGCGACGGCAGTTCGCGCAGATGCTGGCGCCAGAATTCGGCCGCCCGCTCACGTGCGGGCGACGTTTGCCATTGCTGAAACTCTTCCACTACCTTGCCGAACGGGGTAAACGGCGAGGCCACCGGCGACAGCCCGTGGCGCAGCGCGCGATAGATATCGGCGATCCGGCGGGTGATGGCTTCGAAACTGAAGCCGTCCAGGGTCAGATGATGAAAGCGCTGGTACCAAAACCAACGATCGGCGCTGACGCGGATTATCGCATGGCGATAAAGCGACCGTTCGCCGTCCGCAGGCAAATCCTGCGCCAGATCGTCGTTCATCAGCGCCAGCGCCGCCTGTTCGGCGTCCGGCTGCGCGCTGAAATCGAACCACTCCGGCGCCTGTACGCGCGCAGGGTCGGCTATCAACGGGAGACGCTGCACCGGCTGGCCGTCCTGCGCCTCAAAGAACCGCGCCTGAACCGTATCCGCTTCGGCCAGCCCCTGACGGATCGCGCGCTCCAGCGCCGAACGATCGATAGCGCCGTGCAATTCGGTGTAGTGCGCCACGGCGAAGCTGTTGCGCCGCAGCGCGATTTGGTCGGCGATCCAGATCCCCGGTTGCGCCGCAACCAGCGGATAATCCCGATACTCGACCTGAGTATCCGGTAAAGAAAGCGTTTCTGACATGGTGTCTGTCCTTTCCCTCAAACGGAATGTATCGATGTGGCTGCCTGGCGCTTAACGCGCCGCATCCGCCGCTTTCAGCGCCGCCGGCCGCATGTCCTGCCAGTGCGTTTCGATGTAGTCGATGCATTCGCCGCGCGACGCCGGCCCCATCAGCACGCGCCACCCCTGCGGCGTATCGGCAAACTGCGGCCACAGCGAGTACTGCTGTTGCGCGTTGATCAGCACGGAGAAACGGAGATTTTCGTCATCGAACGGGTTCTGTTGTTCCTGAGTCATTTGCCTTACCTGTCTGTCAAAATGTGGGATTACTTCATTGCGGAAAGCAGCTGGCGCACGCCGTCCACCAGGCCGCCACGCCAGCAGAGCGCATCATGTCCGCCGGAAAACACGCGGTATTCGGCGCGGTGCCCTGCCGCCGCCAGCGCCTGATGCATCTGGCGATTAACGAATTCGATGTCCGCCTCCCGATCGCCGGCTTGCTGAATCACGGTGAGCTTGGGCGCCGCCGGGTTGCGTTGCCGAACCTGGCGTATCAGCCAGCCTTCTTCCAGCTCGTGGCGTTTTTCGAACTGGGTAACGAATTGCACCGTAGGCCACCAGAAGGAGCCGGACTGGCTCAGCACGTGGCCGAAGCGCTCTGGCCAGTGCAAACCGGCATATAACGCCGCCAGCCCGCCGTAGCTCTGGCCGGCGACGACGGTGCGCGCCCCTGCCTCGCTGAACGGTTCGCGCCGCTGCGCCTGCGGCAACAGTTCGTCGATCACCGCCTGCCAAAACGCGGCGTTGCAAGGCAGCTCGTTTTCCCGGTGTTCGCCGTCGATCGCATCGATCAGCAGCCAACATGCGGCCGGCAGGTGCCCTTGTGCGGTTTCGTGCTCGATCACCGGCAACAGCGCGTGCTTTTCGATCCAGTTTTGGCCATCGAGCAGCAGCACCAGCGGGCGATTCGCTTTCATCGCCGCGTCGCCGCTGGCATACAGCCAAACTCGCCGCTGGTTATCCAGCCGTTCGCTCTGCCACTGGAAAAGCTGCAGCCGCGCCTCCTCCAATGGCCGATCGGCGGCCTGCCAGGCGCTTTGATCGTCGGCATCCGGCCCTTGCGCCAGGGATACGGGCCGCGGGCGATGAGACGGTCCCAACGAGAGACGATTCAGCGGATCGGCAATCGCCAACGGGAACAGCGATACCCACCAGGCGCGCTGTTGGCGATCGCGCAACGTTTCGTCGTCGCTAAAGACGGGGGGAAGATCCCGGTCGGTAATGGGGATCAGGCTGTAGCTGCCGCGCCAGCGGCGATCGATAACGACCGCGCCGTACCAAACGTCGGTGCCGGGGAGCCGGGTCAGGCTGCTGGGGGACGTGCTGTGGTGATCGGTAATGCCGTTGATATCGGCGTAAACGCGGCATATCGGCGAGTGCCGTTCATCGCCGTCGGGATCGCGCCACAGCCAGGTCATTTTGACGTGGCTGTCATCGTGCGGTTCGACCACGGGTGTGCCGTGAGCGGCAACCTTCTGCCACCACGCGGATTGCCCTGCCGCCTCTTCACGCAGCCACTGCGCCGCCAATCCCTCACGACCGTTTTCTGGCCTCTTTTCCGGCAAAAACTCCATAGCGCCCCTTACATAACATGAGTGTCTTTTACAAAACCTGACAATCGTATTGATACTCATTATCATTTTCAATACTATTTGTCGGATTTTTACCGTCGTGCAAACACGACGTCTCCACGTCGACGGGACAAGACCGCTTGTCGGCATTTCGGGGTTTATCAGGGTGGCATGACACACAAAAGTAGGTATTCAGGAGAGATAATGAAGATTAAAAACAAAGGGATAGCAAACGGAAGTGCGGAGGCGATGTCCGCCAAGCGTCTGTTGCTGGGATCGGCGCTGGCCTTACTGCCCTTGGCGCAACACGCGTCCGCCGCAGCGGACGAAACGATTTTGGTGACCGCCGACGCGCAAAACAGCGTGACCGCACCGGTCAAAGGGATCGTCGCCAAAGAGAGCGCTGCCGGCACCAAAACCGCCACCCCTCTGCGCAAGACGCCGCAGTCCATCTCGGTGGTCACGCGCGAGCAGATGAACGATCAGGAGCCGGCGTCGGTCGCCGACGCGCTGAACTACACCAGCGGGGTGATCACCACCTACCGCGGCAACTCCAACCGCAATGACGAAGTGATCAGCCGCGGCTTCCGCTATGCACCCAAGCTGCTCGACGGTCTGCACTTTGGCCTCTCGAGCCAAAACGGCGGCGCCGGGCAGATCGATCCCTGGTTGCTGGAGCGTGTGGAGATGGTGCACGGCCCGGCCGGCGTGCTGTACGGCCAGGTCAGCCCCGGCGGCGTGGTGGTGATGACCAGCAAGCGCCCTACCGCCCAGAGCATTCACGAGGTGAAATTCAGCACCGGCAACCGCCATCTGGCGGAAACGGCGTTTGATTTTGGCGGCAAGCTCAACGACGACAACACCCTGTTCTATCGCCTGAACGGTATCGCCCGAACCGAACATGAGTTTGTCAAAGACAGCAAGCAGCAACGGGTGGCCATCGCCCCGGCCTTCACCTGGCTGCCGAACGAAGATACCAGCTTTACGTTGCTGACCAGTTACCAGAACGATCCGAAAGCCGGATCGCGTAACTTCCTGCCGCGTTCCGGCACGCTGTTCCCGACCAGCGCGGGCTACGTGCCTTACGACTTCAACGTCAGCGAACCCAGCTTCAACAAGTCGCGGCGCGAGCAGGCGTCGATCGGCTACAGCCTCGAGCATAACTTCAGCGATGCGCTGTCGTTTACCCAGAACCTGCGCTTCACCCACCGTGATGAAGACTATAAATATCTGGTTTATAACGTAAACTCGACGGTCAACGACCACACCGTCACCCGCATGGCGCAGCATGAATCGCAGATGACCAACGAGTTTGGCGTGGATAACCAGCTGAAGGGTTTGTTCGACACCGGCGAGGTGAAGCACACGGTGCTGGGCGGGTTGGATTACCGCTACAGCCATATCGATTCGAAGATGTATCGCGATCGCGGTAACGATTACCCGATCGACTGGGCCAACCCGGTTCGCCCCAGCATCGATGGCAGCACGTTGGCGCTGGTTTCCAGCGATTTGAAGACGCTGAATCAGGTCGGGGTGTATCTGCAGGACCAGCTGGAGTGGAATAACTGGAACCTGCTGCTGTCCGGCCGTCAGGACTGGTCGCAGGTCAACACCCGCGATCGCACCAGCGGCGGCAAAGAGCAGACCTATAACGATGCCCAGTTCACCGGCCGCGCGGGCCTGCTCTACGCCTTCGACAACGGCATTTCACCGTATGTCAGCTACAGTACCTCGTTCGATCCTAACCTGTACCCAAGTGCCGCGGGCGCCGATCCGCTCAAGCCGACCACCGGCAAGCAAACCGAGGTGGGCGTGAAGTACCAGATCCCGGGCGGCAACACCCTACTGACCCTCTCCTGGTTCGACATTACCCAGCGCAATGTGGCGTCTTATAACCGTCTCACCTCCGCCTACGAGCAGATCGGTGAGGTGAAATCCAAAGGGATTGAGGCGGAAGTACACGCTCAGCCTACGCCGGAGATCACGCTGACCGCCGCTTATACCTACACCGACGTAGTGACCAAAGACTCCAACTCGGCGGATGAAATTGGCCACAGCCCGGCGGGCATCCCGCGCCACGCGGCCTCCGCCTGGGGCAGCTACAGCGTCCTGAGCGGTGCGCTGAACGGCCTGACCGTCGGCAGCGGCGTGCGTTACATCGGCGATGCGCCGGCCGACGCCACCGGCCAGTACGACGTGCCGCACTACACGCTGTACGATGCCATGGTGAAATATGACCTCGGCCAGGCTTCGTCGGCGCTGCGCGGTGCGGCGCTCCAGCTCAACGTGCAGAACCTGACGGACAAGAAATACGTCTCATCCTGCAGCGGCGAGTACGCCTGCTTCTACGGCAGCGGCCGCAGCATCATCGCTTCGGTCAACTACCGCTGGTAACAAAAAGGGGTGGCCAACATCGTAATGTTTGTCAGTTAGCGTTTTTCTGAAGGTATTGATGACGTTTTCGGGCGATAAATGAAAATGAGCAAGGGGCCGTAAGATGCTGCCCCTTGCAACCCACGCCTTTGTCCAATCCCCATGCCGCACGCGGGTTAACTCGTGCGGCATGGTCATCAGGCGTTACGCCCCGCCATCACGCCGCCATCGATATCCCAGATAGCGCCGGTCACCCAGCCAGTCTTGTCAGAAAGCAGGAAAGTGATGGTTTCCGCGATGTCGACCGGTGAACCCACGCGTCCGATCGGATGAAAGCTGTCGAAGCTGTTCATCACATCCTTCACGTCGTCTTTCGGAATGAAGCCCTCATAAATCGGCGTGTGAACGACAGCTGGAGAAACCGCATTCACACGGATCCCTTTTTCACCCAGTTCAATAGCCAGGTTTTTGGTCAGCGCGTGCAGACCGGCTTTGGCCATTGAGTAGGCTGAAGACGGTGTGGCACCGATGGCCTGTCGTGCCCACATAGAGCCAATATTGACGATAGCGCCTTTGATATCGGCCTCGACCATATTGCGCACTACGTCGCGGGTGATAAAAAACGTGGCGCGGTTAATGCTCATGTACATGTCATAGTCTGACGCTTCATGTTCTGTAAACGGTTTCGGGAAGAACACGCCAGCCGCATTGACCAGCAGGCTGATATCTTTGTGTTCGGCGTTAATGATGTTCACTACATGCTGCAGACCTTCTTCTTTCATCAGGTCTGCAACGATGACGGAAACCTGGCCGTCTGCAGCCAGCGCCTGACGGGCCTGCTCGGCTTTGTCCTGACGATGGCCAACAAGCACCACGCTGCCGCCGCTTTTCAGGACCCGCTTCGCCGTTTCGAAGCCCATACCGCTTGTACCGCCGACCACTAACAGTTTTTTGCCAGCAAAAGATGTATTCATCGCTAACCTCTTTACATTCATCTGGTTGTCATTAATAAGAAGCCTGGCTTCTCATCGTGTGAAACCAGATTGCCACCCTGAAAACCGATTGACGACTGAGAAGAAATTGCGACACAGGAAAGAAAATCTTTCTCGCCGGCGTATACTGAGGAAAAGAATGAATCAGGATGATCACAATGCGATCGTTAAACCGACTTAAATGGCTGCACGCTTTTGAAGCCACCGCCAGGCATGGCAGTTTTACCGGCGCGGCGCAGGAGCTGGGTGTCACACCCGCCGCCGTAGGTCAGTTGGTCCGTTCGCTGGAAGACTGGGTCGGACACCCGCTTCTTCACCGCACCCGCTCCGGCAAGGAGCGACTGACGCTGGTAGACGAAGCGCAGGAGGCCCTACAAGATATCACTCAAGGTCTCGATAAACTGGAAACCGGTTTAAGTAAGCTTCGTGGTCGCCGGTCACGCTCGGTGGTCGTGGTGACGGCGTCCCAGGTACTGATGATGAACTGGCTGATGGACCGCCTGAACCGGTTTGCGGAAACGCATGAGAATATCGATCTGCGGCTTAACGTCACGGAAAAGCTGATGGACGTGTCGTATGGCGAGGCAGATATCGGCATTCGCTGTGGACAGGGAGAGTGGCCCGGCGTGAGTAAAACCTGGCTAATGGATGAGGAAGCCGTGCTGGTCTGCAGTCCACGCCTGGCTCCCCCCGAGAAAATGGCCTGCAGTGAATGGCTCGCCACGCAAAAACTCATTCACGATGACACGCCGCATCCTGGTGCCGATTTTCCATCATGGGGTGATGTACTGAGAGCGGTCGGTGCGCCCGAAACGCGGGAAAGCGGGCTGCATATCAATTCTACTTCAGCAGTGATCCTGTCGGCGCTGAGCGGCAGGGGCGTGGCCATCGTTCGAAACGCTCTGGTAAAGCAGCTTATCGAGACCGGGCAGTTGGTTCATCTCCATCCCGACCATCGCTGGCCACTTAGATGGTCCTACTATCTGGTCACCCCGCAGCAACATGTCATGCGTGATGAAGTGAAAATTTTCCACGACTGGCTTCTTCAGGACGTCGTCTCAGACCGTTCATAAACGATCATCGCAGCTATTGCGCTACCTCGGCATTCGCCCTGGGGCGTCGTGCCCTTTCCCGCCGCCTTTACTCCTGCTTCAATTCCCGCAAGTGCTTGTACACCGTGGCGCGCCCCATCGACAGCACGTTGGCGATGTAGTCCGCGGCGCTTTTGGCCTTGAACGCGCCCTGATGGTAGAGATCGCTGACCAGTCGCCGTTTTTGTTCGCGGCTCAGCGCGCCGAGCGCGGCGTTTTCGCGCCGCAGCCAATCGTGCAGGAAAGTGTTGATCTTCTCCTGCCAGTCGTCTTTGAACAGCTCTTGTGGCTGAGGTTGCAATCGCGTGACCGACAGGAACATGTCCAGCGCGTTGCGGGCGTCCTCGAACATCGCGGTGCTCAGGTTGATGCACAGCAGATAGCTGGGCTTGCCCTGTTCGTCGCGTGCGGCAATGCTCACCGAACGCATCTTTTTGCCGTCCCAGTTCAGCTTCTCATAGGGGCCGGTCACGCCGGCGCCGCCATCGAGCTCGAAGTCTTCCAGCCCGGCGTCGTCGCCCGGTTTACGCTTTGACAGGTTGTTCGCCAGATAGGCAATTTTGTTGGTGGCCAGATCGTGGATCACCACTTCCGCATTCGGGAAAAACAGCGCCGCGATGCCGTCAGCGACCGAGCGCAAAAGTTCGAGTTGAGAAGAAGAGTTCGGCACGCTGGGGGTCTCCGTATGGCCCGGTTTGGTTTGCTGTTCAGCCGCTTAGCATACCGCAGTTGCCGCCGCTTGCCGAGTGGAGCGGCGGCAAGCGGCGTATCCTTTGCCGGTTATTCCGCCTCGGCGCCACGCCGATAAAACACGTAGCTCTCGCGCGCCACGCTGTCGCGGACCCGATAGCGCCAGATCAGCCCGAGCGTGGTAAACCACAGCGGCATGCTGCACAGCGCGATCAGCGTCTCGCTATCGAACACCATCAGCACCAGCGTAAAGGCGAAGAATGCCAGCGTCAGCCAGGCCATCGCGACCCCGCCTGGCATTTTGAAATTGGAATCGGCGTGCAGATCCGGTCGCTTCTGGCGATACACCAGGTAGGCGACCAAAATCATGCCCCAGCTGTAAACCACCAGGATTGCCGCCACGGTAGAGACGATGGTGAACAGCGTCATGACGTTCGGCACCAGTATCAGCAGCAAGGTGCCGGCCACCATGCAGAAGCAGGAAAACAGCAGGCTGCGGATCGGAATGGCCGTGGTGCGAGACAGAATGCGGAACTGACCGTGGGCGTGCTTTTCCATCGACAGGCTGTACAGCATGCGGGTGCTGGAATACACCCCGCTGTTGGCCGAGGACATCGCCGAAGTCAGCACCACGAAGTTGATCACCGCGGCGGCAGCCGGCAGCCCCGCCCGATCGAACAGCATCACGAACGGGCTGCTGTCCGGCGAGATGTGGCTCCACGAGGTGACGGCGATAATGGTCAGCATCGAGCACACGTAGAAGACGATGATGCGCGCCGGGATCGCGTTGATCGCCTTCGGCAACACCTTCTGCGGGTTTTTGGTCTCCGCCGACATCGTGCCCAACAGCTCGATGCCGGTACAGGAGAAAATGGCGATCTGGAACCCGGCGAAAAAGCCGAAGATGCCGTGCGGCATGAAAATGGCGGGATCGGTGACGTTATGCAGCGAAGCGGTCACGCCGTCCGGCGAGGTCCATCCGCTGAACACCATCCAGGCGCCGGTGGCGATCAACGCGACGATCGCCACCACCTTGATCATCGCAAACCAGAATTCGGCTTCGCCGAACATCTTGACCGACAGCATGTTGAACAGACACAGAAACCCCAGCGTCAGCAGCGCTGGCAACCAGGGCGAGACGTTAGGCAGCCAATACTGCACGTAGCCGCCGCACACCACCACGTCGGCAATGCAGGTCACGACCCAGCTCAGCCAGTAGGACCAGCCGAGAAAAAAGCTGGCGCGCGGCCCCAGGTATTCGGAGACGAAATCGGCGAACGAACGGTAATCGAGCCGCGTGAGCAGCAACTCCCCCATCGCCCTCATGACCATGAACATGAAAAAGCCGACGATGGCGTAAGTCAGTACGATGGAGGTGCCCGACAGCGCGAGGGTTTTCCCGGCGCCCATAAACAGCCCGGTGCCGATGGCGCCGCCGATCGAAATCAGTTGAATGTGGCGCGCGCTCAGCCCGCGCTGCAAGGTTTGGGCACAGTTTGGCCCCTCGGCTGAACCTGGGTTCAGCCGATCGCAGTGATTTTTTGTCATGGTGTTACCTGTCCGTCATTAAGGCGATTAAGCAACCGATATGCGGCTGCAGCAGGAGTGAAACGCCCGTGAGCGTTCTAACCGGCAAAAAAGTGAGACCGAACGCTGCCCGCCCCGTTGTAACAGGGAGGTAATAATAATGGGTACCGAGAAAATGCTCTCGTGAGCCGTCGTATCGCCCACGTTTGGCGAACATAGCCTGAGCGTGGTGGGTAAATACTACAATATCAAATAGTTATGCTTTCCCTTGTGCAACAAAAAAACGACGCCGGAGTCGTTTTAACATTAATTTAACTCTGGCGAGGGGAAATGCCATTGTCAACATGGCAGTTAAATAAAATGAAACTTTTTGATCACATTCAAGCTTCTGAAAAATAGATAAAAAGGGGTTTTATGCGCTTTATATGCATAAAATATGCATGAACTCGCTCACCGTCGACAAAAAGTAATTAACTATTCATTTGCCGCCCTGCAGGCGGCGAAAAACCGTCCGCTGGCCCGATGAGAGGGGGGCTAACAACCGGCATAATTAGTGGTAAATTTAGCGTCGCAAAGTGTTATGCGCTTGCTAATCCACGGTTAAACGAAATAAATACCTCTAAAATATAAAGGTTGGTTATGGAAAAGCTATCCTACGCTTCAGACAGCAGCACCACCGCTTGGGCTACATATCTGCAACAAATCGATCGCGTCGCCCCTTACCTCGGCGACCTCTCACGCTGGGTTGATACGCTGCGTCACCCTAAACGCGCTTTGATTGTTGATATCCCGCTGCAGATGGACGATGGCACCATCCGTCACTTCGAAGGTTTCCGCGTACAGCACAACCTGTCGCGCGGGCCGGGTAAAGGCGGTATCCGCTTCCACCCTGACGTCGATCTGAACGAAGTGATGGCCCTGTCCGCCTGGATGACCATCAAGTGTGCCGCGGTCAACCTGCCGTACGGCGGCGCCAAGGGCGGCATCCGCGTCGATCCGTTCAAACTGTCTGAAGGTGAACTGGAGCGACTGACCCGCCGCTACACCAGCGAAATCGGCTTCATCATCGGGCCACAGAAAGACATCCCTGCGCCGGACGTCGGCACCAACGCCAAAGTGATGGCCTGGATGATGGATACCTACTCCATGAACCACGGCACCACCATCACCGGCGTAGTGACAGGCAAGCCAATCCACCTCGGCGGTTCCCTGGGCCGTGAGAAAGCGACCGGCCGCGGCGTGTTCGTCACCGGCAGCGAAGTGGCCAAGCGTCTGGGCGTGCAGATCGAAGGCGCCAAAGTGGCGGTACAAGGCTTCGGTAACGTGGGCAGCGAAGCGGCCCGTCTGTTCGTCGGCGTCGGCGCGCGCGTCGTCACCATCCAGGACCACTCCGCTACCCTGTTCAACGCCAACGGTATCGATCTGGTCGCGCTGACCGAATACCAGGCCAAGCACAAGCAGATCGCCGGCTTCCCGGGTGCCAGCGAGATCGAGAGCGAAGCGTTCTGGTCGGTTGACATGGACATCCTGATCCCTGCGGCGCTGGAAGGCCAGATCACCCGCCAGCGCGCCGAAATCCTCAGCGCCAAGCTGGTGCTGGAAGGGGCTAACGGCCCAACCTTCCCAGAAGCGGACGACATTCTGCGCTCCCGTAACATCACCGTAGTTCCGGACGTTATCTGTAACGCCGGCGGCGTAACGGTCAGTTACTTCGAGTGGGTGCAGGATATGGCGAGCTACTTCTGGAGCGAGTCCGAGATCAACGAGCGTATGGACAAGATCATGACCGACGCGATGGTCCACGTCTGGAACAAGGCCGCAGAGAAAGAGTGCAGCCTGCGCACCGCGGCTTACATCGTGGCTTGTGAGCGCATCCTGACCGCACGTAAAGAGCGCGGCATCTACCCAGGTTGATGCCGGCTTATTTGGCCTGCGAGCGGGCCATTGTTTCAGGGGGCGAAAGCCCCCTTTTTCGTTTCACCTATTTTTGAAACAAGGCCACGATTTCTGGCGAATACAGGTCGGGATATTTTTCTGCCGACCCGAGTATATTCTGACGAACCGTTTTACCTTTTACGCTTGGATCTGCTGCCACATACTCTGCCGGGAAAGCCAGCGCATCTTTATCGGCACCCGCAGCCAACAACGCCTTGACGCAGTCAGGATTATTGCTGGTCAGGCTTTCCAGCAGTGGTGTGCCAACAGGCCAGGCCTGTTGCTGGGGCGGTTGAGCATCGATAGAGGTTCCGGGTTTATGCAACAAGGCGATACGCTGTGCCGCTTGCGGGTCCGGCTGGCCGTCTTGGGAAGCATCCCGCGTGCAAACAAAGTGCAAAGGCGTTGATCCTACCTTGCTGACGCCATAAGGATCTGTACCGGCGGCTACCAGCAGTTTGATGACCTCCAGATTAGTCGCCCCTTCCCCCATTATCGGTGAGAATCCCTGCGGGGTAACCTGCTTGGCATCCGCACCAGATTGCAGCAACAGTTTTACCAGCGCGGGCGCGGCTCCTTGGCTTTGGGCGGCGGCAATAAGTGGTGTATTAGTCCCCCCTTGTGCAATGACGTTGGTATTGGCACCTGCTTTTAGCAAGCTCTGTAAAATGTGAAGGTCATCATCGGATAATTCAGACTTGTCGGTATTTCCCAACGCTGACAACAATACGGTTTCTCCATTGTCACTGATGGCTTGATTCACATTCACCGACATATCAAGAAAACGATCGAGCAGCGCCGGCTGTTTGTAATAGGCGGCATACCATAACGTTTGAATAGTAGGGTGAGCGCCATTTTTTATCAGTTCATTAATGGTGTCCATATCGCTACTGCTCTTAGAGTAAGCATACGTCATTACCGACTCATCGAGTTTTTGGGTAAGTTCCTCTTGTTCCCCAGCGTGTGCTGCAACCGAGCTCCCCAGCAGGCTCAGCGCCAGTGCGCAGGCTGTGGCACAGCGATTTAAAATAGGCATTTTTTTGTTCCTTCAAAATAATAAAAAAATTAAACAAGTGCTTTCCATTATTACGCAATGGTCATAATCACAGAACTCTGAAGTATTCGTATGAAGCGTGCTAACAGATTTCTCTTCCATTTTAGTGGGGAGCCGTTTTTCTACCATAGGAAACAAACGAAAATCAAATTCATTACTGATTAGACCGCCAAGATAATTATGGCCTTTATTCTTGCCAAGAAAGTCAACTCAATTTTTACGCTTTTTAATCGTGTATTCCACAGCACTTTGCGGTTCGCATTCCCAGGGGGGCTGGGCTATACCTTAGGCATTCCCCCTCCTGCAGGAGTTGTGATCATGAGCAAGAAAAAAATCCTGATGCTGGTCGGCGACTACGCCGAAGATTACGAAACCATGGTGCCGTTTCAGGCATTGCAGATGATCGGCCATTGGGTGGACGCCGTGTGCCCCGGCAAAGCCGTCGGCGACTACATCCAGACCGCGATCCACGACTTTGACGGCGCACAGACCTACAGCGAGAAACCCGGTCATCGTTTCACCCTGAACGCCGACTTTGCCGCCGCCAAAGAAGAACACTATGACGCGCTCTTGATCCCCGGCGGTCGGGCGCCCGAATACCTGCGTCTGAACCCCGAGGTGATCGCGCTGGTGCAGGCGTTTGACGCCGCGAAAAAACCGATCGCCGCCGTTTGCCACGGCCCGCAGTTGCTGGCAGCGGCCGGGGTGTTGAAGGGCCGCACCTGCAGCGCCTACCCGGCTTGCGCCCCGGAGGTGCGACTCGGCGGCGGCCATTATGCGGAGATCGGCATCGATCAGGCCCACGTCGACGGCAATCTGGTCACCGCCCCGGCCTGGCCGGCGCATCCGCAGTGGCTGGCGAAATTCGCCGAGGTATTGGAGCAGTAAACGCGCAACCTCGTACCGCTCTTGCGGCACGAGGTTATTGTCACTCGTCATGCGGGTATCAGTGCCCCCGCCCTAAATCGCTTGACCTTGCCAACGTTGGAAGCCGGATAACGCAGGATGAGCTGCTGCTACGCAGTAAATTCCACAGTCGACGTCGGTAGAAAAGGTCAAATGATGAAAGCTAAAACTCTCCTCTCGACGGCAGCGGCGGTAAGCATCGCTTTCGCCGTTGCCGGATGCAACGACAGCGCACCGTCCGCCACCGCACCGCCGCCACCCGCCGTACCGGTGGCCGAGGTGCTGGTGCGTCCGGTCACCCCTTTTGTCGAATTCAGCGGTTCCCTGACCGCCGTCCAGCGCGTTGAGCTGCGGCCGCGGGTCGCCGGGTACATACAGGCCGTGAACGTCCCTGAAGGGCGCGTCATTGAAAAAGGCCATCCGCTCTTTCGTATCGATCCGCGGCCCTTCCAGGCGGCGCTGGACGCCGCAGCGGCGCGGCTGCAAGAGGCTGAAGCCACCGCTATGCTCGCCCAGGCCGACTTTGCGCGCGCCCGAACGCTGTTCAACCAAAAAGTCATCGCCCGCGAGCGTTTTGATGCCGCCACTGCCGCGATGAATGTGAGTAAAGCGCAGGTCAACGCGGCAAAGGCGGCGTTGACGGCGGCGCAACTGGACATGACCTTTACGCGCGTCACCGCGCCAATCACCGGGCGAGTCGGGCGGACGCTCATCACCGAAGGCAACTATGTCGCCAGCGGCGTCACGGCGCTCACCACCATCGTTTCCGTCACCCCACTCCACATCTACTTTGACGTCGATGAACGCACCTATTTTCAATCGCTGGCCGCCTGGCGCGACAAGACGGCAACGCATGAGATCAAGGTCATGACGGCGTTGATCGGCGACAAAACATACTCACGTCCCGGCCGCGTAGACTTTATCGCCAATGCTGCTGAACGGACGACCGGCACGGTACGCCTGCGCGCGGTGATCGATAACCCCGATGGACGGCTGTCCCCGGGGCTGTTCGCCAAGATCAAGCTGGAAACCGGCGCGCCACAGGCCAAGGTGTTGATCGCCGATCTGTCGATTGGCACCGATCAAAGCCGTCGTTATGTCCTGGTCGTCGATAAAAACAACCAGACCGAATACCGCCCGGTAGAACTTGGCCCGGTTGTTGATGGGATGCGCGTGATAGAGCGAGGGCTGCAACCGGGAGAACGCATCGTGGTGAAAGGGCTGGTGCGCCCCGGCATGGCGATCACACCCCGCCCTTCGATGATTGACGGCACGCCTGCAACACAACCGAACACGATGGGAGATGCGACATGACGTTTCCCCGCTTCTTCATCAAACGCCCGATCTTCGCCATTGTTCTTTCCATCTTGACGTTGATCGCCGGCATCGTGGCGCTGTTCCAATTGCCGCTGAGCGAATATCCGGCGGTCACGCCGCCCACCGTCCAAGTGACCGCCTCTTACCCCGGCGCCAATCCCAATGTGATCGCGGAAACGGTGGCCGCGCCGCTGGAGCAAGCCATCACCGGCGTCGAAGGTATGCTTTATATGTCTTCACAGGCGGCGACCGACGGCCGAATGACGTTGACCGTCACGTTTGCGCAAGGAACGAATGCCGACATGGCGCAGATCCAGGTGCAAAACCGGGTGGCGCGCGCGTTACCCCGGTTGCCTGCAGAGGTGCAGCATCAGGGCGTGGTGACGCAGAAAACCTCACCGGACATCCTGATGGTGGTGCATCTGCTGTCGCCCGACCAACGCTACGATCCGCTGTATATCTCGAATTACGCTTATCTGCAGGTTCGTGATGAGCTGTCCCGTATTCCGGGCGTCAGCGATGTCCAGGTTTGGGGAGCCGGCGAATACAGCATGCGGCTCTGGCTGGATCCGGATCTGATCGCCGCACGCGGGCTAACCGCCGGCGATGTGATCGCTGCGGTGCGCGAGCAAAACGTGCAGGTGGCGGCCGGTTCCGTCGGTCAGGCGCCCGATACCAATGCCGCATTTCAGGTTACGGTCAATACCCTGGGGCGGCTGGCCGATGAGAAACAGTTTGGCGATATCATCATCCGCACCGGCAGCGACGGCCAGGTGACCCGCTTGCGCGACGTCGCCCGTATAGACATGGGCGCCGATGCGTATGCGCTGCGCAGCCTGCTCGACGGCGAGCCGGCCGTCGCGCTGCAAATCATTCAGAGCCCGGGCGCCAACGCGCTGGACGTCGCTCAGGCGGTCAGAGCGACCGTCAAACGCCTGGAAGGCGACTTCCCAGCCGGGCTCAGCTCACGAATCGCCTATGATCCCACGGTTTTCGTGCGGGCATCGCTCGAGTCGGTGGTGACGACCCTGTTGGAAGCGATCCTGCTGGTGGTGATCGTGGTGGTGGTGTTCCTGCGTAGCTGGCGAGCCTCGCTCATTCCGCTGCTCGCGGTGCCGGTCTCGCTGGTCGGCACGTTCGCCATCATGCATTTGATGGGCTTCTCTCTCAATACGCTGTCTCTGTTCGGTTTGGTATTGTCTATCGGCATCGTCGTCGATGACGCGATCGTGGTGGTGGAAAACGTCGAACGGCACATCGAAAACGGTAAAACGCCGCAGCAAGCCGCACGGCTCGCCATGGATGAAGTCACCGGGCCGATCGTCGCCATCACCTCGGTGTTGGCCGCTGTGTTCATCCCAACGGCGTTCCTGAGCGGTTTACAAGGGGAATTTTACCGGCAGTTCGCACTGACTATCGCCATTTCTACCCTGCTGTCGGCGCTCAATTCCCTGACGCTCAGCCCGGCGCTGGCCGGCTTGCTGCTGCGGCCGCACCCGGCGGAACATCGCGCTCCCGGCCGCATTCAGCGTATCTTGCAAGCCGCCGTCCGGCCTTTCCAACGCGCGCCGGACGCGTATGCCAATGCCGTACGTAAAACGGTGCGCGTCAGCGGCGTGGCGCTGGCCATTTACGGCGGGCTGCTCGTTCTGACGTTTTTCGGCTTCCAGGCCGTACCGCCGGGCTTCGTGCCCATGCAGGATAAGTACTATCTCGTCGGCATCGCCCAACTGCCCAACTCGGCCTCGCTGGATCGCACCGATGCGGTCGTTAAACAGATGTCGAAGATCGCGCTGGCGGAACCCGGCGTGGAAAGCGTCGTGGCCTTTCCGGGGCTGTCTATCAACGGCTTCGTCAATGTGCCGAACGCCGCCGTGATGTTCGTTATGCTCGATCCGTTTAAAGAGCGCGCCACGCCCGATCTGGCCGCGTCAGCCATAGCGGGTCGGCTGCAGGCGAAGTTCGCCGACATTCCCGATGGTTTCCTCGGCGTATTTCCGCCACCGCCCGTCCCCGGTCTCGGCGCCACCGGCGGATTCAAGATGCAGGTGGAAGATCGCGGCGGCGTGGGGCTTGAGTCTCTGGTTGAGCACACGCGGCTCCTGATGGTGAAAGCCACCGAATCGGGACAGGTCGCCGGTCTGATGACCAGCCTGGACATCAATGCGCCGCAACTTGATGTGGTTATCGACCGTACGCAGGCGAAAAGTCAGGGTGTCAGCCTGGCGGATGTGTTCGAGTCGCTTCAAATTTACCTCGGCTCGCTTTACATCAACGACTTCAACCGATTTGGCCGCACTTACAAGGTGACCGCCCAGGCCGATGCCGACCATCGCATGCAGGCGGAAGCCATCGGCCGACTGCAGGTGCGCAACGCGGCCGGTGACATGCTGCCGCTGTCTTCCTTTGTTACCGTGACGCCCGGCTCCGGCCCGGATCGCATCATCCGTTACAACGGCTACCCATCGGCTGATATCTCGGGCGGCGCGGCGATAGGTGTCAGTTCCGGTCAAGCGGTGGCCTTGATGGAGCAACTGGCAAAAGAGACGCTGCCGGAAGGCATGACCGTCGAATGGACCGATCTCACCTATCAGCAAAAGCTCGCGGGCAACGCGGCGCTGTTCATTTTCCCACTGTGCGTACTGCTCGCTTATCTCATTCTGGCCACGCAATACAACAGCTGGCTGCTGCCTTTGGCCGTACTGCTGATCGTGCCGATGTGTCTGTTGAGCGCCATGATTGGCGTCTGGCTGTTGGGGGGCGACAACAACGTTTTCGTGCAAATAGGCCTCATTGTGCTGGTCGGTTTGGCCGCCAAAAACGCCATCCTGATCGTCGAGTTTGCCCGCGGTCTGGAGGATGAAGGTGCTAACACGCTCGAGGCTGTGATTAAGGCTTGCCGGCTGCGGTTAAGACCGATCGTGATGACTTCGATCGCGTTTATTGCCGGCGTCATTCCGTTGATCTTCGCCAGCGGCGCGGGTGCGGAAATGCGCCATGCCATGGGGGTTGCGGTATTCGCCGGCATGCTGGGCGTGACCTTGTTCGGCCTGTTCCTGACACCGGTGTTTTATGTGGTGATTCGCGGCCTGACGGCGCGATTCGAGCAATACCGTACCAAAGGCAAAGCCAACGTAAGGAGCGAGTCTGATGAGAAATCTTCGTAGAACCTTTTTATTGCCGCTGAGTGCGATCGCCTTGTTAGCCGGGTGTGCAGCGGTCGGTCCAGATTACTCGCCGCCCGCCCCCCGGGCTCTCTCCGGCTTCGGCCCATCGCCGGTGGGACTCGGCGCCGGCGATGTCGAGATCGCATGGTGGCGCATCTTCGACGATCCGGCGCTCACCGAATTGATTCGGCGCGCGTTGGCGGCGAACCATGATGTCGGCATCGCCGTCGCCCGGTTAGACGAAGCCAAGGCCCTGTTGCGTGAACAACGGCAGGATTTCCTGCCGCGCGGCGACGTCGCGTTGAGTTATGAGACGCGTCGACGGGGGGAGGCAGAAAAAATGGCCGCCCAGCCGCGCCATGCGGAAACCTACCGCGGCGCGCTTGACGCCGCATGGGAAATCGACCTCTTTGGGCGCGTTCGGCGCTCGGTTGAGCTCGCTCAGGCGCAAGCAGGGAGCCGTGAAGCACTGCTGCGGGGCGTTCAGGCGGGCGTCGCCGCCGAAGTGGCCGCCACCTGGTTCGAACTGCGCGGTTTTGAGGCCGAACTTAAGGTGGTCGCCGACATCAACCAAAGCCAGCGTGAAAGCCTGGCGCAGGTTGAAAGACAAATGCGCGCCGGCGTCGCCAGCGAAGTAGACCGATTGCGCGCCGAGGCGCTCTTGCTCAGCGTCGAAGCGACGACGCCGGAACTGGAACGTCGCCGATCCGCCGCCGTCAACGTATTGGCGACGCTGCTTGGCGAAACGCCCCAAACATTCCGTCCTCCGGCCACCGAACGGGGGAGTCAGCTGCCTGCGCTGCGGACTATCGCCGTGGGTACGCCCGGCGCCCTGCTTGCCCGACGCGCCGACATTGCGACGGCGGAGCGGGAGCTGGCCGCGGCCACCGCCCGGATTGGCGTTGAAACAGCAGATCTCTACCCGCACGTTGAGGCACGAGGCTCGATCGGGCTGGTCGCCGGCAATCTCGATGCGATAAATGGCGCCGGCGTGCTGTCTGGCTTCATCGCGCCAATCATTCGTTGGTCATTTCTTGATATCGGCCGCGTGCGCGCCAGGATCGCCGCCAGCGAGGCGCAGGCGCGACAGGCGTTATTGATTTATGACCAGACGGTGCTGCGTGCGCTGCGTGAAACGGATGATGCCTTCAAAGCCTACGCCGAAGCGGCCGACCTGCTTGCTCTGCGGTTGCTCGAAGCGGCGGCGAACCGCGAAGCGGCAAGGCTCTCACGGCTGCGCTTTGCGGCGGGACAGGGCATTTACCTGGAGGTGCTCGAAGCCGAACGGGCCGACTTCAGCAGTCGGCGGGCGGTGGAGCTCGCACACACCCGGCAGCGGCTTGCCGTGGTGAGCATCTATAAAGCGCTCGGCGGTGGCTGGGAAGTGTGCGCAACGGCGATGAGCGACTGCCGCGGCGCAGGCAATTCGGCCATAGCGAAAAAAGTTGGCGGTAAACCTTGACCTTCCCGCGATGGGAAGCTCTAGCCTTTTGATATCCGTTACTCTTTTAAGGGCACGTAACATGAACTCATCCCATACCCACTTACCTCAGCCTTCGTCCGCGCGTCTGAGCCTGCCGGTTGAAGGCATGACGTGCGCCTCATGCGTCGGGCGCGTCGAGCGTGCCTTGACCGCGATTCAAGGCGTACAGGCGGCAACGGTTAATCTCGCGACCGAACGCGCCGACATCACGTTCAACGGTCAGGCCGATCCGCAGGCAGCCGTTCGCGCTATTGAAGGCGCCGGCTATACGGTGCGAGAGGAAACTGCCGAACTGGCGATCGAAAACATGACCTGCGCCTCCTGTGTCGGCCGGGTGGAGAAAGCGTTGGCCCAGGTTGCCGGCGTGATCGAGGCCAATGTCAACCTGGCGACCGAACGCGCGCGGGTGCGCTACCTGGCCGGCACCGTATCCGCAGGCGATCTGGAAGCCGCCGTCACCCGTGCCGGTTATACGTCTCGTCGCTTGACGGCGGATAGCGCCAGCGCGGGCGACCAGGCCGCCGAACAGCGCGAAAACGAGGCGCGCGCGTTGCGGCGCGCCCTGTTCGGTGCCGCCCTGTTTACCCTGCCGGTATTCCTGTTGGAAATGGGCTCGCACCTCATTCCCGCCATACATGAGTGGGTCATGCAGGTGTTGGGCGCGCAGACGAGCTGGTACATCCAGTTTGTCCTTACCACCTTGGTTTTATTTGGCCCCGGCCTGCGCTTCTTCCGCAAAGGCGTTCCGGCGCTGCTGCGCGGCGCCCCCGATATGAATTCGCTGGTTGCGGTCGGCACGGCGGCGGCTTACGGCTATTCGCTGGTCGCCACCTTCGCCCCCGAGGTGTTGCCGCAGGGCACCGCCAACGTTTATTTCGAAGCCGCCGCCGTCATCATCACGCTGATCCTGCTCGGACGCGTGCTGGAGGCGCGCGCCAAGGGGCGTACCTCGCAGGCCATCAAACGGCTCGTCGGCCTTCAACCCAAGGTCGCGCGCGTCCAGCGGCATGGCGAAACGGTCGAAATCCCACTCGAGCAGGTGGTTGCCGGCGATGTGGTGTTCGTCCGGCCGGGGGAGAAAATCGCGGTGGATGGCGAGGTCATCGAAGGCGCGTCTTATGTCGATGAAAGCATGATCACCGGTGAACCGGTGCCGGTCGAGAAAATCGTGGGGGCCGACGTGGTCGGCGGCACCATCAACAAAACCGGCGCGTTCAGTTTCCGGGCGACAAAAGTCGGCGCGAATACCGTCCTGGCGCAAATCATCCGACTGGTGGAAGAAGCGCAGGGGTCCAAGCTGCCGATTCAGGCGCTGGTCGATAAGGTCACCATGTGGTTCGTTCCTGCGGTGATGGCCGCTGCGGCGCTGACGTTCCTGATCTGGCTGGTCCTCGGCCCCACCCCGGCGCTGACGTTCGCACTGGTCAATGCGGTCGCGGTGCTGATCATCGCCTGCCCTTGCGCCATGGGCCTGGCGACGCCAACCTCGATCATGGTCGGCACCGGGCGCGCCGCCGAACTGGGCGTATTGTTCCGCAAAGGTGAGGCTCTGCAGGCGCTGCGCGATGTCAGCGTTATCGCTCTCGATAAAACCGGCACGCTGACCAAAGGCCGCCCGGAGCTGACCGACCTCGAACCCGCAGAGGGCTTCGACTATGACGAGGTGTTGGCCCTGGTTGCCGCGGTCGAGACGCGATCCGAACACCCCATCGCGGAAGCGATCGTCGCGGCGGCAAAACAGCGTGATCTCACGCTCGCCATCGTCGACAGTTTTGATGCCGTACCGGGTTTCGGCGTCTCGGCCAGCCTCGGCGGCCGGGCGGTTTCCGTCGGTGCGGATCGCTTCATGACACGGCTCGGGCTTGATGTGACAAGTTTTCAGTCCGTCGCAGAACGCCTCGGTGCCCAAGGTAAAAGCCCGCTTTATGCCGCCATCGATGGCCGTTTGGCTGCGGTGATCGCCGTTGCCGATCCGATTAAGGAAACAACGCCGGAAGCCATCGCGGCATTGCATGCGCTCGGGCTCAAGGTTGCGATGATCACCGGCGACAACGCCGCAACGGCGGCGGCGATCGCCCGGCAACTGAGGATTGATGAAATCGCGGCCGAAGTGCTCCCCGAGGGCAAGGTGACGGCACTGAAATCCTTCCGCAGTAACGGCGCGAAAGTCGCCTTCGTCGGCGACGGCATCAACGATGCGCCGGCGCTGGCGGAAGCGGACGTAGGGTTGGCTATCGGCACAGGCACCGATGTGGCGATAGAAGCGGCCGACGTGGTGTTGATGTCGGGCGATCTGCGCGGCGTAGCGAACGCCATTGCGCTCAGCCAGGCGACGATCCGCAACATTCAGCAGAACCTGTTTTGGGCCTTCGCCTACAACGTCATACTGATCCCGGTAGCGGCGGGCCTGCTCTATCCGTTGAACGGCACGTTGCTTTCACCGATCTTCGCCGCCGCCGCGATGGCGCTTTCCAGCGTGTTCGTCCTTGGCAATGCGCTGCGGCTAAAACGTTTCCACGCGCCGATGGCCGTCGAGAGCCGCGCTGCAGCGGTGGCAGAAGCAGCCCCCCCACCGGGATATCGGCATCATCGTAACAGGAGGACAGGATGAATATCGGACAAGCCGCCAAATTATCCGGCGTTTCGGCGAAGATGATTCGCTATTACGAGCAAATAGGCCTGATCCCGAGAGCGGCTCGCTCCGATGCGGGATATCGCCACTACGGTATGCCTGAGGTGCATAGCCTGCGCTTTATCCGGCGCTCACGCGACCTGGGTTTTTCCGTTGAGCAGATATCTGCATTGCTGCTGCTGTGGCACGACCGCGAACGTGCCAGCGCTGATGTTAAAGCCGTCGCGCTGTCACATATCGCGGTGCTGAAAACCAAGATTGTTGAACTGCAGGCGATGGCGCAAACGCTGGAACGCCTTGCCGGCCATTGCCGCGGCAATGCGCGCCCCGACTGCCCTATTCTGGCCGATTTGGCGGAGCCGGAAGCCGCCGCCATACCGCGCCAAACGCCGCGTTTCGGGCTGATGCGCGAGCCGAAACCAAGGCGTCTGCGTGAATCGCCGTAAAAAGAGTTTGACCCTGCCATGCTGGCAAGCTTTACCGTTATCAAACACCGTAATCGACGAGGAGAGTAAAATGATTCGTTTTCATATTCCCGCCATGACCTGCGGCGGCTGCGCTAAATCTGTCACCCAGACGCTGCTGAGCGTTGACCCGCAGGCGCGCATTCAAACCGAGCCGGCCAAACGGGAAGTGCTCATCGAGAGTCTGTTACACAGCGATACCTTCATCGCCGCGCTGGACGAAGCCGGTTTTCCTCCGGCCGAGGCGGATTAAGCGCCGCATCAGGCTTAGCGCAATTGCTCGATCAGGAAATGGATGTCGTACAGCCAGCGTTTGGCGCGTGCGGAGCGTACCAGCATCGACACGCACAGCGGCCGGGGGTGTTCTTTGCAGGCGGAGGGGGAAAACCAGCGCCCGGTGTTGGCCGGCGGCTGGAAATACAGCTCGTGGTTGTAATTGCTGCTGTCGACGCCGAAGGTATCGAAGTAGCGGCGCATCAGCGTGTTGGAGTCGCTGAACGACAGACTGAGCGCGGTGTTGATCTCGGTTTCCGGGGTGATGACCACGCCCTTCTTCTGCCGCCCAGGCGCGTTGAATGCGGCGATAAGCGCGATGACCTGTTGCTGAATGTCTTCTGCCATGACGACCTCAAGCCGGTATGAATAAAGATGAATGCGGTTCTCTGTCTGACTCTGCTCGCCGCGGCGAGTTCGGGCCGCCGCGCGGGTTTTCTGTTTCTTTACACTTTCCATAAAAAACCGCGCGCAGCCACACTTCTGGCGCGCGCGGTCGATGGTTAGCGGCTGAGCGTCGTCTTGTCGGCGATGACGCCGTCCCCCTGCCGCTCGGCGGCAATGCCGCCGCCCAACACTTTATACAGGGTGGCCTGATTGTCGTACGCGGTCTGCTGCGCGGCGATCAGCGACTGCTGCGCCGTGTACAGCGTGCGCTGCGCGTCCAGCAGCGTCAGGTAGCTGTCCACGCCCTGGCGGTAACGCAACTCGGCCAGGCGATAATATTGCTGCGCCGCCGCCACATAGCCGGTTTGCGCCGCCAGCTGTTCCTGCAGAGTCGCTTTACGCGCCAACGCGTCGGCGGTTTCCTGAAATGCCGTCTGCACCGCTTTCTCATAGGTGGCGACATACAGATCTCTCTGCGCTTTGCTGTAGTTCAGTTGCGACGTGTTATAGCCACCGCTGAAGATCGGCAGGCTGATGCTCGGGGCGAACGACCAGACGCCCGCGCCGTGGCTGAACAGCGACGAGAGTTCACCGCTGCCCACGCCGCCGCTGGCGGTCAGGCTGATCGACGGGAAAAACGCCGCCCGCGCCGAGCCGATGTTGGCGTTGGCGGATTTCAGGTTATGCTCAGCCTGCAGCACGTCCGGCCGCGTCAGCAGCACCTGCGAAGACACCCCAGCCGGCAGATTGCGCATGATTTCGCCGAGCCCATCGATACCGCTCGGCAGCAGATTTTCCGGCACGCTTTGCCCCACCGCCAAATCCAGCGCGTTTTTCGCCTGCGCGGCGCTGGTCGCATAGCTGGCGGCGTCCGATCGCGCCTGTTGATAAACGGTCTCCGCCGACGCCACGTCAACCAGCGACGCAATGCCGTGCTGCTGGTTCTTACGCGTCACCTCCAGCGAACGTTTGGCGCTTTCCATCGTCTGCTGCGCCACCGCCAGATTGCTGCGCTCGGCCGCCACCGCCACCCAGTCGGTGACGATATCGGCGATCAGCGTCAGGCGAGTACTTTTCGCCGCCTCCGAATTGGCCAGATAGGTTTCGAACGCCGCGCGCGACAGGCTGGCGTTTTTGCCGAACAGATCCAGCTCGAACGCGCTGACGCCGACCTGCGCTTCATAACTCTGACTGATGGCGGTGGCATTGCCGCTACCGGTCAGCGAACGCCCGCGGCTGCCGTCGGCGGTGGCGTTGATCGTCGGGAACAGCGCCGAGCGCTGCTCACCGTACAGGGCGCGCGCCGAGGCGATATTGGCGATCGCCTCGCGCAGATCGCGGCTGCTGTCCAGCCCCAGCGCCACCACCTGCCGCAGCCTGGCGTCCTGCACATAGTCGCGCCAGGCGACGTCCGGGTAGCTCAACGCCTGCTTGCCGGCGGCCTCGCCCTGCGGCAGGTTGGCGGGCACCGGCGCCGCCGGGCGCTGGTAGTGTGGATCCAGCGACAGACACCCGCTCAGCAGCAGCGGTAAAGTTAACATCATGACTCGTTGCAACACGTTATTCTCCTGCCTGAGACGGCGAGTTGGTGGGCCGGCGGGTAAACATGCGGCGCACCAACACATAAAACAGCGGTACGAAAAAGATGGCCAATGCGGTGGCGGTGATCGTACCGCCGATAATGCCGGTACCGATGGCGATTCGGCTGTTGGCGCCGGCGCCGCTGGATACCGCCAGCGGCAGCACCCCGGCGGTGAACGCCAGCGAGGTCATCAGGATCGGCCGCAGGCGCATGCGTGCCGCGTGGACCGCCGCGCCAATCAGCGTTTCCCCCCGCTGGTGCATCTCCTCGGCGAACTCGACGATCAAAATGGCGTTCTTCGCCGACAGGCCGATGATGGTGAGCAGCGCCACCTGGAAGTAGATGTCGTTTTCCAGCCCGCGCAGCGTGATCGCCAGCAGCGAGCCCACCACGCCCATCGGCACCACCAACATCACCGCGAATGGAATCGACCAGCTCTCATACAGCGCCGCCAGGCACAGGAACACCACGATGAGCGAAATGGCGTACAGCGACGACGCCTGGCCGCTGGTCAGCCGTTCCTGATAGGACAGCCCGCTCCAGGAATAGCTGCTGCCGGCGGAGTATTTCGCCGCCAGTTTCTCCATCTCGCTCATTGCCGTACCGGAGCTGACGCCGGCGGCGCCCTGCCCGGTGATCTCGAACGACGACAGCCCGTTATAGCGCGACAGGTTCTCCGGCCCGTAGATCCAGTGCGAAGACGCAAAGGCGGAGAACGGCGTCATGCTGCTGGCGCCCGACGCATTGGTGCCGCGCACAAACCAGCGGTCGAGGTCTTCCGGCTTGGCGCGGTACTGCACGTCGCCCTGCATATAGACTTTTTTCACCCGGTTGCGGTCGATAAAGTCGTTGATGTAGGTGCTGCCGAACGCGCTGCTGAGGGTGCTGTTGACGTCACCGGCGCTCAGGCCGAGCGCCTGCAGCTTGCCGTTGTCGATCACCACCTGCAGCTGCGGGGTGTCCGGCAAGGTGTTGGCGCGCACTGCCAGCAATGCCGGATTGTTGCCGGCGGCGGCGACGATCTGGTCGCGCATCGCCTGCAACTCGGTGCGGGTGGTCGCCCCTTTGGCCTGCAGCTCGAAAGTGAAGCCGTCGGACTGACCGAAACCGTCGATCGCCGGTGGGCTCATGGAGAACACCTGGGCGTCGCGCAGCGAAGCGAAGTGCGCCATGGCGCGTTTGGCGATGGCGTCGGCGGTGTTCTCGCTGCCGCTGCGCTGGCTCCAGTCTTTGAGGCTGACGAACGCCATGCCGGCGTTTTGCCCGCTGCCGCTGAAGCCGAAACCGTTGATGGTGAAAATGGTGCTGACGTTGGCCTTTTCCTGATCGAGGAAATAGGCGGTCACCGCCTCGCTCACCGCCGAGGTGCGGGCGTTGGTGGCGCCGGCCGGCAAGGTGTACTGCACCATCACCGAACCCTGATCCTCATTGGGCAGGAAACCGGTCGGCAAACGCAGGTACATCACGGCCGCGGCGATCAACAGCAGACCGTACAGCAGCAGATAGCGCGTTGGCCGGTGGATCACTGCGCCGACCTTGTCGGCGTACTTCTCCTGCAGCCGGTTATAACCGCGGTTGAATCTACCCAGCAGCCCTTTGTCGGTCTGTTCTTCATGCGTCGATTTCAGCAATGTGGCGCACAGCGCCGGCGCCAGCGTCAACGCCAGCACCACCGACAGCACCATCGAGGAGACGACGGTGATTGAAAACTGACGGTAGATCACCCCGGTGGAACCACCGAAGAACGCCATCGGCAGAAACACCGCCGACAGCACCAGCGCGATGCCGACCAGCGCGCCGGTGATCTCGCGCATCGATTTCTCCGTCGCCTCGCGCGGCGGCAGTTTATCTTCACGCATCACGCGTTCGACGTTTTCCACCACCACGATGGCGTCGTCCACCAACAGCCCGATCGCAAGCACCATGCCGAACAGCGTCAGGGTATTGATCGAATAGCCGAACGCCGCCAAGACGCCGAAGGTGCCCAGCAACACCACCGGCACGGTGATGGTCGGGATCAGCGTGGTGCGCAGGTTTTGCAGGAACACGAACATCACCACCACCACTAACACCACCGCTTCAAACAGCGTTTTCACCACCTCCTCGATCGAGATGTTGATGAAGTCGGTGCTGTCTTTCGGGTAGGCCACCTTGTAGCCCTGCGGCATCGCGCTTTGGTATTCCGCCACCTTGGCCTTAACCAGTTTGGCGGTGCTCAGGGCGTTGGCGCCCGCCGCCAGCTTGACCGCGATCCCCGCCGCCGGGTGGCCATTGAGGTGCGCGCTGGCGGAGTAGTCTTCGTTGCCCAGCTCAACCCGCGCTACGTCACCCAGCCGCACCAGCGCGCCGCTGCTGTCGCTTTTCAGGATGATATTGCGAAACTGTTCCGGCGTTTGCAGCCGCGACTGCGCCTTTACCGTGGCGGTCAGCTGCTGATCGGCGGCGGCCGGTAGATCGCCGATCTTGCCGGCAGACACCTGGGTGTTTTGCGCTTCGATCGCCGTCTGCACGTCGGAAGGCATCAGCGCATAGCTCGCCAGCTTGGTCGGATCCAGCCAGATACGCATCGCATATTCCGAGCCGAACACCTGCACGTCCCCCACGCCCTCAATGCGCGACAGCGGATCCTGCAGGTTGCTGACCAGATAGTCGGAGATATCGGCCATTGTCGCCTTGTCGCTTTCGTCATACAGCCCGACGATCAGCAGGAAGCTGCTCTGGGATTTCTTGACCGTCACGCCCTGCGCAGTGACCGCGCTCGGCAAACGGCTTTCCGCCTGCTGCACCTTGTTTTGCACCTGCACCTGAGCGATATCCGGATCGGTGCCCTGATCAAAGGTGACGTTGATGCTGACCGAGCCGCTGGAGCTGCTGGTCGAAGAGAAATACAGCAGGCCGTCCAGGCCGGTGAGCTGCTGCTCAATCACCTGCGTGACGCTGTTTTCCAGCGTTTCCGCGTCCGCGCCCGGGTAAGTGGCGGAGATGGAAATCTGCGGCGGTGAGACATCCGGGTACTGCGAGACGGGCAATGAATTGATCGACATCAGGCCGCACAGCATGATGATGATGGCGATCACCCAGGCGAATACCGGCCGCCGGATAAAGAACTGCGCCATATCACTGCTCCCCGCGTTGGGTTTTGTCGACTGAAACCTCAACCGGCTTCACCGCGGCGCCGATCGTGACCTTGCCGGTGCCTTCGACGATCAGGCGATCGCCTTCGTTCAGCCCGCTGCCGATCAGCCAGTTGCTGCCCACCACCCGTTCGGCGCTGACGGTGCGCTGCGCCACGTTGTTTTGCTCGTCCACCACCAACGCGGTGGCTTCCCCTTTGGCGTTGCGGGTGATGCCCTGCTGCGGCGCCAGAATGGCTTTGGGCTCGACGCCGTTATCCACCGTGGCGTGGACGTACATACCGGGCAGCAGCTCATGCTCGGGGTTGGGGAACACCGCACGCAGCGTGACCGAACCGGTGGCCTCATCCACCGCCACCTCGGTCAACTCCAGCTTGCCGGCGTGGGCATAAGGCGTGCCGTCCTCCAGCTTGATGGCGACCGGCGTGACCGCACCGCGCTGCAAAGCGGCCTGCTGACGGCGCAGTTTAAGCAACTGGGCGCTGGACTGGGTCAGATCGACATAGATCGGATCCAACGCGCGGATGGTGGCCAACGCATCGGTCTGGCTGGCGGTGACCAGCGCGCCCGGCGTCACCGATGAGATGCCGATGCGGCCGGCGATCGGTGCCCGCACCTGGGTATAGGCGAGGTTGATGCGCGCCGTCTCCAGCGCTGCCTGATACTGGGCCACCGACGCCACGGCCGCCAAATAGGCGGCTTTGGCATCGTCCGCATCCTGCTGAGAAACGCCGTTCTCTTTCACCAGCGCCGCATAGCGCTGTGATTTGAGCCGGGTGGATTGCACCGTGGCCTGGGCGTTTTTCAGCTGGGCGGCGGCCTGATCGTAGCTGGCCTGATAGCTGGCGGGGTCAATTTGGTACAATACCTGCCCGGCTTTCACCTCGGCCCCTTCGGTAAACAGCCGCTGCTTGATGATGCCGTCGACCTGCGGCCGCACGTCGGAAGTCATGGTGGCGTTGACCCGGCCGGTCAACTCGCTGCTCAGGGTCACTGACTGGCCGCGCAGCGTGACGACGCCGACCTCCTGCTCACCGCCTGCGCCCGTCGGCGCACCGGCGTTTTGCCCATCGCAGGCAGCCAGCAACAGCGACAGCCCAAGCACCAAAAGCGTTTTTCTCTGCATTGCAATACGATCCCATTGAGAATGACTATTCTCAATATATCGAATGCAGACATTCGCTTCTGAAAGGGTTGCGTAAGGATAGCGTAAAATCTTGTCGAAGCGGGAAACGGTGGAGCAATATCGTTCAGCGTGGTTTCAGCACATTGGCGCAGCGATTTTTTGCCAATGCAATAAAGCGTTCCACTTCAGCCGGCGGCTGCGTCGTTTCAGTCGCATCAGGCTCTTGCTCCCGATGAGCATCGCTCGCCGGCTGTTTGCAACGATAAACCAGACCATACAGGGGATGACGTCCGTCTTCGGTCTGATAATAGTGGGCCACGCGGGCGAATGAATAGTAATAATAAGGCGTTGAATGTTCTTCGCCCCGATAAACGTTTTGCGTACCGCCGTAGTCGAATGTCAAGTTGGCGGTCTTTTCCATCAACCGATCCAGGTCGTCGATGACCTGTTCGGTACAACGGTTCAATTGTCGCCGCGCTTGTTCATTCAATTTATCGGCATCGTCGTCGGCGCATCGGGTGATATAGCCTTCATACTGGAGATTGTCGGCGAGCTGAAGTACGAAATAACGGTATGACTGCCCGGCGATTTTCACCCCCTCGCGTTCTTGAATCAGCTTCGCGTCCGGAATGAGATACACCGCCGCCGGATCCTGATTATCGAGCGTAAGCGTAGCGGCACTGGCCCCAACAACGGGCGCCAAGAGCGAGACCATAAGCAGGGATAACCGGGTGTTCAAACGAAAGTCCATTGTTTTCGCATCCTCATCCATCATAAATCTCGCCATCTTATCTCGTCAGCGGCGGCGTACCGAGCGCCGCGTGGGGATTTTTAGGGTTTAACCAGTCTAAACACCGTTTTGGTGTGCCAATAGTAGTCGATCGCCGCCGCGATATTCGGCATCCAGCCGTCCGGCTCATAGGGCACGAAGCCGGAAAAGCCCAGCCGGCGGGCAGAGACCTGGAATCCCGCGGCGGAGAAAATGCGCGCATAGTCGTCCAGAGCGCGATCCCGCACCACGGTATGCGTCTGTTCAGCCACCCTTTCGCGCCATTGCGGCCACAGCGGGTTGTCGGTGTGGCAACCGGTCACCGCATAATAAACACCGCCCGGTTTCAGCACCCGCAGCATATCGGCGGCATGCTGCGCGATATCTTCAATCAGGTAGATGACTTCATGACTGAAGGCGATATCGAAGTGGTTCTCATAACCCGTCAACCGCGTGTCGGTCTGATAACCGATCGGCAGGTTTCCTTTCAGGCGGTTGGCCTGTTCGACGGACTGGCGGGCGATATCGACGCCGAGTCCTTCACGAAATGGCCGGATTTGGTGCAACAGACGCAGAAAACCGCCCTGATTGCAGCCGAAGTCCAGCACCCTGACGCCGGACAATTCGTGTTCCGGCACCAGGCTCAGCAGATGCCGCCAGATGGGCGCATGGCCTTCGGCCATGGCCTGTTCTGCGTGCGGATCGCGATACCAGGTGGGAATGCTCAAGGGTGAGTCGTTCATTATGGCCTCCTTATGTTTCCACTCAGCCAATCACACCCTATGGCGACAAACAACCGCGTGCGCATTTTTTGAACATTCACTGGTCTGGCTTGCCATGCACCGGCAATTGGCTGGTCACGCAGTGAATGCCGCCGCCGCCGGCGGCGATGGCGTCGATCTCCAGCTGCACCACCTTGTGCTGCGGATAGAGCGCCGACAGCAGTTCAAACGCCGCCTTGTCCGCCTGCAGGTCGCCAAACTCCGGGGCGATCACCGCGCCGTTGATAACGAAATAGTTGATGTAGCCCGCCGCGAAATCGGGGTTGCGGCGACTGAATCGGCTTTCGCGCGGTGCCCGCGGCGGCGAAAGCGTATGTACCTGCAGCGTGCGGCCGTCGGCGTCGGTCGCTGCTTTGAGGATCGCCAGATGCGCTTGGGTAACCGCATGATCATAAGAGGCCGGATCGGTATCCAGGTTGGCCACCACCACGCCAGGCCGCACGAAACGGGCATAAAAATCGACGTGGGCATCGGTGATGTCCCGGCCTTTAATGCCCGGCAGCCAGATAATTTTGCGCAGGCCGAGCATCGCCTTCAGCTCTTGCTCAACCCGGTCTCGGCTCCAGCCCGGGTTGCGGTTCGCATTCACCCAACTGCTCTCGGTCATGATGCCGGTGCCGTGCCCATCCACCTCGATGCCGCCGCCTTCGCCTACCAGCGCGCTGCGGCGCGGTTGAGCGACGCCGTATCGCCTGGCGACAAACCCTGCCAGACGCGCATCCCTGGCATGTTGCTGCTTATCGCCCCAGCCGTTGAAGTTGAAATCCACCGCGCCCAGTTCGCCGGCGTCATTGACGACGAAATTGGCGCCGATGTCGCGCATCCAAATATCATCCAGCTCAGTGACAACATAGCTGACGTTGTGACTGCCGCAGGTGGCCTCAGCCAATTGCCGTTCATTGCCGCGGCAAAAAACCGTCAACGGCTGAAAGTCGGCGATGGCGCGGGCGATGCGCCCCTGCGCTGCCTGCACGTCCGCGGTGAACCCGCCCCAAATCGCACGCTGCGCGCCGAAAGCGAGAAACGCCCGCTGTTGCGGTTCCCCTTCGTCGGGCATCCGCCAGGCCGGATTAAGCGCAGCTTTCGCGTGACCGCGTAACGGGATGCCCAATGATGCCGTCAAGCTCACACCGGCCACCGCCGAAAGCTGCTTGATAAAGGTGCGACGCGTTGACATAAATAGCCTCTTTAAATTGATTTAAATTCAAACTGTTAGCCGGTTTTTTTACGCTCCAGCGCTTGAATCCCATGCTAGTCTTCCCCTGCCACCGCGACAAACGATATATTTAGCGGATATCTGATTAGACAGGCTTATCGATAATGTTAAAACACTGGCCCCCCTTGAGCGCCCTGCGCGGTTTCGAAGCGGCGGCGCGCCTGGGCAGTTTTCATCAGGCTGCCGAAGAGCTGCACCTGACTCAGTCGGCGATCAGCCAGCAAATCCGCAGCCTCGAGGCGTTTCTGGAGCAACCGCTGTTCTTCCGCACCGGCCGCAGCGTGGCGCTGACCGACGCCGGCCACGATCTGTTCAGCACCGCACAGGTGATGCTGCAACAGCTGGCCGTCGGCATTCGCCGTTTGGATCAGTACCGCAAACCCAACCAACTGATCGTTAACACCACCCCGGCCTTTGCCCGCCACTGGCTGACGCCGCGGCTGGGCGATTTCAATCGGCAGCATCCGCAGATCGATCTGTGGCTGTTCACCAGCTTTGAACCGCCGGATATGGCGACGGACAGCATCGATCTGGCGATCCGTGACGATCTCAGCGCGCAGGCGGACTGCACCTTTAACGTTCTCTGTACCGACCGACTCTACCCCGCCTGCCACCCCAGCCTGCTGGCGTTGACGCCGGAGCAGCGCGTGACCTTGCACGGCGAACGCGAGATGGATTGGAGCCACTGGGCGGTGGCGGGCGGCGCGCACGTCGGCCAGCGAGACAGCGGGCTGAACTTCTCCGATCCTGGTCTGCTGCTGGACGCCGCCTGCAACGGCCTCGGCATCGCGTTGGTCAGCCAATTGCTGGCGCAACACGCGCGCGACGCCGGGCTGCTGCAACCGTTAACCGAGCAACGCGTGCGCGGCGCCAACTGGGCGTGGCTGCTGCACCGCGACAGCGAACACAATCCGCTCGCCCGGCACTTCTGCCAATGGCTGCAGTCGGCGCTGCCCGCCGGCGCATAACGCGCCACGTCACGATTTGCTACTCTGGTCAGGCGGCCCCGCCTGCCCGCTGCTACTTTCAATAAAGCGTCGCAACAGCCCGAAGAAAACGCGCTAACCTGCTGTTTCAAAATAATTAGTTGAATTCACCTGATAACTGAACATCGCTAAAAGGATCTTCTATGTCTGCCGGTTTATTGAAAACGATAGCTCTGAGCGTGGCCCTTGCCTGCACCGTTCCCGCTGCCTTTGCCGCCGAACTGACCGCCGGCGCGGTCGCCGCCCCGGATCAGTATGGCGCCAAGGTCGCCGCGCACATTCTGCAGGCCGGCGGCAATGCGGTCGATGCGGCGGTCGCCACCGCCTTTACCCTGGCCGTTACCTACCCTGAAGCCGGCAATATCGGCGGCGGCGGCTTTATGACGCTGTACGTCGACGGCAAACCCTATTTCCTCGACTACCGCGAAGTGGCGCCCAAGGCCGCCGGCAAAACTATGTATCTGAACGAGAAAGGCGAAGTGATCGAGAATCTCAGCCTGGTGGGCAGCCGCGCCGCCGGCGTGCCGGGCACCGTGCTGGGATTGTGGGAAGCGCATAAACGCTTCGGCAAGTTGCCCTGGGCCGAGCTGCTTACGCCGGCGATCGGTTACGCCCGGCAAGGTTTCACCGTGGCGGATCAGCAGTATCAGTACCGTGAAGACGCCAACAAGCTGTTCGCCGGTAAAACCAACTTCGGCGACTATTTCGGCGCCATGAAGCCCGGCACGGTGTTCAAGCAGCCGGAGCTGGCCGCCACCCTTGAGCGCATCGCCAAATCGGGCGCCGACGATTTTTATCACGGCGAAACCGCTCGCCTGCTGGTGGCGCAAATGCAGCGCGACAACGGGCTGATCGGCGCGGCGGATTTGGCCGACTATCGGGTGAAATGGCGTGAACCGATGCGCATCAGCTGGCGCGGCAACACCGTGTATACCGCCCCGCTGCCCAGCTCCGGCGGCATCGCGCTGGCGCAGCTGCTGGGGATCAAAGAAGATCGCGCCGCCGACTTCAAGAGCGTGCCGCTGAATTCGGCGCGCTACATCCACCTGCTGGCGGAAATCGAAAAACGCGTGTTCGCCGATCGCGCCGACTACCTCGGCGATCCGGACTTCACCCAGGTGCCGGAAGCGCAACTGATCGCCCCCGACTACCTGAAAAAACGCGCCGCCGAGATCAACCCGACGGCGATCTCGCCGACCGAAAAGGTGCGGCCGGGGCTGGAAACCCACCAAACCACCCACTTCTCGATCGTCGATGCCGCCGGCAACGCGGTCAGCAACACCTATACGCTCAACTGGGACTTCGGCAGCGGCGTGGTGGTCAAAGGCGCCGGCTTCCTGCTTAACGACGAGATGGACGACTTCAGCGCCAAACCCGGCGTCGCCAACGCCTTCGGCGTGGTGGGCAGCGACGCCAACGCCATCGAGCCGGGCAAGCGCATGCTCTCCTCGATGAGCCCGACCATCATCACCCGCGACGGCGACGTCACCCTGGTGATCGGCACCCCGGGCGGTTCACGCATCTTCACCTCGATCTTCCAGGTGATCAACAACCTCTACGATTACCACCTGCCGCTGGCGCAGGCGGTCGCCGCCCAGCGCGTGCACCATCAGCTGTTGCCGAAGGACACCGTCTACTATGACAGCTTTGCGCCGCTGACCGGCAAACCGGCGGACGAGCTGAAGGCCATGGGTTACACCCTCGAAGACCAGGGCTGGAACATGGGGGATATTCAGGCTATCCGCATCGATGGCCGCACGCCGGAAACCGCATCAGATCCGCGCGGCCGCGGCGTCGGACTGGTGGTGAAAAAGTAACGCGCCGGCGGCCCGCTTCAGCCACGCCGGGCCGCCGTTCTCCCCGCACAGACTGACGTTGCTCCCTTTTTCACTCATCTATACTGAATCGACAGGCTCGCGTTTAACGGCGACGGCGCTTGCGTTCCATCTTGGACGATAAAAATAATATTTTCAGTAAATCAATCACCTGCATTTATCGTAAGCGATGTCGGAGGCAATCAACAATGGCGAAAAGACGAGCAGTACCTGGGGTGCATCCCTACGATGGGCCCGCCGGCGGTTGGGGCGCACTAAAAGCGACGGCCATCGCCGTGCGCACGCAGATGGACACCTTAGAAGCGCCGGTGACGCTGATGCGCACCAATCAACCCGACGGTTTTGATTGTCCGGGGTGCGCATGGCCGGATAAAGAACATCGATCTACCTTCCAGTTTTGTGAAAACGGCGCCAAAGCCGTGACCTGGGAAGCGACCAGCAAGCGCGTGACGCCCGAATTTCTGGCGCAGAACACCGTAACGTCGCTGCTGCAGAAAACCGATTACCAGTTGGAAGACTATGGCCGCCTGACAACCCCTCTGTGCTATGACGCCGGGACGGACACCTTGCGCCCGCTGGCCTGGGATGAGGCGTTTCAACGCATCGCCGCCGTTTTGCAAACGCTGCCGCCGGAGCAGGTGGAGTTTTATACCTCCGGCCGGGCGTCCAATGAGGCGGCCTATCTGTTCCAGCTGTTTGCGCGGGAGTTCGGCAGCAATAACTTCCCCGACTGTTCCAACATGTGCCATGAGCCGACCAGCGTTGGCCTGCCCCAGTCGATCGGCATCGGTAAAGGCACCGTGTCGCTGGACGACTTTGACAGCGCGGAGCTGATTATCTCCATCGGGCACAATCCGGGCACCAATCACCCGCGCATGATGGGCACGCTGCATGAACTGGCGCGTAAAAAGGTGCCGATTATCGTGTTTAACCCGCTGCGCGAGCGGGCGCTCGAGCGTTTCACCGATCCGCAAAACGTCATCGAAATGGCGACCTACAGTTCGACCCCTATCGCGTCCACCTACTATCAGGTCAAGGCCGGCGGCGACGCCGCAGCGCTCAAAGGCATCGCCAAAGCGCTGCTGCAGCTGGATGAAACACAAGGCAACGCCGTGGATCACGCCTTTATTGCCGAGCACACGCAAGGCTTTGCCGCTTTCGCCGCCGATCTGGCGGCCACCCATTGGGAGGCTATCGAAGTGGAGAGCGGCCTGGCGCGCCAGGACCTGGAACGGGTCGCCACCGCCTACGCAAAATCCAACGCCACCATCGTGACCTACGGCATGGGCATTACGCAGCACAATAAAGGGACGGCCAATGTGCGCCTGATCGCCGATCTGCTGCTGCTACGCGGCAACATCGGCAAACCGGGCGCCGGCATCTGCCCGCTGCGCGGCCACTCCAATGTGCAGGGCAACCGCACCGTCGGCATCACCGAAAAACCGTCGGCCGATTTTTTGGCAAAGCTGGAAACGGTGTTTGGCTTCACGCCGCCCAAAGCCCATGGTCACGATGCCGTGAAATGCATGCAGGCGATGATCGATGGTGCCTCGAAGGCGTTGATCTGCCTGGGCGGCAACTTCGCCGTAGCATTGCCGGACCCCGAGCAGAGCTTCCCGGCGATGAAAGCCCTGGAGTTAAGCGTGCATATCGGCACCAAACTCAACCGCAGCCATCTGTTGGTGGCAAAAGAAACCCTCATTCTGCCCTGCCTGGGCCGCACCGAACTGGACATGCAGGCCGGCGGGCGGCAATCGGTGACGGTGGAGGATTCGATGTCGATGGTGCATGCGTCATCCGGCAAATTAAAACCGGCGTCGGAACTGCTGCGTTCGGAACCCGCCATTGTGGCCGGCATGGCCAAAGCGGTGATGCCCGCCAGCAAGGTGCCCTGGGATGAGCTGATCGAAGATTACGACGTGATCCGCGAGCTGATCGAAAAAACCATTCCCGGCTTCGACGATTACAACGCGCGTATTCGCCAACCCGGCGGCTTCCGCATGCCGCTGCCGCCGACCGAACGCCAGTGGCCGACGGCGACGGGCAAGGCGATGTTTTCCGTGTTCAACGGGCTGCATGAGGACGAGATAACGACAGACAAAGACACGTTGCGGCTCATAACGCTGCGCAGCCACGATCAGTACAACACCACCATCTATGCTCTGGACGATCGCTACCGCGGGGTCTTCGGCCGGCGCGACGTGCTGTTCATGAATGACAGCGATCTGCAACGTTTGGGGCTGGAACATGGCGACGTGGTCGATCTGGAAACGGCGCTGCCCGGCAGCACCCAGCGCCTGGAAGGCATCACGGTGATCGCCTACAACATCTCAGCCGGTTCGGTCGGCGCCTACTACCCGGAGGCCAACGTGCTGGTGCCGCTGCATTACATCGATGAGGAGAGCGGCACGCCTTCGTATAAATCGGTGCCGATCCGCGTGAAGTTGAGATCCAAAGAGGTGCGCGCGGTCGATATCGCCTGACGGAAGCGGTTTGAGCCTTTCTCCGCATGGAGAAAGGCTTCTCCCCCTTTAGACCTGCGCCACCAACACATTAACGTTGGCGGGGAAAACCAAGCCTTCTAATGCGTTACCGCTGTCGGAGGTCACCAGATAATCGACCTCGGGCCATTTGGCCACCAGCGTCATCGCATGCCCGCGCAGCTTATTTTCGTCGGCCAGCACGATGCACTTGCGGCTCTGGGCAATCATTTTGCGCGCGATGGCCGCTTCATTGACGTTCTGATCCATTACGCCGGTCTGCACGTTGACCGCGCCGGCGCCGATGATGGCGTAGTCGGCGAAAAACGCCTCGATATTATTCAATGCGATCGCGCCCAGGCACGCCATTTTGGAGTCGATGAACTGCCCGCCGATCAGCACCACGTCAATGGAGTCATTCTCCAGACAGACGTTGGCAATCAACGGCGAGTTGGTGATGACCGTTAACTGATCGACCGTCGCCAACTGCCGGGCAAACTCCAGCGTGGTGGAGCCGAAATCCACGAACACCGTATCGCCCGGTTGGAGCAGCGTCGCCGCTTTCTCCGCGATGGCGCGCTTCTCGGCCTCGGCGATTTTGGCCCGCTCGTTGAATTCATGCTCGAATTTAAACTGGCTGCTCACCGCGCCGCCGTGGATCTTCTTGATCAGCCGATAGTCTTCCAGCTTGTTCAGGTCGCGCCGAATGGTTTCCTGCGAAACCTGGAATTTATCCGCCAGCTCATTCACGTAAACCCGGCCGTTGGCCTGGATCAGCGCCAGTATTTCATTGCGCCTTTCCACGGAATTAGAGATATCCATTCACATTACACTCGCTGCCTTTAGTAAGAGTGACTGCCTCCGCCGAGACTTGCGGCGTTAACTGACGGAATACTACGGGTTTCAGGGCGTTAGACGCAAGCCGTTGCCATCGTTCACCCGGCGGATTCTATGCTGATGTGCAGTGCGTCACGCTCGCCGTCGGGCGGCAAGGCGATGTTGCGCAGCAGGATCCGCCGTTCCGGCAGGCAGCGGTGCGTTTTGCGATACAGCACTTCGTCGCCCAGCCGCACCACCACCGAACCGGACACCGCCTGTTCCACGCGCATATTGATCGTGACCGTGGTGGCTTTGCCTGACAGCGCCACGTTGGTAGGCGCGGTCAGGCGGATCCGTTCGTCATGCCGCACCGGGAGGATTTGCCGCGCCGGTGGCAGCGTGCGCTGCAGCGAACGGGCAACGGCCTCGCCAACGCGCAGCCCTTCCTGATAGCACTGGTCGCCCATGTCCGCCGGATGCAGCATGTTGCCGACGGCGAAATAGGCGGCGTCGGAACAGCGGCCGAACTGGTCTGTCAACGGACAGCCGCTGTCCGGCCGCTGCGCCAGGTGGCTCTGGCGGATCAGCGTATACTCCCCGGTGAAGCGGCCGGTGAAGATCAGGCTGTCGCAGGCGATGCGCCGTTTCTCCCCCTGGCGGTTTTCCACCTCGATGGACTCAACCCGATCGCAGCCGGCAATATCGGTCACCCGCGAATAATAATGAATCGGCACCCCCATCAGACGCGCATAGAGCGCGCTCAACCGCCAGGCGACGGGCCTGCCGCCGCTTTCAATCATGGCGACGGCGCGCACGCCGGCGTTGCGCAGCGTCCATAGCGCGGAGAAACTGACCAGCTCGGTGCCGACCACCACCGGCGCCTTACCTGGCTGCAGCCCGCGCAGATAGACGAACTGCTGCAGCGCACCGGCGGTGAGTACGCCCTGCGGCCGCAGCCCGCTCACCAGTCGCGGATGGCGCGGCGTCTCGCGCACGCCGGTCGCCAGGATCACCCGCTGCGCTTTCAACGTGCTGACGCCGCGGCAGTCCGTGATGGTCAGCTCGCCGTCCGGCTTGATGGCGAGCACCGTCACGCCGGTACGGATCTCCACCTGCCCGGCGCGCGCCAGTATTTTATCGACATAGGTGGATCCCAGCATCGGCCTATAAAACGTTTGCAGCCCAAAGGTGGGGTGCCGACAGTGTCTGGGCACGCCGCCCGCCTGCCGTTCCCGCTCCAGGATCACCACATCCTCGATCCCCGCTTGCCGCAGCGCGGTCGCCGCCGCGATCCCGGCCGGCCCGGCGCCGACAATCGCCACCTGATACTCAGTTTTCATCAATGCTCCCTACGGCCAGCGTTTGGCCAAAACGATCGCCTACCATTTCCGCTACCCGGCTGCAGCAATAAAACCCGTTGCAGCGCCCCATCATCACGCGCGTGCGGCGCCGCAGCCCGCCGATGCACTCCGGCGGCACGGCGGAATCGAACGCCGCCTCGATCTCCCGTTGGGTCACCAGCTCGCAGTGGCAAACGATGCCGCCGTTGTCCGGGCGCGCGTAATCGCGCAGCGCGTAGTCGGCAAGCATCGGCATCTGCGGCCAATGCACAGTCTCCGGCGTTTTTGGCGTGAAGCACGGTGTAAAGTGGTCGCGATAGAGCTGTTCCACATATTGCGCGATGCCGAGCGCCGCCGTCAGGCCGGTGGAGCGAATGCCCGCCACGCAGATCCACTGCCGCTCGGGATAGTGCTGAATGCGGTAGTGTTTCTGTTCGGTCGCCGGGCGTAATCCGGCATAGCTAGCGGTCACGCTGTAATTCGCCAGCGAGGGCAGCAGCCGGGTGCCCTGTTCGATCAGTTCGCGCATTTTGGTTTCGTCTACCGTTGCCGTTTCTCGATCCTGCTGTTCTTCGGCGGTCGGCCCCAGCAGCAGATTGCCGAAGATGGTTTTCGACAGCAGCACCCCTTTGGTGATGGCCGTCGGCACCGGCAAGATAATGGCGTTGACCTGCCCGGCGGCGGCCTTGTCGAACACCAGGAACTGCCCTTTGCGAGGGCGAATTTCAAACTCGGGCTGGTGGCAGAAACTTTCTACCCGGTCGCCCTGATTGCCGGCGCAGTTGATGACGATTTTGCCGTGAAACTCGCCCCGGTTGCTGGTTAGCCGCCAGCCGGTCGGCAAGCGTTCGGCGCCGGTCACCTCGGTATTGAAGCGATAGTCGCCGCCGTGTTTAACGCCCTGCGTCAGGTAAGCCAGCGGCGTGCTCCAGGGATCGATCACGCTCTCGCCCGGCACCTCTACCGCCGCCAACGCGCCGGGCGCCAGCTGTGGCTCACGGCGATACAGCTCGGCGGCGTCGATCTGTGCCACGTCCAGCACGCCATTGTCGTGCGCCTGCTGCACGATCGCGGGCAGCGCCGCCAACTGCTGCTCATCCCAGGCCACAACCAAGGCGCCGGTGGGTAACAGCGGCAAATTCATCCGTTCGCGGATGGCGATAAATTCCCGGTACCCGGCCTGCATGCAATGCAGTTCCAGGCTGCCGCTGGGCGCATCGAAGCCGGTGTGCAGCAGCGCGCTGTTGGCTTTGCTGGCGCCAGACAGGATATCGCCTCCCTTTTCCAACAGCAGCGTTCGGGCGCCCATCAGGCAGAATTGGCGGAATACCGCACACCCGACCACACCGCCGCCAATCACGACAATGTCCCAATCCGTTTGTTCTTCCATCATGCTGATGTCCCGTTTTGATGTGATAACCACAATAAAACCACACAATAACCGCATTTGAAATGGTAAAAACAACACAACTCCCAAAAAAAAGCCGCAGAACGCGGTGATAAGCAAAAAGTATGAGGTCGATCACGCGGGGTTATTTTATCTTGTGATTTATGTTGCTTTAATGTGTGAAATTGAAGATAGATTATTAAAACAGTCATACAACCAACACCAGGCACAATAAAAAACAAAACCTATAAGAGAGCGAAGCAATGATGAATCAACGTTATGCCGCGATTGATCAGGGGACCACCGGCACCCGGGTCGTGGTGTTCGGCGAAGACGGCAGGCACCATTCGCCGGCCAGCATGCCGCACAAGCAGATCACCCCCAATCCGGGCTGGGTGGAACACGACGCCCTGGAGATTCTGGCGAATATCCGCCGCTGTCTCAGCCAGTGCGACATGGTGGACGCCATCGGTTTAGGGCATCAGGGCGAAAGTCTGCTGGCCTGGGACGCCGACAGCGGCCTGCCGCTGTACAACGCCATCGTTTGGCAAGATCAGCGCACCGAGCCGGAGATCCAGCGCCTGAAACGCGAAGGCGTCGAACCGCTGGTGATGGCGAAAACCGGCCTGCCGCTCGATACCTACTTCTCCGCCAGCAAGATGGGCTGGCTGATGAACAACGCGCCGGGGGCCAGGCAGCTGGCGCAACGCGGCCGCCTGCGGCTCGGCACCATGGACGCCTTCTTCCTGTTCCACCTGTGCGGCAGGCATCTCACCGACTATAACTCGGCCTCGCGCACCTCGTTATTCAACATTCATACCCTGCAGTGGGACGAGGAGCTGTGCCGTTTGTTCGGCGTGCCGATCGACAGCCTGCCCGAGGTCAGAGACAACATCGGCCACTTCGGCGACGTCGTGCTCAACGGCAAACCGGTACCGCTGACGGCCTGCATCGTCGACCAGTTTGCCGGTACATACGGCCACGGCTGCCATCAACCTGGGCAGATGAAGATCACCTTCGGTACCGGCGCTTTTTTACAGGCGATCACCGGGCCGCGTCCGATCGATGCCGGCGAGTCCGGCCTGTTGCCCACGCTGTGCTGGAAGCTGCCCGGCAGCGAGCCGGTGTATGGCCTGGACGGCGGCGTTTATAACGCGGCCTCCGCCATTAACTGGGCGAGAAAGATAGGCCTGTTCAACGATTTCGATGAATTCGGCGATTTCCCGGCCCAGCCGGCCATCGCGCGCGGCCTGGCCTTTGTACCGGCGCTCTCCGGGCTGGCCTGCCCGTACTGGGATCGCTCCGCCGCCGGGATGTGGGCCGGCCTGTCGCTGGAAACCGAACGCAAGGATCTGCTGCAGTCAATACTCGAAGGCATCGCCATGCGTTCCGCCGAGGTGATCAACGCCATGGATAAGTTGAAACCGATCGGCGACAGCATTTCGGTGGACGGTGGTCTGTCCGCCAACCGCTATTTCACGCAGTTCCTCGCCAACCTGATCCAAAAGCGCATCGTTACGCCCGCCAATAAAGAGATCACCGCTCAGGGCGTGGCTCTGTTGGCGCGTAAAGGGCTGGGCGTGGAACAGCCGCTCAAGGTGCTCAACCGCTATGAAGTGACGGAGCCCGCCGAGGTCGATATGGCGGTCTGGTTTGCCCGCTATCAGGAAATCATCGCGCGTTCGCGCGGCTTACGTTCATCGCAGGAGGAACACCATGGCTGAGTTCGGTAATTTCATCATCTATATCATCATGGCCGGCACTCTGATCGGGGCGTTGGCGTCGATCGTCAAACCGGAAGGCGAACTGGGACGTGAGTTCGTCAACGGCATTCACGCCATCGGCCCGGTGTTTCTCGCCCAGGCGGGCATCATGGCGGCGATCCCAATCATCTCTTACCTGATCATGTACAGCATCGGCCCCTTCTTCTCGGCGCTCGGCTCCGACGCCTCGATCGCGGCGCTGGCGGTGATCGCCGTGGACATGGGCGGCTATCAGTTGGCTGACGCCATCGCCGCCAACCGCGACATGTGGATCGTCGCCATGTTGGTGGGCTACACCTCCGGCGCCAGCATCGTGTACCTGATCCCGGTCGGGCTTATCATGCTGAACCGCGACGACCATAAATATCTGGCGCTGGGCGCCATGGCGGGCCTGATCAGCATTCCGTTCGCCGTGCTGATCGCCCTGGTGACCATCACCTTCAACAACCTGCCGGTCAGGGAGATTATCTCCACCACGTCACCTGCCGCGCACTATCTGCAGTTGGACTTGCTGCAGGCGCTGCGGCTGCTGTCCCCGCTGTTCGCCCTGTGCTTCCTGTTGGCGTTGGGGCTGAAGCTGCGGCCGGCGGCGATGGTGAAAGGGTTCCTGATCTTCGGCAAGGCGGCGGATGCCTTTATCAAGCTGGTGTTGGCGCTGTGCATCATCGAGCATTTCACCGGTGTGTTTAAAAAGGTGTTCGGCGGCTGGGTATTCGATCCGTTATTTGCCGACAAAGACGAATTATTCCGCGCTATCGAGATCGCCGGTTATATCGGCATTATGCTGGCGGGCACATTCCCCATTTGTTATTTATTCCAGCGCTATTGCCGCAAGCCGATGCATTTCATCGGTAAAAAGCTCGGTTTATCGGATACCGGCGCGCTGGGCTTTATTATGGTATTGGCCAATATCATCGCCGTTTATCACCTGTTCAAAGGCATGCGCGCCCGCGATAAGGTGCTGTGCGTGGCCTTCGGCATCTGCGCACAGGCCACGCTGGGCGATCACCTAGCTTTTACCGCCAACTTCCAACCTTCGCTGGTGTTGCCGATCATGATGGGCAAATTCCTCGGTGGCATGATTGCTGTCCTGATCGCCATCAAGATCTCGGTGCCGGAAGCCGAATTGCTGGAAAAAGAACAGACGCAAAGGCAATCGACGGCCATCGCCGCCGCCGCTCGCTAAATTTATCCCTAAGCCATAAAAATAAACGGGGCGCCGCCTCACGGGGAAGCTGCGCCCTTTTTTCGCCCCGACCATCAATTATTGAGAGAACAAACGGTAATGAGAAAAATATTTTTAGCCTGCCCCTACAGCCACGCCGACGCCAACGTCGTGCAGCAACGCTTTATCGCGTGCAACGACGTCGCCGCCGCTATCGTACGCGCCGGCAGCGCCGTTTTTAGCCAGGTCAGCATGTCACATCCGATCAACCTGTGTTTGCAAGAGCTCGACAAAACCGCCATCGGCAAGCTGTGGGCGCCGATCGACGCCCTGTTCATGGCGGCGATGGATGAGTTGATCGTGCTCGATTTGCCGGGTTGGCAAGAGAGCGGCGGCATCAAGCGCGAGATGGACGCTTTCGCCGCACGCGGCTGCCGCGTCAGCCTGTGGTCTGGGGTCGCGGGCGAGTTCAACTGAGGCGTGCGCCCCGCCGCTAAGCGCGACGGGGCAGCGGCTTATTTGCCGTTGGCCAATTCGCCGTACACCACCTGGCCGCGGAAACCGCGCCGCACCTGCTGGAACAGCTCGCGGAACGCCGGGTAATCCTGTGCCTGGCACAGCGCCTCCTTGCCGCGAATAGCGTTCACCTGCAGGCGGTGATTGACGATCACCTGCTGCCCGTCGCGCCGCCACGCCACGCGATAGTCGCCCGCCGCATTGCGGAACTGTCTGTCTTGCGGAATGGCGATGATCGGCACGTTGGCCGGCAGCTGCAGACGGTAGGTTTCGTCGTAGCGCTGCGCGCTGCAGTAGAACGGCGTTTCGTTGTCCGGTGCCGCCGTGGTGGTATACAGCGTGCGGAACGATTTGCCACCGGGCGGATTAGGTAGCGTCATGCCGCCCACCACGCCGAAATCGACGTAGTCGTCCGCCTTGAAGCGGAAGCGGTAACCGAACTGTTTTTTGAGATCCAGCGGATCGCTGTTCATCGCCACTTCGCCGCTGCCGTCGATACCGGAGGCGGACATGATCGACGCTTCGGCCTGCGCCCGGTTCTGCCGGTTGATCTGCGAGAAATAGCCCCGCAGGTCAATTTCTTCCACTTCGCTCAGCCGACGCTCGGTTTGTCCGTGCAGATTGCCCGCTTTGTCAAACACGAAATCGACGCTCAGCGCGCTCTTGACCGGCTGCTCATCGCTGCCCGGCGTGCGCGCCAGCTTGGCGTCGCGCGTCAGCAGCACCGGCGCCCCCAGATCGCCTTGCGGCAGTTGCCCGAACCGCGCCCAGGGGTTGGTGGAGTCCAGGTACAGTTTGAACTCCGGCACATAGGTGATGGCGTGATTAAAGCGGCTGAGCAGCGGCACTTTAGGCAGTAACGGGCCTTCATCCATACCGATCAGCACCGGTGAGCTTTCAATACCCTTGGCGGCGAGCAGCGCCTCCAGGATCACCACGTGGTCCTTACAGTCGCCGTAGTGGTTGTCGAGAATGCTCTGCGCCGAATTCGGCTCCAGCCCACCGTTGCCAAGATACACCGCCACGTAGCGAATGTTTTGCGCCACCCAGCGATAGAGGGCCTCCGCCTGCTCGCGCCGATCGCTGATGCCGGCGGTGATGTTGTCTGCCAGTGCCTGGACGCCCGGCGTCACCTTCGCCGCCGCACCGGCCTTCAGCTGATAGGCCTTGGCCAACTGCGGCCACTCGCGGTAGGTGCTCGCCATGATGGTCGGGCTGAAGGTCCAGCTGTCCGCTGCCCAGTTTTGTGATTTCATCGGCGCGCTGCGCGAATAATGCCAGCGCCAGTGCGCTTGGCCGTTGCGGATCTGCGGCTTGTCCCCGCCTTCCACGCCACGCGTGAAGATATGCATCGGCAGCTTGGCCGGTGCCTGCAGGGTCACTTCGGCGTCGTCGAACTGATCGAAAACGCTGAACGTCTCCCACAGGCCGAAATAGTCGGGGAAATACGGGGTGTTTTGCGTGCGGCGCAGCTCATACACCACCCGCGAGCCCGGCGCCAGGTTGGAGAACACGATGACGCGCACTTTGCGGTCGGCATACAGCGGGGCCGTGGCGCTGGAGTAACTCTCCTGGGTATAGATGCGATCGGGCGCCACGTCGTGCCGCTGGCCGTCGGCAGTCAGCGTGTAGGCGGCGACCACCTCCAGCGTTTCCATTTTTTCGCTGTAGCTCAGGCGGATCTGGCTGAATTTTTCGACCGCCGCCTTGGTCTTCAGCAGCACTTCGTAGCTTTCCGTCTTCACGTTGGTGGCGTTGGCGTTGACGCGGTAATCCGCGCGATAGCGCACGAAGCTGAAATCGTTGTTGGCCGTGTCGTTCTGGCCCTGATCCGCCGCGACGGGCGGTGTAGCGGCCAACACGGTGGCCGGGTGCGTTGCCGTCAAACCGGCGAATAACAGCAGGGAAGGAATAGCGATTTTCATCTTCGGTCCTTGAAGGGCAATAAACGGCGACGCCGGGCTACGCGCCTGCCCCGGCGTCAAAACAGGCGGGCACACTAATATAATTGAGAATCATTTTCAATAAACGGACCTTCAACGCCCGGGCTAACCCTGTTCTATCAACATCACGGCGGTGGTCTCCGGCTCCAGCGCTTCGAAAACGTGCTCGCGATCGGCGGAGTAGCTGATGTAATCGCCGGCGCTCAGCTCCAGCGGCTGCTCCGCCGGCCCGAGGCGCGCTCGCCCGCTGCTGATGATCACATGCTCGACGGTGCCGGGGGGATGTGGCCGGGAAAGTTTCGCCTCTCCGGGTTGCACCCGCAGCCGGTAAATGTCGCGCTGCGCGCCCGGCGGGCAGGTGGCCAGCAGCGTGGCGGCGTAGTTGCCCTGCTCCGACAGCGCCGGCGTTCCCTCATGGGCGCGGATCACTTGCACCGGCCTGCTGGGTTGCGAAATCAGTCGGCTGACCGGCACGTCCAGCGCCATCGCCAACGCCCACAGCGTTTCCAGGCTGGGATTACCGCTGCCGGCTTCGAGCTGCGACAGCGTGGACTTGGCGATGCCCGCGCGCTTCGCCAGCTCGGTCACCGACAGGTTCAATCGCTCACGCTCGCGGCGGATCGCCGCCGACAAGAGGCCGATCGGCGTAATGTTCTGCATCAGGTTATTGCTCATCGTTCGCTATATCATCCGATTGTTCGACTTGACGAACAGCTGCATGCATGTTCATCATAATGTCCAATTGTTCATTTTAATGATTAAGCGGCTTCACCACAAGTACGGTCAGGCAGCGAGGGCAACAACATGAAAACAAAGACGCGCGGCGCAGTGCAAATGTTCCTCGCCATGACCATCTCAGGCACCGTCGGTTGGCCGGTACTCGTTTTAGGGCAGCCGCCCACAACGGTGGTGTTTTGGCGCTGCGCGTTCGGCGCGCTGGCCATGCTGGCGACCTGCGCCGCGCTTGGGCAGTTGAAACCCGGCGCAATCAACCGGCGGCAACTGGCTGTCGCCATCCTCGGGGGTATCGCGCTGGTGCTCAACTGGACGCTATTGTTTGCCGCCTATCAGCATGCTTCGATCGCTGTCGCCACCGTGACCTACCATGTTCAGCCGTTTATGTTGGTGGCGCTGGGGGCGCTGCTGTTCGGCGAAAAACTAACGGCTAACCGGCTGGGCTGGCTTCTGCTGGCGTTCGCGGGGATGGTGTTGATCGTCGCCGGCCGGCAAAGCGGCGGCAGCGGCGATGACTACCTGCTCGGCGTGGTACTGGCGCTCGGTGCGGCCCTGATGTACGCCATTGCGGCGGCGATCGTCAAACGGCTGGCCGCGTTGCCGCCGCAGCTCATCGTGTTGATTCAACTGACCGTTGGCACGTTGGCACTGGCACCGTTCGCCGGTCTGGCCACGCCGCCTGCGGCCCCCATCGACTGGCTGCTGCTGGCAACCCTCGGCCTGGTGCATACCGGTTTGATGTCCACGTTGCTCTATGGCGCCATTCAGAAGATCCCCACGGCCCTGGTCGGCGCCCTGTCGTTCATCTACCCGGCGGTGGCGATCGTGGTGGACTGGGCAGTGTTCGGGCACCGTCTCAGCCTGCTGCAGTTGCTGGGCACGCTGGCCATTCTCGGCGCGGCAGCGGGCATGAACTTCGGCTGGCGATGGACGCTCGCCGCGCACCGGGCCGGTAAAATCGGTTAATCCCGCCCGACGGGCAAGCTATGCACAATAAGGCATTCGCCTTGTGTCCGGCGCGGTGCTATTTATTTAAACCGTGTAGGGTAGAAGGAGTTTTCTATGTGGCATCACCGCCTGCAACGGCGCATCCGTTTCAGCTACTGGAACGAACTGTGCGTCACCAAAAAATAAGGGAAGGCGCAAGCCTTCCCTTTTGTCATTCACCGCTCAGAGCAGAAACGGTCGGTTTTCACCACGTCGTCGAACGGCAGTTTGCCGATGCGCGGATAAGGTTGCCCCGCCGCCTTGCCGATGGCGACCATCAGCGCGATCTGATAGTGCGCCGGCTTATTGATAATCTCACCCACCGCGTCGAAATCAAATCCGTCCATCGGGCAAGAGTCGTAGCCCTGCGCCTTGGCCGCCAGCATCAGCGTCTGGGCGAAGATGCCGCTGCTGCGCATCACTTCGTCGCGCTGCACCTGCGGCTTACCGCGATAATACTGATCGACGGCCGGGATCATGAACTGCTGTACCGGCTCCGCCGCCTCGGCCCAGACGTTTTTAACCTGTGACTCCCAGCTCGACAGATCGCCGCACAGCACGACCAGCATCGATGCGTCGGTCACCTGCGCCTGCCCCCACGCCGCTTCGCGAATTTTCTCGCGCTGCGCGCGATCTTCGATCAGCAGCGGGCGCCAGTGCTGCAGGTTAAACGCGCTGGGTGCGCCCTGCAGCGCAATGTTCAACAGCGCTTTTTTCTCTTCGAGCGTCATCACGTACTGCGTATCGAACTGCTTGGTGGCGCGGCGTTGGCGGATCGCGTCTAACGTATTCATTTTACTGCCTCTGTCCATGTGAAAAGGTCTATTGTCGTCACCGCGGCGCGGCTGTCCAGCCCCAGGCGGCTATTTCTGCGCGGTTTCGGTGCGCAAACGGCTGACCTGCGCCGCCAAGTCCGGCCACGGCGCCTGACCGGCGTAATGTTGCCGCAGGTAGTTGAGCAGAATGGCGATCTGCGCGTCATTCAGGTTATGGCGAAAACCCGGCATATAGCCCAGCTCGGCGTTCGCCGGCCGCTGTATGCCGTCCAGCACCACACGAATGGCGTTGTCCGGCGCATCGGCGAACAGGTTGGTGTTCAGCGCCAGAGACGGCCGCACCCCCGCCATCTGCGCGCCTTTTTCCTGCGCATGGCATGCCATGCAGGCGCCGGAAAACAGCCGTGCCCCTTCCGAACTCAGAGGCTCCACCTGCCGTTCCGCCTGAGCGTTTAACGTTGCCGCCGTAGCGCCCGCCGCCGTTTCAGGATGATAGCTGCGCAGATAGACGGCGATCGCCTGCAGATCGGCCTGCGGCAAGCGCGACAGCCCTTCTTCGATCACCGGCGCCATCGGGCCGGCGGCGACGCCGTGGTTGGCCGAGTAGCCGGTGCGCATGAAATCGACCAGATCCTGCTTCGTCCAGGCGAGCGGCGCGGGTGAGCGGCCGGTCAACGCCGGCGCCGTCCATCCCTCCGCCACGCCGCCGGCCAGGTGCTCGCCGCCGGTTTTCTCGCCGAACAGCACGTTGCGCGGCGAATGGCAGGCGCTGCAGTGCCCCAGCCCTTCGACCAGGTACGCGCCGCGGTTCCAGTCGGCGCTTTGGGCCGCCTGTTCCGGCATCGCGCCCGGCGTCAGGAACAGCAGGTTCCAGGCAAAGATGCCCTGGCGAATATTGAACGGAAAGTGCAAATCGGTGGCCGGTGGCCGGTATTTGACCGCCGGCTGTGACATCAGGTAGGCGTACAGCGCCTGCAGATCCTCGTCGCGGGTGCGAGTAAAGGCGGTATAGGGAAACGCCGGATAGAGATAGCGGCCCTGGCGATCGACGCCGTGCCGCATGGCGCGTTCGAACGCCGCGTAACTCCAGCTGCCGATGCCGGTTTCCACGTCCGGCGTGATGTTGGTGGTGTAAATGGTGCCGAAGGGGATCTCCATCGCCAGCCCGCCGGTGTTGCGCTCACCACCCGCACGGGTGTGGCACACGGCGCAGTCGCCGAGGTCGGCCAGCGTTTTGCCGCGCGCGATCTGCGCCTCGCTGAAACGGTGGGTCGCATCGGCGGCGAGCGGCGCGATTTCCGGCTGCCAACTGGCGACCACGCCGGCCACCACAACGGCGATCACCGTGACGCCGCCCCACCCGACGATTTTTTTCATCTTACTCATCTTTGCTGTCCTTGTTCGTTACGGGGGATTAATGGCCGGCCTGGGCGCGCAGCGCGGCGAGCACCCGCGCCGGCGTAAACGGCACCTCGCGCAGACGCACGCCGAGCGCGTCAAACAGCGCGTTGCCGATCGCCGCCGCACTCGGTACCGAGGCGGACTCGCCGGCACCCATCGGCGCTTCGTCCGGGCGGTCAATCAGCTGGATATCGATCTGCGGCAATTCGTCGAAGCGCAGGATCGGATAGCCGCCCCAGTCCAATGACGTCACCCCCGTCTCGTTAAAGGTCACAAACTCTTTCAGTACCCGGCTGGCGGATTGGATAATGTTGCCGTGCACCTGATGGCGCACCCCGGCCGGGTTGATCATGCGCCCGCAGTCATGCGCCACGAAGATTTTATCGAGCGTGATCTGCCCGGAAAGGCGGTTGACGCTGAGATCGCACACCCAGGCCGCCCAGGCGGCGCCAAAGCCGGGGAATTTGCTGTGGAAGTAGCGGGCATAGGCGAAGCCGCGGCCGCTCACCACTTCGGCGCCGGCGGCGTGCGACCGGTACGCCGGGCCGTCTTGCCAGTTGGCTTGCCGCTTCAGGGCCTCAATCAAGGCCACCGCGCGCGGATCGCTCAGGTAACGCAGGCGAAACGCGATCGGGTCCTCGCCGGCGTGCCAGGCCAGTTCGTCGATCCAGGATTCATGGGCGAACACGTTGGGCAGCGCCGAAACGCCGCGCATCCACGATGCCCGCACGATCGGCGCGGCGTCCTGACAGATCACCCGCATGTGCGGATACGCGTATTGCGGAATGGCGGTGCGATCGCCCATCTGTTGCACGTCGGCCCGGTTGGCCACCTTGCCGGTCAACACCAGCGGCAAGGTCACCGCATTGTTGGAGGGATAGCTGGTTTTCAATTCGTAGGCCGCCACCCGGTTTTGCGCGTCGAGGCCGCCGCGCACCCGGATCAGCTGGCCGGTGCCCTTCGGCTCCCAGCCAGATTCCTGTTCGCGCATCAGCTGCACCCGCACCGGGCGGCCGGTGGCCCGCGCCAACAGCGCCGCGTCCGCCGAGACGTCGTCGGCGCAGTTGCGGCCATAGCAGCCGGAGGCCTCCATGCGGGTGATGTGCACCTGCTCAGGCGGCAATTCCAGCAGCGTGGCGATGTCTTTGCGCAGATCGTGCGGGTTTTGCGTGCCGGACCACACCTGCGCCCGCCCGTCTTTAACCTCCGCCACCGCGCAGGAAGGGCCGATCGAGGCGTGCTGATGGTAGGGCCAGACATAGTCGGCCTGCACTTCGGTATGCAGCGCCGCCAGCGCGGCGTCCGTTCCCGCATCGTCGCGCAGGACGCGGTCGGTTTTCGGGTTGGCTTCCAGCGCGGCGGGCAGCGCTTCCGGCGACAGATCCGGCAACCCGGCCCAGGGTTTCCATTTGGTTTTCAGCTGGCGCATGGCGGCGATCGCCTGCTCCTCGCGCTCGGCCACGATGCCGATGAAATCGTTGATCACTACCAGTTTCACGATGCCCGGCAGGTGCGCGATCGAATTTTCATCCACCGACAGCAGGCCGCCGCCCAGCGGGGCGCTGCTGTCGGCGCCTACGTAAGGCGGGCGCACCACCCGGCCATGCAGCATGCCGGGCAAGCGCAGGTCGTGCACGTAGGTCAGCCCACCGCTCACTTTGGCCGGAATGTCGACCCGGGCAACGGCGCGGCCGACGTAGCGATTCTGGTGTTCGCTGTTCAACTGAACGTTTTTATCCAGCATCACGTGCAGATTCTGCCCACTCGCCAGCTGCGCATAGCTCAGTGAGCGCCCCGGGTTTTTGGTCACAAATACCTGCCCCGCAGCCGCAGTCAGCTGTTCGGCCGGAAGTTCGAAGGCTTTGGCCGCCAACGCCGTCAGCATGTGCCGCACCTGCGCCGCCGCCTGTCGCAGCGGCACCGACGTGACCTGAATGGTGGCGCTGGCGATGGTCGGCCCCTGATCCGGCGTGCGCTGCGTATCGCCAAGGATCATCGTGACGTGCTTGAACGGCACGCAAATTTCTTCGGCGACGATCTGCGCCAGCGCGGTGCGAATGCCGGTACCCAGATCGACGTGACCATTGAAGGCCGTTACCCGGCCGTCGGCGGTGAGGCTGATAAAGCTGTCCACCCGATCCAGCGGCAGATCGGCAGGCGCTACAACCGCCTCGGCGGCGAAGGCGTTAAACGGCGCGGGCAGCAGGCTGCTGACCATCACCACCCCGCCGGCCTGCAACAACTGGCGGCGAGTCAGTTCGAGGCGGCTCATGCTTGCCTCCGTGCTGCCAACAGGTCGCGGGCGCGCTCGGCGGCGTGCAAGATCTCAAGGTGAGTGCCGCAGCGGCACAGGTTGTAGGCCAGCGCTTTCTTGATCGTTTGCTCGTCCGCCTCCGGCTCGCGTTCGAACAACGCGACCAGCGTCATGATCATGCCGTTGGTGCAGTAACCGCACTGCGCCGCCTGCTCATCGACAAACCCCTGCTGCACTGGATGCAGCGCGTCCGGTGTGCCTAAGCCTTCCAGGGTAGTGACGGATTTGCTTCCTACGGCGGACAGCGGCATTGAACAAGAGCGCGCGGCGACGCCGTCGATCAGCACCGTGCAGGCGCCGCATTCCCCCAAGCCGCAGCCGTATTTGGGGCCATTCAATTGCAGATCGTTGCGTAAAACGTACAGCAGCGGCGTGTCGGGCGCGAGATTGCCGAGTGGAACCACCCGGCCATTAACATTGATTTCCATCGTGAAACTATCCCTTAAACAAACGGATTTAATCCGTAACATCACTGCGAAGAACAATTGAGCAGCGTGCTAATAATTATTATCAAAAGACATGATAATGTTAAGGGAATGTAGCGGCCATGGCTTTAACGAAAAGTGGGTATTTCCTATAAATTTCCTATAGATAAGCCCGGTTTTATGATTGCTGGCCGTGATTATTGTCGATCGTCAATTCGGCCTCGGCGCCGTCAACCAACAGCCGCACGCTGGCTTCGAACAGCGCGTCTGCGCCCTTATCCTGCAATGTTTCCCAGCCTTCGCACAGCAGAGGGTAACGCCGGCGATCGGCGTCATTCAGCGCATCGTCCGACTGCATTTGTTGCTCTTCCAGCACCCAGCCCACCACGAAACGTCCGACGGCGAACAGCAGATTAACGGCGCGTTCCGGCGTCAACCCCGCCCGACACAACAGCGCCACCTTGGCCTCAATGATGGCGAATTGCGGTTCCTGCGGCCGGGTGCCGGCATGCAGACGCGCGCCGTCGCGGTAAGCCAGCAGCGCCCGACGGAAATGGCTCGCATTGGTAACGACCCAATCCTGCCAGGGCATGTCGGCGGGCACCTCTTCACGGTGATCCAACATGATGGTTTCCGCCATCGCCTTCAGCAGTTCGGCCTTGTTCTTGAAATGCCAATAGAGCGTGGGAGATTGCACCCCCAAATGTTGTGCCAGGCGACGGGTGCTCAGGGCATCGATGCCGATGTCATTCAACAACGCCAGCGCCCCGCGCAGGACGGTCTCTCGCGTTAAACGCGTCGCGGTATTTTTTTCGCTCATCTCTCTATCACTGATAGGGTTACTATGGAATACTCAATACTCTATCACTGTTAGAGTCGCAATTTTGAAAAAACCTATGCTGGTTATTTTGTTGACGGTATTGCTGGATGCGGTAGGCATCGGCCTGATCATGCCTATCCTGCCGGCGCTGTTGCGCTCACTGGGCGGCCTCGACGCCGGCAGCGTGCATTACGGCGCGCTGCTGGCGGCGTATGCGTTGATGCAATTCCTGTTTTCACCGATCCTCGGCGCACTGAGCGATCGTTTCGGCCGGCGTCCGGTGCTGTTGATTTCGCTCGCCGGCGCGGCGGCCGACTATCTGCTGATGGCGTTCGCGCCGACGCTGGCCTGGCTCTATCTGGGCCGGTTGCTGGCGGGCATCACCGGCGCCAACATGGCGGTCGCCACCGCTTACGTCACCGATATTACCCCCGCCGGTCAGCGCGCGCGGCGTTTTGGCCTGGTGGGCGCGGTGTTCGGCGTCGGTTTTATCGTCGGTCCGCTGCTCGGTGGATCGCTGGGCGAATGGCATCTGCATGCCCCCTTCCTGGCGGCGGCGGCGATGAATGCCCTCAACCTGATCATGGCGTTTTTCCTGCTGCCGGAATCGCGTAAACCCCGCGCCCGCGCCGCCGAGAAAATCCGCCTTAATCCATTTTCGTCATTGCGTCGGCTGCACGGCAAACCGGGCCTGCTGCCGCTGGCCGGTATTTACCTGATCATGGCGCTGGTTTCACAGGCGCCGGCCACGCTGTGGATTTTATACGGTCAGGATCGTTTCGGCTGGAGCATGATGGTGGCGGGCCTGTCGCTGGCCGGTTACGGCGCCTGCCACGCGCTGTCGCAGGCCTTCGCCATCGGCCCGCTGGTCGCACGGCTCGGCGAGCGCAAGGCTCTGCTGATCGGCCTGGCGGCCGACGCGCTGGGTCTGGTGCTGTTATCGATCGCCACCCGCGGCTGGGCGCCCTTTGCGCTACTGCCGTTCTTCGCCGCGGGCGGCATGGCGCTGCCGGCGCTGCAGGCGTTGATGGCGCACAAGGTGGACGACGACCATCAGGGTGAGCTGCAAGGGACGCTGGCCAGCATGGGCAGCCTGATCGGCGTCGCGGGTCCGCTGGTCGCGACGGCGCTGTATGCCGCCACGCGCGATGTCTGGCCCGGCCTGGTCTGGGCGTTGGCCGCCGCCCTGTATCTGTTGGTTCCGCTGTTGCTGGGGCGTTCGCGCGAGCGTGACGCGGCATAACGTCGAGTTTTCCCTCTCCCGCTTAAGTTGATTTATGGCTAAGCAAGGCATTATTCAGCATAAGCGGGCGCTTTACACGCCACTGCGCCGCTCATTATCATCGCCCTTATCCCGCCGCAGGAAAATTTAAATGCCGTTTCATGGCGTTACGCCCAGCGCGTCATCGCTACCGTTCACTTCGCCTATCGGAAAATCAGGATGAGAAAACTCACAACGCCGCTGATCGCCGCCCTGCTGCTCGGCCTGTTTGGCCTGCCGGCCGGCGCGCAGGAGAAACCGCAACAAATCACCATCGGTTACCAGAAAGCCAACATTTTTGCGCTGCTGAAATACCGCGGTACGCTGGAAAAAACCCTGGAGCCGCAGGGTATCAAGGTTCGCTGGATAGAATTCCCCGCCGGCCCACAGATGTTGGAAGGGTTGAACGTCGGCAGCATCGATCTGGCGGCGACCGGCGACGCTCCGCCGGCCTTCGCGCAAGCCGCCAAGGCCGATCTGGTTTATTTGGCGCATTCGCCGCCCAGCCCGAAAACCGAAGCCATCGTGGTGCCGCAGGATTCGGCGATCCGCTCCGTGGCCGATCTGAAAGGGAAACGCGTGGCGTTGAACAAAGGGTCTGACGTCAATTACCTGCTGGTGAGCGCGCTGGAACAGGCCGGCTTGAGCTACAAGGACATCACGCCGGTCTATCTGCCGCCGAGCGATGCCCGCGCCGCCTTCCAGCGCGGCAGCGTCGACGCCTGGGTGATTTGGGATCCCTACTACGCCGAGGTGGAAACCCATGCCAACGCCCGTCGGCTGAAAGACGCGGAAGGCCTCGTGCCGCACTACACCTTCTATCTCGCCAGCCGCCGCTTTGCCGAAACCTACCCGGACAGCGCCAAGCAGGTGATTCAACAGCTCGGCGTGCTGAGCGACTGGGCCAACGGCCATCCGCAGGAAGCGGCGGCGATCCTCGCTCAGAGCACCGGCCTGGATCAGGCCATTTGGGCCAGAGCCATCGCCCGCATGCCGTTCGGCAGCCAGCGCATGTCGCCGGAGGTGTTCAGGCAGCAACAGCAGTTGGCGGATAAATTCACCGCCATCGGGCTGCTGCCGGTTAAGGTGGACGTCAACGCCGCCCGCTGGTCCGAAGATAAACCCGAGACGCCATAGCCTTTGCCGCGCTTTGGCTTTAGAAAGCAGAAACCGGCATTTTGCCACCGGAATAAGCTGACCTATGCTAACCCTGTGTGATGAAACGCGTTTTCATGGCATGTCTTCCGGAACGTTTTGCTTTAATTTGTTCGTCGTGAACCCTGGGCCGCGCCTGACTGGTGCGGCTTTTCTTTTTGCCCGGCAGTGCCAGCGGCGGTGAATTTTGCTATGTTAACCCGCAGATAAGCTTCCCGTTTTCAGCCGCCGGACCGACTCATGTTTACCCATAAAGCAATCGCCGAGCTCAACGCCCTGGAGCTGATGGTTTATACCTACGTCAGCAAACACAAGAATCAAGTGATGTACATGACCATCCGCGAGCTGGCCGAGGCCGCCGGCGTCTCCACCACCACCGTGCTGCGGTTTTGCAAGAAAATGGGCTGTGACGGCTATTCGGAATTTCGCATCCGTTTCAAGCTGTATCTGGAACAAACCGATGCGCCACCGGTCGATTCTGGCATCGGCGAAATCCTCAGCTTTTTTAAAAGCGTCAGCAACGAAGAATTTAATCAGCTGATCGATCAGGCGGTGCAACATATCGCCGCCGCCGAGCGAATTATTTTCGTCGGCATCAGTACGTCGGGCGCATTGGGGAAATATGGCGCGCGTTTCTTTTCCAACGTCGGGAAATTCAGTACTCATATCGACGATCCTTATTATCCCGTCAACAGCGATATGTATAAAAACGCGGTGGCGATCATGCTGTCGGTCTCTGGCGAGACCGAAGAGATCCTGCGTTTGGCCAGCCAGTTCAGCCTGCACCACTGCAAGATCATCAGCATCACCAACAACGAAACCTCTTCGCTGGCGCGGCTGGCGGACTTCAACCTCTCCTACCACGTTCCACAGCATTTGATCGGCGGGCATCACAATATTACCACGCAGATCCCCGTACTTTACATTATTGAAACCATCGGCAAACGGCTCGGGCATATTAATTCGGAAAAATAAAACAGGCTGTTTTTTTATTGTGACAAATCACTTTTCACGGTGATTTGTTATATCGTGACATTTCTTTCGGTCTTGCTACTCTGTTCTCAACGCAGCGTTATTACCCTTCATTAAATAAACCGATGAGACATTGACGATGAAACAGTTGCCGAAGGATTTTCTGTGGGGGGGCGCGGTCGCCGCGCACCAGGTTGAAGGCGGTTGGGATCGGGACGGCAAAGGGCCAAGCATCGCCGACGTGCTGTCCGGCGGCTCACACGGCGTGGATCGCGTGATGACCGACGGCGTGCTCGACGGCTATCGTTACCCCAACCACGAAGCGGTGGACTTCTACGGCCGCTACAAGCAGGACGTGGCACTGTTCGCCGAGATGGGCTTCAAGTGTTTTCGCACCTCGATCGCCTGGACGCGCATTTTCCCGAACGGCGACGAAGCGACGCCGAACGAGGCCGGCCTGCAGTTTTACGACGACCTGTTCGACGAACTGCTGAAATACGGCATCCAGCCGGTGATCACCCTGTCCCACTTCGAAATGCCTTACCATTTGGTGAAAGCTTACGGCGGCTGGAAAAATCGCCGGGTGGTGGAGTTCTTCGTGCGCTTTAGCGAGGTGGTGATGCGTCGCTACCGCGAAAAAGTGAAGTACTGGATGACCTTCAACGAGATCAACAACCAGAGCAACTACCGCTACCCGCTGTTCGGCTACTGCTGTTCCGGCGTGGATTACACCCAGGAAGACAACCCGGAACAGGCGCTGTACCAGGTGTTGCACCACCAGTTCGTCGCCAGCGCGCAGGTGGTCAAACTCGGCCATCAGATCAACCCGGAATTCAAAATCGGCTGCATGCTGGCCTGCGTGCCGTTCTATCCTTATTCCTGTAAACCGGACGACGTGATGTACGCCGTGGAAGCGATGCACCAGCGCTATCTGTATACCGACGTGCAGATGCGCGGCTACTACCCAAGCTACCTGCTGCGCGATTGGGAACGCAAAGGGCTGAAGATCGAGATGCAGCCGCAGGACGCGCAGATCCTGCGCGAGGGCTGCACCGACTACATCGGTTTCAGCTACTACATGAGCAATGCGCTGCAGGCCAACGCGGTGGACGGCAGCGACGGCATGTTCGGCTTCCCGGGCAACGTGCCGAACCCGCACGTCAAGGCCTCCGACTGGGGCTGGCAGATCGATCCGGTCGGGCTGCGCTATTCGCTGAACGTGCTGTATGAACGTTACCAGAAGCCGCTGTTTATCGTGGAAAACGGCTTCGGCGCCTTCGACAAGGTGGAGGCGGACGGCCAGATCAACGATGACTATCGCATCGACTATCTGCGCGCCCATATCGAAGAGATGAAGAAAGCGGTGATTGAAGACGGTGTAGATCTGATCGGCTACACGCCGTGGGGCTGCATCGACTGCGTGTCGTTCACCACCGGTGAGTACAGCAAACGCTACGGGTTCATCTACGTCGACAAACACGACGACGGCACCGGCACGCTCGAACGTTCGCGCAAGAAAAGCTTCGACTGGTATCGCCAGGTGATCGCCAGCAACGGCGAACAGCTGTAACCGCACGACAGACAATCAGGGGCGATTTTCGCCCCTTTTTACTGTGCCTTACTCCGCCGCCTGCCCGGCGGCGAGGTACGTCGCCATTTCCGCCGACGGCACCATGCCGCCGCCGGTCGCCCACACCAGATGCGTCGCCTGCGCCAGGTGCTCGGCGCTGATGCCTTGCTCGCTGAGCGCCTTCGCATGGGCGGCAACGCGCCACGGTCCGGCCATGCCCGCCAACGCGGACGGCTCCAGTTGGATATGCTCGTACCGGTCCAACAACCCGAGCAGCGCAAACATCTCTTCATCGCTGAGAGTGTAAAACGCGTTCAGCAGACGTTCCATCGCCCGGCCGACAAAGCCGGAGGCGCGCCCCACCGCCAGCCCGTCCGCCGCCGTGCGGTTGTCGATGCCGAGATCTTGCACCGCAATGCCGTCATGCAACCCGCTGTAGACGCCGAGCAGCATGCAGGGCGAATGGGTCGGTTCGGCAAAAATGCAGTGAACGTGATCGCCGAACGCCAGCTTGAGGCCAAAGGCCACACCGCCCGGCCCGCCGCCAACGCCGCACGGCAGATACACGAACAGCGGATGCTGCGCGTCCACCACAATGCCCTGTTCGGCAAATTGCCGCTTCAGGCGACCGCCGGCCACCGCGTAGCCGAGGAACAGGGTTTGCGAGTTTTCATCATCGATAAAGAAGCAACTCGGATCGTCCGCCGCCTGTTTGCGCCCTTGTTCGACCGCCACGCCGTAATCGTCGGCGTACTCCACCACCGTCACGCCATTTTCGCGCAGCTTCTGTTTTTTCCACTCTCGCGCATCCGCCGACATGTGCACGCTGACGTCAAACCCCAACCGGGCGCTGATGATGCCGATGGATAATCCCAGATTGCCGGTCGATCCGACGGCGATGCGGTACTGGCTGAAGAATTGACGGAACTCGTCGGAAAACAGCCGGGCGTAGTCGTCGCCGGTGTGCAGCAGCCCCGCCTCCAGCGCCAGCTTTTCCGCGTGCGTCAGCACCTCATAGATGCCGCCGCGCGCCTTGATTGAACCGGAAATCGGCAGATGGCTGTCCTTTTTCAACAGCAGGCGTCCGCCCAACGTCTGCCCATAGCGCCGATCCAACGCGAGCTGCATGGCAGGGATCGCCACCAGCTCGGATTCGATGATCCCCTTTGTGGGTTGGGTTTCCGGGAAGGCCGCGGCGAGATAAGGCGCGAAGCGCGCCAGGCGCTGCTCCGCGTCGGCGACGTCGGCGGCGGTCAACCCGACGTGGGGCAAGCCTGCGGCCAGCGTTGTCGCGCGTGGATTGAACCAGGTGATCGGCTCTAGCGCGACCATGCGTTGCAACAGCGGATGCTGGGCGACCCACGATAGGATCTGTGATTTCTGCATAAGTGTCCCTGACTGAGGTTGGCGTTGCCGTCACCTTGCCGCGAACGCCGGCGGCTGACAAATGATAAATTCTGAGCTTGAGGTGCAATAGATTGATGCAAGTGCGACGTTAGCCGGCCGTCACGCCAAACAGCAGGCCGACGCCGGAAGAAACCGCCATCGCCAGTGCGCTCCAGATGAGGATGCGCGCCACGCCCGGCAAGATCGGCGCCCCGCCGGTTTTCGCGGCGATGCCGCCGAGAATGCCGAGGGAAATCAGCGCCGACGCCACCAGCGCCGGCCGCGTCCAGGCGACCGGTACCCACAGCGCCACCAGCAGCGGCAACAGCGCGCCGAGAGAGAAACTCAGGGCCGACGCCAACGCGGCCTGCAGCGGCCGGGCGCGGGTGGCAGAGGAAATGCCCAGCTCGTCGCGCGCGTGGGCCTCCAGCGCATCATGCGCCATCAGCTTTTCCGCTACCTGCCGGGCCAACGCCGGATCCAGACCACGATGCACGTAGATTGACGTCAGTTCGCGAAACTCCCCCGGGTAGTCTTCAAGCAGTTCCGCCTGTTCCTCCGCCAGCGCGGCCTTTTCGGTATCCGCCTGCGATGAGACCGACACATACTCGCCGGTGGCCATCGACATTGCGCCGGCCACCCACCCGGCGACACCGGCGATCATCAGCGCGGAATGCGAGGCGCTGGCCGCCGCGACGCCCAGCAGCAGGCTGGCCGTTGAAACGATGCCGTCGTTGGCGCCGAGCACCGCCGCCCGCAGCCAGCCGATGCGTTCAATACTGTGCCGTTCTCGGTGCATCCGTTCTCTCCCTCAGTGAGCGTTGCACTACTCGCGCGCCGCCGCTTCCAACCCGGCGATGTCGATTTTGCCCATCAACAGCATCGCTTCCGTGACACGCCGCACGCGGGCGGCGTCGGGATCGTTCATCAACTCCGTCAGGCGCCGCGGCACGATCTGCCAGCACAGCCCCCAGCGATCGCGCAGCCAGCCGCACTGCTCCGCCTCGCCGCCCTCGCTCAGCGCGCCCCACAGCCTGTCGACCTCCGCCTGATCGTCACATTCCACCATCACGGAGAAGCTGTGATTGAACGGATCCAACGGCCCGGCTTCGATCGCCGCATAGCGCTGGTCGCCCAACGTGAAGGAAGCCAGCTTCACGCTGCCGGCCGGGCCGCTCGGCGTATCCGCCGGCAGCTCGGAAAACCAGTTCACGGACGAACCGGGGATCAACGCGACATAGCAATTCAGCGCCGCTTCCATGTCTTTTTCAAACCACAGATGTTGCGTAATTCTGGCCATCTGTGCCTCCTTTACGCATCGAGGATCGGCGCGAAACCGCCGAAGATCATGCGTTTGCCGTCGAACGGCATCTCGCCCAGCGCTTTCATGCGCGGGTCGTTCATCATTTTTTCGTTGGCGGCGTCGCGTACCGCCTTGGAGGGGTACTCTATCCAACTGAACACCACCACTTCGTCTTCCTGGGCTTTCACCGCGCCGCGAAAGTCGGTAAGTTTGCCGTCGGGCACGTCATCGCCCCAACATTCCACGATGCGCGTGGCGCCAAACTCTTTGAACAGCGGCGCCGCTGCGGCCGCCAACCGGTGATAGGCCTCCTTATTGGCGGCCGGTACCGCCACCACAAACCCGTCTACGTATTTCATTCTGGCATCCTCTTGTCTGATTAAGGACAGTCGGTTCGGCGCAGGCGGAAATGCCCGCGCCCCCTACCAGTTTAGACGGCCGGGGCAGAGCGCGGATCGGAAGTTCAGCGGCCATGAGCAGCCGGCGGAGACGATTCCGGTGTGGCAACCCGGTTACGGCCGGCGTTTTTCGCTTTGTACACCGCCAGATCCGCCAGCTTCAGCAGATCCGCCAGGCTTTGGCCGGCGCCGCCCGGGCAGGTCACCATGCCGATGCTGACGGTGATCTGCAGCGGATGCCCGGCCGGCATGAGGATAGACTCCGTTTCGATGCGTTGCCGCAGGCGTTCGGCCAATTGCCATCCTTGCTGCGGCTGGCCGAGCGTCGAAACGATGGCGAACTCTTCGCCCCCCATGCGGCCGAACAGGTCACCGACGCTCAGATCGGCGGCGATCGCGCGGGTAAAGGCCATCAGTGCCTGATCGCCGCCGGCATGGCCAAAACGGTCATTAATCGATTTGAAATAGTCGATATCGAGCATCATGACGCACACCAGCTCGCCCTTTTGGTCTATCAACCGTTCGCCGCGCTGCATAAACGCATTGCGCGTCAGCACGTGCGTTAACGCATCGTGATTCGCCACGTGCTCCAGCGTGCGCAGCAGCGCATTACGCGCATAGTTCATGCTGGCCACGGCGATGGGCCCCAGCGCCAGCAGCGCGATGCCCAAACGCATCGATACCGCGTTTTGCAACACCTTCATGTCGAGCGTCGTGCTAAGCAACCCGAAATCGATCGCCAGATGGCACCACAGCACATAAATCAGCACCGCAATCATGGTGCAGAACAATGAGAAGGACATCGCCAGCCATAGCAGCACCGGCATGGGAAAGATCACCGCCCCGGGGCCGCCGATCAGCACGCTGCACACCGCCGCCAGCAACAGCAGCGCCAATACCGTGAGTTTTCGCCCCGCCCGCGGCCATTGGCTGCGCTGGGTGAACAGGGCGCCGGCCGCCGCAAGGCGACGTCGCCAATCGGCGGGAAACGCCAGAATAAACGGCATCAGCGTGACGTAGTTGGTGAACTCGGACGAGAACCACAGCGCCAGCGAGGTCAGATACGGTCTGCCGAACAGCCACTGCGAAGTTGCGGCGCCCACCGCGCCGGTCGCGGCGGCGGCAGCCAGGCAGATACCGAACAGGTACATGCTGGACGTGCCGCGCTGCAACGTGCGCGCCGGCGGCGACAGCCGCATGAACAACAGATACCCCACCACGACGCCGGTCAGATTGGCGACGTTCAGCAGCAGCGTCTTTTGCAGCGAACTGCCGGTCAACAGATCCGCCGCCAGATAGCCCAGCACCGCCATGCCCCAGCCGGCCCGCGTAGCCCACTGTGGCCGCCGCACCAAAACGGCCAGCAGTACAGCGTTCACCGGCCAGAATATCGCCAGAAAGCTGCCGGGGCGACTCACGATGCCCAGCAGACACAGGGTGAACACCAGCAAAAAAATGATGAGCGCGGGCCAGATTTTCCGGGTATCGGACAACGAGGTGGTTTGCATCTTGGATCCAGAGACTTCCGCTAGCATAAAGTGACCGTCTGTTCGCGTCACAACCGTCGGCGATGAGGCGAAGATAAACGGCCGACCCGCCTATTATTGCCAGTTTTGCCTGCCCGGACACCTGTTTATTCATCAAGGGAAAATATATTTGTGTATCAATATATTGACAGGAATCCCCCTTCCGGCGAACAAACTGCCGCGCCCCTCCCGTCACTACGATCGTTATTGCCACCCAGCCGATTTTTTACCGGCAAAATCGCCGCCTTTTACCGTAAAGACAAAATTAAATCGCGCAGTGAAGGGATACAGGCATTCCCCACTATTCAAAACGTATAAATGATAATTATAATGATAATCGTTACTATTTATTATTTTTTACGGAATTATATGCGCCAGTCAGTTCTTCGCCACCCCAACAAAAACAAAAAAAATCACGTTTTTCGCTCGCTGCCCCTGTTCGCCGGCCTGTTCCCCGCCCTGGCGAGCGCCGCCGCACCCGGCGCAAAAACGGAGGAATCCATTACGGTGACCGCCGCGGCCCAGCCTTCTGGCAGCTATAGCGCCGACACCGCCTCGACCGCCGGCAAGACCGCCGCGCCGATCGCCGAAGTACCGCAATCGGTCAGCGTCGTCACCTCTCAGGTCATTGACGACTTCCAGGTCAAAAGCGTCAATGACGCGATGAAGTTCGTCAGCGGCGTCACCCAGGGCAACACGCTCGGCGGCACGGAGGATGGCTTCGTCAAACGCGGGTTCGGGGTTAACTCCGACGGCTCGGTCTTCATCGACGGCGTGCGCAGCAATCAGGGGTTGAGCATGGACGCCACCACCGATCGCGTTGAGGTCCTGAAAGGTTCCGCTTCGCTGCTGTATGGCATCCTCAGCCCCGGCGGCGTCATCAATCTGATCAGCAAAAAACCGCAGTATGACTGGAACACCCGCATCAGCGGCGCCACCAACAGTGTTGGCGGCGGCAGCGGCAGCGTCGATGTGACCGGCCCGCTGGGCGGCGGCTTCGCCTTTCGCCTGATCGCCGAACGCCAGCACGCAGATTACTGGCGCAATTTCGGCAGCGACGAACACACGCTGATCGCCCCCTCGCTCAGTTGGTTCGGCGACCAGGCTTCCTTTAACATCGCCTACAGCGAATACAAGTACGACATTCCTTACGATCGCGGCACCGCATTTATCGACGGCAAACCGGTCGATGTGCCCTATGACCGCCGCTTGGATGACTACGCGAACCATGCCTGGGGCAAGAACAAACGTCTGAACGCCCATTATGAGTACGCGCTGGATCCGATCTGGACGACCCGCTTCAACTACGCCTGGCTGCAACGCCGTTACGACAGCAACGAAGTGCGCGCCACCGCGGTCGACACCACGACCGGCATCGTCTCGCGCCGCGCCGACGCCAATCGCGGTTTCAATCATCAAACCCACTATTACTCCTGGGATCTGACCGGTTCGCCGCAGCTGTTCGGCATGCAGCACGACCTGCTGCTGGGCGTGGACTTCGAGAAGAATCAGACCTACAAGGCCTATTCCTACCGCGGCAAGGTCTCGAAGACCTTCAACATGTACGATCCGGTGTATGGCGAAACGCCGGTCACCGACAGCACCACTTACAGTGACGCGTCAAGCAACCTGCGCGCCACGCTGTTCAGCCGTTCCCTGTACGCCAAGGACAGCATTCATCTCACCGATCAATGGATCGCGGTGCTGGGCGCGCGCTATCAGTCGTATTACCAGAACAACAGCAACGGTTTCCAGAAACCGAAAAATACGCTCAATGACAAAGACGACCAGTTTTTGCCGCAGGCGGGGTTGGTGTATAAGCTGACGCCGAGCCTGTCGCTGTACGGCAATTACAGCCGTTCGTTCACGCCGTCCACCGCCATCGACGACAATGGCGACGTCGCTACGCCGGAAACCGGCACCACCTATGAGGTAGGCGGAAAATGGCAGATCACTCCGGCGTTCGACGCCACGCTGGCGCTCTATCGCATCGATGAAAGCAATATGTCGATCTTTATCAACGGCGTGACCCGCAGCATTCCCAAAGCGCGCTCCACCGGTGCGGAATTGGAGTTGAACGGCGAAGTGGCGCCCAACTGGGATCTCACCGCCAACTACAGCTACGACAAAACCGAGATCGTCGAAGACAACCTCAATCCGACCAACGTCGGCAATCGGCTGGTCAACGCCCCGACCAACATGGGCGGCCTGTACCTCAGCCACCGCATGACGCTGCCGGTGGTGCCCGGCGAGGTGCGCATTGGCGGCGGCGCGCGCTACGTCGGTCGCCGCGCCGGCGATCCGGAGAACAGTTTCACCATGCCGGCCTATACCGTGGCGGATGCCTTTGTCGCCTGGGACAGCAAGCTGCTGGGGAAACATACTCAGCTGAAACTGAATGTGAAAAACCTGTTCAACCGCGAATACTATGCTTCCAGCGCCGGTAATTTACGCGTGATTGAGGGTGAGCCGCGCAGCCTGAGCCTGCAGGCGACGGTCGATTTCTAACCTGTCACGCCTTGGGCGCCGTTTGGCGCCCGTTTTCTTTGCGGCGGCCCTCAAAACGCCTTGCGACACATCACATCGGCGAGAAAATCCAACAGCGCGCGGTTGAACACCGCTGGCCGCTGCAGCGGCGCGAAGTGGCTGACACCCGGCAGCATCACCAGACGGGCGCCAGGGATGCTGCGGCTCAAGTAGACGGCATGCTCGACGCGGATAAACTCATCGTGCTCGCTATGAACGATCGTCACCGGCACGCGAATGGCTGCCAATTCCTGTACGCGGTAGTCTGGCTGGCTGCTCATCATCAGGCTCACGGCAGCGACGAACGCGTCGAACTCCTCCGGCGTCGGCGACAAGGCGGCATAGTCCTGCGCATGACGCGCAAAACAGCGCTCCACGATGGGGTTGGACGCGGGCGGTTTAACGCCGCTGGCGTCCATATTGCAACCGAAGAAAAAAACGCCGTCCACCCGCTGCGGCGCCCGATGGGCAGCGATAAGCGCAACACAGGCGCCATCGCTCCAGCCCGCCACCGCGGCGTGCGGGATCCGCAACGCATCCATCACCGCCAACAGATCATCGGCCATGCGAGCGTAACGATACGGCCGGGCGTCGCGCGTGCTGCGCCCGTGCCCGCGGCTGTCGATGACCAGCACGCCGTACCCGGCGGCCAGCAGCGTCGGCAGCTGATACCCCCAGTTGCCGCTGTGGCCTAGGCCGCCGTGCAGCAGGATCACCGTCGGATCCGCGCCATAGGCCGCATACCAGATGCGCGCGCCGTCATGTTCGACATCACCCTGCTTGGTAAAGGGCGGCAACGGCGGCGCACCCTGCGCGGCAAAGTGGGTCAAATCGTCGTCGGTTTGCATCTTTCCCTCCTCGTTCGCCGCCGTTGTGCGCCGAAACGTTATCAAAGGAGTATAGATTGCACCGGTGAGCGGTGCCGTTCGCTTTCCCGACATATACTTAAGGGAGGAATCGCAATGGAGGACGGTGAGATGAAGAAGATAATTCTCGTGTTTTTGATGCTGATGCTGAGCGGTTGTATCGGCGGAGGCGGCGGCCCATCGAATGCGCCTTCGGCATCGCCGAATGAACCTTACACCTGCACCAAATCCAGCGCCAACAGCGACTGCTCGCAATCGGTGGAGCCGTCGATGTACTAGCCACGTTCGGCGGGCCGTCACTTAACGGCCCGCCGCCTCAGGGCTGGATTAGGAGGAATGTTCCTCTTCGTTGGCCTGATACCGCGTCGCCTGCTGTTTCATAAACACCACTTCTTGCGGGCTGGACAGGCTCACTTCCTGCGCGCGCAGCAGCTTGAGGATATTGAACAGCAGTTCGCTCTTGGTGGCGCCGACCATGCGCGGGCTCGGCACGTAGCCAGTCACGCTCAGGATAATACCGTCCGGCCCCAGCTGGCTAAAGCGCACATAAGGTGCCGGCGTCTCCAGAATGGTTTCGTACTCGTTATAGGCGCTGAGCAAGATATTGCGCACCTGCTCCGGATCGATCGAGGTCGGGAACGTCAGCGCGATGGTCACTACCCCTTGCGCGTTGCCCATGGTGGCGTTGCGCACGTTCTGCGAGATCAGCTGCGAGTTCGGTACGATCATGGTGGAACGGTCGCTGAGCTGGATTTCGGTGGCGCGCACGTTGATGCGCCGCACGTCGCCTTCCACGCCGCCGATGCCGATCATATCCCCGACCTTCACCGGGCGCTCGGTTAGCAGGATCAGGCCGGAAATAAAGTTCTTCACGATCTCCTGTAAACCGAAACCGATACCGACCGACAAGGCGCTGACGATCCACGCCAGGTTGCTCCACTGGATGCCGAGCGCCGCCAGGGTGATCAGAATCACCAGCACATAACCGATATTGCTGAACAGCGTCACCAGCGAGGCCCGGATGCCGACGTCCGAAATGGTTTTCGGCAGCAGCTCAGAGCCCAGCCAGCGCCGCACCGCGCGCAGAATGTAGATACCGATCGCCAGACAGATCACGGCGTTGAGCAGGTTGCCGGGCACGATGTTGAAACGCTGCAAGCCTTCGCCGGTCAGGATCGAGACGATTTTCTCCATCAACGACCCCGGCGTGGTGCTGCCGAACGAGCCGTTGAACAACGCGACGATCATCAACAGCAACAGCGAACATTTGGCCAGCGCGGTGGTGATGATCGCCACCTGTTCGAGATGGCGATCCTTGAAGCTGAGCGTTTTCTTCAGCATCTTGCCGCTGACGGTCTGCGGCGAAAACAGCGCGGCGCACAGGTCAGTGGCGAACAACACCATGAAGTAGAACGCCATCAGCACCAGCACCACCCAGATCAGCTGGTAGGTCAGGAAGCGGGCGAAGGCGATGTAACCCACAAGCAAGGAAAGCAGGATCACCACCGAACACACCAGGGTGACGATGTGCACCAGCCCGCCGACCAGCGTGCGTTTTTCCAGGTGCGCGCCCTGCTGCTCCAGACGGCGACGAATGCGCTGGCCGCGCAGCGGCGCCGCCAGCAGCACCATGCCGATCAGCCCCGCTACCAGGCCGTTGCCGAAGATGGTGGTGGCCAATGAGGCGCTGACGACGTTGTTGATCAGCTCAACGGTGCCGAACGCCAGCGCCAGACCGGCCAGCAGCGGCGAGAAGTAACGCAGCCCGGCGGCCACTTCATTGTCCAGCGAAGCCAAACGCCACGACGGGCGATTCAGCGACAGCGCCGCACGCCCCAGCCCGGCGATCAGCGCGCAGAAAATCCCCAGACGGTTAAAGCCTTCGGCGAAGTCTTCCAGCATCACCGGCAGCGGCTGAACGCGAATAAAAACGTAATACAGCAAATTCAGCGCGATCGAGGTAGTGAACACCGTCACGGCCACGGTGATGATCGCCATAAAGCTGCGGCGCAGGCGCCCGTCCGGCAGGAAGCGAATGCTGACCCAGGCGAGGAAACGCTCGGACAAATAGCGCCCCCAGGACCAGACGATCACCGCCAGCGCCAGCAACGCCAGCGTGCCGTAACGCCATTCGTCCTGCCAACTGGCGTCCCAGGCCGCTTTCATCTCGGCGTTGAACTGGTCCAGCCGCTGCACGTCATCCGCTGACGGCTGCACCACCGGCGTCCAGAATTTGACGCCCAAAATGCTGCCGGTGTTCAGCGCCAGCTGGGTTTTAAACGCTACCCGGCGCAGATCGCTGATCTGCTGCCCCAGGTCGAAAGCGCTGGTCTTGATGGCCTGCGCGCGTTTTACCGCATCGTCCAGCTGCTTCTTGCTGCTGTTCAGCGCATTACGCTGCTGGGCGACAGCCGGGGTTTCCGGCAGCGCGCCGGCCGCCGGGGCCGGCCCCAGCACGTCCAGCTGTGCCTGCAGTTTTTCCTGCAGCGGCTGCAGATCGGCAGACAATTTATCCATGCTGGCGACCAGATCGTCGGTCGCCAGCCGCAGCTTGCTGAGCTGGGTGTCGGTGGTAGCCTTTGAAACCAGCTGCTTCATGCTGTCCAACTGCTTTTGCGCGGCTTTCAGCTGCGTAGCGGGATCGGGTGCGCTTTCGGCGGTGGGATCATCCTGGGGGGCGGCGACGGCGCCGAGCGGCGTCAGCTGCAAACCCAACAGCAATAACAACAACAGCAGGAACGAACGGGGCTTTAACATAAATTCAGTGCTCAGCATCATTATCTGATAGACAGACGAAAAGGCGGCGGATGAACCGTCGCTTAACCATAAACGCTAATTATAATAGCTGCTTAATGTCGGCCGAAATACAGTAATTATTCCCATTGTGTGCCACGCGCCCGTGCTCGCCTTAGCCTACTGATTATTCAGGCGCTTTTACACTGGCGATACGGCATAAAGCGCTCTATACTCCAGCCACCGATTAACCTGCAACCAATAAAAGGAGACTTACTATGCTGACGTGTGAATTGGTTTTTCACTCACACTTCTTTGGTAATCGTCGCCGCTCAAGCATTACCGGTATCGTGCTGCGATAACCCAGCTTGAGCGAAGCTTACTAAAATCCAGGATCTTCCCTCCGGCTTACCGGGTTGTCGTCAGCGATGTTTGACGATAGGCATTGTCATGCCTGTAACTCTTGAGTAAGCAATGAGCACATTACTGTCTGCACAATCTGTCGGTTACGACAACGCGTTCGGCGTCCTGCTGAGCGAGATTTCCTTCAGCCTGAAAAAAGGCGACCGCATCGGTTTGATCGGCGATAACGGCTGCGGCAAAAGCACCCTGCTGCAAATTCTCAGCGGTGACCTGCCTGTGCACACCGGATCGGTGACATTGTCACACCAATGTCTGATGGCGCGCATCGAGCAACACCTGCCGCCGGAGCTGCACGCCAGCACCCTGCTGGATGCGGTGCTGGCGCGGCTGCCTGCGGGCCAACACCTCAGTGAACGCTGGCGCTGTGAAGCGTTACTGGCCGAGCTGGGGTTTGAACCGGCGAGCTGGACGTTGACCGCCGGCACCCTCAGCGGCGGCCAGCATACGCGGCTGCTGTTGGCGCGCGCGTTGATCCGCCAACCCGATCTGCTGTTGCTCGACGAACCCAGCAACCACCTGGACCTGCCCACGCTGCTGTGGCTGGAACAGTTCTTGCGCAGCTGGGCCGGCAGCTTCGTGCTGGTGTCGCACGATCGCTACCTGCTCGATCAGGTGACTAACTGCACCTGGATCCTGCGCGACAAAACGCTGCAGTTCTTCCGTTTGCCCTGCTCTGCGGCGCGCACCGCGCTGGCGGAACAGGACGCCGCGGACGAACAGCGGCGCTACGCCGAGCAGAAAGAGATAGACCGGGTGGAAAAAAGCGCCAAACGCCTGGCGACCTGGGGCAAGGTCTACGACAACGAAGATCTGGCGCGCAAGGCCAAGCAAATGGAGAAGCGCGTCGATCGGTTGAAGGAAGAACAGACCCCCCTGACCGCCGGCAGCCCGTGGCGGTTGCGGCTGCAGGGAGAAGCGCTGGATGCCGATCGCCTGCTGGCGCTGCCGCACTGGGCGGTGCGCCCGGCGCCGGATGCGCCGGTGCTGTTCAGCCTCGAACATCTGCGCGTGAAAAGCGGCGATCGCATCGCCATCGTCGGGCGCAACGGCTGCGGTAAATCGTCGCTGCTGCGCCTGTTGTGGCGTGAGTATCAGCAACAAACGGAGCGCCCGGCGCTGTTCCATCCGCGCGTGCGCATCGGCTATTACGATCAGAGCCTGCAACAGCTGCGCGATGAAGACACGTTGAGCGACGCGTTGGCGCAGTTTGCACCGCTGACCGAGGAACAGCGGAAAATGGCGCTGATCGGCGCCGGTTTTCCTTACCTGCGCCACCATCAGCAGATCCGTTCGCTGAGCGGTGGCGAGCGTTCGCGGCTGCTGTTCGTCGGTCTGACGCTGGCCAACCATTCGCTGCTGCTGCTGGACGAGCCCACCAACCACCTGGACATGGCGGGCAAAGAGGAGCTGGCGGAAACGCTGCGCCAGTTCCCCGGCGCCGTCATGCTGGTTACCCACGACAGGATGCTGATCGAACAGAGCTGCAACCGCTTTTGGCTGATCGACCAGCAAAAACTGGAGGAGTGGCACGATCTGGCGCCGGTGTATCAGCGCCTGGCGGGCGAAGCGCCGGTACTGCCGACGGCGGACAGGGCTAATGCTGATGGCCCGATGCCGGACGATCGATTGGAAGGCGAAGAAGCGCTGTTGACCGCTCTGTTTGCCCTCGAAAGCAAATTGGAGGCCGACCTGGCGCGCAAGCCGAAGCATCAGAAACCGGAGCTTCAGGCGCGCTGGCGCCGCGAGATTGCCGACATCACCGCCCGGTTGCATCTGGGCTAACCTTGACAGGCCGCCATCCGGCGGCCTGTTTTTTGATGGAGTGCGACATGGCATTTTCCCTTGAGCAAGCCTCACTCTCGCAGCGGCCACTGCTGGCGGCCATGCTGTCCGATTGCCTTCGCGAGTTGGGCGCCGATGGAGATTACCCCTATCTGCCGCTCTACTGGCGCGAGGTCGGCCGCTACCCTTATTTGATGTTGAGCGATCGGCAAACCGCCGGTTTCGCGTTGGTCAGGCGTCTGGATAGCGCCACCGTCGAAATGGCGGAGTTCTACATCAAACCCGAATGGCGACGCAACGGGCTGGGACAACGGGCCGCTCATTCCTTGTTCGCGCAGCATCCCGGCGGTTGGTCGCTGTCGGTCAGCCAGGATAATCCGCGCGGGCTGGCGTTTTGGCGCTCGATAATACCGGCCGAGGCCAAGACCGAACCGCTTTCAGCCCACGACGCCCTGATACTGCTACGTTTTTATTATCCGCCGCGTTGAACGACACATTACGTTCATTCTTTTATGGCAGAGTAAATCGATTCGTTCTTTGCTATCGAGCCTGCCATGACTTCACTTTCCCCACGGGACATCGAGGCGCGCTACCGCTTCGCGCGTGAGATCGCCCGCGCCGCCGCCGATCTCGCTTTCAGTTTTTATCAACGGCGGCAAAGCCTGGCGGTCGACTTTAAACAGGGGCTGCAGGACGTGGTCAGCGAAGCCGACCGCCGCGTCGAAGCGCTGATCCGCCGCATGATCAATCGCCGGTTTCCCCAGGATGGCTTTCTCGGCGAAGAGAGCGGCAGCAGCGGCGAGCACGCCGCCTGCGTTTGGGTCGTCGATCCTATCGATGGCACCGCCTGCTTCCTGAACGGATTGCATACCTGGTGTATCGCGATAGGCGTGGTGATCGACGGCGAGCCGACGATCGGTGTGGTCTACGATCCCAACCACCGCGAGATGTTCCGCGCCTGCCGCGGCGGCGGCGCCTTCCTCAACGGGGAACCGATAGGCGTGCATGCCGGGCGCAGCGTTGCGGATGGCGTGATGGGCGTCGGGATATCACCACGCGCCTCGGCGGCGGAATTCAGCGGCTTTCTCTGTCGCCTGCTGCAGGCGGGAGGAATGTTTGTGCGCAGCGGCTCCGGCGCGTTGATGACCGCCCAGGTGGCCGCCGGACGGCTGCTGGGCTATTACGAACCGCACATGAATGCCTGGGACAGTCTGCCTGGACTGGTGCTGACGCGCGAAGCCGGCGGCGTGGCGAATGACTTTATGCACAACAACGGGCTGCGGCGCGGCAACCCGCTGCTGCTGGCCAACGCGGTGCTCTATCCGCAGTTGGCCGAGCTGATTCAAATGCCGGGCTTGATCGGCTCGACGTGCCCTATCGCGCGCGTGATGGCCGGATAAAGCGCGCGCAGCCGCCGCTCGACCCGATCGACCGCATCGTGCGCGGCGGCGATGGTTACCGCCGGCGACACGCGGCAGTGGAAGTTGACGATGATGCCGCCGTCGGTCTTGCGCGCACGGATGTTGTGTACGTCTTGCACATTCTCCCCCTGCTCCAGCGCCGATTGCAGGATGCGGCGAATAGCAGCCAGCTCCGCCGCATCGACATCCTCGCTGGTCAGCCAGTGCGGCGTCTGCGGCTCCAGGTGCGTCTCTATTTCAGTGTCTTCGCCGATCGCCTGGCGCAGGATCCCTTCTATTTCCGTGGCGATGTCATGCGCCTGCGCCACGCTGACGTGGGCCGGCACCGCCAAATCCATGCCGATCGCCATACGCGTCGGCAACTGCTGCAAGGTCACATTCTGCACCTGCGCGCCGTGGTTGGCGGCAATCGCCCGAATGCGCGTCGCCATGTCTTCGTCGCTGCGGGTCTGCGGCACCGCGATGACAGTGAATTCCGCCCTGGCGTACTGCTCCCGCAGCCGTTCGATGATTTCTCGCTTCAACGTATCGATGCGCTCCAGCGGCAAGGTGCGGCACACCGCCACCGTGATCTCGACAAACATTACGGCGCCGGCGTTGCGAATGCGCACGCTGTCGCAGGCCAGCACCGCCGGAAAGCTGTCCAGCGTGGCGCGAATCGCTTCGGTGGCTCCGGCGGGCGCAGTATCCATCAACGAGTCGAAGGAGCGTTTACCGAGCTTGATTGCGGCGACAAAGATAAAACCGGCGACGATCAGCGCGGCGATGGCGTCCGCACGGCCAAAGCCTAGCAGCACAAACACCATGCCCAGCAGCACCACGCCGGATGAAAGCATGTCGGAGAAGAAATGCAGCGCATCCGCCTCCAGCGCCGCGCTGTCGGTGGCTTTGGCGACGCGGTTGAGCGCCCGCACGCGGAAGAAATCGACGCAGATGGAGATCAGCAACACCGCGATCACCACCGGCGCCGCGACGATCTCATGCGGTTGCCCGAGCAGGCTGCTGCCCGCCTCATAGACAATCCAACCGGCGGCGCCCAGCAACAACAGCACTTCGAACAGCGCCGCCAGGTTTTCCACTTTGCCGTGGCCGAAGTGGTGATCGTCATCGGCGGGTTTATCGCTGATGCGCACCGCCAGCCAGGTGATGCTGGTGGCGATAAAATCGGTGAAAGAGTGGATCCCTTCGGATATCAGGCCAATACTGCCGGTAAAAATGCCGGCGACGAATTTGCCCGTGGCCAGCACCCCGCTGGCAATCATCGAGTTTCTGGCCACGGCCTGTTTTTCATTCTGCATGATGCTGCTCACATTCAGACGGTGATTTATTTTTTTACTTTAGCGGATAATTGCCAGACAAAGGCGATCAGCAGCATACTGCCAGAGAATGTCAGCATGAGGCTAGTAAGAAAATTGGATTTTCCGGTGGAATAAAAATAAATCTCATTAACGCCCACCGAGATCATTAAAATGGCGTAGAGCAATCCCAGAATAAGAATCGTCATTATTATCAACTCCCGTATCAGGCCGCGCGTTCAGCGCGCCACTAAATCCTCCCCATAATAAATAGCGGTTACGGGGAGGATGCATCTAGGCGGATCTTTAGCGTTCATCAATCATCCCATTTGGTGCTCATATAGGCCGCCAACAGGCCCAGCGAGCTGATCATTGCCAGGAATCCCATAAAAATAGTCATGTTTCCCATTATTTTGTCCTCAGGTTAAATGTTATCGATAAAAGCCCCTTGCGTTAAATATCGGGGTTGGTCGGTATCCATGGTTTTTTAACGTCCTCCTCTTTTTGGCAACATCCCCGCGCTTTCAAGCGCGGGACCCGTTTAAATTCCCAGGACGTGCTGGGCGATTTTGAAATAAATAATCAGGCCGGTGCCGTCGATAAAGGTGGCGATAAACGGCGCCGACACCACCGCTGGATCGATACCGAGCCGTTTCAGCAGCATCGGGATGATCGACGAAACAATGGCGCTCCATACGGTGATCGCCACCAGCGACAGGCTGACCACCAGCGTCACCTCCATGCCGACGCCCATGATCCAGGCGCGCACCCAGGCCGCCAGACCGATGGTGACGGCGATCAGCAGCGAGGTCGTGACCTCTTTGCGGATCACCGCGCCCAGATTGCGCAGGCTGACCTCGCCCAGCGCCATAGCACGCACCAGCGTCGAGGTGATCTGGGTGCCGCTGTTGCCGCCGGTGCCGATCAGCAACGGGATGAAGAACGCCAGCGCAATCGCCGCTTCGAGCTGATCTTCAAACGCTTTCAGCACGTTGCCGGTGTAAGCTTCGGCCACGAACAACATCAGCAGCCACACCGAGCGTTTGCGCCACAGCGCCCACGGGCTGGTCTCCAGATAAGGCTTGTCCAGCGGCAGGCTCGCGCCCTGACGCTGCGCGTCTTCGGTGTTTTCATCTTCGACCAGCCGAGCGATCTCGCGCTCGCCCAGCACGCCGACCAGCGTGTTGTTCGCCACGACCGGCACCACGTCCAAACCGCCTTTGCCCAGCAGATGCGCCACGTCATTGCGATCGTCGTCGGGTGAAACCTGGAAATAGCTGTAATCCATCATTACGCCGACCGCTTTATCCTCATCGTCGCACTGCAGCAGTTTTTTCACCGACAGCGTGCCGCGCAAATGATAGTCGTCCGCGGTAATAAAGACCCGGGTGGGAATTTCGTCCGTTTTTAGCTGCGAAAGTAAATATTCCCGGGCATGCGTGACCGTCATCGTCGCGGGAACGGTAATAAAATCGGCGTTCATATAACCGGCAACTGAAGTTTCATCGAGAGTTTCAGTCGCGCGCAGCGCCGGAGAAGAAGAGTATTGATGTGACTTGATCATTTTGTCAGTCCCTATTTCTGTTGTGAACTTCAACAGCGAATCGCATAGGGGCGTAACCACAGAGGGAGTGCAGACTGCCTATCTCCGCGTCCAGGTTTTAGCACTATACAACGTATCCGAATTGTTGCTCGGAAGTTACTTTGGGCTGAACCTTAATCCGATAAAGCCTGTCTTAACCTTGGGCATCTCTCGATGTCGTCAGATCAGTAACCTGTGTTTGTATAGGAGCCTCGCCAAACGAGATACTGCATATAAACTACCGGCGCAGTATAGGCGTTGTTTTATCCGGCGGGAAGAAAAGATTGCCCGTCGTTTATGGAGTATTTAGGATAATTTTATTAAATGTGAATCTATAAAAACGGCTGATATAAATCAGCCGTTTTTTTATTTCTCAGTGCGCGAGAATGTAGACGTTTTTATCGTATAGCGCGCCCTGACGGGTAAAGTCGATCCCCTTCACGTAAGGTTTGACCAGCGTGGCGTTGGCTTCGTAGTACACCGGCGCGACCGGCGTATCGACGGCCAGCACCGCCTCGGCCTGCTGGAAATACTGCTGCACCTGCTGCGGTGTCGGCGCCGCCGTCGCCTGATGCAGAATGCGATCGTACTCCGGATTGCGGTATTTGGGGCTGTTTTCGCTGCTGTCGGAACGGAACACGTTCAGGAAAGTAGACGGATCGTTGTAATCCGCCAGCCATCGAGTAAAGGCCACGCCGTACTGCCCGCGGTTGATATTATCCAGCGTCACTTTACGCTCCTGGCTTTGCAAGGTGGCCTCTACCCCGAGGTTCTTTTTCCACATGGCGGCGGCGGCGATGACGATCTTCTTGATGGTGGCGTCGTTACTGTACAGCACGGTAAAGCGCAGCGGATGCTCGGCGTTGAAACCGGCCTGCGCCAGCAGTTGCTTCGCCTGGGCGTGCCGTTGTTCCGGCGTCCAGCCGGCCGCGGCACCGGGCTGCAGGCGATAGCCGCCCGCCCCCGTTGGGGTAAAGGTCCAGGCCGGCTGCTGGCCATATCCCAGCACCTTGCCGGCGATGATCTCTTTATCCAGCGCCAGATTCAGCGCCTGACGCACCCGCACGTCGTTGAACGGCGCCTGGCGGTTGTTGAAGGCGAAATAGCTGGTGGAGAGCAGCGGATAGGTCACCAGCTGTTGCTCACCGAGCGTTTTTTTCAGCTGCTGATACAGCTCCGGCGGCGTGGTATACCCCAATTCCACCTCGCCGGCGCGAAAACGCGCCACTTCCGGGAATCCCTGTATCGGCAAGAACGTCACCTTGTTGAGCACGGTGTTGGCGTTATCCCAATACTGCGGATTGCGTTCCACCACCACCTTTTCGTTCACCACCCACTGGCTGAGGCGGAACGCGCCGTTGCCGACAAAATGCGCCGGTTGAGTCCAGTTTTTGCCGTACTGCTCCACCACCTTGCGGTTAACCGGCAAGACCGGAAAATGCACCAGTTGTTTGAGCAGATAGGAGTTGGGCTCCGACAGCGTCACCTGCAGGGTGTGCGCATCTAGCGCCTTGACGCCCAGCTCGCTCGGCGGCTTGCTGCTGGCGTTGATCGCCGCCGCGTTCAGCACGTAGGCCGAAGCCAGATAGCTGCCGTACGGCGACGCGGTTTTCGGATCGGTGAGGCGCTGCCAACTGTAGACGAAATCGTCGGCGGTGACCGGATCGCCGTTCGACCACTTGGCCTGCGGCCGCAGATGGAAAGTCCAGACGTTGCCCTGGTGCTCCCACTTCTGTGCCAGCGCCGGGATCACTTCGCCGTCTTTTCCGACGCGCAGCAAGCCTTCGAACAGATCGTTGAAGATGTAGAACTCCACATTGCTCTCGGCCAGGTTTGGATCCAGCGTCGCCGGTTCATACCCGTTGGCGCGCACCAGTTCTTGCGCCGCCGCCAGTTTAGCGCCCGCCGGCACCTCGGCCGCCTGTGCGACCGTCGCGTTAAAAGCCAGGATGATTAAACCAGCCAATTTCTTGCCATTGAATGAATATTTCACGTCGATATCCCTGATGAGTGTTTTATCGCGTTCAATATGCAATGAGGCAGTGGAATAAATTAAATCATTAATCGCTATGAGTCATAACCAAAAGCGGTGTTGAATTTCTTTCATTATCAAAGGAGTACTGGTGACGGAACGATAAAGAACACGAGGATAAACGCGGAGACCGGCATTGCCGCCGGGAACGCCGTGAATCGGCGGTGACATAAATTCAGGCAATCAATATAGATTATTCCAGCCGAAGCTTAACGTATCCTTAGGGCAATTCATTTTGTGAGCGATCGTCAAAAATAATTTAATACGAATCGTTTTCACTATCATTATTGATGTTCTTGGCTAAAATCGGCCTGCTTGCGCTTGCCAGGCGATATTCGTTTTCTTCATTCGAACGCTAAAAAGGATAACTGCATGAAGCTGCGTATTTCATCTCTCGGCCCCGTCGCCCTGCTCGCCTCCTCGATGATGCTGGCCTTTGGCGCTCAGGCGGCCTCCGCCGACCAGGGCATCGTTATTTACAACGCCCAGCATGAAAATCTGGTGAAATCCTGGGTCGACGGGTTTACCAAAGACACCGGCATCAAAGTCACGCTGCGCAACGGCGGCGACAGCGAGCTGGGCAATCAGCTGGTGCAGGAAGGCAGCGCCTCGCCTGCCGACGTGTTCCTGACGGAAAACTCCCCGGCGATGGTGTTGGTGGATAACGCCAAGCTGTTCGCCCCGCTGGACGCCGCGACGTTGGCCCAGGTAGAGCCGCAATATCGCCCCAGCCACGGCCGCTGGACCGGCATCGCCGCCCGTTCTACCGTGTTCGTCTACAACCCGGCCAAACTGACCGACGCGCAGTTGCCGAAGTCGCTGCTGGATCTGGCCAAGCCGGAATGGAAAGGCCGCTGGGCCGCTTCGCCATCGGGCGCCGATTTCCAGGCGATCGTCAGCGCGCTGCTGGCGCTGAAAGGCGAGAAAGCCACGCTGGAGTGGCTGAAAGCGATGAAAACCAACTTTACCGCCTATAAAGGCAACAGCACGGTGATGAAAGCGGTCAATGCCGGCCAGATCGACAGCGGCGTGATCTATCATTACTACCCGTTCGTCGACGGCGCTAAAACCGGCGAGAACAGCAACAACATCAAGCTGTATTACTTCAAACATCAGGATCCGGGCGCGTTCGTCAGCATCTCCGGCGGCGGCGTGCTGGCTTCCAGCAAGCATCAGCAGCAGGCGCAGGCCTTCATCAAGTGGATCACCGGCAAACAGGGCCAGGAGATCCTGCGCACCAACAATGCCTTCGAATACGCCGTCGGCGTCGGTGCGGCCTCCAACCCGAAACTGGTGCCGCTGAAAGATCTGGACGCACCGAAAGTAGACGCCGCGCAGCTGAACAGTAAAAAAGTGGTCGAACTGATGACCGAGGCCGGCCTGCTGTAAGGCCCGCCGGCAAACCGAGAGTTTTTGATCGTTATGTCAAACCTGAGTACCCACGCCGCGCAGACCGCGCGGCGTTATTCTGTTGTCCCCCTTCATCCGCGGCCAGGGGCGATCGTGATGGCCAGCGCTGTGTTACTGTCGCTGCTGGCGCTGTTGCCGCTGGGATTCGTTATCGGCGTGGCGTTTGAAACCGGCTGGCAAACGGTCAAAGCACTGGTTTTCCGCCCACGCGTGGCGGAACTGCTGTTGAATACTCTGCTGTTGGTGGTGTTAACGCTGCCGATCTGCGCCGTGCTGGGCGTGGCCCTGGCCTGGTTGACCGAACGCACCACGCTGCCGGGCCGCCGTCTCTGGGCGGTATTGGCCACCGCGCCGTTGGCGGTGCCGGCCTTTGTGCAAAGCTATGCCTGGATCAGCCTGGTGCCGTCGATGCACGGCCTGGGCGCCGGCGTTTTCATCTCGGTGCTCGCCTATTTCCCGTTCATTTACCTACCGGCCGCCGCGGTCTTGCGCCGTCTGGATCCCGGTATCGAAGACGTCGCTACCTCACTCGGCTCGCGGCCGCCGGCGGTGTTTTTCCGCGTGGTGCTGCCGCAGCTGAAGCTGGCGGTCTGGGGCGGTTCGTTGCTGATCGCGCTGCACCTGCTGGCGGAGTATGGCCTGTACGCCATGATCCGTTTCGATACCTTTACCACCGCGATCTTCGATCAGTTCCAGTCGACCTTCAACGGCCCGGCGGCCAACATGCTGGCCGGCGTGTTGGTGCTGTGCTGCCTGGGGTTACTGTTGCTTGAGGCGATAAGCCGCGGCCGCGCGCGCTATGCCCGCGTCGGTTCCGGCAGCGCCCGCAGCCAAACGCCGCGTCGCCTGTCAGCGCCGTTCGCCGCACTGGCGCTGCTGCTGCCGATCGCGCTGACCGCGTTGGCGCTGGGCGTGCCTTTCATCACCCTGGCCCGCTGGCTTTGGCTGGGTGGATTCGAGGTGTGGCGTAACGCCGAGCTGTGGCCCGCGCTGTGGCAAACGCTGTCGCTGTCCGCCGCTGGCGCATTGTTGATTACGCTGTGCGCCATTCCGATGGCCTGGCTGTCGGTACGCTATCCGGCCCGGCTGTATCGGGTGCTGGAAGGCTGCAACTACGTGACCAGCTCGCTGCCTGGTATCGTGGTGGCGCTGGCGCTGGTGACCATCACCATTCACAGCTTCCGGCCGATTTACCAGACCGAAATCACCCTGCTGCTGGCATATCTGCTGATGTTTATGCCGCGGGCGCTGATCAATCTGCGCGCCGGTATCGCACAGGCGCCGGTGGAATTGGAAAACGTGGCGCGCAGCCTCGGCAAATCGCCGGCGCAGGCGCTGTGGAGCACCACGCTGCGGCTGGCGGCGCCGGGCGCCGCTGCGGGCGCCGCGCTGGTGTTTCTGGCGATCGCCAATGAACTGACCGCCACGCTGCTGCTGGCGCCGAACGGCACCCGCACGCTGGCCACCGGATTTTGGGCGCTGACCAGCGAGATAGACTATGTCGCCGCCGCGCCTTATGCGCTGATTATGGTGGCGCTGTCGCTGCCGCTCACCTGGCTTCTTTACTCTCAATCTAAACGTACGGCGGGACTATGAGCACGCTCGAACTGCACGGTATCGGAAAATCTTACAATGCCATCAGGGTGCTGGAACACATCGACCTGCAGGTTGCCGCCGGCAGCCGCACGGCGATCGTCGGCCCTTCCGGCTCCGGCAAAACCACCCTGCTGCGCATCATCGCCGGCTTTGAAATCCCCGACGGCGGCCAGATCCTGCTGCAAGGGCAAGCCATGGGCAACGGCGGCGGCTGGGTGCCGGCGCATCTGCGCGGCATCGGCTTCGTCCCGCAGGATGGCGCACTGTTCCCGCACTTTACCGTTGCCGGCAACATCGGTTTTGGCCTTAAAGGAAGCAAACGCGAGAAACAGCACCGTATTGAGGCGCTGATGGAAATGGTAGCGCTGGATCGCCGCCTGGCCGCGCTGTGGCCGCACGAGTTGTCCGGCGGACAGCAGCAGCGGGTCGCGCTGGCGCGCGCTTTGTCGCAACAACCTCGGCTGATGTTGCTGGATGAGCCGTTCTCGGCGTTGGATACCGGCCTGCGCGCCGCCACCCGCAAAGCGGTGGCCGAACTGCTGACGGAGGCCAAAGTGGCGTCGATTCTGGTTACGCACGATCAGAGCGAGGCGCTGTCGTTCGCCGATCAGGTGGCGGTGATGCGCAACGGCCGGCTGGCGCAGGTGGGCGCGCCGCAAGATCTCTATCTGCGCCCGGTCGATGAACCGACCGCCAGTTTCCTTGGCGAAACGCTGGTGCTGACCGCCGAACTGGCGCAGGGCTGGGCAGACTGCGCATTGGGGCGCATCGCCGTCGACGATCGCCAACGCAGCGGCTCAGCGCGCATCATGCTGCGCCCGGAGCAGATTCAAATCGGTTTATCCGATCCGGCGCAGCGCGGCCAGGCGGTGATCACCGGCATCGATTTCGCCGGCTTCGTCTCCACCCTCAATCTGCAAATGGCGGCCACCGGCGCACAGCTCGAGATCAAAACCGTCAGCCGCGAAGGCCTGCGGCCCGGTGCACAGGTCAATCTCAACGTGATGGGCCAGGCGCATATTTTCGCCGGCTGACTCTCTTGTGGCCGGGCTGCCCCGGCCTCCTCAGCGGCAAACCTTGTCGCGGCGCGGCTTTTTCGGCGCCAGCAGATACTCCACCACGCTTTCGTCAACGCAGCTGTCGATGCCGTTCAGCGCCAGCGTATGTCCGTCGCGTTCGCGGGTGATCAGCGGGCTTTTAAAGGCGGCGGCCATCACCTGGGCGTTGCGGTACGGCGTGGTCGGATCGTAGCGCTGGGCGACGAACAGCAGCGGCGGCAGCGCGGCGGACGCCACCGGGGTGTGCGGCCGATCTTTGCCGCGGTACGGCCATAGATCGCACATTTCCAGCGGATACTCGTGTAGCGGCAGGTAGTGAGCGTACAAAGCGGCGGTATTGATCTCCTGCCGCTGCCTGCGCAACTGCTGCGGATCGGCCGTCGGGTTGGCGACGTCGGCGCAGGTGATGACGTTCAGGGCATCATCGGCATCCGGCGAATAGCTTTCGTCAATCAGATCGGAAACCTGCTGCCCGGCGATGCCGGCATCGAGTTGACGCAGCACGGTCGCCAGCTCATGCCAGCGCTCCGGCCACAGCAGCAGCGAACGCGTGACCGTCAGCACATCGTCGGCGGAGATTTCATAGCCCGCCGCAGTGACGAACGGTTGATCGTGCAGCTTGCGCAGTAAGGCATGATAGCGCTGCAGCGCCTGATTAGCGCCGCCGCCCAGCTGGCAGCTGTCGGTTTTGCCGCAGTAGGCGGCGAAGCGCAGGAAGCTTTGCTGGAAGCCCCGCTCCTGGTTCATGCGCTGGGTGAAGTCGTCCTCCGCCAGATCCACCACCCCGTCCAGCACCAGCGCGCGCGTCTTCTTCGGAAAACGTTCGGCATACAGCGCCGCCACCTTGGTGCCGTAAGAGTATGCCACCGCCGTCAGCCCCGGTTCGCCCAGCGCGTGGCGGATCGCGTTCAGATCGTTGACCGCCTCGTCGGTGCCGATGTGTTGCAACACGTCCGCGCCGGTCTGTTTGATGCAGGCGGCAATCAGGGTGCGCGTCTGATTCTCCGCGCCGGCAACGTCGTTATCGTCCGGCGTCGGGGTTTCGTCGCCTTCGGCCAGCTGACAAGAAATTTTCGGCGTCGACTGACCGACGCCGCGCGGATCGTAACCGATGATATCGTAGGATTTTCGCAGTCTGGCGACGTGGGCGTCGTTGCCCAGATAGGGGTTGATGCCCGGCAGGCCTGGGCCCCCGCTGATCATTACTACGCTGCCCTTTTTCGGCCCGGTAGCGGGCTGCAGGGTCAGTGCCAGACGCACGGTCTGTTCGCCCGCCTGCGCCGCATGGGCGGGCGGCGTGGCGTAGGCTAACGGCACCTCGAGGTAACCGCAGCGCAGCCCCGGCGGTGGCGCCTCATCGAACCAGCGCTGAAAACCGCTGTTGAGACAAGATTGCCAACGAATGCCGTTCTCGACCGCCATGCCGTGAGCCGCCGGCTTGGCCAGGGCGGGCAACGCGGCGGCGGTCGCGGCGAACAGCGCCAGAATACGCAGTACTGACATGGGGAGTCCTTTCAACTCAACGAATCGGTCAAAGGGTAAAGATACTCGGTTAAACCGCTAGCCAATAGAACATAAAAAAACGCGCGGGTGAAGCCGACGCCGTGCGTATGGAAAGACTTTTCTTTGCTCAGATTGATCTTATAACGCACAGAATGCTGCAAAAAATGCCATTCACCTGCTAGGCTTAGTGTTCGTTAACCCACAAGGAACAGGAGAGCAGCATGTTTGGTAAAGCGGAAGACAAAGCCAATGAAGCCGCAGGCGCGGTACAAGAAGCGTTCGGCAAAGCCGTTGATTCGCCGGAGCATCAGGTGCGCGGCGCGGCGCGCAAATACGCCTCCCAGGCCAGCTATGCCGCCCGTGACGCAGCGGACAGCGTAAGAACGCAGGTGGAAGCCAACCCGCTGGCCGGCGTAGCCGTTGCAGCAGCGGTCGGCATCGTTTTCGGCTTCCTGCTGGGACGCAAATAAGCGGCGAATGCGCCCTACGACAACAGGCCCGTTACGGGCCTTTTTTTTCGCCCTTTTCTGCACCGGCGCCGTTATGCGCGCAAACTTTCATCTATCACAGCCATCGCTTAAAAAAACTAACGCCTTCAACTACGATTAGTTTGTGACCAGAGCGAGGCTCTGCAATCCGGCGGATAACCCTATGAGGATTATCATCATTATCCATGCTGTTTAAGCCGCTCTCCTTCATGCGGCTAAGAAAGGTTAATTATGGCTCGCACCACCCCTATCGAACGTTACCGCAATATCGGCATCTCCGCGCATATCGATGCCGGCAAGACCACCACCACCGAGCGGATTCTGTTTTACACCGGGGTCAGCCACAAGCTGGGTGAAGTGCATGACGGCGCGGCGACCATGGACTGGATGGCGCAGGAACAGGAGCGCGGCATCACCATCACCTCGGCGGCCACCACCTGCTTCTGGAACGGCATGCAGCATAATTATCCGCAGCACCGCATCAATATCATCGACACCCCCGGGCACGTCGATTTCACCATTGAAGTGGAGCGTTCGATGCGCGTGCTGGACGGCGCCGTGATGGTCTATGACTCGGTGGGCGGCGTGCAGCCGCAGTCGGAAACCGTCTGGCGCCAGGCCAACAAGTACAAAGTGCCGCGGCTGGCGTTCGTCAACAAGATGGACCGCATCGGCGCGGATTTTTTCCGCGTGCGCAAAATGATGATCGAGCGCCTGAAAGCCAACCCGGTGCCGATCGTTATCCCTATCGGCGCCGAAGATCACTTCAGCGGCGTGGTGGATCTGGTGCGGATGAAAGCCATTCTGTGGGACGAGGCCTCGCAGGGCATGAACTTCAGCTTCGAAGAGATCCCGGCAGAGCTGCGCGACTCGGCGCAGGAGTGGCGTGAAAACATGATTGAGGCCGCCGCCGAAGCGTCGGAAGAACTGATGGAGAAATACCTCAACCAGGTGCCGCTGAGCGAAGAGGAGATCGTTCACGGGCTGCGGGTGCGCACCGTCGCCGGCGAAATCCAGCCGATGCTGTGCGGGTCGGCGTTCCGCAACAAAGGGGTGCAGCGCATGCTGGATGCGGTGATCGAGCTGATGCCCTCGCCGCTCGACGTGCCGCCGATGGAAGGCCACGGTGAACACGATGAAATCATCACTCGCAAAGCCGACGACAACGAAAAATTCTCGGCGCTGGCGTTCAAGCTGATGACCGATCCGTTCGTCGGCCAACTCACCTTCGTGCGCGTCTACTCCGGGGTGCTGGCCAAAGGCAGCAGCGTTTACAACCCAATCAAGGGCAAAAAGGAGCGCATCGGCCGCATCGTGCAGATGCACGCCAACGATCGTAAGGACATCGACGAACTACACGCCGGCGACATCGCCGCCTGCGTCGGCCTGAAGGACGTCACCACCGGCGATACGCTGTGCGACCCTGGCGCCATCATCACGCTGGAGCGCATGACCTTCCCCGAGCCGGTGATCGCCCAAGCGATCGAGCCGAAGACCAAGGGCGACCAGGAGAAAATGGGCATCGCGCTGCAGCGGCTCTCTTCGGAAGATCCGTCGTTCCGCGTGCGCACCGATGAAGAATCCGGCCAAACCATTATCTACGGCATGGGCGAGCTGCACCTGGAGATCATCGTCGATCGCATGCGCCGCGAGTTCGGTGTGGAGACCACCACCGGCAAACCGCAGGTGTCTTACCGCGAAACCATCCGCAAACGGGTGGCCGACGTGGAAGGCAAGTTCGTGCGCCAATCCGGCGGTAAAGGGCAATACGGCCACGTGGTGCTGACCGTCGAGCCGAACGAACCCGGCAAAGGCTTCGAGTTTTTCGATGAGATCAAGGGCGGCGTCATTCCGGGCGAGTTTATCCCGGCGGTGAAAAAAGGCGTGCTTGAGGCGCTGAATAACGGCGTGCTGGCCGGTTATCAGGTGGTGGACGTCAAGGTACACCTGACCTTCGGTTCTTACCATGATGTCGACTCGTCGGAACAGGCGTTCCGCATGGCGGCGATCTTCGGCTTCAAGGACGCCTGCCGCCTGGCGGACCCGGTGATCCTTGAGCCGATCATGTCGGTAGAAGTGGAAACGCCGGAGGATTATGCCGGCAACGTGATGGGCGACCTCTCCTCACGCCGCGGTCTGGTACAGGGTATGGAAGAGATCCCGGGCGGCGGCGGCAAGGAAATTCGCGCCAAGGTGCCGCTGTCCGAGATGTTCGGTTACTCGACCACCCTGCGTTCGATGTCGCAGGGCCGCGCCACCTACACCATGGAATTTAGCCACTACGCCGAAGCGCCGCGCAACGTGGCCGAAGAAATCATTCACCACAGCAAGCGTTAACCCTCGCGCCCGCCTTCGCGGCGGGCGTCACCTCGGCTTGTCCTCCAACGCCACCACCACCGGCTGCGGCTTGATACGCATGGCGTACACCACGCCGGCGATCAGGCAAACGATGCCGGCCAATGTCAGCAGCGGCGGCCAGGCCTGGCGCAGCAGAAAGGTATAGGCCAACCCCGCCAGAATTTCGAACACGATAAGCGGCCCCACCAACACCGTCGGCAGCCGCTGGCTGGCTTCGTTCCAGCACAGCGCCCCCAGCCAGGAGCAGAACACGCCAATAACTAGCATCAGCGGGATAAACACCTCAGGGCGCGGGCCGAACGGCAAGGCAAACGCCGGTTCGCTCAGCGCCAATTGGCCGCAGACCGCCAGATAGCCCAGCAGCGCCAGCGGCAGCGTCACCAGCCCCTGCGCCGTGGCCCAGGTGGCCGGCCGCTGCGTCGGGTTCTCCCGCAGCCAACGCGAATTGCGCAGCGGGAACCAGGTCCAGCACGCCACCGCCAACGCGGCCAGCCCAAGGCCGCTGAGATAGCGCCAGCCGTCGATCGGCACCGCATTGCCGCGCAGTTCGGCGATGTTTACGCACGCTAACCCGCAGACGATCAGCAGCAGCGCCGGCGCCAGCTTGCTCCAGGCCAGCCGCCCGTCGTGCCTGCCGTAAAACAGATTGGCGCAGATGGCGATCACCACCGGCAAGGTGCCGATGATCATGGTCGATACCGGTGCGCCGGTACGCTGAATGGCGCTGGCCAGGCACAGGTAGTACAGCAGATTGCCGATGGCCGTCAGTTTGAGCGCTTCCAGCCAATCCTGGCGCCGCAGCTTGCGCAGGCGGCGGCGATCGAACCACGCCAGCGGCAAGGTGATCAGCCCGAAGGCCAGATAGCGCCCGGTGGACTGCAGCGCGGCGGGATAATCCGGCACCAGCAGCGGGCCGACGAAAATCAGTCCCCACATCAGCCCGGCGGCCAGGGCAAACACAACGCCAATGAACATAACGACTCCGACAAACGGCCGGCGCGGCCAACCCGCCCGACAAGACAGCGGCAGAGTAACGAAAACGCGGGGAGGAATTATTGTAGCAGGTTGCTGTTTTAGCCCAATTTCACCTGTTTCTGGAAACGCACTGGCGTGACGCCGTAACGGTTGGCGAAGGCACGCGTCAGGTGAGCCTGATCGGTCAGCCCCGCCGCCGCCGCCACCTGTGCAGCGGGCATGCCGCGCTCCAGCATGCGTTTGGCCTGTGACAGCCGGATCGCCATCAGCATCTGCTGCGGCGAAACGTGATATTCGGCCTTGAACTTGCGCAGGAAATGGTACGGGCTGAGCGACACCAGCTCGGCCAGTTGGTTGAGGGTCACGGCCTCGGCGAAGTTATCGTGCAGGTAGCTTTTCACCACCTCGAAACGGTGCGCCGCCTCGGCTTTCTCTCGCCGCCCGGTACGGATGTGCGGGTGCAACACCTCGACCGCCTCCAACAGCAGGCCGTCGAGCGTGAGCGGATCGTCGGTTTGCCACAGCGTGGCGAGAATGGCGGACAGGCGCTGCGCCGCCCGCGGATCGTGGCGCACCGCATCGGTAAACCACTGGCACCGATCGCCGGACAGCTGCTCCAGCGCCTCGGGCGCCAGGTAGAGCATGCGATAACACCAGCCGCCCGGCGTTTCGGCTTCGCCGGTGTGCAGCTCGTCCGGGTTCATCAGCACCAGCGCGCCCGGCGCCGCCAGGTGCTGCGCCCCGCGATAGCGAAAACGCTCCGCCCCGGTGTCCACGGTGCCGATGGCGAAGGCGTCGTGGGTATGCGGCTCGAAGGCATAGCGTTCGATATGCGCCTGATAGAGTTCGACGCCGGGCAGATGCGACAAATGCCGGAACTGCGCGCAGTCCTTCTCGAACGGAAACTGTTGTGGAACCCCTTGCACCCGACCTCCTCATCCGTGCTGACAATCTGCTCAGCATAGCCAAAACATCGCCGGTTGAGTAGCCGCCCTGCTCCTTTCGTGCCCCTCGCCTGGACGATCGCCGCCATTCGGCGTAGGGTTAAGGTCCCTGTCCCTTTCAGACGGGCCGCATCGCGAAGCTCATCGGCCCCTGACACTCCGCAAACAAGAGGCAACAATGTATCCGGATACTCAACTGTATATCGATGGACAATGGCGCAGCGCACTGGCCGGAAAAACCCTGCCGGTCACCAATCCCGCTACCGACGAGGTCATCGGTCAAGTGGCGCATGCCGCCGCAGAGGATCTCGATCTGGCGCTGGCCGCCACCGAGCGCGGATTTAACGTCTGGCGCGACACCGCCGCGCACCAGCGCGCCAACCTGATGCGCAAAGCCGCGGCGCTGCTGCGCGAACGCGCCAACGCCATCGCCGCCGTCATGACGCAGGAACAGGGCAAACCGGTGGCGCAGGCCAAAGTCGAAATTCTCAACGCCGCCGACGTTATCGACTGGTTCGCCGGCGAAGCCACCCGCACCTACGGGCAGATCATTCCTTCCCGCGCCCGCGATGTACAGCAGCAAACCCTCAAGCTGCCGGTCGGCCCGGTGGCCGCCTTCACGCCGTGGAACTTCCCGATCAACCAGATCGTGCGCAAGCTGTCCGCCGCGCTGGCGGCGGGCTGTTCCATCATCGTCAAAGGCCCGGAAGAAACGCCGGCCTCACCGGCTGAGCTGATCAAAGCCTTCGCCGACGCGGGTATTCCGGCCGGGGTGATCGCGCTGGTGTACGGCACCCCGGCGGAAATCTCGGAATACCTGATCCCGCATCCGACCATTCGCAAGATCTCCTTCACCGGCTCCACCCGCGTGGGCAAGCATCTGGCGGCGCTGGCCGGCCAGCATATGAAAAAGGCCACCATGGAACTGGGCGGCCACGCGCCGGTGCTGATCTTCGACGATGCCGATCTCGACGCGGCGGCCAAAGAGCTGGCGCAGTCCAAGTTCCGCAACGCCGGCCAGGTCTGTATCGCCCCGACCCGCTTCCTGATCCAACAAGGCGTTTATGAGGCCTTCGTGGAGAAATTCACCGCCGCGGTGCGTGAGCTCAAGCTCGGCAACGGGCTGGAAGACGGCGTGACGATGGGGCCGATGGTGCTGGGCCGCAGCGTCGACAATATCGAGGCGCTGGTGCAGGATGCCGTCGCCCACGGGGCGAAGGCCAGCACCGGCGGCAAGCGCGTGGCGGGCAAAGGCAACTTCTTCGAGCCGACGGTGCTACGCGACGTGCCGCTGAGCGCGCGCGCCATGTCGGAAGAGCCGTTTGGCCCGGTCGCCCTGCTGCGCCCGTTCGCTACCTATGACGAGGCGATCGCCGAAGCCAACCGCCTGCCGTACGGCCTGGCCGCCTACGCTTACAGCCGCAACATCGCCACGGTCAATGCGCTGGGGCGCGACGTGGAGAGCGGCATGCTGAGCATCAACCACATCGGTTTCGGCCTGCCGGAAACGCCGTTTGGTGGCGTGAAAGACTCCGGCCACGGCACCGAAGGCGGCAGCGAAGCGATCAAATCCTACCTGGAAACGCGCTTTGTCACCGTCGCCGGCCGATAATCGCCCGGCGGATGAATAGCCAGAAGCCCCGCAATGCGGGGCTTTTTTTTTACTCACCGGCCAGTTCGAACAGCTGCCGCGCCGCCGGGGTCAGCCCCAGCATGTGAATACAGGCATGCACCATGCCCGGCAACCGTTCGCAGCGCACCGGCACGCCCGCCTCGCGTAGCCGCTGCGCATACTGCTCGGCCTCATCGCGCAGCGGATCGTATTCGCAGCTCAGGATGGTGGCCGGCGGTAACCCGCGCAGCGTGGCGGCATACAACGGTTCCGCGCCGGGATCACGCCGCTGGCCCAGATACTGCTGCCAACAAAACCCCATCGCGTCGCGCGTCAGAAAGTGCCCCTCGGCAAACTCGCGATAGCTCGTCGTCGCCATCTCGCGGCTGAGCGCCGGGTACAGCAGCAGCTGGCGCTCGATGTGCGGGCCGCCGCGATCCCGCGCCAACAGCGCGACCGCCGCCGCCAGATTACCCCCGGCGCTGTCGCCGCCCACCGCCAGGCGCTGCGCGTCGATCCCCAACTGCGACGCCCGTTGCGCCACCCAGCAGAGCGCCTGATAGACATCTTCCAGCGGCTGTGGAAACGGGTATTCCGGCGCCAGACGATAGTCAACCGACAGGATCACCCGGCCGGTGGCGTTAGCCAACGCCTGACAGGGCCGATCGTACAACGCCAGTGAGCCGAGGCACCAGCCGCCGCCGTGGGCGAACAGCATCGCCGGCTGCGCGGTCGTGCCGTTTTCCCCCGCCGGTAGATAGGCGCGCAGTGCAATCCGGTGTCCATCGGCGGCGACCACCGTATGGTCCCTGACGCCGCCGCTCGGTTCCGCCTCGCCCTGCAGCTGGCGTAAACCGGTTTCCGTGGCCGCGCGCATTGCCGCCAACGAAGCGGGTAGCGGCGCGTCGGCCGAGGCCGCCAAAAAGGCGGCGATGTGTTCATCAAGCGGCATGTTGCTCTCCCGCCAGGAACGGCGCAATCAGCGCGATAAACGCCTCATGACACTCCTCGGTGATGAAATGGCCGCAGCCGGCGACGGTTTCGCCCCGCAGATCGCGCGCATTGCCATGTAGCGTCGTCAGCGGCGCGTCGCCGGTGGCGTGCTCCGCTCCCACCGTCAACACCGGCATAGTCAACGGCGTGGCGGCGCGCAGCCGGTTCTGGCGAACGGTCTCCGGGATCGCCCGGTAATAGTCGAATCCGGCGCGCAGGCCGCCCGGCGCCGAATAGGCGGCGATATAGACCTCAGCCGCCACCCGATCGCGCCGATAAGACCAGCGGTTGAAGATATAGCCAAGATACTCCCGCTCGCGCCCCTGGGTCAGGGTCTCCGGCAAATCCGCCAGCTGGTTGAACATGAAATGCCACAGGAAGATATTCTCCTCCGGCGCGACGAAAATCGGCGGCGGCGGCGCCAGGCCGGGGATCACCGCCTCCGTCAGTACCAGACGCTCCACCGCCTGCGGGAAATCGCTCGCCATGGCGTAACCGATCCACATGCCGATGTCGTGGCCGACCAGTTGGTAACGTTGATGGCCCAGCTGCGCCATCATCGCGTGCAACGCCGCACCGATGCTGCCGGTGTCGTAGCCGCCAGCGGGCTTGTCAGAGTCGCCGATGCCCGGCGGATCGACGGCGATCGCCTGAAAACCGGCCGCCGCCAAGGCGCGCATCACATAACGCCAGGTGTACCAGGTTTGCGGCCAGCCGGGGATCAGCAGCACCGGCCGCCCTTCGCCGGCCACCACGCAGTGAAGGCGCCGGCCGTTGACCTGGGTATAGACGTGTTCCGCCGCGAGATCCTGCAACAGGATCTCGTTTTGACTGTGTTTCATGGGGTTAACTCCCTGTGGGGTCAGGCTCAGCGAATGCCGAGCAAGGCATTGATCTGCTGAGGATTGACCGGCGCACCGGCGAAGTCATCGAACACTTTGTCGGTGACGCGGATAATGCGATCGCGAATGAAGGCTGCGCCTTCGCGCGCGCCGTCCTGCGGGTTTTTCAGGCAACATTCCCACTCCAATGCCGCCCAGCCCGAATAGCCGTACTGCGTCAGGCGCGAAAAGATGCCGTTGAAATCAACCTGGCCGTCGCCCAGCGAGCGGAAGCGGCCGGCGCGATCGATCCAGGATTGATAGCCGCCGTAAATGCCCTGGCGACCGGTCGGATTGAACTCGGCGTCCTTGACGTGGAACATGCCGATAACGTCCTTATAGATATCGATAAACTCCAGATAGTTAAGCTGCTGCAGCACCATATGGCTCGGATCGAACAGCACCCGACAACGCGGGTGGTTGCCGACGCGCTCAAGAAACTTCTCGAACGTCACGCCGTCGTGCAGATCCTCACTTGGGTGAATTTCATAACACAGGTTGATGCCCTGTTCTTCGCAGGCGTCGAGCACCGGCAGCCAGCGTTTGGCGAGTTCGTCGAACGCGGTGTCGATCAATCCTTCCGGGCGCTGTGGGAACGGGAACAGATAGGGCCAGGCCAGCGAACCGGAAAAGGTGCCCAGCTCGCTGAGCCCGAGCCGCGCCGACGCCTTCACCGCCAGCAGCATTTGCTGCCGCGCCCACTCGCCGCGCGCCTGCGGATTGCTCTGCAGCGCCGGCGGCGCGAAGCTGTCAAACAGCGCATCGTAAGCCGGGTGTACCGCCATCAGCTGGCCGAAGATATGGCTGGTCAATTCACTGACCACCAACCCCTGCTCCGCCAACATCCCGGTCAGATCGTCGCAGTATGTTTGGCTTTCCGCGGCAGTGGCCACGTCGAATAAACGCCGATCCCAGGCCGGGATCTGCAAGGCGGTAAAACCGGTTTGCGCCGCCCACTCGGCGATGGCCGGCAGGCTGTTGAACGGCGCTGTCTCATCGCTGAACTGCGCGAGATGTAGGCTTGGACCTTTGAGGGTTTTCATCGTAAACTCCTATTGGTTGTCGATTGACAAACAATAGAGGCAAGGCGCGATGACCGCAAGCGAAATTTATAAAGACATTGGTATTCCCGCCGATTTAAGCGATCCTATGTCGCTGAATGGCAGGTAAATTGGAGCAGAGAATGGCTGGCAGACCGCGTGAGTTCGACCGCGAACAGGCGCTCTTGAAGGCGCGAAACTTATTTTGGCGGCAAGGTTACGAAGGCACCTCGATGTCGGATCTGGTGGCGGAATTGGGCATTGCTTCCGCGCGCATCTACAAGGCGTTCGGCTCCAAAGAGCAGCTGTTCCGCGAGGCAATCGCCAGTTACGAAACCGAGGAAGGCGGCTTCGCCGATCGCGCCTTCGCGCAGGAAAGCGGCATTCGCCCGGCGATCCAACGTATGCTGGAAGATGCCGTGCGCCTCTACAGCCGGCCAGATCTGCCGCAGGGCTGCATGGTGGTCTCCGCCGCCGCCAGCGTCAGTGCGGAAAACGATGGGCTCAAAACCTGGCTGGCAGAGCATCGGTTGCAGCGTACGCAGCAGATCGTCGAACGGCTGCGGCAGGCGATGCAAACCGGCGAATTGCCGGCCGATACCGACGCCGACAGCCTGGGTGACTATTTCGCCGTCTTCCTGCACGGCCTGTCGATTCAGGCACGTGACGGCGTCACTGAAGAGCGGCTATTGGCAGCGGTAAAGGTGGCGCTGGCGGTCCTGGGCGCCGCTTAATCCTCCGGCAGATCGACAATCACCAGCGTGCCTTCGCTGCCCGGCAACACGCGATGCGGCACGCCGGCCGCGGCCTGATACAGCTGGCCGGCGCGCACCACCACCACTTCCCCCGCCACCTGCAGCCGCAGGTGGCCGCTGATCACCAGCAATCCTTCGCTGTAATCATGCACTTCATCCGCAATGCTGCGCGCGTCCATGCGCAGCACTTTGATATTGGCCGCACCGACGCGGCCCAGCACGGCAGAACGCCAAGCCTCGGGCAGTTCGGCCGCCTGCTGGTTTAAATCGAACAGCATCGTCATACCTTATCGCGACACAGGAACCCGCACTCTACTGCAAGCCGCCAGGTGCTGAAAGACGCGTTGGTTGTAGATTATGCCCCGACGTTCTGAGCCGCCGCCTCACGCCGCAGCCATTGCCGCAGATTTTCGCCTTCCTGCGACAGCTCGCTATCCAGTCGAGCGCACAGGTAATAATCGCGGCCGTCGTCGATCGGCAGATCGAACATTTTGATCAACTCACCGCTCTCAAGGTACTGGGCGATTAACGGTTCACGCATCAACGCGCACCCTAGCCCCGCCTGCACCGCCGCCAGTGTCAACAATCCGTCTTCAAACATCGGCCCGATGCTGCGCAGCGGGCGTTTAACGCCGGCCAGCTGAAACCATTGCATCCAGGTATTGCGCTCCTCGTCGTGCAGCAGCGGCAGCGTCGCCAGCTGATCCGGCGTATCCAGCAAACCGTGCAGTTTACTGAATGCCCGGCTGCACACCGGCACCATTTGGCCAGACATCAGCTTTTCGCTGCGATAGCCGGTCCACTGCCCAACCCCGAAGCGAATCGACAGATCGGCGGCGTCGCTCAGGTAATTGCGGTGGTTGGCGTAAACCACATTGATGTCGATATCCGGATTTTCGCGCAAAAAGCCACGCAGCCGCGGAATGAACCAGCCCATGCCGAACAGCGGGATCAGGCTGATGGTCACCTGCCGCGATGCGGACTGCTCGCGCACGTGTTCGGTCGCCTGGCGCAGCACGTTGAACGCCGAGCGAATCGAACGGTAATACTCCCGCCCCTCGCTGCGCAGCACCAGGTTACGCCCCTGCCGTTCGGTCAACGGCATCTGCAAAAATGCCTCCAGCGTTTTGAGTTGATGACTGACCGCCGAAGGCGAAATCATCAGCTCGTTAGCCGCCGCGCTGATGCCACCCAGGCGCGCGATGGCTTCGAACGCCCGCACGGCGCGCAGCGGCGGATCGTTCGGCAGCATCGGCAATGGCTCATCGTACTGTTCTGTTTTTTTCATATATTGACTGTTTTTGGGAAATCGACACTGAAGGGATGGGTTCAATATACATAAAAATCAACGTATTAAAATCACTCGTTTTTTGTATAAGAAAGTATTTTTCCGTATTTTACAATTTTTTTAAATTCTCTACTGTGAGCCTCCTGACTCATTATCTCCGGACTCTCCTTATGGATACGCTGGTACAGCAAACCGTCAACGGTTTGATGCTCGGCAGCATCTATGCGCTGATCGCGCTCGGTTACACCATGGTGTACGGCATCCTACGCATCATCAATTTCGCGCACGGCGACGTGCTGATGGTCGGTGCCCTGAGCGCGTTGTCGGCGATCGGCGTGTTGCAACACCACTTTCCCGCGTTATCGCCGTACGCCACGCTGCTGCTGGCGGCCCTGTTCGCCATGGCGGTCTGCGCCATTACCTCGATGGCGATCGAGCGTCTCGCCTACCGCCGGTTGCGCACTGCGCCGCGCCTGGCTCCGCTGATCAGCGGCATCGGCGTCTCGCTGCTGCTGCAAACCCTGGCGATGCTGATCTGGTCACGTAATCCCCTGATGTTTCCGCAGCTGCTGCCAATGACCCCCATCGCCCTGACCGCAGGCAGCGGCGGGCATGCGCCGGCGGTGATCACCGGCACGGCGATCGTCACGCTGGCGGTGGCCGTCGCGGTCATGGCCGGCCTCTGGCTGCTGGTCGAGCACAGCCGTTTCGGCCGCGCCATGCGCGCCACGGCGGAAAACCCGCAGGTCGCCGGCCTGATGGGCATCAGTCCTGACCGCATCATCGTTCTGACCTTTGCGCTCGGCGGCGCGCTGGCGGCGGTGGCCGGCATCATGATGGCCAGCAACTACGGCAACGCCGGTTTCTCGATGGGCTTTCTGCCGGGCATCAAGGCGTTTACCGCCGCCGTGCTCGGCGGCATCGGCAACCTGCGCGGCGCGATGCTCGGCGGATTGCTGCTGGGCCTGTTCGAATCGCTGGGCACCGGCTATCTCGGCGAGCTGACCGGCGGCGTGTTCGGCAGCAACTACCAGGACGTGTTCGCGTTTCTGGTGCTGATCGCCGTGCTGGTCTTCCGCCCCTCCGGGCTCTTGGGCGAACGCATCGCCACGCGCGCATAAGGACATCACCATGACCGTTTTGACTCCCCCCGTTCCTCTGGCCACGCCGCGTCGCGCCAGGCTGGGGCTGACGCTGTTCATTCTCGCGCTGCTGCTGGCGCCCTGGGTGGCGGGCGCCACCGGCGGCAACTACTGGGTGCGGGTCGTCGACTTCGCCCTGCTGTACCTGATGCTGGCGCTCGGGCTGAACATCGTGGTGGGCATGACCGGGTTGCTGGACATGGGCTTTATCGCCTTTTACGCCGTCGGCGCCTATTTGGCCGCGCTGCTGTCGTCACCGCATCTGACGCAGCAATTCCCGCTGCTGCTGCAGTGGTTCCCCGACGGGCTGCACCTGTCGATGCTGTGGCTGATCCCGCTGGCGGCGCTGCTGGCGGCGGCGTGCGGCATCCTGCTTGGCGCGCCGACGCTGCGGCTGCGCGGCGACTATCTGGCGATCGTCACGCTCGGTTTCGGCGAGATCGTGCGCATTCTGATGCGTAACCTCGATCGCCCGGTCAACCTCACCAACGGCCCTAAAGGCATTTCCGGCATCGACCCGGTCAGCCTGTTCGGCCTGAAGTTCTCCGGCATGCATGAGTGGTTCGGCGTGCGTTTCTCCGGGCTGCATCTCTATTACTACCTGTTCGCCGCACTGCTGCTGGCGATCCTGTTTATCAGCCTGCGGCTGCAAAACTCGCGCATTGGCCGCGCATGGACAGCGATCCGCGAAGACGAGGACGCCGCGCGGGCGATGGGCATCAATACCCGCAACTTCAAGCTGCTGGCCTTCGCCATCGGCGCCACCTTTGGCGGTGTGGCCGGCGCGTTGTTTGCCGCGTTTCAGGGCTTCGTGTCGCCGGAATCGTTCACTCTGCAGGAATCGATCGCCGTACTGGCGATGGTGGTGCTCGGCGGCATGGGGCACATCCCCGGCGTGATCCTGGGCGCGCTGCTGCTGGCCGCCCTGCCGGAGCTGCTGCGCAGCAGCATGGGGCCGCTGCAGCAGGCGCTGTTCGGCCAGGTGCTGATCGACCCGGAAATCATTCGCCAACTGTTTTACGGCCTGGCGTTGATCCTGGTGATGCTGTATCGCCCGGCGGGCCTGTGGCCGGCTCGCCATGCTGGGAGGACCGCCGCATGACGCCACTGCTCGCTTTAAATCACGTCAGCAAACGTTTCGGCGGCCTGACGGCGGTGGATGACGTCAGCATGAGCATCCGCCAGGGGGAAATCTACGGCCTGATCGGGCCGAACGGCGCCGGTAAGACCACCTGCTTCAACCTGATCACCGGCCTGTATCGCGCCGACGCGGGCGAATTCCGCCTGGCGGGCCAGCGCTATAAGCCCCAGGCGATCGACAAAGTGGCGCAGGCCGGCATTGCCCGCACCTTCCAAAACCTGCGGTTGTTCAATGAAATGAGCGTGCTGGAAAACGTGATGGTCGGCTGCCACGTGCGCACCCGCAACGGCCTGTGGGCGACGATCGCCCGGCACCGTCGCGCCAGGGAGGAGGAACAGGCGGTGCGCGATAAATCTCATGCGCTGCTGGAGTACGTCGGCATCAGCCAATTCGCCCATTACCGCGCCGGCGATCTCGCCTACGGCCATCAGCGGCGGCTGGAGATCGCCCGCGCGCTGGCGACCGAGCCCCGGTTGCTGGCGCTGGACGAACCGGCGGCCGGCATGAACGCCGGAGAAAAAGTGGCGCTGCGCGAACTGCTGCTGCGCATCCGCGACAGCGGCAAAACGCTGCTGCTGATCGAACATGACGTCAAGCTGGTGATGGGCCTGTGCGATCGGCTGACGGTGCTGGATTACGGCAAAGCGATCGCCGAAGGCGAACCGGCGCAGGTGCGACGCGAACCGGCGGTCATTCAAGCCTATCTGGGAGGCGGCGCGCATGTCTGAAGCCCTGCTGAGCGTTAAACGACTCAAAGTGTCTTATGGCGGTATTCATGCGGTCAAAGGCATCGATTTCACGGTGAACGCCGGCGAACAGGTGACGCTGATCGGCGCCAATGGCGCGGGAAAAACCTCCAGCCTGCGGGCGCTGACCGGCCTGCAGCCGTTTGAGGGCGACATCCTGTTCGACGGCCGTTCGATTCGCGGCATGCCGCCGCACCGCTTGCTGCAACAAGGGCTGGTGATGGTGCCGGAGGGACGCGGCATTTTCACCCGCCTGACGGTGCGAGAAAACCTGCAGCTGGGCGCCTATGCGCGGCGTGACGCATCGGCGGTGCGGCAAGATTTCGAACGCGTGTGCGCCACCTTCCCACGGCTGAGCGAGCGCCTGCATCAACCGGCCGGGCTGCTTTCCGGCGGTGAACAACAGATGGTGGCGATGGGCCGCGCGCTGCTCAGCCGCCCGCGGCTGCTGATATTGGACGAACCGTCGATGGGGCTGGCGCCGATTGTGGTGGAGGCCATTTTCTCGGTCATCAAGCAGTTAGCCCGTGACGGCGTCACGCTGCTGTTGGTCGAGCAGAACGCCCGCCTGGCGCTGGCGTCCACCGATCGCGCCTACGTATTGGACAGCGGCAGCCTGAGCCACAACGGCCGCTCCGCCGACATGCTGGACGATGAAAAAATCAAACAGATCTATTTGGGTGAATAACCGTTGTTACCTTTAACCGCACCAGGAGTATGACATGCAGCAGAACATTCGCATCAAGCCGTTGGCGCTGGCCGCCATGACAATGATCCTGAGCCTCCCGGCGCTGGCGGACGACACCGTGCTGATCGGCCTGGCCGGGCCGCTGACCGGCCCTTCCGCGCGCATCGGCAAAGATCTCGAAAACGGCGCACGGCTGGCGATCGCCGACGCTAACGCACAGAAACCGACGCTGAACGGCAAACCGGTCACCTTCAAATTACTGTCCGAGGACGATCAGTCCGACCCGCGCACCGCCGTGGCCGTGGCGCAGCGCTTGGTCGACGAAGGCGTCGCCGGCGTGGTCGGCCACTGGAACACCGGCACCAGCATCCCGGCGGCGCGCATCTACCACGACGCCGGTATCGCTCAGGTGGCGCCGGTGGCGACCGGTCACGGCTACACGCAGCAAGGCTTTGACACCAGCTTCCGCGTGATGGGCCACGACGACGACGGCGGCAACTACGCCGGGCAATATGCGGTGAAAACGCTGAAAGCCAAGCGTATCGCGGTAATCGACGATCGCACCGCTTTCGGCCAGGGGCTGGCGGACGAGTTTATCAAATCGCTGCAGGCCCAGGGCGTGCAGCCGGTCACCCGCGAGTATGTGGATGACAAGACCGTCGATTTCAGCGCCGTGCTGACCACCGTGCGCAGTAAAAACGCCGATCTGATTTTCTTCGGCGGCGTGGATTCTCAAGCGGCGCCGCTGGCGCGCAAACTGAAACAGCTGGGCATGAACGCGCAGCTGATGGGCGCCGGCGGCTTTGTCAGCCAGACCTTCCTGACGCTGGCGCAGCGGGAAGGCGAAGGCGTGGTGGCGCTGGAGCCAGGGCTGCCGCTGGAACAGATGCCGGGCGGCAAGGCGTTTGAACAAGCCTACCGCGATCGTTACCACACCCACATCGAACTGCATGCGCCCTTCGCCTACGACGCCACCCGGGTGCTGATCGCCGCCATCGAACAGGCCGGCTCGGCCGATCCGGCCGATTATCTGCCGACACTGCGCGCCATACATTACCAGGGCGTGACCGGCGCCATCGCCTTCGATGCGCAAGGCAACCTGCAGCAGCCGAGCTTCACCCTGTACCGGGTGGTCGACGGCAAATGGCAGCCGCAAACCGTGTTGGGCGGCGCCAAACCACAATAAATCAAGAGGAGCAAGGCGATGAGCTGTGCAAATAACGAATTGGGCATTTTGGCCCGCAGAAAGATTGAAGCGGAGATCATCAAACCGATCTACCAGATCCTGGTGCGTGAAATCGGCAAGGCGCGCGCTCAGGCGGTGATCGGCGAAGCCATCGAGAATGCCGCCATCGCGGCGGGCAAACAGTTCGCCGCCCAGGAGCCGAACGGCGCGGATCTGCGCAGCTTCGCCGCCTTGCAGTACCTGTGGGAAAAAGACGATGCGCTGCGCGTCGAGGTGATCAACCAGGATGCGCAGCACTTCGACTATAACGTCACCCGCTGCCGCTACGCCGAGATGTATCACGAGATGGGGCTGGGGGAGATCGGCCACCTGCTCTCCTGCGCCCGCGACAGCCAGTTCATCGTCGGCTATGCCCCAGAGGTTGACCTGCAGCGCAGCCAAACCATCATGTCCGGCGCCCCCTGCTGCGATTTTCGCTACACCGCCAAAACGTCGGGAGAAGAACAATGACGTATCGGGTCAACGGCGAGCGCCTGTGGCAAAGCCTGCAGACGATGGCGCAGTTCGGCGCCATCGCCGATAACGGCGTCACCCGGCTGGCGCTGAGTGAAGAAGATCGCCAAGCGCGCGAGCAGCTGCGCGCCTGGGCGCTGGAGGCAGGTTGTAACGTGCGCGTCGATCGGATGGGCAACATGTTCCTGCGCCGTGAAGGCGCGCGCCCCGAATTGCCACCGGTGGTCACCGGTTCTCACGGCGACTCGCAGCCCCGCGGCGGCCGTTTCGACGGCATCTACGGCGTGCTGGCCGGATTGGAGGTTATTCGTACCCTTAACGATCGGCAGATCGTCACCGAACGTCCGATTGAAGTGATCAACTGGACTAACGAAGAAGGCGCACGCTTTGCGCCGGCGATGATCGCCTCCGGGGTGTTCGCCGGGGTATTCGACCTGGAATACGGCCTGACGCGCCGCGACGAGCACGGCGTCAGCCTTGGCGACGCACTGGAACGCATTGGTTACGCCGGCGAGCACCCGGTGGGCGGCACGCCGATCCACGCCGCCTTCGAACTGCACATCGAACAGGGGCCGATTCTGGAAGCGGAACATCTCGACATCGGCGTGGTGACCGCCGCACAAGGGCAGCGCTGGTATGAGCTGGAGGTCGTCGGCTTCAGCGCCCATGCCGGCACCACGCCAATGGATCGGCGCCGCGATGCCCTGCTGGGCTTTACGGCGCTGGTCACGGCGGTCAACCGCATCGGTTGGGATTTTGCGCCCGATGCGCGCGCCACGGTGGGCATGGCGCAAATTACCCCCCATTCACGCAACGTGGTGCCGGGACGCGTCTTTTTCAGCGTCGAATTCCGCCATCCGCAAGAGTCTACCCTGGAGCAGATGGAGCAGCGTCTGCTGACGGCGGTAAACCACGTCAACGGCGACGGTCTGACCGCCCGCGCCGACCGCATCTTCCAGTATCCCCCTATCGCTTTTGATCGGGGCTGCATCGACAGCGTACGCCACGCCGCGCAAGCATTGGGCTATCGCCATCGCGACATGATTTCCGGCGCCGGCCACGATGCCTGTTACCTTAACCGCGTCGCCCCGACCGCCATGATTTTCATTCCCTGCGTGGATGGCATCAGCCACAACGAGCGGGAAGATATCACCCCCGCCTGGGCCGCCGCAGGCGCCGACGTGTTGCTCAACGCCCTGCTGGCGCACACCTGCGCCTGATCCTCGCCCCGGTTTCTCGCCGGGGCAAAAAAATATTCAACAAAACGGTTGAATATTAGCCCACCTGTTCTATATTCAACCATATGGTTGAATTATCTTCCTCACAGCTGGACGCCATTTTTCATGCGCTGGCCGACCCGACCCGCCGCTCGATGTTACGCGCGCTGGCCGGCGGTGAGCGCAGCATCGGCGAACTGGCCGCGCCGTTGCAGATGTCGTTCGCCGGCGCCTCCAAGCACGTGAAAGCACTGGAACATGCGGGCCTGGTGCAACGCACCGTGCAAGGAAGAAACCATATCTGCCGGCTCGAACCCGAGCCTATGGCGCAGGCCATGCACTGGCTGCAAACCTATGAACATTTCTGGACTGAACGGCTGGATGCGCTCGAACAGGCGCTGCTACAGCCCGAACAGCTTCCTCCCAAGGAGTGAACCATGAATGATTACGGCATGATTATCGAACCCGGCACGCTGCGCATCCAGCGGCTGCTGCCCGGGCCCATCGAGCGGGTGTGGGCTTACCTGACCGAATCCGACAAGCGCGCCACCTGGCTGGCGTCCGGCGCCATGAAGTTGGAAAACGGCGCACCGCTGGAGCTGGAGTTTCGCAACTCCGATCTGGCCGGCGAGCACGAGCAACCGCCGGCCAAGTACAAACAGCACGGCGGCTGTGTCAGCAACCGCGGCCACATCACCTGCCTGTTCCCGCCGCGCCTGCTGAGCTTTACCTGGGCCGAACAGGATCAGGGGCGCCCTTCCGAAGTGACCTTCGAACTGACGGAGCAGGGAAACGCGGTGCTGCTGACGGTCACCCACCGGCGCTTGGCCAACCGCGACGAGATGCTCAGCGTCGCCGGCGGCTGGCACACTCATCTGGATATCCTGCTGGATCGCCTGCACGACCGGGCGCCGCAGCCGTTCTGGAGCACCCATGCCCGGCTGGAAGAAGAGTACCGCGCCCGCCTGTAATTACGTCTCGTCCCTGCGCCTGAACGCCAAATAACCGGCGATCAGCGTAAAACTGCCGACCAGCAACACCAGCAGGATAAAACCGTGGTGATTGCTGGCCAGCGGGATCCCCCCCACGTTCATACCAAAGAAACCGGCGACGATATTGATCGGCAATGCCAGCACGGTGATCACCGTCAGCGTATAGAGCGTGCGGTTATTCTGCTCCATCAGCTTGGCGCTCAGCTCCTCCTGCAGCAGCCGAATGCGTTCGGTCAAACTGGCCAGATCGTTCAACACCACGGTGAACTCTTCGGTAAACTGCCGCAGATCCTGCACCACCTCACGGCTCAGCCAGCTCGGCGGCCGGTTCAACAGGCGAAACAGCGCGGCCGGCTCAGGCGCCAACAGGCGCTGAAAGCGCAATAGCATGCGGCGCATGCGCCCCAGCTCGGCGCGGTTGCGTTTGACGCGTCGAGTCAGCAGACGATCCTCGATGGTATCGACATACTGGTTGGCCTGCCGCACCACCTGCTCCAGCACGTCCTCCTGCTCTTCCAGCAGGTGCGCCAGCAGCTCGGTAGACGACGCCAGCTGCAGCGCCGTCAGGCGGCCGAGCAGCCGTTCAATCAGTCGCACCGGTTTGTGACGCACGGTGACCACCAGCCCACGGCAGCAATAGAGCCACAGTGTCGCCGTTTCCGGGTTACTGTCCTCGGGGTGGAAAATCACGTCGTTGAGTACGGCGAACAGATCGTCGCCCTGGCGCTCGATGCGCGTGGTGTGGGAACCGTGGCGAATTTCGTGAAAGAAAAAATCGGAAATGGCGAAATGGTTTTTCAACCACTTCTCCGCCGCCGCGTGGTTGAGATTGAGGTGCAGCCAGACAAAACCGTCGCCGGGCGGCAACGCTTGGTAGGCCTGACAAACCTGCTGCGAGTTCAGGCGCGCCGGCACCTCACCGGAGCGGAACACATGGCCGTAGATCAGCCCGGTCACCTCATCATCAAAATCCAGCTTGTGCATCTTTTCCGCTAACCGTTGCACCATAACGCCATATCCTGCCTGTTGCCGTTAACCCAAGACCTTCCCCGCTGTTATAACAATCTTTATTTATCGGCGTTAATGATTTTCGCCGTTCCCGATGATTAATATTTTCGTCATAAAAAGGCCACATTCATTCAGAATACTTTTCAGGCGACAGCTACCGCATTCAATCCTTTCAGGAAGGTCATTATGAGCGATAACAGCGCCGTTCAAACGGGTGTGCCGGCCGCATCCAGCCTGCCCAAGCTGCATCAAAAGAACAGTCGACTCACTGTTCTTTTTTTTGTTTTCTTATTAATTCTGGGGATCGCGTTTGCCGGGGTGAACTTATTTAACGACGTCAGCGATGCCGGCGCCGTCTATACCAGTTACATTCCGTTTTTATTATTGGGGCTGGCGCTGCTGATCGCGCTGGGCTTTGAATTCGTCAACGGCTTCCACGATACCGCCAATGCGGTCGCGACGGTGATTTACACCCACTCGCTGTCGCCGATGGTCGCCGTGGTGTGGTCCGGTTTCTTCAACTTTCTCGGCGTGTTGCTCTCCAGCGGCGTGGTGGCCTTCGGCATCATTTCACTGCTGCCGGTCGAGCTGATCCTGCAAGCCGGCACCGGCAACGGTTTCGCCATGGTGTACGCCCTGCTGTTCTCCGCCATCATCTGGAACCTCGGCACCTGGTGGCTCGGGCTGCCCGCCTCGTCGTCGCATACGCTCATCGGCTCGATTATCGGCGTCGGCGTGGCCAATGCCCTGATCCACGGCCGCACCGGCACCAGCGGCGTGGACTGGGGCCAGGCGATCAAGGTGGGCTATGCGCTGCTGCTGTCGCCGGTGATCGGCTTCGTATTCGCCGGCCTGCTGCTGCTGGCGCTAAAGCTGTTCGTCAAGAACCGCCAGTTGTACAGCGCGCCTAAAGGCAATACCCCGCCGCCGCTGTGGATCCGCGGGCTGCTGATCCTCACCTGCACCGGCGTTTCCTTTGCCCACGGCTCCAACGACGGGCAGAAAGGCATGGGCCTTATCATGCTGATCCTGGTGGGCACCATGCCGATCGCCTACGCCCTGAACCGTTCGATGCCGCCGGAGCAGATCCCCCGGGTGGCGGCGCTGGCGGAGGTGACCAAAAACGAGCTGCTGCGCCAGTTCCCGGCCGGCGGCCAAACCCCGCCGCGTGAGGTGTTGACCGGCTATGTGCGCACCAGCGAACTGACGCCGGAAGTCGTACCGGCGCTGGCGCAGCTGGCCGGCGCGATCGGCGATCAAATCCGTCAGTACGGCTCGGTCGACAAGATCCCGGCGCAGGCGGTGTCGAACACCCGCAACGACATGTACCTGGCGTCCGAGACCATCAAGCACCTCAAAGCAGAGCGTCAGCTGCAGATCAATCCCGATGCGCAGCGCAACCTCGACGCGCTGAAGGGTGAACTCGATAACGCCACCCGCTTCATTCCCTTCTGGGTGAAAGTGGTGGTGGCGATTGCACTGGGGCTCGGCACCATGGTCGGCTGGCGCCGTATCGTGGTGACGGTGGGCGAAAAGATCGGTAAATCGCACCTGACCTACGCCCAGGGCGCCAGCGCCGAACTGGTGGCGATGACCACCATCGGCGCGGCCGACGCCTTCGGTTTGCCGGTTTCGACCACTCACGTACTCTCGTCCGGCATCGCCGGCACCATGGCCGCCAACCGCTCCGGCCTGCAGATGGCCACCCTGCGTAATCTACTGATGGCCTGGGTGCTGACGCTGCCGGCCTCGGTGCTGCTGTCGGCGGTGCTGTACTGGATCTTCAACCATTTCTAACACCGGGATGATACGGAGAAAATCTGATGACCATGCATGAATTCAACCGCGATGACGGTTTCAACCAGCGCCTGCTGCAAGAATTTTACGACAGCTACGATGAAGAGCTGGAAATGGAGCTGGACGACCTGCGCTTCGACGCGGCAGAAGTCGACAGCGACGCGAAAAAAGCCTGGCGCAAACAATACTTCCGCGAACTGCTGCGCCTGCAGGGCGAACTGGTGAAGCTGCAGGATTGGGTGATGCGCACCGGCCACCGGCTGGTGATCATCTTCGAAGGCCGCGACGCCGCCGGCAAGGGTGGCGTGATCAAACGCATCACCCAGCGCCTCAACCCGCGCACTTGCCGCGTGGCGGCGCTGCCGGCGCCAAACGATCGCGAACGCACCCAGTGGTATTTTCAGCGTTACATCGCGCATCTGCCCGCCGCCGGCGAAATGGTGCTGTTCGACCGCAGCTGGTATAACCGCGCCGGCGTGGAACGCGTGATGGGCTTTTGCAACGACGAAGAGTATGAGGAGTTTTTCCGCAGCGTGCCGGAATTCGAAAAAATGCTGACGCGCAGCGGCATCCAAATCGTCAAATATTGGTTTTCGATCACCGATGACGAGCAGGAGCTGCGGTTCCTCAGCCGCATTCACGATCCGCTCAAACAGTGGAAGCTCAGCCCAATGGATCTGGAAAGCCGCCGCCGCTGGGAAGACTACACCGAAGCCAAAGAGATCATGTTAGCGCGCACTAACATTGCCGAGGCACCCTGGTGGGTAGTTCAGGGCGTCGACAAGAAAAAGGCCCGCTTGAACTGCATCACTCACCTGCTGCAGCAGGTGCCTTATGAGGAGGCCGAAGGCAACGTCATCACGCTGCCGCAGCGCAAACGCAGCCCGGAATACCACCGTAGCCCGGTGCCGGACAACATGGTGGTGCCGGAAATCTACTGACCTTAGCGCAGAGAAGCGGTTGCCGCTTCTCTGTACGAGGACAACGCTTTGATTTCTCTCACGCTACTGTGCCAAACCCCATGTTAAAGTGGTTGTTTTCCATTTTGACAGGAGTCTTCCATGCGCCAACGCATCATTGTTTGCCCGCTGATTGAAAACGATAACGCCTTCCTGCTGTGCAAAATGGCGGCGCACAAAGGCGTGTTTCCCGGCCAGTGGGCGCTGTCCGGCGGCGGCGTCGAGCCGGGTGAACGAATAGAACAGGCGCTGCGGCGCGAAGTGCGCGAAGAGCTGGGCGCCGCGCTGATCCTCGACAACATCACGCCCTGGACCTTCCGCGACGACGTGCGTATGAAAACCTACGCCGACGGCCGCCAGGAGCAAATCTACATGATTTACCTGATTTTCGACTGCCATGCCGCCAACCGCGACGTAACGATCAACGACGAGTTCGACGACTACGCCTGGGTGCCGCGCGAGCGCCTGGGGGACTACGATTTGAACGAGGCTACCCGCTTCACGCTGCAGCAAAAGGGATTGTTGTAACAGTTTGAGCGATTATCGCCCTATTTCCTTCACATTTGCCGGGCAGACTCTTTTGATATTTTTTAATCACTTAGGGTCACTATTTCCGCCGTTATGCTTTTATCTCACGCTTTTCTCCGTCTGCCTGTCCGGCGCTTCGGCGCCGCCCTTCTGTTCAGCCTGCTGTTCGTTTTGGCGCCCGTGTATGCCGCTGCGCCACCGCTGGTGCTGAATGCCAAATCGGTGCTGGTCGTCAATCAACGCACCGGAAAGACCCTCTATCAGAAGCAGCCGAACCGCGTACTGCCGATCGCCTCGCTCACCAAGCTGATGACCGCCATGGTCGCCCTGGACAGCAAACGTCCGATGGCCAGCAAGCTCAAAGTCACCGCCGCCGATCGCGATCTGCTGAAGAAAACCCATTCGCGCCTGACCATCGGCTCGGTGCTCAGCCGCCGCGACATGCTGCACATCGCCCTGATGTCTTCGGAGAACCGCGCCGCCGCGGCGCTGAGCCGCAATTATCCCGGCGGGCGCAAGGCCTTCGTGGCGAAAATGAATCAGAAAGCGCGCGCCATCGGCATGAAACGCGCCCGCTTCTACGATCCGACCGGGCTGACGCCGCGTAATGTGGCGAGCGCCAACGATCTGCTGAAAATGGTCAATCACGCCTATCGCTATCAGTCGATTCGCCGCTTCAGCACCGACAAGCAGCAGATCGTACGCCCCGGCCGCGGCCAACTGGTCTACCGCAGCTCCAATGGCTTAATCAATAACCCGGCCTGGAAGATCCAGCTGCAGAAAACCGGCTTTACCGACGAGGCCGGCCACTGCCTGGTGATGCGCACCACCATCAAAGGCCAACCGGTGGTGATGATCCTGCTTGGCGCGCAGCCGCGCTACGGCCATTACCGTGACGCCATTCGTCTGAAGGCCTGGCTGGAGGGGTAACACCGCGGCGCTTTACCGGCCTGCGCATATCCAAATCCGTTTTGGATCAATGGAATATTCTATCGCCAATCAGTATTAAGGTACGCGCCGCCCGCATGGTATTTGTCAGGCATATCTGATGATGAAAGGAAAGGAGCGGGAAAATGGCTTATGCCTTGAGCATATTGGAAAAAAGTCCGATCGCCGACGGGGAAAGCGCCGCGCAGGCGTTGGCGCGCACGCTGCATCTGGCGCAACAGGCGGAACGCTGGGGCTATCGGCGTTTCTGGCTGGCGGAACACCACAACACGCCGCAGCTCGCCTGCCCGTCGCCGGAAATACTGATCGGCTACCTGCTCGGCCAGACGTCGCGCATTCGCATCGGCTCTGGCGGCGTGATGCTGCAACACTACAGCGCCTACAAGGTAGCCGAAAACTTTAACCTGCTGGCGGCGCTGGCGCCGGGGCGCGTCGATCTCGGGGTAGGCAAAGCGCCCGGCGGGCTGCCGCTCGCCACCCAGGCGCTGCAGGCCGCCCATGACCGACAAAACAAACCGGCATTCCCGCAGCAGCTGTCGCAGCTGACCGCCTACCTGAACGACGACGCCGAACCGGGCCTGAGCGCCACACCGCTGCCGCCGCACGCCGCCCAGCGCTTTCTGCTCGGCGCCAGTAAAGAGAGCGCGACGCTGGCGGCCGAATCCGGCTGGGCCTTCGTGTTTGCCGCGCATCTGAACGGCAATCCGCAAGATATCCGCGAGGCGCTGGCGCACTACACCGCACTGAGCGGCGGCCGCAAGGCGCTGCTGGCGGTGGCGGCGATCGTGGCGCAGAGCCCGGAGCAGGCCGCGACGCTGGCGGCGGATATTCAGCAATACCGCGTGCACGTCGCCGGTGAGCAGAGCGTGACCGTCGGTAGCCTGGCGCAGGCAGAGAGTTTCGTGCAGCAGGCCGGCGCGACCGACTACCGCATCGAGCCGCGGGAAAGCCATATCCTGCTTGGTACCGCGCCGCAGGTACATCAGCAACTGGCGCAGCTGCAGCAGCGGTACGACGTGGACGAGTTCATCATCGACACGCCGATCGGCGAACCGAGCGCCCGGCTCACTTCGCTACAGCTGCTGGCGGAGGAGAGCCTGACGCCGGCCTAGTTGATCGCCGCGCTGGCCCGCATGGCGTCGGTCAGATCCTGCGCCAGCGGCGCCAACTGCGCCGGCGTGACGTTAGCCAGGCTGACGCGGAGCGCCGGGCCGCCCTTCAGGCGGAAAGGTTCACCACCCTGCACCAACCACCCCCGCTGCGCCATCAGCTGCGCGGCGGCGGTTTCTGATCTCACCGGCAACCACAGATGCAGCCCTTCACCCGCCGCCAGCGCCGTGTGATTCAACGTATTGAGCCGCTGCACCAGTTCATCCCTTCTGGCCTGATACGCCTGTTGAGCCCGCTGCAGTTGCCCTTCCTGCAACGCCTGTTCCCACAGTCTGGCGGCGATCTGCTGCAAAATATGGCTGACCCAGCGTTCGCTGATGTACTGATCGGCGCGCATCGCCTGCAGCAACGTCGGGTCGCCGCAGGCCAGCGCGATACGCAGATCCGGGCTGAGAAACTTGCTCAGCGACAGCACGTACAGGCCGCGATCGCCGTCGAACGGCAGATGCAGCGGCTGCTGCGACAGCGGCCCCCAGAAATCGTCGACGATCGCCAGACACTGCGGGTTGTCGTGCAGAAAACGCCGCCACTGCTGCGCGCGTTGCGCAGAGAGCGAGGCGCCGGTCGGATTGTGGGCGCGCGGCGTCAGGATCACCGCAGCGGCCGCCCCGCTTTCCGGCAACCGACAGCCCTGTTCATCTACCGCCAGCGGCAGCGGCCGCAGGCGCAGGTGGCGCAACAGCGTCAATAGCGGCGGCCAGCAGGGATCTTCCACCCACACCGCCGCGCCCGGCTGCACATGGCAGCGCAGCGCCTTTTCCATCGCATCCAGCGCGCCGGAGAACACCGCCGGCTCCCCCAGCGCGACGCCCTGGCGGCCGAGCCACTCGCGACCCAGACCGGTCAATATCGGCAGATCACCGCTGATGTCATAGCCGTTTTGCTGCGGGAACACCTCCGCCGTGCCAAGCGCCAGCACCGGCAACAATGCGGCATCCAGGTTACCGCTGGCCAGATCGCACATCCCTGCAGGCACCTGACGCGGCACATAGGCCGCACTCACCGCCGCCAGCGGCGGCTCCAGCACCACCGTTCCGGCCCGCCCGCGCGTCGCCACCAGACCGGCGTCGCGCAATCGGGCGTAAGCGCTGGCGACGGTATTCGGATTGACCTCCAGCTCCGCCGCCAGTTGGCGTACCGGCGGCAACAGCTCACCTGGCCGCAGCGCGCCATCTTTGATGCGTGCGGCGATCTGCTCGGCAATCTGGACAGCGCCGCCGCCTTTTGCATACAATGAATTCATACATAAATCCTTTTGTACTAGTTCAAAATAGATTACCCGTTTCCGCGGCCAAAAGTAAGGGGTTCCATGGATAAACATTACGTGCTCGACATTCAGTATGCAGGAAAAGCCTTTGCCCGCCTGCAGATGTTCACTCCCTGGGCAGCCGATCAGCTGGAACAGGCGTGCGCGCTGTTCCCGGCCGCTCAGGGTTATCAGGTGCAGCTCAGCCAGGTCAGCGAACGTCGCATCGTCTACCAGAGCGGTGCGCAAGGCATCACTGTGCTGGGCGAGTCGCTGGCGCTGACCCCTTTCACTCACGCTAGCGAGGTTGAACAATGAAAAAAGCCGTCGCCATTCGACACGTCAATTTTGAAAACCTGGGTATCCTCGGTTCTCTGCTCTCGCTGCGCGGCTATCAGATCGACTATTACGATGCCGGCCGCGATGATATTCGTGCTATCAATAATGAAGAGACCGATCTGTTGGTAGTGCTCGGCGGGCCGATCAGCGCCGCCCAACACTTTTCCGGTGAGCAGCGCTATGATTTTCTCGACCATGAATTAGCGCTGGTCAAACAGCGCCTGGCGCAGCGGCGACCGACCCTCGGGGTTTGTCTCGGCGCGCAGGTGATCGCCCAGGCACTGGGCGCCGACGTGATCTCGCTCGGCGTCAAAGAGATCGGCTTCGCCCCGCTGAGCACGCTCGCGGCGGAAGACGACTCGGTGCTGGCCCCGCTGGCCGATACGCCGGTGCTGCATTGGCACGGCGATATGTTCATGATCCCGGACGGTGCCCGCTGCCTGGCCGGCACGGCGATTTGCCCACATCAGGCTTTCGACTATCAGGGGTTCGCGCTCGGCCTGCAGTTCCATCTGGAGGCGGATCATCGCGATATCGAACGCTGGCTGATTGGCCATGCCTGCGAGCTGGAACTGGCCGGCGTTGCGCCACAGAGCCTGCGCGAACAGGCGGCGTGCCACGGCGCACAGCTGGAACAACGCGCGCGGCAGGTGTTCGCACGCTGGCTGGATAATAACGAACCAAGGATGTAACTCATGCAACAGTCTTCACCCTTGCGGTCACCGTCCATCGACGTGATCAGCATTCAATCTCAGGTGGTCTACGGCAGCGTCGGCAACGGCATCGCCTACCGCGCCCTGCTGAAAAAGGGGCTGGAAGCGCTGCAGGTGCCGAGCGTGCTGTTCGGCTGCCCGCCCTATTACGGCAAGCCGCACGGCGGCGTCATTTCCGGCGAGTGGTTCGGCGGCTTTCTCGACGATCTGATTGCCCGCGGCGTGATGAAGCGCACCCGGGCGGTGATTGTCGGCTACCTGGGCGATGTGATGCAGTGCCATATTCTGGCCAACTGGCTGCAGCGGGTGCGCTCGCTCAATCCTCAGATAAAAATCTATATCGATCCGGTGATGGGCGATTACGGTGAAGGGATCTACGTGGATGAGCGCATCGTCAACTGCTATCGATCGCCGTTCCTGCGGCTGGCCAACGGCCTGACGCCGAACGGCTTTGAACTGGAACAGCTGTGCGGCCGACAACTGAGCAGCCGGGAGCAGACGCAGCACGCCGCGCAGGCGCTGTTGAACGACACCACCGAATGGGTGCTGGTCACCAGCGCGCCGGGCGTCGCGCAGCACGAAGACGAGGTGGGATTGATGCTGGTCACCCGGCAGGAAACACAGTGCTTTACCCATCCGAAGGTTAAATCGGCGGTCAAAGGCACCGGCGATCTGTTCGCCGCATTGCTGGTCAGCCATCTGCTGCACGGCGCTGCGCTCGACGCGGCCGTGGTCGCCGCCGGGGGTGAAGTGTGCGACGTGCTGGCCGAAGCGGCACATTTCGGTTGGGAAGAAATCGGCAGCCTGCGGGCGTTAAAGCCGTAAGGCCGGTGGAGAGTCAGGGGCAGCGTGCCGCCCCTGATCACTATCAGCGTTTTTTCTTTTTGTTGAAATCCAGCTCGAAGGCGAACACGGCGCTCTGAATTTTGCGCTCCATCGCCAACCCCAGCTTGAGGAAACGGCATGACAGGCGCGAGAAGTGCACCACCTGATCGTTATCGTCGGTTTCCTGATCGTCGTTGACCACCACCAGCTCCATGTTGACCTTGAAGCTGCCGTAGCTGCCCAGATCCAACTCCGCTTTCTTGAACTGCAGGCCCGGCTGGAAGAAATCCGGTAGCGGCCCGTCGAAGCGCAAACCGACGCCGCCGGCAGACAGATCGTGGATCCGCAGCTCATAAGGCGTGCCGTCCGGGTATTCGCCGGTACAGAAGAATTGGCGCCAGTGTGGCGTGGTGATGCGGAACTGACGGCGGCGCTGGATGTAGACCAACTCCTGCGGCAGCCGGGTCGAGCAGGCCTGGACGCCTTGATGTTCGGTCAGTTCCGCCTGGCCGACGGAAAACTCGATTTTGGCGTCGTTGCTTTCAATCACGATGGTGCAGGCGCCGTCGATGGCATTTTCCGCTTCCTCACCGCTAAACACGATATTGTCCGGCCCGACGCTCAATAACAGACTTTGAAACCGGTGCTGCTGATTTTCTACGCGCAGCGGCGTGCGTTGTTTGCAAATTTCACGCAGAATCGCCAGAACTTCAAAACGCTCCCGTTTGATAAACAGTCCGTTATCGCTGTGCTCCACACGTCTCTCCTGACTTTTTTTCTAATGACGTATTACGTATTCCTTACGGTTATCATCTCTGGGAATATTCCTAAAGTCAAATTTGCCAACGCTGCCAGGCCTGCGGCAGCAGGCGTGCGAAACGTTTCGCCCACGCCTGCTGCCCGCGTTCATCGGCGATCAGATCCTGGCGGATTTCGATGCCGACATAAGGCAAACCGCGACGTTCCGCATGCACCGGCAACGTGTAGTCGGTGGCGTCGGTCATAGCATAGGGTTCGTTGATCCCCACCTGCAAATCCCCCTCTTCGCGCAGCAGTTCGGCCAGCAGCAGCGCAAATTCCGGGTAGCGGTTAAACAGCAGGCCCACCTGCCAGGGGCGCGATTCGCCCTTGAACACCGGCGTGAAGCTGTGCATGGCGATCACCGCCGTCGGCAGTTCGCGCAGTTGGCGTTGCCCCAGATGATCGTCGATGGCGTGGTGATACGGCAAAAATACCTCACGCTCGCGCGCCAGCGCGTGTTCGCCGTCGATGCCGATATTGCCGGGGATGGGCGTCAGTTCGGACAAAGGCGGGATCGAGCTGGCGATGCCGGGCGCCCGGTTGCAGTCGATCACCAGCCGTGAGTAACGCTGATGGATCAACGTGGCGTCCAGTTGGCGGCTCAGATGGCGCGACACGCTCAGCGCGCCGATATCCCAGCCGATGTGGCGTTCAATCTCCCCCGGCGGCAAACCGAGGTCGCCAAGGGACTGCGGTATCGCCTTGCCGGCGTGATCGCACAGCAGCAAAAAAGGCGCTTTGCCGCGCGGGATTTCAACGGCAGCTGCGGGCGGTTCATCGGCGGACAATAACGGCGGGATAAACGAATGGGGCATGACGGGCTCCGGCGGTGGAAAGCAAAACGTTTATCGTAGCGCTATCCCGTCGCCGGCCCCAAGGTCGTGCTTAGATCAAAAAGGCATGAGTCAGACTGTAGTCATGCCGTCTCGGCTGGCTGTGGCTGGTGCACCGCGATATAACGCTGATAGCGCGACGGCTTGAGCCGCGTGGTATCCACCAGCACCAGTCCGTCGATACAGTTGTTGAACGCCGGATCGGTGCCGAAGTCGATGAACTGCACCCCACCCGGTTCGCACAGCTCGGTGTATTGCTTGTACAGCGTCGGGATCGAGCAGCCGATGTTGCTGAGCAGGCTCTTTAACCGCACCAGGTCTTCCTGGTAGTTGTCCCCGGCAAACTGCGCCAGCACCTGCGGCAGCGACGCCGGATAAGGCCGACGCGACTGTGCGAAGGCGTGATCCGGCGAGAAATAAAGCCGGTAGAAGGCAATCAGCAAATCGCGCGCCGCCAGCGGCATGCCGCCGGAGATCGACACCGGGCCGAACAGATAACGGTACTGCGGGTATTTCGACAGGTAGGCGCCGATGCCCAGCCACAAATAGTCCAGCCCACGTTTGCCCCAATAGGCCGGCTGAATGAAGCTGCGCCCCAGTTCAATGCCCTGCGCCAGGATCGGTTCCATATCGCGGTCGTAGTGGAACAGGCTGTTGCTGTAGATGCTTTCCAGCCCTTTGCGTTCGATTTGTTCGGCGGTGGGGATAAAACGGTAGGCGCCGACGATCTCCAGCTCCTCCTCATCCCACAGCACCAGGTGGTAGTAATCGTCGTCGTAGCTGTCCAGATCGCGGCGGCGGCCGGAACCTTCCCCCACCGCGCGGAAAGCGATCTCGCGCAGGCGCCCCAGCTCACGCAGGATCGGCGTGCGTGCTTCATCGTGGCGACGATAGAGGTAGATAGTTTTGCCGTCCGGCGTGACCCCCAGCCGTTCGCAGTTCGCCAACGCCTTTTTCAGTTCCAGGCGCTCTTCCGGCAGCGCGATCGGCGATTCGCTGGCGAACAGCCCCGGCTTACCCTGGCCCAGGCGATAGACGTGGCGGCGAAAACGCTCCGCCAGATCCTTGGCGCTGGTGTGGCCGTCGTGCCAGTTGGCGAACGGCACGCGGCCGCCGACGCGGATCTTGATGCGCCCGCCCCGCTGCTGGAACATTTCGCGCACCAGCAGCAGCGTCGACAGCGGACGGTAGACCAGCGACGTAAAGTAGAACAGGTTGCTGTTGCGCGCGCTGATATGAATAGGCACGATCGGCGCGCGCGCCTTGGCGGCCAGGCGCAGAAAGCCGGTATGCCAGTGGCCATCGCGGATGCCTTTCGGGCTCATGCGCGACACTTCGCCAGCCGGGAACAGGATCAGCGCGCCCTGATTGTCCAGTTGCTGCTGCATCCCTTCAATCTGTTTGCGGCTGGTTTTATAAGCGACGTTATCCACCGGCACGAACAGGTTGCGCAGCGGTTCGATATAGGTCAGCAGCTGGCTGGCCACCACTTTCACATCCGGGCGCACCGCCGCGACGGCACGCAGCAGCACCAGGCCGTCGAGCGAACCGATCGGGTGATTGGCGACGAGCACCACCGGCCCCTGGCTCGGGATGTTTTCCAGATCGCCGTCCACCAGCTCGCAGCTGAGGTTGAAGTAGTCCACCACCTGCTCGATCAGATCGAGCCCTTTCAGGTGGGGATAGTCGGCAGCGAACTGTTTGAATTCTTTTTCGAAGAGAAGGGTTCTTAGCAGGCTGCGCTGCCAGGCAGGGGTATTGCGGTGTGGAAATGCATCTTGCAACAGAGAATCCAGGCTGAACATCGCGTTATCTCCTGACGTAGTCGCTGCAAACTTAAGCCAGAGCCGTGACTCTGACGTGTCAGTTACATGACAATAAAATGAATCCATCGACTATCAGGTATAGCAAAGTAATGACGAATTGGGAGCGAAAGACGCATTTTCGCCCCCACTTGCCCTCACATCGGCGCCAGCAGCGCTTCAATGCGGCGGTTCACCGCTTCGCGCAAGCGCAGCAGCGGCCCGGCCTGGTGCGGATAACGTTTGAAGGTAATGCGCATGCCCAGCTCGCGTTCGATCAGCGCCTCAACCGTTGCCCGGTCGGTCAGACTCTCCAGCAGCTGCAGCGCGCGCATGTCCTGCAGCCCCTGATGCAGCACCCGCAGGCGCAGCGACTCCAGCGGCTGCAGATCCTCGCCCGGATAGACCACGAACGGATCGCCGGAGGGAAACGCATGGCCGCTGTCGGTCACGGCGTAAGGGTTGATGCGCTCGCGCGAATGAGCGCTGTTATAGAAGTTGAATCCCCAATGCAGGAAGCCGGCGATGCGGTACAGATAGAGCTGCACGCCCAATATGCGGTTGCGCGCCGAAGGCTGGGCGAAGAACCGGTTGGCGACCTCGGTCTTCTGTACGCAGCAATAATAGGCCCACAGGCCAGGCACCCGGTGTTCGATAAAGGGTTCGATATGATCGGTGGCAGCGACCGGGATTTCCACCAGGCCTCGCTGATAGAAAGCGAAATCCGACAGCGCATCGAAGGTGCGAAAGCCATCCAGCAATGGGCGTAGCGCGGCGCTGGCGCGCTGGTAGGCCGCCAGGTTGTCCAGCGTCGGCTCATCGGAAACATGGAACCACACCTGCCGTTCCAGCCCCCGTTCGCGGAACCAGGCGGTCAACGCCGGCAGCAGCGCCTGCAGGAAACGCTGATACGCCTCGCCCTGCGCATCGGTGTGCCAGCCGAAAAGCGGTCGCGCCTCGCCCTGCTCCTCCACCACGATCTTCGGCGCATGTGCCGCGCCCCATTGGGTAAACAGCGGCGCGATTTCGAAGTGCTCGATGCCCTCTTCCTGCGCCAACGCTATCCACTGCGCCAGGAGACTGAAATCGAAGTCATACCCCTGCGCCGAACGCGACACCCTCACCAACTGCACCGTGGTGCGTTCACCGCCGACGGCGGTATCCAGCGGCGGCGTAAACAGCGGCGTCAGCAGCATATTAACCCCGGCCTGCACCGCACAGCGCACAAAGTTGCGCACCGCGCGCCAGTAATCCGGGCTGAACACCGCCAGACGGTAGTAATCCGCCAGGCAGTCGGTGTGCAACCACTCGGTGTGCAACAGCGTTTGCGGCGGCAACGCCGCCGGCACCAGATGCAGCGTCAGCGTGGCCTCGGCCAGCGCCTCGCCGCTCTGGGCATCCCGCAGCCGCAGGGTCAACGGAAAGTCACCAGCCAGTTGCGCGTCGGCCGGCGGCGTCAAGGTCAGCCACAGGCTGCCATAATAGCGGCAGGCGGCAAAAAAACGCCGTTGCGGCAGCGGCATCAGCGGATCGGGAAATAAGCCCGGCTCGGTCGTCAGGTAATTCTCATCGATCTCGCGATAACAGGGAAAACCGCTCGGTACCGATTGCACCTGGCGCACGCTGATATACGCCGCCAGCGGTCCGTCAAGTTGATAACTGAGCTCATGGCGAGTCTCGTTGCCCGGGGTTTGCAAACAGTACACCGCCTGCCAGGAAAGCACCTCGTTATTTAACCCGCTCAGCCGATTTTCTACGGCAACGGGCGGCATATTTTGGCAATGAAATACTTTCTCCAGGCAATGCGTAAATACCAGAGACAGGCGCATGATAATAGGGCCTCTTTATTTTGGATAAGTCAATATTGTGAAATTCAGGCTAACGTCTTTTATCGCCACAGACAATAGCCGGCAATAAAAAACGTTCCTGCACCCTCCTCTGACAGCCACAGCAAGATTTTTTTTGTTTATTTGCATCACAAAAATGAAAGAAGCAGAAGCTTGCACAATAAAAATGTTTTTAATCCCCATTATGGTGCAAGGGTTATCAGTTATTCCTATGCCTGCGAAGGCCGCTAAATGCCGCGCCACCGGGGAAAAAACCCGTCAAAAGGTTAACAAATTGTGAATAAACACACCTTTCACTTGGCCGTCAAAGCCTTTCTATTTTAACAACAATGAAACATCAACGCCCCATTGTTGGGCGTTTGGGTGTGTATTGACACATTGAAAGTTAAGGGATAGAAAGAATTTACGTTGCGAAAAACGCTATTCGTCGCTCACCGAGGGGAAAGCAATGTCACCGATAAAAAATACCGGCCGCCTGCTGGCGCACTCTATTCTTGCCAGCGCATTATTATTACCCACGCTGCTCCACGCCGCAGATAAAATAACATTGCGCTATGCCGTTTGGGACAGAAATCAATTATCATCCGAACAGGAGATTGCTAAGCGATTTGAGCAGGCCAACCCGGATATAAAAATAGAAATAGAATTAACCCCCTCGGCACAATATTTCGTTAAATTAGATTCCGCAGCCGCCGGCGGCGTGGCGCCGGATATATTCTGGATCAATATGCCTTATTTTGTGCAGTACGCCAAAAACGGCATTATGGAGCCGCTGGCACCCTATATTAAAGACAGCGGCCTTAAGCTGGACGACGTGGTCGCCAGCTCGGTGAAAGCCTACCAGTACGACGGCCAGCAGATGGCCATCCCGCGCGACGTCGATTCCATCGCCGTGTGGTACAACAAAAAACTGTTCGATCAGGCCGGCGTCAGCTACCCCACCAGCGACTGGAGCTGGGACGATCTGAAAAGCAAGGCTACCGCGCTGAAAAACGGGCTGAAAGGCACGGCCTTCCCGCTGGTGATGGATCTCAGCATCGACGGTCAGGACAGTTACATGAACCTGCTGTTCCAAAACGGCAATCACATCGTGCCGAAAGACGGCCAGCCCACCGACATCGCCAACGACAAATCCCTCTGGGTCTACCAGCAGCTGCAGGGCATGATGAAAGACGGCCTGATGCCAAGCGCCCAGCAGATGAGCGAAGTCAAAACCGAGAACATCTTCCAGTCCAACCGCGCGGCGATGGTCTATGCCGGTTCCTGGCTGGCGGCACCGTTCGCCAATAACCCGCTGATCAACGACCACATCGGCGTGGTGATGATGCCCAAAATTGAACGCCAGTCCGGCGTGGCGCACAGCCTGGCCTTCGCCATGTCGGCCAAAAGCGCCCATAAGCAGGCCGCCTGGAAATATATTGCCTTCATGAGCAGCGAAGCCTCACAGGCTGAGCTGGCCAAGGTGGTGATCCCGGCCAACAAGACGGCGGCCAAGGTCTGGGCGCAGCAGATTCAGAAAGTCGACGTTTCACCTTATATCCAGACCCTTGAAGTGACCCAGGCTTACCCCACCGCCGGCACCAATACGCCGAAGTGGCAGAACATGTGGATCGCCAGCCTGAAGAAGATCTTTATGGGCGCGGACGCTAAGCAGGAAATGGACAAATCGGTCAAGAAGATCGCGCGCGTCATGGAGCAGTAATCGCCCCGCCGCGGCGCGCTGCCCCGAGCGCGCGCCGCGGTGGACCCACGCTGAACGTCATAGGTGAGGAATGGCAACATGTCGCTGGCAGAAACGGCTACGGTCACCCTGAAACCATCCCGGCGCACCGCCCGCCCCGCGCTCAATCGGCTCGAACGCGCCGAACGCTTCTGGGGCTGGGTGATGATCCTGCCGCTGTTGTTGGGGGTGACGGTGTTTTACCTGATCCCCTTTTTGCAAAACATTTTTTACAGCTTTACCGATCTGAACCAGTTCATGCGCTGGAGCAGCATCAGCGTCGATAACTATCTCAACCTGTTCGAAGACGACGACTTCTACACCGCCGCCGCCAACACCTTGTTCTACGTGGTGGTGTGCGTACCGATCAGCCTGAGCCTGTCGCTGCTGCTGGCGATCGGCCTCAATCAGAACATCCGTGGCAAAGGCCTGCTGCGCACCCTGCTGTTCCTGCCGGCGGTCACCATGCCTGCGGCGGTGGCCATGGTGTGGCAATGGCTGTTCAACAAGGATTTCGGCCTGATCAACCAGGCGCTGGGCCTGCTGCACATTGCGCCGGTCGCCTGGCTGTCCGATCCGGACGTGGTGCGCATCAGCGTGTCCATCATCATCATCTGGTCGTCGCTGGCGCTGAAGATCATCATTTTGCTGGCCGGGCTGCAGAGCATTCCGCGCCAGCTGTACGAGGCGGCGGATATCGACGGCATCGGCACCCTGCGCCGCTTCTTCTGTATCACGTTGCCGATGATGGTGCCGACGCTGTTTTTCGTGTCGGTGATGAGCTTTATCGAGATCCTGCAAATCTTCGACGTGGTGTTCCTGATGTTCGACCGTGCGCTGGTGGAAAACGACGTGATGACCGTCACCAACCTGTTCTACAAGTACGCGTTTTACCTGCAGGAAAAAGGCTACGCTTCCGCCATCACCGTGGTGCTGTTCGCCGTCACGCTGGTGATCACCCTGATTCAAATGGCGATCGGCAAGCGCCTGAAAGTCAGCTGAGGAGCTGCACATGAACGCAAGCAAGAAAACGCTGGTGTACCTGTTTATGGGGCTGGCGGCGCTGGCCTCGGTGGTGCCCTTTATCTGGATGCTGGTGACCTCGCTGAAAACCCAGGCCGAGAGCATTCAGATCCCGCTGACGCTGCTGCCGGCGCACCCTAGCCTGCAGGCCTACGGCCGGGTGATGCACGAAATCCCGTTCGCCGGCTTTTACCTCAACTCGCTGCTGGCGACTTTCTTCACCGTCACCCTGCAGATGGCGATCGCTACCCTGGCCGCCTATGGCTTCTCGCGCCTGCATTTTCGCGGCCGCGACGCGGTGTTTCTGGTATGCGTGTCGATCCTGATGGTGCCCGGCCAGGCGTTTCTGATCCCGCAATTCCTGGTGGTCCAGAAGCTGGGGCTGGTCAACAGCATCACCGGGTTGGTGCTGCCGGGCATTTTCAGCGTTTACGCCACCTTCCTGCTGCGCCAGTTCTTCCTGGCGGTACCGAAGGAAATGGAAGAAGCGGCTTTGATCGACGGCTACAGCTACTTCGCCATCTTCTGGCGCATCATGCTGCCGCTGATCCGGCCAGGCATTATCGCCTGCGTCATCATCAATGGCCTGTGGAGCTGGAACAACCTGATGTGGCCGCTGATCGTCAATACCACCACCGAGAAGCTGACGCTGCCGGTTGGCCTCGCCTCGCTCTCCAGCCGCGCCGGGGTGGAATACCCGTTGCTGATGGCCGGGGCGCTGATGGCGGTGATCCCGATGTTGATGCTGTTCATTATTTTCCAACGCTATTTCATCCAGGGCATCGCCAGCGCCGGGGTGAAAGGCTAACGCGCAGACAAGGTAAACGACATGGCCGGAATTCAGTTAAACAGCGTTAAAAAAGTCTACCCCAACGGTTTCCACGCGCTGCACGGCGTCGATCTGGAAATTGAAGACGGGGAATTTATGGTGTTCGTCGGCCCGTCCGGCTGCGCCAAGTCTACCCTGCTGCGGATGATCGCCGGGCTGGAGAGCGTCAGCGAGGGGCAGATCCTGATCCACGATCGCTGCGTCAACGACAGCATGCCGAAGGATCGCGGCATCGCCATGGTGTTCCAGAACTATGCGCTGTACCCGCACATGACGGTGTACAAGAACATGGCGTTCGGCCTGATCGGCAAAGAGAGCAAGGCCGAGATCGACCGCCGGGTGCGCGACGCGGCGGAAAAACTGGAGATCACCAACCTGCTGCAGCGTAAGCCGGGCCAGCTCTCCGGCGGCCAGTGCCAGCGGGTGGCGGTCGGCCGAGCCATCGTGCGCAAGCCCAAGGTGTTCCTGTTCGATGAGCCGCTGTCCAACCTCGACGCCAAGCTGCGAGTGTCGATGCGCGTACAGCTGATCGAACTGCACAACCAGCTGAAGCAGGAAGGCGCCGCCGCCACCATGGTGTACGTCACCCACGATCAGGTCGAAGCGATGACCATGGGCGATCGCATTTGCGTGATGAATCGCGGCGCCATCATGCAGGTGGATAAACCGATCAATCTGTACCACCACCCCGCCAACCGTTTCGTCGCCGAGTTTATCGGCAGCCCGTCGATGAATTTGCACGATCTGGCGATCGTGCGCGACGGCCAAACGGTGCGGCTGCGTATCGGCCTGCAGCACCAGCTCGATCTGCCGCCGGCGCTGCAACGGCAGTTGGCCGACTACCCGCATGCGCGGGTGTGTCTCGGCATCCGGCCGGAGTCCCTGCGGCTGTGTGCGCCCGGCAGCGCCAACTGTTTCCCGGCGCAGATCGTCACCATCGAGCGCATGGGCAACGAAGAGTTGCTGCACTGCGAACTGGCTGACCTGCGCTTCGTGCTGCGCATGGCGTCGCTGCCGGACTGGGAGCCGCGCCTCGGCGAAAGCATTCATCTGGCATTCGATCTGACGCGCGCGCATTTGTTCGACGAGCTCAGCGGCCAAAACCTCAAATAACAACAGCGGAGTATCAGCAATGTCGTCAACACAACCCAACAACGTTGCCCAGCGCCCGGTGCGAGTGCTGGTCGTCGGCGCCGGTGCGCGCGGTGAAATCTACTCGCGCTATGCGCTGGCGCACCCCGATTTGATGCAGGTGGTGGCGGTGGCGGAACCGCGCGATGCCTACCGCGAGCCGTTCGTGGTGCAGCACGCCATCGCGCCGGAAAGCATCTTCACCGACTGGCGCCAGGCCGCCGACGCCGGCAAGCTGGCCGACGCGGTGCTGATCTGCACTCAGGATCAGATGCACCTGGAGCCGGCGCTGGCCTTCGCCCGTCAGGGCTACGCCATGCTGCTGGAAAAACCGCTGTCGCCGGACGCCGACGAGTGCCGGGCCATCGTCGCCGAGGTCGTGCGCCAAAAGCTGATCTTCTCAGTCGGCCACGTACTGCGCTATACCCGCTATACCCAAAAGCTCAAACAGCTGCTGCGCGATGGCGCGATCGGCGACATCGTCAGCCTGCAACACTTAGAACCGGTCGGCTACTGGCATCAGGCGCACTCCTTCGTGCGCGGCAACTGGCGCAACGATCAACAGGCCGCGTTTATGCTGTTGCAGAAATCCTGCCACGACATCGACTGGATCCGCTACGTGATGGAACAGCCCTGCGAACAGGTCAGCTCCTTCGGCAACCTGCACCACTTCCACCAGGAAAACCAACCGGCCGGCGCGGCGGACAACTGCCTGGATTGCGCGGTGGAGGCAGCCTGTCCCTATTCCGCCAAACGCATTTATCTGGGCGACGACCACAAGGCCACGCCCGGTTTTCTGCGGGTGCTGACGCCGGAACCCGACCAGACGACGCTGCGGGCGGCGCTACGCGACGGGCCCTACGGCCGCTGCGTCTACCGCTGCGACAATAACGTGGTCGACCATCAGGTGGTCAACATGCAGTTCGCCGGCGGCCGCACTGCGTCGTTCACCATGACGGCCTTCACTCGCCACGAAGATCGCCACACTCGCATCTTCGGCAGCCGCGGCTGCCTGGAAGGCGACGGCCGCCATATCCGCATCACCTCGTTCCTCGACGACGGCGAAACGCATTACGACACCGACGCCGGCCAGGATCTGCACGCGATGGGTGGCCACGGCGGCGGCGACTACTACCTGATGCAGCACTTTATCGCGGCCATTCGCGCCAACGATCCGAGCCAGGTGCTGGCCGGCCCGGCCGAAGCGCTGGAGAGCCACCTGATGGTGTTCGCCGCCGAACGCGCACGCCGTGAAGCGGCGGTGATCGCCCTGAACGGAGCCTGAAGCATGGCCACGACAGAGATGCGTTACGGCTTCGACATCGGCGGCACCAAGATTGAAATGGCCGCTTACGATCGCCGGCTCAATCAGGTGCTGATCCAGCGGGTGCGCACCCCTACCAGAGATTACGGCGAATTCGTGGCCTGCATCGCCGGGCTGGTCGAGCAGGCGGATCGCGAACTGCATACGCGCGGCAGCATCGGCATCGGTTTACCGGGGATCACCGATCCCGTCAGCCGCCGCCAGCTGGCGGTCAACGTGCCCTGCCTGACCGGGCATTGCCTGGCGGATGATTTAACGCGGGCGCTGGCGCGGCCGATCGCCATCGAGAACGATTGCCGCTGTTTCGCGCTGTCGGAAGCCAGTACGCCGCAAACCGCACACCTGCCGCTGGTGTTCGGCGCCATCATCGGCACCGGCGCCGGCGGTGGCCTGGTGGTGAACCGGCAACTGCATAAGGGACGCAGCGGCGTGGCGGGTGAATGGGGCCATATGCCGATCTCGGCCCAGTTGGCGCAGCGTTACGATCTGCCGCTGTTCGGCTGCAACTGTGGGCTGACCGGCTGCTTTGAGCGCTACGTCTCCGGCAGCGGACTGCTGGCGCTGAGCCGCCATTTCGCCCATCCGGCCGCCGACGTGCCAGCGCTGGTCGCCAGCTATCGTGCCGGTGATGCGCTCGCGCATCGGCTGATGACGATTTACGTCGACATTCTGGCCAGCGCACTGGCCGGCTTACAGCTGCTGCTGGATGTTGATGCCTTCGTGCTGGGCGGTGGATTGTCCAACGTCGGCGAGCTTTACCGGCTGTTGCCGCCGGTGATGCGGCGCTGGCTGCTGCCGGGCGTGGAACCGGCGGCGGTGTTCCCGCCGGTGCACGGTGACAGCAGCGGCGTACGCGGCGCGGCGCTTTTACGCGCGCCGGCATAAAAAAACAGTGAAAGCCTGGCGGTTGTCGAGCGATCGTTGCGGCTTTCGGCCTCGACGGGCTGAATAATTAAATGCCGGGAATTGGCGACTGAAAAATAACGAATTTGCCGTTTTCACTTTGCGTTAACACCGCTTTCGGTTGGCATTAAACTGAAAGCAAAATTAAATATAAACGTCTGATAGATATAGATATTTTAAAATTAATCGATTGCATTTCAGTGTTTCGTTTGCTGTAATTCGCCACGAACTACTGAAAGCGCTCCGGTCGGTATCGCTGCGGCTTATTAAGCCGCGGTCGGGCACGGCTACAGGTAAATCAGGAGTCTGCGTTAATGATCAATACCGCAAAACGCCGGGAATTAATTATCGACCAGCTGTGCCGCGAGGGCACGGTGCGCGTGGAGCAGCTCAGCCAGCAGTTTTCGGTGTCCAGCGTCACCATCCGCAGCGATCTGCGCCAGCTGGAAAAGCACGGCTGCGCGGTGCGCGCCTACGGCGGCGCCATGTTGAACAAACAGTTCGCCTTCGACCGCCCATTGCAGGACAAGGGCCGCCTCAATCGCGACGTAAAACACGTCATCGCCTGCGCGGCCGCGGCGCTGATTGAAGACGGCGATGCCGTCATCCTCGACTCCGGCTCCACCACCAGCCAGATGGCGCCGCAGTTGGCGGGGAAAAAGGATCTGGTGGTGATGACCAACGCGCTCAACATCGCCTTCGAATTAGCCAGCAACGAGCAGATCGATCTGATGGTGGTCGGGGGCAGCGTGCGCCGCAAAGCCTGGTCGCTTTACGGCCCTGCCGCCGAACAGCAGCTGCGCCAATACCGGTTCGACAAGCTGTTTCTCGGCGTCGACGGTTTCGATCTCACGAGCGGCATCACCACGCCGGATCCGGGCGAAGCGCAGCTGAACCGCGTGATGTGCGAGGTGGCGCGTGAAGTGATCGCCATCGCCGACGCCAGCAAATTCGGCCGCACCAGTTTTTGCATGATCCGCGAAATCGGCCAGATCCACCGCCTGGTCACCGACAGCCGCATTCCGGCGCACTACCTGCAGGCGCTGCACCATTTAGGGATCGACGTGATTATCGCCGACCGTTAACCGAGGCTTTTTAAGGAGCTGTCATCATGAACGCGTATTTCTCTTACGAGGCGGATTGGCTGAAGCAGCGCAACGCCTGGCACACCGCCGCAGAAATTTGGCAACAGCCGGATCTGTGGGCAGCGCTGCACCGGCAGCTGCAGGATCAACAGGCGCAGTGGCAGCCGTTCCTGGCGCCGCTGCTGGCCAATCCGCGCCTGCAGATCGTCCTGTGCGGCGCCGGCAGTTCGGCATTTGCCGGCCGTGCCCTGGCGCCCTGGCTGCGCGAACGCACCGGCCGCGACGTGGTAGCCTACGGCACCACCGATATCGTCGCCAACCCGCTGCAGTATCTCGACCCTGATCGGCCGACGCTGCTGGTCTCTTTCGCCCGCTCGGGCAACAGCCCCGAAAGCGTGGCGACGGTGGAGCTGGCCGACCAGCTGCTGCCGGAAAGCTATCACCTGATGCTGGTGTGCAACCCGGACAGCCGGCTGGCGCAGTACGCGCATCGGCGTGACAACGTCTGTTCGCTGGTGATGCCGCAAGGCTCCAACGATCAGAGCTTCGCCATGACCTCCAGCTTCAGCTGCATGATGCTGAGCGCCGCGCTGCTGCTCGGCCCAACGTCGCTCGAGGCCGCCCAGGCACCGCTGAGTGCCATGGTGCAGCGCTGCCGAGAACTGCGTGAAACGCTGCAGGCGCAGGTGAAAGCGCTGGCCGCCAGCGGCTTCCGCCGCTACATCACCCTCGGCGGCAGCTGCTTTACCGGCCTCGCCGAAGAAGCCTCACTTAAGATGCTGGAGCTGACCGCCGGCCGCATCGTTACACGCTACGACTCGCCGCTCGGCCTGCGCCACGGCCCGAAATTCATGGTCGACGGCCAGACGTTGGTGGTGCTGATGTTCTCCCACGACGACTACGCCCGCCAGTATGACCGCGATCTGTGGAACGAGCTGCAGCGCGACGGGCTGGCGATGCAGTTGGTCGGATTGACCGGCGAACGCCAACCCCTGTCCGACGCTCTGCTGAATATGCACGACGCGGCTGACGATATCTGGCTGCTGTTCCCGTATCTGCTGTTCACCCAGATGCTGGCCTTCGAGAGTTCGCTGGCGCTGGGGCTGACCCCGGACAACCCTTGCCCGACCGGCGAGGTCAACCGGGTGGTGAAAGGCGTGACGATTTACCGTTTTCCCTCCCCTGAGTTGTAAGGAGATCCCATGTATCTGATAGCCAATCGAGAAATGCTGCTCAAGGCACAGCGCCAGGGTTACGCCGTTCCGGCGTTTAACGTCCACAATCTGGAAACCGTGCAGGTGGTGGCGGAGACCGCCGCCGAGCTGCGCTCACCGGTGATCATGGCCGGCACGCCCGGCACCTTCAGCTACGCCGGCACCGACTACCTGATCGGCATTTGCCAATCGGCCGCGCACCGCTACGATTTGCCGCTGGCGCTGCATCTGGATCATCACGAAGAGCTGGACGACATCGAGCACAAGGTGAAAAGCGGTATCCGCTCGGTGATGATCGACGGTTCCCATCTGCCGTTCGAGCAGAACATCGCCAAGGTGGCCGCCGCAGTGGCCCTGTGCCACCGCTATGGCGCCAGCGTGGAGGCGGAGCTGGGCCGCCTGGGCGGGCAGGAAGACGATCTGATCGTCGATACCGCGGACAGCTTCTATACCGACCCGATGGCGGCACGCGAGTTTGTCGCCGCCACCGGCATCGATTCGCTGGCGGTGGCGATCGGTTCCGCCCACGGCCTGTATCACGGCGAGCCGAAGCTGGACTTCGAGCGCCTGGCGCTGATCCGCGAACAGGTGGACGTGCCCCTGGTGCTGCACGGCGCCTCCGGCATTCCGGAAGCGATGGTCAAGCGCGCAATTTCGCTCGGCGTCTGCAAGGTCAACGTCGCTACCGAACTGAAAATCGCCTTCGCCGATGCGGTAAAAAGCTACTTTTCGCAGCACCCGGATGCTAACGATCCGCGCAAATACATCGTCCCCGGCAAGCTGGCGATGAAAGAAGTGGTGGCGGAAAAGATCCGCATCTGCGGCAGCAGTGGCATGCTGTAAGCCCGCTCTCGCCCCCGGTTCCTGCCGTTACACCACGGGGGCGAAAACATCCCGCCATTCCCCGCTTTCCTGAGAGAACGATCACAGCCTTTTACCCTGCTCGCACCGGAAACCATTAACCGGTCTTCACTATGATCCAAATCATGGTTTTGCTCACCCTACCTCCCTATTATCAAATCCATTGGATGAAGGCAGTAGGAATTTTGCCCATTCGTTTTTATTTCGCCACACGAAATAGCTTATTTAATGAAAACAAGCATGCTTGTTTTTAATTGGCAGCATTCTTTACTCTAAGAGGAACAGCGTATGAACCATTACTTAGCCGTATTAAGCGCATTGGTCATTCTGCCCTTCGCTCTGCAAGCAAAACCGCTTTCCGGAAGCCAGGTCGCCTCCGGCGCCGTGCGCTTCACCGGCGCCATTACTACGCCAACCTGCGCCATCACACATCAGGATGAACAGCTTATCTCCAACTGTTTCGGCAAAGTGACGGAATATCAGAACGGGTATATTTCTTCTTCGTTAAAAGAGATGCCAAAAGAATTAGTCTCTGCCGTCACCAGTGAAATGGTGAATAACAATCCCCATTTAAAGCGTGTGACCATCAGCTATAAGTAACCCCAATGTGTCAATGCTTGATGAAATAATAAACAAGAAACAACTTGTCTTGATAACTTATAAATTTATTTTACAAATTCGTCGAACAATGCCTCCCTGGCTTCCCCTGAGCCGCCTATTTGGGTAACCCTGCGGTTGCCCATCAACATGTCCGAAATCCGCCATCGTCTCCCTCCGTTTCATGCGATAATCCCCACACTAAACCGAGGAGTGATCCAGATGCAGACTTTTTTGATTGATCGTACCGCTACGCCGGTGGGTGAACTGGTGCTGATTGCCGATGAACAGGGGCGCCTGCGGGCGATTGACTGGACCGATCACGAAGCGCGCCTCATGAAGCTGCTGAATACCCACTACCGCGCCGATCGCTTCACCCTGCGCGAACAGCGCGATCCCAGCGGGCTGACCGACGCCATGCAGCGCTATTTCGCCGGTGAACTGAGCATTATCGATCGGTTGCCGGTGATGACTGCCGGCACCGAGTTCCAACGCACCGTGTGGCAACAGCTGCGCCAAATCCCCTGCGGCGAGATCCTGACCTACGGCCAACTGGCGCAACGCATCGGCCGTCCGACCGCCTCGCGCGCGGTCGGCATGGCCAACGGTTCAAATCCGATCAGCATCGTGGTGCCCTGCCACCGAGTGATCGGTTCGCAGGGCGCGCTGACCGGCTATGCCGGCGGCGTACAACGCAAGCAGTGGCTGCTGCAGCACGAAGGCTACCTGCCGAAAAATTTGCTGTAGCCACCTATCCAGCGCCATTGTTTGGCGCTGCTTAATAAAACACATTGCTCTACGCCGCGCGCGTGACCACTTGGGTACTATTAATAGCTTGTGTGAATAAAACGCATAAGTCACAAATAATACTCATAACTTCAGTCCCATACAGAATAATCGGCGGCATGTGTGCGCAAAATTCGCACACAATACCCCTATTCATGCTAATGCCACCCTTATCAGCTGCAGCAAAAGATGTTAAAATTGACTCATATCAATTATTGAATGAGCGTAATCTATGATCCCGGAAAAACGCGTGATTCGTCGTATCCAGTCTGGTGGTTGTGCGATCCATTGCCAGGACTGCAGCATCAGCCAGCTGTGCATTCCTTTCACCCTTAATGCTCACGAGCTGGACCAGCTCGACAACATTATCGAGAGGAAAAAGCCCATCCAGAAAGGCCAGACCCTGTTCAAGGCCGGCGACGAGCTGAAATCGCTGTACGCGATCCGTTCCGGGACCATCAAAAGCTACACCATCACCGAGCAAGGCGACGAGCAAATCACCGGTTTCCACCTGGCGGGTGACCTGGTGGGCTTCGATGCCATCGGCGGCCTGAAGCACCCGAGCTTCGCCCAGGCGCTGGAAACCTCGATGGTGTGCGAGATCCCGTTCGAGACCCTCGACGATCTGTCCGGCAAAATGCCCAACCTGCGTCAGCAGATCATGCGGCTGATGAGCGGCGAGATCAAAGGCGACCAGGACATGATCCTGCTGCTGTCGAAGAAAAATGCCGAAGAGCGCCTGGCGGCGTTCGTTTACAACCTGTCGCGTCGCTTCGCGGAACGTGGCTTCTCACCGCGCGAGTTCCGGTTGACCATGACCCGTGGCGACATCGGCAACTACCTCGGCCTGACGGTGGAAACCATCAGCCGCCTGCTGGGCCGCTTCCAGAAAAGCGAAATTCTCAGCGTGAAAGGCAAATACATCACCATCGAAAATGCCGACGCCCTGTCGGTGCTGGCCGGAACGCCACGTATCAACGTGACCGTCAACGCCTGATCCCCCTGCCGGATCAACATTTCCCCGAAATTGTTGATCCGGCACGCTTCTGTTGTTGTTCTGTTTTTCAATGTTGGGTTACTCTGTAAATTAACAGACTGTTGATTTCAGCTGTAAGGAGGCCCTATGGCGAAGTATCAGAATCTTCTGGTGGCTATTGACCCCAATCAGGACGATCAGCCGGCATTGCGCCGCGCCGTGTACCTGGTAAAACGGAACGGCGGGCGCATCAAAGCCTTCCTGCCCATTTACGACTTCTCTTACGAAATGACGACCCTGCTCTCCCCGGACGAAAGAACGGCGATGCGGCAAGGTGTGATCAGCCAACGCGCCGCCTGGATCAATGAACAGTGCCGCTTCTACCTCAACGACGGCGTGCCGATCGAAATCAAAGTGGTCTGGCATAACCGCCCCTTCGAAGCCATCATTCAGGAAGTGCTTTCTGGCCAACATGACCTGCTGCTGAAAATGGCGCACCAGCACGACCGGTTGGAGTCGGTGATCTTTACCCCCACCGACTGGCACCTGCTGCGCAAATGCCCTTGCCCGGTGTGGATGGTGAAAGACCAGCCCTGGCCGGAAGGCGGCAAAGCGCTGGTGGCGGTCAACCTGGCCAGCGAAGAACCCTATCACGACCCGCTCAATATCAAACTGGTGCAAGAAACCGTCGAACTGGCGCAAAACGTCAACCAGACCGAGGTTCACCTGGTCGGCGCCTATCCCGTCACGCCGATCAACATCGCCATCGAACTGCCCGACTTCGACCCGAGCGTCTACAACGACGCCATTCGCGGCCAGCACCTGATCGCCATGAAGGCGCTGCGGCAGAAATTCTGCATTAAGGAAGAGTTCACCCACGTAGAAAAAGGCCTGCCGGAAGAGGTGATCCCCGATCTGGCCGAACACCTGCAGGCCGGCGTGGTGGTGCTGGGCACCCTGGGCCGCACCGGCATTTCAGCCGCCTTTATCGGCAACACCGCGGAACATGTGATCGATCATCTGAAATGCGACCTGCTGGTGATTAAACCGGAAAACTTCAACTGCCCGATCGAAGCGGATGAAGACGACGAACACGACGACGAAGATTAAGCTTCGCGTATAAAAAACGGGCCGCTAAGCGGCCCGTTTTTCTTTGGTTGCCCAATTTTACTTCTGCAACGCCCGCAGAATCGCTTCCACGCTGTCTTTGGCGTCGCCAAACAGCATCTGAGTGTTCTCCTTGAAGAACAGCGGGTTCTGCACGCCGGCGTAGCCGGTGTTCATCGACCGTTTGAACGCGATCACGTTCTGCGCTTTCCACACTTCCAGTACCGGCATGCCAGCGATCGGGCTGCGCGGATCTTCCAGCGCCGCCGGGTTCACCGTGTCGTTGGCGCCGATCACCAGCACGGTGTCGGTATCCGGGAAATCTTCGTTGATTTCATCCATCTCCAGCACCACATCGTACGGCACCTTCGCCTCCGCCAGCAGCACGTTCATGTGGCCCGGCAAGCGCCCCGCGACCGGGTGAATACCGAAACGGACCTTCACGCCGCGCGCCCGCAGTTTCTCGGTGATTTCCGCCACCGGATATTGCGCCTGTGCCACCGCCATGCCGTAACCCGGGGTGATGATCACCGAGGTGGAGTTCTTCAACTGCTCGGCCACCTCTTCCGCCGTGGTTTCACGGTATTCGCCCATCTCTTCGGCGTCGCCGGTGGATGAACCGTCACTGCCGAAACCGCCGGCGATCACGCTGATAAACGAACGGTTCATCGCCTTACACATGATGTAAGACAGGATCGCCCCCGAAGAGCCCACCAGCGCGCCGGTGACGATCAGCAGATCGTTGCTCAGCATGAAGCCCGCCGCGGCCGCGGCCCACCCCGAGTAAGAGTTGAGCATCGACACCACCACCGGCATGTCGGCGCCGCCGATCGAGGCAACCAGATGCCAGCCGAACGCCAGCGCGATCGCCGTCATCAGCAGCAGCGTCACCACCTGCCAGCCCACGCTGTCGGCGCGCACGAACGCCACCAGCAGCAGGAACGAGATCACCAGCGCCGCCAGGTTCAGCTTGTGGCGATTCGGCAGCATCAGCGGCTTGGAAGAGATGATGCCGCGCAGCTTACCGAAGGCGACGATCGACCCGGTGAAGGTCACCGCACCGATAAAGATGCCGAGGAACACTTCGGTCAGATGGATATTCGCCATCACCGGTTCCATCGGCGCGCCGTGATCCAGGTAGCTATTGAAACCGACCAGCACCGCGGCCAGGCCAACGAAGCTGTGCAGCACCGCCACCAGTTCCGGCATTTCGGTCATCTCGACCTTCTTCGCCAGATAGACGCCGATCGAACCGCCGATGATCATGGCGATGATGATCCAGCCGACGTTGCCGGAATCCGGCCCCAGAATGGTGGCGAGCAGCGCGATCGCCATACCGGCGACGCCGAACAGGTTGCCCTGCTTCGACGTTTCATGACGCGACAGGCCCGCCAGGCTGAAAATAAACAAAATAGCGGCAACAATGTATGCAGCTGTAACCAATCCTCCAGACATTTGTTACCCCTTAGTTCTTGCGGAACATCTTCAGCATGCGCTGAGTGACGGTGAATCCACCAAAAATGTTGATGCTGGCGATCAGCACGGCGATAAAGGAGAGGAAACTCACCCAGCCGCCGTGGCCAATTTGCAGCAGCGCACCGACCACGATAATCCCTGATATCGCGTTGGTGACCGACATCAACGGAGTATGCAGCGCATGGCTGACGTTCCAGACCACGTAGTAACCGACCACGCAGGCCAGCGCGAACACGGTAAAGTGCGACAAGAACTCTTTCGGCGCCGCGTCCGCCAGCCAGCCGAACAGCAGGATCGCCAGGGCCATCAGGCCGTACTTCAGCCACGGCGAGGTCGGTTTGGCTTCGGGTTTGGCGACCGGTGCAGCGGCAGGTGCCGCTTTCGGCTGGGCGGAGACCTGGATTGGCGGCGCTGGCCAGGTGACTTCACCGCTGCGCACCACGGTAACGCCGCGGATCACCGTATCGTCGAAATCGATGTCGATCTCGCCGTTTTTCTCTTTCGATAGCAGCTTCAACAGGTTGACCAGGTTGGTGCCGTACAGCTGCGAAGATTGGGTCGGCAAGCGGCTCGGCAGGTCGGTATAGCCGATGATTTTCACGCCGTTGTCGGTCACGGTAATGGTGTCGGCCACGGTCAGTTCGCAGTTGCCGCCGGTTTGCGCCGCCAGATCGACGATCACGCTGCCCGGCTTCATCGACGCCACCATCTCTTTGGTGATGAGCTTCGGCGCCGGTTTGCCTGGGATCAGCGCGGTGGTGACGATGATATCAACCTCCGCCGCCTGTGCGGCAAACAGCGCCATCTCGGCCTTGATAAAGGCTTCGGACATCACTTTGGCGTAACCGTCGCCGCTACCCGCTTCCTCTTCAAAATCCAGCTCGAGGAATTCCGCGCCCATGCTCTGCACCTGCTCTTTCACTTCCGGGCGGGTGTCGAAGGCGCGCACGATGGCGCCGAGGCTGCCCGCAGCGCCGATCGCCGCCAGGCCGGCCACGCCGGCGCCGATGATCATCACCTTAGCCGGCGGCACTTTGCCGGCGGCGGTGATCTGGCCGGTGAAGAAGCGGCCGAACTCATGCGCCGCTTCGACGATCGCGCGGTAGCCGGCGATGTTGGCCATCGAGCTCAGCGCATCCATCGACTGGGCGCGCGAGATGCGCGGCACCGAATCCATCGCCAGCGCGGTGACGTTGCGCGCCGCCAGCTTGGCCATCAGCTCGGGGTTTTGCGCCGGCCAGATAAAGCTGACCAGCGTGCTGCCTTCGCGCATCAAGGCGACCTCGTCGTCTTGCGGCGCGTTGACTTTCAGGATCAGATCCGACTGCCACACTTCGTTTTCGTCGACCAGCGCCGCACCGGCGGCTTCGTAGGCGACGTCGTCAAAACTGGCCAGTTTGCCCGCCCCGCGTTCAATCGCGACGGTAAAACCCAGCTTCAGCAGTTGTTCCACCGTTTTCGGCGTGGCTGCGACCCGGGCTTCATTGGCCAACCGCTCTCTTGGTACACCAATACGCATAATGTTCCCTTCTCACCTGTCTTGGATGATGTTTATTATTTTCCTGCCCATAGCACGACGCCACCGGCGAGCAAGGCGTTAACTTGCCCGCACTGATTTCAGACGCCAACTATAACCTACTGAAAATAAGGTCGATGATCCATAATTGCTTACGCATTCAGCTCTGTTTTTACATAAAAATGCCGCGCGTGATATGACAAATCGCAATTTACTGTGAAAAAATCCATACAGAACAGCACATTCTGCGTGACAAGAGGTTTACGCCCGGCGTAACGATTGATGGCCACGTGCGGCGAAAGAGCATAAAAGTTATCATTTTGTGAATAATTAACATTAATGACACCAAAGCCTTTATTATGGAAACTTATGATGATGGCGCCATCCGTGCGGCCCGCGTCAACGTAAGCGATTTGTCGCACGGGATAACATAAAATGCTGAGACAGTTTTCAGAATTACATGTAATAATCGACGGCTGAATTACACTTAAACAGTTCAGTACGTTATAAACGTTAATGCGCTAGGCGAAAGGATTTTTTATGAAGCTGAAGACCACGATCATCGCGTCAGCCTTGTTATCACTCACCGCGCTGTCTGCTCATGCGGCGCAAGAGTTAACTCCTGAGAAAGCAGCGGCGCTGAAGCCGTTTGATCGCATCACGATTACCGGCCGCTTCAATGCCATCAATGAAGCCGTCGACGCCGTATCCCGCCGTGCAGACAAACTGGGTGCCGATTCCTTCTATATCCAGGACAGCAACAACAGCAACAACGGCGGCAACTGGCGCGTCACCGCAGACCTTTATCATAAAGATGCGCCAGAAGTGAGCAAAACACCAAAATACCGCGTATTTAACGGCGTGAATGAACTGCCTAAAGAGGAAGCCTACCTGCTGGAGCCTTACGATACCGTGAGCGTCAGCGGTTTCTACCGCAGCCAGCCGGACATCAACGACGCCATATCCAAAGAAGCGCAGAAAAAAGGCGCCGCCTCGTTCTTCATCGTGCGCCAGGTTGACGCCAACTCCGGCGGCAACCAGTTCGTCACCGCGTACATCTATAAGGCCGATGCGCCGAAACGCCGCGTGCAGAGCCCGGACGCTATCCCGGCTGATTCTGACGCCGGCCGCGCCGCACTGGCCGCCGGTGGTGCCGCAGCCGCGAAAGTCGAAATCCCTGGCGTCGCGTCTTCCGGTTCGCCAAGCCGCGAAGTGGGCCGTTTCTTCGAAACGCAGTCCTCTACCGGCCAGCGCTATACCGTCACGCTGCCTAACGGCACCAAGATCCAGGAAGTGAACAACGTGACCGCCGCGCAGATGGTGCCGTTCGATTCCGTCACCTTCACCGGCCACTTCAACAGCATGACCGACGTGTCCACCGAAGTGGCGAAACGCGCGGCCGAGAAAGGCGCCAAGTACTATCACGTCACTCGCCAATGGCAGAATAAGAGCGGCGGCAACCTGACCGTCAGCGCCGATCTGTTCAAATAAAACCCGCTTTTCGGTTTACCATCGGGCAGCCCTTGAGCTGCCCGTTTTTATTGCCGTTCTTTTCGCCGCTCGTTGAATAGTTTTTTGTAAATTCCGCATATTCAATCATTGCATCTCTAATCATCCCTCCGTAGAATTTGCGCCAATTTTTAGGGCTATTGTCTATTCGCGCAGTGTTTGTTAACACATTGCTGCCGCCAAGCAGTTCCCTTCCAGTTGTTTATTCTGCGTTCAGGATCCGTCATTGGAAAAAAAACTCGGTCTTACCGCGCTAACCGCTTTGGTGCTCAGCTCGATGCTGGGCGCCGGCGTGTTCAGTCTGCCGCAAAACATGGCGCAGGTCGCCAGCCCCGCCGCGTTGCTGCTGGGTTGGGGGATCACCGGCGTCGGCATTCTGTTTTTGGCGTTCGCCATGCTGTTGCTTACGCGTCTGCGCCCGGATCTGGACGGCGGCATCTTCACCTACGCCAAAGAAGGATTCGGCGAGCTGATGGGCTTCTGCTCCGCCTGGGGTTACTGGCTGTGCGCCGTGATCGCCAACGTCTCGTATCTGGTGATCGTGTTTGCGGCGCTGAGTATTTTTACCGATCGCGGCGGCAACGTGATTCTCGGTGACGGCAATACCTGGCAGGCGCTGATCGCCGAATCCGCCCTGCTGTGGATCGTGCACGCGTTGGTACTGCGCGGCGTGCAAACTGCCGCCAGCATTAACCTGGCGGCCACCCTCGCCAAGCTGCTGCCATTGGGGATGTTCGCCGTTTTGGCGGCGATCGCCTTCAAAATGGACGTGTTCACGCTGGATTTCAAAGGTATCGCCCTCGGCAAGCCGGTGTGGGAACAGGTCAAGGACACCATGCTGATCACCCTGTGGGTGTTTATCGGCGTGGAAGGCGCCGTGGTGGTTTCTGCTCGCGCCCGCAATAAGAAAGACGTGGGCCGCGCCACCATGCTGGCAGTGCTGTCGGCGCTGGCGGTGTACCTGATGGTCACCTTGCTGTCGCTGGGCGTGGTGCCACGCAGCGAACTGGCCGACATGCGCAATCCGTCGATGGCGGTGCTGATGGTGGAACTGATTGGCCCGTGGGGAGACGTGATCATCGCCGCCGGTCTTATCATCTCCGTGTGCGGCGCCTACCTCAGCTGGACCATCATGGCGGCGGAAGTGCCGCTGCTGGCCGCACAGCACGGCGCGTTTCCGCGCGTGTTCGGCAAGCAGAACCGCCATCACGCCCCAGCGTCTTCGCTGTGGCTGACCAACATCGCGGTGCAGCTGGCGCTGGTGCTGATCTGGCTGACCGGTAGCAACTACAACTCGCTGTTGACCATCGCGTCGGAAATGATCCTGGTGCCTTACTTCCTGGTCGGCGCATTTCTGTTCAAGGTGGCTTACCGCCGCCGCGACAAACGCCTGATCTTCGCCGCCACCGGCGCCTGCGTCTATGGTTTATGGCTGCTGTACGCTTCCGGCCTGATGCACCTGCTGATGTCGGTGCTGCTGTATGCGCCGGGCCTGTTGGTGTTCATGTACGCCCGCCGCGGCCATCAGGATATCAATCTGCTGAATCGCCTGGAAAAAGGCAGTATCTTACTGCTGTTGGTGGCCACGCTGCCCGCCGGCTGGTTTATGCTGCACTAAAGTGCCCCGTCAATGCGGCTGCCCGTCAGCCGCATTTTGCTTCCTCTTTTCCCTGCTACCACGCTCCCCCCCTTTGCACAGTCAGCCATGCGCCACGCTTGCGATCTCAAATGCAATTAATTATCATTATCATTTATTGATTAATGGTAAGACGCGAGTGCCCCTGGCGAGAGGCGTCAGGCGGCGGATGAAGACAGGCTAAAATGGAAGGCATTTCATGGCTGAGAAACTGCTGCACGCATTACCTTTGTTTGCCGCCTGGGAGGCGCTGATCGCCGAGGGCAACACGGCGTTTAATCAGCGGCACGATCGCCAGGCGATGACCAGCTATCAACAGGCGCTGGAGGGGGCTCAGGCGATCATCGCCGAGAAGCCTTGGCTGAATGCGGACTATACCGCCAGATTTGAAGCGCTGAATATTTTCGAGTCTGCCCTTGCCGCGCTGATCGTCACGTTCAACAACATCACCCATCTGCGCCTGCGGCAGAAGCCTCTGCGCGGCGTCGAGCTGCATGTTCATCGGGCCCGAGTCGCTATCGAGCAACTCTTGGCCGATTCGTCGCTGTGCGAACAGATGCAGCAGACCGCTGAGCGGCACCTGCTGCGCTTCAGGATTGAAACCCTGCACTTACTGCGCGAGCACCGTCTGCCGGAAACCAGCATCTGCGCGCCCGCTACCCACCATTCCGCCACCGTGCATTAACAGTGACACATCAACCTGAGGGGTAATCTGCCCATGAATGAATTGAATGACGAGATGAAGAAGATGCTGGCTAAACAGCTGCCAGTGCAGGCAACCAGCAGCCCGAGCGGCGTGCCCGATATCGGCCCCAAGCGTTCTCTGCGCCCCTATGATGACCGTACACTGATTTACAACGAAAATACCGGTGGCCAAACGCTGCAAAACATCAAGGAAGGCTCGAAAATGGCCGTTGTGGTCATCGACCGCGAGGCACTGGACGGCTACCGCTTCGTTGGTACACCCGAACTGTTTCTGACGGGCAAACCGTTTGACGAGGCGCTGGCATTTGCAGAAAAAAACGGGATGAATCCGCCGAAATACGCGGTGTTAATACATATAGACAGTATTTACACCCTGCGTTCCGGTCCCAATGCCGGGACCCGACTTTAGACAGCACGCGTCACGCGGCGTGAGATTTCACGTTCATGGTTAGGCCATCTCAGCAGGTCAATTGCCTAACCATGAACGGGCGGCCGGGTTGATTCCCGGTCAGCTTTTAGGGGGAATGGTGACGGTCATACGCTCACCCACCAGGGCGATCGCAATGCCTTCCGCGCACTCTTTTTGAATGGCCGCCAGCTGTTGCGCCTCCAGCGCATAGGGCAGCTGAATATCAAATACCGTCAGGCCCTGCTGCTGCGCCAGGTCAATCAGGCGCACGATATTGGTTTCATCGCTAACCTGCGTTGACACCACCTGCAACGCCAGCTCTTTCAACTGCTCTTTGCGCGTTTGTGACGTGGTCACGCGCGATTTCAACACCATGCCGAAGATCGGCATCACACCATAAATAGCATCAACAAAGCGCCAGTGCTTCCTGCACGATGCGGACAGAAAATCCATGTAGTCAAAACAGATTTTCTCACTGCGCGCGATGGATGCAAGGTGATTGCTGTTCATCCCCTCATTCCTCTCATGGCCAGTGTTAACCCGTGGTCTTTCAAGCCGCCGCCGGACGGCAACCTGAAATGCATTGGGGATCTTACATCCAGAAATGGATAATCATGCGAAGCTTTAACGACTTTCCGCCGTATGATGGCATAATTCCCCTATTGTTTGCCAGTCTGTCCAGGAGCTTTAATCAATGGAACACCCCAACTCTGCCCCGGTGCTGATTACCGGCGGCGCGCGGCGCATAGGGCTGGCGCTCGCCAGAGCGTTTCTCCAGCGCGGCGTTCCGGTCATTATCGCCTATCGCAGCGAATATCCGGCGATGGCCGAGTTGCAGGCCTTGGGCGCCCGCTGCATTCAGGGCGACTTTGCCACACATGAAGGTATCTACCGTTTCGCCGACCAGGTGCGGCAAGTGGCGCCCAAGCTGCGCGCGATGATCCACAACGCCAGCGCCTGGCAGGCCGAGTCACCGGAGGTGCCGCCGGAACAGGTGATGGCAGCAATGCTGCAAATTCACGTTTACACGCCCTATTTGCTCAACCAGCTGCTCGAATCCTGTCTGACCGGCCAGGGCCAGGCTGGCGCCGACATTATCCATCTCACCGACTACGTGGTGGAAAAAGGCAGCGACAAGCATATCGCCTACGCCGCCAGCAAGGCTGCGCTGGACAATATGACTCGTTCGTTTGCCCGCAAGCTGGCGCCGGAGGTCAAGGTCAACGCCATCGCGCCGGCGCTGATCATCTTCAATCCGGGCGACGACGAAGCCTACCGCCAGCAGGCGCTGGCGAAATCGCTGATGAAGGTCGCACCCGGCGAAAGTGAAGTGGTCAATCTGGTGAACTACCTGCTGGAGAGCCGCTACGTCACCGGCCGCACCCACGGCGTCGACGGCGGGCGGCCGCTGCGCTGACGCCAAGATCCGCATGGCGCAACGTCGCGGGCCGCGCTATGCTCAAATCCGCTTTTTATATTAAAACACGGGCATATGCATAAAATTGTTTTTGTGGAAGACGATCCTGAAGTCGGCAAACTGATCGCCGCCTATCTGGGCAAACATGACATCGAGGTGCTGATCGAACCGCGTGGCGACAGCGCGCAGGCGCGCATCGAGCGCGAGCAACCCGATTTGGTGCTGCTGGACATCATGCTGCCCGGCAAAGACGGCATGACGCTGTGCCGCGATCTGCGCCCTACCTTCCCCGGCCCGATCGTGCTGCTCACTTCGCTCGACAGTGACATGAACCATATCCTGTCGCTGGAGATGGGCGCCAACGACTATATCCTGAAAACCACGCCACCGGCGGTGTTGCTGGCGCGCCTGCGTTTGCACCTGCGCCAACACAGCCAACAGCCGAAAGAAGAGTCGGTTCAGCCGCTCACCCAGCATAACGCGCTGCATTTCGGGCTGCTGTGCATCGATCCGGTCAACCGTCAGGTTACGCTGGGCGAAGAAACCATCACCCTGTCCACCTCGGATTTCGATCTGCTGTGGGAGCTGGCGACCCATGCCGGGCAGATCATGGATCGCGAGGCGTTGTTGCAAAACCTGCGCGGCGTGAGCTACGACGGTATGGATCGCAGCATCGACGTGGCGATCTCCCGCCTGCGTCGTAAGCTGTACGACAATGCGCTGGAGCCTTTCCGTATCAAGACGGTGCGCAACAAGGGCTATCTGTTCGCCCCTAACGCTTGGGCTTCGGTGCAACAATGAGAAAACTTTTCGTCCAGTTCTTCCTGCTGCTGTTCGTCTGTTTTCTGGTGATGGCGATGCTGGTCGGCCTGGTGTACAAGGTGACCGCCGAGCGCGCAGGCCGCCAGTCGATGGACGATTTGATGAAAAGCTCGCTGTACCTGATGCGCAGCGAGCTGCGCGAAATCCCGCTGAAGGACTGGAACAAGACTATCGCCACGCTGGATCTCAATCTGTCGTTCAAGCTGCATATCGAACCGCTCGGCAAACAGGAACTGAGCGAGGATCTGAAAAAGCGGCTGCGGCTGGGTGAAATCATCGCCCTCGACGATCAGTACACCTTTATGCAGCGCATTCCGCGCAGCCACTATGTGTTGGTGGTCGGCCCCATTCCTTATCTGTTCTATCTGCACCAGATGCGCCTGCTGGATCTGGTGTTGCTGGTGTTTATCGGCATGTCGCTGGCGCTGCCGGTGTTTCTGTGGATGCGGCCGCACTGGCAAGACCTGCTCAAACTGGAAAACGCCGCCCAGCGGCTCGGTGCCGGGCATCTGGATGAACGCACCCACTTCGATCCCACTTCCAGCCTAAGCCGGCTCGGCGTGGCGTTCAACCAGATGGCCGACAGCGTCAACACCCTGATCGCCAGCAAGAAACAGCTGATCGACGGCATCGCGCACGAGCTGCGCACGCCGCTGGTGCGCCTGCGCTATCGGCTCGAGATGAGCGATAACCTGTCCGAAGGCGAACAGCAGGCGCTGAACCGCGATATCGGCCAGTTGGAGTCGCTGATCGACGAGCTGCTGACCTATGCCCGCCTGGACCGGCCGCAGGTTGCGCTAAACATTGAACCCATCGATCTGCCAAAGTGGCTGGAGGACAAGATCGACGATATCCGTCTTATTCATCAGGAACGCGACATCCAGCTCGATATCCCGCACGTCGGCGACTTTGGCGGCGTCGATCTGCGCCTGATGGAACGCGTGCTCGATAACCTGGTCAATAACGCGCTGCGCTATTCCGAGCAGCGTCTGCGCGTGGGTCTGTGGTTCGACGGCGACCTCGCCTGTTTGCAGGTCGAAGATGACGGGCCGGGTATCCCGCCGGAAGAGCGCGAGCGGGTATTCGAGCCTTTCGTTCGCCTCGATCCCAGCCGCGATCGCGCCACCGGCGGCTGCGGACTGGGGCTGGCCATCGTCCATTCCATCGCCGTCGCCTACCAGGGACAGGTGTTCGTCGAGAGCAGTTCGCTCGGCGGCGCCAGTTTCCGTTTCTGTTGGCCGGTGAAGCCGACATTCAGTTTAAAAGCCGATCTGGCGTAATACCGCCGGACCCTTCTCATTGGAGTCGAATAATAATGACATCTGCACATTCCAACACGTCTGCTTACGATCACCTGCGCGCGCTTTTTAGCCGTCTGTCGCGTTTCGGCCACCTGTCCGCCATCGCCGGTTGGGACATGCAAACCATGATGCCGCCGGGCGGCAGCAAGGCGCGCTCCGAAGCACTGGCCGAGCTGAGCGTGCTGCAGCACCAGCTTTTAACAGCGGAAAGCACCGGCGCGCTGTTGGATCGCGCGCAGCAAGAGACGCTGGACGAGATCGACCGCGCCAACCTGCGCGAAATGCGCCGCCAGTATGAAGACGCGGTGCTGCTACCGGCGTCGCTGGTCGAAGCCAAATCGCTCGCCGGCGCGCGCTGCGAACACGCCTGGCGCGCCCAGCGCCCGGCCAACGACTGGGACGGCTTCGCCGAGAACCTGCGCGAAGTGGTCAAACTCAGCCGGGAAGAGGCGCAGATCCGTGCGCAGGCGGCCGGCACCAGCCGTTACGACGCCCTGCTCAATCTGTATGAACCGGGCATGCGCAGCAGCGATCTCGACCGCATCTTCGGCGATCTGAAAACCTGGCTGCCGGATCTGCTGCAGCGCGTGGTGGCCAAACAGGCTAATGAGCCCTGCCAGGCGCCACAAGGCCCGTTCAATGTGGACACCCAGCGTCAGCTGAGCCTGAGCGTCATGAAACTGCTCGGTTTCAATTTCGACAACGGCCGTGTCGACGTCAGCGCCCACCCGTTCTGCGGCGGCGTGCCGGAAGATGTACGCATCACCACGCGCTACAACGAGAAAGAGTTTTTGACCGCGCTGCTCGGTATCGTGCACGAAACCGGCCACGCCCGTTACGAACAGAACCTGCCGCGCGATCTGCTCGGCCAGCCGGTCGCCCTGGCCCGCTCTACCGCCATCCACGAATCGCAGAGCCTGCTGTTCGAAATGCAGCTGGCGCGCGGCAATGAATTCCTGAAAATCTTGCGTCCGCTGGTCACCGCGCAATTTGGCGAACAGCCGGCGCTGGAAGAAGCCAACTTCATTCGCCTCAACCAGCGCGTTAAACCGGGCCTGATCCGCGTCGACGCCGACGAGGTGAGCTATCCTGCCCACGTCATCCTGCGCTACGAAATTGAAAAAGCGTTGATCGAAGGCGAGGTCGAAGTGGAAGACATTCCGGCATTGTGGAATGAAAAGATGCACGCTTACCTCGGCCTCGACACCATCGGCAACTATCGCAACGGCTGCATGCAGGATATCCACTGGACAGACGGCGCGTTCGGCTACTTCCCGACTTACACCCTCGGCGCGATGTACGCCGCGCAGCTGTTCCACAGCGTGCGCCAGGCCCTGCCTTCGCTGAGCGAGGATATCGCCGCCGGCAATCTGCAGCCGCTGTTCCACTGGCTGCAGCACAACATCTGGCGCCACGGTAGCCGCTTCCCGACCGAGACGCTGATCGCCAACGCGACCGGCGAAGCGCTCAACCCACGCTACTTCCGTCAGCATTTGGAAAACCGCTACCTGTAATCTCTCCTGGCGCGGCCCTGCCGCGCCCTTTTTTCCTCTGGTTGACCTGACACTGTTCCATAGTGCACTTTCCTGCGGGTAACGCCTTGGCTACAGAGTGGCGGGTGGCCACCCACCATTAGTATGTTGTAACTAAAAAAGCAAAAATACCGAACCAACCGGCCTCTCATCCCAATGCATGGCGGGCGATCATCGCCGCCAGCTGCGGCCTCAACGCGGCGGGCAGGTCATGCCCCATGCCCGGCATAATCTGCAATCTGGCGTTGGCGACGGCCCGAGCGATCGCCACCCCGCCGGCCTTGCGCACCAGCCGATCGCGATCGCCGTGAATCACCAGCGTCGGCGCGGCGATGCGCCGGCTGTAACGCCGCAGATCGCCGCTGCCGAGCAACGCGGAAAGTTGCCGCTGCATGCCTGCCGGATCCACACCCCGCTTCAGCAACCGCGTCACCAGGGCATCCAGCTCCGCCTCCTCCGGTGGATAAGTCGCGGTGCCAAGCGCGCGCAGAAAGGCCTTCATCCCTTCCTGGCGCTGCTGCAGCGTCATATCGGCGGCAGGCCGGCGCACCAGCAACCACAGCAGCGAAGGCGCCGGCGGCGGCAACAGCGGCTGATTGGTGCTGGAAAACAAGATGCATAACGAGGCGACGCGCTGCGGGTATTCGGCGGCCAGCACCTGGGCGATCATCCCCCCCATCGAAGCGCCCAGTACGTGAGCCTGCGGAATTCGTAAATGATCGAGCAGATGCGCCGCGTCCGTTGCCATGTCCGCCAGGGTATAAGGCACCGGCGTTTGCCAGCCAAGCTGGGCGCGCAACATCAGCAGCCACAATGGCTGTGAGCGTTGTGCCTGCGTTTTTCCTGAAAGGCCGACGTCGCGGTTGTCATAACGGATCACCCGAAACCCCATGGACACCAGGGCGCGGCAGAAGTCGTCAGGCCACAACAGGAGCTGCGCGCCGATGCCCATGATGAGCAACAACGGCGGGTGCGTCTCATCGCCCCAGTCCTCATAGGCCAGCGGCACCTCGCCCTGTTCAGTCACGCCACAACGAATCGTTATCTCGTTCATTTTAAATCCCTTTTTCCTTGTCTGGCGGTCATTATAGCAGCAATCCCCCTCGCCACCGCCGCCCTGTACATTAGGTTACATGCCGAAACCAATCACTCACGGAAAGCCGGACGCCGTTTGCCTACTATCATCTCAACGGCCCCGCAGTGGGGTTGGTACCCAAAAGTCATGTTGAGGATTCTGCGATGAAAAAAGTATTAGCTCTGGTTGTTGCCGCTGCAATGGGTCTGTCTTCCGTGGCTTTCGCTGCCGAGGCTGCCACCACCGCACCTGCGGCTACCGCAACCACCGCCACCGCTGCGCCGGCTAAAGCTCAGGTGAAACACCACGGCAAGAAAGCCCCGGTTCAGAAAGCTCAGGCGGCCAAAAAGCATCACAAAAAAGCCGGCAAGAAAGCCCCGGCGCAAAAAGCCCAGGCGGCTAAAAAGCACCACAAGAAAGCCAGCCACAAAAAAGCGTAATATCGTGAGGGTCCCCTCACCGTTTCAGGCTTGACGTGTACGACACCCGGTTCACCGGGTGTTTTTTCATCGGGGGGTTCTCATTGATGCTGCGCCGCTACCTGTTCGAGATCGTTCTGACCGCCCTGATCCTTTGCGGACTGATCGCCGTCTTTTTTTACCTGTAGCCTGCCGCATCGCCGGCGGGAAATTATTGAAAAATCAATTATTGCCCATCCACATGGCTGCTAAATCAGTCTATAGTTAGCATTCAGTGTGTTTATGGATGATCCGTATTTGTCAGGCAAGAGATCTATGCGCATATCCGTTTTACTGTTGCTGTGTTCACTCCCGCTCATCGCTTCTCAGGCGGCACGCGCAGACGGCCCGTCCAAGGCCGAGCAAACGCGTCTGTTTTTCGGCAAAGATGAACGAATCAAGGTCACGGATACCGCCGCCAAGCCGTGGCAGGCCATCGGCCAGGTCGAAACCGCCAGCGGCAATCTGTGTACCGCCACGCTGATCTCCCCACACCTGGCGTTGACCGCCGGCCACTGCGTGCTGGCACCGCCGGGGCAATTGGATAAAGCCATCGCTCTGCGCTTCGTGGCGGGTGATAAGTCGTGGCAGTATCAAACCGACAATATCGAGACCCTGGTCGACAGCAAACTGGGCAAAAAGCTGAAGCCGGACGGTGATGGCTGGATCGTCCCGCCCGCCGCGGCCGCTTATGACTTTGCGCTGATCCGTCTGAAAGACAAAAAACCGCTGCCGATCGCACCCTTGCCGCTGTGGCAAGGCGACAGCAAGGCGCTGACTCAGGCCCTGAAACAGGCCAAACGGCTGATAACTCAAGCGGGCTACCCGGAGGATCATCTGGATGACCTCTACAGCCACCAAAACTGCAAGGTCACCGGCTGGGCCCAGCAAAGCGTACTGTCGCACCAGTGCGATACTCTGCCCGGCGACAGCGGTTCGCCGTTGCTGTTGAAAACCGCCGACGGCTGGCAACTGATCGCCATCCAAAGCTCGGCACCGGCGGCGAAAGATCGCTATCGCGCCGATAACCGTGCCCTGGCGGTGCCCGGTATCCGCGAAGCGCTGGACGCGCTGGCGGCAGGCAAATAATCCTCTCTCAACGGCGCATTATGCGCCGTTGCTGTTTCTCTGCTCTGCGAATTTCAACTTGCGCTGCGCCGGCCGCTTGCCGGCCGGTGCACCCGAGCTTAGCTCGAAAGCTGCTCGATAGTTTGCAGAATGCGCTTATCGGAGATCGGGTAAGGCGTGCCCAACTGTTGCGCGAACAGGCTGACGCGCAGCTCTTCTATCATCCAGCGCACCGCTTTTACTTCTTCCTCCTGCTGTCGCTTCGGCGGCAGCTTGTTCAGCCACTGCTGCCAGGCCTGCTGCACCTGCTCCACCCGCAACATCTGCGCGCGATCGCGGTGCGGATCAATAGCCAATTTTTCCAACCGCCGCTCGATCGCCTGCAGGTAACGCAGCGTATCCGGCAGGCGTTTCCACCCGTTGCCGGTCACGAAGCCGCGGTAGACCAGCCCGCCGAGCTGGGTCTTGATGTCCGACAGCGCCAGCGCCAACGACATGTCCACCCGGCCTTTCAGCCGTTTGTTGATGTTGAAGACCGCCGTCAGGATCTGTTCAACCTGCTTGGCCACCTCGACGACCGTGTCGTTCAGCTCGGCGCGGATCTGCTCCTGCAGCCGTGCAAAGTCTGCTTCTTGCCAGACCGGGCCGCCGTGTTCGGCGATCAGCTTGTCGATGCCGCACGATATGCAGTCGTCGATCAGCTCCAGCACCTTGCCGTACGGGTTGAAATAGAGCCCCAGCTTGGCTTTGTTCGGCAGTTTCTCATGCAGGTATTTGATCGGTGAAGGAATATTCAACAACAGCAGGCGACGCGTGCCCTGCCACATCGCCTGTTGCTGCTCGCTTTCGCTGTCGAACAGGCGGATCGCCACGCTGTCCTTTTCATCCACCAGCGCCGGGTATGCCTTCATCGAATAGCCGCCGCGCTTCTGCTCGTAAAACGCCGGCAATTGGCCAAAGCTCCAGACATGCAGGTTACTCTGCTCCAGTCCGTCATCGGCCACCGCCGACAGCGTCTCCTGCACCTTCTCTTTCAACTGCAGGCGCAACGCGGCCAGATCTTTGCCTTCGCGCAGCGTCTGGTTTTTCTCGCCCACCACGCGGAAGGTCATCTTCAGATGATCGGGCACCTGATCCCACTGCCAGTCATCACGTGACACGGTCACGCCAGTCATGCGCCGCAGCTCGCGCTCCAGCGCGTCCAGCAGCGGCAATTCCAGCGCCGTTACGCGGCCAAGGAACGCCTCGGCGTAGTTCGGTGCCGGCACGAAGTTGCGACGCACCGGTTTCGGCAGCGACTTGATCAGCGCAATCACCAGTTCACGGCGGATGCCGGGGATCTGCCATTCGAAGCCCTGCTCTTCCACCTGGTTGAGGATCGGCAGCGGGATGTGCACCGTCACGCCGTCAGCGTCGGTGCCCGGTTCAAACTGGTAGCTCAGCCGCAGCTTGAGGTTGCCCTGATGCCAGAAGTTCGGGTAATCCAGCGCGCTGATCTTGTTGGCGCCGTCTTTGATCAGCATCTCTTTTTCGAAGTTCAGCAGATCCGGCTGCTGCTTGGCCGCGCTCTTCCACCAGCTGTCGAAATGACGGCCGGACACCACGTCGTTGGGGATGCGGCGATCGTAGAAGCCGAACAGCATTTCGTCATCCACCAGAATGTCGCGGCGGCGCGATTTATGCTCCAGTTCTTCCACCTCGGCGCGCAGCTTTTGGTTTTCGCGGAAGAAGGCGTGGCGCGTCTGCCAGTCTCCCTCTACCAGCGCATGGCGGATAAACAGCTCACGGCACAGCAGCGGATCGATGGCGCCGTAGTTGACCTGGCGCGCCGCAACGATCGGCAGACCAAACAGCGTGACCTTTTCGCTGGCCATCACCGCCCCCTGCGACTTCGACCAGTGCGGTTCGCTGTAGCTGTGTTTCACCAAGTGCTGAGCCAGCGGCTCGATCCATTCCGGTTCGATGCGCGCGGCGATGCGTCCCCACAGGCGGCTGGTTTCCACCAGTTCGGCCACCATGGTCCACTTCGGTGGCTTCTTGAACAGGCCGGAGCCGGGGAAGATCGAGAAGCGGGCGTTGCGCGCGCCGGTAAATTCCTGCTTGTCCGTATCCTTCTGGCCGATGTGCGACAGCAGGCCGGTCAGCAGCGCGGTGTGGACGCTGCGATAATCGGAAGGCGTGCTGTTGATCGGCAGCCCCAGTTCTTTCACCACCTGGCGCAGTTGGGTATAGATATCCTGCCACTCGCGCACCCGCAGGTAGTTGAGAAAATCGTTGCGGCACAGCCGGCGGAACTGACTGGAAGAGTTCGCCTTTTGCTGCTCCTGCAGATAATCCCACAGGTTGACGAACGCCAGGAAGTCCGAGTCTTTGTCGGCAAAACGGCGGTGTTTTTCATCCGAGGCCTGCTGCTTATCCATTGGGCGCTCGCGCGGATCCTGAATCGACAGCGCGGCGGTAATGATCATCACCTCGCGCACGCTGCCGCTCTTCTGCGCTTCCAACACCATGCGCGCCAGACGCGGGTCGATCGGCAACTGCGCCAGCTGCCGGCCCTGCGGCGTCAGCTGATAGTGGCCGTTATCGGCGGTGGTGATCGCCCCCAGCTCTTCCAGCAGGCGCACGCCATCCTGAATGTTGCGCTTGTCCGGCGCCTCGACAAACGGAAACGCGGCGATGTCGCCCAGCCCCAGCGAGGTCATCTGCAGAATGACCGACGCCAGGTTGGTGCGCAGAATTTCCGGATCGGTAAACGCCGGCCGCGAGAGGAAATCCTGTTCAGAGTACAGACGGATGCACACGCCCTCCGACACGCGGCCACAGCGCCCTTTACGCTGGTTGGCGGAGGCCTGCGACACCGGCTCGATCGGCAGGCGCTGCACCTTGGTGCGGAAGCTGTAGCGGCTGATGCGCGCGGTGCCCGGATCGATGACGTATTTGATGCCCGGCACCGTCAGCGAGGTTTCCGCCACGTTGGTGGCCAGCACGATGCGGCGGCCGTGGTGCGACTGGAAAACCCGGTTCTGCTCGCTGTTCGACAGGCGCGCATACAGCGGCAGCACCTCGGTGTGCGGCAAATTGAGGCGGTTCAAAGCGTCGGCGGTATCGCGGATCTCGCGCTCGCCGCTCATGAAGATCAGAATGTCACCCGGCCCTTCGCGCCCAAGCTCGTCCACCGCATCGAAAATCGCCTGCAGCTGGTCGCGGTCGGTATCATCGCCGTCGTCCACCACCGGGCGGTAACGCACCTCCACCGGGTAAGTGCGGCCGGAAACCTCGATGATCGGCGCATTGTTGAAGTGGCGCGAGAAACGCTGCGGATCGATGGTCGCCGAGGTGATGATCACCTTGAGATCCGGGCGCTTCGGCAGCAGTTCGCGCAGGTAGCCGAGAATAAAGTCGATATTCAGGCTGCGCTCGTGCGCTTCATCGATGATCAACGTGTCGTACTGCATCAGCAGGCGATCCTGCTGTATCTCCGCCAGCAAGATACCGTCAGTCATCAGCTTGACCAGGGTGCTTTCCCCCACCTGATCGTTGAAGCGCACCTTGTAGCCGACGCTGCCGCCGAGCGGGGTTTCCAGCTCGTCGGCGATGCGGTTGGCGACGGTGCGCGCCGCCAGGCGGCGCGGCTGGGTATGGCCGATCAGCCCTTTCACCCCACGCCCCAGCTCCAGACAGATCTTCGGCAACTGGGTGGTTTTTCCCGAGCCGGTCTCCCCGGCGACGATCACCACCTGGTGGTCGCGGACAGCGTTTAAGATGTCCTGCTTTTTCTGGCTGACCGGCAGGCTTTCCGGATAGGTAATGCGCGGGCAAGACGCGGCGCGCGCCTGCACTTTTTGCCGCGCCGTCGCGATGTCGCTTTCCACGTCGGCGGCGACCGCCAACTGGGCATCGGGATTTTTGATTTTTCGTGCGCCCTGCAGGCGACGACGCAGGCGTTGTTGATCGCGGAGCATCAGCTCGCCCAGTTGGGCCGGCAGTGCCTCGAGCGGAGATTTCACGTTCGGTGTTCCTTGTTTCTTCGCCGCCAAGGCCAGGCTTGGCAACGGTTTAATGTTTTTTTAGCGATTTTTTTGCTTTAGCCGCACAGCCTATCACAAACGGCTTTCTCCCCCTACTTCCGCGAGTAAAGCGTCGCCATGTCATTCAATAAAATTGAACGGAGATCTCGAAATATTGCGCTATCACTGTTGGGGGAATGTGAATAGCATGTACTTCATGCAAGGGACGCTGAGTCCTGATGTCACTGTCACAACGTAAGGAATTATCGATGAGCAACGTATTGGTTCTGAAATCAAGCATCCTGGCGACCTACTCTCAGTCTAACCAACTGGCCGATTTCTTCGTAGAGCAATGGAGCAACGCCCACAGTGGCGACACCATCACCGTGCGCGATCTGGCCGCACAGCCAATCCCGGTGCTGGACGGTGAACTGGTCGGCGCGCTGCGTCCTTCCGATGCTCCGTTGACTCCACGTCAACAAGAAGCGCTGGCCCTGTCGGACGAGCTGATCGCCGAGCTGCAGGCCAATGACGTCATCGTGATTGCCGCACCGATGTACAACTTCAACATTCCGACCCAGCTGAAAAACTATTTCGACCTGGTTGCCCGCGCCGGCGTGACCTTCCGTTACACCGAAAACGGTCCGGAAGGCCTGGTAAAAAACAAACGCGCCGTGATCCTGACCAGCCGCGGCGGCATCCATAAAGGCACCCCGACCGACCTGGTAGAACCTTACCTGCGTCTGTTCCTGGGCTTCATCGGCATCACCGACGTGGAGTTCGTCTTCGCGGAAGGCATCGCCTATGGCCCGGAAGTGGCGACCAAAGCACAGGAAGACGCCAAGGCGGCCCTGTCTCAGGTGGTTGCTGCCTAAGACCCTGCGCAGGGGCGCCGAGCCCCTGCCGGACAAGAGGCAAGTCCTGTCAAACCTGCACTACCCTCATAATAATCATCTATCCGTATCTTTTGGCGCGCCAGACGGCGCGCTTTTTTTATTTCTTCAGCCACTGCCCGTTGATGCCGCGCACATACTCGCCGCTCTGCGCCCGCGTCACCAGCTTCTGCCCGGCCATGCGCGCCACTTCGTCGACGGCGATATGGTTGCCGTTCGCCACTTCCTGATACTTCTCGGCGCGGCCGGCGTTGATGCGTTTCACCAGCGCCAGGGTTTCCGCGTCCTGCTTCACCGGCGCGATGTAGCCGCTCAGGGTTTCACCTACCCGCCCTTGCTGCTTCGCCTCATCCAGCGTCAACGCCATCGCCATGCCACTGAACAACCAGGCGGCGCCGGCCAGCCACAAATAACGTTTTTTCATGTCGGCTCCTAGAACAGACCGCTTTGGGTTTTCAGCAGGTTTTCGACGTCCTTATCCACCTTGATATGAATTTCATGCTCGATCTTGACGTTCATATTGATGGTGATCGGATCCTTCGGCGTCGCCACCTCGATGCGCGGCACGCAGCCGCTCAGCAGCGAAACGCACAGCACCGCTGCCAGCGTCGACACACTCATGATTTTCATTGTTGCTCCCCAGGTTGTGAGAGGGCCTGCTCCAGCCACTCCTGTAAATTGTCGCCGAAGCGCAAACTGCGCCACAGCTGAAACACGTTTTCCTGATGGCGATAGTTCAGGATCACCTCGCGCTTGGCGCTTTTCTGCGGGTTGATGCCGTCGATGCGCGCGCTTAGCGTCAACTCGCCCAGGTTGTCGAGATCGACCCGGGCATGCGAACGGTTGATTTCCATGTAGCGCAGCCAGTCGATCGCCGCGCCGGTCGCCAGGTTATTGCTGCCGATGGCGTCGGCCATGTCTTTGTCCAGGCGCAGCGTCAACGTGCCGGCGTTGGCGATCCAGCCGTTTTGCACCAACCACTTCGGATGGTTCAGGAACAGCGGCAGCTCGCCGTCGACCCGGCCGGACATGGCGAACTGCTTCGGTTTCAGGGCGGTAAACAGCGCGCTGAGATCGACCTTATCCAGCTTCAGTACCGCGGCGTCATGCTGCGGCAACCGCAGCGCCGACAAGCTGATATGCCCGTTGAGCATGTCCACGCCGACGTTGCTCAACGTCAGCGGCTGCCCTTCGCTATAAGGATAGGTGCCCTGCAGATCGGCGGAAATGTTCTGCATCTCGAATAGGTTGGTGAAAGACTTGATGCGCAGCGATACCGGCTGTTTAGCTCCCAATTGCCAGTGATGCTGCTTGAAACGGTACGACAGGATGAAATCCAGGCCGCTCATTTCGCCGTCTTTCAGCCACATGCCGCCGTTTTTCACCACCCAGTGGCCACCGGCCTCGAACCCTTGTTCACGGGCGGCGGAAAACGCCGACTGCGCGTAAAACTCGCCGTCGCGCAGCGTGAGATTGAGATCCGGTGCCAACAGCGGTTGGAAGACCTTCAGCGACTGTTTCGGCCACCAGCCTTCGCCGCGCAGACGTTCGCCGTCCCAACGGCCGCGCAGCGCGATCGGCCCGATCTGTTGCGCCTGCAGCTTGCCCTGCATCTGGAAACTGTTCGGCGAACGGCCGTTCACCTGCAGCGCCAGCACCGGCGCCGGCAGATAGCCACCGTCGCTGAAGCTGACCTTATCCGCCGCCAGCTGGAATTCGCCGTTGAACTGCGGGCTTTGTTCATCACGCTGCCAGCGCAGCGGCTGGTTGAGGCTCAAGCGCGGCGCGGCGACCGTCACCAGACCGTACTTCAATTTGTCGAAACCGGTGGAGAGCTTGTCGAGCACCAGCTCGCTGTCCTGCCAACGACCGCTGCCGGCGACGTCCCAGGCGGCCTGCAGCGGCGGCAACCGGCCGTTGCCCCAGTAACGCCACTGCCAGTCGCCCTTGTCCGGCCAGAAATCCTGCGCCTGGCCGTCCAGGTGGAGCTTGAAACGCCCCCAATAACTGTCGCTGGCGCTCAAAATCGCCTGCAGGCGGCCGGTGATGCCGGCGGCGGTCACCTTCACGCCGGCCAGCGGTAGACGCGCCTCTTCCAACGTCATTTCCGGCGTCGCTTTGCCCCACAGACGCAGCAGCGAACCTGGCTGCAGAACCAGCGTCGGGTTAAGAATGCTGCCGCCGATCACGCCCGGGATCGACGCGGTGGTGGAGAAATCGGCCAGATTGGCCTGCCCGGTCAGTTGGAAGCGCAGATCGCTGTCGGTCAACCCCACCTTGCCCGGCCCGAGGGTGAGCACCGCATTACCCTTGCCGTTGTGGCCGGCGGTGATCACGTTCAGCCGCGCGCTGATCTCCGTTTCATCCAATCCCTTGCTCCAGTCGTGCAGCGCGATGCTGAGGCCGCCGTTCAACGGCTGTCCGCTGTAGGGCCAACGCCACTCGCCCTGCTTGATGCTGACCCGCTGCGGGGTCACTTCCCACGGCAGCACCGCCAGCGGCCGATCGTCGCCTTTCTCGCTCACCGTCAACACGCCCTGCTGCTGTTGCCAGCGCATATCCAGCAAAACCGGTTTTTCCAGATAGGCCGTCTGCATTTCACCCTGCAACGCGCCCTGCTTCGGCAGGCTGGCCAGATCCAGCGGGAGAGTTATCTTACCGGCTAGGTGCAGCGGTTGCGCGCTGTTGGGCGGGACGACGGTCAGACTCTGCAACGTCAGCTGCTGTTTTTCATCCAGCCGCGCCTCGGCGCTGAGATTCGGTCCCCGATAATGCAGACGTTGCCCGTCGGGGCCGGAGGAAATCTGTAGCTTGCCGGCATAGCGCTGCCAGGGAATAAGCGTCAGATCATTAATGGTGAGATCCAGCGCCGGCAGTTGCCGCTGCAATTGATCGAGCGCGAGCGGCGCGCTGTTGGCGTCGCCGCCCGGCAGTTTTGACAAACAGGCGCTATCGACGCTGACCTTATCGCTCGACAGCTGCCAGCGGCCTTGGCGGTAAGCCAGCCGCGTCGGACCGACGTTGGCCAGCAGGCAATCTTGCGCGGTGAAACGTGCCCCCGGCAACGCCAGGCCGCCTTGGCGCCAATGCAACTTGCCCTGTAACTCAAGTCGGCTTCCCGCCGGGAACCAATGCGATAACACCCCCGGCAGCCAGCGCGGCAAAGTTTGCCATAACGCCAGCACCAGAATTGCACAGCCCGCCACGGTCCCTATGAATACTTTCAATCGCCTGGTCATTAAATGATTGCTTCGTTCCTGAGTTAGGCATTGGTTAAGTCTATGCCTGAATTGACAATAATGATGGCACGAATTTGACATAGGGTGAAGCTGAGCGGGGTCGCAAAGGCGATTTGCACCTTTTTAGCGCAAACGTGTGCGAAGTTGTAGATTTTCGTTACATATACATCACATAAATAGGACGGTTTTCAGACTTTTGTTATTGTCGTTACCGTTGATGATTAATAGTCTTGCAACCATTCTAATAAAAGTTTAGCTGCTAGCTAACTGTGTACTAGAGAAGCCATTCCCCACACCCCCGTGGGGATTTTTTTGCCGCTAATTTCAAATCACGGCCTCAATAAAAGCCTGTACTATGCGGTTGTCGCTCGCTTTACGCCAGATAGCATAAATATCGCTGCGCATTTCATTCCCGCACTCGGTATACGCAACCTCCCGCTGTCGCGCCAGGCTCTCAGGGACAAACGCATACCCCAACCCCGCGCTTACGCAGGCGAATATCACGTCATAGCATTCCACCTCCAGCAGCGCGGCGGGGATCACTTGCTGCTTTTGCAGCCAGGCGTCCACCAGATGGCGATAGTGGCATTGACGCGAATAAACATAGAGATCGCTTTTTGCCAACAACGCTGGCTGATACGCCCCGCCAATGAAGACCAAACGCTCCTGAAAAGCACGCCGGCTCTGCAGCTGCGGATGTTCTATCGGCCCATCTGAAAACACCACGTCCAGAGTTCCTTTTTGCAATTGAAACTCCAGATCCAGCGAATAGCCCTGCACCACACTCAACTGAACGCGGCGGTTCTGCGCACGGTAATGCGCCAACTTTTGCGGCAGATGATGACTCAAGGCGATATCCAGCGCGCCAAGCTTCAGTTCACCCTGCACCGGATCCTGTTCAAGCTGCGCTCGCGCCCGCTCTTCGATAGCCAAAAAGCGCTTGGCTTTATGGTAAAGCGCCCGACCTTCCGGTGTGAGCGACAGTCGATTGCGCTCACGATCAAATAGCGTAACGCCACACGCCATTTCCAACTCTTTTAATTTCTTGGTCACGTTAGAGGGCACGCAAAACAGCCTCTCAGCCGCTGCCGTGAGACTCTCTGACTCAACCACCATGCAAAAGGTCACCAACTGAGCACGTTTCAACATCACAAACCTTCACCAAAAATGAATAGCAACGGAACTTTATTTCACTTTTAGTCAACCATCAAGTCCGTAGAATCCTCGCAGTCAGCACATTGCTGCCACCTGGAAATTCCAGTTTCATTATCGACTGAGGAAATAAACCATGATCACGCTCAATGTCTTTTTTCAGGTCAATCCGGCCAAACGCCCCGCGTTTCTCAGCCTGCTCAACACCATGGTGCAGGAATCCAATAAAGAAACCGGCTGCTCTTTTTACCAGCTTTGGCAATGCCAGAACGATGAAAACAGCTACGCGCTGATCGAAAACTGGGACGATAAGGTGGCGCTTTCGGCACACCAGAAAACCCCGCATTGGGTCGCCTTTAACGATGCCGTCAACGGGTACTTGACCCATGACTACGATGAGCATCATTACACAGAAATCGCTCGCTAACATCGCGTGAACCGGCCCTATGGGGCCGGTTTCATCCTCCTGGTTGACCGAACAAACCCCACGCTGGCCAAACCGCTAACCAATTGTCGAATTTACTAAAATCTGTTAAATTGATCACAAAATCACGGTGGAGAAACCACGATGAAATTGGCGATATACAGTACCAAACAGTATGACCGTAAATATCTCGAACTGGTGAATCAGCAGTTTGGCTATGAGCTGGAATTCTTCGACTTTTTACTCAGCAAAAAAACCGCCAAAACGGCCGCCGGTTGCAAGGCGGTGTGTATCTTCGTCAACGACGACGGCAGCCGTGAAGTGCTCGAAGAACTGGCGGCACTGGGCGTCGAGATCCTCGCCCTGCGCTGCGCCGGTTTTAATAACGTCGATCTGGACGCCGCCAAAGAACTGGGCATCAAGGTAGTACGCGTGCCGGCCTACTCGCCGGAGGCCGTGGCAGAACACGCGGTAGGCATGATGATGTGCCTGAACCGCCGTATTCACCGCGCTTATCAACGCACTCGCGACGCCAATTTCTCGCTGGAAGGGCTGATCGGTTTTAACATGCACAACCGCACCGCCGGCGTGCTCGGCACCGGTAAAATCGGCGTGGCGACGATGCGCATTTTGAAAGGCTTCGGCATGAAGCTGCTGGCCTACGATCCGTTCCCGAGCGAACAGGCGCTGGCGCTGGGCGCGGAGTATGTCGACCTGAAAACGCTGTACGCGCAATCCGACGTGATTACCCTGCACTGCCCGTTGACGCCGGAAAACCACCATCTGCTGAATGCCGACGCCTTCGCGATGATGAAAAACGGCGTAATGGTGATCAACACCAGCCGCGGCGCGCTGATCGACTCTACCGCCGCCATCGACGCGTTGAAGCAGCAAAAAATCGGCGCGCTCGGGATGGACGTCTACGAGAACGAACGCGATCTGTTCTTTGAAGACAAGTCTAACGACGTGATTCAGGATGACGTGTTCCGCCGCCTGTCGGCCTGCCACAACGTGCTGTTCACCGGCCATCAGGCTTTCCTGACCGAAGAGGCGCTGACCAGCATTTCGCAAACCACGCTGCAGAACATCAGCCTGTTGGATCGCGGCGAAGCCTGCCCGAACCAGCTGAACGCCTGAGCGTAACTTCGGGGCGCCCTTGCGGCGCCCTGTTTATTTGAGAGAACGCAATGAGAAAAACCACGGTGGCCGCCCTTGCGACGCTGGTCCTAGGGGGATGCAGCATGAAACCACAGTCTACCGTCACACCCGGCGATCTGTTGCATCACAACTTCGTGTTGCAGAGCGTAGATGGTGAAGCGGCACAATCACGAACGGATGGCGGCCTGCTCAATTTGGAATTTGGCGAGAACCTGCATGTCTCCGGCGCGATGTGCAACCGCTTCTTCGGCCAGGGGCAGTTACGCGACGGCGTGCTGACGGTAAAACCGTTGGCCTCGACGCGCAAGCTGTGCCCTGATGAGCAGCGCAACCGCTGGGATCGGGTGATCGGCACCGTGCTCGAAAACGGCGCCGACGTGATGCTGAACGCGCAGCAACTGACGCTCAACGGCAGCGGCCACACGCTGGTTTATACCCTGCGCGACTGGGTGTATTGATCCGGGCCTGTCGCTGCGGGCTTACCCGGCGCAGCTGCCCAGGCCCAGCGTGCGTTCTTCGCACTGCTTGCCATTCGGCATTTGGCACATGCGCAGCGCTTCACCGTTCAGGTTATGCGCGATGGTAGTAACGCCACCGACCGCCGCGCAACCGGCGCTGGTCTGCAACGTATTGATTCTGGCACTGTTGCCCTGCTGTACTGGCTCTTCGTTATTGCTGCTGCAGGCGGCTAAAAGCAGCACGGCGCTGGCAAGCAACCATTTTGATGTCGTCATTATCCCACTCCTGAACCCGGAACTGCGCTGTGTAAAATCGCCATTGCTGATAACGCGCGTCACTTAGCGGACACGTTTCGCTATCTTTGATGCAAACTTGTTTAATCTAGCTCGATATATAAATAATGAAAATATATTCCAGCCATTATTTGTCATTTTTTTGCACCGGCCGGACATTTATTTTGTTTGCAGAATATTTCCGCCCCGGAGCGATACGCCAAACGTGACAGCGCCACCCTGTGCCTGGCCCCGGCCGCACGCAGAAAGTGATAACGTCACCGCTGCTGACGAAGAGATTTCTCCCGCGATGTCGGTATTCATTATCTTCACGTGCTTTCAGTGAGACGACGCATTTTTTGCTACCGGAGAGGACGATATTTACGTCTATGCTGGCGGCGCTAAGTAATTAGCATTCCACTATTTTCAGTGAATGATGGCTGAATTCTTCAACCGGCGCGACTTGCTGTCACGCCGGCCTTTTTTTCACATTAAAATAACACTCAGTGCACCGAGGCTTTCGACAGTAAATTAATCACCAGCACGCCGGCAATAATTAATCCCATGCCGACAATCGCTGGCCAATCCAATTTTTGCTGGTAAACGAATACCGCGGCGATCGACACCAGCACGATCCCCATACCCGACCAAATCGCATACACGATGCCCAGCGGCATGCTCTTGACCACCATCGACAGCCCCCAAAAGGCCACGCCGTAACCCAGCACCACCAGCAGCGACGGCCACAGGCGGGTAAAGCCCTCGGAGGCTTTCAACATGGTGGTGGCGATCACTTCCGCGACTATCGCCATCGTCAAATACATAAATGCGCTCATGATTTTCTTCTGTCAGTTTGCCGATGCGCAATTATGACGCGCCGGAAATAAATTGTCTTTAAACGGTGAAAACAATTTATTGCCACCACATCTCATTCGGCGAGGAAATACGCCATTGACGATTGTTCACCCGCCACACAAACGCGATAAAGCCACGTTCAAACCCTCTGTTAGACTTTTTCCCATTACTGCGAAAGTGTGCTTTCGCGGCTTTGTGAGCAATGAAAAGGTAACGTCGATGATAACTACAGATGGTAATAACGCAGTCGCTTCCGTGGCCTATCGCACCAACGAAGTGATTGCCATCTACCCTATCACGCCAAGTTCCACCATGGCGGAGCAAGCAGACGCCTGGTCCGGCGATGGCCGGCAAAACATCTGGGGCGACATCCCCCGGGTGGTGGAAATGCAGTCTGAGGGCGGCGCGATCGCCACCGTGCACGGCGCCTTGCAAACCGGCGCGCTGTCGACCTCATTCACGTCATCGCAGGGTCTGCTGCTGATGATTCCGACGCTGTACAAACTGGCCGGCGAGCTGACGCCGTTCGTGCTGCACGTCGCCGCGCGCACCGTGGCCACGCACGCGCTGTCGATCTTCGGCGACCATTCGGACGTGATGGCGGTGCGCCAAACCGGCTGCGCCATGCTGTGCGCCGGCAACGTGCAGGAGGCGCAGGACTTCGCGCTGATCTCACAGACCGCCACCCTCAACGCGCGCGTGCCGTTTATCCACTTCTTCGACGGGTTTCGCACCTCGCACGAGATCAACAAGATCGTACCGCTCAGCGACGATACGCTGCGGCAAATGCTGCCGCAGGCGGCGATCGACGCCCACCGCAGCCGGGCGCTGTCGCCGGATCATCCGGTGGTGCGCGGCACTTCCGCCAACCCGGACACCTATTTCCAGTCGCGCGAAGCCACCAACCCGTGGTATGACGCCACCGGCCAGCACGTGATCGACGCCATGGCGGCCTTCGCCGCCCTCACCGGCCGCCACTATCGGCCGTTCGACTACTACGGCCACCCGCAGGCCGAACGCGTGGTGGTGGTGATGGGTTCCGCCGCCGGCACCTGCGAAGAAGTGATCGACACCCTGTTGACCCGCGGCGAGAAAGTCGGCGTGCTGAAAGTCCGGCTGTTCCGACCGTTCTCCGCCAAATACCTGCTCGACGCCCTGCCGGACAGCGTGCGCAGCGTCGCGGTGCTCGATCGCACCAAAGAACCGGGCGCGCTGGCCGAACCGCTGTATCTGGACGTGATGACCACGCTGGCGGAAGCCTACAGCCAAGGCGAGCGCGCCACGCTGCCTCGGGTGATCGGCGGTCGTTACGGCCTGTCGTCGAAAGAGTTCGGTCCGGATTGCGCGCTGGCGGTATTCCGCGAGCTGGCCCAGCCGCAGCCGCGCCCGCGCTTTACCGTCGGCATCTTCGATGATGTCACCGGGCTTTCACTGCCGCTGAGCGACGAAATCCTGCCGCAGCGCGCCTCGCTGGAAGCGCTGTTCTACGGTTTGGGCAGCGACGGTTCGGTCTCGGCCACCAAGAACAACATCAAAATCATCGGCAACGCCACGCCGCTGTATGCCCAGGGCTATTTCGTCTACGACTCCAAAAAGGCCGGCGGCCTGACGGTGTCGCACCTGCGCGTCAGCGAGCAGCCGATCAATTCGGCCTATCTGGTCAGCCAGGCGGATTTCGTCGGCTGCCACCAGCTGCAGTTTATCGATAAGTATCAGATGGTTGAGCGCCTCAAACCCGGCGGCACCTTCCTGCTCAATACCCCTTACGGCGCCGACGAAGTCTGGTCGCGCCTGCCGCAGGAGGTACAGGCGCTGCTGCACCAACGCCAGGCGCGTTTCTATATCATCAATGCCGCCAAGCTGGCGCGCGAATGCCGGCTCGGCGCGCGCATCAACACCGTAATGCAGATGGCGTTCTTCCACCTGACGCAGATCCTGCCGAGCGATGTGGCGCTGCAACAGCTGCAGGACGCCATCGCCCGCAGCTACAGCAGCAAGGGCCAGGAGATCGTCGAGCGCAACTGGCAGGCGCTGGGCGCCACTCGCGGCGCGCTGATTGAAATCCCGCTGCAGCCGATCGACGACAGCAGCCCGATGCGCCCGCCGGTGGTCTCGGACGCCGCGCCGGACTTCGTCAAAACCGTTACCGCCGCGATGCTGGCCGGGCTGGGCGATGCGCTGCCGGTTTCCGCCTTCCCGCCGGACGGCACCTGGCCGGTGGGCACCACCCAGTGGGAAAAGCGCAACATCGCCGAAGAGATCCCGGTCTGGCAGCCCGATCTGTGCACCCAGTGCAACCACTGCGTCGCCGCCTGCCCGCACTCCGCCATTCGCGCCAAAGTGGTTCAGCCGGCGGAGATGGAACACGCCCCCGCTTCCCTGCAGTCTCTGGATGTCAAATCACGCGATATGCGCGGCCAGAAATACGTACTGCAAGTGGCGCCGGAAGATTGCACCGGCTGTAACCTGTGCGTCGAGGTCTGCCCGGCGAAAGATCGCCAGAACCCAGAGATCAAGGCGATCAACATGGCTTCGCGCCTCGATAATCTGACGGCGGAAAAAGACAACTACGACTTCTTCCTGCAGCTGCCGGAAATCGATCCAGCGCAGCTGGAGCGCATCGACATTCGCACCTCGCAGCTGATCACGCCGCTGTTCGAATACTCCGGCGCCTGCTCCGGCTGCGGCGAAACGCCGTACATCAAGCTGCTGACCCAGCTCTATGGCGACCGTTTGCTGATCGCCAACGCCACCGGCTGTTCCTCGATCTACGGCGGCAATCTGCCGACCACGCCGTACACCACCAACGCCGAAGGGCGCGGGCCGGCGTGGGCCAACTCGCTGTTCGAAGACAACGCCGAATTCGGCCTGGGCTTCCGTCTGACGGTCGATCAACATCGCGCACGGGTGCTGCGCCTGCTGAATTCGCTGGCGCCGCAGCTGCCGGAGCAGTTGGTCAATGCCCTGCAGATGGAAGATGTGGCGCCGGAGCCGCGCCGTAAGCAAATCGCCGAACTGCGCACGCTGCTGACGAGTATTGAAGGTGAAGACGCACGCCAACTGGCGGCCGACGCCGATTACCTGGTCGATAAATCCATCTGGCTGATCGGCGGGGACGGCTGGGCCTACGACATCGGCTTCGGCGGGTTGGATCACGTCCTCAGCCTGACGGAGAACGTCAACGTGCTGGTGCTCGACACCCAATGCTACTCCAACACCGGCGGCCAGCAGTCGAAAGCCACGCCGCTCGGCGCGGTGACCAAGTTCGGCGAGCACGGCAAGCGCAAGGCGCGCAAGGATCTGGGCGTCAGCATGATGATGTACGGCCATGTCTACGTCGCGCAGATCTCGCTGGGGGCGCAGCTTAACCAAACGGTGAAAGCGATTCAGGAGGCCGAGGCCTATCCGGGCCCGTCGCTGATCATCGCCTACAGCCCGTGCGAAGAACACGGCTACGATCTGGCGCTCAGCCACGATCAGATGAAACAGCTGACCGCCACCGGCTTCTGGCCGCTGTACCGCTTCGATCCGCGCCGTAGCGCCGAGGGCAAGGCCGCGTTAGCGTTGGATTCGCGGCCGCCAAACAGCAACCTGTCGGAAACGCTGCTGAAAGAACAGCGTTTCCGACGCCTGAACGCGCAGCAGCCGGAGGTGGCCAGCGCGCTGTATCAGGCCGCCGAGAAAGAGCTGAAGGAGAAATACGATTTCCTCAGCCTGCTGGCCGGTAAGGCGGAAAAGTCCGCTGCTGAGTAACCTCCCTCAGGGCGCGAGCGATTCGCGCCCTGTTTTTCACATACCGTTTGAATCAGCGGTGGGCCTCAATGCTCAGGGGTTTCACACTTAGCGAGCCGCACTTTTTTCTTTTATCCATTGGGCCATGACGCGTGCCGAGAACGGCTTATCCGTTTTAATCTCCGCTAAAGCGCAAACCTTGTCTTTGAACGTGGCGCCCAGCGAGAATAATTTCCCGTCATAATAACAATAAAGTGCATCTCCCTTATCCTTGCCATCAAGACGCTCTTTTTGCTCGCGCGGTACCAGTACCACGGTTTCGGTCGGTTCGCTCAGACCAACAGGTATCGTGTCAAACGCCAGTGCGTTTTCTGCGTAGGCAAAAAACGATGCGTAAAATCCAACAACAGCGATTCCTTTCATGCTCTCAGTGCCTCTCGAAGTAAGTTCTGTCTGAGATGAGACCTGCACCGCGAAACAACGTTCCCTCAAGGCCTTCGTTCAAATGACGGCGAAGGCTTTTAAGGGAAACCGATAAAGCGGCGAGCTGAAAAACCTGCTGGTATTCATCGCTACAATCCGTACCATACAGACCTCGCGTCGGGTGCGTGGCGGCTGGATGATGAATAATGATCAAAATCGGCCGGTTGAATGGTAAACTCGCGGTCTACAACGCCATGCCCCTAGTGCCCCCTATTGAGAATGAGCACGATTTAAATGTCAGAAAAGCAATCCGTTAGCCAAAAAGAGCAGTACAACCTGAACAAATTGCAAAAGCGCCTGCGCCGCAACGTGGGCGAAGCGATCGCCGATTTCAATATGATTGAAGAAGGCGACCGCATCATGGTCTGCCTGTCCGGCGGTAAAGACAGCTACACCATGCTGGAGATCCTGCGTAACCTGCAGCAGAGCGCGCCGATCAACTTCTCGCTGATCGCGGTGAATCTCGATCAGAAACAGCCCGGCTTCCCTGAGCATATTTTGCCTGCCTACCTGGAAAGCCTGGGGGTGGAATACAAGATCGTCGAAGAGAACACCTACAGCATCGTCAAAGACAAGATCCCGGAAGGCAAAACCACCTGTTCACTGTGCTCGCGCCTGCGCCGCGGCATTCTGTACCGCACCGCCACCGAACTGGGTGCCACCAAGATCGCGCTGGGCCATCACCGTGACGACATTCTGCAGACGCTGTTCCTCAACATGTTCTACGGCGGCAAGATGAAAGGCATGCCGCCCAAACTGATGAGCGACGACGGCAAGCACGTGGTCATTCGCCCGCTGGCCTATTGCCGCGAGAAAGACATCGAGCGTTTCTCGATCGCCAAAGCGTTCCCGATCATTCCATGCAACCTGTGCGGCTCGCAGCCTAACCTGCAGCGCCAGGTGATCGGCGATATGCTGCGTGACTGGGACAAACGCTATCCTGGCCGGCTGGAAACCATGTTCAGCGCTATGCAAAACGTGGTGCCTTCGCACCTGAGCGATATCAATCTGTTCGATTTCAAGGGCATTCACCACGGGAGCGCCGTGGTAGACGGCGGCGATTTGGCCTTCGATCGCGAAGACATCCCGATGCAGCCGGTCGGCTGGCAGCCGGAAGACTCGGACGACGCGATACCTGCGCCAGAACGTTTGAACGTGCTGGAAATCAAATAAGCCCCCTCGCCGCTTGCCATCCTGCGAGCGGCGACATTTCCCTTTCTCGACGATCTCGATCCTGTTCACAGTTTGCGCAAAATTTACTGGGCAGTGCCGTTTTTACCCTATACTGTTTATTTATACAGTCATATGGAGATCGCGCAATGAATATTACCCCCTGCCTGTCCCACATCTCGCTGGGCTCCAACGATTTCGAGGCCGCCGCCGCCTTTTACGATCGTGCGCTGGCCGCCTTGGGATGCCGACGGGTGCTGGAGCATCCCGGCGCCATCGGTTACGGCCGCGACTACCCGGAGTTTTGGCTGCAGGTGCCGATCGACGGCCGCCCGGCCTCACCCGGCAACGGTACGCACGTCGGTTTTTTCGCCACCAGTAAGCAACAGGTGGAGGAATTCCATCGCCAGGCGCTGCTGGCCGGTGCCGTCGATGAAGGCGCGCCCGGTTCGCGGCCGCATTACGGTGAGGCTTACTACGGCTGCTTTGTCCGGGATTTGGATGGGCACAAGATTGAAGCCAGCTTCTGGGATGAAAGCGCGGCCTGAAGAAGAAGGGAAGCCGAATAAAAAAATGCCGGTGATTAAACCGGCATTGTACGAATCAAATGTGCTATGCAGTAATTCAAAAATAAGAAAGTAAGACAATTATGGAGCGCAACGCCCATCGCTTGACGTTGCATTCACCTGCGAGAGAGATCATGCCCCATTTCCCCCGGCTAAATGTTGATTTTGCTCAATGTTAACCGGGTTTTCGTCATTTTCACCTACAGCCAGCGGCTGCGCTTCAGCCACCAGGCGACGCCAAGCACCAACCCGACCAGCATCAGGCAAAATGCCGCGAAACCGAAGGGGTTACCGCCGCCCGGTATGCCGCCAAGGTTGACGCCAAACAGCCCAGTCAGGAAGGTGGTAGGTAAAAAGACCATCGCTAACAATGACATGGTGTAAGTGCGGCGGTTCATCGCGTCGGCCATCACTGTGGTGATTTCGTCGGACAAGATAGCGGTGCGCGCGATGCTGCCGTCCAGATCGTCCAACCCGCGCCCCAGGCGATCGGCGATGTCCTGCATGCGGCGGCGATCGTCGTCGCTCATCCACGGCAGGCGATCGCTGGCCAGCCGTGCGAAAACGTCACGCTGCGGCGCCATGTAACGGCGCAGCACGATAAGCTGTTTACGGATCAACGCCAGCTGACCACGCTCCGGCACCTGCTGTTCCAGCAAGGCGTCCTCCAGATCGATAATCTTGTCGTGCAGATCCTCAATGAATTCGCTGGTGTGATCGGTCAACGCATCGGAAATCTCCACCAGCCAGTTGCCGCTGTTGGTCGGCCCGGCGCCGCTTTGCAAATCGTTCACCACCTGATCGATGGAATACACCTTGCGGTGCCGCGTGGAGATAATCAGTTTATCGGTGATGTACACACGGATGGTGACCAACTGGTCCGGCCGTGAGTTGGCGTTGAAGTTGATGCTGCGCAGGGTGATCATGGTGCCTTCGCCCTGGCGGCTGACGCGTGGCCGAGAGCTTTCGCCGGAGAGCGCTTCGCGCACCGAGTCCGGCAGCAGCGGCGTGGTGCTCAGCCATTCGGCGCTGGCCGGGTGCGCGTAATCAAGATGCAGCCAGCACGGCGCGTCGCAGGTGATCTTGTCATCTTGCTCGATCGGCGTGACGCCGCCCTTGCCGTCCAACTGGTAGGCGTAAACCGCATCGGCGATCTGCAGCTCGCTCCCCTCAATCACATCCATTCATTTATCCCCTCAGTCTTACTTATGTTGCTGAGTCTAGCCTTAACGCCTTGGAGATCAAAGGCCAAGCTGTAACGCCAGTTTTCACGCCAGGTGAAAAACGTGCTCTATACTTCTGGCCTTAGGGAACACATCGCAACGACAGGAAGCCCCCATGTTTGAGATCAGCGCCGCAGATATTCTCAAAGTCAGTTTGACCGTTATCACCCTGTTTATCGCCGTTGTTAAAACGCCATTTCGTATTCGGCGGGAAAACCATGACAAGCTGCTCAAGCTACTCGAATCCGTCGAGAAGCCCCACAGTGAGCGCATGCAGCTCTTACTGTTTAGGGATTACATCGGTAGCAAAACCGTCGGGCTGGCGGAGTTGCAGCAATTGCTGGCACTGCCGGACGGCGTAACGGCGCTGGAGCGCTACAGACCTACTGGCGGCCGACAGCAGATCCTGCGCACCACGTCCGAGGGTTTCGTTTTGCAACGACGCGCCGACAGTGCGTTAAAACGCTCGCTGCTTTCCTGTCGCTATCTGTTGAAATACCTGCTATTCGTCACTCTATTGGTGCTAATGCCTGTGCTGGCGCAATGGGGCTTGCGGCAGCTTGGCGTGCTGGTTATCGCGCCGTCGCTGGTGTTTATGTCCGGTGCGCGCATCACCGACGGCTGGCAGCTGCTGTTCCCCGGCTTTATATTTATTATCATCATGCTCAGTCTGACATACTTAATCTTCAGGCAACTGGCGCTGGCGGGTAACCTCAGTTCGGAACGCGCCTTTTATCGCTACTATCAACGAGCGCGTGAGGAACAACGATGCCGGGAAGTCCTGAGACAACTGCGCACTGCGCTGCGCCGAACCTGACGAGGATGCGCCGCCTGCGCTGCATCGCAATGGCCGCCCTGCTGCTGTTCGACCAATCGGTTCGTGCAGAGCCGGTATTAGAACGCCTCGCCACGCCCTATCACGCGCCGACGGCAGCGGGTTCACTGCCTTATTTTGTCGCTCACACTCACTCCCGCCAGCCGCGCACCGCACTGGTGGTGATGCACGGCCGCCCGCGCGATGTCGCCAAGACGTTGCAAGCGGCGATCGATGCCGCACAGGGAGCGGGAGACAACGGCTTATTGGTCGCCCCGCTGTTCCAGGTGCCGGAGAAACTTGCCGTTCATTGCCATTCCGCCGGGCTCCCGTCACCGCAAGACGGCGAGGCCCTGTGGCGCTGCGGCTCCTGGATCGCAGGCGATTTGGATAATAGCGGGAAAACCGGTTCGTTCAACGCCCTGGATAACCTGCTGGCCGATCTGAAACGGCGCTGGCCATCGCTGCAGTCGATAACCGTGGCCGGTTTTTCTGCCGGCGCCCAGTTCGTGCAGCACTATGTCGGCTTTGCCCATCCGCCAAACGGGGTGCGTCTGCGCTATGTGGTGGCCGATCCCGGCAGCTGGCTCTACTTTGAGAATCTGCGTCCTCAGCCCACAAGCTGGGGAAGCTGCGGCAGTGAAAAAACCTGTCGATTCCGTTGGCAAACGGTGAATGGCGGCCAGTGCCCACAGGCTAACCAGTGGAAATACGGTCTGGAAGCGCTTCCCGCTCATCTGCAACGCACCGCAGACACGGCACGCCGGCGTTACGCCGCAGCCGATATCACCTATCTGGCTGCCGCCGAGGATACCGGCACCGCGCCGGGCGCCTACTATCGGATACTCGACAAATCCTGCGCCGCCCAGCTGCAGGGCCCCTACCGGTTGCAGCGCGCCCTGGCCTATGCCGACTACGATCGGCGTTACCTGGCGCCGAAGAAGCCACATCGGTTAACGATCGTTCCCGGCTGCGGGCACAACGTCGCCTGCGTCTTTCCCGCCCCAGCGGCCAGGCAGGCGCTTTTCCCGATTAATGCAGACTAATAATAACGGTAATGAAATAAACCATTGCCGATAAATCGGGCAATATCGCCGATAAAGCACTGGTAATGCCGTTATTATTATGACTTAACATATTACTATCACTTTTAATTCAAAATGATAATAATAAATCAACATAAAGCTGTTTCAGCGCAAATTTTAGGGGCATATACTTTTCTCACTACGAGGAGGTAGTTATGTTACGCGACCATTTAAAAATAAACGCCAGCGATACGCTGGAAAAAATCAGCAATATCCATTTGCAAAACCAGGGGCAGGAAGAGATCAGTGAATTCGTGGTAAAAAACGCCGCCGGCCTGCAGATTGGCAAGGTCTCCGTCCACGATCGTTTCAGCACTCGCCGCTCTTATCCCACCAGCTATCGCATCACCCAAACCGACATGAGCGGCCGTGTGGTGGTGGATGCCATGCGGGACTGTCTATAAGCGTAACCGCTCTCTGAAATAGCAAAAAATAATGTGATGATGGCAACCCTGTTTATTATTAAACGGGGTTTATCGCGTGGGTAAATTAATTACCTTCTTCATTTAACCGTCAATAAAAATAAATCCCCCGCGTTACGCGGGGGTGAAAAATAAGCCCAATCAGTGTTTGATAATATACATCGTTTGGCTATAGGCCACGTCTTCCGGATTGGTGATCGGGTAGCCTTTTACCCACGGTTTGATCAGGCGGCCGTTGGTGTACTGGTAGATCGGCGCGATCGGTGCCTGATCGGCAATGATTTGCTCCATCTTGTTGTAATCGGCGGTCACCGCCGCCGGGTTGGTTTCCCGCCCCGCCTGCGCCAGCAGCTTGTCGTAGTCCGCGTTCTTGAACTTGGCAATGTTGCCGCTGTGGGTAGAGGTCAACAGCGACAGGAAGGTCGACGCCTCGTTATAGTCACCTACCCAGGAGGCGCGGATCACGTCGAAATTACCGGTATTGCGGCTGTCGATATAGGTTTTCCACTCCTGGTTTTGCAGCTTGACGTCAATGCCGAGCTTTTTCTTCCACATTGAGGCCACGGCGATGGCGATCTTCTGGTGGCTTTCCGAGGTGTTATACAACAGCGTCAGCTTCAACGGGTTGTTCGGGCCGTAACCGGCCGCCTGCAGCAACGCCTTGGCCTGCGCATCCAGCTCCGCCTGCGATTGCTGTTGCAGCAAACTCGCCTCCGGTTTGAACCCGGCAGTCACGTCCGGCGTGAAGTGATAGGCCGGTTTTTCGCCGGTGCCCAGCACTTTTTCCGCGATAATCTTGCGATCGATGGCGTAGGACAAGGCCTGGCGCACCCGCACGTCGTTGGTCGGCGCGCGCTGGGTGTTGAACGCGTAGTAATAGGTGCCGAGCTGATCCGGCGTGTACACCTGCCCCGGAATATCTTTCAGCAGCTTCTGATACATGTTTTTCGGGAAGGATTCGGTGATGTCGATATCGCCCGCCAGGTAACGCTTGGTGGCGTTGGATTCCTGATTGATCGGCACGAAGGTCACTTTGGTCAGCACGGTTTGCGCATGATCCCAGTAATGATCGTTAGGCGTCAGCACCAGCTTCTCGTTCACCACCCGCTCTTGCAGTTTGAACGCGCCGTTGCCCACCAGATTGCCGACCTTGGTCCAGTCGTTGCCGTATTTTTCCACCACCGCCTTATTCACCGGGAACAGGCTGAAGTTAGCCGTCAGGCTGACGAAGTACGGCACCGGCTTGTCCAACTGCACCTTGAGCGTATAGTCGTCCGGCGCCGACACGCCCAAGCGATCGGCCGGCAGTTTGCCGCTGATGATCTGCTCGGCGTTCTGGATCCCCGCTAACTGCGCGAACCAGGCGAACGGCGACAGGTTTTTCGGTTCGACCAGCCGCTGCCAGCTGTAGACGAAATCCTTCGCCGTGACAGGGTCACCGTTTGACCACCGCGCATCTTTGCGCAGATGGAAAATATAAGTCTGGTTATCGCTGGTCTGCCAGCGCGTGGCGACGCCGGGGATCACTTTCCCATTGGCGTCCTGATTGACCAGCCCTTCGAACAGGTCGCGCGCCAGCTGGGCCTCCGGCAGGCCTACCGCTTTAATCGGATCGAGCGAGGCCGGTTCGTCTTTAATGTGGCGCACGATTTCCTGTTTGGCCGCCAACGCGGTGCCCGGGGGAACCTGCGCCGCCATAGCGCTGCTCATACAGGCGCCGATCGCCGCCGCGCAAAGCGCCAAACGAAAACCCCGTTGCATTTTTCTTCCCGTCATTATGATTTACCCCCGTTAACCATCTGAATTTTTTATCATATAGCACAAGATCCGTCCGGCCTAGCGCTCACGGCCGAGAAGTTGCAAAAAGTGCGATTCAGGCAATAAAAAACCCGTGCGGCGCAGGGCGGCACGGGCGGTGTTTGCAGCGGCGACCGTCAGTCGTACAGGTGGATGCTGTTGATGCGGTAGCTGAACTCTTCACCCTCTTCTTCATCGAACACGGTGAAAAAGCCTTTCTCGGCCAGCGGACGGGCCGAGATATCGGTTTTTTGCAGCTGGCGCGCGTCGGCGTCGTCGTAGCCGTAGTCGAGGTAGAAGACATCTTTTTGGTAATCGATATGCAGGGTGAACGGATAGTTCGATTCGTCCCCGCGCCCGTCGTCATTTTTCACCACGCCGAACCATTCCCCCTGACGGATCTGGTTTTCAGCATCCACGCCGCACAGCAGCGTGATGGTGTCATTTTCATTTTCGCTATAGCTGGCGATGATTCTGGCTACTGGCATGTTAAATCCTCTTGCGGGTGATTGGCTTAGCTCTGCCGTTAGTATAACAACAGCGTCAGGCCAGGTGCGGTTTAATTGGCGTTTTCACCGCCGCGGCGTCACAGATTGCGCAAACGTCGCACAATTGCGATGGGAAAGATGCCTCAAAGCGTAATACACTGAATAAAATGACAATGACTCTCGACCTTTAATCCAGGGACAACACCATGACCGAACATCGACCACGCAGTGAACGTGGCCAGTTGGCCATCGCAGGAGAGAACTACGGCAGCTCGCTGCTGGGCGCGCCGCTGCTCTATTTCCCGGCGGCGATCAGCGGCCCGGAGACCGGGCTTATCATCGCCGGCACCCACGGCGATGAGAGCGCCGCCATCGTGACCCTATCTTGCGCGCTGCGCAGCATCGCCCCCGAACAGTTGCGCCACCACGTGGTGCTGGCGGTCAACCCCGACGGCTGTCAGCTGGGGCTGCGCGCCAATGCCAACGGCGTCGATCTGAACCGCAACTTCCCGGCTGCCAACTGGCGCTCCGGCGACACCGTCTACCGCTGGAACAGCGCGGCGCCGGTGCGCGACGTCAAGCTCTCCACCGGTGGGCGCCCCGGTTCCGAACCGGAAACCCAGGCGCTGTGTCATCTGATCCATCGTCTGAAGCCGCACTGGGTGGTGTCGTTCCACGAACCGCTGGCCTGCATCGAAGATCCCGCCAGCTCGCGGCTCGGCGTTTGGCTGTCGCACAAGTTCGAACTGCCGCTGGTGACCAGCGTCGGCTATGAAACGCCCGGTTCGTTCGGCAGCTGGTGCGCAGATCTGTCGCTGCCGTGCATCACCGCCGAATTCCCGCCGATCTCCGCCGATGCCGCCAGCGAGCGCTACATCGACGCGATGATCGAGCTGCTGACCTACCCGAATTAATCCCTACGGGGCGATATCGACGATCGCCCCGCATTCGAACGCCAGACCCGGTTCGACGTCCCGCGCCAGCCAGGTCGGGCCGTCCAGATCGACGAAGCGCGCCGCCGGCGCCAGCGGCAAGGCGGCGGATATCGCCCGTGACGTGCACAACATGCAGCCGAGCATGATGGCGAACCCTTGTTCGCGCGCGGCCTGCGCCAGCGCCAACGCCTCAGTCAAGCCGCCGGTTTTGTCCAGTTTGATATTGACCATCTGATAGCGTTGCGCCAGCCGCGGCAGATCGGCACGGGTGTGGCAGCTCTCATCGGCGCAGATCGGCAGCGGATGGATAAAGTGCTCCAACGCAGCGTCGTCACCGGCCGGCAGCGGCTGCTCCAGCATCGCCACGCCGAGATCGGCCAGCAGCTGGCAGCGCGCCGCCAGCCCTTCCGCCTGCCAGGATTCATTGGCGTCGACGATCAGCGTCGCCTGCGGGACCGCGGCGCGGATCGCTACCAATCGTTCGCTGATATAGTGATCGTCGAGTTTGATCTTCAGCAGCGTGGCGCCCTGCTGCTCCAGTTCACGCGCGGCGAAGGCCATCGCTTCCGGCGTGCCGATGCTGACGGTCTGCGCCATACGGATATGCGCCGGGGCCGTCACACCGCTGCGCTGCCACAGGCTCTGCCCGTGCAGGCGGCACTCCAGATCCCACAGCGCCGAATCCAGCGCGTTGCGGGCGGCGCCCGCCGGCATCTGCACCAGCAGCTGTTCGCGGGTCATGCCTTGTGCGATCGCCGGCGCCATCTCTGCCAGCTGTGCCATCACCGATTCCTCGCTCTCGCCGTAACGCGGGTACGGCGTACATTCACCGGTGCCGCGCACGCCCTGCTGTTCGATTTCGACCACCACCACCCGGGCTTCGGTGCGGCTGCCGCGCGCAATCACGAAGGCAGTATGCAGCGGCCAGGCTTCCGGGTAAAAACGCATGTCTCTCATAACGGCTCCTGAGCGAAAACTGCGCATTCAGCCAGGCTGATGCGCCGGTGATGTTTTATAGAACAGCCTAATATATACAACTATTTAGCAAACTTTGATATCCAATCCGCCCCGGTTGTCATAAACTGGCGCCAGGGTGTGAACCTGATGTTAAATGCCGTTGCCGGCGCGCCGTTTCATCAGGTTCATACCCTTTGTATAAACACCTGTAAAAGGAATCTAGCAATGACTCAGACAGTACATTTTCAAGGCAATCCGGTCAGCGTAGCAGGCAAACTGCCACAGCAGGGCGAACAGGCCAAGGCCTTCTCGCTGGTTGCCAAAGACCTGTCAGACGTGGCGCTGAGCAGCTTCGCGGGTAAACGCAAAGTCCTGAACATCTTCCCAAGCATCGATACCGGCGTCTGCGCGACGTCGGTGCGTAAATTCAACCAGCTGGCCAGCGGCCTGGATAACACCGTGGTGCTGTGCATCTCCGCCGATCTGCCGTTCGCGCAGTCTCGCTTCTGCGGCGCGGAAGGCCTGAGCAACGTGGTTACTCTGTCTACCCTGCGCGGCGCCGAGTTCAAGCAGGCGTACGGCGTCGAAATCGCCGAAGGCCCGTTGGCAGGCCTGACCGCGCGTGCGGTCGTGGTGCTGGATGGCCAGGACAACGTGCTGTACAGCGAGCTGGTGAACGAAATCACCACCGAGCCTGACTACGACGCGGCGCTGGCTGCGCTGAAATAACAAAGCCGGCGAACGCCGGCTTTGGATACCCATTAAAGGCGCCGCAAGGCGCCTTTCTTATTCTTCGCCCTCAGCGCCGCCTTTGCGGCTGCTCAGGCCATACTCGCGCAGCTTGTTGGCGATGGCGGTATGGGAAACGCCCAGCCGCTTCGCCAGCTTGCGGGTGCTGGGATAGGTGCGATACAGGCGCGTCAGCACCGAGCGTTCGAAACGCTTGCTGATGTCGTCCAGCGAACCGTCCAGCACCTCGTCGCCCAGCGACATCTCCACCTCAAACTCCGGCAACACGATATCCTGTGGCCGCAGTTCGTAGCCTTCGGTTTGCGTCAGCGCGCGGTAGATAGCGTTTTTCAGCTGACGCACGTTGCCCGGCCAGCCGTACTTGCTGAGGAAGCCGCCCAGATCGTTCGCCAGCTTGGGCCGCGCCACGCCCTGCTCATCGGCGAAGCGCGCCACGAACAGCTCGGTCAACGGCATGATGTCCTGCGGACGTTCGCGCAGCGGCGGGATGGTGATGGTCAGTACGTTGAGGCGATAATAGAGATCTTCGCGGAATTCGCCGCGCTGCACCAGCTCGGTAAGGTTTTTCTGGGTGGCGCAGATCACGCGCACGTCGACATGCACCTCATGCTCTTCGCCAACGCGGCGGAACGTGCCGTCGTTGAGGAAACGCAGCAGCTTGGTCTGCATACGCGGCGACATTTCGCCGATCTCATCCAGCAGCACCGAACCGCCGTTGGCCTGCTCGAAGAAGCCCTTCTTGCCTTCCAGCGCGTTGGGATAAGCGCCCGGCGCATGGCCGAACAGTTCGCTCTCCACCACGTCATCCGGCAGCGCGGCGCAGTTCAGCGCCAGGAACGGCTGTTTGCCACGCGGGCTGCGCAAATGGCAGGCGCGGGCCAGAATATCCTTGCCGGTACCGGTATCGCCGACGATCAGCAGCGGCGCATCGAGCATCGCCAGCTTGCGCGCCTGCTCCAGCACGTGACGCATCTTGGCGCTCACCGCCACGATGTGGTCGAATTCGGTATCGTCGTTCACCGATAGATTTTGCAACTGGCGGCCCATGCGCGCGGTGGACTTCAGCATCACCACCGCGCCGACCGCGGCCGCCTGCTGCTGTTCGTCTTCCAGATAGATGGGCGTGATGTCCATCAGGAAGTCCTGGCTGCGGATCACCACCCGCTCGGCGTGCGGCGCCGTATGCTCGCTCTCCAGCCAACGGCTGAAGTTATAGCCGCCGATCAGCGCCCCGGCGGTCTGGTTGCGGATCTTGTCTTCGTTCAGGCTGAACAGCGCCTGCGCCGCCGGGTTGGCCAGCTCGACCTTGCCCTTCATGTCGATAGAGAACACCGGTTCCGGCATCGATTCCAGCAGCGCGCGCAGCGCGCGATGTTCGCGTTCGGAAGGCATAAAGCTGACGGTGCGCACGTCGGTCACGCCGGCGATGCGGCGGATCTCCGCCATCAGGGCGCGGAAAGTATCGAAATCCAGCTGGGAGAAATTGAGGTAAATGCGGCCGATGGGATCGATCTCGATGCCACGTAAGTCAATGCTGCGCGATACCAAAAGATCGAGTAATTCTCGAGTGAGACCGAGGCGGTCTTCGCAAAATACTTCCAAACGCATCAGTGTTGGCCTTATCTCTGCAGGTGCGGGGATCGTTGACGATGATGATACTCCCTCGCACCGGGCGGTAGAAGCGATCTGTCAGCAAAAGTTGACAGAACTCTGATTTATTGCCGTGGTTGCTGATTTTAAACGCAAGCGGATAACAGCATCGGCGTCATTTTAGCCTACAAACAGAGAGTTATCACAATCAGAATTAATTTTGCAGAGATTTATCACGCAATCACAGGGGGATCGACTGTCGTCAAGTCTCGATTACGTCCGGCGTCGGTGCCGTTGAGAAAACGGCGCTCCTGGGAGCGCCGTCGCGGGGTTATTTGGCCTTGCCGTCGCTCTTTTTCAGCGTGTCTTTCAACTGGCCGATCAGCTGGCTGCGGAAATCGCCAAGCTTCGGTTTTTCCCCTTCCAGCCACGGCAGCGGGCGACACAGCTCCATCGCCTTGATGCCCAACCGCGCGGTCAACAACCCCGCGCCGATGCCCTGCGCCGCGCGCGCCGACAGCCGCGCCGCCAGATCCTGCGACATCCAGTCCATGCCCACTTCACGCACCAGTTCAGAGGCGCCGGCGAAGGCGATGTTGAGCAGCACCAGCCGGAACAGACGAATGCGGCTGAAGTAACCCAGTTCGATGCCGTACAGCGCCGCGATGCGGTTAATCAAACGGATGTTGCGCCAGGCGATAAACGCCATATCCACCAGCGCCAACGGGCTGACGGCAATCATCAGCGTCGATTCGGCGGCGGAGCGGCTGATTTCGCGCCGCGCCTGGTTGTCGAGCACTGGCTGTACCAGCTTGGCGTACAGCTCCACCACTTCACGGTCATTTTGGGTTTCATGCAACGAGGCCTGCCAGCGCTGCAACGCCGGATGCCCCTGATCCAGCCCGGCCTGACGCGCCAGCTTCTCGCAGAATTCGCGCCCTTGCCCCAGCCCGTGGCTGTGCAACAGCTCGCGCGCCACGTCGCGCTCTTCCGCGCGCTGGCGCAGCCGATACAAACGCCGCCATTCGGTGACCACTGAACCGACGCCGGCGAACACGATCAGGCCGCCGGCCACGCCGCCGCCCATGGCGATCCAGTCCTGTTGCACCCAGGCGGTATGCACCCACTGCACGCCCTGCGCCACCACGCTGACGCCGAACAGCGCCAGCCCGGCAGTGACCATTTTGCGCCACAGGCTGCGTTTAGGTTTCAGCGCGGCGTTGATGATGCCTTCGGCGCGCCCTTCTTCCTCTTCCTGCTGCAGTTCCGGCGCCGCCGGGAAAAAGCTTTCTGCCTGTTCGGCATCGAAAGCGACGCCGGCGCGCAACGCCGGCTCCTGCGGCGGCTGCAGCGGCTCGTCAAAATCGATACGCGGTTTGATCGGCTCGCTCATCGCAATTTGTCTCCCAATAAAAACTCCATCACCGCATCCAGGCGGATGTGCGGCAACGGGCTGTCCACGCTCATGGCGCGCGGACGAAACTCATCGAAGTGGAACCCCTGGTTCTGCCAGAACGCCGGTCCCGGCAGGCGGGCGGGCACTTCGCCGGGGAACACCGTCAGCGGTGCGCCGTCGCTCAGGCGGTTGCCCTTCAATGCCGGAATGCGTTGCCCCTGGTGATCGACGATGCCGCTCTCGGTCGCCTGCACCGAGGCCAGGCCGACGCAATCCATGCTAATGCCCTCGAACGCCGCGTTCTGCCACGCCTCTTGCACCAGCTGCTGCAGCAATGACACCAGATTGGCGTGCTGATCGGCGGTGATATGGTCCGCCTTGGTGGCGGCGAACATCAGTTTGTCGATGGTCGGCGAGAACAAGCGGCGAAACAGCGTGCGCTTGCCGTAATGGAAGCTCTGCATCAGTTGGGTCAGCGCCAGGCGCATGTCGTTGAACGCCTGCGGGCCGCTGTTGAGCGGCTGCAGGCAGTCAACCAGCACGATTTGCCGATCGAAACGAACGAAGTGTTCTTTGTAGAAGTTTTTGACGATCGACTGGCAGTAATAGTTGAAGCGAGCGCGCAACATGCCGATGTTGGTGTGTTTGTCGGCCTGCGCCAGCTTCGATTCGCCGATCGCGGCCACGTCGGGCCACGGGAAAAACTGCAGCGCCGGCGCGCCGGCCATGTCACCCGGCAGCACGAAACGCCCCGGCTGAATGAAGTGCAGCCCTTCGCTTTTGCAGCGCAACAGATAATCGGTGTAGGCCTGGGCGATCGCCGCCAGCCGGTTTTCGTCGGCCGGAGCCAGCGGATCGCAGGCCTTGCACAGTTCAAGCCAGGGCTTGGCCCATTCGGCGCGTTCGCCCTGCAGCAGCCCGGTCATCTGGCGCGACCAGGCCAGGTAATCCTGTTCGAGCATCGGCAGATCCAGCAACCATTCGCCCGGATAATCGACGATCTCCAGGTACAGCGTGGAAGTGTCTTTGAAGTGCCGCAGCAGCGAGTCGTTGGAGCGGTAACGCAGCGCCAGCCGGATTTCGCTGACCCCGCGCGTCGGCGTCGGCCAGGCCGGCGGCGTGCCGTACAGCTGCGCCAGCCCTTCGTCATAGGTGAAACGCTGGATGCCGAGATCGCGTTGCGGGATGCGTTTGACGCCCAGCAGGCGCTCTTCGCGCACCGGTGAAAACAGCGGCATGCGCGCGCCGCTGTGCACATGCAGCAGTTGGTTGACGAAGGCGGTGATAAAGGCGGTTTTGCCGCTGCGGCTCAGGCCGGTCACCGCCAGGCGCAGATGGCGATCCATTCCGCGGTTGACCAGCGAGGTTAACTCATTTTGCAGTCGTTTCATTGCTCTCCTTGACGTAACGCCCGAATGCCTTGTTCAGGCCTTTACGGAACAGCGGTTCCAGCACCAGCGCCAGCACGACGCGCACCGGTTTACGGCCGACGGTTTTCAGCAGCCAGCCGGCGGCGCCCGCCGGGCCATAGTTCAATAACACTATGATGATGACTTTAGCCAATGTCTTCAACATTGCCGCCGCTCCTCGTTTAAATCCACCCGTTCTGGCGGTGTTTGCAACATCGATTTTATTCATGACAATGCCCTCCGGCACAAGAGATTAAGGTTACATTCAACGGGATAACGGCGGCGAAGATGCCCGGCCTGCGCAGGCCGGGTATCGCAAGAAGGGTTACAGCTTGCGGAAACGGCTCTGTACGCCGAAGGTATCGGACGTCACGTAGCGCTCGACCTGACGCAGCTGCTGCTCGCCGCTGCCCAACTCATACTCCAGCTGATCGAGCAGTTGGCGCGGCGTCTTCTGATGCTCGCCTTCGAAACGGCTGGCCGGCGCTTCATCCAACACGAACACCAGCGCGATATAGGCCACCAGCGTGAAGAAGAACAGCCCGAAGAACAGCGACAGCACCACCATCACGCGGATCAGTCGCACCGGTACGTCGAAATAGTGCGCCAAACCGGCGCAGACGCCTTTCACCATGCCTTCTTCGGGAACGCGATAAAGCTTTTTACTGCCCAGCGTCGTGCTCATCAGGACTATCTCCAGTTCGGGTGTTCCGCATCGAGGATCTCTTCCAGCGCCTGAATGCGTTCACGCATGCGTTTGGCATCTTCCGCCAGCTGCGCCAGGCGCTGCATTTCTTGCTGACTCAGCTGTATGCCGGTCTGTTGCCGATTGCTGTAATGCAGCCAAAGCCAAATCGGCGCGACAAACAGCACGAAAATTGTCAGCGGAATGGCAAGTAATAAAGCACTCATTGTTGTTCCTTCTTATCGGATCCTGGATAGGCGGCCACCTCCGGCGTGTGGCCGCGGCTCGCCTTACTCGGAGCGGTTCATTTTGGCTTTCAGCGCCGCCAGCTGCTCACTGATGGCGTCGTCGGCTTTCAGCTCGGCAAACTCCTGGTCCAGCGACTTCTTTTTACCAATGCTGATGCTTTCCGCTTCGGCTTCCATATGGTCGATGCGACGTTCGAACTGTTCGAAACGCGCCATCGCCTCATCCAGCTTGCCGCTGTCGAGCTGGCGGCGCACGTCACGAGAAGAAGATGCGGCCTGATGACGCAGCGCCAACGCCTGCTGCCGCGCACGGGTTTCGGTCAGTTTGTTTTCCAGCTCGCCGATTTCGCTCTTCATGCGCGCCAGCGTTTCTTCTACGGTCGCCACTTCCTGCGTCAGCGTAGCGATCAGATCGGCCACTTTTTGTTTTTCGATCAGCGCCGCACGGGCCAAGTCTTCTTTATCTTTGCGCAGCGCCAGTTCGGCTTTTTCCTGCCAGTCACTGACCTGGTTTTCACCCTGCTCGATGCGACGCAGCAGCTGCTTTTTCTCCGCCAGCGCACGCGCCGACGTAGAGCGAACTTCAACCAGCGTGTCTTCCATCTCTTGGATCATCAACCGCACCAGCTTCTGCGGATCTTCCGCCTTGTCCAGCAGGGTGTTGATGTTGGCGTTCACGATGTCGGCAAAACGAGAAAAAATACCCATAATTCACTTCCTCTTGGTTCTGATGGCGTCTGAAGCGCCGCGTTAAGTCGTACAGCTTGCCCAAAGAGATAATCAAAACCCGTGCCAACTTTTAAATTATTGAAAAACAACAACTCTTTATTTTTGACTCTCTGCGCGCTTGCTGTAGAGTGATTATTTTCACCAAACATTGGCGAATTTCATCATGAACGAACAGCCAGAGAATTTGTTGGGCGAGGCAAACGCCTTTGTCGAAGTCTTGGAGCAAGTCTCCCAGGTCGCCAAGCTGAACAAGCCGGTGCTGGTGATCGGCGAACGCGGCACCGGAAAGGAGTTGATCGCCCACCGTCTGCACTACCTCTCCAACCGTTGGCAAGGGCCGTTCATCTCGCTTAACTGCGCGGCGCTGAATGAAAACCTGCTGGATTCCGAACTGTTCGGCCACGAGGCCGGCGCGTTTACCGGCGCCCAAAAGCGCCATCTGGGCCGCTTCGAACGCGCCGACGGCGGTACGCTGTTCCTCGATGAGCTGGCAACCGCACCGATGCTGGTGCAGGAGAAATTGCTGCGGGTGATCGAATACGGCCAGCTGGAACGCGTGGGCGGCAGCCAGCCGCTGCGGGTGGATGTGCGCCTGGTGTGCGCCACCAACGACGATCTGCCGGCGCTGGCGGCGGCGGGCAAATTCCGCGCCGATCTGCTAGATCGGCTGGCGTTCGACGTGGTGCAACTGCCGCCACTGCGCCAACGGCGGCCCGATATCATGCTGTTGGCCGAGCATTTCGCCATTCAAATGTGCCGCGAGCTGGCGCTGCCGCTGTTTCCCGGCTTTACCGAACGTGCCAGGCAAACGTTGCTCGAGTATGGCTGGCCGGGCAACGTGCGCGAACTGAAAAACGTGGTGGAGCGTTCGGTCTATCGCCACGGCGACAGCGACAGCCCGCTGGATGAGATCGTCATCAACCCGTTTGCGCCACGCGAGGCCACGCCGGTCGCGCCCATTCCTGAAGACGCCGGCGCGTTACCGCCGCTGCCGTTGGATTTGAAACTCTGGCAGCTGGAGCAGGAGAAGGCATTGATCGAGGCGGCGCTGCAGCAGGGGCGGTTCAATCAGCGCAAGGCGGCGCAGCTGCTGGGGCTCACCTATCATCAGCTGCGCGGTATGCTGAAAAAGCATGCGCTGCTGCAAAACGGCGAAGCGGACGAGGAATAACAGGCAAAAAAAAAGCCAGCACCCGAGCTGGCTTAAAAAACACTGGAAGCAATGTGAGCAATGTCGTGCCTTCCACATCAGAGCCGCAAACTGTGGCCTTCCGTGAACTGCCAGGCGATGATAATAGTTATCAGTATCGTCTGTAAAGCACTTTGTTGAGAATTTTTCTCATTTCCACACGAAGATTGCGCAATTACCACTCAGGGAACGGGTCTGCCATGTCCAGCCAATAGTCCACGCCGGCGGCCATTTCATCGTCGCTCAACAAGCAGTCGTCCAGCAGACGCACGATCGTCGCCTGCTGCAAATGCTGGCCGATAAACACCAGCTCCTGGCGCATGTCGCCGAACGGTTCCACCCATTTCTCCTGAATATGCGCCCGCGTTTCGGGATCCTGTGGCCAGTTGTCTTGCGGGATGGCGCGCCAAAAGGTGCCCGCGAGGCCATAATGGGCGATGCCGCCCGCCTGGCTCCACTGCCCGGCCTGCCGCGGCCGCGTCGCCAGCCAGAAGAAGCCCTTCGACCGCAGCAGCTTGCCGCCTCCCCAGTCGCCGTTGATCACGCGGTAGAACTTGTCCGGCGCAAACGGCCGCCGAGCCTGATAGACAAAGCTGCTGATGCCGTAGCTTTCCGTTTCCGGCACGTGTTCGCCGCGCAGCTCTTTCAGCCAGCCGGGTGCCTGCTGAGCCTTTTCAAAGCTGAAGCTGCCGGTATTCAGCACTACCTCCAGCGGCAGTTTGCCCGGCGCGATCGGCACAATGCGGGCGTCCGGGTTCAGGCTGGCCAGCAGCGCCATCACTTCGCCCTGCTGGGTTGGCGTCAACAGATCGGTTTTGCTGACCAGGATCACGTCGCAGAATTCGATCTGCTCAATCAACAGGTCCGCCACGCTGCGCAGATCGTCCTCGCCCAGGCTTTGACCGGCCTCCTGAAGGCTTTGCGCCTGCTGATATTGCTGGATGAAATTCACCCCGTCGACCACCGTCACCAGGGTATCCAGCCGGGCGAACTGCGACAGGCTTTCCCCTTCTTCATCCTCGAAAGTAAAGGTTTCCGCCACCGGCAGCGGTTCGGAGATGCCGCTCGATTCGATCAGCAGATAATCGAAGCGCCCGTCCTGCGCCAGCTCGCGCACCGACACCAGCAGGTCTTCGCGCAGCGTACAGCAGATGCAGCCGTTGCTCATCTCCACCAGCTTTTCCTGCTGGCGATCGAGGTGCACTTCATTCTCCACCAGCGCGGCGTCGATATTCACCTCGCTCATGTCGTTGACAATCACCGCCACGCGCATGCCCTGCCGGTTGTTCAGGATGTGGTTCAGCACCGTGGTCTTGCCGGCGCCGAGAAAGCCGGAAAGCACGGTCACGGGAAGTTGTTTCATGAGAGCCTCACTAAAATTCATTGCGTAATGCCTGGTAACCGCGCACCAGCTCGACGTTGGTGGCGGCCACTTCTTCCGAAAACTGCAGCGCGCCGCGGTCGACCTGGCGATAGCGCGACAAATCACTGTCCGACCCCACGCGCTCGGTCGAGGGGATATAGCGGTTTTCCGGCAGCGTCACGCCATCCACCACCGCGTTATAACGCACCACGCAGCCGGACTGGATGTGGCAGTTGAACAGCACGCTGTTGAAACCGATAAACACCCGATCGTCGATGCGACACGGGCCGTGAACGATGGCGCGGTGGGCGATAGAGCTGTAACGGCCAATGGTGACCGCCGCCCCGCTCTTGGAATGGATCACCACACCGTCCTGAATATTGGAGTGCGAGCCGATGACGATAGGTTCCATGTCGCCGGCGGCGTTCAACTCGTCGGCGCGAATTACCGCATACGGCCCGACGTAGACGAAATCTTCGACGATCACCCGGCCGCAAATAATGGCGGTGGGATCGATGTAGGCCAGCGGCGAGACCTGCGGCAGATGGCCGCTGGGATTTTTACGCAGCATGGTGTTCTCCCCGCCAGCTCAGCTCCGCCACCGCATTGTGGGCATGCAGGCTCTCCTGATGCTCGACGCGCAGCGAAAAAGCGCGGTAGTCGCACTGGCTGCGCAGCATGCCATACAGACGGCGCGCCGCGTCCTCACAAAACATCAGGTTCTGACCGTTGGCCAATGCGAAAGCCTGTTCGTCGCGGCGTTTCACCAGCGTTTGTACCGGCGTGCCCAGCGCGTGTTCGATGCGGTCAATCAGTTTCACCGGTTCGAACGCCCGTTCATTCTCGGGCGTCACGGTGATCCAGGCCCAGCTGCGTTGGCTGTGGGGCGTGGCCGGCATACCTTGCTCCAGCAGCCACTCGCTCACCTGGCGTTGGCTGACCCGCTCCGCCGCCTGTTCAAAATCAAACTGAAACTGTTGCTGCGCCAACTGACGGCTGAGCGCCGCCGAACTCGGGCAGGTAGAGGAATAAGGCACGCCGACGGTCAGCGCCAGCGTCAGCGTGCCTGCCAGGGTGGCCTCGATGCGCAGTGGGTAAGCCTTCCAGCCACGCTGTGGCGACAGCAGCGCCGGACGTGACAGCAACAGCTCGCCGCCGATCGACAAGCTGGCGCGATCGCTGTGTTCTGGCTGCGAATCCAGAAAGGCCTGCAGCGTCCGGCCGATGCGCTGCGGCGTCAGCTCGCCCTGCGTCAATTCGTCCAGCGCCAGATACAGCCGCGACATGTGAATACCGCGTTCGCCCGCCGCTTCGGCGCGCAGGTTGATGCCGGCGTCGACCTTCGCCATCAATGGCTTGCCAGCCAGTTCCAGCGGCAGCGCGATCCCTTGCATCCCGACCCAATCGAGCCCGACATCACTCATTTCGCCGCGCCATGCCTGAGCGTCCGGCAGCGAACGGCGTGGTGGAAGTGCAACTTCGTTCATACATCCCCTTGCGTTATTGTGACTTTGCCGGGGAACGGTAACACGGTTTTGTTATATTATAACATAACATGAAAAACTTTTTTCTTGCCGCTGAACGGCCTGATTAATCAAGTCGCAGAAAACTCAGCGATTTTGTTCAATGGATTGGGCTGCTGGTCAGAGTACGATACACTAACGCTATTGCTGATTAACCCATGAGCCTCTATGCGTGGTTTACCCTTTTGGATACTGTCGTTGTGCCTGACGGGCTCTGCCCTGGCCGCGACAACACCGCCCGTGCCCAGCGCGGCGCCGCTGCCGGACATTCGCCAGAGCGGCTTTGTTTATTGCGTCAGCGGCATACTGAATACCTTCAACCCGCAAATGGCCAGCAGCGGCCTGACGGTGGATACCCTGGCCGCCCAGCTGTACGATCGCCTGCTGGACGTCGACCCGTACACCTACCGGCTGATCCCCGAACTGGCGCAAAGCTGGGAGGTGCTGGACAACGGCGCCACCTACCGCTTCCATCTGCGCAAGGACGTACCGTTCCAGACCACCGCCTGGTTTACGCCCACCCGCAAGATGAACGCCGACGACGTGGTGTTCAGCTTCGCGCGCGTATTTGACCAAAAACACCCGTATCACGACGTCAACGGTGGCGAATACCCCTATTTCGACAGCCTGCAGTTCGGCGATTCGGTGCAGAGCGTGAGAAAGCTCGACGACTACACGGTGGAGATTCGCCTGCAGTCACCGGACGCCTCGTTCCTGTGGCACCTGGCGACCCACTACGCGCCGGTGCTGTCCGCCGAATACGCCGACACGCTGACGCGCCAAGGCCATCAGGAGCTGATCGACCGCGAGCCGGTCGGCAGCGGCCCGTTCCTGCTCAACGAATACCGCTCGGGGCAATATATTCGCCTGGCGCGCAACGCCGCCTACTGGAAAGGCCTGCCGCGCATGCCGCAGGTGGTGATCGATCTGGGCGCCGGCGGCACCGGCCGCCTCTCCAAGCTGCTGACCGGCGAGTGCGACGTACTGGCTTATCCGGCGGCCAGCCAGCTGTCGATCCTGCGCGACGATCCGCGCCTGCGCCTGACGCTGCGCCCTGGGATGAACATCGCCTATCTGGCGTTCAACACCCGCAAACCGCCGCTCGACAACCTCAATGTGCGCCAGGCGATTTCGCTGGCGATCAACAACCAACGATTGATGCAGTCGATCTATTACGGCACGGCGGAAACCGCCGCCTCAATCTTGCCGCGCGCCTCCTGGGCCTATGACAACGACGCGCACGTCACCGAGTACGATCCGGCCAAATCGCGCGAGATGCTGCGGCAGGCCGGCGTCGGCCAGCTGAACCTGAAGCTGTGGGTGCCGACCGCCTCGCAGTCTTACAACCCGAGCCCGCTGAAAACCGCCGAGCTGATCCAGGCCGATCTCGGCCAGGTGGGCATCAACGTCACCATCGTGCCGGTAGAAGGCCGTTTCCAAGAGGCGCGCCTGATGGAAATGAACCACGATCTGACCCTGACCGGCTGGGCCACCGACAGCAACGACCCGGACAGCTTCTTCCGGCCGCTGCTGAGCTGCGCGGCAATCCGTTCGCAAACCAACTATGCTCACTGGTGTGACCCAGGCTTCGACGAGGTGCTGCAGAACGCGCTGTTGTCGCAGCAGCTGTCTCAGCGCATCGACAACTACCGCAAGGCGCAGAAAATCCTCGAGCAGCAACTGCCGGTGCTGCCGCTGGCCTCTTCTTTGCGTCTGCAGGCCTACCGCTACGACATCAAGGGATTGGTGCTGAGCCCGTTCGGCAACGCCTCGTTCGCCGGGGTGTACCGTGAATCCGCGCCGGAGGTGAACAAGTGATTATCTTTACCCTGCGCCGCATTCTGCTGTTGTTGATCACGCTGTTCTTCCTGACGCTGGTCAGCTTCAGCCTGAGCTATTTCACGCCGCGCGCGCCGCTGAACGGCGCCGCCCTGCTGGACGCCTATCAGTTCTACTTCGTCAGCCTGCTCCATTGGGACTTCGGCGTCTCCAGCATCAACGGCCAGGCGATCAGCGAACAGCTGCGCGAAGTATTCCCGGCCACCATGGAACTGTGCCTGCTGGCGTTCGCCCTGGCGCTGTTTATCGGCATTCCGCTGGGCATCATCGCCGGCGTGCTGCGCGGCAAGTGGCAGGACACCGCCATCAGCACCTTCGCGCTGCTGGGCTTTTCAATGCCGGTGTTCTGGCTGGCGCTGCTGCTGATGCTGTTCTTCTCGCTGCATCTCGGCTGGCTGCCGGTTTCCGGCCGTTTCGATCTGCTGTATCAGGTGAAGCCTATCACCGGTTTCGCGCTGATCGACGCCTGGCTGTCGGACTCGCCGTACCGCGCCGAGATGATCGGCAGCGCCCTGCGCCACATGATCCTGCCGATCGCCGCGCTGGCGGTGGCGCCCACCACCGAAGTGGTGCGGCTGATGCGCATCAGCACCGACGACGTGCTGAGCCAAAACTACATCAAGGCCGCCGCCACCCGCGGCCTGTCGCGCTTCACCATCATTCGTCGCCACGTGTTGCACAACGCGCTGCCGCCGATCGTGCCCAAACTGGGGCTGCAGTTCTCCACCATGCTCACGCTGGCAATGATCACCGAAGTGGTGTTCAGTTGGCCGGGCCTCGGCCGGTGGCTGATCAACGCCATTCGCCAGCAGGACTATGCGGCAATTTCCGCCGGCGTCATGGTGGTCGGCACGCTGGTGATCACCATTAACGTTCTGGCCGACATTCTGGGTGCGGCAACCAACCCGCTGAAACATAAGGAATGGTATGCCCTTCGATAACGTATACCGCGAGAAAAAGATGCCGAGCCCGCTGCGCTACACCTGGCGGATTTTCTATGGCGACGCGCTGGCGATGATCGGTTTTTACGGGGTGATTGCCCTGCTGCTACTGTCGCTGTTCGGCAGCCTGCTGGCGCCCTACGCGCTGGATCAGCAGTTCCTTGGTTATCAGCTGCTGCCGCCGTCGTGGTCGCGCTATGGCAACGTGTCGTTTTTCCTCGGCACCGACGATCTCGGGCGCGACATCCTTAGTCGCCTGTTGACCGGCACCGCCGCCACCTTCGGCTCCGCGCTGGCGGTGACGCTGGCCGCGGCGTTCTGCGGGGTGATCCTCGGCGTGTTCGCCGGCGTCACCCACGGGCTGCGCTCTGCGGTGCTCAACCACATCCTCGATACCCTGCTGTCGATTCCCTCGCTGCTGCTGGCGATCGTGGTGGTGGCGTTTATCGGCCCCAAACTTGAACACGCCATGCTGGCGGTGTGGCTCGCCTTGTTGCCGCGCATGGTGCGCACTATCTACAGCGCGGTGCACGACGAACTGGAGAAAGAGTACGTGGTGGCGGCCCGGCTTGACGGCGCTTCCACGCTGCAGATCTTGTGGTACGCGGTCATGCCGAACATCGCGGCGGTGTTGGTGACCGAATTCACCCGCGCGCTGTCGATGGCCATTTTGGATATCGCCGCACTCGGCTTCCTCGATCTCGGCGCGCAGCTGCCTTCGCCGGAATGGGGAGCGATGCTCGGCGATTCGCTCGAGCTGGTGTACGTTGCGCCCTGGACGGTGATGCTGCCCGGCGCGGCCATCCTCGTCAGCGTGCTGCTGGTTAACCTGTTAGGCGACGGTATGCGCCGCGCAATCAATGCCGGGGTGGAATAATGCCGTTACTCGATATCCGCAATCTGACGATTGAATTTATGACCGCCGAAGGGCCGGTCAAGGCGGTCGATCGCGTCAGCATGACGCTGACCGAGGGCGAGGTGCGCGGCCTGGTGGGTGAATCGGGCTCCGGCAAGAGCCTGATCGCCAAGGCCATCTGCGGCGTGACCAAAGACAACTGGCGCGTCACCGCCGATCGCTTTCGCTTCGACGACATCGACCTGCTGCAGCTAAGCCCGCGCGAGCGGCGCAGGCTGGTGGGCCACAACGTCTCGATGATCTTCCAGGAGCCGCAGTCCTGTCTCGATCCTTCCGAAAGCATCGGCCGCCAGCTGGCGCAGGCCATACCGGGCTGGACCTACAAGGGCCGCTGGTGGCAACGCTTCAACTGGCGCAAACGCCGCGCCATCGAACTGCTGCACCGCGTCGGCATCAAGGATCACGACGACATCATGGGCAGCTTCCCGTACGAGCTGACCGAGGGCGAGTGCCAGAAAGTGATGATCGCCATCGCGCTGGCCAACCAGCCGCGCCTGCTGATCGCCGATGAGCCGACCAATGCCATGGAGCCGACCACTCAGGCGCAGATTTTCCGCCTGTTGGCGCGCCTCAACCAGAACAACAACACCACCATTCTGCTGATCAGCCACGACCTGCAGATGATGAGCAAGTGGGCCGACCGGGTGAACGTCTTGTACTGCGGGCAAACGGTGGAGAGCGCCCAGTGCGAAGAGCTGCTGGCGGCGCCGCACCACCCTTATACCCAGGCGCTGATCCGCGCCATGCCGGACTTCGGCCGCTCGCTGCCGCACAAAAGCCGGTTGAACACGCTACCGGGCGCCATTCCTTCGCTGGAACACCTGCCGATCGGCTGCCGCCTGGGGCCGCGCTGCCCTTACGCGCAGAAGAAGTGCATCGAAACGCCGCGCCTGCGCCCGGTCAAAAACCACTTCTTCGCCTGCCACTTCCCGCTGAACATGGAGGAGCAATAACATGGAAACGCTGTTGGAAGTGCGCAACCTGAGCAAAACCTACCGCTACCGCACCGGGCTGTTCCGCCGTCAGCACGTCGAGGCGGTGAAATCCGTCAGCTTTACCCTGCGTGAAGGTCAGACGCTGGCGGTGATCGGTGAGAACGGCTCTGGCAAATCCACGCTGGCGAAAATGCTCTCCGGCATGGTGGAACCGACCGCCGGCGAACTGCTGATCGACGATCATCCGCTGGAGTTCGGTGATTATCGCTACCGCAGCCAGCGCATTCGTATGATTTTTCAGGATCCGAGCACCTCGCTCAACCCGCGTCAGCGCATCGGCCAGCTGCTGGATGCGCCGCTGCGGTTGAACACCGATCTGGAACCCGCCGAGCGCGAGCAGCGTATCAACCAAACGCTGCGCCAGGTCGGCATGCTGCCGGATCACGCTTACTACTATCCGCACATGCTGGCTTCCGGGCAAAAACAGCGCGTCGCGCTGGCCCGTGCGCTGATCCTGCAGCCGAAGGTGATCGTCGCCGATGAGGCGCTGGCCTCGCTGGACATGTCGATGCGCTCGCAAATCATCAACCTGATGCTGGAACTGCAGGAAAAACACGGCATTTCCTATATCTACGTCACCCAGCACCTCGGCATGATGAAGCATATCAGCGACCAGGTGCTGGTGATGCACGAAGGGGAAATCGTCGAACGCGGCAGCACCGCCGAGGTGTTGGCGGCGCCGCTGCACGAATTGACCAAGCGTCTTATCGCCAGCCACTTCGGCGAGGCGCTGACCGCCGACGCCTGGCGACGCGACGGCGGCCGTTTCTGAGCCCCGTCCTGGCCTGCAACAAACCCGCTGCGGCGGGTTTTTTATTGCTGCGCGCCTCGGTCGCTTAGCGAGAAAATGCACATACAAATTACATTCTTGTTATATATCCTTATATTTTATTCCTTTCAGTTATTGATTAGTCCGTAACATTATTTTATCTCGCCAGGGCGATCGGTGAGGATATCCCCTACGTTGAGCCTCTCATACGACAGGATATCGCACTGATGAACAGCCTTCGCCATCGCCGCCTCGCGCAGTTTCTGCTCACGCTGGCCACCGGTTTCTCTGTTTACGGCCACGCACTGTACTGCGATGAGCTGCGCTAAATCCGCCTTTCGCCCCGCCTGCGGGCATGTTGCCTCTTTGTCCAGCCACCGCTGCCGTACGCAGCGGTGGTTGTTGATCATGATTAAGGATTGACCCTATGGAACGACTCCGTCGACAACATAATGCCCAGTGGTATCACGAAACCCAAAGCAGCGTGCGGGGCGATACGCCGTTGGAGCCGCAGGCGGCTACCCTGCGCGATCGTTTTCTGCTGGGGCTGGGTGCCTTCGCCGATGAAGCGTTAAACAGCGCGCTCGGCGCCCGCGCCGGGGTATTCAACGCCTCACTGGCCGGTTACCACGCCCTGTTTCCCGACCAGGTGTCGCTATCACGATACGTGACATTGTCACCCTACGATCGCCTCAGCACCGCACTGACCGTCGCGCAGGTGACCGGCGTGCAGTCCCTCTGTAGCCACTATGCCGCCCGCCTCGCCCCGCTGCACAGCCCGGACGCCTCCCGGGAAAGCAATATCCGGCTCGCCCAGATCACCCAATATGCCCGCCAGCTTGCCAGCCAACCCACGCTGATTTGCCGCAAGGCGCTGCAACAGCTTGTCGACGTCGGGCTGAGCCCTGCGGATATCGTCACCTTTTCGCAAATCATCGGTTTTGTCAGCTATCAGGCGCGTGTGGTAGCTGGCATCGCGGCGTTAGCCGGCCGACCGGCGGTAGTGGTGCCCGGCTTCCCGAATGTCGAAGACGCCGATGGCGTCGCTTTCAGTACCGAAGAATTGAGCTGGACTGCGCGGCTGTCGCCGATCGACACGGAAACCGCCGCCGCCGAACAGCTTGACGTGTTGGATCAGAGCCACCCGCAGGCGCGCGCCGAATCTTATTATCTGCTGTTAGCGCACGATGCCGCCGCACTGCGCGAACGCAACGGCGTGTTCAATGGCATCAATGCCGAAGGGTATGGGTTATCGAGCCGCCTGAAGGCGCTGGCGACGCTGGTGGTCTCGCGCATCAACGGCAGCCGTTACTGCGCGGCCACGGTGGCGCATGAAATGCAGGATGACGGATTGGTACAGGCGCTGTTCACCGGGCTGCCTCAGGGATTGGCCTCTACCGAGGATACGGTCAAACGCGCGGTGATCCACACCGCCGCCGAGCTGACGCGCGCACCGGAGAAATTTACCCCGCAGAGCGTGCAGCCGTTGTTCAACAGCGGTCTGAATCAGGCGCAGGCGCTGGAAGTGATCCTCACCGCCGCACTCTACGCCTGGGAAAATCGCCTGCGCCAAACGTTGGGCGATGCAACATCTTCCATCACCGCCGACTGAATACCGCTATGCGGCCTTATTACCGGCCGCAATACGGCGCGTTTTAGACATTCTGCTGACGCAGCCACTCGCTGGCGGCATCGAAGAACTTTTGCGCCAACGGCGTAGCGCGCTCCGCCATATCGACGACCACCGCCGCATGACGCGGCATGGCGCCGATGGCCACCGGACGCCGCTGCAACGCCGGCATCAACGGCGATTGCAGCTGGCCGCGCGGGAACAGTCCGCAGCCCAAACCGACGAAAATACCTTCGAGCAGTTGGAAGATCGACGCGGTCTCAAGCCGCGTGTGCAGCGTCAACCCGGCGTCGCGAAAGTGTTGATCGAGATAGCGGCGGAAATAACGCGTCGGCTCGGCGAGACACAACGGCAAGGCGGCCACCGCCTCCAGCGGCAACGGCGTATCGCCCACCAGCTTCGGGAAATGTTGCGGATGAAATACCAGCTCGACGCCGGTTTCCACCAGCGGTTGCGATTGGAAATGCAGCTCCTTCAAGGTCGACAGCTCGAAAAAGCCGATGCCGATGTCGACGGTGTGCGCCGTCAGCGCCTCCAACAGCTGATCGGCGCTCAGCACCGCCAGCCGGTAATCGAGATGCGGGTAACGTTCGCTGACCGCCTTGAGCATTTCCGATACCGAGATACTGCACTGCGGCACCACGCCGAGGCGCAGCGTGCCGTGCAAACCGTGCTTGAGCGACTCCACTTCCAGCTTCAGCCCCTGATAAACCGAGACGATCTCACGCGCCCACGCCAACACCCGCTCGCCTTCGGCGGTAAAACCGCCGAAATGGTTGCCGCGGTTAATCAGCGAAACGCCCAGCTCTTTTTCCAAATTTTTCAATCGCATGGATAGCGTCGGCTGGCTGACGAAGCTGGCCTCCGCCGCCCGGCCGAAGTGGCGCTCTCGTTCCAGATTGCACAAATAAATCAGTTGTTTAATATCCATAGCGCAGCTCAATGATCGGCATTCGCACCAGTATACCACCGGGGGCCGCCGCCCGCCCGACGAGTCAGAGCCTCAGCTTCACGTAATCCACCAGGCGCGAGAACACGCCGCCCTGCGGTACCGCCTGCAGCGCCACCAGCGGTAGGGTTTTCACTACCTGGCCATTGTCGCTGATGCGGATCTCGCCGACGGTTTGCCCTTTACCAATCGGCGCTTCCAGCCGCGCGGTATTGATCACGTACTGCGCCTTCAGCTTGTCCGCTTCGTTTTTTGGCAGGCTGAGCGACTGCTCTTGCACGCTGCCGACCGGTAACCGGTGATTCTCGCCGTACCAGACTGGCTCTTCCCCCAGGCTCTGGCCGGCGCTGAACAGGTGTACCGTGGTAAAATCGCGCAGCCCCCAGCTCAGCAGCTTGCGCGCCTGTTCCTCGCGGCCTTTGGAACTTTTGCCGCCCATCACCACGGCAATCAGGCGGCGATCCCCTTCGGTGGCGGAGGCGATGATGTTGAAGCCGGCAGAGGCGGTGTGCCCAGTTTTCAACCCATCGACGTGCAGCGTCTTATCCCACAGCAGGCCGTTGCGGTTCTGCTGCGTGATACCGTTCCAGGTCAGCGATTTCTCGCTGTACATGTGGTATTCCGCCGGCTCACTCATGATGATGGCGCGCGCAATCACCGCCAGATCGCCGGCGGTGGTGAATTGCCCCGGCGCATCCAGCCCGTGTACCGTTTCGAAATGGGTGTTCTGCAGGCCCAGCTGCGCGCTCTTCTCGTTCATCAGCTTGACGAAGTTGGCCTGGCTGCCCGCCACATAGTCCGCCATCGCCACGCAGGCGTCGTTACCGGAATCGATAATGATACCGCGGCTGAGATCGCGAACCGTGACCCTGTCACCAGGCTTCAGGAACATCAACGAAGAGCCTTTGAACACCGGGTTGCCCTGCGCCCAGGCGTCTTTCCCCACGGTGACGACATCGTCGAGGCCAATCTTGTGCTGATCGAGCGCGTGGTCGATCACCAACCCGGTCATGAGTTTGGTCAAGCTGGCCGGGTTGCGCCGTTCGTCGGCATTGCCGGCCGCCAGTACCTGGCCGGTGGTGTAATCCATCAAAACGTAAGAGGCGGCGTCTATCGCCGGTGGGGTCATGGTGGGAAAATGGGGCGTTGTTTCCGCCGCCTGCGCCGCTAAAGGCAGTAATATACCGCCGATCACCACTGATACTGAACGCTTCACGCTGTGTTCCTCAGGCCCGCAGGCTGAATAAAATGCCAATATAATCCGCGAGATAGACTGCATGAATTCACTTTCAGACGAAACCATTACTCTTTTGCAGCGGGTGTCTTTATGCAACCATTTGTTTAGGTCAGCGTCCGCCTGCGATAGATACGCTCTATGCCGCCATTGCCCCATTCGATTAGACGCCTGCCTGCCACGCCCCTAAACTTGTGACATAAATACGCAAGACGCATAAAAAAGCGTTTACTTTTTAGCTACAACCACCTGCGAAGTGTCACCATGAAATTCAAACCGTCAATCAAGCCTTATACCGGCCCAGCGGGCGGCTGGGGTTCGCTTGAAGCCACCACCCGCTTTGTCCTCGACAGTAAACAAACGCTAAAAAACATGCGCAACCTGATGCGCGTCAACAAGGCACGCGGCTTCGACTGCCCCGGTTGCGCCTGGGGCGACGACAACCACAGCACCTTCAGCTTCTGCGAAAACGGCGCCAAAGCGGTCAGTTGGGAAGCGACGCGCAGCGCCGTGGAGCCTGAGTTCTTCGCCGCCCACAGCGTCAGCACCCTGCAGCAGCAGAGCGACTATTTCCTCGAATACCAGGGTCGCCTCACTCATCCGATGCGCTACAACGCCGAAACCGACCACTATGAGCCAATCCATTGGCCGGACGCGCTGGCGCTGATCGCCAAGCACATCAACGGTATGGACAACCCGAACCAGATCGAGCTGTATACCTCGGGCCGCGCCAGCAACGAAGCGTCGTACCTTTATCAGCTGTTCGGCCGCATGCTCGGCACCAGCAATTTCCCCGACTGCTCCAACATGTGTCACGAAGCGAGCGGCGTCGGGCTGAAGCAGAGCATCGGCGTTGGCAAAGGCACCATACGCATCGATGACTTCGAAAAGGCCGACGCCATCTTCGTGTTCGGTCAAAACCCCGGCACCAACCACCCGCGCATGTTGCACAGCCTGAAAAACGCCGCCCGACGCGGCGCGCGTATCGTCAGTTTCAACACCCTGCGCGAACGTGGGCTGGAAAGGTTCGCCGATCCGCAGGATCCGGTACAGATGCTGACGCCAAAATCCTCGCCGATCAGCTCTTCCTATTACCAGCCAAATCTGGGCGGCGATATGGCAGCGGTGCGCGGCATGGTGAAAGCGCTGCTGGAAACTCACCGCCAGCGTATGGCCGCTGGTGAACCCGCCCTGTTCGACCTGGCATTTATCGAACAGCACAGCGTCGGCGTGGAGGCTTACCTGGCGCAGGTGGACGCGACCGAGTGGCAGACCATTACCGCGCAATCGGGCCTGAGCGAAGCGCAATTGCGCCAGGCGGCGGCCACCTACCAGGGTGCCGAACGGGTGATCTGCACCTGGGCGATGGGCGTGACTCAGCATAAACACTCTATTGCGACGGTGCGTGAAATCACCAACCTGCAGCTGCTGTTCGGGCAACTGGGCAAACCGGGCGCCGGTCTGTGCCCGGTGCGCGGCCACAGCAACGTCCAGGGTAACCGCACCATGGGGATTGATGAGAAGTCGCCGAAGGCACTGCTCGACAGCCTGGAACGCCACTTTAACTTCACCGCCAATCGCGCGATGGGGCACAACACGGTGGAAGCGATCGAAGCGATGCTGCGCGGCGAAGTGAAAGTGCTGATCGCGCTGGGCGGCAACCTGGCCGCCGCAGCGCCGGACACCGAACGCACCGCCCGCGCCCTGCGCAACTGCGATTTGACGGTGCATATCAGCACCAAGCTTAACCGCAGCCACCTGGTGACCGGCAAAGACGCGCTGATCCTGCCGACGCTCGGCCGCACCGAACTGGACATGCAGGCCAGCGGCTCGCAGTACATCACGGTCGAGGATTCATTCAGCATGGTTCACGCTTCGGAAGGCATCGGCAAACCGCTGGCGGATACTCAACGTTCGGAGACGGCGATCGTCTGCGGCATCGCCGACGCCGTGCTAGGTACGCAACAGCTGGACTGGCTGGAACTGGCCGACGACTATTCGCTGATCCGCGATCATATCGCCGCCACCATTCCCGGCTTCGAGGATTTTAACCGGCGCTGCGACCAGCCCGGCGGTTTCTACCTGGGCAATGCTGCCGCCGAACTGCGCTTCGCCACGCCGAGCGGCAAGGCGGAATTCAGCGCCGCCGCGCTGCCGACCACCCTGTTCCCGCAGCTGGGCGACGAGCAAGCGCCGTTTACCCTGCAGACGCTGCGCTCGCACGATCAGTACAACACCACCATCTATGGTCTGGATGACCGCTATCGCGGCGTTTACGGCCAGCGCGAAGTGTTGTTCATCCATCCGGAGGATCTGGCGGCACTGGGCCTACAGGATGGCGAACGGGTAGAGATAGAAACCCTGTGGAACGATGGCGTGGTGCGTAAAGTGGACGGGTTCAAGCTGGTGAGTTACGACATTCCGCGTGGCAACCTGGCGGCCTACTACCCGGAAACCAACCCGCTGGTGCCGCTGGCCAGCTTCGGCGACGGTACCGGCACCCCGACCTCGAAGTCGATCCCGGTGGTGATTCGCCGCAGCGAGCAGCAACCCTCGCTGCGTATTGCCTGAACATGCGCGCCCGGTTCACGCCGGGCGCGCCAATATTTCCAGGATAGTCTGCAACTCGTCGGACAGCTGATGCCGTCGCCAGACGAAGTACAGATCGCTCACGCCCTCCTCACCCATTTCCACCACCTTCAACCCTGGTGCCGGCAAGATCAGCGGCAGCAACGAACCGGGCACGCAGGCCACGCCGCAACCGGCCTGCACGCAGGCCGCCATCGCGGCATAAGACTCCATTTCCAGCGTCATGCGCGGTTTCAGCCCGCGCGAGGCCAGCCAGTGATCCACCTTCAGGCGAAACGAACATTCGCGGCTGAACGTGTAAAACTCCAGCGGCACCAGTGTGGCGGCGTCGGGTTCCCCGACATCGGCCGGCATCAGCAATACCAGCCGTTCATCGAATGCCTTTTGGCTGGCCAGTAACGGATGCTCAATCGGGCCGTCGGTGATCGCCAGGTCGAGATCGCTGTCGATCAGCATGCGTTCCAGCACCAGCGAGTCGCGGCTCAGTACGTTGATGTGCAGATGAGGCTGTAAACGGCGCAGCCGGGCAATACGCGCCGGTAAATGGCTGACCAGCGAGAAATCCAGCGCCCCGAGGTTCAGCAGCCCATGCTGATGCTCGCCGGCGAACAGCTGCTTGCTGCGCTCCGCCTGCGCCACGATGTCGCGCGCCTGCTGGTAGAACAGCCGCCCTTTGGGATTGACGTACAGCCGGTTCTTGTCGCGGAAAAACAGCTCGCCGCCCAGCGACTCCTCTAGTTCGCGCAGCCGCAGCGTGACGTTGGAAGGCACGCAGTGCAGCTCGCGGGCGGCGGCGGCGATGGTTTTTTGTTCCACCACGGTGCAGAAATACTTCAGTTGGCTCAGCTTCATCTATCATTCACTTTTAGTTAGTGTTTTAGTTAAAAACAATTACTTTAGATTAGCATCGATTTCACCTACAGTCTGCCGACACCCTGAGGAGGATCACTGATGCCACTGAATGATTTACTGACGCTGCCCGGCGTGGCGGCCCAACCGGACGCGGTAACCGACGGTTACGTGTTCAACCACACCATGATCCGCGTGAAGGATCTGGCCAAAGCGCTGGATTTCTATACGCGCGTGCTGGGCTTTACCCCGGTCTATCTGGAAGAGTTCAAAGAAGCCGCTTTCACCATCTGCTACCTGACGCGCAGCCCGCGCGAGCAGATCCCGCAGGATGACGACGAACGCAAACGCTGGGCGCTGAGCCAGCCGGGTATTCTCGAGCTGACCCATAACCACGGCACCGAAAATCAGGCGGATTTCCACTACCACAACGGCAACAGCGAACCGCGCGGCTTTGGCCACCTGTGTGTCACGGTGCCGGACGTGCGCGCCGCCTGCGAGCGGTTTGAGCGCCTGGGCGTCACCTTCCAGAAACGCCTGCATGAAGGCCGCATGAACTACGTGGCGTTCATTCGCGATCCGGACGATTACTGGATTGAAATCCTGCAGCCGACGCCGCTGCGGGACTGATTGTCCCACGCCCTTCACCCCGGCCTGCGCGCCGGGGTTTTTCATCGTTCGCCCTTCGATTGACCATTCTTGCGCAAAATCGCGCGGCAACGCGGGGTTCCGTGACGTTAGGCTTGCTCGCAGCGGGTGATTCGCGTAAAACTGTCAGCCGCAAATCTTGCCACTCACAACCCATTCACTGGACGATATGTTTCAAGATAACCCGCTGCTGGCGCAGCTTAAACAGCAACTTCACTCTCAGACCCCGCGCGTTGAAGGCGTCGTGAAAGGGACCGAGAAAGGCTTTGGCTTTCTTGAAGTAGACGGTCAAAAAAGCTACTTCATTCCACCGCCGTACATGAAGAAAGTCATGCACGGGGATCGCATTATCGCCACCCTGCACACCGAGAAAGAGCGCGAAATCGCCGAGCCGGAAACCCTGGTCGAGCCGTTCCTGTCGCGCTTTGTCGGCCGCGTGCAAAAGCGCGACGATCGCCTGTCCATCGTGCCCGATCATCCGTTGCTGAAAGATGCGATTCCGTGCCGCCCGGTGCGTGAACTGACCCACAATTTCCAGGCCGGCGACTGGGCGGTGGCGGAAATGCGCCGCCATCCGCTGAAAGGCGATCGCGGCTTCAACGCCGACCTGACCCACTTTATCACCGAAGGCGAAGACCATTTCGCCCCGTGGTGGGTGACGCTGGCGCGTCACAACCTGGAAAAAGAGGCGCCGGAGATGCAGGCCCTCAGCGAGCCGGACGCTGCGCTGGTGCGTGAAGATCTGACCGCGCTCGAATTCGTCACCATCGACAGCGCCAGCACCGAGGACATGGACGATGCGCTGTACGTGACCGACAACGGTGACGGTTCGCTGCAGTTGACCATCGCCATCGCCGATCCGACTGCCTACGTCGAACAAGGCAGCAAGCTGGACGATATCGCCCGCGTGCGCGCCTTCACCAATTACCTGCCGGGCTTCAACATCCCGATGCTGCCGCGCGATCTGTCGGACAACCTGTGCTCGCTGCGCCCTAACGAGCGCCGCCAGGTGCTGGCTTGCCGCGTGACCATCGCCGCCGACGGCGCGCTAGGCGACGATATTCAGTTCTTCGCCGCCGAGATCGAATCCAAAGCCAAACTGGTGTACGACGAAGTCTCCGACTGGCTGGACGGCATTGCCGGCTGGCAACCGCCGAGCGACGCCATCGCGCAACAAATCACCCTGCTGAAGCGCGTTTGCGATGCGCGCAATGCCTGGCGCCACCAGCATGCGCTGGTGTTCAAAGATCGTCCGGACTACCGCTTCGTGCTGGGTGAAAAAGGCGACGTGCTGGAGATCGTTACCGAGCAGCGCCGCAGCGCCAACCGCATCGTTGAAGAGTGCATGATCGCCGCCAACGTCTGCGCCGCCATCGTGCTGCGCGATCGCCTGGGCTACGGCGTGTACAACGTGCACACCGGTTTCGATCCTGCGCTGGTTGAACAAGCGGTCACCGTGCTGCAGGCCAACGGCGTGGAAGCCGAAGCCGAGAAGCTGCTGACCCTCGACGGTTTCTGCGAACTGCGCCGCCACCTGGATGCGCAGCCGACCCAATTCCTCGACAGCCGCATCCGTCGCTTCCAGACCTTCGCCGAGATCAGCACTACGCCGGGGCCACACTTCGGTCTGGGGCTGGAGGCTTACGCCACCTGGACATCGCCGATCCGTAAATACGGCGATATGGTCAACCATCGTCTGCTGAAGGCGATCATCAACCAGCAACCGGCGGAAAAGCCACAGGATGACGTCACGGTGCAGCTGGCGGAGCGCCGCCGCCTGAACCGCATGGCGGAGCGCGACGTCGGCGACTGGCTGTACGCCCGCTTCCTGCAGGACAAGGCCGGTACCGATACCCGCTTCAACGCCGAGATCATCGACGTGACCCGTGGCGGCCTGCGTGTACGCCTGCTGGACAACGGCGCGGTTGCCTTCATCCCGGCACCGTTCATTCACGCGGTGCGTGACGAGATGCAGTGCAGCCAGGAAACCGGCACCGTGCAGATTAAAGGCGAAGTGGTTTACCGCCAGAGCGATACCTTGCAGGTCACCATCGCCGAAGTGCGCATGGAAACCCGCAGCGTGATCGCCCGCCCGGCGGCCTGAACGCCAGCCTGAAACGGTCGCAACGCAAAGCGCCGACGGTGAAAACCGCCGGCGTTTTTTTTCGGCTAGCGCAGCGGCTCTCCGCCGGTTTCACGCAGCAATGGCAGCACCGCCAGCGAAGCCAGCGTAGCCACCATCAGATAGACGGCGGGCGCCAGCAGCGAACCGCTCAGCGCGATCGACTGCGAAGCGATGTACTGGGCGAAGCCGCCGAAGATCGCCACCCCGAGGCTGTAGACCAACGCAAACCCCAGCGCACGAATGCGCTGCGGGAACAGCTCCGAAATCATCAACATGGTCGGCACCGAACCGAGCGTGGTCAACCCGACCAGCACCGCGACGATCAGCAGCAGCACCGCAGGATGCGGCACCGCGCTCAGCCACCAAAACGCCGGCAGGGCCACGATCAGAATCGCGATCCGCGACCCGCGGATCAGCGGCAGACGGCCGTAACGATCGCACCAGTGCCCGACCAGCAGACTGCCGCCGAAGGTGATGAGCCCCGCCAATAGCATCGCGGCATAACCGTAGGCCTGCGCCATTCCCAGGTATTTCACCGCGTAGGTGCCGAGATAATACATCGAGATGTAAGTGGCGACGGTGGCGCCGATGGTCAGCATCACACCGAGCACTACCGCCCGCGAGTGCTGGCGCAGCTGAGCAGGCGGCTCGTGAGCCCGCGCCACCGACGGCCGATCGCTTTCCAGCCCGAGACGCAGCCAGCAACCGAGCGGCGCCAGCGCCACGCCGATAAAGAATGGAATGCGCCACCCCCACTCGGCCATGGCGTTCGGTTCGCCGGAAAGCACCGGCAAGGCCGCACTGAGCGCCAGCGCGGTGACGCCGCCAACCACGGTGGCGATGCCCTGCGTCGCCAGTGACCAGCTGGAATAGAAACCGCGCCGATGGGGCGGCGCCGACTCCACCAGCAACGACATCGACGCCCCCACCTCGCCGCCCGCCGCTACGCCCTGGATCAGACGCGCGGCCACCAGCGTGGCGGTTCCCCAATAGCCGGCGCTGGCGTAGGTCGGCGCAAAGCCGATCATCGCCGTGCCCAGGCTCATCAAGGAAATCGTCAGGATCATCGCCGGCTTGCGGCCACAGCGATCGGCATAGGCGCCAATCAGAATGCCGCCCAGCGGCCGCATGAAAAAGCTGACGCCGAACGTGGCAAACGCCAACAGCAACGCCAGATGCGGATCGCTAGACGGGGGAAAAAACAATACGCTGATATAAATAACGAAGAAGTTATAAATACCGAAATCGAAAAACTCCAGCGCATTACCGAAGGAGGCGGCGAATATGACCTTTTTGCCACCGACCTTCGGGGCCGATATTATTTCCGTTTGGGTTTCAGCCGTATTTTCACTCATCATTATCTTCCCTGTTATTATTTTTCGCGTTTATTTTAAATACGCTTCCGCCAACGCTCCCCAATACTGGCTGCCGGCCGCCAGACAGCCGTCATTGAAGTCATATCCCGGGTTATGCACCATGCAGCTGCCTTCGCCATCGCCGTTGCCAACGATCAGGTAGCAGCCCTGCGGATGTGCATCGAGCATGAAGGCGAAATCTTCGCTGCCCATCAGCGGCCGGGCACCGTAGTGCGCGCGGGCGGCGCCGAACTGCTGCTCCGCCACACGGTGGGCAAAGCGGGTCATCGCTTCGTCGTTGACCAACACCGGCGTACCGTTAACGTGCTCCACCACCGCGTGGGCACCGAAGCTTGCCGCCTGCGCCTCGATCAGCGCCGGAATGCGCGCCAGCAGGATTGCGCGCGCCTGACGATCCAGAGAGCGTACGCTGAGCTTCATTTCCGCGCTGTCCGGGATCACGTTGGCCGCCTCACCGGCCTTGATGCTGCCGACGGTGATCACGGCCGCCTCCAGCGGATCGATATTACGCGAAACGATGCTCTGTAGGGCGACAGTGATATGCGAGGCCACCAGCACGGGATCGACCGCCAGCTGCGGGATGGCGCCGTGGCCGCCACGCCCCTGCACCCGCACGTTGAACTGATCCATCGAGGCCATAAACGGACCGTGTTGGAAGAAGAACTCGCCGAGCGGCATCCCCGGCATGTTGTGCATGGCGAAGATGGCGTCGCAGGGGAAGCGCTCGAACAGCCCCTGTTCCACCATGCGCGCGCCGCCGTTCAGCATCTCTTCCGCCGGTTGGAAAATCAGGTGCAGCGTGCCGTTGAAGTTGCGCATTTGCGCCAGATAGCGGGCGGCACCGAGCAACATAGTGGTGTGACCATCATGGCCGCAGGCGTGCATGCGGTTGGCCACGCTGCTGCTCCAGGGCTTGCCGTTGTTCTCTTCGATCGGCAGAGCGTCCATATCGGCACGCAATCCGAGGCGTTTAACGCCGTCGCCCACCCGCAGCGTACCCACCACGCCGGTGCCCGCCAATCCGCGGTGCACCTCATAGCCCCACGAACTCAGATAATCCGCCACCAGATCGCTGGTGCGAAACTCTTCGAAACCCAATTCAGGGTGCTGATGAATATCGTGCCGAATGGCCGTGAGCTGCGGTAAATACCCTTCGATGATTTTATTTATCATAATTAAATTCCTTTCGTAGCTTTATTATTTATTTGATGAATGATTAAGCCTGCGGGTGAAAATAAAGGTATAACACGGCATGAATAATTTTATTTCGGCACGCCTCGACAGATAAAATAATAATCCGCCAGACACCGTGCCCAGATAAAAAACGACGATAATTCGCTGTGCGCGCCGTGAAAATGCAGAATGAATAACTGCTCAGGATGGTGTGGGCGACAGCCTGCGCCAACGCGGTTTCATCACGTTGTTTTTACACTAAAACCCCACCTGCTTCACATTTCTCATCCGACCTGCCGCGGTTCGGCGGCAAAACTTCTACTGTTAAAACGTCATTCCTAATAACAACGTTGATTTTTACCTCTGCACGCCAAGGAGTTGTTTCATGAAAAACATCAGGTCCGGATTTATCTGGCTGCTGGTGGCGTTGGTCGGCGCCTTCGCTTTCGCCATGCTGGCGCTCAGCCGTGGCGAGCACGTCAACGCCGTCTGGCTGGTGGTCGCCGCCGTCGCCTGCTACAGCATCGCCTACCGCTTCTACAGCCGGTTCATTGCCGACAAGGTCTTTGAACTGGATGACCGTCGTCTGACCCCGGCAGAACGTCACAACGACGGCCTGGACTACGTGCCCACCAACAAATGGGTGCTGTTCGGCCACCACTTCGCCGCCATCGCCGGTGCCGGGCCGCTGGTGGGGCCGATCCTGGCCGCGCAGATGGGCTTCCTGCCGGGAACCATCTGGATCCTGGTCGGCGTCATGCTGGCCGGCGCGGTGCAGGATTTCCTGGTGCTGTTCATCTCCACACGCCGCGACGGCCGTTCGCTGGGGGAAATGGCCAAGCAAGAGCTGGGCGCATTCGCCGGGGTGATCACCATGCTCGGCGCACTGGGGGTGATGATCATCATCCTGTCGGCGCTGGCGCTGGTGGTGGTAAAAGCGTTGGCCGACAGCCCATGGGGGCTGTTCACCATCGCCGCCACCATCCCGATCGCCCTGTTCATGGGCATCTACATGCGCTTTATCCGGCCGGGCAAAATCGCTGAAATTTCGGTGATTGGCTTCGTGCTGATGCTGCTGGCGATCGTTTACGGCGGCAACGTGGCGCAAGATCCCTATTGGGGGCCGTTCTTCACGCTGCACGGTACCACCCTGACCTGGGTGCTGGTGATCTACGGCTTCGTCGCCTCGGTGCTGCCGGTGTGGCTGCTGCTGGCGCCGCGCGATTACCTTTCCACCTTTATGAAAATCGGCGTCATCATCGGCCTGGCTATCGGCATCGTCTTCGCCATGCCGGAGATGAAAATGCCGGCGGTCTCGCGCTTCATCGACGGCAGCGGCCCGGTGTTCGCCGGCGCCCTGTTCCCGTTCCTGTTCATCACCATCGCCTGCGGCGCCATTTCCGGCTTCCACGCGCTGGTCTCCAGCGGCACCACGCCCAAGCTGGTGGAACGCGAAAGCCACATTCGCTTTATCGGTTACGGCGCCATGCTGATGGAGTCTTTCGTCGCCATCATGGCGCTGATCTGCGCCTCGGTGCTGGATCCGGGCGTTTACTTCGCCATGAACTCGCCGGCGGCACTGATCGGCACCACGGTGGAAAATGCTTCGCAGGTGATCAACAGCTGGGGCTTTATCGTCACGCCGGAAACGCTGGCGCTGATCGCCAAAGAGGTGGGCGAGAACTCCATCCTGTCGCGCGCCGGCGGCGCCCCGACCTTCGCCGTGGGCATGGCGCACATCATCAGCGAGGTATTCAACAGCCGGGCGATGATGGCCTTCTGGTACCACTTCGCCATTCTGTTCGAAGCGCTGTTCATCCTGACCGCCGTCGACGCCGGTACCCGCGCCTGTCGCTTTATGGTGCAGGATTTGGTGGGCGTGGCGGTACCGCAGTTGGCCAACAACCGCTCCTGGTTCGGCAACCTGGCGGGCACCACGGTGGCGGTGGCCGGTTGGGGTTTCTTCGTGTATCAGGGCGTGGTCGATCCGCTCGGCGGCATCAATACCCTGTGGCCGCTGTTCGGTATCGGCAACCAGATGCTGGCGTCGATGGCGCTAATCCTCGGCACCGTGGTGCTGTTCAAGATGAAAAAACAGCTCTACGCTTGGGTGACTATTCTGCCGACCGCCTGGCTGTTTGTGACCTCCATGACCGCCGGCTGGCAGAAGATCTTCCACGAAAAACCGAGCATCGGCTTCCTGGCGCAGGCGAAGAAGTTCTCCACCGGCATCGAGCAAGGCACGATCATTGCGCCGGCCAAGTCGCTGAAAGACATGGAAACCATCGTGTTCAGCAACCAGATCAACGCCGCGCTGTGCGGGTTCTTTATGCTGGTGGCGGTAACCATGCTGATTGCCGCCTTCTTCGCGATCCGCCGGGCGTTGCGTTCCGAACAGCCGACGACGCACGAGGTCGGCGCCGCGCTGCGAGAGGAGACCGGCCGCGGCTAAACGAACCGAGCATCAAGCAAGGGCGCCGCGGCGCCCTTTTTACTGGCTTTAGCCTAACAGCGTTGAGCCGAACGCCCCCTGCCAATCCTGCTCGAACTTCTCGACCGCGGCCTGCACCGCCGGCGCACTGAGGAACTGCTCCGCCACATCCACCGGCAGCGTGATGGCCTGGCAGCCCGCCAGCAGGCATTCCAGCGCCTGGCGCGGTGTTTTGAAGCTGGCGGCCAGCACCTGCGCCGACGGCGCGTGCAGGCTCAGCAGCTGCTGCAACTCGTGCACCATTTCAATACCGTCGCCGCCCTGCGCGTCAACCCGATTGACGTAAGGCGCCACATATTCCGCCCCGGCCAAGGCGGCCAACAGCCCCTGCCCGGCACCGTACACCGCGGTGCCCAGCGTCGGGATGGACATCGTTTTAAGCTTCTTGATCGCCGCCAATCCCTCCGCGGTTGCCGGGATCTTCACCACCAGCCCCGGTACCCGCTGGCTGAGCAGCGACGCCTCCGCCACCATGCGCTCCGCATCGGCCGCCATCACCTGCGCGAATAGCTTGCCGGTGCCGCCAAGGGCGTCGCGCAGCGCAGGCAGCACTTCCCAGATCGGCTTGCCTTCCTTCGCCACGATGCTCGGGTTGGTGGTGACGCCGTGCAGCGGCAGAATGCGCGCCAGGCGTTTTACCGCGGTCACATCGGCGGTATCGAGATAAAGCTCCATCACGGACTCCTGTGTCATGTTCTGTGGGCGGATTCAAACTCTGATCATCATAGGGCAAAAACCCCGTCAACTTTTGATCAAAATCAATTCAACTTTCATTCGAAAGATCTTTAATGGCGAAAGATTCAGCAACGCCAAACGGGTGATTCATGTTCTTCAATCTGCAGCGCTACTCGACCCATGATGGCCCCGGCATCCGCAGCGTGGTCTTTTTAAAAGGGTGCCCGCTGAGCTGCCGCTGGTGTCAGAACCCGGAAAGCCGCTCGCGCCACGCGGATCTGCTGTTTGACGAGCGCCTGTGTCTGAGCGGCTGTACGCTGTGCACCGAGCGTTGTCCGCAAGGGCTGCAGCGCACCGACGGGCCGCTCACGCTGCAACGCGAGCTGATTAGCGCAGACGACTACGCGGCGCTGGCCGCCGCCTGCCCAACCGGCGCGCTCAGCCTGTGCGGCAGCGTGGTCAACCCCGACGATATCATGGCCGAGGTGATGCGGGATAAGCCTTTCTACCTGCGCAGCGGCGGCGGTTTAACGCTGTCCGGCGGCGAACCCTTTATGCAGCCGGAAGTCGCGGCGGAGCTGCTGCGGCGCGGCCGCGAAGCCGGCATCCACACCGCCGTCGAATCCTGTCTGCACGTGCCGTGGCATTACATCGCCCCTTCGTTGCCCTGGCTGGATCTGCTGTTGGCCGATCTCAAACACACCGATGAAGCGCGTTTCAAAACCTGGACCGGCGGCTCGGCCCGCCGGGTGATGAACAATTTTCGCCGGCTGGTGGCGCACGGCGTGCCAATGACCGTGCGCGTACCGCTGATCCCCGATTTCAATGCCGATCGCCACTCTGTCCGCGCGATTGTCGACTTCGCCGCCGACGAGATCGGCGTATCGGAGATCCACTTTCTGCCGTACCACACGCTGGGCATCAACAAGTATCACCTGCTCGGCGAACCCTACCGCGCCGCCCGCACACCGCTGGACGCGCCCGATCTGCTGGCCTTCGCCGAAACGTACGCCGGCGCCAAAGGCCTGACCGCCATTTTGCGAGGATAACGCCATGACCACATTGGATTTGACCACCCTCAGCGCCCGTATTCAGGCGCATAAGAACGCGCTGATCCACATCGTCAAACCGCCGGTGTGCACCGAACGCGCGCAGCACTATACCGAGGCCTATCAGCAGCATCAGGATCGGCCGCTGCCGGTGCGCCGTGCGCTGGCGCTGGCCAACCACCTGGCGAAGCGCAGCATCTGGATCGCCAACGACGAGCTGATCGTCGGCAACCAGGCCAGCGAGCTGCGCGCCGCGCCGATCTTCCCCGAATACACCGTCGGCTGGATAGAAAACGAAATAGACCAGTTGGCCGACCGGCCGGGTGCCGGTTTTTCGGTCAGCGAAGAGAATAAGGCGATTTTGCACCGTCTGTGCCCATGGTGGCGCGGCCAAACGGTGCAGGATCGCTGCTACGGCATGTTCACCGACGAACAAAAGGCGCTGCTGGCCACCGGCATCATCAAGGCCGAGGGCAACATGACCTCTGGCGACGCCCATCTGGCGGTCAACTTCCCGCTGCTACTGGAACAAGGCCTCGACGGCCTGCGCGAAAAAGTGAACGCGCGCCGCAGCCGCCTGCGCCTGACCGAGTGGGAAGATCTGCACAAAGCGCAGTTTCTCAACGCTATCGATATCGTGCTGACGGCGCTGAGTGAGCACATCCTACGCTTCGCACGCCTGGCGCGCGATATGGCGCAACGCGAAACCCGCGACTGGCGTCGCACCGAGCTGCTGGCTATCGCAGACAACTGCGACCTGATCGCCCATCGCCCGCCGCAAACCTTCTGGCAGGCGCTGCAACTGTGCTATTTCATCCAGCTGACGTTGCAGATCGAATCCAACGGCCATTCGGTTTCCTTTGGCCGCCTCGATCAGTATCTCTATCCCTGGTATCGGCGCGACGTGGAGCTGGAGCAAAACCTGGCGCGGGAAGACGCCATCGAGCTGCTGCACAGCTGCTGGCTGAAGCTGCTGGAGATCAACAAGATCCGCTCCGGCTCGCACTCCAAGGCCTCCGCCGGCAGCCCGCTGTACCAAAACGTCACCATCGGCGGGCAAAAACGGGTCGATGGGCGGCCGTGTGACGCGGTCAATCCGCTGTCCTACGCCATTCTCGAATCCTGCGGCCGCCTGCGTTCCACCCAGCCCAACCTCAGCGTGCGTTACCACGCCGGGATGAGCGCCGATTTCCTCGACGCCTGCGTACAGGTGATCCGCTGCGGCTTCGGCATGCCGGCATTCAATAACGACGAAATCGTCATTCCCGAGTTCATCAAGCTGGGGGTCGAGCCGCAGGACGCTTACGACTACGCCGCCATCGGCTGTATCGAGACCGCCGTCGGCGGCAAATGGGGTTATCGCTGCACCGGCATGAGCTTCATCAACTTCGCCCGCGTGCTGCTGGCGGCGCTGGAACAAGGCCGCGACGCCACCTCCGGGCAGATCTTCCTGCCGCAGGAACAGGCGCTGTCCAAAGGAAACTTCGCCGGTTTCGAACAGGTCTTAACCGCCTGGGATCGGCAAATTCGCTACTACACGCGCAAGTCGATCGAGATCGAGTGCGTGGTGGACAGCGTGCTGGAGGAGAACGCCCACGATATCCTCTGCTCCGCGCTGGTGGATGACTGCATTGAACGCGGCAAAAGCATCAAGCAAGGCGGCGCCAAATACGACTGGGTTTCCGGCCTGCAGGTCGGCATCGCCAACCTGGGCAACAGCCTGGCGGCGGTGCGCAAACTGGTGTTCGACCAAGGGGCAATCGGCCAGCAGCAGCTGGCGGCCGCGCTGGCCGAAGACTTCGCCGGACTGGATGGCGAACAGCTGCGTCAGCGGCTGCTCAACGCCGCGCCCAAATACGGCAACGATGTGGACGAGGTCGATCGGCTGCTGGTGCGCGCCTACCAAACCTACATCGAAGAACTGAAACAGTACCGCAACACCCGCTTCGGCCGCGGGCCGATCGGCGGCGGCTACTACGCCGGCACCTCGTCGATTTCGGCCAACGTGCCCTTCGGCGCCGCCACCCTGGCCACGCCGGATGGGCGCAAGGCGCACCAGCCTCTGGCGGAAGGCGCCAGCCCGGCGTCCGGCACCGACCACCTGGGGCCAACGGCGGTGTTCAATTCGCTCGCCAAGTTGCCAACCGAGGCGATCCTTGGCGGCGTGCTGCTCAATCAGAAGCTGAATCCGGCGACGCTGGACAACCCGCGCGATCGGGAAAAGCTGATGCTGATGTTGCGCACCTTCTTCGAGAGCTATCGCGGTTGGCATGTGCAGTACAACATCGTGTCGCGCGAAACGCTGCTGGCGGCGAAGCAACACCCTGACCAATATCGTGATTTAGTGGTTCGCGTAGCTGGCTATTCCGCTTTCTTTACCGCATTATCCCCTGAGGCGCAGGATGATATTATTGCGCGCACAGAACATACTCTTTAAACCTTTGACTCTTAGCGGCCGCGCCTTGGCGGCCGCATCATCAGGCCGATATGAATTTACGACAACAGACCATATTGCAGTTGGTTAACGATCGCCGGCGGATCAGCGTCAATGAGCTGGCGCGGGCCTCGGGCGTATCGGAAGTCACCATCCGGCAGGATCTCAACCTGCTGGAAAAACGCAGTTATTTGAAGCGCGTACACGGTTCCGCCGTGGCGTTGGAAAGCGACGACGTCGACGCTCGCATGATGTCCAATTTCACCCTCAAACAACGATTGGCACAGTACGCCGCGGCGCAGGTCAACGACGGTGAGACGATCTTCATCGAGAGCGGCAGCGCCAACGCCCTGCTGGCGCGCTACATCGCCGAACGCAAGCGTATTACGCTGATCACCGTCAGCCACTATATCGCCAACCTGCTGAAAGAAACCGACTGCGACGTGATTGTCCTCGGCGGCATGTATCAGAAGAAAAGCGAGACCGTGGTCGGCCCGCTCACACGGCTGTGCATTCAGCAGGTGCATTTCAACAAGGCGTTTATCGGCATTGACGGCTTTCAGGCCGAAACCGGCTTTACCGGCCGCGACATGATGCGCGCCGACGTGGTCAGCGCGGTGCTGGCCAAGGGCGTGGAGAATATCGTGCTGACGGACTCCAGCAAATTCGGCCAGATCCAACCCAACCCGCTGGCGCAGCCGGGGCAAATCAGCCGAGTGATCACCGATTCACGCCTGGCGCTGGAGTATCAGCATCAGCTGAAACGCCAGGGCGTACAGGTGGAGCTGGTCAACGAATAACGCGGGCCGCCACCGCACCTCTCGCGTCGCGCGGGCCACGCCGCGCGCCGTTTCCCTTGTGCAACGGGATTTTAAGACTATTTACCTGTTTATCCTTTCAGAGAAACCTATACTCAGTTTCGGTCACTTTTGGGCCGTAACCTGCTAATTATTCGGCCGTTAACAAAAAGTGCCATTTTTTATATCGATACTGTACGGGAATCAACAGCAGGCCTGATTTATGGTTAGCGCCTATACTTAGAGGGCACTTCCATATAGCCAATGCTAAGGAGAAGTCATTATGATGATTATCAATAAACGTTTCGCCACCGCCGCTCTGGCTCTTACTCTGGCATTTTCACTGAGCGCCTGTTCCAACATGTCCAAACGCGATCGCAACACCGCTATCGGCGCCGGCGCCGGTGCAGTCGGCGGCGCAGTGCTGACAGACGGCAGCGCGTTGGGCACGCTGGGTGGGGCTGCGGTAGGGGGCATCATCGGTCACCAGGTTGGCAAATAACCTTTCCGATGTTCCTCTGCCGACAGGCGGGCAAAAGCGCCGAGGCGCTTTGACGTATTAACCAGAATAACGATGATTTCAGGTCTGCTTTACTTTAAGTCTATGGTTCTTTCGCCGTTAACGGGCTAACCCCCGGCAGCAACAGCCTCAAGCCATGCCGCAGCATTGCACTGCGGCATGGCGATTCGCCTCAACCGCCCGCCAGTTTGACCTTCATGCCTTTGGCTTCCAGTAGCTGTTTGAGCAGATCGCGTTTATCGCCCTGGATCTCGATGATCCCGTCTTTCACCGAACCGCCGCAGCCGCATTTCTTTTTCAGTTCGGCCGCCAGTTTGTCGAGCGCAGCGTCATCCAGATCGACGCCGGTAATCAGGCACACGCCCTTCCCCTTGCGGCCGCTAGTCTGACGCTGGATGCGCACGATGCCGTCGCCCTTGGCGCGTTGCGGTTTAACGTCTTCCTGCTTGATGCGGCCGGTGTCCGTGGAATACACCAGGCGGCTGTTATCGTCATTCATCGGCGGTTCCTCAGGCCAAAGAGGCGCGGATCGCGCGCAGCGTCGCGGCCGGATCCACAGATTGGGTGATCGGACGCCCAATCACCATGTAGTCCACGCCAGCGGCCTGCGCCTGCACTGGCGTCATAATGCGGCGCTGATCGCCCGCCGCGCTGCCTTCAGGGCGGATCCCCGGCGTCACCAGCTGGAAAGCCTGCCCGCAGGCGGCCTTCAGGCGCTGCGCTTCATGAGCCGAACACACCACGCCGTCCAGCCCGCAGTCGCGGGTCAGGCGCGCCAGGCGCTCGGCGTGTTCCGCCGGGCTGGCTTCGATACCAATGCCGCGCAGGTCTTCCGCTTCCATACTGGTGAGCACCGTCACGGCGATCAGCAGCGGCGCATCCGCCCCGAATGACGTCAGCGCTTCTTTAGCGGCGGTCATCATGCGCGCGCCGCCGCTGGCGTGGACGTTGACCATCCAAACGCCCAGCTCGGCCGCCGCCGCGACCGCATGCGCGGTGGTATTGGGAATATCGTGGAATTTCAGGTCAAGAAATACGTCGAAGCCACGCCCGTGCAGATCGCGCACCAGCTGCGGCCCGAACAGCGTGAACATTTCTTTGCCCACTTTCAGCCGGCAGTCTTGCGGATCGATACGGTCGGCGAACGCCAGCGCGGCATTCTTATCGGCGTAATCTAACGCCACAACGATTGGAGATGATTTTAAGTCATTGTTATTAGCGTTATTTTCAGACTTCATTTCTTCTACCTTCTGTAAAATAGACATAATCAGGGACTCACCCGCGAAACTGACCGCCGCATTCTACATGCCGGGGGCCAGAAATCCCAGCCGCAGCGCGCACCGGCGCTCTGTCATGTTACCTCTCACCTTTGTCATGGTGCGTCAACGAAAGCGCGCCAGCGATAAACCACGCAGCGTAAAACGCCGTAAAGATGCGTAAATTATCAATCAAATATTTTGAATAAATTACTCAGCATTATCAGATTTTCAATCGGCCAAGATGCTTTATTATTCACCACATCGGAAGCGAATGGCTTCCTTCCTAAATAAACAGACTGGAGTCACCTATGAAAACCATCAAATATTTTGCAGCCGCTGCCGCTATCGCACTGACCTCTTTCGCCACTTTCGCCGCTGAGCCGATCAGCAGCCAGCAGGCCGATAGCCTGACCGCCACCGGCGTCGTTTCCGCAGGTCATGCGACCACCCTCAGCAGCCTGGAGAAAAAACTGGCCGCTAAAGCGGATGCCCAGGGCGCCAGCAGCTACCGCATCATCTCCGCCGGTGGTAACAACATGCTGAGCGGCACCGCGGTCATCTACAAATAATGTTTCCGGTACAGGGCCCGCTCGCTCGGGCCCTGCCTCTGTTTCCCGCCTGAAAAAACCGCATCTTGCTCGCCTTACACTGTTACAAAAATATTAAATTTTTATTACACACTAGACACCCGATCGCCAGTGGCTTAGCTTGAAGGCATCTTCCTGCAGAAAGGCTTTCAAAATGAGCGAGATATCGACACTTACCATTAAAATTCCTCTGGCACTGAAGGAAAAAATCCGCGCCGCCGCCGCTGAAAACGAGTTTTCATTGAGCGTGGAAGTGTGCCAGCGCCTGGAAAGCAGCTTCAGCGCCCCCGCCGCCAAGGCAGAAAAACCGACCAAAAAGGCGGATGAGCTGCACCACGGCGAGATCGACAATCAAAGCACTGAAGAAGAGATTGAACAGCCGCTGAGCCAGAAAGAGCTGAAGAAACTGCGTCAGCTGTTGAAAACTGGCGCCAAAGGCGGCAAGAAAAAGTAAGCGATGAACGTAGAAAAACGGGGCGATGAATCGCCCCGTTTTATTTTGTCGCGCCGCCGCGTTATTGTCCGTCCAGACCGCGGATCGGTTTGACCGATGACCAGGCGCGGCACGACGGACAATGCCAATAGAGCGAGTGTGCGGTAAATCCGCACTTGTGGCAGCGGTAACGCGGCTTGGTGCGAATTTGCTCGCCGACCATATCGCGCAACAACAGCAGACTCTCTTTCGCACGGCCGTCTTCGGCGTCCGCCAGGTGATAATCCATCAACCGATAAAACACCCGCATAGTAGGATGACGCTGTAGCTGACGGTTGATATAGACCTGCACCACGTCGCGCCCTTCGTGCTGCTCGATGATCTCGGCCAACATCAGATCGGCGGTAGCGCCGGTGTTCTCTTCTACGCAGCGCTTAAGGAATTCAGCCCAGTTGTGCTGTTGTTCCGGCAGATGCGTGTAGCATTCCTGCAGCATCGGCAGCGTTTCGCTGACCAATTCTTTGTCCTGGCTCAGTACGCGCTGCAGCGACTCTGCCGCTTTGGCGTAGTCGTTTTGCGCCATGTAGATGCGCCCGAACATGATGGATACTCGTGCACACTGTTTATCGGCCGCGTCCGCACGCTTAAGTAAGCTCATCGCCCGATCGAGATCGTCACTGCCCATCGCCTGCAATGCCAGCTCACAGTAGAAATGCGCAATCTCGACGCGCTGTTTCTCTTTGCCCAGCTTGACCAGCTTTTCCGCCACGTCGATGGCTTTCTGCCAATCGCTGGTGGCCTGATGGATCACCAGCAACTGCTGCAGCGCCGATACGCGGAAATCCGCTTCGTCAGTCAACTGGCTGAACATGTCTTCCGCGCGATCGTACAGCCCGGCCGCCATATAGTCGCGGCCCAACTGCTGTACCGCCAGCAGGCGCTGTTCGAAGGTCAGGGAAGCGCTTTCCATCAAAGCCTGATGGATGCGGATGGCGCGGTCGACTTCACCGCGCGAACGGAACAGGTTACCCAGCGTCAGGTGGGCTTCAACGGTGTTGCTGTCCTCTTTCAACATGTCGAGGAACAGATCGACCGCCTTGTCCTGCTGGTTGGAAAGCAGAAAGTTCACCCCTGCCACGTATTCGCGCGACAGGCGGTTGGCTTCTTGCTGTTTATCCTGCTGAGCGCTTCTGCGCCCCATGTACCAACCGTACGCGGCAGCCACGGGCAGCAACAGAAACAGCAGTTCTAACATAGAGGGTTATTCCTTGCTGACAACGGCCTGAGCCGCCGGTTCAGCGGGCTGCTCAAGCTGCAGCTCCAGCCTTTTGATCTTGCGCTCGGCGCGGCCCAGCGCAATGCGCGTGCGCAGGTAGAACAGGCCGCAAATGATCCAACCGAGAACGAAGCCGGCGCCAAACAGCGTGGCCAACAGGGTCGATACGCGATAATCGCCCTGCGCAACCAGATAGTTAAAATTGACCACCTGATCGTTATGCGCACCCAAAGTGACGGAAATCACGAAGATCACCAGAACCAACAAAAAAATCAGCAAATATTTCACATTCTTTCCCGCGATGCCGAGTGAATCGGATGAACGATGCCAAAACGTGGCGTCCCTAACCCTTAAGTTAGCATTTCCCGCTGCGGCAGGGAAACCCTGCGGCACGATAAAACCACATATCTGCTGGCATATTCGGCAGTAAACGGCTTTAGCGAACAAATTGATGAGAAAGCTTCTCAAAACGTCGAATTTATAAGGATATGGGGGCAACCGCGTGGATTGCAATGGCGGGAAAATGTAAGCGATTGATGCGGCGCCGATCCGACGCCGCGCTTTTTGTGACATCGTCACGTTAAGACATGATTAACCCGCCATCCACATTGATGGTTTGGCCGGTGATATAATCGGCATCATCTGAGGCAAGGAAGGCCACGAGACCCGCCACATCTTCGGGTTGCCCGGCACGCTTGAGCGGAATACCCGCCACCCACTCGGCCATCAACTCCCCTTTGCCGTAAGTTTTTTCCGGGCCGCTGAGAATTTCTCCCCAAACGCGGTCGTTATATTCCCACATCTCGCTTTCAATGATGCCGGGGCAGAATGCATTGACGGTGATGCCATGTGGCGCCAGCTCAAGCGCTAAACTCTGCGTAATGCCGATCACCCCCATTTTGCTGGCGGCGTAATGCGGTGTGTAAATAAACCCGTTACGCCCCTGGCCGGAAGAGGTGTTGATCAGGCGCCCCTTGCGCTGGCCGACCATATATTTAGCCGCCTCCCGGCAACAGAGCCAGACCGCCGTAGTATTTACCGCCAACACTTTCTCAAAATCGCTTTTGGGCATCTGGTCAAAACGATCGATAGTGATCACCCCGGCGTTCTGAATAGAAACGTCGATCGCGCCAAATCGCTCCCAGACCTGACGATAAAAATCAACTACCTGTGCTTCATCGGTAACGTCGAGGATGACCGGCAGCACCGCCACCCGATAACGCTGGCGCAGCGTTTCCGCCGCGGTCAGAATGCGCTCCGCATTCGATGCGATCGCCAGATTGGCACCCAAACTGGCGAAATGCTCGGCGATACCGGCGCCAATGCCGCGGCATGCGCCGGTAATCACCACGGTTTTCCCCGTGAAGTCACGATTCATGATTGTTCTCCTGTTATCAATGAGGCCGTCTGCGGCCGCCACAAGGTGCGCTGTACCGCCTGCCGCCACGCGCTGTAGTTTTCCTGCAGCTGGTGGTGGCGCTGCATATCGGGTTTAAACTCATCATGTTGAGGCAACAGTGCCGCCAGTTCCCGATCGGTAGCTCCCCACAGGCTGCGCATCGCCATCAACGCCGCCCCCAGGGCCGACAGTTCCGCCGTGTTGCTGCGCCACACCGGGCAACCCAGCAGATCGGCCTGAAACTGCATCAGCCAGTCATTGCGGCTGGGGCCGCCATCGGCCATCAGCCCCTGCAGCGCAAAACCCGGTTGTTGCCGCAGTACGCCGATCACATCGGCGATTTGATAAGCCACCGATTCAAAAGCGGCCCGCACCAAATGTTCTCGCCGCGTGCCGCGGCTGAGCCCGCAAATCACGCCGCGCGCCTGCTCATCCCACCAGGGTGCGCCGGCACCGGTCAGCGCCGGTACAAAATAGACGCCACCGCTGTCGGGCACGCGAACAGGCAGTTCACTCAACGGCGCTTCGTCCTCCGACGGCATGGCGGCGATATCCAGCATCCAGGCGATAGCGTCGCCGGTGTGGGGAATATTGCCCTCCAGTGCGTACTGCATGCGTCCACCGTCATGCCAAGCGATGGTCGTTGCCAGAGCGCTCGTATCGCATTGCGCGTCGGCGATTGGCGCCATCACCGATGATCCGGTGCCATAGGTGGCTTTGACCTGCCCAGCCTGACCCAGCGCATGGCCATAAAGCGCCGCATGCGAATCCCCTACCATCGCAGCAATTGGAATGCCGTCGGCAATGCCGTCCAATCCCAACGTCGTACCGAACAGATGGCTGGAGGGATGGATCGTCGGCAGCGCCTGACGGGGAATATTGAACAGCGCCAGCATCTGCTCGTCCCAATCGCCGGAAACAAGGTTCAGCAGCTGAGTGCGAGCGGCGTTGGAGATATCGCAACCGAATGCCCGCCCCCCGCTCAACTGCCACAGCAGCCAGGCATCGATGGTGCCCAGACACAGCTCGCCGTTCTCCGCCAACCGCTGTCCCTCTTCGCAGTGATCGAGCAACCAACGCATTTTCGACGCCGAGAACAAGGGTGAAAGCGGCAAACCGGTGGCGCGACGCACTGCTTCTTCCTGCCGATCGCGTCGTAACCGCTCACAAAAGTCAGCAGAACGTGCGCATTGCCAGGTCAGTGCTGGCCCGATCGGCTGGCCATTGGAACGCCGCCAGCCGATGGCGGTTTCACGCTGGTTGCTGATGGCGATACCGGCAATGCGGGATGCTCCGGCCAACGCAATAGCCTCCCGCAATACCGCCAGAGAGGCCGCCAGCAAGGTCTCGCCCCGTTGCTCCACCCAACCGGGCTGCGGCGTCTGCAACGTCAGTGGCCTGCTGGCCCTGGCGACGATCGTACCCTGCGCATCCACCACCACGGCCTTGGCGTTGCTGGTGCCCTCGTCCAACGCGACAATGCAGTCTGCTTTAACCATGGCTCACCTCAACCAGCGGCTGCACCGCTTTTTTTTCCTGGCGCTGCATCAGAATGACCTTGCTCTGCAAACGCTGCTGGAACTGGTCAATCACCACGGCGGTGACGATCACCAGCCCTTTAATCACCATTTGCCAGAACTCGCTGACGCCCATCATCACCAAGCCGTCCGCCAGAAAAACGATCACAAAGGCGCCGATGATCGAACCGAATACCCTGCCGCGACCACCGCTGAGCGCCGTACCGCCCAGCACCGTCGCGCCGATGGCGTCCATTTCGAACATATTGCCGGTCATCGGGTGCGCGGTTTGCAATTGTGAAGCGATGACCAGCCCCACCAGCGCCGCGCACAGCCCGGAAAACGCATAGACGAACATTTTCACTTTGACGATCGGCACCCCCGACAACCGCGCCGCCGGCTCATTGCCGCCAATGGCATAGATATAACGGCCCAGCGGCGTTTTCTTAGTGAGATAGATCCCCAACAACACGATGGCCAACATCAGCCAAATCGGGTTGTAAATCCCCAAAAAGGTGCCGGACCCCAGGGCCGCGAAACCGGTGTTGCCCAGCGCTTCCATGCCCACCAGATTGGGATAGGTTTTGCCGTCCGCCGTCAGCAACGCCGCCCCACGCGCCACGTACATCGCCCCCAGGGTGCAGATGAATGGCGCAACGCCGAGCCGCGTGATCAGCGTGCCGTTGATCAAACCCAACAACACGCCTAACAGCGCCACCGCGCCGATCACTTCAAAAACGTTGAGAAACAGCCGATTGCCCTCCCACAGCGGGATACCGACGGTCAATAGCGCACCGGCAATCATCCCGCACAAACCTGCCACCGCGCCGACCGACAAGTCGATGCCGCCGGTGAGGATCACCAGCGTCATGCCAACCGCCAGCAGCCCGGTAATCGCCACGTGCTGTGTCATGATCAGCAGATTAGAGACGGTCAGAAAATTCGGCACCATGCTGCTGAAGAACAGCACCACCAGCAACAGGGCGATGAAGGTGCGCGCCTGCAGCAAATACATATACAACCGATACTTGGTTTGCATTGCCTTATCCTTATGCATGAGGGGTTGAGGCGCGGATCAGCGTTTCGCGATCGGCCCGTTCACGCGGCAGATCGGCCGTCAGCTGCCCGTCCGCCATCACCATCACCCGGTCGGCCAGTGAGACCACCTCATCCAGCTCCGACGAAGAGAACATCACCGCCAACCCCTGGCGCGCCATCGCGCCAATCAGGTGGTAAACGTCCGTTTTGGCACCGACGTCAATTCCGCGCGTCGGCTCATCAAGAAACACCACCTGCGGCCCGGTCAGCAGCGCCTTGCCCAACACCACTTTCTGCTGATTGCCGCCGCTCAGGCTGGTAATTGGCAGCTCCCGGTCACTGACCTTGATCGCCAGTTTTTCGATCATGCCATCGACCAACGTACACTCCCCGGCCGACGCCAACGGCCGTAGCGCATTACGTCCCAGGCTGGCCAGGGTCATGTTGGCCTTGATCGACATCATCTGCACCAACCCCTCCGCCTGCCTGTCTTCCGGCACCAGCGCCATGCCCAACGCCATGCGTTGACGGAATCCCAGCCGCTCCACGCTTTTGCCATTGAGCAAAATGCGACCTGCCGTCTGGCGCATCACGCCGTTGAGCACTTTGAACAGTTCGGTACGGCCGGCCCCCAGCAGGCCATAAATGCCGATCACTTCCCCTTTGCGCAGTGAAAAACTGACGTCGTTAAGGCAATAGCCGCCGTTTTCACGCGGCAGCGTCAGCTGTTCGACCTTCAACACTTCATCCCCTTGTTCTGCCGCGCAATAATCAAAGTGCTTGCTCTTTTCCCCCACCATCTTTTCGATGATCCACGGAATGCTGACGTTACTGACCGGTTCGGCGGCAACAAAACGCCCGTCGCGAAACACCGTGATGCGATCGCCAATCTCCATCAGCTCTTCCAGTCGGTGAGAAATGTAGATGATGGTGACGCCGCGTTTTTTCAGATCGGCGATCACCCGAAACAGCGTGCGCACTTCGGCCTGACTCAGCGCCGACGTCGGCTCATCCATGATCAGCACCCGGGTGTCCTTCGCCAGGGCACGGGCAATTTCAACCAGCTGCTGATGACCGATACCGAGGCTGCCCAACGGCGTATGCGGATCGATATCCAACTCCAGCCGCTGCAGCAAGGATTTGGCCAGCTGATACTGATAGTCCACATTGATACGGCCGCGCTGGAAGAACTCGTTGGCCATAAAAATGTTGTCCATGACCGACATGTTGGGGAACAGGTTCAGCTCCTGAAAAATAATGCTGATCCCGAGCCGCTCCGCCTGCTGCGTGGAGGTTAACGTCACCGCTTTCCCCTCCAGCTCGATAGTGCCGGAGGACGGGGTTTCCACCCCCGCCAGCAGCTTCATCATGGTCGACTTGCCGGCGCCATTCTCGCCGATCAGCACGTTGACCTGGTTGCGAAACACTTGATAACTCACGCTATCCAACGCGGTGACGCCCGGATAGAGACGCGAAACGTTGCGCGTTTGAATAATGATCGGATCGCTCATCACGCCCCCTTAAGGTTGAATGCGCACCGGCGTGATCAACAGCGGCTCGGCAGGTGCCTGCCAGCTGCTGAATACGCCATACACGGTAATGTGGTCACCCACCTTGGGCTGGGATCCGGTCAGTTCGTCGATCGAAGCCTGGTTAATCGCCCTGGCAAAATCGCCGAACAGCGCTTGGTCATTGAAATCGCTGTAGCTCAGGCCGCGATAGCTGTCGCGTAACGCCGTACCGCGGTAGACCGGCCCGATCTGCACCTCCACGCTGCTGAGCGGCGCATCGGTCAGTGCGAGCGTTAATTTTCCGCTGCGCGAGCGGGTGTTGACCGCCGCGACTTCACCACTGACCTTGACGTTGAAGTAACAAGGAAACTCCGGTTGAGCACGGTACCCCAGCAGGCCGCAAGCGCTGTCAAAATCCTTGGCTTGGGCGATCCGGGCGATCAGCTCGCCCAGCGGCTGCGCCGTTTTGACCGTTTGCGGGGCGATTTTGCTGCGGTAAATCTCCGCTGCCTGCGCCACATGTGGATTCACCGGGGAGCGAAGCTCCGCCAGCTTTTTCTCCGAGACGATACGGCAACCGCTCAACGTCAGGACGACGATGACGGTCAACGCAATGCGCATCGACATAACAACACCTCCGATCGCACCCCGCCACCAGGACGGGGTGGTGAAAGACGCCGCTCAGCGCGGGTTACGGTTTGAAGTTGAAGTCACTGACCCGTTGCGCATTGTCTTTGCCGATCAGGATGCCGCGGAACATCACGCGTTCCTTGCCGGTATAGCTGCCGGATTGGAAATAACCGTCGAGGATTTCAACGCCCTGCGCAGCGATAGCCTGCGCCTGCAACATCACGCTGGCGTAGAGGTTGCCGTTAAGAATGGCGTCACGTTCATCGTTGCTGCCGTCGATGCCCACCACGGTGACATCCTGCCGGCCAGCGGCCTTCAGCGCCGCCACTGCGCCCAGCGCCACCGGGCCGTTGCCGCAGATCACGCCCTTGATGTCCGGATGCGCCTGCAAAATGCTGTCCATGATGCGTTTCCCCTCCAGCAGATTACCCTTGGCATCCTGACGCGCCACGCTGACCATCTCAGGATATTGGTCGATCACGTTGTGGAACGACTGCGAACGCGTAACGCAGTTATTGTCCGCCAGGTTGCAGGTCAGCTCGGCGTATTTGCCGGTTTCCCCCATTTTTTCCACAAACTGGTTGGCGACGTCCGAGCCGGCCTGGAAGTTGTTATGGGTGATCTGCGCCAACGCCACGCCATCAACCGGGATCTCGCGGTTGATCAGCACCACTGGAATGCCGGCGTTTTTCGCCTGCTGTACGGCGGCGACGCTGGCCTGGGAATCGGCGTTATCCAAAATGATGCCCTGAACCTTACGGCCGATAACCAGGCTGATGAGCTCTCCCTGGCGCTTAACGTCTTCGCCGTGCGACAGCACCAGCGTCTGATAGCCGAGAGACTTGGCTTTGGCCTCGGCCCCCTTGGCTTCCGCGGAGTAATAAGGGTTGTCCAATGAGTTGACGAGGATGGCGATCGTGCCCTTTTCCGCCGCCATGGCAGAGGTGAAGGCAAAACCGGTGAGCAGGGTAAGGTAAGTGGCTATTTTTCTCATGATGGTGTTCTCTTATCGTTGTGTTGAACATCGTCTGGTGTTGGCGATCGCTGCGGTTGCCGCTTACCAAATGGTAAAACCGCCGTCGATCATCAGGTCCGCGCCGGTAATCATGTCGCTGCCGTTGCTGGCAAAAAACAGGATCGCCGCCGCGATTTCATCGGTATAAGCAAAACGCCCCAGTGGGATCAGCTTTTTCATCGCCTCGCCCTTTTCGCCTCGCCAGGCTTTCTCTCCCATAGGCGTCAGCACCACGGTGGGCGATAACGTATTGACGGTGATGCCGTGCGGCGCCCACTCTTTGGCCATCACCTTGGTCATGCCTAGCAGCCCCGCCTTGGCGGAGGTGTAAGCACAGTGATCGTCAATGGCGATGGAAGCCGCCTGCGACGCGATGTTGATGATTTTCCCGCCGTGGCCGGCGGTTATCGCGCGGCGCGCCAGTTCTTGTGAGCACAGGAAAGGCCCGGTGAGATTGACCGCCAGATGGCGCTGCCACTCCTCGAGCGTGACTTCTGTCGCCGGCTGCAAATTAACGTAGCCGGCGCAGTTGACCAGGATATCGAGCCGGCCAAAGCGCCGCTCAGCCGCGTTGAAGGCGGCAGCCACCGAGTCGGGTTCGGTCACGTCGCACACCTGACAGAACACCTGTTCATCGCCCAACTCTCGCAGCGCTGCCGCGGCCTTGTCTTGTTCAAAGGCCGGATACATCAACACCAGGCGCGCGCCCTTTTCCAACAGCAGGCGATTGGCTGCCATCGCGATGCCGCCCAAACCGCCGGTGATTACCGCAACCTTCCCTGCCAGCGACATCCGGCTATCGACACCGTAGCGTAAATTAACGTCATATTCGTTCCGCTCCATCGCATCCCCCTATTGAGTTAACTGTGCATGCAATCCTGCCGCATCGATGGCGTATTGCCGCCGCAGCGCCGCCCGGCTGCTGCTGTGGGTAAATTCGTAAGCCGGCATGCCCAGCGCGGTAAACGGCCGCGGCAGCTGATGCCGCAGCAACAATTCACCGATGATGGTGCCTAAACCACCGCTGAGCGCATGCTCCTCCATAGTCAGCACCTGGCGGTGCGAGCGCATCAACGCCACCACCGCCTCCTCATTGAGCGGCCAGAGCGAAGGGAGAGAGACAATGGTCGGGTTATCGCCCAATGCCAGCACCTTCATCGCCTCATGAGCCACCGTGCCCAAACAGAACACCAGGTTATCTTCCCCCTGGTGCAACACCTCCGGCTCTCCCGGACGGAATTGGTAATCCGCGTTCAACACCGGCAGCTTGTCACTGTCCATACGGATATAGGCCGGACCGGGTTGCGCGATGACATGACGGACAATCTCTGCCGCTTGCCTTGCATCCGCCGGCGCATAGACGCTGAGATTGCCCAACGTACGGGCGATGGCGATATCGTTCATGCAGTGGTGCGTCGCACCCAGTGGCCCGTAACCAAATCCGGCATTCAGGCCAAGCATTTTCACGTTGGTCTCCGTGTAGCAAACATCGTTTTTCATCTGTTCGTTTGAACGAGCGAACAGGAAAGGTGCCGCGTTGGCGGTAAAGACCGTACGGCCGCTGAGCGCCATGCCGGCAGCCATGCCAACCATGTTCTGTTCGGCGATACCGACGTTCACTACCCGCTCCGGATAAGCCTGCTCAAAGGGCGCGATTTTCGACGTGGACGTGGAATCCGCCACCATCACGCTCAGATCCGCACCCGCCCGTTGCTGTTCGATCAACACCGTCACAACGGCATCGCGTAAATCCTGCATGTTTACCCCTCCAGTTCCGCCAGCGCCTGCGCCAGCTGTTGTTCGTCCGGTACCGCGTGATGCCAGGCGGCAACGTTAGCCATAAACGACACACCGTGCCCCTTTTCGGTATTGGCCAAAATCACTCGCGGCTTGTCCTGGCTCGGGCGTTGGATCGCCGCCACCAGCGCCGCCGGATCGTGGCCGTCACATTCCAGAGTTTCAAAGCCGAAAGCGCGCCATTTTTCCGCCAACGGTTCCAGCGGCATGATGGCCTCTGTCTTTCCCGCCAGTTGCAGCCGGTTGCGATCAACGATGGCAATCAGGTTATCCAGCTTAAATTTGCTGGCCGCCATCGCCGCCTCCCAATTGGAACCCTCTGCCAGTTCGCCGTCGCCCAGCAGTACGAAAGCGCGACGATGCGCACGCCCCGCCAGCTTGTTGCCCAGCGCCAGCCCCACGGCGATCGGCAGCCCATGCCCCAAACCGCCAGAGTTGATCTCCACCAGCTCCGGCAGCTTCTGCCGCACCGGATGCCCGGCCAACAAGGTGTCGTCGCCCATGAACTGATCGAGCACCGCTGGATCCAGCAAGCCCATCGCCGCGCAACTGCAATAGAAACCGCCGGCGCCATGCCCTTTAGACAAAATGAACCGATCCTGATCGGGCCGGGCATTGCTGCGATCCATCACTGCCATATACAAAGTGCAGATGATGTCGATTTCCGACAGATCGGCGCCGGTATGACCCTTGCCTGCCTTATGGTTCATGGTCACCACATATCGGCGCGCCTGGCGTGCCGTGTTTTTAATCGCCTGAAAGTCCATCGTCACCTCTGCATAAGCGCCCTGATTATCGTTATCGCATCGAAATTGATCCGTTAACTCACCATTGATTTTCGAATGGAAATCATATGCAGCAAAAACGATAATTAATGTGGGCAAGATCAAATTTCAAGCAAAAGCGCTTACCAGACAACACCCATGCCGATAAAAACCAATAAATAACAACACGATAAAAATCACCCGGCTGCTTTGATTTAGTTTTTACCGTTGATTTGATCGGATGCCAATGATTTTCGAATAAAAATCAATACTGCTTAGCCGGGTTTATCCGTGGCTTTATCAATAATCGCGAGCTAAAATTCAACGCATCAATAAGGAGTTGCCGTAGCAAACCGCGCGGCGGGAACTGACAGGTACTGATAGGTGCAGGAGTCTTTCGATTGAAAAGCAAAAGCGAACAGCTGGCGGAAATGCAGCAACGGCGCGAAAAGATCCTCGACATGATCCGCGAAGACGGCTCGGCGACGGTCAAAATGCTTACCGATACCTTCAAGCTGACCGAGGCGACCATTCGTACCGATCTGCGCGTCCTGCAGCAGCAAGGCTATGTGCAGCGCTTCCACGGTGGTGCAACTCTGGTTGATGGCAAGCAAAATACTCATGCCATGCTGCTGGAACGCCAGGTTAACCTGACCGCCAAAGATCGCATCGGCAAGCTCGCCGCCGGTTTTATCGAGCCCGGCGACACCATCATTCTTGATTCAGGCACCACCACCACGGCTATCGCCAATCACCTGAATCACATAAAGAAACTGTCCGTTATCACCACCGGCGTCAATATTGCACTGCAGCTGGGCGGCGAACCGGGTGTGAATATTTTGCTGACCGGGGGCTCATTCAAATTCCCCACGCTCTCCACCTCCGGGGACAAAGCCGCCAGCTTCTTCGAAAACGTGCTGGCGCAAAAGCTGTTCCTCGCGACGGCCTGCATCTCGCCCCGCCACGGGCTCAGTTTCCCAAGCGAAACCGACATCAAACTGAAAATGGCGATGATCAATGCAGCCAACACGGTGTATGTGGTGGCCGACTCAAGCAAGATCGATAAGGTTTCAATGTTTGCGCTGCCTTGTGACTGGCAGCATATCGACTATTTGATTACCGACAACGGAATTAGCGATTCCGCACTGCAGGCATTTGAAAAGGTAGGCGTTAAGGTCTTGGTGGCAGGCGCCTGAACGGCGTCTGTGAAAGAAGTGATTATTCCGGCTTGCGCGCCGCGATTTCCTGCTGCTCTTGCGGCGGCGGCGTCAGCGGACCGAACCAACGCTGCGCCAGCCAGCAGGTGATCACCACCAGCAACCAACTGATCAACGTGGCCATTGCCAGATCGCGCGGCCAGTGCATGCCCAGCAGCAGACGGCTGCCCATCACACCCGTTGCCCACACCATCAGCAGCGCGACAGTTTTATAATGGCGGCGCGGCCACAGCAGCCCTACGCCCAACAGTGCCCAGGTGGCGGCGAACATCGTATGCCCCGACGGGAAAGCGAAGCCGGTTTCAAACTGCCAGTGCTTACGCAGCCAGTTCGGCACCAGCGTCTGGTCTTGCAACTGCTCGCGCACCAGCGCGCTGCGCTCTTTGCGGTGCAGCGAATAGAAATATTTTCCGTCCACACCGTGGGTTTGCTCGAGCCATACCACAAACGGTCGCGGTTCTTGCACCCGATCCTTGATCAACGATTTGACCCCCTGCCCAATCAACAGTGCGGCGAAAAGCAGGATTGCCAGACCGATGGCCGCCTTCAACCGAAAGCGCAGGCACCACAAAAACCAACCGCAAAGGATCGCGCTGGTCAGAATGCCCCACGGCGAGGTCACGGTTTCGGTCACCCAGTACAGCGCTTTGAGCAGCCGATCATTGCCGCCGGGCTGCCAGTGCCAGCCGGATGCCCATACTACCAGCGGCATCAACAGCAGCAGCAGCGCGCCGCCCGCCGTACGTTTCGCTATCTCATACATTCCCGTTTTCCTCTGCGTGAATCAGTCTGCAGTGTAACAAGAGTGCAATATTGATAACACGCGAAAAATTAAACAGATAGGCAACCTATCGCAATAATAGGTGGTCAGAAAACGCCATCTGCTGGTTTGCTGAGCACCGCCCGGCAAGAAGTTGTGGCAAAATAGCCGATAATTAACGAAATAGAGATCGGCGTAGCACGTTTTAGTCTTGGTCAATTCACTGAACCGGACTTAGGATGCGCGACAATGATTGAATCGTAGGTTTTTGTGGAGAATGACATGCAGCTTAAACGGGTGGCAGAGGCTAAACTGCCGACACCTTGGGGCGATTTCCTGATGGTAGGATTCGAAGAACTGGCGACCGGGCATGACCATCTGGCACTGGTATTCGGTGATATTTCCGGCGAAGTGCCGGTACTCGCACGCGTGCATTCCGAATGTCTGACCGGTGACGCCTTATTCAGCCTGCGCTGCGACTGCGGTTTTCAACTCGAAGCCGCACTGGAACAGATCGCCGAAGAAGGCCGCGGCATCCTGCTTTATCATCGCCAGGAGGGCCGCAATATCGGCCTGTTGAACAAGATCCGCGCCTACGCCCTGCAGGATAAGGGCGCAGACACCGTGGAAGCTAACCATCAGCTCGGCTTCGCCGCCGACGAGCGCGACTTCACCCTGTGCGCCGATATGTTCAAACTGCTGGGCGTCGACGCGGTGCGTTTGCTGACCAACAACCCGAAAAAGGTCGAGATCCTGACCGAAGCCGGTATCAATATCAGCGAGCGCGTGCCGCTGATCGTCGGCCGCAATCCGAAGAACGAACGCTATCTGGCCACCAAGGCCGCCAAAATGGGCCATTTGCTCGACCAGAAGTGATCGCTACCGCGGTGGAAACAATCAGGGCGCCTCGCGGCGCCCTTTTTATTGCTTAATTACAGCATTTTCCTGATCACATAGTGCAGGATACCGTCGTTTTCGTAGTAGGTCAGCTCATTGCCGGTATCGATGCGGCAACGGGTGTCGACCACTTCCTTGCGCCCGTCGGCATAGGTGATATGCACCGGCACCGTCTGGCCCGGCTGCAGCTGTTGCAGGCCGCCAACGCTGATCTGCTCATCCCCGGTCAGCCCCAGGGTTTTGCGCGTCACCCCTTGCGGGAACTCCAGCGGCAAAATCCCCATGCCAATCAGGTTTGAGCGGTGAATGCGCTCGAAGGATTCGGCTATCACCACCCGCACGCCCAGCAGGCGCGGCCCCTTCGCCGCCCAGTCGCGACTGGAGCCGGAACCGTACTCTTTACCGGCGATCACCGCCAGCGGCACTTTCTCCTGCTGGTACTGCATGGCGGCGTCGTAGATAGACAGCTGCTGTTGCGACGGAATATGGCGGGTATAGCCGCCTTCCACGCCCGGCACCATTTCGTTGCGAATGCGGATGTTGGCGAAGGTGCCGCGCATCATCACTTCGTGGTTGCCGCGGCGTGAACCGTAGGAGTTAAAATCCTGCGGCGCCACGCCGTGCTCGCTCAAGTAACGCCCCGCCGGGCTGTCGCGCTTGATGTTACCCGCCGGCGAGATGTGGTCGGTGGTCACCGAGTCGGCCAGAATCGCCAGAATGCGCGCGTCCTTGATGTCCTGCACCGGATCCGGCTTCACCTTCATGGTGCTGAAGAACGGAGGATGGCGGATATAGGTAGAATCCTCCTGCCATTGATAAGTCGCCGAACCGGTCACCTGGATCGCCTGCCAGTTGGCGTCTCCGTCGAACACTTCGCCGTATTCCTTGTGGAACATCTCGGTGCGCACTTCTTCCACCGCCTGAGCGATGTCCTGGCTGCTCGGCCAGATGTCCTTCAAATAGACCGGCTGACCGTCATTACCCTCGCCCAGCGGCTCTTTGGTCAGATCGATCTTCATGCTGCCCGCCAGCGCATAAGCCACTACCAGCGGCGGCGAGGCCAGCCAGTTGGTTTTCACCAGCGGGTGGATGCGCCCTTCGAAGTTACGGTTGCCCGACAGCACCGCGCCCACGGTCAGATCGCCCTCTTTGATCGCCTGCTCGATGGGATCCGGCAGCGGCCCGGAGTTGCCGATACAGGTGGTACAGCCATATCCCACCAGGTTGAACCCCAGTTCTTCCAGATAGGCGGTGAGTTTGGCACTGTCAAAGTAGTCGGTCACCACTTTGGAACCCGGCGCCAGCGAGGTTTTTACCCAGGGTTTGCTGCGTAGCCCTTTCTTGACGGCGTTTTTCGCCAGCAGGCCGGCCGCCATCATGACGCTCGGGTTGGAGGTGTTGGTGCAAGAGGTGATCGCCGCGATCACTACCGCGCCGTCGCGCAGTTCGTGCTGCTGCCCGTCCAGCGTGAAGGTTTTGCTGTCGGCATTGGCCTTGTGTCCCCCGATATCCAGCTCGGTGGCGGCCTTGAACGCCTGCGGCACATTCGGCAGCGCAACGCGATCCTGCGGGCGCTTTGGCCCGGCGAGGCTGGCTTCCACGGTTGACATGTCCAGCGCCAGCGAGCTGGTGAAGACCGGTTCATCACCCGGATTACGCCACATGCCCTGCGCTTTGGCGTAGGCTTCCACCAGCGCGATTTGTTCGGCGCTGCGGCCGCTGAGCTTCATATAGCCGAGCGTAACGTCATCCACCGGGAAGAAACCGCAGGTGGCGCCGAACTCCGGCGACATATTGGCGATGGTTGCCCGGTCCGCCAGCGGCAGATCGGCCAGCCCATCGCCGTAAAACTCGACGAACTTGCCGACCACGCCATGCTTACGCAGCATTTGAGTCACCGTCAGCACCAGGTCGGTGGCGGTAATGCCCTCGCGGAGCTTGCCGGTCAGCTTAAAGCCGACCACGTCCGGGATCAGCATCGACACCGGCTGGCCCAGCATCGCCGCTTCCGCTTCGATACCGCCGACGCCCCAGCCGAGGATACCCAGGCCGTTGATCATGGTGGTGTGGGAATCGGTGCCCACCAGCGTATCGGGATAAGCCACGCGGCGGCCGCTTTCGTCGCTGTGCCAGACCGTTTGGCCGAGGTATTCGAGGTTGACCTGGTGGCAGATGCCGGTGCCCGGTGGCACCACGCGGAAGCGGTTGAAGGCTTTCTGCCCCCAGCGCAGGAAGGTGTAGCGCTCGTGGTTGCGCTGCATTTCGATACGCACGTTGTCTTCGAAGGCGTTATCGTCGCCAAATTCATCGACGGTAACCGAGTGGTCAATCACCAGATCCACCGGCGACAGCGGATTCACCTGGTCGACGTTGCCGCCCAGTCGCCGTACCGCTTCGCGCATCGCGGCCAGATCCACCACCGCCGGAACGCCGGTAAAATCCTGCATCAGCACGCGCGCCGGACGATAGGCGATCTCACGGTCAGCATGGCCGGTTTGCAGCCAGGCGACGATGGCCTTGAGGTCGTCAACCTGCACGGTATCGCCATCCACATGGCGCAGCAGGTTCTCCAACAGCACTTTCATTGATTTCGGCAACCGGTCGATATCACCCAGCTGCTTCGCCGCCAGCGGCAGACTGTAGTAGTAATATTCGCTATTCAGTGCAACCAGCTTATCCAGACTTGTTTCACGAAGATCGGACGACATAGCTCCTCCATTTCTTATTGTGACTAAAACAGGGTAATCAGTGAGGTCTTGTTTAAAGATACCACAAAGATAAGTTAACGTTTTGATAACAACACGATTTGATCACAACGATAGGTGGGAACAATCAGCGGAAAGGAAGTGCGAGCCCAGCCAAGGGGTTAGGCAATACGCCAACAAAAACGCCGCAACGATGCGGCGCTTTGGCAGGGAAAGGTTAGCTACAACAGCTCAGCGGGGAAATCCATCTCCACAACCGCCAGCTGATTCTTACGCCCCTTCTTTACCTTGATGTCCATCCCTTTGCGCAGTAGATGCATCTGGCCTGGTTGAACCAGGGCCTTGGCAGTGTGGAGTCGGGTGTCGCCCGGGAGATAAAAATCAACGTCAAAGAAAAAGTCATTGCCATATCGAGTGTTGGTTTGCCGACAGGATTCGAGGTGTGAGGCGATAATTTCACCTTGCCAGCTGTCCTTGTTGAGATAGTTTTTAACTGCAGACATCTCGGTCGAGTTACCGCCGTTGTTTTTAAAAATACAGTAAAAGAAAATGCCCATCACGACAGGGGTGGCGATCCCCGCATACAGGAAGTACTTCGACATATCAGCCAGAGACATAAGCGTGCTGCTCCATTTTATGTAATTATAAACAATGAGTTATTCGTTACATTCAGCGTTCTGTTGCTGATATTGGTCACCTCGACATTCACCACCACCCCGTTCGTTTCCGTTTTGAACGCCGTCTTTGAAAACTCTTTCAGCTTATAAGAATTGGATAGCCCCGTCAGGCCGTTGGACACGCCAACGATGCTGCTGGCTATCGCCGATGCCGATACGCTATTACCGGTAATGCTTTCACTGAAGGCAGTCACGGTCAGGCTGTGCAGCTTGGGATTGAACACGGACTCCGGCGCTTCGAGGCTGATCTTTTCGCCGCTGACAATTTTTATCTGATGCGGGCTGTAAATCGTAATGGTTCCCGCGTTGACGTTTTGCGTCCAGTCGCCGCTATTGATATTGGTGGTAACGCCGTCTTTGATCGTTTCGTTGACGCCGCCCTTGATCTCGCGGGTAACGCCCCCCGTGATGTTCTCTTTATGGCCGCCAGCGCCGATCGTAACGTCCCGCCCTTTATCCAGGGTCTCAGTCAGTTTGCCGGAGACATGGTGGCTTTCATTCCCGTCGATATCGCTGGTACGGTCGCCTTTGATCGTTACCTTGTCACCGCCGTCCTTAATGTCGAACGTCCGCCCTGCCTTGATCTCCGTAGCGACACCGCCATTAAAATAGCCGGTTTCTTTTTTATCCACCGTGGTGGTGCGCTGGCTCTTGTAATGGAAGGTGGCATTGCCCGTCACTTCGTCTTGCTGTTGCTTGAGGATAGTTGTCGACCGGTTACCGTCAATATTGACCTGCTGGTCATTTTCCACCGAAACCTTCATATCCTTTTCGGAGTGCAGTTCCACGGCCTCGCTGCCCACCTTATCTTCGAAAAAAAGATAGCTGGCGTTGTCCCGGCTTCCGTCCTTACTGCGAGTCATAAAACCCATTTGCGTAGCCGCCGCCGGCAACACCCACGGCGGCATGCTCGCTTCATTGTAGACGCGCCCGGTGACAATCGGCCGATCCGGATCGCCATTAATAAAGTCCACCACCACTTCATCACCGACGCGCGGTATCTGTACCGAACCGAACCCTTGCCCCGCCCAGGCACTCGAGACCCTCACCCAGCACGAACTGGTATCATCCCCTTTGGCGCGGCGATCCCAGTGAAACTTCACTTTTATCCGGCCGTATTTGTCCGTCCAGATATTCTCGCCGACGGGCCCCACCACCTTGGCCGTTTGCGGGCCATAGGTGCGCGGCCACGGCGTCACCGTCAGCGGACGAAAGACGGTAGCAGCCGGGATAACCGTAAAGTCGATGCGATGAATCGTCTCTCCTTCTTCGCCGCTGGCGTAGCGGTTCTCGGAGAACGTATAATCGGCGGCCGTCGTCAGGTATTCGCCGTTATCGCTGAAATACGGGGCGTTGATCAGGGTAAAGGTATAGCCCGGCGCGATTCCGATCGCCGTTGCTGTGCCATGTACCTGCTGATGTTCCACCTGCCAGCGTTCCTGGCGCACGCGTGCGTAGAATTCTCCATCGGCGTGCTCGACATAGCGGCCCGGCCAATCGTAGACGTCGATGCTGCCCGGCATCGGCGAGGCCGGGTTTTGGCGAGCCTGGAACAGCCAGGCGTTCGGTTTGCGAAAGTCATAGTCGTCCAAACCGTAAATGCCCGGCGTTACGCTGTCTTCCGGTGCCCATTGGCCGATGCCCTGCTCGAGGGTGCTGCCGCCAGACGGAGTCTGATGGTAAGGAATCGTCTCGTAGCCGCTAAACGGCTGATACTGCCCTGCCGCATCCGTCAGCACCAGCGTGTGGCGGCCCGCCTCATGGCGAAAATGGTAAACAATACCCTCCAGCTCCATGAGGCGGCTGATAAAATCGAGACTGCTCTCCTGATACTGAACACAGTAATCCCACACCCGATAGCGACCGGTGAGTTTATCCTCTACGTTAACCTGATATTCGCTGAGCAAAGCATGCACCGTTTGCGGCACCGTCTGGCCCTGGAAGATGCGCAGATTGCGATCCCGCTTCATCGGCCATAGATCCGATTCCACCGTCAGCGTATACACAGCATAACGCGTGCCACTTAATTCGACGGCACTGACGGCAACGCGGGTCACTTTGCCATTGATATGGCGATCCGCTGACAGCAGTCCCGTCGGTAGATTCACCGTGACCGGTTGCCCCAACAGCTCGCTGCGATTAATGCGGGCATCCCGGCCCAGCAAGGTCAGCGTAAGCGCAAACGGCTCGGACAAGGCCTCACGGCCCGCCAGCTTCCAAAAAAGCAGGCCCTCAACGGGCAATTGAACAGAGATACGGCTGGTCATGAGATAAGCGGCTCCGCTGGCAATTGGTTAGCATTACTTTAACTTCCGAGAGAAAAAAAACTCTTTGCCAGAACAAAAACACTTTGTTTTCAGATGATTCCTAACAAGGAAGACATAAGCTGTCTTAAGGCAGAATGGGCGTTATTCAGAAACTTAGTGGAAATGACAGAGGGAGTCGGTCTGACGTTAAAGCGCCATTACGCGTTCCCCCAACCAAGATTGGATTAGCGCAGCTTGCGAATGGGGTGTGTTATGGCGCAGGGTTTTACGCATAAAAAACCCGGAGAGGCGCAGGCCTGTCCGGGTGTTGTTTGATGTCGTCAACGCTGGCGGCTATTTAATCGGCAGCTTGATGTCCTTGAACATCGCTTCAATCTCTTCGTTGGAACGCAACGCCACCGCGCTGTCGACCACGTCGCGCGTCAGGTGCGGCGCGAAGCGCTGAATAAAGTCGTACATGTAGCTGCGCAGGAAGGTGCTGCGGCGGAAGCCGATCTTGGTGGTGCTGTAGGTGAAGATATCGCGCGCATCCACCGTCACCAGATCCGGATCCTGCACTGGATCCACCGCCATGCTGGCGATCACCCCCACCCCCAGTCCCAGACGCACATAGGTTTTGATCACGTCGGCGTCGGTGGCGGTAAAGACGATGCGCGGCGTCAGGCCGGCGCGGTTGAAGGCGGTGTCCAGCTCCGAGCGGCCGGTAAAGCCGAAGGTGTAAGTGACGATCGGGTAAGCCGCCAGTTCTTCAATGCTGATGCTGCTTTTGCCCGCCAAAGGATGATCGGGCTTCACCACCACCGCACGGTTCCAGTGGTAGCACGGCAGCATGATGAGATCGTCGTACAGGTGCAGCGCTTCGGTGGCGATGGCGAAATCGGCGGTGCCCTTGGAGACCGCTTCGGCGATCTGCGTCGGCGACCCCTGGTGCATGTGCAGCGAGACGCGCGGGTAACGCTCGATAAAGCCCTTAATCACGTTGGGCAAGGCGTAGCGAGCCTGCGTATGCGTGGTGGCGACGTACAGCGAGCCTTTGTCCGGGTAGGTGTGTTCACCGGCAACGGCTTTGATGGCGTCCACTTTGGACAATACTTCACGCGCGATGCGAATGATTTCCTGGCCGGCGGGGGTGACCTGGGTCAGGTGCTTGCCGCTACGGGCGAAAATCTGGATGCCCAGCTCATCTTCGAGCATGCGCACCTGTTTACTGATGCCGGGTTGCGAGGTATAGAGCCCTTCTGCCGTCGAGGAGACATTCAGGTTGTGGTTAACCACTTCCACAATGTAACGAAGCTGCTGCAATTTCATATCTTATACCATCCTAGGTTAAACACTGCGGCTTACCCGCAGCCAGGTATATCGGTGTCGCCCCGGTATGCTGAAACTCACAAGCCATAAACACCGTGTTCTACCCTGATGGTGAAGAAAGCGCCGTTGTTAATAAGCTTTAATAATAAAAAAACTTTTTATATAACCACTATACCACGTTGCAGCTTCAAGTATAGATCCGCGTCACACTATGATAACGATTATTTTGCATTGGTATCAACGTGAAACGGCGGTGTCGGAGGGATAAAAACAGCAAAGGATAGATCCGTTTGCCCCTTTTCACCAATAAAAAACCAGCCGCCAGGGCTGGTTTTTCATCTTGCAGGCAGGACATCAGCCTTACTTCTTGCCTTCAACCCACTTGCCGTCCACGTAGAACGCAGACCAACCGGTCGCCTTGCCGTCTTTTTCAGAGGAGACGTACTGCTGCTTGGTTTTACGGCTGAAACGCACCAGCGTTTTATTGCCTTCGGCATCCGCGACCGGCGCATCGGCCAGATAACGCAGTTTCTCCGGCAGACGATCCTTGAAGCGAGCCAGCTCTTCCACCAGCGGCGCACGGGTTTCGCGCGATTTAGGGAAGGTATTGGCCGCCAGGAACACGCCGGCAGCGCCGTCACGCAGCACGAAATAGGCGTCGGACTTCTCGCACGGCAGCTCTGGCAACGGTACCGGATCTTCCTTCGGCGGCGCGACATCGCCGTTACGCAGGATCTTACGGGTGTTTTTGCAGTTCTCGTTGGTGCAGCCCATGTACTTGCCGAAGCGCCCCATTTTCAGGTGCATTTCCGAGCCGCATTTGTCGCACTCCACCACCGGGCCGTCATAGCCTTTCAGACGGAACTCGCCCTCTTCGATCTCATAACCGTCACACGCCGGGTTGTTACCGCAGACGTGCAGCTTACGCTGGTTGTCGATCAGATAGCTGTCCATCGCCGTACCGCATTTCTGGCAGCGGCGGCGTGCGCGCAGCGCGTTGGTTTCCGCGTCGTCGCCTTCGAGGATGTTGAGCACTTCCGCTTCAGGCACCAGGTTGATGGTGGTTTTGCAACGCTCCTTCGGCGGCAGCGCGTAGCCGGAACAGCCGAGGAACACACCGGTGCTGGCGGTACGGATGCCCATCTTGCGGCCGCAGGTCGGGCAGTCAATGCTGGTCATCACCATCTGGTTAGGCCGCATGCCGCCTTCTTCCGGATCCTTCTCCGCCGTTTCCAGCTGCTCGCTGAAGTCGACGAAGAATTCGTCCAACACCGCTTTCCACTCGGCCTGGTTGTTGGCGACCTCATCAAGGCCGTCTTCCATGCGCGCGGTGAAGTCATAGTTCATCAGCTCGCGGAAGTTCTCTTCCAGGCGATCGGTGACGATCTCGCCCATTTTCTCGGCATAGAAGCGGCGGCTTTCCACCCGCACATAACCGCGATCCTGAATGGTCGAGATGATGGAGGCGTAGGTGGACGGACGGCCGATACCGCGTTTTTCCAGCTCTTTCACCAGTGAGGCTTCGCTGTAGCGCGCCGGCGGCTTGGTGAAGTGCTGGCTTGGGATCAGTTTCTGCAGATCAAGTTCGCTGCCGATTTCGACGTATGGCAGAGTGCGATCTTCATCGCCCTTGCGCAGCGCCGGCATCACCTTGGTCCAGCCGTCAAAGCGCAGCGTACGGCCCTTGGCGCGCAGTTGATAATCGCCGGCTTTCACCGTCAGCGTGGTGGAATCGTATTGCGCCGGCGTCATCTGGCAGGCAACGAACTGGCGCCAGATCAGCTGATACAGCTTCTGCGCGTCCGCCTCCATGTCTTTCAACTGCTCGGCGAGCACGTTCACGTCCGAAGGACGGATCGCTTCGTGCGCTTCCTGCGAATTCTCTTTGCTGCTGTACTGATTCGGCGCCTTCGGCAGGTATTTGTCGCCGAAGTTGTCACCGATGTAGCCACGCACCATGTTGAGCGCATCCTGGCTCAGGTTGGTGGAATCGGTACGCATATAGGTGATGTGGCCGGCTTCATACAGCCGTTGCGCCATCATCATGGTTTTCTTCACGCCGAAGCTCAGGCGAGTGCTGGCGGCCTGTTGCAGCGTGGAGGTAATGAAAGGCGCGCCCGGCTTGCTGCTGGTCGGTTTATCTTCGCGATCCAGCACCGTGTAGCGGGCTTTTTCCAGCAGCTTGACCGCGGCGTGAGTCTGCTCGCGGTTGACCGGCTTGAACGGTTTGTCGTGCGCATGGGTCACTTCCATCTGCAGCGCGGTTTCACCCTTCGCCAGCAGATCGGCATGCAGCTCCCAGTACTCTTCCGGCACGAAGGCCTTGATGTCGCGTTCGCGCTCAACCACCAGGCGCACCGCCACCGACTGCACGCGGCCGGCGGACAGGCCGCGGGCGATTTTCTTCCACAGCAGCGGCGAGACCATATAGCCCACCACGCGGTCCATAAACCGGCGTGCCTGCTGCGCGTTGACGCGGTCAATGTTCAGCTCGCCCGGCTGTTTGAACGCCTGTTGGATTGCGTTTTTGGTGATTTCGTTAAACACCACGCGGCTAAAGCGTTTGTCATCCCCACCGATCACTTCCCGCAGGTGCCAGGCGATGGCTTCCCCTTCGCGGTCAAGGTCGGTTGCGAGATAAATGTGGTCGGCGTTTTCCGCCAACGATTTTAACTCGGCGACCACTTTTTCTTTACCCGGCAGGATTTCATAATGCGCTTTCCAGCCGTGGTAAGGGTCGACGCCCATGCGATTTACCAGCGCCGCCTTCTCATCTTTTTTAACTTTTTTCTTGGCTTTGTCTTCGGTTGAGTCAGCGCTCTTTTTGCTGGCTGAGCCACTGGTCGGCAAATCACGGATATGACCGACGCTGGACTTCACCACGTAGTCACTTCCTAAATATTTATTAATAGTTTTGGCTTTTGCCGGGGACTCAACTATTACGAGAGCTTTACCCATATTTACCTTTACCTAATTTATTTCTTCTAAAAAGAAGTCTTTTATCTCGCCGTGCCGCGGCAATTCGTGTCTCTTTTTTTATATTGCGGCAGTCTGGCAAGAGATCAACAGATTTTTTTCTTTTGGTTGCCCAACTGCTCAACCTGAACGCAAGTTGTTGATCCTGCCTGCTATTCACCCATGCCCCAGAAGTATGGCTGTGTGAGTTTTATTCATGGCGTAAACAAAACCTTCCACCCGACGCCGCAAAATCCCACACTGTACCTGATAAAAAGCGTCACGCAACCTAATTAGCACGGAAAGGCAGATTTCGCCAACCGGCGGCCGCCCATGGCCATCCAGACGGCAAATAAACCTTAGTCGGTTTGCGGATAAAAGCGAACCGGCGTTAGAATATGCGCAGCGTTTTTTGTTTGGAGTCTAATAAATGCACAAGAATACTGCACCTATCGGCCGCGAGGCCCTACTGGCGGAAGCAAATAACATCATCCGCCAACACGAAGATTATCTGCACGGCATGCTCGCCACCGACGTTGAACAAAAAAGCGGCGTTTTAGTTTTTCGCGGCGAATACTTTTTGGATGCCGACGGATTGCCCACCGCCAAAACCACCGCGGTATTTAATATGTTTAAACATTTGGCCCATCTGCTTTCGGAAAAATACCACCTGGTCGATTGAGTAAAGAAAACGGGGGCACCTGGCCCCCGTTGATTCCTGCTCTCATCGCCGTTACAACAACGGCTTTTCCCCACGCTGCCACCAGCGCAACAGTAAACGATCGACGCTTTCCGCCGCGCTGCCGGTGAAGCGATCCATCAGGCGTTTGCGGCGCGTGTAGCGCACGGCGATCACTTCGTGGTTATCCAACTCGGCGATCAGCAAATCGTCGCTGGTGCCGATGGCGTCGATCAGCCCCTTTTCTTTGGCCTGAGAACCGAACCAGTGCTCACCGGTGGCGACGCTATCGATATCCAGCGACGGGCGCTGCTCATGCACGAAGCGCTTGAACAGTTCGTGGGTTTCGTTCAGATCTTCGCGAAACTTCTCGCGCCCTTGCTCGGTGTTTTCACCGAACAGCGTCAGCGTGCGTTTGAACTGCCCGGCGGTGTGCAGCTCCACGTCGATGTCATTCTTTTTCAGCAGGCGGTGGAAGTTCGGGATCTGCGCCACCACGCCGATGGAACCGATGATGGCGAACGGTGCCGCCACGATGCGATCCGCGACGCAGGCCATCATGTAGCCGCCGCTGGCCGCCACTTTATCCACCGCTACCGTCAGGCGAATGCCGCCCTTGCGCAGGCGCTCCAACTGCGAGGCCGCCAGGCCATAGCCATGCACCACCCCGCCAGGGCTTTCCAGGCGCAGCAGGACTTCATCCTGCGCCGACGCCACCGCCAGCACCGCCGAGATCTCTTCACGCAACGACGTCACCTCATGCGCGTCCATGCTGCCTTTGAAATCCAGCACATACAGGCACGGCTTGGCCACTTCCACCGCGCCGGACTTGGCGCGCTGCTTCTTCAATTTGTCATCAGATTTGGTCTGCTTCTTGAACTGTTTCAGCCAGACCTTCTGCTCGGCGGCATCCATGCGCGCCAGGCGCATATCGCGCTGCATCTCGCGATACTGTTCGCCGAGGTCGGTCAGCTGCAACTCCCCTTTTTGGCGGCTCTTGCGTTGCCCCAGGCTGACCGCCAATATGGCCAACGCGGCGATGGCGAGCACCACCGTGGCGACCTTGGCCAGAAACAGGCCATAAACAGATATAAACTCCACAGATTCCGCCTTTATTTACAGGTTGTTAGTATACTTCTTTCCATTCTAGCCAACCGCAGCGGCTGCTGTCGCGGCTAAATGAAAATTCATTGCGCACGGAGCATCACTATGGGGACGATTTACGGTCGAACCAAGCCGCCGCTGCCGCGCTTTTGTTACAAAAGAATGCCATTTCAGCCTGCTACGCATTGAAAATGCCCGCGGATTAAGGCATATAACACCCATTATTCATCAATACGATGAGACGGATTCGCTGCGCGGCCCGCAGACGGTCGAGCCTTTGCTCCCGCCCCGGCCGCGCGTTTCACCCTTGCTCCCCGATATTCGCGGGAGAACAGCCACCCAGGCGAGGATGTATCGTGCATTACCAACCCAAACAAGACCTGCTCGAACAACGTATCATTTTAGTTACCGGCGCCGGTGACGGCATCGGCCGTGAAGCGGCGCTGACCTACGCGCGCTTCGGTGCCCAACTGGTGCTGCTGGGCCGTACCGAGAGCAAACTGCTGGCGGTACAACAAGAAATTGCGGCCCAGGGCGGCGCCCCGGCCTTGGTGGTGACGCTGGACTTGCTGCACGCCACTCAGGAGCAATGCCGGCAGATAGCCGACGATCTGGCTAGCCAGATCCCCCGCCTTGACGGCGTGCTGCACAACGCCGGCCTGCTCGGCGACATCGCGCCGATGGCCGAGCTGTCGATGACCATGTGGCAAGAGGTGATGCAGGTTAACGTCAACGCCACCTTTATGCTGACCCAGGCACTATTGCCACTGCTGCTGAAATCCCACGCCGGTTCGCTGGTGTTCACCAGCTCCAGCGTCGGGCGTACCGGCCGCGCAGACTGGGGTGCCTATGCAGTGTCGAAGTTCGCCACCGAGGGCATGATGCAGGTATTGGCCGACGAGTACAAAACTCGCAATTTGCGGGTGAACTGCATCAATCCGGGTGGCACCCGCACCAAAATGCGCGCATCCGCCTTCCCACACGAAGACAAGAACAAACTGAAGACCCCCGCCGATATCATGCCGTTGTACCTGTATCTGATGGGCGAGGACAGCCGCCGCAAAACTGGCATGAGCTTCGACGCGCAGCCGAACCGTAAACCCGGCGCGGCCGAATAATAAGGAGCGTTTCATGGCGGAAGATCGTCATCAACAGCGCCAGCAGCGCCTGAAAGAACAGGTCGATGCGCGCATCGCCGCGGCGCAGGATACCCGCGGCCTGCTGCTGGTGTTTACCGGTAACGGCAAGGGTAAAACCACCGCCGCCTTCGGCACCGTCACCCGGGCGGTTGGCCACGGCATGCGCGCCGGGGTGATCCAGTTCATCAAGGGCGAGTGGCCCAATGGCGAAAAGAATCTGCTGCAGCAACACGGCGTTGAATTCCAGGTGATGGCCACCGGTTTTACCTGGGAGACGCAGAATAAAGCCGGCGATACCGCCGCCTGCCAGGCGGTGTGGCAGCACGGCAAGCGCATGCTGGCCGACAGCAGCCTGGATCTGGTGCTGCTGGACGAAGTGACCTACATGCTGACCTACGGCTATCTGGAACTGGAAGAGCTGAAGGCAGCGTTGCTGGGGCGCCCTGCGCACCAAACGGTGATCTTGACCGGGCGCGGTTGCCATCGCGATTTGCTGGAACTGGCGGATACGGTCACGGAGATGCGGCCGGTGAAACACGCGTTCGATGCCGGCGTGAAGGCGCAGCAGGGGATCGATTGGTAACAAAAAGTTCTGGCCCCGAACGGGGCCAGAATGAGGAATTAGCTGCGTTTGCTTGGCTTGCCCGGTTTACCCGGCTTGCTGCCTGGCGCACTGCGGCGGCCGCTGCCGGCCACCTGAGAGTGGCGCTTGACCGCACGGCGGATCTGGTTAGCCTTCACGCGGCGGCGCTCACGCTCCACCGGCATTTTGCTGACCGTTTCCGGTTTCAATTCAACCAGCTCGCGCAGGTAGTTGATCGCCGGCAGATCCAGTTCCGCCCAGCCGCCACGCGGCAGGCCTTTCGGCAGATCGATGTCGCCGTAGCGCACGCGGATCAGGCGGCTCACCTGCACGCCCACGGCTTCCCACAGGCGACGCACTTCACGGTTGCGGCCTTCGGTCAGGGTCACGTTGTACCACTGGTTGAGGCCTTCACCGCCCTGGAAGCTGATGGTGCGGAACGCGGCCGGGCCGTCTTCCAGCTGCACGCCCTTGCTCAGCTGCTTCACTTTCGCATCGTCGACCTGGCCGAACACGCGTACCGCGTACTCACGTTCCACTTCACGGCTTGGGTGCATCAGACGGTTCGCCAGTTCACCGTCGGTGGTGAACAACAGCAGACCGGAGGTGTTGACGTCCAGTCGCCCTACCGCCACCCAGCGTGAACCGCGCAGCTTCGGCAAGCGATCGAACACCGTCGGGCGGCCTTCAGGATCGCTGCGGGTACACAGCTCGCCTTCCGGTTTGTAGTAAGCCAGCACCCGGCAAACCACCTCTTCGGATTCTTTGATCGACAGGACATGGCCATCCAGACGAATTTTCATCGCCGGGGTCACTTCAACGCGGTCGCCCAGCTTGGCGACCTTGCCGTCGACGCTGACGCGCCCGGCTTCAATCATGGTTTCGATTTCACGACGCGAGCCATGCCCGGCGCGCGCTAATACTTTCTGTAACTTTTCGCTCATTGAGCAACCTCTAATGTCGCCTTCACAGGCGTCGGGGGGATACCGTCGTGGCCAACAGCCACAACGGTCATAATACGTTTATCAGGATCGAACCGCGTATTATACAGGCTTTCTAAGGTGTTGAAACCCACTTTATCGGCGGTGCCCCCCTTCAGACGGCGTTCACGGCGCCAAAAAATCCTCCACAGCCCACAGCACCGAGTCAGGCCGTTCCAGAATGCCGAGGTGAGTGCGGGCCTCCCCGAGACGCACCACGGAGAAAAACGGCTGCTCGGCGGCAAAGGCCTGCTGTTGCCGCAGATAGTCGTCACGGCGATCCAACGAGTAGATGTGCCGGCACGGCGGCGGTGCGCTCATTCCCGCCAGGCGTTGCAGCGGTGAGCCGAATTGCCGATAGGCCTGTTCGATGGCCACGCCGGCGGCACGCCAGAGCCGGTAATCTTCCTGCGCCATCTCAACCTCCAGATGGCGTTTGACCCGATCGTGGCGGATGCCGCCCTGCCAGAAGTCGAACAAGGCGTCGCGCGCCGCCAGCCACTGCTGCGGCTCCTGCATGCGGCTCACCGCCGTAAAGAACGCCGGTTCCGGCTGCGTCATGATCCAGTCGAGAAACACCATGCCCTGCACCCGCTGCGGCAACGCTTCAGCCAACGCTACCGCCAGCCAGCTGGCGTGCGCCACCGACAGGGTGACCACGTTATCCAAACGCAGCGCCGTCAGCAGTTGGCGCACATCCTCCAGCAAATCGTCCGCCGTCAGCGACATCTCCGCGGCTTTCGACGACAGGCCATGGCCCCGCCAGTCGATGTTGATCACCCGATAACGTTCGGCCGCCAAAGCAATGAACGGCTCGAACACGGTTTTCGGTTCGCACCAGCCGGGCAACAGCACCAGCGTGAGCGGCCCTGAGCCGATATCCTGATAGTCGAGCATCATGTTGGCACTGTGAAATGCGGTCATATTACCTCCTGCGCGTCTCTCCCCGACCCGTTCGGGAAATACCGACGGGAATAAGGTGACAGCGCAGCAGGCATTGATCTATTGAAGTTCGTGCGGAATGCGCCCCGAGCGCACCTTAAGAAAAAATGCGCACTAATTGGAACGGGAACTTAATGGCGCACGCAGGGATAGGCAGCGCTTAATGCCAGCATGATCACCGACGGAGCGGAATAATGCAGTTGCTCTGGGTGCTCGTTCAAATACTTCATCACCGCGTCGGCGGCGACACCGATGCTCATCCCGGCAGCCGGACAGATATTGCGATTGCCCTGCATAGAATAGGTATCGAATACGCCGGCGACGTATCCCATAAACATGCCACCATTCAGCGCTTCGGCCACGGTGGCTTCACCGCTTTTATTTTTTACGTAACCGCCGGATTCCGCCAGCAAACCGCTGCCTGAATAAAAACCCGCATTTGCCATTGAGGAAAATAATAAGGCCGCTAAAAAAGAAACCTGTTTAATCATTGCTGCGCATCCTGCCCATTATCAATTCTGAAGTAATCAAGAATAGCGGCTTTCACGCGAAATAGCCTCGCTTCAGCCGATTTTCAGACAATGGGCAAGGTGGCAACCTTTTACATCAGCGGAAAGGCGCCGCGTCGCCCGCCCCTTCGCGCACCACTTCTGGCGTGGATTCGGTCAGATCGATAACCGTTGTCGGCTGTTGGCCGAGGAAGCCGCCGTGGATCACCAGATCGACCACCTTGCCCAAATGATCGCTGATCTCTTCCGGATCGGACTCGGCAAAATCATTGCCCGGCAGCATCAGGGTGGTGGACATCATCGGTTCGTTCAACGCCTCCAATAGCGCCAGCGCGATCGGGTTTGAGGGCACGCGCAGGCCGATAGTTTTACGCTTTTCATTCATCAGACGGCGCGGCACTTCTTTGGTCGCCTTCAGAATGAACGTGTAGTGGCCCGGCGTATTGTTTTTGATCAGGCGGAAGGCCGTGTTATCGACGTGCGCATAGGTCGATAATTCGGACAGATCGCGGCACATCAGGGTAAAGTTGTGGTTGCCGTCCAGTTGACGGATGCGGCAAATGCGCTCCATCGCCGCCTTCTCTTCCAGCATGCAACCCAACGCATAGCCGGAATCGGTGGGATAAACGATCACTCCGCCCTTGCGTAGCACGTCGACCGCCTGGTTAATCAAACGCGGTTGCGGGTTGTCCGGATGAATATAAAAAAGCTGACTCATGACTTGCTCCTAAAATGATGCCCGCGCGCGTTGCCACGCGCGTAAAATCAGACCGCCTGGCCCGGTTGCGGCCAATCGCGCCACACTGGCTCGACACCGCCCGGCAGCCACAGCTTGCGCCCCAGTTCGATCCACGAACAAGGTTGATGGAAATCAGAGCCTTGCGAGGCCAACAGGTGGTAGTCCTGCGCGTATTTCGCCAGCTGCGCGCGCTCATGCGGCGCCTGCTGACACTGCGCCACTTCCATGGCGTCGCCGCCGTGTTCGGCGAAATGCGCCAGTAAACGTTTCAACCACTTCGCGGTCAGATCGTAACGGCCGGGATGCGCCATCACCGCCTGACCGCCCGATTGATGAATCGCATCAATGGCTTGTTCTATTGTACACCACTGCGGCGGCACGTAGCCGGTTTTGCCCTTGGCCAAGTATTTCTTGAACACCTGCGCCATGTTGTTCGCCACGCCAAGCTCCACCAGGTAACGGGCGAAATGGCCGCGGGTGACCGCGCCGGCGCCCGCCAGCCGTTGCGCGCCGGCATAAGCGTCAGGGATCCGCGCTTTACCCAGGCGCACGCCAATCTCCTGCGCCCGCCAGTTGCGGCGTTCGGTTTGTTCCGCCAACAGTGCCACCAGCGCCGGATGCGTGACGTCCATGCCCAACCCAACGATATGAATTTCATGATTTTCCCACAGCGTCGAGATTTCAACCCCGTTGACCAACCGCAGCGGCAACGCCTGCTCCGCAATGGCCGTGGCGGCCTCGGCCAATCCGGCGGTGGTATCGTGATCGGTGATCGCCAGCACGCCTACACGCATCTCGACCGCCCGCAGTACCAGCTGCGTCGGCGTCAGATAACCGTCGGAGGCGGTCGTGTGGCTGTGGAGATCGTACAGAGTAAAAGCGGTGGATGGGGGGTTACTGTCTGTCAAAACGGCTATCCGGCAATGGCTTGGTTTTCTATCATACCCGCGATCGACGGCCGGACGGAAATCTATTCTGCCCTGGCCGCAGGCGCCAGGCGGATGATGAATAGAATTCACGCTGGCCGCTAAAACATTGTGCAAAAAGAGGGTTGACTTTGCCGCCACGAACCAGTTAACTAGTACACAAGTTCACGGCAACGGCCGTGTCAGATGAGCGTTAACAGAGAGAGTCGGCAAATGAACAACTATATTTCTCTTCACGGTTGGTGGCGTACCTCCCTCTTGCGGGCGGTGTAATCGCGCATAGCTGTCATCTGACAATGCAGATTTCCTGAGCCCGCACTTGATGCGGGCTTTTTTATGGACAGAATTCACTGGAACCACCGATGATGAACACCAAACCACAACTGACATTGCTGAAGGCGCAAGCCAGCTACCGGGGCGACCCCACCACCCTTTTCCACCAGCTGTGCGGCGCCCGTCCGGCCACCCTGCTGCTGGAATCGGCGGAAATCAACAGCAAACAGAATCTGCAGAGCCTGCTGGTGATCGACAGCGCGCTGCGCATTACCGCACTGGGCCACACCGTCAGCGTGCAGGCACTGACCGCCAACGGCGCGGCGCTGCTGCCGCTGCTGGACGAAGCGCTGCCGCCTGAGGTACGCAACCAGGCACGCCCCAACGGCCGCGAGCTGACCTTCCCGGCGATCGACGCGGTGCAGGACGAAGATGCCCGCCTGCGCTCACTGTCGGTGTTCGACGCGCTGCGTACGCTGCTGACCCTGGTGGACTCTCCGGCGGACGAGCGCGAAGCCGTGATGCTGGGCGGCCTGTTCGCCTACGATTTGGTCGCCGGTTTCGAAGACCTGCCGGCACTGCGCCAGGATCAGCGCTGCCCGGACTTCTGCTTCTATCTGGCTGAAACGCTGTTGGTGCTTGATCACCAACGCGGTACGGCCCGTCTGCAGGCCAGCGTCTTCAGTGAACAAGCGAGTGAAGCGCAGCGTTTGCAGCAACGTCTGGAACAACTTCAGGCCGAGTTGCAACAAACCCCGCAGCCGATCCCGCACCAAACGCTGGAAAACATGCAGCTGAGCTGTAACCAGAGCGACGAAGAGTACGGCGCGGTGGTCAGCGAGCTGCAGGAAGCGATCCGCCAGGGCGAGATTTTCCAGGTGGTGCCGTCGCGCCGCTTCACCCTGCCGTGCCCGGCGCCGCTGGCGGCCTACCAGACGTTGAAAGACAACAACCCCAGCCCGTACATGTTCTTCATGCAGGATGATGACTTCACCCTGTTCGGCGCTTCGCCGGAGAGCGCGCTGAAATACGACGCGGGCAATCGCCAGATCGAAATCTACCCGATCGCCGGCACCCGCCCGCGCGGACGCCGTGCCGATGGTTCGCTGGATCTGGATCTCGACAGCCGCATTGAGCTGGAAATGCGCACCGACCACAAAGAGCTGGCCGAGCACCTGATGCTGGTCGATCTGGCGCGCAACGATCTGGCACGCATCTGCCAGGCCGGCAGCCGCTACGTGGCCGACCTGACCAAAGTGGATCGCTATTCGTTCGTCATGCACCTGGTTTCCCGGGTGGTGGGCACCCTGCGCGCCGATCTCGACGTGCTGCACGCCTACCAGGCCTGCATGAATATGGGCACCCTGAGCGGCGCGCCAAAAGTGCGGGCGATGCAGCTGATCGCCGCCTCAGAAGGCACGCGCCGCGGCAGCTACGGCGGCGCGGTAGGCTACTTTACCGCCACCGGCGATCTGGATACCTGCATCGTCATTCGCTCAGCCTACGTCGAAGACGGCATCGCCACCGTGCAGGCCGGTGCCGGCGTGGTACTGGACTCCATCCCGCAGGCGGAAGCCGACGAAACCCGTAATAAAGCCCGTGCCGTGCTGCGCGCCATCGCCACTGCGCACCATGCCAAGGAGGTGTTCTGATGGCCGATATCCTGCTGCTCGACAACGTCGACTCCTTTACCTACAACCTGGTCGATCAGCTGCGCGCCAGCGGCCACCAGGTGGTGATTTACCGTAACCAGATCGCCGCCGAGGTGATCATCGAACGCCTGGAGCACATGACCCAGCCGGTACTGATGCTGTCGCCCGGCCCCGGCACGCCGTCCGAAGCGGGCTGCATGCCGGAACTGCTGCAGCGCCTGCGCGGTCGGCTGCCGATTATCGGCATCTGCCTCGGCCACCAGGCGATCGTCGAAGCCTACGGCGGCCAGGTCGGCCAGGCGGGTGAGATCCTGCACGGCAAAGCCTCGGCGATCGCTCACGATGGCGAAGGCATGTTCGCCGGCATGGCCAACCCGCTGCCGGTGGCGCGCTACCACTCGCTGGTCGGCAGCAACATCCCTGCCGATCTCACCGTCAACGCCCATTTCGGCGAGATGGTGATGGCGGTGCGCGACGACCACCGCCGCGTGTGCGGCTTCCAGTTCCACCCGGAATCGATTCTGACCACCCATGGCGCGCGCCTGCTTGAGCAGACCCTCGCCTGGGCGCTGGCGAAGTAATATAAGGAACACGACGATGCAACCTATTCTTGAGAAACTGTACCGCGCCGAGTCGATGAGCCAGCAGGAAAGTCAACAGCTGTTCAGCGCTATCGTGCGCGGCGAACTGGAACCTAGCCAACTGGCGGCGGCGTTGATCAGCATGAAAGTCCGCGGCGAGCGCCCGGAAGAGATCGCCGGCGCCGCCAAAGCGCTGCTGGACGACGCTCAGCCGTTTCCGCGCCCTGACTACCCGTTCGCCGATATCGTCGGCACCGGCGGCGACGGCACCAACAGCATCAATATTTCCACCGCCAGCGCCTTTGTGGCGGCGGCGTGCGGCGCGAAAATCGCCAAACACGGCAACCGCAGCGTCTCCAGCCGTTCCGGCTCTTCGGATCTGCTGGCGGCGTTCGGCATCCGTCTGGATCTGCCGGCGGAAGAAGCGCGCAAGGCGCTGGACGACCTCGGCGTGTGCTTCCTGTTCGCGCCGCAGTACCACACCGGTTTTCGCCACGCCATGCCGGTGCGCCAGCAGCTGAAGACCCGCACGCTGTTCAACGTGCTGGGCCCGCTGATTAACCCGGCGCGTCCGCCGCTGGCGCTGATCGGCGTATACAGCCCGGAACTGGTGCTGCCGATTGCCGAAACCCTGCGCGTGCTGGGTTATCAACGTGCGGCGGTGGTTCACGGCGGCGGCATGGACGAGGTGGCGATCCACGCCCCGACGCACGTAGCGGAATTGAACAACGGCGAAATCAGCAGCTACCAGCTCACGCCGCAGTCCTTCGGATTGGAAACCTATCCGCTGGAAGCCTTGCTGGGCGGCACGCCGGAAGAAAACCGTGACATTTTGGCGCGGCTGTTACAAGGTAAAGGCGAGCCGGCGCACGCCGCGGCGGTCGCGGCCAACGTCGCGTTGCTTCTGAAGTTATTCGGACATGAAGACCTGCGCCAAAATGCGCGGCAGGCACTGGATATGATCAACAGCGGGCAGGCCTATGAGCGTGTCATCGCACTGGCGGCAAGAGGATAAATGATGCAGGAAACCGTGCTACACAAGATTGTCCGCGACAAAGCGCAATGGATCGCGGCGCGACAACAGCAACAGCCCCTGGCCGGCTTTCAGAATGACATCGTACCGAGCGAACGCAGCTTCTACCACGCGCTGCAGGGCACCCGGACGGCTTTCATTCTCGAATGCAAGAAGGCCTCGCCTTCCAAGGGGCTGATTCGCGAAAACTTTGATCCGGTGGAGATCGCCACGGTCTATAAAGATTTCGCCTCGGCGATCTCGGTGCTGACCGACGAGAAATACTTCCAGGGCAGCTTTGATTTCCTGCCGCTGGTCAGTAAAACCGTCAGCCAGCCGGTATTGTGCAAAGACTTTATCATCGACCCGTATCAGATTTACCTGGCGCGCTACTATCAGGCCGACGCCATTCTGCTGATGCTGTCGGTGTTGACCGACGAGCAGTACCGCCAGCTGGCCGCGGTGGCCCACAGCCTCAATATGGGCGTGCTGACCGAAGTGATCAGTGAAGAAGAGCTGCAGCGGGCGATCGCGCTGGAAGCGCGCGTGGTCGGCATCAATAATCGCGATCTGCGCGATCTGAGCATCGATCTGGACCGTACTCGTCAACTGGCGCCGCGCGTGCCGCATGGCGTGACGGTGATCAGCGAGTCGGGCATCAACAACTACGGGCAGATCCGCGAGCTGAGCCATTACGCCAACGGCTTTCTGATCGGCAGCGCGCTGATGTCTGAACCCGATCTGCGCGCCGCCGTGCGCCGCGTGATCCTGGGCGACAACAAAGTGTGCGGCCTGACCCGCCCACAGGACGCCGCCGCCGCGTATCAGGCGGGCGCCATCTACGGCGGGCTGATTTTCGTCGGCCGCTCCCCGCGCTACGTGGATATCACCCGCGCCCGCGAAGTGATTTCCGGCGCGCCGCTGAAGTACGTCGGCGTATTCTGCGACGCCCAGGTCGAGACCGTGGCGTTGACCGTTGAGCGCCTCGGTCTGCACGCGGTGCAATTACACGGCGCGGAAGACCAGGCTTATATCAGCGCCCTGCGCGCCCGCTTGCCGGCCGATTGCCGCATCTGGAAAGCGCTGAGCGTGAAAGATCAGGTGCCGGCGCGCGATTTGCAGTATGTCGATCGCTACCTGCTCGACAACGGTGCCGGTGGCACCGGCCAACGCTTCGACTGGTCGGTATTGCAAGACGAAGATCTGACTAACGTGATGCTGGCGGGCGGCCTGCGCGCCGACAACTGCGTCGAAGCGGCCAAGCTCGGCTGCGCCGGGCTGGACTTCAACTCCGGCGTGGAAAGCGAACCGGGCATCAAAGATCCCGCGCGCCTGGCCTCGGTCTTCCAGACCCTGCGCGCCTACTGAATACGGCTCAACATTAATAACGGATAATAACGGGAACTCTCATGACGCTGCTTAACCCCTACTTCGGCGAATTTGGTGGCCAGTATGTGCCGCAAATTCTGATGCCGGCCCTGAAACAACTGGAAGAAGCCTTTGTCAGCGCTCAGCGCGATCCGGCGTTTCAGGCGGAATTCATCGATCTGCTAAAGAACTACGCAGGCCGCCCGACGGCGCTGACGCTGTGCAAAAACCTCACCGCCGGCAGCAACACCAAGCTTTATCTGAAGCGTGAAGACCTGCTGCACGGCGGCGCACACAAGACCAACCAGGTGCTGGGCCAGGCGTTGCTGGCCAAGCGCATGGGCAAAACCGAGATCATCGCGGAAACCGGCGCAGGCCAACACGGCGTCGCGTCGGCGCTGGCCTGCGCGCTGCTCGGCCTGAAATGCCGCATCTATATGGGCGCCAAAGACGTCGAGCGCCAGTCGCCGAACGTGTTCCGCATGCGGCTGATGGGCGCGGAAGTGATCCCGGTGCACAGCGGCTCCGCCACCCTGAAAGACGCCTGCAACGAAGCGTTGCGCGACTGGTCCGGCAGCTATGAAACCGCGCACTATATGCTCGGCACCGCCGCCGGCCCGCATCCGTACCCGACTATCGTGCGTGAATTCCAGCGCATGATCGGCGAAGAAACCAAAGCGCAGGTGCTGGAGCGCGAAGGCCGCCTGCCGGATGCGGTCATCGCCTGCGTCGGCGGCGGCTCCAACGCCATCGGCATGTTCGCCGATTTTATCGATGACGCCGACGTTGGGCTTATCGGCGTGGAACCTGCCGGCCTGGGTATCGAAACCGGTCAGCACGGCGCGCCGCTCAAGCACGGCCACGTCGGCATCTACTTCGGCATGAAGGCGCCGATGATGCAGACCGACGAAGGCCAGATTGAAGAGTCCTATTCGATTTCCGCCGGGCTGGACTTCCCATCCGTCGGGCCGCAGCACGCCTACCTGAACAGCACCGGCCGCGCCGAATACGTGTCGATCACCGACGACGAAGCGCTGGAAGCGTTCAAGGCGCTGTCGCGCCATGAAGGCATTATCCCGGCGCTGGAATCCTCACACGCCCTGGCGCACGCGCTGAGAATGATCCGTGAAACGCCGCAGAAAGAGCAAATCTTGGTGGTCAACCTGTCCGGCCGCGGCGACAAAGACATATTTACCGTTCACGACATTTTGAAAGCTCGGGGAGAAATCTGATGGAACGTTATCAGCAACTGTTCACGCGTCTGGAAAGCAGCAAGGAAGGCGCCTTCGTCCCGTTCGTGACGTTAGGCGATCCCAATCCGACGCTATCGCTGCAGATTATCGACACCCTGATCGAAGCCGGTGCGGACGCGCTGGAGTTGGGCATCCCCTTCTCCGATCCGCTGGCGGATGGCCCCACTATCCAGAGCGCGACGCTGCGCGCTTTCGCCGCCGGCGTCACGCCGACCCAGTGCTTCGAGATGCTGGCGGCCATCCGCCAGAAGCACCCGACCATTCCCATTGGGCTGCTGATGTACGCCAATCTGGTGTTCCATAAAGGCATCGATGCGTTTTACCAACGCTGCGCCGAAGTGGGCGTGGATTCGGTGCTGGTCGCCGACGTGCCGTTTGAAGAGTCTGCGCCGTTCCGCGCCGCGGCCATTCGCCACGGTATCGCACCGATCTTCATCTGCCCGCCGAACGCCGATGACGATCTGCTGCGTGAAATCGCGTCGCACGGCCGCGGCTACACCTACCTGCTGTCGCGCGCCGGCGTCACCGGCACCGAAAGCCGAGCGCAGCTGCCGTTGCATCACCTGGTGAACAAGCTGCGCGAGTATCACGCCGCGCCGCCGCTGCAGGGCTTCGGCATCTCCGAACCCGAGCAGGTGAAGGCGGCGCTGCAGGCCGGGGCCGCCGGCGCGATCTCCGGCTCGGCAATCGTCAAAATCATCGAACAGCACCATGCCAACCCGGCGGAGATGCTGACTAAGCTGGCGGCCTTTGTCAGCAATATGAAGCGCGCCACCCGGGCGTGATCCTCTTTAGCGAGCGCCCTGCCGGCGCTCGCTTTAACAGCTTGTTTCCCTTCAAAGTTTGTTCCATTTATTTACAGCAAAAATTTGAACAAAACCCAGTCTTGTCTCACAATGAACTTTGTTCGCTATGCATTTCTTCGTTTGATTTGGGGAATGCGCTCGCTGCGGCGAAAAACCGTAGCGAATTTCAACCATAACATTGCATGGAGAGTAATTTATGAAGCTGTTTAAAACCCTTTCGGCCTTGTGCATGGCAGCCGTTGTGGCGGTCGCGGTGAGCGCTTGCGCGCCGACGGCAAAATCAGAGGGAACAGGCGGTTATATCGATGACACCGTGGTCACCACCAAAGTGAAATCGGCGTTGCTGGCGGATAAAAACATCAAGTCACGCGAGATTAGCGTGGAAACCTTTAAAGGGCGCGTACAGCTGAGCGGCTTCGTGACGTCCAGCGATGACGCCAACCGTGCGGTGCAGGTCACACGCGGCGTAGCCGGCGTGAAATCTGTTGAAAACGTGATGCAGATTAAATAATACTGACACAGGGAGGCGCAACGCCTCCCTGCTTGAAGCCTTCATCAGAAGCGGTAACCCGCCCCGAACATGAACACCCACGGATCCAGACGCGTATCGAAGCTATGGTGCCCACCATTCGCATCGTTGAAGCGAGTTTTGGTTTCGATGTTCATCCACCACACCGACATGTTCAGCATCCAGTGCTCATCCAGGTTGTAATCCAGGCCGGCCTGCGCCGCCACGCCCCAGGAATCTTTCAGATCGAGGTCGCTCAACCCGGCGCTTTTGCCGTAGTCGTTGAACTTCTCGTCGAAGAAAGTGGTGTAGTTAACGCCGACGCCCAGGTAAGGACGCAGTTTGTCCTGCTTGTCGCCGAAGTAGTATTGCGCCATCAGCGTAGGCGGCAGTTGGTGAACGGTCGCCAGATCGGTACCGCCCAGCGTCACCTTGTGGCGGAATGGCGTTGCGGCCAACAACTCAACGCCGATGTTGTCCGTCACCATGTAACCGAAGGTCAGACCGAGCTGGGTGTTGTTTTTCGCATCCAGCGAGCCCAACCCCAGTACGTTGTCTGAACCCGCATTTGGACGCACGGTCGCGGTTCCCGCGCGGAACAGGAAATCACCGGCCTGATGCGCACTTGCCAACATAGGCGCCATCATCGTCGCCAATACCATCAGAGTTGTCTTTTTCATTATCCATTCCATTTGTGTGGTTAATCGCTCGAGGGGGAATATACCTACTTTCGGGTATTTGTGATCCCATCGAGATCACATCTTATGTGTAAAAATTTAAAATCCCACTAAAAACAAGGTTACCTAACCGTCTAATAAATCAAGGATTGATCTGCATCAAAAAAACGATTTTGTTGCAAATTATCTACATGTTCAAATTTCAGTTGCGGAGAAAAATGCGGCTGAGGTAATTTCATTTTCCGTGTTGGTTTTGGTTGGTGCCGTGAGGAGTCGGCGGGCAATCAAGATGAGCGAAATCCTTAATCCCTGTGTCAGCTGCGGCGCATGCTGCGGTTATTTTCGAGTGTCATTCTATTGGGCCGAAGCCGAAGACGGCGGCGGCACCGTCCCCCTTTCCCTGACGGAGCCTTTGAGCCCGTTCCTGCGCTGCATGCAGGGGACCAACAGCAAGTCCCCCCGCTGCACCGCGCTGGACGGCGAGATCGGCAAAGCCGTGTCCTGCTCGATCTACCTCAATCGACCCAGCCCGTGCAGAGAGTTCGATCAGTCCGGTGAAAACGGCCTGCGTAACGAAGCCTGCGATCGCGCCCGGGAACGCTACGGCCTGCCCCCCTTGCCGGTGCCCTTGCCGCTATCGCTGCCTGAGACGACGATCGTTGAAGAAATAGGCGTAGTGCAATTCGCGGGGTGCCACAGCGGCGTGGAACAGGGTACAATCACCCACTGATTTATCTCTGTTTTCCCGACGCCAAGGAGTCTGCATGCCTATCACGGCCAACGCTTTGTACCGTGACAGTTTTAACTTTTTACGCAACCAACTGGCCAGCATCCTGATGCTGGCGCTGTTGACGGCGTTTATCTCCGTGCTGCTGAATCAGGCCTTCAGCCCCGATGCCGAACAGTTGGCGACGCTCGCTGCCACCACCAGCGATTTCGCTTCCTCTACCGGCATGGGCATTCAGGAAGTGATCCAGCAGATGACGCCGGAACAGCAGATGGTGTTGCTGAAAGTGTCGGCGGCCGCCACCTTCTCCGCGCTGGTCGGCAACGTGCTGCTGGTCGGCGGGATGCTGACGCTGATCCGTCTGGTGTCGCAAGGGCAACGCACCAGCGCCCTGCGCGCGCTCGGCGCTTCGGCGCCCGATCTGCCGCGCCTGTTGTTGCTGCTGTTTATCTGCACCCTGCTGATCCAACTTGGCCTGACGCTGTTTGTGGTGCCGGGCGTGCTGATGGCTATCGCCTTCGCACTGGCGCCGGTGATCGCCTCCGTCGACAAAAAAGGCGTCTTCGCTTCGCTCAAGCTGAGCAGCAAATTAGCCTTCGCCAATGCGCGCGTGCTGGTGCCGGCGATGATGCTGTGGCTGGCGGCCAAGCTGCTGGTGCTGTTTTTGGTGAGCCATCTGTCGGTACTGACGCCGAACGTCGCCAGCGTGGTACTGACCGCGTTGAGCAACCTGGTGTCTGCTCTGCTGCTGATCTACCTGTTCCGTCTGTACATGCTGCTGCGCGGCTAACGCCGGCGCAAGCAAAAACCAAGGGGCACGCTTCGGCGCGCCCCTTTTTTTGTTTACCCCACCACGGCGGCTTCCGCCTGCTCCTTACTCTGAATCAGTTTCAGGGCCAGATACAGGTCCGGCACCAAAATCAGCTCTTTGTCGCGCCCTAAGCGGTTGATGCGGAACCAACGCGTCAGCTCGGTACGGCGCCCCGCCAGCACCAACTTAACGTTACGCTGTAACAGATCGCGTTTCAGTTCGTCGATGGCCGCCAGCACGCTGATATCGGCGTGGGTGAAACTGGCCACCGCATCCACCACCACCCAACGTGGCTGGAACGGCGTGCCGTCGACCAAATTGAGAATACGGCGTTTGAAATACGCCACGTTGAAATAGGTCAGCGGCGAATTGAAGCGATACATCATGACGCCAGGCACCGCCTTCACCCCATTGTTATTGCCCATGGAATGGATCATGCCTTCGTCGTTGACGCCCAGCAGCTGTTCCGTCGGCCGGAAGACGGTGCGCAGAAACTGCATCAGCCCCAGCAACACCGCCAGCCCAATGCCGCTGATCACTCCCACCAGCAGCACGCTGAGGAAGGTAAACAGCGCCAGGCGGAACGCCTGCGCGTTGCGACGGCGCAAGATCCAGATGCCGCGGATGTCCAGCAGCGACCAGGCCGCATACATCAGCACCGCGCCCAACCCGGCCACCGGAATAAACTGCAGCGGCGCCATCAGGAACAGCAAGACAAAGGCAATGACCGCGGCGGCGATGATCGACACCAGTTGGCTCTTGCCGCCGTTGGCATCATTCACCGCGGTGCGCGAATCCGCGCCGCTGATGGCGAAACCTTGCGACAGCGCAGAGACGATATTCACCAGCCCCAGCGCGCGAAACTCGGCGTCGGCGTTCACCTCATAACCGTTTTTGGCGGCGAAGCTGCGGGCGGTGAGCATCATGCTGACAAAACTCACCACCGCCAGGTTAAGCGCCGGGATCACCATGTCGCGCAGCAAACCGGGCTGGAAGTCCGGCCACTGGACGATCGGCAGCACGCCGCTGAAACCGCCCACCGTCACCACGCCATGCTGCTGCAGGCCGCCCGCCCAGGTCACGAACGCCGCCAGCACGATAGCGAACAGCGGCGCCGGCCAGTTAGGCCGCCATTTTTTAAATCCGAGCAGCGTCACCAGCGTCAGCAACGACACCGCCATCGTCAGCCAGTCGCTGTGCAGCAGGTTACCGGGCAGCGCGTAGATGCGCTCGATCAGCTGTGCCGGGCGCATCGTAAACCCCAACACCTTGCCGATCTGATCGACAATAATGGTGATCGCCACTCCGTTCAGCAGCCCGCTGAGGATCGGTCGCGACAGCAGATCCGCCAGCGCCCCCAGCTTGAACCGGCTGGCCAGCAGACACCAACCGCCCATCATGGCGGTCATCATGATGGTCAGCTGCCAATGGCGTTCCATATTGCCCGCTGCCAGCGGCGTCACCACGGCGGCGATCACCGCGCAGGTGGCAGCGTCAGGCCCAACGATCAGCTGGCGCGACGAGCCGAACAGCGCGTAGGCCATCATCGGCAAGATACAGGAATAGAGCCCCACCACCGGGCTAACCCCGGCCAGTTCGGCGTAGGCGATGGCCACCGGTAGGGCGACGGCGGCGACGGAAAGGCCGGCGCGAATATCCGGCTTGAGCCAACTGCGTTGATAGCCCAATAAATGCGTCAAACCAGGCGTCAGGGCCTGGAGAGATTTCCACTGCATGCTTGTTTTCCGCGGTAAATTATCTGGTTATTATGACACTTACTATGCGACCTGCGGCCCGCGCTGGCAATGTGCCGGCGCTTTCTTGCGTAAGTTTATGCAAATTCCTGCTTTCGCGGCAGAAATCCGCCGACCAAACGCCGATAATCGGCAACGCCCGGCGGTACACAGAGCTCGCCGAATCCGGTATAGTCGGCCGATGAACAGATGATGGATTGATTTATGAAGCAGTTTCTTGATTTCCTCCCGCTAATTGTCTTTTTCGCTTTTTATAAGCTGTACGACATCTACGTCGCCTCCGGCGCGTTAATTGTCGCCACCGCACTGGCGCTGGTGTTCACCTGGGTGAAATACCGCAAGGTCGAGAAGATGACGTTGATCACCTTCTTGATGGTGCTGGTATTCGGCACCCTGACGCTGGTATTCCATAATGATTTGTTTATCAAATGGAAGGTCACGGTGATTTACGCGCTGTTCGCGCTGGCGCTGCTGATCAGCCAATGGGTGCTCAAAAAACCGCTGGTTCAGCGCATGCTGGGCAAAGAGCTGACGTTGCCGGACAAAGTGTGGAGTAACCTCAACCTGGCCTGGGCGGTCTTCTTCCTGGCCTGCGGCCTGGCGAACATCTATGTCGCCTTCTGGCTGCCGCAAAGCGTCTGGGTCAATTTCAAAGTCTTTGGCCTGACGGTACTGACGCTGGTCTTCACCCTCCTCAGCGGTATCTATATTTACCGGCACATGCCGGAAGAACAGAAAAAATAGTTACAAAATTGTTAATGCCTGCGGCGCTTGCCGCGGGCAGTATGATGTTATTCCCTCCTTTTAAAAGCAGACTGCTATGACACAACAACGACCTTTACCCAGCGGCGAGCTGGTGCTGCGCACGCTGGCGATGCCGGCTGATACCAATGCTAACGGTGATATCTTCGGCGGCTGGCTGATGTCGCAAATGGATATCGGCGGCGCCATTCAGGCCAAAGAGATCGCCGAAGGGCGCGTGGTGACGGTACGCGTAGACGGCATGACCTTCCTGAAACCGGTGGCGGTAGGCGACGTGGTTTGCTGCTATGCGCACTGTATCCGCACCGGGCGCAGCTCGATCACCATTAATATCGAAGTGTGGGTAAAGAAAGTTTCTTCCGCCCCGATCGGCCAGCGTTACCGGGCGACCGAAGCGGTGTTCACCTATGTGGCGGTCGATGCGGAAGGCAACTCGCGCGCGCTGCCTGAGGGCAAAATGAATTTCCGCGTCGGTTTCGAAGAATAAGATGATTGAAGCCAACAGCATACTGCTGTTGGCTTGCCGCTTTATCCGTGGGCATATTTAAATGCCGCATCAAATAACCTGATAATAGTTCTCATCATCCATAGTCATTACGTCTTTCAGCAATGACGCGCCCTCTTCCTCGTCTGTCAGTGATTGGCGCACTTTTTGTGTTTTCAGACCCAACTTCCGTATCAATTTCATATCCTGATCCTCATCGGGATTCGTTGCCGTTAACAATTTGCATCCATAGAAAATTGAATTGGCCCCCGCCATAAAACACATGGCCTGCATTTGCTCATTCATTTTCTCGCGCCCTGCCGCGATGCGCACATAGGAGGTCGGCATCATGATTCTGGCAACGGCAATGACGCGGATATAGTCAAAGGCATCCACCGGCTCACTGTCTTCCAGGGGGGTGCCCGCCACCTTGACCAGCATGTTAATGGGCACACTTTCCGGCGCTTTAGAAAGGTTTGCCAATTGCAAAAGCAGACCAATCCGGTCTAGGTTACTTTCACCTAGACCCAATATTCCACCGGAGCAGACCTTGATGCCAGCCGCCCTGACTTTATCGATCGTCGTTAATCTATCCTGATAAGTGCGGGTTGTGATGATGCTGCCATAATATTCGGGAGAGGTATCCAGATTGTGGCTATAGTAGTCTAAGCCAACGTTAGCCAATCGCTCGACCTGAGAATCAGTCAGTTTTCCCAGCGTCATGCAGGTTTCCAACCCCAACGCCTTAACCCCTCTGACCATCTCCTCCAAATAAGGCATATCGCGTTCGTGCGGATTACTCCAGGCCGCTCCCATGCAAAATCTCGAGGAGCCAGCCTCTTTCGCTGTACGGGCTGACTGTAAGACTTTTTCTACCTGCAACAACTTTTCTGCCCGCAATCCTGTTTTATACCTTGCGCTTTGCGAACAATATTTGCAGTCCTCTGGGCACCCTCCTGTTTTAACAGACAGCAAAGTGCTCATTTGTATTTCCAGCGGATCAAAATGTTGACGATGCACCTTTTGCGCATCATAGAGCAAATCCAACAAAGGCTTATTAAACAGCACTTTCACTTTATCAATCGTCCAGCTCATATTTTCATCCTGATGTTATTCGCAGTGACAGCCTCGTCAGACAGCCCCCGTTCTGTCACACAGGTTAACGGAGACTTCACTGACCTGAGTGGCTGTTTGAGACCGCACCTTCCCTCGCTCACCGACGAACAATGCAGTGGTCGTCGGCTTAGCGGGCGTAGTGACAAATCTCGCTCCGCATTCAAGCAAATCACCCCTCACTTGTAAACCTGAATTACATATCACATGTTTACCATTGATTATTTTTTACACCAATTTGACGCATAATCACGACAGGAATAAATTTAAAACCTGCGTATCCATGTCAAAAAAACTCATAACCTGATGAAAATGAATGTTTTTCAACAGGCATGTAAAAGTATTGCTATGAGAACGGTGAAGTTTGCCGGCAGATTGCGAATATTTATGAGGATAAATTTGGCATTGCGGTAGGAAAAAGAGGACGTTCACGTAAAACAATCAACGTGAATTATCAGGTCTGGATAGCTTCCTCGCCCAGGCATCGGGCGAGGAAGTCAAGGAGGGTAGTCAGATGAAGCGACAAACGATCAACACGCTTGATATCTGTCGCCAGATCTACCTCAGTTCAATTCGGTCGAGCCATCCAGCTTGAAGCGAATGTTGACGATGAGATCTTTCGCTTCTTTGGCTTCATAGCGCCATTTGCGTAGCGCCTGCTTCACTTCGCGCTCGAACATATTGCGCGGTTCGGCCGACAAGATACGCACGTTACTCAAGCGACCATCGCTGTCGACATCAAACTGGACCCTAACACTGCCTTCAATCTGTAAGGCCAGCGCGCGCGGCGGATACATCGGTTTGGACTGCACCAACGCCTTCGGCACGACCTCGCGCGAGTTCCCCTGCACTGGCGCGGCAGGCGCCTGTTTCACCGGCGCTTTGTCGATCGGCTTGGCCGGCGAATCGTTGTCGAACGGCGACGGTTCGCGCGGCTCGACTTTTTTCGGCTCCGGTTTAACCTGTTTTTCGACCTTTGGCTTCGGCTTAGGTTTTGGTTTCGGCTTGACCGGCTCCGGCTTCACGATCGCCTTCGGCGGCGGCTCCACAATAGGTTCCGGTTCTGGCTCCGGCTCAGGTTCGACCTGCGGCGGCTCCGGCTCGGCCGGCGCCGGCGGAGGCGGTTCGGCCATCGCGGCGGTATTGACCATCATGACGCTGATCGGCGCGTCCTCTGGCTTCGGCAGCTCCACTACTTCGTTTACCGAAGCGTAAAGCAATCCCGCCACCAGGGCGCTGTGCAGGCCTACGGACAAGACGAAAGGCACGGATATACGGCGATTAAGGAACATCTTTTTTAGCGGCATAATGATTCTGTTTCCTCTGGTTCGCCAAGTTTAAATGCAAATAGCAATCATATTCAATAACGAAAGGCAAACTATCGCTTTAATCGTCAGTATGCGCGGCTAAAACCAGCAAACTCATAAGGATATTAACCTGGCCGTTGCTTTTTTACCGCCGGGGCGACACGCTTCATTAACGTTTGGCCAGGCGTCAAAAAGTAAAAAACCCGCCGGAGCGGGTTAATTGCGGTGAGTCAGCGCTATTCTTCATCACCATAGTAAAGCACGCCCAGTTTGATCAGCGGTCGCCCTTGCGCCTTACGGTGCAGGTTGGTGTCGCGCAGCGAATAGACGCAGCCGCAGTATTCCTGCTGATAGAAGCGTTCGCGCTTGCTGATCTCTATCATGCGCGACGAACCGCCCTTCTTGCGCCAGTTGTAATCCCAGTACACCAGATCGGGATACTTTTCCGCCGCCCGGATGCCGCAGTCGGTGATCTGCTGCATATTCTTCCAGCGCGAGATACCCAGCGAGCTGGAGATAGTGTCATAACCATGCTCATGCGCATACAGCGCCGTGCGCTCGAAACGCATGTCGAAACACATGGTGCAGCGGATACCGCGCTCCGGCTCATTCTCCATCCCCTTGGCGCGGGCGAACCAGTTGTCGGTGTCGTAATCGGCATCGATAATCGGCACCCCGTGCTGCTCGGCGAAACGGATGTTCTCTTCCTTGCGCAGCAGATACTCTTTTTGCGGGTGAATGTTGGGGTTATAGAAGAAAATGGCGTACTCGATCCCGGACGCCTGGATCGCTTCCATCACTTCGCCGGAACAGGGCGCGCAGCAAGAGTGCAGCAGCAGTTTACTTTTGCCCGCCGGCAAATCGAGTTTTTCCCTTACCAGTTCCGTCATGTCCTCACCTCAATGGCATATCAGTTTAAGCGCGCCGCACTATACGAATAAAAAGTAGCGGCTTCAAGGCATAAGCGCCAATCCGCGGGGAAATTCGCCGCGTACCGTTCCCCTGCCGCGCCTTTTGCGATACCTTGGTAGCACCGTTTTATAGCCATGATTTTAAAGGTGAAACATGCTTTATCTGATCTACGCGCAAGACGTCCCCAACTCGCTGGAAAACCGTCTGGCGGTGCGCCCGGCACACCTGGCGCGCCTGCAGGCGCTGCGCGACGCCGGCCGCCTGGTGGTCGCCGGCCCTAACCCGGCCATCGACAGCAACGATCCCGGCGCCGCCGGCTTTACCGGTTCAACGGTGATCGCCGAATTCGCCTCGCTGGCGGAAGCCCAGGCCTGGGCGCAGCAGGATCCCTATATCGCCGCCGGCGTCTATGCCGACGTGACGGTGAAGCCGTTCAAACAGGTGTTCTGATCTCCAGCCCTCGAATACCGGGAACGCCCCGCGATACAGCGTTCCCGGCGCTAGCCACATCTCTCCGTCACCGTCATGCTCGATTCGTCTTCCCCACGCGGCCGATATTCATGTTCTCCCCCGTAAATACTCACCGATGACGCTTTCCAGCATCGCCACCGCCGGTTGGCTGGCGGCCGTGGCAGAACGGAGCAGTTGCACTTCATGTGGTGCGACCGAAGGCAATTCGTCGAGTATCCGCATCGCCGCCGAAACCCGTGCGCGGTCAAGCAGCGTGACGGCCAATCCTGCCTCGATGGCAGCCGCCACCACGCTGGCCGAAGGGCTGCTCACAACCACTCGCCAATGCCTTCCCGCCCTGGTCAATGCATCGATCATAGCCTCACGATAAGGGCAATCGGCGGCATGCAATGCCAGCGGCAGCGGCCGGTTAGCCTGCAGCGCCAGCGAACGGCCTCCAACCCACACTGGTACTGTCACCGCGAGCGGTGTCGGACACTGTCTCTTCGAGGGTTGAACCACCAGCGCAAGATGCAGCCGATTACGGCCAATTTGTTCCACCAGCGCCTGACTGGCAGCGGTAGAGACCTCCAGCTCCACCGCGGGGAAACTGTCGGCAAACCGCGGCAAAATATGGCGTATCACATGAGAAGCGTACTCATCAGGCAATCCCAATTTGATATGGCCGCTTAGCGGCGCGCCCTGCAGTTCCCGCAGAATATCGTCATGGGCGCTCAGCAGCCCGAGCGTCGATGCCAGCAGCTTGCTTCCCAGCGGCGTCAGCACCACGGCCTGATTGTCACGCTCCAGCAGGCGGCCGCCCACCACCTGTTCCAGGCGCTGGATATGCACGCTCACGGCGGCGGGGCTGCGATTGACAAATGCCGCCGCCGCGCGAAATTGCCCCAAACGTGCAATGGCGTGAAAAGTGCGCAAGAGATCGATATCCAATGTCGGCCGCATGATTTAACTCCATTAAACAACTGAACGAAAATTATTCGATTTATTAAATTATAGCCACACACTACCATCGGGCGGAAAGGAGGTGACCATCATGTCCCTGCCATCATTTCGCCCCTCGTCCCACTGCGGCAAACATCGCGGCAAAGCCGCCCTCTGGCTGGCTGCGGCCGAGGTTCTGCTGATCGTGGCCTGGAGCTCCGGTTTCGTCGGCATCCGCTTCGCCGCCGATTACGCGCCGGTGTTGCTGGTGGCGTTCTGGCGCTGCGTGGTCGTCGCTCTCGCGTTGCTGCCGTTTAGTCTGAACGCCATCAGGCGTGCATCTCCTCTGACGATAGCGGTTCACGCCGGGATTGGGTTGCTTGCCATGACCGGTTACCTGGCCGGCGTCAGCAAAGGCATCGAATATGGCGTGCCGGCCGGGTTGGCCGCACTCATCGCCGATTTGCTCCCTCTCGGCACCGCGCTGCTGAGCATGCTGTTGCAACGCCGTCTGCCCGATGGTCGCGTTTGGTCCGGCTTAACCTTGGGGGTTAGCGGGGTAACGCTGGCGACCGGCAGCGCCATCTCATGGGGAGAAGCCCCATTGTGGAGTTACCTGTTGCCGCTGGCGGGGATGCTCTCGCTCGCGCTGGCAACCCTGTGGCAGGAACGGCTGCCGCGGGCGCACGCAATGAGTTTGCCGGCCTCGCTGGGGATACAAAGCGCGGCTTCGGCGCTGGCTTTCGCCGCGCTGGCCGGCAATGAAGGCCCGCTGCTGCCCACGGTAACGACGGGGTTTGCGATCGGCGTGCTTTGGAACGCGCTACTGGCGACGCTGGCCGGTTACGGCCTGTACTGGTTGTGTCTAAAGCTCACTTCTGCGCTGCGCGTGACGAGCCTGCTGTTTCTCAGTCCCTTCGTTACCTTCTGCTGGGCCGGGTTAATGTTCAATGAACCCCTTTCCTGGCCCATGCTGCTAGGCGCGGCGACGGCAGGAAGCGGTTTGTGGCTGCTCATCCGTCCCGCCGGGCGGGATGAGCCAAAAACAGCGCAACACGCTGAAAAATGAAGGATAAGGAGAACGGGTGCGCCGTTACGCGACGAGTTTTCCTCGCACCACCACCTTGCCCGGTTTGATCTCGGGGTCGGCAATACGACGGATCGCCAGATTCAAGGCTTGCCAGGCGATCTCTTGCAAATCATGCGACACGCAAGGGAAATGGAAACCGTAGATCTCGGCATGCGAAACCTCATCGATGCTGAACAGCGACACGTCCTGCATCAACGGCAGCCGATGTTCGATACAGGCCTTGATGATACCCAGGGAGATCTGGTTATTGCAGCCGACGAAAAAGTCCGGCGCGCGGTGATTGGCCAGCCAGCGGCTCGTCTCTTGCCAGGCGACGTCCATAAAGAAATCGGCATACAGCACTTCAAACGACGCCACTTTCCCTTGCAACGCCGCCTGCAGCCCTGTGACCCTGTCCCGTGCAACGTTGGAGTTCTCCGGTCCGGACACCACCACCACCCGCTGCGCTTTCTGTTCCAAAAGCCAGCGCCCCGCCTGGAGACCGCAGTCCAGGTTATCGATATACACGCCGCTGCAGTGGCGATTGTCCAGTTCCCGGTCGATCAGCACCACCGGGATATTCAATGTTTCCAACCGTTTTAGATAGGAAGGCTGGTACAGATGATCGTTGGAAATGACCGAGAGAATGATCGCATCGACGTTGTAGCCAATCAGTTTGTCGATGATTCTGTCTTCGCTTTCCTGAGACTCATAGGAGTCGAACACCAGGGTGTCGTACCCCATTTTTTGCGCTTCAAGCGTCATCAGGCGTGTCAGGCCGCCAAAGAACGGGTTGGCCATATCCGGGTTGACGATGCCAATGGTTCTGCTGCTTTTCGCCCGCAGGTTGCGCGCCGCGGCATTGACCACATAGCCGAGTTCGGCAGCCGTCTCCCGAATGCGGCGCAGCGTTTCCGGATGAACCTTGTCCGGCTGTGAAAATGCCCGCGACGCGGTGATTTTACTGACGTTTGCCTGTGCGGCCACGCTAGCCAGCGTCGCTTTCCGTCCTCGACCCACTGCCAAATGCAGCTCCTTAGCTTAAAGTATCATTTTGTACCATTGGCAACATCATGACAGAACTTTCATCGTGGCGCTAATGGTTTACGCCTGCTAGGCGGTTAATCCGGGGATCGGTAAAGATATCCAGCTCGTCACGGCTCTCGGAAGAGAACTCGGACACCACTGCGCCCCGCTTCCCAGCCTGAAACCAGTGCCGGGTATTGGGGGCGATGGTGTATTGTTCGCCAGGCCGCAAGAGAATATAGCGATTGCAGGTGTACCAAGGTTCTGCGCCCTCTGGCACCCGACATACCGGTTCGCCGCCGGCATCATTAAGCGTCAGGTTTTCATCATCGACAAACAAAAACACCTCTCCCCAACGGCAACGGAACGTCTCTTGCTTGCCGGGTGTGCCGGCAAAGGGAGGATGTAAATGTTCCGGGCAAGTCTGACCAGGAAACAGCACCAGCTCTTTCGCGCAATACCGAGGTGAGTTGACATAGGTCAGCAGTTGCAGCCCTGAGACGGGATAGTCAGCCAAGCCAAACGTCGCAATTTCAATACGTTGCTGTTCTTCCTCAGTCAAAACAATGTCCGCCTCACGCAAGTATTCCAGCGTAGCGGCTATGGCACGTTGTTGTTTGTTCATCATTTCCCCTGCAAAGTAACGGTATCGATATCAGCATGCTGATATTAAAACCGTCATTGCATCGCCGATTTTGTGATCTTCATCCCTATATTGAATAACAACCCACCAGCAAAATTAACTCCCGTCGAGTAATTCCAACATCGATCACAGTTTAACCCCCCGCTTTAGCCCACTATCGCCGCATTGAAATGATATCGTTACCATAAAAATGATTCACCAGGAGGCAATATGAAAGCATTAGTGTTGGCCAAAGCGGGGGAAATCGCTATCGAGGACGTCCAGCTTGCCGAAACGCTGGGGCCCGATGATGTGCAGATAAAAATTCATTCCGTGGGCATCTGCGGCAGCGATGTGCACTATTACCAACATGGCCGCATTGGCCCGTTCGTGGTTAACGCCCCGATGGTGCTTGGCCATGAAGCCGCCGGCGTGGTGCTCGCGACCGGTAAAAACGTCACTCACCTCAGCGTCGGCGATCGCGTTTGCATGGAGCCCGGCATTCCCGATCTCAACTCGGCGCAGACGCGCGCCGGGATTTACAACCTGGACCCGGCCGTTCGCTTCTGGGCGACGCCACCGGTGCACGGCTGCCTGCGCGAAACCGTCATCCACCCCGCCGCCTTCACGTTCAAATTGCCGGACAACGTCAGTTTCGCTGAGGGCGCCATGGTGGAACCCTTAGCCATCGGCATGCAAGCGGCCACCAAAGCCGGGATCAAACCCGGCGATATCGCACTGGTGATCGGCGCCGGGCCGATCGGCGTGGTCACCGCCCTCGCGGCGCTGGCGGGCGGCTGTTCGGACGTCATTATCTGCGACCTGTTTGACGAAAAACTCGCCGTGGCGGCCAGTTATGAGGGGCTGCACGCCGTCAATATCAAAACCGGCGACCTGGCGGGGAAAGTGGCCGCGCTCACCAGCGGCAATGGCGCCGATGTCGTGTTTGAATGCAGCGGCGCCAAACCGGCTATCGCTACGCTGGCCGAGCATGCGGCGCCCGGGGCGACCGCCGTGCTGGTCGGCATGCCGATCGATGCCGCGCCGATGGATATCGTCGCCGCGCAGGCCAAGGAAATCACCTTCAAGACCATTTTCCGCTACGCCAACATGTACCCGCGCACGCTGCGGCTGTTGAGCAGCGGCAAATTGCGCGTCCAGCCGTTGATAAGCCAAACCTACAAGTTTTCCGACAGCGTAGCCGCTTTCGAGCGCGCGGCGGCAGGACATGCCTCGGACATCAAAATCATGCTGGAAATGGAGTGATCCTATGGCGCTCTATGCTGGCATAGACTGCGGTACGCAAGGCACGAAAGTCGTGATTGTCGACAGCACACAGGGCGTGATCCTCGGTGAGGGCAACGCCCCTCACCGTCTCATCAGCCAAGCCAATGGCCGGCGCGAACAAGAGGCCGACTGGTGGATTGAGGCGTTAGTCATCGCTTTTCGCCAAGCCGTGACTAACGCCGGCGTTGATGCACGGGAGATTCATGCTCTGGGGGTCTCGGGCCAACAACATGGGTTTGTGCCACTGGACGCAGACGGCAACGTGCTGCACAGCGTCAAGCTGTGGTGCGATACCGAAACCGCAGAGGAAAACGAACGACTCCTGCAACAGCTCGGCGGAGCCAACGGCTCGCTGGAAACACTCGGCCTGCGGATCGCCACCGGTTATACCGCGTCAAAAATCCTTTGGTTCAAAACACACCATCCGGCGCTCTGGGCAAAACTGCACACCGTGTTGTTGCCTCATGATTATTTGAACTTCTGGCTGACCGGGGAGCGCGTAGCGGAATATGGCGACGCTTCCGGCACCGGGTTGTTCGATGTACGCACCCGTCGCTGGAGCAAAACCGCGGTCGATCTCATCGACGACAGCGGCCGCCTGTGGCAAGCCCTGCCGCCGCTCAAAAGCGCGGAATGCTGCATCGGCACGGTGCGCCCCGCCGCCGCGGAAAAACTCGGCCTCGGCCCGGCAGTTCGGGTATCGACCGGCGGCGGCGACAACATGATGGCGGCCATCGGTTCCGGCAACATCGAGGCCGGCACCCTTACCCTGAGTCTGGGCACCTCCGGCACGCTATTCGCCTGGTCTGCCGCCCCCGTCGCGGCGGAGTCGGACATGATTGCCGGCTTCTGCTCCAGCACCAACGGGTGGCTGCCATTGATTTGCACCATGAATGTCACCTCGGCCACCACTGCGGTACAAATGCTGCTGGACGAAGACCTTGCCGGCTTTAACGCTTTGTTGACGCAGGCCGCGCCCGGTGCAGGCGGTGTCGAGATGCTGCCGTTCTTCAATGGCGAACGTGTTCCGCCGTTGCCCCACGCGCGCGCCAGTCTGCATAACCTCGATAGCGACAATTTTACCCGTGCCAATCTCTGCCTGGCGGTAGTCGAAAGCGCTACGTATGGGTTGCGCTATGGCATCGAGCTGTTTCGCCGTCAGGGCATCGAAGCGCGCGAGATCCGCCTCACCGGCGGCGGCGCCCGCAGCGCCGCCTGGCGACAAATCGTCGCGGACGTGATGGGGTGCCCGGTAGTCTGTCTGAAAGCCAAAGAGACCGCCGCGCTGGGCGGCGCCATTCAGGCGATGTGGGCGACGACGTTGGCCGACGATCCGCAGCGGAACGCCGGCGCGTTGCTGGCCGAACTGTGCCAGCGTTTCGTTGCGCTGGATGAGGCCACGCGCACACGGCCACATGCTGGCAGACAGGCGCAATACGAGACGCTTTATCAACGGTACCTGCAACGCTTGCAGCAGACCTATCCGGAGGTGCAACTGTGACGCGAGATCCCCAGACGCAAGCGCCCGCCTACCTGCTGGAGGTCAGCGGCGTCAGGAAAGCTTTTGGCCCGGTCGTGGCGCTCAAGAATGCGGAGTTTTGCCTGCGGCGTGGATCCATCCATGCCCTGTGCGGCGGCAACGGCGCGGGTAAATCCACCTTTCTCAGCATTCTGATGGGCTTTATTCAACCCGATGGCGGCGACATTTTTATCAATGGCCAACGCTGTGAATTTCATCATCCCCGGGAAGCCCTCAACGCCGGCATCGCCATCGTGCAGCAGGAACTGAGCGCGATCCCGGATCTGACGGTGGCCGAAAACATTTGGCTGGGCCGCGAGCCGAGACGCCTAGGGTTCGTCGATTTCGCGACGCTCAATCAACGCACCACCAGCTTGCTCAAGGAACTCGATTTCAAGATCGACGCCCGAGAGAAAATGCGCAACCTGAGCGTCGCCGAGCAGCAGTTGGTCGAGATCGCCAAAGCGCTGTCGCATGCCAATGCCGACATCATCATCATGGATGAACCCACCTCGGCGATTGGCGAGGAGGATGCGCAAAAAATCTTTCAGACGCTTCAGCAACTGGCGGCGAAAGGTAAAGGCATTATCTACGTCTCCCACCGTTTGTCAGAGATATTCCAAATCGCGGACAGCTACACCATTTTCCGCGACGGCGCCTATATCCATGAAGGCTATATCGCTGACATTACCCGTGAGCAGCTGATCGAACACATTATTGGCGGCGAGTACGACAGCGAGTTCGCCAAATTCAATCAGCCCGGTGAAGAGGTCTTGCTGGAGGTCAACAACCTGTGTTGGCGCAGCAAGATAAAAGATATCAGCCTGCAACTGAAGCACGGTGAGATCCTGGGCATCTACGGCCTGGTGGGATCGGGCCGCAGCGAGTTTCTCGATCTTATCTTCGGCATTCAGCATGCCGACAGCGGCACGATCCGCTTGGGTGACAAGACGCTGAACCGCCATTCTCCGCGCAAGGCCATCGACAGCGGTATTGCCTACGTGACGGAAGATCGCAAGGAAACCGGCCTAGTGCTGTGCCGTTCCGTCAGTGAAAACATCAATATCGCCTCTTTTGCCGGCATCAGCCGGATGGGGTTTGTCAGCGAGAAACGGGAGCAGGCGCGAACCCGCGACATGATCCAGCGCTTCAACGTTAAAACCCACGATGGCGAACAACCCGTGGGTAACCTGAGCGGCGGCAACCAGCAAAAAGTGGTGCTGGGCCGTTGGGCGCTGCTGGATCCGGAGGTTTTGCTGCTCGACGAGCCGACGCGCGGCATCGACGTCGGCGCCAAGAAAGAGATCTACCGATTTATGTCGGAGTTCGCCTTGCAAAACAAAGGGATCATCATGGTTTCCTCCGAGCTTTCGGAAATTATCGGCATGAGCGATCGCATATTGGTGTTTCGCGACGGGCAGTTGGCCGGCGAGCTTTCGGCGGCCGATGCGACCCAGGCAGCACTGATGAAACTTGCGGTTTAACAGAGAGAGAAAAAAAATGAGCAGCGCCCACTCCTTATCACCAGGAATTTCATTTTTCACCCGCAATAAGCGCCGTATGCACAAATACGGCATTATCATCGCCTTTTTCGCCCTGTGCCTGATCGTGGCGCTGATTGGCGAATATCAGGTCGCTCAGGGGGCCTGGAGCAGCAATTATTTTCTCAGCAATGAAAACACCCTGATCGTCCTGCGCCAGGTCTCGATCAACGGCATTCTGGCGATCGGCATGACCTTCGTCATCATTACGGCCGGCGTCGATCTCTCCGTGGGCTCGGTGCTGGCGTTAAGCGGGATCGTCGCCGCTCGCTTCGCCACCAACAACAGCGGATTAGCTATCGGCGACACCGCGACCGCCGTCATGGCGCCGCTGATTGTGGCGCTGGGCATCGGCATCGTTTGCGGCCTGGTGAACGGCACCGTGTTAGCCCGTTATCGGCTGCAGCCGTTTATCGTCACCATGGGCATGCTCTCCGCGGCGCGCGGGTTAACCATGTTGACCACCAACGGCAATCCAGTATCGCAATTGAACAGCGATTTCCGCTGGTTAGGCAATGGCTATGTCGGCGGCGTTCCGGTGCCCGTCATCATCTTCATCGTGCTGTTCGCCCTCGCCTGGCTGGTGCTGAATAAAACCCTCTTCGGGCGTTACATCTACGCCGTCGGCGGCAACCCGAAAAGCGCGCGCACCTCGGGGATTAACGTCACCCGCATCAAAATACTGGTGTATACGCTGTGCGGCGCACTGGCCGGCATCGCCGGCCTGATCCTCACCGCACGCACCGGTTCGGCGCAGACCAACGCCGGCGCAGGGTATGAGCTGGACGCCATCGCGGCGGTGGTGATCGGTGGCACCAGCATGGCCGGCGGTGTCGGTACGCTGGTCGGCACCTTCTTCGGCGTGCTGATTATCGGGGTGATGAATAACGGCCTCGATCTGCTCGGCGTGCAATCGTATTACCAACAAATTATCAAAGGCGCATTGATCGTTCTTGCCGTATTGCTCGACCCATCGCGTAAGCAACAGCGCGATTAATAACATCAGACCCAACTCTACCAGGAGAAAACCATGAATAAGACCAAGATAGCGTTGTTTGCCTCTGCCATGATGCTCGGTAGCCTGTCGGCAGCTCAGGCCGCCCCGGTAAAAATCGCGGTATTGATGTACGGCAACAAAGCCGAGTTCGTGCAATTGATGGAAAGGTTCGGGAAGGAACACCCGGCGGTGAAAAGCGGCGAAGCCGTGCTGACCTTCTACGATGGGCGTTATGATGCATCGGTGCAAAACGATCAGGCCGCCACCGCTATCCAAACGCGCGCCGATGCCATTATCGTCAACCCGATGGATTTTGAGGCCAATATCGATATCGTCACTAATGCCAACGAAGCCAAAATCCCGGTGGTGGTCACCAACGCGCGCCTGAACACGGACGCGATGACGTCTGAAGTGGTGTCTAATGACGAGTTGGGGGGGTATCTGGAAGCCAAAGCCGTCCTGGACAAACTCGACTGCAAGAACCAGAAGGTGAATGTGGTGATTATCGAAGGCCCGAAAGGCGGCAGCGGCGAGATCCAGCGCGGCAAGGGTAACGATAAAGCGATTGCCGAGTGCGGCGCCGGCCAGGTCACGGTACTTGAGCGCAAAACGGCCAACTGGTCACGCGCGGAAGCGCAGCCGCTGATGGAAAACTGGCTGCAGAAGCACCGGGGTAAAATCAACGGCGTGATTGGTCAAAACGACGAGATGGCGCTGGGCGCTATCGAAGCGATCAAAGGCGCTGGCCTGAATGTGAAGGACTTCGCGATTGCCGGCGTTGACGGCGTCTCCGACGCGATTCATGCGGTGCAGGCCGGTGAAATGGTCTCTATTCTGCAAGATGCCAAAGGCCAGATGCAGGGTTCCATCGACGTCGCGCTGCGCGCCGTGAAAGGTGAAAGCTATCAACCACAGTCGGATATCTGGAAACAGTACGCCAAGGATCTGAAATGGGAGGGTGGCACGCAGAAGCATTACTACATTCCGTGGACCGTCGTTACCACAGAGAATGCCCAGCAACTGTTGGACGCGCGCAAGTAATGTCCGGAGCCCCCTGCACGCAGGGGGCCTTTGCTCCGAAGCTTGCCGCAGGCAAAAAAAAGCCAGCACGGAGTGGCTGGCTAAAAAGTTCTTCGAGGGAATATCTTGTGCGATAAACATACGCCTTTCACTGCGGGCTTTACTAGCTATCAGTGCGATAGGCACCCTCAGTTAAAATCAACGCCTGCATATCGGTGAACATCGTTTCCCATTCCGCCTGGTCGATATCCATCAAACCAAAGTAACGCAGCATAAAGGCGCCTTCGGTGGCGAGAAACGCCAGGCGCGCGCGCTTGCCTTCTTCCGTCGTCAAATCCAAACCGGCGATGCGGCTGCGATACCATTCACGCGTGCTCGCCAGATGCTCCGGCGTTTGAATCAGCGTCGCCATTAGCCCGGCGGCCTTGGCGCTGGCGGTCTGATCCGAGCTTTGCGTCGCCAACATATGCGCCCGCACGCCGGTCTGCGGCGAAGGATCGTCACCGGCGATAGCGGCGAACAGCGTCTCGTAGGCACTGCCCCAGCGATCGAACATGGCATCAATCAGGGCGTCTTTGCTGCCGAAACAGTACTGCACCCCGCCCTTGGAGATCCCCATCGCTTTGGCGACGGCGTCAATGGTCAAGCCGGCGGCGCCCTGGGTGGCGACGATCTCTTCGGCGGTGTCCAAAACTTTGTCGCGATCGATGCTGCGTTGACGTCCCATTAAGAAACCCTTCTTTTCAATACGAACGTATGGATATATATTATCGCCAGTATACCACCCGGCATCGCCGGAGGGTTACCACAATGGCGGCGCCTTCGCGCCGCCCACGTTAACTGGATTATGACTTATGTACGCCAAGAACCGCTGGTTAATCCTGACAATGGTCGCCAGCGCCCTGTTCCTGATTGTTATCGACATGACGGTGCTCTATACCGCTCTGCCACGCTTAACCCAGGCGCTGGACGCCAGCGCCTCGCAAAAACTCTGGATCGTCAACGCCTACCCGCTGGTGGTCGCCGGGCTACTGCCCGGCGCCGGCATGCTGAGCGATCGCATCGGCCATAAGCGGCTGTTTCTCGCCGGGCTGCCGGTGTTTGCCGTCGCTTCGCTGTGCGCCGCTTTCTCGCCCACCGCCGAGTGGCTGATCGCCGCGCGGGTATTCCTCGCCGTTGGCGCGGCAATGATGATGCCCGCCACGCTGTCCATCGTGCGCCACGTCTTTACCGACGAACGCGAACGCGCGCTGGCGATCGGCATCTGGGCCTCGGTGGCCTCCGGCGGCGCGGCCATCGGCCCGGTGGTCGGCGGCCTGCTGCTGGAGTATTTCTGGTGGGGATCGGTGTTCCTGATCAACGTACCGGTGGTGTTGCTGGTCTGGCCGCTGGCGTGGAAACTAATCCCCCGCTGCGGCGGCGATAACCCGCGCCCCGCCGATATCGTCGGCTCGGTGCAGATCATGATCGGTCTGGTCGGCGCTATCTATGCGCTGAAGGAACTGAGCAAGCCGGCGCCTGGCCTCAGCGCGTTGCTCGCAGCGGCCCTGATCGGCATCCTGTTCCTGGTGCTGTTTGTGCGTCGTCAGCAGCGCAGCGCTCACCCGATGATCGATTTCTCCCTGTTCCGCAACCGGCTGTTCGCCGGCGGCATCGGCGTGGCGTTGCTGTCGATGGTGGCCCTGATCGGCGTCGAGCTGGTGCTCAGCCAACGCTTGCAACTGGTGCTCGGCCTCAGCCCGCTGCAGGCAGCGCTGTTCATCTTGCCGATCCCGCTGGCCTCGGCGCTGGCGGGGCCAATGGCCGGTTTACTGTTGCCGCGCTACGGTGAGCGCAGCATCATCCTCGGCGGTTTCGTCCTGACCGCCTTCGGCATCGCCGGCCTCGCCCTGTGGTATCAAAGCAGCATGGCACCGCAGCTGGTGAGCCTGGCGTTGGTGGGCTTTGGCCTCGGCGGCGTGATCACCGCCGCGTCCACCGCCATCATGCTGAACGCGCCGGAGGAGAAATCCGGCATGGCGGCCTCTATCGAAGACGTCTCCTACGAGCTGGGTGGCGTGCTGGGCGTGACGCTGCTCGGTGGGTTGATGACGGCGGTCTACAGTCACAGCCTGGCGCTGCCGGCGGCGCTGCCGGTCAGCGATCTGGCCTACGACAGTATCGACGAAGCCCTGCGTCTGGCCGCCGGAATGGCGGCCGATCGCGCGCAGCAGCTGACGCAGCTGGCGCGTTTGGCCTTCGATCGCGCCTTTATTACGGTGCTGATCGCCGCCGCGCTGTTAATGGCGCTGGGCGCCGGCGTGGTAAAACTGGCGCTGCGCAAGTAACCGATAAAAGCGGCTTTTTTCGCCGGCGGATCCTGCGTAAACTGATTCGGCAATTTGCTCGACGGATTTATCGTCATCGGTTTAAGCGATGGTAATGATGCCTGTTATCGTGTTTAACCCTGCGATAAATCCGGTTACTGTAACAGCTATGGAAATTGATTCTGTCTACCCTTGGAACGAATAATCAGGAGAAGATTATTATGGCAACGGCGAAGAAAGCAGCGAAAACCCATATCGGCCTCGACAGTAAACAATCGGCAAAACTCGCCGAAGCGCTGAATGCGCTGTTGGCGAATTATCAGGTGCTGTATATGAACGTGCGCGGCTATCACTGGAATATTACCGGCCCGCAGTTCTTTGAGCTGCACGCGAAATTCGAAGAAACTTACAACGATCTGCTGACCAAGGTGGATGAGCTGGCGGAACGTATCCTGACGCTGGGCTCGCAGCCGCGTCACGCTTTCAGCGACTATCTGAAAACCGCCGACATCAAGGAACACACCAACGTGACCGATGATAAGGGCACGCTGCGCGGCCTGTTGGAAGGGTATTCAATCTTGCTGCAGCAGCAGCGTGAACTGCTGACGGTAGCGGCAGGCGCCGGCGACGAAGGCACCGCGTCATTGATGAGCGATTATATCAAAGAGCAGGAAAAACAGGTCTGGATGCTCAACGCCTACCTCGGCAAATAACCCTGACGCCATAACAAAACAGTCCCTCTCGGGACTGTTTTCGTTTTACCACTCGCAGGATACCGCAAACAGCAGCGCACGCCGATGCTGATCGTCCAGGCGGCGCCGCACCCGGATAATATGGCGATTGCTGCACGACTGGCGTTCCAGCCAGCGATGCCGGCGACGTTGGCTCTGTCGCAACATGCGCCAACGGCCCACTTCATTTCTACTGCGTCTCATAATTCCGTCACTCGTTCGTCTAATGCCAACCGCGGGCATTATAGCCCTTTCCGCCCGTGATCCAAGCCGCCGTTATCGGCAACATAACGGACGTCGCACCGGCAAAAACCCCCCTTTCAATTTCGGCAAGTGCCTTAACTTCATCATATTTATGTAACATAAGCGCCGATAAAAGGTTTCGCCTTGCCCGATCTGTGCGTACACTCATCATTGGTGGTTTGCGAACGGGATTTTTCGCCTTTATGACAACATTTTATACCGTAATCAGTTGGCTCATGGTGTTCGGCTACTGGCTGCTGATCGCCGGCGTGACGATGCGCATTTTGATGAAACGCCGTGCGGTTCCCTCTGCCATGGCCTGGCTGCTGGTTATCTATATTCTGCCGCTGTTCGGCATCGTGGCCTATTTATCGTTCGGTGAGCTGCATCTGGGCAAGCGCCGGGCCGAGCGCGCCAAGGCCATGTGGCCGTCGACCGCGCGCTGGCTGAAGGAACTGAAAGAGAGCCGTCGCATCTTCGCCACCGAATACAGTAAAGTCGCCGAACCGCTGTTCCAGCTGTGCAACCGCCGCCAGGGCATCGACGGCGTCAAGGGCAACCAGCTGCAGCTGCTCACCACCACCGACGACACGCTGAAAGCGCTGATCCGCGACATCGAGCTGGCGCGCCACAACATCGAAATGGTGTTCTATATCTGGCAGCCCGGCGGCCTGGTCGATCAGGTGGCCGAATCGCTGATGGCCGCCGCCCGGCGCGGCGTACACTGCCGCCTGATGCTGGACTCCGCCGGCAGCCTGCAATTTTTCCGCAGCCCCTACCCGGCGATGATGCGCAACGCCGGCATCGAAGTGGTCGAAGCGCTAAAGGTCAACCTCTTGCGCGTGTTCCTGCGCCGCATGGATCTGCGTCAGCACCGCAAGGTGGTGCTGATCGACAACTACATCGCCTATACCGGCAGCATGAACATGGTCGATCCGCGCTACTTCAAACAGGATGCGGGCGTCGGCCAATGGATCGATCTGATGGCACGCATGGAAGGCCCGGTGGCCACCACCATGGGCATCGTCTATGCCTGCGACTGGGAAATTGAAACCGGCAAGCGCATTCTGCCGCCGCCGCCGGACGTCAACATCATGCCGTTCGAGCAGGAAAGCGGCCACACCATTCAGGTGATCGCCTCCGGCCCCGGCTTCCCCGAGGAAATGATCCACCAGGCGCTGCTGACCGCGGTTTATTCCGCGCGCGAGCAGCTGATCATGACCACGCCGTACTTCGTGCCGAGCGACGATCTGCTGCACGCCATCTGCACCGCCGCTCTGCGCGGCGTCGAGGTCAGCATCATCGTGCCGCGCGACAACGATTCGATGATGGTGCGCTGGGCCAGCCGCGCGTTCTTCTCCGAGCTGCTGGAAGCCGGAGTGAAAATTTATCAGTTCGAAGGCGGTCTGCTGCACACCAAGAGCGTGCTGGTTGACGGCCAGCTTAGCCTGGTCGGCACCGTCAATCTGGATATGCGCAGCCTGTGGCTGAATTTCGAAATCACCCTGGTGATCGACGACGACGGCTTCGGCAGCGATCTGGCCTGCGTGCAGGAAGATTACATCGCCCGTTCCCAGTTGCTGAACGCCAAAGAGTGGCTGAAGCGGCCGTTCTGGCATCGCCTGGTTGAGCGCCTGTTCTACTTTTTCAGCCCGCTGCTGTAAAAGCCGCAGCGAGCGTGCTTTAATAGCGCCAAATCATTTGTTATCAGGATTTTTTTATGGATTTGAATAACCGCCTTACCGAAGACGAAACGCTGGAACAGGCCTACGACATCTTTCTCGAATTGGCCGGCGACAATCTGGATCCGGCGGATATTCTGCTGTTCAATCTGCAGTTTGAAGAGCGCGGCGGCGCAGAACTGTACGATCCCTCCGAAGACTGGAGCGAGCACGTGGACTACGATCTGAACCCAGACTTCTTCGCCGAAGTGGTGATCGGTCTGGCGGACAGCGACGGCGAGCCAATCAACGACGTGTTCGCCCGCGTGCTGATCTGCCGCGAGAAAGACCACAAGCTGTGCCACATTCTGTGGAAAGAGTGATTCGCCGCCAGCGCATCGGATAAAAAAGCCCCGCTTATTCAGCGGGGCTTTTTGTTGCCGGCTAGCGGCGCATTACAGCGGATCGACCTTCAGGCAGGATACCGCGTGGCGGAAGCTGCCCTCCAGCAGCGGACGCGTCTTGGCGCACTCCGGCCCGGCGATCGGGCAGCGGGTGCGGAACACGCAGCCGGTCGGCGGGTTGATCGGCGAAGGCAGCTCCCCTTCCAACAGCTGGATCTGTTTTTCCTTCTCCTTGTCCGGATCCGGGATCGGCACCGCCGACATCAGCGCTTTGGTGTAAGGGTGCTGTGGGTTGTGATACACCTCGTCATAGGTGCCCAGCTCCACCGCATGGCCCAGGTACATCACCAGCACGCGATCGGAAATGTGCTTCACCACCGCCAAATCGTGGGCGATAAAGATCAATGACAGCCCCATCTCGCGCTGCAGCTGCTGCAACAGGTTCACCACCTGCGCCTGAATCGACACGTCCAACGCGGAGACCGGCTCGTCGCAGATCACCAGCTTCGGTTCGAGGATCAGCGCGCGCGCGATGCCGATACGCTGGCACTGACCGCCGGAGAACTCGTGCGGGTAGCGGTTGATCAGGTTAGGCAACAGGCCGACCTTCAGCATCATCGCCTTGACCTTGTCCTTCACTTCCTGACGCGGCATTTTCGGGTAGTAGGTGCGCAGCGGCTCGGCGATGATCTCGCCGATGGTCATGCGCGGGTTGAGCGAAGCCAGCGGATCCTGGAAGATCATCTGGATATCGCTGCGGGTTTTACGCCAGTCGGCGTCGCTCATGCCCAGCAGATCTTTGCCCAGCCAGGCGACGCGCCCGCTGGTGGCCTTCACCAGGCCGATGATGGCGCGCGCGAAGGTGGATTTGCCGCAGCCGGATTCGCCAACCACGCCCAGGGTTTCCCCCTCGAACAGCCGCAGCGTGACGCCATCGACCGCCTTCAGGGTTTTCGGCGGCTGCCAGAACCACTGTTTGTCGTCATGAATGTCGAAGTGCACTTTCAGATCGGCGACTTCGAGCAGCACTTTCTTGTCGGTTACCGCTGTCATACTAACGCCTCCACCGGTTTAAAGCAGGCGCGCAGGCGCCCTTCCCCAAATTGCTCCAACGGCGGAGCGCTCGCGCACTGTTCCATGGCGTACGGGCAGCGCGGCTGGAACGGGCAGCCTTTCGGCAACCGCAGTAGGTTCGGCGGGTTGCCGGGAATGGTCAACAACGCTTCGCCTTCGGCGTCGAGACGCGGCACCGCATTCAACAGACCAATGGAGTACGGATGACTCGGCTGGTAGAACACCTCGCGTGCGCTGCCGTATTCCATGGTGCGGCCGGCGTACATCACCAGCACCTTGTTGCAGATGCCGGCCACCACGCCCAGGTCGTGGGTGATCATGATGATGGCGGTGTTGAACTCGCGCTTCAGCTCGTTGAGCAGCGTCATGATCTGCGCCTGGACGGTCACGTCCAGCGCGGTGGTCGGCTCGTCGGCGATCAGCAGCTTCGGCCGGCACAGCAACGCCATGGCGATCATCACGCGCTGGCGCATACCGCCGGAAAACTCGTGCGGGTACATGCGCATGCGCTTGCGCGCCTCCGGCATTTTCACCGCGTCGAGCATGCGGACCGACTCTTCGAAGGCTTCGCTTTTGCTCAGTTTCTTATGCAGCATCAGCACTTCCATCAGCTGTTCGCCAACGCGCATATAAGGGTTGAGCGAGGTCATCGGGTCCTGGAAGATCATCGAGATCTCCTCGGCCCGCAGCTTGTTAAGCTGATTTTCCGGCAGGTTGAGGATCTCGCGGCCGTTGAATTTGGCCGAGCCGCCGATGCGGCCATTGCTCGCCAGCAGCCCCATCAGGGCGAACGCGGTCTGCGATTTGCCTGAGCCGGATTCACCGACGATGCCCAGCGTTTCGCCGGCGCGCAGATCGAAGTTCAGATCGTTTACCGCCGTCACGTCGCCGTCCGGCGTGGAAAACGTGACGCGCAGGTCTTTCACGTCCAGCAGCGGCGACGTTTTGACGCCGGCGCCGGTTTGCAGTTGAGGATGTTCAATGGTGCTCATGGTTGCACTCCTTAACGATCTTTCGGGTCGAGGGCGTCACGCAGGCCATCGCCGATAAAGTTGAAACAGAACAGAGTGACTACCAGGAAACCCGCCGGGAACAGCAGCAACCACGGTGAAACTTCCATTGAGTTAGCGCCGTCGCTGAGCAATGCGCCCCAGCTGCTCAGCGGCTCCTGCGTGCCCAACCCCAGGAAGCTGAGGAAGGATTCGAACAGGATCATGCTCGGCACCAGCAGCGACGCGTACACCACTACCACGCCGAGCACGTTAGGCACGATATGCCGCAGCACGATGTTGCGCGTGGAGACGCCGCACACCAGCGCCGCTTCGATGAACTCCTTACGCTTGAGACCGAGCGTTTGGCCGCGCACGATACGCGCCATATCCAGCCACGACACCATACCGATCGCCACGAAGATCAACAGGATATTCTGGCCGAAGAAGGTCACCAGCAGGATCACGAAGAACATGAACGGGAAGGAGTTGAGGATCTCCAGCAGACGCATCATCACCGAGTCGATCTTGCCGCCTAGATAACCGGACATCGCGCCGTACAGGGTGCCGACGATCACCGCCACCAGCGCCGCCGCCACGCCGACCATCAGCGAGATACGCCCGCCAATCGCCACGCGCACCAGCAGGTCGCGCCCGGAGGAATCGGTGCCGAAATAGTGCCCCGATTCCAGGCTTGGCGCGGCGGACATCATCGCCCAATCGGTATCGTCGTAGGCAAATTGCGACAGCATCGGCGCCAGCACCACAAACAGCGTGATCAACACCAGGATGAACAGGCTGCTGACCGCCGCACGGTTATGCATAAAGCGCCGGCGCGCGTCTTGCCACAGGCTGCGTCCTTCCACTTCCAGCTTCTCGCTGAAGTGTTCCAGAGCTTCGCTGTTCTTTTTAGTCAACATCATTCGCGTGCTCCAGATTAATAACGGATTTTCGGATCGATGACCGCATACAGCACATCGACGATCGCGTTGAACAGAATGGTCAGAGCGCCCACCAGAATGGTCAGGCTCAACACCAGGGAGTAGTCGCGGTTCAGCGCGCCGTTAACGAACAGCTGGCCGATCCCCGGCAGGCCGTAGATGGTTTCGATCACCATCGAACCGGTGATGATCCCGACGAACGCCGGGCCCATATAGGACAGCACCGGCAACAGCGCCGGCTTCAGCGCGTGGCGGAAAATGATACGGCGCATCGGCAAGCCTTTAGCGCGCGCGGTGCGAATGAAGTTGGAGTGCAGCACTTCAATCATCGAGCCGCGCGTGATACGGGCGATGCTGGCGATATAGGCCAGAGACAGCGCTACCATCGGCAAGATGATGAACTTAGGCGCGCCGCCGTTCCAGCCGCCGCCCGGCAGCCATTTCAACGTGATGGCGAAGATCAGCACCAACAGCGGCGCCACCACGAAACTGGGTATCACCACCCCGGTCATGGCGAACCCCATCACCGTGTAGTCCCATTTGGTGTTCTGATTCAACGCGGCGATCACGCCGGCGCTCACGCCCAGCACCACCGCCAGCAGAAACGCGGCCAGGCCGAGTTTGGCGGAAACCGGGAAAGAGCTGGCGACCAGATCGTTGACCGAATAGTCCTTGTATTTAAAGGACGGGCCGAAGTCTCCCTGCGCAAGCTGCGCCAGATAATGACCGTACTGTTTCCAGATCGGGTCGTTCAAATGATATTTGGCTTCGATATTCGCCATAACTTCCGGCGGCAATGCGCGTTCCCCGGTAAATGGACTGCCGGGCGCCAGGCGCATCATGAAGAATGAGATGGTGATAAGGATAAATAGTGTCGGGATCGCTTCCAATAAGCGACGAAGTATAAATTTAAGCATTGCCCTAACCCTGTGCGACAGCCTGATGACGGCTTATTATTCTCAACATGGGCCGGCGGCCTGCGCCGCCGGCTCTTACCGTATCAATGCTTGATGATGTACAGGTTTTTGTCGTACACGTTATCAAGCGGGTCTTTGCCGGTGTAGCCACCGACGTAAGGTTTCACCAAACGGGCGTTCACATAGTAATACAGCGGAACGATGGCGGAATCTTTATCCAGCTGAACTTCCGCTTTCTGATACAGATCGGCGCGCTCGTCTTTGCTCTTCGCGGTCAACACGTTGGCCATCAGCTTGTCGAACTCGGCGCTCTTATAGTGCGGGGTGTTACTGCTGCTGTCGGACAGCATCATGTTCAGGAACGAACTCGGCTCGTTATAGTCGGCGCACCAGCCGGCGCGCGCCACGTCATAGGTCCCCTGATGACGGGTATCCAGGAAGGTTTTCCACTCCTGGTTCACCAGCTTCACGTCCACGCCCAGGTTTTTCTTCCAGATGGACGCGGCGGCGATCGCCAGCTTCTTGTGCAGATCGGAGGTGTTGTACAGCAGGGAGAAGGTCAACGGTTTACCCGGGCCGTAGCCGGCTTCCGCCAGCAGTTTCTTCGCCACTTCGTTGCGTTTTTCCTGCGTCCAGCCGAACCACTCCGGCGGAGTCAGCTTGGCGCCGTCGGTGTATGGCGGCGTAAAGCTGTAGGCCGGCAGATCGCCCTGGTTTTTCACCTTGTTGACGATGATGTCGCGGTCCATGCCCAGCTTCAGCGCTTCACGCACGCGCGCATCGGTGAACGGCGCCTTCTGGTTGTTGATTTCGTAGTAGTAGGTGCACAGGTAAGGATCGACATGCACCTCTTTCGGGATCTCTTTCTTCAGCTTCTGGAACAGTTCGATCGGCATGTTGTTGTAGGTCATGTCGATTTCGCCGGTGCGGTAGCGGTTAACGTCGGTCACTTCCGACGAAATAGGCAGGAACGTCACTTTATTGATGATGGTTTTGGCGTTATCCCAATATTCCGGGTTGCGTTCCAGTACGATGCGTTCGTTGACAATCCAGTCTTTCAGTTTGTAAGCGCCGTTGCTGACGTAGTTGGCTGGCAGCGTCCACTTCTCGCCAAACTTCTCCACCGCGTCTTTGTAAACCGGCTTCATGGCGTAGTGTGGGGTCATTTCAACCAGATAAGGCACCGGCTCGCTCAGGGTCACCTGGAAGGTGTGGTCGTCGATGGCCTTCACGCCCAGCGTCGACTTGTCTTTTTTACCGGCGATAATGTCATCGACGTTTTCCACATGGGCGTACTGCAGGTAGCTGGCGTAAGGCGATGCAGTTTTCGGATCCACTACGCGCTGCCAGCTGTAGACGAAATCTTGCGCCGTCACCGGCTTGCCGTTGGACCATTTGGCGTCTTTACGCATGTGGAAGGTCCAGACTTTGAAATCTTTGTTATCCCAGCTTTCCGCGACGCCCGGCACGATGGAACCGTCCGGGCTGTTGTTCGCCAAGCCTTCCATCAGATCGCGGGTGACGTTGTTTTCCGGCACGCCCTCGATTTTATGTGGGTCAAGCGACTGCACTTCGGAACCGTTATTTTTGACAATTTCTTGCTTGTCGGCCAGTTGCACGCCGGCAGGAACGTCGGCGGCAAAGGCGGAGGTGGTTGCTGTGATGCCCAGCGCGGCGATGACGCCGGCGGCAATGAGCGTTTTCTTCGTGATGTTGGTCATACTTATCGACTCCAGTTTTTATTATCACAGGCTCTTCGTGGAACCTGCGTTGCCCGTAAGCGGACTCTGTTTTCCCGCCGCCGCGGAACGAATGCGGCGGCCGGCCTTCCCTATATTCCTCCGCGAGTTAGCGCAAGGAATACCCCTTTACTGCTTGATAATGTACAGATTTTTAACGTCGGTATAGTCCAGCGGGTCTTTGCCGGTGAACCCGCCTACCGTCGGCTTGATCAACCGTGCGCTGACGCGGTAATAAACCGGGACCAACGCGGAGTCTTTGTCCAGCTGAGCTTCCGCCTGCTGATAGAGCGCGGCGCGCGCGGCCTCATCCGGCGCCTTCAGCGTAGCGGCCATGATGGCGTCGAACGCCGGGCTCTTATAGAACACGGTATTGATACTGCTGTTGGACAGCACCAGGTTCAGGAACGCACTGGGTTCGTTGTAATCGCCGCACCAGGTGGCGCGCGCCACATCGTATTGCCCCTGATGGCGGCTCTCCAATGAAGTCTTCCACTCCTGATTGCGCAGCGTGACCTCCGCACCGAGGTTCTTCTTCCACATCGATGCGGCGGCGATCGCCTGCTGTTTGTTTTGATCGGAGGTGTTGTAGAGCAACGAGAACTTCAGCGGTTTGGCATCGCTGTAGCCCGCCTCCGCCAGCAGCTTCCTGGCCTCGGCGTTGCGCTGTTCCTGGCTCCAGCCGGCCCATGCGGGCTGCGTAAAGTTCGCGCCCTCCGTAAAGGTCGGCGTGAAACTGTAGGCCGGGATCTGTCCCTGGCCCATGATCTTGTTGGCGATGATGTCGCGATCCAGCGTCATCTTCACCGCCGTACGCACGCGTGGATCGGTAAACGGCGCCCGCTGGTTATTGAGCTCGTAATAGAAGGTGCACAGATAAGGGTTAACGTGCAGCTGTTCGGGCATTTCGCGCTTCATCTTGACGTACAGGTACGGCGGGATCGCGCTGTTGGTGATGTCGATCTCGCCGCTGCGGAAGCGGTTGACGTCGCTGACTTCCGAAGTAATCGGCAGGAAGGTCGCCTGATTGATCACCGTCTGCTTGTTGTTCCAGTAGCTCGGGCTGCGCTCCAGCACGATGCGCTCGTTCACCACCCACTCTTTCAGGCGGTAAGCGCCGTTGCCGACGTAGTTGGCGGGTAGCGTCCATTTATCGCCGAATTTCTCCACCACCGCCCGTTTGACCGGTTTGAGCGACGTGTGGCTCAGCATGCTGATGAAATACGGCACCGGTTCGCTCAGCGTCACCTGCAGCGTCTGGTCATCCAACGCCTTGACGCCGAGGGTCTGCGGAGGCTTCTTGCCGGTCAGGATGTCGTCGATATTGTCGACTTTGGTGTATTGCAGATAGCTGGCGTAAGGCGAGGCGATTTTCGGATCGGCCAGGCGCTGCCAGCTGTAGACGAAGTCTTGCGCGGTCACCGGGGTGCCGTCGCTCCACACCGCACCGGGGCGCAGGTGGAAGGTCCATTGCTGATAATTCTGGTTTTCCCAGCTCGCCGCCGCCGCCGGCACCACATGCCCGTTGGCGTCGGTGCTCACCAGCCCTTCAAGTAGGTTAAGAATGATATTGCTTTCCGGTACCCCCTCGACCTTATGCGGATCCAATGAAGCCACTTCGCTGCCGTTGTTGATCACAATATTCTGTTGCTGCGCCAACTGAACGCCGGCCGGCACTTCCGCCGCCAAACTGTTATTTATGACGCCGACGCTCAGCGCGCCGCTAATCAACAAGGTCAAAGAAGTACGCTTCAGGGTTTGCTGCATAATCGAGGCTCCTTTTCACCGACAAGCATCGCTTATCGAAGTTTGTGAAGTGTTTATAAGAATTCTAAATAAACGGATACCAGCAAAAATCATTCCCGTTTTTATGGCGCATTTCAGTTAATTGACCACGGGAAAGTTGCTCGGAAATTAGCAGAAGCCAAATTCCATAGCCAATAAATTTTACGAAAATGTTAAGCAATTCTCTTTTATCGCACGAAGCCCGATCCGCTCCCCGAGAGCGGGGCACCGAAAAAACAAAATCATCACTTTGATTTTAAAGACAAAAAAACCAAAATCATTTCGTTTGAAACCGTCAGCGTCATCTCACCGCCGCACAAAGAAACATTCAGTTAACAATCCAGCCATTCAAAGAACAAACACCTGCCTATGGTCGGTTAATCACTAATAACACCTGGATGAAAGTGAGACAAGCCCCACAGAATGATGTGATTAATTTAACAACAGCTTTACCGTTGAACGGGGACAAAACGCGCGGAAATGGAGGAAGAAAAGTGTCTGAAATAACGCTTAGCGTTTTTTTTGCACAGCAAGATGAGATTTATGCAACATAAGGGTGCAACCGAATAAATTTTATTCATCCTCTGCACTATAATAATGCGAACCAATAAATAATTTAAATTTTAAAATTAATTTTAGCCGCGCCAACGCGAAAGATGCGCGGCTAAACAAAGGGTATTACAACAGGCCGGGGAATATCGCCTTAATGCCGGTAACGATAAACTCGATCCCGAGCGCCATCAGCAACAGGCCCATGATTCGGGTGATCACGTTGATGCCGGTCTGCCCAAGCAAACGCACCAACAGCGGCGCGGCGCGGAACAACAGCCAGCAGCAAAAGGCGAACAAGGCGATCGCCACCGTAAAACCGAGCAGGCTTTGCCAGTTGTGATAACGTGAACTCCAGACGATGGTAGAACTGATCGCCCCTGGCCCCGCCATCAGCGGCAGCGCTAACGGCACCACGCCGATACTTTCGCGGATCGCGCTCTCCGACTTCTCTTGTTTGTTCTGTTTGTCTTCCCCCAGCTTGCCGCTGATCATCGACATGGCGATGGTCACCACCAGAATACCGCCGGCGATGCGGAACGAATCGATAGAGATGCCGAACATCCGCAGGATCCCTTCGCCCAGGAACAGCGAGGTCCACAGAATGATGGCGACCGACAGGTTGGCGGTCAGGTTGGTTTTGTTGCGCCCCGCTTCCGCCTGATAACTGGTCATACTGATAAACACCGGCAAGATGCCCACCGGGTTGACCAGCGCAAACAGACCGACAAAGAACTTGATAAAGCCGGAAAGATCCAACAGAGATTGGCCCACAGATGGCTCCGCATTAAGTACTATAAAAAGGTGTGCTGCCTATGCGCGCTAATGTAATGGAATTGCCGCGGGTAATCCATCCGGCCAGAGCAGCATTTTTGACTACCAGCAGGTTATGCAACAAAACAAATGCCCTTTGTTAAAGTGATGTATGGCCTTTTGATTTTTTATGTTGAAAAAAGAGTCACCGCTCACAGTTATCGAGAATAATTCCCAACACCAGCAAGCTGAAAGGTGTCAGCTTGCACTTTTCATGATTTAGATCACAAATCAACTACCCAACTGTGGGTAAGCTCTTAGTCGTAGTCAGGGAGTAGAACAAAGTAGGCCGCGGCATCGCCGGTTCTGTTCTCCTCACTGCCTGCCCCTCCGGTTGGCGTAGGGTGAAGCTCTTTAAGCAAATCAGCAGCATGCGAAGAAATAACGCGGGAAGCCCCCGGTATTCTCATCACCGCTTATCCCCGTTACGACTATACTAGTGGCTCGCACGGCTTATTTACTGAAAGAGTTTAACATTATCAGGAGAGCATTATGGCTGTAACGAATGTCGCTGAACTGAACGAGCTTGTCGCACGTGTCAAAAAAGCCCAGCGCGAATATGCCAACTTCACTCAAGAGCAAGTGGATAAAATCTTCCGCGCTGCCGCCCTCGCCGCTGCTGATGCCCGTATCCCATTGGCCAAAATGGCCGTGGAAGAATCCGGAATGGGTATCGTCGAAGACAAAGTGATCAAAAACCACTTCGCTTCCGAGTACATCTACAACGCCTATAAAGATGAAAAAACCTGTGGCATCCTGTCTGAAGATGACACTTTCGGTACCATCACCATCGCCGAACCTATCGGCCTGATTTGCGGTATCGTTCCTACCACCAACCCAACTTCTACCGCGATCTTCAAAGCGCTGATCAGCCTGAAAACCCGCAATGGCATAATCTTCTCGCCGCACCCGCGTGCGAAGAATGCCACCAACAAAGCCGCCGATATCGTGCTGCAAGCCGCTATCGCCGCCGGTGCGCCGAAAGACATCATCGGTTGGATCGACCAACCTACCGTCGAGCTGTCCAACCAGCTGATGCACCACCCTGACATCAACCTGATCCTCGCCACCGGTGGCCCGGGCATGGTGAAAGCCGCCTACAGTTCCGGCAAACCGGCAATCGGCGTCGGCGCCGGCAATACGCCGGTCGTGGTAGACGAAACCGCAGATATCAAACGCGTGGTCGCCTCTATCCTGATGTCCAAAACCTTCGACAGCGGCGTTATCTGCGCTTCCGAACAGTCGGTCATCGTTGTTGACGCTATCTATGATGCGGTACGCGAGCGCTTCGCTTCCCACGGCGGCTATCTGCTGCAGGGTAAAGAACTGAAAGCGGTGCAGGACATCATCCTGAAAAACGGCGGCCTGAACGCGGCCATCGTCGGGCAATCCGCACCAAAAATCGCCGAAATGGCCGGCATCAAAGTGCCGGCCAACACCAAAGTGCTGATCGGTGAAGTGAAGCTGGTCGACGAGTCCGAACCTTTCGCACATGAAAAACTGTCGCCTACCCTGGCGATGTACCGTGCCAAAGACTTCGAAGACGCCGTCGCCAAAGCCGAAAAACTGGTCGCCATGGGCGGTATCGGCCACACGTCCTGCCTGTACACCGACCAGGATAACCAAACGGCTCGCATCGCCTACTTCGGCGATAAAATGAAAACGGCTCGCATTCTGATCAACACCCCGGCTTCTCAGGGCGGTATCGGCGACCTGTACAACTTCAAACTTGCGCCTTCGCTGACGCTGGGTTGCGGTTCCTGGGGTGGTAACTCCATCTCTGAAAACGTCGGACCTAAACACCTGATCAACAAGAAAACTGTAGCGAAGCGAGCAGAAAACATGTTGTGGCATAAACTTCCGAAATCGATCTACTTCCGCCGTGGCTCACTGCCTATCGCGCTGGAAGAAGTGGCGACCGACGGGGCGAAACGCGCCTTCATCGTGACCGACCGTTTCCTGTTCAACAACGGCTATGCCGACCAGATCACCAAGGTTCTGAAGTCTCACGGTATCGAAACTGAAGTGTTCTTTGAAGTGGAAGCCGATCCGACGCTGAGCATCGTGCGCAAAGGCGCCGAGCAGATGAACTCCTTCAAACCGGACGTCATCATCGCGCTGGGCGGCGGTTCGCCGATGGACGCCGCGAAAATCATGTGGGTGCTGTACGAACATCCTGAAACCCACTTCGAGGATCTGGCGCTGCGCTTCATGGACATCCGCAAGCGTATCTACAAGTTCCCGAAAATGGGCGTGAAAGCGAAGATGATCGCCATCACCACCACCTCAGGCACCGGTTCGGAAGTCACACCATTCGCCGTCGTGACCGACGACACCACCGGACAGAAATACCCGCTGGCCGACTATGCGCTGACCCCGGACATGGCGATTGTCGACGCCAACCTGGTGATGAACATGCCAAAATCCCTGTGCGCCTTCGGCGGTCTGGATGCGGTAACCCACGCGCTGGAAGCCTACGTGTCGGTGCTGGCGAACGAATACTCCGACGGCCAGGCGCTGCAGGCGCTGAAACTGTTGAAAGAGTATCTGCCGGCCAGCTATAAAGAAGGCGCGAAAAACCCGGTTGCCCGTGAACGCGTGCACAACGCCGCCACCATCGCCGGTATCGCTTTCGCCAACGCCTTCCTCGGGGTCTGTCACTCCATGGCGCACAAGCTGGGTTCGGAGTTCCACATTCCGCACGGCCTGGCCAACGCGATGCTGATTTCCAACGTCATTCGCTACAACGCGAACGACAACCCGACCAAGCAAACGGCCTTCAGCCAGTACGACCGCCCTCAGGCGCGCCGCCGCTACGCTGAAATCGCCGACCACCTCGGCCTGAGCGCACCGGGCGACCGCACCGCGCAGAAGATTGAGAAACTGCTGGCCTGGCTGGACGAGCTGAAAACCGAGTTGGGCATCCCAACCTCCATCCGTGAGGCGGGTGTGCAGGAGGCGGACTTCCTGGCGAAAGTCAACAAGCTGTCGGAAGACGCATTCGACGACCAATGCACCGGCGCCAACCCTCGCTATCCGCTGATTGCCGAACTGAAGCAAATCATGCTGGATACCTTCTACGGCCGCGAATTCAGCGAAGCGGTCGACGAGGAAGCGGCGACTCCGGCTGCAGCCAAAACCGCGGTAAAGAAGCCCAAGAAATAACGGTTCCGTGAACCGATAAAAAAACCCGCCAAACGGCGGGTTTATTATTGCGCCTGGCGCGCGGTTTTTCTTATCCCACCGCCAAAACGCCTCAGCGGGCGCTGGCGGCATTTTCGCTCCTACTCCAGGGAGTGAATCGCCTCTTTATAATGCTTGCGACAGACGGAGACATAGCTCTCGTTACCGCCAATCACCACCTGTTCACCAGCGTGCATCGCCTGGCCGTTTTCATCCAACCGCAACACCATGTTGGCCTTGCGCCCACAGTGACAGATGGTTTTCAATTCCACCAGCTTATCGGCCCAGGCCAGCAAATATTGGCTGCCGGTAAACAGCTCACCGAGAAAATCGGTACGCAGGCCGTAGCACAATACGGGAATGTCCAGTTGGTCCACCACATCGCACAATTGCTCAACCTGCGCCTTGGTCAGGAACTGGCTTTCATCCAGCAGCACACAATGCACCGGCTGCTGTTGATGCTCTTGCTGAATCATGGCGTACAGCATCGAGTCGTTGTTATAGAGCTGGGCCTGCGAGGATAAACCGATGCGCGAGCTGACTTTACCGACGCCAAAGCGGTGATCGATCTCCGCGGTGAACACCAGCGTGCGCATACCACGTTCTTGATAGTTATATGAAGACTGTAGCAGCGCGGTGGACTTGCCGGCATTCATCGCAGAGTAATAAAAATAAAGTTGAGCCATGGCCCCGCAACTCCGATGGTATAAGAAATATTCAAATGTTGATTAGGACGGTAAGTGTACCATAAGCCGCCCCCCGGCTCAGCCCAAAGCGAACGAATATTGCGTTCGCCGTAATAATGCGCTTTCAAGCGAAACATATCGTTCTGTCGGCCCGTTCTTTTTACAGCTATTTACAGGATAATGTATGCCTGTCATCACTATTAATTCTTGCTAATGGTTAACCCCGAACATTTGCCCATTAATGCATAATCCTCTTTCACTGCGGCAGGCACCGCAGCCGCGGGAGAGTGCTTGTCTATTATACGTGAGGCCAATACAGGGCATTTAATCACCTTCGCTATCCCCCCGACGTTTCCTGACGCAACCTTTACCTATATACCCCTATTGTTTACAATGTCTGCCTTACCATGGCGTGATTAAGCCCACAGAACTCATTGTAATATTGATATAAATTACGACGATAACTTATCGATGAAAGCCTTGCGACACGCGCCTTTTAAAGCATGCCTGCTGAAATTTTGACTTAAGTGCGGTGAGGATAATAGTTAACAGCCCTTCCTATATTAGTCGGACAGATCCGATTAACGGTTTTTTAAAAGGTAAATTTGAGTATTCAAGTCAATTTGGCTATTGCAGAAAAGAAAATAGCACTCTATTATTATCGAGACGCCCCCCACCAATATAATTTGAGACTAGGACAATGAGCGAAGCATTAAAGATTTTGAACAACATCCGCACTCTGCGCGCCCAGGCAAGAGAATGCACACTGGAAACGCTGGAAGAAATGCTCGAGAAACTGGAAGTTGTTGTGAACGAACGTCGCGAAGAAGACAGCCAGGCTCAAGCAGAAATCGAAGAACGCACTCGTAAACTGCAGCAATACCGCGAAATGCTGATTGCTGATGGTATCGATCCAAATGAGCTGCTGCAAACCATGGCTGCCAACAAGGCTGCCGGCAAAGCAAAGCGTGCAGCACGTCCTGCTAAATACCAATATAAAGATGAAAACGGCGAACTGAAAACCTGGACCGGCCAAGGCCGTACGCCTGCGGTGATTAAGAAAGCTATCGAAGAGCAAGGTAAATCTCTGGACGATTTCCTGCTGTAATAGCGATTCAGTCCGTATCTGAAAGGCTCCCTCCGGGGGGCCTTTTCATTTTAAAGCTTATCGACGTGATCCCACCTCACCCCTCTCCTTTTAGTAAATATCCTAATTCGCATTTTCTTCCCTGCATGGAGCCCCAATGAAAAAAAGGGGCCCTAAGGCCCCTTTATCGCATTTACCCCCGTTCAATTATTGAACCTGGTAGAATGCCTTATACCAATCAACAAAGCGCTTTACACCCTCTTCAACGCTGGTTTCCGGTTTAAAACCAATGTCACGATAAAGCTCTGCGGTGTCCGCACTGGTATCCATCACGTCGCCAGGTTGCATCGGCAGCATATTCTTGCGGGCAGTTACCCCCAAAGCCTGCTCCAGCGCCGTGATATATTCCATCAGTTTAACGGGGGTGTTATTGCCGATATTATAAACATGATACGGTGCGGAACTGGTCGCTGGCGATCCCTGTTCAACGCTCCATGACGGATCTGCCTGCGGAATAACCGCCTGCAGCCGCACAATCGCCTCGGTGATATCATCGATGTAGGTAAAGTCACGGTGCATTTCACCGTGGTTATATACATCGATGCTCTCCCCCGCCAATATGGCCTTGGTAAACTTGAACAGCGCCATATCCGGACGCCCCCAGGGACCATATACGGTAAAGAAGCGTAACCCCGTCGTCGGGAGACTGTATAAATGAGAGTAGCTGTGTGACATCAGCTCATTGGCTTTTTTGGTGGCCGCATACAGTGACACAGGGTGATCGACAGAATCTTCGGTAGCAAACGGCAGCTTGCGATTGAGGCCATAAACAGAGCTGGAGGAAGCATAAAGTAAATGCTCGACCTTATTATGGCGGCAGCCTTCCAGAACGTTCAAATGGCCGATCAGGTTGGCGTCCGCATAAGCCAACGGGTTAACCAACGAATAACGCACGCCGGCTTGTGCCCCCAAATGAATGACTCGTTGGAACTGATGCTCGGCGAACAATGCCGCCATCCCTTCACGATCGGCCAAATCCAGCTTGATAAAGCGGAATCCCGGCTTATCCGCCAGTCTGTCCAGACGGGCCATTTTCAGGCCCACGTCATAATAGTCATTCAGGTTATCGATGCCGACAACCTGATGCCCGGCGGTCAACAAACGCTCTGCAACGTGATAACCAATAAACCCTGCGGCGCCTGTAACCAGGAATTTCATGCCCACTCCTTAAATAACCGGTTTAATCGAGGCGCCGCGGCCAATCGCGTAATAGGTAAAGCCGCGATTCTCCAAACGCTCCGGATCGTACAGGTTACGTCCATCGAAGATCACCGGCTGCTTCAACGCACTCTTGATCACATCGAAGTCCGGTGCGCGGAAATTCTGCCATTCGGTGCAGATCACCAGAGCATCGGCGCCGTGCAATGCAGCCTCTTTGGTCCCCATCAGCTTCAAGTCGTCGCGCTGGCCATAGATGCGCTGAACTTCGTTCATCGCTTCAGGATCGTAGGCTTGAACGGTGGCGCCGGCAGCCCACAATTGCTCCATCAGCACGCGGCTGGACGCTTCACGCATGTCATCGGTATTCGGCTTGAACGCCAGGCCCCACAGCGCAAAGGTTTTCCCCTTCAGATCGCTGCCGAAGTAATCTTTGATAAAGCTGTTCAACTTATCTTTCTGTTGGTAGTTGACCTGCTCTACCGCCTGCAGCAGCTTCGGTTGGTAACCGATCTGCTCCGCCGTGCGGATCAACGCCTGGACATCTTTCGGGAAGCAAGAACCACCGTAGCCGCAGCCAGGGTAGATAAAGTGATAACCGATGCGTGAGTCGGAACCGATGCCCTGACGCACTTTCTCGATGTCCGCACCCAGCATTTCCGCCAGATTGGACATTTCGTTCATAAAGCTGATTTTGGTCGCCAGCATGCAGTTGGCGGCGTATTTGGTCAGCTCTGCGCTGCGGATATCCATCATGATCATACGATCGTGATTGCGGTTAAACGGCTCGTACAGTTCGCGAATCGGTTCGATTACCTCTTTATTATCGGTACCGATCACGATGCGTTCAGGGCGCATGCAGTCAGCTACCGCAGCGCCTTCCTTCAGGAATTCAGGGTTGGATACCACGTCGAACGCCACGTTGCTGCCGCGTTTAGCCAACGTTTCCGCCATCACCTGACGCACCTTGTCCGCCGTACCGACCGGCACGGTGGATTTATCGATCACCACTTTGCGATCGGTCATGTGTTCGGCGATGGTACGTGCAACCGCGGTGACATATTTCAGATCGGCGGAGCCATCCTCATCCGGCGGCGTGCCGACGGCAATAAACTGGATATTCCCGTGTGCCACGCCCGCTTTGGCATCGGTGGTGAAATGCAGGCGCCCAGCCTCATAGTTTTGCTGTACCAGCGGCGTCAGGCCCGGTTCAAAAATCGGGATATTCCCTTTTTTCAGGTTTTCGACTTTTCGCTCATCAACATCAATGCACATAACGTCATGGCCAACTTCAGCCAGTACGGCGGCCTGTACCAGCCCCACATAACCAATACCAAAAACTGTTACTTTCATGTGAAAATCCTAGTTTTTCAAATTAATACGAAAGATCAAATTACTTCTTGTCAGCGGCAACAACCTGTTGCAGCCACTGAGAAAATTCTTTGCCCAGGCTGGCATGACGCATGCCGTACTCTACAAAAGCCTGCATGTACCCCAACTTGTTACCGCAGTCATGGCTTACGCCCTTCAGGTGATACGCTTCCACCGTTTCCTGCTGCATCAACATTTCGATACTGTCAGTCAGCTGAATTTCGTCGCCGGCGCCAGGGGGCGTTTTAGCCAACAGCGGCCAAATATCGGCGGATAACACGTAACGACCGACAATCGCCAGGTTGGAAGGGGCTTTATCCGGCGAAGGTTTCTCAACCACACTCACCATCGGCGCACTTTCGCCCGGTTGCAAAGCAACGCCCTTACAGTCGGCTACGCCGTAGTTTCCGACATCTTTATGCGGCACGGGTTCAACCATGATCTGGCTGACGCCGGTAGTTTCGAAGCGCTGCAGCATTTCGCGGAGGTTGTCTTTTTTCGGATCGGCGCTGTATTCGTCGAGGATCACGTCCGGCAACACCACCGCCACCGGTTCATCGCCCACCATCGGGTAGGCACACATAATCGCGTGCCCCAGGCCTTTGGCATTGCCCTGACGAACCTGCATCACGGTAACGCCTTTCGGGCAGATCGACTGCACTTCATCCAGCAATTGGCGCTTGACGCGTTTTTCCAGCATCGCTTCAAGTTCGAAACTGGTATCAAAATGGTTTTCGATCGAGTTCTTGGAGGAGTGGGTGACCAGCACAATCTCGTTAATCCCCGCCGCAATGCACTCATTAACGACGTATTGGATCAGCGGTTTATCAACCAGCGGCAGCATTTCTTTCGGAATGGCTTTGGTGGCCGGCAACATCCGCGTACCCAAGCCTGCAACCGGGATCACGGCTTTTCTGACTTTGCGATTTACAGCAGGCATTATTTCCTCTCTTGAAGCTAAAGCGCTCATTTTATGAGCTTGGGCTCAATATAAAAAACCTTCGGAGTATACCAGCTTATGCGCGCCTGGCATTAACCAGAACACAAATAGAAAACATTTAGGACTATTACCCGTTCGGATAATCGGGAGAATAAATAAACGGTTTAATTACCGATAAGTGAATAGCTTAAGATCTCGCCGTTCGTTGCCTGTTATTCAGCGCTGAGCATCAGCCGCAACCGACCACCGCTTCCCCATACCTGACACTGCCAGGCAGTGCAGCGCTGGCTGATCTGATTCATGTAGGTGGCCCCCAGCGTCCCCAGTGGCACGCCATTGCTCAGCTGGATTTGATTGTCACCGGTATTGACGTTGGCATGCAGCCCGGCAGAAACCAGAATCAGGTTTTTATTTTCGGCGTGATAATATCCCAGCAACAGCGGGAATTGACCGTCTAATTTCCCCTGCCGCAATAATTGATTAACCTGCTTTAACAATGCCGACATTTGCGGCAGACGATGCTGTTGATTAGCCAGATGGTCTTGCAGCAGCCCATTAAATAATGCACGCAACAGCAATGCCGCCAATACGCCATTATCGCCGGCGCGCGTGACGTCCAGGCAATAGAATGCCAGGTCCTTTTCTGACAAAGCGGCGATATCCAGCACCAGGCCAGGATTTTCGCCGGTGGTTAACTGCCGATAGTTGATCCGGCAATGCGCAATAGTCTGCTGTACCGGCGGTTGCAATTGTTTAAGCAGTTTGACGGCTTCGGAGGGATTTTTGCTCAACGCATCCCAGTCCTGAAACAGTTCAACCTCTTCAATCGCCTGGGAAGTGAACATATTGGGGTATAAGCATGCCAACACCGCTTCACGCAGGCGATTGAGATCGGTCAGCGGCTTGAGCAGCACATCCTGCACGCCCAACCTCAGCACCTTGGCGATGTCAGCCATCTTGTCGGTGGCCGAGATCACCAGCACCGGGATTTGCAGCCCCTGCAAACGCAGGTGCTCTACGAATTCGATCCCCCCCATTTCCGGCATCGCGAGATCGCACAGGATCAGATCCGGCTTGAAGTCATCGACGGCACCCAGCGCCTGTATACCGTTGGTCGCCTCGCCGGTTTCAGCACCCAGTGAGGCCAAATAACCGACCAGCACTGAACGAAAAACCTGTTCGTCCTCAACGATCAAGATGCGCTTGTGAGTAAGTGGTAATGCCATCAGCCGAGCCTCGTCCCTTTCCATAGTGTAATAGTGGCTCAAAAAGGTCACTTATGCTCGTCTGAAACAGACTGACCGCGCATTGCCAACCGAGAACCGAGAATTATCTATTTTTTATCAACGGCAACAACCGATCCAGTTGTTTTTCCACCGCCAGCAACCCCGCTGCGATCGCTTCATCGGCGCGGTGGAAATCCAGCGTCGAGATTTGCGGACAAAAAGGTTGAATCAACACATCCGGCGGATCGCTCGCCATCCGATTACGCTTCAAACGATTTTCCAGCATTTGAATCGATGTGCTCATAATCTCCATCGCCGTCGGCGCCGTCGCCGGTTTGCGCTTACGCATTCTGCCGACGCGTTCCCGCAGACGCCCGCGCCAGGTCGCCGCAGGCGCATCGTTCGGGCTTTCTTCCTCGATACGTATCGAGAACAGATCCTGCTGCATCAGATGCGCATCATGCTGCAGATCGACCGCGATGACGATATCGGCGCCCATGGCGCGGCAAAGCGACACCGGCACAGGATTGACCACCGCGCCATCCACCAGCCAATAGCCGTCGGCCCATACCGGCGCCAACAGGCCAGGCATACTGCAGGAGGCGCGTATCGCCTGATGAATATCGCCTTCGGTCAGCCACAGCTCGCGCCCGGTGCTGAGATTGGTGGTCACGGCACCGAACTTCAACGCACAATCGGCGATATCATTGACCTTCAGCAGCTGTCCGACGGCGTTAAACACCCGCTCGCCGCGCAACAGGCCGCCGCGCTGCCAGGAAAAATCCATCAGGCGAATGACGTCCCAATAGCTGAACGATCGCACCCACTGCTCCATCGCCGGCAGACGATGGCTGGCGAACGCCGCGCCCACCAACGCGCCGACAGAACAGCCGGCAACGACATCAACCTCAATCCCCAATTTCTTTATCGCATTGATCACGCCGATGTGCGCCCAGCCTTTGGCCGAGCCCGCTCCCAGCGCCAGTCCGATCTTGATTTGCCGCATCGCGCCATCCTCAGGGTGAAAGGTGTTCTCTGCTTTCAGGGTAGATTGTCACTGACGAATATTGTTAGGTAACATATGCGCTAAATTCATTTTCTGCCTCGTGTTCTCAGGAGTTATTTTGCCCGAATTATGCCCATGCGGCAGCGGACTGGCGTATAACGCGTGCTGCGCCCCTTTTATCAGCGGCAATCAGCCAGCGCCGACGCCCGGCCAGCTGATGCGTTCACGCTTCACCGCCTACGTGAGTCATAACGTCGACTATCTGATCGCCACCTGGCACCCCGACTGCGGTGCCGAAGCGTGGCGCAATGCAATCGTCGACAGTTTTAAGAATACCGAATGGCTGGGCCTGACGGTCGTGGAAGAGAAAGCCGGTCATGAGCCGGATGAAGGCTTCGTCGAATTCATCGCCCGTTTTACCGATGGCGAAAGCGGCGAACCGCAAGCGATGCATGAGCGCTCACGCTTCCTTCGTCGCGATCAACGTTGGTATTATATCGACGGTACCAAACCCCAGCCCGGCAGAAATGCGATGTGTCCCTGTGGCTCAGGGAAAAAATATAAGAAGTGCTGCGGGCGCTAACCGGCCGGCGCTTCACGTTTACGCCTGCGCAGACAGGCCGTTCAGTATCAGACAGGATCCTCAAACCCATGCCACACCAAAATGTACAACGAAAAGTGTTACGCACCATCTGCCCGGACGCCAAAGGGCTGATCGCCAAGATCACCAACATCTGTTACAAGCACGAACTCAATATCGTCCAGAATAATGAGTTCGTCGATCACCGCACCGGGCGTTTCTTTATGCGCACTGAGCTGGAAGGCATTTTCAACGACAACACGCTGCTGGCCGATCTGGACAGCGCGCTGCCGGAAGGTTCGCTGCGCGAGCTGCACAGCACCGGGCGCCGGCGCATCGTGGTGCTGGTCACCAAAGAGGCCCACTGCCTGGGCGATCTGTTGATGAAAAGCGCCTATGGTGGCCTCGACGTTGAAATTGCCGCCGTGATCGGCAACCACGACACGCTGCAAACGCTGGTGGAGCGTTTCGATATTCCTTTCCATCTGGTGAGCCACGAAGGCTTGACGCGGGAACAGCATGACCGCGAAATGACGGCCAAGATCGATCAATATCAGCCGGATTACGTCGTGTTGGCCAAATATATGCGCGTGCTGACGCCGGCCTTCGTGCAACATTATCCGAACCAGGTGATCAACATTCACCATTCGTTCCTGCCGGCGTTTATCGGCGCACGCCCTTATCACCAGGCCTATGAGCGCGGGGTAAAAATCATCGGCGCCACCGCCCACTACGTTAACGACAATCTCGACGAAGGCCCGATCATCATGCAGGACGTGATCCACGTCGATCACACCTATTCCGCCGAGGATATGATGCGCGCCGGCCGCGACGTAGAGAAAAACGTGCTCAGCCGCGCGCTTTATCAGGTGTTGGCGCAGCGCGTCTTCGTCTACGGCAACCGCACCGTTATTCTGTAATCGCTCAATAAATCGGTGCATTTCGTTCAGGGATGCACCGCCAAGAATAAAAAAACGGCAAACGATTCATTTTCTGCATTTCAATGCTTTACACATCCGCTTCATTTGATATGATGCGCCCCGCTTACCGAGACAGCGCTCTCGCAAGCAAGGCCAGTTAAATAGCCATGTATATGGTGGGGTTCCCGAGCGGCCAAAGGGAGCAGACTGTAAATCTGCCGTCACTGACTTCGAAGGTTCGAATCCTTCCCCCACCACCATCTTCTCTTTGTTGATGAACTTGAAGCGAAAGCTGAAATCTCATTAAACGCCGAGGGGGAGGATGAGAAGCTTCGACAAGGTTCGAGCCGAGCGTAGCGAGACAACGCGCTTTAGCGCGGTAATCCTTAGAAGCACACAATAGGAATTTAGCCCATTCCTTAAAAAATCAGTAAATCCATGAATACCATGGTGGGGTTCCCGAGCGGCCAAAGGGAGCAGACTGTAAATCTGCCGTCACAGACTTCGAAGGTTCGAATCCTTCCCCCACCACCATCCCTTGCAAAAAATCCCTGAACCAAGTTAAAACACATCGCATCCATATTGCTCCGCACCGGGGAAGGATGAGAAGCTTCGACTAAGGTTCGAGTCTCACGCAGTGAGACAACGCGCTTCAGCGCGGCCCGCAGGGTGAGTCGCACAGCGACGAATCATCCTTCCCCCACCACCATCCCTTGCAGAAATCCCCAAACCGAATTAAAAGTTCATCGCCTCCATAACGCTCCGTATTGGGGAAGGATGAGAAGCTTCGACCAAGATTCCCAAATCGACTTAAAGCACATCGCACCCAATGCCCTCGTATCAATAAACTCAATTTATCTCCCCTTATTCCCCGCTTTCACCTCGATGTTTTATTTCCTCACTCCCAGCAGTAACTTGAACTCCGGCCGACAATTCGCTATACCACTGGCTTCTTTAGTGCAGTAAGGAAAGGTGGATGCGAAACAATATTTGCGTTTTTTGTGGCGCCAGTGAGGGCGTCAATCCCGCTTATGCCGAGCAGGCTCGTCAACTGGGGCAGCTGCTGGCCGCTCAGGGGCGCCGTTTAATCTACGGCGGCGGCAAAAAAGGATTGATGGGGATCGTGGCAGACGCGGTGTTGGCAGCGGGCGGTGAAGCTGTCGGCATTATCCCCGAGCGCCTGGTGGAAGCGGAAACGGCGCATCGCGGCCTGACCGAACTGGAAGTGGTACCCGATATGCATACGCGCAAAGCCCGTATGGCGGCGCTGGCGGACAGTTTTATCGCCCTGCCCGGCGGCATCGGCACGCTGGAAGAGCTGTTTGAAATTTGGACCTGGGGGCAAATCGGCTATCACAACAAGCCGGTCGGCCTGCTGAACGTCAACGGTTTCTACCGCCCGCTGAGCCAGTTCCTCGAGCACGTCGCCGATCAGGGCTTTATGCGTCACGACTATCTCGGCACCCTGCACATCAGCGAATCGGCACAGATGCTGCTGCAACAGTTTGACGACTATCAACCTAAAAATTACGACCGCTGGGCGAAATAAACCCGCTGCGCAGTCAGCGGTCCCGCCGCTGTCTGCGTTACATTTCCCGCCAAACTCTGCTACTATCACAGCACATTTTTCTCGTGAAAACGGCACCGCTCATGAAGTTTGTCTCTTTTAATATCAATGGACTGCGCGCGCGTCCGCATCAGCTGGCGGCAATTATCGAACAGCACCAGCCCGACGTGATCGGTCTGCAGGAAACCAAAGTTCACGATGACATGTTCCCATTGGAAGACGTCAGCCAACACGGCTACCACGTATTCTATCACGGGCAAAAAGGCCATTACGGCGTGGCGCTACTGACCAAAGCGGAGCCTCTGGCCGTGCGCCGCGGTTTCCCGACCGATGAAGAAGATGCGCAGCGTCGCATCATCATGGCCGATCTGGCTACGCCGCAGGGCACGCTGACGGTGATCAACGGCTACTTCCCGCAAGGTGAAAGCCGCGACCACCCGATCAAATTCCCGGCTAAAACACGCTTTTATCAGGATCTGCAAAACTACCTGGAGCAGCAGCTATCGGCGGAATCCCCGGTGCTGATCATGGGCGACATGAATATCAGCCCCAGCGATTACGATATCGGCATCGGCGAAGACAACCGCAAACGCTGGCTGCGCACCGGTAAATGCTCCTTCCTGCCGGAAGAGCGTGAATGGATGGACCGCCTGCTGAACTGGGGCCTGGTGGATACCTACCGCCACGCCAACCCGGGGCGCAGCGACGAATTCTCGTGGTTCGACTACCGCTCCAAAGGGTTCGACGACAACCGCGGCCTGCGTATCGATCTGCTGCTCGCCAGCACCCCGCTGGCTTCGCGCTGCATCGCCACCGGCATCGATTACCAAACCCGTGGTATGGAGAAACCTTCCGACCATGCACCGGTCTGGGCGGAATTTACGCTGTAACCCCATCACCCCGGCGCCCGCCGGGGTTTTACTCTGTGAAGCCAATGAAAATTATCGACGTGGTAGCCGCCATTCTGGAAAAAAATGGCCGCATTTTGCTGGCCCAGCGCGGCGCAGGCAGCGACCAGGCCGGTCTGTGGGAATTCCCCGGCGGCAAGGTTGAAGCCGGCGAAAGCCAGCCAGAGGCGCTGGCGCGCGAGCTGGATGAAGAATTGGGAATTTGCGCCCGTATCGGCAACTATGTGGGCAGCAATCAGTGGCAGCAAGGCGAACGCCTCATCCGGCTGCACGCCTGGCAAGTCGCGGAGTTCTCCGGTGAACTGCAACAGCGCTGCCACTCGGCGCTGGTCTGGGTCACGCCGCAACAGGCGCAGGAATACGCTCTGGCACCCGCTGACGTTCCACTGCTGGCGGGCTATATCGCCGCGCAAGGCGATGTACGCTGAGCGCGGCGATAGGTTACATCGTCACTTCTTCAATCGCACCCAAATCAAGGGGTTGGTGCCGATGGTGTTAGGCTCACGCACGCACTGCAGCACTTCCCCTTCCACTTTAAGCACCGCGCCCTCGGAATAGTTCTGGTTCTGGTAGACGCAACAGCGGTTGCAGGGCTGCGCCGGCGGCGGGTTGACGCCGCTTTTGGCCGTGCCCCAAATCTCCGGCGAAACCGGCAACACCACGTCCACATCGCCCCGGTTGGCGGCCGCCAGGCCGCAATACGCCAGGGCAGCGGCAGCCAGCACCCCATTGAGTCCACGCTTCATTCACTTTTCTCCTGCGCCTTGCCGGCGCTTTTCCTGCGTTTTTTGCCCCCGCTGGAGGGCGGCGGCGGCAATCCACGAAACGCCATGCTCGCCCGGCTCTGCTTGGCCTGATAAATCAGCTCTTGCAGCGTGCCGACCAACGGCTGCATAAAGTCCTGATAGCGGCAGGATTTCTCGCTGATTTGCGTCAGCGTGGCTTCCCAGTTTGCCGTCATATCAGGGCGTGCAGCAAGATCCGGCAGCGAGTGAATCAACGCGCGCCCGGTTTCGCTGGAGTGAATATAGCGTCCCTTCTTGTACAGAAACGCCCGCTTGAACAGCAATTCGATGATCCCCGCTCGCGTCGCTTCCGTACCTAAACCATCGGTCGCTCGCAGGATTTTCTTTAGCGCTTTATCTTGTACGAACCGCGCGATGCCGGTCATGGCCGACAACAGGCTGGCGTCGGTAAACGGCCGCGGGGGCTGCGTCTGGCGCTCCACCACTTCACCGCGCTCACACAGCAGCTCATCATCTTTAGCCACCACCGGCAACGGGGCGCCCTCATTTTCCTCGTCGCGTTCCTTGCTGCCCAGCAGCGTACGCCAACCGGCCTCCGCCAGAAAACGCGCCTTGGCGATGAATTTGCCGCCGGCGATATCCAGCTCGATCACGCATTTGCGGAACACCGCATCCGGACAAAACTGCATCAGATACTGGCGCGCCACCAGCCCATACACGTTCCGTTCATCCTGCGTCAGGTTAATCTTGCCGGCACGGGCGGTAGGAATGATAGCGTGGTGCGCATCGACCTTTTTATCGTCCCAGCAGCGGTTGCGGCGATCGCTGTCGATCACCGGCTGCGGGTAAAGTTCAGGCTGGTGCACGCTGATGGCGTTCAGCACCGCATGGCGGCCGGCGAAATGCTCTTCCGGCAGGTAACGACAGTCGGAACGCGGATAGGTAATCAACTTGTGGGTTTCGTACAGCCGCTGGCAAACGTCCAGCACCTGTTGGGCGCTGAGGTTATAACGCCGGGCCGCTTCAATTTGCAGCGTGGAGAGCGAAAACGGCAGCGGCGCGGTATCTGATTCCCGTTTATCGTTATAGGACGTGACCAGCGCCGGCTGGCCCTCGATGCGCTTGACCACGTGCTCCGCCAACGGCCGGTGCAGCAAACGCCCCTCTTCATCCTGATAAGGCTCGCAGGAGTCGCTGGGTTGCCACAGCGCCACGAAGCGTTCTTCTTTCGGCGTAACGATGTGCGCCTTGACCTCAAAGAAATCTTTCGGCACGAAGTTTTCGATCTCTTCATCGCGCCGCACCACCAATCCCAGCACCGGCGTCTGCACCCTGCCCACCGACAGCACACCGTCGTAACCGGCGTTGCGACCCAGCAGCGTATAAGCGCGGGTCATATTGATGCCGTACAGCCAGTCTGCGCGCGAACGTGCCAGCGCAGACACGCACAGCGGGATAAAGTCTCGGTTGTCGCGCAGCCGCTCGACCGCGCGCTCCACCGCCTGCGGGTTGAGATCGTTGATCAGACAGCGGCGCACGTTCTGGCGCTTCTCCGCCGTCAAATCCAGGTAGTCCAGCACCTCATCCACCAGCAGTTGCCCTTCGCGATCCGGGTCGCCGGCGTGAACCACTTCATCGGCTTCAAGCAGCAACTTTTTAATGGCGTTGAGCTGTTTACTGACCGAAGGCCGCGGCTGCAACCGCCATTTTTCGGGAATGATCGGCAGATCCGCCAACGACCAGCGCGCATAGCGGCTGTCATAAGCGTCAGGCTGAGCCTGCTCCAACAGGTGGCCGACGCACCAGGTCACCACGTCGTTGTTGCCACAGGCGATATACCCGTCGCCGCGGCGATGCGGCTTGGGCAAGACGTCGGCAATGGCGCGCGCCAAACTCGGTTTCTCGGCTATGAACAGTCGCATTATTCACCGTTTTTCTGGCTGAACGTCATCAAGAATTCTCTTACTTCTGCATAGTTCCCACGGAAGACAATCCGCTGGGCTTTCTTTTCCAACTGATAGCAATACATCGGATCGTAGTACTGCTGCAACAGGGGCGCCAGCCACTCGCGGTGCGCCTCGCCCTGGCCGCTGAGCCGCTGTGCCCGCAGCGCCGCTTCCAGTCGTTGCGTCAGCTGCTGGAAGCGTTCCAGCCCCAGGCGGCGGCGTATGGCGAACAGGCCGTGGTGCAGATAGTCGTCGTACTGTCGCCAGCCGTCTTCCACACCATAGGCCTGTTCGAACTGTTCGCGCATGCCGTCGATATATTCCGCCTGCAGACGCGCCAGACGAATGTCGAACGGATCGTCGATCACCGCCACCGGCGCCTGCTGCATCCCATTGAACAGCGGCAGCGGCAGATTGTTGCTGCCGATGATCCGCCCTTCGTCTTCCAGCACCCAACGGCGGCTGCCACCATGCTGTTTTTTCAGCAATAACACAGCCAGACGATTCTCAAAATCGATCTGCGAGCTCTGGCCCGCCAGCGTTCGACCAAAAGATGAACCGCGATGGCGCGCCACGCCTTCCAGATCGACGCCGTCGGCCAGTTCGTTGACCAGCAACGTCTTGCCGCTGCCGGTATTGCCGCCCACCAGGGCCATCGGCAATGCCGCGCTTTGCGCCAGCACGCCGAGCAAATAATTGCGCAGCGCCTTATAACCGCCAATGATACGCGGGTACTCGACGCCGGCCTCATGCAGCCATTGCTGCACCAGCTGCGAGCGCAGCCCGCCGCGGAAGCAGTAAATATAGCCTTCGGGCCGCTCTGTGCAGGCCGCCAGCCAGGCGGCGGTGCGCTGTTCGCGCAGTTTGCCGTTCACCAGGCTGTGGCCGAGCGCGATCGCCGCTTGTTGCCCATGCTGCTTATAGCAGGTGCCGACCGCCTGGCGTTCGCTGTCGATCATCAGCGGCAGATTCAGTGCCTGAGCGAAGGCGCCCTGCTGAAACTCGATCGGTGCGCGCACGTCAATCAGCGGTACGTCCTGCAGGAAAATGCGTTGGTAATCGTCGCTGTCCGCCCTTCCTTGCATGTTGGACACTACGCGACCTCGATCAGCGGCTTATCGGCCGATGCCACATGCAATTCACCGATAGCGTTGAGCGTGATACCGTGCTGTTCGGCAATCGCCAGCACCTGCGCTTCCGCCTCCGGCAATACCGCCAACAGCAAGCCGCCGGAGGTTTGCGGATCGCACAGCAGCTGGCGCTGCAAATCGCTCATCTCGCCCACCAGATGGCCATAGCTGTCGAAGTTGCGCCCGGTGCCGCCCGGCACACAGCCCTCGGCGATATACGCCTCAACGTCCGGCAGTTTCGGCACCCGATCAAACCAGACCGTCGCCTGCAGACCGGAGCCCTGGCATACCTCGCTCAGGTGACCCAGCAGGCCAAAGCCGGTGATGTCGGTCATCGCTGTGACGCCCGCCACCTCGGCAAAATCAGCACCCGGTTTATTCAGGCGACACATCACTTCAGTCGCCAGGCCCTGATGCTCAGGACGCAGCTTGCTTTGCTTCTCGGCGGTCGTCAGCACACCGATGCCCAACGGCTTGGTCAGATAAAGTTTTGATCCGGCCTGTGCCGCGCTGTTTTTCTTCACCCGCTCGGTATTGACCACGCCGGTCACCGCCAGGCCGAAAATAGGTTCCGGTGCATCGATAGAATGGCCACCGGCCAGCGCGATCCCCGCCTGCTGGCAGGCGAAACGGCCGCCGTCGATCACCTGCTGCGCCACCTCCGGCGGCAGCTTGGCGATCGGCCAGCCGAGAATGGCGATCGCCATGATCGGTTTGCCGCCCATGGCGTACACGTCGCTGATGGCGTTGGCAGCCGCAATGCGGCCGAAATCGAATGGATCGTCGACGATCGGCATGAAGAAGTCGGTGGTGCTGATGATACCGACGCCGTTGCCAATGTCGTACACCGCCGCATCGTCGCGGGTTTCATTGCCGACCAGCAGGCGCGGATCGACAAACTTTTCCCGCTCGCTATGCAGGATGGTTTCGAGAACTTTCGGTGAGATTTTGCAGCCGCAGCCAGCGCCATGGCTGTACTGGGTTAAACGGATCGCTGGCGATGTCATAGTCCACTCCCTTCGGTAACGGCACTCAAGATAACATAGGGTAGCGCTTGCCGAGGGGATTGATAAGAGCGGGCCGCCGATAAGCGAACGGCCTGCTCAGAAACCATGCAATTTTGCGGGGTTTGGCGCATTTTCACCGCGCCCCGTTGGAAAAAACTCAGAAATAGCTGACGAAAGGCGTGCTGTCCGGCGGCGTCACCTTGGTGGCAGCCTTCAGCTGCGGCGTCCCCAGATAGAGGAAGCCGACGATCTCGTCCTGCTCGCGGCAACCGAAGGCTTCACGCACCAACGCATGCTCGGTCCAGGCGCCGGTGCGCCAGATGCCGTTAAAGCCCTGCGCCAGCGCCGCCATCTGCATCGCCTGCACGGCGCAACCGGCGGAAACCACCTGCTCCCAGCGCGGCACTTTGGTCTCTTCCGTGCAGTGCGCGATGACGGTGATGATCAGCGGTGCGCGGAACGGCGCCTTGGTGGCTTTTTCGATCGCCGCCTCGTCCAGCTGATCCTGCTTCGCCGCCGCCTGCAGCAGCTGACTGAAGCGTTCCAGGCCCTGATTCTCGATCATCACGAAACGCCACGGCTGCAGCGCGCCGTGATCGGGTGCACGCAGGCCCGCGTTGATGATATTTTGGCGCACTTCCCCCGCCGGCGCCGGTTCCGCCAGGCGCGAAGCCGAGCGACGATTCAATAAAAGATCCAGAGCATCCATCGTAAACTCCTGATAACAATTTTCATTCCGGCCACGTTAACATAGCTAAACGACGAGTTACAGCCTCGGCGATAGCGTCTGTGTGCCACGATTTAAAGCTGACATTTACCCGGCCGCTCATTAGGATAGCGGAACATTCTCGACTCTTGTTGGAGAGCACATGCGCACATTGTGGCAAATTATTGCCGGCATTTTCCGGTGGACATGGCGTCTGCTGAATTTTATCAGGGAACTGATCCTTAACCTGTTCCTGGTCTTGCTGATCCTGGTTGGGGTCGGCATCTATCTGTCCTTCCAAAGTTCCTCCACCTCGACGGCCCCGGCGCGCGGCGCGCTGCTGGTCGATTTAAGCGGCGTGGTGGTCGATCAGCCTTCGGTAAACAACCGAGTGCGGCAATGGGGCCGCGAACTGTTGGGCGCCTCCAGCAGCCGCCTGCAGGAAAACTCGCTGTTCGACGTAGTCGACAGCATCCGCAAGGCCAAAGACGACAAAAACATTACCGGCATGGTGTTGCAGCTGAATGATTTCGTCGGCGCCGATCAGCCGTCGCTGCGCTATATCGGCAAAGCGCTGCGCGAGTTCCGCGACAGCGGCAAACCGATCTTCGCCATCGGCGACAGCTACAACCAGACGCAATACTATCTGGCCAGCTACGCCAACAAGGTCTACCTGTCGCCGCAGGGCGCGGTCGATCTGCACGGTTTCGCCACCAACAACCTGTATTACAAGTCGTTGCTGGACATGCTCAAGGTCACCACCAATATCTTCCGCGTCGGCACCTATAAATCGGCGGTCGAACCGCTGATCCGCGACGATATGTCTCCGGCGGCGCGCGAAGCAGACAGCCGCTGGATTGGCGGCCTGTGGCAGAACTATCTGGAGACCGTCGCGGCCAACCGCCAGCTGACGCCGCAGCAGCTGTTCCCCGGCGCCGCCGGCGTGCTGAGCGGCCTGCAGGCGGCCGGTGGCGACACCGCTCGCTATGCGCTGGACAACAAGCTGGTGGACGAGTTGGCGTCGCGCACCGCGATCGAAAATCAGCTGGTCAAGACCTTCGGCTGGGACAAACAGGTAAACGATTTCAACGCCATCAGCATCTACGACTATCAGCCGAAACCGGACGCGAACCAGGGCGGCAAGATCGCCGTCGTCTTCGCCAACGGCGCCATCATGGACGGCCCGCAGACGCCGGGTAACGTCGGGGGCGACACCACCGCCGCCGAGCTGCGTCAGGCGCGTCTGGATCCGGCCATCAAAGCCGTGGTGTTCCGTGTCAACAGCCCTGGCGGCAGCGTCAGCGCGTCCGAAGTGATCCGCTCCGAGCTGGCCGCCGTGCGCGCCGCCGGCAAACCGGTGGTGGTGTCGATGGGCGGCATGGCCGCATCGGGCGGTTACTGGGTCTCGACGCCGGCCGACTACATCATCGCCAGCCCGAGTACGCTGACTGGATCCATCGGCATTTTCGGCATCATCAATACCTACGAGAAAACCCTGGATACGCTGGGCGTGCACACCGACGGCGTGGCGACCTCGCCGCTGGCCGACATCGCGGTCACCAAGGCGTTGCCGCAGGAGTTCTCGCAGATGATGCAGCTGAACATCGAAAACGGGTATAAGAACTTCCTCGATCTGGTTGCCAAATCGCGCAAGATGACCCCGCAGCAGGTCGATCAAATCGCCCAAGGCCACGTCTGGCTCGGCAGCGACGCCAAGGCCAATGGCTTGGTCGATCAGTTGGGCGATTTCGACGACGCGGTGAAGAAAGCCGCTGAGCTGGCGAAGCTGCAGCAGTGGCAGCTTGACTGGTTCGTCGATACCCCGAGCCTGAGCGATATGGTGCTCAGCCAGTTCGGCGTTTCCATTCACGCCATGCTGCCGGCGGCGATTCAGGCCATGCTGCCTGCCCCGCTGGCCTCGGTCGCCAATGCGGTGAAAGAGCAGCCGGGTTTGTTCAATAACTTGAACGATCCGCAGAACCGTTACGCGATCTGTCTGACCTGCGGAGAAGTCCGCTAACAAATAATTCTACAGCCCGGCCATCGCCGGGCTTTTTTTCTGCCGCCATGCCCCTATAATTCAGCCCATCTTATCTTTGTTAAAATCATGACCATGCAAAAGAAATCCATTTACGTCGCCTACACCGGCGGCACCATCGGCATGCAGCGCTCCGATCACGGCTATATCCCGGTTTCCGGCCACCTGCAGCGCCAACTGGCGCTGATGCCGGAATTCCATCGGCCGGAAATGCCGGATTTCACCATTCATGAATACGCGCCATTGATTGACTCTTCGGACATGACGCCGGAAGACTGGCAGCACATCGCCGACGACATCAAGCAGAACTACGATCGCTACGACGGCTTCGTGATCCTGCACGGCACCGACACCATGGCGTTCACCGCCTCGGCGCTTTCCTTCATGCTGGAGAACCTGGCTAAGCCGGTGATCGTCACCGGCTCGCAGATTCCGCTGGCGGAGCTGCGCTCCGATGGCCAAACCAATCTGCTGAATGCATTGTACCTGGCAGCCAACCATCCGGTGAACGAAGTCAGCCTGTTCTTCAACAACAAGCTGTTCCGCGGCAACCGCACCACCAAGGCGCACGCCGACGGCTTCGACGCTTTCGCTTCACCCAACCTGCCGCCGCTGCTGGAAGCCGGTATCCACATTCGTCGCCAGCACGGCATCGACAGCCCGACTTGCAACGGCGGGTTACGAGTGCACGACATCACGCCGCAGCCGATCGGCGTGGTCACTATCTATCCGGGCATTTCCGGCGCGGTGGTGCGTAACTTCCTGCTGCAGCCGGTCAAGGCGCTGATCCTGCGTTCCTACGGCGTCGGCAACGCGCCGCAGAAGGCCGAGCTGATCGACGAGTTGCGTGCGGCCTCCGAACGCGGCATCGTGGTGGTAAACCTGACGCAGTGCATCTCCGGGCGCGTCAATATGGAAGGCTACGCCACCGGCAACGCGCTGGCGCACGCCGGGGTTATCAGCGGTTTCGACATGACGGTGGAAGCCGCCCTGACCAAGCTGCACTATCTGTTGAGCCAGCCGCTGACGCCGGAACAAATCCGCGCCCTGATGCAGCAAGATCTGCGCGGCGAGCTGAGCATCAACGGTTAATCGACTGAACTCTGGAGCGGCGATGAAAACGGCCCTGTTGTTGATCGATCTGCAAAACGACTTCTGCCCCGGCGGCGCGCTGGCGGTCACGGCGGGCGACGCCGTCATCCCGGTCGCCAATCAGGCGATCGCCGCCTGCCTGGCGCGGGGCGAGCCGGTGGTGGCCAGCCAGGACTGGCACCCCGCCAATCACCGCAGCTTTGCGGTGAACTCCGATGCGCAGGTCGGCACCCTCGGTGAGCTGGAAGGCCTGCCGCAGGTATGGTGGCCGGTGCACTGCGTGCAAGGGAGCCACGGCGCCGATTTTCATCCCCAGTTACAGCGGCAACACATCAATGCCGTCTTTCGCAAAGGGCAAGATACGAACATCGACAGCTACAGCGCGTTCTTCGATAACGGCCACCGTGCGCAAACCGAACTCCACGGCTGGCTGCAATCGCAGGGCGTCCGGCGGTTGGCTGTCATGGGCCTGGCGACCGACTACTGCGTGAAGTTCAGCGTGCTGGATGCGCTGGCTGCCGGCTATCCGACGCAAGTGATCGTCGACGGCTGCCGCGGCGTGAATCTGCAGCCGGACGACAGTGAGCGAGCGCTGCAGGACATGGCGCGCGCCGGCGCGCAGCTAGTTACCCTGTCACAGTTTCTCGCCAACTAAATCCGCTCGGGCGCCACCGGCGCCCTCTCTGCGCGGCGGCGAAATTATCGACGCTGCTCACAATACCGCCTTTCTTCTTCCCCAACGGCTTGTGACCGGCAGGCGCTTTTGCTGTTATGACTGCGACGCTTTTGGCGTCAATCGGTTATACGCATCCGGGGCCCACTGAGCCCGGCTTTATTGTGCCCGCCCCTGGCGGTACGGTCGGCCTTGCCGACCACAAGGAGACTGACATGAAAATAACCCGAAAACTGCTGCCTTTGCTGGCGGCGGTGCAATTGGCTATGGCTGGCGCAAGCACGGCCCAGGCGGCCTATCTCTCCGTCGGCTACTTCAACGGCGGCGGCGACGTCACCGCCGGCCCCGGTGGCGATATCGATAAGCTGGACGTCACGCAAATCACCCACCTCAACTATTCGTTCGGCCTGATCTACAACGGCGAGAAAGACGAAACCAATGCGGCGCTGAAAGACCCCGCTCGCCGCCACCAGATCTACCTGTCGCCGAAAGTCACGGCCGATCTGCAACGGCTGCCGGTGCTGCGCAAACAGAACCCCGAGCTGAAAGTGCTGCTGTCGGTCGGTGGCTGGGGCGCACGCGGTTTCTCCGCCGCCGCCGCTACCGCGGAAAACCGGGCGATATTCATTCGCTCCGCGCTGCAGGTGATCGCACAGTACCGGCTGGATGGGATCGATCTGGACTGGGAATACCCGGTGAACGGCGCCTGGGGGCTGGTGGAAAGCCAACCGGCGGATCGCGATAACTTCACCCTGCTGCTGAAAGAGCTTCACCAAGCGCTGGGGCAAGGCAAGCTGTTAACCATCGCCGTCGGGGCCAACGTCAAAAGCCCACAGGAATGGGTCGATGTGAAAAGCATTGCCCCTTACCTCGACTACATCAATCTGATGACTTACGACATGGCTTACGGCACACAGTACTTCAATGCCAACCTGTACGATTCAACGCGTTGGCCAACCGTGGCGGCCGCCGACCGCTACAGCGCCGATTTCGTGGTAAAGCATTATCTGGCTGCCGGACTGAAACCGGCACAGATGAACCTGGGCATCGGTTTCTACGGCCGGGTGCCGAAACGGGCGACCGAGGCGGGCATCGACTGGGACAAACCGGACGCCGCCAAGCATCCGGTGACGCAGCCTGACTTCAGCGCGCGCGAAACCGCCCTGTTCAACGCGCTGGGGCTGGATCTCAGCAAAGACACTTACTTTAAATACCACGATATCGTCAGCAAATTGCTCAACGATCCGCAGCATCGTTTTCGCGAACACTGGGATGACGACGCCAAAGTGCCATACTTGACGCTGCAATCCGCCGAAGGCAAGCCGCTGTTTGCCATCTCCTACGAGAACCCGCGTTCGGTGGCCATCAAGGCCGAATACATCAAAAGCCAGGGATTAGGCGGTGCGATGTTCTGGGAATACGGCGCGGACGACAACAACCGGCTGGCACAGCAGCTGGCGGAATCGTTGGGGATTAAGGGCGAAAAACGGTGAGTCGACGGGGCGATGGCGACATCGCCCCGCTTTAGGGTCGCGTTATTGCGGTTTGAGTTTAGCCAGCGGCTCGGCAACGAACTGCTGTTTCAGCTCTTGCTTGCTCTTCATCACAATCTGCCCGTCGGTGCCGATGCTCATGTGCTGCGGATCGACGTTGTGCATCGACTGCCACAGCATCACCGCCTGCAGGCTATTTTCTTTCTGCTCCGGCGTCAGCGCCACGCCGTCCGGCCATTTACCCAGCTCAACCGCCAGTACCAGGCGCTGGTATATCTCGGGCGTCATCGCCGCAATCAGATCTTTCACGTCCATCAGAGCCCTTCTCGCTTACGGATGAATAATTAGCTGAATCGATTTTGTTAGTTAAATTACCACTTAACCGGCCGTTTGGTCGCCATTTTCGCCATCGGTGAAACTCAGCGAGGCGGAGTTGACGCAGTAGCGGTCGCCTGTCGGCTGCGGGCCATCGGGGAAAACGTGCCCCAGGTGCGCGTCGCAGTGGCCGCAGCGGATTTCAACACGATGCATATTATGCGAATTATCATCAAGATAGCGGATTGCATCGGCGGAAACCGGCTCATAAAAACTCGGCCAACCGCAGCCGGAATCGTATTTGGTTTCGGAATAGAACAGCGGCTGGTTGCAGCACAGGCAATGGTACACGCCCTCGCGCTTGTTGTGCAGCAATTTGCCGCTGAACGGCGCTTCGGTACCACGCTGTTGCGTCACATAACGTTGGATTTCATTCAGTTCCGTGACCGGATGACCGGGGGTTGTCTCTTTAGCCATTTGTGCTTATCTCTGAATGTGGATAATGTCAACGAAAACAATGATTAATAATAACAAAAAATTAACACCGCTGCAGGGGTTTTTGGCCTAAACTGTAGCCCATAAAGGCTACGTCACGATGATATGTGATAGCGATCACACATCTTGCGTATGCTGACTTTATACTTGGCGGCTTGTCCCCATCTAACGGATGAGGCCAAGCGCAAATGGACTGTGCAATAAGCGTGCAAAACCACCCTTCTGGTTTGACTTGCCGCAAGAATTGACACGATTCCGCTTGACGCTGGGTAAGGTTTTTGTAATTTTACAACCAACCTTTTATTCACTAACAAATAGCTGGTGGAATATATGACTATCAAAGTAGGTATCAACGGTTTTGGCCGTATCGGTCGCATTGTTTTCCGTGCTGCTCAAGAGCGTTCTGACATCGAGATCGTTGCAATCAACGACCTGTTGGACGCAGAGTACATGGCTTACATGCTGAAGTATGACTCTACTCACGGCCGTTTCAACGGTACGGTAGAAGTTAAAGACGGCCACCTGGTTGTTAACGGCAAAACCATCCGTGTTACCGCAGAGAAAGACCCGGCTAACCTGAAGTGGAACGAAGTAGGCGTTGACGTGGTTGCTGAAGCGACCGGTATCTTCCTGACCGACGAAACCGCGCGTAAACACATCACCGCCGGCGCTAAAAAAGTGGTTCTGACTGGCCCATCCAAAGATGCGACCCCAATGTTCGTGCGCGGCGCCAACTTTGACAAATATGCCGGCCAGGACATCGTGTCCAACGCCTCTTGCACCACCAACTGCCTGGCGCCACTGGCTAAAGTCATCAACGACAACTTCGGTATCGTTGAAGGTCTGATGACCACCGTTCACGCGACCACCGCTACTCAGAAAACCGTTGACGGCCCGTCCCACAAAGACTGGCGCGGCGGCCGCGGCGCATCCCAGAACATCATCCCTTCTTCTACCGGCGCAGCGAAAGCGGTTGGCGTGGTTCTGCCAGAGCTGAAAGGCAAACTGACCGGTATGGCGTTCCGCGTACCGACGCCTAACGTATCCGTTGTTGACCTGACCGTACGTCTGGAAAAAGCGGCTACCTACGAAGAAATCAAGAAAGCCATCAAAGACGCCGCTGAAGGTTCTATGAAAGGCGTTCTGGGCTACGTTGAAGACGACGTGGTTTCCACCGATTTCAACGGCGAAGTGCTGACTTCCGTGTTCGATGCCAAAGCCGGTATCGCACTGAACGACAACTTCGTGAAGCTGGTTTCCTGGTACGACAACGAAACCGGTTATTCCAACAAGGTTTTGGATCTGATCGCTCACATCTCCAAGTAATGGCATGATGTTAAGCTGATAATGAGGGCGACATTTTTGTCGCCCTTTTTTATTTGTCTCTCCGGCAAACAATAGGTCATGAAATGAACGAGAAAATTTTCACCCTGCCCGTTTCCGAACAGATTTCACCTTACATCAGCCAACGTCAGCTCGATGAGCTGGGCGTGGTGGTGGTCTCGCACCCGAAAGTGCGCGCGGCCGTCGCGCTGCAGGGCGCCCATTTGCTGGCCTGGCAGCCCAGCGGTGAGCAGCCGGTAATTTGGCTCAGCAACAATACCCCGTTTGCCAAAGGCAAGGCCATCCGCGGTGGGGTACCGATCTGCTGGCCGTGGTTCGGTCCAGTGGCGCAACCCTCCCACGGCTTTGCCCGTAACCAGCCCTGGAGCCTGACGGCGCACGATGAAGATGACAACGGCGTCATTCTGACCTTCACGCTGAAAGACAATGAGCAGACCCGAAAACTGTGGCCGCACGCCTTCACGCTGATTGCCCGCTTCAAACTGGGTGCAGAGTGCGAGATCGAACTGGAATCGCACGGCGATTATCAGGCCACGGCGGCGCTACATAGCTACTTCCAGGTCGGCGACATCGAACGGGTCAGCGTGGCGGGTCTGGGCGAGCCTTATATCGACAAGGTGGCGGGCGGTGCAGAGGCACGTCAGGCAGGTGAAGTGACCTTCGTCGGCCAAACCGACCGTGTCTATACTCGCCCGGAGGCCTTCAGCCAGATCCGCGATCCGGCGCTCGCACGCACCATCGAGGTTCACCACCATCATATGAGCGACGTCATCGCCTGGAACCCCGGCGCAGAACTCTCCTGCAGCATGGGGGATATGCCGAACGACGGTTACAAGACCATGGTTTGTATCGAGACCGGGCGCGTCAGCAAACCGCTGATCGCCGCCGGCGAGCAACCCGCCCGTTTGGGAGTCACCTTCCGCAGCCGTAAAAAAGCCTGAGGGATCGTGCGCGGCAGCGCACTGCAGATGTGCAAAAGGGGCGCTTGCGCCCCTTTTTAATGCACGCCATGCACGATAATCGTGCAATGCGTGATTAGAAGGTGTAGCTCACACCCGTCATCAACAAACCGGTGTAGGATTTATCCACCATCGGACTGTCTTTTACTTCATCCGACAGCTTCACATAGCGGCCGACGAAGAAAGCGTTCCAGCTCTTGTTGATCTGGTAATTGGCGCTCAGCTCGAGATACGGTGCCCAGCTATCGCCTGGGGTGTAGCTATCCAGGCCGCTGCGGCGGGATTCATTGGCGCTGACGCCGTAGTAATATTTGTTCTGGTTCTTGCTGTTCCACATTACGCCCACGCCCGGGACCAGCGTCAATGCGTCCAGATCAAACTTGTACAGGTAAGCCACATCGCCCACCAGCCCGTTGCTGTTGTTCAGCGTGTCGCCGGTGAAAGTAGTACGGATAGTGCCCCACTCCGCGTTGTGCGAATAGGCCAGGCCGGCCATCAGCGTGCCGCGACGCTTGTCGAGGCGCTTCATGCGATCGTCGTCGCTGTCGCCCGGACGGTAGCCCCATGGCGTGTAGTAACCCATGATGCTCAGCTGGTTTTCTTGATCTTTCCACAGGTAGTAACCGGCGGTCAGAGTACGGAAGTAGAAGTCATCACCTTCATAGTCGATGACGGGCACCGGATAAACGCGGTCCTGATAACCGCGATACGCGTCCGGGCTAACCAGCGCGGCAGCGCCAAGTGACCAGGTCCCCGCCTGAGCACTTTGCGCACAAACCATTGCGGAAGCGATAATTGCTAGCGTTTTGAGTTTTGAAATCTTCACTGGTTCTTTTTCCATAAATTACAGGGTTAATAGCCGCAATAGTTTATGTGAAAATTTAGTTGCGCGCCTAATCTTTACAATAGAAAACGACCAAGATCGAATAACTTATAGCGGAATTATGAATTAATCATGGCGGAACGATGACGTTTTATCCCGCAGGCCGCGCCAGACAAGGCATTTGGCTAACACGGTAATAACTGAGTCATTGATATGACTTAAAAAAAGCTTTTTCTGCGGCAGGAAATTTTCCGGCAAGCAAACTAAGCTTAAATCAGAAGGCGAATTTATCCTGGGCCCAGTGGCATACAGCGCAACTCGCGATAATAAGCGCACCAAGTTGGCATACGGGTTGCTGTACTCAGGCGTATTCTCATCTTCCGGGGGCCAGAACACTATCACACGCTCTCTTTAACCTGTGCTAATAACGAAAGGACGGGCATCATGAACATATTTGACCACTATCGCCAGCGCTACGAAGCTGCCAAGGACGAAGAGTTCACACTGCAGGAATTTCTTACCATTTGCCGGCAAGATCGCAGTGCCTATGCCAACGCGGCCGAACGTCTGCTGATGGCTATCGGTGAACCTGTGATGGTCGACACTGCGCTAGAATCACGCCTGTCGCGCCTGTTCTCCAATCGCGTGATCGCACGCTATCCGGCCTTCGAGGAATTCTATGGCATGGAAGAGGCCATCGAACAGATCGTCTCTTACCTGAAACACGCCGCGCAGGGCCTGGAAGAGAAGAAACAGATCCTTTACCTGCTGGGCCCGGTGGGCGGCGGTAAGTCCTCGCTGGCAGAACGTCTTAAGGCGTTGATGCAGCGCGTGCCCATCTACACCCTCAGCGCCAATGGCGAGCGCAGCCCGGTCAACGATCATCCGCTGTGCCTGTTCAACCCGCAGGAAGATGCCTCGATCCTGGAGAAAGAGTTCAACATCCCGAGTCGCTACCTCGGCACTATCATGTCGCCGTGGGCGGCGAAACGCCTGCATGAGTTCGGCGGCGACATCACCAAATTTAAAGTCGTGAAGGTGCGCCCTTCCATTCTGGAACAGATCGCCATCGCCAAAACCGAACCGGGCGATGAAAACAACCAGGACATCTCGGCGCTGGTCGGTAAAGTGGATATCCGTAAACTGGAGAACCACGCGCAGAACGATCCGGACGCCTACGGTTACTCCGGCGCCCTGTGCCGCGCCAACCAGGGGATTATGGAGTTCGTCGAGATGTTCAAAGCGCCGATCAAGGTGCTGCATCCGCTGCTGACCGCGACCCAGGAAGGCAACTACAACGGCACTGAAGGCATCTCCGCCCTGCCGTTCAGCGGCATTATTCTGGCGCACTCCAACGAATCCGAGTGGGTGACCTTCCGCAACAACAAGAACAACGAAGCGTTCCTCGACCGCGTGTACATCGTCAAAGTACCTTACTGCCTGCGCGTGTCTGAAGAGATCAAAATTTACGACAAGCTGCTGGATCACAGCGAGCTGACTCACGCGCCTTGCGCACCGGGCACCCTCGAAACATTGGCGCGGTTCAGCGTGCTGTCGCGGTTGAAAGAGCCGGAAAACTCGAGCATTTACTCGAAAATGCGCGTGTATGACGGCGAAAGTCTCAAGGATACCGATCCGAAAGCCAAGTCCTATCAGGAGTACCGCGACTACGCTGGGGTTGACGAAGGCATGAACGGCCTCTCCACCCGTTTCGCCTTTAAAATCCTCTCGCGGGTATTCAACTTCGATCACGCCGAGGTGGCGGCCAACCCGGTACACCTGTTCTATGTGCTGGAGCAGCAGATCGAACGCGAACAGTTCCCGCAGGATTTGGCCGAGAAATACCTGGAACACCTGAAAGGCTATCTGATCCCGAAATACGCCGAGTTTATCGGCAAAGAGATCCAGACCGCCTATCTGGAATCCTACTCGGAATACGGACAGAACATTTTTGACCGTTATGTGACCTACGCGGACTTCTGGATCCAGGATCAGGAGTATCGCGATCCCGATACCGGCCAGCTGTTCGATCGTGAGTCTTTGAACGCCGAACTGGAAAAAATTGAAAAACCGGCCGGTATCAGCAACCCGAAAGATTTCCGTAACGAAATCGTGAACTTCGTGCTGCGCGCTCGTGCCAACAACAACGGCCGCAATCCGAACTGGACCAGCTACGAGAAGCTGCGCACCGTGATCGAGAAAAAAATGTTCTCCAATACCGAAGAGCTGTTGCCGGTGATTTCGTTCAACGCCAAAACGTCGACGGACGAGCAGAAAAAACACGACGACTTCGTCGACCGCATGATGGAGAAAGGCTATACCCGCAAGCAGGTGCGCCTGCTGTGTGAATGGTATCTGCGGGTCAGAAAATCCTCATAACGCCTCAGGTAAGCGGCATTATCAGGGCCATGTCCACAGTCATGGACGTTGCAGCGCAGCCCACGGAGGGGCTGGCACATTGCGCTGCCGCGACCGGGACATGAAGAGTTGGCAACGTCGTTTGGGGGAAGTATGGCCTATTTCATTGACCGACGGCTGAACGGCAAAAACAAGAGCATGGTGAACCGCCAGCGCTTCTTGCGCCGTTACAAGTCGCAAATCAAACAGTCGATTGCCGAAGCCATCAACAAGCGTTCGGTCACCGACGTAGACAGCGGGGAGTCGGTCTCCATCCCCACTGACGATATCAACGAACCGATGTTTCATCAGGGGCGCGGCGGCACTCGCCATCGCGTTCACCCGGGCAATGACCACTTCGTGCAGAACGATCGCGTTGAGCGGCCTCAGGGCGGCGCAGGCGGTGGCGGCGGCCAAGGGAACGCCAGTCAGGACGGTGAGGGCCAGGATGAATTCGTCTTCCAGATATCCAAAGATGAGTATCTCGATCTTTTGTTCGAGGATCTCGCCCTGCCCAACTTGAAGAAGAATCAGTACAAGCAATTGACCGAGTTCAAAACCCATCGCGCCGGCTATACCGCCAACGGCGTGCCGGCCAACATCAGCGTCGTGCGTTCGCTGCAGAACTCGCTGGCGCGGCGTACCGCCATGACCGCCGGTAAAAGACGCGCGTTGCACGAGTTGGAAGACGCGCTGACCCAGTTGGAAAACACCGAACCCGTGCAATTGCTGGAAGAGGAGCGGCTGCGCAAAGAAATTGCCGAACTGCGCAAGAAAATCGAAAGCGTGCCGTTTATCGATACCTTCGACCTGCGCTACAAAAACTATGAGCGCCGGCCGGAGCCCTCGAGCCAGGCGGTGATGTTCTGCCTGATGGACGTGTCCGGTTCGATGGATCAGGCGACCAAAGACATGGCCAAGCGTTTTTACATTCTGCTTTATCTGTTCCTGAGCCGAACCTACAAAAACGTTGAGGTGGTCTATATTCGCCATCACACCCAGGCAAAAGAGGTTGATGAACAGGAGTTCTTCTATTCACAGGAAACCGGCGGCACCATCGTCTCCAGTGCGCTGAAGTTGATGAACGACGTCGTCGAAGAACGTTATGACCCGGCGCAATGGAATATCTACGCCGCGCAAGCCTCGGACGGCGACAACTGGGCCGACGATTCACCGCTGTGCCATGAACTGTTGGCGAAGAAGATCCTGCCGATGGTGCGTTATTATAGCTACATAGAGATCACTCGCCGCGCTCACCAAACGCTGTGGCGTGAATATGAGGATCTGCAGGCGAAGTTCGACAACTTCGCCATGCAGCATATCCGCGAACCGGACGATATCTATCCGGTATTCCGCGAACTGTTTCGCAAGCAGACCGTGTGAATAACATCGCGTGAATGTCACCACAGCCGGAAAACGCCGTTTTCCGGCTGTTTCTTTTCCGCATTATATTTACATCATCCGTGTTTGTTTTTTACACAATAACAATGTCAATAATAAGTCGCGTTCCCCAGAACGACCCTCTCTATTATTTGTTCTTCTGAGGTTATTCCTAAACATTCGCCTCCACGTCCACACGGCTTGATAGGAATATTCCCATTCAGTTATCGTTATCCCATCGCTTAAGACCTCTCCTAAGCGAAATTTGCCTCATTTTATTTTTCTATGGCTTCTCAGCCCGCTGCGGCGGGCATCTACCTGTCAGCAGGTTAAACATCATGATCGACTACACCCTCTATGGCCTCAACAAACACGACGTTGATGAATACCATAAGCAAATATGCTGCCTGCTCGGCAAAAACGTGCTTCTGGTGCTGACCGCCAACAAGCCGATAACCAAACAGAACCTGCTCGCCAGCCTTATCCAGGAGATAGAAAAACAGCCCGATGATTATTTTCAGAGGCTGCATCGTGCGGCAATAGAAATGATCGGGGTTAACGGGCGTTAAGGCGATATGCGTAAGGCAGACATCTACGCCATTATTGCCACCGCCGTCGTGCTGATGATGCTGTTAATCATTAATGTCGATAGCGATATCAGCGTTTATCCTTAATGGGCCCCTATTACGCCGGCTCTTTAGCCCGGCGTAATAGGCAGCGGAGGAATAGTCTGTCACCTTTTATTCCGAAGAACCTTTCGGCTCTTGCTTTATTGCGAACCGGCCGCTTCGTCAATCAAACTCGCCACCTCCTCGGCGTGAGAGACCAGCGAGGCGTGGCTGGCATTGAGTACCATCACTTTCTTAGGCTGCAGCCGCTGCGCCATACGTCGCTGATTCTCCGGGGCTATCATGCGATCGTCGCTGGAGAGTTGATACCATGACGGTTTATGTTTCCAGGCAGGTTCACCGAGGGTGTTACCAAAGGTATCAGCCAGCGGAGCCTTCTGCGCCACCGCCATCACCAGCGCCTCGTCGGCGGTCAGATCCTGGCAAAAGCTTTCGTGAAACTTGTCGGTTTTGATCCACAGATAACCGTCGCTGTCCGGGGTCAAATTCTCGACTGCCGCAGGAGGATGCGCTTGCGTAATACCGCCGGCACTTTCACCGGCATCCGGCGCAAACGCGGCGATGTAGACCAGCCCAACCACGTTAGGCTGGTTGCCCATTTCCGTGATCACGGCACCACCGTAAGAGTGCCCTACCAACACTACCGGTCCCGCTTGCTGCGCGACCATCTTACGCGTACGTTCCGCATCCTCAGCCAACGAGGTCAACGGCATTTCTACCGCATGAATCGCCGAATAGCCCCTGCGTGACAACTCGATGATAACCTTACTCCAGTGCGCGGCGCCGCCCCAGAATCCATGTACCAGCACGATAGTGGGTTTTGTGCTCATTGCCGACTCCTCATCTCATAGGAAAGCGCCGTAGACAGATGAACGGCCCCCCTTAAGAGACACGCCTGGCTGCCTTCGACGTCACACAGTCCCTATTTTATATAGTCAGCCCCACAGCGTTCAGCAATAGCTACGACGAGTTAACGCCCCCTGCTTTTCCGGCGTCGCCACGGCCTATCGACGCGGCTTACGCCGCAATGCCAGAGAAAAAAACGGGATTAAAACTAGGATTTTTACCCATGACGATCTAAAATTTCGCGCAAAAACAAAGAGAAGTAAATTTGACTCACGGGAAAAGGAATGAAGTTGTGAAGGAAATGATCTCCATCGTTTTTATGGCATGCCTGCTGGCGCTGCTGTTTTCGTGGCTGTTCGTCTACGGTCTTAACATTCATTAAACCTACAACGACAACAATCCCTCTTCCCAACTCGTCAGCGGCGCATCGTTACGATGCGCTAAAACCGACGCTTAAAGGGCTCGCGAACGGACAACGGCACTTCACCTCAGCCTTTTTGCCGCAAATACATCATTAATTTTTATGAATTATAGCCTCATCGCGTTTCCCCCCCTCACCGGCCCTTTTACTGCTCAGCGGAGTTCCTCCAAAACAATGGCTTGCCTGACGCAGAATGTTACCGGTAACTATGCTGTTGATTTCTTTTGGTAATAAACGTAAAGCCGTTAATAACCCCACGTTCTTTATAGAAATGAATTATGCGTCCTTATGAATAAAGGTTTGAATAAACGGCCTTTGGTCATTGATTATCCCCCGCCAAGCTCCTAGAATTCGCGCGTAAAAATACAATTGGGATCGGGTTTCATGTCGCCGCTGTGGGTTGCAACGCAATACTGTTATTTTATTGGTCTTTTAGTTTCTATGGTTTTCACCTACCTGGTTAGCCGGGACACCGTCAAAATTCGCTGTATCAGCGCAGTGACCATCGGGTTAACCTGGCCGTTGAGCCTGCCGGTCGTGTTGCTGTTTTCGCTGTTCTAACGCCCCCATGCCGCGCGGTGGCTTTTAAGCAATCGTGTTAATGAAATGAGGCTGACCACCGACGTCGTGGTTTTGGGCGAGGGATAAAAAAACGCCAGCGCAAGGCTGGCATGAAAACTGGAAGCAATGTGAGCAATGTCGTGCCGGATCGGGGGGCACAGAAGGAGACAACCCTTTTCCCCTCACCGGCGAAACAAATGATAATACGTCTCATTATTGAATGTAAAGTCATTTCCCCACGCAACTTTTTCCCTTTGGAAAACTATCAGCCGCGCGGCGCTCGCCAGCGCTGATACAGTCGCCCTCCCCCCCACACCAGCAGCCAGAGCAAAACATTGAACCCCAACCATAGCATCAGCAAATAGAAGAAAGTCTGATAGCTGGGTATGCCCCGATCGGCCAAAAACGGGTTAAAGTGAAAAAATTTGACGATCGCGAACGGATTAAGATTGAAACGGTTGAACACGGCCGTCGTCAACAACGGTGGCAACAGTGTGTAAAATGTCAGGCTGAACAGCAGCAGGATTTTTGTGCCAGAAGTGTTTTTATAATCTCTCATATCAATGTATTACGTCTTCCATTGTGGTGGGAAAACCGCCAGACATTCGCACGCTAATCGACCCCGCAAGCGCCAAAGAGTTCCAGGTCAACGCGGAAATAAAGCCGTTCATGCGTTTAATTGTCATTTAGCGCACGGGTGATATATACCCAGTGGATTTAAAATTACGATGTCGCCGCGTCATCTTCAACCGCAGCGTTTGCATGGCATCATCAGGAGGCATTAATGAAACCGGACGCACTCTCCCTGCCGCCGAACCCGAAAAAGCTCAAAGTCATCTACGGCTGGTATATTTACGTGATCTATATCCTGCTGGTTTTCAACATTTACATGGCGGTCTACAACGTCTGCGTTCGGCATCCGATCGAGGCCCCGCTACTGTCGCTTTTTCACAGCCTGTTCATCGCGTTGATGCTGCAGCAGGTACTCAGGAAGAACGTCGTTTTCGCCTGGATCTTGCTGAGCTATTTTATTCTGATGCGCCTCTATTACGCCAATGTGCTGCATGTCGAGTTCACGCTGGTGAGCCGCGGCCTGGTGCTGCTGATTCTGACGCTGCTGCTGACCGGCGGCGTGGCCGTCGGGCAGTTGGCCACGCCGCCGCAGCGACATGACTGGCTGGCGCGGCTGGGCTGGCGGCAATGGGGAGCGCTCATGGCGCTGGCGGCCATCCTGACCCCGTTGATTACCACCGACTATCTGGGGTAAACAGACTGCTACTTGGGGATATGAGGTTCGGAAATGTCTACGACGCGGCATATTTTAGTGAAGTTGCCCGCCTTCTCACAGATCTTGTCCGTGACGAACATGCTAAGGTAGCCCAGCAACAGCAAGTAGCCGACCATGCACAGAATAAAGATAAGCGTTCTCACCGATAACGACCAACCTGATAAGAGTATCCCGAGCATCATAACCTGAACGCGGCGCTTTAAAAGGATTTCATGTGCGCATCGGCCCGCATCGGCGCACGTTCTGTAGTAATATTAAGCCACCACGCCTACCACCGGAAACGCCGATGCACCATCTGATGTTAGACATTGAAACCCTGGACACAAAACCCAGCGCCGTCATTCTGGTGGTTGCGGCGGTGTTTTTCGATCCCCGAACCGGGGAACTGGGCGCCGAATTCGAAGCCGCCGTCAGTTGCCAGAAAGAGCAACCGGGCCGCACCATCAGCCTGGATACGGTTGCCTGGTGGGCGAAACAGTCCGACGAAGCGCGCAAACAGGCCTTCGGCGGCACCGAGAGCCTGAAACGCGTGTTGAGCAGCCTCAGCCGCTTTATCCATATGAACAGCACCGATACGGTGAAAGTCTGGGGCAACGGCAAAGAGTTCGACTGTGCGATCCTCGAACACGCCTTCCAGCAGCTGGAAATGCCCTGCCCGTGGAAATTCTGGGATACTCAGGACGTGCGCACGGTGATCACGTTGGCAGAACTTCACGGCTTTAACCCCAAAAAGACACGCCCGTTCGAAGGCATGCCGCACCGTGCGTTGGATGATGCTCGCCACCAGGCCCGTTACGTGGCCGATGCCGTCTCGGCGCTCTATTACCGCCAGGGGGCGTAGCGCTGACCCGCTTTGCCCCTTTTCATTTGTCGCCGGAGTCTCTACTCTAGCCCTCTTTGTCACTCGGACGTGCCTTTCCTGTTATGCAAAAGTTTCTGTTTATGCTTCTCAGCCTGGTGCTGCTCGGCCCATTAGGCATCGATCTTTACCTGCCGACCATTCCCGCCATTGCCGTCGGCCTGGGCAGCAGCGAAGCGCTGATCCAATCCACCATTTCACTGTTTATTCTGGTGCTCGGCCTCGGCCAGGTCATCGCCGGCCCGCTGGTGGATAACTATGGCCGCAAGCCGGTGGCGCTGGCCGGCATTATCCTCTACATGATCGGCGCCGCGATGGCGGCGCTGGCTACCAGTCCGACGCTTTTCATCGCTTCGCGTCTGCTGCAAGGGGTGGCGGTTTGCTGCACCGCCGTCGTCGCCTTCAGCGGCGTGCGCGACCGCCTGAATGGTGACGACGCTGCCCGCGCCTTCGGCTTTCTCAATGGCACGCTGAACATCATCCCCGCGCTGGCGCCGCTGCTCGGCGGCCTGCTCGCCGAAGCCTTCGGCTGGCGAGCCCCTTTCTGGTTCCTGGTCGGTTATGCGCTGCTGGTGTTGGTGCTCATCGCGCTGCGCCTGCCGGAAACCCGCCCTGCCGACACCGTCCCGGTCAAGGGGCTGCCGGTACGCCAATATGCGCGCATCCTCAGCGAACGGCGTTTCCTTTCCTTTGCGGTAGTGAACTCCGGGGCGATGGGCATGGCGCTGACCTACGTTTCCCTGGCACCGAACGTGCTGATGGGCACCGCCGGCCTGACCCCGCTGCAATTTTCGCTGGTGTTCGGCGCCAACGGTTTTTGGATCATGCTGGTCAGCTTCTTCGCCAACCGCATCATCCACAAGGTAGGCCGTCCGGTTTGCCTGGCGACCGGCGGCATTTTGATGGGGCTGGGCTGTCTGGGGTTGCTGCTGGGCGTCATGCTGCTGCCCGCGGCGGCGCAAGCGCACTGGCTGGCGTATATGCTGCCGGTCGCCAGCGCCTGCGCCGGGTTGGCGTTCGTGATGGGTCCGGCCACCAGCTACGCGTTGGAGCCGTACTCCAATGAGGCAGGCGTCGCGTCCGCGCTGGTCGGTTTCGTACAGATGGCCGGCGGTGCCGCACTGGGGCTGGTGGCGATGGCGTTGCCGTTGCAGCCGAAGTTGTCGCTGGCATTGGTCATGCTGGCGGGCTGCCTGCTGGCGCTGCACGCACGGCGGCTCAGCAAGCAGATTAAAGGGCAGATAAAAAAAGTCGCCTGAGCCGCGGCTCAGGCTTCGGTGACGACCGGCACCCGCGCCGCTAACGCCGACAGCAGCTCATAACCCAACGTTCCTGCCGCCGTGGCCACCTCGTCCACCGGCAGGCGTTTCCCCCACAGCTCCACGTCGGCGCCCAATTCGACTTGTGGACAGGGCGTCAGATCCACCGCCAGCATATCCATCGACACCGTTCCCAGGGTGCGCGTCAGCACGCCGTCAACCCACACCGGCGTACCGGTCGGCGCATGACGCGGATAGCCGTCGGCGTAACCGCAGGCCACCACGCCGATACGCTGCGTGCCGGCGGCGCTGTAACGGCCGCCGTACCCCACGCGATCGCCAGACTTCAGTTGCTGAATGCCGATGATCTCGCTGCTCAGCGTCATCGCCGGCTGCAGCCCCGTCCCCGCAACATCATTCCAGCAACCGCTCGGCGAAGCGCCATAGAGAACAATCCCAGGGCGGACCCAACTGCCGTGGGTCGAAGGGTGCCACAGCGTGGCGGCCGAGTTGGCCAGGCAGCGAGGCAACGGTATATCGACTGCCGCTGCCTCGATAGTGGCCATCTGCTGGGCCACGCCTTCCGGGCCGTCGGCGGTGGCGAAATGGCTCATCAGCGTAAGCTCGCCGATATTGGCAACCGCCTGCGCCCTGCGCCACACCTCATGCAGCCGATCGGGTGCGAACCCCAACCGATTCATGCCGCTGTTCACTTTCAGATAGACATTGAGCGGCGCGTTCAGCGTGGCGTCGGCGATCGCCGACAGCTGCCAGTCGCTGTGCACCGCCGTCGTCAGGCGATAACGGTCGAGCAACGCCAGATCCTGCGGCTGGAAGAATCCCTCCAGCAGAAGAATCGGCCCTTGCCAACCCGACTCGCGCAGCAGCACCGCTTCGGCCAGATCCAGCATGGCGAAGCCGTCGGTTTGCGCCATGCTGCGCCAAACGTGTTTGATGCCGTGGCCATAGGCGTTGGCCTTGACCACCGCCCAAACTTTGGCGCCGGGAGCGAAACGGCGCACCACCTGCAGGTTATTTTCAATCGCGCCGAGATGCATCGTGGCAGTTATCGGACGGGGCATCGGTTCTCCTTGGGGCAGCGTACAGCGGCCACGCGCGCCTGCGCGTGGCCGGAAAAGTCTATGACAACGTCGACGATTAACGTGCGGGATGCACGTCGTTCAGCGGAACCGCGTGTTGCTGGCGAAACCCGGCGCTGTAACGCGCCACCGCCAGGTCATCGGAAGGGATCGCCGGCGTAATGCCGGACATCAGATCGGACAACAACTGCCCGGAGCCGCAGGCCATCGTCCAGCCCAACGTGCCATGCCCGGTATTGAGATACAGGTTCTTCAGCGAAGTGCGGCCGACAATTGGCGTGCCGTCCGGCGTCATCGGCCGCAGGCCGGTCCAGAACGTCGCCTCTTCCACTCTGCCGCCGTTCGGGTAGAGATCGCGCACCACCATCTCCAGCGTTTCGCGCCGTTTTTGCTCCAGCTGGGTATTGAAACCGACGATCTCCGCCATGCCGCCGACGCGAATGCGCTGGTCAAAACGCGTGATGGCGATTTTATACGTCTCATCCAATACCGTAGAGAACGGCGCCGCCGCTTCGTCGGTGATAGGAATGGTCAACGAATAGCCCTTCAGCGGGTAAACCGGAATGGACACCAGGCCGCGCAGCAGCGCCGTGGAGTACGAGCCGAACGCCACCACATAGCTGTCGGCCTTAAACACTTCCTCGCCGCACTGGACGCCGGCGATCTTGTCGCCTTCAACCAGCAAACGATCGACGCTGCGGTTGAACAGGAAGGTTACGCCCGCCTGCTCTGCCATCTTCGCCAACTGTTGCGTAAACAGCTGGCAATCGCCGGTCTCGTCGTTCGGCAACTGCAGGCCGCCGGTCAGCTTGTGCGCCACCTGCGCCAACGCCGGCTCGACGCTACCGAGTTGGCCGGCTTCCAGCAATCGGTAAGGCACGCCGGCATCTTCCAATACCGCAATGTCTTTCGCGGCGTTTTCGAACTGTTGTTGAGTGCGGAACAGCTGCAGCGTGCCGCCCTGGCGACCTTCGTACTGGATACCGGTTTCCTGACGCAGCGCCTTGATACAATCGCGGCTGTATTCCGCCAGACGTACCATACGGCCTTTGTTGGTCATGTAGTGTTCGGTGTTGCAGTTTTTCAGCATCTGCCACATCCAGTTCAGCTGGAAGCTGCTGCCATCGAGACGGATGGCCAGCGGCGCATGGCGCTGGAACATCCACTTGATGGCCTTAAGCGGCACGCCCGGCGCTGCCCAGGGTGCGGCATAGCCCGGTGAGATCTGCCCAGCGTTCGCAGCGCTGGTTTCCAGTGCGGGGCCTGGCTGACGATCGATCACCGTCACCTCATGCCCCGCCTTCGCCAAATACCAGGCACTGGCTACGCCCACCACTCCACTACCTAAAATTACCACTCGCATCGCTGACTCCAGCCCAAGGCTTCACAAAGCATAATCTTCTGCTCACAGGAAATTAACTCAGTGAAAAAATCCGTCCAACAACTTCGTCATCAAACGTGACAATATTCACAATTAATTTATCGTCGATGGGTCATGCATTTGCAATAGCCACCTGAAAATAGCGATAAGATGCGGTTTAGAGGGGCCTATGGCGTCAAACCGCCGCTGAATAGATAGCAATGCTATCAATGATAGCAATCAAAAAAGGCGTAATAAGCAACATTGATTTAACAGAATATAAAAATACCAGCCAACACATAAACAGAACAAAAAACTAATAAAATAAAAAATTCCAACATAACAAACAAAGAGAGCCCCCTCCCTCCGCAGCAGAAAAATCGCGTAAAATTACAGCTACCGTTAACCTTGCTTTCAGTGCTGGAATAAAACACCCGAGCCCTTAGCCCGCCCGTTTACATTGAACGCTGCAGCACGATATGAACGTTAACGCCAGAAGCAACGCCTAAAGTTCACACTGTCGCTATCGTGGAGAACGCCTTATGTTCATCGCCATCTACCAGTTTTCAGTCAAAACCGGGCACGAACACGCCTTTCGCCAGGCCTGGCTTGAATTGACCCAAGGTATCTATCTGCAGCGCGGCAGCCTGGGCTCGCGCCTGCATCAGGATGTGAGCGGGCAGTTTATCGGCTATGCGCAATGGCCAAGCCGAGTCGCATGGGAAAGCGCCGGTGATATTCAGTTGGATGAACGCTACCGGCAAGCCCGGGAACGAATGCGTGCGACCTTGCTGGCGGATAAAACGCTGTTTGAAATGGAAGTGACGGACGATTATCTGCAAGTCAGACCGTTTGACTGAGGACAAGCCCACCTAAGCGGGCTTGGGGTCGCGGGAGCGGGGGCATCAATGATGCAGCATCTCGTCCACGACTTCTTTGGTCTGCAGTTGGAATGGGTAGTAAGTCGGCCAATTATCCATTTCTTTCAGCAACGCTTCCTGCGAGGTGTTGCCCATAAAGATATGGAAATGTGCCGATTTGCGCGGGCCGATAATGTGATCGCTGAACTGCACGAATTTCGGCGCCAGGCTGCCGGCTTCCTGGCATTCGAACAGATAACGCACGCCCTTTTTACCAGAGACATAGGTCAGGATCTTATGCCCGGCGTACTTATACTGACAAGCGCTGGCTTGGTCGCCGCGGTGAAACTCCATGACGCCGTTTTCAATACCGATGGTATCCACATCGGTGGCGTACCCTTTACGGTAATACGCCTTCACTTCTGCGAAGGTCTTGCTCTTATCCTGCGCCGCTTTCTTCTTGAACACCGGATCGAGATCCCCATTGAGCAGGTAAGGGTACACGGATTGCCACACACCTTCCCAATCCGCCAGGTCGCGATCTTTGACGTCCTTATCGTCGAACACGCCCGCCTCGGCCTTTTTTTCCACTTCCGTCAGCGGCTTGCCATGTGAATGATGCCCGTGGGCAAACGCCTGCCCGCTGATAAACAGCGCTGCCAGCGCCACCGCCACTTTGCCAAAATGCCTCGCCAAAATGCGCTCCTTGTCCGTTATTGAGAAAATGAAAAGTTACAATATAACATAACAACTTTCAATCCCTGTCGTACAACAGGCATGTGTTGCACGCCCTTGCCGCAGGGCTATACTCGGAGAAGACGCGCGGTGCTATGCCGCCTTCTGCCAGGACGGGCGTCGAATTGAGCGCCGTTCGCGCCTTTGCGTACCGGCATTTTTATTTCACTGATTTGCAATGATTAATTATGACTTGAACTATGCTTGTTACAGGGTCTGCCGTTTGAGCAAGACCCGTGAATAATGAGGGTGCGCTGATGACTACTTCAACACATGAAAAGGTTAAGGATGATAAACGTCTGAGCGATGGACCGGACTGGACGTTCGAACTGCTGCAGGTGTATTTGGAGCAGATCGACCGCGTCGCCAAGCATTACCGGCTCGACACCTACCCCCATCAGATCGAGGTGATCACCTCCGAGCAGATGATGGACGCCTATTCGAGCGTCGGCATGCCGATCAACTATACCCATTGGTCCTTCGGCAAGAAGTTCATCGAAACCGAACAGCGCTACAAACAGGGCCAGCAAGGGCTGGCGTATGAAATCGTCATCAACTCCAATCCCTGCATCGCCTACCTGATGGAGGAGAACACCATCACCATGCAGGCGCTGGTGATGGCACACGCCTGCTATGGCCACAACTCGTTCTTCAAGAATAACTATCTGTTCCGCAGCTGGACCGACGCCAGTTCCATCGTCGATTATCTGTTGTTCGCCCGTCACTACATCAGCCAGTGCGAAGAACGCTACGGCGTAGAAGAAGTGGAACGGTTGCTGGACTCCTGCCACGCACTGATGAGCTACGGCGTCGACAGGTACAAACGCCCGCAGAAAATCTCCTTGGTGGAAGAAAAAGCGCGCCAGAAAAGCCGCGAAGAATATCTGCAAAGCCAGGTGAACACGCTGTGGAAGACCCTGCCACGCGTCGAGCGCGAAGAGTCGCCGGAGCAGGCTCGTCGCTATCCAAGCGAACCGCAGGAAAATATCCTCTATTTTATCGAGAAGAACGCACCGCTACTGGAACCTTGGCAGCGTGAGGTGTTACGCATCGTGCGCAAAGTCAGCCAGTATTTCTACCCGCAAAAACAGACTCAGGTGATGAACGAGGGCTGGGCCACCTTCTGGCACTACACCATCCTCAACCATTTGTACGACGAGGGCCGTGTGACCGAGCGGTTTATGCTGGAGTTTTTACACAGCCACACCAACGTGGTGTATCAGCCGCCTTACAACAGCCCGTACTATAACGGCATCAACCCTTATGCACTGGGCTTCGCCATGTTCCAGGACATCAAGCGCATCTGCCAATCACCGACCGAGGAAGACCGCTACTGGTTCCCGGACATCGCCGGAAAAGACTGGTTGGAGACACTGCACTTCGCCATGCGCGACTTCAAGGACGAGAGCTTTATCAGCCAGTTCCTGTCGCCCAAAGTGATGCGCGACTTCCGCTTGTTCACCGTGCTGGACGACGATCGCAACAACTATCTGGAAATTGCCGCGATCCACAACGAGGCCGGCTACCGGGCGATCCGTCAGGAGCTGTCTGCACAATACAACCTGAGCAATCACGAGCCGAACATTCAGATCTGGAACGTGGACCTGCGCGGCGACCGCTCGCTAACATTGCGTTATATCCCACAGGAGCGTGCGCCGTTGGATAAAAGCCGTCGCGACGTGTTGAAGCACCTGCACCGCCTGTGGGGCTTCGACGTGATCCTCGAGCAGCAAAACGAAGACGGCAGCGTGGAGCTGCTCGATCGGTGCCCGCCGCGACCAACGCCGCTGTAATCCACCATAACGACAAAGGGCGCCAAAATGGCGCCCTTTCTTAATTTCATTAATACGCAATCAGCGACGCGCTTCGGTCAGATCGCTCGGCATGGTGCCCTGCATGCTCTGCCAAATCGCCCCGCTGTCTTTACCGTAGTTGCGCACGGTGTCCATCACCTGGTCGTACAGCTTCTCATGGCACAGCGTGGACAGCTTGCTGTAGAAGGTCAGCGCCAGCTTACGCGCTTCCGGGTTGGAGAAGTAGTAACGGCCCACGCGGGTGTACAGCCCTTTCAGGCCGTTGAAAATCAAGCCGTAGATCGGGTTGCCAGAAGCGAACGCCAAACCACGGAAGATCTCGTAATCGAGCAGATTGAACGCGTCTGCCTGATCTTCTACCTCGGCGGCTTTCGCCAGCACTTCCTGGGCCTGTTCCGGATGATTGCGCACCGCGGCGCGAATAAAGATTGACGCGATATTGGTGCGCACGGACAGCAGGTTATCGATCAGCTGCGGGACGCTTTTGTGATCGAGACGGGCGACGGTCTCAAGGATATTGAGGCCGGACGTTTCCCAGAAATTGTTCACTTTGGTCGGTTTGCCATGCTGAATGGTCAACCAACCATCGCGGGCCAGACGTTGCAACACTTCACGTAACGTAGTGCGCGTGACGCCAATCAACTCCGAAAGCTCACGCTCCGCGGGCAAAATAGAGCCAGGGGGGAAGCGATTATTCCAAATACTCTCAATAATGTACTCTTCCGCGAAACCGGCAGGACTCTGCGCCTTTATGACCATGTGTTTGACGTTCCGTTGCGACGATAAAATCAGTAAAAGTAATCAGCTCATCATACCAGATCGTGCTGACATGACATAGCGTGAGCGAAAAACAATAAACGAAAGTGTGCATAAAGTGGCAAAAAACGCGCAAAAACACCGGCCGAAGGAAATTTGCCGCCGTAAAACAAGCTCCGGTTGCACACGCCCCCACCGCATTGTTAGGGTACGTGCTACGACTGATTAAGGATGCATAGAGGACAATGGAAACAACCCTGCGCAGCGCCCTGCTCAAAAATTTTCTGGGGCAATCTCCCGACTGGTACAAACTGACCATTCTCATTTTTCTGGCGATCAACCCCCTGGTGTTCTTTTTCGCCAGCCCGTTTATTGCGGGTTGGCTGCTGGTGGTCGAGTTCATCTTTACCCTGGCGATGGCGCTGAAATGCTACCCGTTGCTGCCGGGCGGCCTGCTGGCGCTAGAGGCCGTGGCCATCGGCATGACCAGCCCGGCGCAGGTTTCGCAGGAAATCGAACATAATCTGGAAGTGTTGCTGCTGCTGATCTTTATGGTGGCAGGCATCTACTTTATGAAGCAGCTGCTGCTGTTCGTGTTCACCAAGCTGCTGCTCAACATCCGTTCGAAAACGCTGCTGTCGCTGGCGTTTTGCCTGGCCGCCGCCTTCCTTTCTGCCTTCCTCGACGCGCTGACGGTCGTGGCGGTAGTGATCAGCGTGGCCACCGGTTTCTATTCCATCTATCACAACGTGACGTCAAACCGCCCTGACGGCGACATTGGCGATGACAGTGATTTTACCGGCGAAGAGCGCAAACAGACGCTGGAGCAATTCCGCGCCTTTCTGCGCAGCCTGCTGATGCACGCCGGCGTCGGCACCGCGCTCGGCGGGGTCATGACCATGGTGGGCGAGCCGCAAAACCTGATTATCGCCAAAAACGCGGGCTGGGGTTTTATCGATTTCTTCCTGCGTATGGCGCCGGTCACGCTGCCGGTGTTGGTGTGCGGCCTGCTGGTGTGTTGGCTGGTAGAACGTTTTCGCCTGTTTGGCTACGGCGCGCAATTGCCGGGAGCGGTGCGCGACGTGCTGAAAGAGTATGACCGCAAGGCCAGCGCAGGCCGTAGCAAACAAGAACGGCTTAAATTGGTGATGCAGGCGCTGATCGGCGTTTGGCTGGTGCTGGCGTTGGCCTTCCATCTGGCAGAAGTTGGGCTGATCGGCCTGTCGGTCATCGTTCTCGCCACCTCCCTGTGCGGCGTGAATGACGAGCACGCCATCGGCAAAGCGTTCCAGGAAGCGCTGCCATTCACCGCTCTGCTGACGGTGTTCTTCACCGTGGTCGCAGTGATCATCGAACAGCACCTGTTCAGCCCGGTGATCCAGTTTGTGCTGCGCGCCGAGCCCTCCTCTCAGCTTTCGCTGTTCTACCTGTTCAACGGCCTGCTGTCGTCGGTTTCCGACAACGTGTTCGTCGGCACCGTTTACATCAACGAGGCGCGCACCGCGCTGGAAACCGGCGCGATCGGGCTGAAGCAGTTCGAGCTGCTGGCGGTCGCCATCAATACCGGCACCAACCTGCCCTCGGTCGCCACCCCTAATGGGCAGGCGGCGTTTCTGTTCCTGCTGACGTCGGCATTGGCGCCGCTGGTGCGTCTGTCGTATGGCCGCATGGTCTGGATGGCCCTGCCTTATACGGTGGTGTTGACGGTAGTTGGCCTGCTGTGCGTCCAATTCACTTTGGAGCCGGCGACCGAGCTGTTGACGCAGTGGCATTGGCTGACGCTGCCGCCCATCGACACCGTCAGCCACTGAGACGGCGCCGGCAGGGTGAACCGATATTTTTACGCTGAAACCGGCCCAAGTGGCTGGCAGCGAGGGGGAATTGGTTTACACTGCCGGTTCAATTGCTTACTGCATGGAAGAATCTAGATATGTTGCAATTCTTTAACCGCTGTTCACAAGGACGCGGCGCCTGGCTGCTGATGGCCCTGACAGCGTTGGTGTTGGAACTGGTCGCGCTCTATTTCCAGCACGTTATGCTGCTGCAGCCGTGCGTGATGTGCATTTACGAGCGTTGCGCGCTATTCGGCATCCTCGGCGCCTCGTTGGTAGGCGCTATCGCGCCGAAAACCCCGCTGCGCTACGCGGCGATCTTGCTGTGGATCTACAGCGCCTGGGAAGGCGTACAGCTGGCGTGGAAACACACCATGATCCAACTGCACCCCTCGCCATTCAATACCTGCGATTTCTTCGTCAGCTTCCCGTCCTGGCTGCCGCTGGACAAATGGTTGCCGGCGGTGTTCCACGCTTCCGGTGACTGTTCCGTGCGTCAATGGCAGTTCCTGACGCTGGAAATGCCACAATGGCTGGTTGGTATCTTCGGCGCCTATCTGCTGGTGGCGCTGATTGTACTGATCGCACAGTTTGTCCGCCCACGCCGCCGCGATCTGTTCGGCCGCTGAACGGCAGACAAACAAAAAACGGCGCCACCTGGCGCCGTTTTTTTAGGGTATTACTGTCAAATTCAGAGATAACCCCATTTCAGGTATGTGTAAGGAAGTAAACGAGCACGATTAGCGCTCCAGCTACGGCAAACAGACGGACCATTTTCATTGTTATGCTCTCGAACTTGCGGGAGAGCGGCCAAATTACCCAACTTATCGTTTAAAAAGAAGCATCCCGGCTCAGTTCAGCACGTAATTTACATAACATTAAACTTCTGCAATACCGGCGGCTAAAACCGGCCCTTCCTTTCAACCTTCGAGCATCAATAAATTACCGTTACTTATGAACGACTGCGCCTTTGTCACATTCAGAGCACAATATTTTGGTGAAGTTTACCCATAAAATCCTTATAGTATCGGCAACGTGAGTACTACCGATTTCCCTGGTGTTGTTGTGTGTCTTGCCCCTCATCTTTGTAGGGGCTTTTTTCCTTCTGCCCCCAACCGTCAGTCCCCGCTGCCTTTAAATAAATCATTCAAATTTAACTCTGCGCGGTATCACTCATCGGCCACCGTTCGCGCACTAATGATTAAAATCGTTCGTGATTCTTTCCTTATGCTGAATGCAGTAGGCCAATGACATCAAGGACACGATACTATGCCGGATACCACATTGCCCCCTTCGTCTCAGCGCCCGTTCCTGCGGCGCATGCTGCTCAAAGCCGGGAAAAAATTCCTGCGCTGGAACGGCGAATTTCAGACTCGCCATTCGCTGATCTCCACCACGCCGCGGATCGGTAATCATGAATTTAATTGGGTGACGGCGCTGGAAGCCCGTTGGCCTGCCATTCGCGAGGAGTTGGATCGGTTGCTGGAGCACCCGGAGGATATCCCCGCGTTCCACCAAATATCACCGGATCAGCAACGCATCTCCAAAGGGGATAATTGGAAAACCTTCGGGCTGTTTGTCTACGGGCAGCGGGTTGATGAGAACTGCGCCATTTGCCCGCAGACCGCACAGGCGGTCAGCGAGATCCCCGGCATGCGCACCGCCATGTTTTCGATCCTTAAGCCGCACTATCACATCGTCCCCCACAAAGGCCCGACTCGTGCCGTGGTGCGCGCGCATTTGGGATTAATCGTGCCAAAGGATCGGGAAAAGCTCTGGATCCGCGTTGACGACCAAATTCTGCACTGGGATGAAGGCAAGGTGATTTTGTTTGATGATTCCTACGAACACGAGGTTCGCAATGATACCGACGAACTGCGCGCTGTGCTGTTTCTCGATATCGACCGGCCAATGGACAAAGTAGGTACGGCGGTGAATAAACTGCTGTTCAGCCTGATCAAGGCCAGCCCGTATGTGAAGCAGCCGCTGAAAAATCTGGCTAACTGGCATCGCCGCGACAAAAAAGCGTGAAATGGCGGCTTATGCCATGAGCCCCACACCCGGTGGTTAGCTCAATAACGCAGAGGGCGGCATGTCTGAACACGCCGCCCTCTTGCATGAAAACGCGTATTGCTCTGCAGGCGCCCGCCTTTATCTGGCCCAGTCCGGCTTGTTAAGGATATGGTCCTGCCAGTCCACCACCTCGCTTTCACGCACCGCGATATGCCGCACCGTAATGCGCTCGCCATGCATTGCCGCCTTGGAACCGCTCAGCAGCGGATGCCAGGGGAACAGCGGCTTGCCTTCACCGATCAGGCGATAGGCGCAGGTCGGTGGCAACCACTCAAAGGTAGTGAGATTCTCGCGCGTCAGTTTGATGCAGTCTTCTTCCAGCTCGAAGCGCCGCTCATAGTTACGGCATTGGCAGGATTTGATGTTGAGCTGGTTGCAGGCTACGTTGGTAAAATAAATCTCGTCGGTATCTTCGTCGATCAGCTTATTCAAACAGCATTGCCCGCACCCGTCGCACAGCGATTCCCACTCTTGTTCTGACATTTCCGCCAGCGTTTTCTGTTGCCAAAAAGCGAGTTGTGACATGTTAGCGTCCGGTTTCGGTAAATGGATAAGTCACCTGCGCACAGGTTCGAGGGGGGACTATATAGACATTTTAGCCACAAGATGCAAGCTTTGCCGCCGACACCGCCGGCGGCAAGGAGAAATCAGATCACCCGGGTGCTGAGCGTTTTGCCGTTCAGGCTGATTTTCAGCATGTCGCCGGAAGCCATCGGGCCCACGCCCTGCGGCGTGCCGGTCAGGATGATGTCGCCGGCGCGCAGCGTGAAGAAACGGCTCATATAGCTGATTAGCGGCAGGATCGGCGTGATCATGTCGCGCGTATTGCCCTGCTGGCGCAGTTGATCGTTGACGGTCAACGACAGCTCGGCGTTTTGCGGATCGCCGAATTCCGCCACCGGAATAAACCCCGACATCGGGCAGGAACCGTCGAAGGCCTTGGCCTTTTCCCACGGTTGGCCGGCTTTTTTAAAGCCCGCCTGCAAATCGCGCAACGTCAGATCGAGCGCCACGCCGTAACCGGCAATCGCACGCGCCACGCGATCTTCGTTGGCCTGCTTCAACGGCGTGCCGATCAGTACCGCCAGCTCTACCTCATGATGCACCGCACCGAACTCTTTAGGGATGGCCACCGGCTGGCGGATATCGCATAACGCCGTTTCCGGTTTGATGAACACCACCGGCTCGACGGACACCGCGCTGCCCATTTCCTTGATGTGATCGGCGTAGTTGCTGCCGACGCAGACCACCTTGTTCACCGGGAAATCGAGCAGCGAACCCTGCCAGTCTCTGTGTTGATACATACCGCTTCTCCCAAACTGTAGAGGCTTGGCGCGCCAAGCCGATTATTGGTGTGCCGGATCAATGTCCGATCGCGTCCGCCATCATACCCACGGCGATAGCGAAGTAGTAAGAGCGATTCCAGTGCATGAGGGTGCGGAAATTATCATAGACCAGGAACGTCCGGCCCTGCAGATCATCCGGCGCGATGATCCAACCGCGCAGAACGGCATGCGGCAACGCACTGCCATCCGCACGACGCACCCCACGTTGTTGCCAAGCGTTGACGCTGCGCGCCTGCTCGTCTTTCAACCCCAGCTCGGCCCGATTGAAACCGGCGGGCAGTTTGACCTCACGCCCCCAGCCGATGCCGGGCTGCCAGCCCTCTTTGGACAAATAACTGGCCGTAGACGCGAAGACATCATCAATGTTGTTCCAGATATCGATGCGCCCGTCACCGTCACCGTCCGCCGCATAGCGCAGGAAAGAGCTCGGCATAAACTGGCATTGCCCCATCGCGCCGGCCCAGGAACCTTTCAGCGGTGTATCGCCGACGTGCCCCTGCTCGACTATCTGCAGTGCCGCCATCAGCTCCTGGCTGAAAAAGGCTTCGCGGCGCCCTTCAAACGCCAGCGTCGCCAGCGCGGACACCACATCTTCCCGCCCCTGAATCTTGCCGTAGGCGCTCTCCATGCCCCACAGCGCGATGATATAGCGCCCCGGCACCCGGTAGCGCTCGCCGGCGCGCGTCCATTGCGCGTGGCGCTGCCGGTACAGTTCGCGCCCCTGGCGCACTTTAACGGGCGTCATTACCCGCCGCAGATAGTCGTCCAGGGTTACCTTCTGCTCCGGCTGATTGCGATCGGCCTTGATCACCCGATCGACGAAATGGATTTGCGCAAAGGCGCGGTCGAGGGTGGCCTGACTGATGCCCTGCTCCCGCGCCCGGCGCTTGAGCTGTTCGACATACGCCGGGAACTGCGCCGGATCCCGGCCGCTCGTCTCCTGCGCCGCCTGCGCTGCGCCCGGCATCAGCACCCCGCCCAACGTCAGCCAGGCGGCCAATACAATTCTTCTTGCCGAAGGTGTCATCGCGCCTCCCCTGGCCGTGGCAACTGTCTCAGGCCTTGTCGCCCGCCAGATGCTGGTTGAGCAGGTTTTCTACCGGCGGCGGGAACTGCAGGTAATAGCCTTCGTCTTTCAACGCCTGCTTCACCTTTTCGATATCCGCCGAGGCCAATTTCTTGCGCTCATCGAGCGACAGCATCATGGCGAATTGCGGTACACCGAAACTTTTCATCAGCGCTTCCGGCACACGAGAGAAATCGTCTTTTTTTTCGACATAAAGATAAGTTTGATCGCGTTTCGGGCTTCTATAGATCACACAAAGCATTTTTTTAACTCTATTTAATTGAGGGAGCGTCTTGCCTGGATATAACTCTGACTATAACATGCTTATAGTACATCGGAATATCGCACCCCGAGTGGTATTCCGGGGATTTAAAGTTGCTGAGACTGAGTCAGGATAGATGTCACAATCGCCAATTGAGCTAAAAGGCAGCAGTTTTACCCTATCGGTTGTTCATTTGCATAATTCACAGCCCGAGGTAATACGTCAGGCGTTACAGGAAAAAGTTGAGCAAGCGCCCGCTTTTCTGAAAAACGCCCCTGTTGTTATCAACGTCGCAACGCTGGAAGGCGATGCGAACTGGAAAGAACTTCAACAGGCTGTCGCGGCAGCAGGCCTGCGCGTTGTGGGTATCAGCGGTTGCAGAGATGAGCGTCAAAAGCGCGCGATAGCCCGTGCCGGGCTGCCGCTGCTGAGCGAAGGCAAAGGCCAGAAGATGGCTGCGCCGGAGCCTGCACCTGCGCCCGTGGTGGCGGATAACGCCCCCGCCAAAACGCGCATCATCAGTACGCCTGTCCGTTCCGGCCAACAGATTTACGCCCGCAACTGCGATCTTATCGTGACCAGCAGCGTCAGCGCCGGCGCCGAATTGATTGCCGATGGCAATATTCATGTCTACGGCATGATGCGCGGTCGCGCACTGGCAGGCGCGTCAGGCGACACGCAATGTCAGATTTTTTGCACCCACCTGGCGGCTGAGCTAGTCTCTATCGCAGGGCAGTACTGGTTGAGCGACCAAATCCCGTCCGATTACGTCGGGCAGGCCGTACGACTCAGCCTGTTGGATAACGCTTTAACCATACAACCTTTAAATTAAGCCCTTTTGACAAGGAATCCATTTCATGGCACGCATTATTGTTGTTACATCGGGTAAAGGGGGCGTTGGCAAGACCACTTCGAGCGCGGCCATCGCTACCGGCCTGGCCCAGAAAGGCAAGAAAACCGTCGTGATCGATTTCGATATCGGCCTGCGTAATCTTGACCTGATTATGGGCTGCGAACGTCGGGTAGTGTATGATTTCGTGAACGTGATTCAGGGCGATGCCACGCTGAATCAGGCGTTGATCAAAGACAAACGCACTGAAAACCTCTATATCCTGCCGGCTTCGCAGACGCGCGACAAAGACGCGTTGACCCGCGAAGGCGTTGAAAAAATCCTCAACGATCTCGGCGAGATGGATTTTGACTTCGTGGTGTGCGATTCACCGGCCGGTATCGAAACCGGTGCGCTGATGGCGCTGTATTTCGCCGACGAAGCTATCATCACCACCAACCCGGAAGTGTCTTCGGTACGCGACTCTGACCGTATCCTGGGTATCCTCTCTTCCAAGTCACGCCGCGCCGAGAAAGGCGAATCGCCAATCAAGGAACACCTGCTGCTGACCCGTTACAACCCGGGCCGCGTCAGCCGTGGCGACATGCTGAGCATGGAAGACGTGCTTGAAATTCTGCGCATTCCGCTGGTGGGTGTGATCCCGGAAGACCAGTCCGTGCTGCGCGCTTCCAACCAGGGTGAGCCTGTCATTCTGGATGCCGAGTCAGACGCCGGTAAGGCGTACGACGATACCGTTTGCCGCTTGTTGGGGGAAGAACGCCCATTCCGCTTCATTGAAGAAGAGAAGAAGGGTTTCCTGAAACGCCTTTTTGGGGGATAAACCATGGCCTTATTAGACTTCTTTCTGTCCCGCAAAAAACAGACAGCCAATATAGCCAAGGAACGGCTGCAGATTATCGTCGCAGAGCGTCGTCGCGGGGACAGTGAGCCCCCGTATCTGCCTGATCTGAAACGCGATATTCTGGCGGTTATTTGCAAATACATTCAGATCGATCCTGAAATGCTGCATGTGCAGTTCGAGCAGAAAGGGGACGATATTTCGGTACTTGAACTTAACGTGACATTACCGGAATCGGAAGAAGCAGCTAAATGATTGCGACGCATTAATTACCCCCTGTATATTTTATGCAGGGGGTAACTGTATGTGTATCCAGTTATTAAGCATTATCGGCAGCAAAAAATTGATTTTTCCCTTTGGGACAATTCCCAATTAACTTTGCCGCCACCTCGTTTAAAGTAAATTCTGGCCAGATTTACCTTCAACGCATTATTTCCTGCCTATATTCACCCGAGCAGAGTTTCCCTACCCTGCCCTGGTGATAACCAGCGATTAATAATCTTTCAGGATGTCCTGCAACGGCGCCATTAATAAATCGCCGCGCCAGCCGCTGATTAATTCAGGGCGACTCTCGCCGTCCTTCAGTTTCCAATGCCAGTTCAACAATTGGTTAATTTGGCGACGGGATGCCAGCAGCTCGCTGCTCAACCCGCTTTGCTCGCTGACGGTAGCGATAGCGGCCTTGATGTCCTTAAACACCTTCTTGTAGCCCGGCTGATCGATAAGGTTAGCCAATGGCGCGGGCAACTCGGACTCCTCCAGCGCTTCGGCTTCGGCCACCAGCGCCAGCAGCGTTTTGCCGTGATAACGGATCTCCGGCCCGCTCAGCCCCAGAGAATCCAGTTCTCCGAGCGAAGACGGCATATAGCGCGCCACCTGCCATAGGTTCTCCTCACGCACCACGAAGTTCACCGCCAGATCGCGCTCGCGCGCCTGGCGCAACCGCCATTCTGCCAACTTCTGCAAACAGCCGAGCTGACGCGGGCGCAGCTGCCAGGCATTGCTGATTTCGCGATAGGCCACTTCCGGCGCCAGCGTCTCGCTACGGCGTTGGCACAGCAGCAGGCACTCGTTATGGGCCGCAGCAGTCCAGCCGGCCTCTTCGGTCTCCTGCACCAGCTGTTTGGCCATCGGCAGCAGGTAGAACACGTCGGCGGCCGCATACACGCACTGTCTTTCGGTCAGCGGGCGCGCCAGCCAGTCGGTGCGCGACTCGCTCTTGTCCAGTTCAACCTTCATGTACTCCGCCACCAGCGTCGCAAAACCGCAGGAGAGCGGCCGACCGGTAAAGGCCGCCAGGATCTGGGTGTCGATCATCGGCGTCGGCAGCGTTTTAAAGGTGTTGAGAAACACTTCAAGATCTTCACTGCCGGCATGCAGGAACTTCACCACGGCGGTGTCGGCCAGCAGGTCGACAAACGGCTGCCATTGCTTGATCGGCAGAGGATCGATGAGGGAGAGTTGTTCACCGTCGTAGAGCTGGATCAGGCCCAGCTGAGGATAGTAGGTGCGCGTTCTGACAAACTCGGTGTCCAGCGCAATCTGGGCATGCTTTCTCGCCTGCTCGCAGACCTGCTGCAATCCGGCATCGGTAGTGATCAACTGATAATTCAAAACATCATTCTCTTGTAGGATTCAAACACAACAACGCCGGCATTCACCGGCGTTGTTGATAGTCAGACGCGAAAGCGACACCTAGGCGGCATCGGCCGGCTTCGGCGTTTTTAGCTCATCGCGCAGTTCTCGCCGCAAAATCTTGCCGACGTTCGACTTCGGCAGTTCATCGCGGAACTCAACAATTTTAGGCACTTTATACCCGGTCAGGTGGCGACGGCAATGGGTCAACAGCTCTTCCTTGGTCAGCGAGGCGTCTTTCTTCACCACGCAGATCTTCACCGTTTCACCGGAGGCCTCGCTGGGCACGCCGATTGCCGCACATTCCAGCACTTTCGGGTGCTGGCTGACCACATCTTCAATCTCGTTCGGATACACGTTGAAACCCGAGACCAGGATCATGTCTTTCTTGCGGTCGACGATGCGCACAAATCCCTGATCGTCCACGGTCACCACATCGCCGGTCGCCAGCCAGCCATCTTTAAGCACTTCGTCGGTGGCTTCCGGGCGCTGCCAATAGCCTAACATAACTTGCGGCCCTTTGACCCACAGTTCGCCCGGTTCGCCCGGCGGCACGTCATGGCCGTTGTCGTCCACCAACCGAATGTCCGTCGACGGCACCGGCAGGCCGATGCTGCCGCTGTAGTGTTTCAGATCGTAAGGGTTACCGGCCACCAGCGGCGCGCACTCGGTCAGACCATAGCCTTCCAGCAGGTGTTTACCGGTGGTTTTCTCCCACTTCTCGGCCACCGCTTTTTGCACCGACATACCGCCGCCGACCGAGAAACGCAGCGTAGAGAAATCGAGTTTGTGGAACTCTTCGTTGTTCAGCAACGCGTTGAACAGCGTATTCACCCCGCTCATGGCGGTGAACGGATATTTACCCAGCTCCTTCACCAGACCCGGAATGTCACGCGGGTTGGTGATCAGCAAATTACGCCCGCCCAGATCGATAAACAGCAGGCAGTTCACCGTCAGCGCGAAAATGTGATACAGCGGCAGCGCCGTCACCACCAGCTCCTGCCCTTCACGGAACAGCGGCGAATAGGCGGCCTTGGCCTGCTCAAGGTTGGCCTGCATGTTACGGTGCGTCAGCATCGCGCCCTTCGCCACGCCGGTGGTGCCGCCGGTGTATTGCAGGAAAGCCAAATCGCTATTAATGATGTCCGGTTTTACATATTGCAGACGGCGGCCGCGCTGCAGCGCGCTGCGGAAGGAAATGGCGTCCGGCAGGTTGTATTTGGGCACCAGGCGCTTGACGTATTTGACCACGAAGTTGACCAACGTGCCTTTGGCGGCCGAAAGCTGGTCGCCCATGCGCGTCAGGATCACGTGTTTGACCTGGGTGTTGAACACCACTTTTTCCAGCGTATGGGCAAAGTTGGAAACGATAACGATGGCGCTGGCCCCGCTATCGTTCAACTGGTGCTCCAGCTCGCGCGGGGTATACAACGGGTTGACGTTGACCACCACCATGCCGGCACGCAGAATGCCGAACAGAGCGATGGGGTATTGCAACAGGTTAGGCATCATCAGCGCGACACGGTCGCCTTTCTTCAGACCCAGTTCATTTTGCAGGTAAGCCGCGAAAGCCCGGCTGCGTTCTTCCAGTTTGCGGAAGGTCATCACCTCGCCCATGTTGATAAAGGCGGGCTGATCGGCATAACGCTGCACGGCATGCTCAAACATTTCGATCAACGACGAATAGCGATCGGCATCAATCTCTGCGGGCACATCTGCCGGATACCGTTTTAACCAGACCTTATCCAAGGTATTACTCCTGAAATCATTACTAATTATCATCGCAGCCCTCAAACTCGCAGCCTAACCATAACAATATTTTAACTCAGCAGACCAGTTCGGGTTTTAAACATTATTCAGGTTGCGATGTACGTCACTAATTGTCGGATATTCCCTATCCCAAAAAGCAAAAGGGCGGCCTGAGCCGCCCTGTCAAATATGTTCACATCAAGCGTATGCTACTCGGTTACGATGGTTTGCACCTGTGCCGGACCGGGGTTGTACCAGCCATAGCCTGCGCCCCAGCCGGGCCCCCACGGACCACCGCGCCAGCCCCAAGGGCCCATCGGCGCAGGCGGCATCACCACCTGCTGCACCAGATGCCAGCGCTTGAAACCGGTCACGTTCATCGTTACGAAACGATATGGCGTCATGCCGATCCGCCCCTCTTTCAGGCCGGTGATAGGGCCGACGACGGTCACCAGTTGGCCTTTGAAATCGACCGGTTCGAGGAAGCCGTTCACCGTGGCCAGCAAGCGGCCGTTCGACGGTTCACCCAGTATCGGCCGCGCACCGCTGTCGAGCGGCACCGCCGCGATCTCCAGCAGCGTACGCCCTTGTTCGTTGGCGACGTTCACCACAGTGCCGCCGAAGCGGGCTTCCGCGCCAGTAAACAGGTTCGGTGCATTTTGTACCGAGGAAAGCTGAGTCACCGGCGAAGGGCTGGAGCCTTTGATCGCATCCGGTACGGTGACGCACCCGGTCAGAACCAGCGCGCCGCAGGCGACGGCCAGCAGCGACAGCTTTTTACTTGCAGTGCGGATTAACATGGTCGCAATCTCCTGAAATGCCTGTAACTTTGACCGCGTTTCGTCGTTCAAGTTGCAGGCCTTCATCGCCCGGCATCAACAACAGCACAATACGCCGCGATTACTCGCGGCCCGGCAGTTTTTTCCAGGTGACTTCATTGCGAAGATAGGTCGGCTCGGCGTTTTCCACCGCCACCGCCAACCCCTGTTGCCAGGCGTGCAGCGCCAGCGGCAGCATGTCTTGCGCCTGCGGCAGCAGCATTTGGCCGTCACGCACGCTCAGCGTAGAACCGTTGACCAGGTCGGGATAGGTTTGCCAGCCGGTGCCGACGTGGGCCCATTCGCCCTGCAGACGCTGTGCACGCTCGAGCGCCTGCGCCGGCGACAGCACCGCCTCGCCTTCGCTTTCCAACCAGCTGCCGTCCACTTGGCGTTCGAACTGCCCCCAGTAGACTTCCCCCATGCGCGCATCGATCGCTGCCAGCACGCGCGCCGCGCCGCTGACGCGCCAGGCGCCCTGCGCCATGGTTTGCAGCGTGGAAATGCCAATCATCGGCAAATCGGCGCCCAGCGCCAGGCCCTGAGCGATGCCGATGCCGATGCGCACCCCGGTAAAACTGCCGGGGCCGCGGCCGAAGGCCAGCGCATCGAGCTGGTTGAGCGCCAGACCGGATTCCGCCAGCACCTGCTGCACCATAGGTAAAATTCGTTGCGTATGCTCGCGTGGGCACAGCTCAAACAGGGCGTGGATTTCGCCTTGATTCCAGACGGCGACGGAACAGGCTTCCGTCGCGGTATCGATCGCTAAAATTCGCGTGGACATGCCAACCTCTGGCGGGAATAAAACTGGGTTTTTCATACAGGGCGCGCATTGTAGCACAGCCCCGTAAGCCCTTCATCTTTCACGTGGCCGACGTATCGGCGGCCTGCAGGAAGGCGATGGCCTGTTTCAGATCGCGGGTACGCGGCGTAGGCGGCAGGCTATTGAGGAACACCTCGCCATAAGGGCGCATCACCAGACGGTTATCGCAAATCACCAGCACGCCACGGTCGTCGGTATCGCGGATCAAACGGCCCACCCCCTGTTTCAGGGTGATGACCGCATCCGGTAACTGTACGTCATTGAACGGATCGCCGCCGCGCAGGCGGCAATCTTCAATGCGCGCCTTCAGCAGCGGATCGTCCGGTGAAGTAAACGGCAGCTTATCGATGATGACACACGACAGCGCATCGCCACGCACGTCCACCCCTTCCCAGAAGCTGCTGGTCGCCACCAACAGCGCGTTACCGGCGGCGACGAACTGCGCCAGCAGCTGCCCTTTGCTGGTTTCCCCTTGCAATAAGACCGGCAGCGTCATCGTGGCGCGGAACTCTTCCGCCAGCTCGCGCATCATCTGGTGCGATGTGCACAAGAAGAAGCAGCGGCCGTTGTTGGCTTCGATTAATGGGCGCAGCATGCGCGCCAGCTGGCGCGCCCCACCGGGCTGATTCGGCGAAGGCAAAAAGCGCGGCACGCACAGCAACGCCTGTTTGGCATAGTCGAACGGGCTCGGCAACAGCAGCGTTTTGGCCTTGGTCAGCCCCAGCCGTTCGGTGAAGTGGCCCAACTGATCGTTGACCGACAGCGTGGCCGAGGTAAAGATCCAGCTGCCCGGCTTCTCGTCCAGCATTTCGCGGAAACGATCGGCTACCGTCAGCGGCGTCAGCGCCAGCACGAAGTGGCGCGAATTGCACTCATACCAATAGCTGTAGCCCGGTTCCGTTACCGCCTTGAGGCGTTTGAGACGCGCGCGGTACAGCGTGGCGCGCTCAAAGGCGGCGTCCAGCAACGCCGAACGCCCCAGCGACAGCTTCATCACGTCATAACACAGCTCCAGCGCGTCATCGAGCAGCAACAGAGCACGCTGCACGTTGGGTTCGCCGAGCACGTCACGCAGATTACCGCGGAACCCCGGTTCTCCCAGATTCAGACGGAAATCTTGCGTGCTCAGGCTGAGACGATCGGCGCTCTTTTGCAGCTGAGCCGCATCGCGCACCTCGGTGCGGTAGGCGATGGTGATGTCCTTCGCCAGATCCAGCAGCTGGCGGCTGGTGAGCTGCTGGCCGAAATACTGGCTGGCGATGTCGGGGATTTGGTGCGCCTCGTCGAAAATCATCACCTCGGCTTCTGGGATCAGCTCGGCGAAACCGCCCTCTTTCACCACCATATCCGCCAGGAACAGGTGATGGTTTACCACCACCACATCTGCATCCATCGCGCGGCGGCGCGCCTTGACCACGAAGCAATCCTGATACAGCGGGCAGTCGCTGCCCAGACAGTTGTCATTGGTGCTGGTCACCAATGGCCAGACGAAGCTGTCTTCCGCCACTTCGCTACAGGTGCTGATATCACCCTCTTTGGTCTGCGACGACCACTTGCGCAGCTGCACCAGATCGATCAGCGTCTGCCCCGCCAGCTCGCCGCCGGCCATCGACTGCTGTTCCAGCCGCTCCAGACACAGGTAATTGGAGCGCCCTTTGAGCAGCGCCAGCTTGCCTTTGTACTTCAACGCCTTGGCGACGGTGGGCAGATCGCGCGCATACAGCTGATCCTGCAGCGCTTTCGAACCGGTGGAGATGATCACTTTGCGATCGGCACGCAGCGCCGGCGCCAGATAAGCGAAGGTTTTGCCGGTGCCGGTGCCGGCTTCCACCACCAGTTCCTGCTTGAAATTGATCGCTTCGGTAACGGCTTGCGCCATCTGCCGCTGCGGCTCACGCGGTTTAAATCCCTTGATAGCCTGCGCCAATGCGCCGTCTGTTGCAAAATCGTCTGTCACGCTGTCTCTCTGCCGGTGTCATTCAACGGTGATTATGCCAAGCCTGCCGCCCGGCTACCACCCACTTTATCGCCGCGCTTTTTTATCACCGGCTGTGCTACCCTTAGCGCGACTATGATATGGAGATAAGCAAATGAATATCGAAAGAATTGATCCCGATCAGCGCTGGTCCGAAGCCGTAGTGCACAACGAGACCGTTTACTACACCAGCGTGCCGGAGAACCTGGACGACGACGCGACCGCGCAGACCGCCAACGCCCTCGCCGCCATCGACGTGCTGCTGGAACGCGTAGGGTCGGACAAAAGCCGTATTCTGGATGCCACCATTTTCCTGGCCAACAGCGCCGACTTCGCCGCGATGAACGCCGCCTGGGACGCCTGGGTGGTCGCCGGCAGCGCGCCGGTGCGCTGCACGGTGCAGGCGCAGCTGATGAATCCGAAGTACAAGGTGGAAATCAAAATCATCGCCGCGCTGTAAGCCTGAGCGCAGACGAAAAAAAACCGCAGACGGCGACGCCTGCGGTTTTTTATTGCCCGCTATCAAGACAGTTTAAGGATCACCATCCCCGTCAGCAACAGCGCCAGGCCAATCCAGCCTTTGGCGTTCAACCGCTGGCCGAACATGATCCAGCCTGCGGCGATGGTGGCGGCGATACCGAAACCGCCCCACAGCGCATAGGCGATCGACAGATCGATACCCTTAACCGCCTGCGCCAGGGCGCTAAACGCACCGAGCACCGACAGCAGCGACAGCAATCCCAGCCAAATTTTACGGAAGCCGTCCGACATCTTCAGGAAGATGTTGGCGATAATTTCCAGTACGATGGCCAGCCCCAGGAACCCAATGTGGTACAACTCAAACTGTTGCATGGTTGTCACCTCGCGGGCTGACCTGTTTTCGCTCTTTGCGGGTACCGGATTTCACCAGCATGATGCCGGCGATCAGCGTAGCCAAGCCCAACACCTTCAGCGCCGAGATCGGTTCGTCGAACCACAGCACGCTGAACAGGGTGATGAACAGAATGCCGATGCCTTCCCATAGCGCATAGGCCACACCCAGCGCCACGCGTTTTATCGCTACCGACAACAATACATAAGACGCGGTAATCATCATGTACATCACGATGTGCCCGATCATGCCGCCATTGACGCTAGCGTATTTCATCGACAAGGTGCCGATGATTTCGGTCATGATGGCCAAACCTAAAAAGATCCAATAAATCATAATTTTTCTCCCAAACGGCGAATAACGCGCGCCAAGGCATATTTATCCCGATTTATCTCGTCGGACGGCCGCAATGCGGCGCGCAAGACGCAGAGATCCCTGGGGATAAACTGACCCAAACGCAAAAAGAATGTTTGCCCGGCTGAACGGTAATGCGAAGGCCTAAGCCCGCTACCAGCACCGGTTAAGGGAGAAAGACGCTATAGCTCGCTGCACCAGTGATGCTCACTGGCAAGGATCGCAGACAGGAAGAGTTGGCACGTAGAGGTTCTGAGGGTAGTTCCGTTAATAGTCATCATAATAGTTCTCTATTATCAGCCGCACACCGTGCGATTTGCCCAATATCCTCATAAAAGTAAAATTTTCAACTGAGATATTTTTACCACAGCCAAAATTAGAAAGCAAACTGCCGTTTTCATAAAAAAGCAGAAAAAAACGGGTTAAAAATAAGAAAGTTAATTGCGATAAAAATTAAAAAAGGCCCAACGGAGCGTTGAGCCTTGCGATATCCGCGGGTGAGCAAATAAGCGCCAACCCCAGGCCTGGCGCGGGTTACAACGCGGCGCCGCTGACCGCGCTGCGCGCCAGTTCAGTGATGCGCGCATAGTCGCCGCTTTCGAGCGCATCGGCCGGCACCAACCAGGAGCCGCCGATGCACAATACGCTTTTTAGCGCCAGATAATCGCGGTAATTGTTCGGCGTAATGCCGCCGGTCGGGCAAAAACGCACCTGCGGGAACGGGCCGCCGATCGCCTGCAGCGCCTTAACGCCGCCGTTGGCTTCCGCCGGGAAGAATTTGAATTCGCGCAGGCCGTAATCCATGCCCAGCATCAGTTCAGATACGGTGCTGATGCCCGGAATCAGCGGGATTGACCCCGCCGTCGCCGCCTGCAGCAAAGCGTCGGTCAGCCCCGGGCTGATGGCGAACTGCGCCCCCGCCTCGGTCACCTCCCGCAGCTGCTGCGGATTGATCACCGTACCGGCGCCGATGATCGCCTCCGGCACCTCTTTGGCGATAGCGCGGATAGCCTCCAGCCCGCAGGCGGTGCGCAGCGTCACCTCCAATACCCGCACGCCGCCGGCAACCAACGCTTTCGCCAGCGGCACCGCCTGCTCCAACTTGTTGATCACGATAACAGGCACCACCGGCCCTGCCGTCAGGATCTGCTCGGCGCTGGTTTTCCAGTTTTTCATCGTTATTTCTCCATGACTCGCGGTTAACAATGGCACGCCCCTGCCACAGGGCTCCGCGCAAGCGCGCGAACGTCCGGCCGTACCGTAAGTGATGTGGCCCACGCGCAGATCGCAGGCAAAAAAAAGCCGGCAGACAGGCTGCCGGCATTGCGCATTATTCGAACTCGTTCCAGGAACGGCCGTCGCGGGTGATCATTGCCACCGAGGCCACCGGCCCCCAGGTGCCCGCCTGATAAGGTTTAGGCGCCTCGTTGTCGGCTTTCCATGCATCCATGATGGAGTCGACCCACTTCCAGGCCTCTTCCACTTCATCGCGGCGCACGAACAGCGCCTGAATGCCTCGCATGGTCTCCAGCAGCAGGCGCTCGTAGGCGTCCGCCACGTGCTCCTGGTTGAAGGTTTCCGAGAAGCTCAGGTCCAGCTTGGTGGTCTGCAGACGGTGCTTGTGATCCAGCCCCGGCACCTTGTTCAGTACCTGAATTTCGATGCCTTCGTCCGGTTGCAGACGGATGGTCAGCTTGTTCTGCGGCAGCTGCTGGTACGAATCGCTGAACAGGTTAAGCGGCGGGTTTTTGAAGTACACCACCACTTCCGAACATTTGGTCGGCAGGCGTTTACCGGTACGCAGGTAGAACGGCACCCCGGCCCACTGCCAGTTGTCGATATCCACGCGGATGGAGACGAAGGTTTCGGTGCTGCTGCTCTTGTTCGCGCCTTCCTCTTCCAGATAACCCGGCACTTTCTTGCCCTGGACGAAACCGGCGGTGTACTGCCCGCGCACGGTGGTTTCCCGTACATTGGTCTGATCGATGCGGCGCAGCGAGCGCAGTACCTTCACCTTCTCGTCGCGGATACGGTCGGTCGTCAGGTCCGCCGGCGGCGACATGGCGATCATGGTCAGGATCTGCAGCAGGTGGTTCTGGATCATGTCGCGCATCTGGCCGGCCTGGTCGAAGTAACCCCAGCGCCCTTCGATGCCCACCTCTTCCGCCACGGTGATCTGCACCGAATCGATGGTGCGGTTATCCCAGTTGGATGCGAACAGCGAGTTGGCGAAACGCAGCGCCAACAGGTTCAGCACCGTCTCTTTGCCGAGATAGTGGTCGATACGGTAAACCTGGGATTCGTTGAAGTACTCCGCCACCTGATCGTTGATCACGCGGGAAGACGCCAGATCGGTGCCCAACGGTTTCTCCATCACCACGCGCGCCGGCTCATGGTTCAACTTGGCTTCGCCCAACCCTTTGCAGATGGCGCCAAAGGTGCTTGGCGGCATGGCGAAGTAGTTGATGGTGGTGCGGTGTTTCTGATCCAGCATTTTACCCAGTTTGGTAAAGTTCTTGCTGTCGTTGACGTCCAGGTTGCAAAAGTCCAGGCGTGCGCTCAGCGTGGCCCAGAGTTCGTCATCCAGTTTTTCCTTCATGAAGGTGCCAAGCGCTTCCTTGACCACTTCGGTATACGCTTTTTTATCCCACTCCGCGCGGCCGACGCCGATAATCCGCGTATCCGGGTGGATGTGTCCGGCTTTCTCTAACTGGTACAGGGAAGGCAGCAGCTTACGGCGCGCCAAATCACCTTTCGCGCCGAAAATAACCAGGTCACACGCCTGGGCTGTAGAGGTTACCGCCATGTTCATCTCCTCGTTGCAGGATATTTGTAATTTTCTTACATTACTAATGTACTCTGTTTGACTACGGCCAGCAAACCCGGTGCAGAAGCAGGAAAAAAGACCTCAAGATTCCAGTGATAGCGCCAATGCGCGCCAGAGCCCGCACAGGCGGGCAAAACTGTAATTTTTCGTCTTTTTTGACGCTCTGTTACCATTATGAAAGTTAGACACAGGTCATATTCTGGTGAAAAAAGCCTGCATACGCCCTGTCGAGACTGCCAACGGTTACCAGCACGTAGTATATTTTCACTAAACCGGCATTGATTTCTCCTTTGTTTGAAATCGACATACCCTATCGATTCCAGGTTACAGCCGCTCGTTTGGCGTCTGCGTGCACGGCGAACACGGGCGAAATTCGGCGCTGTTGCTTGAAAGCCACAGGGATAAAACCATGAGTGACTCTCGTTATATGAATACGCTGGACAAAATCCAGAACCATCTGGAACGCCTGAGCAAATCTGAAAGGAAAGTCGCCGAGGTGATCCTGGCCTCCCCACAGACCGCCATTCACTCCAGCATTGCCACGCTGGCGCGCATGGCCGACGTCAGCGAACCTACCGTCAACCGTTTTTGCCGCCGCCTTGATACCAAAGGCTTTCCCGATTTCAAACTGCACCTCGCCCAAAGCCTGGCTAACGGCACGCCCTACGTAAACCGTAACGTTGAGGAAGACGACAGCGTCGATTCCTATACCAGCAAGATCTTCGAATCGGTCATGGCCAGCCTGGATACAGTAAAGGCAAATTTGGATATTGCCGCAATCAATCGTGCGGTTGACCTGCTCACCCAGGCAAAAAAGATCTCTTTCTTCGGCCTGGGTGCCTCCGCGGCGGTGGCGCACGACGCGATGAACAAATTTTTCCGCTTCAACATTCCGGTGGTCTACTTCGATGACATCGTCATGCAACGCATGAGCTGCATGAACTCCGGCGAGGGTGACGTGGTGGTGCTGATCTCACACACCGGCCGCACCAAAAATCTGGTGGAGATGGCTCACCTGGCGCGGGAGAACGACGCCACGGTACTGGCTATCACCTCGCGCGACACCCCGCTCGCCCAAGCGGCGACCCTCGCGTTGCTGCTCGATGTGCCTGAAGACACCGACGTTTACATGCCGATGGTGTCGCGGATCGCGCAATTAACGCTCATTGACGTGCTTGCCACCGGATTTACCTTGCGCCGAGGGGCTAAATTCAGAGATAACTTGAAGCGGGTCAAAGAAGCGCTCAAAGAATCGCGCTTTGATAAAGGCGTGGTCATTCCCAACAGTTTTGATTCGTGACCCGACGAAGAAAAAAATCGCCGTTCAACAGACATTTGAATGACGGCATCAGAGGCGGTACCCTGTTAACATGCTCATGCGGGTAACCCGGGTGAAATATCAGTGTTGTAAAATTACATTTCACGCCTGGTTTCGTTATCCGACGTTATCGCAACACCAATATTTGCTTCACCAGTCAACGGAGTAATACATGTCCAGACGGCTCAGAAGAACCAAAATCGTTACCACCCTGGGTCCGGCTACAGACCGCGACAATAATCTGGAAAAGATCATTGCCGCCGGTGCCAACGTAGTTCGGCTTAACTTCTCCCACGGCAGCCCGGAAGATCACCAGGCTCGCGCAGACAAAGTGCGCGAAATCGCTGCCAAACTGGGACGTCACGTCGCTATCCTCGGCGATCTGCAAGGGCCGAAAATCCGCGTATCCACCTTCAAGGAAGGCAAAATCTTCCTCAACGTGGGTGATAAATTCCTGCTGGACGCCAACCTGTCAAAAGGCGAAGGCGATAAAGAAAAAGTCGGTATCGACTATAAAGGCCTGCCTGCCGACGTCGTGCCGGGCGATGTCCTGCTGCTTGACGACGGCCGCGTTCAGTTAAAAGTGCTCGAAGTTCAGGGCATGAAAGTGTTTACCGAAGTGACCGTCGGCGGCCCGTTGTCCAACAACAAGGGCATCAACAAGCTAGGCGGTGGCCTGTCAGCCGAAGCGCTGACCGAAAAAGACAAGGCGGACATCGTGACCGCCGCCAAGATTGGCGTCGACTATCTGGCGGTCTCCTTCCCGCGTACCGGTGAAGACCTGAACTATGCCCGCCGCCTGGCGCGCGATGCGGGCTGCAACGCCAAGATCGTGTCCAAGGTTGAGCGCGCCGAAGCGGTTTGCACCGACGAAGCGATGGACGACATTATTCTGGCCTCCGACGTGGTGATGGTTGCCCGTGGCGACCTCGGCGTCGAAATCGGCGATCCGGAACTGGTCGGCATTCAGAAGAAACTGATCCGCCGCGCCCGCACCCTGAACCGCGCGGTGATCACCGCGACTCAGATGATGGAGTCAATGATCACCAACCCGATGCCGACCCGCGCCGAAGTCATGGACGTGGCCAACGCCGTGCTGGACGGCACCGACGCCGTCATGCTGTCGGCGGAAACCGCTGCTGGCCAATACCCGGCGGAAACCGTGGCGGCGATGGCGCGCGTTTGTCTGGGCGCCGAGAAGATCCCGAGCATCAACGTTTCCAAACACCGTTTGGACGTGCAGTTCGACAATATCGAAGAGGCGATCGCCATGTCTTCGATGTATGCGGCCAACCACCTGAAAGGCGTCACCGCGCTGATCGCCATGACTGAGTCCGGCCGCACCGCGCTGATGATGTCACGCATCAGCTCCGGCCTGCCGATCTTCGCCATGTCGCGTCATGAGCACACGCTGAACCTGACTGCGCTGTATCGCGGCGTGACGCCGGTATATTTCGACAGCCACAAAGACGGCGTGATCGCCGCCAATGAAGCCGTCAATCGCCTGCGTGACAAAGGCTTCCTGGTCTCCGGCGATCTGGTGATCGTCACCCAGGGCGACGTGATGGAAACCGTCGGTACCACCAATACCAGCCGTATCCTGCGCGTCGAGTAATTCACGCCGCAGACGAAATGCCGGCCGGCTCACGTTGGCCGGCATTTTTTTGCGCTGACATCGCCATAAACGACGGAGAACGCCATGCTCCACCAACACAACCCCGCAGCGAGCGCTGATGAGCTCGATCTCGACGGCCGTAGCCTGACGCAGCTCGACGAATCGCAGCTTGCCGGCCGCGCGCTGCGCAAGGTCAGCCTGTACGACAATCAGCTGACGGCCTTCCCCACCCCAATCTTCCGGCACCAGAATCTGCAGGTGCTGAATATCTCCTGCAATCAGCTCGACCGTCTGCCGCCGGAGATTGGTCAGTTGCAACAGCTCGAGATGTTCGACTTTGGCCACAATCGCGCGAGCGAACTGCCTGAAGCGTTGGGGCAACTGCACCGGCTGAAATACCTCTATCTGAGCGATAACGGTTTTAGCGACCTGCCCCATTCGCTGGCACAGCTGCAGCAGCTCATCTATCTCAACGCGACCGATAACCAACTGACCGCCTTGCCGCAGGCAATACCGAGGCTGGCGGCGTTGCAGGAGCTGCGTTTATACAACAATCGCATCCGCAGCCTGCCCGCCGAAATCGGGCAGCTGCGCGCGCTGCGCGAACTGCATATCATGAAAAATGCCCTGACCACGCTGCCGGCGGAAATGGCTCTGCTCGGTGAGTTGGAGATACTCGATGCGGCCAACAATGCTATCACCGAACTGCCGGCAGCCTTCTGCCGCCTGCCGCGATTGAGCGAGCTGAACCTGCGTTTCAATCAACTGACGCGCCTGCCGGAAAATATCGGTGAGCTGACAGCGCTGAGAAGTCTGGATCTGCGCGCCAACCGCCTGAGCGAGCTGCCGGAAAGCCTCGGCGAACTGAGCCGGCTGCGCAAGCTGGATCTGCGCTGGAATGATTTCACCCGCACGCCTAAAGTCATCGACATCCTGCGGGCGCGCGGCTGTATGGTGCACATCTGAAGTGATACCGGCCGGGTTATAGCCCGACCGGCGTTAACGTTAGGAAGGATTAGCGATACAGATCGTCGCGCGAGTAAGGCTCAATCTCCCCTTCCTTGCGCGTCTTCAACAGTTTTAGGATCCAGGTGTACTGCTCAGGGTTCGGGCCCACCAGGTTTTCCACTTCTTCATTCATGCGGCGCGCAATCCGTGGGTCATCGGCTTCGGCCAGATCGTCCATGGGCTCGCGAATATAAATATCCAGCATGCTGGTTTTGCCATCGTACACCGGGAACAAAGGCACGATCGCCGCACGACACACTTTCATCAACCGGCCTACCGCCGGCAGCGTCGCCTTATAGGTCGCGAAGAAATCGACGAACTCACTGTGCTCGGCGCCGTGATCCTGATCGGGCAGGTAGTAGCCCCAGTACCCCTGCCGTACCGAACTGATAAACGGTTTGATGCCGTCGTTGCGCGCGTGCATGCGGCCGCCGAATTTACGACGCACGGCATTCCACAGGTAGTCGATCAGCTGATTGCGCTGGTTGTGGAACATCGCCGCCATCGGTTGGCCGCGCGCAGCCATCAGCATCGCTGGCACATCCACCGCCCAGCCGTGAGGCACCAGGAAAATCACGTTACGCCCTTCCGCCCGGATCTTGTCCAGCACCTCTTCACCGTGCCAACGCACGCGCTTTAGCACTTTTTCGGGCTTGGTGCAGGCCAGTTCCGCCATCAGCACCATCGACTGCGGCGCGCAGGCGAACATCTGGTCGATAATGTGCTCGCGTTCGCTTTCAGGCAGCTCAGGCAAGCAATACAGCAGGTTGATGCGGGCACGACGGCGCGCGCCCTTCGCCAGCTTGCCGGCCAGTTTGCCGACCGCACCCAGCACCGGATCGCGCAGGCGCGCAGGCACCAGCGAAATGCCGGCCATCAGACCGGTTCCCAACCACACGCCCCAGTAGCGCGGATATAAAAAGGCTTTTTGAAACTGCGGGATGAACTCTACGTTCGATTTCTTCTCGTTTTGCATGCACGTGCTCTTCGCTTAGCGATTCGGCTAATCATAATTGCCATCACCGATTTTGCAATTAACAACCGCGAACCACCCAGATAAAACAGCATCGGCCCGCAATCAGGCCGATGAAATTAACGGCGCCGGAGCGCCGGAAAAAAGGGGGACGTTAATCCAACTGCAGCTGAGGAACCACTTCCTTCACCTGTGCCAGATAATCGCTGCGGTCTTTGCCGCCCAGCCCTTCGGAACGCGGCAGTTTGGCCGTCAGCGGGTTCACCGCCTGTTGGCCGGTCCACAGTTCAAAGTGCAGGTGTGGCCCGGTGGAACGGCCGGTGTTGCCGGAGAGCGCAATGCGATCGCCGCGTTTCACCTTCTGGCCTGGTTTCACCAGCAGTTTTTTCAGGTGCATATAGCGCGTGGTGTACTGACGACCGTGGCGGATCGCCACATAGTTGCCCGCTGCGCCGCTGCGTTTGGCGATCACCACCTCACCGTCGCCGACCGCCAGCACCGGCGTGCCGACCGGCATGGCGAAATCGACGCCCTTGTGCGGCGCCACGCGGCCAGTCACCGGGTTCACGCGGCGCGGGTTGAAGTTGGAGGAGATGCGGAACTGTTTCATGGTCGGGAAACGCATGAAGCCGCGCGCCAGGCCAGAGCCTTGGCGATCGTAGAATTTGCCGTCTTCGGCGCGGATCGCATAGTAATCTTTGCCGCCGGTGCGCAGACGCACGCCCAACAGCTGGCTTTGCGATTTCTTACCGTCGAAATGCTCGCGCGACATCAGCACGGAGAACTGGTCGCCTTTGCGCAGCTTGCGGAAATCGAGCTGCCACTGCAGGGCTTTGATCACCGAGTTGATTTCGTTACGGCTCAGCCCGGCGTCGCCGGCGCTGCTGACGAAGCTGCCGTTAACCCGGCCGCTGATCACGTTGTTGCGCCATTCGCCCTGCTGCGCCTCTTTCGACTCTTTGAAGCTGTTGCCGACGCGATCGTAGGTGCGGGTTTCGCGGCGGGAAACTTCCCAGGTCAACTGCTGCAAATCGCCCGCATCATTCACAGTCCACGACAGCTGTTGGCCGATCTTAAGGTTGCGCAGATCGCGGTTTTGCGAAGCCAGCAGCGTGACATCCGACATATCGATGCCGTACTGCGTCAGAATGCTGCCGAGGGTATCGCCGGTGGAAACCACATATTCATGCACGCCATCATCGCCGGCATCTTTTTGATCCAGCTCATCCTGCGGGATTTCGTCATCGGGGGTGGGTTGGTCGACATCTATCGGTTCACTGGCTTCAGGGAGCAATGACCGCATCTGGCTGGATTCTAACTCGACGCTCTTGGCGATGGGGTTGTGTTCTGGGTGGTAAACAAAAGGCCGCCAAACAGCGACGGCCAATGTGACGACTGTCAGCGACCCCAGCATGACGCGATGGGGCCGTGGCAGGTTGTTATACGCCAGAGCGATAGTTCGGACTATCTGCTGCACTCGATATTATCCTCATAAGCTTTACTTCAGGCAGCTCACGTACTGGTTTGACAGCTGAGTCAGGAATTTCCCGTAGCTGTCCTTCCCCAGCGCGATGCCGATGCCCAGCGGGTCCAGCGTTCCGGAACGCACTTTGGTACCCTTGGCGACGGCATTGATTACGGCCGGCCTGAATTGTGGCTCAGCAAAAACGCATACCGCTTTCTGCTCAACCAACTGTGTTCGAATTTGGTGTAGGCGCTGTGCTCCAGGCTGAATTTCGGGATTGACGGTGAAATGGCCCAGCGGACTCAAACCGTAGTGTTTCTCAAAGTAGCCGTAAGCATCATGAAAAACAAAATAACCCTTACCTTGCACAGGCGTAAGCATGTTACCAACATTTTTGTCAGTTTGCGTCAGCAGATTCTCGAACTGGCGCAGGTTTGCGTCTAATTTGTCCTTATTTTGCGGCATAAGTTCCAACAATCTGTCGTGAATCGCGATCGCGGTCACTTTTGCTATCTCCGGCGACAGCCAAACGTGCATATTGTACTCGCCGTGATGATGCCCATGATCGTCATCGGCATGGTTATGCGCTTCGCCTGCATGATCATGATCGTCGTCATCTTCGCCTTTCATCAGCAACGGCTTCACCGCCGGCAGTTCGCTGACAGCCAGCTTTCGGGTTGCCGAGATAGGCACCAGCGCCTTGTTCAGGAACGCTTCCATGTCCGGCCCAACCCATAGCACCAGGTCCGCAGAGCGCAAACGCTGGATATCGGAAGGACGCAGCGCAAAATCGTGCGGTGAAGCGCCGTCCGGCAGCAACACCTCGGTCGGCGTCACGCCGTCGGCGATCGCCGAAGCGATAAAGCCCAGCGGACGAATCGTGGTCACCACCGCCGCGGAAGCGCTGCTCAGCGGGCCGGCCATCAACAATGCGCTGGCCAACAGCGTACGCTGCAGCCATTTATTTTTCTTTGCCATCATCAGTAATCCCATCGTTTTCATCAACAAGGCGTGATATTATAACATTCGCTTCGTTCTGCAACCTGTAATCTCGAGATGTCTACACTGATAACGCTAAAAAATATCTCCGTCGCCTTCGGCAGCCGCAAGGTGCTGTCGAACATTTCCCTCAGCCTGCAACCCGGCCGTATTCTCACGCTGCTTGGCCCGAACGGCGCGGGCAAATCCACGCTGGTGCGCGTGGTGCTGGGATTGATCAAACCGACCGCCGGCACGCTGGAGCGTGAGCCCGATCTGCGCATCGGCTATGTGCCGCAAAAGCTGCACCTCGACGCCACCTTGCCACTGACCGTCAGCCGCTTTATGCGTCTTAAACCTGGCGTAAAGAAAGCCGACATTCTGCCGGCGCTCAAACGCGTGCACGCCGCCCACCTGCTCGACCAGCCGATGCAAAAGCTCTCCGGCGGTGAAAACCAGCGCGTGCTGCTGGCGCGAGCGCTGCTGAATAAACCGCAGCTGCTGGTGCTGGACGAACCCACGCAAGGGGTGGACGTCAACGGCCAGCTGGCGCTGTACGATCTGATCGATCAGCTGCGTAAAGAGCTGGGGTGCGCCGTGCTGATGGTCTCGCACGATCTGCATCTGGTGATGGCGAAAACCGACGAGGTGTTGTGCCTCAATCAGCACATCTGCTGCTCCGGCGCGCCGGAGGTGGTCTCGATGCATCCCGAATTCATCGCCATGTTCGGCAACCGCGGCGCAGAGCAGCTGGCGGTGTATCGCCACCATCACAACCACCGCCACGATCTGCAGGGAAGAATTGTCTTGAAGAAAACCGGGAGCCGCGAAGCATGATTGAACTGTTACTTCCCGGCTGGCTGGCCGGCGTGTTGCTGGCTAGCGCCGCCGGGCCGCTGGGTTCCTTCGTGGTCTGGCGCCGCATGTCCTACTTTGGTGATACCCTGGCGCACGCCTCGCTGCTCGGCGTCGCCTTTGGTCTGCTGCTCGACATCAACCCCTTCTATGCGGTGATCGCCATTACGCTGCTGCTGGCTCTGGCCCTGGTTTGGCTGGAACGTCGCCCGCAGCTTTCAGTGGATACCCTGCTCGGCATTCTGGCGCATAGCGCCCTGTCGCTGGGACTGGTGGTGGTGACATTGATGTCTAACGTGCGGGTCGATCTGATGGCCTACCTGTTCGGCGATCTGCTGTCGGTTACGCTGAGCGATATCGTGATGATTGCCGGCGGCGTCGCCGTGGTGCTGTTGGTGCTGTGGTGGCAGTGGCGCGATCTGCTGTCGATGACCATCAGCCCAGAGCTGGCGCACGTCGACGGCGTTAATCTGGTGCGCGCACGCACCGTGTTGATGCTGGTCACCGCCTTGACCATCGGTCTGGCGATGAAATTCGTCGGCGCGCTGATCATCACCTCACTGCTGATCATTCCGGCAGCCACCGCTCGGCGCTTCGCACGCACGCCGGAGCAGATGGCGGGCGTCGCAGTGCTGCTCGGCATGGTGGCCGTCACCGGCGGCCTGACCTTCTCGGCATTTTACGATACGCCGGCCGGCCCTTCGGTGGTGCTGAGCGCCGCCGTGCTGTTCACGCTGAGCCTGTTCAAAAAACAGCAGGCTTGATTAAAGCCGGGATATGACAAGGGCCGCATCTGCGGCCCTTTCTTATTGGCGGATTAAAAATTTACTCTTCGCGTTCGAGGCCGAAATGCCGGTAGGCATGCTGCGTCGCCAAACGGCCGCGCGGCGTGCGCTGGATAAAGCCCTGCTGGATCAGGAACGGTTCGATCACATCTTCGATGGTTTCACGCTCTTCGCCGATCGCCGCCGCCAGGTTGTCCAACCCGACCGGGCCGCCGGTAAACTTGTCGATAATCGCCAGCAGCAGCTTGCGATCCATATAGTCGAAGCCTTCGGCATCGACGTTGAGCATATCGAGTGCCTGCGCCGCCACTGCGCCGCTGATCACGCCGTTGGCGCGCACTTCGGCGAAGTCACGCACCCGGCGCAGCAGGCGGTTGGCGATACGCGGCGTACCGCGCGCGCGGCGGGCCACCTCATGGGCGCCCTCGTCGGACAGCTCCAACCCCAGGCACCCGGCGCTGCGTGAGACGATATGCTGCAGATCCGCCACCTGATAAAACTCCAGCCGCTGGACAATGCCGAAGCGATCGCGCAGCGGCGAGGTCAGCGAACCGGCGCGGGTGGTTGCACCCACCAAGGTAAACGGCGGCAGATCGAGCTTAATCGAACGCGCCGCCGGCCCTTCGCCGATCATGATATCCAGCTGATAGTCTTCCATCGCCGGATACAGCACCTCTTCCACCACCGGTGACAAACGGTGGATTTCGTCGATGAATAACACGTCGTGCGGTTCGAGGTTGGTCAGCATCGCCGCCAGATCGCCCGCCTTCTCCAGCACCGGGCCGGAAGTGGTGCGCAGATTCACGCCCATTTCGTTGGCCACGATGTTGGCCAGGGTGGTTTTCCCCAGCCCCGGCGGGCCAAAGATCAGCAGGTGGTCGAGCGCGTCGCCGCGCTGCTTGGCCGCCTGGATGAAGATCTCCATCTGCTCGCGTACGTGCGGCTGACCCACGTATTCAGTCAACAGCTTGGGACGAATGGCGCGATCGAGGACTTCTTCCTCGTTGATCGGTTCGGCGGAGATCAGGCGATCGGCTTCAATCATTATCTACCTCTTAGCGGCCTTACAAAGCAGCGCGCAACGCGTCGCGGATCAGCGTCTCGCAGTCGGCGCCCGGTTTGGCAATTTTGCTGACCATGCGACTCGCTTCCTGTGGCTTGTAGCCCAGCGCCACCAGCGCCGAAACGGCTTCGGCTTCCGCGTCCGCTTCCGGCGCGTTGTCGGCGGCGGACGGCAGGCTGATCTCGCTGCTGCTGTTGAACAGGTCGCCGTTAAGCCCTTTGAAGCGGTCTTTCATCTCTACCACCAGGCGCTCGGCGGTTTTTTTGCCCACGCCCGGCAGCTTGACCAGTGCGGTGATCTCTTCACGCTCCACCGCGCTGACGAACTGCTGCGCGGACATGCCTGACAGGATCGCCAGCGCCAGCTTCGGCCCGACGCCATTGACCTTGATCAGCTCGCGGAACAGCGCACGCTCCTGCTTGTCGTTGAAACCGTACAGCAGCTGCGCGTCTTCACGCACCACGAAGTGGGTAAACACGATGGCCTCTTGCCCCAGTTCAGGCAGCTCGTAAAAGCAGGTCATCGGCATGTGTACCTCGTAGCCCACGCCGTTCGCCTCCAGTAACACCAGCGGCGGCTGCTTTTCCAGAATATTTCCTCTGAGACGACCTATCATTTACCCTCCTGCAGAATGACCGGGCATGGCGCCCTGCCATGCCGTTGCTGGTAAAGCTTATAACATAAAAAAGGCTGGATGAATATCCAGCCTGAGCAATCATCGCTTTGCGTCAGCGCAAACGCCCGCGCGCCAGGTTCAACCGCCCTTCGCTCATCCGCAGCACGTTCTGGCTGAGGTGGCAGTGGGTGATGGCGATAGCCAGAGCATCGGCGGCGTCCGCCTGCGGGTTGGCCGAGAGTTTGAGCAGCGAGCGCACCATGTGCTGTACCTGCGCCTTTTCGGCCGCACCGGTGCCGACCACGGTCTGTTTGACCTGCCGCGCCGCATACTCGAACACTTCCAGATTCTGATTCACCGCCGCCACGATCGCGACGCCGCGTGCCTGGCCGAGCTTGAGCGCCGAATCCGGATTCTTAGCCATAAACACCTGTTCGATGGCGAAGAAGTCGGGCTGAAACTGGGTGATGATCTCACTGACGCCGGCGTAAATCAGCTTCAGCCGCGTCGGCATGTCGTCCACCACCGTGCGGATGCAGCCGCTGGCGATATAGCTCAACTGACGCCCCTGCTGGCGGATAAGGCCATAGCCGGTGACGCGTGAACCGGGATCGATACCGAGTATGATCGCCATATCTACATCCACCTTGCTTGCACGGCGCCGCCGAACGGCGGCGCCCGTTTTACCGGATTACAGCGTCGCCGCCACTTCGTCGGAGATTTCACCGTTATGGTAAACTTCCTGCACGTCGTCGCAGTCTTCCAGCATATCGATCAGACGCAACAGCTTAGGCGCGGTCTCCGCGTCCATGTCGGCCTTGGTCGATGGGATCATCGACACTTCCGCCGCTTCGGCCTCGAAGCCCGCCGCGGTCAGCGCGTCTTTCACCGCGCCCAGGCTTTCCCAGGCGGTGAACACGTCGATGGCGCCATCGTCATAGGTCACGATGTCTTCCGCACCGGCTTCCAGCGCCGCTTCCATCACGCTGTCTTCATCCAGGCCCGGTGCGTAAGTGATCACGCCCTTCTTAGTGAACAGATAAGCTACGGAACCGTCGGTGCCGAGGTTGCCGCCACACTTGGTGAAAGCGTGACGCACTTCCGCCACGGTGCGGTTGCGGTTGTCACTCAGGCATTCGATCATGACGGCGGTGCCGCCAGGGCCGTAACCTTCATAGATGATGGTTTCCATATTGGTATCATCATCGCCGCCCACGCCGCGCGCGATCGCACGGTTCATGGTGTCGCGCGTCATGTTGTTCGACAGCGCCTTGTCCATCGCCGCGCGCAGACGCGGGTTGGAATCCGGATCGCCGCCGCCCAGCTTCGCGGCAGTGACCAGCTCACGAATAATCTTGGTGAAAATTTTACCGCGCTTGGCGTCCTGCGCCGCTTTACGGTGCTTTGTGTTGGCCCACTTACTATGACCTGCCATAAAAAATCTCCGAAAAAAACTACTAGACTGAATTGATCACGAACTCTTCAATCGCCTGCTGATTGCTCCATGACTTGGTCAACTTCACGGCTTCGGCCGCCTCAAGCCATTGGTAAGCGTGGTGCTCGGTAATCACCGGATCGCGCTCCTCGGGCAACGCCAGACAGAACCAGTGCTCTTTATTGCGCGTGGTTCCCGGCGCATAGCGATGTCGCAAATGGACAAAGAGTTCAAACTCCACGCAGCGTTGGCAATCGAACAACGGCAGGTGCTCTGCTTCGATATCGATGCCGACTTCTTCCATGACTTCACGCCGCGCGGCATGCGGCGGTGACTCATCCTGTTCCAGGCTGCCGGTGACCGACTGCCAGAACTCGGTATCGTCGCGCCGCTGTAACATCAGCACCCGACCACTGGATTTCGCGTAAATCACTACCAGGATAGATTCAGGGCGCTTATAACTCATCACTCGCTCTCTTGTTCCGCACCGGCTTTCTTTACCACGCTGATCGCCAGCTCCTGCAGCGACGCCGGGTTGGCGAAGCTCGGTGCGTCGGTCATCAGACAGGCCGCCGCGGTGGTTTTCGGGAAGGCGATCACGTCGCGGATGTTATCGGTGCCGGTCAGCAGCATCACCAGACGATCCAGGCCGAAGGCCAGGCCGGCGTGCGGCGGCGTACCATACTTCAGCGCGTCCAGCAGGAAGCCGAACTTCTCGCGCTGTTCATGTTCGTTAATGCCCAGAATGCTGAATACCGTCTGCTGCATTTCGCTGCGGTGAATACGCACCGAACCGCCGCCCACTTCGTAACCGTTGATCACCATGTCATAGGCGTTGGCGATAGCGTTGACCGGCGCTGCCGCCAGCTCTTCCGGGCTCATGTCGCGCGGCGAGGTGAACGGGTGGTGCATCGCCGCCAGGCCGCCCTCTTCGTCTTCTTCGAACATCGGGAAGTCGACCACCCACAGCGGCGCCCAGCTGTCGAGTTGGGTCAGCCCCAGATCGCGACCCAGCTTCAGGCGCAGCGCGCCCATCGCGTCGGTGACAATCTTGAAACTGTCTGCGCCGAAGAACAGGATGTCGCCGGTCTGCGCGTTGGTGCGCGCCAGGACAGCTTCCAGCACTTCCGCGCTGAGGAATTTGGCGATCGGGCTCTGCACGCCTTCCATGCCGGCGGCGCGGTCGTTGACCTTCAGCCAGGCCAGGCCTTTCGCGCCGTAGATGTTGACGAAAGCGCCGTACTCGTCGATCTGCTTGCGTGTCAGCTGTGCGCCGCCCGGTACGCGGATTGCCGCCACGCGGCCTTTGGCGTCGTTAGCCGGGCCGGAGAACACTTTAAACTCGACGTCTTTGACCAGGTCGGCCACGTCCACCAGCTCCAGCGGGTTACGCAGGTCCGGCTTGTCGGAGCCAAAGCGACGCATCGCTTCGGCGAAGGTCATGACCGGGAAATCGCCCAGATCCACGCCCTTCACATCCAGCCACAGCTCGCGCGCCAGTTTCTCCATCACTTCACGCACCTGATCGGCGGTCATGAAGGAGGTTTCGACGTCGATCTGGGTGAATTCAGGCTGACGGTCCGCACGCAGGTCTTCGTCACGGAAGCATTTGACGATCTGATAGTAACGATCGAAGCCGGACATCATCAGCAGCTGTTTGAACAGCTGCGGAGACTGCGGCAGCGCGTAGAATTTGCCCTTGTGCACGCGGCTTGGCACCAGGTAATCGCGGGCGCCTTCCGGCGTCGCCTTGGTCAGCATCGGCGTTTCGATATCGAGGAAGCCATGGCTGTCCATGAAGCGGCGTACGAAGCTGGTGATTTTGGCGCGGGTCTTCAGACGCTCAGCCATTTCCGGGCGGCGCAGATCCAGGTAGCGGTATTTCAGGCGCGCTTCTTCACTGTTGACCTGGTTGGAGTCCAGCGGCAGCGGCTCGGAGCGGTTGATGATCTCCAGCGCGTGGGCGAACACTTCCACTTCGCCGGTGGCCATATCTTTATTGATCTGGCTGTCCGGACGCGCACGCACGGTGCCGACGATCTGGATGCAGAACTCATTGCGCAGGTCGTAGGCCTTGTCGAACGCCACTTTCTCGTCCGGATCGAAGAACACCTGCACGATGCCTTCGCGGTCGCGCATATCAATAAAGATCAGGCCGCCGAGATCGCGACGACGATTGACCCAACCACACAGAGTGACTTCCTGGCCCACGTGGGACAGATTCAACTGTCCGCAATATTCAGTACGCATACGCTATCCTTTTACACAGCCGATGCCGCGCCGGGCTACTGCGCCCCTGTCGCGCGGCTGTTATCTGATAAATTCTACTTGTTACCCGGTTTAAAATCCGTCGCATACCAGCCGGTACCCTTAAGCTGGAAACCGGAGGATGAAATCAACTTGGTCAACGCGGGCTGCCCACACGCCGGGCAGTCTGCCAGCGGCGCATCGGAAAATTTTTGCAATTTCTCTAACCGATGGTTGCAAGCACCACATGCATATTCATAAATCGGCATAGGTCGTTGGATTAAAGAGTGTTGAAAAAAGGGAGTCATTATAAAGGAAATTCATCCGCCCGATAAGTGCGAACACAGCATTGTTACCGCACTAAATGGCGCGTTTTTGTTCGAATCAACACATCGGTTAACAAATTTCCCATTAACCTGCGACAGTTTTTTCACGTAGCCTGATTCTCCCCCGGTTTTGCGCCGTGCGCTGCTCGCCTGGCGCGCCGAACAGTTTTTATTCACTTCGCAACGAGATGAAATCCATGCTGAAACTTGACGCCCAAACCACCGCTCTGGTGCTGATCGATTTGCAAAACGGCATTCTGCCCTACGCCGGTGGCCCGCACAGCGCCGACCAAGTGGTCGCGAACGCCGCTTTGCTGGCCGCGCGTTTTCGTCTGCTGGGCTCGCCGGTGCTGCTGGTGCGCGTCGGCTGGTCCGACACTTTCGCCGAGGCGCTGAAACAGCCTGTGGACAAGCCGGCTCCCGCGCCCGCCGGCGGCTTGCCGGCCAATTGGTGGGAATTCCCCGCGCCGCTGGCGGTCAGCGACAGCGATATTCTGGTCACCAAGCGCCAATGGGGCGCCTTCTACGGCACCGATCTGGATTTGCAGCTGCGCCGCCGCGGCATCAAGTCTGTGGTGCTGGGCGGTATTTCCACCAATATCGGCGTGGAATCCACCGCCCGCGCCGCCTGGGAACACGGCTATGAGCTGGTGATCGCCGAGGACGTCTGCAGCGCACAGAACGCGGAAATGCACCGTTTCGCGTTCGAACACATCTTCCCGCGGTTGGCGCGAGTGCGCGACACCGGCGAAATTCTTGCCGCGCTCGACCGGTAACGTTAAGTTGTAGCCTGATAAGCCAAGGATAAGTAAAGGAAGACGACGCCGTGATCTACATCGGACTGCCCCAGTGGCAACATTCAGCCTGGAATCGTATCGGGCTGCGTGACTTGGCGGATTACAGCCGCTACTTCAACTGCGTGGAAGGCAACACCACCTTCTACGCGCTGCCGAAGCTGGACATCGTGCAACGCTGGCGCGACATGACCGGCGACGATTTTCGCTTCTGCTTCAAATTCCCGTCGGACATCAGCCACAAGGCGGCCCTGCGCAACTGCGCCGCCGAGCTGCAGGCGTTTTACCACTGCCTGACCCCGGTGCATCAACGCATCGGCCAATTGTGGCTGCAGTTGCCCGCCGCCTTCGGCCCCGACGAGCTGCCGCGCATGTGGCAGTTTTTCGAAAGTCTGCCGAAGGAATTCACCTACGGCGTTGAAGTGCGTCATCCGGCGTTTTTCGCCAAAGGCGAGGCAGAGCGTGCGCTGAATCAGGGGTTGCACCAACGCGGCATCAATCGGGTGATCCTCGACAGCCGCCCGGTGCATCACGCCGCCCCCAACACCGCCGCCGTACGCGATGCCCAGCAGAAAAAGCCGAAGCTGCCGGTGCATGCCCTGGTCACCGCCGACCAACCGCTGGTGCGCTTTATCGGCGGCGACCAGCTGGCCGATAACCTGCGCTGGTTCGAAGCCTGGCAGCAAAAGCTGCCGCTGTGGCAGCAACAGCACCAGCCTTATCTGTTTATTCATACGCCGGACAACGGCGATTCGCCCCAGCAGGCGCAAAAAATTTGGCAGCAGCTGCGCCTGACAATCCCCGATTTGCCTGCGCCGCCGGACTGGCCGGAACAGGATGCACTGTTTTGACCTATTAATCTGACCAATAACATCAAATATTTCCCCGCGACAGTAAATACAATGACGGCTATGATGCTGGCTGCCAGTTTTGGTTAGGGAACGGAGTTAAAAATGGTAAGCGCGCTTTATGTGGTGCTCGGCGCATTGTTGTTGATCAAACTCTCTTATGACGTAGTCAGATTAAGGATGCAGTACCGCGTAGCCTACGGCGACGGCGGTTTTTACGAGTTGCAGACCGCCATCCGCGTGCATGGAAACGCCGTTGAATACATTCCTATCGCTGCCGTATTGCTGGTGATTATGGAAATGAACGGCGCGGAAATCTGGATGATTCACCTCTGCGGCCTGATGCTGATGGCCGGGCGGCTGGTGCATTACTACGGTTTGCGTAACCGCGAGGTTCGCTGGCGCCGTTCAGGCATGGCCGCAACCTATATCTCTTTGTTGTTGATGGTTCTGGCAAATATCTTCTATCTGCCCTGGGATCTGATTTTCAGCCTGCATTGATCCCGTTTTATCATCAGGCGGCCGCGCCGCCTGCTTCCGCTCCGCTTTTTTGCGCTTTTCTGTTAGACTACGCAGCTTCGAATTCTGAACTGATTTGCCGCTATGCCAAACCGCGATACCCTTTTCTCCGCCCCCATCGCCAAATTGGGCGACTGGACCTTCGACGAACGCGTTGCCGAAGTGTTCCCCGACATGATCCAACGCTCCGTTCCCGGCTATTCCAACATCATCTCGATGATCGGCATGCTGGCCGAACGCTTTGTGCAACCCGACAGCCGGGTGTATGACCTGGGCTGCTCGCTGGGCGCGGCGACGCTGTCGATGCGGCGGAATATCAAGGTGCCCGGCTGCACTATCATCGCCGTCGACAATTCGCCGGCGATGGTGGAACGTTGCCGCCGCCATATCGACGCCTTCCGCGCCGACACGCCGGTCGACGTCATCGAAGCCGACATTCGCGACATCGACATCGAAAACGCCTCGATGGTGGTGCTGAACTTTACGCTGCAGTTCCTCGAGCCGGCCGATCGCCTGCGTCTGCTGGAGAAAATCTATCGCGGCCTGCGCCCAGGCGGCGCACTGGTGCTGTCGGAGAAATTCAGCTTTGAAGACGCCGAAGTCGGCGAACTGCTGTTCAACATGCATCACGATTTCAAACGCGCTAACGGGTACAGCGAGCTGGAGATCAGCCAAAAACGCAGCATGCTGGAAAATGTGATGCTCACCGACTCGGTAGAAGCGCACAAAGCGCGACTGCAACAGGCCGGGTTCGAGCATGCCGAAGTGTGGTTCCAGTGCTTCAACTTCGGTTCGCTGATCGCCCTGAAAGCGGGAGAGGCACAATGATCGAGTTCGGTGATTTCTATCAGCATATTGCCAAGAGTCCCCTCAGCCATTGGTTGGATACCCTGCCCGCGCAGCTCAGCGCCTGGCAACGCGAATCGCTGCACGGCAAATTCAAACAGTGGTTCAACTCGGTAGAACATTTGCCGACGCTGACCCCAACCCGCCTCGATCTGCTGCACGGCGTGCGCGCCGAAATGGAGCCCGGCCTGTCGCCGGGCCAGCTCGAAGGCATCGAGAAAATGCTGCGCACCCTGATGCCGTGGCGTAAAGGGCCGTTCTCGCTGTATGGCATCGATATCGATACCGAATGGCATTCCGACTGGAAGTGGGATCGCGTGCTGCCGCACATTTCTCCGCTGGCCGGCCGCACCATTCTCGACGTTGGCTGCGGCAGTGGTTATCACCTGTGGCGCATGATCGGCGCCGGTGCCCACTTCGCCGTAGGCATCGATCCCATGCAGCTGTTCCTATGCCAGTTCGAAGCGGTGCGCAAGCTGTTGGGCGGCGATCAGCGCGCCCACCTGCTGCCGCTCGGCATCGAGCAGTTGCCAGATTTGGCGGCGTTCGACACCGTGTTCTCGATGGGGGTGCTGTATCACCGCCGCTCGCCGCTTGATCATCTGTATCAGCTGAAAAATCAGCTGGTGGCTGAAGGTGAACTGGTGCTGGAAACGTTGGTGGTGGAAGGCGATCGCCACCAGGTGCTGGTGCCGGGCGATCGTTATGCGCAGATGCGCAACGTGTATTTCATCCCTTCCGCCGAAGCGCTGAAATGCTGGCTGGAGAAGTGTGGCTTCGTCGACGTGAAGATCGCCGATATGTGCGTCACTAGCCTCGAGGAGCAGCGCCGCACCGACTGGATGACCAGCGAGTCGCTGGCCGAATTCCTCGATCCGAACGATCGCAGCAAAACGGTCGAAGGCTATCCGGCGCCCCTGCGCGCCGTACTGACCGCCAAAAAACCCTAGTACTCGCTAATCGGGCCGGCCTGCGCCGGCCCGAATTCACCCGTTACTGACATCGACAATTCGCAGCTCATAGACCATCGTCGCGTTCGGCGGGATCTGCGGCGCATAGCCGGTTTCACCGTACGCCAACGCCGGCGGCACCACCATCGTCAGCGAGCCGTGATTTTTCAGGTGGCCGATCGCCTCGCGGAACAACGGCGGATAGGCGGAGAGCGGCTGGGACATCACCTTCCCACTGCGATCCATATCCTGAATCACGCGACCGTCGGTTAAACTTTCTTTCACCACGATGTCCACCCGCGCGTTTTCCTTAATGGCCTCATCACCCGCATAATCGATGCGATACCAGAAACCGGCAGGCGACTTCTGCGTACCCTTCTTCTTTTTAAACTCGGCGACGAACGCCTCACCCTTGCTGGTCTGCGTCTTCGCCGCCTGGTTTCTGGCGTCATTTACCGCTTTTTCCGACTCCGCCAGTGCGCTGGTCAACTGCGCATCGCTCAACTGGTAATGGCCGCTGAAGGTATCGATCACGCCCGCCAGCAGCACGGTTTTGTCGGGCGTGATACCCCAATTTTTACGTTCCGCCAGCATCGTTTGAATATCGCGCCCCAAAGCGACACCGGCGGCGTAGCTCTGTTGCTCCGGCTTTTTCTTGAGCGTCTGACTCTCCGGCAGCCATTTAGCCCGCGATCTCAGCCCATCCAGTTCCTCGCGCAAGGCTTGCTGTGCCTGTTGCGCGGCCGCCAGCTCCGTCGCCGTTTTATCCGCCTGTTGCGCCGCTTTATTCCGTAGCTGCACTGTCTGCGCGTTTTCCGTCGTCAGCGCCGCCAGACGCTGTTCCAGCGCCTTAGCCTGCTCGGTTTGCGTTTTGTTTTTTCCCTGCAGCGTTGCCAGCTGCTGTTGAAGTTCACCCGCAGCCTTGGCGGCTTCCGCCTTTTGCTGCGCCAGCGCCGTCTTCAGGCTTTTTTCTTGCCGCTCGGCCTGTTGGCGTACGATATCCCTCTCTTTTTGCACCTGCGCCAGCTGCTGCTGAAGTTCACCCGCAGCCTTGGCGGTTTCGGCCTTTTGCTGCGCCAGCGCCGTCTTCAGGCTTTGCTCTTGCTGCCCCCCCTGCTGCCGTTGACTCTCCTGCTCTTTTTGCAGTTTCGCCAGCTGCTGCTGCAGTTCGCCCGTCAGCCTGGCAGCCTCGGCCTTCTGCTGTTCCAGCTCAGCGGCGGCCGCTTTTTTATCCTGCTCATAACGTTGGCGCGCTTTATCGTGGGCGGTCTGCACCGCGGCCAATTTCTCCTGCCAGGCGTTATCCGCCTGGCCAGGCAGCACCGCCAGCCGTTGTTCCAGCAAGGCAATACGCCGATCGCGCTCCGCGGTTTGTTGCTTTTGCCGCGCTAACGCCGCTTGCGTTTCGGCGATCTGCGCCTTAGCCTTACGCTCCTGCGGCGTCAGGTTCAGCGCCTGCCGCACGCCGCTGGCGAAGTTGCTCAACGCGCTCAGATCGGGCGCCGGTGACGGTTTGTCGGCAGCCGTCAGGGTGGACGCGACGCGCAACGCGGTCAGCTCCTGCTGCAGTGATTGAATTACCGCTTGCTGTTGCTCCAATCGGGCCTCTTTCTCGCGCAGCGCCTTTTGCCACTGCGCCAGCTGCTTCTTATGCGCCGCCGTCTCACGCGTTTGAATCGGCCGGGATGCTGACTTTTGTGGGGCCTGGGATTGAGTGACTGCGGTATCCGCTGCCGGTGCATCTTGCCGCTGATAGCGCTCGGCAAACTGCAATAACGCCGGCACGTCGTCATCCGCAGCGACCACCGCCGGCGCAAACGCCAACGCTATCATCAGGCTCAGTAGCGCCTTTCTCGCACGGAGAGTCATTGGGCGCGTTCTCCGCGCTCAGCCAGGCCGGTCATCATGGCAGAACTGATGTCTGCGCACAGACGGCTGGTGCGATAACGATACAGGGCGTCAACGGTTTCCTGCGTGCCCGTGTTGACCCGCTGGCGTACCCCGGCATACTGCGCCGCGCCGCCCATCAAAGTATCGAACTCGCGTTTGAATTTTTGGTATTTTTCGTTATCCATACCGCGCATGGCATCCAGTTCGCGCTGGCACTGCTGCATGCGCTCAGCTTCACGCTGCCGTTTGTCTTGCTCGGCAACTTCTTCCGCGCTGGGCGGCTTACTTAATGTAGAAACAGGCCGCTTGGCGGTCTGGCAGCCGGTCAGGGCCAACGTCAGCAAAAGTGCAGCGGTCAAACAGTGTGCCGTTCGGGTCATTATCGTTATCTCCTTGTAAAGTCCGCCGTCGGCGTGTTCTGTGGCTGCGCCGACGGCTCTCCTCAATTGATGCTGTGATGTTCCGGCCATAAAACCGGCGGTGAGCAGGTATAAAATGCAGACGCGATAATGAGCGGCAGAGCGCAAAACATTCACCACGCAAATAAATACCAAAAAATCATTTAATATCATGATATTTAAAGGATTTTAACTCACAAATTTATCAGCAGGGCATAGCGAGCGCAAGAAGAGATGGGGCCGCCGACCGAATAACAGCGTTGAAACGGTGCTGCGTCTTTACAAGGTACCAGGCCAATCCATGCTCCACTTTTCGCGACCTGAACTTCACGCTGTATCAGCACCCAGCAAACCTCATCGACTTTTTGAAACGTCCAGCCTGATTGAGAATAGTGTTGCCAACCAACAGGAGAAATTTCATGAACAATATGATTAGTGTTAATAACATCAGTGAATTGCGTAATCTGACGCCAGTTACAGATGACCAGATTGTCTTTTTAGTTTCTCACACCGCTGGACACTTCACCGGAGGCGGCGAATTCTATTATGCGAAAACGGATACAACCAGTGCGGACAATAACGGTACCGTGGTGGTTACAACGGGAGGAGCGCGCTGGAAACGACTGGATCAGAAACTGACTTTCGATCACTTCGGTGCCGATCCTAGTGGCACTTCCGCCTCTGACGCAGCAATCAGCGCGACATTAAACTATGCCGCGAGTTTAAAAAACAAAGTGGTCTATGCTTCGGAAAATGCTCAATATCTGCTGACCAGCACTCAACCTATCAACGTCGCAAATGGCGTCACAGTCAGAGGATCCCGCCGCGGTATTGCTCAAGGCCCTGCAAGTCTTACAAACAATGGCCCTAATCGGGCAGGCCTTGCTGACGATAGTGCTTTCATCATCAAAAAGCCGGCAGGTACGGTTTGTTTCGCCTGCGATAAGAACGTTGTCTTTGATGGTTGGTCGTTCCTCTATCCAGATCAGAAATATACTGCCACCCAGCCGGAGGCGTTTGTTCCATACGGAGCCACCATTACCGCAACCGGCGCTCTGTCAGTCGCCAACTGCCGTTATGTAGGCGCCTATGATTTTGTTGAAGCTCGTGGAGAAGCCAACAGCTTTGAGAATATCTACGGTTGGGCAGTACGCTGCGACTACAGGGTTTATGAAAGCAGGGACATCAACAGATTTACCAATGTTCACGTCAATGCCAACGTCGTGCGCCCGACAGAAAACGCGGTGACTGCCTCTATCGCCGTAGCCGGTTCTTGTGCTTTCAATCTCGATCGCCACGACAATACGTTTATGGTGAATGTGTTCTCTTATGGCAAAAAGATCTTTATCAAAACTACAACACAAGGAACCTCCTATTTAGGCGGCCTTAGCCTGAGCAATTTCATGGCAGACAGAAATGGTACCGGAATTGATATCGACTCGGATTCCTCCGCCAATATTCAAATCGCCAACGGTTCTTATATTAATGACTATGGTGATACCGTTGGAGGGTTCCTGGTATTAAGAAAGTCTACTGGCCAATCAAATATCACCCCAGTGCAAATCAGCAATGTTAACTTCGCTACCGCTAATGGACCGAAGGGTTCACTCTCCCCTCAGGCCATTCGCTTCGAAGCGAACGGCGGGTATCAACTTTCATTCAGCAACACCGTCATGCCAATGTGGACGAACGGCAGTCTGAACAATGAAGCGGGTTACAACATTCTTAGAGGCACACTGAGCATTGCGCAACGCAGCTATCAGCTACATGCGGCTCCGCTAAATTGTTTGACGAACAGCAACATGATCGCCATCGGTGCTGACAAACAGCCTGTTGGCTGGTTTATTGACGGGAATCTGACGGCGGATAGCAATATCCTGACCGCCAATGGAGACAACCCGGCTTATAAAGGTTTGGGTCAACGTATTCATCGGAGCATGGGATTGAGAACATTCTGGGCCATCGCATCCTCTATCGGCGATCAATCTACCGCGCAAGCTTCGACTGGCATTTGGGCCCGCTCGTACAACGATAATTATACCGACACTGTCGAGAGCAATGAAGCTATTCCCTGGATACGCATCGGCAACCTCTACTACGCGCGTTTTGTCATGAACAACAATCGCACTATCCACGATATCCTGGTCAATCCCGGAAGTGGCAATAATGCGGTGCGCGTTTTAAACTGCGGCATTACTCCGGGCGAAGTCTTCAACTTCTCGCCCGATGCACAGCACTAATCATCCGCAAAATAAAAAAAGCCCCGGCAAAACGCCGGGGCCTGGTACTTGCGTGATCGCCGAGGGCTCGGTGACACGCAAAGGGGTCTTACGGCCCGGAAACCGGTTATCAAACACGGTTAGCTGCGTGTTTATGCGCTTTGCGCCAGGGGATCAACCAAGGCCAGCGCGTTTTTCATCGCCTCCACCATTTCGCCATCCACGCAATAATGGCTAAATTCGTCAAACTCGTTATCGGAGCACATGGTGACACCCGCCTTGCGATAACGCATGGTCGACGGCGCTAGATGGCCGGAAGAGCTGTGCAGTTCATGCAGGCCGATATCGACGAACTTGTGCAGATTGCTGAGGCGCACACCGGCACCCGCCATGATCACCGGGCCCTGGCTGGCCTGACGCAAATCACGCAGCAACGGCAGGCCAAGTTCGGCGCTCTGCTGTTGGCCGGAGGTCAGAATGCGCGCCACGCCCAGCTCAGTCAGTTGCTCCAGCGCCACCATCGGATTCTGGCACATGTCGAACGCGCGGTGGAACGTCACCGCCATCCCCTCGCACAGCCTCATCACTTCGCGCATGCGCGGCAGATCGATGTGCCCTTCTTCGTCCAACATGCCTACCACTACGCCGGGGAATCCCATCTCGCGGATGTGGCGGATATCTTGCTTGATCACCTCGAAATCCACCGCGCCGTAGCAAAAATCACCACCGCGAGGGCGAACGATCGGATGCACCGGGATCGCAACCCGCTCGCGCGCCAGACGCAGCGTGCCATAGCTCGGCGTCAATCCCCCTTCGCTCTGGCTGGCGCACAACTCGATGCGATCGGCGCCCGCCCGTTCGGCCGTCAGCGCACAGTCGACGCTAAAGCAACAAACTTCCAGTTTTATCATTGTCACCCCCAGATAACGGCCAACATACGGCGGCAATTGTTCATTTCTTCATTTCTCACGTAGGCTCATGCATAGGCATAAACCGGTTCAGGGTTGTAACTATGGCATTCAATTTTGATCAATGGGTAGACCGCAGTCACAGTGACAGCGTTAAGTGGGATAAATATCGCGGCCGCGACATCCTCCCGCTTTGGGTCGCCGACAGCGATTTCGCCTCGCCGCCGGCGGTGATAGAAGCCTTGCAGCGGCGCGTAGCGCACGGCGTATTCGGCTACACCCACCCATCCCCTGATCTTCTTGAGGTTTTTATCCGCCGCATGGTAGAGCGCTACGGCTGGCACATCAAGCCTGAATGGATCATTTTCCTGCCTGGGTTGGTGTGTGGCCTGAACCTGTGCGTGCACGCCTGCACCGAAGAACATCAGAGCACGCTGGCTCCCTCCCCCATTTATCCGCCGTTTCGCAAAGCGGCCAAATTCGCGGGGCGTAAACACCTCTCGGTGCCGCTAACGGCGGCAGGCCAACGTTGGGTGCTGGATTTTTCCGCGATGCATGATCGGCTCAGCGGCAATGAGAAGCTCCTGCTGCTGTGCAACCCGCAAAATCCCGGAGGCACCGTTTATCGCCGGGATGAACTGTTGCAGCACCATCAGTTCGCTCGCGAGCACGATTTAATCGTCTGCTCCGATGAAATCCACTGCGAGCTGCTACTTGAACCCGGCGTGCGACACATCCCTTTCGCCACCCTGAATGAAGATGCGGCCCAACGCAGCGTGACGCTGATGTCACCGTCTAAGACATTCAATCTCGCCGGGCTCGGCGCCTCGATGGCGATCGTCCCCAACGAAGCGTTGAGACAAAAGCTGAAACGCGCACGCAGCGGCATTGTCCCGGAGGTTAATCTGCTGGCGCTGGTCGCCGCCCAGGCGGCCTATCAATACGGGCAACCCTGGCTGGATGAGCAGTTAATTTATCTGCGCGCCAATCGCGATCGGTTGACAGAGCGCATCAACGCTATGCCGGGATTGACGTTGTTACCGATCGAAGCCACCTATTTGGCCTGGATCGACTGCAGCGCTTTGCCGGTGGATAACCCGCATCAGTTCTTCGAGCGCGCAGGCGTTGGGTTAAGCGCCGGTTTGGATTTCGGCGATCGGCGCTTTGTACGGCTGAACTTCGGTTGCCGGCGGGCCCTGCTCAATGAAGCGCTCGATCGCATGGCGCAAGCCTGTGCGGCACTGGCTGGCTAGCCTTGTTCGCTGGCGACGATGTCTCTAATGGAATAAGGATGAAACTTGATCGTAACCGTTCCATCGGTGATGGCCAGCGTCGGGTTCGGCAGCCGTTCGCCTTCGCCTTTTGGCGAACTTTGCTTCAGCTTGATCCCCGGCGCCAACAACGCTTCATCAGCAAGGTGACTCAACGCCCGTGCATGCAGCGTCTGCGGATCGCCGCTGAGCACCAATTCGACATGTTCCCACCCTTCATGCGGATAGCGTTTCTCCCCGGGGTACGGCAGCTCAACGCAATCTATGCGCCACGGCCCCACGGCCAGCGGCTGCTGTAAATCAAACAAACAGATAGGCCGCCCGTTGATCATCGATTCGGACAGCAGTGTCCCACACTGCATCAATCCCTGGCGCCAGCGTTCGGCGGTAGCGTTCTGGTGACAACGCAGGGAGATGTGATCGGCGATAAAGGCAGACAGATCAAGCCGCAATCTGGCGGCAAATTGTTGCAACGCCTGCTCGAAACGCGGCAGGTCGAGCTTCAGATCGTCAAGCTCGGCAATGGCCTGCAAGGGAGTGGTCATAGGAACCTCAAAACAACGGAGCACAAAGTTAAACGCCGTAATTTACACGGTGGCGACAGCGCTCGCCAGCGTTGAGAGGGTTTTCAGCAGTCATTCAGAATGATTTTCGGTTGCGTGCGGAGAGAGCAAAAAACCAACTTTTTATTAAGAAGGCAGCTTATTAAGTCAACAGAAAAATAAAAATTAAGAATTTTCGCAAGCCATTATAACCCTTCATCATGACGTTATGATTTAAGTTATTTTTCACAAAACCATTCGTGATTCGCGGGTTAAACCGATTGAATCGCTTCATTTAATCACACTTTAGCCACTTATCAAATTCACAAAAAAACAACAATCAACCCATTGTAAACAAAGACAATAAAATTCAATAATTAATAAAAAACTAAGGATTATCTTAATTTAACCTCGGACAATTGATTCACCAGTACAACTCAGCTACTTTGGAGAAAATTTAAATTAGAGATGATCATTATGTTATTGCTGACGATTTCCTTGGTGTTGATAATTATCGCCGTATACGCCATCTACCGTCATTTTAAATCACGCCGCACCAACACGCTGGATGCCAGGCGTCACAATAAAAAGCGTTAGCCTCATAACTCTCCCCTCCGTACATTCTGGTCAGGTCATTCTGCTTTTCACCTTCAGGCATTCTACGCGCCGCACCCGACAACTGTTTCATCGCAGCGGCCGCGCCAACTGCTGACGGGCTCCGTCAGATCGGTTACAATTGCAGGCTGTTTTGTGGAGGTCGCCCGTCGCGCCCGCCACCGTTGAATCCCGCAGGGGCTGGCTTCAGCTCCTCGTTCGTCATTAAGGTAACCCGGTGAATATTCAGGTTCTTCTTTCAGATAAAGTCAGCCAGGCGCTGATCGCCGCTGGTGCGCCAGCCGATTGCGAAGCGCAGGTCCGCCCTTCCGCCAAGGCGCAGTTTGGTGATTACCAGGCCAATGGCGTGATGTCAGTCGCCAAAAAGCTGGGCATGCCGCCCCGTCAGCTGGCGGAAAAAGTGGTGCAACTGCTGGATCTCGGCGATGTCGCCAGTAAAGTGGAAATCGCCGGTCCCGGCTTTATCAACATTTTCCTGAACAGCGACTGGGTCGCCCGCCAGGCCGACCAGGTGCTGAATGCACCGAAGCTGGGCATTGCCCCGGTTGAACCGCAAACCATCGTTATCGACTACTCTGCGCCGAACGTGGCGAAAGAGATGCACGTCGGCCATCTGCGCTCCACCATCATCGGCGACGCCGCGGCACGTACCCAGGAGTTTCTGGGCCACAAAGTGATCCGCGCCAACCACGTCGGCGACTGGGGCACCCAGTTCGGCATGCTGATTGCCTACCTGGAAAAAATGCAGAATGAAAACGCCAGCGATATGGGCCTGTCCGATCTCGAGCAGTTTTACCGCGAAGCCAAGAAACATTACGACGAAGACGCCGAGTTCGCCGAGCGCGCGCGCGCTTACGTCGTGAAGCTACAGGGCGGCGATCAGTACTGCCTGAAAATGTGGCGCAAGCTGGTCGACATCACCATGGCGCAAAACCAGCTGACCTATAACCGCCTGAACGTCACGCTGACCGAAGACGACGTGATGGGCGAAAGCCTGTATAACGCGATGCTGCCGGGCATCGTCGCCGATCTGAAAGCCAAAGGGCTGGCGGTGGAAAGCGAAGGCGCCACCGTGGTGTTCCTCGACGAATACAAGAACAAGGACGGCGACCCGATGGGCGTCATCATCCAGAAAAAGGATGGCGGCTACCTCTACACCACCACCGATATCGCCTGCGCCAAATATCGCTACGAGACCCTGGGCGCCAACCGCGTGCTGTATTACATCGACTCCCGCCAGCATCAGCACCTGATGCAGGCCTGGACCATCGTGCGCAAAGCCGGTTACGTGCCTGAGTCCGTTTCGCTGGAACACCACATGTTCGGCATGATGCTGGGCAAAGACGGCAAGCCGTTCAAAACCCGCTCAGGCGGCACCGTGAAGCTCTCCGATCTGCTGGATGAGGCCATCGAACGCGCCGAACAGCTGATCGCCGGCAAAAACCCGGACATGCCGGAAGAGGAAATGAAGACCGTGGCCCGCGTGGTCGGCATCGGCGCGGTGAAATACGCCGATCTGTCGAAAAGCCGCACCACCGACTATGTTTTCGACTGGGATAACATGCTGGCCTTCGAAGGCAATACCGCGCCTTATATGCAATACGCCTATACCCGCGTGGCATCGGTATTCAAACGCGCCGGGATCGACGAAAGCAGCCTGACGCTGCCGCTGACACTGACCGAAGAGCGTGAAATTGCACTGGCCACTCGCCTGCTGCAGTTCGAAGAGGTGCTCACTACCGTTGCACGTGAAGGCACGCCGCACGTCATGTGCAGCTACCTGTACGATCTGGCGGGCTTGTTCTCCGGTTTCTACGAGCACTGCCAGATCCTCAACGCCGACAGCGAAGAAGCTCGTCAGAGCCGCCTGAAGCTGGCGCTGCTGACCTCTAAAACGCTGAAAACGGGTCTGGACACGCTCGGCATCGAAACCGTCGAACGTATGTAAACCGCACTGCGCGGAAAGCAAAAAGGTCGCCAAGGCGACCTTTTTTTATTCTTGCATTCGGCTCAGGCGACGCGGCGCGAAAAATCACGCGGGCGGAAACCCAACCCGGCCAGCACGCCGAAGTAGGCCACCACGCCGGCCACGACCACCGCCGCCAAGCGCAGCAAACGCTCCAGCATATTGCCCTGATCCCAGGCCGGCATCAGCCACATCACACCAATCAGCACCGCCGACATCACCAGCACGGCGATCACCAGCTTGGTGAGGAACAGTGCCCAACCCGGCTGTGGCTGGAAGATCTTCTGCTTGCGCAGCTGCCAATACAACAACGTGGCGTTCAGGCAGGCCGCCAAACCGATCGACAGCGCCAGACCGGCATGCTTAAGCGGACCAATAAACGCCAGGTTCATCACCTGTGTCATGATGAGCGTGATGATGGCGATCTTGACCGGCGTTTTAATGTCCTGCCGCGAATAGAAGCCTGGCGCCAACACTTTAACCACGATCAGCCCCATCAGCCCTACCGAGTACGCCACCAACGCGCGTTGCGTCATCGCTGCGTCAAAGGCGCTGAACTTGCCGTACTGGAATAACGAGACGGTCAACGGCTTGGCCAAAATACCCAGCGCGATGGCGCTCGGCAACGCCAGCAGGAAGCACAGGCGCAGCCCCCAATCCATCAGGCGCGAATACTCGTCGTGGTTGCCGCTTGAGAAGCTTTTGGCCAGCGACGGCAGCAGGATGGTACCCAACGCCACGCCCAACACGCCGGACGGAAACTCCATCAGGCGGTCAGCGTAGTACATCCAGGACACCGAGCCGGACACCAGGAACGAAGCGAAAATGGTGTTGATGATCAGCGAGATTTGGCTGACCGACACCCCGAGGATCGCCGGCCCCATCTGGCGCATCACGCGCCAGACCCCGGCATCACCCAGTTTGAGGCGCGGCAATACCAGCATGCCGATCTTGCGCAGGTGCGGCAGCTGATAACCCAGCTGCAGCACGCCGCCCACCACCACCGCCCAGGCCAGTGCCAGCACCGGCGGGTGGAAATACGGGGCGGCGAACAGCGCGAAGCCGATCATGCTGACGTTAAGCAACGTGGGGGCAAAGGCCGGGATCGAGAAGCGGTTCCAGGTATTGAGAATAGCCCCCACCAGCGACGCCAGTGAGATCAACAAAATGTAGGGGAACGTGATGCGCAGCAGCGCCGAGGTCAACGCAAATTTGTCGGGCGTGTCGGTAAAGCCCGGCGCAGTAATGTAGATCACCCAGGGCGCGGCCAGCATCCCCAACACCGTCACCACCGCCAGCACCAGCGTCAACAGCCCGGAGACATAGGCGATAAAGGTGCGCGTCGCTTCTTCACCCTGCTGGCTCTTGTATTCGGCCAGGATCGGCACGAAGGCCTGCGAAAACGCGCCTTCGGCAAAGATACGGCGCAGCAGATTAGGGAGTTTGAACGCCACGAAGAAGGCGTCCGTTGCCATGCCGGCCCCGAACACGCGCGCGACGATCGCATCGCGGGCAAAGCCCAACACCCGCGAAAACATCGTCATCGAGCTGACGGCAGCCAAGGATTTGAGTAGGTTCATGTGGTTGTCTGATAGGTACCGTAAATATCAACGCCTGCAACAGCAGGCGTCAGTGAAACAATCGGCTCAGTTTACGCATCCGGAAAAGAATAGCTACCGCCATATGTTACATAGAGTTATCCCGCAGCAAACGCTCGACCACCCGCTGGGCGACCAGCGCCTGTTCGCCGCCGGTTTCCGGCGCGCTCTGGTTGGCGACGGCATCAAGGAAATGCCGTACCGCCCCGTCGAAGCCGCGTTGCACCAGCGTGCTTTGCCAACCCGGCACCGGCTGTTCCAACTCACCCTGTACATCTTCACGCAGCCAGTGACGCATATCGGTCAACTGATACAGCGCGCCGTCGGTCACCGCCTGCACGCTTTCGCGCTGGCTGCCGCCGCGGCGATGCATACTGGTCGTCACCTGCGTGTCGCCGCAGGCGAAGTGGTGCTCGGCGTACAGCATCTCGCCTGCAGCGTTGGCGCGCACGCTGCCGCTCAACAGTTGCTCGCGTCCGCCCGCCAGCCACAGCGCAGTGTCTACCACGTGCAGGTAATCATCCAATAGGGTAAAACGCAGATCGTGCGGACCGACGCTGTCCGCCCGATGTTTATCCATACGGATAGAGGCCGGCTGGTTCATTTCCAGCTTGAGCTGCCGGTAAAGCGGCGCGAAACGGCGGTTGAACCCCACCATCAGCGTTTTGCCTCGCCGCTCGGCCAACTCGAGCAGCTGCTCGCCCTGCTCCAGCGTTTCCGCCAGCGGCTTATCGACGTAAACGTGCACGCCGCGGTTTAGCAGCTCGCCAATGACCGAAAAATGGCTGGCGGTGCTGCTGTGGACAAATACGGCGTCGCACTGTTCGGCCAGGCTGTTCAGCCGGGAGAAACAGGCCATGCGGTAGCTGTCGCACAGCGGCTGCGCTTTTTGCTGATTGGGCGAAAAACCGCCCACCAGCGTCCAATCCGCCGCTTGGCCGAGGATTGGCAGATAAGCCTTCTGCGCGATACTGCCCAATCCCACCACGCCTACTCGTAATTTAGTCATTCGCATCCCTCGCCAACAGGTGTTGCAGCTGCCGTTTCAGCTCCGCCACTTCGTTTTCCAATGCGCTGACCCTGGCGCTCAGTTCGCTGTCTTCCTCGGATTCGAACGCCGCCGGCAGCGCTTCATCAATCTGGCCGCTGAACAGATGCATGAACCGGCTTTCGCGCTTGCCCGGCTCACGAGCCAGGCGCACCACGAACGGGCCATCTTCCCGCGTGGCCAGCTGTTGCAGCACCTGCTCGACCTCGCTGACATCGCTGAACTCGTGCATCCGATTGGTGCGGGTGCGTAGCTCGCCCGGTGTTTGCGCACCGCGCAGCAACAAAGTGGCGATCACCGCCAGTTCGGCGGGTGAAAGTTTCAGCTGGCCAAACTCGGAATTGCAAAACCGCTGCTCGTATTTCACTACCCGATTGCCGAATCCGCTGAGGGTGCGCAGGAAATGTTTGCGCAGCAACAGATCGAGGAGTTGCTGCACCTCACTCTCGCTCAGATCCATCACCGGCTCGCGGTTGGTCTTTTGGTTACAGGCCAGGGTAATGGCGTTAAGCGAAAGCGGGTATTGGTCCGGCGTCGTCACCTGTTTTTCCAACAGGCAGCCGATGACCCGGGCCTCTTTGGCGTTCAATTCATATTTCATCGTTTGGCCTCAACGTGGGGGGAGCCACTCTTTATTGGTGTATGCCGTCAAAACGTGGTCTTGCCACTGGCCATCGATCAGCAGGTAATCCTTGGCGTAACCTTCGCGTTCGAATCCCAGACGCGTCAGCAATGCGCCACTGCGCTGGTTGTGCGGCATATAGTTGGCCATGATGCGGTGCATGCGCTGTTGGCGCAGCATATAACGGATGGCGGACTGCAAGGCTTCGAACATCAGCCCTTGCCCCTGCCATTTCTCCCCCAGCGAATAGCCGAGGAAACAGGCGTGAAACGAACCGCGCAACACGTTACTGAAGTTCGCCACGCCGCGGACTTCCTGCTCTTCCGGATCGAGCAGGATAAAATAGTAGGCGCTGCCCTGCTTTTGCATTTCAGCGATCATCCCCAGGCGCGCCTGCCAGCCGGACGGATAACAGTGGCTTTCATCGCGCACCGGCTCCCAGGGTTTGAGAAAGGTCCGGTTCTCGGCATAATAGTCCGCCAGACGATAGGCGTCCCGTTCATGCACTAAACGGACCACCATCCGGTCGGTAGTAAGACGTACTTTTGGCGATGCAGAGCGGTAGCCGAACATCATTTCCCCCGCAGTCAAAACGGTTCGATAAGAAGTATTTATTGGGAAGCCGCATGGTTAATTATCCGGCGTCGATCTAATGCCATGACTTTATTTAGCCAATAGCGCCTCAGAACCGCACTTCCCTGCATTCAATATAACCGTAGCCCGCCCCCGAGGTAAAATCCCGGTCGCTCAGTAAATCGCCGAACACACGTTTTACGGCGTTTTTCCGCCCATTTTGCAGTGCAGGTAACACCTTGACGATAAAAAAATATTATCTACTCCGCCCCTGTCGCCGCCCGGCAATTGGGTAGAGAATGGTGGGGTTGCCTTCCCCCTCTCTCTTAATTGCTCATGGTGATGCATGTCTCTGGTGTCGCAAGCGCGCAGCTTGGGTAAATATTTTCTGTTGCTCGACAACCTGCTGGTGGTTTTAGGCTTCTTTGTCGTGTTCCCGCTTATTTCGATCCGCTTTGTCGATCAATTAGGGTGGGCGGCGCTGATCGTCGGCATCGCGCTGGGTTTGCGTCAGCTGCTGCAACAAGGGCTCGGCATCTTTGGCGGCGCCATCGCCGATCGCTTCGGCGCCAAGCCGATGATCGTCACCGGCATGCTGCTGCGCGCCGCCGGTTTCGCTACCATGGCGATGGCGGATGAGCCTTGGATCCTGTGGTTCTCCTGCGCGCTGTCCGCCCTCGGCGGCACGTTATTCGATCCGCCGCGCACCGCTTTGGTAATCAAGTTGACCCGCCCGCATGAACGCGGCCGTTTTTTCTCGCTGCTGATGATGCAGGACAGCGCGGGGGCGGTGGTCGGCGCGCTGATCGGCAGTTGGCTGCTGCAGTACGATTTCCACTTTGTCTGCTGGGTTGGGGCGGCGATCTTCGTGCTCGCCGCTGGCTGGAACGCTTGGCTACTGCCGGCTTACCGCATCTCTACCGTGCGTATACCGATGAAGGAAGGCATGTTGCGGGTACTGCGCGATCGCCGCTTCCTCACCTATGTCCTGACGCTGACCGGTTACTATATGCTGGCGGTACAGGTGATGCTGATGCTGCCGATCGTGGTCAACGAAATCGCCGGTTCACCGGCGGCAGTAAAATGGATGTATGCGATTGAAGCGGCGCTGTCATTGTCGCTGCTCTATCCGTTGGCGCGTTGGGGAGAAAAACACTTCCGGCTTGAGCAGCGCCTGATGGCGGGCCTGTTGCTAATGACGCTCAGCCTGCTGCCGATTGGCCTCGCCACCACCCTGCAGGGGGTGTTCACACTGATCTGCTGCTTCTATCTGGGATCGATTATCGCCGAGCCGGCGCGCGAAACGCTAAGCGCTTCGCTGGCGGATCCGCGTGCACGCGGCAGCTATATGGGCTTCAGTCGCCTTGGCCTGGCGCTGGGTGGCGCGTTGGGTTACACCGGCGGCGGCTGGATGTACGATACCGGACGCACGATGAACATGCCGGAGCTGCCCTGGTTGCTGCTTGGGGCAGTAGGCTTCGCTACGCTGCTGGCGCTGTACTGGCAGTTCAGCCCACGACGCAGCGCCCCGATGATGCTGCGCGGCGGTTAACGCCATAGAAATCCGGCCGAATCGGCAACAGCTGCTATCCTGTTAGTAAAAACACCCACAGGAGCCCGTCGGCATGAGCGAAGAAGCAAAATTACCGCAACTACTCGAACATATGATACTGAACTTGCGCATGATTTATGCGCGTTCCACCCTGGTGGAAAAAGCACTGGCCCACATCCTCGCCAGCGACGCCGGCCTGAAGGACGATATTATCAAGCAGCTGCAGGTCGTCACCGCCGCCAACGAACGTGACAGAATCGACCTCGAAGAAGCTCGCATTCACCTGATCGATGTGCTCAACTCGGTACCGGCCAAGAAATAACGCCCTCTAGCCCGTGCCGGTGCGCGGGCAATATCGCAATAACGCACCATCCAACACACGCACGTCAAGACAGCCTCGATAAGCTGTGGTAACTATTGCTGTTAAAACCTGACAACCCGGAGCAAGCATGAAACTGTTCATTTACGATCATTGCCCATTCTGCGTTAAAGCCCGCATGATTTTCGGCCTGAAACGTTTGCCGATTCGCCTGGTCACGTTGCTCAACGACGATGAGACGACCCCGTTCAACCTGATCGGCAAAAAAATGGTGCCGATTCTGATTAAAGACAACGGTGAAGCGATGCCGGAAAGCCTGGATATCGTACGCTATGTCGATGGGTTGGACGGCAAGCCGGTCCTGACCGTCCGCACCAACCCGGCTATCGCCGAATGGCTGCAGCGGGTCGGCGGTTACAGCGCAAAATTGCTGCTGCCGCGTATTGCGCATGCCGATTTCGAAGAGTTTGCCACCGCCAGTGCCCGCCAGTACTTTATCGATAAAAAACAGGCGTCAATCGGAGATTTCGCCGAACATCTCGCCAACAGCGCCGATCTGATCGCCCAGTTGGAGGCCGATCTGCAAACCCTGTCACCGCTGATCGTCTCCGCTGACGCGGTGAACGGCGAGCTGTCCGAGGACGACATTCACCTGTTCCCGCTGCTACGTTCGTTGTCGATCGTCGCCGGGGTTGCGCTGCCGGATAACGTGGAAGCCTACCGCAACCGCATGGCGCAGCGCAGCGAGGTGCCGTTGCTACTGGATATGGAACAATAACGTTCGAGAGTCACAAAAAGGACATGGCGTACTGATGTTGAAAATGGTGCTCGCCACCGCTCGCGATCGGGCGCGGCTGAAGGAAATTACCTCCGTTCTGATTCGTTATGGTCTGCAAGACGTTCTGCGTTTGCTGGGCCTGGGGGCATTGCTGCGCGGTGTCCGCGGCGAGCCCGCCCTGCAGGACGCACAGACCCTGCCTGAACGGCTGCGGGAGGCGCTCGAGGCGCTGGGCCCCACCTTCGTCAAATTCGGTCAGATCCTGGCCACGCGTTCTGACCTCCTGGATCCGGCCTGGACCGACGAACTGGATCGCCTGCACAGCCAAGCGGCGGTATTGCCATGGGAGACACTGGCGCCGCAGATCGTTGCCGATCTGGGGGGCGAGCCCGAGCACCTGTTTGCCGAGTTCGATCGCACGCCGCTGGCGGCAGCGTCGATGGCGCAAATTTACCGCGCCCGCTTGCACAGTGGCGAACAGGTGGTGGTGAAAGTGCTGCGGCCCGGCCTGGCGAAAACCATCCACGCCGATCTGCGGCTGCTGGCCTCGCTGGCGGAAACCGTGGAGCAGCAGAGCCCCACGCTGGCACGCTATCGGCCGCGGCAGATGGTCCGAGCGCTGGCGACGGCGCTCAATCACGAGCTGGATTTGACTCACGAAGGGCATAACTGCGATCGCGTCGCCAAGATGTTTGCACGAGAACCCGACGTGGTCGTGCCGAAAATCTATTGGCAATGGTCGTCTCCGCGTCTGTTAGTGCAGGAATACTTGCCCGGTACCGCGCCGGAGAACCCTCAGCAATTGGCGGCGGCAGGCTTTGACGGCCCGCTGCTGGCACAACGCGGCGCCCGCGCCTTTATGAGCATGGTGCTGGAGCATCGGCTGTATCACGCCGATCCCCACCCCGGCAACGTCATGGCGCTGAGCGGTGACCGCGTCGGTTTTATCGACTTCGGTATGGTGGGCCAGCTGTCCGAGCGGCGGCGCAACCAGTTGCTCCTGCTGCTGCAGGCCATCGCCGATCGCCAATCCGAAGGCATCGTTAACACGCTGATCGCCTGGTCGGACAGCGAACCGTTGGACCTGCTGGATCTGGAGTTGGCGGCGCAAAACTTTCTCGACAAACAGGCCGCCGCCACCCTGACGCTGGGCAAAGCCTTGACCGACCTGCTGGTGATGGCGCGTGAACACCAGCTGGCGTTGCCGCCTGACCTGGTCCTGCTGTTCAAGGCATTAATCACCGCCGACGGCGTGCTGCATCGGTTGGATCCGGCCTTCGACATCGTCGCCACGCTCAAGCCGATGTTGCAACAAACGGTGCTGCAGCGCTATGCCCCCGACGCCGTGCGCCAGCGGTTGTTGGCCCTGGGCGGGGAAGCGCTCGACGCCGGAGAGGAGCTGCCGCAAACCCTGCGGTTGTTGGTACGTCGCCTGAAGCGGGGGCAGCTCAATGCCGAGATCAACGTCAAGAACCTCGGCCAATTGAGCAAAGCGCTGGAACGCGCCGCCGTCACGCTGGCTATCGCCATCGTCACCGCCGCTTTTGCTCTGGGCCTGGCGCCTTATCTGATGCATTCTTCGCTGCGGCTGTGGGGCATCCCGCTGTTCCCGCTGTTGGGGAGCGCGGCCTGCGTGGCCGGCGTAATTCTCTTGGCGCTACGATTGCGGCGCTGATGCTTTCGGCGTTATCCGATAGGTCTCACCCGCTTTTGCGCGCACTATCCTTTGCACATCGCCGCCTGTCGTTTTCACGCGCAGGCGGAACGTTTATAATGATTAATCAATTATCTGCAGCACTTTTCGCCAGCAGTCGCAATGAGGCATTAATGAAGAAGATCCTGATGGGCGCAGCCGCCCTGCTGTTCACCGGCGTATTGGCCGGTTGCAATCAACTGACCCAGTACACCCTGAGCGAGCAGGAAGTGAATGATTACCTGCAGAAACACAACGACTATCAGAAGCAGATCGGCGTGCCCGGCTTGGTGGACGCCAATATCGTGCTGACTCAGCTGCAAAGCCAAATCGGCCGCAGCGAACCGGGTAAAGTTACTCTTTCCGGCGACGCCAAGGTCAATATCACGTCGATTCTCGGCCCGCAGACCGCGGATCTGAAGCTGACGCTGAAGGCGCAGCCGGTTTACGACCGGGCGCAGGGCGCCATTTTCCTGAAGGACATGGAGCTGACTGATTACAGCGTGCAGCCGGAAAAAATGCAGACGGTAATGAAAGCGCTGACGCCGTATCTGAACCAGTCACTGAAGTCTTACTTCGACCAAAAGCCAGCTTATGTGCTAAATCCTGACAACAGCAAAACCGAAGCGCTGGCCAAAAAACTGGCGAAGGGGTTGGAAGTGAAGCCGGGTGAGTTGGTGATCCCGTTCAGCGACTGACCTCGTCTTGATGCATCAAGCCCGCCACCAGGCGGGCTTTTTATTGCAAAACAGTATTACTGCGGCGCGCTGTAGGCGATTTCGCCGGTGTTGCAGTTGAGCGTCACGTTGTAGGTTTTATCTGCCTTGGTGCCACGCACCGTCAACGGTACCTGCCACACCTGATCCTTGCCGGTGATGGCATCCGGGCTCACCCAGGCGATCGGGGTTGCGGTGCCCAGCAGTTTTTTGTCCGCCTCCCAACGCGTGATACGGTTCTGCAAGAAGTCGCGCTTGACCTGGGCGGCGATATCCGCCGGCTGCAGGCCTGCACACTGCCCCACCTTGGCAGTGCGTTGCTCTTGATCCTGCGCCCACACCGCAGTTGATGCTCCCATCATGGCCAACAAGGCGATAACCAAACCCATTTTTTTCATATGTCCTCCCGTTGTGATTAGCGCTATCCGGGCGCCCATCCCTGGCTCACAACAGGGTTTCGGCAAAGAGTTACCGTTTGACGAACTCGATGACAAACAGCGCATCCAGGCCCGGATAGATTTCCTTGATCACCTGCTTCAGTTCGCCGAGCGACATGTTTTCCTGCTGTGCGTGGCGTTCGGTCAGCGCATCCAGGCGCACCGGCGTTACCGACAGCACTTCGATAAAACAGAAAAAGACGCCGTCTTCATTGCGGCTTACGCGCAATACCTCGCCCGGTTCGAAGTGCGACTCACTGGCATCCCGAATGGTGATGGTTTTACGCCCGGCCAGAATGTCTTGCTCAAAGCGGCTGAAGAAAGTTATTTCACGGCTCATTTTAGATCCTTTTTCATCACAACACCGCAACATAAGTCATTATGCTGCTTGCTTTTCTGACGCAGATCCCTCTTTTGGGTTAGATGTCGCTTTTTTCGCTTTGCTTTCCGCCGGTTTCTTGAGGGTTTCCGCCGGCGAAGCGCCACGCAAAATCAGACCCAGCGCGTCCTTATTCTCCGCCAGGAAGAAGCTCAAGCCTTCGCGCTGTTCGTCATCCAGAGTCAGCGGTGCCTGCTGCAGCCACTCCCCGAGATTGTCCGCCAGATCCAGCATTTTGTCGTAGGCGTCGGCTTCTTTCTTGCTCGCGAAAGTCATTTTTTCCTCACCGTTTCTCACCACCACATATTTAACTTCAACCGCCATGCGTGCGTCCTCAAAAACTCAAATTACTGTAATTATGTACAGTATAAATAGATCGTGGCGGGAAGGCAAACCGCCGCCCGCCTTCGGCTTATTTCAGCAGCCGCACCTTGCAGCTTTTGCCTTTGATTTTGCCCTGCTGCAACTGTTGCAGCGCCTTGCGCGCGCTGGCTTTGCGGATTGCGACATAGGCATGCACTGGGAACATGTCAATCTTGCCCACTTCCGCCGCCGTCAGCCCGGCATCACCGGTCAGCGCCCCGAGAATATCGCCGGGACGGATCTTCGCCTTGCGGCCGCCGTCGATGCACAGCGTCACCATCTCCGCCTCCAGCGAGCCGTTGGCCGCCCCGCTCAGCTCGGACACCGGCGACCAGTCGACGCTCATCTGCAGATAGTCTTCAATCGCGTGCGCACGCGCCATTTCCTGCGGCGTGCACAGGCTGATCGCCAACCCGCTCATGCCGGCGCGGCCGGTACGGCCAATACGGTGCACATGCACTTCGGGATCGAACGCCAGCTCGTAGTTGACCACCAGCTCCAGCTCTTTAATATCCAGCCCGCGTGCGGCAACGTCGGTCGCCACCAATACCCGGCAACTGCGGTTGGCGAAACGCACCAACACCTGGTCGCGGTCGCGCTGTTCCAGATCGCCATGCAGCGCCAGCGCGCTGATGCCGCGGGCCTCCAGGGCCTCAAGCACCGTCTGACAATCGCGTTTGGTATTGCAGAACACCACGCAGGACGCGGGTTGATGATAGCGAATAGCCGACACCAGGAGCGCCGGGCGCTGATCGCGCGTAGTCTCATAAAAGCGTTGTTCGATGGAGGCCTGCGCTTCTCCATCGTCCACCTCGACGCTCAGCGGCTGGCGTTGAACGCGCGCGCTGATGCGCTCGATACCTGCCGGGTACGTGGCGGAAAACAGCAGCGTCTGACGTTGCGGCGGCGTATAGCTGATCACATCGTCGATGTCGTCGGCGAACCCCATGTCCAGCATGCGATCGGCCTCATCCAGCACCAGCACCTTCAGCTCGTCCAACTGCAGCGTTTTCTTGCGCAGGTGTTCCTGGATACGGCCCGGCGTCCCCACCACGATGTGCGGCGCATGCACCAGCGAATCGAGCTGCGGCCCCATCGGCTGACCGCCGCACAGCGTCAGGATCTTGATGTTTTGCGTGAAACGCGCCAGGCGGCGCAGCTCTTTGCTCACCTGATCGGCCAGCTCGCGGGTGGGACAGAGCACCAGCGCCTGCGTGGCGACCTGACCGACGACGATACTGTTCAGCAGACCAATGCCGAAGGCCGCCGTTTTACCGCTGCCGGTTTTCGCCTTGGCGCGCACGTCCCGCCCTTGCAGGATGGCGGGCAACGCGGCGGCCTGTACCGGCGTCATTTCGGCGTACCCCAGTTCGTTGAGGTTGGCCAACTGTTCGGCTGGCAGCGGCAGGGAAGAAAAAGAAACTGTGCTCACGGCGATAACTCTTATATGACGAATGGAATGGCGGCGCGCCCGCAGGTTGGCGCCGAATCAGGGGTAAATGATAACAGAGATGGGCGGCGTTACGGGGTGCGGGCATAAAAAAACCCGCCGGCGGCGGGTTTCTTGGCAACGCAGTCGTTAAATCGCAACGACGTTGGCTGCAGCAGGGCCACGTTGGCTGTCCTGGATGGAGAATTCAACCTGCTGGCCTTCAGCCAGGGTTTTGAACCCATCGCTAACGATAGCGGAAAAATGAACGAAAACGTCTTTAGAACCGTCGGCAGGCGTGATGAAGCCGAAACCTTTGCTTTCGTTGAACCATTTAACGTGACCAGTGATCTTGCTCATTTGTGTTTCCTTTACTTGATAAACCTGCCTTAACGGCACGAGACGCGAAAACCTTTCGATAAGTAGGCCTTCTTTCGCCGTCGGTTATTAACGCACAATCGCTCATACAGGGCAAATATTTCTGTTTGTTATAAAAACAGCCAGTTAGCAACAAAACCGGCGCGGCGGCTGCGCGCGCAATCGTTTTCGTATATACTGCCCGCCGATCATCAATCCGCTTACTTTCACCGATCCAGGTACGAAACTATGTTAACGATTGGAACCGCCCTGCGCCCTTCCGCCACCCGCGTCATGTTGCTCGGCTCCGGGGAGCTGGGTAAAGAAGTCGCCATTGAATGCCAGCGCCTCGGTCTGGAGGTGATCGCCGTCGATCGCTACGCCGATGCGCCGGCCATGCATGTGGCGCACCGCAGCCACGTCATCAATATGCTGGACGGTGACGCGTTGAAAGCCGTCATCGAACACGAGCGGCCGGACTATATCGTTCCCGAAATCGAAGCGATCGCCACCGCCATGCTGGTCGAGCTTGAACGCCAGGGCCACCACGTAGTGCCCTGCGCCGAAGCCACACGCCTGACCATGAACCGTGAAGGCATCCGCCGTCTGGCGGCGGAAGAGCTCGCTCTGCCCACCTCCAGCTACCGCTTTGCCGACAGTGAAATCGCCTTCCGCCAGGCGGTTGAGCATATCGGCTACCCGTGCATCGTCAAACCGGTGATGAGCTCTTCCGGCAAAGGCCAGAGCCTGATCCGCACGCCCGAACAGCTGCAAAGCGCCTGGGATTACGCCCAACAGGGCGGCCGTGCCGGCGGTGGCCGGGTGATCGTCGAAGGGCTGGTAAGATTTGATTTTGAAATTACGCTGCTGACCATCAGCGCCGTGGACGGCGTGCATTTCTGCGAGCCGATCGGGCACCGTCAGGAAGACGGAGATTATCGCGAATCCTGGCAGCCTCAGCGTATGTCGGCTACGGCGCTGAGCCGTGCTCAGGCTATCGCGGAGAAGGTGGTGAAAGCCCTGGGTGGCTTCGGCCTGTTCGGCGTGGAGCTGTTCGTCTGCGGCGACGACGTGATCTTCAGCGAAGTGTCGCCACGCCCGCACGATACCGGCATGGTTACGTTGATCTCACAGGATCTGTCTGAGTTCGCCCTGCACGTGCGCGCGTTTCTCGGTTTGCCGATCGGCGCTATCCGCCAGTTCGGCCCTTCCGCTTCGGCGGTGATCCTGCCACAGCTCACCAGCACCGATGTGCGCTTCAGCGGATTGGAAAACGCGCTGCGCGGGCACAACCAGCTGCGTCTGTTCGGCAAGCCGGAAATCGCCGGCCAGCGCCGCCTGGGTGTAGCGCTGGCGACGGCGGACACCACGGAACAGGCGGTGGAACAAGCGAAACAGGCCGCCACCGCAGTGGTGGTCAACGGTTGACACTCACGGGGCCGCTTGCGCGGCCCCGATAACATCAATAGTCTTCGTCTTCTTCAGCATCGTCATCCCGCGACGCCTCCGGTGCGGCATCCTGCTGCTCGTCTTCGTCATCGAACAGCACCGCAACCTGAGCGCCCTGATGCTGCTCACGAATTTCCTGCGCAACGCGAGCAATGGCCTCACCGCTGCTCATGCCCTGTTCCATCAGCTGATGGATGCGATCCGCCGCTTCCTGCTGCTCCGCGTGGCTCAGTAATGGCATACCTGCATGCATGTGTCGTTCTCTCCGGCAAAAGGGAGAGCGAGTATACGCGCTAACGCGACGGATCCCAACGTCTTGTGGCTCAGGCCGGTTGCGAACAGCCGTTATCGCTGCGCCACTGCTTCAGGCGATGCCGCCACAGCATGACATGCCACCCCTGCTTCAGGCCGCGCGTATTGGCGAACATCGCTCTGTCGATGCCGCGCTGATAGAACTCTTCGGTAATCTGACTCTGGGCGGCCGGATCCGGCTCACGACGGATACTGTGACAAATGCCCAACGCCTCACGGGTGATTTGCCAATGGAAAGCGGGACGAATGGCGACAGTGCCCGCATAGCGCCGGTTGAGCCGCTCCAGCATTTCGACGATTTTCATATAGTGACGCTGATACTCTACGTTCGCTTTGCCGGTGCGACGACGGTTACTGATCGACTTGTCGTGCACCCGTTGCCGGTACAGCGGCGTGCTTAAATATTTGACCCGTTTGGCATTAAACATGACTTCCGTCGTCCAGGGAATATCCTGGTGATGCAACCCCGGCTCAAAATAAAGCCGATGCTGGCGAATAAAATCGAGGCGATATATTGCCAGCCATACAACATGAATAAACTTTCGCGACTTCAATGCACGTTCGAACCACTGAACGCCAGTGATAACGTCGGTAGTGCGTAAACGCGCCTCGGGAAAAATCGGCTGTAATTCGTCTTGGCTGGTAAAATAGCGTTCACCATTACATTGCATCACGTCTAATTGGTGTCGTTCTGCCTGTTCCAACAGCGTGGAATACATCTCGGGCGCCAATAAATCGTCGGCGTCCGGAAACGCCACATATTTACCTCGGGCAACGGCGAGCCCGGCATTACGTGCATTAGAAACGCCGGCATTGGCTTGATCGATCACGCGAATATGCGGATGCACCGCCGCGTAACGGTGCGCGATCTCTCCCGAACCGTCGGTGGAACCATCGTTGACGATGATCACCTCCAACCGTTGCTCGCGCTGGGCCAGCAGCGAGACCAGGAACGGCTCCAATAACTCCCCCGCATTGTGCATCGGGACGATGACGCTCAGCATTAACGACATAGGTAGCTCTTCACTAATAATGTAACAAAATGATAATTTTATTTTTTTAAAAAATAGAAACCGCTTCAGCGCACGAGCGAAATAAAACGCGAACCTTCACATTTCCGCCGCAGGCTAAATAAGATTAATCTTGTTTGTCTTTTCATGCTTTCGACAAGAAAAGCGTTCCACAACAAGGGATAACTTTCACAAGACGGCCACCATGAAAAAACACAGGCAAAACCGTTTCGCATCGCCAGCTTAATAACAGCAAGCAACAATAAAAGTATGAAATTAACGAACCTTTTTATATTTCTCGGGTCTTGCGCCCTCGATAAATAAACGTCCAGTGCATTTGACGTTAAATTTTTAACATATCGAAGTATAATCAATGGCGCAAAAAATGCCTTATCTCAGGTTTATTGAACTGCCGTTTATGTGAACTGTGCTCCATGTCGCGCGTGGCAAAACATGCATGACGTGACCGTCTATGGCACACTAGCCGCCAGATATCGCCGCCCTCACAGCCAGGTTTATTGACGTTCATGAGCGTAACCGCCCCAAACATAAAATCTTTGCCCTACAGCCGCAGTGCCCTGATGACGCTTTTCGCCCCGATTTCAACCCACCCGTGGGCGATGCTGCTGCATTCGGGCTTCGCCGACCATTCGCATAACCGCTTCGACATCCTGGTCGCGCAGCCGTGCGTTACGCTCACCACCCAGGGCGCCAGCACGAAAATAGAAAGTGACAGCGTCACTATCCAGTCAAAGGAAGATCCATTCTCCCTGCTGCAGCAACACCTGGTGGCGCAAGGTTGGCAACCGGCGTTTAACCCGGATCTGCCATTTCAGGGCGGCGCACTGGGGCTGTTCGGCTACGATCTCGGGCGGCGGGTGGAAAGCTTGCCGCAGTTGGCCGCAGCCGACCTCGCCTTGCCGGACATGGCGGTGGGCATTTATGACTGGGCGCTGATCGCCGATCACCGTCTGCAAACCCTGACGCTGCTCAGCTATGGCGACGTGGAACAGCGCTGGTGCTGGCTCAATAGCCAAACCGCGCCGACAGAACGCCCTTTCACGCTGCTGAGCGACTGGCGCGCCAATATGAGCCGGCGGCAATACGGCGAGAAATTCCAACGTATTCAGCGCTACCTGCGCAGCGGTGACTGTTACCAAATTAATCTGGCGCAACGGTTCTCCGCCGACTATCAGGGAGATGAGTGGCAGGCTTTCTGTCGATTGAGCGCCTGCAACCGCGCGCCGTTCTCGGCCTTCCTGCGCCTTCCGCACAACAGCGTACTGAGCGTCTCTCCCGAGCGCTTCCTGTGGCTGGAGCAGCAGCGCATCCAAACCCGCCCGATCAAGGGCACGCTGCCGCGGCTGGCGGACGCGGAACAGGACGCCGCTCAGGCTCGCCGTTTGGCCGATTCCCCCAAGGATCGCGCTGAAAATCTGATGATCGTCGATCTGCTGCGCAACGATATCGGCCGCGTCGCCCAGCCTGGCAGCGTACGGGTGCCGGAACTGTTTGCCGTGGAGCCGTTTCCCGCCGTGCATCACCTGGTGAGCACTATCACCGCAACCCTGCCGGAACAGACCTCGGCGGCCGAACTGCTGCGCGCCTGCTTCCCCGGCGGCTCGATCACCGGCGCGCCCAAGGTGCGGGCGATGGAAATCATCGAAGAGCTGGAGCCGCAGCGCCGCAATGCCTATTGCGGCAGTATCGGTTACCTAAGCGCCTGCGGCACCATGGACACCAATATCACCATCCGCACGCTCGTCACCGAAAACGGCCGCATCCACTGCTCCGCCGGTGGCGGCATCGTGGCGGACAGCCAGGAGCAGGCGGAATACCAGGAGACCTTCGACAAGGTTGGCCGTATTCTGCCGCAGCTTGGGGAGTGTGCCCTGTCGTGATCCCATCGAACACACCGGCCTCGCTGCACGCCTTTATCAGCCGTTTTCAACTGCAGCTGCCCCAGGCGGCGCAGATCTCGCACAATGTGCGCCCGGCGGCGGTGCTGATCCCGATCGTTTGCCGCGCAGAGCCGACGCTGCTGTTGACCCGCCGCGCCGACTCGCTGCGCAAACATGCCGGCCAGGTGGCCTTCCCCGGCGGTAAAACCGACGCTGAAGACGGGTCGGCGATCGTCACGGCGCTGCGAGAAGCGCAGGAAGAAGTGGCGATACCGCCGCAGGCGGTGACCGTCCTCGGCCAAATGGCGCCGCTCGACAGCAGCACCGGATTTCAGGTCACGCCCATCGTCGGCCTGGTCTCGCCGGATGTGCAGTTCCACGCCAATGAGGGTGAAGTGGCGGACGTGTTCGAGATGCCCTTGAGGGAAGCGCTGACCCTGTCGCGTTACTATCCGCTGGATATTCATCGCGCCGGCCATACGCACCGCATTTACCTCTCCTGGTATCACAGCCAGTTTATCTGGGGGCTGACCGCAGCCATCATTCGGCGTCTGGCGCAGCAGGTCAGTATTTAGCCCATATTACGTGATCTGACTCGCAATCTGGCATGGCCGACGGCCTCCGCTGCCGGTAAAGCGATCGAAATCACTTCATTTGAACGCTTTTTCAACTACCGTTCCGATTGAATGGTTTTAAAAAAACTGTAAACCCTCTCTTAAACCTTACGAAATACCTGTAAAATACCACCGTCCGAGATAAACCACTGTAGAAACAGGGATTAAGCCGGCGGCGTTCAGCACGGAAAGCTGGCGCGATTACCGCTAATGGAGCTTGGGCGAAAGCGGATACCTCGCATAAGGGTTCGCCCTGGGTAATCAGTAAAAAAAGCGACACCACGGATTATTTAATTTCATGCGAAAAAGGCAGCCGAACCCGCACGGCCCTTTTACAATATCGCTGTTCCCTGCGCGGTTTTTAACCGCCGCAGCCATAACAATACGTCTCTTTAAGGAGTTTTAGCGTGATTAGCGTTTTCGACATGTTTAAGATCGGCATCGGCCCGTCCAGCTCTCATACGGTTGGACCGATGAAAGCCGGCAAACAGTTTGTCGACGATCTGGTAAATAAAGGCCTGATGCCTTCTATCACGCGTGTTGCCGTAGACGTTTACGGCTCACTCTCATTGACCGGTAAAGGTCACCATACCGATATCGCCATCATTCTCGGCCTGGCCGGCAACATGCCGGACACCGTCGATATCGATAGCATTCCTGGCTTTATTCGCGATGTAGAACAACGTCAACGCCTGATGCTGGCCAACGGCCTGCATGAAGTCGATTTCCCACGCGACGGCGGCATGGTCTTCCGCAGCGACAACCTGCCGCTGCACGAGAACGGCATGCAAATCCACGCCTTCGCCGGCGATAGAGAAGTGTACAGCAAGACCTATTACTCCATCGGCGGCGGTTTCATCGTCGACGAGGAGAACTTCGGTAAGGACGCCGAGCAAGAGCTGCAAATGCCTTATCCATTCAACTCCGCGCGCGAAATGCTCGACCACTGCCGCGAGACCGGGCTGTCACTGTCCGGCATGGTGATGCAGAACGAACTGGCGCTGCACAGCAAGCAAGAGATCGAAACCTACTTCGGCAACGTCTGGCAAACCATGCGAGCCTGTATCGATCGCGGTCTGAACACCGAAGGCGTGCTGCCGGGGCCGCTGCGCGTACCGCGCCGTGCTTCCGCGTTGCGCCGCATGCTGGTGGCGTCGGACAAACTGTCCAACGATCCGATGAACGTGATCGACTGGGTCAACATGTTCGCACTGGCGGTTAACGAAGAAAACGCCGCCGGCGGCCGCGTCGTCACCGCGCCGACCAACGGTGCCTGCGGCATCGTGCCTGCGGTGCTGGCTTACTACGATCACTTTATCGAGTCCGTCAGCCCGGATATCTACATCCGTTACTTTATGGCAGCGGGCGCCATCGGCGCGTTGTACAAGATGAACGCGTCCATTTCCGGCGCCGAAGTCGGGTGTCAGGGCGAAGTCGGCGTGGCCTGCTCCATGGCGGCCGCAGGCCTGGCTGAACTGCTGGGCGGCAGCCCTGAGCAGGTCTGTGTGGCGGCGGAAATCGGCATGGAACACAACCTGGGGCTGACCTGTGACCCGGTCGCCGGCCAGGTACAGGTGCCGTGCATCGAGCGCAACGCCATCGCCTCGGTCAAGGCGATCAACGCCGCCCGCATGGCTCTGCGCCGCACCAGCGAACCGCGCGTTTCGCTGGATAAGGTGATCGAGACCATGTACGAAACCGGCAAAGACATGAACGCCAAATACCGAGAAACATCACGCGGTGGCCTGGCAATCAAGGTGCAATGCGACTGACAGACAACCCCGCCGCCCGGCGGGGTTTTTTATGGGCAATCAATTCATTGACCGTTTTTAGTGACAATGTCACCAGAAAATATCCTGCATTTTTCTCATCGATCCAGCGGTTAGCCTGCAAATTGACCTTCTGTTTTGCCAAATCGAAATAATTTACTGAGTTACCATCAATCTTGTATAACCTCAGGCTAGAATTAGCCGAGCGCAACTTAAGGAGCTGTGGCCTGACTGTGACTCGGAGCTGGATTACCGAACAAGGATTTACCGGATGTTGATGACCCACCTCGCCGCGTCCCAATATCGTTACTACCGTTGGCTGCTGGCCGGAGCGGTGGGCGTGGCTATTCTGTTGGTATCGCTGTGTACCCGTTACTATCAAGAGGTCAAAAGCATCGAGCAGAGCCAGCAAACGTTGGCCACCCGCACCGTCGGCAAAATTGACCAGCTGTTGTCCCCCGCGCAGCTGCAGGCGGAACGCAGTATGGACATGCTGGAACAACCCTGCGAGAACGTCTCATCGACCCTGCGTTTTCGCGCCGCGCAAAATCAGGCGCTGCGCGCCATGCTGCTGGTAAAAAATGGCATCATCTACTGCTCCAGTCTGTTTGGCGCCCGACATTATCAGTTGGCTGCAGTGCTGCCGATTTTCGTCAACAGCAACGTCAGGCTGGCGCTGCGCCCTTCGTTGGCGGTGAGCAAAGGACTGCCCACGTTGGTGATGTGGACACCCTCCCCCGGCGATAGAAGCAGCGGCGTGCTGCACGTCTTCAATATCGAGCTGTTATCGAACTTTTTACTCGAACCCCAGGAGCCTTATGTTCAGCGCATGGTGCTGAACGTAGCCGACAGCAGCCTGGAATACGGGCGCCGCGAAATCCTGCGCCGCGACACCCTGACCAACGATCTGCGTTACACCGCCGGTTCCGAGCGTTACCCGTTCTCGATTTCGCTGTTCGGCCCGCAGGTCGGCATGTTGGCGTTTTCCGCACTGCCGCGCCATATCCCGCTGGCGCTGCTGATCAGCCTGCTGGCGGCCTATGTGGTCTACCTGCTCACCGCTAACCGCATGAGCCTGTCTTACCACATTGGCCATGCCATTACCCATCGGGAGTTCCGCGTTTACTGCCAACCGATCATTCACAGCGATACCGGGCGCTGTGCCGGCGTCGAGATGCTGCTGCGTTGGAAAAAGAAGCGGCAGGGGTGGATCTCGCCAGACGTGTTTATTCCGTTGGCCGAGCAGCATGACCTCATCATTCCGCTCACTCGCTATCTAATGAACACCGTGACGGAAAATCTGCAGCTGTTCCCGCCACGACCGTCCTTCTACATCAGCATTAACGTTGCTGCCGAGCATTTTAAAACGCTCAACATCATCGACGATATCCGCCAGATTTGGCTGCCGGCACATCCGATGCCCTCATTGATGCTGGAGCTGACCGAACGCACCGCGCTGTCGGCGATCCAGTATGACCAGATTCGCACGCTGAAAGACATGGGGATCATGCTGGCCATCGACGATTTCGGCACCGGCCACAGCTCGCTGAGCTACCTGAAAAACCTCAGCCCGGACGTGTTGAAGATCGACCGCGGGTTTACCGCGGCCATCGGCACCGACGCGGTCAACGCCACGGTGACCGACACCATCATTACGCTGGCGCAGAGGCTGAAGCTGAAACTGGTGGCAGAGGGTGTCGAAACGGAGGAACAGGCCGACTATCTGCGCTCACGCGAGGTCAATGCCCTGCAGGGGTATTATTTCGCCAAGCCGATGCCGATCCACGTTTTCCCGCTGTGGTTGCAACAGTACGAATCGCGCGTCAGGAAAGCGGAAGAGGATCCGCCGGAGGCCTGAGCCCCCGGCGGGAGGGTTACGACTGCGTCGGCTCGTCAAAGACGACGCGGGTAACACGCACCAATTCGATGCGATAGTCGGAGACCTCGACGATATCGAAACGCTGGTGGTTCAGTTCAATGGTGTCCCCCACCACCGGCATCTGGCCGTAGTGAGCCAACAGCAGCCCCGCCAGGGTGGCGTAGTCTGCGGTTGGGCTGACCAGGTCATCGCAGGCCAGTGCCTGTTCCAGCGAGTGCAAATCGGTTCCCCCCTTCACCAGCCAGCCGTCGCCTTCCGCCACGATATCCGGCGTTTCATCCTCGTCCGGGAACTCACCGGCAATCGCTTCCAGGACGTCCAGCGGCGTCACCAGCCCCTGCACGACGCCAAATTCATTGGTGACCACCACCAGACGCCCTTTGGCGCGGCGCAGCACCGCCAGCAGTTTGATGACGTCCATGGTTTCCGGCACCACGATCGGCGGCGTGCGGGCGGCAAACTCGGCAATATCTTCCCCTTGCTCCAGCGCCACCAGCAGATCCTTGGCGCGTACCACGCCGACGATCTCATCCACCGAATCACGACACACCGGGAACAGACTGTGTGGCGTATCCAGCAACTGGGCGCGCACCTCCTCGCGGGAGCGCTCGCAGTCGACCCAGGAGATGTCCGTGCGAGGCGTCATCACACTGCGTAATGAACGCGAGGCGAGTGTCAACACGCCGCTGATCATATAACGCTCTTCCGCCGCAAAGGTTTCATCCCTCGGCAAAGCGACCTCATCGTCCGACTGCTGCGCGCGCTGCTGCCCCATCAGGCGCATGATCGCTTCCGCGGTGCGCTCGCGCATCGGCCGACGCGCTTGATGCTTGATGAAGTTGCGACGCGCGATCTGGTTGAACAATTCAATCAGGATCGAGAAGCCGATCGCGGCGTACAGATAGCCTTTCGGAATATGCAAACCGAAGCCTTCGGCGATCAGGCTCAGGCCGATCATCAACAGGAAGCTCAGGCACAGCACCACGATGGTCGGGTGCGCATTGACGAAGTTGGTCAATGGCTTGGATGCCAACAGCATCACCGCCATCGCGATCACCACCGCCGCCATCATTACCGGCAGATCGTTCACCATGCCTACGGCGGTAATCACCGCATCAAGCGAAAACACCGCGTCCAGGATCACGATTTGCACCACCACCGCCCAGAACTTGGCGTAACCGCGGTTGGCGCCATCCTGGTGCGTCTGCCCTTCCAGCCGCTCATGCAGCTCCATGGTGGCCTTGAACAGCAGGAATACCCCGCCGAACAGCAGGATAAAATCGCGGCCAGAGAAGCTGAAATCGCCGACGCTGAACAGCGGTGTGGTCAGGGTTACCATCCAGGAGATCACCGACAGCAGGCCCAAACGCATCAGCAACGCCAGCGACAGGCCGATAACGCGCGCCTTATCGCGCTGCTTCGGCGGCAATTTGTCGGCCAAAATGGCGATGAACACCAGGTTGTCGATGCCCAGCACGATTTCCAGCACCACCAGCGTAAGCAACCCCGCCCAAATAGAGGGGTCCATTAAAAATTCCATATCAGACTCCAGAAAAAAGTGGGAATGAGCGCTCGCCGCTCAGACGTGACGATGCCGCCGCTGCATGGGCGCAGTCGACAATAGCAAGGTGACGGGATGGGGTTACCGGGAGATGGCCGAAGGGCCGAACAGCATATACAACGCCAGCAGGTGGCGGGTGAAACCTGGAAAAACAGTAACTTCGGTGACAGTCCATAGGGAGGGCTGAGGCCCTTCACTCCTTAGTGATGAAAGAAGAAATTACTGTATCAGGATTTTTCTGGGGGACAAAGCGGCTTTTTCAACGGCGGTTTAGGGTGGCGCCACACCATATCGTCTGCGACAGCTAAGATTTCCCCGAGCATTCAATAGCGGAGCAGCGTCACAAAAAATATTTTTTCACTCACTAAAATAAATCTCGCGTTCGTGAAGTATCACGCACAGGCATTTGAAACTGCGTGAGAAATGTTAGGCGTGCGTTTCTTTTTTTCTACCATAATGTATCTGAACCGCGGAAGTGACTGCCAAGACGGCGCGGAGAAACGACACACACCGCGTCTGGAGTTCAACGAGGAGGTAGCGAGTGGCAATAGCTATTATCATCGGCACACACGGGGCTGCAGCGGAACAACTGCTGAAAACGGCGGAGATGCTATTGGGCGAGCAGGACAACGTCGCCTTTATAGACTTCGTTCCCGGTGAGAATGCCGAAACGTTAATCGTCAAGTACAACGAAAAAATCAGTGGGTTGGATACCAGCGGCGGCGTGCTGTTCCTGGTGGATACCTGGGGCGGCAGCCCGTTCAACGCCGCCAGCCGCATTGCGGTCGACAAAGAAAACTATGAGGTCGTCACCGGGGTCAACATCCCGATGCTGGTGGAAACCTTCATGGCGCGGGACGACAACCCCGCTTTCGATGAACTGGTGGCGCTGGCGTTGGAAACCGGCCGTGAAGGCGTGAAAGCGCTGAAAAAACCGCAGGAAGAACCCGCAAAACCCGCAGCACCCGTCGCCAAAGCCGCTGCCCCTCAGGCGCCGTTGGGGCCGAACGACCACATGAAAATCGGCCTGGCGCGCATCGATGACCGCTTAATCCACGGCCAGGTCGCTACCCGCTGGACCAAAGAGACCAACGTCAGCCGCATTATCGTCGTCAGCGATGAAGTCGCCGCCGACCATGTGCGCAAGACCCTGCTGACCCAGGTTGCCCCGCCGGGCGTCACCGCCCACGTGGTGGACGTGGCGAAGGCCATCCGCGTCTGGAACAACCCGAAATACGCCAACGATCGCGTGATGCTGTTATTCACCAACCCGACCGACGTCTGGCGTTTGGTGGAAGGCGGCGTGGAGATTACATCCGTCAATATCGGCGGCATGGCGTTCCGCCAGGGGAAAACCCAGGTGAACAACGCCGTTTCCGTCGATGAAAAAGATATCGAAGCGTTTAAGAAACTGAACGATCGCGGTATCGAGCTGGAGGTACGTAAGGTCTCGTCCGACAGCCGGCTAAAAATGATGGACCTGATTAACAAACTCAATTAGTGGCGCCAGCCGCTAATTATTTTACTCAGAGCTTTTTTGGTCATAGGAGAAGTGCAATGGAGATCACCACTCTTCAGATTGTGCTGATATTTATCGTTGCCTGTATCGCCGGGATGGGTTCCGTCCTCGACGAGTTCCAGTTCCACCGTCCGCTGGTCGCCTGTACCCTGATCGGCTTTATCCTCGGCGATATGAAAACCGGCATCATCATCGGCGGTACGCTGGAAATGATCGCCCTGGGCTGGATGAACATCGGTGCGGCCGTCGCGCCGGATGCTGCCCTGGCGTCCATCATCTCGACCATTCTGGTCATCGCCGGCGGGCAAAGCGTCGGCGCCGGTATCGCCCTGGCCATTCCGCTGGCGGCGGCCGGCCAGGTATTAACCATCATCGTGCGTACCCTCACCGTGGCGTTCCAGCACGCGGCGGATAGCGCAGCGGAGCGCGGCAGCCTGCGCGCCATTAGCTGGATCCATGTCGGCGCCCTGCTGCTGCAGGCGATGCGTATCGCCATCCCGGCGGTCATTGTCGCCATCTCGGTCGGCACCGCCGGGGTACACGCCTTGCTCAACTCGATCCCGGAAGTGGTCACCAGCGGCCTGAACATCGCCGGCGGCATGATCGTCGTGGTCGGTTACGCAATGGTGATTAACATGATGCGCGCCGGCTACCTGATGCCGTTCTTCTATCTCGGTTTCGTTACCGCCGCCTTCACCAACTTCAACCTGGTGGCGCTCGGCGTCATTGGCGTGGTGATGGCCGTGCTGTATATCCAGCTCAGCCCGAAATACAACAAGTCTCAAGTTGTACAGGCCGGCCCGGCTAACGCGAACGATCTCGATAACGAACTCGACTAGGAATAGGTGAGAGAAATGGTTGATACAACTGCTCAAAAGAAACTCACGCCGGCCGATATTCGCGGCGTATTCCTGCGTTCGAACCTGTTCCAGGGTTCATGGAACTTCGAACGCATGCAGGCGCTGGGTTTTTGCTTCTCGATGGTGCCGGTGATCCGCCGCCTGTATCCGGAAAACAATGACGATCGCAAACAGGCGATCAAGCGTCACCTGGAGTTCTTCAACACCCACCCTTACGTGGCGGCGCCGGTGCTCGGTGTGACCATGGCGATGGAAGAGCAACGCGCCAACGGCGCGCCGATCGATGACGCCGCAATCAACGGCATCAAGGTCGGTTTGATGGGGCCTTTAGCGGGCGTCGGTGACCCGATCTTCTGGGGCACCGTGCGACCGGTGTTCGCCGCGCTTGGGGCGGGCATCGCCATGAGCGGCAGCCTGCTTGGACCGATCCTGTTCTTCGTGCTGTTCAACCTGGTGCGCCTGCTGACCCGCTACTACGGCGTGGCCTACGGTTACCGTAAAGGGGTCGATATCGTCAACGACATGGGCGGCGGCTTCCTGCAGAAACTGACGGAAGGAGCGTCCATTCTCGGCCTGTTTGTCATGGGGGCGCTGGTCAACAAGTGGACGCACGTGAATATCCCGCTGGTGGTGTCCAAGATAACCGACCAGACCGGGCATACCAACGTCACCACGGTGCAGACCATCCTCGACCAGCTGATGCCGGGCCTGGTGCCGTTGCTGCTGACCTTCGCCTGTATGTGGCTGCTGCGCAAGAAAGTCAACGCGCTGTGGATCATCATCGGCTTCTTCGTCATCGGTATCTTTGGCTATTGGATTGGCCTGCTGGGCCTGTAATCGTTCGAAACGGCCGGGGGGCAACCCCCGGCTTTTTTATGGAGCAAGAGATGTCACTGACCGACGCCGTACTGATGCTGTTTATCGCCCTGCTGTTGCTGTATTCGCTGTACGACGAATTCGGCATGGATCTGCTGAAAGGTAAAACGCGGCTCAAAGTACCGCTTAAACGCCGCCACCGCCTCGACAGCCTGATTTTCGTCGGCCTGATCGCCATTCTGATTTACCGCAATGTCACCGACAACGGTGCGGTATTAACCACCTATCTGCTTATTTCTTTGGCGTTGCTCGCCATCTATATTTCTTATATTCGCGCTCCCAAGATGGTGTTTAAAGCGCACGGTTTTTTCTTCGCCAATGTGTTTGTCGAATATAACCGCATTAAAGCCATGAATTTATCGGAGGACGGCATTCTGGCCGTCGACCTGGAACAGCGCCGGCTGTTGGTTCAGGTGACCCACCTGGACGACCTGGAGAAGATTTACCACTTTTTTGTTGATAATCAATAAATAAAGAAAAATTAACGTTATTTTAGCTCAAACCTTGCGCTGCTTGTGGGTAATTAATCGGCAGCGCAATCTCCTTTCTGACTATTATTTCTGCAACATTGTTACCCCTGGCTACATTATATTCCCGCATGAAATTAGATTAATGAAAACGAGTCTCAATTAAGAACAAACATTGCCATAGAATAAGGTTGTCCGTGGCGGAAATAATATGATATGGTTGCGCCGTCATTGGGGAGTAGCCGGTTTCTGGAGAATAAAAAGCCAGAAACGCCCGTATCAACATACTCGTTTCGCCGTAAGAAACGTGGTGCGGGCAGCCAGGTAAGGTTGGCGAGACCATAGACACGTAACTCCGTCGTTTGGTTGGGGGTGGGTTACGTGTATATGGAGCCACCCGGCCGAGGCTATTTCACATGAACCTTTCAGCAACGCTTATTCTCGCTTTTGGCATGTCCATGGATGCTTTCGCCGCGTCGATCGGCAAAGGTGCCAGCTTGCATCAACCCCGTTTCCGCGAAGCGATCCGCACCGGCCTGATCTTCGGCGTGGTCGAAGCGATCACCCCGCTCATCGGTTGGGCCATCGGCCTGTTCGCCAGTCAATACATCATGGAATGGGACCACTGGGTCGCCTTCTCGCTGCTGTTCATTCTCGGCATGCGCATGATCGTCGAAGGGGTACGTAACAAGCCCGATGAAGAAGAGAAGGTCAAACGTCATGGTTTCTGGTTGCTGGTCGCCACCGCCATCGCCACCAGCCTCGACGCGATGGCCATCGGCGTCGGTCTGGCTTTCCTGCAGGTGAACATCGTGCATACCGCGATGGCCATCGGCTGCGCCACCATGATCATGGCGACGCTAGGCATGATGATCGGCCGCTTTATCGGCCCGCTGCTGGGCAAGCGCGCCGAAATCCTCGGCGGCGTGGTGCTGATCGGTATCGGCGTCAACATTCTGCTGGAGCACCTCGGCTACCTGGCCTGAAGCGCTCGCTTTGAAAAAAACCTGCCGCGGCAGGTTTTTTTGTTTTTGAGTTCAAGGCCCCTTAAGCGCGACGTCGGTACAACGCCAGCACGAAGTCCGTCTCGCACACAAACTCGCCGCTCTCGGCCAACCGCTGTTGCACCTCCGGCGTGGCGCGCCAGGCGAACGGCGTCATCTGCAGCAGATTGGCGGCCTGCGTGCCCGGTAGGGTCATCGTATAGGCCAGCGCCTCTTTGCGCTCGCAGTCGAATCCGTCGAACTGTTCATCCTGTTCGGCATGCAGCTGCACCTGCTGGTACACCTGCTCTTTCAGCTGGTACAGATGACGCGGGCCCGGCGACACCGTCAGCACCACGCCGCCCGGCTTCACTACCCGTGCCAGCTCCTCCGCCTTGCAAGGTGCATAAATGCGCAAGACCGCATCCAACGCCCCATCGGCGAACGGCAAACGGTGACTGGAAGCGACGCAGAACGAGACCGCCGGATAACGTTTAGCGGCGTAGCGGATCGCCACCTTGGCGACATCCAGCCCATAGACCGCCATATTGCGCTCCTGGGCCAGCCTGGCGGCCACCGCGGCAGTGTAATACCCTTCCCCACAGCCTATGTCCAACAACGCGCCAGCATCGGCCGCCAGCGCCAAATCCAGCCACTCGGCCACCTGCTCTTGCAACGGCTGATAATATCCACCGTCGAGAAACGCTCGCCGCGCCTGCATCATTTCCGCGCTGTCTCCCGGCTGCTTCGATCGCTTGTGCTGTACCGGCAGCAGATTGACGTAGCCCTCTTTAGCTTGATCGAACTGATGATTGCCGTCACAACGCCAGTGTTGTGATGAAAAATGCAGCGATTGATGACACAGGGGACATTGATAAGACATGAATGGGCTTCCAGAGAGACAGGGCGCGGCTAGTCTAAAGAAGGCGCCGGTTTGATGCAAGGCGCATCCCCACTCGCTTTCGCCGCCAACAACACCTGGCCAAGCGGGGAAAAAGCTGGCTACACTGAGAGTCTGTTTTCTCACGCAGGTGAACATAACTTATGAGCGATCGTTCCGCGCTGCTCGATGCGGTGCCTCACATTCAGCACGGCTTCGGCAGCAAACTCGCGCTGCTGCCAGGGCATCTGCTGCCCTACAGCGCCACGCTGCCGGAAAAAAAGCAGGTACACGGCACCCGCATCGTCGACGTGCTGCAACCGGCGCAGGCGTGCGGCGAGGCCGATGGTTTCTACACTCGCCAGCCCGGCATTCTGATCAGCGTACTGACGGCGGACTGTCTGCCGGTGCTGTTCAGCCGCCGCGACGGTGGCGCTATCGCGGCGGTACACGCCGGCTGGCGCGGGTTACTGGACGGCATTCTGGAGCAGATGGCGTCCCGCATTCGCCAAGATGGCGACACCGCCGATTGGGTGGTGTCTATCGGCCCCGCCGCCGGCCCATGCTGCTACGAAGTCGATGAAGCGCTGGTGGAAAATTTTAAACAGCGCCTGCCGCTGCCCGCCACGCTGATCAGCCCGCATTACCGGCATCTGGATCTGGCCGCAATTGCCGAATACAAGCTGACGGCGCTCGGTTTCGCCGCCGTTGACCACGCCGGCAGTTGCACCATCTGCACGCCGGACGTCGACCCGCAGCGGCCGCAGCGCTTCAAATACACCAGCTATCGCCGCAATAGCCATCGGCGCGCGCAGGATCCGACGCATCCGGGAATCAAAGGCCGCAACCAGTACGCAGGCATCGTCATCGCCGCCGGATGACGGAAACGAAAAAGCCCGCGCGAAGGCGGGCTTTTTGTACAGCTGACGCTGATTAGATAGCAGTAACGTTTACTGCAGATGGGCCTTTCTGGCCATCTTGGATTTCGAACTCAACGTTCTGGCCTTCAGCCAGGGTTTTGAAGCCGTTACCCTGGATTGCAGAGAAGTGTACGAACACGTCTTTGCTGCCGTCAGCCGGGGTGATGAAACCGAAACCTTTAGACTCGTTGAACCACTTAACTTGACCTTTGATCTTTGCCATCTTGAGTATTTCCTTTGGATTGTTTAAACCGCCCGTGGGCGTTACATAGACAAACTAGAGTCGTTACTGCTTGAGGCACTAAGATAAGGATCGGCAGAGAAGCGGTATTCAACGCTAACGTCTTTACTCAGAACTTCTTTACTGAAAATGCCACACATATACAGAACTGTACCTCGTTTTACCCAGATGCGTTATCACATACTCTGTATGCGATGGCAAGCCATTTTTAATCACTGAACGACATGTCGCACATATTTGAAACGGTCGAGAGCCACATTTGCTTAAATAGGCCAAAAGATGTTGAAGCATCGGCTATTTTCTGCTTGCTAAAACCACCGCACCAGACCCCGCATTCTGGTGGAGTTTTAACAAAACTTTCATCGTTTTGTCGCATGTCCGTCTCGTCATTTCCGCTTTTTTGCCGCTTATAGCGTTAAAAAATTTGAATCTTTATGGAATTTGATATGCAACATTTGAATATCGATGAACGGGGGCCAATTTATTCATCGCTGCTCCGCCCCTTTACCGTCGAAAACGCATCATCATCAGCCTTCAGCCCTGCCGCCACACCGCGCGAGCAGGAGCAGCACACAGGCGGGCGATGATGTTACCGTCCTGCACAACGGTTGCATAAGCATGCAACGTCCAGACGCCTCTCCCGCTGGCCAGTGGCTTCATCCTAAATAATCCGAAAACCATCAGTCCGAATAACCGGAATAATCTTATGAATAGCAAAAGTGTGGCGTTGAATTAAATCCTGAAGATCGGGTGGTTATTTGAATCACCACCCGCACTTATCAATTTTGCTAATTACTGCCGCGCTTTCAAACCGTTGCTCTTATTCTTTCCTCTGTACCGCAGGGCGAAGAGACCACACTTGCTGAGAATCCTGCAACGCGATGCGCTCGCCAATCTTCAGCGGGTGGAATTGATGCTGTTCAAGCCCCGCCTCACTCAGCGCCAGATTCAACTGCTGCGGCGGTTCGTCCAGCGACTCATCCGCCAATTCGAATACCCCCCAATGGATGGGAATGGCGCGCGGCTGATTGAGTTGACGGTACAGCGTCACCGACTGCTGCGGATCCATATGCTGCTCCTGCATAAACCAGCGCGGTGCGTAGGCGCCGATGGGCAGCGCCGCCACGTCGAACGGCCCCAGACGTTGACCAATCTCCGCCAGCCGTTCCGAATAACCGCTGTCGCCGGAAAAATAAAACCGCAGCCCCGGATGGTGGATCACCCATCCACACCACAGTGAGCGATTGCGATCCCACAGCGTGCGCATGCTCCAGTGCCGCGCCGGCGTGGCGTAGACCGTCAGCTCGCCCAACGGCAGACTTTGCCACCAGTCCAGCTCATGCACCTTCAGCCGATAACGGCGGAACCAGCGCTTCAAGCCGAGCGGCACGATGAACTCGGCCTGAGGGAAACGCCGCGCCAATTGCCGCACCGTGCGCCTGTCAAGGTGGTCATAATGGTTATGGGAGATCAGTACCGCATCCACCGCCGGCAGTTGCTCCACCGTCAGCGGCGGCGGCGTTCTGCGCTTCGGGCCGTAAAAGCTCAGTGGCGATGCACGTTCGGACAACACCGGATCGATCAGGATATAGCGCCCGCTCAACCGCAGCAGCATCGAGGCATGCCCCAACCACCAGACGCTGTCGTCGTTGCCGCTGAGATCGGCAGGCTGCCACCAGCGTTCGGTAAATTGTGCGTAACCCTGCTGCGGCGGCTTGGGCAATCCCTGGCGCTTGCGTTCATCTTGCCAACGTTGAAGGTCCCCCTCCTGACGCCGCGAAGGTTCCAGGTTGCGAAATCCCTCCGGCGTATGATGCGCCTTGGCCGCGTCGTAATAACGGTTGATTCTTTTCATCCAGCCTTTTCTCCCGACCACTGCGCCCTGCACGGGCATGACTTTCAGTGTAACAAACCCGATGAAGCTCGCACTTTGTCAGCCGTGCGCTGCATCTCGGGACCTTTTGCCGTATGCTGTTGTCTCACTCCGGTGAGACAGCCAGGGCCGCCAAGAGCCCGTTAAGACTCTCTTAAGATCTTTGTGATTGACTTGTAGGGCATACAGAAAAGGAGAAGTTATGAGTCGTTCTACATCCCGCAAATCAGGCTCAAGCCTGGGGCGCCGTATTCGCAGCGCGCTGCTGGCGCAGAAGCAATACTGGAAAATGTATTTCGCCATGAAGTTGCGCCGTCTGCGCGTACCTGCACCGCTGGTGCTGCTGGGCGGTTCGCTGCTCGGATTCTTCATGTTGACCCTGCTGATGCTCAGCGTGGTGGCCATCGACGTGATCAGTACTCTGCTGCTGCTGTGCCGGAAACTGCTGGGGCGGGGTCACGCTGAGGGGCGCGCCTTTATGCCGCGCGGCTGACGAGAAAAGCGCGGAGGCGCAGACTACGCCTCCGCTGCATACCGTTTAGCGCTTGACGCCTTTACGGCGCGTCAGCATAAACCCGCACCACAGCACCGCAATCCACACCGGCATCAGCAACACCGAAATGCGTATCCCTTCGCTGAAATACATAATCACCAGAATCAGGCCGAGGAACGCCAGGCACAGGTAGTTGCCGTACGGATACCACAGCGCCTTAAAGCTGGGAATGACGCCCTGACGGTTCTTGGCAGCGCGGAATTTCAGGTGTGCCAGGCAGATCATCACCCAGTTGATCACCAACGTTGAAACCACCAGCGCCATCAGCAGCTCAAACGCCTTACCGGGCATCAGGTAGTTAATCAGCACGCCGATCGAGGTAATCAACGCCGACAGCGCGATGGACAGCACCGGCACGCCGCGTTTATTCACACGCGTCAGCGCCTGCGGCGCGTTGCCCTGGCTGGCCAGCCCGAACAGCATGCGGCTGTTGGCGTAAACGCCGCTGTTGTAGACCGACAGCGCGGCGGTCAATACCACCACATTGAGCACGGTCGCCACCAGATTGCTGTTCAGCGCATGGAAGATCAACACGAACGGGCTGCCGCCCTCCACCACTTGCCCCCACGGATAGAGCGACAGCAGCACGGTCAGCGAGCCGATATAGAAGATCAGAATGCGGTACACCACCTGATTGGTGGCTTTGGGAATGCTGCGACGCGGGTCGGCGGCTTCCGCCGCGGTGATGCCGACCATTTCCAGCCCGCCGAACGAAAACATGATCACCGCCATCGCCATCACCAGCCCCGAGAAGCCGTGCGGCATAAAGCCACCCTGCTGCCACAGGTTGGTGATGCTGGCCTGTGGCCCGCCGTTGCCGCTCGCCAACAGCCAGGCGCCGAACACGATCATGCCGACAATCGCCACCACCTTGATGATGGCGAACCAGAACTCGGTTTCGCCATACAGGCGCACATTTACCAGGTTAATCAGGTTGATCAGCACGAAAAACAGCGCGGCGGAGGCCCAGGTGGGGATCTCCGGCCACCAGTACTGAATGTAGATGCCGACGGCGGTCAATTCCGCCATGCCGACCAGAATGAACATCGCCCAATAATTCCAGCCGGAAAGAAAGCCGGCGAAGTCGCCCCAATACTTATAGGCAAAGTGGCTGAAAGATCCGGCGACCGGCTCCTCCACCACCATTTCGCCCAGCTGGCGCATGATCAAAAACGCGATAAAACCGCCGATGGCGTAGCCCAACAGCACGGCGGGGCCGGCCATCTTGATGGTTTGCGCAATGCCGAGAAATAAACCGGTGCCAATGGCGCCCCCGAGGGCAATAAGCTGTATATGTCTGTTTTTTAAGCCGCGTTTTAGCGGAGTATCCTGATGCTGACCGCCCATCTTATCCTCATATGGCGTACACCCTTGCCGTTATCGGCCAAGATTTCACCAATCAATAAATGTATCTGCGGGCGGCTTTTTAACACTTAACCCCGTGAGCATCAAGGAGAAGCGCCCCGAGACGGCGTAGCGGAGCGCGATTTTTTAACCGTGAGAAAGCGTGAAATGGCGGCGTTCAGCCTGGCATGCCGCACAGTTTGGTCAGGTTGCGCGCGCCTATCATCAGCGTGGCGACATAAGATTGGCGACGCGTGACCACTTCCACCGCCACGCGATCGTTTTGATATTTTATCAGGTAGGTCGAGGGCCAACCCTGACGACGCTGGCCAAAGCTTTCGGCATGACGATCGATCGCCGCATGGGCAATCACCAGATGAGACAAGTTTTTATCACCTTTGATAATGCGCTTCATAAACAGCCTCCGCCAACGACAGCTCTGTTATTAGAAAAAGGAGAAACTCTTACCAATCACCGGTATTGTTCGACTCAGTTAGCCTGCCGGCTCATCAGGAAGCAGATCATCGCCGCGCGCAGCGGGCTGGCGCTGTCCGCCTGCCATTCACCGCCCTGGGTGCTCATGCGCGCCTGCCACTGCGGGCTGTCGCTTTGGTTGTCGGGGTTCAGACTGATTTTGTTGGCGCAAATGATCGGCCAGGCATCGGAGGGATTCTTGCAGTAATCTTTACCTTTCACGCCACCGTAGGGATACCACTTGTCCGGGTTCTCTCCGGTCAGCAGCGCGATGCTGCGGTTCACTTCGGCATCGCTTTCTTCGTACCATTTAATCATCGGCTTCATCCATCTTTCGTAAGGTTCGCGCTACATTACGATGTCTGTAAGACAGTTTTATGACAGTGCCGCCGGTTTTCACATTATCTGAACTAATGTTTTGCTCCCTTTAACTTTTCTCCCCTTCTGCGTACACTTTTCCTCTGTTTAGCGCCCAGGAAACGCACGCATGTTGACCGGCCTCAACCACCTGACGCTCGCCGTCAGCGATCTCGATCGCAGCTTCGATTTTTATCGTCATCTGTTGGGGTTTACCCCTCACGCCCGCTGGCAAGGCGGCGCCTATCTGTCGTTGGGGGCGTTGTGGCTGTGTCTGTCATTGGATGAGGCCCGCATGCAACCACGGGAGCGTGATTACACCCATTACGCCTTCAGCGTCGCGCCGGAACACATTGAACGGGTCAGCGAGCGGTTGCGCCAGGCCGGCGTCGAAGAGTGGAAAAGCAATCGCAGCGAAGGCGAATCGCTCTACTTTCTCGATCCCGATGGGCATCAGTTGGAGATCCATGCCGGCGATCTGGCCAGCCGCCTGGCGGCATGCCGGGAAAAACCGTATCAGGGCATGGTGTTTTACTGAAACGCCCCGGCGACGCTGCCGCCGGCCGGAGCATCATGTTCAACGTTCGGGGATAAAACCTTTGAAATCCAGCGCGGGGCTGAGATCGTCGTCGTCAGCCGCAGCGGCGCCGTCAGCGCCTGCGCTGTGCGCCAAACGCTTCAACAGCGCCGTTTGCTGGCGTTGTTGCTCGGCAATTTCCTGCAGCAGGCGAATCTGCTCGTTGGCGCGCACACTGGCGCGGTTCACCAGGAACCAAACCCACAGCCCGGCCAACAATGCCACAACGGCGAGCGCCAGCGACAACAGGCCGTTCTGGCCAAAACCTAAATCGTACATGGACAACCCTATCTACTGCGAAATTCAGGCCGCCATCTTAGCACTCGCGGCGGCCGTGCGAACATCCCTACCGAAAATTGCTTACCAGGGCACGAAGCGGGTCACCGAACAGATGCCCAACGCAAAATTTCCACCGTCGTCGCAATAGCTATCCAGCGCCAGCAGGTAGAAAAACAGGCAGGCAGCGACGGCCGTCATTATCACGAGGATTTTTTTTCGCAACAAATTTAGCAGCCTCATTGTTATCTGGGTAATCTATCGCGCATGTTATCACAGCGAAGTTAAACGAAGTTTAACTTTCCGTTTAGATTTCTGGCTATTGCCCGGTTTTCAGACTGTTACCCTTGTCGTCGCGCGGCAGTCATGGCTAGATGAACCCTCAGGGATAATGAGGAAGCGCAATGAGCAAATTGATTAAGTGGGTACTGGTGCTAGCGGTCATTTACGGCGGTTTTTTGATCTCGGGTTACGGCGTGCTGATCGGCAGCAACAAAAACGTTGGCGGGTTGGGATTGCAGTGCAAATACCTGACGGCGCGCAACGTGGCGATCGCCCAGTACGTGAATGGCGACAACGGTTTCATCGGCGTAGCCGACTGCCCGTTGTTCAAGAAAATCGAAACGGTGGTGGATTAACCGCCACCGCCCGACGCCGTCGCTTTGCGGCGGCCCCGCCTCAGCTGCGGGTGAATTTCATCTCGATCAGCGCAATCGCCTTGTCAATCGCTCGGCGTGTCACCGGATCGGCACCTGCCGGGTGCGTGGAGAAATCGATGCTTTTTAGCTGACCCGCCATCTTGTCGCGCACTTCGGTCGGCGCAATCACGTCGATAACGTCCAAAATCTGTTTGATGACCAGTTGGCAAGCGACCAGATCGGAAGCCAGTTCCTGCTCGTTGCTCAGCATGTCAGACATAATAACTTTCCCTCTTGATTCAAACGCCGCACAGAATAGCACGGCGTCCGCGCCATTGCCCGCTCTCCCCGTTTTTTTCCCCTTCTGCGCACCGCCGGGCAAAAGCCCGCGTCGGATTAGCCTATACTTGCAGCATGACGGTGGCAAAAACCACCCATAAGCCACAACCAACAGGAGAAAGTTATGGCGAATCACAATGTGAAATCCTGGGCGACAGTGCGTGAAACTTCGGTGGAAATCGCCGAAGCCATTTTTGAGCTGGCAGGGAACGACGAAGTGTTGGCGCAGAAAATCTGGGAAGAAGGCAGCGATGAAGCACTGGAGAAGGCGTTTGCCAAAACCACCGCCGACCAGCTTTATTGGGGAGAGGAAACCGTCGAGCGGAAAAACGTTTGAGCGCCCGCGCAACAAAAAGCCCGGGTTTCTGACCCAGGCTTTCCCGATTAGCGAACGCCCCGCTCAGCGGCGTGCAATGTCTCTTGCTCTCACGGCTCTTCACCTCCCACACTTTCCGCATTTTTCATGCTCATCACCGGCATCGCCATAAAAGCGCCGACGCCCACGATTACAACCAGAGTAATAATCACTGTCATTAACATGCGATCACCCCATCAACGTTGAGTTGTTACGGCTGACTCTGTTTTGGCGGTTACTTGCTGTGGCCTTCTTTCCGTCCCCCACCGCGGCGGCGACAGTCTCAGATTAGCCGTTTTTCCTTTCTGCTGACAAGCGGCGGTTCAACGGTTTTTCCGAATAATCCCCCCCGGTCATCGGTGGCGTTTTTGTCCACGGCGGCAAGTTGTGTATACTTCACCGCTATGTAGGTCTCACACTGACGCACTGATGATACAAGAACACCACCTCTCATTGGTCTGCGCCCTCAGCAAATGGGTCGAAACTCACCTCGGACGAGTGATCCATCTCGAAGAGTTGGCCGAGTACTCCGGCTACTCGCTGTGGCACATGCAGAAGCTGTTCAAAGAAGCGACAGGGATTTCGCTCGGCAAATACATTCGCGAACGCCGTCTGGCCGGCGCGGTCTATCAACTGCGCAGCAGTGAAGCGTCGATCTTCGATATCGCCCTGGACTTTGGCTTCGGTTCACAGTCCCACTTCACCTACATGTTCAGAAAGCGTTTTAATATCACGCCCTATGATTTTCGCCAGGATTTGAGCGTCGATCTGCACATCGATCCGCCGCTGCACGTCATTCATCAAAAATCCGCCTGAAGCCCGCCGTAAACCGGCGGGTTAACGCGTCCCCCAGACCGCCAGTATCGCAATCGCGGCCGGCAGCGCCTGCACCCAGAGAATTTTGCGGCTGGCGCTCAGGCCGCCGAATACACCGGCCGCCAGCACACACCCGAGAAAGAACAGCTGCAGCGCCATATCCTCACGCCAGTAGCCCCATGCCAACCCCAACGCCAGAAAGCCGTTGTACAACCCCTGATTGGCGGCCAACACCCGCGTGGCTGCAGCGAACTCCGCCGTCGTGCCGAATGCGCGTCTGCCGAGTGGCGTACGCCACAGGAACATTTCCAACACCAGGATATAAAGATGGAGCGCTGCGATGAGCAGCAACAAAATATCGGCAAAGAGCTTCATGATGATCCCTGTCGTTTATTGAAGATGTCGTCAATTATAAACGCCGCCTCTCACCTCCCCATCGATAGAGATAAAAAAACCCGCCGAAGCGGGTTTATGCAGGAGTCATTTTTTGAGGTTAGTTTAATACGGCGACCAACAATGCCGCGACAGAGACCCAAAACAGCGCCGTGGCAACCACGACATGGGACAGTCTTGCACGATAGAGTACCTGGCTCATAATGACCTCACTGACATCTGACTAACGGGAGACAACCTGACTTCCTGAGGATTATCCTAAACTTCTTCTCGTTGTCATTATATGCGCCAGATCACTTTTCCGCCGAGAAACCTTATATTGTCCTAAAGCTGGAGCCGCGATCACATTAATTACGTCTTATTAGAGCGAAATAAGCCGAATAACCGCGGCGATTATATCCTAACGCTATCAAACATCGCTCCAGGGCAGGCGTGGCGCGGTCATGCGCTCACCAGAATAACCGTCAACCGCCGGGAAACGCGGCGCCTCTTGCTCCCAATCATGCTGAGCCTGAGTAATTTCAGCTTTGGTATAGCCAACGAAATTCCACCAGATAAGGATCTCTTCGTTTAGTGGCACTCCACCGATTAATAATCCCCGGCTGCCCTTCCGTGCATTTAACCCAATAGAGTTATTCTTCATGCCCAAATAGGCAAACTCATCAGGTGAAAAAGTTTCACCATTAAGTTCAAATGCACCAATAAGGGGCAAAAAGCCGATTTCATAATCATCGCGCAGCGGCAATTCTATCCTCGCCGCTTCCTGCCACTCCATATCAATGGCAATTAGTGGCGAGAAAGCAAACACCGGTGAACGATAAGCGCCAAACTCCCCGACCAACAAACGGTGATTCACGCCGTTATTCTGCCATTGTGGCAAGTCAGGATAGTGATCGAAACGTGGCGCCATGTCGGCATGTTCGGCCGGCAGCGCGATCCATAATTGTGCGGCATGCAATCGCCGCTGCTCGCCCACCGACTGTTCCGTATGCGCAATGCCACGCCCTGCGGTCATCAGATTAACCTGCCCTGGGCGAATCACTTGCTCACTGCCGAGGCTGTCACGGTGCAGCACTTCACCCTCTATCATCCAGGTGAACGTTTGCAGCCCGATGTGCGGATGCGGCCCCACATCCATGCCGGGCGAGGTGCCGTTGAATACCGTCGGTCCAGCGTGATCGAGAAAACACCAGGCGCCGACGGTGCGCCGCTCCCGAGTTGGCAACGCACGATTGATCGGGATACCTCCCACTTCGGCATTACGCACGGCAATACGTTGTATCTGGCGCACGCCGTCAACGACAGGGCATTCGCGTGAAGATGAAGAGAGCGTAGGACGTGACTGACTCATCGCAAAGACCTCCTGAATGGCGCCGATTCGCCAAGGGTACCCCCAATCTTAACACAGGGTAGCCCCCACAGAGCGGCGACGCTCAGCGCGTTCGCGCGATTCAGGACGCTTTGATATAGCAGCTCTTGATGTCTATATCGTCATGCGCGTGCCTGAGATCGGAGAAATAGGTCACGCCAAAGAGAATTGATACCACCAGCAGCACGGACACCAACAGGCCGATGATCGCCAGCAGTTTGGTTTCATCATGGAGATTAGGCTCCATTTTATCTCCCCTAGTTAATCGCGTCAGGTCACCCACAGCGTGACCGCCAGCGTAAAGATAATCAGTGAGCAGGACGCCACCGCCAACACGACGATCGCAAATTGCGCATCACCCAAGGTTTCTCGATAATTTTTATCCGTTGAGGCGTTACGCTGTTGTTTCACTAAATCGGTTTTCACTCGTTCAACTGCTGCATTGCTGTTTGACGGGGCAAAATATCCCCTCAGAATAAGGCACGCACGTTGGCGCCTTGGTCGTTCCGGCCTCAACCGGGAGATGACGCTATCAATTTTCCCCATCAGGGTCAACACCGCCCCTGCCGGCGAGCGAGCAGGGACACAGGGGAGATGTAACTGGCATGGAGATCGCAGGGAAATAAGAGACGCTTATTGCAGAGGACAAAAAAAAGCCCGGTACGCAACCGGGCTATGACAGACCGATGCGTTATTGCGGGATACGCAATACCTGCCCCGGATAAATCTTGTCCGGGCTCGACAGCATCGGCTTGTTGGCTTCAAAAATCTTGTTATACAGATTGGCGTTGCCGTACATCTCTTTAGAGATCGCGCTCAGCGTATCGCCCTTCTTCACGGTATAGAAGCGGCTCTCGGCGTCGGGTTGCGTCACCGCCACCTTGTCTTCCACCCCGCTGATACCCGCCACGTTGCCGATAGCCACCAGGATCTTCTCTTTTAACTCCTGGCTGACGGCATCGCCGGTCACTACGGCTTTACCATCGACCACCTGCACATCGACTTTGTCGGTGCCCGGCAAGCCGCTCTTATCGAGATGCTCCTTGAGTTTGGCGCCTTGATCTTCGGCGGAAGCATTGCCGGTGACTGTGTCCCACAGTTTTTCTCCCGCTTCTTTGACGAAGTTAAACAAGCCCATATTCACTCCTTTTGATGGTTGCATTAATGCGTTTAAGTAAGGCTTGTTAAGCTTAGCATCGTCAAAAGGATATGCCATCCGCTCACGGCGCCAGAAACGGGTAGAGTATTCCGAAAGTGTCGTCAGCGGCGTTTCAACGGTGATTAATTGCGCAATGATGCTGAAAAATCGTGCTTTTTTACCTACACTGTTGCAGACAAGGCAACTCGACGAAGGAGGCGTGCAACGATGTACGCATTGGTGATGTTTGTCTGTTATCTGGATGGTGGCTGCAGTGAAATGGTGGTCGACATATTGCGCGACGAGCCACAATGCCTGGTCGCGATGAAGGAACAGAACTTGCGACACGCCGGTTGTTATCCCATGGAAGAGTTCATTGACGGCTTCTGGTTGCCAGCCAGCGAATATTCGGATTTTTAATTCCCTCCCCGCGCGATGCTGAGGAATTTCTGATTTCATCAGAAACTTCGCCTTCCTCCGAGGCATAAGGCCGCTGTTTTGCTAAATTGCGGCTCCCGAAGAAGAGAGAGACAGAGAAAGGTCATGCCAGCATCAGCTCATTCCAACGAGCAATATGAAACTCTGCTGCGCGACGTCAGCCTGGCGTTAGGCGACGCAGTGTTGCAGTTAATCAAAAACCATAAAAAAGTATCCGGCGGCAATATTCTTTCACAGCTGGTGACCGAAATAGAGCGGGAGCAGGATCAGCAACGTTTCGCCGCGCTGCGTTCCGCCATTGAGCTGGTCGGGTTGGCACCCAAAGGCTGAGTTCCCGATAAAACAAAGGCAGGGCTTGCGCCCTGCCTGAGGTTAATGACAAACCTGATGACATTACCAGGTTTACCGAAGACAACCTTTAAAATAAGGAAAATCAATTCATTGATTTTCGACTGCTCACCACAAAGGAGGAAAAACCACGCTTTTTCCTCCTTTGTCAGCAAGCTAAGGCAGGGCTTACGCCCTGCCTGATTACCACTCCCGACACAGGATGAAGGTAATGAAATTGCCGCTTAGAAGCGATACGTCAAGCTGACGGCAACGATATCATCGTTGGCCAGTTTCAGTTTGTTATTGTCGCTCAGCTGGTTGATTTGATAATCAACGTAGGTGTACATATTTTTGTTGAAGTAGTAAGTCGCCCCCACTTCCACATATTTCACCAGGTCGGCATCACCGATCCCTTCGATATCCTTGCCTTTGGACTGCACGTAGCCCAAGGAAGGGCGCAGGCCGTTTTCGAACTGATACTGGGCCACCACTTCGAAGTTTTGCGTTTTATTGGCGAAGCCGGAGGTGCCATTGACGCTGATCGGCGTCATGTTACGGGTTTCGGCATACATCGCGGCCAGGTAAACCTGGTTGGCGTCGTATTTCACTGCGGTGGTCCATGCAGTGGCGCTGTCGCCCTTACCATACTGCAGCTCTTTTTGCTTGCTGGTGCGGTTAGAATCAGAGAACGCCGCCGCTACGCCGATGCCGGAACCGCCGATGTCCTGGTAGTCCAGGGACAGGCCGTAACCGTCGCCGTTTTGCTTGGTCACGCTGCGACCGTCGCCGTCGTTTTTACCCTGATACTGCACCGCCAGATTCAGGCCTTCCACCAAACCGAAGAAATCACGGTTACGGTAGGTAGCCAAACCGTTGGAACGGGCGGTCATAAAGTTATCGGTATAGCTGTAGGAGTCGCCGCCGAATTCTGGCAGCATGTCGGTGTAAGCCTCGGCGTCATACACCACACCGTAGTTACGGCCGTAGTCGAAAGAACCGTAGTTGCCGAATTTCAGCCCCGCGAAGCCCAGACGCGTTTTGGTGCCGGCGGTGCCCTGCGCTTCGTCGTGATTGGCCTGGACGTTGTATTCCCACTGACCGTAACCGGTCAACTGGTCATTGATTTGCGTTTCGCCTTTGAAGCCCAGGCGAACATAGGTCATATCGCCGTCATTGGACTTACTGTCGCTGAAATAATGCTTGGCGTTAACGCGGCCGTACAGGTCGAGTTTATTACCATCCTTATTGTAGATTTCAGCCGCGTTGGCGAAGGAGGTGATCGCCCCGAGGGCGACAGCTAAGGCTAATACACTGCGTTTCATCATTTATTTTCCTAGATATTATAATTAGAACCCTGCCCGTCACGCCCAATTTATAGTTTGGGCTGTGATTTTATCTTTTGGTATTTTATGAGCCCCCCTAATGTGGGGTGATGTGACATTAGCATCATGAATCAAAACTTAAAATCAAAAAGTTCATGAAACAACGAGGAGAAAGCATGTTTATTTGTAACTAAATATTTCCAAGAAGAAAGCATATAACCTATTGAATATAAGAATTTTTTATCACATAACTTATAACCAAAATGGTGCATCGCACTCTTTTGGTGCATTTTGGTTTCGTTTTGCGTGCTTTCTGCGCGATTCAAAAGTAACAACAAAATTAGCATGGTTATTAAAAACGTTACTTATTTCACATTTTTATCTTAACAATCTCACCAGGCAATTAAGGCTTTCAGATAACGACCTGATACAGCCTTTTATTCACGCGTATAAAAGGAGGTATTAGGAACGAATAAAATTCGCCTTAGGGCAATTAAAATAGCGGGAAATAGCAGAGCAAAATAATGAACGGAATAACGGCGGCGCGCTGACGGCGCCGCCGAGGATAAATCAATAGAGCGTAGAACGGGAAACTTCGCTCAACAGCATGCCAGCGCGCAGGCCCAGCGCCACAGTGGGGTTAGGGAACAGTATCCACGCGCCCTCTTGGCCAACGCGATAGTCCTCCTGCGGCTGCTCGCACAGCAACATCCCCGGTTTCAACTCGGTGAAGTTGGCCGTGTCATCATCCAGGTGCAGCTTGAAATCCTCGCTGTGTTTGATCAACGAATGCATCACACGGAATACCCGGATCGCCTCGCCCTCGCGCTCCGGCAACGGCCCCTCGCTGACCGCCGCCCGCAAAGCGCGATCGATGGCAGCAAACTGCTGTAGATCGTTGCTGCCAAACGGTCGCGCCTTGCCCAGCTCGAGCGTACAGCTCGCCGCATTGAGATGCTCGCTGGAATAGTGGCTAAACGTCCCGCCTGGTGCGCTGTGCACCACCAGCGCATCCAAATCGGCGGCATCCAGCAGCTTCAGCATCGGCTCACTGTACGGGCGTTTCTGGAAAGGCAGAATGCCGAAACGTGGCAACCGCGATTCACGGATGGCGGTGTGCAGATCGTAATGGAAACGCGCCGCCAGTTCCCCATCGAAAAAGGCGGCGAGCGCACGCTCCAACTGCTGCGCACGCACGGTCTCGCCGCTGGCGGCGAAGTTGCGGTAGCGGCCGCCGAACATGCGGTTCATGTCGCTGTGCAGATAACGCTTGCCGGCCCGCATCGCCACCGGGTTGCCCAGCACCACCAACAGCCGCACCGTCAGCGGCAACCGGCCGATCAGCAGATCGCCAACCAGCTGATTGAGCAGTTCAATCGGCGCGGTTTCGTTGCCGTGCACGCCCGCCGACATGACCATCGCCTGGCGGTAAGGCTGCCGCGGCATGAGCTCCAGCACGCCTTCCCCCTGCCAACGCCAGCGCAGCTGCGGCGTTTCACCTTGCCATTCGACGGGTTCGTTCCCTTCCAGCGTCAGGGGCAGTAGATCGATCATGCCGCCTCCCTTAGCGTTGGAACGGATAAATGGCGCCGAGACCGAGAATCGACGTCAGCGAATCCAGCGCCTCACGCCCTTCGCGCAGCAGCAGCGGATCGGCCAGGTCATCCTGCGTCAGGCGATCGCGGTAATGGCGATCCACCCACTCGTTCAGCGTCGCGAACAGCCGCTCGTTCATCATCACGCGTGGATTCACCGCCCGCAGCTCCTGCTCGTTGAGCGCCACCCGCAACCGCAGGCAGGCCGGGCCGCCGCCGTTGCGCATGCTTTCGCGCAGGTCAAACACGCGAATTTCATCGATCGGGCCGCCGCTGCCGACCATGTCGTTCAGATAACGCCACACGCCGGCATGTTGGCGCGACTCTTCTGGCACCACGATCATCATCTTGCCGTTCGGCTTGGTGAGAATTTGGCTGTTGAACAGATAGGTCGCTACCGCGTCCGCCACCGAGACGCGCTCTGTCGGCACCTCGATTGCCACCAGCTCGCTGTCCAGCGTCGCCATCTTGCGGCGCACGTCATCCAACGCCTGTTGCTGGCGGTAAAACGCCTGCTGGTGGTGGAACAGCACGTTCTGGTTACTGACCGCTATCACGTCGTTATGGAATACGCCCTGATCGATCACCGCCGGGTTTTGCTGTACGAAGACCGTATGCTGCTCGTCCAGTTGGTGCAGGCGAGCGATTGCCTCGCCGGCTTCGCGCGTTTGGCGCGCCGGATAACGCGTCGGCGCCGTTTCGCCACCGAATTCCTGACGACCGTAGACGAACATCTGCACGCTGCGCTTGGCGTAGTCGCCGCCCAGACGGTTATGGTTGGCCGCCCCTTCGTCGCCGAATAACGCCACCTGCGGCAGCGCCTCGTGGTGGGCAAAATGCCGATCGTCGCTGAACATCGCCCGCAATACGGCGGTGGTGGTTTCCGCCTCGATGGCGCGGTGGAATTTATTGTTCAGGTTGGCGGCAGTGAAGTGCACCTTGCCGTCGGCGCTGTCCGCCGAGGGCGACACGGTGGCCGCATTGGCGGTCCACATGCAAGACGCCGAGCTGAGCGCCGACAGCAAACGCGGTGATTGACGCATCACCTGCGCCAGCACCGTCTCATCGCTGCCGCTGAAGCCCAGGCGACGCAGCATCGGCAGATGCGGCCGCTCCTGCGGCGGCAATACCCCTTGCTGGAAACCGAGATCGGCCAGCGCCTTCATTTTCAGCAGACCTTGCTTCGCCGCCAGCTTCGGGTTCGATACGCTGTTTTGATGCTGCGTAGAGGCCTCGTTACCGAACGACAGCCCGGCATAGTGGTGCGTCGGCCCCACCAAACCGTCGAAATTGACTTCATATCCTGACATGGCTATCCCCTGGGGATGGCCTGCGGCAGCGCCATCGCGCCGCCGCAGACGATTAACGGAACGACAAGCCCGGCGAGAGCGTCGCCGGCAGCGACAGGCTTTCGCTTTCCAGCGACGCCATCGGCCAGGCGCAATAGTCCGCCGCATAGAAGGCGCTTGGGCGATGGTTGCCGGAGGCTCCCACGCCACCGAACGGCGCCGCGCTGGACGCTCCGGTCAGCGGCTTGTTCCAGTTGACGATGCCGGCACGCGCTTCCAATAGCAACCGCTCGAACAGCTCACGCTGCGGCGATACCAGCCCCACCGACAGGCCGTAGCGCGTCCGGTTGGCCAGCTGCAGCGCCTCGTCGAAATCGCGGTAACGCACAATCGTGGTCAACGGCCCGAAGTACTCTTCGTCCGGTACGCCGGCCACGCCGGTCAGCTCGATGATGCCCGGGCTGAGCAGCGAACTGCCCGGCTCCAGCAGGCGCATGGTCAGCAGCGATTTGCCGCCCAGCGCCAGCAAGTTTTGCTGCGCTTTCAGCATGTTCTCCGCCGCGGCTGCCGACACCACCCCGCCCATGAACGGCTGCGGTTCGGCATCCCAACGGCCAACGCGCAGTTCGCCCGCGACCTGAACCAAACGCGCGATAAAGGCGTCGCCTTCCGCCCCCTGCTTCACCAAAATGCGGCGTGAACAGGTGCAGCGTTGGCCGGCGGAGATAAACGCCGATTGGATAGCCAGGTTGACCGCCGCGTCGCGATCCTCGAAGCCATCGACGATCAGCGCGTTGTTACCGCCCATCTCCAGCGCCAGGATCTTCTCCGGCTGCCCCGCCAATTGGCGATGCAGGTGATAGCCGGTGCCGGCGCTGCCGGTGAACAGCAGGCCGTCGATATTCGCACTGGCCGCCAGCGCTTCGCCGGTTTCCCGGCCGCCTTGCACCAGATTGATCACCCCGTCCGGCAGGCCGGCCTGCTGCCACAGCTTCAGGGTTTCCTCGGCGGTCAGCGGCGTCAGTTCGCTCGGTTTGAACACCACGCAGTTTCCGGCCAGCAGCGCCGGCACGATATGGCCGTTCGGCAGATGGCCGGGGAAGTTGTAAGGCCCAAACACCGCCAGCACGCCGTGCGGGCGATGACGCAGCACCGAAGCGCCGTCGGCCATCGCCGTCTGGCTAAAACCGGTGCGCGATTGGTAGGCCTGCAGCGAAATGCCTACTTTACCGATCATCGCCTGAATTTCGGTCAACGTTTCCCAACGCGGTTTACCGGTCTCACGGCTGATGGTTTCCGCCAGCGACTGTTTGTGCTCTTCCAGCAAGGCGGCGAAGCGTTTCACCAGCTGTTCGCGCTGTTCAAACGGCGTACGCGCCCAGGCGGGAAACGCGGCACGCGCGGCCTCGCAGGCGGCGGCGACGTCGTCAGTATCGGCGGCGTTAGCGCGCCACAGCGGCTGGTTGCCGACCGGATCGGCTTTGCCGAACTCGGCGCCGCGGCCCTGCCGCCAGACGCCGTTAATCAACAGAGCAGGATGGGACATCATGCTTTCTCCTGTGCAATAAGGGGGAGCACCCGCACCGGGCTGCCCTGCTCGACGCCCAGCGCCGCAGCGGTGGCGGCGTTGATATGCAGGCGGTCGTCATACAGTTCGGCATTGACCAACAGTGCGCGGTAGTTCTGATAGTTGTCGTTGGCCACCAGATGCACCGGCGCATCAGCGCGCATCGGCGTGTCATCCAGCACCACTTTCACCAGGCGGCTCTGCTTCACCGCGCGGATATGGTCGATCTCGGCTTCCAGCGTCGGGCCGCCGTCGAAGATATCGACGTAGCCCTGATAGCTCAGGCCTTCCGCCTCCAGCAACCGGCGTGCCGGCAGGGTTTGCGGATGCACTTCGCCGATCACTTTCTGCGCGTCTTCGGCCAGGAAATCGACATACAGCGGATGTTTCGGCATCAGTTCAGCGATAAACGCCTTTTGTCCGGTGCCGCTCAGGTAGTCCGCCTTGGCGAACTCGATGGAGAAGAAACGGTGGCCGACGCTCTCCCAGAACGGCGAACGGCCGTTTTCATCTGAGAAGCCGCGCATCTCGGCGATCAGACGGCGGGAGAAACGCTCGCGGAATGCGGCAATAAACAGGAAACGCACCTTCGACAGCAGTTTGCCGTTCTCACCGTGGCGATAGTCCGGATCGAGGAACAGCGTGCACAGCTCCGAATGGCCGGTATGATCGTTGCTGAGGAACAGGGTCGGTACCGATTTATAGACGTTCAGCTGTTTGGAGGCATGTACCTGCGTGCCGACGCGGAAGCTGTACCAGGGTTCTGCCAGGCCGACAGCCACTTCGATCGCGCAGACCCCCACCGCCTGCCGGCGCTCGCTATCCTCCAACACGAACAGATAACACTGGTCACTTTGCGGAAGTTCGCCTTGCCAGGTTTTTAACGCCCGCTCAATGCGTGCCGACAGGGTATCTTCATTTTGCGGCAGTGAAGTGAGACCGATGCCAGATTTACCGGCAAGCGTCAACAAATCCGCCAGATCGCGACGCTCTATAGGGCGAATAATCATCATAATGCGAACCTCTTCTGAATCAGGCTGCGCCGGTGAAGGCGCAGCCCGCTGATTAGCTGCAAATGCGCGCCACGGCGCGCGCGAATCGCGCCAGCCCCTCTTTCACATCCTGCTCAGGGATGATCAGCGACGGCGTGAAACGCACCACGTCCGGACCGGCGATCAGCGCGATGACGCCTTCTTCGTTGGCCAGTTGGGTGATCTGCTTCGCTTTGCCGGCATAGTCCTTCGTCAATTGGCAGCCGATCAGCAAACCGCCGCCGCGAATGTCGGCGAAGATCGGGTACTGGCGATTGATGTCGTTCAACCCGTCGATGAACCACTGGTGACGCTGTTTGACGCCTTCCAGCACTTCCGGCGTGTTGATGATGGAGAACACTTCCCCCGCCACCGCCGTCGCCAGCGGGTTGCCGCCGTAGGTGGTGCCGTGGGTGCCGACGCCCAGCGTTTTCGCCAGCGCATCGGTGGTCAGCATGGCGCCGATCGGGAAGCCGCCGCCCAGCGCTTTCGCGGTGGTCAACACGTCCGGCACCACGCCGTACTGCATATAGGCATACAGGTGGCCGGTGCGGCCGACGCCGGTCTGTACTTCGTCGAAGATCAGCAGCGCGTTATGACGATCGCACAGTTCACGCAGCCCCTGCAGGAAACTGGCTTCCGCCGGCAGCACGCCGCCTTCGCCCTGGATCGGCTCGACGATCACCGCGCAGGTGCGATCGTTGATAAGCTCGGCCGCTGCGGCCAGATCGTTATACGGCGTATGAGTGATACCGCCCGGCAGCGGCGCAAAGTCCTGCGAATATTTTGGCTGGCCGCCGGCGGACACGGTAAACAGCGTGCGGCCGTGGAACGCGTTGTTGAACGCCACAATCTGATCTTTACCGGCGCCGTGCTGATCGTGCGCATGTTTGCGTGCCAGTTTCAGCGCCGCTTCGTTAGCTTCGGCGCCCGAGTTACAGAAGAACACCTTGTCGGCGAAGGTGGCGTCGATCAGTTTTTTGGCCAGGCGCAGCACCGGTTCGTTGGTATAGCCATTGCCCAGATGCCACAGCTTGCCTGCCTGCTCCACCAGCGCCGCCTTGACCGCCGGGTGCGCATGCCCCAACGCGTTAACCGCGATGCCACCGGCGAAATCGATATAAGACTTACCCTGCTGATCCCACACCTGCGATCCTTCGCCCCGCACCAGAATAAAATCGGCAGGGGCATAAACCGGGACCATCCAGTCATCGAAAGACTGGCGGGTAACTGCGATTGGCTGTTCCATAGTGACCTCATAATCTCAGCAAAGGCTGAATTTTGACTGTAAGGGTCGCTCAAGCCCGGTTAGGCCGCCACAATGCAAAAAAACCGTTGTTCAAAACCGACTTTCGCGGCGGAGAAAATACTGTCCCTTACCGCTGATTTAGAAACAAATCTGTTACATAAAATCGATTTTTCACTATTTATGGCGTATATCCGGTCCCTGAGCGGGGAGTAAATGTTAACGAGCAGTTAAAATACATGTCGTTTGATAAAGAGTGTAGAGCAGCTATCGTGCCAAAACGGGATTTTTGCCGGATTTTGCTATTTTTTACGTTAAAACAACGGCTTATATTGAATATTTATTCATTTTCTATGCATTGGTAATGCATAAATTAAAAAATAAGGCCTAAAATCATCATTGCGCGCGAAATCCTATTCAATTACGAAAAACTTTAGAATTTCTGATCGGGCTCGCAAAAATAATTTCACCCAATTTGCTCGCCCTCACACTTTTTGCCCCAATTGGGTGCAGCGGTGCGTCAGGATTGTGCAAGACGGCAGTGACGCGGAGATCCCACCTGCAACATCCCCAAAACACGGGCCGCGCTGACCGTCGTCAGCCTCCGCTCCCGCTTTGTTTGCCAGCGGCTACACTGTGATTCTGACCGCCCCTTCTCTTCTGCGCCCAAGGAGTCACCATGCCCAAGAAAACCGTCGATCTCAGCCAGCCACACGCCCAGCACGACATCCGCGCATTTCTCGACGCGCTGAATGCCGCCGGCGGTAAACCCATGGAACAGATGAAGCCTAAAGAGGCACGCAGGGTCTTGGAGGACGCGCAACGCAGCGTCGAGGTGCCGCTGCGCGAGGTCGAGATCAGCGAAAAAACGATTCACGTAGAAGGTCAGGATATTCTGCTGCAGCTGGTGCGTCCGGCCAGGGTCAACGAGGCGCCGCCGGTATTCATGTTCTTTCACGGCGGCGGCTGGGTGCTGGGCGATTTCCCCACCCACGAGCGCCTGGTGCGCGATCTGGTTTACAGCTCCGGCGCGGCGGCGGTGTTCGTCAACTATCCCCGCTCACCGGAGGTGCGCTACCCCGAGGCGATCAACCTGGCTTACGCCGCCACCGAATGGGTGGCCGAGTACGGTGAGAAGATCAACGTCGACGGTTCACGGCTGGCGGTGGTCGGCAACAGCGCCGGCGGCAATATGGCGGCGGTGGTCAGCCTGATGGCCAAAGAGAAAGGCATACCGGCACTGCGTTGCCAGATCCTGCTGTGGCCCGTCACCCGTGCCCAGTTTGATACCGACTCCTATCATCAGTTTGCCGAAGGCCATTTCCTGACCCGCAACATGATGAAGTGGTTTTGGGACAGCTACGCGCCCGATAAGGCGCAGCGCAAAGATATCTACGCTTCGCCGCTCAACGCCACGCCGGAACAGCTGCGGGGCTTGCCGCCGGCGCTGGTGCAGACCGCCGAGCTGGATGTGCTGCGCGATGAAGGCGAAGCTTACGCGCGTCTGCTCGATGCCGCCGGCGTCGAGGTCACCGCCACCCGCTACAACGGGCTGATCCACGACTACGGCCTGTTGAATCCGCTCGCCCACGTCCCGGCGGTGCATTCGGCGATCCACCAGGCCGGGCGCGCGTTGAAGCACTACCTGTCCTGACGCTAGCCGACCAGGTGGCAAGCCACCTGATGGCCGGGCGCCACGCTGCGCAGCTGCGGCGCCTGTTCGCGGCACTGCGCCGTGGCCAGCGGGCAGCGGGGATGGAAACGGCAGCCGCGCGGCGGGTTGGCGGGGTTCGGCGGCTCGCCGCCGGCCACCCACGCCGGCGCGCGTTGCGCATCCAGCGTCGGCACCGCCGCCAACAAGGCCTGCGTGTAGGGATGCAGCGGTTGGCGAAACAGCGCATCGCGATCGGCGCTCTCAACGATCTGCCCCAAATACATCACCGCCACATCCTGGCACAGATGCTCCACCACGCCGAGATCGTGCGAGATAAACAGTAGCGTCACCCCCTGCCGTTCCTGCAAATCGGAGAACAGATTGATGATCTGCGCCTGAATCGACACGTCGAGCGCCGATATCGGTTCGTCTGCGACGATAAACTCCGGCTGCAGGATCAGCGCGCGCGCGATGCCGATGCGCTGGCGCTGGCCGCCGGAAAACTCATGCGGAAACCGCCCATAATGCTGCGGCGACAGCCCGCAGATCGCCAGGGTATCGAGCACCCGTTCGCGCAGTTCCGCCTTGCTCGCCAGGCCGTGTTGCAACAGCGCTTCCCCAATGGCGTCGCCCACGCGCAGGCGCGGGTTCAGAGAACTGTACGGATCTTGAAACACTAACTGCATTTTCGGCCGCAGGGCGCGCAGCGCATCTTTACTCAGGCTATCCAGTGCCAGCCCTTTGAACATTACCTCACCGGCGGTTTTGTCGTGCAGGCCGAGCAGCGTGCGGCCGACGGTGGTTTTTCCGCTGCCTGACTCGCCCACCAGCCCGAAAATGCGCCCCTTGCGAATGCTGAAGCTGACGTCGTCCACCGCCTTCAGTTGACCGGTGGTGCGCCCGAACAGTCCGTCGCGCAGCGGAAAATATTTCTTTAATCCTTTCACTTCCACCAAAGATTCAGTCGACATGCGGGCGCCCTCCGGCGTTGAGGAAACAGGCGGACTGGCGCTGCGGCGTGCCGTACAGCGGCGGAATGCCATCGCGGCAGCGAGCGGAAGCCTGCGCACAGCGCTCGGCAAACGCACAGTGATCAGGCAAGCGCGCCAGATCCGGCACCTGGCCGGGAATGGAATACAGACGGCAACGCCGCTGCCCCGGCACCGGCCGCGAGGCGATCAGCCCCTGAGTATAAGGGTGCCGCGGTTCGGCGAGCACTTCCCGCGTCGTGCCCTGCTCGACGACGCGCCCGGCGTACATCACCGCCAGCCGATCCGCCATCTGGGCGATCACCCCAAGATCGTGGGTGATCAAGATCATCGCCATGTTGTGTCGCCGGTTCTGCTCACGCAGCAACGCCAGGATCTGCGCTTGCACCGTAACGTCGAGCGCCGTGGTCGGTTCGTCGGCAATCAGCAGCGCCGGACGGCACCCGATCGCCATAGCGATCATCACGCGCTGCAGCATGCCGCCGGAAAGCTGATGCGGATAGCAGCGCATCAGTGCCTCGGCGCGCGCCAACCCCACTTCAGTCAAGAGTTGAATCGCCTGACGCCAGGCCGCTTTCGGCGACAGGGTTAGGTGGCGAATCAGCGGCTCCACCAGCTGTTCGCCGAGGGTCAACACCGGATTGAGCGCGCTCATCGGTTCCTGAAAGATCATCGCCAGTCGGTTGCCGCGCAGATCGGCCATCTTGGAGGCCCGCAGCGACAGCAGGTTTTGCCCTTCAAAGCGAATTTCACCGCCGTCTACCTGCGCCAGCGGCTGCGGCAACAGCCCCATCAGCGCCATGGCGGTCACGCTTTTGCCGCAGCCCGACTCACCGACGATCCCCAGCGTTTGCCCGGCCTGCAGCTCAAGGCTGACCTGCTGCACCGCCCGCACCGGCCCTTGTTCCCCCTGAAACGACACCGACAGTCGCTCGAACGCCACCAGCGGTTGGCTCATCGTGTTACCCCGTTCATTTTCGGATCGAGCGCGTCCCGCAGGCCGTCGCCCAAGATATTGATCGCCACCACGGTGACGAAGATCGCCAGCCCGGGCGGCATCCACAGCCAGGGGCGGCGCTGAAAGTCGATCAGGCTATTGGCTGCGTCCATCATGTTGCCCCACGACGGCGTCGGCGGCACCACGCCCAGCCCAAGGTAGCTCAACGCCGACTCGCTGAGGATGGCGTTGGCCACCGCCATGGTGGCGACCACCACCAAAATCGGCACGGTATTGGGCAACAGATGGCCGAAGAGGCGCCGCCGGGTGGAGAGCCCCAGCACTTCGGTGGCCAACATGAAATCCCGCTCACGCAGCGACAGGATCTGGCCGCGCACCAGCCGCGCCAGCGACGGCCAGCCCAGCAGGCTCAGCATGATCATCACCATGTAGATGCGGTAGTCCGGCGACACGTCGAGTTCGGTCAGCATCGCCCCCATGATGATCAGCAGCGGCAGGCCGGGAATGGTCATCAGCAGATCGGCGAAGCGCATGATCAGCCTGTCCGCCACGCCCCCCAGATAACCGGCGAGCGCCCCCAGCACATAGCCCAGCGTTACCGACAGCAGCATCGACACCAGGCCGATGGTCAGCGATATCCGCCCCGCCAGCAGCAGCCGGGTGCAGATATCGCGGCCGAGAAAGTCGGTGCCCAGCCAGTGCGCGCCGCTCGGCGCCTGGTTGATATTCAGCACGTCGCCGGCATCGTCGCGCCACGGCGACAGCGACGGCCCAATCAGGCACAGCAGCGCCAACAGCACCAGCAACGCCAGCGAAATCATCGCCGGTCGGTGGCGGCGCAAACGTCGCCAGGCCTGAGCGGCGGGCGGTGGCGACAGTTGCGCCAGCGCAGGCAGCTGTGCCTGTCGCCAGCGGCGACGGCGGCCGAAAAACAGCGTAACCAACATCGTGTTACCTCAAGCGAATGCGCGGGTCGGCGTAGGCGTACAGAATATCCGCCAGCAGATTACCGAGAATGGTCAAGGCGGCCAGAAACAGCGTGAACCCCATCAATACCGGGTAATCACGCGCCGCCAACGAATCGATATGGATATGTCCGGCGCCCGGCCAGTTGAAGATTTTTTCGGTGATCAGCGCGCCGGAGAACAATCCCGGCAGCTCGAACCCCAGCAGGGTGATGATCGGCAACAGCGCATTGCGCAGCGCGTGTTTGAGGATCACCGTTTTCTCCCTGAGCCCCTTGGCGCGCGCGGTGCGGATATAGTCCATGCGGATCACCTCCAGCATGCTGGCGCGAAAATAGCGCGTCAGGCTGCCGGCCTGCAGCATCACCAGCGCCAGCACCGGTAACAGCAGGTGCGCCGCCACCTCCAGCGCCCAGGCCAGTCCGCTCGCTTCGCTGCCGGTGCGCAACATGCCGCCCGCCGGTAGCCAGTGCAGGTCGACGGCGAACCATTTGATCAGCAACAGGCACAGGAAGAACGTCGGAAACGACATAGCGGCGAACACCGCCACGGTGATCAGATGATCGAACAGCGAATAGGGTTTCATCGCCGAGATCACCCCTACCGCCAACGCGATGCCCCAATACAGCACCATCGCCACCGCCGCCAGCAGGAACGAGTTCCAGATGTATTGATTCAGCAACGTGCTGACCGGGATCTGATACTGCAGCGAAAAACCGAGATCGCCCTGCAGCAAGCGGCCGAGCCAGTGCAGGTAGCGGCTGAACAACGGCTGATCCAACCCATACAGCGCCCGCAGCTCGGCGGCGCGTTGCGCGGTCAAATTGATGTTGCCGTCGATAAAATCGCCGGGCGCCAGGGCGAAAATGCAAAAAATCAGCAAGGAAGCCAACAACAGCATCGGGATAGTCTGCAACAGACGGCGCAGGATAAAGTTTCTCATCGCGGGTTCCATCGCCGCCGCCCGGAATGGCGCGGCGGCGTCAGGGCGTTACGGCACCGGTTTGACGTTCGGCAGGCTGCCGACCAATCCGTTGTAGATATCCGGTTTAAAGCCGGTGACGCGCGCGCTGCTGGCGCTCAAAATCTCGCGGTTGCCGAGCAGGATCACCGGCGGATCGTCCGCCAACGCTTGATACAGCTGGTGATACAGCGGCTTGCGCTGGGCGATATCCAGCGTGGCATTGGCCCTGGCGATCAGCGCGTCTACCTGCGGGTTGTGATAACCGGTCTCGCTCTCGCTGCTGATGAAATCGCGTACGCCGTCGTGCGGATCGTTCAGCGTACTGGTGCTGAGGGACGCCAGGTCGTAATTGCCCGCCTTGCGCTGCGCCAACAGCGCGTTGAAGTCCAATACCTGCGGTTTCAGCACCACGCCGAGCCGGCGATAGTTATCCTTGGCGATCGGCACCAGCGCGTCGTTGATCAGCTTTTTGGTTACCAGCAGCGTCAGCTCCAGCTTTTTACCGTCTTTCTGCCGGATACCGTCAGCGCCCATCTGCCAACCGGCCTCGTCCAACAGCTTTTTGGCCTTATCGAGATCGTAAGCGTAGGGATTGATGCCGTTCGCGTCATAGGACCAGGAGATCGGCGAAATCGGCTGGTTGGCGACCTTGCCGTACCCCTGGTACACCACGGCGATCAGCTTTTGCCGATCGAGGCCGTAGATCAGCGCCTGGCGCACCCGTTTATCCTGCAGCGCCGGGCGTCTGAGGTTGAAATCAACGCGGCTGTAATCGCTTGAGCTGTAAAGGTTGATATTGGCGAAGCCGAGCAGCTTGAGCTGTTCGATATCGTCCGGTTTGGCGGTAAAGGCGTCGTAGTCGGTCTCACCGGTCTGGAACAGCTGGAAGTTGGTGGCCGGGTTGGTGACGCGGTAGATAAAGCGCGCCATCGGCGGCGGGCCGAGGTAGAAGTTCGGGTTGGCGTGGAAGCGGATCTCCTGCCCCGGCACGTACTTGTCGTAAATATAGGGGCCGTTGCCGAGCGGCTTGCCGTTCAAGGCGCGCACGCTGTCGAGCTTGCCGCGCTGATAGTCTTTGCCGTAGTAAGCCCGCGACAATACCGGCCCGCCAATCAGTTGCAACGTGGTCGCGCCCGGCTGGGTGGTGACGATCTGAATGGTGCGATCGTCGATCACCTTCAGCCCGCTGATGCCGGCGGCGGTACCGTTTTTATACTCGGCGCCGCCCTGGATGTGCGCCGGCGTGATATCGGTGTCGCCGTCATAGGCCGGATCGTGCAGCAGCGTCAGGGTAAAGGCGATATCGTCGGCTTTCAGCGGCGAGCCGTCGCTGTAGACCAAATTCGGCCGCAGCTTAATGGTGTAGGTCAGATTATCGGGGCTGACCTGCCAGGACTCCGCCAATCGCCCTTCTGGCTTGCCCTGGCTGTCCAGGCCGATCAGGCGGCTGAAGATCACGTCGGTTACGTTCTCGTCCCAGCCGTTGGTGAACAGATACGGGTTGAAAATCCCCTGCGGTTCCGAGATGCCCGCCACCACGGTGTCTTTACGCAGTTTGGCGGCGGCCGGCACCCGAGCGGTGTCGCTGGCCGGCGTGATACCTTCGGCCAGCGTTTCCGCCTGAACGACGCCGCTCAGCCCCAGCGCGCAGACCAACGCCAGCGGTGTCAGGCGATATCGCAACAGTTTGTTTAGCTTATTTTTTATTCTTCTCACCCACAGCCCCTCGTCTTCCCGTTGATAAAAATGTGACAAAATTTATCGCAGAGTAATGGGCGGCTGGAGGGCTGTCTAACAACGAAACCGGCATTCCATTGCCGAAAAAAGCATTATGAATTTTTCTGGGGCAAAGCCCGCTGCAAATCGCGGTTCAACCGGTCGCAGCCAGCCCCCGGATAAGTTTGGCTAAGGTTTTGATCGCCTCTTCAAAGCGGTCATTCCATTCAAAAGAGGCGTTGAGGCGGAAGCAGTGGTTGAAATGGTCGCCGGTCGTGAACATGCGCCCCGGCGCGATGCTGATGCCCCGGGAAAGGGCCCGCCGGTACAGTTCCATCGACGACAGCGCCGGATCCAGCTCCAGCCACAGGAAATAACCGCCGTCGGGCTGGCTGACCTTCACCGTCGGCGGGAAATGGTGGGCGATCGCCTGACGCATCGCGCTTTGGCGTTGAGCCAGCAGGCGCCGCAGCCGCCGCAGATGGGTATCGTAGCCGCCGTGCAGCAGATAATCCGCCAGCGCCATCTGGGTCGGCACGCTGGTGGAAACGGTGCTCATCAGCTGCAAACGCTGGATCTGCTGCGCATAACGCCCCGCCGCCACCCAGCCGACGCGAAAGCCCGGCGCCAGGCATTTGGAAAACGACGAGCAGTGCAAGATCTGGCCGCCGCTGTCGAGCGCCTTGGCCGGCAGCGGCCGTTCGGCGCTGAAGTACAGCTCACCGTAGACATCGTCTTCGATCAGCGAAATCTGCCGTTCGCGCAGCAGCTCCACCAGGCGCTGCTTGTTGGCCTCCGGCAGGGTGGCGCCCTGCGGATTTTGGAAGTGGGTCATTAGCCAGCAGGCCTTGATCGGATACTGTTCCACCGCCTGCTGCAACGCGTCCAGATCGATACCGTCCTGCGGATGCGTGGCGATCGCCACCGCCTTTAACCGCAGCCGTTCCAGCGCCTGCAGCGCGCCGTAAAACGCCGGCGATTCGATCGCCACATAGTCGCCCGGCTGGGTCACCGCCTGCAGGCTGAGGCTGAGCGACTCCATCGCCCCGGCGGTGATGACGATTTCGTCCGGGGCAACCTGCATGCCGCTCAGCGCATAGCGTTGGGCAATGTGCCGCCGCAGCGCGTCGTTGCCCGGCGGCAGGTTGGCCAGCGAACTGTGCGGCGTGAACTTGCGCGCTACGCTGCTCAGCGCCCGCGCCAGCTTCGGCTGGGCGAACAGCGTGGCGTCGGGAAAGGCCGAACCGAAAGGCACGATGTCCGGATCCTTGCAGGCCTGCAGCACGTCAAAAATAAAGGCGTTGATGTCCACCTGCTCGCTCAGCAACAGTTTCTCGCCGCGCGAAGGCTGAGGCAGCGGCTGCGGACGCGCCGCCACATAGTAGCCCGACTGCGGGCGGGCGACGATCCACCCCTGGCTCTCCAGCAGTTGGTAAGACTGCACCACCGTCATCAGGCTTAATCCGGCGCGTTTGCCGCTCTCGCGCAGCGAAGGCAGCTTGTCGCCCGCCCGCCACACCCGGTTCTGGATCTGTTCTCTAATCTGCTGCGCAAGCTGCTCGTATCGGGTCATAACCATTAACTGTTATATGAAAAAGTAAAATAACTGTCACTATTATAGTCACTGTACTTCGTGATTAACTTAACGCCAAGCTTTTCACATAAAAATGACAGCTATACTCAAGAGGTTAATTTATGTTCAACCCTAGGAGGCGCCATGCTGGGTCTTGATGCACTGGAACTCGCCAGAATACAGTTCGCCTTCACCGTGTCTTTCCATATCATCTTCCCCGCCATCACCATCGGTTTAGCCAGTTATCTGGCGGTGCTGGAAGGGTTATGGTTGAAAACGCACAATGAAGCCTACCGCGAGCTTTACCATTTCTGGTCAAAGATTTTCGCCGTTAACTTCGGCATGGGCGTGGTGTCCGGGCTGGTGATGGCCTATCAGTTCGGCACCAACTGGAGCTTCTTCTCCGAGTTCGCCGGCAGCATTACCGGGCCGCTGCTGACTTATGAAGTGCTGACCGCCTTCTTCCTCGAAGCCGGTTTCCTCGGCGTGATGCTGTTCGGCTGGAACCGCGTCGGCCCCGGCCTGCACTTCTTCGCCACCTGCATGGTCGCGCTCGGCACACTGATCTCCACCTTCTGGATCCTGGCCTCCAACAGCTGGATGCAGACCCCGCAGGGGCATGAAATCATCAACGGCCAGGTGGTCCCGGTCGACTGGCTGAAGGTGATCTTCAACCCGTCCTTCCCGTACCGCCTGCTGCACATGTCCACCGCCGCCTTCCTCTCCTCGGCGTTCTTCGTCGGCGCCTCCGCCGCCTGGCATCTGCTGCGCGGCCGTGATACCCCGGCGATGCGCAAAATGCTGTCGATGGCGATGTGGATGGCGCTGATCGTCGCGCCGGTGCAGGCGATGATCGGCGATGCGCACGGCCTGAATACGCTGAAACACCAGCCGGCGAAGATCGCCGCCATCGAAGGCCACTGGGAAAATCCGCCGGGCGAAGCCACGCCGCTGATCCTGGTCGGTTGGCCGGACATGCAGCGCGAAGAAACCCGCTTCAAGCTGGAGGTGCCTTACCTCGGCAGCCTGATCCTGACGCACAGCCTGACCGAACAGGTACCGGCGCTCAAATCCTTCCCGCCGGAAGATCGCCCCAACTCCACCGTGGTGTTCTGGTCGTTCCGCATCATGGTCGGGCTGGGCATGCTGATGATTCTGGCCGGGGTGTGGAGCCTGTGGCTGCGCTGGCGCGGCGGGCTGTATCAGTCGCGTCCGTTCCTGTACTTCATTTTGTGGATGGGCCCTTCCGGGCTGCTGGCGCTGCTGGCGGGCTGGTTCACCACCGAGATCGGCCGCCAACCGTGGGTGGTGTACGGCCTGCTGCGCACCAAGGATGCGGTCTCCGCGCACGGCGACCTGCACATGAGCATCAGCCTGCTGGCGTTCATCATCGTCTACTGTTCGGTGTTCGGCGTGGGGTATTCCTACATGATGCGCCTGATCCGCAAAGGGCCGCAGCCGCATGAACACCAAGAAGACAATACCGAGGGCCGGCCGGCGCGTCCGCTGTCCGCGGTCAACGACACTCTGGACGACAGGAGCTGAACATGGGTATCGATCTTCCGCTGATTTGGTTTGTCATCATCGTGTTCAGCACCATGATGTACGTGGTGATGGACGGTTTCGACCTGGGCATCGGCATCCTGTTTCCGTGGGTGAAAGAGAGCGGCGACCGCGATCTGATGATGAACACCGTCGCCCCGGTGTGGGACGGCAATGAGACCTGGCTGGTGCTGGGCGGCGCCGCACTGTTCGGCGCCTTCCCGCTGGCCTATTCGGTCATCCTCGACGCGCTGGCGATCCCGCTGACGCTGATGCTGATCGGGCTGATTTTCCGCGGCGTGGCCTTCGAGTTTCGCTTCAAGGCGACGCCGGAGAAGCGCCATATCTGGGACAAGGCGTTTATTTGGGGCTCACTGTTCGCCACCTTCAGCCAGGGTGTGGTGGTGGGCGCCGTGATCAACGGCTTCCCGGTAGAAGGCCGCACCTACGCCGGCGGCGCGCTGGACTGGCTAACGCCGTTCGCGCTGTTCTGCGGGCTGGGGCTGGTGGTGACCTATGCCCTGCTCGGCTGTACCTGGCTGGTGATGAAAACCGCCGGTGAACTGCAGGCACGCATGTATCACCTGGCGACGCCGCTGCTGGCCATCCTGTTGCTGGTGCTGGCTGCGGTCAGTGTCTGGACGCCGATCGCCCATCCGGAAATCGCCGCCCGCTGGTTTACGCTGCCTAACCTGTTCTGGCTGCTGCCGGTACCGCTGCTGGTGCTGCTCAGCGCCTGGGGAATTCAACGCGGAGTGAAACGCGGCGCGCACTACTCGCCGTTTATGCTGACGCTGCTGCTGGTGTTCCTCGGCCTGAGCGGACTTGGCATCAGCATCTGGCCGCACCTGATCCCGCCGGCCATCAGCCTGTGGGACGCCGCAGCACCACCGCAGAGCCTCGGCTTTATGCTGGTGGGCGCGCTGTTCATCATCCCAATCATTCTGGTCTACACCTTCTGGAGCTACTACGTGTTCCGCGGCAAGATCAGCCATGAACACGGCTATCATTGAGAAGGGAGGACGCTATGCAAGATAAAACGGCAACCGCCGCTCCGGCGCCCTGGTGGAAACGCATCGGTTGGCTGGTGATCATCTGGAGCGCCAGCGTGCTGGGGTTATTCGTGGTTGCCTCACTGTTCCGCCTGCTGATGACCGCGGCGGGCATGAAGTCGCATTGACGCGGCGCCTTATCTGGACGCGCTGTTGGGAAAGTAAAAAGAGACCACCAGCGTGACCAGCGGCAAGGCGCCGATCTTCACCAGCTCAAACACCTGATTCAGCGCTTCGTTTTTCTCCCAATACGCGTGGGCGGCGAATACGCCCACGCTGACCGCGAATATCCCGCACAGCACCTGGCGTGCCAGGCGCAGCCGCTCCATTTCGTCGAAGACCAAGACCTGCTCCAGATAAACCTGGCTGGCCTCATCGCGCAGATTACGGCTTTCGATGCTCATGGGAAGATCTCCACGACCCGCCCCACCGCTTCAAGCTGTTCACCCTTCTCCCGTACAATGCCAAGAGAAGTACCATCCTGTTTCATCCAGTACTTATCGGCAAGGGTAATCAGTGCAAACGCCATTTTGATTACCTCGGTTTTTTCCATCCCGTGACGCCGGGCGATATCGTTCAGATCATCATCAATTTTGTTCGATAACCGAATCGGCAAGCTGCGCATAGTCCACCTCCTGTGGCCGTTGATTCACAGAGGGAAAGTCTACTGGAAGGGCAAATATCGTTCAATTAGTGAACTGCGTAACGCCTCGCACAATCCGCATGCAACGCTAGTGCGGTTTGCGGCCCATCGCGCTGAGGAAGCGTTGCTGCAGACGCAACAGCTCCTCCAGTTCCAGCAGGCGGTAGTCGATGCCGAAACGCGGCGCCACCTCGCCGATGATGCGGCTCAGCGCCGGGTAATGCCGGTGGCTCCAGTGCGGGAACAGATGATGCGTCAAATGCAGGTTCGCCCCGCCGAGCCAGTACCCCAGCCAACGCGGCCGGGTCAGCCAGTCGAAGGTGGTGGCGAACACGTGATGATACCAGCCGTGCGGCATCGTGCCCTGCGCCGGCGCCTGATAAAAGTTGGCCTTGGCCCAGTGGGTGCCGATGATCAACATCACGAACAGCAAGGAAGAAAGCATCTGGCTCAGCAAATAGACCAGCAGAATTTGCCCGATGCCGATAGCCGGCGGCAGCAGCCAGCATGGGATCGCCAGCGCCAGCAGCAGGTGTGCCGCCTTACCCGCCAGAAACCCGCACCAGCCACGCACGCCCTGCTGCGCCATGCGCGCCGCCACGCGGGTGCGGCCCGCCCTGTCCAGCCAATCGAACAGCCAGATGTAGTACGGGAACGTCAGCGCCGCCACCAGCGGCCAATAGTAACGCTGCGCGCGCATAAAGGGGCGCCAGCGCTGGAACGGCGTTTGCCGCAGCACGCCGTTGGCGTCGATGTCGGGATCGTAATGTTCGATATTGTTATGGGCATGGTGGAACAGCACGTGCCGCACGCGCCAGCAGTCGGGATCCAGCCCCAGCGGCACGCTCACCAGGGCGTTCAGCCAACGGTTGGCCCAGGGCCGACGGAAAAACGCGTTGTGCGAAGCATCGTGCACCACGTTTACCGTCAGGAACATGCCGATAAAGATAAAACCGAAATAGCAGGCGAAAAACGCCCAGCCGTTTTGCTGCTGCAGGCTCAGCCCGTAACACAGGCCGCACAGTGCCAGCAGCAGCGTCACCTTCGCCAGCATGCCGCCGTCGGCGAAACGGTGATCGCCGTTGGCCGCCAGATAGTGCTGGGCGGCCTGCATCAGCGCGCGATGCAACCCGTTGTCGTCGCGCCGATAGGCCAACGGACGCAGCGGTTTCATGGCTGCCCCATCCGCCGCAAGAAGCGCTGTTGCTGCGCCAGCAGTTCGCGATAGCCGATGCAGCGGTACGCCATGCCGTGCCGCTGTGCCACTTCCGCCACCGCGGCGGCCAGCGCCGGATAGTGGCGGTGATTCCAACCGGGAAACAGGTGATGGGTCAGGTGATAGTTCAGTCCGCCGGTCAGGTGCTCCAGCCAGCGCGGTTCGGGCTGCCAGTCGCAGGCGGTGGCGAAATTGTGCCGGTACCAGCCTTGCGGCATGCTGTCGCCCGTCGGCGCAGGGTAAAACTCGGCCTGCGCCCAATGGGTGCCCAGCAGCAAGAACACCACCAGCAGCGAGGCGCACATCTGGCTGAGCGCGTAAGCCAGCAACACCCAGCCCCAGCCGATGCCGTGCAAGTGGCCCACGATCAGCGGCACCACCAGCACCAGCGCCAGATGCGCGAGCTTGCACAGCACGAACAGCGTCCAACCGCCGCGCCCCGCCAGCACGCGTTTTTCCCGCAGCGGCGTTTTATCGAGCCGATCGGACCAATCGAAAATCCAGGCGATATAGGGCAAGGAGAGCGCGGCGATCAGCGGCCAGTACAGATGCTGATAGCGCATATGGGGCCGCCAGCGCTGGAAAGGCGTCTGGCGGAAAAAGCCGTTCTCTTCGGTGTCCAGATCGTAATGCTCCACGTTGGCGTAAACGTGGTGGTAATCCACGTGCCGCGTACGCCAATAGTCCGGATCGACGCCCAGCGGCAGCGTCACCACCCGCCCCACCAGGCGATTGGCCCAGGGCGCACGCAGGAAGGCGTTATGCGAAGCATCGTGGTTGACGTTGACGTTGAGCAGCATACCCATGGTCACGAACAGGAAATAGCAAAGGAAAAACGCCCATGGCTGATGCTGCATCAGGCTGAGCGCGTAAAACCCGGCGCACAACACCAACAACAGCGCGGCCTTGACCAGCCGCGCGGCATCGGCATAGCGATGATCGCCCGCCAGGCAGGCGTGCGCCGCGCGCTTGAGATCGCGATGAAACGCCTGCTCGCCATCGGCGGGAAAACGCAGCGGCGGCAATGACTCAGCCATGCGGTTCCTCCACGGCGGCCGATGCGGCCACTCGCCCCCAGCCCAGCGCGATGCACAGGGCATGCAGCGCCACGGCGGCCATGGCGATATGCCAATAGCGCTGCGGCCAGCCAAGATAGCCGATAAACAGCAGCGGCATGCCCAGCGCGATCAGCAGCCAGACGGCGCTCGCCCACGGCCGCCCTTCCGTCATGCCGCCCAGCGCTACCGATCCCAACGCCAGCAGCACCAGCAGCGCCATTTGCGGCCAGCTGATGTCGCCGTAACCATAGCCGTATTGGTAGACGTAGCCGACCACCAGCGTGAACAACAGCATGGCGCCGCTGAATACGCTGAGTGCCGAACGGCGGTCGCGTGGTCGGCCCGGCGCCGGGCGCCATGTCAGACGCAAATAGCGCAGGAACGGCAGATTACTCGCCCAGAACGGGTTGGCAGACGGCCTGTCACCGCTGACGCCATAGCTGAACGGCGTGGTCGGCAACGCCGGGCAGAAGGTGCCGAACAGCTTGTCCCAAAAGATAAAGCTGCCGCCGAAGTTCTTATTGGAATACGCCATGTCCTTGACGTGGTGCACCCGGTGGTGCGCTGGCGTGACCAGGATTTTTTCCAGCACGCCCAGCTTCGGCGTCAGCGCATTGTGGTTAAACAGCTGAATGCTGTAGTGAAAAATCGACACCGCGACGAACACCGACAGCGGCACGCCCGCCAGCGCCAGCAGCAAAAAGAACGGGATCGACGTCAGCGACGAATACCAGGAGTTGCGCACCCCCAGCGACAGGTTGAAGTGCTCCCCCTGGTGGTGCACCACGTGTACCGCCCACAGCACGCGGAAGCGGTGGTGCAGGCGATGCAGCCAGTAGAAACCGAAGTCCCACGCCAGCAGGGCGAACAGCCACATCAGCAGCGGCGGCCAGGCGTCCAGCAGCCCCAGGCTGAAATGCGCGGCCACGTAGCCGTAGCAGGTGATCTCCAGCCCGCGGAACAGCCACAGCATGATATGGCCGGAGTTCAGGTTGAACACCAGATCGTGCCAGTTGACCGGCTCACGGCGCCCCCACTGCAGCGCCACCGCCTCGGCCACCACGATGAACAGCATGAACACTATCGGCAACGCCAGATCGCTCATCCCATTTCTCCTTTAACCACGCGCCTGCGCAGGGCCTTTATACGCAGCGCCAGCCCACCGGCGCATAGCGCCAGCAAGGCGCCACCTGCCAAATCGACAAACAAGTGACGGCGCAGCTGCAGAATGGAGAACGCGATCGCCACGCCCCACAGCATCCACAGCGCCGTCCGCATTTTGCGCTCGCCGTCGCTCAGCGCCCACACCGCCAGCACCGTCAGCGCCATGTGCAACGACGGCAGGCAGTTCTGCGCCGAATCCACCTGCGTTAACGCCGCCAGCAGCTGCGCGCTGATCCCAACGCCCTCGTTCTGCGGATAGGCCATGGTGGTCGGCCACAGCAGGTAAACCGCTCCGGCGCCCAGCGCCGTCAGCTGCATCGCCAGCGTCAGCCATTTGATTCGCCGCAGCGGCGCCAGCAAATAGCCAGCCGGGACGATGAGGAAGAACGACAGGTAGAGCCAGATGGCCGCCGGGTTGAACGGGATCGCCCGATCAAGCGCCGACGGCGGCAACAGGGTTCCCGCCCCCTGCAGGCGATCGGTCAGGCTATACACGACCCCGACCGTCCCCCAGCCGAGCAACATGTGCCCTAGCCTGAACAGCGTATTTTTCATGCTTCCTCCGCCTGGCGCACGATGCGCCGCCGCTTGCGATCGAACTGCGGCAGCACCGCCTGCGTCGTCAGCCGCCATTCGAGCCGCTCGGTGGCGATGCCCTGACGGGCGAACAGTGCGATCAGCTGCGCCTGGCAGTGCGCCAATTCCGCTTGGCTGCAATCGGCAATCAGCTCCAGCCGCTGCTCGCCGCGCTGGATCAGGCGGTAATCGCTGGTCAGCGGCAACGCATTGGCGATCGTCCGGCTGCAGGCATCGGCGAACACCGCCTGCGGTTGCCGCTGCGCATCGGGTAACATCAGCTGATCGTCGCGCCGCCCTTCGATACGCGCAATCGCCCGCGTCGGTTGCCCGCATGGGCAGGGTTCCTGGCGCAGCACCAATACATCATCCAGCCGATAGCGCACGATCGGCTGCGTACTGCGGGTAAAGTCGGTGATCAGCGGCGTGAAGTGCAGTTCGTCGATCCACTGCGGTTCGATATGCAAAAACTCTTCGTTCAGATGCAGCGTGCCGTGCGCGCAGGTCGCGGCCAGGAACCCCTCGGTGGCCTGATACACTTCGCCAACCGCCGGAAACACCTGCATCAGCAGGCGGCGATCCTGTTCTTCAAGCACCTCGGCGACCGAGATCACTTTTTTGACCGGCAGCGTCACCTGCCCGGCCAGCACCGCCAGCGCCAGGGCGCGCAGCACCTGCGCCGGCGCCACGATGATGCTGGGCGCCTGCCGTTCCAAGGCGGGCAGATGCGCACTGAACGGCGCGAGCAGATCGTAAAACGCCAGGCTCAGCCAACGGTTGTTCACGCTGTGATAGAGGTTATTGTCCGCCCGCAGAAACAGCGCAACGCGCTCGCCGGCCAACAGCCCGTCCGGCAGCATCTTCGCCAGCATGCCGCCGGCCCACACCTGCTGTTCGCGCGGGCTGACGACAAACACGCCGCGCTGCCCGGAGGTGCCGGACGACAATCCGACGCTGTAGCGCCCGATCTTCGGCGTGAAATCGCGATCCGCCTCGCTGCGCTGCGCGCAGGCCAGCACCGCATCGCGCTGCAGCCCGGCGGTATTCATCCGGTCGAACTGCGCCATCATCAGCGCCTTGTCCATCTGCGGCCATTCGGCGAACGGCCGGCGGCTGAAACACTGAAAATAGGGGCTCTTGCTCAGCACCCGGCGGGCAAATCCCGTGAGCTGCCGGGCCTGATACGCCTCCAGCGCCGCACGATCGCCAAAGCGCAGGCGTCGGGCGCGAAAATAGTGCCAAAGGGTCATGAAGGGGATCACAGGTCCCCCTCATGACACAGCAAAATGTTGACCTGGCCGCCCGCCCACAGCTGGTTGAGCCGCTCCAGCGTGCGGGTGTACGCCGCCGCGTCGTCCATCACCAGATTGGCCAGGCGCGAAGGCCCGCGCAGCGTCTGGTAGCTCTGCGGCGACCAGGCGGCGTCGCTGGCCAGCAGTGTCCAACCGGCATCGGTGAGGATAAAGGCGCCGATATGGCCGGCCGCATGCCCCGGCAGCGGCACCAGCACGATCTGCCCTTCGCTGCCCGGCAGCGCGTAACCGCGAACGAACGGCGCCAGCAGCGCGGGCAACGCCACCGAGGGAAAAGCCTCCATAAACTGCAGGCGGCTCTCGAAGTCCGCCGGGATCAGGCCGGGAATAAAGGCGCGCTTCAGCGCCGCAAAACCGCGCAGCCCACGGGTTTGCTGCCAGCCTTCACCAGAGCAAATAAAATCGAGTTGGCTGAAATCCTGCAGCCCGGCGATGTGATCCGCGTGAAAATGCGAGACGATCAGCGCCTGGATGTCATCTTCGGTGTAACCGGCTTCGCGCAGCTGGTGTGCCAACGACTCGGCGGGATCGAAATAGACCGGCGTCATGCGGCGGTAAAGGCTGAACAGCCCCGACTGCGTGTGCTGCTGAAAATAATGCGCGTAGCCGGTATCCCACAGCCAGCGGCGCTCCCCTACCTCCAGCAGATAGGCGCGCGCCGGGAATTTGCACACCCGGAACCCGGCACCGCGCAGCGCCATGCAGCCGATATGCGTGCAATAGCCCACTTCAAAAACGGTGACTTTAGCCATGTTGTCCGCCTCCTTGCTGCCGCAGCCACTCGCCGGTCAGGCGGATCCCCTCTTCCATCGAGTAACGCGGCCGATAGCCCAGTTCTTCGATCGCGCGGGTCTGGCTCAGGGTCATGTCGAAGTGCACCGCCGCCACGCTGTAGCGCGTCAGCATCGGTTCCTTGCCGCTCAGGCTTGCCCACAGCTCCATGCCGCCGGCCAGCGAATGCAGCAGCGGATAGGGCACGGCCTGCAGCCGGTAACTCAGCCCCAGCGCCTGACGCAGCAGCGCATCCAGCACGTCCGCCAGCCGCTGCGGTTGGTGATTGGTGATGTTGTACACGGCGCCGGACGGCAATCCGCGCTGCCGGCTGGCCAGCTCCATGGCGTGCACCACATTGGGGGCAAAGGTCAGATCCAGCAATGCCTGTCCGCCGCCGGGCAATCGCAATACGCCGCGATCGCGTTCGAGCTGCTGCAACAGCCGCGGCACGATCACCCGATCGTGCGGGCCAAACAGGCCGCGCGGCCGCAGCATAATGTAGGTGGTTTGCGGATAGATCTTCGCCTGCGCCAACAGTCGCTGTTCGGCCGCATACTTGCTGGCGGCATAGTGATTGGCGAAGCGCCGGGCGCGGTAACCCTCGTCAAGATCGTAATGCGGCTGAAAATCGAAGTAGATTGCCGGCGTGGAGATATGCACGAAGCGGCGCACGCCGCAGCGCCCGGCCGCCTCCGCCAGCTTCTCCGTCGCCGCGGCGTTGATGCGGTGAAATTCCGCCTTGCTGCCCCAGGGCGAAGACTTGGCCGCACAGTGCCACACCCACTCGCAGTCGGTCACCAGCTCCCGGCACTGCTGCGGCGTGGCCTGCGCCAGATCGAGCGCGCAAAACTCGGCGCCCAGCCGACGCAGCGTTTCACCGGCCCGCTCATCGCGGCCGGTGGCGCGCACCTGATGTCCGGCCTCCAGCAACCACTGCGCCGCGTTGCGTCCCAGCCCGCTGGTCGCCCCGGTGACCAGCACCCTCATGGCAGCAACACCATGCCGGCCAGCGCCAGCCCAGCGGCGGTGCCGATCAGCATCACCGGCTGACCGGGATTGAAGCGCCCGGTGGTCGCAGCGGCATGCAGCGCCGTCGGGATGGACGCCGCCACCTGATTGCCATGATGGCGGTAGATGTCGACCAGCGCCTCGCTGGAGACGTGCAGCCGCTTGCGCATATGTTCGAGCGACAGATGGCTGGCCTGATGCGGCACCACGGTGGCGATCTGGGCCAGGGTCAGGCCGCTGGCGTTCAGCAGCCGGTCGAGGTAGCCCTCAATCAGCGCCGACGCCTGACGGAACAGCGGCTTGCCCTGCATATGGAACAGGAAGTCTTGCTCACACATGCCGGCGCGCGGGTTACGACGCGTACCGCCGGCGCGGATCTCGCACAGTTCGCTCCCGGCGGGATAGGTTTCCACCAGGCTGGCGAGGATACCGCTGGCGCCGTCGCCGCGCTCCACAATGGCACAGGCGGCACCATCGCCGAAAATCAGCGACGACTCTTCGTGCTGCCAGTCGATGCCGCGTGAAGCGAGATCCGCCGAAACGATGGCGATACGCCGATACGTCCCGGCGTTCAACAGCCCCGCCGCTACCTGCAGCGCAGAGATAAAGCTGACGCAGCTGCTGTTGATGTCGAAGCCCGGCGTGCCCGCCGCCAGCCCCGCCACCTTGAGAATATGCGCGGCGGTGCATGGCAGCGCCTGCACCGATATCGCCGAGGCGGAGATCAGCAGGTCAATGGAAGCTGCCGGGATGGCGTGGCGAGCCAGCGCATCTTGCAGCGCAGCGGCAGCGAGTTCGGCCTGGCTGGCATCGTCGGCGGCGTGATAGCGGCAAACGATGCCCGAGCGTTTTTCAACGTAGCCGGCCGGTTTCCCCAGGCGAGCGTCGAGCGTAGAAGACGCCACGCGGTTGGGCGGCAACGCGGCCCCGGTGGCAATGATTTTCAGAGGCAACAGCTCGGGTGAGCGACATTGTGTGGTCATTATTGTTATTGATTAACCTGACTATCCATAAAGCGATTCTCCCGCACGGCACGAAGGCCACGCGGATCATCCCCGGTTTTTATGTCCCAAAATGCCTTTCATCAAGGCGGTATCTCTTGTTATCGGCTACCACGGGCCGACGTCCGTCGGCGGAAGCATAAGCGTAACATGACTGAGATAATTAGTTTACGACAAGGCGGCGAGAATGGGCAGACGGCGGGGGAATTATCGGAATAGCGCCGCCGCTGGCGATCGGCGGCGGCGGGGTCAGGCTCAGCGGCGGTTGCGCACCAGCTGATAACGGCGGGTCAGGTACTCTACCGGCGCACTCCAGATATGCACCAGGCGGCAGAACGGGAACAGCACGAACAGCGTCATGCCCAGCACCATGTGCAGTTTGAAGATAATCGCCACCCCTTCCAGGTGCGCAGAGGCGCCGGCGTGGAAGGTCACTACCGCCTGCGCCCAGGCCACCAGCTTCATCATTTCGCTGCCGTCCATATGCTGGGCGGAGAACGGAATGGTCAGCAGCCCCAGACACACCTGCACCACCAGCAACGTCAGGATCATGATGTCGGCGAAGCTGCTGGTGGCGCGCACCCGTGGGTTGGTCAACCGGCGCTTCAGCAACAGCGCGCCGCCGATCAGCGTCATCAGGCCGCAGGCGCCGCCGGCGATCATCGCCAGCTTCTGCTTCACGTCGATCGGCAGGAAGGCCTCATACATCCAGTGCGGCGTCAGCATGCCGAGGAAGTGGCCCGCGAAGATGCCGATAATCCCGATGTGGAACAGGTTGGACGCCAGCCGCATGCCCTTTTTATCCAGCATCTGGCTGGAGCCGGCGCGCCAGCTGTACTGCCCGTAGTCGTAACGCAACCAGCTGCCGATCAGGAATACCGCGCCGGCCAGATAAGGGTAGATATCGAAGAAGAACTGATTCAAAAATTGCATGATTAGCGTCCTTTGGTTCCGGTTAACGCATCCGTCAGATCCAGATACTGTGGCGCCACCGCGCCGGCGAAGCGCCGCTGGTGCGCCGTCTGCTGGGCGGAGGCGCAGCCCTGTTCGCCGAGAAACTTGACCTGCTCCTCTTCCCACACCGCATCCAGCGCCTGCGGCGTATCGTCGCGCGCCTCTTGCGCCACCTGGGTCTCCAGCGCCTGGGCCTGCACCTCGCTGCCGGACAGCGCCAGCAGTAGATCGAACAGCACCGCGTACGGGCTTTCACGCTGTTGCAAGCGCGCGCCCAGCAGCGCCAGGATCGGCGCGATGTCCTGCAGCCCTTCCCGCGCCTGCGCCGCGCTGCGGCTGGCCAAATACTCCAGGTACAGCGGCAGGAAGTCCGGCAGCTCGCGGCTGTCGATCTCCAGCCCGGCGGTGCGGTACTGCGCCATCAGGTCAACCATCGCCTGGCCGCGATCGCGCGACTCACCGTGCACGTGCTCAAACAGCAGCAGCGAGGTGGCGCGGCCGCGATCGAACAGCTCGCAATAGTCAGCCTGAGCATCCAGCAACGGGCGCGCGCACAGGCGGCGGATAAACAGAATCAGCTGCGCGCTGTGGTGCAGATCCAGCTCGCTGGCCGGCTCCAGCGCTTCGATCAGCGCCTGCTGATGGTCAAACAGCACCTGCTCCGGGTAATCCAGCAGGCGGGCGATCACTTTCAGGCTGATCATGAGGCATCCTCCGGCCGCGCGGTTTTCGCGGTCACGTCGATGGCGTCGATACGGCGGCTGTTGAACAGATTGAACTTACCATCGCTGCCGTGGCAGCCGTCGCCGAAGCTAAAGCCGCACCCCTTGCTTTCCGGGAAGGCTTCGCGCGCCAGTTCGCGGTGGCTCGACGGCACCACAAAGCGATCTTCATAGTTGGCGATCGCCAGGTAGCGATACATCTCCTGCGCCTGCGCTTCGCTCAGGCCAACCTGCTCCAGCGCGCTGGTGTCCACAACGCCGTCGACGGTTTCCGCCCGTTTGTAGTGGCGCATCGCCAGCATGCGCTTCAGCGCCAGCAGTACCGGTTCGGTATCGCCGGCGGTCAGCAGATTCGCCAGATACTGCACCGGAATGCGCAGGCTCTCGACGTCCGGCAATACGCCGTTGTGCGCCAGCTCGCCGGCGTCGGCGGCGGACTGAATCGGCGACAACGGCGGCACGTACCACACCATCGGCAGCGTGCGGTATTCCGGGTGCAGCGGCAGCGCCAGCTTCCAGTCCATCGCCATTTTGTACACCGGCGACTGCTGGGCGGCTTCAATGACGCCCTGCGGCACGCCGTCCGCCAGCGCCTGAGCAATCACCTTAGGATCATGCGGATCGAGGAAGATATCGAGCTGGCTCTGATACAGATCTTTGTCGTTCTCCACCGCCGCCGCCTGCTCGATGCGATCGGCGTCGTACAGCAGCACGCCGAGATAGCGGATGCGGCCCACGCAGGTCTCCGAACAGACCGTCGGCTGCCCGGCTTCGATACGCGGGTAACAGAAGATGCACTTCTCGGACTTGCCGCTTTTCCAGTTGAAATAGATTTTCTTGTACGGGCAGCCGGTCAGGCACATGCGCCAGCCGCGGCACTTGTCCTGGTCGATCAGCACGATGCCATCTTCGCCGCGTTTGTAGATCGCCCCGCTCGGGCAGGTGGCGACGCAGGCCGGGTTGAGGCAGTGCTCGCACAGGCGCGGCAGGTACATCATGAAGGTGTTTTCGAACTGGCCGTACATCGCCTTCTGCAGGTTATCGAAGTTCTTGTCCTGCGAGCGTTTTTCGAATTCCCCGCCGAGGATCTCCTCCCAGTTCGGGCCGCTTTCGATCTTGTTCATGCGCTGGCCGGTAATCAGCGAGCGCGGGCGGGCCACCGGCTGGTGCTTGCCCTGTTTGGCGGTGTGCAGATGCTGGTAGTCGTAATCGAACGGCTCGTAGTAGTCGTCCAGCGCCGGCACGTCCGGGTTGGCGAAGATTTTCGCCAACACGCCGACGCGGCTGCCCATGCGCGGCTCCAGCTTGCCGTTGATTTTGCGGATCCAGCCGCCCTTCCATTTTTCCTGATCTTCCCAGGCGTGCGGATACCCGACGCCAGGCTTGCTTTCCACGTTGTTGAACCAGGCGTATTCCATACCTTCACGGCTGGTCCAGACGTTTTTGCAGGTGACCGAACAGGTGTGGCAACCGATGCACTTGTCCAGATTCAGCACCATGCCGACTTGCGAACGAATTTTCATTTGCTGTTCTCCTGCTGACTGCCCTGCGCGTAGTCGTTGCCTTCGTCGTCCAACCAATCAATGCGGTTCATCTTGCGCACCACCACGAACTCGTCGCGGTTGGAGCCGACGGTGCCGTAGTAGTTGAAGCCGTAGGCCAACTGCGCATAGCCGCCGATCATGTGGGTCGGCTTCGGACAGGCGCGGGTCACCGAGTTGTGGATGCCGCCGCGTTGGCTGGTGATCTCCGAGCCCGGCAGGTTCACGATGCGCTCCTGCGCGTGGTACATCATGGTCATGCCGGCCGGGATACGCTGGCTGACCACCGCGCGCGCCGTCAGCGCGCCGTTGGCGTTGAAGGCCTCGATCCAGTCGTTGTCCGCGATGCCCAGATCTTTGGCGTCGTCTTCGCTCAGCCAGACGATCGGGCCGCCGCGCGACAGCGTCAGCATCAACAGGTTGTCGCTGTAGGTGGAGTGAATGCCCCACTTCTGGTGCGGCGTCAGGAAGTTCAGCGCCTTCTCCTTGTTGCCGTTCGGCTTGCTGTTCAGCAGCGGCTGCGCGGCACGGGTGTCGATCGGCGGCCGGTATACCAGCAGGCTTTCACCGAAGGCGCGCATCCACTCATGGTCCTGATACAGCTGTTGACGGCCGCTGAGGGTGCGCCACGGGATCAACTCGTGCACGTTGGTGTAGCAGGCGTTATAGGAAACATGTTCATCCTCCAGACCGGACCAGGTCGGGCTGGAGATAATTTTGCGCGGCTGCGCCTGAATGTCGCGGAAGCGAATTTTCTCGTCTTCCTTGTTCAGCGCCAGATGCCGGTGATCGCGGCCGGTGACGTTGCTCAGGGCCTCCCAGGCTTTTACCGCCACCTGGCCGTTGGTTTCCGGCGCCAGCGACAGGATCACTTCCGCCGCGTCAATCGCGCTCTCGACCTTCGGCCGCCCTACCGCCGGGCCGTCGGCCTTGACGTAGTTAAGCTGCTTGAGGAAGTCGACCTCGGTTTGGGTGTTCCAGCTGATGCCCTTGCCGCCGTTGCCCAGTTTGTCCAGCAGCGGCCCCAGCGAGGTGAAGCGCTCGTAGGTGGCCGGGTAATCGCGTTCCACCGCAATGATGTGCGGCGCGGTTTTGCCGGGGATCAGATCGCATTCGCCTTTCTTCCAGTCCTGCACGCCGTAAGGCTGTGCCAGTTCGGCGGCGGAGTCGTGCTGGATAGGCAAGGTCACCACGTCGGTTTCCTGGCCCAGATGGCCGACGCACACTTCGGAGAAGGCCTTGGCGATGCCCTTGTAAATCTCCCAGTCGCTCTTCGAATCCCAGGCCGGATCGACCGCCGCCGACAGCGGATGGATGAACGGGTGCATGTCGGAGGTGTTCATATCGTCTTTTTCGTACCAGGTGGCGGTCGGCAGCACCACGTCGGAGTACAGGCAGGTGCTCGACATGCGGAAATCGAGCGTCACCACCAGATCCAGCTTGCCTTCGCCGCCCTGCTCGCGCCATTCCACTTCCTGTGGCTTCACGCCGCCCTGCTGGCCGAGATCTTTCCCCTGGATGCCGTTTTCGGTGCCCAACAGGTATTTGAGCATGTACTCATGGCCCTTGCCGGAAGACCCCAGCAGGTTGGAGCGCCAGACGAACAGGTTACGCGGGAAGTTCTGCGGATTGTCCGGCTGCTCGGCGGCGAAGCCCAGCGTGCCGTTTTTCAGGCCGTCGACGGTGAACTCGACCGGTGACTGGCCGGCGGCGCGGGCCTGTTCCGCCAGGCGCAGCGGGTTGGTGCCCAGCTGTGGCGCCGACGGCAGCCAGCCCATGCGCTCGGCGCGCACGTTGAAGTCGATCAGGCTGCCGCCGAAGCGCGACTTGTCCGCCAGCGGCGACAGCAGCTCGTCGGTGCCGACAGTTTCATAGCGCCATTGGCTGGAATGGTTGTAGAAGAACGAGGTGCTGTTCATGTGGCGCGGCGGGCGCTGCCAGTCGAGGCCAAACGCCAGCGGCAGCCAGCCGGTTTGCGGTCGCAGTTTTTCCTGGCCGACGTAGTGCGCCCAGCCGCCGCCGCTCTGGCCGACGCAACCGCAGAAGATCAGCATGTTGATCAGGCCGCGGTAGGTCATGTCCATGTGATACCAGTGGTTGACGCCGGCACCGACGATGATCATCGAACGGCCGTGGGTCTTCTCGGCGTTTTCCGCGAACTCGCGGGCAATGCGGATGATGTTGTGGCGCGACACGCCGGTGATCTGTTCGGCCCAGGCCGGGCTGTAGGCCTTGACCTCGTCATAGTCGGCGGCGCAGTTGGCGTCGTCCAGCCCGCGCTCCAGGCCGTAATTGGCCAGCGTCAGGTCATACACGCTGGTCACCAGCGCTTCGCTGCCGTCCGCCAGCCGCAGGCGTTTCACCGGCAGCTTGTGCAGCAGGATCTCGTCCAGCGCCACGCTGTTGAAATGCTCGCTGTCGGCGCCGCCGAAGTACGGGAAGCCCACCTCGGCGACGTCGTCATGCATGCCCAACAGGCTGAGCTGCAGCTCGACTTCCTGTTGCGATTTGCCCTCGCGCTGTTCCAGGTTCCACTTGCCCTTCTCGCCCCAGCGGAAACCGATGGAACCCTGCGGCGCCACCAGATCGCCGCTGTGGCTGTCGATGGCGACGGTTTTCCACTCGGGGTTGTTTTCCTGGCCCAATCCGTCCACCAGATCGGCGGCGCGCAGCAGGCGGCCGGCGGCGTAATGGCCGCCTTCACGCGCTTCCAGCAGCACCAGCATCGGCATGTCGGTATAGCGGCGTACATAGTCGCGGAAGTAGCCAACTTCGCGGTCGAGATGGAACTCTTTCAGCATTACGTGGCCCATCGCCAGCGCCATCGCGCTGTCGGTGCCCTGCTTCGGATTCAGCCAGTGGTCGCACAGCTTGGCGACTTCGGCGTAGTCCGGCGTCACCGCCACGGTTTTGGTGCCCTTGTAACGCACTTCGGTAAAGAAGTGGGCGTCCGGGGTGCGCGTCTGCGGCACGTTGGAGCCCCAGGCGATAATGTAGGAGGAGTTGTACCAGTCGGCGGATTCCGGCACGTCGGTCTGCTCGCCCCAGGTCATCGGCGAGGCCGGCGGCAGATCGCAGTACCAATCGTAGAAGCTCAGGCAGGCGCCGCCGATCAGCGACAGGTAGCGGGCGCCGGCGGCGTAGGACACCATCGACATCGCCGGGATCGGCGAGAAGCCGATAATGCGGTCCGGGCCGAAGGTTTTGGCGGTATAGACGTTGGCGGCGGCGATCAGTTCATTGACCTCTTGCCAACTGGAGCGGACGAAACCGCCGCGGCCGCGCGCCACCTTGTAGCTTTTGGCTTTTTCCGCATCGCCGACGATAGAGCCCCAGGCCGCGACCGGATCGCTGTGCTGCGCTTTCGCTTCGCGCCACAGTTTGAGCAGACGCTTGCGCATCAGCGGGTATTTCAGCCGGTTGGCGCTGTACAGGTACCAAGAGTAGCTGGCGCCGCGCGGGCAGCCGCGCGGTTCATGGTTAGGCAGATCGGGACGGGTGCGTGGATAATCGGTTTGCTGGGTTTCCCAGGTCACCAGACCATTCTTCACATAGATCTTCCAACTGCAGGAACCGGTGCAGTTCACGCCGTGGGTGGAACGCACCACTTTGTCGTGTTGCCAACGGCTGCGGTAGCCGTCTTCCCAGTCGCGGTTGGTGTTCAAGGTCTGGCCGTGATCGCCAGAAAAAGGCTCCGCCAACTGCTTGAAATAGCGGAAACGGTCTAAAAATTTGCTCATCCGGAATGCTCCTGAAGGCTCTTGTCGTTATAAGAAGACATGCTCAATCTGCCGCCAGCCTACTGACGGCCAACCGGCGGCAAATTGATTGCGATCAAGAGAAAGCGGGAGGCGACGCGCGCGTCGGGGATGAAATACCACCAAAGTATAGGTGCGAGACTTAACTTTAATTAATTGAATTTGAATGAATAAATCAGGAATTCATGACAGAGACTGACGGGCGGGGGGCAAGGTGGGGTATTTGGGGGTAGGACGCGGGAGAAACCTCCCGCGTGATGCTAACTCGTCGCTTTCAGCGTTGAAGCCACAGCGTCGCGGTGCCCACTGCGGGCAACGCCAGCTTGACCTCCGTGCCCTCTCCCTGCTGCCGCCAGCCCGCCGGAAGGCGCAAGCGGGTGCTTCCCTCTCGATAGTAGGGGTTGGCTACCAGCAGCAAGGCGCGATCGCCCAGAATAAACATCCGCGCCGGCATTTGCGGGTCGCTTCCCGCCAGCGGCGTCGATTTTCCCGTCAGCAGATAAGGGGTGAAAGCGGCAATTTGCTGCGACACGGCAGCCACGCCACGCCAGGTGGCGTCAAACTCCCGTTGGTCGAAGCGGCCGGTTTTACGCTTGTAAAACAGATCGGTATAAGAATAAAACAACAGCCCCTTAGCGCCGCCGATCAGCGCCTGCCAGGCCTGGTTGCGGATTTCCGCCTCTGACGGCGGATGTGGCTTGCGGCGGGCGTCATAAGCGGCGTGATCCATGATTTGCATCACCACCCAGGCCCCGCGTGCCTGGCGGGCGGCCTGCACCGTCAGTTCGGTATAACGCGTGGTGCGCGTCAGATCGCGATCGTTCCCCACCGGGTAAGGGTCGGTCGCCAAAATGTCGCTGCTGTTAAAGTAGGCGTCCAACTCCCCGGTTTTGTTCAACACCTGGAAGGTGGGATGATCGCCGTCAAGCCGCTTTATTTGCAGGTTTTTTTCCTCGATCTTATCGAGATATTCCGGCCCCAGTTCATCGTTGATGTACCAGGCGAGCAGGTTGGGCTGAGAGCGCAAGCGCTGCACGTACCAGGCCGTCATCGCCGCGTAGTCGCCACCGCGCACGGCCGGCGCGAAACGGCTGCCGCGGTACTGATCTTTGACGGAGTAAATGACCAGCAGCCCGCGCTTGCGTGCGTTGCGGAAAAAGGCGTAAGGATCTTTCTTTTCCCCATAATCATAGTTCAGCACCGTGTTGAATCCCGCCGAGGCGATGCGCGCCAAATGTTCATCGGTAGCCACGTTGGCGTAAATGCCCAACGGGAAAAGCCGTTGACCATCGCGCAGGGTAAAGCCTTTGCTGTCGATCGCCACTTTGGCCGCAGGCTGGCCAACGCGAAAAGACAGCTCGCTGCCCTGTGCCGGCTGGGATTGCTGACCGGTGACCTGCTGACGCAGGCGGTACTCCCCCTGTGCCAGACCGGTCGGCAGTGGGTATTCGATACGGCGCTGCCCTTCAACTTGATAACGGTCGCGGCTACGGTGAACAACCTGCCCCTCGGCATTAAGCAATTCGCTATCGACCTGCAAATGCTGCGGCTGCGCAGTGACTATCAGCGTGTCGACCTTTCCCTGCGCCGACGCGCCGAGCTGATACAATGCCGGCTTAGGCGCTCGAGTACACGCATAGGCGTCGTCAAACCAGACGGTACCGGTGGTCCCCTTACGCAGGTAAACGCCAAAAGTGATTCGCGCCGCCTGCGGCGGCACGGTATAGCTGGCGTTCACCTGCCGCCAACCGCTGTCGCCGGTCACGCCAGCCGGATAGCTGCCTTCCAGAAAGCGCCCCTGCGCATCAAAGCTTTGCAGATAAACCCCGGCGCCGCCGTCGCGGCTTTGCCCGCGTACGCCGCGGGTCTTGAGCCAGACGCCGAAATCTATCGTCTGCCCGGGCACAACCTGCAGCGCCTGGTTGAAGGTACGGTACTGCGCTGCATCTGCATTGTCATAACGCAGACTGCCACGGCCGCTGTGCGTATCGCCGTCGCCCTGTGCGCCCTGCGCGCGCCAGTCGCTGAGCCCCTGCTCAAAGCCGGGGTTGGCCAACAGATTGGGTTGGCAGCTCTGCGCCAGAGCCGAAGCGCTCCACAAGGCGCAACAGCCCAGAGCCACCCTCTGATACATCCCCCTCATGGTCACTTCCTTTTCACCACGGCATTGAACAGATAGGTGGCGAACAGATAGCAGGATTTCTGGTAAGACAGCCCCAAATGCTGACGGTAAATCCGCCATTGCCAATCCGCGGCGCGGATTTTGTTGCCCGACAGCGAATGGGTAGACAATCGGTAACAGGCCAGCGGTTCGGGAATGCAGTAGGCCAGACCGTTACGCGCCTTCTGCAGCACCGCCAGCCACATCAAATAGTCCTCATGGCCCACTTTTTGCTGATACACCTTACCGATGCGCTTCTGGTTGTAGATGCCGGTGAGATTGCCAATCCAGTTGCTTTTCAACATATCCTGATAGCCAATAAGCTCATCCGCACCACGGGTGTTTTTGATCAATTTCAGGTCGTCTTCGAAGGTGTAATAATGGGAGCACACCACGTCGTAGCGGCGGGTTTGCAAAATGCTCGCCTGGCGCGACAGCTTGTTGGGCAGCCATACGTCATCACTGTCGCAGAAGGCGATATAGTCGCCTTTCGCCGCCTCAATGCCGATGTTGCGCGTTTCCGCCACGCCCTGGTTATGCTCATTACGGATATAGGTGAGGCGATCGTGGATGAACGGCCGTACCACCTCGGCAGTATCGTCGGTAGACGCATCATCGATCACATACAGGTGATAATCGGTAAATCGCTGATTCAGCACGCCTAGAATCGACTCTTTAATAGAGTTCGCAGCATTGTAGGCCGGCATTATCACGGATATCTTTTCCATTCTGTCCTCACTCGGTGAGCTGTTGCCACTGGGGATAAATACGTTCGGGAGAAAAACGACGAGACTTCTCTAACGCGGCGATAGAGAAGTGCTCGCGCAACCCCGGATCGAGCATCAGTTTGATCACCCCTTCGCTGAAGGCGGCGGCGTCGTCATCGGGCACCAGATAGCCGTTGACGCCATCGTCTATCAACTCGGCCGGGCCGGTCTTGCAGTCGTAGGCCACCAGCGGCAGGCCGAAACTCATGGCTTCGATCAGCACCATCGGCAATCCCTCATAGCGAGAGGTCATCAAATACAGGCTGGCCTGGCGATAATAGTCCGCCACGTTAGCGGTGGCCGGCAGCAGACTCACCTGCCGCTCCAGCCCGGCGTCTTCAATCTGTCGCCGCAATGCGTCGCGCTCCGGACCGTCGCCAATAATCAGCAGACGCCAATCCGGCGCCTGTGCCACCACCCCTCGCCACAGTGCGATCAGTCGATCGAAGCCTTTCTGATTGCTCAATCGCCCCACCGCCAGTGCCACCTTTTTTTGCAGCGCCGACGTCGGCGCCTGTGCGCCGAATGGCGAAACGTTCTCGATCACCCGACATTTTCCGGCCCCCACCCAGCGAGCGATGGCGTCGCTATCTTGCCGCGTCAGGAAAATCACGCTATCGCTCAGCCGGTAAACCAGCAACTTCAGCCACTTAAATACGCGCGGATACTGGTGAAAGCTGACGTGCTCACTTAATAGCAACCGGCTGCGGGCACAGAACAAACGCAGAAAAGGCGTCATCACCACCGACAGTTTTCCCATAGAAACGGTAATGATCACGTCCGCGCGTTCACGCCGCAGCGCCAATGCCAGCCGCCATGGCCAGAACAGCGAATCGCCACCGCCGCAGCGCAACCGGACGTCACTCGCCAGCGGAAAGAAGCTCCGCTCGCCAAACAGCGAAAACACCGCCACCTCATAACCCGGCAGACGCGCCAGCGCGTTGGCCAAACCGCTGGCGACCCGTTCAGTACCGCCCTTGCCCGCGATATTTTCGATAACGATGATTACCTTGCGTGCTTGCATATCATCTCCTGAATCCCTGGCGCACATTGCGCAGCAGCCGGCCGCCAACCGAGAACAACCCCAACCGCGCCAGACAATCGCCATACCATTTGATCACCTTGAACTTGCCGCTCAGGCTGTGCCGCACGATGCGCGACGAGTAATAATTGAACGCCTGGGCGTTTTCCGAATACAGCGAGGCCAGCAGATGCTTGCAGGCGAATCCGCTGATATGGCGATCGCTGGGGCTGAGGAAGGTATTGATAAACCGGTCGCTGGCCTCCAGATTGAGCTTCGCCGTCATGCGCCCATAGCGCCCTACGTCGAGAAACACCCCTCCGCCGGCGTCGTGCGCCACATGCGCGCCCAAATTGGTGGCATTGACCAAAAAACCCCAGTCCTGATGCTTATTGAGGAACTCGGGAAATAAAAAGCGGCGATCGCTTTTTTTACGGATGCTGATGGTGGATGAACGAATATCGCCCATTTCCAGAAAAAGAAAATCCTCGCCGGAGGAACCGGATTTATAATGGAAGTTGAAATCACGCACCGAATCGCCGCTCACCTCCGCATAGTTGCCGAAGATAATATCAATATGGCGATCCTCATGTTTATTCATGCGACGAATAATATAGTTGGTCGTGAAGTAATCATCAGAGTCGAGGAAAAACACGATCTCCGATTGCGCTAACTTGGTACCTAAGTTGCGCGACACCGCCGCATTGCTCTTCTGTTTTTTCTCATGCAGCATCACATTGCTATTCGTCGCCGCTATCTGACGAATATATTTGATATCATCCTCGTCAGAGCAATCATCAACCAAAATCACCTGATAGTCGAATCCTTGACAAGCGTTGAAAATCCGCTTCAGCGTTTTCGGCAGGTAGCGTGCACTATTATAAATAGGGATAACGATCGAGAAATCCATTTCTTAACCCTCCAACTTAGAATTTATCATTTCTTTTCCACGGCAAAGCAACAATAACGACACGTTAAATACCGGGACCAAAAAATAGGTTTCCGTAAAGGTTGTCAGCAGGAAAACAACCACCACCCAGCGCATGAACCGACTCAGCCTGCGCATATTGCCCAACAGGTGAAAATAACAAAAAAGCATGACGACAGAAGCGATGCCACCGGCCGAATAAAACATGGCGATGAAGAAGAAATCGACGGGCTTATAAGGCTCTATATTCATGCCGAACAGCGGATTGGGTAGCCCCACCGCCTGAAACATCTGCCAGGAGAACCAGATTCGCCCGGTCAACGCCTGGTTCAAGAGGACGTCCAAGGCCGGATTACTCCCCCAGCGTATAACGCTGGCGAATTGAAAGCCTACAATGGCCAACGTCAGCGCGATGCAGACTTTTCTGTTCGGCGCGACACGCAGCAGCGGCGCCAGCCAAAACAGCAACAACATCAACAGCGCCAACATAAAACAGGTGCGAGAATAGGAATACATCAGCACCGGGAGAATTAACGCCGATACCGCCAGCGAAGCGATATTTTTCATTCCTCGCGTTAATTTCGCATGGTCGATCAGGCACAGCAGTGTGGCGAACAAGGCAAAAGAATAATACGCCAGGGTATTCGGATTATCGAACCCCAGCGTTAATCGATTGCCGTAACGCTCATCAAGGTAAACAAACCCATCGGTGTAAAAGATATAGGGAATAACCACCAGTAACCCTGCCACCACAAAGGTGATGGCAAACATTTCAGCGCCACGCCCCATTTCGATGCGACGGAATAAAATTATCACCGCCGTGCTGAATACCGCACCAAACAGATAATCACCATGACCGGTGGCAATATTAACAAGAAACAGCAGAACCAAAAAACCCGCAACCGCCTTTTCCGCCAGCGTAGCGATAAAAAATGCATAGCCAACATAGAGCAACATCAAGCCATTAAGCCCCATGACCGCTTTATTAATCAGCTCGCTATTGAACGATCCCGAGGTCAGGAACGTTTTCACGAAAAACATCAGCAGGAAGGTCAATACAATTGATTGATTGACTAAATCTCGCGACTGATTATAACCCGCATTGGCATGCATTTGAAAATTGGAGGCGACTCTTTGCATAAGCGTTTACTCAGTAAAATAACTGCCCCATTCCTGCTCAATGTTTTTCGGCATCAGCTTGCTTAACCCCGCGCCAGGCGTAAACGTCAACTCACCGAAATACACCTTCTCACCGACCTGGTAGAAATCCACACGGACATAAGAGAACTGCTGCGCGGTCTGGCGAGCCAAACGTATCATTTCTTCCAGCCGTGTAGGACGCGGCATCGGTTCGTCTGCATTCGGCAAGTTGATACGAATTTCGGTGCGGTTCCAGTCGATATCAAAAATATCGCGCCGATGGGTGCCGAAACGCTGGTAATCCACCTGGATGAACATACGAATTTCATGATTGTCGTTGAAACAATGAAACTTGATATCGTTCGGCACCTGTTCGCCATCCAGCAACAGGCGCTCCACCATGATGCAGGGTTCGATATCCAGATAATGCTTTTCGCGGCTCTGCTCATAAAAGTTGCTGCGCATCCACGCGTTGCTGAGATCGTACAACTCCGCGTAGCTAATCTGCTGCTTGTCGAACACCAAGCGGTTATAGCCGCTGCCGTGGTTGGCCTTCAGCACAAAGGCGTTAGGCAATTGCCTGAACATGTCGTAGCTAAGTTCAGTGCCATGCGTATACAGCTCCACCAGATACTCCTCGCCCCACAGGCCGGCGATAAATTCACGCACCTTGAACTTGTCCGACAAAGTGGTGTAGATGCTGCGCGGATAAATTTTGCGGCGCATGATCTTTTCGCTGAAGCCGGTCGGTTTTGACAGGTGCGGCAGCTTCTTGAAATAGAGCGCGTATTTAACCTGATGGTGCCAGGCATCGGGCAGGCGCTTGGAAATATTTTTAACCAGGATGTTTAACATGCTCTCTCCTTAATTTGCTGACAAGACGCGGCAGGCAGTAAAAACAGGTCAGCTGCAGTCGGGTAATTTTTCCGCCACGGAATAAACTGTTCAGCACGAAGAACGAAATGAACTCCGCCAACAGCGTAGATACCGCCGCACCGATCAGGCCGTAGCGCGGGATCAGCAGCAGATTCATCACCACGTTCGCCACCGCCACCAACGGCATCTTGATGGCGATAAAACGATAGCCGGCGAACAACACGATGCTGCGGTACGAAACCGTCCCCATTACCGAGAACAGCGAGGTCAGCGTGCAAATAGCCAGGATATTGGCGGCCGGTTGGAAAGCGGCGCCGTACAGCAGCGCAATCGCCGGGTGGGCGAACCACCATAGGCCCAGCAACACCGGCAACGACAGGCCCAAGACCACCAGATAAAGCACCCGAATACGGTACTCCTGCTCCAACGGATCGCGACAGCTGGCAATGCCCGGCATCAACGAAGTGATCAGCGCCATCGGCACGAAAACCCAGCCTTGGCTGAGGGTGGTGGCGGCACTGAACCAGCCTACCGCCTGCTCGCCGACCAGATTGCCCAGCATGATTTGATCGATGCGGGTGTAGATCACTATCGACAGGCTGGAGATGGCCAACGGCAGGCCCACCTTTAGCAAATAACGGCCATAGCGCCTGGCCTGGCGCGGCGTAACCCGCGGCGAGGCCGCCGCTTCCGCACGGAATAACCAGAGGCGCGCCAGGTAAGGTACGGCGCTGCTGAGGATGTAGGGTACCGCGAACCACACCAGCGGCAGCGCCGCGCTCACCAGCGCCAGCCGCAGCCCGATCGACAGCAGCAGCGCCAGGTTGTTGATCAGCGTATTGCGTTTCGACTGCAGGCGGGCATCGTAATAAATTTTGTACACGTCCTGAATCGAGAAATAGGCGCTGATAAGCAGCAACAGCGTCATCAGTTGGCTGGCGGGCGATTGGCTGAAATAGCTCCATATCAGCATCGGCAGCGCCACCACCAGGAACAGCCAACGACGCAGGCGTATTGACGCCAGCATCAGGCGAATGCCGCTCGGCTGTCGGCGGGCGACGCGGTTGAAAATGATGCTGTCGGCGCCCAACTGCACCAGTGGCACTACGATGGCGATCGTCGCCAACAGATAGTTGAGGGTGCCAAACTGCGCGGGCCCCAGATAGCGCGCAACGTAAATGGAGACGAAGATGCCGGACAGGCTGAGCGAAACGCGTTCAAGCATCAGCCACAGGGCATTGGTGATAATGGCCTTCACCCGCTTATTCCCCTGCCTGCGGGTGATCTTCCCGATGGCTTGGGTAGGCGAAGTTGTAATAGCTCATGTCGGTTGCCGCCTTCTTCACCATCCCGTTGAGGATCACGCCCTTGATCGCCACGCCATTCTGTTCGAAACGACGCATGCTGGTTTCGATCTGCTTGACGGTATTCACCTCAAAGCGCACCACCAGCAGTGAGGTACCCGCGTGATTGCCGACGATCGCCGCGTCCGTCACCGCCAGAATCGGCGGCGTGTCGATCAGCACCAGATCGTAGTTCTGCCCGGCCCAGCGCAGGAAATCGGCGAAGCGGCGGTGCATCAGCAGTTCGGACGGGTTCGGCGGCACCTGACCGCGCGGCACGAAGTCCAGATTGGCGATGGCGGTTTTCCGCACCGCCTGTTCCGCCATCACGTTGCCCACCAGCATGTCGGACAGCCCCTGATGCCCATCATCCGCCAGCCAGCGGTGCAGGAAGCCTTTGCGCATATCGGCGTCGATCAACAGCACCCGCTGCCCGGCCTGCGCCACCACCACCGCCAGGTTGGTGCTGGTAAAGCTCTTGCCGCTTTCCGGGCTGGCGCCGGAGACCATCAGAATGTTGTTCTTGGCCTCCATCATGGCAAAATGCAGGCTGGTGCGCAGGCTGCGGATCGCTTCCACCGACAGGTCCGTCGGTTCGGCCACCGCCAGGATCGGCAAGCGCCGCCCCCCGGACCTTGGCAGCAGCTGACGTTGCTCGCGGTTGCGCTTCACCTGCCACGGCGACAGCGGCACGGTGGCGTAGACGTTGATGCCCCGCTTCTCCAGGGTATCGATGTCATTGATGCCGCGATGGAAGGCCGCACGCAGCAGCACTACGATGGCGCCGCCCCCGGCGCCAAGCAGCAGCGCCAACAATACGATCAGCATCTTTTGCGGCTTAATCGGCCGCAGCGCGGTTTCCGCTTCGTCGATGATGCGCACATTGCCCACCGTGCCGGCCTTGCTGATGCTCAGTTCCTGCTGCTTGTTCATTAGCTGCATGTAAACCTGCTGATCCACCTGCACGTCGCGGGTAAGACGCAGGATCTCCTGCTGCATTTTCGGCAACGTCTGCACCTGTTTACCCAGCCGTGCTTTTTCCGCCTCCAGCGTGGCGCGCTTCTCCAGCAGCGCCCGGTAAGCCGGGTGCGCGCGGGTGTAGAGTTTGGAGATTTCCGCTTCCTTGAAGGTCAGCTCGTTGAGCTGGGCCTCGAGCTGCACTTGAGTATCCAGCACCGATTTGGCTTCAAGCGACAGATCCACCGAGTCATTTTGCTGGCGGAACTGATTAAGTTGGGTTTCGGCGTCGTTCAACGAGGTTTGCGTTTGCGGCAGCTGCTCTTGCAGGAACGCCAGCATTCGCTGAGCTTCTTCCGTTTTGCGATCCACGTTCTGCTGCAGGTAGTTGTCGGTGATGTTCTTCAGCATTGTCTCGGCGCTCTGCGGATCTTCGCTCGGCAGCGTAAAGGTCATGATGCCGCTGTCCTTGCCACTCGGCACCACGTCCAGGTATTTACGCAGATCGTCCACCGCTTCTTGACGCGCGACTTTGACCACGGTAAAGCTGGCGCCCGGCGAAGCGTCCAGCGCCGAGACGGTCATGTTCCAACCGCCTTGCGCCACCGGCTGCCCGACCACGCCGCTGAACAGTTTGCTGCCGTCATAACTCAGCTCGTAATGCTGCCCATCGCGCACCGTCAGCGTCAGCGCTTCGCCCTCCATGTCCGCCGGCGTCGTCAGCGTGGCAATACTCAGCACCGGCGGCTTTTCACCGCTCAAGCGGGCAAAGCCTTTGCCGAACACCGGGAAATAGTCCGGGCTGACGCGCACCGTCAGACCGAGGGTGTCCACCGTTTTTCCCAGCACGTAGCGCGACTTAGCCAGCGTCACCTCATCCTGTGTCGCCGAATTTTGCCCCATCATTGAACTGTCCAACGTTTCACGCAGCAGCGAATCGCCGGACAGCTGCTTCTCCACCTGTACCACCGCCGTAGCCTGGTACACCGGGGTGGCCAACAGGGCGTAGGCGACGCCCAACATGCCTGCCACGCCGGTCACGACGGCGATCCGCCAGCGGTTATCCCACAGCGGCCCAATCAGGCGTTCCCACTCCAGCTTTTCGTCTTGTTCGGCCACCATCACGGACAGCGCATTATTTTTCATCTTCTGTTCCTTATTCACCCTGCGGAGTTACCAGTTGCGCACGCGCAAGGTCGCCTCGCTGAGATCGTTAAAGCTGCTGATGGTCGGCACCAGCTGGCTGATCAAACGGTTCCAGCGCGCGACCGGCGCCGCAGTGACGTACACGACGTCGTAAGGTTGCAGCTGAAATTCAGCGCCCATCGCCAGCGCGCTGGCGTCGGAGAGATCGAACTGATACAGCGTCGCCAGTCGCTGCGGTGTTTTACCGCCGCTCGGCCGGATCACGAACACCCCGGTCGCATCCGCCACCGTCTGGCTGATCCCTTCGGAAGATCCGAGGGCCTCGGTCAGGGTCATGCCGCTGCGATCCATCTTCAGCGTCGCTTGCTTGCCCACCTCGCCCATCACGAACACTTTCAATTCGTCATTGCGCGGGATGTAGAGGATGTCGCCCGGCTGCAGCAGCGCGTTCTGGCTGATGTCGCCGCGCTGCATCAGCGCCTGCAGCGAGATAGCCCGCTCTTTGCCCTGATGGGTCAGCACGACGTTGCGCCAATCGGCGTTGTCCGTCAGGCCGCCGGCGGCGTTAATCGCATCCAGAATGGTCAACGGCACGTTGGTGATCGCCTGTTGGCCGGAGGTTTTCACTTCGCCGGTCACGTAAGCCTTCTGCGAACGGAAAGCGGCAATACTGACGTCTACCTGAGGGCTTTCCACATACTGCGCCAGACGGCCGGCGATCAGGCTGCGCACTTCGGTGACGGTCTTGCCCACCACCGCCACTCGCCCGATATAGGGATAAAAAATCGTGCCATCCGCATGCACCCAGTTGCCGGTGTCGCTGGCGCTGCGGTATTGCCCGGCCGGCGTGGTCAACTCGGGGTGATCCCAGACGGTGACGTTCAACACGTCGCCGACGCCGATGCGGTATTGATAGCTCTGCAATCGCTGATCCAGCGCCGGGTTCGGCCGGGCGACCGGTTCTACGCGCCGCATTTTCTGCAGCAGCATCGGCGACATGCGATAAACCTGTACCTGGTCATTCAAATCGAAATCGTCGTCCTGTTGCACGACGATGGCTTTTCCGCTGGTCGGTAAATGTGAACCGGGAACCACCGTACATCCACTCAACAGCGCGGAGGTGAAGGCCAATGGCATCAAAAGAGGCAAATGAAAATTCATGGAAGTACCGTGATAAACGGGCTGCTGCCGCAGCCCGTGAGGGGATTAACGGCCGACGGTCGGATTATCGCTGAACACCGTCGCCTGACGCGGTTCGCGCAACATGACGAAATAACCGCAAAAACAGAACAGAAACGCCACCAACATTTGGCTTTCCTGCAGCTGCAACACTTCACTGCAAATGCCAATGCAGGCCAACGTCACCGCCAGCATGGTGCTCATCGCCAGCGCCTGACGCGCATTGAGCCCACGACGCATCAGAATATGGTGCAAATGATCGCGGCCCGCTTTGAAGGGGCTTTGGCGACGCAACAGGCGACGCACCATCACAGTCACCATGTCCATCAGAGGAATGGCGATCAGCCACAGCGCGGTGACCGGACGCATTACCGCCTGTGGCCCCTGCGTCGCCAGCAACACCAGCCACAGCACGCTGAAGCCGATCACCATGCTGCCGGCGTCCCCCATAAAGATCTTGTTGCGCGCGCCGAACAGGCTCAGGTTGAACAACAGATAGGCCGCCAGCGCGACGATCAGGCCCAGGCACCACAGCGCCAGATCTTCCCTGCCGCCCAATCCGAACACGATAGCCAACGCGACGAAGGTCACGCAGGACAAGGCGCCCAGTTGCCCATCGATGCCATCCACCATGTTGTAGGCGTTGATCGCTCCCCATACCGCCAGCGGCGTGAGCAGCAACGCGCCATAACCGAGCATCACTTCCTGATGCCCCCAAACATAGCCCAATGAGGAAAGCTGCATCCCTGCCGCCAGCATCATCGCCAGCGCGATCCCTCCCTGCACCATGACGCGTGGCGCCACGGGCAGATCAAAGCGGTCATCCAGCACGCCCAACACCACCAGCGCCGTAATGCACAGCAGATAGACGGTGCTGTCAGGCAGCCAGGCGGGTTGCCACAGCGTCATCAGCATCAGCGTCAGGTACACGGCGATACCGCCGACCAGCGGAATGTGTCCCAGATGTTGCTTACGCGCATTGGGCTTATCCACTAATCCCACCGTTAAGGCGGCCCGGCGGGCAATAAGGACCCACGCTACCGCCAGCACAAATATCACGCTCAGTTGATATAACATCGTTCCTCCAGCGAATAAGCACGCTACCGCCCTTGAGTTACAGCTCCCAATGCGCTATTAACAAAAACAAAATTGATCCTGCCAGGATATAAGTCAGCATGAATTAATCCTGAAAAATACAGATTTATCCGCTTGTCGGCGGAAATAAGTAAATAACGTCAGCGTGCGGTTAAGTTATCTATCAGAAAACTCATGTTTAATGGTTCTTTCGATTGCCGAATCAAGTTCAACCGGCGCCACGAAATTATTTTGCACATTACTTTTAAATTGCGTTCTGGCGCAGAATTTCTGCACTCTGACGCGACTGATTGGGAATTTTTTACGACTTATTTTACTCACGACATCCAATGCGGTCGCCCCACATATTCCCACCACATAAGGAATGCGAATCGTCTTATTTTCTCTGCCCAGCGAGGAGGAAATAACGTCGACCAATTGATTCATCGTAAAGTCCGGTTTATCGACGTAGTTGCTGACCTGATAACTTGACTGCTGGTCCAACGCATGCTCCAGCCGCGCGGCAATATTTTCAACGTAAGCCATCGACTTCATATTATTGCCACTGCCAATCATCACGAATCGGCCGCTGGCGATCTGGCGGAACAGGTTATACACATTGCCGCGGTTGCCTTCACCGAATACCACCGTCGGGCGAATGATGGTCAATTTGTTGGCGCTATCCGCCTTGCGCCACGCTTCATAAACGTATTCCGCTTCGAGCTTGGATTTGCCGTAATGATTGAAAGGATCGAAACGCCCTCCTTCATCGGTTTCCTGCTCGACGAACCCATAAACGGCAACCGAGGAAGTGAAAATGACTTGGTGGATATTCAACGCGGAGGCGGTCATGCAGACATGCCGTGCACCTTCTACATTGACCTGATAATAGAGCGAAATGGGATCGACGTTGTCCTGATGTTCCGCCGCCAGATTAATGATGGCGTCGCAGCCCGCCAGCGGCTCTTGCAGGGTCTCGGGTTGCGTCACGTCGCCATACTGATAGAGCGCCGGAAAATGTGCGCTAGGTTGTTTATCAACGATGACCAACGTCAGATCATCGCGCACACTGAGACGTTTCGCCAGGCGTGTTCCGATAAAACCGGAACCCCCGATAATAGCTACTTTACGCTTATCCATAATTTGTCACTCAGCAGGTTCTCATTATTCCTGTCACCTCGATGGAAACAGGACGCTAATATGCGTTAGGTAATGAGTTCCAGACTGGACAAATCGAACCCGGCTTTCAAATAACAAATAATGAAATAAAATATTTCATCAAATGTAAAATTATCGCTAAAGATAAAACCTCATTCAGCACTAATTTTTAACATCGTAAGCAACTTGATATTGCAAGGTTTTATTCGGCAATATGAGATTAATCCGACCTTTACCCGGCGTAGAAGAGGTCTCATATTTTACCGGTAATTTAAGCTGCCCCTGCTTAGGGTCGACACATTCGATGGTCGCCTGCTCCATGCTCTCCCCCTGGTACAGGCAGAACAGGGTTTGTGGGCTGTTGGTATGGGGGTTATTCAACGTCAGCGTCAACACGACGCGCGTATTGTTCTGAATATCATTGATCACCGGCGGGCGAGTTTGGTTGCCGAGCACATATGAAAAATGTGAAATAACCAGCAAAGAAGCAAATGCCGTCAGGTATTTCACTACGCGACTGGCGGGCATGCTGAAAAATCGGCGCACCGTCGCCGACTTTTTATCACGAGTGGGTTCCTGGGAGGGTTCTACCGTTGCAACAGGCGCTGCAACAAGCGTCGTTTTACGCGGCTTATCTATTTTTTCATCGTGTGCCTCAGGGGACTCACTTTCACTTTCAGAAAGTTCCGCTTGAATATTAACGCCAATATCCTCACCGCCATTTAATATATCATCATCAGCGTAGTCTTCATCCTCGGATATAAAGTGAAAAGCCGCTTGATTTTCCACCTTGTAACCCAGCCGAGGAATGGTTCTGATAAGCGTATGTTCCGAGTCGCTGATTTTTTGGCGAATAGATTTAATTGTTTGATTTATCGTTGAATCTGAGCAGTAAGTTCCTTTCCAGATATTTTCTATAATTTCCGTTCGGGTTACCAGTTCTGGTGATCTGGCGACAAGCAGCGAAAGAATTTGATACTCCTTCCAACGCAGACGAAATTTCTCCCCGGCAGGAGTCAGAACATCGAGATTCCTAATCTTTATTCTTCTATCAAGATTCACTTTTAATTTCCTTAGCGTGCCTGTCCTGCACACTTTGTATAGAAATATCAAAAAATGTTCAAGAAATTAAATGTAAACTCAACAGGTTGCATTCATCGGATATTGGCCTTTATAAAAATTTTCTGATTTCATTTTTTACATTAGGCCTTATTAAGGATGTTCCGTTTATCCAAATGACTCTTTTTCCCTGTTGGCAACATGGATTTCCTTCATGACTACCGTAAAGTTCAAATGATCACCTCATTGATTTAAAAAGAAAAAAATAACAACCCTGTTCAGTTGTTAACCGAATGAAATTGTGAAATTTCATTCTTCTCCGTGAGTTCATTGTGTTTTTCCACCTAATCGGATTGTCAGATAGACTACAAAAAGCCGGAAAAAACAGAATGAGAGTTATCTGATTTAACCCTGTCACACATTCCACACGGCGCGTGCAGCATCTAAGACAAAACCCTATTGCTGATTTTATAACAATCGCACTAATTATGCCTTACCCTCCCAGAAATTTCATTTAACCTGCGGGAAAGACATTAATCTTTTAATGTAAGAATACTCTCAACAAAACGAAAAAACCGTGCAAATAATATAATACGCTTGGGAGAAGACATTCCCATATTGAGAGATATAACTATAAAAAAAGAAAAAAACGGCAAGCGGAGATGAGAATTTTACCTAAAGGCAGAAAATTTCACTGAGAGAGCGAGGAGAGATGACTCGGAATGAGCGAAATATCCCTCCCCTGTCGGGAGGGATTGAGAAAATCGTTTGATACTCAGGCCTTTTTCTTGCGGCCATACACCACCCAAGTGATGACCACACACAAGATATAGAACACCAGGAATACTTTCATTGCCCCCGCCGGGGAACCGGTCAGCGCCAGCGAAGTGCCGAATGCCTGGGGAATGAAGAAGCCGCCTGCGGCACCGATCGCCGAGATAAAACCCAATGCGGCGGCGGAGTCCGTCACCGCTTCACGCTGCGCGCTCTCGTCGCTGCCGCCGGCCGCTTTCACGCGATCGACAGTGATTTTACGGAAAATGACGGCGATCATTTGGAAAGTCGACCCGCTGCCCAGCCCCGCCGTGAGAAACAGCACCATAAAGATACCGTAGAAGGCGATGAACGAACCGCCCTCACCCGCCATCGGCAAGGTCAGGAACAACAGCGCGGCGAACACGGCCATCACTACAAAGTTGATCAACGTCACCCGCACGCCGCCGAAACGGTCAGACAGCGCGCCGCCGACTGGCCGTGCCAGCGCACCGAGGAATGGCCCAAAGAAGGCGTAATGCAGGATCACTACGTCCGGAAATTGCGTCTTCGACAGCATGGCGAAACCGGCGGAGAAACCGATGAAAGAACCAAAGGTCGCGAGGTACAGCAAACTCAGCATCCATAAATGCCCACGCTTGAGCACCGGCAGTTGCTGGCGCAGCGATGCCTTGGCCGCGGCCAGATCGTTCATGCCGAACCAGGCCGCCAGGGTGGCAACCAGCAGGAACGGTACCCAGATCCAGGCGGCGTTTTCCAGCCACAGCTGCCCCCCCTCTGCCTGATTTTGCGCCGTGCCGCCAAACAGGCCAAACAGGCTGAAAGAAATCGCCAGCGGCGCGACCAGTTGCATGACGCTGACGCCCAGATTTCCCAGACCGCCGTTGAGCCCCAACGCACCGCCCTGACGCGCTTTCGGGAAGAAGAAGCTGATATTGGCCATGCTGGAGGCAAAGTTCGCCCCGGCGAAACCGCACAGCAGGGAAATAATGACGAACACGCTGTACGGCGTGCTGCTGTCCTGCACCGCGAACCCCAGCCACAGGCACGGCACCAGCAGGAAGCAGGTGCTAATGGCGGTCCAGCGACGGCCACCAAACAGCGGGATCACGAAGGAATACGGCACGCGTAAAATAGCGCCCGAGACCGACGGCAGCGCGGTCAACAGGAACAGTTGGTCGGTGGTGAAGTTGAAACCGACCTTGTTCAGGTTGACCGCAACGGCGCTGAACAGCATCCAGACGCAGAAGGCCAGCAGCAGGCAGGGAATGGAAATCCACAGGTTGCGGGTGGCGATGCGATGGCCACGCTGCTGCCAAAAGGCGCTGTCTTCAGGACGCCAGTCCTGAATCAGCGCACCGGTTTTCTTTGATGAAGGCGTTGCAAGTTGCGACATAAAAACCTCAGACACGGGGGATCATTCCGCACACCCTAGGGGGCGGCCCCGGCGGCAAAGTTGATGTATATCAACCCGAATGCAAGTAGTTGGCGGCACAAATAGCGCCTTCATCCCCTTAGGGGTACACCCCGAATAAAAATTAAATCACTTTTAATCAATGCATTAGAAAGCATCACTCCGTCATTTTTACCGCTTCACCGTCCTGCTGGAAACTAATGGGTACTTCATTCGAGGTATGGGGTTATGCTCAGGGATAATCAAAAATACGGCTGAATCGTTACTTGTTTACCTCGTCGCCGCCTTCGCCCCTGAGCTTCATCGGCGCCAAATGCCAGGAACCCGCGCTTATGAAACGCCTGTTGGCCCCGCTTTCGATCGTGAATCAGGTCGCCCTGCTGATGTTGCTGTCGGGCATTCTGGGCGTGGCCGGCATGGGGATTTCCGCCTGGATGTCGCAAAGCATTCAGGGCAACGCGCATGCCATCAACAAAGCCGGCTCGCTGCGTATGCAAAGCTACCGACTGCTGGCGCAGGTGCCGCTGGATGAACGGCATGAAACGTTGATCCGCGAACTGGAGCGCGACGAAAACAGCCCCGATCTGCAGCGTTCGGTGGAGCAGGAAGGGTTGACGCAACCGTTCGACGCCTTGCGTGATTACTGGCAACAGACTCTGCAACCTCGCCTGCGCAGCGCGCAGCGCCCGGCCGATGCCGCCCCGCAGGTGGCGCACTTCGTGCAGCTGCTGGACAAGCTGGTCTCGGATATCGACAGGCAAACCGAGCGCCGCCTGCTGATGGTGACGCTGGTGCAGGCCGGCTTCATCGCGCTGACCCTGCTGCTGTTGATCGGCACCACCTGCTACCTGCGGCGCCGGTTGCTGCATCCGTGGCGGCAACTGGTGGAGATGGCCTTGGCGGTAGGCCGCGGCGATTTTAGCCGCCGCTATGCACAACGCGGCCACCAGGATGAAATGGCGTCGCTTGGCGGCGCATTGAACACCATGTCCGACGAGCTGTCGGCGACCTACAGTGGGCTGGAGCAGCGCGTGGCCGAGAAGACCGCCGACCTGCAGCAGAAAAATCAGGTGCTGAGCTTCCTCTACCGCGCCAGCCGCCAGCTGCACGCCAGCGAGCCGTTGTGCAGCCGCCTGACGCCGCTGCTCAACCAACTGCAAACCCTGACGCCGTTGCGCGCCATTCAGGTGCGGCTGTATGAAAACGACAGCCGGGAACCGCTGCTGCAGCTGAGCGGCAACCAACCGCTAAGGCCGGAGCATTGCCATAACCCGGTGTGCAGCGCCTGCCTGAACGACAGCCACCGCCAGCATCCCGACAATCCGTCGCTGAGCTGGAGCCTGAGCGACAAGCTCGGCGACTACGGCGTGATCGTGGCACAGCATGCGCCGCAGCAACCGCTGAACGATGAACATCGCCAACTGATCAATACCCTGGTGGAACAGCTGACCAGCGTGCTGGCCATCGAGCGTCAGGTCGACCACCAACAGCAGCTGATGCTGATGGAGGAGCGGGCGGCGATCGCCCGCGAGCTGCACGACTCCATCGCCCAATCGCTCTCCTGCCTGAAAATGCAGATCGCCTGTCTGCAGATGCAGGGCGAAACGCTCTCTTCGGCCAGCCAGGCGCTGGTGCAACAGATGCGTGAAGAGCTGAACGGCGCCTATCGCCAGCTGCGCGAGTTGTTGACCACCTTCCGCCTGCAGCTGACCGAACCGGGCCTGCTGGCGGCGCTGCAATCGACGGTGGCGGAGTTCAATCCCAAGCTGGGCCTGACCATCAGCCTCGATTACCAGCTGGGGCCACGCACGGTTCCGGCCTATCAGGCCATTCACCTGCTGCAGATCGCCCGCGAGGCGCTCAGCAACATCCTTAAGCATGCCGCCGCCAGTGAGGTGAGCATTCAGGTCATCAATAAACGGGGCGAAGTGACCCTAAGCGTCTGCGACAACGGACGCGGCCTGCCGGCCGAGACGTCTCGCCCCGACCATTACGGCTTGATCATCATGCGCGATCGCGCCAAGAGCCTGCACGGCCGCTGCGACATTTTACCGCGCAGCGGCGGCGGCACTGAGGTGCGGGTCAGCTTCACGCCAGATAACCACGCCATCGACTAACGGAGACACCATGACGACAGAAACCGCCGCCACCATCTTACTGATCGACGACCACCCGATGCTGCGCAACGGCGTAAAACAGCTGATTGGCATGGACGCTCGTCTGCAGGTCATTGCCGAAGCCAGCAACGGTGAACAAGGGGTCACGCTGGCGGAGCAGCACGATCCGGATCTGATCCTGCTCGACCTGAACATGCCCGGCATCAACGGGCTGGAAACGCTGGATCGTCTGCGCCAAACCGACCTGTCAGGGCGCATCGTGGTGTTCAGCGTGTCCAACCATGAAGATGACGTCGTCAGCGCGCTCAAACGCGGCGCCGACGGCTATCTGTTGAAAGACATGGAGCCGGAGGATCTGCTGAAGGCGCTGCATCAGGCGGCAGCCGGGCAGATGGTACTGAGCGAAGCGCTGACGCCGATCCTCGCCGCCAGCCTGCGGGAAAACCGCCCCAGCGCCGATCGTGATATTCAGCAACTGACGCCGCGGGAACGAGATATCCTGAAGCTGATCGCCCAAGGGCTGCCAAACAAGCTGATCGCCCGTCGCCTGACCATCACTGAAAGCACCGTCAAGGTACACGTCAAACACCTGCTGAAAAAGATGAAGCTAAAATCCCGCGTCGAGGCCGCCGTATGGGTGCTGCAGGGCAAAAACGGTTAATCGCCGCCGTACAGCGGCCCGGTTTGCGCCGGGATCGGCGGTGGCGTCAGGGTTTTGATCGGCGGCAGGCCCGCGTCATCGCCGGCGGTTGCCGTCAGCGGCGGCGCCACTTTCAGCTCTATCCAGTTGGACGTCACGCGCTGCTGTTTATCATCCTCCAGCGTGACCGATAGCCGGTAGCTGTTGGCGGCGTCCGGCGCGTCGTCCCACGGCGGCACGATCGCTGTCCAGCCCTGCGGATCGTTGGCGTTGTGCGGCGGCGTCAGGCTCAGCGCCTGCGTATCCCCCTGCCAACTGACGTGAGTGATGCCGTTCAGCGCCTTGATTTCCAGCACCAGCGGCACGGTTTCCCCCGCCTGCAGGCTCCACGGCGGCGTAGCCAGGAACACCTGCAGCGACTTGCGCTGACGGAACTCCAGCACCGGCACGTTCTTGCGTTCGATAGGATCGTAGCGGCTGCCGCGCAGCGACTTGGCCTGCGCCACATACTCCGGCGAAATCTGCTTCACCAGCGGTACCCCGAGCCGATAGCTCAGCGCCAGTTCGACCTGATCCTGGCTCTGCCCGCCCGCGCCAATCTTATGCAGTGCCTTCATCGTCACCAGCGGCACCGGAGTGTAATTGAGCCCCAGCTGCATCGCGCGCGGATCGTTTTGTTTTTTGCCGCTGCCGAACAGATCGACATTATCGCCCAGATACTGCTCATAACTGAGCGAACCGCCGATCTGGCGATAAAACGGCAGATAACCTTGCGTCGTGATGTCGTAACCGCGCGCCGGACGGCTGAAAAATACCCCATCGCCGGGCTGTTGCGACAACGCCGACAGCGGGTAGTAATAGTTGGTGGAGAAACGCAGATAATCCCCCCAGGCTTCCGCACCGACGCTGCCTCTATTGCGCTGCCGAGCAAAATCGCTGTCGAGCGCCGTGTTGTACCCCAGCAGCCAGTCGCCGGCGATCCAGCGTTGCCCCAGCGCGAAATTGCCAAGCGCCCCGGCGCTTTGCTGCAGCCAGCCGATCTGGCTGTAGGTCAACAATCCGTCGACGTCGTACAGCGGGCTGAATAACTGCCCGTTGCTGCCGGTAAAGTCCCCCTCGCCGCTCATCTTCAGCGATAGCCTGGCGGTACCCAACGGCGACAACAGCTCCTGCGCCTGTTGCTGCAGCGCACCGGTCGCCTGGCCCAGCAAATAATCTTCGGCGCGGCTGCGCATCTGTTGACGTGAAACGTTGTTCAACTCTTTTTCGCCGAGTTGCTTGGCCATCTCGGCCCACTGCTTCTCGCGCGCGGCATCGTCGGGCGCACCGCCCAACTCCGGCAAATTCGCGGCCGGGTCCGCGGCGGCCTGTTCAGAAGAGATGACGCTGTCCGGCGCCGGCGGGGATTCGGCGCACGCGGCCGCTGCGCCGGCCAGCCACACCAGTGGCCCGGCCAGCCACGCCGTCTGGCGTCGGCGCCAGAATCGTTTTTTGGTCTTGATAAGTATTGCCTGAATCACGTCTTTCATGACACCGTTGGCCTCCCTCCCTCCTGGAGCATGCCAACCCACTGCTTTGCTGCCGCCTTTCCCACGGCAGATCTGAAAAACCTTACGTCCCGGCCTGGCGGGGACGCCTCTCTCTTAAAGCCTAACGGCTTGACGAGCAGAAACAATAGGATAAACCCCAATCGCGCTTCAGTGACAGCGTCACTTGCACCATTTACCGATCCATTCCCGCCGCCAAATGAATTCACCGTATTTTAGCGTCGATTTTGCCGATAAAAAGCACAGCACACCACTGCTGAGCGCCACCGCGCAAGGCATTGTATCACTCTGCAATACGTAAAGTGGCGATGCGTACGACTGCGCATTCCTCACAATCCACCGCATTTCACCCCGATGAAATATGCATTTTGCCGTTATTTTAAACATCTGTTTCACGACTGGCGGAGCCTTGATGTTTATTTCCTCACTGTGGCACGCGCTGTTTTTCACCGCGCTGCTGTCGGCGGGTCTGGTCGCCTTCGCGCTCATCACCCGCTTGGAGCGAACGGCGGCCGTGCGCGCCAGCCCGCCGAGATTGCGCCGCCGCAGCCTGCTGCTAACGGCCCTGGGTTTGGCGTTGACGGCGTTGCCCTTCGACCTGCCGGCAGCACACCGGCTGTGGTTACCGCCGGCCGCGGCACTGCTGATCGCCCTGGCCTGGCTAGACGGACGTCACCGGTGGCTGCCGGACCGGCTAACCCAGCCGCTGCTGTGGGGCGGGCTGCTGTGCAATCTTGACGCTCGCTGGGCAACGCTTGACGACGCGGTTCTCGGCGCCGTGGCCGGTTACGGGGCATTGTGGCTGCTCAACGCGCTTTATCGGCAGGTGCGGCGGCGTAACGGCATCGGACAGGGCGATTTCAAACTGTTGGCCGCGCTGGGCGCCTGGCTCGGTTGGACAATATTGCCGCTGCTGGTCTGCCTGGCGGCAATGTTCGGATTAGGCATGGCATTGGCGCGCGGCCGACGCAACCGTCGCGCCTGGCGAACGCCGCAGCCTTTCGGCATCGCCTTGGCGGCCGCCGGCTGGTTGCTGCTCTTGCTGGACGCCGGCCAGAACGCGCCGGCGTTATTCGGTTAATTCTTCAGTGTCTCGATCAGCCGATTGAGCAATCCGGCCACTTCCGCCGTGCTGGCCGTTGTCGGATTGGCCAGTGGTTGGATCACCGCGAGTCTGGTCGTGGATAACACCTCATCGCTGCGGATTTCCAACGCATCGGAGGGCGGCGTGCTCAACGAAACGCCGTCCGGCCGCCAGTAGCTGCCGCGTGTAGTCTGCACCTGATAACTGCCAAAGCCGAAATCTTTCTCGACACGGTAATATATTTCGCAGCTCAACGGCCCAGTGCGACGCAACATAAAGGCGCCTTTCGCGCTATAGCTGCCTTTATTGACGACAAAGGCGGTCGCCTGCGAGGTCAGATCGAACGTGATATATAAATCGCACGCCAGCACCTTGGTGCTTACGCCCTGTTGAAGAGTAATGCGCGTTGTAGGTTGCCGATCCGGCGCAGTCAGGGTGCCTAAAAAAGTCCACGATGGCTGTTTCGATATATTGCGCGGCAAATGGTTGCTGGAGGCGGAAGGGGCAATACCCCGCTCGCCCAGACTGTACATCGCTTCAACCCCGCTTAAAAACGACGTCACATCGACGGTGCTTTTGCCGGCCACCGGGACGCCGCCGTTGTATACGTTACTGAAGGTTACCTCGGTATTGTTGCTGCAGGCGGCGATCGCCACCGGGAAAGGCGTCTTAGAACCGCTGTAAAGAGTCAACTGACCGATATCCCAACGAGATTCGTTGATGAATCGGCACAACACGCCCCCGCTCTCCACATTCTGCGCGTCCTGGATATTGATATTGCCTATCGTGCCTTGGGCAAAGTTGGTGGACAACACGCTGACATTGGCGGCGCGCTGCGTGTTGCGGTTCTCGCAACCCAACGAATTGATCGTGCCGTTAAAATCTTTGAAAGAGTAGATATCGCCGATGCAGTCATCCGCAGCCAACGAGCCGATAGTAGAGTAAAACCCTGAAATTCTGAACGCCGTACCCTTCGCGCGAGCGGCGTAGAGGCCGTCTATAAAATTGGTGGTGCCAGACTTGTCCATCCACAGCACCCCATCGCCCGGGCGATTGGCGTTTGCCTCCATCTGCACGTTCACCAGCCAGTTGATGAACATGTCGCCCGAGACAAACAGCGAATAACCGCCGACCTTGGTGTAAATGTCGCGAATATCAAACTTCGTCATATTGCGGTCGCTGAACCACACGCCGTGGGTGTCGTCTACGCCGGTATCATCCCGCAACGTCAAGCCGTGCAGCGTCAGATTGGCGAAGCCTTTTACCACGATCACCGCTTTCTTCGTTTCGCCCTGTTCGTTGGTGTAACTGCTGTCTGCCGTCTTGACAATTTTGGTCGCCCGCCCCAATCCGACCACCCGTAAACCGATGCCGCCGTAGATGTCCGTTGTCGTCTGAATGAGTACGTGTCCGGCGACCGTATACACCCGCTTCCCCAGGGACAACGTACCGCCGGCTTGCAGCGCCGCCGCCGCCGCTTTGTTGATCGCCGGCCCCCAGTTGCTTCCGTCGCTGTCCTGATAAAACTGTTCCGGCGTAACCACCTCACCGGTGGCAAGCAAGGTTGCTGCGCGCGCTGCTGAAGCCTTTTCGTTATTGTCCATAATCTCTCCTGACGTGATGTGTCCGCATCATTGCGGACGACCGCGGTGAAAGGCGTAAACAACGCCGCCTTTCGAAGCCAATCTATCACCGTCATATGAGCACGTTATGAAATTTCATTTTATTTCACCCTGACACAACATTTCACGATTCGTGGTGGCAACAGCAAGCGATTTCACGCGCTGTCGGCCTATGGCGCGACAGAAAGCTCGGCCAGGCGCACGGCGTTGCCGTCACTTACTGACCCGATCCAGATACAACATGCTGTTGGCGATATCCAGCCGGGCACCTTCGACATTGTCCCGCAATGCCACCAGCGTTTGCCCCTGCAGCGCCACCACATAGGGCGAACTGGCCTGTAATTCCCGTTGCAACGTGACGTAGCGTGCGCTGCGCGCGGCGCTATTCCCTTCCGCAGCCGCGGCACGCGTTTCCGCGCTGATGGCGGGAATGTCCCACTGGGTGCGCCAGGCCAAGGTTTTCGGCCCGCCTGACACGTTGTAAGCAAAGGCACTGGCGTTGGTGTTCGGATCCAGGTAGTCGGCGCCCCAGTAGGTGAAGATCGCCTGAAAATCGCGGCCGCGCATCTTGCCCCACAGATCGCTTTCCACCACCGGATGGATATCCAACCGCAGTCCGGCCTGCGCAAAACTGGCCTGCAGCGCCTGCGCGATGTCGGTATACGGCGGTTGGTTGATGACGATAAGATCGATGCGCGTACCTTCAGCGATGCCGGCATCGCGCAGGATCTGTTTGGCTTTGTCTACGTCGAGCTTAAATGGCCGATCGTCGAGCGCGCCGTCCAATCCCTGCGGCAAGAAGGCCTGATGCACGCGATATTGCCCTTTCAGCAGCTGCTCGGCGATGCTCTGATAATCCACCAGCCAGCGCGCGGCCTGCCACAACGCCGGATTGCCCAGCGCCGGATTGTCTTTGCTGCCGGTGTTGAAACCGAGGTAATAGATCCGGGGCGCATCGGCCTGTTCGATGCGCACGCCCGGCGCGTTGCGCAGCGAGTCGAACTGGTCGGCGCCCAGATCGTAGGCCACGTCGGCATCCCCCTTCAGCAACAGCAAACGGCGGGTGCCGGCGTCGCTGACGTTCTTGAATAGCACCGTTTTCAACCTTGCCGGCGACGGCGCGTAATCGTTGCGGCCAAACAGCAGCGCCTCATGCGGCACATAGTTATTTACCCGATACGGGCCGCCGCCGGCGGAATGGCTGCGCAGCCAGGCGTTACCGTAGTCCCCCTGCTGCGCGTGCTCGTTCAGTAGCTTCTCATCCACGATCGAAGCCACGTTCGCCGTCAGCAGCCGCAGCGCCAGCTCGCTGCCGATGTTGGCGGGCCAAGTGAGTTGCACCTGGTTATCCCCCACCTTCTTCAGCTGCTGCTCAACGTTATCCGGCGTCCAGCCAAACTCACCGAGAATAAACGACGGCGCCTTGTTCAGCTTTACCGCACGCACCAGCGAGAAAATCACGTCTTCAGGCCGCAGCGGATTGCCGGAAGCAAAACGTTGCTGCGGTTTCAGGGTAAAGGTCAGGCTGTGGCCATCGGCGCCCGCCTGCCAACTGCCTGCGGCGTCCGGCGCCAGCTTTTGCGGCGCGGCGCGATCCGGCGCCACCAGGCGCTGATAGAGGTTGACCAGATTGGCCGAGCTGACGGTTTCAAAGCTCTCCGCCGGATCGAGGCTGATAATGCCCTCCAGCGAACTGACCACCACCAAGGTATCCTGCGGGGTGGCGGCCTGCGCACCGAAAGCGGCCGCCAGCGCGCCATACAACAAGGTTGGGATTAACCGTTTCATCGATACACTCTCCACAATCACGCGGTTGCGCTGTTTGACGAGTGTAGAGGGTAAGAATTAACAGAAGAACGACGATAAATTGCTTTATTTATTACCAAGATGGATATGCCCGCCACGTTGGCGGGCATAGGGTTAAACGATGATGCGGCCGTGCGCCATTGCCACCGAACGATCGCACATGTGGTCAATCACGTCCGCATCGTGGCTGACCAGCACCATAGTCAGATCGCCCGCCTGTTTCAGCTCGTTAAGCAGGTTAAGGATTTCCGCCTGCACTGACATGTCCAGCGCCGAGGTCGGCTCATCCAGCAGCAACAGCTTCGGCCGCAGCAGCAATGCGCGCACGATCGCCACGCGCTGCCGCTGCCCGCCCGATAGCTGATGCGGATAGCGATCCAGCAGGCGCGGATCCAACCCCACCTGGCGAAAGCCCGCGCCGATTTTGCGTTCGATGTCGCTTTCCTGCAGCAGTTTTAGCGGTTCCGACAGCGTACGCAACAGCCGGTGTTTAGGGTGTAGCGAAGCATAGGGATCTTGAAACACCATCTGCACCTCGCGCCGCAGTTCGCCGGTAAATGCCTGCCCCGGTTGTAGCTGCCGCCCGAGCAGTTCAAAACCGCCGCGCCAGCTGTCGTTCAGCCCGGCCAGCACCCACAGCAACGAGGACTTGCCGCAGCCGGAAGGCCCCACCAGGCCGAAACACTCGCCCGGTTCGATGCGCAGGTTAACGTCGTGCACCACGGTGCGCTGTTCATAGCCCTGACGGTGACTGACGCTGAGGTTCTCCAGTGCAATTACGCTCATTTCAACGTCTCCAACAGCGCGCGGTCCAGTACCGGCAGCGGTTTGCCGCGCGTCTCGCGGCTCGGCCGACACGCCCACAGCGTGCGAGTATAAGGGTGCGTGGCCTGCGCCAGCTCTGCTGCCGGCAGTTGATCCAACAGCTCGCCTTTGTACATCACCAGCACCCGCTCGCAGTGGTGCGCCACCTGCTGCAAATCGTGGCTGATCAGGATCAGCCCCATGTTGCGTTGCGCCACCAGATTGTCTATCAGTTGCAGCACCTGATCGCGCATCTGGTGATCCAGCGCCGACGTGGGTTCATCGGCAATCAACAGCTGCGGATCGTTGATCAACGCAATGGCCAGCATCACCCGCTGCCCCATCCCGCCGGAGAGCTGATGCGGATAACGGCCGCACAGCGCCGCCGGATCGGGCAAACCCACCGCCGCCAACATATCCAGCACTTTTTCACGCCGCTCGGCGCGGCTTAGCTTGGCATGCAGCACCAGCGGTTCCTCCACCTGACGGCCGATCGGCTGATTGGGATTCAGCGCATGTTTGGGATCTTGCATCACCATCGCCACCCGGTCGCCGCGCAGGCGGCTCCACTGGCGTTCGCTCAGGCGCGTCAAGTCTTCATCGCCCAACGTCAGGCGCTGCGCCTGCAGCTGCAACGGCGGCGGCAATAGCCCCATCAGCGCACGCGCGGTCAACGATTTGCCGGAGCCGGACTCACCGACCAGCGCCAGTCGCTCCCGCCCCATGCTGAACGAAATATTCTTCACCAGCGCCACCGGCTGCGGCCCCGGCACGCCGATCGCCAAACGTTCAACGGTCAATAAGGTGTTATCAGTGCCCATGACGAGGATCCATTTTGTCGCGCAGGCCATCGCCCAGCAGGTTAAACGCCAGGCTGGCGAACAGGATCGCCCCGCCCGGTGCGGCGGCGACCCACCATTGGTCGAAAATCACTTTACTGCCTTCGGCCACCATCGATCCCCATTCGGCGGTCGGCGGCGCGACGCCCATGCCGAGGAACCCCAGACCGGCGGCGGACAAGATGATGCCGCCCAGACTCAGCGCCGCGCGCACCACCGCGCTCGGCAGGCATAAAGGCAAAATGTGGCCGACCATCAGCCGCAGCCCGTTGATGCCCTGCATACGCGCTGCCGCCAGGTAGTCGCTGCGGCGCAGCGCCAGGGTTTCGGCCCGCGCTTGGCGGGCAAAGGCCGGCCAGCTGGTCAATGCCAACGCCAGCGCGCCGTTCATCAGCCCCGGCCCCATGACCGCCACGAACGCCAGCGCGATCACCAGGCTCGGCAACGACAGGAAAATGTCGGTCAGACGCATCAAAATACGCTCTACCCAGCCGCCGAGATAACCGGCGCAAATGCCGACCAGCAGACCAATGGGAATGGTCAACACCAGAATCAACGACACCAGGATCAGCGTCGGCCGTGCGCCGTAAATCACGCGGGAGAGCAAGTCGCGGCCGAAGCCGTCGGTGCCCAGCCAATGTGCGTCGGAAGGCGGCAGTAACCGCAGCTCGATATGCTGCAGATTGGGATCGAAAGGCGCCAGCCACGGAGCCAGCAGCGCGGTGACGATCAGGATCGCCACCAGCGCCGCGCCCAGCGTCAGCGTGGTCAGGCGCCGACCGCGGCGGTAACCGACGGCCGGCTCGCTTTGCGGTTCGTGTTCAGAGAGATATTGGCTCATCGGGTTCGCGGATCCACTAAATAGGTCAAGGCGTCAGCCAGCGCATTCAACAGCACGAAACAGGTGCCGATCAGCAGCGTGGCGCCGAGGATCGCCGGCGTGTCGGCGGCAAACAGCGCCGAGGTCAGGTAACGCCCGACGCCGGGCCAGGCGAACACCGTTTCGGTCAATACCGCGCCCTCGAGCAGGCTGGCGTAGGAGAGAGACAGTACGGTGATCAGCGTGCCCAGCACGTTGGGGAACACATGGCGCAGCAGAATGCGCAGGCGGCCGGCGCCCTTGGAGCGCGCCAGCGTCACGTATTCCTTGTTGCATTCTTCCAGCATCGCCGCGCGCAGCAGCCGGGTGATACCCGCCATCGACAGCAGCGCCAGCGCCACCACCGGCAGCCACAGGTGGCTGATGGCGTTGTAGAACATTTCGCGATCGCCGGACAGCCAGCTGTCAATCAACACGAAACCCGAACGCGGCTCCATGCTGTACAAGTAAATGTCATCCAGCCGCCCCGGCCCCGCCGACCAGTGCAGCGTGGCGTAGAACAGCAGTAGCCCGAGCAGGCTCAACCAGAAAATCGGCACCGAATAACCGATCAGCGACAGCAAGCGCGCCGCGTTATCCAGCCAACTGCCTGGTTTGAGCACCGCCAGAAACGCCAGCGTAATGCCGCCGAGAGCGCCGAGGATAATGGCGCAGGTGGCCAGTTCCACCGTCGCCGGGAAGGTACGCAGCAGATCGCTCAACACCGGCTGGGCGGTGATGCGCGAAATGCCCAGATCGCCATGCGCCAGGTGCACCAGATAGCGCCAAAATTGCACCGGCAGAGGCTGATCCAGCCCCAGCTCGTGCCGCACCTGCGCATAGGTGGCTTCGCTGGCGTGATCGCCCGCCACCTGCAGCGCCGGATCGATCGGCGCTAGGTGCGACAGCATGAAGGTGAACAGCAGCAGACCAAGCAGCGTTAACGCCAGCGACAGCGCGCCGCCGAGCAGCCGCCCGCCCCAGCGCCAATACCGCCGGGCCGCCCCGGCGCTGGCGGACAGGTCAGCAGCCATTACTTGCTGACCTTGCTGTAGAACACCATGTCAGGGTTGATGCCCTGCACATAGCCCTTAAGGTTGTCACGCACTGCGATCAGGCTGCGCGCCTGCAGGCCGATGACAAACGGCGAGCTTTGCTGCACCTCTTTCTGCAGTTGCTGGTAGTCGGCCACCCGTTTGGCGGTGTCGTTTTCTGCAGTGGCGGCCAGCGTCAACTTGCTCAGCGCCGGGATCTGCCAGTTGGCTCGCCAGGCCAGCGTCTTGCTGCCGTCCTCCGGGTTGTAGGCAAAGGCGGCCGCGTTGGTGTTAGGATCGAAGTAATCCGGTCCCCAGGAAGTCAGCGTCGCATCGTAGTTAAGCGTTTTCACCTTGGTGGAGACCTGTGAGCTGATGCCCGGTACCAGTTCGACCTTCACGCCGCCCTGAGCAAAACTGGCCTGCAGCGCCTGAGCGATATCCAGGTACGGCGGCTGGTTGTTGACGTCCAGACGGAAACTGACGTTGCTCAGCCCCGCTTTGGCCAGTATTTCTTTGGCTTTCTGTGGATTGAAGCTGTACGGCTGATCCTTGAGCGCGCCCAGATAACCGTCCGGCAGGAATGCCTGATGGCTCTGGAACTGCCCTTTCAGCAGATCGTCGGCGATGCCTTGGTAATCGAACAGCCAGCGCGCCGCCTCCCAAAATGCCGGGTTGCCGAGCGCCGGCGACGCCTTGGCGTTGAACTGCAGGTAATAAAGCGAGGCGTAAGGAATGGCCAACGGTTTGACGCCCGGCTTGCCCTTCAGGGCCGCCATTTGGTCCGCCCCCAGGTTGCGCGCGATATCGGCATCGCCCTGCTCAATCAGCAAACGGCGCGCGGCCGGATCGGGCACGTTTTTGATCAGGATGGTTTTCAACGTCGGCGCCCCTTCCGGCGAGCCGGGGTTCGCGTCCAGCACCACCACTTCGTGCGGCACATAGGTGCGAATTTTGTAAGGGCCGCTGCCGGCGGAGTGGCTGTTCAACCATTGGTGCCCCAGATCGTCGCCCTGCTGGTGCGCCAGCGCCTCTTTGGCGTCGACAATCGAGGATACCGGCGCCGACAGCAGGCTGAGCACGAAGGCCGGGCTGACGTTTTCACTCCAGCTGATTTTTACCGTATGGTCATCCACCTTGGTCAGGTGTTGATCCACGTTCTTCGCGTTCCAGCCCAGCTGCGTTAGGATAAACGACGGCTCCAGATTCAATTTCACCACCCGTGAAAGCGAAAAGATCACGTCCTCCGGCCGCAGCGGGTTACCGCTGGCGAATTTAGCGTCCGTGCGCAGGCTGAAAGTTAGGCTGCGGTTATCGGCGCCGGCCTGCCAGCTGCTGGCCAGAGTCGGCTTGAGATCGATGGGGTTGTGCGGATCGGACTGGATCAAACGTTGATACAGGCTGTTGAACGACTGCACCGTGGTTAACTCAAATCCCTGGGCCGGGTCAAAACTGACCACGTCATCGATAGACTGTGCGATCACCAACGTGTTGGCCGGCGTCGCCGCCTGTGCGTTAACGCTGGCCGCCACGGCCAAAAACAGCAAAGAAGGAACGAGCGCTTTCATCTGAAACTCTCCAAGCGGATGGAATTTATAATAATTTTGCGAGTGTATGCGAGCGCGATCGGCAGCTGAAGGTACTTAAATCACTATAGATATTCTTTTTATGTATATAGATGGGGTTTTGATTATTAGGCGGGCAATGCAGAATGCGCGGCAGGAATTGCCTGCCGCTTATCGGTTAAATCTGGTAATCAATCACCGCGTCCAGCTGCGACGAGAAGACCTTGTCTTTGATTTCGGTCAGCGACAGCGTTGGGTTGCACAGTTGGATAAAGCGCCAGGCATAGTTGCGCTGCAGCTGGCTGCGTTTCAGGCCCAGCCATACCGTATTGGGTTCAAACAAATGCTCGGCGTTGAGGCTGACCAACCCGCGATCGCGCTCTTTTTCATACGACATGTCCGCCAGCACGCCCACGCCCAATCCCAGTTCGACATAGGTTTTAATCACGTCGGAGTCTTGTGCGCTGAGCGCGATGTCCGGGGTCAGGCCCGCCGCTTTGAACGCCGCATCCAGCTTCGCGCGCCCGGTAATGCCCTGCCGGTAAGTGATCAGCGGCAAAGTGCTGAGCATCTCCAGCGTCACCTGCGGCTGACGCGTCAACTCGTGCCCTTCCGGCACCAGAATGGTGTGATGCCAGCGGTAATATGGGAACGACGCCAGCGATTCGTCGCTCATCAGCCGTTCGCTGGCAATGCCGATATCGGCTTCGCCGGCGGCCAACATCGAGACGATCTCTTCAGGGCTGCCCTGATTGAGCACCACCCGCACCCGCGGATAAAGCGCGCGAAACTCTTTGATCACCCCCGGCAGGCTATAGCGCGCCTGGGTGTGCGTCGTCGCAATATGCAGCTGGCCCGAGTCGTTGCTGCTGAAGACATCCGCCAGGCGACGGATGTTATTGGCGTCGTTGAGAATGCGCTCCGCCACCACCAGCAGCTCTTTGCCGGGCTCGGTCATGCCCAGCAGCCGTTTGCCCCGGCGAATGAATATTTCGATGCCCAGCTCTTCTTCCAGCTCGCGAATATGCCGACTGACGCCGGACTGCGAGGTAAATAACGTATTGGCGACCTCGGTCAGGTTGTAGTTGCAGCGCGCCGATTCACGAATAATTTTTAATTGTTGAAAGTTCATCCCCGTCTCCCTGTTTCTTCCAGTAGCGTTAGCCATATTGATACGGAGTCCCGCGGGGCTGAACAAATAAGAAATAACCTTTACTTATGCAATTTAATACTAAGTCGATCATTCTGCTTCGCATAGGGGATGGGAAACTGACAAAAAACAGCGAATGACTTTAAAAATAAAGGGATAGATAACCACAATAAAAACATGCCTTCAATCACTGTGCAAATTAAAGTTATTAAATATAGGCATTAGATATAAAAAAAGGGCTCAGCATGCTGAGCCCCTCACCGTTCGCATTCCCGCAGCAGCCTCAGGCGGTGGCCTCACTGCCGATGCCGCCGGTGCGGTTCTGCTGCAGCCATTGCTGCACGCAGCGCACCAGATCGCCGATGCAATCATCCTGCATGCCGTGGTGCTTCAACTCGTTATCCAGCGCAAACAGATATTGCGCGTTGGTGCCCAGCGGGCCGCTGGCGCTGGCGATCAATGGCGCGATCACCTGGTAGCTGGTGTCTTCTTCAAACAGCGGATGCTGCGGGTTCATCACGAATACCAACGCAGTAACCTTCTCGCCGCCATCCAACTCCAGCTCGCACCAGGTCGGCACGTAGCAATCGGTCACCATTTCGCGCTTCCAAAGCAGCTCCAACTCTTCACGCAGTTTGCTTTCCGGCAAGCGAAAGGCCAGGCCCGTAGTGTGGCCGCCGGCCTTCAACGCCAGCATGCGCCCCGGCTGATGCAGCGTGCCGCGCCCGGCGGTCAAGCGCATACAGAACGCCCGGTGCCAACCCTGCAGCTTGGCCGGCCGCACTTCTTCCGATTCGAAAACCGGGTTCCACATCAGCGAACCGTAACCGAATATCCATACGGGGCTGTGACCCGGCCGGCGCGATAAGGTGCAATCCAACGAGGCTGCACGCTGTTCAGGCGTCAGCAACAACGACTCCTCAATAGCGCCGAATGCAGTTTTGCAATCCGCTTTTTGCAGAAAATCTCGCGTTAACACTGATATTACCTCCCGGGAATACGATTTCTCGCCTTCCCTCGCCACTGCTGAACCTTTGATGTTTTATTTTCGGCTGCGGATTTTTATTAATTCAATCACCGCGCCTTATAAGAATGACCTTATTCTTTTCCTGACGTGCAATCAAGTTACAAAGCGGCGTTAAAGTGAAAAAGTATTTGTACTGAGCAGCAATAATATTAATTGCCGGGCTCCACATAATGTCTGCGCGATTTTTGCTGCGTGATAATTCGTTACTTTTTATGCCAACGTTCGTCATCGCCCTTACGATAGCTTTGCTTGACCGCCGCCCAAGCTACCTTATGCGCCCTCTCTTCACGGCTGTCGTCACCGCGCCGGTCATCGGGATCGCGGTATTGTTGCCAGGCGCTGTTGAACGCTTCTTTATAGATCGCCTGCGCATGTTCCGGCAGCACATGCTTCACATTGTCCGGCAAGTCGTTCGTGCTGTGGTAGGGCATATGGCCTCCCCTTTCAGGATGAGTGAACCTTAAGCCTAGCCCACATGCGGTTTCGTCTCAATTAGCAAACAATTCTCATTATCAAACGACATGTTATACTCACCGCCAAACGAACTATAAGGAGATCCCCGTGACTACCGAAGCCCCTCGCTCACGCGCCCCCTACCTGATCGCCGTCAGCCGCGTACAGGACATTACGCCGCACCTGCGCCGCATTACCTTTACCGCCCCCGATCTGCGTTACTACCCGGCCAATGCCGCCGCTGCACACATCAAAGTCTTTTTGCCGCTCGCCGGCCAGACGCAGCCGGACCTGCCGACGCTGACCGAAAACGGCCCGCGTTGGGCCGCAAATGCCGTACGCCCGATCGTGCGCACCTATTCCATCCGCGCCGTGCGCCCGGAACTGGCGGAAGTGGACATCGAGTTCGCCATTCATGACCATCAGGGCCCGGCGGTCGACTTTGCGCGCCAGGCGAAAGCCGGCGATAAAATCGGCATCAGCAACCCAGGCGGCCCCAAACCGATGCTGCCGGCCGCCGACTTCTACTCCCTGGCGGGCGATCCCTCCTCACTGCCTGCGCTGGCCGCGCTGTTGGAAAACCTGCCGCCGCACAGCGCCGGACGCGCTTTCGTCCGCGTCGACAGCAACGCTGACGTCATTGACCTGAAAAAGCCTGCCGGCGTTGAAGTGAATTGGGTTGTCGGCGGCACAGAGAAAACCGACGAATTGGTCGCTCGGTTCCGCGCGCAATCCGTGCCGCAGAGCGATACCCACTTCTGGCTCGCCGGTGAAGATCGCCTGGTGGTAGAGCTGCGCCGCTACCTACGCCGTGAACGTCAATGCGATCGTAATCGTCTTTATGCTGTGCCTTACTGGCGTGAGGGGCTAAATGAAGAGGGTTACCACAATAAACGGCATGAAATCATGGATAATATTGACGACTGATCGTCTCATTTTCCTTGATTAACCGAGTACTAAACAAGTAAACATGACTTTTCTCAAATCTAACGTTAAAACTTGGCGTTATTGCGTAAAAGTAAGTAAATAAAACCGCACCCCGTGCGGTTTTTTTGCTACCCTGATCACATAAAGCAAGCAATTGCTTTCTCAGATAAAAACAACATCACACCGGCGCCGTGGGTGTATCCTAATATAAAATACCTACTGGAAACGCAGAGTTGCCGTATCACGGCAACCGGCGCTGACGGGCTACGCTGTTTGAGAAGGAGTGCCACCCTCATGAAGTCGCAACACGATCCTGGCCGATCCACCAAATCTCGCCACACCGAATACTCTCTGATCTTCCCTATCGCCGCGTTGGTAGTGCTAAATCTATGGGGTAGCACCGATAACTTTCCGCTAATCGTCGGCATCAATATTCTCGCGCTGGTGGGGATCCTCAGCAGCGCCTTCAGCGTGGTGCGCCACGCCGACGTGCTGGCCCACCGATTGGGCGAACCCTACGGCTCGCTGATCCTCAGTTTGTCGGTGGTGATCCTCGAGGTCAGCCTGATTTCCGCGCTGATGGCCACCGGCGACGCCGCACCGGCGCTGATGCGCGACACGCTGTATTCCATCATTATGATCGTTTCCGCCGGCCTGGTCGGTTTCGCGCTGCTCCTCGGCGGGCGCAAGTTCGCCACCCAGTACGTCAACCTCGGCGGCATCAAACAGTATCTGATGGCGATTTTCCCGTTGGCGGTGATCGTGCTGGTGTTCCCGAGCGCGCTGCCTGGCGGCAACTTCAGCACCGGGCAAGCGCTGCTGGTGGCGTTGATCTCCGCCGCCATGTATGGCGTGTTCCTGGTGATCCAGACCAAAACCCATCAGAGCCTGTTCGTGTACGAGCATGAAGACGACGATGGCGATCCGCATCACGGCAAGCCCTCTTCGCACAGCAGCGCCTGGCACGCCGCCTGGCTCATCGTGCACCTGATCGCAGTGATCGCCGTCACCAAGTTCAACGCCAATCCGCTGGAAGGCCTGCTGACCAAGATGAATGCACCGGCGCAGTTCACCGGTTTCCTGGTGGCGCTGTTGATCCTGTCGCCGGAAGGTCTGGGCGCGCTGCGCGCCGTGTTGAACAATCAGGTGCAACGCGCCATGAACCTGTTCTTCGGTTCGGTGCTGGCGACCATCTCCCTGACCGTGCCGGCGGTGACCATCATCGCCACCCTGACCGGGCAGACGCTGATCTTCGGCCTGCAAACGCCGCATATCGTGGTGATGCTGACGGTGCTGCTGCTGTGCCAGCTGTCGTTCTCGACCGGACGCACCAACGTGCTGAACGGCACCGCCCACCTGGCGCTGTTCGCCGCCTACATGATGACTATCTTCGCTTGATCAAAAAGGGGCGCACTCTGTGCGCCCCTGCCTTCGTTATACCGAGAAGAATATCGCCGCGGCGATCCCCCCGAACAAAATCCACTTGATGATGTAATAACCGGTGCGGTTCCAGGCCTTCAAGCGTTTCCCCACCCGGCGTATCGCATAGATGTATTTGAACATCTTGTTGACGCCGCCGGTACGATCGCCCTCTTCGTTCGGCGCGGTGGCGGCGCTCATCAGATTGCGCCCCAGCCAGTGGTTAACCGCCTGTGCCCAGCGGTAGCGCATCGGCCGTTCGATGTCGCAGAACAGGATCAGACGATTCTGCCCGCTCTGGTTTTCCGCGTAGTGCAGATAGGTTTCATCGAACATCACCCCTTCACCGTCGCGCCAGCTGTAGCGCTCACCGTCCACCTCAATGAAGCAGCGGTCATCGTTGGGGGTAATCAACCCCAGGTGATAACGCAGCGAACCGGCATAAGGGTCGCGGTGACGCGGCAAACGGCTGCCGTCCGGCAGTTCGGCGAACATCGCCGCCTTGACCGAAGGCAGGCTGCGCAGCAGTTCCGTGGTCTGCGGGCACAGGGTCATAGCGGAAGGATGGCTGTCTTCATACCATTTCAGGTAAAAGCGCTTCCAACCGGTCTTGAAGAACGAGTTGAAACCGGCGTCGTTGAATTGATCGGACGCCTTGATCTGCTGGATCTCCATCAGCTTCTGTCCTTCGTCGCGGATGGTTTCCCAGTTCTCCCGCAGTACCGCCAGCTCAGGGAACTGCTCCGGCTTCAGGTACGGCGTGGTCGGCACACGGGAAAACAGATACATGAAAACGTTCAACGGTGCGGTAAAAGTGGAATGGTCAGACAGCTGTCGCCACACGTTGTAGCGCACCCGTCCGCGGTAATGCACATAGACGACGCATAAAATAAGCAAAATCAGAATGATGTATTTCATGTTTGAATCGCATCAAGGAACCCACACGCTATGCGCCGCGCGGCGCACACCCCAGATAATGTCCTTTTGGCGGCACAGGCAAATTGCGCGCCAATCTGGAACCCATTAATCATTAACGCTAACTCAACGAAAATCTATACAGAAAACCACAATAATTTACACAAAGGTTAAACGAGAGAGGAAATTGCGGAGATAAAAAAGGCCGCCGAAGCGGCCTTTCCATTAGCGGATAGGTTAACTGTAAGCGTTGAGCGTGCGCTGGCACAAAGCGGAACGCACGCAGTCCTGTTTTTCAAAGCGGATAACGCCGATCATCTCGTCCTCTTCGAAGCGTTCCAGGGCATCGCTGAGGCCGGATTTCACGCCGCGCGGCAGGTCGCACTGGGTCACGTCGCCGTTAACGATAACCGTCACGTTTTCCCCCAGGCGGGTCAGGAACATTTTCATCTGGCTGGCGGTCACGTTCTGGGCTTCATCCAGGATAACGACCGCATTTTCGAAGGTGCGTCCGCGCATGTAAGCAAACGGTGCAATCTCTACCTTGCCGATTTCCGGGCGCAGGCAGTACTGCATAAAGGAAGATCCTAAACGACGTACCAGAATGTCATACACCGGGCGGAAATAAGGGGCGAACTTCTCGGAGATATCCCCCGGCAAGAAACCGAGGTCTTCATCCGCCTGCAAAACAGGACGGGTAACGATAATCCGATCCACCTCTTTATGGATCAGCGCCTCCGCCGCCTTGGCGGCGCTGATAAATGTTTTGCCACAGCCCGCTTCGCCGGTGGCGAAGATCAGCTGCTTATTCTCTATGGCTGATAAGTAATGACCCTGAGCTTCGGTTCTAGCCTCGATGGGTGAGCTATCGCGCTTGTCTCGCGCCATGCCGATAGACTCGACTCCCCCCATTTGCACCAGCGAGGTCACAGACTCTTCTTCCAGCTGGCGATGACTACGAGCGTCACGACGAATAACGCGTTTCGCTTCACGACGTGCTTTGATCACTGCTTTCTGTCTACCCATAGTGGCACCTTACAGTTTGTTTCACCTACCGCAACGGCCAGGCCGTGCGATTATGTTTCACACACGTATTAGGTTTTGGCCTCCTCCGAGCCAATAAGAGCCAAGGGACAATGTGAATTGACGGCAACGCTTAAGCGCCGTTTTTTCACGGGACAACGCGGACTGCATCAATAAACGTGGAGTAAAAAGTGGTGAGATTCGGTAGCGATAAGAGTGCGGAGTTGCCGGTAAAAGAGAGTCGGAGAGAGAACCCTCGTTACAACGAGAAATCAGGGGAGATGTGTTATTTTTTCTTTCCAGCCCAACCAAGGACTTTACCATTAGCGATCCCCGCAGTGATATTTACAGCTTCAAGCTGTGCACCGTGTGAAAACTACCGCCAGATGATTACAGTATAATGACATTCAATCCTGTCGCGTTACTAAAATGTAAAAAAATTTATATTTTTTGTTTTTAGTTATCGCTAAAACACTATATCACGCACGACACGTCATTCCACAAGAATTTATAATCTATAAATATCAATAAATTATAATTAAACAGTGCGAATGACACTTTGGTTTCCTGATTAAATTTTGCACACCACAAAAGCGCACGCGGTGCGTGCTTTTTAATCCATAGGCCAGGTGTTGAATTGACTTTCGACGCTCAATCTTCCGTACGGCAGGCAAAACAAAGTAAAACGAGGCAGGCGAACCCGCCTCGTCATTTCGGGTTCAGGCCTTGAGCAGGCCGCTGGCCAGATAGTCACCGTTCTCTTTCACGCCCGGCAGCACGAAGAAATACCCGCCGCCAATCGGCTTGATGTATTCCTCCAACGCTTCGCCGTTCAGCCTTTTTTGCACCGTCAGGAAGCCTTTCTCCAGATCGGCCTGATAGCAGACAAACAGCAGCCCCATTTCCAGCTGCCCGGCATTGGAAACGCCAAGGGAATAGCTGTAGCCACGCCGCAGCATCAGGTTGCTTTGGCTTTCCGGCGTACGGGGGTTAGCCAATCGAATGTGCGCATCCATCGGGATCACCTTACCGTCGGGATCGTTCGCGTAATTCGGCTCGTCATGTTCATGCTTCATGCCGAGCGGCGCACCGCTGTGCTTCTCGCGGCCGAAAATGGTTTCCTGCTCCTGCAGCGGCGTGCGATCCCAAAACTCGACGCGGAAACGAATAATACGCGCCGCCTGATAGCTGCCGCCGGCCGTCCACGCCGGTTCACCAACGCTGTCGCCGACCCAAACCACTTTATCCATCAGCGATTTGTCGTCGGTCTTCGGGTTGGCGGTGCCGTCTTTGAACCCCAACAGGTTAATCGGCGTCTCTTTGCCTTTGCTGCGCGCCGCGTGCGCGGAGATGAACCCTTCCCGCTTCCAGCGCACGCTGAGCAGATCCGGCGAGTGCTTGATGATGTCACGCAGCGCGTGGAGAGCGGTTTCGTTGGTGTTGGCGCAGATCTGCAGCAGCAGGTCGCCGTGGCAAAGCCCGGCGTCCAACGCATCGTTGGGGAAGCGGGTCATTTTCTGCAATTTCAGCGGTTTGTGCGCCTGCAGACCAAAGCGTTCGTCGAACAGCGATGCGCCGACCGAGACGGTGATGGTCAGGTTGTCCGGGTAAATCTCCGGCCCCATGATGCCGGAATCGAGCGGTGGTAGTTTGGCGTCCACCTCCGGCGCCTTGCCGCCGTGAGTCAGGAAGGCGATGCGATCGGTCAGTAGCCGAAACAGGCGCTCCAGCCCCGCTTTGTCGGTCGCCAGCACATCGAACGCCACCAGCATCATCGCCGCCTGTTGCGGCGTCAGCACCCCGGCCTGATGGCGGCCATAAAACGGCTGCTTCTGCCAGCGCTCATCCTGCGGCGTCGCCAACGGCTCCGCCGCTTTGTCCGCCGCCTGCACCAGACGGGTGCCGCCCAGTGCCAGTGCGCCCAGCCCCAGCCCTTGCAGCAAACGGCGCCGCGAAGGCGATGCCGCCCCCTGAGAGTGCGGATGAGGCCCGTTATTCGGGCCTACCTTGTTGCTCATAACCTTATGCCTCAGTCCAGACCCAACACGCCGCGCAGTTGGGAAAGATCTTCCGCCAGCGTGGTGATCGGCCCTTTCAACGCATTGCGATCGGCATCGGTCAGCTTCTCATAGGACTCATAGCCGTCTTTGGTTTGGTACTTCGCCAAGATGGTGTCCACGGTTTTGAAGTTGGCGTCGATCTTGTCCAGCAGCGGCTTATTGGCCTTGACCAGCAAAGGACGCAGCAGGTTGACTATCTTCTGTGCGCCGTCGACGTTGGCCTGGAAGTCCCACAGGTCGGTGCGGCTGTAGCGGTCTTCTTCACCGCTGATCTTGCTGGCCGCCACCTCTTCGATCAGCCCGGCTGCGCCGCCCACCACTTTGCTCGGCGGGAAGGTCAGTTCACTCACGCGCTTTTGCAGCTCGACGGTGTCGTGGTACAGGCGATCGGCGTAGGCGCCCATGTCTTTGGTTGAGTTGTCGGCAAACAGCGCCTTCTCCAGACGGTGGAAACCGGTGAAGTTCGGATCCGCCGATTTCTTCTCGTAGTCGTCTTCGCGGGCGTCGATGCTGCCGTCCAGATCGGAGAACAGCTCGGCGATCGGCTCGATGCGCTCATAGTGCTGGCGGGTCGGCGCGTACAGCTTGCGCGCTTGCTCCACGTTACCGGCCTTCACCGCGTCGGTGAACAGCTTGGTCTGTTTCACCAGCCCATCGACTTCTTTGGTGACGTAGACTTTGTATTCGGCGATCGGGCCAACCAGATCCAGCGCGCTCGGCTTGCCGTCGGTAGCGCCGTTGGCCGCCGCAGTGACAATCAGTTTGCCTTTCGGATTGCTCAGCAGCCCGCAGGTCATGTCATATTCGCCCGCTTCCAGCGTGGCGGTCATTTTCTGGGTGAAGCCCGGCGCGATGTTTTCGCGCTCTTCCACCACCATCACCCCTTTCAGGATTTCCCATTCGACATTTTTCTGGCTGGTGTTATGCACCACAAACTGCGTTTTGCCGGCTGGCACCGTCAGCTGCATCGGTTCGCACTGCTTGTCGTTGACCGTGACCTTGACCTGCGGCACGTCCGCCGCCAAGGCGTCGATGCTCAGCGCAAACGCCGGGATAGCCAGTAATGCTGCGTGCAACGCCTTGCGGCGAAATAACGGAGTAGACATACGAGATTCCCTATTAAACATTAATGATTGATTTTACGTTGCGCCGGGGCCGCTGCCGGCTCCGCGCGCTGCGGCAGGAAAAAGAAAATCAGCGCCGGGATCAGATACAGGAAGTAGACCGCCACTTCGCTGACCGTCGGGGCTTCCTGATAACCGAGAATGCCTTCCAGCAGGGTGCCGAACAGCGAATGGGTCGACAGGGTGTTGCTGAAATCGAAGGCGATGTCCTGGAAATGGTTCCACAGACCGGCTTCGTGGAAGGCGCGGATCGCCCCGGCGGCCAGGCCGGCGGCGACGAACAAAATGAACAGGCTGGTCCATTTGAAGAATTTGGCCAGGTGCAGCTTCACACCGCCCCAGTAAATCATCATGCCCAGCACGATGGCGGCAACCAGCCCGAGCACCGCACCGATCGGCGCCGCGGCGCCCACGTCTTGCTGAAACGCCGCCAACAGGAAGAACACTGACTCCAGCCCTTCTCGCGCTACGGCGAAGAACACCATCGCCACCAGCGCCCAACCCTGCCCTTTACCGGCGTTAAGCGCCTGATCGATCGCGCCTTCCAGATGCACCTTGACCGATTTGGACACCTTACGCATCCAGAACACCATATAGGTGAGGATCAGCACCGCCACCACCGCCACGATGCCTTCAAACAGCTCCTGCTGTTTTTGCGGGAACTCGCCGGTGGTCTCATTGATGAAGATGCCGAGCGCCAGACACAGCGCCGCGGCGACAATCACGCCGATCCACACCGCACCGAGCCATTGGCTGCGCTGCGTGCGTTTCAGGTAGCTGGCGATCAGGCTGACGATCAACGCAGCCTCCAGCCCCTCGCGGAACATGATAAGAAAGGGAACGAACATAAATAAACACCCCTGAAAAGACCGCGGCGGCAGAGAAAACTGACTCGAAATGAGCGGCGGCAACTCTGTAAAGAAACGTAAAATACAACGAGAGTGATTATCATTCTGCCAAGAAGAAATACAAGAGGCGCAAGCGTGATTTTTTCTAATCAAATGTCGCCAGGTGTTACAGCTGAGTGACAGTGGCGAACAGGCAAAAAGAAGGGGCGCTCTGCGCGCCCCTTGCTGACTGACATCGAACAGCGTTATACCGTTTTGTACTCGGCTTCCGCCTGATCGAAACGTTCGGTCATGGTGGCGGAAGGTTGGCGGCCCATCAGGCTCACAACCACGATGGCGAAACAGCCCAGAATAAAGCCCGGGATGATTTCATACAGGCCCAGCCATTCATACTGTTTCCAGACGATCACCGTCACCGCACCGACCAGCATGCCGGCCAGCGCGCCGTTGCGGGTCATGCGCGACCACATCACCGAAATCAGCACCACCGGGCCGAAGGCGGCGCCAAAACCGGCCCAGGCGTAGCTCACCAGCCCCAGCACGCGGTTCTCCGGGTTGGCCGCCAGCGCGATGGCGATCAACGCCACCACCAGCACCATCACGCGGCCGACCCACACCAGCTCGCGCTGGCTGGCACCTTTACGCAGGAACGCCTTGTACAGGTCTTCGGTGATCGCGCTGGAGCACACCAGCAGCTGGCAGCTCAGGGTACTCATGACCGCCGCCAGAATCGCCGACAGCAGCACGCCCGCTACCCATGGGTTAAACAGCAGCATCGCCAGTTCGATGAACACGCGTTCGCCGTTCTGCGACACGTTACCGGCTTGATCCGGGTTGTTGGCGAAGTAAGCAATGCCGAAGAAACCGACGGCGATGGTGCCGGCCAGGCACAGGATCATCCAGGTCATGCTGATGCGACGCGCGCTGCGGATGGTGCGGTGAGAATCCGCCGCCATGAAACGCGCGAGGATGTGCGGCTGGCCGAAGTAGCCCAGGCCCCATCCCAGCAGCGACAGGATGGCGACGAAGTTCAGCCCCTTCAGCATGTCGAGGTTGGCCGGGTTCTGCGCCTGGATCACCAGCATCGAGGTATCGATGCCGCCGACGGCGAAGATCACGATCACCGGCGTCAGGATCAGCGCGAAAATCATCAGGCTGGCCTGCACGGTGTCGGTCCAGCTCACCGCCAGGAAACCGCCGATAAAGGTGTAGAGGATGGTCGCTGCGGCGCCGGCCCACAGGGCGGTTTCGTAGCTCATGCCGAAGGTGCTTTCGAACAGGCGCGCGCCGGCCACGATGCCGGAGGCGCAGTAAATGGTGAAGAACACCAGGATGACGATGGCCGAGATCACCCGCAGCAACTTGCTGTTGTCTTCAAAGCGGCTGGTGAAATAGTCCGGCAGCGTCAGGGCGTTGTTGTTGGCTTCGGTATGTACGCGCAGCCTTCCTGCCACCAGCTTCCAGTTCAGGTAAGCGCCAATGGTCAGGCCGATGGCGATCCAGCTTTCGGAGATGCCGGAGAGGAAGATGGCGCCCGGCAGGCCCATCAGCAACCAGCCGCTCATGTCGGAAGCGCCGGCGGACAGCGCGGTCACCACGCTGCCCAAACTGCGACCGCCGAGAATATAGTCATCAAAGTTGTTGGTTGCCCGGTAGGCAAGCAGGCCGATCAGCACCATCCCGAAAATGTACACCAGGAAGGTCACCAGCATAGGTGTGCTCATTGTCATTTAATTCTCCACTTTCATTATTATTCGCGTTTCGCTCCGGCCAAGCCGGCGCCGGTAAACCCACGCGCAATGCATTTCACTGGCCGCCGCGCCGGAACGTGGCGCAGCCTGCGAGCAAGTGCAGGTAAAATAGTTTCTGCCCGTAATTGTTGACCGTCGGTTATCCTAGATGAGCCTTTCATCAACCAACAAGATATTTAACAACAAAGTTACACAAAGTTTACCCTGCGTCACATTTACTGGGCTCAAAGGTTGCACTCACGACAAACAAAATGAGTTGCACCCTGCTATTACCCTCATATACCGCAAGGTAAAGCGCCTGCGGCGTAATAAACCCCGCCGCGTTCGCTCAATAACGCAACATTCGTGCCAACTGCCTGTGTTAAAAAATCGATGAAACTCACACTTCGTTCATCCGCCTGATTTAACAAGGTTGCACAAAGTTGCAACATGCAGGATATTGTCTGCATTCTTGACACCACACATCACACGAACCTATCCCAACAGGCTTTCCAGCCTGCTGTTTGTCTAGCCTGATGGGATAGGTTCTAAACACAGGAGTTGGATAGGCATGGGCACTACCACAATGGGCGTGAAACTCGACGAGGCAACACGCGACCGGATCAAGAGCGCCGCGCAGCGCATCGATCGCACGCCGCACTGGCTCATCAAGCAGGCCATCTTTAATTACCTCGAGCGTCTCGAGAGCGGTACCGATATTCCTGAAATTCCAGCGCTGGCCGCTGCGGGCCAGCCTGAAGCGGACGACATTATGCCGCAAGCGCAGGAAGAGTCACACCAGCCATTCCTCGATTTCGCCGAACAAATTCTGCCACAATCGGTGACCCGCGCCGCCATCACCGCCGCCTATCGTCGCCCGGAGACCGAAGCGGTGCCGATGTTGCTCGAACAGGCGCGATTACCTGCCGATCTTGCTCAGGCTACTCACAAAATGGCCTACGGCATCGCCGAGAAGTTGCGTAACCAAAAAAGTGCAAACGGCCGCGCCGGCATGGTGCAAGGCCTGCTGCAAGAGTTCTCCCTCTCCTCGCAGGAAGGCGTAGCGCTGATGTGCCTGGCGGAAGCGCTGCTGCGCATTCCGGACAAACCGACCCGCGATGCCCTGATCCGCGACAAGATCAGCAACGGCAACTGGCATTCGCACCTCGGGCGCAGCCCGTCGCTGTTCGTCAACGCCGCCACCTGGGGCCTGCTGTTCACCGGCAAGCTGGTGTCGACCCATAACGAAGCCAATCTGTCCCGCTCGCTGAACCGCATTATCGGCAAGAGCGGCGAGCCGCTGATCCGCAAAGGCGTGGACATGGCGATGCGCCTGATGGGCGAACAGTTCGTGACCGGCGAAACCATCGCCGAGGCGCTGGCCAACGCGCGCAAGCTGGAAGAAAAAGGTTTCCGCTACTCCTACGACATGCTGGGCGAAGCCGCCCTGACCGAGGCCGACGCCCAGGCCTACCTGGTTTCCTACCAGCAGGCGATCCACGCCATCGGCAAAGCCTCCAACGGCCGCGGCATCTATGAAGGCCCCGGCATCTCCATCAAATTGTCCGCCCTGCACCCGCGCTACAGCCGCGCGCAGTACGAACGCGTGATGGAAGAGCTTTACCCGCGCCTGCTGTCGCTGACCCTGCAGGCACGCCAGTATGATATCGGCATCAACATCGACGCCGAAGAGGCCGACCGACTGGAAATCTCGCTCGATCTGCTGGAGAAACTGTGCTTCGAGCCGCAGTTGGCCGGCTGGAACGGCATCGGCTTCGTGATCCAGGCCTACCAAAAACGTTGCCCGTTCGCCATCGACGCGGTGATCGACATGGCACAGCGCAGCCGCCGTCGCCTGATGATCCGTCTGGTGAAAGGCGCTTACTGGGACAGCGAAATCAAACGCGCCCAAATGGACGGCCTGGAAGGTTATCCGGTTTACACCCGCAAGGTGTACACCGACGTATCCTACCTGGCCTGCGCCCGCAAGCTGCTGTCGGTGCCGAACCTGATTTATCCGCAGTTCGCGACCCACAACGCCCATACGCTGAGCGCCATTTATCACCTGGCCGGCAATAACTACTACCCTGGCCAGTATGAGTTCCAATGCCTGCACGGCATGGGTGAACCGTTGTACGAACAGGTAGTGGGCAAAGTGGCCGACGGCAAACTGAACCGCCCTTGCCGCATCTATGCACCGGTCGGCACCCATGAAACGCTGCTGGCTTACCTGGTGCGCCGCCTGCTGGAAAACGGCGCCAACACCTCGTTCGTCAACCGCATCGCCGACGCCACCCTGCCGCTCGACGAGCTGGTGGCCGATCCGGTCAGCGCCGTGGAAGCGCTGGCGGCCAGCGAAGGCCAGATTGGTCTGCCGCATCCGCGCATTCCGCTGCCACGCGAGCTGTATGGCGAGAAACGTACCAACTCCAGCGGCCTGGATCTGTCCAACGAACAGCGTTTGGCTTCGCTGTCCAGCGCCCTGCTCACCAGCGCCAGCCATCCATGGCGCGCGGAACCTATCATCGATGCCGAGTTGGATCAGGGCGTCGAGCAGCCGGTGATCAACCCGGCAGAGCCAGGCGATGTGGTCGGCTACGTGCGTGAAGCCACCGAAGGCGAAGTCAGCCGTGCGCTCGACGCCGCCGCGGCCGCCGGCCCAATCTGGTTCGCTACGCCGCCGACGGAGCGCGCCGCGATCCTCGAACGCGCCGCCGAGCTGATGGAGAGCCAGCTGCAAAGCCTGCTGGGCATTCTGGTGCGCGAAGCGGGTAAAACCTTCAACAACGCCATCGCCGAAGTACGTGAAGCGGTCGATTTCCTGCACTACTACGCCGGCCAGGTACGCGACGATTTCGCCAACGACAGCCACCGCCCGCTGGGCCCGGTGGTCTGTATCAGCCCGTGGAACTTCCCGCTGGCGATCTTCACCGGCCAAATCGCCGCCGCGCTGGCGGCGGGCAACAGCGTGCTGGCCAAACCGGCCGAGCAAACGCCGCTGGTGGCCGCGCAGGCGGTGCGTATCCTGCTGGAAGCCGGCATTCCGCAAGGCGTGCTGCAGCTGCTGCCGGGCCAGGGTGAAACCGTCGGCTCAACGCTGGTTAACGACGCCCGCGTCCGCGGCGTGATGTTTACCGGCTCCACCGACGTCGCCGGCATTCTGCAACGCAGTATCGCCGGCCGTCTGGATCCGCAAGGCCGTCCGACGCCGCTGATCGCCGAAACCGGCGGCCTGAACGCCATGATCGTCGACTCCTCCGCCCTGACCGAGCAGGTGGTGACCGACGTGGTGGCCTCCGCCTTCGACAGCGCCGGCCAACGCTGCTCCGCGCTGCGTATCCTGTGCATTCAAGAAGACGTGGCCGAGCACACGCTGCAAATGCTGCGCGGCGCGATGGCCGAATGCCGCATGGGCAATCCGGAGCGCCTGTCGACCGACGTGGGCCCGGTGATCGACGCCGAAGCCAAAACCGGCATCGAACGCCACATCCAAGCGATGCGTGCCAAAGGCCGCAAGGTGTACCAGGCCGCCAAAGGCAGCGCGCAGGATGAGAAAGAGTGGGCGCGCGGCACCTTCATCAAGCCGACGCTGATCGAGCTCGACAGCTTCGACGAGCTGCAGAAAGAGATCTTCGGCCCGGTGTTGCACGTGGTGCGCTTCCAGCGCAACAATCTGGACGCGCTGGTCGATCAGATCAACGCCGCCGGTTATGGCCTGACGCTGGGCATTCACACCCGTATCGATGAAACCATCGCCCGGGTGACCGAACGCGCCAAGGTCGGCAACCTGTACGTCAACCGCAACATGGTCGGCGCAGTGGTCGGCGTGCAGCCGTTCGGCGGCGAAGGCCTGTCGGGCACCGGCCCGAAAGCCGGCGGTCCGCTGTACCTGTACCGTCTGCTGGCCAACCGCCCAGACGACGCGCTGCAACGTACACTGCACCGTCAGGACGAAGAGCGCCCGATGGAAGCCACCGCACGGCCGCAGCTGCTGGGTGCGCTGCAATCGCTGGAGAAATGGGCGGTCACCAGCCAACACGGCGAACTGGCGGCATTGGCGCAGCGCTATGCGGAACTGGGCCAGGGCGGCACCGTACGCCCGCTGCCGGGCCCAACCGGCGAGCGCAATACCTATGCCCTGTTGCCGCGTGAACGCGTGCTGTGCCTGGCGGATAACGAAACCGACGCGCTGACCCAGCTGGCCGCCGTGCTGGCGGTTGGCAGCTGCGTGCTGTGGCCGGAAGCGGAACTGCAGCGCAATCTGTTCCGCCGCTTGCCGAACGATGTGCAGGCGCGCATCGCCTTCAGCAAAGACTGGCAGCAGGATAAGGTCGAGTTCGACGCCGCCATCTACCACGGCGATGCCGACCAGCTGCGCACCCTGTGCGAGCAGATCGCGCAGCGCGGCGGCGCCATCGTTTCGGTGCAGGGCTTCGCCCACGGTGAAACCAACATCCTGTTGGAACGCCTGCTGATCGAACGTTCGCTGAGCGTCAACACCGCCGCCGCCGGCGGTAACGCCAGCCTGATGACCATCGGTTAACGCATCGTCAAGGCGGCCATGCATCGCCGCCTGATTTGCTCACCGCTACGCAAACCCTGCACTCGTGCAGGGTTTTTTATTGCCCCCAGGCGGATCAGCCGTTAGCGCCTTATTATCCTTACAGGGTGGGGCGTCGCTCTTGGACGATAACAACATAGACGGATTATTCTGTTTGAAAGCCGCGTCAGAGCGCTACGAGACGCATTGACTTTCGGGATCGGCAATATTCGGAATACGGCAGCCGCAGCGAATTTCTCGCCGCCGCCGCGCGAAACGAATGGTTGAAAGCGGAGTGAATGCGGTCGGGGGAAACGCCCCCGACGCCTTATTGATTCCGGAACTTGTCGAGGAATTGCTGGGTGCGCTGATGCTGCGGATTGGCGAACAGCGCTTTGGCCGGGCCCTGTTCAACAATGCGGCCGTGATCCATAAAGATAACCCGGTCGGCCACGTCGCGGGCGAAGCTCATCTCATGGGTGACGATCACCATGGTGCGTTTCTCTTCCGCCAGTGAGCGCATGGTATTGAGCACTTCCCCCACCAGCTCGGGATCGAGCGCCGACGTCGGCTCGTCGAACAAAATCACCTCCGGCTGCATCGCCAGCGCGCGCGCGATCGCCACCCGCTGCTGCTGCCCGCCGGACAGACGCCGCGGATAAGCCGCCTCTTTGCCGCTCAGGCCCACCTTGGCCAGCAACGCGCGGGCGCGCTGTTCAGCGCTGGCTTTCGCCTCGCCTTTAACGATAACCGGCCCTTCGATGATGTTTTCCAGCACCGAACGGTGCGGAAACAGGTTGAAGTTCTGGAACACGAAACCGACCTGCTGACGCAGCGCGCGCACCTGATTTTTCTGTTTGCTCAGCGGCTTGCTGCCGTCGATCTGAATATCGCCGACGCGAATAGTGCCGGAATCCGGCTCCTCCAGCAGATTGATGCAGCGCAACAAGGTGGTTTTCCCCGAACCGCTCGGCCCGATGATCGCCACCACTTCACCGGCGTCCACCGCCAGATCGATCCCATGCAGCACCGTCTGACCCTTGAACTGCTTGGTCAATTGCTTAACTTCAATGGCACTCATGCGTTACTCCTGATCCTGGCGATTAACGTGGGCTTCCAGACGGTTTTGCAGTGCGGAAAGCAGGGTCGCCATCACCCAGTAAATCAGCGATGCCGCCAGGTACATGGTGAACACTTCCAGCGTGCGCGAGGTGATCAGCTGCGCCTGGCGGAACAGTTCCGGCACCTGAATGGTGGCGGCCAGCGAGGTGTCCTTCACCAGGCCGATAAAGCTGTTGCCCAGCGGCGGCAAGGCGGTGCGCGCCGCCTGCGGCAGGATCACCCGGCGCAGGGTTTGCCAACGGGTCATGCCAATGCTGGCGGCGGCTTCCCACTGCCCTTTATCGATCGACGAAATCGCCGCGCGCAGCGTTTCCGAGGTGTAGGCGGCGGTATTGAGCGACAGGCCAATCAGCGCCGCCGGGAAAGGATCGAATTCGATGCCGAACTGCGGCAGACCGTAATAGATCATAAACAGCTGGGCAATCAACGGCGTGCCGCGGAACAGCGACACGTAAATACGCGACAGCCACGACAGCGGCCACAGCGGCGAAAGGCGCATCAGCGCCAGCAGAAAACCGAGTAACAAGCCTAGCGCCATACCGCCCAGGCTGAGCTGAAGCGTCAGTATTGCGCCCTTCAATAAAAATGGCGCTGAATCCAGCGCCAGTTGAATACTTTCGTGCATTATTTAGTTACGTCCGCGCCAAACCATTTCTCGGAGATCTTCGCCAGCGTGCCGTCTTTTTGCATCTCGGCGATCGCCTGGTCAATCGCGGCCAGCAGCTCTGGGTTGTTCTTGCGCAGCGCCACGCCGGATTCCTGGCGAGAGAACGCCGGGCCGGCTACCGCCAGCGTATCGCCGGTTTTCTTCACCAGATCCAGCGCCGCCAGGCGATCCACCAGAATGGCGTTGATGCGGCCAACGCGCAGATCCTGATACTTGGTCGGATCGTCGTCGTAGGTGCGCACGTCTACGCCCTGCACGTTCTCGCGCAGCCATTGCTCATAGTTGGTGCCCAGGCCAACGCCGACCTTCTTGCCCTTCAGGTCTTCCGGCTTGGTGATGGTGCCTTCGTTGCCCTTTTTCACCAGCGCCTGAATACCGGAAACGGTATACGGAGTGGAGAAGTCATATTTCTTCTTGCGCTCATCGGAGAGCGTCACCTGGTTGATGACCACGTCGATACGTTTCGAGTCCAACGACGCCAGCATGCCGTCCCACTTGGTCGGGTTCAGCTTGGCTTTCACGCCCAGATGTTCCGCCAGCGCGTTGGCGAAATCCACTTCAAAACCGGTCAACTTGCCGTCTTCACCCTGGAAGCTGAACGGCGGATAGGTGCCTTCCAGCCCGACGATCAGCGTGCCGCGCTGTTTCACCTGCTGCAGCAGGTTATCAGCGGCGTAGGTTTGAGTCGTCACACCGGCGGCCAACGCAATACCCACCACGCCCAACAACCATTGACGACGAACTTTCGCAAACATCATAAACACCCCTGTGTGTTATTTATCTTTTTTGATATCAGCACTTTAACAGTGCGACCGCCCGCATAAAGGAATATAACTTTATAAATATAGTTCAAAATGGAATAACAAGCGGTTTTTACACCTGCGGATGGTAGGCGAACAGCGCCGGCGCACCACCGGTGTGAACGAACAGAATAGGGCCCTCATCGCGGAAGCGCCGCTGGGCGATGCCGTCGATCAAACCGGCCATCGCTTTGCCGGTGTATACCGGATCCAGCAACACGCCCTCTTGCTGCGCCAGCAGCTGAACCGCCGCCATGCCCTCTTCGTTCGGCATGCCGTACTGCGGCGCGAAATAATCGTCCCACAGCGCGATCGGCGCCAGCTCGTCGATATTCAGCGAACAAGCCAGGGCTTTCTGGATCTGCTCCACCTTCGGCAGTTGATCGATCACGGTGCGCGAGACCGTCACGCCGATCAACTCGGTTTCCGGCAGCAGCTGTTGCAGCCCCACTGCCAGCCCGGCGTGAGTGCCGGCGCTGCCGGACGCCACCACCACAGAACTGAACGCCACGTTGCTGCGTTGGCTCTGTTCGGCGATTTCCAATGCGCACTGCACGTATCCCAGCGCACCCAGCGCATTGGAGCCGCCCACCGGCACCACGTAAGGCCGGAACCCCTGCGCCTCAAGGCGCGTCGCCAGTTCCGCCAGCTGTTGCTGCGGATCGTGCAGCGCTTCGCACATCACCACCTCGGCGTTGAACAGGCCGAGCAACAGGCGGTTGCCGTTGGTCAGATAGTTTTCCGCGCGGGTGTCGATAGGGTTTTCCAGCAGCGCGACGCAGTGCAGGCCCAGCTTCGCCGCCACCGCCGCCGTCTGGCGCACGTGGTTGGATTGAATGGCGCCGGCGGTGACCAGCGTATCGGCGCCTTGTCGCAGCGCGTCGGCGGCCAGAAACTCGAGCTTTCTCAGCTTGTTGCCACCCATGGCCATTGGAGTGACATCGTCACGTTTGAGGTAGATTTCGCGGCCGAGGTAATCGGAGAGACGGGACAGCTTTTCGAGCGGTGTGGCGGTGCCAACCAGATCCAGACGCGGAAATTGCGCCAGTTGTTGTTGCAGGTTCACTACTTCCCCCCAGGGAATCGAATATCAACATCTGATAACCGATAGATTTAGCAGATGTGAACTGAATAATCATCCTTTATCACGGGGGAAACAGCAGGCCCCGGCCCAACGGCCGGGGAAAAGTCTCAGTAGCTGCGCTGCCAGGCGAGATACTGATCGTATTTGCGCAGCGCAATGCGGTAGTTATTGTGCGCCGCGGTAGGCAGATCGTCGATGATGCGCTGATGGCTGGCGCTGCTGGCGAATTTATCCGCCGGATAATTGCGCGCCACCAGCATTTCGTCCAGCCGGCGCAGCCGCACTACATACTCACGGATGGTGCTGTGGCTCATCTCGGTCTGTTCGAACAGATACTGCTTGAACGCCATGATGTCGAAATAGCTCGGGTGGCTGTTGCAGGAGATCTCGCTGCAAAAGCGGCACAGTGCGGTCAGCTCGTGCTGCACGTTTTGCCAGACCGCATCGTCGATCGGCTGATCCATGCGCGCGATGGCTTCTTTATTGATAATCTTGCCGCGAAACACCAGCGCCATGCGGTCCAACAGTTTGCCGCACTGGGAGCAATGGGTCTGGCTGTGCTTGTAGTCTTTCAGGTAACGGCTAAGCGGCCGTTTCTTCAACAGTATTCCTGGCATAAAGGGCAGTCCGATTGTCGCATGAGTCATCGAGTTGAGGGGCAGCGGGTCGCCGTCAGGTATCGTTCGCCAGCCGCGCACGCAGCCGTTTGATCGCCTGACTGTGCAGTTGGCTGACGCGGGACTCCCCGACGTCCAGCACGGCGCCGATCTCTTTGAGATTCAACTCTTCCTGGTAATACAGCGTCAGCACCATTTTTTCGCGCTCCGGCAACGCCTCGATGGCGTCAATCACTCGTTGGCGCAGGCTGCCTTCCAACAGGTGATGCAGCGGGTTGGCCTCTTCATGCCCTTCCAGCATCGGTTCCGCGTTCTCGCCATGCTCCTCGCGCCATTCGTCGTAGGAGAAAAGCTGGCTGTTATTGGTGTCCAACAGAATTTGACGGTACTCATCCAGCGAGATATTCAGCGTCTGCGCCACTTCCGTCTCGCTCGCCGGGCGGCCGTAACGCTGTTCCAGTTGCCGCATCACCTGCGCGACCTCGCGCGCATGGCGCCGCACGCTGCGCGGCACCCAGTCGCGGCTGCGCAGCTCATCGAGCATCGCGCCGCGAATGCGCTGCACCGCATAGGTGGTAAAGGCGGTTCCCTGTAGGGCGTCATAACGCTCAACGGCGTTCAATAGCCCGATTCCCCCGGCCTGCAGCAGGTCGTCAAGCTCCACGCTGGCGGGCAGCCTGACCTGCAGGCGCAACGCCTCGTGGCGTACTAACGGCACGTAGCGCAGCCAGAGAGAATTTTTGTCCATCACGCCTTCGGCGGTATACAGATCGCTCACTATGTCTTAAACCTGCGGATAAGAGAGTCAGCGCTATTATGCGTAGGGGGCGAAATGCCAATCGGCTGAACAGTCGCACAAAACAGGCTTTATTTGCGCCATGTAATAACCGCGCGGTGCGCGAGCATAAAAAAACCCCGCCGAAGCGGGGTTTCTTTGCGACAGTTAATCGGGAGAGACGATTAACGCAGCAGGGACAGAACGTTCTGAGTAGACTGGTTAGCCTGTGCCAGAACAGAGGTGCCAGCCTGTTGCAGGATGTTGGCACGGCTCATGTTGGACACTTCGGTCGCGTAGTCAGCATCCTGGATACGGGACTGAGAAGCGGACAGGTTGTTCACGGTGCTGTTCAGGTTGTTGATAACAGAATCGAAACGGTTCTGTACCGCACCCAGAGAAGAACGCAGGCCGTCAACCTGTGCCAGCGCTTTGTCCAGAGTGTCCAGTGGCGTTTGTTTCAGATCGGCATCTGCACCAGCAGTCACTTTACCATCATCAGCGATGGTTGCGGCTTTATAAGTTTTAGCACCATCTGAAGCGGTGGTTTGGACATAGAAAGCTTCCTTGCCGTCTTTATCTTTGGCAGTTACTAAAGCTTCGCCATCTTTCAGACCCGATGTTTTAGAATCGTAAGTGATGTCTTTAGTACCGTTATTGATTGTAGCGCCGTCAGCGATAGCTACTGGTTTTGCAGTTACATCAAATTTTTCCAGGCCCAGTTGCTTAGCGTCGATTTTTTTCAGGTCGATATCGATGGTTTCACCGTCGTTAGCGCCAACCTGAATGGTCAGTTTCTGATCGCTGCTCAGCACTTTCACGCCGTTGAAGTCAGTTTGTTCGGAGATACGGTTGATCTCTTTCAGGCGCTGAGTGATTTCGTCCTGGATAGAGTTCAGGTCGCTGGTGGAGTTGGAACCGTTCTGCGCCTGTACGGTCAGACGACGGATGTTCTGCAGGTTGTCGTTAACTTCGTTCAGTGCGCCTTCAGTGGTCTGCGCCAGAGAGATACCGTCGTTGGCGTTGCGAGAAGCCTGAGTCAGGCCTTTGATGTTCGCGGTGAAACGGTTGGAGATCGCCTGACCCGCAGCATCGTCTTTCGCGCTGTTGATACGCAGACCGGAAGACAGACGCTCAATCGCAGTGCCCAGAGAAGACTGAGATTTGTTCAGGTTGTTCTGCGCCATCAGCGACAGGCTGTTAGTGTTGATTACTTGTGCCATTGTTTGCTTTCCTTACGAGTCAGTTGCGTTCTTCGCAACACGGTTAAAAGGTTCGGGCTTATTTGCCCACGGCGTCAACCACCGTCCCCTCAGGTATCGGCCCTCCCCTAACAACCTTTAGCAATTTTTTAAAATTTTTTGCGTCTGCGGCAATGGCAGAAATAACGCGGTTTTTCCCTCCTCTATTGCGCCATCAGTTTTTTGCTTTTATCGGTAAACTTTTTCATCACTGGGCCGATAACGCGTAAAGCGAATAAAGTCATCATCAAGGAGAATTACTCATGGCAACGATCAGTTCATTAGGTCTCGGCTCAGGACTCGACCTCAACGGCTTGCTGGATAAGCTGACCAAAGCGGAACAACAGCGCCTGACCCCTTACACCACCAAGCAATCCAGCTATAACGCCCAGTTGACCGGTTACGGCACGCTGAAGGGCGCGTTGGAAAAGTTCGACAACCTCAGCAAAGAGATGGCGAAAGAGGACTTCTTCAAGGCCACCACCGCCACCGAACACGACGCCTTTAAAATCACCACCAACGCCAAGGCGGTGCCGGGCAACTATGTGGTGGAAGTGAAGAACCTGGCGCAGGCGCAAACCCTGACCACTCAGGCGAAAGTCAGCGACCAGGGCGCCAAGTTAGGCACCGAAGGCGCCACCGACCGCTCCCTGACCATCACCGCCGGCAACCCGCCGAAAGCCACCAAGATCCCGCTGAGCGACGATCAAACCTCGCTGGTTGAGATGCGCGACGCCATCAACGGCGCCAAGGCCGGCGTCACCGCCAGCATCATGCGCGTCGGCGACAACGACTACCAGTTGGCGATCAGCTCCTCCACCACCGGTGAAAACAACAAGATTTCCCTCCAGGTCGATAATGACGACAAGCTGGGCGATATCCTGAACTACAACGCCACCCGCGGCACCACCACCGCCATGAAGCAGACGGTCGCGCCGCAGGATGCGGAGCTGATGGTGAACGGCACGGCCATCAAACGCAGCACCAACTCGATCAGCGATGCCCTGCAGGGCGTCACCATCGATTTGAAAACCAAAACCAAAACCGATGAACCGCAGCACCTGGTGATCAGCACCAACACCGCCGGCACCACCGACAAAATCAAAGAGTGGGTCGACAGCTATAACTCATTGCTGGATACCTTCAACGCGTTGTCCAAGTTCACCCCGGTGAAAACCGGCGAAGCGCCAAACCCCAGCAACGGTCCGCTGCTGGGCGACAACACCCTGCGCGGCGTTCAGTCGTCGATCAAAAGCGCCCTGAGTGCAGCCCAGGACAACCCGGAGTTGAAAGGCCTGGGCAACCTCGGCATTTCCACCAACACCAAAACCGGCAAGTTGGAAATCGACAGCGCCAAGCTGAAGAAAGCGATGGATGAGAAGCCGGATCAGGTCAGCAACTTCTTCGTCGGCAACGGCAAAGACACCGGCATGGCCACCGAGATCCACAACCAGATCCAAAGCTACATCAAATCCGGCGGCATCATCGAGAACTCGACCAAAAGCATCAATACCAATCTCGATCGCCTGAACAGCCAGATCACCACGGTCACCGCCAGCATTCAGAACACCATCGATCGTTATAAACAACAGTTCGTTCAGCTGGATACCATGATGTCGAAAATGAACGGCACCAGTAACTATTTGGCTCAACAGTTCAAGTAACCCTTTAACAAGGTAAAGAAAACAGCATGTATAACCGTAGCGGCACTCAGGCCTATGCGCAGGTCAGTCTGGAAAGCGGCGCCATGAGCGCCAGCCCGCACCAGTTAATCGTGATGTTGTTCGACGGGGCGCTCAGCGCCCTGCTTCGCGCACGCATCCTGATGAACCAGGGCGATATCGCCGGCAAAGGTATGGCGCTGTCCAAAGCCATCAATATCATCGACAACGGCCTGAAAGGCGGCCTCGATCCTCAGCAGGGTGGCGAGATCGCCGAAAACCTGGCGGCGTTGTACGACTATATGAAGCGTCGGCTGATGCAGGCCAACCTGCACAACGACGAAGCGGCGATCGCCGAAGTGGTCAAACTGCTGGAAAACATCGCCGACGCCTGGCGCCAGATTGGCCCTAACTACCAACCTTCGCAGGACGCCATGTAATGGAACGTCAACAGCAGCTGTTAGCCGCTTATCAACAAATTTATAGCCTGAGCAGCCAGATGATCGCGCTGGCGCAAACCGGGCGCTGGGAGGAGCTCGTCGAGCTCGAATTCGCTTACGTGACGGCGGTGGAAAAAACCGCCGCCTTCACCGGGCAAGCCGGCCCGTCAATGGCCTTGCAGGAGATGCTGCGCAATAAGCTGCAACAGATCCTCGACAACGAAACCGAGCTCAAACGTCTGTTACAGCAGCGGATGGATGAGCTGAAGATGCTGATCGAACAGTCCACGCGCCAGAACGTGGTCAACAATACCTACGGCCAGTTTCATGATCGTGCGCTGTTGCTGGGGGAACCACAGGTCCGATAAGATCGACAATACTGACGAAAATGGATTAAATAGCACTATGCGCTATTACTCTCGGGTTACGTTAGGATATTAATCTATGGCATTTGAATTATTCAGTTTATGGGTAATTGGTAAAATGCGCGCTTCGAGCCTGGCTCTCACTTTAATGGATAAACATTATCCCGACACGGACGTTTTCTGTTCAGCAGGAAATTGATTTTTGATAGATAAAACACGCCGCTGTGTTTCACGGCCCATGGAAAAATGTTGCTCCAACGCGGATCAAAGCGTAAAGATATTCTCAGATAATGGCTGCGAAATGAATATCGATGGAACGTACAATTAATCTCTGTCCAGGAATTGGCGCCTCAGCGCACATCATTCAGCATACTGAATTATTATTCCCTTCAGTCTATTTTGAGCAACCACATCTGTATCTGATACAACAAGGCCATAAGCGCGTACGCTGGCAACAACACGAGGTGGTGGCTCATGCCGGCGAGCTGTTGATTATCGACGGGGGGCAAACGGTGGATATTATTAATGGCCCATCCGCAGAAGGTGTTTTCAGCTGCCAGTTGCTGACCTGCGATCCACGGCTGCTCACGATTCAGCCTCCGGCTGAGGAAGCGCCGACGCCAATGCCGTTCGATGCCGTCCTGGCGCTGCGCAACCTGCCCTGCGCCCTGAAGCACAGTTTTGAGACGACCAGCCTGGCGCTGGCGCTCCGGCAGCGGTTTCCCACCATCATCGTGCGGCACAAAATGCTGGAAATTCTGCTGTGGCTGGCCCAGTTCGGCATTCGCTTCATCCACAACGAAGCCAAAGACCTCACCCAACGCGTGCGTCGCTGCCTGGCAACCGATCCGCACAGCATTTGGACGGCGGCCAAAGTGGCGGAAAGCCTGTCGATGAGTGAAGTGATGCTGCGCCGCAAACTGTCGATGGAAAATACCGCATTGCGTAATCTGATGATCGACGTGCGCATGAGTAGCGCGCTGGCCCTGCTGCAGTCGACCGACTGGCCGATCTCCGCCATTGCGCAACATGTCGGCTATGAAAGCGCATCACGTTTCGCCGAACGTTTTCGCAAACGTTTCGGTTTCGCCCCTACCGCTATTCGCGGTCATCAAAGGATTATGGAACCCGGCTCTCAAGGCATTGAGTCGCTGGTCGCCGGAGAAACCTAAATAGACGCGTAACAAAATGGCTTTATTTGACACAGATCCCTAACGATTGTCACACCGCCGAGATACGCTACGCAACGTTCATCCGCCGAAGAGCGAAATAAATGATGCGTAATGAAAAGCGATTATTTTCTCTAGCAATCACGTTGTTGGGGCTGTGGCTGTTGGTATTGTTGTATGAAGAAGACATGATGCGTTTACTTGCCGCACAATAAAACGGCCAGGCTTTTTATCGCCTGGTCAGACTTCAGTCCAGTTTAACCAGAACGCCAATTAATACGGCAAGTACCGTCAGCATTAAAATACTGATCAGACGCCATCTGGATTCGCTTTTCGTGCTCATTGACCTGCCTCGAATAATAACCCTACTAATCAGGCTATAATAAACGGTCACCTGCGTATTCAATAAGCCTGACAGCACCGTTTTCGCCCCTCTATTCGGTAGATTAGCGCCCATTCCTTGTCGGTTGCGACACCGGCCATTAGCACGGCAATACCGGTGGTGCCACAAGCGCCAATTTCCCCGGTAGCTCCGCCACCAGTTTTTCCACCGCCAGCCGCACCTTGAGCGGCTGGTAAGGCATATAGGGCCACACGGCATTCACCGGAAAACTGAGGCTGGATCCACCGCGCATGATTTCCACCAGCGTCCCTGCCATCAGCCGCTCGCGTACCAGCCACTCCGGCAGCCAGGCAATACCGGCTCCGGCGGAAACGGCATCGACGATCCCCTGCATGTCATCCATCATCATCTTGGCCGGTGGCCTGAACGACTGCAGCTCACCGTTTTCGCCGCGAAGTTGCCAGGGCAACACGGCGCCGGCGTGCAGATACCCCACCGCCTGGTGTTGGCTTAACGCGTCCAGCGTGCTCGGTTCACCACTGCGCCGCAGGTAGTCGGGCGAGGCGCACAGCAGCATGCCGTGTTCGCCCAGGCGCCGGGCAACCAAACTGCCGCTGTCCGCCAGTTCGCCGATGCGAACCGCCAGATCGAACCCCTCATCGATCAGATCGATCCTGCGGTCGTTGAACGAAATTTCCAGCGTCAGTAAGGGATGCTCATTCGCCAGTGCCGTCATCAAGGGTGCAATGCACAGATGGCCGAACAACACCGGCATCGAGATCCTGAGCCGGCCTCGGACCTGCATCTTGCCACTGTCCAACTGGTTTTCCGCCGCCTGAACGTTCGCCAACGCCTGCCGGCAGTGCTCATAGTACAACGCCCCTTCATCCGTCAGGCTCAGGCTGCGCGTCGTGCGCATAAACAACATCACGCCCAGCCGCGCCTCCAGACGCGACACGATTTTGCTGACCGCAGAACGTGTCAGATGCAGTTTTTCTGCGGCGGCGGCAAAACTGCCGCCTTCCGCTACGGCAACAAACGCCGGCAGTGCGCTGAGATCGCTTTTCATCTTAATGCTTCCAAATTGGAATCAATTAAGTGAAAACCTATCACCACTGGTGAGCATCAGGCAATGGTAACCTGCAGTCATTCCGGAGTCCCGGTGAAAACCACAGATTACCGTCAGAGGACAACAGCATGAAAAAAATACTGGTACTCAAATCCAGCATTATGGGAAACGACTCGCAGACCAATAACCTGATTGACCACTATCTGGCGGCGCGTCGGGCCAAAGGATATGAAGATCAGATCGTCGAACACGATTTGACGGCCTTGGATCTGCCGGTATTGGACGGCGAGCTGTTCGATGCGCTGCGAGGCGCAGAAAACATCAGCCCACGCGCCAAAGCGACGGTAGCGCTCTCCGACCGGCTGATTGCCGAACTGAAAGGGAGCGATCTGCTGCTGATCGGCGCGCCGATGTATAACCTCAACGTTCCAACCCAGCTGAAAAACTGGTTCGATCTGGTGGCCCGCGCCCGGGTGACGTTCAACTATACCGCCACTTACCCAGTGGGGCTGGTAGAAGGCGTCAATGCGCTGGTATTCAGTTCACGCGGCGGCATACACGCCGGCCAGCCGACCGACGCCGTGACGCCGTACCTGCGCTCGGTGATGGGGCTGATGGGGATCGGCGACGTGCAGTTTATCTATGCCGAAGGGCTGGATATGAAACCGCACGGCCTCGCTCAGGGGTTGGCGAACGCCCGCGAGCGGATCGCAGAATTGGCAGGCTGAAGCAAACGCACAGCAGCATTGATTTGTTATAACATAACAAATATGATAACCGCGTCGGCACCACTTCGAGCGGGCGTCGACGCTCCTACATCACATACATAAATGTTTTATCGCACCTTCAGCCAGCTATTTCGATAGCTGGTTTTTTTTGCCTATTGGCTGAAGTCGTGACTTCAGTATTGCCGGGCAGCGCGTTTCATTTCTCGCTCGCCGGGCGACTGCGTTTTCACCGACAGTGGCGCGACAAACGCTTTCCATTCTTTGCCGGCGTCCTGATGAGCCGCGTTTTTTTGTGCCGATGAATAGTCATCGTTTTGCCCGGCGCATCCAGACAACGCCATGATCCCCAGAGCAAGATACAGCGATTTGTACATCATCCTATCCCGATAAATGACCGTCGCTATAGGGTAACAGCGCCGACCCAAATTTCACTGAAAAATGATCGGCACGTTCATCACACCGGCATATTCATAATATCCTGGTAGGCCGCCACCAGCTTGTTGCGCACCTGTACGCCCAGCTGTAAAGACACCGACGATTTCTGCAGATCGACCATCACATCGTTCAGGCTGATGCCCGGCACGCCCAGTTCGAAATCCTGCGCCTGTTTGCGCGCCGTTTGCTGGGTCTCGCTGATCTTGCCGAGCGCCGCGGTCAGTTCGCTGGCGAAGCTGACGCCCTGCGGCGCCGCATTCTGCCCCATCTTGCCGGCCTGAACCGCCATGGTCTGCATCTGCTGCAGTACCCCTTCAATGCCCTGAATCGCCATCTGATCCTCAATCATCTCGTCTCGCCGGGTGACGTTTTCACCCTGCACTTCTCCAATGATGCACACCCTAGCACAGCGTTTTCAGACCTAAAGCGGTTAATTAACTGCAAAAAACCCGGCTTATCGGGCAATCGGAATCGTCTGATAAGGCGAATAATGGCCTGCCCAGAAATGGGAGCGCCGCTATTTAGAAGATATGTGTATCAGGGAGTCTGTTTTGTCACACAACGCTAACCATACCGTTCATCAGCCTGGCAGGGAGCTGCTCAGCCGCCCATACGGGATCGTGAGCGCCATTGAAGGACGAGACCTAAAATGAGTGCTTCGATAACCGCCGGCGAAAGCCGCGACAACGGCCTGCAAGCCATCTGGAATCGTCTGCGCGCCAACCCGAAAATTCCGTTGCTGGTCGCCGCTTCCGCCGCGATCGCGATCGTCGTCGCGCTGCTGTTGTGGGTGAAAAGCCCCGACTACCGCGTGCTGTACAGCAATCTGAACGACCGCGACGGCGGCGCCATCGTCACCCAGCTGACGCAGATGAATATCCCTTATCGCTTTGCCGAAAATGGCGCAGCGCTGCTGATCCCGGCGGAAAAAGTGCATGAAACCCGTCTGCGCCTCGCGCAGCAAGGGCTGCCGAAAGGCGGCGCCGTCGGTTTCGAACTGCTGGATCAGGAAAAATTCGGCATCAGCCAGTTCAGCGAGCAGATCAACTATCAGCGCGCCCTTGAAGGCGAGCTGTCGCGCACCATCGAGTCGCTGGGGCCGGTGCAAAACGCCCGCGTTCACCTGGCGTTGCCGAAACCTTCGCTGTTCGTACGCGAACAGAAATCCCCTTCCGCGTCGGTGACGCTGACCCTGCAACCCGGCCGTGCGCTGGACGACGGCCAGATCAACGCCATCGTTTATATGGTGTCGAGCAGCGTCGCCGGCCTGCCGCCGGGCAACGTGACCGTGGTCGACCAGGCTGGCCGCCTGCTGACGCAGTCCGACGGCACCGGGCGCGATCTCAACGCCTCGCAGCTGAAATACGCCAACGAAGTGGAAAACGGCTTCCAGCGCCGCATCGAGGCGATCCTCGCCCCGGTGGTCGGCAGCGCCAACGTGCGCGCGCAGGTCACGGCGCAGATCGACTTCGCCACGCGCGAACAAACCGATGAACAGTACCAACCTAACCAACAGCCTGACAAAGCCGCTATTCGCTCTCAGCAAACCAGCCTGAGCGAGCAGATCGGCGGGCCACAGGTGGGCGGCGTGCCAGGCGCGCTGTCCAATCAGCCAAGCGCACCGGCCACCGCGCCGATTGAGACCGCCAAGCCGGCCAACGCCGCAGGCAACAATGCCAATGCCACCGCGCAAAACGCCGCAACCACCCGCAGCGCGGCGGCCAACGGCGTACCGCAAAATACCCGTCGCGACGCGACCACCAACTACGAACTCGACCGCACCATTCGCCACACCCAGCAAAAAGCCGGCACCGTGCAGCGTCTGTCGGTCGCCGTGGTAATCAACTACCTCGGCGTAGATAAAGACGGCAAACCGCAGCCGATGAGCAAAGAGCAGTTGGCGCAGATCGAAGCGCTGGTGCGTGAAGCGATGGGCTACTCCAGCAGCCGTGGCGATACCCTGAACGTGGTCAACACGCCGTTTACCGACAGTCAGGTGACCGGTGGCGAACTGCCGTTCTGGCAAAGCCAGTCGTTTATCGATCGCCTGATCGACGCAGGCCGCTATCTGCTGGTGCTGCTGGTGGCCTGGCTGCTGTGGCGCAAACTGGTGCGGCCACAGCTGCAACAGCGCCAGGCGGCGCAACAGGCCGCCATCGCCGCCGCCAATGCCCCTGCCGCCAAACCGGCCGACAGCGGCAAACCGAGCAACGAGGAGCTGGCGCAGCGTCGTAAATCGCAGCAGCGCGTCAGCGCAGAAGTCCAGAGCCAGCGGATCCGCGATCTGGCTGATAAAGACCCACGCGTGGTCGCTCTGGTAATCCGCCAATGGATGAGTAACGAGATATGAGCCTGACCGGAACCGACAAAAGCGCCATCTTGCTGATGACGCTGGGTGAAGATCGCGCGGCGGAGGTGTTCAAGCACCTCTCCTCGCGCGAAGTACAGCTGCTGAGCGGCACCATGGCCGGCATGAGCCAGGTTTCGCACAAACAGCTCGGCGAAGTACTGACCGAGTTTGAAGACGACGCCGAGCAATACGCGGCGCTGAGCGTCAACGCCAGCGACTATCTGCGCTCGGTGCTGGTCAAGGCCCTGGGCGAAGAGCGCGCCGCCAGCCTGCTGGAAGACATTCTCGAATCGCGCGAGACCACCACCGGCATGGAAACGCTCAACTTTATGGAGCCGCAGAGCGCTGCCGATCTGATCCGCGACGAACACCCGCAGATCATCGCCACTATTCTGGTGCACCTCAAACGCGGCCAGGCGGCGGATATCCTGGCCCTGTTCGACGAACGTCTGCGCAACGACGTGATGCTGCGTATCGCCACCTTCGGCGGCGTGCAGCCGGCGGCGTTGGCGGAGCTGACCGAAGTGCTGAACAACCTGCTCGACGGCCAGAACCTCAAGCGCAGCAAAATGGGCGGGGTGCGCACCGCCGCCGAGATCATCAACCTGATGAAAACCCAGCAAGAAGAAGCGGTCATCGACGCGATGCGCGAATACGACGGCGAGCTGGCGCAGAAGATCATCGACGAGATGTTCCTGTTCGAAAACCTGGTGGAAGTCGACGATCGCAGCATCCAGCGTCTGCTGCAGGAAGTGGAAGGCGAGTCGCTGCTGATCGCATTGAAAGGCGCCGAACAGCCGCTGCGCGAGAAGTTCCTCAAGAACATGTCGCAACGCGCCGCCGACATCCTGCGCGACGATCTGGCCAACCGTGGGCCGGTGCGCATGTCGCAGGTGGAGAACGAGCAGAAAGCCATCCTGTTGGTGGTAAGACGCCTGGCGGAAACCGGCGAAATGATCATTGGCGGCGGCGAGGACACCTATGTCTGATCGCATTAACACCCTGCCCTGGCAGCCCTGGTCGCTCAACGATTTGGGTGAACAGAAACCGGCGTTCGACCTGCCGCCGCTGCCGGATCTCGAACAAAGCGATCCGTCGCCGGACGCGCAGGCCGAATTGCAACAGCAGCTGGCGACGCTGCGGCTGCAGGCTGAGCAACAGGGCCAGCAGTTGGGCTATGCCGACGGCCAGCAAAAAGGCTATGAAGCCGGTTTTCAGTCCGGTCTGGAAGAAGGCCGTCAGCAAGGGCTGCTGGAAGCGCAGCAGCAGCAACAGCCGCTGACCGCCCACTGGCAGCAGTTGGTTACCGAATTCCAGCACACGCTGGACGCGCTCGACAGCGTGATCGCTTCACGGTTGATGCAGCTGGCGTTGACCGCCGCCAAACAGGTGCTGGGCCAGCCGCCGGTGTGCGACGGCACCGCCCTGCTCGCGCAGATCCAACAGCTGATCCAGCAGGAGCCGATGTTCAACGGCAAGCCGCAGCTGCGGGTCCACCCGGACGACTACCCCCGCGTCGAGCAACAGTTGGGGGTTACCCTCAGCCTGCACGGCTGGCGCCTGTTGGCGGACGGCGAACTGCATCCGGGCGGCTGCAAGGTCAGCGCCGAGGAAGGCGATCTCGACGCCAGCCTGGCGACGCGCTGGCATGAACTGTGCCGCCTGGCGGCACCGGGAGAAGTCTGATGACCGCGCGTCTCGGCCGCTGGCTGAGTTCTCTGGATACGCTGGAAAAACGCATCGCCCGCGCGCCGACGGTGCGCCGCTACGGCCGCCTGACCCGCGCGACCGGGCTGGTGCTGGAGGCTACCGGCCTGCAGCTGCCGCTCGGCGCGACCTGCCTCATCGAACGGCACGACGCCGGTGAAGTGCAGGAAGTGGAAAGCGAAGTGGTCGGCTTCAACGGCCAGCGGCTGTTCCTGATGCCGCTGGAAGAAGTGGAAGGTATCGTGCCGGGCGCGCGGGTTTACGCCCGCATCGCGCCGGAAGGCCAAAGCGCCGGCAAACAGCTGCCGCTCGGCCCGGCCCTGTTGGGACGGGTGCTGGACGGCAGCGCCAAACCGCTCGACGGCCTGCCTTCACCGGAAACCGGTTACCGCGCGCCACTGATCACCGCGCCGTTCAACCCCTTGCAGCGCACGCCGATCGAGCAGGTGCTGGACGTGGGGGTGCGCACCATCAACGGTCTGCTGACCGTCGGTCGCGGCCAGCGCATGGGCCTGTTCGCCGGCTCCGGCGTCGGCAAGAGCGTGTTGCTCGGCATGATGGCCCGTTATACCCAGGCGGATGTGATCGTCGTTGGCCTGATCGGCGAGCGCGGCCGCGAGGTCAAAGACTTTATCGAGAACATTCTCGGTGCCGAAGGCCGGGCGCGCTCGGTGGTGATCGCTGCGCCGGCGGACGTATCGCCGTTGCTGCGCATGCAGGGGGCGGCCTACGCCACCCGCATCGCCGAAGATTTCCGCGATCGCGGGCAGCACGTGTTGCTGATCATGGACTCCCTTACCCGCTACGCCATGGCGCAGCGTGAGATCGCCCTGGCCATCGGCGAACCGCCGGCGACCAAAGGCTATCCGCCTTCGGTCTTCGCCAAACTGCCTGCGCTGGTGGAACGCGCGGGTAACGGCATCAGCGGCGGCGGTTCCATTACCGCCTTCTACACCGTATTGACCGAAGGGGACGATCAGCAAGACCCGATCGCCGACTCGGCGCGCGCCATCCTCGACGGCCACGTGGTGCTGTCCCGGCGCCTGGCGGAAGCCGGCCATTACCCGGCTATCGACATCGAAGCGTCAATCAGCCGCGCCATGACGTCGCTGATCGACGAAGAGCATTATCGCCGGGTACGCACCTTCAAGCAGATGCTGGCCAGCTATCAGCGCAACCGCGATCTGATCAGCGTCGGCGCCTACGCGGCCGGCAGCGATCCGTTGCTGGACAAAGCGATGACGCTGTACCCGCAGATGGAAGCGTACCTGCAACAGGGCATCTTTGAACGCAGCGGCTACGATGAAGCCTGTCAACAGCTGCAGCAGTTGATTGTTTAACGTCACCAGAGGCGCACAGCGATGAAATCACAATCTCCCCTGATTACCCTGCGAGATCTGGCGCAGGATGCGGTGGAACAGGCCGCGCAACAGCTGGGCCAGGTACGGCAGGCGCAGCAGGCGGCAGAGCAACAGCTGTCGATGCTGCTCAACTATCAGGACGAATACCGCCAGAAGCTGAATCATACGCTTTGCGACGGCATGGACAGCTCTAGCTGGCAAAACTACCAGCAGTTTATCGGCACGCTGGAACAGGCCATCGACCAGCACCGCCAGCAGCTGCTGCAGTGGGGGCAGAAAGTGGATCATGCGGTGAAGCAATGGCAAGACAAACAACAGCGGCTGAACGCTTTCGAGACCCTGCATACCCGCGCCTTAAATGCGGAGCAGCAGCAGGAGAACAAACGGGATCAAAAACTGATGGATGAGTTCGCTCAACGCAGTGCACAAAGGAATATCAACCCATGAATCTGAACGCCCTGCCCGGCCTGGCCTTACCCGGCGACGTCGGCGGCCTGGCCGAACTGACGTCGGCGCTGGATGAGAGCCAGTTGTCGTCGGCCTTCGCCCAGCTGCTCGGCGCACGTTTTGCGCCCGCCGCCGACGGCAAACAGCCGCCGGTCGCGCTGAGCGCGGACGAGGAACGCGCCCCGGCCCTGAGCCGCAACCAGCTCAATCAACTGCTAGCCACCTTCGGCGAGCGCGGCGGCCTGCTGCAGAACCCGGCCACCCCAGCCGATGCGCTTTCACCTGAAGGCGCCGAAGCCGAGGCACCCACCGCCGGCGACAAACCGGCGCAACCACCGTTCGCCGCCGCCAAAGAGCTGGATGCCGCAACGCTGCAGGCGCTGTACGCCATGCTGCCGGCCGCGCTCGTCGCCCAGGCGCAACCGACCGAAGGCCAACGTTCGCTGCCGGTGGAAAACGCTGACGAGGCGACTGCACTGCAGCCCGGCAATGGCCTGCTGAACATTGCGGCGGCCGGTGATAAAACCGCCGCGCGTTCATCGGCATCCCCTGCTCCGTCGCTGACAGGGGCGAAAACGCCGGCCACCGGCGACGATAATGCCAAGGCGGCGCTCCCGCAACCGACCAGCGGTGAGCGCGCAAGTACCGCACAGCCGCTGCCGGCGAGCGATGCGCAGCAGCAACCGACGCTCAACCATGCCGTCGCCCTGGCCGCCGCCAGCCCAACGCAAACGGCCGCACCGGCCAGCGCACTGGTGACCGCACCGCCTACGCCGCAGCTCAACGCGCAGCTGGGCAGCCCGGAATGGCAGCAGGCGTTGAACCAACAGGTGCTGATGTTCCACCGCAACGGCCAGCAGAGCGCAGAACTGCGCCTGCACCCGCAGGAGCTGGGCGCCTTGCAGATCACGCTGAAACTGGACGATCAGCAGGCGCAATTGCACATTGCCTCCGCCCACGGTCAGGTGCGCGCGGCGGTGGAAGCAGCGATGCCGCAGCTGCGTCACGCGCTGGCGGAGAGCGGCATCAACCTGGGGCAAAGCAGCGTGGGCGGCGAGTCCACCCCGCAATGGCAACAGGGGCAGCAGCAGGCGTCCAACGGCCAGGGGCGTTCCAGCTATGCTGAACATGCTGGCGGTGAGGCTGCGGCCGCCGACGGCGTCAGCGCGCCGGTGGCGCTGCAGCGCATGGCCAGTGCGGTCAACGGCGTCGATATTTTCGCCTGAGCCGCCGCAAACGCCCAAGCTGGCACCCATTTGCGCGTCTATTCAGGCTATTGCACGCCGTGATAGACGCGATAATACCTTTACATGTCATGCGTGCGGCTTTGCCGCGCGCCATGCCCGCCGCCTCGCAGGCTGCGGGTGGAACAACAGGAATTAGATTTGGCTATGTCTCAGAACACCCTTCCGGCAGCACCGAAACGCTCCCTTCTGGTCATCCTGCTGGTATTGATCAGCGTCGTCGCCTGTGGCGCCGCGGGCTACAGCTGGTGGCTGCTGCAACAGCATAAAAACGGCGCCGAACCGGCCGCCGTCAAACAGCAACCGCCGGCCGCGCCGGTGTTCATGCCGCTCGACACCTTTACCGTCAACCTGGTGACGCCGGACAACAACCCGGATCGCGTGCTGTATATCGGACTCACGCTGCGTCTGCCGGACGAAAGTACCCGCCGTCAGCTGAACGATTTTCTGCCGGAAGTGCGCAGCCGCTTGCTGATGCTGCTCTCCCGTCAGGAAGCGGGCCAGCTGGCCAATGAACAAGGGAAGCAACAGCTGGTGGCGCAGATTAAGGACGTGCTCAGCCCGCCGCTGGTTAAGGGACAACCGAAGCAGGTGGTCAGCGACGTGCTGTTCACCGCCTTCATACTGCGGTAATCACTATGGGCGATAGCATTCTTTCACAGGCAGAGATCGACGCCTTGCTCAACGGCGACAGCGCGGGTGATGAACCCGAAGCGATAGTCGGCAAAGAGAGCGAGGTTAAGCCTTACGATCCGAACACCCAGCGCCGCGTGGTGCGCGAGCGTCTGCACGCGCTGGAAATCATCAACGAACGTTTTGCCCGGCAGTTCCGCATGGGGTTGTTCAACCTGCTGCGCCGCAGCCCGGACATTACCGTCGGCCCGATCAAAATCCAGCCGTATCACGAGTTCGCCCGCAACCTGCCGGTGCCGACCAACCTGAACCTGGTGCATTTGAATCCGCTGCGCGGCACTGCCCTGTTCGTGTTCGCGCCGAGTCTGGTGTTCATCGCCGTCGACAACCTGTTCGGCGGCGACGGCCGCTTCCCGACCAAAGTCGAAGGCCGCGAATTCACCCCGACCGAACAGCGGGTGATCAAACGCATGCTGCGCCTGGCGCTGGACGCCTATGGCGACGCCTGGAGCGCCATCTACAAGATCGACGTGGAGTACGTGCGTGCCGAAATGCAGGTGAAGTTCACCAACATCACCACCTCGCCGAACGACATCGTGGTCACCACGCCGTTCCAGGTGGAGATCGGCGCGCTGACCGGCGAGTTCAACATCTGCATTCCGTTCGCGATGATCGAACCGCTGCGCGAGCTGTTGACCAACCCGCCGCTGGAAAATTCGCGGCAGGAAGACAGCCACTGGCGCGAAACGCTGGTGAAGCAGGTGCAGCACTCCGAACTGGAGCTGATCGCCAACTTCGTCGATATCCCGATGCGGCTGTCGAAAGTCCTGAAGCTGCAACCGGGCGATGTATTACCGATAGACAAGCCGGAACGCCTGATCGCCCATGTGGACGGCGTACCGGTTCTGACCAGCCAATACGGCACGTTAAACGGGCAATATGCCCTGCGTGTTGAACATTTGATTAACCCTATTTTGAATGCTCTGAGTGAGGAACAGCCCAATGAGTGATCCTAAGCAACCGTCTGGCGAAGGAAAGGAATCCGTAGACGATCTGTGGGCTGATGCGTTTAACGAGCAGCAGTCGACAGAGAAATCCGGCGCGAGCACCGAAGGGGTGTTCAAGTCGCTGGAAGCTCAGGATGCGCTCGGCAGCCTGCAGGATATCGACCTGATCCTGGATATTCCGGTCAAGCTGACCGTGGAACTGGGGCGCACCAAGATGACCATCAAAGAGCTGCTGCGCCTGTCGCAAGGCTCGGTGGTGGCGCTGGACGGCCTGGCCGGCGAGCCGCTGGACATCCTGATTAACGGTTACCTGATCGCACAAGGTGAAGTGGTGGTGGTGGCCGACAAGTTCGGCGTGCGCATCACCGACATTATCACCCCGTCCGAACGCATGCGTCGACTGAGCCGCTGATGACCGTTGCGGCGCCCGTTACCGTCCAAAGCAGCCAATCCCCCGCCGCGCCGGCCTTGCCGGCCGGTTCGGTGTTGATGCAGGTCAGCAGCGCGCTCGGCGGCATTCTGCTGCTGATCCTGCTGGCCGGTTGGCTGTTCCGTCGGCTGGGTTTCGCCCCGCAGGCGCGCAACAACAAACTGCTCAACCTGCGCGCCAGTTGCCAGGTCGGGCAGCGCGAGCGCGTGGTGGTGGTGGAAGTCGATGACACCTTGCTGGTACTGGGCGTCACCGCCCAGCAGATCACCCCGCTGCACACCCTGCCCGCCCCGCCGAAAGACGAGGGCGCGGCCGACGTGGCGACGCCGGCGGACTTCCGCCAACTGATGCAAAAAGTTCTGAAACGCCCGGAAAAATCGGCATGACCTCGACTCTTCAAACCCTCGTCCGCCGTCCGGCGGTTTGGCTCCCTGCCGCCCTGCTGTTCATCAGCCCGGCGGCTTTGGCACAACTGCCGGGGCTGATCAGTCAGCCGCTGGCCAACGGCGGCCAAAGCTGGTCGCTGCCGGTGCAGACGCTGGTGCTGTTGACCTCGCTGACCTTCCTGCCGGCCATGCTGCTGATGATGACCAGCTTCACCCGCATCATCATCGTGCTGGGCCTGCTGCGCAACGCGCTGGGCACGCCGTCGGCGCCGCCGAACCAGGTGATGCTGGGGCTGGCGTTGTTCCTGACCTTCTTCATCATGTCGCCGGTGTTCGACAAGGTTTATCAGGACGCCTACCTGCCGTTCAGCCAGGACAAAATCGGGCTGGAAGTCGCGCTGGATAAAGGCGCGCAGCCGCTGCGCGAATTCATGCTGCGCCAAACGCGCGAAACCGATCTCGCGCTGTACGCCAGACTGGCCAATCAGCCGCCGCTGGCCGGCCCTGAGGCGGTGCCGATGCGCATCCTGCTGCCCGCCTACGTCACCAGCGAACTGAAAACCGCCTTCCAGATCGGCTTTACGGTGTTCATTCCGTTCCTGATTATCGACCTGGTGGTCGCCAGCGTGCTGATGGCGCTGGGGATGATGATGGTGCCGCCCGCCACCATCTCGCTGCCGTTCAAGCTGATGCTGTTCGTGCTGGTCGATGGCTGGCAGCTGCTGCTCGGCTCGCTGGCGCAGAGCTTCTATTCGTAACCCCTGACCGGAGAACGCGAGATGACACCTGAATCGGTTATGGCGCTCGGCACCGAAGCGATGAAAGTCGCGCTGGCGCTGGCCGCCCCGCTGCTGCTGGCGGCGCTGATCAGCGGCCTGGTCGTCAGCCTGCTGCAGGCCGCCACCCAGATCAACGAAATGACGCTGTCGTTCATCCCTAAAATTCTGGCGGTGGTGGCCACCATCATCATCGCCGGTCCCTGGATGTTGAATCTGTTGCTGGACTACATGCGCACTCTGTTCAGCAACCTGCCCACCCTGATCGGCTGACCGTGCTCACCTTCGACAGCGCCCAGCTCACCGTCTGGCTCAGCCACTACTTTTGGCCGCTGCTGCGCATTCTGGCGCTGATCAGCACCGCGCCGATATTCAGCGAAAAACAAATCAGCAAAAAGGTCAAAATCGGCCTTGGCGGGCTGATCGTCATCCTGATCGCGCCGACGCTGCCCGCCAGCAATATCCCGATCTTCTCCGCCGCCGGCCTGTGGCTGGCGGTTCAACAGATTCTGATCGGCGTGGCGCTGGGATTGACCATGCAGTTCGCCTTCGCGGCGGTGCGCCTGGCGGGCGAAGTGATCGGCATGCAGATGGGCCTGTCGTTCGCCACCTTCTTCGATCCCAGCGGCGGCCCGAACATGCCGGTGCTGGCGCGCCTGCTTAACCTGCTGGCGATGCTGCTGTTCCTCAGCTTCGACGGCCATCTGTGGCTGATTTCACTGCTGGCGGACAGCTTCCATACCCTGCCTATCCAAACGCAGCCGCTGAACGGCAACGGCTTCCTGGTGTTGACCCAGGTTGGCTCGCTGATTTTCATCAACGGCATGATGCTGGCGCTGCCGCTGATCTGCCTGCTGTTGACGCTGAACATGGCGCTCGGCCTGCTCAATCGCATGACCCCGCAGCTGTCGGTCTTCGTGATCGGTTTCCCGGTCACCATGACCTTCGGCATCATGACGCTGGGTATGATGATGCCGATGCTGGCGCCGTTCTGTGAACATCTGTTCGGTGAAATCTTCGATCGACTGGCGGCGGTAATCGGCGGCATGACCTTCTAAGCCCCTGCAACGCCCCTCCCTTTCCCCCTAATCTGCCTGAGACAAAATGGCAATAAAAACGCTTTCTTGGGACAAAAGCCTGAGAAACGCCTTTTATCCGGATTAAGGTTCAAATGTCTCCGGCGGCTTGAATAAATAAAACCCCGACCTAGAATAGACCCGGCAACAGAAATATCGCTTGTACCACGCTAGCCATCAGCGGCGATAAAAACGCTGGCTCCCAATTGGAAATAAAAAATAACGCAGTCACGCAGGGTAAAATGCGCGACAGATAACTTACACCCTGAATAAATGCGTCCGGCGCCTACCGGCTGCAGGGCGCAGCATCGACCTTTGCTAACCACAGGAGCGAGAAAATGATTAAAGCGAAAAGCAACCGCAAAGCACGCCGGTTATTCGGTCTGACCCACTGGAAAAGCAACAAGTTTAGAGTTTCGTTTACCGAGACGGCCGACGGCGGAAAATGGAAAGTGGAGAAGAAAAAGAAATAGCAGCGCTATTTATCGTCAGGGAAATAATATCCATCGCGATTCTTCCACCGCTGATTTCAATAATGCCATTGCGCATTAAACAGGGGTGACAATCGTATTATTTCTTTCCTGATGAAAAAAAGGCGCGTCACTCAGTCAGTAGTGGGAGAACGAGCGACGCGCCAAACGAGTGCACCCGGTTTCAAGAAGCCTCCCTCCCCGCGAGGCGGAGAAGGCATTTTCTAAGCGCACTAAAGGGAAACCCGTCGCGGTCAGGCAACGGGGTATTGCTCTTAACGATTCATCTGGAACAGCGACATGCCCTGCATATCGCTGAAGGTTTTATACGACGCCTGCAGCGCTGCCTGCTGCATGAAATAAGACGAGATAGACTCGGCCAGATCGGCATCCGTCAACGCGCTCATCTGGATCTGGTTGGTCATGTCACGCTCTTTACCGATGCTGTCCAGCTGATCCATTTCCTGCAGCTGACTGCCCAGCTCGGCGCGCACGCTCAACACGTTGTTGTAGGAGTTGTCCAGACCGCGGTTGGCTTTCGCCAAGGCATCGTTCACCTGCTGCTTGGTGGCCTCATCGGCGCCCTGCAGCGGGGTTTTCAACGCGTTCAGCGCAATATCGATGCTCTCGAATACGTTGCTGACCGGCGCGCTGCCGTCCGGCTCGGGCTTCGGATTGCTGGTCAACGACATGAACACCGCGTTGCCGGTATGGCCGATGGTCATGGTGCGGTTGGCGTCCACTTTCTGCTGAACCGTCTTGTCCCCGCCCTGATAACTGACGGTGCCGCCGTTATCGACGAACGGCGCCTTGTCGTTCACGTATCCGCCGAACATATAGCGGCCGTTGCCGTCGGTGCTGTTGGCCTGGTTCAGCAGCTGATCTTTCAGCCCCTGCAGTTGGGTGGCCAGCGACTGGCGATCGTTATCGCTTTCGGTGCCGCCGGCGTTGACGATCAGCGCCTTCATATCCGCGATGGTGGACGTCGCGCCGGCCAATACCGTTTCTTCCATCGACACGTTCTGACGAGCGAAGGTGCGCGCCAGCGTGTACTGGCTGTTTTCCGCCTGCGACTGCGACAACATCACCGCGCGCGACGCCGCCAGCGGATCGTCGGACGGGTTGATCACCCGCTTGCCCGAGGAAAGCTGCTCGGCCGCCTTCATGAACAGCGACTGGTTGCCCGTGATGCCGTTCATGTTCTGTTGGTACATCATGCTGGTGCTCATGCGCATGCTGTGGGTTCCTTACTCTGAGCGACCGGCGCCGTTATCGGCGCCGATTAACAATGAAATCAACGAATATTCAGCAGCGCGTCGAACAGCGAGCTGGCGGTCTGAATCACCTGCGCGTTGGCCATGTAGTACTGCTGGAAACGCAGCAGTTCACCGTACTCTTCGTCAAGGTTGACGCCGGACATCGACTGCTGTTGCGCACCCAGCTGCGTGACGATTTTGGCCTGCGAGGTAGCGATGGCCTTGGCGGCGGCGGTCTGGTTGCCGACGCCGCTGACGATGCCGGCGTAAGCGCCGCTCAGGGTCGCTTTGCCGTCCACCAGGTTTTTGGTTTGCAGATCCAGCAGCTTCTTGGCGTTCTCGTTATCGCCGCGGCCGCTGTCGTCTTTACCGGCGGCGGCGATCTTGGACGAATCGGTGATGGCCACTTTCAGGTTGCCCGCCACGTCGCTGACCGGCTTCACGGTGAAGCTGTCTTTGGCCTGCGCATTGCCGTCGATGCTCACTTCCAACCCGTCGAAGTTCAGCGTCGGTTTGCCGTCGGCGCTGGTGCCCGGCGTGGCGTTGACTTTCACATTGTCCGGCAGGCGGCTGACCTGCCAGTTGCTGCCGTCGAACTCAACGCGATAATCGTTAGCCTTCACCTTGCCGGTATCGGTGTAAGAAACCGACAGCGACGCGTCGCCGGTGTTGCGGGTGTTATCCACCACCCGGCCACCGCTGAAGCTGAAGAAGTCGCCGCCTGCGTCACCGTTCAGATCGAAGCCGGCGCGATGCTGTTGGTTAAAGCTGTCCGCCATCGCCAGCGCCAACTGGCCCAGCTGATTGCGCACGCCGTCCAGCGTTTCGCTGCGGAATTTCAGCACGCCGCTCAGCGTGCCGCTGGTGATCTGGCCTTCCGGCACTTCGCTGGCGCCGTTGCCGCGGTTATAGCCGATGGTCAGACGGGAAGGATCGCTGCTGGAAGGCACGGCTTCCACCTGATACGTATTGCTGCCCTGCACCAGCGTCAAGCCGTTGGCGAAGGAGACGGTATAGGCGTCGCCGTCCTGTTGCGTGACCTGTACGCCCACCAGTTGGTTCAATTCGGTGACCAACTGATCGCGCTGATCCAGCAACGCATTCGGTTCGCCGCCGGCGCTGCCGCGCAAACGGGTGATCTCGTCGTTCAACTTGGCGATCTGTTGGCCGTAGCTGTTGATCTGCTGCGCCGTATCGCTGATCTGCTGATTAACGCCGTTGTCCATGTCGCGCAGGAATTTATCGGTGTTGTTGAACTGGTTCACCAGGCCGTTGGCCTTGCCCAGCACCGTCTGGCGCGCGGCGTCGTCACCGGCGTTGCTCACCAGGTTCTGCAGGTTGGTAAAGAAATCCTGCATGTTGGTCGACAGCGGGTTGGTCTTGCTCGCCAACAGATTGTCGATCTGCGAAATCTTCTCGTAATAGGCGTTCTGCGCCCCGAACGCGCTTTGTGCGCCGCGCAGCTGGTTGGTGATGAACTGGTTGTACTCGCGGTTAACGCTGGTGACGGTCACGCCGTTGCCGATAAAGCCGCTCATGGTGGCCATGCCGCCGTTCTGCGCCAGGATCGCGGTCTGGCGGTTGTAGCCCGCCACGTTGTAGTTGGAGATGTTGTTGCTGACGGTACTGAGCGCCACCTGAGCCGCATTCAGCCCGCTCATCGCGGTATTGATTAAGCTATTGGACATCGGAATTCCTTATGCTGCGGCGCCGGTGGCCCACAGGGTTCTTAATTGAGCTGCTGAGCCTGTTCGCTCAGCCTGTTTCGGTTATCGGCCAAAATGAGAAGAACTTGAGGAAAAAAAGCGGCAACGCGGTCAGCATCCAGCTAGCCTTCGTTACCGCCTATCCCCTAAATAATTGGCGTCGCAGCAAGGCGACAAGCAAGGGCGTCCCCGGGCGCTTGGTTAAGCCAAGTGACCGGGGCGAGCTTGTGCAGTCAACGCCGCTGCGGCGTCAAGAATGACGGGGATTTAGAACAAATCTTTCAGATCGTGGGTATAGGCTTTCACCGCCTGTTCCCCCGCGTTCTTCATCTGCTGAATCACGCTGACCAGTTTGCTGGCGTACTGCGGATCGGTGGCGTACCCGGCGCGTTGCAGCGCATGCGCCGCCTGCTCCGGGCTGCGCGCGGCGGCCACGTCGGCATAGCGCGGGTTGTTGGTCAGCAGTTTGACGTAGTCGGCAATCGCTTCGACATACGACCCGTAGACGCGGAACTTCGCCTTCACCTTCTTCGCCGCGCCCTGTTCGAACTCGGTGGTGGTGATCTCCGTCACCGGCCCGTTCCAGCTGCCGCCGGCCTTGATGCCGAACAGGTTGTAGCTCGGCGTGCCGTCTGAGGTCGGGATCTCGCGCTGCCCCCAGCCGGACTCCAGCGCCGCCTGCGCGACGATCAGCTGATGCGGAATGCCGCTCTGCTGGCTGGCGACCTTCGCCGGGATCGACAGGCGAGCGACGAAGTTGCCGTTGTTGAGCGACAGCGGCGCGGCGGCCGGCGGGGCTTTCGGCATCGCCCGGCGCACCATCTGCTCCAGCGCCTGGTTCGGCAGCGTTTGCAGCACCTCGTTGTCCAGCGCCATCGGCGACATGCCCGCCGTTTCGCTCGGCACCGCGTTGGCGTTGCTCATCTGCTTGACCATCATGTCGGCCAGCCCCAGCCCTTTTTGCGACATCTGCTGGGCGATTTGCTGGTCGTACATCGAGGTATAGAGCCGCGTTTGATCGCTGCTCAATACCCCGTCCTGCGGCAAGGCGGATCGCATGCTTTTCAGCATCATCTGCACGAACATGCCTTCTACCTGCTGGGCCACCTGCTTGAGGTTGCCCTGCGGGTCGGCCGCCGCATCACGCTTCAGACCGTTCAGCGCCTGGGCGTCATAGGCCGCACCCGACATTGCCATCAGATCGCCGGCCATCAGATGATTTCCAGCTTGGCGCGCAGGCAGCCGGCGCTCTGCATCGCCTGCAGGATCGACATCAGATCGATCGGCGTGGCGCCCAACGCGTTCAGCGCGCGAATGACGTTGTTCAGGTTGGCGCTGGCGTTCACCTTCTGCAGCGATCCGCCCTGCTGTTGCACCGAGATCTGGGTGTTTGGCGTCACCACCGTCTGGCCGCCGCCGAACGGCGTCGTCGGTTGGCTGACGGTGTTCTGCCGATCGACCACCACCGACAGGTTGCCCTGGGCGACGGCGCAGGAATCGAGGATCACATCGCGGTTCATCACCACCGACCCGGTGCGCGAGTTGATGATCACTTTGGCGTCCATCGCGCCGACGTTGACGGTGATGTTTTGAATCTCCGCCAGGAAACGCACCTGAGAGCTGTTGCCCTGCGGCACCAGCACCTGGATCGTGCGGGCGTCGAGCGGCGTCGCGGTGCCGCCGCCGCGTTGGCGGTTGATGGCGTCGCTGATCTGCTGCGCCAGCGTGAAGTCTTCGTCGTTCAGCTGCAGGTTGAGTACGCCGCCGCTGCCGAAGGTGGTCGGCAGCTCGCGCTCAATGGTGGCGCCGTTGCTGATGCGCCCGCCCGCCAGCTGGTTGACCTGCACGCTGCTGCCGCCGGCCGCCGCGCCCGCGCCGCCGACCAGCACGTTGCCCTGCGCCAGCGCATAGACCTGGTTATCCACGCCTTTGAGCGGCGTCATCAGCAAGGTGCCGCCGCGCAGGCTCTTGGCGTTGCCCATCGATGAGACCACCACGTCGATGTTCTGCCCGGCGCGCGAGAACGGCGGCAGTTTGGCGGTCACCATCACCGCCGCCACGTTTTTCAGCTGCATGTTAGTGCCCGGCGGCACGGTGATGCCCAACTGCGACAGCATGTTACTCAGACTTTGGGTGGTGAACGGCGTCTGCATGGTCTGGTCGCCGGAACCGTCCAGCCCCACCACCAGGCCGTAGCCGATCAGGGCGTTGTCTCGCACGCCCTGCACCGTCACCAGATCGCGGATGCGCTCCGCCGCCGCCGGCAAGCACACCAGCCCGACGCACAGCGCGATAAACCATTTTTTCAGCATCAGTCAATCCTTAGAACGGTGAAACATTTAAGAAGAAGCGCTGCAGCCAGCCCATGGTCTGCGCTTCGTTGATATAGCCATTGCCGACGTATTCGATACGCGCGTCCGCCACCTGCGTCGAGGTGACCGAGTTGTTGCCGCTGATGGTGCGCGGGTTGACGACGCCGGAGAAGCGAATGAATTCGGTGCCCTGGTTGATGGCGATCTGCTTTTCCCCCACCACGTGCAGGTTGCCGTTGGCCAGCACCTGGTTGACCGTCACCGTAATGGTGCCGTTGAAGGTGTTGTTGGCGTTGGCGCCGCCCTTGCCACCGAAGGTGCTGTCGCCGGAAATGTCCATATCGGCGCGCGCATTGCCCAACAGACCGTCGAGGTAACGCGGCGAGGTGGCGACGCCGAACTTGCTGGCGCCGTTGCGGCTGGCGTTGGCGGAAGAGCTCTTGCTGGCGCTGACGTTTTCCTGCAGCACGATGGTCAGGGTGTCACCGACGTTGCGCGGACGGCGGTCTTCGAACAGCGGCTGATAGCCGTAGTTCATCGGCTGCACCGTCTGGAAGATCGAGCCGTTCGGCATCGGCGCGCTGGCCGGCGCGGGCTGCGCCGTGGTCGCACCGTCCACCAGCGGTTTATGCGGAATATAAGCGCAGCCGCTCAGCGTCAGCATCACCATTCCCGCCAGCCAGCGTTGTCCCTGCCGCGGCAGGATTGCCATCGAATATGTGGTTACCACGGGTATCGCCTTTGTTTCACGAAAGAGAATGACGGGCGCGGCAAGCCGGGCCCGTCAATGACAGATTACAGTTGCGTCAGCTTTTGCAGCATCTGATCGGAAGTCGAAACCGCTTTGCTGTTGATCTCGTAAGCGCGCTGAGTCTGGATCATGTTGACCAGCTCTTCCGCCACGTTAACGTTGGAGGTCTCCACGTAGCCCTGATACAGCAGACCGGCGCCGTTCAGCCCCGGCGTGCTCTCGTTCGGCGCGCCCGAGCTTTCGGTTTCCTGATACAGGTTCTCGCCCACGCTCTCCAGACCGCTGTCGTTGACAAAGGTCGTCAGCGTCAGTTGACCCACCTGCTGGGCGGCGGTTTGCCCCTGCTGGGTGACGCTGACGATGCCGTCGCGGCCGACGGTGATGGACAGCGCATTCGCCGGAATGGTGATCGCCGGCTGCACCTGGAAACCGCTGGAGGTGACCAGCTGGCCGTTCTGATCGATCTGGAACGAGCCGTCGCGCGTGTAGGCCTGGGTGCCGTCCGGCAGCATCACCTGGAAGAACCCCTGCCCCTTGATGGCGACGTCTTTACTGTTGTTGGTCTGCGACAGGTTGCCCTGGCTGTGCAGACGCTCGGTCGCCACCGGGCGCACGCCGGTGCCGATCTGCAGACCGGAAGGCAGCGTGGTCTGCTCGGAGGACTGTGCCCCCGGCTGACGCATGGTCTGGTACAGCAGATCTTCAAATACCGCACGCTGGCGTTTGAAGCCGTTGGTGCTGACGTTCGCCAGGTTGTTGGCGATCACGTCCATGTTGGTCTGCTGCGCGTCCAGACCGGTTTTGGCAATCCATAAGGATGGAATCATCGGTTATTTCCTTGCTGCTTAACTCATTGAGAGCAGTGAGTTGGCACGCTGTTCGTTTTCATCCACGCTGTGGATGACTTTCATTTGCATTTCAAAACGGCGGGCGTTGGCGATCATGTCGACCATGGTCTCCATCGGCTTGACGTTGCTGCCCTCCAGCACGCCCGGCATCACCCGCACCTGCGGATCGTTTTGCAACTGATTGCCGCGCTGCTGTTGAGTTTCCGGCGTCAGGCGGAACAGCCCGTCGTCACCGCGCATCACTTCGCGCGCATCGGCTTTCACCAGCTTCAGACGGCCGATCTGCGCGATGGTGTTCGGCGGATCGCCGGCGTTCAGCGCCGAAATGGTACCGTCGGCCGCGATGGTGATCTCCGCCGACGGCGGCACCTCGATCGGGCCGCCGTCACCCATCACCGGCAATCCCTGCACCGTCAACTGCCCGGTGGAGGAGATCTGAATGTTGCCGTTGCGGGTATAGGCTTCCCCCCCACCCGGCAGGCTCACCGCCAGGAAACCGTCCTGCTGCAGCGCCACGTCCAGCGGACGCGCTGTGTAGTTCAGCGCCCCCTGGCTCATATCGGCGCCCGGCGTCGACGCGGTCACCAAGGTGCGCGTCGCCATGCTCGGCCCGTCGACCGGCACCGCGCGCAATGCGGCGAGCTGGGCGCGAAAGCCCGGCGTCGACGCATTGGCCAGGTTGTTGGCGGTAATGGACTGCTGTTCCAGCGTTTGGCGCGCCGCGCCCATCGCGGTATAAATCGCGTGATCCATAACTCGGCCTTATTAGCGCAGGCTAACCAACGTCTGCAGGATGGAGTCCTGCGTCTTGATGGTCTGGGCGTTGGACTGGTAGTTACGCTGTGCGACGATCATGTTCACCAGCTCCTGGCTCAGATCGACGTTGGAAGACTCCAGCGCGCCGCTGGTCAGCTTACCGAAGCCGCCGCCGCCCGACAGACCAACGCGCGGCTGACCGGACGCACCGGTTTCCTGCCACACGTTATCGCCCTGCGACGCCAGCCCTTCCGGGTTGGAGAAGTTGGCCATGACGATCTGGCCCAGCACCTGAGTCTGCTGGTTGGAGTAGATGCCCACCACTGTGCCGTCATTGTTGATCTGGTAGCCCGTGTATTCACCGGCGGCATAACCGTCCTGCGATACCTTGCTCACCGAGTCGCTGCTCACGTTCTGCTGCATGCTGCCGGCGAAGCTCAGGGTAAAGTTTTGCGCCGGAGCACCGTCTTTGGCGGTCATCGGGATCACCATGCTGAACTCGCCCGGTGCGCCGTTGGTGCTGGTGGTTTTCACCAGGTTGCCGCTGGGGCTGAACTCCATGGTGCCGGCGTCAACCGGCGCGGCGCTGCCGTCCTGGGTGTAGACCTGCCATTTATTGTCTGCTGTCTTCACAAAGTAGGCGTTGATGTTGTGCGCATTACCCAGCGAGTCGTAAGCGGTGATGGTGTTGACGTAGTTGTAGCTGTCCTGCTTGGTCGGATCGAAGGTCTTGTTCTCCGGCACTTTATGGGTGGACTTCAGGTTGGCCACCATCTCGCCGGAGGTGGACGCCTTGGCGTTCATCATACCTTCAGGAATGCTCAGCGGCACCGGGTTGGCGCCCTGCTGGATGGTCGGCGGAGAGCCGGCCGCCGGGTAGCCGGTCAGCTGTAGCCCCTGCATGTTGGTCAGGTTGCGGTTTTCGTCCAGCTTGAACTGACCGTTGCGGGTATAGAAGATGCCGCCGTCTTTATCCTGCATGCGGAAAAAACCGTTGCCGTTGATGGCCACATCCAATGAACGGCTGGTGCCGGTGGTGGTGCCACCCTTGAAGTTCTGAGTGATGCCGGACACTTTGACGCCCAGACCGACCTGTGAACCGGCGAACATATCGGCAAAGGAGACGCTGCCGGATTTGAAGCCCGCAGTCGCGGAGTTGGCGATGTTGTTACCGATCACGTCCAGGTTGGTTGCTGCCGCGTTTAAGCCGCTGACTGCCTGAGAAAAGGCCATGTTATTCTCCGAATAGTGGTCAGGCTATCGTCCGATTGAGCCTGATGCTTAGGGTTATAAGATCTGTCGCACGTCTTCCAGGGTGGCGTTGCCCGCCAGACCGAGATCCAGCTTGGCGCCGTTGCCGTCGCGGATCACGCCGTTCACCAGGCCGAAGTGCAGGCTGCGCGCCACCAGTTGCTCGCCATTGCCTTTGGCGTTAATCGCCACTTTGTAGGCGCCGTCGGGTGCGGTAGAGCCGTCATCCAGCGAACCGTCCCAGGTAAAGGCATGCACACCGGCGGTCAGGCCGCCGATTTCGATGGTGCGCACCACCTGCCCACTGGCGTTGGTGATGGTAGCGGTCACCTGATCGGCAGCGCGCTCCAGTTCCACGCCGAACGGCGTCGTGCTGACCTTGCCGTCCTTGCTGCCGACCAGAATGTTATTGCCCGGCACCATCACGCCGTGGCCGATCAGCGCAGTGGCTTGCAGCGACTGGTTGCTGTTGATCTGGCCGGAGATCGACCCCAGCGTGGTGTTGAGTTTTTCGATGCCCTGCACGGTGTTGATCTGCGCTAGCTGCGAGGTCAGTTCGTTGTTCTGCATCGGATTGGTCGGATCCTGGTTTTTCAACTGCGCCACCAGCAGCGTCAGGAAACTGTTGTGCAGATCCTGGCTGTTGGTATTTTTGCTGTTGTTACCGATGACGGTGTTGTCCAACGACTCGTTCGTGGTTGCGGCGATAGCCATGGGAACCTCCGGTTACTGACCCAACGTCAGGGTTTTCATCATCATCGACTTGGTGGTGTTGAGCACCTCGACATTGGCCTGGTAGCTGCGGGAAGCGGAGATGGTGTTGACCATTTCACCCACCACGTCGACGTTCGGCATGCGCACGTAGCCCTTGGCGTCCGCCAGCGGGTTGCCCGGTTGATAGACCAGACGCTCGGGCGCCGGATCGTCCACCACCTGAGCGACGCGTACGCCGCCGGTCGGCTGCCCGGGGGCCGCCGCGACCTGGAACACCACCTGCTTGGCGCGGTAAGGCTCGCCATCCGGGCCGGTCACGCTGTCGGCGTTGGCCATGTTGCTGGCGCTGACGTTCATGCGCTGGGATTGCGCCGATAACGCCGAGCCGGAGATATCAAAAATATTCAGTAAAGACATGCGCCTTATCCTTGTTGCAGCACGGACATCATCCCTTTGATCTGACCGTTGAGCAGCGTCAGGTCGGTCTGATATTTCAGGCTGTTATCGGCAAAGTTGGTGCGTTCGCGATCCATGTCCACCGTGTTGCCGTCCATCGACGGCTGATCCGGCACCCGGAACAGCAGATCGAGCTGCGGCGGCTGCAGGGTCTGCGCCGGGATGTGGCGCGCCGCCGTCAGGTTCAGCGACATGCCGTTGCCGCTGACGCGCCCCTGCTCCATCACTTTGTTCAATTGGCTGGCGAAATCGATATCCCGCGCCTGATAACCCGGTGTGTCTGCGTTGGCGATGTTGGCGGCCAGAATTTCCTGCCGCTGGGCGCGCAAGTTCAGCGCCTCTTGGCCAAAGCGCAGAGCCGCGTCCAGTTTGTCGAGCATGCTCCCTCCGCGAGGTTAGAATTTGGAGTCGACAGCATAAACGCCCCCCGCGCTACCCTATCGCGGGAATAAACGCAAAATGGGGTGCTATTTATCTGCTTAGCCTGCGCGCGCTGCGGGTACACTTACGCGTATCCCGATGAAGCTTGAGAAGATGACGATGAAAGGTAAAATGCTGCTGCTTATCGGCCTGCTGTGCAGTCTGAACGCGCGCGCCGACGATCTGGCGACGCAAATCGAAAGCTTCATCCAAGGCAAGTTCAGCGGCGAACCGGTACAGGTAAAAGTGCGGGTGCGCACGCCGCCGAACCAATGGCCCGCTTGCGAACTGCCGCAGCTGTCGCTGCCGCCCAACGCGCGGATCGGCGGCAACGTCAGCATTTCGGCGCGCTGTGGTCAGGAGCGGCGTTTTATCCAGACGCAGGTGCAAGTGTTTGGCCGCTATCTCGTTTCGGCGCGCGGCATCAGCGCCGGCAGCCGGTTGACGGCGGCGGATCTGACGTTGAAAGCAGGCCGGCTCGATACCCTGCCGCCGCGTGCGCTGACCGAAGCGAGCAAAGCGTTAGGCGCCGTCAGCCTGCGCAACATTAGCCCCGGTCAGCCGCTGACCCTCGCCATGCTGCGCCGCGCCTGGATTATCAAGGCCGGGCAATCGGTACAGGTCAATGCACAGGGCGAAGGATTCAGCATCAGCGGTGCGGGTAAGGCGATGAACAACGCCGCCGCCGAAGACAGCGTGCGGGTGCGCATGGCGTCCGGGCAGATCGTCAGCGGCGTGGTCGGGGACGACGGCGCGATCCGCATTACGTTATAAAAAAGTAAAGGTTCCGCAAACCTTGCCGATAAGACAAATCAAGCAGCATTTTATTGGCCACCAGGGCCGCAAAACTTTCATTGCAGCGTCGTCGCCCCCGAGCGGCCACGGCGTAAACGGAGATGGACCATGAGTATCGATCGCACCCAGCGGTTACAGCCGGTTTCCACTGTGCAACCGCGTGAAACCCCGGCCGACAACCCGCTCCAACCGCGCAAGGCCGCCGTGGCCGAAACCGCCGTCAGCGGCACGCAGGTCAAACTGAGCGAGGCGCAGGCGCGCCTGATGCAACCGGGCACCCAGGATATCGATATGGGCCGGGTCGAGGCCATCAAACAGGCGATCCGCAACGGTGAACTGAAGATGGACGCCGGCAAAATCGCCGACGCACTGCTGCAAGACGCGCAGAGCGATGTTCAATGGATCGCCGGACGCGACTGACAACGCGGCGGCGGGTAGCGATAAAGGATAAGTCATCACTATGGAAAAGCTGGTACAACTGCTGGACAAACTGTTGGAAACACTGCAGGCGCTCAATGGCGTGCTGGAGGAAGAGCACGACTTGCTGTGTTCCGGCCAGTTGCCCGGCGTGGCCTTGCAGCGCGTCACCGATGCCAAAAGCCAACTGCTGGCGACGGTCGCTTACCTCGAGCAACAGCGCCTGGGGCAGGAAAAAACCTGCGGGCAACGCGCGCCCTATGCCAGCCATGCGCCTCTGGCCGATCGCTGGCAACGCGTTCAGTTGCTGAGCCAAACGCTGCGTGAGAAGAACCAGCACAACGGCCTGCTGCTCAATCAGCAGATCGACCACAACGCTCAGGCGCTGGCTATCCTCAGTAAGAACAACAAATCGCTGTATGGCCCGGACGGCCAGTCGCACGCCGGCAGCCTGCTCGGCAGAAAAATCGGCGTCTGACCTGACTCATTTCGCCCGGTGAGCCTATCACCGGGCACGCGTTAGCCGACTTTTGCGCATCCCCTCGCATTTTCACCTCATCACCTCCTGAGTTCCCTTAACGTTATGCGTCAGGCTGCGCAGAACGTGAATTTAGCTGTTTCTTTCCCTTTGGCCACTTGTCACCCTGTGGTGATTTTTAAATCACTTGAAATATACCCTTAACGGGTATAGATTCGCAGGGAGAGCGAATGGCTGATATCTATCTCACCAAAACCTTTCAGGGTTTTGCCGCACGCGAGCGCATTAGCGACGCCACGATAGTGAAAGCGGCGCGAGAAATGCAGCATCAGCGGTACGACGCCAATCTTGGCGGTTGCGTATACAAAAAGCGCATCGCTCGGGCTGGTGCGGGCAAACGTGGCGGCTATCGGGTGCTGATCGTTTTTCGCGATGAAGACCGCCTGTTTTTTATGCGCGGCTTTGCCAAAAGCGAGAGAGAAAACATCAGTGCGGATGAGTTACAGGGATTGAAACATCTGGCTGCGCTGTATCTGGATTATTCGCCATTCAGACTCTACCAGCTGGTCAACAACAGGGAGTTACGGAGGCTAAGCGATGAGTAAAATTCTTGCCGAGATCCACCAGGAAGTTCAGGGCCTGCACCGCGCCGGTTTCGTCGACGACGTGACCATGCGTACCTTCGACATGCTGTGCCTGCGGCCGGTGAAGCAGTTCGGGCCGGCCGAGATCCGCGCGCTGCGCGAACGGGAAAACGTCAGTCAGCCGGTGTTTGCGCTGTATCTCAACGTCAGCAAAAAGGCGGTACAGAAATGGGAGCGCGGCGAAGCGCAACCAAACTCCGCCGCGATGAAGCTGCTGACGCTGGTGGAACGCAACGGCCTGCAAATTCTGGCCTGATCTTACTGATAATTGACGATCACCTGATTGCCAATCACCCGCAGCGGCGGGTTCAACCCGCCTTGCGACTGCACGTAATAGACGAAACGCAATTCCGCATTGGCCGGCTCGCCCTGCAGACCGTTGCTGCTGCCGCTGCCGCCGCCCAGCGGAATGCAGCGGTTCACCGTGCAAAGCTGCGCCTGCAGCCCCACCGGTTCAGGCCCCAGCAAACGGTAGCGCCAGCTGACGCGGGTGATGCGCGCATTGGCATCCGGCAGCGCGTTCGGCGGCCGCAAAGCGGCGGACTCATCGCGCATGCCACCCTGTTCCAACGTCACGCCCGCCCCTTCGGCCACCCAGGAGCCGGACACCGCACCGGCGGTTAACGGCGCCAGCAAACACAACACGAACAGACAGCGTTTCATCAGGCGGCTCCAATGGTCGACGTCATGCGAATCTGGCGATCGTCGTTAATCTCCAGGTTGGACAGCACCACGAGCTGCGGCAGGCTGCGGCGCAGGAAGCGCGCCAGTAAAGGACGCAGCGCATGGTTAACCAACAGCACCGGCGGCGCGCTGAGCATCTCTTGCCGTTGCAGCGCCTGACGCGCCTGTTCCAGCAGGCGATCGGCCAGCCCCGGCTCCAGACCGCCGCCGCCCTGCAACGCCTGCAGCAACAGGCGCTCCAGCTGGGTATCCAAGCCGATAACCTGAATCTCGCCGTTGCCCGGGAACCACTGCTGCGTGATCGCCCGGCCCAGCGCCACCCGCACCACGGTCGTCAGCTCATAAGGATCGCTTTGCGCCGGGGCATGTTCCGCCAGCGTTTCGACGATGGTGCGCATATCGCGGATAGAAACGCGTTCAGCCAACAGGTTTTGCAGCACTTTGTGCAGCGTCGTCAGCGACACCACGCCCGGCACGAAGTCTTCGGTCAGCTTCGGCATCTCTTGTGAAACACGGTCCAGCAGCTGCTGAGTTTCCTGGCGGCCAAACAGCTCGCTAGCGAACTGGCCGATCAGGTGATTAAGGTGCGTCGCCACTACGGTACTGGCTTCCACCACGGTAAAGCCCTGGATCTGCGCCTGCTCGCGCAAGGCGCTGTCGATCCATACCGCCTCGAGCCCAAAGGCGGGATCGACGGTTTTGTCTCCCGCCAGCTCGCCCACGGCATTGCCGGGGTTGATCGCCAGCCAACGGCCCGGCTGCGCTTCACCGCTGCCAATCTCAACGCCTTTCATCAGGATGCGGTAGCTGGCTGGCGGCAGTTCCAGATTGTCGCGGATGTGTACCACCGGCGGCAAATAGCCCATGTCCTGCGCGAATTTCTTGCGGATCCCGCGGATACGCCCCAGCAGCTCGCCGTTCTGTTGAAAATCGACCATCGGAATCAGCCGGTAGCCCACTTCCATCCCCAGCGGATCTTCCAACTGCACGTCGGCCCAGCTGGCCTCGGCGGCCTGCGGATTCTCCGGCATCGCCGGTTCTTCCACCGTTTTCGGTGCCTGTTGTTCACGGCCACGCAGCCACCAGGCCAGGCCCAGCAAAGCGGCGGTAAACAGCAGGAACACCAGGTTCGGCATGCCCGGCACCAGGCCCAACAGCCCCAGTACCCCGGCGCTCAGCAACATCACGCGCGGATTGTTGAACAGCTGGCCCACCATCTGCTCGCCGACGTCCTGATCGGTCGCGACGCGGGTGACGATGACGCCGGCGGCGGTGGAGATCACCAGCGCTGGGATCTGCGCCACCAGGCCGTCACCGATGGTCAGCAGCGTATAGCTTTCCGCCGCCGCCCCCAGCTCCATGCCATGCTGCACGACACCGACCAACAGGCCGCCGACGACGTTCAGCACCATGATCATCAGGCCGGCAATGGCATCGCCACGCACGAATTTACTGGCACCGTCCATCGAGCCGTAGAAATCGGCCTCCTGGGTCACTTCAGCGCGGCGTTTCTTCGCTTCGTCTTCACCGATCAGCCCGGCGTTCAGGTCGGCGTCGATCGCCATCTGTTTACCCGGCATGCCGTCCAGCACGAAGCGCGCGCCCACTTCGGCGATACGCCCTGCACCTTTGGTAATTACCATAAAGTTGATCAGCACCAGGATGATGAACACCACGATGCCGATGGCGAAGTTGCCCCCCACCAGGAAGTGGCCAAAGGCTTCCACCACGCGCCCGGCGGCGGCGGAACCGGTGTGGCCCTCCAGCAAGATGATGCGCGTCGACGCGACGTTGAGCGACAAACGCAGCAATGTGGAGAACAGCAGAATGGTCGGGAAGGCGGCGAATTCGAGCGTGCGCTGGGTGAACATCGCCACCAGCAGCACCATGATCGACAGCGCGATGTTGAAGGTAAACAGCAGGTCGAGGATAAACGCCGGCAACGGCAGCACCATCATCGACAGGATCAGCAGGATCAACACCGGGCCGGCCAACACCTGCCACTGCGTATCTTTAAAATTGCCCGGCAAACGAAGCAGGGAGGCCAAATTAGCCATCAGAGTCACTCTCTCTTGCAAAATCCAGTGCTTCCGGCACCGGTAAACGTTCAGGTTTTTTCGGGATCAGGCCGCCCTCGCGCCGCCAGCGGCGCAGCTGGTACACCCAGGCCAGCACTTCGGCGACGGCGGCATACAGGGTGGCCGGAATATGTTGTCCAATCTCGCTGTGTCGATACAGCGCACGCGCCAGCGGCGGCGCTTCCAGCATCGGGATGCGGTGCTCCGCACCGAGCTCGCGAATGCGCAAGGCGATTTCGCCGGCCCCTTTGGCCAGCACCTTCGGCGCGCTCATTTTCTTGTCGTTGTACTGCAACGCGACGGCGTAGTGCGTCGGGTTGGTGACGATCACGTCCGCTTTGGGCACATCGGCCATCATGCGGCGCCGGGCGATCGCCCGCTGCTGCTGACGAATACGCCCCTTAACGTGCGGGTCCCCTTCCTGGTCTTTGAATTCGTCGCGAATATCCTGCTTGGTCATCTTCAGCTTCTTGAAGTGGCTCCACAGCTGGTAGAACACGTCGAACGCCACCATCGGCGTCAATCCCAACACCACCAGAAAACCGCAGAACAGGATCATCTGCAGCGCATTGCCCAGCGCATCGAGCGGCTGCTGGGTCATCAGATGCAGCATTGCCGCCCAGTTGTGCCACAGATAAAGACCGGTCACCCAGCCGACCAGCGTCGCTTTCAGGATCCCTTTCAGCAGCTCGGCCAGCACCTGGGTGGAAAAGATGCGCTTCAACCCGGACAACGGGTTCAACCGCTTCAAGTCGAATTTAATCGACTTGCCGCTGAACAGAATGCCCCCCAGCAGCATCGGCGCGGCGAGCGCCACCAGTACCAGCCCCGCCATGATCGGCAACAGCGCCAGCACCGCCTGGCGCAGCAGCATGCCGAGTTGGCGCACCATCTGTTTATCGTTGCTGACCATGCCGTGGTCGAAGTTCAACCCCTGCGTGAGCATCGCCGCCAGCTGTTGCGCCATGTTGCTGCCGGACATCAGGATGATCGCGAGGCCCGAGAGCAGCATCAGTACCGAGGTCAGCTCGCGGGAGCGCGGGATCTGGCCGTCTTCACGCGCCTTCTCCAGCCGGTGGGGCGTGGGGGCCTCGCTTTTTTCCAGATCGCTGTCTTCAGCCACGAAACGCCGTTCCTGTGTCGGGAGGGTAAAGAATGGCGGTCAGCATGCCAAAAAATTGGCGATGTCATTGGCGGAACAACGGGGAAAAAGGCGGGTTATTTAGGGGATGAGACCATCAGGGAGACGTTACAACCAATTTTCCAGCCGCAAACCCTCAACGCGCTCAAGTTCGCGTCGATTATTGGTCACCAGGATCAATCCTTCGCTGCGCGCATGCCTGGCGATATGTAGATCGTTTACGCCAATAGGCGTTCCCTGGCGTTCCAGCGCAGCCCGGATATTGCCATAGTGCGATGTCGCTTTGGCGCTGTAATCGAGAATGTCCAATCGGGAGACAAAATCTTCAACGACTCTGGCGTTCACCGCTGGACGAGCGCTTTTCTCCACCCGTGAACCAATTCGCCATAGGTGATCGACGAAATGACCATTTTACCTGCATAGCGATTGAATGCCTCCAGCACTTCCAGCGGCCGGCGCTTGATGACATAGATAACAATGTTGGTGTCCAGCATATGACTGAACATCAAAAATCTTCCCGCTCGCCCTGGTGCTGTCCTGCACGTTCATTGAGGAAATCATCGCTCACCTCATTTGCCGCACAGAAGAAACTGTCCCAAGTATTCTCCAGGGGGGCAAGAATGCGCTCTTTGCCCACTACGCGAACGGTCACTTTAGAAACGGTATCAGGGAAACGCACCTCTGCGGGCAAGCGTACAGCCTGTGTCCGATTATTGGTAAAGACAGAACCTAACGTCATGGCGACCTCCTTAAATTGGAGTACAAATTATAACCGCCATGATGTATATAGTAATGCTATATACATTAATCTTTGCGGGACACCGCGCAACTTTCGGGGCGCGCCGTCGCGCGCCCCGAAAAGCCTCAGAAACCGAGGCTGTCGAGCAGATCGTCGACCTGCGCCTGGTTGGCGATGACGCCGACGCCGTTCTGGTCGAGCTGCGGGCCGTTCAGCAGGCTGTCGTTCGGCCGTTTTTCCTTCACCGGCTGCTCCGGCATGTTTTCCATCAGCACCATCAGCAGCTGCTTTTCGATCTCCTGCACCACATCCATCATGCGCTTGATCACCTGACCGGTCAGATCCTGGAAGTCCTGCGCCATCATGATTTCCAGTAGCTGGGCATTGGTGAAGGCCGTATGGCCCGGCACCTGATCCAGATACTGGCGCGTGTCGTTGACCAGAGAACGCGCATCGTCCAGTTCGATGGGATTGGCGAACCACTCGTCCCAGCGCCCTTTCAACGCGTTGGCGCCGGATTCCAGCTCCGCCTGGCGCGGTTGCGCCGCCTCCACGCAGTTCAACGCCCGTTCCGCCGCCTGCGCCGTCATGGTTACGACATAGTCAAGACGGTCGCGCGCATCCGGGATCGCCTCTGCCGCCTGGGCGATCGCCTGATCGAGCCCCAGTTCGCGCATGCTGTCGCGCAGCATTCGGGTCAGTTGGCCGATGCGGGAGATGATCTCTCCCGCGGTCGCTGCATCGCTGGCAGGCATTGGAATGTCTCTCATCGCCCTCTCCTTACATGCCCAATTTTTCAAAAATCTTGTTGAGCTTTTCTTCCAGCGTCGCCGCCGTAAATGGTTTCACTACATAACCGCTGGCGCCGGCCTGCGCCGCCGCGATGATATTTTCTTTCTTGGCTTCCGCCGTCACCATCAGTACCGGCATCGCGGACAGCGCGCTATCGGCGCGAATGGTCTGTAACAGTTCGAGTCCGTCCATGTTCGGCATGTTCCAATCGGACACCACGAAGTCGAAACCGCCGGCGCGCAGCTTGTTCAGCGCATCCGCGCCATCTTCAGCTTCTTCGACGTTGTTGAAGCCCAGCTCTTTCAGCAGATTTCTGACGATGCGGCGCATGGTGGAAAAGTCGTCCACAACCAGAAATCTGAGGTTTTTGTCTGCCATTGTTACTCCTGAAATAGTTAACTGTTTAATGATGCAAAACCGCAGGCCGCCGCGCGGCGAACCAGGGTCATATCGCCGCCGGGTAAACCCTGCGGACTAAAATCAAATACGCAATGCCTGGCCGCCGGAAATCTGCGCCAACATGCGCTGGCTCATCCTGTCCAACTCGACCACTTCGCTGACGCCGCCGCTGGCGATCGCCTCGCGCGGCATGCCGAACACCACGCAGCTCGCCTCGTTCTGCGCCAGGGTATAGGCCCCGGCGCGGTGCATCTCCAGCATTCCCGCCGCACCGTCGTTCCCCATGCCGGTGAGGATCACCCCCACCGCATTGCGGCCGGCATATTGCGCCACCGAACGGAACAGCACGTCGACAGACGGACGATGACGGTTGACCGCCGGGCCGTCATGCAGCTTCACCTGATAGTTGGCGCCGCTGCGCGCCAGCTCCAGGTGGCGGTCCCCCGGTGCGATGTAGGCATGGCCCGGCAGCACGCGCTCGCCGTCCTCCGCTTCTTTCACCGTGATCTGGCACAGTTTGTTCAGCCGTTCGGCGAACGAACGGGTGAAACCGGGCGGCATGTGCTGGGTGATCAGCAGCGCCGGGCTGGTGGCCGGCAGCGGCTGCAGTACCTGGCGGATCGCTTCGGTACCGCCGGTGGAAGCGCCGATGGCGATCAATTTTTCACTGCTCAGCAGCGGCGCGTGGCTGAGGATCGCCGGCGCCGGGCTGTTGGAACGCTGCGGCAGGCGCGCTCTGGCGGCGGTGCGGATCTTCTCGGCAATCAGTTCGCTGTAGGCCAACATGCCCTCACGGATACCGAGCTGCGGTTTGGTGACGAAATCCACCGCGCCCAGCTCCAGCGCGCGCAGCGTGATCTCAGACCCTTTACCGGTCAGCGAAGAGACCATCACCACCGGCATCGGCCGCAGGCGCATCAGCTTCTCGAGGAAATCCAGCCCGTCCATGCGCGGCATCTCGACGTCCAGCGTCAGCACCTGGGGATTAAATTTTTTGATCAGATCGCGCGCCACCAGCGGATCCGGCGCGGTCGCCACCATTTCCATGTCGGGATGGCCGTTCACGATTTCCGTCATCAGCTGACGCATCAGTGCCGAATCGTCTACGCATAACACTCTGATTTTACTCATTACCTCTCCTTGGTCAGCCCATACACGGTCTGCCCACGCAAGTAGAAATCCCGGCTGATCTGGCTGAAGTTCTCGGAGTGGCCAGCGAACATCAGCCCCCCCGGCTTAAGCAAGGGAACGAAGCGGCGCAGAATGCGCTCCTGCGTCGCCTTATCGAAATAGATCATGACGTTGCGGCAAAAAATGGCGTCGAATTGCCCCGGCAGCGCCCACTCTGGCGCCAGCAGGTTCAACGGCTGGAAGTTCACCCGCGCCGCCAGTTCCGGCCGCACGCGCACCAGCCCCTGATGCGGCCCGGTGCCACGCAGGAAATAGCGCTGCATTTGGGTCGGCGTCAGGGTGCGCAGATCTTCCTGGCGGTAAACGCCCGCTTCCGCTTTTTCCAGCACCTGCGTGTCGATGTCGCTGGCCCAGACCTGGCAACTGCCGGCCCGCTGGCCCAATGCATCGCTCAGCGTGATGGCGATCGAATACGGCTCTTCACCGGTCGAGGCCGCGGTGCTCCAGACGCTGTAGCCGTTCGGCCGCGAGCGCGCATGCTCCGCCAGGATCGGGAAGTGATGCGCCTCGCGGAAAAAGGCCGTCAGGTTGGTGGTCAACGCGTTGATGAACGCCTGCCACTCCGCGCTGTTCGGATCGCTTTCCAGCAGCGCCAAGTAGTCGCCGAAATCGTGCAATCCCAACAGCCGCAGCCGGCGCACCAGGCGGTTGTAAACCATCTCGCGCTTATGCTCCGCCAGCACAATGCCGGCGCGTTGATAAATCAACTGGCTGATACGGCGAAAATGCACGTCCGACAGCGACAGACGCTGCACCATTTGCGTCAACATCGACGCTGTATCCCGGTTAGAAGTTGACGGCGCCTGTTTCATGCCGCTTCACCGGAGAAAAACGTGCTGCTTATGCGGTTTAACAATCTTGGGCTTCCTTTACCACGGGTGAAACTGCGTTGCTGCTGTTACCTGGCGCGACGAAGTTATCGTCCGCCAGACGGAATACCGCGACCGCGTCGGCCAGGGTAATGGCCTGCTCTTCCAGCGCGGTGGCGGCAGAAGCGGACTCTTCCACCAACGCGGCGTTCTGCTGGGTGACCTGATCCATCTGGGTCACCGCCTGCGTCACCTGCTCGATGCCGCGGCTCTGTTCATCCGACGCCGACGCGATCTCGCCCATGATGTCGGTCACGCGGGTCACCGAACGCACAATGTCCTGCATGGTGGCGCCGGAGTTTTCCACCAGCACCGAGCCGTGTTTGACGCGGCTGACCGATTCGTCGATCAGCCCCTTGATCTCTTTCGCCGCCTGCGCGCTGCGGCTCGCCAGGTTGCGCACTTCGCCGGCGACCACGGCGAAACCGCGCCCTTGTTCACCGGCGCGCGCCGCTTCCACCGCCGCATTGAGCGCCAGAATGTTGGTCTGGAAGGCGATGCCGTCAATCACGCTGGTGATGGCGCCGATTTTCTGCGAACTGTTGGCGATATCGTGCATGGTGGTGACCACATCGCCGGCCAGCTCGCCGCCCTTGGCCGCGGTGGCCGAGGCGTCACGTGCCAGCTGAGAGGCCTGCCGCGCATTGTCGGCGTTCTGTTTCACCGTCGCGGTCAGCTGTTCCATGCTGGCGGCGGTCTCTTCCAGCGAAGCGGCCTGCTGCTCGGTGCGGGAAGACAGATCGTTATTGCCTTCGGAGATTTCCTGCAGGCCGATCAGAATCGACTCCGCCCCGTCGCGCACCGCGCCGACGGTGCCGATCAGCGACTGCTGCGTGCGTTGCAGGCTGGCGAACAGCATGCTGATTTCATTGCGGCCGTACACCTGAATCGGCGTCGCCAAATCGCCGGCGGCGATGCGTTCAAAGTGGCTGCGGATTTGGTTCAACGGCTGTACCAACATGGTGCGCAACCACCACATGGCGCTGCCGGTCACCACGATCAGCATCAAGACCGCCCCCGCCAGCATCAGGCCCGCCAGCGTGAAGGAGAACTGGTTGGCGTCCCTGGCTTCGCTGATGTCGCCGTTGACCAACTGCAGGTACTGCACGAAGTCGGCCTCGAACAGGTCCTGGGTTTTCTGCGTCGGCTGATCCATAAACGCCTGCAGCTCGCCCTTTTCCAGGAAACCGATCAGTTCACGCAGCGCGCCGCGCAGCCGCTCGTAGCTGGCCTTGGTGGTGGCCGTCTGCTGGCTTTGCTGTTCACTGCTGCGTTCAACCGCCATGAACTGATTGAAATAGAGATCGGCCTTCTGCAGCGAACTGCGGGCGCTGCTCATCAGTTCGTTCACCTGCTCCTGCGGCAGCTTCAGCGCCGCGCGGGTGCCGGCGCGGTTCAGCGTATTGCGCGCCTGCAACAGCGACACCCAACTCAGGCTGAGCGAATCGCGCTGCTGGCTGCCGAGGGTGATGATGTCGAGGTTGTGGTTATCGGAGCGAAACGCGGAATACGACAGGCCGCTGCTGGCCAACTGCAGAACGCAGAAGGTCATCAACAACAGGAATAAGCTGGTAGAGATACGGATTCGGTTAAACACTGTGAACCTCCTTGCAGCCGGCCGGCGACCGGCCTACGTAGGGAAAAGGGCCCCTGCGAGAGAGGCCCGATACCGGTCAGAACGTTTCCCAGTTATCCTGCAGATCGCTGGCGTTCATTTTCTTATGATTGATTACCGGTGTTACCGTCGCCTTGCTGGTGACAGGCGCTTTAAACTCTTCCTGGCCTTCCTGCCTCAGGCGGAATACCGCCACCGACTGGGTCAGCATGCTGGCCTGTTCTTCCAGCGCCGCCGCCGCCGAGGCGGATTCTTCCACCAACGAGGCGTTCTGCTGGGTGACGCGGTCCATTTCCGCTACCGCCTGGCCAACCTGATCGATACCGCGGCTCTGCTCGTCCGACGCCGAGGCGATTTCGCCCATGATGTCGGTCACGCGGGTGACGGCATTGACGATGTCGCCCATGGTTTCACCGGCGCTTTCGACCAGCACAGAGCCCATATCGACGCGGCTGACCGAATCTTCGATCAGGCCTTTGATCTCTTTCGCCGCCTGCGCGCTGCGCTGCGCCAGGTTACGCACTTCGCCGGCCACCACCGCGAAGCCGCGGCCCTGCTCGCCGGCACGCGCCGCTTCCACCGCGGCGTTCAACGCCAGGATGTTGGTCTGGAAGGCGATACCGTCGATCACGCCGGTGATATCGGCAATTTTCTGCGAGCTGCCGGCGATGTCATGCATGGTCTGCACCACGTTGGCCACAACCTTGCCGCCTTTCTGTGCGGTTTCGGAGGCGCTCAACGCCAGCTGTGAAGCCTGACGGGCGTTTTCGGCGTTCTGTTTCACCGTCGCGGTCAGCTGTTCCATGCTGGCGGCGGTCTCTTCCAGCGACGCGGCCTGCTGCTCGGTGCGGGAGGAGAGATCGTTGTTGCCCGCAGCGATTTCTGACGCGCCGCTGTAGATGGCATCCGCGCCCTGACGTACGCCGCTGACGGTTTCAATCAGTTCGCCTTGCATGTGTTTCAGGCTGGCCGCCAGCACGCCCATTTCGTTGCGGCTGTTGACGACGATCTGCTGAGTCAGGTCGCCGGCGGCGATCTGTTTGATGTGATCGATCATGCGGTTCAGCGGGCGCACCAGGATGTGATGGATACCGGTCCAGACCAGCACGATCACCGCCAGCACCACCACCAGGATCACGATCAGCGTCCAGATGGCCGAGTTATAGGAGCTGTTGCTGCCGTCGACTGCGATCTGGTACAGCTTGCCGTTTTGCTCCAGGTAAACGTTGTAGCTCTGCTCAAAGTTGTCCTGGTAGCTCTGCGTAGGCTGATCGAAGAACGCGTTGATTTTGCCTTCGCCCAACAGTTGGATCAGCTCGGAGAGCGCGCCGTACAGCACATCGTACTGATGCTTGAGGCGCTCCGCCGCCTGAGGATCCTGGCGCGGATCCTGAGGGATTTTCTCGTACGCGGCGTAGTGTCTTTCCGCTTCGCCCAGCTCTTCTTTCGCCTTGGCCAGCAGTTCATCAATGGTGGCGCCGCTGCCGATCTTGTTGGTATCCATCATGTAGCGAATACCGGCACGGTTCAGGGAGTTGCGCGCCTGCAGCAGGTCAACGCGGCTTTCACTCAGCTGCAGCTGCTGCTGGCGGATAGTTTGCAGGACGGTAAAGTTTTCCTTATCGCTTTTCAGCGAGGAGAAAAAGAGTCCGCCCGAAATCAACTGCAAGGCGCCAAACAGCACCAACACCAGCAACAGGCTGGTGACCACCTTCATACGATTTAACATGATTTCCCTTGTTGAAGCCCGCGCAGACAGGCTCTGATGACGTTGAATGAGAGAGTTATCGGCGCCGCGCGGCAAAACTTTATGCGGGAAAGTAACTATTTTTAGTAAGGGTTCCGGGCGCGGCTGACGGCATCGCGACAGGTCAGGAAGAGTGATGGGTCAAGGGGGCAGCGCCCTGCCCCCCTGGAGTCTTGAATCAGACGCTTTTCGCTACGCTGTCGACCAGCGACATCTCTTCGCTGCTCAGCAGCTTTTCGATATCCACCAGGATCAACATGCGCTCGCCCAGCGAACCGAGGCCGGTCAGGTATTCAGTCGCCAGCGTCACCGCGAACTCCGGCGCCGGACGGATCTGCTCGGCGGTCAATGACAGCACGTCGGAGACGCCGTCGACCACGATGCCCACCACGCGCTGGCCAAAGTTCAGTACGATCACCACGGTGTTCTCATCGTAAGACACGCTTTGCTGCGAGAATTTCACCCGCAGATCGATGATCGGGACGATCACGCCGCGCAGGTTAGTGACCCCCTTGATGAACGCCGGGGTGTTGGCGATGCGGGTCACCTGATCGTAGCCGCGAATTTCCTGCACCTTGAGGATATCGATGCCGTACTCCTCGTTGCCCAGGGTGAAAATCAGAAACTCTTGCCCTACCGTTTCGCCAGCCAATTTGCTGACGGCTGCCAATCCTGCCATATCATTCACCTTTTAAATCAATAAACTCATTATTATGCGGCGGCGTCCGTCAGACGCTTTTCACGGTTCAAGGTTTGCAACGCCGAGACATCGACGATCAAGGCCACGCTGCCGTCGCCCAAAATGGTCGCGGCGGAGATGCCCGGCACTTTGCGGTAGTTGCTTTCCAGATTCTTCACCACCACCTGATGCTGGCCGATCAGCTGATCCACCAGCAGCGCATAGCGGCGGCCGGCACTTTGCAGGATGACGACGATGCCCTGCGTAGCGTCGGTTTTGGCGCCTTCCACTTCAAATACCCGATACAGTTCTACCAGCGGCAGGTATTCGCCGCGCACCTGCAGCACGCGTTCGCCGCCGGCCAACGGATGAAGATCTTCCGCCTGCGGCTGCAGCGATTCCATCACCGCGTTCAGCGGCAGAATGAAGACTTCGTCGTTCACCTTGACCGACATGCCGTCAAGGATCGCCAGCGTCAACGGCAGCAGGATGCGGATGGTGGTGCCTTTACCGGCCTGTGAACGGATCTCGACGTGGCCGCCCATCTCCTGAATATTCCGTTTCACCACGTCCATGCCGACGCCACGGCCGGAAACGTCGGTCACCTGCTCGGCGGTAGAGAAGCCCGGAGCAAAGATCAGCATGCCGACCTCTTCGTCGCTCATGCTGTCGCTGACCGCCAGCCCTTGCGACGCGGCCTTGGCGAGAATTTTTTCGCGGTTCAGGCCGGCGCCATCGTCGATGACCTCAATACAGATGTTGCCACCCTGATGTTCGGCCGACAGCACCAGATTGCCCACCGCCGATTTACCGGCGGCGATGCGGGTGGCCGGTTCTTCGATACCGTGATCGAGGCTGTTGCGCACCAGGTGCGTCAACGGATCGATAATCCGTTCGATCAGGCTCTTGTCCAGTTCGGTGGAGCTGCCCTGCAGCGTCAGTTCCACCTGCTTGTTCAGCTTGCCGGCCAAATCGCGCACCAGGCGCGGGTAGCGGCTGAAGACATATTCCATCGGCATCATGCGGATCGACATGACCGACTCTTGAAGATCGCGCGCGTTACGCTCCAGCTGGCTCATGCTGTTCAGCAGATCGCCGTGGTTCACCGGATCCAGCGTGCCGGAGCGTTGCGCCAGCATCGACTGGGTGATCACCAGTTCGCCCACCAGGTTGATCAGCTGATCCACTTTTTCCACCGCCACGCGAATGCTGGTGGATTCGCTCGCCTTGGCGCGCGCTTTTGGCGCTTCCGCCGCTGCGGCCGCCGGTTTGGCGGCAGGCGGCACGGCGCTGGCGACCGGCGCTGGCGCAGGTTCCGGCACGGCGACCGCTTCCGGTAAGCTCGCCTCCGCGACGGCCGGCACGCTTTGCGTCGGCGTCGAGAAGCTGATTTGTTCCGGTTCCAGCACGAAGCACAGCACGGCGCTGATGTCGTCTTCGCTGGCGGAGGTGAGCAACGTCACGTCCAGACTGTGTTCCGTCTGATGCGGGTCTTTAACCTCGCCGAGGTTGCCCAGCTCTTCCAACATCAAGGGGATTTCACTGGCTTTTAGCCCGTTCAGGCTGATGCGCATGCCGCCTTCGATCGCCGCCGGCGCGGCTGCGTGCTGAACAACGGGCTGCTGAACGGCCGGTTGAACCGCGGGCGCCTCCTGCTGCTGTTGCGCTTCCAACGCCAGCTGGCGCAGCGCCTGGCAAATGTATTCAAAGCTTTCGGCGTCAGGCTGTTGCGAGGTTTTATAGGCGTCCAGTTGCTCCTGCATAATGTCTTTGGTTTCCAGAAACAGGTTGATAATCTCGGTGCTCAGGCTCATTTCCTGGCGTCTTGCACCGTCCAGCAGGTTCTCCAGCAGGTGGGTAGTTTCCTGCAGCACCGAAAAGCCAAAGGTCGCCGCACCGCCCTTGATCGAGTGTGCCGCGCGGAAGATGGCGTTCAACGGCTCGATATCGGGGGCCAGCGGATCCAGCTCCAGCAGGTGTTGCTCCATGTCGGCCAGCAACTCGTCCGCCTCATCAAAGAAGGTCTGATAAAAATCGCTAATGTCCATGCTCACGGGGTCACCTCTGGCTGTGAGTCGCGGTTAGTCGGTGCGGGCGCAGCCGCCGATTGTTCCGGCGTTTGGCCGGCCGGGGCTATCGCCGGGGATGTCTGCGATTGGGCGGCAGGGTCCATCGCCGGCGGCGTCGCTTGATCGGTCGGCGTTACCGCCTGGGGTTCCGGCGTTTGGCTGGCCGGCGCAGTCGCCGACGGCGCCAGCTGCTTCAGGCTATCCGGCTGGGCGATATCCATCGCGTTGCTTTCGGCATTTTCGTGTTCGATGCCCTCTTGCGTTTGCTTGTTCAGCACCAGCACGGTGATACGACGGTTGATCGCATCATCGGCGCCGTGCTGTTTAAGGCTCATGGTGGCCGCCATGCCCACCACCCGCAGCACCTTGCCTTCCGCCAGGCCGCCGGCAATCAGCTCGCGTCGGGAGGCGTTGGCGCGATCGGCCGACAGTTCCCAGTTGCTGTAGCCGCGCTCGCCGGTGGCGTAAGGGATATCATCGGTGTGGCCGGACAGGCTGATCTTGTTCGGCAGGTCGTTGAGGATCGGCGCTATCGCCCGCAGAATATCGCGCATATAACTCTCGACCTGCGCGCTGCCGGTTTTGAACATCGGCCGGTTCTGGCTATCGATAATCTGAATGCGCAGCCCCTCATCCATCATGTTGATCAACAGATGCGGACGCAGCGCCTTCAGGCGCGGATCGGACTCAATCAACTCATCCAGCTTTTCGCGCAGCTTGTTCAGGCGCAGCTCTTCGGCGCGCGAGTCCGGCGAGTCGACCTGCTTTCTCACCAGGCCATGCTGTTGCGTAGGATCGTCGCCGCCGCCCGGGATTGGGCTGCTTTCGGAACTGCTCTTGTCGCCGCTGGTCAGGGCAACCTTGAGCGGCGTGCGGAAATATTCGGCGATTTGCGTCAGCTCCTGCGGGCTGGCGATCGCCAGCAGCCACATCACCAGGAAGAACGCCATCATCGCCGTCATAAAGTCGGCATAAGCGATCTTCCAGGAGCCGCCGTGATGGGCGGCATGATGCGACTTGCGCTTTCTGACCAGAACGACCGGATGATTCTGTTTCATGCTTCTTCTTCTTCCGTCGCCTGCTGCGCCGGCGCTTTCACGCGGCGCACGTGTTCTTCCAGCTCAACGAAAGAAGGACGTTCGGTGGTATACAGCGTTTTGCGGCCAAACTCGACCGCGATCTGCGGTGCGTATCCGTTCAGGCTCGACAGCAGCGTGACCTTGATGCACTGCATCATCTTGACGTTTTCGGCGCTCTTCTGGCGCAGCAACGTGGCCAGCGGCGAGATGAAGCCGTAGGCCAACAGAATACCGAGGAAAGTGCCGACCATGGCGTTAGCGATGAGCGCGCCCAGTTCCGCGGCCGGCCGATCGGCCGAAGCCAGGGCGTGTACCACCCCCATCACCGCCGCGACGATACCGAACGCAGGCAAGGAGTCACCCACCATCGCCAAACTGCCGGCGGGCACTTCGCTTTCCTGCTCGTAGGTTTCGATCTCTTCGTCCATCAGCGCTTCGATCTCGAACGCATTCATATTGCCGCTCACCATCAGCCGTAAATAGTCGGTAATGAACTCCACCAGGGTGTTATCGGCAAGGATGCGCGGATAATTAGAGAAAATTTCACTTTCTTGCGGATTATCGATGTCGAACTCGAGCGACAGCATGCCTTGCTGACGCGATTTGGCCAGCAGGCGGAACAATAGCGCCATCAGATCCATGTACAGATCTTTGTTGTATTTGGAACGGCGCATCAGCCGCGGCAGCGCGCGCAGCGTGGCCTTGATCGCCTTGCCGTTGTTGCCGACGATGAAAGCGCCGACACCCGCCCCGCCGATAATCAGAAACTCCGCCGGTTGGTATAACGCACCGAGATGACCGCCCACGATCAGGTAGCCGCCAAACACCGCACCCAATACCACGAGATAACCCAAAATAACTAGCACACGCATTCCTTAAATTAACAATGTGGATGGAAGGTGGGGCAAACGCGCCCTGGCGCGACAGACCAGGCTGCGTGTCTGGGGGCGGCATGCCGCCCCTGCGTATCACACGTCGGTATTCATTGCCGAGAGCCGGCAACGTGGCGGCTCAAATGGCGCGTTTGACCTGCTCGTCCAGCAGTTGAGGAATAATATCGGCCAGTTGCGGCGAAAGTTTACGTCTTTTTACGGCGCGGGATGGAGGTTGGCATAAACTGCAGATGAAACCATTCAGCGGCTGATGCGCATGAGTGATAAATGCGCCGCCGCAGCAGCTGCAGGCGGAGAGCTGCAACATGCCGCTATCGACGAAACGCACCAGCGTCCAGGCACGGGTCAGCGCCAGCAGCGGCGCCTCGCCGGCCTGCTGCGGGCACTGTTCCAGGTAGAGGCGATAGGCTTTGATCACCGCCTCCACTCCGCTGCACTGCCCGCTTTTCATCAGAAACAGGTAGGCGTTGTAAAACATCGACGAGTGAATATTTTGTTCCCAGGTCATAAACCAGTCGGTTGAGAACGGTAACATTCCTTTTGGCGGCGGGCTGCCGCGTAACTCCTTGTAAAGTTTAATCAAGCGCCCACGGCTGAGCTGAGTTTCACTCTCCAGCATCTGCAGTCGGGCTCCCAGCGAAATCAGCTCCATAGCGAGCTGAATGTCCTTGGCTTCTTGAACGATACTTTTCTCAACCATCATCAGGCTCTTTTCTTCGTCGGGCTAGCGTCTTTACTCGATAGCTCTTGCAGTAAATGGCTTGATAGCAAAATGCCGGTATGGATTTGTTGCAGATCGTCGACGCGCGACTCTTTGGTCAGGCGTTCGATGGTCTGGCTTTCGTTAAAGCGGAAGTGGCAAACCAGCTGGTTGGTCTCGGCCAGTTTGACCATTTGCGGCAAAGTCAGCTGCGCCAGCGCATCGGCCATGGTTTCATCAATACCCAGGCGGAACATCGCGGACGCTTTTTCATCGTTGATCAAACGCTGTGCTAAAAGTAAATATGACAAATTGATGTCATAAATATGCTTAAGTAATTCAGACGTACCCATATTCCCCATCCCGACAGACTATGTTTAAAAACATACGCTGGGTGATAAATTTTATCGCCCGTGACTTGGGTTGTTTCCCAAAGTTGGCAAATTAATCTCTCAAAAACGACTGCTATAATTTTCTACAATCGCTAAATTCGACCACTGTTCAGTATTTGCTACGAGCGTAAACCTACGTGTATGGATGTACAGCATTCTGCTTCGATAGTGTTTAGTCACCATGAAACTATTTTTACAAATTTAATAAGATTATTCCTAAAGCAGCGCAACTCTACCCCCGAACCATTAGCACACACAATGTAAGTGAGAGGCAATTTTAAATACAATGTGACATAGATCACAAAAATAAAAAATAATTAAGCCAAATACCCCCAAATACGCTCACTTATTGACCGCCATTTTGTACACAAAACAACCATAGGTAAAAAAACGTCTTAAAAACAATGTTTATCCGCCAAAAAATTATCTTTTTTAGATCAATTCGAACAAAAGCATCACCAAACCAAAATAACAGAACAAAAATCTGTATATAGGCAACAAACTCAGTATAAATAACCATTTGAGTTACTAAAAAATATCCAAGCTGAAAAATAACCAGTGTAAACTATAAGGTTATTAGCTATCGGATTTGACTTAAGCCCCCAGCCTGAGGCTGTTTTAATTTTCAACATCAGGTGATTATGGCTTATCAATGATTCGCGGGCGTAGTGAACAAGCTCACAGACGTAACGATATGTTTCCGTATTAGCACGATGCAAGAATACTTTTTTTGCGTTAAATTCCGCCAAAACGATATATCGGCAGCACGCCATAAAACTTTAATGCTTTTTATTTCTTTTTTGTCGTCGTGATAATTTCCCCTCATCCCCAGATGATTATTTACATGGCTTACGATTTCATCCCCTTATGGTCATAAAATAAAACGCAGTTTTGTTTTACTCTTCATATTTCTCCATCGAGAAAAACGGCGTTTTAACGTCAGCGGCGGCGAAAAACACCACCCAATGCCGCGGCCGGGTGAAAAAATCACTGCAGAATGAGGCCTGGCACGGCGGCGCGTGCTTGTGCACAGCAGCGACGACGACGCGTCTGCCGTCAGCCGCCCTGAGACTTTCCCTATTTCTCCATTTATCAGCAGGATGAGATTGCTGACGGCGCACGGGCATATTATGATTTATCAAAGCGCCGCTACGGGCGGCGTGACATCATTACCCAGTGCAATTTATCTACTTGAAATGATTTTTGTCAGGTCGTACATCGCTACCTCGACGGCGTCGCCGTGAGCCGCCGATGTGTTATTCACCCGGCTTTAACTATTAACAGGCTATATTTTAATCATGACCGATACGCTCGAATATCTGCTGACATTCCGTAAATGCTCCTCTTTGGACAGCCTGGAGAAGGTGTACGACAAACTGAACTACTCCATTGAAAATGATACAGAAATGAGCAATATGTACCGCGCTGCCGACCACCGTCGCGCTGAGCTGGTTGCCGGTAAACTGTTCGATCTGGGCAAGGTGCCGAAAACGCTGTGGACGCAGGTGCTTTAATTCAGTGAAATTACGTGCGGCAACGGTTTTATCTTTTATTGCTATATAACCGGTGCAAATTCAGCTTTTATTGCCGCGCGTGATGCGAAACACATTTATTCCACCCGCCAGGTTCTACCCTTTATCCGACGCAAGACTTCCACCAAGGCCACCGATGCGGCAGCCTGAAACACGATGGATACAACAAGGAGTAGGATATGGGGTATCAAAACGTTCTGGTCACCGTTGCCGTTGCCCCTGACAGCCACCGTCTGGTGGAAAAGGCCGTCTCCATCGTCCGCCCTTACAGCGGCAGCATCACCTTGCTGAGCACGCTCGCCAACCCGGAAATGTACAATAATTTCGCCGGGCCAATGCTGGGCGATTTACGCACGTTGATGGAGGAGGAAACCCGGCTGTTTATGGAGGAACTGCGTCAACGCGCCGGTTACCCGATCGCCGATACGTTGATCGTGCACGGCGAGCTGGGTGATAGCCTGGAATACGCCAGCCGCCGTCAGCCGTTCGACCTGCTGCTCTGCGGCAACCATCGCGACGGCATGATGAATAAGGTCTCCTGTTCCGCCGCCCGCTTTATCAATATCAGCCATATCGACGTGCTGATCGTTCCGCTCTAAGGCTAAGCACATTCGGTAACGTTGCCTTGCCGCCCCTGGACTAGGCTTAACGAATCTTGTTTGTCGCAACGCAAAGGAGCTTTCGATGTCCCCTTCTCAACAGAACCGCCGCTTCCTGCTGGCTTCGCGTCCGCACGGCGAACCGACGGCGGCCAACTTCCGTCTCGATACCGTCCCCGCACCGCAGCCCGCCGCCGGGCAGCTGGTGCTGCGCACTGTTTATCTGTCGCTGGATCCTTATATGCGCGGGCGCATGAGCGATGCCCCCTCCTACGCGCCGCCGGTGGAGATCGGTCAGGTCATGGTGGGCGGTACGGTATCGCGCGTGGCGGCTTCACAGCATCCCGATTTCAACGTCGGCGATTGGGTGTTGGGTTATGACGGCTGGCAGGATTACGCCCTGTCTGACGGCAGCGGCCTGCGCAACCTAGGCCCGCACCTGCCGCATCCTTCCCGCCTGCTGGGCGTGCTGGGCATGCCGGGATTTACCGCTTACATGGGGTTGCTCGACATCGGCCAACCGCAGGCAGGTGAAACGCTGGTGGTCGCCGCCGCCAGCGGTGCGGTCGGTTCGGTGGTCGGCCAAATCGGGAAGCTGAAAGGCTGCCGCGTCGTCGGCGTCGCCGGCGGTGCGGAAAAATGCCGCTATGTGGTGGAAGAGTTGGGTTTCGACGCCTGTCTCGATCACCGCGCCCCTGACTTTGCCGAACAGCTGGCGGCCGCCTGCCCAAAAGGCATCGACATCTATTACGAAAACGTCGGTGGGGCGGTGTTCGACGCCGTGCTGCCGCTGTTGAACACCAAAGCACGCATTCCGGTGTGCGGCATCATCGCCCATTACAATGCCACCGGATTACCTGCGGGGCCGGACCGCTTGCCCCTGCTGGAAGGGCTGATCCTGCGCAAACGCATCCGCATGCAGGGCTTTATCATCTTCGACGACTACGGCTCACGCTTTGACGAATTCTTGCAACAAATGAGCAGTTGGGTCGAACAGGGGAAAATCAAGTTCCGCGAGGACATCGTTGATGGGCTGGAGCAGGCGCCGCAGGCGTTTATCGGCCTGCTGCAGGGCAAAAACTTCGGCAAACTGGTGATCCGCGTCGCCGACGAATAACCCGTAGCAGGGCGTGGTACACCACGCCCTGCTTTTAATGTACGGCGCCGTCGCCGAATCGCACATCTTCCTCTACCGTCAGCGTCACCTGTACGACCGTGCGCACCGCTTCCACCATCGTCGCCAGCGCCATGCTCGGCTTGCCCGGATGGGACGCCGCCAGTTCATGACTGTACGGAATATGTACGAATCCACCCCTGACACTCACGTGCTGCGTCTCCAGATAGTGCCGCAGACCGTAAAAAATATGGTTGCAGTTATAGGTACCTGCCGTATAAGAGACCGCCGCCGGGATCCCCTGTCGGCGCAGCTGCTGCACTGCGGCCTTCACCGGCAACGTGCTAAAATACCCTACCGGCCCGCCCGCCACCACCGGTACGTCGATCGGCTGTTTACCGGCATTGTCGGGAATGCGGGCATCGATCAGATTGATGGCCACCCGTTCCAGCGAAATCTCGGCCCGGCCGCCGGCCAGGCCCAGACAAATCACCGCCAGCGGCTGCAGCGCCTCAATCGCCGCGATCAATTGCTGATTGGCCATGCCCAATACGCAGGGCAGCTCGAGCACCGCGATCTCCGCGCCGGCAATATGTTCACCGGCCAGCGCCTGCGCAATTTGCCAGGAAGGATTCACCGCATCGCCATCGAACGGCTCAATGCCGGTGACCAAGACTTTGTTCATCATTTCCCCTGATTGAAGGCTAAATTTGTGTGCTTTCAGCCTAAAGAACACAGTATGATTCTGGAAATGGATTATCTGTATATAGAGTATTCATAAAATGAATTTAGCCAGCGTCGATCTCAACTTGCTGGTGGTGTTTGAGGCGTTGTATCAGACGCGCAACGTCACCGCCGCAGGCCGGCGTCTTAACCGCGCTCAGCCCTCCGTCAGCAATGCATTGGCGCGGCTGCGCATTCTTCTCAACGATCCCCTGTTTGTGCGCAGCGGCGGCGGCATGTCACCCACGCCGCGCGCCCACCAATTGATGCCGCAAATACAGCAGGTGCTTGAACAGATCCATCTGGCGTTGGCCCCCCCTGCCCGTTTCGATCCGGCCACCGCCGGGCAGCGGCGTTTTACGCTGGCGGCCGGCGACTATGCCGATATCTTGCTGCTGCCCACCCTCATCAGCCGGTTGCGTCAGACCGCCCCCGGCATCGATATTCGCGTTTCGCGTCTGGATCGCCACAATATTTATCGGCAACTGGATCGCGGCGAGGTGGATATCGCGCTGGGAGGACATCTTTCCGGTGCGGAAAGCCACTATGTGCGCACGTTGTTTGAAGAGCACCTGGTGTGTATCGCCAGCCGTTCACACCCCCAGCTGGCGGATGGCCGCTGGGATCTGGCACGCTACCTGAGCCTGCCGCATGGGCTGTACGCACCGGCAGACGATGGCTCTGCCAGAGGGCTGGTCGACCGGCGTCTGGCGGAAATCGGCGGTCAGCGGCGAGTCGCCGTGACCTTTTCACATATTGCCGCTCTGCCGGCCGTGGTCGCCGACAGCGATCTGATCGCCACGCTGGCCGCCAGCGCGGCCCGGCATTTTTCCGATCCGCAACGCGTACGCATTCTCCCACTGCCTGACGAGTTGGCCATCGCGCCTTTCCCCATTGAGCTGATCGCCGGCCGGCAGGCGCAACGCGACCCGGCTTTAATCTGGCTCTGCGAGCTGGTAGGTCAACTCTCCTTCGACTCCTCTCCACGTTAACGACGGTATTCGCTGCATTTTCAACCGTTCAAACGCATGTTCCCAGGCCCGTCGGTGGGCCCTGGGACGCCCACCAAATAGGAATCATCCGAATTAACATTCGCCAAATTTATATATTTGATCATCTTTAACTGGCAAATGGTAAGGATAAAAAACAGTCAGCGACTTTTTTTACGTAAAAAAAGAGTTGTTTTATAAGCACGTTGACTTATGTGTTACACATTTATTCTTTGGTATTACCAATTTCCCAATAATTTGAGATAAAAAATGATCTGCTCGCATCTATATGTTTTAGATAATAAAAAACAAGATCGTGAGCAAGTTAACGAATTGAGCATTGATCCACAAGGCTATTTTGCAAATGCAGAGCTCTATTGTAGACTGCACAAATCGTGCCTTTGTGTAAACTTTGTTAAATCTTTCGTCAGTTCCTGTCTCTATTCGTGACAGATACGCCATCGGGATCGCGCGTCAATTCTCGTGCGGTAGCTATGCCTAAAGCGGGGAATAGTATGGATCGTCTTATCATTGCGCACACGCCCTTGCCCTCCCATCAGCTGTTGTTCAGAAGCCTTTCCGGCGAGGAAAAACTGGCCGGATTGTTCGAGTTCGACGTCGAGTTGCTCAGCCCCGACAATCGGCTCGATCTGAAAGCGCTGCTGGGACAAAAAATCACGCTGGAGCTGCGGGGCAATCCGTTGGCACCGCGTTATCTCAACGGCAATATCACGCGCATGACCCTCTCCGGCCGAGAAGCTGGCGGCAACCGTTACTATATCTACCGCGCCGTGCTGCGCCCCACGCTGTGGTATCTGACGCAAAACCGCGATTTTCGCATCCACCAGGAAAAAACCGTTCCCGACATCCTGACTCAGGTGCTGGGGCAGTATCAGGTGAAAATCGATAACCGCCTGAGTTACGACTACCGCATCTGGGGATACTGCGTGCAGTATCAGGAGAGCGATTTCGATTTCATCAGCCGTCTGATGGAACACGAAGGCATCTATTATTATTTCACGCACCAGCAAGACGGCCATACGCTGGTGCTGGCTGACGCGCCGGCGGCCCATCAGGAACTCGCCGGCTACGCCAGCATTCCCTACCAGCTCGCGGAAGGCGGCCTGGTGGAAAACAAGGACAGCATCAATAGCTGGAGCGTTTCTGACGCCATCACGCCCAGCCTCTATAGCCTGGATGACTACGATTTTCGTAAGCCACGCGCGCGGTTGCTGGAGGCCCGGCAGAATCCCGCCTCGTTCGCGCAGGACAAAGCCGAGGTGTTCGACTGGCCCGGTCGCTATACCGATCACTCCCACGGCCAGTTTTACGTCAAGGTTCGCCAACAGGAGTTCGAAGCGCAGCACGAGCAGATGAGCGGCGAAGGCAATTCGCAGGGCATTGCGCCCGGCTACCGTTTTCAACTGACCCAGGCGCCGCGTATGGAAGACAACCGCGCCTACCTGGTGGTCAGCGCGCAGTACTTCATGCAGGAAAACAGCTACGCCAGCAACGATAATGATGTTGGCGAGCAGCGAACCGAATTTCAGGTCGTTCCGGCGGACATCAATTGGCGCCCGGCGCGCACCACACCTTGGCCGAAAACCCACGGCCCGCAAACTGCCGAAGTAGTGGGCCCGGAAGGCGAAAGCATCTGGACCGATAAATATGGCCGGGTGAAACTCAAATTCCGTTGGGATCGCCACGGCAGCGGCAATGAAACCAGTTCCTGTTGGGTGCGCGTCTCGAGCGCCTGGGCCGGCTGGAAATACGGTGGGATCCAGATCCCGCGCGTGGGTGAGGAAGTGGTGGTCGACTTTATCAACGGCGATCCGGATCGCCCTATCATCACCGGCCGCGTTTACAACGAAGACAGCATGCCGCCGTGGGATCTGCCCGGCGACGCCACTAAAATGGGCTTTATGAGCCGCAGTAAAGGCGGCGGCGCCGACAACGCCAGCTTCCTGTTCCTGGAAGACTCGCCCGGCAACGAATCGTTCGACATGCATGCCGAACGCAACATGAACATGACGGTGGAAAACGACAAGAACGTCAATATTGACGGCAGTCGCACCACCACCATCGGGCGCCAGCAGGACGACACCGTCACCGGCGACGCCACGTTCCTGTACAAAGCGAAACGCACGACGACCGTCAATGGGCTGGACACCGCCAACCTGAACGCTCACCAGACGGTGAACATCAAAGGCGGCCGCGACCTGACGATTATCGACGGCGGCGATAAAATCGACATCACCGGCAATCAGTCTTTCAAGCTTGACGGCGCGCAGACGCAAAACATTACGCAAACCCAGCATGTCACGGTGAAAGGCAACCAGACCCTCGACATTACCGAAGGGCAACAGACCAGCACCATCAAGCAGGGGCAGACCGTCAACATCACCGCCGGCGGTCAGCACACCACCATTACTGCCGGCGGGCAAGTCCTGACGATTGAAGCGGGCGGCCAGACCGCTACCGTGACCGGGGATGTCACCGAAACCTATAATAATAACCAGAACACGACGATCACCGGCACGCTGACCATCAAGGCGAAAACCATTGATATCACCAGTGCGGACGGCGTCTCGGTACAAACGCCGAACTGGAAAGATAACTGCCACGGCTGGAAATGGGTGGCGACCGGGGCCAATTTTGCCTTCTACGGCTCCAATCTTTCGTTGACGGCGACCAGCCTTAAACACACGATGCTGGATATCTCGCATAACCCGCTGTCGATCAGCAAAACCAATTTCAAGCTCAGTAATGATCCCATGACGTTCACTCAGCTTGGCGCGCTGGTCACCAACGGTGCCTTACGATTGAGCACCAAGGCGCTGGCGATCTTCTTGTAAAGGGACTCCCATGTCGAAGGCCAAAAATGTTTTCACCGTTATCGGGTTGATTTTATTGGCTCCCATCCTCAGTCTGGTGGGCTTTTTCAAATTCATCACGGTCGATATCTGGGGTTATTTCAAACATATCGGTTCTTCCCTCAGCGTGATGGAGAACGGTATTTCCGCCTCTGGGCAAATCGTCAGCATTCGCCAGACCAACCTGTGGGACGGAAATCGGCCGGTCTGCGAAGTCGAAGTCAAGTACATCGCCCAAGACGGGAAAAACCATACGGCCGTGGCGAAAGGCCCGATCAGCGTCGTGGATCTGCCTCGTTATCAGCCGGGCCATTTCACCGCGATAAAGTACGACCCGAAGAACCCCAAAAAAGCGGTGATCGAAGAGCTTTCCCGGCTTTAAGCGAAAAGGATCCCTCAATCACGCGATCCGATTTCAACGTTCTGCAAACGGCTTATCGTTCATCAGTTCGCTAAATCACCTTGCATAAGGAAGTGTCACGATGGGCGCGTTCATTGCCTTTTCGACGCAGGACAGCCTCTGGGGACAGATCCTGTTTACCGTCTTTGGCATCCTGGTCGGCTGCGTATTGCTCGCTGCGATCGGCAAAACCTTTTTGTCGGCAAGCCAAGCGGCCGCCTTACCCATGCGGTTGCTGATCTTTGTCGCGCTGATGCTGGCGCTCCTGAAATACAATCAGCAGGTGATGTCTGCAGTGAATGCTCCCGCAGAGCTGATCGGGTTCCTGATTTTGCCCGGTTTTTTGATGCGTTACCTCGGTGCGGCGACACCCGGCAGACTGACGCTGGCGATAGAGCTGCCCTGTTTTGCGGCGCTCGTCGCGCTGCTGGTTCTGAGCACCGCCGGCGTCGGATTTTTTGCGCCCTATCACCTGGAGAGCACCGGCCAATTTACCGCCAAGGCGATCGCCGCGTCATTGTCCGTCGCCGCCGTGCTGCTGGCTCGCGGAATAAACGGGAAGGACAACGCACTGTCCTCTTGATCATCCATTTCGAAGTGGGACTCTCCCCGCATTAGCGATCGGCGCTGAACGCCGCATCGTTTTCTTCATCTGTTGTGACATAGCCTGATATCTATTAAACCGAAAAACGGATTGTTTTTGAGCAAGCAGCCTGGCTGCCAGCTGATATCCACAGGAAGCTTTACACACACAATGAAAGTCGTAAAACCTCTGCGCCTCAGCGCGCTTCATCGCCCCTTCTCTTGGCAAGGGCAAAATCATCTGGGCGTTTCCGTTTTGGCCTTGGCCGACATGGGGGCCTCCCCGCGTCTGCGCCCCGAACCGGAACTGTGGCAGTTGGCCGCCGACGAACTTACGTTAAGTGGCGGCGTGCTCGATCTGGCTATCCCAAAAGCCTGTGCGGAGTTTCTCGCCACTGGCAACGCCTACACCCACCATCAACAAGACAAAACCGCCTGCGCCGTGAAGATCCAGTTTGATTCGCTGGAGAAAACGCTGGTGGTTTTCGGCGATCGCCATTGGATCAACGATCGTCCCTCCACGCCTCTTCCCTTTGCAGAAATGCGTCTGGACTGGCGCCGGGCTTACGGCGGCACCCAGTTCGCCGATAATCCGCACGGCATCGGCGCCACTCCCGAAACATTTCCGCAGGGCCGCATCCATCGCCTACCCAATGTTGAACCGCTGCAGGGACGCCTTGCGTCTCCTCGGCAAAGCGCCCTGCCGGCAAGCTTTGACGCGCTGGATATCACCTGGCCGCGTCGCTTCTCCCGCATCGGTAAAAACTACGACGCCGACTGGTTGAAACACGGCTTTCCCGGCTTCGCCAACGATATCGACTGGCGCCTGTTCAACATGGCGGAAAGCGATCAGCAGTTTCCTCAACGTGATAGCTTGCCGCCGCGGGCTGCCTATCGGATTTGGAATATGCACCCTTCAGAACCGGTGCAGCAAGGGCATTTACCGCCGTGGCGCGCGCGCTGCTTCATCAACCGACTGTGCGGCGGTGAAACGCATTTCGAAGAGATCGCGATGCGCCATACCACCGTCTGGTTCTTCCCGCATCGGGAACAGATGCTGTTGATCTATCAGGGTAGCGCGCGCATCAATGAGGACGATGCCGCCGACGTGATGCAACTGATGCCGGCCCTGGAAACCGAAGGGGAGCCCCGTTCCACAGCGCATTATCGGCAGGTGTTGGCCCAGCGGCTGGATAAAGAACAGGGTGCTTTGCACGCTTTTCGCGAACAAGAATTGCTGCCGGAGGCGTGCATCGGTGCCTGGCTGGATACGGAAACGCCGACGCAGCAAAGCCCAATGGCGGAAAATATCGCCGCCTACGAGCACCAGCAGCGCGAAGAGCATCGCCAGCGCCTGCTGCGTGAAGGCCAGGACATAGATGAACTGTTCCCGCTACCGTCGCAAGAAGCGCCGCCGAAGCTGGACCAACTCGCCGAATTCGTCGAGCGTCTGGAAAGCCAGGCCGAGGTGCAGTATCAGGACATGCTCAAGCTGGCGCACGCCGAGGGTATCGACCCGCTTAACCCCGGAGGGGATCACGTGTCGCCCTCCGGTGCGGAAAGCTACCAGCAGCAGCGCGATCTGCTGTTCCAGGAGGCGCGCCAGCATCCCGACGCGTTCAGCGAGAAGCAGCTGGGGGAAAGCGAGCGCGCGCTGCACCAAATGTATTTAATGTCAGCGCAGGCGCAAAGCCCTGCACTGCGCTTAAGTGGCGATCTGGCGCAAATCATTCGCCAACGCGTCGCCGCCGCCATGCTGCGCGATAAAGATCTCAGCGGCCTTGATCTCACCGGCGCCGATCTGTCCGGCATGGATCTCTGCCAGGCTAACTTACGCGGCGCTTTATTGGAAAACGCCAATCTACGCCAAACCCGACTGGTGGGTTGCGATCTTCGCGAGGCGATGTTGGCGCGCGCCGATCTCAGCGGCGCCGTCTTGCAGCAGGCCGATCTGAGCCACGCCTCTTTGGCCCTGGCGAAATGCGAAGCGACAGATTTCGGCGGCGCGCAGCTGCATGAGACTAATATTCAGCAAACGTTGTTTCAACGCTGCGATTTCACGATGGCGTCATTACGCGATTTGCTGGGATACGAAACCTTGCTCGGACAATGTGATTTCAGCCGCGCCACGCTGGCCAACATTACCCTGATGGAACTGCAGCTGGAGCAGTTGACATTCAGCCACGCCCGGCTCGACAAAGTCAGCTTCGTCAAATGCCGGTTGCTGGCGGTGAACTTCAGTCAGGCGCGGCTGGAAAGTTGCGCCTGGGTTGACACCGAGACGCAAAGCCTCAGCTTCCACGCCGCACGTCTCACGGCCTGCGCCTTTGCAGCGAAGACACTGTTGCCGCAGGCGGATTTCAGCGACGCGACGCTAAACCAGTGCAATTTACGCCAGATGCCGTTGCAGCGGGCCAATTTTAGCCGGGCGCGTCTCAATAATTGCGATCTGTCGGAAACCCGATTGAACGAGGCCGATTTCCGCCAGGCCAACGGCAGTGGCAGCCTGTTCCTCCGCAGCGATTTGTCTCGCGCCAGCCTGCGCGATGCCAATTTCATTGCGGCTATCCTGCAAAAATGCGTGCTGTCAGGCGCCGACCTGCAGGGCGCCAATCTGTTCCGGGCTGACCTGTCGCAGTCGCAAGTGGATCAGGCAACCCGGCTAGAGAGAGCCTATACCGCCAGGGTGAAAACATTGCCTCGCCACAACGGGAAGGAAGTATGACCTCAAAACCAGAGCAGATACGCCAGCGCGTAAAACGCGGCGAGCCGATCGCCGGAGAGGACTTGCACGGTCTGTCATTCGCCGGTCTGGATTTGGCCGGCGGCATGTTCAACGAACTGAACCTGAACGGCGTGAACTTCTCTGACTGCGATCTGCGCGACAGCGTTTTCAGCGATTGCCAGCTCGAACACGCACAATTTACGCGGGCGGATCTGAAGCAAACGGCCTTCAATCAGTGCGCCATGTCGGCCAGCCGCTTCAGCGAGAGCCATATCGAACTGACGATGTTCAACGATTGTCGGCTTGAACAGAGCGACTTCAGCCGGCTGTCGCTCAACCAAAGTCACTGGATGTCGTGCCAATTGGCCGGCGCGAATTTTTCCGCCACTCAGCACGATCGCACTACCTTTTACGAAAGCCCGCTCGACGGCGCCATGTTGAATCAGGCGCGCTTATGCCTTGTCACGTTCTTTCGATTAAATCTCTGTAAAACGCAGTTTGAAGGCGTGAACTTCGACCGCGTCACGTTTTTCGAATGTGACCACCGCGGCAAAAGTTACGCCGGGCAGAGCCTGATCGCCTGCCAGTTTACCGATAACCAATTGGACGACGTCGACTTCAGCCAGGCGACGCTGCGCCAGAGCAATTTCAAGGGCGCTTCGCTGCGGCGCGCCAACCTGACCAGCGTACAGGCGCAGCAGTCGCTGTGGCTGGAGGCCAATCTGACTCAGGCGCAGTGTCGCGGCGGGCAGTTCGATCAGGCGATCTTCAGCGAAGCGACGTTGGATGCCGCCAACTTCAGCCAGGCGCGCCTGTATCAATGCGTATTTCAGCACAGCCGATCGGCGCGTTGTGATTTCAGCGACAGCGACCTGACCTACGCCGACTTCTGTTATGCCGACATTGGCGCCGCCGATTTCCGGCGCGCGCGCTTTATGCGCACCCGTATGCATCGCGCCCACCAGCAGCAAACGCGCTGGAGCGATCGCAGCGGGATCCTCGAGAGCGACGAAGAGCTGTACGCCGCCGAAACCTGGAGCGCACAGCGCCAGAGCCGAATCTGAATGCATTGACCACTTCACGAGGGGATCACCATGAGCGTTGCCAACACAACTCGCGCCGTCAACATCGCACCGCCCCAACAGGCCGCTGGCCAGGTCGTCAACCTGTTGCCGGACGGCAGTCTGGTGGTGGAATGTGAAGGTCGTGGCTGGCATTGTCGCCGGGCGGCGAGCTGCCTGCTGACGCCGGCCCTCGGCGATAACGTGCTGGTCGCCGGCTGCGGCCACCAGCTGTGGGCGATCGCCGTCCTCGAGCGGGCAGAGCCGCAAAGCACGGCGCGGCTCTGCGTCGCAGGCGATCTGCAGATTGAAACGCCGAACGGCTCGCTGTCGTTGCACAGCGCGCAGGCGCTGAAACTGAGCGGCGACGCCATGACGCTGCAGGCGAACAGCGGCGACTGCCACGTCGACAAGATGAAATACAGCGGCGAAGAGCTGTCGGCCTTCGTCAGCATCAGCCGTTTGGTCGGTAAACGCTGCGAGTCGCTGTGGCATTCGGTCAGCCAGATCAGCCATTCGCTGTTCCGCAAAGTGCGCCAAACCGAGCACGTGCGCGCCGGGCAGCTGGATTATCAGGCGGAAGATTACGCCCGCATTCATGCCCGCAACACGCTCATTACCTCAAAAGACATCACCAAGCTGGATTCGGAACAAATCCACGTCGGATAACCTGCGGAGGCCTTTTATGTTTGCCAACAGCCAAATGATCGGCGTGGACCTGGCGTTTCCCGACGTCTGTCTGACGCCAAGCCCGGCGCCGGTGCCCGTACCCTACCCGGATATCGCCCTCGCGCCGACCGCCATCCCGAACGCGTTCAACATTCTGTTCGTCGGTACCCCGGCGCACAACATGGCGACGGTAACGCCCCTGACCAACGGCGACAACCCCGGCGTAGCCACCGGTGTCGCTTCCGGGACGGTGATGGGGCCATCCCGCCACCTGACCGGCGCCTTTACCGTGTTGCTCAAAGGCACTCCGGCCACCCGGCTGACCAGCCTCAGCCTGCAGAATTCCACCAACGCGCTCGGCATGCGCATCGTGCCGAGCCAATTAAAAGTGTTGCTGCTTGCGCCCTGATGACGGCGCCTTATTACACAGCCATTCAATCAAGAAAAAGAGGACATTGTGAAAACACGGATTACCCTGACGCTGCTGACCGCCCTGACGCTTGCCGGTTGTTCCACCCCGCCGCCACCGCCGCCGGCGCTCAATAACGACGCCCTCATCAGCAGTGAAGTCAACGGCGTCACCCTGCAGCACCGCGCCGCGGTAAGCGCGCCGAAACAGTTCAAGCCGATCGGTGAGGAGTACCGCAGCCTGTATGCCGCCAGCATCATGAGTAGCCCGAATTATACCGGCACCGCCGTCGGCAGCCTGGACAACGCCGCCGCGTTCTACGCGCTGGGCGAAGTGGAAAACAACTGGCTGGCGATCTCCGCCATCCGCGGCGGCGACCTGGTGGGTTATATCCAGGCCAACGCCGGCGTGCCGGAAGCGCGCTACAAATCAACGCTGCGCAAAGATCTGCCGCGTCGCGCGCGCGCCGCCAAACAGGACTGCGTCAAAGTCGGCGGCGACAGCAAGGCGTGTAAAAACGCCGGCTCAGCCACCTGGATCCTCCAGTAGTCAGCACGCCTGCGGGCGACGAGATTCCTATGATGACGACCCCTATCGCTTCCCGCTGGTGCGGGATGCTGTTTCTGCTGCTGGGCGCGCTGGCGCTCGGCGGCTGCATGTCTTCCGCCAAAAGCGTGCCGTCGCGTTACAGTCTGGTGTTTGACGCTGACCGCCAGGTCAACGCCGCCGCCGGCGCGCAACCTGCGCCGATCAAAATTCGCGTGCTGCTGCTGCGCTCGGATGCGGAATTCATGGATGCCGACTTCTTCAGTCTGCAAAACGACGCCAAAAGCGTGCTCGGCAACAGCCTGCTGGACAGCGATCAGTTCTTCCTGACGCCAGGCCAGACCGGCAAGAAGCTCGGTGGGCAAAGCGCATTGGACGCACGTTACATCGGCGTGATCGCCGAATATCAAAATCTGGACGGCAAGACCTGGCGCATGTCACTGCCGCTGCCGGAACCTACCGAAACCAATTTCTACAAGGTATGGCAATTCTCGCCGGATGAGCTGGAAGCGCATATCGTCGCGGGCGTGAGTGGCCTGCGCCCCGTAAAAAAGGTCGACTGACCTACCGCTGCGCTGAAGCGAAGTAACTATAGGTGTGATGATGAAAGATGCTCATAAGGTTGTCTGGACTGAGGGGATGTTTTTGCGCCCTCACCATTTCCAGCAGGCGGAAAACTATCTCGAAGGCTATATGCGCAACTGGGGCCAGGCCCACAGCGGCTGTTTCTGGGGGTTCCTCACCCTGGATCTGGACCAAACGCTGCTGCGCCAGGGCAAGATTGCGCTCAACGCCGCCAGCGGCATCATGCCGGACGGCACGCCGTTTCGCTTCTCCGGCGCCCAGCAGGCGCCCGCGCCGCTGACCATCGCTGAAAACAAGACCGGTGAAAACGTGGTGCTGGCTCTGCCGACCTACCGCGCGGGGCGTGAAGACGTGATCTTTCAGGAAAGCCCGGAGGCGCTGGCGCGCTATCTGGCTTATGAGAACGAAGTCGACGATCTCAACGCCGTCTCGGTGGGCAGCGCGGCCTTGCAGTTCGGTCGCCTGCGCCTGCGGCTGATGCTGGAGAGTGAGCTCAACGCCGAATGGACGGCGCTCGGCGTTACCCGCGTGCTGGAAAAGCGCGGTGACAACAGCCTGCGTCTCGATACCACGCAGATCCCGCCGATGCTGAACTGCCAGGGCAACCCGGTACTGAAAACCTTCATCAACGATCTGCAGGGCCTGCTGCAACAGCGCAGCCAGCAGATGAGCCAGCGCCTGCTGCAGCCGGGCCGCGGCGGCAGTTCCGAAATGGTCGATTTCATGCTGCTGCAGTTGATCAACCGCCATCTCGGCCAGGTGAGCCACGCCTACCACCTCGATCATCTGCACCCGGAGCGCCTGTTCGCCGATTGGCTGCAGTTCGCCACCGAGCTCGCCAGCTTCTCGGCGCAGCGCACCCCGGAAGGCCGCCTACCGGTGTATGACCACGACAACCTGGCGCTGTGCTTCGGCAAGCTGATGCTGTTGCTGCGTCAGGGGCTGTCGGTGGTGCTGGAAGACAACGCCATTCAGCTGACGCTGGTCGAACGCTCCCACGGGCTGAACGTCGCCACCGTGCAGGACGCCAAAATGATGCGCGACTTCGGCTTCGTGCTGGCAGTGCGCGCCGACGTGGCCGCCGAGGTGTTGCTGACCCACTTCCCGGCGCAGATGAAGATCGCCCCGGTCACGCGCATCCGCGATCTGGTGCAGCTGCAGCTGCCGGGCATCGGTCTGCGCACCATGCCCGCTGCGCCGCGCCAGATCCCCTATCACGCCGGCTACACCTACTTCGAGCTGGAAAAAGGCGGCGACCTGTGGAAACAGATGGAGAAATCCAGCGCCTTCGCCCTGCACCTGGCCGGCGAATTCCCGGGGCTGGATATGGAATTTTGGGCGATTCGCAGCCATACGGACCGGTAACCTATGACTCAGGAAAATAGCATGGCGCCGGCGGCCAACCCGCTGGTAGACGCCGCCAACCCGCTGCTGAACGCCATTTCGCAGATCCGCCAATCGGCCACGCACGCCAACCCGGCGCAGCTGCGCCAACAGCTGATTGACGAAATGCGCCGCTTCGAGATCCGCGGCCAACGCGCCAACCTGCCTTACGAGGTGATCATCGGCGCGCGTTATTGTCTGTGCACCGCGCTGGATGAAGCGGCGGCGCTGACCCCGTGGGGCAGCAACAGCGTGTGGTCCGGCAGCGGGCTGCTGGTGACTTTCCATAACGAAACCTGGGGCGGCGAGAAGTTTTTCCAGCTGCTGGCCAAGCTGTCGCAAAGCCCGCGCGAGCACATCAACCTGCTGGAACTGATCAATTATTGCCTGCTGTTGGGCTTTGAAGGCCGCTACCGGGTGATGGAAAACGGCCGCTCACAGCTGGAAACCATGAAGCAGCGCCTGCTGCAGCTGATCCGATCGGTGCGTGGCGGCTATGCCCCGCCGCTGTCGCCTCATGCGCTGGACCTGCCGGTACAGCAGAAACTGTGGCGCCCGCTGGTGCCGCTGTGGGCCTGCGTGGCGTTGACCGGCTTCCTGGCTTCGCTGCTGTTCATCGCCCTCAACTGGCGACTGGGCGACAACACCAGCCCGGTGCTGGCGGCGATTTACCAAACCAATCTGCCGCAGGTGGCGATCGGTAACCCGGCGCCGGCCGCGCCGCCGACGCTGAGCCTGAAAAGTTTCCTGCGTAAAGAGATCGCCGAGGGGTTGGTGGTGGTGCGCGACGAAGCGCAGCAAAGCGTGGTGATCCTCAAAGGTGACGGGCTGTTCGACTCCGCGGCCACCACGGTACGCGCCAACTATATCCCGGTCATCGACCGCATCGCCGCCGCCATGAACGGCGTCAGCGGCAAGATCCTGGTCACCGGCTACAGCGACAACGTGCCGATCCGCAGCGCCCGTTTCGCCTCCAACTGGGAGCTGTCGCTGGCGCGCGCCGAAGCGGTCAGCGCCCGCTTGCAAAAACACCTCGCCAACCCGCAGCGGGTCAAGGCCGAGGGCCGCGGCGAGAGCAACCCCGTCGCGCCGAACGATAACAAAGTGAACCGCGCGTTGAACCGCCGGGTAGAAATTACGCTGTTGGTCGCCCCTGAAAACACCCAGGCGGAAATCAACGGCTTGCCGCAAGGAACCGGAAAGTAATGCTCAGTACGTTATTCTCCATCATCACCAGCCGCCTGCTGTGGGGCTTTGTCGGCATCACCGCGCTGGCGTTCATCATCTGGACGATCGGCCCGCTGGTGGCCATCGGCGACTATCGCCCGCTGGAGCCGGAACTCAACCGCCAGATCGCCATCGGCGTGATTTACCTGATCTGGTTCCTGTGCCGCCTGATCCCGCGCCTCTACAGTGCCTGGTTCAACAGCCGCCTGCTGAGCAATCTGCGCGCCGCCGAAGCGGTGCCGGCGGAAGACGGCAAGCCCGAGGTCAAACAAGACGATCAGTTGGCGCAGCGTTTCGACGAAGCGGCGCAGCTGCTGAAAAAGGCGCGCTTCGCACCGGGCCAGGGCGACGGTAAACATCGCTGGATGACCCGCTTCAGCCGTCAATATCTGTACCAGTTGCCGTGGTATGTGATCATCGGCGCGCCCGGCGCCGGCAAAACCACCGCGCTGGTCAACTCCGGCCTGCACTTCCCGCTGGCGGATCGCTTCGGCAAAGCCGCGCTGCGCGGCGTGGGCGGCACCCGCAACTGCGACTGGTGGTTTACCAACGACGCCGTGCTGCTCGACACCGCCGGCCGCTACACCACCCAGGAAAGCCAGCGCGAAGAAGACGCCGGTGAATGGCAAAGCTTCGTCGCGCTGCTGAAAAAATACCGCACCCGCCAGCCGATCAACGGCGTGATGGTGACCATCAGCGTCGCCGATCTGCTGAGCGACAGCGCCGAAGCACGCGCCGCCCAGGCCAGCGCGCTGCGCAAACGCCTGATTGAACTGCACGAACAGTTGGGCATTCACTTCCCGGTCTATGTGCTGGTGACCAAAACCGACCTGCTCAACGGCTTTATGGCCTACTTCGGCAGCTTCGATAAAGCGCAGCGCGACCAGATCTGGGGATTCACCTTCCCTTACGAGCGCTCACGGCAGCCGGACTTCAACCTGAACGCCGCCTTCGAACAACAATGCGCCCTGCTGCAACAACGGCTGGATGCGGCGCTGCCGGATACGCTGCTGATGGAGCACGACGCGCGCCAACGCGCCGAAAGCTACCTGTTCCCGCAGGAGTTCGCCGCGCTGCGTCCGCTTCTGAGCCACTATCTGGATCAGGTGTTCGCCACCTCCAGTTTTGAAACCCGCTTTACCCCGCGCGGCATCTATTTCACCAGCGGCACCCAGGAAGGCCTGCCGTTCGACCGGGTGATGGGCGAGCTGAACCGCTACCTGCAGCTGCCGACGGCCAACTCAGGGGCGCAGGCCAACGCGGCCTGGGACAGCGTGGGCCAGGAAACGCCGATCCCGGCAGCCAAAGGTCAAAGCTTCTTCCTGAAAGAGACGCTGGAATCGGTGGTTTTCCAGGAGTCCGGGCTGGCGGGCAGCAACCGCTGGTGGGAATACCGCAACCGCGCCCTGCACTGGGCGGGGTACATCGCGCTGGCGGTGATCCTGGCGGTGCTGGCGATGCTCTGGTTCACCAGCTACGGCAACAACAAGGCCTATCTGGCGGAAGTGGCCGCCAAGGTGCCCGGCGTCGAGCGACAGGGGCAAAGCCTGACGCAGTTGGGCAACGGCGACATGTTCTCACTGCTGCCGTTCCTCAACAGCCTGCTGCATCTGCCGGACAGCCAAAACTTTTCGCTGGACGATCCGCCGTTCACCTACCGCATGGGGCTGTTCCGCGGCGATCAGGTGGGCGACGCCGGCAATGCGTTGTACCAAAAAGCGCTGAAAGAGCTGCTGCTGCCGCAGGTGGCGCAACAGATCGCCACCACGCTGCGCAACGACAACCACGGCGACGCGGACTTCAGCTACGAAGCGCTGAAGGCCTATCAGATGCTGTATCTGCCAAAGCAGTACGACGGTAAATTCCTGCGCGCCTGGGTGATGCTCAACCTGCAACGCAACCTGCCGCAGGGCAGCACGCAGAAACAGCTGCAGCAGATCGAATGGCACCTCAGCCAACTGCTGGATGCGCAGATCCAGGCCTCGCCTTACGCCAAAGACGAACAGCTGGTGGCGCAGGCGCAGGCCGCACTCAATCGGGCGCCGCTGTCGCAGCGCGTCTATGGCCGCCTCAAGCGCCTGCTGCTGAAACAGACCGACATCAAGCCGGTCAGCCTGGTCGATTTGGCCGGCCCGCAGACCGAACTGGCGTTCAGCCGCAAAAGCGGCAAACCGGTCACCGACGGCGTACCGGGCCTGTTCACCTCACAAGGGTACTGGAAAGCGTTCAACGACAACATCGACCCGGTGACCGACACCTTGCGCAAGGAAGACGTCTGGGTGTTGAACAGCCAGACGCCGGAGCAGAAAAGCGCCGATCTGACCAAGACCATCCGCCAGCTGTACATGCAAGATTTCATCAGCGCCTGGGATGAGCTGCTGGGGGATATCCAACTGGCCAACATCGGCAACCTGACCCAGCGCATCAGCAGCGCGCGCCTGCTGTCCGGCAACCCGTCGCCAATGCGCAATCTGCTGGTCAACGTCAGCAAAAACGTCACCCTGCGCGACGAAAAAAACGACGCCGATTCGCGCTCGCTGCTGGCAAAAACCGAAGATAAGCTGAACCAAAATGCCAACCGCACGCTGGAAGCGCTGTTCACCAACCGGCCGGCCAACGCCGACGGTGACGTGTCGGCCCAGCCGGAACAGCTGGTGATGGCGCACTTCGCGCCGCTGCTGGAACTGGCGCAAAGCCAGGGCGAAGGCAATAAGGCGATCCCTTTCGACAGCGTGCTGAAACAGGTCGATGAACTGTACAGTTACCTGACGGCGGTGCAGGGCGCGGCCAACAGCGGCATGTCGGCGCCGCCGAGCGACATTATCCCGCGTCTGCAGGCCGAATCCGGCCGCTTGCCGGTGCCGTTCAAACAGATGCTGCTGTCGCTGGCGATCGGCGCCAGCAGCGATACCCAGCGCAAAGAGATGGAGAACGTGAAAAAGCGCATCAGCTTCGAGGTCGGTAGCTTCTGCCGCCAGGCGATCGCCGGCCGTTATCCGCTGGTGGCCCGGGCGCGGCAGGAAGTGACGCCGGACGATCTGGCGCGCATGTTCGCGCCGAACAGCGGGCTGATGGACAGCTTCTTCCGCGACAATCTGCAGGGCAAGGTCGATACCACCCGCGCCAACTGGCGTTTCACGCCCGGCGTGGACGGCAAGACGCTGCCCGGCGGCGAAGGCATCCTGCGGTCGTTCCAGCAGGCGCAGCGCATCCGCGACGCCTTTTTCGCCAACGGCACGGCGACGCCCTCCTACCGCGTGACCGTGCGGCCGGTGCGGATGGATAACGACATCCTCAACCTGACGCTGGATATCGACGGGCAGCTGTTCAAATACAGCCACGGCCCACAGGTACCGCTGGTGGTCAGTTGGCCGGGCACCCGCAATACCAACCAGGTGCATCTGCAGCTGGCGCTGGCCAACGGCACCACCGCCAGCCTGGTGACCAGCGGACCATGGGCGCTGAATCGCCTGGTCGACATGGCGCAATCGTCGGGCACCGGCGGCCTCGGCCGCCAGGCGACGTTTAATCTCGACGGCCACCGCGTCACGCTGGAGTTCACGCCCAACAGCATCCGCAATCCGTTCCAACTGCCGGCCTTCTCGTGCCCGTAGCCCCGAAAGGACATGACCATGAGCACTGATTCAAGCGCCCCGACGAGCATCGGCTGGTACGGCAAACTTCCTTCCGCCGGTGACTTCCTGCAACGCCGTTTGCCTGACCCGGTGGTCAACAACTGGGCCCACTGGTTCCATAACGGGCTGGTGAATTTACAGCGCGATGCACAGGGGCCGAACGGCCACCCGTTCAGCAACGCACCGGTGTGGAACTTCGTGATCCCCGCCACGCTCGGCAGCCCGTACGTGCAGATGGGTTGCCTGTTGCCGGCGCGCGATCGCGTCGGGCGGCGCTACCCCATCTGCGCACTGCGCCTGTTCAGCCTGCAAGAATGGCGCCCGCAACAGCTGAACATGGCGGCGAGCTGGTATCAACAGCTCGGCCATACCCTGCTGAACGGCGTGCGCAACGGTTTCTCCGCCGAGCAGATCGATCGCACGTTGCAGGCGATCCCGGCGCTGCCCAGCCCACCGGCGGAAGCGGATTCCGAGATATTGTCGATTATCGGTTTCCAGCATCCGGACGTACCGGGCCTCGGCTGGCAACAGGCCGCCGACTGCTTCGATCCGGCGCAGTACACCAGCTTCTGGTGGACCAATCAGGCCGACGGACATCCGCTCTACACCCACGTGCACAGCGGCAACCTCACCGTGCAGCTGTTTTCACTGCTGTTCGAACCCAACGGCTGGGCGCGCCCCGGCCGCGGCGGCCAGTACCCGCAAATGTTTGATTAACATCGTTCGTTGAAGGAAATTCTATGGCTATCGATACCGATACCCTGCTGGCCCCGGTTGACGCGGACAATCCCTGCGGCGACAACCTGGAATACGACGCCGACTTTCTGGCGATGGAACAAGCCGCCACCGGCAAGGCCGAACAACAGTTCGGCAGCACCATCATTCCGGAAGAAGCGCCGGATTGGGTGCAGGTCGAGCGCCTCGCGACCTCGCTGCTAACGCGCACCAAAGACCTGCGCATCATGCTGTATCTCACCCGCGCCTGGACCCAGCTGCGCGGGTTGCCGGGCTACGCCGACGGGCTGACGCTGGTCCACCAGTCGATGACCCGTTACTGGAACACCCTGCAGCCGCCGCTGGAGTTCGATGGAGAAGCCGATCCGCTGTTTCGCATCAACGCGCTGGCCGACCTTGGCGACAAAGCGGCGCTGGCCGCCAGCGTACGCGCCGCGCCGCTGCTGAAAAGCGCCGCCGGAGAAATCTCGCTGCGCGATGCCGGTGCCCTGCTCGACGGCAGCAAACAGGAGTGCCCCAACTTTCCCGGCGGCCGTGCGCGGCTGCAGGATGAACTGGCGCAGCAGGATCGCCCCGAAGGCGCCCTGGTGACGCGCATCGCCAACACCCTGAGCGCCATTCGCAGCGAAGTGACCCGCCATCTGGGGGAAAGCGCGCTGCCGGAAATGAGCGCGCTGACCAAGGTGTTTTCTCTGGTGGCGCTCGCCGGCCAGAGCGATGCCCCGGCCGCCGACGAACCAGACGCGACGCCTGAAGCGGCTGCCATGCAGCAACCGGCCGCCGTACAGAGCGCCACCGCTCCACTCAACTGGCGCAGCGCGCAGATCCAGTCGCGCGACGACGCCCAACTGATGCTGGACAAGGTGAAAAACTATTTTCGTCTTCATGAACCGAGCCACCCGGCGCCGCTGATGATCGATCGGGTCCAGCGGTTGATTACGCTGGACTTTATGCAAATCGTCCGCGATTTGGCGCCCGATGGGCTTAACCAACTGGAGACCATTCTCGGTCGCCCCGACAACGAGGAGAACAGCTAGCCGCCGACCTTTGTTCTCTTGACGCATCCGATACCGTCTGCCCTGCGCAGACCCGAATCAGAACCTGACTCTCCCAGCCGGACGAGGCGCGTTCCCAATCGCCATTAGATGGAGTAAATCATGTCAAACTCGAAATCCCGCAGCGGGCAGAAATTCATCGCCCGCAACCGCGCGCCGCGCGTACAGATTGAATACGATGTCGAAATTTATGGCGCAGAGCGCAAAATCCAGCTGCCGTTCGTGATGGGCGTGATGGCGGATCTGGTGGGGAAAGCGGTCGATCCGCAAGCCAGCGTGGAAGAGCGCAAATTCATGGAAATCGACGTCGACAACTTCGATGAGCGTATGAAATCGCTGAAGCCACGTGTCGCTTACCAGGTCGACAACACCCTGACCGGCGAAGGCAAGCTGAACATCGATCTGACCTTCGAAAGCATGGAAGACTTCTCCCCCGCCGCTATCGCCCGCAAGGTCGACGCGCTGGACAATCTGCTGGATGCCCGCACCCAGCTTTCCAACCTGCTGTCCTACATGGACGGCAAGAACGGCGCCGAAGAGCTGATCTCCAAGATCCTGCAAAACCCGGCGCTGCTGCAATCTCTGACCGACGCGCCGAAGCCGGCGGTTAACGACGACAACAACGAGCGTGAGGATTAATCGATGAGCAACTCGCCTCAGCAACAGAATGCGTTGCAAACCACCGAGACTTTTTCCAGCGATGAATTCAGCGCGCTGCTGAACAAAGAGTTCCGGCCGAAGACCGATCAGGCCAAAGAAGCGGTCGAGAACGCGGTGAAAACCCTGGCGCAGCAGGCGCTGGAAAACACCGTCACCGTTTCTTCCGACGCCTATCGCACCATCCAGGCGCTGATCGCGGAAATCGACGAAAAGCTGTCGCAGCAGATCAACCAGATCATTCACCACGACGACTTCCAGAAGCTGGAAGGCGCCTGGCACGGCCTGCATTATCTGGTCAACAACTCCGAAACCGACGAGATGCTGAAGATCCGCTTCATGAGCATTTCCAAGCAGGAGCTGGGCCGCACGCTGAAGCGCTATAAAGGCGTGGGTTGGGACCAGAGCCCGATCTTCAAGAAAGTCTACGAAGAAGAGTATGGCCAGTTCGGCGGCGAACCGTTCGGCTGCCTGGTGGGCGACTACTACTTCGATCACAGCCCGCAGGACGTGGAGCTGCTGGGCGAAATGGCCAAGATCGGCGCCGCCTCGCACTGCCCGTTCATCGCCGGCACCGCGCCGAGCGTGATGCAGATGGAGTCCTGGCAGGAGCTCTCCAACCCGCGCGATCTGACCAAGATTTTCCAGAACACCGAGTACGCCGCCTGGCGCAGCCTGCGCGAATCGGAAGACGCACGCTACCTGGGGCTGGTGATGCCGCGCTTCCTGGCGCGCCTGCCGTATGGCATCCGCACCAACCCGGTAGACGAGTTTGACTTCGAAGAAGACACCGACGGCGCGACCCACGGCAATTACACCTGGACCAACGCCGCCTACGCCATGGCCGCCAACATCAACCGTTCGTTCAAAGAGTTCGGCTGGTGCACCGCCATTCGCGGGGTGGAATCCGGCGGTGCGGTGGAAAACCTGCCGTGCCACACCTTCCCGAGCGACGACGGCGGCGTGGACATGAAGTGCCCGACCGAGATCGCCATCAGCGACCGCCGTGAAGCCGAGCTGGCCAAAAACGGCTTTATGCCGCTGGTGCATCGCAAAAACTCCGACTTCGCCGCCTTTATCGGCGCGCAGTCGCTGCAGAAGCCGGCGGAATACTACGACGCCGACGCCTCCGCCAACGCCCAGCTTTCCGCGCGCCTGCCGTACCTGTTCGCCTGCTGCCGCTTCGCGCACTATCTGAAGTGCATCGTGCGCGACAAAATTGGCTCCTTCCGCGAGCGCGACGACATGGAGCGCTGGCTGAACGACTGGATCATGAACTACGTGGACGGCGATCCGGCCAACTCCTCGCAGGAAACCAAGTCGCGCAAACCGCTGGCCGCGGCGGAAGTGCAGGTGGAAGAGATCGAAGACAACCCGGGCTATTACAGTGCCAAGTTCTTCCTGCGCCCGCACTACCAGTTGGAAGGCCTGACCGTCTCCCTGCGCCTGGTGTCGAAGCTGCCTTCGCTGAAACAAAACGACGCGTCCTGATGGGCTGAAGTCAGGCCGCGGTAGTGCGGCCTGGCTGATACATTAACCTCATCACAGGGAAAGAAAGATGAAGACAAAACGGTTTTATCTGGCATCGCTGTTGGCAGTCGTCTGCTCGCTCTCCGCCGCGCCGCCAGCTTTCGCAGAGCAGACATCGATAGCGCATTTGACGTCCGATGATGTCAATCTGCCAGGCAGCGACTTTTTCCGTTTCTATCGCAGTGCAGATAAACAGGAAAAAGAGAAAGCGCGGATTTATTTGCTGGGCGTGCTGGACGCGACGGAAGGAAAAAGCTGGTGCCAATACAGCCAGCTACAAACCGTCACTCTGCAGGAGTTTGTGTTCGAATTCTTTAATAAACTTCCCGCTACGCGCCTGCACGAAAGGGCTGCCCCCCTGATTGAAGAGGCTCTGGCGACTCGCTTCCCCTGCAAAGGAGGCAAAGCATGAAACCTTTATATCGTCAGCTAAAAAGCAGCCATTACTCCTCTGATTACTCTAGCCCGGGATATTTGGCAGCAGAAGCCGTTTACGCTGAGATTGGCTATGAGCTTGATACGCTTCTAAAGCAAAATCCTGGTTATGCCAATACCTGTGCCGTCCGCATGAGCCTGGCGCTGTTGAAAACCGGTATCAGCTTCAAAGGCCGCCTGCCAATCAAGAAAGGCGCCTATAAGGGTAAAACGATTGAACCGGGAGCCAAATTGCTGGCCGATCAGTTGCATCGCTCCAGTAGTTTTGGCAAAGCCAAAATTTTCTTTAATGCTCCAGATGCAGAGAAAGGTATTGGCAATAAAAAAGGAGTCGTGTTCTTCAATAAGATCACCAACTATGATGGCGGACACATTGATCTTATCGAACCAGAAAACTCGCTATTAACCTGCCATTCCCATTGCTATTTTAACTGCAAAGAGGTCTGGTTTTGGGAGTTGAGCTAGTGTTCCATCGGCTTATCAGTAAATGCATGAGGTTTGGTTTAACTGCATGCTTGCTTATCACCTCATTAAGGCTGCAAGCAGCGCCGATTCAGGATCCGGTGGCATTTATCAAACAGATGCCTTATCACCAGGTCGTAAAAGAACTGGCATTGTCACGCTGCCTGGCACAGGTCTCCGATTCGGATAAAGCATTCTCTCTTGATGCAGCCAGAACGGCGAATGCGATGAGAGAATGGATGCCATTCGATATCGAATCAGGTGATGAGAAAATCAATGTTCTCATCGACAAATATAAATCCAGAATCAATGAGTTTCACAGCGAAACTAAAGACAAGAGTCAAGGTGTCACCCTAAACTGCCTGCGGTTGTACCATAGCCCTGAATTGGACAAGCTTTCTCGACAGCTCATAGCAGGCAACCCAGATCGCACGTGGAATCAAGATAACGCGAAATAATTAAGCATTGAGCCATTAGCACTTAATAGTGGCTCGGTAACCCGTACCGATAGTTTTCGGTATTTAAGAAGGTGCATGGCACAAGGATATAAATTGGTAATGCATTACCACACTTGCAATTCCTGCTGCTATTACCTGAGTTTTTCAACGTAACGTTAATACTACTGTTAACCCTTAATAAAGAGTGAAGAAACTATGGCTATTGATATGTTCCTGAAAGTTGAAGGTGCCAGCGGCGAATCCAAAGATTCGAATCACAAAGGCTGGACCGACATTACTTCTTTCTCCTGGGGCGCTTCTCAACCGGGCAATATGGGCGTTGGCGGCGGCGGTGGCGCCGGCAAAGTGTGCTTCAACGATCTGCACGTTAACGCGCTGGTCGACAAGTCAACCCCGGCGCTGCTGAAGCACTGCTCCAGCGGTAAGCATCTGACCAAGGTTGAGTTGTCTGTCTGCAAGGCGGGCGGTACTCAGGTTGAGTACGTTAAAATCACCCTGGACGACGTGCTGGTCACCGCCGTGCAGTACACCGGCGCAGGCGGCGAAGACACCGTGGGCGTCACCTACTCCTTCCAGGCGGCGAAAGTGAAACAGCAATACTGGGAGCAGAGCGACAAAGGCGGCAAAGGCGCCGAAAGCAGCGCAGGTTGGAACATCAAGGAAAACCGCGAAGCTTAATTGTTATACAACCTCCCCGTTATGGGGAGGTTTATTAGCAAGCAAAGGACAGTTCTCTGCAGAAAGAAGGGCATCACTCTATTGAAAAAAAATAAACTTCTAATCAGCGGCGTCTTATTATCGTTCAGTGCATATGCAGCAGAAAAAAACGTTAATGCCCCAACATCATCAACTATTGATGGCTTATGGCAAGTAACTCAGGTCAACATAGACAATGAGACTACCCGCACACTTAACTATCAACTCAACGACCCTCGATTACTAGGAAGGGTAATCACTATTTCCACTAAATCAATAGAAAACAATCTGCCGGAAAAAGACGTCTGCACAGCGCCAACCTTAAGTATTGAGAGAAGCACGCTAAATCAATTCATCGGCAAGTCGATGGGCGGAGATAAAAGCATCTCGGCTAAAAACTATTCATTGAAAGAAAACGGCCAAGCAGAAGTCTCTCTTTTCAAGATCGCGTGTCACTCCGGATCATTCGGCCCATCCGATAATGGTGTAGGCTCCAGTTTTGCTGCTCTCAATCCACAAAAAATGCTGGTTAATTGGTACGATGGCTCGCTACTGCAATTAGAACGGTTACCGAAAGCTCCTAAACCTGCAGCGTCTTTCGACTGCGCTAAATCTAAAAGTATTGTTGAAAAAACTATCTGCTCAGATTTCAATTTATCCGCCTATGATAAAAGCGTTTCCCAAGCTTGGCTGTTGGCAAAAAAGCAGGCGACCGATGCAGGAGATAAAAAGCTGGCAGCCTCTTTAAACAGCACGCAAAAATCTTGGTTACTGCAAAGGGATAAATGCCGAGATGACAAAGACTGCCTGGCCGATACGATGCAAAAACGAATCGATGAACTCACATCATACGATTAAAACTGTATTCCTACTCACGTTGGCGGTATTGAATACTGAAGCTTCCGCCAACGGAAAGTACTCCTCTGCCGAGTACCTCAAAAACTACGCGCTTAGCGTTTGCATCGCCGAGGGGTACTCAGCAAAAGAAGTCAAAAACGATGCCGCCGCCGCCGCTCGGGGTTACACGGAATTCGGCGATTATTCTCTGGAAGCGCATACCGCCGTCAGGGCGCTGGCAAAAGAATTTCTGGCAAAGCCCTATGACAGTATGTCAGGGGAGCCGATGACGATGGCCAAGTGCATCGATCTTGTACACAGCCAAGCGTTGCAAGCCATCATCAAGAAGTACCAAGGGAAAGACGACAACTGATATCAGAGTTGCTCAAACGACGGCTCATATCAAAGGTTATCTCGGATGAGAAGATACACGTACTTTTTAATGTCTCTGCTGCTCGGAAGCCATGTAGCCCTTGCTGAAAACTCACTCAATATTTTATCGCAAGAGGCACTATATAAAAATTGGTTAGTCAGCCGCTGCATTGGGAAGTCCACTGACTCAGAAAAAACCAAGCAAGACGCCTTCCGTTCCGCTTCCGCCTATTTAGAATTGAGTAAACTGCCGATGGATGCATTCGAACAAGGCGAAAAGCTGGCTGAACAGTACGCCAATAAAAATAGCCAAGGCTCAGTTAAAGGAAGTTATCATATTTTAGATTGCCTTTCACTGCAGAACGCCAGTGAAGCTGAAGCCATTTTTAAACGTTACTCAAAGTAATAGCCGCAGTGATAGAATTCATTTTTTTTGCAGCCATCAGCCTCAAATTAATTACATTTTTATCACTTATAATTTATTACTTGAAAATATACCAGCACCATTAATCATCAGTCATTGGGAAAATATTCCTTGGCTTTCTATTACTCAGTACAAACCATATGGAATTTTAGAGCATTGGGATAAGGAAAAAACAGTGATCGATGACGTCACGCTTTCCACCTACTCTTACTCATTTGTGTTTTTATACTTTTTCCTGTCAGTCTTAGTATTTGTCGGGCTTTATCACCTAAAACAAAAAACCAACAATAGAAAATCCTATTCCCTTTTTGTGATAGCTACCACAGTAAATTTATTTGCAAGCATCATCCAAGGTTTAGTATTTAACTATGGTTCTGAGATACTGGATCCAATGCTCAATATAAAATTTCAAGATTATGACGAGGTCTGGTACGCCAGTATTATATTCGCCCTTACTTACTTATCTCAACTACCGACTAATCTCTATTACAAAAGAAAGGGTAAGAACAATGAGAGTAATAGCAAAGACATCATCTGACATATACAGCCTCACGTTACTAAATTGAAGCTTGCGAACATATAATGCGTTAACCAAAGAATTTAGTCACTCACATTCAAAGCTCTCTCTTAGGAAAGAAATCAAGTCGAACTCATCCAGTTATCGAGTTCCACTGTCTGGCCATAAGATCTTATCAGCAGGAATGCCTTATGCGATTTTCCATTGTAAAAAATAAAAGCGGCCAGGTTCCGCCGCAGAGCAGTTGCGATTTTCTGCCGCCGGGCGGCACCATCGGCCGCAGCGTGGACAACAACCTGGTGCTGCCGGACGAAGAGCGCGCCATTTCCCGCCTGCAGGCGATCGTGCACATTTCCGCTGACGGCGAATGCCGCATCACCAACCGCGGCAACGTTACCCGCGTGCTGCTGAACGACATTCCGCTGGAACGCGGCCGCCAGGTTGAACTGCAGGATGGCGACGTACTCGGCATCGACGATTACCAGATTGAAGTCAGCGCGCTGCACCAGCACGCCGCGCCGCAGGCTCAACCGGTGGCCAAGGCCGTTGCCGCGGCTGCGGCCCCCGCAGCCGCCGCCAAAGAAAAATCCGCCGCGCCGATCCCCAACGAAATCTGGGACAGCCTGGTGGAAGAATTTACGCCGAATGCGCCGGCCGCCGTCACGCCGCCGCCAGTCGCCAATCCAGACAGCCATCCACTGCTGGAGACCCCCGCTCGCGAGCTGAACCCGGCCGATCCGCTGGCGCAGCTGGCGGGCGATGTCGATCTGCGCCAATTGCAGCAACAGCAAACCGATCCGGCGGCGCTGTTCAACACCGACACCACCTTTGAGCGTGAGCATATCCTGGCCGACACCACCCCCAGCGCGCTGCTGGCGGAGCAGGCTGCGCCGACGCGCCCGGCTCCCCCCGTCCAGAATGCGCAGCAACCGGAGCAAGAGCTGGATCCGCTGGCGCTGTTCGGCGGTTCATCCGCGCCCGCTTCGCCAGAGACGTTAAACAGCAACGATCCGCTGGGGCTGCTGATGGGCGGCGCCGTGCCGCTGGCTCAGCCGGAGGAAACGGTACAGCCGCCGTCCCCGCCGCCAGCACCGGCTCCGGTCGCCGCACAGCCGGTAGCGCAGCGCCCACAGCCGACGCCGCCGCCCGTGCAGACGCCTGAGCCACAGCCCCAACCTGCGCCGCAGTTCAGCCAGCAGGAACCGCCTGCACAGCCGCCGCGCCCGCGCCAGGGCAACCGCCTGGGCATCGATCCAGTTGCCTACCAGTCTGCCCAGCGGCAGCACGCCGCCGCGCCAAGTGGCGACGCATTGGAAGGGCCGTTGCTGGCGGCGCTGCTGCAAGGCATCGGTCTCGACGATCTGCAACCGCAGCCTCACTTTGACGAACAACAGATCCGCCAGGCCGGTCGCCTGCTGAGCCTGTTCTCGCAAGGCACCGTCGCCCTGCTCTCATCCCGCTCGATCCTCAAGCGCGGCGTGAAGGCCGAGATGACCATGATCCTCGACGAAGCCAACAACCCGTTCAAGCTGCTGCCTTCGGGAAAAACGGTGCTGATGCAGATGTTCGGTAGCCAGATGCCGGGCTTTATGCCGCCGGAACAGGCGGTGCGCGACGCGCTGATCGACCTGCAGGCGCACCAGCTGGGGATGATCGCCGGTATTCGCGCCATCATCGCCGCCATGCTGCAGTCGTTCAACCCGGAGCGTCTCGAAGAAGAAGCGCGCAAGGAAGGCGTGGCGCCGCGTCTGTCGCTGCCCGCCAACCGCAAGGCCGCGCTGTGGGACTACTTCGTGAAGAACTATCAGCAAACCTCCGGCGAAATCGAGGACGATTTCCACACCCTGTTCGGCGAAGCCTTCCTGCACGCCTATGACGTTGAAGTGAATCAATACAAAGACTCACAGACCAAACCGGACGCGTAATGAATATCACCATAGCCTCTACCTCCAACCAGGGCGGCCGCGCCTCCAACCAGGATCAGACCGGCGAGGTGCTCGGCAACCGCGCCGCCTGCTTCGTGGTGTGCGACGGCATCGCTGGTTTTCCGGGCGGCGATATCGCCGCCAAACTGGCACGCGACACCATTTTGCAAAACTTCGACGGCGAAAAGCACCTGAACGCCCAGAGCATTCGCCAGCACATCACCAGCGCCAACGCCGCCATCCACCAGCAGCAGCGGCAGTCGGACGAATACAGCAAGATGGGCACCACGCTGGTCAGTCTGTTTATCGATCGCGATTACCAGCTGGCCTACTGGGCGCACGCCGGCGACAGCCGCCTGTACCTGTTCCGCCGTGGCTACCTGCATACCGTCACCACCGACCACAGCCTGATCCAACAGATGCAGGACGCCGGCTACCAGACCAACGGCATCAACAGCAACCTGCTGTATTTCGCGCTGGGGCTCAACGAAGAGCGCGACGCCACCTACAGCGACGTGCTGCAGCTGGAAGACGGCGACGTTTTCCTGCTGTGCACCGACGGCTTCTGGCACAGCTTCAGCCAGGCCGAACTGGAACAGTCGCTGCATATGGTCAACTCCCCCAGCGAGTGGATCGCCCTGATGCAGCAGGCATGGAAGAAAAACAATAACAGCGATAACTACAGCGCTATCGCCGTCTGGATTGGCTCACCGCAGGAAACCACCCTGCTGCATTCGCTGGCGGATGCGGAGCGGTTTCTGAGCCGCGACTGAGCAGCGCACATTCACAGCAAGGTTCACTATGAAATATTGGATGCCGGGGCTCGTCGCCCTGATGGCGGTGCCGACCGCGCAGGCGATGAACTATCGCCTGGTTTACTCCCCCAGCCAGAAGCTGGAAGTGTTTATCGATGACGTCAAAAACAGCAATCCGGCAAGCTGGTGCGGCAAGAGCATCCCGCTGCGCATCGTCTCGGCGCAAAGCCAGGATCCGGCGGTGCTGAACGACTTCCTGCCGCGCGTCGGCAATCTGTTGGAAAAGCAGTGCCCGAAAGCCGGCCACCTGCCCTGGACGCTGACCGACAAGCGCGGTGAGAAGCTGGCCAGCGGCGAAGCCGCCAAAGCGCGCGGCTGGAAACCGGTGGTCAAACAGGAAGCCGTCGAGCAGCCGGAAACCCCGCCGCAGCCGGCTATCCCTGCTGCAGTGGCCGTGACTTCTCCGCAGGCGGACACCGCGCCGCCTCAGCGTTTCAGCCTGCCGCAGGGCTGCCGCTTCCGCACCTTCTGGGGTGACGAAGCCAACGGCGGCGCGCTATTCATTCCCGCTGGTGAGGCGCTGCGCTGCGGCGAGGACGGCTGGCTGCAGGGCAGCGGCGCGGTCACGCTGCAACAGGGCGGCCAAACCCTCTCGCCGACGCTGTGGTTCCTGCAAGGTTACCCGCTGGCGAAGGTGAACGGCGGCGATCGCGCGCTGACCGTCGTCAGCGCCAACGCCCAACGGCTGGTTTTGGGCGGCAACCCGCAGGCGCCGGGCAGCTTCCTGCTGCTGAGCTTCGAACCGAAGCTGCACGCCTGGGCGTTCAACGGTGAAGCGATCGTTGAAATGCCGCGCGTCGATGCCGCCGACGAGAACAAGGTCAAACAGCGCGTACAGCAGGCGCAAACCGCCTGGCAGCCGCTGCTAAGCGCCCCCGCCCCGCTGACCTTCAAGCTGGTGGAAAAGCTGGCCGCAGACCGCGTCGATCCCGCCAGCGGCAGCTACCTGTCGGTTAACGGCGCCACTCACTGATTATAAGGAAAGCCTGTGAAATCATTAGCAAGCATGCTGCAAGGCCAGTCGATCGCCGCGGCCATCACCGCCGTCGAAAACGATATCAAGGCGAAACCGGCGGATGCCGACCTGCGCGCTGCGCTGGTGCAACTGCTGTGCCTGAGCGGCAACTGGACGCGCGCCAACGCGCAGCTGAAATCCTGGCAGGCGCTGAAACCGATCGCTCAACCGACCACGCTGCTGCTGATGCAGTCGGTCAACGCCGAGCTGCAACGCCAGGCGGTGTTTGCCGGCGCGGCCGCGCCGGCGCTGCTGCGGCAGGATCAGCCCTGGCTGCAACTGCTGGTGCAGGCGCTGCATCAGGATGCGCAAGGGGCGGCCGAACAGGCCCAGACGCTGCGCGACGAAGCGCTGGAGGCCGCACCGGCCGGCGCCGGGCAGTTAACGCTGGCTGAAGGGAACCAAGAGCGGCAGCTGAGTTTCGACTGGCTGACCGACGGTGACGGCCGCCTCGGGCCGGTATGCGAGCTGGCGCTGAACGGCGTTTACTACTGGCTGCCGTTCGCCGATATCGCCGCGATCCAGTTCCAGGCGCCGCAGAGCGCCATCGATCTGGTGTGGAGCCATGCACTGGTGCGTCTGACCGACGGCCGCGAACAGGTATGCCAACTGCCCGCCCGTTACCCGCTGGCCGAAGGCAGCGACGACGCGCTGCTGCTGGGCAAACGCACCGAATGGCAACCGCTGGGCGACGGCACCCACTATGCGGGGCTAGGCCTGAAGACCTGGCTCAGCGAAAGCGACGAATTCCCGCTGCACAGCCTGCGGCAGCTGAGCTTCGACGCGAGCGCCTGAACATGAACGATAAACGCCCACCCCACTACGACGGCGGCGATCTGCGCCGCCAGGGCTATCGCAATCGTCAGGACAGCGAGCGCCTGACTTCACGCGACAAAATGCAGCCGGTGCTGCTCGACATGCTGACCGACGACGAACCGCAGAAAAAACAGGAGGCGCAGGTGCGCAACCTGGTGTCGCACAGCGAGTTGCGCCGTCGGGTGCTGCGCGATTTGCAGTGGCTGTTCAACTGCGTCAACAGCGAATCCAATCTGGATCTCGGCGATTTTCCGCAGGTGCGGCGCTCCACGCTGAATTACGGCATCGCCTCGCTGGCGGGCAAGCGCATGTCGGACATCGAATGGCTCGACATTCAGCGCGCGCTGACCGATTCCATCCTCCATTTCGAACCGCGCATTCTGCCCGAAGGGCTGCAGGTGCGCTGCATCTCGGACACCGGCTCGCTGGAACTGCACAACGTGCTGTCGATCGAAATCAAGGGCCGCCTGTGGTGCGTGCCCTATCCGCTGGAGTTTCTGTTCCGTACCGACGTGGATCTGGAAAACGGCCACTTCGATCTGAAAGACATAGGGTAAGGCGATGGACAGTAAACTTTTAGATTATTACAACCGCGAGCTGGCCTATCTGCGTGAGATGGGCGCCGAGTTCGCCGAACAGTACCCGAAGGTCGCGGGCCGTCTCGGCATGCGCGGCATCGACGTGGCGGACCCTTATATCGAGCGCCTGATGGAGGGCTTCGCCTTCCTCACCTCGCGCGTGCAGCTAAAAATGGACGCCGAGTTCCCGCGCTTTTCTCAGCGCTTGCTGGAGATCATCTACCCCAATTACCTGTCACCGACGCCGTCGATGGCGATCGCCGAGCTGCAGCCGGACAGCAGCAAAGGCGACATCAGCAACGGCTTCGTGGTGCCGCGCGGCACCATGATGGACAGCCAGACGCTGAAGAAAAGCGGCATCACCTGCAGCTACACCACCGCCCATGACGTCACGCTGCAGCCGGTGCGCATCGCCGGCGTCGAGCTGGGCGGCATTCCGGCCGATATCCCGCTGGCCTCGCTGGGGCTGCAGCACAGCGGCTGCGTCAGCGCGCTGCGCATTCGTCTCGAGTGCTACGAAAGCGTAACGCTCAACAACCTGCAGTTGGACCAATTGATGTTTTACCTGGCCGGGCCGGACATGCAGGCGCAGCAGCTGCTGGAGTTGCTGATGCAGCACAGCGTCGGGCTTGTCTGCCAAACGGTGGAACCGCAGCCGCAGCGGCGGGCGCTGGCGCTGGACGGGCTGCGGCAGGAGGGCTTCGCCGCCGAGCAGGCGCTGCTGCCCAACGACCTGCGCAACTTTGAAGGCTACCGGCTGCTGCAGGAGTATTTCGCCTTCCCGGCGCGCTTCCAGTTTTTCAGCGTCAACGGCCTGCGTCCGCTGCTGCAGAGCGTGCGCGAAGGGAAAAAAGCGCTGCGCCAGTTCGAGATCGTGGTGCTGCTGGATCGGCACGACGCCGCGCTAGAACGGGTGGTCGACGTTGCCCATTTGGCGCTGCACTGCACGCCGGTGATCAACCTGTTTCCGAAGATCGCCGAACGCATCGCGATCAACGAAAAAAACCACGAATACCATCTGGTGGTCGACAATATCCGGCCGCTGGATTACGAAGTGTTCTCGGTGCAGCGGCTCGGCGGCAGCGCCAGCGAAAAACGCTACGAGCAAGAGTTTCGGCCGTTTTACAGCACCCTGAGCGCGGACGACGGCAACTATGGCGCCTACTTCTCGCTGCGGCGCGAACAGCGCACGCTCTCGGAGCACGCCCGCCGCTATGGCACCCGCACCGGCTATGCCGGTTCGGAAGTGTTCGTATCGCTGGTGGACGAACGGCAATCGCCGTGGCACAGCGATCTGAAATACCTCACCGCCGACGTGTTGTGCACCAGCCGCGACCTGCCGTTGATGTTGCTGCAGCAGGATCAGGGCAACTTCGTGATGCCCGACTCGATCCCGATCAAGCAGGTCTCGCTGCGCAAAGGCCCCACCCCGCCGCGCCCGGCGCTGGCCGAAGGGATGATCACCTGGCGGCTGATCAGCCAGCTGCAGCTGAACTACCTCAGCATGATGGACGGCGATCCGGAACAGGGTGCCGCCAGCCTGCGCCAGCTGCTGGGGCTGTACGGCAACCTGAGCGAACCGGCGATCGCCAAACAAATTCAGGGCGTGCGCCACTGTAACCTGCGGCCGGTCTATCGGCGAGTGCCTGAACCCGGCCCCATCGTGTTCGCGCGCGGCATCGCCATCGATCTGACGGTCGATGAGCAGGCGTTCTCGGGCAACAGCCCTTACCTGCTCGGCAGCGTGCTGGAGCGCCTGTTCTCGCGCCTGGTGGCGATGAACACCTTCACCGAGATGACGCTCTCCAGCCAGCAACGCGGCGAAATCGCCCACTGGCAGGCGCGCATGGGCAAAAGGACGCTGATATGAACGCGGAGATGATCGCCACCGAACTGGCGCCGCCGCAGATCAACGCGCTGTATCGCCTGCCGGACGACTTTTGGCCGCGGCTGCGCAGCGCGCCTTACAAGCACGATCTGTTTCAGCTGCTGCGCCGCATCGACGCCCAGGGCGGCCAGCCCTACCTGCTGGGACGCGCGCCGCTGCCGCGCCACGAGATGCTGCGCCTGGGGCAGGAACCTTCGCTGTCGTTCGCACCCTCCACGCTGGCGCAGGTGACGCCGCGCGCCAACAGCCCGCTGCACGACGTTTCGATCTTCAGCTTCGGTCTGTTCGGCCCCAACGGGCCGCTGCCGCTGCACCTGACCGAATACGTGCGCGAACGGGTGTATCACCATCAGGACACCACCCTGCTGGCGTTCACCAATCTGTTCCATCACCGGCTGACGCTGCTGTTTTACCGCGCCTGGGCCGACGCGCAACCGACGGTATCGCTGGATCGCCCGGACAACCGGCGCTTCGACGAGTACCTGTCGAGCCTGATCGGCCTCGGCCAGCCGGCGCAGCAGGAACGCGACAGCATCAACGCCCACGCCAAACATTTTATGGCCGGTCATCTGATTCGCCACAGCCGCGATCCGGAAGGCCTGAGCAAGATTTTGCAGCAGTATTTCAAGGTGCCGGTGCGCATCGTCGAGAACGTGCCGCACTGGCTGCGGGTGGAGCCGCGCGAGCAGGCGCGGCTCAAGGCCGGACGCGGCGCGCCACGGCTAGGCGAGTCGGCTTTTCTCGGCATCGCGGTGCGGGATATCCAGCACAAGTTCCGCATCGAGCTGGGGCCGATGCCGCAGCGGGACTATGACCGCTTTCTGCCCGGCGCCGATCTGTGCCGGCAACTGCGCGACTGGGTGCGCCAATACCTGGGCATCGAGTTCGTCTGGGAAGTGCGCCTGATCCTGGCGAAGGAACAGGCGCACGGCATCCAGCTCGGCGGCGCGCAGCGGTTGGGCCTGAGCAGTTGGCTGGCCGACCATCGGCGACAGCGCGATCTCGACGATCTGATCTTCAGCCCTGAACCGCTGGAAAACCCGTTCTGACCCTATTTCGGCCGGCGCCCTGCGGCGCCAGGCCACTCTGAGACCTGAGGAAAACCATGTCTGAAATCAGCCGCTCGGTATTATTTGGCAAACTGGATAGCCTGTTATTCACCTCTCTGGAAAGTGCGACGGCGTTTTGCAAGCTGCGCGGTAACCCCTACGTCGAACTGGCGCACTGGCTGCATCAGCTGATGCAATCGCCGGACGGCGATCTGCAGCAAATCGTTCGCCACTTCGCGCTGGACGAGGCGCAATTGGCGCGCGACATCGTCGAGGCGCTCGATCGCCTGCCGCGCGGCGCCAGCGCCATTTCCGATCTGTCCGAGCACATCGACAGCGCGGTAGAACGCGCCTGGGTCTATGGCTCATTGAAATTCGGCGCGGCGCGCATCCGCGGCGGCCACCTGCTGCTCGGTATCCTGAAAACCTACAGCCTGCGCCATCTGCTGAAGGCCATTTCCCCGCAGTTCGAGCGCATCAACGCCGATCTGTTGATGGATCAGTTCGCCGCCATCACCGCTCACTCGGCGGAAAACGCCCAGGATGCGCCGGCGGAAAGCGGCGCCGAGAACGTATCCGGCGCGCCGCGCAGCGGTGAAAGCGTGCTGGCGCAGTATGCCCAGGATCTGACCGCCAGAGCGCGCAACGGCGAGATCGACCCGGTGGCCGGCCGCGATGAGGAAATCCGGCAAATCATCGATATCCTGATGCGCCGCCGCCAGAACAACCCGCTGCTGACCGGCGAGGCGGGCGTCGGCAAAACCGCGGTGGTGGAAGGCCTGGCGCTGCGCATCGTGGCCGGCGACGTACCGCCGCAGCTGCGCGACGTGAAACTGTGCCTGTTGGACATCGGCATGCTGCAGGCCGGCGCCGGCGTCAAAGGCGAGTTTGAAAAACGGCTGCAGGCGGTGATCGACGAAGTGCAGTCCAGCCCGACGCCGATCATCCTGTTTATCGACGAAATTCACACCCTGATCGGCGCCGGCGGCACCCAGGGCACCGGCGACGCCGCCAACCTGCTGAAACCGGCGCTGGCGCGTGGCCAACTGCGCACTGTCGGCGCCACCACCTGGTCGGAATACAAGAAATATATCGAGAAAGACCCGGCGCTCACCCGCCGTTTCCAGGTGGTGCAGGTGCACGAGCCAAGCGAAGACAAAGCGCTGCTGATGCTGCGCAGCACCGTCAGCCCGCTGGAACAACACCACCGCGTGCTGCTGCTGGATGAAGCGGTGGACGCCGCGGTGCGGCTGTCGCATCGCTATATTCCGGCCCGCCAACTGCCGGACAAGGCGGTGGCGCTGCTGGATACCGCCTGCGCGCGCGTGGCGGTCAGCCAACACGCCGAGCCTGCCCAGGTCGAAGACTGCCGCCACCGCATCGATGCGCTGCAGATAGAGTTGGATATCGCCCGCCGCGAGGCCAAAGTCGGCATTGGCGATCCCCTGCGCCCGCAGGAAATTGAAACCCAGCTGACCGCGCTGCGCCAGGCGTTGGAACAGCTGACCGACCGCTGGCAGCAGGAGCTGGCGCTGATCCAAGAGATCATCACGCTACGCGCCCAGTTGCACCAGCAGGAAGCGGAGCCTACCGGCGAAGAAACAGAGGCGGCCCCTGACGCCGACGCGCTGCGCGCCCAGCTGGGTGAACTTCAGCAGCAGCTGAACGCGCTGCAGGGCGAGGCGCCGCTGATCTTCGCCGCCGTCGACGCCAACATCGTGGCGGCGGTAGTGGCCGACTGGACCGGCATCCCGCTGGGCCGCATGGTGAAAAACGAGATTGAGGCGGTGCTGCAGCTCTCCGACACCCTGAACCAGCGTGTGATCGGCCAACGCCATGCGCTGGATCTGATCGCCCGCCGGGTGCGCACTTCGCGGGCGCGGCTGGACGATCCGAACAAGCCGGTCGGGGTGTTCCTGCTGGCCGGGCCGTCCGGCGTCGGCAAGACCGAAACCGCGCTGGCGCTGGCGGAAACCCTGTACGGCGGCGAGCAGAACGTCATCACCATCAACATGAGCGAATTCCAGGAGTCGCACACCGTTTCGACGCTCAAAGGCGCGCCCCCCGGCTATGTCGGCTACGGCGAAGGCGGCGTGCTGACCGAGGCGGTGCGCCGCCGCCCTTACAGCGTGGTGCTGTTGGACGAAATCGAGAAGGCGCACCCGGACGTGCATGAGATCTTCTTCCAGGTGTTCGACAAGGGCTGGATGGAGGACGGCGAAGGCCGCCATATCGATTTCCGCAACACCATTATCATCCTGACCTCCAACGTCGGCACCGATCTGATCGCCGGGCTGTGCAGCGATCCGGAGCTGCTGCCGGAGCCGGAAGCGCTGAGCGGCGCGCTGCGCCAACCGCTGCTGTCGGTGTTCCCGGCCGCCTTGCTCGGCCGCCTGCTGGTGGTGCCGTATTACCCGCTGACCGACGCCACGCTGGGCAACATCGTGCGCCTGCAGCTGGGCCGCATCCAGCGTCGCCTGGCGGAGAATCACGACATCGTCTGCACCTTCGACGACGCGGTCATCGAGCAGATCGTCAGCCGCTGCACCGAGGTGGAGTCCGGCGGCCGCATGGTCGACGCCATCCTGACCAACACCCTGCTGCCACAGATCAGCCACACCCTGCTGACCGGCAGCGCCAACGACCAGCGCTATCGCCAGCTGCATATCGCGCTGCAGAACCACGAATTCATTTGTCAATTTCAGGCATAACGCCGCGGCCGCCGAGACGGCGGCCCTTTGAACACAGAGAGTCATCACTATGTCGGGAACCGGGATAACCAAACCGAATTCGAACAGCCTGCCGAGCGGCTATCGATTCAATGAATTCGAGATCCAGGAAGCGATCGGCGAAGGCGGCTTCGGCATCGTCTACCGCGCCTACGATCACCAACTGGAACGCACCATCGCCATCAAGGAGTACATGCCAACCTCGCTGGCGAAACGCAACGACGATCTCAGCATCGGGCTGCGCGGTGAACGCTTCAGCAAAACCTTCCAGGCCGGGCTGAACAGCTTTATTCAGGAGGCGCGTCTGCTGGCGCGCTTCTCGCACCCCGGCCTGCTGCACGTGTTGCGCTTCTGGGAAGAGAACGGCACCGCCTACATGGGCACCCAGTTTTACAGCGGCACCACGCTGAAGAACCTGCAGGCGCAGCAACCGGAGAAAATCGACGAGGCGTGGATCCGGCGGCTGCTGCCGCCGCTGTTCAGCGCCATCAACACCATCCACCAGGAAGGCTATCTGCACCGCGACATTTCGCTGGATAACATCCAGATCCAGGAAAGCCAGCTGCCGGTGCTGCTGGACTTCGGATCGGCGCGTAAAGAGATCGGCAACCTGTCAGACGAAACGGAGATCATGCTCAAACCGGGCTTCGCGCCGATCGAGCAGTACACCGAGAACAGCGACGGCGAACAGGGGCCCTGGACCGATATCTACGCGCTGGGCGCCGTGCTGCACACGCTGATCGTCGGTTCGCCGCCGCCGGTCAGCGTGGTGCGCAGCATCGAAGACAGCTACCAGCCGCTGGCCGAGCGCCGCCCCGCCGGTTACTCGCCGGAGCTGCTGCGCACCGTCGATCGCGCGCTGGCGCTGAAGCCGGAAGACCGCCCGCAGACCATCGATGAAATGGCCGAGCTGCTGCATCTGCCAATCGCCGATGAGAACGAAATCATCAGCACCCCTGCGGCTGCGCCGGAGAACCTGCTGGTCGCCGCCAACCCGGCTGCCGCTGCGGCCGCCGCCGGCGCCGTTACCGCGCGCGGCACCCAATTCTCGCGGCCGATGATGGCCGGCGCCGGCGTCGCGGCGCTGCTGGTGATCGGTGCCGTCGCCTGGCTGAGCGGCGGCGAGGACGATACCCAGGCCGTGGCCCAAAACACTGAGGCGTCACCGGCGCAGAAAACCCTGGCGGAACAGCCGAGCGCGCCGCAAACCGCGCAGCCTGCAGCCGCGGAACCTGAAAAGGTGGCACCGCCACCGCAGCCGGTGGCGTTGGTGTACTTCAAACTGCAACCGGGCGAACAGGTCAGCCTCGACGGCAAGCCGCAGCAGGTGACGCCGGGCGCAAACGGCTTCGCCAGCCTGAACCTGGCGCCAGGCCGCTATCAGCTGGAAATCCGCCACGACGATCGACTCCGCCGCCAGCAGCTCAGCATCGACACCGCCGGCACCTGGCTGGTCAATCCGGCCACCGCCGGTTAATCCCGTTCTGAAACTCCGCCTCGGCGGGGTTTCCCTATTTCATGAGACTGACGCACCACTGCCCATCCTCATTGGCCGCGCGGCAAGGCCGCTGCAACGCCGGAGTATGCAGGGCATGACGTCAATCACAGAGGACGTTCTCATGTTGGACCGCATTATTGCGCACACGCCGCTGGGCCAGGAACAACTGTTGTTCCGCTCACTGGACGGTATCGAAGCGCTTTCCACCCCTTTTGACTTCTCTATTGAATTGCTGAGCACCGACGCGCGGCTCGATCGCAAAGCGCTGCTCGGCCAACCGCTGACGCTGGAGATCCCAACCCAGGGCTTCCTCAGCGCCCCGCGCTACCTGAACGGCAAGATCACCGCCATCGCCGTCAGCAGCGAAGAGATCGGCGGCACGCGCTACGCGGTGTATAACCTGCACGTGCAGCCGGATCTCTGGCCGATGACCAAGGACCGTAACTTCCGCATCTTCCAGGAACAGACGGTGCCGCAGATCGTCAAGACCCTGCTGGCGGAGCACAACGTGCAGCTGGAAGATCAGCTGACCGGCGACTATCGCCTGTGGGGCTACTGCGTGCAGTACAACGAAAGCAGTTTCAACTTCATCAGCCGCCTGATGGAGCTGGAGGGCATCTATTACTATTTCAAACACGAGATGGGCAAACACACGCTGGTGCTCGGGGACGCCCCCCACCACCACCAGCCCTATCCCGGCTATGAGATGATCCCCTACCACCTGACGCCGTCCGGCGGCAGCACCAGCGAGGAAGGCATCAGCCAGTGGACGTTGTCCGATCGCGTCACGCCGGGTATCTACAGCCTGGACGACTACGATTTCCGCAAGCCGAACGCCTGGCTGTTCCAGGCGCGGCAAAACCCGGTCTCGCCGACGCCGGGGCAGATCGACGTTTACGACTGGCCGGGCCGCTACACCGAGCATCAGCAAGGGGAGTTCTACGCCCGCGTGCGCCAGGAGGCCTGGCAGGCCGAACATCAGCAGATCCGCGGTACCGCCACCGCGCTGGGCATTGCTCCCGGCAGCACCTTTACGCTGTATAACGCCCCGCACGCCGACGACAACCGCGAGTACCTGACGCTGCAGGCCAACTACCATCTGAAAGAGAACCGCTATGCCAGCGGCGACGATCAGAGCAGCGAACACCGTATCGACTTCATCGTGCTACCGGCGGACGTGCCCTGGCACCCGCCGCAGCAGGCCACCTGGCCGAAAACCCACGGGCCGCAGACCGCCCGGGTGGTCGGCCCGGCCGGCGAATCGATTTGGACCGACAAATACGGCCGTATCAAGGTGAAGTTCCACTGGGATCGCTTCGGGCCGAAAGACGACGGCAGCTCCTGCTGGGTGCGCGTCTCCAGCGCCTGGGCCGGCCAAGGCTACGGCGGCGTGCAGATCCCGCGCGTCAACGACGAAGTGGTGGTGGACTTTATCAACGGCGATCCGGATCGGCCGATCGTCACCGGGCGCGTCTATAACGAAGCCAGCATGCCGCCGTGGGCGCTGCCGGCCGCCGCCACCCAGATGGGCTTTATGAGCCGCACCAAGGACGGCACCGCCGACAACGCCAACGCCCTGCGTTTCGAAGACAAGGCCGGCGCCGAACAGGTGTGGATCCAGGCGGAGCGCAACATGGACACCCAGGTGAAAAACGATGAAAGCCACACCATCGCTAACGACCACACGCATCTGGTGGGCGGTAACCAGATCAAACGGGTGGTGCTCAATCAGGCAACCGGCGTCAAAGGCGAATCCTCCGCGCTGACCGGCAAAACGCGCAGCGACGCCGTGGTTAACGCCTTTACCCTCGGCTCCGGCGAATCGCTGCGGCTCGAGTGCGGCGAAAGCGTGATCGAGCTGCTGGCGAACGGCCAAATCAACATCACCGGCACCAGCTTCAATATCACGGTGAAAGAGGACGGAGAGATCAATACCGGCGGCCAGCTGGATCTCAACCAGCCTGGCGGCGCCGCGCGCACCGCCGCACCGGGCGGTGGCCATCAGGCGGCAATCCAGAGCGCCGTCGATCAGCTGTTCCCGAAATCCTGATGCCGACGCGGCCCTGCGCCGCGTCCTTTCCACTGATTACTTGCAAGGACATCCATGGATTACCTTTTCCAGGAAGGCCATTTCACCCTCCCCGCCATCGCCTGGCAGGACTGCACGGTCAATATTCTCAAAAACCCGCAAACCGGCGCCTCGCTGGTCATCACCCGCGGCATCATTCCGCAAGGTGCCACGCTGGAGGACGAATTCGAGAAGCAGTGGCAAGCACTGCTGCCACAGATCAGCGATTTGCAACAGTCGCCGCGCCGGCGCATCAGCGCCGGGCCGCAGGGCCATCTCAAGGCGATTGAAGTCACCAGTCGCTTTATCCGCGCCGGACACCACCATCATCAGCATCAGTTGGCGGTGCAGCCGGACGAGAGCCAGACGTTACTGATCGTCACCTATGCCGCCATGCGCCCCTTCACCCCCGAGGATGACGCTCACTGGCAGCAGGTGAAAGCGTCGCTGGTCTTGACCGAACACAGTGAACAATAGCCATGGCTGAGATCTGGGCAGCAAGAAAGGATGATGAACTGATCCACACCAGCGCGTTGGCGGACATCGCCAGCGCCGTCGCCGAAGTCGCGGTGTATGCGGTGGCGACCGCCGCCGTGTCCGCAGCAGCCGCCGCCGCAGCGCCGGCATTGGCAGGGGTGGCGGTGCTCGGCGCAGCGGCGACGGCGGCCTCCGGCTGCGTCGGCGCCGGGCTGATCGTCGGTTTTGCCACCAGCCTGACCGGCGTCGGAGAACATATCAGCAACGGCTGCGACGCCGTGGCCAACTGGCTCTTCCCGCCTTCCGTCTCCGGCGTCATTCTCACGGGCTCCCCCAACGTCTTCACCAACGCCAAACCGGCGGCACGCGCCGCAGGTCGTTTACTCACGCCCGCAGAGATCAAAGCGTTACCGGCGCCACAGCCGCCGCAAAGCTTCTGGGATTATGGCGCCGAGCTGCTGGCCGCCGGCGGTAATATCCTCTCGCAGCTATGGCAGCCCGGCGTCGCCGGCCCCAGCCAGCCCAGCCAACCGCTGGAAGAAGATAAAATCAGCTGCGACAAACACCCGCTTCCGCAATACCTGGCGGAAGGCTCCAGTAAAGTATTTATCAACGGCCAACCGGCCGTACGCAGCAATGACCGTTCAACCTGCGAGGCGAAAGTCTCGACCGACGTCTCCAAAAATGTGCAGATCGGCGGCGGCACGGTGGTGGTACGCGACATCAAGAGCGGCAAGCTGCCGGGTATCGGTTTGGCGCTGACCGTGCTGCCGCTGCTGCTCGGTAATCCGGCCAAGCTGGTTAAGAACCTGCCTTGCATGATCGGCGGCGGTCTGGCGGCGGCGGGCGTTAACGCCCTCGGCGAAGCGATCCACGCCGCCTTTAACCCGGTGCATGCCGCCACCGGCGCCAAGGTATTGAACGACGAAGAAGATCTGGACCTGTTGCTGCCGGCGCGCTTTCCGCTGATCTGGCAGCGCAATTACAACAGCCGCAATGGCTATCAGGGACTGTTTGGCCACGGCTGGCGCACGCCTTTTGAAATTTGGGTCGATCTTAACGACCGGGACGGCGTCATTGAGTGTTGCCTGCATGATGAAACCGGTCGTGAGCTACGCTTCCCGCTGCCTGAGGTGAACCAGCCGAGCTTCAGCGCCGGTGAAGGGCTGATGTTCCGCCGCGGTGAAGAGGGACAGCTGCTGATCGCCGACACCGACGGCAGCGTCTGGCGGCTGTTCGTGCCGCTGCCGCAGACCCCTTCCCGCCTGAGGCTGGTGTCGTTGAGCGATGAGTACGATAATGCGCTGCTGCTGAACTACGACGAACGACAGCGCCTGAGCCACATCGTCGACAGCGCCGGCACCATGACATTGCGGCTGGAATACGGCGATCCGCGCTTCGACGATCGCGTCACCGCCTTGCGGCATAACGACGAACCACGCGTGCGCTACCGTTATGACGACGGCGGCGATCTGCATCAGGTGATCGACGCCGGCGGCCTGGTCACACGCGAATTTCACTATAACGCCCAACACCTGCTGACCCGCCACCAACAGGCCGGTGGGCCCAGCTTCGAGTATCACTGGGCGATGTTCGACGACTGGCGCGTGGTGGAACACCGCGACAGCGCCGGCGGCGGCTGTACAATCGACTACGATTTGGCCGCCGGGTTAACGACGGTCACCGAGAATGACGGCTTGCGGCACCAGCACCGCTGGAACGCCCAACGGCTGATCGTCGAATATACCGACGAGCGTGGTGAGGTCTGGCATTACCAATGGAATGACGAAGACATGCTGATCGCCACACGCGATCCGCTCGGCCACGGCTGGCATTTCCGCTACGATGAAGCCGGTAATCTGGTCGAGGAAGAGGATCCGCTCGGCCATATCCGCCTCACCGGTTGGCTACCGCAGCGCGCACTGCCGATCAGCGTCAAGGAGCCCAACGGCGCCACACAGCATTTCTACTACGACGAGCGCCATGCCTTGATTGCCGAGATCGATGCGCTCGGCCATACCCAGCGCTACCTGCGCGATGGCTATGGCCAGGTGGTGCAAGCCGTCGACGCCAACGGCGGCATCAGCCATTTCGCTTATGATGAGCACGGGCAATTATTGCGCGCCCGCGATTGCTCCGGCAAACAAACCCTCTACAAATATACGGCTCAAGGCTGGCTCAGCGAGGTGACCGACGCCGCCGGCGAACGCGTCCATTACCGCTACGATGCCGCCGGCCGCCTGACACAGCTGCAGCGCGCCGAGGGCTGGCAAGAGACGCTGAGCTGGAACGCGCAGGGCCAGCTGGATCGCTATCAGGGGGCCGATGGGCGCCTGACGCATTATCGCTATGACGCAGCCGGCCGCCTGTTGGCCACGCGCAATCCGCTCGATGGCGAGGTGGTGCGCCACTACGACGCCCGCGGCAGATTAACGGCGCTGCGCAACGAGAATGCCGAAAGTTACCTGTTCCATTGGACGGCCTGCAATCTGTTGCAGGAAGAAATCGGGTTGGACGGCGTCAGCACCCGCTATCGTTACGACGAATGCCGCCGGGTCGTCGAGCGCCGCTTCGCCGCCAATACCTCCGCCGCCTTCTCGCACTATTTCAGCCATGACGCCGCCGGCCAACTGGTGAGCAAACAGACGCCCGATGGAGAAACCCGCTACCGCTACAGTCCGCTCGGCCAACTGCTGCATGCCGCCAGTGACCGCGGCAACGCATGGCATGACGAGCCGACAACGGCTCAGAGCGAGGTCAGTTTTGACTATGACTTGCTGGGGCGGGTAACCCGTGAACAAGGTGCCAACGGTACGCTGCGCTATGATTACGATCCGATGGGTAACCGCACGCAAACCACCTTGCCCGACGGACGCGCGCTGCGCGCGCTGTACTACGGCAGCGGCCACCTGCTGCAGCTGGCGCTGGACGATATCACCCTCAGCGAGTTCGAGCGTGACAATCTGCACCGCGAGCTGAGCCGTACGCAGGGTCGCCTGACCAGCCGAGTGCATTATGATCGGCTGGGGCGCAAAGACCGGCGGGAGATCTTCAATGACAACCGCCAGCGCCCGGCGCCGGCCAGCAGCTCGCGCCAGTGGTCCTACGACTATCAAAACAACCTGACGCGCGAAGAACACAACGCCAACCCGTTCTCCTACCAGCGTTATCAGTACGATGCCACCGGTCGATTGCTGAGCCGGGACGGCACGCTGCCGGATACCGAGCGCTACCGGTACGATCCGGCATCCAACCTGCTGGATGAGGGGCAATTCCGCCAGCGGCACAACCGCGTACTGCATTATCAGGGAATTGATTACCGATACGATGTCTTTGGCCGCACGGTGGAAAAACGCAAAGGCCACTACCGTTGGCAATATCTCTACGACGCCGATCATCGCCTCTGCGAGGTGGTGCGCTACAGCCAACATCGCAGCGAAGCCCAGCAGCATGTGCAGTTCCACTATGATCCGCTCGGGCGGCGCACGCAAAAGCGGGTGTGGCAGCAAAGTCAGGATCTGCGCCAACCGGCCGGCAAATGCCAAACCACCACGTTTTTGTGGGAAGGTTTCCGGCTGCTGCAGGAAACTCGCGACGGCATGCCCCTCACCTATGTCTATGCCGATCAGGGCAGCTATGAACCTTTGGCGCGCATCGACGGCCACACGCCGGCCCAAGTATTTTACTTCCACACGGCGCCGAACGGCGAACCGGAAAGCCTGACCGACAGCGACGGAACGCTGCGCTGGCAGAGTCACAGCAGCGCCTGGGGCCGCATAAAGTATGAGGAAAATCAGCAAGATCTGGATTATTCCCAAAACCTGCGCCTGCAGGGTCAATACCTGGATCGGGAAACGGGATTGCACTACAATTTGTTCCGCTATTACGATCCGGATATCGGCAGATTTACCCAGCACGATCCGATAGGTTTGGCCGGCGGGATCAACCTGTACCAATACGCGCCGAATCCGCTGGGTTGGGTGGATCCTTGGGGATGGAAGCCACGATGCGCAGCAACCAAAGCCAACGATCATAATCAGGCAGCTTTTGGTCGACAATGGCAAGGTCGAGGTATCTACAAAGGACGAGACTCTTGGTCAAATATCATGTTGAAAGAAGGTGACATTGTTTATGGCGGCGCTCCAGGGCAATCTGGTTTTTACTTCAACAAGGCGACGCTAGATGCTGCAGGTGGCAGTAGAGCCAAGCTATGGGAAAGTTTGCAGGTGCTTCCACATGAAAAATTTGGTTATAGATCTAAAATACAAGCATATAGAGTAAAAAGAGAAACGATTGCAGGAACAGGTAAAGCGATATCTCAAGACCCAACGAGATTCGGCGAAGGCGGAGGAACTCAATTTTTCCTTTCTAACTATAAAACTGTTCTTGAGCCAATTGATAAGCCTTTTGAAATTGGATTGTAAAATGCAACTAGATACTTATGACGGAACACTAGAACTCGCGGGAATAACGCTAGGTACAGCGACAACCCGAGAAATGCTAATAAAAGGCTCCAGATTGTGGGAGGGTTGGCCAGAAAAGTCAGATGGTAGGACTACATCATACAGAACAATAATCAGTACAAAAAAAGAAAAAGCCGGCGATATATATATAATTGCCGACTTCTCCGGGGCCTTCATTACAGATGCAGTGCTTTGCAGTTGGCGTTTTGCGCCTGAAAAACTCATGATGGGAATACAAAAAAAAGTAGAAGGTGCTATTACCAAAAATCTTCGAACATGGTTTTATGAAAAAACTCATATACAACTTCCAGTTAGTGGTTCATGGGGGCATATTGACGCTGCTTATGACCCACATAATTTAACGGGAACAATAGTGTGCAACTATCGCAGTGCATTTCATACTGAGGATGAATGGCGAAAATATTGCAAAAGGAATAACATAATTTATTAAAAAAGAGGAAACTCATCCACATTATTATATAAAAATTCACACACTCATTCCATAATGCAGAGTGTGTGTGATTTTTCACCCCCCCCCTCGAATATCGCAAATAACTACATCTTCACTTCGCACACTAACAATCAATAAAGGCATGAATCATTTACTCACTAGATCTATTTAAATATTATGAACAAAGAGAAAATTGTCATTACCCCATCAAACAGGCAACTATTTGATGGTAACGAAGAGCAGTTTCGTTTATTTAAAAAAGAAGTATCCATCCCTAACTCTAACGAAAAAGTACTTTATGATAACAGCTCTGCGATACCCATATGGGATATAGATGAAAACATCAGGAAGGCGATCGCAGAAAAAATAAGCGGGATAAAAGTCATAGAGTACCCATATGACCCAATACCTTCATATAAAAATGAAAATCTGGATATCTACATTCAGAATGTAGAGTCGAAAATGCACAAAAACAGAATAACAATAATCACGGCGACGGGTGAGTCACAACCAGCAAGATATAAGATAAAGTTGCTGGGTTTCATTTTTCACTAGCGCTCTCTTAGAGGCGACCCCACTGAAATCTTTATAACACTCTGAGGTAACAGATGATGAATATTTCCTGGGATATCGCCAACTTTAATATATCAATGAAAAGCCAGTACAGTGATATCTATGAGTTAGAAAATGATATCAGTAATTTCTTTGGAAGCAGTAATTTTAGTGAAATGGACTCCCTTGACTGGTTTTTAATCAACAAGAAAACAAACGAGCTTTCTTTTTTGTTGTTGAGCGTTCCTTCTTTTTTTAAAGCATCAAGCGAGCGTCATGCCCTTGATGTTGACTCATTACGAGAAATAAAATTATCAGAATGTATCGATAGCTTCGTATCTCACGTCACTATTCAAGACGAAGCAGTTTTCCAATCCAAAGAGAACATTTTAATTGTCGCATCGGATACATCGGCCATCGTTTATAAGACACCAATCAAAGAGGGTCTTTATTTCTTGTCGGGCTGTGATTTTTCGCATCATGGGTTTTTATTGCTCAGTGCGACCCATCATATCCCAGGGGAAACACCACCATCAGATGAGACAATTTCCGATTCGTTATTCTTAAGAATGCTAGATTTGTGCAACCAAGATTTTTATGATGCCATGGACGAGCAAGATGAAAGATGTTTATCCATAATAAACCAGTTAGAGAAGGATTGTTTGGCATATCAAAAGATAGACGTTCGCTTACTGCAAACAATAGATTTTATAAAAAACCTTAAATATACATTCTATGATATAGACATGGAATAATTATCTTATGACGGTTCCTCTTTTAAATGAATCTTTAAATATCCCATCAAAAGGCTCCCAAAGAGCCTTTTGATATGCTACCGCGCCGTTAGCCCCCTCACCACTTCTTCACCGTCTGGTAAATCTCGAGGTCGAAATAGCCGTCGGCCTCGCAGTCGTTGAGATAGTGTTCATAGCTCACCCCCTCAACCGGCTGGTAGCCGCTGGCCGGCAGCAGCTTCTGATAGAACTCGCCCCACACCCGCTCGAAATCGCCATCGCTGATGCGCACGTGGTAGACCGCATACTGCCCGGCGGGCAGCGTCTGCACGGTCACGCCCTCGCTGCCCGCCGGCAGCGCGAAATCGTCCGCCACGCTTATCACTACGTCGGCACGCAGCTTTTCCGGCGCCACTTCCGCCGGATCGTCCCAATACAGCACCAGCCATTTGCCAAACGGCACGCCGTGGCGTTTCCGCCATGCCAGCAGTTGCTGCGAGCCCTGCGGGATGGTCTGCGGATACGGCCCCACGACTCTCACTCCCACCACCTTCTCCGCCGCTTTATCGATAATCCTCACGCTCATCGCCCTTATCCTCCCACGTTATTTCAGGCGCCGATTTCGGTGCGCACGTCCAGCAGCTCGGGGAAAAAGGTCAGATCCAACGCCTTTTTCAGGAAGCTGACGCCGCTGGAACCGCCGGTACCTGACTTAAAGCCAATGATCCGCTCCACCGTTTTCATATGGCGGAAACGCCACAGATGGAAACTCTCCTCGATATCCACCAGCTTCTCCGCCATTTCATAGGCTTCCCAGTAGGTCTGCGGGTTGTCGTAGATCACTTTGAACGCCGGCAGCAGATCCGGGTTGCGCTGGTAGGGCTGCGTCCAGTCACGCTCGAGGCACTCCTGCGGGATCGGCAGGCCGTGGCGTGCCAGGTACAGCAAGTATTCGTCGTACAGGCTCGGCGCTTCGAGGATCGCCTTCAGCGCGGCGTGCTTTTCCGCATCGCTGCTAAACACCGCCAGCATCGCCGCATTCTTGTTGCCGAGCAGGAACTCGATCGATCGGTATTGGTGCGACTGGAAGCCCGATGAGCTGCCCAGCACGTCGCGAAACTCGACGTACTCCGACGGCGTTAGCGTTTCCAGCACCGCCCACTGTTCGAACAGCAGCCGCTGGATCTGTTTGACGCGCGCGAGGATTTTGAAACAGTGGCTGAGTTTGTCCTGCTGCACCAGCCGCACCGCCGCCTGCAGCTCGTGCAGCATCAGCTTCATCCACAGCTCGGAGGTTTGGTGCTGTATCACGAACAGCATTTCGTCATGATGCGGCGGGTTGGAGAGTGGGTGCTGGCAGTCCAGCAGCGAGTCCAGGCACAGGTAGTCGCCATAGCTCATGCGTTTGGAAAAATCGGTGACAATCGCGCTTTCTAATTCCCGTTTGTTCATCTGTTCTCTCCGTTGCGCCCAGCGCCCCATCGGCCTGGAACGTGCCGCAAAGAGAAAACAATAGTACAGAACCCGCCGCCCCGAAGGGCGATAAACGAGAGGTGCTTCGCAGATCTCACTCATCTGCGTTAACACATTGCCCCTCTCCCCCTGTGTTGTTTAGTAAACAACACGGCTGCCGCCTGACGATTCTCACAAATGCGCAATCCCATGCGCGCAGCGCCCCGGTTCCGGCTTGCCTGCGGCCGGCTTCCCTTATAGATTGCAGGCTAACGGCAGGCAGCAAGGTATCGGCAAATGGCAAATATTCGTGATGTGGCGCGGTTGGCCGGCGTGTCCATCAGCAGCGTGTCGAACCTGCTGAACAATCGCAGCCACCAGATGAGCGCGCAGACTCGTGAGCGCATCGAACGGGCGATGGAAACCCTGGGATACCGGCCGGCCCGAGCGGCGGTGCCCGCGCCGCAGGCGAAGATCATCGGCCTGCTGCTGCCGTCGATCGTCAACCCGAGCTTTTCGGCGCTGGCGCATGCGGTCGACGGCGCGGCGCGGGTTCACCGTTACCGCGTTTTGCTCGGCAACGCCTACCGCCAGGAACAGGAAGAAGCCGCGTTTATCGACGATATGTTCCTGCACGGCGTGCGCGGCATCATCGTAGCGGCGAGCGACATTCGCCAGACTCATTTTGTTCGGGCCGCCGAGCGAGGCATGAAGATTGTCAGCTACGACAGCCCGTTCGCCGAGCCGATGGCCACCGATACCCGACTGTTCGACAGCGTGTCGATGGACAATATCGCCGCCGGGCGCCTGGCCGCGCAGCACCTGCTCGAGCGCGGCTGCCGACACATCGTGTTCGCCACCGAAGCGACGCTGACCGTCGGGCGCAGCCACAAGATCGACGGTTTTCTGAGCGCGCTGGGGCACAGCCTGAGCGAACGCCAACGGGTGATCGAAGGCAAAGCCAACAGCGCCTACGGCGACACGGAAATGTTCGAATTGGGGCTGACGCTGGCGCCGCGCGTTCTCGCGTTGGCACCGCGCCCGGACGGCATCGTGGCGATTAACGATGCGCTGGGCATCGGGCTGATGGTGGGCCTGCGCGCCGCCGGCATCCAGGTGCCCGCAGACATCTCGGTGATCGGCATCGATAATATCGCGCTGGCCGGCCTGGCCGAACCGGGGTTGACGTCGATTGGCCCACCGCTGGCGGAGATGGCGCAGCTGATGGTCGAACGCCTGATCGGCCGTATCAACAATGATTTGCAACCGCCCGGCGAGTTTCTCTTCCCGCCGTCGGTCATCAGCCGGCGCTCGGTCAAAACCGCCGGTTAATACGGTAAAAACGACTTTCCCAGACGATGCGCAGCCGGCATCGTCCGGATCGTCGCAGCTAAAAGCAGAAAAAATAGAATCGTCGCAATAAATAAACGGCGCGACGCTTTTATGCACGCAACGTCGTTATTCAGCACGCCGCTCATGACTTTGGGCTGGGCCGCTATTATTCCGATTAACCACATGGGAAAAACCATGATGAAAAAAACAATGCCAACGGATATTGAACGCAGCGCCATCAGGAAATTGACGCTGCATATCGTCCCCCTCATGATCTTATTGTATTTCCTGGCCTTTCTCGACCGCAACAATATGGCCTACGCCGCCAAAGCGCTGGAAGATAATCTGGGATTGACCGCCTCGGCTTTCGGCTTCGCCTCCGGGATTTTCTTTATCGGCTATTTCCTGTTTGAAATACCCAGCAACGCCGGCACCATTAAATTTGGCCCGCGTATCTGGTTCGCCAGAATATTAATTTCCTGGGGCATCTTCGCGACCCTGCTCGGTTTTGTGCGCACGCCGCTGGAGCTGTATATTTGCCGTTTTATGTTGGGCGTGTGCGAAGCCGGTTTCTTTCCCTCGGTGGTGTATTACTTCACGGTTTTCTTTCCGGAGAAATACCGCACCAAAATTCTCGGCATGTTTATCATCGTCCAGCCGCTGTCCAACGCGGTCGGCTCGCCGATTTCCGGCTTTATTCTCAATATTCAGCATGACTGGTTCGGGTTCGCCCCCTGGCAGCTGCTGTTTATCCTCGAAGGGTTGCCGCCGATCGTCATCGGCCTGCTGATCCCGTTCCTGATCAAGAACTCCCCCAAAGACGTCGGCTATCTGAACGTGGAGGAAAAAGCCTGGCTGATGAGCAACGCCGGCCGCTCCAAATCCGGCTCTAAAATCACGCTGGCTGACTTCCTGAAGGGGATTAAAAACAAGAAATACCTGCTCTACGCGCTGCTCAACTTCGGCATGGTGTGCGGCATTTATGGCTTCGGCACCTGGCTGCCGTCGATCATCAGCGCCCTCTCCGGCGGCGATATCTTCCGCGTCAGCCTACTGGCGCTCATTCCCTACGGCCTGGCCGCGCTGCTGGTCTATCCGTGGAGCCTGTGGGCCAGCAAAACCAAAAAGCTCGGCGTATTTGCCGGCCTCAGCATGGTGGTTGCCGCCATCGGCCTGATGGGGGCGGTGACGTTTTTTAAATACGACCCGCTCGTCGCGCTGTCGTTCCTGTGCATCGCCGCCATCGGTATCTACACCGCCGTGCCGCCGTTTTTATCCATGCCCGCCAATATCTCCACCGGCGCGGCTGCGGCCGCCGGGCTGGCGGTGGTCAGCTGCATCGGCAATATCGGCGGTTTTGTCGCCCCCTATGCGGTGGGCGTGCTGAACGATCTGACCGGCAGCAGCGCGCCGGGGCTGTTTTTCCTGGCCTCGTGCCTGCTGGCCACCGGGCTGATCTGCATTTTCTACTGCGCCAAACAGCGTGAAGGCGTCATCAATTCTTAACGAACCAATAAGGAGTCAATCATGGGCGATCTTGCGGGCAAAAAGGTCTTTATCACCGGAGCGGAACAGGGCATTGGCCGCGCCACTGCGGAGCGGCTGATCAAGGCCGGTTGCGACATCTATTTTCACTATCACAGCGACGAAAGCGGCCCCAAGGCGCTGGTGGCGCTGGCCCATTCTCTGGGGCAAAAAGCCGCTTACGGCTACGCCGATCTCATCGATACCGACGAAACGCTGCGCTGCGTCGCGGCCGGCGCCGAGTTTCTCGGCGGCATCGATATTCTGGTCAATAACGTCGGCGGCATCGTCGGGCGCAAATGGCTGGGCGAGATCGACCGCGCCTTCTGGCAAACCGTGATCGACGTGAACATGACCACCATGCTGAACGTGACGCAGAGCGCGCTACCGTTCCTGAAGGCGGCGGCAAACGGCGCCAGCATCGTCAACCTGGCCTCGCAGGCCGGCCGCGCCGGCGGCCACTCCGGCTCGCTGGTCTATTCCGCCACCAAGGGCGCGGTGCTCACCTGGACGCGCTCGCTGGCGGCGGAGCTGGGCGAGCACGGCATCCGGGTAAACGCGGTGGCGCCCGGCCTGATCCTCGGCACCCGCTTCCATAATCGCCACACCACCCAAGAATCGGCGGAGGAAACCGTTCGCGCCATCCCGCTGGGCCGCGCAGGCACGCCGGACGACGTGGCGCGCGCCATCACCTTTCTGGCGGCGGAATACGACGGCTTCATCTCCGGCGCCACTCTTGATATCAACGGCGGCATCTACCGCATGTAATTCAGCTGCGGGCGGCACGGCTGCCGCCCCCTATTCAGGTATCGCCTTATGATTAAATCCGCCATCACCCACCCGCCGCTGCTCGCCGCGCTGGCGCAATGCGGGCATAAAACCCAGGTGCTGATCGCCGACGGCAACTACGCCTGCATGACCCACGCGCCGAAAGACGCCACCGTGGTCTATCTGAACCTGGCGCCCGGCACGCTCGCCGCTCCGCCGATCCTGGAAAAACTGCTGGCCTGCATCAACGTGGAAAGCGCGGCGCTGATGGCCTGCCCGCCGGACTTCACCAACACTATCGAAGCCGAATACCGGCAGCTGCTGCCAGAACATTGCCCGATCGAATACCTGCCGCGCGAGGCGTTTTACGCCGAGGTCAAATCGGATCGGACGTTGCTGGTGATCGCCTCCGGCGAACAGCGCCGCTTCGCCAACCTGCTGCTGACGGTGGCGCCGGTGGTGTGATGACGCCATTGCGTTAATGGCGGTTGTGCCCCAACCGCCATACCTGCGCTTTACGCCAGCTGCTGATTCACGATATCCGCCACTTCTTTCGGCTGATGATTGATGAAGAAATGATCCGACGAAACGGTATGCAGACCGATATGCGCGCTTGTATAGCGCGCCCAAGCCGCCATGTCCGTCTTGGAAACAGTGCTGTCGCGGCTGCCGTGAATCAACACCAAAGGATAATTGATCGTCTTCTCCTTCAACGCCCGTTTCATATGAAAATTAATCGACAGCTCGTTGCGTATAATAGGAAAAAATAAGCTTCTGAAATCAACGTCATCCAAAATATCAGGTTGAGTTCCGCCATAACGACGCAATACTTCGGCCATTTCATCATCATCTGAATGCATCGGATCATGCTTAAAATCCGTAATGTGCGGCGGTGCTTCTGCGGCGATAAAAATTCGCGCCGGCGGTTTATCCTTAGCGATAAAACGACTCGCCAATTCAAAGGCGAATAATCCGCCATTGCTGTGACCAAGAAATGAGTACGGTTTTCCCGACATCAGGCTCGTGGCTTCTCGTTCAACCTCATCCAGAATTTTGCAGACATCATTGCACAACGCCTCTGAAAAGCGGCGCCCATTGCCGGGCAGTTGCATGGCGTACACGGACGTATTGCTATTGACGTAGTGAGAGAATGGCACGAATACCTCGGCATTTCCGGCGGCATAAGGGAAACAAAATAAAATATGCTCATCATCCCCACCGGTACCCCTTTTTATTTGCTCAAACCACATACGGCCTCCTCTGCTTTGCAAGAATATGACGCTATCCGCCACCGCGGAGAACGGGAGCGGCGTAATCAAAATCAATACCGTAGCGGGATCAGCGGGATAGTTTATCCCGCTGATTTCCCCTCAGGTATAGCGAACACGCTGCGCCATCAAGCCAGCGTCCAATGCCCTAACCACGAAGTCATTTTTTCCGCCATCATTGCCGCGCCTTCTCCCGCGTTCATCGTCAGGTGGTTCCCCGGAATTACCTGCACCTCGAAGCGGCCCAACACCCAGGGATGCCAGAACTTGCTTTGATTTTCAGGAAAATCTGCAATCACCTCACGGTGAGAGAAAAACAGCACATCACTCATCAACGCATGCGGGTGGTAACGCTGCATCATCACGTTATGCCGTTGCCAGGTGCTCAAGTAACGAGGTAAGAACGCCGAGGAAAAGAGCGTTTCGGCCGCAGTTCCTTTGGTGATCTCAGATAAATAATGGATTTTATCCGCCATTTGGGTCATCGCCTTCCAGGCATCCCAATCAATGTCCAGTGACACCAGGCCAAATGAAAGCAGGTAGTCCAAAATCTGTTCATCCGTCATGGCCGCAGGCAGATTTCCCTGTCCTGGGGAATCAATCATCACTACCGGCAGAGACACATGTTTTCCCTCTTGGTACTGCCGCGCCATTTCAAACGCGATAATACCGCCGAACGAAGAACCGGCCAGGCAACATTCGCCTCGCTCAAGATGCGGCTCCAGCAAAGCCAGATACTCTCCCGCCAATTGTTCGATGCTCTCGAAGGCGCCCGAGCCATTCAGCAGAGGTGAACGTATGGCATAAATCGTTCTGCTGCTTCCCAAGCATTGAGCCAACTCCCGGTAGAAATAGATGTCGCCGCCGATGGGGTGGATCAACACAAGTGGCATCATCCCCTCATCCTCACCGTCGCGCAGCTTCACCAAACCGCTTTCGCCCTGAGGCTTCGCTGTCGCATGAGCCTCTAGCGATTGCGCTATTTGCACGACGCTCGGCTGTTCCATGGCCATAAGCTCAAGACGTATACCGGTCATTTTTTGCAGGCGGCCAATCAGTTGCAATGCGCTCAGCGAGTCGCCGCCCAGTTCGAAGAACCCGCGCTGTGGATCGACCGACTCACACCCCAGAACCTCGTTGAACAACATTGCCACCCGTTGTTGCATATCCCCTTGGTGCACGGCTGCCTCCGCCGGAACCGGGGCCGGCCGCGAATGAGCGGGTGCATTCATCACACCGAACCAATGCCGCTGAGGCGCGAAAGGATATGCCGGTAGACGCAAAGACGCTTGCCCCGTACACCGCCAGAAACGCTCCTGGTTGATTTCCACACCTGACATATGCAGCACGCCAACGGAACGCCACAGCATCTGCGCAGCCTGCCGCTCATCCGTAGCGTTGCGCGGTGAAGAAACGACAACGGCCGCATTCCCCAATGCCGGATGGCGCGACGCCAGCGTACTCAGAATTTGACGCGGCCCTACTTCCAGCAATACCCAGTTGTCATCGGCACGGCGTTCAAGCAAGGTACGCAGGCCGGCGTCATATTGCACCGTATGCCGCAGGTGCTGCACCCAATATTCGGGCTGACAAACCTGTTCCGCCGTTGCCCACTGGCCGGTCAAATTGGAGATAAACGGTAACTGCGGCTCGTTGAAGGCAATGTCTTGCAGTGCGGCCTTAAACTCTGCCAACACAGGCTCCAATAAACGCGAATGGAACGCGTGCGAAACCTTAACCGGATGGCAAGATACCCCTTGGGCGATCAAGCTCGCCTGCAAAGAGGCGATTGCCGACGCCGCGCCGGAAATGACACAGCTTCCCGAATCATTAACGACGGCGATATCGACGCCCAACGCGGCAGCCTGTTCGCTTACGCCCTCCGCCGACTGTTTGATAGCCAGCATCGCCCCCGGTGCGGTGTGCGCCAATAGCGCACCGCGTTTGAGCATCAACTTGAGCGCATCCTCCAGAGAAAATACGCCGGCGATACATGCGGCAACATATTCGCCCAGGCTATGGCCAATCATCACCGTCGGCTCAACACCGAGGAAGCGATACCACTGCGCCAACGCATATTCATACACAAACAGCGCCACTTGAGTGATTGCGGTGTGGTGTACGCTCTCCCCGTTCGCCAATACGTCTTCCCGCGTTATTTCACCGCCCATCATCGGCTCGAGCAATCCGAGGCAACGATCGACCTCCACTCGGAATTGCGGTTCGGCGTCATATAACGCCTGTGTCATGCCGACGAATTGTGCGCCCTGGCCCGGGAACATAAAGGCCACCTGCGCCTCGAACGCAGGTCGGGCCATCGTTTCGCCCTTCTCGCGCAACCGCGCGACGACCGCTTCCCGTGAATCTCCGGATACCCACCGTTGGCATGCATAGCGGTGTCGCTGCGCCATCAGGGCATAGCCAACCGCCTCCATCGAATGCTCAGGATGCGTTGCCAAATGATCGGCCAAAGCCTCACTCATCCGTTCGAGAGCTGCGTCATCCGCCGCAGAAACGCACAGCATATTGCGCTGAGCGGACCGAGGTGCGGTTGTCGGCGTGTTCGGCGCCTGCTGAAGGATAACGTGCGCGTTGGTGCCGCCAATGCCGAAAGCGCTGACGCCGGCGGTGCGGAGCCCTGTGGCGCTTTCCCAGTTGCGGGTTTCAACATTCACATAAAACGGCCCTTCAGCCAGTTTTAATGCCGGATTCTCACGCTGCATATGTAGCGTGGGAACTAACGTGCGATGCTGCAGGCACAACGCCGTTTTAATCAAGCCGGCGATGCCTGCCGCGACATCCAAATGCCCCAGGTTACTTTTCACCGAGCCGATTGCGCAGGCGTGTTCCGCCTGTTGTCCGGCGAAGGCCGCTTTCAACCCGGCAATTTCAATAGGGTCGCCCAATGGCGTGCCGGTGCCGTGCGCTTCGACATAGGAAATGTCCGCCGGCGTGACATCGGCATCGGCCAATGCCTTGGCAATCACCGCCTGTTGACGGCTCTCGCTTGGCGCAGTGAATCCCATTTTATCCCGCCCGTCATTATTTACGGCCGACCCTTTCACAACGGCATACACAGCATCACCGTCCGCCAGCGCTTGCGCCAAAGGTTTCAGCACGACAATACCTACCCCTTGTCCTTCAATGGTTCCCGCCGCTTGCGCATCAAACGGACGGCAGTGACCATCAGGTGAGAAGATCATCCCTGGCTGGTACAGGTAACCACCGCGCGCTAATTGACCAATGGAGATACCGCCTGCCAATGCGACCTGACAGTCGCCCGCCTGCAAGGCGCGACAAGCCTGATGAACAGCGACCAGCGAGGATGAACAAGCCGTTTGGATCGTCATCGCCGGCCCGGTCAAATTCAACTTGTACGCCGTTTTTGTCGCCAGGAAGTGGGATTGGTTATGAATCATCAACTGGTAATGATCGATCAAATCAGCCTGCGGCATGTTCGGTAGAACAACGTCTCTTTCGTAGTTGCTGTTGCCGATGGCCGCATAGACGCCGATATCACCGGCAAAGCGCTGCGGATCGCAGTTCGCATCTTCCAAAGCATGCCAGGCGCATTCCAGGAAAATTCGCTGCTGCGGATCCATCAGACGCGCTTCCTGAGCCGTACAGCCGAAGAAATCGGCGTCAAAGCGATCGATATCGTCGAGCATCCCCTGGGCGCGAACATAATGCGGATGATCCAGCAGTGCGGAGTCAACCGATGCCGCCAGCGCCTCGCGCGAGTAATGCGTAATAAACGCCTCGCCATCGCATAACCGTTGCCAGAATGCCGCCAGCGTTTGCGCGCCTGGGAAACGGCCCGCCATCCCCACAATGGCGATATCGTCCCGGGCATTGATCGGTCCAGTCGTCGGTGCCGGCGCCGCTTCATGTTGGCGACCTTCGATATGCGCGGCAATGCGGGCAATGGTCGGCAGACGGAAGAGATCTATCAGACCGATTTTTTGCTGAACCTGGTCGGGTAACATGCCATAGAGCCGGGTCAACATGATGGAGTTCCCACCCAGTTCAAAGAACGAGGTATTGACGCCCACCGCCTCGCAACCGAGCAATTCTTGCCAGATAACCTGCAACTGCTTCACCAGCGGCGTAGCGATTTCGCTCTGCGCCGCTGGAGATGCCTCACCGGCGTCAACCGACGGCAACGCACGCACATCCAGTTTGCCGTTAGCGTTCAGCGGCAAGGCAGACAACGCAATCCAATAGGCAGGCACCATATAATCCGGCAGTTGTCGACCGACGTGTTCATTCAACTGCCCGGCGTTAATTTCGCCCTGCGCCACATAATAGGCAACCAACGCCTGACCGACGTTCCCATCCCCCGCCACTTGGCATATTTGCACGGTAACCTGCAAGATCGACTCGTGCTGCAATATAACCTGCTCAATCTCGCCCTTCTCAATACGATGGCCGTGCAACTTGACTTGCTGATCCTGCCGCCCAAGGAATGCTATTTCACGATTTGGCAAAATGCGTGCGCGATCGCCGCTGCGATACCATATCCCCTCAGCAAACGACAGTGAGACAAAGCGTGAGGCGGTCAGCTCAGGCTGGTTGTGATAACCCTCGGCCACGCCGCTGCCCCCGATATAGAGCTCGCCGATGGCCCCGACAGGCAAAGGTCTGCCGGCCGGGTCCAACACCAGACAACGTTCTCCCGGCAAAGGGCGGCCTATCGTTAAAACGCGATCCGTCGCGGCACGCCGATAATGTTTACCGGTTGACCAAATGCAGGTTTCCGTCGGACCGTAGACATTGACGAGCGCCGTGAAAACAGCCAGGGCCTTCTGCGCCAAATGCGGCTCAAGCTTTTCACCGCCGACCAGAAGTAAACATTCCTCGTCCCCCTGCAATACCGGTAGGACAATTTCCAGCATGCTGGGCGTTGACTGGATGAAATCGAACTTACGGCAATCCAGCCCAGTGACATGGTGAGTTCCCAAGGTAACGCAGCCGCCGCTCAATAACGGCAAACCGTATTCAAGACCGAAAATGTCGAAAACGGGGTTGGTCATGCTGTACGTTTTCAGCGCTTCCCTGCCCTGGAAGTACTGCTGCCAGAAACCTCGCAATGTGGCGAGCAGCGCCCCATGCCCCACGCTAACCCCTTTGGGTTTACCCGTCGTGCCGGACGTGTAAAGTATGTAGGCGGTCTTCTCCGCCGCAGGTGTGAACGTCGGCATCGTGGCCTGTTTGCGCCACAGCGCTTCTCCCGCGGTGCCGAACAAGGGAATAGACGGAATACCGTACTCGGCCCCTTCATCCCCAGACATCGTCAATACGGCGATAGCCTGGCTGTCACGCAGAATGAAATCGATACGCTCCTGCGGATAGTCTTTGTCCAGCGGCACATAAGCTGCGCCCAGTCGTCCTATCGCCAACAAGGCCATGACCGTCAAGACTTTGCTGTGCAGTCGCAAGGCAATAGGCGCGTGCGGCGTCTTCTCAAGGCGGCCGGCGATGAGATTGGCGAGTTGCGTCACTTCTGCGTCAAGCTGGGCGTAGCTCCAGCTGCGCTCGCCGTCACTCAGCGCCGGAGCGTCTGACCGGCTGCATGCGTAGTGCGCCAACACTTGCGATAAGGTGGCGGCATTCCCCGGCGCAGGAAGCAACAAGGGTTGCTCCGGCTCACAATAAACCGGAGCTATCGCCACCGTCTCCGTACTCGCGTCTTTCGCCATGTGGCCGACGATGTCCTTTAACAGTGCCATCGCTTGCCGCATCATCGCCGCATCAAAGTACTCTGCCGCATATTCCAGCTTAATCAGCAGAACGTCCGGCTCCTCCTCCACGCTGACGACCAATGGATAATCCCTCTGCTCATTGCGACCGACGAATTGATGACGCAGTTCGCGGTGGCGGTCTTCATCAGGCTGCGGGTAATTTTCATAAATGAACAACGAGTCAAACAGGCGCTGGCCCGCAGGCTGCAGATGAGCCAGATCGACCAGGCATCGGGTATTGGCTTCATTAATATCTTGCTGCAACCGATGTGCCTGCTGAATCAGAGGCACATCGCTTTGATGCTCCACCTTCAACGGTAGCGTATTGAGGAACATGCCCAGCGTGTTTTCGATACCATTCAACGGCAGCATCCTTCCCGCCACCACGGTGCCCACCACGGTCACGGCAGCACCGGAGTAGAGTGCGAGCACCTTGTGCCAGGCGTATTGCAGCAAGGCGTTCAGGGTCATGCCTTGGCGCTGGGCAGCTTCGAGCGCGCACCGGCGCTCTTCGGCGCTCAGTTCACAGCGGCAAATCCCTGCAGCAGAGACGCTCTTAATGGCTGCTAACGCCGATGACTCCGCATCCGGACGGCGCCATCCGCTCAGATCCGGCGAGGTGTCGACCGAGCTCAGGTAGTCGCGCCAGAAATCCGTGTCCCTATCGCGATGCCGTTGAATGTAGTGCTGCACTGAAGCAAAGAGATCCGGTCTGTCCGCCGGCTCACGTCCGTGAGAAAACGCCAGGTAAGCGTCATGCAGCGCCCCCACCAGCAGCGGACTGCTCCAACCATCGAGGATGGCGTGATGTACACAGAACAGGCAAGCGAAGTGATCATCCGCCAGTTTGACCAGGCAGACACGGTACAGTCCGCTTTGTTGGAGATCGAAGCTGGCCTGCTGCTCACTTTCCTGCAGCCTGTGCAAGGCGTGTTCCCGCTCTTCAGGCGACAGATGGCTGATGTCATGGACGTGCCAAGGGAAGCGCCCTTCATGATCCACGACCTGCACGATTTCACCGCGCCAATCGAACCGCAACCGCAGGCAGGAGAACTGCTGTTGCACCCATTGCCACGCCCGCTTGAACGTCTCGGGCTCGATCGCACAGTGATAATCCCAGCGCGTAGCCACGCGATACACCCGATCGGCGTCGCCAAAGGCCAGCGAATGGTGCAACATCCCTTGCTGCAGACTATTGGCCATGAAGACCGCATCAACCGCCTGCGCATGTTGCAGCCGATCCAGATGGGGTTGCGGGAGGGCGAAATCGACATCCGATTCGGTTAACCAACGCCAGGATGGCCAATTCATTGATACCAGGCCATCTTCCAACTCTCGAATAAGCCGCTGCGTCAACCAGGCCGCGTCATGCTCCCGCAGCCGGCTTTCGACCCGCAATTCAAGACGATCGCCAACGTTCAACACGACGATATCGATCAGATGCGTCCCTTCCTGGGAGGCATGGCGATGCAGCCCCACAAAGTGGTGATCCAGCGCCCAGTCTCCCGCCGCCTCCATCTTGCCCAGGTAGTTGATGCTGATGCCGTCCTCTTTCACCACGGGCAAACCACACAGGACACCGAAGTTTTCCGCCCGCTGCGACCAACGTCTCAGATTATTTTTCACCGCGAGCAAATGCTCCCTGGCATCGCGTTGATAGCTAAAACGCACGGGATAACGACTGGTGAACCAGCCCATCGTCCTGGAGATATCCAGCGTTCGCTCATCCGCTTGCCGACCGTGCCCCTCAAACCATAGGCTAAAGGCGGTTTGTCCGGTCAAATCATGCAAAACGCGGCCAACCGCCCAGGCCACCATGTCCTGCGGCTGCATGCCGAACATGGCGAGGTGCTGCATCAAGCGACAGGATGGCCCTTCCCCCCACGCAAGGGCATGACGCGTCGTCGCGGTTCCGCCCAGCGCTTGCAACGCATGAACTTCGCTGCCCGGCAATTGCCCCAGCCACTCTTCACGTTCATGAGAGGTAATTTGCGCACGTTGCCGCAGATGGTTCACCCATTGGCGATAGCTGCTGGCCTTCTCCGGCAGCGTTTCCTCTTGGCTCAGGCGTCGTAAATCGTCGACGATCACCTGCAGACTGACCGCATCGACAATCAGGTGATGGCAAGCGACGAACACCCTGGCCTTGCCGTCCGCGTACCCTTCAAGAACGGCGAACGCGGCCAAAGGCCCGCTCTGCAGATCGAACGCCTGCTGCCAGTCGGCAAAACGCTGCAACAGCGCGGCGTCAAAATCCGGGTGGTCTTCCGGCAGCGACAATGCGCGAATGTCCAAAGCGTGGCATGGCGGCAGCGCAGCCTGCGGCTGGTAGCATTGGCGCCATTCTCCCTGGGTATCTTTTTCGAAGCGCAGATTGAACGCGTCGTGCTGCGCCACGAGGCGCGGCAACAGGCATTGCAGACGGGCCATTGTCATGCCAGGCGCCACCAACAGCCCGTACTGGTTCCACTGCTGCGGATGCGGCAGATCATGTGCCAGGAACCATTGCTGGATGGGCAGCAGCGGAACTGCGCCGCTCAAGGCCCCTGTTTCGCGCTGCACGGTCTGGATGCCGCCAACGGTTTGACGGCCGAGCAGAGTGTCGTAGAACGATGCGATGGTGCGATACGTCAGCAACTCTTTCAGCGTGACATCCAGCTGCAATTCGCGCCTTAACCGCCCCGCCATTTGGATACTGGCGATACTGTCGATGCCCAACTGGAACAAATCCGCCTGGGTACTGAGTTCATCCGCCGGCACGTGCAGGATCTCGCCCCACAGCCGACACAGTTGATGTTCACGGTCGTCACGCGGCGGGCAATAAGTCGCCTGCTCTTCGGCTGCGGGTAGCGGCAAGGCGTTGCGATCCAGTTTGCCATTCGCCGTCAGCGGCAAGGCATCCAAAGCGATAAGATGCGCCGGTACCATATACTCCGGCAATTGTTCAGCCAGTCGCGAACGGAGCATTTTCTCGTCAGCGTTCGCTTCGCCGACGTAATAAGCCACCAGCATCGGTGCCGGCTGCGCCATCACCAGTGCCACGGCCTGGTGGATCCCGCCGCATTGCAGAAGCCGGCTTTCAATCTCCCCGAGCTCAATGCGATGCCCGCGCAGCTTGACCTGGAAGTCGTTGCGCCCCAGGAATTCGACATAACCTGCCGCATGCCAGCGCCCTAAATCGCCCGTCTTGTAGAGGCGTCCGTGACGAGGGTGCGAAATGAAACGCTCCGCCGTGAGCTGTGGATTTCGCCAATAATTTAATGCCACCCCCATCCCGCCAAGATAGAGCTCACCGGTCACGCCAACCGGACACATCTGTCCCTGCGGATCCAAAACATAAAGCGCCTGATGAGGCATCGCGGTGCCATAAGGGATGGAGCGCCAGGCCGGATCGATCGCCTCTATCGGGTACCAAACGGACCAAATGCTGCCCTCAGTCGCCCCGCCCAGGCTGATGCAGTCAGCGTGCGGCCAAAGTGTGCGCAACGTCTCCGGCAGATTCAGCGGGATCCAATCACCGCTCATTAAAAACGCGCGCAGCCTTGGCAGTGAGCATCCCTGCCGTGCCACGGCATCGGCCAGCAGCCCGGCAAGCTGTGGAACGCTGTTCCAGACGGTGACTTCACGCTCAGCAAGCAGCGGCAACCACCGCTCCGGATCTTTTACGCTCTCTTGAGCCGGTAAGACGATCTCCGCACCGACGCTAAGCGCGCCGAAGATGTCATAGACGGAGAGATCGAAGCTCAATTCAGACAGCGCGAACAGGGCATCTTCAGCGGTCAGCGAGAGGCGTCGATTTACCGCTTGCAGCGTATTCACTGCGCCACGGTGATCGATGGTGACCCCTTTTGGCCGCCCGGTGGAACCGGAAGTGAAAATGACATAGGCCACATCGGCGGCGCTGACGTGCGGCAAGCCGAAACACGGTGGCAAAGCGGTCGCCTCATCCAGCATATCCTCGATGACCAGCAGTTGATAACCCGCTTCGCTCAGTGTCCGGATATCCGCACGCGCCGACTGTGCCCGGGTCAGCCAGAGCTGTTCTACACCGGCCTGTTGTAAAATATCGGCGATGCGCCCCGCCGGCCACTCGACATGCAACGGTAGATAGCCCTTGCCGGCCTTCATGATCGCCAGACAGGCACAGACCTGGGCGTAGCTTTTTTCCGCCAATACGGCAATCAGCGGCGCAGATGAGCCCATCCCCTGCTGCGCCAACGCATCGCTGTCTTGTTTCAATTGGCCATAGGTCATGCCGATCGCCGCTTCCCCGTCATACACCGCGATCGTTTCTCGATGCCGTGCTTGCGTCGCCAACAGATCGAACGCGCTGAACAGGGTTTCTTCACTGAGAGGCTGAGTGACGGCATTTGCCCGCTGCATCATTTCTCTTTGCGCTTCAGGCAAATAGTTTTCGCATCCCACCGGCGTTTCCCAAGGCTGCTGCGCTAATAGCGAGATCAGACGGCAATAGGCGCGATTCAGATGCGCAATGGTTTCTTCATCAAACAGCTGTTCGACATAAAGCCACTTGCTCATAAAGCGGCCATCGACTTCAATAGCCTGCAGGTCGATCCAAGCCTGAGAGGTTTGCGCACACCAATATCGCTGCTCGCGCACCTCGCTGTCTTCCAGATACGCCTGTTTATCCCAATCGCCGGTTTGTTGCCCTACGACGCCAGTGAAGACCAACGGCGACACCGCCGAATGGCGATCCAGGCCGTGCAGTTTCACCAGATCGCGCTGCACATCCAACCCACTGTACAACGCATGCTGAATGTCGTCCCACATGCGCTTATGCGTCGTCTCGATGGTGGTGAACAGATCCTCGCCGGCATCGCGAAAGTGGAACAGGTTGGTCGAGGTAAAATCACCCAAAATGTCGTTTACGTCCTCGCAAACCGCGTAGCGGTTGAACAGCGTCATGGTAATGAGAAACTCGCTGTTGCCGGAATATCGCGCGATGAGGTAGCCATAGAGGCTCAGCAATACCGACGAGTATGAGACCTGATAATGCTGCGCTTGCCGTTTGAAATCCTGCCAAATTTGTTTGTCTATATATAGCGTATGCTCTGCAAAGTGCGGGTGTTCAACCGTGGCCGACGGTACCTTGAGCGGTAAGTTTGGCCGCAGCGGCATATCGGCCAGCTTGTCCTGCCAATAAGCGCAATCTCGTTGATACCAACGGGAGGCCTTCAGATGGGCCAGATGCTCCTGGTAGTCTTTGAAGTTCACGGTTGCCAGCGGCGGCAAGACATTTCCCCGATACAGCGCATTAAGCAGTTGATACAGCGCCAGACGGCTTTGCACATCCAGCAAAATCAGATCGAGACTGATATGCAGCACGTCGCGCTCGCGCAGCCGGCTGATTTCAAAAGTGAACAACGGGAAACGGTCGACCTGATAGACCTGATGGGACAGGCGCTTGCGCACGCGCGCCAGCGCGGTAGCCTCATCGTCGAGGCGCAGGTCATTCACCGCCAAGGCATAATGGCCGGCCTGCGACACCGAAATGAAGCGCTGAGTCATGCTTTCCGCGTCATACACGGTGCGCAGCACCGGACAGAGGGCGATCAATCGGTTAATCGCCAGCTCCAGACGTTCGTCATCAAGGCGCGGATACACGAACTCGTTGTAGATGTGGTTGGCGACGTTGCCGATCTCATAGTTTTCAAAGCGCCCAACCAGATAGGCTTTCTGAATCTCGGTCATGGCAAAGCAGTCGCCGTTTTCGGCACCGCCCTGCAGAGGTAAATGCTGTAAGTCGCGTTCATCCGCAACATTGATGAAATCGCCAAGGCCGTATTGGGTTCTTCCCTGCCGTTCACAGCACGCTATCAGCGTGTCTATAGCCGCCTCCCAGGTCTCCAGCAACTGTTGATTTTGCTCACCGGACAGACCGCTGACGACTTCGAGCTGCAACCGACCTTGCTCTATGTAGCTAAAGAGCGTAATACCGAAAGGCAAGCCGTTGTCAGGATGGCGCGTCTCACCGACCGGCGACATGACCAGCGCCCAATCCTTTTCATCCGGCGAAGTCAGCTGTCCCAGGTAGTTGAAACAAACATTGGGCAGCGGCAACCCTAGCTCACGGGCAAACGCGCCAAATCCTACGCCCTGATGAGGCACGCCGCGCAGTTGCGCTTTGGCCGCCTGCAAACGCATTGCCGGATCGGGAGAGGATGAGAGCGCACAGGGATAAAGTGACGTGAACCACCCGACGCAACGATGAACGTCCAGAGCGGCATCAATCTCTTCGCGTCCGTGCCCTTCAACGGTGACATGGGTCAGCTCTCCGTTAAACCAGTGAGCGAGCATGCCGTCTGCACACGCCAGCAAACATTCGTCGACTTTCGCATTGAAGGCACGTAAACCCTCGGTTTGCAGCGCCTGCGTCACTTTTATTGATAACGCGAGGCGGCTGCATGCCATCGTAGCGCCGCGCGCAGCCGGCAACGCAACGGGGCGGTAGTCCGCCATCCTGGCCCGCCAGTAAGACGCCTCTTCCGCGTGATTGGCACAATATTGCTCGAAGTGCTCAGTCCACTGACGATAACTCGTTCCCTTATCTCCAAGGCTTTCACCGTGGTAGGCGTTCGCCAGATCGCGGGCCAGAATGCCCCAGCTGACGCTATCGAGCACCAAATGGTGGCAAGCGCAGAAAATACGGGCTCGCCCCTCGTCGAACCCCGTGACATAACCAAAACGATAAAGCGGCCCGTCGGCCAGATCGATATCGCTTTGCCATTCGGTCAGCACGGCGGACAGGGCCTCTTGCCATTGCGGTGCCGAGCGTTCGACATGATGACACCGCAGTTCGATGGCGTCCGTCATCGGTTGATAGCCTTGGCGCCAATGCGACGAATCCTCAGACGTAAACGTCAGGCGTAGCGCATCGTGATGTTGAATCAATGCGTGCAGCGCTTCGCGCAGGCGTTCGACGTCCAGCGCCGGCACATCCAGCAGAAACGCCTGGTTCCAATAACTCGGATAAGGGAATGCGCAGTCAAAGAACCAGCGTTGGACAGGCAGCAGCGGCAACTCGCCAACCAATACGCCCTGCTCCCGTTTGCCTTCAATCATCACCTGCTGCTGATGCTGAGCGAGACGTAAATGGAGTGCATGCACGGTTTTGCTGGCGAACACGTCTTTCACCCGGATCGATACGCCCATCGCCTGGCGCAATTTGCTCACCAGCTTGATCGCCATGATGCTGTCCAGCCCCAACTGATACAGGTTAGCCTCACAGCTGAAATGCGCTTCATCGATCCCCATCATTTCCGCAACAATGGCGGCGATCTGCGCTTCCCTCTCCGACTGCGGTGCGACACGTTCCTGTACGACCGGCAGAGACGGTTCAGGAAGCGCACGCCGATCCAGTTTGCCATTCACCGTGACGGGCCATTCTTTCAACCAGATAAAGGTCTCCGGCACCATGTACTCGGGCAAGGCGGCGGCAAGAAAGTGTTGTAGCGTCGCCTCCGGCAACGGTGCCTGCGCCGTGTAATAGGCCACGAGGCGGGGATGGGGCTGTTGATAAACCAGCGCCACCGCCTGGCGCACCAAGTCAAACGCTTCGAGACGCTGGGCGATTTCACCCAACTCAATGCGATATCCGCGTATTTTCACCTGAAAATCATTGCGGCCAACATAAACGATTTGCCCATCATTCCGCTGATACACCAAATCACCGGTTTTATACAAACAGGCATAGTCATCCGCCCGCTCATCCCATTCGGTGCAATACGGATTGACGATGAATTTCTCCGCCGTCAGCGCCGCTTTATTCAGATAGCCGCGCGCCAGTCCGACGCCGGAAAGGTAGAGTTCACCCACCGCACCGGGCGGCAAAAGCCGCTGCCCTTTGTCCAGGACCAACACTTTCATGTTATCAATCGGCCGCCCGATCAGGACATTATCTATATCCGGATCGTTACAGTCGAAATACAGCACATCGATGGAGGCTTCGGTTGGCCCATAAAGATTGTGCAGGGCGATATGAGGCAAACACTGCTTAATCCCTTTGACCTGGGTCAGTTTGAGCTCTTCACCGCTGCAGAACACGTAGCGCAAGCTCGGCAAGCTGACGTTTCGATCGCGTTGAATGCCCTGTAATGTCTCGGTAAAAGCCGCCAGCATGGATGGCACAAAATGCAGTACGGTGATGGTTTCGCGCTCGATCAGCTCAATCAGATAATCCGCGTCCTTGTGGCCATCCGGATCGGCAAAAACGATGTTGGCGCCGTAAAGAGAGGCCCAAATCAGTTCCCATACGGAGACGTCAAAAATGTACGGCGTTTTTTGTAACACCCGATCGGCTGCCGTCAGCGGATAGGATTTATTCATCCATTGGATACGGTTGATCAAACCGCGGTGCGTGCACATCACGCCCTTGGGCTGCCCTGTGGTCCCGGAGGTATAGATGACATAGGCCAGATCGTTCGGTGATATCTGACGCGCCATGTTTTCATCGCTCAACAACTCAAGCTCGTGGCGCAGCGATTCATCATCCAACACCACCAGCCGCCGCCCTGGCGCCGCCACCCGGTGTCGGTAGGCCTGATGGCAGATAATTACGTCGGCCCGGCTATCCTGTAGAATGTAATCGAGACGATCGTCGGGGAATGCCGGGTCGACAGGCAAATAGGCGGCCCCCAATTTCAGGATCGCCCAAATACCGACCAACAGCTCGACGCTGCGATCCAGACACAGCGCAACGCAGGCGCCATGCCCCACCCCACGTGACGATAAGGCGGCCGCCAACTGATTGGCTTGTAGATTCAACTGGCGATACGTCAATTGCCGATGCCGATCCGCACAGGCGATATTGTCCGGCGTCAGCGCTACCTGCGCTTCCAATAAAGACGCGATATGCTCATCTTCTGAATAATCGCAGCGCGTGTCATTCCATTCAGACAGCACCTGCCGACGCTGGGCTGGCGTGATTAAATCGATTTGTTCGAGCGGCGTCTCCCAGGATTGCCGATCAAACTGGCCCAGCGCATAAACTAACGCCTCGAGAATATTGCGAACGTAGTCCTCTTCGTAACGATTCTCCGCCGCGGTTAACGTGAAATCGATTTGACCGTCTCGTTGAGCGGCAAATAAGGACATGCCAAACTTTTCCGCCAGATCGGGATAAGGCTCCAGACGATATTCCACGCCGGGGACGGCGATATCGCCGTTTTCAAAGTTATGGAAGGTAAATAGCAGCTGAACCAGTTCATTGATGCGCACCGCGCCACCGTCGATCTCCGGCGCCAAGTGCCCAATGTTCACCCACGGATGTTCCTGCAACTGCAAAATATCGTGCTGAATGCTTTTGACATTGCTCAACACGCTTTGGTCTGCGCGCAATGCGGCGATGACCGGCAGGGTGCTGATAAACGGCCCAATGGCGCGGCTGAACGCCTCGGGGCGATTCATCACTGTCAGTCCAATAGGGAAATCGCTGTCCTGGCCGCTAAAGGTCCGTAATACATGGGCGAACGTCGTAAACAACAGAGAATAGAGCGTCAGTCCCCGTTCGCCGCATGCCTGCGTCAAACGCTCGACAACCTCCGACGTCAATCCTGCCTGCACGGCAAAGGCACGATTCTCCACGCCAGAGAGATGGCGCTGTCGCAATGCCGGCGGTTCCGCCTGATTCAAACGGGCGGCCAACGATGTTCTGAACGCCTGAACATCATCTTGCCGCACCCGCCACTGTTGATATGCGGAGTAATCCAGGTACCCCGCTTCAGGCTGCGCCGATACAGACGGTGTGGCGTACGCACTCAACAGTTGATGAGCAAAATGCTGGACGGAAGGGGCATCAGACAGCATATGATGGTGAACGCACGCCAAAACGGCCTCTTGCGTCTCAGCCCGCACCAGCAGCACAAAGCGCGCAAACTGCCCTTCCGGCATAGGGAAGGTTTGTTGTGCCAACGCCCGTTTCTTACTTTCCAGCTCGGACCAGGAAATCCTTTCTACTTCCAGTGCAAACTGCTCAGGCGCCAGAAAAACGCGCTTCATATCGCTATCAATCGACTGACGCAACAGGGGCTGATGCCGTAAAAAGGTTTGCAGCGCGTTTCGCAACCGCGCGATATCCACCTGCGGCAATCCAATGAACAACGGTACCGTATAGGTATACGGCAAGCCGTCGATGTCGCTTTGCAGATACATGCCTTGCTGAATTGAGTCCAGCGCAAGTGGCCAGCTACTTGGCGGTAGCCTCAGAAAAGACGTTTCCTTCGCGAATTGTTCGCTGGTCACGCCATTGTCCTGTAACAGCGCCAACAATTCGTCTTTGCGTGCCGCCACTTCAGCCTTCAGATCGGCATCAAAGCCGATATCCTTGTCGACAGAAAAACCCAACCGATCGTCCGCTTTAGCCCACAATAAAATGTTATTTTTTTTCAGGTTGTTCAATAAATCCGTCAACATCATTACAGCGCCCCTTCTTCTCTGCCGTTGCCACAAGGTTGCCCGGCGACCCACGCCGCCATTTCCTGAATCGTATTGTTGTTGTAGAGGTCTTCCAGACGCATCTCGGTTCCCGTCGCGAGGTTGATCTTGCGTACCAGTCGCATAGCCAGAAGCGAATTCCCCCCTTGAGTGAAGAAGCTTTGGTCACAACCGATTCGCTCTTCACGCTTGTCCAGAAGCTCCGCCCAAAGTCGGCGCATCCGTATCTCATCATCGCTGCGCGGAGCCAGACATTCGCTGTGCTTGACGACTTTCGGCAAGCGTGATGTATCGACCTTACCGTTGTTAGACAAGGGGATTTCCGGGATCAAAGTAACGTGCTGCGGCAACATATAGTCCGGCAAACGACGCGCCAAATGCCGTCTGATCGCCTGGGTCATCGAGACAGTGAGCGCAGGAACGTCAAAGACCGGTTCATCCTCGGCCCGCGCATACCCTATCGCCATGCTGCACAACGTGTCCTCGGCCGGCGTGACGCCAAGAATGCAGCCGCCAATTCGCCGCTGGGCGGCGAGCGCGCCAAATCGCTGCATCATCCAGCCACTGGCCTGATAATGGCACGCGTTCTTAGCGCCATGGACCTGCAACAACACCTGAGACGACTGCAACACCCCGTACACGTCTGATGATTCGGCCAGCACGGAGGTCTCACCGAGGCAATAGTGTCGCCCTGACGCGCGAGCGACATAGGTTCCCCCCTCGTTTTCCATCACGCTGAAATCGACGCTGACTTGCGGTGGTGAAGTGACGGCGCAAACGCCGAGGTGGATCCGACACGCTAATGCCCCCTCGTCAGGTGAAACGGCGTCAGCGGGCTTGACGTAATAAGCGACGCCCAAAGACTGGAGATGCTCAGTCAGCAAGGCCAACATGTGGCCGACTTCTATCTGCGCCAAAGCGAATGCGCGCTCGGCATATAACGCGGTGATGGTTTCCCACCGAACCACCAAGTCCAGATAAGGCCCGGTGTGTTCTCCCGACGCTTCTGCCTGGTACAAATGCTGTTCCAGCGGATGGTAGTAGTAATAACCCGCGGCATATTCTCCCATCGCCGCCGGGAGCCCGAGATACACTTGCACCGCATAGAGGCTGCTGGCCGAAGGATAGCGATATTTTGGCAACGCGCGCTGCGGCGAACGGAAAGCGGCGCATACGGCCAACAGCCCGGCCAAAGACGCAGGCGGCAGCGCGCTTCCCTCTTGCGCCATCTGTTGCGTCAACCACCCCGGCAGCGCTTCGTACAGACTGCTGATGGTTTCGGCGGATAACGCCTCCGCGGTAAACTGGCGAGTGCTCTTGCGGGCACGGTAAACCGCTTCATCCAACGGATAGGGTATCGCTCGCGAAGGTTGCAGATCTTGACGTAACGCCGGCAGCGAAAGCACGAATGCGTCGCGGTTAGCAAAATAGAGCGGCACCGGCTGTTGCGCCTCGGGAACAACGTAAGCCATGAGGTCACCCTCGCTGAGCCGCACGATCGTCTGCCGGATCCCAGGTAATTGGCTCAAGTTATTCTCGATATCCTCCAGCTCCACGCGATAACCGTTAAGCTTGACCTGGGCATCTCTTCGGCCGAGGAACTCGATATAGCCTTCCGCCGACCAGCGACCCAGATCGCCGGTTTTGTACAGGCGTCCATAGGTTGGATGATAAATGAAGCGTTCTCGAGTCAGCGTTTCAGCCTGCCAATATCCCTGAGCAACGCCGAGCCCACCGATATGTATTTCTCCGGTTACGCCGAAAGGACAAGCACTCCCCCACTCATCCAGCACCCACATCTGTTGATTCGGCATGGCGACGCCATAAGGAATGCTTTTCCACCTCGCGTCTACCCGATCGATTTCATGCCAAATGGACCAGATGCTGCCCTCCGTCGCGCCCCCCAGGCTCACCATCTTGCTGTCTGGCGATTGGGTTTTCAGGCGATGAGGCAAATTGAGCGGCAACCAATCGCCGCTCAACAGGAACAGCCGTAACCGGGTTAGCGCCTGCGTCGCAGGTTCGACTTCGTCAACCAGCAGGCCCGCTAATTGCGGCACCGAGTTCCAGAGGGTCACGTTATGTCGGCGCAGCGCGGCCACCCAAGCTTGCGGCGCTTTGGTCTCACGCTGGGAAGGGATCACCACACCGCCCCCCACGGCCAACAAGCCAAACAGATCGTAAACGGACAGATCAAAGCTCAACTCGGACAGCGCCAGTATCCGGTCTTCCCGACCGACCGACCAACGTTGGTTAACAGCCAGGATGGTATTGACCGCCCCCTGGTGATCGATCGCTACCCCTTTCGGTTTACCGGTAGAGCCAGAGGTAAAAATAATGTAGGCCAGATCGTCAGCCCTGACGATCGGCCAGGCAACCTCCGTCGACGCACGTTCCTGCGCCGGCGCCACTATCTCGTCGAACACCAAAATCGTGATATCCGAAGGCAACGCCGACAGCTCATGTGCCAGGTCATGACGCTGCTGAGCAGAGAGCAGCAAGATATCGCACCGGGCTTGCTGCAGAATGTCGCGTATGCGCTCCCATGGCCATTCGATGTGCAACGGCAGATAAGCGCCGCCGCTTCTCATGATCCCAAGGGTTGAGACGGCCTGCGCATACCCTTTCTCCAGCAGAATAGCGGTAATACGTCCCTTTTCGCCCTTGGTATGCCGCAATAGCGCACGCCCCAGCGTGTTGCTGTCCTGTTCCAGCCTGGCGTAGGTAAAGTGGCGTTCGCCTTCGGTTTCGATCACCGCAATGCGCTCGGCCGTTTGCGGCGTTTCCAGACTGGAAAGGAACAACCCGTGCAGCGTTTGCTCCGACACCGTACTTTGCGTGGCATTCCAGCGCATGACCGCTTCCGCATGTTCCGCCGGCAGTTCAGGCTGCGGGAATGACATGGTTTCCCAATCGTGTTCTGCCACCCATCGAATCAGAGAACAATAGCCTTCGTGCATGGCCTTGATGGTTTTCTCATCAAACAATTGTTCGACATAATCCCACTCGGCAACGAACCCTTCATCGTTTTCGTAGGCTTTATGGTCGAGCCACACCTGAGACGTTTGGGAGATTGCGTATTGAACGCCGCGATATCCTTCATTAAGCGGCAATTCAAACATGCTCGCTTTATTGTTCATGCCAAGCACGCTGGTCAGCACCACCGGCGCGATAACCGTATTGGCGGGCAGATTCCGCCGCTGTTTCAACAAACGCTGTACGTCAATGCCGTCAAATAAATTATTATCGACGTCATTAAGCAAGGTGCGGTGGATAGCCGATAGCTGTTCGCTCATCGCAACGCCATTTTGACGTTGGTAATTGAACAGGCTTAAAACGGTAAAATCGCCAATAATTTGCTCGACCTGAGAATGTAACGGCAAACGGTTGAACAGCGTTAAATTAAGGCAAAGGCTCTCTTGACCAGACCAATAACATAACGTTCTGCTGTAGAGCTCAAGGATCAGAGCGGTCGGACTAATATTGAAGCGCTGGCATTTGTCGACGATCTTTTGCCAACTCAACATGGGTATCGTCGCAGACAAACGCCGGAAGCTCGGCTTATCGATCCTGGCGGGATGCGCGGCCAGCGGCAATCCGACCTCCAGCGTATAATCATCGATTTTCTGCAGCCAATATTGCTGCGCCCGCTCAAATAATGCGCTGCCGCGCAGGCGCTCGTACTGCAGCTGATAATCGCGGTAGCTGATATCCAGCGGCGGCAGCGCCAGATTTTCGTCGTGATATAACGCAATCCACTCGCCGAATAATATTTCAAAACTGGTCATGTCAATGATAATGGCATCAAAGCTGACATGCAGAAGGTATTTCCCTTGATACTCGCTCAGGAAAATATCGAACAGCGGATAACAATCCGGTTTGTAAACCTTGTGCGAGTACTCGGCGCGCAAAGCCAATAGCTCGTCTTCATTTCTCAGGGGGTGGTAGCCTATTTTGTAATGCGCTGCCGCACTTAAAAATCGCTGTTCTCCCTCTTCAAATACGGTGCGCAACGCAGGATGGCGTGCAATAAGTTGATTATAGGCACGCTCCAATTTTTCGTGATCAATATGGTCGAAAACAAATTCATTATAAATATGGGTAGAGACCTCGCTGAGATCGAAACTTTTCATTCGTCCCAGATAATAAGATTGCTGAACATTATTCAGCGGGAAAGGATGGTACAGATGGGTCTCATCACATTGTGCAATCTGGTAGTCTTGGTAAAGAAAACTGCCGCGCCCGGCGGCCACCAATGGCGTTAACCTGGCCACATTTTTTCTTTCGAAAATATCTTTAACTTTCAGATCGCACTGAAGCGTACCGTTTATGCGATTTACCAAGCGAATGGCCGACAGGCTGTTGCCTCCCAAAGCAAAAAAGTCGTCGGTAATGCCGATTCGTCCGCTTTCGCTCCCCAATACATCCTGGAATAGCTGGCACAGGCATCGCTGGAACTCGTTTCCCGGCGCTACGTAATGCGCTTTATCTTGCGCTTGTACCTGCGGCAAGGCTTTACGATCCACTTTGCCATTCATATTCAAGGGGATCTCAGGCAGGTACATATAAGCGCTGGGGAGCATGTAGTCCGGAAGCAGCGTCACCAGATAATCCTGCAGTTGCTGGCGTGCCACCGGCGATTTGGCCTGATAATAGGCAACCAGGAACGCCTGTTGTTCTTCCTTGGCCGGCTGTAAATTTACAACAACCTGCTGCATCCCGGGGTAGGTTCGCAAAACCGACTCTATTTCACCCAGTTCGATCCGATGTCCCCGCAATTTTATCTGGTTATCCCATCGGCTGAGGTATTCAAATCTGCCGTCGGGCAAACAACGCACGCGATCGCCCGTCTTGTACATGATGCGACCGAACCAGGCTGACGGCGTGCTGGAACATATGTTCGGCAAAAAGCTTGCTTGCGTCTGACGCGCATTGCCGTAGTAACCGCGCGCAACGCCCAACCCCGAAATATACATTTCCCCGATCACGCCGGGAGGAAGTAAACGCCGCCGTTCGTCCAAGATAAAGCACTGGGTATTCGCCAGCGGGCGCCCAATGGTGACGCTATCACCCCCAGGCAACAGTTCATCCGCGGTAGACCAAACCGTCGTTTCGGTTGGCCCATACACATTCCACGCACGCTCGGTGTTTTCTGACAACCAACGCGCCACCGCATGCGGCACCGCTTCCCCACCGCACAATGCCCGAACGGGTAGCGTTGTCTCGGCATATTGCTGCGCGACCTGATGCCAAAAAGAAGGCGTCCCCTGCATCAGGCTCACGGAATGACTCGCGATAAAGTGCGGCAAGTCATTATTCGCCAACAACGTCTTCTGGTCGGTTAATACCACCGTGGCGCCAAACATGAGCGGCATAAATATTTCCAGAGTTGAAATATCAAATGCCAACGTCGTGATCGCCAGAAAACGATCCTGATGCGTCACAGACATGCGTCGAGAAATATCGCTGGCGATATTCACAAAGCTGCGATGTTCTACGGCAACCCCTTTAGGCTTACCTGTCGTTCCCGAGGTGTAAATAATATAGGCCAATGCTGAAGCCTCAGCCTGGGAGGGGAATTCGTTGCAACCGTCGGCCCCAGCGAAAGGAGAAGCGGCATATTCACGCCAATCCAAATAACTCAGCCCTTGCGGCAGGCTGCCAGCTGACTGAGCATGCGCACCGATGATTAACGCCGGCTGGGCATCGGCCAAAATAGAATAGGTCCTCACTACGGGCGCATTTTTGTCGATCGGAACATAGGCGCATCCCAGCTTAAGCACGGCCATCAGGCATACTGCCAACTCCGCCTCACGCGGCATCATCAAGGCAATTTTGTCGCCTGCCGCTACCCCATATTGCCGTTGCAGATAGTCGGCCAGGCGACTGGCCTGTTGCTGCAGCATTCGATAACTGAGCGTTTCATTTTTCGTTATCACTGCAGGGTGATCGTTAAGCGCCCTTGCCTGTTGTTCAAACATCCCGACGATAGTCTGTCTCGGATATTCACATTGCGTGGCATTAATTTTCGCATAATAACGTTGGTAGCTATTTTCAGACACGCCGGTCAACGCATCTATATCCCCTTCATTACGCATGAATGTGGCGAGCGCCGCCATAAACTCATCGATATTTGCGGCTACAACGTCGAAAAAGGGGTTTTCGCCGTAAAATTGCAAACTGAGCGTACAGCGCGTGCTGTTCCATACGATCCTGATCGGGGCCGCTGCCGCGTCGACCTCCCCCTCATCCATGATGACATCTACGCCAACCACAGATAAAAAACGGCCGTCATGATGGGATTCGTAGAATGGGTTCGCCGGGTCCCCCTGCAGTACCCGCACTAACCAAGGAGAGAGCTCGGCGTATGTTTCCGTTCCGTTGAGTAACCGTAATACTTTGCTGCTGCGTTGCCTATCTTGCAATTGCAGAGCATAAAGCCCAGGCCGCCGTGCATTGAGCAGAAACTGCAACTGGAAAGCCAACAGCAAAGCCTGTTGCGGCTGCGCAACGCCATCGATGGTCCGTTGAACCACTGCAGCATCGTTAACGGCAGACACTTCATCCGTCAGGTTGAAGCAGCCATAACGCGGTTCATCGTTTTCCAGCGCTCGCTGCTCTTGCTGTACCCTCTGCTGGGCAACTAGCCAATCCGTAACTCGGTTTGGCCCTTCGGGCAGAGCAATATCCAGATCTTTCGCCTCACGGCTGAGCATGACCACGCCATCGATGAACAACTCGCCCAACACCGTCTGCGACAACGCTCGGCGGGCTTCCCGCCACGGCAGCTCACGCTCAGCTAACGCCCTGATATTCCCGTCTTCTTCAGCATGAATCTGGAACAACACATTTTGTCGATCGGCGAAAACGGCTAACCGGACGATGGGGCCTCTCACCGAGGCGCTTTCTTCGAGACAGAGCTCATAGTCGATACGCTGATCGCCAACGTCGGAATAGCAAAAGAGGTTGTGCTGCGAACCTGTCCAGCGCGTTCGCTCAGCGTCGCTCAGACCGATTAAGTAGACAAAGTGGCCGGCATCCAGCAAGTAACGGACAATATGGCTGCGCAACGGTTCTACGGTGTGGTTGACAAGAATGTTCAGAATCTTCATGGATATTACTCTTTTGGGTTATCAGGGTTTTACCGCCACGAGGATCGGCAACACGCCGCGTGAGCTGTAGTTGATATCTTTAACCGTGAACCCTGCCTGGGTTATCTGTTGCCTGATCTCTGCTTCTGAAGTGAAATTAAGGTAGGTAGCCTGAATAATGTCGCCAAAGATCGCGAACTCCTGCAAAAGGTCCGCCATTGGCGTTTCATATTTATCCCACTCACCGGTGGGCGCGTTCTTTTCCGGCGGTGGCGTGAGGAAACTGAGCAACAAGGTTCCCCCTGGTTTTAATGCCTCGAAGAACCGACGATACAAAGCCACCAGCCTGTCCGGGTCAGACTCATACATATTCAGGCCGTTACTGGTAATCACATCGAAAGCGTTTTTTTCTTTTAACTCCCAGGCATTCTGCTGCGAGAATCGGCAACGGTTCGCCATGCCAACGCGCTTGGCCTTTTCGTTGGCGTGATAAAGTGACTCCGGGTCAAGATCAATGCCGGTCAATTGCACCGCGCCATGGCCGCTGTAATCCAAATCCAATAAATCATCCATCACCCCGCACGGGATTGAAGCCAGCGTCTCCGCCTGCGTAATCAACTCAGCCAGCAAGGTCTGATAACGGTAGTAACGCTCGCGCGCCCGGCACAGCAACGAGCGATTCAGAAGCCAGTCTTCCAAAACATGTTCGGCGGGTTTTCCGGCGGGATGCTGGAAAATGTAAGACGTCCAGTAGCCATTGAGGCCGCGGTTATGCAGGAGGAAACGACCAAGCTCAAACTCCGTCAATTGATCGACCAGTTCAAGATTTCTCTCTAATGGAAGAATAAGCGAATTGCTATTCCGTAAACGCGCTTTTATTTCATCGGCCAACATCTTTGTTTCAGTCAAATAGGCCAGTTTAGAATGTGTTTTATGCGAGGCGAAACTATCCATACCCATCTCCATGATTAAATTATCCAACCAATATTTTCGAATCCCTGGCGCACTATCGGCGAATTCAGAATGCCGGTTCGTTTCAAAGCCATTAGCACGTTTTTAACAATGGGGACATCAGGCGTCACTTCAAAACCGCGATAAACCTTATTGATTGACTCCCGACTGGCTTCGCAATCATGAGTTATCTTCGATAACAGCTCAATGTTAAACTGTTTCTCTGATTCAACATTCAAATACATTTTTACGAAATCAGCGATCTGCCCGCCGATCATCGCCTGATCGTTTTCATCCAACCTCGTCCAGATATAGCCAAGTAATTCGAGAAAGAAAATATAGTGTCTGGACTCATCGTTCATATGGTCATTAACATAGTATTTAATCGATGGATGAACGCCGTCACTATTAAAGAACTCCACCAGCTCTCTCACCAGGGTCGTTTCGAAAATGCACACCGCAATGATCTCGAAAATGTCATGGCAGCGCTCAGGTAACCGTTTCATCACCTCTGTAACGGCCACATAGGCGTCAGAATCCGGGTAACTCAGCGCACCGAGATCGGCATCATGCTCTCTAAGTTGATTGATCATATGTCTGGCGATATAAACATGGTAATACTCATCGATGATGACGGTATAAGCATTCAATTTAATCTGTTCGTCAAATTTGACAGCGAGATCGCCGTAGATAATTTTATTGCATGCTGAGTTAATGAGTTTGATCTCAAGATTAACGATATCATTGAGGTATTTAAACAATGACTGAGTAAGTATTTTTGACTTCCTCTCATTGTCCATGCCGCTCATCATGTCAGCCAAAAATATCGGCTGATTCTCCTCGGGGAAAAATGCGCCAGGAATAGTAAAGTCGATAAATTTACCGGGGCGGGTTCTTATTGATGCGCGCTGTTCCCATTTATCAGTATAGGCGGCAGACAAACCGCCCTTCGAAACCATGGTTTCGTTTTCCATAGATATTCTCCAGATGAAGGAATACATGTATTTAAAAAAGTCATGCCGATCCCGGCCAAATATAAATATTTAGCCGGGGGTCACGCGAAAACGATTATTTATTCTTCAGCTTTGCTTGGGGATGCCACGATACTCAACATAGACAACAACACGACAACGCCTATCACACTCGCCATCACATAGCTCATTTCCTCCGGCCGCCCGATAAAGACGTAGCTGGCCATCCCCGTGATAGCCACAACCAGCAGCGAGCGCATGCTCATGATATAGGAGGCCGCCACACCATAAATTTCCGGGTAGACACTCATGGAACGTGCGAACAGCGTCGGATAGCAGATAGAAAAACCGAAGCAGAACAGGCTCATCAGCAGGGTAATAGCCCAAGGCGTTGTCGCCGTCAGTAGAGCGAGAATGCTGACGATGGCTAACGCCATACCGATTTTCTCAGCGCGCCGATCGCCACCAAACGCGGCGATAATACGGGCGGAAAAGAGGCTAGGGATTGAAAATGACGCCACGATAATAAAAAAGTGAACGACAAATGCCGACAGCGAGAACGCAAAGGTTTCACGGTAAAGAAAAGCGCTGGAGGCGATGAATACCATATAAGCAGCAAAGAAAAGTGAAGGAATCAACGATAATCGCATGAATTGGAAACTCGCCGTCAGCCGGGCATAGCTTCCCACAATGGCTTTGAGATCGAATGGCGTTTTTTCTTTCTTCGTCTCCGGCAGGAACAACAATTCCAGCAGTACCGCCGCTGCGGTGATCACCGCGACAACCGCATAGTTTCCTCTCCACCCCCAATGCTCATTAATCCAACCACCGGCGATTGGCGCTAGCGACATGAAAATCGAGATACAGGCATTAACCAGACCGATCATGCTGTACATGGCCGCCCCTTGATAACGGTCTGCGATGATCGCGTAAGCCACTACCACCGGCGTGCAAGCCCCCAACCCCTGAATAAAGCGGGACAACATCAAAAGATCGATTGAAGTGGCGTAGGTACATCCCAGAGCACCTAACAGCATGATAGCCCCACCGATCAACATGGTTTTGCGTCGACCAATCGACTCTGACAGTGGGCCATAAATCAACGCGCCAAACACAAATCCCAAGAAGTTATAGGTGATCGTACGCTGAATATGCCCTTCAGAAACACCGAAACTGGCAGCCATATCCGGAAAGCTGGGAACGGACATATCCACTTCAATACACCCAGCCAATAAGGAAACCACAAGGATAAAGGGCAGAGGCACCCACTTTCCTGTCAACATATCCATACTCCAACAGAACATTAATCCGAATGTTAATAACCATGAACAAACTAGGAGAACAATTGTTATATGTAAATATCACTAATGAATAAAGGATGATAAATAGTGTTTTACGTGAAGAAAATCACATAACAGGAAGAAAAATAATGAAATTATCCGATGACGGGGAGATGGCTACATAAGACGAACTACACAGATAAAAATCATCAACTTAAGAAATACATGAGACATGCTAATGCATTGTTCAGGGCGCGTTCATACCCCATAAAAGAGGGGGCATGCCCCCTCTTCTGTCATGAGCTTGTTACATCTCGAGGATGAATTTTTCCAGTTCTCCTGCAAGGGCCGCATCGATATAGCTGGTGGCCCAGCCAAACAGGTAAGCGAAGGCGAAAATGCCCACCGTCGACGACACCAGCGTCGGCGCGAAAAACGCGGCGATAACGGAGAGCGTATACCCTGCGCCGATCGACAACCCGAGCGCTTCGAGCTGGTTGCGGAACGCTTTCCAGTTGCCGGTAGAGAAACCTTCAATCGCAGCGTTTACCAGATCCGCGCCCTTGATCGCCCAGTCCACCCCGGTGAAGACCTTGCCCAATACCCGCGCATTGCGGGCATACTGTTCCGCATCGATCATTTTCAGCCAGGCGACAATCGCCGCTTTGTCCTGCGCCTTGAGCTTTTTGTTCAGGCCCTTCGTCAATTGCTCGTAGGTTTTCTCCGCATCTTGCACGTTGCGGATATATTTTCCTTGAATTCCCGCCTCCAAATCCTTGGCGAGTTTGGCGTATTTCGCGCCGATCTTTTCCGCGATATCTTTATTGATACCTGCGGCCAGGCTGACGCCATCCTTGATGGCTTTTAATTCCGCATTTTGATATTCGACGAAGTCCTTAACGATCGTTTTTACCGAGCCGGGCGATTTTACCGGCTTGCCGTTGGCATATTTCACCTCCATGGCATTCAGGTTATCCCCTCTCACCACGGCGATAAACGCGGGCCGGTTCTTATTGGCCTTATAGTAGAGGCTGTAGGTCGCCACTCCGTCTTGCTTTTCCACCTTCAAATGATGAAAACCGTAGTAACTCCCGGTCGTGCGGGTCGTCGAGAATTCGCCGGTTTTGCCGTTGCCATGCCAGCCGCTGACGGGCCGATCGCGATGCGAGTCTGTCACGAAACTGCCTAACGAAGAGGCGCCGATCTGCCCGGCATTCAGGCCATTGTTGCCGCCTTTGCCAGGCGTTGAGGGCTTGCGCGCATGGCCGGTTTCGATATCCCCGATCGCCACTGTCACCCCCTTGGCGTTGACTCCCATCACCAGTCCCCCCAGGCCAATGTGCTTCGCCTGATCGGCCGTCAAACCGGTGGCGGAAAGGCTCAGCGTGCCGGATGGGCTGACGCTTTCAATATGCAATTTCGCATCCGGGTTAATTCTGCGCGCCGCCTTAATCACCGCCGCCAGCTTCATGCGCAGCGCCGGATCGTTTTGGATCGCCGCTATCTGTTGCTGTTCCGGGCTGCTGCCAACGCCGGCGCCGCCGCGATCGCCGGAATGGCCTTTATCGCCGCCCCCCGGCTCTGGGCCCGTACCGCGTTCAGAACTCCAATTAGTTCCATCCCCTTTACCACCATAATTAAATCCAGGCATATGCTTTCATCCTTATTTCGTTTTATTTTTAAGATGCCGATATCCTCGTTTAGCGTTCACTAACGCGTGCCTGAGTAATATCGGCAAACCGTTTTTAGCTGCCCGCCATTTATAAAAAACCGCAGAAATAAGGACAACGGATGACGGCTGTCTGGTCGGTGAAACAAATAGGCTCCCTTCCGCAGAACCTGAATATACCGGCGCAGGTCATGCCTGGACGGCGGCGGCCTGTTCAGAAGTCATTGGCATACGCCATGAATTGCAATTACAATCATCGTAATTGCAACTAAAAAAGGGTACTCCGCATGTCGCCTCAACGTATAACACTGCCCGCCGCTTCGGCCAGAACCCAAACCCTGGCCGAAGCCTGTATCCGCAAGATGACCTCCGTCAGCCAAAAAGCCGGCGCCTCGCGCCCTTCTTCCAGCGCCTGGACGGCGCAAACGCTGGACGAACTTAACGCCAGCGGCGACATCTGGCTTATCGACGGCAGAAGGCGCGCCGAGCCACCGAGTTCCCACTACGCCACCGCCTGGCCGCTCTGGTTTGGCCATCAATCAGAGCGTTATGAGAAGCCGCTGTTTTACTTCGTCAACACGCCCTCGGTGGACATGCTTCGCGGGCTTGAGCCGGAAACCAATCGTAAAGGGATTTTCATCAGCGATGCGGATACTGGCAGTGCCGATTTGCCCAAAGGCGTTCAGGCCTGGTTCCCGCTTCAGCTCACGGCCATGCCGGGCTGGTTGCCTTTCGATCCGGCCAATGCCCGAGAAACCGGCGCGATACTCCATCACGCCCTCCACGCGCTCTATCTGGAGGGAACGAGGAAGATGGTGTATCTCGCGACCAACGCAGACAATGGCCCCCTCTCTTCAGGGGAACCGTTTGTCGCAGAACAGGCGTTCAAGGGAATGTATCGTGTCGCCGCCGCGGCAGACTCGCCGTTGCAGGTTCGTCTGTGCGGCGCTGGCCGAGCGCTCGCCCGCGTTCAGCAGGCGGCCAAGGTGTTGAAAAACTGGGGGATTGCGTCTGAAATCTGGAGTTGCCCCAGCTACACGCGGTTGGCGCAGGACGCCGAACTCGCCGACATGCAGCGCCAGGACAGCGGCGGCGAATGCCATCTGAAAACGTGCCTGGGTACCGGGAATACCCCCGTCGTCGCCGTTACCGACTACTCGCACCTGATTGCCAATCAGCTCAGGCGATTCATTCCCGCGCGCTTTGCCGCGGTGGGCTCAGATTCACGGGTGCGCGGCGAAATCCACTACCCGCAGGCGGAATGGATTGCGCTCTGCGCCCTTAAACTGCTGGCCGACGAGCAGAAAATCCCTTCGGCGCTGATCGCCGATGCGCTGCGCGTTCTGCACATCACGCCCGATGCCTGATCACTCTCTGGCCAGCTGCATCGCATTGTTCAACGCGTCGGAGAAGCGTGCGACCTCTTCTTCGCTGAACTGGTTGAGAAAGTGGGTGTTGACCACCGAACGGTAGATCTCCCACATCTTTTTCCGCAGGGCCTTGCCTTCCTCGGTGATAGTCGCGAAGGAGGCCCGGCGATCGTCATCCGATCGAAAACGCGTGACCAGCCGCTCTTTTTCCAGGCGATCCATCAGGCGGGTCAGGTTGTAACGCTCAATCACCAACACGTCCGCCAGCTCATGCATGCGGCGTGTGCCGTTTTCCCCGCTTTCCAATCCCCATAACACGTCATACCAGGCGTAAACCGGCAGCCCCGCTTCCGACAACTTCGCCTCTATCTTTCTGATCATCGCCCGATGCGCGCGCACAAAGGAGAACCACAGGTCGGGTTGTTTATCTGTCATGTCATTTTTCTCGTCAAAACCGGTGAGTTGCAATTGCAATTGTAAAGGGATAGAGTGGCTTTCGCTATTATTGCATTTGCAACTCTTGCATTTGCAATTCACTGAATCCCTGTATCGCTCAGCGCCTTATCAGGTAAGTACATTTGGAGCTTTTATGAACCAACCCGCGGTAAAAGCAGATCTTGACCCACAAGAGACGGCTGAATGGCTTGAGGCATTTGAAGGTGTCACTGACATCGACGGCCGTGAACGCGCGCATTTTTTGTTGGAAAGAATGGCCGAAGCCGATCAGCGAAAACACGGTGATTTCTTCAGCATGGTCACCACGCCCTACGTGAATACGATCCCGGCCTATAAGCAACCGACGTATCCCGGCGATCTGGCCGCTGAAGCGCGCATCAATGCGTTTATTCGCTGGAACGCCATGGCGATGGTGCTGCGTGCCGGCAAACATTCCAACGTCGGCGGGCATATCGCCACCTACCAATCGGCCGCGGTGCTTTACGATGTGGGGTTCACGCACTTCTTCCGTGGGCGCACCGATGATTTCGCCGGCGACATGGTGTATATCCAGGGCCACTCCGCCCCCGGCATATACGGCCGCGCCTATCTTGAAGGCCGCATCGACGAGGAACTGCTCGACAACTTTCGCCGCGAATCCGCGCGCCGCGGCCTCTCCTCCTACCCGCACCCGCGGCTGATGCCGGATTTCTGGCAATATCCCACCGTTTCGATGGGGCTGGGGCCGCTGACCGCCGCCTACCAGGCGCGCTACATGCGCTATCTGGAATACCGCGAGTTGAAACCGCACCAGGGGAGAAAGGTGTGGGCGTTTCTCGGCGACGGCGAGATGGATCAGCCGGAATCGCTGGCGGCGATTGCGCTGGGCGGGCGAGAAAAACTCGATAACCTGATCTTCGTCGTGAACTGCAACCTGCAACGGCTGGATGGCCCCGTGCGCGGCAACGGCAAGATTATTCAGGAGCTGGAAGGCACCTTCAAAGCCGCCGGCTGGCAGGTGATCAAGGTGATCTGGGGCAGCGGCTGGGACAAACTGCTGCAAAAAGACCGCTCCGGGCTGCTGATGCAGCGCATGATGGAGTGCGTCGACGGCGATTACCAAACCTTCAAGTCGCAAAGCGGCGCCTATGTGCGGGAGCACTTCTTCGGCAAGTATCCGGAATTGCTCGAGCTGGTCGCCGACCTGAGCGACGATGAGATCTGGGCGCTGCACCGCGGCGGCCACGATCCGCAAAAGGTGTACGCCGCCTACCATCAGGCGGTCCATACCCCGGGCAGGCCGACGGTGGTGCTGGCCAAAACCGTCAAAGGGTTTGGCATGGGGGAAGCCGGTGAAGGGCAGAACATCAACCACCAGCTGAAAAAAATGAGCCAGGATGCGGTGAAAGCCTTCCGCGACCGTTTAGGGCTGACCATCTCCGACGCCCAACTGGCAGAGATCCCTTACCTGAAGCCCGAACCCGACAGCGCGGCGGCGAAGTACATCACCGCGACGCGCACCGCGCTGGGCGGCTACATCCCTGCCCGCTTCGGCCAATCCGCTCCGCTGGCGATACCGGAACTATCGCGCTTCGACGGCCTCCTGAAGGGCAGCGGCGAACGCAACATGTCGACCACCATGGCTTTCGTTAATATCCTCGGCACGCTGCTCAAAGACGTCAACATCGGCAAACTGATCGTGCCCATCGTGCCGGACGAGTCGCGCACGTTCGGCATGGAAGGCCTGTTCCGCCAGATTGGCATCCATTCCTGGCTCGGCCAGCTGTATACCCCGCAAGACGCCGGGCAGCTCAGCTACTATAAAGAGGCCAAAGACGGCCAGATTTTGCAGGAAGGCATCAACGAATCCGGTGCGATATCGACCTGGATCGCCGCCGGCACCGCCTACAGCAACCACGATGTCGCGACGATCCCGTTCTATATCTTCTACTCCATGTTCGGGCTGCAACGGGTGGGCGATCTCGCCTGGGCGGCGGCCGACGCACGCACCAAGGGTTTCCTGCTCGGCGCCACCTCCGGCAGAACCACCCTGATGGGCGAAGGCTTGCAGCATGACGACGGCCACAGCCACGTGCTGTCTTCGGTGATCCCCAGCTGCGTCTCCTACGATCCGACCTATGCCTATGAACTCGCGGTGATCGTCCAGAGCGGCATGCGCAGGATGTTCGTTGAACAAGAGGATATTTACTACTACATCACCTTGCTCAACGAGGGCTACCCGCAGCCGCCGATGCCGGCGGGCGTGGAGGACGGGATTATCCAGGGCGCCTATTTGCTCAAACAGAGCGAAACGACAAACCAAGAGAGCCCGCGCGCTCAGCTGGTCGCCAGCGGTGCCATCATGCGCGAGGCGCTGGCGGCGGCGGAGCTGTTGGCGGCGGACTTTGGCGTCGCCAGCGATATCTGGAGCGCCACCAGCCTGAGCGAGCTGCGCCGCAACGGCATGGCGGCCGAACGCTGGAACCTGCTGCATCCGGAAGAACCGCCGAAAGTTCCTTATATTCAGAGCCTGCTGGCGGCGCATCCCGGCCCGGTGGTGGTGGTGACGGACTATATGAAGATCGTCGGCGATCAGATCAAACCGTTCTTGCCCGACCGCACCTTTATCGCCTTGGGCACCGACGGCTTTGGTCGCTCGGACACCCGCGAGGCGCTGCGTGAGTTCTTCGAGGTCAACCGCCATTTCATCGCGCTCGCCGCGTTGAAACTGCTGGCTGACGAAGGCCGTATCGCCCGCAGCGAGGTCAACCGCGCCATGGCGCTGTATGGCATCGCCCCCGATAAGCCGGATCCGGCGGCGGTGAAGTAACACTCAGCCTACCCACGCCGCCGGTTGTCACCCGCGGCGTTTTTCTTCCTTCGATTCGGCGGAGCACGGCGCCCGCTCCCCCAGCCGCACCACCGGAATGTCCGCCAGCCGGGTGGTGTAGGCCGGCGACAGCATGTCGCGCTTCATTTGCCACGGCTTGACGATCCCCTGCCCGGCGAACCACACGCGCCCGCGCCCTTCCTGATTCAGGCGATCGAGGGTCGCCATCAGCCGCTCGCTGTTGCGGCGCGGCGGGCAGTCGTCGAACAGATCGATCTGCGCCATGGCGGCGGCGCTGAAATCTCCCAGCACCACGCCGCCCTTCAGGTAACGTCGCCCCTCCTGCCAGATGCTTTCCAGCGCACGTACCGCCATGGCGATGATGTCGCGGCTGTCATTGCTCGGGGTTTGCAGCCGGGCGGTGCCCATATTGCTGTAATACCCTTCGCCCGCCGAATGCGGGCTGGTTTTGATAAATACCGACACGTTGCGGCAATAGCGCTTTTCCTGCCGCAGCTTTTCGGCGGCGCGTTCGGCGTAGCTGCAGATCGCCTCGCGCATGTGTGGGTAGTGCGTCAGCCGCTGGCCGAACGAGCGGGAACAGATGATCTGCTCTTTGGCGGCCGCCTCATCTTCCCACTGCAGGCACGATTCGCCGCGCAGCTCGCGTATCGTGCGCTCCAGCACCACGCTGAAGGTTTTACGCGCCAGCCGGGTATCGCAGTCCGCCAGCTGCAGCGCGGTGTGAATACCCATCGCCTGCAGTTGGCGAGTCAGGCGGCGCCCCACGCCCCACACCTCTTCCACCGGAAGCAACGCCAGCAGTTTGCGCTGGCGCGCCGGATCGGATAAATCCACCACGCCGCCGGTGCCGCGCCATTTCTTGGCGGCGAAGTTGGCCAGCTTGGCCAGCGTTTTGCTCGGCGCAATGCCGACCCCGACCGTCAAATGCAGCTCGCGCCGGATGCGATCACGTACCCGCTGGCCGAATGGCTCCAGCGCCTCGCAGTGCGCCACGCCGTCCAGCCGCAGAAAGGCTTCGTCCAGCGAATAAATCTCCACCGCCGGCGCCATCTCTTCCAGCGTGTCCATCACCCGGCGGGACATGTCGGCGTACAGCGCGTAGTTGGAGGAGAACACCGCAACGTTGCGGCGGCGCATCTCCTCTTTGATTTTGAAATAAGGCACCCCCATCGGCACGCCCAATGCCTTCGCCTCGGCGCTACGGGCGATCACGCAGCCATCGTTGTTGGACAGTACAATCACCGGCCGCCCCCGCAGATCGGGCCGAAAGATGGTCTCGCAGGAAGCATAGAAACTGTTGACATCTACCAGGGCGAACATGGCTACTGCCCCTTCATCGCCAGAGGCCAGACCGGCGTTATCGTCAGTGGGTTGTTATTCATAACGGCACCAGGTTACTGTTCATACATACAGTATTTGTATTTTTCTGGCGACGATCAAGTAGAAACCACCTCATCGCTGCTATCCGTTTGATGCACTTTGGCTTTTAACTCAGCCCTCCGTTTACCTGGAGCCGAGTTTTTCATTAACGGCGAACTTCACGCAGATCGAAACGAATCGGAATGGTCACGCTGAATTCCGCCTGCCCCGCTGCGATCTCGTTGCCGGGTGCGGGCAGTGGAGAAGCGCGCTGCGGTAACTGAAGCGCCTCCCGGTCGAGCGAAGCAACGCCGCTCGATCGCAATAGCTTCACGCCCAGCACGTTCCCCTGTCGATCCAACGTCACGGCAACCTGAACAATACCCTGGCGCTGCTGGCGTACCGCCAGGGCGGGATAGCGTTTGAAACGGCTCAAATGCGCCAACAGCAGGCCGCTCCAGACCGAGGCATCCTGGCTAAGCTGCGACGCCACGCTGGTTTGCGGCGCGGCAACACGCTTTCCATCCAGAGACGGCGGCGCGCTGGTGCTTGATGCTCTTGAGTTTGCAGACGCCATTTTTTCCTGCTCCTCTTGCCTTGGGCGCGGCGGTTCCGTCTTCGGTTTGATGGGGTCGTTCCGTTGCCCTTTGGCCTTGCTCTGCCGCTCCGTTGCACGCGGTGCATGAATCAGCGGAGGCATCGCCGCCTCCGGTTCCCGATTGGCCTGCCGTTGCGCCACCGCCTGTACCTGGCGCACACCGGTTGGCATCGGCTCCGTATTGGGTGTCGATTCAGCCGGCTCGGCAACCATCATCAACACCATCGGTTGCGCCGCGGGCAGCAACGGTGGCACCAGGTGATAACCAAGGCCAAGCAACAACGCACCATGCAGACCCAACGCCAACACATTGGCGGTAGCCCAGCGCCATCGCCCGCCTGTAGGGGGTAAAGAGAAATCGCCAGATAATACGTTGTGATTGAACATAGGGAGCGGTACTCAGGTTAAGCGTAAAACAGACCAACGTACGCAGCGGTCAACGGCAGTCGGGGTATGTCAGAAAGGTCGTTTAGGCACGCGGCACCGGGCAGGTAACGAGAAAGAACAGGTCAATAGAAAAGGAAATGCCCTAATGGCAGAGTAAAAAACTTTAGGATACGGTGATGAAGTATTTTGACAGCATATTTACCCTAACCGGCAACGCGCCGGGCAGTGCCGCGATGACGCGCTCGGGGTCAGCCAGCGGGAACGCACCGGAGAGCCTCAGGCCGGCGACCTCCGGCCGGCAGCGAATAACGCCCTGACGATAACGCCCCAGTTCCATCAGGAAGTCGTCCAGCCGCATGTTGTCGGCCAGCAGCATGCCTTGCCGCCAACCGGGCTCTTGCGTCACGCGATACGGTTCGCCAATGCCTTGCCGGCTTAATCTGCCGCCCTGACCGGCGTTGAGCACCGCGTTCCGATGCGCCGGTGAAAGGATCGTGACCCGGCCAAGATAAACGGCGATATCACTGTAAGTTTCCCACAGGCGAATGCTGAAGCGAGCAGCCTGCACCATGAGCTCGCCCTGCGGCAATCTCACCGTCAACGCACCGCTTTCCGGCGGCAGATTCACCATCATTTCGCCTTCCAGCAATGTGGCCTGCTGACGGCTGACGTTGACCGCCGTTTGCGTGTTCAGCATCAACTGCGCGCCATCCGCCAACGCGACGGTTTGCTGTTCCCCCACCGCCGTACGGTAATCCGCCAGCCAGGGGCGCCATGGCAGCGCGCCCGAACCGACACCAACCGTCCCCACCACGCCGATGGCCGCCAGGCTTCTCAATAACCGGCGACGTTGCGGGTTCGGCAACTGCGACAGACTACGCTGCGCCGCCGCCCCGTTAAGCAGAGAAAAACGGGATGAAAACGCGGCGATATGCCGCCAGGCGCGTTCATTTTCCGGTTTCGCCTGATACCAACGTCGCCAGTTTTCCCTATCCGCGTCGCTTGCCTCTTCCGACATCAGCTGCGTTAACCACGCGGCGGCCTCTCGCGCGCTCTGCCGATCGATATCCGATTCCATCATGGGTTCCGCACCTGCCGTTACGCCGCCAATGCAAAGAAACAGTGCAAATTAGCGCGCTGCAGATATTGTTTCACCGAGCTGGTCGACACCCGTAAACGTTCAGCGATGTCGCAATAACGCATGCCCTGCAGGTGCGCCAACAGGAAAGCCTCGCGGACGTGCGCCGGCAATCCGTCCAACGCCTGATCCAACTGTTCGAGCATTTCGAGGGTTTGTTGACGAACTTCCGGCGAGGGCGCCTCGATCGCCGGCAACTCGCTCAAGGCCTGCAGATAGCTCTCTTCGATTGTTTTACGCCGGTAATAATTCGCCACCAGCCGGCGCGCTACGGTCGCCAGGAAGGGGCGTGGTTGCCGAATGGCGAGCAACTGCGGGCTCAGTAAAATACTGATGAAAGTATCCTGCGCCAGGTCTTCGGCGTGATGCGCACACCCAACCTTCTGTCGCAGCCAATGGCATAGCCAACTGTGATGCTCAAGGTAAAGCTGTTGAGCAAACCCGTTGGCTGCCGCGGCCTCTTTCCTCGCCATTCGGTGATACCAATTGATAATGAGATTGAAAATGATAATTATTATTATTTTAAAATTGTAACTTCTGTGTCAAGCGATTGCTGATGATTTATAAACGGCGAAAAAGTAGGGAAATCCGGGGGAGGAAATGTGAAAAGGGGCCTAAATGGCCCCCTGCAGACAGGATCGTCAAAAACGCTGACTGACGCTGAACTTGATGTTGCGCCCTACGCCGGACACCGATTCGCCCAGGTAAGGGTAATAATCGCGGTTGAACAGGTTGTCCACCGCCACGCGGGCTTCGAAGCCGTGCAAGCCGCTGGGCTGCCACGAGGCGAACAGGCCGTGCAATGCATAACCCGAGGTTTTCGGCAGGGCCCAGACAACGGCCATCGGATCGCCGTCGGCCGGTGAACGATCCTGTTTACGTACGAAATCGCCGGTCCAGCCGAAGGCCATGTCCCACTGCGGCACTTTCATGCCCAGCATCGCGTGTGCCGTAACGGGTGGAATTTCGGCAATCCAGGTTTCGTTGCCCCACGGATCGCGCGGTGAAGCGTCGCGTTTGCCGCGGATCGAGGAGAACGACAGGCTGCCGAACAGGCTTTCACTGTCATAAAACGATTCGAGCTCCACGCCCTCAATGGTATAGCCCGGCAAGTTGCGATAGTTCGACAACGGTTGCCCACATTGGCCCCCGTGCCGTGCGGCGTCACACACTACGCCGCGACGATAGAAAATCTCGTCCTTGCCGCGATTGCGGAACAGCGTAGTGCGGATCTGCAGGCTGTCCCGCGCCATCAACACATCGTTGAAGTCCAGCACCGCGCCGAGACGAACGCCCGTCATGCGTTCCACCTGCAGGCCGCGGCTGGTACCGGGCACGCTGGAAGCGGCGTATTGCACTTCGTACTGTTCGTCGATCACCGGGGCGCGCCAGGTGCGGCTAACGTCGGCAAACAGGGACAGATTCGACGTCGCTTTCCACATCACGCCCAAATGCGGCGACCAGCCGGTATAGGTCACGCTGCTGTAATCATGGCCCACGAGCGGATCGCTGTCGTTATAGCGCGGCGCCCGGTTCGGTTGCCCGGTATTGGTCACATGATCGTAACGCACGCCCGGCGTCACGGTCAGGCTGCCGAAGCTGACCGCATCCTGCAGATAAACGCTGCGGGTTTCCTGTTCGCCCGCCGGCATGTAGTACGGCTGGAAATAGCCGTAGTTGTAACTGGCGTTTTTCACCTGCGAAGGGTAATACATCAGGGTATCGCGCTGATGTTTATGCCAACGCGCACCGAGCAACAGCTTGTGCTCCAGCGGACCGCTGGCGAAACGGCTTTCATTGCTGACGTCAAACTGCCGATCGGTATAGTTCACCCAACTTTCATTGCCCAGCGTACCGAGATAGCTGAACTTTGAAGCGGAATCCGGCCGCTTGTCATGCTGCTCGGTCTTCGAATAGGCGTAAGACAGCGTCAGATTCAGCAACGGCTGCGCTTCCGGCGCCAGATTCCATTTCACCGAATAATTGGTGTCTGTCTGGTCGCGATACACCAGAATGCGGCGCCACGCTTCTTCCCGGCCATATTTATCGATGTCCGCCTGGCTGGGCGCGGCGATATCGTCCCGCTTGGCGGCGAAAGGCTGCCAGCCATCGGAATCAGATCGCATCGCCGACAGCGTCAGCGTTTGCGCCTCGCTCAGATAAATATTGGTTTTTAACAGGTAGGAAGCCTGATCGTTGGCAGAATAGGCAAAACGCGTGCCGTCCGGCCGCTTCAGGTTGCCGCCGTCACGCTTGCTCATGTAGAGCAAACCGTCGGCGGATCCTTCCGGCGTACGACCGTACAAGGCACCGCTGTAAATGCCCTGACGATCGTTAGTGTGGTAGCTGTACTTCAGCAAGCCGCCAAAATCTTCGCCCGGCAGCAGCATGTCCCCAGCATCTTTGGTCTCCAGCGTAATGGTCCCGCCAAAGCCGCCATTGCCGTTCAACAGATTGTGCGGCCCCTTATCGACCTCAACCTTTTTCAGCAGTTCGGGTTCGATGAATACCGAGCCCTGCCGATATTTCTCAAATCCCTTCGGCGCGCCGTCCAGCACCACCTTCACATCTTCCATGTCCCCCATGCCCCAGATATTCAGGCTTTGGCCGCCCGGGCGCGGCGAGCCCGCCATCCCTACGCCAGGCAAGCGATCAAGCAAACTGGCGATATTGTCAGCCTGCACGCGTTCGATGTCTTCTTTATCCAACACCGAACGGCCGGCGGCGACGCTGTCGGACAAACCGCCGACCACCGACAGTTCCGGTATCGTCAACGGCTGAACCGGCCCGGCGTCGACCAACCGATATCCCTGTGCGGTTTGCTGAGCGCGCAATCCGCTGCCCGCCAACAGCGTATCGAACGCGTCGGTGAGGCGATAATGCCCCTGCAGGCCCGCGGTGTTTTTTCCACGCGTCTGTTCGGGCGTGAAAATCACTATCACGCCGGCCTTAGCGGCCGCCGTCTGCAAGGCGGGCGCCAGGTCACCGGCGGGAATGGCGAAAGGCAGGATAGCGGACTGCTCGACCGCCGCCGGTGGCACCGACGCACCGGGCGCCGCCATCGCGGAGGTGAGCATGCCCGATAATGCGCACCCTACCCCGATAGCGACCCGCTTCCCGGCGGTACGTTTGGCTGATGTGAACGTACGCCCTGCGCCGTTCTTGTTTTTTATGGCCATGAAGGATTCCCCTGAGTGTAATGAACTGGAAACTCAGTAGAGAGGTCACGCCAACGAAAAGATCGGGCAGAAAAAAAATGAAAAAAAGGGCCGAAGTCACCGGGCCGCGTAGACGATAAAGGTCACCACGCCGAAGATCTCCAGTTGCGCTTCGTCGTCGAACACGATCGGCGCGTAGGCGGGGTTCATCGGCAACAGCCGCACATCGGGGTGACGCTGCAGTTTTTTGACGGTGAATTCGCCGTCCACCGCGGCGATCACGATATTGCCGTGCTCCGGCGTCAGGGCGCTGTCGACAATCAGCAGATCGCCATCCCGGATATTGCCGTCGATCATCGATTCGCCGCTGGCGCGCACGAAATAGGTGGCGTTGGGGTGCCGCACCAGCAGCTTGCCGATGTCCAGCCGACCTTCGACATAGTCTTGCGCCGGGGAAGGAAAACCGCAGGCCACGCGATCGGCAAACAGCGGTAACGTTAGGGGTTCACCTGGTGAAAAAGCATACAATCTTGAATTACTCAGCATAATCACAACCAAACTGTATATTTATACAGTATAAGCATAAACAAAACGCGAACGCGTGCAACCCCCTATCCCCCTGCGGATCGCGCTTTGCCGCGTAATATAATAATTTTCTGAGCGATTTTTTTTTATGCCTGCTAAGTGTTTTACTGCCCCTTGCACACACGTTATCCACCAAAACTGTGGATAATGCGGCACTCAGACCGTTGGCGTATCGATGGGCAGGATGAGTGAGGGGTTGTCATTGCGAACGGCGCCGACGGCGGGCGATACCGGTTGCCAGACGAAATCCTCTGCCTGCAGGCTGCACACGTCAGCCTGCATTTGACCAGAGGGCGGGACTAAGCGGGTGTCGAGCCAGTCGCGCGCGGCCGTCGGTCTCTGCTGCGTACAGCGCCGCAAAGAACAGCGGCAGGCCTTGCCTCAGCAAGAGCCCACGGGAGGAACGGCGGACGGCCTTACAAAATGACGCCAATAAAATTGCGACTGGCAATGGCATCAATGGGACGGCCAGAGACGAAAGTCAGTACGTTATGCCAGGAACTTGGGATAACCCGACAAACGCTGTACCGCCACATTTCCCCTGATGGTCCACTGCGAGCTGACGGTATAAAGCTGCTCAACCGGGGATAATTTTAGCGGACGGAAAAATCTGGGGTTCCGGCGTAGAACCCCGAATAAGGAATAATCCTTAATTCATTTCAGGATTATTAATTCCATCTAAAACCTCTCGGCAATATTCTTTTTTATAGGCTTCATCATTACTTAATGACTTAACCAAAAAATCAGCATTTTTCCAACCATTATCCCAATGCGTATCGAATCCTGACTGTTCATACTTTAATGTTCTAGTTAATGAGTCTTTTATTTGTTTTTTATATTTATCAATTTTCTCATTGGTTGCCCCACAAACATCATGTGCAACACGAGCATTTGAGCCAGAAAAACCTATTGCTGAAATTGCCATCGCTTCATTTGATTTGTCGAAATCATTCGCATATGCCACAGCATTAGATAAAGCGAATATGACAAGAGCAGGTATGATTTTTTTGTATGAAATCATCTTTCACCTCTAACTCATTGATTGTTCATGGGGTCAGTTTGGATATCGAAAATTATTGTACATTAAGGCTGCTTTTTAATCAGTCTCAACTTCTTTATAGAAGGCCTGAATGCGACAAACTTGGGAAGTACTGTAGCCTGTCGCGTCTGCTGTTTCTCGGATGCTCAGTTTCTTAATCTGTCGGTAGTACAGGACTTTCTGATGTCGTTCCTGATCTGCCTGCTTTCCCCGGTATCTACCCAACGTATGCGCCCGTTCAATTCCCTGCTTTTGCCGTTGGCGGCGACTCAACCAGTCCTTATGTGACATCGCGGCCATCAGGTCGATTAGCATGTTATTGATGGCGGTTATTACTGCACGGGTGATCGGGCCCGCCTGTGGAGGATCTTTCTCTAACAGCGCCTGCCATGAGGTAGGGACATCCAGGCTGACAATCCGTAACTCATGCTGCTCAATCTGCTTTTTCAACGTCATCCAGTCACTGTTGCTGAGACGGGTCAGGCGGTCTATCTGCTCAACCAGCAAAATATCAGTTACCGTTTGGGGGCGGCCAGCACAATCAGCATCCGTCGCTGCAGCGGCGACGGCCGGCGGACGTTAACCGTTGCCACGATGTCACCCCTCTCTCTTATAGATGAGGACATGCAGGCGCAGCCGGTCGGCATCAACACGTTCATCCATTATTGTGCCCGGATAGCCCTGCAGCGCCAGACCGTACCAGAAACTCAGAATGACAGAAGCCTTACCCAACTCTAGGGTGTAACCCATCCCGCCCTGGTTCAGATTGCATTTTTTAATCGCATCTTCTGCTTCCCGGGTCAGCTGCGCATAGCTGAGTGAAAAATTCAGTGCCTGATCCATCCTGCTCGCTCCATCTCACCGCTGGCGCGCACGAAATAAGTGGCGTTAGGATGCCGCACCAGCAGTTTGCCGATATCCAGCCGGCTCTCGACATAGTCCTGCGCCGGGGAGGGAAAACCGCAGGCCACGCGATCGGCAAACAGCGGTAACGTCAGGGGCTCAACTGGTGAAAAAGCATACAACCTTAAAGTACTCAGCATAATCATAACCAAGCTGTATATTTATACAGTAAGGCATAAACAAAACGCGAACGCGTGCAACCCCCCTATCCCCCTGCGGATCGCGCTTTGCCGCGTAATATAATAATTTTCTGAGCGATTTTTTTTTACGCCTGCTAAGTGTTTTACTGCCCCTTGCACACACGTTATCCACCAAAACTGTGGATAACCTGGCACTCGCCCCCACGGCATATCGATAGCCATGGTGAGTCATGCACTGTCATGGCGAACGGTGCCGAAGACCGTGATATTCAGCGATTAATCGGCGTGTTATCCCGTACCGCGCCCTTCTTCGTAAGCCAGGGTGCGAGCTGCTCGGTTATCCAATCCATGAATACGTTAACTTTACGGGACAAATTATGACGATGCGCGACGACGAACCAGAACTTCATCGGCTCAGGCTCACAATCAGGCAGAATCTGCAGCAGCTCGCCACGCTCGACGTGGTTATGCACGCCAAGCATCGGTGACTGGATTAAGCCAATCCCCGCCAACCCAGCAGCAATAAACGACTGCGCATTGTTCAGCTTCAGCGATCCTGGCAGATTTAAATATTCATATTTACCGTTTTTCAGGTAGTCCCAGCCCATCGGCTTACTACCAATATTCGGCGTATAGTGCACGGCCACATGCTGATACTTGAGAAGGTCATCGATACTGTATGGCGTGCCTTTTCTCGCCAGATAATCCGGGCTGGCGAGGTTGAATACGGGCATTTCTCCAATCAGTTTCGCCACCAGGTTCTTATCGTAAACGGCACCCGCCCGGACAACGCAGTCGAAGCCTTCCTGTACCAGATCCACCCGCCGGTCGGTGCAAGATAATTCCAGCGTAATGCCGGGATAACGGGAAAAAAAATCGGGGAGTTTAGGGATAATAATGCTGTTGGCTATATCCGTAGGCATATCCACCCTCAGCTTGCCTTTCAGTTCTGTCCTTTCGACAAACATCGTCTGCAGGTCATCTACCGAAGAGAGTATTTCTACTGCGCGTTCGTAAAACGCCAAGCCGTCTTCCGTCAGATGCACTGCCCTGGTGGTTCGATGTAACAGGCGTACGCCAAGCACGTCTTCCAGCTGGCGGATAACAATGGAAATTCGACTCTTATTCACCCCCAGATCGTCTGCCGTTTTTGTGAAGCTGCAGGTCTGGGCCACACGCAAAAAAATCCTCAGATTTTCCAGGGTATTCATGCGATATCTCCTAACGTTTTGCATATTCATGGGGAGGTCCAGACGTTATGCCACCGCAAAATATTATCCAGAACGACTATTCCGTCACAACCAGAAATAAATATATTAATTGAATAACAAAAAAAAGAAAGAAAAGCACCGCCAAAACGAGCGATGCCCTAGGAGAATTCCGTGAAATAAAAAGGTGATGGTGAAATGCAGTTTTTATAACTCCATGTGGACACACTCACTTATTCATCACATTAAAAATAAATACTGCTTAAAAGATCCATTCACCCTCAGTTCATGTAATTATTGAACCAGTCCAACATCAGCTTTGGCTCGCGTTGGAAGTACAGATAACCATCCCAGCGGTGGGTGGTATTACGGATCCAGTGCAGCTGTTTCTCTTTAACCGGCATGCTGTCGAAAATGTTCTGCACATCGGATGGCCGGGTCATCACGTCGTCATGTACCTGATAGATGAAGGTGGGAACGCTGGTGTTGGTCCGCGCAGGCACGGAAGGATCCATGTCATCCAGATGGAAACTGGTGACCATCGCCAGACGTTCGTCAATTTCATCAAGACGGTCCGGGATACCGGCCAATTCCGTCGCGACGCCGACGGCGGCACGCATGGAAATCGGCTGTGGCATAACCACACAACGGACATCATTGAACTGCTCCGGATATTTCGCCATCGCAAAGAACGTCGCGTTACCGCCCATGCAGCGACTGAACAAACCGATTTTCTTTCCTTTCAGGTCAGGACGGCTGCGGACATAGTTCAATGACCCCACAACGTCGCGCGCTTCCAGCACGCCGATGCTGCCGATACCGCCGTTAGCTTCGCCGCTCAGACCCAGATTGCGCAGGTCGTAAGCCAGTACGTTGTAGCCTGCATCGTGCAGAATTTTATAGTCCGGCAGGAAGCTGAAAGCAAAATCGTTACCGCCTGCAGCGCCGATGGAACGCCACGGCTCGCGGTCGGCAGGCAGGCCAGTCCGGCTGCACCACACAGGGTGGTTACAGATGATGACCTTGTCGGAACCTACGCAAGGGATGAACCACGCTTCCAGCGGCACGCCGTCCAACGCTGGGAAAAAGACGTCTTCATACTGCAAACCGAAGTCAGTGGGTTTGCCGATGACCGGAGAACGGATAGGTTTACTGAAAATAGCAACCATGCTTTCAACGATGGCATCGGCTTCTTCACGGCTTGGCGTAGACGTTGTCTGTGTCATGATATTGTGCTCCATTTATAATATATTGGTTAAAGTGCATATTAGTTAATCAATAGTTCGCAGATGCGCTGTATTGCTTAGCTGAGATGGATACTAGTAAGGATATTGTTTGCGATAAATAGCAAAAATATAAACGTATTGTTTCACTAAACAACAACAATAGGGGGCGATGAGAAAAAGACAGAAGCAGCAATCAGACAGAGGCTGACCTCAGCGATAATAAAAAAATCACTTACACCAATAACAAGTCACAAGTCACAAGTCACAAGTCACAAGTCACAAGTCATTATTAATAACGCCAAAAATTCCATGACGTAAAAACCCACATAAAATGCCGACAACGTTTCAATTTGATAAGTCAGCGGCTCATTTGAAATCACGGTGAATATATCGATAGGGTTATGTTCACTCTGGTGGCTTGTCAGAAGAAAAAGTGCCGCGGCTGTTCAAGCGCAGACTCGTCGCAATGCCGCATCGTCGAGTACCAATTTTGACATTTTTGCACCGGTGCTTAATCACGTAAGGCTCATTGCCAGAGCAAACGACGACAGGATAAACCTGCTGATTAAAAAATGCGCCTCTTCTCCATGCCCCCTGACTTTCTAAAGCACTGTATTTTAATACCGTCATTGTGTTCGTGGCGCAAAGCGGCATCCATCGCCAAAAGTCGCCATACGCTGCAGTCCTCTGCGTAATATAATAATTTTCTTAGCGATTTTTTTACGCCTGCTAACGGTTTCACTCTGCCTTGCACACACGTTATCCACCAAAACTGTGGATAACCTGCAGGGCGTGATTCCCTACGCGAGCGGGATCAGAATCCTGTATAATCCCCACACCTGCTAATAAGAATTCATCCCCGTCGGCGCCTCGTCACCGACAGTCACGAGAACGTTATGAACAAGCACCTACTCCTCGCAGAAACCGACGATATCAAACAGGAATGCCTGTCGCGCCACGCGGTCTGGCAGCGCAACGATCTGGCTCAGGCGCAACAGGATTGGCTGGCGGAAGAAGTACCGGTCGCCCTGGTGTACAACGGCATTTCCCACGTGGTGATGATGGCGACGCCGAAAGATCTGGCGGCCTTCGCCATCGGTTTTTCGCTGTCCGAAGGCATTATCGCCTCCCCCGACGACATCTACGACATCCGCCAGCAACCGGCCTGCAACGGCATTGAAGTGCATGTGGAACTCTCGAGCCGCCGCTTTATGCAGCTGAAAGAGAAGCGCCGCAGCCTGGCCGGCCGCACCGGCTGCGGCGTCTGCGGGGTGGAACAGCTGCAGGAGGTTGCTCAGCCCATCGCACCACTGCCTTTCACGCAACGTTTCGATTTGGCGCTGCTCGACCGGGCGTTAGCGCAGCTGCAGGAGGTGCAAACGGTAGGAAAACTGACCGGCTGCACCCATGCGGCGGCCTGGATCCAGCCGGACGGCGCGCTCAGCGGCGGATGTGAAGACGTCGGCCGCCACGTGGCGCTCGACAAGCTGCTGGGCTACCGCAGCCAACAGGCGTGGCTGCAGGGTGCGGCGCTGGTGTCGAGCCGCGCCAGCTATGAAATGGTGCAAAAATCCGCCATGTGCGGCGTCGAGATCCTGTTCGCCGTTTCCGCCGCCACCCGCCTGGCGGTGGAAGTGGCCGAACGCAGCAACCTGACGCTGGTGGGCTTCAGCAAACCGGGGCGCGCCACCGTCTATACGCATCCGCAGCGGCTCTGGCAATCGACAACGGCGGCCTAACGCCGCCGGATAAGAATCGACTATTCTCAATAGCAGGACACCAGGAAGCACCCACGTCATGATAATTCGCCCGAATCAGAACTGGTTTTTTCGCCTGTTCGCCTGGCACGGTTCCGTGCTATCAAAGATCACCTTTCGCCTATCGCTGAACGTGCTGATGTCGATAGTGGCGGTGATCAGCTACCAATGGTACGAACAGCTCGGCGTGCATTTAACCATCGCACCGTTCAGCCTGCTGGGCATCGCCATCGCCATTTTTCTCGGCTTTCGCAATAACGCCGGCTACAGCCGCTTTGTCGAAGCGCGCAACCTGTGGGGCTCGCTGCTGATTACCGAGCGCTCCCTGCTGCGCCAGATCAAAAGCCTGCTGCCGGACGAATCGGCGGTGCAGCAAAAGGTTGCCAAGCTGCTGATCGCCTTCAGCTGGAGCCTGAAGCATCAGCTGCGCGGCACCGACCCGACCGCCGATCTGTACCACAATCTCAGCAGCCAAGAGCTGGCCGAGGTGATCGCCAGCCCGATGCCGACCAACCGCATCCTGCTGATGCTGGGCCAGGAGATCGGCAAGCTGCGCCGACAGGGGCTGCTGAGCGACATCACTTTCGAGCTGCTCGACAACAAGCTGAGCGAACTGTCCCACGCCCTCGGCGGCTGCGAACGGCTCGCCAGCACGCCGGTGCCGTTCGCCTATACCCTGATCCTGCAGCGCACCGTTTACCTGTTCTGCAGCCTGTTGCCTTTTGCCCTGGTGACCGACCTGCATTACATGACACCGTTTGTTTCAGTGTTCATTTCTTATACCTTCTTATCCTGGGACTCACTGGCCGAAGAGCTGGAGGATCCGTTTGGCGTGTCGGCTAACCATCTGCCGTTAAACGCCATCTGCAACACCATCGAGCGCAACCTGCTGGAAATGAACGACCAAAGCCCGCTGCCACCGCCGATGAAACCCGACGAGCACTTTAATTTGATCTGATCTATTTCACCCGAACACACTGGAGCCGAATGCAATGAATGCAAATAACCCTCTGCCGCAAGCCGTATTCACACCGGTGACGCGCCATGCCATCTTCATCGTCGCTACCCTGTCGCCCGTTCCCGCCCATCTGGCGGCGGTGCGCGCCTGGTGCGGCGACATTGCCGCCGTGGTGCGTTCGGTCGGCAAACGCGCGCCGGCAGGCAATCTCACCTGCGTCTGCGGCTTCGGCTCCGAAGCCTGGGATACGCTGTTCGGCGCGCCGCGCCCTCGCCAGCTGCATCCGTTCAGCCCGATCGGCAGCGGGGAGCGCGTCGCCGTCGCCACGCCCGGCGACATCCTGCTGCACATCCGCGCCGATGAAATGGATCTGTGTTTTGAACTGGCCTCTCAGTTGACCGCCAAACTCGGCGACGCCGTGACGGTGATAGAAGAGGTGCACGGCTTCCGTTATTTCGATCAGCGCGCCATGATCGGCTTCGTCGACGGCACGGAGAACCCGGAGGGGCACGAAGCCTTCGACTACACGGTGATCGGCGACGAAGACGCGGCGTTCAGCGGCGGCAGCTATGTGCTGGTGCAAAAATACCTGCACGACATGCAGGGCTGGAACTCGCTCAGCGTGGAAACGCAGGAGAAGATCATCGGCCGCCATAAGCAGTCCAACATCGAGCTGGATGAAGCGGTCAAACCGTCGTCGTCGCACAGTTCGCTGACCACCATCACCGACGAGCAAGGCAACGAGGTGAAAATTCTGCGTGACAACATGCCGTTCGGCCGCCCCGGCCTGCGCGAATTCGGCACCTACTTTATCGGCTATGCACGCTCCCCGCAGCCGATCGAGCAGATGCTGGAAAACATGTTCATCGGCCGCCCGGCCGGCAACTACGATCGGCTGCTCGATTTCAGCCACGCGGTGACCGGCACCCTGTTCTTCGTGCCTTCCGCCCCGCTGCTGGAAGCGCTGGCCGACCGCAGCGGCGCCGAACTGCACTGATTGAATGAAATGCGGGGCCACAGCGATTAGCCGTTGGTTATCCTGTGGCCCTGCGCATCAATCACCGGCTCTCCGTCCTCTTTGCTGAAAGCGCCACGCTGCGGATCCGGCAGAATCTCCAACACCGCCTCCGACGGACGGCACAAACGCGTGCCAAGCGGAGTCACCACAATGGGGCGATTGATCAGGATCGGCTGTTGCAGCATGAAGTCGATCAGTTGATCATCGTTCCAACGAGTCTCGTCCAGTTTCAACTCGGCGTAAGGCGCGACGTTTTTACGCAGCAACGCGCGCGGCGTCATGCCCATCTCGGCCAGCAACGCAATCAACCGTTCGCGGCTGGGCGGCGTTTCCAGATACAAAATCACCTCAGGCTCAGCGCCGCTGTTGCGGATCAGCGCCAACGTGTTGCGCGACGTGCCGCAGGCCGGGTTATGGTAAATCTTGATACTGCTCATGACGGTTTCTCCGGTTAGGACAAAACGGACAGCCGCAGCGCCAGCGCGGCCAGGGTGACGAACAGGATCGGCAGCGTCATCACCAGTCCCACGCGGAAATAATAGCCCCAGGTAATGACGATGTTCTTTTTTGCCAACACATGCAGCCACAGTAACGTCGCCAGGCTGCCAATCGGGGTAATTTTGGGGCCGAGATCGCTGCCGATAACGTTAGCGTAAATCATCGCCTGTTTGATGACGCCTTCCGCACTGCTGCCGTCGATAGACAACGCCCCCACCAATACCGTCGGCATGTTATTCATGATGGAAGAGAGAAATGCGCTCAGGAAGCCGGTGCCAAACGTCGCTGCCCACAGCCCCTGCCGCGCCAATGCGTCCAGCACACCGGAAAGCCAATCGGTCAAGCCTGCGTTGCGTAGCCCGTAGATCACCAGATACATGCCCAGTGAGAAAATGACGATCTGCCAGGGCGCTCCGCGCAACACCTTACCGGTATCGATCGCTAGCCCGCGTTTCGCCACCGCCAACAGAACCAGCGCGCCGCAGGCAGCGACCAAACTTACCGGCACACCGAGCGGTTCCAGGGCGAAGAAGCCAATCAGCAACAGTGCCAATACCGCCCAGCCGGTTCGGAAAGTCGCACGATCGCGAATCGCTTCCCGTGGCACCGGTAAACGCGTCAATGCGTAGCGCTGCGGAATATCCTTGCGGAAGAACAGATGCAACATCACCAGCGTCGCCGCGACGGCGCCAAGGTTGACCGGCACCATCACCGCCGCATACTCCGTAAAGCCCAGCCGGAAGAAATCCGCGGAAACGATATTCACCAGGTTGGACACCACCAGCGGCAGGCTGGCAGTATCGGCGATAAAGCCCGCCGCCATGACGAAAGCCAGCACGGCAGCAGGTCGAAAACCGAGCGCCGACAGCATGGCGATCACGATCGGCGTCAGAATCAACGCGGCGCCATCGTTCGCGAACAGCGCCGCCACTACGGCCCCCAGTAGAAGCATATAGGTAAACAGCCATCGACCTTTGCCGTTGCCCCAACGTGCGACATGCAAGGCGGTCCAGGTGAAGAAGCCGCTTTCATCCAGCAACAGGCTAATGATGATGACGGCGATAAAGGTCGCGGTCGCATTCCAGACTATCTGCCACACCACGGGAATATCGCCGACGTGCACCACGCCGCTCAATAATGCCAATCCCGCCCCGAACGACGCACTCCAACCGATACCCAGCCCTTTCGGTTGCCAGATGACCAAGATCAACGTCAGAATAAAGATCGCCCCTGCCACTATCATCGCTGCTCTTTCGCCCTTTTAAGTTTACATATTCGATTTTTCATATGTATTTACGTAAATTTTTTTACCGTTACGGACAACCTTTCGCCACACGTTGCGCTAACTTCGTCATCTGTTCTGGCCGACACTGATAAGCCTGCTCAATAATCGCCGCGGCCCAAGCCGGCATATGTGGCGACAGGCGATAATGTATCCATTTACCATCGCGCCGATCGAGCAACAGCCCGCTTTCGCGCAGCATTGCCAGATGCCTTGAGATTTTGGGTTGCGGCAGCGCCAGTGCGCCCGACAACTCGCAAACGCACAGCTCGCCGGCGTGGCGCAGCAACAGCACCAGCGTCAGACGCGTCTCGTCAGACAGGTTTTTAAACAGCTTCAGCGGCGTCAATGACGTCATGTCGCACTCCCGTTAACCTTTATCTTCTCCACAAATCGCTCGTGAAGATACCATCTTCATATTCGAAAAAACAAATATAAAATGCAAAACGTTGCCCTCCTCACCGAGACATATACTTATCTTTATGCCGTTCTTGCAGGAAGGAGGCACCATGCCGCTCACATTCAAACGTTCGGAAAGGCTCTCCATCGGCACCGAAATAGAGTTACAGCTGGTCGATGCCGAGCACTACGATCTGGCGGATCGGGCCGACCAGGTGGTCAGCGCGGTCGGCGACCGCCGGCGCGTCAAGCATGAGCTCACCCAATCGATGGTGGAGCTGAACAGCTCGGTTCACCGCGATCTCGATGAGCTGCACGCCGAGCTGCACGCCCTGACCCATACCGTCCGGCGCAGCGCGCAGCGCCTGGGCTGTGACGTCTGCGGCGGTGGCCGGCACCTGAGCAACGACTGGCGCAAGCAGGTCATCAGCGACAGCGCGCGCTACAGGCAGCTGGCCAGCCGTTTTGGCTATCTCTCCAAGCTGGCCTGCGTATTCGGCCAACACATTCACCTCGGCGTCAACGACGGGGACGAGGCGATGTACCTGTGCCATGCGCTGACGCCCTATTTTCCGCAGCTGATCGCGCTCAGCGCCTCGTCGCCGCTGTATCAGGGGGTCGACACGCGCTTTGCCAGTTCCCGCTTCAGCGCCCAGAATTCTTTCCCCAACTACGGGTGCCTGGAACACATCTACAGCTGGCGCGAATTCAACGCTTACTACGAACGCTTGAACGCCGCCGGCGTGATTGAAAGCGTCAAGGATATTTACTGGGATGCACGGCCGAAACCGGAGCTGGGCACGGTGGAGATCCGCATCTGCGATACGCCGCTTCGCCTCGCGCACGCCGTGCTGCTGGTCGGTTACTGCCGTCTGCTGGCCGATTTTCTGTTGCAACGCCGGACGCCGATCGCGCCGGAATACGATGCCTTCACCCACTACAACAAGATCAACGCCTATCGCAGCGGTTTCGCCGCCGAATACGTCGATCCTACGACGCTGCGCCGCAGCAGCCTGACCGCCCACATCCTGCACACCCTCGAGGCGCTGAGCGATTTCGCCGAGCGGCGGGAGGATCGGGCCGTGTTACAGGCCGTCGAGCGCCATGTCCGCCAGGGCATCAGCGATTCGGAGCATATCCGCCAGATGTTGCACAACGGCCTGCCGCAGGCTCAGGTGATCAAACGCCTGTGCGATGAGCTGTTGCAACCGGCAAGTTAAGTTTCGGCTATCGATTCCATACGCCAAAGCCACTGTTCATTATGTGCTCTTTCGCTACAATCGTGAGCACTGACATTCACCGTATCGAGGACACCATGTACAACTTCTCCCGCTATCAGGCAAAAGAACTGGCGCTGGCTTACATGAGCGGCAAAAAACACGATCTGTCGCCGCAGGAGTTTTTGCAACAGCTGAAAAGCAGCGAACGATCGTTTGAGCACCTGCTGAAGCACGGCAGCGAAATGCCGCGTGAAGTGCTGGTTAAAAGTTTCTGAACGGCCGGTTGCCGGCCATTTTCCCTCTACGCCGCCGGTGGCGAGCCTGACAGGCCCGCGCATTCCCGGCCGTTCGTCCCCTTTCCTCACGCCACCGCATTTCGTTCTCACAGGCGAATTCCCTACAAATTCGTATCCAAAGACGAATTATTGACATATTCGTATCCAGGTGCGAATTTATAGTCATCCCTCGGTAAGCAACGGAACACGCTATGTCGACGCCAATCAGCGTAATCAGCGGCGATCTGGTCGATTCTCGCCGATCAGATACCGTCAACTACCTCAACGAGCTGCACAGCCTGCTCGATCGGCTGCAGCGCGACGGGCAGCTTCATCAGGTGGAAATCTTTCGCGGTGACGCCTTCCAGGCGCAGGCCGCCCCGAAGGACGGGCTGCTGCTGGCGGTATATATTCGCCTCGCGCTGCGAGCGATGGGCGCCGCGCACTGGGATGCGCGCGTCGCCGTCGGGCTGGGCAGCCAACGGCCCGACGCCGCGGGTTACGGCAGTGCCTTTATCAACTCCGGCAGCGCGCTGGACGCCATGGCGAAAAATTGCCGCCTGGCTCTGAAAACCGACAACGATCGGACAAACGCCATTGTCAGCGATCTGCTGCCAATGTTAGATCATGTGATTGGCCGCCTGTCGCAGACCGAAGCGCGCATCGTCCAGATGAGAATGTTCGCCGACAGCGGCGCCGCCGTGGCGGACCAGCTGCAAAAAGCCGCCTCCACGGTCTCCGCCGCACTGAAACGCGCGGCCTACGAGGAAATCATGCGGTTTATTCACGCCATTAACAGGATCGTCTGACTATGGATCTGACCTATGCGCCTTTGCTGGCCTGGCTGTTGCTCGTCCATCTGCTGGCGGATTTTCCGCTGCAGCCGCTGAGTTGGGTGGAAGACAAAATCCAACATCGCGCGCGTTCGCGTTTTCTGGTATTGCACGCGTTGCTGCACGGGGTGCTGGCCGCCTGGGTGGTGGCCGGGTTCGGCCTGCTGCACGGCGGGCTTTCTTCACTTCAGGTGCTGGTCAGCCTGCTGGTCATCGCCGTCAGCCACTACCTGATCGATTTGCTGAAAGTCACCGTCATGACCCGCCTGAGCCCGGCCCGCAGTTTCCTGCTCGATCAGGGGTTGCATCTGGCGGTGATCGCCTTGCTGTGGCTGGGGCTGACGCCGAATGCCGGTGAACTGCTCGCCGCGCTGGGGCAGCAGTTGGGGCGTTGGCAAACCGGCCTGGTGCTGGTGGCCTACAGCCTGATTTATCTGCCGATGAGCCTGCTGATCGGGCAACTACTGGCGCACTGGACGCCGCAAATGCCGCCTTCGGCCAAGGCCGACAACGATTCGCTGCTGCGCGCGGGCAAACAGATTGGCTATCTGGAGAGAACGCTGATCCTGACCTTCGTGCTGCTGGGGCAAATTCCGGCGATCGGTTTTTTGCTGGCGGCCAAGTCTATCTTCCGTTTCGGCGATCTGCGCCAGAGCGACGATAAGATGCGCACCGAGTATGTGCTGCTCGGCACGCTGTTTTCCTTCACGCTGACCATCATGCTCGGCCTGCTGGTCAACAAACTGCTGTAGCGGTGCGGGGGCGAAGAATTTCGCCCCCGAAGTGAACGCCGAGGCGGCTTACAGCCACTCGCCGAAGCGGCGGATGTAGAAACGCTTCATCAACTGCGCGACCACGCAGTAGCTGACCAGCGTAGCGGCCAACCACGGGAAGTATTCCCACGGTAGCGGCTGCAGGCCAACCAGGGCGCCGAGCGGCGAGAACGGAATGTAGATGCCGAGCGCCATCACCAACCCGGTGGTCAGCAACACCGGCAGCGCCGCGGTGCTCTGAATGAACGGGATCTTCTGGGTGCGCAGCATATGCACCACCAGCGTTTGCGACAACAGCCCCTCAATGAACCAGCCGGACTGGAACAGCGCCTGGTGTTCCACGCTGTTGGCGGCAAACACGTACCACATCAGCGCATACGTCGTAATATCGAAGATCGACGAGGTCGGCCCAATCCACAGCATAAAGCGCCCGATGTTTTTGGAGTCCCACTTGCGCGGTTTGCGCAGGAACTCTTTGTCCATCTTGTCCCACGGCAGCGACAGCTGGGAAATGTCGTACATCAGGTTTTGAATCAACAGGTGGATCGCCAGCATCGGCAGGAACGGGATGAAGGCGCTCGCCACCAGTACCGAGAACACGTTGCCGAAGTTGGAACTGGCGGTCATGTTCAGATACTTGATGATATTGCCGAAGGTCTCGCGCCCTTTGATCACCCCCTCCTCCAGCACCATCAGGTTCTTTTCCAACAGGATGATATCCGCCGATTCCTTGGCGATGTCGGTGCCGGTGTCGACCGAGATGCCGACGTCGGCGTCGCGCAGCGCCGGCGCATCGTTGATGCCGTCGCCGAGGAAGCCGACGGTATGCCCGTTGCTCTGCAACATTTTCAGCACTCGCGATTTTTGCAGCGGCGTCAGCTTGGTGAAGACCGTGCGCTGTTCAACTTCGCGCGCCAGCTCTTCGTCATCCATCTGTTCAATCTGCAGCCCGGAGAGTGGTTCGCCCGGCTCCAGGCCTACATCGCGGCAAATCTTACAGGTGATCACCGGGTTGTCGCCGGTCAGCACCTTCACCGTCACACCGTTTTCCTGCAGCGCGGCGATCGCCTGCTGCGCGCTCTCCTTCGGCGGGTCGAGGAAGGTCAGCAGCCCTTGCACCACCATGTCGCGCTCGTCGGCCACGCTTAGCGGTTCGGCCGGGCGCTGCGCATCCAACTCACGCGTCGCCAGCACCAGCACGCGGAAACCGTCTTCGTTGTACTCGCGGGCCAGCGCCTGCAACGCCGCACGGCGCGCGTCGTCCAGCTCCAGCATCTTGTCGCCTTCACGCACGTGGGTGGCGATCTCCAGCATCTCCTCCACCGCGCCCTTACAGATCAGCTGCTGCTTGCCATTCTCATCCGCCACCACGATCGACAGACGGCGGCGCACGAAATCGAACGGCAGCTCATCCACCTTGCTGAAACGCCCCAGGGCTTCAATCCCCGGTTTGCCGCGCCCGAAACGGATCACCGCCTGATCCATCAGGTTCTTCATGCCGCTCTGATGGAAGCTGTTCAGCCAGGCCAGGTGCAACACTTCGTTATCCCTGGCGCCAGTGACGTCGATGTGGTGCTCGAGAATGATGCGGTCCTGGGTCAGCGTGCCAGTCTTGTCGGTGCAGAGCACGTCCATAGCACCGAAGTTCTGAATGGCGTTCAGACGCTTCACCACCACCTTGCGACGCGACATGGCGATCGCCCCTTTCGCCAGATTGGAGCTGACGATCATCGGCAGCATTTCCGGCGTCAGGCCGACCGCCACCGCCAGCGCGAACAGCGCCGCCTCGCTCCAGTCACCTTTGGTGAAACCGTTGATCAGCAACACCACCGGCACCATCACCAGCATGAAGCGAATCAACAGCCAGCTGACGCTGTTCACCCCGCGATCGAACGCGGTTTGCGCCCGCGAACCAACGATTGACTTGGCCAACGAGCCGAAGTAGGTGCGCCCGCCGGTCGCCACCACCACCGCCGTAGCGGTGCCGCTGGCGACATTGGTGCCCATCAGGCAGATGTTGGAGAGCTCAAGCAGCGCATTCTCGCTGGACACTTCCCCTTCGCTCGACTTCTGCGCCACGTTGCCCATGGCATCGTATTTCTCGATAGGGATCGCTTCGCCGGTCAAAATCGCCTGGCTGATGAACAGATCGCGCGAGGCGATAAGGCGTACGTCGGCCGGCACCATATCACCGGCGGAGAGCTGGATGATATCCCCCGGCACCAGTTCGCGGATCGGCACTTCCAGCGTCAGCGGATGCGCGCTGTAGCTGCTGCGGCGCAGCACCGTGGCGGTGGTGCGCACCATCGACTTCAACGCTTCCGCCGCTTTGTTGGTGCGGTATTCCTGCCAAAAACGCAGCAGCCCGCTCAGCGTGACCATGGTCAGGATGATAATGACGCCGGTGAGTTCAGTTTCTTCACCGCTCTGGCGCGGCAGCCAATAATCGGTAAAGAAACTGATCGCAGCCAGCACCATCAGCACGAAGATAAACGGGTTGTTGAAGGCCTTGATCAGCTGGATCAGGGCATGCGGCGCCTTGTCATGGGCGACCTGATTGGCGCCGAACTGTTCCAGCCGCTCATCGGCGTCGTCCTGGGTCAAGCCGTTGCGGTTGCACTTAAGATTCGCCAGCGTTTGAGCGATGCTGTTGGTCGCCTCTTGCGCAATGGCGTAGGTCACCGCGTCTTTATCACGGCGACGCGTTCTTTCATTAATCTGAGTCATAACGCTATTCTCTTATTTTCGTTCTGCGCACAGCGAAGCCCCGCCCGATAAACAGGTGACTCTGCGCAGCTTGGAATTTTTTATTAGCGTGACTAAATGGCGGAATTACCCTGTCAGCCACGCTGGAATCATTTTCCTTCCGGGGTCATCGTCCATAACGCCTCCTTAATGCTCCGCGTTATTCAGGCGAGCCCGAATAACCTGAGCATATAATCAAGTTAATAAATATTTATATAATTAATCAGACCGGTAATGCGGACGCGACGCGCCAGCGAACGGCACTCACGCTTTTCTCCAGGCTGACGCGGCAGACAATACCCTCAATTTCTTTTTGCGCGGCCGGCGTGGCGGTAATTTCCGCGCACACTTCCAATTGCCCCGGGCTGGAGATATCGGCGCTGCGCAAGGATTGCAGCCGCAAGGCCACGCCGTTCAGCGCCTGCAGAATCAGGGTGCGCACCAGAATTTCGTCCTGCTCGCCGCAGGTCACCTGAATGCGATAGCACAGTTCCAGATCGGTTGCCTGCTGGTGCGGCTGCAGATTGATACGCTGCGCGGCTTCGCGCAGCAGGATATTGGCGCACAGGATCACCAGCGTAGCAACCACCGCATCCCAATGCTGGCCCAGGCCGCACAGGACGCCGATCCCCGCCGAACACCACAGCGTGGCGGCGGTGTTAAGGCCGCGAATGTTCAGCCCTTCACGCATGATAACGCCGGCGCCGAGGAAACCGATACCGGATACGATCTGCGCAGCCACCCGGCCGGCGCTGGCCGGATCGGTGGACATGGAGCTGAGAATAAAGACCGCAGCACCGGTCGCCACCAGTGCATTGGTGCGCAGGCCGGCCATGCGTTGGCGCCACTGGCGCTCGGCGCCAATGACCGCGCCCAGGCACATCGCCAGCAATAAATTTAAAACGAAAGGAGTCATAGCCATGACTGTCCCCTTAATTAACCGCAGGAGATAAAATCATGTGCTGTTTAGCACACGCGAAAGCGCGCTGAAAATAAATCAGCGAATCAGCGTGTCGTGCCTGGAGGGAAAAGGCTGTGGCTGCAAAATACCATAATAACGTCCAACTCGATTCACCTGAAACCGTCAGGCATCAGGAAACGTTTATTACTCGGGTATGCACAGCTCAGAAATAACTGGAGAGGGGTGCTGCCCGCCGATAACGGCAAGCAACAAATCAGAAGAGAATTGGTCAGCTTGCCTTATTTGTTTTATTACAACTACAACTGTCCAATTGAGTTTCTCCACCGAAATTTTGGCTGAGTATAGTGACGTCGGATAATGAAGTAAAGGCTAATTTATTAAACGAAAAATAAACTGGAATACGGCGATTATATTTCGATGTCACAAATAGAAGGTGCCAACATTGGGCGCCGACGCCGCCTTCCGGCCGCTGCATCAGGCTCTGTGGGACAAAGCGTTGTTGGACTTCCGCTAGCTCGATCGGGACGGCTGGGTGCAGCAGACGACCTTCAGCGACGGTTCGACGCTGGCCGCCAACTTTACGCGCAGCCTTTCACTGTCATCGCGGCCCACAGCCTGCGCGCCAAACTGGCCGACGGCCGCACATTCGACGTTACGCCTTAGCAAGGTCGCCGGCGGTGGGCTACGCTAGGCTATATTTCCGACAACCCGTAAGGAGTGGCCGATGACGCCTCTGATCCACACTCTGCTCGACGAGATTTGGCAAAGCCTGGGGCAGCGCCCCGCCCCTACCGACCGGTTAACCGTTAGCGGCGTCGGCGCATTGCCTTCGGCTTTTCCCGTCACAGAATTGGCGACCGCCGCCTGGAGCGCCGCCGGTTTGGCCTGCGCCGAGTTGCTTCGCTGCGAGGCCGCCGACGCGCCGCAGGTCTGGATCGATCAACGCCTGGCCTCGCTCTGGTTTGGCTGGACGCTGCGGCCGCTGGGATGGACGCTGCCTGCGGCCTGGGACGCACTGGCCGGCGACTACGCGACGGCGGATGGCTGGATACGTCTGCATACCAATGCGCCGCACCATCGGCGAGCGGTGGAACAGGTGCTGGGTTCGGCATCGGATAAAGGCACGCTGGCGGAACGTGTGCTGGACTGGAAAAAAAGCGAGCTGGAGGAAGCCGTGATCGAGGCCGGCGGCTGCGCGGCCCAAATGCGCTCGGCGGCCGCGTGGCGACAACATATTCAAGGCAAAAGCGTAGCGCTCGAACCGCTTATCCACGCCTCGCTGCAGCCGGAAGCGCCACCGCCGGGCTGGGCGCTTCCCGTCGCCCGGCCGCTGCACGGCGTGCGGGTGCTGGATCTGACGCGCATTCTCGCCGGGCCGATCGCCACCCGTTTTCTTGCCGGTTTGGGCGCCGACGTGCTGCGCATCGATCCCTACGGCTGGGATGAACCCGGCGTCGAGCACGAGGTGATGCTGGGCAAGCGCAGCGCACGCCTCAACCTGACCAATGCGCGCGATCGCCATACGTTTGAACATCTGCTGAAAAACACCGACGTGCTCGTGCACGGCTACCGTGCCGGTGCGTTGGAGAAATTGGGCTATGGCGCGGAGGAAAGACGCGCGCTGGCGCCGGGCCTGATCGACGTCTGCCTGAATGCCTACGGCTGGAGCGGGCCGTGGCGGACCCGGCGCGGTTTCGACAGCCTAGTACAGATGAGCTGCGGGTTGGCGGAGGCGGGTATGGTTTGGCGCAGCGCCAGTTTGCCGGTGCCGCTGCCGGTACAGGCTCTGGATCACGCCACCGGCTATTTGATGGCGGCAGCGGTGCTGACCGGTATGACACAGCGCCTGAGCCGCGGTACCGGCTACCACGCGCGGCTGTCGCTGGCGCGCACGGCGCAACTGCTGCTGGCGCACCCCTGTTCGGCAGATTATCGACCGGAACCGCTGGCACCGGCCGGCCCCGCCGACGAGAACCCGGAAACAGAACTGACTTACTGGGGGGCCGCGCAACGCCTGCGCGCCCCGTTAAGCCTGCAGGGTACGGCGCTGCAATGGGCGCTGCCGGCGACTACGCTCGGCACCTCGCAACCGGAATGGCTACGCCGCTAAATCGCCGCCAACTGTCGCTGAAGCCACTGCAGCAAGCGGGTAACCGCCGGCGTCAACCCGGCGGTCTGCGGCCACACCAGGTAAACGTCGTCATCGCTCAGACGACGGGGCGCGGCCAACGCCACCAGTCTCCCCGCGTCAAGCGCATCCTGCACCAGCAGCTTTTTCGCCAACGCGATGCCAAACCCTTGCTCCGCCGCGCGAATCAGCAATCCGGCATCGTTGAATAACGCCTGTTGTCGCCCGCATAACGGCCGCCCCTGCGCGTTGAACCAGTCGCGCCAAGGACTGACGTCGTGCTCGAGCAACGGAATATCGCCACCGTTCTCGAACGCCGCCCTCCATTCTCGCGCCATATCCGGCGAAGCGACCGGCAGCACGTCACCCGACGCGATGCGCTGCGCCTGCAGCCCCGTCCATTGACCGCTGCCGATACGGATCGCCGCATCGAACCCTCGCTGCGACAGATCCTGCAGCGCCAGTGACGCATCAATATCCAGCGCAATATCGGCGCAGGCCTCATGAAAAGCAGGCAGACGCGGCAACAGCCAATAATGGGCAAAAGACGGCAACACGCTGATACGCAGCGTCTGGCTTGTCGCCGCACGCCGGGCGCGGGCGACGCCCTGCTGCAGTGCCTGCAGCGCCGGCTCTACCGCCGCCAACAACTCTCGCCCGGCGGCATTCAGGCGTACACCGCGCCCGCGCCGTTCAAACAGCGGATAGCCGACCGCCTGCTCCAGCAACTGAATTTGCTGGCTGACCGCGCCGTGCGTCAAATGCACCTGTTGCGCCGCAGCGCGCAAATTTTCCAACCTGGCGGCGATCGCAAAGGTCGGCAAGACATGCAAGGGAATGCGTTCATTCATCATTGGTTAACCAGGCTATCCAAAAAGGTTATTTTTCATCGATTTTGACCGGCAGGCAAATGTTCTATGTTTACCCCATCATCCCTGACGCTTTCGGAGCCACCATGCACCCACGCTTACAACAGGACCTCGCGCAGTTTCCGCAGATCCTCGACCACACCCGCCAGTTGGCGGAGGATTTCCTGGCCGGGCTGCAGCAACGCTCGGTCTGCCCACCGCTCGAGCATCAGCAACTGCAACCGGGCGACGATCGGTTGGAGGAAAACGGCGAAGGCGCCCTGGCAGCGCTGGAGCGCTTTTGGCAACGTTATCAGGCCGGCATTTCCGCCAGCGCCGGCCCGCGTTATTTCGGCTTCGTCACCGGCGGCGGCACCCCGGCGGCGGTCGCAGCGGACTGGCTGGTTAGCGTGACAGACCAAAATAGCCTGCTCAGCCATGATACCATTGCAGCCACGATCGAGCTGGCGGCCGTGACGCAGTTGAAATCCCTGCTGGGCCTGCCGGAAACGTTCAGCGGCAGCCTGGTCAGCGGCGCGACCATGGCCAATTTCACCGGGTTGGCCATTGGCCGGCAGTGGCTGGGACAACAGCAAGGCGTGGATATCGCCCAACAAGGCCTGGCGGCGCTGGGCCCCATCCGGGTATTGGCGGCCAATCCGCATTCCAGCAGCGTGAAGGCGCTCAGCATGCTCGGCATCGGCCGCGAGGCGTTGACGATCGTCGCCAGCCTGCCGGAGTCTGAAGCCATGGATATGGAAGCGCTGGCGCGGCAGCTCGCCGCCGGCGCTGGCCAGCCAACGTTGGTACTGGCCAGCGCCGGTACGGTCAACACTGTCGCTTTCGACGATCTGCCGCAGCTGCTGGCGCTGCGGGAGCGTTATCCATTTTGGCTGCATGTCGATGCGGCATTCGGCGGCGTGGCGGCCTGCTCACCGCTATACGCCTCAAAGCTCGAGGGCTGGCAGCATGCCGATTCCATCACCGTCGATGCGCATAAATGGCTGAATGTGCCTTATGACAGCGCGATCCAATTTACCCGCCATTTGGATCTGCAAATGCAGGTATTTCAGAACCATTCGGCTTACCTGGAAGCACCGACGCTGCGGCCAGACAACTATCTGCATCTGACGCCAGAAAATTCGCGCCGCTTCCGCGCCTTGCCGCTTTGGCTGACGCTGAAAGCCTATGGCCGCAGCGGTATACGAGATATCGTCGAGCGCAACGTCGAACTGGCGCAGGCGCTGGGGGCGGCGTTAGCGGCCGATGACGGTTTCCATCTGCTGGCGCCGGTGAATTTGAACGTGGTGTGCTTCGCCCTCAGTCATCCACAGGGTGAGAGCGAAGCGGCGCGCGATCGCTTTCTCGAACGCCTTAGCCGGCATGGCGTGGTGCGTTGCACCCCTACGCGTTACAACGGCCAGCCGGGGATCCGCGCCGCGCTGGTCAACTGGATGACAGAGGAACAGGACATCCGCTTGACGTTGGACTCGCTGCGCCATTGCCTGGCGGAAACGGCCTAACACGCGCGGCGATTACCCGCGTTGGAAGGCCTGCAAACGACGTTCTTGCCGCCCGTCTTCGCTGATGTTATCCGGCGACAGCCAGGCGGCAAACGCCGCGTATCGTGCCGGCCATTCTCCATCAACGATCGACAGCCAGTCGGTGTCGCGCGAGCGTCCTTTAACAACGACGGCCTGGCGGAACGTGCCTTCATAGCGGAAACCCAGGCGCTCGGCGGCCTGGCGTGAAGGCAGATTGAGGCTATCGCATTTCCATTCGCAGCGCCGGTAGCCAAGATCGTCGAAAAGATGCCGCAGCATCAAGAAAATCGCCTCGCTGCCCAGCGCACTGCGCTTCATCAGCGGCGACCAGTTGATGGTGCCCAGTTCGGCCACGCCGTTGCCAGGATCGATGCGTAAAAAAGCGCAGGTTCCCACGGCGTGCCCGTTCGTCTGATCGATCACCACCATCGTGTTTCTGTCTGCGCTGGACACCTGCGCCTGAAGATAACGCTGGAAATCTGCGTGCGACTGCGGCCGTTCCCAAAACAGATAGGTCCAGTCACGATCGTCCTCAGCGGTTTGGTAAGCCTGATAAAGCGCATCCCCCCAGCGCGCGAGGTTAAGCGGTTCGAGGCGGCAAAACCGCCCTTGCAGCGGCGTGTGCCCGGGTATGCCTGCCGGCTGCCAATGAGGAAGGGCCTCACCTATCGGCTGCCCATACTGATTCTGTCTCACCGCGACATCCTGTTTTTGAAAGGTGGAGAGGCAAGTTAAAACCAACGCGGGCCAGAGACAACTCCGACCTGCCATTCCTCCCCGTGGATCGGACTGCAGGATGATAGTTTAGAGAAATCACTCAATCACCGTTAAACATTCACGAAAACTATTTCATGCGAAATAAATATCTATATAACTCATTGTAAAACGGTGATTTATAGCAACAATTAAGCTACACATTCCGGTCATAATGTTAACTTTTGTTTGTTGTTATGATAAAAAAAGAAGTGCTTATCATTAGCATGGAGAGCAAAAACACCTATAAGATAATGATTTTTATATGTAAAAAGTCAAAAACTCCAGAGGGAGCGCTTTTTGACCACTCAAAAAACGCGCTGAAAGACATCAAAAAAACGACACATGAATTTTTTTTAAGACTTTTCCTAGCAAACTAAAATTTTGTTTCGTGACATGATGAACAGATTAGCGGCAAGCAATGCAGACAGGCACGGGCGCCAAGCGCAAATCAGGCTCAACATGCCTAAGCTGGACGAGCAGCAGATCGCCCTGACTTAAGCCAAACTTATAGATTCATGCAATTAATAAGTTTAGTATGAAAATATCATTGAGTGCCGTCGTGTTTATTGATAGAACACTCGCTACACTGAATTATTGTTCCATTTTGCCTTTCGGCTTTTTAGGCTTTTTCTCATATTACCGCAGTAAAACGGATTTAAGTGGGGGTGCGATATGCCAACGATTATCATGGATTCATGTAGCTATACCAGATTGGGGTTAACCGACTATCTGACTTCGCATGGCGTGAAGAGGCGCCATATTAATGCCATCGAGGACATTGACAGCCTGCATGAAAAATGCAGCAAGTTAAATCCGAGCCTGGTGTTTATTAACGAGGACTGCTTCATCCACGAAGCAAACGCCACCGAGCGAATAAAACGGGTGATTTCACTGCACCCGGATACGTTATTCTTCATCTTCATGGCCATTACCAACGTACATTTCGACGATTATTTATATGTTCGCAAGAACGTCATCATATCGTCAAAATCCATCAAACCAGAGACTATGAATCAGCTACTTAGTCACTATCTCGAGAGAACGTCCCTCCGTACGGAGAAATCCTCTCTGGATCAAACGCCGGTAACGCTGAGCCAGACTGAATCAAACATGCTACGCATGTGGATGTCCGGTCAAGGTACCATCCAGATATCAGACCAGATGCAAATAAAGGCCAAAACGGTCTCTTCCCACAAGGGAAACATCAAGCGGAAAATAAAAACGCACAACAAGCAGATCATTTATCACGTTGTTCGTTTGACCGATACATTGACCAGTGGAATATTCGTCAATAGCCGCTGAACCACAGAGAACGCCCCCGCTCTGTTTTACCAGCCGTTAAATACCCGGTGATAATGTCATCTGGATAGCAGCCGCTGGAACCACAAAAAAATACCTGCTGCGTTATCCCCCGCTAGCGCAACGGGTATTTTTTTGCCGCCGATAAAAAAAATCTTACCGCAATGAAATAATCTCAAAATGGACAATTTCATTAGCAAATTAATGAGATTAACCTAAGTTACTGCCCGTGCTCGCGGCAGGGCTCCACAAACGTGCCGTCACGGCTGTCGATTTCATTAAAAAACCATACGCCCGCCGGGTAGTCGTCAAGAGAAACCAGATACATGGTGCCTTCGTTGAACACCTCTACGGCCAAAATCACGCCTTCACGCCGCGGGCCTCCGTCTGTTTTTACCGTCACTCGATCGTTAACCTGCATACCCTTCCCCATTATTTGCGATTGCCGTCAGTGTATTACAAAAGCGAGGGCGATGGACACCACTCCAGCCCTGCCGGCCTCTGCTATCAGCGTAGCAGCCGCCTGGATTTTCACTTTCTTAACGGTTTGGCCGCAGAATCTTAAGCCGGTCTCGCGTAGCCTGTCTTCAGGCGTTTCCCCCCCAGAGAAGCGCTCGCAAATGAAGTAACAAGGAACTTTTGCCCGCAGACTTGCGGGCTTTTTTTACGCGCTGCCAAATTGCAGGCATAAAAAAACCCGCCGCAGCGGGTTCTTTTCAATCAGCGGTAGACGCCAATTAGATAGCGGTAACGTTAGCCGCAGATGGACCTTTCGCACCGTTCTCGATAGAGAACTGTACGTTCTGGCCTTCAGCCAGGGTCTTGAAGCCTTGATCCTGGATAGCAGAGAAGTGTACGAATACGTCTTTGCTGCCGTCTGCTGGGGTGATGAAACCAAAACCTTTAGCTTCGTTGAACCACTTCACTTGACCTTTGATCATGTTGGACATGTCTAATTTCCTTCAATAATAATGTTAGCCGCCATGGGCGAGATAGCCGGTCATCAGTTACTTATGGAGGCACTGGAAAGGAAATTCGTCAGAGAAGGGCTATCCGGGATAACGCTTTAAATTTGAACTACTTTACTCAAAATGTCGTGCATAAATAGGTCTGTACCACAGGCCGACATCATTAACTCATGAGCGAGCGGCAATAGCAACCTTTTTCGCCGTGATGGGGCGTGAATCTCGGCTAAACGCACAGGATTTGACCCTGTCGGTCGATGGAATCACCGCCTGGCCCCCCGTAACAGCCAAGGTAAATGATAGTAATTCTCGTTCTGCTGTTTTATAGTTGCCTACAGAAATCATTCAGGGAGATTCATCATGCCGAGATGGCTTACCTTACCAACTGCCAGTGCCGCCGCCCTGCTGGCCTTTGCCGCTTACAGCGCTCCGCAGAGTGCACTGGAGCTGAATTATCAAGCTCCAGAACCCAGCGTGACTCCCGCTCCCAAGCCGACAGCACCGTCAGGGCCAGCCCCTAAGGCGGCGAAACCGCCGATTACCTGGGCAGAGGCACGCGACAAGAACGGCTTTCGCGTCGATATCGAATGCGATCATCCGGGCTGCAGCAAACCGCGCACCAAACCTTATCCCGCGTATGAAGGCCCGGTGAAGAAAACCGATCGCCGCCGCCAATCCGATCCTTACTCCACCAACCAGGATCCCGATTACAACATCCAGTTGGGCTATGAGTGGTAGCGCCGCTTTCGGAGTAATACCTATATCAGCCGCCCTCGCCGCTGCATAGAATAGCGCCAGTTCACCACTCCTCCTGGTGTTGAACACAACAAGCTGTGTTGCAAATCTTTATGCGCCTCCCTATAGGCGCTTTTTTTTTTTGCTCCTCCCTCATGCCAGTTTCCCGATTACAGATTGCTCTCATTGCCCCGTAAAGTGATGAATGTCACAAATACGCCTCCTTGCCATTCTTATTCGGAGGTGATGTTCATGGCCACAGGATCCCTTGCCCTCTTGGCTGTCTTAGCCGGCATTGCGGGCTATTCGCTCTATAAGCATTTCAAATCTCAGAAAAAAAGCACATTCGTTCGCCCGCACGATCGGTAATCGATAACGCATTTTCACCGCGAAGGCGCGGCACGCCGCACGCCGCACCTTCGTGGACCGTCATGTTTTCATCACAAAATTGTCACACTATGGCCATATGATGATTCGCGATTATCCGCTCTGGCTTAACACCAAGGATTTCGCCCATGACCATAATTAAAGCTGCAAACCATCAGGAAGCAGAAAAGCTCATCCGCGCCGGCACAGCCAAGAAAATCGAACTGGCCTACGATATCGGCAGCGATGACTTCTTCCAGCTTGCCAGCCTGTGGTGCGATAAAGGCGCCAAGATCTCCAAAGGGAAAGAACATTTTATCGTCTCGTTGAAAGGCTTCCGCATCCCCCCTAACGATTGATATCCAGCCGCCCATCGCGGCGGCGTCCTCTCCTCCTCGCAAAACCGCTCTATTCGACCACGCGCACCTCCTTCGATTTCGCTAAGCTAACAGCAGACTTTATTGCGGGCGTTCAGCCTGATAACCACGTCCGCCACGATGAGGAGAGTGACCATGTCAACAAATGCAGCGCAGCCCGGCACGATGAAAGCGATTGAGATTAGCCAACCGGGCGCCCCCGAGGTTCTGGTTGTCACCGAACGCCCGGTACCCGAGCCACAGGCGGGCGAACTGCTGGTGAAAATCGCCGCCGCTGGCGTTAACCGTCCCGACGTGCTGCAGCGCCAGGGGAACTATGCGCCACCGCCCGGCGCCTCGGATATCCCCGGCCTGGAAATTGCCGGCGAAGTGGTGGCCATCGGTGAAGGCGTGACCCACTTTGCGCTCGGCGATCGGGTTTGCGCCCTTATCGCCGGGGGGGGCTATGCGGAATACTGCACCGTGCATGAAAGCAATGCGCTACCGGTACCGGCGGGTCTGAGCCTGACCGAGGCTGCCGCACTGCCGGAAACCTTCTTTACCGTCTGGGTCAACGTGTTCCAGCGCGGTCATCTCAAAGCCGGCGAAACCGTGTTGATCCATGGTGGCACCTCCGGTATCGGCACGGTCGCCACCATGCTGGCGAAAGCCTTCTGCGCCCAGGTGATCACCACCGTCGGATCCGAAGAGAAACGTCAGGCCAGCCTGGCGCTGGGCGCCGACGTGGCGATTAATTACCGCAGCGAAGACTTTGTCGCACGCACCAAAGACGCCACCAACGGCAAAGGCGCCGACGTCATCGTCGACCTGATCGCCGGCGATTATGTCGCCAAAAACTATCAGGCTGCGGCGATGGAAGGCCGCATCGTGCAAATCGGCACGCAAAACGGCGTGGTAAAAGAGCTCAATCTGATGCCGCTGCTGTTGAAACGCCTGACCCATACCGGGTCGACGCTGCGCTCGCGCAGCGTGGCGGACAAAGCACTGATTGCCGCCGAGCTGCGCGAGAAGGTTTGGCCGCTGCTGGAGCGCGGCGTGCTGAAACCGCAAATTTTTAAAACCTTCCCGCTTGAGCAGGCCGCCGCCGCGCATACGCTGATGGAGTCCAGCGAGCACATCGGCAAGATCATGCTGACGTTCTGAGGCCATTCCCCGCAGCCTGTGCTGCGGGGAAACCGATGCCACGCTCAGGGAATGATGCGGCGGCGGCGGAACTCATCGAACAGCGAGAAAAACATGGCTTCGGTTTCGACAAACTGATGGAAACCGAAACGCCGCGCCTTGCTGCCATCCGCGAACATGTCATAGTCCCAGGAAAAGACGAAGTCGGCGAAACGCCAGCCGGCCACCGCGCGATAGTCCGGTTCGGTCAATTGGTGCCGTTGCACCAGCTCTCGCCACAGCGGCGCTTTGTCCGCCATCATGCTCTCCAGCGGCATCGGCAGCGGCGCCGCGCATTCCAGCCCGAAGTAAGCGGCGATTTTCGGCCACATCTCGCTCCAGCGAAAGAGATCGCCGTTGTTGATATTAAACGCCTGATTGGCCGCCGCCGGCTCGGTCGCCGCCCAGAGCGTGGCGCGCGCCAACAGCCCGGCGTCGGTCATTTCCAGCAGACTGTGGTAAGCGCCTGGCTTACCGGGAAAGCGCAGCGGCAGCCCGAGCGCTTTACTGATTGAGGCATAAACCGCGATGCTCAACGCCAGGTTCATCGGATTGCCAAGAGAGAAGCCCCCCACCACGCTCGGACGAATGGCGCTCCAACGCCAGCGCTTGCCTGCCTGGCACAGCGCCAGATACTGCTGCTGCGCCACGTTAAACTCCGGCGGCATATGCCCGGCGTCGCTTTCGCGCGCCGGCGTTTTAAACGGCCCCAAATGCGCGCCATACACTTTGTAACCTTGCATTAGGCTGATATGCTCCAACGCCGGCGCGACCGGCTCCAGCCCCTCGACGACGTGTTGCAACATCTGCAGATTGGGCGCCACCAGCCCCGCCCAGTCCGGCGCGTCCTGATAGGCGGCATAGAAAACGTGGCTAATCGCGCTCAGCGGCCGCAGCGCGTCCCGCGTCGCCGCCGCATCCAGCAGATCAACCTGAAGGTGGCGCACCCCAGATGCCGGTTCGCCCCCCCGGCGCGAGACGCCCACCACTTGCCAACCTTGATCAATCAGCTCCTCAATCAATCGGCGCCCAATCACGCCATTGGCGCCGATCACCAATGCCTGTCGCTTTGTATTCATCTTGCCACTCCTCAGGTTATCGATACCCTGAGTGTCATTGATTAGTGATACTTGCGGTAGAAGAGGATTTCCACTAACACTTATAAGAAAAATCTATAGGCAAGATCGACATGGATAAGCTGAACGCAATGAAAACCTTTATGCGGGTGGCGGAACTGGGCAGCCTGTCGGCCGCCGCTCGCGATCTGCGTTTGACGCAGCCGGCGGTCAGTCAGCAAATCGCCGGCCTGGAGCAGCGACTGGGGGCCCAGCTGCTATTTCGCAGCACCCGGGCGGTCACGCTGACCGATGCCGGCAGCGGTTATTATCAGCGCCTCAAACCGATTCTGGCGGCGGTCGACGAAGCGGAAGACGCACTGCACGGCCAGCACCACCAGTTGCAGGGTAATCTGCGCATCCACGCCCCGACCGGGTTCGGGCAGTTGCACGTCACACCGCTGGCCATCGCTTTCCAGCAACGTCATCCGAACCTCGCCATCGAGCTGCTGCTGGACGATCGTCGCGCCGACGTGATCGGCGAAGGCATCGACGTGGCGCTGCGCTTCGGTGAACTCCATGCGCCCGGCATGGTGGCGAAACGTTTGGGCGAGCTGCAACGCCTGCTGGTGGCATCGCCGGCCTATCTGGACAAGCATGGCACGCCCCGTTCGCCGGCGGAGTTGGCGAAACATGCGCACATTCGTTACAGCGGTTTGAACGACGGCGATACGCTCACTCTGTTCGGGCCGCACGGCCCCGAGATGGTTGCTCTGCGGCCCACGTTCCGCGCCAACAATACGCTATCGCTGCTGGCCGCCATCGAGGCTGGAGTGGGTATCGGCGGCGCCCAACGGCCTTTAATCGCCGAGCAGTTGGCGACGGGGGCGCTGGTGCCCGTTTTGCCGGAATACCGCTACCCGCCCATGGCGCTGCACGCGGTCTATCCCGCCTTACGATTTATTCCGGAGAAAGTGCGCGCCTGGGTGGCGCATCTGCAGCAAGCGTTGACGGCGATCGAGGGAATTAGCGGAGTGAATGCTCCCGGCCAGATGCCGGGAGCCTAATCATTATTTGAACAGTTTGCCGACCATGTCGCCCAGTTCGTTGCTGTCTTGCTGCACTTCACCATTTGGCGAGGCGGCATCAGCGACCGTTGGCAAGAACTGTGCAATGGTGCTGGAGGCTTGTGCAGGATCGATACCCAGCTTTTCAGCCAGTTGGTTGATCGCATCGCTACCCAACGCCTGCTGCACATGATCGCCGGTAATCTGCTGATTTTCGCCATTGCCGAGCCAGGAACCGACGATATCGCCGAACTGCCCCTGACGGAATTTGTCCAAAATGGCCTGTAGGCCGCCTTGTTGCTCAACCCACTGCATAATGGCGATGTAGTCGATGCCTTTACCGTTGGCGCCGCCGCCCAGAATGTTACCCAATACGCTATCGAACAGACCCATGATATTCCCCTTTCAGCCGGTACGGCCCGCGCCGCACCGCCGGATTGATTTCACGAAAAAGGGCCGCCGCGGCGACCCTGTTGAGCAACGGCTGCTTAGCCTTTGATCTTCCTGTAGACAAAAAGCACCACCAGGGCACCGATTACCGCCACCACAAAGCTGCCCAGGTTAAAACCGTCAACGCGGCCCATACCGAAGAAGGTGCTGATATAGCCGCCGACGACGGCGCCCACGATCCCCAATATAACGGTCACAATAAAGCCGCCGCCGTCTTTGCCCGGCATAATCCACTTGGCCAGGATACCGGCGATTAAACCAAAAATGATCCAGGAAATGATGCCCATCTTTACTCTCCCTATTACCTTTTGCCTAACAGAAATCCTATTACCAGGCCCACGACGGCGCCGGCGCCTATCCCCGCCCAAGGGTTATCCTTAAGGCAGGCACATGATTGCTCGAGCGCCGCTTTTACACCGCTGCGCACTTCGCAGGCGGTGGCTTTCACGTAGTCGCTCGGTTGCTCAACACCGTTTAGTTCGTCATTTTCATATGACATGTCAAATCCTTACAGACCAACCCTCTGAGAATCTCGTCACATGTTTCGCGCCAGGCGCCGTCCGCTCCGCGATCTTGCTCTGGGCAACCTGCCCGCTGCCGCTCAATGCAGAGGCGTACGCCGACAAACGCACAACTTCACACTATGACTATAGTAAAAAATCAGCGGTTTACCCATTTCCGTCCGTCTGAATTTCACCGTACAAAAAACGATCTAACTTCATCCTGCCGTCATCTCGAGAGGCTAAACTTTAAACAAATCCTCATGGAGGAAACAACCATGTTCAATGCCCCCCTTGTCCTGATTCTCGCGCTACTGTACGCACTGGCCGCCGTTTGGGACGGTTCCGTCGCGTTACTGTTTCATTAAGGTTACATAGCAGTTGTCACTTTTGCGATGCGCTTAATTGTGTCTTTATTTTTCAATTGCACCAGCCGGTTGAAATAGCGGAAAATATCTTCCCTTCCCTCGGTAAAAATCCTATCTCACTCCATTTTTCGCATGCGCTTAAATAAAGTGAAAAAAAAGCATTAATGGAAAATCCTATTTAGCACGAAATGTTCTACTATTCGCCTTATAAAAATTTGGGTTAAGGTCCCATTGGGAAAGAAAAGGAATCATAGAAAAAATGCTTTCTAACCAACGCTTTGAGCGCAAATTCTTGCGCCCTCGTTATTGGTTGCTGTGGATAGGGCTGGGAATACTCTATCTCTTGGTGTTACTGCCCTACCCGCTCATTTATCGACTCGGACACGGCCTTGGCAGAATCGCCATGCGCCTGATGAAACGCCGGGTAAAAATAGCACGCCGCAATGTAGAACTCTGCTTCCCTGAGATGCTCGCCGCCGAGCGCGAGGCGCTGATTGTCAAAAATTTTGAGTCCGTCGGCATGGGCCTGTTCGAAGTCGGCATGGCCTGGTTCTGGCCTGACTGGCGCATCGCCCGTTGGTTTAAGGTGAGCGGCATGGAAAACATGCAGTTGGCGCGTCAGGACGGGAAAGGCGTGCTGCTGATCGGCCTGCATTTCCTCACTCTGGAGCTGGGTGCGCGCATCTTCGGCATGCAAAACCCCGGCATCGGCGTGCATCGCCCGCACAATAACAAACTGATGGAATGGGTGCAGACCCGCGGCCGGCTACGCTCGAATAAATTCATGATCGATCGTAAAGATATCAAAGGCATGATCCGCAACCTGAAACAGGGTGAAATCCTGTGGTATGCGCCGGACCACGATTATGGCCCGCAAAGCAGCGTGTTCGTACCGTTCTTCGCCGTGGAAAACGCCGCCACGACGACCGGCACCTATATCCTGGCGCGCATGGGGCGGCCGTCGATCGTGCCATTCGTGCCGCGCCGCCTGCCGCATGCGCAGGGTTATGAGCTGATCGTACAGCCACCGCTGACGGACTTCCCGCTGGACGATGAAACGCGCGCGGCGGCCATGATGAACCGCGTGGTGGAAGAACAGGTGCTGCTGGCACCCGATCAATACATGTGGTTGCACCGCCGCTTTAAAACCCGCCCACCCGGCGAACCTTCGCTGTATTAACCGCCTTCGCACCTTCGCCCGCCCTGCCGGCGGCGAAGGCGCTCACCTCGCACGAGCATTCTGCGTCAGGGGAACTACACTAATAAGTCACCGACGGCAATTATTGCCGCCAGCAACCATTTCTTCCTGCCCGAGGGCCGGTCGTTGCCTGTCGGGCCACAACCGAGGTCAATGTCATGCTGGTACAACCCTATTTGTTTTTCAGCGGTAACTGTGAGCAAGCGATTAACTTCTATGTACAGCAGTTGAATGCCAAAATTGAAATGGTCATGCGCTTCAAAGACATGCCCGAAGAAGCCCGCCAAGGCGGGCCGCAGGACGCCAATCCTGAAGCGATCATGCATGCGCGTCTGCTGATCGGCGACGGTGTACTGATGGCCTCCGATGGCTGCCCACAAGATGACAGCGGCGGCGCTTCTCACAAAGGCTTCTCGCTGTCGCTGAACCCCAGCGATGCGGAGCAAGGACGCAAACTGTTCGACAATCTGGCGCAGGGCGGCCAGGTGACGATGCCTTACCAAGCCACCTTCTGGGCCAAAGGCTTTGGTATGCTGACCGACAAATTCGGCGTCAACTGGATGATCAACGTCGAATAACCCGTCATGGCGCCGCTAGCTGTAGCGGTGCCAGTCATACGCCACCTTGGCGAACAGCACGAACAGCAGCGCCAACAGCGCCAATCCCAACCGCCAATAGGGCGACCGGCGCCGCCGCCAGGCGAAGAACATCATCACCGCCAGGCCCCCCAGCGTGAGGGGGTAATACACCGCCAGCGTCAGTAAAGCGATAATGATGTAATCCGACATGGCCCTTTTACTCCTTCGCGTTCACGCCGCCGCAAATGCGGGTTGCGATCGCCCTTTCGCCTTATCGCCTCGTTAAGGGCTAGAGGTCTGGCGCGTTTATGCATAAAATATAAGATTGCTCTTAACTCGAACTAAATAGTAATCAAACAACAAGGGTGACATGACTCAGCAGCAACCCATACAGGATGCCGTGCCGCCGCGCAGCGTTAAAAGCTCCCCATTATTATTTCAGGCCGGCGTGTTTGTCATCATCGTTGCCGCCACGCTGATCCTCTTTAACAGCTGGCAAATCTGGAACGCGCACCAGCGCGATCTGCGCAGCGCCGAGCATGAATCCGCCAACCTCGCCCGTTCGCTGGCGCAGCATGCCGACGATACTTTCATGCAGGTGGACGGCAATCTGCTCGATCTGACCGAACGTCTCCAGAACGACGGACTGGGTCCATCGCAGCTGATGCGGCTGCAGCGCGTCATGCAGACGCAGGTCGGCAACCTGCCGCAGCTGCATGGGCTGTTTCTCTACGATGCGCGCGGCCGCTGGCTGGCGACCTCCTCGGGCAAATTCATCAAGAACGCCAACAACGCCGATCGCGATTACTTCAAATACCATCAAAACCGCGACGGCGGCGGCCTGTACATCGGCAAGGTGATCCGCAGCCGCACCACCGGCGATCTGATCATTCCCGTTTCGCGGCGCTTCAACCACCCGGATGGCAGCTTTGGCGGCGTGGTGCTGGCGACGCTGTACGTCGATTATTTCCGCCAGTTTTACGACAGCTTCGCCCTCAACACTGACGCCTCGCTGAACCTGCTGCTGGCGGACGGCACCATCCTTTACCGCCGCCCCTACTCGGCGGCGTCGATCGGTAAAAACATCGCCAAGGGCGTGCTGTTCAGCGAAATTTTGCCGCATTCGGAATTCGGCAACGCCACCATCACCTCGCTGTACGACAAAGTGGAGCGCATCTACGGCTATTCGCGGGTCAACCGCTTTCCGCTGGTGATCGCCGCCGGGCTATCGAAACGCGACGCGCTGGCGGACTGGCGCACCGACGCCGGGCTGTTCGCCGCCGGTGGCCTCTCGCTGCTGATGATCCTGTTGGCGATGGGCATGGTGCTGCTGCGACAAATCAAGCACAGCATGCAAACCGAAGCCGAGCTGATGCGCACCCGCGATCAGCTGACCAGCATCAACCAGATGCTCGAAGAACTGGCGCTGCTGGACGGCCTGACCGGGCTGGCCAACCGCCGCCAGTTTGATATCGCGCTGAAGAACGAGCTGGCGCGGGCTTCGCGCAACTACCGCAGCGTGGCGCTGCTGATGCTGGATATCGACTATTTCAAACAGTACAACGACAGCTATGGCCACGTCGCCGGGGACCAGTGCCTGCAGCAGATCGGCCAAACGCTCAAAGGGTTGGCGTGCCGCAGCAACGACGTTTTAGCGCGCTACGGCGGCGAAGAGATGGGGATTATCCTGCCGGATACCGACATTCAGGGCGCACTGATTTTCGCCGAACGCGTCATCCAGGCGGTACGCGATCTGAAGATCCCGCATCAGGGCAACCCGCACGGTATCGTCACCATCAGCATCGGCATCTGCGCCAAAGTGCCACATATGTATAACGATACGCCGATCAGCTTTATCAATGAGGCGGACAGCGCGCTGTATCAGGCCAAGAAAAAAGGCAAAAACTGCATTTACGGTGCTTAATCAATAATCGGGTCTCCAAATTTGGCGGCCCGATTTATTCCCGACAAGATGAAATAATTCCACTCCGCAACATTATTTCCCCGGTTTGCCCTGCTATTTGAATGAAATAACGCCAATAAATAAGCAGCATATTTATTTCCATTACAATTCAATAAGATAAAAAATACACCATTCCGCAGACAATTCGTGCCATTTTTGATTATTCGTGCCTACGCGCAGCCCCGTTTAGCCCTCGTTTACTTTTCATTGGTATTGCCGGTGATATCCTTATTGGGAATATTCTCTCTATCAGGAAGCCATCGCACGCTTCGGCGCACTGCGCCCTGCTGATACATCCATAATAGAACCCACAAATTTCACGTTGCAATTGAGCGGCCTGCTGACGCCGCTCCAGCCAGCCACTGCGCAAGCCAGTGCAGCCAATCACGCGGCAACCTGAAAGACGGGAATAAAGCGATATAGATTTGCGAGGAGATCTCATGCCTACTGGCGATATTATGCGTGAACAGGCCGTCCTGACGCTGCCGTTGCGACAATGGGCGGCAGCGGAATCATCCAGCGCGGTCAGCGAACTGGAACAGGGCAAGGTACTGTTTCTGCCCGAGCTGGCCTTCACCCTGTCTGAACAGGAAATGCCACTGCTGGATCCGACGTTGGTCGATCCGAAGCGCAAAAACATCAGCTATCAGCCGCTGTCCGGCAAGCTGACCGGCGTCGCCGTCGCGGAACGCCGGCAGCAGGTTCAGCAACTGCTGGAGCGCTATTACCAGTCGTGCCGCCAGCTGATCGCCGGGCTGTTGCCCGAGTATCAGGAGGCGCTGCACCATCCGACCGGCAGCCTGCGTTTGCACCCGGTTTCCGCCTGGCGGGCGACCAGTTCCTGGCGCAAAGACGACAGCCGCCTGCACGTTGACGCTTTCCCGTCGCGCCCGAACTACGGCGAACGCATTCTGCGCATTTTCACCAACATCAATCCGCACGGTGAACATCGCCAATGGCGCGTCGGCGAACCGTTCCCTGAGCTGGCGCAACGCTTCATGCCGCGTCTGGCGCGCTACTCCGCCTTCAGCAGCTGGCTGCAGCACCGGGTACGCATCACCAAAACCCGCCGCAGCCATTATGACCACCTGATGCTGCAGTTGCATGACGCCATGAAGGCCGACGGCGATTATCAGCAGCAGGGGCCGCAGCTGGCGCTGGCGTTTCCGCCGGGCAGCAGTTGGATTTGCTTCTCGGATCAAACGCCGCACGCCGCGATGGGCGGCCAGTTTATGCTGGAACAGACCTTCCTGTTGCCGGTGAACAAGATGCAGGATCCGCAGCGCTCGCCGCTGAAAGTGCTGGAACAGCTGCGCGGTCAGCCGCTGATCTGAATAGATTGCCGCCGCCGGGGCTGCCGGCGGCGGCAAACGCGTATTACGCCTCGAAGTCCCCCTGCTGGCGCGCCACCAGTGTCAGGATGCTGTACAGCGCCACCGGCTGCTGTTCCTGATTCAACACCTGCACATCCCACACCACCACGCCGTGCGGCCGATCCTCGGCGGTTTTTTGCGGCTTGCGGATTTTCTTCTTGCAGGTCAGCCGCACCTGAATGGTGTCGCCGATCTTCACAGGTTCGATAAAGCGCAGATTCTCCATGCCGTAGTTGGCGATCACCGGCCCGACGGCGGCATCGACAAACAGCCCGGCCGCGGCGGACACCACAAAGTAACCGTGCGCCACTCGCTCGCCGAACAGGGAATCGGCGGCGCCGATCTTGTCCATGTGCGCGTAGAAATGATCGCCGCTCAGGCAGGCGAAGTTGACGATATCCGCTTCGGTCACGGTGCGGCGCGCGGTCAACAGGCTGTCGCCCAGCTGCAGCTGCTCGAAGTATTTACGGAACGGATGTACCGGATGCTCGGCGACCGGCGCGCCGCGCACCCATTCACCGCCGATGGCCGCCAGCATCGCCGGGCTGCCCTGGATCGCCGTGCGCTGCATATAGTGCTTCACCGCACGCAGTCCGCCCAGCTCTTCCCCGCCACCGGCGCGCCCCGGGCCGCCGTGTACCAGCATCGGCAGTGGCGAACCGTGGCCGGTGGACTCCGCCGCCGCCTGTTCATCCAAAATCAGCATTCGGCCGTGGGCGCAGGCCGCCGCGCGAATGAAGCGCTTGGCCAACGTCGGATCGGCGGTCACCAGCGATCCCGCCAGGCTGCCCTGCCCCAGCAACGCCAATGCGATCGCCTGCTCGGTATCCGCATACGGCATCAGCGTTGCCACCGGCCCAAAGGCCTCGGTGCCGTGCACCGCCTGATGGGTGAACGGATCGGCGCAATACAGCAGGGTCGGTGGATAAAACGCCCCACCGCGCGCGCCGTCGCCCAGGATCTCCAGCTTATCCAGCGCCGCGCCACAGAGCGCTTCGCAACCATTGCGCAGCAGGAACTCTACCTTGCTTTGCACATCCTCACGCTGCTCGTGGCTGACCAACGCCCCCATGCGCACCGGCTCCAGCTGCGGGTCGCCCACCGTCACCCCCGCCAGGCGCTGCAACAAGGCCTGACGCACCGCCGTCACCTGCGCCGCCGGCACGATGATGCGGCGGATCGCAGTACATTTCTGCCCCGCCTTGGCGGTCATTTCACGGCACACTTCTTTGATGAACAGCGCAAACTCCGGCATCTCCGGCGTCACGTCCTCCGCCAACACGCAGCAGTTGAGCGAATCCGCCTCCATGGTGAACGCGATCGATTTTTCCAGCAGGCGCGGATGCGCACGCAGCCGCTGTCCGGTCTGCGCCGAGCCGGTGAAAGTCACCGCATCCTGATAATCCAGGTGCGCAAACATGTCGCCGACGCCGCCGCAAACCAACTGCAACGCCCCTTCCGGCACCAGCCCGCTGTCGACGATCAGCCTGACCATCGCCTGCGTCAGCTGCGCGGTGGCGGTGGCCGGCTTGATGATGGCCGGCATGCCCGCCAGCCAGGTCGGCGCCAGTTTTTCCAGCATGCCCCAGCACGGGAAGTTGAAGGCGTTGATGTGCAGCGCCACGCCAGGGCGCGAAGTGAGCACGTGGCGGGCGGCGAACTGCGCCTGTTTCGACAGCGGGATCAACTCGTCTTCCGGCCACAGCGTATCATCCGGCAGATCGCGGCCGGCCATGCCGGCATAGGCGAACAGCGTGGCGATGCCGCCTTCGATATCGACCCACCCGTCGCTGCGCGTCGCACCGGTTTGATAGGAAATCTGATACAGCGCCTCTTTATGCGCCAGCAGGTGTTTGGCCACCGCTTTCAGCATCTGGGCGCGCTGCTGGAATGTCATGTTCGCCAGAGCCGGGCCGCCGTGGCTGCGGGCATAGCTCAGGCTCGCCGCTAACGGCAGGCCGTCGGAGCAGACCTGGTACAGCGCTTCGCCGGTCACGGCGTGACGGATCTCGCGGCCCTCTCCCTGCCCATACACCCAGGCGCCAGATAGATAACTGTGTAACTGCTGCATGTGCCCTCCAAAATTCATAAATTTTCACCCTACAGCTTAATTACGTATCACATAAATGCCAGTCAACGCCAAATCAAATTTTAACAAAAACAGAACAAAACCCGTTTTCAAGCCGCTTACCCTGTCATTAATACGGAATTGATGGTTTTATTTATCAAATAAAATCAACAAAATAACAAAAAACCTTGTGAGTGAACTCGCAAAACCACATGAATCTCGTTTGATCTTTTTGTTATCAGTTTGTAGCCTTATGGTTAGTTAAAGTGATTCACATTTTTATATCTAATGTGAAAAACACGAATCACCAAGAGGCGAGCATGACAACTGACGCACAATATCAGCAGCATTTCGACGACAAGATCGCGGCGGATATCGCCATTGAGGCCAAAGACTGGATGCCGGACGCCTACCGTCAGAACCTGATTCGGCAGATCGGCCAACACGCCCACTCGGAAGTCATCGGCATGCTGCCGGAAGCCAACTGGCTGACGCGCGCCCCCACGCTGCGCCGCAAGGCGGTGCTGCTGGCCAAAGTGCAAGATGAGGCCGGCCACGGTCTGTACCTCTACAGCGCCGCCGAGACCCTCGGCTGTTCGCGCCAGGACATCTACCAAAAGATGCTCGACGGCAAGATGAAGTATTCCTCCATCTTCAATTACCCCACGCTCAACTGGGCGGATATCGGCGTGATCGGCTGGCTGGTCGACGGCGCCGCCATCGTCAACCAGGTAGCGCTGTGCCGCGCCTCCTACGGCCCCTATGCGCGGGCGATGGTGAAAATCTGCAAAGAAGAAAGCTTCCACCAGCGCCAGGGCTACGAGGCGGTGATGGCGATGGCCCACGGCAGCGATTCGCAGCGCGCGATGTTGCAAGACGCCATCGATCGCTTCTGGTGGCCGGTGCTGATGATGTTCGGCCCGAGCGACGCCGACTCCCCTCACAGCGCCCAGAGCATGGCGTGGAAAATCAAACGCCACAGCAACGATGAGCTGCGGCAGAAATTCGTCGACAACACCGTGCCGCAGCTTGAGGCGCTGGGCATGACGGCGCCAGACCCGAGTCTTACCTGGGACGAGGCCGCCGGCCACTATCGCTTCGGCGAGATCGACTGGAGCGAACTGCATGAAGTGATCAAAGGACGCGGCCAATGCAACCACGAACGTCTGCAGGCCAAACGCCGCGCCTGGGAAGACGGCGCCTGGGTGCGCAACGGCGCCATGGCCCACGCCGCGAAAAACGCCGCTTCCGCCGCATAGCCAACATAAGGAACCGAGATCATGAGCCACGTTGAATGGCCGCTGTATGAAGTGTTTATCCGCAGCAAACAAGGGTTGGCGCATCGCCACGTCGGCAGCCTGCACGCCGCCGACGACCAAATGGCGCTAGAAAACGCCCGCGACGCCTACACGCGCCGCAACGAAGGCTGTTCGATCTGGGTGGTGCAATCGCGCCATCTGATCGCCTCGCAGCCGGAAGATCGCGGCGCGTTCTTCGATCCGTCCGAAGACAAGATCTACCGTCATCCGACGTTTTACACCATCCCCGACGGCATCAAGAACATGTAGAGGCGACCATGACGGTTAACGATCCGCGCATCAGCTATTTGCTCCGCCAGGGCGACACGCCTCTGATCCTCGCCCAGCGTCTGTGCGCCTGGTGCGGCCACGCACCCGAACTGGAAATCGATCTGGCGTTGGCCAACATCGGTCTCGATCTGCTCGGCCAGGCGCGCAACTTCCTGAGCTACGCCGCCGAACTGGCCGGGCCGCCCTGCAGCGAAGACAGCCTGGCCTTCGGCCGCGACGAACGCCAGTTTCATAACCTGTTGCTGGCGGAACAGCCGAACGGCGGTTTCAACGACACGCTGGTGCGTCAGTTCCTGCTCGATGCCTACCACGTACAGCTGCACCAGGCGCTGAGCCGCAGCCGCGATGCGCAGATCGCCGCCATCGCCGCCAAATCGTTGAAGGAGGCCGATTATCACCTGCGCTTCAGCCACGGCTGGATGATCCGCCTCGGTGACGGCAACGACATCAGCCACCGCAAGATCCAACAGTCGCTGGATAACCTGTGGCGCTTTACCGCCGAGCTGTTCCACGCCGACGCGTTGGAACTGGCGTTGGCGGAACAAGGCATCGCCGTCGATCCGCGCACGCTGCAGGCCCCCTGGCTAGCGCAGGTGGAAGAGACGCTGCGGCAGGCGACGCTGGCGCTGCCCGCCGAGCAGGCGTTCCGTCACGGCGGCAAGCAAGGTCAGCACAGCGAACACCTCGGCCCGTTGCTGGCGGAGATGCAGTTCCTGCAGCGCGCCTACCCAAACAGTCAGTGGTAGGAGGCCGCGATGAACGTCACTCGTTTGCAACCCGCCGAAATCCCGCAGATTTGGCACTGCCTGCAGCAGATCAGCGATCCCGAGCTGCCGGTGCTGTCGATCACCGATTTGGGCATGGTGCGCGACGTGGTGCGCGACGGCAGCGGCTGGCGCGTGACCTTCACCCCAACCTATTCCGGCTGCCCGGCCACCGAATTTTTGCTCAACGCCATCGAGCAGCGGCTGGCGGCCGCCGGTTTCAGCCCGGTGCAGGTGGACATTCGCCTCAGCCCGGCCTGGACCACCGACTGGATGAACGCCGACGCCCGCGAGCGGCTGCGGCAATACGGCGTAGCGCCCCCGCAGGGCCACACCTGCGATCGGCCGCATGCCCACGGCCCGGTCGCCTGCCCGCGCTGCGGCAGCACCCACAGCGAGAAGATCAGCGAGTTCGGATCCACCGCCTGTAAAGCGCTGTACCGCTGCTGCGACTGCCGGGAACCGTTCGACTATTTCAAATGCATATAGGAGCGCTGACACCATGACGGTCTTTCATCGCCTGAGCGTCGCCGCCATCGAGCGCGAAACGCCTGACGCCGTAGCCATCACCCTGCGGGTGCCCGAAGAGCTGCAAAACCAATACCGCTATACCCCCGGCCAGCACCTGACGCTCAAGGCGCTAGTCAACGGCGAAGAACTGCGGCGTTGCTACTCCATCTGCAGTTCGCCGCAGGAAGGCCTGCTGCAGATCGGCGTAAAAGCGATTGATCAGGGCCGTTTCTCCGGCTTCGTCAACCGCATGCTGAAAGTCGGCGACGCACTGGAGGTGATGGTGCCGCAGGGGCGCTTCGGCTACCAGCCGCAGGCAGAGCGCCACGGCAACTACCTGGCGATCGCCGCCGGCTCCGGCATCACGCCAATGCTGTCGATCATCAAGGCGACGCTGCTGCTCGAACCGGGCAGCAGCTTCACCCTGATCTACGGCAACCGCAACAGCCGTTCAATGATGTTCAAAGAGGCGCTGTCGGATCTGAAAAACCGCTACCCGCAGCGTTTTCAGCCGCTGTACCTGTTCAGCCAGGAAAGTCTCGACAGCCCGCTGCTCAGCGGCCGCATCGACCGTGAACGCCTGACGGCGATCGGCGGCGCGCTGCTGGATTTCCGCGACTATGACCACGCCTTTATCTGCGGGCCGGAATCGATGATGGACGACGCGCAAACCGTGCTGGAGCAGGCCGGCGTACCGGCCAATCACATCCACAGCGAACGCTTCAACACCAGCGGCCTGGTCACCCGCCCGCGCCACAGCGGCGATCGCAACGCTACCCGGGTGGCGATCCTGCTCGACGGCCGCCGGTTGGATATCGAGATCGGCGAACAGGACGACAGCATTCTCGATGCCGCGCTGCGCCAGGGCGCCGATCTGCCCTACGCCTGCAAAGGCGGCGTGTGCGCCACCTGCAAATGCCGTCTGAAGGCCGGCCAGGTGGAGATGGGCGTCAACTACAGCCTGGAGCCGGATCAGCTGGCGGCGGGCTACGTATTGAGCTGCCAGTCGTGGCCGAAAGGCGACGGCGTGGTGTTGGACTTCGACGTCTAGGAGCCGCGATGGATACCCCCTTTATTTTGCATCAGCAGCAACACCGCGTGGTCACGCTGACGCTGCACCGCCCGGAGGCGCGCAACGCCCTGAGCACGCCGTGCCTGGAACAGCTGGTTGCCCGTCTGGAGCAGGCAGATGCCGACAGCGGCGTGGGCGCCGTGGTGATCGCCGGCGCGGCGCGCTTTTTCGCCGCCGGCGCCGATCTGCGCGAACTGCAACAGCAGGATCTGCCGGCCGCGCTGGCGGATCGCCGTCCGCAGCTGTGGCAGCGGCTGGCGCAGTTCAGCAAGCCGCTGCTGGCGGCGGTGAACGGCTATGCCCTGGGCGCCGGCTGCGAGTTGGCGCTGGCCTGCGACATCGTTATCGGCGGCGAAAGCGCCCGCTTCGGCCTGCCGGAGATCACCCTCGGCCTGATGCCGGGGGCCGGAGGCACCCAGCGCCTGATCCGCTGCGTCGGCAAGGCGCGCGCCAGCCAGATGGTGCTGACCGGCGAAGCCATCGACGCCCGCACCGCGCTGCAGGCTGGCCTTATCAGCGAAGTGTGCGTCGATGCCCTGACGCTGGAGCGCACGCAGCAGATTGCCGATCGCATCAGCCGTCAGGCGCCGCTGGCGCTGCGCGCCGCCAAGCAGGCGCTGAAACAGGCCGAGGAAACCGGCCTTAGCCAGGGGCTAGCGATGGAGCGTCAGCAGTTCGTCACCCTGGCCGCCACCGACGATCGCCGCGAAGGCATCGCCGCCTTTTTCGAAAAACGTACGCCAAACTATCAGGGGCGCTGATTTATGGATAACGCATTGATTCTCAGCCATCTCGACGCCGGCGTGTTGACGCTGACCCTCAACCGGCCGGATCGGCTCAACAGCTTTAACGACGAGATGCATCGCCAGCTGAGCGAAGCGCTGACGCAAGCCGAGCGCGACGACAGCGTGCGCTGCCTGCTGATCGCCGGTGCCGGGCGCGGTTTCTGCGCCGGGCAGGATCTCAACGATCGCAACGTCAGCGCCGATCAACAGGCGCCGGATCTCGGCCTGTCGGTCGAACGTTTCTACAACCCCCTGATCCGCCGCCTGACCGCCCTGCCGAAACCGGTGGTATGCGCAGTCAACGGCGTGGCGGCCGGCGCCGGCGCCGCGCTGGCCCTGGCGTGCGATATCGTCATCGCCGCCGACAACGCCGGCTTTATTCAGTCGTTCTGCCGTTTGGGGCTGGTGCCGGATTCCGGCGGCAGCTGGTTCCTGCCACGGCTGGCCGGCCACGCCCGCGCGATGGGCATGGCCTTGCTGGGTGACAAAATCAGCGCCCAACAGGCGCTGGAGTGGGGCATGATCTGGCAGGTGGTGCCGGCGGATGAATTGGCCGACCGCACGCAAACGCTGGCGCGCCATCTGGCCACCCAGCCGACCTACGGTTTGGGGCTAATCAAGAAAGCCCTCTACAGCTCGGCCACCAACAGCCTCGATCAACAGCTCGATCTGGAGCGCGATCTGCAGCGATTGGGCGGCCGCAGCGACGACTATCGCGAAGGCGTCAGCGCGTTCTTCGCCAAACGCACGCCAAATTTCAGCGGGAAATAGCCATGAACGCGCCCCTTCTTAACGGCCAGGTGGCGGTGATCGGCGCCGGCACCATGGGCATCGGCATCGCCCAGGTGGCCGCTGCCGCCGGCCATCCGGTGCGGCTGTTCGATATCGCGCCCGCCGCCGCCCAGCGCGCGATCGACGATCTCGCTCGCCGCCTGCGCCAGCGGGTAGACGGCGGCAAGGCCGACGCCGCGACCACCGAAGCGCTGCTGGCGCGCCTCGAATGCGCCGATTCGCTCGAGCAGCTGGCCGACTGCGCACTGGTGATTGAAGCGGTGGCGGAAAATCTGGCGATCAAGCAGAGCCTGTTCCGCGATCTGGAAGCGGTCTGCTCGCCCACGGCGCTGTTCGCCAGCAATACCTCCTCGCTGTCAATCACCGCCATCGCCGGGGCACTGCAGCGCCCGGCGCGCATGGCCGGGCTGCACTTCTTCAACCCGGCGCCGCTGATGAAGCTGGTGGAGATCGTCAGCGGTCTGGAGACCGGGGTAGAGACCCTCGCCGCGCTGCAGGCCCTGGCGCAGCGCTGGGGTAAGCAGAGCGTTGTATGCCGCTCGACGCCGGGATTTATCGTCAACCGCGTGGCGCGGCCATTCTACGCCGAAACCCTGCGCGCGCTGGAGGAACGGGTGGCCGACGCCGCCACCCTGGATGCAGTCATGCGCGACGCCGGCGGCTTCGCCATGGGCCCGCTGCAGTTGACCGATCTGATCGGCCAGGACGTCAATTACGCCGTGACCGACTCGGTGTATCAGGCCTTCTACCAGGATCCGCGCTTCACCCCCTCACTGGTGCAGCAGGAGCTGGTGGCCGCCGGACATCTCGGCCGCAAATCCGGCCGCGGCTTCTACCGCTACGACGCGCAACGGCCCGCCGCAGAGATGATCGCCTTTGCGCCGCCGGCGCAGGCCGCGCCGCCGCAACGCGTCACGCTGCACGGCGACTGGTCTTCGCTGGCCGATTTGGCGGAACTGTTGATCGAAAATGCGGGGGCGATCAAACAACCTGGCCAGACCAGCCCGTACCTCACGATCGACGACGTTACAATGATGTTAACCAATGGTAAAACCGCCGGCCAACTGGCCGACGAACGTGGAACGCCCGTGGTGCTGTTCGATCTCTGTGCCGACTATGCGCATGCCTCCGCCATCGCCATCAGCTGCGCTGCGCAAAACGGCGCGCAACACAATGCCAACGCGATTCGCCTGCTGCAGTCCCTCGGCAAGCAGGTCATTCAACTGCCGGATTATCCCGGCCTGCTGACGATGCGCACTCTGGCCATGCTGGCCAACGAAGCGCTCGACGTGGTGAACAAAGGCGTCGCCGGCGCCGAAGATACCGATCTGGCGATGCTGCGCGGCGTCAACTATCCGCGCGGCCCGCTGGCCTGGGGCGCCGCACTCGGCTGGCGCCACATTCTGACGACGCTGGAAAACCTGCAACGCTATTACGGCGAAGCGCGCTATCGCCCGATGCCACTGCTGCGCCGCTACGCTTCCCCCGCCTCTTTCTCAGGAGCCGAACGATGAACGCCAATACGCCGCGCGCGCTGGCTCAGCGCTGCGCCGAACAGATGTTCCAGCAAGATACCTGCGCTCAGGCGATGGGGATGCATATCGACGCCGTCGATGCAGGGTACGCACAGGTCAGCATGACCGTCGGCCCGCAGATGCTCAATGGCCACCAGACCTGCCACGGCGGCCAGCTGTTCAGCCTGGCGGATACCGCCTTCGCCTACGCCTGCAACAGCCAGGGATTGGCGGCGGTGGCCTCCGGCTGCAGCATCGATTTCGTCCGCCCGGCACTGGCCGGCGATCGCCTCACCGCCAGCGCGGCGGTGCGCCACCAAGGCAAAGCCACCGGGCTGTACGACGTCGAGATCGTCAACCAACTGGGCAAAACCGTCGCCTGGTTCCGCGGCCGCGCGCACCGCCTCGGCCACAGTATTTTAGGAGATCAGGCATGAATCAGGCATTTATCTGCGACGGCGTGCGCACCCCGATCGGTCGCTATGGCGGCGCGCTGGCCCAGGTGCGCGCTGACGATCTCGCCGCCCTGCCGCTGCGCGTGCTGCTGGAACGCCATCCGCAGGTGGATTGGGCGCAGTTGGACGACGTGATCCTCGGCTGCGCCAACCAGGCCGGGGAAGACAACCGCAACCTGGCACGCATGGCGCTGCTGCTGGCCGGAGTGCCGATCGGCGTTTCCGGCACCACGGTGAACCGCCTGTGCGGTTCGGGCCTGGATGCGCTGGCGATGGCGGCGCGCAGCATCAAGGCCGGCGACGCCGGGTTGCTGCTGGCGGGCGGCGCGGAATCGATGACCCGTGCGCCGCTGGTGATGGGCAAGGCCGACAGCGCCTTCAGCCGCCAGGCGCAGCTGTACGACACTACCCTCGGCTGGCGCTTCGTCAATCCGCGGATGCAGGCCGAGTTCGGCACCGATTCGATGCCGGAGACCGCCGAAAACGTCGCGGCGCAGTTCAACATCAGCCGCGCCGATCAGGACGCCTTTGCGCTGCGCAGCCAGCAGCGCGCCGCCCGGGCGCAGGCGCTGGGTCACCTGGCGCAGGAGATAGCGCCGGTCAGCCTCACCGGTAAAAAAGGCGCGGTCACCCTGTTCAGCCAGGATGAACACCCGCGCGCCGACACCACCTTCGAGCAGTTGCAGGCGCTGAAAACCCCGTTCCGTCAGCCCGGCAGCGTCACCGCCGGCAACGCCTCGGGCCTGAACGACGGCGCGGCGGCGCTGATCGTCGCCTCTGAAGCGATGGCGGCGCGCCAGGGGCTGACGCCGCGGGCGCGCATCGTCGCCACCGCCACCTGCGGCGTAGAGCCGCGGCTGATGGGCATCGGCCCGCTGCCGGCCACCCGCAAGGTGCTGGAGATCGCCGGGCTGAGCCTGGCGCAGATGGACGTCATCGAATTGAACGAAGCGTTCGCCGCCCAGGCGTTGGCGGTGATGCGCCAGCTTGGCCTGCCGGACGATGCCCCGCAGGTTAACCCCAACGGCGGCGCGATCGCTCTGGGGCATCCGTTGGGCATGAGCGGCGCGCGCCTGGCGCTAGCCGCCCTGTTTGAACTGGAACGGCGAGCCGGCCGCTACGCCCTGTGCACCATGTGCATCGGCGTAGGCCAAGGCATCGCCATGATCATTGAGCGTGTCTGACCCCTGAGGCTAACCATGACAATAAATCCACAGCCCCTCGAAACGATCGAATTCGCCTCGCGCGATGAGATTGAAGCGTTGCAGTTGGCGCGTCTGAAGTGGACGCTGCACCACGCCTACGACAATGTGCCGATGTACAAACGCAAATTCGACCAGGCCGGCGTACACCCCGACGATCTCAAACAGCTGAGCGATCTGGCGCGCTTCCCCTACACCACCAAGCAGGATCTGCGCGACAACTACCCGTTCGACACCTTCGCAGTGCCGATGGAACAGGTGGTGCGCATCCACGCCTCCTCGGGCACCACCGGCCGCCCGACGGTGGTCGGTTACACCCAGCGCGACATCGACAATTGGGCCGATATCGTCGCCCGCTGCCTGCGCGCCGGCGGCGCCACCGCCAAAGACAAGGTGCACGTCGCCTACGGCTACGGCCTGTTCACCGGCGGCCTGGGGGCGCACTACGGCGCGGAGCGGCTCGGCGCGACGGTGATCCCGATGTCCGGCGGCCAGACGGAGCGCCAGGCGCAGCTGATCCTCGACTTCAAGCCCGACATCATCATGGTGACGCCGTCCTATTGCCTGACGCTGATCGACGAACTGGAGCGCAAAATGGGCGGCGATGCGCGCGGCTGCTCGCTGCGGCTCGGCGTGTTCGGCGCCGAACCCTGGACCGAAGCCCTGCGCCACGAGATCGAAACCCGCATGGGCATCAAGGCGCTGGATATTTACGGCCTGTCGGAAGTGATGGGGCCGGGCGTAGCGATGGAGTGTCTGGAGAGCGGCGGTGGCCCGACCATTTGGGAAGACCACTTCCTGCCGGAGATCATTTGCCCGGAAACCGGCATTGCCCTGCCGGACGGCGAACACGGCGAACTGGTGTTCACCACCCTGACCAAAGAGGCGCTGCCGGTGATCCGCTACCGCACCCGCGATCTTACTCGGCTGCTGCCGGGCGACGCGCGCCAGATGCGCCGCATGGGCAAGATCACCGGCCGCTCCGACGACATGCTGATCATTCGCGGTGTCAACGTTTTCCCGTCGCAGGTGGAAGAGCAGATCATGCAGTTCGAGCAGTTGTCGCCGCACTACCAGCTGCAGGTCAGCCGCAGCGGGCATCTGGACACGCTGGCGGTGCGCGTTGAGCTCAAGGAGTCGGCGCTCAGCCTCAGCCACCAGCAGCGTTGCGACATCTGCCACCAGCTGCGCCACCACATCAAATCGATCGTGGGCGTCAGCACCGACGTCAGCATCGCCAACTGCGGCGATATCCCGCGCTCAGAAGGCAAGGCGCAGCGCGTGGTCGATTTGCGGCCGCGCTGAAGCGCACGGCGTCACGGATGACGCCGCCTTAAATTATGGTAATGTTATGGCTCATCGAAGGCTAACCCATGGAAAAATATGGAACATAAACTGGATGAGTTCATTCGCCATGCCGTCGACGCGCAGCCGATCAGCGGTACCTCGCTGATCATTTCGCTGTACGGCGACGCGCTCAGCCACCGCGGCGGCGAAGTGTGGCTCGGCAGCCTGAGCGCGCTGCTGGAGGCCTTCGGTTTCGGCGATCGCTTCGTGCGCACCTCGGTGTTTCGCCTGCAGAAAGAGGGTTGGCTGGCGGTGGAGAAAATAGGCCGCCGCAGCTTCTACCGCGTGACCGAGCAGGGAATGCGCCAGTTCCGCCACGCCGAGTCGAAAATCTATCTGCGCGAGCAGCCTGCCTGGGACGGCAAGTGGGAGCTGTTGCTGCTGGAATGCGCCGAAAAAAACGCGCGCGCGCGGCTGAAAAAAGAGCTGGGCTGGCTCGGGTTCGGGCAGATCGCCAACAATCTGATGGCCGCCCCCACCCATGCGCAAACCGACGTGACGGCGCTGCTCGGCGAATTGAACGCCAGTGAGCAGGTGATCTACTTTCGCGCCGATTACCCCTACAATCGCTCCGAGCAAACCCTGCAAAAATTGGTGGCCGACTGCTGGTCGCTCAGCGATGTGGCGGCTGGCTATCACGAGTTTATCGTCTCCTTCCGGCCGCTGATGGCGCTGCTGCGCGAAGTCGACCCGGCGGCGCTGACGCCGCTGCGCGGTTTCCAGATTAAGCTATTATTGATTCACTTCTTCCGTCGCGTGGTGTTGAAAGATCCGCTGCTGCCGGACGCGCTGCTGCCCGCGCAGTGGGAGGGCCAAATCGCCCGTAATCTGTGCATCAATCTCTATCAGCAGGTCGATCGCGCCGCGACGGAGTACGTCAGTGCGCTGGCGGAGACCACCATCGGCGCCCTGCCCGCGCCGGCCACCGGTTACTATCGGCGCTTCGGCGGCCTGCCGCGCGACCCTACATATTAAGGAACTCACGCTATGCCTGTGTATCAGATTGACGGCCTGACGCCGGTCGTTGACCCAAGCAGTTACGTGCACCCGACGGCGGTGCTGATCGGCGACGTGATCGTCGGCAAACACGTGTATATCGGCCCGAACGCCAGCCTGCGCGGCGATTTTGGCCGCCTGGTAATCTGCGACGGCGCCAACATTCAGGACAACTGCGTGATGCACGGCTTCCCGCAGCAGGACACGGTGGTGGAAGAAGACGGCCATATCGGCCACGGCGCCATCCTGCACGGCTGCCGCATTCGCCGCAACGCGATGGTGGGCATGAACGCGGTGGTGATGGACGGTGCGGAGATCGGCGAGAACACCATCGTCGGCGCGATGGCGTTCGTCAAAGCCGCGGCGGTGATCGAAGCCAACAAGCTGGTGGTCGGCAGCCCGGCGCGCGTGCTGCGCGATCTGACCGAACAGGAGCTGGCCTGGAAGATCGCCGGCACCCGCGAGTATCAGGATCTGGTACAGCGCTGCAAATCCTCGCTGCACGAAGTGGCGCCGCTGACCGAAATCGAACCGGGCCGCCAACGCCTGAGCTTCGGCGACCACCTGATCCCGAAAAGCCAGCTTTAATCCCCGGGGCTGAGATGCGCCTCAGCCCCTCCCCTTATTACTCCACCTCATTACTCCACCTCCGGCGCCTTGAACGGCGACGGTGTAGCCGCGCGGCGGCTCTGGAAGTGATAAGCCACCACCAGCAGCAAGGTGAACGGAATGCCGAACCACAGCGTCATGCGGAAGAATTCGGTAAACGCCGTCGAGATCATCAGCGCCGCCATCAGCCCGGCGCCGAGCAAGGTGGTATAGGGAAAGCCCCACATGCGGAACTTCAGGTGGGTCTGCCGATGCCGGCGGCGGAAGAACAGGTGGGTGACGAAAATCATCAGCCAGGTAAAGCAGGCGCCATACACCGAGATAGACATCATGGCGGCGAACGAGGTTTCCGGCGCCACCAGGCTCAGCACGATGGACACCACGATACCGATGCACGACATCGCCAACGCATTGACCGGAATGCCGCGCCGGCTGACGCGCCCCAATGCCGCCGGCGCCTGCCCGGCACGCGACAGCGAGAACATCATGCGGGTGGTGATGTACAGCTGGCTGTTCATTGCCGACAGCGCTGCCACCAGCACGATAAAGTTGAAAATACCGGCGGCGGCGGGCAGATGGATCACGTTCATCGCCATCAGGAACGGGCTTTCGCCGGTGCCGGACTGGCGCCAGGGCACGATGGCCAGCATCAGGGCGATCGACAGCATGTAGAAGATGAACAGCCGCACGATGGTGCCCTTGAACGCCGCCTTCACCGCAATCACCGGATTTTTCGCCTCGCCGGCGGCCACCGCAATCATTTCAATGCTCAGGTAGCTGAAGATGGACACGATCACCGCGAACCACATGCCCTTGACGCCAAACGGCATGAAGCCGCCGGCGGTCAGGTTGCGCAGGCCGTAGGCCGGGTTGCCCGAGAATGCCAGAATGCCGATGCCGATCAGAATAAACGCCACGATCGCCGTCACTTTGACGGTGGACAGCGCGTATTCCACCTGGCCGAACGACTTCACCCCGATCACGTTGACGACGATCACCGCCGCCGAGAACAGCAGCACCCACGGCCAGGTCGGCGTCGCCGGGAACCAGAACTGCATGTACATGCCGATGGCGGTGACTTCGGTACCCACCGCCAGCACCACACAGGACCAGTAGGAATAACGCACCAGAAAACCGAACAGCGGGCCGAGATAGAATTCGGCGTAGTCGCCGAACGAGCCGGGCGTCGGGTGTTCGGAGGTCATCTCCGCCAGGCTGCCCATCAGCAGCAGCGCAATGACGCCGCCGATCAGGTAGCTCAACAATACCGACGGCCCCGCCATCTGAATGGCGTAGGCGCTGCCGAGAAACAGCCCGGTGCCGATGGCGCCGCCGATCGCCAGCATCGACATCTGCCCGGCGGTAAGATGCTTGTTCAACCCGCCCTGACGGCGGGCGATATGCTCAAAATCATTCATCTGTGGCATGGCTGGGTTCCCGAGCGGAGTTAGGCGGTACGGGTGACGTCGAGAATGGCGGCGGTCACATAGTCAATGTTGCCGGGATTGAGCCCCGGCAGGCACATGCGGCCGGGCGAGACCAGATAGATGGCATAGCGCTGCCGCAGGGTCTGCAGCTGCGCTTCGTTCAGGCCGGTATAGCTGAACATGCCGCGCTGATCGCGAATACGCCGGTGATCCAGCGAAGAGCCACCCTGCGCCAGCCCGGCGGCCAGCTGTTCACGCATTTGCTTGATGCGCGAGCGCATTTCTGCCAGCTCATTGCGCCAAAGCTCGCCAAGTTCGGCGTCGCCGAGCAGGGTTTCCACGATCTGGCTGCCGTGCGTCGGCGGGCAGGAGTAGCTGCGGCGGATCAGCGTTTTTAACGCCCCTTTGACGTTGGCGGCATTTTCCGCGTCGGCGCAGCGCACCGACAGCGCGCCCAGACGCTGGCCGTACAGCGCGACGTTTTTGGAAAACGAATTGCAGACCAAAAACGGCAGATCGGTTTTCAGCGCTTCGCGCAACGCAAAGCAGTCCTCCTCCAGCCCGTCGCCGAAGCCCTGATAGGCGATATCGAACAGCGGCAGCAGGTTACGCCGCTGCAGCACGGCGAGCGTGGCGCGCCACTGCTCCGCCGTCAGATCGGTGCCGGTCGGGTTATGGCAACACGGGTGCAGCAAGACCACGCTGCCGGGCGGCAGGCTGTCCAACGCGTCGAGCATGGCGGCGAAACGCAGGCCGCCCGCCGCTTCATCAAAGTAGGGATAGGTATTCACCCGCAGCCCGGCGCCTTCGAAAATCGCCCAGTGATTGGCCCAGGTGGGATCGGACACCCAGATTTCGCCGCGCGTCAGAAAGTGGCGCAAAAAATCCGCCGCCAGCTTCAACGCGCCGGAGCCGCCGACGGTCTGCACCGTGGCGATCTCGGCCGCCTGTTGCTCACCGAACAGCAGCGCCTGCACCTGGCGGGCGAACTGCGGCGAACCTTCGATCGGCGGGTAGCCGTGCGGGCGGCGCAGCGCCAGCAACCGCTGCTCGGCGGCCTCAACCGCCTGCATCAGCGGAATATTCCCCTGTCGGTCGTAATACAGCCCAATGCCTAAATTCACTTTTTGCGGATTGGGGTCCTGCAAATAGGCTTCCATCAGCGACATAATAGGATCGGCCGCGGAAGGTGCAATCTGTTTAAACATGACACATCCTTAACTCGTTATTGAATTAATATAAAGGCGAACTTAAGAAGAAATTAAATCAGGCGATGGCGCTGACGGTAATTTCTATTTTCATTCCCGGCACCACCAATTTTTCGACAATGACCGTGGAGCGATTGGGATAAGGATAATTAAAGTATTTCCGGTAAATATCATCGAGGCATTTAACGTCGTTGACGTCGGTGAGATACACGATCACCTGCAGAACCTTATCGCTGTGGCTGCCCGCCGCCTTCAGCGTCTGCGCCAGATTATCGAAGGTCAGCGTAATCTGTCGCTCCGGCGCGCCGGTGTCGATGCTGCCGTCCGCCCGCACCGGGCCGTGAGCGGTAAACAGCATGCCGCCGCCCCGGGTGGCCCAGGAAAAAGGCTGGCCGATCTCCGGCAGCCCGGTATCTACGATCTCGCGCATGTCAGTGGTTCCCGTGGTGGTTAAGTTGGCGAAGCAGCGCGCCGTCGGCGGCGAACAACGCATCCAGAATGGTGAAATGATTGGCGCCGGGCACCACGACCAGTTCTGCCGACAACCCGCGTTGGCGCAGCGCCGCATGATAGTGTTGCGACTGGCCTCTCAGTTCCGGCAGCTCCAATGCGCCGTAATACAGCGTAAGCGGCTTGCCGCGCGTCGGCAGGTGGCGCGCCGGGCTGAGCGTTTCAATTTGCCGCGCAGTCAGCTGCAGCGCCCGATTGACATAGCTTTGTTGCAGCGGCGCCAGCTCGAACAGGCCGCTGATGGGAAAGACCGCATCCACCAACGCATGCTGCTGCCAAAACGCCGCCAGATGGCCGCCGGCGGAATGGCCACACAGATGCACCGGATAGGCATAGTGCGGCGGCAGGCGGCGCTGAATGGCATTCAACGCCATACCGATCTGCCGGCATATTTCGTCGAGATCCACCGCCGGCGCGAGCGCATATTCCACCAACACCACGTCAAAACCCAACGCCAACGGCCCGGCGGCGATAAAGGCGAAATCTGCCTTATCGCAGAATTGCCAATAGCCGCCGTGAATAAAAATTAACGTCCCCTGATGCTGCTTTGCAGAATAGAGCCAATCCAATGTTTCGCGTTCGCCGTTGCCATAAGCAATATTGTTTTCATGGCGCGTCTGTTTATAAACAGCCGCACTGCGGGTTTGAAATGAAGTCAAAATAGCCGCTTCATTATCCACCGTGGCGCCGTTGTCATAACTCCCCGCAAGTGGTTTCATATATTAAACTTCGTTTATTATTTAAGATGTGAATTAACTATTAGCACCGGCAACATTATTGTCAAGACGGGCGCATCAGCAATGCGCGCCCGGTAAAATAAAACCTGATGAATAATGAAAAAGTTTAACCCATGAAACTTTTTGCGCTTATTTCCCCCGCACACCCGGATGAATTTGCGGCAAGGCGCTGAGCCGTTCAAATGCATAATCCCAAAAGGCGCGCACCTTCAGCGGCATGTGCTGCGCCTGCTGCGCCACCAGCTGTACCGGCATAGGCAACGGCTCGTAATCCGTCAACAGCCGCACCAGCGTACCGGCGGCCAAATCGTCCGCCACCTGATACGAGAGCAACCGGGCGACGCCCTTGCCGGCGCGCACCGCCAGCAGTTGCGCTTCCACGTCGTTGAGCAACAGCCGGGGAGCCAATCGCACGCGCTCGCCGTTTTCCTGCGGGCCGAAGCGCCATTCGCGCAGCGACGGCCGCTGGGTGCCGACGATGGTGGCATGATCCGCCAGCTGCGCCGGTGAGCGCGGTTTCCCCCAACGCGCCAGATAATCCGGGCTGGCGACCGTCACCCGGCTGACCTGCCCCAGCCGCCGCGCCACGCGCGAAGAGTCCTGCAGATGACCGATGCGCACCGCGATATCCAATCCTTCGTCAATCAGATCGAGATTGCGATCGTTCAATACCATTTCGATCTGCATCTGCGGGTAATCATCGAGAAACGCCATCACCACCGGCGCCACGTAGCGGCGGCCGAACTGCACCGGCGAAGTGACGCGCAGCAAGCCGCTCAGCTGCGCTTCGGCGGTATCCTGCACCACCGCCTGATAATCCTGCAGCAGCTGTTGCGCGCGTTCCAACAGCCGCATACCCGCTTCGGTGGGCGCCAGCCGCCGGGTCGTTCGCTCCACCAATCGGGTGCCGAAACGCTGTTCCAGCGCGGCGATCGCCCGGGTGATCGCCGGCGCCGAACGCCGCAGTTTGCGCCCGGCCGCCGCCAGGCTGCCTTGCTGCACCACCGCCACGAAGATCGCCAACTCGTCTAACCGATCCATAGATTCTTCCGAAAAGTGAAATTATCAATTTCCACATTGCCGGATTTCGCTCGTTCAACGCAAGAGTATGCTGACAAAAAGCACTGAGGAGAAACGCCATGTCCACCATCACACTCTACGGCACCCCGCTTTCCGGCCACGTTCATCGCGTGGCGTTGCTGCTGCGTATGCTGGCGCTGCCCTATGCATGGGTCGAAGCCTCGGCGGACGTACGGCAGAGCGCAGCCTTCCGCCGGCTCAATCCGTTCGGCCAGATCCCGGTCTTACAGGATGGCGATCTGACGCTGGCCGACAGCAACGCCATTCTGGTCTATCTGGTGAAGCGCTATGCGCCGGACAGTCACTGGCTGCCGGAACAGCCGGCGGCGGCCGCGCGGGTGCAGGCCTGGCTTTCCAAAGCCGCCGGTGAAGTTCGCTACGGCCCGGCCTCTTGCCGACTGATCGCCCAATTCGCGGTGCCGGAGGATTATCAGGCGGCGCGGGCGGTCAGCGATCGTTTTCTGCCGCAGATGGAACAGCATCTGAGCGAGCGGGAATACCTGGCCACCGAACAGCCCACCATCGCCGATCTGGCCTGCCACAGCTACGTAGCGGTCGCGGCCGAAGGCGGCATTTCGTTGGCGCCTTACCCTGCGATACGGCGCTGGGCGGCGCGCATCGTTGCACTGCCCGGCTTCTTTGCCATGCCGGCCCTGCCGGAACCGGCGGCGAGCTGACGCCATGATCCCGCAACTGTTCCATCCGGATGAGCTGCGCGCACAGACGCTGGCCGGGTTTGGCGGCGTAGGCGGCGGCATCTACCCCGCAATGCCGGATCAGCACCGCGCGTTTTTCGCCGCGCTGCCCTACCTGTTCGTCGCCACGCTGGATGAACAAGGCTGGCCCATCGCCACCCTGTTTACCGGCCCGCCCGGATTTTTACGCACGCCGGACGACACGCATTTACGCATCAGCGCGCCGCGCCGCAGCGACGATCCCGCCCAGGCGCTGTTGCTGCCCGGCAAGCCGGTCGGCGCGCTGGGGCTGGATTTCAGCAACCGGCGGCGCAACCGCGCCAACGGCGCCGTCAGCCGCACCGACAAAAACCGGGTGGAAATCCTCGTTCAGCAAAGCTTCGGCAACTGCCCGCAGTACATTCAGCGCCGCGAACTCTACCCGGTGGACAGCCGGCCGCAGCCGGTTGAGCATTTAGCCTCGCTGGATGCGGCGGCGCAGGCGCTGATCCGCGCCGCGGACACCTGCTTCGTCGCCAGCGGCGCGCACCTGGCACTGGCGCAGGGCGGCGTGGATATTTCCCATCGCGGCGGCCGCCCCGGCTTTATCCATCTGGAAGGCGACACGCTGTGGATGCCGGATTTTCGCGGCAACCGCTACATGAACACGCTGGGTAATCTGCTGGCCGAACCGCGGGCGGCGCTGCTGTTCATCGATTTTGAACGCGGCGACGTGCTGCATCTGCAGGGGGAAACGCAGATCCTCTGGCAAACGGAGGGGCATCCCGCCGTTGAAGGCGCAGAACGCTATTGGCGGTTTGACGTGCGCCGCACCTGGCGTTTTGCGGCAGCGCTGCCGTGGCGGGGACGAAATCTGGAGTATTCGCCGGCAACGCTGGCGACCGGGGTGTGGCACCGCTGAAATGAAAAGCCCCGCTGCGGCGGGGCTGGATCGGAAATTACAGGCTGTGTTCGGCCGCCGATGCGGCCTGATAAAGTTGACGAAAATAATTCAACCGCGCAAAGAACAGGCGGCTTTGCTGCTCCGACATATTGCCGGCCACCTGCCCGGCGTCAATCTGCCGCCCTTGCCATTCCATCAGAGCGATGCTCGACGCCAAAAAATCCATTTCGCTGCCGTAGGCCGCGAGATGTCTGTCCACTGATTTCATCATTCGCACACTCCTTTTAATTACATCGAAAAGGGTCATATGCCTGCTCTTTCAGTATCGGCCCGACAGAGGATATTTTTTGTACAGAAGGTGCGCATAAAGAAAACGACCATCTTGTTGCCGCGCGGGCAAACGGCGGCGGCAAAATTTGCTAGGGTAAAGGGTAGCCGTATGGGATAGACCACTCTGTTGAACTCAGGAAAGAAGGAAGAGACTCATGAGCACCAGCATCTGCGCTACCCTCAAGGATCCCACGCTGTTCCGCGAGGCCAACTACATCGACGGGCAATGGTTGCCGGCCCAGGAAGGCCGTTCGATCGCCATTCATAACCCCGCCAACGGCGAACGGGTCGGCCACGTACCGGCCTTCGGCGCCGAAGAAACCGCTCGCGCCATCGCCGCCGCCAAAAAAGCGCTGCCCGCCTGGCGCGCGCTGACCGCCAAAGAGCGCGCCGGCAAGCTGCGGCGGCTGTTTGAATTGATGATGGAAAATCAGGAAGATCTGGCGCGCATCATGACGGCGGAACAGGGCAAACCGCTGGCCGAAAGCCGCGGTGAAATCGCCTATGCCGCCTCCTTTATCGAATGGTTCGCCGAAGAAGGCAAACGGGTATATGGCGACACCATTCCACAGCCGCAGGCCGGTCGCCGCATCATCGTGCAAAAAGAGCCGATCGGCGTGTTCGCGGCCATCACCCCGTGGAACTTCCCGGCGGCGATGATCACCCGCAAAGCCGGCCCCGGCTGGGCCGCCGGCTGCACCGGGGTGATCCGCCCCGCCAGCCAGACCCCGTTCTCGGCGCTGGCGATCGCCGTGCTGGCGGAGCGCGCCGGGCTGCCAGCCGGGGTATGCAACGTGATAACAGGCCCCAGCAAAGGCATCGGCGGCGAACTCACCGCCAACCCGGACGTGCGCAAACTCTCCTTCACCGGCAGCACCGAAGTCGGCGCGCAGCTGCTGGCCCAGTGTGCGCCCACCATCAAGAAAACCAGTATGGAGCTGGGCGGCAACGCGCCGTTTATCGTGTTTGATGACGCCGATCTGGACGCCGCCGTGGCCGGCGCGGTCGCCTCAAAATACCGCAACGCCGGCCAGACCTGCGTCTGTACCAACCGTTTTCTGGTGCAGGACGGCGTATACGATGCGTTCGCCGCCAAGCTGAAAGCCGCCGTCGCCAAGCTGAAAGTCGGCAACGGCCTGGATGATGGCGTCACCATCGGCCCGTTGATTAACTCGGACGCGGTGGAGAAAGTGCGCGAGCATATCGCCGACGCCGTCGAGCACGGCGCCTCGGTGCTGTTGGGCGGCAAGCCTGACGCGCTGGGCGGCAATTTCTTCACCCCGACTATCCTGACCGATGTGCCGCGCACGGCGAAAATCTTCCGTGAGGAGACGTTCGGCCCGGTGGCGCCCTTGATCCGCTTCAGCCAGGAGGCCGACGCCGTCGAACTGGCCAACGACACGCCGTTCGGCCTGGCCGCTTACTTCTACAGCCGCGACATCGGCCGGGTGATGCGCGTGGCCGAAGCGCTGGAGTACGGCATTGTCGGCATCAACGAAGGGCTGATCTCCACCGAAGTGGCGCCGTTCGGCGGCATGAAACACTCCGGTTTGGGCCGTGAAGGCTCAAAATACGGCATCGAAGACTATCTCGAGATCAAATACCTGTGCCTCGGCGGTTTGGGCGCCTGATGTGAGGGCCCCCGCGCCTGCGGGGGCCCTGTCTGGCGGTTTTGGGGAGCCTTTGCTACCTTTAGGCATCTTTTCAGCGGTTAAAAGGAATTGCCTCTATGCAGCCCCTCTCGGTACACCTGCCCGATTTTTACGTCGCCGGCCAGACAATCAGAACCACCAATCAGGACGAAACCCAGCCCGAGACGGCTAAAATCCCCGCGCTGTGGTCAGACTTTTTCGCCACCTCGCCCGCCATGCCGGTTTACGGGGTCTACTCCAACTACGCCTCCGACGCCAGCGGGCCGTTTGATGTCACCGCCGGCAGTGAGGCACAGAGCGGTTTGCACATCCAACCTGGCCGCTATCTGGTGTTCCAGGCCCGAGGCGCCATGCCGGCGGCGGTCATCGAAGGCTGGCAAGCCATCTGGGCCTACTTCGAGCAACACCCGGAAATCGAACGTCGCTTCCTGACCGACTTCGAAGCCTATACCGGCCCCGACGCGGTCGATATCCATATCGGCTGCCGCTAACGCGACAGTGAGGTCAACAATGATGACGCTCTCCCCCGCCATTCCGATCCTGCGTATCTTTTCCGTCGACAAGGCCAAAGAGTTTTATCTGGATTTTCTCGGTTTCACGCTGGCGTGGGAGCACCGCTTCAGCGAAGACCTACCGCTGTACATGCAGATGACCCGCACCGGGCTGACGCTGCACCTGAGCGAACACTACGGCGACAGCACGCCCGGCGCCGCCATTTTCATCCCGGTGCACGATATCGACGCGCTGCACCGGGAGCTCACGGCCAAAAACTATCGCTATGCCCGGCCGGGCCTGGAGATTGTCGACTGGGGCAAAGAGCTGAACCTCACCGATCCGTTCGGCAACCGGCTGCGGTTTTGCGAACAGAGCCCCTCGGCCTGATCGGCGTTATGGCCGATATTCCGCCTCGCTGACCGGCTCAAGCCAGGTCACCGGGCTGCCGTCCACCGCTTCGGCGATGGCGATATGGGTCATGGCGGTGTCCGATGTCGCACCGTGCCAGTGTTTGACGTCGGCCGGTATCCAAACGATATCGCCGGGATGCATCTCCTGCGTCTTCTCGCCCCACATCTGGATCCACCCGCGCCCCTGAGTGACGATCAGCGTCTGGCCGAGCGGATGCGTATGCCAGGCCGTGCGGGCGCCGGGTTCGAAGGTGACGGTCGCGCCGCCCACCCTGGCCGGCGCGTCACCGGCGAAGGGGGCATCGATGCGTACCTGCCCGGTAAAGTAATCCGCCGAACCGCACTGTGATGGGATAGAACCGCTGCGTTGTATTTTCATCTGTCGTGTCCTCCACGTCGGCTTTCCAACCGACGCTGATAGTTATAAGTCAGCGATGCCAAGATAGCGCCATGCTTTTCCGGTGACTAGCGGGTAAAATGCGCAAGGAGCTATGAGCTCAATTCATAAATCTACGCGCGGCAGCGCCCCAACTTTGCTCTCCGGTGCCGGTATGTTGAAAGAAAACTTTAACGATCTGATCGCTTTCCTGATGGTGGCCAGGGAGCGCAGCTTCACCAAAGCGGCGGCGCAGCTTGGGGTTTCCCAATCGGCACTCAGCCACGCTATTCGCGGCCTGGAAGAACGCCTGGCGCTGCGCTTGCTCACGCGCACCACTCGCAGCGTCGCCCCCACCGAGGCCGGTGAGCGGCTGCTCAACAGCATTGGCCCGCGCTTGGCGGAGATTGAAAGCGAGCTGAACGCGCTGGGTGAAATGCGCGATCGGCCCGCCGGCAACATCCGCATCACCGCCGGCGAACACGCGGTGGATGCAGTACTGTGGCCGGTGCTGCGCACTTTTCTCGTCGATTACCCGGATATCAACGTGGAAATCACCGTCGACAACAGCCTGACCGACATCGTCGCCGGGCGATTCGACGCCGGAATCCGGCTGGGGGAACAGGTGGCGAAGGACATGGTCGCGGTGCGCATCGGGCCGGACATGCGCATGGTGCCCGTCGCCTCCCCTGACTATTTCGCCCGTTACGGCCTCCCCGCTACGCCGCAAGCGCTGCAAAACCATCGCTGCATCAACATGCGCCTGCCCACCCTCGGCGGGCTGTACGCCTGGGAATTTGCCCGCGATGGCCGGGAGATTAAAGTGCGGGTGGAGGGGCAACTGACCTTCAACAGCCTGCGCCAGCGAATCGACGCCGCGCAGCTCGGCCTCGGCATCGCCTTTGTGCCGGAAGATACCGTCGCCGAGCCGCTGGCCGACGGTCGGTTGCTAATGGCGCTGGACGACTGGTGCCCGCCGTTTCCCGGTTATTACCTCTATTATCCAAGCCGCAGGCAACACACTACCGCCTTTGCGCTGCTGATTGAGGCGCTGCGACGCGGGGCTTAACGCCCGACGTTCTTCTGCAGATACGCCGGGTAACGATCGCCGATCACGTCGATAGCGGAGAGCGCACGCTCGATCGCGCCCAGTTCGTCCGCCGCCAACACCACCGACGCCGCCGCAAGGTTTTCTTCCAGCCGGTGACGCTTGGTGGTTCCCGGGATCGGCACGATCCACGGCTGCTGGGCCAGCAGCCAGGCCAGGGCGATCTGCGCCGGCGTCACGCCTTTGCGCTGCGCTATCTGCCCCAGCACGCTCACCAGCGCCTGATTGGCCCGGCGCGCTTCGGCGCTGAAGCGCGGCACCAGGTTGCGAAAATCGCCGCTGTCAAAGGTGGTGTCCTCGGTAATGGCGCCGGTGAGAAAGCCTTTGCCGAGCGGGCTGAACGGCACCAGACCGATGCCCAGCTCTGCCAGCGTCGGCAAGATTTCACGCTCCGGCTCGCGCCACCACAGCGAATATTCGCTTTGCAGCGCCGTGACCGGCTGCACCGCGTGAGCTCGCCGAATGGTTTGCGCGCCGGCTTCCGACAGGCCGAAATACTTCACTTTCCCTTCGCGAATCAGTTGCTGCACCGTACCGGCCACCTCCTCGATAGGCACCTCAGGATCGACACGGTGCTGATACAGCAAATCGATCGTCTCTATCCGCAGGCGCTTCAACGAGCCTTCCACCGCCTGGCGAATATGCTCCGGACGGCTGTTCAACACCTGTTGCCCCGCCGGCTGCGGCAGATCGAAACCGAACTTGGTGGCGATGACGACCCGGTCGCGCACCGGCGCCAGCGCTTCGCCCAACAATTCCTCGTTGGTGAACGGACCATAAATCTCGGCGGTATCGAAGAACGTCACGCCCTCGTCAACCGCGGCACGGATCAGATCGACCGCCTGCCGTTTGTCGGTGGCCGGGCCGTAGCCAAAGCTCAGTCCCATACAGCCCAACCCCAACGCCGAGACTTCCAGCCCTTCGCGCCCCAATTTGCGTGTTTGCATCTTCACTCTCCCACTGATTGATACCGGCCCCGCGTGACGCGGAGCCGTTCCGGTGTGGTGACTGTAAAACGCGACTGCCGCCATGACTATGGGGCGAAATACGCTTGAGCTTATGAGCCAGGCTCATGAATCCATTAACCGTCGCTGGGACCGGAGTTTTTGCGGGAACGTTCCTGCCCAAGATACTCTATACTGATATCAGGATGCCTTACCCTTTTCGTTTAGCGTCATGTAGATGGAGCGACAGATGGCTAACTCTGAATCGACCTGCAATTCCCTTTCAATACCAGTGGCAGATTTATTCCATGACCAATAAGAAAAGCGCCGTGCTTACCCCGGCTGCAATGCTATTGCTACATCCCATGTTTGCCAGTCAGGCGCTGGCGGCAGAAAATAATGAAGAGAAAAGCGACACCCTGGTGGTGATGGCGCAACCCACCGGATTGACCGAGCTGGGATCGCCGGTGTCCGTCAGCGTGATCGACGGCCAGGACCTGCGCAACGCCGCACCGCAGATTAACCTGTCGGAAAACCTCGGCAGCGTGCCGGGCCTGCAGCTCCAAAACCGGCAAAACTATGCGCAGGATCTGCAGCTGTCGATACGCGGGTTCGGCAGCCGATCGATGTTCGGCGTGCGCGGGGTGCGCATGTACGTCGACGGCATTCCCGCCACCATGCCCGACGGCCAGGGACAAACCTCCAACATCGACATCAACTCCGTCGAGCGCATCGAGGTGCTGCGCGGCCCCTATTCCGCGCTGTACGGCAACGCTTCGGGCGGGGTGATCAACGTTGACACCCAGACCGGCACCCAGCCGCCAACTCTGGAGGCCGGCGGCTATTTCGGCAGCGACAATACCTGGCGCTATGGGGTGAAAGCGACCGGCGCCACCGGCGACGGTACCCAGGCCGGCGACGTCAACTACGCCATCTCGGGCACCCGCTTCACCACTCAGGGCTACCGCGATCACAGCGCCGCGCGGAAAAACCTCGGCAACGGCAAGCTCGGTGTGCGGCTGGACGACGTCAGCACCCTGACGCTGATGTTCAACAGCGTCTCAATCGATGCCGGCGATCCGGGCGGCCTGACCGAGGCAGAGTGGAAGGAAAACCCGCGCCAGGCGCCGCGCGCGGATCAATTTAACACCCGCAAGTCGCTCGATCAGACCCAGGCCGGCCTGCGCTATCAGCGCCAGATGAGCGAGCGCGACGAACTGACGCTGACTGCCTACCACGGCGAGCGCCACACCACGCAGTACCAGTCCATCCCGATGGGGCCGCAGCTCAACCCCACCCACGCCGGCGGGGTGATCGTGCTGGAAAGAAAATATCAGGGCATTGACACTCGCTGGAAGCATGAGGATACTCTCGCATCGTTACCGGTAACACTGATCGGCGGTCTGGATTATGAAACCATGACCGAACGCCGCCAGGGGTTCGAAAACTTTATTCTGCGAGACGGCACTGTGGACTACGGCGAGAAAGGCGACCAGCGGCGCAACGAGAAGAACCGTATCTGGAACCTGGATCCTTACCTGCAAACCTCCTGGCAACTGACGCCGCGCTGGACGCTGGACGCCGGCCTGCGCTACAGCACCGTCAGCTTCGACTCGACCGACTATTACATCACGCCGCGCAACGGCGACGACAGCGGCAGCAAACGCTACCACCAGTGGCTGCCGATGGGCTCGCTCAACTACAAGATCAACCCGGCGTGGAACGTCTATCTCTCCGCCGGCCGCGGCTTTGAAACCCCGACCATCAACGAGCTCTCCTACCGCCCCGACGGCCAGACAGGCCTCAATATCGGCCTGCAGCCGTCCACCAGCGATACCGTCGAACTGGGCAGCAAGCTGCGCCTCGGCAACGGCCTGGTGAGCGCTGCGCTGTTCCAGACCGATACCGACAACGAGCTGGTGGTGGCGGAAAGCAGCGGCGGACGCACCAGCTACGCCAACGCCGGCAAAACCCGGCGGCGCGGCCTGGAGCTGGCGCTGGATCAAGAGTTCGCGCTGGACTGGCGCCTGCATATGGCCTGGACGCTGCTGGACGCCACCTACCGCAGCGAAATGTGCGGTAAATCCGGCTGTACCCCCGCCGGCAATCACCTGCCAGGCATCGCCCGCAACATGGGCTACGCCTCGCTGGCCTTTGCACCGCCGGAAGGCTGGCACGCCGGCGCGGAGCTGCGCTACATGAGCGACATTCAGGCCAACGACGCCAACAGCGCGCAGGCCCCCTCTTACACCGTGGCCGGCGTAAACGCCGGTTATCGCTTTACCTGGAACCGCTGGGCGCTGGACGTGTTCAGCCGGGTGGACAATATTTTCGACCGCCGTTACGTCGGTTCGGTGATCGTCAACGAAGGCAATGGCCGCTATTTCGAGCCGGCGCCGGGTCGCAACTGGGGTGGCGGCGCCACCTTGTCTTACCGCTTTGAATAAGGCAAAGCACCTTAAGGTTAAAAGACGGGATGGGTTTTACGTCACCCTAGCGGCTTCCCGCTGAAATAATAGGGAGAAACCGCGTGTTTTTTCCGATTTGGCTTAATCTCTAAATCGGGGACTTTCATTTTTGGTAAGGGTATTGCTATGCAAAATAAAGCGTCACTATCGCCGCTTATCGTCATAACGGCGCTGTTTGCCGCGCTGAGCGGGCTTTATCTGCTCGGCGGCGGCATCTGGCTGGCCAAGTTGGGCGGTTCGCTGTATTACATCATCGCCGGGCTGGTGCTGCTGGCGACCTCCTGGCTGCTGTTCCGCCGCCGCGCCACCGCGCTGCTGCTGTACGCGGTGTTCCTGCTGGGCACCACTATTTGGGCCCTGTGGGAAGTCGGCCCGGACTTCTGGGCGCTGACGCCGCGCCTGGACGTCACCTTCTTCTTCGGCCTGTGGCTGGTGCTGCCGTTTATCTACCGTAAGCTGGTCGCCAACGGCAAATTCGCCTACGGTGCGCTGAGCGCGGCGCTGGCGATCACCGTCATCGCACTGGCCTATGCCGTATTCAACGATCCGCAAGAGATCAACGGCACCCTTGACGCCGCGCAGGTCCAGCCGAAAGACGCCACCGGCGCCGACTGGCCGGCCTATGGTCGCACCCAGGAAGGCACCCGTTACTCGCCGCTGAGCCAGATCAACGACAAAAACGTTGGCCAGCTGCAAGAAGCCTGGCGTTTCCAGACCGGCGATCTGAAGACCGCCAACGATCCGGGTGAGATCACCAACGAAGTCACGCCGATCAAGATCCGCGATACCCTTTACATGTGTACGCCGCACCAGAAGCTGTTCGCGCTGGATGCCGCCACCGGTAAAGAAAAGTGGAAATTTGATCCGCAGCTGAAGTACAACCCGACCTTCCAGCACATCACCTGCCGCGGCGTGTCTTACCACGAAACCGCTGCAGCCGCGGGCGCCGCCGGCGATGCCGCACCGGCGATGTGCGCACGCCGCATCATTCTGCCGGTCAACGACGGCCGCCTGTTCGCGCTGGACGCCGAAACCGGCAAACCGTGCCCGGACTTCGCCAACAACGGCGAGCTGAACCTGCAGAGCAACATGCCGTATGCGACGCCGGGCCACTACGAGCCGACCTCGCCGCCGGTGATCACCGATAACGTGATCGTCGTTGCCGGTGCCGTGACCGACAACTACTCCAACCGTGAGCCTTCCGGCGTGATCCGCGGCTTCGACATCAACAGCGGCAAGCTGCTGTGGGCCTTCGATCCGGGCGCGAAAGATCCGAACGCCATCCCGGCGGACGAGCACCATTTCGTGCCGAACTCGCCGAACTCTTGGGCGCCGGCCGCCTATGACGCCAAGCTGGATATCGTCTATCTGCCGATGGGCGTCGCCACGCCGGACATCTGGGGCGGCAACCGCACCCCGGAAATGGAGCGCTACGCCAGCGGCCTGCTGGCGCTGAACGCCTCCACCGGCAAACTGGCCTGGTTCTATCAGACGGTCCACCACGACCTGTGGGATATGGACGTGCCGGCGCAGCCGACCCTGGCGGACATTACCGACAAGAGCGGTAAAAAAGTGCCGGTGATCTATGTGCCGACCAAAACCGGCAACATCTTCGTGCTGAACCGCACCAACGGCGAGCTGGTGGTGCCGGCGCCGGAGAAACCGGTACCGCAGGGCCCAGCCAAGGGCGATCGCCTGTCACCGACCCAGCCGTTCTCCGAGCTGACCTTCCGTCCTGAGAAGAAACTGACCGGCGCCGACATGTGGGGCGCGACCATCTATGACCAGCTGGTCTGCCGCGTGATGTTCCACAGCCTGCGCTATGAAGGCACCTTCACCCCGCCTTCCGAGCAGGGCACGCTGGTGTTCCCGGGTAACCTGGGCATGTTCGAATGGGGCGGCCTGGCCGTCGATACCGATCGCGAAATCGCCATCGCCAACCCGATCGCGCTGCCGTTCGTCTCCAAACTGATCCCGCGCGGCCCAGGCAACCCGATTGAGCCGCCGGAAGGCGACAAAGGCGGCAGCGGCACCGAGTCCGGCGTACAGCCGCAATATGGCGTGCCGTTCGGCGTTACCCTGAACCCGTTCCTGTCACCGTTCGGCCTGCCGTGCAAACAGCCGGCCTGGGGTTACATTTCCGCCGTGGATCTGAAAACCAACGACATCGTGTGGAAAAAACGCATCGGCACCGTGCGCGACAGCTCACCGCTGCCACTGCCGTTCAAAATGGGCATGCCGATGCTGGGCGGCCCGGTAACCACCGCCGGTAACGTGTTCTTCATCGGCGCCACCGCAGACAACTACCTGCGCGCCTTCAGCGTGACCAACGGTGAAAAACTGTGGGAAGCGCGCTTGCCGGCCGGCGGCCAGGCGACGCCGATGACCTATGAGGTCAATGGCAAGCAGTACGTGCTGATCTACGCCGGCGGCCACGGTTCCTTCGGCACCAAGCTGGGCGACTATGTGATCGCTTACGCCCTGCCCGATCAGAAGTAACCACCGCCGTTAGTACCTCGCAAAGCACGCCGCAAGGCGTGCTTTTTCTTTTCCCTCCCCGCTGACACCCCTCTCGCAATACCCTTAATTTTTTCACTTTCATTATTGATAATGGTTATCATTCGCAATATTATGAATGCATGGCCCCGGCAGCGGCCTGCAATCCTACTCCAGCTTAATGGTAATACTACGATCAGCCGCCTGCGGGCGGCCTTATTCGGAGGCGCATGGTCGACCATACTCGGAAGCATAGAAAGAAAATTCTGCAAGCGGCGGTGAACACGCGGCGCGCCGGCCTGCCGTTCGCAGCGGATCCCCCTGTCGCCCCGCCCTTTATTGGCTTGGCCCATCAGACGGAGGCGGTGCTGGTGCACCTGGTCGGCCATGATGACGTACAGGAGAAGCATAAATGAACCTGCAACCCTTTACCGCCATGCTGATGTTCGCCTACGTGCTGCTGATGGTGCCGCTGCTCTACGTCATCGACAGCCGACTGAGCGCCAGCAGACTGGTGCGCAAAGCCACGCAAAACGTCATCATTATCGCGTTGACGCTGTTGTTCTTCAGCGCGATGACGCTTTTATACTGAGGCCATCTCGCCGGTGCCCCGCGGCCGACGTTACTCGGCCTCCCGGCGTTTGGCCCGCGGATATTTCCACAGCCAGCGCCCGCTGATCATGCGCCAGTAGAACAAGGCGCCGCGCACCGCCCAATCGAAGAACATCCCCAACCAGACGCCCACCACGCCCATGCCCAGTTCGATACCCAGCACATAGCCAGCCACCACGCGGCAGCCCCACATGCCGAGCATCGTCACCCACATGGCAAAGCGGGCGTCGCGCGCGCCTTTCAGCCCGGCAGGCAACACCCATGAAGCGGCCCAGATCGGCATAAAGGCGGCGTTGAGCCAAATCAGGTTTTTCACCACCGTTTTCACATCATCCTGCGAGGTATAAAACGCGGCGAATACCCCGGCCAGCGGTGCCGTGCCCCAGGCGATGGCGGTCAGCCCAAGGGTCGATAGCCAGAAAATATGGCGCAGTTGCCGCTCCGCCTGACCGATCTCGCCCTTGCCGAGCCGCCGACCGACGATGATGGTCGAGGCCGATCCCAATGCGTTGCCCGGCAAGTTAATCAACGAAGCGATGGAGAAGGCGATGAAGTTGCCGGCGATAACGTTGGTGCCCATGCCGGCGACGAACATCTGCGTCAACAGCTTGCCGCCGTTGAACAGCACCGATTCGACGCTGGCGGGAATGCCGATCCCCAACACTTCCCACAGGATGCTCATCTTGAGCGGCGTGAAATAACTTTTCAGCGTAATGTGCAGCGCCGGATTAAAGCCGATCGCCAGCACATAGAGGATGGCGATGGCGCCGATATAGCGGGAAATCGTCAGCCCCAGCCCGGCGCCGACAAAGCCCAGCCCGTGCCAGCCGAGCATGCCGTAAATCAGGATGCTGCTGATGATGATATTGAGGATATTCATGCCACCATTGATCAGCAGCGGGATCTTGGTATTACCCGCGCCGCGCAACGCGCCGCTGCCGATCAGCGCAATCGCCGCCGCCGGGTAGCTCCACACCGTGGTCTGCAGGTAAGAGAGCGCCAGCGCTTTCACCTCCGGCGACGCCGCGCCGGCGATCACATCGATGATCGATTCGCCCGCCAGGTGAATGCCCGCCGCCAACAGCACCGCCACGCCGGTCATCAAGACCAGCGACTGACGCGCCGCCGCCCGCGCACGCCGGCGATCGCGCTTGCCGAGGCTGAAGGCCACCACCACGGTGGTGCCGAGATCCACCGCGGCAAAAAAGGCAATGATCACCATGTTGAAGCTGTCCGCCAGCCCCACCCCGGCCATCGCCTCTTTGCCGAGCCAGCTCACCAGAAAGGTGCTCAGCACCCCCATCAGCAAAACGCAGGCATTCTCCAGAAAGATCGGCACCGCCAGCGGCGTGATCTCGCGCCAGAACAGCACGCGGTAGCTTTTCCGTTTGGCGTACCAGGGCGTATTTTCCACGCGCTGACGCAGTGCGGCATACAGATTCAAGGTGGGCTCGATGGATAAAAGTGAAACATCATTTCAAATGATGATCGATAAATCGTTATCCTGCAAAGAATTTTTAGGCGCCCGTAACGAGCGCACGACAGGCTTACCCAACGCTACTCCATGTAGTCTTCCTGATCGGCCTGCGCCGCCGCGATAAAACGCGCGGTACTGCGGCTGAGCGTGGCGCATTTGTCCGTCAGCAGCTGATTGTCCTGCTGCAGAGTCAGGTAACGCGCCTGGGTGAGCGTCGGCAACTGTCGATACCCTACCGCATGCGTATCCCAGCCGCGATGCTGCGCCGCACGCATCGCGGTGCGTTGCAATTTCACGTCGTCCGGCACGTCGCTGCGCCCGCAGTCCACGCGCAGGAAATGCCCGCCGGCCAGCATCAGAGCGATGTGATCCAATTGCGCCTGCAGCGGCGGCGCCGGTCGATGCGCCGTCTGCTGACAACCCGCAAGCAGCAGCAACGCCACCGCGCCGCAAAGAAACGTGCGAAACAGAGTAGACATGGGCGCTCCCGGAAACCTGTGGGTGATGCAATTATCTTAGGTGAGCGGATGCCGGGCGGCAAGGCGGGCAGCGCGCTTAGCGCCGGCCGCTGCTGACCTTGGTGGCGCGAGCGGGGTTGCCGGCGACGAATTCCAGCGTAGGGGAATAATAAAACGGCAGCCAGGCGTTATAGCCGCTCTCCCACTCCCATTTGACCGGGCAGGGCCACAGCATGTCTTCATGCAGGATGTAATAAATCCACCGCCCGGGCGGACGACGGGGTTTGCGCATTTTCATAGCGAGTACGACGGCCTGATGACGTGCGATAAGGTGAACTGCTGCATTTTACCGCGATTTGGGTCGCGGGGACAGCCTGCGTTGCCGTGTGAAGCACCCGCTAAATCTCACCCGGTGATTCGGCGTAAAGTCCGCCGTTTTACTGATCCAGAACATCTTTCGCATTCACCTTATTGATATATTGATTGAAAATCATTCCTATTCAGGAGGAAGGGCCATGGTTAAGTCATTGAATGCAGTGTTCACGCGCCTTTTTGATCGTCCGGACGCCGGCAAGCTGGCACTCAGACTGACCTTTGGCGGACTGATGCTGTTTCACGGCGTGGCGAAAATTCAGCACGGCGTCGGCTGGATTGCCGGTGCGTTGCAGGAACAGGGGCTGCCCGCCTTCATCGCCTACGGCGTGTATGTAGGGGAGATCCTGGCGCCGATACTGATCATTTTGGGACTGTTCACCCGCCCCGCCGCGCTGGTTTACGCCTTTACGCTGGTGGTGGCATTTTTGATGGTGGGCACCGGCAAGGTGTTCAGCGTCACTGACGTCGGCGCCTGGGGCATTGAAAACGAACTGGTGTTCTTTATGGGCGGGCTCGCCATTCTGCTGCTGGGCAGCGGCAAATACACGATCGCGCGTAATGAAGCCTATCGGTAAGCCGCGCATTCCATAAGGAGGTTTTTGGTTTGAACCTCCTCGGTGCGGAAACGGCGTTTAACTCTCGGCCAGGCGGTACACTGGGACCTTGCGCGTCGTGCCGGTCAGGGTGTCGAAGATCTCCGTTTCCGCCGTCACGATCGCCATGCCAGTTTTTCTTAGCCTGCGCACCTCGGCAGCAATGCGCTGAATGCCGAACCAAAACAAGCCATCCAGCGCCGTCACCGGCAACCCTTGCTCCAGCGCCAGCTTAAGCCGCTCACGCGGCGCCTTGAGCGCTTTGGCAATTTCCCGGTAAGGCAGCGCATCCACGCCCGACGCAGATGTTCGGTGAATACGGGTCGACAGGCCGTATTGGAAAGCCTCCGGCACGCCGCTCAAATCGCTTTTCAGGCTGTAGACACAGCCAAAGCGCTTGCCGTTGAACACCACATTTTTTTGACTGATCGACAACTCATCACGCAGGCCGGCAATCAGCTGCGGTGCCCGCACCAGCAATAAGCGAAATGGCAATTCGAAACTGGTCACGTAGTCCACATTGAGCAGCGCAATGCGCAGACGCTCTTCCGCCCCGGCCTGCGTCTCGCGGCACTCGTTCAACACCTCGCTCCACTGGTGCGCGAGCCGCGGGGCTTCATCCAGCGGCGCGAAATGGTATTTCTCGATGTGGTAGTCGATTCTTTCGTTCATGTCCGTTGCCCCCGCGTCAGTCATCATTGCCATCAGCAAATTACCTTACCTGCGGTCAACAGTACAACACCGCATCGTGCAGCAGAATGCGGTCAAGCGGGATAAAACGGCGCCCCCGCCACCGAGCGTTTTCTCCGCAACTGGGACCGGAATAGCTAAGGGGTATCGATAAACAACATCATGCGTTGCAAAGCGTCATCCAGGGCACTGAGCCCCGCGTCATCCAGGCAGGCCATCAGCTGGGCGTCATAATCCGCCACCCATTGCCTCGCCTGGTCAAAAATGGGGCGAGACGCCGGCATGACGCGCAGATATACCGCGCGCTTATCTTCCGGATCGGGGAAGCGCGCGACCCACCCCCGATTAACCAGTTGGGTGATCGTACGGCCTAGCGCGGTGCGATCGGTCTGCGAATGCGCTATCACCTCGCTCATGGCCACGTCGCCCGGAAAACTGTAGAGAATACGCAACGCGCGCCACTCATGGAGGCTGAGCCCTTGCAATGCGAGTAACGCAGACAGCCGTTTTTCGCGGTGACGCACCACCTCCGTCATCCTGTAAAGCGCACCGTCGGGCAATCCCATTCCCTGTCGGCCGCTATGCCTGTCTTTTTTTTCAGAACCCATACTGTTTCCAATTAGCCTCGACTTTTACCCTGACCTGTTCCGGATACGAGTGCCTGAAAGAGGCGGTACCCGCACGTGTTACGCCGCTGAACTGCTCGGGGAACAGGCAGTTGATGATGGCTTTGCCGCCGCTGCCGCGCGCCTTGTCTTCTTCCGACAGGTACGGCACCATCGGGAACTCGCGTACGTCCGGGAAAATAAAATGATCGCGCGCCGGATGTGAGCGCGTAGCCAACGCCCAAACCACCTGATTGATATCGACAATATCAATGTCATTGCCGACCAGGATCAGTTTGGGGATCAGGTAGCCCGCATGCGAACCGAAGACCGCCTCCGCCACCTTGCCGGCAAAATCCGCCGCGTTGGTCTTCATTCCGGCCAGTTTTTCGGTATCGACGGAGACCACCGCCCAACAGGTCGCCGCCTCATAGGAACACCAGACAAAGTCGACGGGCAATGCCGCGCTCTGCAGGGTCTCCAGCAGCTGGGCCGATATCATGGTGCCCCAGATCGTATGATTTTCCTCCGGTGGCGTGCCTGCGACGCAAATCGGCAAAATGGGGTCATCGCGAAACGTCATCGCGTGCACATGGAACACCGGCTGTTCATGACCCTGCTGGTGTTGATAGCCGTGATACTCCCCCATCGGCCCTTCCAGCGCCGTCTCCGTCAGGCTGATTTCACCTTCCAGCACAATTTCCGCATTGGCCGGCACCCAGAGATCGTTGGTTTCCGCTTGGGTGAGCGTGACACTTTTACCGAGCAACGCGCCGACATAGTCAGGCTCACTGACGCCGGCCGGCAACGGCATCCCCGCGACCGCCACCGCGGCAGGCGGCGCCCCGAGCACCATCGCCCACGGCGTAGGTTTCCCTTCCCGACGCCACATTTCACGGATCATGCCGATGTGCTGGGTGGGGATTGCCGGGCCGGTGAGACGATTGCGATCGAGCATCATGAGCCTGCCGATGCCCCAGCTGTGCCACTTCCCGTCCGGGGATTGCACGACATGGAACCCGTAGGTGCCAAAATAGCGCCCGCCATCCCGTTCATGCAGCAGAGGCACCGGGAAGCGTGCCAGATCAACCTCGTCACCTCGCCAAATATTCTCTTTCACCGGGCCGGTCGAACAATAATCGGGGGCAAGCGGTTCCGCCTTCACCGCCCGGCGAATCGCCGCCACGATATCTCGCGGGGAGCTCTCTGGCGGTAGGCCAAAATGGAGGGCGAGGCGAGAATAGGCATGTTCCGCAGAAGCGAGCATGCCGGCCGGCGCGCCGAGAATGCGAGCCCCCGGCATCGCGCCCGCCACATGATGAAATAGCGGAGCCGAAAGCCGTTGCTCATAGACCCGGCGGCAGACAGCCGCTATCTCCAAGTCGGCGGAAACTTCCTGATGCACGTCGACCAAATCGTTTCGGCGACGCAATTCCTCAATGAAGTGACGAAAATCCAGTGCGCAATCGAGCAAACTCATGGCAAATCCTCCAGTTTCCGGGCGTTCAGTCCCTTCTATTCCCATCGCGGCGGAGAGGAGACCGTTTTTATGTGCATGTGCACACATATTAGTGCACGAAAAATCGCGTGTAAATACACGCTACCCTGGAGATGTGGGGCATGTTGTCAGTCTGGCAAACGCTTCAAGGGATAGCGGAGTCAGGCCATGCACGCCCCTGCCGGCAGGCATTATCACCGTGGCGGTTTCACACCTTCAGCATGATTGGCCTGCGCCTGGCACTGGGCTTACCACAAGCGCCGCACCGGGTTTAAGCGCAACATGGCTCACAAAATGAAGAACATAATCGCAAAATGCTATTCGTTGATATTGCACGGGTTATAATGCGGAAAAGGATCTCGGCCAACGCAAACCGGTTTCAGATCGAACGGTTTACAAGCATTAGCGAAAGAAAAGGATTTTGATTCGATAGGGAACAACGAGGGGTAAAGTGGCGGAGAGAGGGGGATTTGAACCCCCGGTAGAGTTGCCCCTACTCCAGTTTTCGAGACTGGTCCGTTCAGCCGCTCCGGCATCTCTCCTAACAACGCTTGCTATCATGCCCGCTTTTACGGCATTTTTACAGCATTAGCACACCGCTGAACGTTCAAGTGACGACTTTACGAGCAACCTGATGATTAAATGGCCGTGGAAAGCGACTCAACCCTCTCAACCCCAGGCAGACACTCAGGCCCAGTGGCAGGACGCGCTGGCGATCCCGCTGCTCTCGCCGCTGAATGAGCAGGAGCAGCAGCGGCTGGTGGCCGTTGCCGGGCAGATCTTGCAGCAAAAGCGCATCGTGCCGCTGCAGGGGCTGCAGCTCACCTCGCAAATGCAGGCGCGCATCGCCCTGCTGTTCGCCTTGCCGGTGCTGGAACTCGGCGCGGAGTGCCTCGACGGCTTCAACGAAATTCTGCTCTACCCCACCCCGTTCGTGGTGGAAGACGAATGGCAGGACGAGATCGGCCTGGTGCACTCGGGGCCAGTGGTGCAGTCTGGCCAAAGCTGGGAACAGGGGCCGATCGTGCTCAACTGGCAAGACGTGCAGGACTCTTTCGATCTCTCTGGTTTCAATCTGGTGATCCACGAAGCGGTGCACAAGCTGGATATGCGCAACGGCGGCGTCGCCACCGGCGTACCGCCGATCCCACTGCGCGAGGTGGCCGCCTGGGAGCACGATCTGCACGCCGCGATGGAAAGCCTGCAGGACGAGATCGACATGGTCGGTGAAGAGGCCGCCAGCATGGATGCCTATGCCGCCACCGATGCGGCCGAGTGCTTCGCCGTGCTGTCGGAGTATTTCTTCAGCGCTCCCGAGCTGCTGGCCGAACGCTTCCCGGCGCTGTATCAGCACTTTTGCCGCTTCTACCGCCAGGATCCGCTGGCGCGCCTGTTGCGCGGCCAGGTGGAAAACGACGCGCAATGGGCTGATTGACGGGCTTATTGCTCAGATACCGAGCAGTCGCACCGCCTGGGGCAATTTAGCGTTGACACACCCGGGGCCGCTGGATATCATGCGCCCCGTTCACACGATTCCTCTGTAGTTCAGTCGGTAGAACGGCGGACTGTTAATCCGTATGTCACTGGTTCGAGTCCAGTCAGAGGAGCCATATTTAGAGAAGCCCGCTTAAGGAAACTTAAGCGGGCTTTTTGCTATGGGGCGTTTACAGCCCGCGTTTTTCCATCAGCAGCGCCAGATCGACCAACCGATTGGAGAAGCCCCATTCGTTGTCATACCAGGCGAGCACTTTCACCAGATTGCCGCCGATCACCAGCGTGGACAGCCCGTCGATGATCGACGAACGCGCATCACCCCGGTAGTCGCTCGACACCAGCGGTTCATCGCTGTAGCCCAGGATCCCTTTCAGCGGGCCGGATGCCGCCGCCGCGCGGAAAGCGGCGTTAATCTCTTCCACCGTCGCCGGGCGTTTCAGCGTCACCGTCAGATCGACGATCGAGACGACCGGCACCGGCACCCGCAGCGAGTAACCGGTCAACCTGCCGTCGAGATCCGGGATCACCTTGCCGAGCGCCTTGGCCGCGCCGCTGGAATAAGGCACGATCGATTCCGCCGCCGCCCGCGCGCCGCGCAGATCTTTTTCCGGCTGATCGTGCAGCGCCTGGCTATTGGTATAGGCGTGAGTAGTGTTCATCAGCCCGTATTCGATGCCGAACGCCTGATGCAGCACCTGCGCGGCGGGCGCCAGCCCGTTAGTGGTGCAGCTGCCGTTGCTGACCACTTTATGCAGCGCCGGATCGTAGAGCTGGTCGTTAACCCCCATGACGATGGTGATGTCGTCGTTCTTGGCCGGCGCCGAGATAATCACCCGCTTGGCGCCGCCGTGCGTGATGTGCACTTCCGCCTTGGCCTTGTCGGTAAAGAAGCCCGTCGCTTCGATCACCACGTCAACGCCCACGCTGCTCCAGGGGATCTCGGCGGGATCGCGCTGCGAAAATACCTGAATCGGCCGGCCGTCCAGCAGCAGTTGGTTGTCGCCGGCTTCCACCCTGGCCGCCAGCGTGCCGGAAAGCGTGTCGTATTTCAGCAGGTGCGCCAGCGTTTTGCTGTCCGTCAGATCGTTGATCGCCACCACTTCAAAATCGCTGCGCCCCAGCGCCGCGCGCAGCACGTTGCGTCCGATCCTGCCAAATCCATTAATGCCTACTCTCACCATGATGCACTCCTCGTTTTGGGCTTTGCCTCGACTCTAGCCCTGCCCCGAGGCGGCGTAAATGACGTTTACCGATCAATTTACGCCAAATTGCGCGCATGGAAGCGTTCGCGGTATTCACTCGGGGTCAGCTGCAGTTTGCGCTCAAACACCCGCCGTAGGTTAAGGCCGTTGCCAAAGCCGGTGGCCAGGGCGATCTGCTCGATGCCTTGCGCACTCTGCTCCAGGCGCTGCCTGGCGGTATGCAACCGGCCTTCTTCGACGAATTTGGCGGGAGAAATGCCCGTCTCGCGGGTGAATACGCGGGTAAAGTTGCGCGGGCTCATCGCCACGCGTTCGGCCAACCGTTCGACGCTGAGATCGTCGGCGAGGTTTTCCAGGATCCAGGACTGCAGGTCGCGGATCGGGCCCGGCGATTTGGCCTGGTTGAGCGGGTAGCGGCTGAACTGCGCCTGCCCGCCGGGGCGGCGCAGAAACATCACCAGATCCTGCGCCACTTCGCGCGCCTGCACGAAGCCGTAATCATCCTCCACCAGCGCCAGCGTCAGATCGAAGCCGGAACTGACGCCGCCGGAGGTCCAAATCGGCCCGTCCTGCACGTAGATCGGGCCGTTTTCAACCTGCACCCGCGGGAAGCGCGCCTGCAGCGTTTCCGCCAGCCGCCAGTGGGTAGTCGCCCGCCGCCCGTCCAGCAATCCGGCTTCGGCCAGCAGCAGAGCCCCGCCGCAAACGGAAGCGATACGGCGCGTCTGCGGCGCCGCGCGGCGCAGCCAATCCGCCACCAGGGCGCCCTCTTCTTCGGTTGCCCCCTTGCCGGCAACAATGACGGTATCGCGCGGCAGGGCCGGATCGAGATCCGCCAGGCGATGGTCAGCCAACAGGCTCAGCCCGGACAGGCCGTGCACCACCCGGTGAGATTGCGTAGTGGCGACCGCGATCTGATACAGCGGCGTCTCGGCGGAACTCAGGCGATTAGCCTGCATCAGGATATCTGCGATGCCCGCCGCTTCGAACAGCATGCCCCCTTCAGGGACGATAATCAGGAATGTATGCATGGCGATAATTACAAGAAAGAGCAAAACAGGCCAGACAACCACTGTATAAGAAAAGCGCCGCGGGTTCACCCTGCGGGCATAAAAAAGCCCGCCGATAACCTCGACGGGCCTGGAAGGAATAGCCATTCAAACCTGCGGCAAGCTCACCCCGCCGGCGCGCGCCAATTGCGCCAGCAGCGCCGTTTGAAACGCCTCGTCGTGTACCGCTGCATGGGGTTCGAGGCGCTGCTGATGGTGCCAATAGCCGCCGGACGCCAGGGCCTGCGGTTCATCGCTGCTCACCAGCCACGCCTGCGTCACATGCCCCAGCGCCAGATCGTCGGGCGCGTCCGCGCCGCCCATTTTTGTCGGCACCCAACCGGGATCGACCGCGCTGCTGATCACGTCAGGCCACAGGCGCGCCACGGCGGCGGCCAGCGCGGTGACGAACAGTTTGCTGTCCGAATAAGAGCCTGCGGCGCCGCCAAGCCAATCCACGCCGTTCAGTTCCGCCACGCCGTCAAAGTGCATACTGCTGCTCAGATAGACGATACGCTTGGGGCGTTCGATCAGGGCCGTCAGCAGGTAGGGCGCTATGACGTTCACCGGCATCACCTGCGGTCCGGTAAACATACCGGCATTGTGGATCACCGCGTCCGGGCGACCGAGGCGATTGACCTGCTCGGCGAGCTGCCGGATCTGCTGCACATCGGACAGATCGCCGATCGTCGCCTGTGCACCGCGATCCAGCAGATCGCGCACCGCGTCCAGACGGCCGGGCTCACGCGCATGCAGAATCACCTGATGTCCTTCGTCCAACAGCGTTTGCGCGGCGGCGCGGCCCAGCCCGTCCACCGAGCCGGTAATGAAAATGCGTGACATGCAGCTCCTCCGTTTAGCGCCAGCCGAGCGCCGGCGCGACATGGGTTAAAATCGATTCGATAACGTGGGCGTTGTAATCCACGCCCAGTTGGTTAGGCACGGTCAGCAGCAAGGTATCCGCTTCGGCGATGGCCTCGTCCTGCGCCAGCTGTTCGATCAACGCGTCAGGTTCTGCGGCGTAACTGCGGCCAAAGATCGCCCGGGTTTGCGCATCGATATACCCCAGTTGGTCGCCTTCCTTACCGCTGCCGCCGAAGTAGTTGCGATCCCGCTGATCCACCAGCGCGAAGATGCTACGGCTCACGGAAACCCGCGGCTCATGCGTGTGGCCGGCCTCTTGCCAGGCGGCGCGGTAGGCGCGGATCTGCTTGGCTTGCTGGATGTGGAAGGGTTCGCCGGTCTCGTCGTTCTTGAGCGTCGAGCTTTGCAGGTGCATGCCGAGCTTCGCCGCCCAGACGGCGGTGGCATTGGAGCCGGCGCCCCACCAGATGCGGTCGCGCAGCCCGGCGGAAAACGGCTCCGGCCGCAGCAGCCCGGGCGGATTCGGGAACATCGGCTGCGGATTGGGCTCGGCGAACCCTTCGCCGCGCAGCGCTTCCAGGAACACTTCGGTATGGCGGCGGGCCATGTCCGCATCGGTTTCGCCGTCGGCCGGGGCATAGCCGAAATAGCGCCAGCCGTCGATCACCTGCTCCGGCGAGCCGCGGCTGATGCCGAGCTGCAGCCGCCCGCCGGCGATCAGATCCGCCGCGCCAGCGTCCTCCACCATGTACAGCGGATTTTCATAGCGCATGTCGATCACGCCGGTGCCGATCTCGATGCGTTGGGTTTTGGCGCCGATGGCGGCCAACAGCGGGAACGGCGATCCCAGCTGGCGCGCGAAGTGGTGCACGCGAAAATAGGCGCCGTCCGCTCCCAGATCTTCGGCGGCGACCGCCAGATCGATGGACTGCAGCAGCGCATCCGCCGCGGAACGGGTGCCGGACTGGGCGGAAGGCGACCAGTGGCCAAACGAGAGAAAACCAATCTTTTTCATCGGGCATCATCCTCAGAGGCAAAACATGAGCCTACAGTGACAAAAACCGCGCGCCTTGCGCCAGCAAAATCACCCTCGATCGCACTAAACGAACCGATTGCCGCCGCACCGCCCGGCGATTGTAATCAAAAAACAAATGTCGTATAACAGGCAGCTCCGAGGGGTGTCCTGTTACGGGCTGAGATGGCGCAAGCCGAACCCTTTGAACCTGATCTGGGTCATGCCAGCGAAGGGACGGTTAGGCAACAACGCTCTCACCCGTTGCCTGTTCATACCCCAGCGTGCCCGGATCTCCACTGACTCAAGGAGGTCCCATGTCCATCACTACCCTGTTCGAAAGCGGTCTTTACGGCCGGCTGCGCCACCATGCCGGCAGCCACTGGCAAGATTACGTCGATCATCCATTTCTGCAGCAGCTGGCCGCCGGCACCTTGCCTGAACGCGCTTTTCGCCGCTACCTGACCCAGGACTATCTGTTTCTGCTGCACTTCGCCCGCGCCTACGCGCTGCTGGTCAGCAAGCTACGCACCCTGCCGGAGATGCGCGCCGCCACCGCCTCGCTCAACGGCATCGTCGCCGAACTGCCGTTGCACGTGGCCTACTGCGCCGAATGGGGGCTGAGCGAAGCGCAGATCGCCGCCCAGCCGGAAGCGGCGGAAACCATGAACTACACCCGCTACGTGCTGGATATCGGCCATGCCGGCGACGCCCTCGATCTGCTGGCCGGCCTGCTGCCCTGCGTGGCCGGCTATGCCGAAATCGGCCTGCGGCTGCTGCACGATCCCGCCACTCAGATGGAGGGCAATCCTTACGCCTCCTGGATCCGCAACTACGGCGACGAGGGCTATCTGGCCGGCGTGCGTGCCGCCATCGAACTGCTGGAAACCGTCGGCCACCAGCGCGGCGCACAAGGCCGCTTCACCGAGCTGGCGCAGATTTTCACCACCGCCACCCAGCTGGAATCGGCATTTTGGCAGATGGGGCTGAACGCCTCATGACCTCCCCGCTTCTCCCACCCGGCATCCAGGTGCGGGATCTCAGCCTGCGTTTCGGTCAGCAAATCGTCTTCGACCGGCTGAGCTTCGACATCGCCGGCGGCAGCTTCGTCGCCCTGCTCGGCGCCAGCGGCGCCGGCAAAACCAGCCTGCTGAAGATCATCGCCGGCCTGGCGCAGGCCAGTTCGGGTACGGTGACCGGCAGCGACGGTTTGCCGATCGCCGGGCGCATCGCCTACATGGGGCAAAAAGACCTGCTCTACCCGTGGCTGACCGTCGAAGAGAACGTCGCCCTCGGCTCGCGGCTGCGCGGCGAAGTGGCGGATCGGGCGTGGGTGGCGCATCTGCTCGAACGCGTAGGCCTGGCCGCGCATGGCCGCAGCCTGCCCGCCGCGCTGTCCGGCGGCATGCGCCAGCGCGCCGCCATCGCCCGCACGCTCTACGAACGCCAGCCGATCGTGCTGATGGACGAACCCTTCTCCGCATTGGACGCCATTACCCGCGCCGAGATCCAAAGCCTGGCCGCCGAGCTGCTGGCGCAAAATACCGTACTGCTGATCACCCACGATCCGATGGAGGCCTGCCGCCTGAGCCACCGGCTGCTGGTACTGTCGCCCTGGCCGCTGGGCCTCGACGATACCCACCGTATCAGCGGGCAACCGCCGCGCGCGCCGGATGACGCCGACCTGCTGAAAAGCCAGGCCGAGCTGCTGCAACAGCTGGTGAGGGCCGCGCAATGAAGATTGCCGAAGAGCATGGCCTCACCCGCCTGCGGCGTGGGCTGACGGTGTTTGCCGGCCTGCTGCTGCTGTGGTGGCTGGCGGCGCAAAGCGGCATTCCGGCCTTTCTGCTGCCCACGCCGGGCGCGGTGGCGCAGGCGCTGTGGGACGGGCGCGGCTATCTCGCCTGGCACACGCTGGTCACGGCTTCGGAGATCGTCAGCGGGCTGGTGCTGGGCGTGCTGCTCGGCGCGGCGCTGGCGCTGTGCATGATCTTCTCGCCGCGGCTGCAGCGCTGGCTGATGCCACTGGTGCTCACCAGCCAGGCGATACCGGTGTTCGCCCTGGCGCCACTGCTGGTGCTGTGGTTCGGCTTCGGCATGAGCGCCAAGGTGGCGATGGCGGTGCTGGTGATTTTCTTCCCGGTGGTGTCGGCCTTTTTCGACGGGCTGCGCCGGGTCAACAACGACTATCTCGATCTGGCGCGCACGATGCGCGCTTCGCGCTGGGCGCAGCTGCGGCACGTGCGGCTGATGGCGGCGCTACCGGCCTTCGGCTCCGGCCTGCGCATGGCCGCCGCCGTCGCGCCGATCGGCGCCATCATCGGCGAATGGGTCGGCTCGGCCGAAGGGCTGGGCTACGTGATGCTGAACGCCAACGCGCGCATGCAGACCGACGTCTGCTTCGCCGCGCTGTTTATTTTGGTGCTGATGACCGTGCTGCTGTGGGCCGCGGTGGATGCGCTGCTGCGGCGTCTGATCGCCTGGGCGCCGGAAAACGACTGATGATTGCAACCATAACCAGGGATAAAGGAACGACCATGATCAAACAAACCGTTCGCGGGCTGCTGCTGGGCGCTGCCCTCACCGGCCAGGCCGGTGCGGCCGAGAAGCTGACGCTGGTGCTCGACTGGTACATCAACCCCGATCACGCGCCAATTATGGTGGCCGAGCAGATCGGCGCCTTCAAGACCGCAGGGCTGGACGTCAAGATCGTGCCGCCGTCCGATCCGGCGCTGCCGCCGCGGCTGGTGGCCGCCAAACAGGCCGACCTCGCCATTACCTATCAGCCGCAGCTGCACTTCTTCGCCGATCAGGGCCTGCCGCTGATGCGCGTCGGCACCCTGATCAACACGCCGCTGAATACGGTGATCGCGCTGGACAAAAACATCACGTCGCCGGCGGATCTCAAGGGAAAAACGGTGGGTTACTCGGTCAGCGGCATCGAACAGGCGACGCTGACCACCATGGTCGAACACGAGCACCTCAAGCCGCAGGACATCAAGCTTATCAACGTCAACTTCCAGCTGACCAGCGCCCTGCTGGCGGGCCAGGTCGATGCGGTGATCGGCGGCTACCGCAACATCGAAGCGCTGGAGCTGAAGCTACAGGGTAAAGAACCGGTGGTGTTCAACGTCGAAGACTACGGCGTGCCGGCCTATGACGAGCTGATCATCGTCGCCAACCGCGATGCGGTGAACGAGCCGAAAATCCGCAAATTCCTCGCCGCGCTGAAGCAAGGCAGCGACTACCTGCATGCACATCCGCAGGAGACCTGGCTGGCGTTCGCCAAGGCGCACCCGGAGCTGAATACCGAGCTGAACAAACAGGCGTGGCAAGCCAGCCTGCCGCTGTTCGCGCGCGATCCGGCCAAGTTGGATCGGGCCCGCTATGAGGCTTACGAACAGTTCCTGTTCGACAACAAGCTGATCAAGAAAATCACCCCGGTGGAACAGTACGCGGTGGAGCTCGACTGATCACGCCGAGGCGGCCGGCGGCGCCACCGTCACCTCGCCCTGGCCGCTGCGCTGCAAGGCCGCCTTCACCAACCCGTTGGCCTTGCAGCGTTCGATAAACGCGTTCACGTAGGCGGCGCCCTGCGTTTTTTGCCGCGGTACCGCCATCGCCTGGCGGATGGCGGTGAAATGCCCGTCCAGCACCCGGTAGCCGGGATGGGCGGCCGCGGCGGCCAGCAGCGGTTGACGCACGCCGGCCGCCGCCTCCAGCCCCCGTTCGAAAAACAGCGCGATCGCCTCGGCGGAGGTTGCCGCCCGCACCAGCTGCGCCTGCTGCAGCGTGCGCGATAAAAACAGATCGTACGCCGCCCCCTGGCCGACCGCGATGCGCACCTCCGGCCGGTCGAGCTGCGCCACCTCAAAGTAAGGCGCGTCGTTCGCCACCAGGTAAGTCCCCTCGATGATCACGTAGGGTTCGCTGAAGGCGATTTGCGCCGCACGCACCGGCTCGATAGCCATAAACGCCAGGTTCCAGGCGCCGCTGTCCAGGTCGGCAAACACCTTGCCCGCCGCGTCATAGGTGACCAGCTCGAGCGCCACGCCCAGCTCCTGGGCCAGCGCGGCGGCCAGCTCCACCGAAGCGCCTTGCGGTTTACCGCCGGCCCCGGCCTGTGCCAGCACCGGATTGCCGTAGTTGATCGCCGCGCGCAACACGCCTTGCGGGGCCAGATCGTCGAGTACCGCGGCGGGAATCGTCTGCATACTTCCTCCTGTGAAAGGCTGATGGGCGCACCGTCGTGGCGCTCATTAAGCGTAGAGCGAAACCTCCGACCAGCAAGCTTTCGCCGCCGAGGCCGCCGTCGGCGTGATTAACGTCACACTATTGTCATAAAAATGTACAATAGCCGCCGTTCGTCGGCCGTAGCGGGAGATCGCGCGTTGTTCCGCCGCCGGCAATAGGCTATACCCTTCACTTTTCGCGCCGCGGCACGGTCGGCGGCGCAGACCAGGGCAGCAACGTTTTTTCAATCAGACAGGGTTTGGCGGATGGTTTTAGCAGTCGTTTCTTTTGTTCTCTTTTTGGCGTCGATTTTGATTTATCGCACCCGGGCCGCCGCCAACCGCTGGTGGTTCGCCATTCTGCTGACGCTGCTCGGCAGCTATCTGGTGCTGAACGTCATCCTGATCGCCAGCAACTACTTCACCGGCGACGGCATCACCGACGCGGTGATTTACACCGTCACCAGCAGCCTCAAAGGCGCGGGCATCAGCAAATACGTGCTGCCGTTCATCGGCCTGCTGGCGGCGTTGGGGCTTATCTTCGCGGTGCTGGCCCGCAGCCTGCTGCGCCGCAAAGCCAAAGGCAGCAGCGTGGCCTACAGCCTCGTCGCCGTGCTGCTGGCGCTGTTTTCGGTCGGCACCACCCCGGCATTTCAGGACATCTCGCTGCTGGTCAAGAGCCAGATCGTCGGCGATACCGCCGATTTCACCACCTACTACAAGGCGCCGAAAAAGACCGTGCAGGGCAAGCGGCCGAACCTGGTGTACATCTATGCCGAGAGCCTGGAGCGCACCTACTTCGATACCGAGCTGTTTCCCGGCCTGGCCGACGAGCTGAACGCCCTGCGCGCGGACAGCATCGATTTCAGCAACACCCAACAGCTGCCGGGCACCGGTTACACCATCGCCGGCATGGTCGCCTCACAGTGCGGCATTCCGCTGTTCGCGCCCTTCGACGGCAACGCCTCCAGCGCGGTCTCCACCTTCTACCCGGAGAACGTCTGCCTGGGCGACGTGCTGAAGGCCGCCGGCTACAGCAACTCTTTCTATCAGGGCGCCGAGCTGGCGTTCGCCGGTAAAGACACCTTCCTGAAATCCCACGGCTTCGACCACGTTTACGGCTTCAAAGAGCTGCGCGAACAGGTCGCCGATCCGAGCTACAAAAACGACTGGGGCTGGTACGACGATAGCGTGCTGGACGTGGTGTACGGCAAGTTCGTCGAGCTGTCCAAACAGCGCCAGCCGTTCTCGCTGTTTACCCTGACCGTCGATACCCATCACCCGGACGGCTTTATCTCCGCCGGCTGCAGCAAGAAGAGTTACGCCTGGCAGAACAAGGAAAACCGCTCGCTGAGCGCGGTGGCCTGCAGCCAGCAACACATCGCCGCGCTGATCGACAAAATCAAACGCTCGCCCTATTTCAGCAACACCGTGATCGTGGTGTCCTCCGATCATCTGGCGATGAACAACACCGCCTACGACATCCTGACCAAACAGAAGCGCCGCAACCTGTTCTTCATCATCGACGGCACCCGGCCGCAGGCGGAGCAGCGCAACGAGAAGCGCAGCACGCTGGACAACGGCGCCACGGTGCTGGACGTGATGGGCGGCGACAACTACATCGGCCTCGGCCGCAGCAGCCTGTCGGCGCCGTCGCTGTCTACGGTGTTCCTGAATATCGAAGAGAAAATTAACGGCTGGAAACCGGCGGTGATCAACCAGTGGGGCCTGCCGAACCGCATCAGCGACTACAGCGTGGACACGCGCCAACGCAGCTTCAGCTTCTCCGGCGTCACTTACAAGGTGCCGTTCATCCTGCGGGTGGGCGACAACCGCATCGAACCGATGTTCAACGTCTACCTCTCCACCCCGCTGCGCAAACAGCTGGCCGGGCTGGGCGCGGGGGAGAAATTCGTCTGGGTCGATAAATGCTACGAGATCGGCCGGGTCTGGGCGCCGCAGCTGGCGCTGAGCACCGACATCTGCGTGGCCTCCGGCACCCTGGCCTCGCCGCCGCAGATCGCGCAGGCCAGCGGCGAACGCTTCAACGGCAAGGTGAACTTCACCGGCCCGGCGACGGACAGCGTCGCCGATTACCAAAACGCCGTCGCTCGCCTGCAGGTGGACGACGCGGCGGTGAAATACCGGGCGGACGCCATCGAGTTCATGCTGCCCGGCCTGCCGGAGCAGGTGAAGGCCATTACCGGCGTCTCCGCCGTCGAGGAGTGGGGCCGCTGGTCCGACGCCAACCTGGCGCCGGCGGTCGACATCGATTACGTCGACCCGCTGCCGAAGACCTTTGATCTGGTGCTGCGCGCCCGCGCCTACGGCAACAACGTCGGCGAACCGATTTCGGTGCGCGTCGGCGACGAAGAGCGCTTCGTGTCGCTCGGCGAGCAGGACAGCACCGTCACCCTGCGCTTCGACAACCCGCGCGGCGCGCAGAAGATCAGCATTACCCCGCCGGCCCCCACCGAGCCGAAAGAGAGCGCCAGCGGCGGCTTCACGCCGAAGAAGCTGGGCATCGGGCTGGTGTCGCTGAAGGTCGAAGCGGCCGCGCCCGCCTCCTGACCCCCGGCACGCTACGGGCGCGGTAATTTCTTTGCCGCGCCCGTCATTTCGACCAAGCTTTTACGCCCTTCTTCGGCTAACCTGTGACGGTGAAACGCCGCCAATCCCGCCAGAGCCGGGACATCGAAGGAGAAAGTATGAGCTATGCCCCACCTCGCAGCGGCCTCAGCGCCGATCAGGCACTCGATCAACTGGAAGCCCTGTATGACGCCGCGGTAGACGCGCTGCGTCAGGCGGTCAGCGATTTTATCAGCCACGGCACCCTGCCGGATGAGCAGGCGCGCGCCGCGGGGCTGTTCGTGTATCCCGAGCTGCGCGTCAGCTGGGACGGGCAGCAATCCGGCCCAAACAAAACCCGCGCCTTCGGCCGCTTTACCCATCCCGGCAGCTACAGCACCACCGTGACCCGGCCGCAGCTGTTCCGCCACTATCTGGCCGAACAGCTGGCGATGCTGGAACACGATTACGCCGCCCATATTGAAGTGGCGCCGTCGCAGCAGGAGATCCCGTTCCCTTACGTGATCGACGGTTCCAGCCTGGCGCTCGATCGCTCAATGAGCGCCGGCATCGCGCAGCATTTCCCCACCACCGAGCTGGCGCAGATCGGTGACGAGACCGCCGACGGCCTGTATCACACCACCGACAACCATTTCCCGCTGTCGCATTTCGATGCGCTGCGCGCGGATTTCTCGCTGGCGCGTCTGCGGCACTACACCGGCACCCCGGTGGAGCATTTCCAGCCGTTCGTGCTGTTCACCAACTACACCCGCTATGTGGACGAGTTCGTGCGCTGGGCCTGCGCGCAGATCGCCGATCCGGCCAGCCCGTACATCGCGCTCTCCAGCGCCGGCGGTACCTACATCACGCCGGAAACCAGCGCGCCCGAACAGGCGGTGTCCGATCTGGCGTGGAAAAACCACCAGATGCCGGCCTATCACCTGATTTCACGCACCGGTCAGGGCATCACGCTGATCAACATCGGCGTCGGCCCGTCCAACGCCAAAACCATCTGCGATCACCTGGCGGTGCTGCGCCCGAGTGCCTGGCTGATGATCGGCCACTGCGGCGGCCTGCGCGAAAGCCAGAAGATCGGCGATTACGTGCTGGCCCACGCCTATCTGCGCGACGATCACGTGCTGGATGCGGTGCTGCCGCCGGATATCCCGATCCCGAGCATCGCCGAGGTGCAGCGCGCCCTGTACGACGCCACCAAGATGGTCAGCGGCATGCCCGGTGAAGAGGTCAAACAGCGTTTGCGCACCGGCACCGTGGTCACCACCGACGATCGCAACTGGGAGCTGCGCTACTCCGCTTCGGCGCGGCGCTTCAACCTCAGCCGCGCGGTGGCGGTCGATATGGAGAGCGCCACCATCGCCGCCCAGGGTTACCGCTTCCGGGTGCCGTACGGCACGCTGCTGTGCGTCTCCGACAAACCGCTGCACGGCGAGATCAAACTGCCGGGCCAGGCCAACCGCTTCTACGAAGGGGCGATCTCCGAGCACCTGCAGATTGGCATCTGCGCCATCGATCTGCTGCGCGCCGAGGGCGATCGTCTGCACTCGCGCAAGCTGCGCACCTTCAACGAACCGCCGTTCCGGTAACGGTGCTCAGGCCCGCTGCGGCGGGCCGTTTTTTCCTCAACGCACCAGTGCCAGTGCGCGTTTTTCCTGGCTTCGACCGCCGGCGATCGACAGCAGCAGGTCTTTGACCAGCAGCGCCGGGGCGGACAGCGCCTGTTGACCCGACATGCACAGCGCCAGCGGCACCGACATCGTCGGCGCATTGATGCGTGCCATCCAGGCCTTGGCCGGGCCGATCATCGCGCGCGCCACCGATTCCGGCAGCACGGTCGCCCCCAGCCCGCTGGCGATCGCGGCGCTCAGCGCGCCCGAGGATTCGATCTCCCCCACCACGTTGGCAGCCAGCTTGCGCAGCGCCATCGCCTCCTCCAGCTGGTTGCGCACCGCATCGCCCTCGCGCGGCAGGAACAGGTTCAGCCGCGCCACGTCCAGCAGCTCGACGCTGTTGCCGGGATGCGGCACCGCGCGCGTCGCCACCAGATAAAGATCTTCGCGCATCAATGCGATGGCGTGCAGCCCGGCGGGCATCTTGGCGCCGTAGACCATCGCCATGTCCAGCGTCTGGTTAGCCACCTGCCCGGTGAGCGTCGTGCCGCCGTTTTCATGCAGGCTGAGCAGGATGCCCGGCTGCTGATCGCGCAGAGTCTGCAGCAACGGCAGCGCCAGCTGCGCCGCGGTGCTGCCCGACGCCAGCCCGAGAGACACCTGGCCGCTCATCGCCTGTCCGGCGCTGTTAACCGCGCTCTGCGCCTGCTCGCACTGGCGCAGAATGGTCTGCGCGTGGGCATACAGAATGTTGCCGGCCTCGGTCGGCTGTACGCCGCGCTTGGTGCGGATCAGCAGCTGTTGCTTCAGTTCCCCTTCCAGCGTCGCCAACTGCTGGCTGAGCGCCGGCTGGGCGATGTGCAACACTTCCGCCGCCTGGGTCAGGCTGCCAATATCGACGATTTTCACGAAGTACTTCAGACGTCTGAAATTCATAGTGCCTCCAGCGAGCCGCTAAATTGAGAATGCCGAAATCCGGTCATGCAATCACAGCAAGATCCAGGCCAGAGTCGGTAAACGGCCGTGGAAGCGGGGTACAAGGCGGTAAATGGCCGTTCGCCGGGCGGCGCGCGCCACCGCGCAGGGCAACCGTTGCACCATCGGCAGGCAAATGCGCCAAACAACGGGCAACCCGGCGGCGCTGCGCGCGGGATAAGCAATAAAAGCGAGAAAAAGCAGCAGGTTGGGCAATCTTGCAGCAAACGGACGCATCGGGCATTTTCGCGCTTTACAAGCCGCAACCGCCCCGCTATTATTCGCCCCGTTCACACGATTCCTCTGTAGTTCAGTCGGTAGAACGGCGGACTGTTAATCCGTATGTCACTGGTTCGAGTCCAGTCAGAGGAGCCATATTTAGAGAAGCCCGCTTAAGGAAACTTAAGCGGGCTTTTTGCATGTCAGCCGCCGTCAAAAGCTGCGTTTCGCCACCAGATAGGCGCCCGCCACCAGCAGCAGGGCGCCCAACAGCGCCGGCAGATTCTCGCGCAGCGCCGCCGGGCCGGCGCGGTAGACGTCCACCAGCAGCCCCATGCACAGCTGGCTGGCGACCAAGATCGAGATGGTGGCCGCCGCGCCCAGTTTTTGGTAGCCCAGGATGCCGGCGAACACGAACAGCGATCCCAGCAGCCCCGGTAACAGCATCCACCACCTGGCGGCGCCGGTCACTTCCGCCACCGCGCCGAGGCCGTTTTTGGCCAGCAGCAACCCCACCAGCAGCAACAAACCGACGCTGGAGTTGATCACCAGCGTGATAAGGATGGTCGAAACGCTTTCGGTAATACGCACCATCAACAGATTCTGCACCACCAGCCCCATCCCGGCCGCGATCAGCAGTAACAGCATATTCATCGCCCTGCCTCCCGGGGTCAGCGCGCCGGCGGCGCCGCCCGCTCGTCGAGCGTCAGCTGCAGGAAAGTCAGATCCAGCCATTGGCCAAATTTGGCGCCCACCTGCTCCATACGCCCCACCTCGCGGAACCCGAGCGCCAGGTGCAGCTGAATGGAGGCCCGATTGCCGGATTCGATGCCGGCCACCATCACATGCTTGCCGATCTCTCGCGCCCGTGCGATCAGCGCCAGCAGCAACGCTTTGCCAATCCCCTCTCCGCGATGCGCCTGGTGGACATACACCGAGTGCTCTACGGTATGGCGATAGCCGTCCCAGGCTCGCCAATCGCCGAACGACGCGTAGCCGATCGCCTCGTCCGCGCCGTTCACCGCCACCAGCACCGGGTAACCTGCCGCCTGCCGCTCGCCGATCCACGCCGCGCGGTTGGCCGCATCCACGGTTTGTTCATTCCAGATGGCGGTGCTGTTCAACACCGCGTCGTTATAGATAGCGGCAATCGCCGCGCTATCGTTGAGCGTCGCATTTCGTATAATCATGGTTTACCCCGGCCAATTGTCCACTATAATACTACGATATGAATATTAAATTAGACAATCTAAATCAGCTGATCGGCGCACGCATTCGCATTGAGCGCGAGGCGCGCCACTGGTCGCTGTCCGATCTGGCCGAACGGGCGGGCGTCTCACGGGCGATGGTTCATAAGATCGAGCGCGGCGAGAGCAGCCCGACGGCGATGCTGTTGGGCAGGCTGGCGGGAGCGTTCGGCCTCAGCATGTCCAAGCTGATCGCCCGGGCGGAAACGCAGGAAGGCCGGCTGCTGCGCCGGGAAGATCAACCGGTCTGGGTCGATCCGGAGAGCGGCTACGTGCGGCGCCACGTGTCGCCGCGCACCGATCTGCCGCTCGATCTGGTGCGCATTGAACTGCCGGCCGGCGCGGCGATCCCGATGCCGGCTTCGGTGTACGCGTTCAAACGTCAGCTGATCTGGGTTTTATCCGGCGAGCTGGTCTTTCTTGAGGGTGAGGCGCGCCATGAAATGGCCGAAGGCGACTGTCTGGAGCTCGGCCCACCGGCGGACTGCCGCTTTGAAAACCAGAGCGACCAACCGTGCGTGTATATGGTGGCGGTGCTGAGCGCCGCCTGACGGCCGTCTGCGCTACCCCTGCGCCGGTCGGTTATAGCCGGCGCGGAAAAACTTCTCCGCCAGCCGGCTGTCGCCGCCGGAGAAGAACTCGCTCATCGGCTCACTGCCAAGGCCATAGGCACGGCTCAGCTGACCGGCTTCGAACGCCGCCCGGTTCTCGTCGCCGCAGCGCTGCGCTAAATGGTGCGCATAGCCGAGCACAAAGCCACGCTTGTAGTCGGAGCAAAAGCGCGACAGCTCCGCCTCCGGCTTCAGGTTCTCCGCCTTTAACCCCGCCAATAACCCTTTGCCAAAATGATCTCCCACGGGTTCCTCCTCATTACGCAATCGTTATATAAAAAAATATACAGCGAATAAGCGAACGCGAACATACTCCCAAAGTTTTACTCGCCGCATAAAAAAGGCCCGCAAAGCGGGCCTCGGCGAGAACGCGGGCAATCACAGCGTGAAATTCAGCCCTTCGCTGACGGTCTTGCCCAGCGGCAGGCGGCCCGACGGCGCCTCTTTTTCCTGCAGGAAATCCGGCAGGCGGGCTTTGTCGCCCGGTTTGCCGATCGCCACCATGGCGTGCACCGCATAGTCGTCCGGCAGCTGCAACGCCGCTTTGATCTTGTCGTGGTGAATGCCGCTCATGCAGTGGGTCAGCCAGCCTTTCAGGTGCGCCTGATGCGCCAGGTTGGCCCAGGCTGCGCCGGTGTCGAACGCGTGGGTCGGGTTGTCCACCAGCCGCTCGCCGTTCAGGCTGGTGGTTTTGGAGACGATCACCACCAGCGCCGAGGCGTGCTGCGCCCAGCCGCGGTTGAAGTCGATCAGGAACTCCAGGTAGTTCTCCCAGCTGTCGGAGCCGTGCTTGCTGTAGGCAAAGCGCCACGGCTGAATGTTGTAGGCCGAAGGCGACCAGCGCGCCGCTTCAAAGAAGCTCAGCAGCGTTTGATCGTCGATGGCGTCGTTGGTCATCGCGCGCGGCGACCAGCGCTCGATAAATTGCGCGTCAATCGGGTAATCGGAGGTTCTTGGCTGGCTCATGATAGGTTCTCGCAGTGAAGTAAAAACAAAAGTTCGCTGATATTCCCACAGCTTAGGACGGTAAAACTTTTATTTCGTGCCATTGCCTTGCGGCAGTTCCTGCTGCAGCCAGGCGAGAAACGCCCTGACCGGCGGGTGCCGCTCGCGTCCCGGCGCGCACAACACGCTGTACGCGGCACCCGGAACGCGCACCTCCGGCCGGTACGCCACCAGCAGACCGTTGTCCACCATCTCGGACACCATCACCGAGCTGGCGAGCACCAACCCCTGCCCGGCCACCGCCGCCTGCAGGGCGTAATGTTCCTCGTGATAGCTGCGCATCGCCGCATGGCGCTGCCACCAGTCCACGCCGGCGGCCCGGCACCAGTCATGCCAACCGCTGTCGTACAGCGCAGAATCCCCCCACTTCACGGTGATCAGCACCGGATTTTCCGGTTCGGCGGCAGCCAGCCCCGGCGCGGCGTAAACGCCAAAGCTCTCCTCCAGCCGCGCCGTCTGATGCAGCGAGGGATAGTGTGCGCGACTGTAACGCACCGCCACATCCACGCTGGCGTCCTGCTGCAGATCGATCACCTCGGCGCAGGCCTCCAGGCGCACCAGATAGTGCGGGTACGCCTGGTAGAAACGCCCCAGGCGCGGCACCAACCACAGCGCCGCGAACGAGTGCGTCACCGAGACGCACAGCGAGCCGCTGCTGGGCTGCGGCCGCAGGCCTTCGAGCGTGGCGGCGACGTCCAGCAGCGCGCCGTGCACCCCGGCGAACAGCGTTTTTCCCTTCGCCGTCAGCCGCACGCCGCGCGGCACTCGCTCGAACAGCGCAAACCCCAACTGCTGCTCCAGCGCTTTGATCTGGTGCGAGATCGCCGTCGGCGTCACCGCCAGCTCGGCCGCCGCCAGCTTGAAGCTGCGCAGGCGAGCGGCGGATTCAAAGGTGCGTAATGCGTTGACGGGCAGCGTAGCGAACATGGCGAAATCCCTCTAGGTGAGTTGAATTCATCCTGGCAGAAAAGCCGTCATTTGTCTCCTGCCGTCACTTGTTTCTAAAGTAGGGTTGAATTCACTTCATACCGAGGAACATGACATGAATACAACTCATCAATCCAAACGTCTGGTTGTGCTGGTCGGCAGCCCGCGCCGTGACGGCAACAGCGCCACGCTGGCGCAGGCGATCCTGGTGGGCGCCGCCGAAGCCGGCACCGTCGCCAGCCTGCATTTTCTCGATGATTACCTGAGCGGTTTTCTGAGCGATGAACGCCATACGCCGCCGCCGGGCGATCGCTACGCCGAGCTGTTCCTGGAGCACTTCCTGCCGGCCGACGGCGCGGTATTTTGCACGCCGATTTACTGGTACGGCATGTCGGCGCAAACCAAGGCCTTTTTCGATCGCTCGTTCAGCTTCTATTCCAACGCCTACCCTCAGGCGGAACAGGTGCACCAACGCATGAGCGGCAAACGCATCGGGCTGGCGGTGGCGTCGGAAGAAACTTATCCTGGCGCGGCGCTGGGCATCGTGCATCAGATCCAGGAGTTCAGCCGTTACACCCATTCCGCCTTCGTCGGGCTGGTGCACGGCACCGGCAACCAGCGCGGTGAGATCGCCCGCGATCCGCGCAACCCGCTGCAGGCCGCCCGCGAGTTGGGGCGCGAGTTCTTCACCCGCCCCTACTCGGATTATCAGATGGACAGCCCGCGCAGCACGCAAGTTTGGACGGAATAGCCACGGCCTCAACCGCCACTGCCGATTTGCCAGATAAAGGTCGGCGTATGGCGGTTAATTTCCCAGTCACCGATATTGCGCGCCTTGTAGATCACCGGATTATGTGAAGAGAGCGTGCGCGCATTGCGCCAGTGGCGATCCAACGCCTTGCCGGTACGGGTATCTGAAGCGCCGAGCGCATTGAACAATTCACCGGCGGCGCGCTGCACCCACTCCCCGGCGATGACCTGCGCCCTGGCGGCGTCCAGCTCCGCCGTCACGTTAAGCGCCTGCAGCAGCGCTTCATCGCCGGATCGATGCGCCTCGTAAGCCTGCTGCAGCGAGGAAGTCGCTTTTAGCACCGTCGCCTCAACCGCATAGGCCCAGGCGCTGATTTGCCCCACCACCTGCTGGATCTGCACGTCGTCCTTCACCCAACCGGCGTTGCCGTGGCTATAGATCCTTTTACGTTGCCTCACGCCCTCGCCGACGTCTCGCAGCACCGCGCGACCGATCCCCGCCAGCGTCGCCAGCAACACATGCTGATAGAACGCAGTTTGGTAACGGAAGCGCTCGGCAAAGGCGTAGACGTGCGCCTGCTCGACCTGCGCATCAATAAAACGCGTGGTGCCGCTGCCGGTAGTACGTTGGCCAAATCCGTCCCAGTCGTCGTCGCGCTCTACGCCCGGCTGGGTGACGTTCACCAAAGCGATCACCGGGCCGCCGTTGTCGCTACGCTCGGCATACACGTCGATCCAATCGGCAAACAGACTGCCGGTGCTGTAAAATTTCTCGCCGTTGAGCGACCAGCCGTCGGCCTGCGGCGTTACCCGGGTATTGACCTGCCCCAGCTTCACGCCGCCGATCTCGGTCCAACCGCTGCCGACCAGCTCGCCGTCGAGAAAGCGTTCGAACCAGCGATCGCGTTCCGGGCCGTCCGGCGCGTTCAGCCGATCTTCCACGAAGGCGAAATGCGCCCGCAGCGCCTGCGGCAGGTTAGAGTCCGCCTCCGCCAGTTCGGCCAGCAGTTCGAACAGCTGCGGCAACGAAGCGCCGTCGCCGCCCTTTTCACGCGGGAGGCGCACCTTGCCGAACCCCGCCTCTTTCAGCCAACGGATCGGTTCATGCGGCAGCGTGCGCGACAGCTCTCGCTCCACCGCCCCGGCGGCGATTTCGGCGAAGATCGGCCGAAAACGCGCGGCCAGCTGTGCGTAGTCTGCTCCGGCGGATAACAGGTGTTGCGTCATGTCAGTGTCCTCTGTGGTTAAGCGCGATCGGCCAGATCGTCGATATCGTGCGCCGTCGGTTCAAAGCGAATGATCAGCAGGAAGACGATGGGGATCGCCGCCGCCAGTGAAACAATCCAAAACATGTCGGTGCCGAAGCGCGCCTGCAAAATCGGCAGAATAAACAACGCCAGCGCGCTGCCGATACCGGACAGCGAACGGCCGAAACCGACGCCGGTGGCGCGGATCGCCGTCGGGTAAGAGAGCGCCGGGTAAATCATCATCTGCGCGCCGGGGCCGAATCCTTCGGCGAACAGCCATAGGCCCAACATCAGGATCGCCAGCCCAACGCCGAACGCCGCCTGCGGATGTCCGATCAACGCCAGGGCAATCAGCGCGATAAACTGCAGCGCAAATCCGGCGATCGCCACCTGGCGCGACGGATACTTCCATGCCAGACGCATGCCGAGCAGGCCACCGGTAAAGGCGAACAGCACGTTCAGCCCGAGCGAAGCGGAGATAGTTTCAAACACCCCGGCGCCGAGAAACTGCGCCAGAATCGACGGCAGAAAGAAGGCGATGGCGGTGTATTCAAAGGAAATGCAAACGTTCATCACGCTGGCGACCAGCGTGCGCTCGCGGTACGGCTTGCGGAACAGCACGCGGAAGCTGACCTTCGGCGGCGCCGCCGGTTGGGCGGCGTCAGGTTCCGCCTCATGGGCGGCAATGCCGTATGACTCGCGCAGGATGCGCGCCGCCTCTTTCAGATCGCCCTGGTTAGCGGCCCACAGCGGCGACTCGTTCATAAACTTGCTGCGCACCATGATGATGAGCAACGCCGGCACGGCGCCGAAAATTAACGAGGCGCGCCACAACCAGTTCGCATATTCGGCCGGCAACAGAAAATAGAGCGCAAAGATGATCAGAAAACACACCGACGAAGCGGCGTACCACATCGGGCACCAGGCCGCCAGGCGCGACGCCTTGTTGGCCTTGCCGGTGAATTTGGAGAATTCGGCCAGATAGGCCATCGCCACCGGCAAATCGATGCCAACGCCGATCCCCATCAAAAAGCGCGCGCCGATCAGCACCCAGACGTTGGGCGCCAGCCCGGCGGCGATGGCGGAAACCACAAAAAACAGCATATCGGCCATAAACACCTGATAGCGGCCGTACTTGTCGGTCAACCAGCCGCCGACCAGGTTGCCGAGAATGGTCCCGACCATGATCGAAGAAGTTACCACCCCGGTCAGCAGCGGGCTGAGGCTGAATTCACGCACCACGTCATCGATGCCGTAAGACAGCGTGGTCAGGTCATAGGCATCGAGAAAAACACCGCCCAGCGCCAACAGCACGATCATGCGCGCATGGGTATTTTTCTCGCTGCGCTGGTTAATCAAACGCGCCACATCGCTGGCCGAGCCGATGGGCGCAGATAACGGCGGCGCGGTATCGATATTTAAGGTACTCATAGCTTCCTCGTTGTAATTGGCAGGTGACACCTCGTTTATAGGGTGAAAAAATTACGCCGACAAACAACAATTTCTTCTATAAATATCATTAATATCAATAAATTAAACACAGTTACAGCGTAACAAAAACGCCGGATTAACGCGCGTTAATCCGGTCTTTATCACGGTCATTTCGGGCGGGGATTATTCTGCCGAGACCGGCACCAGCACGCCTTTCACCAGCGGGTCGTCGGTGCTTTTCAGCCACGCCTGCAACCTGGGATCGGCAAACGCCCGCTGCAGCTTGCGAATATTTTCGTCCTGCAGATAGGGCGTGCCAATCACCAGCTGCGAGGCGAAGGTTTTCGGCGCCGGTGGGAACAAGATGCCCTTCTCACGCGGCACTTTGCCGGCGTCGAACTGCGACACATAGCCAATGGCCGCATCTACCGAATTCAGCGCGCGCGGCATGGTCAGCAAATCCAGCTCCTTGAAGTTAAAATGGCGTTTGTTCTCGCGAATGTCTTTCAGCCTGGCGGTGCGCGCCTCGATCGCCGGATCCAGCCCGATCAGTCCAATGCGCTGCAGCAGCCACAACGCCTGCCCCTGATTGGCGCCGTCGTTGGGCACCACGATCTCCGCGCCGTCCGGCAACTCCGCGATCGACCTATAGCGGTCGGAATAAATGCCAAACGCCCACTGAAACACCGGCAGCGTCGGGGTCAGCTTAAAACCATTGGCATCTACCACCTGTTTTAGCCACCATTGGTGCTGGTAGATCGTGGCGGCGTACTGCCCCTGCGCCACCGCACGATCGGCCTGCACCGGATCCTGCAGGCCAACCGCCTCCAGCCTAAGGCCGTAATCCGGCGCGATATGGTCGCCGACGTACTCGATCACCCGCTGCTCTCCGGCCATCGCCGGCTCAAAGTGCACTTTCAACGTGCTGCCGAACTGCACCGTCTGCTGCTGGCCGGCGCTGAAGTGCCAAACCGCGGCGGCGATAATTGCCACCGCCGCGATACCCACCGGCCACGGCCAGCGTTTCTTCTTCACTATCTCAAAATCGTGATTAGGCATGATTAAAAGGTTTCCTGATGATGACGCAACGCGGCGACCAGGCGGTCACCAATAAACTGAATCAGTTGAATCGTGGCGATCAGCACCACAATGGTGGCGATCATGATGTGATTGTCGAAACGCTGGTAGCCGTACACCACCGCCAGATAGCCGATGCCGCCCGCGCCAATGGTGCCGGCGATGGCCGAATACTCGATCATCGAGATGACGTTCAGTGTGATGGCGGCGACGATCGCCGGCAGCGCCTCGCTGAGCTGCGCGCGGGTGACTATCTGCCAGATCGAACCGCCGGACACCAGCCCCACCGCCGTCACCTCCGGCGGCAGTTCGCGCAGCGCGTTCTCCACCAGCCGGCCAAAGAACGGAATGCCGGCGACGATCATCGGGATCACCGCCGCCGGAATGCCGATGGTGGTGCCGGTCAACCAGAAGGTGAACGGAATAATCGCCGCCATCAGCACCAGAAACGGCAGCGAACGGCCCATGTTCACTAACCAGCTCAGCGCGCGATTCAGCGCCGGACGCGGAAACAAGCCGCGCGATGAGGTGTTGAACAACACCACGCCGACGGCGCCGCCGATCGCCACCACAAACAGCATCACGATGCCGACCATCAGCCAGGTTTCGCCGTAGGCCGGCAGCATCAACCGATGGATCTCGCGCCAGGGTGTGTCCTGGCTCATCACGCTGTCAGACAGATTTTTCATACCGCCTCCTGCAAGGCCGCCGGCTGTTCCAGCACCTCGGCGAGAATGCCCAACCGCCGCAGCTCGCCCTGCAGTTCAGCCACCGAACGCGAACCGCCGCCAAAACGCACCGCAATCTCTAACCGCCCGGCCAGGCTGCCGCCCACCACTTCAACGTGGCCGCCCAGCAGATCGATCTGCAGGTCGAGTTGGCGGCTGATGCGGCTGATCCAGTCGGTGGCCGCCGGCTGACGGGCGGAATAGGTCACCTGCAACCGCAACGCGGCGTCGGACGCCAGCGTCTTCAGCGGGAACAGCTGGCGGCCCAGCGAGGAATCGGGCGCCGCCAACAGCTCGCGCACCGGCCCTTGCTGCACAATCACGCCGTCGCGGATCTCGGCCACCGCGTCGGCGGCGTCGCGCACCGCATCCATCTCGTGGGTGATCAGGATGATCGACAGGCCATACCGATCGCGCAGCTGTTTAAGCAGGCTGAGAATGGCCCCGGTGGCGTCCGGATCCAGCCCGGAGGTGGCCTCATCCGCCAGCAGCACCGACGGATTCAGCGCCAGCGCGCGGGCGATGCCGACCCTTTGGCGCTGGCCGCCGGACAGCTGAGCCGGGTAAAACGCCGCCTTGTCCGCCAACCCTACCGCTGCCAGCAGGCTCTTTACCCGCTTGTCGATATCGCGCGGCACCACGCCCAGATAGGTCAACGGCAGCGCCACATTCTGCCAGGCGGTTTTACGCTGCAGCAGCGCGGAAGACTGGAACACCGTGCCTATCGCCCGCCGCTCCCTGCGCAGCGCCTCGCCCGCAAGCCGCGACAAGTCCTGGCCGTTCACCCGGATACTGCCGCTGCTCGGCCGCTCCAGCAGGCTGATGCATTTCGCCAGCGTCGATTTGCCCGCCCCGCTGGGGCCGACCACGGCGGTAATCGATCCGGCCGGCACCTGCAGCGAAACGCCCTTCAGCACCTCAATCCGTCGCCCGTCCGGCGCGCGGTAAGCCTTGTGCAATCCTTCAATCTCTATCATCGCATCCTCACTTGACGCTCAGTGCATCGGCCAAGAGCGCGCCGGCCGGCCAGCGGTAGCCCACCGCCGGGTGCGGCTCTGCCAGGCGCGGCCCCTGATTGAACAATTTTTCTCGCAGAGTGCCCGCTGTGTAGTCGCGCTTGTACACTCCGCGTTTTTGCAGCTCGGGGATAAGCAGTTCCACCACGTCGGTGAAGGTTTCATGGGTAACGGCGTAGGCCAAATTGAAACCGTCAACATCCGTTTCCTCCACCCACGCCTGCAGTTCGTCGGCCACGGTTTGCGGGCCGCCCACCAACAGCGGGCCGAAACCGCCGATGCCGACCCATTCGGCGATGCCCTGTACGGTCCATTCACGGCTGGGATCGGCGCTGGAGAAAGTTTCCACCGCCGACTGAATGGCATTGGTGTGCAGATGCTTCAGCACCTGATCCGGCTGATACTGACCGAAATCGATGCCGGTCCAGCCGGACACCAGCGCCAGCGCGCCTTCGTAGCTGGTATAGGATTTGTATTCCCGCCATTTTTCCTGCGCCTGCCGGTCAGTTTCACCGACGATCACCGTCTGCAGGTTGAAGATCAGGATGCTGCGCGGGTCGCGCCCGGCCTCGGCGGCGCGGCGGCGGATATCGGCCACGGTTTTTTTCAGCAAGGTTTTCGAAGGAGAGGCGACAAACACGCATTCGGCGTGCTCCGCGGCAAATTGCTTGCCACGGCTGGAAGCGCCGGCCTGATACAACACTGGCGTGCGCTGCGGCGAAGGCTCGCTCAGGTGAATGCCCGGCACCTGGAAGAACTCGCCTTTGTGGTTGATCGGATGAATTTTCGCCGGATCGCTGAAGATGCGCCGCTGACGATCGCGCAAAATCGCGCCGTCTTCCCAACTGCCCTCCAGCAGCTTGTAAACCACCTGTAGGTATTCATCGGCGTAGTCGTAGCGCGCATCGTGATCGGTCTGCGCCCGGTGGCCAATATTGCGCGCGCCGCTCTCCAGGTAAGAAGTGACGATATTCCAACCGATACGCCCCTTGGTCAGGTGATCAAGCGTCGACAATCTGCGGGCGAAAGGATAAGGGTGCTCAAATGACAGCGAGGCGGTCAACCCGAAGCCGAGATGTTCGGTAACCAGCGCCATCGGCGTCACCAGCGCCAGCGGATCGTTAACCGGCACCTGCGTCGCCTGGCGGATCGCCGCGTCGCCGCTGCCGTTAAGCACGTCGTAAATCCCCAGCACGTCGGCGATAAACAATCCATCGAACTTGCCGCGTTCCAGCAGGCGCGCCAGATCGGTCCAATATTCGAGATCCTTATACTGCCAGGAACGGTCGCGCGGGTGCGCCCACAGCCCCGGCGACTGATGGCCGACGCAGTTCATATCAAAAGCGTTAAGACGAATTTCACGTTGCGATGACATAGCGAGCTCCACAATTATCTGCCGGCCACGGGCGGAGCCGGGCCGGATGGGGGGTCTTAGGGTGTTAAAAACGGGAATGGACGATCAGTTTGCAGCCGGACATCGCGCCAGCAGATATTGCGCGACGCTTTGGGCGTGTTCCGCCACCTGCGGCAGCCCCATCAGTTCGCCGAAGCGGCCACGCGCCGCCGGGCCGGCCACCAGCAGGCGCGGGTTGGCAAGGCCGTCGCCGCCGATCGCCTGGCTGTCGGCATTGACCCACAGCCCCAATCCCAGCGGATCGGCGCGCAGCGCCCCCTGCTCCGCCAGCGAGCTGAGCAACGGGCTGGCGGCGATCAGGCCAGCATGGGCCGGACCCGTAGCGATCAGCAGCCGCTGCGCCTGCAGCGCCCGCTCTGCGCCCTGGCGCGGCAGAATCGTCAAACGCACGCCCTGCGGCGTGGGTTCTGCCCGCCGCAAACGAGCGGCCAATACCTGCAGCGTGCCCGCCGCCTGTTGCTCCGCCAGCAACGTGCTCACCTGCGGTGCAATGCGATAGCGGTGCACGTCCCAATAGGCGCGCAGATGCCGCAGAAAGCGCTGCTGTTCGGTCGGCGTCAATGCTTGCCACAGACGCTGGCCCTGGGCGCGCACCTCGTCCAACACCGCCTGCCACGGCACCCGTTGCCCAGCGGCGCGCGCCACCTCAAGGCGCACCTGCCGCACCCCGTCACGCAGTCCGGATGGCGGGGTAAACGACCACGTCGGGTACTCCCCTTCGGCATTGGCACGCGGCAACAAGCCATGACGAGAGAACGCGGTAATCGGCCCACGATGCCCGCGGCGGTACAACGCCGCCACCGCATCGGCCATCGTCAGCCCGCTGCCGACGATCGCCAACGATTCATCGGGTTCAATCTCATCCAGCGCCCCCTCCGCCCAGGGATTGGCGATTAACCGCGCGTCGCGCGCCAGTTCCGGGGCGATCTGCCGCGGCAGCGCGGGCGGCGGATGGCTGGTCGCCAACACCACATAATCGCCCCACAGCCGTTCGCCGCCGGCGGTGATGACGGACGCGCCCTGTGCCTGCGGCTGCAGGTACTGCGCCCGATCGCGCAGGTGCCGCAAGCGGGCCTGGCCCGACTGCGCCGCCTGATGAAAACGCTCCTCGACATAACGGCCGAAGGCGCCGCGCTGCGGATAGGCCTTACCGTCGCGCCATAGCGCCTGCGGATCGGCCGTCAGCCCGCCGCCCTGACGGAACCAGCGGTCAAAATCCCCCGCGGGCTCATCCGCCAGCTGCATCCTATCGGCCGGGACGTTGATGCGGTGGGTCGGCTCGGTGGTCGAATACGCCACGCCATAGCCCGGCGCGGCGCGCGGTTCGATCACCGTGACATCCACCGCTCCGCGCGCCAGCTGGATCGCCAGCGCCGCGCCGGTGAAACCGCCGCCGATAACGATAATATGGGCACGCTTCGCCATCAGCCCTCCCGCTGCGCCGGGCCGGGACGACGATCGCCGCCGATGGTTTCGCCAAACGGGCCGGTATTGATCGTGCGAGCCGTCTGATGGGCCGACTGCGCCAGCGGCAGCAGCGGCATCACCAGCTCGGCGAAGCGGTGAGCCTCTTCCAGATGCGGATAGCCGGAAAGGATGAAATTGTCGATGCCCAGCGCCTGATACTCGCGTATGCGCGCCGCCACCTGCTGCGGATTGCCCACCAATGCGGTGCCGGCGCCACCGCGCACCAGGCCGACGCCGGCCCACAGGTTGGGGCCGATGCGCAGACTCTCGCGCGAGCCGCCGTGCAGCTCGCTCATGCGGCGCTGGCCGGTGGAGTCCATGCGCGCAAAGATCTGCTGCGCCGCCGCGATGGTGTCGTCATCCAGATGCGCGATCAGTCGCTCGGCCGCCGCCCAGGCTTCGTCTTCAGTTTCGCGCACGATAACGTGTAGGCGAATGCCATAGCTGAGTTTACGCCCCTGCCGCTCGGCGCGCTGGCGCACCACCGCCAGCTTTTCCGCCACCTGAGCCAGCGGCTCGCCCCAGGTCAGGTAGGTGTCGATCTGCCCAGCGGCGATGTCGATCGCTTCCGGCGATGAGCCGCCGAAATAGAGCGGCGGGCCGTTTTCCTGCACCGGCGGGAACAGCAATTCGGCGCCTTCGACGCGAATATGCTTACCGCTGAAATCCACCTTCTCCCCTTGCAGCAGCCGTTGATACACCGTGAGAAATTCCTGTGTCACTTCGTAACGTTCGGCATGGCTGAGGAAGATGCCATCCCCTTTGTTTTCCACCGGATCGCCGCCGGTCACCACGTTGATCAGCAGGCGTCCGTCCGACAGCCGATCCAACGTCGCCGCCATGCGCGCCGCCAGGCTCGGCGGCTGCAGGCCTGGGCGCACCGCCACCAGGTAGCGCAACCGGCGGGTGATCGGCGCCAGCGCCGCCGCCACCAGCCAGGAATCCTCGCAGCTTTTACCGGTTGGGATCAGCACGCCGTAATAGCCGAGGTTGTCGGCAGCCAGCGCCACCTGCTGCAAATAAGGCAGGTCCACCGGGCGCCCGCCCTGCGCCGTGCCCAGATAGCGGCCGTCGCCGTGGGTCGGCAGAAACCAGAAAACGTTGATGCGCTCTTTCACTGACTCAGTCATTTATGCCTTTCCTATATAACTATTTTCAGTATTTATCGATAGAAAAACTTTGCTTGGTTATAAAAAGAAAAGCAGGATGCATGCCACATTGCAGATTTTAAAAAACCAATAAATATCAATACATTGATGAAATATCGACGTCAAAACACTGCTGCATTGGCAGCAGGCAGCGGCGGAAAGCTGTTGCCAATGCAGCACCGTGCGCCTTTTATCCTCTCGCGGCTGCCCATTGGCTGGGATAAGATTTTTTTCCCATCGTCGTAGACAGGAGACGCCCATGTACGATCCCCAACCGTTCGCCGCCGACAAGCCGGTGCTGATCGATCCGGCGTCGCTCGCTCTGCAAAGCGTGCTCGATCGGCTGGCTCCCACCGACGCCACCGTGCTGATCGTCGGTGAAACCGGCACCGGCAAAGAAGTGGTGGCGCGCTATCTGCACCACCACAGCGCGCGCCGCCATCAACCTTTCCTGGCGGTCAACTGCGGCGCGCTGACGGAAAGCCTGGCGGAAGCCGAACTGTTCGGCCATGAGAAAGGCGCCTTCACCGGCGCCGTCGGCACTCATCAGGGCTGGTTCGAAGCGGCGGAAGGCGGCACCCTGCTGCTGGACGAGATCGGCGAGTTGAACCTGTCGCTGCAGGTCAAGCTGCTGCGCGTGCTGCAGGAACGGGAGATCACCCGCGTCGGTTCGCGCAAACCGCTGAAGATCGATGTGCGGGTCATCGCCGCCACTCACGTCGATCTGGCCGGCGCGATTCGCCAACGGCGGTTCCGTGAAGATCTCTATTACCGCCTGAACGTGGCGGCGGTGACTTTACCGCCCTTGCGCCAGCGGCCGGAGGATATTCCGGTGCTGGCCAGACATTTTCTTGCGCTGTACGCCCGCCGTCTGGAACGGCCACTGCCGCGGTTGACGGCGGAAGCGCAGCAGGCGCTGCTGGACTACCCTTGGCCTGGCAACGTGCGCGAGCTGGAGAACACGCTGCATAATGCGGTCTTGCTGAGCCAGGAGGGGGCGATCGCACCGCAGCAACTGCAGCTCACCCATCGCCTGACGGATAACGACGGCAGCAGCGACGACGCCATCGACCGCTTTGTGCAGCGGCAGTTGCAAGGCGACAGCGCACAGCTTTACCAACGGGTGCTGGATGCGCTGGTGCGCAACGCCTTCGAAAGCAGCGGCGGCAACCAGCTGCAAGCGGCGTCGTTGCTTGGCGTCAGCCGCAATACCCTGCGCACCCATTTGGCACATCTTGGTCTGATCAAACCGCGCCGTCGCAGCGCCGGCGCACCCGCACATTCACCGGCCATCGCCGCAGCGTCTCTGCCCGAACGTGAACTGCGCATCGGCTATCAAAAGTTCGGCAACCTCGGGGTGCTCAAGGCGCGGCAAAGCCTGGAACAGCTCTTCGCCACACAGCGCATCAGCGTGTTGTGGAGCGAGTTTCCCGCCGGGCCGCAGCTGCTGCACGCGCTCGACGGCGATGAGATAGACTTCGGCACCACCGGCGAAGTGCCGCCGATCTTCGCCCAGGCACAGGGCAATGCGCTGGTGTACGTCGGTTTTGAGCCGCCTGCGCCGCAGAGCGTGGCGATGGTGGTGCCGCAAGACAGCCCAATACGCAGCGCCGCCGATCTGCGCGGCAAACGCATCGCGCTCAACAAAGGCTCCAACGTGCACTATTTATTGCTGCAGATGCTGGACGAACAGGGATTGACGTTGAACGACGTGCGTATCGTCTACGCGCCGCCGAAGTATCCGCTGTCGGCGACCGACCTGCAGGCGGTGGACGCCTGGATGATGTGGGATCCGCTGCTCAGCGACGCGCAGCGCAACGGGGAACTGCGCGTGATCGCCGACGGCACCCAGCGGGTGCTCAATCAGCAATTCTACCTGGCGCGCCGCGGCTTCGCCGAGCGTTCGGACGATCTGTTGCGGCCGCTGATGCAGGCGCTGCAGCACACCGGCCGCTACATCGCCGCGCAGCCGAGAGAAGCCGCTCGTCACCTTTCCAACGAACTGGGGCTGGCGAGCGCCTCACTGGAACTCGCGCTGTCGCGCCGCAGCCACGAGGTTCGCGCCATGGATTTACAGGTGATCCGCCAGCAGCAAAGCATCGCCGACCGCTTCTACGCCCTCGGGCTGCTGCCCAGAGCGATCGCCGTGCGCGAGGCGGTTTGGCTGATGTGACTCCCTCTCGCCGGAGGCTCCGGCGCGGCGAGATCGGCCGCCCCGCGCAGGCCCGGGCGGAATAAACGCGACCGTAGACCTAGCTTAGCCGCAACAGGTAAGGCGGCAAGGCGGGTTCCGGCAATACCGAAATGACCTTCAGCCGTTGCAAGGTACGCATCTGTGCGCGGCGCAGATGCTCCTGCAACCCCAGCGCAGCCGCGTCGTTAGCGCCCTGCAACAACATCTGCAACACCAGGCGGTGTTCATTCAACATCGCTTCCTCAATCTTAATCCCCAGCATATCGTAGAAAATACGCGTGACGATGAGCGGCGACTGGCTTTGACGCAACACCCCCAGCAGGGTTTTATTCCCCGCCGGCGCCAGACAATGAATATGCAAGTCTTCCTCTACCCGCTCCAGGCTCGCCAGGGAAAATGTGCCTTGTTCCAGCTGAGTCAGGCGTTCCAGGCTGTCTAACACATGCTGGCGCGAGAGATGGGGTGCCGCCTTGAGCAAGGCGGCGGGCTCCAGACAGGCCCGAATTTCATAATGATCGGTGATTTCTCGGGCGGTGAGTGGCCCGGCCAGCCATTGCGCATAGGGCTCTTTCTCTACCAGCCCTTGATCGCGCAGTCTCATCAACGCTTCGCGAATGGCGCTGCGGCTGACATTATAAAATTCCGCCGCGCTGGCTTCATTGACCTGGTAGTGACCAAACACCATGCAGGTAGACAACGCCTCCTGCAAATCGCTGAATACCTTCTCACTCGTGCTACGGGTATCCATCAATTCTTCCTGCGGGCACAATCCCAACACGGCTCGGTTAAGCGGCAAACGCTGCGGCTCTACTTCACCCCCTTCAGGCGTCACGATGAAACCTCGGCCTTCGAAACGCGCTATCAGCCCCTCTTGATGGAGCAGCCCCAACGCTTTGCGAACCGGCACCCTGCTGGTACCGAACATGTCCGCCAGCGGCCCTTCAAGCAATACCAACCCTGCGGGCACCGACCCCGCACGAATGGCCTCATCCAGGGTTTGTCGGATCATTTCATAACGCGCGCCGGCGCGTGTTTCACCGCTGCTTTTCTCCACTCTCGTTTTTTCCATTAGCTCGTCACTCAACCACCGTTCCCCATGGAGTGACTGGCATTATGGCACACTCCACCCACCAAATTGGCGCTCACTCGTTCTTATCCCGTCATTGCCCTTTCTAAGGGCAATTGCCCCCCGGCATGCACCATAACGGCTAATTTAAATAAAAATACATTTTCAATACCGTGCTAGACCAACGAAAAACGTGCCCCACATCACCATTTTCAGCTTAAATAACACGTTATTTATCATTTCGATCACAACTCAGCACGAATTTTAACCAAGGGTAATGACAACCTGGCATCCAGCTTGCTACCTTAAAATGTATATTTTAATAAAAGATACATTTTAAGGTCATCCTATGAATCACACCCCTGGGCATGCCTTCCCTGATGCCATCCAACTGACGAGCGCGTTTCGCGAAGGAACGCTGACACCGAGCGAACTCGTGGAACACGCTTTGTCATCAGCCGCCGAAGCGCCAACGGTTTTCATCTGCCTGACCCCGGATCGCGCCCGTCGCGAAGCGGCTGAAGCGACCCGGCGTTGGCGCAGCAATGCGCCGCTCAGCGAGCTGGACGGGATTCCCATGGCCGTGAAAGATCTGCTCGATATGGCCGCAACGCAAACCAGCGCCGGTTCCGCGACCCTAGCCACCGCCCCGCCGGCGACACACGATGCGGCGACGATCGCGCAGCTTCAGAAGGCCGGGCTGGTCAGCATCGGCAAAACCAATCTCAGCGAGTTCGCCTATTCCGGTCTTGGCCTCAACCCACATTTTGGCACCCCTGCGCTCTTGGATCGCCACGGCACGGCTCGCGCACCAGGCGGATCGTCCAGCGGTTCGGCCAGCGCGGTCGCACGCGGTATCGTCCCCATAGCCATGGCGACCGATACCGCCGGTTCCGTTCGCATACCCGCCGCCTTTCACGGACTGATTGGCTACCGCAGCAGTAGCCAACGCTATAGTCGACGCGGCGTTTTTCCGTTATCCCCCAGCCTGGATACCCTCGGCCCCCTCTGCCGCAGCGTTCGCGACGCGATCGCTTTCGATCGGGTGCTGGTACCCGCGTCCCATCCGCTGTCGCCCTATCCGCTCACGGGCATGACGCTGCGGGTCGATCCCGATGTCTTGCACGATCCGCACGTACAACCTGCAGTCCGTCAAAATTTGCAGGCTGCTCTGGCGCGCCTGAGCGCGGCCGGCGCACATATTGACGAGCGCCCGGTCGCCATGCTGCGTCAGGCGCTCATCTGGGTAGCCGAACGAGGGTGGCCGGGCGCCGCAGAAGCGCTGGAACAGCATCGGGAACGTCTGCACAGCCCCTTGGCCGAGAGTATGGATCCGCGCGTGCGCAGCCGCTTACTGGCGGCGGAAACGCTCCCCGCCGATCTGCTGGCGCAGTTTTTGCGCCAGCGCGCCGGCTGGCAGCAGCAAATGCACGATGAATTGGCCGGTGCGCTGCTGATAACGCCGACCGTCGCCCACGTTGCCCCTCCGCTGGCCGCACTGGAAAACGACGCTGCGCTGTTTGCCCAAGCCAATCTGGCCACGTTGCGGCTCACCATGCCCGGCAGCCTGCTGGACATGCCGGGGATTGCCATGCCTACCGGCCATGATGGCGATGGTCTGGCGACCAGCGTACTGCTGTCGCTGCCGGCCGGCGACGATGAGCGTCTGCTCCGGATGGCTCTCAGTATCGAATATCGGTTGACGCAACAGAATTAACCCACGCAGGCCGCTGCTGTTGCGGCCGGCTCTCGCGATTGTTCGCACACTCAGGAGATAACAACATGGCTAAAGAAATACTTTGCGCATTCGGCGTCGATGTGGACGCCGTTGCCGGTTGGCTGGGGTCTTACGGCGGCGAAGATTCACCCGACGATATTTCACGCGGTATGTTTGCCGGTGAGGTAGGTGCGCCGCGCTTGCTTAAGCTGTTCGCCGATCACAACCTGCGCACTACCTGGTTTATTCCCGGCCACTCCATCGAAACCTTCCCGGCACAGATGAAAGCAGTCGCAGATGCCGGGCATGAAATCGGCGTGCATGGCTACAGCCACGAAAACCCGATCGCCATGACCCCGGCGCAAGAAGAGGCAATCCTCGATCGCTGTATTGAGCTGGTGACACAATTATCCGGCAAGCGCCCTACCGGCTATGTCGCGCCCTGGTGGGAGTTCAGCAACGTCACTAACGAACTGTTGTTGAAGAAAGGCATCAAGTATGACCACAGCCTGATGCACAACGACTTCCACCCTTATTATGTCCGCGTCGGCGACAGCTGGACCCGCATCAACTACAGCCAGCATCCCGACAGCTGGATGAAACCGCTGGTGCGCGGTGAAGAGACCGATTTGGTGGAGATCCCAGCCAACTGGTATCTGGACGATTTGCCGCCCATGATGTTCATCAAAAAATCCCCCAACAGCCACGGCTTCGTCAACCCTCGCCATCTCGAAGAGATGTGGCGCGATCAGTTCGACTGGGTCTACCGCGAGCACGACTACGCCGTCTTCACCATGACCATCCACCCCGACGTCTCCGGCCGCCCGCAGGTGCTGTTGATGTTGGAACGCTTGATCAAACACATCCAGAGCCATCAAGGGGTTCGCTTCGTGACCTTTGATGAAATCGCCGACGACTACCTGCGCCGCATGCCGCGCAAAGTCTGAAACTGCCGCTTTCCACCGCATGAGTGACAGCAAACATGAGCCTCTATAAAAAGACAACGGTCAACGGCTGGCAACCCCAGCAATTAACCATCAGGGACGCCAAATTCGCAACATGGATCGCTTTCTTCGCCTGGGTCTTCGCCGTCTATGATTTCATTCTTTTCGGCACATTGCTGCCGGAAATCGGCGATCACTTTGGCTGGAGCGAAGTAGAACAGGCCGAACTGGCCACCTGGGTGGCGGTAGGCGGCGCGATCATCGCGCTGGCTATCGGCCCGTTGGTCGACAAACTCGGCCGGCGGCTGGGCATCGTCGTTACCGTCGGGGGAGCCGCCGTTTGCTCGCTGCTGACTGCGATCGGCGGTGCCTGGGGGAAAGGCGCGCTGATCGGCATCCGTTCCGTCGCCGGGCTCGGTTACGCGGAACAAACCGTTAACGCCACCTACCTCACCGAGATCTACGCCGCTCTCGACGATCCGGCCCTCAATCGCCGCAAGGGATTCATCTACAGTCTGGTCCAGGGCGGCTGGCCGGTCGGCGCGCTGGTCGCTTCGGCGCTGACGGCATTGCTGATGCCGATCATAGGCTGGCAAGGCAGTTTTATTTTCGCCGCGCTGCCGTCGTTTATCATCGCGTTGCTGGCGTTGAAACTGAAAGAGACTCCGCAGTTTCAAATCCACCAGCACATTCATCAACTGCGCCATCTCGGTGATATCGAGCAAGCTCGGCAGGTCGCTCGCGATTACCAGGTCGATTATGACGCTCATCAGCAGGCCGGGCTGTCAGCCGCATTCCGCGGCGCTTCGCTGCGCGCCACATTGGTGCTGGGCGGTGCCGTGCTGATCAACTGGTTCGCTATCCAAATCTTCAGCGTGCTCGGCACTACGGTTCTTACTAAAGTGCACAGCGTCTCCTTCGCCAACTCGCTGCTGATTCTGGTGCTGTCCAACCTGGTGGGCTATTGCGGCTACCTGACGCACGGCTGGTTGGGCGATCGTTTCGGTCGCCGCAATACCATCGCCGTCGGCTGGATGATCGGCGGGGTGTCATTCGCCGTGATGCTTTTCTGCTCCAGCAACCTCCCGACGATCGTCGCGCTGTACAGCATCGGTTTGTTCTTTCTGATCGGCCCCTATGCGGCGGCGCTGTTTTTCATCAGCGAAAGCTTCCCTACCGCCATCCGCGCCACGGCCGGTGCGCTGATCGGCGCGATGGGGCCGATCGGCGCCATTATCGCCGGCATCGGTACCACCACCGTACTCAGCGACGGCGGCCACTGGCAAACCGCCGCGCTGTGGTTCGGCGCCGTACCCTGCTTCGCTTCCGGCGTCATCATGCTGTTCGCCCGCCATGTGGCGCCGCACAGCGTGCACTAAGTGCTCGAGGGGGGGGAGCCCCCTCATGTTCGAGGAATCGTTTATGACTGAAAAATTATCTTCATCTCAACCGGTGGCGCTGATCAGCGGTGCGGCCAGTGGCATAGGATTGGCCCTGGCGGAAGAGTATGCCCGCCGTGGCGTCAGGATCGCCGCCGGCTATTTTCCCCAGGATCCGCACGACTATCGGCAAGCGGCCGAGCGCGTCGCCAACGCCGGCGGTGATGCCTTGTGGCTGGAATTGGACGTGGCCTCCACCGCCTCGGTGGAGGCCTTTGCCCTGCGCGCGGCAGAACACTTCGGCCGCGTCGATTATGCGGTGGCCAACGCCGGCCTGCTGCGCCGCTCACCGCTGGAAGAGATGAGCGACCAACAGTGGCATGAAATGCTCAATGTTGATCTCAGCGGCGTGATGCGACTGTTTCGCGCGGCGATCGGCCAGATGCGCGGCGGCGGCAGCCTGGTGGCGGTATCTTCCATCGCCGGTGGGGTCTACGGCTGGCAAGATCATGCTCACTACGCCGCCGCTAAAGCCGGCATCCCCGGCATCTGTCGTTCACTGGCGGTGGAATTGGCCCCACGCGGCATTCGCTGCAACGCGGTGATCCCCGGTTTGATTGAAACGCCGCAGTCGCTGGATGAAACCCACTCGCTGGGGCCGGCGGGCCTGGCCAAAGCCGCACGAGGCATTCCGCTGGGACGCGTAGGACGGCCGCAGGAGGTCGCCGCCCTGATACGTTTCTTGACCAGCGACGAGGCCTCGTACATCACCGGACAAAGCCTGATTATCGACGGCGGCCTGACGGTTCGCTGGCCAGAGTGAGCGGGGAGGAAAATATGATGCTGAAACACCGCCGCGCAACGATCACCGGCGCCGCCAGCGGCATAGGCGCCGCGATTGCCCTGTTGTTTGCCAGGGAGGGGGCAGCGCTGATGCTGAGCGACCGCGACGGCACCGGGCTGAACGTTATCGTCGAACGCTGTCGGGCTGAGGGCGCAACCTGCCATGGCACTGTCGCCGACGTCGGCAAACCGGACGGCGCCCGACGGGGCGTGGAGGCCTGCCTGCAACGGTTAGGCGGTATCGACATTCTGGTTAATAACGCCGGCATGCTTACCCAGGCGCCCTGCAGCGAACTGACGCTGGAGATGTGGGACGAGATGATGGCGGTCGATCTGCGCAGCGTTTTCCTCGCTTCGCAGCACGCACTGCCTTATATGCGCCGACAACGCTGGGGCCGCATCATCAATATCGCGTCGCAATTGGGCATTAAAGGCGGCGCCGAACTGAGCCACTATGCCGCCGCTAAGGCCGGGGTGATCGGCTTCACCAAGTCGCTGGCGCTTGAAGTCGCCTGCGACAATGTGCTGGTAAACGCCATTGCACCCGGCCCGATCAAGACCCCGTTGGTGGCCGGCATCAGCGATGCCTGGAAAGAGGCCAAAGCAAATGAGCTGCCGCTGGGACGGTTCGGCCTGGTCGAGGAAATCGCGCCGGTGGCGCTGCTGCTGGCCAGTGAGCCGGGCGGCAACCTGTTTGTCGGCCAAACGCTGGGGCCCAACGCCGGCGATGTGATGCCCTGATAGGAGAACCCCGAACGATGTGCGGACTCTGCGGACTATTGAACGACACGCCGCAATGGAGCGATCCGTTGCGACATTCTGACCTGCCCATGCGCCAGCGTCGGCTGCAACAGCTGGCGATACTGAATCGCGCTCTGGCCCCCTTAAAGCTGACGCTAAGCGATATCCACGGCAGCAGTTGGCTACTGGCCGGCGCTACCGGACAGCAGGCGATCGTTACCCGCCTGGATCAGCTTTGGCAAGAGGCCGAACGGCTGCTGAAACGGCCGATTGACCCGCTCGATGAACGCTATCTCACCGCCCTCATCTCTGCGGAGGCGCCATGAGCCCAGAAGATAAACTGCCGGTACACGTGTTGAGCGGTTTCCTGGGCAGCGGCAAAACCACCTTGCTTCAACGTTTGCTGGCAGGGCAGAACCTGGATGATGTCGCTCTGCTGGTCAACGAATTCGGTGAGGTCGGCATCGACCATTTGCTGCTGGGGGAGATCGCACCGGACACCGTGCTGTTGCCCGGAGGATGCGTCTGCTGCGCGATCCGCGGCGAGTTGAAACAGGCGCTGTTGGCGCTGTATGAACGCCGTCAACGTGGCGAGGTGCCGCCATTCAGCAAAGTGATCCTGGAAACCACCGGCCTGGCGGATCCGGCACCGATATTTGCCACATTGCTGCAAGACCGGCAGTTACAGTACCATTTCACCCCCGGTACCATGGTCACGCTGATCGACAGCGAACATGCCTGGCAGCAAGCCAACCATCATCCCGAATGGTTGGCCCAGGTCAGCGCCGCCGACTGGCTGGTGCTGAGTAAGACCGATCGTGTGCCGGCCGGCGAAGGGCCTGCGTTACTGGCGTACCTGCAGCAATTGAATCCGCTCGCGCAAACCGCCATGAGTCATCAATTGGCCAATGGCGATCTCAGTCTGTTCGATACCCCATGCTCCCCTCAGGTGCCTACGCGTTTTCGGCGTTGGCCGGCCGTTCCGGCCAAACAGGGGGCAACATCTTACAGCAAGCCTGGGCAGCAGACGCACCCTACCACCGAGACCTGTATCATCACCTTCGAGCAACAGATAAACTGGTCGGCTTTCACCGTCTGGCTGTCGATGCTGCTGCATTGCCACGGACAATCTATACTGCGGATAAAAGGCATGCTGAACGTGCTGGAAAGCGATACGCCGGTGGTGATCCACGGCGTGCAGCACAGTCTGCATCCCCCGGAACATCTTGCCGCCTGGCCGGACGGCCGGCGGCGCACGCAGTTGGTCTTCATTCTGCGCGGCCTTGACCCCAAGCGGCTGCAGAACGCTTTTCAACGTTTTCTACACCCTTTTACGCAGCCATCCTTCTGATGGCTCCCCTTTGACGGAGCTGCCACCTCATGACCTCGACACCTTCACCCCGCGGTCGCCCCACGTTACGGGTATTGGGTACTTCGGTGACCTTGCTCGAACTGTTGCGTCAACGGGCAGAGCAGGATCTGGGATTGCATATCGAATATCACATTCACGATGTGCAAGACGCCCAGCGTATCGCCGTTATGCACCCGGAGCGTTACGATCTCTACGACCAATGGTTTCACAACGTGGATTTTGTCTGGCCGGCGCGAGCCATCCAGCCGTTGGAGATTAAGAGGTTGGCTTACTGGGACGAGATTAACGATTTACCTAAACTCGGCGCCCTGTTTCCCGGTGGGCGGTTGGGTGACGGCAGCGTGCCGGTAAACCGCCTGTATGTGCAACATGACCGTAGTCTGAACAGCCGGCCCACCGATCACATCAGCATGCTGCCGCTGACGCATAACGCCGACAGCTTCGCCTATCATGAAGCTCGCTTGCCGCCCGCGCTGCAGGAAGAAGAAGAAAGCTGGGGATGGTTGCTGCACCCGGCATTTTCCGGCCAGTCGGCGCTGCAGGACGATGCGGCGATGGGCGGACTGGATGCGGCTCTGGCTGCGCAAGGCGCAGGGCTCGCGCGTTTCGCCAACGTTGGCAACCTCAGTCTGGAGGAGATAGACAGCCTGACCGACGCGCTGTCCCTGCTGCATCGCCAGGGGCACTTCGCCGCATTCTGGACCAGCCAGGACGAAGCCTGCCGATTGATTGACGATCCGCGCGTCAATATCCAAAGCCTGTGGGCGCCAACGTATTTTCGTCATCACTCGCGGCAAAAAGATTACCGGCTGGCGACGCCGCGTGAAGGCTACCGCGCCTGGTATGGCGGTCTGTCGCTTTCACGCTGCGCCACCGGTAAAACACTCGACGCCGCCTATGCTTACCTTAACTGGTGGCAATCCGGATGGCCGGGCGCAGTGATGGCCAGGCAGGGATACTATATTTCCAATCCTCAGCGCAGCCGGCCTTACCTGTCTGCCGCCGAATGGGATTACTGGTATGCAGGCAAAGCCGCCAGTGAAGATTTGCCGGACGCTTACGGCAACCCGCTCATCGCTAAGGGGGAAATCCGCGATGGCGGCAGCTATGAGCAGCGCATGAGTCACATTGCCGTCTGGAATTCCGTGATGGATGAACATAACTATCTGGTACGACGCTGGCAGGATTTTCTTCGCGCCTGACCGGCGGCGCCCGAAGGCAATTGCAAGCATAACGTTAGCATCTGTCGCAATCTGTTGCGGGCCATTGGCCTGCCGTGGCCGCGCTTGTATGATACGACGCGGCGCCAGACGGTGGCCACCGAACTCAAGCGGAAGCGAACGGCAATGTCTAAACAGTGGAAAATAGCGGCGGCCAACGCCGGTTTGCGTCTCTATACCGCGCATCGCGGGCAATTTCCGGCCCGCAGCGAGCTTCGATCCGCAGCAATCCTTTGAACGCATCGTGATTTTCTCCACCAGTGCCCTCGGCGATCTGATGTTCAATACGCCCGCCATCCGCGCACTGTGTGAGCGCTATCCCGGTGCGCAAATCACGTTGGTCTCCAGCCACAAAAACCGGCAGCTGGTCGAAGGCAGCCCCTGCTTTCATGACGTAATTTACTGGGATCATAAGGCTAAAGACATGTTGGGCGTTATCCGGCGCCTGCGAAAAAACCGGCCGCAGCTGGCGGTCATCCTGCACTCGAAGGCGCCTTATGACGTGCTGGTCGCCATCACCGCCGGCTGCCAATACCTGTTCAAAGACATTTATGGCGACAAACCGAGCGGCATGGAACGCTGGCTGACCGGCGTCAGCCGCAGCACCGGCGGCCATTTGATTCAGCGCAAGCTGGATATGGTGGGGCAATTGGGATGCCGTACCGACAATCCTGACATGTTCATCCCGGTCGCCCTACCCGCACTGGCGAAACCGACGGGCAAGATCCCGATCGGCTTTCAGATGGGCGCCTCCGAAACGCTGCGTCGTTGGCCGGTCGAATGCTTTGTTCAGCTGGCGCAACGGCTGCTGGCGCACTCCCCCGACTGCCAGATCGAGTTGATTGGCAGCAAGGCGGAGCGCAGCCTCGAGCGGGAATTTATGGCGGGTTTGAGTGAGGAACAGCAACAGCGGGTGGTAAGCCATATCGGCGCGACCACGTTACCGCAACTGCTGGCGACCATCGCCAATCTGCAGGTGCTGGTGACCGGCGATACCGGCCCGCTTCACCTCGCCGTGGCGTTGAAAACCGCCACCGTCAGCCTGTTCGTCACCGCTAACCCGCGGCATACCGGCCCCTATCAGGACAGCGAGCGGCATCAGGTGATGCACGTGCCGGTTGATAGCGCCGCGCTGGATACGGCCCAGCGCAGCCAACCGCTCAGCCTCATCGCGGCGGAACAGGTGCTGGAGAAGACCCTGGCGGCGTTACCGCCGGTACACCCCTGATCGGCAACCGCTTAGGCTGCGACAGCAGCATCGCCAGCGGCAGCCAAAACAGGTACCAAAACTCCGCCGGATTGGCGATCACAAACATGCCCTGCGAACTGTAGAACACCAGCATAAACAGAAACATGGCCGCTTCCCAACGCCGCCCTGCGCGCCAGTGCGCGATGGCGAGCCGCGCGCCATATCCCAGCAGCGCCAGCAGCAACAGGAAACCCACGCAGCCGCCCTTCAGCAACGCGCCGAGGTACAGGCTGTGCGTTGTGTGGTTCAGCTCGCCGGTGTAATTGAGAAAGTTAAGCTGCTTATCAAAGCCGTAGCCGAAGAACGGCGCCTGTCCGATCAGCGCCAGGCTGTGGCGCCAGATGCTGATGCGAACAAAGCTCTGTTGATACAGCTCGCCAAAACGCGTCAGCAACATTTCGCCGATCGCGCTGTAAACGACGACAAGAACCACAGCCAGCACACCGGGCAACAGAAACCACAGCCACCGTCCCGGCCGGTGTCGATAAGGCATCGCCACTACCACCGCGAGCGCCAGTGCGATCAGCGGGCCGCGGCTTTGCGTCAGCACCATGAATGCCAGCAGCGGCGGGATAAAGCACAGCGCCGCTTTTTGCCCGGTATCGCGGAAAATCATCAGGCTCAACAAAATGGCGATGGCGGCGTAACCGGCCAGATCGATCACGTTGCTCGGCCCCGGATTGCGGGCGGTGGTTTCCCGCAGATGATAAATCGACGGGGCGTCTACCAGCGTCAGATACAGGCACAGCGCCGTCATGCCGGCCAGCATCGCCCACAGCAGTTGATGACGCCGCTCACCGTCGAGCAGCGTCACCAGCCAGGCGAGATAGAGCAGAATATAGGCGCTGTGGGTCAGGGCCGACGGCATGTCGCCCGGCGTCTCGCCCCACAGCGCACTGAGGGAATAATAAAGCAAAAACATCAGCGCCAGCCCGCCGCCCCAGCGCGCCTGACGATTGGCCCACAGCTGCCGCCGCAGCGGCGGCCAGGTGAACACGACGGCCAGCCACAGCAGCGCCGCCAAATGAAACAGGTTGTTGACGCGGGTCTGCCCGCAAAAGATCGCGCTGAAAAACGCGAAGGCTAAAAACAGCGCGCTGCCGAAGCGATAACACCGCTCAGGCTTGCTGAAAGTAAACATTGCCGTCCACCTTCTCGAAGATATCGCTGCCGATAGCGCTGTGCAGGGAGAGGTTTTTAATCGCGATCTGCTGCTTTTTCATGATCGCGCCGGCGTGTCGAAAAGCGGGGATCACCAGCGACGCCACCTTGTCCGCCAGGAACGTCGGCAAGCGATCCTGCTCGGTTTCGTAAAAGCGCGGCTGGTGGAAGTTGTTCATGTCCAGTCCGGCGATAAACAGCTGCCTGAAGCCGAGATAGGCGATGATTTGCAGCGCCCAATAGGCCACGGTGCCGGCATCGAAAATGCCGCAGCGGATATCCTGGCTAAAGCCGAGCATGCGGCTCTCGGCGGCAAAGACCACGCCGTTTTCCCGGCAGTAGTGATCCCACAGCGCGCCGCTGTCGATCCGAGGGCGGTAAATCTTGCAGGCCGCGTCTTCGACGATCGCCAATCGGCAACCGATCGCCGCCGGGCCAAAGCGATCGAGAATGCGCGCCACGCCGTGCACGGTGGTGAACAGCGTCAGCTCAGGCCGTTGAATGACGTCGCGCACGATCTCTGGGCGGCTGTCGATAAACCCCATGTCCACGATGACGTAGAAGCGAAAATCCACCTGCCGATGCAGAAAATAGGCGCCGTTGACCCCGATGGCGGGCATGGCGGGAATATTTTCGAAGCGCAGCGCCTTCACCGACGGGCCGGTAGCCGTCAGCAGCACCTCTCCCCGGCAACTGCTGCGCAGTTCGCTCAGCGGGACGATCGGCACCGCCCGGTGCTTGTACCATAAGGCGGCGATTTCACCGCCTTCGCCGCGCGCGATCTTCACGTAGGGCCAGAGGTTTTCGTTATGCCGATAAGGGCGCGCGTGGGAATAGCGGTAGATCTGCTTAAAAAAAGAGCCCATGGTGGCGATGTCCTGTCCAGAGTGCGTGACGATACCTACAGAGGCATCTTTCTGTATGCTCAGAATTTAAAAACGTGTCAGCACTGGCCAGGCTGCCCAGCGAGTATCTAAATATTCGTTTAGTCGGGCAATTTTTGTAATTTGAATTATCTGTCTGCGTATCGGCAAAAGATGCGTCAAAATGTTAATCGGGTGAGAAACTGTTACAGCGCGTAACAATAACGTCAATGGCAATACCCGAGCGCGTTCAGGCGGCAGCCAACGGCGCTGCCGCCTGAACGGTTAAGAGGATCAGAGATAAGGTTCGCCCAGCGTCAACATCAACCGGTTGGCCCAGGCAAAAAACGCCGTCGCCTGCACCAAATCCAACAGCGCCAGCTCATCCAGGCCCTGAGCGCGCAACGCCGCCAGCTGCCCGGCGTCGGCCTGCGGCGGCGTTGCGGATAGTGCGGCGGCAAAGGTTATCTGCGCTTGCCTGGCGTCATCCTGCCCCTGGCTCAACGCGCCGCCCGGCGCCACCGCCAGCAACCGATCTATCTCGGCTTCGCGCTTCGACAGTTGCGCCGCCTTGCGCGCATGCACCGAGGCACAGTAGATGCAGCCGTTCACCTTGCTGGCGACCGTTGCCGCCAGCTCGCGATCCTGCCGCGCCAACCCGCCGGAGGTATAAAAAATCGCCCGGTCCGCCAGCGTGCGTTGTTCCAGCACCGGATGGTTGCGCGCCAACAGGCGGAAGTAATCGGAATCGGCGTGGCCAAACCGCTCTAGCAACGCCCGGCCGGCGTCATCGAATTCCGCCAACGGTTTGGCGGCGATCCACGGCTCCCACCCCAGTTCTTGCCGGGTAAACGCCGGCGGCGCGTGACGGCCGCCTCGCGTCGTGCGCTCCGTACGCCAGCGGCCGGCCGTTACCGGCTGATGCGCCGCAGCGTCGTCCGTCTTGCCGCCCAACAGCCGGTAGCCCCGCAGCAAGCGGCTTTGGAAACTGACAAAGGCGATTAACTGCGACAATGTGACGATGGCGTCCAGCGACCAGCCGGCCTGCCGCAGCGCCTGCAAGTGCTGGGCGTTGGCGTTGGCCGGTTGAAACGCCAACCGTTCTGCATGCGCCAACGCCAGCGGCAGCCGCTCGTCTTCCGGCGCGTCGCCCTGACGTTCCAGCAGAGCAGCGTAGTGCGCGGCCAAGCGCGGCTCGCCGTGCCATTCACTGATGCGCTGAGCCAAGCGCAGCCGCTGCGCCAGCGGAAAATCGCCGGCGTCCGCAGGCGCAAACAGCGCCAGATAGCTGGACTGAACGGCATCGGTCGCCGCCTGACGGGTGGCTCTGGCCTGCGCCAGCGTGGAATCCGGCGCAATCTCGGCCAGTTCGGCCAGCAGATCGACCTGGTGCGATAATGTCGTCATAGCTTTTCCTCAACGTGATATTCATAAGCAGCGGCAGGCGTGCCGCGCCGCCAGCCCAGTTCAGGGGCCACGTGGCGGGCGATAAGATCGATAGAACGCAGAATATGGGCGTGCGGTGGATCGATAGAGTGCACCTGAAACGCCAGATCGGTGACGCGCGCCAGCGCGCTGTCCCGTTGCAGCGAGGCTATCACCTGATCTGGCGTGCCCAAGTGCACGTCGAAAGCGCGGATCAGGCCGTCGAGCGACGTATCGGCCAACCGGTGGCCGCTGGCGCGCATACGCTCCAGCCCACGGCTCAACCCGGCCGTGGCGAAGTCGCGCGCCTGCTGGCCGTTCTCGCTGACAAACGCGGTGCGCGACCCCATGATGCGCGGTGCCACCCCTGGCGGCAGCGCCGCCAGATAAGCGTCAATGATCGGATTCTGCAGTTCGTCCAGCGGCAGGTCAGGCGCGTCCGCGGGGCGCGGCTGCGTGCGCGACAGCATCAGGCCGTCACCGGCGCGGCCGGCCCGTCCCCCCCCTTCCACCGAGAACGTGGCCTGCCAGACACGTTGCGCCAGCTGCGGCGCCGCCGGGTACAGCCGGTTGTCTTCGCCGCCCAACGCCTCTGCGCGCCAGGCACTCAGCAACGTGCGCAAATTCTCGGCGAATGCCGTGTTGCGCTGACCGGCGTCGAGACCGAAAGCGGCGAAAGAAGACGGCGTGCCGCCGCCGGCCACGCCCACCTCCAGTCTGCCGTCGGACAACAGATCCAGCACCGCAGTGTCTTCCGCCACCCGCAGCGCCGACTCCATCGGCAACGTGATCACCCCGGTGCCCAGCCGGATACGGCGGGTGCGTGCCGCCGCCTGCGCCAAAAACACCAGCGGTGATGGCAGACCGCCCTCATCAGCATGAAAGTGGTGCTGCGCCACCCAAGCGGTGTCGAACCCGGCTCGTTCGGCGTGCACGATCTGTTCGATCGCCAGCCGGTAGCGCTCCTGCGCGCTGCCCTGATCCAGCAATCGGGTGAAGAAACCGAGTCTTTTTCCGCTCATATCGCCTCCTCAAATTTTGGCTGTCCGGCATGCGATGCGCGGCCGGGAATGGCGGCGATCAATTGACGGGTGTAATCGCTCCCCGGCATGGCGAACAGCTCGGCGGTGGCGCCGCCGTCCACCCGTTCACCGCGGTGCAATACCGAAACGCTGTGCGAAATCCGCCGCACCGTCGCCAGATCGTGAGAAATAAACAGGTAGGTCAGGTCCCGCTCCTGCTGCAACTCTTGCAACAAATGCAGGATCTGCGCCTGCACCGTGACGTCGAGCGCCGACGTGGCCTCATCCAATACCAATATTCGCGGTTGCAGCACCAGCGCGCGGGCAATCGCCACCCGCTGACGCTGGCCGCCGGACAACTCGTGCGGCCTGCGGTTCAGCAAATCGGGCGGCAGCGCAACCCGTTCGAACAGCTCACGCACCCGCCGATCGCGCTCCGGTTTGCCGATCGGCGCGAAATTCAGCAGCGGTTCTTCAATCACCCGATAGAGAGTCTGTTTGGGATCGAGCGAGCTGAACGGATTCTGATAAACCAGCTGAATGCGCTGCCGAAACTGACGCAGCGCTTCGCCCCTGAGACCGATAACGTTGACGCCGTCGATCAGGATCTGCCCGGCATCCGGCCGCTCGAAGCCCAGCAGGCAACGCGCCAGCGTGCTTTTGCCCGACCCAGACTCTCCTACCAACGCATGGGTGGTGCCGCGCGGCACGCTAAACGACACACTATCCAGCGCGCGGAACCCCTGGCCGCCGGACAGCCGAAAATCCTTCACCAGCGCCTGAACCACGATCGCCGGCGGCTGCCCGCTGCGTTTCGGCGGCGGCGCAACGGCGCCGCTCAATGAAGGCACATCGGCAAACAGTTTGCGGGTGTATGCGCTGGCAGGCGCGCGCAGCACCTCGGCGGTAGCCCCCTGTTCCTGTACCCGGCCGTGGCGGAACACCAGCAGTCGATCGGCGCGTTCCGCCGCCACGCCCAAATCGTGCGTCACCAGCAACACTGCAGTGCCAGATTCGCGCCGCAGCTCGTCGATCAGATCGAGAATGCGTTTTTGCACCGTCACGTCCAGCGCGCTACTCGGTTCGTCGGCAATGATCAACGCCGGCTGCAGCGCAATAGCGATGGCGATCAATACCCGCTGCTTCATGCCGCCGGAAAGTTGATGCGGAAACTGGCGCGCCCGCAGTTCCGGGTGCGTCAGCCCGACGCGGGTCAACAGTTCCGTCACCCGCTGTTGTACCTGCGCGCGCGGCAACCGGCGGTGAATATTGACGATCTCCGCCACCTGCTCGCCGATGGTTTTTACCGGGTTGAGCGAGCTGGCGGGATCTTGCGGGATCAGGCTGATTTGCGCCCCTCTCACCGCATCCAGCCGCCGCGATGACCAGCCGGCGATATCGGTACCGTGCAGCCGGATGGTGCCCTGTTCAAGGTGGCCGTTGTCGGCCAGCAAGCCGATGATCGCCTGCGCCGTGGTGGTTTTGCCGGAACCGGATTCGCCAACCAGCGCCACCACCTCGCCCGGCTCAATCGTGAACGACACCTCATGCACCACCCTTCGCCTGCCTTCGTTGCCCTCATAGGCGATGGAAACCTTGTCCAGCGCCAGTACCGGCGGCCGCGCCGCCCGTTGCCATGCCGCTTGCATGCTCATCGCGCTTTTCCTCCCAGCGAACGGCTGATGTGGTTAGCCGCCAACACTACCGCCACTACCACAATGCCCGGGAAGGTGGTCAGCCACCAGGCGGTGGAAATGTAGTTGCGCCCTTCGGCGATCAGTAGCCCCCATTCCGGGGTTGGCGGCGGAGTGCCGTAACCGAGGAAACTCAGGGTGGCGATCGCCAGGATCGCGCTGCCGAACTGCAGCGCCGAGAAGGCGATCACCGAAGTCAGCGAGTTCGGCAGGATATGCCGCCACAGCACCGCCCAAAAGCTACCGCCACTGCCGTAGGCCGCTTCAACGTAATCGCTGTGCCGCACTCGCACCACTTCCGCCCGTGCCAGACGGGCAAAGTTGGCAACTGAAGTGACACCTACCGCGATGGCGGCGTTGACCGTACCGAAACCAAGCAGGATGATAATGCTCAGCGACAGCAGCAGGCCGGGGATCGACAACAGCACATCGACGACGCGCATCACCGCGTCGTCCGCCACGCCGCCCAACGCACCGGCGATCAGGCCGAGCCCGGTGCCGAACACCAACCCCAGCGCCACCGCCACTACCGCGCCGGCCAGGGTTTGCGACGCGCCGTACACCATGCGCGCATACAGGTCGCGTCCCAGCTGATCGGTGCCAAGCCAATGGTCACCGCCGGGCGCCAGCCGCTGCGCGCCGGCAATGCCTTCGGTGCCGCTGTAGGCGGTAAACAGCTGCGGCGCCAACGCCCACAGCACCACCAGCGCAATGACCGCCCAGGCCAGAAAAAGCGTCAGGGGGACACGGCGGCGGCTGGGGCGACTGGCGGGCAGCGCGCCTTCACTTTCAGCGCCGGACAGATCGCGCTCAGGAACCGTGGCTTTTTCAAAGGAGATACTGCTCATAGGGATGCTCCTGCCTGGGTTTTCAGCCGCGGATCCAGCAGTGGGAACAGCAGATCCACCAGCAAATTGATGATGACGAAAGCGGTGGCCGAGATCAGCACTATCGCCTGCAGCACCGCCACGTCCTGGTTGACCACCGCTTGCTGGGTCAATTGCCCCAGGCCGCTGCGGCCAAACACGGTTTCGGTGATCAGCGCCCCGGCGATCAGTTCGCCGAACAACATGCCGGCGATGGTCAGCGCCGGCAGCATGGCGTTGCGCGCCACATGCCGCCATAGCACCCCGCTGCGGCTGGCGCCCTTGGCCCGCGCCACCGCGACGAACGGCTGGGTTTGCACCGCATCGATGCTGCGGATCAGAATTTGCGCCAACGGCGCAGAGATCGGCAGCGCCAGCGTCGCGATCGGCAAAATCAACCCCTGCCACTCGCCGGGGTTAATGATCGGGATCAGCTTCAGGCGGAACGAAAAGAGCTGAATCAGCACAATGCCCAGCCAAAAGGTGGGCACTGAAACGAACAGCGACGGCAGCATCTGCAGCGCCGAACGCAGCCAGCCGAAGCCGGTCAGGTTGGAAGCAAAAGCGATAATCAGCGCCAGCAGCAACGCCACCGCAAAGCCCAGTACCGCCAACTGCAGCGTGGCGGGCAGATTAGCCGCCAGCAGCGCGGTAACCGGCACCCCGGCCTGCATTGAGAAGCCCAAATCGCCATGCAGCACGCTGCCCAGGGTATGCAGATACTGCCGCCACAAGGGGACATCCGCGCCATAGGCCGCGCGCATGTCGGCGATCTGCGCCGGGCTCAGCCCCATGTCCGGGTTCTGGAATTTGATCAGGATCGCATCGCCCGGCAGCACCTGCAGCAGGAGGAACGACAGGGTAAAGGCCGCCCACAGCACCAATGCCGCCTGCCCGATGCGCCCCGCCAGATATCGCTTCATTGCGCCCCCTTAATGTTTCTCTAACCAGGCGCCGTAGAAGCTCGGGCGGCCGACCGCTTCGAAGCTCACCCCCTTCAAATAAGGCGCGCCGGCGAACACCTGCGGCTCCTCAAAAAACGGGATCACGTAGGCCTGGTCAATCAGGTAGTTTTGCGCCTCACCGGCTGTCTGCAGGCGCTTTTGCGCGTCAACCTCGGAGGCAATGCCGAGCAGCAGGGCGTTCAGCTTGTCATCGCTAAAATTGCTGTTGCTGCTGGTACCGCCCTTCTGCAGCAGCCCATCGCGATTGGTTGGATAAAACTGACTTTTGATCACGTCCGGATCGGCGCGCCCCACCTCCACCACCGTCGCCGGGGTTTTCTGTGGGTCGAGATTATCCGCCACCCGGCTGCCGGCGTCGCCCGCCAGAATGTTCAGCCGCGCGCCGACCTTCCCCCACTGCTGAGAAACCAGCTGCAACACCGCCTTGTTCTGCGGCTGCGGCAACGATTCATACACCGTCAGCACCAGCTTCTTGCCGTCCTTTTCCCGCAGCCCGTCGCCGCCCTTTTTCCAACCCGCTTCATCCAACAGCCGGTTAGCCTGCTGCGGGTCAAATTTCAGCTTGTCGGACAGATCGACAAAGCCGGCGGCCGAGGAGGCGATCACCGATTTGGCCTGCGGGTAGTTGGCGGAGAACAGCGTATCGACGATCTGTTTGCTGTCGGTGGCATGCAGCAGCGCCTGACGCACGCGTAGATCGGCCACCAGCGGATTATCCGGCCGGAAAGCGATGCTGTCGTTGACGCCGCGCGTCGGTGCGGCATAAATGATAAGGCCCTGATCCTGCGTTTGCTTCTCGTCATAGGCCTGGATCTGGCGGATAAAATCCGCCTGCCCGGCCTGCAGCGCACCGATGCGCACGCTGTCCTCACCGGTGACGATCACCTTGATGCCGTCCAGATTGGCTCGCCCTTGTTGGGGCGATTTGGCCGGCCCCCAGTCATAATCCTTGCGGGCGCTGAGCTCGACCTCACGCCCCAGCTTTTCGCCGCTGACCACAAACGGACCGGAACCGATGATATGGCGCGCATCGCCCAGTTCGTCGTAGCTGCGGTTCAACGTGCCGAGCGATACCAGCCCGGAGCCAATAGTGGCGGTGCCCTGCAGGAAACCCGGCGACGACCGCGTGAAGTAGAATTTAACCGTCAGCGGATCCACCACTTCGCTGCGCTGGTAGTTATTGATTACCTCGGAAACCGGCAGGCGTTTCTCCTTGTTGCCCAGCCCGTAGGTGTCGAAGTTCTTCGCCACCGCGTTGGCGTCCAGTGGCGTGCCGTCGGAGAAAGTCACGCCGGGGCGCAGCTTGAAGGTATATTCGGTTTTGTCGGCGTTGCTGCTCCAGGACTCGGCGATCCAGGGTTCAATTTCCAGCGTCTTGGGGTTCTGGTAAGTCAGCTTATCGGTGATCTGATTGAGAATACCGCCGTTGGGGTAAAACCCACCGGAAGGCGGATAAAGATTGGTGTGCGCCTGCTGTTCGAGGTAGATCAGCGTGCCGCCCTGCACCGCCGCCAACGCCGGGCTCATCGCCGCCGCCCCTCCTAACGCCACCGCTATTCCACCGGTTAATACCTTGAAAGAAAACTTAAACATTCGCGCCGCACCCATATTATTTCTGAAAGTTATGGGTTAGATAACAAACCAAATCGGCGGGGAATTGAACGAACTAATTTCGCTAACCAATGGTGTAAATCGCACAAGACGCGTCGCTTGGCGGCGAATGCATTTTGTTATAAAGTATCAAAATCTAAGCCAAAGGAAGACGACGATGAAAATCCAGCTGTCGCTGCTGTTTCTCAGCCTGTTGGCCGGCAAGGCCGCGGCGTTTCAGTCAAAAGTGCCCGAACCGCGCCCGGAACAGGCGCGCGCGGCGGAACAAAACATCGAAAATCTGTTTTACGGCTTTCACGCCATGGACGCCCAGCCGGTGAACATCGGCAGCTGCGCGGCAGTGCCGGTAGCGGGATGTCAATGCGCATTCTGCACCCAGCTGCGGCAGGCCGGGCGTTGAGCCGCTCTCCCTTATTCAACCCAGCTCATACTGCACATTCAACTGCCCTTTCTTCATCTTTATGCCGGTGATCGCGATCGCGCCCACCTCGCCCAGCGCGGCGACATGGGTGCCGCCACAGCCGTAGGCGGGCAGCTCGCCGAAACCGATCTGGCGCAAACCGTCCACCGCCTGCTGGCGGCGCGGTAAATCGGCAGCAATCAAGCGCGTCAGCTCCGCCTGCAAAAAGTCCGCTTCTATCGTCTGTGCATCCGGTCCCGGCGCGAAAGTGATGCGCCCTTCCCCCGGCCAATGATGCGCCTTGACCGGCCGCCACCCCCGGGTTTCGCCCAGCCAGCCAATCAGATGCCCGCCGGAGTGCCAACGGGCGTGCAGCCGACGCTGCGCTTCATCGATTTGCATCGTGACCGGCCCGATCGGCAGCGGCGCGGCGGTAAAGTGCACCACGGAATCCCCCTGCTGCTGCACCCGTAGCACGGCGACGCCGTCTAACGCTCCCACATCGGACGGCTGGCCGCCGCCCTGCGGGTGGAACAGCGTGGCGTCCAGCTCCACGGCGTAAGCGCCCGCCTCGGCCGGCGCGCAGCTCAACACCTGTGCCTGGCCCTGTAAATCGTCGCTGTAGTAATAACGTCGTTCGGTCATCATTTTTCTCCTCGGTTCGAAGAGCCATTATATTCATGTCATAATCGGAGCATAATCCGCCGCCATCACAATGGACCTTTGCGTCATGAGCACAAATCTTTCTTACGCGCTGTTGCCCGAAATGGCCATTTTCGTTCAGGTGGTAGAGAGCGGCAGTTTTTCCGCCGCCGCCCGCAAGCTGGGCACTTCGCCTTCCGCCGTCAGCCGCAGCGTGGCGAAGCTCGAGCAGGCGCTGGCGCTGCAGCTGCTGCACCGCACCACCCGCAAACTGCGGCTGAGCGAAAGCGGCGAAGAGGCGTTTGCGCACTGCCGCACCCTGCTGGCGGCGGCCGACGCGGTCATGGCGATCGGCGGGCGCGGCGCCGTGGAGCCCGAAGGGCTGGTCAGCGTCAGCGTACCCAAAGCGGTGGGCCGCTTTGTGCTGCATCCGCACATGCCGGAGTTCCTGCGCCGCTACCCAAAGGTGGACGTGAGGCTGCGGCTGGAAGATCGCTACATGGATTTGATCGACGATCGGGTCGATCTGGCGCTGCGCATTACCGATCGCCCGTCGCCCGGGTTGATCGGCCGCCAGTTGATGAGAATAGACCATCTGCTGTGCGCCACGCCGCACTACCTGGCGCAGCACGGCACACCGCAGCACCCGCACGATCTAGCGGCGCACAGCTGCATCTATCTGGGAGAAACGCCGAGCGACGCGCAATGGAAGTTCCGCCGCAGCGGCAAAACGGTGACGGTCAACGTGCACGGCCGCTACGCCGCCAACCACACCGGCGTGCGGCTGGACGCGGTGAAACGGCATATCGGCATCGGCAGCCTGCCGTATTTTACCGCTCGCCAGGCGCTCGACGACGGCGAGATCGTGCAGGTGTTGCCGGAATGGGATTTCCTCAGCAGCTATCACGGCGGCCTGTGGTTGCTTTACGCGTCCAACCAGTATCTGCCGCCCAAACTGCGGGTGTTTATCGACTATCTCGTCGCCTGCCTGGCGCAGGAGCCGCCGTTAAAGCGCCTTGCGTAGCGTGATGTTGATGCGGTGCGGCCCCACCAGCGAGTGGTAGCCTTCCTTGACCGGCAGGATGCCGTGAAAACAGAGCCGCGATGGGCCGCCCCACACCACCACGTCGCCGTGCGCCAATGGGATGCGCTGCGCCCGGTCGCTGCGTTGCAGGCCGCCGAACTGAAACACCGCCGGCAGCCCGAGCGATACCGAGACGATCGGCGCGCCGAAGTCGTGTTCGTCTTTATCCTGATGCAGCGACAACTTGCTGCCCGGATCGTAACGGTTCATCAAACAGGAATCCGGCACGAAGGGGCCAAAGCCCGCCTGCTGCGCGGCTTCGTCCGCCAACGCCATCAGGATCGGCGGAATGGCCGGCCAGCGTTTGCCGCTGCGTGCATCGCGTTCCGAATAGCGGTAGCCGCGGCTGTCGCTGGTCCAGCCGTTGCCGCACCAGCTCATCGCCACCGACATCACGTGCCCGCCGGGCGTGGTCAAGTGCTGCCACGGCACCTGGGCCACCACGCCCTGCACCGCCGCCAGCAGCTCCGGCCCGTGATCGCGCACAAAACCGTGCATCACCACCGCGCCGGGGGCGATCTCTTCGCGCCACGGCGGCGGCAGCGCGTCTTCAAAAAGATCGATTGTCATCGCCATATCCTGTATGAATACACAGTAGTCATTGTAACCCGCCGCCGCCGATTGTCCAGCGCCCGGCAACGCCATTGTCGTTGGCGGCAAATTTCTCTACAGTAGCCGCCATAAAATCAATCACTCACCAGGAATGCGTGTGATTAAGGGCATCACTCTTTCGGTCGTCGCCTCCATCTTGTTCGGCGCGATGTACTACTTCACCTCTACCCTCACCCCGCTGAACGGCGAACAGGTCTACGGCTGGCGCACGCTGCTGACGCTGCCGTTCCTGACGCTGTTCATGGCGCTGTCCGGCGATTGGCGCAGGGTGAGCGACACGCTGGTCGGGATCGGCCAACGGCCGCAGCGCCTGCTGGGCCTCCTGCTCACCTCGGCGCTGCTGGGGGTGCAGCTGTGGCTGTTCCTGTGGGCGCCACTGCACGGCAAGGCGCTCGACGTGTCGCTCGGCTATTTTCTGCTGCCGCTGACCATGGTGCTGGCGGGCCGTTTGATCTACCGCGATCGGCTGTCGCTGCTGCAAAAGCTGGCGGTGGCGTGCGCCATGGTGGGGGTGGGCAATGAGCTGTATCAGGCGGGCGGCGTATCATGGCCGACGCTGGTGGTGGCGCTGGGCTATCCGCTCTACTTTATTTTGCGGCGGCGTTTCGGCACCGACAATCTCGGCGGGCTGTGGTGCGAGCTGGCGCTGATGCTGCCGGCGGCGGCCTGGTTCGCCTTCGGCGACGGCGGCGCGGCGGCGCTGTCGATCAATGCCGAGCTGTATTGGCGCATTCCGCTACTCGGCGTCATCAGCGCCGTGGCATTGGTGTGTTATATCCTCGCCAGCCGCCTGCTGCCGTTCAGCCTGTTCGGCCTGCTGAGCTATGTGGAACCGGTGCTGCTGGTGATCGTCGCGCTGCTGCTCGGCGAGAGCATCAGCCAAAGCGAATGGCCAACCTATCTGGCGATCTGGCTGGCGGTGCTGCTGCTGGCGGCGGAAGGCGCGCAGCACCTGCTGCGCCGCCAGCGGGTCTGACTCAGGCGGCCAGCGTGGCGCCGCCGTCGATCACGATGTCCTGCATGGTGATGTGGCTGGCCAGGTCGGAGGCCAGGAACAACACCGCGTTGGCGATCTCGTCCGGGCGAGCGATTTTACCCAGCGGGATCCCCAGCTTGAACATCTCGGGGAAGCCGGCGATGGTGCGTTGCTGCGCATCGTCGGTTTGCCACATGCCCCGCTGCATCGGCGTGTCGGTCGAGCCCGGCGACACCAGATTGCACCGCACGCCGAACGGCGCCATTTCCAGCCCCACGCAGTGGTTCAGGCTGGTCAGCGCCGCCTTGGAAGCGCAGTAGGCCGCCATCTGCGCGCGCGGTACGTGCGCGGCGTTGGAGCCGATGCTGACGATCGTCCCGCTGCGCTGCGCCTTGAAGTGCGGCAACACGGCACGGAACAGGTAAAACGCCCCCGAGGCATTGACGTTGATGCACTGATGCCAGTCATCCACGCTCAGATCTTCGGTATTGCCCATGCGCAGAATGCCGGCGGCGTTGACCAACACGTCCAGTTGCGGGTTCTCCGCCAGCTGTTGGCGGCACACCGCCTCCACCTGCTCCGGCCGGCTGATGTCCAGCGTCACGCAAGGGTAAGGCAAATCCGGGTTGGCGAACTCGCGGTCAAACCCCACCACCTCGGCGCCCTGCGTCAAAAAATGCCGGGCGATCTGCTCGCCGATGCCGCGTGCCGCGCCGGTCACCCACACGCGTTTGCCGGTGAAATCCATCTGAATGCTCATGCGCGCACCGCCATCCGGGCGCACAGCCGGGTCATATTGTTGTTCATCGTTGTCTCCTGCGAAAAGGATAGGATGCGGCGCGCGCTGCGCCGCAAAGTGGCCCTACAGCGCGCCGCTGTTCAGGCCGAAAGCGTTGAGCATGGTGCCCAGTTTGGCGGCGGTTTCCAGCCACTCGGACTGCGGCGTCGAGGCGGCGACGATACCCGCGCCGGCGAACAGCCGCACCCGGTTGCCGCGCAGCAGGCCGCTGCGGATGACGATCGCCCACTCGCCGTCGCCGTTGGCGTCGCACCAGCCGACGATGCCGCTGAACAGGCCGCGATCGTGCGGTTCCAGATCGGCGATCAGTTGGCGGGCGCTCTCGGTCGGGAAGCCGCACAGCGCCGGCGTCGGATGCAGCAGACAGGCCAGCTGCATCACGTTGAGATTCGGGTTCAGCAGCTCGCCGCGAATGCGGGTGGACAAATGCCACATGGTGCCGGTACTGAGCAGCGACGGGCCGCTGGGCACGCTCAGGCTGGCGCACAGCGGTGCCAGGTGCCGACGGATGTCGTCGATCACCAGCTTGTGTTCGTATTTGTCTTTGGTCGAGCGCATCAGGCGCTCGCTGCCGAGGCGATCCTGTTGCGGATCGTCCTGACGGCGCGCCGAGCCCGCCAGCGGGTTGGTGTGGATCTCGCCGCCCTGCTTGCGGATCAGCAGCTCCGGGCTGGCGCCGATCAGCACGCCGCCATCGGCCAGCGGCAGGGAAAAGTGATAACCGGTCGGGTTCTGCACCATCAGGTTATTGAGGATCTGGTGGCCCGCCACCGGCTGCTCCAGCTCGATGTCGAGGATGCGCGACAGCACCGCCTTGTCCAGCTTGCCCTGTTTAAAGCGGCTGACCGCTTCCGCCACCGCATGCTTGAAGCGCGGCTCGTCCGGAATGCTGGTGCAGGCGGCCAGGCGATGCGGCTGTTGCAGCATCGGGCGCGCGGCGCGGGTAAAGCTGTCGTTGGCGACAAACTGGCAGTTTTCAGGCACGTACAGGCAGGAAGGCCGGCGCGTATCGAACGGAATGGCGCCCACCACCACCGGCGTCTCTTGGCCGGCGGCTTTGGCGCGCGCCAGCGCCTGGCGAATATGCTGCGTCAGCGCGCTGCCTTCCTGCTCGCCGCCGAACGCCGGCGTTTCGATACGCTCAAACACACCGTCGGCGGAGAGGGACCGGAATTCGGACCGGTACAAAAAGGTCGATTGTTCGGCGTACACAAACCCGGGGAAGGTTTGGTTTTCTGTCGTCAGTGTCGCCACAAGACCACTCCTTTGTTGCGCCTTACCAATGATAATGTTTATGCGAATAATTATCATTAGCTATAAAAAGGAGAATAAACTACACCGGAACCCCACCGTGGGTCAATCTCCGATGAATGAATCTTTCCGCCCGCCGCGGCACATCCGCGTTACGGTGCCGCAAGAAATAACACACTGTTATTATTATGTTTTAGCAAAAAATAAAAGTCGTGACATCGTCACCTTCACGCCAAAAACGCCCGTTAAACCGGCGGCCGGCGGGGCAATTTGGCGTCAAGGTCTTAAGCAACGCTAATACAAACGTCTGCCGCTGCGTATCCACGGCGACCATGCGCGCATCGAGAAAATCGAAGTAACAGCGCACCTGCGGATAAAGCGCCTTGAACAGGCTCTCTTTGGCGGAAAACGTCAGCGTCAGCAGTTCGTTGAACGCCAGCGCCTCGCGCAGTAACGCCTCGCGCTCCCCCGCCGAAACGATCGCCCCCCACAGCTCCTCCGCCCGCACGTCGGAGAGCAGCGTCTCCACATCCAACCCAACGCCACCCAGCCCGCTCTCGCGGTGTACGGCGCACAACGCGGTATCCGAATTATGGCTCAGCGCCCCGGCGATACCCGGCGGCCACTGCGGCGCGCGATCTTCGCCGCGCGCCAGGGTGAAGTCGGCGAAACCGAGCGGCGCCAGCAGCTGCCGCGCCAGAACACGCCCGGCCAGATACTCCGCACGGCGTTTCGGCACCGCACGCGCCAGATGATCCGGCAGCGCAAAGCCCGCCTCGGGAAAACGCTCGTCGCGATACTCCGCCAGCGCAAACTGGCAGCGCGCCACCTGGCCCGGATAGCCGTCCGGCGTGAAAAATTCGATATTGCGGATAAAAGTGGGCAACGGCGATATCCATGATAAACAGGCAGGCTGATGATGTTAGCCCCCGAACCGGCCTGCAACAATGACCCTGGGCAAAATAAATGGCGTTAAGGCCGGCATGGCGGCGCGTTATCCGGGATGGGGAGAAGCCTCTCCCCCGCGATCGGAAGAGAGGCCGGGCATTACAAGATGCCTTTCATGGTCTTTTCGAAATCGCTCCAGGCACAGAAACCGTCTTTGTCGATCGGGCAGCCTTTCAGCGCCAGCTTCACGCGCTGCGGCGGGGTTTGCAGCGTCAGCGGCGTCGCCTTGCGCAGCTGTTCGGTGGACTGATAGACGTACTCAATCTTCAGCAATTCACGGTCGTTCTGCGCGTCGCGCCAGCGCTGGAACACCAGTTTGCCGCCGATCGGCGTTTTCTCGTACTGCTGCGGCAGCTGATACGGCTGGAACTGCATGGCCGACAGCAGCGAGGCGATATTGGAGTCATGGCCGACCAGCACCGTCAGCTTCGGCGCGTCCGGTTTGCGCTCGCCCAGCAGCGCGTTGTTGATGTAGGTCAGCAGCGGTTTGGCGACGTTTTGCGCCACCACCGGCGAGGTGAACAGCGAATCCTGATAGCCGTCTTTCAACTGCGCCAGCTGCTGCCACTGATGCGGGGTGGCGATTTTGCCCCAGGCCACCTCTTTCATCGGGAAACCTTCGTAATACTGCAGCATAAAGGCGTCCACCAGCGAGTTGCCCACCCGCAGCGGGCCGGAGACGCCCGGCTCTTTGCCCGGCACCGCGCTCATCACGCTGGCTTCTTTGGTCAGGTCACAGTGTTTGTCGGTCTTGCAGGCGGCGGAATCCTTGTAGTCGATGATCTTCGCCAGCTGTTGGTAAGAGGCGTCCAGCTTCAGCGATCCCAGCGCGGCGTTCATCGCCGCCAGCGCCTGCTGGTTGAAGGCTTCGCTGGTGTCAGTGATGATCGGGTTGAAGGTCGGATCCATCTCGCCCATCTTGTCCTGATGGTGCACGCTGACGTCGCAGCCAGGGAACGCACCGTTGCTGAAGAACTGCGCGGTGGCCACCGTGCGCTGCAGGCTGTTGGCGTAGACGTACACGCTGCCGGCGGTCGGGCAGCCCTCTTGCGGCAACAGGCCGGTCTGCTTCAGCCAGGCGTTGAAGTAGTGCCCCATATACACTTCCAGCACCCCGCCCTTGGTGGTCAGCTGGCCGCCCGGCGTTTCCCAGGCCGGCCAAGCCTTCGGCGTGGACTGCGCCAACACGCTGCCGTTGTTGGCCAGCGGCGCGCGCAGGTTATGGCGGCTCATCACCAGCACCTGTTCCAATTGATAACCGCCGGCGTCCGCCAGCGCGTTCCCGGTGAATAACAAAGGCAGGCACAGCAATAACGTTTTTTTTCTCATCCGCAGAGGCTCCCGGAAAATGATTATTTTTAAGGTGTTAGCGTTTGCCTGCGTATGATGGCGGGGTTAGTGTGACAAGTGTGTGACAGGGTTCACGGGAAAGGATCGTAACCGCGGCCACCGGGCGGTGGCCGCGTGGCTTCAACTCAGTACCACAGGCTCATGATCGGCCAGCCGATCAGCAGCAGCGCGGCGATGTACACCACGCCGAGAATGCCGCCCAGGCGCCAGTAGTCTTTCGATTTCACGTAGCCACAGCCGTAGATGATCACCCCCGGCCCGGTGGCGTACGGCGTCAGCACGCCCATGATACCGATCGACAGCACCAGCAGCATCGACAGCTGCTCCATCGGCACGCCCGGCAACCCTTTGCCGACCGCCAGGATCACCGGCAGCATGGTGGCGGTATGCGCCGACAGGCTGGCGAACAGATAGTGGGCGAAGTAGAACACCAGCACCAGCGCCACCACCGTCATGTTCGGCGAGAAGCCGTCCAGGTGGGTGCTCATGGTCTGGGCGAACCAGTCGATAAAGCCGGAGCGCGTTAGGCCGTTGGCCATCACCACCAGCGTCGCCAGGTTAACCAGCGTATTCCAGGCGCTGGAGTATTTGGTGATCTCTTTCCACGACACCACGTGCAGCGCCAGCATCAGCGACACCGCCAACAGGCACACCGCGGTGGCGTCCAGCACCTTGCCGCCGAACACCCACAGGCACAGGCTGAGCAGCACCAGGCCGATCAGGGTGTACTCCTTGCGCGTCAGCTTGCCCATTTCCCCCAGCGCGGTATTCGCCCAGGCGGCCACTTCGCTGCTGTGGGTCACGCCCGGCTTGTAGAGGTAGTAGGAGATCAGCGGCGCGATGATCAGCAGCAGCAGGCCGACCGGCAGGAATGCCAGGAACCACTGCATCCAGCTGATGTGCACCCCGGCTATTTTGCCGACGAACTCGATGCCCAGCACGTTCGGCGCGGCGCCGGTGACGAACATCGAAGAGCTGATGCTGGTACCGACCACCATCATCCACATCAGGTAGCCGCCGATGCGGCGCGAAGAGGGATCGTTAGGGAAGGAATCGAACAGCGGCGGCAGGTTTTTCACCACCGGGAACACCGTGCCGCCGGTGCGCGCGGTGTTGGACGGCGTGAACGGCGCCAGCAGGATATCGATGATCACCACCGCATAGCCCAGCGTCAGCGTGCGCTTGCCCATGAACTTCACCAGGAACAGCGCGATGCGCCGCCCCAGCCCGGTGGCCTCGTAGCCCAGCGCGAAGATAAAAGCGCCGAACACCAGCCAGACGGTGGTGCTGGAGAAGCCCGCCAGCCCCCATTTCAGCGCCTCTTTACCGGCCTTGAAGCCCGGTTCCGCCAGCTCCTGCGCGCCGAACAGCACCCAGTTGGCGCTGAGCACGCTGACGGTCACCGCGATAAAGCTGATGGCGGTGGCCGGGATCGGCTCCAGAATCATGCCGACGATCATCGCCACGAAGATGGCGAAGTAGTGCCACGCCTGCGGCGGCATGCCGTCGGGCACCGGTATCAATAACAGGATCGCGAGCACCGCCAGCGGCGCTATCGCTTTCCAGATCTTTTCCTGGGTTTGGGACATAGGGACTCTCCTGAAGGCTTGGTTATTATTCTTGGGCACCCAGCTGCGCCAGCAGCCAGGTCACTATCAACAGGTCGGCGCTGCCGCCGGGGCTGAGGTTACGGGCGATGCAGTCGGCATCGAAGCGTTGCAGGCGCGCCAGGCCCGCCTCCCCGGCCGAGCCGCCCTGCGCCAGCAGCCAGGCCGCCCGGCGCCGCAGCCAGCGCAGCCCGTGCAGGCCGCCGCGCGAGGCGACGTTGGTGTCGTCGTTGTGGGCCATCAGCCACAGCAGGCTGTCCAGCAGCGCCCGCTGTTCGTCGCCATCGGCGGCCAGCCGTTGCCGATACAGCGGCAGCGCGCCGTCAAGCACCAACCGAAAACCGGACTCCGCCTCGCCGCGTGCGCCGCTCAGCCCGTGCGCGGCGAACAGCCGCTGGCCGGCGGTCTGCCCGGCGTTGTTGCGCCGCAGCTCACGCTCCACCAGCCCCCTGCACATCGCCGCCACCTCGGCGCACAGCGCCTCCGCGCCGATGGCTTGCCCTTGCTGCTGCAGGCGGCCGAAGGCGGTGCACAGCAACCCGAGTGAGAACACGCTGCCCTTGTGGGTGTTAATGCCGCCGGTGGCGCGAAACATCTGGTTTTCGCAGGCCATGCCGAGCGGCCGCAGCCGCGCCAGCTGCTGCTCTGCCGGCAAAGCCGCGTCTTCCCGTCCGCGTTGGATAAAGCGCGGCAGCCACACGCCGATGGCGCGGGCGCTGCGGTAGAAGTACCCGAGATCCATGTCGCGGTGAGCGCCGGTGTTATGGCGATCCACCAGCCCCGGTTTGGGCGTGAGGTTGACCTCCACCAGCAGCGCGCGGAAAGCGGCGCGGGCGAAGCCGCAGGCCGGCTCGGTGTGACGGGCGGGTGGATTAATCGGCAGAGATCGCATCGTTGAACATCCTTTCCATTTCATGCAGCAGCTGCTCGCTGCTATGCCGCCGCTGGCGGGCGCAGATCTTGGCCGGTTGGCCGCACAACAGGCAGCGCCGTTCCGGCAGGCCGATGTCGCGGCGCGACAAAATGCGCCCCTGCGTATCCAGCACGTCGATATCCCACAGCCGGCCGATCGGTCGGCTCACCTCCAGCTGCATGGCGCAGTCTTTCACCCGCTGGGCATCGGCGCGCAGCGCCACAAACCCTTCGCAACCGGTGGCGAGCGCCAGCGCCTCGGCCTGCGGGCTGGGCCAACCCTGTTCGGCGCACAGCCGCAGCAGCGCCGCCCACCCCAGGTTGAAGATGCCGCGCGTCAACGCGCTGTCCTTCACTGGGCCGGGCACCACCAGCGTCAGCACCAGCAGCGTGCACTCGTGCTGCGCCAGCCACGCCTGCTGGCGCGCTTGGCGGCATTCGCGGCTGGTGAGCAGCGCCGGCAGGCTGACCGCGCGTTCGGCGGCCAGTTGGGGATCGACGGCGGCCATCGGTTACTCCGCCACCTGATGCACCACGTCGATCACCGAGCCGTCGCGGTAGCGCACCACCGCCACCACCTTGTCGGTAAAGGCGATCGGCTGCGGTTCGCCGGTCAGCTGCAGCGCGCGGGCGCGCAGCCAGTCGATGCTCACCACCTCGAGGCCGGCCTCCCGCAGGCGCTGCGCCAGCTCCGGCCGCGCCGGGTTGACGGCGATGCCGTGGTCGGTCACCAGAATGTCGATGCTGGAGCCCGGCGTGACGCAGGTAGTCACCTGCTCCACCAGCGTCGGGATGCGCCCGCGCACCAACGGCGCAACGATGATCGCCAGCCGCGCGGCGGCGGCGGTGTCGCAGTGGCCGCCGGACGCGCCGCGCAGCACGCCGTCGGAGCCGGTCAGCACGTTAACGTTAAAGCCGGTGTCGATTTCCAGCGCGCTCAGCACCACCACGTCGAGCCGATCGACCGACGCGCCCTTGGAGCTGAAGTTGGCGTACTGGTTGGCGCTGATTTCGATATGGCGCGGGTTGCGCGCCAGCGAGGTCGCCGCCGCCCGATCGAAGCTCTGCACGTCCAGCAGCTTGCCGATCAGCCCTTTCTCGTGCAGATCCACCATGGTCGAAGTGATGCCGCCGAGGGCGAACGCGGCGCGAATGCCACGGGCGCGCATCTTGTCCTCCAGGAACCGGGTCACCGCCAACGAGGCGCCGCCGGTGCCGGTTTGCAGCGAGAAGCCTTCGCTGAAGTAGCCGGAACCGGCGATCACCTCGGCGGCGCGGCGGGCGATCAGCAGCTCGCGCGGGTTCGAGGTCATGCGCGTGGCGTCAGCGCCGATCTTGTCGGCATCGCCCACCCGCTCCAGCTGCACGATCAGATCCACCCGATCCTGCGCCAGGCTGGCGGGATGATGCGGATACGGCACCAGTTGCTCGGTCAGCAGCACCACGGTGCCCGCCGCCTCGGCGTCCACCCGCGCATAGCCGAGCGAGCCGCAGCAGGCTTCACCGCTGTAGCCGTTGGCGTTGCCGAACTCATCGCAGGCCGGCACGCCGAGGAAGGCCACGTCTATCTTCAGCTCGCCGGATTCGATCAGGTTGACCCGGCCGCCGTGCGAGTGAATTTGCACCGGTTCCGCCAGCAGGCCGCGCGAAACCGCGTCCGCCAGCGGGCCGCGCAGCCCGGAGGTGTAAATGCGGCTCACCACGCCGTGGCGGATATGCTCAACCAGCGGCGCATGGCAGTCGGTCAGCGAGCTGGAGGCCAGCGTCAGGTTGCGGAACCCCATCGCCGCCAGCGTCTCCATCACCTGATTGAGGGTCAAATCGCCGCCGCGAAACGCATGGTGGAAGGAGATGGTCATGCCGTCCTGCAGCCCGCTGCGGCGCACCGCTTCCTGCAAGGAATCGCACAGCTTGAGATCGCGCGGTTTGCGCGCCTGCAGGTTGGCTTTGGACACGTCCTGATAGCCCGGCAGATCCGCCGGGTTGGCGAAGGTCATCAATCGTTGTTGGCGGTTCATCATGCTTCCTCCCCGTGCTGCGCCGGTTCTTCCCGCAAGCCGGACAGCGCGGCGCGCTCCAGCACCAGCCGGGCGCGTTCAATCACCGGGCTGTCGACCATTTTTCCGTTGAGCGACACCACGCCGCGCCCTTCCCGCTCCGCTGCTTCAGCGGCGTCCACCACCCGCTGCGCGTGCGCCACCTCTTTGGCGGTCGGCGCGTACAGGTTGTGCAGCAGCTCAATCTGGCGCGGGTTGATCAGCGATTTGCCGTCGAAGCCGAGCTGTTTGATCAGCGCCGCTTCCTGCAGGAAGCCGGCCTCGTTGTTGGCGTCGGAATACACGGTGTCGAACGCCTGAATGCCGGCGGCGCGCGCCGCCTGCAGCAGCGAGCAGCGGGCGAACAGCAGCTCAATGCCCTCCGGCGAGCGCTCGGTGCGCAGGTTGCGCACGTAGTCTTCAGCCCCCAGCGCGATGCCGATAAGACGCGGCGAAGCGTGCGCGATCGCCACCGCGTGGGTGATGCCCTGCGCCGATTCGATCGCCGCCAGCAGCCCGGTGCTGCCGACCGGCCGGCCGCAGGCCACTTCGATGGCGGCAATCTCGCGCTCCATGTCGACAACGTCCTGCGCGCTGTCGGTCTTCGGCAGGCGCACGATGTCCGCGCCGCCGCGTACCACGGCCTGCAGGTCCGCCAGGCCGTAGGCGGAGTCGAGCGCATTGACGCGCACGATGGTTTCCACCTCCTGATACAGCGGATGCTGCAGCGCGTGGTACACCAGCCGGCGCGCCGCGTCTTTTTCACGCAGGATCACCGAGTCTTCCAGATCGAACATCAGGGCGTCGGCCTGGTAGATAAAGGCGTTGCTGACCATCGCCGCGTTGGCGCCGGGAACGAACAGCATGCTGCGGCGCAGCCGGGTTTTATTCAGCGTTTTCATCTTTCGCCTCCCACGGCAGTTGGCCGCCCTCGCAGGCGCGCATCAGCGCGGTTTCCAGCCGGGCGCGCAGCACGCAGTCCAGCGCCCCCTTGTCGTCGACGATCACCTGCACCGGCTCCACCTCATAGCGCTGCAGCACCTCCAGCAGGGTGCGACGGATCGCCGTGCCGAACTGTTTTTCCACGCTGCTGGCGATCAACAGATCGTGCTGCGGCCCCTCGGCGGGCGCGATGCGCACCATGACATCGCTGGATTCCAGCGTGCCGGCCATTGCTTCTCGGATAATTTTCATCATTCACCTGATTGTGCGGACTCAAAAGGATGCGGGGCCGCCTTGGCCCGGCGCTGCGTTTGCAGATCCTGCAGGTAGTACAGGGTGTCCGGCGGCACCAGCGGCGCGGCGGCGTGGAAGTCCCCCGCCGCCAGCAGCTTGCGCACCCAGGAGGCGGAGATCGCCGTGCCCTGATATTGCAAACGCTCGATTTCCACCAGCGCGATCGGCGGGCTGGGCAGCGCCGGCGTTTCCAGCCAGTAACGCATGTCGCGGTTGTATTTCGCGGTCACCGCGCAGAACGGCTCGTTGCCGACGAAGCGGTGGGTGATGCCCAGCGCGGGCGCCAGATACTGGCGGAAGATCTTCAGATCGATTTCGGTGTAACAGTCGTCGGCCACGCCCTGATCCTTGATGAAGTAACAGGGGAAGGTGGCGCGCGAGATCACGTACTGCGAGCCTTCGTGTACCGTGAGGTTGGGAATATCGGCGGTGCCGGCCAGCACCAGCCGGCGCCGGTCTTCATAGCTGAAGCGCGAGGTGTTTTCCTTTACCAGAAACAGGTGCAGCCAGTCGCAGCGTTTGGCCGCCTGACGCACCAGATACTGATGCCCGCGGGTGAAGGGGTTGGCGTTCATCACGATGCTGCCGATGGTGTCGCCCGGCCGGCGCTGGCTCGCCAGTTGGGCGGCGTAGCGCTTCAGGCGACACGGGCTGTTTTCCATCAGCACCACGATGCCCGGCACGGTGGCGATCGGGTAGAAACCGCACTGGCGGAACAGCGGCTCGTTCTGCACCTTGGTGTAGATAAACAGCTGAGTGTGATGGCGCTCGTAGGCCAGGTTCACCAGCTCGGTCGCCAGCGCCAGCGCCAACCCTTCGCCACGCATCAGCGGACTGATGGCGACGCATTTGATAATATTGTCGGCGATACCGCCGCAGGCGACCAATTTTTCGTGCTGGGTAACGGTAATAAATATTTCAACCGTGGTGTCGATATTCAGATCGTTACTGCGCAAGAAGGCGCTTATTTCCGAAATCGCTTTATGATCCGATCGCTTTACCCGATTAAATACGGCATCGCCTAACATAACACGCTCTCTGGGTTAACTGACAAACAACAAATTAAATACAAAAAAGCATTTCAATTAACATCAACAAGAATAATTAAAACCTTAAAAACCATGGAGATAAACACCATCTCGCGTTCGATAAAGCAATGGTAAACAGAAAAAAAACGCCGATTATTGACCTATTTCACAAACCGATCCCGGTTAATAAGTTATTTAATGTTCTTTATTTGCTTAATTAATCTTATGGTGTTTATTATTGAGATAATCTTTATTTGGCGCCGCAATTTACTTACATTCATTTAGCATCTTGATTGCAATAGTAGGTTTCATTATGGAATGGCTGAACATCCTGATCGTTGAAGACGAAACGCCGCTGGCGGAAATGCACGCGGAGTTTATCCGCCAGAACGGCGGCTGCCGCCAGATTTGGCTGGCCGGCACCCTGGCACAGGCACGCGCCATGACCGAGCGCTTCAAGCCGGACCTGATTCTGCTGGACAACTTTCTGCCCGACGGCCAGGGCATCACCCTGCTGCGCGAACTGACGCTGAGCGGGTATCGCGGCGGCATCGTGTTCATCACCGCCGCCAGCGACATGGCCACCGTGGCCGAGGCGTTGCGTTACGGCGTGTTCGACTACCTGATCAAACCGCTGGCCTATGACCGGTTGAGCCAGACCCTGCAGCGCTTCAGCCAACGCCGCGAAGCGCTGAAGGACAAAGCGCGCCTCAACCAGCGCCGCATCGACGAGATGTTCAACACCTACGCCCGCGGCGAGCAGCAGGCGGCGCTGCCCGCCGGCATCGACGAGCTGACGCTGGGCAAGGTCCGCGCGCTGTTTGCCGAACCCGCCGCGCGCCACACCGCTGAAAGCGTTGCGCAAAAAATGGGGCTCAGCCGCACCACCGCGCGCCGTTATCTGGAGTTTTGCACCGCCGCGCAGCAGCTGCGCGCCGAGATCATTTACGGCAAGGTCGGCCGCCCGCAGCGGATCTACCGCGCCGGCGAACCGCATTAACGGTTATTTGATCGCCCTTGCAAGGTTGCGTGTAACCGCTTTACTTTTTATGCGCCTGTCAGCATCTTGGTGAGCATCACCTAGCCGACTGGACGATCGCCGATGCCCGCTGCGCCCCTTGCTTCCCTGACCGAGATCCTCGCCCGCCGTGACTGGCAAAACCCGGCCTGCACCCACTACCGCCGGCTGGACGCTCACCCGCCGTTCGCCAGCTGGCGCACGGTGGAAGACGCGCGCGACGATGCCCCCAGCGCCAGCCGCCGGTCGCTGAACGGCGAGTGGCGCTTCAGCTATTTCCCGCGCCCAGAGGCGGCACCGGAAGGCTGGCTGCAGCAGGATTTGCCGGACGCCGCCCCGCTGGCGGTGCCAGGCAACTGGCAGCTCGCCGGCTACGATGCGCCGATCTACACCAACGTGCGCTACCCGTTCCCGGTCGATCCGCCGCGCGTGCCGGAAGACAACCCGACCGGCTGCTACTCGCGCACCTTCAGCGTCGATCCGGCCTGGCTGGCCGCCGGCCAGACGCGCGTTATCTTCGACGGCGTCAACTCAGCGTTCTATTTATGGTGCAACGGCCACTGGGTCGGCTATTCGCAGGACAGCCGCCTGCCGGCGGAGTTCGATCTCAGCCCGTGGCTGCGGCCGGGTGAAAACCGGCTGGCGGTGATGGTGCTGCGCTGGTGCGACGGCAGCTATCTGGAAGATCAGGACATGTGGCGCATGAGCGGCATCTTCCGCGACGTCAGCCTGCTGCACAAACCCGCCGCGCACCTGAGCGATGTGCGCATCACCACGCCGCTGCATGACAGCTTTACCCGCGGCGAACTGGTGGTGACGGCGCGCGCCAACCGGCCCGGCCCGCTGCAGGTGCAGGTTCAGCTGTGGCGCGATGGCGCGCGGGTGGCCGAACGCACCCAGCCGCTCGGCAGCGAGATCGTGGACGAGCGCGGCGCCTATGACGATCGCGCCACGCTGCGCCTGCCGGTGGAACGCCCGGCGCTGTGGAGCGCCGAAACGCCCGCGCTGTATCGCGCCACCGTCGCCCTGCTCTCGCCCGAGGGGGAGATTATCGAGGTGGAGGCCTATGACGTCGGCTTCCGTCAGGTAGAAATCAGCGGCGGGTTGCTGAAGCTCAACGGACAGCCGCTGCTGATCCGCGGCGTTAACCGCCACGAGCATCATCCGCGCCACGGCCAGGTGATGGACGAGGCGACGATGCGCCACGACATCCTGCTGATGAAGCAGCACAACTTCAACGCGGTGCGCTGCTCGCATTACCCCAATCACCCGCTGTGGTACCGGCTGTGCGACCGTTACGGGCTGTACGTGGTGGACGAAGCCAATATCGAGACCCACGGCATGCAGCCGATGAACCGGTTGGCTGACGATCCGCTGTGGCTGCCGGCGATGAGCGAGCGCGTCACCCGCATGGTGCAACGCGATCGCAACCACCCTTGCATCATTATCTGGTCGCTGGGCAACGAGTCCGGCCACGGCGTAAACCACGACGCGCTGTACCGCTGGGTGAAAAGCCAGGATCCGACCCGCCCGGTGCAATATGAAGGCGGCGGCGCCGACACCGCCGCTACCGACATCATCTGCCCGATGTATGCGCGAGTGGATCAGGATCAGCCGTTCCCGGCGGTGCCCAAATGGGCGCTCGGCAAGTGGATCGGCCTGCCGGAGGAACAGCGCCCGCTGATCCTGTGCGAATACGCCCATGCGATGGGCAACAGTTTCGGCGGTTTCGAGCGCTACTGGCGCGCATTCCACCACTATCCGCGCCTGCAGGGCGGCTTTGTCTGGGACTGGGTCGATCAGGCGTTGATCAAACGCGACGAGCGCGGCGAAGAGTTCTGGGCCTACGGCGGCGACTTCGGCGACACCCCCAACGATCGCCAATTCTGCCTGAACGGGCTGGTGTTCGCGGATCGCACCCCGCACCCAGCGCTGTTCGAAGCGCAGCGGGCGCAGCAGCTGTTCCGCTTCGCCTTCGACGCCACCTCGCTGACGCTGACCGTCACCAGCGATTACCTGTTCCGCCACACCGACAACGAGCAGCTCAACTGGCGGCTGGAGCTGGACGGCGTGGAGCGCGCCAGCGGCAGCTTCGATCTGGCGCTGCCGCCGCAGGGCAGCACTCGCTTCACCCTGCTCGATCGCCTGCCGATGCTGCATCAGCCCGGCGAGCTGTGGCTGAACGTGGAGGTGGTGCAGCCGCAGGCCACCGACTGGTCCGAAGCGCATCACCGCAGCGCCTGGGATCAGTGGCGGGTGCCGCGCGCGCTGCATCCCGCGCCGCCGCCGGCGCAGGGCCTGCCGCCCACACTGACTGAAGACGAGCAGGGGCTGACGCTCACCCACGGCGACCAGCGCTGGCGCTTCGAGCGCAGCAGCGGCCACCTGACGCAGTGGTGGCAGAATGAACAGCCGCAGCTGCTGACGCCGCTGCGCGACGGCTTTGCGCGCGCGCCGATCGATAACGACATCGGCGTCAGCGAAGCGGACCATATCGATCCCAACGCCTGGGTCGAACGCTGGAAGCTGGCGGGCCTGTACCGGCTGGAGGAGCGCTGCACGCGGCTGCAGGCAGATGCGCTGCAAAACGGCGTGCAGGTGGTGAGCGAACACCAGTTCGGCGTGGACGAGGAGATTTTGCTGATCAGCCGCAAACAGTGGCTGTTCGACGCGTTGGGCGCGGTGAGCGTGAACGTGGAGGTCGAGGTGGCCGACGCCCTGCCGCCGCCGGCGCGCATCGGCCTGCACTGCCAACTGGCAACGGTGCAGCCGCAGGCGGAATGGCTGGGCCTGGGCCCGCACGAGAACTACCCGGATCGATGCCTGGCCGCGCAGCACGGGCGCTGGCGCCTGCCGCTGGCGGATCTGCACACGCCGTATATTTTCCCCGGCGAGAACGGCCTACGCTGCGACACCCGCAGCCTGCGCTACGGCGGCTGGCGCATCGACGGCCACTTCCACTTCTCGCTCAGCCGCTACGGCCTGCAACAGCTGATGACCTGCAGCCACCAGCACCTGCTGCAGCCGGAAGCAGGCACCTGGCTGCACCTGGACGGCTTCCACATGGGGGTGGGCGGCGACGATTCCTGGAGCCCGAGCGTGCACCGGGATTACCTGCTCACCGCCGGCGTTTACCGCTATCAGCTGCGCCTGCAGCGGGCGCTCGAGGGCTAAATCTGCCAAAAAACTCAACGGGTTGCGCATTCTGTAAGCAAACAGTCACAGAATGTGTAATCCGCCTTTGACATGCCGACGGCGCCTCGCTATTATTCGCCCCGTTCACACGATTCCTCTGTAGTTCAGTCGGTAGAACGGCGGACTGTTAATCCGTATGTCACTGGTTCGAGTCCAGTCAGAGGAGCCATATTTAGAGAAGCCCGCTCAGGGAAACCTGAGCGGGCTTTTTGCTGTTGGGATTTTGCATGGGTTCTGTCGGCGATGAGCGAGGGGTAGAAGTTGGTAGGGTTCTGATCCTTGCTGAACGCGCTGCGTCATATTTCCCAAAAGCCAACTTAGTGTTCTCAATCACAGATATGCAACGCCTCTCTCACTTGATGCAACCTTTTGAGCATATAAATGTATACTCTTATGAGTAGATTTTAGCTGGAAGAATTGAACGGATAAGGTCTGCCGTTTCAGCCCCAAAAGGATACATGACATGCCCAGAACCAAAGCCCCCTCTCGCTGGCAACATTCCGATCCCCGCTATCTCTATTCCTTGGTAGCCCGGCGTTACTTTGCGGAGATGAAAACCAAGATTGAAATCGCTGAAGAGCTGGGCGTTTCCCGTTTTAAAGTTGCCCGTCTGATCGATGAAGCCATTGAGCAAGAGTACGTCAAATTCGTGTTCCCCAAACAGCAAGCGCTCGATGAAGAAATTGCCGGAAACCTCTGCGAAAAATACCGCCTTAAAGAAGCTGTCGTCCTTCCTGCTTCTGAAACCTGGTCCACCCAAGAGCAGCTGAACGTCAAACTCGGGGGGATCACGGCGAATTATCTCAGTGAAACCCTCCAGGAGGGAATGAAATTTGGCATGGCTTGGGGACGGGTTTTGTCCAGCACCGTCAGTCAATTGGTTTCTTTACCCTCTCTGGATGTTATCCAACTCTCAGGTGTACATCCAGGCATAGAGTTCAGTCAGGGCCCCGTAGATCTCATTCATAAAATTGCGGCCATTTCGCACGGGAAGGCCCACCCGATGTACGTTCCAATGTGGGTCGATGACGAGAGTCTGGCGGAAAAATTAGCAGGCGATCAGGCCGTTCTGGACGCCCAGAAGTTTTACCCGCAAATGGACGTGGTGATCACCGGCATTGGTGCCTGGAAAACGGGTTCATCCAGTCTGTGCGATATTTTCCCAAAGTCCTGGCGTGATTCGCTGCTCGATCAAGATATCGCTGCCGATGTCTGCGTGACACTGGTCAACAGCGAGGGAGAGATCCTGGACAGTCCCATGAGCCGGCTGGGCTTTGGCATTACAACTGAACAGCTGAGAACCACGAAGAAATTGATCGGTGTGGCGGGCGGTGAAGAGAAGTATGAAGGGATTGTTGCCTCGTTAAAATCCGGGCTTTTGAAAGTGTTAATCACAGACTTTGATACGGCCATCAAACTTCTGGAGTGATGGCCGCACAACGAACTCCGCGCCGGCATTACTCAATGTCGGCGTGACGCGCTTTCATCGTCTGGTTTGTTTCATTAAGCTTTTCCATTAACCCCAACACAATGCTGTCGTACGTCAGCAGGCAAGCCTGCTCAAAGAGCGAGCCCATTGGCTGTAAACTGTCGCCGGCCGGAATGGTCAGCACATGATCAGCCAGCCCCGCCAGCGTTGAGCCTGGTGCCGCGGTGATCAGGGCGATCTGCACCCCGTTTTTCCTCGCAATGTTCACTTGATTAATCAGGCGCTGAGTCTCCCCAGAACCGGATCCCACAATCAACAAATCGCCTTCATGTGAATGAGGGGAACTGACTTCACCCACCACGCTGACTGACATCCCCAGGTGCATCAGTCTGTTCGTCAATGCATTAATCATCTGCCCCGAACGACCAGCCCCGGCAAGGAAGATGTGGTTCGCGGTGACGAGGGAATCAATAACGGCATTAAATTCTCGCTCATCGATTTTTCCAGCGAGCGAGGCTAGTTCGTTCAAAACGAGAGAGTAGTTTTTCATCGTGCAATTCTTCTGTAAAAAAGGCAGATACCTGCGTATCTGCCTCTTGTTTATCAAGATGCCGAAAGCATCTCTTCAACGTATTTTCCGACTTCGTGCGTTTTCAGGTTGCGGCAGGACTCAATGAACGACAGATCCTGGAAAAGCGTGAAAAGGCGACGCAGTACCGCCATGTGCTGATCGCTTGTGGCGAACGCAAGGTTGAACATGATGCCGCATTCAACGGTCAGATCCGCATCTTCCATCTGGCCGAAGAGCACGCCCTTGTCAAAACGAACGATACTGATGCTGTTGGTCTTCACCAGCGTGTAATCCGCATGGGGAATGGCAATCCCCTGCCCATTTGCCATCATCAACCCCGTCGGGTAGGTTTTTTCACGTACCAGACAGGCCTGGATATATTCCAGTGTGATGTAGTCTTTCTCCAGCAGCTTCTGGCCGGCAAACTCAATAGCAGCGCGCCAGTCAGCGATGGTTTCCTCAACGTCGTTTACCAGAATTTCGAGTTTCATCATTCACCTACTTCAGCATTTCTTCTTTAACGGCATCGAAGATTTCGTCTTCACCCAAACCGGTTAACAGGCCTGCGCCCACAATAACGCGTGTCGTGATCCCCGGGTTGTCCAGTTTGGTGGAAGAGACGATCAGGTCATATCCGTTGAAGGTGTCCGTGGTGCACGCCATCAGAGAGGACTTATCAACCTGCGCTTCCATTTTCTGCTCTTTCAGAAAGTCTTGCAGGACAGAAACCATGATGGAGGAAGAAGCAATACCGTTACCGCACACGACTAAGATCTTTTTCATTTTCATTACCTTTTTAAATGGTTAAATCGTTTTTTCTGCTTCTGCTTTTAACTGACGGCGTGATTTCTGTTTAAGCAAGTATCCCGCTGATACCAGCAAAGCGGCAGCAAGCGCGTAACCAACGATGCCCACGTGGCTGAGGGCGGCAAAAAGGCCGGTGAACGGGTTGGCCGACGGGTTCAGAGATGAATACATCACGCTCGCATCCGGATTGGTGCCGAACTGCTGAAACACTTCGTTAGTGGCTGGCGCCATCCAGGAAGCAATGTACAGGCCACCACCAAACAGGATGATGGAGGTCACCCAAGTGCGAATAATATTGCCGTTGAAAACAGGCACCATGCATGCAATAAAGAACACGAACTGCGACAGGTCACCCAGCGGCATCACGCGGTTGCCAGGCAGGATCACGGCAAGGATTACAATCACCGGGATCAACAGCAGTGCGGGGGCGATAACCGACGGGTGTCCAACAATCAGCGCTGTATCCATACCGACGGTAATCTCGCGATCGGGGAAACGTTTGACCAGTTTCTTACGCGCCACGTTGGACAGCGGTACCAGTCCTTCCATCATAATGGAGGTCATACGCGGGAGAAGAAGCATGACGGCCGCGAGGTACATCCCCAGCTGAAGGCTCGCTATGACCGTATGATACGGAGACTCCCAGCCATAACCACAGAAGCCCAGCAGGATGCCGATGATGAAACCAACCATGGTCGGATCGCCGAGAATGCCAAAACGTTTCTGGATACTTTCTGCGGTCACGTTCAGATTACGGAAACCCGGGATGCGATCGTAAATCCAGTTAAATGGGTAGGCAAACAACAGGTAGGTATTCGCAACCGGATGTGAGATAGCGACACCTTTCGGCAGATTGAAGAACTGTTCGTTCTTTTTCGCGCCCAGATCCGCCGCAATCAGTGCCCAGACATGGAACAGCGCGGCAGTAAGAACACCGTACAGGAAGCTGCCAGAGTAAGCCCCCACGATTGCCCCCATGGAGGCATTCTGATGCAGGTTAAACACATCGACGTTCACGCAGTCAGTCAGGCGAGCGACCAGCATGGCAATGTTCACGGCCACGCACAGCGGGATGATAATCGCCCCCATACTTGAGCCGAAACCCATGACGGCTGTTGCCGCCCCTCCCACGTCAATGGCGCTGAGTGACGATCCTGTGGCTTCTGCGAGCCCAGTGACCGCTGGCTGCATTTTTTCCAGCATTAACATGATGGTCATGGTTAATGCGATGAAACCGATACCGACTTTGATCGCGGATGAAATGCATTCGGACAGCGGACGGCCCAGCAGCTTCATCAGGATAAGGAAGATGACGGGTATGAAAATAAAGTTACCCAGATCATTGATAAACTGTGTGATCAGTTCCATTTTTTAGCCCTCGGAAATCTCATCATCGGGTCTGAACCCCATATTCCAGCGAACATCACCCGGCTTTATCAGCAACGAGTTATCGCTGCGTTCAGCTTCCAGCAGGTTCTTTTTGGAGTTTTCTCTTGCTGTGGCGAAGTCAAACGGATTGTCATACCACGCGTCCACGATCATTTTGGTGTATTCGAGATCATTAACCCGGCAGCCGAGTCCAATCACCTGCGCATTGTTGCTCAGCCGCGCGCGTTTCGCAGAATAAGGATTCGTTACGGCAACCGCACGAATACCCCAGTGCTTATTCACCTGGCACGTAAACCCGATGCCGGTCCCGCAGATATAAATACCTATGCGGCATTCGTCACGCTGGATCACCCCCGCCATTTCGTCTGCCAGACGGGCAAAATTATTCACGCCGTCCTCCTTGCGTTTGACGGGATCGTACACAATCTCCGCACCTTTCTCTTCTACAAGGTATTTTTTGATCTCCTCCTTACGTTCGAACCCTACATCATCGCTTGCGATTGCAATTTTAGTTTTCATCTCAACCCACCTCATTAGCAACTTAAGCCAAGCATAGAGTTGGTAAATATTGGTTGTCAACTGAGATCAAAATCACAAAATCAACAACCAATTGATATACAAAGATTTAAAAACCAACAAATACAAATAAAAGCTAACAAATAACAATATTGAGCAAATTTTAAACAAAACTTGACGTTACCATCGTGGCAAGTTAGCTTTTAAGGTCATCATTAAAAATATCATTTATATCAATATATTAAATAAATTTAAGTTGAAGGCCAATGTAGATATTTCATTGAAAATGCACGACCTCGCATTCGCTTGGGGTTTGCTTTTGTTTGTATCACTTGTGCTATGCTGTCACCCAAACCAGCCGCTAAACCGTTCAGGAGGAAAGATGTACCTGGTTGATGAAAGGAGAAAACTGATACTCGAAGAGATTATTTCGGCAGGTACCGTGTATGTCAGTGACCTTGCGAAAAAGTATGAGGTGACTTATGAGACGATACGAAAAGATCTGACTTACCTTGAACAAAAGGGGCTGTTGGTTAAAAGTCATGGCGGCGCAACCCTAAAACAAGGCGCCATCGAACATCCCTTCCAGGTTAGGGAAAAAGAGAACAGTTCCTTCAAGCAAGCCATTGCCAGAAAAGCTCTGGAATTCATCCCACCAAACAGTTCCATGATAATCGGTACCGGCAGTTCCAACTTTGAACTGGCCAATCTGTTGTGTCTGAAATCCGGCTTCAAAATCTTTACGGACTCTCTCCCCGTGGCAAGTGTTCTCATCGAATCGGATAATCAGGTCTTTCTTTTCGGTGGAGAACTAAGGAAAAAAAGTTCATCCGTGTTCGGCGGCTGGGCGGTCTCGATGATCAACGATATCAACGTTGACCTGTGTTTTATCGGTACGGATGGTTTCAGCAAGATGGGGGGACCTTCGACACCGTCATCCTCTGATGCCTTTTTAGACAGAACCATCATCGCCCGATCTGAGAAAAAATACATCTTGGGTGACTACACAAAGTTTCAGCGAAGCAGCCTGTTCAAAATTTGCGATTGGTCAGAAATTACCGCCCTCATAACCAATGAGGTTGCAGATAAAGAAAGCATCGCGGAAGTATCAAGGTTCACGACTGTCATCACGTGTTGAATCGCTTATCACCGACGGTGTAGGTGTGGTTCTACGCCGTCCGGCCTTTGTACACGCCTGGAAAGTGCTCATAAGAGCTATATGGTGTTATTCAGTGAATTCGCCCCGCAAAAGCGAAGAATTGATTAATATCTATAAAATTCAATTAATTGCATCAAACCCTGCATATTCACACCTTGCCAAATCGCTCATTTGAGCAAAAATAAAACCGCACCAATGTGATTTATTGTGATCAACTTATAAATTTTGAAACCTCCTTAGATCCCTACAAAAGCGATGTGCTATAAATGCTCATATGATAAACAAACAACTCATATGAGCATTTCATGTCTCGTGAGGGGAGGATAAAGTGAGTGCGATTACCGTCAATGTTGCGGATGCCGCTGCATTCAAGAATTACGATGAGGTGCTGCAGCATATCCATGCAACACAGACAGCTGCGGGCATTGTTAAAGATACTTATCTCAGTGCCCTTCGTGAGCGAGAAGCGGATTACCCTACCGGTATCCAGTTGGATGGATATTCTGTAGCCATCCCACATTGTGACAGCCAGCACGCAATTAAGCCGGCTATTTATATTCTCCGTCTCGCGGAAGCTATTGAGGTTAATGCAGCTGATGGTGATGGGAAGTTATGGGTCAACTTGGTGATTAATTTAGTTGTGACTGACCCGGCCGATCAGTTGCAGTTGCTAAAAGCATTATTTAACCATCTTCAGATGACTGATTTTTACCAGCAACTGCTTGGGCTTCCTGCTGCGGAAGCAAAAGCAATGTTCCTCAATACAATAATTAAATAACAAACACCAGGAGAATTATTATGATTACTATCCTCGTAGCCTGCGGAAGCGGCGTAGCAACCTCTACGTTAGCAGCTGATGAAGTTAAATCAGTTTGTGCGGAATACAATATTGCTAACGTTAAAATCAACAAATGCAGCATGTCAGAATTAGCTTCTGAGATGCAAAGTGCTGATATCGTTTTAACCACCAATAACTATAAAGGTGATATTGGGAAGCCTCATATGAGCGTTTCCGGTTTTATCACTGGTATCAATGAAGCGGCCCTTCGAAGAAAATTAGGCGAATTATTAATCGAGACAGCCAAAAAATAAATCCGCGTAAACCGGGGGATGGTAAAATGGAAACATTAAAAAGCATCATGTTTACAATCACAAGCATGGGCGCTACGGCAATATTACCGCTGGTTATTTTCCTTTTAGGTTTGGTTTTCCGTATGAAAATCGGTGCAGCCATTAAATCGGGCATCACCGTCGGTATTGGTTTTATCGGTCTCGGCCTGGTTGTCGGCCTACTGAATACCGCCCTTCACCCGGCAATTGAGTATTATTCCAAAATCGGCAGCGGTTTCACTGTTGCTGATATTGGATGGCCTGCAGTAGGCGCTGCGGCATGGGTAGCCCCGTTTGCGGCGATGGTCATTCCGATTGGTATTGTCCTGAATCTGATCCTGGTACGCCTAAAGCTGACCAAAACCTTGAACGTCGATATCTGGAACTATATGCACTTCCTGGTACCCGGTGCCCTGGCATACTTTGTTTTTGACAGTTTCTTCCTGGGACTGGGTGTGGCTGTTGCGCTCAGCGTAGTTGCGTTGTTTATTGGCGACCTGATTGCGCCAAGATGGCAAAAATACTATGGCCTCGAAGGAACAACCTGTACCACGATGATTCATATCGGCTGGACATTACCATTCGCCTGGCTTGTAAACAAAATTATCGATTTCATTCCAGGTCTGAACAAACTTGATGTGGATTTAGAGAGCGTTCAGAAACGGCTGGGTGTTTTTGGCGAACCGGCAATCATTGGCGTCATTGTCGGTGCCCTCTTGGGTCTTTTAACCAAGCAACCGATCACGACCATTGTACCGATGGCAATGGGCGTTGCCGGCGTCATGGTACTGCTGCCGAAAGTCGTTGGCGTTCTGATGGAAGGGCTAAACCCGATTGGTAAAAGTGCCAAAGAAATCATGCAGAAACAGATGGGTAAGGATGCGGAACTGAATATTGGGATGGACTGCGCCCTGGCTCTCGGCGATCCGGCAACGGTAACCGTTACCGTCATTACCATCCCTCTGACCATGCTTTGCGCGCTGGTTTTACCGGGCATCCAGATATTCCCAATCGGCGTGCTGATGTCAATCATCTATATGACGACCATGACGGTTATGGTCAGCAACGGCAACGTTATTCGCTCAATTATCTCTACCCTACTGTTCTGTGTGGTGGTCATGTATTTGGGGGGCTATGTGGCGCCAGGCGCAACGCAATTCCTGAATGGTGCGGGGGTTGGCCTGCAGGGACAAGGAACAGATTTTGTTTTAACGGGTCCATGGGAAATATTCACTTACTGGCTGAGTACAGTAACTCACTAATTAGCAGAGCAGGAGGCTAATTAAAATGGCAACGATTCTACCTTCTATTTTTGGCGCAGACATACTCCGCTTGCAGGAGGAGATTAAATTCCTGGAAGCAGAGAACACGGCAATTTTGCATGTGGATTTGATGGATGGTACCTATGTCAGTAATATTGCATTCGGGCCCAACCAAATCGCAGCAATGAAAAAAGCCAGTTCAATGATCTTTGATGTCCATATGATGCTGGCAAATCCGGAAAGACATATTGATGAGGTAATCAAAACTGGCGCAGAAATGATTTCGGTTCATTATGAATCAACGCCTCATGTGCACTATATTATTCAAAAAATAAAACAGGCTGGACGCAAGGCCGGTGTGGTACTCAACCCGGGGACACCGGAAGTCATGATTGAATATCTGCTGGATGACATTGATTATATTTTAATCATGACTATTAATCCCGGCCAACCAGGCCAGAAGTTTATTGAAAAGAGCCTGGAGAAAATAAAAAACACTAAAAAAATGATTGCAGGCCGTGCCATTCAAATTGAAGTCGATGGCGGCGTTAATGCTGAAGTTGCCAGAAAGGTAAAGGAAGTTGGTGCTGATTTAATTGTTGTCGGTGGCGCTCTGTTTAATGGTTCCCCGCAAGAAAATTATCAGGCACTAAGAATGGCGATCCAGTAATAGCTAAAAAATGCCCCAAAGAAGCCACAGATTATTATCTCCATCAATTAAACCACCCGTTACCAGAAAGGGGGCTCCCCCCCTTTGTCATGAGACTTAAGGAGTAAACTGAAATGAGTAATTTTGAAGGAAAGGTCGCGTTAGTCACAGGTGGGGCTCACGGGATTGGTAAAGGCATTGCAAAACAATTCGCTGAGCGCGGAGCACACACGGTTATCGTTGACTATAACGAAGAGAATGGCAAAAAAACGGCAAAGGAACTGACCTTTGATGGAGTGACGTCTTTATTTGTCAAGACTGATGTATCCGACCCCAAGGCGCTGGAAAACGTTCGTGACAAAGTATTTGAGGCCTTTGGCCGCATCGATATTTTGGTCTTAAATGCCGGTGTGGCATTTGCTAATAAAGTCAACGACATCACTTTTGAAGAGTGGAATAAAACCATTGCCATTAACCTTACCGGTTTATTCAACACCGTTAAGGCGTTCTATGCCGATTTCACCAAGAACCATGGTTCCATCGTGTATATCTCTTCCGGATCTGCCCTTTCCGGCACGGGGGGCGGTGTGAGCTATCCGGCCAGTAAAGCTGGCGGTGAAGGCCTGATTCGCGGCCTGGCTAAAGAACTGGGTCCAAAAGGCGTCAACGTTAATGCTATTGCTCCGCGCCTGATTGATACCGGAGAAATGATGCGTGTCAATTACCCCACACAGGCGGATCTTGATGCCGTTCTGGAGAAGATTCCAGTGCGTCGCCTCGGTACGATCGACGACGTGGCAAACCTGGCCATCTTTTTGGCTGACAAGGAGAACTCCTACATTCAGGGACAAACCATTCTGATGGATGGCGGGCGTACTATCGCTTAAGCGGGAGAGCATGATATGAGCGTTCAAAAAAACACATACGATATTTTGAGTGAGCTGCAAAGAAACGCCCGCAACATCGACGATGCGCAGGCAGAACAGTTTGTTAATCAGATAAAGAGAGCCAATCACATCTTCCTGCAGGGCGCGGGGAGAAGTGGCATCGCAATCCGCGCTTTTGCCAATCGTCTGCTGCATCTTGGATTTTCGGTGAGTATCGTGGGTGAAATTTCATCGCCTCATACGCAGCCCGGCGATCTTGTCATTATTGGTTCCGGCAGCGGTGAAACCGGTAGCCTGGTAAGCCTGGCGCAAAAGGCCATCGCCTGCGGGGTCGACGTGGCGCTTGTCACGATGAAAGCCGAGTCTACAATCGGCAAACTGGCCAAAAGTATCCTTGTGCTGCCTGGTACTGTGAAAGAAGATAATGCGCGAGAGGCAGAGGCTTTTTCCCAACCTATGGGATCAGCTTTTGAACAGCTGTGCCTGATTACTTATGACGCTATCGTGCTTGAACTGATGGCTCAACTCAGCGAAACCAGCGACACAATGTTTAAGAGACACGCGAACCTCGAGTAAACGCCAAGAAACGCCCGCCAGGTTCTCCTGACGGGCTGTCTACTCTCAATAATCCCCCGAATCCCGCTCCGCAACCCGCGCCATCAATGCCCCCAGCAACGCCAGGTCGACCAGCAACGCCAGCGCGAAACAGGCTCCCTTTATCCCCGGTGCGGCATAGGTTTGCACCAGCGAAGCGGCAATCACTACGGCCACGATAGTCACCACCGTCGTCAGCCTGCACGCCACGGCGAACGCCGCTTTCTCCCCCACTGCCGTGCGGTAGGCGACGCCCTGCCCCAGGCCGCCGAGGGCGATGCCCAGCAGCAGGGCCGGCCAATCATGGCCGCCGAACAGCATCAGCAGCGTCAATAGCCACCCCACCGCTGCCAGTAAAAAGCCGTAGCGAAGAATCGCCAGCGCAGGCCGGTTCCGCAGCGGCCGTAGACGGGCCAGTGCGGCGCCGCCGAGAAACGCCAGCGCCAATGCCGTTAGCAGCATCAGGGTCGCGCCGATGCCCAGCAGATTTTCGGTCTTCAGCAGCAAGGCGCCTGCCGCGGCCGGCACGCTGAGCGCCAGGGCGCTCGCCGCCGCTCCCGTGTGTGCCATGGCGCCCAGGGCACCGTTGTTGATATAAAGGCTCATCGTTCACTCTCGACATGATGGAAATGATGAAATAAATTCATTTCCCTGTTCACATGTCAGTAGCCTATCTCTTGTATAATCGCTCAGACAAACTCATAGTTTTCAGCCTTGGATGAGAATAATTCAGCCATGAGAAAAACCCGTTTGCCGCCGCTGGGCGCGCTGCGCGCCTTCCACGCCGTGGCCGGCTGCCGCAGCTTCAAGCTGGCCGCCGAGGCGCTGGGCGTCAGCGCGACGGCAGTCAGCCACCAGATCAAGCTGCTGGAGTCGGTGCTGGAATGCCGGGTGTGCGAGCGCAGCGCACAGGGCGTCAGCCTGACCGAGACCGGCGAGATCCTGTATGCCGGCACCCAGCGCGCCTTCGCCGCACTGGAGCAGTCCGTCGCCCAAATCACCCGCGCCCAGCAGCCGCCGGCGCTGACCGTCACCACCACCTCCAATTTTCTCACCCACTGGCTGGTGCCGCGCCTGGCCGATTTCAAGGCGGAGTTTCCCGCCATCGATCTGCGCCTGCACACCAGCGTCGAGCGGGTCGATCTCAGCCAGCGCACCGTGGACGTCGCCATCCGCTACCGCGAAACACCGGAAAGCGATCTGCACTGCACCTTGCTGCATGAGGATCGTTTTATCGTGGTGGCCAGCCCGGCGCTGGCGCTGGAGCGCATCGAAGATTTGCAGCGGGTGACGCTGTTTCACGTGGAACATCGGCAGGTGCCCGCCGACGCGCCGACCTGGGAAAACTGGCGACGGCGCTACGGGCCGGAAGGGTTGAACGTGGAAGCCGGGCTGACCTTCAGCGACGAAACCCATGCGCTGCAGGCGGCGGTGGCCGGCCAGGGGGTGGTGATCGCCAGCCGGCTGCTGGCGCGCGATTTGTTGCAGCGCGGCGTGCTGGCCGCGCCGTTCGAGATGTCGTTACCCGGCGCCAACTACTATCTGGTGGCCACCGAAGAAACTGCGCAGCGCCCCGATATCATTGCGCTGCGCGAATGGTTGCTGCGGCAAATGGCGACGGGCTAACGGCGCTCGGGGGCGATCTCCCCCAGGCGGATCGCCACGCCGATCGCCTGCGCGGTGGTGGCGGCGCCGAGGCGTTGGCGAATACGCCGCAGGTGGTTTTCCACCGTGCGTTCAGACAGGCCGAGCATCGCAGCGATATCCGCCTGCCGCCGGCCGATGGCGGTCCAGCTCAGCACTTCGCGCTCACGCGCCGACAGTCGGCCCTCTCCCTCGCCGGCCGCCGGTGCGAACAGCCGCCGTGCCGCCTGAAAGGCCGCCGTACCCACCAGCGACAGCGCCAGCCGCACCGGCGGCGAGGCATCGATGCGCTCGCCCCCCAGGCTGACGGCCCCCTCCAAACCGGCCGGGCCAAACACCGGGATCTGCACGCCGTGCAGGCCGGCGCCGCGCGGCGTGCGCACAATCCGATAGCGCTCGCCCTGCTGCGCCCGGGTTTTAGTCCAGAAGAACGGCTCGCTGGCCCGCAGCATGTGCCGGGTCACCGGGCAGTGCCGCACGTAGGTCAACGCATCGACGGCCTCGCCGTCGCCGAACCAGTCGCCCTCGACCCAGTAGATATGCTCGATCCCCGCCTCCGCCGTGGCGGAAGCGGAAAACAGCACAAAGCGATCGAAGCCGAACGGCGCGGCGAAGGCGCGAACCCGCCCCTGAATGGCGGACAGGGTTCGCTCGTGGTCCATCGCCAGCGCCGTCTGGAAAGCGCGCTGCGCGATCTCGTCGCTCATCGCGTGGCGACGTCGGCCAGCAGCGTCTCTGCCGCCAGTTTGCCGAGGTTGTTGGAAGCCAGCGGGCTGTCGCCGGTCAGCAGGCGCCGATCTTTATGCACCTTGCCGGTGATGTCGGCGTTGACGATCTTAACGCCCCGCTCGCGCAGGCGTTCGCCCACCAGCCAGGGCATCGGACCGGGAATATAGCCGATGTCGATGTTGGCGCCGGTATCGAGCGAGTCCGGGAACACGCACATCTCATAGCCACGATAGAGGAAATCCTCTTTGTTCTCGCCGATGCCCGCCGCCAGCAAACCGGCCGGCCCGTGGCACAGCGAAATCACGTAGCGATCGTTGTCATGCGCCCAGTGCAGGGTCTTTTTCACCTCTTCGCTGAACGGGATATCATTGAGCACGCCGTGGCCGCCGGGAATGAAAACGCCGAGGTAGTTGCCGCCATCCAGATCCTTCACCACTTCCGTCAACTTTTTCGGCTGCTTGAGTTGGCTGCGGTACTTCTCGTAGGTGGCCTTGACCGCTTCATCTTCATGCGGGAACGCCCACATCTCCAGCTTCACCGGATCGCCGGACGGCGTGGCGATGTCGATCTCGAAACCGGCGAGATCCAGGTGATACATCGGCAACAGCATCTCGACCGGGTGGTTGCCGGTAGAAAAGAACTTGCCGTTTTGCATCAGCAGGTAGCGCTCCTGCGAGGCGATCATCAGCACCTTCCACTTGCCGCCGCGATAGGCGTTCGGGTAGCTGGCGCCCGTGAAGTCGGTTTTGGACGAGGTGTACTGGCTGAGGGAGTAAGGGGATGGGAAGAATGCGTTGTCTTCCGCCACATCCGGGGTGGGATTACGATCGTTGGATACTGAATCAGTCATGATTATCTCCATATTCACCGTTGCATTTCTCTTTCAGCTTAAATAACCGCCGGCGGGGCCGCAATGAGGGATATCCCTCAATCACCCTCGCGCTGGCGGCGCTCAAGCGGAGTGCGGTAGCGCGACAATGAACGTTTCTTCGCTGACGCCGGCATATTCGTACCGGCACTTTCTCACCGGTACCTGGAAGTAACGCTCCAGGATATCCTCTTGCAGCAAGGCGTTTTTATCGCCAAACATGCACTGTCGCTGGTTCATCAGCAGGCACTTGTCGGAGATGCGGTCGGCATAATGCAGAAAATGCGTATTCAGCACGATCGTCATCTGCCGCTCTTTGGCGAGGCGCCAGAGCATCTCGATCATTTTAGCCTGATTGTAAAAATCCAGGTTCGACTCCGGTTCGTCGAGGATCATGACGTCGGGGTCCGCCGCCAGCGCCTTGGCGAAATAACACATCTGCAGTTCCCCGCCGCTGATCTGGTTGATATTTTTCTGCGCCAGCGGCGCGATCTCCAGCGCATGCAACACCGCCTGCGCCTTGGCGACATCTTGCCGCCGCGGCCTGGCGAACCACCCCGCCTGGCGGGCACAGCCGAAAGTGACAAAATCGAGTACCCCATAAGCGAAATGCGGCGTTTTCGCCTGCGGCACATAGGCCAACCGGGCGGGCCGATTGTCGACCAGGCCGATCTTGCACCCGCCAGACAGGGGCCGGCACAGGCCCGCGATGTGTCTCAGCAACGTGGTTTTACCGGCGCCGTTCGGCCCGAGCACGCTGAGGATCTCGCCCCGCGCCAGATGAAAACTGACGTTGTCGAGAAGGGGTTCTCGCCCCTTGAAACCCAGGGTCAGCTGGTTAACTGTGATCATGTTTGCTGCTCGTAATAAAAAGGAGAGCGAAAAGCGGCGCGCCGATCAGCGCGGTCAGGATGCCGATCGGGATTTCAGCATAGGTGGCCCCTCTGGCGATATTGTCGATCACCAGCAAAAACAGCGCCCCGCTCAGCGCCGAAGCGGGGATCAGGCGGCCGTGGTTATACCCCAACACGCTTCTCACCAAATGCGGGATCACCAAGCCGACCCACCCCACCACGCCGGCCAAGCTCACCGAGGCGGAAACCAGCAGAGAGGCGGCGATCAGCAACAGGATCTTCAGCCGAGGCGGATTCAGGCCGGCGATGCGCGCCTCGTCGTCCCCAAGAGAGAGAATGTTCATGTTCCACCTGAGCCGGTAGATAGTCAGGTAACACGCCGCAAACAGCGGGATCAGCCAATAAACCTGCGCTTTCGCTACCGAAGCGAAACTGCCCATCAGCCAGAAGACGATCGCCGGCAAGGTATCCTGCGGATCGGCGACATATTTTATGACCGAGACAAACGCGATAAACAGCGACGCGATAATCATGCCGGACAAAATCGTGGTGAGTGCATCCTGCCGGCGTTTGAGGCGGCAGATGCCCAGCACCAGCAGCAAGCTCACCACGCCGAAAAGAAACGACAGCAGGGAACTCAGGGCAAAAGGCAAACTCAACAAAATGCCCAGCGCAGCGCCAAAGGCGGAGGCGGAAGAGGTGCCCAGCACGTCCGGGCTGGCCAGCGCGTTTTTCAGCACCGCCTGAAAGGTCGCGCCGGCAACCGCCAACCCGCCGCCCACCAGCATCACCGCCACCACCCGCGGCGCGCGCAGGTTAAAAATCACCGAATAGCGGGCCTGGTTTTCCCCCGGCATGTTCCCCTGCCATAAAATCTGCACCACGTCATGGGCCGACAAGGCGTAGCGGCCGGCAAACAGCGATGCGAAGGCGACCACACAGAGCGAAATAAACAATCCCGCCATGATCGCCACATATTTTCCTCTGCCCGGCATCCCCAAACTCCTCCAACGAACTCACGCTATTCAACCGTGGCACTAGCGTTGCGCCAGCACCTCATCCAGCAACCGGTCCGGGATCGCATAAGAGAACATCGTCTGATAATAGCGACGCGTCTCCTCCCGCAGCGTTTTGTCGCTAATGTCTTCAGGGGCATACCGGTTGATCATAAACAGCGGCAGCAGTGACGTTTCCGCCGACAGGCCCCCCCAGTTGTGAATGCCCACCGGCGTCGAGAAAACCTTGCCGTTTTTCACCGCCCTGAGCGTCTCCCACGCCTGGCCGGGGATCCCCCCGTGCAGCAGCGCTTTGGCGCTGCCGAACACCACGAAAATCACATCCGGGTCCCAGGCCATGATTTGCTCCATCGAAACGTTGATGTACCTGCCGGCATCCCCCTTCACCGGCAAATCCCCGGCGACGTTGTCCATGCCGGCCATTTTCAGATAGGTGTCGCCGTAGGTGTGCGGGCCGCTCACCTTCAGCTGCCTGCCGTCGCTTTCTTCCAGATATAACGCCCTGACGTGCTGCGCGCGGATGGCGGCGGCATAGGGGCGGATCTGCTTCAGGGTCTTTTCCCAGGCGTCTTTGAATTTATGCGTACGCGGCAGGCCGAGGGTGTCGGCGAAGGTATTTTCCCAATACACCTGGGTGACCATCGGCTGGTATTTGGTCTTCCCGCCGGCGTCCAGATCGACCGTCATCACGCCCGCCCTTTCCAGCCGATCGTCCTGGCTTTTGCCGTAGTAATAAATGATGTCGGGCCGCAGATTCATTAACGACTCCATGTTGACCCGATAGTCTTTATTGATGAAATCGGACGTGATCCTGCCGATATCCGGCTTCATGTCCTTCAACACATGCCTATCGGCATGCATGAACGCCCAGGGCCCCACGCCGACGACATGCCGATAGGCCGCCTCGTTCGCCAGGATCACGCCGAAGGGGCAGTTGCCGGTGATGACGATCCGCGGGTAGCTGCCGGGCAGCGTTTGCGTCGCCGCGCTTTGCAACGGCTCGGCCGCCGCCGGCAGGCTGGCGCCGGCGCAAGGCACCGTCGGCAAGGCAAATAGGGCCAGCAGCGCGGTGGCGATAAATTTCACTGTTACGCACATGGTGCCTCCTGCGCGCACGCTCGGCGGCGCGCGTCGATGGGCTGTATTAGGCCGACGCGGCGATGCCTGCTGCCATAATGGTTATCCCGGCCACAAAGACGATTGCCGTGGTGGCTACCGCGCCGCCGCCAACCAACGCGGCGGTTTTTCCCGTGGAAAGGTCTTTTCGTTGCAGGAAAGAAAGCTCTGCCAGGGGAATGATTTTTCCGCTGTCGGCGACGATGTCTTTAGGTTCCACCTTCGCCACCTTCAGCTCGCCGCCGCTGCCGTCCTTCAGGCCATATTTCAACTGGTCGCCGACATAGACCGGCGGCTGCAGCAGGTAATACGGGCTATTGAGCCCCGCCTCTTTTTGTTGCAACGCCACGTCGTGGTAGGTCGTGCAACCGGCAAGGGAAAACGCCGCCATCCCGATAACCAACGGCACTAATGGGATAAATCGCATGGGAAACCTCGTGCTTCTATTTGCTGGTTTTTAACGTAACGGCGGACTTGAAGCGCATATAGCTCACGGCCAGAGAAAGGAACGAGAATGCCGCCCCCGCCATTAAACTGATATTCGTCGCTTGCGCGCCGCGCATATTGAAGAAAATCGCCACTAACGCCGAACCGACGATTTGCCCGATCAACCGGGAGCTGCCCAACAGGCCGCTGGCGATGCTGCTGTTTTCGTGCGAGACCGAGGTCATGATCAGCAGGTTGTTCGGTGATTGAAACAGGCCGAAACCGATGCCGCACAGCGCCACACGCCATACGATCGCCCCATTCGACGGATCGCTCGGCAAATTGGCCATCAGCAGCATGCCTGCCAGCAGACAGGCGAGGCCCGAGAGGGCAACAAGATTGGGATCGTATTTCTTGGCCAAATCGCCGGAAATTAGCGAAGACGCCATGGTGGCCAGCGGCCAGGCGGTCAGCAGCAGACCGATGTCCACCACGTTTCTTTGCAGGACATTGTGGAAATAGAAAGGCAGCGATACAAAAGCCAAAAGCTGGGTGCTGTAAGACAGCATCGACATCAGCAAAGACAATGACAGCGTCGGGTTATGCAGCATCGCGATCGGGATCAGCGCGGCGTTGGCCTTTCTTTTCTGATTGATATACAGCCACCCGGCCAGCCCGGCGAATACCGCAAAGCTGAGCGCCGCCGCCGGCAGATGGTGGGTGGTCATGCTCATCGTGCTGAGCGAGAAAGCGATAAACAGCACAAACACCAACAGAGCCCCCCCGCTGTCGAATCCAACGCTGCGCCGCTCGCGGGGGGCCAGGAAGATCAGGCTCAGCAGCAGCGACAGGCAGGCGATGGGAACATTGATGGTAAACAGCCAGTTCCAGCTCGTCTGAGAAAGTATCGCCGAGGCGATGGACGGCCCGGCGGCGGCGGAAACCGACACCACCATCACATTGATCCCCAGGCCGCGCCCCAGCAGCCTTTCCGGGTATATCTCCTTGATCAGCGCCGCATTGACGCTGAGCACCGCCGCCGCACCGAAGCCCTGTATCACCCTGAATGCCGTCAGCATCGACAGCGTCGTGGACAGCGCGCAGCCCAAGGATGAAAAAGCGAACAGCACCACCCCGGCTATAAAGATCTTTTTATTGCCCACCGCGCGGCCCAGCGCCGCGAAGGGCATCAAAGAGGCGACAACGGCAAACTGGTAGGCATTAATAATCATGATGGAGGCCGATTCGGAAACGCCGAAATCTTTGGCGATCACCGGCAATGCCACGTTGGCGATGGTACTGTCGAGCATGGCGATGACCGTGCTTAACGAGACCGCGAGAACGGCGAATATATTTAGTGTCTCTTTTTCCTGGTGTTTAAAAGTCATGTTAACGCTCCAAAAACGTGAGTAGCTTCATGCCGGCGGCAAAGACCCCGCTTTTTATCCGTTTTAATATTTACGTTATAACATATCAATTAAAGAGGAGAATAAATCTCATTTGAAATATTAGATTAAATAGTGTGTCAAAATAAGAATTAACAAATGCAAAACAAATTAATATCAATACAAACATTCAATAAACAAAATAAATGCAGTATAAAAAACCAGTGAATTTAAGGAATGACATTAAAAGTAACAGCCGCTAACAGACAACCCCGCCGGCGCGTGAAATTGTTATGTTATAACAAAAACACCCTTTCCTTTTATGCTGGTTAACCTTATGGCTAAGACGGACCTTTTGAACACCCGGTTATCTCGCCGCAGAATGATGTTGGCAGGGTTGGCGGCCCTGGCGCTGAACGGCGCCGTTTCCCCGCTGGCTCACGCCCACGGCCTGCCACGTCCCAAAAAGCAGAACGGCCCTCAGGGGGCGCGAAAAAGATTCCTGGTCATGTTGGATCCCGGTCATGGCGGCATCGACTCCGGCGCCATTGGCCACACCGGTTCGCTGGAAAAACATGTCGTTCTGGAGATCGCCAGAAATGTGCGTGCACAGCTTGATCGACACGGCATCGATGCCCGCCTGACGCGCGACAGCGACGTTTTTATTCCGCTGTACGATCGGGTGGAGATCGCGCACCGGCATGGCGCCGATCTTTTCATGTCCATCCACGCCGACGGCTTTACCTGCCCCAGTGCCTGCGGCGCGTCGGTTTTTGCGCTTTCCAATAAAGGCGCCAGCAGCGCGATGGCGAAATACTTATCGAACAGTGAAAACGCGGCGGACGATCTCGCCGGCCCCAACGTCATCAAGAAAGACCGCTATTTGCAGAAGATACTGTTTGATTTGGAGCAGACGGAAACGATCAAAGAGAGCCTGGCGCTGGGCTCGCACCTGATTCAGCATATTGCGCCCATCCATCACTTGCATGCCAAAAATACCGAACAGGCGGCCTTCGTGGTCTTAAAGTCCCCGTATATTCCTTCCGTCTTGGTGGAAACCTCTTTCATCACCAACCCTGAGGAAGAAAGGCTGCTCGGCACCCCCGCCTTCCGAAATAAAATTGCCACGGCGATCGCTCAGGGGATCGTCAGTTACTTTAAACGCGAAACGCACGCTTAAGCTTCGCCGGGGCGGCAAGCACACGGGCTTGCCGCGCACAGGGACGGTGCCATCATGATAAAACGCAATCCTCGTTATTTTTCGGCGGGCATGCTGTTCCCCCTGCTGGCCCTGTTGCCGCGCGGCGCCTTCGCCGTGTCGTTGACGGGATCGCAGCAAAACAGCCTGAATTTCTACGGCACGATTATCGCCAGACGCTACAGCGGCCAAAACGAACGCGACGACGGCGACCGCAGCTACCTCTATTTCGGCCTGATAGGCAAAAAAAAGATCGCGCCGCGCTGGCAGGCCTACGCCCACTGGGAATATACCGTCAGCTTCGCCGACGCGACTCGCAACAGCACCCGGCTCGCCTATATCGGCGTGCAAAACGCCACCCTGGGCAGCCTCGATATCGGCCGCAACTGGGGCGTGCTTTATGATGTGACCGCCCTGACCGATCGCTCCCCGCTGTTTAGGGAAATGGCGTACAACTACATCGATAACTTTATGCGCGGCCGGGCGCATAACCTGCTCACCTACCGCCAAACTTTCAGCCTGTTTCAGCGGCGCGCCGCCCTCGCGTTGCAATATCAGTTCAAAGACGGCGACGATCGGCAAGCGCCGGGCAAACAAAACGGCAACGGCTTCGGCGCTTCGTTCCGTTATGCGCTGACGCCGACGCTCAGCCTCATCGCCGCCGCCTCGGCGTCTCAAACCACGCAGCGGCAGCAACACGCCGCCGGCTATCGCCGACGCATCGATACGCTGGCCGAAGGGGTTCTCTATGCGTCGAAAAAAATCTATCTTGCGGCCGTGTTCACCCAAAGCGACAACGCCATCAGCCCACAACAAACCGCTAACCGCGGCTCGGCGTCAAGTTATGAAGCGCTCGTCAAATACCGGCTGACGGACCATATTCAGCCCAACATCGGCTATACCCGTTTAATACAGGCCCGGGCAGGCCGCAACACCGACTTATTGAACTACGAGGAGCTGGGGGTGACCTGGTTGCTCAACAGCAACATGCAGGTGTTTATTAACTATGAATTCAATAACCTTTCGCAGCACGCGGCCGGCGTCGATGCGTCGGACAAGCTCGATATGGGCATCAGCTATCACTGGTGATCCGCTTTCGCGCAGCCAATAAAAAGCCCCGCCCGGTGAGGGGCGAGGCTCGCTTAATGGCTCGAGTGGGCCGGCAGCCCAGCGTAGCGCGCTATGGCTAGCCCTGGCGCGGCGGGCATCTTAACGCGGCGCTTGCACGTTCTTCCACTCCCGCCAAATCGTTTCCAGCCCGGCGCGATACGTCGTGACGGCGAAGTCGGGAAAGCGCTGCTTGAACTTGGTCGAGTCGAACAGGTTGTCGTACTCGTAGCGCGGCAGCAGCTCGCGCATCTCACGCGCCCCGGACGAAACCAGCCCTGCGGCGATCAACGCCCATTTGCCGATGACGGAATATGAAATGTCCTTCCCAAACACCTCGCAGGCCAAGGCGGCGAACTGCGCATAGGTGAGCCGTTCGTCGCAGCACGGGAGATGCCACGTCTGGCCGAACGCGTCGGGCGTATTGCCGAGCCGGGCTAACCCACGGCTGGCGTCGGGCGTCCAGATCAGCGTGCGCAGCCTGTCGTCGCGAACCGGCACGCGCGGTTTTTCCCCCGCTTTCAGCCTGTCGACGATCAACGCATTGGTGAAGCTCTGCGTTTTTCCCGGCCCATAAAACTCAGGAGCACGGCCGATCAGCACGGGGATCTGCTTGCGCTCCATCTCGTCGAGCACCTTCTCGGTCATCAGAGCGCGCACCCGTCCCTTGCGCCCCCGAGGCGCGAACGGCGTCGATTCCGTCTGCAGTTCGCCGTTCTGCGGATACATATAGGTATTGTCGAAATAAACAAAGGGCACGCCCGCGGTACGGCTGGCGTCCAACGCATTCTGCAGCATGGTCGGAAATTGCCGCTCCCACAGCGCCGAATCCGGCGGCAGGCCGGCGGCGAAATACACCACGTCGCTGCCCTTCACCGCCGCCAGGGTCTGCTGTGCATCGAGCAGGTCGGCCGCGACCAGCGTATCGCTGTCGTTGACCTTCTTCGGGTTGCGGCTGACCAATCTTAAATCATCGGTGTACGCGCGCTTCAGTTCACGCGCCAGCTCTTGGGCGATCTGGCCACTGGCGCCCAGGATCGTTTGCATTTCCGTTCCTCATCGTAATGAAAAAAGCTCCGCCCACTCAGGGCGGAGCAAAAGTGCTTGTTCGCGCTTAACTGTTCACGAACGCCAGCAGATCGGCGTTGACCTGATCGGCATGGGTGGTCGGGATGCCGTGCGGCGCGCCCTTATAGGTATGGAGCGTGCCGTTTTGCACCAGCTTGGCCGAGAGCACGCCGGAATCCTGATAAGGCACCACCTGGTCGTCATCGCCGTGGATCACCAGCACCGGAATGGCAATCTTCTTGAGATCTTCGGTGAAATCGGTCTGCGAGAAGGCGACAATGCCGTCATAGTGCGCCTTGGCGCCCCCCATCATGCCCTGCCGCCACCAGTTCCAGATAATCGCCTCCGACGGTTTGGCACCCGGGCGGTTATAGCCATAGAACGGGCCTGCGGGCACGTCGTAATAGAACTGCGCCCGGTTGGCGGTCAGCTGCGCCTGGAAATCATCGAATACCGATTTTGGGGTGCCCTGCGGATTGGCGTCGGTTTTCACCATCAGCGGCGGCACCGCGCTGATCAGCACCGCTTTGGACACCTTGTCCTCGCCGTGGCGCACGATATAGCGCACCACCTCGCCACCGCCGGTCGAGTGGCCTACGTGCATGGCGCCCTGCACGCCCAGGTGTTTTACCACCGCGGCGACGTCATCGGCGTAATGATCCATGTCGTGCCCTTCCCACACCTGGCTGGAGCGGCCGTGGCCGCGGCGATCGTGCGCCACCACGCGGAACCCTTGGTTCACGAAGAACAGCATCTGGGCATCCCAGTCGTCGCTGGACAGCGGCCAGCCGTGGTGGAAATAGATAACCTTGCCGTTTTTGGGGCCCCAATCCTTGTAGAAAATCTCGACGCCATCGCTGGTCGTTACATAACCCATGTCGTTTCTCCCGTTTACACTATGGTTAAAAAAGAAGGTTTATACTGCGCGCGGCGCCGGGATCTCTGGCTCCCTCATCCCGGTTGGCCGACGATCTTGCGTTGATCGTTTAACGAGTATAGGTTTAAAGTTCACTTTAAGGTCAATGGCGGCCCGGCAAGCGGTATTTCCCTCAGTAACGCAATCGGCATCAGGAGAATTCAAGTGCAGGGAGATGACATCCTCATGACGATGGAGCAACGGCTTGCCGCCCAGCGCCATGCCTTCCTGCGCGACGGCGCGCCGACGATCGCTCAGCGCAAAACCGCCCTGCGCCGCCTGCGGAGCGCCATTCTGGCCCAGCGCGGCGCGCTGGCGGCGGCCGTCAGCGCGGACTTCGGCCACCGCTCGCCTTACGAAACCGACATTCTGGAGATTCTGGTCACCGTTCAGGCGATCGATTACCTGCTGCGCAATCTGAAACGCTTCATGCAGCCGGAACGCCGCCACGTCGCCCTGCCGTACCAGGCCGGGCGCGCCTACGTGCAATACCAACCTAAGGGTGTGATTGGCGTCATGGCGCCGTGGAACTACCCGTTTTCGTTGACCTTCATCCCGCTGGCCACCGCCCTGGCCGCCGGCAACCGCGTGATGCTGAAACCTTCGGAGCTCACGCCGCATACCAGCCGCCTCATCGAAACGATGCTGGCGGCGCTGTTTCCCGCCGATGAGGTCGCGGTGGTGACCGGCGGGCCGGACGTCGGGGCCGGGTTTAGCGCACTGGCGTTCGATCACCTGGTATTCACCGGCAGCACGGCGATCGGCCGTCAGGTCATGCAGGCGGCCGGTAAAAATCTGGTGCCCTTGACGCTCGAGCTGGGCGGCAAAAGCCCCGCCGTCGTGGCGCCCGGCGCGCTCACCGCCAGAACCGTTAACAGCCTGGCGTTCGGCAAGCTGTCGAACGCGGGCCAAACCTGCATCGCGCCCGATTACCTGTTGATCCATCAGGACGATCTGGCAAGCTTCATGGCGCTCTATGACGCGGCGGTTAAAAGCTTTTATCCCGACGGGCCAACCGGCGACGACTACGGCGCCATCATCAACGACAGGCACTACCACCGCTTGCAAGCGCTGCTTGCCGACGCACAGGCGCGCGGCGCGCAAATCCATCCGGTCGGCCACCGCCCGGACTCGGCGTCTGAACGGCCGAACACGCTGGCCCCTACGCTTATCGTCGGCGCCCCCGACGACAGCCGGATCATGCAAGAGGAGATCTTCGGGCCGCTGCTGCCGGTGCGCACCTACGCCGCCCTTGATGAAACGATCGACGTTATCAACGCCGGGCCACGCCCGCTTGCGCTCTACTACTTCGGTCCGCCGGGCGAGGATCGGGACCGGCTGCTGGCGCGCACCACCTCCGGCAACGTCAGCGTTAACGCCACCCTGCTGCATTTCGCCCAGGACGATCTGCCGTTCGGCGGCATCGGCCCCAGCGGCATGGGGGCCTGTCACGGCATCGAAGGATTTCGGGCGCTGAGCCACGCCAAAGGCGTCTTTATCCAGAGCCGCTGGCGTTTTACCGACCTCCTGCGCGCGCCGTTCGGCAAGCTGGCGGACGCGGTGCTCAAGGTTATGCTGCGGCGCCGATAACACGGCGTGTTGACTATCAATAGCACACCCATAAATCGCCGCAAGCTATCACAATATTCACTCATTCCTATTTTATCTCTCCGCCACCGCTGACTAAGCTTAGCCATGAGTCGCCTTTTGCCCGTTAGCGGCCGGGGCGATGCGAATCCATTGAGTTCAGTTATTTAGCGCAACACCCGACGCAAGCCTTACCCGCATGCCTTGTTAACCGCTCCACGCCCGGCGGCTGGAGCACCTTTATGGAAGCAGAGAGCGCATTATGACAACTGAAAGCAAATGCCCGTTTTCGGGCGGCAAGCAGCCCGCACCGCAGAACGGCCCCACCAATCAGGATTGGTGGCCTAATCAGCTCAGCCTGAAACCGCTGCACCAACATTCCCCCCTGTCCGATCCGATGGATAAAGACTTCAACTACGCCGATGCCTTCAACAGTCTCGATCTGGCGGCGGTCAAACAGGATCTGCACGCCCTGATGACCGACTCGCAGGAATGGTGGCCGGCAGACTTCGGCCACTACGGCGGCCTGTTCATCCGCATGGCCTGGCACAGCGCCGGCACCTACCGCATCGGCGACGGCCGCGGCGGCGCGGGCGAAGGCCAGCAGCGCTTCGCCCCGCTCAACAGCTGGCCGGACAACGTCAGCCTCGACAAGGCGCGTCGCCTGCTGTGGCCAATCAAACAGAAATACGGCCGCAACCTCTCCTGGGCCGACCTGATTATCTTGACCGGCAACGTGGCGCTGGAATCGATGGGCTTCAAAACCTTCGGCTATGCCGGCGGCCGCGCCGACACCTGGGAGCCGGACGACGTCTACTGGGGTTCTGAGAAGATCTGGCTGGAGCTGAGCGGCGGGCCAAACAGCCGTTACTCGGGCGACCGCGATCTGGAGGACCCGCTGGCGGCAGTGCAGATGGGCCTGATCTACGTCAACCCGGAAGGCCCGGACGGCAATCCCGATCCGGTGGCCGCCGCACGCGACATCCGTGAAACCTTCGCCCGCATGGCGATGAACGACGAAGAAACCGTGGCGCTGATCGCCGGCGGCCACACCTTCGGCAAGACCCACGGCGCCGGCCCGGCGTCTAACGTCGGCGCCGATCCGGAGGCCGCCGGGCTGGAGTCGCAGGGCCTCGGCTGGCACAGCACCTTCGGCACCGGCGTTGGCAAAGACGCCATCACCAGCGGCCTGGAAGTCACCTGGACCACCACCCCGACCCAGTGGAACCACGACTTCTTCCGCCACCTGTTCGAATACGAATGGGAGCTGAGCCAAAGCCCGGCCGGGGCGCATCAGTGGGTAGCGAAAGACATCGGTGAAACCATTCCCGACGCCTTCGATCCCAACAAGAAACACCGCCCGACCATGCTGACCACCGACCTGTCGCTGCGCTTCGATCCGGCCTACGAGAAGATTTCGCGCCGTTTCTATGAGCATCCGGAAGAGTTGGCCGACGCCTTCGCCCGCGCCTGGTTCAAGCTGACCCACCGCGATATGGGGCCGCGCGCGCGCTACCTCGGCCCGGAAGTGCCGCAGGAAGAGCTGATTTGGCAGGATCCGATCCCAGCGGTCGATCATCCGCTGATCGACGAGCAGGACATCGCCGCGCTGAAAAACGCCGTGCTGGCTTCCGGCCTGCCGGTGTCCGCACTGGTCTCCACCGCCTGGGCTTCGGCTTCCAGCTTCCGCGGTTCCGACAAACGCGGCGGCGCCAACGGCGCGCGCATTCGCCTGGCGCCGCAAAAGGACTGGGCGGTCAACCAACCTGCGCAGCTCGCCGCGACGCTGGCCAAGCTGGAGAGCATCCAACGCGCCTTCAACGATGCCCAGACCGGCGGCAAGCGCGTCTCGCTGGCGGATCTGATCGTGCTGGCCGGCGCGGCGGGCGTGGAACAGGCGGCGAAGAACGCCGGTTTCGCCCTGACGGTGCCGTTCGCCCCGGGCCGCATGGACGCCTCGCAGGAACAGACCGACGTGGACTCCTTCGAGGCGATGGAGCCGCTCGCCGACGGATTCCGCAACTTCCTGAAGGGCAAATACCGCGTGCCGGCCGAAACGCTGCTGGTCGACAAGGCGCAGCTGCTGACCCTGACCGCGCCGGAAATGACGGTGCTGGTCGGCGGGCTGCGCGTGCTCGGCGCCAACGTTGGCGGCACGCAGCACGGCGTGTTCACCCAGCGGCCGCAGGCGCTGACCAACGACTTCTTCGTCAACCTGCTCGACATGGGCACCACCTGGCACCCGATCGGTGAAGACGGCCTGTTCGAAGGCCGCGATCGCCGCAGCGGCGCGGTCAAGTGGACCGGCACTCGCGTCGATCTGGTGTTCGGTTCGCACGCGCAGCTGCGCGCGCTGGCCGAAGTCTACGGCAGCGCCGACGCGCAGGAGAAGTTCGCCCACGACTTCGTCGCCGCCTGGAACAAAGTGATGAACCTCGATCGTTTCGATCTGGCGTAACGTCCCCCCAACGGCCTGCTTTGGCAGGCCGTTTTTTCCCCTGAGATCAGCACCACCTCCGCTCCACGTCAGCCCTGTCAGGCGCCGCGATATTCTCTTTCCCCGCTTATTCGTATTTACTCAACAAGTCATATAAAAATTTGATGGGCGGCAATTCTTTTAATGCTGTATTTATATTTAGACGGCAATGAAGACCGTAAACTCAGCTGGCTCATGCGATATATCCCATCTAGGAGAACACCATTATGGATTATCTTCGATTCACCTCAACACGCGGCGAAGCGGGCCTCATGACCACCGCCATTCCTTAGCGATAGCGGGCTGAGCCGGCAAAGGCGCCCCACCGTTCCACGCCCATAAAAAGAGATATTTTGCACCTGCGCGATATTCGCTTAGGCGCCAGAACATCGCCCTTATTTAATGTTTCACGACGCACATTGCGTTTTTCGTTTTTATTTTTCAGCCGACGGGAAAGCTCATAGGGAATTACGCTTCACTCAGGAAAATAACCGCTACCTGGAGGTCATCATGCAACATATTATCGGCATTTCTTCTCGTCGGCTGAGGATATCGGCCCTTGCGCTACTGCTCCCTGCCGTATCATGGGCGGCCGATACGGCGCCTCTTGCCATGGGGCCGCAATATGACACCACCCATGTCTACGTCGAACGCGGCAAGATGGACGCCTTTGTCGACAGCATCCTGAAAACCTTCGGCGGCACCAGTACCGAACGCGTGCTGGTCAACGTCACGCCCACCCCCAGCGAAACTTACTCCCAGCTGATACTGACGCCGGCCGGCAGCTTCTCGGTGTTCGATTTCAAAACGCCGATCCCGTACCCGTTCGGCGCCGAGCGCAACGGTTTTCTGGTCAGGGATATGGACGCCGCCATCCGGCAGGCCAGGGCCGCCGGCGCCGATGTGCAGGTTGCGCCTTTCAACGATCCGATCGGCCGCGACGCGGTGATCCAATGGCCCGGCGGCGTCAACATGCAGCTCTATTGGCACACCAAGACGCCTGACTACAAGCCGCTGCTGAGCGTGCCGGAAAACCGCCTGTATCTCTCCGCCTACCGCGTCGACGATTTCCTGAAAAGCTACCAGGCGTTCTCACACGGCAAGGTCGTGAGCGACGAACAGGTCAGCGATACGGCGATCGGCCGCAGCGACAACGGCAAGGTCCGCCAGATCGAGCTGGACTCCCACTTCGGCAAAACGCGCATTTTCGTCACCGACGGGCATCTGCCTTATCCGTTCGGCCATGAGCGCACCGGCTATGGCGTCGACGATCTGTCGGCCACGCTGGCCAAAGCGACGGCCAGCGGCGCGCAGGTGCTGTGGCATTCGACGGCGGCGGAACGCCGCGCCTCGGCGCTGGTGAGTTTCCCCGGCGGCTACATCGCCGAAATTCACCAGACGGCTAAATAAACCCAAGGCGCGCTGCGGCGCGCTCTTTTCTTCGGATATCCATGATGAAACGCACGCTACCCGCACTGTTGCTGTTCTCCACGCTACCCGCGCTGGCGGCGGAGCCCGCCGCTTCCCCCTGGAAAAACATCCCGTTGGGCGATGCGGCCACGTTGTCTTTCGACGGTTCACTGCGCGAGCGCTATGAATGGACGGATCAGCGGGATCTGAACGGCGGACGCGACGACACTTTCATGCAGCGCTTGCTGGTTGGCGCGCGCCTCGACTACGGCGACTATTTCGGCGCCTATGTGCAGGTGGGATCGTCGCTGGCCACCCCGCGCGACCGCGGGCGCAAGCCGACTGACGAAGATCATGCCTACCTCGGCCAGGGCTATGTGGACTTAAAACTGCCCACCGCCTACGGCCTCGGCACCCTGCGGATCGGCCGCCAGGAGATTGCGCTGGGCTCGCTGCACCTGCTGGGCACCCGCGACGGCCCCAACGTGCGCCGTTCCTTCGATGCTATCCGCGCCAGTTGGGCCAAGGATAAAAACCGCCTCGACGCCTTTATCGGCCATCCCGTCACCCTCAAAACCGGCAGTTTCGACGACGATACTGACAACAGCCAAAAGGTCTGGGGGCTGTACGGCACCACGCCGCTGGCAGCGCTGGCCTCCTCGCTCGATCTCTACACCTTCGGCTTTGAGGATAACGACGTCCACTACGCGCAGCTCAGCGGGCAAGAGCGGCGCTATACCGTCGGCGCGCGCATTTTCGGCGCGGCACAGGGGTTCGACTGGGATAATGAAGCCGCCTGGCAGTTCGGCAGCGCAGAACAGCGTGACATCCGCGCCTGGTCGGCGTCGGCGCACGCCGGCTATACGGTCAACGACTGGCGCTGGCAACCGCGCTTCGGCGGCAAGATTGGCATCGCCAGCGGCGATAAAAACGGTCACGATGGGCAGCTCAACACCTTTAACGCCATGTACCCCAAGCTGCCCTACCTGACCGAGAACGGGCTGGTGGCGCCGGCTAACCTGATCGCCATCCATCCTTCGGTCACGATTATGCCGTGGCAAACCCTGGCCATCGACTTCAGCTGGGACGCGTTGTGGCGGCAACGCCGCGAGGATGCCTTCTACCTCGGGCCAATGCGCCCGGTGAAGGGCAGCGCGCAGGGCTCGCGCTTTATCGGCAACCAGTATCAGGTTGAAACGACCTGGACACCGCGCAGCGATCTTCAGTTCAAGGTGGCCTATGTCTACTTCGACGTCAGCAACAGCCTGCAGCAACATGCCGGGCTGAAAAACATGAACTTCGTGCTGGCGCAGGGCACCTACAGTTTTTAAGTATCAGGTAAGTTAATCGGTGTACGCGGACGCCCTTAATAATCCCGTACTCAATTAATGACGAGCGCCGGCGAGTAGCCGCCCATATGCATTGCGGCAATGGCGGGTACTCGCCGCCATTCACAGATAAAAGCTAAATAAAAGCAAAAAGATAAATCAATCACGTAAACTCCGCTAGCCAATTACAGTGTAATATTAAATAAAAATTTAATTCCACCTGGTTATTTAAGCACGCCTTTTACGCATATCTTATGTAAAAGATTCATATAAGAATAACTCATTAATGAAATAATTGTGTTTATACTGCTTTAACTCAATCACAGTGCACAATTAATTCCTCACCGTGATTAATGATAAGGATATATTCCGCTTGAACGCAATATTCAAGCCAGACCAAGGAGGCAAACCAATGATATCACATTAATTACCCCTGATTTTCAAACCTGTGTACGAGCATATAGAGCGTTAGGTGCAATATTGTCAACGTCCAAAGGAGTTTGATATGTCATTAGCGACCGATAAGATTTCCGATTATTTAACCCGTTATGAAAGAGGCGATCACGCGGGGAGCAGTAAACCGTCATATACCACGCAAGAGGTTTCAGATCTGCTGCTGAGGAGCCATTATTCCGCCAATGGCAAAGGCGTGACCGACCATGCGGCTACCTTGACCTACTCTTTCCCCGTCTATACCGACAGCGACAAGACGGGCGCCGCGCAGCTTACCGCCGCCCAGCAAGCCCAAACCAAGCTTTCATTGCAATCCTGGTCGGATGTGGCCAACATCACGTTCACCGAGGTTAAAGGCAACGACGCGAAAAATGCAGATATCAAGTTTGGTTTTTATAAGGCGGCCAGCGGGGGCAATTACACCTCGTATGAAAGTACGCAGAGCAATCTCAAAAGCACCATTTGGATCAGCGGCAATAACGGCTACGACGCCTCCAATCCGCAAACCAATAACTACGCCAGGGATACGCTGACTCATGAAATAGGGCATGCGTTGGGGCTTTCTCATCCCGGCAATTATGATGCGTCAAATGCCACCTACCCCACCTACGCCAACTCGGCGAAGTATTATGAAGACGACCATCAATATTCTTTGATGAGCTATTTTAACGAACAATACACCAGCGCTGACTATAAAGGCGTTTGGCCATCAGGGCCGCAGCTGGATGATATTACCGCCATACAGAAGCTTTACGGCGCGAATACCACCACGCGCACCGGCGATACCACCTATGGTTTCAACTCGAATACGGACAGAGACTTTCTGAGCGTTAAGGCGTCCACGGACAAAATCGTGGCGGCTATCTGGGATGCCGGCGGCAATGACACGCTGGATTTTTCAGGCTACAGCCAGGATCAGCGCATCAACATTAACGAAGGCGCATTCTCTGATGTGGGCGGCTTGAAGGCAAATATCGCCATCGCCTACGGCGCGCAGATTGAAAATATCATCGGCGGCAGCGGCGCAGACATTTTAGTGGGCAACGCGCTGAACAATACGCTAAAAGGCGGTGCAGGCAACGACATCATTTACGGTGCCGGCGGCGCCGATCAGCTCTGGGGCAATGCAGGCGCGGACACCTTCGTCTTCCGCGAAGCCGGCGACAGCCAAGCCGCCGCGCCGGATTGGATCCGCGATTTCCAGACGGCGGTGGATAAAATCGATCTGTCGTGGCTCAACCAGACGGCTAAGGCCGACGGGAGCGAGCTGCACTTCGTGGATAGTTTAAGCGGCTCGTTGTATGAAGCGGCGCTGAATTATGACGCGCAGCAGAATGTCACCGATCTGGCCATCAATCTCTCCGGCAATCAATTACCTGATTTCCTTGTCAAAATCGTTGGGCATGTCGACGCTTCCGCCGATATTCTCGTCTAGCCAAGGCAAACCCGCAGTCCGGCCTTTACGCCGGACTGTTCATCTCTTCTCAGGCCTCACCCCGGCGTCTTTTTACATTGCCACAGCAATAAATCGCGCAGACGAGCTCACACCGCTTCCAGCTCCGCCGCCAGGGTGGCGACCAGCTCCGCCGCCGGCATCGGCCGCGCCAGGCCCACGCCCTGCCCGGCCCACAGCGACATAAACTCCCCGCGCCCGGCCTTGGCCGCCGCCTGGCGGATATCGCCGGTGAGCGCGTTCTGCACCGGATAAGGCAGGATCTGCGCCTCTTCCGCGCGCATCTGCCGCATGAAATCATTGACGATGCCGCGCGCCGGGCGGCCGCTGAAGGCGCGCGTCAGGCGCGTGCTGTCATCGCCGGCGTTGCGCAGCGCCGCCCGCCAGGCTTCGGCGATGCCCGACTCCGGGCTGCACAGGAACGCGGTGCCCAGCTGCGCCGCCTGCGCGCCCAGCAATTGCGCCGCTGCGATGCCGCGCCCGTTCATGATGCCGCCTGCGGCGATCGCCGGGATCTTCACCGCCGCCACCACCTGCGGCAGCAGGGCCATCAGGCCGACGCAGGATTGCTCAATGTCGCCGAGGAAGGTCGGGCGGTGGCCGCCCGCCTCCGCGCCCGAGACGCACACGAAGTCGGCGCCCGCCTCTTCCCAGGCGCGGGCTTCCGCCACCGTGGTGGCGGTGCCGATCACCCGCGAGCCGGCCTTCTTGAACTGCGTGACCGTGGCGCGCGGCAGCACGCCGAAGGTGAAGCTGACCACCGGCGGCGCCGCCTCCAACAGGGCCGCGATCTGGTCGCGGTTGTTTTCGGCGAATTGGATCGGCATGGGCGGCTCACTCAGCCCCAGCGCTTCGCGGAACGGCCGCAGCAGGTGCTGGGCGCGCTTGAGCTCGGCGAGATCCGGGTGCTGCTCATCGAGCAGAAACAGATTGATGTTGAACGGCGCGGCGGTCTGCGCGCGGATCTGCTGCACCCGTTCGAGGATCACCGCCGGTGAAAACAGCGCCGCCGCGCACGATCCCAGCGCCCCGGCGTTGCTCACCGCCACCGCCAACGCCGGCGGCGACGCGCCGTTCATCGGCCCCTGAACGATCGGATAGCGCAGCCCAAGCTCGCGGGCAAAAGCAGAAGGTGCCGTCATCAATGTGTCTCCCTGTGCTGACTACATTCGTCTTACGGCGGCCGCGCCGCCGAACCGACCAAAAGCATAGCACCTTCTCGCCGCCTGGCCGTGCAGTTAATGCTTCACCTGACGCCGGTCGAGCGACAGGAAGTGATGCACCACCGGTTTCTCAGGGCCAATGTGGAAGCGCAGCGCCTCCTGCTGCAGGTCGGCGTCGGCGTGCGACACCCGCTGGTGCTGCCGCAGGTGCTCCGCCCAGGACTCCACCAGGAACCACTCCATGATGCATTCCGGATCGCCGGTATGCTCGGTGATGCCCCAGGCGTAAGCGCCATCGCGGCGGCGCGCCCGTTCCAGCATCAGCAGCGTGCGCAAGAACTGCGGCCGGTCCTGTTCGCGGATGCGGTACTCCACCTGGATCATGACCGGGCCGCGATCGTTTTCAACCGGCGTGTTAACCAACGGCTCCGGCCAATGGTTCGACGGCTGCAGATCGGCCTCACCGGTCGGCAGACGCAGGCGGTGGAACAGCAGCCCCGCCGCCAACAGGCCGACGCCGCCGACCAGCAGCGTGGCGGCCACGCCCAGCTCCTGCGCCACCAGTCCCCACAGCAGGCTGCCCGCCGCCATCGCGCCGTTGAACACCATCAGGTAAATGGCCAGACCACGGCCACGCACCCAGTTGGGCAGCACGCCCTGCGCCGCGCCGTTAAGCGTGGTCAGCGCGATAATCCAGCCGGCGCCCAGCACCAGCAGCAGCACCACCGCCAGCCACTGCGGCGGCGCCAGCGACAGGGCCGCCATCACCACGGCGGTGAGCACCGCCGCCAGCAACACCAGCCCGTCGGCATTCAGCCGCTGGCGCAGACGCGGCAGCACAATAGCCCCAAGGATCGCCCCGGCGCCTACCGCCCCCAGCAGAACGCCGTAGAAACCGGCGCTGCCGCCCAGCATGCGGCGCGCCACCAGCGGCAACAGCGCCCAAACCGAGCTGGAGAAGGCGAAGAACACCGCCGCCCGCAGCAGCACCACGTGCAGCTCGCGGCTGGAGCGGGCATAACGCAGGCCGGCGCGGAAGGCACCGAAGAAATGCTCCGACAGCCCGCTGTCCTCGGCCTTCGGCCGCTTCCACCACAGCAGCGCCGCGATCACCAGCACATAGCTCATCACGTCCGCGCCGTAGGCCGCGCCGGCACCGAAGCTGGCCAACAGCAGACCGCCGGCCGCCGGGCCGATGGAACGGGCGATGTTGATGCCCAGCGAGTTCAGCGCCACGGCGTTTTTCAGCTCGGTGCGCGGTACCAGCTCCGGCACGATCGCCTGCCAGGTCGGCCCCATCAGCGCCGCGCCGATGCCGCCGACGAAGGTCAGCGCCAGCAGGTATTCCACCGTCAGCGCACCGGTCTGCGACAGCAGCAACAGGCTGCCGCTGACGCAGGCCAGCAGAATTTGCACGAAGATCAGAAAGCGTCGCCGATCGAGGATGTCCGACAATACCCCGGCCGGGATCGCCAGCAGGAACACCGGCAGCGTGGCGGCGGTCTGCATCAGCGCCACCGCCGAAGGGTTGCTCGACAGGTCGGTGATCAGCCACGAGCTGGCGACGTCACGCATAAAGCTGCCGACGTTGCCGAGCACCGTGGCACCCCACAGCACCGCAAATAATGGGATTTTCAGCGGCGCGAAGCCGCCCGCCGCCGCCTTGTTTTCCGTCTGTTCAGCCATCCGTTCGCTCCTTCAAATCGTTAAATGCCACCAGCAACAGCGCGCCGGCCAGCCCGAGGTGTTCAAAAAATCCGTTCATCATCTGGCCGCGCTCCGCCCCGTCGAACTGCCAGAACGGATTGGCCATCAGCGTCGCCATCAGGGTAAAACCGGCCAGCGCCAACGCGCCGAGCCAGCGATAAAAGCCGCTCAGGATCAGCGCCGACGCCGCCAGTTCCAGCAGCGTCACCAGCACGGCGAACAGCGCCGCCGGCTGCAGGCCGAAGTGGGTCATTTCGGCGATGGCGCCCTCAACGTTCAACGCCTTGACCAATCCGCCCTGAATATAGGCGGTACAAATCGCGAGCAGCAGCAGCCAGCGCACCGCGGGCGCATGCAGCCGCTGTACGCAGCGGGCGGCGATAGCAGTCAGGTTCATCGCGCCCCCTTAAAACGGCGAATTCTGGATGAAGGCCAGCAGATCGGCGTTGAAGCGATCGGGATCGACCTGCGCCAAACCGTGAGAACCGCCGGCGTAAACATTCAGCTCCGCCTGTTGCATAAGCTTAGCGGCTTTCAGCGCCGAGGCACCGATCGGCACGATCTGATCGGCATCGCCGTGCACCAGCAGCGTCGGCTTGTCGATCGCCAGCAGATCGGCGGTATAATCCACTTCGGAGAACGCGCGCACACACTCGTACTGCCCTTTCACGCCGCCCTGCATGCTCATCAGCCAGAAGTGGTCGATCAGCCCCGCATTGCTCTCCACCTCGTCGCAGTGGAGGCCATAGAACGGCACCGCCAAATCTTTGAAGAACTGCGAGCGGTTGCCCGCCACGCCGCTGCGAATGCCGTCGAAGGCCGCCATCGGCGTGCCCTCAGGGTTGACCGGCGTTTGCAGCATCAGCGGCGGCACGGCGCCGACCAGCACCACCTTCGCCACCCGATCGCTGCCGTGACGGCCGATGTAGCGCGCCACTTCGCCGCCGCCGGTGGAATGGCCGACCAGGATCAGATCGCGCAGATCCAGCGTTTCGATCAGCAGAGCCAGATCGTCGGCGTATTGGTTGATGTCGTTGCCGTGCCAGGTTTGATCGGAACGGCCGTGGCCGCGGCGATCGTGGGCGATCACGCGGAATCCGCTCTGGCCGAAAAACAGCAGCTGGTTGTCCCAGGCGTCAGCGGACAGCGGCCAACCGTGAGAAAACAAGATCGGCTGGCCGCGGCCCCAATCCTTATAGAAAATGCGTGCGCCATCGGGCGCGGTAAGGGTGCTCATGACGTGTTCCCCGCTCGGTATCGAATTGGATTTTGTACGGGTTAACAGTACGGCAGGCGCAAAGGCAGTGATAACGGAATAATTTTCGCATGATCGCGAATTTTTTTGCTGAAGAAGCCGGCGTCACCGCCGGCGCAAAACGTCAGATGTTTTCCAGATCGATGCCGCGCGTTTTCGGGCCGAACAGCCCGATCACCAGCATCACGATCAGCATGCTGGCGACGATAAACGCGATCACCCCCAACGAACCGCCGTACTGCAAGATAATGCCGATGATGATGCTGCTGAACACCGTCGACAGCCGGCTGAAGGAGTAGCAGAAGCCGACGGCGCGGGCGCGGATATGGGTCGGGAAAATCTCGGACTGGTAAGAGTGGTAGCTGTAGGTCAGCCAGGCGTTGGACCAGGTGATGAAGAAACCGCACAGGATCAGCCACAGCGGGTTGCTCTGCAGTGCGAACAGCGAGCCGAAGATCACCGTCACCAGGCAGGACAACACGATCTGCCACTTGTTCTCCATCTTGTCGGCGTAGAAGCTGCACAGCAGCGAGCCCAGCGGGTAAGCCAGCGTGATGAAGAAAGCGTACAGCAGGCTGTGGGTGACCGAAGCGCCCTTGCCCGACAGCAGCGCCGGTAGCCAGTTGCCGAAGCCGAAGAAGCCGATGGCCTGAAAGAAGTTCATCACCACCAGCATCAGCGTGCGATCGCGATACTGCGGCGCCCAGATGTCGCGAAAGCGGCCGCGCAGCGGCGCCCCCTCGGCATCGTCCACCGGGCGCGACGGAAAATCCGTGACCGCCACGCCGCAGCGCCGTTCCATGTCCCGCATCACCTGCCGGGCCTGAGCATAGCGCCGCTGCTGCACCAGCCAGCGCGGCGACTCCGGCAGCCCCTTGCGCACCAGCCAGATCACCAGTGAGGCCAGCGCGCCGGCGATCACCACGTAGCGCCAGCCGCTCAGGCCCCAAATCGTCTGCGGCACCAGCCACCAGGACATCAGCGCCACCGCCGGCACCGACAGAAACTGCACGAAGAACGCGAAGGCGAAAGCCCGGGTACGCAAGTGCGCGGGGACCCATTCCGTCAGGTAAGTGTCGATGGTCACCAGCTCGATACCGAGCCCAACGCCCACCAGAAAACGCAGAAAGATCACCCATTCCGCCTGCTGTTGAAACGCCAGCAGCAGCGAGAACGCGCCATACCAGATCAGGGCGAACATAAAGGTGGCACGCCGGCCGAAGCGATCGGCGTACGGGCTCAGCAGGCTGGCGCCGACGAACAGGCCGAGAAAGGTGGCGGAGGCAAAGGCCGCCTGATCCGATACGCCGAAGACGCCCTGCGCGCCGGTGTGGAAAATGCCGTCGGCGATAAGGCCGGTGCTGATATAGCCGGTCTGGAACAGATCGTAGAGTTCGAAAAAGCCGCCCAGCGACAGCAGAATGATAAAGCGCCACAGGCCGGCCGACGCGGGCAAGGCGTCAATTCTGGCCGCCAAATCCCGCGCATGGATCGGCGACGCCGCTACAGATTCACTCACCGTTAACCTCGCATTAACATTTTTGATGACTTTCTATGCTAGCGAAGCGGCGTCGGAGTTAAATTTTTAATTAGCAGACTATGAAAAAAAGTTAAGCATAAAACGCTGCAGCGGCCTGTTTTATAGCAGGAAAATGCAGCGCGGGATGCCGCAGCGGCATCCCGAATCGGTGGATTAACGACTGTGGTGCTGCTGCAGCCGTTCGCTGCGATAGACGCTCAGCAGGCACCAGCCGAGAGCGATCAGCGCCAACGGCGCGGCGACGAAGCCGATGTTGCCCATGCCCAGATGCAGGCTCACCTGGTTGCCCAGCAGCGCGCCGCTGCCGATGCCGAAGTTGTACAGGCCAGAGAAGATCGCCATCGCCACGTCGGTGGCGTCCGGCGCCAGGCTCAGCACTTTGGCCTGCATCGACAGGCCGATGGCCATGATCGCCATGCCCCAGAAGATGCACAGCACCGTCAGGTGGCTTTCGCTGCCGGCGGCCGGCAACAGCAGCAGCAGGCTCAAGGCCAACAGCACGATGGCGCCGATAAAGAAGCCGGAAGGAAAACGCTCGCTGTAGCGGCTGAACAGCAGGCTGCCGACGATGCCGGCGGCGCCGAACAGCAGCAGCATCAGCGTGGTGAAATTCTCCGACAGCCCGGCCACGGTCTGGATAAACGGCTCGATGTAGCTGTAGGCGGTGAAGTGCGCCGTCACCACGATGATAGTCAGCATGTACAGCGCCACCAGCGCCGGGCGTTTGAACAGCAGCGGCACGCTGGCCAGCGAGCCGGAATGTTCGCTTTTCAGTACCGGCAGCAGGCGCCACAGCAGCACCAGCGCCAGGGTGGCGCACACCGCGATGCCGATAAAGGTCATGCGCCAACCGAGCAACTGCCCCACCACCCGCCCGAGCGGTAGGCCGAGCACCATCGCCAGCGCGGTGCCCCCCGCCAGCAGGCTCAGCGCCTGGGCTTTCTTGCCCGGCGGCGCCACGCGGATCGCCAGCGAGGCGGTGATCGACCAGAACACCGAGTGCGCCAGCGCCACGCCGGCGCGCGAGATAACCAGCGTGGTGAAGTCCCAGGCCACGGCGGTCAGCACGTGGCTGGCGATAAACAGCATGAACACGCCGATCAGCAGCTTGCGGCGCTCAATTTTGCTGGTCAGCAGCATGCACGCCAACGAGGCGGCGGCGACGATCCAGGCATAAATGGTAATGATCAGGCCGACCTGTTCGGTTTGCATCGAGAAGCTGGCGGCGATATCGCTCAGCAGACCGACCGGGATAAATTCGGTGGTGTTGAAGATAAAGGCCGAGACGGCGAGGATAACCACGCGCAACCAGGCGGTTGAGCGCGAAACGGGAGCGTGTTCCATGGTAAACAAAATCCGGACAGGTGCGGGCAAGTAGCGATATTTTAACCAACCGGCCCGCTAAATGCGATACGCGTCACACTTTAATTGTGTGGTTTTTTTCGCCGCATTTCGACACATTCGCAGACACACGGTTGCACAAATGCTGTGCTAATCTCTTGAAGCGTACCAATTTTTCCTGCCGCTCTTCCCCTCCGGCCGCCACACAGGACGCGCCGCGCCGAAGAACCGCGCGCAGTGTCCCTTTGGCGTTTTCTGAGGCGAGGTCATTATGTCTGCGATTTATGATTGGTCCGTGCTCGCATTGCGCAATGTTTACGATCGCCGCATTCAGGGCAAACCAGTGCTCGACAGCGCCTCGCTGTTCCCCGACGCCGAACGTTTCACCGCTCAATGGCGGCAGATCCGCGAAGAGGCGCTGACCGTCGCCCACGATCTGCACAATATTCCCCGTTTTCACGAGATCATGATCCAGCAGGAATCGATCTCCGCCAACGACGCGCGCGACTGGCGCATGTTCATCATGAAGGCCTACGGCCAGCCGATTGACCGCAACCTGGCGCGTTGCCCGACGCTGGCGGCGCTGATCGCTTCGTCGCCGGACGTACTGTCCGCCTCGCTCTCCTTCCTCGCGCCCGGCAAGCAGGTGCCGCCCCACCGCGGGCCGTTTCGCGGCATTCTGCGCGGCTATCTGGTGCTGGACATGCCCAAACGCGCCGACGGCGTACCCGCGGCGGTGCTGAAAGTGGACGGCCGCGAATACCGGCTGCACGAAGGGGAGTTCATGCTGTGGGACGATACCTTCGAACACGAGGTGTGGAACGACAGCCCGCAGGTGCGCACCGTGCTGCTGCTGGACATCCGCCGCCGCGACATGCCCGGCGGGCTGCGGCTGCTCTCCAGCGCCATCATCGCCCTGGTGCGGCTGAACGTGCGCTGGATGCAGCGCCAGTTCTGATTCCGGCGCTCAGGCGACTAACCGTCCTGAGAGATCGGCCATTGCTGCGCCAGCCACTGCTCGGCGGTGGTGGTGGCTATGCCCTGGCGCGCATTGAAGGTTTTCGCCTTATCCCAGGCCACGCCGTCGGGGCGGGCGAAAGCCAGCCGGTATTTGGCGCCGACGTCGCGCGGATGGTTCCGCACCTCCTCCTGCAGCCGCTCTTTGTCCAACAAGACTCTGTTGACCTCAACGCCCCAGTGCGCCTGCATGACATCGGCAAGCTCGCGGTAGGTCAGCGTGTCCCCGGCGATATAGACTACCTGGTTGCGAAACGCGGGCCGATGGAAAAAAATCGCGGCCGTCAGCCGGCCAATGTCCGCGGGAGTGGTCAGCGTCACCGCGTAGCGCCAGTCGCCCAGCGCGCGCACCGTTTTGGTTGCCGCGTCCACCACGCCAAAGCCCGAGTCAAACAGGTAGCTGGTGAAAATGCCCGTGGAAACAATCACCCACTCCGTCGTCTTCTGCGCACGCAACAGGTGACGCACCTCGAGCTGTTCATCCCACACCTGTTGCCCGCTGCCTTTGCCGACAACATCGTAGTCCACGCCGAACTGCCACGGGAAGTAGCGCGCCACGCCCGCTTGCAAGACGGCCTGGGTGATCTTTATCTGCGTGCCCACCCCGCCGACAAAGCCGCTGCAGTTGATCACCGCGTCGAAGGAACGGAATAGCGCACTCAGCGCCTCCACGCCGTTTTGCTGCAGATCGCCTTCCACCACGGCGATACCGAGCCGCGCCAGCGCATCCCGCCGCGCACGATGCGGGCCGCTCACGGCGCGGGCGGCCTCCGGCCGGAGCAGCACGCTGATTTTTAAAGCATGGTGTAACCGAGCCTGCCGGCTCATCGCACGCAATACCGGCAGCCCCAGTTCACCGGCGCCGAGGATGAGCACGGTATTGATAGATGGATTTGTGGATTTCATTCTTGCCTCCTGTCTTGACACTGCGCCATCCTGACAGCTGACAAAAACGGGTTCAATTAGGTACACGCGTGATACCGGAGAGGAATATGACGAACGATCGGGAAGCGCTGCTGCAATTTTCACAGGCGTTCTGTGAAGCATTGAGCAACGACGATGAAGGGCTAAAGCGTGAGATCCTCGCGCATGCGGGCAACCGTTGGTCGCTGGGGGTATTGCATCTCCTGGGTACCCACGGGCCGCTGCGCCACGGCGAGATAGGCCGCCAATTAGCGGGCGTGACGCAGAGAATGCTGACGCGGACGCTGCGCCATCTCGAGCGGGACGGGTTGATATCGCGCTGCGATTATCAGGAAAAACTGCCCCGCGTGGTTTACACCATCACCGACGCGGGGGAAGAGATGCTGCTCAACATGCTGCCGCTCTGGTCGTGGATTATCTCCTCCGCCGGCTCCTTCAGAGCGGCCCGCTCGCGCTACGATGATCAAGAACGAAGCGCCATCGAGGGATGAACGTGGGCATCCCTGCCCGTGGGGCGGCGCTCAGCCGCCGCCCAGATAGGCCTTTCTCACCTCCGGATCGTTCAACAGCTCCTGGCCGCTGCCGGTGAGGCGGATCTGGCCGTTGACCATCACATAACCGCGATCGGACAACTTCAGCGCGTGGTTGGCGTTCTGCTCCACCAGAAACAGCGTCATGCCGCTGCGGGTCAGCTCGCGCAGCACGCCGAAGATCTGCCGCACCACGATCGGCGCCAGCCCCAGGCTCGGCTCGTCCAACAGCAGTAGCTTCGGCCGGCTCATCAGCGCGCGGGCGATCGCCAACATCTGCTGCTCACCGCCGGACATGGTCATCGCCCGCTGGTTGCGCCGCTCTTTCAGGCGCGGAAACAGCTCGAACATGCGCGGCAAATCCTCCTCCAGGTAGCGATTGCCGACGGTGATGGTGCCCATCAGCAGGTTCTCCTCTACGCTCATGTCCGGAAAGATGCGCCGCCCTTCCGGCGCCTGCGCGATGCCGCTGCTGGCAACAAAGTGCGTGGAGCGGCGGCTGATGTCCTCGCCGCCAAACAGGATCTGCCCGCCGGCGATGCGCGGCTGGCCGAAGATCGACATCAACAGCGTGGATTTGCCCGCGCCGTTGGCGCCGATCAGCGCCACCGTCTCCCCGGCGTTAACCTGCAGCGACACCTTGCGCAGCGCCTGGATCGGCCCGTAAAACACGTCCACTTCGCGAAATTCCAGCATCGCCTCGCTCATCCCGCCAGCTCCTCTTCGTCCGCGCCCAGGTAGGCGGCGATCACCGCCTCGTTGTGCTGGATCTCCTGCGGCGTGCCGCGGGCGATCACGTCGCCGTGATCGAGCACGATCACCCGATCGGAGATCTCCATCACCATGCCCATATCATGCTCGATCAGCAGCACCGTGATGCCGTGATGCTGGCGCAGGAAGCGGATAATGCGGCTCAGCGTGGCCGTCTCCACCGGGTTCAGCCCGGCGGCAGGCTCGTCGAGGCAGATCATCTCCGGCGCGGTGCACATGGCGCGCGCGATCTCCAGCCGCCGCTGCTGGCCGTAGGACATCTCCCCCGCCAGCCGGTTGGCGCAGTCCACCAGATCTACCACCTCCAGCCAGTAGAAGGCGTGATCGAGCGCGGCGCTTTCCGCCCGGCGGTAGCCCGGCGTATTCAGCACCCCGGCGATCAGGTTGCGGTTACTCTGCATGTGCTGCGCCACCAGCAGGTTCTCCACCACCGACATTTCGCGGAACAGGCGGATATTCTGGAAGGTACGCGCCAGCCCGGCGCGGTTGACCAGGTGGGTGCCGCCGAACATCTTGTAATAGAGGCGCGAACCGAGCCGCTTCGGGCGTATCCAATCACCGGCGCGAAACTTCTGCCCCAGCACCTGGATCACATCGGTTGGCCGCTTGTGGGTATTGAGCAGGATCGCGCCGCCGGTGGCGCGGTAAAAACCGGTCAGGCAGTTGAACACCGTGGTCTTGCCGGCGCCGTTGGGGCCGATCAGGGCGGTGATGGAGCCGCGCTCCACCTCCAGATTGACGTCGTTCAGCGCCTTGATGCCGCCAAAGCGCATCATCAGGTGTTCCACCCGCAAAATGGCGTCGCTCATGGCGCCACCCCCTTGCGTTCCGCAAAGCTGGCGCGGCTGATGCGCACCAGCCCGCGCGGCCGCCAGATCATCATCGCCACCATCAGCACGCCGAACAACAGCACCCGGTATTCGGCAAAGCTGCGCAGCAGCTCCGGCGCCACCGTCAGCACGAAGGCCGCCAGCACCACGCCAAGGGTAGACCCCATGCCGCCCAATACCACGATCGCCAGGATCAGCGCCGACTCGAAGAAGGTGAACGAGGTCGGATTGACAAAGCCCTGATAGGTGGCGAAAAACACCCCCGCCAGCCCGGCGGTGGAGGCGCCCAGCATAAACGCCGACAGCTTCACCAGCACGTGGTTCAGCCCGAGAGAGCGGCAGGCGATCTCATCTTCGCGCAGCGCCTCCCAGGCGCGGCCGATCGGCATGCGCGTCAGCCGGTGCTTGATGTACAGCACCAGCAGCACCACCAAAAACAGCACCGCGTAGATGAAAATGAACTTGAGATTCGGGTTGTAATCGATGCCGAGAAACTCGTGGATCGGCACGCCGCCGTCTTTGGCGCGCCGGCCGAATTCCAGGCCGAACACCGTCGGCGCCGGCACCGAAATGCCGTTCGGCCCGCCGGTGAGCGACATCCAGTTGTTCAGCACCAGCCGGATGATCTCGCCGAACCCGAGCGTGACGATCGCCAGGTAGTCGCCGTGCATGCGCAGCACCGGGAAACCCAGCAGCGCGCCCGCCAACGCCGCCATCAGCGCCCCCAGCGGCAGCATCGCCCAAAACCCCAGCCCGAGATACTGGTAGCCCAACGCCAGCCCGTAGGCGCCGATGGCGTAAAACGCCACGTACCCCAGATCGAGCAGCCCCGCCAACCCGACCACGATATTCAGCCCCAGCCCGAGCAGCACGTAGATCAGGCCGAGGATCGCCACCGTCAGCAGGTATTTGGTGGCGACGAACGGGAACAGCAGCGCGATCGCCGCCATCAGCGGCAGGAACCAGCGCAGGTTGGATTTATCGCCCAGCGGCCGTACGTAGACGCCGTCGTTGCCGCCGTCGAAGCGCGCCAGCACTCTGCGCCCCGGCGCGGTTTGCAGGAACAGGCTCAGCAGCAGCCGCCCGACCATCACCGCGACGATAATCCACACCAGCCGGTGCGGTTCGAAGTTGAAGCTGTAGCCGTTCAGCACGATGCCGACGATCGGCCCGAACACGATCAGGGCGATCAGCCCGGCCAAGACGGCGTCCAGCAGGCTGCGTTTAACGTCCAGCCCGCCGTTGATCACGGATTGCGACATGGCGTTCTCCTTAAACCTTGGCGATCAGCGGCCGGCCGAGCAGCCCCTGCGGACGGAAGATCAGGATCGCCACCAGCAACCCGAAGGAGAACACGTCCTTGTAATCCGAGTTCACCATGCCGGCGAACTGCGCCTCCGCCACCCCGAGCAGCAGCCCGCCCAGCATCGCGCCCGGCAGCGAGCCGATGCCGCCCAGCACCGCGGCGGTGAAGGCCTTGATGCCGATGATAAAGCCGACGTAAAAATCGAAGGTGCCGTAGTTCATGGTGATCAGCACCCCGGCCAGCCCGGCCATGGCAGCACCGATCACAAACACCAGCGAGATCACCCGATCGGTATTGATGCCGAGAATCGAGGCCATTTTGCGATCCTGCTGGGTGGCGCGGCAGATGCGCCCTAGCCGGGTACGCTGAATGATGTAGGTGAGGATCGCCATGCCGAGCAGTGACGCCACCAGAATGAACACCTTGGTGTAGGTGATCTGCACCACGCCGCCGTCGAACTCCAGGCGGAACACGCCGCTCAGCAGCGTCGGGATGCCCTGCTGGCGCGGCCCCTGGCTTATCTGCGCGTAGTTTTGCAGGATTAACGACATGCCGATGGCGGAGATCAGCGGCGCCAGGCGGGTGGAGTTGCGCAGCGGCTTGTAGGCGATGCGCTCGATCACCCAGCCGTACACCCCGGTGATGACGATGGTGAACACCAGCGTGCCGAGGATCAGCAACGGGAACGAGTGCAGCCCGAAGAACGACAGCAGCGCCAAACCGATGGCGCACAGGTAGGCGGAGATCATGTACACCTCGCCGTGAGCGAAGTTGATCATGCCGATGATGCCGTAAACCATGGTGTAGCCGATGGCGATCAGGCCATACACCGCACCGAGGGTCAGGCCGTTGATCAGCTGTTGCAGAAAGAATACATCCATAATGAGCAGTCTCGCCTGGTAAGGCCGCCAACGCAGTCCGACGCGGCCCAAAGGTCATCGCGGAACGGGCTCGCCAGGGCGGCGAGCCCGTCTGTCATAGAGTCACAACGTCAGTATTGGGTTGTTCAAAGCTGGTGATATTTGCCCTTGTCATCCCACTGATAGACCACGTAGTCCGAGACCTTCAGGTCGCCCTTCTGATCCCAGGCTTTTTTGCCCATCACGGTGTCGACGTCGTGCGACTTCAGCCATTCGGCGGCCTTGGCGCTGTCTTTGCCGCCGGTGGCGTTGAAGGCGGCGGCGATCGCCTGGATCGAGGCATAGGAGTAGAGGGTGTACCCTTCCGGTTCAAAACCGCTGGCGCGGAACTTGGCGATCACCGCCTTGCCTTCCGCGATCTGACGCGGATCGTTGCCGAAGGTCATCAGCACGCCGTTGGTGTACTGCGGCCCGCCGGCGGCGGTCACCAGCTCTTCGGTCACCACGCAGTCGCCGGAGAAGAACTTGGCGGTCACGCCCTGCTCGCGCATCTGGCGCACCAGCGGCCCGGCTTCCGGATGGCAGCCGCCGAAGTAGACCACGTCCGGCTTGACCGAGGCGATCTTGGTCACCAGCGCGTTGAAGTCTTTCTCACCGCGCGACAGCCCCTCATACAGCACTTCCTTGACCCCGCGCTTGTTCATTGCCGCCTTCGCTGCGTCCGCCAGCCCCTGGCCGTAGGTGTCTTTATCGTGGATCACCGCGATGCGTTTGGCCTTCAGGGTATCCAGCATGTAGTTGGTGGCGATCACCCCCTGCTGATCGTCGCGCCCGCACATGCGGAACATCGTCTTCATGCCGCGCTCGGTGATCTGCGGGTTGGTGGAGCCGGGGGTAATGGCGATGATGCCGGCCTCGTCATACACCTCGGAGGCGGGCATGGTGGAAGAGGAGCAGAAGTGGCCGACCACCGCCGAGACCTTGTCCTGATCCACCAGCCGGTTGGCGACCGCGACCGCCTGTTTCGGTTCGCAGGCGTCATCCCCCTGCACCAGCTTGATTTTTTCCCCTTTGATGCCGCCGGCGGCGTTGATATCCGCCGCCGCCTGCGAAGCCCCGCGCCAATACTGATCGCCGTAAGTGGCGTTCGGCCCGGAGAACGGCCCAGCGACGCCGATGACAATATCGGCCTGCGCGGAAAACGCCGTACCTAAACAACCGATGAGCAAAGCAGCGAGCGGACTTTTTATCAATTTCGATGACATTGTTATCTTCCTCAGCACTGTTGTAGCGAAACGCCCTGGGGCGCGGATCAGTCACTTTATGTGTAGACGGGGAAAATAATTTTCTTGAGAGCGCAGTCGCATTCCCCAAAAATGGGTAAGCAAAAATCCAGCCATTGTGACGACGAATACATATTGTTTGCTTATTCATCCTACATATCAGTTGCGGCGCGGCGTGTGGCGGCGTTAGCCGGGGACTGGGCAATACGGCTAACGCGAGAGGAAGTATGGGAGGGAGAACGGCCCTGCACCATCGCCGTGCAAAGGCGTGTGCAAGCGGCGTCAAAACGATTTGGGATGCAAAAATCAACGCATAGCGATGGAAAATGCCGAAAAACAGCGCAAGGTGCTCATTCCCTCAGCAAACGCACTTTTTTTGCAGTTTAGCGCTTTGACAAACCCCAGGCGCCCCGCTATTATTCGCCCCGTTCACACGATTCCTCTGTAGTTCAGTCGGTAGAACGGCGGACTGTTAATCCGTATGTCACTGGTTCGAGTCCAGTCAGAGGAGCCATATTTAGAGAAGCCCGCTTAAGGAAACTTAAGCGGGCTTTTTGCTTTAACGCTAAATGCATCGACAGGCAGCGTTACTCTTTGGCTATCGGCGCGTCATTCTCATCAATTTTTACCTTGCCCTGAATATCCGCAATCTTCTGCTCCAGATCCGCCACCTGCGCTTTGCTGTGCAGCAAGGTATAGGTCAGATCAAACTGCGCACTGGCGCCTGGCTGCAGCTGCTTAACGCGTTTTTGTTCGCGCTCGATAGTGACCGGGTAGGCATAGCTGGTGCCCGGCTCAATCCCCGTGACATACCCCTGTTTTAACGTATCGGTATTCTTCCACAGCGTCAGGACGGGCAACTGGCGGGTATCGAACTGAATCGCCACCCCTTTGTCGCCCGCGTTATTGACCAGCGCCGCCAGTGTCTGATGATTCGGATCCGATAATGGCTTAATGTTAAAGACCATTTCATCGAACCCTTTGGTTGGACCGGCATAGGTTGCCCAGGTCTTCAGCCCGGCTTTGGCATAGTCGTTAAACGGGCTGATGCTGGCCATCGGCGCCAGGAAGCGGGCGCCATTTTCCAGAATCGGTGCGCCGAAATTGCTGTGATAAATAATCTGGTAGTCATGGGGATAATCCGCCCGGTTGGTTAACACATCATGCAGGCGGAAACTGTTGCTGCCGGGCACATAGCGCAATTCGGTCAGGGTTTGCAGATCGGCTTTTTTGAATGTGCTCTCTTTGATCAGGCCGCGAACACGAATTTCATACGGCGCCGTATCCGCGACCTCAACCTCAACCCGCGAGGCCGGCGTATTGCCCGCTTTGCCGTGCAACGTGTACATTTGCCCTCCTTCGGTCACCGGATGACCGGTCCACTCATAGCCACAACGCACCATCATCTCGTTGAAACCTTCCAGCCAGCCGAGCCCATTGCGGCTTTCCAGGTTGATAAAGGCGGGATTGACCACCTCTTTGACCGGGGAATCCCATCCCATTTTCGCGCCAAAGCCTTCTGCCCGCAGGAGGTTCATGCCGCGGGTGGGGCTCAGCGTGATGGTCAGGCCATCCTCGCTGCGGATAATGACGACTTTGCTGCCTTCTTGCTTGCCGCCGTGCAACACTTTCTGCTCAATGCTGAACGTTTTATCCTTCACCTTCAGCGCCTCGCTCGAAATCTTCCAGTTTCCTTTCTCCACGCCATCTTCAGCGCTGGTCAGCACCCAACTCTGCGCCGCCGCCTGTCCTGAAATCAGGGCCGAAAACACCGCCATCACCCATGCCTTTTTCATTTCCCTTCCCCTTTAGCTGAATCGATTTTTTTCTAAGCAAGGAAAATCTACTGTTAAGCAGGTTAAAGAAATGTGATGAGCTTCACCGGGTGAGTATTTGACGAAATAGCGCGATAAAAATACGAATTTCATCGCAGTTTTCATGAAAGACGTTGAGTTTTTGCACACAAAACGAGCTATTTATCAACATAATTTGTATCGTTTCAGCTAAGGAGCAAAGAGACAGTTACGGGCAAGCAAGACATCGCGAAGGGAGTGCGCGTGGCTTGTTTAACGCTATCCGGCCCAAACGAAAGTGCTCAGACAGCCTGCCCGTCTTGCGCCTCTTTGCTTTCACGGCCGCCTGCTTGTGTCAAAGGAGCCCTGGTGCACAAAGCCCGCTCCGGGGAACCTGAGCGGGCTTTGTGCCTTTCTGCCGTTAGCGCTTACAGCACAAACTCGTAGTGAGAGCCGTCCGGCAGTTCGATGTCCAGGCGCAGTTTGCCGCCGGCCGCCTCAACATAGCGTTTAAGCGAAGACAGTTTCAGATCGCGGCCCGGTTTTTCCATCACGGCAACGGTCGGCTGCCTGATCCCCAGCGCCTGCGCCATTTCAACCTGCGTTTTCTGTACTTTTTCACGCAGCTCGGCAAGGTGAATGTTCAGCATGATGTCCGCCGCCAGCGCCTGCGCTTTGGCCACGACCTCGGGCTTTTCATCCGCAATAAGCTGTTCCAACGTTCTGCCCATCGCGTCACTCCTTCTCGTTTAATGTGTTCAGCCAGTTCGTGAATTCCCGATCGGCAATCTGAAGCATTCGATCGTAAAAGCGTTTTTCATTGCCGGCTTTATTGCCCGCGCAAAGCACAATGCCAATACGGTACGGATCGAAAGCGAAGAATGCCCGCAACGGTTCGCCACGGCTCTGAATGCGCAACTCTTTCATATTGCTGTAACGTGAGCCTTTAACCGTATCGGCATAGGGTCTGGGCAGACCCGGCCCCTTTTCCCGCAGGGCCATCAATGCGGCAAGTACGCCGGCCCGATCGGCATCGCTGAGCGATCTGTACCAATGATCAAATGCATCCGTTGTTTTAATTTCCCACACGGGACCTCCCTAAAATATAGATCAGTAACTATATAGATGTAAAGCTATAGCAGAGAGGCGCAGGGATAACATGCAAAGGCATACGTGGATACTGCAAGGCTGAACGTACATCCACGTATTTTGCAAACGCAGTGCGAGGTATTCATCTTTTTACGTACGGTATCGAACAATCGTTCAGAGGCACGGGGCGCTTCCCCGCCGCCCCTTTATGAACCCTGTCACAAAAAGCGCATAACGTTTTCGGCGTTCTGCGCAGCGGGCAATGAGCGACAAACTTGTTAACGCCACGTTACATCGGGTTAGGCAACATTGTTAACGCCGATTGATGCGTCAAACGCATCGCGCCATGCGTTTATTGCGCTTATTTACTTTATTTTCCTGAGCGAGTCTTCAGCAACAGGCGCGGCGTCAAGCGCCAATAACAAACTGGAGATAAAGATGCATTCCTCTACCTCACCCATGACCACCCGGGCCAGAACCGGCGCGATACTGCGCGTCACCTCCGGCAACTTTTTAGAACAGTTCGATTTTTTCCTGTTCGGCTTTTACGCTACCTACATCGCACACACCTTTTTCCCGGCCAGCAGCGAATTTGCCTCGCTGATGATGACCTTCGCGGTATTCGGCGCTGGTTTTCTGATGCGCCCGATCGGCGCTGTCGTGCTAGGTGCTTACATCGATAAAGTCGGCCGCCGCACAGGGCTGATCGTCACCCTGTCGATCATGGCCGCGGGCACCTTCCTGATCGTGCTGATCCCCTCTTACCAAAGCATCGGGCTTTGGGCGCCGCTGCTGGTGCTGTGCGGGCGTCTGTTGCAAGGCTTTTCGGCGGGCGCGGAGCTGGGTGGCGTGTCCGTCTATCTGGCTGAAATCGCCACGCCGGGCCGTAAAGGCTTCTACACCAGCTGGCAGTCCGGCAGCCAGCAGGTGGCTATCATGGTGGCGGCGGCCATGGGCTTCGCGCTCAATGCGGCGCTGGAAGAAAGCGCCATTCGCGAATGGGGCTGGCGCCTGCCTTTCCTGTTTGGCTGCCTGATCGTTCCCTTCATCTTCTTCCTGCGCCGCAAGCTGGAAGAGACGCAGGAATTTACCGCTCGCCGTCACCACCTGGCGATGCGCGACGTGTTTAAAACCCTGCTGAAAAACTGGCCGGTGGTGATCGCCGGCATGCTGATGGTCGCCATGACCACCACCGCGTTTTACCTCATCACCGTCTATGCGCCGACCTTCGGCAAAAAGGTGCTGCTGCTCAGCGCTTCCGACAGCTTGCTGGTCACCCTGCTGGTGGCGATCTCCAACTTCATCTGGCTGCCCATCGGCGGCGCGCTGTCGGATCGCTTCGGCCGCAAACCGGTGCTGGTCGCCATGACGTTGCTGACGTTGGCCACCGCCTACCCGGCGCTGAGCCTGCTCGCCGCCGCCCCCAGCTTCAGCATGATGCTGGCCGTGCTGCTGTGGCTGTCCTTCATTTACGGCCTCTACAACGGCGCGATGATCCCGGCCTTGACGGAGATCATGCCAACGGAGGTGCGGGTGGCCGGGTTCTCGCTGGCCTACAGCCTGGCGACGGCGGTGTTCGGCGGCTTTACGCCGGTAGTCTCCACTGCGTTGATCGAATACACCGGCGACAAGGCTTCACCGGGCTACTGGATGAGTTTCGCCGCGCTGTGCGCCCTGCTGGCGACGCTGTATATGTATCGCCGCATCGCCATGCCGCTGCAAACCGCGCGCTAAGCCGCCATCTCAAAAGGAATGATGTCATGCTAAAACTCACTCGTTCGATCCTCGCCGCGCTGGTGTGCGCCTCCTGCAGTACGGCGGCGCTGGCCAAAGACGTGACCGTGATGATCTCCGGCGGCTTCAAAGCCGCGCTGGAGAAGTTGGCCCCGGAATATGAAGCCCAAAGCGGCGATAAAATCATTCTGGTGTCCGGCCCCTCGATGGGCAAAACGCCGCAGGCGATCCCCGCGCGGCTGGCGCGCGGAGAGCAAGCCGATGTGCTGATCATGGTGGGCGACGCGCTCACCCAACTGGAAAAAGAGCGCTGGACCCAGCCGGGTTCGCGCGTGGAGCTGGCCGATTCGCCGATCGGCATGGTGGTCAAACAGGGCGCGCCCAAGCCGGTGATAAAAACGGATGCCGACCTGCGCAATGTCCTGCTGCAGGCGGACTCTTTCGCCTATTCCGACAGCGCCAGCGGCCGCTATGTCAGCGGCCAACTGTTCAAAAAGCTGGGTATCGAGGAACAGGTGAAAGGGAAAGCGCATAAGGTTGAGCGCATTCCGGTGGCCTCTGAAGTGGCGAAGGGGAAATACGCACTGGGCTTCCAGCAGGTCAGCGAATTGCTACCCGTGGCGGGCGTGACCTTTATCGGCGAGCTGCCGGAAAACGTGCAGTACATCACCCGCTTCGCGGGCGCGGTGACCGCCAAGGCGGAGCACCGCCGCGAAGGCAAAGCGCTGCTGGACTTCCTCGCCTCCTCTCAGGCGCAGCCGACCATTCGCGCGACCGGCATGCGAACCGTTCCTGCACCGCAGCCGGTCAGGCAGAGTGATACTGTTCAGTAATCAGCTTTTCCAGCTCGGCGGCGACGAAAGACTGCATGCGGCCGCCGCGTCTGATGAGGCCTACGGTGCGTTTCACCACCGGATCGACCAGCGGCACCGACGTCAACACCGAATGCTCTGAAGCGGGCATCGACATGGCGGGCACGGCGGCAATGCCGATGCCCGCCTCAACCATGCCCAGCATGGTCGTCACATGGCGAGTTTCACACACGCTGGGGCGTTCCGGCACGAGGTGTTCCAGGCGCTGATCGAGCAGATTGCGATTGCCGGAGGTTTTATCCAGCGACACGTAATCCTGCTGATAAAACTCCCGCCAGGTGAGGCTCTTTTTACCGGCGAGCGGATGGTCACGCCGGCAGGCGGCCACGTAGACATCCCCCACCAACGGCACAAACTCAAGATTAGGCTGCAGCCGCCCGGCGAAGCAGATGCCGAAATCGGCCTGGCCGCCGGTGACCGCCTCGATGACATTGCCTGCGCTGCCGTCGATCAGCTTAACGCGCACGCGCGGATAGCGAAGCCGGAAACGGCGTATCACGTCGGGCATGAAATAGTAGGCCGCCGATGGCACCGTGGCGACGGTGACCAGCCCCACCCGCTCCTGGCTGACCTTATCGATATCGGCCATCACCGCTTCGACGTTCATCAGTAACTGCTCCGAACGTTCGGCGAAGGCCTGCCCGTACAGCGTCAAGGTCACGCGCCGGGTGGTGCGGTCGAACAATTTGATGCCCAGCGCGTTTTCCAGCTTCTCAATCCTGCGGCTCAATGCCGACTGCGACAGGCAGATGGACTCTGCGGCCAGCCGAAAATTGCCGTACTCCACCAGCGCGCGAAACGCATAAAGATCGTTGAGATCAAAATTCACGGGCATAACGGCCAACTCTCCTTGCTGAAATGGCAGAGGACGCAAAACAACGATGATAACCGCTTATATCGCCACGGCAACCGGCTTGCTGGTTGAGCCACCAAAGCCCCTATCGCCCCAGCAGCACCATTCCCCAAATAATGATAGTCATCACCACGGCCACCAGCTGCGCTGCGCCGCCCAAATCTTTGGCGCGTTTGGATAACGGATGTAATTCCAGCGAAATGCGATCGACCACGGTTTCAATCGCCGTATTAAGCAGTTCAACCACCAATAGCAGAAAACTGCAGGTGATTAATAACAGCCGCTCTATATTTGTAATATCTAAACCAAATGTAACAACCAGTAAAATGGCGTTAATAACCAATAATTGGCGGAACGCATCTTCGGTAAGCACGGCGTCAATAAACCCGGCCCAGGAATTCCTTATGCTGTAGGTTAATCGGCTTATTCCTTTTTTCTTTTCCACAGGCATACAATCTGCTCTCGTCAAGACTGCGACAATCACTCGCGAATAAATAACGCGGCGTGAATTTATCACGAGTTTATTAATTAAGGACCTTAACTGTTCTCTTCCAGGAGGCGATGCATTCCCTCACGCGCCGTCACCCTGCCCCTGAAACGGCACCGCCCGAAAATACCCTGCCGCGGTTATTATTCTGAGAACGTGAAAAGGCGATGCGTTATCAGCCGGTTAAAGCGTTTTCTCGAACAAGCGGTAGCGCTTATAGGGAACTGCGCCAATGCGTTCTAAAATCGTCCGCATGCCGGTATTGGTTTCCAGGATCCACGACATTTCCAGCGCGTCGATATTGCGCTTCGCGAAAGGCTCGCGCAGCGCCTCAATAAGCAACAGCGCAATAATCGGCCCGATGCGGCTGAATTGATATTCCTGACGCACGCCCATCAACGGCACGCGCGCGGTGCGCACGCCGCTGACTTTCAGCCGCCACAAGAGCTTCGCCCAACCGAACGGCAATAACCGCCCCTGCAGATCGGCAATCGCTTCGTTGATGTTTGGCAGGCCGACAATAAAGGCGCAGGGGGCACCATCCACCTCGGCGATATGGATCATATCGTCGGGCACCAGAAACTTCAGCTGATCCCCCATGGTGGCGAACTCATGCTCGGTGAACGGGACAAACCCCCAGTTATGCTGCCACCCAGAGTTGAACACCTCGCGCAGCACCTGCATCTCCTCGCGAAAGCGCTTGCGATTGAGGCGGCGCACGGTCACCTTTTTGCGCACCTGATCCATCATCCGAGTCAGCGACGGCGAAAAATGCAGATCGGTTCTTTTCATCCAATAGGCAAGCAAATCAATCCCTTCGCTGTAGCCCTGTTGCGCTATCTGGGTCGCGTAGTAGGGTTTCGCGTGCGTCATCAGGGCGGAAGGCGGGGTATCGAACCCTTCGACCAACAGGCCGCTTTCCTGATTGATATTGAGGCTGAATGGCCCGGTGATTTTACGCGCGCCTTTCGATCTCAGCCACTCTTCCGCGACCGTGAATAAGGTGCTGAAAACGGCGGGATCGTCAACGGCGTCAATCATGCCGAAGTGGCCGGTATCCTCGCCATGCAGCTCCCGGTGCAGAGAATCGATTTGCGCCGTGATGCGCCCAACGACTTTGCCATGTTTTTTGGCCACCCATGCCTGCCATTCAATATGGTCGGTGCCGGGATTCTTCTTTGACAGGTGCTCTTCGCGCTCGATATGCAGCGGCTCAATCCAGTTCGGATCATCGCGAAACAGTTGCGAGGGGAAAGCAATAAATTCTTTAAGTTCGCGTTTATCCAGAACTTTCTCAATACGGATCATAAATAGCCTTACGTTTTAATAAAATAATTAAATGAGCGCGCGACAACGCCTTTAGCATTTTTTATGCTGTTCTCTTTTATTGGATTGTGTATTGCCTCCGGTTCAATGATAAGAAAAACCGAATATTACCCCCTGTGAATCAGCGCATTATTGGCTCTACATTCACCCTGTGATGTCCATAATTGATAAAAAAAGGAAACAGAAAGCGGCGCAGCCAGGCTACGCTAATGGTGCTCTTTTATTATTTCGTGCTGTTATGGCAAAAGAAACTCGCCGTTTTTAGTGTACCGACTTTAATCAGGAGGTGTGCCGCCATCTTTACCACTTAATGCTCTTTTTAAGATTAGCCTTAAATGAATCGTTCACTTTTGGATTTCTTGCGGCATACTGTTTAGGAAGTGTTTAAGTTCCAAGATAGCCATGCATGAGGTCATAACCTATGAGCCGACAGTTATTTCCTGCCCGACAGATGCAGACTAAAGAACGGCGAAACCCGGATATTACAATAGCCTCTCGTATATCGCCGGGGTGCCGTTCAGGCTGATAGCACGGGCTACTCGCGCTCTGACCGGTTAATAACCGGCGTGCCGCTCAAGCACGGCAATATACGCTGTTCGCGGAATGAAGATGGTTGAATAACAAACTTATTCAAAAACCTATTCATAGTAAAACATCAATTACCTCGCCAAGAGTGATTTTTCTCTTTTGGTGATTTTTAATCTATGGCTAAGTTTGTCTATGTCTGAAACAAGTTCCGTTCATTCTCTTCCTATGCGCTATGCGGACTTCCCCACTTTAGTGGACGCGTTGGATTACGCGGCGCTGGGCAATACGGGAATGAATTTTTACGACCGTCGCAATCAACTCGTGACCGTTCTCGAATATCGCACGCTGCAGCAAAAAGCGATCTCGGGCGCGCGGCGCTTATTGTCCCTGAAGCTCAAGAAAGGCGATCGCGTAGCGCTTATAGCCGAAACCAGCGCGGGATTCGTCGAAGCCTTTTTTGCGTGCCAATATGCCGGCCTGGTGGCGGTACCGTTGGCGATCCCGATGGGCGTGGGCCAGCGCGACTCCTACACCGCCAAACTGAAAGGGCTGATCGCCAGCTGCAACCCGGCGGCGATCATCAGCAGCGAAGAGTGGACACCGCTCATCGCGTCAGCCACGGAAAACACGTCGGCGATGCACATCCTCAGCGACGAGGATTTTAACGCCTTGCCGGAGCCGGAGATCGCGTTGCCCGCGCCTTCGCCCGACGATATCGCCTACCTCCAATACACCTCGGGCAGCACCCGCTTCCCGCGCGGCGTGATCATTACCCAGCGGGCGGCCATGGCGAACCTGAGCGCGATCAGCCGCGACGGGATCAAGCTGCGTGCGGGCGATCGCTGCGTTTCATGGCTGCCCTTCTATCACGACATGGGCCTGGTCGGTTTCCTGCTGACGCCGGTGGCGACCCAGCTGTCCGTCGATTATCTGCGCACGCAAGATTTCGCCATGCGCCCGATGCAGTGGCTGAAACTGATCGCCAAGAATCGCGGCACGGTGTCCGTCGCCCCGCCGTTCGGCTACGATCTGTGTCTACGCCGCAGCAACGCCAAAGAGCTGGCCGATCTGGATCTTTCCAGCTGGCGGGTTGCCGGCGTAGGCGCCGAGCCGATCCCGGCCGAGCTGCTCGGCCAGTTTGGCGAACACTTCAGCAGCATCAACTTCGACAGCAAAGCCTTCATGCCGTGTTACGGCCTGGCCGAGAACACCCTGGCGGTGAGCTTTTCCGATCCTTGCTCCGGCCCGCAAACCAACGCGGTCGACCGCGATATTTTGGAGTACGAGGGTAAAGCGGTCGCGCCGGGCAAAAAAACCCGCGCCGTCTCGACCTTCGTCAACTGCGGCCGTGCGCTGCCCGGCCACCGCATCGAGATCCGCAGCGAAACCGGGCAACCGCTGCCGGAGCGCCAGGTCGGCCATATCACGATTTCCGGCCCCAGCCTGATGAACGGCTATTTCTGCGACGATGAATCTCAGAAGCAAATTCAGGTGACCGGCTGGATGGATACCGGCGATCTGGGCTACCTGCTGGACGGCTATCTGTACGTCACCGGCCGCAAGAAGGACTTGATCATCATTCGCGGCCGCAATATCTGGCCACAGGATATCGAGTACGTCGCGGAATCCGAACCGGAAATCCGTTCCGGCGATGCGATTGCCTTCGTGACTGAAGAACACGACGAAGCGGCCAGGATCATTTTGCAAATCCAGTGCCGAGTCAGTTCGGAAGAACGCCGAGAACAAATCGTGCATTCGCTGAGCGCGCGCATTCAAAGCGAGTTCGGCATTGCGGTGGACATCGAGCTGCTGCCGCCGCACAGCATTCCCCGCACGTCATCGGGCAAACCTGCCCGTGCGGAGGCCAAAAAACGCTGGCTGAGCGCTTCGCTCTATCCGCAAATGCCGCAGTTGGCCGGTTTCGCGCAATGAGCGGCACCGTCGCAGTGACGGGCGCGACCGGCTTTATCGGCCGGCATATCGTCCAGGAACTGCTGGCGCAAGGGTTTAACGTGCGCGCCCTGACGCGGCAAGCCGGAAAAGCCGCCGCGGACAACCTGCAGTGGATCCCCGGCGCGCTGGAAGATCGGCCCTCGCTCACCGAGCTGGTGCGCGGCGCAGAATACGTCGTGCATTGTGCGGGCCAGGTGCGCGGGCATGCGGAAGCGGTGTTCACCCGCTGCAACGTCACCGGCAGCCTGAACCTGATGCAGGCGGCCAGGCAAAACGGCCGCTGCAATCGTTTCTTGTTCATGTCGTCGCTGGCGGCCCGCCATCCGGCGCTGTCCTGGTACGCCCATTCAAAACAGGCCGCCGAGCAGCAACTCATCGCCGCCTCCGGCGATATCGCGCTGGGGATTTTCCGCCCAACGGCGGTTTACGGGCCGGGCGATAAAGAGCTGAAACCGCTGTTCAACGGCCTGCTGCGCGGCGTACTGCCCCGGCTGGGCGCGCCTGAGGCCAAGCTCACTTTTCTGCACGTGAGCGATTTGGCAAAGGCGGTCAGCCAATGGGTGCAGGCCGAACCCGCGCAGCCGAATATTTACGAACTGTGCGACGGCGTGGCCGAAGGCTATAACTGGCTGCGCCTGCGCGACATCGGCGCCGCCGTGCGTCACGGGCCGGTGCGTCTGGTGAGCATTCCGCTGCCGCTGCTGAAAGCCCTGGCGGATATCAGCGTGGTGTGGAACCGCCTGGTCAAACAAGAGCCGATGCTGACGCGCAGCAAAATACGCGAATTAACGCATCACGACTGGTCCGCCAGTAATCACGCGCTGTCGCAACAGATTAATTGGTTTCCACAGGTAAGTTTGGAGCGCGCACTGCGCGAAGGGCTGTTTTAATTATTCCAATTAGAGGTGTGTCAACGTTCTTATGCTAAATCGCGATGCTGTAATGGATTATATCCTGACGTGTTTGCAAGGTATCGTCGAAGGCGGAGTGGAAATAAAACCTGATAGCGATCTCGTCAATGATCTTGGCCTGGAATCCATCAGAGTCTTGGATCTGCTGATGATGCTGGAAGATGAATTAGATATCTCCATTCCTATCAATATATTGCTTGATGTCAGAACGCCTGAGCAACTGCTTGACGCGCTGCGCCCTTATCTGGAGAAAAACCATGGGACTGTATGATAAGTTTGCGCGGCTCGCCAATGACCGTGAGCAATTTCAAACGTCCGGTCTGAATCCGTTCGGCACCTGCATCGACGAAGTCTATTCCGCCACCCAGGGGCGCATCGGCGATCAAAAGATTGTCCTCGCCGGCACCAATAATTACCTTGGCCTGACGTTCGATGCGCAGGCGATCGCCGCCGGCCAGGCGGCCCTGGCCGCACTCGGCACCGGCACCACCGGCTCGCGCATGGCGAACGGCAGCTACGGATCGCACCTGACGCTGGAACGGGAGCTGGCGGAATTCTTCGATCGCCCAAGCGCTATCGTTTTCTCCACCGGCTATACCGCCAACCTGGGCGTCATCAGCACCCTGGCGGGGCCGGGCGCCGTGGTGTTGATCGACGCAGACAGCCACGCGAGCATTTACGACGCCTGCGCCCTCGGCGGCGCGGAGATTATTCGCTTCCGCCACAATGACGCCGCCGATCTGGAGCGCCGCATGGTGCGCCTGGGCGAGCGGGCCCGCGAGGCGATCATTATCGTGGAAGGCATCTACAGCATGCTGGGTGACGTCGCCCCGCTGGTGGAAATCGTCGATATCAAGCGGCGGCTCGGCGGCTATCTGCTGGTCGACGAAGCGCACTCCTTCGGCGTGATGGGTGAGCACGGCCGCGGCCTGGCCGAAGCGCTCGGCGTCGAGCAAGACGTGGATATTATCCTGGGCACCTTCAGCAAAAGCCTGGCTTCAATCGGCGGTTTCGCCGTCGGCGGCAAAGGGATGGACGTGCTGCGCTACAGCAGCCGGCCGTATATCTTTACCGCTTCGCCGTCGCCGTCCAGCATCGCATCGGTGCGCACGGCGCTGCAAAAAATCGCGCGCCATCCCGAGCTGCGGGAAAAGCTGTGGAGCAACGCGCACCGTCTGTACCACGGCCTCGCCGAACTGGGGTATACCCTGGGGCCGCGCATCAGCCCGGTGGTGCCGGTGATGATCGGTTCAAAAGAAGAAGGATTGCGTTTCTGGCGCGAGCTGATCGCCCACGGGGTGTATGTAAACCTGGTGCTGCCACCGGCCGCGCCGGCGGGCGTCACCCTGTTGCGCTGCAGCGTCAATGCCGCGCACAGCGATGAAGAGATAGACGCCATCGTGCGCGCCTTTGCGGCGCTGAAAAAGTAAAGCCTTCCCTCTCGGCCGCGGCGGCGGTGCCAAAATGGTATCGCCGCCCTGCCGAATCGCTGCGCACTTCAGTGCGCAGCCGTTGATACCCCATCAGCCGAATAGCGATAACCCTGCGCCGCCATAAATTCCCCGATGGCTTTTTCCGCCGCCGAAAGCACCTCCTCGATCGGCCGATCGGCATCGAGATCCACGATGTCGGCGCCTTCGAACGTCAATAACGGCGTGACGGCGATCTTCTTCTCCAACGCCGCTTTGCGGTGATCGGGTTTACGCGCGCAGGCCACGTCCAGACTGACATTCAGCTTGAGTACCAGATCCGGTTTTTGCCCCGCCATCCATTGGAACGCCGCCCGCTCGCGCGCCGCCAGCCAACGGACAAAACGGCTCCCTTCCACGTCGACGGGAAAAACCGTACCGTCGTAAGCGCCGGGGATTTGCGCCTGCGGAAAACGGTCGGTCAACACGATGAAACCTTGCCGACGGTACGCCAGCATGCGGCGGAAACGCAGCAGCCGCCGCCCCACGAAAGCGATGATCACCGCCGACGGCAACAGGCCGATGCGGGATTTTTTCGTTTTGACTTTTTTGGTATTACTCTCGATAGCCTTGCCCACCGAGCGCCCGAGCAGCGGCAATTTCGCCGCCGCGCGGCCGACGTTGCCCGCCTGTTTGCCCAGATGCACTTGCACCGCCGGGCCATAATGTTTCATATACGCGATCAGATGTTCACAAACGGTGGACTTACCCGATCCGTCGCTGCCGATAACCGCAATCAGCGGCGGAAATTTTGCACTCATAATAAGACTCTCTTTCAATACACCAGAAACGGCGTGCCATATTTGAAGCGACCTATCGCTTATCATTGCCGTGGCGGCTACGTGAAAAAATTTACCGTAGCGCGGCGCCAAAAAGCACAAAATATTAAGCGAAAATTGAAAACCTCTGCTCTTTTTTCATCGTGAGCCCTGCCGGGAATTAACATAAAAAGCGAAACCGGCGCGCGCACGAACAATTAGCACAAAATAACAAGAACGAACGCCATAAATATCAATTCAAATAGCGAACAAGAATACCAATCTCATTATTTTATCGCAGCAAAGCACAATAAATATCTTGAACCCAAGGCGTATTGGAATACAATAGTTTTTTTCGCATTGGATCAATTATTGTGAGTCAGCAGATAAGACCTTCATCTGATCGCTCGCCCGTGCGCGTAATAGCGATAACCGGCTGTGACGGCTCGGGAAAATCCACGTTAGCTGCCAGCCTGGTCGAGGCCTTATCGGCGCAAGAACCTGCCGAACTGCTGTATCTCGGCCAGTCTTCCGGGCGCATCGGCGAATGGATCAGTTCGCTGCCGATTATTGGCGCGCCCTTCGGGCGTTATTTGCTGAAGAAATCGCAGCGCGTGCATGAGCGCCCTTCCACACCGCCGGATAATGCCACGGCGCTGGTAATTTTTTTACTCTCCTATTGGCGCGTTTATAAATTCCGTCGCATGCTGAAGAAAAGCCGCAGCGGCGCATTGCTGATCACCGATCGTTATCCGCAGGCCGAAGTGGCAGGGTTTCGTTTCGATGGCCCGCAGCTGGCGAAAACCGCCGGCGGCAATCGCTGGATCCGCGGGCTGAGAAAGCGCGAACAAAAGCTGTACCAATGGATGGCGTCTTATCAGCCCTTATTATTAATTCGGCTGGATATTGACGAACAAACGGCCTATTCACGTAAACCCGATCACTCGCTGGCGGCGTTGCGTGAAAAGATCGCCGTCATCCCGCACCTGACGTTTAATGGCGCTAACATATTGGATTTAGACGGCCGCGAGCCGGCTAACCGTATTTTCGATGCCTCACTGCGCGCCGTTAAAATATCGCTGAGGGCCGCCAATGCCTAGCCGCCAAATAACCTTTTCGTACCGAAACAGATGAAAAAAAATAAACTCACCGCCGAACAGGATACCTCTCCCACCTGCATCACCGGGCTGATTGCCGTGGTGGGCAGCGACGGCACGGGCAAGTCCACGCTGACCGCCGATCTGGTGAAAAACCTGCAGCAACATCGCCCCACGGAGCGCCGCTATTTGGGGCTGATCTCCGGCGAAGACGGCGACAAAATCAAGAAGTTGCCGTTCATCGGCGTGTGGTTGGAACGGCGCCTCGCGGCCAAATCCGATAAAACCCAGCGCATGAGCAACAGGCCGCCGGCGCTGTGGGCGGCGCTGATCATGTACGGCTTTTCGCTGTGGCGCGCCGCCAACCTGCGCAAGGTGCGACGGCTGGCGCAGAGCGGCGTGCTGGTGGTCAGCGATCGCTACCCGCAGGCGGAAATTTCAGGTTTTTACTACGATGGGCCCGGCATCGGCGTGGAACGCGCAAAAGGCTGGCTATTGAGCCGCCTGGCGGCGCGCGAACGCCGTTTATATCAACACATGGCCGTCTATCGGCCGGCGCTGATCATTCGCCTTGATATCGACGTCGATACGGCATTTTCCCGCAAGCCCGATCACAGCTATGAAGAGCTGAAAGACAAGATCGCCGCCATGGTGCGCCTGCAGTACAACGGTGCGCGCATCATCGAGCTGGACGCCAGAGCCCCTTACGACGAGGTGCTGAGCAACGCGCTCAACGCCATTTCCGCCGTAGTGAATCCCGCGAAGCGCCCACAGAGCGATATCGGGCAACCCGGCGAAAACGCCGGCGAAGAAACTCAGGTTTATTAAACGCATACAGGGCAAGCGCATGACGGCGGAACAAAAAGTGCAGCAAAACAACGATAACGGCTGGTTTGGGTTATGAAACGGTGGTTTTCCGATGGCGCGTTTCGCTCCATTTTACGTAATGCCGCCTATTTAGGCTCCGGCAGCGTCGCCAGCGCGCTGCTCGGCCTGCTGGCGCTCTCCTGCGCCGGGAAAGGCATGTCGCCTGAAATGTTCGGCGTGCTGGTGGTGATCCAGGCCTACACCAAAGCGGTCAGCGATTTCATCAAATTCCAGACCTGGCAGTTTGTGGTGCAATTCGGCACCCCGGCGCTGGAGCATCAAAATACCGGGCGCTTCCGCGACGTCGTCGCCTTCTCCTTTGGCCTGGATATCGCCAGCGGCGTCATCGCCGTGCTGGGCGGCATGATCATGCTGCCGTTCTTGTCTCACGCCCTGGGGCTGGACAGCGAAAGCTTCTGGCTCGCCATGCTGTACTGCACCCTGATCCCGTCGATGACCTCGTCCACGCCGACCGGCGTGCTGCGCGCCTTCAACCGCTTCGATCTCATCGCCATCCAGCAGGCGATCAAGCCGTTCCTGCAGGCAGTGGGCAGCGTCATCTCCTATTATTTCGATCTGGGGTTCCCCGGCTTTATCGTCACCTGGTACGCCTCTAACCTGATCGGCGGCACGCTGTTTTGGTGGTTCACCGCGCGCGAACTGCGCCGCCGCGATATCCACGGCGCGCTGAGGCCACGCCTGTTCAACGTCGCGCGCCGCATCGAGGGCGCCTGGAACTTCGTCTGGACCACCAACATTGCCCATACCATCTGGGCCGCGCGCAACTCCTGCACCACCGTGCTGGTGGGCGTGGTGCTCGGGCCGGCCGCCGCCGGGCTGTTCAAGATCGCCATGACCTTCTTCGATGCGACGGGCACCCCGGCCAAGCTGCTGGAAAAAAGCTTCTATCCCGAGATCATGCGCCTGGATCCGCGCACCAAAACCCCGTGGCTGTTGGGCCTGCGCTCCTCGCTGCTGGCCGGCGGCATCGGCCTGGCCGTCGCGGTGTTGATGTTGCTGGTGGGCAAACCGCTCATTTCCGCCGTCTTCGGGCAGCAATACCTGGAAGCCTATGACCTGATTCAAATCATGCTGGGCGCGATCATCGTCTCCATGATGGGCTTCCCGCAGGAATCCTTACTGTTTATGGCAGGCAAGCAGCGCGCTTTCCTGATCGCGCAGGCGACGGCCTCGGCGGCCTACATTGCGCTGCTGGTGTCGATGGCGTATGCCTTCGGCGTGCAGGGCGCCGCCTTCGCTTATTTACTGGGGCAATGTTTAGACGTGCTGTTATCCCTGATACCGACGATCGGCGCCTACCGCAATCGCTTTATGTTGGGGCTGAATGTGCCCAAAGAGAGTAATCAATGACCGCTATCACGAATTGGAAGAAGTTCTCCGCCGAAACCACCCAGGCGCTGTTTGTCGCGGTGGAAGAGGATGACCTGGTCGAGGCGAATATCAGCCTGCCGCAGCAGATCGATCTGGAATGCTCCCCCGAGAGCATCCGGGACAACTACGCGCTATGCCTGCAGTTTTGGGAAGACGGCTTTTCCCGCCGCGAGCTGCTGCAACTGGTGAACGGTTTCCTGCAAGACCCGCAGTTGGCGGCGGCTACGCGCATGCGCTACAAATATATCCGCGCCCGCTATAAGCACTTGCGCTTCGCCCAGCAGCTGTACGGCGCCCCCCACCGCGCCAACCGCCTGTTCCACACCACCACCGTGGTACTCGGCCATTTTCAGGACGCGTTTCGCAACGGCAACCAGAAGAACCTGACGCTGTACGGCAACCTGCTGCGGCTGCTGCTCAGCAAGCCGGTGTGGTCATACGTGCGTTATGCGCTGCGCCACACCCGCCTGGAAAGCGCACAGGGCTTTATCACCTACCGCCAGGAGCAGATGCGCCAGCTGCAAACGCTGATCGCCGGCCCGGCGCTGACCGGGCATCAGTTCCATGACGTGCGCAAAATCGTCAGCCGCCAGGTCTCGTTTTACGACACGCTGAGATCGATCGATCCCGACAACCGCGAGGCCCGGCAGATCTCGCGCTTCCTAGCGGCGATTAACGGCCTGATGGGTGACCGGCATGACGTGATGGTGGCGGACAAGCTGGCCGGCGGCGATATCTATGATCGGCCTGCGATCCTGGATATCGACATCCGCCAGCGCCTGGAGCTGCTGCTGGCGCGCTTTCCGCTGTCGTTTTCCCAGCCGGCCATCGCGGCGGGCAGATAAGCGCATTGCCCGTAGCCATGATGACGTTACCTCGCTTGCTGACCCTTGCGCTGCTGCTGTCACCGCTGGCGGCATCTGCGCATAACTTCGTGCATGGCCGGCCGGTGGCGCCGATCGCCATCGCCGATCGCGGCGAGCTGCTGCTGCGCAACGGCGATTTCAGCTACCGGCCGTGGAACAGCGCAAAACTGGCGGGCAAGGTGCGGGTGATCCAGTACATCGCCGGGCGCACCTCAGCCAAAAAGAAGAACTCGCTGCTGATCAACGCCGTTAAGGACGCGAACCTGCCGGGCGATCGCTTCCAGCCGACCACCATCGTTAACACCGACGACGCGATACCGGGCTCCGGCTTCTTCGTGCGCGGCAAGATCGAGAAAAACAAACGCCATTACCCCTGGGCGCAGTTCATCGTCGACAGCGACGGGCTGGGGCGCATGGCCTGGCGGCTGCCGGAGGAGAGCTCCACCATCGTGGTGCTGGATAAGGCCGGGCGCGTGCAGTGGGCGAAGGACGGCGCACTCACCCCGCAGGAAGTTGACCAGGTGATCGCCCTGCTGCGCACCCTGATCGCGCAGGAGACGCCATGAAGCGCACGCCGCCGGGAGCCGATGACGCATGTCTTTGATTGAACGCTATATCACGGTTGAGATCCGCCGCCTGGTGATGATGATCGCCGGGTTTCTGATCTTTATGTTCGCCAGCTACTCCGCCCAGCGCTACCTGACCGACGCCGCCAACGGCACGCTGGCGCTGCGGGTAGTGGCCGACGTGGTTTTCTATAAATCGCTGATCGCGCTGGAGATGATATTGCCCGTCGCGCTGTATGTCTCGGTGGCGGTAGCGCTGAGCCAGCTGTACAGCGATGCGGAGATCACCGCCATGCTGGCCGCCGGCGCCAGCCCGCTGCGACTGTACAAGGCGGTGCTGCTGCTCGCCGTGCCGCTGGCGATCGCGGTCACACTGCTGTCGCTGTATGGCAGGCCCTGGGCGTACGCCAATATTTATCAGCTGCAGCAACAGTCGCAATCGGTGCTGGACGTGAGCCACCTGCAGGCCGACAAATTCAACGTCAGCGGCAACGGCCGTATGATCCTCGCCAATCACGTCGACAAAACGGCCAACCACCTGACGGACGCCCTGATTTATGTGCGCGGCGGCCATCACACCAACCTGTATCGCGCGCAGTCGGTGGAGGTGCTCGACGCCTCCCCCGCCAGCCCCGCCGTGCGGCTGAAAACCGGCACCGCCTATGTGCTTGATCGTGAGGGCGCCGACGACAACGGGCAGAACTACGACAACTTTGATATCGCGCTTAAACCGTTCGTGCCCAGCGCCGAAAGCCGGCACAAGTCGGCCTCGCCGGCGGAGCTGGCGCGTTCCGCCGATCCGGGCGACGCCGCCGAACTGCAATGGCGCGAGAGCCGCGGGCTGACCACCGTGCTGATGGTGCTGCTAGCGATCCCCTTTAGCCGCATCAAGCCGCGACAGGGGCGCTACGCCGCGCTGTTGCCCCTGACGGTGCTGTTTACCGTGATTTTCTATGGCGGCAACATTTGCCGCACGCTGGTGGCCAACGGCTCTCTGCCACCGATCCCCGGCGTTTGGCTGGTGCCGATAGCGATGGCTGTCGGCATCGCCCTGCTGCTGGCGCGCGACTTATCACTGCTGCGGAAACCCTCCCGATGACCATTTTTAGCCGCTACCTAATGCGCAACGTGTTCATCGGCTTCGCCGCCGCGGCCGGGTTGCTCATCCCGCTGTTCACCACCTTTACGCTGATCAACGAGCTGGAGGACGTCACTCCGGGCGGCTACCGCTGGCAGCAGGCGCTGCTGGTGACCGTGATGACCCTGCCGCGCAGCCTGGTCGATCTGGGGCCGTTTATCGCGCTGCTCGGCGGCATCGTCGGGCTGGGGCAGCTGTCTAAAACCCTGGAGCTGACGGCGATCCGCTCCGCCGGGATGTCGATATTCCGCATCGCGCTGGTGATGCTCGCCGCCGGGCTGCTGATGAACCTCTCGCTCGGCGCCCTCGATGAATGGGCCGCTTCGCCGCTGCAGCAACGCGCGCTGCAGATAAAGAACAACGCGCTGGCGCAGTCGAACGATAACGACGTCACCGTGAACCCGCTGTGGGCGCGGCGCGGCAACGAGTTTGTGACGGTCAAAACCGTCGATGAGAACGACCAGCCCCACGGCATTGAGATCTTCCGTTATCAGGCCAACCGCGCGCTGGAATCTTACATTTACGCCGACAGCGCCAGCACCGCCGCCGACGGCAGCTGGCTGCTGCACAACGTGATGCAAAAAAGCTGGCAAGGCAGAAAGGAGACGATTCAGCGGCAAGATAGCCTGCTCTGGCGCTCGCTGTTCGCCGTGCCGAGCCTGAAAGAGCTGACCCTGCCGGCCGGCAGCTTCTCGCTCCAACAGCTGGATCGCTATATCGATTATCTGCAGGGCTCTGGGCAACCCAGCACCGAATACCGCCTGGCGCTGTGGAAAAAACTCGGCCAGCCCCTGCTGGTGCTGGCGATGATTTTGCTGGCCATCCCGTTTACCTTCACCGCCCCGCGCGCGCCCGGCATGGGCAGCCGATTAGCGCTCGGCGTCATCATCGGGCTGCTGACCTACATCGCTTACCAGATCGTCCTCAATCTGGGGTTGCTGTTCGCCCTCAACGCGCCCTTCACCGCCCTCGCCCCGCCGCTTTTACTCCTGGCATTGTCGCTGGCGCTGGTTTATCGGTTTGATCGGCGGGGTTAGGCATTTTCCGAGGTTGATAAGGGATAAGAAGAGAATCGCAATTTCCATTCCAGAGAAAACATTACGCGCTCACCTGCTCAGCGATTTTTAAGGATGTTAGTTAATGGCAAAGATAGCTGTTTGTATACTGACTTTTAACTCCTCTCGTTTATTACACGAGGTGCTTTCTCCACTCATGGGCATTGCGGATGAGTGGATTGTGGTGGACTCCGGAAGTACGGATAAAACGCTGTCTATTTGCCAAAGCTTTGGAATAAGCCCTATTTACCATCGTTTCGAAACGCATGGACGACAAATGAACTTTGCGATTTCTCAATCTCACCATGATTGGGTACTGTGCCTGGACAGCGACGAAATCCTTGATGCCGAAACCATAGCGTCCATTTTAACATTCAAATCGCAGGCAAACCCGCCACCACAGCAAGCCTATAGAATAAAAAGGAATTGGTTTGTACTCGGGCAGCCAGTCAGAACGATTTATCCCATCTCCTCACCGGACTACCCCGTTCGACTGTTCAATAGAACACAGGTCAGGTTCAATGATGCTCCGGTAGATGATGCCGCTGAAGGCTATATTCACACGTCGGTCATTCCCGGCAATGTTAAGCACGATACTTTTTATTCTCTCCATGAAATACTCAATAAGCTCAATAGCTATACGACAAGGGTAGTCAAATACAGAGACATCAGGCCCTCGATATTTCGTGGCGTCGTAAGCGCGATCGGCGCGTTTTTCAAATGGTACGTACTGAGCGGCGCATGGAAGGAAGGCAAAGTCGGCGCCGTTACTGGGTTTTATGCCGTGGCCTACAGTTTCCTAAAGTATTTTAAATCCTGGTATGGCAAAGATTGATAGCGTTAAGGACAGAAACAGGGGCTGAATGACAACCGCCATCCAGCCCCTGCTTGCCCAGCCGACGTTAACGCAACTCCTTCGCTATCGCGCTAAACATCAGCGAGGCCTCCAACGGTTGGGCGCTGAAAGAAGGCTCCGCCTGCGGCCAGGTGGACCACTGGACGATCACCAGATTCTCCGCCTGATTGACCATGATCATCTGACCGAAGATCCCCAGCGCCCACAGAGAATGCTTGAGGGAGGCCTGCGGAGTGGGTTCTACGTTGGCCGCATTGGCCGGCACTTCGTTGTTCCACCACTGGTAGCCGTAGATGCCGTTGGGATGCGCCGCCGACACCGAGCCCGCCGCCCGCGTCCAGTTGGCCGACTGGGCTACCCAATTTTCCGGCAAGATCTGTTTGCCGTTCGGCAGCGTCCCGTTATGCAGAATGAACTCACCGAAGCGCCCCCAATCTTCCAGCGTGGCGTTGAAGCCGTGCGCGCCCACGTCGTGTTGGCCTTTGGCGTAGGCATGCCACACGCCGTCGCTCGCCATGCCGTACGGCTGCCAGATGCTTTGCTGCAGATAGGCCGCCAGCGGCATGCCGGTGGCGCGCTCCAGCACGTCGCCCAGCAGCCACGCGCCGCCGGAGGAGTAAGACCAGTTCTGCCCGGCAGGGTGCGCACGCTGCAAGCCGGCCACCAGCTTGCGCACGCAGGCATGAGTACCGGGTTTGGCCTCACACTCGGTCAGCTGCGCGAAGTCCGATTTCGGGTTGGTGTAATCCTCATTCCACGCCACGCCGGAAGTGTGGGTGATCAGCTGCCTGAGGGTCACGCCGTCCCACGCGGTGCCTTTCAGATCGGGTTCGTATTGCGTGATAAGATCGTCGAGCGAGCGGATCTTACCCTGTTTAATCGCCACGCCCACCAGCGTGGCGACCACGGATTTGCCCACGGAGCGCGATGTCCACAGGGTAGCGTCGGTATTACCCTGCCCCAGATATTTCCAGGCGATTTTGCCGTCTTTCAATACCAGCATGCCGCTGACGTTCTGGCGCTGCAGGTAATCCTGCAGGTGGTAGGTTTTGCCATTCACCCGATAACTGGCATCGGTTAGCTGTTTAGCGGCAGTAAGCAGCGGCGTGGCGTTGCCATGGTGAAATACATCCCCCGCATAGTTGCGGTAGTCATTACGAAAACCGACCACCCGATCGCTCTGGCTCCAGGTGAGCATCTTGTGCGTGTCCGGCAATTGCGCATCGAAAGGCGCGGGACAGGCGCTAAGTTCGGTGCCCGCACAGGCGGCCAGCACGGCGGGCGCCAGCAGGCCGCTGCAGAGGCTGATGACAACGCCCGCCAACAGGCTGCGGTTAAACACTTTGCTTTTCATATTATTTCTCGCATAGCTCAGGAAGGCGTTCAGCTTAAAAAAACGCGGCCTATAATAAAAAACGCCTGATGGGGGAAAATCCCCCGCAAAATCGACGGAGGAACCGCGTGCCGAGCCTGATTTATTCCTTTGCCCAACTGGAAGCCTTCACCGCCGTGGCCGAGCACGGCAGCCTGGCGAAAGCCGCGCTCAAGCTGGGCAAAGACCGCACGACGCTGCGCGATTTGATTGATTTTCTCGAGGATGGCTTGGGCTATGCGCTGTTCCTGCGCGAGGGGCGCAGCCTGCACCTGACGCCGGAGGGTGAACAGCTGCAACGCCAGGCGCACCTGCTGATGCGCCAGGTGAAAGCGTTTGAGGCGTTTGCCAAAGACGTGCCGAAGAGCGCGGCGCAGGAAATCTCGCTGGTCTACGATCCCTTTACGCCCCGCGCGTTGCTGCAGGCGCTGATTGCCGCCATGGCCCAACGCAACACGCGCCTGAGCCTGATTAACGCCTCGCGCGACGAAGCGGAAAGTCTGCTGGCAAACGGCCAGGCCGATCTGGGCATCTGCCAGGCGCGCAACCGCAGCGTGGGCGACGCCATGGAGTGGCGCGCCTTAGGGGCGATAGAGATGGATTTTTACGCGTCTAAAGCGCTTTTCCCCGGCGCGGAACAGCCGCTTTCGCTGCTGGAGCTCTCGCTCGCGCCGCAGGTGATCATGCACCCGGATTCTGACGAACCCGTGGCGCGCCGCCTGCAAATTTCAGGGCACACTATCTTCACCAACGAGCTGGAAATGCTGCGCGCCCTGCTTGAACAAGGCTGCGGCTGGGGATTCTTGCCGACGCATATGCATGCCGAACAGTGGAAAAGCGTCAACACGCTGCGCACCGAAGTGGGCAGCCAGGGGATCAGCCAAACCATGGTGACCATCTGGAAGCCGGGCAATGACCGGCGGGCGCTGATTGATGAGACGTTGGGGTTGTTGCCGGGGTTGTGGCGGGGGGAAATAGAGACTAACCACATCATGCTAGGTGCATAATAAAAGAATAACCATAAAAAACCTCGTAAGAAATAAAATAACCCGAACCAACTAGCATTTATTTAACCAAAAGACTTAAGTTAGATCGAGTTACTCTAAAACCATCTATTTTTAGACCTTTAACTAATAACTCCTGGACTTACTTTAAATCCAGTAGGTGAAAAGAAAGAAGACCTATCGATTGCAGTGAACAAGTCAATCCTAGCTATATGATGATTGCTTGATGGAATTAACTTTGAATAAAGAAAGTAGTTTAAATTATCTGAATTTAACTCAACTACAAACCCAGATATATCCAGATCATAACAAGACTGCAAAACCTTATGTTTTGTTGATGGGAATTTTATTTTATATATTTCATTATAGCAAGGTTGGAAATACCTTATTAAACCAGCCTCTATCAATCCTATTTTTTGTTTTTTATTTGGTGGATTTCTAATTGCATTTAAAAGTCTTTTTTCGTTTTTGTCAGAGCGATCTGCGCCAACGGCTCGTCCATCAATAGACGAAAATAAATTTTCATGCTTAAACTCATGCATGAAGATCATTATTTCTTTATCTGGGTAGTCATAAGCAGTTCTTGCAAGAATCTTCTGTAACGTTGAATGGCTTCTTAATCTATCCATCGCATTTCTATCCCCTTGATTCCCAAGAGCTTGGCCAACATATAAAACTTCATAGTTATTGAGTTCAGTAACCTCCCCAACTCCGTGTGTTATATACATATTTGCAAGATAATCTGCAGGTATGTAAGTACACTCATGTCCTTTAGAGTCATAACTAATTATCTTCTTAAATGGATAGTCACAAGAAATAGAAATTACATCTTCGTCTAACTCCCATGGGAAATCACTAAACTCAACACTCCTTTCCACTCCATCTATTTTATAGCAGAGACAACCAGATAATTTATTCCCTTCATGCTTAATCGAACCATTTTTAAAGTACGGAGCCGGCCTCGCGGCAATAGTATATATATGGCACTCTGAGATTGCCTTAATTTGCGCTGGGGTCATCTTGTCATCGCTTAACAATTGATTAGCTGTTAGCATCGCTGTATAACTATTTAGATAACCAATACTATATTCAGTTACAAACTTTCTCTTCATATCCAAATTCCTTCTATATCCATAGCAAAATTAAAGAATGAAACATTCCATATAAAAAACTTATCAAATATTTAAATTACTTATAAAAATCGCACCATTGTATGAAATTAAAATAGATATGACAAACCAAGAGTCAAAATTTTTTCAAGTTTACCCCAAGCATTATCATGCCATTATTAATTATAACAAAAGGAATAATACCAGTTGATCATCAATGTAAAGTGTAATTATTCCATTGCATCGCATTATCATAAATAGATTGTGATCACAGTAGTCATAATTTTTTTTCCTTAACATACGAACTTGGGTGTTTTTGTTATTTTTTAGAAGAAATTAAACCCTAACCTTTAGAAGAAAGCGGTGTTTTTATGAGACTTGAAAAGCTAATCTTAAAGAACTTTAGAGGCTATCACGGTGAGCATAGTATTGATATCAACTCACTAACTGCATTAGTAGGTAGAAATGATGTCGGTAAAACTACTATCCTAGATGCGATTGGGATATTTTTCGATCATAAACTATGCAAATATGATTCTACTGATAAGTGTGTTGATAGTACAGACAATGATGATGTAATAATTGGGTGTGTTTTTTCAAATGCTGATGTACGTATCATTTTGGACTCCACATCGGTTACCGATCTTAAGAGTGAATATTTGTTAAACAATGCTGGGAAGTTAGAGATATATAAAATATTTGCAAAAGGTAAAGGAACTGGCAGCATTCAAGCGAAATGTATAGCTCCATCAGCAAAAGGAGTTAAGAACTTACTTGCTAAGAAAAATGATGAGCTTAAGATAATTGCTGAAACACTAGGCGTAGATAAAGCAGATAAAAGATCTAATGTTAGTTTAAGAAAGGAAATTTATAAGAAAAAATCAGATTTAAAACTTAAAGAAATTCTTGTTAAATTGAATTCTGAGGAAGGGAAATTAATCTGCGAAAAGATATACGAAAAACTACCTCACTTTGCATTATTTCGTGCAGACAGGCCAAGTACAGACGAAGAATCTGAAGTGCAGGATCCAATGAGGTCAGCGGTTCAATCGGCACTGCAAAAGATTGAATCCCAACTTGAAGAAATCAAAGAAAACATAAAAAACCACGCTATTGAAGTAGCAAGAAATACAATTAGACATTTAAATGAAATATCACCTAACCTCGCAGCCAACTTAATCCCCAAATTTAGAGCAGAACCTAAGTGGGAAAATATTTTCAAACTATCATTAGAGGATGACAGAGGGATAGCAATCAATAAACGTGGCAGTGGTGTTAGACGTTTAGTCCTTATTAGTTTTTTTAAAGCAGAAGCAGAAAGGCTGCAAAAGGAATTCCCAGAAAAAGGTGTTATATATGCAATCGAAGAACCGGAAACATCTCAGCATCCATCTAATCAAAGACTCCTCATTGAGGCATTTCAGGAACTAGCAAACTCGGAAAAATGTCAAGTTTTGATTACAACTCACGTACCAGCACTTGTGGAAAACATACCTACAGAATCTTTACGCCACATAACAAGGACAGTTGACAATGGTTTAGAAGTAAAAAATGGTGATGATGATGTTTTTAGAAATATAGCGAATGATCTGGGCGTATACCCTGATAGCAGAGCATCTGTTCTCGTATGTGTTGAGGGCCCTAATGATATAAACTTCTTAAAGAATATTGGTAAAATCTACCTTGCCAATGGTATTGAAAACGTTCCTGACATGATAAATGATCCACGCATAGTTTTTATTCCAATGGGAGGGCACACACTCAAAGATTGGGTTAACAATAACTATTTAAAAGGTCTTAATAAACCAGAGGTTCATATATATGACAGAGATACCTCAACCCCTCCACAGTATGAAAATGAATGCAATGCAGTAAATGCGAGAAAAGATGGCTCCATAGCATTTATGACCACAAAAAGGGAAATGGAGAATTATTTACATCCTGATGCCATTCAGGCTGTTTTTGGTATAAAAGTAGCTGTAAATGACATGACTGATGTTCCAAAAACAGTATCTAAACTAACACGTTACAATGAAAGCAAAGCCAAGAAGAAGCTGAATAGATATGCCACAGAAAAAATGAGCTATCAAATGCTCATTGTTAGTGATGCAACTAATGAGACTTTGACCTGGTTTAATGCCATATATGATAGATTATAATGTTATTCATGGGGACTGTGATTTCCGGTCCCTTTTTTTTTAAAATTTCAATAATGGTATAATCTGTTTTTTCAACGTCCTCCCCATTTCGTTAATTAATTAATAAAAAAAATCACCGAGTTATTACATTCTACGACGGCCAGCTTCAGTACAAATAGTTTTCCTTACCATTAACATAAAAACAACTCCCCCCTAGCACCGCCCCCGCCCTTTCCCTACAATAAGGGATCTGTTGAGGCATAACGCAAGGAAAGACGGTGTCGAAAGCCAATCCCAATGCCACTATCGTGGATATCGCCCGCCGCGCCAGGGTGACCAATATCACCGTTTCCCGCGCCTTCAATAAGCCCGAGCTGGTCAAGCCGGAAACCCGCGAGCGCATTCACGCCATCGCCAAAGAGCTGAACTATGTGCCCAACGCGTTCGCACAGGGGCTGAAAAGCAGCAGCAGCCAGATTATCGGCATCGTCACCAGCAGCATGTACAACCCGTTCTATTCCGGCCTGATCAAGACCGTGTCGCGCATTGCGCGCCAGCAGGGCTACCAAATCATGCTGTTCGACACCGACGGCAGCGAAGAGGCGGAAATGCGCGCCATTCAGGCGCTGTTCGGCTACAAGGCGCGCGGCATCCTGCTCTCGGCGGTGCGCGACGACAAGCGCTACCGCCCCGCCTATCTCGAGCTGGCCGAGGTGTACGGCGTGCCGCTGATCCTTATCGACCGCGATCTTTACGATCAGCAACTGAGCGGCGTGTTCCTCGATAACCGCGAGATTGGCGTTTTGGCCGGGCGTTATCTGGCGGAGCAGCCGGAGCAGAAGCTGCTGATTATCGGCGGCCCGGCGGATTCGGAGATCACCTTAACGCGCACTGCCGGCATCGTCGCGGCGCTGCAGGGCAGCGGCCGTGAGATTCATATCATCAACGGCGACTATGATTTCACCTCGCAAGAGAGCGAAGTGCGCGCCTATCTGGCGCAGCCGGAGAACCGCCCGGATTACATCATCGGCCTGAACGGCATCATCACGCTGGGCGCCATCGCCATTTGCCACGAGATGGGGCTTTATCAGCAGGTGAAGTTCTTCTCGATAGACGAGCCGCCGCGCGCCGGCGCTTACGGCCTGCACATTCCGGGGGTGTATCACGATACGCAGAAACTGGGGGAGATCGCCGCGGAGCTGCTGTTCAGCGCCATTAACAGCCCGCGCGGCGAGTTGCCGGTGCGCAGAGAGTTCTTCACCGGCTCGCTGTTGAATCGCTGACGGGCGCTATTGCCCGTAGTAGGCGTGTTTGCCGTGTTTGCGCAGGAAATGTTTGTCCAGCAGCTCCGGCTGCATCGGGGCGATAGCCGGCGCCAGCTGGCGGGTCGCCATCGCCATGATCGCCACCTCTTCCAGCACCACCGCGTTGTGCACCGCATCCGCCGCGTCCTTGCCCCAGGCGAACGGGCCGTGGGAATAGACCAATACTCCCGGCACCTGCTGCGGATCGCGCCCCGCCTGATTGAAGGTCTCGATGATCACCTTGCCGGTTTCTCCCTCGTAATCGCCGGCGATCTCCGCCTCGCTCATCGGCCGGGTGCAGGGAATGTCGCCGTAAAAGTAGTCGGCGTGGGTGGTGCCCAGCGCCGGGATCGGCTGCCCGGCCTGCGCCCAGATGGTGGCGTTGCGGCTGTGGGTGTGCACCACGCCGCCGATATCGGCGAAGGCGCGGTACAGCGCCAGGTGGGTGGCGGTATCGGATGAGGGTTTACGGTGCCCTTCGCGCACCTTGCCCTCCAGATCCACCACCACCAGATCCGCCAGCGTCATCGCCTCGTAGGCGATGCCCGAAGGCTTGATCACCACCAGCCCGCTCTGGCGGTCGATCGCCGAGACGTTGCCCCAGGTAAAGGTCACCAGCCCGTATGCCGGCAGGCTGAGGTTGGCGGCCAGCACCTGCCGCTTGAGTTCGTTCAGCATGCGATGCCTCCCTCATTCATTTGTTGTTCGATCCAGGCCTTGGCCTGGGCAATGCGTTGCTTATCCTGCCCGTCTTCGCGCGCCCACATCTCCAACAGGTAGGGGCCGCGATAGCCGAGCGCGTTGAGCACAGAAAAAGCGTGGGCGAAATCCACGCAGCCCTCGCCGAACGGCACGTCGCGGAACTGCCCGGCGCTGCCCGGCTCCACGGCGACGGTGTCTTTGAGGTGCACGGCGGTGATGCTGCCGATGCCCAGCGCCAGCTCGGCGGTGACGTCGTTGCCCCAGGCGCTGAGGTTGCCGAGATCGGGATACACCGTGAACCACGGGCTGTTAACATGGCGGGCGATGTCGCGCCATTTGCTGATGCTGTTGATGAACGGCGTGTCCATCACCTCCACCGACAGCATCACCTGCGCCCTGGCGGCCTGCGCCGCCGCCCACTGCATGCCCTCGATAAAGCGTTCGCGGCTGTGGCGATCGGCCGGTTCGTAATAGACGTCGTAGCCCGCCAGCTGGATGTTGCGGATGCCGAGATCCGTCGCCAGTTCCAGCGCCTTGCTCATCAGCACCCGCGCCCGTTCGCGGGTGGCGGCGTCGGCGCTGCCGAACGGATCGCGCCGGTGCGCCGACAGGCACAGGCTCGGCACCGTCACCCCGCTGTCGAGCCGCGCCTGGATAAACGCCAGCCGCTGGCGGCGATCCCAGTCCAGCCGCTGCTGGCGCGCCGGCTGCTCGTCGATCGACATCTCCACAAATTCAAAGCCCAGCTCGGCGGCGGTGGCCAGCCGCTGCGGCCAGCTCATATCGGCGGGCAGCGCCTTTTCATACAGCCCCAGACAGGCGGCGTTAGTCGTTTGCATCAGTCACCTCACTCAAAGCCTGGGCGACCGCCAGATAGCGTGCCTGCTGGGCGCGCAGGCGCCGGTGGGCGGCGGTCGCGGGATAATAACAGCGCAGCTTGGGCGGCGCGGCGGCGATCGCCTCGGCGAACCCGGCGTACTCCCCGGCGCCGACGGCGGCGCACAGGGCGGCGGCGCGGCAGCCGCTCTGGCGGGTTTCCACCACCTCGAGCGGCAGGTTGCCGGCGTCGGCGTACATCTGCATCCAGACCTCGGACTGCGTCGGCCCGCCGGTCATGCGCACCCGCTCGATGCGCGGGTTCAGCTGCACCATGCGCTCCTGATGGATCAGGTGCGAGAACACGATGCCCTGATAGATCGCCTGCACCACGTCCGCCATCTCGTGGTGGGCGCTCAGGCCGATCAGCCCGCCCGGCGTGTTGCCGCCGAGGTTGGAGCCGTACAGATAAGGCAGGAACAGCAGCCCGCTGGGCTGCTCGCAGCGCTCGGCCACCCAGGCGTTGAACTGGGCGTAGCGCTGCCGGTCGTCGGCGCAGAACTGGCGCAGGAACCAGGCCAAATTGCCGGCCGAGGTCGGGCTGCCTTCGTGCACGAAATAGCGGCCGTCGATGCAATAGCGCCCCCAGGCGTAGGGATAATCGGCGGGAAGGATGCGCTCGGTCACGCAGGTGGCGATCGACCAGGTGCCTGCCACCGCGCTGAGCGTGCGATCGTCGGCCACGCCGGAGCTGAGCGCCGCGCCCACCACGTCGAACAGGCCGCCGTACACTGCGGTGCCCGCGCGCAGGCCGCACTGCGCCGCCGCCGCGGCCGTCACCCGCCCGGCCAGCTGCGCCGAGCCGATCGTTGGCGCGGTCTTCTCCTGCGCCTCTTCGATGCCGAAGGCCGCCATCAGCGCCGGATCGTAAGCGCCGCTGTGCTGGTTAAACAGGTTGCTGCCGGAAATGTTGGTCACCTCGGCCGCCGCCTCGCCGGTGAGGCGAAAGCGCAGGTAGTCGTGCGCCATCAGGATGCGATCGACGGCGGCGTACTGCGCCGGTTGCCGCTGCTTCAGCCAGCGCAGCAGCAGCGCCGGGTGGCTGGGCCACAGCGGCTGCAGGCTGCGCGGGTAGGTCTGCGCACCCACCCCGGCGCGACGCAGCTCAGCCGCCGTGGCCGCCGCGCGGTTGTCCGAAGAGAGGATACCGTTGCCGACCGGCTTGCCGTGGCGGTCGATGGCGTACAGCCCTTTGCCGTGCGCCGAAAAGCTGACGCCGCGCACCTGGCCGGCCTCCAGCCCCGCCGCGTGCAGCGTCTGGCGGATCGCCGCGCAAACGTCATCCCACAGCGCGTCCATATTGCGTTCGCTGAAGCCCGGCTGGGCGGCAATCGCCGCGCCGTCGCGCTCGGCGATCGCCAGCTCTTCGCCGCTTGCGCGGTACAGCCCGGCCTTGATCACCGTGCCACCGACGTCTATGCCAAGAAAGACTGACATCGCGCCTCCTATTTGCGCCGCACGGAGCTGAGGTAGATGGCGGCCAGGATGATGCCGCCCTTCACCACGTTCTGGATATACGGCGATACGTTCATCAGATTGAGGCCGTTGTTGAGTACCCCGAGCATCATCGCCCCCACCAGCGTGCCAATGATGGCGCCGCGCCCGCCGGAGATCGCCGCCCCGCCCAGCACTACGGCGGCGATGGCGTCCAGCTCGAAGCCTTCGCCGGCGTTGGGCTGCCCGCTCATCAGGCGCGAGGTCAGCACCAGCCCGGCCAGCGCGGCGGTCAAGCCGCTGATCACGTACACCAGCATCTTGTAGCGCGGCACGCGGATGCCGCTCAGGCGCGCCGCCTCTTCGTTGCCGCCCATCGCGTAGACGTAGCGGCCGAACGGCAGCTGGTTGAGCATCAGCCAGGCCAGCACGTACACGCCGAGCATGATCAGGATCGGCACCTGGATGCCCAGCACCGTGCCGCGGCCGAAGAACGCGAACACGTCGGGCAGGCCGGAGATCGGGTAGCCGCCGGTATAAAGCAGCGCCAAGCCGCGGGCGATGCCCATCGACGCCAGGGTGACGATGATCGGCGGCATGCGCAGGTAGGCGATGCAGGCGCCGTTGGCCAGGCCGAACAGCGCGCCGACCGCCAGCGCCGCCACCATCGCCAGCGGGATGGGCACCGCCGCCAGCATCAGCCCGGCGGCGACCGAGCCGACCAGCGCCATCACTGGCCCCACCGAGAGATCGATGCCGCCGGTCAGGATCGCGCAGGTCATGCCCACCGCGATGATGGCATTGATAGACACCTGGCGCGCCACGTTGGTCAGGTTGTTGACGCTGAGGAAGCTGTCGTTCAGCAGGCTCATCAATACGAACAGGACAGCGAAGCCGATAAACGGCAAGACCGCCGGGTGATGCAGCAGTTTTTCCCAGCGTTTGCCGAGGCTGGGGCCGGCGGCGCGGCGCGCCACGGCGGGTTGTTCAATTCCGATCATAGGGCACTCCCGGTCGCGTGAAGCATGATGTGGTTGGATTCGATGTCGTCGCCGGTCAGCTCGGCGACGATGTGGCCGCCGCGAAACACCAGCACGCGGTCGCACACGCCGATGATCTCCGGCAGTTCGGAGGAAATCATGATGATGGAGATGCCCTGCAGGGTCAGTTGCTGCATCAGTTGGTAGATCTCGGCCTTGGCGCCCACGTCGATGCCGCGCGTCGGCTCGTCGAAGATCAGGATGTTGCAGTCGTTGTTGAGCCAGCGGGCGATCACCACCTTCTGCTGGTTGCCGCCGCTCAGGGTGCTGACGGCGGTCTCGGCGTCCGGGGTTTTCACCCCCACGGCGCGGATCAGCCGCTGCACCACGTCGCGATCCTTACGGGCGCTGACGAAAATCTTGCCGCGCCGGTGGTGCCGGTTGAGGGTGATGTTCTGCGCCACCGAAAACGGCAGCACCAGGCCCTCGGTTTTGCGGCTCTCCGGCAGCAGGCCGATACCCTGCGCCAGCGCCTGCGCCGGGGAGCGCAGCGCCGCCGGTTGGCCGCCGAGGCTGACGCGTTTGCGGTGGCAGCGGCTGGCGCCGATCAGCGCCGAGACGGTCTCGGTGCGCCCGGAGCCCACCAGCCCGGCGAAGCCGAGGATCTCGCCCTTGTGCAGGTGGAAGCGGTCGGTCGCGCCGTGCTTCTCACGCTGGATCTCCGCCTCCAGCAGCACCGTCGCGGTATCGACCGGGTGCTGTTTCACCGGGAAGGCGTTCTCGATTTTGCGCCCGACCATCAGCCGCACCAGCTCTTCCACGTTGGTGTCGCCGGTGGCCAGCGTTTCGATGTAGGCGCCGTCGCGCAGCACGGTGATGCGATCGCAGATGGTGAAGATCTCGTCCAGGTGGTGCGAGATAAACACCATGCCGACGCCCAGCAGCCGCAGATCGTTCATCACGCTGAACAGGTGCTCGGCCTCGCCTGGCGTCAGCGTGGCGGTCGGTTCGTCCAGCACCAGCACCCGCGCCTCCAGCGACAGCGCCTTGGCAATTTCAACGAACTGCTGCTGCGCCACGCTCAGCTGCTCCACCGGGCAATCGAGATCGATAGCCACCGTCAGCCGCTTGAAAATGGCCTCGGCCTTGCGCCGCATCGCCCGCCGATCCAGCAGGCCCCAGCGGTTCCTGATCTCCCGGTTGAGGAAGATGTTGTCGATGGCGCTCATGTAGGGAATCAACGAGAATTCCTGAAAAATAATGCCGACCCCGGCCTCGATCGCCTGGCGATAGTTGTTAAAGCGGCGCTGCTCGCCGTCGATAAAAATATCGCCCTCGTCCGGCTGATAGATGCCACACATGATTTTCACCAGCGTCGATTTGCCGGCGCCGTTTTCGCCCAGCAGGGCGTGCACCTCGCCGCGTTGAATGGCCAGATCGATGCCGTCCAGCGCCTTCACGCCGGGAAAGCTCTTTTTTATTCGCTTCAGTTCCAGTAAAGGTGTCACCGTATTGCCCTCCGCACCGAACGCCCCGCCGCAGCGGGGCGAACCCGGCTGCTGTTACCAGCTAAAGCCGGCCGCATTGCTGCGGTCGATCAGCTTCACTTTGACCGGCACGGTTTTCGGCACCGTGGCGCCCCAGTAGCGGGCCAGCGCAATGCCGAGCGCGATGCGCAGCTGGTCGCGCGGGAACTGCGCTGAGGTGGCGATGAACGGCGAATTCGGCTTGAGGATCTCTTTGATGGCTTCCGGCTGGCCGTCGACGCTCACCAGCTTGACCTTGGCGCCGTTGCTTTCGATCGCCGCCAGGGCGCCGAGCGCGCCGACGTCGTTGACGCTGAAGATGCCCGCCAGATCAGGCGCCGACTGCAGCATGTTTTCGGTCACGGTCAGCGCGGTGTCGCGCTCCTGCTTGCCGTTTTGCTTGGTGACAATCTTGATGTCGGGGTATTTTTTCATCGCCGCTTCAAAGCCGCGCACGCGCTCCAGGATCGGCACCACCGGGATGCCGTCGAGGATCGCCACCTTGCCTTTGCCGCCCAGCGCTTTCGCCAGGTACTCGCCCGCCTGGAAGCCGGCGTCGTAGTTTTCCGAGCCGACGAACGAATCCAGCGGCCCTTCCGCCTGGGCGTCGATCGCTACCACCACCGCGCCGGCCTTATGGGCGGAGATCACCGCCGACTGCACCCCCACCGAATCGGTCGGGTTGATCAGCAGGATATCCACCTTCTTCTGCAGCATGTCTTCCACGTCGCCGATCTGTTTGGCGACGTCATGGCGCGCATCGGCCACGTACACCTTGGCGCCGATATCCGCCGCCGCCTGATCCAGCGCCTGCTTCATGGTGACGAAGTAGTCGTTGTTCATTTCCTGGAACGACATACCGATAGTGATTTGCTTGGCCAGCGCCCCATGGCTGGCCGCCAACATTCCACCGGCGACGATAAAAGGCAGGGTCTTTTTGAATAATGAAAACATAGCCAATTCTCCTGTAGGGAAGCTTCTTGTTGTGGTTATCAGAGCAACAGCATGTCTTTACGTTTGGCCGACCGGCCGGCTCCCCATTGCGGATGGGCCGGCGATCGTGACTGCAACAGCGGTACGGCGGGAGGGTCAGGGAACCAGGATCACCTTGATAGAGTCGGTCGAGTCCGCCAGGGCGAAGGCTTCATCCCAGTCGTTCAATGAATAGCTGTGGGTAACCACGCCGTTGGAAGTCACCAGCCCGCGCTCGAACAGATCGATGGCGATTTCATAGCTGTAGGGCGCCAGGTGCGCGCCGCGAATGTCCAGCTCCTTGCGATCGCCGATGATGGACCAATCGACGGTGGTTTCCTTACCGAACACGCTGAACTCCACGAAGCGGCCCAGCTTGCGGATCATCTGCAGCCCCTGGGTGACGCCGATCGGCGCGCCGGTGGCCTCGATGTACACGTCGCAGCCATAGCCGCCGGTCAGCGATTTGACGATCTGGTCGGCATCTTCCTTCAGCGGGTTGATCACCACGTCGGCGCCGAACTCCTTCGCCAGCGCCAGCCGCTCGTCGATGGCATCGATCACGATCAGTTTCTTCGGCGTTTTCAGGCGCGCCACCTGCACCATGCACAACCCGAGCGGCCCGGCGCCGGCCAACACCACTACGTCGTCCAGCTGGATGTCGCCGCGCGCCACGGTGTGGATGGCGCAGGCCATCGGCTCAATCAGTACCGCGTCTTCATGGCTCAGGCTTTCCGGGATCTTGTGCACGATGGCGTTCTCGGAAAAACGCATGTATTCCGCCATGCCGCCCTCCGCCACGTCTTTCTGGAAGCCGTAAATGTTATGCGTCTCACACATCCAGTAGCTGCCGGATTTGCAGTAGCGGCACTCCCAGCACGGCACGATCTGCTCGGCGATCACCCGCTCGCCGATCCGGTATTTGCCTTCCGCGCCCTCGCCCAGCGCGGCGATGCGGCCGTAGAACTCATGCCCCGGCACCACCGGCGGTTTGACCCACGGGTTCTCCCCCCAAAACATCTGCGCGCCGTTCTTGCATTTGCAGTCGCCGGCGCAGATGCCGCAGCCTTCCACCTTGATCACCAGCTCGCGCGCCTTCGGCAGCGGCGTAGGCACCTGTTCGAAACGATAATCCTGCGGGCCGTGGCAAACGACCGCGCGCATTTTTTCCGGCAACTGGCTCATCTCTACCTCCAATACACTCGTTAAACGCTTGAATTTTCTTAATGTTGACGTTGTCATTTTTATCCAACAAAAAACAAGTAACGAAACAACATGATAAATTTCAATGAATTAATCATCACACATCCCGAAAACTCAAAATGACAACGTGAACATTGATCACATATAACCAAAGCTGCAAAAATAATTGTTTGAGCAAAATCACAGTTCGTTAACATTGCGGCTAAAAATGCTACAAATGCGGATCGCGATCCCATTTAAAGGATCGATGAGGATCGGGAGATGATCGAAACGGCGGGAAGAAGATGATTGGCAGGAATGCGGGCCAGGCATCGCACCCGGCCCGATAAAGCGGGTTACTTCACTTCGCCCATCGCTTTCAGCTTTTTGGACAGCTCGCGGCGCTCTTTGGACAGATCGGCATTTTTGATGATGTAGTCATCAACGCGATCTTCGTAGTCGCTGCGCATGTTGGCGATGATGCCCTGAATGTCTTCAATGCTCATGCCGGGCTTGATGTACTCGCTCAGGTTGTCGAGCAGCAGCACGCGCTTCTGGTTATCACGAATTTTCTTTTCGTTGTCGACGATCTCGCGTTGCAGTTTGTTTTTGCGGCGGAACATACGCACAAACTCCAGCACGTCCTGGAAACTCGGCTTATTTGCATTATCCATCTTTATACCCTTGCTTTAGTAATACACAGATTCATTTGCTTACGGCCACATGGCACCAAGATACAGGTTTGTGGCGGTCCGGCACAACAGTGATTGCCTTATCTTACCCACTTTGCCCCGGCGGCCAAAACCCAAAGCGCCGCCTTCATGATCTGACCCCCTATTCACGCTCGGCGGCGGTACAAACCTGGAGCAGATCCCCCAACTCTTCCAGCTGCTGCGCCAGCTCCATGCTGAGCCAAACGTAGCCGTAAATCGGCGCTTCGCCGTGCTGGCCGAGGCTGACCTCCTGCATCAGCGTTTTCAGCTCGCCGGCGATCTCCGCCAACTGCCCCGCCACCGCCTGCCGCTGCGCCTGCGGCCCTTCGCGCATCAGCACCGCCAGCGATTCCAGCGAGCTCAGCGTCAGCAGTTGGGTACTGCGCAGCGTGCGGGCGTTCAACATGATGAAGTGCGTTTCGCGCGAGGCCCAGTAGGCGTCGGCCATCAGCTCCAGCGTGCACACCAAATTGCGGCTGAGGGTTTGCACCGCCTCGAACACCGCTTTGGGGATGCGGGTTTCCTTGCTGGCGGGCACGATCAGGCTGCGCAGCTTCACCACCTGATTCAACAGATCCTTGAGCTGCGGCTCCAGCCGCGGCCGCTCGATAACGTTCGGCGAAAAATACGCGCCGTAGAGGCGGGCGGCGGTTTGCAGGCAGTCCGCCATTTGCATGCGCCACAGAATGTAGGCGCGCTGTGGGTAGATGCTGGTGAACAGCAGCGCCAGCAACGAGCCGAAGATCACGTCGCCGCTGCGCCACAGCGCGGTGTGCATGTCACCGGCGCCCGCGCCGCATACCACCGCCAGCGTGATCCCCACCAACAGCGCCATATACGGCCGTTTGCCGAGCGTCAGGTAACCGCAGACGAACATCACCACGCCGCACCAAGCCAGCATCAGCGGCAGCGAATAGAGTTCCAGATACAGGGCGATCAGGCCGGACGCGGCGCCGAACACCGTGCCGGCAATGCGTTGCAGCGCCCGCTGCAGCACGTTACCCCAAAATGAGATCGGCCCCATCACCACCACCAGGGTGATCAGCGGCCAGGTGCCTTCGGGCACCGCCAGCAGGCGGATCAGCAGAAAGGTCAGAATAAACGCCAGCCCGATGCGTACGCCGTGTACGATGCGGTAGTGGCGATAGGTCAGCAGTTCAAGGGAAGAGATTTTTCGATCGAGGCGCACGATGCCTCCGATAAAGACCAGCCAGGCCGCTATTTTAGCGGAGGAAGCCCGGCGAGGAAAAGGCGAATGAGGCGTCCCCCATTCGCGGTCAGGCTCAGGCGGCGTACTTGTCGACCAGCGCGCGCAGAACGGCGGCGGTTTCGACATCCATCACGCCGTCATACTTCTGCTGACGGAAGTGCAGCTGGAACGCGCGCACCAGCTGGCGATAGCCTTCTGCGGTGTTCGCCGCCGAGGTGTCGTAGCCATATTGGGCGAACTGTTTCAGCAAATCGGCCTGCGCCGGCAGGCCCTGGCTGCAGTATTCCTGCTGGCGCTGCTGCTTGGTCGCTTCGTCATACCAGGCGCCGACGCCGGCCTGATACAGCTGCTGCCACGGGAACTGCGGGCCCGGATCGCTCTTGCGGCCCGGCGCGATATCGGAGTGCGCCACCACGTTCACCGGCGAGATGTCCGGATAACGCTGCAGGATGTTCTGCGCCAGCTGGGTGACCGCTTCGATCTGCTGCGGATTGAACGGCGGGAAGGTGATGTTTCCACCGTCGCCGCTCGCCAGGTTAACGATCTCGATACCGATCGAGGTGTCGTTGATATTGCTGCGGGTGCCCCACTGGCTGGTGCCGGCATGCCAGGCGCGCTCGTTCTCGTCCACCAGGTTGAAAATGCGCACGCCGCTGAAGCCGGCGGCCTGATAGGTGGCCTCGGTCGGATCCGGCACCAGATAGTGCGCGCTGACCGATTTTCCGGTCAACGACTTCACCGAGTCGGCGAAGTTTTGCGCCGTGTAGTGCAGCACCAGAAAGCGCACGCGGTGGCCGAAGCTGGCGACCGATCGGTAGCTATTGTAATCAATCTTGTACATCGTAAAGTCCCTCTCTCGTTTGATTTCACTGAGCGGCCCCTCATCATGACAGGCCGCCCCGCACGGGTGAACCTTTGGCTCACTCTTTTTGTTTTAGCTAATTGCTAAATCATGCGCAAGTATTTTTTAGCAAAATCGTTATTTACCTTTTTGCTAAAGAGTGCGATCATTGCACGATGGAAACTAAAGAAATCAGGCGCAACAATCTGCGCGAATTGATGGCCCGCTACGCCCGGCAAGGCGTCAACCAGAATGAATTCGCCACGCTGGTTGAGTCTTCCGCGCCGACGCTGAGCCAAATCATCGGGGAGAAATCCTCCCGCAATCTTGGCGACAATCTGGCCAGGCGGATCGAGGCCAAGCTGAATTTGCCCAAGGGCTGGTTCGACGTGTTTCATGAAAAGCAGCTGGTGCGCCCGTTTGACAACGTGGCGGCGGAGTCGGACTTCCAGCCCGCCCGTTTAAAACCGGTGGTATGGGAAGATACCGAACAGGACAAGGAAGAGTTTGTGGAGATCCCGCTGCTGGATATTGATTTTTCCGCCGGCGACGGCTGCTACGAAATCGTCGATCGCGAGGAATTTTCGCTGATCTTCCGCCGTTACTATCTGCACAAGATGGGGGTGGCGGTCAACGCCGCGCGCATTATCCGCATCTCCGGCTCCAGCATGGAACCGCGTCTGCAGGATGGCGACGTGGTCGGCATCAACACCGACGACACGCGCATCCGCGAGGGCAAGACCTACGCCATCCGCCACGGCAATTTGCTGCGGGTGAAGGTGCTGATCGAGCAACCGGACGGCGGCGTCATCATCCGCTCCCTCAACCGTGAAGAGTACCAGGACGAGCATCTCAGCTATCAGCAGCGCAAGGAGCAACTGGTGGTGCTCGGCCGCGTCTTCTGGTCCTCTTCGTCCTGGTAGCAGAGCAACCTCGGGCGCCCGCTGCGCCCGGCGGTTATTTGAAGTCCACCACCATCTGCTGCTGGATAGACAACCCGCGAGTCGACTGCACGCAACCGGCGATGTAGTCGGTGAAGCGCGGCGGTTTCGGCATGCCCAGCTTGAGGATCTTCTCGTTGCTGAAACGCACGTTGAGCATGGCGAACGAGCCGTACAGGCGCATCGCCTTCAGCATCAGCCGCTCGTTGCACGGGCCGAAAATGTCTTTCAGCTGACGGCGCATTTTCACCAACGCGTCATACGTCACCTGCGCATACTCATCGCCCACCGGCGCTTTTTCCAGCGCTGCCGCCATGGCGCGGTCGATTTCGGCAAAGCTGACGCTGCGCTCTTCACCGGCGGAGATGTGATAAACGTCGTTCTCCAGCGTTTCGCTGTTCATCAGCATCACCAGCGCATCCGCACAGTAGTCCACCGGGATCACGTCGATATTGTCCTGCAGCGAGCACATAAACTTGCGCAGCATCAGCGCCATGCCAAACACCCAGAAAATGCTGCTCGAAGGCTGGCAGCCCAGGCGGGTGTGGCCCACGACAATCGACGGACGAGCGATGGTCAGCGGCATTTGCGGGCAGCGTTGGCGCATCAGCTGTTCGATGGTGGATTTGGAACGCGTATATTCCACCAGATGCTCGGCATCTTCCTCAAATTCGCCGCTCTCCGCCACCAGCGAACCCGGTTCCGGGGAACAGGACATGGCGGTACCAACATGCAGAAAGCGTTTTAATCCCGGCACCTGCGCCATTCTTTCGGCAAAGGCCAGGGTGCCTTCTACGTTTACCTTCCAAATGAGCGGGTTATTACCAAATGAAGCAACGGCCGCACAGTTAATAACGTGCGTGACATTGTTAATACGTGCGTCAGTTAAAAATTCGGCCGGCTCGGAAAGGTCGCCCAACAATATATTTTCTATCGTAATTTTAGACAGCAGATTCGCGTCGATATTAAACTTTTCCATATTCGTGCGAATACGGGCCAATCCTTGCTGCGCATCATCGGCGCGCACCAGTAAAAGATAATTAATGGACTGATTTTCAATCAATAATTTTTCAAGAACTGCACCACCGAGAAAGCCGGTAGCGCCGGTTAACAGTAGCGTTTTCATCATTGTCACCCACATTGGTATTGAATGTGGGAGATTGTATCTGCGGATATTTAAACAAATATTAAATAGAATTACGGCGCCCAGAATCACTTTTCTTAATATTATCTTAAGGAATCTTTTGAAACATCCATCGTGGCTTTAGTAACAAAAGAAGCGCGTAGATTGGATGATTAATCTCTGCCGTTTAAATACCATTGATGTAGTGCCTGATTTAATTTAACGGTCAATGTTATTTCTCTTCTCGTCCGTGGAGGACCTATGACCTATAACCAAAAAATCTGGTTGGGGGTTTTACTGCTGTGCACCCTGTTTTGGGGGGCGGTGATAAGCGGCGCCTGTTCGCTGTATAACCGGGCAGATCGCCTCAATGCGCACCAGGCGCAGAGCGAGTTCGCCGCGCGCCACAGTCTGGCCCCCAGCTCGAAGCAAAGCGCGCAGGCGTCCACCTCCCCTCGGAATGGGTAGGGACAAGACCCGCTAACGATCCTATTATACCCTAAGGTTAACAGGGAGATAACGATGGTTCGAAAGCTGGATAGCTTACCGCAGGCGCAACGCGAGAAAATAGAAGCCGATTTGCTGGCCATCAGCGTGATCTACAACGAGCGCTACGGCATCGCTTCGACCCAGGCGGAAACAGAACGACAGATCCCCGACCACCTGCTCCCCTACTTTCACCAGCGGCTGGATTTCTATCGCCGTGCGTAATTGCGCGCATTTCGCTAACCGCCGCTTGGCATCGCTCCCTACGCCGTTACAATAGAGGCATATTGTATCCGCCACTGAAGAGACGCGATTTTGAGCAGCAAGGCACCGGCCACATTTTATATTCACGATTACGAGACCTTCGGCAAGAGCCCGTCGCTGGACCGCCCGGCGCAGTTCGCCGGCGTGCGCACCGATATGGATTTCAACATTATCGAAGAGCCGCTGGTCATCTACTGCGCCCCGGCCGATGACTACCTGCCGGAACCCGAGGCGGTGATGATCACCGGCATCACGCCGCAGGTGGCGCGTGCCAAAGGGGTTAACGAGGCCGAGTTCACCCGCCAAATCCATCAGGCCTTCAGCGTGGCCGGCACCTGCATTCTCGGTTACAACAACATCCGCTTCGATGACGAAGTGAGCCGCAATATCTTCTATCGCAACTTCTACGATCCCTACGCCTACAGCTGGCAAAACGGCAACTCGCGCTGGGATCTGCTGGATGTGATGCGCGCCTGCTACGCTCTGCGCCCGGACGGCATCGTTTGGCCGGAAAACGAAGACGGTTTCCCCAGCTTCCGCCTGGAACATCTGACGCGCGCCAACGGCGTCGAGCACACGCAGGCTCACGACGCGATGTCGGACGTTTACGCCACCATCGCCATGGCCAAGCTGGTCAAACAGGCACAGCCGCGGCTGTTCGATTTCCTGCTGCAGCACCGCAACAAGCACAAGCTGAACGCCCTGATCGACGTCGCCGACATGACGCCGCTGGTGCACGTCTCCGGCATGTTCGGCGCGGCGCGCGGCAATACCAGCTGGGTGTCGCCGCTGGCCTGGCACCCGGACAACAAGAACGCGGTGATCATGTGCGATCTGGCCGGCGACATGACGCCGCTGTTGACGCTGAGCGCCGAGCAGCTGCGTGAACGGCTGTATACCCGCCGTGACGATCTGGCGCCGGATCAGGCACCGGTGCCGATCAAGCTGGTGCACATCAACAAATGCCCAGTGCTGGCGCCGGCCAAAACCCTGCTGCCGGAGAATGCCGAGCGGCTGGGCATCGATCGTCAGGCGTGTCTGCAAAATCTGCAGCTGCTGAAACAGCATCCGGAAGTGCGCGAGAAAGTGGTCGCGCTGTTCGCCGAAGCCGAGCCGTTCAAAGGCGCCGACGACGTCGACGCCCGCTTGTACGACGGTTTCTTCAGCGACGCCGACAAGGCGGCGATGAGGATTATCCAGCAGACCAAACCGCAGAACCTGCCGGCGCTGGATCTGGCCTTCAGCGACGGCCGCATGAAAGAGCTGCTGTTCCGCTTCCGCGCGCGCAACTACCCGAATACGCTGGACGACGCCGAGCAGCGTCGCTGGCTGCAACACCGCCAGGAAGCGCTGAGCACAGAGCGCGTGCAGAGTTACCTGCTGCAGCTCGAATCGCTGTATAACCTGCACGAAGGCGACAAAGAGAAAACCGCCCTGTTGAAAGCGCTGTTCGATTACGGCAAAGAGTTGGTGGGATAAACCCCGCAGCAAGCAGAAAAGGAAAAGGCCGCGAAAGCGGCCTTTTTTGTGGCTGAGGAGACGGCTCGCGCTTAGGCGGCGTCTTCGCTCGCTTGCGGCACCGGCAGACGGAAGCTGCGGGTGACGAAGGCCAGGTAGATCAAACCGATGGCCGCCCAAACCAGGCCCAGCGTCATCGAGCTGGCTTCCAGGTTGATCCACAGCGCGCCGACGGTCAGTGCGCCCATCACCGGCAGGATCAGGTAGTTAAATGTGTCCTTCACGGTGCGGTTCATCTTGTCGCGAATATAGAACTGCGAGATCACCGACAGGTTAACGAAGGTGAAGGCCACCAGCGCACCGAAGTTGATCAGCGCGGTCGCGGTCACCAGGTCAAACGACACCGCGGACAACGCGATGGCGCCTACCAGCAGCACGTTCAGCGCCGGGGTACGCCACTTCGGATGCACATAGCCGAAGAAGCGAGTCGGGAACACGCCGTCGCGGCCCATCACGTACATCAGACGCGAAACGCCCGCGTGCGCCGCCATGCCCGACGCCAATACCGTCACGCAGGAGAACACCAGGATCACCGACTGGAAGAACTTGCCCGCCACGTACAGCATGATTTCAGGCTGTGAGGCGTCCGGATCCTTGAAGCGCGAGATGTCCGGGAAGTACAGCTGCACGAAGTAAGACACCACGATAAAGATGATGCCGCCGATCAGCGCCGTCAGGAAGATGGCTTTCGGGATCACTTTTTCCGCGTCTTTGGTCTCTTCGGACAGCGAGCTGATGCCGTCGAAGCCCAGGAACGAGAAGCAAAGGATGGTCGCGCCGGTAATCATCGGCACCACGTGGGCGTTATCGGACCAGAACGGGCGGCTGCTGACCAGCGTACCAGCGCCTTCGCCGTGGTAAATGCCGTTGATCACCAGGCCGAGGAACACGATCATGATCGCCACCTGCACCACCACGATGATGGAGTTCAGGTTAGCCACCAGCTTGATGCCGCGCAGGTTGAAAATCGTCATCAAGCCGACCAGCACCGCCACGAAGATCCAGGACGGTACGCCCGGGAAGATCGCTTCCAGGTAAATCTTGGCCAGCAAAATGTTGATCATCGGCATGAACAGGTAGTCCAGCAGCGATGACCAGCCCACCATAAAGCCGACGTGCGGGCTGATGGCTTTCTGGGCGTAGGTGTAGGCGGAACCGGCGGAAGGGAATTTCTTCACCAGCTTGCCATAGCTCAGGGCGGTAAACAGGATCGCCAGCAGAGCGAAGGCGTACGCGGTCGCGACGTGACCATCGGTCAAACCGGATACGATGCCGAAGGTATCGAAAATGGTCATTGGCTGCAGGTAAGCCAAGCCCATCATCACTACCGGAACTAATGTCAGGGTTTTACGCAGCTGAGTGCGCTGAGCCGGAGCGGCGTTGATGGTGTTATCGGACATTGTTCAGCCCCCCCTTACCTTGAGCCTTGCGGATGGCGGACACGCCAAGACTTAAGGTTGCGGGGAAACTTCGCAACGAGCGACTTAATTCTAAAAGAAGGGGGTTGTAAGCTGGATAACGGGTCGAGGAAACCTCGGCTGCTCCATAGTCGCTGCGGCCACAGCGGAAACCGGCGGGCACCGGCGCTAAAGTGAAAAATTGCCCCATCTTTCTAATCCTCATGAGTCACGACCATAAAGTTTTGTTTGATCGTGCACGAAACTATTTATCTATCCGGATCGGTGTCCGGCCTCGCTTGGTGTATGAAACGCTACGTTGGTAAAACATAATGCAAAAAAAATAACCGACGCTTTCAAAACGTCGGCTATCTGCATTTGAGATATTTTGCACCAGAATGCCTCCGAATGACAAGATCCGGAAACCCTCAAATACAAATTCTTTTTGTCGATCGCACGGAAAACCAGTCCGGCAGGCGAATTAATCCGCTGCCGGCAGGCCAGTCACCCGCACATACCTCTTACTTTATACGCCCATTCAGGCATTTTTCAACATCCAGTCGATCTCGGTTTCCGTCACCCGCCGTTCAAACTGCAGCAGTTCGTCGGTCTTGCAGGCGTGATACACCTGGGTGAAACGCTCGCCCAGATAGTGCGTCAGCGCGTGCTGATGTTCAAACTCGTACAGCGCGTCGCTCTGGCGGATCGGCAGCGGCAGTCCTTCCTGCTCCAGCCCGTTGCCGGTCACCGGCTCAGGCAGCGGCAGTAGGTTGTCCAGCCCGTACAGCATGCCGGCCAGGATCGCCGCCATCACCAGATAAGGATTGGCATCGGCGCCGGCCACGCGGTACTCCACCCGGTGGTTCTCCGGTTCGCCGCAGGGAATGCGCAGCGCCACGGTGCGGTTGTTGTGGCCCCAGGCGGCCTGGATCGGCACATACATCCCCGGCTGGAAGCGCCGGTAGGCGTTGACGTTCGGCGCCAGCAGCGCCATCGACGCCGGCATCAGGGTGATCATCCCGGCCAATGCCTGTTTCAAGAGCGGCGAATCCTCGCCTTTGGCGTCGGCAAACAGGTTGTTGCCCGCACTATCCTGCATGCTGACATGCACGTGCATGCCGCTACCGGCGTAATCCTCATAGGGTTTGGCCATAAAGGTGGCGTGCATGTCGTGGTTCTCGGCCACCAGCCGCACCAGCCGCTTCAGCGCCAGCGCGTGGTCGCAGGCCAGCAGGATGTCGTCGGTATGACGCAGGTTGACCTCGAACTGCCCCGGCGACGCCTCCGCCACCGCGCCGTCCGCCGGCAGCCCCTGCAGCTTCGCCAGCGCGTCGATATCGTTCAGCACCTCGGCGAAATGGTTCAGGTTATCGACGGAGTACACCTGGCTTTGGGTGTTGCGTTCCTGAGTGCCGGGCGCACACGGCGGCTGCAGATCGCCTTCCGCGTCGCGCAGCCTATCGATGAGATAAAACTCCAGCTCTACCGCTGCCACCGGAAACAAACCGCGCTGTCGCAGCGCCTGCCACACGCGGTTCAGCACATTGCGGGGTTCAACGTCAAAGGGAGTGCCATCTTCATCCAACATGGTGAGCAGCACCTGGCCGATGTGCTCCGGATCGGCGGCTGACGGCGTCAGCGAACCGGGCACCGGCAGGCAAATGCGGTCCGGTTCGCCGAGCTCCTGCCCAAGGCCGGTCTCCTCCACCACGTTGCCAAGGATGTCCATGGCGAACACCGACGCGGGGAAGTAGCTGCCTTTTTCCAGTTTTTTTAACCCAGAGACGGGTATGCGTTTGCCGCGGAAGGAACCATTAAGATCGGTGAGAAGGATATCGACATACTGCGTGGCGGGATGGCGTTCCAAATAATGAGCAACCTCATTTTGGAACGCGCTACTTCGCCTCTCTTCATGATGCTGTGCAAAATGTTCAACTGCTGCGCTATTGGTTTGCATACGTCACCCGCCATTATGCTCTGAAGGCGCGTTGGCGCCCGTCCACCGTTCGATTCAACACATGATTGGATTTCTCGTCAGGCCGCGCCGCTGCCGGGCGCTCAAAATAACATCCACAATATGAAACATAGTATTAACAGAATGGGTTTGCAAATGTTACAATCCTGTTTGATTATTCGCCAGCGACTGCTAAATTGATAAAATATTGACCGAAAAGGCCTTACTGCCATTTTCACGTCAACTATTTTGTCCAACGCACCAAGAGTGAACATGGGCAATATATTTTCCAAACCCACCCTAACTACCGATATCATGCAGTATCGTTATCGACCAGACAGGCACCCGATAGCGATCTTCATTTCTGCCTGTCGCCCTTACCAGAAGGAAGTACCGCTATGAGCGAAGTCAGCTTGGCACCGGGCAAACGCCTGTCGCAGATCCGTCAGCAATTGGGTTTGTCACAGCGCCGGGTCGCCGAACTGTCCGGGTTAACCCACAGTGCGATCAGCACCATCGAACAGGACAAGGTCAGCCCGGCCATCAGCACGCTGCAAAAGCTGCTGAAGGTGTATGGCCTGTCGCTGTCTGAATTCTTTGCCGAACCAGAAGCCGCCGACGAACCGCGCGTGGTGATCGACGCCGAAGATCTGATTGAGATCGGCAGCCAGGGGGTGTCGATGAAGCTGGTGCACAACGGCAGCCCGACGCGCAACCTGGCGATGATGCTGGAAACCTACCAGCCCGGTACCACCACCGGTGAAAAGATCAAGCACCAGGGCGAAGAGATAGGCACCCTGCTGGAGGGCGAGATTGTGCTAACCATCAACGGCCAGAGCTACTGCCTGACCGCCGGCCAGAGTTACGCCATCAACACCGGCATCCCGCACAGCTTCAGCAATACCTCGGCGCGCATCTGCCGCATCGTCAGCGCACACACCCCCACCACCTTCTGACCGCTTATCGCTCCGGCGCAGCCTGACGCGGGTTGCGCCCCTGCCTCTCCACGCTTTTCATCGCCGTTATGCCATTTTGTTGGTTGCCAACGGCGCAATCTGTGTTACAACAGAGCAAAACAGCCATCTAAACATCTAAACGGCCTTACTACCCTATGTCAACCGCAACGCCTTCGTGCCTCGAGATGCGCAATATCTCGATCGCCTTCGCCGGCTTCAACGCGCTGCAGGACGTGGACTTCACGCTGCAGGGCGGTTCAATCCATGCGCTGGTCGGCGCCAACGGCGCGGGCAAGTCGACGCTGATGGCGATCCTCTCCGGCGCCCACGATCACTACCGCGGCGAGATCCTGATCGACGGCCGGGCAGTGGAAATTCATTCCCCGCTGCAGGCGCGCCGCCACGGCATCCACGTGGTACAGCAAGAGGTCGACGTCGCGCTGATCCCCACGCTGTCGGTGGCGGAGAACATCATGCTGGACTGGCTGAACGAGCCGGGCCACTGGCTGAACTGGGCGGAGCTGCACCGCCGCGCCGCGCAGCTGCTGCAGCAATGGGCGCTGCCGCTCAACCCGCGCAGACGCCTGGCGGACTGCACGCTGGCGGAAAAACAGCAGGTGCTGCTGGCGCGCGCGCTGTCGCACCGCTGCCGTTTTTTGGTGCTCGATGAACCGACCGCGCCGCTCGATCGCGCCGAGAGCGAGCGCCTGTTCAACGTGGTGCGCCGCCTGCAATCCGAAGGCATCGGCATCGTGTTCATTTCTCACCGCATCCACGAACTGAGCGACATTTGCGATCGGCTGACGGTGCTGCGCGACGGGCGGCGCGTCAGCGAAGACGCCATGCGCGGGCTGAGCGGCGAACAGATCGTCGAGAAAATGCTCGGCCACCGGCTGGACGACATTTTCCCACCGCCGCGCCCGCCGCACGCTGGGCGTAAGCTGCTGCAGGTGGAGGGCTTGCGCGATCGCCATAAGCTGCGCGACGTTTCGCTGCGGCTGCATGAAGGAGAGATCCTCGGCATCGCCGGGCTGGCCGGAGCGGGCAAAACCGAACTGTGCAAGGCATTGTTCGGCGCCAGCACCGTGCAGCTCGAGCGCGGCGAACTGCGCGGGCAGCCCTGGGCGCCACGCGCGCCGCACCTGTCGGTCGAACAAGGATTGGCGCTGGTGCCGGAAGAGCGCCGCAAAGAAGGCATTTTTATCGATGAGGCGATCCCGATGAACCTGAGCGTCAGCGCCGACGACAGCTTCTCGCGCTGGAGCCTGTTCAGCCGGCGGCAAGAGCTGCGCTGGGCGCGCGAGATCATGCAGCGTCTGAACATTCGCGCCTCCGGCCCGCAACAGCGGCTGGCGCGCCTGTCCGGCGGCAATCAGCAAAAAGTGGCGATCGGCAAGTGGCTGCGCGGCAACGCCGAGGTGCTGATCTTCGATGAGCCGACCAAGGGCGTGGACATCAAGGCCAAGCAGGAGCTGTTCAGCCTGATCGACGGCCTGGCTCACGCCGGCAAAGGCGTGATTTACGCCTCCGGCGAGTTCGCCGAGCTGATTGGCCTGTGCGATCGCATCTGCGTGCTGTGGGACGGCCGCATCGTGGCGGAGTTGAACGCCGCCGACATCGACGAAGAAACCTTATTGCTCTATTCCACCGGAGGAACCCCTGCGTGAGTAAAGAATTTGCCTTGCGGCCTGCGCTGCCCTGGCGCCAACAGCTGTTTGATTTCCTCTACAAGTGGGGCATGCTGTTGACCGTCGCGGCACTGATCGCCCTGTTTGGCCTGGCGTCGGACAACTTTCTCGATGCCAATAACATCATCAATATCCTGCGTTCGATCGCCATCGTGACGGTGATCGCCATCGGCGTCTCTATCTCGCTGTCGGTCGGCGGTTTCGATCTGTCGGTCGGCTCGACCGCCTCGCTGGCCAACGCGCTGGTGATTTCACTGTTCGTCTGGCACGGGTTCGGCACCACCGGCGCCATCGTGGTAACGCTGCTGCTGTGCACGCTGGTCGGCCTGTTCAACGCCCTGCTGATCGTGGTGCTCAAAATTCCCGACATGCTGGCGACGCTGGCCAGCCTGTTCGTGATCCAGGGCGTGGCGATGACCTACAGCTACGGCGGTTCCATCACCCAAAACATGGTGCTGCCGAATGGCGACATGGCGGAAGGCCTGATCCCAGAGGTGTTTTCCGCCCTCGGCCAGGTGCCGGTGATCGTGCTGATCATGTTGGCGGTCACCGTGGCGGTACAGCTGTTCCTCTCGTTGACCAAGCACGGCCGCCGGATGTACGCCATCGGCGGCAACCCCGAGGCTGCGCGTCTGTCGGGTATTCGCACCGTACGTTACAGGGTTGCCGCTTACGTCATTTCTTCCTGGCTGGCGGCGCTTGGCGGCATCTTGCTGGCGTCACGTATCGGCTCTTCGCAGGTCAATGCCGGCGGCGGCTATCTGATGGACGCGGTGGCGGCGGCCTATATCGGTTTCTCGCTGGCGGGCTCCGGCAAACCCAATGCGCTCGGCACCCTGATCGGCGCAGTGATCCTCGGCGTGCTGCAAAACGGCCTGGTGATGCTGTCGGTGCCCTACTACGCCATGGATATTATCAAAGGCCTGGTGCTGGCGCTGGCGCTGGCCATCACCTACATCCAGAAACGCTGATCCTCCCCGGCGCACGCCCGCTGCGCCGCTTTTCCCTTTAATTCATCCGGTTACCCTTTCTCGTCAGTAGAACAAGCATACAAATGATATGAATTATCATTAGCGTTTACATTCAGTAAAAAATCCTTACAATACCCTCACGCAACGCTGACGAAGCGAAGTATTTCTCAGCGAACGATGAATAATTTCATTAGAAATTCAATTGGTTAATTACTTTCACTTCAACCCAGGAAAGGTTCACCTCATGGAAACGCCACGTTACAGCAAGCTCGCCGCTCTGGTTGTCGCCTCACTCAGCGCCACCGCCGCGCTGGCCGCGCCGCAGAACGACACCCAGGACACCATGGTCGTCACCGCCTCCGGCTTCCAGCAAAAAATTCAGGACTCCGCCGCGTCCATCTCGGTGATCCCGCGCCAGCAGATCGAAGATAAGGCCTATCGCGACGTGACCGATGCACTGAAAGACGTGCCGGGCGTGGTGGTCACTGGCGGCGCCAGCAGCAGTGACATCAGCATCCGCGGCATGTCCTCCAAGTACACGCTGATCCTGGTGGACGGCAAGCGCGTCGACACCCGCAGCACCCGCCCGAACAGCGACAACGCCGGCATCGAACAGGGCTGGCTGCCGCCGCTGGAAGCCATCGAACGCATCGAAGTGGTGCGCGGGCCGATGTCTTCGCTGTACGGTTCCGACGCCATGGGCGGCGTGATCAACGTCATCACCCGCAAGACTTCACGCACCGAGTGGAAAGGCTCGCTGCACGGCGACGCCACCCTTCAGGAAAACCGCGATTCCGGCGATCTGTTCCAGACCAACGCCTACGCCTCCGGCCCGCTGGTTGAAGGCCTGCTCGGCCTGCGGGTCAACGGCCTGCTGTCGCGCCGCGCGGAAGATAAAATCGCCAACGGTTACAACGAACAGCGCATGCGCAGCGGCACCGCGGTGTTCACCCTGACGCCGGACGAGAAAAACGAATTCGATTTCGAAATCGGCCGCTCGCTGCAGGATCGCAACAGCACGCCGGGCAAATCGGTAGTGGCGGAGCGCTGCAGCAAAGGCAAGTGCACACCAACCGAGGTCAGCGAAAGCCTATACACTCGCACCAACTACGCGCTGACCCACAACGGCTATTACGACTTCGGCAACTCCACAAGCTACGTGCAGCGCGAAGAAACCGGTAACCCGGGCCGTAATATGAAGGCCTACAACACCATCTTCAACACCCAGAACCAGTTCGAGCTGGGTTCCCACATGCTGAACCTCGGCGGCCAATACCGCTATGAAAAACTGGGCGACGGTGGCAACCAGCTTGAATCGGCTCAAGGTCTCAGCAAGCTGACGCGCTGGAGCTGGGCATTGTTCGCTGAAGACGAATGGGCGCTGACCAACGACTTTAGCCTGACCAGCGGCATCCGTATGGACCGTGATGAAAACTTCGGCAGCCACTGGACCCCACGCATGTACGGTGTCTGGCACCTGACCGAACAGTGGACGCTGAAAGGCGGCGTCTCCGCCGGTTACAAATCGCCGGATCTGCGCCAATCCTCCCCTAACTGGGGGCAGGTCACCGGCGGCGGCGTGCGTAAAGGCATCATCGTCGGCAACCCGGATCTGCAGCCAGAGAAGAGCCTGAGCGAAGAAATCGGCCTGATGTGGGATAGCCTGAAAGGCGTTAACGCCGGCGTGACGGTCTTCAACACCGACTTTAAAGACAAAATCACCGAAGTGCGCCGCTGCGAAGACACGCCGGATTGCACCATCGGCGGCACGTCCTACGACTTTATCAGCGATCGCGTCAACGTCGACAAAGCCAATATGCGCGGCGTAGAGGCCACCTTCGGCTGGCAGATCAACAAAGACTGGAAGTGGAACACCAACTACACCTACACCTCTTCCGAGCAGAAGAGCGGCGAGTTCCAGGGCAAGGCGCTCAACCAGATGCCTAAGCACATGCTGAATACCGTGCTGGACTGGCGTGCCACGCAGGACCTCAGCCTGTGGTCGCGCGTTAACTTCCGCAGCAAAACCTCACAATATCTGAGCCGCACCTCGATGGCGACCAGCACGCCATCCTACACCTTCGTCGATGCGGGCCTGAGCTACCAGGCGGCGAAAAACCTGCAGCTGACCGGCGGGGTTTACAACATCCTCGACAAAACCGTGGATTACGATCACTACCGTACCACGCTGGACGGCCGCCGTTACACCGTCGGCATGACCTACAACTTCTGATGCCCTTGGGCGCGCACTGCGCGCCCTTTTCATTCCATCACCGTGAGGAAGCTCCATGAGATTACGCCGCTCCCCCCTGATGATCGCCCTGCTGGCCGCAATGGCGCTGGCGGGTTGCCACAGCAAAACCGATACTCCGATAGCCGCTACTCCGGCCACCGTCAACGTCCAGCACCTGAACGGCAGCACCGAGGTGAAGAAGCACCCGCAGCGCATCGTGGTGCTGGATTACGCGTCTCTGGAAACGCTGCAGCTGCTGGGCGTCGAACCGCTGGCGCTGCCCGGCAACCGCAAGAACTTGCCGGATAGCCTGAAGCGCTATCAGGATGACAAATACCTCAATGCCGGCACCCTGTTCGAACCGGATATGGCCGTGCTGCGCGCCGCCAAGCCGGACCTGATCCTGATCGCCGGCCGGGCGTCCAAAGCTTATGACGAGCTGAACGCGCTGGCGCCGACGCTGAACATGTCCGTCGATCAGCAGGATCAGTTGGGCAGCCTGAAACAGCGCACCCTGCAGCTGGGCGAGCTGTTCGATAAGCAGCAACAGGCGCAGGCGGCGATCGATAAGCTGGATGCGCAGATCGCCGCAGTCAAACCACAGGCCACCCAGGCCGGGCGTGGGCTGGTGGTGCTGTTCTCCGGCGGCAAGATCAGCGCTTACGCGCCCAAGAGCCGTTTCAGCTTCGTCTATGACGCCCTCGGCTTCTCGTCCGCGCTGCAGTCCGACGAAAAAGACGTGCGCGGCAACAAGCTGACACCTGAGCAGGTCGCCAAACTGAATCCGGACTGGCTGTTCGTCATCGACAGAGACGCCGCGACCGGGCGGCCGAACGCGGTGGCACCGCAGAAAATCCTCACCGGCACCGCGCTGAAGAAAACCACGGCGGTGAAAAAAGGCCAGGTGGTCTACCTGCCGGCAGCCGAGGTGTATCTGTCCGGCGGCATCGTCACCGCCCAGCACGTCGTCGAACGCGTGAGCGAGGCCCTAAACCACGCTGCGCGATAAAGAAAGCCCGGCGATGCCGGGCTTTTTCTTGGGTTAAATCGTCGGCTGGTTCACCAGACCGTCTATCAGCACCTGCGGCGTGCCCTGCGAGCAACGCTCGATGCGCCCGCGCACGCCGTAGACCCGCGCCAGGCTCTGCGGCGTAATCACCTGATCCGGCGCGCCATCGGCGATCAGATCGCCATCCTGCAGCATCAGCACGTGGTCGCCGTGACGCAGCGCGATGTTGATGTCATGCACCACCACCACCGTCACGATATTGCGCTTGCGGGTTTCGCGGCGCACCAAATCCATCACGTGGAACTGGTAGTTGAGATCGAGCGCGCTCAGCGGCTCATCCAGCAGCAGCAGCAACGGCTGACGGATCAGCGACTGCGCCAACCCCACCAGCTGTTTCTGGCCGCCGGACAGCTGATCGAGATAGCTCAGCGCCAGGTGGGCGATGCCCAGCTGTTCCAGCAAAGCCATCACTTCCGCTTCGCTGCCGGCGTTGCTGCGGCCGCCCGAGGCGCGCTGCGCCACGATGATCGACTCCAGCACGTGCAGATGCACCCCAGCAGGCAGCGACTGCGGCAGGTACACCACTTTCTCCGCCCGACGGGCGAACGGCATCTGCATCAGATCGCCGTCGTCCAGCCACAGCTTGCCCTGCGCCGGGTTCAGCCCGGCCAGCGAGCGCAGCAGCGTCGATTTGCCGCTGCCATTCGGCCCCAGCAGCACGGTGATTTGCCCGCGCGGCAGCATCGGCACCGAGAGATTGTCGATCACCTGGCGTTTCGGGTAACCCGCCGAGAAGTTTTCTATCCGTAAACCCTGGCTCATACGTTCCCCCGGTGGCGCAGAATAATGCTCAGGAAGAACGGCACCCCGACCAGCGACGTGACGATCCCCACCGGGATGATTACCCCAGGCACCAGGTTTTTCGACGCCACCGAGGCCATCGACAACACCAGCGCGCCAATCAGCGCACTGGCCGGCAGGTAGAAACGGTGATCTTCGCCGAAGATCATGCGGGCGATGTGCGGCGCCACCAGACCGATAAAGCCGATCGGCCCGACGAAAGCCACCGCCAGCGCCGAGAGCATGCTGATGCGCAGCAGCGTGGTCAAACGCAGCCGACGCACGTCGATGCCGAAGCTCACCGCCCGGTCTTCACCCAGACGCAGCGCGGTCAGTTTCCACGAGCTCATCATCGACAGCGGCAGCAGCACGGCGAACACCCCGAACAGAATGCCCAGTTTGTCCCACGAGGCGCGCGCCAGGCTGCCCATGGTCCAGAACACCAGCCCCTGCAGCGTGTCCTCGCTGGCGATGAATTGCATCATCGAGACCAGCGCGTTGAAGGTAAACACCAGCGCGATGCCGAACAGCACCACGCCGGAGGTGGCGACCCGCGTCCAGCGCGTGATGCCGTCGAGCATTAGCGCAGCGAACAGCGCGAAGATAAAGGCGTTGGCGGAGATGAACCACTGGTCGGGAATCCCCGGAATGCCGATGCCAAGCACGATCGCCAGCGCGGCGCCAAAGGCCGCGGCGGAAGAGACCCCGAGGGTAAAGGGGCTGGCCAGCGGGTTATTCAGGATGGTCTGCATCTCCGCCCCGGCCAGGCCGAGCGCAAAGCCCACCACCACCGCCATCAGCGCGTAAGGCAATCGGATGTCCCAGACGATCACCCGCGTGCCGGCATCGGCCGCGGCGGGGTCAAGCAGCGTGTGCCATAAAGACGACAGCGACAGGCCGGACGGCCCCATGGTGAAATCCAGCAGCAGCGAGCCCAGGATCGCCAGTGCCAACACGCCCATCATCATCAGGCGATGGCGAAGAATATGCTGATAACGCCCCATCACGCCGGCGTTGGGTTGCCCCTTGGCGTCAGTCATGGGATCGGTGGATACGCTCATTCGTTAAGATACCTGTTACAACCATCATGACAGCGGCGCGAAGGCGTCCGCCGTGAACCGGAAAGTGTGCGGCAGCAGCCTGCGCGCAGCCGTCCACAATAAAGCAAACGATAATACTTATCAATCATATCAATAGGTGAAAACAGCGTTATCGAAATGTAACAATTTGTTTTTACACGCCATTTTTCAAACCACCACGCTTACCCCCGCCAGCGGCCAGTAGGTTCATTATTCTGAAAGTGATTCCTGATCCGACCAGACTCTGACAAATAACGGCAAAACCACATAGAATCCAAAGCCACAGCACCGCGCGTGCAAAAAACCTTCAGGCCGCCGCAAGAGCGGCCTTATTGACGAGGCTGTAATGAGAAGTCCATCTCCGGCGACAACGCCCAAACGCCCGGCGCTGCTGAACTGGCTGTTATACAGCCCGCTGCAGGCCGATGACGAGCCGTTTCAACGCCAGCTGCGTCTCACGCTGACGCCCTCTCCTCTCACTCCCTGGCTGAATGCCGCAGGGCCGGTCGCGCTGTTAGTGGGGTACGCCTGGCTGAACCGACCGCTGATCGGTATCGGCCTGCTGCTGCTGTTGCTGCTGTTGACCGCCGGGCGAGCCTGGCTGGCGCGCCGGCGTCAACCCGCCTGGCCGGACGCCATGCTGGTGACAGTGTTGCTGTGGACGCTGCTGGTCGGCGCCAGCGCCGCGCTGGCGATGCTGTCGGGCCGCTTCGTTTTAATACTTTTCGCCGGCCTCACCATCACCGCTCTGGCCTGCTGGCTGATGCAGCGCCACGCCGCCGCGCCACGCTTCGCGCTGCTTGAGGTGATCGCGCTGACGCTGCCTTACCTGCTGGCGGCACCGCTGTCGCGCGTGCAAAATCTGTTTGTCCTGGCGGACCTCGCGCCGCTGTGGCTGGTGCTGGCCCATGGCATGATCGCACGCTACCACCGCCAACTGGTGCAGCACGTCACGCTGGCCTGGGAGAAACAGCAGGCGTCGCACCGCGATCGCCTGACCGGCTTCCTCAACCGCGCGGGCGGCGAGGTGGTGATGCGCAGCATCTGCCGCCCCGCAGCGGCACAGACGATCTCCCACCTGTTCATTCTTGAGTTCGGTCCGCTGGCGGCGCTCTACCAAAGCCACGGCGTCCAGATCGGCGACGACGTACTGCGCACCGTCGGCGAGCGTCTCAAGACGCTGATCCGCCCGAGCGACTACGTCTGCCGCTATACCGGCGGCCTGTTTTTGATTCTGGTGCACGATCTGCCCTACGGCGCGGAAAGCGAATTCCTGGCGCGCATCGTGCCGCCGCTGGAGGCACCTTACGATTTTGGCGCGTTCGGCGAGGTGAACATGCAGCTCAACGCTGGCATTGTGGCGCTGACGCAGCATTATGCGACGGTGGAAGATTTGATGAGTTCGGCGCAGCGGGCGCTGGCGGAAGCCAAAGGCGGGAAAAAGTAAAGCCAAACGCGGCGGGAACCCCCGCCGCGTATCACTCACCGAAAATTACTTCACGTCCATCTTCGGGAATTCCATTTCGCTGTACTTCACGACACGGGTGCCTTGCGACAGCTTGTAACCGAACCAGATCAGCAGGAACAGCGGAATGCCGATGTAGGTCGCGGTCACGCCGTACCAGTCGATCTTATCTTGCAGGAAGGCCTGGTAGTTCTGCCCCAGGGTAATGATCAGGCACAGCACGAAGGCGAAGATCGGCCCCAGTGGGAAGAACCCGGAACGGTACGGCAAATCGTTCAGATCGCGCCCCTGCAGCATGTAACCGCGACGGAAACGGTAGTGGCTGATGGCGATGCCCAACCAGGCGATGAAACCGGTCATGCCCGAGGTATTCAGCAGCCACAGGTAAACCGACTGGTTGCCGAACATCGAGGTCAGGAAGCACAGCCCGGCCACCACGCAGGTCGCATACAGCGCGTTACGCGGCACGCCGCCTTTCGACAGCTTGGCGAAAATCCGCGGCGCCTTGCCTTCCGACGCCAGGGTGTACAACATGCGGGTCGATGCGTACATGCCCGAGTTACCGGCCGACAGCACCGCCGTCAGGATCACCGCGTTCATCACCGCCGCCGCCGACAGCAGGCCGGCATGCTGGAACACCAGGGTGAACGGGCTGACGCTGATGTCTTTCACGTCGTTGCGCAGCAGGCTCGGATCGGTGTACGGAATGATCAGGCTGATGATCAGAATGGCGAAGATATAGAACAGCAGGATACGCCAGAACACCTGACGCACTGCGCGTGGGATGTTTTTACCCGGATTCTCCGATTCGCCGGCCGCGATACCGATGAGCTCGGTGCCCTGGAACGAGAAGCCGACGATCATGGCCACGCCGATCATCGCCGAGAACCCGCCGGCAAACGGCGCGTCTCCTACCGTCCAGTTCTGCCAGCCGGCATGCTCGCCGCCCTTCAGAATGCCGACGATCATCAGCACACCGACGGCGATGAAGATAATCACCGTGCTGACCTTGATTAACGCGAACCAGTATTCCGCCTCGCCGAACCCTTTCACCGAAATGTAGTTCAGCAGGAACATCAGACCGAGGAACAAGGCGCTCCAGATCCAACCTGGGGTGTCCGGGAACCAGTAGTTCATTACCAACTGCGAGGCCACCAGGTCAACGGCGATGGTCACCGCCCAGTTGTACCAGTAGTTCCAGCCCAGCGCGAAGCCGAAGCCTTCTTCCACGTATTTGGCGCCGTAAGTGGAGAATGAACCGGAGACCGGCATAAAGGCCGCCAGTTCGCCCAGGCTAGTCATCAGGAAGTACACCATCAAACCGATCAGAGCGTAAGACAGCAGCGCCCCGCCGGGGCCTGCCTGAGAAACCGTGGCCCCCGAGGCCACAAACAGGCCGGTGCCGATGGAGCCGCCGATGGCGATCATGGTCAAATGCCGGGCTTTCAGCTCGCGGCGCAATCCGGGTGCTTGCTGCCCCGATGTTTTTATATCCTGCTGAGCCATTCGTACCCTATCTGCTCTTTGAAAAAATGAGGGCGGATTGTAACAAATACCCGCCGGTGAACTAGCAACATTGCACTGATATAAGATAGCTTCATAATTCAGAGGCAATTATTAGCCGCGGCCCTTATGGCCTTACTTACTCTCATTAATGTGAGCGCGCGCAGGTTTTTATGCTTTTTCGGGCCTGCGCGGCAGCAGAGGGTGTGACGCGCTGTCGATTACAGCGCGCAATAGCTGAGAAAACGCTGCAATGCGTTGGAAATGTGCTTTTGCCGATGGCGGATCAGGTACAGGGTGCGCCGCAGCGGCGGCAGCGGTACCGGCAGTTCCACCAGTGCGCCGCTGGCCAACTGTTCCGCTACCACCCGCCGCGACAGGCAGCTGATGCCGATGCCGTGCCGCACCGCGTGCTTGATCGCCTCCGAGTTGCCGAGCTCCATCACCAGCTGGAAGTGCGGCAGGTGCGCCAACAGCAGATGATCCAGCACCTCGCGGGTGCCCGAACCGCGCTCGCGCAGGATCCACGAGGCATTGGCCAACGCCTCCAGCGTCGGTGGCTGGCGGGTCAAGGGATTGTCCGGCGCGGCGAACACCACCAGCTCATCCTCCAGCCACGGCTGCGTCACCAGCTCCGGCATATGGCAAGGCCCTTCGATCAGCCCCAAATCGACGCGAAAATCCGCCACCGCTACGATCACGTCCTGGCTGTTGCCAACGTTCAGCTCCAGCGGCGTGGCCGGAAAATCCCGACGGTAACGGGCGATCATCTCCGGCAGCATGTAGTTGCCGATGGTGCTGCTGGCGGCGATGCGCAGCGCCCCGCCGTCATGGCGGAACAGCTGCTCTATCTCCCCCGCCTGTTCCAACAGCGCCAGCGCCTTGGGATACAGCAACCGGCCGTGCTCGTTGATCACCAGCCGTTTACCGACGCGATCGAACAGCTGCACGCCCAGCTGCCCCTCCAGATCCGCCAGCGCCGCGCTGACCGCCGACTGCGACAGCGCCAGCACCACCGAGGCCTGAGTGGTCGAACCGCTTTTCAGCACTTCGGTGAAAACTTCCAGTTGACGCAACGTGATATGCATAGCCGTCCCGGTATTGAAAGAAGGTTCTGCCAGAGAACCCAACATGGTGATGTGGGCAGCCCGGCCAGGCTACCCTGTTTGCGGCCAGATCGGCGCGCTATTTGCCCAACGCGACCAGCTGCGCCGCCGCGGCCAGCACCGGCTCGCGCGGCGTGCCGACTTCGTCCCGCAGTATCAATTGCAGCATCGCAACGAGATGATCGCGGTCGATCGCCTTGTTTTCTTCAATCAACCGCCGCACCGCGCGCCCCACTTCCTGATCTACCTGCTCTCTGCGTTGATCGTCGGTATCCATCGCCTGCTCCTGTTAGTTGGAAAGTTGACGGCGGCTCGCCGCTCCTCCACACCCTAGCCGCAATGCGGCGTTATGCCAATGCCTGATCCCATACCACTTATTCAGATAGGTTATAAATATATAATCAATTTCTCTTTTATTCAGCCCAAACGTACTCTTAGCAGCAAGAAACAGACTGAAGGACTGACTTTTATGGCGACTGATACCACTCACACCTATCCCGAGCGACGCTTTCCGCTGTTTGGCCTGCCACGGCTGGTGCCGGGGCTGGCGCTGACCGGCGCGCTCACCGCGTTGGCCGTCTGGGCCGGCGATATTCCCTGGGTGGCGGAGCTGGGGCTGGGGGCGCTGACGCTGGCGATCCTGCTCGGCATTCTGGTGGGCAACACGCTGTATCCCCGCTGGCAAACCGTTTGTCACAGCGGCGTACAACTGGCCAAACAGCGGCTGCTGCGTCTGGGGATTATCCTTTACGGCTTCCGGCTGACCTTTCAGCAGATCGCCGACGTCGGCGCCAGCGGCATCATCATCGACGCACTGACCCTGATCACCACTTTCCTGCTGGCCTGCTGGCTCGGCAAGAAAGTGTTCGGCATCGACAGCCAGACCGCGATACTGATCGGCGCCGGTAGCAGCATTTGCGGCGCGGCGGCGGTGATGGCCACCGAGCCGGTGCTGAAGGCCGATTCTAGCAAAGTGGCGGTAGCGGTCTCGACCGTGGTGGTATTCGGCACCCTGGCTATTTTCGTTTATCCCTGGCTGTATCAGTTGAATGAACACTTCCAGTGGCTGCCGTTCAGCCAGGAAACCTTCGGCATTTACGCCGGCTCCACCATCCACGAAGTGGCTCAGGTGGTCGCCGCCGGGCACGCCATCGGGCCGGACGCCGAAAATGCGGCGGTGATCGCCAAGATGATCCGCGTGATGATGCTGGCGCCGTTCCTGCTGCTGCTGTCGGGCTACATCAGCCGCGGCAGCGCAGGCAAGGCGGAAAAATCCGCCATCACCATTCCGTGGTTCGCCGTGCTGTTTATCGCCGTCGCCGGGCTGAACTCCTTCAACCTGCTGCCGGCCACGCTGGTGCGCCATCTGATCACCGCCGACACCTGGATGCTGGCGATGGCGATGGCGGCGCTGGGGTTGACCACCCACATCAGCGCCGTGCGCCAGGCCGGGATGAAACCGATTCTGCTGGCGACGCTGCTGTTCGTCTGGCTGCTGGTCGGCGGCGGCGCGATAAACCAACTGGTGCAACACCTGCTGTAATCCCCCTCGGCGGTCCGCTTCAGCGGGCCGCCGCTTTTCGCCATTCAATCCGCCCGCCATCAATGCCATAATGTCACCGATAACACAGGAGAATGAAGATGAAGTTTGTCGGTGCACATGTCAGCGCGTCAGGCGGCGTGGATCAGGCGGTTATCCGCGCGCACGAATTGGAGGCGACCGCGTTCGCCCTGTTCACCAAAAATCAGCGTCAATGGAAGGCCGCACCGCTGGCCGCCGACGTGATCGATAAGTTCAAGAGCGCATGTGCCCAGTACGGCTTCGGGCCGGGGCAGATCCTGCCGCACGACAGCTACCTGATCAATCTGGGCCACCCGGTGGCCGAGGCGTTGGAAAAATCGCGCGAGGCGTTTATCGACGAACTGCAGCGCTGCGAACAGCTGGGGCTGACGCTGCTGAACTTCCATCCCGGCAGCCACCTGCTGCAAATCGATGAAGACAAGTGCCTAGCGCGCATCGCCGAATCGATCAACATCGCGCTGGATAAAACCGCTGGCGTGACGGCGGTGATCGAGAACACCGCCGGCCAGGGCAGCAACCTGGGCTTCAAATTCGAACATCTGGCGGCGATCATCGACGGCGTGGAAGATAAGAGCCGCGTCGGCGTTTGCATCGACACCTGCCACGCCTTCGCCGCCGGGTACGATCTGCGTACCGAAGAAGACTGCGAGCACACCTTCAAGCAGTTGGGCGACATCGTCGGCTTCAACTACCTGCGCGGCATGCACCTGAATGACGCCAAGAGCGAGTTCAACAGCCGCGTCGACCGCCACCACAGCCTGGGGGAAGGCAACATCGGCAAAACGGTGTTCAGCTACATCATGCGCGATCCGCGCTTCGACAATATTCCGCTGATTCTGGAAACGGTAAACCCGGATATCTGGGCGGAAGAGATCGCCTGGCTGAAAGCACAGCAGTAACCCTCCCTTGGCCGCTCGCCTATGCGCGAGCGGTTTCCCCCACCGTGTGCTCTGCCGCCAGCATGGCGCCGAACTGACACAGCGTTTCTTCATCCAGGCCCGCCGCCCTAAACACCGCGGTGGTAAAGCTGACCGGCGCCGAGCCCGGTGCCGTAATGACACGGTCATCCACGACGGCGGCGGCGCTCGCAACGTAATGGCGCTGCCCGCTGTAGCCCTCAACATTGCGCGTCAAGAACTCGGCATCGTTGGAGGTATGCGCCCTGCCGTTCAACAGGCCGGCCCGCGCCAACGCCAACGTCCCGCCGCAAATGCCCGCCAGAGTCGCGCCGCGTTGAGACTGCTCGTTGAGCAACGCGCGGATATCCGGCGCCCGTTCGGTTTCCCACAGGGTGCCGCCGACCACCACCAGCACCTCGGGGCGCCAATCCGCCAGTTCGGCCACGCTTTTTTCAACCTCGACCGTCAGCCCGCCCTGTGAGCGAAGCGTTCCGGCCTGCGGCGCAAAAAACGCCACCTCCAGCCCATAAAACGGGCCGCCAACGCCGGCAATCAGCGCGTATTCCCAATCGGCGAAACCGGGTGTGAGTACGATCGCCACTTTTTTAGCCACGGATGAATCTCCTTGAGTCATTGCTTGTTCGCAGGAACAAAGTCGCGCTATCAGCTTAGAAAGCGTTGTGGTTTCTGACCAGGGGTAAATCGTGCTAACTGCCTAAGGCACAAACAAAAACGCGCAGCTCGGGGCTGCGCGTTTTGCGGTATCGCGAGGCTTACGCCGCGGCGGTAACCGGTACTTCAGCACGTTTCAGCAGGGCATAAGCTACGCCCGCCAGCAGCGTACCGGCGGCGATCGCCACCAGGTACAGCAACACCGGCGAAATCGCGCCCGGGATCAGCAGCACGAACAGCCCGCCGTGCGGTGCCATCAGTTTGGCGCCGAAGGCCATCGACAGCGCGCCGGTCAGCGCCCCGCCGGCGATGCAGCACGGCAACACGCGCATCGGGTCGCGGGCGGCGAACGGAATCGCCCCTTCGGTGATGAAGCACAGCCCCAGCACCAACGCCGCCTTGCCGCCTTCCTGTTCGGATTTCGGGAACTTGCGGCGCGCCAGCAGCGTCGCCAGACCCATCGCCAGCGGTGGCACCATGCCCGCCGCCATGATGGCCGCCATCGGCGCATACACCGAAGAGCTGAGCAGCGCCACGCCGAACGCGTAGGCCGCTTTGTTCACCGGGCCGCCCATGTCGGTACACATCATGCCGCCGAGGATTGCCCCCAGCAGTACGGCGTTGGCGGTGCCCAGCGATTGCAGCCAATGGGTCAGACCTTCCATGATTTTCGCCACCGGCGTGCCGACCACGTAAATCATGATGAGGCCGGTGATCAGGCTGGCGACCAGCGGAATGATCAAGATGGGCTTCAGCGCTTCCATACTTTGCGGCAGGCGCAGCTTGCTGCTGATCGCCTTGGCGACATAACCCGCCAGGAAGCCGGCGATGATGCCGCCGAGGAACCCGGCGCCGGTGCTCACCGCCAGCATGCCGCCGATCAGGCCCGGCGTCAGGCCCGGACGATCCGCGATGGAGAAGGCGATAAAACCGGCCAACACCGGCACCATCAGCGCAAAGGCGGAGCCGCCGCCGATCTGCATCAGCGCCGCCGCCAACGTGCCTTTGACTTCAAACGCCTTGATGCCGAACACGAACGACAGCGCGATGCACAGACCGCCGGCCACCACCATCGGCAGCATGTAGGACACGCCGGTCAGCAGGTGGCGATACGGGCCGCTGCCCTCTTTCTTTTTCGCCGCCGGCGCCGCGCTACCGCGCTGCTGCGGCTGGAACACCTCCGCCTCGGCCTGCGCCTTGTCCAGTTCCTGCGCGGTTTTCTTCAGCGCCAGACCGGTGGAAGTACGATACATCGGCTTACCGGCAAACTTGTCCAGATCCACTTCGATGTCCGCCGCGACGATCACCAGATCCGCCGCCGCCACTTCTTCCGGGGTGATGGCGTTGCCGGCGCCGACGGAACCGCGCGTTTCCACCTTCACCCACCAGCCGCGTTTCTTGGCTTCACTTTCAATGGCTTCGGCCGCCATAAAGGTATGCGCCACGCCGGTTGGGCAAGCGGTGATCGCCACGATGCGTTTTTGCCCATTGGCTTTCACCGGTGCCGCCGCCTGCGGCACCTGATAGGTTTCAGCTTCGGCCTTGGCACGCGCCAGAAAAGCGTCCGGTTCCCGCACCGCCTGTTCGACATCGCCCACATACACCAATTTGCCGTTCAGCCCGGCGTCAGCAGGAGCAGCCTGCCCCGCCACCACCACCAGTTCGGCGTCCTGCAGTGACTCGACCAGCGTCAGGCCTGTTTTGGCCGCGGCGGCCTCCAGCATGCGTTTCGCCAGGTGGCCACGGGCCTGCCCCAGCGAACTGTCTACCATCAGCAGCGTTTTCATTCTGCCTCCTGCTATTGATTGAAAGGTTTCAGATCGACGCGCGCCATCATCGCGGCCAACTGGGGACGATCGGTCACGCCGACGTTGCTTTGGCTGACCGCCAGCGCCGCTACCGCCGTGGCCAGACGCAGAGTGTGTTCGCTGGATTCGCGCATCAGCAGGCCGTAAATCAGGCCGCCGACCATCGAATCGCCGGCGCCCACGGTGCTGACCACCTCACAGGACGGCGGTTTGGCGATCCAGGCGCCGGAGGCGTTAACCCACAGCGCGCCTTCCGCGCCGAGGGAGATGACCACGTGGGCGATGCCCTGTTCACGCAGCGCATGCGCGGCCTCGACCACGTCCGCCAGCGTCGGCAGCGGGCGACCGGCCCAGATTTCCAGCTCGCGGCGGTTCGGCTTCACCAGCCACGGCGAGGCCTTCAGCCCGGCGACCAGCGCTTCGCGGCTGCTGTCGAAAATGATGCACGGGCACTTGGCGCGCAGCTGGGTCATCCAGTCGGTAAAGGCGTCGGGATCGACACCGGCCGGCAGACTGCCGCTCACCGCCACCATGTCGAACTGGCCCAGCCAGCTCAGCGAGTCGCTGACGAAGCGCTCCCAGTCCTGTGATGTCACTTCAAAGCCGGAGAAGTTGAAATCGGTCACCTCGCCGTCTTTTTCCGTCAGCTTGACGTTGATGCGGGTGCGGCCCGGCACCACCTGAAAGCGATTGGCGATCCCCAGATCGCTGAACAGCAGTTGGAAACCGTCCTGATTGTCTTTGCCCAAGAAGCCGCCGACGGTGACGTCGATGCCTAAATCCTTCAACACTTTGGCGACGTTAATGCCCTTACCGGCGGCGTGCAGGCCGGCAGTTTTTACCCGGTTGACTTCCCCGCGCTCGATCTGCGGGCAGAAACCCACCAGATCGTACGCCGGGTTCAGGGTGATTGTTGCTACTCTTCTGCTCATGCTGCGCCCTCGCCCAGTCCTTCATTAATCGCTTCGCCAATCGCCTTCAGCGCGGCTTCAGCATCTTCTCCATTGGCGGTAAAGCGCAGGTGATGCCCTTTCTTCACGCCCAACGCCACCACCTTCATCAGGCTGCGCCCGTTGGCCGGCTTGCCGCTGCCGTCCAGGTTGGTGACGGTGATGTCACTGTTGAAACTTTTGATCACGTTGACCAGCGCCGTGCCGGGCCGCGCGTGCAGGCCATGCTCGTTGCGGATCACGAATTCGGCGCTCAGCACGCTGCTCTCTTCCGCCACGTCGCTGGTCAGCAGCGCCAGCACCCCGGCGGCATCCGCCTTCAGCAAGCGTTCAGCTTTGTTGGCCAGCAGCAGATCGCTGAGGTAGTTGAGCACCGCCAGCGGCTGCGCGTCGGCGACCGACACCGTCAGCAGCAGCGCCACCGGCTCGCCGTCTTCCACGAAAGCCTGCGCCGGGCGGCTGACGGTGGCCGCGCTGGCCAGGTTGCCTTCAACGCTGTCGCTCAGCCAAATGCCCTGCCCCAGATTCAGCGGCCTGCGGGTGATGACATCGCTGACGAACTGCGCGTTGACCGCCCCGATTTTTTGCAGACGGCCGGCGTTCAGCGCCTGCAGCGTCATCAGGCTGTCGGCCGCGACGTCGAGCGCAATCAGCGAAACGTCGAACTGGAATTCAGCGCTCTGCCGTTCGCCCATCAACAGGCTGCGCAGCTCTTCCGCGGAGGTGGTTTTCGCCAGCCGCTCCGCCACGCTGTCATCACTCAGCACGTGGGTGAGCTGACGCAGCAGCGCCAAATGCTCGTCGGAACGGGCGGCGATGCCGATCGCCACATAGGCGGTCTGGCCTTCCCCCCACGCGATGCCCTGCGGGAACTGGAACACCTGCACGCCGGTTTTCAACACCAGATCGCGGGTATCGGTGGTGCCGTGCGGAATGGCGATGCCGTTGCCCAGGTAGGTGGACGTCTGCAGTTCGCGCTGCAGCATGCCGTCCACGTAACCGGCGCTGACGCAGCCGGCTTCGGTCAGCGCGGCGGCCACCTGACGGATGGCCCCCTGCTTATCGGCGGCAGCGGCGCCCAGATGAATGTCTTGCGGTGACAACTGGAACATGATTCTCCTCTCCTGCTGAATTGAATCGTTTCAGCTTTATTGAGAAAAAGGAGCGTTACCCGCTGCCCACAAGCGGTCGGATAACGCTGAAACGTTTCAAGGAGTGTGTAAGCAGCGCAAGATGAAAGCAAGCTTTCTCCCTTTCGCCATTGCAGATTTTTGAGCTTACGCACACTTTCATCGGCGCATTGGTCAGCGCCGGGGCAAAGTGACATACTGTGCTGAAACTTTGCTGACGGAGAAAAGCATGAATGTAGTGACGGGCGTCGGGGTGATCATCGTCAACCCGCAAGGCGAGATTTTGCTGGGCAAACGCTGCGGCTCCCACGCGCCCTTTTGGTCGATCCCCGGCGGGCATCTGGATGCCGGTGAAACCTTCGAGCAGTGCGCCCAGCGCGAAATTGCCGAAGAAACCGGGTTGATCATCGATCCGCCGCGCTTCGTTGGCGTCAGCAACAATCTGCAAACCTGGCACGCCGAAGGCAAACACACCGTGTCTATCTGCCTGCAGGTGGATCACCCCGGCGGCGAAGCGGAGCTGAAAGAACCCGAAAAATGCGCCGAATGGCGTTGGTGCGCGCCAGACTCTCTGCCGGAACCCCATTTCGAAGCCAGCCGCACAGCGATCCGCCTGTGGCTGAGCGGCCAGGCCTATCTGCCCACGGCCTGACCCATCGCGAGCGCGTGCTGCGCCGCCCCACCGCTATATAAATTAGAATATAACGCTATTTTTTGCGATATAAACCATTTTTTTGACTACGGATAACCCCATGGGGTTAACCCTCTTCTATTATTACCCCTGCAATCGACGTGGCATTCTGACCTCCGGTCGGTGGCCTTTTGGCAAGATTTTATTTTAAATTCATAATTATAAGCGGGTTTACCATGAGCAAAAAACTGACTGGCTTTGAAAAAAAGCGCCGGTGGGGATGGTTATGGCTTTTGCTGCTGGGGATTATCCTCGGCGCGGCGCTGTTGGCCGGGACTGCCACCGTATTCCATAAAACCAGCGATACCGCCTTCTGCGTTTCCTGCCACACCATGCAACAACCGCTGGCCGAATATCAGGGCAGCGTCCACTTCCAAAACACCAAGGGCATCCGCGCCGAGTGCGCCGACTGCCACGTCCCCCATCAGCCGATCGATTACCTGTGGACCAAGATCCGCGCGGTAAAAGACATCTACGGCGAGATGGTCGGCACCATCGATACGCCGGAAAAATACGAAGCGCACAAGCTGGCGATGGCGCAGTCGGTCTGGAAGACGCTGAAAGAAAACGATTCGGCCACCTGCCGTTCCTGCCACAGCTACGACGCCATGGACATCACCGCCCAGCGCCCTGAGGCGCGCCTGCAGCACCCGGTGGCGATCAAACAGGGCGAAACCTGCATCGACTGCCATAAAGGCGTGGCCCACATCCTGCCGGACATGAGCGGCGAAACCCAGGCTGGCGCCGCCGAGCTGGCCAAGGCCGCAGCGCTGACCGCACCGGGCGCCACCACCCTCTACACCATCGCCACCGAACCGTTCTTCCTCAGCGCAGACGACAGCCATAATGCCGGCAACCTGATGCCGTCCACCGAAGTGCAGGTGGTGAAACAGGAGGGCGACAAGGTGCTGGCCACCGTGAGCGGCTGGCAGCAAGACGGCGTCAGCGAAGTGTTCTACGCCGCGCAGGGCAAGCGCATCCTCAGCGTGCTGCTGGGTGAAGACGCGCGCAAACAGCTGAAGACCGCGTCCACCCAGACCGATGCGGAAACCGGCCTGGTCTGGCATCAGGTCTCTCTGCAGGTGTGGCTGCCGCGCAAGCAGCTGATCGACGATCAGCAAAAAATCTGGCGCTACGCCGCGGACATGATGTCGGCCAACTGCACCGGCTGCCACGGGCTGACCGCGCTCGATCGCTTCAACGCCAACCAATGGATCGGCGTCATCAAAGGCATGGCGCCGCGCACCTCGCTGACGCAGGAACAGCTGCGCGTGCTGACACAATACGTACAAAAACACGCCAGCGACATGCCACCTGCCGCACCGGCCAAGCTTTAAGGGAGAAGCGCAATGAGCAACCAAAAACCGTTAACCATGAGCCGCCGCCGCTTTCTGACCGGCGCCGCCGCGCTGACCGCCGCCCCGCTGCTGGCGGGCTTATGGCCCAAAGCGGCGCTGGCGCAGGCCATCAGCGAAGCGCTGCCGCAGTTCATCGTCTTGCGTCAGGCGCAAAAAGGCATCCTGACCGGCGCCCACTGGGGCGCGTTTGAGGCCATCGTGCAGGACGGCAAGATGGTCGGCGTGCAGCCGGTGCAGGACGACCCGTATCCCAATGAGCTGATCACCATGGCGCCTTATCAGGTGCACGCCGAGAACCGCATCAAATACCCGATGGTGCGCAAAAGCTGGCTGGAAGGCGGCCCCGGCAGCCGCACCGAGCTGCGCGGCCGCGACGAGTGGGTGCGCGTCAGCTGGGACAAAGCGACCGAGCTGGTGTGCAATGAGATCACCCGCCTGCAGAAAGATCACGGCCCGCAGTCGATCTACGCCGGTTCCTACGGCTGGAAAAGCGTCGGCATGCTGCACAACAGCCGCACGCTGCTGCAGCGCCTGATGAACCTGACCGGCGGCTTCCTCGGCTACGCCGGCGACTACTCCACCGGCGCGGCGCAGGTGATCATGTCGCACGTGGTCGGCTCGATGGAGGTCTACGAACAGCAGACCGCCTGGCCGAACGTGATCGAAAACAGCGAGCTGGTGATCCTGTGGGGCTGCAACCCGATGGTCACGCTGAAAAACAGCTGGAACGTGCCGGATCACGTCGGCCAGACCGGCTTCGAGGCGCTGAAGAAAAAAGGCATCCGGGTGATCAGCATCGATCCGGTGCACAACGACAGCGCCAAGTTCGTCAATGCGCAGTGGATCGCCCCGCGCCCTTACACCGACGGCGCCATGCTGATCGGCATCGCCCATACGCTGCTGACCGAGAAGCTGCATAATCCGGACTTCCTGAAAACCTATACCGTCGGCTTCGACAAGTTCCAGGCCTACCTGCTGGGCGAGAGCGACGGCGTGGCGAAAACCGCCGAATGGGCGGCCGACATCAGCGGCGTCGATGCCGACACGCTACGCGGTCTGGCGCGCGAAATGGCGAAGCATCGCACCATGATCATGGGCGGCTGGGGCATTCAGCGCCAGCACCACGGCGAACAGCAGCACTGGCTGCTGGTGACGGTGGCGGCGATGCTCGGCCAGATCGGCCTGCCGGGCGGCGGCTTCGGCTTCAGCTACCACTATTCGTCCGGCGGCAGCCCGACCGCCAAGGGTGGCATCATCGCCGGCATCTCCGCCGGCAATGCGCCGAAAAACTCACCGGCGCCGATCCCGGTGGCGCGCATCGCCGAATGCCTGAGCAACCCGGGCAAAACCATCGACTTCAACGGCGCCAAGGTCACCTACCCCGAGGTGAAAATGGTGTATGTGGCGGGCGGTAACACCTTCCACCAGCATCAGGACACCAATAACCTGGTCAAAGCCTGGCAGCGGCCGGACACCATCGTGGTCAACGAACCTTATTGGACCGCCACCGCCAAGCATGCCGATATCGTGCTGCCGGCCACCACCAGCTACGAGCGCAACGATCTGGAGATGGGGGGTGACTATTCGCAGCTCTATGTGTTCCCGATGCATCAATGCGTGCCGCCGCAGCACGAATCGCGCAGTGACTTCGACATCTTCTCGGCGATGGCGGCCAGGCTGGGCGTGCAGGAGGCCTTTACCGAGGGCAAGGATGAAACCCAGTGGCTGAAAGGCATGTATGACGACATGAAAAACCAGGCGCGCGCCGCGCGGGTGGCGCTGCCGCCGTTCGACATGTTCTGGCAATCCAATAACTACGTGCGTTTCCCGGTGCCCGAGGCCAATAAGCAGTGGGTGCGCTTCGCCGATTATCGTGACAACCCGCTGCTGAACCCGCTGGGCACGCCGTCGGGCAAGATCGAGATCTACTCCGACGCGATCGCCAAAATGCATTATGCGGATTGCCCCGGCATCCCGACCTGGATGCCGCCGCACGAGTGGTATCGCGGGCCGGAAGCGGCCAAGTATCCGCTGTCGCTCAATACCGCGCACCCGACCAACCGGCTGCACTCTCAGCTCGACAACACGCCGCTGCGCGAGAAATACGCGGTAGCGGATCGTGAAGCGATCCTGATCCACCCGCAGGACGCGCAGCCGCGCGGCATCACTGGCGGCGATCTGGTACGGGCGTACAACGATCGCGGCCAGATCCTGGTGGGCGCGGTGGTCAGCGAAGACGTGCGGCCCGGCGTGGTGCGCATCAGCGAAGGCGCCTGGTTCGATCCGGCCGATCCGGCGCAGCCCGGCTCGCTGTGCAAGAACGGTAACGTCAACTGCCTGACCTTCGACATCGGCTCTTCCAGCCTGGCGCAGGGCAACTGCGGGCAGATGGCGCAGCTGCAGATCGAGAAATATCAGGGGCCGGCGCTGAAAAATACCGCGCACGCGGTGCCGCAAGGCGCCTGATTTACCAGCAAGCAAGGGGGCGCAACGCGCCCCTTTTTTCTCGTCGCCGCGCGACATATCCGTTTACCCTTCGCCGCAAAGGAGCGGTTTGCGTTTCATTTCAACGGGCGTATGATGCGCGCGACCTTCCTTTTTCGACGAATTCTCAACCACCATGCCGACTTCATCCGCAGTAACGCGACGCGCGCCCGATCTCACTTCGCTGGCCTTTTTGGCGGTGGCGTTTCTTACCGGCATCGCCGGCGCCCTGCAAACCCCGACGCTGAGCCTGTTTCTGGAAACCGAGGTCAAGGTGCGGCCGGCGCTGGTCGGGCTGTTCTTTACCGGCAGCGCGGTGATCGGCATACTGGTCAGCCAGTTTCTCGCCGGCCGCTCGGATAAAAAAGGCGACCGCAAATCACTGATTTTTCTCTGTTGCATGCTGGGTGCGCTGGGGTTCACTCTGTTCGCCTGGAGCCGCAACTATTACCTGCTGCTGCTCGTCGGCGTACTGCTCACCAGCTTCGGCTCCACCGCTAACCCGCAAATGTTCGCTCTGGCGCGCGAACACGCCGATCGCACCGGCCGCGAGGCGGTCATGTTCACCTCCATCATGCGCGCCCAGGTCTCGCTCGCCTGGGTCATTGGCCCGCCGATCGCCTTCGCGCTGGCGCTGGGCTTCGGCTTCAAGGCCATGTATCTGGCGGGCGCGGCGGCCTTTGTGCTGTGCGGCCTGCTGGTGTGGAAACGGCTGCCTTCCATGCCGAAAACTGCCGCGGCGAGTGCGCCCCTGGCCGCACCGCGCCAGCATCGCCGCGATGCGCTACTGCTGTTTGGCGCCAGCACTTTGATGTGGACCGCCAACAGCATGTACCTGATCAACATGCCGCTGTATATGGTGCACGAACTGCGGCTGCCGGAGCGGCTGGTCGGCGTGCTGATGGGCACCGCCGCCGGGCTGGAAATCCCGATCATGCTGATCGCCGGTCTGGTGGCGAAACGCTGCGGCAAGCGTTGTTTGATGCGCGGCGCCGCCGTCGCCGGCGTATTGTTCTATTGCAGCCTGCTGTTTATCACCGGCAGTTGGCAACTCATCGCCCTGCAGCTGCTGAATGCGGCGTTTATCGGCGTGCTGGCGGGGATCGGCATGCTCTACTTCCAGGATTTGATGCCCGGCCAGGCCGGCACGGCCACCACGCTGTTCACCAACACCATTCGGGTCGGCTGGGTCATTGCCGGCGCCATCGCCGGTGCGGTGGCGGAAATCTGGAACTACCATGCGGTATTTTACGCCGCGCTGGCGATGGCGGCAGGTGCGACGCTGTGTCTGTGGAAGCTGAGGGAAGCTTAGGGCGCGGTGTCCGCTTCCAGCCTGGCGAGGTAGATCAGCGCCTGATCGCGGTGATCGTGGCACATATCGCGGCTCGGCTGCAGGCTGCCGCACACTTTCGGCCGCAGCGGCGAATGAAACAGGCCGCAGCGCAGTTGTTCATCCAGATGAATGCAGCGGGTATTGGCGGGCTTACCGTTCGGCATGCCGGGGATCGGGCTGGATATTGACGGCGCGATACAGCAGGCGCCGCAGTCGCTGCGACAGTCCATCAGCGCTACTCCTGGTGGGCTGGGGAAAAGAAGCGCGACAATAGCAGCCGCGCGCGGTGGCCGCCAGCAGAATCCCTGCGCCTTGGCGATCTTTACACTCGTCCCGCAACCGTCTTGCCCCGGCCGATTCGCCGCCTGGCGAATAAACACCCAAAAAGCCGCAATTTAAAGACAAAAAACGCGTGAAACGTGCAATCCCCCCGCTTTACATGCGCCATGCACCCATGTACCATTGCGCTAGTACAAAAGAACTTCTTCCATCAGGAGCACGCATGTCTACGGACACCATCCAGAAGCTAGCCCGCCCTTCCGTCCTCGGCGGCGCGATGATCATTGCCGGAACCGCCGTTGGCGCCGGCATGTTTTCCATTCCGATCGTCACTTCCGGTGTCTGGTTCAGCGGCTCCGTCGCGCTGCTGGTGTATACCTGGGCCTGCATGTTGCTTTCCGGCCTGATGATCCTCGAAGCCACGCTGCACTACCCGAGCGGCGCCAGCTTCAACACCATGGTCAAGGATCTGCTGGGCAAAGGCTGGAACGCCGTGAACGGCCTGTCGGTGGCGTTCGTGCTGTACATCCTGACCTACGCCTATATCTCCGCGGGCGGTTCGATCATCGCGCACACGCTGGAGGGCATCGTCGGCGTCGGCCAGACCACCGCCGGTTTGGTGTTCGCGCTGGTCGTGGCGTTTATCGTCTGGCTCTCCACCCGCGCGGTCGACCGCCTGAGCACCATTCTGATCGGCGGCATGGTGATCACCTTCGTGATGTCGGTGGGCGACATGTTCACCCACGTGCAGCCTGCGGTGCTGTTCAATACCGGCGATAGCCAGGCCAGCTATCTGCCTTACGCCCTGGCGGCGTTGCCTTACCTGCTGACCTCGTTCGGCTACCACGGCAACATTCCCGGGCTGGTGAAGTACTACCACAAGGACAGCGGCTCCGTGGTGCGCAGCCTGGTGTACGGCACCCTGCTGGCATTGGCTATCTACATCCTGTGGCAGTATGTGATTCAGGGCAATATCGCACGCGACGCCTTTAAGCAGGTGATCGCCGAAGGCGGCAATATCGGCAGCCTGCTCAAGCAAATGGGCAACGTCTCCAGCAGCCAGACCGTCAGCCAACTGTTGAACGCCTTCTCTTATATGGCGCTGGCCAGCTCGTTCCTCGGCGTGTCGCTGGGCCTGTTCGACTACCTGGCAGACTTCTGCAAGTTCAAGGACGACGCCGTCGGGCGCAGCAAGACCGCGCTGGTGACCTTTGTGCCGCCGACCCTGGCCGCGCTGCTGTTCCCGAACGGTTTTCTGTACGCCATCGGCTTTGCCGGGCTGGCGGCCACCATCTGGGCGGTGATCGTGCCGGCGCTGATGGCGCGCGCCAGCCGCCGCCGCTATCCGCAGGCGGGTTACCGCGCACCGGGCGGTAACGGCGTGATCCTGTTCGTCATCCTGTTCGGCTTGATCAACGCCGCCGCGCATATTCTGTCGCTTTTCGGCCTGCTGCCGGTCTTCCACTAATCCCCGACGGGAGGGCGGCCGCCCTCCCTTTCCCGCACTGTTTTTGCGCCGGGCTATTGCCTGAAATCGGTGGCGCGAGTACCTTGTCGCAACTTCTCTAATACTCTTCATTGCGGATGAATTGAAATGGCAAGAGCTAACGAAATTAAACGCGGCATGGCGATCAGCTACAACGGCAAGCTGCTGCTGGTAAAAGATATCGACGTGCAGAGCCCGAGCGCCCGCGGCGCCAGCACCCTGTACAAAATGCGCTTCTCCGACGTGCGCACCGGCCTGAAAGTGGAAGAACGCTTCAAGGGCGACGATATCCTGGACACCATTTCCCTGTCGCGCCGCAAGGTGAACTTCTCCTATATCGATGGCGAAGAATACGTGTTTATGGATGACGAAGATTACACGCCGTACATCTTCAAGAAAGACCAGATCGAAGACGAGCTGCTGTTCATTCCGGAAGGCGGCCTGCCGGGCATGCAGGTGCTGACGCTGGATGGCCAGGTGCTGGCACTGGAGCTGCCGCAGACCGTGGATATGGAAATCGTCGAGACCGCGCCGGGCATCAAAGGCGCTTCCGCCAGCGCCCGCAACAAACCGGCCACCATGGCGACCGGTCTGGTGATCCACGTGCCGGAATACCTCAGCGCCGGCGACAAAATTCGCATTCATATCGCCGAACGCCGCTACATGAGCCGCGCCGACTAGTCGGTGCCAACGGGGCCGAGTCTTGGCCCCGTTTCATTTTCCGCTACGGCAACTCCGGGAAAAAACGCCGCTTGAGCGCCAGCTCGACGCCGCGCAACTCCGCCAGCCCTTTCAACCGCCCGATGGCCGAATAGCCCGGATTGGTTTTCTTTTTCAAATCGTCCAGCATCTGATGCCCATGATCGGGGCGCATCGGGATCGGCCGCCGATCGCCGGCCCGTTGCCGACGCAGCTCTTCGGTCAGGATCGCTTCGATCACCGCCACCATGTCCACATCGCCCTGCAGGTGCGCCCCCTCGTGGAAGCTTTTCGGGTTCTCCTCGCGGCAGGTGGCGCGCAGGTGGGTGAAGTGAATGCGATCGCCGAAGGTTTCAATCATCCGCACCAGATCGTTGTCGGCGCGCACGCCGTAGGAACCGGTGCACAGGGTGAAGCCGTTATGAATGCTGTCGACGGTCTGCTTCAGCCACTGCATGTCTTCAATCGTGGAGACGATGCGCGGCAGGCCGAGGATCGGCCGAGGCGGATCGTCGGGATGCACCGCCAGCCGGATGCCGGCCTCTTCCGCCACCGGCACGATGGCGCGCAGAAAGACCGCCATGTTTTCGCGCAATTGCGCCTTGTCGATGCCGTCGTATTCCGCCAGGCGGCGGCGGAACTGATCCAGCGTATAGCCTTCTTCCGCTCCCGGCAGGCCGGCGATGATATTGCCGGTCAGCGTGGCTTTCTCCTCCTCGCTCATGGCGGCGAAATAGGCTGCCGCCTGACTGCGCTCTTGCGGCGTATAGTCCGCCTCGGCGCCGACGCGCTGCAGGATATGCAGCTCGAACGCGGCGAAGGCGATCTGATCGAAACGCAGCGCTTTGGCGCCGTCCGGCAGCGAATAGGCCAGATCGGTGCGCGTCCAGTCGAGGATCGGCATGAAGTTATAGCAGACGGTATCGATGCCGCAGGCCGCCAGGTTGCGCAGCGTCTGCTGGTAATGGGCGATATGCCGCTGCCAGTCACCGCTGTGAGTTTTGATTTCCTCATGCACCGGCACGCTCTCCACCACCGACCACACCAGTCCTTTTTCCGCCAGTAACGTCTGGCGCGCGCGGATCTCATCAATCGGCCAGACTTCGCCGTTCGCGATATGATGCAGCGCCGTCACGACTCCGGTCGCCCCGGCCTGACGCACATCATCCAAAGAGACCGGATCGTTCGGGCCATACCAACGCCATGTTTGTTCCATGTTTTGTCCTTATGCCTGTCTCGCATCGCGATGCTGTTATACCAGTTTAACGTAGATGTCAGTTACCTTTAAGGTACTCTTTCGCAACGCGCTGTCAAAAGTGAACCGCGCATTGGTTGATCCACTTCACGATTTTGGCTTATTTTGGACTGACCAATTCCTTTAACCTGTCGACAGACCTACACTGGTCGCAGTTTTTTATCGCCGGCGCCACCCTGCCCATACGGCGGCAAACTGGTCCGCTAACTTGATGCAAGTGGCCCGCCAGCTGTCCTACACGCTTTGGAGATGAGATGAAAACGATCGCCAACACCCCGCTACCGGGCACCGTCCGGCAACCGAACTATGATCGCCGTGCCCTGCGCAGCCGTATCGTGCACCTGGGTTTCGGCGCGTTTCACCGCGCACATCAAGCGCTGCTGACGGATCGGGTATTGAACGCCCAGGGCGGCGACTGGGGCATTTGCGAAATCAGCCTGTCTGGCGGCGTGCCGCTGTTTGAGGCGCTGCGGCAGCAGGATCATCTGTACAGCGTGCTGGAGAAAGGCGCGGACGGCCATCAGGCCATTGTGATCGGCGCGGTGCATGAAAGCCTGCACCGCAAGCTGGAGGGCATCGCCGCAGTGCTGGAGAAGCTGGCAGAGCCGCAGGTGGCAATCGTCTCGATGACCATCACCGAAAAAGGCTACTGCATCGAGCCCGGCAACGGGCAACTGGATTGGCAGCATCCGGGGATCGTCGCCGATCTGGCGGCGCCGCATCAGCCGCAGACCGTGCCCGGCATTGTGGTAGAGGCGCTGCGGCTGCGGCGCGAACGCGGCCTGCCCGCCTTTTCCCTGCTCTCCTGCGACAATATTCCGGAGAACGGCCACGTGCTGCGTCGGGCGGTGCTCGATCTGGCGCAGGCGCGGGATCCGTCGCTCGCCGATTGGATCGTCGCCGCCGCCACCTTCCCCTGCACCATGGTGGACCGCATCGTGCCGGCCGCCACGCCGACCACGCTGGATGAGATCGCCGCCGCGCTGGGCGGCGTGCGCGACGAATGCGCCATCGCCTGCGAGCCCTTCATTCAATGGGTGGTGGAAGACAACTTCGTCGCCGGACGCCCGGCGTGGGAGCTGGCCGGCGCCCAGTTGGTCAGCGATGTGCTGCCGTTTGAACACATGAAGCTGCGCATGCTGAACGGCAGCCACTCGTTCCTGGCTTATCTCGGCTACCTGGGCGGCTACCGCTATATCAACGAGTGCATGGCGGATGAGCACTACCGTCGCGCCGCCCTGCGATTGATGCTGGACGAACAGGCCCCGACGCTGAGCGTCACCGGCATCAGTCTGGCCGACTACGCCGCACAGCTTATCGCGCGCTTCAGCAATCCGGCGCTGCAACACCTCACCTGGCAGATCGCCATGGACGGTTCGCAGAAGCTACCGCAGCGTCTGCTGGATGCCGTGCGCTGGCATCTGCGGCACGGCGGCGACTATAGCGGGCTGGCGCTGGGCGTGGCGGGCTGGATGCGTTACATCGGCGGCGTCGATGACGCCGGACAGCCGATCGACATTCGCGATCCGCTGGCAGACGTGCTGCAACAGACTGTCGCCGCCACGCCGGACGATCGGCGGCGCGTAACGGCGCTGCTGGCGCTCAAACCGGTGTTCGGCGAAGCGCTGGCGACGCATGGGGGGTTTACCGACGCAGTGACGCAAGCCTATTTGTCACTGCGCGATCGCGGTGCGCGTGAAACGGTGAAGGAGTGGGTGATGCGGTGAGGAGCCTGCAAGACCGAGAATAACCATGCCGGCGTAACGTTACGCCGGCATGGCGGAACGACTTAACGATAAACGACCGTCATAACAGCAAGTTTCTTCTGTTGGTCTACCCACTTCATTTCGGTTGTGCCAAGATTCAGCGGAAGTTCTTTGCGTGTAGTATCAAAACCTGACAACGCTTGCTGGGCCTGATAATGCTGGCCGTTGCGGTAACATTGCGTATTCGCCTTAGAATCTGCAATCTTGACCGTGCAAGGACTTTCAACGATAGAGCCGACGAAGCGAATTACCCCGCCGGCCACTCCTGCCTGACTCACTGCCGTCCATGAAAACAACATTCCTACGATCAAAAATAACCGAAAGGTATTCATGGCAACCTCATTTTTAGTTAAGCCAATTTAACCATAGAGGATCTTGTTAGGAATAATCGCAAGGAAAGGGACAGGATTTGATCGTTAATCGCGTCATTAACAATGTAAAAACAAGCTACTAACAAAAGTTAACCGTATCTAATACAGGGTTTTATCTAAGAATTTTCTTGCAAAGAAAGGTGGATTTTATCGGTTGAAAAGCGCAGGGTGACGTGCAAAATTTGCGAGATAGAGCACAAATTAAATCGCGGTCGTTTCACCGATACGGCTGCGTAACTCATTTATTAAGCAGGTTAATTTTTGCGCCAGGAATGATTAATGACCAAAACCAATTTGATTACCGGTTTCCTCGGCAGCGGTAAAACCACCACTATCCGCCATTTGCTGGCTCATAAACCCGAACATGAACGCTGGGCGGTATTGGTCAATGAATTCGGCGAGATCGGCATCGACGGCGCGCTGCTGGCGGACAGCGGCGCGGTGCTCAAAGAGATCCCCGGCGGTTGCATGTGCTGCGTCAACGGCCTGCCGATGCAGATGGGCTTGAATATGCTGTTGCAACAGGCCAAACCGGACCGGCTGCTGATCGAGCCGACCGGGCTAGGACACCCGAAGCAAATCCTGTCACTGCTGACCCAGGAGAGCTATGCCGGCTGGATCGATCTGCAGGCCACGCTGTGCCTGCTGGATGCCCGCCAGCTTAGCCAACCCCGCTACCGCGACAACGAAAATTTCCGCGATCAGCTGGCCGCGGCCGACGTTATTCTGGCCAGCAAAAACGACACCTATCAACCGCAAGACAGACTGGCGCTGGAAGCCTGGAGGGCGCAAGATTCGCTGCAGCGGCCCTGCTACGCCATCGCGCAAGGCGAAGCAGATGTCGCGCTGTTGTCACTTCCTCGCACAAATCGTACAGAATTGCCGGACGCGCAGCATCATCATGGTCAGGCGAAAAAGCAGGGGCTGGCGGCGCTGCGGCTGCCGGAACACGCCCGTTGGCGGCGAGCGCTGAACGAAGGGCAAGGCTTCACCAGCTGCGGCTGGATTTTTGACGGCGACACCCGGTTCGATACCGTCGGTTTCATGGAGTGGGTGCGGCTGGCGCCGGTCGAACGAATCAAAGGCGTGGTGCGCATCCCCGAAGGCACATTGCTGATCAATCGCCAGGGGCAGGATCTCAACATCGAAACCCGCCCGCTCGCACCGCTCGACAGCCGAATTGAACTGATCCACAGCGAAAATGCCGATTGGAACGCCCTGCAATCCGCCTTGTTTAAGATTCGTTTAAGTTAAACCCCGTACCGTTGCCCCCCGGTTGTCGCAGGGCAACCGGGTTTTGTTTCGTTTTCATTTTTCCAACAGGTTTATGTCATGACACGCCGCAATTTACCCTTCATTCTCTTCTTCAATTTACTGGGCGTTGCGCTGTTTCTGTCCTGGTTCCTGCCGGCCAATCACGGCGGCTGGTTTACCCTGGATTCGGCGATCTTCTTCTTCTTTAACCGCCATCTGGCCACCGACCCGGCGTTTTTGCACCTGGTCGCCATCACCAACAACCGCGCGTTCGACGCGATCTCGCTGCTCGCCATGGGGCTGCTGTATCTGTACTTTTATCTGAAGCAGGACGCCGCCGGCCGCCGCCGTCTGGTGATCACCGGCGTGGTGATGCTGCTGACCGCCGTGGTGCTGAACCAGCTTGGCCATCTGCTGCCGGTGAAGCATCCGAGCCCCACCCTGACCTTTGACAATATCAATCGCGTCAGCGAACTGACCGGCATCCCCACTAAGGACGCTTCCGGCGACAGCTTCCCCGGCGACCACGGCATGATGCTGATTATTTTTTCCTGCTTTATGCTGCGCTATTTCGGCCGCGGCGCCTTTGCCATCGCCCTGCTGATTACGCTGGTCTTCTCATTGCCACGCGTGATGATTGGCGCCCACTGGTTTACCGATATCGCCGTCGGCTCGCTGTCCGTGGTGCTGGTTGGTGCCAGCTGGGTGCTGATGACGCCTTGCAGCGACTGGATCGTCGATCGGTTGAACCGCCTGTTGCCCGGCAAGCACCGTCCCAGCCAACCATAATATGCATTTATGACTCATACCGGGAGGTGCCCGCCTCCCGGCCTTTCCCCCTTCGCCGAGCGCAAAATGTCGCCACCAGTCGTTAACGCTTTTGCAACCTGATTTCACGCCAGATTCATACATCGGACAATTGGCGTTTTTTATATGAAGATTTACATTATGTTACATCACAAATTCATATAAAAAAGACGGGAAAAAGGCTCGCAATCCCCTATTTGTTCCGGTAATCTCAGATGCGTTTGTGCCTGGTTTAAGTCGAATCAGTATGGAATCCGATAAAAATGTGCGTTCTCGCACGTTTTCAACGGTAACTGGTTGTCGATGCAACAGGTGCGGACTAGGCTCGTTCCGTTTGGCATTTTTCAGGTAGCGACTTTCGTCGTTAAGGACTTCAAGGGAAAACAACAACAATGGTCAAATCTCAACCGTTTCTGAGATATTTTTTGCGGGTAGTCCCTGCAATTGCCGCTGCGGTTATGCTGTCAGCGTGCAGCTCGACTCACACTTCGAACTTGAATAACGCACAAACTGAGATGCGTGCAGTTAATGACAAAGACGGTCTTTTACTGCAAGCCTCTCAGGATGAATTCGAAGCGATGGTCCGCAACGTTGACGTCAAGTCAAAGATTATGGATCAGTACGCGGACTGGAAAGGCGTTCGCTACCGCTTAGGCGGTGACACCAAGCGCGGCATCGATTGCTCGGCGTTTGTACAGCGCACCTTCCGCGAACAGTTCGGTATGGATTTACCGCGTTCTACCTATGAACAGGAAGATCTCGGCAAGAAAATCCAGCGCACCAAGCTGCGCGCCGGCGATTTAGTGCTGTTCCGCGCCGGTTCTACCGGGCGCCATGTCGGCATCTATTTAGGTAACGATCAGTTCGTTCACGCTTCTACCAGCAGTGGCGTCATGATTTCCAAGCTGACCGATAACTATTGGAATAAACGTTATCGAGAAGCACGCCGAGTGTTGACCAACGGCTGACGGCGCAACGCCCTGAAGATCCTGAATACCAAACGAGCGATAAGCGCCGCCTACGGGCGGCGTTTTTTTTGGCTGTCGAATGGGTATCATCAAGATTGATCCCTGCCTTATCGTCACCGTTCCCCACTTAACACTGCCGCACGTCGTTATTTTGATAAACTGTTGGCAGGAAATCGCGCCATCGAGGAAAAACTCGCCTATTATCGTCAGATGACGGCAACGGCGCCCCGGCGTTATTTAAAACGTTTCCGCTTAAAATAGGCGCATTATATTTCTGTCGGCGACGCCGCGTATTTAAACGGCGCCGCCGGTTGGTTCGGGATAAAAAGTCAAAAATGAAAAAAAAGCCGTTGGCACAATCCATTAACTGGCTGTGCGACACCCCTGACGCCCGGTTGCAGAGGACTCGGTTATGGGCTTGAAAAGAGCTTTTGCCCGCAGCGTGTCTCACCGACAGCGCAGCCTGGCTAAAAGCGGTGTCGCTGCCCTGGTATTTTTTACGCTCTTCACTGCGGTCACGCTTTCTTTGATCAACCACCAGCGCACGCAATATCAACACAAGGTCGAAGCGCGTACGCAAAAATTCACGCTGGGTTATATCTCGCACCTGACGGCAGTGATGCAGCAAATGATGCCGCTACTGGACAAGCCTTGCCTCTCCAGCCAGTCGGATATTACCTACCAAGCGGCCTTTACCAGCGGCGTGCGCACCTTCCTGTTGGTAAAAGGCGGCTACGCCTATTGCTCTTCCGCCACCGGTGACATGATGTTGCCGATGAAAAATCTCTACCAGGAAATCGACTGGGATCTGCCTTTGGATCTGAAGCTGCAGCAGGGCACGCCGATCGTACCGAACAAACCGGCGGTTGCGGTTTGGCTGCGGCATCCCGGCGAAAAGGCCACCGGCATCCTCGCTACGTTGGACATCGATCTGATGCCCTACTTACTGTTCACCTCGCATGACGAACAGGCGCCGGGCATCGCCATCGTGATGGGCAACCGCGCCCTGACCACCTTCAGCCCAAACCTGATGCCGGTCGATCAACTGCCGAAAGGCAAGGCGGATACCCTGACGATGCCCAATCTGCCGCTGACCATCCTGTTCTACAACGAGAAACTGACGCCCAATGACATTCGCCTGACGCTGCTAGGCAGCCTGGTGCTGTCGCTGATGATTGGCGTGCTCTGCTACTATATGCTGCTGTTGCGGCAAAGCCCGGAGCGTGCGCTGCTGCGCGGCATCAAGCGCAACGAGTTCTTTATCGAATACCAGCCGGTGTTCCATACCGACAGCAACAGCATTGGTGGGCTGGAAGCGCTGATCCGCTGGCAGCATCCGCTCGAGGGCCGCATCCCGCCCGATGTCTTTATCCCCTACGCCGAAAGCAACGGGCTGATCGTGCCGCTTACCCGCCATCTGTTCAGGCTGATCGCCGAAGATGCGCCGCAGCTCGCCAAAGCGCTGCCACGGGGAGGCAAAGTCGGTCTCAATATTTCCCCCGCCCACCTTAGCGCGCCGTCGTTCCATCAGGACGTGTATGAACTACTGACGCAGCTGCCGGGCGATTACTTTACGCTGGTGTTTGAAATCACCGAACGCGGCATGGTGGAAGAAGAGAGCGCGCTGGCGGAGTTCGACTGGCTGCACAAACAGGGTATCGAGATCGCGGTGGACGATTTCGGCACCGGGCACAGCGCGTTGATCTATCTTGAGCGCTTCACCATGGATTACCTGAAGATCGATCGCGGCTTCGTCAACACCATCGGCCAGGATACGGTCACCGCGCCGGTGCTGGATGCGGTGATCTCGCTGGCGAAAAAGCTGAAAATGCTGACGGTGGCCGAGGGCGTAGAAACCGCCGAGCAGATGCAGTTCCTGCAAGAACACGGCGTCAACTTCATGCAGGGCTACTACTTCAGCAAGCCGCTGAGCATCGATGATTTCGTCGCTTACTGCAATGCTAATCAGGTCTTTGATTATCAGGAAAAAAATAGTTAATCTTTAGGCAACTTTACCCTGCGCCCACCCGAAGAATGTTATGCTGGGCGCAGGTTGTACCTTATTCCACAGCAGGAGCTTACCGTCCGATGTCCGTGCGCATTTTCGCTGCTCTGGTGCTCTCGGCACTGAGTTTCGGTCTGCAGGCCGAAGCCCTCAACGAAAGCTACGCTTTCGCCCTGCTCGGTGAACCGAAATACGCCACCGACTTCAGCCATTTCGACTACGTCAACCCGGCGGCGCCCAAAGGCGGCGACGTACGGCTGGCGGCCATCGGCACCTACGACAACTTCAACCGTTTCGCTACCCGCGGCGTACCCGGCGAGCGCACGATGGAGCTGTACGATACGCTGTTCACCAACTCCGACGACGAACCCGGCAGCTATTACCCGTTGATTGCCGAATCGGCCCGTTTCCCGGCCGACATGCGCTGGATGGAATTGGATATCAACGCCCGCGCCCGCTTCCAGGACGGCAGCCCGATCACCGCCGCCGACGTGGCCTTTACTTTCAATAAATTCATGACCGAAGGCGTACCGCAGTTTCGCTCCTTTTACAAAGGCGTCACGGTCAAGGCCATTTCCCGGCTGACGGTGCGCATCGAGCTGCCTAAGGCAAATCGCGATCAAATCCTCAGCCTGCTCAGCCTGCGCGTATTGCCGGAAAGCTTCTGGAAAAACCATAAGCTCAACGAACCACTCAGCACCCCGCCGCTCGCCAGCGGCCCGTACAAAATCGGCGATTACCGCCTCGGCCAGTACATCACCTATCAGCGGGTGCGCGACTACTGGGCCGCCAACCTACCGGTGAATCGCGGCCGCTATAACTTCGACAGCATTCGCTACGATTATTACCTGGACGATAAAGTGGCGCTGGAAGCCTTCAAGGCCGGCGCTTATGATTTCCGCATCGAGCCGTCGCCCAAGAGCTGGGCCACCCAGTATCAGGGTGGTAATTTCGCGCGCAACTACATCATCAAACAGGACGAAACCAATCAGGCGGCACAGAATACCCGCTGGCTGGCGTTTAACCTGCAAAAACCGCTGTTCGCCGATCGTCGGGTACGGGAAGCGATCGGCCTGGCTTTCGACTTCAACTGGATGAACAAAGCGCTGTATTACAACGCCTATCAGCGCGCCGACAGCTATTTCCAAAACACCGCCTACGCCGCCCGCGGCTACCCGGACGCCGCTGAACTGGCCTTGCTGGCGCCGCTCAAAGGCCAGATACCGCCAGAGGTGTTTACCAGCATCTACCAACCGCCCTCCTCCGATGGCAGCGGCAACGATCGGCAAAACCTGCTGAAGGCGACCCAACTGCTGAAAGAAGCCGGTTGGGTGGTCAAAAATCAAAAGTTAGTCAACGCGAAAACCGGCCAGCCGTTCACCTTTGAATTGATGCTGCTGAGCGGCAGCAACTTCCAATATGTGCTGCCGTTCCGCCACAACCTGCAGCGGTTGGGCATCGAAATGCAAATCCGCGAGATTGACGCCTCGCAGTACACCCGCCGTCTGCGCGAGCGCGATTTCGACATGATGTCGACGGTGTATATGGCAATGCCGTTCCCCAGCGCCAACTTGCAAATCATTTGGGATTCGCAGTACATCGATTCCAGCTATAACACCCCCGGCGTCAAGGACCCGGCGGTTGACAGCCTGGTCAGGCAAATCGCCGCCCATCAGGGCGATGAAAAAGCCCTGTTGCCGCTCGGCCGCGCGCTGGACCGGGTGCTGACCTGGAACAACTACATGCTGCCGATGTGGTACTCCAACCACGATCGCTATGCCTATTGGGACAAATTCTCCACGCCGTCGATCCGCCCGGCCTATGCGATCGGCTTCGACAACTGGTGGTACGACGTCAACAAGGCGGCGCGCTTACCGGCTCAGCGGCAATAAGGAGTCGGAATGGCGGCCTATCTGATACGCAGACTGTTATTGGTGATCCCCACGCTGTGGGCGATCATCACCATCAACTTTTTTATCGTGCAAATCGCGCCCGGTGGCCCGGTGGATCAGGCCATCGCCGCCATCGAGCTGGGGCACGGCAGCGGTTTTGGCAGCGGCGGTGTCGGCGAAGGCCTGGGCCATGCCCGGACGGGCATCGCGGCAGGCGACGGCCAATATCGCGGTTCGCGCGGCCTGGATCCGGAGGTGATCGCCGAGATCACCCAACGGTACGGCTTCGACAAACCGCTGCATGAGCGTTACTTCACCATGCTGTGGAACTATATGCGCTTCGACTTCGGCGACAGCCTGTTTCGCGGCGCTTCGGTGATGCAACTGATTAGCCAGAGCCTGCCGGTCTCCATCACGCTGGGCCTTTGGAGCACGCTGATCATTTATCTGGTGTCGATCCCGCTCGGCATCCGCAAGGCCGTCCACAACGGCAGCGCATTCGATACCTGGAGCAGCACGCTGATCATCATCGGCTACGCCATTCCGGCTTTCCTGTTCGCTATCCTGATGATCGTGCTGTTCGCCGGCGGCAGTTACCTCGACTGGTTCCCGCTGCGCGGCCTGGTGTCCAGCAACTTCGACACCCTCTCGTGGCCGGCGAAGATCGCCGACTACCTCTGGCACATCACATTGCCGGTGCTGGCGACGGTGATCGGCGGCTTCGCCACCCTGACCATGCTGACCAAAAACGCGTTCCTTGATGAGATCCGCAAGCAGTACGTCACCACCGCCCGCGCCAAAGGGCTGGACGAAAAAAAGATCCTGTACCGCCACGTGTTCCGCAACGCCATGCTGCTGGTGATCGCCGGTTTTCCGGCCACCTTTATCAGCATGTTCTTTACCGGCTCGCTGCTGATTGAGGTGATGTTCTCGCTCAACGGCCTGGGGCTGCTGGGCTACGACGCCACGCTGCAGCGCGACTACCCGGTGATGTTCGGCACGCTGTATATCTTCACCCTGATCGGCCTGCTGTTGAACATCCTCAGCGATGTCACCTACACCCTGGTCGATCCGCGCATTGACTTCGAGGCCCGCCAATGAGCCGCCTTAGCCCGATCAACCAGGCGCGCTGGGCGCGTTTTCGCCGCAATCGCCGCGGCTACTGGTCGCTGTGGATCTTTCTGGTGCTGTTCACCCTGAGCCTGGCCGCCGATCTGATCGCCAACGACAAACCGCTGTTGGTGCGTTATGAAGGCCGCTTGTACCTGCCGTTTATGATTAGCTACAGCGAAACCGCCTTCGGCGGCGAACTGAATACCGAAGCCGACTATCAGGATCCGTTCGTCCAGCGGCAGATCGAACGGCACGGCTGGGCGGTCTGGGCGCCGATCCGTTTCAGCTACGACACCATCAACTTCGCCACCGAGGTGCCCTTCCCTTCGCCGCCTTCGCGCCATAACCTGCTGGGCACCGACAGCAACGGCGGCGATGTGCTGGCTCGGGTGCTGTACGGTTTTCGCATCTCGATGCTGTTCGGCCTGGCGTTGACGCTGTTTTCCAGTCTGATCGGCGTGTGCGTCGGCGCGACCCAGGGGTATTACGGCGGGCGTTTCGACCTGTGGGGGCAGCGATTTATCGAAGTGTGGTCGGGCATGCCGACGCTGTTTCTGATCATCCTGTTGTCGAGCATCGTCCAGCCCAATTTCTGGTGGCTGCTCGGCATCACCATCCTGTTCGGCTGGATGAGCCTGGTGGGCGTAGTGCGCGCCGAATTCTTTCGCACCCGCAACTTTGACTACATCCGCGCCGCGCGCGCCATGGGCGTGCCGGATCGCGTGATCATGTCCCGCCATATGCTGCCTAACGCCACGGTGGCGACGCTGACCTTCCTGCCGTTTATCCTTTGCGGCTCGATCACCACCCTGACGTCGCTCGATTTCCTCGGCTTCGGGCTGCCGATAGGCTCGCCGTCGCTCGGCGAATTGCTGCTGCAAGGCAAAAACAATCTGCAGGCGCCGTGGCTCGGTATCACCGCCTTCTTGGTATTGGCAGTGCTGCTGTCGTTATTAATCTTTATCGGCGAAGCGGTGCGCGACGCCTTTGACCCCAGCAAGGCGCATTGATATGGCCACTCCTTTGCTCGCAATTCAAGATCTCAGCATCGCCTTCCGCCAGGGCGACACCGTCACGCCGGTGGTCAACGAACTCTCTCTGCAAATCGCGCCGGCGGAAACGCTGGCGCTGGTAGGGGAATCCGGCTCCGGCAAAAGCGTCACCGCCCTGTCGATACTGCGCTTGCTGCCCGCACCGCCGGTGGTTTACCCTGCCGGCGATATCCTGTTCAACGGCGACTCGTTGCTGCATGCGCCGGAAGCGGCGCTGCGCAAGGTGCGCGGCAATCAGATCGCGATGATCTTTCAGGAGCCGATGGTGTCGCTTAACCCACTGCACACCATCGAAAAACAGCTGGCGGAAGTGTTGATGCTGCACCGCGGCCTGCGGCGCGAAGCCGCGCGCGCAGAGATCGTCGAGTGCCTGGAACGCGTCGGCATCCGTCAGGCCAAGAGCCGGCTGCAGGATTACCCGCATCAGCTGTCCGGCGGTGAGCGCCAACGCGTGATGATCGCCATGGCGGTGTTGACCCGCCCAAAACTGCTGATCGCCGACGAACCCACCACCGCGCTCGACGTCACTATCCAGGCGCAGATCCTGACGCTGCTGCAAGAACTGAAGCAGGAGATGGGCATGGGGTTGCTGTTTATCACCCATAATCTGAATATCGTGCGCCGCCTGGCGGACAACGTGGCGGTAATGCGTCAGGGGCGCTGCGTGGAGCAAAACGCCCGCGCGCAGCTGTTCAGCCGCCCGCAACATCCCTACACGCAGCAGCTGCTGGCGGCCGAAGACGTCGGTGAGCCGCTGCCGTTGCCTGCCGCGGCCAAAGCGCGCCCCGGCGACGAGCGGCCGCTGCTCAAGGTGGAAAATCTGCAGGTGCGCTTCCCTATTCGACGCGGCCTGCTGCGCCGCACGGTGGATTATCACTATGCGTTGAAGTCATTGAGTTTCGAGCTGCGCGCCGGGGAAAGCGTGGGGCTGGTGGGAGAATCCGGCTCGGGCAAAAGCACCACCGGGCTGGCGCTGCTGCGCCTGCTGGCCTCTCAGGGCGCCATCTGGTTCGACGGCGAACCGCTGCACCCGCTCACGATGAAGCAGATGCTGCCCTACCGCAGCCGAATGCAAATCGTCTTCCAGGATCCCTATTCCGCCCTGAACCCGCGCCTGAACGTACAGCAGATCATCGCCGAAGGGCTGGAAGTGCACCAGCGGCTTACCGCCGAGCAGCGGGAACAGCGCGTGATCGCGGTGTTGCAGGAGGTCGGGCTGGATCCGCAGCTGCGCCACCGCTATCCCACCGAGTTCTCCGGCGGCCAGCGCCAGCGTATCGCCATCGCGCGCGCACTGATCCTGCAGCCACAGTTGCTGATCCTCGACGAGCCGACCTCTTCGCTGGATAAATCGGTGCAGGCGCAGATCCTGACGCTGCTGAAATCGCTGCAGCAACGCCACCGGCTGGCTTATCTTTTCATCAGCCATGACCTGCAGGTGGTGCGTTCGCTATGCCACCAGGTCATCGTGTTGCGACAGGGAGAAGTGGTTGAACAGGGAGACTGCCGGGCGATTTTCGCGGCGCCCGCCGCCGACTATACCCGTCAACTGCTGCAGTTGGCGGACTAGCGGCGAATTTAGAAAGGGTATTGCGCGCTGAGCGGTTCGGCGATCGCGGCGCCGACGTTTTTCAGGCGGCACATGGTGGCGCTCTCGTCGCTGCGCTGCACGAACAGGCAAGGTTCCCCTTCCCATTCAACAATCGCGCAGTCGACCTGAATCTCCTGCAGCGACAGATTGAGCTGTTGCATGACCTGCCAGGCCTCGGCCCCTTCATGGCTGAGTAACTTCAGACCAATCAGGTTGTTATCTTCGTCTATTCCGTTAAACGGAATCGGTTCGACCTTCACGCCGGTGAAACCAGATAGCCAACGATAACTTTGCGGCAAGCGATGCACTACCGAAAGTTGGATACTCTCCACATGAAATCCCTAGATTGAAAAGGTGAAACACTTTTACCTGACAGGGTTACTAAGTTATAGCCGCTGACTCCCGACTCTGCCGCGCACAAATGTTATTTAAATGTAAATTTTGCCGCTAGCCATTAACCTGACCCCGTGCTTGCCGATGCCGTGCCATTTTTTGGCGCGCCGTGCGGTGTTATTTCACGGCATTTTGCGACTCAGCTCGCATTTTTGCGTTATATGTAACCCTTTCCCGCAGCGATCTCAACTCTTTTTTCTTGCAATGCGACTACTTTTCCGTCGCCATATTTTTACAATGAAGAAACATTTAGCCCACCACGTTAGCGCAACTGTCTCTTCTAATAGCTTGATTTATATCAATCCTAATACAAACCGCTCACGCTGTTCAGCCGACAGAGCGCCGCGCCTCCCGGGGAATATTGGGCGGCACGATGGCGGAATTTTTTAACAAAAAGCACACAGAGGGGAAAACGGCCAATTAATTAGCTTGCGTATATTTAGCAACAAATCTTTCATTGCCAGTTGCACCCTGAAATGGCAAGGCGCAACCCTAAGGCGATGCGGGGCAAAACGCCCCGAATCGGGAGAACGTCAGGCTGCGCGATCGCGCGGCCGGCTGGCGTAAACATAGAACAGCACCGCCACGATGCTGCACAGCGCCATCGAGGTGACCATGGGCCAGGCGCTTTTGCCCGGCGCCATCGACAGCACCGCTCCCACCAGCGCACCGATGCTGAAGCGCAACGTACCGGCCAGGGAAGAAGCCGTGCCCGCCATATGCGGGAAATCATCCAGGATCACCGCCATGGCGTTGGAGGAGATCATCGCGATGCACCCCAGATAGACCGCAACGCCGATCACCAGCGCCCAGAAACCCAGACCGACAGCGCTCACCGCCAGCAGCCACAGCCCCATCGCCAGCTGTACCAGCAGCCCCAGCTTGAACATCTTGACCGCGCCGAACCGCCGCACGTTGCGGCTGTTGATCAGCGTCGTCAGGAACAGGAACACGATGTTCAGCGCAAAATAGTAGCCGAAGTGTTGCGGCGAAACGTGGTTCAGTTCGATGTAGACGAACGGCCCGGCGCTGAGGAACGAGAACATGCCGGCGAACGAGAAGGCGCTGGCCAGCATGTAGCTCAGCACCCGTTTGTGGCGGAACAGCGAACCGAAGTTGCCCAGCGTAGTGCGCAGGTGGAACCGCTGTCGCCGTTCTTTCGGCAGCGTCTCCTTGATGAACAGGGCCACCAGCAGTGAACCGATCAACGCCGCGGCGCCCATGGTCCAGAAGATGGCGTGCCAACTGAACCACAGCAGCAGCGCCCCGCCGATCATCGGCGCCAGCAGCGGCGCGATGGTCATCACCAGAATGACGAACGACATCATGCGCGAGAACTCGTCCTTGGTGAACATGTCGCGCATCAAGGCGTTGATCACTACGCTGGCGGCGGCGGCGGCCAAACCGTGCAGGAAACGCAGCCCGATCAGCTGATCGATCGATTGCGCCATGGCGCAGGCGCAGCCGGCGATGGCGAAGATCAGCGTACCCCACAGGATCACCGGCTTGCGGCCGATGCTGTCCGACATCGGCCCATAGAACAGCTGCCCGAAGGCAAAGCCGAGCATATAGGCGCTGAGCGTCATCTGCACGCTGCCGGACTCGACGCCAAACTGGGCGGCGATCACCGGCATACTGGGCAGGTACATGTCGATGGCCAACGGCATCAACATGGACAACAGGCCCAGAATGAAAATCAAACCGAGATGAGAGGTTCGGTTCTGTTGCACGTTCCACGACTCCTTAATCGGCCGCAATCGATGATCGGTTATCAGTCCTGCAGGTGCGGCGCGCCCACGCTGGCGATCTCTTCTTCGGTCAGTGGGCGGTATTCACCCGGCGCCAGATCGTCATCCAGCACGATGGCGCCGATGCGCTCGCGGTGCAACTCGATCACCCGATTGCCGACGGCAGCGAACATCCGCTTCACCTGGTGGTAGCGCCCTTCGCTGAGGGTCAAGCGCACCACGTGCTCGTCGACCTGCTCCAGCGTCGCCGGCCGCGTCAGATCTTTCTCGTTGTGCAGTTGCACCCCTTCGGCGAAACGCTGCGCGGTGTCTTCCGCCAGCGGGTGCTCCAGCGTCACCAAATAGGTTTTCTCACAGTGGTGGCGTGGCGACGTGACGCGGTGCGACCACTGGCCGTCGTCGGTCATCAACACCAGCCCGGTGGTGTCGATATCCAGTCGCCCGGCGGCGTGCAGCTTGTACGCGACCGGCTCATCGAGAAAATACAGCACCGTCGGATGATCGGGGTCATCGGTAGAGCAAACGTAGCCCTGCGGTTTGTTGAGCATGAAATAGCGCGGGCCGTTCTGCTGCTGCAGCGGATTGCCGTCGAACGCCACTTCTTGCTCCGGGGTCAGTTTGACAGCCCCGCTCTTCACTACCTCACCGTCCACGGTGACGCGTTTAGCCCGAAGTTCGCGCGCAACCAGCGCACGGCTAATGCCTAACTGCTGAGATAAAAACTTGTCCAATCGCATGGGATCTGCTTTGCCTGTCGTTGTTATGATCGCATTGATCGTATTGCCAAAATATGACGCCCGCCGTTGCACCGGGTGCAAATGGCAGGTTCAGGGGGGGAATCGCGTGGGGGAACAGCGATTGCTGTCACACGAGTATAGCGGCACAACGCGTTGCCCGACAGAGGTAATTTTCACGCTCCTCGCACCGCGCGCGCTCAGAAGGCATAATAATAGAAATTTTTCGGCTGTCCGGGGAGCAGAGTGTCACGGTTTCTGTGGGAACCGAGGTGACACAACCGCTTCCCGACGGCCCATCTCAACCCACGGCGTTCATTTATGGCCTTTACCCTACGCCCCTACCAACTGGAAGCGGTCGAAGCCACCATCAACCATTTCCGGCGGCATCCCGAACCGGCGCTGATCGTGCTGCCGACCGGCGCCGGCAAAAGCCTGGTGATTGCCGAACTGGCGAAGCGCGCCCGCGGGCGGGTGCTGGTGTTGGCGCACGTCAAGGAACTGGTGGCGCAAAACCACGCCAAATACTGCGCCTACGGCCTGGAAGCGGATATCTTCGCCGCCGGCCTGCAGCAGAAAGAGAGCGCCGGCAAGGTGGTGTTCGGCAGCGTACAGTCCGTCGCGCGCAACCTGCCGCTGTTCGACGGCGCCTTTTCGCTGCTGATCGTCGATGAATGCCACCGCATCAGCGACGACGACGACAGCCAGTACCAGCAAATCATCCAGCATTTACAGAAAACCAACCCGCAGCTGCGGCTGCTGGGGCTGACCGCCACGCCTTACCGACTGGGCAAGGGCTGGATTTACCAGTATCACTACCATGGCTTCACCCGCGGCGACGGCGCCAGTCTGTTTCGCGACTGCATCTACGAGCTGCCGCTGCGCTACATGATTAAGAACGGCTTCCTGGTGCCGCCTGAGCGGCTGGATATGCCGATCGTGCAATATGACTTCAGCCGGCTGGAGGCCAGGAGCAACGGCCTGTTCAGCGAAGCGGATCTGAACCGCGAGCTGAAGCGGCAAAACCGCGTCACGCCGCACATCATCAGCCAGATCGTGGAGTACGCAGAGGATCGCAAAGGCGTGATGATCTTCGCCGCCACCGTCGAACACGCCCGCGAGATCCACGGCCTGTTGCCGAACGGCGAAGCCGCGCTGGTCAGCGCCGAAACGCCGCCCGCCGAGCGCGATGCGCTGATCGACGCGTTCAAACAGCAGCGGCTGCGCTATCTGGTCAACGTCGCGGTATTGACCACCGGTTTCGACGCGCCGCACGTCGATCTGATCGCGATCCTGCGCCCCACCGAGTCCGTCAGCCTGTACCAGCAGATCGTCGGGCGCGGGCTGCGTTTGGCGCCCGACAAAAAGGATTGCCTGATCCTCGACTACACCGGCAACCCGCACGATCTGTTCACGCCGGAAGTCGGCGTCAGCAAGCCGCACGGCGACAGCCAGCCGGTGCAGGTATTCTGCCCGGCCTGCGGCTTCGCCAACCTGTTCTGGGGCAAGTGCACCGAGAACGGCGATATCATCGAGCACTACGGCCGCCGCTGCCAGGGCTGGCTGGAGGACGACGACGGCCACCGCGAGCAGTGCGATTACCGCTTCCGGTTCAAGAGTTGCCCGCACTGCGGCGCGGAGAACGATATCGCCGCACGCCGCTGCCATCAATGTCAGGAAGTGTTGGTCGATCCCGATGACATGCTGAAGGCGGCGCTGAAGCTGAAAGACGCGCTGGTGCTGCGCTGCGGCGGCATGGAACTGCAGAGCGGCCGCGACGACAAGGGCGAATGGCTGAAGGCCACCTATTACGACGAGGACGGCACCAGCACCAGCGAGCGCTTCCGCCTGCAGACGCCGGCGCAGCGCAAAGCGTTCGAGATGCTGTTCCTGCGCCCGCATCAGCGCGCGCCGGGCGTGCCGTTCGCCTGGCACACCGCCGCCGACGTGCTGGCGCAACAGCAGGCGCTGCGCCATCCGGATTTCGTGGTGGCGCGCAAGCGCGGGCAGTTTTGGCAGGTGCGTGAGAAAGTGTTCGATTATCAAGGCCGTTTCCGCCGCGCCAATCAGTTGGCCTGAGCGAACTGTCCCCAACCTGGGCAGGTTTTCGTTGCCCTGCGGGCGGCTTTCCGTTAAAATGCCGCGCGCTTTACCTGGGCCTGCCCAGCGTTAAAGCGGGTTTCCGAACTTGCTACTTGGGTCGCCTGTAGCAGGGTAAATTTTCTTTTAAGAGAAAAAACAATGTTCACTATCAATGTAGAAGTACGTAAAGACCAGGGTAAAGGTGCGAGCCGCCGCCTGCGTGCAGCAAACAAATTCCCAGCTATCGTTTACGGTGGCAAAGAAGCTGCAGTTTCCATCGAATTGGACCATGATTCTGTTAAGAACATGGAAGCTAAACCAGAATTCTACAGCGAAGCAGTAACTCTGGTTATCGACGGTAAAGAAACCAAAGTTAAGGTTCAGGCTGTACAGCGTCACCCGTTCAAGCCAAAACTGGCTCACATCGACTTCGTTCGCGTTTAATCGCTACGTTTTCGAACCTTTCGGGACGCCGAAATAAAGAACGCCGCAATTGCGGCGTTTTTTATTGTCTGCGATTCGGCACGCTTACTTGCCGCTGCCGGTCCGGCGCTGCAGCTGATCGCGCAGGTTCGGCGGCGTGCCTCTGATGGTCAGCGTGTCAGTGGCCGCATCCCAGAAAATGCGTTCGCCCAGCAGCATGGCGTCGAAGTTCAGGCTGATGCCGCCGCCGCTGCCGGCAAATTTGGTCAGTTGGCGCAGCGTGCCGCGATCCGCCGGGAAGCTCTCTTCCAGCTCATACCCTTGCTCGCTGGAGAACTGCATGAAGTCTTTCTCGCCGAGCGGCGACAGCTCCTGCGACAAGGCCTGCAGTTCAATCTCTTCGCCGGCCTGCAGCTGTTCGTTGCAGTAGCTGTACACCTGCTGGCGCACCGACTGGCGCTCGTTCTTGTCCAGCTGCGCATCGGCGCAGTAGTCGTCTACCGCCTGCAGCAGCCCGCGGTTTTGCGCCTTGGTGTCCAACCCTTCGGACGCCGCCAGGAAATCCATGAAGAAGTCGGCGACCTTGCGGCCTACGCGCCCGCGCAGGAAGGTCAGATAGCGGGTCGATTCCGGGTTGGTTTCCCATTCGGTCAGATCGATGCGCGCGACAATATCGGCGTTGTTGATGTCCAGATAGTGCGTGGTGTTGATATCCAGCTCTTCGTTGACGCGCATGCTGTTACGGCTGTTCAGCACCGCGATCAGCAGGTACTCCACCGCCAGATAACGGTATTGGCCGAACAGCACCACGCCGCCTTCGGCAAACGGATACTTCGCCAGTTCGTCGCGCAGGCGGCCGGTCGCCGCGCGGCTGAAGGCCAGAAAGTCCTTATCGTCCTTGCGGCAGGTGCGCAGCGCTTCCGCCAGCTCGCTACCTTCGTTGAACAGGCCTAAGGCCTTGCTCTTGGCGCTGTAGACGCGATGCAGTTCCGTCATCATTTCTTCCACCGCCGCGTTGGTAGGAAGCAAGGAATCGCGCAGCACCACGTCCAGCGTTTGCTCGTCGCGTTTCACCAACTGATGCAAAGCGATCTGGTCGATATCCAGACTCATGGTAAATCCTCCTGTTCTTTAGGCGCGTATTCAAACACTGAAGGCCCCGACCTGCAATACTAAAAACCGCGGCAAACCGGAAAGGCGCTGCGAGGAGCAGCCCCGCCACGGGCGCCCCCTTCCCCAAATGACAGGAAGTGATAAAAGAGCGGAAAATCACTGCCCTATACGGTAAGATAGGGCACTTTGCAGATTACTAAGCGCAATTTTATGCCACAATCATCCCGTTACAGTGACGAACACGTTGAACAACTGCTCTCAGAGCTGGTCAATGTTCTGGAAAAACACCATACCCCCACCGATCTTTCCCTGATGGTGCTGGGCAACATGGTCACTAATTTGATCAACACCAGCGTTGCCCCCGCGCAGCGGAAAACCCTGGCAAGATCGTTCGCGGAAGCCCTGCAGGCTTCTGTCCGTGAAGACAAAGCACATTAATATTGACTTATGGTGACAAACCGTCAGCGTTATCGTGAAAAAGTCTCCCAGATGATCAGCTGGGGGCACTGGTTCGCCTTATTCAACATCCTGCTCGCCCTTGGGCTGGGCAGCCGCTACCTGTTTGTTACCGACTGGCCCGCATCCCTGCTGGGCCGGGTCTATGCCTTTGTCAGCCTGCTGGGGCATTTCAGCTTTATCGTGTTCGCCGGCTATTTGCTGGTGATTTTCCCGCTCACCTTCGTGGTGATGTCGCAGCGGCTGCTGCGATTTATTTCCGCCGCGCTGGCCACCATCGGGCTCACGCTGTTACTGGTCGACAGTGAAGTGTTCTCCCATTTCCACCTGCACCTCAATCCGGTGGTGTGGGATCTGGTGGTCAACCCGGACCAGAGTGAGCTGTCGCGCGACTGGCAGCTGATGTTTATCTGCGTGCCGGTGATCTTCCTGGTGGAGATGTTGTTCGGCACTTGGAGCTGGCAGAAGCTGCGCAGCCTGAACCGCCGCCGCTTCGGCAAACCGCTGGCGGCGCTGTTTATCAGCGCCTTTTTCGCGTCGCACCTGATTTACATTTGGGCTGACGCCAACTTCTATCGCCCGATCACCATGCAGCGAGCCAATCTGCCGCTCTCGTACCCGATGACCGCGCGCAAGTTCCTCGAAAAACACGGCCTGCTCGACCAGCAAGAGTATGAGCGCCGCCTGATGCAACAGGGCAACCCGGAAGCGGTGGCGGTGGAGTATCCGCTCAGCGATCTCAGCTACGGCGATAAAGGCAGCGGCTATAACCTGCTGATGATCGTGGTGGACGGCATTCGCGCCAAAGACGTGGCGCAGGACATGCCGGCGCTGACGCGCTTCGCCCAGGAAAACGTGCGCTTCAGCGATCACTACAGCTCGGGTAATCATGCCGACACCGGGCTGTTCGGCCTGTTCTACGGCATTTCTCCGACCTATCTGGACAGCGTGCTCGCCGGCCGCAAGCCGTCGGCGCTGCTCAACGCGCTCGGCGATCAGGGCTACCAACTGGGGCTGTTCTCTTCCGACGGTTTCAACGCCAGCCTGTACCGCCAGGCCCTGTTGACCGACTTCTCGCTGCCGACGCCGGCGCCGCAAAGCGACGCGCAAACCACGCAGCAATGGCAGCGCTGGCTGACGGATCAGGGCGGCAAAGAGCCGTGGTTCTCCTATATCAACTTCAGCGGCGCCGAGCCGGCCGAAGGCGACAAAACCCCGGCGCCGGCCGATTTTATCCAACGCTATCGCACCGGCGCGCAAGACGTGGATGCCCAGATAGCCCAGGTGCTGGATACCCTGAAACAGCGCGGTCTGCTGGACAAAACCGTGGTGGTGATCACCGCCGAACACGGCGTCGAATTCAACGACAGCGGCAAAGGCCAATGGGGCGCCGGCACTGCCTTCAACCAGGCGCAACTGCAGGTGCCGTTGGTGATCCACTGGCCGGGCACCCCGGCGCAGACCATCAGCAAGCTGACCGGCCATAACGACGTGATGCGCACCTTGATGCAACGGTTGCTGCACGTGAAAACCGCGCCGAAAGACTATTCGCAGGGCGAAGATCTGTTCACCGCCCAGCGCCGCAACGACTGGATCGCCACCGGCGATGGCAATCAGCTGGTGATCACTACGCCGACGCAGACGCTGATGCTGGACAACAGCGGCAACTATCGCGTCTACGATCAGAACGGCGAAGAAATAAAAGACGAGAAACCGCAGCTTGCTCTGCTGCTGCAGGTGCTGACCGATGTAAAACGCTTTATCGCCAACTAACTGCTTAAAACTAAAGCAATCAAGTGGCGAGGCGCTTGCATTAACATCGGGAATCGGTAGTATGATTTTTCATAGCGTCGGCATGTAGCGCAGCCTGGTAGCGCACCGTCATGGGGTGTCGGGGGTCGGAGGTTCGAATCCTCTCATGCCGACCAAATTTAAGAAAACCTGCTGTTACAGCAGGTTTTTTTTCGTCTGCACGTCGAGAGGATGAGAATCTCCGAAGGAGGTTTGAGCCGAACGTAGTGAGACCACGTTGCTTTAGCAACGGCCCGCAGGGCAAGCATCGAAGATGCGCATAATCCTCTCATGCCGACCAAACTCAAGAAAACCTGCTGTTACAGCAGGTTTTTTTTCGTCTGCATATTGAGAGGATTAGGCCGCACCGGTTTGGCCCATGCGCTAGCGGAGGCCTGGGCAGGGCCTCTCTCTCAGCGCGGCTGCAGGCAGTTTTCTTCTTTCCAGCCGTACAGCCATTCCATTCCGCGATAAAATTCCGCCTGAGATTTGCCTTTCCATAACAGATTACGCACCTGGCGCTCAACGCCTGCGGCGTGATAAACACGGCCCATCTCACGGGTTGACCAGACGATGCGCGCCGTGCGTGGAATACGTACCGACTCGTACAGGGCAAGCGCTTTTGCCGCATCCCCTCCATGCTCTTCCAGCGCTTTACCCAGCGTTACCGCATCCTCCAGCGCCATGCAGGCTCCCTGTGCCATATACTGTGCCACCGGGTGCGCTGCGTCTCCCACCAGCGTGATACGGTCGTTGCCCCATTTCTCCACCGGTTCACGATCGGCGGTTGACCAGCGGCGCCATGAGGTCGGCTTATCCAGCATCTGGCGCGGACGCGGGTGAATACCGGAAAAATAGGAAAGTACCTCCTCTTTACTGCCCTCCTTCACACCCCATTCCTCCTGCTGACGGCTATGGAACGTCACCACCAGGTTATACTGCTTCCCGCCGCGCAGCGGGTAATGCACCAGATGGCAGTGCGGCCCCGCCCACAGTACCGGCGCGTTAATGCGTAAATCCTCCGGCATCTCATCGCAATTAATCACGGCGCGGTAAACCACATGTCCGGTCACCCGCGGCGCATCGCCCAGCAGGTACTGCCGCACCACCGACCTCACGCCATCGCAGCCGATAAGAATATCCGCCGTCCAGCGATTACCCTGCTCATCAAATACCGTCACATCGTCCACCGTTTGGCTGATACCCGCCACCTGCGTTGAGGTACGGTATTCCACATCCGGATGGGTCAATACCGCTTCCCAAACAGAGGCGTGGATATCCGCCCGATGGATAACCGCATAGGGACCGCCAAAGTGATCGCGAAATGCTTGCCCGGTCTCAATATGCACCACCTCCTGGGCATTGACCGCATCCATCAGGGTAATGTGATCGGTAAAGACGGCGCGCTGACGCGCTACGCCGCCCACACCCAGGCTATCCAGCGCGGAAAAGGCGTTGGGGCCGAGCTGAATACCCGCCCCAATCTCACCAATCTCGTGCGCCTTTTCCAACAACATCACTTTAATGCCCTGGCGAGCCAGCGAGAGCGCAGTCGCTGCGCCGCCAATGCCTCCCCCGACGATAATTGCGCGCATCACTTTAGCCATTGTTTTCCTCCTTTCGGGCTCAGGCTGAGATTTTGTCTTGTTGGTTTTCGGGCGCCGCGGCGATGAACGCCGGGAGACGAGTACAGGCGTCGTAAACCGCTTTACAGCGCGGGTACCCGCTCAGATCGCACCCCATCCGCAGGGCATTCGCCCACTGAGGGATCAGGCAGCAATCCGCCAACGTCGGGGTATCGCCAACGCAGAAGGGTCCTGGCGGCCTCTGGAGCAACAGCTGTTCTACGGCGCTCAGCCCTTGCCGGATCCAGTGCGCATACCAGCGTTTTTTCTCTTCCTCACTCACCTTCAGCTCTTCACTCAGGTAGCGTAAAACCCGCAGGTTATTTACCGGATGAATATCGCAGGCAATAACATAAACGATTTCCAGTATCCGGCTGCGCGCCGGGTCGGCCGCCGGCAACAGCGGCGACTGAGGAAAATGGCGATCCAGCCAGTCAATAATCGCCAGCGACTGGCTGAGAGACTCACCGTCGTCCGTGAGCAGCGTCGGCACCAGTCCGACCGGGTTCATTCGCCGATATGCCAGCTCATTCTGCTGCCCGATGCGAATATTGACCCCCACCGTCTGGTAATGGAGGCCTTTCAGCGCCAGCGCAATGCGCACGCGGTAGGACGCTGAGCTATTAAAGAAACTGTACAGCTTCATCATTCACCTCTGAATCGGCTCAGACAATCTTCACGGCGATTGGGGTTAGCCCCTCTACATTGCCGGTAATCACATCGCCTTTCACCACCGCGCCCACCCCTTCCGGCGTCCCGGTAAAAATCAGATCGCCGGGCTGCAGCTCAAAAAAGCCGGACAGATAGCTGATGGTTTCATTCACCGACCAGATCAGATGGCGGATGTCGCTGCGCTGGCGATCGCTGCCGTTGACCTGCAGCCAGATAGGCGCGTTGTTCACGTCGGCGCTGTCGCCGGCTTTATGCAATGGCGCGATGGGCGCAGAAAGATCGAACGACTTGCCGATTTCCCATGGGCGCCCCATCTGACGCATGTCCATCTGCCGATCGCGGCGGGTCATGTCCAGGCCTGTGGCATATCCCCAAATGTATTCATGCGCCTTGTCCAGCGGAATATCGCTCCCCCGTTTGCCAATCGCCACCACCAGTTCGATTTCGTAGTGATAGTTGTCGGTTTGCGACGGATACGGCAACGCCAGCGTTTCGCCGGCCGCCACCGGCACCACCGCATCGGCAGGCTTGCAGAAGAAAAACGGTGGCTCACGATCCGGGTCAAAGCCCATTTCGCGGGCATGCGCAGCATAGTTACGCCCGACGCAGTAGACACGGCGCACGGGAAACTGTTTATCACTCCCCACAACAGGAACCGTCACAGGGGCTTGCGGTGCAAATACGTATTGCGTCATTTTGTCTCTCCCAAATTAATAACGTGCTTCGCGGAACAGTCCCAGGGCTTCCTGAACCGGCCTGTCCGAGAAACTGAATAACACGGTGTCTTCGTCCGCCTGAAACGACACGTCGAACCAGGTCGGCGCCACGAAGATATCTTTTGCCGAAAAGTGAAGGGTTTCGCTGCCGATGCTGACCTGGCCGCGCCCTTCCACCACGTGGTAAATGGTGCTGTCCGTGGTGCGCGCCTTCCGTGAGGAAAAGCCTTTCGGCAGCAGCTGCAGGAAGGCGCCCATCGAGGGCATGGAATAGCCGCCGGTCACCGGGTTGGCGTAGCGCATCTTGTAGCCGTCCCACTCGTCGGCGTCCCCCATGCGGGTGAGGTCGTGCAGCGCTTCCCGGCTGCGATCGTAGCGGTAGTTGAAAATGGGCGATGAGTTGCCTTTCTGATGGCGCAGCGGCAGCATATTGGCCGCATAGCGCGGTAAATAATCCCCCTCCTGGCGCGTCACGGGCTGCTGCTCTTGCGGATAGTCTTCCGCGAAACCGCAACCCAGCAGGTTCACCAGCGGCAGATCCAGCCCGTCCAGCCATACCACCGGCTCCTCGCCGGGATTACCGTGATCGTGCCAGCGCCACTGCGGCGTCAAAATGAAGTCGCCTTCATGCATTTGCGTACGTTCACCGTCAACGGCGGTAAATGCCCCTTTCCCTTCGACGATAAAACGCAATGCCGACTGATTATGGCGATGGCTCGGCGCGACTTCGCCCGGCATGATCAACTGCAATCCGGCATACAGCGTCGGGGTGATGGAGGACTGTCCGCGCAGCATCGGGTTTTCCAGCACCAGCACGCGGCGAACCGCCTCTTTGGCGCCAATCAACTCGCCGCTGGCCAGCAGGTGCGGGCGAATCGCCTGATAGTTCCAGTAAGCCGGAGCGCAGTTTGCATTCGGCGTTTGCGGCACCAAATGGTGCAGCGACTCCCACAATGGGGTCAGGTTCTGCCCTGAAATATGCCGGTAGAACTGCTGGCGGCTGGGATTAACATCCTGATTGCGTTCAGGCATAGGGATTCTCCTTTTCATTCACGACGCTGCGCGAGGCAACGTATCAGGGGCTGGAGCAGACTGGCGAACAACAGCCGTCAGCAGCATTAACATCACCGTACTGATCGCCGCCGGCACGGCAATAATGAAAAATAGCGTATCGAATGAGAAATTCATCGCCATCATCACGCCGCCGGCAAGCGAGCCGACAATCGCGCCGCAGCGGCCAATGGCATTGGACCAGCTGACGCCGGTCGCCCGGCTTTGTGTCGGATAGAGCGTGGCGGTCAAGGCATTCAGCCCAACCTGCGAACCGCTGATGCCGATGCCGGTGCCGAAGATGGCCAGCGCCATCAGCCACAGGCCGTTCTCGCTCAGACCAATCATGACGATACACGCGGCGCCCAGGGCGTAGCTCGCCGCCAACACCCGGAAGGGATTGTATTTGTCCATCAACGCGCCCAGCCCCAGCGCCCCCAACGTTCCGCCCATCTGGAAAGCGGCGGTCACCCAAGAGGCATGCTGCAGATCTATACCGCGATGGTTAAGCAGCGTCGGCATCCAACTGGAGAGCAGATAGATAATCAACAGGCTCATAAAAAAAACCGCCCAGAGCATGAGAGTAATGCGCAGCTGGCGGCCGGCAAACAGCGGGCTGATGCTCCCTTTGGCCGCTGTAGCGGCTTCGTTGAGGTAAAAATGGGTCTCTTCATCGCACTCTCGGGTGATGCCGCTGACCGTTTTGGCAATCACCTTGCGCGGCAGTTGGCGGCGGACCTGCCAGCGCGGGGATTCCGGCAGGGCAAACAGCAGCACCACAAAGAGCATCAGCGGCAAAACGCCTCCGAGCACCAAAATGCCGTGCCACCCCATCACCGGCACCAGTTGGGCGCTGACGATCCCGCCCAGGGCTGAACCGAGCGTGAAACCGCAGAACATCAGCGTGACCAGCGCACCACGGCGGCGAGCAGGCAGATATTCAGAGGTCATCGTGATGGTGTTCGGCATCGCGCCCCCCAACCCCAGGCCGGTGAGAAAACGTAAAATGACCAGCGTTGGCATATCGGGGGAGAAGGCCGAAATCAGGCTCAGCGTGCCAAACAGCGCCACGCAAAGTTCGATGACGCGCTTGCGGCCAAACCGGTCAGAAAGCGGGCCGCAAAGCAGTGCGCCCGCCGTCAATCCCAGCAGCCCCGCGCCAAACAGCGGCGCCAGTTCGCCGGCGGTCAGTTGCCATTGGGTACGGATGTCGGGTGCGATGAAACCAATGGCGGCGGTGTCAAAACCATCGAACATCACCACCAAAAAGCAGCAGATGATAACGCGCCACTGCGTCTTACCGATGGGAGCAGCATCGATCAGTGCTTGTAAATCACGCCGTTGAGTCATAGTGAGCGCCTCGGTGCAGGTAGGGAGATGTCTGTCTTGTTTTAGGTATGTTACGAATTTGTATCCTTAGCGATAAAATGTACAATGGCTTTTCAGGCAGAGACATAACCGGAGGGTTATAGCAAATGGCGAACTGGGCGCAGAAAATGAAACTTCACCATCTGCAAATGTTGGTGGCGTTGGGTGAGCAGGGAAATCTGACCCACGTTGCCCGGATGATGAACATCTCCCAACCCGCTCTGTCAAAATGGTTGTCACAGCTCGAAGATGAGATTGGGATCACGCTGTTTGAGCGGCATAGCAAAGGGCTGCGCCCCTCCGAGGGGGGGAAACTGCTGCTTCAGCATGCGCAGCGCTTGGTCAACGATCTCGAGCGTTCGCAGTCTGAAATCGCCCGCTTTAAGCAAGGCGGGCTGGTGGGAAGCCTGAAAATCGGCTGTTCGCCGGTCGCCACCGACTGCGTTTCGCAGGCCATATTGAGCCTGCTGCAGGAAATGCCAACGCTGCATCTCAATATTGAGGAAAAGGTGATGACCCCGCTGCTGCACGATCTGATCGCGGGCGCGGTGGACGTCGTCGTGGGCCGCGTTGGCGGGCGGGCGCTGCAACTGCCGCTCAACTATCAAGTGCTCTACACCGAACCGGTATGCTTTGTTGCCCGCCCTCACCATCCGCTGGCGGAATCCGCCTCCCTCACCTGGCGCGATCTCACCCACTGGCGCTGGATTGTCTGGCCGACCGGCACGCCCATCCGCCTCAGCATTGATAATGCGCTGGCGGATAACGGCGTGATGCTGCCCGAAAACACGGTTGAATCGGCATCCATGAACGTCAGTACCAACCTGCTGCAAAGCAGCGATATGATCTCCATTCTTTCCCTACGGCTGGCGCAGCGTTATGCCAGCCAGGGGCAGCTGGCGATCCTGAATCTGCCGAAGATAGAGCAGAAAGGCAGCGTGGGCGTCTTCTGGCGCAACAGCGAACCGCCTTTTACCGCGCTGAGCCGCTTTTTGCAGCTGCTTACGCAGGCTTAACACCCCCACCTGCAGCCACAGCAGATTTACGGCTGCGCCTACGCGGAAAGCTTGACGATGGTCGCAGGGATCCCCTGACGCACCGCCGCTCCGGTCACCCAATCCAGCCAGGTATTCGGCACTTCACGCGTCGGATCGGCAAAGCCCAAATCGTTGAGGTTGATGCCGGCGGCAATGCGCTCATCCATCGCCAGCGGTTCACCGTCCAGGTAGTGCTGACTGGCCCCCATCTCCCGGTGGCCGTAGCCGTGCTCCACCGCGATCACGCCGGGCATCACGCCTGCCAGTAAACTGATCCGCACCTCTCGACTGCCGCCCGGCGTGCTGATACGTACCCGGTCGCCGTGTTGAATGCCGAAACGTGCCCCGTCTGCCGGATTCAGCGCCACCAGGTTCACCGGTTTCACGTCGTGCAGGCGCCGGATCACCGCGGTGGAGCTGCTCATCACGTTGGATTTGAAGGACATCAGGCGCAGTGGCCACTGCTGCTCAGGGTAGAGCGCTTCCACCGCGCGGCCGTCCGACAAACGCGCCGGATAGCAGGTGGGGCAGCCGCTGAAACGCTCACCGGTGATCGCATGCCGGTGCTTCGCCACTTCCGCATTCCAGATCTGCAGCGGTTTCTCCCAGCGGTTGCCCACGCTGCCGTCGCGGCGGCCGCTGTCGTGAACGGCGAAGCGGCCGCCGCGGCTGTAAATAAACGCCACGCGGTCGATTTCATCGGCGCGCAGCGTCTGTGCAAGCTGCGGCAACAAGCGATCGACACCGCTCAGCGTCAGTTCGTCCGCCCTCGCGGCCGACACCGGCGCCTTGCCGGCAAACGCCACGTTGGCGGCGGCGCGCAGATAATAATCCTCGGCGCAGTTGAGCGGCAGCAGCTCGCCCTGGCCGTCGCCGATAGCGCGATCGCCGAACCCCGGCAGCGCCAGGCGTTTAGCGACGGCGATGCAAAACGCCTCCATGGAAATCGGCTGCCCTTGCGCCGTTTTCGCGGTCGCCGGCGTCACTATCGGCCAGCGCGCGGTAGTGGCCTTGCTGGCGACGCCGCCCCAGGGGGCGCTGAACCCCCAGCTCTCAAAGTTATGGGTGTCCGGGACGATATAGTCGGCCAGCGCCGTCGTTTCGTTGATAAACGCATCGATAGCGATAAACAGCGGCAAACGCGCCGGATCTTTCAATCGTTCCTCCGCCACGCTACGCAACCCGGCGATACCGTACAAGGGGTTGGTCATGTTCGAGATCCAGGCTTTCAGCCCGTACGGATACCCTGCCAACGCCGATGTCAGCAGCTCGGTCAGTTGCCCGGCGACGAACGGATACCAGGGCGCCCTGGCCGGCCAGGGGGAAACGCCCGCCGCCACTTTTTCGCGGTACTCGTCGGAGGTTTCATAGGCGGCCTTGCTGCGCGCGATATTCAGGCCCTTCGGTTTTACCAGGCCGGGAAACTCGACCAGGTTATAGCGCGGCCCCTCAGCGAAGCCGTTGAATTTTCCGCCGCCGACGAACACGCCTCCCGCCAGGCTCAGGTTGCCGATCAGCACGTTAAGCATCATCACCGACCAGGTATTGTAAAACCCGTTTGCCGCCATCATCCCGCCATGGGCGATCACCGCCGCCTTGCGCCCGTGGGCGGTAAAGGCCTCGGCCAGTGCCGCGATGCGTGCCACCGGCACGCCGCATTGCCGGCTGTACGCCTCCGGCGACAGCTTGTCGGCGGCCTCTTTCAAACACTGGAAGCCGCTTTTCACCCCCACCTGCACGCCGTCGTGCAGCGTCACCGTACGGCTTACCCACAGCTCGGCGCTGTCGCACGCCTCGGCCGCCACCAGTTCCCCCGCGCCGTTGACCACCAACGGCGACGCCGACTCGGCGCCATTCAGATCGGCCAACGTCAGATGCTGCCCCGCCCGCGGATGCTCGCTCTCGGCGATCACCAGATGCGTGGCGTTGGTCCAGCTCTTCTCGCCGGCACGTTGCATGGCGGCCTCGGACGGGATGGCGAGATAACCGGCCTGATAACGCCGGTGGTCGAGGATCCAACGGATCATTGCCATCGCCAGCGCCGAGTCGGTGCCCGGCAATATCGGGATCCAATGGCCATGATCGTCCGCCAATGTGGTGGTCAGTGGCAGCGCCGGCGCCACTACCGCATAACGGAACTCGCTGCGCAATCTGGCGCTGGCCAGTTGCCGAGCCTGGCGCTTGAACGGGTTGCCGGACTGTGCCGGCGAGGTTCCCATAAACAGCGCGAATTCGACCTGTTCCCAGTCGGGTTTTACGTGCGGATTTTTGTCCAGATCGTTCATCAGCGCACCGGAACCGGCACGGTAGGCCAGCCCGCAGTAAGCACCGTGCGCGCCGAAGTTTTTGCTGCCGAAACTGTTCTGAGCGAAGCGCCGCAGGAAGCCGTCGCGCCCATCGTCACCGGCGTTGGTCACCAGCAGCTGATTGGCTTTCGGCCCCAGCCCCGGCTGTCGGGCATCGATCGGCGTCTCCAGATCGCGGATCGCCCGCAGGCCCTCCACATGCCCCTCGCCGAACAGATCGCCGCCTTCCACCACTTCAGCGATCAACTGCTCAAAGCTGATGCGCTGCCACTTGCCCTCGCCACGTTTGCCGACGCGCTTCATCGGCTCCAGCACCCGCAGCGGGCTGTAAAGCCCCTCCAACAGCGTGGCGCCGCGGGCGCAGGCGGTGGAACGGGCATCTAGGCCGCTTTCGCCGCCCAGCTGCGCCAACGCGTCCTGCAGCGGCAAGGCCGAGTCGACGTGCCGTTCCTGAGACAGCGGATGATACGGGTTGCCGGCAATGCGCAATACCCGGTCGGTCTGCCTGTCCACCCGAACCCGCACGCCGCATTGCGTCCAGCAGCCGAAACACTGGGTCATCGAGATGGCCTGCTGCGGATTGCCTTGCCATTCCGGCATTGCCCGCCCTTCGGGTGGCAGGGAGTTGCCGTTGATGCGATCCAGGGTCACCCGCCCTGAAGTGCCGTGAATCAAGCCGTCGATCGCCCGTTTGGCGACCTCGCGATAGCTCAGGCCAAAGGCGGACAATCCACCGAAGGCCAGGCCCACTTTCAACCACTGACGCCGGGTGAGTTTAGCCATGTTGTTTTCTCCGCAGTAAAAACGCCTGTGCTTCACGCACCATGATCATTAACGCCAGCCACAACCCGAAAGTGCCGACGATCGCCAGCAAGCCATCGGTGCCGAGCGGCAGGCTATAAGGGGAATACGTCGCGTTGTATTTCGGGATGGTTTGCACCTCGATCAACAGCGTCCAGCGCATCAGCCAACTCAGCCCCAGTGCGCCGGCCACCAGCAGCGTCGTACCGCCGCGCGGCAAGCGCCGAGAGCCGGCCCAAGCGGCGCACGCCAGCGTCAGCCCCCACAGAGCAATCCATCCCACGGCATACCGGCGCGCCATCGCCTGCGTCTGCAGCCAGTGGCGTACCGCCGCGCCGGATAACGTATCGCCGCATACCCACAGCAGGATCGCCCCGCCGAGCAGCAGTAACGTCAGCAGCATCCCGCGCGCCAGCGGCGCCTGCAGACCGGGCCGTTCGCGCAATGTCAGCAGCAGCAAGGCCAAGAGCGCCTGCAGCGCGCTGAGGAACATCACGATCGGAAATCCGTAGCTGAACCAAATGGGGCGGGCACGCACGACGGAAACCTCACGCCCGGTGTACAACAGCAGGCCGATAGCCACCAGCGCGCAGGCGGGCGCAATCCCACGCAGCAGCGCAACCGGCCTACCCGTCAGCCGCGCAAATTCGAGAGCGAGAAACCACAGGCCGATCAGCAGGGTAAACAGCGGCAAGAACAGCGCGCCCCACGGCATCCACGACCAGGGCGTCGGATAGGCGTAGAAATGCCAGAAGCGGGCGGTTTGATGCAGGTCGGCGGTCAGCGCCAGCGGTGCGGTGATGGCGCACGTCAGCCCAATAAACAGCGCCATGCGCTCCAGATGCGCGGCGTTATCTCCACCGCGCCAGCGCCACACGCAGGCCAGCAGCGCAGCACAGGCAGCGATGCCGATAAAGAAGAAATATTGCACGGCCCACGGCAGCCAGCTCACCGCCTGCGGTTGGCCCAGCACTTCTGCGATCATCAGTTGGCGACTCATCGTCCCTCCCCCCATAAGGCAACCTGCGCCCGCCCCGGCAGCGGCGTGACGAAGGCGTCATCCAGCCCCAGATAAAACACATGGGGCGCGGTTTGGTTCTCCGGCTTGAGGACGTTGATCTCGGCCTCGTGGCGCCGCAGCATCTTGCTCAGCGTGCTGTGCGGATCGCGCATATCGCCGATGATCCGCGCTCCCCCCACGCACGACTCCACGCACGCCGGCAACAATCCCGCCTCCAGCCGATGCACGCAGAAGGTGCATTTGTCCGCCGTTTGGGTGGCGTGATTGATAAAGCGGGCATCGTACGGGCAGGCCTGCACGCAATAGGCACACCCCACGCAGCGCGTGTTGTCGATCACCACGATCCCGTCCTCACGCTGGAAAGTGGCCTGTACCGGGCACACCGGCACGCAGGGTGGGTTGTCGCAGTGGTTGCACAGCCTGGGCAGCAGCACGTTGGTCGCCACCGCTTCACCTTCGAGGCTGACCTGGTACTGGTTTACCGTGGTGCGAAACTCGCCGTGCGGCGTCTGGTTTTCAATGGCGCAGCTCACGGTACAGGCCTGGCACCCGACGCAACGCCGCAGATCGATCAGCATCGCGTAGCGGCGGCTCGCATCCCCCTCGCGCCGCGTCGGCGCTAACGTCAGCCCGGCCTCCGCCACGGGGATCAGCGAAGCCCCCGCCGTCAACACGCCCAGCTGCTGCAAAAACTGCCGTTTACTGAAGTCCATGCGCCTCTCCCACGCCCTGGGCATCACCCCGATCACGCTATTGATGCCCGTTAGATGAATAAACAATGTCGATGATTTACAGTGTAAAAATGGCATCGATGGCGCTCTATTGTGGTTAACCACATACCGGCCCCAACGTTGATCTAAAACAAGTGGCTGCAGGCAAATTGCCCATCAGGAGGGGCTGTGAGGGTCGTGTTATTACTGCTGTTCAGTCTCGGTTGGGGGATGGCGGCACAGGCGGGAGAGTGGTCGATCGGCGTGCTGGCGATGCGCGGCGATGCGGCGACTGCGCGTGACTGGCAGCCGCTGATCGACAGCCTCAACGGCAGTGTCGGCGGTGAGCGCTTCCGCCTGCAGCCGCTCGATCTGGCGCAGATGCGCGAAGCGGTCAATCGGGGCAGCGTGCAGTTCGTGGTCACTAATCCGGCGCAGTTCGTGCAGTTGAACAGCCGCTATCATCTGCGCTGGCTGGCATCGTTGCGCGCCGCCAACGGCGATCGGGCAACGGGCAACATCATCGGCAGCGTGATTCTAGTGCGGCGCGACAGCGGCATCACGACGCCGCAGGCGCTGATGGGCAAAACGGTGGGCGCCATCGATCCGCAGGCCTTCGGCGGCTATCTGACCGGCTATAAGGCGCTCAGCGATGCCGGTATGCGGCCCGATCGCGATTTCCACCTGCGCTTTACCGGTTTCCCTGCCGATGCCCTGCTCTATCTGTTGCGCGAGCGCGCCATTCAGGCCGCCATCGTCCCCGTCTGCCTGCTGGAGAAAATGAATCGAGAAGGCCTGATCAACCCGGCGGATTTTCGCCCGCTGTTGCAACGGCCCACATCGGTTCCCTGCGTCAGCAGCACGCCGCTTTACCCCAACTGGTCGTTCGCCGCCCTGCCCGGCCTGGATAACTCACTGGTGGATGCGGTGGCAAGAGCTTTGCTGACCGCACCTCCGCAGTCTCCCTTTCAATGGGGCGCACCGGTCTCGACCAGCGAGGTGGAAGCCTTGCTGCGCGCCGTCAATCAACACCCGGAACAGCGGCGGCTGTGGCTGGATATCAAGAGCTGGCTGATCCAGCATCAGACGGCCGTCGGCCTGTCGCTGGCGGTGCTGGCGCTGTTGATCGCCAACCATATCTGGATCGCGCTGCTGGTACGCCGGCGCGGGCGGCAGTTGCTCCATGCCGGAGAGCAACTGCGGCGGCAGGAGCAGGCGCTGGAGAACGCCAGGCAGCTGAACGTGCTGGGGGAAATGGCCTCCGGCTTCGCGCACGAGCTCAATCAACCGTTGGCGGCTATTCGCCTTTATGCGCAGGGATGCCTGATCCAACTGCGCAAAACGGACGCCGGGCATCCGCTGTTGGGGCCGTTGGAAAATATCGACCGACAGGCGCAGCGCGGCGGCGAGACGATTCATAACCTGCGCCAGTGGGTGCAGCCCACCGCTGAGGCGATAGACCAAACACGCTGGCGACCCGCGGCGGTAAGCGAAACCGCCGAGCGGGTGTGGACGCTGCTGCGCCTGACGCAGCGCTATCCCGACCTGAAACTGTTCAACAACGTGGCGCCTTCGCTGACGCTAACCCTGCCGCCGGCGCTGCTGGAACAGCTGCTGGCAAACCTGCTGCTGAATGCGGCGCAGGCCGGAGCCAATGCCGTCTGGCTTTCCGCCGTCCAGAGCGAACGGGCGATCGAGTTGCATCTGCAGGACAACGCGGGCGGCATGACAACGGCCGGGCTGGAACAGGCTTTTCGCCCCTTCAACACCACCAAAGCCGGCGGCATGGGGCTGGGGTTGGCCATTTGCCGGCGCCTGGCCCGCTACGGCGGCGGCGAAATCCGCCTGGCTAACCGCTCCGCCCCCGACAGCCGCAATGGGCTGTGCATAACGCTGCATTTCATATTGAACGATGAGGAAAACCATGTCGCTAATTCATCTGGTGGACGATGACGCCGTCGTCACCGACGCCTGCCATTTTTTGCTGACCAGCCTCGGCCACGACGTGCAGTGCTGGAATGACAGCGCCGGCTTTTTGGCGCAGGCCGATCTGTTTCAGACCGGGATCGTCTTGCTGGACATGCGGATGCCGATACTCGATGGGCATCAGGCCTACGCTGAGCTGCGCCGCCGCAGCAGCACGCTGGCGGTGGTGTTCCTGTCCGGCCATGGCGACGTGCCGATGGCGGTGGAGCAGATGAAGTACGGCGCGGTGGACTTCCTGCAAAAACCGATCGCCGCTGAACCGTTAATCGCCGCCCTCGAACGGGCGCAGCAGGTCTCGGCCAAAGCCCAGCAGCGCCATGAAACTTGCGGCCGCTACCATACGCTCACGCCGAAAGAACGCGACATCGCGCAGCTGGTGGTGCGGGGCATGATGAATCGGGAAATGGCGGAGCGGCTGAATATCGCGCTGCGCACCGTAGAGGTTCACCGGGCAAAAGTGATGGAGAAAATGCAGGCCGCCAGCCTGGCGGAATTGGTGATTCAGCTGCAGGCTCTGCCGCCCACGCCCCGGGAGTGAATGCATAAAGCCCTCATCAAGCTAACGTCCCGTATTCCTCTTTCCTTGATTGACACAGCGCGATCCAGGCAATATATTTATTAGAAATATTAATGAATTACGGTAGAATCACCTTTTCTCAACCAACAGGCTATCAGCATTCTCCGCAAAACCCAGCGTAGCGCTTTCGCCTTCAGGAACCCCGTGAGGGAAAGGAGAGGCGTTGTTTTGAATAAAGAGAGATGATGTCCATGTGACATGGCTCGAGCATCATTACGCCACTATCTGACCGCCCGGTTGACGTTTTAAATAAGTATGGATTATGAATAACAGAAGAACACGGACTAAATAAGGAATAAAAATGCAAGGAAATCTCAAGCTCTATGGCCTTTTTGTTGGCCTGACGGTGACCATTATGATCACCTGCGACACGTTGGTTTATAAGGTCTTTGATATCTATGGTTTTAAAATAACGGCAAGCGGCATTGTATTCTCCTTGTGTTTCTTGATATCCACATTGCTGACTGAGGTTTATGGCTATAAATTGTCGGTAAGAGCAATATGGATCATGGTGTTCTGTCAAAGCTTATATGTCATAATACTTAATCTCTCAGCCGTTATTCAGCCAGAAAATAACGATATCGCCACACACTATTATTCTTTATACCATGAATTCTGGCGAGTCATGATAGGCACCTGGGTGTCCGTTCCGGTCGCTTATTTCGTCAATGGTTTTATTATTTCAAAGATGAAGATTATCTTCTCCGGCAAATACTTCTTTGTCCGATATGTTGTGGGCTCCATGTCTACACAGGCCGCCCTGTTGCTGACAGCCTATCCGATCAGTCTTTCAGGAAAATACACCTTCATGGAGTTGGTTAACATCATAAGCACGACGTGGTCTTATAAAGTTGTCGTCTCTATTGTCTTGCTGCCGCTCGCCATCGCCTTAGTCGAGTGGGTGAAGAAGATAGAAAACACCGATCATTATGATTGGGGCACCTCATACAATCCATTTAAGTAATATCAACAGGGTCTCGCATGAAAGTAATTCAGATTAGCGACATACATATTATGCCTAATGAAAGCGCGCTGGCTTCGAAGCATCTTGCTAATTTCGACAGGGCCATTGACTTCATTAATGCCAATGCCGATAAAATCAATGCCGACTTAATCATTGTGACGGGTGACATCTCTCATGATGGCGATATCCCCTCTTATGAGCGCTTCTTTAAGATAATGAACCGCACTTCCTTACCTTTCTATTTTTTCCCAGGCAACCACGACAACAAAAAGAACCTGGACGATACAGCCCGTAAACAGGGCGGCAGCTACGATATAAACTCGTTTGAAGATGACGAATGGCGCATGCTCAGCATCGACTCGGTGGTCGATAACGAAGATTTCGGCAGGGTCTCGACGCATGCGCTCGACACGCTTGAAAAAGCCATCGTCGCAAGTGACAATAAAAAGCTCGCCGTCTTCTTGCATCATCACCCTATTCCGGTAGGCACCCCGATTGTTGATAGCTGTATGTTAAACAATGCCGAGGAGTTTTTGAGCCTCTGCCAACGATTAAACGTTAAGTTTATCGGCTCAGGCCATGCACATACGCTATTCCAAAGAAAGCTGGGGGAAACCTTAGTCTCTGTTTCCCCGGCGATTTGTTCGCAATGGAAGAACGGCACAAGCGCTGTCAGCAGCATAGACAATTCGGCCTTCAGCGTGATTACGTTCGATGAGCATATTCACGTCGAACCCTGGTTTATTTAATCAACGTCAGTATTGTTTTTTTAGATCTGTCGCTTTTCTTAGCATTTTTCAATGAGGCAGAGAGTGCTCTGCCTTCCTTGACCCCGGCATAGAAGGCTATTTTCGTCGCATCCAAGGACTCGGTTTTGTCGACAAGATCGCGATCCCTTAGAAAATCCGCCCCTGATATTGATATCGAGTCAACATCGTTTTTCAACGTCCACATACAGTTTCGTTTCTCTTCATGAATCGACAGTTTGGCCGAGGCGATTTTTATTTTAGATTCGGTCTCGGCGATAAAAGCGATATCTTTCGGGTTAACATGCCTGAGAAAATCGCCCTCGATGAGTTGCCCCCAGTTTTTTTTCACGAAAGTATGGGTGCCAAACTCTTTGAAAAGCCAATATCCATCCGCCGTTCGGATCACGCTACGATCTAACGTATAGAGGTAACTGGGAGAGTATATTTTTCTTAACCTTCTCATTATGTTAAATAAGTCCATTTATTTCAGCCTCTTTATCGTTTTCAATAGAACACCGACGATCGCATAATCGCTATAGGACTTCACACTGCTATCTGAATCTAATGAGATGTTTGTAAACAACAAGTCGCCGTCGGAAACAAAAACTCGCCTTAAGCATATTGGGTAATTTTTCAGCTTAACCAGGACGATATCGCCATCGCAAAATGGCTCTTTGAGCGAGATCACACAATACGTTCCACGGTCTAATTCAGGCGACAGTGAATTATTCGTTATCTCTACCACAAACAGCGAATCGTCCGTCATGTCATCGACTTCTGTCGTATAGGTATCTGCCGTTCTGATCGTGTTGGCCAGAAAACGTTCTACATCGCTGTAGCTAATGAGTGGAAGCGATCTCACATTGTGTTTGGCCTCTCCCGTGACGCTTAAATCCTTGTCAGTCAGCTCCCCTACTTTTACGCTGAAAAATTCACCAATGGACGCAAGCGTAGAGATCGTGGGATTCCCCACGCCTTTCCTCAGATTATTGATCGTGGCAATACCTATCCCTGTTTCGCTGCTCAACCGACTGGCGTCAATCCCGTGCATGCGCATGAGGTAAGTAAGGTTTTCACCTATCATTTTCAATGACATACCATTTTCTTCTGATATTTTAATGTTGTTTGGTTGCATTATAATGTTTTAAACCTATACTTTAGTGTCATTAAAGTGAATTAAAAACATTAAACCACTTCCAGGGTGGCTATGACAATGACTCGGGGCCTTTTGTATACGAAATATAAATATAATACATTGTAATATAATAATTTTATTGTAAATCACCGATCTTGCCGAACATGACTGGCTGCCTTTTAAATGATTCAATTTACTTATAAAAATGCTGTCTGCACAGGCTAACTCATATGCCCGTTCATCAAACATCAGAGGCGCTTTACAACGCCCGGGATATCTTCATCGCATTCACGCCATAGCCGACGCGGGAGAAACCCAAAATGCTAAACATTAACCCCGCAGCAATTTAACGCACAGAAGCCAACCTGGAGAGCAAACCGCATCCCGGTTCGATAATTTTAAAGGAAATGAGATGAGTGCTTTATTCATCGCTCTTCGAGCGACCATTGGCCAATACTCGGGATTTTTTCTCTGTCAGAACGCGAAGAAGCTGCGTCAGCGCCCGTAGCGCCGAGTTCCGGCGCATACCTGCATTGATCGATATTATGCCAAGAACGGCGACCAGAAAGGTGGCGTCGGGCCCCCAACACCAGGGAGCCCCCAGCCCGACGCCACCGCCTTACATACTGATTAGTAAGGGAGAAAAATGTAGGTTGCGGAGGATAATCGTGCCCTTTGAATATTCACGCACGAAGTGAGCGAGGAAAATGCAGACCACTGGCCAGACGTAAAGAAAAGATTCAGTGGCAGGCTTGGCAGCCCGCTGCGCAAGTAAGAATAAACGCCTTATGCAAAATTGCGCCCCCCTCTTGCCAACCCGCCTTCCTCAGGCCAGAATACTGTACATTAAATCAGTGTTTACAGGTGAGTCATGTTTGTAGAATTAGTGTACGACAAGCGCAACGTCGCTGGGCTACCCAACGCCGCCGAGATTATTCGCAACGAGCTGGAAAAACGCGTGCATGTGCTGTTCCCGGAGGCGGAGGTGCGCGTGAAGCCGATGCAGGCCAACGGCCTGAACTCCGACGCCAGCAAAAGCGATCGTGAGAAGCTGAACCGAATGTTGGAAGATATGTTCGAAGAAGCGGATCAGTGGCTGGTCACTGATATTTGAACCCTGTCTGATAGCCGGGCTCGCCCACCGGCTATATTTCCGCCAGTATATGCAAACGTTCAGCCCTTGGCTAATGGGATTGACGCGGTGCCTCCCCCATCCGGTTATCGGTTGGTTAATGTTAATATCGATGCTATTCGAAGCGCGCACTGCTGCAGTGTGCACTTTTCTAGCGCACCAATACCATAACAAAAAGCCCCAGCATCGCTGCTGGGGCCTCTGTCATGGTGCCGGCTACCGGAATCGAACTGGTGACCTACTGATTACAAGTCAGTTGCTCTACCTACTGAGCTAAGCCGGCTGAATTTGGCGGAAGGACAGAGATTCGAACTCTGGGAGCTGTTACACTCGACGGTTTTCAAGACCGTTGCCTTAAACCACTCGGCCATCCTTCCAATGGGCGCTGATATTAGCGATACCGTTATGAAATGTCTATCGTTTTGATGCAAAAAAATGGCACAACCGGTGCAGTTGCCTAAACTTCAGGCCTTAAACGCTTAAAAAATGAAAAGCCCCGCGCAAGCGAGGCTTTTTTGGTCGGCCGAAACGCGATTATTTCGGCTGAGAATCGTAGTCTGAACAGGTTTGATAGCCCTTGTTCATGACATGGCCCGTGTCGTTGTAGCTGACAAAGTAGGTTTGCACCTTGCCGTCGCGCGGCGCCACCGCATAGGTGTCGCAGGTGCCCTGCGCATGAACCAGTGTGGCAGTGGTCGACGGTGGACCCGCGATAGCCCGCACCTGCTGCTTGGTCATCCCTACTTTGACATCGCTGACCACCGGCTCATTGACATAGCTGGCTGCGCGATCATAGGTGGTACAACCGGCAAGAATGGAGAATACCGCCGCAGTGCCGACGGCCAAAACCAACTTCTTCGTCATAGCTTGTCCTCTTGGAGTGCATTTGTTGTTCCCTAAGTCTAGAAGCGGGAAGGCTTTTCTACAAATTCCCCTTTGTCGATCGGTGCGCTTTTGCTCTCAAAAGGCCATCGCAGCATCCCATCAGATTCAAAAACCGAAATCGCTCAGGGCCGGGACATCGTCCGGGCGCCGGCCGAGCGGCCAATGAAAACGCCGATCCTGTTCGCGGATCGGCATGTCGTTGATGCAGGCGTGACGGTTGATCATCAGCCCCTCCTGATTGAACTCCCAGTTCTCATTGCCGAAGCTGCGATACCAGTTGCCGGAATCGTCGCGCCATTCATAGGCAAAACGCACCGCGATGCGCGCGCCGTCAAACGCCCACAGCTCCTTAATCAGCCGATACTCCAGTTCTTTCGCCCACTTGCGTTGCAAAAAGCCGACCACCGCCGCGCGCCCATCGACAAATTCCGCGCGGTTACGCCAGTGGGTATCGAGGGAATACACCTGCGATACACGTTCGGGATCGCGGCTATTCCAGGCATCCTCCGCCAGCCGCACCTTCTCGATAGCGGATTCGCGGGTAAAAGGCGGCAATGGGGGTTTAATGCTCATGTTTATCTCCTAAGTGAAGGCGTGTAGACAACTCTGTCTACATCATTACGCTAGCGCATGTAGACAGAGTTGTCTACAATCACTCGGAAATAGCCAGGGAGAAAATGATGACCGCCGATCTCAACGCCTTACCCGCCCGCCAGCGCATCCTGCTGACGGCGCACGATCTGTTTTATCAAGAAGGGATCCGCGCCACCGGCATCGATCGCATCATCAAAGAATCGGGCGTGACCAAGGTGACCTTCTATCGCCACTTTCCCAGCAAGAATGATTTAATTACGGCGTTTTTGACCTATCGCCATCAGCAGTGGCTCACCTGGTTCAGCACATCGCTGGCCCATCATGTGGCGCAAACCGGTGGGCTGCTGCCGGCGTTGGCGCCCTGCCTGGCGGAGTGGTTCGACGAACCGCGCTTTCGCGGCTGCGCATTTATCAATACAGCGGTGGAAATCGCCGATCTGCTGCCGGAAAGCCTGCACATCGCCAGCCGGCATAAGCGGCAAATGGCGGAGGAACTGGCACGTCACCTGCCCGCCGGCCCACAGCAGGAACAGCAGGCAGCAATGCTGGCGATGCTGATCGACGGCGCCATCGTCAGAGTGCAGATAGAGCGGCAACCGCAGGCGGCGCTGCAGGTGCTGAATGCCGCTCTGGCGTTGCTGGCACAAGGCGGGTTCGATCAGTAATTGGCCCAGATGCCCGGCGTCACCAGTTCTAACAGGTGGGCGTCGGGATCGCGAAAATAAATACTCTCCCCGCCGTGTTCCCAGCGCATCCGCCCCTCAATCTCCACGCCGTTGGCCGTCAGATGCCGTTCCCAGTGTGGCAGTTGCGCTTTCGCCACCGCCAGCCCGATATGCGCTGGCCCCACGCCATCGTGCGCAGGAATAAACCCGGTAGGATAGTGCGCCCCACGCAGCGAGTCGCCTTCGATAAACAGCAACAGTACGCTTCGATCGCCGACGTTATAGGCGCGAAACCGTTCGTTAGCGACCATCGCCGGCAGTTTCAGCACCTCCCGGTAAAAAGCGTCCGCGCGTTCAATATCGCTGACGTACAGCACCGTTTCGATCACCTTGTCGATCTTGAGTTCCATATCATCCCCCTCTTTTTCTGTACTGACAGCGTAGGCTTAGAGGAGGAAAACCACGGTACTTCCCGTGCCGATAGCGGATCAATCCGTGCTTTTTTACCGGCTTACAGGCAAAAAAAACGCGGCCCGAAGGCCGCGCGATGACGTTCACACTGAGGTGCTTAGAACTGGTAAACCAGGCCCACGGCAACCACGTTGTCGGTGTTGATACCGGCAGCGTCGGTGAAGTCGTTGTTGTCCACCAGGTTGATTTTGTAATCAACATAGGTGGACATGTTTTTGTTGAAGAAGTAGGTCGCACCCAGGTCGACGAATTTGACCAGATCTTGATCGCCGTAGTCCTTGCCGTTGCCGGCGCGGCCCAGGTCTTTACCTTTGGTCTGGTTATAACCCACGAACGGACGCAGACCGAAGTCGAACTGGTAGTGCGCGTAGGCTTCGAAGCTCTGCGCCTTGTTGGCGTAGCCATAAACGCTGCTGTCAGAACTACCGAAACGCGCCGCATTGTAGGACTGGGTGAACATCACCGCCAGGTAGACGTCGTTGGCGTCATATTTCAGACCGCCGGAGTACCCTTCGGCCTTGTCGCCGCGACCCATGATGTTCTGATGACCGTTACCGCCGTTCTGCTCGCTGGTACGACGCGAGTTGAAGAAGGCACCTGCGGCGCTGATGCCGTAGCCCATGTCATAGCTCATGGACATACCGTAGCCTTCGCCGTTTTGACCCAGAACGTCACGACCGTTGTTGGTCTCTTCGCCGTTGCCGTTTTTACCCTGGTACTGCAGGGCGAAGTTCAGGCCGTCAACCAGACCGAAGAAGTCGTTGTTACGGTAGGTCGCCAGGCCGCTGGAGCGCTGGAACATGAACTGGTCGGCGCCGTAGGTCATACCGTCGAACTCAGGCTGCAAGTCGGTATACGCCGCGACGTCGTACAGCACGCCGGTGTTACGGCCGTAGTCGAAGGAGCCGTAGTCGCCGAATTTCAGACCGGCGAAGCCGTAACGGGTGAAGTTCTTGTTGTCCTGGCTTTCAGCGTGATTCAGGTTCGCCTGATATTCCCACTGGCCGTAACCGGTCAGCTGATCGCTGATTTGCGTTTCGCCGCGCAGGCCAAAACGCATATAAGACTGATCGCCATCCACGCCGTTGTTGCTGGAGAAATAGTGAAGACCGTCGACTTTACCGTACAAATCCAGTTTATTACCGTCTTTGTTGTAGATTTCCGCCGCGCCTGCTGTGCCTGCAACCAGCAGTGCGGGTACCATCAGAGAGAGTACTCGAAGTTTCATCGTTATTATCCTCGTTAATTATGTCGAGCTACGGCCACTGCCCTTTTCGAGCATTATTAGCACGACTGTGCATTACCATTCTGGTAACAAGGGTTATATTAATCCAGAAAGAAAATGATACCAAGTATCCGATAGTGTTTCAGTGTAATTAATAAAGGTTTCCAAATGTAAATACGCGCGAACTTTCACAAAACATTACAGACAAACAAAATAAAGCACTTAAAGACAAAGAATAGATTAATTGATAAAAAATCATGTAGTTATACATATCTTTAAGAAAAAAAAGCCAACCATACAATTGAGCCAGACAATAAGCACATTGTGCCAAAACGCCGTCCGCACGCAGCCGCTATAATCACCTCGCTATCATCATTATTTTCATTATTACCTTCATTATCCGAGATCCGAGGATAATTTCTGCACTCCTTTAACCGGCTTCTGGCCGTTTTTTTATTTTTCTCCATACTCTCCTCACAATTCCGACTCGTACAAATAGCACGCAAATAAATAACCTAATGATATAGTTTCATTAATTTACTTTCGCACTAATTGCTAATCTTTTCCCTTATTTTAGTCTACAAATTGAAATTACTTTTCATTTCGTGCTTTATCCCACCGATTATTTCCCGCCACAGGCACAATTAGCCGCAGAGTTTCAATTCTGATAACCTGAAAAAAGTGCACCTCCAGCGAGTAAAATTCATGATGCCCTTTCAACCCGACGTGCTGTGGCGGCGGCTACAAACCTCCCCCTTCCGCGCTCGCTTCCGTTTAAATGCCAAAGACCAGACTTATCTCGACGGCAAGGGATTGCCGCTGATACTCAGCCATGCCCGCGATTTTATCGACCGCCGCCTGGCCGCCGCCCATCCTAAGAATGACGGCAAGCAAACACCGATGCGCGGCCACCCGGTGTTCGTCGCCCAGCATGCCACCGCTACCTGCTGCCGCAGCTGTCTGGAAAAGTGGCACGGCATACCGCAAGGCGTCGCACTGAACGAGCAGCAAAAGGAGTATATTGTCCAAGCTATCGCGCTGTGGCTGGTGCGCAGAGGCGGTGCCAGGGAGATGTCAGGCGCGAATATTTTCGATCCGGATCGCGGATTGTGATAAAAACTGTCAGTAACTTTCACCATTCTTTTGACCCAAGATCCTGACGCTTACATGACAGCTACCTTGTGCAATGAACAGCAAACGCCCGGCATTCCTCAACAGATCGCCACCCGTCTGGCCTTTTTCGTCGCCGGTCTCGGCATGGCCGCCTGGGCGCCGCTGGTCCCCTTCGCCAAAGCGCGCATCGGTATCGATGACGGTTCGCTCGGCCTGTTGCTGCTCTGTATCGGCGCCGGCTCCTTGTTGGCGATGCCGCTGACCGGTTTCCTGACCGGCAAACTGGGCTGCCGCGCGGTGATCCTGATGGCGGGTCTGGGATTGTGTATTGATCTGCCGCTGTTGGCACTGATGGATTCCCTCGGCGGCATGGCCGTAGCGCTGCTGCTATTCGGTGCGGCAATCGGCATGATCGACGTAGCGATGAACGTTCAGGCGGTGATCGTCGAACGCGCCAGCGGCAAGGCGATGATGTCCGGCTTTCACGGTTTCTTCAGCATCGGCGGCATTGCCGGCGCCGGCGGCGTCAGCGCGTTGCTGTGGTTGGGGCTGACACCGCTGCAATCCACCCTGCTCACCGTGTTGGCGGTGATAGTCCTGCTGGCGCTTGCCAGCCGCCATCTGCTGCGTGAGAGCGGCGCCGACGACGGCGGGCCGATGTTCGTCTTGCCGCGCGGTTGGGTGATGTTCATCGGCATTCTGTGCTTTATCATGTTTCTGGCGGAAGGATCGATGCTCGACTGGAGCGCGCTGTTCCTCACCACGTTGCGCGGTGTCGAACACAGCCAGGCCGGTCTGGGCTATGCGCTGTTTTCCATCACCATGACGCTCGGCCGCCTCAATGGCGATCGGGTGGTGAACTCGCTGGGCCGCTACCGGGTGCTGCTGCTGGGCAGCCTGTGTGCCGCTTTCGGCCTGGGTCTGGCCATCGCCTTCAATCACGCCACCGTTTCGCTGGCCGGTTTCATGTTGGTCGGCCTGGGCGCCTCGAACGTCGTGCCGATCCTGTTCAGCGCCGCAGGCAACCAGCGTGACATGCCGGCCAATTTGGCGATCGCTTCCGTCACCACCGTCGGCTATGCCGGTATTCTGGCCGGCCCGGCGCTGATCGGCTTCATCGCTCAGTTTTCCAACCTGACGGTGGCCTTCGCCTGCGTAGCCGCTCTGCTGTTGGCGGTGACCGCCAGCGCCAGGGCCGTCACTCGCTGATTCAGGAATGCGCAGCCACTATGCAAAATAAACAACTGACCATAAGCTCCAGCAACATTACCCGCTGCTTCCTGCTGTTTATCGTGCTGCTGACGATCGGCATCGGTCTGTATGGCTACAACTACACCAATGCCTGGCTGGCGGAAAAGAAGTACACGCTCAATAGCATCGCCGGTTCGCTGCAAAAGCGTATCGATACCTACCGCTATATGACCTATCAGGTCTATGACAAATTCGGCAATGCGCCGGCGCAGAATGTCGATCCTGGTTTGCAGGAAACCCGCCTGCGGCCCGACGTCTATTATGTCGAGAAACCGCACAAGAAAACCGACGCGGTGATCTTCGGCAGCCATGACGAGAACACGCTGGCGATGATCGCCAACATCTCGGACTACCTGGATACCCGCTGGGGCGCCAAGACCGAGAACTACGCCATGTATTACCTCAATGGTCAGGACAACAGCCTCAGCCTGATCACTACCCAGCCGCTCAAAGAGCTGGCTTCGCGCTTTCGGGAAAGCTACCTGACCACCTCGGCGGACGAACGCCGCGCCGAGATGCTGCAGCAGGCCAATATGCTCGACGAACGCGAGAGCTTTTCCGATCTGCGCAAGCAACGCTTCCAGAACGCCTATTCGTTTTCGATTCGCACCACCTTTAATCAGCCGGGGCATCTGGCGACGGTGATCGCCTTTGATTTGCCGATCAACGACATCATTCCGGCCAATCTGGCCCGCGCCAATTTCCTGCTGCTGCCGGATGATGTCGATCTCGACGACAGCACCATCCCGTCGGAAACCGTCCTCGGTACCCATGCAACGATGAGCGGGGGCTGGGTGGAGTTCAGTGCCGCCCTGCCCAATGCGCCGCTGAAGGTGGTGTATCGCGTTTCGGCTATCAATCTGGCCATCGATCTGCTGCGCAACAACATCTGGCTGATCGCAGTCAACTTGCTGCTGCTGGCGCTGTCGATGCTGAGCATCTACTTTATCCGCCGCCAGTACATTCGCCCGAGCGAAAACATGGCAGTGGAACTGGAGGCCGAGCGCGCGCTGAATCGGGAGATCGTCTCCAGCCTGCCCTCCGGCCTGCTGGTCTACAGCTTCGCCAACAATACGGTGATCGCCAGCAACAAAATCGCCGAGCACCTGCTGCCGCATCTCAGCCTGCAAAAGATCGCCCATATGGCCGAACAGCATCACGGAGTGATCCAGGCGACGGTCAACAACGAGGTGTATGAAATTCGCATTTTCCGCAGCCAGCTCTCACCGGACACCTACCTGTTCCTGATGAACGATCAGGATAAAGAGGTGATGGTGAACAAGCGGCTGCAGCAGGCGCGGCGCGAATACGACAAAAACGTTCAGGCGCGCAAACTGATGCTGCACAATCTGGGCATCGAGCTGAATCAGCCGGTACGTCAGATGCACGATCTGGTCGACCGCCTGCACAACCGGCCGGATGAGGAACAACAGCAGGCGCTGCTGGGCCAGCTGACGACGGCGTCGGCTTCGGTACTGGAGTTGATCGATAACATCACCCTGCTGACCCGGCTGGAAACCCAGGACTGGCAACCCACACGCGAGCCGTTCAACCCAACGGCGCTGATCGACGAGTTACTGCTGGAGGCCCTGCCTGCCCTCAATCAAAAGGGGCTGGCGCTGTTCAAGCATTTCCAGCTGGACGTCGAGCAGAACTATATCGGCGACGCCAACGCGCTGCGCAAGGTGATCTCGTTGCTGGTGCATTACGCCATTATCACTACCGCCTGCGGCAAGATTTCTCTGGTCATCGACCATGAGCCCGAGCACCCTGACCGCCTGATTTTCCAAATCAACGACACCGGCTCCGGCATCTCCAACGAAGAGATCAGCAACCTCAACTATCCGTTCCTCAGCCAGACGCTGGTGGACCGCTTCAACCACGGTTCCGGCCTCACCTTCTTCCTGTGCAATCAGCTGTGCAAGAAGCTTAACGGCCAGTTGGACATTCGCAGCAAGGTGGATATCGGCACTCGCTACACCATTCGCGTCGCCATGGAGATGGAGAAAAAAGAACCGCAGGAGCAGGAAAAGCTGCTCGACGGCGTCACCGCCCTGCTGGACGTCACGTCGGATGAAGTGCGCGGCATCGTGACCCGCCTGTTGCAGGCCTACGGCGCCGACTGTCTCGTCGCCGAAGATCGCGCGGTCAATCGCGATTATGACGTGCTGCTGACGGATAACCCGCAGCGGGCCGATGACTACACCCTGCTGCTGGCGACCGATGAGCCGGGTTGGCAAGCGCTGGATAAACGCTACATTCGGGTGAACTACAACCTGAACGGCGCATTAATCGACGCCGTGCTGATGCTGATCGAACAGCAAATGGCCGCGCTGGAACAGGAAGAAAGCCCGCTTTCATTGAGTTCAGAAGATATCCAACTCTATGAAAAACAATTGAAATCAAGTGATTACTATGGGCTGTTTGTCGATACAGTACCCGACGATGTCAAAAAACTGTATACTGAGGCGGGCAGCAGTGATTTCAATGCGCTGTCACAAACCGCACACCGCCTGAAAGGCGTGTTTGCCATGTTAAATCTGCTTCCCGGCAAGCAGCTGTGCGAATCGTTAGAACAGCGTATCGCAGAAGGTGATGCGCCCGAGATCGAGAATAACATCAGTCAGATTGATTTTTTCGTCAGCAGACTGCTGAAGCAAGGTAGCCAACAACATGAATAACCTGAACGTAATTATTGCTGATGACCATCCTATCGTACTGTTTGGCATCCGGAAGTCACTTGAGCAAATTGAATGGGTGAATGTCGTTGGGGAGTTCGAAGACTCAACCGCACTGATCAACAATCTGTCCAAGCTGGACGCCAACGTGCTGATCACCGATCTGTCGATGCCGGGTGACAAGTATGGCGACGGCATCACGCTGATTAAGTACATCAAGCGTCACTATCCGCAGTTGTCGATCATCGTGCTGACCATGAACAACAACCCGGCGATCCTGAGCGCGGTATTGGATCTGGATATCGAAGGCATCGTGCTGAAACAAGGCGCGCCGACCGATCTGCCGAAGGCGCTGGCCGCCCTGCAGAAAGGCAAGAAGTTCACGCCGGAAAGCGTCTCTAAACTGCTGGAAAAAATCAGCGCCAGCGGCTATGGCGACAAACGCCTGTCGCCGAAAGAAAGCGAAGTGCTGCGTCTGTTCGCCGAAGGTTTCCTGGTGACCGAAATCGCTAAGAAGCTCAACCGCAGCATCAAAACCATCAGCAGCCAGAAAAAATCGGCAATGATGAAGCTGGGCGTCGAGAACGACATCGCCCTGCTCAACTATCTCTCGTCCGTCAGCATGACGCCGTTGGACAAAGACTAAAGCCCGCCTCACGGCAGGTGAACGCCAAACAGGCACGGCATCCGCCGTGCCTGTTTGTTTTTCAAGCCTCGCTGCGGCTGTAGCGCACCTGTTGACTATAGTAAGCCAGCGTCTGTTCCAGCGTCTCCAGCGTAACCGGTTTCGACAGGCAATTATCCATGCCCGCCTCGAGACAGCGCTGCTTCTCTTCCGCCAGCGCGTTCGCCGTCACGCCGATTACCGGCGAGCTGAACTGCATCTGTCGCAGTTCCTGCGTCAGGCGATAACCGTCCATGTTCGGCATATTGACGTCGGTCAGCACAATATCGACGTGATGCTGTTTCAGTACGCCGAGCGCGTCGACGCCGTCGTTGGCGGTCACCACCTGATACCCCAGCGACCCCAGCTGATCGGACAACAGGCGACGGTTGATCGGATGATCGTCGACCACCAGCAGATGAATATCGCCGTTGTCCGCCGCGCTGGCCTTGGCGGGCACCGGCAGCTGCACCAGCCCCTCTGCCGCGCCGCCGCCGACGCCAAACAACCGGTTGAGCAAGGTCAACGTTTCACGCGGCGTGGAGGTGCTGTGCATCCAATAGCCTGGCCGGGTTTCCTGCGACGGGCCGATATGCTCGGTGGAGAATTGGATCTGAGCCAGCAGCGGCGTGTCCAGCATCAGCGGGTAATCGCTGAGCAGCACCTCACCGGCAGCGGTCTCCTGCCCGTCATAGCGTTGGATATCGGCGCCGTAACCGCCCAGGATCGCCATCAGGTAGCTTTCCAGCCGCTGATTGCGGATATCCAGCCACAGCCGCCGGCCCTGCCAGGTATCGCTGGCCTGCGGGATCGGGAACTGGGCGTTGAACAGCGGAATGCGAATGCTGAACAAGCTGCCCAACCCCGGTTCGGACTCGACAGAGACATCGCCGTCCATCAGGTTGACCAATTTTTCGCAGATCGCCAGCCCCAAACCGGTTCCCTGGAAGTGGCGCTGAACACCGGTCCCCACCTGGAAGAACGGGTCGAACAGGCGCGAGACCTCTTTCTCCGGAATACCGACGCCGGTATCGCGCACGCTGAACTCCAGGTAGCTGCCGCGGGTGCAGACCTGCAGCACGATACAGCCGGTATCGGTGAACTTGATGGCGTTGTTCACCAAATTGGAGAGCACCTGCTGTAACCGCACCGGATCGCCGAAGATGCGCTCCGGCACGTTCTGTTCGATAAAGCAGTACAGCCCCAGACGTTTCTTGACCACCAGCGGCAAATAGTTGCCGGCGATATGGGTGATCACCTCCAGGCAGGAGAACTCGCGCGGTTCGATCTTCAGCTGCTCGGACTCGATTTTGGAGAAGTCGAGAATATCGCTGATGATTTTCAGCAGCAGGCCGGAAGAGTTGTTCATCGCATTGACCAGCCGATCGACCCCTTGCGGCAACGCCTTGGTTTGCAGCAGATCGAGGTTGCCGATAATGCCGTACAGCGGCGTGCGCAGCTCATGGCTGACGGTAGCCAGGAACATCGATTTGGACTGGCTGGCCTGCTCCGCCGCCGCCGCCATCTCCTGCAACGACTCTTCCATCTTCACGCGCGCGCTGACGTCCACCAGCACGCAAATCGCCACCTCTTCGTTACGGTAGCGCGAGTGAACAAAGCTGATCTGCAGGTTGTTGTTGTTGCTGGTCATCACATCGACGAAATTCGCCTGCTGTTCGCAAATGATACGCGTAATGCGATCGCGATCTTCGTGGGTCAACAGGTTGATGTAGTTATGCGCCAGTTCGTTACTCAGGATATTGGTACCGTCGCTGATGCGCAGGATACAGATACCCACCGGCGCCGAGGCGACGATCTTGCGGTTGAACTGCTCGTGCTCTTCCAGGCGAAACGCGTTGTCCTCCGCCGGCAGGAACATCTTGCGCTCAAACAGCCACGCCAGCGTGAACAGCACGATGGCTGACAACAGGTTCAGCAACAGCGCGTTGAGGATCAGCATTTTGAAGCGTTCCACCACGCTTTTCACCGGCAGTGCATAGACGATGCTCAGCGAAGAAGGTGGCAGCGCTTTCTTCAGAATCAGGTCGCGGTAATTGTCGACATAGCCGAAGTACGCGTGCTCTACGGGATAGCTGTTAAGTGAGGCGGCATAACGATCGCCGTCCGCCAGACGCAGCACCGGCTCGTTGTTCTCATCCAGCAGCGTGACGCCGATCGGCAGGTTGCCGGCGGTAACGAAATCCTCCAACCGAACGGTTTGTTCGATGCCCAACAACGCCTCCAGCTTGTTGCCGATATAGATCGGCGTCAGTACATACAGATAACCGACGTCCGGCCGCTGCGCGCTGGGGCTGATCCAATACAGGTTGTTGTCTTTGTCCTGATTCTTGGCGTTGCGGTATTTCAGAATGCGCTCGTGCAGTGACTTCAGCACATTTTCCCGATTGGCACTCGCATTGCCGCCGCCGAATTCTGCCATACACAGGCTATCGCCGCCGATGAAGAACACCCGGTTGAGATCGTATGCCGCTACGAAGTTCTCTTTCCAATACTGGATCAGGCCGCTCAGTGAATCGAGCGAACTGCGGTAGGTGGTGCTCAGCGCACAGTTGGACTCCGGGTACAGCGGAAAGAATTGCGGCGGGCTGCCCTTGCCGGGAAACACGCCGCTGAACATGTCCAGGCTGCTGACTGACCCGTTGAGGCGGTTCTCCGCCATATACTTGATGTCGCGGATGATGTCGGCGGAATGGCGGATATAGCCCTGTGCCTGGTCGAAATTGAGGTTGTACTCCTGCCGGATGTCCGATTCTTTCTGATGCAGGATATTCAGAATATAAAAGGTGGTGAGCAGCGCTCCCAACGACCACAGCAAAATCGCCAGCACCCGGAACAGATAGCGGGATATCTTCAGCGTAGTTCGAAAAGAGGCTAAGTATTTCAATCGGATACCATACGAAAGTCAGTGGCGGCGCACGCTATCGCCGGCACGGCGGCCGGCGGCTCGGTGCGCCAATTAAACCATATAACTGAAAAAGGGCCTAGCATCGCTGCCAGGCCCTTTTGTCTCAGTGCATTACGGTGTCGGCATGCCGACGCCCTCACCTTGCTTTAAACGTTGTCGTCGTCCATCGGCTCAGCCGCGTCGTCGCCATCGTCCAGCGGCGTGGTGTCTTCTTCCACCGCTTCCGCGCCCGGTTCCAGGCTATCCAGCTCTTCGTCTTCCACCGGTTCGGCCACGCGCTGCAGACCGACGACGTTTTCGTCTTCCGCCGTGCGGATCAGCGTCACGCCCTGGGTGTTACGGCCCACCACGCTGACTTCCGAAACGCGGGTGCGCACCAGCGTGCCGGCATCAGTGATCATCATGATCTGGTCGCTGGTTTCCACCTGCACGGCGCCAACCACCTGGCCATTACGCTCGCTCACCTTGATGGAGATAACCCCCTGGGTGGCACGTGACTTGGTCGGATACTCGGTCACGGCGGTACGTTTACCGAAGCCGTTTTGCGTGACGGTCAGAATGTCGCCTTCGCCGCGCGGCACGATCAGTGAGATCACGCTGTCGCCTTCGCCGAGGTTGATGCCACGTACGCCGGTCGCGGTACGGCCCATCGAACGCACCTGCGCTTCCGGGAAGCGCACCACTTTACCGTTGGCGGAGAACAGCATCACTTCGTTGCTGCCGTCGGTCAGATCGACACCAATCAGCTCGTCGCCCTCGTTGAGGTTGACGGCGATGATGCCGGCGCTGCGCGGACGGCTGAACTCGGTCAGCGCGGTTTTCTTCACGGTACCGCTGGCGGTGGCCATGAACACGTGGCGCCCTTCTTCATACTCGCGTACCGGCAGGATGGCGGTGATACGCTCATCGGCTTCCAGCGGCAGCAGGTTGACGATTGGACGACCGCGCGCGCCACGGCTGGCTTCAGGCAGTTGGTACACCTTCATCCAGTACAGGCGGCCACGGCTGGAGAAGCACAGGATCGTATCGTGGGTGTTGGCCACCAGCAGGCGATCGATAAAGTCTTCTTCTTTAATACGCGCGGCGGACTTGCCTTTGCCGCCGCGGCGCTGGGCTTCATAGTCGGACAGCGGCTGATACTTCACGTAGCCCTGGTGAGACAGGGTCACCACCACGTCTTCCTGGTTGATCAGGTCTTCGATGTTGATGTCGGAAGTATTGGCGGTGATCTCGGTGCGACGGCCGTCGTTGTACAGCTCTTTGACCGCCACCAGCTCTTCGCGGATCACTTCCATCAGGCGCTCTGGGCTTTCCAGAATAAAGATCAGCTCGGCGATGAAGTTGAGCAGCTCTTTATATTCTTCCAGCAGCTTTTCGTGCTCCAGGCCGGTCAGTTTCTGCAGACGCAGATCCAGAATCGCCTGAGCCTGCTGCTCGGTCAGGTAGTACTTGCCGTCGCGGATGCCGAACTCCGGCTCCAGCCACTCAGGGCGGGCGGCGTCGTCACCGGCGCGTTCCAACATGGCGCTGACGTTGCCCAGATCCCACGGCTGAGCTACCAGTGCGACTTTCGCTTCCGCCGGGGTCGGCGCACGGCGAATCAGCTCGATGATCGGATCGATGTTGGCGAGCGCGATAGCCAGCGCTTCCAGGATATGGGCGCGATCGCGGGCTTTGCGCAGTTCGAAGATGGTGCGACGGGTGACCACTTCGCGGCGGTGGCGCACGAAGGCTACGAGGATGTCTTTCAGGTTCAGCAGTTTAGGCTGCCCCTGATGCAGCGCGACCATGTTGATGCCGAAGGTGACCTGCAGTTGCGTCAGCGCATACAGGTTATTCAGCACCACTTCGCCGACCGCGTCACGTTTGACTTCGATGACGATGCGCATGCCGTCTTTATCGGACTCGTCGCGCAGCGCGCTGATGCCTTCCACGCGTTTTTCTTTGACCAGCTCGGCGATCTTCTCGATCAGACGCGCCTTGTTCACCTGATACGGGATCTCGTGAACGATGATGGTTTCGCGCCCGGTCTTGGCGTCGGCTTCCACTTCCGCGCGCGCGCGCAGGTAGATTTTGCCACGCCCGGTGCGGTAGGCCTCTTCAATACCGCGGCGGCCGTTGATGATCGCCGCCGTCGGGAAGTCTGGCCCCGGAATGTGTTCCATCAGCCCTTCGATGCTGATGTTTTCATCGTCGATATAGGCCAGGCAGCCGTTGACGACTTCCGCCAGGTTGTGCGGCGGGATATTGGTGGCCATGCCCACGGCGATGCCCGATGCGCCGTTAACCAGCAGGTTCGGGATCTTGGTCGGCATGACGGCCGGGATCTGCTCGGTGCCATCATAGTTAGGCACGAAGTCGACGGTTTCTTTTTCCAGATCCGCCAACAGTTCGTGAGCAATTTTGGACATGCGCACTTCGGTATAACGCATCGCCGCGGCGGAGTCGCCGTCGACGGAACCGAAGTTACCCTGACCGTCCACCAGCATGTAGCGCAGTGAAAACGGCTGAGCCATACGCACGATAGTGTCGTAAACCGCGCTGTCACCGTGCGGGTGATATTTACCGATCACGTCCCCGACGACACGGGCCGATTTCTTGTATGGTTTATTCCAGTCGTTACCCAATACGCTCATCGCGTACAGAACGCGGCGGTGAACCGGCTTCAGTCCATCACGAACATCTGGCAGCGCACGTCCGACAATAACGGACATCGCATAGTCCAGATACGAGTTTTTCAACTCGTCTTCGATGTTTACCGGTGTGATTTCTCTGGCAAGGTCGCTCATGGAGCTGCTATCCCTCTACTAATGATTCATCTGCCCGCTGCCATAGTGGCAAAGGTGTAAAACTATATCACAAAGCACGCTTTACGGGAAAATAACCGCCGCTGTTTCACGGAAATTGTGCAGATAAGTGCGCTAAAAACGCATCGGCGCAGACGATGCCGCGCCGGAACATGTATAATCCGCGCAACGAGAACAAGGAGCCAGACCAGCCCATGAACGCAGAATCATCCAGCCGAGTGCAAAACGTTGACCACCAGGAAATCGCCAAGTTCGAGGCTGTCGCCTCCCGCTGGTGGGATCTGGAAGGCGAGTTCAAACCGCTGCACCGCATCAACCCGCTGCGCCTGAACTACATCATGCAGCGCGCCGGCGGCATCTTTGACAAGCAGGTGCTCGACGTGGGCTGCGGCGGGGGCATTCTGGCGGAAAGCATGGCGCGCGAAGGCGCCAAAGTGACCGGCCTGGACATGGGCGCAGAGCCGCTGCAGGTCGCCCGGCTGCACGCGTTGGAAAGCGGCATGGACGTCACCTATGTGCAGGAAACCGTAGAAAGCCACGCTCAGGCCAATCCGCAGCGCTACGACGTGGTCACCTGTATGGAGATGCTGGAGCACGTGCCCGATCCGGCCTCGGTGGTGCGCGCCTGCGCCCATCTGGTGAAACCGGGCGGTCACGTGTTCTTTTCAACGATTAACCGCAATACCAAAGCCTGGCTGATGGCGGTGATCGGCGCAGAGTACGTATTGAAAATGGTGCCGCAGGGCACCCACGATCATAAGAAGTTCATTCGCCCGTCCGAACTGATCGGCTGGGTCGACGGCACGCCGCTGCGCGAAAAGCATATGATCGGCCTGCATTACAACCCGATCACCGATCATTTCAAGCTTGGGCGCAACGTTGACGTGAACTACATGGTGCACACCCAGCACGAAGGTTAAGCACGGTAAACCGCGCCGGCCCTGCATTACCGGGGGGCGGCGCCAACGCGGTATTAGGAAAAATACCTAATTTCCGCGACTTCGATCAAAATAGCGGTTGTAGACAGTTTTTTAGAATATTAAATCAGATCAATATGCCGTTTTTTTCTAACGTTTAATAAAGCGCCAAACGATCGGTTTTTTCAGTTTTTCAGTAAAATCTGATCGTGCTTATTGACAAGCTTGTCGCGCCAGTCACGGCGCGCACTGCGAACGGCAAGTGGCATTTCACCCCCAAGTTATCCACAAATTAGGCCGGTTTTGTTCACTTGCAAACGCCGTTTTTTCTCACTATCTTGTTACCTCACCGACATACAACCCCTATATATAGTGTTTACATACTGAGCAGAGCGACTACACTTCTGCTTAGGGGCACCATACGGACAGGTAAAACACCACATGAACCAAAGTCTGCTTGTAACTAAACGCGATGGCCGTAAAGAGCGCATCAATCTCGACAAAATCCACCGGGTCATCGATTGGGCCGCTGAGGGATTACACAACGTCTCGGTTTCTCAAGTAGAGTTGCGTTCACACATTCAGTTTTATGACGGCATCAAAACCGCCGACATTCACGAAACCATCATCAAGGCCGCAGCTGACCTGATCTCCCGCGATGCGCCGGACTATCAGTACCTGGCCGCTCGCCTGGCGATCTTCCACCTGCGTAAAAAGGCTTACGGCCAGTTTGAGCCACCGAAGCTGCACGCCCACGTCACTCGCATGGTCGAGATGGGCAAATACGATAAGCATCTGCTGGAAGACTACAGCGCTGAAGAGTTCGAGCAGATGGATTCCTTTATCGATCATTGGCGCGACATGAACTTCTCTTATGCCGCCGTCAAGCAGCTGGAAGGCAAATACCTGGTGCAGAACCGCGTCAGCGGCGAAATCTACGAAAGCGCCCAGTTCCTGTATTTGCTGGTGTCTGCGTGCCTGTTCTCCAACTACCCGCGTGAAACCCGTCTGGACTACGTCAAACGTTTCTACGATGCGATTTCCACCTTCAAGATTTCGCTGCCTACGCCGATCATGTCCGGCGTGCGCACCCCAACCCGCCAGTTCAGCTCCTGCGTGCTGATCGAGTGCGGCGACAGCCTGGACTCCATCAACGCCACCTCCAGCGCCATTGTGAAATACGTTTCGCAGCGCGCCGGCATCGGCATCAACGCCGGCCGCATCCGCGCGCTGGGCAGCCCGATCCGTGGCGGTGAAGCCTTCCATACTGGCTGCATTCCGTTCTACAAACACTTCCAGACCGCCGTCAAATCCTGCTCACAGGGCGGCGTGCGCGGTGGCGCGGCAACGCTGTTCTACCCGATGTGGCACCTGGAAGTAGAAAGCCTGCTGGTGTTGAAAAACAACCGTGGCGTTGAAGGCAACCGCGTGCGTCACATGGACTACGGCGTGCAGTTGAACCGCCTGATGTACCAGCGTCTGATCAAGGGCGAAGACATCACCCTGTTCAGCCCGTCCGACGTGCCGGGGCTGTACGACGCGTTCTTCGCCGATCAGGACGAATTCGAGCGCCTGTACACCCAGTACGAGAAAGATGACAGCATTCGCCAGAAACGCGTGAAAGCGGTTGAGCTGTTCTCGCTGATGATGCAAGAACGTGCCTCTACCGGCCGTATCTACATCCAGAACGTCGACCACTGCAACACCCACAGCCCGTTCGATCCGCAGATCGCGCCGGTGCGTCAGTCCAACCTGTGCCTGGAAATCGCCCTGCCGACCAAGCCGCTGGAAGACGTCAACGATGAAAACGGCGAGATCGCGCTGTGTACCCTGTCTGCCTTCAACCTGGGCGCGATCGACAGCCTGGACGACCTGGAAGAGCTGGCGACCCTGGCGGTGCGTTCACTCGACGCTCTGCTGGATTATCAGGATTACCCGATCAAGGCTGCGCACCGTGGCGCGATGGGTCGCCGCACCCTGGGCATCGGCGTCATCAACTTCGCTTATTACCTGGCGAAGAACGGCGTACGCTATTCCGACGGCAGCGCCAACAACCTGACCCACAAAACGTTCGAAGCCATTCAGTACTACCTGCTGAAAGCCTCCAACCGTCTGGCTCAGGAACAAGGCGCTTGCCCGTGGTTCAACGAAACCACTTATTCGCAGGGCATCCTGCCGATCGACACCTACAAGAAAGATCTGGATGCGATCTGCAGCGAGCCGCTGCACTACGACTGGGAAACCCTGCGTAAAGAGATCCAGGAAACCGGCCTGCGCAACTCGACGCTGTCCGCCCTGATGCCATCGGAAACCTCTTCGCAGATTTCCAACGCCACCAACGGCATCGAGCCGCCGCGCGGCCACATCAGCATCAAGGCGTCGAAAGACGGCATCCTGCGCCAGGTGGTGCCGGAGTATGAGCGTCTGAAAGACAACTACGAGCTGCTGTGGGAAATGCCGAGCAACGACGGCTATCTGCAGCTGGTTGGGCTGATGCAGAAATTCATCGACCAATCGATCTCGGCCAACACCAACTACGATCCGACCCGCTTCCCGGGCGGCAAGGTGCCGATGAAGCAGCTGTTGAAAGACCTGCTCACCACCTACAAGTTCGGCGTCAAAACGCTGTACTACCAAAACACCCGCGACGGTGCGGAAGACGCCCAGGAAGATTTGCAGCCTGCCAAGGCCGGCGATGACGACTGCGAAAGCGGCGCCTGCAAGATCTAAAGTTTGACCTAGCGGGCCGGAATTTTCCGGCCCCTTCATTTAGCCACGTTACGATGGATTCAGGCTTATGGCTTACACCACTTTTTCTCAGACCAAAAACGACCAGCTGCAAGAGCCGATGTTCTTCGGCCAGTCGGTAAACGTTGCGCGTTTCGACCAGCAAAAGCATGAAGTCTTCGAAAAGCTGATCGAAAAACAGCTCTCCTTCTTCTGGCGCCCGGAAGAAGTTGACGTTTCCCGCGACCGTATCGATTACCAGGCGCTGCCGGAGCACGAGAAGCACATCTTCATCAGCAACCTGAAATATCAGACGCTGCTGGACTCCATCCAGGGCCGCAGCCCGAACGTCGCCCTGCTGCCGCTGATCTCGATCCCTGAGTTGGAAACCTGGGTGGAAACCTGGTCGTTCTCCGAGACCATCCACTCCCGTTCCTACACTCACATCATCCGCAACATCGTCAACGATCCGGCGTTAGTGTTCGACGACATCGTCACCAATGAAGAGATCAAGAAGCGCGCGAAAGACATTTCCGGCTACTACGACGATCTGATCGAGATGACCAGCTACTATCACCTGCTGGGTGAAGGCACCCACCAGGTGAACGGTAAAACCGTCACCGTCAATCTGCGCGCGCTGAAGAAGCAGCTGTACCTGTGCCTGATGAGCGTGAACGCGCTGGAAGCGATCCGCTTCTACGTCAGCTTTGCCTGCTCCTTCGCGTTCGCCGAGCGCGAACTGATGGAAGGCAACGCCAAGATCATCAAGCTGATCGCCCGCGACGAAGCGCTGCACCTGACCGGCACCCAGCACATGCTGAACCTGATGCGTTCCGGCGCCGACGATCCGGAAATGGCGGAGATCGCCGAGGAATGTCAACAGCAGTGCTACGATCTGTTCGTGCTGGCCGCCCAGCAGGAGAAAGAGTGGGCGGAATACCTGTTCCGCGACGGCTCGATGATTGGCCTGAACAAAGACATCCTGTGCCAGTATGTGGAATACATCACCAATATCCGCATGCAGGCGGTCGGCCTTGGTCTGCCGTTCGAAACCCGCTCCAACCCGATCCCATGGATCAATGCCTGGTTGGTGTCCGACAACGTGCAGGTAGCGCCGCAGGAAGTGGAAGTGAGCTCCTACCTGGTTGGCCAGATCGACTCGGAGATCAACGCCGACGACCTGAGCGACTTCGAACTGTAAGCGATGGCGACGCCAATCGTAACGCTGCGCGCCGCCGGCACGCAGCTCTCCTGCCCCAACAGTGAAAACTGTCTGCTCGACGTGCTGGAACTGCACGACGTGCAGGTGGAGTATCAGTGCCGATCCGGCTATTGCGGTGCCTGCCGCCTGAAGCTGGTGAAAGGTGAAGTGACCTACCGCCAGCAGCCGCTGGCGTTTATCAACGCCGGCGAGATCCTGCCCTGCTGCTGCATGCCGCTGACGGATATCGAGCTGGAAATGTAAAGTCGGGTGCCGGAAACCGCGCCTGGAGACCAGAAGGCGGGGTTGCCCCCGCCCTATGATTACCGCTTCACCTCACACGCCAACCTGATCAGGATAGTGATATTTTCCTGGTAGATTTTCAGCTCGCACAGCGAGTCTCTTATCATCCAGATAAATAACAAAACCGTAATACATACAACGGTTAGCGAGTGAAACACATGCCTTAAGCGCATGCTTGCCTCCTTGCTGTGAAGGGGCTACCATAACGGTGTCTAGGCGTTAGGGCAGCCCCATTCTGATTGAGAGTCAGTTTGGGGCTTTCATCTATCCGCCTTGTCACACAATGCCCAAGACGAACAGTCTCAAGCACCCGCCAAAAGAGTAACAGCATTCCCTCGCCGCGAATATCCCCTATAACCTTATGATTAATTAGGAATATATAACTATCCTCAAAGTATTTCGCTTAGCGCCCCTTGCCTGCCGATGCGGAGAAATAACGTGCCGGAGAATCGCCAAAGGCTTTGCGAAACATGGCGATAAAATTACTCGGCGAGGCATATCCCAGCGTTTCCGCGATCTGCAGCACCGTCTCGCCTTCGGCCAGCTTCGCTAACGCATACGACAACCGGGCCTGCTGGCGCCACTGTGCAAAACTCAACCCCGTCTCGCCGATCATCAGCCGCCGCAGGGTACGCGGCGACATCGCCCCCCATTCAGCCCACGCCTCCAGCGAACGCTCGCTCCCCGGCTGCGCCAGCAAGGCCTGCAGAACGCCGGCCAGGCGCGGATGGGACGACATCGGCAAATGCAGTGGTTCCGTCGGCGCCAAACGTATCTCGTCCCGCATCACCTGCGCCATGCGATCCTGCTCCAGGGTGAGCGCGCTGCGCTTGTCCCAGCCTTCTGCTCGCTGAGCCAGCGCCTGCAGCACGGCGCTAATGCCGATGACGCAGGGTACATTCGACAGATCGTGGCAGGCCTCCGGCGCCAGCAGCAAACTCCAGCCGCTCAGTGCGCCGCAGACCTGCACCCGGTGCTCCGTCGCCGGTGGGATCCAACCCGCCCGCTGAGGCGGAAGCACCCAATCGCCCTGCGCCGTGCGTACATGCAACAAGCCGCTTTCGACGCACAGCAACTGCCCGCGCACATGCTGATGCCAGTCGTATTCGCGCGTGCCCAACCGATACTCCCGGCCTGCCGCGTCGCGGCCGCCAAGGGCGATCAGCCAGGGGCCCGCCCGCCATTCGCTGCAGTCAGCGTCAGTGAAGTGAGGGTTATCGTTCACATTGGCCACTTATCACTATTTTTAGTCCAGATACCGTTATATCAACCTTTTCCTGCGCCGACATAATGAAATGCTTCCGGCCGCTCCCGTTTGTGGCCACTGACTCACGAGGGAACATGATGACAACACCCAGCATTGGCATTATCGGCGCCGGGCCCGGCGGTCTGTGTCTGGCTCAGGGGCTGAGCCGCTTCGGCATCCACGCCACGGTGTTTGAACGCGACACCACGCCGCAAGCGCGCGATCAGGGCTACCGGCTGCGCATCGATCCGTCTGGCCAGCAGGCGCTGGCCGCCTGCCTGCCGCCGGCGCACTACCGGTTGCTCTGCGCCGGCAGCGCGCAAAACAGCGGCGAGAGCAATCTATGGGATCCGCAGCTTGCCCCGCTCACCGGCCGGCGCCCCGAGCACTGGTTGCCGTCCAGCCAGCGCCAAACGCAAGAACCGAGCGGCGATCTCGGCATTCATCGCCAAACGCTGCGCGAGATCCTGCTTGCCGGCCTGCAAGACCGGGTGCGTTTCGGCCATACCTTGCGTGAATTTGCACAAACGCCGCAGGGCGTGGAGCTACAGTTCGTCAACGGCGAGCAGGTGCGAGTCGATGTGCTGATCGCCGCCGACGGCGTCAACTCGCTGGTGCGGCGGCGCTGCCTGCCCGAGGCGGGGCCCGAAGACAGCGGCACGGTCACTCTTTACGGCAAAACGCCGCTCGATGCGGCAACCCGGGCCCAATTGGCCCCTGAGCTGCTGAACGGCGTATCGGTGATCTTCGCCGACGGCGTATCGCTGGTGATTGAACCAATGCGCTTTCAGGCGCCCTTGGCGCAGCTGGCGGCCGACTACGCGCCCGATTGCCGCCTCACGCCGGTCGACGATTATCTCTATTGGGCCTGTATCGGATCGGCTGAACGGCTCGGCGGGCCGACACGGGCGAAGGGAAGCGCAACGCTGCAGGCGCATGTACGGCATATCTCGCAGGGATGGGCGCCCGCTTTGCAAACGGCGTTAGCGCTGGCGGATCCCCTGTCGCTCAGCGTGCGGACGGTGCAGGTTACGGCGGCAATGCCGGAATGGCACAGCGAACGCATCGCCTTTCTCGGCGACGCCGTGCACGCCATGAGCCCGGCGGGCGGGCTTGGCGCCAACACCGCGCTGGCGGACGCCGCCAGCCTGGCGACGCATCTGGCGCAAGCCGGCAGCGCCGCGCAGGCGCTCAGGGACTACGGTCTGGAACTGCACGTGCGGGGTGCCGCGGCGATACGCCTGTCACGGCTGGCGTCCGAACGGCTGCAGCAAAGCCGTGACGCCGGCAACTCGGCGCCATGACCGTCACTCGATAATTTCCACTACCTCCAGCCAGGCGTTTTTACCGCACGCCTGGCCCCCATTCAGCCAGCGGCGCAGCATATCCAGCGCCAGCATCGCCACCGACTCCTGACGCAGCCGCAGGCCGTGGCGCGACGCACGATAACGCACGGTCTGGCCAATACCGCCGCGCGGCGTGTGCAGCGCAATGCTCACCTGCTCATCGCGCATGGCGCTGACCGCCAACGCCAACGGCGCACCGGTCAACTCCGCCAGCGAGCGGGCGCGGGCCAGCGTCGTTTCCAGCGTTTCGATACAGTGCGCCGGCAGCAGCTCGCCCCCCGCCAGCGGTGCACCCTCGCTTTGCAGCTGCAGATTGATCAACCCGCCGCTGAATTGCTCGCTCAACGCCAGCTTCAGCCCTTGCTGACTCAGCCGCTGCGTTAACAACGCCGGCAACCCGACGGTGCCTTCAAAAATGCAGTTGTCCCCCGCCACTTCGCGCACGCGCCGCCATGCCTGCTCCATTTCCGCACGCCGGCTTTCCGGCCCGGTCAGCTTCAGTTCGATAATCGGGCTGGATGAGCGGTAACCCAGCACCACTTCCGGCGGCAGCGGCATGCCATCCAGCTCGGCGGCCAGATCGCTCTCGGAAGTGCCGAACGTCGTCAGGCGCAGGCACAGCGGCGGCGCCGGTAAGGTGAAGCGCTGGCGCAGGCGCGGCACGATCTGCTGTTCGACCATCACTTTGAATTCCGACGGTACACCGGGAGTGAAGAACATCTGACATTTGTTCAGCTGCAATGCGAAACCGCAGGCGGTGCCCACCGGGTTATCCAGCATTTCCGCGTTGGCCGGGATCTGCGCCTGCTTACGATTGGAAGGAGCCATCGGCCGCCCACGCTCGGTGAAATAGGCTTCCATGCGCGCCAGCCAGTCGGCCCGTTCGACCAGCTCTACGCCACAGGCTTTCGCCGCGGCCAGCGCGCTGAGATCGTCGCTGGTCGGCCCCAGGCCGCCGTTGACGATCAGCACATCGGCGATATGGCTTCGTTCCTGCAGGATCTCGATCAACGCAGAGAGGCTGTCCCCGACCGTTTCACGCCCGCTCATCGGCAGCCCCTGCTGGAACAGGTAGTCCGCCAGCCAGGCGGCGTTGGTATCAATAATTTGCCCGTGCAGCACCTCATCGCCGGTGCTGAGCATCTCCACCCTTAACATTGATCTCTCCCACATTTTTTGGTCATTCCACTATAGAAGCCCGTAAATAACTTTTCACTAGCCGCCTGCGGATAATTTCAGCCATGGGTCCGTTTCTCATGTGCGATGCAGGCTTGCGAGATGTAAACATTAATGTACATCGTGCGTAACGTCGGTTTGACACAAATTAGGGCTTCCACTATCCTGCCATCCTCATAAATCGTTACCTATAATTTTCAAAATCTTTCGGCTGGTAGAGAAAAAACGTGAAGAATCGCACTCTTGGCAGTGTTTTTATCGTGGCGGGCACCACCATTGGCGCCGGGATGCTGGCGATGCCGCTGGCGGCGGCCGGCGTCGGTTTCGGCGTCACGCTGGCCTTACTGGTCGGGCTGTGGCTGTTGATGTGTTACACCGCGCTGTTACTGGTGGAGGTTTACCAGCATGAGCAGGCGGATACCGGTCTGGGCACGCTCGCCAAACGTTATCTCGGCGGCGGCGGCCAGTGGCTGACCAGCTTTAGCATGATGTTCCTGATGTACGCCCTCACCGCCGCCTATATCAGCGGCGCCGGCGAACTGCTCGCCACCAGCATCAGCCAATGGACGTCGCAGGACTTCCCGGTGTCGCTCGGCGTCCTGCTGTTCACCCTGGTGGCCGGCGGCGTGGTGTGCATCGGCACCCACTCGGTCGACTTGTTCAACCGCATCCTGTTCAGCGCGAAAGTGGTGTTCCTGGTGGTGATGCTCGGCCTGATGTTGCCGAATATCCACCAGACCAATCTGATGACGTTGCCGCTGGAGCAAGGCCTGGCGCTGTCGGCCATTCCAGTGATCTTCACCTCTTTCGGCTTCCACGGCAGCGTGCCGAGCATCGTCAACTACATGGGCGGCAACATTCGCAAACTGCGTTGGGTGTTTATCATCGGCAGCGCGATCCCGCTGATCGCCTATATCTTCTGGCAGCTGGCGACGTTGGGCAGCATCAGCTCCGACACCTTCGTCGGCATCCTGGCTCAGCAGGCCGGGCTAAACGGCCTGTTGCAGGCGGTGCGTGATGCAGTAGCTTCACCGCACGTTGAACTGGCGGTGCACCTGTTCGCCGATCTGGCGCTGGCGACCTCGTTCCTCGGCGTCGCGCTCGGGCTGTTCGATTTCCTGGCTGACCTGTTCAAGCGTCAAGATAACGTGCGTGGCCGCCTGCAAACCGGCGCCATCACCTTCCTGCCGCCGCTGGCCTTCGCGCTATTCTACCCGCGCGGTTTCGTGCTGGCGCTGGGTTTCGCCGCCATCGCCCTGTCGGTGCTGGCGCTGCTGCTGCCTTCGCTGCTGGTGTGGAAAACTCGCCAAAAGCATCAGGCACAATATCGCGTCTGGGGCGGCACCCCTGCGCTGGCGTTGGTGTTTGTCTGCGGGGTAACGGTGATCGCCATTCAACTGGGCATCGCCAGCGGCATGCTGCCGGCGGTCGGGTAAGCGCCGAAAGACAAGAAATGATAGAGAGAAAGGGGCCGCAATGGCCCCTTTTTTCGCAGCCTTAGAAGCTCAGGCCGACACCGACATAAGGGCCATCGGCCAGGGTGTTGTCGCGACGCCCGTCTTTGCCTTCCATCTGCATGTAACGGTAGCCCACGTCCACGCTCAGCGGACGGAACTTCCAGCGCAGGCCGCCGCTGGCTTCGTTATAGGCCTTCACGCCGCTGGTGAAAGAGTCAGGCGCAAAGTAACCTTCGCCGTGCAGGCTGAAGTAGCGGTTGATCTCCCACTCCAGGCCGCCGCCCAGCGCGACCGCCCCGCCGCTCTTCCCGTCTTTCGGGCTGAGGTACAGCGCTTTGGCACCTACGGTCGCCGTCAACGGCCCCAGCGGCACACCGAAGTTCAACCCCACGCTGCCGACGTTGCCGTCGTGGTCGCTGCGCGCCCAGTTGCCGGTCAAGCCCAGACCTGAAGAGCCGGTGCTCATGCCAACGCCCAGGTTGGTGTAGTGTTGCCCGGCTTCGCCCGACACGCTGATGGCGTTCGCCGCACCGGTCACAAACAGCAATCCTGCCGCGCACGCGACCCAAGTCTTTTTCATCATCTTTCCCTCTGGTTTGTCATCCGTACCGAATGATCGAATCAACGCATAATAATAACGTCATGAGTCTATACCAAAGCGCAATGAGTATTTAAGGGATAAAAGCGAAAAAATTCTTCAATAATCAAATAAATGTAAAAATTTGCAAACAAAAATCCATATTCGTCAAGGCGATGCCAACGATAACCGAGACCTATTTGCCGTCGCTCGGCAATAGGGCTACAACTAGTAGTGGCTTTGACCAAGGTCAGGGGAAGAAGCCCCGCCAAAGGACTATGCTGATGAACGCTTAAACCGCCCGAGTCTTTACTTAACTGCACTACGATAAGGAGCAAGTGATGAGCAAGAAAGGACTGACCACCGCAGCCGGCGCCCCGGTTGTCGATAACAATAACGTGATCACCGCAGGCAAACGCGGCCCGATGCTGTTGCAGGACGTGTGGTTCCTGGAAAAACTGGCCCACTTCGACCGTGAAGTCATCCCCGAGCGTCGCATGCACGCCAAGGGTTCCGGCGCCTACGGCACCTTTACCGTTACCCACGACATCACCCGCTACACGCGCGCCAAGATCTTCTCCGAAATCGGTAAGCAGACCGACATGTTTATCCGCTTCTCCACCGTCGCCGGTGAGCGCGGCGCCGCCGACGCCGAGCGCGACATTCGCGGTTTCGCCATGAAGTTCTATACCGAAGAAGGCAACTGGGATTTGGTGGGTAACGATACGCCGGTGTTCTATCTGCGCGATCCGCTGAAATTCCCCGATCTCAACCACGTGGTGAAACGCGATCCGCATACCAACCTGCGCAACCCAGTCTACAAGTGGGACTTCTTCTCCCACCTGCCGGAGTCGCTGCACCAGCTGACCATCGACTTCAGCGATCGCGGCATTCCGAAATCCTACCGTCACATGCACGGTTTCGGCAGCCACACCTTCAGCTTTATCAATGCCGCCAACGAACGTTTCTGGGTGAAATTCCACTTCCGCTGCGAGCAAGGCATTGAAAACCTGATGGATGAAGAAGCGGAAGCGATCATCGCCAAGGATCGCGAAAGCTCACAGCGCGATCTGTTCGATGCGATCAAACGCGGCGACTTCCCGCGCTGGAAGCTGCAAATTCAGATCATGCCGGAGCATGAGGCCTCGCAGACGCCATACAACCCGTTCGACCTAACCAAGGTGTGGCCGCACGGCGACTACCCGCTGATCGACGTCGGCTTTTTCGAGCTGAACCGCAACCCCGACAACTACTTCTCCGAGGTTGAGCAGGTGGCGATGAACCCCGCTAACGTGGTGCCGGGCATCAGTTTCTCGCCGGATAAAATGCTGCAGGGCCGCCTGTTCTCCTATGGCGATGCGCACCGCTACCGCCTGGGCGTCAACCACCACCAGATCCCGGTGAACGGCGCCAAATGCCCGTTCCACAACTACCATCGCGACGGCGCGATGCGCGTGGACGGCAACAGCGGCAACGGCGCCACCTACGAACCGAACAGCTTCGGCCTGTTCCAGGAGCAGCCGGACTTCAGCGAGCCGCCGCTGAGCATTGAGGGCGCGGCCGACCACTGGAATCATCGTGAAGACGACGATTACTACAGCCAGCCGCGCGCGCTGTTCAACCTGCTGAGCGCCGAAGAGCACCAGCGCATGTTCACCCGCATCGCCGGCGAACTGTCGCAGGTGCCGGAACACATCCAGCGCCGTCAGGTCGAGCTGTTCACCAAGGTGCACCCCGACTACGGCGCCGGCGTCGCCAAGGCGTTGGGGCTGAAATAATCCCCCTGCATCATTCACTCAGCCGCCCTTTCGGGCGGCTTTTTTTATGCCGGACGCAGGCGCTCCGCCACCCATACCTGCAACCGGCGGCGCGAAATCTTGATGCCGCCGTTTTTCAGCTCGTCAGGCAGCGGAAGCAATGCCGTCGGGCGTTGGAAATTGGCGAGCTTATCCTGCGACCAGGCGAGCAGCGTCGGCAGCGACAGCGACGGATCGCCATCGATTACCGCCACCGGCCGCTGGCCGAACTCGGCGTCCGCCACCGGCACCACAAACGCCTGCGATATCTGCGGGTGCGCCGCCAGCACGCGTTCGATATCTTCCGGCTGCACCCCTTCGCCACCGCTGAAAAACAGGTTGTCCAGCCGGCCGAGAATGCGTAGCTCCCCCTCGATCATCGCGCCGCGATCGCGGGTCGGGAACCAGCCCTGTTCATCGGCCAACGGCTGCAGATGGCCATGACGCCAGTAGCCAAGCGCCAGGCTGTCGGCGCGGATCCAGACCTCTTCATCCACCAGTTTTACCTCGCGGCCGCCGAGCGGCAGGCCGACACCCGGCCGCGCATCGGCGCGCTTGGCGCACACCGTGGAGGCCAGTTCGGTCAGCCCGTAGCCGCACCAGCAACGGATCCCCGCCGCCTCCGCCCGCTCGGTCAGTTCCACCGGGATCATCGCGCCGCCGAGCAGCACCGCCTTCAGCGTCATGTCCGCCAGCGGTTGCGCCAGCAGCCGCCACAGCTGGGTCGGCACCAACGAGGCATGCGTGCATCCCGCCAACGCCTCGTTCAGCGGGTGCATCTCGCGCACCGCCAACCGGGCGCCCGCCGCCAGCCAGCGCCAGACGATACCCTGGCCGGAGACGTGAAACAGCGGCAATGACAGCAGCCAGCAATCCTCGCGCTGAAACGCCATCAGCCGCAACACCCCGGCGGCGCTGGCCAGATGGTTGGCGTAGCTGTGTGCGGCCGCCTTCGGCATGCCGCTGGAGCCCGAGGTCAGCGTCAGCGTCGCCAGACGCTGCGCATCCCACGTAGGCAGGTTCGGCCAGCGCGGCTCGGTCGAGGGCGGCGTCAATCGAATCACGTCTTCCGGCAGCGCCGGCAACGAGTCCGGACCGAAGACAAAGGTCATATCCAATTCCGGCAACAGCTGCGCCAGCAGCGGCGTCGGCAAGGCGGGATTGAGCGGCAATAGGCGTGCGCCGCACTGCAACAGCGCCAGATAGGCCAGCAGCAGCGGATAGCTGTTTTTACCGCACAGCGCCACGCCGCAGCCCGGTTCAACGCCCTGATGCTGGAAATCCGCCGCCAGCTCATCCACCTGGCTCTGCAACGCCAGCCAGCTCAGCGGTTGTTCGCCGAGCATCAGCGCCGTCGCCTGCGGCTGAGTGCGGGCCCAGTGTCGCCACGGCCAATCGTTCAACGGCGCCATAGGCACTCCAACGCCGAGACATCCAGCAGCGGCAACGCGCTGCCCGGCCACGGGCGCAGCACCTGCGCCTGCATCAACCCCAGCGTATCCAGCCCCGGCACGGTGTCCGGCGTCAGCCAATGGGCGATGCGCGCCAGTTGGGTCAACCCCAGGCTGGATTCGAGGCTGGAGCTGATCACCGCCGTCAGGCCCGCCGCGTGCGCCTGCGCCACCAGCGTCTGGCAACGCGCCAGGCTGCCGACCAGCGTCGGCTTGATCACGATGGCCGCCACGCCCGGCTCGGCCTGCACCACAAAGTCCGCCTCCCGCACGCTCTCATCCCAGGCGATGGCGATACCGGTCGCCCGGGCGAAGTCACGCGATTCATCACGGGTCTTGCAGGGCTCTTCCAGGAAAGAGATACGATCGCGCCATGCCGGGTTAACATACCTGGCGAAGCCGTCGGCCTTGGCGCGGGTCCAGCTGCGGTTGGCGTCCAGCCGCAGCCGCAGATCCGGCAACGCCTCCAGCAACACGTTGACGATCATGCCGTCCCGCACCGCCTCATACAGCCCCACCTTCACCTTGGCGACTTTCTCGCCCGGCAAAGCGCTCAATGTCTCGAACAGCTCATCCGGATCGCCGGTGCACAGCGGCGCCTTGCGAAAATCCGCCTGCATCGGCAAACGCTGCTCCAGCTCGGCCTGCGCACAGCTGAGCCCAAAGGCCACCGAGGGCAGCGCGCTGTGCTCCGGTTCGTTGCCCGCCAACCAGGCCTGCAGCCAGCCCAACGCGGCCTGTTCGGCCTGCGCCGGCGTTTCCCGGCTGAATTCCGGCAGCGGCGCGATTTCTCCCCAACCTTCACGCTCGCCCTGACACAGCTGCACCACCCATCCGTCACGCGTTTTCAACCGTTGATTGCGCAGCACCACGCCCGCCTCCATCGGCAGGCTGTAACGGTATAGCGCCGCGCTGCGGTTTGCCCCGTTCATTACGGGTTACGCTTGAATTTGCTGAAGTCCGGTTGGCGCTTCTCGTTGAACGCGTTGCGCCCTTCCTGCCCTTCGTCGGTCATGTAGAACAGCATGGTGGCGTTGCCCGCCAGCTCCTGCAAACCGGCCTGGCCGTCGCAGTCGGCATTCAGCGCCGCCTTCAGACAGCGCAGTGCCATCGGGCTGTTCTGCAGCATTTCGCGGCACCAGCGCAGCGTCTCTTTTTCCAGTTCGGCCAGCGGCACCACGGTATTGACCAGGCCCATGTCCAGCGCGGCGGCGGCGTCGTACTGGCGGCACAGGAACCAGATTTCGCGCGCCTTCTTCTGGCCGACGATGCGCGCCATGTAAGACGCGCCCCAGCCGCCGTCGAACGAGCCCACTTTCGGACCGGTCTGGCCGAAGATGGCGTTATCCGCCGCGATGGTCAGATCGCACATCATGTGCAGCACGTGGCCGCCGCCGATCGAATAGCCGGCCACCATCGCCACCACCGGCTTCGGGCAGGTGCGGATCTGGCGTTGGAAGTCCAGCACGTTGAGGTGGTGTACGCCGCTGTCGTCGCGATAGCCGCCGTAGTCGCCGCGCACTTTCTGATCGCCGCCGGAGCAGAAGGCCTTATCGCCGGCGCCGGTCAGAATAATGACGCCGATGCCGTCGTCGTAACGGGCGTTGGCCAGCGCGTCGATCATCTCTTTGACCGTTTGCGGGCGGAACGCGTTGCGCACCTGCGGCCGGTTAATGGTGATTTTGGCGATGCCGTCGGCGGATTTGTGATACAGGATGTCTTCGAAATCGCCGGTGCAATCCTGCCAGGCGATAGCGGCATACAGGTGTTCTTCATTCGGATAAAGCATGTTCGGTTCCTTTAACCAGGGTTAACGAGAAATGTCTGCAGCTCGGCGACGAAATCCTGCGGATTGGCCAGATGCGCGTTGTGGCCGGCCTGCGGCACGATGCGCAACGGCAACCCGGCGTCGCGCGCCAGCCGTTGAAATTTGGGGTCGTTCTCACCGCACAGCACCCGCAGCGGCACGGTCAGTTGGCGCAGCTGCGGCGCCAGATAAGGCTGCCGCCCGAGCGAGGTGGCTTCGAGCATGTCGGCAATCGCCGGGCCGCTGTTGACCGAACGCGCGGCGATCAGCGCCTGGCGGTGCACATGGCTAAGCTCTTTGAACACCGGCTGCTGATACCAGTCCGCCAAGACTTCGGCAATCAGCTCACTGCGAAAACGCGCCGCCCATCGCGCATCCTGCTCGCAACGATCGCGGCGCTGTTGTTCGTCCTCCAGCCCCGGATTGCCGCCCTCGACGATCACCCCTTGCAGGCCGTCATGGCGGCCGTGGCAAGCGTGATACATGGCGATGCGCCCGCCGAGCGAGTAGCCCACCAGCCAATAACGTTCAATATTGCGCAGTTGCAGGGTCGCGGCGATTTGCGCGCTGATGTCGTCGAAGCCGCGGCAGCCCACCGCCACGGAATCGCCGTGGCCGGGCAGATCGATGGCCAGCGACGGCCATTCCGGGCAGCGCGCGGCGATCACCCGCCATTCATTGTTGTTGCCGAGCAGGCCGTGCAGCCACACCAGCCACGGACGCCCCGCTTCGCCCTGTTGCAAAATTCGCGTCGCCAGCATCATTGCACCGCCATCTGTTGTACCAGGTATTGCAGGCTTTCGGCCCCTTCACTCGGCGACACCTGCAGTTCTATCAGCGTGGCGCCGCCGCGCCGCCAGCCTTGCTCAACCGCCTGTTGCAGCTGGCTCCAGTTCTCCGGCCGCGCGTAGTCAAGCTGGAACATCGCCGCCGCATGGCTGAACTCAACGTTCTGCGGCATGCAGTAAAAGCGCTGACGATCTTCTTCGGGCGTCGGCAGCAGCGAGAAAATTTGGCCGCCGTTGTTATTGACGACGATCAGCACCGTCGGCGCCGAGCAGTGGCGCAGCAGCGCCAGCGCATTGAGGTCATACAGTGCGGAAAGGTCGCCCACCACCGCCAACGTTGGCCTGGCGGTGGCACGTTGTACGCCGGCGGCGGTGGAAATCAGACCGTCGATACCGCTGGCGCCACGGTTGCTGAATACCGGGTAAGCGACGGGCAATGGCGTTAACGCGTCGATCAGTCGCACCACCAGGCTGTTGCCGAGAAACAGCTGGCCGTTCTCCGGCAACAGTTCCGGCAGGCGGTGCGCCAGCTGCGCTTCGCCAAAGTTATCGTACAGATGCGTGGACGCCGCCGTCAGCGCCTTATCCGCCAGCGCAGCCAGCCCGGCGGCCCACGGCGCGCGCGGTTGCGCCGGATGCTGCGCCAACCACTGCGCCACGCCGGCGCGCAGGCGCCGCCCCCGGTGCTGGGCCGGATCGAGCCGCCCCGGCAGCTCGTCGATGACCCAATACTCTTCCGGCCGGCACTGCGCCTGCCACTGCAGCAGGCGTTTGCCGGTCAAACTGCCGCCGAACTGCACCACCAGCTGCGCGTCTTGCAACAGGCGCTGCGCCTGCGGATGCGCGAGCCATAAATCGGCACAGGGCAGCGGTTGCCCGGTCTGCGACAGTACATCGCCGATCAGTGGCCAACCCAGCGTTTCGGCCCATTCCGCCACCTGTGCGCCCTCTTGTGCGCTCATGCGGCCGGCGAGCACCACGCCGCGCTTTTGTCGCCAGAAAAACCAGTCCGGCTGCGGCAATGGCACTGCATGCGTCTCGCTTTCCTGCAGCCACGGACGATCGCTCTGCCACCAGTCGCCCAGCGCGGCGGACCATTCGGCATAGTGACGCTCATCGCCGCCGTACAGCGGTTCGGCGAACGGGCAGTTGATATGCAAAGCGCCATGCTGCAAGCGCGCCATCGCGCTGTCGACGCTGGAGGCCAGCCACGCGGCCGGAATATCCGGCGTAGGACGCGGCAGATCGATCGCCAGCGTCGGGTGGCTGCTGTAGAGGCCGTTTTGACGGATCGCCTGATTGGCGCCGCAGTCGATCAGTTCCGGCGGCCGATCGGCGGTGAGAAACACCAGCCGTTCACCGGTCAGGCCGGCTTCGATTAAAGCCGGGTAAAGGTTCGCCGCCGCGGTGCCGGACGTGACGATCACCGCCACCGGCTCACGCGCCGCCTTCGCCAGCCCGAGTGCCAGATGACCGAGCCCGCGCTCATCAAAATGGGTATGGCAGATAAACGATCGGTTGGCCGCGGCGGCCAGCGTCAGCGGCGTGGAGCGCGATCCCGGAGCGATACAAACATGCCGCACCCCATGGCGGGCCAGCGCCTCGAGCAGCACAGCCGCCCACCGGCGATTAAAAACACTTGTCGACATAGTTCGCTCACAAGTCAGTTAGCAGAGATCGTCTCCGACGCAGCCGACAGACGCCGCGCCTGTAGTTACGCTCTGTATTATATGAGGTGTTATTTTCACGGCTTTTGCGCCAGCGCAAGAACGCCGTATATCCCTGGGTGTTTACACCAGATAATTATTTGATTTAGAACAAAAAACAAACAATAAATATACAAACACTTTACACTTGCGGCGGCGTCGGCTCAATCCGTCCATATAAAAACAAGGGAAATAGGGGTGCTCCAACGGCGGCTAGCGGGAAGTATAGGCGGGATAAGGAAAAGCTTTCGGTAAAACGGCGGAATGAACAACACAGTCTGAAGAAAAACACGGGGCGGCCTGCGCCGCCCCGATGGCATGGTTTATTTGCGAGCCAGCAACAATCCCAGCACCAGCCCGACGGTGGCGCCGATGCCCACGCTGTGCCAGGGTTTGTCCCGCACGTAGTCGTCGGTGCGGTGCACCGCTTCTTTGGCGCGCGCATAGTAAGATTCGCCGGTGTTCGCCCAGCGCGCCTTGACCTCACTCAGCGCCTGCTCGGCGTGCGACTTGATGTCGATGTAGGCCTGATCCGCGCGGTCGCCGGTGTATTGCAGCACTTCTTCCAGCGTCTCGGTCAGCATTCTCAGATCGTCATCCAGCGTAGTTTGCTCAGCATCCGTATGTCTTGCCATCGTGAGATCTCCGTGGTTGAAAAATTAAGCGTTCCTACACTATAGACAAGGATCGCCGCCTGCGGCCATCGGACTTTTACCCTAAAACACCAATTGCACCTTGGCAGCCTGGCGTTTATCGCCGGCAAACGTCAGCGCCTGCGCCAACTGCCCGCTGGCGAATTCCGCCGACAGCAACGGCAGCGGATCGATCACGCCGTCGGCCAGCCAGGCCACCGCCAACGTGAACTCCGCCACGAAGCGGAACGATCCAAGCAGATTCAGTTCCTTGGCAATCAACAACATCAGCGGAAAATCGGGGAAGCTGCCGCCCATGCCCACCTGCACCACAGTGCCTTTGGCGCGGGTGATCTCCAGACAGCGCTGCAGCGACTGCGGGTGCCCCGCCACTTCGAAGGCGACGTCAAAATACCCCTTGTCCTGCAGATAACCGCTAAAATCGTCGTCCGCGGCATGCAGGCACCGATCGGCCCCCATTTGCCTCGCGATCGCCAGGCAGCGCGGACTGAGATCGGCGCAGACAATCTCGGCGGCGCCCAGCGCTTTCAGCGCCGCCACCAGCAGGCAGCCGATCGGGCCAACGCCGGACACGAAAATCTTTTTCCCCGTCACATCGCCGGGCTGCTTCGCCGCGTGGACAGCCACCGCCAGCGGTTCGGCGAACACCATTACCCTGTCGTCGCGATCGGCAGCGTAAGGAATGCACTGCGCGCTATCCACCACTTTGTATTGGGTAAAAGCGCCGTCGACGTGCGGAAAATACATCGCGCTGCCGAAAAAGCGCATCTCGACGCATTGATTGCTTTGCTGCACCAGACAGTATTTGCACTGCCCGCAGGGTTTGCTGGGATTGAGCGCCACCTTCTGCCCGACCGGCAGCTGCGGCGAATCGCTGGCGACCACCTCACCGATCACCTCATGGCCCAGCACCATCGGCTGACGCACCTGAAAATTGCCGACCTTGCCTTCCTGGAAGTAATGCAGATCCGAGCCGCAGATGCCGCCGCGGCTGATTTTTACCAGCGTTCCCTGCCCCCGATAATCCACTTCTTGCGCGATCACCGCCACGTCTCGCTTGCCATTGACCACGCAGGACTGGGTTTGAATTTTCATCTCCAGACTCCACGAAAAAAGATTACACCGCCGCAGACATGCCGCCATCGACAAACAGCAACTGCCCGTTGACGAAGGCGGAGGCGTCGGCGGCCAGGAACACCGCCGCGCCGATCAACTCCTGAGGATCGCCCCAGCGCGCGGCAGGCGTGCGTTGGGTCAGCCAGGCGGTGAAGGCCGGATCGTCGGCCAGCGCCTGCGTCATCTCGGTTTTGAAGTAGCCGGGGGCGATGCCGTTGACCTGAATGTTGTAGCGCGCCAGCTCCACGCACATGCCGCGCGTCAGCATTTTCACCGCGCCCTTGGACGCCGCATAAGGGGTGATGGTGTCCCGCCCCAGCTCGCTTTGCATCGAACCGATATTGATTATCTTGCCGCGCCGGCGCGGCACCATATAACGCGCTACGGTCTGCGACACGATGAAGACCGCCTTCTGGTTGACGGCGATGATGTCGTCCCAATCTTGCTCCGGAAATTCGGTGAACGGGTGGCGGCGCTGGATACCGGCGTTGTTGATCAAGACGTCTATCGCGCCGATGTCCGCTTCGATACGGTCGATGGCGGCATGCACCGCCTGGGAGTCGGTGACGTCGAACGCCGCCGCATCGGCGCGCAGCCCCTCTTCACGCAGGCGATCGGCGGCGTGCCGGGCATGTTCTTCGGTGGTGGCGTTGATCAGAATATGCGCGCCTTGCTGTGCCAGGCCGCGCGCCAGCAGAAAACCAATGCCGCGCGAGGCACCTGTGATTAAGACGGTTTTGTTATCCAGAGAAAACAGGTTGTGCATGGTGATTCCCGGCCTTCAGGCCTCCAATCGGACAGGCCTCTATCTCAGCCGATTGTTACCGGTAAAAACGTGATGGAAATCACTGAAAATAATGTTACGAAACCCTGTTACTTTTAACGTGATCTCACGCAATCCCTACAGGAAGAGTCAATACCTATCCCTTTTAAAATAGACAATTTTCAACAGCGTTACCGTCCTGGTTATCAGGAGATACTGCCGCACAGCGGCGCGGCAGCAACTCACTCGGCGGCACCGTTTGAGCCGGCATTCGGGTCCATCGGCGGCGTAGCGCGGGCTTTATCGCTGCGTGCCGCCCACCACAGACCGCTGTTTTTCATCGCATAGCCGAACAGCAGGCCCACCAGCAGGGAAAGCGTCACCAGCGGCCAATCGCCGCCGCCGGCGAAGGTCGCACAGGCGCCGATAAAGGTGCCGGGTACGAATCCCAGCCACTGCTGTTTAGCCTGAATGCACATCAGGAACGCCACGATGCCGGTCAGCAGATACCCCAGCAGATTCCACTGCGGCGCCAGTTCGCTGCCGTGGATGATCGCCATTGCCCAGAAGACGCCGCTGCAGCAGGTCAACGCGCCGATCAACAGCCCTTTCAGTCCGCCCTGCGGGCAGGCGAAATACGCCGTGCAGCCGAGAAAGCCGGCCCAACCGATCAGGCCCAAACTGACGGCAACCCATCCCCAAACGCCGGACAGGATCCCGGTGGTGACGGCAATGGCGAAAAGAACGTTCATAAAGTGACCTGCAGCAAAAAGAAAGCGCGCAGTTTACCCGAAAACAGGCCAATTTATGCGATGAAAATCACACTATAAATGTAATTAAAGAATCATTAATTATAAAAAATAGATATTCATCACAAAGTAATTAGCGAGGGAACCCCACCCGGGACGTCTTCCATGCCAACAACAGGCACACCACGGTGCTGCCCAGGAACAGCAAATGGGTTGCCTGATTCAGATCGACGCGATCGACCACCACGCCCAGCAAGATCGGCACCCAGTTGGCGATATAAGCGATAACGTAAAACAGCGAAAGCAAACGCGCATGGCTGGTCGGCGGCGAAATCAGGTTCACCAGGGTCGCGCTGCCGACGAAAATGGCGCCATAAGCATAGCCGGCCACCACCAGCCCCACCGCCGCCAGCCCAAGAGAATGCCACTGGATCGCCATGGTGAACACCACTGCCGCCAGCACCTGCGCCAGGCAACCGAACAACAGCGAATGACGGGCGTTAACGCGGCGGCTCAGGATCTGGCTGATACCGGCGATCAGCAGATACACCGCAATCGCATAGCCAAAGACGCCACGAGCGTGCAGGCCTAACAGCGTTTCCGCCACGCCGGGGCCGATTGCCAAAATACTGGCGGCCAGCGCCCAACAGATAAATAAAGCCCCTGCACACACAAAGAATTTACCGCCGGTGGCGCGCAAGCCATCGAGCAGCGAGCTGTTTTCTGTCTCGGCCGACGTAACATGGCTCGGCGCCGTAACCACGCCACGCGGCCACGAGAACATCACGCCCAACGCAGCCACGGCGGCCATGACCATGATGAAAACAAATGGCAGCGTCGTGGGATGGAAACCGGTCTGCAAGGCGATGCCGCTGAAGATCGGGCCCAGCGCCAATCCGGTGGTGAATGACAGCGTCGCGATCAACGCCGCATTTTTGCCGCCGTCGCGCGGCCCAAACCGCACCAACGCGATGTTCGCCGCGCCGGTTAGCGCCCCGGTGCCCACCCCGGCCAACAGCCGCGCCATCAGCATCATGGCAAAGGTATCAGCCTGCGCGAACAGCAGGGCGCCGCTCAACACCACCAGCAATGCCGGCACGATCATGCTGCGTAAATCCTTTACTTTGCCGGCCAGATTGCCGACGCCGAACAAAGAGATCAGCACGCCGGCGGCATAGGCGCCGTAGATGACGGTCAGACTGACCGAGCTTAGCGTAAGCTGCTGCTGATACAGCGGATAAAGCGGCGTCGGCGCGCTGCTGTTCAGCAATGCCGACATCAAAGCCAGCGCCAGGAACAATAAAATTGTCCTGCCCGACGCCTGAGCATTTTGCGGCGCCGCAATCTGGCTGGCGGTATTTTCTGACATGTTTCAACTCCCAAAGACGGCAGACGGCGGCCTGCCGTCGACATTTTCCTCACCCGGCCTGCCGGGAACGGCGCTTATCATAGCGTTCCGGCGACGGGCGAAGTATCGTCAAGAATGAATCACCCTGATGCATTCTTGCATCACCGGAGAAATAACCGCCGATGTGCAGCCCGCTAACCGTCTTTCTCTCCCCCCGGGCAGAACAACGCTTTATGATAGAAACCGTTATTGTTCGCCTGGCTCGGCCTGTGCCCCACGGCGCCGACAAATCTGCAGAGAGGAAATGGCATGATGAATTGGGACGACGCGCGCTTCTTTTTGGCCGTCGCACGCTGTGGCACGCTACGCAAAGCCGCCAACCAGCTGCATGTCGATCAGGCGACCGTCGGTCGACGGCTCTCCGCTTTCGAAGACGCTCTCGGTTCCAAGCTGTTTATCCGCACGCCGAAATCCTTCGCCCTCAGCCCGTTGGGGGAAGAAATGCTGGCGGACGTGATGAAGATGGAGAATGCGGTGCAGGCGATCAACCGCAAAGCCGCCAGCGGCGATGACAGCCTGCACGGCCACGTGAGCATCGCCACCACCGATACCCTGGCCGAAGCCTTCGTGATACCCGCGCTGCAAGATCTGCGGGAACGCTATCCGGCCATCACCGTCACGCTGTTGACGGCACTGAACATCGCCGATATCTCTTATCACGGCGCGGATCTGGCGATCCGCGGTGCACGCCCCGATGACGATGAACTGATCATCAAGCGGCTGGCCACCATCGAGATGGGCCTGTACGCCAGCCCGCACTATCTGGCTCGGCGAGGTATGCCGGTCAAAGGCGAGCAGTTGCGCGGCCACGATCTGCTGATGTTCCCGCGCGAGCTGGTGCCGCGCCACTGGAACAATTTCTGCGGCGAAGCCCTGCACGAGCCCAACGTCGTGCTGCAATGCAATTCACAGCTGCTGCTGCGCTCCGCCACTCGCAGCGGGCTAGGCATCGGCCTGCTCTCCGCGTTTCTGGCGGATAAAGACCCGGAGCTGGTGCGCCTGTTGCCAGAGAATAAAGACTGGGTGGATATCTGGCTGGTGCTGCATCCCGATTTGCAGCGTGCCGCCCGCGTGCGCGCGGTGGTGCAGGCGCTGGAAACGTCGTTTAGCGCCCATTACGGCTGAGTGCCGTTTCTCCATAAAAAAAGGCCGCCGAAGCGACCTTTTTACCGTCTGAAGCGTTATCAGAACGTCGGCTGCGCCATCTGCACCAGCGAAATCAGCGGCTGCGGATAAACCCCCAACAGCAGCACCAGCGCGGCGGAGATCAGCACCACGACGCCACCGGCGGTCAACGCCCAGTTGTTCGGGGTGTCGCGCTGCAGCGATTCCGGCGCGCTGAGGAACAGGCTGACGGTCACGCGCAGGTAGTAGTACAGGCCAATGGCGCTGCCTACCACGACTGCGCCGGTCAGCCACCACAGGTGTGCGCTGACGCCCATCGCGATCACGAAGAACTTACCGATAAAGCCCAGCGTCATCGGGATACCGGCCAGCGACAGCATCATCACCGTCATTACCGCGGACAAGATTGGCTTATGCCAGAACAGACCACGGTAAGAGAACAGCGAATCCGCATCCGGGCCGCGGTACGGGCTGGACATCAGGCTGACCACGCCGAAGGCGCCCAGGCTGCTGAACAGGTAACCGGCCAGGTAAACGCCGGCGGTTTCCAGCGACAGCTGATGGGTTTGCACCGCAATCAGCGCCACCAGCAGGTAGCCCAGGTGAGCGATCGACGAGTAGCCCAGCAGACGCTTGATGTTGGTCTGGCTGATGGCCATCAGGTTACCGAACAAGATAGAGCAGAACGCGATGATCGACAGCACCAGACGCAGCGCTTCGTTGTCGGCGGCCGGGGCATACAGGAACAGACGCATCACGACCGCGAAGATCGCAATCTTGCTGGCGGTTGCCAGGAAGGTCGAGACCGGCGCAGGCGCGCCCTGATACACGTCCGGCGTCCACAGTTGGAACGGCACCAGCGACAGCTTGAAGCCCAGACCGACGATCATCATGCCCATACCGGCCAGGATCAGCGGCTGGTGCATCATGTTTTCCTGCAGGCTCTTGCCGAGGCCGGCCAGCGACAGATCGCCGGATTCAGCGTACAGCAGCGCCATGCCGAACAGCAGGAACGACGACGCGGCGGCGGACAGCAGCATGTACTTGATGGCAGCTTCCAGCGGGCGCTTCTGACGATAGGCATAACCCACCAGGCCGAACAGCGGCAGCGAGATCAGCTCGATACCGATGAACAGCGAAGCCAGATGGTTGGCGCTCGCCAGCAGGATGCCGCCCATGGCGGCGATCAGCACCAGCAAGTAGAACTCTTCGCGGTTATCCGGATAGCCGACCAGCCACGGATAGGCGAAGGTGCAGGTCGCCAGACTCGCCAGCAGCACCAGCCCGGTGTAGAACATCGAGTAGCCGTCAACCCGCAGCAGCGGGGTGACGTCCATTGGGCCTGCCTGGCCGACAAAGTACAGCGAAAGCAGCGCCAGGTTGAGACCGATCACGGTCAGGGTGGCGTTGATAAAGTGGTCGCGTCGCCACGCAATGCCTAGCATCACAACCACCACCGTCAATCCGACGATCAACAGCGGCAGCAGTGCGATCAGTTGTTGAGGAGTTATTGTCATGGCGAATTACGGCCTTGTTGTTGAAATTGCTGAAACTGACGAACCAAACCAGTGTTGCACGTTGCTCATCGCCGCGTTGGAAGTATCCAGAATCGGCTGCGGGTAAACCCCCAGCAGAACCAGCAACACCACCAGCAGCAGAATGATGAACAGTTCGCGCGCGGTCATGCCCTGCAGCGGCTGGTCGGATTTAGGCGCACCGTAGTAAGCGCGCTGCATCATGATCAGCGAGTAAACCGAAGCGAACACCAGACCGAAGGTAGAGATCACGGTGATCACCGGCACCACCTGGTAGCTGCCGAACAGAATCATGAATTCACCGACGAAGTTACCGGTACCCGGCATCCCCAGCGTAGCCACGGCGAAGAACAGCGACAGCGCAGGGATGAATTTGATACGCCCCCACAGGCCGCCCATCTGACGCATGTCGCGGGTATGCAGACGCTCATACAGCTGGCCGCAGATAATAAACATACCGGCGGCGGACAGACCGTGCGCGATCATCTGGATCACGGCACCCTGGTAAGCCAGCTGGCTGCCGGTGTAGATGGCAATCAGCACGAAGCCCATGTGCGATACCGAGGTGTAGGCGATAAGACGCTTGATGTCAGTCTGCGCGAACGCCATCCAGGCGCCGTAGAAGATGCCGATCACGCCCAGCCACATGGCGATTGGCGCGAACTCGTGCGAAGCCTCAGGGAACAGCGGCAGGCTGAAACGCAGCAGGCCGTAGGCCGCGGTTTTCAGCAAGATGCCCGCCAGGTCGACGGAACCTGCGGTCGGTGCCTGGCTGTGCGCGTCCGGCAACCAGCCGTGCAGCGGCACCACCGGCATTTTCACCGCGAAGGCGATGAAGAAGCCCAGCATCAGCAGATATTGCACGTTGTGGGACATCGGCGTTTGCAGCAGGTCTTCGTAATCGAAGGTCCACACGCCGGTGGCGTTGTAATGCACGAACACCAGGCCCAGGATCGCAATCAGCATCACCAGACCGCTGGCCTGGGTGTAGATGAAGAACTTGGTCGCCGCGGTGATACGGGTTTTACCGTCCGACGCTTTGTGCCCCCACAGCGCGATCAGGAAGTACATCGGCACCAACATCATTTCCCAGAAGAAGAAGAACAGGAACATGTCGATGGCGAGGAACACACCGATAACGCCGCCCAGGATCCACAGCAGGTTGAGGTGGAAGAAGCCCTGATACTTCTGGATTTCACGCCAGGAACAGAGGATCGCCAGAACGCCCAGCAGACCGGTCAACACCACCATCAGCAGCGACAGACCGTCCAGCGCCAGGTGGATGGAGATGCCGAAGCGCGGGATCCACGGCAGCAGGAATTCGCTCTGCCACTGCGGAATGCCTTTCGGCGTGGTCAAGGTATAGCCGCCCTGCATCCACAACTGCAGAGAGAGCGCCAACGTCAGCCCCATTGCGATCAGCGCTATCCAGCGCGGCACCTTAGTACCGAAGCGCTCAAGCTGCCAGCACAGCAGACCGCCGATAAAGGGGATAAGAATTAGCCAAGGTAATAGCATGGCGTTTTGTGTCCCTTATACGAATAATTTCAAACTTTGTACGTAGCGCCTACCCGGCGCTACGCCCGAAAAATGCGTCTGTTTAAATTATTCAATTAAACCAAAATCAACAGAGCCAATACGACCACTGCACCCACACCCATAGACGCTATATACCAACGCACCTGACCGTTCTCGCTCACCGTCAGACCGCGGTTCCCCCAGCGGGAGAAGACGGCCGGCAGGTTCATCAGCGAGTTCAGCGGATCGCGCTGCAGCAGCTTCGCAATGCCCAGGTACGGCTTGACGAACACTTTGTCATACAGCCAGTCGAAGCCCCAGGCATGGAACCACCAGGTCGAGAAGAAACGACCCGGCGCGCTGTTGGCGATGCTGTTGACCAGGCTGCGTTTGCCCAGCCACAGCGCGGCCGCCAGCAGAATGCCGACGATAGCCACCACGCCAGAGGTGATTTCCAGCGTCAGCACGCTGCCGTGCGCCAGTTCAGTGGTATCCGGCAGCACGCCCTGCAACGGCGGCACGATCATCGCGCCGACGAAGGTAGACAGCACCAGCAGAACCAGCAGTGGCAGGTGGTGAGTGATGCCTTTACCGGCATGCGCTTTGATTTTCTCTTCGCCATGGAACACGATGAAAATCATACGGAAGGTGTACAGCGAGGTCATGAACGCACCAACCAAGCCGGCCACCATCAGGTTGATGTGGCCGTTGGCCATCGCGCCCGCCAGGATCTCGTCCTTACTGAAGAAGCCGGCCGTGACCAGCGGCAACGCAGACAGCGCCGCGCCGCCCACCAGGAAGCAGACGTACACCAGCGGGATGCTCTTGCGCAGGCCGCCCATCTTGAAGATGTTTTGCTCGTGGTGGCAAGCCAGGATCACCGAACCGGACGACAGGAACAGCAGCGCCTTGAAGAACGCGTGGGTCATCAGGTGGAAGATCGCCGCGTCCCATGCCTGCACGCCCAGCGCCAGGAACATGTAACCGATCTGGCTCATGGTGGAGTAAGCGAGCACGCGCTTGATGTCGGTCTGCACCAGCGCGGCGAAGCCGGCCAGCAGCAGAGTGACCGCACCGACGATGCCCACCAGGTGCAGCACTTCCGGCGCCATCAGGAACAGGCCGTGCGTACGGGCGATCAGATAGACGCCCGCGGTCACCATGGTCGCCGCGTGGATCAGTGCGGAAACCGGGGTTGGGCCCGCCATCGCGTCCGCCAACCAGGTTTGCAACGGCAGCTGCGCCGATTTACCGACCGCGCCGCCCAGCAGCATCAGGGTCGCCCAGGTGATGGCCGTGTCGCCCACCGCCAGTTTCTGCGGCGCCAGGATCATCAGCTCGCGGATGTTCAGCGTGCCCAGCTCGTTGTAGAGGATGAACAGCGCGAACGCCAGGAACACGTCGCCCACGCGGGTGACGATAAAGGCTTTCATCGCCGCCGCGCCGTTGGCCGGATCTTTATAGTAGAAACCGATCAACAGGTAGCTGCACAGGCCCACGCCTTCCCAACCCAGATACATCAGCAGCAGGTTGTCCGCCAGCACCAATACCACCATGCTGGCGATAAACAGGTTGGTGTAAGCGAAGAAGCGCGAATAGCCCTCTTCACCGCGCATGTACCAGGAAGCGAACATGTGGATGAAGAAGCCGACGCCGGTGACCACCGACAGCATGGTCAGCGACAGGCCGTCCAGCACCAGGGTCACGCCGATATTGAAGTTACCGACGGCCATCCAGGTCCACAGGCTTTGCTCGAACAGCTGCACGCCGGCGGCTTTCTGGGCGAAGAAATCCATCGCCACATACACCGTGACCAGCGCAGCCAGGCCGATAGAACCCACGCCGACGGTGGCCGCCGTGTTTTCAGACCAACGACCGCGGGAAAATGCCAACAGCAGGAACCCGATCAGCGGTAGCAGAATTGTTAAATATAATAGGTTCATCCGCGCATCTCACTGACAGTATCAATATTCAGGGTATGACGACGACGGTAGAGCTGCAGCAGCAGCGCCAGGCCGATACTGGCCTCGGCTGCCGCCAGGCTGATCGCCAGGATGTACATCACCTGCCCGTCCGCCTGGCCCCAGTAGCTTCCCGCCACGATAAACGCCAACGCCGCAGCGTTGATCATCACTTCCAGGCTGATCAGCATAAACAGCAGGTTGCGGCGCACCAGCAGCCCGGTCAGCCCGAGCACAAACAGGATAGCCGCCAGGATCAGGCCATGTTGAAGAGGGATCATGCTTGCTCCTCCGATTTTCTTCTCGCCATTTCGCCACTCGCCGGCGCGTTGCTCAGCACCTCGCCAGGCTTGTGCTCGCGGCCGATATGGAAGGCGACAACCAGACCCGCCAGCAGCAGCATTGAAGCCAGCTCAACCGCCAGTACGTAAGGCCCGAACAGGCTGATGCCCACCGCCTTCGCGTCGACCATCTCGCCGCTGATACCCTGATCGGATACGCTGCGGATCGCGACGATCAATACCACCAGCAGCGCCAGTGACAACAGGCCAGGCCCGATCCACACCGTCGGCTTCATCCAGTCGCGTTCTTGCTGCTGCACGTTGCCGAGGTTCAGCATCATCACCACGAACACGAACAGCACCATGATGGCGCCCGCATAGACGATGATTTCCAACGCGGCGGCAAAGTAGGCACCGAGAGAGAAGAAGACTGCCGAGATCGCCAGTAACGAGACGATCAGATACAGCAGCGCATGCACAGGGTTGGTATGGGTGATCACGCGAATCGTCGCGGCCACCGCAATCAAACCTGCCAGATAAAATGCAATTTCCATGCTTGCTGGCTCCTTAGGGCAACAGACCTTTGACGTCGATCGGTTTGGCTTCGTTTTCGGCTTCGCCTTTGGCTTTGCCGTCAATCGCCATACCGGCCATCCGGTAGAAGTTATATTCCGGATATTTACCCGGCCCCGAGATCAACAGATCTTCTTTTTCGTACACCAGATCCTGACGCTTGTACTCACCCAGTTCGAAATCCGGCGTCAGCTGGATAGCGGTAGTCGGGCAAGCCTCTTCGCACAGGCCACAGAAAATGCAGCGCGAGAAGTTGATGCGGAAGAACTCCGGATACCAACGGCCGTCTTTCTGTTCCGCTTTTTGCAGCGAGATACAGCCGACCGGGCAGGCCACCGCACACAGGTTACAGGCGACGCAGCGCTCTTCGCCGTCCGGATCGCGCGTCAGCACGATGCGGCCGCGGTAGCGCGGCGGCAGGTAAACCGGTTCTTCCGGATACATCTGGGTTTCGCGCTTGGCGAAGGCATGCATGCCAATCATCCAAATGCTGCGCACCTGGGTGCCGAAACCAACCACTAACTCTTTCAATGTCATGGTTTATTCACCCCTTATTGAGCGTTGTACAAAATGACCGCGGCGGTTGCCAGCAGGTTCAGCAGCGTCAGCGGCAGGCACACTTTCCAGCCGAAGGACATCACCTGGTCATAACGCGGACGCGGCAGCGCGGCACGGATCAGGATGAACATCATCATGAAGAAGGCCGTTTTCAACGCGAACCAGATGAATGGCGGCAGGAACGGACCCTGCCAGCCGCCGAAGAACAACGTCACAATCAGGGCGGACACGGTGACGATACCGATGTATTCCCCCACGAAGAACAGACCGAACTTCATGCCGGAATATTCGATGTGGTAACCGTCGGCCAGTTCCTGCTCGGCTTCCGGCTGGTCAAACGGGTGGCGGTGACACACCGCCACGCCGGCGATCGCAAAGGTCACGAAGCCGAAGAACTGCGGAATGACGTTCCAGACGTGCGCCTGGGATTCAACGATGGCCTGCATGTTGAACGAATCCGCCTGCATCACCACGCCCATCAGCGACAGGCCGATGAACACTTCGTAGCTCAGGGTTTGCGCGGAGGCGCGCATCGCGCCCAACAGCGAGTATTTGTTGTTGCTCGACCATCCGGCGAACAGCACGGCGTACACCGCCAGGCCGGCCATCATCAGGAAGAACAGAATACCGATGTTGAGATCGGACACCGCCCAGGTCGGGCTGACCGGAACGATGGCAAATGCCAGCAACAGGGAAGTAAAGGCGATCATCGGCGCCAGGGTGAAGATCACCCGGTCGGAGAATCTCGGTACCCAGTCTTCCTTGAAGAACATTTTGATCATGTCGGCGACCAGCTGCAGCGAGCCGCCCCAGCCTACGCGGTTCGGTCCGTAGCGGTTCTGGAACAGGCCGAGCAGGCGGCGTTCGCCGAAGCTCATGAATGCCCCGCACGCCACGACCACCAACAGGATCACGACCGCTTTAAGAATGGCGATCAGAATGTCGATCACCTCAGGGGTAAACCAGCTCATCGTGCCGCCTCCCGCAGATTGTCTACCTTAGCACCCACCAAGATCGGCGGGATCCCTGGCAAGCCGAGCGGCAAACCAACCTGGCCCTGGGTCAGGGTTTCACTCAGACGCACCGGCAGACGCAAGGTCTGGCCCGCGCAGCTGAACTCCACCAGGCTGCCCGCGTTGACGCCAAGCGTCGCCGCGTCGGCCGGGTTGACCATCACGTAGGCTTCCGGCATGCGCTGCTGGATCACGTGAGAGCGCTGCGACATTTCATCGCTGCCGAACAGGTGGTAGTAAGGCGCGACACGCCAGCCGTCGTTCGGATTGAAGGCGGCTGGCACGCGGTCGAAGTAACCGAGGCTGCCCTCCCCCGCTTCGATCAGGCGCACGCCCGGATCGCCGTGGCGCAGTTTGCCGCCCACTTCGGCCTGGAACTTGTTCCATGCCTGCGGTGAGTTCCAGCCTGGCGCCCAGGCGAACGGGATCTGCTGACGATCGGCCAGCGGGCTGTTGTTCCCTTCCATCGAGAAGGCGAACATGGTGTCTTTATCCTGCGGCTGACGCGGCTCGTGCACGCTGATGTTGGCGCGCATGGCGGTACGACCGCTGGAGCGGTGCGGCGAACGCGCCAGCTTCTGACCGCGGATGCGGAACGTCGCGTCCGGCGCGGCGTCGACGATGCCCTGCAGCTGCGGCAACGCGGCGACGCAAGCGGCGATCACGTCATCGAGCTGGGTCCAGTCCACGTGGCGGCTGGTGTAGGTGGAGTGCAGCGAGTGCATCCAGCGCCAGCTTTCCAGCATCACGGTGAACTGATTTTTCTTGGCGTCGTCATAGTAAGCCGGATCGTATACCTGGAAGAAGCGCTGCGCGCGGCCTTCCTGGTTGATCAGCGTACCGTCGCTCTCGGCGAAGCTGGCCGAGGAGAGGATCAGGTTGGCTTTGTCCATGATCGCGGTGCGCTGGTGGTCGGCGACGATCAGGTTGTTGACCTTGGCCAACGCTGCGTCCACCTGCGCCGCCGGCGCATGACGATAGAGATCGTTTTCCATCACGATGGCGGTGTCGGCTGCGCCACTCGCCAGCTGTTCCAGCGCTTGATCGAGCGAACCGCCGCCGATCATCGCCAGGCCCATGCTGTTGGCAGCGCCCGCCACGAAGGTGATGCCGACATCGGAACCGCGGCCCTTCAACGCTTTGGCGATGTTGGCCGCCGCTTGGATGATGGCTTCGCTGCCGGCGTTGCTGCCGGTCACGATCAGCGGTTTGCGTGCGCCGGTCAGCGCCTGCACGATGATATCGACTTTCTTGTTCAGGCCGTCGGCCAGATCGTTCACCGCCGGCGCTGCGCTATCCAGCGCGTGCGCGATGGCGAAGCCGAAGCGTGCCTGCTCGTCCACCGGCGCGCGGTAGTTCCAGGCGGCAATGTCGTCCAGGCGGGTGTTGTCGATGTTAGTGGTGAACAGCGGGTACTTGGCGTGCTGACCGATGTTCTGCACCGCCGCGATCTGCCAGTCGGCAACACGTTGCGCCGCCGCCATCGCGCGAGCTTTCCCTTTGACGGCCTGGCGCACGGACAGCGCGATACGCGCACCGGTTTGCGTCAGGTCTTCGCCCAGCACCAGCACCGCGTCGTAATCTTCGATCTCACGCAGCGCCGGCGTATGGACGCCGCCGTTTTTCAGCACGTTCAGCATCAGCGCCAGGCGTGATTGCTCCGCCTGAGCGATACCGGTGTAGTAGTTCTCGGCGCCGACCAGCTCGCGCAGTGCGAAGTTGCTTTCCAGGCTGGCGCGCGGGGAGCCGATGCCGATGGTTTTCTTCGCCTGACGCAGGATGTCCGCCGCGCCCTGCATCGCCTGCTCGGCGTTCAGGGTGATCCAGTCATCGCCGCGCAGCTGCTGCGGTTGACGCGGACGATCTTTCTGGTTGACGTAGCCGTAACCGAAACGGCCGCGGTCGCACAGGAAGTAGTGGTTCACGCTGCCGTTGTAACGGTTTTCGATACGGCGCAGCTCGCCATAGCGTTCGCCCGGGCTGGTGTTACAGCCGATGCTGCACTGCTGGCAAATGCTCGGCGCGAACTGCATGTCCCATTTACGGTTGTAGCGTTCGGAGTGCGTTTTGTCGGTGAATACGCCGGTCGGGCACACTTCCACCAGGTTGCCGGAGAACTCGCTTTCCAGCGTGCCGCTTTCCGGGCGACCGAAGTAGACGTTGTCGTGCGCGCCGTACACGCCGAAGTCGGTGCCGTCCGCATAGTCTTTGTAGTAACGCACGCAGCGGTAGCAGGCGATGCAGCGGTTCATCTCGTGCGAGATAAACGGCCCCAGCTCCTGGTTGTTGTGGGTACGCTTGGTGAAGCGGTAGCGGCGGAAGCTGTGGCCGGTCATTACCGTCATATCCTGCAGGTGACAGTTACCGCCTTCTTCACAGACCGGGCAATCGTGCGGGTGGTTGGTCATCAACCACTCGACCACGCTTTCACGGAACTGCTTCGCTTCGCCGTCATCGATGGAGATGAAGGTGCCATCGGATGCCGGGGTCATACAGGACATCACCAAACGGCCGCGCGTATCTTCCGCGTTTTGGTATTGCTTTACCGCACATTGGCGGCAAGCGCCGACGCTTCCCAGCGCCGGATGCCAGCAAAAGTAAGGAATATCAAGGCCGAGGGAAAGACAAGCCTGCAGCAGGTTGTCCGCCCCGTCTACCTCATACTCTTTGCCGTCTACATGAATCGTAGCCATAGTCAGCATGCTTCCAAGTGGCCTGCCTTGCGGCAGGCGTTAATCAAAAATTCTGGCCGTGTTCGGGCGAGTTCGGCTTACCAGCGCTGCTTCAGCAGATTGTTCGGCTGAATGCCGCCAATCGCATGGGCGTTGCCGAAGTGCTGCACGGCGATACCCGCCTCGAACTCTTCACGGAAATATTTAATCGCGCTTTGCAGTGGCTCTACGGCACCTGGCGCGTGGGCGCAGAAGGTTTTGCCCGGGCCGAGGGAGCGGCACAGCTGTTCGAGGGTTTCGATATCCCCCGGCTGCCCTTCGCCGTTTTCCAACGCACGCAGGATCTTCACGCTCCACGGCAGGCCGTCGCGGCATGGCGTACACCAGCCGCAGGACTCGCGGGCGAAGAACTCTTCCAGGTTACGCACCAGCGGCACCATGCCGATCTCGTGGTCTACCGCCATCGCCAGCGCGGTGCCGAGACGGCTGCCGGCTTTGCCGATCGCGCCGTATTCCATCGGCAGGTCGAGGTGATCGGCGGTCAGGAAGTCGGTGCCCGCGCCGCCCGGCTGCCAGGCTTTGAAACGCAGACCGTCGCGCATGCCGCCGGCGTAGTCTTCCAGGATCTCGCGCGCGGTGGTACCGAACGGCAGCTCCCAGACGCCCGGATTTTTCACCCGGCCGGAGAAGCCCATCAGCTTGGTGCCTTTGTCTTCACTACCGGAGATGCCGGTGTACCACTCCACGCCGTTCGCCAAAATGGCCGGCACGTTGCACAGCGTTTCGACGTTGTTGACGCAGGTCGGCTTGCCCCAGACGCCGGCGCTGGCCGGGAATGGCGGCTTGGAGCGCGGGTTGGCGCGGCGGCCTTCCAGCGAGTTGATCAGCGCGGTCTCTTCGCCGCAGATGTAACGGCCGGCGCCGGTGTGCACAATCAGCTCGAAATCAAACCCGGTGCCGAGAATGTTCTTGCCCAGATAGCCGGCTTCGGTGGCTTCCGCGATGGCGCGACGCAGGTGCGCCGCCGCTTCGATGTACTCGCCGCGCAGGAAGATGTACCCGCGATAGGCTTTCAGCGCGAACGCGGAGATCAGCATGCCTTCCACCAACAGGTGCGGCAGCTGCTCCATCAGCAGGCGGTCTTTATAGGTGCCCGGCTCCATCTCATCGGCGTTACACAGCAGGTAACGGATGTTCATGGATTCGTCCTTCGGCATCAGGCTCCACTTCAAACCGGTGGAGAAGCCCGCGCCGCCGCGGCCCTTCAGCCCGGAATCTTTCACCAGGCCGACGATCTCGTCCGGGGCCAGGCCTTTGAGGGCCTTCTCTGCGCCGGCATAGCCGTTTTTGCTGCGGTATTCGTCCAGCCACAGCGGCTGCTTGTCATCGCGCAGACGCCAGGTCAGCGGATGCGTTTCGGGAGTGCGTACAATGTGCTTGGTCATTGATACTGCTCCAGTAGCGTCTCGATATCTTCAGGCTTCAACTGACTGTGAGTGTCCTCATCAATCATCATGGTCGGCCCTTTATCGCAGTTGCCCAGACAGCAGGTCGGCAGCAGCGTGAAGCGGCCATCAAAAGTGGTTTGACCCGGCTTGATGTTCAGCTTCTTCTCGATAGCGGCCTGAATGCCCTGGTAACCGGTGATGTGACAAACAACGCTGTCACAATAACGGATCACGTGACGTCCTACTGGCTGACGGAAAATCTGGCTGTAGAACGTGGCCACGCCTTCTACGTCGCTGGCGGGGATGCCCAGCACTTCCGCGATGGCGTAAATCGCACCGTCCGGAACCCAGCCGCGCTGCTTCTGCACAATTTTCAGTGCTTCGATGGAAGCGGCGCGCGGATCCTCGTAATGGTGCTTTTCGTGCTCGATCGCATCACGTTCTTCCGCGCTCAGTACAAATGCATCAACGCCGCTCTGAGGAGCGGCTGCATTGATGGGCTCGAGCGCATCGTTGACTGCGTGATTGTCTTTTTGATCATGCATAGTTAGCGGTCCACATCTGACATTACAAAATCGATACTACCCAGATAGACGATCAGGTCGGAAACCAGGCTGCCTCGGATGACCGATGGGATCTGCTGCAGGTGCGCAAAGCTCGGCGTACGTACCCGGGTGCGGTAGCTCATGGTGCTGCCGTCGCTGGTCAGGTAGTAGCTGTTGATCCCTTTGGTGGCTTCAATCATCTGGAATGATTCGTTGGCTGGCATCACCGGGCCCCAGGAAACCTGCAGGAAGTGGGTGATCAGCGTTTCAATGTGCTGCAGCGTGCGCTCTTTCGGCGGCGGCGTGGTCAGCGGGTGATCGGCCTTGAACGGGCCTTCCGGCATGTTGTTCAGGCACTGTTCGAGGATGCGCAGGCTCTGGCGCAGCTCTTCCACCTTCAGCATCACGCGGGTGTAACAGTCGCTGTTGCCGTCGCCCACTGGCACTTCGAAGTCGAAGTTCTCATAGCCGGAGTAAGGACGCCATTTACGCACGTCGAACTCAACGCCGGTAGCACGCAGGCCGGCACCGGTCACACCCCACTCCAGCGCTTCCTTGGCGTTGTAAGACGCTACGCCGATGGAACGGCCTTTCAGGATGCTGTTCTTCAGCGCCGCTTTCACGTAAGAATCCAGACGTTTCGGCATCCAGTCGAGGAATTCACGCAGCAGGCGATCCCAACCGCGCGGCAGATCGTGCGCGACGCCGCCGATGCGGAACCAGGCCGGGTGCATACGGAAGCCGGTAATCGCTTCCACCAGATCGTAGATTTTCTGACGGTCGGTAAAGGCGAAGAACACCGGGGTCATCGCGCCGACGTCCTGAATGAAGGTGGAGATATACAGCAGGTGGCTGTTGATACGGAACAGCTCGGACAGCATCACGCGGATAGTGTCGACGCGCTCAGGCACCTTAATACCGGCCAGCTTCTCGACCGCCAGCACGTAAGGCATTTCGTTCACGCAGCCGCCGAGATACTCGATGCGGTCGGTGTACGGAATGTAGCTGTGCCAGGATTGACGCTCGCCCATCTTCTCGGCGCCGCGGTGGTGATAACCGATGTCCGGCACGCAGTCGACGATCTCTTCGCCGTCCAGCTGCAGAATGATGCGGAACGCACCGTGCGCAGACGGGTGGTTCGGGCCGAGGTTGAGGAACATGAAGTCTTCGTTCTCGGTGCCGCGCTTCATGCCCCAGTCTTCCGGCTTGAAGGTCAGCGCTTCCATCTCCAGATCTTCTTTCTGCTTGGTCAGCACGAAAGGATCGAATTCGGTGGCGCGCGCCGGGTAGTCCTTGCGCAGCGGGTGCCCTTCCCAGGTCTGCGGCATCATGATGCGCGACAGGTGCGGGTGGCCGTCGAAGGTGATGCCGAACATTTCCCAGGTTTCGCGCTCATACCAGTTGGCGTTCGGGAATACCTTGGTCGCCGTGGGCACGTGCAGGTCTTTTTCAGACAGCGCCACCTTCAGCATGATGTCGCGGTTGCGCTCGATGGAAATCAGATGGTAGAAAACGGAGAAATCCGCAGCGGGCAGGCCGTCGCGGTGGGTGCGAAGACGTTCGTCCACGCCATGCAGATCGAACAGCATGACATACGGCTTCGGCTGTTTTCTCAGGAACGTCATTACTTCCAGTAACTGGTCAGGTTTAACCCATACCACGGGCATGCCGGTACGGGTGGCCTGAACAGTAAAGGCTTCCGGCCCAAAACGGTTGCGCAGTTCGCCGATCACCGGGTCGTCAAGGTGATCTCGGGTCTGCCAGGCAGGCAAGGCGTCGTGCGTCGTCAAATCTGTCATAATTTTTTTTCACCACACTAAAGGGTTATTCGCCGCAAGTTTCACTTTTCGCTGTGTTAACCAATAGCGCACTAAGATGGACGTTAAATGAACGTCTTAAATCTCGTCAGGCGTCCGGAGGTTGGTCACCGCGATGCGCTCGCCGTGTTTACGCTCTCTTTCAGACTGCATATTGGCGCGGTAAACGCCCTGATCGCCGACAACCCACGACAGCGGGCGACGTTCTTTGCCGATAGATTCCTGCAGCAACATCAGCGCTTGCATGTAGGCTTCCGGACGCGGTGGGCAGCCGGGAATGTACACGTCGACCGGCAGGAACTTGTCCACGCCCTGCACCACGGAATAGATGTCGTACATACCACCGGAGTTGGCGCAGGCGCCCATCGAGATCACCCACTTCGGTTCCAGCATCTGCTCGTACAGGCGCTGGATGACCGGGGCCATCTTGGTGAAACAGGTACCGGCCACCACCATCAGGTCAGCCTGACGCGGGGAGGCGCGCAACACTTCCGCACCGAAACGCGCCACGTCGTGAACGGCGGTAAACGACGTCACCATCTCCACGTAACAGCACGAAAGGCCGAAGTTATACGGCCAAATAGAGTTTTTACGCCCCCAGTTCACCATGTCATGCAGCGCATGTTCGAGTTTACCCATGTAAACCGTGCGGTGGACCTGTTGTTCCAGGGGATCGGCGACGATCTCCTGTTTTTGCAGGGGATAACGGTCGTTCTCACCGTTCGGGTCTATGCGGGTGAGCGTATAGTCCATCTTAATGCCTCGCTGTTACTGCGGATGACTGTTGGTGTTAGTGATCGTGCTCGGTTTGCTGCGGCGTTGGGAACGCGCCGGAGTCCAATCCAACGCGCCGATGCGCACCAGATAAACCAGACCGGCCAATAGCACCAAAATGAAAATGGCGGCTTCGATAAAGCCTACCCAACCGCTCTCGCGAACCGAGACCGACCAGGCATACAGGTATAAGGCTTCAACGTCGAAAATAACGAAGAACATGGCCACCAGGTAGAACTTGGCGGACAAGCGCATGCGCGCCGTGCCGACCGAGTCGATGCCTGATTCAAACGGGGTGTGTTTGGCGCGCGCCCGGGCTCTCCCGCCCAAGAAGAACGCGCCCAGCAGCATTAAGCCGCAGAGCCCGATAGCCACAACGAGAAATACGGCGAGCGCCCAGTGATGAGCGATAACTTCAGTGGTTGTTGACATACTCTATGCTTACTCATCAAAAGTGGCGTCGATCGCACTGCTCTTGTCACCGGCAGTTAGTGCGCCACATCGATTTAAGGGAAGGATAAATAACCACACAAACAAACTGCTTTTACAGCGAGTTAGGCAGCGTTTTTCTGTGGGCTTTTTACTCCTTTCTATAACCTTTTGTCAACTTTGACAAAAGTATCTACACACTAGTTTACATACGTATCATTTAATTAACATTTGATGCGCCAGGGACAGGCTAAATCGTGTCAGTTAATTTTTGTGTAGAAACAGATAGATATAAACCAACATGCACATTTCAGTTTTACTATACCATTGTCTCAGGAATTCCCTGTTCTTCCACTCACTACCTAGGGGTATTTTTTTGATCCAGGACACGTTTTCAGCATAAATCCTCAAAAAAAGTGTGGCCCTTTAACAATTTTCCTCAAATTGAGCCGCAAAAACGGCCGCTATAAGCTAACAAAATACCCCTGCTATTACCATGCCTTTAACCCATTCAATCTTATTGCTCAAAAAACGAACTTAGCGTATTAAACCCGGCCAAACTCTCTTTTCATTAACGCTTAAAAGTTAACAAAACAGCCAACTCAATTGAAAATACAAGCCAAATACATATAAATAAATTTTTAGGTAAAAAAAGGGCAAAAAAAACCTCCGCCGAAGCAGAGGTTTTTCATCAGATATCGCGCCGCGACGTTATTCTTCTTCGTCCACCAGGCTGGCGTCATCCTGATCGCTCTGGAGACCGCCTTCCGCACCGTTGAAGCCATAGCCGTCATTGCCGCCCTGCATCGCGCTGAAGATGGCCATCGCCAGCTCGTTGCTGCACTGCGCGTTTTTGCACAGCGCATACTGGGTATCCGGCAGCGGCGGCAAACCTTCCACCGCGCCCAGCACCCGCAGATCGGGGCTCATCATCTCGATCGGCCGTGCGGTCACGCCCAGGCCGGCTTTACAGGCCGCCCGCACCGCGGACAGCGTGGAGGCGACGTAGGCGATACGCCACGGAATACCGGCTTCGTCCAACTGTTTAATCGCCAGCGCGCGGAACGGGCTTGGCTCATCCATTACCACCAGCGGGATCGGTTCGCCGGCCTGATAGTGATAATCGGCGGCGCAATACCACAGCGTCGGCGACGTGCGCAGCACGATGTGCGGGTGCCCGGCCGGATCCGCCGTGGTCACCGCCAGATCGATCTCGCCCTCTTCCAGCAGATCGACCATCGTCGTACTGCGCTTTACGCGCACGTCAATGGCCAGCTTCGGATAGATGGCGGTCACGCGGTTCAACAGGAAAGGCAGAATGGTATCGGCGGTGTCGTCGGAAGCACCGATGGTCAGAACACCTTTTATATTGTTGTACATCAGCGAGGTACAGGCTTCGTCGTTAAAGCGCAGGATCTTCCTGGCATAACCGAGAAGCTGAATACCATGCTCAGTCAGGAGTTTGTTGCGCCCATGGCGGGCAAACAGTTCTTTGCCGACCAGTTGCTCTAATCGCTGCATTTGTTGACTGACGGCTGATTGAGTACGGCAAACGGCAACAGCCGCCGCGGCGAAGGTATTCAAATCAGCAACCGCAACAAAGGTTCTTAGCAGATCGAGGTCGAGATTAAGTATCGGACGATTTGCAGTTGTCATAGTGTATTCTTCACTTTTTTAAATTCTAATTTACGAACTACTACCCTGGTGTGTTTCTCAGACGCCGTTGAAAAGGACGGCGCCTGTTATGACAGTACCCCACTCATAAGTGGAGGGCAAAAAAATTACTTATGATTCGTTACCTCTATCGCTTTTTAAAATGCGATCTATCGATGGTGCTTATAGAACGCGGGGGACTGAATACCGGTGAAAAGGGAAAACCCCCACCGAACCTGAGATTTTACTCATTCATACTGCCTAATTTCCACTCCATTCGTGCTACTGAGAACCCTTATCAACCGGCCTTCAGACTGCATTCCAGAGCAAAAAAGATAAATAATTAACGGTACCGACTTCATGTTACTACTCAATGAATTTAATAAATTCAATCATTAAGATTTTTGCTTTAAATAATAATCTTATAACCACATAAACAATGCTTAAGGTAAAATATAAAGTAAAGCTAATGTAAATATGTCATTTTCCTTAGTGTGGTGCGCGAACCGACACCCCGCTATCAGACTACTCCGGTATTATCGTTCCTTTACAGTTTATTGAAGCCTATTCTCCCTTTCGGCTTATCAGTTCACTGCTGCCGGCCGCGATCGCCGGCACGTCTCGTTTATCGACGCTTGATTTAACAGAACAAAACCCTAGTAAAATTATAGTTCATGAAATTATGAACCACAAAATAACTTTACCTTTGCTTATCATAACTAAAATCCCCCGTTACGACATGCATTTGCACCAAAGGCGTGCAAAACCCTTCAAAAGCAACTACGCCAGGAGTACATTGGGCGGGTTGCGGCGTCCCACGGTAGGAGCGCCCCTATCCCAGCAAAAGGCTCAACTTTTTATGTCCCCCATTGAGAAATCCAGCAAACTGGACAACGTCTGCTATGACATTCGCGGCCCGGTGCTTAAAGAAGCTAAACGTCTTGAAGAAGAAGGCAACAAAGTCCTGAAACTGAACATCGGCAACCCTGCCCCGTTCGGTTTCGACGCCCCGGACGAAATCCTGGTCGACGTGATCCGCAATCTGCCCACGGCGCAAGGCTACTCCGACTCCAAGGGCCTCTTCTCGGCGCGTAAAGCGATCATGCAGCACTATCAGGCGCGCAACATGCGTGACGTGACCGTTGAGGATATCTACATTGGCAATGGCGTCTCTGAGCTGATCGTCCAATCCATGCAGGCGCTGCTCAACAGCGGCGACGAAATGCTGGTACCGGCGCCGGACTACCCGCTGTGGACCGCTGCGGTATCGCTGTCCGGCGGCAAGGCCGTGCACTACCTGTGCGATGAGCAGGCCGGCTGGTTCCCGGATCTGGACGATATCATCAGCAAGATCACCCCGCGCACCCGCGGTATCGTGATCATCAACCCAAACAACCCGACCGGCGCGGTTTACAGCAAAGCGCTGTTGGAACAGATCGTCGAGATCGCCCGTCAACACAACCTGATCATCTTCGCCGACGAGATCTACGACAAGATCCTGTACGACGACGCCGAACACCACTCGATCGCCGCACTGGCGCCAGATCTGCTGACCGTGACCTTCAACGGCCTGTCGAAAACCTACCGCGTGGCGGGCTTCCGCCAGGGCTGGATGGTGCTGAACGGGCCGAAGAAGCACGCCAAAGGCTATATCGAAGGGCTGGAGATGCTGGCTTCGATGCGCCTGTGCGCCAACGTGCCGATGCAGCACGCCATTCAGACCGCGCTGGGCGGTTATCAGAGCATCAGCGAATTCATTCAGCCCGGCGGCCGCCTGTACGAACAACGCAACCGCACCTGGGAATTGCTCAACGACATCCCGGGCGTCTCTTGCGTGAAGCCGCAGGGCGCGTTGTACATGTTCCCGCGCATCGATGCCAAACGCTTCAACATCCACGACGACCAGAAGCTGGTGCTGGATCTGTTGCTACAGGAAAAAGTGCTGCTGGTGCAAGGTTCGGCGTTCAACTGGCCTTACCCGGATCACGTGCGCATCGTCACCCTGCCGCGCGTAGACGAACTGGAAATGGCGGTCGGCAAGCTGGGCCGCTTCCTTGAAGGTTACCACCAGTAATCGCCTGGGGCGCAGCGCCTTGCTGCGCCCTTCTCTTATTGCCCGGTTGCAAAATTCGCCGTCACTGCTTCACAATGGGGCCCTCACTTGCCGTTAAAGAGAGCACCATGAGCCAGAGCCATTTCTTCGCCCATCTGTCCCGCCTGAAACTGATCAACCGCTGGCCACTGATGCGCAACGTGCGTACCGAGAACGTCTCCGAACACAGTCTGCAGGTGGCTTTCGTCGCCCACGCGTTGGCGGTGATCAAGAACCGCAAATTCAACGGCAACCTCAATGCCGACCGCGTTGCGCTGTTAGCGATGTATCACGACGCCAGCGAAGTGATCACCGGCGACATGCCGACGCCGATCAAGTACTACAATCCGCAGATCGCCCATGAATACAAGAAGATCGAAAAGATCGCCCAGCAAAAGCTGCTGGACATGATCCCCGCTGAGCTGCGCAACGATTTCCGCACCATTCTCGATGAGCACTACTACAGCGAAGATGAAAAGCAGGTAGTGAAGCAGGCAGACGCGCTGTGCGCCTACCTGAAATGTCTGGAGGAACTCTCTGCCGGCAACAATGAATTTACCCTGGCCAAGGCGCGGCTGGATAAAACCCTGGAACAGCGCCGCAGCCCGGAAATGGACTACTTTATGGACGTGTTCATTCCCAGTTTCAGCCTGTCATTGGACGAAATCAGCCTCGACAGCTCGCTGTAACCCCACCGGCGCAGCCTCGCTGCGCCGTTAAAAACCGTAGAGCCACGGCACCACAATCACGCTGACCGCCATCACCAACAGGGTGAACGGCACGCCGAGACGCACGAAATCGCCGAACTTGTAATTGCCCGGCCCCAGCACCAGCGTGTTGACCGGTGAAGAGACCGGCGTCATAAAGGCGGCGGACGCGGCGATGGCGATAATCATCGCGAACGGGTATGGCGAGACGCCCATTTCGCGCGCGGCGGCAATGGCGATCGGCGCCATCAGCACCGCCGTCGCGGTATTGGAAATAAACAGGCCAATGGTGGCGCACAAGACGAACAGGCACAGCAGCATCACGCGCGGCCCCGCGCCGCCGGCGACGTCCATCAGCCCGCGAACGATCAGATCCACGCCGCCGGTCTTTTGCAGCGCCTGCGCGAACGGCATCATGCCGACGATCAAAATGATGCTCGGCCAATGGATCGATTTATAGGCGCTCTCCATGTCGATACAGCGGAACTTGCCCATCAGCAGGCAGGCGATCAACGCCGCGATCGGGTTAGGGATTTCGTCGGTCAGCATCATCGCCACCATCAACGCCAGGCAAAACAGCGCGTGCGGCGCCTGGGTGATGGCCGGCGCCACTTCGTCCACTTCGGCCGGCAGGTTGAGCACGATAAAGTCGTGGGTTTTGGCCTGCAGCTGACGAATCGCCTTCCAGTCGCCGATCACCAGCAAAATGTCGCCCAGCTCCAGCGGCTCGTCCACCAGCTTGCCGCTCAGAGTCTCGCCGTGGCGGCGGATGCCCACCACATTCAGATCGTAGCGGCTGCGGAACGCTGCTTCACGCAGGCTTTTGCCCAGCAGCGCCGAGTCCGGGATCAGCGACACTTCGGCCATGCCGACGTTGCGCGACTGTTCAGAGAAGTAATCGCCGCGCAGCACCATCGGCTCCAGCCGCTGCTCGCCGCAGAATTCGCGCAGATCGACCTGGCTGTCCGACATGTCGATCAAGAGGACGTCGCCCTCGCGCAGCTCGGTGCTGCCGGAGGCGCTGACCATCACCCGCCGGAAGCGTTTCCAGCGCTCGATGCCCACCACGTTGGCACCATAGCGCGCACGCAGGTGCAGTTCATCCAGCGAACGTCCGATCAGCGGCGAAGCGCTGCGGACAGCCAGCCGCCGCGCGCGGCCGGTCAGCTTGTAATCACGGATCAGGTCGCGGAAGGTGCGACGCTGCCAGTCATCGCCGGCTTTGCCGGTGTCACCGCTGCCCAGCCAACGCCGGGCGATCAGCATGTAGCCGACGCCCAGCGCCAGCACCACCAGGCCAATGGGCGTCACGCTGAAGAAACCGAAACCATGGATGCCTTCCCGCACCAGTTCGCTGTTGACCACCATGTTGGGCGGCGTGGCCACCAGCGTCATCATGCCGCTGATCAGCCCGGCGAAGCTGAGCGGCATCATCAGCCGCCCCGGCGCGATCTTCATTCTGGCCGTCACGCTGAGCACCACCGGGATAAAAATCGCCACCACGCCGGTCGAGCTCATGAACGCGCCCAGCCCGGCGACCGTCACCATCAGCAGCATCAACATTTTGGTTTCGCTGCTGCCGGCCACTTTCACCAGCCAGTCGCCCACCTGATAGGCCACGCCGGTGCGCACCAGCCCTTCGCCGATCACGAACAGTGCGGCGATCAAAATCACGTTGGGATCGCTGAAACCGACCGTCGCTTCCTGCAGGCTGAGCGTGCCGCTCAGCACGAAGGCGATAATCACCAACAGCGCCACCACGTCCATCCGCAGCTTGTTGGTGGTAAACAGCACGATGGCAATCAGCAGTAAACTCAGCACCCACAGTAATTCGCTGTTCAAAACGGCCTCATCCGGCAAATGTCCAAAGGTCTAAAAAATAGCATAAAAAAACCCCGCCGAAGCGGGGTCTAATCAATTAGGGTGAAGATAATGCCACTCAGGCCAGCCGGCGAACGATCGCGCCCTGCGCCGTTTTATCGACGGCGATCTGCGCCAGCGAATCCAGCCGCAGGTCGACCTGCTCCAGCTTCGGCGCATCGGCCGGGGCGTTGACCGCAATCACCTGACAGCCCGCAGCCAGACCCGAAAGAATGCCGGCCGGCGCGTCTTCAACCACCACGCACTCGTGCGGCGCCAGCCCCAGGCGCTCGGCGCCCAGCAGGTAGGCATCGGGCTGTGGCTTACCGTGTTTAACCTGCTCGGCGGTGATGAACACCGCCGGCTGCGGCAAACCGCCGGCCTGGCGGCGAGCGCCGGCCACTGGCACCGAACCGGAGGTGACGATCGCCCAAGGGATGCCGAGCGCGTTCAGGCGCTCCAGCAGCGCGATGGCGCCCGGCAGCGCGCGAACGCCGTCGGTATCCTGCGCTTCCACCTGCTCCAGCAGTTGGAACTCGCGCTGAATTTCCGCTTCGCTTTCGTCCGGCATAAAGTGGCGCAGAGAAGTAATGGCCTGTTTACCGTGAATGAAGTCCAGCACCGCTTGCGGATCGACGCCGCGGCGCTCGGCCCAGTGCGTCCAGGCACGCTCTACCGCCGGCAGAGAATCCACCAGGGTGCCATCAAGATCGAACAGAAAACCCTTACACTCCACAGAAAACCTCTTCTTAATCAAGCATTGATGATTTGCGCTATCTCAACGGCGCTCAAGTGATACTGGCGCGGACAGGCCAGCCAGATCGCCAGCATACGCTGGTACTTTTCCCACATTTTGGTCTGGGCGTTAAAACCGTGGCTACCGGAATCGAAGTGAGTATAACGCCCCTCGGTGCTGACCAGGAAACGCACGTAGCTCAGGTAGCGCGCCTCGGTAGCAGCGTCGAAGCCGAGAAACGCCAGGCGGCGCTCGTCCAGATCCTGCTTCTCTTTCAGGTTGCCCCAGGAAACCTGCAGCGCATGGTGCATCTCCATCACGTTGATGATGGTGCGGCACACCTCTTCGCTCAGTTCGCCGAAGTCGCGATCCAGTTCGCGCATTTGCAAACCGAAGCCGCGTTCGACGATGGTTTGCAACCGGCGATAACGGTCGCCGTTGTCCGGATCGAGCAGGGTCATCATCTTGTACTGGTTCGACAGGATCAGCCGCTGGGCGTTGGTCATTTCCATCAGGATTTCCTCATTTCTGTGTGATGGCGGGAGCATCGCACAGCGCAAGAACGCAGGAAATCACAACTCGACCGTTCTTTGATTTAAACCGGGGTTATTGCCGCTTTGACGAGAAAGGCCGCATCAGCGCGGCCTTTTTTCATTTACAGATCGTCGAGGAAGGTTTTGTCCAGCTGCTTGAAGGCGCGCTTGAGCAAATCAGCCAACGACTGATAGGTCGGCGTGCCTTCGAGCGGCGCCACCGCCTGCCCGGCTTCCGTCAGCTTGTTGCGCACCTCATGGAACCATTGCAGCAGCGTCGGCGGCAGCGGCGTGACCGAACGACGCCCCAGCCACCACAAGCCCTGCATCGGCAGGCTGCAGGCGAACAGCGCGGTGGCGATCGCCGGGCCCAGCTGGCCGCCCAGCGCGATCTGCCAGGTCAGCGTGAAAATCGCCAACGGCGGCATGAAACGGATAGCGAAACGGGTGGCACGCGCAACGCGATTCTCCGGAAAGACCGGTGCCAGACGTTTGTCCGACGGCCAGGTTTTCATATAATGCTGCCCGCGCTGGAAGACCTGAAACCAGCTTACGGAACCGGACGGTTTGCTCGTCATTGCGTACCTCAACGTCACGTAAAGAAACTAAAAGCGTGCTGCCAGAGACCATACTAAAAAATTTGAAGCTTTAAATTTATTTTGTGTTTGCACCGGGCTATCGGTATCCTAAGCCGGCCTTGTGGCCGGTAGAAGATGACGTAAATTTTGTCAACTTTTAGCCCTATAAAAATCAAGATTATTTAAACCGCAGAGAAATCATCGGTTTTTCCATCATCCTGTGATTTGTGCACTTCACATGATGTTAATCATAAATGTCATCGGCACTATGCGCTACGCTTGTTGTCTGATTGACGATTAATTCACCACGTGTGTTCGATTTTCTTTTAACAACACGACTATTTAAGTAGGTACTTCCATGTCGAGTAAGCTAGTACTGGTTCTTAACTGCGGCAGTTCTTCTCTGAAATTCGCCATCATCGATGCCGTTAACGGCGACGAATTCCTCTCCGGTTTGGCCGAGTGTTTCCACCTGCCTGAAGCTCGCATCAAGTGGAAAATGGACGGCGCCAAACACGAAGCTGCCCTGGGGGCCGGCGCTGCACACAGCGAAGCGCTGAACTTCATTGTTAATACTATTCTGGCACAAAAACCAGAGCTTTCCGCGCAGCTGACCGCTATCGGCCACCGCATCGTGCACGGCGGCGAGAAGTTCACCGCTTCTGCCGTGATCAACGACGAAGTTCTGCAGGGTATCAAAGATTCCGTGCCGTTTGCACCACTGCACAACCCAGCTCACCTGATCGGCATCGCGGAAGCGCTGAAATCCTTCCCTAACCTGGCCGACAAGAACGTTGCCGTGTTCGACACCGCGTTCCACCAGACTATGCCGGAAGAATCTTACCTGTACGCCCTGCCGTACAGCCTGTACCGCGACCACGGCGTTCGCCGCTACGGCGCGCACGGCACCAGCCACTTCTACGTGACTCAAGAAGCCGCGAAGATGCTGAACAAGCCGGTAGAAGAAGTGAACGTGATCACTTGCCACCTGGGCAACGGCGGCTCCGTCACCGCAGTGCGCAACGGCCAGTGCGTTGACACCTCCATGGGTCTGACCCCGCTGGAAGGCCTGGTGATGGGCACCCGCAGCGGTGACATCGATCCGGCTATCATCTTCCACCTGCACGATTCTCTGGGCATGAGCGTTGACCAGATCAACAAGATGCTGACCAAAGAATCCGGCCTGCTGGGCCTGACCGAAGTCACCAGCGACTGCCGTTACGTTGAAGACAACTACGACAGCAAAGCCGACGCCAAACGCGCCATGGACGTGTTCTGCCACCGTCTGGCCAAATACGTCGGCGCCTACAGCGCGCTGATGGAAGGCCGTCTGGACGCGGTGATCTTCACCGGCGGCATCGGCGAGAACGCCGGCATGGTGCGTGAGCTGACCCTGAACAAACTGGGCCTGCTGGGCTTCGAAATCGACCACGACCGCAACATGGCCGCTCGCTTCGGCAAATCCGGCGCCATCACCAAAGACGGCAGCCGCCTGGCGCTGGTGATCCCGACCAACGAAGAGTTGGTCATCGCGCAGGACGCATCCCGCCTGACCGCGTAATGCTCTCAAAACACCGTCAGCCCAGGCTGACGGTGTTGTTTTAGCCTCATGTTAATCGTGAAGAGGACTATTCTGTGTCACGTACTATTATGTTGATCCCCACCGGCACCAGCGTCGGCCTGACCAGCGTCAGCCTGGGTGTCATCCGCTCCATGGAGCAAAAAGGCGTTCGTCTGAGCGTGTTCAAGCCTATCGCTCAACCGCGCACCGGCGACAACGCGCTCGACCAGACCACCACCATCATCCGCAGCAGCAACTCCACCATTACGGCGGCCGAACCGCTGCGCATGGACTACGTTGAGGGCCTGCTGAGCTCCAACCAGCAAGACGTGCTGATGGAAGAGATCGTGGCGCGTTACCACGAGAACACCAAAGACGCGGAAGTGGTGCTGATCGAAGGCCTGGTGCCGACTCGCAAACACCAGTTCGCCAACGCGCTGAACTACGAGATCGCCAAAACCCTGAACGCCGAGATCGTCTTCGTGCTGGCGCTGGGCAACGACTCCCCGGCGCAGCTGAAAGAGCGCATCGAACTGGCGCGCACCAGCTTCGGCGGCAGCAAGAACAAAAACATCACCGGCGTTATCATCAACAAGCTGAACGCACCGGTCGACGATCAGGGCCGTACCCGTCCTGACCTGTCCGAAATCTTCGACGACTCCACCAAAGCCAGCATCGCCCACGTCGATCCTGCGCAGCTGTTCGCCAACAGCCCGCTGCCGGTTCTGGGCTGCGTGCCGTGGAGCTTCGATCTGATCGCCACCCGCGCCATCGACATGGCTCGCCACCTGAAGGCCCGCGTGGTCAACGAAGGCGACATCATGACCCGCCGCGTGAAGTCCGTGACCTTCTGTGCGCGCAGCATCCCGCACATGCTGGAACACTTCCGCCCAGGCTCTCTGCTGGTGACCTCCGCAGACCGTCCTGACGTGCTGGTCTCCGCCTGCCTGGCGGCGATGAACGGCGTGGAAATCGGCGCCATCCTGCTGACCGGCGGCTACGCCATCGACGAGCCGATCAAGAAGCTGTGCGAACGCGCCTTCCAAACCGGCCTGCCGGTGTTCATGGTTGACACCAACACCTGGCAAACCTCGCTGAGCCTGCAGAGCTTCAACCTCGAAGTGCCGGCGGACGACCACCAGCGCATCGAGAAAGTGCAGAACTACGTGGCCAGCCACATCAACACCGAGTGGATCGACTCGCTGACCGCCACCTCTGAGCGTTCACGCCGCCTGTCTCCACCGGCGTTCCGTTACGAACTGACCGAGCTGGCGCGTAAAGCCGGCAAACGCATCGTGCTGCCGGAAGGCGACGAGCCGCGTACCGTGAAAGCGGCGGCCATCTGTGCCGAACGCGGCATCGCGGAATGCGTGCTGCTCGGCAACCCGGACGAGATCCAGCGCGTAGCGGCAGCACAGGGCGTTGAGTTGGGCAAAGGCATCGAAATCGTCGATCCGGTCGCCGTACGTGAAAACTACGTGCCGCGTCTGGTTGAGCTGCGCAAGAGCAAGGGCATGACCGAAGTGGTCGCGCGCGAGCAGCTGGAAGACAACGTGGTGCTCGGCACCCTGATGCTGGAACAAGGCGAAGTCGACGGTCTGGTCTCCGGCGCGGTTCACACCACCGCCAACACCATCCGTCCGCCGTTGCAGCTGATCAAAACCGCACCGGGCAGCTCGCTGGTGTCCTCCGTGTTCTTCATGCTGTTGCCTGACCAGGTACTGGTCTACGGCGACTGCGCGATCAACCCGGATCCGACCGCCGAGCAGCTGTCTGAAATCGCCATCCAGTCTGCGGATTCCGCCGCTGCCTTCGGCATCGAGCCGCGCGTAGCGATGATCTCCTACTCCACCGGTAACTCCGGTGCGGGCAGCGACGTCGAGAAAGTGCGCGAAGCGACCCGTCTGGCGCAGGAAAAACGCCCGGATCTGATCATCGACGGCCCGCTGCAGTACGACGCCGCCATCATGGCCGACGTTGCCAAGTCCAAGGCGCCGAACTCACCGGTGGCCGGCCAGGCGACCGTGTTCATCTTCCCGGATTTGAACACCGGCAACACCACCTACAAAGCGGTACAGCGCTCCGCTGACCTGGTTTCCATCGGGCCGATGCTGCAAGGCATGCGCAAGCCGGTGAACGACCTGTCGCGCGGCGCACTGGTTGACGATATCGTCTACACCGTTGCGCTGACGGCGATCCAGTCTTCCCAGGCTGACGCTGCCGCCAAGGCGTAATTCATCGCCAAACGAAACAAGGGCCGGCATTGCCGGCCCTTGTTATTTAATTCATCCCTTCTCTGGCTTTATTACTCCGCACTGGCAATAACCTGCAAAATCTGGCCGTCACTGATTTTCAGCGAGAAACTGCGCTGCCAGAAACGTTTGGAATCTGCATCCTGAGGATCTACGGTACTGATTGCCACGGTGTATGGCACATTGCTCTCAAATGCCTTGAACGAGTATGGGATACATTGGCCGGGCGTAATCGTCTCAACGGGCTTCGGTGGTAGAGTGGTCCTGCGCCAGAGCTCATGCGTTTGACTATCCAACCGTTGTTCAATAGCAATGCTGACCAGATTGACCCTGCCACTCTGTGTTGGGTAGGCTTGTGGTAAAGAGAAACAGAGATCATTTCCCCGCAGCGTAATATCCGCAGTGTAAAAACGTTGTTTTTCAAGCATACAGCCACTGAGCAACATCATCATGATGAGGGTATAGATTCTTCTCATTTCAGGTTTTTCCTGTCGGCAGGAGTATTAAGAAATCCTTTCAAAACATGCTCATAACGGCTTTTCACATCTGGACCTATAATACCTTGCATCAGTTTCACCTCAAACCACCGTTCTTTGCCATAACGAGAAAGGATGAAATAATCTGCAAGAAGGCTGGCTTGTGCCTCCATACCGTAATCAGCTAAGGAGTAGTAATCAGGCAGCGAGTATTTATAAGTTACCGCCCAGCTCATTATTCCCCGCAGCCGGACGTTCATCCCCATCTGATACTGCCATACGTGGGCCATTTCATGCATGAACCACCATAGGTAGCGCGTTGTTTCTGTAGAAAAATCTTCCCTGAAGTGTTTTTCAGGCCAATAAAGTTCACCATTAGGCGTAACGGCCGTTTCCTCATTCTGCAAACCAAACGGGAAATAGCTCGCGTTATGCACTTTAACAAGACTGTAGTCGATGGCATTTTTATAGAGAAAGCGGGATAGCGTGATCTCGCCTAGCGTCAGCCTTCTGAACGAGCCTCTTGCTGTTATCATTATTCACTCCATGAATATAACCAATTGTATTTATTATACTATTTTTAGTATCTCTTTTTACCTAAGCATTGGCCATCTATTATCCATTAAAAACAAAAAGCCCCCTAAGGGGCTTCTCAGTTGATAACATGTGAGTCATGACTCAGATACTGGGCAGGAAGCTATGTGCTTTGTCCAGACCACCAGACCCCATTCGTTACAGCAGTTGTTATTGACTCGAGAACTATTTTTGCAGCAACTGCCCGGCAGCCTCCAGAATATGCTCGGCGGTCAGGCCGTACTCCTGCTGTAAAAACGCCTGGGTGCCCACCTGGCCGTAACGCTCCTTCACCCCCACGCGCCGCATCGGCGTCGGGCACTCTTCCGCCAGCACCTCCGCCACTGCGGATCCCAGCCCGTTATGAATGCTGTGATTTTCACAGGTGACGATACGTCCGGTCTTGGCCGCGTAGGTTTTGATCAGTTCACGGTCGATAGGCTTGAGGGTGAACATATCGATCACTGCCGCGCTGACGCCCTGCCGCGCCAGCATCTGCGCCGCCTTCAGCGCCTCCGCCACCATGATGCCATTGGCAATCAGCGTAATGTCGTCGCCGTCGCGCAGCAGGTTGCCCTTGCCGATGGTAAAGCGCGAGCCTTCCTGGTAGATGCGCGTCGCCTGCTTGCGGATGGTGCGCACCCAGTAGAAGCCGCGTAGATCCATCAGCTGGCGCAGAATGTCGGCGAACATGGTAGCGTCGGTCACTTCCAGCACCACCGAGTGCGCCAGCCCGCGCACGATGCCCATGTCCTCGAACGACATGTGGGTGCCGCCGTTGTGGCAGGCGCTCACCCCGGCGTCGGAGGCGATCACTTTGACGTTGTTGCGCTGATAATCCAGCGACATGAACAGCTGATCGAAACAGCGGCGGCTGGCGAAAGCGGTAAAGGTATGCACGAACGGCACCCGGCCGGTGAGCGACAGCCCGGCGGCGACGCCGATCACGTTGGCCTCCATGATGCCGCAGTTAATCACGTGCTGCGGGTGATCCTTGTGCACGCCGTCCATCGCCATCGAGCTCATCAAATCGGCCTCCAGCGCGATGATCGGCGCGCCCGCTTCTATCTGCCGCCGCACCGCGCCGGCATAGACTTTGCGCATTTCGACGGCGTCGTTTTCCAACTGGGTCACTACGTTAAACATGGGCGGCCTCCAGTTCGGCGATGGCTTTTTCGATTTCCAGCTGCACGTCCGGCGTCAGGCGCAGGTGGTGTGAGTTCGACAGGTTTTCCAGATAGGTCACCCCCTGTCCCTTGATGCTGTCGAGCACGATCGCCAGCGGCCGCTGTTCACCGCCGCGCGCCGGCGCCACCGCCGCCAGCAGCGCCGCGATGTCGTCGCCCTTGATGGTCTGCACCTCAAAGCCGAAAGCGCGGAACTTGGCGGCCAGATCGAACGGTTGGATCACCTCGTCCAGCGCACCGTCTAGCTGTTGCTTGTTGTAATCGATGAACAGCGTCAGGTTGTTCAGGTTGTGGTGGGCGATAAACTGGAACGCCTCCCAGCACTGCCCTTCGTTCAGCTCACCGTCGCCGAGGATGCTGAACACCCGGTTACGACGCCCCGCCAGCCGATGGGATAACGCCATGCCGGCGGCGATCGACACGCCCTGCCCCAGTGAACCGGTGGTGGCGTCCACGCCGCGCGTGCGCAATCGGTCCGGGTGGCTAGGCAGACGCGTGCCGTTCTGGTTGAGGGTCTTCAGCTCCGCCAGCGGGAAGTAGCCCTTGATCGCCAGCGTGCTGTACAGCGCCGGGCCGGCGTGCCCCTTCGACAGCACGAAGTCATCGCGCTCCGGCCAGTCCGGATCCGCCGGATCGATACGCATCACGCTGCCGTACAGCACCGCCAGCGTCTCCACCACCGACATGCAGCCGCCGTAGTGGCCGAAGCCCAGCCCGGTCAACGCCTTCAATGTTTCCAGGCGGATCGCGCGCGCCAGGGTCTGCAGCTCTTCAATTTCCGTTTCGCTCGTTGTGTCGTTCATCAGTCTGCCTCGTTATTTCTCGACGCGGTCAGCGGCCGGCGCGCCTTTGCGTTTTCCCAGGAAGTTATGCGCCACCAGCAGCGCGAACACGGCGACGATCGCCAGCATGATCATCTCCTTCGACATAAAGCGCGCCATGTTGCCCAGCAGGATGCCGATCACGCCGAAGTCGGCGTCGGAGAAGGTGGTGTTGGCAAAGCCAAGCGCCCCCAGCACCGGCAACAGCAGCACCGGCAGGAAGGTGATCAGCAGCCCGTTGGCAAAGGCGCCCAGCATCGCGCCGCGCCGCCCGCCGGTGGCGTTGCCGAACACCCCGGCGGTAGCGCCGGTGAAGAAATGCGGCACCACGCCGGGCAGGATCAGCACCATTTTCAGCTGCCCCAGCAGGAACAGCCCGGCCAACCCGCCAAGGAAGCTGAACAGGAAGCCGATCAGCACCGCGTTGGGGGCATAGGGATAGACCACCGGGCAATCCAGCGCCGGCCGCGCGTTAGGCACCAGCTTTTCTGAGAAACCGGTGAACGCCGGCACAATCTCCGCCAGAATCAAGCGCACGCCTTGCAGAATGATGAATACCCCGGCGGCGAAGGTGATGGCCTGGATAATCGAATACACCAGGTAGTTCTGGCCGCCGCTGAGCTCGCTTTCCACATAGGCCCGCCCGGCGCAGATCGCCAGGATCAGGTAGATGACAATCATGGTCATCGAGATCGAAATGGAACTGTCACGCAAGAAACTGAGGTTTTTCGGCAGGTTCATCTCCTCGGTCGAGCGCGAGTTTTTGCCCACCTTCGAGCCGATCCAGCCGGACAACACATAGCCCAGGGTGCCGAAGTGGCCGAAAGCGATATCGTCGTTGCCGGTAATGCGGCGCATATAGCGCTGGGCGATCGCCGGGAAGAACGCCATCACCAGCCCCAGGGTCAGCGCACCGGTAAACACCAACTGCACGCCCTCGAAGCCCGCCACCGTCAGGATGATGCCGATCATGCAGGCCATGTAGAAGGTGTGGTGGCCGGTCAGGAAGATGTATTTCAGCCGGGTGAACCGTGCCACCACGATGTTCGCCACCATGCCGAACGCCATGATCAACGCGGTGGAGGCGCCGTATTTCTCCAGCGCGATGGAGACGATCGCTTCATTGTTCGGAATGATGCCCTGAATATTGAACGCATGTTCGAACATGCCGCCCAGCGGATTGAGCGATCCGACCAATACCGTGGCACCGCCGCCCAAAACGATAAAGCCGAGAATAGTTTTTACCGTGCCTTTCACCACGTCGGAAAACGATTTCTTTTGCGCCAGCAAACCGATCAGCGCAATAAGCCCGACCAGCACCGAAGGCACCTTTAATATATCCACCACAAACTTAAGCGTTTCCTGGATAAACATATCCACCTCGCCAATCGTTTTATTTAGATGATTGAGTGGGCTTCGAAGTAAGCGCGCAGCTTGGCTTCCAGCTCATTAATGTCGATGATGTTGCTGATCACCACCAGCTGCTCGGCCGGTACGCTGGCGCTGTCGGCGATGTCTTTCGCCATCACGAACACGTCGGCGGCGCCGGGGGTAGCGGACGACAGATCGGAGTGTTCGACTTCGGCCTCCACCCCCATCTTTTTCAGCACTTTTTTAATGTTCATTTCCACCATAAAACTGCTGCCGAGACCGGAACCGCAAATCGCCATGATTTTCATAATATCCACCTGTTGAATTTAGCGTGTAGGGTAGCGCCGCCGGTCATATTCCCAGCGTTGTTAGCATTAATCGTGTTCCTGGTGATTAAACGTTAATAGCGGGCGATAATATCCTCAATTTGCCGTTTATCTGTGGCGTGAAATAACGCCTCCATCGCCGAGTTATCGGAAAATAATTCCGCCAACTGCGAAATCATTTCAATGTGGCTGTTGCCGTCGGGCGCCGAAAGCATCACCACCACCTGAACCGGATCGTTATCCGCGGAATGGAAATTCACGCCCTGATGGATCTTCAACAGCGACAGCCCCAGCGCGTTGGCGCCCTCCTCCGGCCTGGCGTGCGGCATGGCGATGCCCGGCGCCAGGACGAAGTAAGGGCCGAGCTTCTCCTGCTGATGAAAGATAGCCGTCAGGTAATTCGGCGTAATCACGCCGCCTTGCAGCAGCGGCTGCGCGCTCAGCGTGACCGCCTGGCGCCAGTCCTCCACCCGTTCGCACAGCTGTATATGATCGGCGGTCAGCCACTCTTTCAGCACATTACCCTCCCAAACGTTGATGGTTTCGGCCGGTGATTAATTCACCGACGACGGTAAAACTTTAATCAACCCCTCTCGGCGACACAGTGATGGATATCACAAAGATAGCGCTACCAAAGCGCTATCATGCGGATCTGTGATAGCGCTATCAAAACACCGCGTGGCGGCATGGCGTTAACCACAATTTTTTCTCGCTCTTTCGGGTAACGGGGTAGAATGTGCCGCATACGGGGATCGTCGAAGCCGCGCCGTCGGCTTCCCACCCTCACCATTTTTATGCGCCGCTCGCGCATTTCAGTCGGGATTAGGCATGTCGATCGGTAAAAAACGACGCAGCACAGGCAGGGTGACGTTGGCTGACGTAGCGCAGCTGGCGGGCGTCGGCACCATGACGGTGTCGCGCGCGCTGCGCACGCCGGAGCAGGTTTCAGACAAACTGCGCGAGAAGATTGAAGCCGCGGTGAGCGAACTGGGGTATCTGCCCAACCTGGCCGCCAGTTCGCTGGCGTCGGCCTCGTCCTACACCATCGCCATGGTGGTGCCCAGCCTGTCCGAATCTGGCTGCGCCGAGATGTTCGCCGGCCTGCAGAAAGTGCTGCAGCCGGCCGGCTATCACATCATGCTGGCGGAGTCGCAGCACCACCTAGAGCGCGAAGAAAAGCTGCTGGAGACGCTGCTCTCTTACAACCTCGCGGCGGCGGTGCTGCTCAGCGTCGAGCATTCGCAAAACGCCCGCAACGCGTTGATCGCCGCCAACATTCCGGTGGTGGAGATCGGCGCCGTGCGCGCCGATCCGATCGATATGAGCATCGGCATCGACTATGTGGCGGCCATGTATCAGCTGACGCAAACGGTGATCGCCAGCGGCTATCAGAATATCGGGCTGCTGTGCGCCAATCAGGAACAGTGGATTTTCCAGCAGCACCTGCAGGGCTGGCACAAGGCGCTGCTGCGCAACCATATGTCGCCGCATCGGGTGATCAACGCCGCGCAGCCCGCCAGCTTCAGCACCGGTGCGCAGCAGCTGCCGGAATTCTTGCTGGCCTGGCCGGAACTGGACGCGCTGGTGTGCGCCTCGGACGAACTGGCCGGCGGCGCACTGTACGAATGCCAGCGGCGGCGCATCAGGGTGCCGGACAATCTGGCGGTGGTGGGGTTCGGCAACAGCGAGTTCGGCCGGGTGTGCCAGCCGCCGCTGACCACCATGACCATTCCGCATCGCGATATCGGCATTCAGGCCGGCCAGGCGCTGCTGGCACGGCTGAACGAACAGCCCTGGCTGCCGGAAGGCACCCTGCCCGCCACGCTGTGCCGCCGCGACAGCTGCTGAATCCGAACCGTAAAAAAAGCCGGTCGATGACCGGCTTTCTCACGCGTTGGCGCCTCAGTGGTTGTCGAGCGGCTTACCGTAATCCTGTTCGTTGTTGCGCGTCAGCCACAGCGACAGCGCCTTCAGCGAATCCGGGGTAAACTCGTCGCAGCGAGCGGTGATCTCTTCCGGCGTCAGCCAGCACACCTCGGCCACTTCTTCTTCCTGCAGTGCAAACGGGCCGTGTGACACGCAGCTGAACAGAGCGCCCCACACCCGGCACTGCTCTTCTTCGAAGTAGAACAGACCATGTTCGGCGAAAGGCACGCCGGCGATGCCCAGCTCTTCTTCCGCCTCGCGGCGCGCCGAATCCAGCACGTTTTCACCGCTTTGCACTACGCCACCCGCCGTCGCGTCCAACCAGCCCGGGTAGAAGTCTTTAATCTCGGTGCGACGCTGCACCAGAATTTTTCCCATCCCATCATGCACCACAATATAGGTCGCACGATGACGCAGCCGCTCCGCCCGCATCTGTTGACGACTGGATTGCGCAATCACCTCGTTTTGCTCGTCGACGATATCAACCCATTCGGTATCTGCAGCCTGACCCTGTTCCGCCATCCTCTAAAACCTTCTATTTTGGCGCGATGCATCCCGCGCGCTGGTTAATCAATGAGTGTTTTTCAAAGATTTTTATTGTGTGTGTATAAATTAGTGCGTTTAGCGTGTTAACGCCACCTCCGCGACGACCTTGCCGTCGTCGAGCGTCAGCACCCGCAAAGTGCCCCGATCCAACATGCCGTAGCTAGCCGGGAAGCCCCCTTTCGGGATGCTGACCGAGCCCGGATTGAAGCAATAGATCTCACCCTGCCGCTCCGCCTGCGGCAGATGCGTATGGCCGTAGGCCAGGACGTCACCGCGGGATAACGGCGGCAGTGCCGAAGGATGATAAAGGTGACCGTGGGTCAAAAACAATCGTCTTTTTTGCAGTAGAACCTGTTGCCACGGCGCCTCGATAGGAAACGTCAGCAGCATCTGATCGACCTCGCTGTCACAATTGCCGCGAACGGCGATGATCTTGTCGCTATAGCGATTCAATCGTTCGGCAACCTGAGCGGGCTGATAGCCGGCCGGCAGCGCGTTGCGCGGGCCGTGATTCAGCAAATCACCCAGAAGAATCAGCCAGTCGGCGCCGTGTTGTGCGAATAATTCCAGCACGCGTTCGGTGGCCGGCAGCGATCCGTGGATATCCGAGGCGAACATCAGCTTCATAACCTTGTCCTATAGAGGGAAATAAGCGCCATTTTACCGCGCCGGCGCCGTACGGCAAACCACCGCCCGCCCCGGTGGAGAATTGTGATCCAACTGCGCAGATAGCATCGGACGAATCCCACATAGCCTGCTATCCTTAGCTGCTATTGTTGGATCTCTGATATACCTTTGTGCGCGGCGAAGACCGCAGCAACGTGTAATGAATTACAGATCACCTTACCGCAGGAGGCAACATGATTGACCTGTATTACGCGCCTACTCCCAATGGTCACAAGATCACCTTGTTTTTGGAAGAGGTCGGCTTACCCTACCGTATCCATCGCGTAAACATCAGCGCCGGCGACCAGTTCAAACCGGACTTTCTGAGCATTTCTCCCAACAACAAAATCCCGGCGATCGTCGATCAGCAACCGGTGGACGGCGGCGCGCCAATCAGTCTGTTCGAATCCGGGGAAATCCTGCTGTATCTGGCGGAGAAGACCGGCAAGCTGCTGAGCACCGGCCTGCGCGAACGCGCCGCGACCCTACAGTGGTTGTTCTGGCAGGTGGCGGGGTTCGGGCCGATGCTCGGGCAGAATCACCACTTTAATCACTACGCGCCGCAGCCGGTGCCTTACGCCATCGAGCGTTACCATCTGGAGACCAAGCGGCTGTACGGCGTGCTGGAAGCTGAACTGCAAAAACACCCGTACCTGGGCGGCGACAACTACAGCATCGCCGATATCGCCACCTATCCGTGGGTCGTATCGCATCCGCGTCAACGCATCGATCTGGCAGATTACCCAGCGGTGCGCAACTGGTTCGAGCGCATCAGCAACCGCCCGGCGACCGAGCGCGCCTACAAACTGGCCGAACAAGGCTAAGCGCCTTCCCCGACTCCCCGTCGGCCGGGGAGTCACATCGTCCCCTCGTTATCTTTTCCTTACTTTCCGTGTATTCTGAACGCTAATAATCAGACCTATGGAGAATCTCTGATGTCTTTCAGTCAACCCGACGCCGTTATTCGCATTAAAAATCTGCGGCTGCGCACGTTCATCGGTATCAAGGAAGAGGAAATCAACAACCGACAGGACGTCCTGATCAACGTGGTGATCCACTACCCGGCGGACAAAGCGCGCAACAGCGAAGACATCGCCGATGCACTCAACTACCGCACCATCACCAAAGCGATCATCCGCCATGTGGAAGATAACCGTTTCGCGTTGCTGGAAAAATTAACGCAGGATGTGCTCGACATCGTAAAAGAACACGCCTGGGTAACCTATGCTGAAGTGGAGATAGATAAACTTCTGGCCCTGCGCTACGCCGATTCGGTTTCCATGACCATGAGCTACCGCCGGGACTAACTCAGGGAGGTCGACAATGCGGATCCTGATCACCGGCGCAACGGGATTGATAGGCAGCAGTCTGACGGCCAGGCTGCTGGCGCTTTCTCACCACATTACGGTGTTGACCCGAGACGAGCGGCGAGCCCGAGCCCGGCTGGGCGATCGGCCGAACTATTGGCAAACGCTGGACGACCGGCAGTCGCTGGATGAATTCGACGCGGTGATCAACCTGGCCGGCGAACCTATCGCCGACAAGCGCTGGAGCGCACAGCAGAAAGAGCGCCTGTGCCGCAGCCGTTGGGATCTGACCGAACGATTGGCGCAGCTGATCAAGGCCGGCAGCACGCCGCCCGGTGTGTTGATTTCCGGTTCCGCCGTCGGCTACTACGGCGATCAGGGGCAGGCGGTGGTGACCGAAGAGGAGCCACCGCACGACGAATTCACCCACCAGCTGTGTCAACGCTGGGAAACGCTGGCGCTGCAGGCGCAAAGCGATGCCACCCGCGTCTGCCTGCTGCGCACCGGCGTGGTGCTGGCGCCACAGGGCGGCGCGCTGGCCAAAATGCTGCCGCCGTTCCGCTTCGGGCTGGGCGGCCCGATCGGCGACGGTCGCCAATATCTGCCGTGGATCCATCTCGACGACATGGTCAACGGCATTATTTATCTACTGGATCACGCCACGCTGAGCGGCCCGTTTAACATGGTCGCGCCCTACCCGGTGCACAACGAGCAGTTCGCCGCCCAATTGGCCAACGTGCTCGATCGCCCGGCGTTTCTGCGGGTGCCGGCGTTCGCCATGCGGCTGTTGATGGGGGAAGCGGCGGTGCTGGTGCTCGGCGGCCAGCGGGCGGTGCCGAAGCGCCTGGAAGAGGCCGGCTTCCACTTCCGCTATCTGGAATTGGAACAGGCATTGGATGACGTGATTAATCAGCGGGCCGAAGCCCGCTGATCTGAGGTTACTTCAACGCGCCGGACAGGAACTGCTGCAGGCGCGGGCTTTTGGGGTTGCCGAACAGCTCGGCCGGCGGCCCCTGCTCTTCGATCAACCCTTTGTGCAGGAAGATCACGTGGTTGGAAACGTGGCGCGCAAATTCCATTTCGTGCGTCACCACCACCATGGTTTTTCCCTCCTCCGCCAGCTTCTGCATGATGCGCAGCACCTCGCCCACCAGCTCGGGATCCAGCGCCGACGTCGGTTCGTCAAACAGCAGCACCTCCGGCTCCATCGCCAATGCGCGAGCAATGGAGACGCGCTGCTGCTGGCCACCCGACAGGTGCACCGGGTACTTGCCGCGCGCCCGCTCGTCGATGCCCACTTTATCCAGGTAACGCACCGCGCGCTCATGCGCGTCGGCCTTGCTCAGCCCCAGCACCTGCACCGGCGCCTCCATCACGTTCTCCAGCACCGTCATATGGCTCCACAGGTTAAAGTGCTGGAACACCATGGTCAGGCGGGTGCGCAGCAGCTGCAGCTGCTTCTTGTCGAACACTTTCAGCTGGCCGTCCTTGTCGCGCACCATGCGAATATCTTCGTTGTTCAGGCTGATCGAGCCTTCGCTCGGCTTCTCGAGGAAGTTGATGCAGCGCAGAAAGGTGCTTTTGCCGGAGCCAGAGGAGCCGATGATGCTGATCACATCCCCGGCGTTGGCCGCCAGCGAGACGCCTTTCAGCACTTCGTGGTCGCCATAGCGTTTGTGCAGTTCCGTGACGGCTAATTTATTCTCAGACATGGTTTTTCTTCCCGTCATTTATCAGTGACTAACGTGTGCCATCCAGCGTTTTTCAGCTTTGCGGAACAGGCTGATTAACACGTAGGAGATGATCAGGTACAGCACCGCCGCGATGCCGAAAGCGTAGAACGGCTGGTAAGTCGCGGCGTTGATGTCGCGCGCGATCTTCAGCAGATCCGGCACGGTGGCGGTAAACGCCAGCGCGGTGGAGTGCAGCATCAGGATCACTTCGTTGCTGTAAGCCGGCAACGCGGTGCGCAGTGCCGAAGGCAAAATGATGCAGCGATACATCTTGAAGCGCGAGAAACCGTAGGCGTTGGCGGCCTCGATTTCACCGTGCGGCACCGCGCGGATCGCCCCGGCGAAGATCTCGGTGGTATAGGCGCAGGTGTTGAGCGTCAGCGCCAGGATGGTGCAGTTAAGCCCGCTGCGGAAAAACGCATTAAGAAACTCGGTGCCGCGCACGATCTCGAGGCTGTACATGCCGGAGTAGAACACCAGTAGCTGCACGTACAGCGGCGTACCGCGAAACACATAGGTGTAAAGCCACACCGGGAAACGCACCCAGCGAAGGGAAGAGACGCGCGCCACCGCCATCGGGATCGCCAGCAGCCCGCCCATCACCACCGAGGCGATCAGCAGCCACAGCGTGACTGCCACGCCAGTGAAACGGTAGCCGTCGCTCCACAGCAGCGACTGCCAATACTGTTGCAAAATCTCGATCATAGCTCGGCCCTCTTGACGCCCAGTGAGTAACGCCGTTCAAGCCACAGCAGCACGCCGTTGGAAACGGTAGTGAAGATCAGGTACACCATGCCGGCCACGATGGCGAAGAAGAACGGCTGATAGGTGCCTTTCCCCGCCAGCTGCGTGGCTTTCACCACGTCGTTCAGGCCGAGGATCGACACCAGCGCCGTCGCCTTCAGGATCACCTGCCAGTTGTTGCCGATGCCCGGCAAAGCGAAACGCATCATCGCCGGGAACAGAATGCGCCGAAAGATCTGCGCGCCGCTGAAGCCGTAGGCCGTCGCCGCTTCGATCTGCCCTTTCGGCACCGCCAGATAGGCGCCGCGGAAGGTCTCAGTGAAGTAAGCACCGTAGATAAAGCCGAGGGTAATGATACCGGCGCCGAGAGGATCGATATCGATCTGCGAGAAGCCGAGCAGCGTGGTGATGTTGTTCAGCGCGATTTGCAGGCCGTAAAAGATCAGCAGCATCAGCACCAGATCGGGCACGCCGCGGATCAGCGTGGTATAGGCGCCGAACAGACCGGAGATAAAGGGGTTATGAGACAGTTTGCCACCGGCGCCGATCAGGCCGATCACCACCGCCAGCAACACGGAACTGAGGGCCAGCTCCAACGTCACCAGAGCCCCCTCGAAAATCAGTTGGGAATAGCCTTGCAGCATCTACTTCACCCTGTGGTCTAGGATCCGAACCATCGGGGCCGGCACGCCGGCCCCGCAGTCACAGCATGGAACGGTAAGCGGATTACCCGCCGTAGACGTCAAAGTCGAAGTACTTTTTCGCGTATTTGTCGTAGGTGCCGTCTTTGCGCATCTCGGCGAAGGCTTTGTCCAGCGCCGCTTTCAGCTCGGTATCGGTCTTGCGCAGCCCCATGCCGGTGCCGACGCCGAAGAACTTGTCATCCTTCACCGATTCGCCGGCGAACGCATAGTCTTTGCCCGGCGGCTGTTTCAGGAAGCCGTCGCTGCCCGCCACTTCATCCTGGAAGGCGGCGTCAATACGGCCGGAAGCCAGATCGGCGTAAACCAGATCCTGGTTCTGGTAAGGCACGACGGTGATGCCCTTCGGCTGCCACATGGCGTTGGCGTAGGCTTCCTGGGTGGTGCCCTGCAGCACGCCCACGCTCTTGCCTTTCAGAGCGTCCACGGTAGGCAACAGCTTGGACCCTTTCGGCGCGATCAGACGCGCGTTGGCGGCATACAGCTTGTCGGTAAAGGCGATTTCCTGCTGGCGTTTTTCAGTGATGGACAGCGAAGAGATGATGGCGTCGATTTTCTTCGCCTTGAGGGAGGGGATCAGCGCGTCGAAGTCGCTCTCCACGAAGGTGCATTGGGTATTGATGCGTTTGCACAGCTCTTTGGCCAAATCAATGTCAAAGCCAACCAATTCGCCTTTGGCGTTTTTGGATTCAAACGGTGCGTAAGTCGGATCGGTGCCAATCTTCAGCGTGGAAGGAATGGCGGCAAAGGCGCTGCTGGCGGCGCTCAAAGCCAGAACTAACGGCAAAATCAAAACCCGCTTTTTCATAAATTACCCTCAAATTGATTTTTTTGATGCCACTACGGGCATTACTTTCCCCACCAAATCAATTTGCAGTAATCGTGCCACATTAGGTGCTACGGGCGGAGGGAACGGCTCCGGCCTTCACAATACTGTTTCCTGGGACGATAACCGCAAAATTAAATCGGCCGGTTGGGGCCGCGCCACTGGCAACCGCAATAAGGCGGCACCATGAAACAGTGAGCGTGATGAAGTGGGATCATTATGGTGCATACTCCGCCCCAATTCAGTGCGGTGTTGCACAAATGTACCAATTTAGGGATAAAACTGTTAATTAGCACCCTGCCAGCGGGTGAACAGATCGGTCGGCAATTCGATATCAAACTGGTCGATCACCCGATTGACGGTTTGATCGATGATGTCTTCCACGCTTTTCGGCTGGTGGTAAAACGCCGGCACCGGCGGCATGATCACCGCGCCCATCTCCGCCGCCTGCGTCATCAGCCGCAAATGACCAAGATGCAACGGCGTTTCCCGCACGCACAAGACCAAACGGCGGCGCTCTTTGAGCACCACGTCGGCGGCGCGGGTCAGCAATCCGTCACTGTAGCTGTTAACGATGCCAGACAGGGTTTTGATCGAACAAGGCAGGATCGCCATGCCCAACGTTTTGAAGGAGCCCGAGGAGATGCCGGCGGCGATGTCGCGCGCATCGTGCACCACGTCGGCCAGCGCCTGCACTTCACGCAGGCTGTACGGCGTTTCCAGCGCCAGCGTCTGTCTTGCAGCATTACTCATCACCAGATGGGTTTCCACCTCTGCGACGTCGCGCAAAACCTGTAACAGGCGCACGCCGTAGATAGCGCCGCTGGCGCCGGAAATGCCAATGATGAGTCGTTTCATGAAGAATGGCCTCTGCCGTAAAAAGTAAGATCAGGCAGACTTTGCCGCAATGGCGAGGGATAAGCAAGTCAGAGGAACAAGGTGCACCGCCGCAGACGCGGCGATGCACCTTGAGGGATCAACGCAGACCGTTAGCCTTCGTTGTGCAGTTCCAGATTTTCCGCTTCGGTTTGCACCCGCATCGCCTTGGCATCGTCGCTGCGCAGCGACTCCAGGTATTCCAGATAGCTTTGGTCGACGTCTTTGGTCACGTAGATACCATTGAAGACCGAGCATTCGAACTGGATGATGTCCGGGTTCTCTTCGCGCACCGCTTCGATCAGATCGTCGAGGTCCTGGAAGATCAGCCCGTCGGCGCCGATAATCTGACGGATTTCATCCACTTCACGCCCGTGGGCGATCAGTTCGTTGGCGCTCGGCATGTCGATGCCGTAGACGTTAGGGAAACGCACTTCCGGCGCGGCGGAAGCCAGATACACGCGCTTAGCGCCCGCTTCGCGCGCCATCTCGACGATTTGCTCAGAGGTCGTGCCGCGCACGATGGAGTCATCCACCAGCAGCACGTTCTTGTCGCGGAACTCGGCACGGTTGGCGTTCAGCTTGCGGCGTACCGACTGGCGACGCGCCTGCTGGCCCGGCATGATAAAGGTGCGGCCAACGTAGCGGTTTTTCACGAAGCCCTGGCGGTAGGGCTTCTCGAGAATACGCGCGATCTCCAGCGCGATATCGCAGGAAGTTTCAGGAATCGGGATCACCACGTCGATATCCAGATCTTCCCACTCGCGGGCGATCTTCTCACCCAGCTTCTGGCCCATGCGCACGCGGGCGCTGTAGACCGAGATCTTGTCCATAAAGGAGTCTGGGCGCGCAAAATAAACATATTCGAACAGGCACGGGTTGGTTTTCGGGTTCTCTGCGCACTGGCGGGTGAACAGCTGGCCCTTGGTGGTGATGTACACCGCTTCGCCCGGCGCCACGTCGCGCAGGAACTCAAAGCCCAGGGTATCCAGCGCCACGCTCTCGGAAGCCACCATGTACTCGCTGCGGCCATCCTCCAGCGTGCGCTTGCCGATCACCAGCGGACGAATACCGTTGGGATCGCGGAACGCTAGCAGGCCATGACCGATGATCATCGCCACGCAGGCGTAAGCGCCGCGCAGTTGCTGATGCATAGCGGCGACCGCGGTAAAGATGTTGTCGGCTTCCAGCGGATAGTGCGGGAAGCGATCCAGCTCGCTGGCCAGCACGTTCAGCAGGATTTCCGAGTCGGAGGTGGTGTTGACATGGCGGCGGCCGCTTTCGAACAGCTTTTGGCGCAGCTCATGGGCGTTGGTCAGGTTGCCGTTGTGGGCCAGCGTAATGCCGAACGGCGAGTTGACGTAGAAAGGCTGGGCCTCAGAGGCGCTCGAGCTGCCGGCCGTCGGGTAACGCACATGGCCAATGCCCATGTTGCCCTGCAAGCGTTGCATATGGCGCGCCTCAAACACATCCTTCACCAGGCCGTTGGCTTTACGCAAACGGAACCCGTTGTGGGCGTCAATGGTGACGATGCCTGCGGCATCCTGGCCACGGTGCTGAAGCACCGTCAGCGCATCATAAATCGACTGGTTTACCGGCATGAAACCGGCGATACCGACAATACCGCACATGTTGTCTTTTCCTCATCAGCGCTACCGCCCCGGCAATTGGGTCGGCAAGAAACTCGACGTGCTCTGCAGGTAGTCAAAGAACCACCTGATGACGTAACTGAACTGGGGGATCAGCTGCGACTGTTTCCAGTCGGCACTTTGTGAAAAGCCGGTAAAGGTATCCAGGAAGAACAGGATCGCCGCGACAATCAACACGCCGCGCAGTGCGCCGAAGCAGATGCCCAGCACCCGGTCGGTGCCCGACAACCCGGTTTTCTCTACCAGTGAGCTAATCACATAGTTAACAATAGCCCCTACGATCAGGGTCGCGATGAACAAAATCGCGATCGCGATGCCGTTTCGCACCAGTTCATCTTCAAAACGAGTGAAATAGACCGCAAGGTAAGAGTAGAAATGGCTGGCAACAAAAAACGCACATCCCCATGTCACAAGTGACAATGCTTCGCGAACAAACCCTCGGATCAGGCTCACCAGAGCCGAAAATCCAATCACCGCTATAATGACGTAATCAATCCAGACCATGAACTATTCCAATGATGAATCGCCCCTGCATCCAATTCGCGGCGAATTCTAACAGAAAAAGAAAACGTTTGCGTAGGGGATTTCCTACCACGTTACAAATAAAAAGCGGCGATTAAAAAATTCCCAATCGCCGCGCCTACATAGGTGATTTCGCCTGTAAAAGGCGCGGTTTCTCTCGCTTTCTCTCCACCACTCCTGAATTCAGGGGCGCATCCTGCTGCGCCCCCGCGGGGTTTAACGGCCGTACGGCTTCACCTGCCCGCTCAGCCCGCTGATCGAGTTCAGCGACGGCAGCGCCGCCTGCAGCTTCTGCTTGGAAGCGTCCGGGCCAACGTAGATGCGGGTGATCTGCCCTTGCACCGGCGTTGACGGCACGGTAAAGGCGCGATAGCCCGAGAGACGCAGCGAAGCGACAATCTCGTTCGCCTTGGCGGCGTTCTTCAGCGCCCCGAGCTGCACGACATAGGCTTGCCCGGACGGCGCTTTTTCTTCCGCCGGTTTGGGCTGCGGCGCCGGTTCTGGTTTCGGCGTCGGTTCCGGCTTCGGCACCGGTTTCACCTCCACCGGCTTCGGCTGCGGTACCGGTTTTGGTTTCACTTCCACCGGTTTGGTTTCCACCGGCTTCGGCTTAGGCTGCTGCACCGGCTGAGGACGCGTCTCGACCGGCGGCGGCGCTACCTGCGTCGGTTGCTGAGCGCTCTGCCGCACCGCCTGTTGCGCCGCCGCTTCGTTGGCCGCCTGCTGCTCGACCAGCGCGCCCGCCCCTTCCGGCGGCTGCGCCGGCAACGGCTGCGTCACCGGCGGCAGCACGTCGTTCTCTTCGACGTCGCCCGCCTTCGGCACCAATGGAATGGCCGCGAACTCATCCTCGTAATGCTTCTTTTTGCCGTCCAGCAACCCTGGCAGGATGATTACCCCCAGCGCCACCAGAATCACGGTTCCAACCAGTCGGTTCTGAAATTTACTCGCCACTCACACTCCCCGCATCTCGTCTAACGCCGCCATCACCTGCGCCACGGTGTGGAACGATCCACAGACGATCACAATATCCTGTTTATCAGCATCCTGCATAGCCTGCCGCCAGGCAGTTTCGACATCATTAAAGCGGCGCGGTTCCGTCAGATGCTGCGCCAGCTGTTCGACGCTGGCACCGCGCGGCCCGTCGAGCGGTGCGCAGTACCATTCATCCACCTGCTCGCTGAGGCAGGCCAGCGTGCCGGCGATGTCCTTGTCGGACAGCATGCCCACCACCGCGCGCACCTTGCCGCCGTCGCGCGGCAGCTTGGCCAGACGCCCGGCCAGATAGCCGGCGGCGTGCGGGTTGTGTGCCACGTCGAGGATCAGCATCGGCTCCCGCCGCACGATCTGGAAACGCCCCGGCAGCGTCGCCTGCTGCAGCCCGGTGAAGATCGCGCGTTCGTCGATTTCCAGCGGGGAACAGTTCAGCGCCGCCAGCGCGGTAGCGGCGTTGGCCAGCGGTACGTTCGGCGTCGGCAGATCGGTCAGCTGCGTGTCACCGCCCTGCCACTGCCAGCGATCGCCCTGCTCGCTGAAGCTCCAGGCTTCACCGCGGCGATACAGCGGTGCGCCCAGCGTTTCGGCGACCTGGCGAATGCTGTCCGGCATGTCGGGTTCGCCCACCACCGCCGGCTTGCCGCTGCGGAAAATACCGGCCTTTTCACGGCCGATGCTTTCGCGGTCGTTGCCCAGCCAGTCGGTATGATCGAGCGCAATGCTGGTGATCACCGCCACGCTCGGATCGACGATATTGGTGGCGTCGAGACGCCCGCCCAGGCCCACTTCCAGGATCACCACGTCGAGCCGCGCCTGTTTGAACAGCTGCAGCGCCGACAGGGTGCCGAATTCGAAATAGGTCAGCGACGTTTCGCCGCGGCCGGCTTCAATGGCGGCGAACGAGCGGCTATGCTCTGCTTCGCTCAGCTCTTCCCCCTGAATGCGCACGCGTTCGGTATAGCGCACCAGATGCGGCGAACTGTAGACGCCGACGCGCAGGCCGGCGGCCAGCAGAATGGCTTCGAGGGTACGACAGGTCGTGCCTTTGCCGTTGGTGCCGGCAACGGTGAACACCGTAGGAGCGGGGGTCAGTAAATCCAGATGCGCCGCGACGCGCTGTACGCGCTCAAGACCGAGTTCGATCGCCTGGCTGTGCAGACGTTCCAGATAGTAAAGCCACGAGCTCAATGGCGACGTGGCTTGGGGAATTTGGTGGTTTTGCATGAGTCCCGTCACTGAACTTGGGTTCATTAATCCATCAGGGCACCACCCTCACCGCGGTAAAGGCGATGCGCTTCGTAACCGCCGCCAACCCGCAAACCATGGCGCGATAGGCCACGGCCGGCAGGGAACGGGCATCAGCCGTCACTTAGCCACAAAGTGGCGGCTGAACCCGGGCGGGATCTGTCTTTGCCTCAGGCGTCGGCCTGCGGCTCCGGCTCAATGACCGGCGCGGCCTCATCGAAATGCGGCTGCGGTTGGTTGGTCAGCTTGGACAGAATGCTCGCCAACGTTTGGCGCATCTCCGGACGGCGAACAATCATGTCGATCGCGCCTTTTTCGATCAGGAACTCGCTGCGCTGGAAGCCAGGCGGCAGTTTCTCGCGCACGGTCTGCTCGATGACGCGCGGGCCGGCAAAGCCGATCAGCGCTTTCGGCTCGGCGATATTGATGTCGCCCAGCATCGCCAGGCTGGCGGAGACGCCGCCCATGGTCGGGTCGGTCAGCACGGAGATGTACGGCAAGCCGCGCTCCTGCATCTTAGCCAACGCCGCGCTGGTTTTCGCCATCTGCATCAGCGACATCAGCGCTTCCTGCATGCGCGCGCCGCCGCTGGCGGAGAAGCACACTAGTGGACAGTTGTCCTCCAGCGCCTGCTCAACCGCACGCACGAAACGCGCGCCGACCACGGAAGACATTGAGCCGCCGATGAAAGCGAATTCGAAGGATGCGGCGACGATCGGCATACCGTACAGCGTGCCCTTCATCACCACCAGCGCATCTTTCTCGCCGGTCGCTTTCTGTGCGGCGACCAGACGATCTTTATAGCGCTTGGAATCCTTGAATTTCAGAACGTCCTTCGGCTCCAGATCGCTGCCCAGCTCCACTTCACTGCCTTCGTCCAGCAGGGTATGCAGACGCGCGCGCGCGCCCATACGCATGTGGTGGTCGCACTTCGGACACACTTCCAGATTACGCTCCAGCTCGGCGCGGTAGAGAACCTGGCCGCAGCTGTCGCATTTGGTCCAGACCCCTTCAGGAATGCTCGCCTTACGGGTTTGTGTGATATTGCTCTTGTTAAGAATTCGTTCAATCCAGCTCATCGATGACCTTTCTGTTTGAACCTGGCACACGCCAGTCCGCTGTTCATGCTTTAACAATCCCCCTGAAAACACCCCAATGAAAAAATGCCCGTTCGCGGCGCGGCAAGCGCGGCGACTGAGGCATCGGCTTCAGGGTTGTTCGCAGGAACAGACCATAATGTCGCTCATTAAACCATATCGGCCCGGCGCTGTGGACAAAAAACTGGTCGAACCGACAGGTTAAGCGATGTTTTTACTGTTTTTGCTGGCGGGCGGCCGCGCGCTTGTGACGCCAAATTTCAATCACGCCCGGCAGAATCGAAACGATGATGATCCCGACGATCAACAGTTTCAGGTTCTCCTGCACCACCGGCAGATCGCCGAACAGGTAGCCAGCATAAGTGAAGAGCAGCACCCAAACCAGTGCACCAATCACGTTGTAGGCGGCGAAGTGGCGATAGGACATATGCCCCATGCCGGCGACGAACGGCGCAAAAGTACGCACGATCGGCACGAATCGCGCCAGAATAATCGTTTTCCCACCGTGCTTCTCATAGAACTGATGCGTCTTGTCCAGGTAGCTACGGCGGAAAATTTTCGAGTTCGGGTTGCTGAACAGCTTCTCGCCGAACAACCGCCCGATAGTGTAGTTCACCGCATCGCCAATGATCGCCGCTACGGCCATCAACGCCACCATGGTGTGCACGTTGAGATCGTTGGTCGGCAACGCCGCCAGCGCGCCGGCGACAAACAGCAAAGAATCCCCCGGCAGGAACGGCGTCACCACCAGGCCGGTTTCGCAAAACAAGATCAGGAACAGAATAGCGTAGACCCACATGCCGTATTGTGCGACCAGCTCGGCCAGGTGCACATCAATATGCAAAATGAAATCAATAATAAACTTGATGATGTCCATAAATTCTCTCATTGATACCGGGTGTTTCAATCACCCGGCAGAAGCACAAGGGAGCGACGCTTTCAGGCGTGCCGGCGTTTAATCGTCGGGCAAAAACAGCGGCCCCATCGGCGGCCGCGGTAGACCAAAATGATCGGGATAGTCCACGGCAACCAGATACAGCCCCTCGGCTCGCGCCGTCGCCGCCGCCAGATTGCGATCCTTCAGCGCCAGCAACTCGGCCATCCAGTTCTCATCCTGATTGCCGCAGCCGATCTCCATCAGGCTGCCGACGATATTGCGAACCATGTGATGCACAAAGGCATTCGCCTTGATATCTACCACAATATATTCGCCGTAGCGCGTAACCTTAACGTGTTTTACGCAGCGCCACGGGGTGCGCGACTGACACTGCACCGCGCGGAACGAGGTGAAGTCATTCTCGCCCAGCAGCGCCTGCGCCGCCCGGTGCATGCGATCGGCATCCAGCGGGTGATAAAAGTGCGTCACCCCCTGTTGCAACACCGCCGGCCGGTAGCGATGGTTGAAAATAATATAGCGGTAACGGCGCGCGGTAGCGCTGAAACGCGCGTGAAAATCGTCGGCGACGGGGCTCACCCAGCGCACCGCGATGTCCGGCGGCAAATGGGTGTTCACGCCCATCGTCCAGGCGGCGTCCTTGCGACGCGCGGTGGTTTCGAAATGCACCACCTGCCCGGTGGCGTGCACCCCGGCGTCGGTGCGCCCGGCGCACAGCACGTTGATCGGCGCATCCGCCACCTTGCTCAACGCCTGCTCAAGGCGCTCCTGCACGCTGGCCACTTCTTGCTGCCGCTGCCAGCCGTAGTACCGGCTGCCGTCATATTCGATGCCCAGCGCTACCTTCAGCGTCGGCTGAGCGGGCGAGACCACCTCTGACATCAGTACATCTGCTCCTGCACCAGACGCTCGGCGGTTTCGATCGCCATTAACGCGCCGCCGAAGCGCACGTTGTCCGCCACCGTCCAGAACTGCAGCAGCTCGGGAATGCCGTAATCGTTACGCAGGCAACCGATGCTGAGCGCATCGCTGCCGGAGGCTTCGGTCACCTGAGTCGGGTAATCGTCCTCTTCGCTCAGCTGAATGTCCTCGACTTCTTCGAGCTCGCTGCGCGCCTCTTCGGCGGACAGCGGGCGCAGCGCTTCCAGATGCACCACCTGCGCATGGCCGTAAAACACCGGCGACTGAACGCAGCTCACCGAAATCGGCAACCCTTCGTCCTGCAGCACCTTGCGCACCTGATCGACGATCAGACGCTCTTCGCGCACGCTGCCCTGCTCGTCGGCAACGAGCGGCAGCAGGTTAAACGCCAGCTGTTTAGCGAAGACGCCTTCCTCGGCAGGAATGCCGTTCAGCAGGCGCGCGCTCTGGCCGGCCAGATCGTCCACCGCGGCCTTGCCGCGCGAGGATACCGACATCAGCGTGGTAACGTGCAGACGCGAGAGCCCCGCCTGTTCGGTCAGCGGTTTGATCGCCGTCAGCAGCTGGCTGACCATGCTGTCGGCCACCGCGACGATATTGCGGTTGCGGTAATCCGCCAGCACCTGCGGGTTAACGCCAGGGACTACCAGCGGCACATCCGGCTCCATGGCGAACAGACCGCTGGTGTCGATCACCAGGCAGCCCATGTTGCCGGCCTCTTCGGCATAGCGAGCGGAAGCGTCGCTGGCGGCGACGAAGAAGGCCAGTTGGGCCTGCGACCAGTCGAACTCTTCGGCGTTCTGCACCAGAAGAGACTTGCCGTTGAAGCGCACATTGGCGCCCGCACTGCGTTCGCTTGCCAGAGGATAGAGCTCACCCACCGGGAACTGGCGTTCCTGCAACAATTCCAGCAACGCTTCACCTACCGCGCCAGTGGCGCCGAGCAGCGCGATATTCCAGCCGTCAGACATCGGGTTTTCTCCAGAGTATTTCATTCATAAAAGCAGACGGGCAGTGCAATCACCGCCCGATAATCTTTACCGCTCACTGTAGCGGCGTTGGCTTAAGACAACCTTACGCGCTACGCCAGGCTAAAGCCCAGCTTGCCGAGCAGCTCGGCGCTGGCGCTGTCATCGCATTGCACGGCCAGCGAAGACCACTCGCGGCGCTCCTGGTAGTGCTTGCGCAGGCGATCGAATTCGCCCGGTTGCCCAGCGACTTTGCGCAGCGGCGCATCATCGCGGCGCACATCATACACCAAGTGCATCAATCGTTTTAACCGCGCTTCATCCAGCGGCCCATTGAGGCGGATCTGGCTGAACTCCGGCACCGGCAACAGCGAGGCCAGCGCCACCTGTTGCGGCTGCCCCAGATGGCGGCTGAACGCCTCGAACACCTGGGTGGTGCCGCGCGCCTTGCCTTCCAGCGTATACCCAGCGATGTGCGCGGTGCCAATATCCACCCGCGCCAGCAGCGGTAAGGCGAGATCCGGCTCCGGTTCCCACACGTCCAGCACCGTACTCAGCTTTTTGCCCTTTTCTAGCGCCTGCAGCAAGGCTGCGTTATCCACCACCGGTCCGCGGCAGGCGTTGATCAGAATGCGGTTGTCCGGCAGGGCCGCCAACAGCTCGGCGTCCGCCAGATGCAGCGAATGGTATGGGCCGGATTTATTCAGCGGCGTATGGAAGGTCAGCACGTCGGCCTCGGCCACCAGCTTCTCCAACGGCCAGAATTCCCCGGCGTCGCCGCGATCGGCACGCGGCGGATCGCACAGCAGCGTGCGCACGCCCAGCGCTTTGAGGCGAGCATCCAGACGGGAACCAACGTTGCCCACGCCGACGATGCCGACGGTTTTATCCCGCAGGTGGAAGCCGTCGCGTTCGGCCAGCAGCATCAAGGCAGAGAACACATACTCGACCACCGCGATAGCGTTGCAGCCCGGCGCGGCGGAAAAGCCGATGCCCTGACGTTGCAGCCAGGCTTCATCGACGTGATCGGTGCCGGCGGTGGCGGTGCCGACAAAGTCGATATGGCTGCCGGCCAACAAGGCTTCATTGACCTTGGTGACCGAACGCACCATCAGCGCATCGGCATCCGCCAGCGCCTCGAGCGGGATCGGGCGGCCCGGTATCGCCTGCACCTCGCCCAGGCGGCTGAACAGCTCGGCCGCGTACGGCATATTTTCATCAACCAGAATTTTCACTGCGTTCTCCGACGGTTTACGGCTATTTGTCTGCGAAATAGTGTGCCACCGAATCAGGCACGGCGAAAGCGCTCAGGGGTAGTGCCGGCGATCTGCTGGAACATGACGATAAAGGCCGACGCGGAGCTGTAGCCGACGTCTAACGCCACGTCCTGCACGGTCTTGCCCTGCTCGAGCAGGGAGACGGCATGCAGGAACCGCAGGCGCTGGCGCCATTCGCTGAACGACATGCCCAGATCCTGTTGGCAGCGTCGCGACAGCGTGCGCTCGGTGGTGTAGACCCGAGCCGCCCACGCCGCCAGCGAGGTGTTGTCCGCCGGACAATGCTCCAACGCTTCCAGCACCGGCGCCAAGAACTTGTCGTCCGACGACGGCAGATAGGTTTGCTGGCGCGGCGACAGGCGCAGCTGATCGATCAGCACCTGGCAGAGACGCAAATCCGCCTCCGCCTGCGGAATGTACTGCTTGCGCGCATAGAAATCCTCGGCGATGGCGCGGAATATCGGCGTTACGCTCACCAGACAGGGGTCGGCCGGCATGCCGGTGCACAGCGCCGGCGTGATGTCCACCATGCGGCACTGCGCCAGCCGCTGGTTATAGCAGGAGTGTTCGATGCCAGCCGGCGCCCACAGCACGAACTCCGGCGGCGCCAGAAAGCGCTGCCCGCCGATGCGCAGCACCATCACCCCGGCTTTAACCCACATCAACTGACCCCAGGTGTGGCTGTGCGGCTGGAATTCGGTGCGCGCGTTGAACTCCTCGCAGCGGAACTGCACCGGGTTGGGCGCCGGGATCAACGACTCGGGGAAATGGCGGATTTCTGGCATGGTTTCGTCCCGTGATTTGTCTTGTTTACGCCGATTTTTGTCTGGATATCGCTATATATGATAAACCGGACACGCGTAGACTAGCCAGCATGTTGGACGTTATTGAGAATAATTATCATGAATATGCTCTTCCCGCTGTTGGCCGTGCTGATTTGGTCGATTAATGCCGTCGTCAGCAAACTCTCCGCCACCGCCATCGATCCGGCGGCCATCTCGCTCTACCGCTGGCTGCTGGCGCTGATTGCCCTCACGCCGTTCGTGCTGCCGGGCGTGCTGCGCAACTGGGCGCAGGTGCGCGCCAACTGGTGGAAGCTGATGATCCTCGGCCTGCTGGGCATGGTGCTGTACCAAAGCCTGGCCTATTACGCCGCGCACAGCGTCAGCGCGCTGTTTATGGGCATCATCGTGTCGCTGATCCCGCTGCTGACCATCCTGATCAGCATCGTTCTGCTGCGCATTGCGCCAACCGTCGGCGTGCTGCTCGGCAGCATACTCTCCTTCTGCGGCCTGATCTGGCTGGTCAGCGGCGGTCAGCCCGGCGTGCTGTTGCAGCACGGTATCGGCAAAGGGGAATTGATGATGCTGCTCGCCACCGCCTCGTACGCGCTGTATGGCGTGTTGACCAAACGCTGGGCCATCGCGCTGCCGAACTGGCAATCGCTGTATGTGCAGATCCTGTTCGGCGTGCTGTTGTTACTGCCTAATTTCCTGATGGCGCAGGATGTCGGCTTGAACGGCCATAACCTGCCGCTGGTGCTGTTCGCCGGCATTCCGGCTTCGATCATCGCCCCGTTCCTGTGGATCCAGGGCGTGATGCGCCTGGGCGCCAACACCGCCTCGATCTTCATGAACCTGGCACCGGTGTTTACCGCCGCTATCGCCGTGCTGTTCCTGCATGAGCAGTTGCACGGTTACCACCTGATCGGCGGCGGCATTACCCTGCTGGGCGTTATCCTGTCGCAGCGGCTGCGCACGCCGCTGACGCGTAAAGCCAAAGCCCCGGCGGCCAACGCAGAGTCCTGCAAAGAACAGGCTTAAGGCAGCAGCCTGAAACGCACCCGCACCAACAGGCCGCCCAGCGCGGCAGAGCTCAACAGCTCCGGGCGGGTGCCGTGATACGCGGTGATGTCTTTCACCAACGCCAGTCCCAATCCGGCGCCCGGCTGATCGCCCACGTTGTCCAGCCGGTGAAACGGCTGCAGCGCCAGCGCCTTGTCCTGCAAGGCGATGCCGGGGCCGCTGTCTTCTATCTCCAGCACGCCTTCCCCTGCCGCCTTATCCTGCGTGAGGCGCGCGGTCACCACGCCCTGACGCGGTGTATATTTCAGCGCGTTGTCCAGCAGGTTGGCGCACAGCTCGGCCAACAGCAGCGGCTCCCCCGCCACTTGACACGCCGCCTCGCCTTCGAACCCGAGATCGATCTGTTTACTGCGCGCCTGCGGCAAGCGGGAAAAGCAGGCGTCGCGCAGCACCTGCGCCAGGTTGACCGGTTGCAACTTACGATCGGCCTGGTGCTCGCTGGCCTTCAGGCGTGAAAGATACAGCAGGCGGTCGGTCAGCGACACGGTATTATCCAGCGTCGCGCTCATCGCCTGCAGGCTTTCGCGCCACTGCTGCGGCCGGTCACTGGCCAGCGCGACCCCAACCTGAGTCTTCAACACCGCCAGCGGCGTGCGCAGTTGGTGCGAAGCGTCGGCGCTGAAGCGCTCCTGACGTGCCACCATCAGCCGCAGCCGTTCGATGTAACGATTAAACGCCACCAGCAGCGGCTGCATCTCCGACCATGGCAATACCCGCGGCAAGGGCGTCAGCTCGCCCGGATCGCGCCGAAGCATGATACCGGAGAGCTTACGCATCGGCTTCAACACCCGCTTGAGCAATGCGAACGCCAGGATCAGGGTTAACGCCACCACCGTGCCCTGGCTCAGCAGCGCCGCGATCATCATCTGCCGCGCCAGGTAACGGCGCGACTCCAGGGTTTCCGCCACCAGAATGGTCGCCATGCCGCTCACGCCCGACTCGTTGACCGGTTGAAACAGCGCCGCCACGCGGATCGGCCTGCCGAGGTATTCCGCATCGTAAAAATGCACCAGCGCCGGGTAGAGCGTGGAACGCGGGATATGGGGCGGCAAAGGCGGCAAATCGTCATAGCCCGAGATGCTTTTCCCCTGCGGCGAGATCACCTCGTAATACAGCTGATCGTTCATGTTGCGCTCGAAGCTGTCGAGCACCACATAGGGCACATCAACCGCCAGCTTGCCTTCGCGCACCACCAGTCGCTCCGCTACGGTGCGCGCCGACGCCAGCAGCGTGCGATCGTAAGCCAGGGTGGCGGCGCTCATGGCGCTGAAATAGTGGGTGTAGATAGAGATGCCGCCCAACGCCAGCAGCGGCAGGCCAAAAAACAATAGCAGTTGATAGAACAGCGAACGCGGCGCGTTAAACCACCGCATCGCACAGCTCCAGGCTGTAACCCAGGCCACGCAGCGTGACGATCGCCACGTCGCTGCCCTGCAGCTTTTTCCGCAGGCGGTGTACGTAAAGCTCGATGCTCTCCGGATTGGCCTCGTCGGACAACGTAAATACCTGCTCGAACAGCTGTTGCTTGGCCACCGGGCGGCCGCGCCGGTGCATCAACGCGGTCAACACCGCCAGCTCGCGCGGCGTCAGCGCCAGCGGTTTGCTCTCCAGCAGAAAATAGCCTTCGTCGTGATAGGTCAACGCGCCGTACTGCAACGCCGGCTGCGGGGCGCCGACGCTGCGGCGCAGCAGCGCCCGAATACGCGCTTCCAGCTCGTCCAGTTCGAACGGCTTGGTGAGGTAATCGTCCGCCCCCAGATTCAGGCCTTTTACCCGGTCGGCCACGTCGGTGCGCGCCGTCAGCAGCAGCACCGGCAGATCCTGCCCGCGCTTGCGCAGGCGCGCCAGCAAATCCAGACCGTTCATACGCGGCAGCGCCACATCCAGCACCGCGAGCGCATAGCGTTCGTTGAGCAGCAGGTGATCCGCTGCCACGCCGTCCGGGGCGACGTCGACGGCAAAGCCGGCGCCGGTCAGCGCCTTTTGCAACCAGTGAGACAGCTCGGGGTGATCTTCAACCAATAACAGTCGCATGTTCCCATTCCATTGATTTATCTGAACAACCTGGCGCCAATATCGCGCTTGTTAACAGGTCGATAACAGAGAATGGCATGGAAAATAAGGGGATAAAAGAGCGCCGCGCCGCCAGTTTTGGGAGCTGGCACACAATTATGCGTATAGAGCGCGATCGCAGGACGATGTCAGATCAGCGGAATGGGGCTATCGGCCACGGCAATGTCCAGTACCGGGCGCAGCTTGTCGGCGGTAAACGGCGAAGAAACCAGCACGGAGCGATTGTTGACGGCAAATACCAGATCGATGCCGGTCACGCAGGCGGTCATCTGGCAGGCATACTTTTCACCGTCGGCGTTGACGAAATGCAGTTCAAACACGCCAACGTCGGCACGCAGTCGCTTCAAACGGCACTGCCCGGTTTCACCGACCATCTCCGCATAGACCTCAGGCAACCGTTTAATCGCGCATACTTTGGCGCTGTCCCTACCACCAAATAATTTCCCTAACGAAAACATATCACTGCGTCTCTATTCATTTCACTGATCATGATTTTATCGCGAAAGCAGAACGGCAAACCTGATATTACGCAGGATTTTGGCCGGTTTTGCGCCCTGTTCCTGCCCGCATTTCTATGGTAGCGCACCCGTGATTCACTGGCGACAAGAGACCCTAATCACAGACTGGAAACTTTTCCGGCCACTGAAAGGTAAATGAAAGGTTGTTGTTTTAACAATCCTGCAACCGCGCTCTGCGGGATTCACAACCAGAACAATACCGAGGGCAAGCCACAATGAAAAAAATAATGACCCGTACCTTTACCGCCGCCGCACTGTTGCTGGCAGCCTCTCAGGCCTTTGCCGTGGAAGCGCCCAAACGCACCGAATGTATTGCGCCGGCCAAGCCCGGCGGCGGTTTCGATCTGACCTGCAAGCTGATTCAGGTGTCGTTGCAGGACACCAAAGCGATCGATAAACCGATGCGCGTCACCTATATGCCCGGCGGCGTCGGCGCGGTGGCCTACAACGCCATCGTCGCGCAGCGACCGGCGGAGTTCGGCACCGTGGTGGCCTTCTCCGGCGGCTCGCTGCTCAATCTGGCCCAGGGCAAGTTCGGCCGCTACAACGTGGACGACGTGAAATGGCTGGCGGCGGTCGGAACCGACTACGGCATGATCGCGGTGCGCGCCGACTCGCCTTACAAAACCCTGAAAGACCTGATGGACGCCTTCCAAAAAGATCCCAACAGCGTGGTGTTCGGCGCCGGCGCCTCCATCGGCAGCCAGGACTGGATGAAAACTGCGCTGCTGGCGCGCGAAGTTGGCGTGGATCCGCGCAAGATGCGCTACGTGGCGTTCGAAGGCGGCGGTGAGCCGGTCACCGCGCTGTTGGGCAATCATATTCAGGCAGTTTCCGGTGATCTGAGCGAGATGGTGCCTTACCTGCAGGGCGACAAAATCCGCGTGCTGGCGGTGTATGCCGAGCAACGTTTGCCTGGCCAGTTGGCCGACATTCCAACCGCCAAAGAACAGGGGTACAGCCTGGTGTGGCCGATCATTCGCGGCTTCTACGTCGGGCCGAAAGTCAGCGATGAAGAGTATCAGTGGTGGATCGACACCTTCCAGAAAATGATGGCGACCGATGAATTCAAGCAGCAACGCGATCTGCGCGGCCTGTTCGAATTCAACATGACCGGCAAAGAGCTGGACGCCTACGTGAAGAATCAGGTTGCCCAATACCGTGAGCAGGCGAAAGTGTTCGGCCTGGCCAAATAACCGCAGGGGAAAACCATGAGCGATCGTATTTTTGCCGGCTTTTGGCTGCTGCTGTGTATCGGCGGGCTGTTCATCGGCTGGGGCATTCAAAGCGAATACAGCTATGAACCGCTGGGGCCGCGCCCTTTCCCGCTGGCGATCCTCAGCCTGATGGCGCTGTGCGCGGCCCTGTTGCTGCTGCGCCGCCCACAGGCGGTGGACTGGCCGCACCACAAGGTGCTGCAGCGGCTGCTGGTGCTGGTGATCACCCTGGTGCTGTATGCCTGGGGCTTTGAATGGCTGGGCTTTCCGCTGGCGACCGCGCTGCTGACGTTCAGCATCGGCCTGTTGTTTCAGGCCAGCCTGCCGGCGGCGGCCCTCTCCGGCGTCGTCATGGGCGCAGCGCTGTACTACGCCTTTGACCAACTTCTCGATGTCACACTGCCGCTCGGCATCTGGCTGAGCTAACGGGAGCGATGATGGATACCTGGATGTATTTGACCCAAGGGTTCGAAGTGGCGCTGGTGCCGCAGAACCTGATTATCGCCCTGATCGGCTGCTTCGTCGGCACCATCGTCGGCCTGCTGCCGGGCCTCGGGCCGATCAACGGCGTGGCGATCCTGCTGCCGCTGGCATTTGCCCTCAAGCTGCCGGCCGAATCGGCGCTAATCCTGCTGGCGACGGTGTATATCGGCTGCGAGTACGGCGGCCGCATCTCCTCGATTCTGCTCAACGTGCCGGGCGACGCGGCGGCGATCATGACCGCGCTGGACGGCTACCCGATGGCGCAGCAGGGGCGCGCCGGCGTGGCGCTGTCCATCTCGGCGGTCAGTTCGTTCGTCGGATCGATGATCGCCATCGGCGGCATCATCCTGTTCGCGCCGCTGCTGGCCCGCTGGTCGCTGGCCTTCGGCCCGGCAGAGTATTTCGCCCTGATGGTATTCGCCATCGCCTGCCTCGGCAGCATGATGAGCCAGAACCCGCTGAAATCGCTGCTGGCGGCGCTGATCGGCCTGGGGCTGGCGACGGTGGGCGTCGACGCCAACACCGGCGTTTACCGCTTTACCTTCGACAGTGTGCACCTCTCCGACGGCGTGCAGTTTATCGTGGTGGTGATCGGCCTGTTCTCGGTCAGCGAAATCCTGCTGATGCTGGAAAGCACCAGCGCCGGGCAAAAGCTGGTGCGTAAAACCGGCCGGTTGCTGTTCAACCGCAAAGAGGCGGCGCAGTGCGCAGGCCCGACCCTGCGCTCGTCGGTGATCGGTTTCTTCGTCGGCATTCTGCCGGGCGCCGGCGCCACCATCGCCAGCGCGTTGACCTACATGACCGAGAAGAAAATCAGCGGTAACAGCGACACCTTCGGCAAGGGCGACATCCGCGGCGTAGCGGCGCCGGAAGCGGCCAACAACGCCTCGGCCTGCGGCTCATTCATTCCGATGCTGACGCTGGGGGTGCCGGGTTCCGGCACCACGGCGGTGATGATGGGGGCGCTGACGCTGTACAACATCACCCCCGGCCCGGCGATGTTCACCGAACAGCCGGATATCGTCTGGGGGCTGATCGCCGCACTGCTGATCGCTAACGTCATTCTGCTGATCATGAACCTGCCGCTGGTCGGCCTGTTCACCCGCATGCTGACCATTCCGCTGTGGTTCCTGGTGCCGGCGATCGCCGCAGTTTCCGCTGTGGGGGTTTATGCGGTGCACAGCACCACCTTCGACCTGCTGTTGATGGTGGGGTTGGGCGTGTTCGGCTATATCCTGCGGAAAATGCACTTCCCGATGTCGCCGCTGATTCTGGGCTTTGTTCTGGGTGAGATGCTGGAGCAGAACCTGCGCCGCGCGCTGTCGATCAGCAACGGCGAATTCGGCATCCTGTGGAGCAGCAGCATCGCGCAAACGCTGCTGGTGCTGGCGGTCGCGGTACTGGCGCTGCCGCCGCTGCTGCGCCTGATGCGTAAACGCCGCCAACCGGTGGCCGAGGCCAAGGCCGAGTAATGCGAAACGGGCGGGGCTCCCCCGCCCGTTATGGTTAACGGCGCAAGGCCGCAATTCCCCTTTCCAACGCATCGATATCGACATCGGCGAGCAGAGGTTGAATCACCGCAAAGTCCGCCTCGGACAAGTCATAGAGGCGCAACGCAAGCAACCGCGCGATGATTTCCGGCGCGAATCGCCAACGGATAAACCTCGCCGGGTTACCGCCGACGATGGCATAAGGCTCAACATCGCCGGCCACCACGCTGCCAGCGGCGACGATCGCCCCTTCGCCTATCGATACCCCTGGCATCAACATCGCCCGCATGCCAATCCAGCAACCGTCCCCCAGCCGGGTGTCGCCTTTGGGGCGGTACGCCCGTTTGATGGTTTCCATAAAGGGGTACAGGCTCAACCAGTCGATACGGTGGGTGTGATTGCCCCCCATCAGGATCACCGCTTCGGCCGCGATGCACACATAATCGCCGATCAGCAAGCGATCTATGTCACCCAGCGGCTGCCATTGCCGGCTGACCGCGTCGCCGTGCAGATAGCGCACTACCGAGCGTTCGAAGCCGTTATCCCAACAGTCGCTGTAGTAGCTGTGGGTGCCTTTGACGATGATATTCGGGTTGGTCACCGTCTGATGCAGCAGCTCGGTTTTAGACCAGTGTTTTTCGGACATGGCGTATTCTCTTGTTACGGGAATAAAAGCCACGGAACGGAATGTCTGTGGCCGTGTTGTCGTTCACTCAACACGGCCATTCAAGCGATAAGCGCTCGTTTCAATCTCGGGCTATTCATCATTACCGCCTCTCTTGCGAGGCGTAATGGTAGCCGATCACGCCTCGGCGGTCTTGCTTTTCAACAGCAGCACCCCGCCCATCACCAGCGCGCTGCCCAGCAGCTGCAGCTGATTCATGCTCTCCCCCAGCAGGAAATAGGCGATCGCCGCGGTGAACACCAGTTCCAGCGACAGGATCAGGTTGGCTACGGCCAGCGGCAGCGTTTTCAGGCTGATATTGTACAGCCCGAAGCCCAGCAGCGTCGGCCCGGCGGCCAGCGCCAGCAACAACAGCCAGCCGCTCCACTGAATGCCCTGCGCGCCGTGCGACAGGAACCACAGAGAGCCGGCCATGCCGTGGAACGCCGCCAGCGGGAACGCCGTCAGCGCCGCGTTGAACACCAGCTGATACAGTGCCGAAAAACCGAAAACGTACAAAATGGTGTTCCACACCGGATAGCCCCGTTCGCTGGCCACTCGCCCGCCGAGGGTATACAGGGTATAGCCGATGCCCGACAGCATCCCCACCAGCAGCCCCAACAAGTCGAAGTGCTGGTTGCCCATGCTGTCGCCGTTGCTGACCAGGAAACAACCGCCCAGGCTGATGGCGATCACCAGCAGTTGGCGCAGCGTCAGGCGTTCGCTGTACATCACCCAGCCGAGGAACACGGTAAAGCCCACCGAGCAGTAGGTCAGAATGGTCGCCACCGATGCGCCGTTCAGCGCCACCGACAGCGTCCACAGGCTGTTGAACAGCGCCAGCAGCAGCCCGTAAAGCGCGTAGAACAATACCTGTTCACGGCGCAGGCGCGCCCACTGCGGTTTCACCACCAACAGCAGCGGCAACAGCACCAGCGCCACCAGCGCCGCGCGCCAGAACGCCAGCACGAAAGTCGGCAGGTGATAGTACTCGGTCAGCGCGCGAATGATGATGGCGGTAAAGGCCAGCAGCATGGCGCTGATAATGGCGATGACGTAACCCTGGCGGCTGCCCTGAAAGAGACGCGCGCCGGGCAGCAAAGGCCGGGCGGAAACGCCTGACGGTAATGACATGAGATCCTCGGAGAAATGGCGACATAAATACTCAGGCACAGAGTGTAACTCGGCCATTTTTTCTCACTATAGCCACTTTACGGCGTTGTCATGCAGGCCACTTTTCTGCGCTTGAAGCCCCGTTGACATGGGTTATAGTAAAAAGCTCTCTCCCTAACCGGGCCAATTTCGCATGCACATTCCGTTAGATCGCGAGCAGGACGTTCCGCTCTATTTACAGATCGAAGAAGCGCTGCGGCGCGCCATCCTCACCGGCGTGTTCGTCGATGGCGACAAGCTGCCCTCGACGCGCACGCTGGCGGCCGAGCTGGCGGTCAGCCGTTTAACGGTGGATAACGCCTACGCCGAGCTGGCGGCCAAGGGCTTTTTGCATCAGCGGCGCGGCAGCGGCGCCTATGTTGCGCACCCGCAGACGCAGGCGCGCCCAGCCCGGCCGAGCAGCGATACCCCCTTCCCGCTGGAAAGCTTCACCACCCTCACCTCGCGGCTGGACGGCTATGCCGACGCCCCGCTGCCCGAGGGGCTGATCAACTTCGCCGCCGGCGTCGGCAGCCCTAAGGTGTTTCCGCTGGAGGCGTTTCGCAAAGTGCTGCTGTCGGTGCTCAGCCGCCATGCGGAAGAAGCCTTCAGCTACGGGGAGTACTGCGGCTACTACCCGCTGCGCGATACGCTGAGCCGCATTCTCAGCGCACAGGGTATCCCCACGCAGGCGGAACAGGTGCTGATCACCAACGGCTCGCAGCACGCCATCAGTCTGGTGGTGCAAAGCCTGCTGGCGCCGGGCGATACGGTGATCGTCGAAGAGCCGACCTACGCCGAAGCGCTGGGCCTGCTGCGCCAGCACCGCATCAATATCGTCACCGTGCCCGGCGATCGCCACGGCATGCTGGTCGAACGATTGCCCGAGTTGCTGGAACGCCACCGCCCTAAACTGATCTACACCATCCCCAATTTCCACAACCCGACCGGCCGCTGCCTGAGCGAGGTGCGTCGGCGACGCCTACTGGCGATCGCCCAACAGGCCGGCGTGGTGATCCTGGAGGACGATTTCGTCGGCGATCTGCGTTACCAGGGCAAGCAGCTGCCGTCGCTGCGCGCGCTGGCGCAGCCGGGCGCGGTGATCTACGTCAGCACTTTCTCCAAGATGCTGCTGCCCAGCATGCGCATCGGCTATCTGGTGGCGGACAGCGAACACTATCAGCGTTTCGCCAGGCTGAAACACGTCGACAGCTTCACCAGCTCCAGTCTGATCCAGCGGGCACTGGACGCGTTCGTCACCGTCGGCCGTTACGACAAGCAGCTGCGGCGCGCCGGGCGCGTCTACCGCCGCCATCTGGAAGTGATGATCGACGCGTTGCAACGGCGGTTGCCGCCGGGGTGCCGTTTCGAAACGCCGCAAGGCGGCTTGTTTATCTGGCTGACGCTGCCCGCGACGGTAACCACCACCGAACTGATGCCGGTGGCCTGGCGACACGGCGTCACTTTCGCGCGCGGCGAATGCTTTTATGCCCAGGAACAGCTGGGCGCGCACAGTCTGCGGCTAAACTTTGCCGCCAACTCGCCGCCGCAGATTGAAGAAGGTATCGCCCGGCTAGGCCGGGCGATTGAGGAAGTGATAACAGAGAAAAACGCCGGTTAGACAGCGGCCCACCACAGCCGCAGCTTCATCCCCCAGTAACTGGTCCAGCCGGTGGTGCTCTGCACCACTTTGCCCTGCGAGATCACCACGAAGGTCGGCGTCACACCAATCTGCCACTGCACCGACAGCGTACCGGCCGGATCGTTGACCACCGGCAGCGCCAGCCGTTTGCGTGCCAGCCACTGTTTCACCTGGGTATCGTCGCCCGAGCGCAGCGCGACGGTCAGCACGTTGCCGCCCGTCGCCTGCAAACGGGCGACGTCCGGCGTGGTGAAACGGCAGACGCCGCACCAACTGGCCCAGAAGTAAACCAGCAGCGGCCGTTCATGGCTGAGCTGCGCCAACGATACGCGATCACCGTCCAACGTGGTCAGCGTCTGGGCATCGAAGGCCGGCGGCGCCTGCGGCGCGTTCAGCCAATCCATTACCGTGACCACCGCCAGTACGATCAGCGCCAGCAGCAGCAACTCGCGCCCCCAGCGCTTGAGCTTAGCCATGGTTGGCCTTCGCCAGCTGCTGCTTCACCATCGTTTCCAGCTCTTCATAGGACACCGCCCCCGGCAGCATCCGATCGCCGATCAGCGTCGCCGGCGTCCCTTGTACGCCCAATTGTTCCGCCAATTCCATATTGGTGCGCAGCGTGGTCATGCTTTGTTCGCTCGGAGCCACCGCCTTGACGCCGGTTTTCTCCTGCGCGGCGGCGATGCTGGCCTTGTCGTGGAAGCCCTTTTTCGCCATCAGCCGCTGGTGCAAAGCCCAGAATTGATCCGGATGCTGCTGCCAGGTGGTGAGCGCCACGCGCGCCGAGCTGACCGAGCTTTCGCCCTTGAACGGCAATAGCTTCACCACCAGCGCCACATCCGGGTATTGCTTGACGATCTTCTCCAGCATCGGATCAAACCGCTTGCAGTACGGGCAGTTATAGTCGGTAAAGGTCACCAGCGTCAGTTTGGCGTTGGCGGCGCCCAGGCGCGGGCTGGCCGGATCCTGATACAGCGTTTTGGCATTCTGCTTGATAGCCTGGCTGATTTGCTGGCCTGCGGTCTGCTGCTGCCAGGCGTCCACCGCCTGCGCCAGAATGTCCGGGTTGGACACCAGCGTTTCGCGGATCATCTCTTTAATGCGCGCCTCTTGCGCCGGGGTGAAAGGCTCGGCGGCCCACGCCGGGGCGGCGATGATCATCAGTAAAATCAGTAGCTTTTTCATTGTTCGGTTCCTTTGGCATGGGAGAGCGTTTGCAGCACGGCGTCACGGGTCAACAGCGGGGATAACACCTCGCCGTCCGGGCTGCCGGGGCCATAGATTTGGTTGAAAGGCACGGCGACGCTGCCGCGCTTTTGCAGGAAGGCGCTGATGTCGGCCGACGGGCGGCTCCAGTCGCCGCGCAGCGCGACCACATCGTCGGCGCTCAGCGCGCGCTGTACGTCATCGCGCAGCAGCACATTGAATTTGTTGGCTTTACAGGTCACGCACCAGTCGGCGGTCACGTCGACGAACACCCGCTTATGCTGGGCCAGCGCCTCGGCAATCGCCTGTTCGCTCAGCGGTTGCCACTGCACCCGATCCTGCAACGGTTGGCGCCACAGGCCGGCGGTCAGCGAGCCGGCCAACAAGGCCACGCCAGCCAGCACCAACGTGCCCGCCGCCAGCTTGGCCGCTAACCGTGCTCCCTGCTGACGCCATACTGCCAGCAGCAACGCCAGCAGCGCCAGCGCCCCCAGCCACAGCGTGGCCTGCACGCCGATATGATTGCTCAGCAGGCTCAGCAGCCACAGCGACGACGCCAGCATCAACAACCCCATCGCCAGCTTGACGGTATTCATCCAGTGGCCGGGGCGCGGCAAGCGCAGCGCCAGCGAAGGCCAGGCGGCAATCAGCAGCCACGGCAGGCTCATGCCGATGCCGAGTGCGATGAACATGCCCCACAGCACCGGCAGCGACGCCGCCAGCGCGAAGGCCACCGCCGTGCCGAGAAACGGCGCCGAGCACGGCGTCGCCAGTAGCGTAGCGAACGCGCCCTGCCAGAAATGGCCGCTCAGACCGTGCCCGTTATGGGTGGCCAGTGAGGTATTCAGATCGGATGAGAGGCGCAGATGGAACAGGCCAAACAGGTTGGCGCTGAACAGCAGCGTCACCAGCACCATAAAGCCGATAAACCACGGATTCTGGAACTGAATGCCCCAGCCAAGCGCGTGGTTGCCGAGTCTCAGCAGCGTCATCAGCAAGGCCAACGCCATAAACGAGGCGACGATACCCAGCGACGACGCCAGGAACTGCAAACGAACGCTGCGCCGATCGCGATGCTCCACCTGCAGGATAGAACCGAGCTTGATGCCCAGCACTGGCAGCACGCACGGCATCAGGTTGAGGATTAACCCACCCGCCAGCGCCATCAATACCGCTTGCCATAACGGGAACGCCGCACCGGCAGGCGCGGCCAGCGGATCGCCAATCGGCAGCGTAATCTGCTGCGCCATGCCGCCGTCGTCAATCACCAACGTCAGCGTTTTGCCGCGCAGATCCGGCGCCGCATCGCCCCAACCGTCGCTGACCGGCACTCGCGCCAACAGCTGAGCACCGTCGGTCTCGACCTGCGGCTTGCCGAGATCGGCATCCGCTAGCGTATCGAAGAACAGCGCGGGTTGCTGCCAACCGGCGGCACGTTCGGCGGAAATCTGCAGCTCGCCGCTGCGGTAACCGGCCTTGACGCTTTCCGCCAACCCAGCGGCGATCGGCACCTGCCCCATCGCCTGCGCGAAATCGTGGTTAAACAGCGGATCGTTCGGCGTAGTCAGATCCAGGCTGAACGGGTAGTCGGTCAGAATGCAGACATTGCTGCAAGTGGACAGCGTCAGGGTGCCCGCCAGCGGGCCGGACACCTGGCCTGGCATCACGATCGGCAGCGTGACCCGATCGTGATAGCCCTGGGTGGAAATGCCGGCCACCTCGAAACGCTGCGGCGTCGGCCAGTGCCAGGTTGCGGGCGGCGGGTTGCCCTGCCAGACGATAGCCGGCGCGATGCCGCCTTCGCCTGGAGAGCGCCAGTAGGTTTTCCAGCCTTTTTGCAGCTCGACCGACAGCAGCAGACGGGTCTCTCCCGGCTGTGACGTGTCGGCGCGCAGCCGCACCTTGGCATGATCGTTGGCCGGATTTTGCAGCCAGCCGCTGTCCGCCGCCTGCAAGGCGGGCAGCCACAGCATAAACAGGCAAGCGCAGGCCAGCCTGATAATTTTCAACATGTTAATTCTCCATAAATGATTAATTCACCGCGAAAAACGGGCGATTAACTCATTCACGGAAGACGCATAATCGAAGGTGCACCCTGAGGGTGGGCGGAGAAATGGCGCGAGGAGGAGGAATGCGCAGACGCGCGGCAATGGTCGGCGCCAACAGAGCCAGCAGCAGACCCAGCCCGAACAGCACGGTTTCGAACATTACCGGCGGCGCGGCCAGCAATGATTTGGCGCTCAGTTCACAGGGCGTCGGCTGCGCTTCGGCGGCGGCATCGCTGGACTGAACGGCGGTAGCGGCCGGGATCCCCAGCGTTTGCTGCAGCGCATGCAGGCCCGCCATGCGCTGGGTCATGCACGTCAGCACCACCAGGCAAGCCAGGCATAAAAACCATTTTGCAATCCGCTGCCGTTTAACCATGCCATCCTCATGTTCAGATCTGGGGTTATCTTAGCGGCGCAGACGCGATTAGCAACGTTTTGTCGGTAAAGAAATGTCTGAGCGACGGTATTGATGGCGGCGAATTACAGGTATCATAGAGGGTAAGCCTGCGCTTTTCGCCGGGTACGATGACGATTCTCTCCTCCAGGCACACTGCGGGGATACACAGCGAAGGACTGGTGATATGCAACCTTTGAGTGGGCCGGGCACCCCAATCGCCGGCGAGCGCCCCCCTTCCCCGGGCAAAACGGCGGCCACTGACGATCAACCCCTCTCTCCGGCACAGCGCACAACGCTGGAAAAACTGATCGTGAAAATCATGACGCTCAGCCCGGTAAAATCGGCGGAGATCTGGGCGTCTCTGCGTCACGATCTCGGCGCCGACAAAGGCGGCGAACTGCTGGCGCGCCATTTTCAACCGGCGGAACAGCTGCTGCAAACACGCCTGACGCAGGCGCAGCAAAACCATGCCGGGCGCCAACTGCTGCAACAGCTGGCCGAATTACTGCCCCTGGGCAACAACCGCCAGGCGGTCAGTGACTTTATTCGTCAACGGTTCGGCCATACGGTGTTGAGCCAGTTAAGCCCACCACAGCTGCAGCAGGTGCTGAATCTGTTGCAGACCGGCGGCCTGACCATTCCCCAACCGCAGCAAACCGCCACCAGCGATCGCCCGCTGCTGCCCGCAGAGCATCAAAGCCTGCAGCAGCAGGTCACCAAACTCAGCGCCGCGACCGGTGAAGCGCCGGCTAAAATTTGGCAAACGCTGTTCGATCTGGCGGGCGTGAAAACCAACGATCCGCTGCCGGCGCGCCACTTCCAGCTGCTGAACCAGTTTTTACAGGTGAAGGTGGCGCTCAGCCCGCAGAACGCGCCAACGCTGAACAACCTGCTGGCGGCGCTCAAACAGCCGGCGGATGAGCAAGAACTGCAGCAGATGAACGACTATTGCCAGACGCGCTTCAACTGCGGCGCCAACGCGCCGCTGACGCATCCGCAAATGAGCGACGCCATTCATCAGCTGTTTGCCCGCCGTCTGGAGAAAGCCGGCCAGGCACAGCCGATCGCCAGCCCCCCTATCGAACCGCAGCCGCTGCTCAACCCGCTGATCGCCGCCCTGCCTCTGCCGCTGCAAAAAGCGCTGAGTAAGCCCGCCGTGGCGCTGTTCCTGCTGCTGTTGGCGTTGGCCGTCGTGCTGGCGCTGGTGTTTTAACGCCTTAGGCGCAGCCGCAGTCCGCTGCGGCCGCCCGATCGCGCAGTGACCCCGGCAGTTCGCCGATGGCCAACGGATGGCCGTCGCGCAGCCAGAAATCCAGCCCGCCAATCAACTCCTTCACCCTGAACCCCAACGTCGCCAGCTTGTAGGCGCCTTTGGTGGAACCGTTGCAGCCGATGCCGTCGCAGTAGGTCACATACACCTTTTGGCGATCCAGGTGCGCCGTGCCGGCTTCATCCATCAGGCGATGCGGCAAGCTGAATGCGCCGGGGATATGCCCGGCGGCGTACAGCGCCTCCGCACGGGTATCGATCACCACCATCCCGTCCACGCCATTGCGCAAATCTTCCGCCACGTCCCAGGCATCCGCATAGCGGCTCAGTTTGGCCGCCAGATAGGCCAGGCTCTCTTCCGGCGCCGCTGGCGGAAAAGCCAGCACCAAGGATTCTTTCGGCATATCACTCACTCCCGTTGATCAAGACAGATGACAATAGTGCCCGATTTTGGTCTTATGATTGATACCCATTTTTTACTCATGATAAGACCCATTATGCGGCACACGCTGATCACGCTGTTTCAGCAATCGCCTCACGCCGCCGGCACGCTGCGCGATCGTCTGTGTGCGGCATTGCGGCAGGCCATCCACCACGGCGCATTGAGCGTTGGGCAACGGCTGCCCTCCAGCCGAGTGCTGGCTGGGGATCTGAACCTCTCAAGGGTGACCGTCGAAGCAGCCTACGGCCAGTTGGAGGCGGAGGGGTATTTGCAGCGCCGCGTCGGCCAGGGCACATTTGTGGCTATCCGCATCGCCAAATCGCCGCCGCCGGCGACCCGCACCGCCATGCCGCGCCTTTCGCTGCGCGGCCAACAGATCGTGCAAACCGGCGGCTGCCGCGATCCGCAGCATCCTCAAGCCTTCGCTGCCGGTTCGCCGGACCTGCGCGCGTTTCCGCTGGCCCTGTGGAAGCAGCTGACCGCTCAACGCCTGCGCCTGCAGGGAGAAAGCCTGCTGCGCTACGGCGACCCGCAGGGCTATCTGCCGCTGCGCGAAGCCATTGCCGCCCACGTCAACCAAACGCGCGGCGTAGTCTGCGATGCGAGCCAGGTTATCGTGCTGACCAGTTCGCAGCAGGCGCTGCAAATGATCGCCACCTTACTGTTGGACAGCGGCGACAGCGTCTGGATGGAAGAGCCGGGTTACGCCGGGGCGAGAAACGCCTTTATCAGCGCCGGCGCCGCGCTGACGCCGGTGGCCGTAGACGGCGACGGCCTGCAAGCAGAACCTTCCTTGCCCGATCCGCGTTTGATTTATCTGACGCCCTCACACCAATACCCGACCGGCGCGGCGCTCAGCCTGGCGCGCCGCTTGGCGTTGCTGGCGCTGGCGGAGCGGCAACAGGCCTGGATCATTGAGGACGATTACGACAGCGAATTTCACTACGACGGGCTGCCAATTCCGGCGATGCAAGGCTTGGATCGCCATGGCCGGGTGCTCTATCTCGGCACCTTCTCCAAATCATTGTTCCCTTCGCTGCGGCTGGCGTACCTGATCGTGCCACCCGCGCTGGTCGCTCCCTTCGTCACCGCGCGCACGGTCTATGACGGCCACAGCGCGCAATTGATGCAGGCGGTGACCGCCGAGTTCATCCGCCAGGGGCACTTCGCCGCGCATATTCGCTACATGCGCCAGCTCTACCACAGCCGGCGCGATGTGCTGCTGACGGAAGTGTGCGAAAAGCTGAGCCACTTCGCCACGGCCGTTCCCGCCGCCGGCGGCCTGCAGCTCAGCGTTTGGCTGCCGCCCGGCCGAGAGGCGGCGCTCAGCCGGCAGGCGTGGCGGCTCGGCGTCCTTACGCCCGGGTTAACGGCGCAATACCAAACGGTTCAGGCCCAGCGCGATGGCTGGCTGCTGGGTTTTTCGGCCCTGACGCCGGGCGAGATCTGCAGCGCCGTCGAGCGGCTGGCGCGGATCGCCGCGGCTTAGCCCTGCCCCGGAGAGACGCCGGCCGGCTTATTGCTCGGTCAGGCGCATCTCCGCCACCAGCGGCAGGTGGTCGCTCACCGCCGGCCAGTGCACGCCGTTCCAATCACCGCTGGCGTTCGGCACCGTCAGGCTGTCCAGATGCCAACGCTGCGCATTGCCGCTAAAGATGTAATCCACCTTGATCTCGGCGTTTTCCGCCGGCCAGCTGCGGCCGTCCTGCCCGTTAGGCATGATGTCGTTCCAATAGCGGCTCAGCTCCAGCCAGGTGACGCTGCCCGGCACATCGTTCATGTCGCCGAACAGCAGCTTGATGCCGCGCACTTCGATGGCGCGATCGTTCAGCTCCCGCACCTGATCCAGACGCATTGTCGGATCTTCCTTGGTATCGAGATGTGCGTTGAACAGGGTGATCGGCGCCGGGAACTCCGGCACGTCAACTTTGGCACTGAAGGCGATGCGCTGTTCGCGCTGGCCGGACGGCAACGGATAGATCACGGCGTCGTGCAGCGGATACTTCGAGAGAAACGCCAGGCCATATTCACCGCCGTCGAAATCGATCGCCCGGCCAAACACCGCCTGCATGCCGGTCAGCTTCGCCAGTTCCGCCGCCTGATCGACGCGCCCGCTGCGGGCGGTGAGTTTATCCACCTCCTGCAGCGCCACCACGTCGACGTTCATCGCGCGAATCGCCTTGGCGATGGCGGTCATGTCGCTGACCTTGCCGGCGGCGATATTGAAGCTGGCGACGCGGATCTTCGGCGCCTGCTCCAGCTCGTAGGTTTTGTTCTTCAGGCCGCCCAACGCGCTGGCCACTTCGCGGCTGTTGGCGTTGCTGTTGGCATGCCCGGTATCGGCGGACGCCCAGGCGCTGTGAGAGATGCCCAGGGACAGTAAAGTGATAAGCAGAGCGTGACCGGTGTGCATGAATTCTCCTTGAGGGACAGATAAGTGTTATGTAGGCGCTTCCCGGCCCACAGCTAACACCGATTTTGCCGCAGAAACCTGCGACTATTTCCTAGTTGCACCGCTATTTTTCGTTTCTGCGCGATGCTTCGCATTCTGGCGGTTTACGCATTGCGCCGTTGGACAATCGGCTGATTTCGTTTTAAAACCGGTAGATTGCCAACCGCGAGGAGTTCCGATGACCAGCCCGATTGCCGAACAGCTTACCGAACGTTTCTTCCGCTATCTGGCGGTGACCAGCCAGAGCGACGCCGCCGCAACCGCCCTGCCCAGCACGCCGGGGCAGCATGAGATGGCGCAACTGTTGGCGGACGAGCTGCACCGGCTCGGCCTGGCCGATGTGCAGATCGACGAGCACGCTACCGTCACCGCCCGCAAGCCCGGCACCCAGCCCGGCGCGCCGCGCATCGGCTTCATCACGCATATCGACACCGTGGACGTCGGCCTGTCGCCCGAGATTCGCCCGCAGCGCCTGCGCTTCACCGGCGAGGATTTATGCCTGAACGCCGAGCAAGACATCTGGCTGCGGGTCGCCGAGCATCCGGAGATCCTGCACTACCGGAACGAAGAGATCCTGTTCAGCGACGGCACCAGCGTGCTGGGCGCCGACAATAAGGCGGCGGTCACCGTGGTGATGACGCTGCTGGCCAACCTGAGCGCCACCGATCGCCACGGCGATATCGTGGTGGCATTCGTGCCGGATGAAGAGATCGGCCTGCGCGGCGCCAAAGCGCTGGATCTGCAGCGTTTCCCTGTCGATTTCGCCTACACCATCGACTGCTGCGAACTGGGTGAAGTGGTGTACGAGAATTTCAACGCGGCATCGGCGGAGATCCGCATCGAGGGGGTGACCGCCCACCCGATGTCGGCGAAAAACGTGTTAATCAACCCGATACGCATCGCCAACGACATCATTAACCGATTCGACGTGCAGGATACCCCGGAACACACCGAAGGGCGCGAGGGGTATTTCTGGTTCACCGATCTGGCCGCCAACGCCAATCAGGCGACGCTGAAGGTCTCGATTCGCGACTTCGATCGCGCAACCTTCGAGGCGCGCAAAGCCCGCCTTGAGGAGACGGTGCGCCAGGTGGCGGCCAACTATCCGCGCGCCAACGTTAGCTGCAACGTCAGCGACATCTACAGCAACATCAGCAATGCCATCGGCGAAGATCGACGCGCTATCGATCTGATCTTCGGCGCCCTTGCCGCCCACGGCATCCCGCCGAAGGTGATCCCAATGCGCGGCGGCACCGACGGCGCAGCGCTCTCCAGCCGCGGTATCCTGACGCCCAATTACTTCACCGGCGCGCATAACTTCCACTCGCGCTTCGAGTTTTTGCCCGTCAACGCCTTCGTGAAATCTTATCAGGTGACCCGCAGCATTTGCCTGCTGGCCGCGCGGCAGAGTGGCAATCCGGGCTAGCTCATCACCCAACCGAGCAGCGCGGCCCACACCAACAGCGGCAGCGAGTAATAGTGGAAGCGCAACCAGATCTTGCGCTCCCCTGCCATACGCAGCGCAATCAGGTTGGCGAGCGATCCGACCGCCAACCCGAAGCCCCCGGCGTTGACCGCATAGGCCAGCTGCGGGCTGGAAGGCACATAGTTGAGCAACAAAATGGTGGCCGGCACGTTACTGACGATCTGCGACAGCCCAACCCCCAACGCATACACGCTCCCCTCGCTCAGCCCGGCGATGGCGGCAAATGCCGGCTGAAGCGGCGGCAAGCGGGTAAACAGGCCGACATCGATGAACATGGCGGCGAACACGAAAATCAGACTCCAGTCGATCTGCAACAGTACCCGGCGCGCCAGCAGCAAGAAACCGGCGAACACCGCCAGCAGCCCGTACAACGGCAGATCGAAATCAAGACACAGCAGGAAAACTGCATACAGCCCTACGCAGCTCAGCAACAGCGGCCGCTGGTACGGATACCCCTCGGTATTCGGCGTTTTCACGATGTCGCGCGCCGGGAAGCTGAACCAGGTCAGCGCCAGCAGGCTCAACATCATTGCGGCGCCAAACGGCGCCATCTGGCCGATAAAATCGAGGAAAGAGAGGCCGGATCGGCTCCACAGCAGGATATTTTGCGGGTTGCCGATCGGCGTCAGCAACGAACCGGCGTTCACCGCCAGCGCCTGGAAGATGATCAAGCGGCCAACCGGCAGCGCCGACAGCTTTTTTAGCGTGATGGTGAGCGGAATGACGATAAACAGCGCCACGTCGTTGGTCAGAAACGACGACAGCAGCGCGGCTGAAAACACCAGGAACAGCGCTAGCCGTCGTTCGCTGTGCAACCGGTTGATAATCTTACGGCCAACGAAGTCGAAGTAGCCGCTGACCTCAACGCCTTTGGTCAGCAGCATCAGCCCCAGCAGGGTGATGAGGGTGCGGCCGTCGATAAAGCCGCCCAACGCCGCCAATGGCTGCGGATGAAAGACGAACATCGCCACGCCGGCCAGCAGCAATACATGCAAGAAGCGATCTTTGACAAAGGGATGGATTATCCGGGAAATGGCGGTTGCACTCATGGTGGCAGCTTGAAACCTCAGCGAAAAGCATGAGCGAGACGTTAGCTCAGGCGCGGCTTCAGCGCCAGCAAAATGCTATTTTACCTTTATCCGCTTTTCATTTGCCGCGCTTTACTTTATTTGTAGCGGCTTTCACGGTTTCAAAGGACATGTTATGGCTTCCCTGTTCGCCAAAGGGGCGTTGCTCAGCGCCTTATGCGCCCTGCTCGCCGCCTGCGACGATGCCGCCTCCCGCCCGCAAATCGATATCGACGGCAAGACCATGGGCACCTTCTACAGCGTTAAGGTCAGCGGTGACGTCGCGATCGGCAAACAAGAGCTGCAGCGGCAGATCGACACGGTGCTCGAACGGGCCAACGACGACATCTCGACCTACCGCGCCGATTCGGTGCTGTCGCGGTTTAACCACAGCGCCAGCCTCGAACCGCAGCCTATCCCGCGTGGCATGGCGGACATCGTGTTGATGGCCCAGCGCATCGGCCGTGATACCGGCGGCGCCATGGACATCACCGTCGGCCCGCTGGTAAACCTGTGGGGATTCGGCCCAGACAAGCATCCGGTCAAGGTGCCGGAACAGGCGCAGATCGACGCGGCGAAGCAGCGCACCGGCCTGCAGCACCTGAAGCTGATCAGCGACAGCCGCGGGGAGTGGCTGCAAAAAGATCTGCCGGGCATGTATGTCGATCTCTCGACGCTGGGCGAAGGCTATGGCGCCGATGAGTTGGTGCGCCTGATGAACCGTAACGGCATTACCAACTACCTGGTATCGGTCGGTGGCGCGGTCTCTTCGCGCGGCGTCAACGGCCAGGGCAAACCCTGGCGGGTAGCGATCCAAAAGCCGACCGATCGTGAAAATGCGGTGCAGGCGCTGGTGGATCTGCACGGTTACGGCATCAGCACCGCCGGCAGCTACCGCAATTACTTTGAACAAAACGGCCAGCGCTACTCCCATGTCATCGATCCGACCACCGGCAGGCCGATCAACCACCGGCTGGTTTCCGCCACGGTGATCGCCCCCACTGCGCTCGAGGCCGACGGCTGGGACACCGGCCTGATGGTGCTGGGCCCGGAGAAAGCGTTGCAGCTCGCCGAAGAGAAAGGGCTGGCGGTCTACCTGATCAGCAAAACCGACGAGAGCTTTAGCGCCGTGATGACGCCGCAGTTCAAGGCGTTTTTAGTGCAGTGAGATAAAAAAAGCCCGGCGCGCCATGGCCGGGCTTATTCCTGTTCCGCGCCGATCACTTGGTCAGCGCGATGATACCGAGGGTCAGACCGGCAACCGCTGCCGCGCCGCCGGCGATCGCGCCTGCGGTTTCCCAGTTATCCTGAGTGGTGCCCTTCATACAGGTGTTGGTGTGCACCAGACGCCCCTGGTCATCGTAGACCGGCACGCAGGGAGAATCGGTGGCGCATCCGGCCAACACGGCCGACAGTAACCCAACCGCAATTAACTTTTTCATACTTCTTGCCTCAATGTTCGATCACTTTAGAAAGCTACGCCGAGCGATAATCACGCTACCTGGCTATTGTATGCTCAACGCGTGTAATGGCGAGGTAATGATGTGTCAGGGGATGTGATTTGGGAAAACTCCGAGCGCTCGCCCGGCGGGCTTTGAGCAGTAAAAAGCCCGCGAAAACGCGGGCTTGATAGCGAAGTGACGCGCCGGCGGAATTATTTCGCCAGTTTGCGCATCACCAGGGTGGCGTTGGTGCCGCCGAAACCGAAGCTGTTGGACATCACGGTGGTCAGCTCGCGCTGAGTCGGCTGGGTCACGATGTTCATGCCGGCCGCCTGCTCATCCAGGGTTTCGATGTTAATGCTCGGCGCGATAAAGCCGTGCTCCAGCATCAGCAGGCTGTAAATCGCTTCCTGCACGCCCGCGGCGCCCAGCGAGTGACCGGTCATCGCCTTGGTGGAGGAGATGGCCGGGGTATTGTCACCGAACACTTCACGAATAGCGCCCAGCTCTTTCACGTCGCCTACCGGCGTAGAGGTGCCGTGCACGTTGATGTAGTCGATCGGCGCATCCAGATCCTGCATCGCCATCTTCATGCAGCGCACTGCGCCTTCGCCCGAAGGGGCAACCATGTCGGCACCGTCGGAAGTCGCGCCGTAGCCAACGATTTCTGCATAGATGTGCGCACCGCGCGCCAGCGCGTGCTCCAGTTCTTCAACCACCACCATGCCGCCGCCGCCGGCGATGACGAAACCGTCACGATCGGCGTCGTAGGTGCGGGAGGCTTTTTCCGGCGTGTCGTTGTACTTGGTGGACAGCGCGCCCATCGCGTCGAACTCGCAGGCCATTTCCCAGCACAGCTCTTCACCGCCGCCGGCGAACACGATGTCCTGTTTGCCCAACTGAATTTGCTCAACCGCGTTGCCGATGCAGTGCGCGGAGGTCGCGCAAGCGGAGCTGATGGAGTAGTTTACGCCATGGATTTTGAACGGCGTTGCCAGGCAGGCGGAAACGCCGGAAGCCATGGCTTTGGTCACCACGTACGGGCCAACCGCTTTCAGGCCGCGCGGGCTGCGCATCGCATCGGCGCCGAACACCTGGAAGCGCGGAGAACCGCCGCCGGAACCGGCAATCAGGCCTACACGCGGGTTGTTTTGATACTCTTCTTCCTTCAGGCCGGAAGACGCGATCGCTTCTTGCATCGCCAGGAAGGCATAAATGGAAGCATCGCTCATGAAACGCACTGCCTTGCGGTCGATCAGGCCGGTCGTGTCGAGCTTAACTTGCCCCCATACGTGACTACGCATGCCGGAATCTTTCAGCTCCTGGGAGAAAGTGATCCCAGAACGTCCTTCCTGCAGGCTTGCCAGGACCTCCTGCTGGTTATTACCAATGCTGGAGACAACTCCCAGGCCAGTAATCACTGCACGTTTCATTCAATACCTCTTCCACTATTTACCTACGGGATTTTGCATCGCACTTTAGCGTACAGATGTAAGCCGAACAAGTCCGATCAGCGTTTTTCAGCTTTATTGTTGTCCAGTTTGCGCCGGGGCGCCAGCGCCGTTAGAATTCGCGGCATCCCTTGAATTTCGAGCTATTGACCGTGAACCACGCCCCCATCCAAACCGCAACGCTAACCTGGAACGAACAGGGTACACCTGTTTCGAAACAGTTTGATGACGTCTATTTTTCCAATCAGGATGGGCTGGAAGAAACCCGCTATGTCTTCCTGCATGGCAACCGGCTGCCGCAGCGTTTTGCCACTCACCCGCGCCCGCTGTTGGTGGTGGCGGAAACCGGGTTCGGCACCGGGCTTAATTTCCTCACGCTGTGGCAGGCCTTCGCCGGCTTCCGCCAGGCCGAGCCGGACGCCGCGCTGCAACGCCTGCACTTTATCAGCTTCGAAAAATTCCCCCTGCAGCAGGCTGACCTGGCGGCGGCGCATGCGCGCTGGCCGGAGCTGGCGCCTTATGCCGACGAGCTGCGCGCCCAATGGCCGCTGCCGCTACCGGGCTGCCATCGTCTGCTGCTGGCCGAAGGCCGCATTACGCTCGATCTGTGGTTCGGCGACGTCAACGATCTGCTGCCGCAGTTTGACGCCAGCATGAATAACCAGGTGGATGCCTGGTTCCTCGACGGTTTCGCGCCGGCAAAAAATCCCGACATGTGGACCGATCAACTGTTCGCCGCCATGGCGCGTTTCGCCCGGCCGGGAGGCAGCTTCGCCACCTTTACCGCCGCCGGCTTTGTGCGCCGTGGCTTGCAACAGGCCGGTTTTCAGGTCAACCGCTGCAAAGGCTTCGGCCAAAAGCGTGAGATGCTCGCCGGCGAGCTCCCGGCCGATGCGCAGCCCGCCGCACATCCGGCGCCCTGGTATCGGCGCCCGGCGGCGGACAACACCGCCGACATCGCCCTGATCGGCGGCGGCGTCGCCAGCGCGCTCACCGCGCTGGCCTTGCTGCGGCGCGGTGCCACCGTCACGCTGTACTGCGCCGATGAGCAGGCGGCGGAGGGGGCATCCGGCAATCGCCAGGGGGCGATTTATCCGTTGCTGAACGGCAGCGGCGACGCGCTGGAGAGCTTCTTCAGCGCCGCGTTTCCCTTCGCCCGCCGCCAGTACGACGCGCTGTTGCAACAAGGCGTCGCCTTTGATCATCAGTGGTGCGGCGTCAGCCAGTTGGCCTATGACGACAAGAGCGGCGCTAAGATCGCCAATATGCTGAAAACCGACTGGCCGCAGGCCTTGGCGATGGCGGCCGACCGCGAGACGCTCAGCGGACTGTGCGGCGTCGATACCGGCTTCGGCGGCATCACTTACCCCCAAGGCGGTTGGCTCTGTCCGGCCGAGCTGACGCGTGGCGCTCTCGCGCTGGCGCAGCGCCAGGGCTTGGTCTGCCACTACCGGCACGATGCACAGAGGCTGACGCAGGAAGAAAACGGCTGGCGCATCGACTTCGCCCACGGCGAAAGCCGCAGCCATGCGACGGTGATCCTGGCCAATGGCCATCGGCTGGCCGAACTGGCGCCGACGGAAGCCCTGCCGCTGTATTCGGTACGCGGACAGGTGTCGCATATCCCAAGCTCGCCGGCCCTCGGTCAATTGAAACAGGTCTTGTGTTATGACGGCTACCTGACGCCGGTTAATGCCAACAACGGCCACCACTGCATTGGCGCCAGCTACCAGCGCGGCGACATCACCACCGACTACCGCGAGCAGGAGCAACAGGAAAACCGTGAACGCCTGCTGCGCTGCCTGCCGGAGCAGGCCTGGCCGCAGCAGGTGGACGTCAGCGCTCATCAGGCGCGCTGCGGCGTGCGCAGCGCCACCCGCGATCATTTACCGATGGTCGGCGCGCTGCCGGACTATCAGGCCACGTTGACGCAGTATCAGGATTTGCAGCGGCAGAACCAGCGCGGCGAAACCGTCGCCGATGCGCCGGTCTATCCCGGCCTGTTCGCTATCGGTGGGTTGGGATCGCGCGGGCTGTGTTCGGCGCCGCTGGCGGCGGAAATTCTGGCGGCGCAGCTGTTCGGCGAACCGTTACCGGGCGACGCGCGCCTGCTGGCGGCGTTGAATCCGAATCGAATGTGGGTGCGAAAGTTACTGAAAGGACGTGCGGTTTAATTCATGGATGAGGGGCGCGGCGACGCGCCCCGGCATGGCGGTCAGGCGGCAGGGGTGGCAGCCTGATAGAGGTTTTCCCACATGCCGCGCACCAAAATCTGATCCGGCGGCGAGAGTTCCCCAGCGGCGATCGCCTTGTGCAGGCTCTCTTCCACCCGCGCTTTCAGCGCTTCGGCAGTATGCTCGCCCTGTTCTTCCGCTTCGGCCACCGCCAGCGTCAGATGACCGCGCAGGTAGCCACCGGCAAACAGTTCATCATCGCTGGCGTGCTCTACCATGTCATCAATCAGCGCCAAAATGCGCGCTTCAAATTCTGCGATCATCAAATTTCCTCATTAAATAACGGGCTGTGGCGTCAGTTGAGATCTTCCGGATACGGAAAATGCTCGGCCGCCAGCGGTGGCGTATTGTAGAACGATTGCAACGCCTGAATAAAGCGCGCAGGCCGTGTGGGTATTCCCTGCTCCAGTAGCATCAATACCCGGGCGCGCACCTTGCGCTGGAACGCGATGCGATCCGGCTCGCAGTCGCCGTTCAGGTTGTCGCAGCTGACGTTGAACGGGAAACCGGCCGCCACGCAGAACATCCATTCCAGCGCCTGCGGTTTGATCTCCACCGCTTCGAATTCACTCTGGGTTTGCGCGTCGCGCCCGTCCGGGCAATACCAGTAACCGAAGTCCACCAGTTGGCGGCGCGCTTCACCGGCGATGCACCAGTGCGAGATTTCATGCAGGCCGCTGGCGTAGAAGCCGTGGGCGAACACGATGCGGTGATACGGCAATTCGTCGTCGGCCGGCAGGTAGATAGGTTCGTCGTCGCCCTTCACCAGGCGGGTGTTGTAGTCATCGCTGAAGCACCGATTGAAGATCTCGATCAACTGCTCATAGTGATGGCGGGTCTGCATGTCTGACATAAAAACTCTATAACCACAAAAATAAAGAGGCCATTATACCCGATAAGACAGGGCGCGTAAGCAACGCCCCCTCTTCATCTTTAACCGTGCACCAAGGCGGTCAACCACTGCTGAATTTCCGCGCCGTGATTGTCGTACAGCAGCTTGAGGCTCATCACCAGCGAGACGATCACGATCATCGGCCGAATCAATTTCTGGCCGCGGGTCAGCACCATGTGCGCGCCCAAACGCGCCCCCAGCACCTGCCCCACCAACATCACCAGACCAATGCTCCACACCACCTTGCCGCCGATGATGAACAGCGCCAGCCCGCCGACGTTGGAGGTAAAGTTCAGCACCTTGGCGTGCGCCGTGGACTTGGCGAGGTTGAAACCGCACAGCGTCACGTAGGCCAGCGCGTAGAATGACCCGGCGCCGGGGCCGAAGAAACCGTCGTAAAACCCGACGCAACCGCCGGCCACCAGCCCGAACGGCAAGGCCCCGAGACGGCGTTGACGATCTTCCTCACCCAGTCGCGGCATCAACAAGAAATAGAGACCGATGCCGATCACCAGCAGCGGCAACATCTGCCGCAGCAAATCGGCGCGCATATGCTGCACCAAAATGGCGCCGGCGATCGAGCCGATCAGCGTCAGAAAAATCGTCAGCTTCTGGTCGTTGAGGTTCACCGCTCGCCGACGAATGAAGTACAGACTGGCGGAGAAGGAGCCGCCGACCGACTGCAACTTATTGGTCGCCAGCGCCTGCGCCGGAGGAACCCCCACCGCCAGCAGGGCCGGCACCGTCAGTAATCCGCCGCCGCCGGCGATGGAGTCGATAAACCCCGCCAGCAGCGCTACCGCAAACAACACCCCGAGCATCTCGGGGCCAATGACGAACCAGTCCATGTGTTATTCCGCTGAGAAATGGTGATCCAGCAATGCCTGACAGGTCGGCGGTAACGGCGGCGGCACGGGTTTGCCCGGCTTCGCGTTCGGCTGATGCGGCACGAACCAGCTCGCCAGTTCGGCGCCGCAGCCGTCGCCCGGCGGCGGCGTATCCTGCTCCTGGCACTCCAGGCTGCCGGCCGGACAACGCAGACGCACGTGCATGTGCGCACGGTGGCCGAACCACGGCCGCACCTTGTGCAGCCAGGCGCGATCGGCGCCGGCGTCCAGGCACAGACGCTGCTTGATCGCCGGGTTGACGAAGATGCGCGTCACGTCCGCGTCCTGCGCCGCCAGTTTGATCAGCGACTCAATTTGCGGCTGCCATTGGCTCGCCACCACCTGCTTGCCATCCCCTGACACCAGGTCGATCGGCTGCGGCTTGAGCAATTGCTGCGCGCTCCAGCGTTGGCGCGGCAGCTGCAGCCAGATGTCGACGTCGAGCCCAGACTGGTGGCTGGCGTGGCCGCTGCTGAAGCGCCCGCCGGCCGGCATCGCCATGTCGCCGATCAGCACCGTGCCCAGCGCTTTCTGGTTCGCTTGGCTGCTGAGGCGCTGTATGAACGCCAGCAGATCCGGATGGCCGAAATAGCGGCGCTGGTCGGTACGCATCACCTGATAGTCCGGTGAATTCAGCGGCAACGGCTGCGCGCCGATGATGCAGCCGTTGGCGAAACCGCCCACCGCCTGCGGCGCGCCGGCCACCGGATGGTCGATTTTCTGCCACGGCGTCAGCGCCATGGCGGAAGCGGAGGCCGTCAGGGCCACCAGGCCCAACATCCAGTTTTTCATGGCGATTACCAGCGAGGCACGTCGGAAACCACATCACCGTTTTGCGCACGCTGGCGCAGCAGGTGATCCATCAACACGATCGCCATCATCGCTTCGGCGATCGGTACGGCGCGGATGCCCACGCACGGATCGTGGCGACCGCGGGTCACCATTTCCACCGCTTCCCCGTGGCGATTGATGGTGCGGCCCGGCACCATGATGCTGGAGGTTGGCTTCAGCGCCAGATGCGCGATCACCGGTTGGCCGCTGCTGATGCCGCCGAGAATGCCGCCGGCATGGTTGCTTTGGAAGCCTTCCGGGGTGATTTCATCGCGGTTTTCGCTGCCGCGTTTGGTCACCACGGCGAATCCGTCGCCGATCTCCACGCCTTTCACCGCGTTGATGCTCATCAGCGCGTGCGCCAGATCGGCATCGAGGCGGTCAAACACCGGCTCGCCCAGGCCAACCGGCACGTTTTCCGCAATCACGCTGACCTTGGCGCCGATGGAGTCACCCTCTTTTTTCAGCGCGCGCATCAGTTCGTCCAGCGCTTCCAGCTTGTCCGGATCCGGGCAGAAGAACGGGTTCTGTTCGACCTGATCCCAGTCTTTCAGCTCACAGGTCACATCGCCGATCTGCGCCAGATAGCCGCGCACCTGCACGCCGAACTTCTGCTGCAGGTATTTCTTGGCGATGGCGCCCGCCGCAACGCGCATGGCGGTTTCGCGCGCCGAAGAGCGGCCACCGCCGCGATAGTCGCGCAGACCGTATTTCTGTTCGTAGGTGTAGTCGGCATGCCCCGGACGGAACACGTCTTTGATGGCGCTGTAGTCTTGCGAGCGCTGATCGGTGTTTTCAATGATCAGACCGATGCTGGTGCCGGTGGTCACGCCTTCGAATACGCCGGAGAGAATGCGCACCTGATCCGGTTCGCGACGCTGGGTAGTGTAACGCGAGGTGCCCGGACGACGACGATCCAGATCGTGTTGCAAATCGGCTTCGGTGAGCGGAATGCCGGGCGGTACGCCATCGACGATACAACCCAGCGCCACCCCGTGAGATTCACCGAAGGTGGTGACGCGGAAAATCTGCCCAATACTGTTTCCTGCCATCACGGCTCCTTACCGTTAGTCTTTTATCGTTATGAGGCCCGCCGTGCGGGCCCTGGAAATGCGGTTTAGCTGCGATAGAGGCTGAAGTGATCCTTGCAATCCACCAGCTGCTGTTTGGTCAGCATGAACACGCCGTCGCCGCCATTTTCGAATTCCAGCCAGGTGAACGGGATGTCCGGATATTGTTCCATCAGATGTACCATGCTGTTGCCCACTTCACAAATCAGCACGCCGTCGTCGGTCAGGTAGTCCGGCGCGCAGGCCAGGATGCGGCGCACCAGCTTCAGGCCGTCGCTGCCCGCCGCCAGGCCCAGTTCCGGCTCAAAGCGGAACTCCTGCGGCAGATCGGACATGTCTTCCGCATCGACGTACGGCGGGTTGGTGACGATCAGATCGTACTGGATCGCGGGAACGTCGCGGAACAGATCGGAACGGATCGGGATCACCTGATGTTCGACGCCGTGCGCCTGAATATTGCGCTCGGTCACCGCCAGCACTTCGCTGGAGATGTCCACCGCGTCCACTTCCGCTTCCGGGAAAGCGTAGCCACAGGCGATGGCGATGCAGCCGCTGCCGGTGCACATGTCGAGAATATGGCGTGGCGGGTGCGGGATCAGCGCGCTGAAACGATCGTTGATCAGCTCACCGATCGGCGAGCGCGGCACCAACACGCGTTCGTCGACGTAGAATTCCATGCCGCAGAACCAGGCCTTGTTGGTCAGGTAAGCGACCGGGATGCGTTCGTTGACGCGGCGGATCACGCGCTCAACGATGCGATGGCGCTCGCTGGAGGTCAGACGGGCGGTGTGCATGTCCTCCGGAATGTCCAACGGCAGGAACAGGCTTGGCAGCACCAATTGCACCGCTTCGTCCCACGGATTGTCGGTTCCGTGACCATAATAGATATTGGCGGCGTTGAAGCGGCTTACCGTCCAGCGCAGCATATCTTGAATGGTGTGCAGTTCGTTCACTGCTTCGTCGACGAAAATTTTGTCCAATTTGCCCTCCGGCAGGCGCTGTGTTTCATGATTTAGCCGCATAGTTTGCCATGAAGCCCGCGACAAATCACGCGCGCCCCTCGCGCTTTTCACTCTGGCCCGAGTTTTGCGTCGACAGCGCTCATTCACAAGGTAAACTAGCGAAATAAACGATTTCCGGTGAATGAAGCATGAAGAACAAGCCCCCTCTGAGCAAAGACGAACAACAGCTCTTCAGAGAGTCGGTGGCGGGCGCAAAAAAGCTGCGCCAGGACACCATCGTCCACCGCCCGCCGAAGCTCAAGGTCAAACAGGTTGCGCCGCAGCGGCTGCTGCAGGAGCAGGTCGATGCCAGCTATTATTTTTCAGATGAATATCAGCCGCAGCTGGAAGAGGAAGGCCCGACGCGCTACGTGCGCCCCGGCAGCAGCCCGTATGAGCTGAAGAAGCTGCGACGCGGCGATTATTCGCCGGAGCTGTTTCTCGATTTGCACGGCCTGACCCAGCTGCAGGCCAAGCAGGAGCTGGGGGCGTTGATCGCCGCCTGCAAACGCGAGCACGTGCACTGCGCCTGCGTGATGCACGGGCACGGCAAACACATTCTCAAACAGCAAACGCCGCTGTGGCTTGCGCAGCATCCCGACGTGCTGGCGTTCCATCAGGCGCCGAAGGAATGGGGCGGCAACGCCGCCGTCCTGCTGTTGGTGGAGCTGGCAGAATAGCCCCCCGCAGAAACGACTCAGGGCGATGTCAGACATCGCCCTGAGTTTATTCCGCACCGCATCCGCGGCTCACACTTTGGCCATCACCTGCGACGGGCTGACCTGCCATTCAAATTTGCCGTAGCTGCCGTCCGCCGGCAGATCGACGTTAGCGATCGCCGAGGTCGCGAACATCGGCGGGCACTCGCCCGGGCACAGTTCAGCCACCAGGTAGCCCACCAGCGGCAGGTGCGACACGATCAGCACCGAGCTCACCCCTTGCATCGCCAGCGCCTGCAGATAGCTGCCGACCTGTTCGGCGTTGCCGCCCGGCGTCAGCTCGGGCAGCACTTCTTCGCCCTCCGGCAGCGTCAAGGCTTCACGCACCGTCGCCAGCGTCTGTTCGGCCCGCAGATAGGGGTTGACCAGCACGCGTTCAATATCCACAGACTTGGTGTTCAACCAGGCCGCCATCTGACGGGACTCGTCGCGGCCGCACAGGGTAAGGGGCCTTACCGCATCGCTGGCTGCCTCGAGCGCCGCCTCTCCGTGACGCATAATCAAAACTTGCATATTGCACCGCTGTTGTTGACAAAGTAACGCTATACAGAAACGCCGTGCGTGCTGTACCGCCGAGTTTTACAACCCAAAGCCAAAGCTTTAAAACGATAACGCGCCGTCTCTTTATGGCGGCCGGGCATTTTGCCTGAAAGTTTGCCTAAAGAAAATGCTGTTTTTTACAGCAACCCTCCCCTGGCAAACCTCGATTGCTCACAGAACAATCAATTCAACGGGTTAAATTTTAACCTTACCGCCATGAAATTTATTGATGACGGTCAAGCTAACTTACCGCTGCCTACGCCTTGCTGTACAGCCTCACCGGCTGACGCTGTTACAAGGAGTGATGGCGATCACAACGCGGCCCTGTTGCAACTATAGTGCAAATCGGGCCGCCCTGCGTTCAGCTCCCCAGCGGGTAAAAACGCTCGCCCTGCTGCGCCATGCGCTGCAAGCGTTCGCACGGCGCGAAGTGCTCGCCGTGCTGCTGGCGCAGGTATTCCAACGTTTTCACCACTTTTTCGGCGCCGAGCTCGTCCATATAGCGGAACGGGCCGCCGAGGAACGGCGGGAAGCCGATGCCGAACACCGCGCCGATGTCGCCGTCGCGCGCGCTGCGGATCACGCCTTCATCCAGGCAGCGCGCCGCTTCGTTCAGCATCATCATCACGCAGCGCTGGGCGACGGTCGCCGGCAGCATGTGCGCCTTCGGCGTGACGCCGAGCAACGTATACAATGAGGTATCCGCACGTTTACGCCGCTGCCGCTGCTGCCCTTCGCTCGGGTAAAGATAGAAGCCGCGGCCGTTCTTGCGCCCTTTACGCCCGTCCTTCAGCACCGCATCGAACGCAGCCGGCGCGGCGAAGCGCGGCCCCAGCGCCTCGACCAGCACCGGAATGATCTTGGTGCCGACGTCGATGCCCACTTCGTCCAACAGGGTGATCGGGCCGACCGGGAAACCGAAGTCCACCAGCGCCTTGTCCAGCGACTCCATCGGCTCGCCTTCCAGCAGGCAACGGGCCGCTTCGTTGATGTACGGCGCCAGGATGCGGTTGACATAAAAACCCGCGCTGTCGCCCACCACGATAGCGGTCTTGCCCTGCTTGTGCGCCAGCGCCACGGTGGTCGCGATAGTTTCTTCGCTGGTGCCGGCGTGCGGGATCACTTCCACCAGCGGCATTTTGTCCACCGGGCTAAAGTAGTGCAGACCGATCACCTGCTGCGGCCGCTGGGCTTTTTCGGCGATGTGGCCGATAGGCAACGAGGAAGTATTGGAGGCAAACACGGTATGCGGCGCACAGTTCGCTTCGACCTCGGCCACCATCTTCTGCTTCAGCGCCAGATCCTCAAACACCGCCTCGACCACGATATCCACCTGCTCAAAGCCGGTGTAATCGGTAGAGCCGGAGATCAGCATCATCTGTTTTTGCCGTTCCGCCGGGCGCATGCGCTTGCTGCGTACCCGTTTGCCAAGCACGTCCCAGCTGTATTTCAGCGCGTGATTGATGCCGGTTTCATTAATGTCTTTGATACGAACCGGCAAACCGCCGCGCGTGGCGGTGACGCAGGCGATGCCGCCGCCCATCAGGCCGCCGCCGAGAATGCCGACGCGATGCAGGGCATGCGGCTTGGCATTGCCGCCCCGCTCTTTTTTCAGCGCTGTGGAGGCGAAGAACAGGCTGCGCAGCGCCGCCGACTGCGGCGTCATCGCCAGTTCGCCAAAGGCGCGCGCTTCGGCTTCATAGCCGCTGGCGCTGCCGTGATCCAGCCCGGTGCGCACTACCTGAATGATGCGTTCCGCCGCCGGGTAGTTGCCGTGGGTTTTCGCCAACGTTTTTTTGCGCACAATGCTGAACAGCAGATTTCTGCCCAGCGGGCCATTGAGCAGGCGATCCTGCCACGGCAGCTCGCGCTGATGCTTCCAGCCCTGTTTCACCCGCTCGATGGCGGTCTGCAACAGGATCGACTGCGGCACGGCGTCGTCCACCAGCCCCATGCGCAGCGCCTGGCGGGCGCGAATGTGCTTGCCGGTCAGGATCATGTCCAGCGCCTTGGCGGCGCCAACCAAGCGCGGCAGGCGCTGAGTGCCGCCGGAGCCCGGCAGCAGGCCCAGCTGCACTTCCGGCAGACCGAGCGCGGTTTTGTCATCCAACGAACAGACGCGGCCGTGGCAGGCCAGCGCCAATTCCAGGCCGCCGCCCAGGCAGGCGCCATGAATGGCGGCCACCACCGGCACCGGGAAGGCGGCGATCTGCGCTAGCGTGCTCTGCCCTTTCTTGGCCAGCGTTTCCGCCTCTTTGGCGCTGGTGCAGGCGGCAATCATGGTGATGTCGGCGCCGGCGATAAACGAGTCCGGCTTGCCGGAAACGATCACCAATCCTTCCAGCGCGGTATGCTGCTGCGCCCGGATCAGCACGTCGTTCACCTGTTCGACGAACTCGGCCTTGAGCGTATTGACCTTATCGCCCGGCACGTCGATGGTGATCACGCCGATGTTGTCGGGGCGAATCGTCAGCTGAAAGGCCGACGGTTTGGCCCGCTGTTCGTGCAATGCGTTTTCGGCACTCATCATTCCACCTCCACGATCATCGCGGCCCCTAACCCGCCGGCGGCGCAGGCGGTGGTCAGGCCCAACCCGCCGCCGCGGCGTTTCAGCTCACGCAACGTCTGGGTGATCATGCGCGCGCCGGTGGCGGCGAATGGGTGGCCATAGGCGATGGAACCGCCCAAGACGTTGAATTTGTCCATGTCCACCTCACCGATCGCCTGGCTGCGGCCAAGCTTCTCGCGGGCGAACGCTTCGCTGGCAAACATCTTCAGGTTGGCCAGCGTTTGCGCAGCGAAGGCTTCATGCATGTCGATGAGCGTCAGATCGGCCAGACCGATGCCGGCGCGATCCAGCGCCAGCGGCGTAGCGTAGGAAGGCCCCAGCAGCATGTCTTCCCACACGTCGATGGCGGCAAAGGCGAAACTGCGTAGATAGCCGAGCGGCTGCAGCCCCAGCTCTTTGGCGCGCGATTCGCTCATCATCAGTACCGCCGCCGCGCCGTCGGTCAACGGCGTGCTGTTGGCCGCAGTGACGCTGCCGTGTTTGCGATCGAACGCCGGTTTCAGCTTGGCGTAGGAAGCCAGGCTGGAGTCTTTGCGGATATTGTTGTCTTCAGAAAGCTGCGCGCGGTAAGGCGGCACGTAGGCCGTCATCACCTCATCGCGCAGCCACCCCTCACGCCAGGCCCTGGCCGCCAGTTCGTGGGAACGGTGCGCCAGCGCATCCTGCGCTTCGCGGGTGATGCCGTGGCTTTTCGCCATTTGCTCAGCGGTATCGCCCATGCGCAGACCGGTGGAATACTCCGCCACCGCCGGCGGCACCGGCATCAGATCGCGGAATTTCAGCCGGCTGAACAGTTTGAGACGCTGCGACAGCGTGCGCGCCTTGTTGACGTCCACCAGCGTGCGCGCCAACGCCTTGCTGACGCCGATCGGCAAGACGGAAGAAGAGTCCGCCCCGCCGGCGATACCGACGCTGATGCTGCCGGCCATGATGCTCTCCGCCACGTTGGCGATCGCCTGGAAGCTGGTGGCGCAGGCACGCGACACGCTGTAAGCGTCGGTATGAACGCTCATACCGGTACCGAGCACGATTTCACGCGCGATGTTCGGCGCCTCGGGCATTTGCACCACCTGGCCGAACACCAGCTGTTCGATCAGCTGCGGATCGATGCCGCTACGCGCCAACAGCTCGCTCACCGCCGTTTTCCCTAAATCCACCGCCGGAATGCCGTGATAGGCAGTTGCCTGTTTGGCAAAGGGGGTACGCAGTCCATTCACAATCGCAATGCGGTCACCATGACGGGTCACCAACGGCAGTGCCTTACTCATAAATGCTCCTGAAGAAAATAACGTCAGCGCAATGGGCAGAAAGAGGTCTGACCTGATGAGGTCATTGTTAACCAAACGGTTACATTTGGCAAACCGGCAGAGATCAAAACTGCGAGCAGGCGCACTTTCTATCGGGGCGGCACGGGGAAGGAAATCCCCGGCGCGCAGCAGGCGGCGCCGGGGGTAAAGCGGGGATTAACGCAGGCCGAGCTGGAAGATCAGGGTTTCCGCCTGGCAGGCGAAGGTGAAATCGGCCTCCAACTGCACGCCGCCGTCAACCGGTTTAATGCTACTGCTGATGTCACAAGGATCGGATTCAACCGCGCGCGCCTTTTCGCTCAGGGCGGCCAGCATCGCTTCCGCATCTTGTTGATTACTGAACACCTGGCTGTAGGACGCGGTGCAATCGGTGTTATCCATCACAGTGCCGACATCCACGCAGCAACACGCTGCGGTTTCCTGAGCGCTGCATTTATTAATTGCATCTGACATGATTGGTTCTCCTCAAGGGCCTCTGTTATCAGCCCAAATTGCCGTTTCACTCACCGGCACAAAGCCACAAAATTCTGCGGGTATTTTACGCTTCCACGCCGGCAATCACTAGCACTTACTTTTACTGGGTGTTTTAAGTGATGGAAATCACAAATAAAAATGAGCGTCTGCTAAGGAATGGTAAGAATTTTGTTATTTACCGCTGGCTTTTTGTTAAGCAGATCTCTTTTTTGATATCAGGTTGGAAATATTTCAAAAACAAACTTGCAACAATTTCACAGGTCAGACCTATACTTCAGCCACTGGTCTGATTTGTCTGAACGATAACGGACCCTACAATCCCGCGCTCCTTGTTACTTCGTGTAACAATAGTTTAAATAATAAACACATAATGAGGTTTTGGTCATGAGCCAGAAAAACCTATTGACTAAATCAGCTCTCGCAGCTGCAGTGGCAATTATTTCTTCAAACGTGTCTGCCGCAGGATTCCAGCTGAATGAGTTCTCATCAGCTGGTTTAGGACGTTCGTATTCTGGCGAAGGCGCCATGGCGGATACAGCGGCCTCCGCAAGCCGCAACCCGGCATTGCTGATGATGTATACCCGTCCCGAGCTGTCCATCGGCGCAGTCTTCATCGACCCGGACGTTGACATCACCGGCAAATCGCCTTCCGGTGCCAGCCTGGACTCCAAAAATATCGCCCCTGTCGCCTGGGTGCCGAACCTGCATTATGTTCACCCGATTAACGATCAGTTCGCCGTAGGCGGCTCGGTCACCAGCAACTTCGGTTTGGCGACCGAATTCAACGACGGTTATACCGCCGGCGCCTACGGCGGTAAGACCGATTTGACTACCGTTAACCTCAACCTGAGCGGCGCCTACCGTCTGAATCAACACTTCAGCTTCGGCCTGGGCTTCGATGCGGTGTACGCCAAAGCCAAACTGGAACGCTACGCCGGTGAATTGCCGAAACTGCTTGCAGGTTCTGGTAAGTTGCCGCCGCAGTTGGCCGGTCCGGTTTCGCAGATCCCGGCAGATACCCAAATTTCTCACCTGAAAGGCGACAAATGGGGTTACGGCTGGAACGCCGGCATTCTGTACGAAGTGGACGAAAACAATCGTTACGGTTTCACCTATCGCTCTGAAGTGAAAATCAAGTTCGACGGCGATTACAAGAGCAGCCTGCCATCGGCCTATAACCCAATTCTGGGTTCCCTCGGCTTGCCTTTGGGCACCAACGGCAGCACCATTCCGGGTTCTCTGGATCTGAACCTGCCGGAAATGTGGGAGCTGTCCGGTTACAACAAGGTGGCGCCGCAGTGGGCCATCCACTACAGCCTGGCCTACACCAGTTGGAGCCAGTTCCAGGAGCTGAAAGCCACCGGCAACAACGGCCAGACCCTGTTCCAGAAGCATGAAGGCTTCAAAGACGCTTACCGCATCGCGCTGGGCACTACCTACTTCTACGACGATAACTGGACCTTCCGTACCGGCATCGCCTTCGATGACAGCCCGGTGCCCGCCCAAAACCGTTCGATCTCCATTCCCGATCAGGACCGTTTCTGGCTGAGTGCCGGTACCACCTATGCGTTCAACAAAGACGCCTCGGTCGACGTCGGCGTGTCGTACATGCACGGTCAGAAAGTTACTATCAAAGAACAAGGTAGTCCTTATACCTTCACCTCCGAAGGCAAGGCCTGGCTGTACGGCGCCAACTTCAACTACCGCTTCTAATCTCACTTGAGATGGATGCCAAAGCGCCCCCTGGGGCGCTTTTTCTTTGCCTGTCGCTCGCGCGGGCATAAAAAAACCCGCCTGACGGCGGGTTTTCATTGGCATAATGCCCGGGATTACTGCGAGTCGATCTCGTCCAGTTCGCCCTGAATCGCCTTGGCGTTCGGGTTCTCTTCCGGCTTGAGCGAACCGCCGTTGGCGATGAAATCGTGGCGCTGGAAGTAAGCTTCGCGCACCATGATGTAAGGATCGGAGGAATTGCGCAGCAGACCGTCGGAATCCAGCAGTTGAGCGCGGGTTTCGATACCCTCGACCACCCATTTGCCCGCCGACATCCAGAAGGTCAGGTAGCTCAGCATCGGATACAGCGTATCCGCAAAGTCGCCACCTTCGTCACGCAGCGTGAAGCTGCCGTAGCCCGGCAACATCACGTACGGGCCGTAACCCACATCGTAATGCCCCAACGTGCTGCCGAAGCGATTCGGCTCTTCGCGCGCCAGTTTCGGGTTGGCCATGCCGGCCACGTCGATTAGGCCGCCCATCCCGAGCAGGGTGTTCAGGAAGAAACGGTTGAAGTGGATCATCCCGCGGTAAGGATCGCCCTTCAGGAAGGCGTTGACCATGCTGGCCGGCTCTTCCAGGTTGGAGGTGAAGTTGCTGATGCCGTTACGCGCCGGCATCGGCACGTAGTCACGCCAGGCCACCGCGACCGGACGCAAGATATAAGGATCCAGGACGTTGTAGTTGAAGTCGAACATCGTCCGGTTAAATCCTTCCAGAGGATCAGAACGCCCTTGCGGCTCATTGTCTGGCGCGCTGGCACAGCCCACCAGTAATGCCGCTGCGAATGCCACCCCAGTCAGGCGAAAGTTCATATTTTTCTCCATAAAAACACGTTCGGTCTTATTTTTCAGGGACCTGCTTGTTTATCTGAACGCTAACCTGCTCTTTACCGCTGAATGTCTGCAGCGAGCTTTCGCCGAACCAGTCCCCCGGTTGCGGCGTGGCCAATCCGTCCTGTGAGAGGCGCACACGCACCTGCACCTGATGCTGCGCCGAGAGCAGACGCTCGGGCATCATGGCGTTGCTGTCATCCAGTGAGAAAGACAGCGGAAAACGGCTCAACGGCAATTGTTTTACTGCGACCGGCACCGGGCTGACGCCGTCGGTCACCGAGATAACCAGCGTCCCCTGCGGCGGCAGGGCTTTCGCCGCCTGCGGTGACAGCGCAACGGTCACATTCAGTTTAACAGTTTCTCCGCCGGCCTGGGCTTTTGCTTGTGCAATACTGCGCTTTATCACTTCCGCGCGCGGATCGTTGGCCGGCAGCAGCTGCAGCATCACTTGCCAGGCGCCAATCGCCTGTTTGAAATCGCCCTGTTCGAAGGCATTGAACGCCAGCAGGCTGAGCACCCGCGGATCGCTGTGGTTTTCCGCGATCATGCGCCGCAACAGCTGCGTCGCCTGCTTGTTATCCTCCGGATCGTTGGAGCGCGTCAAGACCTCGGCATAGCCGAGCCGCACTTCCAGACTATTCGGATCCAATTGATAAGCATGAGCAAAGGCCTGCGTGGCGGTAGTGGCATTGTTCAACGCCATGCCGACGCGCCCCAGCATCATCCAGTCGTTGATATTGCGATCGTCCTGCTGCAGCGCGGTGCGCAGCCCCAGTCCGAGACGGGCAATCTCTTCCATGCTCAGCGGTTTGGCGCGCTCGTTGGCGACGCGCTCGCGCAATTCCGGCATTTGCGCCTGCACCAGACGCCAGTCCAGCACCTGCGCCAACCCGCCGGTTTTCAGATAAAAGCCAACGGTCACCGCCAGCAGTAACACCACGCCCGGCACCAGCGCCCAGCGGTTGATCGGCTTCGCCTGCACCATCTGCTCGGCCGGGATGTCGTTCAACAGGTTCTGTTGCAGCTCTTTGACCAGCTCCGGGCGCTCGGCCACCACGCCCTGCTGCTCATCCTGCTCCAGCTCGCTGAGGCGATCCTGATAAAACGCCTTGTTCAACGCATCGCGCGTGGCGGCGCTCTGCTTGCCGTGGCGCATCGCCGGCACCACCAGCAACGCGGCGGCGCCGGCCAACAACACGCAAATAATCAGCCAAAAAGCCATTAGGGTTTCTTCCTGTCAGTCTCTTGCAACAGCGCCGCCAGGCGCTGCCGTTCCCGTTCGGAGAATTCATCATCCGCCGCCGCATCGGGCCGCCGACGGGTGCGCAGGATCACCACCGCCCCGCCGATCAATACGAACAGCAGCGGGCCGATCCACAAGATCAGCGTCGCCGGCGTTACCGGCGGCTCGTAGGTGACGAAGTTGCCATAACGCGCCACCATGTAATCGATAATCTGCTGCTTGTTTTGCCCCTGCATCATCAGTTCGTACACCTTGGTGCGCATGTCGGCGGCGATGATGGCGTTGGAATCGGCAATGCTGTTGTTTTGACATTTCGGGCAGCGCAGCTGTTCGGTCAACTCGCGATACTGCTGCTCTTGCTCGACGGAGTTGAAGCGATAGGTATCGATCGCCGCGGCGGCGCTCCAGCTCAGCAGTGCGGCACACAGCAGAACAATCAGCCTCATGCCTCACCCCCGTACTTTTTATACAGCGGCAGCACTTCCTGCTGCCAGACGCGCTCGTTCATGTCGCCGGCGTGGCGATAGCGAATGATCCCCTGGCCGTCGATAAGGAAGGTCTCAGGCGCGCCGTACACCCCGAGATCCAACCCCAGCATGCCGTCGCCGTCGTACAGGCTGAGCGCATAGGGATTGCCGAGGGAATTCAGCCAGGTCACCGCCTTGGCACGATCGTCTTTATAGTTCAGGCCGACCACCCGCACGCCGCGCGCCGCCAGCGTATTGAGATACTGGTGCTCCGCGCGGCAGGTCGGGCACCAGGTGGCCCAGACGTTGAGCAATATCGGCTTGCCGTCGCGCAGCACCGCCTGATCGTAGGTTTTGCCGGGCTGATCCAGCGATTCCAGCCTGAAGGTCGGCACCGGTTTGCCGATCAGCGCCGACTCCAGCATGGTCGGATCTTCGCCGCCGGCGTTGCGCGTCAGTTGCACCATCAGGGCCGCCACCAGCAGCAGGAAGAGCACCAACGGGATAAACAGCAGCTTACGCTTCATGATTGCGCCTCCAGCTTGCCTTCGCGCTTGAGCTTTTTGCTCATGCGATAACGCGGGTCGAGAATGCACAGCAGGCCGCCGATCGCCATAAAGACGCCGCCGAACCAGATCCAGCGCACGAAGGGTTTGTAATACAGGCGCACCGCCCAGGAGCCGTCTTCCAGCTCCTCGCCCAGCGCCGCGTACAGATCGCGGCTGAACCCGCCGTCGATCGCCGCCTCGGTCATCATGCTGCGCGCCACGCTGTAGTAGCGTTTCTCCGCATGCAGCGTCGCCTCCGGCTTGCCGTTGCGCGTCACGTCGATGATACCGACGCCGCCGCTGTAGTTCGGGCCGCGGATGTCGTGCACGTCGCGGAACACGAAATGATAATTGTGGATATCCACGCTGTCGCCGGCCTTCATCCGCACGTCACGCTCCACGCTGTAGTTCTGGCTGAAGGCGATGCCGATCACCGTCACCGCCACGCCGAGGTGGCCGAGCACCATGCCCCAGTGGCTGCGGGACAGCTGCCGCAGGCCGCGCCAGAAACCGTGACGATGGGTGGCGCGCTCATGCAGCTCCATCAGCGTCAGGATGATCACCCACAGTGCCATGATCAGGCCCACCACCGTCATGCCGGCGATGCTGTCCTGCAGCAACCACGGCAGCAGAATCGACAGCACCAACGTCGCCAGCAGCGCTACGCCGAGGCGCCGCCACAGCTTGCGCGGCTCATCGCGGCGCCAGCGCACCAGCGGCCCAATGCCCAACAGCAGCGCCAGCGGCGCCATCAGCCAGGTGAACATGGTATTGAAGAACGGCTCGCCGATCGAAATGCTGCCCAGCCCCAGCTGTTTGTGCACCAGCGGCAGCAGCGTGCCCAACAGCACCACCAGCATGGCGGCGATCAGCAGCACGTTATTGCCCAGCAGGAAGGTCTCGCGCGAGAAGGTCTCGTGCTGTACACGGCTACGCACCTGGCCGCCCTTGACCGCGTACAGCAGCAGCGAACCGCCGATGACGATCACCAGATAGGCGAGAATAAACATGCCGCGCGCCGGGTCGGAGGCGAAGGAGTGCACCGAGACCAGCACGCCGGAGCGCACCAGGAAGGTGCCCAGCAGGCACAGCGAGAAGGCGGTGATCGCCAGCAGCACCGTCCAGGCTTTGAACGTGCCGCGTTTCTCGGTCACCGCCAGCGAATGCATCAGCGCGGTGCCGGCCAGCCACGGCATAAAGGAGGCGTTCTCCACCGGATCCCAGAACCACCAACCGCCCCAGCCCAACTCATAGTAGGCCCAGGCCGATCCGAGCACGATGCCCAGCGTGAGGAACACCCAGGCGGCGGTAGTCCACGGGCGTGACCAGCGCGCCCAGGCGGTGTCGAGCCGGCCGGCCATCAACGAGGCGATGGCGAACGCGAAGGCGACCGAGAAGCCGACATAGCCCATGTACAGCAGCGGCGGGTGGAAAATCAGGCCGATATCCTGCAGCAGCGGGTTGAGATCGCTGCCGTCGATCGGGAAGTTCGGCAGCGTGCGGGTGAACGGGTTGGAGGTCATGATGATGAACAGCAGGAAACCGGCGGTGATCATGCCCATCACCGACAGCACCCGCGCCACCGCGTCCTGCGGCATCGCCCGGCTGCACAACGCCACCGCCAGCGACCAGCAACTCAGCAGCAGTACCCACAGCAGCAGCGAACCTTCGTGCGCCCCCCAGGTGGCGGCGATGCGGTAATACACCGGCAGTTGGGTATTGGAGTTGGTGGCCACGTAGGCGACGGTAAAGTCGTTGACCACGAAGGCATGCACCAGGCACAGGAACGCCAGCGCAATCGCCGCGAACATGCCATAGGTCAGCGGCCGGGCCACCGCCATCATGCGGCTGTCCTGCCGCGCCGCGCCCCACTGCGGGTAGATGCTCAGCAACAGCGCGATCGCCAGCGCCAGGCACAGCAGAAAACTGCCCAGTTCCGGCATCATGACTTGGCACCCTCCGCCTGCGGCGCGTTATACGCTTCCGCCGGCCCTTTGTGATTCTCTTTCATCGCGTCGGCCACTTCTGGCGGCGTGTATTTCTCGTCGTGCTTGGCCAGCACTTCGCGCGCATTGACCACGTTGCCCTCGCCCAGCACGCCCTGCGCCACCACGCCCTGCCCTTCGCGGAACAGGTCCGGCAGAATGCCAGTGTAGGTCACGCCGATCGCGCCGCGCGCGTCGTAAATCTTGAAGCTGACCTGCAGCGTATTGGGATCGCGTTTCACCGAGCCGGGCATCACCATGCCGCCGATACGCAGCCGCTGGCCGACCTCGGGCTTCTCATGATTTTCGCCCTTGCCCTGCAGGATTTCACCCGGGGTATAGAACAGATCGATGTTGGAGCGCAGCGCGTACAGCATCAGGGTTGCGGTCAGCGCAATGCCGATCAGCACAACGATCGCCAGATAAAGGCGGCTTTTACGACGTGGATTCACAATGATTTCTCCCGCGGTGCGGCGGATTTTTGTTTTGATTGTTGCGCATGGCGAATGCGCCGCTCGCGCGCCTGACGGCGGCCGATCTCGGCGAGCAACTGCCGCCGCTGCCAGACGGTGTGTGCCACCAGCCCCAACAGCGAAATCAGCGTGACGGCGACCGCCAGCCAGACATAGAAGGCATAACCGCCCATGGCGAAAAACGCCGGCCAGGAATCGAATGCGGCATTCATGACTGACGCTCCTTATTCACCAGCCCGGCAACCCACGGGCGCTGGCGCTCCTGGAACAGAATCAAATTGCGCAGACGCATCAGCGTCAACGTAACGAACAACAGCAGGTAGCCGAGGATCGCCCAACGCAGCGGGGTGCGCATACTTGGCGCGATGGATTGCTGCATGTTGGTCGAGCCCTGATGCAGCGTATTCCACCATTCGACGGAGAAATGGATGATCGGAATGTTCACCACGCCCACCAGCACCAGAATGCCGGCGGCCCGGCCCGCCAGGCGGCGGTCTTCGAAAGCGTTATACAGCGCGATGACGCCCATATAAAGGAACAGCAGCACCAGCTCGGAGGTCAGCCGCGCGTCCCACACCCACCAGGTGCCCCACATCGGCTTGCCCCAGGCGGAGCCGGTCACCAGCGCGATAAAGGTGAACACCGCGCCGATCGGCGCCATCGCCGCCACCACGGTATCGGACATTTTCATCTGCCACACCAGGCCGATAAACGCCGCCACCGCCATCGAGGCATAGATGCCCATCGACCACATGGCCGCCGGCACGTGAATATAAATGATGCGGAAGCTGTCGCCCTGCTGATAATCCTTCGGCGCGAAACCAAAGCCCCATGCCCAGCCAAGCAGCAGGCAGGCCGCCGCCGCCAGCCCCAGCCAGGGGACAAAGCGGCCGCAGACGTGATACAGCCGTTCAGGCCGCGCCAGTTGATGTAACCATTTCCACATTGTCGTCAGTGCTCACGGTAATTTTTATGCGTCGGCCGCCCCGAGCGATCGAAACGGCGAAAATCTTCTGCAGGGTACGCTCTTGTCGGCCTTGCCCCGTCTGTTCATTCAATACGTTAGCTAGTGCACGCTCACTCGCAGCGCCGCTGCGGTGGCAAACGGTGCCAATGTCACGCTGCCCGCCAGCATCGCACCGAGTATCGCCAGGTAACCGTCAATCGGCATGCCCATCGAGGCGGCGTCGATCGCGCCGGTGGCGAAGATCAGCACCGGGATATACAGCGGCAGCACCAGCAGGCTGAGCAGCACGCCCCCTTTGCGCAAGCCGACGGTCAACCCCACGCCGATAGCGCCGATCAGGCTCAGCGTCGGCGTGCCGAGCAGCAGCGTACCCGCCACCGCCAGCCAGGTTTGCATATCGAGCGACAACAGCAGCGCCACCAGCGGCGACAGGATCAGCAGCGGCAATCCCGTCACGACCCAGTGAGCACACACTTTGCCCAGCACCGTCATCGGCAGCGGCGTCGGCAGCAGCAACAGCTGCTCCAGCGATCCGTCGAGAAAGTCGTCGCGAAACAGCCGCTCCAGCGACAGCAGCGAGGCCAGCAGCGCCGCCACCCACACGATGCCCGGCGCAATGCGCGCCAGCAGCTGCGGTTCAGGGCCAATCCCCAGCGGGAACAGCGTGATCACAATCAGGAAAAACCACAGCGGGTTGACGATCTCCGACCCTTTACGGCAGGCGATCTTCAATTCGCGACGCACCAGAGTCAAAAACATCACAAACTCCCCGCGTCGTGTTCCGCCAAACGAATTTTGCCCACCGTTTGGCTGACGCCGGCCAAATCCTGATGCGTGGTCAACAATACCATGCCGCCACGCTGCGCATGTTGTTCAAAAAGGCTAATCAACTCGGCCACGCCCTGTTTATCGATCGCCGTCAAGGGTTCATCGAGGATCCACAGCGGCGCCGCGCTGAGCCACAATCGCGCCAGCGCCACCCGCCGCTGCTGCCCGGCCGAAAGCTGCGCCACCGGCAGATCCTCGTACCCCACCAACCCGACCTGCTCCAGCGCGCGCCAGATGGCCTGATGCTCGGCCGCGCCGCGCACCGCCTGATAAAACTGCAGATTTTCGAAGGGTGTCAATACGGCTTTGATGCCAGGTTGATGGCCGATAAACAGCAAATCTTGCTGATACGCCGCGCGATCGCGCAGCGTGTTGCGCCCGCGCCAGCACACCTCACCGCCGTCCGGCCGCGCCAAACCGGCGAGGATGCGCAGCAAACTGGTCTTGCCCGCGCCGTTCGGCCCTTCTACCTGAATGATATCGCCCGGCTGAACTGAAAAGCTTAGCTCGCTAAACAGGATGCGCTCATCGCGCACGCAACTCAGACTTTTGGCTTCCAGCATCAGGGAACTCATATTTTTCTTTGGGATAGCGAATCATAGCATAAGCCTTTCCCCACACGCAGCCTGCGGCGGGCGCGCCGAGGGGCCAATATGGCGAGCAGGATCAAGAATGCGTGGAAAAAATCGGCGGATTTTAACTCTTGTTACCTTTTTCTGTATTTCGCCGCATTTTGGCCGGGCAACTACGCTTAATGACGTGACCTCACCCTTATTGAGCAGGAGCGATAGCATGAACGACCAGCAACGCCAGCAGCACGAGCCGGATGAGACAATGCAGGTAGAGAGCGAAGAGCAGGAACAGGGCAAACGCGAAATCGAAGTCAGGGAAGAGAATCTGCCGTCACGCGCGGCGGCGGTGCATGAACAGATCCGAATGGAAGGCGAAAAAGAGCTGGAGCGCGACGGGCTGGCGCTGCTGTGGTCGGCGATTGCCGCCGGGCTGTCGATGGGCGCCTCGCTGGCGGCGAAAGGCATTTTCCACGCCCGCTTGCCGGACGATCCCAGCCGCTTTTTCATTGAGAACCTCGGCTACACCTTCGGTTTTATCATTGTCATCATGGCGCGCCAGCAGCTGTTTACCGAAAACACCGTCACGGCGGTGCTGCCCATTATGCATAAACCCACGCCGCGCAACCTGCTTATCCTGCTGCGCCTGTGGGGCGTGGTGCTGCTCGGCAATCTGATCGGCACCGCGCTGGCGGCGCTGGCGTTTACCCATATGCCGCTGTTCGACGCCGAAACGCGCCGCGCCTTCATCAGCCTGGGCGAAGAGGTGATGCGCCATACGCCGGGAGAAATGTTCGCCAACGGCATCCTGGCCGGCTGGATCATCGCCACCATGGTATGGATGTTCCCGGCCGCCGGCGCGGCGAAAATTTGGGTGATCGTGTTGATGACCTACCTGGTGGCGATTTGCGATTTGACGCATATCGTGGTCGGCTCGGTGGAGATCCTGTATCTGGTGTTCAACGGCACGATTGGCTGGCAAGCATTCGTTTATCCGTTCGCCCTGCCGACGCTGGCGGGCAACATCATCGGCGGCACCTTTATCTTTGCGCTGATCAGCCACGCGCAAATCCGCAACGATTTGAGCGCCAAAAATAAGGCGGCGCGCCTGCAAGAGGAAAAACGGCGCCACGGCGGGGAAAAACCGTGATCGCCGTCGGTTAGCCGAGGAAATTTCGGCGCGAACTGGCGAGGTATTGAGCAAACGCGCCGCTAAGCGCTTATTCTGCGGGTAAAAAAAGGTATAATGCCCCGGCAGCTTCGGTTGCCGGTCCGCAGCGTCCCCGTAGTTAAACGGATATAACAAGCCCCTCCTAAGGGCTAGTTACTGGTTCGATTCCAGTCGGGGACACCATTCTTTCTCATCAAACCGTCCCCCATCATCTGTACCCGCAATCCCCCTTTTCCCTTGTTCAGTCCCGGTTTCTCCCGCGCCTTATGATGGGCATTAATTGAAAAACTTGATATCCGTCGGCGTTGAGATCGTCGCCGCCTCACCTCTGGCCTGCAACTCGCCCGTCTCATCATCGAAATCGAACAGCGTAACGCTATTGGTGAACACATTCGTGACATAGAGGCGGTTGCCGTCGGCATCAAAAGCGAGCGCCCGCGGTTCAATGCCGCCGGCCTCATAGCGCGTCGGCACGCCTGGCAGACCGTCCCTGCCTATTTTAAATACCAGCAGGTGGTTATCGGTACCGCGATGGGTGGCAATAAGATATCTGCCGCTCGGGCTCAGGATAATAGCCCCGCCGCTTTTCTCCTCCGCCGAATCGAGGCCGCCGTTCAGTTTCACTTTCCCTTGCCGCGTCAATCGATGATCGCTGACGGCAAACGCCTCGATCTCGCCCGCCATTTCAGTGATGACATAGGCGTATTCACCTTTCGGCGAGAACACCATGTGCCGTGGACCGGCGCCGGGCGCAAAGCCGACATCGCGCGACGTATCCGCCTGCAGCGGCTGCGCGTTATCCGGGCGATAGCGATAGGCGTGCAACTTATCGCCGCCGAGATCCGCCGCGTACAGGTATTGGCCATCACGGCTGAAGGTGGTGGAGTGCGCATGCCCGCCTTCCTGGCGCCCCTGCACGATGCCGGAGCCGGGTATAAACGGGTAATGCTGCACGCGTTCACCCAGTGTGCCGTCGCTGCGAATCGGCAATACCGTCACCCCCGCGCCGCCATTGGCGACGGAGTAGTTGGCGACAAACAGAAACTTGCCGTCCGGGCTGAGTGTGGCATGCGTCGGCTGCTGGCCCGCACTGCTCACCGTATTCAGCACCCGCACGCTGCCAGCGTCGTCTATTGCCAAGGCGGTCACCGTTCCCGCATCCTCTTCATTGGTGACATAGGCGAAACGACCATCGCGAGATTTTGCGATCCATGACGGGCTTTTCATCTTGATAACATTGAGCAGCGTTAACGTGCCGTCGACATTTACCCTCAGACGATAGAGCCCTTCACTGGGGAACGCCGGTTTCTGCACCGTGGGCGCATCCGGAATATGGGTCCAGGTACCGACTAACGCTATTTGTTGATGCTCCCGATTATTGGCCATCGCATTTCCTGAAAACATGAAGAGGGTTAATGCCAGCATTAATTGAATGACCTGCCAGCCTAAACCGGCAACGTTCACCCAGCCAGACACAGACAACGTTAAAGGTAGCATACCGAAAGCGTAATGGTGTTTATTCATTGAACCGGGGGATTTCTCTACACTCATGATGTCTCCTTTTCTCAACGCTACACCACAGGAATCAGTATATCGACATTAACAACTTCGCTGTTTAAATGCTCGTTTCTATATAGCTCGATAAAAAAGCTTTCCCTCATTTTGACATTAATGGCCGGCAGGTAAGCGTCATAGATGCTTTCAAAAAAATCAATGTACTCAGGCAACGCCCCCATAAAGGGAATAACAATATATTTCCCTCTGGGTATGTAGAAGTTAAAAATAGAGTGGAAAACCTCTTGTTCCTTACCATTTGAATGCCATTTACCCGCTCTGGTTTTTTCCACACCATAAGCTTTTCCATTCTTGCTTAACCATTTTTCATTAGTCTGCGTAATGTCACTGGCATCTCTGTATTTCCTTATGGAATGGAAAATCAATGCTTTGTACTGCTTTAACAACTCAATATCATCCGGCATGACCGTGTGATAAAAATAGGGCTTATTGTCATTGCCATACGGTGGGATCTGGATGGAGAAATCCCATCCCCGGCTGTTTCTAAAGCTGTTGGGCGTTTCGCCAAAGAAACGTTTGAATGCCCGCGTGTAACATTGCTGAGAGGCAAAGCCCGATGCCAAGGCGACATCCAGTATGTTCCCTTGATGTTGTTTAAGCAAAATTGCGGATCGGCTCAGCTTTCTGTGCCTGATATAAGTTCCGAGCGTCATACCAAAATAATGTTTAAACAGCCGTTGCAAATGCCATTTAGAATACCCTGAGATAATAGACACTTTCTCGACGGAAAGCCCCTCTATAATATTCTTCTCCATATACTCTAATACCTGTAAAAGAATATCTTTCCGATAGTCCATGTGCGCTCCTTGCCTTTATAAAAATCGTGTCCTTTTCATTAAAATCGTTAACCAACCAAACCAAGTCATTAAGATTAATCCTAAAAAAAATCACCTTGGCAGCGCCATTTTTGCGGCATAGGAAAAGTCATTACTTAAATAACTGAAAATGATCATGTTATATAAATCCACCCGCAAAAAAACGGCAAAACAAAAACAACCCACATAAAATGCTCCCGTCAAAGATGCATTTACATCTCCAGGGAGAATCACACTTTTTGCCAATTGTTTTATCTTAACGTGTTTTTTTACACTCCACTGGCATGGCCGAATAGGAATTTCATCATCACAAATTAAATCGTGAATTTATTGTTTGGTCGGCTGATAAAATTATTGAACCTAATGCGAAGAAGTAGGAACAATGTCGAGGGAGGATGCGGTGGATAAACGCAAGGCCTTAACCTCGGGCCAGATAATCGCAGAGCTTCATAGCGCGTTTCTTTTTTATCTTTTCCCATACAAAGCAGAATCGATGTTTCAACAAACCTTGTTCGATGCCCTACGTTACCCTCCACGCCAATTGGGGCGCCATTTATGCCTCGCTCTTCCCTCGTAACAGTGCCGTGTCTGCATACGCTGTGCTTTGTTGCCACAGCACGGCAAAAAGCCCGGCTCGCCAGGCCGGGCTTTTCATTAACGGACTGATTAATCAGCCAGGTTGTCGATCTCTGCCGATCGGTGCTTGCGTAACAGATTCAGCAGCAAAGATACCCGCCGCTCGGTGCGTTCCGGGGTATCCGGCGGCAGGTTGTAGCGCAAGGTGTAGCGCTCGTTGTTCTCGTTGCAAAAATCGATGACGAGCACGGGCGCGGACGCTCCCGCCACTTTTCGATAGTTCAGCGAGATGCACGACAGGTTTTTTCTCATCTCAACTTACCGCGACGGTACGGCGGGTTGATTCGGCAATCCGCCCCACGCCGGCGCTCAGCGCAGCGCCCAACAGCAGTATCAGTAGTGAGCCCCATGCGGCGCGAGACAGTTGTTTGGCCGCTTCATCAGCCGCTTCACGCGCTTTCTGCTCGGCCTCGGCCTTGAGTTTTTCCACCTTCTGCACCGCCTGCTGATAAGCCTGGGCGTAGTTATCGACGATTTGGCTCGCTTCATCACGGCTCTTGCCGGTGCGTGCCGCAACGATATTCACCAACGCATCCTTGTCGGCCGCACTCAACGTCGGCTCACCGGACTGCTTGACGCGTTCGAACCACTGCTTAAGCTCGGTAGCGGCCTGCGCCGGATCGGCAGCCGCGTCCATGGCTGATTGCTTGCCGTCGGCGGTCGCCCTATCGGCCTTCTGTTCCAACCGAGCCGGATCCAATTCCGGCTTGCCGGTCTGCTTGAGCGTGGCGTTCAACTGATTCTCCAGGCTTCCCCAGTCCAGGCTGATACCCTTTTTATCCAGCTGTTGCTTGAGGCCTTCACCCACGTTTGGCGCTGCCGCCGCCAGGCCGCTGCCCGCCAGCGAGAGCCCTTTACCCACCGCGCTGCCCGCCAGCCCCACCACGCCGCTTGCTAATGAAACCATCAGCCAGGTGGTCAGCAAGGTGGTGATCGCCCAGCTCAGCAGGCCATGCAAACCGCCGCGGTTCGGCGCAGTGCGTCCGGCGACGAACGCACCGGCGGCCAGCGATGCCAGCGTGGAAACCAGCAGCCAGATCCCGGTGCCGGTGCCAAAACCGCTCAGCGGATTGCCCTTTTGCATCATATCCACGGCCTGGGCACCGATAGCCGTACCCAGCACGCTGAAGATAAGATAAGTCACCAGCGCCACGGCACTCCCGGCCAATATCGAGCCCCATGACACCTGAAACGCAAAGCGATTTGATTCATAGACAGTGGTCATCGTTGTTCCTTATATTTTCTGGACAAGTGATTGCACGCACGGTGGATAACCGCGCAGACAAATTCAGTCTGCCGCGCGGTGGCGTCGGCCGTCCCAGTTCATTTGCGCCAGAATGCCTAGTGCATTCACACCCTGCGAATACGCACGTTATGCACTAAGCTGCTCAGCGAGTAGCGTAACCCGCGGCCCCGATCAGAGGCCGCTCCCCTTCTGTCTAGCGGAGAGCACATGAACCCATCCGTTCTGGCCAGCGAAACCCACCGCGGCCACCTGCAGCAAATCATCTCCGGCTTGTCCGACGGCGTGATCCTGACGGATACCGATCAAACGCTTCTCTGGGCTAACGAAGCCGCGTTGGCCATGCACGGCGTGAGCCACCAGAAAGCCCTGGGGGCTGATGCCGGCGAGTACGCGGCGCGTTTTGCACTGCGTTATCGCAACAACCACCCGCTGGCGCTGGAACAGTACCCGCTGAGCCGGGTTGCCGATGGCGAAACCTTCACCGATGTGGTGGTGGAGGTTCGGCAGGTCGACGATCCGGAGAGCTTCTGGGTGCACCGCCTGCGGAGCCTGATCATCACCGATGCGCAGGGGCAGCCGGAGCTGCTGGCGCTGATCCTGAGCGACGCAACGGAGTGGGCCAGCGCCGAACAGCGCTTTGAAAAAACCTTCAACGCCAATCCGGCGCCGGCGGTCATTTGTCGGCTAAGCGACCTGCGTTACGTCAAGGTCAACCAGGGGTTCCTCGATATGACCGGTTACCAGCGTGAACAGGTCATGGGGCGTTCGGTTTATGAACTCGACGTCTTAGAACAGGCAGAGCACAAAGAGCTGGCGGTTCAGCGCCTGGGGGAAGGCGCCACCATTCCGCAGATGGAGGCCGAGCTGAAACTGCCCGGCGGAGGAAGCAAGCTGGTGGTGGTTGCCGGTCAACCGCTGGATATCAATGAAGACGACTGCATGCTGTTCACGTTTACCGATCTCGAACCCCGGCGCCTGGCGGAATCGGCGCTGCGAGAAAGTGAAGAGCGGTTCGCCAAGGCATTTCGCCTGAGCCCGGTGCCGACGTTGGTGTGTACCGCAGACGAGAGGCGCGTGCTGGACGTCAACGAAGCGTTCACCCGCACCACCGAGTACGACGCCGAAGCGTTGATCGGCAAAACGGTCGATGAGATCCAGTTTATTGACGATCCCGAGGCGAACCGCCGTTTGTTTGCCGCACTGGAAAAAAGCGGCAACGTCGAAGGGTTGGATATCCAGGTGCGAAAGAAAGGGAGCGAGCTAATCGACTGCGTGGCCTCGGCGGATGCCGTCAGTATCCATAATGCGCCCTGCTACCTGTTGGTGCTCATGGACATTACCGAGCGTAAACGATCGGAGCTGGAGCTGGTGAATGCCATCGAAGAAGTGATGCAGGATGCCTCGTGGTTCAGCCAAACTTTGATCGAAAAACTGGCCAACGTAAAAAGCATCAACCGGCCCGACCAGGCTGGATTCACCGCCAGCGACCTCACGCCGCGCGAGCGCGATGTGCTGGAATTGATTTGCGAGGGGCTGCCGGACAAGAAAATCGCGGCGCGTCTCAATCTGGCGCTCAACACCATCCGCAATCATGTCGCGACGGTCTATTCCAAACTCGGCGTGCACAGCCGCAGCGAAGCCATCGTCTGGGCCAGAGAGCGCGGGCTGTTTACCGGCGGAGCGGCCTCCAGGAACGGCAAGTAACCTGCAAATGCACTACCCGCACCGATGCAAACGCCCCTTATGAGCGCAGAGTGAAGTGCATAACATGGCGGTGCAAATGCAGGCTTTCGCTCTGTGCGAACGCCAAACGGATCGAACCTTAGGAGCACATCATAATGAACAGCGAAAAAGCCAATGGCATGATGGACAAAGTGGCGGGCAAAGCGCAGGAAATCGCAGGCGACGTCAGCGGTAACGAACGTTGGCAGGCCGAAGGCGTCACGCGCCAGGCAGTGGGCGCGCTGCAAGAAAAATACGGCGACGCCCTGAGCTGCGCCGGCAGTATGATGAAGAAAAACCCCCTCGCCGCGTTGGCACTCGTTGCCGGCGCAGGTTTGTTGGCCGGCCTGCTGCTGCGTCGCCGTTGATTAGCGCCGACGATCAACCTGCTTTTCCCTGAATGTTGTGCCCGGTGGGTAACCACTGGGCACGGTTCTCTGGCCAGGCGGGGCTCAGCGTTATCGATTGCTACCTCCATCTCGTTGGCATCCGGGCTTAACGCGTACTCAACGTCGCCATGCGACGGATGATTATGGCGAAACCGTTATATCCCGCAGGGAATATGAGCTTTTATCGTTCAGGCTGCGGTACACCGCCTTTACTCGCTGCTTAACGGCACCTCTTTTTATTATATTCGTCCTATTGCTGATTATCATCGCCCCCACCGCCTGTTATTTCCGGTTGTTATGCAATTCTCTTCAACATATCGAAATCCCTCGGCATAAAAACTGAATAGATCAATCAGGCTGGGTTTATCCTCCGCGCCATTAAATGTTAATATTGCCAGATTGTGCGCACGGAGAAATAGCATGTTCCCCAGTAAAAAACATTCACAGCGGGCGACCCCGCTGACCAGCTATCAATTTTCCCGGCTGCATACTTTTGAATGCGTCGCCCGCCATTTATCTTTTGCGCTGGCGGCGCAAGAATTGTCGATCACCCCCAGCGCCGTAAGCCACCGCATTAATTTGCTCGAAAAGGAATTGGGCTTTCTGCTGTTTCAGCGCTTTCATCGCAGAATTACCCTGACGCCGGAGGGCGAGCGCATGCAATGGGCGCTGGACAGTTCCTTCAACACCTTGAATCAGGAAATTCTGGACATTAAAAATCGCGAGTTGACGGGAACATTGACCCTCTACTCACACCCGTCTCTGGTGCAATGTCTGCTGCTGCCGCGCATCGGCGACTTTATCGCCCAGCACCCCACCATTCACCTCAACATTTTGACCGGGCAGGAAATCATCAACCTGGCCAACCGCGGCGTGGACCTGGCGATGTACTTCGGCAAACTGCCCTCGGGGCGGCATCTGGACGAGGCCTTTATGCAGGAATCGATGGTGCCGATTTGCACGCCGCAGTACGCCGCTGCACATAACCTGTACGATGCGCCGGAAAACCTGGCTCACTGTACGCTGCTGCACGATCGCTACAACTCCGGCGAAGATGAGTGGCAAACCTGGTCACAACACTTTGCGTTGGGGCTGGATACCGACAGTAAAAGCATGGAGTTCGACCGTTCCGATCTCGCGGTACTGGCCGCCACACGGCACCTTGGCGTCGCCATGGGGCGGCTTAATCTGGTGCAGGACTGGATAAAAAGCGGCGAACTGATCATTCCGTTCACCAACATGACCGTGCCCTGTGAGCACTGCTATTTTACCTCGACCATTTCCGAACGGCAGTGGCCCAAGATCCTCGCGTTTAAGCAGTGGATCATGAAAATCTCCCCTCTGGTCTGATGGCCAGAGGGTTAGCGCTCTACTTTGGGGGAATAAGAAAAATGCAGCGCGCAGGCGTAGAGCCGGCCGGCCTTTGAATAAGAAATATATTTTCGACTTTTATCCCAGGTCAGCAGGGAATTATTGGCAAAATAATAAACCTCCAATCGCATCCCATTCGCCAACCTCGACCAGCCTCGGCTTCTTATTACGGTAAAATCACCGTTATCGCTGAGCGTAATCAGCGGCACGCCCCAAGCATAGCGGGATATTTGCAACTGAATAATGAATTGGCTTTCGCAGCTTATTTGGTAGTTCTGTACATCAACATCCATAATTTATATTTTTGGTGCCACCCTTCGGTCAAAATAAAGAAGATATGAACAACTCACCACGATTAACCCCAGCACGATCAGCACAGCACCCAATACAAACTCAATTTGCAGTGGTTCGCCGAGAATGGCGACCCCCGCCAGGATGCCGAATACCGGCGTCATAAAGGTGAGAATGCCCAGCGAGGAAGCCTGATAACGGCGCAGCAGTGAAAACCAGATCAGGTAGCTGAAGAACGACACGATCAGCGTTTGGAACAGCAGGCTGCACCAGGCCACCGGGCTCAGGACGACGTGCAAATTGCCCGTCGCTATCGCCAGCAGCGACAGCAGCACGCAGGCGCCCGTCAACTGGAATAACAACGTCTGTTTGGCCGGGCACTCCGCCAGACGCGTGGTACGGATCACCAGGGTAGAACCGCCCCAGGCGATCCCCGCCAGCAGGCCATAGAAATCGCCTTTCAGCCGATCGGCTCCGCCACTTCCCTCAGCCATGCCCGATATGGCCAGCACCACGCCGCCAAAGGCGATGAGCATGCCTAGCCACTGCACCGGCGACAGACGCTCCTGAGGAAGGAGAAAATGCAGACCGAGGGCGGAAAATAGCGGCGCGGTGTACAAAAACACCGCCATATGCGAGGCGCTGGTGTAGCGCAGCCCTTCGGAGACAAAAAAGAACTCCAGCGCGAACAATGCCCCTACGCTCAAACCGGCGCTCAGCGTGGCGCGATCCCAGGTGAAACACTCGCCGCGGCAACGCGCCAACAGGTATACCCCCAGCGCGGCGAGGCCCGAGCGAATGGCAATTTGCAGCACCGCCGACACATCCTGCTCGGCGGCCTTGATCGCCACCTGCTGCATCCCCCAGATGGCGCAAAGCAGCACCATGGCGGCGGCGGCCCTGCCGTCAATACCGACTCTTGCATTCATAATAGAATTCTCGCCACCGTTGAAATAATCACAGGCCACCGTAGAATTATTCTTTATACACCACGATTTCCTGATAAAGTTTAATAACCTCACCATCGCTGTCGACGGAGTCGGTATATTCAGTTTGCTGCGCTAAATGAATCACCCGCCATCCTTTACGCGCCAATTCCGGGATCGTCAGGCGCCCCACGCCGCGGCAGGTAAACAGGGTATCGTCAGATAACCTGAGTTTGCTAACCTCTGCATAATCATAAGCTTGAGAATGGCAAACGTGCGACTCCGCCGCCATCGCCGGTAATGAAAACAGCCCCACCAACAACATTAACAGATTTCTCATGGCGACCTCCCAATCGCTTATTCCTGCCGACCGATTACGCAGAAGAAGGCAAACGTTAATACGGCGGTGACAGGCTGAAATTAATTATCTCTTGCACGACTAAAATTACAGTCTGACGCCGATGACTGACAAATGAAAAATATAAACCTTGGCGTTAGATGAATTCATCCGAATCGAGAGACATAAATAATGGCGCTTTTCACCGCACGAAATGGTCAAAAACCGGCCAATAATTAGCAAGAAAAGTAATTATTTATCCCACCTTTTATGTTACAAATGCCGCCCGCCGCTAAAACACCAAAAAAACCGTCAAAATGCGTGAAAACGCAGCGTTCTGCGCAAAACATCGGCATGGCGGCGCTGATGGGGCGGTCATACATAAAACAGGGATAACACATGGCAATGAAATTGCGCGTAGTGACTCAAGCGGTGGCGCTGGGTCTGGCGATCGGCAGCGCGTCGTTCGCCGCTCAGGCAGAAATCACTCTGCTGAAGCAAGATCCACAGGCCGGCGATCCGCTCAGCCGCCTGAACTTTACCGTTGGCGGCAGCATCCGTCCGCAGTTCAACAACATGACGGGCGACGGTGACAAGGGCTCGTATAAGCGTAACGGCTTCGATGGCGGCACCCGTTTCCGTTTCGCAGCGGACTACTACCTGTTCGACGATATCAGCTGGATCAGCTACTACGAGCTGGGTGTGAACATTCCGGCGCTGTTTGACTGGGATCACCACTATGCCGACGGCGCGAGAAACACCAGCCGCCGTATGCTGTATACCGGCCTGAAAAGCAACACCTGGGGCCAGATGACCTTCGGTCAGCAAAACAGCGTTTACTATGACGTGGTTGGCGCCAAGACCGATATCTGGGACTACGACATGCTGGCCCAGGCACCGGGCAACGGCATCAACGGCGACTACGACGGCTCTTACCGTTCACGCAAAATGCTGAAGTACAAGAACCGCTTCGGCGATGCGGACGTTTACGCCTCGTACCTGTTCAGCGACAGCGACTACCTGCCGGGCAACGGCCTGCGTTATAAGCGCAAAGGCGGCGGCTCACTGGGTGTGGATTACCACATTACACAGGATCTGACCTGGGGTACCGCCTGGAACTACACCCGCGCCGAAATGCGCAACCCGTCCACCAGCGGCAGCAAGAGTTATGACCAGAACATTTTCGGTACCGCCATCAGCTGGAAACCGGACAACTGGACGCTCACCTTCGGCGGCGGTTACTACAACGACTTCCTGACCACCAAGAAAGCCGACGTCAACAATTACTTCGCCGGCGATGCGTGGGGTATCGAATACCTGGCCGGTTATACCGTGCCGGTGGGCCAGTACGCGGTGAAATCGGTGATGCCGTACTTCATGGGCGACCGCCTGGAATACATCAGCGGCCGCAACTACCAGCGCATCGACAACGGCCTCGGGGTTACCGTACAGTTTGACTACGGTTTCCGCGTTGACGTAGAGCACGTGCTGACATCGAGCACCGACAACCTCGGCGATATGACCGTGGTCCGTCTGCGCTACGATTTCTGATTGCTCAGAACGTAAAAAAGGCCGCGCAAGCGGCCTTTTTCGTTGTTTGAAGCAGCGGTCAGAAGCCGCCGCGCGCCGAGCGCCCTACCGCTTCGCCCAGTTGCCATACCGCCATGGCGTAATGGGTGCTGTGGTTATAGCGGGTGATAGTGTAGAAGTTCGGCAGACCGTACCAATACTGGTAGCCGGTGCCGACGTCCAGCCGCAGCAGGCTGGCCTCTTGGTTATCCCCGAGTGAACCCTGCGGGCTCAGGCCGGCTTCAGCCAGTGCGGCGACCGAGTAGCGGGTCTTGAAGCCGTTTTCCAACCCCGGCGCCTGGCCGTTGGCCTGAATGGCGACCGGCTCGCCCTTGGACCAGCCGTGCGCCTTGAAGTAATTGGCCACGCTGCCGATGGCATCGACCGGATCCCACAGGTTGATATGCCCATCGTTGTTGAAGTCAACCGCGTAGCTTTTGAAGGAAGAAGGCATGAACTGCCCATAGCCCATCGCGCCGGCGAAGGAGCCGCGCAGCTCGAGCGGATCGTCACCTTCAGTGCGCGACATCAGCAGGAAGGTTTCCAGCTCACCGGCGAAGTAATCGGCGCGGCGCGGGTAGTTGAAGGCCAGCGTCGCCAGCGCGTCGATAATGCGGGTTTTACCCATTACGCGGCCCCAGCGGGTCTCCACGCCAATAATCCCCACGATGATCTCCGGCGGCACGCCGTACACCTGCCAGGCGCGCTGCAGCGCATCCTGATATTGATTCCAGAACACCACGCCGTTTTGCACGTTATCCGGGGTGATGAACTTGTTGCGGTAGCGCAGCCAGGAACCGTTCGGCCCGGTTGGCCCCTGAGTAGACGGCGTCGGCGCCTGTCTGTCCATCAGCCGCAGCACCGAGTCCAATCGCCGAGCCTGCGCCAGCACGTCGTGCAGCTGCTGCCGGTCAAACCCGTGTTCCTGCACCATCTTATCGATAAAGCGCGCGGTATTCGGGTTATTGGCGAAATCCCCTCCCAGCGGCGCGCCGCTGTGCGCCGGGCTCAGCAAAAAGCCGCCCTTTACCGGGGTGCTCTGCGGCGTAGCGGTGGTACTGGGTTTCGGCGTGCTGCTACAGGCAGCAAGCAAGGTAATCAGCGGTAAAAGCGCAACCAGGTGACGCATCGGATATCCATAGCCATGCAAGAGATAAGTGGGAGTTATGTTAATGCATTGTTCAACGCGAACAAACAGGATTATGCCGCCAATGACCGCGTCAGGTAGCCAAACGTGCCAAATTGTGACGTTTTGCTCGGTGAAAGGACGCCCTGTGCGGCCGCGTGGAATCTCAACCGCGACTAAATGAGAAAAATTATCACCTTGACGCCCCCGTTTACCCCGCTAGAATGCCCGGCTGCTTGCCATCCGGCCTCCGCCGGGCGGCCAATGATGACGACAACGGACTGTGATGGAATCTCTCGGACAACTCACCAAAGACCTTTACCGCGGGCGCATCTCGCGCAAACCCTTTGTTTTCTCGCTGGCGATCTTCGCTGTTGGCATCGTGCTGCTGTTGTTTCTGTCGACCTATCTGGATAAAAACCATTTTCGCGCCCATGCGCACGGCGACACCGAGGAATTCGTCTCGGTGCTGCTGTATCTGCTGTGCATCATGGTGTGGGCGCTGTTCTGTTTTGGCCTGGTGGCGTGGTTTATGGCCAAAACCGCGTTTCGCCTTAATGATATCGGCCTGCCCGGTTGGGTGCTGGCCGTCACATGCTACGTTTGCTCGGTGCTCAACAACTACTCCCCCGGCCCGGTGGCGCGCTGGCTGCCGCTGTTCAGTCTGGCCGTCATGATCTGCGCCCTACTGTTGCCGCCCGACGGGCTGCGTCGCAAGCCGCGTGAACATGCCGATTGAGCGCCATTCCGCTCAAGGCTATGGCTATCCGCCGGCCGCGCCGTCACAATAGCGCCTCATTCAGGTTTCAATCAGGGATTGCCATGTACAGCCACTACCCCGCCCATTACACCTTCGATAGCGACAGCGACGCCTGGCAGATCGGTTTCCACGACTTCCCCGAGTGGCAATCTGCCTGCTATAAACGCGAAGACATCGAGCTGGAAGCGCAGGAAAGCCTGCTGGCCGCCATCGCCGCCGCGATGGATGAAGGTCTGCCTCTGCCCGCCCCTTCTCCTGCGCAAACCGATGACTTGAAAGTACACCTGCCGGCGCTGGTGGCGCTGAAGATCGAACTGCACAATGCCATGCTACGCAAAAACACCGGCAAAGCGGCGCTGGCGCGCAAGCTGGGATTCAACGGCGGGCAAATGGAGCGGTTGCTGGATATCGGCTACGCCTCGAAGGTTGAAGCGCTGGAGCAGGCGTTGTATCTGCTGGGCTACGAAGTGCGCGTGACGATAAGCGAAGTTTGCCAATGAGTTAGCGCTAAGTTAGCGAAATATTCGTCAACAGGACTAAATTTTCCCCGTTTTGCGCCGATATGATGGCTACCTAATCACTTATCGCAACAACGAAGGCTAAAAATGGAGTGGAGTCGCCGTCATATTTGGGCCGTTATTCTGCTGTCTTGTCTCGTTTTTTGGGTCATTTTGGCGACCGGCATCAACGCCGCCGCCTGAGCGCCCGCCGCTGCATTGCTTCATCCCCTATTTAACAGCCCGCCACGGCGGGCTAGTTCCTGTCGCCCGCCCATAAAAAGCGTTATAAAACAGCGCGCCCTGTTCAAAAAACAGCCGAAAATTGTGATCAAAAACACAGTATTGAAATCAGACCAGTATTGAGAGTACATTAGCGCCGATCCTGTCGCGGTTCGGATTTTACCTCACGGAGCATGAGGCGCGACAACCGGACAGCCCGCGCTCGAGGACGTTGTTCTTTCGCTTGGAAGAATCCGCCCGACAAGCAGGCTGCCCATAAAATACTCAGCACAACAATCGGGATCATTGCTGGCGAGGACTCCAGACAGGAGTTGTTCAGTGAAATATTTTTTGATGGGCGTGTCATTCATGCTGGTTGCCTGGGTTGGCACCTTCATGTTGATGGTTGCCTGACGGTAGCCAGACCAGGAACACAGCCAAAGGGACGCGCAAGCGTCCCTTTGTCGTTTCTATTAACGATCATTTGCCCGGCATCATGCGGCGCAAGGTGTCGTCCTTACGCAGGTAGTGATGAAACAGCGCCGCCAACGCATGTGCGCCAATGATAAAGTAGCCGATATTCGCCAGCGTCTCATGAACCGTTTTGACCAGCCTGCGCATCACCGGATCCGGCGTCACCCACTGCGGCATCGGCCAGCCCAGCAAAGACCACGATTTCCCGCCGTAGGCCAGGGTTAACATGCCCAGCAACGGCAACATCAGGAAGACCACGTACAGCAGCCAATGGAAGATCTTGGCGCCCACTTCCTGCCATTCCTCCAGCGGCGGCGTGGTCGGCGGCGCAGCGTGGAAAGCGCGCATGGCCAACCGAATCAGCATCAGGGCAAAAACCGATACCCCAAAATTAAAGTGCAGAGTTTTGACCAGCGGCGCCCACGCCTCCGGCACTGAATCCTTCAGCAACATCGCCGCATAGGTGAGGATCACCATCAGCAAAGTTAGCCAATGTAAAACGATTTGCGATCGCGCGTAGCGGTTGCTCATACACTCTATCCAAAAAATAAAATTCAGCGTAGTTGAGCATAATGGGGAAATAATGAAGAAAACCTTGGGACGGAAAAAATAAGGCCGGGCGAACGCCCGGCCTGACAGGATTATTTGGCGCTGCCGGCTTTGCCCGGCTTCAGCAGCCCGTCCGCGCGGAACATCGCCTTGATACCGCGCACCGCCTGGCGGATTCGGTCCTGGTTCTCGATCAGCGCGAAACGCACGTGGGTATCGCCGTAGTCGCCGAAGCCGATGCCCGGCGAGACGCAGACCTTGGCTTCCGCCAGCAGGCGTTTGGCAAATTCCAGCGAACCGAGGTGGGCATAAGGCTCGGGAATTTTCGCCCACACGTACATCGACGCCTTCGGGTTTTCCACCATCCAGCCCGCCTCATGCAGCCCCTTCACCAACACGTTGCGGCGCTGCCGATACTGCTCGGCGATATCGCGCACGCACTGCTGATCGCCTTCCAGCGCGGCGATGGCCGCCACCTGCAGCGGCGTAAAGGTCCCGTAGTCGTGATAGCTCTTGATGCGCGCCAGCGCGCTGACCAGTTCGGGATTGCCGACCATGAACCCGATGCGCCAGCCGGCCATGTTATAGCTTTTCGACAGGGTGAAGAACTCCACCGCGATGTCTTTCGCCCCCGGCACCTGCATGATCGACGGCGCTTTCCAGCCGTCATAAACGATATCGGCATAGGCCAGATCGTGGATCACCAGCACGTTGTACTGTTTGGCCAGCGCCACCACCCGCTCGAAGAAATCCAGCTCCACGCACTGCGCGGTCGGGTTGGACGGGAAGCCGAGGATCATCATTTTTGGGCGCGGAATGGTTTCCCGAATGGCGCGCTCCAGCTCACCGAAGAAATCCACACCGTCCACCAGCGGCACCGAGCGCACCTGGGCGCCGGCGATCACCGCGCCGTAAATGTGGATCGGGTAGCTGGGGTTCGGCACCAGTACCGTATCGCCGTGATCGAGGGTCGCCAGCATCAGGTGCGCCAGCCCCTCTTTCGAACCGATAGTGACGATGGCTTCGCTTTCCGGATCGATATCCACCTGATAACGATCGGCATACCAGCGCGAAATGGCGCGGCGTAGGCGCGGAATGCCGCGCGAGGTGGAATAACCGTGGGTGTCGTCGCGCTGGGCGACGGCGCACAGTTTTTCCACGATGTGCGGCGGCGTCGGGCCGTCGGGGTTACCCATGCTGAAGTCGATAATATCCTCGCCGCGACGGCGTGCGGCCATCTTCAGTTCGGCGGTGATGTTGAATACGTAAGGGGGAAGGCGTTCAATGCGCGTAAAACGGCGCTGTGGACTGTTATCAGCCATAGGGGATTCCTCGATAGACGTTAGCGCCCGGACCGTCCGAGCGACGCTGGCCAGCGAACTGACCGAATATCGAACATAGCGCAGCGCCGACGAGCTTGTCGATACCTGGCGCGATATTTTTATTTGCCGCCCTGAAACTCCGCCGCCAACAGCCCGAACAGCCAGTCATCGCACCACTGATCCGCCAGACGGTAGTTGTCGCGCAGCGTGCCTTCCAGCTGAAAACCGCACGACTCCAGCAGGCCACGCGAGGCGAGATTGCCCACGGTCACGGTGGCGGTCAATTTGTGAAAACCGCAGGCGTTCACCGCAAAATCCAGCACTGCCCGTAGCGACTCCTTGCCATAGCCCTTGCCCTGGCCGGAAGGCAAACTCCCGTATCCCACTTCCGCCTGCCGATACGGCGCCCAGTGCGGACGAAAGCCGGTAATGCCCACCGCCTCTCCGCTGTGCTTCTCACGCATCACCAGACACAACCACTGCTCGCCGTGTTTGTCCCAGGCCGGCAGCCGCTCTTCGAACCGAGCGCGGATCTCCGCTTCGCTGCGCGGATCGGAGATGTAACGGATCACCTCGGGATCTTGGTACAGGCGCAGAAACAGCGGCCAATCCTCGACGGTTATCGACAGTAAGTGCAGACGTTCAGTGACCAGCTTCATAAAATCTCCGAAAAACGAAAAAGAGGAACTTACGAATGAAAGATATCTCTTTATTTTCCCCGATTGGTTGCCGATAATCATTCACGTTAAAACCACAAAACCTTAACGTCTTGCCCGATTCCCTACAACTGCCCGCCGCCGTTATCCACGCGGCACCAGGAGAACACCATGGCCTCTTTAGTCATCGACGATATTCCGCAGACGATCGTTAACGTCAAGCGCCAGCTGCGCCAGGCATTGCCGAACTACCGCGACGTCTTTCTAGCGCTGGAAGAGAACATCCGCGGCCAGGTCGAACAGATCCGCCGCGAGCTGGCCGCCGGCCATAATCCGGTGCCGCAGATCGACGCAGAAGATATCCTGCAGCAGCGCGTCAGCGAGCAGCAAATAGCGCTGATCAAACAGCGCGGCGCCTGCGCCATTCGCGGCGTGTTCCCCCGCGCCAAGGCCGAAGGCTGGAACCGGGAAATCGGCGACTACCTTGAGCGCAACAACTTCGTCGAACGGTTGAAAAACGCCGCCGAAGACAACTATTTCGGCAAGTTGGCCGCCAGCAAGCCGCAGATTTACGGCATCTATTGGTCAAAACCGCAGGTTGAAGCGCGGCAGGATGCGCGCATGCATGCGGTGCAGGTGTTCCTCAACAGCCTGTGGGCCACCGAGAGCAACGGCAAACAGCATTTCGATCCGACCCGCGTCGCCACCTACGCCGATCGCACCCGCCGCCGCCCGCCGAACTCCTCGTCGCTGGGCCTGTCACCGCACGTCGACAGCGGCACCATTGAGCGCTGGCTGGACGAAAACTTCCGCTATGTATATCGCCACGTTTTCTCCGGCGACTGGCAGCAGTACGATCCCTTCGCCGCCGACGGCCGCACCGAGGTGCGCGAAATAGCCTCCCCGGCGGTCTGCTCGATGTTCCGCACCTTCCAGGGTTGGACGGCGCTGACGCCGCAGCGCACCAAGGCCGGCACGCTGAACCTGGTGCCGATCGCCAACGCCATGGCCTATGTGTTGCTGCGCGCGCTGCAGGACGACGTCGCCGACGACGATCTGTGCGATGCGGCACCGGGCCGCGCGCTGTCGATCTCGGAAAAGTGGCATCCCCTTTTATTAAGTGGGATTTCCCCCATTCCCGATCTGGAGCCGGGCGACACGGTCTTTTGGCACTGCGATGTGATCCACGCGGTGGAGAACGAGCATAACGGCGAGTTCGACAGCAACGTGATGTACATCGCTGCCGCGCCGGGCTGCGAGAAAAACGACGCCTATCTGCAGCGCCAGCTGCCGAGCTTTATCGACGGCAGAACGCCGCCAGACTTCGCCCCTGACGACTTCGAGGTGGATTTCGACGGCCGCGCCACCGTCGACCTGCTGACGCCACTGGGCAAAGCGCAGCTCGGCATGGGCTGATCCCCCGCCCGTGGCGCACGCCACGGGCCCCTTTCGCTGTGGTATACTGCCGCCATCCGTAAGCCGCAGCGAGAACCCGTCGTGCACCCTTTTTTTGAAATGCTGTTGGCGGTGTTTGATCGCGCCGCGCTGATGTTGATCTGTCTGTTTTTCCTGACCCGCACCCGGCTGTTCCGCCAACTGCTGCAAAAAGAAGACCATACGCCGCTCGAGCTCGGCATCGTCACGGCGATCTTCTCGCTGTTCGCGCTGTTCAGCACCTACTCCGGCATCAACGTCGAAGGATCGCTGGTTAACGTGCGCGTCATCGCCATCATGGCCGGCGGCATCCTGTTCGGCCCCTGGGTGGGGATCGTCACCGGCATCATCGCCGGCGTGCACCGTTATCTGATCGACATCGGCGGCATCACCTCGGTGCCTTGTCTTATCACCAGCATCATCGCCGGCATCAGCGCCGGTTACATCAACCTCAAGGTGAAGAAAGAGCAGCGCTGGCGTGCCGGCATCGTCGGCGGCATGCTGTGCGAATCCCTCACCATGCTGCTGATCGTGCTGTGGGCCAAGCCGACCGAGCTTGGGCTGGACATCGTGTCGCAGATCGCCCTGCCGATGATCCTCGGTACGGTGTGCATCGGCCTGATCGTGCTGCTGGTACAGAGCGTCGAGGATGAGAAAGAAGTGATCGCCGCGCGCCAGGCCAAACTGGCGCTGGATATCGCCCACAAGACGCTGCCCTATTTCCGCAACATCAACAGCGAATCGCTGGCCACCATCTGCGAGATCATTCGCCAGGACATCCGCGCCGACGCGGTGGCGATCACCGATACCCACCAGGTGCTGGCCTACGTCGGCGTAGGGCGTGAAGCCTACCCGATCGGCCGCGAAGGGCTGAGCCGCGTCACCCGCGAAAGCATTCGCCACGGCAAAATCATCATCAAGAACAACCTGGAAAACCCGGCCGCGCCGCAGATCCATTCGCAGCTGGTGGTACCGCTGTGGGAAAAAGGCGAAGTGACCGGCGCGCTGAAAATCTACTACTGCCACGCCCACCAGATCACCAACACACTGAAGGTGATGGCGGTCGGGCTGTCGCAGATCATCTCCACGCAGATGGAGGTTTCGCGCATCGAACACCTGCGCCAGATGGCGGATAAAGCCGAAATGCGCGCGCTGCAGAGCAAGATTAACCCGCACTTCCTGTTCAACGCGCTGAACGCCATCTCTTCCTCTATTCGCCTGAATCCGGACACCGCGCGCCAGCTGATCATTAACCTGTCGCGCTACCTGCGCTACAACCTGGAGCTGAACGACGAACTGATCGATATCCGCAAGGAGTTACATCAGATTCAGGACTATATCGCCATCGAACAGGCCCGCTTCGGCGCCAAGCTGACGGTGATCTACGACATCGACGACGATGTCTCGGTGCGCATTCCGAGCCTGCTGATCCAGCCGCTGGTGGAGAACGCCATCGTGCACGGCATCCAGCCCTGTAAGGGGAAAGGGGTGGTGGTGATCGCGGTGAAGGATCAGGGCGATCGGGTGAAAATTTCGGTGAAGGATACCGGCCACGGCATCAATCAGGAAACTATCGACCGGGTGGCGCGCAACGAAATGCCGGGCCACAATATCGGCCTGCTCAACGTACACCACCGCGTGTCGCTGCTGTACGGTGAAGGGCTGCATATCCGCCGCCTGGAGCCGGGCACCGAAATCGCGTTCTACATCAGCAAAAACGGCGGCAAGCTGCATCAGGAGCCGAGCGCGCCGCCGGTCGGGGAGGCCTCATGAAAGCCATCATCGTGGAAGACGAATTCCTCGCGCAGGAAGAACTCAGCTACCTGATCAAGAAACACAGCAATATCGATATCGTCGCCACCTTCGAGGATGGCCTCGACGTCCTCAAATACCTGCAGACTCACCAGGTCGACGCCATTTTCCTCGATATCAACATCCCGTCGCTGGACGGCGTGTTGCTGGCGCAAAACATCAGTAAATTCGCGCATCGCCCGTCGATCGTGTTCATCACCGCCTATAAAGAGCACGCGGTGGAAGCGTTCGAGATCGAAGCGTTCGACTATATCCTCAAGCCCTATCACGAGGCGCGCATCGTCACCATGCTGCAAAAACTGGAGGCGCTGCATCATCGCCCCGCCGGCGCGACGGAGCCGGCCAGCGCGCCGAGCCGCGGCAGCCATAGCATCAACCTGATCAAAGACGAGCGGATCATCGTTACCGACATCAACGACATCTATTACGCCGCCGCCGATGAAAAGGTGACGCGGGTCTATACCCGCCGGGAAGAGTTCGTGATGCCGATGAACATCACCGAGTTTTACGGCCGGCTCCCGGAAGAACATTTCTTCCGCTGCCATCGCTCTTACTGCGTTAACCTGGCGAAGATCCGCGAGATCGTCCCCTGGTTCAACAATACCTACATTCTGCGGCTGAGCGATCTCGAGTTTGAAGTGCCGGTCAGCCGCAGCAAGGTGAAAGAGTTCCGCAAGCTGATGCGCCTGTAAGCGCTTACCAGCGCGGGCCCGGACGGTAGTAATACCCCGGCGGCGGCGGTGGCGGCATGCGGTAATGCGGCCGATCTCGCCAGTCGCGCCGCGGTGGCCCGTAGTAAATCACCCGTGGCGGCGGGCCGTAATAGTACCCGCGCGGGCGTTCATACCGGTGATGATCGGCCCACCAACGCGGATCGCGCCAGCGATAGCCGTCCCAGTAGTGGCCGCGATTATCGCGATCGCCGATATGCAACGACAGGCCAGGCACGTTCACGCCGATGGACACGTCGGCCTGGCTCGCCAGCGGCAGCGCCAGCAGCGCGGCCAGTAACAACAGCGTTTTTTTCATTTCATGGACTCCTGCAGAGCGGACCTCGTCCGATCGCAGATAACATAGTCCCGCGCTCGCCGCCGCTCTATAGGCGCAATGCCGATTTACGCCTTTCAGACGCATCCTTCACAATTTCACCACAATCGTTCACCGGCGATTAACAATAAATCGTTGATATCTTTGATGTAGATCACGTGTCTCCCCCGGCATTTCACGCGCTTTTCGGCGCAAAAACGGCAACTCACGCCGCATAACATGCATTTCATTCCTTCCGTCGTGCAACTCATTCCCAATCCGCCGCCCGCCGGAGGAGCCGGCCATATAATAAGCCCATACCGCGGGAACACAGATTCACCCCGCAAATTTCAGCCAACGGCTCACGCCCGGCAACGCACACACAGGAAGGAGACCGGCCATGAACACCAAACCGGCAAATCGCAGCTTAATCGTTCTCGGCACCATCATCTGTCAGATGGGTCTGGGCACCATCTACACCTGGAGCCTGTTCAACCAGCCGCTGGTCGACAAGTTCCACTGGGGGCTGGCGGACGTCGCCACCACCTTCTCCATCACCAGCTTCTTCCTGGCCTTCGCCACGCTGTTCGCCGGCAAGCTGCAAGAACGCTTCGGCATCCGCAATCTGACGCTGTGTTCCGGCATCCTGGTCGGCCTGGGTCTCATCGCCAGCGCCCACGTCAGCTCGCTTGACATGATTTACCTGCTGGCCGGCGTGGTGGTGGGCTTTGCGGTCGGTATCGCCTACATCTCCACCCTGTCCAACCTGATTAAGTGGTTCCCCGCCAACAAAGGCCTGATTTCCGGCATCTCCGTCGGCGCCTTCGGCAGCGGTAGCCTGCTGTTCAAATACGTCAACGCCGCCCTGATCGCCGACGTCGGCGTTTCCGGTGCCTTCTTCTACTGGGGTGTCATCGTGATGGGCCTGATCGTCGTCGGCTCCCTGCTGCTGAAAGAGCCGGTGCTGGCGACCAACGCCGCACAGCCAGGCGCCAACGGTCTGGGTAACGACTACAGCGTGCGTCAGATGCTGGCCACCAAAGAAGCCTACCTGCTGTTCACCATCTTCTTCGCTGCCTGCATGAGCGGTCTGTATCTGATTGGCATCGTGAAAGACATGGGCGTTCAATTGGCCGGGATGGACTTGGCCACCGCCGCCAACACAGTGTCTGCCGTCGCCATCTTCAACACCGCCGGCCGCATCATCCTGGGTACGCTGTCCGATAAAGTGGGCCGCATGCGCGTCATCAGCTTCACCATGCTGGTTACCGTGCTGGCGATTGTCGCCCTGAGCTTCATGACCCTGAACCACACGCTGTTCTTCATCTGCGTCGGCGCGGTGGCCTTCTGCTTCGGCGGCAACATCACCGTGTTCCCGGCGATTGTCGGCGACTTCTTCGGCCTGAAAAACCACAGCAAGAACTACGGCATCATCTACCAGGGCTTCGGCCTGGGCGCGCTGGCCGGTTCGTTCGTCGCCAAATACTTCGGCGGCTTCCACGCCACCTTTATGGTGATTGGCGTCCTGTCCGCCGCTTCTCTGCTGATTACGCTGTTCATCAAAGCGCCGAAGGCGGTGGCAGCGGAAACGGTAGAAACCGCCCAAACGGCGGAGCTGGCCAAAGCCTGATACCCCACGAAAACGACAAGGGGCGCAATCTGCGGATTGCGCCCCTTTTTTTATCGTGCCGCCGCGTTGCTTACAGCTGCATGCCCAGCGTCTGGCGCAGATGCGCGCCGGCCCCCAGCAGGCCCGGTTGGCCATGGGTTATCATGAACACCGGAATGTCTCGCACATAGTCGCGGAAGCGCCCCTTGTCTTCGAAAGCGGCGCGGAAGCCCGAGGCCTTGAAGAATTCCATAAAGCGCGGCACGATGCCGCCGGCAATGTACACGCCGCCAAAGGTGCCCAGATTCAACGCCAGGTTGCCGCCGAAGCGCCCCATGATCACGCAAAACAGCGACAGCGCGCGGCGGCAATCGATGCAGCTGTCAGCCAACGCCCGCTCGGTGATGTCTTTCGGCTCCCATTTTTCCGGCAGGCGGTTGTCCGCCTTGACGATGGCGCGATACAGGTTGACCAGGCCCGGCCCGGACAGCACGCGCTCGGCGGAAACGTGCCCCACTTCACCGCGCAGCACCTCCAGAATAATGTCTTCTTCTTCGCTGTTCGGCGCGAAATCGACATGGCCGCCCTCGCCCGGCAGGCTGACCCAGCGGCGATCGACGTGCACCAGGTGGGCAACGCCCAGCCCGGTGCCGGCACCGTACACCGCGATCGGTTTGCCCGGCTGCGCATCGCCGCCGCCAAACTGCAGCACGTCGTCCGGCGAGAGCATCGGGATCGCCATCGAGACGGCGGTGAAATCGTTGATCACTTCCAGATGACTCAGCCCCAGGCTGGCCTTCATTTCTTTGATAGAGAACGCCCAGCTGTGGTTGGTCATCGCCACCCAGTCTTCCGTCACCGGGCAGGCGATCGCGATACAGGCATCCTGCACCTCGATATCGCACGCTTTCAGGTAGTGGCGGATCACCGCCTCCAGGCTGTCGAACTCCAGGCCGGAATAGGTTTTCGCCTGGGTAATTTCACCCGTCGCAACAGTGCACAACGCCAGGCGGGCATTGGTGCCGCCAACATCACCCACGAGGGCATAGGTCATTGATTTCGTCTCCGCAAAATGAAAAATAAAAAGCTGCCCACACTGTAAAATCCTGCTGCGAAAACAACAATCACCCGCCTCGGATCTGCGCCCCAATAGCGATCCGGATCACAAAAAACGTTTCAGCTTGCCTGTGATGCCGCGATTTGAAACAAATTGCGGCAAAAAACGCGCCGCCGCGACTGTTAACCGTCATCGACGCCGGGCAATATCAATGCGTGCCTGCTCGCCGATAGTCTGGCAAGCTGTGGCCACTGCCCAACCACCCGCTCTCCCTGCCCTGCATGGAGGCATCGACAAGGGATTATCCATGCTGCATCCGCGCGCCAATGCCATGTTGGCCTTTGCTTTGCCTGCGCTGATTATCGGTTCCGCCTCCAGTCTGGTGCTGCTATTGATGATGAAAGTCGCCGCTACGCTGCAGCAATGGCTGTGGGTGACGCTGCCCGACGCGCTGAGCCTGGATGCCCAGGCACCCTGGTGGCCGCTCGGCATGCTGACGCTGACCGGTGTGGCGGTCGGCCTGATCGTGCGCTATATGCCGGGCCATGCCGGGCCGGATCCGGCGACGGAATCGCTGATCGGCATGCCGCTGCCGCTCTCCGCCCTGCCGGGGCTGGGATTGGCGCTGATCGTCGGCCTGGCCGGCGGCGTCAGCCTGGGGCCGGAGAACCCGATCACCGCCATCAATATCGCGCTGGTGGCGGCGGCCGGCGCGCGCCTGCTGCCGAAGGTGCCGCGCATGGACTGGATCATCCTGGCGGCCGCGGGCACCATCGGCGCGATGTTCGGCACGCCGGTCGCCGCCGCACTGATCTTCTCGCAAACCCTGGCGGGCAATAACGAAACGCCGCTGTGGGATCGGCTGTTCGCCCCGCTGGTGGCCGCCGCCGCCGGCGCGGTCACCACCCAGATGTTCTTCGTACCCAATTTCGCCCTGCAGCTCGACGCCTACGACATAACGCGACTGTCGGACATCTTCAGCGGCGCCATCGTGGCGCTGATCGCCATCGCGCTCGGCATGGTGGCGCTGTGGTGCTTCCCACACGTTCACCGCCTGTTCCATTCGATGAAGAATCCGGTGTTGATGTTAGGACTGGGTGGCTTTGTGCTGGGCCTGCTGGCGCTGGTGGGCGGAGAGATTACCCTGTTCAAAGGGCTGGATGAAATGAAGCGCCTCGCGGCAGACGGCAACTATTCGGTGCCGGCGCTGTTGACCGTTACCCTGACCAAGCTGGCGGCGCTGGTGATCGCCGCCGCCAGCGGCTTTCGCGGCGGGCGCATCTTCCCGGCGGTGTTCGTCGGGGTGGCGCTGGGGCTGATGCTGCACCAGCACGTTCCGGCGGTGCCGGCGGCGATCACCGTCTCCTGCGCCATCATGGGGCTGGTGCTGGTGGTCACGCGCGACGGCTGGCTCAGCCTGTTCATGGCGGTGGCGGTGGTGCCGGATCTGCACCTGCTGCCCGTCTTATGCATCGTGATGCTGCCCGCCTGGCTGACGCTGGCAGGCAAACCGCTGATGCTGGTGAACCGCCGGCAACCGCCGCACGACGATTAGTCCAGCGCGAACGCGGCGGCAGCGCGGGCGTGGATCGCGGTGGTGTCGAACACCGGCACCGACGCATCCCGCTCACTCACCAACAACCCTATCTCGGTGCAGCCGAAAATAATCCCCTGCGCGCCCTGTTGCTCCAGGTCGCTGATGATCCGGCGATACTCATCGCGCGAGGCATCGCGAATGTTACCGAGGCACAGCTCGTCATAGATGATGCGGTGCACGATGTCACGATCGGCGCTGACCGGCGTCACCACATCAATGCCGTGCAATTCCTGCAGGCGGCCGCGGTAGAAGGTCTGCTCCATGGTAAAACGCGTGCCCAGCAGCCCGACGCGGCGAATGTTTTTTTCCCGCACCTGCAGCGCCGTGGCGTCGGCGATGTGAATCAGCGGCAGGCCGCTGGCCTGCTCGACCGCCTCCGCCACCTTGTGCATGGTGTTGGTGCAGATCACGATGGCTTCGGCGCCGGCGGCGCGCAAAGCCACGGCGGCCTCGGCCAGCAGCCGGCCGGCACCATCCCAATCGCCCTGATGCTGCAAGCGTTCAATTTCCTGAAAATCGACGCTGTAGAGCACGATTTTGGCCGAATGCAGCCCGCCGAGGCGCGCCTTTACCTGCTCGTTGATGGTGCGGTAATACGGAATGGTGGATTCCCAACTCATGCCGCCCAGCAGACCCAACACTTTCATCCTTCGTTCCTCAGCATTTCCGACGATCCTCTGACCTTACCTGAGAATCGCCGGGCTGACGACGCCTTATTTGACGCCGGAATTGATCGGCTGGCGCGCTTCGAACCAGCGCTGGCGCAGCGTGTCGTACAGCCAGTTATAGGCCATGGTGTACGGCAGGAAGAACAGGAAGAAACCGATTTCCAGCATAAACGCCTGCGCCCAGGAGATACTCAGCATCCAGGCGGCGATCGGCACGCCGATCAGGATAAAACCGGCTTCAAAGCCGACGGCGTGCAGCGCGCGCACCTTCAGGTTACGCACCACCCGGCTGGCCGGCCACAGGCGGTCGAACACCGTGTTGTAAACCATGTTCCACAGCATCGCGACGGTGGAGAGCATCACCGCCAACGCACCGACCTGCACCATTGAGCGGTTCAGCAGCCACGCGCCCAGCGGGGCGCAAACCATCACGGCGATGGCCTCGAAACCGACGGCGTGGACGATACGTTCAATGAGAGACTTGTTTTGCAGTTGCATACATCACCTTTTTTTCAACAGTTGTTGCGAAAGCCAGGTGATTATCATCGCTTTTTTGGGTAGATTAAAAATAGGTTCCATCGATAAAGTAGATATATGCACTATTCACCGGAAGCGTTACAGGCGTTCGTAGAAGCCGCCGCCCTCGGCTCATTTTCCGCCGCCGCGCGCAAGCTGCGTAAAAGCCAATCCACCGTCAGTACCGCCATCGCCAATCTGGAGGCCGACCTGGCATTGACGCTGTTCGATCGCAGCGCGCGCCAGCCGGTGCTCACCGCCGCCGGCCGCAAAGTGCTGGGGCACGTACAGGCGATCCTCGCGGCCAGCGAACGGCTCGATGCCCTGAGCATTCAGCTGGCGGGCGAGGTTGAACCGCGCCTGAGCATGGTGTTTTCCGATACCTACCAGCCCAAGCATCACGATCGGTTAATGCAACTGTTCGAACAGCGCTACCCGGAAATTGAGCTGGAATGGATGATCGCCGAGGAAGGCGACGTTATCGATCTGCTGCAAAGCGGCCGCGCGCATTTGGGCATGGTAGAAGTGCAAAAACGTTATCCGCCGGATATCGCCTTCTCCCGGCTGCCTGAGCAGACCGAAATGGGGCTGTTCGTCGCCCATCAGCATCCGCTGGCGCAGGTCGCCGCGCCGACGCCAGAGCAATTGTCCAGCACCCGCCAACTGATCCTCAATACCTACACCGGCGCCGAGGCGGCCAGACAGGGTGGCCTGGTCTGGTCGGCGCCCAGCTATCTGCTGTTGCTGGAGATGGCGGAACAAGGATTCGGTTGGGCGGTGTTGCCGCACTGGCTGGTGCAGCAATACGGCCACGGCAGGCTCACCCAGCTGCGGCCGCGCGGCTGGCCAAAACTGATTTCGGTGGATGCGGTATGGTCCAAACTGACCCCGCCGGGCCCGGCGGGGTTCTGGATGCTGGAGCGCCTACTGGGCGATACCCTGCCCTAAGCGGCGGCGTTGCGCGCCTGAATGGCGCGGGAGACGGTATCGAGAAGTTCCGGAATGTCCATCTTCGGCAGCATCACTTCGATGAAGGCCAGCCGTTCGTCGTCCGCTACCTCGCGCAGCGCCTGACGCAATCCGTCCGGATCGCTGACCCGCAACGCCTTCACCGGCCGCTCACCGGCCAACGCCGACGGCAGCTGCGTCCAGTTCCAGCGCGCGATATCGTTATAACGTTGCTCCGGCCCGTGGATCGCGCGTTCAACGGTATACCCCTGATTGTTCAGCACGAAGATCACCGGTTTAAGCCCGTCGCGCAGCATCGATCCCAGTTCCTGCACGGTCAACTGCGCGGCGCCGTCACCGATCAGCAATACTGCCCGGCGCTGCGGTTCGGCAGTCTGCACGCCGAACGTCGCCGGCAGGGTATAGCCGATCGATCCCCAGAGCGACTGCACGATCATCCGGCAGCCGCGCGGCAACGTCAGCGCCGCCGCGCCGAAACAGGCGGTGCCCTGATCGGCCAGCACGATATCCCCCGGCCGCAGGAAATCCTGTATCTGCCGCCAGAAGGCGTGCTGATCCAGCCCTTCCCCATCGCCTTCCGGCAGCGTCGGGCGGACGATCGGCGGCAACGGCCAACGCGACGCCAGCGACAGACTCAGGCGATGCAGCGCCTGTACCGCCTCGCGCATCGGGATGCGGCTAAAACACCGCCGCCCAACCCAGGCTTCGAACGGCTGAATATCGATGCATTTTTCCACCGGCAGATGATGCGTGAAACCGGCGGTAATGGTGTCGGTGAGACGCACCCCGACGCTGATCACCACATCGGCGTTTTCGATAAGCTGTTTCACCGCCGGATCGCTGGCGCCGCCGCAGTAGGTACCAACAAAACCGGTGCGGTTCTCATCCAGCACGCCTTTGCCAAGCAGCAGCGTAGCGTGCGGAATGTCGACCTCCTGCAGCCACTCGTCCAGCACCCCTTCGGCGCCGAAGCGATCGGCCAGGAAATCCGCCAACAATGACACCCGCCGCGCCGACAGCAGCTTTTCGCGCGCCGCGGCGATAAATGCCTGCAATGCGTTCTGCGACAGTTTGGCCTGGCGCAGCATCAGCGGCGCCGGTTTACTCGGCAGCGGCGCCTGCGCGACGTCGCTGGGCAACATCAGATAAACCGGGCGATGTTCCAGCAAGGCGACGCCGATCAGGCGGTCTATCTCCATCGCGGCGTTATCGGCGGTCAGATTGGCCTGCGCGACGGTCACCTCTTTGGCGATCCGGGCGAAGTGGGTGAAGTCGCCATCCCCCAGCGAATGATGCAACAAATCACCGGCGCGCTGGGCGCGCTGCGCCGGGGTGCCGACCACGTGGATCACCGGCAGGTATTCGGCGTAGCTGCCGGCTACCCCGTTCAACGCGCTTAGCTCGCCGACGCCAAACGTGGTGAGCAGCGCGGCCGCCGGTTTGCAGCGCGCGTAGCCATCGGCGGCGTAGGCGGCGTTCAATTCGTTGGCGCAGCCTACCCAGCTGATTTGCGGATGAGCGAGAACATGATCAAGAAATTGCAGGTTGTAATCCCCCGGCACGCCGAAGAAATGACGGATGCCGATTTGGGCCAGACGATCGAGAAGATAATCGGCCACCGTATAGGTCTGAGTCATGATCATCACCTGTCTGCAGCTGGAGCGATTATCTTAATTATCGAAGATGCCGTTCAAATTTCGAACAAACGCTCCGGCATCGAACGGCAACCTGGCGTTACATGCCGGCGCTGTGATCGCTCCCCCGGCAGCGTGGTGTGGAAACGTATACACTCAAAGCACTTCACCTCTCGCCGACAAGGATAACTATGTCCTACCAAGCCTCCCCTACGCGTTATCAAGATATGGAATACCGGCGCTGTGGCCGCAGCGGGCTGAAGCTGCCCGCCGTCTCGCTCGGGCTGTGGCACAACTTCGGCGACGCCACGCTGTACGACAACGCCCGCGGCCTGATCCGCTGCGCCTTCGATCGCGGCATTACCCATTTCGATCTGGCCAATAACTACGGCCCGCCGCCCGGCGCCGCCGAGGAGAACTTTGGCCGCATTCTCAACGCCGATCTGCGGGCCTGGCGCGATGAGCTGATCGTCTCATCCAAAGCCGGTTACACCATGTGGCCCGGCCCCTACGGCGATTGGGGCTCGAAAAAGTACCTGGTCGCCAGCCTCGATCAGAGCCTGAAGCGCATGGGATTGGAGTATGTGGATATCTTTTACCACCACCGGCCGGATCCGGACACGCCGCTGGAAGAAACCATGGCGGCGCTGGATTTGTTGGTGCGCCAGGGCAAAGCGCTGTATGTCGGCCTGTCCAACTACCCGGCCGAGCGCGCGCGACAGGCGTTCGACATTCTGCAGCGGCTCGGTACGCCGTGCGTGATCCACCAGCCCAAGTATTCGATGTTGGAACGCACGCCGGAGGCGGAATTGCTGGATACGCTGGCGGAGCATGGCGTCGGCTCGATCGCCTTCTCGCCGCTGGCGGGCGGCCTGCTGACCGACCGCTACCTGCACGGCGTCCCGCAAGATTCCCGCGCCGCCAGCGGCAGCCGCTTCCTGCAGCCGGAGCAGTTGACCGACGAGCGGCTGGACAAGGTGCGCCGCCTCGATGCGCTGGCGCGGCAACGCGGGCAGAAGCTGTCGCAGATGGCGCTGGCCTGGGTGCTGCGCGGCGATCGCGTTACCTCGGTGCTGATCGGCGCCAGTAAGAATGCGCAGATAGAAGACGCGGTGGGCATGCTGGCCAATCGTCACTTCAGTGAAGAAGAGCTCGCGCAGATCGAGAAAATCTTATTGTAATCGTTTACAAATTCCGCCGCTCAATCGAGCGGCGAGACTCCAGAAAAATCTCAAATCTTGGCCTCCCGCACCGTTTTCAGAGTGGCTCTCAGATTCAACCCTATGCGCTGGCGCTATGATGCCGATATTGCAGCAAAATAACGATAAGGCCGCTTTTTTAAACTGATGAACGCGCTTCATAAAGTGACAAACGGCCAAGCCGCGCAAGCGGGAAGGAGAAGCCATGTTTAAACCTCTGCTCTTGGCCGCCATCTTGGCGGCGACGGTACTGCCCGCCGCACAGCAAGCACACGCCGAAGGGATCAGCATCGATCTGATGCCGGGCGTTTCACTGCGCATCGGCGATCAGGACAATCGCGGCCGTTACTGGGACGGTTACGACTGGCGCGATCGCGACTGGTGGCAAGGCCATCAGGGGCGCTATCTCGGCGACCGCAGCCGTCGCGGTTACTACTGGGACGGCTATCGCTGGCGCGACCGCGACTACTGGCGCAAACACTATTACTATCATGAAGGGCGCTATCGTAAATACGACAAGCATTACGATAAGCACCATTGGAAGAAAGAGAAAAAGCACCACCACGATCATGACCGCGATCGCTGGCGCCGCCACGGCGATGACGACCGCGATTAACGACGACGGGCCGGCGTAATGCCGGCCCGCGTTTTTTTTTGCCTACAGCACGCTGCCGATCAGCAGGTAGCCGTTCAATCCCACCACCACCAGTACGATCAGCTTGCCCAGGTTTTGCACCAGCGGGCCGTTGACCATTTCCCCCATCAGCGCCCGATTACCGGTGAAAGCCAGCAGCGGCACCAGCGCCAGCGCAATGCCGAAGCTGAGCAGCACCTGGCTCAGCACCAGAATGCGCGTGGCGTCCATTCCCAGCATGATAACGATAAACGACGGCAGCATGGTCACCGCGCGACGCAGCCACAGCGGGATATGGAAATGCACAAACCCCTGCATCACCACCTGCCCCGCCAGCGTGCCCACCACGGTAGAGGAGAGACCGGCGGCCACCAGGCTCAGGCCAAACATGGTGGCGGCGGCTTGCCCGAGCAGCGGCTGCAGCGTCAGGTAAGCCACGTCGAGATCGGCGATGCCGCTGTGGCCGCTGAAATGAAACGCGGCGGCGGCAGTGGCCATCATCGCCAGGTTGACGAAACCGGCGATGGTCATGGCGACGGCGACGTCGACTTTGGTGGCGGCATAGCGCTCCGCCTTATCGTGCTCACCGCCGACTTGGGTAAGCGACGAATGCAGATAGATCACGTGCGGCATGATGGTGGCACCCAATACCCCGGCGGCCAGAAATACCGCATCGCCGTTAGGCAGATCGGGCAGCGCCATCCCCTTCAGCAACGGCGCAAACTGCGGCTGAGAGAATGCCAGCTCGACGATGTAAGCGGCGGCGACGAACAGCAGCAGGCCGCCAATCACCCGTTCCAGCGGCTTTTGCCCGCGTTTTTGCAGCATCAGAATTAAAAAGGTGGCGATGCCGGTCAGCACCGCGCCCTGCAACAGGGAAATCCCGAGCAGCAGCTTGAAGCCGATCGCCGCGCCGATAAACTCGGCCAGGTCGGTCGCCATGGCGATGATCTCCGCCTGCACCCAATAGGCCCACACCGCCGGCCGCGGAAAGCGATCGCGAATGTGCTCGGCCAGGTTTTTCCCGGTGGCGATGCCCAGCTTGGCAGACAACAGTTGGATCAGCATCGCCATCACGTTGGCCCAGACCACCACCCACAGCAGGCTGTAGCCGAACGAGGCGCCGGCCTGGATGTTGGTGGCGAAGTTACCGGGATCGATATAGCCGATAGCGGCGATGAAGGCGGGCCCCATCAGCGAGAGTTTGATTTTTCTGGCGGAGCGACCGGGGGTGGTTTCAACCACGCGACTGTTCAGCATATGTTGAACCCTTACTGAAATTACGTTTATCTCCACTCTATATAAATGATAATAATTATCAAGCGCATTTAGAGCGGTAAAACTTATCTCTGTAATAGCCAACATTAATGGTTTTATCGAAGGGTCCGACACCAAGCATGCCGATTTCCGTGCTTTTGGGATGGGATTTTAGCTGCAATACCCCTGAAAGACAGGTTAGCACAAGAATACGAATTTCCTATCTCTGCGTTAACATCTTGATTTTTTATGCTTTTGCGCAACACTTTAGGAGAATTCCCGCTATGATTTTCCATATTTGCAATAGAAGTCTCGTTTTTAAACGTAGCGTTACATAAAATGACAGCCGAAATTCAGCCTGCCTCAAATTTGGAGCAAACATGTCCCATATTGCGCACTTTGCGTTGGCGATAGTAGTGGTGGCGATCCTGGCCCTGTTGGTGTGCCGCGATCGTAAAAGCATCCGCATTCGCTATGTTATTCAATTACTGGTTATCGAAGTACTGCTGGCCTACTTTTTCCTGCATTCGGAAGCGGGTTTGGGCTTCGTAAAAGGATTCGCCGCGCTGTTTGACAAACTGCTCGGGTTTGCGGGACAAGGGACTGATTTCGTGTTCGGCGGCATGGGCGACAAAGGCCTGGCGTTCTTCTTCCTGAAGGTGCTGTGCCCGATCGTCTTCATTTCGGCGCTGATCGGTATTCTGCAGTACATCAAAGTGCTGCCTTTCATCATCCGCATTATCGGTACCGTGCTGTCGAAAGTGAACGGCATGGGCAAGCTGGAGTCGTTCAACGCCGTCAGCTCGCTGATCCTGGGCCAATCCGAAAACTTCATCGCCTACAAGGATATCCTGGGCAAGATGTCGGAAAAGCGCATGTACACCATGGCGGCAACCGCGATGTCTACGGTGTCCATGTCTATCGTCGGCGCCTACATGACCATGCTGGACGCCAAGTTCGTGGTGGCGGCACTGGTATTGAACATGTTCAGCACCTTTATCGTGCTGTCGCTGGTCAACCCGTACGACACCAATAAAGAAGAAGAGCTGCATCTGGGCAATCTGCACGAAGGCCAGAGCTTCTTCGAAATGCTGGGTGAATATATCCTGGCCGGCTTCAAAGTAGCGATTATCGTCGCCGCGATGCTGATTGGCTTCATCGCCCTGATCGCCGCGCTCAATGGCGTATTCAGCGCTATCTTCGGCCTGAGCTTCCAGGAAATCCTCGGTTACTTCTTCTATCCGTTCGCCTGGATCATGGGCATTCCTAAACACGAAGCCCTGCAGGTCGGCAGCATCATGGCCACCAAGCTGGTTTCCAACGAATTCGTGGCCATGATGGAGCTGCAGAAAGTCTCTGCCGAGCTGTCGCCGCGCAGCCTGGGGATCCTGTCGGTGTTCCTGGTGTCCTTCGCCAACTTCTCTTCCATCGGCATCGTGGCCGGTGCGATCAAGGGCCTGAACGAACACCAGGGCAACGTGGTGTCGCGCTTTGGTCTGAAGCTGGTGTACGGCTCTACGCTGGTCAGCATCCTGTCCGCTTCCATCGCGGGTCTGGTGCTGGGCTAAGCCTCGAACCGACGACGATAACAAGGCGCCTGCGGGCGCCTTTTTTATTGCTTGGCATTCGGCGAAGGATAAATGACGAAAAGCAAAAAGCCGACCCTAAGGTCGGCTTTTTAAATGGTGGTGGAGCTAGACGGGATCGAACCGTCGACCTCTTGCATGCCATGCAAGCGCTCTCCCAGCTGAGCTATAGCCCCACAAAAGTGGTACGCGTTGACCGGCGTTACGGTATTCCCCAACCTCTCTGAGAAGAAGGTTGGTGGAGCTAGACGGGATCGAACCGTCGACCTCTTGCATGCCATGCAAGCGCTCTCCCAGCTGAGCTATAGCCCCGTTCCACAATCACTTTGTGCTGTGAACGGGGCGCATAATATGAAACCCATTCAAAGCTGTCAACGGCTAAATTGAATTACTGAATCAAGCGTTGAAAAAGCCGCCAAATCAGCATCTTTGGCGCCAAAAAATCATCAGTTTGTGCAGAGTTCATCCATTTTGCGCGCTACATCTCAAAATAGCAAAAGACCCTGCATATCACGTTGATTTTTAATTAACGGAATGTTAGCGAAATGCGCTTGAGTCGGGCTCCCGAGCGGCATAGACTGCCCGCGCCATAAACTTTATTACTATAAACCGAGTCCGTCATGTCTTTGCATTCACCAAAAGAAATCGCCGCCCTCGCCGTTCAGGCCGGGGTAAACAAAAGCCGCGCCCCTCTCGCTAATCTGTTGATTCTGGGCTTTCTCGCCGGCGCCTTTATCGCCACCGGCTTCCTGCTGGATATTCACGTCATCGGCACCCTGCCGGCTGAATGGGGCTCTTTCGGCGCCCTGTTGGGCGCCGCGGTCTTCCCTATCGGTTTGATCCTGACCATTCTGGCCGGCGGCGAACTGCTGACCGGCAACATGATGACCTTGCCGATGGCCTGGTTTGCCCGCGAAATCCCCGCCATCGCCGTGCTGCGCAACTGGTTTTGGGTCACTCTGGCCAACCTGGCCGGCAGCGTGGCCGTCGCGTACTTCTTCGGCCATTTGCTGGGCCTGACCGAAGGCGCGTTCTTGCATAAGACGCTGGCGATCGCGCAGGCCAAAGTGGATGCGGACTTCCTGCACGCCTTCATTTCCGGCGTCGGCTGCAACTGGCTGGTGTGCCTGGCGGTGTGGTTAGCCTTCGCCAGCAAAGATGTGCCGGGCAAAGTGATCGGCATGTGGTTCCCTGTCATGGCTTTTGTCGCCATCGGCTTCCAGCACGTGGTGGCGAATATGTTCATCATCCCGGCGGCCATCTTTGCCGGCGGCATGGGTTGGGAACAGTATCTGCCTAATTTCGTCGCGGTATTTCTCGGCAATGCGCTGGGCGGCGCCGGCTTTGTCGGGCTGATGTATTTCATCGCCTACCGTCCGGGTTTGCCGGCCGGCGAACAAGCCTGACAGCAAGCAATAAAAAAGCCCCGGGATCGCTCCACGGGGCTTTTTCATTTACGGCGTATCAGCCTAATCAGGCCTGGGCTTCACGCTCGGCGATGTAAGCCAGCGCCATATCGATACGCTGCAGCGAGCGCTTCTGGCCGATCGCATGCACGGTCACGTCCATGCCCGGCGACTGGCCGGCGCCGGTCACCGCGACGCGCAGCGGCATGCCGACTTTGCCCATGCCGACACCCAGCTCATCCGCCGTGCCCTGAATGGCGTCGTGCACATTTTCCGGCGTCCAGACGGTGATGGCGGCCAGCTTGGCACGCACCGCTTCCAGCGGCTGACGCGCGACCGGGCGCAGGTGCTTCTTGGCGGCGTCGGCGTCGAACTCGCTGAAGTCTTCGTAGAAGTAACGGCAAGACTCCGCCATCTCTTTCAGCGTCTTGCAACGCTCGCCCAGCAGCTTGACAAGGTCTTTCAGTTCCGGACCGTTGCGGGTTTCAATGCCCAGTTGCTCAACGTGCCATGCCAGATGCACCGCCACTTCTTCCGCCGGCATATGGTTGATGTAGTGGTGGTTCAGCCACTGCAGCTTCTCGGTGTTGAAGGCGCTGGCGGATTTGTTGATCGCTTCCAGCGTGAAGAACTCTTTCATCTCATCGATGGAGAAGATCTCCTGATCGCCATGGGACCAACCCAGGCGCACCAGGTAGTTCAGCAGCGCCTGCGGCAGATAGCCGTCGTCGCGGTATTGCATAACACCCACGGCGCCGTGGCGCTTGGACAATTTTTTACCGTCGTCGCCGAGGATCATCGACACGTGCGCATATTCCGGCACCGGCGCACCCAGCGCTTTGAGAATGTTGATCTGGCGTGGGGTGTTGTTGATGTGGTCTTCACCGCGGATCACATGGGTGATTTCCATATCCCAGTCATCGACGACGACGCAGAAGTTATAGGTTGGCGAACCGTCGGTGCGGCGGATGATCAGATCGTCCAGCTCCTGGTTGCTGAATTCGATCGGGCCGCGAATTTTGTCGTCGAAGATCACCGACCCTTCCTGCGGATTGCGGAAACGCACCACGTGCGGCTCGTCGTCGGTGTGGCTGCACTGGCTGTCGCGGCAGTGGCCGTCGTAACGCGGCTTCTCGCCGTTTTCCATCTGCTTCTCGCGCAGCGCTTCCAGACGTTCCTTGGAGCAATAGCATTTATAGGCCGTGCCCTGCTCCAGCATTTCGTCGATGACCGCGTTGTAGCGATCGAAACGCTTGGTCTGGAAATACGGGCCTTCATCCCAATCCAGGTTCAACCAGTTCATGCCATCCATAATTGCGTCGATCGCGTCCTGGGTCGAACGTTCCAGATCGGTATCTTCGATACGCAGAACGAACTCACCGCCCGCATGGCGGCTGAACAACCAGGAGTAAAGTGCGGTACGCGCGCCGCCGACGTGGAGATAGCCGGTCGGGCTCGGTGCAAAACGGGTTTTGATTTTCATTGGGTTCACTGCCTTATTACGCAACGCGTGTCGGCGATGGCCGACGATTGCTCGGAATTGAAAAAAGAGTGGACGACATTGTATCACCACGCGCTAATTCCTCAACGCCGACACGATATTGCGCCGGTCGATTTCGCGCGTTTTGCGGCGAGTTTCGCATAGCGTTGCGTAAAGAATCAGCGCTACTGGCGATAATTATCGCGCCCTGCCTAAATTTGCGGCGAACGATTGAAATCATTTTAAAAAGCGTTGACTCACTTTGAACTATCCCTATAATGCGACTCCAACAAGACGGGGCGATTAGCTCAGTTGGTAGAGCATCTCCTTTACACGGAGGGGGTCGGCGGTTCGAGCCCGTCATCGCCCACCATCTTGTTGAGAAAAATGAGAACGAATGAGGGTGATTAGCTCAGTTGGTAGAGCATCTCCTTTACACGGAGGGGGTCGGCGGTTCGAGCCCGTCATCACCCACCATCATTCTCTCGTTTAGCAGTACCTGGAAGTCCTGAAGTGGGTGATTAGCTCAGTTGGTAGAGCATCTCCTTTACACGGAGGGGGTCGGCGGTTCGAGCCCGTCATCACCCACCACTTCTGCGGGTCGTTAGCTCAGTTGGTAGAGCAGTTGACTTTTAATCAATTGGTCGCAGGTTCGAATCCTGCACGACCCACCAATTCAGAAAAAAGCGCCTTTTGGCGCTTTTTTCGTTTCTGCGCCACCTGACTCTGCCTTTATTTCTTACTGACATGGCCCACTGAGTCGTGCGGGTGAGATCCTGCGTTCAGGTTCGAGCATCGCGCAGCGACACGACAACGCGCAGCGTTGCCCGTAGGGTGAGGCCACAGGCCGAATCAATCCTGCACGACCCACCCATTCAGAGAAAAGCGCCTTTGGGCGCTTTTTCCGTTTCTGTCTCACCCACTTCCCTTTTCTTCGTATTCTTTCTTTATTCACCACGCGCTGAGATACGAATGGTTATCATTTTGGCGGCTTGAATGGTAAATTAGCGGGCATCCACCACTCAGCCAATCCGCCGCCGGATTGATACGCCTTAGTTCAAGGAAAGAAAGAGCCCGCTCATGACCCTATCCTTACGCCAGCTGTTCATTGCATTCATCGCCACTTCCAGCCTGTTGCTCAGCGGCTGTGGCCCGGACGACAAGAACGACGAGCAGAAACCTTCCGCCCCCGCTGCCGACAGCAGTTGGCCGCGCACCATCGACAGCGCCAAAGGGAAATTCACGCTGGAAAAACCGCCGCAGCGCATCGTGTCCACCAGCGTCACCATCACCGGTACGCTGCTGGCGATCGACGCCCCGGTGGTCGCCAGCGCCGCCACCAGCCCAAATCCCCTGGTAGCCGACCAACAAGGCTTCTTTACCCAGTGGAGCGAGGTGGCCAAACAGCGCCACGTCGAACGGCTGTATCAGGTGGAACCCAATGCCGAAGCCGTCGCCGCTGCCGCGCCGGATTTGATCGTCGTCGCCGCCACCGGCGGGGATTCAGCGCTGAAGCTGTACGATCAGCTGTCCGCCATTGCGCCGACGTTAGTACTCGATTATGGCGACAAAAGCTGGCAACAGCTGGCCAGCGAGCTCGGTGAGATCACCGGTCACGAAGCCGGCGCCAAACAGGCGGAAGATCGTTTCGAACAGCGCGTGGAGCAAGTGAAGCAGGCGATCACCCTGCCGCCACAGCCGACCACGCCGCTGGTGTATGCCGACAACGGCCGCGAGGCCATGCTGTGGACACCGGGCTCCGCCCAGGGCAAGCTGCTGACCCAGCTTGGCTTCCAATTGGCCACCCCGCCGGAAAGCGCCAAAGGCAACGCCAGCATGGGTAAACGCCATGACATCATCCAGATCTCCGGTGAAAAAATGGCCGAAGGCCTGAACGGCAAAACCCTGATCCTGTTCGCCACCAATGAGCGCAAAGTGCAAGAGGTGCTGACCAACCCGTTCCTTAAACATCTGGAGCCGGTGGAACAGCGGCACGTCTATGCCGTCGGCAACGACACCTTCCGCCTCGATTATTACAGTGCCACCAACATGCTGAACCAAATCGAACGGCTGTTCAAAAAGCCCTGAACCACGCCGTCGGCAGGCCAGGCTCCTGCCGACGCTTTCCGCAAACGGGGCGACCGTTCACATTCAATCAATTGAAATATCAATAGTTATTAACATCGTCAACGCACCTTTGCCACCAACCGGCGGGTGCATGCGGGCGTAAACTCGTGCTACTATTAGCGCCCGCATGAACGCAAATAACAATGAGAATAAAAATCATACAGGAGTTACCGGTGTGAACGTACCCACTCCGACTGAGCGGACGCTTTCGTCCGCACCGCACGCAGCTTACGCCAGTGGCTTCAAACGCCTCGCCGGGTTCGGTATCGGTTTGGCGCTGTTGCTGCTGTGCATCATTGCCAGCCTGATGCTGGGTTCCAAAGCCATCCCCTTCCATACCGTCTGGCTCAGCCTGCAGGGCGCCGCGAGCGGTTCCGACAGCACCATCATTCTCAACGCCCGAGTGCCCCGTACGCTGGCGGGCATTTTAGCCGGCATGGCGCTCGGCGCCGCCGGCGCGCTGATTCAGGCGTTGACGCGCAATCCGCTGGCCGATCCCGGCGTGCTCGGCATCAACGCCGGCGCCAGCTTCGCCGTGGTCATCGGCATCATGTTTTTCGGCGCCGCCACCACTGAAAGCTATATGGCCTATGCCTTCGTCGGCGCTGCCCTCACCACCCTGCTGGTCTACCTGATCGGCACGCTGGCGGGTGGGCGCATCAACCCGGTGCGGCTGACGCTGGCCGGCGTGGCGATCGGCGCGGTACTGCTCGGCATCACCACCGGGCTGTCGCTGATCGATCCGCAAACCTTTGACCAACTGCGCTTCTGGCAGGCCGGCACGCTGGATATCCGCACGCTGTCCACGCTGCCGGTCACCGCCCCCGCCATTTTGCTCGGCTGCCTGCTGACGCTGCTCATCGCCCGGCCGCTGAATACCATCGGTATGGGGGAAGATTTGGCTATCGCGCTCGGCGCGCGCGTAGTGCTGACTCAGATTGTCGCGGTGATCGCCATCACGCTGCTGTGCGGCGCGGCGACCGCCACCGTCGGCCCAATCAGTTTCATCGGCCTGATGGTGCCGCATATCGCCCGCTGGTGGGTCGGCCCCGACCAGCGCTGGATCCTGCCCTACTCCATGCTGCTGGCGCCGATTTTACTGCTGTGCGCCGACGTGGTCGGCCGCTTGCTGGCGGCCGGTGAACTGCGGGTTTCCATCGTGGCGGCCTTCATCGGCGCGCCGGTGCTGATCTGGCTGGTGCGCCGCAAGAAAACGCTGGGGGGTCTGTGATGAGTCTGCCCCACACGTTGCATATCGGCCGCCCGGGCGGCGTCATCAACTGGCGCATGCCGCTGCGCCTGCTGCTGGTCAATCTTTCGCTGCTGGCGTTGTGCCTGGCGATGGCCGTTGCCGCGCTGTGCTACGGCACACTGCAACTTTCGCTGGAACAGGTCTTTGCCGCGCTCAGCGGCGAGGCGCCGAAAAATCTGGTCACCGTGGTCACCCAATGGCGTTTGCCGCGTATTGCCATGGCGCTGTTGTTAGGCGGCGCGCTCGGCATGAGCGGCGCCATCTTCCAGTCGATTATCCGCAACCCGCTCGGCAGCCCGGACGTGATTGGCTTTAACATGGGGGCTTACACCGGCGCGCTGATCGCCATCACCCTGTTCAACGGCGGCTATTACTACATCGCCGGCGGCGCGCTGGCCGGCGGCATTCTCGCCGCGCTGGCCATCTACCTGCTGGCCTGGCGGCAAGGCATCGCCGGCTTCCGGCTGATCATCGTCGGCATCGCCATCAGCGCGGTCTTGGTCTCCACCAATACCTGGCTGATCATCACCGCTTCGCTGGAGCGCGCCATGGACGCCGCCATGTGGCAGGCCGGTTCGCTCAACGGCATGACCTGGCAGAAAGCCCAGCCCGCCACGGCGTTCATCGTGCTGGCGGCCGCGGCCGCACTGCTGATGGGCAAACGGCTGCAGCTATTGGAAATGGGCGACGACACGGCGCGCGCGCTGGGCGTGAACGCCGAAGGCAGCCGGCTGTGGCTGATGTTGTTCGGCGTTACCCTCACCGCCGCCGTCACCGCCACCGCCGGGCCGATTTCCTTTATCGCGCTGGCGGCGCCGCAGATCGCCCGCCGCCTGGCCGGACAATCCTCGGTCACCCTGACGTCATCGGCGCTGATGGGCGCAGCGCTGCTGCTCAGCGCCGACGTGGTGTCCCAACATCTTTTCGCGCCGATCCAACTGCCGGTCGGGGTCGTGACCGTCTGCATCGGCGGCCTGTACCTGATTTGGCTGCTCATCCGTGAGGCCCGCAGATAATGAAGAGTGATAATGCCATGAGCCACCGCCTGCACGCCTCGCACCTGAAGCTGGGCTACGACAATAAAATCATCGCTGACGATCTGAGCGTGGCGATCCCCGATGGCGCCTTCACGGTGATCGTCGGGCCGAACGCCTGCGGCAAATCGACGCTGCTGCGCGCCCTGTGCCGCCTGCTGAAACCCAGCGCCGGCGAGGTGATGCTGGACGGCAAAAACATCAGCAGCTTCGCCACCAAGGCGCTGGCGCGCGAGCTTGGGCTGCTGCCGCAAACCTCGATCGCACCGGACAGCATTACCGTGGCGGACCTGGTGTCGCGCGGCCGCTATCCGCACCAGAGCCTGTTGAAACAGTGGACGCAGGCCGACAAACAGGCGGTGGAAGCCGCCATGGCGGCCACCAACGTCAGCCAGCTGGCGGACCGCAGCGTCGACGAACTGTCCGGCGGACAGCGCCAGCGCGTCTGGGTGGCGATGGCGTTGGCGCAGCAAACGCCGCTGCTGCTGCTGGATGAACCAACCACCTACCTCGACATCGCGCACCAAATAGAGCTGCTGGATCTGTTCCGCCAGCTCAACCGCGAGCGCGGCCAAACCCTCATCGCGGTGCTGCACGATCTCAACCACGCCTGCCGCTATGCCGATCACATCATCGCCATGCGCGACGGCAAGATCGTGGCGGAGGGAAACCCGGCGGAGATCATTACCGCCGAGCTGGTGGAACGGGTGTTCGGCATGCCGTGCATGATCATCGACGATCCGCTGTCCCACACGCCGCTGGTGATCCCGCGCAGCCGCTACCACTGCGACGCGCCGCACGCATGAAAAAGGCCGGGTTACCCCGGCCTTTTCGTTACTTCTCCAGCGACACCTGCTTGAAGATGTGTTTGCCGAACGGGTCTATTTCGTAGCCTTTCACTTCCTTGCGCACCGGTTCGAAGATGGTCGAGTGCGCGATCATCAGCGCCGGCATCTGATCGTGCATTATCACCTGCGCCTGCTGATACATCGCCACCCGTTTGGCGTGATCGTTCTCTTCACGCGCCTGCAGGATCAGCTGGTCGAACGGTTTGTAGCACCATTTCGCCGAGTTGGAGCCGCCGAGCGAAGCGCAGGTGAACAGCGGGCCGAAGAAGTTGTCTGGATCGCCGTTGGCGGTGGTCCAGCCCATCAGCGCGGTCTGGTGCTCGCCGTTTTTAATCCGCTGTAAATACTCGCCCCACTCGAAGGTGACGATTTTGGCGCGCACGCCGATTTTAGCCCAGTCGGCCTGGATCATCTCCGCCATGCGCTTGGCGTTGGGGTTATAGGGCCGCTGCACCGGCATCGCCCATAGATCGATATCGAAGCCCTGCCCCAGCCCGGCCTCCTGCAACAGCTGCTTCGCCCGCTCCGGCGAATACGGGTAGTCTTCAAGCTGCGCGTTGCTGCCCCACTGGGTCGGCGGCAGCAGATTTTTGGCCGGCTGGCCGGCGCCGTGGAACACCGCGTCGATGATCGCCGGCTTGTTGACCGCCAGCGCCAACGCCTGGCGCACCTTAACGTTATCCAACGGTTTCTTCTGGGTGTTGAACGCCAGGAAACCGATATTCAAGCCGGATTTTTCCATTACCTGAAGGTTGCCGTCCTGCCGCATGCGCGCCAGATCCGCCGGGTTGGGGAACGGCATCACCTGGCACTCGTTCTTTTGCAGCTTGGCGTAACGCACCGTCGCATCCGGCGTGATCGAAAACACCAGCCGATCGATCTTCGGCTTGCCTTCCCAGTAGCGGTCGAACGCCTTGTAGAGGATTTTCGCGTCTTTCTGGTACTGCACCAGCTGGAACGGCCCGGTGCCGATCGGATCGTTGTCCACCCGCTGCGGCGTGCCGGCCTTCAGCATCGCGTCGGCATATTCCGCCGATAATAGGGTGGCGAAATACATGCCCAGATCGGCGACGAACGGCGCCTCGGCGCGGGAGAGTTCAAAACGCACGGTGTGGTCATCCACCTTGACGATCCGGTCAATCAGCGTGCCGAACTCCATCGACTCGAAGTTGGTGTAGGCGCCGTTGGAGACCTTGTGATACGGGTTGTTGGCGTCCTTCTGGCGCATAAACGAGAAGATGACGTCATCGGCGTTGAAATCGCGGGTGGGCGTGAAATATTTATTGCTCTGGAATGCCACGCCCTTGCGCAGATGGAAGGTATAGCGCTTGCCGTCTTCGCTCACCTCCCAGCTTTCCGCCAGGCTGGGTTGCAGCTCGACGGTGCCGGGTTTGAAATCCACCAGCCGGTTGTAGATCGCCGCCGAACTGGCGTCTACCGTGGTGCCGGAGGTGAACAGCTGCGGGTTGAAGCCTTCCGGCGAGCCTTCGGAACAGTAGACCAGCGTATTGGCCCGCGCGCCGCCGGCAATCGCCAACGCCAGCAGCCCGATCGTTATTGCTTTTCTTTTCATTGCGCTATCCCCAGTGGTGAAAAAACAGCCGAACGGATAGCAATAAATCATGCAGTTAGCGATGTAAAGGACAAATTCCGCGCATAAAAACGGGCAGGCGCGCAAGCGGCCTGCCCCGGTGAAACGGCGCGAGGATGATGAAATTAAATCATCTGGCTGAAGTTCATCTGCGCCATCAGCTTATAGTTATCGGCGTAGTCGACCGGAATGGCCACCACCACCGGCCCCTGGATCTCCATCGCCTTGCGCAGCATCGGCCGCAGATCTTCCACCGACTGCACGGCGAAACCGACCGCGCCGCAGGATTCCGCGTAGGCCTTGAAGTCTATCGGCCCGAACTCCACGCCGGATTTGCGCTGGTATTTGTTCACTTCCTGCATTTCCACCATGTTGTAAGCGTTATCGACCCAGATCACGTGCACGATGTTGTTTTTCAGCCGCACCGCGGTCTCCAGCTCCATGCTCGACTGCATGAAGCCACCGTCGCCGGAGATTGACACCACCTTGTCGCCGGGGCGCACCAGCGCCGCGCCAATGGCCCACGGCAGCGCTACCCCCATGGTTTGCTGGCCGTTGGAGATCAACAGCTGGCGAGCGCGGAAGCTGTAAAGATAGCGGGCGATCCAGATGTGGAAACTGCCCATGTCCACGCACAGCGTCACGTCGTCGCTGACGATGTCCTGCAGCTCCTTGACGATGCGCAGCGGGTGGATCGGCATGCCGCCGCGGCGAGCGGCGCGCTCCGCCAGTTCAGTGCGCTGGCGGCCGAGATCGGTGAGGATCAGCTCCACCTCCGGCGGCACGCAGACCGCCTCATTGAACGCTTCGGTCATCATGTTCAGCGTGGCGCTGATGTTGCCCACCAGCTCGACGTCCGGCCGATAGCAGGTATCGATATCCGCCGGCAGCACGTCGATATGCACCAGCTTCAGCCGCCCGTGGCTGTTCCACATGCAGGGATCGTATTCGATCGGATCATAACCGACGCTCACCACCAGATCGGCCTTCTGCAGCAGCTGATCGGCCGGCTGGTTGTTGAACAGGCCGACGCGGCCGGCGAAACGGGCAAAGTGGTTGACGTCGATCACCCCCGCCGCCTGATAGGTGCCGACCACCGGCATATGGGTGCGGTACAGCAGATGGCGCACCGCCTCGCTGTTCTCCGGCCGGCTGGCCTGCAAGCCCAGCAGCAGCACCGGGCATTTGGCCTGGCGGATCAGTTTCACCGCCGCCTGAATGTCGTCTGCCGCGGCGGCCCCCATGCGCGGCAAGCGGCAGCCCGCCAGCACCGGCGCGCTGACCGGTTCATTGACGATATCCATCGGCAGGCTGACGAACGACGCCCCCGGCCGGCCGAACTCGGCGCGGCGGAAGGCGTTGGCGATCACCTCGGAAATCGCCGAACCGGCATGCACTTCGGCGCAATACTTGGTGACCGGCCGGAACATGCTGACGGTATCCATGCTCTGGTGCGTCTGCTTCAGGCTGTCGGCGCGCTTCACCGCCCCGCCGAAGGCCACCACCGCGTCCCCTTCCGAGGTGGCGGTAGCCAGCCCGGTGATCAGGTTGGAGCTGCCCGGCCCGGAGGTGACCAGCGCCACCCCGGCCTTGCCGGTCAAGCGGCCGACCGCCGCCGCCATAAAGGCCGCGTTGGCCTCATGCCGCACCACCACCGTTTCGATCGACGGCGCGTCCTCCAGCGAGTCGAACACCCGGTCGATTTTGGCGCCCGGAATACCGAAAACGTGTTTGACGCCCTGCGCTTCCAGGTTTTTCACCACCAAATCGGCGCCGCATTGCCAGTCATTGCCTGTTTTTTCCTGTGCCATGGTTCCACCTCCTAAGAAAACGATCGCCGGGGTTAGCCCTCGGCGGAACGAATCGCGCGGTCCAAATCCTCTGGGCAGAGGTTGGCGCGCAAGAAATCCGCATCATGCGGCAACTGAAGATTGAGACGCGTGATGACGCCGAACTGCAGACGGCCATGATCGAGCTGATAGTCCAGCACGTGGCCGCCGCCGCTGCGGTCGTCGGTAACGAAGTGTTCGTGATAGCCGGCCACGCCGATGCCCTGCATGTAATCCGGCGAGCGGAAGCCGACCAGCGTGCCGCGCCGCTGATGGAACGAGAAGGTCGGCTGCTCTTCTATCGCTTCCAGCATCGGGCGGTAAGGCCGCTCCTGGCGCGGCACGGTGCGGGTTTCCACGTGGCTGAACTCGCCGTCGACCCGCACCGCACAAAACAGGTTCGGCGAGGCGACCTGTTCGTCGATGCACTGGTGCAGCTGCGCCTTGGTGATCGGCCGGTCGAATTGCTGGCTGACGCTGGGCTGGAAAAAGGTGACGACGGCGAAGGGGGTTTTCTGTTGCAGGCCGGCCGGCCGGGCGCTGCCGTCGGCGCGCAGCTGGTGTATTTCCTGGTCGAAAGCGATCAGTTCACCGTCCAGATGATTGAAGGTACCGAGGCCAAAGTTGCCGTGTTTGAGCAACTCGGCAATGGTGGTTTCCCCCTCGTAGACCCCGTCGATGAGCGCGCTCATCAGCGAGATTTGATAGATTTCGCCCTCCCCGGCGTTGATCGACTGCCTGGCAAAACCCTGCGCCAAATGGCGCGCACAGGAACACCCGTGTTTTTCGTTCATGCTGACTCCTCCACCAGCGCGGAACTGCGGTTCCACGCGTTCAAAAGACCCGCCGACGGCGGGCCAAGATGCCCCTCAGGCGCGTTCATCAGTTGGAACGATTCAGCCTGAGGCGACAAAAAAACCGGCACGGCTGGCCGGCCGATATCCAGAGTCAACAGCATGATGAGTGAAAGTAAAGGCTCACTAATCATTAATGCTGGATCGGATATCAAATTGAACGGTTAATCTGGTGTTGGAGCGACTATCAACTCCGCAGGCGGCTCGCGCAGCCTGGGAAAAACATCTGTTATTTAGTGCTAAGCGCCGCGAGGTTTATGCGTTTTCTCTCTATACGGCCGGGATAAGGCGGCGTTGAAGCCCGTCGTCAACCCGCAGCCAGAGTAGCCGCCGCGCCGCCGGCAGAGAAGCGGGTATTCATAAGAAACGCTTTTGCATATAATGCAAAAATGAATGACGCCCGCTATGTAGAACATCTGCCAATTTTTCTCGACGTGGCCCACCTGGGCAGCTTTTCCGCCGCCGCGCGCCAGCTGGGTATGGTGCCTTCTTCGCTGGTGCGCCATATCGATGCGCTGGAAAGCGCGCTCGGTGCGACGCTGTTCGTGCGCTCCACCCGCGGCCTGTTGCTGACCGACGCCGGCGAGCTGCTGCTGGCACGCGCCGCCGCGCTGATGACGGACATTACCGGCCTTCGCGCCGAGCTGAACGCGCTGAACGAAACGCCGCAGGGCACGCTGCGCATCAGCTGCCTGCCGACCTTCGGCAAAACCTATGTGCTACCGCTGCTGCCGACGCTGGCGGAACGGTACCCTCAGCTGTGGGTCGATCTCGATCTGACCGAACGCCAGACCGATCCGACCCAGGAACGGCTGGACGCCGCCATCCGCATCGGCGAGCAGAAGGACAGCGCGCTGTACGCCAGCCGCATCGCCACCCAACGCTGGGTAATGTGCGCCAGCCCCGCCTACGTCGCCCGCTATGGCCTGCCGAGCGATCTGGAGGCGCTGCCGCAGCACCGGCTGATCGCCCGCTACCACAAGCAGCAGCCGGCCTGCTGGGCGCAGATCCTCGACGCGGCGCTGATGAGCCGCTGCACCATGGCGCTGCGCTGCGACGACTTCACCGCGCAGCGTCAGGCCGCACTGCTCGGGCTCGGCATCGCCTTTCTGCCCAACTGGGTGGTGGGGCCGGACGTGCAGCACGGGCAACTGGTGCAAATGCTGGAAGATCCGCGCCATGAGCAGCAAGGCATCTATCTGCTGCGCCCGATGGCGAAGGTGTCCGCCCGGCTGGCTGCCTTCACTGCCCTGCTGCAGCAAACCATCGGTCAGCCGCCCAGCTGGGGGTAAAGCGGCGTCACTCGTCCATGCAGGGCCGGGTTGTCGCTCTCGTCCTTCAGCTCGATGCCGCTCAGCCGCCGCTGGAACGCCTGCTCCAGCAGCCAGGCCAGGCGGAACGCCGCCTGCGGGTAATCCAGCCCCTCGGGCCGTACGTTGGAAATACAGTTGCGCTCGGCGTCCGTTCTGCGCGCGCTCGGTCCCCAGGTCAAATAGATGCCCAGACTGTCCGGCGACGACAGCCCCGGCCGTTCGCCGATCAGCATCGCCACCGCCCGGGCCTGCAGGCATTCACCGATCTCATCCCCCAGCGCCACCCGCGCCTGATGCGCCAGCACCACCGGTGCCACGGTCAGCCCCAGCGTATCGAGATAGGGCCGCAGCGCTTGCAGCAACGGCAGCGCCTGGCGGTGCACCGCCTTGGAGGAGAGGCCGTCCGCCACCGCCAGCAGCAGATCGACGCGGCGCGGCGGTAAACCAAGCAGCAGGCTGCGGCTATCCGGCGCCAATCGCCGCCCCAGATCCGGACGGCGCAGGTAGGCGGCGCGGTCGCCAGCCTGGCTGTGCACCGCCAGCGTGGGCCAACCGGCATCGTGCAGATCCGCCGCCAGCCGCTCGCTGTCGAAAGGCTGATGCACCGCGTCGCGCGCCTGGGCATGGGCCAGGCCGAAGCGCAGCAGCTCGTCGGTCGGCAGACTGGCGCCGGTGCGCCCCAGCGCGATGCGCGCGTCGGTAAAGGCGCGCAGCGCATCCCAACTGTTGACGTGAACCGGTTTGCTCATGTCCGTTCTCCCTGCAGCGCCAGCAACAGCGGGTGATTGGCGGCGGCGTCGCGCAGCCGCCCGCGTTCGTCGGTGATGTTCATCGCCGCCAGCCAGGCGGCGAACTCCGGCGCGTGCTTCAGCCCCAGCAGCTCTCGGATATAGAGCGCGTCGTGGAACGAGGTGCTTTGGTAGTTGAGCATGATGTCATCCGCGCCCGGCACGCCGATCAGGAACGTCAACCCGGCGGCGGCCAATAGCGTCAGCAGCGTGTCCATGTCGTCCTGATCGGCTTCGGCATGGTTGGTGTAGCAGACGTCGCAACCCAGCGGCAGGCCGAGCAGCTTGCCGCAGAAGTGGTCCTCCAGCCCGGCGCGGATAATTTGTTTGCCGTCATACAGGTATTCGGGGCCGATAAACCCCACCACGGTGTTGATCAGCAGCGGTGAGAAATGGCGCGCCACCGCATAGGCACGCGCCTCACAGGTCTGCTGATCGACGCCGTGATGCGCGTTAGCCGACAGGCAACTGCCCTGCCCGGTTTCGAAGTACATCACGTTATCGCCCAACGTGCCGCGCTTGAGGCTCAGCGCCGCCTGCTGCGCCTCCGCCAGCAGCGCCAGACTGATGCCGAAACCGCGATTGGCCGCTTCGGTACCGGCGATCGACTGAAACACCAGATCCACCGGCGCGCCGCGCTCCATCAGCCGCAGCGTGTTGGTCACATGGGTCAGCACGCAGGATTGGGTGGGAATGGCGAAGCGCTGGATCACGTCGTCCAGCATGTAGTTGAGCTTTTCCAGCAGCGGCAGGCTGTCGCTGGCCGGATTGATGCCGACCACCGCATCACCGCTGCCGTACAGCAAACCGTCCAGCATGCTGGCGGCGATGCCTTGCAGGCTGTCGGTCGGGTGATTGGGCTGCAGCCGCACGCTGAGGTGGCCCGGCAGGCCAATCGTATTGCGAAAGCGCGTCACCACCCGGCATTTCTTCGCCACCAGGATCAGATCCTGATTGCGCATGATCTTGCTTACCGCCGCCGCCATCTCCGGCGTAATGCCGGCGGCCACCTGCGCCAGCATGGCGCTGTCCGCCTGCTCGCTCAGCAACCAGTCGCGAAAATCGCCGACCGTGAGGTGCGAGATGGGCTCAAAGGCGGCGGCGTCGTGGCTATCGATGATCAGGCGCGTCACCTCGTCCTGCTCGTACGGCACCAGCGTCTGCTGCAGGAATGCCTTGAGCGGCACATCCGCCAGCGCGATGCGCGCCGCCATGCGCTCTTCGGCGCTTTCCGCCGCCACCTCCGCCAGATAATCGCCGGAGCGTGCAGGCGAAGCCTTCGCCATCAGCTGGCGCAGATCGCCAAAGCGATAGCCGCGTTGGCCCACCGTTGCCTGATACATAGCCCCCTCCCTTGCCCCGAGTGACGAGATAACAACCCTGCACCAAGTGTAGTCAGTGGGAAAAGAAAATTATTTTGCACGCGATCGCCGCCATCACGCTTCTCTCCATTTCACCCGCCGCCGCTTCGGGTTACAGTAGCCGCGAAAACAGGAGGGGTGATGGATCCGCAACGGCAAATTATCGACTGGCTGCAACAAGATAGCGCGCGCATGGCCGCCCTGCGCACCGTGCGCCGGCTCGGCCTGAATGACTGGTGCCTCGGCGCCGGCTTTGTGCGTAACCTGGTGTGGGATCGGCGCCACGGCTATGTGGAGCCCACGCCGCTCAACGATATCGACGTGATCCACTTCGATGCGCAGCGGGCGGACGCCGAACGCGATCGCATGCTGGAGGCGCGGCTGCAACAGTGGCTGCCGCAGCCGTGGTCGGTCAAGAATCAGGCGCGCATGCACCTGCGCGGCGGCCGGGCGCCCTACCGCAACAGCGAAGAGGCCATCAGCTTCTGGACTGAAGTGGAAACGGCGGTCGGCGCGCGTCTGAACGCCGACGACAGCATCACGCTGGTCGCCCCTTTCGGGCTCGCGGCGCTGTTCGACGACACCATTACCTTCAACGTGAAAAACGGCGATCGCGCGGCCTATGCCCAGCGCGTGCTCGACAAAGGCTGGCTGTTGCGCTGGCCGCGTCTGCGGCAGGTAAAGATTTAGCCGCCGCTGCCGATACCCTGATCAGCGATATACCGACTCAGGGAGAGCATCCATGTCGACCACCATCACCATGATCGTACCGATCAAAAATACCGTTCCCGGCGTCAGCAACGTCTTTAGCGCGCCGGGCCATCAGGGCGAATTGCTGATGGCCAAACCGGTCAACAACCAGCCGCAAGGCGGCAAGATGGAGAAAAACGAACGCGCCAACGGCAATGAAGAACCGGCTAACCTCAACGAAAGCCGCGCCTCGGTGCGCATCAAGGCGCTAAACCGGCAGATTCAGGCGCTGCAGCAAAAGCTGGTGGAGCTGAAGGACTCCAGCGCCGACCCCAAAGAGATCGAAAAACAGAAACAGCTGATCGAAGCGCAGATCAAGATGTTGCAGGCCGAGATCGCGCGCATCCAGAAAGAAGAAATGGAAAAGCAGCAGCAGGAGCAAATGGAAAAAGCCGCGGCGCAATCCGGCGACGGCGTAAACCGCCCAACGCCGCTCAACGCGGTGGACGTCTATATCTGAGTCAATATGCCGCGTTTTCCCGCCGGCGCTGTTGCAGCAGCGCCGCCTGCTGACGCGCCACCTGCCAGATGGCCTCCGCCGCCGGCGTCAGTGAGCGGTTCTTGCGCCGCACCAGCATCAGCGCGCGGTTAATTTCCGGCACCAGCCGCCGCACCCGGAGCCGCTCCCCTTCCGGCAACGGTAGCGCCAACGCAGGGAAAATGCTGATGCCAATCCCCTCCGCCACCATCGGGAACAGCGTGGCCGGATGGCCGATTTCCTGCACCACCTGCGCCTCCACGCCCTGCTGTCTCAGCGCACTGTCGATCAGCGGCCGGCTGCCCGACGCATAATCCTGCAACACCAGGCGGCAACCGTTCAACGCCGACCAACGCACCGCCGGCTGCGCAGCGAACGGATGATCGTCGCGGCACAGCAACAGGAAAGGTTCATGCAGCACCGCTTCGCACTCCAGATCCACCGCCTGTACCGGATCGACCACGATGCCGAAATCCACCTCGGCGTTGCGCACGCTGTGCAGCACCTGCTGCTGCGCCTGATCGCGCAGCATGATGCGGATCTCCGGATATTCACGCTCGCCGGCGGCGATGCACTGCGGCATCAGATGGGCGGAAATGGTTTGGCTCGTCGCCACCCGCACCGTGCCGCTGCGCTGTACGCCAGAGCTGCGCGCATCCAGCAACGCGGCCTGCAGCTCGTCCAGCAGCCGCTCGACCCGGTTGGCCAACCGCAGACCGGCGTCGGTCAACACCACTTCACGCGTGGTGCGATCCAGCAGCCGCACGCCGACCTCCGCTTCCAGCTCTTTCACGCTGTGGCTGACCGCCGATTGCGTCAGGCCGATCGCCTCACCGGCGCGGCTGAAGCTGCCGTGGCGGGCGATGGCGACGAACACCCGCAGCTGTTTGAGTGAGTAATTCATGTGTTTTATTCATGGATGAATTAAATAAATCAATTTTATTATTATATGCCCGCGCGGGAGAATAGCCCCATCGATTTTCTACCCGAGCGCATCGCCATGAGATTCCTGCCCGATCGTTTTACCCTGACGCTGATCGCCACCGTGCTGCTGGCGTCGTTCCTGCCGGCGCGCGGCGAGTTCGTCGGCTGGCTCAACGCCCTGACCATCGCCGCCATCGCCCTGCTGTTTTTCATGCACGGCGCCAAGCTGTCGCGCGAGGCCATCCTGGCCGGCAGCAACAACTGGCGGCTGCATCTGTGGGTGATGTGCAGCACCTTCATCATTTTTCCGGCGCTGGGCGTGCTGTTTGCCTGGTGGGCGCCGATCGACGTCAGCCCCGAGCTGTACGCCGGTTTCATCTACCTGTGCATCCTGCCGGCCACCGTGCAATCGGCCATCGCCTTCACCTCGCTGGCGGGCGGCAACGTCGCGGCGGCGGTATGCAGCGCTTCCGCCTCCAGCCTGCTCGGGATCTTCGTGTCGCCACTGCTGGTCGGCTTGTTGATGAATGTACACGGCGATACCGGCGGCCTGCGGCAGGTCGGTTCGATCGTGCTGCAGCTGCTGGTGCCGTTCGTCGCCGGTCACCTGCTGCGGCCGCTGATCGGCGGCTGGATCGAACGCCATCGGCCACTTATCGGTAAAACCGATCAGACTTCAATTCTGCTGGTGGTGTACGCCGCCTTCAGCGAGGCGGTGACGCACGGCATCTGGCATCAGGTAGGGATGGGCTCACTGGCGTTTATCGTCGGTGGCAGCATCGTGCTGCTGGCGATCGTGCTGGTGGTGAACACTTACATGGCGCGCTGGCTGGGGTTCAGCAAAGCAGACGAGATCACCATCGTATTCTGCGGTTCGAAGAAGAGCCTTGCGAACGGCATTCCGATGGCCAATATCCTGTTCCCGGCGGCGACGGTGGGGATCATGGTGCTGCCGCTGATGGTGTTCCATCAGGTGCAACTGATGACCTGTGCGGTATTGGCGAAAAGGTATCAGCGCAAGCAGCAGGCGCAACAGGCGGTGCCCAACGCGCAGGCGTCGCGCGGGTAAAAAAAAGACGGGCCAAGGCCCGTCAGTTCAGCTTTTCTTCAGCGGCTTGACCAGGTGGTCAAGCCCTTCGATTTTAATCGCCAGCGTCATCTCCATCAGCATGCCGAGCTTGCCTTTGGGGAATTCGCCCTTGCGGGCGAACCACAGCAGGTACTCTTCGGGCAGATCGATCAGCACCCGCCCTTGGTACTTGCCGAACGGCATCACGGTATTGGCGATCTCCAGCAGGTTTTCTTTTTCCATCACTCACCCAGCAAGCGGATCATCTCCGCTTCGTCGATCACGGCGATACCCAGCTCCTGCGCCTTCGCCAGCTTGGAACCGGCCGCCTCACCGGCGATCACCAGATCGGTTTTCTTCGACACGCTGCCGCTGACCTTGGCGCCCAGCGCCGTCAGGCGATCTTTGGCCTCGTCGCGCGACAGCTGGCTCAGCGAGCCGGTCAGCACCACGGTTTTGCCGGCGAACGGGCTGTCTATCTCTTCCGCCGCCACCACCACCGGCGCCGGCCAGTGAATGCCGATCTCGGCGCCCACCAGCTCGTTGATCACCTGCTGATTGAGCGCTTCATCGAGGAAGTTGCGAGTGTGTTTGGCCACCACTTCGCCGACGTCCGGCACCTCTTTCAGCGCCTCGATGTCAGCGGCGAACAACTTCTCGAGCGATCCGAAATGCGCCGCCAGGTTGGCGGCGGTCGCTTCGCCGACCTCGCGAATGCCGAGCGCATACAGGAAGCGGGCGAAGGTGGTCTGTTTAGATTTCTCCAGCGCATTGACCAGGTTCTGCGCCGATTTCGGCCCCATGCGATCCAGACCGGTCAGAATGCCGGCGGACAGCCGGAACAGATCGGCCGGGTTCTTCACGTACTCCTTGTCCACCAGTTGCTCGATGATCTTGTCGCCCATGCCTTCAACGTCCAGCGCGCGGCGGGAAACGAAATGCTTCAACGCCTCTTTGCGCTGCGCGCCGCAGATAAGACCGCCGGTGCAGCGCGCCACGGCTTCGCCTTCCACGCGCTCAACGTCGGAGCCGCACACCGGGCAGTGCAGCGGGAACACCACTTCGCGCGCATCCTGCGGCCGGCGGTCTTCCAGCACCCCCACCACCTGCGGGATCACGTCGCCGGCGCGGCGCACGATCACCGTATCGCCGATGCGCAGCCCCAACCGCTCAATTTCATCGGCATTGTGCAAGGTGGCATTGCTGACGGTCACCCCGGCCACCAACACCGGCTCAAGGCGGGCCACCGGCGTAATCGCGCCGGTGCGGCCAACCTGAAACTCCACTTCGCGCACCACGGTGATCTGCTCCTGGGCCGGGAATTTGAACGCCGTCGCCCAACGCGGTGCTCGCGCCACAAAGCCCAGCGTTTCCTGCAGATCGATGTCGTCAATCTTGATCACCACGCCGTCGATGTCGAAACCGAGCTGTGCGCGTTCCTGCTCGACCTGACGATAAAACGCCAGCACTTCCTCGCTGCCGGTGCGGCGCTGGGCGCGATCGCTAACCGGCAGGCCCCAGGCCTTGAACTGCATCAGGCGCTCAAAGTGGCTGCGCGGCAGCTCGCCGCCTTCCAGCAGGCCGACGCCGTAGCAGAAGAAGGTCAGCGGCCGTTTAGCGGTAATGCGCGGATCGAGCTGGCGCAGCGAACCGGCGGCGGCGTTGCGCGGATTGGCAAACACCTTGCCGTCTTTGCGCCGCGCCTCTTCGTTCATCTGTTCAAAACCGGCCTGCGGCATGAACACTTCGCCGCGCACTTCCAGCCGGCGCGGGATGTTGTCGCCGGTCAGGCGCAGCGGGATGGCGCGAATAGTGCGCACGTTGGTGGTGATGTTCTCCCCGGTGGTGCCATCGCCGCGCGTCGCCGCGCGCACCAGTTCGCCGTCTTCATACAGCAGGCTGACCGCCAGGCCATCCAGCTTCAGTTCGCAGCAGAAGGTCAGCGGATCGCTGCTTTTGAGCCTGTCCTGCACGCGCTTGTAAAACGCCAGGAAACTTTCTTCGTCGAACACGTTGTCCAGCGACAGCATCGGCACTTCGTGACGCACCTGGTCGAACGCCGCAAGCGGCGCCGCGCCCACGCGCTGGGTCGGCGAATCGGCGGTGATCAGCTCCGGATGCGCGCTCTCGAGCTCGCGCAGCTCACGCATCAGGCGGTCATATTCCGCATCCGGCACTTCGGGCGCATCCAGCACATGATACTGGTATTCATGATGGCGCAATGTGGCTCGTAGTTGATTGATTTGTTGGATTATCGATTCCATGGCTCACCATCAAAGATAAAAAACCCCCGGCTAGCGGGGGCTTTGTTGTTACGGATGTTCAGTGCGCGCGGCAACCCGGTCAGGCGTTGTTTTCCAACACTTCACGGATACGCGCTTTGTAGGTTTCCAGCTTCTGCGGCGTCATCATGCGGCGCTCGTCGTCCAGCACCACGCCGCCCACGTCGTCGGCGATGCGCTGCGCCGACTGCAGCATCAGCTTGAAGTTCTGATTGGCGTCGCCGTAAGACGGCACCATCATGAACATCGACACGCCCGGCGTGGAGAAATCGGACATCATGTCAGGATCGAACGACCCCGGCTTGACCATGTTCGCCAGGCTGAACAGTACCGGGCCGCTGCCGGCCGGGCTGATATGGCGGTGGAAGATGCCCATCTCGCCAAACTGGAAGCCCGCCTGCAACACGCTCTGCAGCAGCACTTCGCCGCCGATCACGCCGCCCTGATGGGCCGCGACGTGCAGCACCAGCACGGTCTCTTTCAGCTTAGCCTGAATTGGCGCAGCCGCAGGCTGCGGTGCAGGTTCCGGCGCAGGCTTCACTTCCGGCGCTTGCTGCACAGGAGCCGGTTCGGCGTGGAATGCCGGTTCTGCCCCCTGCGGCGCCTCATGTTCATGCGGCAGATCGTCGACGCGCGGCTCACGGCGCACGGCCGGTTGCGGTTGCTGCGGTTCGGCCTGTTCTTCGTCCGGCGCGTAGTTGTTCAGCAGGATATCATCATATTCCGGCCGCTGAGACAGCGGAGGCGGCGTCTGATGGGCAGCCGGCTGAACGGCGTGGGGCGCTGGCGCAGCCGCCGGAGCGGGCTTCGGCGCGGCCACGGGTTCTTCGCGTGCGGCATCGAAATGGCCGAATGACGGCTCGTCTTGCGGGTGAGCGGCGCGTACGCGCACCTCACCGACGCCTTCTTCGAGATCGTCGATCGGAGTTTGTTCACGTTCCTTTTGGGAACGTTTGGCTGGGCGATCGCGGAAGAGCGCTGACCGTTCTTTGCGACTGGTCCACAGACCGTGCAATAACAGCGCTATTATGGCGATCGCGCCAACAACGATTAATATCAGACGCAAATCCTGCATCATTGCTATCTCTGTTGTTCCAATACATTGCCACCGCGGCAAACATTCACTCTTTAACTCTATTTGCCCGCGCACACAAGTGCAAGTCCGTGCTGAACTTTATGCCAATAAAGATGATTATACTGCCTTTTTCTGCTGGTTTTTCAGCCAACCCTACCCTAGCCAGTGGAAAATCATCCCTATATGATAATGATGCCTGTTCAGACAACGAGATAACTTAAGATATGTCCTATACGCAGCTCCCTTCCCGCTCGACCAGCGGCATTCACTATTTCGCCGAAGGCTGGCGCCTGATTTCGCGCCCGGGGATTAAACGCTATGTGGTCCTGCCGTTGCTGGTCAACGTGCTGCTGATGGGCTCCGCTTTCTGGTGGCTGTTCAGCCGGCTTGGCGATTGGATCCCGGCGATGATGAGCCACGTTCCCGACTGGCTGCAATGGTTGAGCTACCTGCTGTGGCCGCTGGCGGTCATTTCGGTGCTGCTGGTGTTCAGCTATCTATTCAGCACTATCACCAATCTGATCGCCGCGCCGTTCTGCGGCCTGCTGGCCGAGCAGCTCGAAGGCAGCCTGACCGGCAAACCGCTGCCGGACACCGGCCTGCTCGGCATCGCCAAAGATCTGCCGCGCATCATGGCGCGCGAATGGCGCAAGCTAATGTATTACCTGCCGCGCGCGCTGCTGCTGCTGGCGCTGTACTTCGTGCCCGGCATCGGCCAGACGGTGGCGCCGGTGCTGTGGTTCCTGTTCAGCGCCTGGATGCTGGCGATCCAGTATTGCGACTACCCGTTCGACAACCACAAGGTGAGCTTTGCCGACATGCGCCGCGCTTTGCGCCAGCACAAAACCGACAATCTGCAGTTCGGCGCGCTGGTCAGCCTCTTTACCATGATCCCGATCCTCAACCTGGTGATCCTGCCGGTCGCCGTCTGCGGCGCCACCGCGATGTGGGTCGATCGTTATCGCACGCAATTCGTCCGATAATCGCTGTTTTTTACCGCCGACAGCGCGGGAATTTTCGACAGGGCGCGCATTTCGCGCCCTTATCATTGTGCTTAAAACTTATTTCCTAATAACATATAGATATACCAATTCTTTACTTCCCTGCCGGTACTGTTAGCGTATGCTTTCGATGTTCCCCACATTTTCATAGAGTTAAAGGACGGGCTATGAGCAAGATATATGAAGACAACTCATTAACAATCGGCCATACGCCGCTGGTTCGTCTGAACCGTATCGGCAACGGACGCATTCTGGCCAAGGTTGAATCACGCAACCCGAGCTTCAGCGTCAAATGCCGCATCGGTGCCAATATGATTTGGGATGCGGAACAACGCGGCGTGCTGACCGCCGGCAAGGAACTGGTGGAGCCGACCAGCGGCAACACCGGCATCGCGCTGGCCTTCGTCGCCGCTGCGCGCGGTTACAAGCTGACGCTGACCATGCCGGAAACCATGAGCATCGAGCGCCGCAAGCTGCTCAAGGCGCTGGGCGCCAATCTGGTGCTGACCGAAGGGGCGAAAGGCATGAAAGGCGCCATCGCCAAAGCCGAAGAGATCGTCGCGACCGATCCGAACCGCTACCTGATCCTGCAGCAGTTCAGCAACCCGGCCAACCCGGCCATCCATGAAAAAACCACCGGCCCAGAAATCTGGGAAGACACCGATGGGGAAGTCGACGTGTTCATCTCCGGCGTCGGCACCGGCGGCACATTGACCGGCGTCAGCCGCTACATCAAGAACACCAAAGGCAAGGCCATCACCACCGTGGCGGTCGAGCCGACCGACTCGCCGGTCATCAGCCAGGCGCTGGCCGGTGAAGAGCTGAAACCGGGCCCGCACAAGATCCAGGGCATCGGCGCCGGCTTCATTCCGGGCAACCTCGATCTTGACCTGGTGGATCGCGTCGAGAAAGTCTCCAACGACGAAGCCATCAGCATGGCGCGTCGTCTGATGGACGAAGAAGGCATCCTGGCGGGCATCTCCTCCGGCGCAGCGGTCGCGGCGGCGGTGAAACTGGCCGAAGAACCGGCGTTCGCCGACAAGACTATCGTGGTCATCCTGCCCTCTTCCGGCGAACGTTATCTCAGCACCGCGCTGTTCGCCGATCTGTTCACCGAGCAGGAATTGCAGCAGTAATTCCGCAACTGCACAAATCGCTAAAAAAGCACCCTGCGGGGTGCTTTTTTGTGGACTGGATCAAACTTTATAGCAGTCCAAGATTGCTTTTGCCCGTCGCCTTTAGTATTTAACGTTGCATTATTTCGATGCGCAAAATTAATCACTCTCCGAGCACGGTCAAGGCTGAATCGATTTACTCATCTGTCGCCGACGCGGCGAATCGGGCATAATGGGGAGCGGATTGGAACGACGTCTAAAGCCGAGTTTTTTGATCTGAAGTGCCTAACGCGTCGTTTTCTGTTGCATCAACGTTCGCCCCTGTCCATAGTCAGGCGCTATAACCAGACAAGTTAAAGTCAGGCCCCTGGGCTAAACTTTAACTCCACAACATTAATCCAATAAGTTGGGGAAACATCAATGTTCCAGCAAGAAGTTACTATTACCGCTCCGAATGGTCTGCATACTCGCCCTGCCGCTCAGTTCGTTAAAGAAGCCAAAGGCTTCACGTCTGACATCACCGTGACCTCCAACGGCAAAAGCGCCAGCGCTAAAAGCCTGTTCAAACTGCAAACTCTGGGGCTGACTCAAGGGACCGTAGTGACCATCTCAGCTGAAGGTGAAGACGAGCAGAAAGCCGTTGAGCACTTGGTAAAACTGATGGCAGAGCTTGAGTAATCGGCCCGTCTTTTTAGTTAACACCAGTCAAGAGTAAGGTAGGGTTATGATTTCAGGCATTTTAGTATCACCGGGCATCGCTTTTGGTAAGGCTCTCTTGCTGAAAGAAGACGACATCGTCATCAACCGGAAAAAAATCTCTGCTGATCAAGTAGAGCAGGAAGTCTCGCGTTTTCTGGCCGGCCGCGCAAAAGCGTCCGAACAGCTGGAAGCGATCAAGACCAAAGCTGGCGAAACCTTCGGCGAAGAGAAGGAAGCTATCTTCGAAGGCCACATCATGTTGCTGGAAGACGAAGAGCTTGAGCAGGAAATCATAGCCCTAATCAAAGACGATCTGGCCTCCGCAGACGCCGCCGCCTACACCGTGATCGAAGGTCAGGCAAAAGCGTTGGAAGAGCTGGACGACGAATACCTGAAAGAACGCGCCGCCGACGTGCGCGACATCGGCAAACGCCTGCTGCAAAACATTCTGGGCATGCCGATCGTCGATCTGGGCTCCATTCAGGACGAAGTGATCCTGGTGGCCACCGATCTGACCCCGTCCGAGACCGCGCAGCTGAACCTGGACAAAGTGCTGGGCTTCATTACCGATCTCGGCGGCCGCACCTCCCACACCTCTATCATGGCGCGCTCCCTGGAGCTGCCGGCGATCGTCGGTACCAGCGACGTGACCAAGCAGGTGAAAAACGACGACTACCTGATTCTGGATGCGGTTAACAACAAAATTTACGTTAACCCGACCGCTGACGTTATCGATCAGCTGAAAGCCGCCCAGAACCAATACATCACCGAGAAAAACGATCTGGCCAAGCTGAAGGACCTGCCGGCGATTACGCTGGACGGCCATCAGGTTGAAGTCTGCGCCAACATCGGCACCGTGCGCGACGTCGCGGGTGCAGAGCGCAACGGCGCGGAAGGCGTCGGCCTGTATCGTACCGAATTCCTGTTCATGGACCGTGACTCGCTGCCGACCGAAGACGAGCAGTTCCAGGCTTATAAAGCCGTGGCGGAAGCCATGGGCTCGCAGGCCGTGATCGTCCGCACCATGGACATCGGCGGCGACAAAGACCTGCCGTACATGAACCTGCCGAAGGAAGAGAACCCGTTCCTCGGCTGGCGCGCCATCCGCATCGCGATGGACCGCCGTGAAATCCTTCACGCCCAGCTGCGCGCCATCCTGCGCGCCTCGGCGTTCGGCAAACTGCGCATCATGTTCCCGATGATCATCTCCGTGGAAGAAGTGCGCGATCTGAAAGGCGAAATCGAGACGCTGAAGGCGCAGCTGCGCGAAGAAGGCAAGGCGTTTGACGAGAGCATCGAGGTGGGCGTGATGGTGGAAACACCGGCTGCGGCGGTCATCGCTCACCACCTGGCGAAAGAAGTCGACTTCTTTAGTATTGGGACAAACGATCTAACCCAGTATACTCTGGCGGTAGATCGCGGCAACGAGCTGATTTCTCATCTCTATAACCCGATGTCCCCATCAGTACTTAGCCTGATCAAACAGGTTATTGATGCATCTCACGCAGAAGGCAAGTGGACCGGCATGTGCGGCGAACTGGCTGGCGATGAGCGTGCTACACTGTTGTTATTGGGCATGGGGCTGGATGAGTTCAGCATGAGTGCGATTTCAATCCCGCGCATCAAGAAAATTATTCGTAACACGAATTTCGAAGATGTGAAGGCGTTGGCAGCGCAGGCCTTGGCACAGCCAACGGCACAAGACCTGATGAATTGCGTCAATAAATTCATCGAAGAAAAAACGCTCTGCTAAACTTCCACGACACTGGAACGCCGCCCAATTTAATGCTTAGGAGAAGATCATGGGTTTGTTCGATAAACTGAAATCTCTGGTTTCTGATGACAAGAAAGACACGGGCACTATCGAGATCGTCGCTCCCCTTTCTGGCGAAATCGTCAATATCGAAGATGTGCCGGACGTAGTGTTCGCTGAAAAAATCGTTGGCGACGGTATCGCCATCAAACCGGCCGGTAACAAAATGGTTGCTCCGGTTGACGGCACCATCGGTAAGATTTTCGAAACCAACCATGCATTCTCTATCGAATCCGACAGCGGCATTGAGCTGTTCGTCCACTTCGGCATCGATACCGTAGAACTGAAAGGCGAAGGCTTCAAACGCATCGCCGAAGAAGGTCAGCGCGTCAAGAAAGGTGACGTGGTTATCGAGTTCAACCTGCCACTGCTGGAAGAGAAAGCCAAGTCTACCCTGACGCCGGTCGTTATCTCCAACATGGACGAGATCAAAGAGCTGATCAAACTGTCCGGCAGCGTGACCGTTGGCGAAACCCCGATCATCCGCATCAAGAAGTAAGCGCGGATGAGCAAGAAAAACGGCGCCCTCGGCGCCGTTTTTTTATCCCCTTCGTCGTATCCCAATCTCACTACGTTATGACGACCAGCGCGGGATACGCAGGGTAATGACCAGCCCCTCTCTGTCGCCGTTGCGCGCCTCAACCTGGCCGCCGTGCGCCAATACCACCTTGCGGGTAATCGCCAGCCCCAGGCCGTAACCCTTGCCCGACAGGGCCGACTTCACGCGTACGAACGGATCGAAAATGCTCGACAGCTTCGCCTCCTCAACCCCCGGCCCCTGATCGCTGACCGCGATCTGGAACTGGTTATCGACGCGCGTCAATGCCACCGTCACCCGCTGGCCGTGGCTGGAAAAGCGCAGCGCATTGCGCACGATGTTGTCCACCGCTCGCCGCATCAGTTCCGCATTGCCCTTGACGGTGTACTCCACGTCCGACTCGGCCTGCAGCACGATATCCACGCCGGGCACCTGCGCCTCGTAGCGTGCATCACTCACCACCGCATCCACCAGGCCGTACAGATCGAAGTACTCCTCGTCCGGCAGGCTACTGTGTTCGGTACGCGACAACGCCAGCAGCTCGCCGATCATTTTGTCCAGCCGCCCCGACTCGTGTTCGATACGTTTGAGCGAGGCTTCGACGTTACCGGCATTCTGCCGCGCCAGGCCAATCGCCAGCTGCAGGCGCGCCAGCGGTGAACGCAGCTCGTGCGAAACGTCATGAAGTAACTGCTCGCGGGCGCTAACCAGCAGTTCCAGCCGCTCGGCCATGGTGTCGAAATCGCGCGCCACGTCGGACAGCTCGTCATGGCGGCGCCGCATGTTCGGGAACAGCCGCACCGACAGATCGCCCTGCGCCACCCGATCCAGGCCGCCGCGCAGCTGACGCATCGGCCGGGTCAGGTTCCAGGCCAGCACGGCGCTGAACAGCAAACCGCCCAGCCCGCCGACCCACAGCATCGGCGCAGGAATGTTGAAGAAGTGGGAACGCCGCTCCGGCCGATACTCTTCCCGCAGCCCGCGCACGTCATAGCTCAGCCAGTAACCTTGCCCTTCCCCGGTCTGCACCCAGGCGGAAATCGCTTTCGGCATACGACGCCCCTCAAACACCGGTTCTTCCGGCGCGGGCGGCGGCGGTTGGGTCATCGGCGTAACCGACAGCAGATGCCTGTCGTCCTCGGGCCAGTCGCGCATCAGGGCTTCCAGCGCCGGCATACCGCCGCTGCGCAACTGGGTGGCGGCGGAGGTCAGTTGCAGGCCAATGACCCGCCGCGCCATGGCGTTCTCCGGCGGCACATAACGATCGCCATAAAGAGAAAACGCCACCCACAGCGCCTGCGTCATGATGAGGAAGGTCAACCAAAAGCCGAGTAAAATTTTCCAGAACAGTCTTCCGCGCATATCAGGTTACCGGATGCGATAGCCGATGCTGCGTACCGTCTCGATGCTGAGCTTACTGCCGGCCAACGCGCTCAGCTTCTGGCGAATATTGCTGATGTGCACGTCCACGCTGCGGTCATAGGCCTCACGCGGGCGCCCCAGCCCCTTCTCGGACAGCTCGTCCTTCGACACCACGCGATCCGGCGCGCGCAGCAACAGCTCCAACAGATTGAATTCCGAAGCGGTCAGATCAAACGCCTTACCGCGCCATTCGCTGCTGCGGGTTGAAGGGTTCAGCGTCAGCTCGCCGAAGCTGATAGCGGCTTCGTCGTCCGCCTCTTGCGGCCGCTCTTCGAAACGGCGCAGCACCGCGCGCAGACGCGCCACCAATTCGCGCGGGTAGCACGGTTTGGGCATGTAATCGTCGGCGCCCATCTCCAGGCCAATCACCCGATCGATGTTGTCACCTTTGGCGGTCAGCATGATGATCGGCAGCCGGCTCTTTTTACGTACGTCCCGCAGCACGTCAATGCCGCTCATGTCCGGCAGCATGATGTCGAGGATCATCGCGGTATAGTCGCCCGACAGCGCGCCCTCTATCCCCGCCTTGCCCGTCAGCACTAGCGTGGCATCGAAGCCTTCGCCGGTCAGGTATTCGCTCAGCATGGTGCCAAGCTCCAGGTCATCGTCGACCAGTAAAATTTTCATGCCTTGCTCCTTCACCGATTTTCGTTATTTTCCCGCCAATTTCGCCGGCCCGCAGCCGGTTTTACTCAATCCTTACACATCGCTCTTGGCGTCTCTCCACCGTTATTGTGGCCGCTGCCGCGCAATTTCTCTACTTCAGTCATGGCATTGGCGCACGAGCAAGCGGCAGCTACCACGCAAGCGGGGCTGCCGTCTGTCGAAAGGAAAGGGGGAAAGATTCTCCCGACGGAACACACCGCCGGGAAGGAGCGATCAGTCGAACACGCCGGTAGAGAGGTAACGGTCGCCGCGATCGCAAACGATCGCCACCACGACGCTGCCAGGGTGGGCCGCCGCGATGCGCAAGGCGCCGGCTACCGCACCGCCGGAGCTGACGCCGCAGAAAATGCCTTCACGCTGCGCCAACTGGCGCATGGTCTGCTCGGCATCGCCCTGTTCGATATCCAACACCTGATCCACCAGCTCCGGGCGGAAAATCCCCGGCAGGTAAGCAGGCGACCAACGGCGAATGCCGGGGATGCTGCTGCCCTCCGCCGGCTGCAGGCCGACGATCTGCACCTGCGGATTCTGGCTCTTCAGGTAACCGCCCACGCCGGTAATGGTGCCGGTGGTGCCCATGCTGGAAACGAAGTGCGTGATGCGCCCTTCGGTCTGGCGCCAGATCTCCGGGCCAGTGGTGGTGAAGTGGGCATAAGGATTGTCGAGATTGTTAAACTGATCCAGCACCTTGCCCTGCCCCTGGCGCTGCATCTCCAACGCCAGATCGCGCGCCCCTTCCATCCCCTGCTCACGGCTGACCAGGATCAGTTCCGCACCGTAGGCGCGCATCGCCGCCTGCCGTTCCAGGCTCATGTTCTCCGGCATCAGCAGCTTCAGCGTATAGCCTTTCAATGCAGCGATCATCGCCAGTGCAATGCCGGTGTTGCCGCTGGTAGCCTCGATCAGCACGTCGCCGGGCTTGATCTCCCCGCGCAGCTCCGCCTGCTGGATCATCGCCAACGCGGCGCGATCCTTCACCGATCCCGCCGGGTTATTGCCTTCCAGTTTGACCCATACTTCGCTGCCCGCCTGGGCGGCCAGCCGTTGCAGTTTTACCAGCGGGGTATTCCCGATGCATTGTTCGAGCGTTGTCACGATCTTTGCCTGTGTGTTGGTGTGCGTAAAGTAAAAAGGCAACCCTGGGGTTGCCTTGAAAAAAAGGGCTGTTAAAACCTATCAGGCGCTTTTGGCTAACGCAACAGGTTGCAGCAGTTGATCGCCGGCATACAGCCGCGCATTGAGGCTGCCGACGTAATAACGGCCGCCGCGCACCGGCGTGGCGTTGCCTTCCGGCAGCACTATGCTTATCGGTTCCTGATGCCAGCCGATCGGCTGCACCGTCAGCTGCCAGAAATGGCCGCGCGGGCTGACTTCCAGCACCTGAACCGGCAGCGGGCAACGTTCGCTGCTTTCGGTCGCCACTTCCATTTCCCACGGGCGCAGGAACAGATCGACGCTGCCCTGGTGCATCGGCTGGAACGACAGCGGCCACTGATGCGCGCCGACGAACAGCTGGGAGCCGCGAATTTCGCCGTTCAGGCGGTTCACTTCCCCCATGAATTCCAGCACGAAGCGGCTGGCCGGCTCGCGCATAATCTCCTCCGGCGAGCCAACCTGTTCGATATTACCCTGGCTCATCACCACGATGCGGTCGGCCACTTCCATCGCCTCTTCCTGATCGTGGGTGACGAATACGCTGGTGAACTTCAGCTCTTCGTGCAGTTGGCGCAGCCAGCGACGCAGCTCTTTACGCACCTGCGCATCCAGCGCGCCAAACGGCTCGTCCAGCAGCAGAATTTGCGGTTCCACCGCCAGGGCGCGCGCCAGCGCCACGCGCTGTTTCTGGCCGCCGGACAGCTGCGACGGGTAGCGATTGGCCAAATGGCCAAGCTGCACCATGTCCAGCAACTGAGTGACTTTCTGTTTGATCGCCGCGGCGTTCGGCCGCTCGCGGCGTGGCAGCACGGTCAGGCCGAAGGCGATGTTGTCGAACACCGTCATGTGGCGGAACAGCGCATAGTGCTGAAACACGAAACCCACGCGCCTGTCGCGTGCATGCATGTGGCTGACGTCGGTGCCGTGGAAGCCCAGCTTGCCGCCGCTCTGGCTTTCCAGCCCGGCGATGATGCGCAGCAGCGTGGTCTTGCCGGAACCGGACGGCCCGAGCAGCGCCACCATCTCGCCGGAAGCAATATCGAGCGAGATATCGTTCAATACCTTGGTGCGACCGAAGTACTTGTTGATGCCGTTAATCTCAATGCTCATGATTTTCCTCCCGCTCGAGACGCGCGTTTTGACGTTCCAGACGCCACTGCAGCGCACTCTTCAAAAATAGGGTAACGATCGCCATCAGGGTCAACAGCGCGGCAGCGGTAAAGGAACCGACGGTGTTGTAATCCTGCTGCAACAGCTCGACCTGCAGCGGCAGACTGTAGGTTTCTCCGCGAATCGAACCGGACACCACCGACACCGCGCCGAACTCGCCGATGGCGCGTGCGTTGGTCAGCACCACGCCATACAGCAGCGCCCAGCGAATATTGGGCAGCGTCACGCGGCGGAACATCTGCCAGCCGGACGCCCCCAGCAGAATGGCGGCCTCGTCTTCCTGGCTGCCCTGGCTGAGCATCATCGGCACCAGCTCGCGCACCACGAAGGGACAGGTGACGAAAATAGTCACCAACACCATGCCCGGCCAGGAGAACATGATCTGGATGTTATGCGCATCCAGCCAGCCGCCCAGCAGGCCGTTGCTGCCGTAAAACAGCAGGTAAATCAGCCCCGCCACCACCGGTGAAACGGCGAACGGGATATCGATCAGCGTCAGCAGCAGCTGGCGGCCGGGGAAGGTGAAACGCGTCACCAGCCACGCCAGCAACGTGCCGAACACCAGGTTAAACGGCACGGTAATCAGCGCGATCAAGACCGTCAGCCAAATGGCGTGCAGCATGTCCGGATCGAGCAAGTTGCTCCACATCGCGCCGAATCCTTTGGAAAAGGCCTCGGCGAAAATCGACATCATCGGCACCACCAGCAGCAGCACCGAGAACAGCGTTCCGATGGCGATCAGCGTCCACTTGCCCCAGTTAACGCGTGGGCGCTCGGCGCCGTTGAAGGCGGAAACATCAGCCATCAGTGCCCTCCTCCCAAACGTCTGCCGAAGCGGCTTTGCAATACGTTAATGCTGAACAGCAGCAGCAGCGACGCCGCCAGGATCACCGAGGCGATGGCGCTGGCAGCCGGGTAATCGAACTCCTGCAAACGCACAAAAATCATCAGCGAGGTCACTTCCGTCTTCCAGGCGATGTTGCCGGCGATGAAAATCACCGCGCCGAACTCGCCCAGGCTACGGGTAAAGGAGATGGCGGTGCCGGCCAGCAGTGCCGGCGCCACCTCGGGCAGCACCACGCGGCGAAAACTCTGCCAGCGCGTGGCGCCCAGCGTCTCGGCCGCCTCTTCGTATTCCGGCCCCAGCTCTTCCAGCACCGGCTGCACGGTGCGCACCACAAACGGCAGGCTGGTGAACGCCATCGCTACCGCGATCCCGAGCCAGGTAAAGGTAACCTTGATGTCGAAGTGCGCCAGCCACTGACCGTACCAGCCGGTGGTAGAAAACAGCCCCGCCAGCGTCAGGCCGGCCACCGCCGTCGGCAGCGCGAACGGCAGATCGATCAGGCCATCCAGCAGCGAACGGCCGGGAAAACGGTAGCGCGTCAGGATCCAGGCCATCAGCATGCCGAACACCGCATTGAACAGGCTGGCAACGCCGGCCGCCAGCAGCGTCACTTTATACGCCGCCACCACCTGCGGGTTGGCTATCACTTCCCAATATTGCGCCAGGCTCATCTGCGCCAGCTGCATCACCAACGCACTGAGCGGCAGCAGCAGGATCAAACAGGTATAAAACAGGCTGCTGCCGAGGCTGAGGCCAAATCCGGGCAGCACCCGCTTACTGGACGACAACGCCAACATTTACTTGCGCCCTGCCGCTAACAGCTGATCCAGCTCGCCGCCGGTGGCGAAATGGGTTTTCATCACCTGCGGCCAGCCGCCAAATTGATCTTCCACCCGGAACAGTTGGGTGTCCGGGAATTGCCCCTTGGCCGCCGCCATCGCTTTCTGGTCATACACGCGGTAGTAGAAGCTGGTGATCACCTGCTGCGCCGCCGGGCTGTAGAGATAGTTCAGATAGGCTTTGGCCGCCTGTTCGGTGCCGTTGCGCGCGACGTTTTTGTCGACCCAGGCCACCGGGAACTCCGCCAGAATATCGACCGGCGGCACGATCACTTCGTACTTGTCTTCACCGTATTGCTTGCGGATGTTGTTCACTTCGGACTCGAAGCTGATCAGCACGTCGCCCAAACCGCGCTCGACGAAGGTGGTGGTCGCGCCGCGGCCGCCGGTATCGAACACCAGCACGTTCTTCAGGAAACGGGTCATGAAGGCGCGAGTCTTGGCCGCATCATTGCCGTCGGCCTGGCTGGCGGCGCCCCAGGCGGCCAGATAGGTATAACGGCCGTTGCCGGAGGTTTTCGGGTTCGGGAACACCAGTTTCACGTCGTCACGCACCAGATCGTTCCAGGTGTGGATGCCCTTCGGGTTGTCCTTGCGCACCAGAAACGCCATGGTGGAATAGAACGGCGAGCTGTTGTTCGGCAGGCGCGACTGCCAGTCCGCCGGGATCAGCTGCCCGCGATCGTGCAGGATCTGTACATCGGTGACCTGGTTGTAAGTCACCACGTCGGCACGCAGGCCCTGCAGGATCGCCAGCGCCTGCTTCGACGAGCCGGCGTGCGATTGTTTGATGGTCAGCTTGTCGTTCGGATGCTGTTGATTCCACTGCTGTTCAAAGCCGGGATTCAGCGCGACGAACAATTCACGGGAAACGTCATAAGAGCTGTTCAGCAATTCCGCCGCCGACGCGGCGCCGCTCGCCAACAGCGCAGCCGCCAGCCAACCTTTCAGCACGAGATTTTTAACCCGGTTTTGTTTCATTCTGCACCTTATCACTGAGTCATTCCTTCAGGCTTTCGCCTTATTGACGACCAGTGTATTTATAACTCGGTGCGGAGCTGTAACGCTTTTATATACCGTTTGGTGATTTACAAGCATCAAACGCTATAAGGCAGGGAATGCGAGGCGTTTTCGGGACGGAAAAACGGGCCGAAGCCGGGCGCACCGGCTTCGGCAACGGCGTCAAAGTGACAGCAGGCGCGTTAGCGATGGCGCAAAGTAGTAGCTGCCGGTGACCGCACGGCTGAAACGCAGCATCGCGTCGCGTTTGCCGTCCAGATCGCCGAACATGCTTAGCAGCTGCTGCTCGATATTGTGCAGGCGCGCGCAATAGGCAATGAAGAACAGGCCGTGCTTGCCGCTGGCGGTGCCGTAAGGCAAGCTCTGGCGCAGAATTTTCAGGCCCTTGCCATTCTCTTTCAGATCGACGCGGCTGACATGGGAGGTATCCGGGCGCTGATCCGCAGGCAGTTCTTCGCTGTCGTGCTTGGTGCGGCCGATGATCTGCTCCTGCTGCTCGGTGGTAAAGCGCTGCCACTGGCGCAGGTTGTGCTCGTAACGTTGCACCAGCACGTAGCTGCCGCCTGCGTCCTCTTCGCCTTCGGCGATCGTCGCCACTGCCGGGCGCTGATCGCCCTGCGGGTTTTCGGTGCCGTCGATGAAGCCGCTCAGATCGCGCTCTTCCACCCAACGGAAACCGTGGGTTTCTTCTTCAATTTTGATGACGTTGCCGAACGCTGCCAGCGCGGCCTGCGCCAGCGTGAAGTTGACGTCGTGACGCAGCGACTGGATGTGGATCAGCATATCGCGTTGGGTGGCCGGCGCCAGCCCTTTGCCAAGCGGCGTGAACGGCTTCAGCTCTTTCGCCCCCTGGCCGCTGGAGAGATCGTGCCAAACGTCGTAGCCGAAAGCGATCACCGCGCCAAGGCGCGCATCGGGGAACTGCTGCTGCAGCTCGCTCAGCGTCTGACAAAACTGCTTGCAGCCCTGGCGCAAGTCGGCGAATTCGCCCTGTACGCTAGCTTCCATAAAAATGGCGAAACGGCAGTGCTCCAGCAAAATGCCGCTCTGAACCTGTGTCATGTTGTTATCCTCGATACCAGAATCCGGCAACAGGTAAGGTATGGCGGTTGACGCGCGGGTTCCCTGTTACAAACGCGCGCTATCATACCGCAAGCACGGGCGATTGCCTTGCAGCAGCGCAAAGAAAATAGGGGTAATGATTTGGACAAGCAGGCGCCGGGAACCGGCGCCCGTTGAACGAGTTACTGCTGCGGCTTGGCGTGCCAAATGATTTTGCTGACCGTCCAACTTTTCAGGGTGTCGTCCGGCGGAATGATATCCTGCGCCCCGGCCCACTTGCCGCTGAAGATGTAGGTGACGTACTTGCTCTGCTCCGCCACGCACTCCACTTTACCGGCGTCTTCGCCGCTGCCCGGTTTACAGGAGCCGAACGCCTTGCTGTACATGTCGCCGAACGGCGTGCCGAGCTTGTTGCCCCACTCCGTCGCCACTTTCGGATCCAGCACGTCCACCTGCTGCAGGCGCCCCTTCGGTTCGCCGGTGATCACCAGCTTCACCTCGTCGCCGGACAGCGCCTGGTAGTAAGAGACGATCTGGCCGTTGTTGGTCGCCATGCCGCCGCGCAGACGGTAGTTGCCGTCCAGCCCGTCGTTGATGGCGCTTTCCGACATCGGCGTGCCGGCGTTGAGCTTGCCGACGCCCTTGGCGCCGACCTCCAGGCTGCTGCCGAACCAGTTGAACGGCGACAGGCTGGACCAGGAGAAATTGGACATGCTCGAACAGCCGGTCAATAACAGCGGAAGCCCTAACAGCAGGGGGCGAATATTCATCTCTAGCTCCTTAAACATCAATGGCACGGGGCGGTAACCCGCCCCTGCCGCACTCGGCGTTTTGCTGCGTGCCAGCCTCTCACAACGGCCCGCACTACGCCAACGGTTGCCAGCTTGGAGTGCGGAAAATGCGAAAAGTGCCGCACTTCTCGGCAATTAGTCGGCGTGCTCCGCCGGCGCGAAACAGGCTTTCAGACGCGCATTCAACAGCAGATAGCTCAGCGCGAGCGCATCGAGCAGCGCCAGCGTCAGTTCCAGCCCCGGCGCATCGCCGTCCTGGCGCCACAGGCTGAACAACGCGCCGCAGAGCGACGCCAGCACGGAGATAACCAGCCCCCAGCGCCAGCCGCGCCACAGCCGCGGCCATTGATGGCGACGACCGCTCAGCAAAAACGCCAGCGCTGCCGGCAAGCCGAGCAACATGCCGTACCAAAAACGTTGGGTATCCGGATAAAACAGCGCCAGCAAGCTTTCGCCCTGTTCACGCGAAACGCCGGCCATCACGAACAGCAGCCAGGTGCGCGCCTGCAGAATCAGCACGGCCCAAAATCCCAGCGGCAGTCGCAGCGCGCCGTGCTGGTCGTAATCGTCCGGGGAAAACCGGGGTGAGAATGGCTTCAACGATCGTTCCTTGCCAACAGAATAAAGACTATGGCTACAGATGGGCGCCGGCGATGGGAATTTCAATATGTCGGCTTAAGAAGCTCTTAAGATCGGCGTGTTTTAATGCTTATCACTAAGCAAGCAACCCGATATCAGCGGGATGTGATTTTCGATAACAATAAGGAAGCGCAACATGAAAAAACTGACTCTGGCCGCTCTGATCGCGCTGTGCAGCGCACCGGTACTGGCGCAACAAGGCGGGTTCCTCGATCCGGCCGCGCCGCAGGCCCAAACGCAAACCACCGCACAAGGTGGTTTCGCCGGCCCCAGCGCAGCGCTGACCACCGTGGACAAGGTGAAATCGCTGAGCGACGACACCTGGGTGATGCTGCAGGGCAACATCGAGCAGCGCATCGGCGACGAAACCTATACTTTCCGCGACGCCACCGGCACCCTGACGGTCGATATCGATCGCAAACGCTGGAACGGCCAAACCGTTACGCCGAAAGACAAGGTGCAGTTGGAAGGCAAAGTGGATAAAGACTGGAACAGCCTCGAAGTGGACGTGAAAACCGTCAAAAAGCTGCCGTAATGCACTGCGTCGGGCGGTGCAACACCGCCGCCCGACGCGCGATCAATATTCCTGATCTTCGATCAGCCGCTTGCCCAGGCTGGTGATGCCCTGGATCTCGTAGCCGAGCTTCTCGTACATCTCGACCACCGTGTCGTTGTCTTCGCGCACCATAATCTGGATCTTCGGGCAGCCACGGGCGATCAGCTTCTTCTCCAGACGATTGATCAACGCATTGGCGATGCCGCGTCCGCGATAGTCGGGATGCACCCCGAGGTAATACGCCGAGCCGCGGTGGCCGTCATAGCCGCCCATCACCGAACCGACCACTTCGCCGCCGACTTCCGCCACCAGGAACAGCTCAGGATCGTGGTTCAGCTTGCGCTCGATGTCCATTTCCGGATCGTTCCAGGGCCGCAGCAGATCGCAGCGCTCCCACAGGGTAATGACTTCTTCAAAGTCGTCTTGTCGAAATACGCGAATTTCCATCGATGTTGGCCGCTGTTAATTAAGGTGTTTATCTGATTATCGCGTGATTATTCACTTACGCAATATCAAACTGCGATTTACCGCGCTATTTACCCGGAAATCGCCGGTAACAGGCGTAATAAATGGAAATAGTTATCGGGTCGATTAATGATTATCAATACGATATAACGTCGCAAAATAGAAACGTCGATGGAGCGTTGCGTAATGAAAAAGCAGGGTAAACAATTCCTCAATTTTAAGCCGCTTGCCGTTTCCCCGACGCGACGCCAACTTTTGCTTTCCGGCCTGGCGGTCGCGCTGTTCGGCGTGAAAAGCCACAGCGCCAAGGCGGAAGGCATGCTGCGCAATCAGCACAGCAAACCGGCGGCGAAACCGGCCGGCGGCAAAAAGCGGGTGATGATCGATCCTGGCCACGGCGGCATTGACTCGGGCGCGGTCGGCCACGAAGGTTCGCAGGAAAAACACATCGTGCTGGAAATCGCCAACCACGTGCGCCGTTTTCTGCATGAGCATGACCACGTCGAGGCGCGCCTGACGCGCGAAGAAGACGAGTTCATTCCGCTGTTCCAGCGGGTGGAGATCGCCCACCAGCACCAGGCCGATCTGTTCATTTCGATTCACGCCGACGGTTTTACCAGCCCGTCGGCCTCCGGCGCTTCGGTGTTCGCCCTCTCCAACCGCGGCGCCAGCAGCGCCATGGCGCGCTACCTGTCCAACCGTGAAAACGCCGCCGACGACGTGGCGGGCGGCAAGTACAAGGATCAGGACAACTACCTGCAGCAGGTGCTGTTCGATCTGGTGCAAACCGACACCATCAACAACAGCCTGACGCTCGGCCGCCACGTGCTCGGCCAAATTCGCCCGGTGCACCATCTGCACAGCGACAGCACCGAACAGGCGGCGTTCGCGGTGTTGAAATCCCCGTCCATTCCCTCGGTGCTGGTGGAAACCTCGTTCATCACCAACCCGAACGAAGAGCGGCTGCTGGGCACCACCGCGTTTCGCGAGAAAATCGCCCGCGCCATCGCGGACGGCATCGTCAACTTCTTCGACTACTTCGACGCCCACCAGCGCAAACCCCGCTGATGCCGCGGGCGGCGAATAAGAGTATACTCAGCGCCTTGTTCAGCCAGACGCTATAAAGACCCCGCATGAGTTTACCTAACATCGCTGAAGTAAAATCCTTCCTGCTGGCGCTGCAGGATCATATCTGCGTGCAGCTCGCCCAGGCCGACGGCGGCGCCGTGTTCACCGAAGACCAATGGACGCGTGAAGAAGGCGGCGGTGGCCGCAGCCGCGTGTTGACCAACGGCGCGGTGTTTGAACAGGCGGGGGTTAACTTCTCGCACGTCTCCGGCGCCACCCTGCCGGCCTCGGCCACCGCGCACCGTCCGGAACTGGCCGGGCGCAGCTTCCAGGCGATGGGCGTCTCGTTGGTTATCCATCCGCTCAGCCCTTACGTGCCCACCAGCCACGCCAACGTGCGTTTCTTCATCGCCGAAAAACCGGGCGAAGCGCCGGTGTGGTGGTTCGGCGGCGGCTTTGATCTGACGCCGTTCTACGGCTTCGAAGAGGATGCCGTGCACTGGCACCGCACCGCGGCCGATCTGTGCGCGCCGTTCGGCGACGAGGTCTACCCGAAATATAAACAGTGGTGCGACGATTACTTCTTCATCAAGCACCGCAACGAAGCACGCGGCATCGGCGGCCTGTTCTACGACGATCTGAACACCCCGGACTTCGACCACTGCTTCGCCTTCACCCGCGCGGTGGGCCAGGGCTTCCTCGACGCCTACCTGCCGATCGTCGAAAAACGTAAGGCCTTGACCTGGGGCGAGCGCGAGCGCCAGTTCCAGCTGTACCGCCGCGGCCGCTACGTGGAGTTCAACCTGGTGTGGGATCGCGGCACGCTGTTCGGGCTGCAAACCGGCGGGCGCACCGAGTCCATTCTGATGTCGATGCCGCCGCTGGTGCGTTGGGAGTATAACTACCAGCCGGAAGGCGACAGCCCGGAAGCGGCGCTGGAGCGCGATTTCCTGCCGGTGCGCGACTGGCTGCAGGAGGCGAAATGATGCAGGTTTGGGTCGATGCAGACGCCTGTCCGAACGTAATCAAAGAGGTACTGTTCCGCGCCGCCGATCGTACCGCCATCACCGTGACGCTGGTGGCGAACCAACCGCTGCGCACGCCGCCGTCGAAGTACATCCGTTCGCTGCAGGTGGCGGCCGGCTTCGACGTGGCCGACAACGAGATCGTGCGCCGCTGCGAAGCGGGCGATCTGGTGATCACCGCCGACATTCCGCTGGCGGCGGAGGTGATAGAGAAAGGCGCGGTGGCGCTGAACCCGCGCGGCGAACGCTATACGCCGGACACCATCCGCGAGCGCCTCAACATGCGCGATTTTATGGATACCCTGCGCGCCAGCGGCATTCAGACCGGCGGCCCGAACGCCCTGAACCAGCGCGACCGCCAGCAGTTCGCCAACGAGCTGGACAAATGGCTGCTGCAGGCGAAACGGGCGCAATGAGAGTCTCCCCAAGAATAGGCGCTTTACTTTAAAACTTACTGCGCCTCAATCTTTATACTACGCAATCCAACGTAACATATTTCACGGCAAAGGATGAGGTTACCGCATCGTTCAAATAGCAATGGTCCATTTCGCCTTCTTTCCCTACATCCCACAGTAACGCCCACGACTCACCATCAGGACACTTTATTACCCGAAAGTTTTGTCTCCTCAACCACACAAATGAGAATAGCTCTCAACAATTGACACATCAAAGCCCAACCGATAGAGTCAAATCACTGTGTAAATAACCATGTTTATATACACAGCCATTGAATGAAGTTTCTTTTACAGTTCTATTTCGGAAATAAGAGGTTTATATGAACAATGAAACATTGGTTTCTAAACACTATTTTATGTTTATCCTAAAAAACAATAATGGTAGTGACATCAGTTGCGTTTCAGAAGTTATCGCAACTAAAGAACAAGCCCTAAGCTATTTTTCATCCGCTGTAGAAGGATTAAATATTGAGATTATAGAAATATCAAATGAGGACAACTGGAAAGAAGAACATAACCATTGAAATAAATAACATTTTTTTAAATCATAAAATTATATTCTATCGATAAAAGTCAAACAGGAGAATTTATGAGCTCAATCGTTATCTGGGCACCACCAATGTTTTGGGGGCCTTGGATGAAACTAGGTGGCCACACTGGCGAAATCACATATAATGTAAACTTTGATACGGTTTCCAATGCCCCCTCGGCCTGTGTTATTCGTGTTAAATGGGCTAAGTTGGGTCCTAGAATCACTGAGATTTTAGGCCCACCAGGAAGTGCGACGATTACATGCTATGGAACAGGAACAGATATGGTTCAAGCAAAGAGTTTCTCTTTAGGGCAAATGCTCAGGGTTGACTCTGGTTTGCCAAAACAATTTTAATTTATTAATGAAACCCATCGGGGCTCTATAATCCCCGATGGGTTTTTATTATAATTAATTTTATAACTTATTTTTACATACGTATTCATTTCACTGATGGTGTGATCCGCAGGTAGTCTGCGGTGTTCGCATCGACTTGTACGCCTAGCTCCGCCAGCATCAGCACCGCCGGCTATGCATTCCATTGAAAAAGCATTGCGGGTATAACCAATAGCCATTCAGATATTTAGGTGCCTATATGGTTAGATTATTATGCAACCATCGGCACCCGCTGCTGAACAATTCAAACGCAGCATGAAGGCCCGGCACCTGGCGATGCTGTCGCTGGGCGACATGATCAGTATCGGACTGTTTTTCAACACCGGCCACATCATTTCCACCATCGGCACGCTGCCTATCCTGATGACCATGATGGCGGTGAACTTCGCCTTCTCCGGCACGGAGCTGATCGGCATCGTCGCCTGTGAAACCGATAATCCGGAAAAAGTCGTGCGCTGGCGAGCCGCACCACGATGATCCGCCTGATGCTGTTCTACAGTCTTCGTGCAGGTATTTGAACACATCGGCGTGCCTTACGCCGCCGATATCTTCAACTTCGTGATCCTGACCAACATCCTGTCGGCGACCAACTCCGGCCAGTATTCTTCTGGGCGCATGCTGTAGCCGCTGGTCCACCAGCGCCACCTGCCAGCCTACTTTGCGCGCGCCACCGTGCGCGGCATTCCGAGCAACGCCCTAACCTTCAGCATAAGAGACGAATAATCTTCTGCTCAACCTCGTCGGACTGCGTGATCTGGTACTTCTTCACCAGTTGAGGTTCGAAGGCCCCATTACGACTCTCACATCGTCCAACTTATGGGGTGCAGTTCATGACTGCACCCTTCTCCGCTGCGGTTTAGAAGCGCACCTCCCCGCCGAAGATATAGGTGCGTCCACGGGCAGTGTTGGCGGCCGTCGCGTCATCCCCTTGGATCGGCAACATATTCAGTTTGTTCAACGCCTCGGAATAGCTCTTGTTCATCACGTTTTGCACGCTGAATTTCAGCATGACGTTGCGGTTGATCTGATAAGTGCTGTACAGGTCGATAACGGTAGGAATATTCGGCATTTCCTGCTTGAGGATTTCACCGGTCGATTCACTCTGCTCATAATCCGGCGACAGGCGACGCGTCTTGCCCGTATATTTCACGATGCTGCCGACGGTTAGCGATTCATCAAGAAAACGCACCCCGGTATCCAACGTAAAGTACATGTCCGGCAGTTCATTGATATCCCCGGCGCCGAAATAGGTGCTAGCGATGGAGGTCGGCTGCTCGGTGTGCTGTTTGCTGAAAGAGACGCGCGCGAAGGCTCGGCCGGCATCATAGTTGGCTTCAACCTCAACACCATGCATACGCACCGGCGTCAGAGAGTTGACGTAGATATACATATTGTCCGAGTAATCTTCGCTCGCATCGGCCCAATCGTTTTCCAGATTTTCGCGATAGCTGCATTTCCGTCCATTGCGGCACACCATGTAAGATTCACTGAAGATGTAATTGCGCACTTTACTGGTATAGCCCACGACCTTGAGGCGTAAAGAGTCTTCCTTCACCAGCAGATCGTGTCCGTTGGCGTTGAAGCCGGCCTGCCAGGTTTCCGCTCGTTCACCTTTGAGGAACGGGTTCATCGATGCGCCACCCGAGTTGGAATAGAACACTTCTTGAATGTTCGGCGCACGCATCGACTTGCTGTAGCTGACGAATGGCTGCAACCACGGCGTCACCTGTGCCGATAGCATTACCGAAGGATTGAACCCTTGCTCTTTCAAATTGATGCTAGCGGCCCCTTGCGGGAAGCACTCCACGCGATAATCGCATTCAGGCTTGTAACCGGTCAGCTTGTTGCTGGTGTAGTTCAGGTTGAGATCGAGCTGATAGATATCCCGGTTAAGCTGCAGGCCGGTATATAAACTGCCGATTCGCTGCTCGCCGGATGGCGCAAAGGTATTATTTTCTATTGCTTCCTGCGCCGTCTGCGAATTCTCTATAGCCGATTCTACATGCTTGCGGTATTGGTTGCGCATCAGTTTGCCGCCATAGCTGAAGGCTACATCGGTATCCAGCAGGCTGAATCGGCTGGTGTTATTGATATCCAGCGCATCGGAGCGGTTTTCCGCGTTGGTGTTAAAGAAGGTGAACAGCGAACCGCCGTCGTATTTCTGATTGCCTTTACTGGTGCTGACGGTGAGGTTTAAATCCACCAACTCCGAAAACGGCGCATAGTGATATTTGAGGTAGAGGTCATGGCTATCGATATCGCGCCGAGAAAAGCGGTTTTGGTAGTTCCTGGCGGAAAACTCAATGCTATTGAACTCGTTCGGTTTGATATCCAGTTTGAACAGCTGTGACTTGGGATTTTGCTTCATAAATTCATCGTACCCAAAATCTTCGCTGCTGATACCGTCGCCATTGTTGAAGTTCGAGTAAATGGAGCTCCCACTGATCGCGGCCATCGCGCCAATGCTGCCGGTATCGGTAAACGCCTGCCCCTTACCGGCGACGGCGATCATGCCACTGCGGCCAATGCCGTTGCTGCCGACAGAGAATTTGGTTCTCACCCCGAAAGGATTGCCAGAAAAGATCACATCATCGACACCGATTGTGCGGAAGTTAGCACTGCCTGCCAACGCATTTACGCCGCTGCCGCCACTGTTCTCACCGCGCGCCACGTCCACTCCGACGATAAAATTGGGATCTATCAAGACCCCCGCCTGGTTATTGGTCGAACCGTGTGACATCACACCAGACGTGGAAGTACCGTAATAGTTCTGGGTAATGCCGTCGACCATGGTGTTGACCCGGCCAAAACCGCTCAGACCGCGGATATTGACGCTGACGGCCCCCTGACTGGGATCGATCTGGGTATAGGTGCCCGGCATGCTGCGCAGAATGCTGTCCACCGACTCCAGATTTTTGTTTTCGTCGCGCGAGCTGAACGCGCCCGGCCGGGCCAACGCCTCTTTTTCGCTGCTCTTGCCGCTGTCGGCGGCCGAGACGTTGAGCGGGCTGAACGCCACGCTGCCTTTATTATTTTCCGCCTGTTCCTGCGCGGCCGCAGCCTGCCCGTACAGCGCCAGTCCCGCGCCGATCAGGCTCGCTATCATTTTGATTTTCATATATCCCCAGAAATAGCCAATAAGGTTTGATGGCCGACAATGCCCAGCAAAAAGCCCGCCGAAAGCGCGGTAAAAGGTTGTTATTGTTTTATTGCGCCGCAGCGTGCTACGGCGCTAAAGGTTATTTCTGCGCCTGCCGGTCCGCCGCCAGAATAAAGGCGTACTCCAGCGCGCCGTTTTCCAGCCGCGCCAGGCGGCCCGATTTGCCGCCGTGGCCGGCGGTCATGTCGGTGGAAAGCAGCAGCAGCGAATCGCCCTGCTTGAAACGCCGCAGCTTCGCCACCCATTTGGCCGGCTCCCAATACTGCACCTGCGAGTCGTACAGACCGCTGGTGACCAGCAGGTTCGGGTAATGCTGCCGGCGCACGTTGTCGTACGGGCTGTAGGATTTCATCAGCGCATAGGCGGCCGGCTGGTGCGGGTTGCCCCACTCCTCGTATTCGCCGGTGGTCAGCGGAATGCTGTCGTCCAGCATGGTGGTCACCACGTCGACGAACGGCACCTGCGCCACCACCGCGTTGTACAGCTGCGGCGCCTGATTGATCACCGCCCCCATCAGCAAGCCGCCGGCGCTGCCGCCCATGGCGTAGATGCGCCCCGGTTGGCCGTAGCCGTCTTTGATCAGCGCCTGGGTGGCGTCGATGAAGTCGTTGAAACTGTTCGGTTTGTGCGTCAGCTTGCCCTGTTTGTACCAGCTCTGCCCCAGCTCGCCGCCGCCGCGCACGTGGATCAGCGCATAGACGAAGCCGCGATCCAGCAGGCTGATGCGGTTGGCGCTGAACGCCGGATCCATGCTCATGCCGTAAGCGCCATAGCCGTACACCAGCAGCGGGTTATGCCCGTTTTTGAACAGCGATGTGCGGTACACCAGCGAGACCGGCACCTTCACGCCGTCGCGCGCCGTGACCCAGATGCGCTCGCTGTGATACAGGCTGGGATCGACGCCTTTCACCTCCTGCTGCTTCAGCAAGGTGCGCTCGCCCTTGTTCAGATCCCACTCATAGGTGCGGGTCGGCGTGGTCATCGCCGAATAGCCGTAGCGCAAGCGATCGCTGTCCGGCTCGGGGTTATAGCCCAGCCAGGCCATGTAGCTGGCATCGTCGAACGGGATGGCGCGCTCGGTTTTGCCGTCCCAGCTGATTTGCCGCAGCTGCACCAGCCCGTTGGCGCGCTCCTGCACCACCAGCCAGTCGCGGAACAGGCTGAAGCTTTCCACCTCGTGCTGCGCCTGCGGTGCGATCAGCGTCTGCCACGGTTTGCCCGCCGCCGCCGTGCGGTACAGGCCGAAGTTCGGATCCTGATGGTTGGAGCGCAGGTAGAACTCGCCCCGGTAGTGATCGAGGTAATACTCGCGGCCGTTCTGCCGAGCGGCGAACAGCTGCGGCTCGCGCTGCGGCTGGTTGGCGTCGATCAGGCGCACTTCGGAGGTGGTGTTGCCGCTGATGGTCAGAATCAGGTAATCGCGCGAGGACGAGCGGCCGAGGCTGAGGTAGAACGCCGGATCGTTCTCCTGGTACACCAGCTTATCTTCCGCCGTCGGTGTCCCGTACTGATGGCGATAGACCTGGTATGGCAACAGCGTTTGCGGGTGGTTGCGCACGTAGAACAGGGTTTGGTTGTCGTTGGCCCACACCATATTGCCGGAGGTGTTTTCCAGCGTTTCCGGCGACCAACGCTCACTGTCTATCTCGCGCAGGGAGATGCGGTATTGGCGACGGCCCTGCAGATCTTCGGCTACCGCCAGGCGGCGGTTGTCCAGGCTGACGTCCATCGCCCCCAGGCGGTAATAGGCGTGGCCGGCCGCGCGCTGATTGGCGTCCAGCAAGGTTTGCCACGGCGCGTCGGCGGTGAGCGCCTGGCGCTGATACAGTGCGAAATCTTTACCGGCGGCGTAGCTTTCCTGGTAGCGATAGCCGTTGAGCTGATACGGCACCGAACGATCGTCAGGGCTCATGCGGCCCAGCATCTCCTGATACAGCGTGGCGCGCAGCTTCTGGTACGGCGCCATCATCTGCTCGGTATAACGGTTCTCCGCCTTCAGGTAGTCCAGCACCTTCGGTTCTTTTCGGCTGTCGTCGCGCAGCCAGTAGTAATCGTCGGTGCGCGTCTCGCCGTGGGCCGTCAGCACTTTCGGCGCGCGTTCCGCCAACGGCGGCTGCGGTTGCGCCAGCGCGGCGCCGGCGACGCCTAAAGAAAGCCAGAGCGCGGCCGCGATGCGACGGCGCGAGGTAGATAACAGCGGATTCATAATCCCTCACGAAGTTTGAAGAGGCGCACGACGGCGATGCGGCGCCTGCGGGCATTAACGGCGGGCATTCAGCTCCGCCAGATTGAAATCGATCGGCATCGTCACCTTGACGGCCCCCTGTTGCAGCATCTCCGGCGGCGGCGGCGGCAACGGCTGGGCGCGCGACACCACCGCCACCGCTTCCCGATCTAGCGACGCGGTGCCGGAACGCACCTGCAGCATGACGTTCGAGACCCGTCCCTGCGCGTCAACGCTGAAACTGACCTGCGGCATGCCGCTGCGCCGCCGGCTGCGGGCATCCAAAGGGTAATCCTTGATGCGGTTCAGTTTGCCTTTCACCAGGCTCTCCCACGACAGTTTGGCCTGCGCATTGCTGTTGGCGTCGCTGTTGATCGGGGCGGCGGTCTGGTGGGAGATCGTCTGCGCCTGCGGCGCGGCGGCGCTGGACGCGGCGGCATTGCGCGTCTCTTTGGCCTGTTCCTGCGGCTTCGGCTGCGCTTTTTGCGGGGGACGGTGTTCGGCGCGCTTCTTCTGCGCCGTCACGATTTTTGCTTTATCGGCGCGCGCCAGCTTGGGCAGATCCGGCTGTTGCTGCTGCTCCGCGGGCTGCGCCGCGGCGGATTCCGCCTGCTGCACGCCCAGCGGCAGCGGCTTGCTTTCCGGCGCTTCAATCTGCGCCGCCCAGCTCATCATCACCGCCGGCGGCGGCAACACCACCGGCTCCAGCGCCGTCTGCGGCCAGTAAAACAGCAGCACCAACGCCGCGTGCGCCGCCAGGGCGAGCAGCAGGCCGCGCGCCCAGCGCGGCTGCGGCAGTTCAAAGGCCGGGAGGGAGTAAGACTGACTTAACATAGGGGCATTAGCTTACTTAATTGCGAATGATTGCAGATCACATTTACTAATGATAATCATTTGCAACTATAATTAACACCCCTTTTCACTCTCTTAACGTATTCATTTCACTGATGGTGTGATCCACAGGTAGTCTGCGGTATTCGCATCGACCTGTACGCCCGGTTCCGCCAGCATCAGCACCGTCGGCACCGCCGCCGGTTGCAGATCCCGCACGTGCAGCGGCACGCCCACCGATTTGGCGGCGTGATAGCCACCGGCGATCAACAACGCGGGCGTCGGTGCCGCCAGCAGACGTTCCGCCATGCGCCGATCGCGCTGCTGCTGGATCGCCAGCATCGCGTGCAGTTGGTCGGCCTCAATCTTGCCGCCGTGCGAAGTGCGGATGGTCTCTTCCAGCGCCTTGCGCACCGCCGGCTGCGCCGATAGCTGCCCCGCCGGGAACTGCGGCTGCTGATAGAACGCCGTAATCTCGCTGCGATCCAGGTTGGCCGACCACAGCGGGTAAGGTGCACGCATCGCCGCCATCGTCACCCCGCCATACAGCTCCCACTTCCAGCCCGGCTGCCAGGCGATCAGTTCCGCTACGCGGCCGTCACGCACCGTGGGATCGCTCTGCAGCCACTGTTTGACCTTGTCGACCTGCGCCTGCTGGTTCGGGTTGATCATCTCCATCAGCACGCTGCCCTGCGGCCGCCGTTGCGGCAGCTGCTGCACCAGCCATTGCTCAATCTGATGGTGGTAAGGATTGTCATGCTTCTCCCCCAGGATCACCCGCGGCTGCTGCGCCAATCGCGTCAACAGCTGCTCCGGCGTCAGGGTCGCGCCGCTGTGCAGATCGGTGATGCTACCCAGACTCACGACGTCGCTGGCCGGTGTCTTAACCGGCGTTTGGCTGCAGGCGCCAAGCGCCAACGCCGCCAATAAAATCAGATATCTCATCATGTTGCCCCATTATCGAAAATGGCGACATTATAGATAATAATTATCATTTGCATATATATTTGGCTTAACGATTTTTTTACGCGGCGATCGCCGGCTGCGCATTGCGTTGAAAAAGCATTGCGGGTATAACCAATAGCCATTCAGATATTTAGACGTCTATACGGATAGATTATTATGCAACCATCGGCACCCGCCGCAGGACAGTTCAAACGCAGCATGAAGGCCCGGCACCTGGTGATGCTGTCGCTGGGCGGCGTGATCGGCACTGGGCTGTTTTTCAACACCGGCTACATCATCTCCACCACCGGCGCGCTCGGCACGCTGCTGGCCTACCTGATCGGCGCATTGGTGGTGTATCTGGTGATGCTGTGCCTGGGCGAACTGTCGGTGGCGATGCCGGAAACCGGCGCCTTTCACGTCTATGCTTCGCGCTATCTGGGGCCGGCCACCGGCTATGCCGTCGCCTGGCTGTATTGGCTCACCTGGACGGTGGCGCTCGGCTCCAGCCTGACCGCCGCCGGATTCTGCATGCAGTACTGGTTCCCGCAGTCGCCGGTGTGGCTGTGGTGCCTGATCTTCTGCGCGGCCATTTTCCTGCTTAACGTGGTGACCACCCGCTTTTTCGCCGAAAGCGAATTCTGGTTTTCGCTGATCAAAGTGGTGACCATTCTGGCGTTCATCATACTGGGCGGTGCCGCCATGTTCGGTCTTCTGCCGATGAAAGACGGCACGCCGGCGCCGTTCCTGCATAACCTGATCGCTTCCGGCTGGCTGCCGCACGGCACGCTGCCGATCCTGATGACCATGGTGGCGGTGAACTTCGCTTTCTCCGGCACGGAGCTGATCGGCATTGCCGCCGGTGAAACCGAGAACCCGGAAAAAGTCGTACCGCTGGCGATCCGCACCACGGTGATCCGCCTGATGCTGTTCTTTATCGGCACGGTCTTCGTGCTGGCGGCGTTGATCCCGATGGATCAGGCGGGGATCGTCAAAAGCCCGTTCGTGTTGGTGTTTGAACGCATCGGCGTGCCTTACGCGGCCGATATCTTCAACTTCGTGATCCTGACCGCCATCCTGTCGGCGGCCAACTCCGGCCTGTACGCCTCGGGACGCATGCTGTGGTCGCTGGCCCACCAGCGCACCCTGCCGGCCTACTTTGCGCGCGTCAATGCGCGCGGCATTCCGATCAACGCCCTGACCTTCAGCATGCTCGGCGGCGTGCTGGCGCTGCTGACCAGCGTGATCGCGCCGGACACGGTGTTTGTCGCCCTGTCGGCGATCTCCGGTTTTGCGGTGGTGGCGGTGTGGCTGAGCATCTGCGCGGCCCACTTTGCTTTCCGCCGCGCCTACCTGCGCAGCGGCCAGCCGATAAGCGGCTTGAAATACCGCGCGCCTGGCTACCCGCTGACGCCGATCCTCGGCTTTGCGCTGTGCCTGCTGGCCTGCATCGGGCTGGCGTTCGATCCGGAGCAGCGCATCGCGCTCTACTGCGGGCTGCCGTTCGTCGCCCTGTGCTACCTCACCTATTTCCTGACCCGGCGCGCCGGGCAAAAAAACGCTTTGGGAGAACAACATGTCGGTTAACAACCCTGTCGCCCGCCTGCTGGCCGAACACCCCACGCTGATCCTGGACGGCGCGCTGGCCACCGAGCTGGAAGCGCGTGGCTGCGATCTGACCGATCCGCTGTGGTCGGCCAAGGTGCTGATTGAAAATCCCGAGCTTATCTATCAGATACACCTCGATTATTTCAACGCCGGCGCCCAGTGCGCCATCACCGCCAGTTATCAGGCCACGCCGCAGGGCTTCTTGCGCCGCGGCCTGGATCAGGATCAATCGCTGGCGTTGATCGCCAAAAGCGTGCAGCTGGCGCAACGCGCGCGCCACGATTATCTGGCCGCACACCCGCAGGCGGCGCCGCTGTTGATCGCCGGTTCGGTGGGTCCGTACGGCGCCTATCTGGCCGACGGTTCGGAATACCGCGGCGACTACCGGCTGGCACAGGATGACATGATTGCCTTCCACCGCCCGCGCCTCGCAGCCCTGGCCGCCGCCGGCGTCGATCTGCTGGCCTGCGAAACGCTGCCGTCGTTCACCGAACTGCAGGCGCTGCTGACGCTGCTGCAGGAGTTCCCGACGCTCGGCGCCTGGTTCGCCTTCACCCTGCGCGACAGCCAACATCTCAGCGACGGCACGCCGCTGACGGAAGTCCTGTCCGCGCTGCGCGGCAATCCGCAGGTGCTGGCGATCGGCATCAACTGCATCGCGCTGGACAAGGTCGCCCCAGCGCTGCGCCAACTGGGCGCGCTGGCCGACAAACCGCTGCTGGTTTATCCGAACTCCGGCGAGCACTACGATGCGATCAGCAAAACCTGGCACGCGTGCGGCGGCGAGCACGGCAGCCTGGTCGATCAGGCGACAGAGTGGCGCGCGCTCGGCGCACAATTGATCGGCGGCTGTTGTCGCACTACGCCGCAGGATATTCGCGCCATCGCCGCGCGCTGTAAGAAATGAGCAGGGGGGTTATTCGGTTAGCCGGCGTAAGTGTTCAGCGGCTTGTTCAACGTTGAGGCGGCCTTGAGCTGCTTCAACCGTAATTTCGACCAGTTCTGCGTCTTCCCGCAGTGCAATGCCATTAATACCGAGAAATAGCGCCATGCTTTGGAAGGCCGTACGTTTGTTGCCATCAAGAAAAATGTGACCGTGGCTGATGGCGATGAGATAGAGCGCGGCCAAGCGGTAAACGTCTGTGACGTTCTCGTAGTGGTAAGCATTGAGCACGCGGTTGGCTACAGCCTCAACTTTGCTGCCTTCCTGGCGGCCGTGAGGCACAATTTCAGCATTGAACTCCGCAATATCCTCTGCGGTCAAAAAGATCATCTATTCGCCAGCGCCTTAATCGTATCCGCGTGTTTAGCCTGAATGCGCGCTTTCACTTTGGCTTTGACCAAAACCTCATAGTCGGCCTTACTGATGATGTAAACCTCATCGTGTCCGCGGCGCGTCACTTCCACCGGCTGTTTTTGCGCTTCCAAAAGCACCTCGGCCAAATTGTTTCTCGCCGCCGTGTAGCTAATCGTAGTCATTTTCTTTACCTGTACATGTACATATTTGACGATTATTTGTACCACGTCCACTGGAAATAAAAAAGCCCCCGGCGCCAACGGCGCAGGGGGCCAGTCACTCAACCCGGGCTTACAGTGGTTCGGTCTGGGCTTCCACTACCGCCAGCGCCACCATGTTGACGATGCGGCGAACCGAGGCGATCGGCGTCAGGATGTGCACCGGCTTGGCGACCCCCATCAGCACCGGCCCGACGGTCACCCCTTCCGAGCAGGAGACGCGCAGCAGGTTGTAGCTGATGCGTGCCGCTTCCATGTTCGGCATGATCAGCAGGTTGGCTGAGCCTTTCAGCGGGCTGTCCGGCATCAAATCGTGACGGATGCTTTCCACCAGCGCGGCGTCGCCGTGCATTTCGCCGTCGATCTCCAGCTCCGGCGCCAGCTCATTCACCAGCTCCAACGTTTTACGCATCTTGCGCGCCGCCGGGCAATCAGACGAACCGAAGCTGGAGTGAGACAGCAGCGCCACCTTAGGTTCGATACCGAAGCGGCGCACGGTTTCCGCCGCCATCAGGGTGATCTCCGCCAGCTGTTCCGGCGTCGGATCGTCGTTGACGTAGGTGTCGGCGATGAAAGTGTTGCCGCTCGGCAGCAGCAGCGCGTTCATCGCGCCGGCGACGTGCGCGCCTTCACGGAAACCGAACACGTTCTTCACCACGTCGTAATGCTCGTGGTAGCTGCCGATGGTGCCGCAGATCATCGCATCCGCTTCGCCGCGGTGCAGCATGATGGCGGCGATAAGCGTCGGGTTGCCGATCACCGCGCGGCGCGCCTGTTCCTGCGAAACGCCGCGGCGTTTCATGATCTGGTAGTACTCGCCCCAGTATTCGTTGAAGCGCGGGTCCGACTCGTTGTTCACCACTTCGAAATCTTTACCCGGCGTCAGCTGCAGACCCAGCTTTTTCAGGCGCATCTCGATCACGCTCGGGCGGCCGACCAGGATCGGGAAGGCCAGCCCCTGCGACACCAGCTCCTGCGTGGCGTGCAGCACGCGCTCTTCCTCGCCTTCCGCCAGCACCACCCGCTTCACCTCTTTGCGCGCCTGCGAGAAGATCGGCTTCATGAACAGGTTGGTTTTGTAGACGAACTCCGCCAGCTTCTCGACGTAGGCGTCGAAGTCTTCGATCGGGCGCGTCGCCACGCCGGAATCCATCGCCGCCTTGGCCACCGCCGGCGCGATCTTGACGATCAGGCGCGGATCGAACGGTTTCGGAATGATGTATTCCGGGCCGAAGGAGAGATCCTGGTCATCATAGGCGGAAGCCACCACGTCGCTCTGCTCTGCCAGCGCCAGATCGGCGATGGCATGCACGCAGGCCAGTTTCATCTCTTCGTTGATAGTGGTGGCGCCCACGTCCAGCGCGCCGCGGAAAATGAACGGGAAGCACAGGACGTTGTTCACCTGGTTCGGGTAGTCGGAACGGCCGGTACATATGATGGCGTCCGGGCGCACCGCTTTGGCCAGCGGCGGCAGAATTTCCGGTTCCGGGTTGGCCAGCGCCATGATCAGCGGATCGCGCGCCATGGTTTTCACCATATCCTGCGTCAGGACGCCCGGGCCGGAGCAGCCGAGGAAGATGTCGGCGTTCGGGATGGCGTCGCCCAGCGTGCGCTGACCGTTATCCTCGATGGCGTAGGCGGCTTTGGTCTGCTCCATGTTAGCGTCGCGGCCTTTATAGATGACGCCTTTGGAATCGCAGACGGTGATGTTCTGTTGACGCAGCCCCAGCGCCACCAGCAGGTTCAGACAGGCGATAGAGGCCGCACCGGCGCCGGACACCACCAGCCGTACGTCGGAGATGTTCTTCTTCACCACACGCAGGCCGTTGAGCACCGCCGCAGTGGTGATGATCGCCGTGCCGTGCTGGTCGTCGTGGAACACCGGGATCTTCATGCGCTCACGCAGTTTCTGTTCGATGTAGAAACACTCCGGCGCCTTGATGTCTTCCAGGTTGATACCGCCGAAGGTCGGTTCCAGCGCGGCAATAATGTCGATTAATTTGTCAGGGTTATGCTCATCCACTTCGATATCAAATACGTCGATACCGGAAAACTTCTTGAACAAAACGCCCTTGCCTTCCATCACCGGCTTACCGGCCAACGCGCCGATATTGCCCAGACCCAGAACCGCCGTGCCGTTGGAAATCACCGCCACCAGGTTGCCGCGCGCGGTGTATTTGTAGGCCGCCAGCGGATCTTCGGCGATCTCGAGGCAAGGCGCGGCGACGCCCGGCGAATAGGCCAGCGCCAGATCGCGCTGGGTCGCCAACGGTTTGGTAGGGGAAACCTGGATCTTCCCTGGGACAGGAAACTGATGGAAATCAAGGGCACTCTGTTTGAGCTGTTCGTCCATTATGGATTCCTTTGTTTTTTGCTTTTATGTTGAGGTAAGGCTTTGAGGCTGCGCCCTGCCGTGGGCCATGGCGCCCAAGTACAATGACAGGGCACAGCCTTGAAGTATAGTGAGAGAAACATCACAAACTTTGAAGCGCGCCATAACCTTGGTCGAAATTCCGTTTTAAAAGTAAAAAAAAGAAGGTCTGCGGGACGAGCAAAGAAACGCCGCCGTCAGCGCGGCGGCAGCATGGCGCGCCAGGCGTTGAGCGTATCCACCTGGCCGGCGCAAATGTGTAACGAGGTTTGTAACGCCAGGGCATAGCTTACCGCATCGCCCCAGGTCTTCCCCTGCAACTGCGGCTGCTCACAGGGAGCGAATACCGATTCAGGGGGCAACAGCGGCACGGCCTGCGGCGCCGGCGGCCGGGCGCAGGAGCTCAAACACAGCGCCAGGCAGAGGCTGAGCGGCGCAGGGATCGTTTTTAATCGCTTCACGGTATTTCCTCTGATAAGCCTCGTGTTGTTGGCGTAGCTGCTGTTCCTGCCGCTGCTGCGCCGCCATCAGCGCACGATTTTGCGCATCCTGAGTCTGCAGGGTGGCGATTAGTCCGGCCTGCTGCGCCAGACTTTTCTGTAACTCTGCCGCCTGTTGCCGTGCAGACGCCAACTGGTGCGACAGCAGCGAGCTGTAGCCACCCAGGCAGATTGCCGCCAGCAACAACAGCAGCAAGCCGCCCTGCATCAGTTTTTGCAGCCAACCGCTCATGCCGGGTAGTCCCGGAACGGCAGTTGGAAGTGCGGGCCATCCTTGAGGGTTTTCCATTCGCCGCCCCATTCGACGTTGATGCCGCATTCACGCGCCGCGCGCCGCACCGCCACCGCAATCTGCGCGTAGTAATCCCACTCCCAGGAGACCACGCCCGCCGGCATCGCCACCACGTCCACCGCGTGGCCGGTCAGGTGGCGGCTGCGCAGCGTTTGGCTGCTGCCGGCGCGCACCATTTCCCGCTGGCGCGCCATACTGCGCAGCCCCTCGCTGACGGAAAACGGCACCAGGGAATAACGCAGCGCCAGACGAATAACGCGCACCAGATCCGGGTGCACGCCGCGCAGGTTTTCTTCGCTGCGGGCAGTAAAGCGAATCTCTTCGATGTCATTTAACATTTTTAAACCCCGTCTTTTTGCCGATGAATTTTTTAATTAAGGCGTTGATGTAATCCGCCCCCATAAAACCAATCAGTACGCTGGCCAAATTCGCCCACTTTAATTCCAGGCCCATCAACGCCAGCGCATCGCGCACCGTCCAGGCCAATAACGCGCACATCGCCGCATTCAATAAACGGCGCCGAATACCCACGTTGCGATAGGCACCGTGCAATAGCGCCATCACGCCGGCCAGAATGGCGTTCAATACCGGCTGAAGGTATTCACATACTCGCTGGACTATTAAGCCAACAGCGTCAGGCTCTATGCTGGACATAGCTCATCTCCTTTTTTATTTTTAATTAAATGCCAATCACGGCCGGTGGGACATCGGATATTCAGAATCTAATTAAGGATGCTATTACAAAGCAAATGAATAAATACAGCCCCTATGGTCGAATTCATTCATGCTGAGCGCTGGCACAACTCATCAGCGCCAATTTGTGCAGCAGTGAATAAAAATTCATTGTCATTGTGATTTATTTCGACTTTTGTTTTCACTAAAAATAAACATTAATGGCAACGGGAAATATTTCCCCATCATAAAAACATCCACTCTGGAGAAATGCCATGTCCACACGTAAAGCGGTTATTGGGTATTATTTTATTCCGACCAACCAAATCAATAATTACACCGAGACCGATACGTCTGTCGTGCCGTTCCCGGTTTCCAACATCACGCCGGCCAAAGCCAAACAGCTGACGCACATCAACTTCTCGTTCCTGGATATCAACAGCAATCTGGAATGCGCCTGGGATCCGGCCACCAACGACGCCAAGGCGCGCGATGTGGTCAATCGTCTGACCGCGCTCAAAGCGCACAACCCCAGCCTGCGCATCATGTTCTCCATCGGCGGCTGGTACTATTCCAACGATTTGGGTGTGTCACACACCAACTACGTCAACGCGGTGAAGACCCCGGCGTCGCGCACCAAGTTTGCCCAATCCTGCGTGCGCATCATGAAGGATTACGGCTTCGACGGCGTGGACATCGACTGGGAGTATCCGCAGGCGGCGGAAGTAGACGGTTTCATCGCCGCGCTGCAGGAGATCCGCACCCTGCTGAACCAGCAAACCGTCACCGACGGCCGCCAGGCGCTGCCGTATCAATTGACCATCGCCGGCGCCGGCGGCGCTTTCTTCCTGTCACGCTATTACAGCAAGCTGGCGCAGATCGTCGCGCCGCTCGATTACATTAACCTGATGACCTACGATCTGGCCGGCCCTTGGGAGAAGGTAACCAACCACCAGGCGGCGCTGTTCGGCGACGCGGCCGGGCCGACCTTCTACAACGCGCTGCGCGAAGCCAATCTGGGCTGGAGCTGGGAAGAGCTGACCCGCGCCTTCCCCAGCCCGTTCAGCCTGACGGTCGACGCTGCGGTGCAGCAACACCTGATGATGGAAGGCGTGCCGAGCGCCAAAATCGTGATGGGCGTCCCCTTCTACGGCCGCGCCTTCAAGGGCGTCAGCGGCAGCAACGGCGGCCAGTACAGCAGCCACAGCACGCCGGGTGAAGATCCGTATCCGAATACCGATTACTGGCTGGTGGGTTGCGAAGAGTGCGTACGCGACAAGGATCCGCGTATCGCTTCCTATCGCCAGCTGGAGCAGATGCTGCTGGGCAACTACGGCTATCAGCGGCTGTGGAACGACAAGACCAAAACCCCTTACCTGTATCATGCGCAGAAAGGGCTGTTCGTCACCTATGACGATGCCGAGAGCTTCAAATACAAAGCGAAATACATCAAGCAGCAGCAGTTGGGCGGCGTGATGTTCTGGCATCTGGGGCAAGACAACCGCAACGGCGATCTGCTGGCCGCACTGGATCGCTATTTCAACGCCGCGGACTACGACGACAGCCAGCTGGATATGGGCACCGGGCTGCGCTACACCGGCGTCGGCCCCGGCAACCTGCCGATCATGACCGCGCCGGCATACGTGCCGGGCACCACTTACGCGCAGGGTGCACTGGTGTCCTATCAGGGTTACGTCTGGCAGACCAAGTGGGGTTATATCACCTCGGCGCCGGGCTCAGACAGCGCCTGGCTGAAGGTGGGCCGCGTGGCGTAAGCCGTAAAAAAACCCCGTAGCCGAATGCTGCGGGGTTTTCATTGAGTTAACCGTTTGATTTTCGCGTCCCTTCGTGTCTATTCCATCAGTTGTGGCACCACGGATAGCCGCCATCCCGTACCACTTCGCGGCCCATCAGGCTGTAGACATCGCTTTTGCGCGTCAGCCGCTCATGCCACCAGTTAAACCCGGCGCCCTTGCTGGCCGGGTGCCACGCCAGCCAAATCATTTCGTCGCCCTTTTGCATTTCCACCGGCACCGTCACCAGTTCGCCGCTGGCCAATTCCTTTTCGATCAAAGCAGGCGGCAGAAAAGCGTGGCCGATGCCGCGTTTGAGCAGCGCCAGGTTGCTTTCCACATCGCATACCACCAACTGACGCTGCAAGGGCAGCGTGCCGTGATTGCGCTTGGGCAGCTCGTGGCTGCTGTCGGCAATCACCACCACGATGTCGTTCAACCGCTGTTTCTTGCACACCGGTTTTCTCTGCGCCGCGAACGGGTGCGAAGGCGACACGCATAGCACAAAGTTGAGCTTGCCGAGCATCAGGGTTTTGGCCTGTACGCTGTCGGGAATTTGGCCGATGGCGATGATCAGATCCGCCCGGTTGTTCTTCAGCGCATCCCAGGTACCGTTCAACGCTTCCCGCTGCACCGAGATACTGGCGTTCGGGCAATGCTGAATATAGTCGCGGATATCCTGCGTCAGGGTTTCCAACGGGAAGAAGGTGTCTACCGCCAAGCGGATATTATTGTCCAGCTTGGGGATGTTGCGCACCCGGCTTTCCAGATCCTGCACCGCATTTAATATCCAGCTGCCCTCCTGCAGGAGAAACTCCCCTTCATCCGTCAGGGTAATCATGGGGCCATTGCGATGAAAAAGTTTCACGCAGAGTTTGCTTTCAATATTGGAAACCCGATAAGAAATCGCCGAAGGCGTTTTATGCAGTGCCTCCGCCGCCATAGAGAAAGATCCGGTGCTCTTGATGGTGCTGATTATTTTAATCGCGTCCAGGGATAATCTAGTCATACAAATTCCTCTTTAAAATAAAATAAGAAAAATGACACTAAATTCCCAAGGTGGTGGCGCACAAAAATCGATCAAATCGAACAAGGGTACTCATAGCAACAAGCAATATACTTCATAAATGAGAGCGCTATCTTAAATACTATTCATCACGACCTGATATAAAATTCATCATAGCGCCCTACTTTTACACAGCGACAGTTAAATAAATTCAGCCTAACGATCAAAGATCGTCATCATAATAATTTTCGTTAATAGCCGTTAAAACATTCCGCTCTATCGCATGACCAGAATGATAAAAATAAAACAAGCCGACAAGAAGGGTTATTTCCAATTGCGTTATTACTCTCTCATTTTGTCGGTGAAATACGCTCAACTTACAACATTATTTCAGTCAGGAGTGACTTATGAACAAAACTTCCCGTACCCTGCTCTCTCTGGGCCTGCTGAGCGCGGCCATGTTCGGCGTTTCGCAACAGGCGAATGCTCACGGTTATGTCGAGTCGCCGGCCAGCCGCGCCTACCAGTGCAAACTGCAGCTCAACACGCAGTGCGGCAGCGTGCAGTACGAACCGCAGAGCGTCGAAGGCCTGAAAGGCTTCCCGCAGGCCGGTCCGGCTGACGGCCACATCGCCAGCGCCGACAAGTCCACCTTCTTCGAACTGGATCAGCAAACGCCGACGCGCTGGAACAAGCTCAACCTGAAAACCGGCCCGAACTCCTTTACCTGGAAGCTGACCGCGCGTCACAGCACCACCAGTTGGCGCTATTTCATCACCAAGCCGAACTGGGACGCTTCGCAGCCGCTGACCCGCGCTTCCTTTGACCTGACGCCGTTCTGCCAGTTCAACGACGGCGGTGCCATCCCTGCCGCGCAGGTCACCCACCAGTGCAACATACCGGCAGATCGCAGCGGTTCGCACGTGATCCTTGCCGTGTGGGACATAGCCGACACCGCCAACGCCTTCTATCAGGCGATCGACGTCAACCTGAGCAAATAATCGGTCAAATGAGGAGATCGTTGAGGGTTCAGCCTGGCGCTGAACCCTTTATTTTTGCAGGTGCCGCTATTGCGACATGTTGAGGATAGTGCGCACATTGAGCGCGCTGGTGGCGATAATGTCGATGGCACCGGTACGCAAAGCGCCCAAAATCGCCAACGCCTTGGTATTCTCGGAAGCAATGGCGATCACGCAAGGGATTTTGCGCAGCTCATCGATGCTTAGCCCGATCACTCTGTCATTCATTACCGTGTCGACATGCTGCCCCTGGGCATTGAAAAAGTCATAGCCGGCGATGTCGCCGATCACGCCCTGATTAAGGCTGGCGTCGATAATCTCGTGCGGCGTGAACCATCCCAATTTCACCATATAGCTGTTTTCATTCATGTCGCCAATGCCGACTAACGCCACATCGGCCTTACGCGCGCGATCCAGGGTTTCCTTAATCGTGCCGTTCTGCATGAAGGCGTCTTTCAGCGCGCGATTTTCGACGTAGGCCGGCGCGTAAAGCGTCTCGCTGCTGCCGCCGAACTTCTTCGCCAAGCGCCGGCTGATATGGTCGGCATTGATCGCATCGCCCGGACGGTGAGTACCGCCGATGCCGCAGATGAACTTGCAGTTGCGCTCCGTCACGTTGCCGACGTGATCGGCAATCGCCGCCACGTTGCGTCCCTGGCCAACCGCCAACACCATATCGTCTTTCAGCGACATCGCCAGATAGTTGGACACCAGCGCCGCCACTTGCCGACGCTGTTCCTCTTCGTCCTGATGGTCGAGCGCGATCAGCGCGCGGCTGATGGGAAAACGTTCCATCATCTGCTGTTCCAGCCGGGTGCTGAATACCGGGTGATAACGCACGTTGATCTCGACGATGCCTTCTTCCTTGGCGCGCTTGAGCAAACGACCGACTTTGATCCGTGAAATGCCGAATTTTTTGGCGATCTCTTCCTGCGTGATCTCATCCTGATAATAAGCAACGGCGATTTCGGTCAGCAGTTCGTTATCCTGGGACACAGTTTGTTTTTCCATCCGTTAGACGTTTCCCCACGGCAGGCCGGTTAATCATGGCGGAGGGACGATACACGCCCCTCCGACAATGCTGAATGCCCGCTAGTATAACGCGATCAGGCGGCAACGGTATTCAGTCGTTGCTCCACCTCGTCCGCCAATCGGGTCAAGAGCAGACAGCAAGATACCGCGCCGGCATCCAATACGCCGCGCGAACGCTCGCCCAGACGGCTGGCGCGGCCGATTTTCGCCACCAGCTCGCGCGTGGAATCGCGCCCGCGCGCCGCGGCGCTCCTCATCTGTTCCAGCGCAGCGGCGAAGTCGTCACCGCGCCCCGCCGCCTGCTCAAACGCCGCTACCGCCGGTATCAGCGTATCCATCAGACACTTGTCCCCCACGCCCGCGCTGCTGATGTCCTGCAGTTCGCGCAATCCGCCGTGCAACATCGCCAAAAATGCCTGCTTATCCAGCACGCTGCGCTCGCGCACGCTCTCCGCCATGCCCATGAACAGGCTGCCGTACAACGGCCCCATCGAACCGCCGATGCCCTCCATCAGCGCATCGGAAACCGCATCGAACGCCTGCGCCAGCGTGAGCGTGCGGCCGCGAATGGCATCGCCGCACATCGCGAATCCCTTCGACATGTTAATGCCGTGGTCACCGTCGCCGATGGCGCCGTCTATTTCGCTCAGGTATTCGCGGTTGCTGACAATGGTGTCTATCAGCCCCGTAACGATCTCACTGCCGTACCGGGTTGAAATTTGTTCCGTCATGATTCACTCCACCTGGGTTAAGCCTAAAGATTGCGCCGGCATGTCCAGCAGCGTTTTCAGTTCGTCATCCAGCGTCATCAGCGTCAGCGTCACGCCCATCATTTCCAGCGACGTGAAGTAATTGCCGACGTAGCGCCGATGCACCCGCACGCCTTTCGCCGTCAATCGGCGCTCTATTTCGGCATAATAGATATACAGCTCCATCACCGGCGTGGCGCCAAGCCCGGAGATCAGCAACGCCACCTCCTGCCCCTGTTCCAGCGGCATGTCGTTGAGCACGAAATCGAGCATGGTGCCGGCCATCGCCGACGCCGACTGGATCGGCGACACCTCAATGCCCGGTTCGCCGTGATGGCCAATGCCGATCTCCATCTTGCCGTCTTCGATATGAAAATTGGGTTTGCCGACCGCGGGAATGGTGCAGGAACTGAGGCCGACGCCGATCGAACGACACCGGTCGATGGCTTTTTGCGCCGCGCCGATCACGCCGTCCAGATCGTATCCCTTGGCCGCCGCCGCCGCGCCGACCTTCCACATCAGAATTTCGCCGGCCACGCCGCGCCGTTTATCGATCTCACTGGCCGGCGCCGAGGCGACGTCATCGTTGGCCACCACGGTTTTCACCCGTATGCCGGCCGCCGTGGCCTTCTTGATCGCCATCTTGACGTTCATGTTGTCGCCGGCGTAGTTGCCGTACAGGCAAGCGACGCCTGCACCGCTGTCCGCCGCCTTGAAAGCGTCGAGAAAAGCCCCCGCCGTAGGCGATGAAAAAATCTCGCCAATCGCGACGGCATCCAGCATGTTTTTGCCGACATAGCCCAGGAACGCCGGCTCATGGCCGGAACCGCCGCCGGTGACGATGCCGACTTTGCCGGCGATCGGCGCCGGCGGATATTTCAACACCCGCGCATTGTCGGTGGCGGCGTAATAGTCCGGGTGGGCCAGCCTATAGCCCTGAATGGCGTCTTCCACTACGTGATCGGGATCGTTAATGATTCTGTTCATCGCGGCCTCTCTGTCGCCTGAATAAGAAATTATTGAATGGTGTAACCGCCGTCGACCACCAGGTTGGCGCCGGTGATCATCGCCGCCGCGTCGCCGGCCAAAAACAGGGCGCTGGCGGCGATATCTTGCGGCTCGGCGAAGCGCCGCAGCGGGATTTTCTGCTTCATCTGCTCAGCCACCTCGCCAGACCAGGCCTTACGGCCCAGCTCCGTCAAAACGACGGTGGGTGAAATGGCGTTGACCCGCACGTTGTGCGGCCCCCACTCCAGCGCCAGCACCTGAGTCAACCCGATCACGCCCGCTTTGCTGGCGCAATAGGCCAGGTGACTAGGCAAAGCCACCACCCCCGCCTGCGAGGCGAGATTGATGATGCTGCCGCCGCGCTGACTAATGAAACGGCGCCCTACCGCCTGGCAGGTAAGAAACACGCCTTTCAGATTGACCGCCAGGGTTGCATCCCACGCCGTTTCCGGCAGTTCCTCAGCAGGATGCAGCGCGACAATGCCGGCGCTGTTGACCAGCACGTCCAGCCGCCCGAAATGCGCCTCACTCTGCGCCACCGCCCGCTCCACCGACGCGGCATCGGTGACGTCGGCCACGACGCCCAACGCCGCCTCGGCGTCCAGCTGTCGCGCCACTTCCGCAACCTGTGGCGCCCGATCGAGCAGCGCCACGCACGCGCCGTTTTGCAGATAGCGTTCGGCGATAGCGAGGCCGATCCCCGCAGCGCCGCCGGTAATCAGCGCCACCTTGCCCTGCAGCGAGAGCTCGCGCAGCGCCGTAGTTTGATGATTAATCATATATTTCCCCTTAAAACTGTGAACTTCACCCTCGGTCAGGATATTTTCGCCAAACTCGCGCCGCGTTCTTCCGACGCCGTCGCGCTTTCCTTCGGCAGCGTGACAAATTTCATCAGCACGCCGCTGAACAGGTACAAGCCGGTAAAGATCCAGATCACGCCAACGGTGCCGAGACTGCCGATAAACAGCCCCACCACCGCCGGGCCGACAAAGGTGCTCAGGCCAGCGCCCAGATTGAGAATCGACATCGCCGCGCCCTTATTGTCCGGCGCCAGCGACGGCATGATGGCCGACAGCGGCACGAACGCCGCCAGGCAGGCGCCGAACAAACCGGCGGCACAAACGGTCAGCAGGTAGTTGGCGCCAAAGAATTGCGGCACGTAGTAGAACATCAGCGTGGTCAAGGCGCAGCCGACGCAGCCGAACCACATCACCACATTGCGCCAGCCGAGACCGTCGCTGATCACGCCGAAAATCAGGTTGAAAATGATGTTGACCGTCCACAGCGCGGCGTACATCTGCAGCCAATGCGTGCGGGTGAATCCCATATCCATCATGTACATGGGCATGAATACGACGAAGCCGTAAGCCGCAGAGGTATTAATGGTGCGTACGATGCCGCCCAGGCCGATCTTCGGGTTTTCAAACGCGATGGTGATGCCTTTTAAGACGTAACCCAGCGACGCTTTTTCCCGGTTGCCGCTCTGTGCCGCGCCGTCGTCGCGATTGAGCATCAGCGCAATCACCGCGCCCAGCACGACGAAAATCAGCGCGCTCCACAGCGTGTGGATCTCGCCGAGATAAGGCAGCATGATGCTGGAATACAGCACGCCCAGCACGCTGAGCCCGCCGCTGTAGACGAACCAGAAAATCCCCACCGCCGACCCCAGCCTTTCCGGCGGCGCCTCATACGCCACCCACACCAGAAAACCGTAGGCAAATAGCGGATAGCCCAAGCCGCGCAGCGCATAGGTCGGCACCATGATCGCCAGGTTGTTGCTCGGCAGGCCAAACGTCAAAAAGCACACCGAACCGAACAAGAACAGCAGCAGGCCGGCCAACATCACCCGCCGGGCGGTAAAGATTTCCGCCAGCACACCGGAAAACCAGGCGGCGATCGCGGCCGCAAAGCCATAAACGCTGAACAGCAGCGCCGATTCCTGAATGCTCAGCCCTTTGCCAATCAAATAAGGCGACAGCCATCCTTGTTCCAGCCCTTCGCCCATCATGAACACCAACACGCCGGCATAGCCCAGCAGCAGTTTCGGTGACAGACCAATGCGATGAATCAGTCCATGCAACATAGAACACCCCAGCACATGTGATTATGGAGGCGCAGGCTCGCCCGCACCCGAAGAACGATGCAGGTTTCAGAGGTTTGGATTAAGCACCACTTTGATTGAACCGATGCCGCGCTTCATCAGCTCGAAGCCCTCGGCGAACTGTTCCAGCGGCAGCGTATGCGTCACCACGCCTTCGGTCGGCAGATCGCCATTGGCGATGCCTTCGATCACCAGCGGGTAGCAGTAAGGGCCGAGGTGCGAACCGAGCACGTCCAGCTCCTTGCGGTCGCTGATGATGCTCCAGTCGACGGTCACCGGATCCTTGAACACGGAAAATTCGACGAAGGTGCCGAGTTTGCGGATCAACGTCAGGCCCTGTTCCACGGACTTTTGGGCGCCGGTCGCCTCTATGTAGATGTCGCAGCCGTAGCCGTCGGTCATCGCTTTAACCGCCGCGGGCACGTCGTCACGGGTCGGGTTCAGCGTCACATCCGCGCCGAAGCGCTTCGCCAGCGCCAGACGCTCGTCGGACAGATCCAGCACCACCAGCTTCGAGGGCCCGGACTTTTTGATCGCCCCGATCATGCCCAGCCCCAGGGTGCCGGCGCCGGCCAGCACCACGACATCGCCCAGTTTGATATTGGCGCGTTGCACCGCATGGAAGGAGCAAGCATAGGGTTCGATCAGAATGGCTTTTTCGATCGGCAAGTCGGCCGGCACGTGATAGTTAATCGCCTCTTTGGTGAACTTCATGTACTCGGCCATGCCGCCATTGACGTTTTTCTGGAAACCGTACAGGTCATGCTTTTCGCACATCCAATACTGACCGCGGTTGCAGAAGCGGCATTGCCAGCAGGGAACGATTTGTTCTGATATCACGCGATCGCCGAGATTGAAGCCCTCGACGCCTTCGCCGTATCCCACCACGTGGCCGATAAATTCATGGCCGGGGATCATCGGCGCCTTGATGTATGCCGGTTGTTTTTCATCGCCCCAGAAGCTGGGCGCCCCTTCGAACGCTTTAACATCGCCGGCGCAGATGCCGCAGGCCTCGATCTTCACCAGGATCTCTTTCGGGCCAATCTTCGGTACCGGCACCTGTTCCAGGCGGTAATCTTTCGGGGCGTACGCCACAACCGCCTTCATGATCTCGGGGATACCGGCCGCCATTTTCGCCTCTGTCATGCAGGTCTGACACATAGCACTCTCCTCTGGTAGGGGAACTTATTTTGATCATTAACACACACAAAGAACAAATGAACACTAACGCCACGCGTTCAATTTGCCCACAGTGAACTTATCAAAGTGTGATATCGCTCAAAAACCCGTCTACATGAGGATGAATAACGATTAAAACCTCTTTTTTAGTGACGAAAGTCACCTTTTACAGGCGCAAACAGAAAACACGACGAAAAACAAAAGAACATAGATTGAACATTTGATTAAACAGAGATACGGTAATGAACGTGGCGCCATCGAGGATCGCCGCCCTTTTCGTTACCAATCAGGAGACCGCTATGCTGCCTATCGCCATCGGCGCCGACGATGCCGCCATTGAACTGAAGGATCTGATCGTCGCCCACCTGCAACAACGGGACATTCCCGTCATTGACTACACGACGGATCGCACCGCAGAAACGGGGATCTATCCCGATATCGCCTATCGCGTCGCACAGGCGATACGGGAGGAAAAACATCGGCGGGGCATCCTGCTGTGCGGCACCGGCATCGGTATGAGCATCGTGGCCAATAAAGTGCCCGGCATTCGCGCGGCGCAATGTCACGATACCTACTCCGCCCAACGGGCGCGCAAAAGCAATGATGCTCAGATCATCACGCTGGGCGCGCGGGTCATCGGTGCCGAGCTGGCAAAAACCATCGTCGATGCCTGGCTGGAGTCGGAGTTTGAAGGGGGAGGTTCGGCGCCGAAAGTCGAGCGAATCGGCTATTACGAAAACGCGGTCGGACGGCGTTAAATCGCCTGCAGCCATGATGGCGGTCGTGCATAAGCCGCGCTCCGCCTGGGTTTACTCGGCATTCATTGTTATTATCCATCGCAACAATCAGAAAAAGCGCATTTTCATTCTCGACCCGATGATGCAGTGTGTTCCCCCTATGATGAAAAAGGTTCTCATTTCCCTACGTTGAGCTTGGTCAAGGAGCTTATCAATGAATCAATTAGACGCACTCAAGCAGCTGACCACGGTGGTCGCCGACAGCGGCGATATCGAATCCATCCGCCAGTTCGAACCCCAGGACGCCACCACCAACCCTTCGCTGATCCTGAAAGCCGCCGCGCTGCCGCAGTACAAAGCGCTGATCACCGAAGCGCTGGAGTATGCCCGCCGCCAGGGCGGCAGCAAGGAAACCCAGCTGATCAACGCCAGCGATAAACTGGCGGTCAACATCGGCGTCGAGATCCTCAAAAGCGTGCCGGGCCGCATCTCCACCGAAGTGGACGCCCGCCTGTCGTTCGACCGCGGCATGTGCGTCGCCAAAGCGCGCAAACTGATCGGCATGTATCAGGAACAGGGCATCGACAAATCGCGCATCCTGATCAAGCTGGCTTCCACCTGGGAAGGCATCAAAGCCGCCGAAGAGCTGGAAAAAGAAGGCATCAACACCAACCTGACGCTGCTGTTCTCCTTCGCACAGGCCCGCGCCTGCGCCGAAGCCGGCGTGTATCTGATCTCGCCGTTCGTCGGCCGCATCTATGACTGGTACCAGGCCAAACAGCCTGCCGCCGACTATGACGCCGATCAGGATCCGGGCGTGAAATCGGTGCGCACCATCTATGAATACTACAAGCGTCATCGTTACCAGACGGTGATCATGGGCGCCAGCTTCCGCAAAGTTGAGCAGATCCTGGCGCTGGCCGGCTGCGATCGCCTGACCATCGCGCCGAACCTGCTGGAGCAGCTGAAAAACAGCGACCAGCCGGTCGAGCGCAAGCTGACCCCGTCGACCGAGGGCTTCCACCAACCCGCTCCGCTGGCCGAAGCGGAATTCCGCTGGCTGCACAATCAGGACGCCATGGCGGTAGAAAAACTCGCCGAAGGCATCCGCCTGTTCGCCGTCGACCAGCAGAAGCTGGAAGACATGTTGGCCGCTCAACTGTAACCGCACTGGAGTTTCGTTATGTCTTCTCGTAAAGAGCTTGCCAACGCCATCCGCGCACTCAGCATGGACGCCGTACAAAAAGCAAATTCCGGCCACCCGGGGGCCCCTATGGGCATGGCGGACATCGCCGAAGTCCTGTGGCGTGACTACCTCAACCACAACCCGACTAACCCGCACTGGGCTGACCGCGACCGTTTCGTGCTCTCCAACGGCCACGGCTCCATGTTGATTTACAGCCTCCTGCACCTCACCGGCTACGACCTGCCGATGCGCGAGCTGGAAAACTTCCGTCAGCTCCATTCAAAAACCCCGGGCCACCCGGAGTACGGTTACACCCCGGGCGTTGAGACCACCACCGGCCCGCTGGGCCAGGGTATCGCCAACGCCGTCGGCTTCGCCATTGCCGAACGCACCCTGGCGGCGCAGTTCAACCGCCCTGGTCACGACATCGTCGACCACCACACCTACGCCTTCATGGGCGACGGCTGCATGATGGAAGGCATTTCGCACGAAGTCTGCTCCCTGGCCGGCACCCTCAAGCTCGGCAAGCTGACCGCCTTCTACGATGACAACGGCATCTCCATCGACGGCCACGTCGACGGCTGGTTCACCGACGACACCGCCCTGCGTTTCGAAGCCTACGGCTGGCACGTGGTGCGCAACGTCGACGGCCACAACCCGGACGCCATCAAGGCCGCGATTGAAGAAGCCCGCAAGGTGACCGACAAGCCGTCGCTGCTGATGTGCAAGACCGTTATCGGCTTCGGTTCGCCGAACAAGGCCGGCACCCATGACGTGCACGGCGCCGCGCTGGGCGCCGCCGAAGTGGCCGCCACCCGCGAAGCGCTGGGCTGGAAATACGCCGCCTTTGAAATCCCGCAGGACATCTACGCCCAGTGGGACGCCAGGGAAGCCGGTCAGGCCAAAGAAGCGGCCTGGAACGACAAGTTCGCCGCCTACGCCAGGGCCTTCCCGGAACTGGCCGCCGAGTTCAAGCGCCGCATGAACGGCGAGCTGCCGGCGGACTGGAAAGCCGACGCCAAAGCGTTCGTGGAAAAACTGCAGGCCAACCCGGCCAACATCGCCAGCCGCAAGGCGTCGCAGAACGCGCTGGAGGCGTTCGGTAAGGTGCTGCCGGAGTTCCTGGGCGGCTCCGCCGACCTGGCGCCGAGCAACCTGACCATGTGGTCCGGTTCGAAAGCGCTGAACGTTGACCCGGCGGGCAACTACATTCATTACGGCGTGCGCGAGTTCGGCATGACCGCCATCACCAACGGCATCGCGCTGCACGGCGGCTTCCTGCCGTACTCGGCGACCTTCCTGATGTTCGTGGAATACGCCCGCAACGCGGTGCGCATGGCGGCGCTGATGAAGCTGCGCAACGTGTTCGTCTACACCCACGACTCCATCGGTCTGGGCGAAGACGGCCCGACCCACCAGCCGGTGGAGCAGCTGGCGAGCCTGCGCGTGACCCCGAACATGAGCACCTGGCGTCCGTGTGACCAGGTGGAATCGGCGGTGGCGTGGCAGTACGGCATCGAGCGCAACGACGGCCCGACCACGCTGGTGTTCTCGCGCCAGAACCTGACCCAGCAGCCGCGCACCGCAGAGCAGCTGGCGAACGTGTACCGCGGCGGCTACGTGCTGAAAGACTGCGCGGGCACGCCGGACGTTATCCTGATTGCCACCGGCTCCGAAGTGGGTATCACGGTGGAGGCGGCGGACAAGCTGACCGCGGCGGGCCGCAAGGTGCGCGTGGTGTCGATGCCGTCGACCGATGCGTTCGACAAGCAGGATGCGGCGTACCGCGAGTCGGTGCTGCCGGCGGCGGTGACGGCGCGCGTGGCGGTGGAAGCGGGTATCGCAGACTACTGGTACAAGTACGTAGGCCTGAACGGGGCTATCGTGGGCATGACCACCTTCGGTGAGTCGGCGCCGGCGGAGCAGCTGTTCGCCGAGTTCGGCTTCACCGTGGACAACGTGATGGCCAAGGCGCAGGCGCTGCTGAAGTAAGCCGCCGGGCGCAAGCCGATAAAAAGGGGCACTGGCGCCTAATGCTGGTCAGTTAGCGTTTTTATGCAGGCGTTCGTGAAATTTTCGGTCGACAAAAGTGAGATGCCCCATGTGGCTCCCACACCTCGACCGAGCCAGGGCCGAAGGCGCGGCCCCTGGCAACCCGCGCCTTTGCCCTATCAGACGGTTGGCTTTGCCAACGTTACTCAGCCCATCCCTGGGCCTCGCCCCTTCGGGGCCGCTGCAAGCAGCGTTCAAATCTGCTCCAGGCAGATTTGTCCTCTCTCCGCCATAGCGCATTGAGGCCGGTTGCGACAGGCGTCCCTGCCTGTCTCACCTGAAACCGCCGTCCATGGCGGTTTCGCCTAATGCGCTATACCTGCGTTCGGCGTCTTCGAGGGCGCCCAACACCGTGCTCATCTCCAACTTCTCTACCACAACCTTATAAGCGACAGATTTCTCGGTAGCTGCCAGCTCAGGTGTTGACCTTGGGCGCGCATCACCGGCTGCCGAGCAAGACGGCGTTGTCAGGGGCAACCGGCCAGGGAAGGCCGGTTGAGGCGAGACTAACAGGGACGTTTGTCGCAGCCGACCCGCCCGACAACGCAGACGCGGCGAGGGTATCCGCATAGCGGACAGACGGTGTTAAGCAAAGGCGCGGGTGGAGGGGCCGCGCCATCGGCCCCTCCAATTGCCGTTCATATTGGCCACAGAGAAATGCGGGACATTTACGGCAATTCCCCTGCACAGAACGCCCAGAGCGCTGCTGAAGTAAGCGGCCGGGCGCAAGCCGATAAAAAAGCCGGTCATTATGACCGGCTTTTTTTATTCCATCACCCGATGAATCTGCAAATACTGCAGCAGCATGATGGTCTTGCCGTCTTTAATCCGGCCGTCGGCGATCATCGCCACCGCGTCGCGAAACGGCAGTTCGATCACCTCAATATCTTCATCTTCAATGCCGCCGCCGGCCGCGCGCCGCTCATCATCATGGTATTCGGCGATAAAGAAGTGCACGATTTCGGTCACGCCGCCCGGCGACATGTACGCTTCGAAGATTTTCTTCACCTCGCTGACCTGAAAACCGGTCTCCTCCACCGCTTCGCGGCGCGCGCATTGCTCCGGAGAGTCGGCGTCCAGCAGGCCGGCGCAGGCCTCGAGCAGCATGCCGCTCTCGTTGCCGTTGACGTAGGTCGGCATGCGGAACTGATTGGTCAGCACCACCGTGCCCTTGGCGCGGTTGTACAGCAAAATGGTAGCGCCGTTGCCACGATCGTAGACCTCGCGCACCTGTTGCACCGAACCGCCGTTTTTGCGTTTCAGATCGAACGTGTACTTGTGCAGCACATACCAGTTGTCCGACAGCAGCTCTTTCTTCACATTCTCAATTTTCGACGACATAACCCTTTTCCCTTGCGTGACAACGTGCAGATCATACCGCGATTAGGCCGCGCCGCGGCAGACGATTTGCAACAAAAATCACATCGCCTCTCCGGGTAAACCAGGATTTAAAATACATCGTGGGCAGACGCAGACTCTGACAGACGAGTCAGGACGAATCGCATCCACAAAGGCAAATCATCAGTGGAAACCGGGCTGCGGCTGAAAATCGGTGGGCATTTCGCTATTCATTTGATTACACAACGACAATTGTTCCCGTTTTGTTGACAACTTGATACAAATCGCGGTGCAATTTAGTTGCAAAAGTTATAGTTTTGCTTTCGAATGAAAATGGCGAAGCGCCTCACCTGAGAGAAAAGGATTCCGTGATTGCTTGTTAAACGTTCCGTGACCGGCAGCCTGGCCAGAGCGCTGTTCGGCATCGTGATCCTGTCGGTGCTCGCCACCGGGTTGGCGTTGACGACCGTCGCCGGCAGCCAGAGCGATGCCGAGGCGATCAACATCGCCGGTTCGCTGCGCATGCAAAGCTACCGCTTGGCCTTTGACCTCGACCGGCAGAACCCGGAGCTGGAGCTGCACCTGCAGCAATACCGGCAATCTTTGCAGGCACCCGCGCTGCAAAAGCTGGCGCGTTTTTACGTCCCGGCCGAGGTACGCAACCACTATCTGGCGTTGCAACGAACATGGCAAACGATGGAGCAGCAGATCCGCGACGGGCAGGCGGCCGCCTACCGGGCAGAGGTTGCCGGCTACGTCAACCGCGTCGATCATTTCGTTTCCGCTCTACAGCGTTATTCAGAGTTGAAACTCACCCTGGTGGCCGCCATCAGCGTACTGGGCTACGCCGCCATCATCGGTCTGGTGCTGTTCTGCATCCGTTTTATGCGCCGCCAGGTGGTCACGCCGCTGCAGCATCTGGTCGACGCCAGCCAGCGCGTGCAACAGCGCGACTTTCGCCACCCGCAGCTGGACGTGGCGCTGCCGAACGAACTCGGCGTGCTGTCGCAAACCTTCAGCGCCATGTCGGACGAGCTGGCCCGGCTCTATCAGTCGCTGGAGCTGAAAGTGCAAGAAAAGACCCAGCGCCTGCAGCAGGCCAACGAAACGCTGGAGGTGCTGTATCGCTGCTCGCAGGCGCTGAGCGTGCGCCAGATCGATCAGCAGGCGTTTGAAAATGTGCTGCGCATCGTGCGCCAAAGTGAACGACTGCGCTGCATCCGGTTGAACGTGGCGGACGACCATGGCCAGTGGCAACTGAACGAAGGAGAGCCGGCGCCGGCGCAAGCCTGGAGCGCGCTGTCGATCACTCAAGGCGATAAACTGCTGGGCGAATTGCGTTGGCAGCCCGAGGCGCAGCCGCCGCATCCTCACCTGATGCAGAGCCTGGCCAATATGTTGGGCCGCGGCGTCTACTTCAACCGCGCGCAAAAGCAGCACCAATATCTGTTGCTGATGGAAGAGCGTGGGACCATCGCCCGCGAGCTGCACGATTCGCTGGCGCAGACGCTGTCGTTCCTGCGCATCCAGCTGACGCTGCTCCGGCGCGCCGCCGACGATCCGGCGGCGCAGACGATTATCGATGATTTCGATCGCACGCTGGCCGATGCCTATCGCCAGCTGAGAGAATTACTGGCCACCTTCCGCCTCAACATTCAGGAGGCGGATCTGAATGCCGCGCTGGAGCAACTGTTGCAGCCATTAAAGGCGCTAACCCCCGCGCGGATTCAGTTACACTGTCGGCTGCCCTCGCAGGCGCTCAACGCCCAACAGCAGGTGCACGCGCTGCAGATCGTGCGCGAAGCGGTACTCAATGCCGTCAAGCACGCCGGAGCGAACGAGATCGCGGTGTGTTGCGAGGTCAATGCCGCAGGCGACAACGTATTCAGCATTACCGACGACGGTTGCGGCATCGCCAGTCTGGAAGAACCGGAAGGGCATTACGGCTTGACCATCATGAGCGAACGCGCGGCGCGACTGGGAGGAACGCTGCGCATCCGGCGCAGAGGCGGCGGCGGCACGGCGGTCTGCCTGACATTCTCGCCCTGACCTTGCGGCTGTTCACTCGGCGTTACGGTTGCCGCCGGGCAGAAGGCTGCCCAGAGAGGTTTGCGGTGCAGAATGCCGCTATTTTTGAAGAGACAGTCCCACTGTGAAGCACGCCTCCGGGCGCGTTTGAGTGGCTTTACTTGCTACAGGGAGCATATTTCATGGTGATGAAGCAATACCGAGTCATGATCGTTGACGATCATCCGTTGATGCGGCGCGGCATCAAACAGCTGCTGGGACTGGATGCGCGATTTGGCGTGGTAGCGGAGGCCGGCAACGGCAGCGAGGCGGTTGCGCTGGCACTGCAGCACGCGCCGGACGTGATCTTGTTGGATCTGAACATGAAGGGCATGTCCGGGCTGGATACGCTGCGGGCCCTGCGCGACGAAGGCGTGGACGCGCGCATCATCGTGCTGACGGTCTCCGATGCGCGCAGCGATCTGTATGCGCTGATCGACGCCGGCGCCGACGGCTATCTGCTGAAAGACAGTGAACCGGAACAGCTGCTGGAACACATCAGCGCCGCCGCCGAAGGGCAGAACGTGATCAGCGACGCCATGGCCGACTATTTGCTGGCGCGCGGCGAGCAACGCGATCCCTTCGCCGCCTTGACCGAACGCGAACTGGACGTCTTGCAAGAGGTGGCGCGCGGCCTGTCCAACAAACAGGTGGCGGCGCAGCTGCATATCTCTGAAGAAACCGTGAAGGTGCACATCCGCAATATACTGCGCAAGCTGGACGTGCGTTCTCGCGTGGCGGCGACGGTGATGTACCTGGAGTACAAAAGCCACTGATCGCCCCACCCCGGCCAATACGCCGGGGCCGCTTACTCGATGGCGCTGAGCAGCGCCTGATGGTGCTGATGCACCCAGCTCTTGTTGAACGGCCCCCAGCTTTCCAACTGATAGAAACCGTCGTTGTTGCGCACGCCCTGCTGCACGAACTGCAGCTCGACGCCCATGCCGGGCAGCGCCTTCAGCACATCCTGCAACGTGCGGCGCGGCCAACCGGTCAGCGCCATCAACCGCGGCACATTGGGCCGCTCACTGTGGCTGATCAGCCAGCATAAATAAAGCCGACGGGCAAATACCGGGTTAATTCCCATGCCAAGCTCCTGCTGTAAGGTGAGTCCAGTTTTTACTTTCGGTTGCCTGCGGCGAAGACATGCGCAAGGCCTTTGATAGTAATAAAAATGTCTTAATAGCGTACAATTATCGGCGTCGGTGCATCCACGCCGTTTTCCGCTACCGTTATTTACACTATCTCCTTTTTTTCTCCACGCTTTCCTCGACTATCCCGAGTAAAGTGCAATAGCGCCGGAATCCTTCCCTGCCGCTGAAATGCATATTTCCGATGCGTTTTAAAGATAGAACAAGTCATAACGAGGTTCGCGCTGCATGGCCAATTTTTTTATTGATCGCCCGATTTTCGCCTGGGTGCTGGCAATTATTCTTTGCCTGACCGGGGCATTGGCGATTTTTTCTTTACCGGTAGAACAATACCCGAATCTGGCGCCGCCGAACGTGCGCATTAGCGCAACTTACCCAGGTGCTTCGGCGCAAACGCTGGAAAACACCGTCACGCAGATCATTGAACAGAATATGACCGGCCTCGACAACATGATGTATATGTCGTCGCAGAGCACCAATACCGGCCAAGCAACCGTCACGCTGACGTTCGAAGCCGGCACCGATCCCAACGAAGCGATGCAGCAGGTGCAAAACCAGCTGCAGGCGGCGATCAAACGTTTGCCGCAGGCGGTGCAGAATCAGGGGGTCACGGTGTCGAAATCCGGCGACACCACGCTGATGATGGTGGCGTTCGTCTCCACCGACAACAGCATGGACAAGCAGGACATCGCCGATTACATCGTCTCCAACCTGCAGGATCCGCTCAGCCGCATCAACGGCGTCGGCAGCATGGACGTGTACGGCTCGCAATACGCCATGCGTATCTGGCTCGATCCCAACAAGCTCAACAGTTACCAGCTCACGACCCAGGACGTGGTCAAGGCCATTCAATCGCAGAACGCCCAGGTGGCGGTCGGCCAGTTGGGCGGCACGCCATCGGTCGATAAACAGGCGTTGAACGCCACCATCAACGCCCAGTCGCAGCTCCAGACGCCAGAACAATTCCGCCAGATCACCCTGCGGGTCAATCAGGACGGATCGCTGGTGACGCTGGGCAACGTCGCCACCGTCGAACTGGGCGGCGAGAACTACAACTACCTCAGCCGCTACAACGGGATGCAGGCCGCGGGCATGAACATCAAGCTGGCCTCCGGCGCCAACGAACTGCAGACCGACCAGTTGGTGAAGGACAAGATCGCCGAACTGTCGCAGTACTTCCCGCGCGGGCTGGAGGCCAAAGTGGCCTATGAAACCACCCCGTTCGTCAAAGCCTCGATCAAGGACGTGGTGAAAACGCTGCTGGAAGCCATCCTGCTGGTGTTCCTGGTGATGTACCTGTTCCTGCAGAATTTCCGCGCCACGCTGATCCCCACCATCGCCGTGCCGGTGGTGCTAATGGGCACCTTCGCCATCCTGTCCGCCTGCGGCTTCAGCATCAACACCCTCACCATGTTCGCCATGGTGTTGGCGATCGGCCTGCTGGTGGACGACGCCATCGTGGTGGTGGAAAACGTCGAACGCGTGATGAGCGAAGAAGGCCTGCCGCCGCGTGAAGCCACGCGCAAATCCATGGGGCAAATCCAGAGCGCGCTGGTCGGCATCGCCCTGGTGCTGTCGGCGGTGTTCGTACCGATGGCGTTCTTCGGCGGCACCACTGGCGCCATCTATCGACAGTTCTCCATCACCATCGTCTCCGCCATGGTGCTGTCGGTGCTGGTGGCGATGATCCTGACCCCTGCCCTGTGCGCCACGCTGCTCAAACCGATCGCCAAGGGCCACCACCACGGTAAGCGCGGCTTCTTCGGCTGGTTCAACCGCATGTTCAACCGCAACACCGAACGCTATGAGCGCGGCGTGGGGCGCATCCTGCACGCCAGCGGCCGCTACATGGTGATTTATCTGCTGTTGCTCGGCGGCATGGCGTTGCTGTTCATCAAGCTGCCGACCTCCTTCCTGCCGCAGGAAGACCGTGGCATCTTCACCGTACAGGTGCAGCTGCCGGCAGGCTCGACCCTGCAACAAACGTCCAAAGTGGTGGAAAAGGTCGAGCGGTACTTCCTCACCGAAGAGAAACAGGATGTGTTGTCGGTGTTCGCCATCATCGGCTCCGGGCCGGGGGGGAACGGCCAAAACGTGGCGCGTCTGTTCATTCGGCTAAAAGACTGGGATCTGCGCACCTCGGGCGCCAACAGCTCGTTCGACATCATCGATCGCGCCACCCTGGCGTTCAACAAGATTAACGAAGCGCGGGTGATAGCCAGCAGCCCGCCGGCTATCACCGGCCTCGGCAACTCTTCCGGCTTCGATATGGAGTTGGAAGACCACGCCGGCCTCGGCCACGCCAAGCTGATGGCAGCGCGCGATCAGCTGCTACAGCTGGCCGGGCAAAACCCGCTGCTGTCGCGCGTGCGCCACAACGGCCTGGACGACAGCCCGCAGTTGCAAATCGATATCGATCAACGCAAGGCTCAGGCACTGGGCGTGTCTATCGACGACATCAACAATACCCTCTCCACCGCCTGGGGCTCGACCTACGTCAACGACTTCGTCGACCGCGGCCGGGTGAAAAAAGTCTACGTGCAGGCCGCAGCGCCGTTCCGCATGCTGCCGGATGACATTAACAAATGGTATGTACGCAACAGCGCGGGCGGCATGGTGCCGTTCTCGGCCTTCGCCAGCTCGCACTGGGAGTACGGTTCGCCGCGGCTGGAGCGCTATAACGGCAGCTCGGCGCTGGAGATCGTCGGCGAAGCGGCCAACGGCGTCAGCACCGGCACCGCGATGGCGGAAATGGAAAAACTGGTCAGCCAACTGCCGACCGGCTTCGGGCTGGAATGGACGGCGATGTCCTATCAGGAACGGCTGTCCGGCTCGCAGGCGCCGGCGCTGTACGCCATCTCGCTGCTGGTAGTGTTCCTGTGCCTGGCGGCGCTGTACGAGAGCTGGTCGATACCGTTCTCTGTGATGCTGGTGGTGCCACTGGGGGTGATCGGCGCGGTCACCGCCACCTGGCTGCGCGGTCTGGAGAACGACGTCTATTTCCAGGTTGGCCTGTTGACCATCATTGGGCTGTCGGCGAAAAACGCCATTCTTATCGTCGAGTTCGCTAATGAGCTGAACCATAAAGGCCAGGATCTGATGTCGGCGACGCTCGACGCGTCCCGCATGCGTCTGCGGCCGATCCTGATGACCTCGCTGGCGTTCATCTTCGGCGTGCTGCCGATGGCCACCAGCAGCGGCGCCGGTTCCGGTAGCCAGCATGCGGTCGGCACCGGGGTGATGGGCGGCATGATCTCCGCCACCCTGCTGGCGATTTTCTTCGTGCCGCTGTTCTTCGTGCTGGTGCGGCGCCGTTTCCCGGGTAAAGCGCATCCGGCAACCACGCCGACCACTGAGGAGTAACAGGCAGCGCATAAAAAAAGCAGCGTCGGGTAACCGATGCTGCTTTTTTTCGAACGATAATCTCGTTCCCAAGGTGTTTCAGTGACGTTCCAATGACTCAACCTTGCCATCTGCTTCAACGCTGTGTCAGTTGCCCAACATCTCATCAATGAAGTCTTTCCAGTTTCCTAATTCACGATCAACCATAATACTTTACAACCTCAATTATTTGACGAAGCGGATTCTACGCTTGTTTTTTGACCATGTGAAGGGAAACGGGAACGATGCCGGGCCCGGAAATCGGGCTTAGCGCACATTTTCGTATTTATCTGATCAATGTGCAGTACAGCTATTCCCTTGTGATATCAATTTCTCCACGGTAGCGTGTAAAAGGTATAAAAATACGCCAATGGAGCGCAGAGCATGTCCCCTTCTTTGTCTCTCTCGCAGTTGAAAACGCAGGGCCGCTATCAGGAAGCGACTGCGCTGGCGTTACGGCAACTGGCGGCCGAGCCGGAAGCGGCGATGTTACACTTTCAGCTGGCCTGCCTGTATGACGTTCAGGGCCTGGAGCAACAGGCCATTCCCTGCTACCTCGCGGCATTGGCTCGCGATTTGCCGCCCGCCCAGCGCCGTGAAGCCTGGCTGGGCCTCGGCAGCACTTACCGCGCCCTGGGGAAATACCCGGCTTCGCTGCGCGCTTTCGACGATGGCCTGACCGAATTCCCGCAGGCCAACGAACTAATGCTGTTTCGCGCCATGACGCTGTACAACCTGGGTGAAAATAAACGCGCCGTGGCCGATCTGTTATTGTTGCTGGCGGACACCTCGTCAGACCCCGGCATCCGCGGCTATCAGCGCGCCATTCGGCACTATGCCGCCGATCTCAATCATATTGATTAGAGGAAAACCATGGAAATCATCACCGATATGAGCCGCCGTGCCATCGACTGGCAGCGGCTGTGTGAATTGCTGCAGGCCGCCGGGCTGGGCGAACGCGATCCGCATACGCTGCAACGCGTTTACCAACACAGCCAGTTTTGCTATTGGGGGTTTATCGGCGATGAGCTGATCGCCACCGCACATGCCATCAGCGATTTGACCTCGGTTGCCTACCTGGCCGACGTGGCGATCGATCCGCGCTTTCAGGGACAGGGGTTGGGGCGCAGGTTGATGGACCGGGTGATGCAAGATCTGGCGCCGCTCGGCAAGATTTTCATCTATTCGGTGCCGGAAAAACTGGCCTTCTATAAAAAGTACGGCTTTCACGATTTGACCACCGGCATGGTGTTCGCTGAGGGCGCCGCCCTGCGGCGTTTGCAACAGGGAGGCTACGTACGTTAATCGCGCATTACAAGGTTTTGCTCATAAAGATACGGCAGGTCCCCGGCGGCAGGCACGGCACCTCCCCCATACGCTGCCAGCCATGTCGTTGATAAAAGTCCGGCGCCTGAAAACTGATGGTGTACAACACGGCGGAAAGGCAACCGCGCCGGCGGCCTTCCTGCTCGAAACGGCGCAACAATTCGCTGCCCAGCCCCGCCCCGCGCAACGCTTCCGGCAGATAAAAGAGATCGAGAAACAGCAGCCCTAATGATGAGCGCCCGGTAATCCCCCCGAGAACCTCCCCACTATCGGGATCTTTTACCACCACGGCCAACGGCAGACGATCGCCGTAGCCGATATGTTGATCATTAAAACGGTCCAACCCCTCCGCGATACAGGACGTTATTTCCTGCGTTACCCGATCGGAAATTTCGATATGACATTCTTTCACGCCAGCTCTCCGTATCAATCATCCACGTTCGCACTCTGCTCACAGCTTAAAACATCGCATTTTCTTTGTTTAGAATTATCTTTGTCTCAATTTCCACGTTAATTTTCGCATGACTTCAGCGCCGACTTTACTGTCGATCCAAGTAAAGCTTCTCATCGTGATAAAACCAAGAAAAATCTTATTTTTTAACTCGTTAAACGCAATCTTACGTCATTTAATGATCGTCAAAAACGATCGTTTTGATAATTTTGATAGTCAATATCTATGTTAATTCCTTTCAATTACCGAGGTATTAATAGAAGATGTCTATTCTATTAGCCTTACCTTGCTTAAAAATTCGGTTGAAAAAAAGATTTACTCTTTATAAATCATGCTAGTATATAACCTTCCCTTCAAAGCTCGCGCCCAGATAACGCTCATTCGTTTGCGGTGCAAGATAAGTTCAACATGAAATTATTTAGATTATTTCTTTTTTTATGTTTTAAGATATCAATCCTCACCGGGAAATAGAAAGTAAAGGACTATAATAAAATGGAAATTGATATTTTCAGCGAGTGTGCCTATACCACCGTCGGCATTCGACAACTCATTAACCAAACATGGGCGGAAAAACGCGCGCCGGCCGGCTTTAGCCGTAAAAGGGTCTGCTTTATCGATGTCACTATCGCCAATTTTGAAGCACGTTACCGCGATGAATATGCCAACCCCAATACCTACAAAATAATCATTATCACCGACTGCCTGCATGAGGTGGTGATTGTCGACAATAAGACCATTATATTATCAAACCTTATATCATTGAGTCGCTTCAGCCACCTGATCGGTGACTTATATAAGCGTTACAGTCACTATACCGAACCGCCGCAACTCTCCCAGCGCGAGTCCCTTTTCCTTTCGGAGTGGTCGACGGGAAAATCGCTGGCCGATATCAGCAATGCCATGAATATCAGAAATAAAACCGCCAATCATTACAAGTCGCGAATAATGAAAAAGCTCGGCGCCAGCAGGATAAAACCGCTGTTGCATATTACCCGCGTACGGTGTTTGACCGATCGTTTAAACATAAGAATCAATAAAGAGTAGTGACCGCCCCCCAGCTCCGCATTGGCGGCTGAATGCGTTCGCCGGCGTCTTTTAAAAGCACCGCTGGCGAAGGTCGCCGTTTCATCGCTTTGCCAACCTCTCTCTCCCTGGCGCCCAATCGTCTCTCGCGCGCATCGTTGTCTGGATCTCGCCGCCGCTTTACTGGCATTATCTCTGCTATCGCCGGGCGGCGAGAAGGCCTAAGACCGCGCCCGCCGCTCAGTATCGACTCGACGAGACAGGTAGCTTTACGCCATGGCAAATAAACCGCAACAGACAACGCTGACGATGTACGGCATCAAAAACTGCGACACCATCAAAAAAGCCCGCCGCTGGCTGGAAGATCAGGGCATAGCCTATCATTTTCACGACTACCGCGCCGACGGCCTGACCGAACAGCAACTGCGCGGTTTCGTCGCGCAGCTGGGTTGGGAGCCGCTGCTCAATACCCGCGGTACCACCTGGCGCAAGCTGGATGAAGCGCAGCGCAACGCCTGTGATAATGCCGACGCCGCCATCGCGCTGATGTTGGCGCAGCCGGCAATCATTAAACGTCCGCTGCTGGACGACGGCAACGGCCACGCCCTGCTCGGTTTTAACGCCGACACTTACCAACAATTTATCACCGAGGTTGCCGTATGACTTGCCCGGTTATCGAACTGGCCCAGCAGTTGATCAAACGCCCTTCCCTCAGCCCGAATGACGAAGGCTGCCAGCAGCTGATGATCGATCGCCTGCAGGCGATCGGCTTCACCGTCGAAGCAATGGACTTCGAAGATACCCAAAACTTCTGGGCCTGGCGCGGTGAAGGGCAAACCCTGGCGTTTGCCGGGCACACCGACGTGGTGCCGACCGGTGATGAAAAACGCTGGGACAACCCGCCGTTTGAACCGGCAATCCGTGACGGCATGCTCTATGGCCGCGGCGCGGCGGACATGAAAGGCTCATTGGCCGCGATGGTGGTGGCCGCGGAACGCTTTGTCGCCGCCAACCCGAATCACCGGGGTCGTCTGGCATTCCTGATCACTTCGGATGAAGAAGCCAGCGCCACTCACGGCACGGTTAAAGTGGTCGAAGCGCTGATGGCGCGCAACGAGCGGCTGGATTACTGCCTGGTCGGCGAGCCGTCCAGCACCGAGCGCGTCGGCGACGTGGTGAAAAATGGCCGTCGTGGCTCCATCACCGCCAACCTGCATATCCACGGCGTACAGGGGCACGTTGCCTATCCGCATCTGGCGGACAATCCGGTGCACCGCGCCATGCCGGCACTGAATGAACTGGTGGCGATCGAATGGGATCGCGGCAACGAGTTCTTCCCGTCGACCAGTATGCAGATCGCCAACGTGCAGGCCGGCACCGGCAGCAACAACGTGATCCCGGGCGATCTCTACGTGCAGTTCAACTTCCGTTTCAGCACCGAACTGACCGACGCGATGATCAAGCAGCGCGTGGAAGAGCTGCTGGAACGCCATCAGTTGAATTACAGCATCGAATGGCGGCTGTCCGGTCAACCGTTCCTCACCTCGCGCGGCGCGCTGGTGGATGCGGTGGTCAACGCGGTCGAGCACTATTCTGAATTGACGCCGCAGTTGCTGACCACCGGCGGCACCTCCGACGGCCGCTTCATCGCGCAGATGGGCGCGCAGGTGGTGGAACTGGGGCCGGTCAACGCCACCATCCACAAGGTCAACGAATGTGTCAACGCCGCGGATCTGCAGCTGCTGAGCCGCATGTATCAACGCATCATGGAGCAATTGGTCGCATGATCAACGCAGAGATGCTCACCGGCCGCTCAACCGAACACCTCGCGCCGCTGAGCGGGAACCACCGCCTGCAGCCGCAGGCGGTCAACGCCTTCCTGGCGATGCAGCAGGCGGCGCATGAGGCGGGATTCGATCTCCAGCCCGCCAGCACCTTCCGCGATTTCGACCGCCAGTTGGCGATTTGGAATGGCAAATTCTGCGGCCAGCGGCCAGTATTAGATAAGGACAGCCGCCCGATCGACGTCGCGACGTTATCGGCCGCCGAGCGCTGTGAGGTGATCCTGCGCTGGTCGGCCCTGCCGGGCGCCAGCCGCCATCACTGGGGCAGCGATCTGGACGTGTACGATCCGTCGCTGTTGCCGGAAGGGCAAAAGCTGCAGCTGGAGCCGTGGGAATATGAGGAAGGCGGTTACTTTGCGCCGCTCAACCAGTGGCTGACGGCGCATATGGCCGAATTCGGTTTCTACCGCCCCTTTACCGAAGACTGCGGCGGCGTGGCGGTGGAGCCGTGGCATCTGAGCTACCGGCCGCTGGCACAAGAGGCCGAACATTTGCTGACCCCGGCGCTGTTGCTGGCGGCCTGGCATGATAAGGAGGTCGCCGGTGCCGAATGGCTCGAACGCCATCTGCCCTCGATTTTTTCGCGTTTTATACGCAGTGAAGGAAAGGAGTAGCTATGCAATGGTTAGCTGATTACTGGTGGATTATCCTGCTGGTTCTGGTGGGGATGGTCGTCAGCGGCATTAAGGAACTGCGCCGCGTCGACGTTAAAAGCTATTTGGCCAACAAGCCGGAGATACCGCCGCACCGCGACAACAATGCCCAGTGGGATGACGAAGACGACTGGCCGAAAAAGAAATGACATCAGGGCGCTCATCGGCGCCCTGAATTTTTAGCGAAAGGCGATCAGCTCGCCGCGCTTGCCGGACAAGGCTTCGTCCCAGTAGCGCTGCGGCACATAATAATGCAGCCTTTCCAACGCGGCGTTCATCATGCCCTGGTTGATTGCGTGCCCGACGTTTTCCTCCACGTCCAGCGTGAAATCGGCGCCGTTGGTCCGCAACGCCTCCGCCGCCGCGTGAGCGTGTTGCACCGCAATCACCGCATCCTCTTCACCGTGGATCAAATGCACCACGCTGTCGCCGAAAGCCCGCTCAGGCAGTTGCGCGAAACGCCCGCTGAACGCGACCACGCGCCCGGCCAGCCGGGTTTCTGCTTTCAACGCTTCCAGCGCCATGATCGCCCCCTGCGAGAACCCCACCAGCGCCGTGCCGGCATAGCCTACGCCGCTCAACTGCTGCCAATGACGCACCACGGCCACAAACTGCGGCATCACGTCTGCGATGCGGGCCGCGCGGTTCTCTTCGGTCACGTCCTGCACCGAAAACCACTGACGCCCTGCACCGTTGCCGAACGCTTCGGGGCCACCGATGCTCACCACCTGTGCCTGAGGAAAGTCTTTGGCGAAGTAGCTGCCGATCTCCCCCATCGCCACCGGGTTGTCGCCGACACCGTGAAACAGCAAGATCAGCTGCGCCGCCGGGGTCGCCGGGCTTTGGACAACGAAATGCTCATGTTTCATCGATGACTCCTTAGTTGTAACCAGACCTGGTACGGCGACAGTCGCCGCCGCACCGCTGACAGTGACTATACGCCGTTGAGAAATCGGGAAAATCGGGTTTTATTGAGCGAGTTATTCAATTTATTGCAACGACTGCGCCCAGTCGCGCCAGTAACGGCAGTGCTGCGCATTCAACTGTTCCAGCGCCTGCGCCGTTTCGTGCCGCCAGTGCCGCAGCAAGGCTTTCTGGCCACTTACGCCCGCCTGCTCCGCGCACGCCGCCGGGGATTGTCGCCGTTGCAGATGGCCGCGCAGCGCGGGCAGCGGCAAATTGCTGGCCAACAGCAAACGCTGCAATGCCCCCAGGCTGGCCTCCAGCGGCCGATGGGCGAAAGCGAATCCGGCCAGCTCGCGCCAGTCCTCTTCGCCAAGCGGCGTGTCGCCGTCGTCGCCCGGGATCGCCAGCGCGAGTTCAATACGCTGCCGCAGCCAGGGCCAGTCGCGCGCCAGATGCTTGTGCGCCGCGTGCCGCAGCGCCTCTCCTTGCTCGCTCAGGGGCAAGATAGCCATCGCGGTATAGCAGCCGCTGCTGGCCTCCGGCTTGCTGCCGATGCGCACCAGCTCGAAACCGCAGGATTGCCAAAAGCGCCACAGCGGCTCGGTATAGCCGAAGCTGACCGACAGGAAGTCCAGACCCTGCGCCTGGCGGCGTTGCCGCTCGACCAGCTGACGCGCGATACCCTGCCGCCGCAACGCCGGCAGCGTCGCGATGCGGGTAATGCGCCGTGAATGCAGCGTCGGCGCCCACCACTGGCCGCCATGCGCCGCCAGCGACTGCGCCACCAAGTTGCCGCGCGGTCGGCGGCGGCCGGCCCACACGTCGTGCGCCAACTCGGCGCTCAACCCGCCTTCGTCCACCAGCCACACGGCGCCCACCACTTCCTGTTCGGCCTGCGCCAGCCCGAAATGCATGCCTGGCGCATCCATCAACCTGCGCAAATCCAGCGGCGAGGTGCGGTAATGCGCGCTGCTCAGCAGAGCATAGAAACGCGCCAGCCGCTGCGGATCGGCGCACAGTTCACGCTGCTCCGCCTGGCTGTAATCGATCGCCTGGCCGTCCGCCGGCCAGGCGGGCAGCTCGTTGAACAACAGCGCATTGTCCGTTATCCGTTCCAACGCATCCCCCTGCGCCCAGCGCATCGGCTGTTGCAGGCTCAACGCCTGATAGGACGGCAGCCCGGCGCAAAACTTCAGCAGAAAACCGCGGCCGGTGCCTTCATAGCCCTGCACCGTGGTGGTCAACAGCACGCGAGGGAAATAACCGATCAACTGCTGCAACAGCGGCGCGGGGATCGCCGCCGCCTCATCCACCAGCAGCCAGCCCACCTCACTGACGTCGCCTTCCCGGCACTGCGCCAACAAGGCATCGGGCGCCCAAAACTGCGCGCGCCCCTGCGCCCATTCCCCGGCCACCTCAGTAGCGGCGCGGCTCGGCCCGGTGATCCAGCAGGTCAGCGGCGACTGCGCCACCAGCATGCCGGCCAGCGTCGATTTGCCGCGGCCACGGGCGGCGGTCAGCACCCACACGCCGGACTCGGCCTGCAGCAGCGCCGTCAAGATCGCCTGTTGTTCCTCGGTCGGGCGGCCATCCGGCGGCTGCCACCCTTCACGCGCCGGCAGCGCGGCCAGCGTCAGGGGCTCTCCCTGCCGCCAGATCGTCACTTCGCTGTCATCGGCCAGATGCTGCTGCAGATGATGAATGAAATGCGGCGTGGTGATCGGCTGCGGACAATCGCTCCAGCGCAGGCTGTCGCCGTCCGGCTGCTGAGGCCATTGTCGCCAGGGGGGCGTCAACAGCAGCAGCCAGCTGCCGGCGCGCAAGGCGCCACTCAACGCCGCCAGCGCCTCTACGTCCAGCGAGTGACCGGCGTCGAACACCGCGTGCAGCCGCTCCTGCCCCAGCAATTGGCGCATCGCGCCGCTTGCTAAAGCCACCTCGCCGGGCGGCGGATTTTCCCCGACCCACGGCCAGTCGCCTGGCAACGTAGCCGCCAGCCGCTGCGCCTGTTCGCGGCACCAGTCAGGTTCACCGCTGAGCACCAGCAGGCGTCGGATGCCCTGCCGCCGCATAAGTTGTTGCGCTGCCTGTAACATAACGCTGTGTCTCAATCCGAAAAAAATGCCGGAGTCAGGCTCCGGCACTTGAGGCGTTAACGGGATGCAAAGGTGTTGCAGGTATTGGGATCGCCGCTGTCGAAGCCCTGTTTAAACCAGGTATAGCGCTGCTGCGAGGTGCCGTGAGTGAAGCTGTCCGGCACAACGCGGCCCTGGCTCTGCTGCTGCAACCGATCGTCGCCAATCGCCTGTGCAGCGTTCAGCGCCGCCTGCAGGTCGCCCTCTTCCAGCATCTGCTGCTTCTCAGCGTATTTGCCCCACACGCCGGCAAAGCAGTCCGCCTGCAGCTCCATTTTCACCGACAGGCGGTTTACTTCCGCCTGGCTGGCGCCCTGCTGCATCTGGCGGACCTTCGGCTCGATGCCCAACAGGTTCTGCACGTGGTGGCCGACTTCGTGCGCCACCACATAGGCCTGAGCGAAATCACCGCCGGCGCCCAGCTTGGTTTTCATATCCTGGTAGAAAGACAAATCGATATACACCGTTCTGTCACCCGGGCAGTAGAACGGCCCCATAGCCGCCTGACCGGTGCCGCAGCTGGTGCGCGTCACCCCGCGATACATCACCAGCTTCGGCGGTTGATAGGTTTTGCCCATGCGCTGGAAAATCTCTTTCCAGTTATCCTCGGTTGAGGCCAGCACCACCGAGGTAAATTTGGCCAATTCATCGTCTTTCGGGCTGATGTTGGCGCTCTGCTGTTGACCCTGCGGTGCGACGTTACCGCCGTTCAATAGCGGCGACAGATCGATACCGTAATAGCCGGCCACCAACACCACCACCAGAATGACAATGCCGCCCTTGCCGCGCGGCACACGGAAGCCGCCGCCACCACCGCCCAAACCTGAAGATTGCCCGCGACGATCCTCAACATTGTCACTTTCCCGACGCCCTTGCCAACGCATAAATACACTCCAGATATTTCCCCTGCTCGTTGAAGTTGCACCGCGATCGTAAGCGCAAAGGCAGCTTCAAGCCTGAGTGGGATAGGTTTTAGTCATCTCGCATCCATCATTATAAATGGTCTGCCGCGGAGGAAATGTAGAAATTTTCTGGAAAAACGCAGAATAGCGGGACGATCCGGCCGGATCGCCCCGAATGGCGGTGCCAACGCTTAGTCGAGCTTCACGCCGATGCGGCGCGCCACTTCTTCGTAGGCTTCGATCAGGCCGCCCAGGCTTTGACGGAAACGGTCTTTGTCCATCTTGTCCAGGGTGTTTTTGTCCCACAGGCGGCTGCCGTCCGGCGAAAACTCATCGCCCAGCACCACTTCGCCGTTGAACAGGCCGAACTCCAGCTTGAAGTCGACCAGGATCAGGCCGGCGTCATCGAACAGCTGGGTCAAGACCTCGTTGGCGCGGTAGCTCAGCTCACGCATGCGCGCCAGATGTTCCTTGCTCACCCAGCCGAAGGTTTCGCAGTAGGATTCGTTCACCATCGGATCGTGCATGGCGTCGTTTTTCAGGAACAGATCGAACAGCGGCGGGTTCAGCACCAGACCTTCTTCGATGCCCAGACGCTTCACCAGCGAACCGGCGGCGCGGTTGCGGATCACGCATTCCACCGGCACCATGTCCAGCTTCTTCACCAGCACTTCGTTGTCGGACAGCAGACGCTCCATCTGGGTCGGGATGCCGGCTTCTTCCAGTTTGCTCATGATGAAATGGTTGAACTTGTTGTTCACCATGCCTTTGCGATCGAACTGCTCAATGCGCTGACCATCCAGTGCTGACGTATCGTTGCGGAACTCCAACACCAACAGATCGGGATTCTCGGTGGTGTAAACGGTTTTTGCCTTTCCGCGATACAGCTCAGCTAGCTTTTGCATCTTACTTACTCCAGTGATGTATCCCCGTTGTCTCCCGAGCGCGGCCCGAAATTAGGGGGTATAGAATTGACCTAATGAATTCTTTGGCGTGCCGGACACTATTGTGCCAAACCTGCGACGCAAACGATACCGTATAGACAAAACAAAAAGGGGCCGAGGCCCCTTTTTGATTAGTTAACGCTGGTTTTACTGAAGGCAGACTGGAATGCCGCCACCAGTGCATCGTTTTTCGACTGGGTGAGCGGTTTGCCTTTCGGATCGATGAATTGCAGGCTGGTGCGGTTGTTGAGATCGCCGACCTGCAGCTTATAATCCCCTTCCGCCAGTTCAGGATCCTTAACGCCCAACGCATCCCAATCGCTGCTGCTCAGGGACTTGTAGGTCACGGCGACGGTGCCCTGCGGACGGCTGCGGTCACCCACTTTCATCCCCAGTTTTTCGAGCGCCGGCGGCAGGCGATCCCACACAACGGTGTACGGGCCACGCACGACCAGCATCGGCAGGCCGGTGTCATCGGCGCCGCTCTGCACGTCCAGTGCGCCGAAGCGGCTGGCGGTCTGGCTGCTCGCCAGGTTGTCCTGCTTGTCCAGGCCTTCGATCAGGGTGTTGATCATCATGCCGTTGTAGCGCTGAATCTCAGATTGGTCGGTCACCTGCTCGCTCTTGCCCTGCTGCTGCAGGCCAACGCTTTTCACCACCAGCGCCTGCTGGTAGCCCTGCTGCTGCACGCTGATCTGATAACGGCCTTCGTACTGGTTGTCTTCGTCCAGACGGTTCCACTTCACCCAGTCGGTGGTCAGGGTCTGACCGGCGTCCTGGCGGGAAGCGATCGCGATGTTCTTCGCCTGCAGCAGGCTGACGACGCGCGACCACAGGTTCTGGTTCTGCGGGCTGTTTTCCAGCAGCAGCGTGCCGCTGTCGCCGGCGTATTGCGCGCGCGAACCGCTCAGCAGCGCCAACGGCTGCACCGGCGGACGAATGTCCAGTTGCTTGCCGACGTTGCCTTGCAGCTTCGTGGCGGGAACGTCATAGTTGCCGCTCTGCACCGGCAGGATCATGCCGGACGGCGCGTTCAGCGCCTTGAGCGGAGCCGCGTCGAGGTAGGCCTCGTCGCCGCTGACCTGGCGCTTATAGCGCTGATCGCTGCTGCAGGCTGCCAGCATCATCACCAAAGAGATGCCCACTACTTTTGCTACCGTCGACTTTTGCAATGAATAAGCCATCAAATTTCCCTTAGAGTTACAGCAAACCGACGCTTTTCAGCGCGCGCTCCACCACCGGGCGGGCGGTTTCACTCAACGGCGTCATCGGCAGACGCAGCGTATCGGTTGCCATCAATCCCAACGCCTTACAGGCCCACTTCACCGGAATTGGGTTTGCTTCTACAAATAGATCCTGATGCAACGGCATCAAGCGCTGATTTAAGCGGCGCGCTTCGGCAAACTTGCCCTGCGCCGCCAGCGCGCAAAGTTCCGCCATCTCGCGCGCGGCCACGTTGGCCGTCACGGAAATCACCCCTTTGCCGCCCAGTTGCATGAAGTCCAGCCCGCTGGCGTCGTCGCCGCTCAGCAAAATGAAATCTTCATCGTCAACCAGCACTTGGATCTGACTAACGCGACTTAAGTTCCCCGTCGCTTCTTTTACAGCAACAATATTCTTGATTTTCGCCAGCCGAGCGATGGTCGGCGGCAGCATGTCGCAACCGGTGCGCGAAGGCACGTTGTACAGGATCTGCGGCAGCTCGGTGCTCTCGGCGATCGCCTTGAAGTGCTGATACAGCCCTTCCTGCGTCGGCTTATTGTAGTACGGCGTCACCGTCAGACACCCCACCACGCCGGTGTTGGCGAAGCGGGTGGTGAGCGCGATGGCTTCGGCGGTAGCGTTGGCGCCAGTGCCGGCGATCACCGGGATGCGGCCGTCGGCCAGCTCCAGCGTCTGCAGCACCACGTCAACGTGCTCGTCATGGGCAAGCGTTGCGGACTCGCCGGTGGTCCCTACGGAAACGATCGCCGCGGTGCCACTGGCTACATGATAATCGATCAATTTTTTCAGGCTCGCGCGATCGACAGCACCTTTGTCGTCCATCGGCGTAACCAGTGCAACAATACTTCCCGTAAACATTGGCCGTCCCCTCCACAAACAAGTCACTCATGGTACTTTTGCTGCCTATCCAAAAGCAAGCGCACAACCGCGTTGTAAGCGCTTGGCAGGCGGTTTTTTTTATGTTTACCATGGTAACCCCATTAAGCACGACAGGAAGCGCTATTTTGCCTCAGTCAGACGAACACTATCTCGTGATTACCGCGCTCGGCGCCGACCGCCCCGGAATTGTCAATACCATCACCCGCCACGTCAGCAGTTGCGGATGCAATATCGAAGATAGCCGTCTGGCCATGCTGGGGGAGGAGTTCACGTTCATCATGCTGCTGTCCGGCAGCTGGAACGCCATCACCCTGATCGAATCCACCCTGCCGCAAAAAGGCGCGGAGCTGGATCTGCTGATCGTGATGAAGCGCACAAACTCGCACGAAAGGCCGCCGATGCCGGCCACGGTATGGGTGCAGGTGGAAGTCAAGGACTCGCCGCATATCATCGAACGCTTTACCGATTTGTTCGACTCCAGCCAGATGAATATCGCCGAGCTGGTCTCGCGCACGCAGCCGGCGGACGGCGACCTGCCACCGCAGCTGTATATCCAAATCACCGCCCACAGCTCCGGCGATCGGGACGCCTCAAATATTGAGCAAGCCTTCCATCGCCTATGTACAGAATTGAACGCGCAAGGCAGTATTAGCGTGGTGAACTATCCACAGCATGATGAGAAAGATGGAGAGTAGTGATGAGCCCATTGAAAGCCGGTGACACAGCGCCGAAATTTAGTTTGCCTGACCAGGACGGTGAGGAAATTAATTTGGCCGACTTCCAGGGACAGCGAGTATTGGTCTATTTCTATCCGAAGGCGATGACGCCGGGCTGCACCGTGCAAGCCTGCGGCCTGCGGGACAACATGGACGAATTGAAAAAGGTCGGCGTCGAAGTGCTGGGCATCAGCACCGACAAACCGGAAAAACTGTCGCGCTTCGCCGAAAAGGAGCTGCTCAACTTCACGCTGTTGTCTGATGAAGATCATCAGGTATCGCAACAGTTTGGCGTGTGGGGCGAGAAAACCTTCATGGGCAAGACCTACGACGGTATTCACCGCATCAGCTTCCTGATCGACGCCAACGGCAAGATTGAAAAAGTGTTTGATGATTTCAAAACCACCAATCACCACGACATCGTTCTGAGCTACCTGCAGCAGTAATTCTCACGAAGCGCAGCGGCCTGCTGCGCTTCGTTTCTTCCCTGTCAGCCGGCCTTGTCTTCCACCTCGACCCGCAGTTCATCGGGCCAGGCGTGAATCACCGCCTTCACCAGCGTCGCCAGCGGTATGGCGAAAAACACGCCCCAAAAGCCCCACATCCCGCCGAACACGATCACCGCCAGGATAATCACTAGCGGATGCAGGTTGACCGCTTCGGAGAACAAAATGGGCACCAACAGGTTGCCGTCCAACCCCTGTACCACCAGATAGGCGACGATCAGCGTCCAGAAATCGGCGCCGACGCCCCACTGGAACAGCGCCACCACCACCACCGGTATGGTGACCAGCACCGCGCCGATGTAGGGGATCAGCACCGAAAAGCCCACCAGCACCGCCAGCAGCAGCGAGTAGCGCATGTCCAGCACGGCGAACACCAGGTAGGTCGCCACACCGACAATCACCATCTCCAGCACCTTGCCGCGGATATAGTTGGTGATCTGCTGATTCATTTCGTTCCAGACCTGCCCCGCCAGGCCGCGATTGCGCGGCAGCACGCGGCGCACCGCGTTCAACAGTTGATCTTTGTCCTTCAGCAGGAAGAACATCATCATCGGCACCAGGATCAGGTAGATAGCCAACGTCAGCAGGCCGACCAGCGACGCCAGCGAGAATTTCACCACCGATTCGCCCATGCCGGACAGCCGGCTGCGCAGGTTTTCCGCCATCATGTCGATGATGCCGGCATCCACCAGCGCTGGATAACGCTTCGGCAGCGTCGCGGCGAAGTTATAGAACTGGTTGAGCATGCCCGGCAGATCGCTCATCAGATTGATGCCCTGCTGCCAAGCGGTCGGCGCGACGACAAACACCAGCAGCATGGCAACGCCCGCGAACACCAACAGCATGATGCTCGCCGCCCAGGTGCGCGAACAGCCGATGCGCTGCAGGCGCGCGGTCGGCCACTCCAGCAGGTACGCCAGCACGATGGCGACCAGCAACGGGGTCAGAATGCCGTGCAGAAAATAGAGAATGAGGAACCCGGCGACCAGGATCACCAGCAGCGCGATAGCCTGCGGATCGGTGAAGCGGCGGCGGTACCACTGTAATAACATCTCCAGCATCAGAGCGGGCTCCTCGAGATTTGGCGGGCGGGCATGGCGATTCCTGTGATGGGCCTGATTAAAGCATAGATAGAACGGGCGCACGCGAGGTGTGCAAAGCACTCAGAGTACTCAAAGTTCACCATACATCAACAGCGATTTGGCTGATTTTATCGCGCGGGCAGGCGATCGGCGCAAAAATCCGCAGACGCGGCGACAGGTTCGGTGAGCGGCCCCGAACGGGGCCGCGGAAGATTACAGCGAGGTACCGATAGAAAGGGGCGAACCGACTGCCAATGCGAACAACAACACACAGCCAATCGCGATCGCCGCCGCCAGATCATTTTTCATAGTCCCGTCCCCTGATACTTAAGCTGGTTATCGTCACGAACTCTGTCGGTTCTTGCGTTGCGGCCTTTTCTGATGCACGTCATTAAAAACCCCCGCCGCAGCGGGGGAGAAAACGTTCTGGTGCATCAAGTGTTACAAGGAGGTCATGAGGGATTGCTAACCCTAAATGACTATTTCAAGCTAGGATTATTCTCAGAGCATGGCAAGCGATCGCGTCGAGGTTATCCGCACTTTGAGATAAACCTCATAAAAAAATCCCGCACGGCAGCGGGATGAAGGGATGATAACGTCATGAATTTTTATGCGGACAATGAGGCGGTATTGTCGTCATTTGGCGACAATACCGCGCCGGCACGGTGGTCACAAGGGAAATTTGACCACGGTGAGGAAATCAGAATTTCGCCAATGCCCGCGGTCGTGCGCCAGTCAGCATCAACGAAAAAATGGGATTTTCGTCAGACAGCCGTCGGGAAAAAACCGGTAGCATGGCCGATATCATCCCAAACGCCGTAGGGGGAAAGATGAACAGCAAACCGTGTGAATTTGATGAAGCCATCTGTCTGGCGATCGGGCGTGGCGTTTGCGAAGTCGTGAAGATAGGGGATGAAATCAGCGTCTTCTCCCTGTTGGAAGCGATCGAGAGCTTCATCGAACGGCAAGCGCTCAGCGAAAGCGAAATCGCGGCGGCGGACGACGCGCTGGATTTGATCACCGGTTTGGTCCGCCGCCAGTGCTGACACCCGTTACGAGGCGCAGCCGATGAGCCGTTGCTCTACCGTGACGCCGGGCATCATTTGCCGTAAACCGGCAATCAATTCGTCGCCCGCCTCGTGCAGCGCCGCCAACGGCATCGCCGGCAGGCTCTCCAGGATGAACCACATCCGCTCGGCCTCGGCGCTCAACCGGGTTCTGACCCCCTGGCGCCAGTTCCAGCGGCGGCAGGTCACGCCGCGATCGTCGCACCAAACAACTTCGCCCACCTCCGGCGATTCATGGATCACCGCCCCCTCCTTGACGGTATCGAACAGTTCGCTGCCATCCGCGACGATCAGCCGCGGCTCGCCGACATAGGCCGCGATATTCTCGCCCCCCACCGGCACCGCATAACGGATGCTGACGGCGTTATAGAGATCGACGACCGGATCGATGCTGGGCATCGTGCCGTCGCGCAGCGCGCGCTTGCGCAGGGCATCGGCGGAACAGGGCGTACGCTTGGGTTTGGCGCCAAACTGCATGAAAACCTCGCGCCAGGCCGTGAGATGCGCCTCTGCCCAGGGTGCGTCTTCCTCGCCGAGGGCGCGACAGGCTTGCGCCAACGCTAACGCCCCCACGTCCGGATGGGCTATGGGAGCCGCAACCGCGGTAATGCTCAACGCCCGGAAACCGGGTGCCAGCGCAGCGACGGCCGGATCGATTGACGGATCGACTAAAATCATTAAATAATCCTATATTGACCATTTTATTGCATAATATTGACCGATGAACAAAAAAGTCAACAGACCGACCGAGTTTGGCGCCGACGTGCAAACCGTCAGCGAAGCGGTGTCACATCGCATCAAGCAACAGAGAAAAAGCCAAAAGCTATCGCTGGACGAACTGTCGCGCCGGGCGGGCGTCAGCAAAGGCATGCTGGTAGAGATCGAGAAAGGCGCCGCCAATCCCAGCATCGCCATCCTGTGCAAGCTCGCGGCGGCGCTGGGTCTCTCGGTGGCGGACATCGTCAACGTCACCCGCGCGCCCGCCGCCTACCTGATTGAAAGCCAAGATATTCCCACGCTGTGGCATGGCGATAGCGGCGGCTCGGCCCGTTTGCTGGCGGGCACCCAAGGCCCGAACATGATAGAACTGTGGCGGTGGGAAATGGCGCCCGGGGAATCCTATGCATCGGGCGGCCACCCGACGGGCACGTTTGAGCTGCTGCACGTTGAGCAAGGCGTCTTAAGCCTTGCCGTCGAACAAACCAAGCTCAGAATTGCGCCGGGCTGTTCGGCGGTCGCCAGAACGGACGGCCCGCACCGGTACGCCAACGAGGGCGAAGACACGCTGATTTTCACCATGACGGTCGCCGAACTGCACGCCTGAACGGCGGCCCTGACCTGAACGCTTTCACAGGAGAAGAATCATCATGACAACCCCTGCCCCACTTGTCTGGCAGCGTGCGGACTATCTCGTCAGCACCGATCCCGCCCTGCTTGATCTCGATGCCATCCACGCTTTTCTGACCCGTTCGTCATGGGCGGAGGGAATCGATAAAGAAACCGTCCGCCAGTCCCTCACCCACAGCCTGTGCTTCGGTTTGTATCACGAGGCCAGGCAGATCGGTTTCGCCCGGCTGGTCACCGATTACGCCACTTTCGGCTATCTGTGCGACGTGTACGTGTTGGAGACGCATCAAAAAAGCGGGCTGGGCCTGTGGCTGGCGGAATGCTGCCAGGCCCATCCGCTGATGGCGAAGCTGAGGCGAATCATGCTGGTCACCAGCACCGCCCCCTGGCTCTATGAGAAAGTGGGCTATTCGGCCATCAACCACCCCGACTTTGTCTGGCAGATCGCCCGGCCGGACATCTATCGACGGTAATGCTATTTCAGCGCCTGCTCGGCCAGCAGCCCGAGCGCGATGACGATCATCGCCGCGCCGGAGATGCGCCCCACTATCTTCGCAGCCTGCGGGCGCGTGCGCAGTACCGACTGCGAACCGAATCCCACCAGCAGATACACCAGGCCGCAGCTGATCAAATGCACGACGCCCAACGCCAGCATCTGCATCGGCACCGACCATTCGGCTCGGGCGTCGGTAAACTGCGGCAGCAGCGCCAGAAACAGCAGAAACACCTTGGGGTTCAAGCCGCTGACGCACACGCCCTTGCCGGCCCAGCGCAGCCAGGAATCGGAACGCTGATCTTCACCGGCGCCGGGCACTGGCGGGTGCAGCAGCATGTTGAAACCGATCCACAACAGATAAGCCGCCCCCAACAGGGTGAGCGCCGTCAGCGCCAGCGGGTTGCCGACCAGCAGCGCGCCGACGCCCGCCACCACAATCGCAATCATCAGCAGATGGCCGAACAGCAAGCCGGCGACGGCGGGCACCACCACCCGGCCGCGAATGCCCGCCGAGATCACATAGGCCCAATCCATACCCGGCGTGATCACCAATAAAATCGACACCGCCCAAAAAGCGGCGAACAGAGCGAGCGTCATACCGGCGCCCTCTCAGACGCGCCACGCCACACCAAACAGAGAACCATTGCCTTTCCTCGTGGAAGAAGAACGGCCTCCGCCTGCCGCGGTGGCCGTCAAAACCGTTCAACAGATGGCAAGAATATCCTCAAGGCGTTAAAATGTGCTTTCAATTACTTGCCTGAAATCGGCATAAGCGGGGAAATTTTTCCAAATGGATAAGATTGATCGCAAGATTCTTGCTGAACTGCAGGTCGATGGCCGTTTGTCGGTAACCGAGCTGGCCGAGCGGATCGGTTTGAGCGTGTCTCCCTGCCACCGCCGGGTGCGGGCATTAGAGGAGTCCGGGGTGATCAGGGGTTACCGCGCCCAGCTCGACCCCGGCAGCCTGGGCTATAACTTTTCCGCCCTGGTGTTCGTCACCATGCGCGAAGGCGATCGCCGCGCCGTTGAAACCTTCGAAAACGCCATGGTGGACATTCCGCAGGTGGTGCAGGCACAGCGGCTGTTTGGCGATCCCGACTATCTGCTGCACGTGATCGCCCGCGATCTGCCCGCCTTCCAGCAGCTTTACGACGAGAAACTCTCCGCTCTGCCGGGCGTGCAACGCCTGAGCTCCACGCTGGTGATGAAAACCGTGGTGCCGGAGCGCTCGTTCCTGCCGCTGGGCAAATGACGACGGGAGCGTTACCGCTCCCGTTTTCTCTTTTCTTTAAGGCACAATCACGAAATCCGGATTGGCGACGGCAAACAGCGCCTCGCGATCCGCCGCCGGTGGGTAAATCCACTGCGTGTTGATCTCCTGCTTAATCTTTTTGCCTTCCTCACGGGTAAAGCGCACCTGGCGCTCCCAGCCTTCGGTATACAGCGCGCCCCAGGGGCCCAGATCCAGACAGGTTACATACTTCGGCTGGCTGTAAGGGTGCGTCGGCAAGCCCGTCAGTTCCGCCGCCGCATTGTGGCCGGCCACGCGCCCAAGGCTCAGCGCATGCTGGCAGGTCATCAGGTTGTGGTTACCGAGATCGTCGGTCGCCGCCTTCACCGTATCGCCGGTCACGAAAATGCCCGCCGCCGCCGGCGCGCGCAGGAAGGCGTCGCCGATCACCCGGCCGCTGCCGTCGCGCTCGCCGGGGATCTGTTCGGTCAGCGGGTGCGCCCGCACGCCCGCCGCCAGGATCACCGTGTTGGCGGCGATGCGCTCACCGTTCGACAGCATCACTCCCTCAGCGTCGATAGCCGAGACGCGCAGGCCGGCCCGCGCTTCCACGCCGCACTCCGCCAATGCCTGGCGTATCACCGCCCCCGGCTCCGCCCCCATCCCGGCACCCACTTCCGGCGCGGTATCGACGATCACCACGCGCACGTTCTCGTCTTTGCCCAGCGCATCGCGCAGCCGTTGCGGCATCTCCGCCGCGCTCTCCAGGCCGGTCAGCCCCGCCCCCACCACCAAGGCGGTGTTGCGCGCCGGCGTCGACGGTTTGGCCACCAGCGCTTTAATATGGGCATCCAGACGCTGCGCGCTTTCCAACGTATCGACGTTGAAGCCGTATTCGGCAAAGCCCGGCACCGCAGGCACGGACAGCCGGCTGCCGGTGGCCCACACCAAACGATCGTAGGCCAACTCAAGGGGTTCCCCCGTCGCCTGCGCCACCGTGAGCGTTTTAGCAGCGGCATCGATACGCTCTACCATCCCGGCCAGGTGGCGCACACCGACGACAGCGAGCTGCGCGGAAATGTCCGGGTTCATGTTTTCCAGCACGGCCTCATACAGGCGTGGCCGGATGGTAACGGTTGGCGTCGGTGAAACCATGAGCACCTCGATATCGTCATGCTTACCGGCAAGGGTAATGGCGCGCATGGCGGACACGGCGGCCCAAAAACCGGCAAAACCGGAACCGGCAATCACTATTTTCTGCGTCATGGGATGACTCCTTCATACAGGGTTAACCGGGCGACAAGGCTGCCCGCAGTTTTTTCGGATGAACGATGCCGTCCCGCTCCCGTAACAGGGTGCAGAAGGCCCGCCCGCCCCTTCCGAAGAGGCGGGAAAAAGTGTGTTTCGTTTTAAGGAAAGGCGGTGGTTAGGTCTTGGCGCGCGCCGTTTTGCCACTGCGCGCGGTGCGTTCCGTCATGCGCTCGTCGAGCCAGAGGTTGACCTCGCCGAAGAAGCCTTGCGGCGCTTTGCGGCCAAAACGGGCGGCGACGGCACCGAGAGTCTGCGCCGCCAGCGCATCGCGCATCGCCTTCTCCGCCTGCAGCATCACCGCATGGATAGCGCATTTGCCGGAGACCGCCCAATCCGGCGGGGAGTCATCGAACACCGCGCAGCGCCCGCGCACCTCCTGGCAATCGAACAGCGGCTTGTGCCCTTCGATGGCGTCGATGATCGCCAGAAAACTGATCTCATCCGCCGGGCGCGCCAGCCGGTAGCCGCCGCGCACCCCTTCGCTGGCGGCGACGATCCCCGCCTTTTCCAGCTTGGGGAAAATCTTGGCCAGAAAGCTGGGTGAGATCCCTTGCAGCTCGGCGAGTTCGCGGCTGCTGAGCGCCCGCTGGTTATCGCCGACCAGCCACAGCAGGCAGTGGATGCCATATTCAACGCTGGTTGTGATGTACGCCATATGTCCGTTTTCAACCGTCAATGAATCTTCAATAACGCAGACTATATGAGTCTGCGTTTATCTTGTCAATAAAACGCGGATCAACTTTGTCCGTGTTTTATTGACAATGCAGGCCACCGGCGACGCAGAAAACGCCCTTCGAAATGAAAAATAAAACTTTTTTGCCCGATTCGCGCCCGGCTAACGTTTCCTTGTTGCCAACGGCTGACTATGATGTGATGGGCACCGCCGCCGCGGTTTGTGAGCCGCCGCACTTTCACGCGGATTGCGCCGTGGGAATAAAGAACTCTTGTCTGCTGCTGACGTCTTAGAAATGATTATTTAAGGGAAACGCCTGACTATGACCAACCGGTTGACCAAAACCGCGTTAGCGGTGCTGCTGCTCGGCACGCTGAACGCCACCGCCCTGGCGCCAGCACAGGCGGAAAGCCAGGACCAGTTGCCGGATATGGGCACCTCCGCCGGCGGCACCCTGAGCATCGGACAAGAACTGGCGATGGGCGATTTTTACGTGCGCCAACTGCGCGCCAGCGCCCCGCTGATCAACGATCCGCTGCTAATCCAATACATCAATCAGCTGGGCAACCGGCTGGTGGCCAGCGCCTATTCGGTGCGCACGCCGTTCCATTTCTATCTGGTGCGCAACGACGAAATCAACGCCTTCGCCTTCTTCGGCGGCAACGTGGTGCTGCATTCCGCCCTGTTCCGCGTCAGCGACAACGAAAGCCAGCTGGCTTCGGTGCTAGCGCACGAAATCTCGCACGTCACCCAGCGCCACCTGGCGCGCGCCATGGAAGATCAGCAGCGCAACGCCCCGTTGACCTGGGTGGGCGCGCTTGGTTCCATCCTGCTGGCGATGGCCAACCCGACCATGGGCATGGCGGCGCTGAGCGGCACCATGGCCGGCACCCAGCAAGGCATGATCAGCTTTACCCAATCGAACGAACAGGAAGCCGATCGCATCGGCATTCAGGTGCTGCAGCGCGCCGGTTTCGATCCGGAAGCGATGCCCGACTTCCTGCAGAAACTCTCGGATCAGTCGCGCTACGCCTCCAAACCGCCGGAAATGCTGCTAACGCACCCGTTGCCGGACAGCCGCCTCTCCGACGCACGCAACCGCGCCAACCAGATGCCGAAACACATCGTGCAGTCCTCGCAGGATTACCTGATGGCCAAAGTGCGCGCACTGGGCATGTACAGTTCGGAAGGCTATGGCCTGAACGAAGAACTGCTCGGCTCGCTCAGCAAGGGCAACGTGCGCGAACAGGCGGCCGCCAAATACGGCCGCGCCATCCTGTTCTATGAAGCGAAAAAATACGACGACGCGCGCAATATCATTCAACCGATGCTGGCGCAGGATGCGAAAAACGTCTGGCTGATCGACCTGATGACCGACATCGATCTCGGCCAGAAACGCGCGCCGCAGGCCATCGCCCGCCTGCAGGCGGCCAACGCCGCCCAAAGCAACAATCCGGTGCTGCAGCTCAACCTGGCCAACGCCTATGTCGAAGGCAACCAGCCGGCGCAGGCGTCGAAGATCCTGAACCGCTACACCTTTGCCCATCCGGACGATCCGAACGGCTGGGATCTGCTGGCGCAGGCCAGCGCCGCACAAGGGCTGCGCGATGAAGAGCTGTCGGCCCGTGCCGAAAGCCTGGCGCTGAACGGCCGGCTCGATCAGGCCATCGGCCTGCTCAGCAATGCCAGCTCGCTGCAAAAACTCGGCAGCCTAAAACAGGCGCGCTACGATGCGCGAATCGACCAGCTGCGCCAACTGCAACAGCGCTTCCGCCAATACCAACGCAGCTGATTCAACAAGGAATGAACGCCATGAAAAACGTCACGATTTACCACAACCCGCGCTGCTCCAAGAGCCGTGAAACCCTGGCGCTGCTGGAACAGCACAGCGTCGATCCCAAGGTGGTGCTGTACCTCGAAACGCCCCCTACGGTTGATGAGCTGAAAAAGCTGTTGAAGGAACTGGGCTTCACATCCGCGCGCGAACTGATGCGCAAAAAAGAAGATCTGTACAAGGAATTGAAGCTAGCGGACGACAGCCTGAGCGAAGAGCAGCTGCTGGCGACGATGACGGCGAACCCGAAACTGATCGAACGCCCGATCGTGGTGAAAGGCAGCAAGGCGCGCATCGGCCGACCGCCGGAGCAGGTGCTGGAGATTTTGTAATCGTCCGGAAAGTCTGTTATTGAACCGCAAAATACCAATAGCCCTGAACAGGGCTATTTTTAATTGTTTGTTATATAAATACTTTTCATCATCCCAGTCTTCTTCTACTGCTATGCTGCGCAAACGCCAAATCTCTCGGTGAAACAGCCGTTGACAATCGTCAACACCCCACCTACCCTGAGCGCATCACTGGACGAGCGATGAAAAAACACCCAGACAAGCACATTCAGGCGGCATTAGCTTACGCCCTTTCTCAGGGTTGGTATTTTCGGCCCAGTAAGGGGCACGCATTTGGTCGGCTACATTGCGCCTTTGTCGGGCACCAAGAACATATGATGAGCATCTGGAGCACGCCAAAAAACCCAGAGGTACATGCCAAACAGATTCGGCGCAAGGTCGATCACTGCCTGGCGCTGTCGCAGAAAAATAACCGGAGAATCACCATGACGCTTTATCATTTCGCATTGACGCTGGGCGGGGTCACTGCCGATACCGCCGGGCTGGAGGATGCGCTGTATGCGGCGGGATGCGATGACGCGCTGATCTGTTTCTACGGTAAAGCCGTTTACCTGGAATTCGATCGAGAAAGCGATAACTTTGCGCACGCGATTTGCAGCGCCATCAGCGATATCGAGTCTGCAACTATTGGCGCCAAGGTGATATCGGTGGACTCCAGCCTGGTAGGGTTAAGCGATATTGCCGAGCTCACTGAACTGTCACGTCAGGCGATCGCCATGCTAAAAGACGGGACTCGCGGCCCCGGCGGCTTCCCTTCCCCCATTCAACGGCTCGGCGGAGCCTCACCGCTATGGCGCTGGGCTGACGTGGCGGCCTGGTTGGCACAGCAGGGGAAAATCGACCCACGGCTTGCAGACAATGCGCAGTGTCTGGAATACATCAATCTCGCTTTGCAACTGCGAAGCGATCGGCAACGCCAGCAGGTTGAGCATTATTGCACCCTGCTGGAACATGCAGAAAAACAGGCTTGATGGCTCGTTACAGCCCCAGGATCTCTTTAACGAACGGGATGGTCAGCTTGCGCTGGGCGGTGATCGAGGCGCGATCGAGCTGATCGAGAGTCATAAACAGCGTGCGCATCTCGCGATCCAGCCGTTTCAACAGGAAGCGGCCCACGTCTTCCGGCAGCTCGAAGCCGCGCAGTTTGCCGCGCAGCTGCAGCGCCAGCAGTTTCTCTTCGTCCGACAGTGGCTGCAGCTTGTAGATCTGCCCCCAGTCCAGGCGCGAAGCCAGATCCGGCAAACGCAGGTTCAGCTGACGCGGCGGGCGATCCCCGGTGATGAACAACCGGGTGCGGCCGGTTTCCAGGATGCGGTTGTAGAGGTTGAAGATCGCCATCTCCCACTCTTCGTCGCCGGCGATGCATTCGATATTGTCGATGCAGACCAGCGCCAGCTGCTCCATGCCGTCCAACACTTCAGGCACGAAGTAAGCGCGCTTGTCGAGCGGCACATAGCCCACCGCTTCGCCTTTCTGCGAAAGCTCGGCGCAGGCCGCATGCAGCAGATGGCTGCGCCCGCCGCCTTCACGCGACCAGAAATAGATATAGCTGCCATGTTCCTGACGGACGGCGGATTGGATCGCGGCTAATAGGGATGGGTTCTCGCCCGGATAAAAACTGGCGAAAGTTTCATCATCGGGAAGATAAAGTGGCAGTGAAAGCTGTGCCGGCGTATTCAGAGAAGCACCTCAACCAAAACTGGCAGAAAAACGTGGGCAGTTTAACACAGAAAACGGGCGCTGTTGAACCGGCAGGATCTTATGCCGCAATAGTGAACAATGCCTAAGCGCCGCTTGATCGGCGGCGGCACCCGTCGAGGCAAGAATTATCCGATATCATTCCCTAACTCCATGCCTGCGCAGGTTAAATTTGTAATTTAAGTAAAATCTGACCTAGTATAGGTAGGCTAAATGCAATCACCATCAACAAGGTTTCTGCAAGGATATAGACGATGAAAGTATGGAATAAAGTGCTGTTGGCCTCCTTTATCGGGTTGTTGGTTGCCGGCTGTGATGACTCGTCCAAGGTTGACGCCAACCTGGATAAAGCCAAAGACAGCGCCGAGCAGATGAAAGACGCCGCCCAGAAAAAAGCGGACGATCTGACGGACAAAGCGAAAGCGACGGCGGATGAAATCAAAAAAGAGGCCGCCACTCAGGCGGATCAGCTGAAAGACAAAGCTTCGGCGATTAAAGAAGACGCCGCCAAGCAGGCGGACGCCATCACCAACGACGCCAAGGCCAAAGCCGCCGCGATCAAAGACGACGCAGGTAAACAGAGCCAGCAGTTGGTGGATCAGGCCAAGGCCATCAAAAACGACGCCATCAACGGCGCCAACGATCTGACCGAGCAGGCCAAGGCGAAGACCGAAGCCATCAAGAACAGCGCCGAAAACAAAGCGCAAGAGTTGAAACAAGAGACCGATGCGGCGGTGAACGGCAATACTCAGCCGGCCACCCAGCAGTAAGCTATTCTCAGCCACCAAAGAAAGGAGCAGTAAATGGGGATTATTTCCTGGATTATCTTCGGCCTGATCGCCGGTATTTTGGCTAAGTGGATCATGCCCGGCAAAGACGGCGGCGGCTTTATTCTGACCGTCGTGCTGGGGATCATCGGCGCCGTGGTCGGCGGCTATATCAGCACCTTCTTCGGCTACGGCAAGGTTGACGGCTTCAACTTCGGCAGCTTCGTGGTGGCGGTTATCGGCGCCATCGTGGTGCTGTTCGTGTACCGCAAAATTCGCAGCTAAGGCGAATGCCATAAGTCAAAAGGGCAGCCCCTGGGCTGCCCTTTTCGTTACTTCTGCTCCGCCGATTCGTCCGGCGCGTCAAGCACCTCTTCTTCCTTGCGGAACAGGCTGATGACCTTGAACAGCAGGCTCAGACCGATCCCCACGATGGTCGCCAGCGCCATGCCTTTCAGCTCCGCCGCGCCGATGTGCACCTTGGCGCCGCTCACGCCGATGATCAGGATCACCGAGGTTAAAATCAGGTTCTGCGCTTTGTTGTAATCCACTTTGGATTCGATCAGCACGCGAATGCCCGAAGCGCCGATCACACCGTACAGCAGCAGGGAAACGCCGCCCATCACCGGCACCGGCACCGCCTGGATCGCCGCCGCCAGCTTACCGATGCAGGACAACAGGATCGCCAGCACCGCCGCGCCGCCGATCACCCAGGTGCTGTAGACCTTGGTGATGGCCATCACGCCGATGTTCTCGCCATAGGTGGTGTTCGGCGTGGAGCCGAAGAAGCCGGAGAACACCGTCGAGATGCCGTTTGCGAACATCGAGCGGTGCAGGCCCGGATCGCGGATCAGGTCTTTTTTCACGATGTTGGCGGTCACCACCAGGTGGCCGACGTGCTCGGCGATCACCACCAGCGCCGCCGGCAGAATGGTGAAGATGGCGAACCACTCAAAGCGCGGGGTGTAGAAGGTCGGCAGCGCGAACCAGTGCGCCTCGCGGATCGGGGTCAAATCCACCACGCCCATGAAGAACGACAGCGCATAGCCCACCAGCACGCCGATCAGGATCGGGATAATCGCCAGGAAGCCGCGGAACAGCACCGAACCGAGCACCGTGACCGCCAGCGTCACCAGCGAAATGGTGATGGTGGTCGAATCGGCGCTGGTGCCTTCCGCCGGCAGCAGCCCCGCCATGTTGGCCGCTACGCCCGCCAGCTCCAGCCCGATGACGGCGACGATCGCCCCCATCGCCGCCGGCGGGAACATCACGTCCAGCCAGCCGGTGCCGGCCTTTTTCACGATCAGCGCCACCAGGCAGAACAGCACGCCGCACATGATGAAACCGCCCAACGCCACTTCGTAACCGAGCGGCAACAGCAGCAGCACCGGCGAGATAAACGCGAAGCTGGAGCCGAGGTAGGCCGGGATCTTGCCTTTACAGATGAACAGATACAGCAGCGTGCCTATGCCGTTGAACAACAGCACGGTCGCCGGGTTGATCTTGAACAGGATAGGCACCAGCACGGTGGCGCCAAACATGGCGAACAGGTGCTGGAAGCTGAGCGGAATGGTCTGGAGCAGCGGCGGGCGCTCGCTGACGCCGATGGCGCGACGGGTCATGTGTGCTTTTCCTCGGTTTATTGGTTTTATAGGTTTTAGTCAAAAAAAAGCCGACTCGTTAAGTCGGCTCAAATGTTTACTTAGTACCAAATATCTTGTCGCCCGCATCGCCCAGGCCAGGCACGATGTAGCCCTTGTCGTTCAGACACTGATCGATGGAGGCGGTGTACAGCTCAACGTCCGGATGCGCTTTCTCCAGCGCGGCGATGCCTTCCGGCGCTGCGACCAGGACCAGCACCTTGATGCTGTGGCAGCCGGCTTTCTTCAGCAGATCGATAGTGGCGATCATCGAACCGCCGGTGGCCAGCATCGGGTCGACGACCAGCGCCATGCGCTCTTCGATGTTGGAAACCAGCTTCTGGAAGTACGGCACCGGCTCCAGGGTTTCTTCGTCGCGGTATACGCCCACCACGCTGATGCGCGCGCTCGGCACGTGCTCCAGCACCCCTTCCATCATGCCCAGACCTGCGCGCAGGATTGGCACTACGGTAATCTTTTTCCCTTTGATCTGATCCACTTCAACTGGCCCGCACCAGCCTTCGATGGTGACTTTTTCCGTCTCCAGATCGGCGGTCGCTTCATAGGTCAGTAAACTACCCACTTCTGAGGCCAGCTCACGGAAGCGTTTGGTGCTGATGTCATTTTCACGCATCAGGCCAAGCTTGTGTTTTACCAGCGGGTGTTTCACCTCAACGATCTTCATCATTTTTCTCCTATTAAGGTGGTTGCGGCCAAAAAAATCGCGGGATTATACCTCCTTTTTTTCGCCGCGCCACCCACAATAGCCCGATCGGGATCAACAAAAGTTTGAATATCAGTATAGATGACGAAAAAGCGGAGCCGGTTCACAAGCCGCTCGCAAACGTTTGCCTGCGCTGTTAGAATTGCCGCGCCTTATTCCGGAATCAACATCGGAAGCACAGTTTTCAAACCGCAAATCGTCGTGGGGAATCGCGCAGTGACCGACAAAACCTCTCTCAGCTATAAAGACGCAGGTGTCGATATCGATGCAGGCAACGCATTGGTAGATCGCATCAAAGGTGTAGTTAAACAGACCCGTCGCCCGGAAGTGATGGGCGGTCTGGGCGGGTTTGGCGCCCTGTGTGCGTTGCCGCAGAAATACCGCGAGCCGGTGCTGGTTTCCGGTACCGACGGCGTGGGCACCAAGCTGCGTCTGGCGATGGATCTGAAACGCCACGACACCATCGGCATCGATCTGGTGGCGATGTGCGTCAACGATCTGGTGGTTCAGGGCGCCGAGCCACTGTTCTTCCTCGACTACTACGCGACCGGCAAGCTGGACGTGGACACCGCGGCCAGCGTGATCACCGGCATCGCCGAGGGCTGCAAACAGTCCGGCTGTGCGCTGGTGGGCGGCGAAACCGCTGAAATGCCGGGCATGTACCACGGCGAAGACTACGACGTGGCCGGTTTCTGCGTCGGCGTGGTCGAAAAATCCGAGATCATCGACGGCAGCAAAGTGCAGTCCGGCGACGCGCTGATCGCCCTGGGCGCTTCCGGCCCACACTCCAACGGCTACTCGCTGGTGCGCAAAATCCTGGAAGTGAGCAACACCGATCCGACCGCCACTCAGCTGGAAGGCAAACCGCTGGCCGACCACCTGCTGGCGCCGACCAAGATTTACGTGAAGTCCGTGCTGGAGCTGATCGAGAAGGCGGACGTACACGCCATCGCTCACCTCACCGGCGGCGGCTTCTGGGAAAATATTCCACGCGTGCTGCCGGAAGGCATGCAGGCGGTGATCGACGAAGCCAGCTGGCAGTGGCCGGCGGTGTTCACCTGGCTGCAGCAGGCCGGTAACGTCAGCCGTCATGAAATGTATCGCACCTTCAACTGCGGCGTAGGCATGGTCATCGCCCTGCCGGAAGCCGAAGTGGAAGCGGCCATCGCGCTGCTGACCGCGGCAGGTGAAAAAGCGTGGAAAATCGGTAAACTGACCGCCTCTTCCGACGAACAACAAGTGGTCATCAACTGATGAAAAAGATCGTGGTGTTGGTCTCCGGCCAGGGGAGCAATCTCCAGGCGCTGATTGACGCCTGCCAGCAGGGCCGCATCGCCGCCGAAATCGTGGCGGTGTTCAGCAACAAGGCGCAGGCTTATGGCCTGCAACGCGCCGAAGCGGCGGGCATCGCCGCCCAAGCGCTGGATGCCAAGGCCTACGCCGATCGCACGGCGTTCGACGCCGCGTTGGCGGACGCCATCGACCAGCACCAGCCCGATCTGGTGGTGCTGGCCGGCTACATGCGCATCCTCAGCCCGCAGTTCGTGCAGCGTTATGCCGGCCGCATGCTGAACATCCACCCTTCCCTGCTGCCGAAATACCCGGGTCTGCATACCCACCGTCAGGCCATCGACAACGGCGACAGCGAACACGGCACCTCGGTGCACTTCGTGACCGAACAGCTCGACGGCGGCCCGGTGATTTTACAGGCCAAGGTGCCGATTTTCGCTGACGACGAAGAGGATGACGTGGTTGAACGGGTGCAAACCCAAGAACACACGATCTATCCGCTGGTGGTGAGCTGGTTCGTCGACGGTCGCCTGGCGATGCGCGATGGCGCCGCCTGGCTGGACGGCGAACGCCTGCCTGAGCAGGGTCACGCCGCCGACTGATGCGCGCAGCTTGAACCTTGCCTAAACGGCGCCCACGCGGCGCCGTTTTTTTTCGCCTTCATCCATTCTGTGAAGTTATACTTTGCACAATTTCACGGCACAGAGGAGCCCACATGTCCAGCACTGCCAGCGTCAGGTTACGCCCATTGGAACGGGACGATCTGTCGTTCGTCCACCAGATGGACAACAACGCCAGCGTCATGCGCTATTGGTTTGAAGAACCCTACGAAGCCTTTGTCGAGCTTTCCGATCTCTACGACAAACACATCCACGATCAGAGCGAGCGCCGCTTTATCATCGAGCACGAAGGCGCCAAGGTCGGCCTGGTAGAGCTGGTGGAGATCGATCACATCCACCGCCGCGCTGAGTTCCAGATCATCATCGATCCTGCCCACCAGGGCAAAGGCTACGCCAGCACCGCCGCCCGTCTGGCGATGGACTACGGTTTCTCGGTGCTGAACCTGTACAAGCTGTACCTGATCGTCGATAAGGAGAACCCGAAGGCGATCCACATCTACAGCAAGCTGGGCTTCAACGTGGAAGGCGAACTGATCGACGAGTTCTTCGTCAACGGCGAATACCGCACCGTGCTGCGCATGTGCATCTTCCAGCCGCAATACCTGGCGAAGTTCAAAACGCCCAATGATAAGCCGCTGGTGAAGTGACAATTTGCGAGAAAAAAGAGAAAACCCGCCCAGGCGGGTTTTTTATTGGGAAATAAGCGGCTAGTATTAAGGCATATTATTTTATCGTCAGGAAATAGCCTGATGAATACGAAAATAAATAATATTTCCCGAGATAATTAATCGAACAATAATTAATAGTAAGAATTACCCTCTGCCTCTACAAAGGAAAAATGCCATGACGACCGTCTCAAACCTGCTGCTTTTTATCGGCCTGGCGATGCTCGCCATCGCCGCCGGCCTGAATACCTATAGCGGCTACGCCTCCGCAGATCCCAATAGCACCCCGCTGTTTTCCTCACTCTGGTGGACGCGTTGGTTCCCGCTCTATGCCTCAGGGGCTGCGTTGCTGCTGGTGGGGGTAGTGTTGCGGGTTTCGGGGCGGGGACGTTAAAAACAGAAAACGGCTCCGAAGAGCCGTTTCCATACGTGGGTCAACAGCCTTCATAAACGGTATCAGGTGCCTATTTTATGATGCATAGCATGTTGCGGAAATATGGGGTTAATCCATGTCCTAACTTATTGCCTTGATAATATTCTGCACGATAGGTTTGACAGCTGCTGTCAATTTTTCATTGTCAATAGTGAAGATTAAAAGCTCAATGTCGCTTTCCGCATCAAGTAGCATCTGTCGTAACCATTTTTCCTCTATCGCTACAATACTGTCACCTGCGTTATTTATTTCTGATTGAATTTCAGCCACAGGTAGTTTTCCTTCTAAAAAGGCCACACAGGAAAAACTAAGCTTTTTAATTACATCGGGATAAATCCACCCACTCATTTTTCACTCCTGCGAAGGATTGTGATTATTATGTTACCATGGTTTTCAGTAACCACACCAATGTCACCAGCCCGATAAATTGTCCTTTGAATATCATTAGATATGCTTGTTTCAGTAACACCTATTTTAATTACATACTCAACTATATTGGACGAAACGGTTTTTCCAGGTCCAATGGTTCCTGCCGAGGAGCCTTAGCTTGTTGCTTACATTCGGTCAACAGCATGTTGAGAGTAAAGACGATCACCTATACGTGCATATTGATGTCCATCAACTGTTTTTATCGAGAACCTGACCGTTATCCGCAATCAAATTAGCTCCCTCGGCCTGAACCTGGCTGCCGATGTTCGCCAGCAGCGCATTGGTCAGGTTGTCTTTGAAGCTGCCGCCGTTGATGGTGGTGTTGAGGCTCGAGCTGATGACCGACTGGCCGGCCACGCGCTGCGCAATCTTGCTCCAGTAGCCATTGCTCAGCTGCGGCAGTTTGACGTTGTTCGGGTTAAGCGGTTTGCCCGCCGCGCCTATCGGCGTTTGTATGGCATACAAAATCAAGAGAAAACGGCTCCGAGGAGCCATTTCTGTGTGCAGATCAAGTCCAATCTTCATAGCCGCTGTCATGGATCCAGACGATACCGCCGGGGCATTCCTCTGTCAGAAACCAGAATCCGTCGAAGGCTTCGCATGTGGAGTCCTCATCGAAACTTTATTTCAATTCTCTTTTTAACCTTTCCTTGCAGAACCTCTAGACTTTCGTTACCAATAATATCAACAATCCAACGAGCGGTACTTTTCGCGGAGTTAGCTTGGGCAACTAGAGGGATTAATGGAACCTATTAATCCCCTACTAGCTGCCGCAGGGTTCCAACCTCGCAGGGCTGCCGGCCCCCTTACCGATGGGTATCCTTTTTAACTGCAGCAGGCACCTCCAAGCACGTTGCGCATAAAATCTAAAAATAATCTTCTTGTTTCCTTTGCTTTCCTGTTGGCACTACCTCGTCAATATCAAAGGATAAAAGGAAACTTTCTTCATAGAGTTTAATTGTATAGGCGTATATTACGCCGTTCTCTTCGCTGATTCCCATAACGCCACCTTTCTTTCCTAAATATTTTGCATTTCGGTCGTTACGTGGATTGGAAATTTCAACTTCTTGATAAAATTCTATTTTTGTAGTCATTTGTGCGTGATTTTCCCGTCAAGCGATACATTCAAGTGCTTACCATCTCGGCTCGCCCACCCCAACTGAGCTTTCCCAGTTGGTGAAAGTTGGACGTCCCACTCAAACTCTTGGCCTTTCGTTCTTGATGGACCTTTGGTCCATTCATTACCAAATTTATCTATATATCCTTTGTTTGGGCCTCTGGGTAATGGGTTTGTTGGTTTGTAATTAGAGTCGGGTACGAATCTAATTTTCCCTTCATTAGGTAACTGAACATGCTTCATTCGACCCTTAATCGACCAGACCTGTCCGGAACTCAATGTCCCATAAGGGTTGAAAAAAGGCTCATCTACATAAGCTAATGGGCCTTTTAACGCAGCTTTTTCCGATGCTTTAATGGCATTAGTTGTGATCTTGACGCCCAACTTACCTGCGCCGGCGACCCCTGCAAACAGCCCCAGCCCGGCCATCGTCAGTTTACCAAACTCCAGCCCAGCACCGTAAGCCCCGTCGATGCCTGCGTGTTCATACTTCGTCTTGAACGCCTCGACCCGCCCCAGGTATTCCTGTTTCACACTCTCGCCAATAATCGAGAAGCGTTCATCGTTCTTTATCAGAGCTATTAATGCATCCGCTGCCTCGCGTGGGTTGCTGGCCACGGCGACTAAACCATCCACCGTATCGCTGATTTCAACCGGGATGCCGGAGACTACACCCGCCGCAAAGGCGCCATCCTGCGTATGGCTCGTTATTCCCCAACTAGCCAACACCAACGCTTTATCCAGCGGCGATTTCGCGGCCGCCAAATCTTTCTCCATCAATTCTTGCTGTTTGTGGCTGAGATAGTTGTATCGGAACGCATTCTCACCACCGGTGGCACCGCTGTAAGCACCATCAGACTTGCCGGTGAAGACTGCGCCTGCGGCTGCGCCCAGCACTCGTGCCATCTGCGCCTGCTGTTCCGATTTCTTCTGCCACTCCTCCGGCTTGATGATATTGTCGCCCAATATCACCCCGGCCAGCTCCGCCGCCAGCGCCCCGGCCGCCGCGCCTTTGGCATTGCCCTTGCCGATTTCTGCGGCCACGCCCGCCAGAACGGCATGGCTTACGGCCCGGCCCGGTATATCGAGAACCTGACCGTTATCCCCAATCAGGTTGGCGCCCTCGGCCTGAACCTGACTGCCGATGTTCGCCAGCAGCGCATTGGTCAGGTTGTCTTTGAAACTGCCGCCATTAATGGCGGTATTCAGGCTGGAGCTGATGACCGACTGCCCGGCCACCCGCTGCGCCACCTTGCTCCAGTCACCGTTGCTCAGCTGCGGCAGTTTGACGTTGTTCGGGTTAAGCGGTTTGCCCGCCGCGTCCTTGCTCCAGCCCATCGCGCTGTCGAAGCCATTGAGCGCGCCGCCGATCGCCATCGCCGTGGCGGTCGCTTTGACGTTTTCATTTCGGCCCAACGCCTGCAGGGTTTTCGACAGGTTGCCCTGATTCTCCACCAGCGCCACCGCCGCCTGAGAGGCCAAAGAAGACATACCAGCGGTGACTGCGCCGCTGGTTATCGCCCCGCCGCCTACGGCGCCGGAAACACTGGAAGCCGCCGTAGCCGCCAATGAACTGCCCGCGGTCACCGCCGCGGCCGCAATGGCGATCACCGCCGCCACCGCCGGGTTCAAGTGCTGGCTCTTGTAATCCCAGCTGTCGTAAGCGTCTTTGACCTTGCTCCACTGCACGTCGTTGCGCTTGTTCAGATCTTTGACCCAGGTGGTGCCCGGCGTATTGCCCAGGGCATCGATGGCGCTTTGCAGCGCCTGCCCATTTTTCACCTTCACATCGGCGCTGACGCCCTTGGCGGCGTCTACGATCAAGGCGCCACCAGTATGAATGCTCGGCAGCACCCACTTATTGTCTTCGTAACCTTTATTGGCCTGCTTGATAAAGAAGCCTTTCGAATTGCTGACGGTCTGTTCGAAAGAGGTGTTTTTCACCGCGCGGAAGTTAACCTGGCCATGCGTGCTGGTCAGGCGCGCGTTTTGCCCGGCGGCGATTTTACTGGCTTCATAGGTGCTGTCGTCGCGGCTCATCAGCGTGATATTGCCGGCGGCGGTAAACTCGGTGACCTTGTTGGTCACGTCATGGCGGGTCTGCTTAACCTCGGTTTTCTTGCCCCACCATTTGCGTTTCTTCTCGGTTTTCTCGTAGTGGCTGGATTCCTCCATCGCCTGAGCGTAGAGATAGCCACCCTTGGCGGCGATATCCATATTGCCGGCGCGCATGGCTTCAGCCTGGTTGTGGGCGTCGACCTGAGCTTTTTGTTTGGCCTCGTCAATGCCTTTGCTTTGGGCTTCCTGGCGCGCAGCGGTCAGCTGGTTTTGTGCCTCGTTTTTTGTTTTGTTGCCTTGATTAATTCGCTGCTCTGCCTGCGTGACATCATTTCGAGCAGCAGCCAGACTACTTCTTGCAGCACTAAGTTCTCCTTCGCGCTGCGCTACGAATTTATCCCAACTCCCTACTTCAGCAGACCAACCACTGCCATATTCGTGAGGTGGGTTATTACGCATAAACTCATCCCGCCTTTCCTCAGCATCTCTGACGGCAGCCTCTGCTTGCTGAACGAACGAAATTCTTTGCGTAACAATATGTTCAGCATTTGTTTTTGCCTGCAGTGCCTGATTAATTTGCTGCTGCGTATTTCGAAGCTGCTGCTCGGCAATGGCTATCCGGCTCCCCCAATCCGTCACCGCCACCGGCGATTTCCAGTTCGCTCCTAATCCTTTAACCACCAGCTTGGTCGCCTGGAATAGAATGCTGCCGCCGGCAATCACCGTCATCAGGCCACCGGCATTCAGCTCGGTACCTTGCTGGGTACGGGTTTCGGTGAACTCGTTGCCGCTCTCGCGGTAAGTGTGGTTTTGCACCGCCTCGAAGCGCATATCGCCGCCGGAGGTCAACGTCATGTTGGCGCCGGAAGTCAGCCTGGCGCCGTAAGTCAGCAGTTGGTTATTCGCCGACGCGGTCAGGTTTTTCCCGGCGCTGAGGGTAGTGACCACATGGCGGTCGTCTTTGTTGTTGTCGTTAGCGGCATCAATGGCGGAATAGGCCAGGTTCGACAACCATAGATTCTGCCCGGCCAGCAGCGTGATATTACCGTTGGCGGAAAGCGCGCCGCCCTGGGTGCCTATGTCGCGGGCCGAGTTAATCAGTAAATTGCCGCCGGCGTGTACCCGGCTACCCAGTTCAGGCGTGCGGGAAGAGGGGAACAAGCGACTAAATTGCTCCCCCAATTCGCGATAGTTCAGATCGGCATTATGGCCGGCCAACAGCGTGACATCTTTACCTGCTTTAATGTGCGTCCCGCGCAACGCCAGATAACCGCCGCTGTTGAGCAGCACTGAACCACTGGCGTTCAACTGTCCGGCATTTAGCAGTTGGTTGAACTGCGTTTGTCGTTGTTCAGGAGATAAATTCTGCGCTAAACGATCGTTATTCAACGCCTCGTCATTTCTGACAATCGAAACAGTGCCGTTCGCCGTCATTGCAATATTTTGGCTTTGCGGCGCGAAGTGCGTGTTACGTAGATAAATACCTTGCCCGGCATTTAAGGTTAAGTCCCCGGCAGCATTCAATTGGCTCAGCCAGCGGGCACCATCGACGCCGAAATAGCGTGGGCTAGGTACAGTGTGCACTTTGACGTTGCCGTTGCGGCTGGTCAAAGTGACATGATGTCCCTTCAGATAGCTTTGACGGGCATCCAGCTCATTCACTGCTGCAACGTTCAGACTCTTGCCCGCAGTTAGCTCAGCACCGTCGGTGTAAAACACATCATCGGCAACCACAGTCAGGTCGTTACGCGCGTTTATTTTATCGGTACTGATAACACGTCCCGCATGCAGCACAATGTTGTGAGCTACCAGTGAGTCAGGCCGTCCCGAAGCCACCACCTCACTAAGCTGATTTCCCTCCGGCGTCGAAGTTTTAATTTCTATCTGATTTTTAAAATCCGCAACCAAATTGCCGCCCGCCAACATGGCTGAGGCCGGATAGCCAGAAGCCGACCAGCTCTTTTGCCCGCCTTTTCTGACATAAATGACATATTCCGGGATCGACGATTTCTGATCCTGCCATTTATGTCCCAGAACAACGTTAGGATTCGGCACCTTCGGTTCGAACAGTGCATAGTCGTTCATGTCCCCCGTCATTTCACTGCGCACGCCCAGATTATTACCAGTTAAAATCAGATCGTTAGTCGCTTTTATTGTGCTGACGTGGTTCCAAAGCTCCGACGCATTAATGTAGGCATTCTTCCCTGAAATGATTTCTGCGGGACGGCTGTCGGTCACTACGGTAAAACGCGCGCGTTCACTGTTAACCCAGGGCGTTTTTTTGAAATCGACGTGTCCCAACCAGGTGAAATTTTTATCTTCAAAGTCCGCCAAATAATCAAAAAATTGGTAATCGAATTGCCCCTCGTACACACCATCAGCCAACCAACGATCGATATCCTTGTTGTCCTTCGGCGCGTTGTTGGAGGAAATGGCGAACTGCTGGCGAACGTTGTTCAAACTCTCCGTGCGTATCACTAAATCGCCGCTGTTGGTCAGGATTTTCGCCGAACGGTTCTCGACGGATTTAGCCTTGTTGCCCTGAGCATCCTTTTGGATCCACATATTTTTATTGGCGTGCAACTTGGCGTTTTCCCCGGCGTTGCGGATATGGTCGCCGAAGATGCGCATATCGCCGCTGGTGCTGGTTTGCCCGTCATTCACCAGCGTCGTTGCTGCCAGCGTGGCGTTGCCGTCCGCCTGCACGACAGCACCCCGCGTAATGTGCAATCCCTTGGCGCTGACATTGAGGTCACCCTTGCTGTGCGTGGTGCCGTTAAGCACAAGGTTACCGTTAACGCTCAGCGTAATATCCCGCTGTTTGCTGGTGAGGTCTTTCAGGTTCACCCCCACCCCATCCTCGTTGGCCACCAGGCGGATTTTGTTGGCGTACATGCCGCCCAGCGCTTTGGTATCCACGGCCAGTTGGGGCTTAGCGCCTTCACCGGCGATCGGTTTGATGCTGCCGTCCTTGAAGCTGATGCGGTTGGCGCCCTGAGTCAGAGACAGATTTTGTGCATTGATTTTGCCGTTCAACTCGGTGGCGCGGCTGATGATATCGACATAGTCGGCGCCGCTGCCGTCCAGCCCTTTACCGCCGATGGTGACGCCGCCTTTTTTCACCTCAAGCGCTTCCAGCGCGCCCTGCTTGTCGAACTGCGGTTTGCCGGTGGTCAGCGTCACGCCCGGCGCGTTGATAAAGCCGCAGCCGTCGCAGGTGATGCCATTCGGGTTGGCGATCATCACGTTGGCCTTGTTGCCGAATACCTCGAGTTTACCCTGCAACTCGGAACGACTGCCGCCGATCACCTCATTGATGATCAACTCCGCCGGTTTTCCCTTCAGGTAGGTGTTGCCCTGCGCGCTGTAGATCTCCACGCCCAGCTGCGTTTTGCCGCCGTGCGTGGCGTTATTCAATACGGCACCCTGTGGCCCAACGTTGAAATCTTTATAGGTGTTGTGGGAGATGCCCGCACCGTTCGGCGTAGCGATATTCACCACCGGTACGTTGCCCGGCTTGATAACCACCTGCGTATTGCCGTTAGCGGCGGTAATGCCGGCGGCGAACGCCGGGTGCAACGGCTGGAAAGCCGTCAGGTAGATCAGCAAATAGCTGGCGCCCCGCGCCAGCGGATGATTGAGCTTATCCATATTCATTCCTTCGAAAGGATGTTGTTTTGAACGCCGAGGCGCTCCTGCTATGTGCTGGCGTTATAACGTGACGGTGGCTTGCCAGTAGGCCACCCAACGATCCGGTTGCAGGCTGTCTGGGTGCGTCAGCGGTTTACCGACGGTGACCGCCTGATTGAACCAGCGGCCGCTTAGCGTGGCGCCCAGCGCCGCCCCGACGACGCTGCCGCCGTCTATCTGCCCGGCGCGCCCCTGCAGCCAGCCGGCGTCTAACGCGCCGGTCAAAGAAAGCTCCCCCAGCCTCGGCAAGGTCTGCCATTGCCAGTTGAGTTCATTGCGCCAGTAGGCGCCGCGATTACCGGTCAGGTACTGCTCTTTAAAGCCACGCACCGAGTATTGCCCGCCGATGGAAATGCGCTCCCCGGCATACAGGTTGTCTGCGCTGGTTTGCCCATAGGCCGAGGTCAGGTAGTAGAGGGAGGGTGCGAGCGGATAGAAATAACTGGCGCCGAGGCCAAGCTTGCGGAACTCGCTGCGCGGCGCTCCGTCGCGCTCCGGATCGTCGGCGGTGGCGCCCAGCATGCGCAGCCCGCGGCTTACCGTCGGGTTCAGCGTCATATAGCCGCCGCCCGCGACCGCGCTGTAATTGAGGCCCAGGCTGGCAATGCTGAGCGTCGGGCTGCTGACGCCCAACCGTTCACCCGCCAGCTTATTTTCCGTGGTGCGCCGCGCCAGCCCGATATCGACGGCCAGCTTGCGTTTGCCATCCCGCAGCAACGTGCGGTTGGCGCCCAAACGCTGGGTCTGGTTATTGCCTTGATAGCGGTAAGCCGCGCCGTTGAATGGCACCTGCTGGAAAAAATCGTTCCAGGCGTACTGGTAGCTGAACAGCCAATAGCCATAGGGTAAGGTGACGCTGCCGTTCAGGCTGCGGCTGCGATGATGCGGGCTGAAATCGTTATTGCGCGCTGCGGAGAGCGACCACTGGTCGGCCAGGCGCAGCGGGTTGTCCAGCACCACGCCGGCATTCATCTGCCCGGTGCCGGTGCTTTTCTGGCCGCTGTTATCGGCGCCGAAAGAGAAAGAGACCGGCGCGCGCGTGGCGCCACGCAGCAAAACCACGTTGGAAAAGCCGGGTTGCTCGCCAGGTTGAATATCGATGGTCACCTGCTGCGAAGCCAGCCGGTTGAGCTGCTCCATGCCCTGCTCGATATCGCGCAGATTCAATACGTCGCCGACCAGGCCGGGAAATGCCATCTTCAGCGCCGGCGTCTGCTCGCCATTCTGCGTGATGGACTCGATTCGCCCTTCGCTGACGCTGACGACCAACACGCCACGGGAGATATCCTGCTCCTGCAGCCAGGCCTGCGAAGTGACATAGCCGCGTTGCAGATAAGCATTGGTGGTTTCACGCACCAGGCGGTTGATGTGCTCCAGCGTCAGACAGCTTCCCTGATACGGGCGCGCCAGGCTTTCTTTCACCGACCAGGAAAGATGCTCGGCGCTCTCAAAAACAATCTGCCGCACCGTTTGGCAAACCGCCCCTACGGCGGCCGGCTCAGGCAGCGGTAACGCCGGCAGTTCAACGCTATTTTGCAGCGCCTCGCGTTGCTGCTGCGCCTGTTCCAGCAACGTTTTCTGCTGTTGGGTAATGCTGTCGCGGTCAGCAGGGCTGGTGATTTCCTCGCACCACGCAGAGCTGCAAAACGCCAAGAGCACAGGCCAAATCCTCAGCTTCCATGCACACATTTAAACACATCCATTTACGTTAACTTACATACCTTAGCGAAGTATATACAATTTACGCCGCAAATCAACGATAATGAGAATCACTTCCATTTAATCAAAGTCACAATGTGACAAAAAATGCAGATATGCCACAACCACCGTGTCTTATTACCCAGAGTGCATTTAATTAATATTAAAATTAAAAAAACAAATAATAAGAGCAAATAAATTCAATATTAAAATAACACATTCAATATCGACAAAAACAAACAAGCAGAGTTTACAAAGTTAACTCGTCATTTTATCTTGGTAGTTCTATTCGCATAATTAATTCATAAAAAACATAGTTATTAATTAACCAATAAAGAAAAACAATATCGGGAATAGCCTCATGTTTAACCGTGATATAGAACTGTTTATTCGAGATTACGTTAATGATATCAAAGCCGGCAGCGCTGCGCTGTTTGCCGGCGCCGGGCTGTCCATCCCCGCCGGTTTCGTTAGCTGGAAAGAGCTTATCGGCGATATCGCTTATGAACTGGAGCTGGATATCGAAAAAGAGAGCGATCTTATTTCTCTGGCGCAATATCACCTCAATGAAAAAGGCAACAGACATAAGATAAATCAAAAAATAATTACAGAATTCGCTGAACAGGCGGAAGAAACAGAAAACCACCGGATTATCGCCAGATTACCGATAGCGTCACTTTGGACCACTAACTACGACGACCTGATTGAAAAAACCTATGCCCGTTATAATCGCGTCTGCGACGTCAAAACCACGCCGGAAAGCCTGACTAATAACATTCATAAACGTGATGTTGTTTTATATAAAATGCATGGTGACTATAGAAATCCCAACCAGGCGATTATCACCCGCGAACAATACGAAACTTACTCCCGTACACACCTTCCTTTTATCAACATGCTGATGGCGGAGCTGACTGCCAAAACCTTCCTGTTTATCGGTTTCAGCTTTGAAGACCCCAACCTGCAATATGTATTGAGCCGCCTTTACGCGCAGTACGGCGAAGGGCAGAGAAACCACTACTGCATCATGCGGCGCGTCCAGCTCGGCGACAGCGGCAGCGAGGATCAGGCGTCTTGCGATTACAACAGCCGCAAACAAGGCTTGATGATTAACGATCTGCGCCGTTACGGCATTCAAACGCTGTTGGTGGATGACTATCGGCAAATCACTGACCTGCTGTATGCCATCGAAACGCAGTTCAAGAAAAGCACGGTGTTTATCTCCGGCAGCGCCGACAACTACCAGCCCTATGCCCGTGAAGAGTCCATCCAGTTCATACATCGTCTGGCGCGCCTGCTTATCCACAAACAGTATCGCATCGTCAACGGTTTCGGCTGGGGCGTAGGCACAGCGGTGATCAACGGCGCATTGGAAGCCATTTACGACAGCCAAGGAAAAATCAGCGAAAGCCAGCTGGTGCTGCGTCCTTTCCCCCAATTCGCCAGCGGCGGCATTACCCTACCGGCACTTTGGCACGAATACCGTCAGAACATGATTTCGCTCAGCGGCATCGCAATCTTTTTGTTCGGCAACAAACGCAACGCCGAAGGCGAATACGTGCTGGCCGACGGTTTATTGAAAGAGTTCCAGATCGCCACGGAACAAGGCTGCGTCTGCATTCCTATCGGTTGTACCGGCAGCGCATCTGCCGAGATCTACCGAAAAATCAAGGAGGAGATGAAAGAAACCCTCTACTACCGCAACCCCGCCGCCATGAATCTGCTGGATCAGCTTAACGAACCGGGCAGCCTGGCGGAGAAGAAAAAAAGCCTGTTGGCGCTTATCGATATCATTACTAAGGATAACCCCCGATGACCAGAAAATGTTTTTACAGTTTCCATTATGAGCCGGACAACTGGCGCGCTTCTCAGGTACGCGAAATGGGCTCTCTGGAAGGTAACCGGCCAGCCACGGATAACGATTGGGAGGAAGTGAAAAAAGGCGGTGACGCCGCCATCGCCGCTTGGATCAAGGGCCAGTTGGACAATCGCAGCTGCGCCGTGATTCTCGCCGGTAAAGATACCGCTGATCGCAAATGGATTAATTTCGAAATATGCGAGGCTTGGAAAAAAGGCATGGGCGTGCTGGTGGTGTATATACACAATTTGAAAGACAGCGCCGGCGACCAAACCACGAAAGGTAAAAACCCGTTGGATCACATCAAGCTGGGTGACGCAAAGCTTTCCACAATCGCCAAAGCCTATGATCCGCCTTATTCGACCAGCACCAATGTCTATAACCATATAAAAGACAATTTGGCTGAGTGGGTAGAAGAAGCGATCCGCATTCGTAAAAATTACTGACGCCCCTGATAGACAAAAGGCTGCACGGTTGTGCAGCCTTTCGTTTGTTCATAGCCCAAACGGCCTCACCCATACCGCCCGGTAATATAATCCTCGGTGCGGCGCTGGCGCGGCGACGTGAAAATGGCGTCGGTGTCGTTGTATTCCACCAGCCGCCCCTGATGAATAAAGGCGGTGTAGTCGGAGACGCGCGCCGCTTGCTGCATGTTGTGCGTCACCAGCACCACGCTATAGCGCTGCTTGAGTGCGGAAATCAGCTCTTCGATGGTCAGCGTGGAGATCGGATCGAGCGCCGAGGTCGGCTCGTCGAGCAGCAATACTTCCGGCTCGATGGCGATGGCGCGCGCGATCACCAGGCGCTGCTGCTGGCCGCTGGACAAGCGGAACGCATTTTCGCGCAGCCGGTCTTTTACCTCATGCCACAACGCGGCGGCGCGCAGTGAACGCTCCACCGCTTCATCCAGCAAGCGCCGGTCGCGCACGCCCTGCAGCCGCAGGCCGTACACCACGTTTTCATAGATCGATTTCGGGAACGGGTTCGGCCGTTGGAACACCATGCCCACCCGCCGCCGCAGCGCCGCCACGTCGATCTGCGCGCCGGAGATCGCCGCGCCGTTCAGCTGCAGATCGCCCTCAATGCGGCAGTTGTCCACCAGATCGTTCATGCGATTGAAACAGCGCAGCAGCGTCGATTTGCCGCAGCCCGAAGGGCCGATCAGGGCCGTCACCCGATGTTTCGGGATACGCAGCGAAATATCGTGCAGCACCTGTTTGTCACCATAAAACAGGTTCAGGCCGTTGACCGCCAGCGCGGTCTGTTCATCGTCGAGATGCTGGACATCCAGCCGGGGCAAACTGCCTGGCGTCATCAAACCCATTACGCACTCCCCAAAAATAGCGTCATTGTTACTGCGACCATGCTCGGTACCGCTCCCTCAACGAATGGCGGATGCCCATCGCCGCCAGATTCAAACTCACCACGATCGTCACCAGCAAGAAGGCGGTGGCGAACACCAGCGGCCGCGCCGCCTCCACGCTCGGGCTCTGGAATGCCATATCGTAGATCTGGAAGCTCAAATGCATGAACTTCCGCTCCAGGTGCAGATACGGGAAAATCTCGTCCACCGGTAGCACCGGCACCGATTTCACGACCCCCACCAGCATCAGCGGCGCGGTCTCCCCGGCGGCGCGCGCCACCGCCAGGATCAGGCCGGTCATCATCGCCGGCGCCGCCATCGGCAGCACGATGCGCCACAGCGTCTCGGCCCGGCTGGCGCCCAGCGCCATCGAGCCCTGCCGCAGCGAGGCGGGAATGCGCGACAGCCCTTCCTCGGTGGCGACGATCACCACCGGCAGCGTCAGCAGCGCCAGCGTCAGCGCCGCCCACAGCACGCCGGGCGTGCCGAAGGTCGGGTTGGGCAAAGATTCAGGATAGAACAGCTGATCGAGCGTGCCGCCGATCATATAAACGAAGAAGCCGAGGCCGAAGACGCCGTAGACGATCGAGGGCACGCCGGCCAGATTGACCACCGCGATGCGGATCACCCGCGTCAGCAGATTGTTGCCGGCATATTCGTGCAGATACAGCGCCGCGATCACGCCAAACGGCATCACCACGATCGACATCAGGATCACCATCAACACCGTACCGAAAATGGCCGGGAACACCCCGCCTTCGGTATTCGCCTCACGCGGGCTGTCGGTGAGAAACTTCTTCACCTGCTCGCCCCAGTGCGTCAGCTTCTCGGTGGTGCTCATGGCGTTCGGGTACCAGGCATCGCGCACCTGGCTGAGCGGAATGGTCAACGTCTGCCCGTGCATGTCGCGCAGCAGCAACGCGTCGCGCTGGCGATCGCGGTTCAGCCCCGCCAGACGTTCGGACAACAGCTGATACTGCCGCTGCAGCTCCAGCCGTTCGGCCTTGATGGCGTCCTGTGCGCGGGCGTCCAGCTTATCGTCGCGCTGCAGGCGCTTTTCCCGCAGCCGCAGCGCGTCAAACTGCTGATTGATGCGCGCCATGTCGCGGAATTGAATGTCGTGCGCCTGGCGCGAGAGCGCGGCGATTTGCGGCAGGCGCTGCTGCAACGCCTGCCCCAGATTGCGGCCGGTCAGTGGTTGCCCGTCTTCCAGCAGCCCCGCCAGATAGCCGTAAGCGGTGCCGTGGCTGTCGCGTTCCAGCACCAGCAGGCTGCGCGGCGTGCTTTGGCTGCGGATATCGCTGGCCAGCAAGGTGCGGAAATCCTGCCCCTCGCGTTCGCGGTTGCCGACCTTAATCAGATAACGTTCGACGTTCTGCGCCTCGCCCGGCGGCGTGACGCCCGCCTCAGCCAGTTGGCGCCGGGAAATGCTTTGTTGCTGGTACAACTCACCGATCACCGTCACCGGCCCAGCGCCGTTCTGATTCAGTTCGAACTGATAAAGCGGGCTCGGCCAGAAATAGCGCATCCCCTGCCCGGCCAGCAGTAGCAGAATGCCGATCAGCGCCAACAGGCTGACGGCCACCGAACCGGCGGTCAGCCACACCCACGGCGACCCGCTCTTCACCCAGCTCTTCATGGCGCCTCCTGATTCGGCGTGTAACGCTTACGCAACCGCAGGCGCACCGCCTCCGCCAGCGTGTTGAACACGAAGGTGAAGACAAACAGCACCAGCGCAGTCAGGAACAGCACGCGGTAATGGCTGCTGCCGGAAACCGCCTCCGGCATTTCAATGGCGATGTTGGCCGCCAGCGCGCGCAGCCCCTGGAACAGGCTGCCGTCGATAATCGGCGTGTTGCCGGTAGCCATCAGCACGATCATGGTTTCCCCCACCGCGCGGCCAAAGCCGATCATCAGCGCGGAGAAAATGCCAGCGCTGGCGGAAGGCAGCACCACTTTGATCACCGTCTGCCATTGGGTGGCGCCCAGCGCCAAAGAGCCCTGGCTCAGGGTGGCCGGCACGCTGAACAGCGCGTCCTCCGCCAGCGAGAAGATGATCGGCACCAGCGCGAAGCCCATCGCCACGCCCACCACCAGCGCATTACGCTGGTCATAATTATCCCCCAGCCAGAAATGCAACGGCTCACCAAACAGCGCCACCTCCAGCCACGGCCCCAGGCTGAACGCCAGCCACACCGTCAACGCCAGCAGCGGCAACAGCAACAGCAGATCGACGCCCGGCCGGCAGCGCGGCATAAAACGATGGGTCAACGCGCCGCACAGCAACACCGCCGCCGCCAGCAACAGCGGCAACGCCAGCACCGCCAACAGATACTGCTCGATGATCGGCGCCAGCCAGATGCCTGCCACCAGCCCGATCACCACCGTCGGCAGCGCGCCCATCACTTCGATAGCCGGTTTGATCACCCGCCGTAGCCCCGCCGTCATAAAGTAAGCGGTATAGATGGCGCCGGCCAAGGCCAAGGGTATGGCGAACAGCATCGCGTAAGCCGCCGCCTTGAAGGTGCCGAAGATCACCGGCATCAGGCTGAATTTGGGTTGGTAGCTGTCTTCGCCGGAGGTGGACTGCCAGACGTAGGCCGGCTGCGGGTAGTTCTCATACCACACCTTGCCCCACAGCGAACGCCAGGTGACGTCCGGATACGGGTTGTCGAGCGCATAGCGCTGCCAGCCCTGCGCGCTCTCCAGCAGCAGACCATCGCCGCGCGGCGCGAACGCCATCTGCCGCACCTCGGCACCCAAACGGGTATTCAGCAGCGGCTGCGGTTGAATGGCGGAAAATAACGAGAAGCCGCCATCGGGCCGCAGAGTGGCGAACACACGGCGGTAAGGCTCGGCCACCGTCAGCTCCTGCCCGTCAGCACCGTGATCGAAATGCTGCACCGGCGTCAGGCGCCAGCGCCGATCTTTTTCCACCTCGAACCACTCGCGCAGATTGCCGTCGGCGCCCTTGATCAGCAGCGCGCTGCCGCCGGGCAGCGCCGTCATCTGATACGGGGCATGTTCGCCAAGGGTACGCGTTTCACGCAGCTGCAGCTGCGCGCCGTCGATCTGATAACGCGCCAGCCGGTTGCCGGTCAGCAGGTAAAGCTGGCGGCCATCCGGCGTCAGCACCAGTTGCTCCCCGTCGTGCTCCAGCGGACGCTCGCTGAACTGCGGCGGCCGGTCGGGGCTGAAGCGACCGAACACCAGGCGCCGATCGTCGGTCACCCCGGCCAACAGATACTGCCCGCGATGCGCATCCGCCAACGACAGCAGTTTCAGCGGTTTGTTCTGCGGATCCAGCGCCAACGGCTGTTGCCCAAGCGGGAACTGCCACTGCGGCCGGCCGTTTTCCGCCGTCGCGAAGTCCGCGCGTGCCACCACCAACCGGCCGTTGGCCTGCGCCAGCGCAAACAGATCGCGCTCTCCGGCAGCCTGCGCGAGCAGCGCCGGTTTGGCCAGCAGCGTCTGCTGCACCAGCGGCGTCTGGGCCTGGCCGCTCGGCGCCGGCGTCAGACGATAAAATTGCCCCGCGCCCTGCGCGTCGATGCGATAACCCACGCGCTGCTGCACGTCCATGCCCAGCGCCAGAGCCGGGGCCGACACCGCGATCGGCAGCGGCTGAGCCTGCCCAAGCGAGGCCGGTTTGAACAGCGGCAGCACCGCAAACAGCAGATAAACGAAGATCAGCATCAACGTCATCAGCACCATCAGCCCGCTGGCGGTCACTGCCGCCTGCACGCCGCGGTCGATGCGCCCGCGCATGCGATCTCGGGGATGTTGATTGGCCGTCGTCTGTGTCATGTGTCTCGCTGTCGCTGATGTAATCGGGCTTACGCCGTAAGATAACCGGGCATCTTATGTCAGTTTTATGACGTTTGCATGACAAAGTTACCCGACTCAACCCAGGTTTTTTACACTGCCAACAGACAATATGAATTTGATATATTGCTGAAAAATGACCATAAACACGCTTTATAACGCCAAGAATAAGCCTGCTAGCCGTCATTTCATGCTGATCGTTTTACTGCCGAGCATCCCGCCGCGGGGAAAATTTATTGCCGCCGAAAAACGCCGCGCGCCAACGCAATGGATATGTTGGACTTTCCTGTCAATCTCTCGCAATAATGATGAAGGACACTAGAGCGGCATCCGGGCGCTGCGTCCCGGATCCTATTCTAAATTTGAACTGGAGTGGCAATGGGTCAGGAAAAGCTCTACATCGAAAAAGAACTAAGCTGGTTATCCTTTAATGAACGCGTGTTGCAGGAAGCCGCAGATAAGAGCAATCCCCTGATTGAACGTATGCGTTTTCTGGGCATTTACTCCAACAACCTCGACGAGTTCTATAAAGTCCGCTTCGCCGATCTCAAACGGCGCATCCTGATCAGCGAAGAGCAAGGCTCCGCCGGTTCCTCGCGCCACCTGCTGAAAAAGATCCAGGCCAAGGTGCTGAAAACCGATCAGGAGTTCGACGGCCTGTACAACGATCTGCTGCTGGAAATGGCCCGCAACCAGATCTTCCTGATCAACGAACGCCAGGTGTCCGAGAACCAGCAAATCTGGCTGCGGCAATATTTCAAACAGCATCTGCGCCAGCACATCACGCCGATCCTGATCAACCACGACACCAATCTGGTGCAGTTCCTGAAAGACGACTACACCTATCTGGCGGTGGAGATCATCCGCGGCGCCCGCACCGACTATGCGCTGCTGGAGATCCCGTCCGACAAGGTGCCGCGCTTCGTCAATCTGCCGCCGGAAGCGCCGCGCCGCCGTAAGCCAATGATCCTGCTGGACAACATTCTGCGTTACTGCCTAGACGATATCTTCAAGGGCTTCTTCGACTACGATGCGCTCAACGCCTATTCGATGAAAATGACCCGCGACGCGGAGTACGATCTGGTCACCGAAATGGAATCCAGCCTGCTGGAACTGATGTCCTCCAGCCTGAAACAGCGCCTGACCGCCGAGCCGGTGCGCTTTGTTTATCAGCGCGACATGCCGAACGAAATGGTGGAACTGCTGCGCGGCAAGCTGGGCATCTCCAACTACGATTCGGTGATCGCCGGCGGCCGCTACCACAACTTCAAAGATTTCATCAGTTTCCCGAACGTCGGCAAGGCCAATCTGGTCAACAAGCCGCTGCCGCGCCTGCGCCACATCTGGTTCGACGGTTTCCGCAACGGCTTCGACGCCATTCGTGAAAAAGACGTGCTGCTCTACTACCCGTACCACACCTTCGAGCACGTGCTGGAGCTGCTGCGCCAGGCGTCGTTCGATCCGAGCGTGTTGGCGATCAAAATCAACATCTACCGAGTGGCGAAAGATTCGCGCATCATCGAATCGATGATCCACGCCGCGCACAACGGCAAGAAGGTCACGGTGGTGGTCGAGCTGCAGGCGCGCTTCGACGAAGAAGCCAACATTCACTGGGCGAAGCGCCTGACCGAGGCCGGCGTACACGTGATCTTCTCCGCGCCGGGCCTGAAAATCCACGCCAAGCTGTTCCTGATTTCACGCCGTGAAGGCGATGACATTGTGCGCTATGCTCATATCGGCACCGGCAACTTTAACGAAAAAACCGCGCGCATCTACACCGACTATTCGCTGTTGACCGCCGATTCACGCATCACCAACGAGGTGCGCCGGGTATTCAACTTTATCGAGAACCCCTACCGGCCGGTCACCTTCGACAACCTGATGGTGTCGCCGCAGAACTCGCGCCTGAAGCTGTATGAGCTGATCGACAACGAAATCGTCAACGCGCAGGCCGGGGAACAGGCCGGCATTATGTTGAAAATAAATAATCTGGTGGATAAAGGACTGGTAGATCGGTTATATACCGCGTCCGGCGCCGGCGTGAAGATCCGCCTGCTGGTGCGGGGCATGTGTTCCCTGATTCCCAACCTGCCGGGGATCAGCGACAATATTCAGGTGATCAGCATCGTCGATCGCTTTTTGGAACACGATCGGGTTTACGTTTTCGACAATAAAGGTGACAAACGGGTGTATCTGTCCTCCGCCGACTGGATGACCCGCAACATAGATTACCGTATCGAAGTGGCGGTATCGCTGCTGGATCCGGCGCTGAAACAGCGCGTTCTGGACATTCTGGAGATCCTGTTCAGCGATACGGTCAAGGCCCGTTATGTGGATAAAGAACTGAGCAACCAGTACGTGCCGCGCGGCAACCGCCGCAAAGTGCGCGCCCAGGTGGCTATTTACGAGTATTTAAAAGCTCTGGAACAACCAGGACAGTAGGCCAGCAACTATGCCGCTAAAAAACACTGCATCGAACAAACCGCAGGAAATCGCCGCCATCGACCTCGGGTCGAACAGCTTCCACATGGTGATCGCCCGCGTCGTCAACGGCGCTTTACAGGTATTGGGCCGTTTGAAACAACGGGTACATCTCGCCGACGGATTGGACAGCAACAACGTACTCAGTGAAGAGGCGATAGAACGCGGCCTGGCCTGCCTGGCCCTGTTTGCCGAACGGCTGCAGGGCTTCCCGGCGGATAACGTCACCATCGTCGGGACCCACACCCTGCGTCAGGCGGTGAACGCCGAAGTATTCCTCAAGCGCGCCGCCAAAGTGATCCCCTACCCGATCGAAATCATCGCCGGCCAGGAAGAGGCGCGCCTGATCTTCATGGGCGTGGAGCACACCCAGCCGGAGAAGGGCCGCAAGCTGGTGATCGACATCGGCGGCGGCTCCACCGAGCTGGTGATCGGCGAAGACTTCGAACCGCTGCTGGCGGAAAGCCGCCGCATGGGCTGCGTCAGCTTCGCCCAGCTGTTCTTCCCGGGCGGCGAGATCAGCAAAAATAACTTCCGCCGCGCGCGGCTGGCGGCGGCGCAGAAGCTGGAAACGCTGGCCTGGCAGTACCGCATTCAGGGCTGGCAGTACGCGCTGGGCGCCTCGGGTACCATCAAGGCCGCCCACGAAGTGTTGGTGGCGATGGGAGAAAAAGACGGTCTCATCACCCTGGAACGCCTGGAAATGCTCGCCGAACAGGTGCTGCAGTTCAAAAGCTTCGGCTCGCTGAGCCTGCCGGGGCTGTCGGAAGACCGCCAATCGGTGTTCGTGCCGGGGTTGGCTATCCTGTGCGGCGTGTTCGACGCGCTGGCGATCCGCGATCTGCGCTTGTCCGACGGCGCGCTGCGCGAAGGCGTGCTGTATGAAATGGAAGGCCGTTTCCGCCACCAGGACATCCGCAGCCGCACCGCCAAGAGCCTGGCCGATCACTACAACATCGACCGCGAACAGGCCAAGCGGGTGCTGGAAACCACCGAACTGCTCTACTCGCAGTGGATGGCGCAAAACACCAAGCTGGCGCATCCGCAGCTGGAGGCCCTGCTGAAATGGGCCGCCATGCTGCACGAAGTGGGGCTGAGCATCAACCACAGCGGCATGCATCGCCATTCGGCCTACATTCTGCAAAACTCCAATCTGCCTGGCTTTAACCAGGAACAGCAGCTGCTGTTGGCGGCGTTGGTGCGTTTCCACCGCAAGGCGATCAAGCTGGAAGAGCTGCCGCGCCTCAACCTGTTCAAAAAGAAACACTACCTGCCGCTGATCCAGCTGCTGCGTCTGAGCACCCTGCTCAACAACCAGCGCCAGTCGACCACCACGCCGGAAACGCTGCGCCTGACCACCGACGACAACCACTGGACGCTGCGCTTCCCGGCCGGCTACCTGGCGCAAAACAACCTGGTGCAGCTGGACTTCGAGCGCGAGCAGGCCTACTGGAACGACGTCGTCGGCTGGAAGCTGCTGATCGACGAAGAAGGCTCGCAAGACGAACAGCGCTCCGCCTGATCCCCCGCCCCCTGCCAGCCAGGGGGTTTTTCTTTCCGCCCCGCCTCGTCAACCTAAACGAAACCCTAATACGGCGCGCCGCCCGCCGGAAAAAAATGGACAACTTTTGTCATCAGCGCCTAAAATCCGGTTACAAATTCTCGAGCGAATAACACAGGACACCGGCATACCGGGTGATATATGCGCAAGAAAACCACCGGACAGATGACGAAGATAGTGTTGTTTATCAGCTTTATCATTTTAGTCGGCCGACTGCTGTACGCCGCCGTGGTGGCGGTGCCTCATCATCAGGAAAAAAAGCAGGCCGCTGCGCAAAACGCCGCCGAAGTCAGCGCGCCGCAACAGGACGCCTCCTCTGAATAACCGCCGCGCCCCGTCCGTTTCATAAAAATGACTCCGGCACTCGCTATGCTCTATCTTTTAATGAGCCTGCGTCAGGAACGCCGAGCGCCCGTTAAGGAACACCATGTCAGCCGCAACCCATAACGTCAAAAAAGTCGCTGAACACCGCCAGCGCATTCTTACTCTGTTGTTGAACAATAAGGAATTGGTCGACGGCATTCTCGGCCGGCCGGGGGATGAACACGCCCTCAGCCAAAGCGAACGGCTGAACCAAACGGCGGAAATTACCGGCCTGCTGGACGACATGCACGCCGCCGACCTGGCGGACCTGCTGGAAGCACTGCCGCAGGACGAACGCATGGCGCTGTGGCGGCTGGTGGGCAACAGCAAGCGCGGCCAGACGCTGGTGGAAGTCGCCGAGCCGGTCTGGGACAGCCTGATCGAGGAAATGAGCGACAAAGACCTGCTCAAGGCGATCAAAACGCTGGATGTCGACGAACAGGCCTACCTGGCGCAATACCTGCCGCGTAACCTGATGGGCCGGTTGCTGACCTCGCTGGAGCCGGAGCAGCGCGCCCAGGTGCGCGAGATGAGCCAATACGCCAAAGACAGCGTCGGCTGGATGATGGATTTCGAACTGGTGACGGTGCGGCCGGACGTCACGCTCGGCGCGGTGCACCGCTTTTTGCGCATGCGCAAAACCATTCCCGACGCCACCGATAAACTGTTCGTCACCGATCGCAAAAACACCCTGCTGGGCGAGCTGCCGCTGACCGCGGTGCTGCTGAACGACCCGGAGATCCCGGTGCGCGAAGTGATGGACAGCGATCCCGCCACCTTTCAGCCCGAAGACAAGGCCGATGATGCAGCCGGCGCCTTCGAACGTTATGACCTGATCAGCGCCCCGGTGGTTGATGCCAAAGGCAAACTGATGGGCCGCCTGACCATCGAAGAGATCGTCGACGCCGTCAACGAAGAGAGTGACACCAATTTGCGCCGCATGGGCGGTTTGAGCCCGGAAGAAGACGTGTTCGCCCCGGTCAGCAAGGCGGTCAAGACCCGCTGGGCCTGGCTGGCGATCAACCTCTGCACCGCATTCATCGCCTCCCGCGTGATCGGCCTGTTCGAACACACCATTTCCCAACTGGTGGCGCTGGCGGCGCTGATGCCGATCGTCGCCGGCATCGGCGGCAACACCGGCAACCAGACCATCACCATGATCGTGCGCGCGCTGGCGCTGCACCAGATCGAAGTCGGCAATATCTCGCGCCTGATGTTGAGGGAGCTGGGCGTCGCCATCATCAACGGCGTAGTGTGGGGCGGCATCATGGGCGTGATCACCTGGCTGCTGTACGGCGACGCGGCGATGGGCGGCGTAATGACGCTGGCGATGCTGCTCAACCTGCTGCTGGCGGCGCTGATGGGCGTGGTGATCCCGATGACCATGCTCAAACTGGGCCGCGATCCGGCGGTCGGCTCCAGCGTGCTCATCACCGCGCTGACCGACACCGGCGGCTTTTTCATCTTCCTCGGCCTCGCCACCCTGTTCCTGCTATAAGACGCTCAAAGCCGGCTCCGCGCCGGCTTTTTCGTCATTCTGTCGCCGGGCCTGCGCTAATGCAGTAAAGTCGGCCCTCCCGGTAGGTTTTCCTCTCACGCTGTACTACCCTTTGCCAATAAATCGTCTTAATTCATTCACGTCATGAATTCAATCACAGGCAGAGGCCATCGGTAAGGGTGTCTATGGAGATCAGCGCGCCGAACACGTTCGGCACACACAAAGGCGTCGTGCTGACGCATTCCCTGTTCGTGGCGCTGGCGACGTTTTTGCTCGCCTTGCTGAGCCTGTCGTTATCCAGTGAGGCTCATCACTTCACGCCGCTGTGGTTCCCGACCGCCGCCGCGATCGCCGTGCTGTATCGCCATCCCCCGCGTCATTGGGGTCTGCCGCTGCTGGCCAGCGGCACAGGCATCGTGCTCGCCAGCTTCCTGCTGTTCGGCCTCAGCGCCATTCCCGTCAAGCTGGCCGCCATCAACCTGCTGGAAGCGGCAGTGTGCGCTCTGCTGCTGCGCCGCACGCTGCCGGCGATCGATCCGCTGAGCGATCTGGGCTGTTGGCTGCGCTTCGTGGTCTGCGCGGTGATATTTACCCCATTGTTCAGCGCGCTGCTGGCCGCCGGACTGACCCCCACGCCGGACCAGACGTTTTGGCAATCGTTCGGCACCTGGTTCATCGCTGAGGCGATAGGGGTGCTGTCGCTGGCGCCGCTCGGGCTCACCTATCACCGCCGCCTGTTGGCTGGGCTGAATCCGTATCCGCTGCTGTTGACCCTGATGGGATCGCTGGCCTTCAGCTATCTGGCGCTGACGCATCTGCCCTTCCCCTTTACCTTCGTCATCCTGCCGCTGCTGTGGGCGGCTATCGCCCTGTCGCGCTTCGAAACCTTCACCGTCTGTTTCTGTACAATCCTGCTGATCACCGTCCTGCTGTCGCTGGGCCTGCTGCGCCTTACCTCTTCCCGGCACACTTTCCTGGGCGAACTCGGCCTCTATCTGCCGATGTTGCTGATCCTGATCCCGGCGCACGCCATGGCGATGGTGATGCACACCTTCCGGGTGGAAAAGCAACATATCGTCGAGAGCGAAAGCCGCTTTCGCAGCGCGCTGGAGTATTCCGCCATCGGCATGGCGCTGGTGTCGCCGGAGGGCAAATGGCTGCAGGTTAACCAGGCGCTGTGCAAGCTGCTCGGCTATCCGCCCGAAAGACTTTATCGCCTGACCTTTCAAGAGATCACCCACCCGGACGATCTGAACGCCGACCTATCCCAACTGCACGAACTGCTCGACGGCCATATCAGCAGCTACACCCTAGAGAAGCGCTATATCCGCAGCGACGGCCAGACGGTCTGGGCGCTGCTGGCGGTCTCGCTGGTGCGCGACGGTGAAGGCCGGCCGTTGTACTTCATCTCTCAGGTGGAGGACATCAGCGACCTTAAGCGCAGCGAGGCGGAGAACAACCGGTTGGTGGAGCGCATCACGCTGGCCAACCAGGTGGGCGGCGTCGGCATCTGGGAATGGGTGATGGGCCAGGAAAACTTCACCTGGGATCAGCGCATGTTCGAACTCTACGATCTCACCCCCGACCAAACGCCGACGCTGGCGTTGTGGCGCACCCTGCTGGTGCCGGAAGATCGCGAGCGCACCGATCGCGAACTGGCCGAGCTCCTGGCGCAGCCGCGGCCATTCATCATGGAGTTTCGCATCACGACGCGCGGCGGCAAAGTGCGCCATATCCGCGGCCAGGGCAACGTGATCCTCGACGATCAGGGTCGGCCGCTGCGCCTGATCGGCACCAATATCGACATGACCGAGCTCAAGAGCCTCGCCGAGGCGCTGCACGAAGAGAAGGAGCGCCTGCACATCACTCTCGACGCCATCGGCGAAGGGGTGATCTCCACCGACAGCCACCTGCGTATCACCTTTATGAACCCGGTGGCGGAACAGATGTGCGGCTGGCCGCTCGAACTGGCGATCGGTATGCCCGTCGCCGGCGTGGTGCGCCTGACCAACGGCAAAGACGGCCCGGAAATCGAAAACCTCACGCAATACCCACGGCAGTGGCCGGCGGATTATGCGCTGGTGCTGCACAGCCGCGACGGGCGTTATTTCGACGTGCAGCAGTCGGTCTCACCGCTGAAAACCCTCGACGGGGAAACCATGGGTGCGGTGATGGTGCTGCAGGACGTCACCGCTTCGCGCGAACTGATGAAAAAACTCAGCTACAGCGCCTCGCACGATGCGCTGACCGGGTTGCCGAACCGCACCCGCTTCGAGAAACAGCTGAAAGCGGCGATCGTCGCCGGCGGGGAACCGTCGTCGCCGCATTCGCTGGTGTTCCTCGATCTGGATCGGTTCAAGGCGGTGAACGACACCGCCGGCCATGCGGCGGGCGATGCCCTGCTGCGGGACATCGCCCAGCTGATGCGGCATCAGCTGCGCCATAGCGACTGCCTGGCCCGGCTGGGCGGCGACGAGTTCGGGCTGATCCTGTACGACTGCCGGCTGGAACAGGCCAAATCGCTGGTGCAGCAAGTGGTTAATCAAATCAGCCAGCACCCGTTCTACTGGGAAGGGAAGATTTACCGCGTCGGCGCCAGCGCCGGCATCACACGCATCAGCGCCGACGCCAAAAGCAGCGAACTGCTGGCGCAGGCCGATATCGCCTGCTACACCGCCAAGCACCAGGGGCGCGGCCAGGTTTATCTGTACGAAACGCGGCAGAAACAGCGACTGGAGCGGCAGCACGAGGTGCTGAGCCTGCAGGAAGTGCAGACGATCATCAGCGAGGGGCAACTGCGGCTGCTGACTCACGCGGTCGCGCCGCCGGCGACGCCGCTGTCGGCCGCGTTTCACCAGGTGAAGCTGCAGGTGATGGCGCCGGACGAGTGCCCGCTGTCGCACGAGGCGTTCATCGCCGCCGCGCAGCTGTACGGCCTGATGCCGGACATCGACCGTTGGACGGCGGCGCAACTGCTGGTGAAATATGCCGACGACATCAAACGCAAAGGGCTGTCGCTCGCGCTGCCGCTGGCTATCGACAGTCTGCTCAGCGCCGACTTCCAGCGCGAGCTGACGGAAACGGTGCGCGCTTCCTCGCTGCCGCCGCAGGCGCTGCTGTTCAGCGTCGACGAGGCCGCGATACTGGAACACGCCGCGCAGTGTCGGGCATTTCTCCGCGAACTGCAGCAGCAGGGCTGCCGGCTGATCGTCAACGGCTTCGGGCATAACATCAATGCGTTCGATGAGCTCAGCGACCAGAGAATCGACATCATTCGCATCGATGAGCGCTTTATCACCAACGTGCACTGCAACCAGATGGACGAGCTGATGGTCGCGATGCTCAACGGCGCGGCGCATCGAATCAAGGCGCAGACGCTCGCCGGGCCGGCCCACCAGCCGGTGACGCTGCAGGCGCTGCGCGATATCGGCATCGATCTGGCGGACGGCGATCAGGTGGCGCTGGAGCAGCCGCTGGCGGTGTTGCTCAGCGACGGTTATTTCGGCATTCGCTAATCCCTCTTCCTCACCGGCGCTGTCGCACGGGCGCCGCCGCACTCCCCCGTATTTCACATTGTGTTAACCCATACGAGATTAGTGATATAAATAACACCTTAGGCTTAAACGATTAAGTAAGATGAATCGCCCATGCGAGTATCAGCGTATCCGTTGATTTTCCTCGACATGTGATGACTCAGGATAAGGGACTATGGAAAAGAAATGGTTTTCCGCCAGGGAACTGATGGGGAAGGCGGGGTTGCCCTCAACCCCACAAGGAGTCAATTTGATGGCCCGGCGAGAAGGCTGGGTCAGTCGCCGCCGCAGCGGCGTACAGGGCAAAGCGCTGGAATACCATATCGACAGCCTGCCATTCGGCGCGCGCAGCCTCTCGGCGTTGCACGAGGCCGATCATCCGGACTACGACGTCAAACGCCAGGATCCAATACGGGTCTGGATCGAGTATTACTACCACCTGACGCCGGCCGAACGGGAAAAGCTGCTGGCGTTCCTGATGCGTGAAGGCATGAGCCGCCTGCTGCAGCTGATCGAGTCCCCCCGCTAGCCACGTTCAACTCTCCCCTTCCGGCGCCCAGCCACCGTTGTGCCACAGGTGCAGCGTGGCGTAAGAGCGCCACGGGCGCCAGCGCTCGGCGTAGCGTTCAATCTGGCGCGGCGTCATGCCAGGGAAACGTTGTTTGATCAAGTAGTCGCCGGCCAGGAACACGTCCGGCCACGACCAGGCGCGCATCGCGATATAGCTGGCGGTCCAACTGCCGATGCCCGGCAGCGCGGTCAGCGCCTTGATGCCCTGTTCGATATCCAGCACGTTATCGAGCTGCAGCCGTCCTTCGCCTAGCGCGCGGGCAATCTCGATCAGCGCCGCCGCACGCTTCACCTGCACCCCGAGCGGGCGCAGTTCTTCGGGCTGCAGCTGCGCCACCCGTTCTGCGGTGGGGAAAACGTGGGTGATGCCCTCATGCGGCGTCGCCAGCGCTTCGCCCCAACGTTCGGCCATCCGCCCGGCGAAGGTCGCCGCCATTTTCACGCTGACCAGTTGCCCCAGCACCGCACGCGTCGCCTGCTCGAAACTGTTCACGCAGCCCGGCAGGCGCAATCCCGGCGCATCGGCCGCCAGCGAGCCCAGCGCCTCATTAATGCGATCCGGCGCGGCGTCCAGATCAAACAGCAAGCGGACCCGGCGCAACACCTCCGTCGTCACCAGACTGAGCGTCGGCGCGATCTCGACCCGAACCCGATTGCGCGCCTCTTCCGGCTGCACGCTGAACCAGCCGCGGTGTTCAGTGCCACCCTGGCTGACGGCGATCGAGCGCAGGTAGCGGCGCCCCTCGACCCGCTCCACGCCCTGCACGGCGCGCGCCTGCAAGAAATTCAGCATGCGCGCCCAGTCATAGGGCGGCCGATAGCCCAGGTGAAACACCAACCCGCTGGCGGCCGCCCGTTCACCGCGCGCGCCGCCGCTGCGCAGCGCCGACGGGATCAGGCGGTAGCGCGCCTTGAACAGCTCGTTGAAACGCCGCAGGCTGCCGAAACCGGCGGCGAACGCCACCTCGCTGAGCGGCAGGTCGGTATCCGCCAGCAGACGCTTGGCCTGTAGCAACCGGTGCGACTGCGCGTAATCGATCGGCGAAGCGCCAAACTGTTCGGCGAAGATACGCCGCAGGTGGCGATCGGAAATGCCCAGCCGCGCCGCCAGCGCTTCGCAGCTGTGCTCGGACAGATAGCCTTGCTCGATGAGCTGCACCGCCACCTGGGCATAGCGGTTGCCCAGATCGATCAGCGCCAGGCCAGGGGCCAGTTCCGGTCGGCATTTGAGGCAGGGGCGAAACCCCGCCAGTTCAGCCGCCGCCGCGCTCGGATAAAAGGTGCAGTTTTCCCGCTTCGGCGTGCGGGCGCTGCACACCGGGCGACAATAGATGCCGGTGGAAGAGACGCCGACGAAAAAACGGCCGTCGAATTTGCGGTCACGCGCGCGCAGCGCGTCGTACAACGCTTGCTGTTGAGTATTCATGGCAACGCTCGGGTTCGGTTTTTTCTGCATTATGGGACTCGGCTGGCGCGCTGACGTGCGGAATTCGGACATTAAGTTAAGCACGCCGCCGCCGCGCCCGCTAAATTTTTCGACACTCGCGCATTGGCGCATTGCCCGCCGGCCCCGTCTCGGGTAAAGTCGCCCCCCTTCATTGGCATGGGGACAAAAAAGAGATGTTTATTGGATTCGATTACGGGACAGCCAACTGTTCCGTTGCAGTGATGCGCGACCACGGCCCCGAGCTGTTGACGCTGGAAAACAACGAGCCGTATCTGCCTTCGATGCTGTGCGCGCCGACCCGCGAAGCGGTGAGCGAATGCCTGCACCGCCATTGGCAGGTGCCGACCGGCAGCGAAGAAAACCAGCAGCTGCTGCGCCGCGCCATCAGTTACAACCGCGAAGAAGACATTCCGGTCAACGGCGACAGCGTGCTGTTCGGCCTGCAGGCGCTGGCGCACTATATGGAAGATCCCGAAGAGGTGTACTTCGTGCGCTCGCCGAAGTCCTTCCTCGGCGCCAACGGCCTGAAACCGCAGCAGATCGCGCTGTTCGAAGACCTGGTGTGCGCCATGATGTTCCACATCAAACGCCAGGCGGAAAACGTGCTGCAGACCGGCATCGATCAGGCGGTGATCGGCCGGCCGATCAACTTCCAGGGCATCGGCGGCGACGAAGCCAACCGGCAGGCGCAGGGCATTTTGCAGCGCGCCGCCGAACGTGCCGGTTTCAAGGACATTGAATTCCAGTTCGAGCCGGTGGCGGCGGGGCTGGACTTCGAGGCGACGCTGAGCGAAGAGCAAACCGTGCTGGTGGTGGACATCGGCGGCGGCACCACCGACTGCTCGGTGCTGCTGATGGGGCCGCAGTGGCGCGACCGCGCCGATCGCCAGCAGAGCCTGCTGGGCCACAGCGGCTGCCGGGTCGGCGGTAACGATCTGGACATCATGCTGGCCTTCAAACAGCTGATGCCGCTGTTCGGCCTGGGCGGCGAAACCGCGAAGGGCATCGCCCTGCCGGCGCTGCCTTACTGGAACGCGGTGGCGACCAACGACGTGCCGGCGCAAAATGACTTCTACAGCGCCGCCAACGGCCGCGTCCTGCGCGATCTGATCCTCGACGCGGCGGAGCCGGAAAAGGTCAAACGCCTGCTGAAAGTGTACCAACAGCGCCTGAGCTACCGATTGGTGCGGGCGGCCGAAGAGAGTAAGATCGCCCTGTCCGGCCAAACGGCCATCAGCGCGCCGCTCAATTTCGTGCAGGCCGATCTGGCGGAGAGCATCAGCCAGGCTCAGCTCGCCGACGCCATTTCGCAGCCGTTGATGCGCATTCAGGAGCAGGTCAGCGCCGCGCTGGCCAGCAGCCAGACCGCGCCGCAGGTGATCTACCTGACCGGCGGCAGCGCACGCTCACCCCTGCTGCGCGCCGCGCTGCAACAGCAGCTGCCGGGCATTCCGATCGTCGGCGGCAACGACTTCGGCTCGGTCACCGCCGGGCTGGCGCGCTGGGCGCAAACGCTGTTCCGTTGACAGCCCAAGGGCGCGGCTCGCCGCGCCCTTGTTCATTGGAGGCTATGCATCATGTCGACCATCCTTACCCTCGACAGCGCCAGGCTGCGGCTGCGCGCCTGGCGCGACGACGATCTGCCGGCCTTCGCCGCGCTTAACGCCGATCCGCAGGTGATGCGCTATTTCCCGGCGACGATGACGGCCGAGGAAAGCCACGCGCAGGCCGAACGCATCCGCGCCTTCATGCAACAACATAGCTGGGGGCTATGGGCGGTGGAAGTGAAAGGCGGCGCGCCTTTTATCGGTTTTGTCGGGCTGGCGCGGCCGGGCGACGATCTGCCTTGCGCCCCCTGCGTGGAGATTGGCTGGCGGCTGGCGGCGGCTCACTGGGGCAACGGCTACGCCGCTGAGGCGGCGCGCGCCGCGCTGGCGTACGCCTTCGACACGCTGCACTTGCCGGAAGTGGTGTCCTTCACCGCCGAAAATAACCAGCCGTCGCGCCGGGTGATGACGCGCATCGGCATGCAGTTTGACGGCGAAACCTTCCTGCATCCGCGCCTGCCGACGGGCCATCCGCTGCAAAAGCACGTCTTGTATCGGCTGAACCGGCAAATGTGGCGCGAACGCCACGGCGATTAATACAGCGTATCCTTCAGCCGCTGCGGCAGCGCGCTGTCGTACTCCTCACCGTCGAAGCGCGTTTGGCTCACCGCGGCCAAAATATGGCCGGGGCTGGGCAGCGCCGAACGTTCGAGGCGGCTGCCCTCTTCCCACAATCCCGAACGCAAGATCGCCCGGCTGCACTGGAAGAACACCGCCTCCACCCGAATGCGCAGCACCGAACGCGGCAGCTGGTTGCGGTGGACGAAGCGCTGCAGCATCGCTGGCGCCACCACGATTTCCGCCCGCCCGTTAATCCGCAGCGTTTCGCCGATGCCGGGGATCAGCAACAGCAGCGCTACCCGGTTGTCGTGCAGGATATTGCGCAGGCTGTCGATGCGGTTGTTGCCGCGACGGTCCGGCAGCAGCAGGGTTTTCTCGTCTTCGATATGGATAAAACCAGCCGGATCGCCGCGCGGAGAAACATCCATGCCGTCCGGCCCGACCGTCGAGAGCGCGGCAAACGGCGCCGCCTCGATAAACGGGCGGTACGCCGGGTGAATATAGCTGACTTCTTTAAAAACCGAGGGCGCGGCGGGTTTGCCGTACAGCTGTTCCAGCGTCGCGAGGTCGTTGATGGTATCACCAGACATTGCGGGTTCCTGAATGGGCCATGTTAACCCCTTCAGCATAGAGCAAAATCGCCACCGGGTAACGCCCCCTACTCGGCGCTGGCGTCGTTCAGCGCCTGAATGTCGTCCGCATCCAGCGTCAGGCGGGTGGCGCTGACCAACTCATCCAGCTGCGGCAACGAGGTCGCACTGACGATCGGCGCGGTGATGCTCGGGCGCGCTATCAGCCAGGCCAGCGAAACCTGCGCCGGGGAGCTGCCGTGTTTGCCCGCCACCTGATCCAGCGCCGCCAGAATGCGGAAACCGCGCGGGTTCAGGTAGCGTTCGACGATGCGATCGCCGCGCTGGCTTTTGCCCTCGTCCGCTTTGCTGCGGTATTTGCCGGTCAGAAAACCACTGGCCAGCGCGAAGAAGTTGATCACCCCGAGGCCATGGCGCTGCGCCACGCCTTCCAGCTCGGCTTCATACCCTTCGCGCGCATACAGGTTATATTCCGGCTGCAGGGTTTCGTAGCGCGCCAATCCGTTGCTCTCGCTCACCCGCAGCGCTTCTTCCAGGCGATCCGCCTGATAGTTGGAGGCGCCGATCGCCCGCACCTTGCCGGCCTTGATCAGCGCATCGAACGCCGCCAGCGTCTCTTCCAGCGGCGTATCGCGGTCATCGTCGTGCGACTGATAAAGATCGATATAATCGGTTTGCAGGCGACGCAGCGAGTCCTCCACCGCCTGCTGAATATAGCGCGGCGACAGCCCCTGCTTGCCTTCGCCCATCGGTTTGCCCACCTTGGTGGCGATGATCACCTGGTCGCGCTTGCCGCTCTTCTTGAGCCATTCGCCGATGACGGTTTCCGATTCGCCGCCCCGGTTGCCCGGCGCCCAGCTGGAATAAACGTCGGCGGTATCGATAAAGTTGAGCTGATTGTCCACCAGCGCATCCAGCAGGCTGAACGAGGTCGCTTGATCCGCCGTCCAGCCGAACACGTTGCCACCGAAGGTTAACGCCGGCACCTGAATGCCTGAACGACCCAGTTGTTTCTTGCTCATCACAAAGGCTCCATGGGTTAAATGATTTGCCTGTTAATTATTAGCGCCAAATACAGGAAATCGTTAAAACGTATTGGCTATAAGCCGGAATAAATCACTTATAAACATAGCACGCGCAAATCACCCACTTATTAAGACAATGCTGACGGTTCCTCCATATTTCCTTCATTTTTATGCCGTCTTCGCTGGCTAAACTAGTATCCTGTAAGGAGTGTCATTTTTGTGGCAATGAGTGCCCGCGCCCCTGCCTTTTGGAGAGAATTTTCACCACCATGAATGCAAAACCCCAACGTCGTTCCCTGCTGCTGCGCCTGCTGGTTGCGGCGATTGCGATCATCGTCGCCGTTCTGGCCTGGCGCCATTTCAGCGCCGCCCAACCGACCGCTGGGACGACGCCGGGCGCGCACCAGGCCGCCGGTAAAACGGGAGCGGGCCGCGCGGCGGGCGGCAGACGCGGCGCGCCGATGTCGCCGGTGCAAGCGGCGACCGCCACGCAACAGACGGTGCCACGCTATCTTTCCGGTTTGGGCACCGCCACCGCCGCCAATACCGTGACCGTCACCAGCCGGGTCGATGGCCAACTGATGGCGATCCACTTTACCGAAGGCCAGCAGGTCAAAGCCGGCGATCTGCTGGCGGAAATCGATCCCCGGCCATTCCAGGTTCAGTTGACCCAGGCTCAGGGGCAGTTGGCAAAAGATCAGGCCACGCTGGCCAACGCCCGACGCGATTTGGCGCGCTATCAGCAGCTGGTGAAAACCAATCTGGTGTCCCGTCAGGAGCTGGATACGCAGGCCTCGCTGGTGCAGCAGACCGAAGGCGCGATCAAGGCCGATCAGGGCGCGGTCGACAGCGCCAAACTGCAGATCACCTACAGCCGCATCACTGCGCCAATCGACGGCCGCGTCGGCCTGAAACTGGTCGACGTCGGCAACTACGTTACCAGCGGCAGCACCACCGGTCTGGTGGTGATCACGCAGACGCACCCGATCGACGTGGTGTTCACGCTGCCCGAAGGCAACATCGCCGATCTGCTCAAGGCGCAAAAAGCCGGGCCGGTGAGCGTCGAAGCCTGGGATCGCACCAACCAGAACAAGCTGACGACCGGTTCGCTGCTGAGCCTGGACAACCAGATTGATACCGCCACCGGCACCATCAAGCTGAAAGCGCGCTTCGCCAACGAAGATGACGCGCTGTTCCCCAATCAGTTCGTCAACGCGCGGCTGCAGGTGGATACCCTGCACGATGCGGTGGTGATCCCGACCGCTGCGCTGCAGATGGGCAACGAGGGCAACTTCGTTTGGACGCTCGGCGAAGACAACAAGGTCAGCAAACATCGGGTCACCGCCGGCGTGCAGGACAGCCGGCAGGTGGTGATCAGCGCCGGTCTCAACGCCGGCGATCGGGTGGTGACCGACGGCATCGATCGCCTGACCGAAGGCATGCAGGTGGAAGTGCTCGCGCCGAGCGAAGCGCCGGCGGCGGCCAACGCCAAGCGCGAACCTGACGTTCAGAGGAAGTCCTGATGCAGGTGATGCCTCCCAACGCCGGCGGCGGTCCGTCCCGCCTGTTTATTCTGCGTCCGGTCGCCACCACGCTGCTGATGGTGGCAATATTGCTGGCGGGGATTATCGGTTATCGCGCGCTGCCGGTGTCCGCCCTGCCGGAGGTGGATTACCCCACTATCCAGGTGGTGACGCTGTACCCCGGCGCCAGCCCGGACGTGGTGACCTCCGCCATTACCGCGCCGCTGGAACGCCAGTTCGGCCAGATGTCCGGCCTGAAGCAAATGGCGTCGCAAAGCTCCGGCGGCGCCTCGGTGGTCACACTGCAGTTCCAGTTGGCGCTGCCGCTCGACGTCGCGGAGCAGGAAGTGCAGGCGGCGATCAACTCCGCCACCAACCTGCTGCCGACCGATTTGCCTTACCCGCCGATCTACAGCAAGGTTAACCCCGCCGATCCGCCGATCCTGACGCTGGCCGTGACCTCCACCGCCATGCCGATGACGCAGGTGGAAGACATGGTGGAAACCCGCGTGGCGCAAAAAATTTCTCAGGTGACCGGCGTCGGCCTGGTGACGCTGGCCGGCGGCCAACGCCCGGCAGTGCGCGTAAAATTGAACGCGGCGGCGGTCGCCGCCTATGGCCTGAACAGTGAAACCATTCGCGCCGCCATCAGCAACGCCAACGTCAACTCGGCGAAAGGCAGCCTTGACGGCCCGACCCGATCGGTCACCCTCTCCGCCAACGACCAAATGAAATCTGCCGACGACTATCGCCAGCTGATCGTCGCCTATCAGAACGGCGCGGCGATCCGCCTGCAGGATATCGCCACCATCGAACAAGGGGCGGAAAATACCCGACTGGCGGCCTGGGCCAACAAGCAACAGGCGATCGTGCTGAACATCCAACGCCAGCCCGGCGTCAACGTCATCACCACCGCCGACAGCATCCGCGAAATGCTGCCGACGCTGATTAAAAGCCTGCCCAAGTCAGTCGACGTCAAGGTGTTGACCGATCGCACCACCACCATCCGCGCCTCGGTCAGCGACGTGCAGTTCGAGCTGCTGCTGGCGATCGCGCTGGTGGTGATGGTGATCTACGTGTTCCTGCGCAACGTGCCGGCGACCATTATCCCCAGCGTGGCGGTGCCGCTGTCGCTGGTGGGCACCTTCGCCGCCATGTACTTCCTTGGCTTCTCCATCAACAACCTGACGCTGATGGCGCTGACCATCGCCACCGGCTTCGTGGTGGACGACGCCATCGTGGTGATCGAGAACATCTCGCGCTACATCGAGAAAGGGGAAAAACCGCTCGACGCCGCGTTGAAAGGGGCCGGCGAGATCGGCTTCACCATCATCTCTCTGACCTTCTCGCTGGTGGCGGTGCTGATCCCGCTGCTGTTCATGGGCGACATCGTCGGCCGCCTGTTCCGCGAGTTCGCCGTCACGCTGGCGGTGGCAATTTTGATCTCCGCCGTGGTGTCGCTGACGCTGACGCCGATGATGTGCGCACGCATGCTCAGCCACGAATCGCTGCGCAAGCAGAACCGTTTTTCCGCCGCCTCCGAACGCTTTTTCGACCGGGTGATCGCGCAATATGGCAAGTGGCTGAAAACGGTGCTTAACCATCCCTGGCTGACGCTCGGCGTGGCCGTGGGCACGCTGGCGCTGACGGTATTGCTGTACCTGCTGATCCCGAAAGGTTTCTTCCCGGTGCAGGACAACGGCATCATTCAGGGCACGCTGGAGGCGCCGCAGAGCGTCTCGTTCAGCAACATGGCCGAGCGCCAGCAGCAGGTCGCGGCGCAGATCCTCAAAGATCCGGCGGTGGAGAGCCTGACCTCGTTCGTCGGCGTCGACGGCAGCAACGCCACGCTCAACAGCGGCCGGCTGCAGATCAACCTGAAGCCGCTGAGCGAACGCAGCGAGCGCATTCCGGCGATCATCAGCCGCCTGCAGCAGCAAACGGCGCAGTTCCCCGGCGTGAAGCTGTATCTGCAACCGGTGCAGGATCTGACCATCGATACCCAGGTCAGCCGCACCCAGTACCAGTTCACCCTGCAGGCAATGTCGCTGGACGATCTCAGCCTGTGGGTGCCGCAGCTGATGGATGAGCTGAAGCAAACCCCGCAGCTGGCGGACGTCACCAGCGACTGGCAGGATCAGGGGCTGGTGGCCTATGTCAACGTCGATCGCGATTCGGCCTCCCGCCTCGGCGTCACCATGAGCGACGTGGACAATGCGCTGTACAACGCGTTCGGCCAGCGCCTGATCTCCACCATCTACACCCAGGCCAATCAATACCGCGTGGTGCTGGAGCACGACGTCAGCACGACACCGGGGTTGGCGGCGCTCAATGAGATCCGTCTGAGCGGCAACGACGGCGCCGTGGTGCCGCTGAGCGCCATCGCCAAAATCGAAGAGCGCTTCGGCCCGCTGTCGGTGAACCATCTCGACCAGTTCCCGTCGGCCACCGTTTCGTTCAACGTCGCCGACGGCTACTCGCTCGGCGAGGCGGTCGACGCGGTCACCCAGGCGGAAAAAAATCTCAATATGCCAAGGGACATCACCACCCAATTCCAGGGGGCGACCCTGGCCTTCCAGGCGGCGCTCGGCAGCACGCTGTGGCTGATTTTGGCGGCGGTGGTGGCGATGTACATCGTGCTGGGCGTGCTGTATGAAAGCTTCATTCATCCGGTCACCATCCTCTCCACCCTGCCGACCGCCGGGGTCGGCGCCCTGTTGGCGCTGATGTTGGCCGGCAGCGAGCTGGACGTGATCGCCATCATCGGCATCATCCTGCTGATCGGCATTGTGAAGAAGAACGCCATCATGATGATCGACTTCGCGCTGGCGGCGGAACGCGAGCAGGGTTTATCGCCGCGCGACGCCATCTATCAGGCCTGTCTGCTGCGTTTCCGGCCGATCTTGATGACCACGCTGGCGGCCTTGCTCGGCGCGCTGCCGCTGATGCTGAGCACCGGCGTCGGCGCGGAGCTGCGGCATCCGCTCGGCGTCTGTATGGTCGGCGGTTTGATCATGAGCCAGATCCTGACGCTGTTCACCACGCCGGTGATCTACCTGCTGTTTGACAAGCTGGCGCGCAACACGCATCGCCAGCTGGATACGCAGGAGCTGCCGTGAAATTCTTCGCCCTGTTCATTCACCGGCCGGTGGCCACCACCCTGCTGACGCTGGCCATCGCCATCAGCGGCGCGATCGGCTTTCGCCTGCTGCCGGTGTCGCCGCTGCCGCAGGTGGATTTTCCGGTGATTTCGATCAGCGCGTCGCTGCCGGGCGCCTCGCCGGAAACCATGGCGTCCTCGGTGGCGACGCCGCTGGAGCGCGCGCTGGGCCGCATCGCCGGGGTTAACGAAATGACCTCGATGAGTTCGCTCGGCAGTACCCGCGTCATTTTGCAGTTCGATCTCGATCGCGACATCAACGGCGCCGCGCGCGACGTGCAGGCGGCGATCAACGCCGCGCAAAGCCTGCTGCCGACCGGCATGCCGAGCCGCCCCAGCTACCGTAAGGTCAACCCTTCCGACGCGCCGATCATGATCCTGACGCTGACCTCGGACACCTACAGCCAGGGGCAGCTTTACGATTTCGCCTCCACCCAGCTGGCGCAGAAGATCAGCCAGACCGAGGGCGTCGGCGACGTTTCCGTAGGCGGCAGCTCGCTGCCGGCGGTGCGGGTGGAGCTGAACCCTTCGGCGCTGTTCAATCAGGGCGTGTCGCTGGACAGCGTGCGGCAGGCCATCGCCAACGCCAACGTGCGCCGTCCGCAGGGCGCCGTGGAAAACCCGCAGCAGCGCTGGCAGATCCAGGCCAACGACGCGCTGAAAACCGCCGATGCTTATCGTCCGCTGATCATTCATTACAACAACGGCTCGGCGGTGCGTTTAGCCGACGTGGCCGAGGTCAAAGACTCGGTGCAAGACGTGCGTAACGCCGGGATGACCGACGCCAAACCGGCGATCATTCTGGCCATCAGCCGCGCGCCGGACGCCAACATCATCGAAACCGTCGATCGCATTCGCGCCGAGCTGCCCGCCCTGCAGGAGAATATCCCGGCCTCGATTCAACTCAACGTCGCGCAGGATCGTTCGCCAACCATCCGCGCGTCGCTGGCCGAGGTGGAACAGTCGCTGGCGATCGCCATCGGGCTGGTGATCCTGGTGGTGTTCATCTTCCTGCGCTCCGGGCGCGCCACGCTGATCCCGGCGGTCGCCGTGCCGGTGTCGCTGATCGGCTCGTTCGCCGCCATGTATCTGTGCGGCTTCAGCCTCAACAACCTGTCGCTGATGGCGCTGACCATCGCCACCGGCTTTGTGGTGGACGACGCCATCGTGGTGCTGGAAAACATTTCCCGCCACGTCGAGGCCGGCATGAAACCGATCAACGCCGCGCTGCTGGGCGCGCGGGAAGTCGGCTTCACCGTGCTGTCGATGAGCGTTTCGCTGGTGGCGGTGTTTATCCCGCTGCTGCTGATGGAAGGCCTGCCCGGCCGGCTATTCCGCGAGTTCGCCGTCACCCTGTCGGTATCGATCGGGCTGTCGCTCATCGTCTCGCTGACGCTCACGCCGATGATGTGTGCCTATTTGCTGCGCCACCAGCCGGCGCGTTCGCAGCGGCGCGCACGCGGCTTCGGCAAAATGCTGCTGGCGCTGCAGCAGGGTTACGGACGCTCGCTGAACTGGGTGCTCGGCCACTCGCGCTGGGTGCTGGCGGTGTTCCTCGCCACCGTTGCGCTCAACGTCTGGCTGTATATCAGCATCCCGAAAACCTTCTTCCCTGAACAGGATACCGGGCGTCTGATGGGCTTTATCCAGGCCGACCAAAGCATTTCGTTCCAGGCGATGCGCGGCAAACTGGAAGACTTCATGAAAATCGTGCGCGAAGATCCGGACGTGGAAAACGTCACCGGTTTTACCGGCGGCTCGCGCACCAACAGCGGTTCGATGTTCATCTCACTGAAACCCCTGTCGGTACGCAGCGACGACGCGCAGAAAGTGATCGCCCGCCTGCGTGCCCGCCTGGCCAAAGAACCGGGCGCCAGCCTGTTTCTGATGGCGGTACAGGATATCCGCGTCGGCGGCCGGCAGGCCAACGCCAGCTACCAATATACGCTGCTGGCGGACGATCTCGCCGCGCTGCGCGACTGGGAGCCGAAGATCCGCACCGCGCTGGCCGCATTGCCCGAGCTGGCGGACGTCAACTCGGATCAGCAGGATAAAGGCTCGGAGATGGATCTAGTCTACGATCGCGAAACCATGGCGCGCCTCGGCATTTCGGTGTCCGACGCCAACAACCTGTTGAACAACGCCTTCGGCCAGCGACAGATTTCGACCATCTATCAACCGCTCAACCAATACAAAGTCGTGATGGAAGTGGCGCCGCCCTACACTCAGGACGTGAGCTCGTTGGACAAAATGTTCATCATCAACAACGAAGGCAAGGCGATACCGCTCTCCTACTTCGCCAGTTGGCGACCGGCCAACGCGCCGCTGTCGGTCAACCATCAGGGGCTGTCCGCCGCCTCGACCATCTCCTTTAACCTGCCGGACGGCGGCAGCCTGTCGGACGCCACCGCGGCGGTAGAGCGCACCATGACTCAGCTCGGCGTGCCGTCCACGGTGCGCGGCGCGTTCGCCGGCACCGCCCAGGTATTCCAGGACACCCTGAAGTCGCAGCTCATCCTGATCCTGGCAGCGATCGCCACGGTGTATATCGTGCTCGGCGTGCTGTATGAGAGCTATATCCATCCGCTGACCATCCTTTCCACGCTGCCTTCCGCCGGCGTGGGGGCGCTGCTGGCGCTCGAGCTGTTCGGCGCACCGTTCAGCCTGATCGCGCTGATCGGCATCATGCTGTTGATCGGTATCGTGAAGAAAAATGCCATCATGATGGTCGACTTCGCGCTCGAAGCGCAGCGCAACGGCGGCATCAGCGCCCGCGAGGCGATTTTCCAGGCCAGCCTGCTGCGTTTCCGGCCGATCATGATGACCACGCTGGCGGCGTTGTTCGGCGCGCTGCCGCTGGTGCTGACCCGCGGCGACGGCGCGGAGCTGCGCCAGCCGCTCGGCATCACCATCGCCGGCGGCCTGGTGATGAGCCAGCTGCTGACGCTGTACACCACCCCGGTGGTCTACCTTTACTTCGACCGGCTGCAGGCGAAGTTCCGCCGCAACAAGCAACTGGCCCCGTTGCCCCATTAATGGCCGACTGATGCTGATGAAACACACCGCCACAGTACGCTGGCAACTCTGGATAGTGGCATTCGGCTTCTTTATGCAGACGCTGGATACCACTATCGTCAACACCGCCCTGCCCTCGATGGCCGCCAGCCTGGGGGAGAACCCGCTGCGCATGCAGTCGGTGATCGTCTCCTATGTGCTGACGGTGGCGGTGACGCTGCCGGCCAGCGGCTGGCTGGCGGACAAGGTCGGCGTACAGCGGGTGTTTTTCAGCGCCATCGTGCTGTTCACCCTCGGCTCCCTCCTCTGCGCCCGCTCGGAAACCCTGAACGAACTGATCGCCTCGCGCGTGCTTCAGGGCGTCGGCGGCGCGATGATGGTGCCGGTCGGCCGCCTGACGGTGATGAAAATCGTGCCGCGCGAGCAGTACATGGCGGCGATGACCTTCGTAACGCTGCCAGGCCAAATCGGCCCGCTGATGGGGCCGGCGCTGGGTGGCTTCCTGGTGCAATACGCCAGCTGGCATTGGATTTTCCTGATCAATATTCCGGTGGGCATCGTGGGCGCCATCGCTACGCTGCTGCTGATGCCCAACTACCAAATGCAGACCCGCCGCTTCGACGTCAGCGGCTTTCTCCTGCTGGCGATCGGCATGGCGTCGCTGACGCTGGCGCTCGACGGCCACAAAGGCATGGGGCTGTCCGGCGGCGCCATCGCCGGCCTGGTGGCGCTGGGCGTGGCGGCGCTGTTGGGGTATGTTTGGCATGCTTACGGCAATAGCCGCGCCCTGTTCTCGCTGCGGCTGCTGCGCACCCCGACTTACAAGATCGGGCTGCTGGCCAGCCTGCTGGGGCGCATCGGCAGCGGCATGCTGCCGTTCATGACGCCGCTGTTCCTGCAGGTGGGCATGGGTTTCACGCCGTTCCACGCCGGGCTGATGATGATCCCGATGATCATCGGCAGCATGGGCATGAAACGCATCGTGGTGCAGGTGGTCAATCGCTTCGGCTACCGCAACGTGCTGGTGGCCGCCACGCTGCTGCTGGCGCTGGTCAGCCTGAGCTTCCTGCTGGTGGCGATGCTCGGCTGGCTGTGGCTGCTGCCGGTGGTGCTGTTCTTCCAGGGGATGGTCAACTCGCTGCGCTTCTCGGCGATGAACACCCTGACGCTGAAAGATCTGCCGGACCGGCTGGCCAGCAGCGGCAACAGCCTGCTGTCGATGGTCATGCAGCTGTCGATGAGCCTCGGCGTCAGCATCGCCGGCATCTTGATCGGCAGCTTCGCCCATCACCAGGTGGTGGCCGATAGCCCAGCCATTCACAGCGCATTTATTTACAGCTACTGCTGTATGGCGTTGATTATCGCCCTGCCCGCGCTCGCCTTCGCGCGCGTGCCGGTCGATAGCGCGCCCAACCGCACGCTGACCAAAGAGCCGGGTACCGGCTCAACGAGGTTGCAATGAGGATAGGCATTACCGGGAAGCTGTTCCTGGCCATTTTCGCTACCTGCATGCTGGTGTTGATCACCATGCATTGGGGGGTGCGCGTCAGCTTTGAGCGCGGCTTTATCGATTACATCAAGAGCAGCAACGAGCAGCGCATCAACATGCTGAGCGAAGCGCTGGAGGAACAGTACAGCCATCATGGCAATTGGATATTCCTGCGCAACAACGATCAGGTGGTCTACCAAATCATGCGTTCGTTCGAACAGAACAGCGACAGCAGCCACAATCTGCCGCCCAAGGGCTGGCGCACCCAGTTTTGGGTGGTGGACAGCCAGTTCAATCGGCTGGTCGGGCATTCCGGCCCGTTGCCGAAAGAGGGGCCGCGCCACCCAATCCGCTATAACAACGAGATCGTCGGCTGGGTGCTCACCACCCCGGTCGAGCGCCTGACGCGCAATACGGACATCAACTTCGATCGCCAGCAGCGGCGCACCAGTTGGATTATCGTCGCGCTCTCCACCCTGTTGGCAGCGGCGGTGACCTGGCTGCTGTCGCGCGGCATGCTGGCCCCGGTCAAGCGCCTGGTGGCGGGCACCCACCGCCTGGCGGCGGGCGATTTCACCACCCGCGTGGCGGTCAGCAGCCAGGATGAACTGGGCAGGCTGGCGCACGACTTCAACCAGTTGGCCACCTCGCTGGAAAAAAACGAGCAGATGCGTCGCGCCTTTATGGCCGACGTGTCGCACGAGCTACGCACGCCGCTGGCGGTGCTGCGCGGCGAGCTGGAGGCGCTGCAGGACGGCGTGCGCCAACCGACGCCGGCGTCGCTCAGCTCGCTGCAGGCTGAGGTATCCACCTTGACCAAACTGGTCGACGACCTGCACCAGCTGTCGCTCTCCGATCTCGGCGCGCTGGCCTATCGCAAGGCGCAGGTGGACTGCGTGCACCTGGTGCAGATCGCCGTCGCCGCCTTCCGCGAACGCTTCCGCGCCAAAGGGCTGGAGATCGTCACCCATCTGCCGGCCCAGGCGCCGCTGTTCGGCGATCCCGATCGCCTGAACCAGCTGTTCAATAACCTGTTGGAAAACAGCCTGCGTTACACCGACGTCGGTGGCCGGCTGGAGATCGGCGCCGAGCTGCAGCCGGGGAGACTGATCCTCTGCTGGCAGGACAGCGCGCCGGGCATCAGCGATCAGCAACTGACGCGCATTTTCGAACGCTTCTATCGGGCGGAAGGTTCACGCAACCGCGCCAGCGGCGGCTCAGGGCTGGGGTTGGCGATCTGCCACAACATCGTGGAAGCGCACGACGGGAAAATCCGCGCCGAGCATTCGCCTTTAGGCGGCGTGCGCATTACAGTAGAATTTGCTACCCCGATAAAAAATAAGGCGCCCTGATGGACATTCAGAATCAACCCGTGCAGATCATGATTGTTGAAGATGAGCCCAAGCTGGGCCAGCTGCTGGTGGATTATCTGCAGGCGGCGGGCTACGCCACCCGCTGGCTGACCAACGGTAATGAAGTGGTGCCGACCGTGCACCAGCATCCGCCGGCGCTGATCTTACTCGACCTGATGTTGCCAGGGGCCGACGGCCTGACGGTGTGCCGCGAGCTGCGCCGCTTCAGCGACGTGCCCATCGTGATGGTGACGGCGAAAATCGAAGAGATTGACCGCCTGTTGGGATTGGAGATCGGCGCCGACGATTACATCTGCAAACCTTACAGCCCGCGTGAAGTGGTGGCGCGGGTGAAAACCATCCTGCGCCGCAGCTATCGGCCGCAGGAGAACGCGCGGGAAGATGATCTGCTGCACATCGATGAACCGCGCTTCCAGGCCAGCTATCAGGGGCAGTTGCTGGATCTGACGCCGGCGGAGTTCCGCCTGCTGAAAACGCTGGCCAGCCAGCCAGGCAACGTGTTTTCTCGCGAGCAGCTGCTGAACAACCTGTACGACGACTACCGGGTGGTCACCGACCGCACCATCGACAGCCACATCAAAAACCTGCGCCGCAAGCTGGAACTGATCGACGGGGAAAAATCCTTTATTCGCTCGGTATACGGTGTGGGCTACCGCTGGGAAGCCGAGCCCTGCCGGTTGATGAATGGGGTTTAGAGGGAAATCAGCGCGTCCAGTCTTCAACCGCCAACCCGGGCACCATGGCGAATGCGCGATCGTTGGTCACCAGCGTCGCGCCACGGCTCTGCGCGTGAGCGGCGATCAGTTGATCCATCGCGCCCATGATTTTGCCCTTTCTCCCCATGTTTGCCCGCATTTCACCGTAGCAGCGGGCGGCCTCGCGATCCCATGCATAGACCGTCACCGCAGCAAGAAAGGCCTCGACCATGCTTTGCAACGCTTTGTTCCGCCGTTTGGCCACACCGTAAAGCAGTTCCGCCTCCGTGACGCTGGAAATACATACGGCAGAAGGCGGGAGCTTTTGCATGACGTTAAGCACCTGCGGATGCTGCCGAAACAAGTGGCTGACGGTGTTGGTATCAAACATGTACATCGCCTACTCTTCCTCTGAGAATGGATCGCGGTCTGCAACCCCTTGCTGACGATCTTCCGCGCCAAGAAACTCTTGCGGCACCGGCGTTTGGGCGATAATGCTCAGCAGCGGTGCCCAGCTGTCCGGCTTTGCCGGATATTTGGATAAAATCACGTTTCCCTCCCGATCGCGACGGATATACACACGATCCGTATCAAATTCAAATTCCACCGGTAACCTCACCGCCTGATTTCTACCGTTTTTAAACAGCTTGGCGATTCTTTCCATCTCGACACTCCACAGCAGGCATAGGCCAAAGCATATGCCTGCAGCGCGTCGATGCCAAGATCTATCGCTCACTTTTCACTCACCTTTACGTAGCGGGCAAACGGTAACGCGCAATGCTGCTCGATGAAACCACGTAATTGTCATTATGCGGCGCACTGCGCAATCACCGCGCCTTTCCTTAGCTTCCCGTGCGGCGCCGGGCTCACCGAATGAAAACTCCGCGCCGGCGCAAAAAAACTGCGCATTTTTTCGACTAAGCTGCTGTGAGGTTTAGCCGCCGATTTTCAAGCGATTGGCTACACTTACATCACGAATCGGAACCTACAGGAGAAGAACCATGGCAATCGGTCATTACGAGCTGAAAAAAGCAAAGAACGGACAGTACCACTTCAACCTGAAAGCCAGTAACGGCGAAATTATTCTGGCCAGCGAGATGTATGCCAGCAAAGCCTCGGCGGAGAACGGCATCGCCTCGGTGCAGACCAATTCACCGCACGAAGCGCAGTACGAACTGAAGCACAGCGCCAGCAATCAGCCCTATTTTGTGCTGAAGGCCAAGAACCATCAGGTGATCGGCGTCAGCGAAATGTACAGCTCCGAAAGCGCGGCCAAAAACGGTATCCAGTCGGTGACGAAAAACGGCCCGACCACCGATATCCGCGATTTGAGCGCCTGATCCCCCGTTTCGCCCGCGCGGTGGCCGCCACCGCGCGTTTTCCGTTTGACCGGGATCAATCTCCCTTGAATAAATCCGGTTAACTGCTGATTTCTTGCCGCGCTGCGGCTACAATCCCCCGCTTTTACTGCGCCATCAGGTGGCGTGGTGCTGACCTGAAATCAGACCGAGACACACTATGTTTACACCGGAACTTCTCTCCCCGGCCGGAACGCTGAAAAACATGCGTTACGCCTTTGCCTACGGCGCCGATGCGGTTTACGCCGGCCAGCCGCGCTACAGCCTGCGGGTACGCAACAACGAGTTCAACCACGAGAATCTGGCGCAGGGCATCAACGAAGCGCATGCGCTGGGCAAAAAATTCTACGTGGTGGTGAACATCGCCCCGCACAACGCCAAGCTGAAAACCTTCTTGCGCGATCTGAAGCCGGTTATCGATATGGGCCCGGATGCGCTGATCATGTCCGATCCTGGCCTTATCATGATGGTGCGCGAAGCCTTCCCGCAGATGGACATCCACCTGTCGGTGCAGGCCAATGCCGTTAACTGGGCGACGGTGAAGTTCTGGAAGCAAATGGGCCTGACCCGCGTGATCCTGTCGCGCGAACTGTCGCTGGAAGAGATTGCCGAGATCCGCGCCGAAGTGCCGGACATGGAGCTGGAGATCTTCGTCCACGGCGCGCTGTGCATGGCCTACTCCGGCCGCTGCCTGCTGTCCGGCTACATCAACAAACGCGATCCCAATCAGGGTACCTGCACCAATGCCTGCCGCTGGCAGTACAAGGCGGAGGAAGGCAAAGAGGACGACACCGGCAATATCGTGCACCTGCACGAACCGATCCCGGTGCAGACCGTCGAGCCGACGCTGGGCATCGGCGCGCCGACCGACAAGGTGTTCATGCTGTCTGAAGCGCAAAAGCCAGGTGAATATATGAGCGCCTTCGAAGACGAACACGGCACCTATATCATGAACTCCAAGGATCTGCGCGCCATCCAGCACGTAGAGCGTCTGACGCAGCTCGGCGTGCATTCGCTGAAGATCGAAGGGCGCACCAAGTCCTTCTACTACTGCGCCCGCACCGCCCAGGTCTACCGCCGCGCCATCGACGACGCCGTTGCCGGCAAACCGTTCGATCCGACCCTGCTCACCACGCTGGAAGGCCTGGCGCACCGCGGCTATACCGAAGGCTTCCTGCGCCGCCACGTGCACGAAGCGCAGCAGAATTACGAATACGGCTCTTCGCTCTCCGAGCGCCAGCAGTTCGTCGGCGAGTTCACCGGCGTGCGCCGCGAAGGCTGGGCGGAAGTCGACGTGAAGAATAAATTCTCACTCGGCGACAGCGTCGAGATGATGACGCCAGGCGGCAACGTGCTGTTCACCCTCGAAAGCATGCAAAATAAGAAAGGCGAGCCGATTGAGGTCGCGCCGGGCAACGGCCATATCGTTTATTTGCCGATCCCGCAGGATATTGATCTCAATTATGCATTGCTGATCCGCAATTTGGCGGAAGAAAATAGCGCCGGAGCCTAACAATCAATCGTCGCCATTCGGCGGCGATTTTTAGCAAATATTAGAATTGGATCACATCAATGTGCCCGCAGCTTGGTTACTATCACGCTGCTTAAAACGAACAACGAAAATATTTGCATAGCAATACTAGGAACCACCTCCTTAGCCGGCTCAATCTCCCTTGGGCTGGCTTTTTCTTTATGGGTCCGCCATTGCCGCCGGTGCGCCTATTTTTCATTACGTTTTCCCGTTATCCATTTTAATAAAAATAATAACGCCACATCGATATATAAATAACGCTATAGCGATTAATCCTGCCGCCATTAAAATTCCGCTTATTGTCAGGTTAAATTCAGATAAATTCGCATCGTCTTCATATTCACGGCACAATAGGAAATAACCGGAATTAGCTGAATATTCTGATGGCTTGGCGGCGTAGGCTGGTTTATCTTGAGGCATTCTTGGTTTTCCGCCGGAGGAGATCGGTAATGCCTCAACACTCACATGCAGCCGCCCTGCTTATTCTCAACGGCAAGGGCGCCGGCAACGAAGAACTGCGTCAGGCGGTCACACGGCTGCGCGAAGAGCAAATCACGCTGTACGTGCGCGTGACCTGGGAGCACGGCGACGCCGCGCGCTACGTCGCGGAAGCTGCACAACTCGGCGTCGGCACCGTCGTCGCCGGCGGCGGTGACGGCACCATCAACGAAGTGGCCGCCGCGCTGGTGCAGCTGCCGGCGCATAACCGGCCGGCGCTGGGCATTCTGCCGCTCGGCACCGCCAACGACTTCGCCATGGCGTGCAATATCCCCCCATCCCCCGAACTGGCGCTGCAGCTGGCGATCAAGGGCCGCTCGGTACCGATCGATCTGGCGAAGGTCAACGGCGAGCGCTACTTCATCAACATGGCCACCGGCGGCTTCGGCACCCGCATCACCACCGAGACACCGGAGAAGTTGAAGGCGGCCTTGGGCGGCGTGTCCTACTTCGTGCACGGCTTGCTGCGCATGGATACGCTGCAGGCCGACCGCTGTGAAATCCGCGGGCCGGACTTCCGCTGGGCCGGCGAAGCATTGGTGATCGGCATCGGCAACGGCAAGCAGGCCGGCGGCGGCCAGGAACTGTGCCCCAGCGCGCTGATCAACGACGGCCTGCTGCAGCTGCGCCTGCTGATCGCCGATGAACTGCTGCCGGCGCTGGTCGCCGCCCTGTTCAACGACGAAGAGAGCAACAGCATCCTCAGCGCGGCGCTGCCGTGGCTCGAGATCGACGCGCCGCATGAGATGACCTTCAACCTCGACGGCGAACCGCTCAAAGGCCGCCATTTCCGCATCGAAGTGTTGCCGCAGGCCATCGAATGCCGCCTGCCGCCTAACTGCGCCCTGCTGGGCTGACCTTGTCGGGCGCAGCCGCTGCGCCCCACTTCTTCCCCTCCGTTCATCCGCTTCCACTCGCGATCAAATGTGATCCTCTCCGGCAAATTCATCAACTCATACTTGTATGGTAGTTAGTTCATGACGTATTTTCGCGCTATCTCTCCGCAGCTACAGGATGTGAAGGTTATGAAAATCGTCAACGCCGAGGTGTTCGTCACCTGCCCGGGGCGCAACTTTGTCACGCTGAAAATCACCACCGATGACGGCATCATCGGCCTCGGTGACGCCACGCTGAACGGGCGCGAATTGCCGGTGGCCTCTTACCTGAAAGATCACCTCTGCCCGCAGTTGATCGGCCGCGACGCGCAGCGGATCGAAGACCTCTGGCAATTCTTCTACAAAGGCGCTTACTGGCGGCGCGGCCCGGTGACCATGTCGGCCATTTCCGCCGTCGACATGGCGCTGTGGGACATCAAGGCCAAGGCCGCCAACATGCCGCTGTATCAGCTGTTGGGCGGCGCCTCACGTTCGGGAGTGATGGTGTATTGCCATACCACCGGCCACTCGATCGACGAGGTGCTCGACGACTACGCCAAACATAAAGAACAAGGCTTCCAGGCGATCCGCGTGCAATGCGGCGTGCCCGGCATGAAAACCACCTACGGCATGGCCAAGGGCAAAGGCCAGGCCTATGAGCCGGCCACCAAGGGTGACTGGCCGGAAGAGCAGCTGTGGTCGACGGAAAAATACCTCGATTTCACCCCCAAACTGTTCGACGCGGTGCGCAACAGGTTCGGCTTCAACGAGCACCTGCTGCACGACATGCACCACCGCCTGACGCCAATTGAAGCGGCGCGCTTTGGTAAAAGCGCCGAGCCGTATCGCCTGTTCTGGATGGAGGATCCGACGCCGGCGGAAAATCAGGCCTGTTTCCGCCTGATCCGCCAGCATACCGTCACGCCGATCGCCGTCGGCGAGGTGTTCAACAGCATCTGGGACTGCAAACAGCTGATCGAAGAACAGCTGATCGACTACATCCGCACCACCCTGACGCACGCGGGCGGCATTACCGGCATGCGGCGCATCGCCGACTTCGCCTCGCTGTATCAGGTGCGCACCGGTTCTCACGGCCCTTCCGATCTGTCGCCGATCTGCATGGCGGCGGCGCTGCACTTCGATCTGTGGGTGCCAAACTTCGGCGTGCAGGAATACATGGGCTATTCCGAGCAAATGCTCGAGGTGTTCCCGCACAGCTGGACGTTCGACGACGGCTATATGCATCCGGGCGACAAGCCGGGCATCGGCATCGAGTTCGATGAGAAGCTGGCGGCCCGTTACCCCTATGAACCGGCCTACCTGCCGGTCGCGCGTCTGGAGGATGGCACCTTATGGAACTGGTAAACACCATGCGCAGCGTCGTGATCGAACAGCCCGGGCGCCTGGCGCTGCAGACGCGCGCGCTGCCACAGCCGGCGGCCGGCGAGGTGCGGGTCAAGGTGAAATTCGCCGGCATCTGCGGCTCCGACGTCCATATCTATCACGGCCATAACCCGTTCGCCCGCTACCCGCGGGTGATCGGCCACGAGTTCTTCGGCCTGATCGATGCTCTGGGCGAAGGCGTCGATCCGGCGCGCCTCGGCGAACGCGTCTCGGTAGACCCGGTGGTGAGCTGCGGCCACTGCTATCCCTGTTCGGTCGGCCGCCCCAACGTCTGCACCTCGCTGCAGGTGATCGGCGTGCACCGCGACGGCGGCTTCAGCGACTACGCCTGCGTGCCGGCACGCAACGCCTATCCGGTTCCGGCCGCCATCAGCGATCGCCACGCCGCGATGATCGAACCCTTCACTATCGCCGCCAACATTACCGCCCATCTGCAACCACGCCCCGACGACATCGCGCTGATCTACGGTGCCGGGCCGATGGGGCTCACGGTGATCCAGACGCTGAAAGGCGTGTACGGCGTCAAGCAGGTGTGGGTCGTCGATCGCATCGCCGAACGGCTGGACATGGCACGCGCCAACGGTGCCGACGAAGTATTCAACAACGCCGAGGCCGCATTGCCGCAGGCGCTGCAGCAGCGCGGCGTTCAGCCGACGCTGATCGTCGATGCCGCCTGCCACCCCGCCATTTTGCCGGAGGCGATCGCGCTGGCTTCGCCGGCGGCGCGCATCGGCATCATGGGCTTTTCCGGCGACGCTTGCACCCTGACCCAGCAGAGCATCACCAGCAAGGAGCTGTCGATCTTCTCCTCGCGCCTGAACAGCGCGCGCTTCCCACAGGTGATCGCCTGGATGGCGGACGGCAAGCTAGACCCGCAGCGGCTACTCACCCACTGCGTGCCCGCCGGCGACGTCGAACGGGCAATGCAGATGTTCGAGCGGGATCAGCGCACCTGCTGCAAGGTACTGCTGCAGTTCGAGTAACGTCACGGCAGCATCGGGGCATGGGGCGGCACCCGCCGCCCGTGCAAACAACGAAGCATCACGATTAAAACGACACCCAGTGGAGTGCTTTATGTTTAAAAACCTGCGTTGGACCATCGTGTTCCTGCTGTTCATGGTCTACATGATCAACTACCTCGATCGCGTGGCGCTGTCGATCACCGTGCCGATGATCGAACAGGATCTGATGCTGAACGCCGAACAGTTCGGCCTGATCTTCGGCAGCTTCTTCTTCGGCTACGCCATCTTCAACTTCGTCGGCGGGCTGGCGGTCGACCGCTTCGGCCCGACGCTGGTGCTGGGCGTGGCGGTCGGCCTGTGGTCCATCTTCTGCGGCATGACGGCGATCGCCACCGGCTTTTACTCAATGCTGATCCTGCGCGTCCTGTTCGGCATGGCCGAAGGGCCGATCTGCGCCTCGGCCAACAAGATGATCAACGGCTGGTTCCCGAAGAAACAGGCGGCGACCGCTATGGGCCTGCTCAGCGCCGGTTCACCGTTGGGCGGCGCGGTGGCCGGGCCGATCGTCGGCTATCTGGCGCTGGCGTTCGGCTGGCGGCCGGCGTTTATGATCATCTGCGCCATCGGCATCGTCTGGATGCTGGTGTGGTTCTTCGTGGTGGCGGATAACCCGGCGAAAAGCCAACGCGTCAGCAACGAAGAACGGGCGCTGATCGCACAGTTGAAACAGGAAAATCTCGGCGAGGAAAGCGCGCTGAGCGACGCCGCTCACGGGCTGGGTTACTATCTGAAGCAGCCGATCATTCTGGTCACCGCCTTCGCCTTCTTCTGCTACAACTACATCCTGTTCTTCTTCCTGAGCTGGTTCCCCTCGTATCTGGTGCAGGCGCACAACCTGAACATCAAAGAGATGAGCCTGACCACGATGATCCCGTGGATCGTCGGCTTCGTCGGGCTGGCGCTCGGGGGCTATATTTCCGACAAGATCTTCAACATCACCGGCAAATTGCTGCTGTCGCGCAAGATCGTGCTGGTCACCAGCCTGCTGGCGGCGGCGGTGTGCGTGGCGTTGGCGGGCACCGTCAGCAGCGTGGTGCCGGCGGTGATGCTGATGTCGGTGTCGATCTTCTTCCTCTACATTACCGGCGCTCTCTACTGGGCGATTATCCAGGACGTGGTGCATAAATCCCGGGTCGGCGGCGCCAGCGGGTTCATTCATTTGATCGGCAGCGTCTCCGGCATCATCGGGCCGATCGTCACCGGCTACATCGTGCAGAACACCGGCAAATTCGACAGCGCCTTTATGCTGGCGGGCGGCGTCGCCGCGCTGGGCGCGCTGCTGGTGCTGCTGGTGATCAAGGCGCCGCGCGCAACGGCGGGCGTTCAAATCTTAAAACCCTAACGCCAGACGGGGCGGCTTCGCCCCTTTGCTTACCTCTCCAGGGACATTGAACATGAGACTTTCCGACCACAGCGCGCTGCCGGCCGCCGTTATCCGGCCCGGCTACGCACGTGAGCGCGTGAAACCGCGCATGGCGCATATCGGCTTCGGCGCGTTTCACCGCGCGCACCAGGCGATGTACGCCGACAGGCTGGCCAGCGAGCACGGCAGTGACTGGGGCTACTGCGAAATCAGCATGCAGCACGGCCAGCAAAAGATCGCCGACCTACGGCAACAGGACCTGCTGTTCTCGGTGGCGGAGATGGACGACGACGGCTGGCGGGGCCGGGTCATCGGCGTGGTTCGCCAGGCGCTGCACTTGCAAACCGACGGGCTGGCGGCGGTGCTGGCGGCCCTGACACAGCCTGAGATCGCCATCGTCTCGCTGACCATCAGCGAAAAGGGCTATTGCTACCACCCCGCCAGCGGTCGGCTGATGGAGGAACACCCGGCGATCGCGCACGATATCGCTCACCCGGCACAGCCGCAGTCGGCGCCGGGGCTGCTGCTGGCGGCGCTGCGCCTGCGCCGTGAACGCGGGCTGCTGCCGTTCGCCGTGATGTCCTGCGATAACATGCCGGCTAACGGCCGGGTCACGCGCCAGGTGCTGGTCGAACTGGCGCAGCGGCAGGATCCGGCGTTGGCCGACTGGGTGCGTCAAGAGGTCGCCTTCCCTTCCACCATGGTGGATCGCATCGTGCCGGCGGTAACGCCGGAGGCCCGCCGGCAGTTGCGCACCTGGCTGGGCGGCGTCGAGGATGACGTCGGCGTGGCCTGCGAGCCGTTCAGCCAGTGGGTCATTGAGGACCGATTTCCTCAGGGGCGCCCGGCCTGGGAAAAGGCCGGCGCCGAACTGGTGAGCGACGTGCTGCCGTACGAGGAGATGAAGCTGCGCATGCTGAACGGCAGCCATTCCTTCCTCGCCTACCTCGGCTACCTGGCCGGTTATCAGCACGTCGGCGACTGTATGCAGGATGCGGATTTTGTCCGCGCCGCCCGTCACCTGATGCTGGCGGAACAGGCGCCGACCCTGCAAGTGCCGAACGTCGATTTGGCGCAGTATGCCAATTCGCTGCTGCAGCGTTACCGCAACCGCGCGTTGAAGCACCGCACCGCGCAGATCGCCATGGACGGCACGCAGAAACTGCCGCAGCGGCTGTTGGACGCGATCCGCTGGCATCTGGCGCGTGGCAGCCGCTTCGACTGCCTGGCGCTGGGCGTCGCTGGCTGGATGCGCTACGTCGGCGGCCGCGATGAACAAGGCGGGCCGATCGATATCAGCGATCCGCTGCGCGAGCGCCTCGCCGCGTTGGTCGCCGGCAGCGAGGAAGGCCGGCCCCGCGTCCTGGCGCTGCTGCAACTCGACAGCGTCTTCGGCCACGATCTGCCCGATTCGCCTGACTTCGTCCGCGCCGTCAGCCACGCTTATCATCAACTGCTGAGCCTGGGGGCCAAAGCCGCCGTCGCCGCTCTGCCGCTTACCGCCCGGGAGGTTTCCGATGACCGTCACCACGCATAACGCCGTCAATACCGGCAATCAACCGCTGCTGCGGCGCGTCGCCAGCGCTTCCGCCATCGGCACCGCCGCCGAATATTATGATTTCTTCGCTTACGGCACCGCCGCGGTGCTGTTCTTCGGCCAGCTGTTTTTCCCCAGCGCCGATCCGCTGATCAGCACGCTGGCGGCCTTCGCCACCTACGCGGTCGGTTTCCTGGCGCGCCCGCTGGGCGGCATCGTGTTCGGCCACATCGGCGATAAGGTCGGCCGCAAGAAGGCGCTGGTGATCACCATCCTGATCGTCGGCCTCGGCACCTTCTGCATCGGCCTGCTGCCCACCTATGAGCAGATCGGCATCTGGGCGCCGCTCGCGCTGATCTTTATCCGCGTGCTGCAGGGCTTCGGCGTCGGCGGCGAACAGGCCGGCGCGGTACTGATGACCGCCGAATATGCGCCGCCGCCCCGGCGTGGCTTCTACGCCAGTTGGGTGCAGATCGGCGCGCCCGCCGGTTTCCTGCTGCCGTCCGGGCTGTTCGCGCTGCTGACCGCCGTGCTGTCGCCGGCGCAGATGCTGGACTGGGGCTGGCGCATTCCGTTCCTGCTCAGCCTGCTGCTGGTGCTGGTCGGGCTGTTTATTCGCCTGAGGATCGACGAATCGCCGGTGTTTACCCAGATCCGCGCCACCAAAGCGGTGGAGAGCCGGCCGGTGGTGGAAGTGGCCCGCCGCTATCCCGGCCTTATCGGCAAAGGGGTATGTGCCAAGCTGATCGAAGCCTGCGCCTTCGCCATGTTCACGGTGATCGTACTGGCCTACGGCAAAGCCAACCACCTCAACGAAAGCATTCTGCTGGAGGCGATGATCGTGGCGGTGCTGCTGGAGATTTTCGCCATTCCGCTGATGGGCCGCCTCTCCGATCGGCTGGGGCGCAAACCGGTGTACATCGCCGGCGCACTGCTGCAGGTGGTGTGCATCGTGCCGTTCTTTATGGCGATCAACCTCGATAGTTTCTGGGTGACGCAGATCGCCATGATCGTGGTGCTGACCTTCGGCCACAGCATGTGCTACGCGCCGCAGGCCTCCTACTTCCCGGAGCTGTTCCCCACCCGCGTGCGCTGCAGCGGCATCGCGCTGATCTGGCAGATCGGCTCGCTGATCGGCAGCGGCATTCTCGGGCTGTTGGCGGTGAAGATCCTGCAGGTGACCGGCGGCCACTACTACGGGCTGGCGGGGTACATGATGGTGCTGGGCGTGGTGTCGGCCATCGGCCTGAGCCTGATGCCGGAAACTGCGCCAGCGCGGCGCAAGCAGGAATATCAGGATTGGCATCACTGAGTTACCCTGCTCGGCGGGTGGATTTATCCCCCCGCCCTTAACCAATAATCTGCTAGTATGGTGGCATTCGAATTCCAGCCAGATGCCTGATTGTCGCCATGTCTGAAACGTACAGTCTCACCAACAACGTCCCGGTCAACCAGCAGATCTATCGCTTCCTGCGCAAGGATATCGTCGACTGCACCATCCCCCCCGGCACCCTGTTGTCCGAGAAAGAGATTTCCACCCGCTTTTGCGTTTCGCGCCAGCCGGTGCGCGAAGCCTTTATCAAGCTGGCGGAGGCCGGCCTGGTGCAGATCCTGCCGCAGCGCGGCACCTTCGTGATGAAGATTTCCGCCAAGCGCGTGGCCGACGGGCGCTTTATCCGTCAGGCGGTGGAATGCGCCATCGTGCGCCGCGCGGCCGAGCGCGCCACCCCGGCGCAGCTGATGACGCTGGAGCATAATCTGCACCGCCAGGCGCTGGCGGCGCAGAACGGGCAAACGCGCGAGTTTTTGGCGCTGGACGACGAATTCCACCAACTGCTGACCCAGTTTGCCGACTGCCCGCTGGCGTGGGAGACCATCGAAACCATCAAGGCCACTATGGATCGGGTGCGTTTCCTCAGCCTGAGCGAAGTCTCGCCGCCGGAGAGCCTGATCAAGCAGCACTACCGCATCTACGAGGCGCTGAAAGCGCGCGATGCCGAGGCGGCGGAGCGCGCCATCCACGATCACCTGCAGGAGATGATCTACTCCATCACCCCGATCGCCCTGCAGAACACCGAGTGGTTCGAGATCGAATAATCAATCGCTTAGCGCGCTGGGGGCGATCGCCCCCGCGTATTTGGCCACGCCAATGGCATTTCCTCTCAATCGCATCTATTGTTTGTCCTTGCCGGATCAAGTTCGGTAGCATCGCTTTACAGCTTCAATCACCGCTTTTTTACTGCGCCGGTGGTCAAAAACCCTTGCATTGCCGGTGTATGAAGAAGCTTAATCGGGAGTGAATCATGACTGATATTGTGCAGTTGCTAGGAAAGGAAGCGGAAGATCTGCTGCAACACCGCTGTACCACTATCCCCGCCGAGAATCTCTACCTGCCGGGCGACGACTTCGTCGACCGCGTAATGATCGATAACAACCGCCCCAACAGCGTGCTACGTTCGATGCAAACCCTGTTCAACCACGGCCGCCTGGCCGGCACCGGCTACCTGTCTATCCTGCCGGTCGATCAGGGCATCGAGCACTCCGCCGCCGCCTCGTTCGCCGCCAACCCGCTGTATTTCGATCCGAAGAACATCGTCGAGCTGGCGATTGAAGCCGGCTGTAACTGCGTCGCCTCCACCTACGGCGTGCTGGCGTCGGTATCGCGCCGCTACGCGCACAAGATCCCGTTCCTGGTCAAACTCAACCACAACGAAACGCTGAGCTACCCGACCCAGTACGACCAGACCCTGTACGCCAGCGTCGAGCAGGCGTTCAACATGGGCGCGGTGGCGGTCGGCGCCACCATTTACTTCGGCTCCGAGCAGTCGCGCCGCCAGATCGAAGAGATCTCGATCGCCTTCGAGCGCGCGCATGAGCTGGGCATGGTCACCGTGCTGTGGGCCTATCTGCGTAATCCGGCGTTCAACAAAGACGGCGTGGACTACCACTCCAGCGCCGATCTGACCGGGCAGGCTAACCACATCGCCGCTACCATCGGCGCCGACATCGTCAAACAGAAAATGGCGGAAAACAACGGCGGCTACCGTGCGGTGAAATTCGGCTATACCGACGATCGCGTCTACAACAAACTCACCACCGATCACCCTATCGATCTGGTGCGCTACCAGCTGGCCAACTGCTACATGGGCCGCGCTGGACTGATCAACTCCGGTGGCGCCGCCGGTGAGAACGACCTGCAGGAATCGGTGCGCACCGCGGTGATCAACAAACGCGCCGGCGGCATGGGCCTGATCCTGGGGCGTAAAGCCTTCAAGAAATCGATGAAAGACGGCGTGGCGCTGATCAACGCCGTGCAAGACGCCTACCTGGACAAGAAGGTCACCATCGCCTGATGTGACAGACCGCCTGTCCCAAAGCCCGGTTCGCCGGGCTTTTTTGTGCATCGAGGGAGGTCTTGACAAGGAAATAATGCAACCGAATGTATTTTATAAGCAAAAATAAGAATTAGTTTTTATTTACTATCCTTGGGCTTTTTTTATTCCAAATATGCGAAAGAGAACGACATAAATCATTAAAGATTGAAAGTTAACCTTATCAAATTTCAAATTTCCCACCTTTTCCAAAAACACAAAAAGTTAGCGCATTAATAATTATTATAGTTCATTGTTATTTATGGACTTTTGACTAAATTTTACGCTAATTAATCCACACTTTTATGGTGGTGCTATCATGAAAGTCAATATTGTCATCATCTCCCTGCTCATCCTTTCGCTATCGTCTTGCGCGCTATTTAAATCTCCGGCCTCTAAGCATGAGTTGAAACCGGGAGAAACGTATTGGTTTGACTATGACTCAACAAGAAGCAGCGCCATTTATATTCCCGCAGACTCAAATATCAAGTACTGCGTGGCTCCCCCACCTGATGTCGCGCAGTCCGTTATTGCCGCGCTGAAAGCTGAAATGAACACGGAACAAATTCAAAAAGTCAGTGGAGATGCAGGGTTCAGCACCGCCGTAGTCGATCTGGCTCGGCGCACCACCACGGTAAATTTTATCCGTGATACGTTGTATCGCGTCTGCGAAGCCAGGCTACAAGGCCCGCTCACCGCTACGGAAAAAGAAATTTTCCTGGCCGCGATAGCCGCCGCCAAAGATATGGCAATCGCTGAAAAAGACAAACAAAAGCAAGAGCTGGCCCAAACGGCCGAAAGAAACGGTGCTTCCGTACAGACAATACAAAAGATTCTCGAACAGTAACAGAAACAAGCTAACAACGGCGATTTCCGTATATCACCCTACCCAAAGCCTGGTTCGCCGGGCTTTTTTGTGCCCGTCCCCCTAAACCCGACGCCGTCAACCTTCTCTTTCTTTCACCTTAAACTTTCAAAATAAAATATTTATCTTTCAAATTGTGATCTATTTAAAACAAATAGCCCACCAAAGTGACTACTGTAAGGCCCATGGCGACAGAGCCGCCGTTCGCTCCAGGCCATATCAGTCCATTACAGGAGAACATAATGATTGAGCTAATCACCCACGGCGCCGAGTGGTTTATCGGCCTGTTTCAGAAAGGCGGTGAAGTGTTTGTCGGCATGGTGACCGGCATTTTACCTTTGTTGATCAGCCTGTTGGTTATCATGAACGCGCTGATCAAATTTGTTGGCCAGGAACGTATCGAACGATTGGCGCAGCGCTGCGCGGGCAACCCCGTTTCGCGTTATCTGCTGCTGCCGCTAATTGGCACCTTTGTCTTCTGCAACCCGATGACCCTCAGCCTGGGGCGCTTCATGCCGGAGAAATACAAGCCGAGCTACTACGCGGCGGCCTCCTACAGCTGCCACTCGATGAACGGCCTGTTTCCGCACATCAACCCCGGCGAACTGTTCGTTTATCTCGGCATCGCCAGCGGCCTGACCACCCTCGGTCTGCCGCTCGGCCCGCTGGCGGTGAGCTATTTCCTGGTGGGGCTGTTCACCAACTTCTTCCGCGGCTGGGTCACCGATCTGACCACCAGCCTGTTTGAACGCAAGATGGGCATCCGTCTGGATCGCCAGGTGCAACTTTAATTCGTGGAGTGCAGCATGAGTGCTTATATCCGTATTGAAAAAGGCGCCAGCGGCTGGGGCGGCCCCCTGGAATTGCCGATCGAACCCGGTAAAAAAGTAGTGTACATCACCGCCGGCACCCGACCTTCCATCGTCGATCGCCTCAGCGAATTGACCGGCTGGCCGGCCGTCGACGGCTTCAAAGAGGGCGAGCCGCCGGCGGAAGAGATCGGCGTGGCGGTGATAGACTGCGGCGGCACCCTGCGCTGCGGCCTGTACCCGAAACGCCGCATTCCGACAGTCAACATCCACGCCACCGGCCAGTCCGGCCCGCTGGCGCAGTTTATCCTCGAAGACATCTATGTCTCCGGCGTGCGTGACCACAACATCAGCCGAATCGACGCGACGGAGAACCCACCCGCCGCCGCCGTTGCAGCGCCGCCCAAGGCGCGCGACTACGACACCAGCAAGAAAATCACCGAGCAAAGCGACGGGCTGTTGGCGAAGGTCGGCATGGGCATGGGATCGGTGGTGGCGGTGTTCTTCCAGGCCGGGCGCGACACCATCGACACCGTGCTGAAGACCATCCTGCCGTTTATGGCGTTCGTCTCGGCCTTGATCGGCATCATCATGGCCTCCGGCCTCGGGGACTTTATCGCTCACGGCCTGACGCCGCTGGCCAATAGCCCGATCGGCCTGGTAACGCTGGCGCTGATCTGCTCATTCCCGCTGCTGTCGCCGTTCCTCGGCCCCGGCGCGGTCATCGCCCAGGTGATCGGCGTGCTGGTCGGGGTGCAGATCGGCCTCGGCCATATTCCGCCGCAGCTGGCGCTGCCCGCGCTGTTCGCCATCAACGCGCAGGCCGCCTGCGACTTCATTCCGGTCGGCCTGTCGCTGGCGGAAGCCAAGCAGGACACCGTGCGGGTCGGCGTGCCCTCGGTACTGGTCGGCCGCTTCCTGACCGGCGCGCCGACGGTGTTGATCGCCTGGGCCGCCTCGGCCTTTATTTATCAATAATTTGATTCCCAGGGAGACGTTTATGCACACCATTTTTCATACCACCATCACGCAGATCGGCGGCTGCGCCCGCGACGCGTTGCTGGACAACATGCTGATCACCTTCCGTGAAGGCGCGCCGGCGGATATCGAAGAGTTCTGCTTTATCCACCGCCACGGCGCAACCGCCGGTGAGCTGCAGGTCGGCGGCGTGATGGAGCTGGCGCAGCAGCGCTACGCCATCACCGCCGTCGGCAGCGTCGCCACGCAGAATCTGCGCGAACTGGGCCACATCACCGTGCGCTTCGACGGCGAAGCCGAAGCCGAATTCCCCGGATCGATCCACGTATCCGGCCCGACGCCGACCGATATCCCGTTGGGCAGCACGCTGTCATTTATCGCATAAGGAGTAGACCATGTCTGAAGTAGCTGTAGTGATTGGCGGCGGCCAAACGTTAGGCGCCTTTTTGTCCCACGGGCTGGCGCAGGCCGGTTATCGGGTGGCGGTGGCCGATCTGAACGCCGACAATGCCAATCGGGTGGCACAGCAGATCAACGAAGCGTTTGGCGCAGGCAGCGCCTGCGGTTTTCAGGCCGACGCCACCGACGAGCAGAGCGTGATCGCGTTGGCAGCGGCGGTTGACCGGGAATTTGGCCAAACCAACCTGCTGGTGTACAGCGCCGGCATCGCCAAGGCGGCGCCGATCACCGACTTCCCGCTGGGCGACTTCGACCGCTCGCTGCAGGTGAACCTGGTGGGCTATTTCCTCTGCGCCCGCGAGTTCTCGCGCCTGATGATCCGCGACGGCATCGCCGGGCGCATCATTCAGATCAACTCCAAGTCCGGCAAGGTCGGCAGCAAGCACAACTCCGGCTACAGCGCCGCCAAGTTCGGCGGCGTGGGGCTGACGCAGTCGCTGGCGCTCGATCTGGCGGAGTACGGCATCACCGTGCATTCGCTGATGCTCGGCAACCTGCTGAAGTCGCCGATGTTCCAGTCGCTGCTGCCGCAATACGCGCAAAAACTGGGCATCGCACCGGACCAGGTGGAGCAGTACTACATCGACAAGGTGCCGCTGAAACGCGGTTGCGACTATCAGGACGTGCTGAACACCCTGCTGTTCTACGCCAGCGAGAAGGCCTCTTACTGCACCGGCCAGTCGATCAACATCACCGGCGGCCAGGTAATGTTCTGACGCCACCGACGCCCCCTCCCGCGGAAGGGGGCCTAAGGAGAACCCCATGACACAAGCTCTGATCGCCTTCGCACTGCTGGCCTGGCTGCTGCAAATCGCCTTCGGCTGGTGGCAACTGCAGCGCTTCAACCGCGCCTTCGACGGCCTGTGCCAACTGGGCGCCGTCGGCGTCGGCCGTTCCGGCGGCCGTTTCCGCCCGCGGGTGGTGCTGGCGCTGGCCTTCGATGCCGATCGGCGGGTGTGCGGCAGCCTGTTGCTACGCGGCCTGACCGTTTTCGCCCAGCCCCGCCCGCTGCCTCGATTACACGGTTTGCATCAGCGGGATTTGCGCCCGGATGTGATCTTCCCCGAGGATCGCGCATGCCAGTCTGCACTATCGTTAGCGATTGAACCCAAATCGTGATATTTTCACATTAAAAGGCATTACCTTTCATAGTGAATTATTCAGCGAGGGGAAATGCCCCACTCTTGTGAACGGGAATCGCGATGAAACCAAAGCAGCGGCAGGCCGCTATCCTTGAATATCTGCAGCGGCATGGCAAAACGGCAGTGGACGCCCTGGCCGAGCATTTCTCCACCACCGGCACCACCATCCGCAAGGATCTCACCCTGCTGGAAGACGAAGGCGAGGTGATCCGCACCTACGGCGGCGTGGTGCTCAGCCGCGACGACGGCGATCAGCCGATCGACCGCAAAACCCATATCAATACCGAGAAAAAGCGCCACATCGCCAGCGCCGCCGTGGCGCTGATCGCCGACGGCGACTCGCTGATCTTCGACGCCGGCAGCACGGTGCTGCAGATGGTGCCGCACCTGGCGCAGTTCAATAACATCACGGTGATGACCAATAGCCTGACCATCGTCAACGCGCTGGTGGAGCTGGACAACGATCAGACCATCCTGATGCCCGGCGGCACCTACCGCAAAAAATCGGCCTCGTTCCACGGCAGCCTGGCCGAATCGGCGTTCCAGCAGTTCAGCTTCGACAAGCTGTTTATCGGCGCGGACGGCGTCGATCTCAACGCCGGCGTCACCACCTTCAACGAAGTGCACAACGTCAGCAAAGCGATGTGCGAAGCCGCCGGCCGCATTATTCTGTTGGTAGACTCCTCGAAATTCGGCCGTAAGAGCCCGAACGTGGTGTGCGAACTCAGCGCCGTCGACACGCTGATCACCGACCGAGACATCAACCCCGATTACCTCGCCGCCCTGCAGGCGAAAGGCATCAATATCCTTCTGGTAGGAGACCCCGATGAGTAACGCCAACGCCCTGCTCGCCTTCGCCCGCGAAACGCTGGAGATCGAGCTGACCGAAGCGCAGCGCCTGCTGGCGCGCCTGGACGACAACTTCGTCTGCGCCTGCGAACTGCTGCTGAACTGCCGTGGCAAAGCGGTGATTTCCGGCATCGGCAAGTCCGGCCATATCGGCAAGAAGATCGCCGCGTCGCTGGCCAGCACCGGCACGCCGTCGTTCTTCGTGCACCCGGCGGAGGCGCTGCACGGCGATCTCGGCATGATCGGCGCCGACGACGTGGTGGTGTTCATCTCCTACTCCGGCCGCGCCAAAGAGCTGGACCTGATCCTGCCGCTGCTGGCGGAGAACGGTATTCCGGTGATCGCCGTTACCGGCGGCAAAGAGTCGCCGCTGGCGCAGGCCGCGGCCTGCGTGTTGGATATCGGCGTCGAGCGAGAAGCCTGCCCAATGGGGCTGGCGCCCACCTCCAGCGCGGTCAACACCCTGATGATGGGCGATGCCCTGGCGATGGCGCTGATGCGCCAGCGCGGTTTCAACGCGGAAGACTTCGCCCGCTCGCACCCGGGCGGCAGTCTGGGCGCGCGCCTGCTGAACCGCGTGCATCACCTGATGCGCACCGGCGATCGCCTGCCGCGCGTGAGCGAAAGCGCCAACGTGATGGAAGCGATGCTGGAGCTGAGCCGCACCGGGCTCGGGTTGGTGGCGGTCTGCGACGCGCAGCAGCGGGTGGTGGGCGTATTTACCGACGGCGATCTGCGCCGCTGGCTGGTGAAGGGCAACAGCCTGCAGGATCCGCTCAGCCCGGCGATCACCCGCCCCGGCTATCGGCTGCCGGAGCAGTGGCGCGCCGGCGAGGCGCTGGAAGCGCTGCACGAACAGCACATCAGCGCGGCCCCGGTGGTCGATATGGACGGCGTGCTGGTGGGGGCGCTCAACCTGCACGATCTGCATCAGGCCGGCATCGGCTGATCAACGCCGGGGGCGCCATCACCGGCGCCCCCGGTCAGATCATTTCCAGTCGGGATTGTTCTCGAACTGCTGCTTCAGCAGCGCCTTCATGTCGTCATCCGGCTTGCCGAGCCACTGGTACTTGGCATACTTCTTCGGATGATCGACGGCTTCCGGCCGATCTTCCACTTCCACCCGCACGCCCCAGGCCTGGGATTTGTCCGCGCTGAACGCCACGATCAAAAAGTTGTTGCCGCAGTCGTGCGGCTTGCACAGGTTGCCGACCAGATACTCTTTGCCCTTCCAGCTCAGGTTCTGCGCCGGCGTAGAGGTGCCGACGCCCTTGCGCGCCCAGCCCGGCATCCGCGCCTGGCCTTTCACCATGTTTTGCCAGCTGGCCTGATACCCCGGCTGCTGAATTAAATCCGACGTGGTGACGATCTGCTGGGCAAAGCTGCCCGCGCTGAAGCTGAGCAGTGCGCCGAAGAGGGCGCAACGCAGCGCCTGGTGTCCCGTCATAGTCCTTCTCCCTAGGTTAAATCAGGTTTCGCCCGTCAAACCGGGCCTGAACTAGTCAGACCACGGTTGCGGCAAAAAGTTGACTCACCACCAGGCGTGAAAATGATGCACCGGCCCGATGCCGTGCCCCACTTCCAGGGTGTCCGCCTGTTGCAGCGCGTGTTGCAGGTAGTCCTTGGCGGCGGCCACCGTGGCCGCCCAGTCGGCATGGCGCGGGCGCAGCGCCGCCAGCGCGGCCGAGAGCGTGCAACCGGTGCCGTGGGTGTGACGGGTGGCGACGCGCGGCGCGGTAAAGCGCTGCTCGCCTTCTGCGGTAAACAGCCAGTCCGGGCTCTCACTTTCGCTCAGGTGGCCGCCCTTCATCAGCACCGCCCGGCAGCCCATCGCCAGCAGCGCCCGCCCCTGCTCACGCATCTGCGCTTCATCTTCCGCCGGCGCGCACGCCAGCAGCGCCGCCGCTTCTGGCAGGTTCGGCGTAATGATCGACACCAGCGGCAACAGCTCGCGCCGAATAGACGCTACCGCCTCCGGCGCCAGCAACGGATCGCCGCTTTTCGCCAGCATCACGGTGTCCAGCACCACGAATTCCGGCCGGTAATGGCGCAGCCGTTCGGCCACCGCCTGCACGATGTCAGCGTTGGCCAACATGCCGATCTTGACGCTGTCGATGCGCACGTCGCTGAATACCGAGTCCAGCTGCGCGGCGACGAACGCCGGATCGATGTAATACACCGACTGCACGCCGCGGGTATTCTGCGCCACCAGCGCGGTGATCACCGAGGTGCCGTAAGCGCCGAGCGCCGAGAAAGCTTTCAAATCGGCCTGAATGCCGGCGCCGCCGCTGGGATCGGTGCCGGCGATGGTCAGCGCGTTAATGCGTTTCATCACAGATCCTCCCCGCGCAGTTGATACAGCGCGTCAAGGAACGCCGGCGTAAAGCTGCCCGGCCCGGCGGCCTGCCTGGCCGCGAGGCCGCCGCAGTGGGACATCACCCGGCAAGCCGTCGCCACGTTGTCCAGGCGATCGCCCGGCAGGGCGCAAAACGCCGCCGCCACCGCCGACAGCGCGCAGCCGGTGCCTACCACCCGCGTCATCAGCGGGGAACCGCCTTCGATCGCCCAGTCGCGCTGGCCGTCGGTGACGTAATCCACCGCGCCGGTGACCGCGACCACCGCGCCGCTGCGCCGCGCCAGCTCACGCGCGGCGGGCAATGCCGCCAAGGAATCGTCGCCGCTGTCCACGCCGCGGCCGCTGGCCAGCAACCCACTGAGCGCCATGATTTCCGAAGCGTTGCCGCGTATCGCCGCCGGTTTCTCGTCCAGCAGCTGTTTGGCGAAGGCGGTGCGGTAGGAGAGCGCACCGACCGCCACCGGATCCAGCGTCCAGGGCTTGCCGGCCCGATTGGCGGCGGCCACCGCCGCCCGCATCGATTCGGCACGCAGCGCGTTGAGGGTGCCGACGTTGATCAGCAGGCCGTCGGCCAGCGCGCTGAACTGCGCCGCCTCTTGCGGCTCCACTACCATCGCCGGGGAAGCGCCGAGCGCCAGCAACACGTTGGCGGTCAGCGATTGCACCACTTCGTTGGTCAGGCAGTGGATCAGCGGAGGCCGCTGTTGGAATTGGGTCAGACAGGCCGCGGCGCGTGCGCCGGGTAGAGCATCAGGTCGAGCGATCATATTCCTCCCAACCGGCGTTCAAGAAGGCGGCGCCGGCTGGGCGGCCGTGACTTCCCTACGCTGGCATTATCCAGATCAGGTAATACGGGTATTTCTCAGCCTTCACGTAGAAGGGCACCCCGAGTCATGAAAATCAATAGGTTGTGATCAACGTTGCGTTAATCCCTGCAGGGGATCATGCCAGCGGCGGCGCGGACAAACAAGCGAATAAATTGACTCGCGCCTAAGCGATGTTTCCCTCTTTTCCCGCCAGATACAGGCTCAGCACGCCGGGCAGCTCCGCCAGCGTGAACGCCACGCTCTGCGGCGCCGTCTTGAAGATATGGTGCAGCGTACCGGCCACCAGGCTTTGCAACAGCCGGGTTTGCTGCAGGATCTCCGCTTCGGCGGTCTCGGGGCGGCGCAGCTGCAACACGCTGGCGATCAGCGTCAGGAAGCTGGACTTTTCATCCGGCAGGTTCATTTCCCGCATCACCGGCAGGTAGTCGGCATGCTCACGCAGGTACTGCGCATAGGGTGAAAACAGCCGCTGGATCACCGCTTCAGCGGAGAGGCGCCGCCACTCATCGTCACTGGCCAACGCCATGTCGCGCACCAGCGCCTCAATCGACTCGGTATGCCGATCTGCCAGCGCCTTGATCACCGCGTGGCGATCGGGAAAAAAGTGATACATCGAACCGATGGAGGTTTTGGCGTGCTTGGCGAGCCGCTGCATGCTGAGCGCCGCCAGGCCGTCCTGCGCCACGATCGCCGCCGCTGAATCCAGAATGGTTTGTACGCGTTGCCGCCCTCTTTCCTGCTGTGGCTCTCGCCCGGTGATGTTTTCGTCGATTTGCATATTCGTTTCTGCCCGCTGTCATCAACGCATTATACCCATTTGCCGCTACGAAGGCAGGGCGACACAAAAAACTAGATTAATCCCTCTAGTTTAGAGTAGAGTATTTATTCTAGTTTACCCTGACGCAAGCGTGGGGAAGACAAACAGTGACCTCACTCACTGAAAAAGAGTCATTTCATTCGGCCCGTCGCCCAAGCCAATCGTCAGAGAATGCCCTATGCCCGACAAAAAACTGCTTATCACCTGCCTGACCGCGCTGTTGCTCACCGGGTGCTCGCCGGCACCGTCGATAGTGGTGTTCGGCGCTTCGTTCCCCGACTGGCTGTTTTGCCTGTGCGGCGGCGTGGCGGGTATGGTGGCGATCCACCTGCTGCTGCGCACCCCGGAAAAACGCGCCTGGCTGGCGCCGCAGCTGCTGACGTATCCGGCGCTGACCGCGCTGATCGCCATGCTGATCTGGTTACTGGTTTTCCCCCACTGAGACTGACGCCATGACCCAACCACACACCCCAAACCGGCGCAGACTGCTGGTGCTTACCATCCTGGCGTTGACATTCATCGTGGCCGCCGTCGTCGTCTGGCGGGTGGAAAACGCCCCCAGTACCGACGATGCCTACGCCTATGCCGACACCATCGACGTGGTGCCGGAGGTGAACGGTCGCATCGTCGAGATGCCGATCCGCGACAACCAGGAAGTGCGGCAAGGCGATCTGCTGTTCCGCATCGATCCGCGCCCTTACCAGGACGCGCTGGCGGCCAGCGAAGCGCGCCTGATCACGCTGAATGAACAGATCAAGCTGACGCAGCGTTCGGTCAACGCACAGCAGTACAACGCCGAATCGATGAACGCCATCGTCAAACGCTCACAGGCGCTGGTGGCGCAGGCGACCGACACCCTTAACCGCCGGCAAAAGCTGCTCGGCAAGAACTACGTTTCGGCGGAAGAAGTGGAAACCGCCCGCACCTCCCAGCGCTCGGCGCAGGCGGAATTGCAGGCCGCATTGCTGCAGGCGAAACAGGCGGAAGCCGCCGTCAGCGGCGTCGAAGCCCTGGTCGCACAGCGCGCCGAAGTGCAGGCCGACATCGCCATCGCCAAACTGAACCTGGAGTTCACCGAGGTGAGAGCGCCGTTCGACGGCCGCATCGCCTCCCTGAAAACCACCGTCGGCCAATATGCCTCCAGCGCCAAACCGGTGTTCACGCTGATCGACACCCGCCACTGGTACGTGGTCGCCAACTTTCGCGAAACCGACCTGAAAGGCGTGCATCCCGGCGTGCCGGCCACGCTGTATTTAATGAGCGACGCCGGCCAGACCTTCAGCGGCAAGGTGGAATCGATCAGCTACGGCGTGCAGCCCGACGACGGCGGCACCGTGCTGGGCGGGCTACCCAACGTGTCGCGCAACATCAACTGGGTACACGTTTCGCAGCGCTTCCCGGTCAAGATCGCGGTCGAGGCCCCCAACCCGGCGCTGTTCCGCGTGGGCGCTTCGGCGGTGGCCAAGCTGAACCTGCGCCATGAAGAATAAAACGATGTCTCGCGGCTGGCTGTCCCCGTTGATCGACGAGCTGCGCCCTTCGGACAGCCGCATCAACCTGGTGATCCGTGCCCTGCTCTCCAGCGCGATCGCCATCGTGATCTCGCAGACGCTGCAGGTGCCGTGGCTGGCGCTGTCGCTGATCGCTGTCTTCTTTATCACGCAGTCCAATATCGTTATCACCCGCACGATCGGCATCCTGTTTTTCGTCAGCTCCACGCTGGCGATCGGCGCCGCTATCCTGGTACTGAAGTTCACCTACGACTACCCGATGCTGCGCATCCTGCTCTCCAGCGCGCTGTTTTTCCTCAGCGTGTTCCTGATGCGGGTGACCAAGGTTGGGGTACTGTTCTTCCTGATGGCGCTGGTGGTGATCTACACGCAAAGCTTTGTCGATCTCACTCCGCAGGCGGAAGTGGTGATACGGCTGGTGCTGTGGGTATGGGTGGCGATCAATTACGCCATCCTGCTCACCCTGATCGTCAATACCCTGCTGCTGCCGGCCGAACCGCTGAAGCAGCTAAAGGGCCGGATGAACGCGGTGTTGGACGAAACCCGCGCTATGTTGGCCAACGGCGGCGAGACGCGCGATCTGAGCGCCATCTCGCAGCACGCCACCGAGCTGCATAAGCTGCTGCGCTTTTCGGTGATGCGCAGCGATCGCTGCCGTGCCAGCGAGCCCGGTTACCTGGCGCTGATCACCCTGGTGTTGCAGCTGAATATTCTGGCCTATCAGCTGCCGCCGGCTTTCGGCGCGGCCGCGCGTCAATTGGCGCAAGAGATAGACGCCGCCTGCCGCACGCTGCAAACCGCGATCAGCCACGACAGCGCGCTGCGATTTTCCGTCGCGATCGCCGGCAGCGACGATCCGCAGGTGCCGGCGCCGCTCAATGAAATGGCCGGCCTCCTGCAGGTCTACACCAACCGCAGCGACTACGCCAACGCCCTGCAGGCCGCGCCACCGCCAAAAGTGCCTTTCTTTACCCCCGATGCCCTGACCAACCCGGTTTACATCCAGTTTTCGTTGAAAACGCTGCTGACCGTGCTGGTCGCCTACGTGTTTTATACCGCCGTCGATTGGCCCGGCATTCATACCATCATGCTGAGCTGCCTGATCGTGGCCCAGCCCAGCCTTGGCGCCACACAGCGGCGGGCGCGGCTGCGTCTCGGCGGCGCGGCGATCGGCAGCCTGCTGGCGCTGATCTCGGTGGTGTGGATCATGCCTCAGCTCGACAGCCTCGTCGGCTTACTGCTGCTGACGCTGCCGGTGATCGCCCTCTCCGCCTGGATCGCCGCCGGCTCCGAGAAGATAAGCTATGCAGGGGTACAGATCCTGTTCACCTTTTCCCTGGCGCTGCTGGAAAGCTTTGGCCCGGTCACCGAGCTGACCGAGATCCGCGATCGCCTGATCGGCATCGTGCTGGGGGTAGGGTTCGCCACTTTCATTCACGCCACGCTGTGGCCGGAATACGAAGGGGAGTCGCTGCGGCAGCAGGTTGCCAACGTGCTGCGGGAACTGGCGCGCTTCCTCGGCGGCGAGAACACAAACGCCATCGGCATCTGGCAAAAGATCGAGGGCTGCGAAGCGGTGGTGGCCCGGGTGACGCTGGAGCCTACCTGGCAGTTGGCAGATGATAACCATGAAAGCTTCACCCGGCACATCCAACTGATCTTTAACCAGACGCGCAGCCTGTTGCTGACCAGCGAAAAGCTCAACACCTATCTGGCAGGCGGCGGCGCGGCGCTGTCCGTGCACGAACGCCAGGCGCTGATCGAGGTGCAACGCCAGGGCGGGCGCGTTCTCGCCGAGTATGCGGCGCAGCTTGCCAGCGCGCCGCAAGCGCTGCGGACGCCCGACTTTCATCCACCGCTGGCCGCCCTGCATGCCGACACCGTGCGCCACCTGGCTCAGGAGTTGAGCGACGGGCTCAATCGCCTGCCCGCCTGGGGCGACGCCTAGCATTTTCCGTTTGTGGCCGTGCACGCCCGGTGCAATGCGCTATAGTGAGCACAAACCACCGGGAGATGCCATGCAGATAAGACCCTACCAAGAGACCGATCGCCCCTTCCTGCGCACGCTGTACCTGGCGTCGCGCAAGGCGGCGTTCGGCTGGCGCGATACCTCAAACTATCAGTTGGAAGATTTCGACGGCGCGACGCTGGGCGAAGCGATTTGGGTGGCGGAAGACGGCGGCACGCTGCTGGGATTCGTCTCCGTCTACCGCGAAGATAACTTCATTCATAACCTGTATGTCGATCCCCATCAGCCGCCGCGCGGCGTCGGCAGTGCGCTACTGCAGGCAGCGCAAGCCACCTTCACCGCCACCGGCTCGCTGAAATGCCTGGTGAAGAATGAAAATGCGCTGGCGTTCTACCGCAAACACGGTTGGCGCATCATCTCTACCGGTAACGACGGCGAAGAAGATTATTACCTGATGCATTCGCCGGCCCGCTAGCTCTTACCCGCCGCATCCGGCATGCCGCGCAGCGTCAGCCGCCAAAATAGCAGCGCGCTCAGGCTGACGCCCGCCCCCAGCCAGCAGACGCCGCTCCAGCCCGCCCAGGCGTACATATGGGTGCCGGCAAAGGCGCCCAGACCGCTGCCGACGGCGTAAAACAGCATATAGCAGCCCACCAGCCTGCTGTGCGACTGCGGGTGCGCGCTGAAGATCATGCTCTGGTTCAGCACGTGGATCGCCTGGCCCGCCAGATCCAGCAGCACGATGCCCGCCACCAGCCAAACCAGGCCGCTGCCGAGCAAACCAAGCGGCAGCCAGGCCAGCGTCAACAGCAGCAGACACACGCCGCTGGCCGCCTGCCCCAGCCCGCGATCCGCCAGATGCCCGGCGCGCACCGCCGCCAGTGCGCCCACCGCGCCGACCAGGCCGAACGCCCCCACCGCGGCATGGCTGAAGTTGAACGGCGCCTGGCTCAGCGGCAACACCAGCGAACTCCAAAAGAGGCTGAAAGCGCCGAACATCAGCAGCGCCAGCATGCCGCGAATTTGCAGCGTGCGGTCATGCAGCAACAGGCTCAGCATCGAACGCAGCAGCGCGGGATAACTCAGCGTGCTGGGAGTGGTGTGCGGCGCAGGCAGCAGCCGCGACAGGATCGGCAGCAATACCAGCGTCACTCCGGCAGAGAAGAAATACACCGTGCGCCAACCGCCAACGTCCGCCAACGCGCCGGACAGAGTGCGCGCCAGCAGCAATCCCAGCACCACTCCGCCCTGCGCCGCACCAACCACCCGCCCGCGCTCCTGCGGCGCCGCCAGGGCTGCGGCGTAAGCGATCAGCCCCTGCGTCATGGCGGTGCCCAATAAGCCTACCAGCAACATCCCTACCAGCAGCCAGGGCGCGCTGTGCGCCCAGCCCACCAATAGCAGCGCGCCGATCAGCCCCAGCTGTTGTCCCGCCAGCAACCGATGCCGGTTCAGCCAATCCCCCAGCGGCACCACCAACAGCAACGCCAGCGCGCAGCCCAACTGAGTCACGGTGATCACCATGCCGACCGCCGCCAGGCTGATGGAAAAATCATGGGCGATAGCGTCCAGCAACGGCTGCGCATAATAAACGTTGGCCACGCTAAATGCGCTGGCGGCAGCCAGCAGCAGCACCAGGGTGGCCGGCAGGCGCCCTAGCACCGCACAGGGGGGATCCAGCAGTTTGTCGCTCATTACACACCTCAATCTGGTTTCATTATTAAACCCAATGAACTTTAGGCACAGAGGTTTTATAATGCAACCAGAATGTGCAGCTGGAGATAACCGCCGTGAAACGTAAAAGCCTGGAAGACGCGCCGTGCCCGGTGGCGCGCACGCTGGATGTGATTGGCGACTGGTGGTCGCTGCTGATCGTGCGCGACGCCTTCGATGGCGTCACCCGCTTTAGCGAATTTCAAAAAGGGCTGGGGATGGCGAAGAACATCCTTGCCACCCGCCTGCGCGCGCTGGTGACGCACGGCGTGCTGGAGATCGTGCCCGCCGCAGACGGCAGCGCCTATCAGGAATATGTGCTGACCGAGAAAGGCCGCGGGCTGTTTCCGGTGATCGTCGGCCTGCGTCAGTGGGGGGAAGATCATCTGTTCGCCGAGGGAGAAGCGCACTCAACGCTGGTGGAAAGTGACAGCGGCCGCCCCGTCCCGCGCCTGACGCCGATCGGCAGCGCCGGGCAAACGCTCACCCCGCTGAATACCCGGGTGGTGAAGGTATGAAGCGTCTTAATAAAGCCTGCATCACCTTGCGCTATTGCATCTATTATCGAACAGCTTCCGCAATCCCCTGCGGGTAATGTATAGTCCGCGTTTTACGGAGATCCCATGCTGACTAACTCATCCATTCGTCTGAACAAATACATTAGCGAGAGTGGCATCTGCTCACGCCGCGACGCCGATCGATACATCGAACAGGGCAACGTTTTCATCAACGGTAAACGCGCCACCGTTGGCGCCCAGGTATTTGCCGGCGATGTGGTAAAGGTTAACGGTCAGCTGATCGAACCGCGCAATGAAGAAGATCTGGTGCTGATCGCGCTGAATAAACCGGTCGGCATCGTCACTACCACCGAGGACGGCGAGCGCGACAACATCGCCGACTTCGTCAACCACAGCAAACGCATCTTCCCGATCGGCCGTTTGGACAAGGATTCACAGGGGCTGATCTTTCTGACCAACCACGGTGACCTGGTCAACAAGATCCTGCGCGCCGGCAACAATCATGAGAAAGAGTATCTGGTGACGGTCAACAAGCCGGTGACCGACGAGTTTATTCGCGGCATGGGCGCCGGCGTGCCGATGCTGGGCACCGTGACCAAAAAGTGCAAGGTGAAGAAAGAGGCGCCATTCGTGTTCCGCATCACGCTGGTCCAGGGGCTGAACCGCCAGATCCGCCGCATGTGCGAACACTTCGGCTATGAGGTCACCAAGCTGGAACGCACGCGCATCATGAACGTCAGCCTGAAAGGGTTGCCGCTGGGCGAGTGGCGCGATCTGACCGATGACGAGCTGATTGAGCTGTTCAAGCTGATTGAAGGCTCTTCGTCCGAGGCTAAACCGACGAAGAAAGCCCCGGCCAAATCTGCCCCGGCGAAAAAACCGAACGCCGGCGGGCCGAAAGGCGCCGACAAAGCCGCTGCGCCAGCCGGCCGCAAGCGCTTTACCCAGCCAGGGCGCAAGAAAAAAGGGCGTTAACGCCCTTTCTCCCTCGCTCAGCCCGCCTTTGCGCGGGCTTTTTCATCATAAAAGTCAGCCACAGGCCGCCACTGCGTTCTCACCATAAAAAAGGCCCGCATCAAGCGGGCCTGCAAGTACCAGAGAAGTCTGGAGGAAAAAATCAGAACGACCAGCGCAGGTTGGCGTTGACCGAATTAACGCGAGTATCGGCGCCAAATTGCCCCTGATAGCCGACATCCAGCGTCGCGGCGTGCGACAGTTTCACGCTCACACCGATATCGCCCACCATCACGTTGTCATCCACGGCCTGGCCCTGCGTGACGAACGCGTCGCTGCCGGCAAACGCCATGCGCGATGAAGTGTTCTTATCGCCGTAGGCGTGCTGCCAGCCGAGCGAGCCGTAAAGGCTGACGTTCTTCGGCAGTTCGGTCACGCCGCGCACCCCGAGCGTAGAGTAGAAGGTGTTCATCGTTTCATTGCGCACGCTCAGCGCCGCCGCGCCACCCGACTCCTGGAAGCTGTCGGTATGCAGGCGGATGTAGCTCAGGTTGATGAACGGTTCGACGTTCATCTCCGGCTGGCCGAAACGGTAACCCGCTTCGGTGAACGCCAGCAGCGAGTTCGCGTCATAATCCGACTTCAGCCGATCCGAGAAGCCGCTGAAATCGACGTTGCGCTTGCCTTCAATCTTGTGCCAGGTGTAACCCAGCGCGCCGCGCAGCGAGAACGCATCCTGCTGCCCCGCCGCATACAGGCCGAGGTGGTAGTTGTCGGTATCGGCCTTGGAGCGGCGGCTGTCGACGTCATAATCGCCGCGGCTGTAACCAAAGTAGCCGCCGATGCGCACGTTATGGTCCGCCAGCTTGCGATCCGCGCCCAACAGGAAGCCGGTGGTGTTGCCATCCAGCTTGCCCACGTTGCCGTTGCCGCTGTTTTTGCCCCAGGAACTGAAGGTTTGCCCCCAAACGCCGCTGTTTTGCGCCTGCGCCGGTTGCACCAGCGACATCGCCAACGGCGGTACCGGCAGGCTGTCGTTGTCGAACAGGCGCAGCATGCGCTGGTTCAGCACGTTGAACAGCTGGGTGCTGCCGGCGATCAGGTTAGACTGCATCGACGGATAGACTTCACCGGACAGCTGATTGAACGCCTCGCGCGCTTCCGGCGCGCTCAGCAGCAGCAGCGAGTTATACAGCGCCAGCGAAGGGCCGCTCTGCGCCAGCGTCGAGAGCGCGCCAGCGGTATTCCACTGGTTGCCGCTCTCGGCCACCGTTTGGAAAATGCCCGGTTTGCCGCTGCCTGGATTCTCGCCCCCCGGATTCTCGCCCCCCGGATTTTCACCGCCTGGGTTTTCTCCGCCCGGATTCTCGCCGCCTGGATTCTCGCCCCCTGGGTTTTCCCCGCCCGGATTCTCGCCCCCTGGATTCTCACCGCCTGGGTTTTCCCCACCCGGGTTCTCGCCGCCAGGGTTTTCACCGCCCGTGTCTTTCTGCGCGATGGTCAGATCCACGGCGTTGGCGCTGTGGTTCAACGCCACATCGAGGAAGGCGGACTTGGAAACCGCCGACGCGAACTGGCCGTCAATGCCGCCGTCCGAGGTCAGAATGCGGTAGCTTTGGCCGGTTTTATAGCTGGTTTGCGGATCCAGCGCCGTAACCTGCACCTTGGCCTGATCGCTGATGGTGGTTTTGCCCGCCACCAGCAGTTGATCGCTGCGGCCGTCGCCGGCGATATCAACGTCATAGAAGGATTCGCCGATAAAGTTCAGGTAGCGTTTCAGCGTCAGCGTGCCGATATTGCCGTCGCCGGGCGAGATATGGCCGCCGGACAGGATCTCGGTCTGGCCCAGCGTGCCGTTGCCGCCCAGCGTGCCGCCGGCCTTGATCGACGCGGCGCTGCTGTAGCCCTGCCCGTTATTGACGTCGGAACCCGCCGTCGCATTGAGGATCAGCGTGCCGCCGTTCTCGGCGCTGAGAGTTTGGATCTCGAAGATATCGTCTTCTTTCTGGGTGTTGATGTCGCTGGCGATGATGAGCTTACCGCCGCGCGCGGTGACGTTTGCCTGCAGCCCAGTGAGATCGCCGTTCAGCGTCGTGTGCCCGGCGGTGTTGATCACCTCGCCTTCGCCGCTCATCTTGTTGCTGAAGACGTAATTGCCGTCGGTATGGTTAAAGTACACATAGCTGCGGAACAATCCGCCCCGCAGGGCGATCGCCGTCTGGGCATCGATAGTGCCTGCAGCGCCCGCCGCGCCGAGCGTCGGCTCGGTCAACCCGGTGCCGGTATCCATGTTGCCGCGGCTGCCGATAATCAGCGCGCCGCGGTTAGAACCGGAACCGGTCTTGCCCAGCACCACGTCGTTGCCGCCGGCGGAGAATGTGCCGCCGTCCATGACCGCCAACACGCCATTGCCGTAATCGCCGACGTTGACGCTGCTGCCGCTGGTAAACCGTGAGCCGTTGCCGGCGATCGTCAGCTCGGCGGTTTTACGCGCGCCGGAGACGCCCGCCACCTGAATATTACCGACGTTGACCGCGCCTCCGTTCAGCACGTCCAGATCGCCGTAAAGCGTGAGCGCGCGGCCAACGTTCCATTGGGAATTGGCCCCCATGACCGTGGCTTTCGGGCTTAGCGTATCGGTCTCGCCCGGCCCGCTGCCATTACCGATGCGCGCGTCAAAGGCGGTGTTCAGCACCGCGCCGTCTTCAATCGCCAGCGTGGATCGTGCCCCTAAGTCGGTGCCGACGCTGAGAAAATTGCTGGTGACGCGAGAACCGGCGCCGGTGGCGATCAGGTGGCTGTCGTAGCCGCGGGTGGTGCCGACCACGATCTCTTTCGCGCTGGCCAGCGCGCCGTCTTCAACCCGCAAGGTGCCCCGCCCCAGATTCAGGCCGCCACGCAGCACGAACTGATCGTTCACCGCGTTCAGCTCGGCGTTCGGCCCGCGGACCGTGACTACGCTCTCATGAATTTGGCCGTTGAACATCCGGCCGATATTGATGTTATAGGCGCTGATCTTGCCATTCTCGATCAGCAGGTTGCCGCTTTGATTGCGGCCGACGTAAACGTCCCCGGTGTAGGCCAATGATTCGGTAATTTTTGATTCGCCGTCAAAAATGGCATCGTCTGCACGAGCGATATCGGCGGGCGCCAGCATCAACAGCGGCGCAGAAAATAGAGCGAGGTAAAGTTTGGAAAGCGGTGTACTAACCGCTAAAGGGTGCGATGTCTTGTCATTCACGGGCTATCTCCGTACTCGTTAGCGTGATGTCGCGAAATTTATTGTTATAGGAAAACTCAATACACTAGAGGAGGTGTGAGGCGTTATTTCGCGCACGCCGGTTTAGTGATCGTCGAAGCAAAAGCTTATTGCCCCCCGGCGCTGACGCTCCGACGATGGAAAACCAGGAAGCGGCAATACCGCCCCCGAAGCGAATTATTTATGCGTGACCACCGGCGTACAGGTCGGCGCGCTCAGCGACGGCGACGAACCTAAAATTCCCGGCATCATCAGCGACGAGCAATCAAAAATACGGCCTTTTTCCGTGGTGGCGCGATAAGAAAGTTTTTGGCCGCCCAGCGCATCTGGCTGTGCGCCATTGACATTGGTCACGGTAATTTCGTCCGATGAGCCCAGGCCCAGCATTTTGGCGGTTTCCGCCTGCAGTAATGGAATGGCCTGATCGGTTTTCAGGGTGGAACAACCGGCTATCATCATCGTAACGGTTAAAGCGATAAGTGGTTTCTTCATAAATTATCCTTTATAACCAATCAGTTAAAATTACCGATTAGCTTTATGTTTTCTCTTATCCAAATCCTCGAATAATATATTTCCCTTTCCTAAACGAAAAAACCCTCCTAAAGTAGGGAGGGTTGATAATAATTCATCAGACCTATCTGATATTTGAAGGCGAAAGGAGAATCCTTTGGGGCAGGATTATGCGTTGGTCGTTGATGACCATCCATTGGTAGCAAGCGGCATTGCCAATTTTCTCAGCACGCATTGCCGATTCAAACAGGCGCATGTGGTGACCAATGAAGAGAATTGCTACCGCCATATTAGGGAAAATGGCCCACCGCGTTTACTGGTGATTGATTTTTGGCTCTCTTCCGGTACGGCGTTGAAATTACTCAAAGAAGTAAAACAACGTTATCCGCAGGTGCGGATTTTGGTGGTCAGCGGCGACGAGAATAACGATATCTGGCAGAAAGTTCACAATGCCGGCGGGCATGGGTTCGTGTTAAAAAATGAACCGCCAGAATTATTCGCCAGGGCGGTTTTTGCGCTGAATAACAATCAGGAATGGTTCCCGGAAGGCAATGAAGCCGCCATTAAAAACAACCATGACCATTTAAATAAATTCAATTTAACGCCGAGGCAATTAGACGTATTAACTATGATGCTGCGCGGCCTGCCAAATAAAAGAATTGCGACACAACTGTCTATTTCCGAGCCGACCGTCAAAGAGCATATCAGCAATATATTGAAAAAGATCGGCGTCAACAGCCGAGTGGAAGCCATCACGCTGTTGCACGGCAAACGGGATCCGTCGTCATGAGGTTTTTCCAGCATTTACAAAATGATGGCATCTCCCCACGCGCACAGATCCGCCTGCTGGACAACACCTTCATGCGGCTGGTGTTCAGCTTCACCGCCGTGCCCTTTGTCGGCATTCCGTTCGCCATCTGGATTTATTTGCTGGGTGATGAACTCGGCCCAACCATTACCTGGATCATCGTTTACCTGCTATGCGCCGTGGCGATCCGAATAGGACATCGTCGCTACCTGCATGAGGCCAAAGAAAATGATGAAGACACCGTGCTGCGCCGCTGGCTGCCGCGCATTAATAAGGTGGCGTTTATTCACGGGTTGGGGATCTCATCACTCTATTTAATTACCCCACAGACCCATAACTTTGACTTTTTTCTGCTGCTCAATATCAGCATCGCTGCGATCGTCGCCGCCAACGCAACGCACCTGACGCCCGTCATCAGCACCTTTACCCGCTTTTTCTTCGCCTCCTGGGGGCTGCTGAACCTCGGCATCATCTGGCGGCTGGAAGACGTGATGTTCATCGTACTGATGCTGAACTTGCTGTACGGCTTCGCCATTTACCGCCACGCATTAACCTCGCATGCGTTCTTTATTCAGCAGGCGCTGCTCGAAGAACAAAGCTCGCGCCTGGCGGAGCAGTTCCGCCAGGCTAAAGAGGAGGCGGAACAGGCGCTACTGGACAAGAACCAGTTCCTGACCACCGCCAGCCACGATCTGCGCCAGCCGGTGCACGCCATGGGTTTTCTGATCGAAGCCATCATCCACAAAAACCGGGACGACAGCCTGACGCCGCAGCTGCTGGATCTGCAACAAAGCGTGCGTTCGGTGCATTTGATGTTCAATTCACTGCTCGATCTCAGCAAGATCGAATCCGGCAACGTGCGCACCGCCGCCACCCATGTGGATATCGGCGCCCTGCTCGACTCGGTAGTCACCCTGTTCCGCGAAGAGGCCAACAGCCGCGCCCTGGCGCTGCGCACCTGGCGGCCTAGACGGCGTATCAGCGTGATGGGCGATCCGCTGCTGGTGCGGCAATCGCTGATCAACCTGATCCAAAACGCCCTGCGCTATACGCAACAGGGCGGCGTGCTGATCGCCATCCGCCCACGCGGCCCCGAGTGCCTGGTGGAAGTGTGGGACACCGGCGTGGGCATCGCCGACGAAGAGAAAAGCAAAATCTTCTCCCCTTACTACCGCCCTGAACTGGCGTGGAAAATCGACAGCGCCGGCCACGGGCTGGGGCTGGCGGTGGTGGCGCGCTGCGCCAAGCTGATGAAGGTGAAGTACGGCATGCACTCCGTCGAAGGCAAAGGATCGCGTTTCTGGATGCGCTTCACGCAATATATCGGCGAAGACAAAGCACCGGAAACCGCGGCCGCCTACGACAACACCGCCACGCCTACCCGCTATGCACCGCTGCGCGGCGCCTGCCTGGTGGTGGACGACGATCCCTTGGTGACCTCCGCCTGGGAGAGCCTGATGAGCACCTGGGGTATCACCGTGCGCTGCGCGGCTTCCGCCGAGGAAGCCTTCGCCATTGTCGAGGACGGTTTTACGCCGTTCGCTGTGCTGTGCGATCAGCGCCTGCGTTCCGGCGAGAGCGGTTTCGACATCCTGAAAGCGCTGTTCGAACGCCTGCCGGACGTGAGCGGCGCGATGGTCAGCGGCGAGTTCAACTCACAGATATTGCAAGAGGCCGAGCAGGAAGGCTATCTGGTGCTGCGCAAGCCGCTGGAGCCGGCCAGGCTGCATGCGCTGCTGACGCAGTGGGGGGCCGGCTAGCGCGAGGCGGTGCCTTAGCGGGCAAGATGCCGCAGCAGGCCTTCAAGGTTGCGCTCCCCCTCCGGGGTTTGCGCACCGGCTTTCAGCCCACCGCGGATCAACCGCTCCGCGGCCGGGCGTGCGAACAATCCCGCCCAGGCGTCGTGCTCGCGATAAAAACCGGCCTGCAGATCCGGTGCAGGCATCGCCTGTTTGGCCGCCGCAATCACCCCCGCAGGCAATGCCGCGATATTGCGCGCTAACCGCTCGACGAAATCATCCAGCTCGGCGGCAGGCAAGGCGCGGTTAATCCAGCCGTAGCGTTCTGCGGTAGCGGCATCGATGAGATCGGCGCCCAGGATCACTTCCAGAGCGCGGCCGCGCGTCATTCGGCTCGTCAGATACTGCGTCGCACCGCCGCCGGGCGTAATGCCCATCAAGGCCTCGCACTGGGCCAGCCCCGCCGCTTCCCGTGCCGCGAAAGCCATATCGGCCGCCGCCACAAACTCGGCGCCACCGCCGCGCGCCAGCCCGGCCAGCTTAACGAGAGTGACCTGCGGCTGGCTACGCAGCAGCTCGCCAAACGCCTGGAACGGATTTAGCCCCTCCGGCGCGTTGCTCGCCAGTTCGTCGAAAGCGTGCGGCTCATCGATCAAGGTCATGTCGACGTGAGCAATAAAGAACGCTGGGTTCGCGCTCTGGAACACCAACACCCGCGTATCCGGATCGTCACGCACCGCGAGCAATAAACGGCTGATTTCCGACATCAGCGCCACATCAAGCACGTTTACCGGTGGGTTATCGATAGCGATCGTCATCACGCCGTGCGCATGAGACAGCCTGAGCTTGCTGAAATCTGTATCTGTCATCTCAATGTCCTTTTACCTGGGGTACAAGTGCGGGTTTTTCACGCCGTGTGTCGAATGGTATACTTTGCATACTTGGCGTCAATTACGCACCTTAAGCATCCCAGGGATGCAGGAGGATACCGATGGATACGACCGACCTTGTTTACCGCGCCGACTGCCCAAGCCGCATCGTCCTCGATCAGATTGCCGATAAATGGTCCATGATGGTGCTGGAAGTGCTGCGTGAGCCGCAGCGCTTCAACGCCATCAAACGCCGTTTGGATGGCGTCACGCAACGCGTGCTGACCCAGACGCTACGCAAGCTGGAACGCAACGGCATGGTGCATCGCAAAGTGTTGGACGGGCGGGTGCTTGGCGTCGAGTATTCGCTGACGCCGCTCGGCAAATCCCTGCAGGGGCCGTTCTCGATACTGTTCGACTGGACGCTGGGGAATATTGAGGCGATTCAGGAGTGCCAACGCAAGTATGATGAGCAAGGCGAGTGATGCGATCCCCCATAGTCTTTCACTTGCAGGAAAACGAGGGTTAGGAGCCGATCGGGTTATCAGGCCGTGATCAGACGCTTAAACAACAGCAATTAGATGTCCTGCCGGTGTGACAAGATAGCATGGGCAGTCAAAGTGGCTGCTTCTACGGAATACAAAACCCGGTAACCTTCTGCGTGATTAAACTCCCGGTACTTTGCACAGCCAATCTTCAGCAGCTCAGGGCAAATCTAGCATCCCTGCGGGAACAGGCTAACGGTATTCTCAAACTGAGGGAGTATTTCCGTGATCACCGGTCGGGATTCGACTTCAACGCGACGGAGAGGGTTCGCTATTGAGTCGCCGTGTACTCAAATTCCATTGTAATCCCTTAATTCCGTCTAAAGCGCCTTAAAAACACGGCACGGGGCAAGAGCGTCGAACGCCTGCCGGACGTGAGTGGCGCGATGGTCAGCGGCGAATTCAACTCGCCGATCCTGCAAGAGGCCGAGCAGGAAGGTTATCAGGTGCTGCGCAAGCCGCTGGAGCCGGCCAGGCTACATGCATTGCTGACGCAGTGGGGGGCGGTTAAGGGTGGTTTGGCACCTCCTGAAACACTGTTTGCGTACTAATAATATAAAAACTTTATTTAATACCCACCCTGTCAATAGATTATTTTGATGTTAAATAAAAAAACAAGATATAGTTTCAAAAAAAACAATAACACTCTAACACTATAATCATTGATATTTGTAAGTAGGGAGAAAAATGATAGCTTAGATCAAATAATCATTTTACTTGCAATCTCTGACTGAGCTACGGAAAGACTATCAGATTAAAATGGCGGAAAATTATGAGAAATATCAACTCAATAATAATGAGACTAGCTAAACGAGCTGAAAAATTACAAACTGAGCATCTGATCAAATCCTTCGTTGATGTTGGCCCTACATATACATTACTTTCAAGCACAGATAATCAAATAATGTTTGGACGGAGAGGGACCGGAAAGACACACTTCTTAGCAGTGCTCAACAATGAAATATCTAATCGAGGGATTATCAGTGTACCTATTGACATGCGATTAATAGGCTCAACAGGAGGGATATTTTCAGATCAAAACATCCCCCTAAGTGAAAGGGCAACAAGACTGCTTTCAGATACTTTATGCAATATTCACGAGGTTATTCTAGATTATATATTTGAAAACGAAATAGATAAAACAACAGAGATAACGGAATTATTGAACAATTTTCTTGAACAAGCAACCGCATTAAACATAGAGGGTACATCTGAAGAGGAAATTGGTTCATCCAATAACATATCCAATAATTTCTCAATCAAATCAAATGCATCATTGAAAAGTATTTCCGCAGGAATGGAACTCACAAAAGGCACTGCCATTGGGAGCTCAGAAAGAATAAAAACCACAGGAAAAATAACTTTAAGAATTCATTTTAACTCAATAACAAAAAAACTTAACGACATTGTTTCAATGCTACCTCATAAGGAGCTTTGGATATTAATTGATGAATGGTCAGAGATTCCTTTAGACCTTCAACCTTATCTTGCAGAACTTTTAAGAAGAATATTATACCCAATTCCTAACATTACTGTAAAAATTGCAGCTATTGCTCATAGATGCAACTTCATGGAAGTGGACATGAATACTGGTGCCAGCATTGGTATAGAATTAGGTTCAGATGCTTCATCTGTGATAAATTTAGATGAATACATGGTGTTTGATAATGATAGCGATGCTGCCAAAAACTTCTTTAAAAACCTACTTCATCGCCATGTTTGTGCTATTGATAAAAACTCAATCTGCGATCGAGAGCCTAACCTATTTATAAATGATGTATTTACTCAAACTTCGGCTTTTGACGAATATGTAAGAGCAGTTGAGGGTGTTCCAAGAGATGCCATAAATATTATTTCATTAGCTGCGCAGACTGCTTTAGCAAACAAAATATCTATTTTTCATATCCGTAACTCCGCTCAAAAATGGTTTCAGGTCAACAAGCATGCAGCCCTTAACAGCAGGCCAGAAGCCGTGTCACTACTTGACAGAATAATAAACGAAGTTATTGGACATAGAAAATCTAGGGGCTTCCTAATTAGCCATGAGAAGAATCATAAACTGATAGATTATCTATATGACATGAGAGTAATTCACGTTCTTAGGCAAGGTGTTTCCGCAAAAAATGCAGTCGGCAAAAAGTATACTTTATACACACTCGACTATGGTTGTTATGTTGAGCTAATGTCCTCTAAGAATGCACCTCTGGGACTTATTATTGAATCAGATGAAAATGATGAGTTACAGTATATAGAAGTCCCAAAATCTGATTATAGATCAGTAAGAAATTCGATATTAGACTTGGAAGAAGATAATGGTCAACTTAGGCTAAATCTTTTTACATCAACGGAACATCTTCAATTGCCAAACCATCAAAACAAAACAAAAAAATCAGTTGAAAGGTCTATTAATAAAAATCTTATAAATGCAATACCAGAAAATATTGGTACACTAAAGATCTATGGAACTATATATATACCAATAATATTGGTTTCTTTAGTTCTAAGAAAAGCAAAAGGATTCAAGAAAAGCAATGCATCAGAATTAACAAAAATAATTAATGAGCATATGTCAATTAATATTAACAGGCCAAAGATATCTGCAAATAATATGTCTAGAGAATTAAGAAAGGATAGTATCCTGAAGTTATCCTGGCTTAATTATCATGAGAATGGTAGGCAACCACTATTCTCTCTAAATGAAAAATGGAGTGAGTCCTGGGAGGAGTACTTTAATAACTCAGCACCCACAATTTAAATTTTCACTATAAAGACGCTTAGGGGGTTTTAATTAAAAAATCTATAATTGAAAAAGGAATCCCCTTAACGTTGAGTGTCCTGCGTTCAATCCGTAAGCCCATCCAACAGCGGTTCCTTCGAGAACACACGCCCTTCCGCTTTATCCTTCTCTGACAGCATCAGCAATTTCAGCAGAGCAATGGCGTTCTCTCGCTTCTGCTGCTCATAGGATTCTATCACGTAGTTGATGGTCTCTACTTTCATCGTATCCCCTGGCGCTATCAATCATACCACGGTCTGAACATAGGCTATATTTCGACCACAAACAATAATCTGCTTTACCTATAACTTACCTCAATGACTGACAACAGGCAGAAAATGTTTGGTCATATAAAGAAAAACCCTCTGTAAAAACAGAGGGTTTCAGTCACTTCGGCCTAGTTACGAACAGGCTGCGGGAAGTGTCAAATCATTCCCACTCAATTATTTACAACAAAAGTAAGAGATTGATTTTATTGGTTGATGTGATGACAATGAAATCTTCATACCGACTTTAATACCGTCACCAGAAAAACCAGCTCAGTTTTTGCACGCCTCATTGGCAGCTATCAGCTCTCTTTCGTAACCAATCCTCTGGTGACGCTCGGCGCGCAGCGCTCGCATCTGGACGTCGATAGTAGCACCGATAGGCAACTGGTCAACAGCGAACGCCGGGCGCGAAACGTCGGCCGTTTTGCATGGCACGGCGATCGGAACTTTCACTTCAACATATGACGGCGCCGGTGGCACGTTCGAGCAGCCGGCCAATGCCAGGACAGAAACCACGATCAGGTTTTTCATTGGGCACGCTCCCGGCGCAGCTCTGCGTCAAACGCAGCAGACGCCGCCGCGCACGCTTCGCCGGTGGTTCGTTCTGCCATAACCTCGTTTGCCCTCTCATAATCTCCCTGCGCCTCCCTGCGGGCTTTTCCCTGCGCTGCCTTGGCCTTGGCTTCCATCTCTTCCTGTTTGCGCTGCAGCGCGTCAATGCCGGCGTTCTGGCTGGCGATCGTTGCCGCCTGTTGCTTGTTGCTGCCTTTGCACTGCGTCAGCTCATCGTTGAGTCGGTCAATCGTTGGCTGGTAGTGACGCCCAGCCAGCCAGGCGCCAGCACCGACAACGGCCGCCAGCGCCAGCAGGATCACCACCAACGACGTTATTTTGCCAGACATAACGCGCGCTCCTTGTCACGGCGGATCACCAAACCATTGAGCTTTACGCCGCCGGCATACACCCAGCGCGGGAACTGCTCGCAGGCGGCCACCGTTTCACCCTGGCGGAACAACCTGAACATCGTCGATTTCTGCATCGTCGCGCAGCCGGCATTAAACGTGATACTCACCGCCGCATCGAACGCGCCTTGTGGCAGCTCATCGCCGGCGGCATAGTTGGTAACGCACCGCTCAGCCGCCAGGATGTTCTTTTGCCAGTCGGCGGCGATCTGCTGTTCGGTTTTGCGCACGCTCGGGTTAACACCGTGCGTGTTGCCAATCCCATCAGTCCACACGTCAGCCGGGCATTTGTACGGTTCGCGGCGGCATCCCTCGGCATTACCGATCAGCTCAAGCCCCGCGCGGCTGGTTTTTACCTCTCCACTCGACAGCACCAGGCCGATGATCACCATCACAGAACAAACGGCTCCGGCGGCGCCTGTTTTATTCAGCCTGCCCATCGGCGACCCTCCCCATGCGTTCGCGGCGGCGGTCTTCACGAGCCTTGAAATACAGGTTTGTTAACCATGTGAGGAAGGCGAAAAATAGCCCCCCCAAAACGCCTATAGCCGCCCACTGCTCCGGTGAATAGCCATCCAGCAGCCGAGTAAACCAGAATGCGGCGCCACCACCGGAGGCGCCATAAGAAATACCTGTCGTGATTTTATCCATTTTCATGGCTCCACCTCCCATTGCCTGGGGGTAATTATGCGTTTGGAACTTGAGCGATCGTTGCCCATGTATTTGTGCCGTCTGACAGCAGAGCGGTGGCAATATAAATAATCCCCTGACCTGCTGACGGCTGTCCAATGCGTTGGACGATTGCGCCCACTTCCATATGCTTTGGCAGAGACCATCCTGAAACCGTCCCGCCTCGAGCCCAATTATCTGAACCCATAAATGCCGGAGTTGATTCTCTATTTGAACTGAGCGTCAGATTTCCTGTCATTTCGCATGCATAGAACAGCACTCGCTTGTTATTCGTGCTGCTTGAGGCGTCGGCAATGTTTATATTTCCTGATATATTGCAACCTCTGAATATACCGCGCTCTGGTGTATTGTTCGCATTCAACGAAATACCATTAATAATGCAATTATTAAGGTATGTATATCCGTTCGTTAATGCAGAAATACCGCCGCTAAATGTGCAGTTTGTGAATACGACAGTCCCCTCTTGATTTGGCGATTGAGAGAACGGCGCATCGACAGTGAAGGAATAGAACTGCCCGGCAGCTCTTGACACCCTCGCGGCTCGGCCAGATAAGAACCGATTGAAGTTGTCGAAAACGCGCAAATCTGTCACGCGCGCAACAGAGGTTGTGATCCTGCTCCCTGTTTCATAGTACGCATTAATAGTTTGCAGCACACCTATGCCGCCATACGTCGAGCCACCAAAGAATGAGGTGTGAACATTTGGCGACGTTGCCTGTATAGACGATGCATTACTACCGGTGTTTAGAATGAACAATGAGTGCGCACCATTTGTTGATGCATAGTTGTCCAGGTCGTCGTAGTAAGTTTTATTATCGCTGCGAGAATAATCATTAATTGTTATGTTCCCGGTTTGACCAGCGACGAGATAGAAGAAGTTGTTTAAATACTTGAGTCCACTCTGCGCAACAGAACCGGACGCACCAGTATATCCATCGTCCAGAGTGGTAACAGCCGTGGCCTCAATGTGAGCACGTAGGATGTTATGCTTAGAACCGGTGATATAAACGCCTTTATGATAGGCATCATGAGATAATATGTAAGTGAAGGTGATCGAGTTTGATTCATCGCCGTTACCATCCACTGTGATCGCATACGACAACTCATTTCCGCATCGCTCCTGAATAATTCCAAACTTGGAGTCAAATACAGGGGAGCAGTGCACACCGCGACCGTTAAAGTCCATTGCACGGAAACCATCACCGTAAACACCAGTGTACTTTAGGAATACGCCGTTCAATTCATTTTTCAGTCCAGAGCGAAGCCCACGCTGGTCAATATCTCGAACAAAAATAAAGTCAAACAACAGATTATTTTGTATTGTCTGATAATTTGTTTTTGGATCACCTAGCAGCAAGACATAGCTATTATTGGTTTTGTCGAACAAACTCGAGTCAGCATGGAGGTAAACGCTCCCACGGATTTGATGAATACCAGTCGCCACGACTGGACTTCCGACGTAATAGGCGCGTTCTTTCTCAAATTCGTAGCCACCCTGGCCATGACGAAAATCAACGCCAAAATTATTTGCAATTGCAGCGGCAAACATTTTGTTAAGGTTGGCCGCATAATCAGTCCCCCGCACGCTTCGCGTTGAATCAGGGAATGCGCCAAACATCTCGGGGCTTAGCATTCGCCCATCGATTACTCGCTGCCAGTGGAATAGTGCGCTGCCCGTAGGCTGGCAGATATAGCCACCATCATCGACCGCCACCCCAGAAACCGCCACAAATTCGCCGCCACCTGCCGGTTGCCCGATAGCAGCCCAGCCAGGGTAATAGCCACCTAGCAGGATTTTCTGGCCAGCACGCTCAGGGATCACGCTTCTGAGTTCATCAAACGAACCGGCCTGGCCGATGAACTTAAACCCATCACTGCCGGCCAGGTCGATCTCGAGCTGTGTCCCTCCATCGGTTTCAGCATGCACCGCGATGGGCCGCCCGGAATTACTCCACGCAAACAGCTTACCGCCACGGCCGTGGATTGTTGGCAATTCATCAACGTAGTTCTCTGGTACTCGAATGGTTCGCTTGAATAAATCATCAGCATGCTGATTGCTAGATGCATCTCCAGCATCAACATATCGCTTTGTTGCTGCATCTTGCCCATAGACAGGATCGGAAAGGTTAGATATCCGATTTCCTTTGGCATCGTAATACTTTGCCAGCCAGTTTGGTTTTCGCAGCGCAAGGCCAAGGCCACCAATCGCCTGCTGGATCAGCATGGTCAGCTTGTCCCATGCATCCTCATGCACTTCAGGGAAGAAGTTACCCTGGTTGCGAACGTCGGTTTCCTGGGTGACAGGTAGCTCTCGCTCGATGCTGATCCGCCAGTTGTTGGCCAGTGCGCTAGCAAGCTTAACCTTGCCTCCGTTACGACTGCCGGCGCCGGTAACTGTATAATCGGTATTTAGCACCAGTGTGCGGATGTTTTCTGTTGTGTCCGCGACAGTAACAACAAGCTCATCCGCAGAAAACACACGGAAGCGATAGTCAAAATCTGTCGTCACCCCGTTGCCGGTGTATTCCTCTCGGCTTACCTCTGTTGATACGGTCATCTCTCTAATCCCATTTGCTCACATAAAGAGCATTCTAGCGCCTGCTAATCCATACATGAATTTAATTATGTGTTATATTGAATTTTGTTACCTTATTGGTAATTAGTGTTGCGCATATTGCTAAACCAATAATTTTTATATATGGTTATTTATACAGTAGTTACAAGCTGAGCGAGGTGCATTACGCAATGAAGAAGTACAGCTACCCGGCCAGCAGGATGCTGGAGAAAAGCGTTAACACGCGCGAAGGGATTGCGGGATTAGCTAAGGCTTCACTACTGGAAACGCTGCTGAAGGAACTCGATGATGACGGTTCAGAGATCGGCGGTGCTATGCTGGAACTGAATGCTTTAGTGAACTATGTCACACAAAATGAAAAAATGAAGGAACAAATCAAAACACATTCGCAATTTATTACACACCAGTTGGAACAATAATTACCATCGTCAATACCTCGCCGGGCCTAGCCCGGCTGCTGCTCAGGTAATCTTTTCTCAATCCCGCTCGCAAAATAGTTACCAAATTGGTACATTTACTTTCTCGCAAACCTGCGCCACAGTGATAGCGCATCAGCAAAATCTGATGCCGGGATTGGCGTCCCGGAATGTGAGAATCGCGCATAGGTCGCGTTAGCGGCTTTTTTTATGCCCAAAGCACAGCTACATCAAAATTATGGTGGGGCGTGCAGGGGAGCCGAAAGGCTCACCGGTTGATTCTCCCCGGCACGCCAACCCTGTACGTCTCACCACCAGAAGATTGGCGTCTCCGGTGGTGATTAACAGATCACTATGGAGAATCACAATGGCTACTCAATTCCCTTGCGGCATCACACCTGAAATCGTCGTTCGCAGCGGCCGCCCTATCACTACCACAAAATCAGTTGCAGCTTTCTTCGCTAAGCAGCATCAGCACGTCACTCAAAAGGTAGAAAGTCTTGAGTGCTCTGAGCAATTCTTAACCAGCAACTTTTCGCTGGTTCCCTATGAGCACAACGGTAACACCTACAAGATGTACGAAATGACCAAGAACGGCTTCGTGTTCCTGGTGATGGGCTTCACAGGCAAGAAGGCGGCACAGTTCAAAGAAGCGTATATCGCGGAGTTCGACCGGATGGAGAGCGAGTTAGCCAGCCAGCGCTATGGCCACAACACGCTTGGCGATCTTACCGGCACCGCCAATCTGTCTGCCCTGGTCGACAAGCTGCAGCAGATCATTCATGAAGGCGAGTTTATCCCCGCGGGCAAGCGACCGAACTACAGCCTGCCGGCGAACAGGAAGCATGAAGCGACAATCATCCGCGACTTCCTGAGTAAGGACGACAGCAGCACCCTGCTCACTTTGCTGGAATGGCTGCGCGCCGATGGCTTCGATGTGTCGGCAGCCGATCGGGAACTGGACATTATCCGCGGCTACGTCGGCGGCATGCGCCGCGCGCTGGGTGACATCCAGACCCACGCCCGCTACATTGATCATCAGATTGGGAAGATGTGAGAAATAAATACGGGGCCAATGGCCCCGTTCTACTTAGCTTGCAATTGGTCCTAGAGTTTTCTTCAATCGCTCGTAGATGTCACTGGCGGTGATGAAGTCGCTGCTAATCTCCTTCAAAATAGTCTCGCCAGCGCTACCAAGAAGCTCAACCCAATACATGAACTCGTCGTTACCTTCCTCGTTCTCGCACGCTACAGCAGTGAATGTAGCGGTGACGCTATCGCCCTCAACACGGTGGCGGCTCTTGGCAAGCAAGGAGTCACCTAATACACTTAATGCCATTTCATCATCCTTATGCGGCAGCGCCGCTCACACCCATTAATTTTGACAGCTTAGTCAGCCCTTTGGCGGTGACCAGAACTTGTTCGACAACCTTTTCACTGCCATCTGACCGGGAGACGGTAGTAACCTTGTGCTCCAGGACGCCGGACTGAATTCGGTCTTGATAGGCAAGCCATGCGCGACCGCCGGTACGTCGGTAGATCCAGTGATTTTCCGACATCAATTTGAACAACGCTTTTGGCTGAACCTGCAAATGCTTGGCTGCGTTGGTGATGCACATACTGCCATCGGCTTTTGCGATGCGCTCCAATGCTTCAACATCCGGCTGCATCTCAACCACCTTGTGCTCCAGCGCAATGACCTTTTCGCTATAGGTCAGCAAAGTGGTACGCAAGAACTCCGGATCATTCAACGCAGCAGCGGCGTCAAATGTCGGCCTGCTTAATACACGCTCCAGCTCCTGCCAACGGTCTACCAATTTTGCAGTAAACTCCGGTGAGAGTTGGGCTACTACAACAATGCTATCTCGTTTTCCTTTCTCACCTTCGAAAACGTAAATCGTCGTCGGGCGCCCTGTGGTGGGCTTTTCCACCGTTGGTGGTAAAGTGATTGCCCCTAAATCTGCGAGCCGTTCAATCGTGCGCTTAACACTGTCATGGCGACTTCCAACCAGCGTAGAAATTTCCAGGCTGGACATAGTGACAGCGCCAGCGTTGTTTGCTAAATTCAATGCAGTCATTACACAGTACCTTCAAGTTTGGGTTTTGACGTCGGTCAATAGTCCTACCTACTGACCATTCAGCGGGCCTTATGGCCCGTTTGTTTCATGAAAAAACTTACCACACAGGTAATAAATAAAAAAGATCTTTTTCAATAACTTACCTGTAAAGTAATTATATCACAAATAACATAACATCCTTGAACAACAATGCCGCATTTTTGCTTGAGTTTGCTAAAGCGCCTCAGCCCAATCCTTGAACGTCTGGTTTGTTAAGGTTACCTTAATGGTGGTTTTTATTATTAAGAGTAACCCCTATGGAAATTTTCTGGATAGTGGTCGGGGTGGTGGTGGTGGTAATTTTTATCATCAACCAGAACCGTACCAAGGTCTCCGATAGAACCGTTGTAACCCATAACAGAACCATAAAAACTGACGATGGTGAGATCCGGGTGCAGCGTACTCAGGTGATGGACAGCACATCAACCCAGTACCATAAGCCGGGAGCTGCAAGTGTGGCTTCAAAGACAGAGTATGACCTGCAAGCAATTAATAATTATTATCAACAAAAGGCAGGGATAGAGGCTCAGCAAAAAACCATCCAAGAAGTAAAGCCAACCATTGAAGCACAACCGATCAGAATAGAGCAGCCAAAAGCTATCGCCAGCATAGATGCTGAAGAAAACCTTAGCCATTCGAAATCCCAAGAAGGGAAAAAACAATGCACAAGATGCAGAATCAGCTTACCGTACAGCAAATTTAGCAAATCCAGTAAACACCCGGATGGTGTAACCATCTGGTGCACATCCTGCCTAAAAGGGGAAAAAAACACCAGACACATGAAGTGGTGCCCCATCTGTAAGGTTCGCCGCAAGAGAACCAGTTTCTATCCCAATAATTCAAATGCCGACGGGCTAATGGCATGGTGTAAAACTTGCTGGGATAAGCGCAAAGGACGGTAAAAAATGGCCCGCATGCAGCGGGCCTTGATATTATCCAGGGTAAAAATACATCACCTTTCCAGTTGCAATACTTCCGACGAGTAATATCGCGTGGATTACAAACACGAACCAACACAATGCTTTAGCATGATCGCTCAGTATGTATCTGAAATGATCCACCGCAAGCAGGGCTCCAGATACCAAGAATATAATAATCAACGTAACCAAGATCCATCCATCACTGAGGCAGTCGATCCTGCGGCCGCCACCAGTATGTTTGATTGAACTCTTTCTGTGAGCGTTTCTCCATCCTGCGCAAATATCCGGGAGAGAAATACTCCTGCATCTGGTTGAATATCATATGATCAAGCACGGCTTTTGTGTACCACAGGTTTTGACCAGGGATAAGGCCCTTCACGAATTTAACCGTATCCCCGCCTGTCTGTTCCGGCTTTCCTTCAACGGCATTTAGCGGCACGCCTTGAGCCAACTTTATCGCATCATCAACCAACCCAGCAACCGGGCCGAGCATTGAGGCGAGCGCACCTGACCCATAGCGCGTATGGTCTGACAAAAGGAAATCCCCATACAACCCTAAACCACCGCCTTTTAGGAGGGCGTTAAGCCAAAATTGCGGCGCCTTTTCACCAAAGGCTTCGCGCGGATTCTTCCCAGAGATCAGATCGCTAATCTGTTGCGACATAGCGCCAAGTATTGTTGTGCTGGCCAAGAACGTCGCGAGGTATGCGGCTCGGCCGCCAGCTGATGGCATTCCCATGGCGCGCGACCAGTGTCGCATCATCACCGAGATCGGGAAGGATTTGAAAAGGAACAGGCTGCGCCAAAGCTCTCCCGAAACAGTACCTCGTTGCATGCCGGCGCCGGCGATCATCCGCTCGCGTGCGCCAGGCGAGATCACCGCCATGTCGACTTCTTCGGATACGGTGGCAAGCAGCTTACGCATCGCCTCGAACTTCACGCGCTCAGGGTTGCCAAATGCCTCAAGTTTTTCGTTAGGAATACGCATGATGCTTTCCGGGGTGAGCATCGTTGTGTTACCGTTCCCCCAATCTTCTTGCTCCGCCAGTCGCCAAATACTCCAGTCACGATCGGTAATTCCTTTACTTTTGATAATTCTGCTATCTTCGGCAGCTATCTTTCCAAGACCGACATGCTGGCGCACCAGATTACCCACGCCGCCCATCATGGTGACCCCGTACGCCCGTTTATGGGCATCTGACCAGGCTGACAAACCACTGGCACGCATTACAGCGTTGGCTGTCCAGCGTGACGCCGACGGGCCCATGTTGTCGGTCGCCCAGCGGTTCACGCTGCCGATCAGCGTTTCCATCGATAGGCCGGCGCCGCGCGCAAGCCGTAGCTCTTCTTTGTTCGCCGGATTCATGGCTGCCAACTGGTTACGCAACAGCTGCGCCATGGGCAGATTGTTCACTTTAGCGGTAAGGTACATAGTACCGTTATCCGAAAGTGAAGAGATCAGCGCCGAACCGAGCCGCGTTGCAACAAGCCAGTTTCTGACGTTATCCGACCAGCGCGCGATGTGTGGATTAGCGATGGGTTGCGTTTTCCCGGCGACAAAGTTGTAAAGGCTCTCGGTACTGTTGCGCAGACGATTAACACGCCCTGCACGCTGCGGGTTTGCCTTTGCTGTTTCGCTAGTCAGTTGATCCAGTAGCGAACGGAATACATGATCGGGGTTAGGGCCGTAGGTTTCCACCAGCGCGATGTCTTTGCTGATTCCATCAATGTGATTTACCAAAATGTCCCACATCGATTTTTCGCCAAAGCGCTGCTGGTATTCGAGGTAGGTTTCAGCATCACGAAAATGAATCTGTCGTTCAGCACTCCCGCGATTTGCCCGAGCGCCGGAAATCCGCAGACCACTGTCGCCCAGCTTGTTCATACCCCCAGTAGCGATCGTTTTGTAGGCCTCACCCAGGAACGCGGCAAGCTCCGCATCACTCATCATCTCGCCGTTTTCTTTCACATACTTATTGCGGTCAAGCTTCCCGATAACAAAGCCAACCCATTCATCCTGTGAAGCCTTTCCTACCTTCTCCATAGAATGATGTTGCGGAAGCCCCCAATCTTCAAGGAATCCTATATCGCCGCCGGCATCGTTGAAACGCTGGCGCAGCAGCTCAGCAACGCGGCGCCATGCTTCGGCACCTCTTTTCGCACGCTGATTTCCAGTTTGTTGCCCTCGCATCTCGTAGACCAGATCGCGCACGCCTTGATTATCTTCGAACAGTTGGAAGAATCGCGGATCGATAGCCTCGAAAAGCTCCTCGAGCTGGCTAAGAGCATAATCGCGGGTTGCCTTGGTTCTCGACTCTACTGAGAGAAAGTTAGCTTTCCCGTCCGCGTGAAATGCGATGGTGCGGTTTAGCGCCTCCAGTTTTCCATCTTTGCCATCATAGCTGCTGATGTAGTTATCGAGGCGCTGGCGCGCAGCAATGGTTAAAGCAACACGTCGCTTCTTCATCGCTGCCTCTCGCTGCAATTCTTCAGCAGCCATCTGCCCGGCGCGCTGCATGCGTTCCGCTTCGCTGAGATTACGCCATGATGCTGGATCGTTACGCGCGAGGTTGCGCATATTTTTCACGATTCGATCTTCAATCCCTTTTATTTCTGCGGTGGTAAGTGGTCGCTGTGATGCGGCGGTGATCGCCTGAATGCACTCGTCTCTCATGAAATTATCTCCTCAGGAAGCAGCTAACGGCCACATCAAATAAATTTGCGTCATGCTGGGCATTGGCCATATCGCGATCGGCCTCAGCCATCAGATCGGCAGCCCTTACCACCGTTGTGCTGTCGTCTGGGTTTACGACGTGAACCTGCAGATCTGGGTTATCGGAAATTGCGCGCTGAGCCTCCAGTGTATCGGCCTCTGCTGCGCGGGAATCATCCCCGCGAATGGCACGCTCCGCGCCCGCAATTTCATCTTGCTGGATTTGCTCCCGCGTTCTGGGTTTGGGAGTGGCGAGATAATTGGCACCGGCAACATCGTCAACCCGAACAGCGTCAGTGTCGCGAATTACTGTGTCAGGCAACCCCATCGCCTTACGCACCTCTTGCGATGCCAGATCGACACGCGGGCGACGCTGAATAAACTCGGCGCCATCCATCAATGAGCCAACGTCTACCGGGTGGCCAGCAAGCGCATCCGTCATCGCTTTATCCATAGCACGGGCATGCGCATTTCGTGACAGGACGCTTACAGGAACGCCAGGTGATGCCGTAACCTCATAATTGAGATGAGAGCTTGAAGTCAGCGCCGCGTCGATCTCTGCAGGCTCTGCGCCTCGCACTGCCACATTCTCGCCTCGGCTATTGATAAATCGACCAACACCGCCAAAAGCAATGCCGAGTACAGCGTCGACCGCCAACGCCTGGTTATCGAAAACATCGTACTGACGGGCCATATCCTCATAGCCACCTCGCCGGAGTATCTCAGCAGATAAACCACGTTGTGCCATACCCATGGCGACGTTGGTACCTGCAGAATAAAGCAGGTCCGGCGCCGCGCGGGAAACCACACCGGCAGCAGCGCCTGCCGCTGTACCGCCCGCACTAAGAGCAGCGCCAACACCTTCCGCTACTGCACCGCCGGCACGCAGGCCGAGAGACATAGGGAGTACGGCACCAAGCGCCGCAGTCCCGCCAGTCACCAGCGCTTTTTCTACAGAGGTGCCATAATCCACACCGTCAGCGCGAGACTTCTCGTAATCGGAAAATCCCTGCAGGCCGCCAACTGTTGCCGCAGCGCCAGGCAACCCACCCAACAAGGTACCAGCCGCCGCCTGCCCGCCCACCTCCGCCAGCGAGAAAAGCACCTGCCCAGCGGTGCCAGTGGTTCCGGCGTCAGGCGTTAATGCCCGCACCTGCTGTTCAGCCAACCTTCGTTGATTCTTGATGAAACTTTCCGAGGTGTCGTTCACCCCGAAAGCATCATTAACAGCCCGCGAGATCGGCGACACAACAGCATCTACACCTGCCCAGGCAACTTGATCAGCCTGTGTAATCCCGGCGTAAATCCCCTTGAAAGGGGCGGTGAATGCGCCATCAAAAAAATCAGCATCGGAGCGGGCGGAACCGATCGGGTTTTCTGCTGCTGTCGCCAGCTCCCTGTTTTGCTGCGCCTGATTGAATCCGAAATAACTCACTGCGGTATCCCTCCATTTCCGAGGCGAACACGTTCGGCGTTGATACTGAGCACGACCGGATTACCATCCTTTCCGAGCAAGTAGCCAGCCCCAAGTTTTATCAGGTATTGGCTGTCGCCAAAGCTCTGCAGACCATACTGGCCAGGTGGTGCTTTTATGCCAGCATCGACAATCTGAGATTTCCATGCGGTGTTTACAGCAGAATCAAATTGCCCCTCTGACATTCCCCATGGCAGTAAAACCTCACCCTGACCGTTGTAATCGTATACGCCACCAGTGGCTACGTTTACCGCCTGTGTCCATGCGTCACGGTCATACTCGCCAGAAATATCGCCTTTCTTTGCCATCAACCCGGCGTAGTAGTCCTTGGCAACCTCATAGGCCTGTGCGGCGCCGGCCGCATCTCCGGCAAAGGCATTACCGACTGCATCAACGAAATCAGGACGCAGATCGGAATCCTTCGGTATCTCAATGCCTTTAGTTCTATTCTCAACCCCGTTCACTTTTGAGGTGATTCCAGCCCGTGCATTAGCTCCTTCGATGATTGTTTTTGCCGCATCATCGGGGTTTACCATAGAGTCTGAGATCCATCCAGATTGACCGATCACATTGCCGCTTTTACCCATGATAGCGCCAGCGACAGCAGCGGATGGGGCATAGCTACTTATCTGCTGCATTGCAGCTGAGTACTGAGCACCAGTACCCAACCCTTGGCGCATTGCATCCAGGTATGATACTGACTGCGAAGCCGGGGCTGTACGCAACATTTCACCGAGTTGTGCAGCCTCTTGCTTCGAGAACATCGTGAGTGGAGTTTGGTACTTGCGAGACACATCAACAGCCGAAGATGCACGCTTTACCAGATCTGCCTGTAGCGCCGCAGGGTTGCCAATATTGATCGGATCTACCTGACTTAATGATGTTGCATATTGAATCGGATCAGCGGAGCGTGCGGCATTAACAGTGTCTACTGCCTGTCTCAAAATTCGCTGGCGTTTCGTGGCAGCATCAAAACCATCGCCTGGTGATGGCTCTCGCATGTCCAACAACGCCTGTTGCGCAGAAGGTGATAACTGCTGAACTGCCGCTATGTCTGATCCAAGCTGCTGCGTATCCCTGAATTGTTCATACGCAATAGGTCCGTTCTTTTCTCCATATGCCGTTATAAACTCACCAAAACTTGGTGCATTTGGCGCATCCTTGCCCATAAGGTAGGCTGCTTCAGCATCCTTTACTCTACCCTCTAAACCAACCCTGAATTCAGCTCGCTGCTTTTCGACAAGTTGCATGGCATATCGATTGGCTTTCATCTGTGATTGCGGACTGGCGGCATCATAGATAGTGTTGCCGGTATATCGCTTTTGCGACTCAAGCGCCGAAAGGCCAAGCGCGGCACTCACGCCAGAACCTATTTGCTCATCGGTATAAGGTTGGCTGCCATTCTCATGATTAACAATACCGGCGCAAAGCGCTGCCAAGGTGCGCGGGTTGGTAACATCTATTTGCTGGTCTGCAGCAACGCCGAGTTGATCACAAATAGCTTTAATATAAGCGTCAGTTTTGTTCTCTTTGGGTGGCGCCCAGCGGGTAATAATTTCACCAACGGTATCTAAACCGTGTTTCTGGTAATAAGTAAGAAGGTTCTTACCCAGCGCTCTGATCCCATGCTCCGGCGTCTCAAACTTGGCAAAGCGACCATCGCTTCCTATCTGCCCTTCCCATGGATTTTTATCACTGGCCTCTATGTTTCCAGGGTTGTTATTGCGCAGCCCGCGCGCCGCAGACGAATTACCATGAGCAGAGAAGCGAGACACGCCGCCAAGGTCTGAAGGTTCTCCATTGCGAGAAATAAAGCTCTGAGGATCGTTCGCTATCCAGTCGTCAATCGCAGATGCGGCCATGCTCTCTTTTATTCTTACTTTCTCAGATATCCGCCATTCATCTGGCATTCCATAGGTATCTGCATAAAGGTCAGTCGCATCGAAACGAGATTTAGCCAGGCCACCGAAGGCAGCATCATCCCCCCACATACCTCGGGACTGGCTAATTGCAAGCTCGTTCCCAGATGAATAAGCCTGCCGCTCAAACTGCTGCTTCTGCCCGACTTCATACTGTCGAGCGCGATTGCCATAACTACGCCCCAGCGGCTGGATCTGCTGGTCAAATGCCTGACGCATGTATTCAGGAATTGAGTCGCGCAGCTCCGTGGCTTTAGCGGAAATTTGTCCGGCGAATGCCTCACCTTGGCCAATGGCATTTTTACCCTGCAGGCTTATCAGACCGTTCTGAGGGTTGTTGTATAGGTCATCGGCATACACGGAAAACTGGTTGAGCTTGTCCTGCATGTCGGCAAGATCCTGCTTTTGCTTCTCTTGCCCAATAGCCTGAAGGTAGTTTCCACCAACCTGCGCCAAGGCTTCTCCGGCTCCAGTCTGCGGCACGCGAATATCAACCTGATTAACCGGCGCCATTTCCGCGCGGGATTGGCGCTCATACGTTGGGACGATTGGCATAGCCTCTCCTTAAAATGTGTATGGACCTTTAAATCCAGTGTTTCCGATCAGCGCCGTATTGCTTTTTTTCATGTTGTCGAACATGCTCGAGCCTGATGTGCCACCTGTTCCACTTGCCTTGCCGGCGCTGCTGAATATCGAGGTATCGCCGCCAAATGTTTTGTAAGCACCAAATGCCTTCAAGGGCGTATTCAGGATCGTGGTAAAGGCGCCGAGGTTTGATTGTTGCCGGTTAATCTTTGCCTGCGTGCGCGTAACGTCAGCCTGATATGCAAGGCTGTTGCTTTGGTTGATGGAGTTATTGATCGTCGTTAGCGCATCGAGTTGACCGCCTGCCGCCGTATCGCCAAAGATGTTCAGCGCGCTGCCGCTGGTCATGTCAGTACCGGCAGCGCCGAAAGCTGCCGCCTGTTGACCCTGTAGCTGACGTGTTTGCTGGCGCTGGCGCGCAGCCTCAGCATTGCCGGTGTTGATCGCATCGCGCGATGCATTTTCGTATGACTCAGCCTGAGCATCGGCAACCTGAGACGCAGCGCGTCCCTGTTGAATCTGGCTATAGGCGCTTAGTCCGCCCATCGCGATGGCAGCACCTGCTGCAATTGTTGCAGGCTCACACATGATCACCTCGTCTCATTTCAAATCTGTGGAATGGAAGCCCGGCACGGCCAACGGGCTGCGCTTCATGGATGGTGAAACCCAGCCAGTGCAGCCAGCATTTAGCCGCGGTGTTGCGCGCGTCGACGTAGTTTTCCAGCTCCGGATAATGCTGCAGGAAAAGACGCAGAACTGGCCGGCACCGGCGTAGGAAAGTGGCCTGGTATTGTTCAAGCAGGTCAGACCCCACAAGCCACGGAACACCGGAGCCGGTAATCATTGACCGCGGCGCCACACCAAAGATGGTCACCACCTCGCCATTGATCAGCCCAGCGAAAGCAAATGCAGAAGTGCGCAGTGCAAGTTCAAGAACCTGAGCCGGGGTCTTGCCGCTCATCGCATCGAACTCCTCGGCGTCAGCCAGGCGAACGTGCGGTAGGAGCGCCGCTACGTGTTCCAGAGTGGCTTCGACAACTTCAACCTTGCGCACTAAATGCCTCCTACGGTTACACGCGGAATAACTGCGAGAATGGTCATCGGCAGCGGGTCGTTCTGCTCCACAATTAGCCGGCCGTTCTTGCTCCAGTTGGCATCCAATTGTAATTCAATGGTTCCCGTCTTCGGTTCGACCGGGTCATCATAAAATTCGTCATAGCGCTGGGCGTATTCGTACATCTCACCGCCTGGCGTGCCGGCAAACACACCGCGAGACTCATTCACCAATAATGATGCGGCCGTGAAGAGTTTCTTCTTATCCAACAGTGTTTCGTTGCCGTTCAGGTTAACGTCCAGCGTTTCAATGACCGCGGCGATCGGCAGTCCTGCATGCACCACTGAGCCGGCTTTCTCCAGGGTGATACTTCCACCGGTAACGATCTTCTGCGGCTCAACGTTGGCATCTGACAAAATGCTCACGGTCTGGCCTTCGAGGTGGTCAAGTCCTGCGAATGCAGAGCGCGCCATGCTCCAGTCGCTGACTGGCACACCGCGGAACTGAGGTGGGACATTTCGGTTGCTGGTAACGACTGCCTGGTTGCCACTTGCGACCGAACGGATCAACAACTTCAGCACCTTGCTCTCATCATCCTCGACATACGGCATGTGAATTTCACTGCCAACATCACCGGCCGTAAAGTAACTGGCGCCGGCCACCGTAAGCGTCATCTCTTCGTCGTATGGCCAGTCACCTTCGCCACCGGTCAGAGTCATGGTTTTGCTGGCGTCACGGTTCCTGCCGTCATACGTCAGGCCGCAGTCAACGAAAAAGGCATCGTCCATAACATCGTATAGGCGGCTCTGCATACGCTCGATATAGCGTCGCTGCTGGCCATTGATGGTGCGTTCAACCACGCAATAGAGCGCGTCTTCGTTTCCTTCGGCAATGCTGCACACTGATTCATAGCGGCCGGCGCCCGGGTGTAAGTGCCACGCAGCCACCTGCTGATCGCGTAGGTAGGTTAATCCCAACAGCGCGCCGTCATTGCGCGTACACCAAACGATCGACATAGGCGTGATGGAGAACGCCCAATCGGTAATCTGGTATCCGGTAAAGAAGTGGTTAGCGAGGATGGTCAGGTCAGAACCCTGGAATCCGTCGACGTCGAACGAATAGGCAAGGTCGCGCACCGCGCCGCCCTTTTGCTGGATGAATAGCGCGACGTTGCTGATCGCAATAGGCTGCACGTGGCTGGCGCCATTCTGCCCCTGGCTTGAAAATTGAAAGTCCGACGGGGTCAGCGTACCTTGCTGGTTCCCGTTCACCTTGTATTCGCCACCGCTGGTTAGCGCTACGAGCGAGCCTACGTCGATCAGATGACGGATTTGATTGAGCTGGCGCCCGGCGTAGGTATAGGTGATCGCGTCATCGTCAACGGTCGGGTTTGATGTGCCGAAGTCCTTATAGTCACCGCTGCGGCTGGTCCATACTGTTTGCGGCTGACTGCGTGATCCGGCAAACATCAAGCGCTGCTGGAAGTACACGACGGTGCCAGGGTAGCCGGCGTCACCATTCCAGGCATAATGCGCCCACTTGTATGTTGCTGACTCGGCGCCCACCACCTGGCCGGGTAGCTCAATCTCTCCATCCTTGCGGATCACCACTTCGGCGGTGGCGGTCATCCCGTCGCCGCTTACGGCCGTAATGCGGCAAATGCCGCGGCCGGAATGCAAATAACGCCATTTGACGCCATAGGCATCAGAACCGGCTACAGCCCAGCCGTCCCAGCTATCACCAGTTGTATGAGTTGGCGCCACTGGGCCAGTATGCTGGCGCTCGCCGGCATCCACGCAACGATAATAGTTCTCCTGGTATCGGCAGATATTCCCAACGCTAACCTGCTCCCCGGTAACCCAGCGCCCAACCGTGTCGACGTTCTTCTGCTCCATGTAGAACAGCTTTCCAACATGCCAGCTTTTGAAGATCGATGCACTGGCTGTAAGGTCTACCGTTCCGCTTGTCGCGCTGGCGTAGACAGTGATCGACTCGTCAATGTTCACGTTAGCAAACGGACCGCTTACTGTGGCCACCTCTGCAGTGCGCCAGTCATCGTGCGCATACCGCTGGATTTCCATCGGTGGGTAGTTCGGATGGCAAACTGTCATCACGTCTGCGCTCTGCGTGTATTTCAGCAGGTCGATATCTGCAGCGGCCCACGGCGTTGTTACGTCGACAGGCTGGCCGGCACTGGCGCCGGATGAGTAGACAACTTGCGCGCCATCCATAAACACGCGGAAGTAATGATCGCCGACCTCGAGCACATAGGTCTGCTCCGTGTTGAACTGGAACGGGATCAAGCGACACTTGCGATCGGGGAACTTTGCCGGCGCCACATAGCGAGTTCCCGGGCGGTTCTCAACGCCGCCATATTGGCGGACGATGAAATTCCTGCAACGGCGCAGTGACGTCTGGTATTTCTCCAGGTCAACACGGCCGTAAAGGCTTGGCGATACTTCGCCACCAGCAAAGGACGGTTGAATGAGGCTGGTTGTCATTATGATGCCCTCGCGTCGGAAACCTCAGACCACGGCGCCGGCGGCTCCTGGGTTTCATTCATGCTCAGCGTTGACGCAGATGAAATGGTCAGCTGGTATTTCTGCTCGGCGCGATTACCGAGACTGGCATCGCCAGTGATCTGCATGTTGATTTCAGCTGCCAGGCGCCAGCTGAGTGCGTCGCGGAACTCTGCGTCAAACATGTTGGGGTCGGTGACGCGTGTCACGTAGCGCAGCCATGCTTTCGGCAGGTCAGTCAATATCAAACGGCCAGTGCCATTCTCATCAGAACCGACCTCATACGGCACGCGCCGTTCTGGCGTAATAAAGCGCTCACCGTCTGGAGAGACGATCGCAACAATGCGCAGGCAGTCCACCGGGTAACGGTAACTGTATTGCCAATCAGGCTGCTCGATATCCAGATCGGCGAGCGCCACGCGCTTTGTGGCGAACCTCCACGGGAAATCAGCCAGTACTGCGTCGCGGCAGTCTTCATAAAACAGCGAGCACACAGACGCTTCTTTGCTCTTTTCCGTCAGGCTGGCAATCACTCGGCTGTTGCCAAGCCGCCCAAGCGCCACGTTGCAGATCTGGATAACGGATGCCATCACTCGCCCCCTGCGTCGCCATAAAGTGTGTCAGCAGCAGAACGCTGCGGCGCGGCCGGCGGCTCTACGCCAATATCAGTGAATTGCAGATCAACGCTGCTTTCCGCTTTATCACCTTCGGTGCGGGTGGAGACAGACAGCACTTTAGCCAGGCCGCCAATTGTCAGTGATTCGCCAACCTTTGGCAGTGTGATCCCCAGCTTTTCCAGTGTGTCATTGTTCAGCGTGAAGCGAAGCCCCCACGGATATTCGTCGCGAGTCTCCGGCTTTCCGCCTTCGCTTTCGTAGGTGTCTGTGCCGATCTTGAGGTTTACGGTTTTCATGCGAGGACTCCAGGAAAGAAAGGGGCCGAAGCCCCTTTGTTAGTTGATGCCTAACTCTTTGCGCTTGGCTTCAATTTCTTCTGACAATTTGGCGATGCCCGCTTTGTGGTGCGGCTTGGTGCCAAAGATTTCTTCATACTGCTGCTGCAGCGCGGCCAGCTTCGCGCTGTCGTCGCTGTCGCCGCCGCCCTCTTCCAGCAGATTGCCTTCGCCATCGATCAACTGCAGGTTGTCGCCAGCCTTTCCGACGTATTCGATGGTGTCGCCCTCTTCCAGCAGATGCCCGTTGATGAATGACTTCCGTGTGACGCGGTACATTTTCAGTTGTGACATGTCACGCCCCGTTAAACAGTGATGTTGAAGGCGCTTGCATAGCTGCGTTGTGCATCAGCATCCAGCAGCAGGCCAGCAGTGAAAGCACCGGCGGTCAACGGGCCAGTAGCCACGGTGTAGTTGACGCGCAAATAGCGCTGCACACCGTGTGGAACAGTGGCCACGTAGCGATAACCAACCTTCAGATCAGCAACTGCGATTGCACCGGTCTGCAGCAACGTGGTTGCACTGGCGAAATCGCTGGTCTTGGAGGTTTGCAGACTGATCGTTACGGTAGCTGCGCCGCCAGCAGCGGCAGTGGTAGCAACCTGGGCGATGAACTCAACCGGGTATCCAGGGCCGATATCGCGTACATCATTGCCGGCATAAAGCGGCCCGAGGTCGATAACGTCAGTAGAAGGCGCGGTTGCCGTAACAGCCTGCGCCTGCGAGAACATATTCAGATAGTCGAGGATCATTTTGTCTCTCCATCAGTGAGAAAGGAGAGCCGCACCCGGCGGCTCAGCCGGGATTATTGAACCTGTGATTCAGTGCTCAGCAGAGCATCGCAGGTACGGACTGGCACGCCGCGGAACGAGGTCCACCACACGCCTTCGGTTTCTTTAACGCTGATCGCCAGAGAGGCTTTTTCAGTTGCCTGAATGTCCAGGTATTCAGCTGCATCGCGGTTCATATAGAACACTGCATTGCCCATCTGCAGGTTAGGGATGCGGTGCAGAGCCTGCACCATCAGCGTGGCCAGGTTCGGGCCATCGTCGGCGCCCAGCTTGGTGGTATCGATGTTGGCAATGCGCACCACATAGCGCCAGTCACGAACAGTCAGGCCATTGTCCCACTTGTAGTGAGTACGGTAGCCTTCATACTTGCCTTTCTCAGCATCTTCGAGAGTAACCTCGCCCTTGTCTTTGTGGCTCAGGCCAGCCGCCTGACCTTTAGGGAAGATGCCATGGACTGTATTAGTGCCCCACACCACCAGCCAGATTGAAGTGAGATTTGAACCAGTGCCGCCCGCATCGATAATGTTCTGAGCGTTCTTGGCGGTCAGGTCGTTGTATCGAGCAGACAGACCGGTAAAGCGCTGAGGGTTGATGCGAGTGTCACCGTAGAACAGGGTTTCGGCCATCTGCTGGTTCATGGCTTCAAGGAAGGCCTGGTCTTCTGATAAACGGAAAGCATTGGTGTTCCCGTTCAGATCGGCCAGTGCTTTATCAACCTCGGCATACGCCTCAAGCATCCCGCATGAGTCAGTAACCTGCGCAGTGGTGGATTTGCTTGGCTGAACGCCGTAGTTCAACAGGCGCCAGGCTGCAGCCGGCAAACCGGTGCGAATCGTAGTTCGGTGACCAGTTGGCAAGTTACCTTCCACATAAACCATATCGGTCAAAATAGGGTTAGTTTGTGAAAGTAACTCAACGATTGCGGGGATCTTCCCGTCCGGGTCCATGCGCTTTGCGTGGTCTGCCAGCGTCAGCGCGTTAGTGCCTTTAATAGCCATTCGATGTTACTCCTTATTACCGTAGAGAATGTCGGCCGCGCTACGCTGACCGCCTTGATTTGGCACGACGAAGGTATCTTCAGCCATCGCCTTGCCGACTTTTGCACAGAAGCGAACCAGTGCTGGGTGATTACCCAGGCCGCTCGCATTCAGGTATTCGCGCAACTCTGTGTTGCCGAACTGATCCAGCGCGCGCTGTGCGGCGCCTACACTGGCGTTGAACTTGTCGCCGCCGATTTCTTTGTCAGCCTTGACCTGCTCACCCCAATCAGCAACTTGCTTGCTCCAGGCTTCTGCCTGCTGCTGCTGGATCTGCGGGTAGATGTCGACCAGCTTTTGCGCCTGCTCTTGGCTCAATCCCAGTTCTTTGGCGATCGGCTCAAACACAGCCAGAGCATTGGCGTCCAGTTCCTGGCCTTCCGGCGAAGTGAACTCGTATTTCTCAGGAGCTGCAGGTTTATTTTCCTTCTCCGATTTTTCCGCAGCTTCCTTATCGGCTTTCTCTTTCGCTTCTTTTTCTGCCGCGAGTTCTTCGGCCGTCTTGCTGCCTTCCTGTTTTCCTTCGCCTTCCGGGTTATCACCTTCCCCCGGATTCGGATTAGCAGCATTGTCAGCTGCTGCCGGGTTATCGCCGGTTGCTGCAGGAGCTGCGCCACCATCACCACCTTCCGGCGGAGCTTCAGAGCACAGGCGGCGATACATCAAACGTTCGAACAAGTTCATGCGTTGCCTCTTAGCTTGTTGCGATAATGCCGGCAGCGCGGAGGCTCGCCAGCAGTGCGTTGTATTCGGCCTGGGTTGGGGCTGCCGCTGCGTTAGCCACCGCCGCGCCCTGCTTAACGCCGCCGACTACCGAAGCAGTTGCCGCCGGCGGTGCAAATGTGGTTGGTTTGCCTGTGATATCACCCCATGCAACGGAAGAACCGCCTCCGCTCAGAACCTTAACGACTTGCACGCCGCCGTCATTCCGGATCACTTTCTGGCGTTGTGTTGCCATGATTAGCCTCTCTGTCTTTCTCGGCCTCGGCGGCCATCTTTAAATACAAGTCCGGGCAGATGCCGAACACGTCATTGAACAAAGCCAGTCCTGCGTTACGATTACCTTCAAGAAACATCGTGGTGTTTGTGTCTGTACGGAACGTGGTTTGAAACACGCCTGCTTGCTCAAGAAGTCCCCACACAAAACGGCGCCCACTCTCTGTTGCCATCACCTTCTTCACGTCGTCAGCGTGGCGCTGTTGGAGTTGCTCGCGAGTCATCATTGCTGCGCCCCCTGGCCTTGCTGCATAGCCTGCTGAATGCTGGTCAGTAAGTTAGGGTCTGCAGTTCCTGATTGACTGAGAGTCTTCGCGATATCCGCAGCACCGGCGCCCATCTGCAGGCTTTGTGCTGCCTGTTGTTGCTGCGCGCGCTGTTCGCGCTCTGTCTGCACCTGCTCATCGGATTTGGTGATAGTCGTAGGAACGCCAAGCATGTCGCCGTATTCATCGATCGCCTGGTCAACATCAAGCTTGTCAGCGGCCTGCTGGAACCCAGCCGCAGCCATATTCCCGATGAATCCGACAAAGCGCTCAATAGAGCCGATGCCAACAGACTTCTGCGCCTGCGCCATCACGCTGGTGTATTCCACGCGCAGCGGCTGCCCCTGCAATTCATCCGGAGGCGGTGGCAACATGCCGCGGCGCATCATGATGTTGAAAATCCGGTCGATAGCCGGGTCCAGCAGTTCATCGTTCAGGCGGTCGAGCACCGGGCCGATCTGCAGCATCTTCTCGTCGCGCATCTCGTTGACCGCTTCGATCGGCATGCTGCGGGTATTGACGTTGCTGAACATGTTGAACAGCGGAACGAAGTAGCACTCATTAACAAGCTGGCGCCCGTCTTGAATGCTGCCTAGCAGTTCCTGAATGCGGGGGTTGATCTCGTAAACCGGTTTGAATCCAGCCGTGTCGCCGGCGCCGTTGTAATAGGAAACATCGCCAGGCAGCAACGACAGGCGTTCATTCTTCATCGAACTTGGCGCCATCATTGGCGGATTAACCAGCTTGTCGATCGCCTGGTCTTTTCGCTTCTGCTGAAGTTGCAGTGCCTTAACGCCACCCAGAGCCAGAATGCCAGGGCAGGATGAGCCGTAAGCATCCTCGCCGTTGATGTCCCAGCGCGGCACCAAGATAGGCATTTCATCGAAACCCGACTCGCTCAGCAGCTTGTCGCCGGAGCCGCCTGGTTCGTAATAAATCGAGCTGAAACGCTTGTTCTTCGCGTTCAGCTTTCCGGTGTCGCGGTTGGTGTTCGGCAATACGGCATGCACGACTTCGAACCACGTTTCAAACGAGCCAGTATCCCAGGCGGATGCCACGGCATCGCTCACGTTCTCCTTTCCAAACTTCGCCACCAACTGACGACAGGTCATGGAGAATTTGCGGAAGACGGTGTCGACCTGCAGGCGATCGCTGTTCGAGATGTAGTAGCTTCCGATCGGCAGCACGTGCGTGCGGATCACATCCTCTTCATCTTCCAGGATGGAAATCGCACCGGTGGCAAACGTGCCAAGGTAGCGATAGAGCACCGTCAGGGACTGATACCAGTTAGATTTGTTCATCACGTCGTTCATTAATTCGACGACCTGAGAAAGCCACATCTTGACTGGCCAGCTATCCATCAATTGCTTGTCGGGAGTGCTCAGAGAAAACCACGGGCGAGTCGGGCTGGTGATGCCCGACAACATGCCAGATTCAAGAGTGCGCGAAGCAAGCCCGCCGGTAGGGTCAACAACCTTGGTGTTTCGCTTATTGCGGCCGGCATCAGTTGTCAGGAATCGCCCGCAGTTTGGCAGGATGAAATCGCTCAGCTCTTTCCAATGCGAGTCATACGACGTCCGCGCGGTTACGAGCTGAGATAGCTGCTTTTCCAGAAACTGCTTGCGTGATTCCTGCTCAGCCATGATCAGCCACCCAACAGAGTTTTGCCGGTGGTGCTGGCTTGGCCAGTGGCGCCCTGCGCACCAGTAAGGATTGTCGACTGTTGGCCGGCGGCTGCACGGCGTCGAGCCTTGTCCTTATCGGCAGCATCAATTACTGCAGCATCCTGCGCTTGCGGCGCTGCCTGTGGCTGCGGTGGCGTTGAAACCTTCGGCGTACTCATGCACATGCGCGTAACCCTCCCAAATAATTACCAATTAAACCACATGAGAATTATTTTGACTAATTTGTTGACGTCATAATCAAAACAAATTACCTTTATGGTAATCATTGAGAGCATAAGCCGAGCCAGCTTCTATCACTCTACACAGTATAAAACTGGTATCGGCGCTCTCGATGAGCTATCGCGAAGCATCATCCGAACTTAATCAGGTGAAAACACTTGTAGGGGGTGTCGGAGCTTGGTGGATGGTGTTTCACGATAGCCGCGACCGTTATCAACCTGGAATGCTGTGTGTAGGATTTAGCCCGCCTTGAGCGGGCATTTTTTTGTGCTAAAGTCTTTAGCTCACACAGTTTGTAAGGAATTTATAAAAATGAACATTTTAAAAACTGCTTATCCTGATGAGTTTTTACATAATGGCGAACGCTACGCAGGAAGGCAGAAGTCGACCAGTGAAATATCCATAGGTATGAAAGATGACAGCATGCCATTTTCAACCGGGGAAGTTATAACTATGGTTGTTTTGGATAGATCTCGAGACTTTGAAATTCTCGACTACAAGCGTGCGAGAACTGGTAACGTTATGCGTGGTCTTAAGTCAATAATTTCACTTACAGTCAGGCCATTGGACGTGAAGGAAAAACAACAAACAGGGACAACACACATCACGTTTAATGGTCCTGTTACTTCAGGTGGAGACATTCAGGCAGGTTCTGTCAATAGCATTACAAAACATATCACATTAGAACAACTTCATAAGGCAATTGAAGATAGCAACGATCCAGAGGTAAAAAGCCTTTGGGAAAAATTGACGAATAACGCTTCGTTCGTTGCGATTACATCAGCAATTGGACAATCATTATTAGGCTAAAGAAGAAAGCCCGCAGCCGCGGGCTTTTTTATGCGTATGGGTCATAGTCTGTCACCGCCCCGCCGCGCTTTTCTCCTGGCAGAGCATGCTGGCGCTTTGTCACCGGATAGGCGAACGTCAGCACGAAGGCATCACCACAACCCGGGGATCTACCGAGTCGCTCCTTGATGTCTTCCTTCGGCTCCAGCACTATCTTGCCATCCGTCCTAACTTTGTACTCAGCCGCTGATAAATCCTCTGCTGTCTCGCGCTCATCCAATGCGCCGCCGAGCTTTAACCAGGTCTTGGCGTTGTTGTACATCTCACCGCGCTTATTCAGCATCTGCGGGTCGCTCGATGCGCTACCGAATGGCACCAGCGTCCATGAACGCCCCCAGCCACTACCGATTGAGTGCAGGCCAGTACCATAGCCAAAGTCGATATGCACAGCATCAGCGTGATACTGGTCTTCGAAGTCAGCAATGCGTTTGGCCATGATCAGGTCATCGGTTGTTTTATTGCCACGCCACAGAAGCCTCGCATGCAGCCCGCGACGCATGTAGATAACTGCGTCATCGGCGCCGGAGTATGCCGGGTCGACACCGATGATTGTCGGAGCGTGCGCCACATCTCGCTCGGTAACCACCCGCGCCAGCGCTGCATCAGTGAGTCCAGTAGGGATAAACTGCGCATCCGAGGCATCAGGGAATATCCCACGCACACGGACCTTCACGAAGTCGCTGTCTTCGCCGTAGTCCTCAATCCACTTGTTTATTTGGTCTTTGTTAATACCTTCAACGGTACGGCTGTCAATCTGCTCGCAATCCCAGCGGTGACGGAATTTACGGAAGCACTCGCGGAAACGCCCACTGTTTCGAGTCGGGTTACCGAAAGCCACCCAGATGATTTCCGTGTCTTTATCCGTCAGCGCACCCTCTGCCACTTCCCATACCAGATCCGCAATGTTCGATGCCTCATCAAAAATGAGAATGATGCGCTTGCGTTCGTTGTGCAGGCCTGCGAATGCCTCGGTATTGTTCTCTGACCACGGTATGGCATCAGCGCGCCAGCTCTTATCGTGGCCTGGGTCTGTGCTGTATATCGCGGTGGCGGTAGGCTTAAACCAGTCGCTGTGAATGGCAAGGCGTGACCACTTTGTAATTTCAGGCCAGGTCTTAGTACGCAGCTGGTTTTCGGTGTTGGCGGTAACCACAATTTTGCAGTCTTCACATGTAGCCATACCCCAGTTGATCAGCATCGAGATGAAAGCTGACTTACCGATACCGTGACCGGAAGCCCTGGCAATCATCAGCGGCTGATGTCTGGTTTTAGGGTTTTGCAGGTGTTTGCCAATCTTTCTGAATGTCTTCTCCTGCCACTTGCGCGGACCAGTTGCGTGCGCAAGTTCTGTGCCATCTTCACCCCAAGGGAACGCATACAGCGCATAGCCTAGTGGGTCATACGTGAATGAGGCGATATCCTCGACGAGCTGCTCTTCCGGCAACATGGCTGCGGCTGTCATTCTTCACCACCAGCCTGCTCTTTGACGCGGCGCCGCGCAGCGGCAATGCGGTCGGCAATAGTGATAGTGCCGGAAACCTCCAGTCGCTCCTTGAATGCCATTACGTCAACGTGCTTACCGATCAGCTCGAGGTTCTTAACCTTATCCGGCCACTTGATCTTCTTAAGCATGTTCTCAAGCGTGGTTTCATCGAAGTTTGTGATTGTCGTTGAGATGTCCAGCCCGCTGAGTGTTGTGCGCCAAACCTTTGGCCAATCACTGATAGGCTTAAGGCCGCCGTCATCATTTAAGATGTCCAGCACGTCCATCTGATCGATTTCAATCAGCCGGTTTAGCACATAGTCAGCGCTGATCTTTGTTCGCTTGTTGCGTTGCTTCATCAGCTCCGCGATGCGTTCTTGCACCTTCGGGCTATCCATATTTCGCGACGCCGACACAGCCGCATTCTTATAGCCGGCCGCCGCCGCCGCCGCGGTCTGGTTGTCCGGATTCTTGATGTATTCCTGGCAGAAGCGTTCCATCTGCGCGTTAAGCTTACCGTCTCTCGCCATAAAAATTACCTCCTGGGTAATATCATAACACGCAGTGAAAAACCGCCAAGCGGCGGTTTTATCATGTGTGACCTTGTTTCATTGTCACGCTTTATTGTGTGACACGTCACATCAGCTCGAAGTCATCATCAAATTTCGGCGAGTTGCGCTCTATCGCCATTATCGCAAGGATAAACTGGATACCCTCGTTAAGCGAAACCGGCCGCTCATACTCGATCATGAAGACATTCTCGTATGTCCTGCCAAGCCAATAGCCACCGCCATATTCGATATTACGTTGAAAGAAAACCCATCCACCTGGAACAAACTGCTGCAGCCACTCTCCCCTGTAGACCACCTGATAAATGTCTGCTTTCTTGCTCATAACTCACCCGCAAATACTGTATGCATGAACAGTAATATTTTAGACCAGATGAGTCAAATTTTCCGCTTCCGGTTACAGCGTCTTAAGCATCAGCTCTCTCCAGATCTGTGTCTGACCGCACGCCGCTTCTCCGTTTCGGTAACACCCGCCAGCAGGTCCAGGCATCGATTCACCGCACTGGCATTTATGGCTGGCCAGTTCCGCAAGCTGGCGCTTCAGTTGGTTGATGTCCTGCACCGCCAGCAATTCGAAGTATTCATCAACGCTGTACGGTTCTTTGCCTGGGCGCCGCGCACTACAGTTAGCCTTGATCTGCTCGAAGATGTGATCGCTAACCTCGAACGTAATCCGGCGCCGGCCGCTTACAGCGGCGCAGCTCGCCGCTTCTCTTTCGCGCTGGCGCTGGGCGCGCTTACGGTCGCGCGCGTCAGCCTTGCGTTGTTCGTCGCTCTTAGCCATTCCCACCCTCCGGCGCTGCAGGTAATGGCATCCAGTGGGTAGGCTCTTGCTGCAGAGAATCGCCATCAAATAAGTAATGATATGGCCCGTCGCCATCATCACCGATACAGCCATCTTCGATATGACCGTCGTAACTGCCAAAATACAGCAGAACACGCTTATCCAATTCTGGCATTCGCTCACTGCACGCTATCCAACCATCCGGAATTTCCGGAGAGTTGCCACCATTTGGCGCTGGCGCCAACTTGTAGCCCTGGCTTACATGTTGGAGAATCGCGGTGCGGCAGGCTGAGATGGCTGCCTTTGCTCGGGCCCATGCGATATGGTCGCGGTCTGAAATGCGGATAATTTCTTCCATAGCCTCAAGCAATTCTCCCACCATTGCCGGCGCTGGCGGGGCGGTGAGGTAAATCGGCACAGTCATGTTTAGACCGCTGGTTGTGCGTGGGACAGCTGACCATGACCCGCCGGCGTGCTTGCCGCGATACTCCTTTAAACTGTCCGGATCGATGTACCCCACCGGCTGCGACTCCCGGTTAGCCAGGAGTTCGCGGCCTGCTTGCCACGCCTGCCATAGCCCTTGAAACTCACCATTATCATCACGGTATCCGTCGCCGTCTCTCCAATGTTGCCAGCCGAATCTTGGCGGATAGCCATTATGCATAGCGGTTTCCCACCATTGCTCAAACTGCTGGCGTTCTGTCGTTAGTGTCATGCATCCCCCATTTTTTTTGAATTCTACTGAGCCAAACTCATCAACTAATTTCTTAGTCACCGAGGCTGCAATGCTATGGAAATCGCCTATTTTCTGTGGATTTTCAGTTAGTCCTGCATCACTCATAAGCTCAAGACAGCGCTCGAATGCTGGCTGGTTAATATCGTCAGAAATCCAGAACCAGAAACCATTTCCGGGCCGGTGTTTTTCACACTTGAGATGGCCATCAGAGATCAGTTTTTTTATCCGAAACAGCGATTGGGTATCGCTAAGTTGAATCGACAACCAGCTTTTACGGTTGGTGGTGCAGACCTGGGTGCAACTGCGCATCCAGAACGAATCATTTTTGCAAAGGCCGTGCTCACCGCCAAAGTAGTTATGGGTAACCTCATATGGAAGTCGGCGCAAAACAGTCAGCCACACCACTGACAGTATTTCATGGTCTGTTACTTTCACTGTTCATCCCCCGCTACGGTCATTGGTGATGCTTCAGATAAGAATCCAGCCTGGCGGATAGAAACGGAGCATTCGGCAATCGCTTCATTCCTGCCATTGGCGCGTAATTCTGCAACCGTTTCAGCATGGCTATCTACGATGTTCGTGATTTCTGCTTCCAGCTCGGCGATGTGCTTATCCTTCGCTTCCAGCTTGGTTTCGTAATCCTCGACCATACCCGCAACGCCAGCATTGTTTTGCTTTTCGAATTCCAGCTCTGCCAGCATGGCGAGAATGGCGGCAGGGTTAGCAGCAGCTTTAAATGCAACAATGGCATCCTTCCCCTTTTTGTAGTTGTTGATACCAGCTAACTCTTTGGCTTTCTCTGCAACCGCTTTCAGTTCGCTGAATTTATCCATTGCTCTGCTCCTTCATGGCTTGCTCTAACTCAGCAACGCGTTGCTCCGCTGCCTCAGCTCGTCGCTTCATTTCAATCAGGTCATATTCGTAATCGACGCAATTCGAGATTAGTGACCGTTCTCTCACGCCCATTTCTTCCAGCAGGGCGGAGACGTACTCTTGCGAGTAGAGGGGCTCAGGCTCGCCGACATAAACACGCGCCTCTTCTTCTGAGTGGCACAGGATTCCTTTAACTTCCCACGCCACAGGCTTGCTCAGTTCGCTCGGCTTATTGTCCGTCGTGCCATAAAAAATTGTGCCACTCAGTGGGCTGGCACCCATCGTTTTTACCTTGCTCATAATGCTTTCTCCTGGGCCTCTGCCCGCTGTGCCGCGATTGCTTGCCGTGAGAGGTAGAATGACTCGAAAACCTCCCAGCTATTCGTCTGAGTGACGAACCACATTCCTGTGTGGCGCTCTTTGGCCTGAAACTGAGAATTGCTGCGCCAATGAGGCATGCCCATGATTCTCCGCGCCGCTCTGTTGCTCTTACGCTTAGCTACGCTCCACCTCCCTAGCGCTGTCACTAGCCTGTTTAGGTAGCCCGTCATAAACCTCTGACAGGTGCCCGCGTATCTGCATGCGGCGCAGAGCGCTATACATGTAATCGCACTCAGCCTGCTTGTTGGCGCGGAACGGCTTATTCTTGTTCGTGCACCACATCGCGTTACCCGGCCAACCGTGAACTTTATAAACGCGCCCACTTTTTACGTTCAGCAATCCCCAGCCTTCAGGCAGCTCCTCGATGCGGATCAGCCCCGGTTCGCAGATGAAGAAGCGCCAATCCCCCATGCCGAGATCTGGTTGAATGCGGAACCGCTTTTTTCGGTCTGCGAGAAAGTCACCGCGTGAGCACTTGGCTTCGATTAGGCAGGAGGCTAGATTACGGAAGCCGATTGCGTCAGGCTGCTCGCCGGTGGAGACAGCGGCAACAAAGCGATCATGGAAAGCGACCGAGAAACCGTTATTGCGCAGGAACCGCTCGGCAATCAGGCAAAGTTCGCTGTGTGTCAGCGCGGGCTTCAGTTCATTTGCTGGCATCACTGGGCGCTCTTTCATTTGGCCTCCCGCAGATCGTCAGCTTTAAGTTCCGCGACCGTAGCGCTGATAAGCTGGCAGTCACAAAGATGCTTGAGGACGCGCGCGGTTGCCTCATTCCGGATAGCTGCAAGTGCTGCGTCAGTGGCTGGGGTTTCGATGCACTGCATCTCATACAGCGTCTGCATATCCATGAAGTCACCGTCTGGCTCTTTGATTGTGGCGTTGTATGCTGAGTAGACTTCAGATGCTTCATGTACAAGCTCGGCGGCTTTCGACTTCAGCGCCGCATTCTCCACAGCCAGCCCATTAACTCGCTGCAATGCTTCCTGCTCGCCAACTATTGCATTGCCAAGGTTGTACTCAAGGCGATCGCATTTATCTGCTAGCGCATCGCGCTCAGCCTTCAGTGCCTCATAACTCATTGGCAACGGCTTATCAGTTTTTATATCTTGATTTTCAACGATATTTTTCATTATCAAATCCTTACCTGTGTGTACGTTGGTTCAGTTCTTCCAGCTCTTTGCAGTCGATACAGAGCCGGACGCCTGGCACGGTTCTACGCCGTGCTTCTGGAATTTATTCGCCGCACTCGTCGCATTCATGCGCCGCCGGCAGTGATGACTTTTTGGTTACTGCATCGATCTGCGCCTGCAGGTATGTGGCTGCGCGCTCGTTTGCATCGTCGATGTTGTCCATCGTTAAAACTCCTCTTGCTGCCAGCCACCGCCGGCCTTTTTGCTTTTGGCCTTGAGCGCGATAAACCTGAATGGGTACATATCCGCAGCGACTTTGATTTTTACCCTGGCGTCGTCAGTCCAAAATCCTTTCACCTCGTGCAGTTCCATCGTTCCGTCTGCGCGCATTACTGCGAAATCAGGCGTGTAAAACGTGTTATCTGCCAGGCGGAGCTTTACCCCTTCGAACTTGAACCAGGCGATCAGACCAGATGACTTCTGCGTATTGAGTTCAGAGAAATACGCCTCTTCGGTCTTATTCATCTGCCCGGTCTTAAGGCGGCCAAGGGCAAAGGAACGGTTTGCAACTCGCTTCACTGCTCACTCCTTAAATCACCTTTTAGGTAATCATTACCAATTAGGTAATTATTTGCAACTAAAAAATAGCGATTGCTCTCACAAATCGCACATGCGCTAAAACTCTCTGTACGGCCTTACAATCGATTTTCTGGCTTAACCCATCTCGTTACATGCCTTCATGGCATTTAACGCAATCTAGCCACCGTAGACGCAGGAATTTCAGCATTTCAATTCGTATTCGGTTTTCCTTTTCTCAGTCTTGCCAGCATTTCCATTGCTGCCGAATGGCCGGCACCAGGTGCACCGCGCTTAATCTCAGAAGCTTTTTCCGACAGCAAAGGCACTGGTTTCGGGATTGTTTCTCCTGCTTTGACCTTTTCAGCCCACCGCTTTAGGTGCTTGCCGGCGCGCTTCTCAAGCTCAACATCGTTTAAATCCTTCTGGATCATTTCTCTTCTCAGGTCACAAACAATCCAATACAACACGTCGTGGCGCCATGGGTAGGTTTCGGCGCAGCTGTGACGGTATTTATCCCGGTTGTATTTCCTGAATTCATCCATGACGTCTTCAGCCGTAAGGCCAAACGCATTGGCAGAAACTTGGCTCACTATCGCCATGAAGTCGGCCAAGTCAGGCGCATAGCTGTTTCCGTCCCAGCAACGCTGAACACATGCGGCTATCGCCTGTTGGATCTGCTGATCAGTGAGCGCTGTAATCGCCTGCTTCCAAAGTAACGACGGTGCCCTGCCGTTCTTCGCCGTCCACCGATCCGAATAGATCTCCATCATCCTCATCCAAAATTTTGCGTATCTGGCTTTCGCTAAGTCCGTCTGATCGCAACTGTTCTGTGAGTGCGGCGTATACCCCTTCGGCGGCATTCCCGCGCCAATGTCCAGTTGTCCCATCAGGTCGCTTACCTGTTTCATGGTTTTTTACTCCTGTAGTTTTACGGGCGCGGCTCATGAGCACGCTACGTGCAAGTTTCTGTTCCCACTGTGCTTGATGGAACGCCTTACCTTCAGGCTCCCAATAGCCGATGAATTCCTGCAATTCTTCCGGCGTCACTGGCTCGGCGATCTTCATCCCCCAGGTGGCGGCCATTCGCTGGAAGTCGGCGCCTGGTTGCCATCCGTTATGCATGGTGAATTTGCCGAATTGATTCCCGTTTAACGGGAAGGGTGGTTGTTGCTCCTGGGGCGGATCAGCTGGCAAATTTTTCTCTCGCACGTTAGAGAGGGGTTTATCTTTTAGATCTTCTCTTCTCTTCTCTTCTCTGGTCGTCATTTTGTCCGCTTGTGATGCGGACATTTTGCGGACGCTTCTTTTCCTCGCTGCATCCTGCGCGCGACGCTTGGCAGACTGCCCGTTATGCTCGTCAAATCTGGGCATTACGAGGTTTTCTCCGTCAACTTCCAGCCAGCCAACAGCCATCATTGCGCGAGAAAATCCAGGAAATCCGATCATGTCGTCGAGCGTTTCAGGACTGTAACCGTCAAGGAATCCGTCAACAGAATGGACATCAAAAAGACACCATGCGGAATGTAGTCCGCCAACAATCCGAAGTCTGTCCGCTTTCAATGCGGACGCCATGCGGACAATTTTCGGATGCGTGTGAAGGTCAGAACGCATTTTTATCCAGTCGCCGGCCATCAGCTCACCTCCGCTACTTTTGCCCTGGCGTCGTGGATCAGTTTCTTGATGTGCTTGCGGTAAGCGGATGAGTGTTGCGCGGAGCATTCCACACAAACGCCGTTACTCGTAAAGCGCTCAGAGTAGTGACCATTGCGGCAAGGCTTGCCGGTATAGAACCGGAGTTGACCGAGATTTATGGCCTCGGCCCGGGTAACAATTTTCATTCATAGGCCTCTTTTACTGTCGTCAGTGATGTAAGAATGCATGCAAAGCAAAAATAGATCAACCGTAAATAGATTTTTATTACCCACGACCGAGGGGCAATAAAAAAGGGCCGCATGAGCGACCCTTGATATGGTGGTGTTAATCAGTAGAAGAACAGCACTAGCTCCTGCTTTGTTAACTCCGGCTTTCTTTTCTTGCACGCCTTAAACAGCTGATCAATGAACTTTTTCTTCGGCATTCGCGTCTTCCTTTGCGTATGCGTCATGATGTAAAGCGCGGTGGTGCCGGCTTCTTCTGCAAACGCATCACGCTCATCTTTGCTCATCCCCAGCCAGAATTGTTTGAAGTTAAACGGCTCCATATCCTGCCTCTTTTCAATGTTTGATCGTGCAGATAATTACCTAAATGGTGCCATTTCGCAAGTTTGTTACCTTTCCGGTTCGTTTACCATTTAGGTAATTTTGTTTTAAATACATGCAACAACCTATTCAATGGACTGTGAAACCACTATGAAAAGCATTAACGACATCCGCCGCGAGAACCTCCGCGACATCATCAACCGTGATTTCGATGGCCGACAAGTACGCCTGGCGGAACGGCTGGAGATTAATGCCAACGTGATAAGCCGTTGGCTGAAGCCGGCGACAGACAAAAACCACAAGACGATCGGCGACTCAGTGGCGCGCAAGCTCGAGGTTGCAGCGAACAAGCCTAAGTTTTGGTTGGACCGCGATCACATGATGGCAATGGCCGCCGGCGCCGAAGCAGTGCAAGAGGAAACCGAAGTCGGTGCCATTGTGGCGAGCAATCTGGAATTGTGGATGAGCAACAACCGCGAGCTTTCCAGCCAGGCTAAAGTTGGCGCCGCTGCCGGCGTTGGCCAGTCTACTGTTAACCGGGTGCTGAGCCGTGAAGGCAATATCACCATCAACAGCCTGGAAGCGATCGCAGGTGCGTTCGGGCGTCGCGGCTATGAGCTGCTGCTGAAGCCGAAAGACCCTACCCTGATTAACTATGATCGATCACAATACGCGCAGTTGCCTGCCGAAGATAAAGCCAAGATCGAATCGTTCATTGAGTTCGTGATGCAGCAGGCGCGAATCTAACAAGACAATCCCATTTCATGACAACAAGTTACCGCCATGCGGCGGTTTCTCATGCCATCAATAATTACCTTTTGGGTAATTTTTTCTATTACTGACTATTGACAACAACCCTTTTACGGTCGATTATTACCTCAAGAAGTTACCAGATTGGTAATGATGCTCTTTAACAATCAGGCAGGAATTGAGGCACCGCGATGATGCGGTGATCACCCAAAAATTAACGATTTCACCGCACGCCGGGGACACAGTAGAGGGTTACACGATGGCACTTGACCACGGAATTTTAAATCTCCCGCTGAATAAGCGCGGCGGAAAAGACATTCACACAGAGATCGCTGAGTACAACGCGCAGCAATGGGCGGAAAAGTCGGAAAGGAGTTGGTTAGCAAAAGACATCTACAAGACTGACAAAGCAGCAGCCCTGGAAGCTATCAATAACGTCGATAGAGGCTTACTCAAAGCTCAGGCTGATAAGCGTGGAATGAAGCCAAGAGAACTTCTCAAGTTGCTCAAAGATATGTGCAACGACAAGCCGAAGTCCGCTCTTAAAGTTATCAACGACTTATTTTTAGCACGCCACCAATAGTTACCAAATAGGTAATCAAAAGAGGTAAAGATGATTTCTCAAACCATCAACGGGATTTTCTGCGTGACCGTCTGCGGCTGTGTCAGTTGGCGGTTTGCAGATTTCAATGAAGCCCTGCACTGGGCATTTACAACACGTGTCGCGCTGGACGCGGCCAATCAATTAGAGGTTGCACACAGATGAGCGAAGAAAAACAACTACCGGCTATCAACATAACCGAAGAGATGGCGCCTGCAATTTATAAACCAAACGGCCTGGATCAGTTTTTCGAACAGATCAAAGAGGCGGTGGCAAATGAAGTGCCGGACCTATCAACCAAGAAAGGGCGCGACAGGATCGCATCACTGGCGGCACAGGTTTCCAGAAGCAAAACAGCGGTAGAGAAGCCAGGGCGTGATTACCTCCGCCGCCTGAAAGAAGCAGTAAAACCTGCTGAGCAGGAAATTAAACGATTTGTTGATGCATGCGATCAACTTCGTGACGCAGTACGCCTTCCTCTTACCGAATTTGAGAGCGCAGAAAAGCAACGCGTTGCCGACCTGCAACAGCGACTGGCGAGGCTACGTGAAAGCGCCAACGTGGTTGATGAACTTGGCAACGTTCCACCGGCAGCAGACATTGCTGCCCGGCTGGAATCGGTCAAGGCCACTGCGATCGATGAGTCATGGCAAGAAGTAACGGCGGAAGCAGGGGTAGCAAAGGACGCTGCCATAACCAAGTTAGAAGTTACTCTGAAAGCCGCCCAGCAGAGAGAGGCCGAAGCGGCAGAACTTGAACGCCTACGCACCGAAATGGAAGTTGCTGCACAGCGTGAACGGGAAGCGCAGATCGCAAAAGATGCAGAGGATCGCGCCCGACGTGAGGCAGAGGAAAAGAATCGCGCAGAACTAGAAGCGGCGGCCAGACGCGAGGCTGATGCAAAAGCAGCAGCGGAACGTGCCGAACGTGAGCGCATCGAGGCAGAGCAACGCGCTGAGCGTGAAAAGCAGGAAGCAGTTGAAACGGAACGCCGCCGGGCACAGCAAGCAGAGCAGGCTCGATTGGCAGAAGAGAAACGCATTGCCGATGACGCCGCAGCAAAAGCAGCCAACGTTGAACACCGCCGGGAAGTTAACCGCAGCGTGGTAGCCGATCTGATTGCCGCTGGCGTGCCAGAAGACTGCGCAAAAAAATGCGTTGAAGCCGTTGCCCGCATGCAGGTGCAGCACATGACCATTAACTACTGAGGTGCTTATGAACGCACAACAGGCTATCGATATTGAAAAAATCGTTGCCGGCTTCACGGAGCGGGACAACGAAGCAGTTTATGCAGAGGTTGAGGCGCTGGATAAGAAGGTGCCGATCCACGGATTCACCGCTTTCATCAGCAAGTACCTTCCGCCGGACTTTGATCAGGAGGCGTTAGCTCTGGGCACCGACTCTACCGAGTACCAGGAACTGGCAGGCGCGGCTATTTGGGATTGCATAACGGAGCTGGTCAAGCGTCAGCGTGCATTGGAGATATACCGCCGGCGCCACCAATTCGATGAGGTGGCGTGATGAAAAAAGGTATCTATCACGACATTTCAAACGAGGATTACCACGCCGGCGACGGCGTGAGTAAGTCTCAGCTGGATATGGTAGCCAAGAACCCGGCGCTGCTGCAGTGGATCAAGGCGGCACCGGTCGATACTGAAAAGCTGAAAGCACTGGACATGGGAACGGCGCTGCATTGCAAGTTGCTTGAGCCTGACGAATTCAGCAAGCGGTTCATCATCGCGCCGGAATTTAACCGGCGCACCGCGGCAGGAAAGGAAGCTGAGGCGGCATTCCTGAAAGACTGCGAGCATACCGGTAAAACCGTCATGGACGCAGAGCAAGGCCGGAAACTTCAGTTAATGCGCGACAGCGTTATGGCTCACCCCGCGGCGCGGTGGTTGCTGGAAGCAGAAGGCCATTGCGAATCATCGTTCTACTGGACTGACCCGGAAACCGGTGAGTTGTGCCGGTGCCGGCCAGACAGGCACTTGAGTGATCACCCGGTGATTGTGGACGTGAAGAAGGTTGCAGACATGGACCGTTTCGCGCGCCACATCGAGGAGTTCCGCTATCACGTCCAGGATGCGATGTACCGCGATGGATTCCAGCAGGTAACCGGCGAAACTCCCGGATTCTTCTTCTTAGCTGTCAGCGAGATGATCGACTGCGGCCGCTACCCGGTACGCGTTTTTGAACTCGACGCAGCAGACGTAGACGAGGGTCACCGACTCTACCGCCGGGATCTTAATACCTATCACCAGTGCCGCATCACCGATGAATGGGGCGGCGTCGAAAAAATTCAACGCCCAGCATGGGCGCGCAAACAGGACCAATACGCATGAGCAACGAACTCTCTTTGACATCTCAACACAGCGCCACAGTAGGAACTGCAGCGGCCATATTCAGCCCGGAGGGGATGGATCGGCTTGTTCGCTTCGCCGAACTGATGGCGCAAAGCAAAGCCACCGTTCCGCAGCACCTGGCAGGGAAGCCAGCGGACTGCCTGGCAGTAACGATGCAAGCGGCGCAGTGGGGTATGAATCCATTTGCTGTAGCGCAGAAAACCCACGTAGTTAACGGATCGCTTGGCTATGAGGCGCAGCTTGTTAACGCAGTAGTCTCATCATCCAATCTTTTGGCCACCCGCCTTAATTACAAATGGGATGGCGACTGGTCGAAGGTAAACGGCAAAAATGATAAGTCTGCTGATCTGACGGTAACGGTATGGGCAACTTTACGCGGAGAAACCGAACCTCGCTACCTCACTATCAGCATGAAAGATGCCGGCGTGCGCAACTCACCGCTTTGGGAACACGATCCAAAGCAACAACTGGCATACCTGTGCACCAAACGCTGGTCACGCCTACATGCCCCCGATGTTCTTCTGGGTGTCTATACCCCGGACGAGCTTGAGGAAACCAAACCACGCGTTGAACGCGACGTCACCCCACCCGCCACCAGCGCCGCCGGCGTAAATAGCCTTATCAACGGCAAGAAGCCGGAAAAAGAGATCAAGGCAGTGAACCAAGATGATCGGTCGCCTGATGATCTGCTGGCTGCGTTTACCGAAGCGGCAAACAAAGCCGCAAGCGTGGAAGAACTGGACAAAGCCTATAAATACGGCGCACACGTTCTGGCACCGCATGAACAGCAGTTGCAGGCAGCCACCGACGTTTACAACATCCGTCGCGATGAGTTGAGCGAAATCCATATGTAACCAACAGCCGCGGGGCCACAGCCCCGCCAAAGGAGAAGCAATGAAAGCAGCAATTCGAAAAACACAACTCCTGGCGATGGTTCCCATGTCGGAGTCGCAGATCACCAAACTGGAAAAGGCAGGAGAGTTCCCGCAGCGCTTTGCACTGACCAACCGCACGGTAGCCTGGAACTTGGATGAAGTAGAAGCTTGGCTCGATAAGCAACAGGCCGAGAACACCGGCCGCACTCCGGATTATTCTCCCGACGTACACCAGCGCAAGCAACGGCCAGTACAGGAGCGCGCAGCATGAATATCAAACGTCACATGATGCGTAATGTGTGGGCCTATATGCTTGCTGGCCTGTTCTTGTTTTGGTTTCTGTCGATCGGCCTGACTGTGCTGATCGTTAAAATGGCGGAGGTGATTAGTGGATAATCAAAAGTTAACCAAGAAATTTATTGGCACCCCTGGCCCATGGAATATTTCATTCCATGGCTCTGAAAACTGCTGGGTAGTTGATAGTGAAAATGACCATGCGATTGCAAAGGTCACCTGCTACCGAAAAGATGGCGATACCCAGAGGGCAAATTTTAAGCTGATCGCCGCAGCACCTGACATTCTTATAGCACTACAAGATTTTTTATCTGTCGCAGAAAATGAATTAAGAGGGTTATCGGTGATTCAACCAGAAGTAAAGCAAGCTAAAGCGGCAATCAGCAAAGCTATTTGGGGGAATATCGAATGATATATGACCTCATAATGGCAGATCCGCCATGGCAGTACGGCAACAAGATCAGCAACGGCGCCGCAGGCAACCACTACAGCACGATGACGCTGCAGGACTTGAAGCGGCTTCCTGTCTGGTCAATCGCAGCAGAAAACAGCGTATTGGCAATGTGGTATACCGGTACGCATGCCGACCAAGCCAAGGAACTTGCAGCAGCTTGGGGATTCGACGTTAGGCAGATGTTCTTGTTTACCTGGGTGAAGTTCAACGAACTTGCAGAGCGTACCGTCAACGCCGCAATCGAAGATGGCCTGGTCGACTTTTACGACTTTCTCGATCTGCTAAACGGCGTCACAAGAATGAACCCGGGTAATTACAGTCGCGGCAACCAAGAATCAATGCTCGTTGCTGTTCGCGGCGCCGGCCTTGAACGACAGGATGCATCTGTGAAACAGGTTATCTACGCGCCGATTACTCAGCACAGTGCGAAACCATGGGAGGCGCGGCATCGTCTCGAGCGGTTATATGGTGACGTGTCACGAATTGAACTTTTCAGCAGAGGTGACGCGCCAGGCTGGCACCATTGGGGTAACGAATGCCCTCGGAATGACGTCGAACTGCTCCCCGGCGGATTCAGCATACCAGCAGCAGTGAGGATCGCATCATGAAACACAACCGTGATGATGTTATGCAGATCGTGAAAGACAACGAGAACATCGGCTATGCAAAGATAAAGGAACTGTACGAAATGGAGCACAAGCCAATCTCGCCACATGCCCTTAGCCGCGCGCTGGCGACGTTGGTTGACCACCAGCTCATTGAGCGGAAGCTCCACGGCAATCAGCCATGCACTTACGCATATTCCGGCGGAAAACGCCGGTTCTCGCAAAGTCCAAAAATAGCCATGTTCGATCAGTGCCTGGCATCAGTCAGCGCACGACAAAATTGATTTCTACTTTACCCGCTCCGCTTCAATCCACCCATCCACCATATTGGCCCATTTCTGCAGCATTTCCCGGCGCTGTTCGGCATACTCTGCTTTGTTGTATACCGCGCGCACGCCGCGCTGCTCATGGGCCAAACACTTCTCAATCCAATCCGTATTGAACCCCTCTTCATGCAACAGCGTGCTGGCAGTTCTGCGCAGATCGTGAACGGTGAAGTGCGCTATTTCTTTTCCTTCTTCCCTGATTTTTTCGTTTGTCGTATTGATCACCCGGTTAAGAGCCGAGTTAGACATAGATTTTCTTGGGTTATACCTGGCAGGCAAGATGAAATCGGAACCACACGCTGCCACTTGCAGTGCAACCATAATGTCGATCGCCTGCTGGGACAGATAAACAACATGCGGCCGCCCCGCCTTCATGCGTTCCGCTGGTATCGTCCAGCGCGCTGAAGAAAAATCAACCTCCTTCCAGGTGGCATCTGTTAGCTCCCCCTTGCGCACCATCGTGATCAGTATCAGCTTCAAAGCCAGCTTTAATGAAGATGCGGCGCCGGTAGAGTTTAGGGCGTTGAAGAACAACCCTATCTCATAAGGCTCCAGTGCGCGATCGCGCTCTTCAAATGTGGCAATGCTGGAGGCTTTGATATTTGCCGCTGGGTTTGGCACTGCGTGGCCACGGTCAATAGCATGGGTGAAAACAGCACTGACAATTTCCCGCACCTGGATCGCCGTCGCCCTGGCTCCGCGGTCGACTATCTTATCGCACAGTGTGCGGAGCATTGGCGTAGTGATTTCATGCAGAAGCTTTTTCCCCAGCGTTGGCAGGATGTCTCTGTCGATCACTGCCTGTTTCATCGCCCGAGTGCTATCCGCCAGGCGGACGTGTTTCATATAGGCGACGGTATAATCAGAGAAATTTTCCGCCCCCTTTATTTGCATGATACCGTCGCGCTTTGCTGCAGCCGGCGACTGGCCTGCATCCACCATCTTTTTGGCGGTATTGAGTTGCTCGCGTGCTTCAGCCAATGTGATACCGTCAGGGCCATACCGGCCGATCGTCAGCGTCTCACGCCGGCCATTAATTCGATAGTCATATCGGAAGGAGACTGATCCGCTTGGTTGCACGGCAACATAGAGGCCATCGCGATCGGTGACCTTGTATAATTTCTCTCTTGGCTTCAGGTTTTTAAGTTTTGTATCTGTGAGCATTCCGGTAACTCTCTGCTGTGATTTATACCGTCAATATTTACCAAAAAGGTGGCGAACGGATTAGGCCGAGAGTACAGCGAAAATGGATATACCGTCAAAGGTACCGTCAAAAATTGAATGCTTTCACGAATAGTAATTGATAGTCAGAAAGAGAAAACCCCCACACAGCTAAGCCGCATCGGGGGTTTTTAAATAATCACTGATAGTCAGTAATTAACTGTTCATCATTCCCACTCGATCGTCGCCGGCGGCTTGCCGCTGATGTCGTACACCACGCGGGAGATGCCGTCCACTTCGTTGATGATGCGGTTGGAGACGCGGCCGAGGAAGTCATACGGCAGGTGCGCCCAGTGCGCGGTCATGAAGTCGATGGTTTCTACCGCACGCAGGGAGACCACCCAGTCGTATTTGCGGCCGTCGCCCATCACGCCGACCGAACGCACCGGCAGGAATACGGTGAACGCCTGGCTGACTTTGTTGTACAGGTCGGCTTTGTGCAGCTCTTCGATGAAGATGGCATCGGCGCGGCGCAGCAGATCGCAGTACTCTTTCTTCACTTCGCCCAGCACGCGCACGCCCAGACCCGGGCCCGGGAACGGGTGACGGAACAGCATGTCGTACGGCAGGCCCAGCTCCAGGCCGATCTTGCGCACTTCGTCTTTGAACAGCTCTTTCAGCGGCTCGACCAGGCCCAGCTTCATCTCTTTCGGCAGGCCGCCCACGTTGTGGTGCGATTTGATCACGTGCGCTTTGCCGGTGGCGGAAGCGGCGGATTCGATCACGTCCGGGTAGATGGTGCCCTGTGCCAGCCATTTCACCTGCTCTTGCTTGCAGGCTTCTTCGTCGAACACTTCAACGAACACACGGCCGATGATTTTACGCTTGGCTTCCGGCTCGTCCACGCCCGCCAGTGCGGTCAGGAAGCGGTTTTCCGCCTCAACGTGCACGATGTTCAGGCCGAAGTGGTCGCCGAACATTTCCATCACCTGCTTGGCTTCGTTCAGGCGCAGCAGGCCGTTGTCGACGAACACGCAGGTCAGGCGTTTGCCGATGGCCCGGTGCAGCAGCATCGCGGTCACGGAGGAGTCGACGCCGCCGGACAGGCCGAGGATCACGTGGTCTTCACCCACCTGCTCGCGGATGCGCTCGACCGCATCTTCGATGATGGTGGCTGGCGTCCACAGGGCTTCACACTGGCAGATGTCCAGTACGAAGCGCTCCAGCATGCGCTGGCCCTGGCGGGTGTGGGTCACTTCCGGGTGGAACTGCACGCCGTAGAAGCGTTTTTCTTCGTTGGCCATAATAGCGAACGGGCAGGTATCGGTGCTGGCGATGGTCACGAAGTCGGACGGGATCGCGGTCACTTTGTCGCCGTGGCTCATCCACACGTCCAGCAGCGGTTTGCCGGCCGGGCTGATGGCGTCTTCGATGTCGCGCAGCAGCGCGCTCTCGTTGACGATTTCCACCTGCGCGTAGCCGAACTCGCGTTCGTTGGAGCCCTGCACATGGCCGCCCAGCTGCATCGCCATGGTCTGCATGCCGTAGCACACGCCCAGCACCGGCACGCCGGCGTTGAACACGTAGTCCGGGGCGCGCGGGCTGCCGGCTTCGGTGGTGCTTTCCGGGCCGCCGGACAGGATGATGCCGCTTGGGTTGAATTCGCGGATCTGCGCTTCGCTAACGTCCCAGGCCCACAGTTCGCAGTAAACGCCGATTTCGCGCACGCGGCGGGCGACCAGTTGGGTGTATTGCGAACCGAAGTCCAGTATGAGGATGCGATGCTTATGGATATTTTGTGTCATGTGAGGCGAATTCCAGCAACAAGAGAAAAAGAGCGAAAATGTATGTTTTCGGGATGGGGCTTGGCGCCCCACCCCGGCCTCTCACTCAGGAGAGGTTAAGGCATCAGCCCATGCGGTAGTTCGGCGACTCTTTGGTGATGGTCACGTCGTGCACGTGGCTTTCCTGAATGCCGGCGCCGCTGATGCGCACGAACTCCGCCTTGGTGCGCAGATCGTCGATAGTGGCGCAGCCGGTCAGGCCCATGCAGGAGCGCAGGCCGCCCATCTGCTGGTGCACGATGGCTTTCAGCATGCCTTTATAGGCCACGCGGCCTTCGATACCTTCCGGCACCAGTTTGTCGGCGGCGTTATCGGTCTGGAAGTAACGGTCGGAAGAGCCTTTGGACATCGCGCCCAGCGAACCCATGCCGCGGTAAGATTTGAACGAACGGCCCTGATACAGCTCGATTTCGCCCGGAGATTCTTCGGTGCCCGCCAGCATGGAGCCGACCATCACGCAGGATGCGCCTGCGGCGATCGCTTTGGCGATGTCGCCGGAGAAGCGGATGCCGCCGTCGGCGATAACCGGAATGCCAGTGCCTTCCAGCGCTTCCACCGCGTCGGCGATGGCGGTGATCTGCGGCACGCCCACGCCGGTCACGATACGGGTGGTGCAGATGGAGCCAGGGCCAATACCGACTTTCACCGCGCTCACGCCGGCCTCAGCCAGCGCTTTGGCGCCCGCTGCGGTCGCGACGTTGCCGCCGACGATCTGCAGATCCGGGTATTTGGCGCGGGTTTCGCGAATGCGCTGCAACACGCCTTCGGAGTGGCCGTGCGAGGAGTCGATCAGCAGAACGTCAACGCCCGCCGCCACCAGCGCGTCAACGCGCTCTTCGTTGCCGGCGCCGGCGCCGACCGCCGCGCCTACGCGCAGACGGCCGTGCTCGTCTTTACAGGCGTTCGGCTTACGTTCCGCTTTCTGGAAGTCTTTAACGGTGATCATGCCCAGCAGGTGGAAGCTGTCGTCCACCACCAGCGCTTTCTCTACGCGCTTTTCGTGCATCTTCTGCAGCACCACGTCGCGCGCTTCACCTTCTTTCACGGTGACCAGGCGATCTTTCGGCGTCATCACCGCAGTCACCGGCTGGGTCAGATCGGTCACGAAGCGCACGTCGCGGCCGGTGATGATGCCGACCAGCTCGTTGTCTTCGGTGACGACCGGATAACCGGCGAAGCCGTTGCGCGCGGTCAGCTCTTTCACTTCCTGCAGCGTGGTGGCCGGAGTAACGGTCTGCGGGTCGGTGACTACGCCGCTTTCATGTTTCTTCACGCGGCTGACTTCTTCAGCCTGGCGCTCGATGGACATGTTTTTGTGGATGAAGCCCAGGCCGCCTTCCTGCGCCAGCGCGATGGCCAGGCCGGATTCGGTAACGGTATCCATGGCTGCGGACAGCATAGGGATGTTCAGGCGGATGGTTTTGGTCAGTTGAGTGCCGAGCTCTGCGGTGTTAGGCAGAACCGTGGAGTGGGCTGGAACCAGGAGGACGTCGTCAAACGTCAGAGCTTCTTTAGCGATACGTAGCATGGGCAATATCTCACCAGGGTGGGCTGTGAAAAAGATAAAATATTGCCGCGGCATTATACAGAGCGGAATCGGTTGCCTCCAGCACTTTCTTACAAAAAGTCTTGATTACCTTTTTCAGCCATGTAGTATCGACCAATTAAGTGATTGTTTTGAAATTTGATCTGGGTCACATGTCGCTACCTGTTTCGCCTTCCATTTTTACCGTAAGCCGCCTGAATCAGACGGTTCGCCAACTGCTGGAAATGGAAATGGGGCAGATTTGGCTCTCCGCCGAGATCTCCAACCTCTCCCAGCCCGCCTCCGGCCACTGGTATTTCACGCTGAAGGACGACCGCGCCCAGGTGCGCTGCGCGATGTTCCGCAACAGCAACCGCCGCGTCACCTTCCGGCCGCAAAACGGCCAGCAGGTCCTGGTGCGCGCCAGCATCACGCTGTATGAACCGCGCGGCGACTACCAGCTGATCGCCGAGAGCATGCAGCCCGCCGGCGACGGCCTGCTGCAGCAACAGTTCGAGCAGCTGAAACAGCGCCTGAGCGCCGAAGGGCTGTTCGATCAGCAGTTCAAGCAGCCGCTGCCCGCCCCGGCCAAACGCGTCGGGGTGATCACCTCCGCCAGCGGCGCGGCGCTGCACGATATCCTGCAGGTGTTGCAGCGGCGCGATCCATCGCTGCCGATCGTCATCTACCCCACCTCGGTGCAGGGCGCGGAAGCGCCGATGCAAATCGTGCGCGCCATCGAGACCGCCAACCGCCGCGATGAATGCGACGTGCTGATCGTCGGCCGCGGCGGCGGTTCGCTGGAAGATCTGTGGAGCTTCAACGACGAACGCGTGGCGCGGGCGATCTTCGCCAGCCGCATTCCGATCGTCAGCGCCGTCGGCCATGAAACCGACGTCACCATCGCCGACTTCGTCGCCGATCTGCGCGCGCCGACCCCTTCCGCCGCCGCCGAACTGGTCAGCCGCAATCAGCTTGAGCTGTTGCGCCAGCTGCAGTCGCAGCAGCAGCGGCTGGAGATGGCGATGGATTACTATCTGGCGCAGCGCCAGCAGCAGTTCACCCGCATTCACCACCGTTTACAGCAGCAGCATCCGCATCTGCGCCTGGCGCGCCAGCAGACGCTGCTGTTCAAGCTGCAGCGCCGGATGGAAGACGGCATGCAGCAACAGCTGCGCCTGGCCGCCCGCCGCAGCGAACGCGCCCAGCAGCGGCTGGCGCAGGTGCAGCCGCAGGGCCGCATTCACCGCTACCAACAGCGCGTACAGCAGCAGGAATACCGTCTGCAGCAGGCGATGGAGCGGCAGCTCAACGCCTACCGCCAGCGCTTCGGCGTGGCCTGCAGCCAACTGGAAACCGTCAGCCCGTTGGCGACGCTGGCGCGCGGCTACAGCGTGACGCAAACTCCGCGCGGCGAGCTGCTGAAAACCACCAAGCAGGCGCAGGTCGGCGAACTGCTGAAAACCCGCCTGCAGGATGGCTGGGTGGAAAGCGAGGTGAAAACCATCACCGTCGCCAAAAAGCCGCGCAAGAAGCGCGCGGCCGAGTAACCCTCCTACTCCAGCGTAAAACGCTCGCCCGGTTCGCCGTTCACCCACAGCGCGCGCGTTTCACCTTCCGGCAGGCTGAGCGTCAGCGTGCGCCAAGCCGGGCGGAAACGCCCTTCCGTCGTGATATCCAGCATAATGCGCTGATTGTCGCAGCGCATTTCCCAGCGCAGCCACAGCGCATCGCCCTGCCGCCAGCCGTCGCTTTCACCGTCGTCCTCAAACAACAACCCACTGCTTGCGCCGCAGCCCTTGAGCGGAAACAGCCGCAGCTCGCGCCGATCGTCGGCGGCCACGTCCACATGCGCCAGCCGCTGCGACAGCGGCAGCGCCGCCCCGGCGCGCACCAGCAGCGGCAGACGCTCCAGCGGCGCCGCCAGCGTCACCGTCTGGCCGCCGCCGAACCACTGGCCGCTGTAGAAGCAGTACCAGCCTTCGCCGTTGTCCGGCAGATACACCGAACGGCGACGTTGCCCCGGCTCCACCACGCTGGCCACCAGCAGATCGCGGCCAATCAGAAAATCGTCGTTCTCGCCGAAGGTGCGCGCATCCTGTTCGTGATCGAGGAAGGTCGGGCGCAGCATCGGCTCGTCGTCCGCGCAGGCCTGCCATAGCAGGGTGTAGAAATACGGCAGCAGCCGGTAACGCAGATTGATCGCCTCGCGCACCGCCGGGGTGGCGGCCGGGTACATCCAGGGCTCGTTGACCGTGGCGTCGTCGTTCCAGGAGTGGATAGTGAAACGCGGATGCATCACGCCGTTTTGCACCCAGCGCACCAGCAGCTCCGCGTCCGGTTTGTCGCCGGAGAAGCCGCCGACGTCGTGGCCGAGGTTATACAGCCCGGACAGGCTCATGCCCAGCCCCATGCGGATGTTGTAGCGCAGCGTCTGCCAACTGGTGCGGTTGTCGCCGCTCCAGGTCTGCACATAGCGCTGCATGCCGGCGCAGCCGGAGCGCGAGATCAGGTACGGCCGCTTCTGCGGCGCGAAGCGCTGCTGGGCCTCCATCGAGGCGCGCATCATCAGCAATGGCATCACCGGGCGAATATGCTTGATGGCGATCGGCCGCCCGAAGCCGTGGCAGCGCGCTTCGCCGTCCCACACTTCGTATTCGTTGTTGTCGTTCCAGGTCGAGTCGATGCCCATCTCCAGCAGCTGCTGCGTGACGCCCTGCTGCCACCAGCGCACCGTCGCCGGGTTAGTGAAGTCGAGGTGCGATCCTTCGTCGTCCCAGAAGCTGGAGCGCTCCGGCGCGTCGCTTTGCGAATCGCGGATAAACAGCCCCTGCGCCGCCACCGCCTGATACTGCGGGTGATCCTGCAGCAGGCACGGCTTGATGTTGGCCGCCAGCCTGAGGCCGGCGTCGTGAAACGCCTGGCTGAGCAGCTTGGGCTGCGGCACCTTGTCGTAGTTCCAGTTGAACACGTAGCGCTTGTTGTTGATCGAGGTGTAGCCCGACGACAGCTGGAAGGAGTCGCAGGGTATGGCGTGTTGGCGGCACAGCGCGATGAACTGCTGCAGCTGCTGCTGGGCGTCCGGCGCGTCGGTGTAGTGCATGGTCGAACCGCTGTAGCCCAGGCTCCACTTCGGCCCGAAGTGGGTGCGGCCGGTCAGGCGCACGAAGGCCTTGGTGACGTCCAAAACCTTCGGCCCGAGGAACAGGTAGTAATCCAGATCGCCCGCTTCGGCCTGATAGCGGCGGTAGGCCGCGTGGTAGTTGTCTATCTCGTTGCCCAGATCCAGCCAGCAGCTGCTCAGGTTATCGTAGAACAGGCCGAAACTCGCCTCCGGCCCACGGGTGATGGTAAACGGAATGTGCTTGTACAGCGGATCGGTGCTGGTGGCGTTGTAGCCCATGGCGTCCAGATTGCGCATCTCAAAGCGGCGGCCGGTGCGTTCCAGATCGCCGGCTTTCTCCCCCAGGCCGTAATAGCGCTCATCGGCGAAACGCCGCTGGTAGTGCGCCACGCCGTCGCCGTGCGCATTGAGCAGGTAGGCGCTGGTTGGCCGATCCGCCGCCAGCGGCCGCCACTCGCCGTCGGCGGTGCAATACTCCCACGCCAGCCACAGCGGCTGATGCACCGTCACGCGCAGCAGCGGCGTGCTGACCACCAGCCGATCGCCCACCCGGCGCAGCTGATAGCCCGGCAGGCTGAAACCGGCGACGCTGAGCCGATCGCGCCCCTCCCAGGGCACATCCTCCTGCGGCGCAATGCTCCAGGTGCGATCCAGCGCCAGCCCGCCTTCGCGTTTGATCAACACGCGGAACAGACCGTCTTCCAGCACGTACAGGCAGAAACGGTGGCGTTCATCGACCAGCAACTCGACGTGGTCGGCATGCTGCGCCGCCAGCGTCCAATTTTTCAACGTTTTCATAAATATTCCACTTAGCTGTGTGAAGGGGTTTTCTTACCGCCGCGCTCGGCGATCAGGGCGACCAGGAACAGGGCGCCAATCAAATCGAAGAAGCCCATCGCAATAAACAGCGGGTTAAAGCCGAGGGTGTCGGATACCGCGCCGATCAGGAGCGTGAACAGGAAGCTGGCGATCCAGGCGCTGGAGCCGCGCATGCCGTTGACCGTCGCCATTTGGTTTTTATCGAACGATTCCACCACCAGGGCGCTGAGCATGCAGGAGATCACCTGATGGCCGAATCCGCCGATCGAGATCAGCGCGATCGCCACATAGGGATCTTGGGTGATCGCCACGAACGCCAGCGACACCATCAGGAAAGCGCCGGTCACCGAGCTGGCGACCACCGAGTTGACGCGGCTGCAGCCGAACCATTTGCGGTACAGGGTGGTGAGATAGCCGCTGGCGACGCTGCCGATATCCGCCGCCAGGAACGGCAGCCAGGCAAACATCGCGATCTGCTTCAGATCCATGCCGCGTTCGGTGGCCAGGTACAGCGGCACCCAGAAGCTGAAGACCGCCCAGGCCGGCTCGGCGAGAAAAGCCGGGATGGCGATGCCGTAGAATTTCTTGTTCTTGCACAGGCTGGCCAGCGAGGTGAGAAATGGCAGCTTCGGCAGTACCGGTTCGTTGTCTTCGCGGATCAGATCCAGCTCCTGCTGGCTGAGGTTCGGGTGCTGCTGCGGCGAGTGGTAGAACAGCCACCACAGCACGACCCAGATCAGCGCCAGCCCGCCCGAGAACAGGAACGCGCCCTGCCAGCCGAAGGAGACGTGAGCGATGACGATGATCGGCGGGGCCAGCATGGCGCCGATGGAGAAACCGACGCCCGCCCAGCCGGCAGCGATCGGCCGCTCCTTCTTCGGGAACCAATCGGAGATCGCCTTGGCGTTGGCCGGGGTGGCCGCCGCCTCCGCGCCTCCCATGAAGAAGCGCAGAATGGCCAGTTGCAGCCAGCTGCCGGCGCCGGCGTGCAACATGCATACCACCGCCCAAATGCCGGCGCAGATCAGAAAGCCCATCTTCAGGCCGATAACGTCGATCAGCCAGCCGCAGATCGGCTGAAACACCGTGTAGGCCAGCTGGAACGACGCCACCACCCAGGCATATTGCTCGGTGCTCATGTTCAGGCTGGTTTTCAGCTCCGGCGCCAAAATGCCCAGCGAGTTGCGGGTGATGTAGTTGACCGTGACGCCCAGCAAGAACAGCGCCAGCATCCACCAGCGCAGCGATTTGAACTTGCGCCGGCCGCTCTGCGCGACCGCCTGATTGATCTCCACACTCATCGGTTCTCTCCCCGCGGCCGCCGGCTACGGCGACGCGCGTTTTGGTAGGGTACGTTGCGCTATCAAACACGGGACGATGAAAACGGGTCGGCGCCGTATCATTGGCCGACAGACAATCACAACCCCATGATTTATTTTTTGTTTTCTTTTTCGCACACCGTTAAAATTGGACTGACAGGTCGCTAAAATTGGTGTGCCAATGCAGACTACTCAGCGAGAGCGCGCAGCGAAACGGGGTTTTTTGCAAAGATTTTCACAGGTGGGTAAAAAAATAGTCATAATGGGCATGAAAGCCGGTCAAGACGCTGAAAATCCGCGGTGAAAATATTCTCATGGACGAATTTGAAGGAGATCACAGAATGAACGGAAAGCTGAAAATTCAGGAGATCGCTCGCCAAACCGGGTTGTCGATCAGCACCGTTTCCCGCGTGCTGGCGGGCAAGGCCAACACCAGCGCCGAGGCGCGCCGCAAGGTGCTGGACTGTGCGCAGCAAAACGGCATTCTGCAGGGTATTTCCAGCGGCCGGCTGATGCTGAACAACGTGATGGTGTTCGCGCCGCAGCGCGCGTTCGACGTACGCACCGACATCTTCTACTACAAGGTCATTCAGGGTATCGCCGCCGCGCTGATGGAGCACGAGGTGCGCATCCGCTACTGCGGGCTGGAAGAGCAACACAGCGACGGCGTGCTGTTTCTGGAAAAGATGAGCGACCCGCACACCGAAGCGGCGCTGATCATCGGCATCGACGACGAGCATATCCACACCCTGGCCGCCGATCTGCACAAGCCCTGCGTGCTGATCAACTGCAGCGATCGGCAGATGCGGCTGGACAGCGTCTCGCCGGATCATCAGCTGATCGGCGACTATTCCGCCAGCTACCTGTTTCAGCAGGGGCACAGCCATATCCTCAACCTGCAGTGTCTGCGCCGCCACACCATGGAACTGCGGCTGGCGGGCATCCGACAGGCCTACGCCCGGCATCATTTGCCGTTCGACGACGGCCGCCATCTGATCACCACCTCGGGCTTCGGCGGCGAAGAGGCCGAGCAGGCGCTGACCACCTATCTCGATGGCCTCCACGGCCACTCTCCGCTGCCGACGGCGATCCTGGCCGGCGGCGACTACATGGCGGTCGGGGCGGTCAAGGCGCTCAACAAGCGGGGGCTGAGCGTGCCGGGCGACGTCTCGGTGATGAGCACCGACGGCTTCAACCTGGCGGAAATCCACGACGTGCCGCTGACCTCAGTGCAGGTGCCGCGCGACGAACTAGGTTACGAGGCGATCCAGCTGCTGCAGCGGCGCATGCTGCGCGCCGACGCGCCGCCGTGCAATCTGTTGCTGCACGGCCGGCTGGCGGTACGCGCCTCGGTGCGGCGCATCAGCCCGCACAAGACCGCGCCGGCGGTGAGCACGCATGACCACAGGCTTTATGACGAGTAGGCTACACTTAGGCTCAGTGCATTCATTCGATGAGGTAAATTTTTTGCCTAAGGAGAGCCACTATGCCAGCCCAGCGCATGCGTTCCGTCATTCCTCCCTACATGCTGCGCCGCATCATTGAACACGGTAACGCCCCGCAGCGCGACTGCGCGCTGCACACCCTGAACCACGTGCAAAGCCTACTCGGCAACAAGCCGCTGCGTTCACCGACCGAGAAAAACGCCCGAGCCGGCGAAGCGCTCCGCGATATCTACGACGCCCAGAACGGCACCCAACTGCCCGGCAAACAAGTGCGCAAGGAGGGCCAGCCCAGCAACCACGACGTGGCGGTGGACGAGGCCTACGACTATCTCGGCGTCACCTACGATTTCTTCTGGCAGGCCTACCGGCGCAATTCGCTGGATAATAAAGGGCTGCCGCTAGTCGGCAGCGTGCACTACGGCAAGGAGTACCAGAACGCTTTCTGGAACGGCCAGCAGATGGTGTTCGGCGACGGCGACGGCGAGATCTTCAACCGTTTCACCATCGCCATCGACGTGGTCGGCCACGAGCTGGCGCACGGCGTGACCGAGAGCGAGGCTGGGCTGATCTACTACCAGCAGTCCGGCGCGCTCAACGAATCGCTGTCTGACGTGTTCGGTTCGTTGGTCAAGCAATTCCACCTGCAGCAAACCGCCGATAAAGCCGACTGGCTGATCGGCGCCGGTCTGCTCGCCAAGGGCATCAAAGGCAAAGGGCTGCGCTCGATGTCGGCACCCGGCACTGCCTACGACGACCCGCTGCTGGGCAAAGACCCGCAGCCCGCCAGCATGAAGGATTACATCCAGACCAAGGAAGACAACGGCGGCGTGCACCTCAACTCCGGCATTCCCAACCGCGCGTTCTACCTGGCGGCAACCGCGCTGGGTGGCTTCGCCTGGGAAAAAGCCGGCTACGTGTGGTATGACACGGTGTGCGACAAAGCGCTGCCGCAAAACGCCGACTTCGCCACCTTCGCCCGCGCCACGGTGAAACACGCGCAGGCGCGTTTCGATCAAAGCGTGGCGGACAAGGTGCAGCAGGCCTGGCATCAGGTGGGGGTGGAGTAATGAAACCGCTGCCGACGCTCAATCAGGATACGGTCATTGAGCTGGCGCGCGAGGGAGGCTTCGCCTACATTCCCAAACTGGCGGGCCAGCGCCGCATTGCGCTGGCCGATATCACGCCGGAGCAACGGCAGCGCCTGAATCAGTTGCTGAATCAGACGCTGCCGTACGCCCAGGAAGAGGGCCAACCCAACTCCCCCGGCTGCGGCGACCAGCGCTACTACCGCGTACAGATCAACTACACCAGCCCCACCCTGAGCACCGAGATCGTGCTGTTAATCCCGGAAAGCAGCGCGCCGCAGGCGCTGGTGGATTTGTGGAAAACCGGCCAGGTGGATGAGTGAGGGCTTACAGCGGCTGATAGCTGAAATTCACCCGTTTTTTGGAGATCAGCCCGTGCCCGTTCTGGCACAGGTAATCCACCGCCCCGCAGGCCTTCAACTCTTGCAGCGGCTGCCCGCACTCCGGGCAGCTCGCCAGCTGCCGATAATCGCGCTGACAGGCGGCACAATGGTAGTGACCCGCTACCCAATTCATGGTCTGACGACAGTGCGGACAATGCGCATCCATAACGGCTCCCAGGTTAAATCGCGCCCCATGAGCGCAAGAAATAGATCCCCAACGCGGTGGTGAAGAACGAACCGACGGTGGTAATGGCGATAATGTTGGCCGCCAGCGTGGCGTTGCCGCCCATGGCGCGCGTCATCACATAGCTGCCCGAAGCGGTCGGCGTGGCGGAAAACAGGAAGATAATGCCCAGCGCCGCACCCTGAAACCCGCACAGCCAGCCGGCCAGCGTCATCAGGCACGGCACCAGAAACAGCTTGGCCGCCGACGACAGCGCCGCCACGTTGGACGAGCGGAACATGGCGCGAAAATCCAGGCTGGCGCCGGTGCACAGCAGTGCCAGCGGCAGCGACAGCGCGGAGATATAGCTGCCGGTCTGGCGGATCACGGTCGGGATGCCCAGCCCGGTTTGCGCATACAGCAGCCCGCACACCAGGCCGATGATCAGCGGGTTGGTAACGATGCTGCGCAGCAGCGACAGGTGGCTGATTTTCTTGCCCTGCCCACCCTGTAGGCTGCGCGTGAGGGTGATAACCGACAGTATGTTGAACAGGATCACCGTCACCGTCAGGTACAGCGAGGCGAGCGCAATGCCTTCGCTGCCATAGGCGGTCATGGCGTAGGCCAGGCCGACGATGGCGGTATTGGCGCGGAAGCCGCCCTGCACGAACACCCCGCGCTCACGCGGTTCTTTCACCAGCCACTTGGCCGCCAGCTCCAAGAGCAGGAAGGTCGCCAGCGTGCCGACCGCGCCGAACAGCACCAGCGGCAGGTTGCCGAGCAGCTGCGGGTGGTTGGTGGCGATGCTGAAAAACAGCAGGCACGGCAGCGCCAAATTGAACACCAGGCGGGTCGCGCCGTCGACGAAACGGTCATCCATCAGGCGCCAATGGCGCAGCAGGATCCCCAGCAGCATCATCAGCAGATTCGGCACGGTGACGTTAAACGCAAAACTCCAGGTTTCCCAGGACATGGTGTTCCTTCAGGCAGGCGAGGTAATCTTCAGATAATAAAACGATTTCGGGCCAATAAAAAAGGGGCGCGGCATCACTGCCGCGCCCCTCATGAGCAATTACTTGCTCTTTTTCAGGTGGCTCATCAGGCGCTTGCGCTTACGCATCTGGGTCGGCGTCAGCAGGTTGCGTTTGCCGGCGAACGGGTTGTCACCCTCTTTGAACTGGATGCGGATCGGCGTCCCCATCACGTTCAGCGAGCGGCGGAAGTAGTTCATCAGATAGCGCTTGTACGAATCGGCCAGATCGCTGACCTGGTTGCCGTGGATCACCACGATCGGCGGGTTGTAACCGCCGGCGTGGGCATATTTCAGCTTCACGCGGCGGCCGCGCACCAACGGCGGCTGGTGATCGTCAACCGCCATCTGCATGATTTTGGTCAGCATCGAGGTGTTTACGCGACGGGTTGCGCACTCGTAGGCTTCCTGTACCGATTCGAACAGGTTGCCGACACCGCTGCCGTGCAGGGCGGAAATAAAGTGCACGCGCGCGAAGTCGACGAAGCCCAGACGCAGATCGAGCATCTCTTTCACGTGCTCGCGATCTTCTTCGCTCATGCCGTCCCACTTGTTGACCGCAATCACCAGTGAGCGCCCACTGTTGAGGATAAAGCCGAGCAGCGAGAGATCCTGATCGGAGATGCCTTCACGCGCGTCGATCACCAGCAGCACCACGTTGGCGTCTTCAATCGCCTGCAGGGTCTTGATCACCGAGAACTTCTCGACGGTTTCAGTCACCTTGCCGCGTTTACGCACCCCGGCGGTGTCGATCAGCACATATTCGCGTTCGTCGCGCACCATCGGAATGTAGATGCTGTCGCGGGTAGTGCCCGGCATGTCATACACCACCACGCGCTCCTCGCCGAGGATACGGTTAGTGAGCGTAGACTTACCGACGTTCGGGCGGCCGACGATCGCCAGTTTGATCGGCAGATCCTGCGGGTTGAACGCTTCTTCCGGCTCTTCGTCTTCTTCGCCTTCCAGCGTTTCACCGTTTTGCTCGGCCCAGTAAGCGGCGTTGGCCTCTTCCTCGGTCAGCTCGACGTCTTCCGGTTTTTCCGGCACGAACGGCACCAGCACGTGTTCAATCAGCTGGGTCACGCCACGGCCGTGAGAAGCGGCGATAGCGAACACTTCACCCAGGCCGAGCGAGTAGAAATCGGCGGTGGCGGTGTCCGGATCCAGACCGTCGGTCTTGTTGGCCACCAGGAAGGTCGCCTTTTGGCGGCTGCGCAGGTGCTGGGCGATGCCCTGATCCGCCGGCATCAGGCCGGCGCGGGCGTCGACCATGAACAGCACGATGTCCGCTTCTTCGATCGCCAGCAGCGACTGACCGGCCATGCGCGTTTCGACGCCGTCTTCGGTGCCGTCGATGCCACCGGTATCGACGATGATGAATTCATTGCCTTCGATTTCAGCACGACCATACTTGCGGTCACGCGTCAGCCCCGGGAAATCCGCCACCAGCGCATCACGCGTATGGGTTAAACGGTTGAACAAGGTGGATTTACCCACATTCGGGCGCCCGACCAGCGCGACGACAGGTATCATTGTTGAAGCCTCATTACTTAATAATCAATGCGTTACTGCACTGTGGATAGACACCAGCGGTGCAGCTTATAAAATACGAAACGGCCCCTGAACATTCAGGAGCCGTTTTCCCCTTCATCTTTCGCGCCACAGCGGCGTTGTCTGCGCACCTTCGCCTCGGTCACTTAGCTCACTAAGCTCCCGAGGACTCATGCGCTTGCCGCCTGGCTGCAACCCGAAATCTTTCGGGCGCAAGAAGGATCACGACGAGCGGCGTTAGCGGGTGAAAGCGTAAACTTTCCCGCCGCGAGCCTGGATGACCAGCTTGTCGCCGGCCACCATCGGCGCAGACAGGAAGCCGGAGCTGTCCACTTCCTGCTGGGCGACAAAACGGCCATCGGTGGTGTTGACCCAGTGCAGATAGCCTTCGGCGTCACCGGTCACCAGATAACCATTATACATCACCGGCGGCGTCAGGTTGCGGTGCAGCAGATCGCTTTGCGTCCACACGGTCACGCCGCCTTCGGTGCTGAGCGCCACCACGCGATCGTTCTGGTCGATCAGGTAGATGCGGCCCGCGTCGACGATGAAATCATTCACCGAACCCAGCTCGCGTTTCCAGATGATCTGACCGGAACGCAGATCCAGCGCCGTCAGGTTGCCGTTGTAACCCAGCGCGTAGACCACGCCGTCAACGATTACCGGCGTGGTGTCCACGTCGTTCAGGCGATCGATTTCGGTCGCGCCGCTCGGCTGAGAAATGCGCTGTTGCCAGATCAGTTGGCCCTGCTGCATCAGCACGGCGCTGACGCGGCCGTTGTCACCGCCGACGATGGCGGCGCCAAAGGCGACGGCCGGCGCGGATTCACCGCGCAGCGACAGCGAAGGCATGTCCAGGTTAACCGTCCACTTCACCGCGCCGTCGGCTTCGTTCAGCGCCTGCAGCATGCCGTTGGAGGTGTGCACCAACACCATGCCGTCGCTGATAACCGGACGTGAAATCGCTTCGCCGGCCACTTTGGTCTGCCAGGCGATGGCGCCGTCGGCGGTGTTCAATGCGTAAACCACCGCTTTTTCGCTGCCGACGTAAACCTTGTCGCCCGCAACCGTCAGGCCGCCCGACAGCAGCGCAGACAGGTTGCTGGAGAAGAAGCCGGTCTTCTCGGAGAGGTTGACCTTCCACTTCTCGTTGCCGCTGTCGGCGTCCATCGCTTTCACGATGCCAAAGCGATCGGCGGCGTAAATGGTGCTGTCCTGATAGGCCGGACGCAGGTGGGAGTAATACTCACCGATGCCGTCGCCCACCGAGGTGCTCCACGCCTTGCTCGGCGTGAACTGATTTTCAACTTTCGGCAACGGCGACATGGTAACCACGTCTTCTTCGCTGTTAAACAGCGAGCAACCACTCAGCAAGGCAGCGGAAACCAGTCCGACCAAGAGTGTTTTACGCAATTGCATGGGAATTCCCCTTAGCTGGACAAGTTATTCAATTTCATGCGCAGCAGAACCTGCAGCGCCTGAGAAGCATTGGACTCAATGCCTTTGCTGTAAGCTTCGCGCGCGCCCTTGGCGTCGCCCTTGGCCAGCAATACATCGCCGCGCACATCCTGCATCATCGCCGCCCAGCCTTCGCCTTTCACGCCATCCAGCGTTTTCAGCGCTTCATCCAGCTTTTTCTCCTGCAGCTGGACGCGCGCCAGACGCAGGTCGATCATCGCCAACAGGTTGTCGTCTTTGGTCTGGCCCTGCGCCAGCACCAGCTGCTGTTCAGCCTTGGCGAAATCATTCTGTTCGACAAAGTGCTTGGCCAACTGCAGCGCGGCCAGTACGCCGTAGCTGTTGCCGTTAGCCTGGACAAATTTCTCTGCGGCAGCCACGTCATCCGGCTTGCCGGCCGCCAGACGATCGCTGGCTTCCTGATAGGATTGCGATGCCGCCATCATGTTGGAGTTTTCATGGCTCTGCCAGTAACGCCAGCCAACCAGGGCACCAATTCCGAGCACCACGCCCACCGCCAGCGCTTTGCCGTTCTCGGCAAAGAACCGACGCAGTGCGTCGACTTGTTCGTTTTCAGTGGTATAGACTTCCACGGTGTCCTTCTCCTTAACCTAACATCAAAGCCAGACGCGCAGCGACTTCGCTTTGCGCCAGCGTTTCTTGTTCACCACTGCGCAGGTCTTTCACCACCACCTGCTGCGCCGCCACTTCGCTCTCACCCAGGATCAGCGCGATGCGCGCGCCCCATTTGTCCGCACGGGTGATCTGCTTCTTGAAGTTGCCGCCGCCGTAATTGGTCATCAGCTTCAGCTGCGGCGCCGCGTCGCGCACCTGTTCAGTCAGCTGCATTGCCGCGCTCTGGGTGCCCGCGCCGGAAGAGATGACGTACACGTCGATAGCCGACGGCGCCTTGAATTCCGGGTTAACCGCCTGCACCAGCAACACCAGACGCTCGAGGCCCATGGCGAAACCGACCGCCGGGGTGGCGCGGCCGCCCAATTGCTCGACCAGGCCGTCGTAACGGCCGCCCGCGCAGACGGTGCCCTGCGCGCCCAGGCTGGTGGTCACCCACTCAAACACGGTGCGGTTATAGTAATCCAGACCGCGCACCAGGCGCTCGTTAACGGTATATGGGATACCTGCCTGCGCCAAAAGTTCACACAGACCGGCGAAGTGAGCACGGGATTCTTCATCCAGGTACTCGGACAGGCGCGGCGCGTCGTTCAGCAGCGCCTGCACCTCAGGATTCTTGGAGTCCAGCACGCGCAGCGGGTTGCTGTACATGCGGCGTTTGCAGTCTTCGTCCAGCACCTCGACGTGCTGCTCCAGGAACGCCACCAGCGCGTCGCGGTAGTTGGCGCGCGCTTCCAGCGAACCGATCGAGTTCAGCTCCAGCTTGACGTGCTCGGCGATGCCCAGCGCTTTCCACCAGCGGGCGGTCAGCAGGATCAACTCGGCGTCGATATCCGGGCCTTGCAGGCCGAACACTTCTGCGCCCAGCTGATGGAACTGGCGATAACGGCCCTTCTGCGGGCGCTCGTAGCGGAACATCGGGCCGATGTACCACAGACGCTGTTCCTGATTGTACAGCAGACCATGTTCGATGCCGGCGCGCACGCAGCCGGCCGTCCCTTCCGGACGCAGCGTCAGGCTTTCGCCGTTGCGGTCTTCGAAGGTATACATCTCTTTTTCCACGACGTCGGTCACTTCGCCGATCGCGCGTTTGAATAACGGGGTCTGCTCTACAATCGGCAACCGGATTTCGCTGTAACCGTAGCCGCCCAGCACCTGCTTGAGGGTGCCTTCAATACGCTGCCATAATGCCGTTTCTTCCGGCAGGTAGTCGTTCATGCCGCGAATGGCTTGAATGTTCTTTGCCACGTGAGTTCTCTGTCCGTTGTCTGTAAAAATGAACCCGATTATAGGGACTTTGCCGCCCGGTATTCAACGCGGATGCGGTTTTCTGCCCTTCAGGCTCATAAACAAGCGGGCCAACTGGCCCGCCGTGTAGCGATAACGCTTATTTTTCCAGCAGGTTGACCGTGATGCGGTTGCTTTCGTCCATCATCGCGGCCTTAGCGCGAATTTTCGCTTCCAGCTGGTCGATCATCTGTTCGTTGTCGAAACGCTCTTTCTGGCGCACGCCGTCTTCATAGAAGCCGCTCTTCTTGTGGCCGCCGGTCACGCCCATGGTGGACACCAGCGCTTCGCCCGGGCCATTCACCACGCAACCGATGATCGAGACGTCCATCGGCGTGATGATGTCTTCCAGGCGCTGCTCCAGCGCGTTCACCGTGCCAATCACATCGAACTCCTGACGCGAACAGGTCGGGCAGGCGATGAAGTTGATGCCGCGCGCGCGGATGCGCAGCGACTTCAGAATGTCGAAACCGACCTTCACTTCTTCAACCGGATCCGCCGCCAGCGAGATGCGCAGGGTATCGCCGATGCCTTCAGACAGCAGCATGCCCAGGCCGATGGCCGATTTGACCGACCCGCTGCGCGCGCCGCCGGCTTCGGTGATGCCCAAATGCAGCGGCTGATCGATGCGCGACGCCAGCAAGCGGTAGGATTGCACCGCCAGGAACACGTCCGACGCCTTGACGCTGACCTTGAACTGGTCGAAGTTGAGACGATCGAGGATGTCCACGTGGCGCATGGCGGATTCCAACAGCGCTTCCGGCGTAGGTTCGCCGTACTTTTCCTGCAGGTCTTTCTCCAGCGAGCCGCCGTTGACGCCGATGCGAATCGGGATGTTCTTGTCGCGGGCGCAGTCCACCACCGAGCGAATGCGCGATTCGTTGCCGATGTTGCCCGGGTTGATGCGCAGGCAGTCTACGCCATATTCGGCAACCTGCAGCGCGATGCGATAATCGAAGTGGATATCGGCGACCAGCGGCACGTTGACCTGCTGCTTGATCAGTTTGAACGCCTCGGCGGCGTCCATGGTAGGAACCGAAACGCGGACGATGTCGACGCCCACGCGCTCCAGCGCTTTGATCTGATTAACCGTTGCTTCAACATCGGTGGTACGGGTGTTGGTCATCGACTGCACGGCAATCGGCGCGCCATCACCAATAGGCACCTTGCCGACGTAAATGCGTGTAGATTTTCGACGGTTGATGGGCGCTTGGTTATGCATTACTTACTCTCCATTGCTGCTCTGACATCACGACCAGCCGCGCGATTACTGCGCGGCGACGGTCAGGCGAGCAACACGGTTTGACTTAACGAACCGGCTTAAATCAACCGGTTTACCCTGATACTGGATCTGAACTGCCGCCGGCGCGCCGATGGTCAGTTTATACGGCGCAGTGCCGGTCAGGTTCAGCTTGCCACCTTGCTTCTGGGTGCCGCTGAACAGCGTTTTACCGCTCGCGTCGGTCACCTGCAGCCAGCAGTCGGCGGAGAAATCCATCACCAGCGCGTTCGGATCGGCCGCCGGCGCAGCCACGCCCGCATCGGCGGTCGGCAACGGCGCTTGTGCCGCCGGCGCGGTTTCCGGCAGGGTTGTCTGGCTTGGCGACACCACGGCAGGCTGCTGCTGGGCCGCGCTCGGCGCCTGGGCGGTCGCCGCAGGCGTCTGAGCCGCTGCGCCGGTATCAGCCGGCGTAGCGCTGTTGTCGACCAACGGCACGTTGGTGCCGGCGTCGGCATTGCCGTCGGTCAGCGGCACGGACTGCCCTTCGTTATTCTGTGAAAGCTGCGCCGAGGATTGATCGGCCATGGTGGCGATCTCTTCCTGCTGCGCCTTGTGGTTTTGCCACCACCAAGCGCCGGTCAGGCCGATCACCACGAACACGATAAGCCAGGTGAAGCTCATCAGCCAGCCGTCGCGTTTCTTGCGGCGCTTGCCCAGCGAGAAGCTTTGCATCGGCGCCACTTTCGCCATCTTCAACGGCGCCTGCTTGGCCAGCATCGGCAGCAGTTCGTCTTCCGGCAGATGCACCAGCTTGGCGTAGGAACGGATGTAGCCGCGCACGAAGGTGGACGCGAGGTCAGCAGACACGCTGTCTTCCTCGATATCGCGCACGGTGGACATTTTGAGACACAGGCGTTCTGCAACGGTCTGTTGGCTCAGCCCGAGTTGCTCACGGGCCTGACGCAGGCGCTGGCCCGTCGTCATGGATACGGTTTTATCTTGGGAGGCTTCAGTATTCATTAGCTAAGAACTGCTGGTACTGTTTGGATTGTGGAAAACTTCGCGCTAGCTGCTTGCCATAGCGTTGAACGCTATCCTGGCGGCCGGCTGACGCGGCGAAACGAATCTGTAACCATAAGCTGCTGGCGCTGGCCGGCAGAACATGCTGATAAACATCCAATAAAAGTTGCGACTGGGCGCGCTTCCCTTCTCCAAATTGCTTTTCGGCCTCCGCCAACAGCGGAGTGCCTTTGTCCGGATCGACTTTTAGCGCGCGGCTCAACAGCGTGCGCGCCTCATCGTTTTGTCCGGCCTTGAGAAAACAGTAACCTGCGTTTTCCAGGCTGTCGGCGACCTGGCCATAATCGGGCACCAGCGCCGCAGCGCTAAACTGCTGTTGCGCCGGTACATACTGCCCTAAACCGCAAAGAAACGCACCGTAATTATTCAATACGGTGCCATTGCCCGGCGCAAGTTTGAGCGCTTGCCGATAACGCTGTTCGGCCTCGGCGTTTTCACCGTTCCGCTGCGCGTAGAGCGCCATGCCCAACTGCGTGCGGTAATCCTGCGGGGCCGCGTCCAGCGCCTTTTCCAGGTTCTGGCGCGCGGCGTCCATGTCGCCTTGCTGCAGGTACTCCAGGCCCAGTTGCAACCGCGTCTGGCCCGCCTCAGCGACCTGTGCTTCCTTTTCCGGCGCTGAACCGGAACACCCGGCCAACAACCCGGCCGCCAGCCACATACCCCACAGTTTCAGCTTCATGCCCGCATTCATTTCCTTATCGGCCGTCAGCTAACGCCCGCCAGCGACATGCTTGCGCATAACAGGCTGTTAGATAACAAAAAATGGTGCTATAGGATTCAGACCGCCCGTACGTTGATAGGTTCCCCGGCCATTTTCTTCTTCAGGGTACGCTTGGTACGGTCGATCACTTCACCCGCCAGTTGCCCGCAGGCGGCGTCGATATCGTCACCACGGGTTTTACGAACAATAGTCGTAAAGCCGTATTCCATCAACACCTTGGAGAAACGATCCACCCGGCTGTTGGAGCTGCGGCCGTAGGGGGCGCCCGGGAACGGGTTCCATGGGATCAGGTTAATCTTGCACGGCGTGTCTTTCAGCACTTCCGCCAGCTGATGCGCATCGTCGGTGCTGTCGTTGATATGATCCAACATCACGTACTCGACGGTCACGCGGCCCTGGTTGGCGTTGGATTTCTCCAGATAGCGACGCACCGCGGACAGGAAGGTCTCGATGTTGTATTTGCGGTTGATCGGCACGATCTCATCGCGGATGGTGTCGTTCGGCGCGTGCAGCGAAATAGCCAGCGCCACGTCGATCATGTCGCCCAGCTTGTCCAGCGCCGGCACCACGCCGGAGGTAGACAGGGTCACACGGCGTTTGGACAGGCCAAAGCCGAAGTCGTCCAGCATGATTTCCATCGCCGGCACCACGTTGTTCAGGTTGAGCAGCGGCTCGCCCATGCCCATCATCACCACGTTGGTGATCGGGCGTTGGCCGGTCACCTTCAGCGCACCGATGATTTTCGCCGCGCGCCACACCTGGCCAATGATTTCCGACACGCGCAGGTTGCGGTTGAAGCCCTGCTGCGCCGTCGAACAGAATTTGCACTCCAGCGCGCAGCCTACCTGCGAGGAGACGCACAGCGTCGCGCGGTCGGCTTCCGGGATGTACACGGTTTCGACCTGCTGATCGCCGACTTTAATCGCCCACTTGATGGTGCCGTCGGCCGAACGCTGTTCTTCCGCCACTTCCGGCGCGCGGATTTCCGCCACGCGCTGCAGCTTGCCGCGCAGGACTTTGTTGATGTCGGTCATCTGCTCGAAATCGTCGCAGCAGTAGTGGTAAATCCACTTCATCACCTGATCGGCGCGGAACGGCTTCTCGCCCATTTCGGCGAAGAACTCGCGCATTTGCTGGCGGTTCAGATCCAGCAGGTTGATTTTGGCCGCAGCCGGTTGCTCCACGTTAACGGAGGGGGTAGTCAGCGAATTATTTTCAGACACGGTGTGCTCGGACGTGATGGGTTCTAACATAATGATCTCTGGCCTCGTTATTACACGTTATGGCGCTAAAGAATGGACAGTAAGTTGTGCATTTCAGCCCGCATGATTCGGGTGGCGGCACTAAAAACACGCCCCTGACAAGTCGTCTTATCAGGGGCGCGGCATTGTACAAATTTTAGTAGCGGGTGGCTACGGCTGAAAGGCATTCAGGGCATTTTTATTGTTTCAGCCGGTGAATGCCTGGCTATCAGCTCAGAAACGCGCGATTAACGTGCGCAGATTTCGCTTTCGTTGAAGAAGTAAGCGATTTCGCGCTGTGCGGATTCAACGGAGTCGGAACCGTGAACGGCGTTAGCGGTGAAGCTGTCCGCGTAGTCGGCGCGCAGGGTGCCGGCCAGTGCGTTGTCCGGGTTGGTTGCGCCCATGATGTCGCGGTTGCGCTGCACGGCGTTTTCAGATTCCAGAACCTGCACCATGATTGGGCCAGAGGTCATGAATTCGACCAGACCGTCGAAGAATGGACGGCCTTTGTGCTCAGCGTAGAAGCCTTCAGCTTGTTCGCGAGTCAGACGCAGCATTTTAGCGGCGATGATTTTGAAACCGGCGCGCTCGAAACGCGCGTAGATAGCGCCGATGTCGTTGTTGGCTACAGCGTTTGGTTTAACGATGGAAAAGGTACGTTCTACGGTCATGATGGCCTCTGTATGACTTCCAAAACAGGCCGGTCTGCAATGTTGCCGGCCTTCTCAAGTGGCGCAGATTATATGTGCGCCGTTAACGCTTGCCTACGGGAAAATCAACATTTCATTAAAAAAATATGATCTTCATGGGGCATTTTCGACCACGCGGCGGCGCTACTGGGTCTTGTCGGTAGACGGGATCAAATTGCGTAGCCAACTGCCCCAGCGGCGCTGATAAAACGGCTGCGTATGGGAGATCAGATAGTGGCTGATGCCGCGCTCGTTCTCCGACACCAGGCAGAAATCCACTGGTTCGTCGTTCGGCGCCGTTTCGCTGGCGACGCTGCCGGCCTCGTTGATCAGCGCCTCGATCTCCGCCGGCTCGGCGTCCACTTCCAGTCCGACCAGCAGATTCGGCTTCTCGTCCGCCGCCTGGTCATGCATCAGCGCCAGAAACGCGCGGCGCACCGGTTTGCGCTGGCTGAACAGCGTGGTCAACGCATCCACCATCGCCGACGGATATTCCTCGGGCTGCCCCAGCAGGATTTGGGTCTCTTTATCGACGTAATGCTCCACCGGTTTGACGACGCCGCCGGTCGCCAACAGCATCGCCACCTCTTCCGGATAGAACTCTTTGCCGTACTCCGCCTTCGGGTTGAGGAACAGATCCGCGCCCTGGGTGATTTCGAACAACACCCGCGCCGGCATGGCGATGAACGGCTGTTCGTCCTCAACGGCCTTCTGCAGTGCTTCCAGCGAAGTGAAGAACGGAATGATGCTGCCGCCGTCCTGCTTTTCCCAATGCTGGATATTGACCGGCGTATCCGCGTTCAGCGTGATGTCGCCGTCCTGCTGCACCTGTTCGCTGTCGCCGAGGATCAGCACCGTGGCCTCGAGCAGTTCACGGAAGAACGCCGGGCGGTGGGCCGGCTCCGTCACCGCCAGCTTCAGCAGGCGTTCAAGTTCGTTCTCGCTCGGGGCGGCATCGTGATGATGGGCACTCATGGCAAACTCCAGGATCAAATAGCGAGGCCCAGCATGCTGGGCCCCGAAGATAATGCGCATTCTAGCGCCCGACGCGGCGGGCGTTCAATTATTTGGCTTTGCTCAGCAGCAGGTTGGCCAAGGTACGCACGCCCAAACCGGTCGCGCCGGCCGACCACTGATCCACCGCGCCTTTGCGGTAAGTGGCGGAGCAGTCGATGTGCAGCCAGCCCTGTTGGTAATTCTTGACGAAGTGCGACAGGAAGGCCGCCGCGGTGCTGGCGCCGGCGGTGTAGGCCGGGCCGGCTACGTTGTTCAGCTCGGCGAAGTTGGACGGCAGCTGGCTACGGTGGAACTCGGCCAGCGGCAAACGCCAGAACGGCTCTTGCTCGGCGGCGGCGCTGCTCAACAGTTCCTGCGCCAGCGCATCGTCGAAGCTGAACAGGGCGTGGTAGTCGTTGCCCACCGCGGTTTTGGCCGCGCCGGTCAGGGTGGCGCAGTCGATAATCAGCTGCGGATCCTGCTCAGAAGCGTCGATCAGGCCGTCGGCCAGCACCAGGCGCCCTTCCGCATCGGTATTCATCACCTCAACGGTTTTGCCGTTGCGGTAGCGAATGATGTCACCCAGTTTGAAGGCGTTGCCGCTGACCATGTTGTCGGCGCAGCACAGGTACAGCTTCACGCGCTGCTTCAGGCCGCGCGCCGCCGCCAGCGCCAGGGCGCCGGTGATGGTGGCCGCACCGCCCATGTCAGCCTTCATCGAATCCATAAAGGCGCTCTGTTTCAGGCTATAACCGCCGGTATCGAAGGTGATGCCCTTGCCGACCAGGCAAGCGAACACCGGCGCGTCCGGGTTACCGGTCGGGTTGAAGTCCAGCGCCAGCAGCACCGGCGGGCGTTCGGAACCGCGGCCGACGGTGTGGATGCCAGCATAGTTCTGCTCGCGCAGATCTTCGCCCTTGGTGATACGGTAGCTGACGGCATCGCAGCCGACGTCGCACATCAAATCGACAGCGCGAGTCGCCAGTTGCTCCGGCCCCAGCTCTTCCGCCGGCATGTTGATGGTGTCACGCACCCAGTCGACGATCTTCAGGCGCTTATCCAGCTCCTGACGCGCGGCTTCCGGCAGTTCAGCCCATTCGACGTTGCGCTGCCCTTTCGGCCCGCGATAGCCTTGCCAGAACGCCCAGCTGTTTTCCAAATCCCAACCGTCGCCGGCCAGCTTGACGTTTTTGATGCCCTGGCCATCAATTTTGCGGCCCGCGCGCTGGATCGCGCCCAGCTTGTCGGCCCCGGTCAGGTGGATGGTCATCCCTTCGCCGTTGGTGCTCAGCAGCGCTTTCTCGCCCCAGCGGGCGTCGGCAGGTTGTTGCGACAGCGTGACCTGCATGAATTCTGTTGTCATAGCCTTCTTACTCCGGATTATTCTTTTATTAATCTTGTCGGATACAAAATAAACGGGCCGCCCATGGCAGCCCGTTACGCTATTTACTCCGCTTCATCTAACCAGACCAGCAGGATCGCTTCCAGTATTTTTTCGTTGGAAGCCTGCGGATCGTCGTCGAACTCTTCGAGATCGCAGATCCACTGATGCATGTCGGTAAAACGCACGGTTTTCGGATCGGTGTCCGGGTATTGGTCGTACAGGGCTTCGCCGATTTCACGGCTGTCGGTCCACTTCAGTCCCATTATGATCTCCGGGTTGACGCTGCGGCTAACAATTAATGCTCACGCGCGTGGTTGACGGTGTAGCGCGGCATTTCGACCACCAGATCTTCGTCGGCGACCAGCGCCTGGCAGCTCAGACGGCTTTCCGGCTCCAGCCCCCAGGCTTTGTCCAGCATGTCGTCTTCCAGCTCGCTGCTCTCTTCCAGCGAATCGAAGCCTTCACGCACGATGCAGTGGCAGGTGGTGCAGGCGCAGGATTTCTCGCAGGCGTGCTCGATTTCAATGCCGTTGCGCAGCGCAACGTTGAGGATCGACTCCCCTTTTTCGGCTTCCAGAACCGCCCCTTCCGGGCAAAGGTCTTGATGGGGCAGGAAAACAATTTTAGGCATGGTTAAACCTCATCCACAGAATGGCCAGCCAGCGCGCGGCGAATGGAAGCGTCCATGCGGCGCGCGGCAAAATCTTGCGTTTGTGCATCTAATGTTTTGATGGCGTCTTCGATAGCGGCGGGATCTTCACCCTGCGCCGCCTGCTGCAACGCCTGGGTCGCGGCGGCGATCGCCTGGCTTTCCGTCTCGCTCAGCAGCGCGGCGTCGGTGGCCAGCGCACCCTGCAGGCTTTCCAGCACCCGCGCGGCTTCCACGCGTTGCTCCGCCAGCTTGCGCGCGCCCACGTCGCTTTGCGCGTTGGCCATCGAATCCTTGATCATGCCGGCGATTTCGCTGTCCGACAGGCCGTATGACGGCTTGACCTGGATCGAGGCTTCAACGCCGGTGGATTTCTCCATCGCGGTGACGCTCAGCAGACCATCGGCATCCACCTGGAAGGTGACGCGAATGTGCGCGCCCCCGGCAGGCAATGGCGGCAGGCCGCGCAGCGTGAAGCGCGCCAGCGAACGGCAATCCTGCACCAGCTCGCGCTCGCCCTGCAGCACGTGGATCATCATCGCGCTCTGGCCATCTTTAAAGGTGGTGAACTCCTGCGCGCGCGCCACCGGAATGGTGGTGTTGCGCGGGATCACTTTCTCCACCAGACCGCCCATGGTTTCCAGGCCCAGCGACAGCGGGATCACGTCCAGCAGCAGCATGTCGCTGTCCGGCTTGTTGCCCACCAGGATGTCGGCCTGGATCGCGGCGCCGATGGCGACCACTTTATCCGGATCGATCGACGTCAGCGGCGTGCGGCCGAAGAAGGCCCCCACCTGCTCACGCACCAGCGGCACGCGGGTGGAACCGCCGACCATCACCGCTTCCAGCACCTCGTCGGCGGCGACGCCGGCATCTTTCAGCGCACGGCGGCAGGCCATCAGCGTACGTTTCACCAGCGGAGCGATCAGCGCTTCGAACTGGGCGCGGGTCACCTCGCCCTGCCAGCCGGCTACCTCAACGCACACGCTGTCGGCATCGCTCAACGCGATTTTGGCGGCGATGGCGGCGTCCAGCAGTTGGCGCTGCACACCGTGATCGCTGCGATCGGCCACGCCGGCCTGCTCGCGCAGCCAGTCGGCCAGCAGGTGATCGAAATCGTCGCCGCCCAGCGCGGAATCGCCGCCGGTGGCCAGCACTTCGAACACGCCGCGGCTGAGGCGCAGAATGGAGATATCAAAGGTGCCACCGCCCAGATCGTAAACCGCGATCACCCCTTCCTGGCCGGAATCCAGCCCGTAGGCGATCGCCGCCGCGGTCGGTTCATTCAGCAGGCGCAGGACGTGCAGGCCGGCCAGACGCGCCGCGTCTTTGGTGCCCTGGCGCTGCGCGTCGTCGAAGTAAGCGGGAACGGTAATCACCACGCCATCCAGCTCGCCTTCCAGCGCCGCTTGCGCGCGCGCGGACAGAGCCCGCAGGATATCGGCGGAGACGCCAACCGGGTTAACCGGGCCGGCGGCGGTGACGATCAGCGGCAGGCCGTTGTCGCTGGCCTGAAATTGATACGGCAGGTTCGGGTAACGTTGCTGCACGTCCGCCAACGAACGACCCATCATGCGTTTGATGGAGCTGACGGTATTGGCCGGATCCTGCGCCGCCTGTTGGCGCGCATCCCAGCCGACGCGCTGCGCGTCCGCCTGATAATGCACCACCGAAGGCAGCAAATGGCGTCCCTGATCGTCGGCCAGCGTTTCCGCTTGCCCGCTGCGCACCGTGGCGACCAGCGAGTTGGTGGTGCCTAAGTCGATGCCGGCGGCCAGGCGTCGCTGGTGCGGCGCGGCGCTGAGGCCAGGCTCACTAATTTGTAATAAGGCCATGTTGAAGCTTCCACAATCAGAATCAGAAGGTGTTACTCAAAACCCAGCAGTTTTTCTTCGAGTTGTTCAACCTGTTGCTGGAGTTTGTCCAAAAAGCGCAGCTTGCGCACGGTGTCGGCGGCATCCGCCCACTGTTCACTGTCCAACTGCTGCAGCATCAGCGCGCTGCGCTGCTTGATGGAGGTGGCCAGCCGCGCGCCGAAATCGGCCAGCAGGCTTTCCGCCTCCGGCTTGCGCTCAATGGCGTCGAGCTCTTCACGCAGCTCCAGCTGTTCCATCAGAAAGGCGGTGTCGCGCATCGTATGCTGTTCGTTGCCCAGATCGAAGCCGTGCAAAGATAGCATATACTCCGCGCGTTTTAACGGGTGCTTCAGCGACTGGTAGGCTTCGTTGATGGTCGCCGCCTGCTGCAACGCCATCAGGCGTTCGCGCTCCGGCTGGTTGGCGAAACGATCGGGGTGGAATTGGCGCTGCAGATCCTGGAAGCGGGACGCAAGCAGGCTGCCGTCCACGGTGTAGCGAACGGGCAGCCCGAATAAAGTAAAGTAATCCATAGCGTGCTCTGGGCGTTAGCGGATGAAGTTCCCCCGCCGAAACGGGGGAGCACGATGGACTGTCAGACGTTGAAACTCTCGCCGCAGCCGCACTCGCTTGAGACGTTCGGGTTGTTGAACTTGAAGCCTTCGTTCAGGCCTTCCTTAACGAAATCAAGCTCGGTGCCGTCAAGGTAGACCAGGCTCTTGCCGTCGATGATCACCTTGATGCCTTTGTCTTCAAACACGATGTCGTCATCGTTGGCTTCGTCAACAAATTCCAGCACATAGGCCATCCCGGAGCAGCCGGAAGTTCGCACTCCCAGACGCAGGCCGAGACCCTTGCCGCGGTTCGTCAAAAACGCCTGAACACGCTGCGCAGCGCTGTCGCTCATGGTAATAGACATCACAACCTCACACTTCACATCAAAGCCCGGCGCGGCCGGGCCGATTCAGACAAATTACTTGGCGCTATGCTTGCTCTTATAGTCGGCAATCGCTGCTTTGATGGCGTCTTCAGCCAGGATCGAGCAGTGAATTTTGACCGGCGGCAATTCCAGCTCTTCGGCGATCTGGGTGTTTTTGATCGCTTCAGCCTGATCGAGCGACTTGCCTTTCATCCATTCGGTCACCAGCGAGCTGGAGGCGATGGCGGAACCGCAGCCGTAAGTTTTAAAGCGCGCGTCTTCGATGATGCCTTCATCGTTAACCTTGATTTGCAGCTTCATCACGTCGCCACAAGCCGGTGCCCCTACCATGCCGCTGCCGACGGTAGGATCTTCGTTGTCGAAAGAACCCACGTTACGCGGGTTTTCATAATGATCGATTACTTTTTCGCTGTAAGCCATGACCTTGCTCCTGAAACCTGAGAATTAATGATGCGCCCATTCGATGCTGTTGATGTCCACGCCCTGCTTGAACATCTCCCACAGTGGGGACAGATCGCGCAGACGGCCGATGGATTTACGCACCAGTTGAATGGTGTAGTCGATCTCTTCTTCCGTGGTGAAACGCCCCAGGGAGAAACGGATCGAGCTGTGCGCCAATTCATCACTCATGCCCAGCGCGCGCAGCACGTAGGACGGCTCGAGGCTGGCGGAGGTACAGGCTGAACCGGAAGAAACGGCCAGGTCTTTCAGCGCCATGATCAGCGACTCGCCTTCAACGTAGTTGAAGCTGACGTTCAGGATGTTCGGTGCGCCGTGCTCCAGATCGCCGTTCAGATACACTTCTTCCATATCTTTCACGCCGTTCCACAGACGATCGCGCAGGGTGCGCAGACGCGACATCTCTTCGGTCATCTCTTCTTTGGCGATGCGATAAGCTTCGCCCATGCCGACGATCTGGTGGACAGGCAGGGTACCGGAACGCATGCCGCGCTCGTGACCGCCGCCGTGTACCTGCGCTTCGATGCGGATGCGCGGCTTACGACGCACGTACAGAGCGCCGATGCCTTTCGGACCATAGATTTTGTGGCCGGAGAACGACATCAGGTCGACTTTCAGCTTGCTCAGATCGATAGGCAGTTTGCCCACGCTCTGGGTGGCGTCAACGTGGTAGATGATACCGCGCGCACGGCACATTTCACCGATCGCTTCGATGTCCTGCACCACGCCGATTTCGTTGTTGACGTGCATGATGGAGACCAGGATGGTGTCATCGCGCAGCGCCGCTTCGAGATCCTGCAGGCTGATGATGCCGTTGCTCTGTGGCGCCAGGTAGGTGACTTCAAACCCTTCGCGCTCCAGTTGACGGCAGGTGTCCAGCACGGCTTTGTGTTCGGTTTTGCTGGTGATGATGTGCTTGCCTTTTTTCTGGTAGAAATTGGCAGCGCCTTTAATCGCCAGGTTGTCGGATTCGGTCGCCCCGGAGGTGAAGACGATTTCGCGTGGGTCGGCGCCCACCAGTTCGGCGATTTGGTTACGGGCGATGTCTACCGCCTCTTCCGCCTGCCAACCGAAACGGTGGGAACGGGAAGCCGGGTTGCCGAAAGTGCCGTCCAGGGTCAAAAACTGCATCATCTTCTCAGCAACGCGCGGGTCAACCGGCGTCGTTGCTGAGTAATCCAGATAAATCGGTAATTTCATTGCTCTTGTGCTCCGTACATCACTTCCAAAAACTAAAATAATTTCGCCAGCTGCTTATGCGCGCAGATTAACGTTGATAGTTTCTTGCGGACGACCGTTGGCCGTGCGGCGCGTATCGTTGTTTTGACGATCCGCCACCACCAGCACTTCCTGGTTATTGACCAGTTCTGCCAGCGTAATGTTGTTCAGGAACCCGCTGATGCGCTCGCTCAGATCGCGCCACAGGGCGTGGGTCAAGCAGCGATCGCCGCCCTGACAGCCTTCTTTGCCCTGGCAACGGGTTGCATCTACCGATTCATCGACGGCAGTGATGACAGCGCCAACGGCGATCTCACCCGCGTCTTTACCCAGCAGATAACCACCGCCCGGACCGCGCACGCTGGCCACCAGGCCATTCTTGCGCAGACGGGAGAATAATTGTTCCAGATAAGAGAGCGAAATACCCTGGCGTTCGGAAATGTCCGCCAGTGGCACCGGCCCTTCCTGGGAATGCAGCGCTACGTCAAGCATAGCGGTTACGGCATAACGGCCTTTGGATGTCAGTCTCATAGCTCAATGGTTACCTGTTGGTCAAATATGGCCGAAAGTCTGACATTCCTGAGTAAAACAGTCAACTATTTAACCTAGTAATTAACTCAAGTATTAGCACGTTTTGAACTTAGCAAGAACAAAGGTATATAAAATACATGTTATAACCTTTGGATAACTAATACTATTGTCGCCAACCGTTATGCCACATCAATTAATTACCTTGATGTTTATCCTGTTTCTCGATCGACGTCAGCATGCCGCGCAGGATATTCAGCTCCTGCCCTTCCGGGCGCGCGCGGGTGAACAGCCGGCGCAGGCGGCTCATCACCTGGCCCGGATGGGACGGGCGAATAAAGCCGGTGCGCTGCAGCGTCTGCTCCAGATGCTGATAAAAACGCTCGAGGTCATCCACCAGCGGATACGGCGTCTCTTCCAGCTGCGGCGCGCCCGCCTGTTGGCGATCGAGGTAAGCCACGCGCACTTCATACGCCAGGATCTGCACCGCCATCGCCAGGTTCAGCGAGCTGTAGTCCGGGTTGGCCGGAATGGCGACATGGTAGTGGCACTTCTGCAATTCATCGTTGGTCAGCCCGACGCGTTCGCGGCCGAACACCAGCGCCACCGGCGCGTGCTCGCCTTCGTGTACCGCGCGCACGCCGCATTCACGCGGCTCCAGCATCGGCCACGGCAAGGTGCGAGAACGTGCGCTAGTGCCCACCACCAAGCTACAACCGGCGATGGCGTCATCGAGGGTATCGACGATGGTGGCGTTGCCGATCACGTCGCTGGCGCCGGCGGCCAGGGCGATGGCCTGAGAATCGGGTTTGATCAGCGGATTAACCAGATAAAGGTTGGTTAACCCCATGGTTTTCATGGCTCTGGCGGTCGAGCCCATGTTGCCGGTATGTGAAGTCTCTACCAGAACAATGCGGATATTGTGCAGCATACAAACTCTGAGCGTGGCGGAAAATCGCAGCATCTTAACACAGCCGTAGGCAATTTGCCGAACAGCTGCTATACTTCGCGCCGTTTCCTGTTCTTTAACATCCTAGTTGGAAGATACCCATGCATCCGATGCTGACTATCGCCGTGCGCGCTGCGCGCAAGGCCGGTAACCTGATTGCCAAAAACTACGAAACCCCGGACGCTGTAGAAGCGAGCCAGAAAGGGACCAATGACTTCGTCACCAACGTCGATCGCGATGCAGAGCATCTGATCATCGACGTCATCCGCAAGTCTTATCCGCAACACAGTATCGTGAGCGAAGAACGCGGTGAGCTGATCGGCGAAGATCGCGATGTGCAATGGGTGATCGATCCACTGGATGGCACTGCAAACTTCATCAAACGTTTCCCTCATTTCTCCGTTTCCATCGCCGTACGCATCAAAGGCCGTACTGAAGTGGCCGTGGTTTACGATCCGATGCGCAACGAACTGTTCACCGCCACTCGCGGTCAGGGCGCACAGCTCAACGGCTACCGCCTGCGCGGTACCAACGCCAAAGATCTGGATGGCACCATCCTGGCGACCGGCTTCCCGTTCAAAGTCAAACAGCACGCAACGCCTTACATCAACATCGTCGGCAAGCTGTTCACCCAGTGCGCAGACTTCCGTCGCACCGGTTCCGCCGCGCTGGATCTGGCCTATGTGGCCGCCGGCCGCGTAGACGGTTTCTTCGAGATCGGCCTGAAGCCGTGGGACTTCGCCGCGGGCGAGCTGCTGGTGCGTGAAGCCGGCGGCCTGGTGACCGACTTCGTCGGCGGCCACAACCACTTCAGCTCAGGTAACCTGGTCGCAGGTAACCCACGCGTGGTGAAAGCCATGCTGGCCACCATGCGTGAAGAACTGAGCGAAGCGCTGAAGCGTTAATCGCCAGAAGCGAATCGAAAAAAAGCGCTGCCGATGCAGCGCTTTTTTTATGCCCGTTAGCGGGAGAAGGGGCGGATGCCGCCGCCGAATTCCGGCTGCGCGCTGACGTACAGCAACAGCCCGGCGGCCAACAGGATCAGACCGCCGGCCAGCGCCAGCGAGCCCCAGGCCACCGCGCTCCAGGCGGCGGGCGCGCGCGAACGGCTGAGGCGCACCGCCAGCCGGCGGCTGTAATGCACCAGCAGCGCCAGCATGGAGATGGTCAACGAGGTGCCGAACGCCATCGCCAGCGCGGAGATCACTCCCCAGCCGAACACGCCGATCACCTTGGAGAACAGCAGCACTAAAATCGCCCCCGAACAGGGACGCATGCCCATCGCCAGCACGATGGCGGCCTGAGTGCGCCAGTCGCTTCCCGCCTGCAGCTCGCTGTCGCTCGGCAGATGCCGGTGGCCGCAGCCGCAATTGGCGCTGTGCACATGATCCGCCGCCAATGGCGTCAGGCTGTTGATGCGCAGCGCCGGCGCCGGGCGCATCGCCTTGATCGCCGCAAACAGGCGTTTCAGCGCGCGCCAACTCAGCAGCACGCCAAGCAGCATCACCAGAATAAAGCTGCCCTTCTCCAGCCAGAAACTGCTTTGGTGCAGCTGGCGCGAAGAGAGCTGTAACACCACCAGCATCAGCGTGACCAGCGCGATCGCCACCCCGCCCTGCACCAGCGAAGCCGCGAAGGTCAGCTTCAGGCTGCTTTTCAGCCGCGCCGGATGGGTGGCCAGGTAGGTGGCGATCACCACTTTGCCGTGGCCGGGGCCGAGCGCATGCAAGACGCCATAGCCGAGGCTGAACAGCATCAGCGCCAGCCCGGCCTGCTGCGGCGCGGCCTTCACCTGCTGCAACAGCCCCGACATCTGCTGGTGCAGCGCTTTTTGCCACACCACGCTCTGCATCAGCAGCTGCGGCCAATAGTGCCACGCCAGCAGCGCGGCGGCAGCCAGCACCAGTGTGAACGGCAGCAGCGGCCACAGGCCGAAGGCCCAGTGACGCCGGCTCGTCGTCGGTTGCGAGAGATTTAACGACATTGCAGCGTCACCCGCTGGGCGAACTGTTGCCCCAGCGCCAGGTCTTCGCCGGGCGAGTCGTTCTTGTCGAGCGACAGCGCATAGGCCTGCAGCGACGCATTCGGCTGCGGCGTCATCAGCTTGTAGCTGCACAGCGGCGCCATCTCCGGCGGCAGATGCAGTGCATTTTGGTCTTTATAGGTCATATCCACGAAATAAGTCGGATCGTAAGTAGAAAGTTCGAACGGCTTGCCCGCCAGCGGCTGCGGTTCGGCCAACGGCAGCACGAACTCCAGCACCGCCTGATTGCCCTGGCGCGACAGGTGATATTCGCTGGGCAAGTTCAGGTATTTCACCGGTTTGCCGTCGCGGTAAAGATCGGTGAAATAGTGCTGCCCCAGCACGTTGGCCATCACTTCCGCCGCCAGCTTTTTCCACACTTCCGAATCGCTCTTGGCGTTTTTCGCATCGTAAAGCAGATCCGCCGAGGTGATTTCATCCATCACCCACACCATTTTCAGGCCGACCAGCCGCTGGTCTTTGGCGACGAAGGTGGTGTTCATGTCGATAAAGCTGTGCGGATGCGCGATCGCACCGGCGCTGAACACGGCGCCGAAAGCAGCCAAAAGACGACGTAACTTCATCATTATCCTGCCTTACCTGTATTTGTTATAACGTAACACAAATAACTGCCGAACGGCCCGCCTCTCCCGGCGATATTTGTGACGAAAGTTGTAAGCCGAAGTAAAAGCTGCGCGGTAACCCTGCCGTCACAAAGCCTTTTGCTATGCTTAGGCATAATCGCAACCTTTTATGCCGGAAGGTGATAATGAGCCTGGACACCACTCCCGTGCCCGCGCTCTCCGGACAACAACGGCGCTGCCATCTGCTGCTGATGCTGTACACGCCGGAGCCCGAGTTACAGCTGGAGACCCTAAGCCGAATCAACGGCGTCGCCCCCCCGATAACCCGGCAAGATATAGCCGAGGTGGCCAGTGAAATCCAGCGTTTCCATCACCTGGAGATCGCCGTCGATCCCGACCATGGCTACCACCTGCGGGGCAGCGCGCTCAACCAGCGCCTGTGTCTGATCCATTGGCTGCGGCGGGCCCTGCGCTGCAGCCCGCAGTTTGTCGAAGACGATTTCGCCCCGCGCCTGCGGCAAGCGCTGGCGGCAGATGCCGCCCCAGCGTCTGCGCTGGCTCAAGCGATCGACGCCTGCGAGCCACTGCTCAGCCGCCACTTTGACGCGCGCGACCGCCAATTCCTGGAGCATTACCTGCTCTACTGCGCCTGGCAAAATCGCCTGCAGCGCCATCCGCATTTCGACGCCGTTCAACGCGACTGGCTGCGGCAAAAGCCGGAGCAGCAGGCCGCCGCTTGGCTGCATCAGGCCTGCAACCGACTGTTTAACCAGCAGCCGCAGGCAGACGAGCGCGATTTTTTGGCGCTGACCTTCACCATGTTGAAAAATCACAGCTACCACAGCAATGACTCGGCGCAAGAGCAGAGATTGATGGCGGCGATCGACAGCATGGTCGAGCGTTTCCAGCAGCTTTCCGGCATGGCCTTCAGCAGCAAGACGGAGCTGGTCAGCCAGCTGTTCGCCCACCTGGCGCCGGCGCTGGAGCGCTGCCGTTTCGCCATCGGCATCGACAATATGCTGCTGGAAGAAGTGGTGCGCAAATACCCGCGGCTAATGCGCACCACGCAGGAAGCGCTGATACCGCTGGAACAGGAATACGGCGTGCATTTTTCCAACGAGGAGGCGGGCCTGGTGGCCATCAGCTTCGGCGCCTGGCTGATGCAGGACAACGCGCTGCAGGAAAAACAGGTGCTGCTGCTGACGCTGGATAACCCGCAGTTGGAAGAGGAAGTGGAATACCAGATCCGCGAGCTCACGCTGCTGCCGCTGAACATCAAGTATCTGCCGTTGAGCGACTATCTGCGCGGCGAAGCGCCGCAGGGCGTCATGCTGGTGATCACCCCTTATGCGGCGGTGCACAGCGATCCGCACCCGCCGTTGATCTATACCGAATTGCCGCTGGAAACCCGGCAGCGCCAGGCCATCCGCGCGCTGCTGGAAGCGCCTTAATCAGCGGCTGACGCTGACCGCCGGCGGCCGGATGAACAAGGCCGGCACCGCGACCGCCGCCATCACCCAGAATACCCCACCCTGCCAATGTTCGAACAGGAACCCGGCAATGACCGTCATGACGGCGATACCGCCGCCCATCGCCAGCGCCGAATACACCGCCTGCAGCCGGATCACCTCTTGCCCCTGGCGCGCGGCGATAAAGCGCATCGCCGCCAGATGGCAGACGGTGAAAGTGCCGCAGTGCAGGATCTGGATCAGCAGCAGCCAGCCCAGCTCGGTGCTATAGGCCATCAGGCTCCAGCGCAACACGCCGCAGCAGGCGGAGAGCAACAGCAGGTTGCGCGCATTCCAGCGGCGGAACAGCACGTTGCTGCTGGCGAAAATAATCACCTCCGCCACCACGCCCAGCGACCACAGATAGCCGATGGTCGAGGCCGAATAGCCCGCCTCCTGCCAGTAAATGGAGCCGAAGCTGTAGTAGCCGGCGTGCGCCCCCTGCAGCAGCGTGACGCACAACAGGAAGCGCCAGACCGGCCCCTCTTTCAGCAGTGCCCACAGCGAACGTTCGGTATCGCTGTGCGTACGCGCTTCGCCCTGCGGCATGACGCTCGGCTTCAGCAACATGCCCAGCAGCATCGCCAGCACGCTGAAGATCAGGCTGTAGAGAATGGCGTTATGGCCCCACACCGCCACCAGCTGCCCGGTCAGCGCCGAGCCGATGACGAACGCCAGCGAGCCCCACAGCCTTACCCGGCCGTAGTCCATACGGATCTGCTTTTGCCAGGTGGCGGCCAGCGCGTCGGTCAGCGGCACCAGCGGCGAGAAGAACAGGTTGAACCCCGCTATCACCAGCATCAGCCAGCCCCAGCCGTTGCCGAAACAGAAGCCAACCGCGAAAGCCAGTGTCAGCAGCGCCAGCAGGCGCAGGGCGGAGACTAAATGAGAGGGATCTTTAACGCGGGGTGCAATCAGTAAACTGCCGAGGAAGCGGGCCACCAAACCGGCGCCGAGCAATATGCCGATGGTTTCCGGCGCGATGCCTTCGCCTTTCAGCCACACGCCCCAGAACGGTAAGAAGATGCCATAGGAAAAGAAGTAGGTGAAATAGCTGAGCGCGAGCCAACGCGTGGATTGCAGAACCATGATCCCTCCGGAGTGAGGGCAATACTTTGACAGAGCTCACACCGCCCCGCAATCTTCATTCCACTTCAATGCGTTAGAGTGCAAGACAGCTCACAGTTTACCGAGAGCGGCCACAAAAAAACCCGCCGCAGCGGGTTTTATCAGGCAAAAGCGGGATTATGCGTAAACCGGCAGGCGGGCGCAGATATCCAGTACTTTCTTCTTGGTGCGTTCGATGGTGGCTTCATCGTTGATGTTGTCCAACACATCGCAGATCCAACCGGCCAGTTCGCGCACGTCAGCCTCTTTGAAGCCGCGACGGGTCACGGCCGGGGTGCCGATACGCACGCCGGAGGTGACGAACGGGCTCTTCGGATCGTTCGGCACGCTGTTTTTGTTGACGGTGATGTTGGCGCGGCCCAGGGCGGCGTCCGCTTCTTTACCGGTCAGGTTTTTATCGACCAGATCCAGCAGGAACAGGTGGTTATGGGTGCCGCCGGAGACCACTTTGTAGCCGCGCTGCAGGAACACGTCCACCATCGCCTTGGCGTTGACCGCCACTTGCTGCTGGTAAACCTTGAACTCAGGCTCCATCGCTTCTTTCAGCGCCACCGCCTTGCCGGCGATCACGTGCATCAGCGGGCCGCCCTGGCCGCCAGGGAACACGGCGGAGTTCAGCTTCTTGTACAGCTCTTCGTCGCCGCCCTTCGCCAGGATCAGGCCGCCGCGCGGACCCGCCAGGGTTTTGTGGGTGGTGGTAGTGACGATGTGCGCGTGCGGTACCGGGTTCGGGTACACGCCGGCGGCGATCAGGCCGGCCACGTGCGCCATGTCGACGAACAGGTACGCGCCGATGCTGTCGGCGATTTCGCGCATTTTGGCCCAGTCAACCACGCCGGAGTAAGCGGAGAAGCCGCCGATGATCATTTTCGGCTTGTGGGTTTGCGCCTGTTTGGCCAGATCGTCATAGTCGATTTGGCCTTTGTCGTCGATGCCGTAAGGCACCACGTTATACAGTTTGCCGGACAGGTTAACCGGGGAACCGTGGGTCAGGTGGCCGCCGTGCGCCAGGTTCATGCCCAGAATGGTGTCGCCCGGCTGCAGCAGCGCGGTGTACACGGCGAAGTTAGCCTGGGAGCCGGAGTGCGGCTGCACGTTGGCGTAATCGGCGCCGAACAATTCTTTGGCACGATCGATAGCCAGCTGCTCAACGATATCCACGTATTCGCAGCCGCCGTAGTAACGCTTGCCCGGATAGCCTTCAGCGTATTTGTTGGTCAGCTGGGAACCCTGAGCCTGCATCACGCGCGGGCTGGTGTAGTTCTCAGACGCGATCAGCTCGATGTGCTCTTCCTGACGCACCACTTCCTGCTCCATGGCACGCCACAGTTCCGCATCGTAATCGGCAATGTTCATTTCACGCTTTAACATCCGGCATCTCCTGACTTAAATCAGCTAACTAAAAAATCACCAAATAACTACCCGTTTGGGTTCTGGGCCACAGTGTAAACCGTTTCGCCCCACCGAAGATAGGTCTTGACAGAGGTTTTTACGCAAACGATTGGCATGAGGTGGCGCAAGGCTTTGATCCGCTAAATGCCGCCGTTTATCAACGGACATTTCCTCATGCGAACAATGCGCTTTTTTCATGTTCTGTGAGCGCGATCGACGCCCGAAGAACACCGCAACGAAAACAAGGGTATTTACAAGCGACGCGGAACCCAATAAGATGTATTTAAAATACATCATTACAATTATCGTCAAGATCCTAACCTAAGGAGCGCTTCCATGCTGGATAGCCAAACCATCGCCACCGTAAAATCCACCATTCCCCTGCTGGCTGCGACCGGGCCGAAGCTGACCGCCCACTTTTACGATCGCATGTTCGCGCATAACCCGGAATTGAAAGATATTTTCAACATGAGCAACCAGCGCAACGGCGATCAGCGTCAAGCGCTGTTCGACGCCATCTGCGCCTACGCCGCCAACATCGAGAACCTGGCGGCGCTGCTGCCGGCGGTGGAGCGCATCGCGCAGAAGCACACCAGCTTCAATATCCAGCCGGAGCAGTACCAAATCGTCGGCGGTCACCTGCTGGCGACGCTGGACGAAATGTTCAGCCCGGGCCAGGAAGTCCTGGACGCCTGGGGCAAGGCCTACGGTGTGCTGGCCAACGTATTTATCCAGCGTGAAGAGCAGATTTATCAGCAGAGCGAAACCGACAACGGCGGCTGGCGCGATCTGCGCGCATTCCGCATCCTGAAGAAACAGCCGCAGAGCGACGTGATCTGCAGCTTCGTGCTGGCGCCGGTGGACGGCGGCCGGGTGGCGGACTTCAAACCGGGGCAATACCTGGCGGTCTACATCAAGCACGACAGCCTGGAGCATCAGGAAATTCGCCAGTACTCGCTGACCACCTCGCCAAACGGCGAGTTCTACCGCATCGCGGTGAAGCGCGAAGATCAGGGGAAAGTGTCCAACTACCTGCACCAGCAGGCGCAGGAAGGCGACGTGATCGACATCGCCCCGCCGCACGGCGACTTCTTCCTCGACGTGGCGCCGACCACGCCGGTGGCGCTGATCTCCGCCGGCGTCGGCCAAACCCCGATGCTCGGCATGCTCAACACCCTGCACGACAGCCAACATCAGGCGCAGGTCCACTGGCTGCACGCGGCGGAAAACGGCAGCGTACACGCCTTTGCCGATGAGGTAGCGGATATTGCCGGCCGTATGCCAAATCTGAGCCGCCATGTGTGGTACCGCGAGCCGGGTGCCGATGACGTGGAAGGCCGCGACTACCACAGCCGCGGATTGATGGATTTGAGCGCGCTGCAAGGCAGCCTGGCCGATCCGCAGATGCACTATTACTTCTGCGGCCCGGTGGCCTTCATGCAGTTCGTGGGCAAACAGCTGCTGGAGATGGGGGTAGAGGCCGAACGCATCCACTACGAATGCTTCGGCCCGCATAAGGTGCTGTAATGCTTGCGGAGCGCGGCCGTCAGACCGCGCTCCCTCTTCATTTCGCCTGCAGTTGGCGCGCGTCCTGGACCTGCTGCACCGTCACCGGCGCCGCCTGGTTGCCCCAGCTTCCCCGCAGATAGCTCATCAGATCCGCCGCCTGCCGATCGTTCAACGCCCAGCCGTAAGCCGGCATGTCGAACGCCATCGCCTGCTGCGTGATCGGCGTATGCGCCCCCTCCAGCACCACCCGCAGCGCGGTCAGCGGATTGTCCGCCGTTACCGTGGCATTGCCTGCCAGCGCCGGAATGGCGAAGTCAGTGCCCTCCCCCTTATTGCCGTGGCAGGTCGAGCAGTACATCGCATAGGTCGCCTTTCCGCCCGGGTTATCCGCCTGCGTGGCTGGCGCAGCGGCTTTGGCGGCGGTTTCCGGTGCCAGGCTGCGCAGGTACACCGCGATGGCGTTCAGATCGCCGTCGCTGAGATACTGCGTGCTGTGGGTCACCACCTCGCTCATCGGCCCGGCGACTGCCGCATGGCGGCTGCGGCCGGTTTTCAGCAGCGCCGTCACCTCTTCCGGCGGCAGGCCGCGCAGATTGGAGGCGTACCAGCCGTCCAGCTCGGCGCCGCTCAGGAATACCGGCTCCTTACCGTCCAGGCCCTTCTCCTGCATCGCCCAGCCGCGCGGCGTGTGGCAACTGCCGCAATGGCCCGCGCCCTGCACCAGATAGGCGCCGCGGTTCCACTCGGCGCTTTGCTGCGGATCTGCCTGATACGGCTGGTCGTCGTGGAACAGCGAGTTCCACACCGCCAGCGGCCAGCGCATCGACAGCGGCCAGCTGATATCGCTGTCGCGGTTGGCGACGTTCTGCGCCGGCACCTCTTTCATCAGATAGTCATACAGCGCGCGCATGTCTTCCGCGCTCATTTTGGCGTAGGAGGTGTACGGCATCGCCGGGTAGAGCCGGTGGCCGTCTTTGGCTACCCCCTGGCGCATGGCGCGATCGAACTCCTCGAACGAATAGGCGCCGATGCCGTGCAGCTTGTCCGGCGTGATGTTGGTGGCGTAGATAGCCCCAAGCGGCGTCGGGAACTTCATGCCGCCCGCCAGTTCAGCGCCGCCCGGCGCGGTGTGGCAGGCGGTGCAGTCGCCGGCTTTGGCGACGTATTCCCCGGCCGACATCGCCTGGGCCGAGCCGCCGGCCGCCAGCAGGCTCAACAGGTACAGCGAACGCAGACTCATGCTCCCTCCTTGGCGGCAACCTTGCCGTAGGCCAGTTCGTTCACCGCGCGCCACGCCTGATCGATCGCCGAGTTGGCGTACGGGCTCCAGTCGGAATCGGAGTTGGCGATAACGATCTTGCCGATCGGCTGCCGCGCCGTTTCGATGATTTTCTTGGCTTCGTCTTCGTCGTCAAACAGCCCGTTGAGGAAGTAGGAGTAACCGTGCGACCAGCGGTTGACGGTGATCGCCTGAATGTCGCGCTGATGGTCGAAACCGGCCTCGCCCAGCATGCCCTGTAGCTGTTCGCGGATCATCTGCTCGTGCACCTCGAACGGCGTGCCCAGCAGCAGCGCGCGCCCTTTGCGCGACTGCTCGCGCGGGCTGAGGCCGCTGCCCGGCAGCGTCGGCACATAGACCATATGCAGGCCGATTGGCCGATCCGGATCGCGCGGGTGCTGGTATCCGCCCATGCTCACCGGATAGTCCAGCTTCACGCGGCTGTACGGCGCGGCCGGCGAATAAATTTCGTGCACGCCCAGCTTAATGAACGGCTGCCAGTTGCGGATCACCACCTTGCTGTACACCAGCGGCGCCTTGACGTTCTGCTTCAGCGCCTCCTGCTGCTCGTGCGACATCTCCGGCACCAGATACGGGATCATCATGTTGTAGCCGGCCATCACCACCTGTCCGGCGCGCACCTTGGTCATCTTCTCGCCGGTCATATAGGTGACTTCCACCTTGTCGCCGACGTTGGCCGCGTGCAGCCCGGTGCTGTTTAAACGCAGCTTCACCGGCGACTCCGGCCGATCGAGCTGGCTGTAGTCGAATTTGGCCAGCACCACGTCGTTCATGTCTTTGCCGGCCGGCGCCACCGCCGGGATCAGCTTGCGCACCATCAGGCGCGCCAGCGTGGCGTTGCCGTCCGGGAAGTGGAACACGTAAGGATCGTCGAGATCCGCCTGCGACTCTTCGTCCAGCGGCGGCAGATTCATGCCGCCGAGGCCCGGCAGATCGCAGATGCGTGCATCGCTGCACGAGGTGCCGTCGATGCCCACCGCCTGGAAGTCGTTGGTGGTCTGCTGGAAATACCGGATCGCCAGCTCGCTCAGGCCCACTTTTTCACGCAGGAACTGGGTGTAGCTGTGGGTATCGAGCCACTCGACCTTCTGCTCCAGCGTCATCTCCGGCAGATAATCTTTCTCCACCGTATGCAGCGCGATCAGCGCCTGGCGATCGCTTTCCGGCAGTGGGAAATCGCCGATGAACGCTTCATAAGAGCGGCCGTTGAGGCGATCGCGCGGAATGTCGTCCGCCACCGTGCGGCCCGGATCGCCGCTCACCACCTTGTCGACGCCGAAGTTCTTGCGATCGAAGTAAACCCCACGGCTCAGGTTCAGATCCGGGTAGAAGGTGGTGTCAAACGCCTGCTCCAGTTGGTCGATATCGACGCCGAGCTTGCGCAGCAGCCCCATCGCCACCGGGCTGAAGTTGGAGCGCGGCGACTGCAGCGATTCACTGCCGCCGTAGCCGAGCAGCATGCCGTCGTCGGTGTTGAATTCGTTGCGCTTGGCGTGGCCGCCGAAGTCGTCATGGTTGTCGATCAAAAGAATGCGCTGCTGCTCGCCTTTCAGCTGCTGCCAGAAACAGGCGGCCGCCAACCCGCTGATGCCGGCACCGACCACCACCAGATCGAACTCTTCAACGGCGGGTACGCTGCCGAAATCAAAGGTTTTGCCGTCGCGCCCCAGTTGATGCGCATGCTCGAACGAGCCCGGATGGTTACCCCGCAGCCCGGTCAGCGCCGGCGGGTAGTACAGGGTTTGATTGGCGGTTTGCGGCGACGCGCGCAAGATTTGCAGCGGCGTCAACCCGGCGGCGATGGTGATCGCCACCCCGTTGAGAAAATCGCGTCTGGTGATACCCATATAGGCTTCCTTTCAATTTTTATTATCATCAGCCGGCCGGAGCCGGCTCGAAGGCCGCGCTATTGTGCGGATAATTACTGTAAAATCAATGTTTGAACATTACATGACGAATGGCCGTGTAATCCTCCAGCCCGTACATCGACATATCCTTGCCGTAACCGGAAAGTTTCTGGCCGCCGTGCGGCATTTCGCTCACCAGCATGAAGTGGGTGTTCACCCAAGTGCAGCCATATTGCAGCCGGGCGCTTAAGCGATGCGCGCGGCCCACGTCGCGGGTCCACACGGACGACGCCAGGCCGTAGTTGGATTCGTTCGCCCAGGCCAGCACCTGCTCTTCGTCGTCGAACGGCGTCACCGTCACCACCGGGCCAAACACTTCGCGCTGCACGATCTCATCGTCCTGGCGCGCGCCGGCCAACAGCGTCGGCTGGAAGTAGTAGCCCGGCCCTTTCACCTTCTCGCCGCCGGTCACCACCTGTACGTGCGGCAACGCTTTGGCGCGCTCGACAAAACCGGCCACCCGCTCCAGATGCTGGGCGGTAATCAACGGCCCCAGCTCGGTGCTCTCGTCGTCCGGCGCGCCGATCTTCAGGCTGGCCACCGCCTCGCCCAGCCGCTTCACCAGCTCGGGATAAATGTTTTTCTGCGCGTAGATGCGGCAGGCGGCGGTGCAATCCTGCCCGGCGTTGTAGAAACCGAAGCCGCGAATGCCGTCCACCACCTGCTGCAGATCGGCGTCGTCAAACACCAGCACCGGCGCCTTGCCGCCCAGCTCCATATGGGTGCGCTTAATGCCGGCGGCGGTGTGGGCGATGATGTGCTCGCCGGTGGCGATAGACCCGGTCAGCGACACCATGCGCACCTTGTCATGCCCGGTCAGCCGATCGCCCACGCCGGCGCCGCGCCCGAACAGCACGTTGAGCACGCCCGGCGGGAACAGCCCGGCGGCCAGTTCGGCCAGTTTGAAGGTGGTCAGCGGCGTCTGCTCCGACGGCTTGATCACCACGCAGTTGCCCGCCGCCAGCGCCGGCGCCAGCTTCCAGGCCGCCATCATCAGCGGGTAGTTCCACGGCGCGATCGAGGCCACCACGCCGAGCGGATCGCGGCGGATCATCGAGGTGTGCCCGGCCAGATACTCGCCGGCCGCCATGCCGGTCAGGCAGCGGCTGGCGCCGGCGAAGAAGCGAAATACGTCGGCCACCGCCGGCAGCTCGTCGTTCAACACGCAGTGATAAGGCTTGCCGCAGTTGAGCGACTCCAGCCTGGCGAAGGTCTCGGCATGCTCGTCGATCAGATCCGCCAGCTTGAGCAGATGCTCGGCGCGCTCCTTCGGCGTGGTTTGCCCCCAGGCGGCGAACGCGGCGTCCGCCGCCAGCACCGCGCGATCGACCTGCTCCGGGCTGGCCTCCGCCACCTGCGCGATCACTTCGCCGGTCGCCGGGTTATACACCGGCTGGGTTGCGCCCAGGCCATTCACCAGTTGGCCGTCAATCAACAGTTGGCTTTGCATAGGGTTATCCTTTTGTCAGAGGTCGGGTAAGGAAATTATTTGCCGCTGCCGGCGACGCTTTCCCCACCTTTGGTCAGGTAGTAAGCGCCGAGGATCGGCAGCATGGTCAACAGCATCACCGACAGCGCCACCACGTTGGTGATCGGCACGTCGCGCGGGCGACCGAGCTGGTTCAGCAACCACAGCGGCAGCGTGCGCTCGTGGCCGGCGGTAAAGGTGGTCACGATGATTTCATCGAACGACAGCGCAAACGCCAGCATGCCGCCGGCCAGCAGCGCCGAGCCGAGATTCGGCAGGATCACATAGCGGAAGGTTTGCCAGCCGTCGGCGCCGAGATCCATCGACGCTTCGATCAGGCTGTACGAGGTGCGGCGGAATCGGGCGATGACGTTGTTGAACACGATCACCACGCAGAACGTCGCATGGCCGACGACGATGGTCAGGATGCCCGGCTCGATGTTCAGCGCCTTGAACGCCGCCAGCAGCGCCAGGCCGGTGACGATCCCCGGCAGCGCGATCGGCAGCAGCAACAGCAGCGAAATGCTGTCTTTGCCGAAGAAATCGCGCCGATACAGCGCCGCCGCCGCCAGGGTGCCGAGCACCAGCGCGATGGCGGTCGCCAGGCAGGCGATCTGCGCCGACAGCAGCACCGCATCTAGGATGTCCTGCCGTCCGGCGGCGACGTTAAACCAGTGCAGCGTAAAGCCCTTCGGCGGGAAGCTGAAGGCCGCATCCTCGGTGTTGAAGGCATAGATGGCGATGATCGCCAACGGGAAATGCAGGAAGACAAGTCCGCCCCAGGCGGCCAGCTTCAGCCCTAAGGGCGCGCGTTCAGAGTGCATCGAAAGCCCCCAGACGTTTGACGATGGAAAGGTAGATGGCGATCAGGACGATCGGCACCAGCGTAAAGGCCGCGGCCATCGGCATATTGCCGATCGCGCCCTGCTGGGCGTACACCATGCTGCCGATGAAATAGCCCGGCGGCCCCACCAGCTGCGGCACGATAAAGTCACCCAGCGTCAGCGAGAAGGTGAAGATCGATCCGGCGGCGATACCCGGCACCGCCAGCGGCAAAATAACGTGGCGGAAAGTCTGCGCCGGTCGCGCGCCCAGATCCGCTGAGGCATGCAGCAGCGAGGGCGGCAGGCGCTCCAGCGCCGCCTGGATCGGCAGGATCATGAACGGCAGCCAAATATAGACGAACACCAGAAAACGCCCCAGCCCCGAGGTCGACAGCGTGTTGCCGCCGACGCCGGGCACCGTCAGCAGCGAAGCCAACAGCGGCTCCAGCCCCAGGTGCTGCAGGAACCACTGCGCCACGCCGTCTTTCGCCAGCAGCAGGGTCCAGGCATAGGCTTTAACGATATAGCTGGCCCACATCGGCATCATCACGGCGATATAAAAGAACGCCTTGACGCGGCCGCTGGTGTAGCGCGCCATATAATAGGCGATGGGGAACGCCAGCACCGCGCTGGCCAGCGACACCAGCACCGCCATGGTCAGCGTGCGCAGGATGATGTCGTAGTTGGCCGGGTTGAACAACGCCGCCAGGTTGGCGAAGGTCAGGTCCGGCGTCACCGCCATGGTGAAATCGTCGAAGGTGTAAAACCCCTGCCACAGCAGCGTCAGCAGCGAACCGAGGTACACCGCGCCGAACCACAGCAGCGGCGGCACCAGCAGCAAAAGCAGATACAGCGTCGGCCGGCGATAAAGCCAGGTCGACAGCGCGCGCACGGTACCGCCGCGCGCCGAGGGGGAATCGATGCTCATGTCCATCTCACCTCTCCTCCAGCAGCGGCACCATCGCCGCGCGCGGCCAGCAGGCGACGATCGGCTGGCCGATCTGCCGCTGTTGCCCTTCGGCGATCCACTGCGGATTGGCCTGGCTGACCAGCAGCTTTTCGCCGCCGTTCAGCGCGATTTCATAGCGTGTGGCCGCGCCCTGGTAATGGATTTCCTGCAGCGTGCCCTGCACCTGAATCTCGTCCTGCGCCGCGCCGCCTTGCTCCAGCAGGCGGATATGTTCCGGCCGGATCGAGAAGGTTCGACTTTCGCCGAGCAGGCGCTGCGCCAGCTCGCTACGTACCACGTTGGAGGTGCCGACGAACTCGGCGACGAACGGCGTCTTCGGCCGCATGTAAAGCTCGCGCGGCGTATCCACCTGTTCGATGCGGCCGTTATTGAACACCGCCACCCGATCGGACATCGACAGCGCTTCGCTTTGATCGTGGGTGACGAAGATAAAGGTGATGCCCAGCTGGCGCTGCAGCTTCTTCAGCTCGCCCTGCATCTGCTCGCGCAGCTTGAGATCCAGCGCGCCGAGCGGCTCGTCCAGCAGCAGCACCCGCGGCCGATTGACCAGCGCGCGCGCCAACGCCACGCGCTGACGCTGGCCGCCCGACAGGTGCGCCGGCTTGCGTTCGGCGACGAAACCGAGCGCCACGCTCTCCAGCGCCTCTTGCGCCCGCGCCAGCCGCTCGCGTTTGGCGACGCCCTTCACCATCAGGCCGTAGGCGACGTTTTCCAGCACCGACATGTGCGGGAACAGCGCGTAATCCTGAAACACGGTGTTCACGTCGCGCTGGTACGGCGGCAGGTTGGCGGCTTCCTGGCCGTGGATGCGAATCGAGCCGGAAGTGAGCTGTTCAAAGCCGGCGATCAGGCGCAGGCAGGTAGTTTTGCCCGAGCCGGACGGCCCGAGCATGGAGAAGAATTCCCCGTCCTGAATATCGATGGATACCCGATCCACGGCGCGAACATCGCCGAAAGTCCGCGAAACATCGATGAATTGCACGGCAATGGTCATTTTCTGTGCTCCATACGGATGTGATTCGGGCGCAGCGCGCTGCGCCCCGCGGCTTAGCGGCCGCCCATGATGGCGATGTAGTCCTGGGTCCAACGGCTGTACGGCACGAACTTGCCGCCCTGCGCCTGCGGCGTTTTCCAGAAGGCGATTTTGTCGAACTGGTTGAAGCCGTTGGTTTCGCAGCCCTTCTCACCCAGCAGCGCGCTGGCCTTGCAGCCCGCCGGCGAAGCCGGCACCGACCCGAACCAGGCCGCCACGTCGCCCTGCACCTTCGGCTCCAGCGACCAGTTCATCCACTGGTAGGCGCAGCTCGGGTGTTTGGCGTCGCTGTGCAACATGGTGGTATCCGCCCAGCCGGTCACGCCCTCTTTCGGGAACACGGTGGCGATCGGCTGCCCCTCGCCCTTCAGGGCGTTGGCCTGATACGGCCAGGCGCTGGAAGCCACCACGCCTTCGTTTTTAAAGTCGCTCATCTGCACCGAGGTATCGTGCCAGTAGCGGTGGATCAGCGCGTGCTGGCTGCGCAGCAGCTTCAGCGCCGCCTGATACTGCTCTTCGTTGAGCTGGTAAGGATCGCTGATGCCGAGCTGCGGCTGGGTGGCCTTCAGGAACAGCGCCGCGTCGGCGATGTAGATCGGGCCGTCGTAAGCCTGCACCCGCCCCTGGTTGCTCTTGCCGTCCGGCAGGTTCTGCTGCTGGAAGATCACCGCCCAGCTGTCCGGCGGCGTCGGGAAGGTTTTGGTGTTGTACATCAGCAGGTTTGGCCCCCACTGGTACGGCGTGCCGTAGGTTTTGCCGTCCACGGTGTACCAGGCGCCGTTCAGCAGGCGCGGATCGATGTTCTTCCAGTTCGGGATCAGCGCGGTGTTGATCGGCTGCACCCGCTTGCCGAAGATCAGGCGCAGCGAGGCGTCGCCGGAGGCGGTCACCAGATCGTAGCCGCCTTTGGCCATCAGGCTGACCATTTCATCGGAGGTAGCGGCGGTCTTCACGTTCACCGCGCAGCCGGTTTGCTTCTCAAACTGGGTGACCCAGTCGTAGTTTTTGTCGGACTGGCCGCGTTCGATGTAGCCGGGCCAGGCGATGATATCCAGCCGGCCTTCGCCTTTGCCCAGTGACTGCGGCAGATCGGCCGCCTGGGCCAGGCCGCACAGCACGGTGAGACAGAGCGCGGAGACGGTGGTGGTGACTGCGGTAGTTTTTCTCATCGTAATTACCCCTGTGTTGCGTATCTGTGTGCGGCAGGGAACGGCTGCCGCCCGATTTTGCTTTATAGAACCGCTAGAAGCTGGCTTTGAACTTCGCCATTACGTGCCTGACAACGCTGTAATCCTGCAGCGAATCGCTGGACAGATCCTTGCCGTAGCCGGAGCGTTTCAGGCCGCCGTGCGGCATCTCGCTCGCCAAGGTGAAATGGGTGTTGATCCAGGTGCTGCCGTACTGCAGATGGGCGGCAATGTGCAGCGCCCGATCGATATTTTGCGTCCACACCGACGAAGCCAGCCCGTATTCCGAGTCGTTGGCCCACTCGACCGCCTGCTCCAGATGCTCGAAGCGCGTGACGCTGACCACCGGGCCAAACACCTCGCGCTGCACGATTTCGTCGCTTTGCAGGCAGCCCGCCAGCAGGGTCGGCTGGTAGTAGAACCCCGGCCCGGAGTGGGCCGCGGCGCCGGTGATCAATTCGATATGCGGTTGGCTGAGCGCGCGCTCGACGAAGCTGGCGACGCGATCGCGCTGGCGGCTACTTATCAACGGGCCGATCTCGTTGTCCTGATCGCGCTTGCGGGCGAAGCGCAGGCTGGCGACCGCCTCGCCCAGCGCGTCCACCAGTTTGGGATAGATGCCCGCCTGCGCATAGATGCGGCAGGCGGCGGTGCAGTCCTGGCCGGCGTTGTAATAGCCGTAGGTGCGAATGCCGTTGACCACCTCGTCGAGATCGGCGTCGTCGCAGACGATCACCGGCGCCTTGCCCCCCAGTTCCAGGTGGGTGCGCTTGACGCTTTTGGCCGCCGCCTGAAGAATTTTTTGCCCGGTAACGATATCGCCGGTGACCGACACCAGCCGCACCTGCGGGTGCCCCACCAGCTGGCTGCCGACCCCTTCACCGCCGCCGTAGACGATATTCAGCACGCCCGGCGGCAGGATCTCCTGCAGCGCCGGCACCAGCGCCAGAATGGTCAGCGGCGTATGTTCGGACGGTTTAAACACCACGGTATTGCCCGCCGCCAGCGCCGGCGCGATTTTCCACGCCGCCATCATCAGCGGATAGTTCCAGGGGGCGATCGAGGCCACCACGCCAATGGGATCGCGGCGGATCATCGAGGTGTGGCCGGGCACATACTCGCCGGCCAGCTGCCCTTGCTGCGTGCGCACCGCGCCGGCGAAGAAGCGAAACACGTCGACCGCCGCCGGCAGATCGTCATTGAGCGCCTGATGCAGCGGTTTGCCGCAGTTGAGGGCTTCCAGCTGCGCCAGCTGCGGCGCCTGCCGCTCGATGGCGTCGGCGATGCGCAGCAACAGCGTGGCGCGCTGGGCCGGCGTGGTGCGCGACCAGTGGCTGAACGCCTGCTGCGCGGCTTTCACCGCACTGCCGACCTGCGCCGAAGAGGCTTCGGTCAGGGCGATCAGCGTCTCGCCGTTGGCCGGATTGACGATGCATTCCTGCTGGCCTTCGCCGTCGATAAGCTGACCGTTAATGAACTGCTGACAGGACAAACCTGAGAGAACCTGCACATCCGCCATCGCCTGACGCCCCTAAGTGACAAAAACGTTAACCAAATGTGAATAAGTTAGTTTTAATCAGCCTAAGCGAGCCTCTGGCGGGCAACAAATTCTAAATACTGAACGACGCGTTCGATTAAATCGAATGCTTAAGCCCGGCGGCGTGTTTGCTGCCGTTCTCGCGCGCGATGGTGAGGAACGGCGTCACCAGCTCCGGCCGCGCGCTGCCGCGCCGCCATGCCAACCCGATATCCAGCGGCTCCAGCAGATCGTCCAGCTTGCGCGCCTCGATCATGTTGCCCTCCAGCGACCAAGCGCGGTACGCCATGTCCGGCTGGATGGAGACCCCCATCCCCGCCGCCACCAGACTGCGCACCGCCTCGGTCGAGGCGGTCTTCATGGCGATCTCCGGCTTCAGCCCGGCGCGCGCCCAGATGCGCCGCGCGTGCACGTCCATTTCATCGGCGTTGAGCTGGATCAGCGGCTGTTTGGCCACGTCCGCCAGGCTGATGCTCTCGTGCTCCAGCAGCGGGTGCAGCGGCGGCAGCCACAGGCGGTACGGCGAGTGCATCAGCACCTCGGTCTGCAGCGCGTCGCGGTCCTCGATGTTCGACAAGATCAGTACGCCGATGTCGATCTCGCCGCTGACCAGCAGATGCTCGATGTACGGGCGTTCATCTTCTACCACCTGCACGGTGACGTTGGGATAGGCCGATTTAAAGCGCGTGAGCAGTTCCACCAGGAAGTAGCCGGCCACCAGGCTGGTGACGCCGATGGTCAGCTTGCCGGTCAGGCTTTCGGTGCCGATCTGCAGGCTGCGCTTGGCGTTGTCCACCGTCGCCAGGATCAGATACGACTGGCGCAAAAACTGGTGCCCCTGATGGGTCAGCGTCATGCCCTTGGCGTGGCGATCGAATAGCCGCACGCCGATCTCGGTTTCCAACTGCTGGATAGCGAGCGTCAGCGAAGACTGGGAGACAAACACCGCCTGGGCGCCGGCGGAGATCGACCCGGTTTCCGCCACGGCGATGAAGTGGCGGATTTGGCGTAACGTCATCATGGGGGGATTCCTCAAGCAAAAACATTGCGTTGAGTGTAGACGCCGGCCACGAAGCGATCGGGAAAAGTATCAAAAACGCGATAGCGTTCGCTTTTTTAGAATGCCGACGGGCAAAAAGGGGGAAACGGCGAGGCGAAGAAGCATGATGCGCGGGGGACAGAAATGACAAGGGCGCAGCACGCTGCGCCCTGATGGCCGATGATCCTGCGGAGGATCAGATCGCTTCTTCGTCCTGCTCGCCGGTACGGATGCGCACCACGCGCGCCACGTCGAAGACGAAGATCTTGCCGTCGCCGATCTTGCCGGTCTGCGCGGTCTGCATGATGGTTTCCACGCAGGTGTCGACGATGTCGTCGGCAACCACGATCTCGATCTTCACCTTAGGCAGAAAGTCGACCATGTACTCGGCGCCGCGGTACAGCTCAGTGTGGCCCTTCTGGCGGCCGAAACCTTTCACTTCGGTGACCGTCATGCCGGTGATGCCCACTTCGGCCAGCGCTTCGCGGACGTCATCCAGTTTGAACGGCTTGATAATCGCGTCGATCTTTTTCATCTTCTTTCCTTTTACCAATTTTTGCGGCCAAAACCGGATGTGATGGGGTAGCGGCGGTCTTTGCCGAAGTTACGGGCGGTGATGCGCGGCCCGACGGCGGCCTGACGCCGCTTGTATTCGTTGATGTCCACCAGGCGGATCACCTTGCGCACGATCGCTTCGTCGAACCCTTCGGCCACCAGATCGGCGACCGACTTGTCGCGCTCAACGTAGCCTTCCAGGATCGCATCCAGGATATCGTACGGCGGCAGGCTGTCCTGATCGACCTGATCCGGCGCCAGCTCGGCGGACGGCGGACGATCGATCACCCGCTGCGGGATCACGTAGGAGACGGTATTACGGTATTCGGACAGCTTGAACACCAGCGTTTTCGGCACGTCTTTCAACACGTCGAAACCGCCGGCCATATCGCCGTACAGCGTGGCGTAACCCACCGCCATTTCGCTCTTGTTACCGGTGGTCAGCACGATGCTACGGCGTTTGTTGGACAGCGCCATCAGCACCACCCCGCGGCAACGCGCCTGCAGGTTTTCTTCGGTGGTGTCACGCTCGGTGCCGGCGAACATCGGCGACAGCTGGCCCATAAAGGCGTCGAACATCGGTTCGATGGAGACGATATCGAACTCCACGCCGAGGATTTCCGCCTCTTCCTTGGCGTCGGCGATGCTGATATCCGCGGTATAGCGGAACGGCATCATCAGCGCCTGCACCTTGTCTTTACCCAACGCATCCACGGCGATCGCCAGCGTCAGCGCCGAGTCGATGCCGCCGGACAGCCCCAGCACCGCGCCTTTAAAGCCGTTTTTGGTCACGTAGTCGCGCACCGCCAGCACCAGCGCCTGATACACCTGCGCCAGCTGCGGCAGTTCAGCGGCCGGATCGGCCATCGGCACCACGGCCAGCTCGTTGAATTCCAGACGAGTCACCTGCTCGTCGAAGGCCGCCAGACGGTGGGTCATGGTGCCGGCGGCGTCGAATACCTTGGAGCAGCCGTCGAAGATCAGCTCATCCTGGCCGCCGACCTGGTTGAGGTACACCAGCGGCAGCTGGGTGCGCTGGCAGTGGCCGGCCATCAGCGTTTTACGGATATATGGTTTTTCGCGGTTATACGGCGAGGCATTGATCGACAGGATAATCTCCGCGCCGGCCGCCTTGGCGGCGTCGATCGGCTCAGGGAACCACAGATCTTCGCAAATCAGCAGCCCCAGACGGTAGCCTTTCAGCTCCACCACGCAGGTGTCGTTGCCGGCATGGAAATAGCGCTTCTCATCAAACACGCCGTAGTTCGGAAGCTGCTGCTTGAAGTAGCGGGTCAGCAGGCGCCCTTCGGCAAACAGCGACAGCGCGTTATACAGCTTGTCGCCTTCGCGCCACGGGTGGCCGACCAGGATCGCCGTCTCGGCGGAGGCCTGCTGCAGGCGCAGCAGCTGCGCGTCGCAGCGCTGGTAGAAATCATTGCGATACAGCAGGTCTTCCGGCGGGTAGCCGGACAGCGCCAGTTCGCTGAACATGACCAGATCGGCTCCCGCCTTCTGCTGCTCCTGCACGATTTGCAACATGCGTTCGGTGTTGCCTTCAATGTCGCCGACCAGCAGGTTCAGCTGGGCCAGGGCGATGGAAAGTGATCTGCTCATTTGTGTACGATCCCGCTTAATACGTTCCATGGTGCTCTACGCCGGGGCGCGCCGCGGCAAAGAGAACGGAGTGTAAATCATTCCGCCGGATTTGTTGAGAACCTGCGTGGCAGGCACCGGCGGGAATCTGTCATTCTTTGAAATCGTTGGCGTCCAGCTCGTGACGCGACAGCAATTTGTAAAACTCGGTGCGGTTGCGGCCCGCCATGCGTGCGGCCTGGGTCACGTTGCCCTTGGTGATCTGCAGCAGCTTGCGCAGGTAGTGCAACTCAAACTGGTTGCGCGCTTCGGCAAAGGTCGGCAGCGCGGTGTTTTCTCCTTCCAGCGCTTGCTCCACCAGGGCTTCGCTGATCACCGGCGCCGAGGTCAGCGCCACGCACTGTTCGATGACGTTGACCAGCTGACGCACGTTGCCCGGCCAGCTGGCGGTCATCAGCCGCTTCATGGCGTCGGTCGAGAAGCTGCGCACGAACGGCTTGTGCCGCTGAGCCGCCTCGCGCAACAGGTGGTTGGCCAGCAGCGGAATGTCTTCGGCGCGCTCGTTGAGCGCCGGGATCTTCAGGTTCACCACGTTGAGGCGGTAGTAGAGATCCTCGCGGAACTCGTTCTTCGCCATCGCCTTTTGCAGATCGCGGTGGGTGGCGGAGATGATGCGCACGTCGATGTCCAGATCGCGGTTGCTGCCCAGCGGCCGCACCTTGCGCTCCTGCAGCACGCGCAGCAGCTTCACCTGCAGCGACAGCGGCATATCGCCGATTTCGTCGAGGAACAGCGTGCCGCCCGCCGCCGCCTGGAACAGCCCTTCGCGGCTGCTGACCGCGCCGGTAAAGGCGCCCTTGGCGTGGCCGAACAGTTCGGACTCCAGCAGCTGCTCCGGCAGCGCGCCGCAGTTGATGGCGATGAACGCCTTGCCGGCGCGCGGGCTGGCGGCGTGGATCGCCTGCGCCACCACCTCTTTGCCGGTGCCGCTCTGGCCGTTGATCAACACGCTGACGTCGGACTGCGCCACCATTTTCACCTGCTCCAGCAGGCGCAGCATCAGCGGGCTGCGGGTGACGATGTCTTCCCGCCAGGCCTCGTCGCCGGCCGGGGTGGCCGACAGCGCGAGCGCCTCGTCGATGGCCTTGTACAGCGCATCGCGATCCACCGGTTTGGTGAGGAAGCTGAACACCCCTTGCTGGGTGGCGGCCACCGCATCGGGAATCGAACCGTGCGCGGTGAGAATGATCACCGGCATGCCCGGCTGATGTTTTTGGATCTCGGCGAACAGCGCCATGCCGTCCATCTCGTCCATACGCAGATCGCTGATCACCAGATCGATCTGTTCGCGCGCCAGCAGGCGCAGCGCTTCCTGGCCGCTTTCGGCGGTGGTGACGTGAAAACCTTCACTGGTCAGGCGCATGCCCAGCAGCTTCAGCAGGCTGGGATCGTCGTCAACCAATAACAGGTTGGCCGGTTTGCGTGCGGTCATTGCGCGTGGGGCTCCTTATTGGCAGGGGGCGGCGTATAGGTGTCTTCCGGTTCAACCGGCAGCGCGGTGCCCTTTTCCGGCTCGTCCTGCGGCTCAGCCCCTTTGGCGGCCGCGCCGTTTTTACCGGCGGCTTCGCCCTTTTGGGAGCCCGCGCCGTTGTCCGGGATTTCCCCTTGCAGCTGCTTGCGCGAAGAGAGCTGGCGCTCAATGTCGGTCAGGTTTTCCAGCTTGCGCGAGGTGTCCTGCAGCTGCGATTGCAAACGCGCCTGGCTCTGGCGCAGCGAATCGATCTGGCTGTCGCTGCTCTCCTGCAGATGCTGATAGCGCGCTTTCTCATCGAACAGCGTGATCTGCAGCATCTGCTGCTGGCGCCACAGCTGCGTCAGTGGACGCAGCGAGCCGGGGAACTCCATCCGGTAGCTGTTGATCCTGTCGATCATCTGGCGGCGTTCGCCGGAGGTCGGCTGTGCGCTACCCAGCAGGATGCTCTGTTTGAAAACGCCGGACCAGCTGTCACCCGGCACCGTTTTCGCCAGCGCGCGCGCCTGGGTCGACCCGATGCGATCGGCGCAGTCCATCGCGCGCAGCCAGTAGAGCGCATTATCCAGCGCATCCTTGTCGTCCAACTGCCACAGGGTATCGCAAGCCGCGGTGCGGTAATCGATCACCTTGGTATCCGGGATCGCCTCTTGCTGCTGAGCGTTCAGGCCGCCGCTGACGGCGCGATCGACGCAGCCCGCCAGCAACAGCGGCATAAAGAAGACTGCGCCCAACCAGCTGATCGGGCGTTTGCCGAGCGGCGCTCTGTGCGTGGCACGCGGTGAACGTTCGGTCTGTGAAAGACGAAGGCGCTTAGACCATGTGTACATTATTTATTCATTCTCGGCGGTTAACGGCAGTTCAATGCGGAAGCAGACGTCTGCACCGGCGACCGTCGCCAGTTGCAGCTCACCGCGCATGCGACGGATACAGTCCTGAGCGATGCTCAACCCCAGTCCGCTTCCTTTTACCGCCCCTTTTCGCTGGTGACTACCCTGGAAAAAAGGCTCGAAAATCATGGCTCTTTCAGCCTCGGGGATCGGCGTGCCGGTATTGGCGACGTCGATTTGCACCCGTTGTCCAACCTGACGGCTGCGGATCCAAATGTTACCGGATTCCTTGCCGTAGTGCACCGCATTGGAGTAGAGATTATCCAGCACGCGCATTAATAGCGTAGGCTCTGCCCAGCAGATTTCCGCCTCCAGCACGATTTCGGTGGAAATCATCTTCGCCCGCGCCGGCAAACTGTGCGCGGCGACCACCAAATCGACCATCTCGCGCAGCTCGACGTTCTCGTGTTCCGCCGGGCCATCGGCCAGTTTGCGGTTGTAATCCAGCAGCTGTTCAATCAGCTGCTGCAGGTGGCGACTGCTGTTGTCGAGGATCGTCACCACCTCTTTCTGATCGGAAGTCAGCGGCCCCGCCACCTCGTCGGCCAGCAGCTCGGTGCCTTCGCGCATGCTGGCCAGCGGCGTTTTCAACTCGTGCGAGATATGGCGCAAGAATTCGTGGCGCTGCGATTCCAGCCACGCCAGCCGCTCGCTCAGCCAGATGATGCGCTGCGCCAGCGAACGCAGCTCGCGCGGCCCTTTGAACGATGCAGTGCTGCCCAACGCGCGCCCTTCCCCCAGGCGGTTGATCATCCGTTCCACGGCCTTGACCGGCCCGATGATCATGCGGGTAAACAGCACCACCAGCAGCACGCTGACCAGGAACAGCAGCAGCGCCTGCCAGCCGAAGAACTGGCCACGCTCGGCGATGGCCTGCTGCAGCTGCTGGCCGCGCGAGAACACCACCGCGCGCGTGGCCTGCACCATTTCGGCGTTGGAACGGGAGAACGATTCGAGCAAGGCAGAAGCCTCTTGGTCCGGCCCGCTGTTATGGCATTTGATCGCCGCCAGCTGGGTCAGCAACTGACGCAGCGTTTGGTAGTAGCGCTCGTCCGGCAGAATCGGCGCGTGGGCGTCCAGCATCTGCGAATATTGCTTGCGCTGGTTCTGGTACAGCTTCTGCAGCGTAGGATCGACCAGCACGCAGTACTGACGATAGCTGCGCTCCATCTCCAGCGCCACGCTGGTCATCGCCTCACTGCGCCGCGCGTCCACCAGCGTGGTGCGGTTGATGTCCGCCGCCTGCGCGCTGAGGTGATCCAGGCTCTGGTAGGCTTGATAGGCCAGCACCAACAGCGGCAGCAGCACCAACAGAAAGGCCAGCAGCACCAATTGCCGCAGCGAACGGGGAAATAAACGCCATTTTTTCAACGAAATCATCTCATTCTCTCAGCTCTGTCACGATGCTAACTGACTCGCCGGAAAGAAAAAAGCCCGGCAAGGGAGAATCCTGAACGCACAAGGAAAAAGCCGCGGGATTGGTGAACCGCGCCCATAGGCCTGGCCTGCCGACGGCATGCGGCCCCGGCAGCATTAACCGGTGCGAAAGCGATAGCGTGGGGATAGCGTCTGCGTTCGAGGGCATAGGCAACGAAACAGGGATAAGCGCAGCGTTGAGAATTGACATCGGGGCAAGAAACTTGCCCCAACGCAAGGAAAGTGTGGATGCCCTTGAACCTCGTCCCCAGGGTGATGTAGCGCAGCGGCTGGCATCGAACAGGACGAATAGCATCCGTAAGTATCCAGGATTGATGAACCCTTCATCACAGTTGGATACAGGCGGTGCCTCACTCCACGTGTCGCCCGATGCTTGATAAAGCCGCTTGCACGGTCTGTTATCGGTTTAGTTGGACGATAGGCACCATTTCTTTGGCATCATTCGGAGGCTTATGAGGCGATTTGCCGTCTAATGACGGCGCCGTCATAAAAAGTTGAATGAGCAACTGACGAGAATAATGCACGTTGCGTGCCAACTTTGCAATTAAAATTATAAACAGATGATTTTATTAAAAAATAAAATTATATCAGCAAATTTCTTTGCACATCACGCCCCGATGAGCGATGAAAAAAACGCCGCGCTGTCGCCAAATGCAGACAACTAAAGCCAAACCCGCTTACCACCAATAAAATCAAACGGTTAAATGTCTCCATTTAGCGACAGGGAAAATAGCGCCTGTCGCAAAATGCAGACACTGCCGCCAGTCGGCGAACGCCGGCCATAAAAAAGGGCGCAATTGCTTGCGCCCTCTGTACGGTGGTGGCCGTTTTTAGCCCAGCTGCTTACGGGCGTTGCGGAACATGCGCATCCACGGGCTGTCCTCGCCCCACTCTTCCGGGTGCCAGGAGTTGCTCACCGTGCGGAACACGCGTTCCGGGTGCGGCATCATCACCGTGGCACGTCCGTTGGCGCTGGTTACGGCGGTAATGCCGTTCGGCGAACCGTTCGGGTTAGCCGGGTAAGCTTCCGTCACCTGACCGGCGTTGTTGACGAAACGCAGCGCCACCAGACCATGGCTTTCCAGCGCCGCCAGATGCGCCGCATCGCGCACTTCGACGTGCCCTTCACCGTGGGAAACGGCGATCGGCATGCGCGAACCGGTCATACCTTGCATGAACAGCGACGGGCTGGCCGCCACTTCCACCAGGCTGAAGCGCGCCTCGAAGCGATCCGACAGGTTGCGCACGAAGCGCGGCCAGTGTTCGGCGCCCGGGATCAGCTCGCGCAGGTTGGACATCATCTGGCAGCCGTTGCATACGCCCAGCGCCAGCGTCTGCGGACGGTGGAAGAACGCCTCAAACTCGTCACGCACCCGCTCGTTGAACAGGATAGACTTCGCCCAGCCTTCGCCGGCCCCCAGTACGTCGCCGTAAGAGAAGCCGCCGCAGGCCACCAGCGTGTGGAAGTCCTGCAGATCGCGGCGCCCGGCCAGCAGATCGCTCATGTGCACGTCCACCGCGTCAAAGCCGGCGCGGTGGAACGCCGCCGCCATTTCAACGTGGGAGTTCACCCCCTGCTCGCGCAGCACCGCTACTTTCGGGCGAGCGCCCTTGGCGATGTACGGCGCGGCGATGTCTTCGTCGGGGGCGAAGGTCAGTTTCACGTTCAGGCCAGGATCTTGTTCATCCTGCTTGGCCTGATGTTCCTGATCGGCGCACGCTGGGTTATCGCGCAGGCGCTGCATCTGCCAGGTGGTTTCCGCCCACCAGGTGCGCAGCGTATTGCGGCTTTCGCTGTACAGCGCCTTGCCGTGCTGGGTGATGACGAAACGATCGCCGGCCTGCACGCTGCCGATGTGATGCACGTTGTCGGTCAGACCGTGCTGCGCGAACGCCCGCTTCACGTCGTCGAGGCGTTCGGCGCTCACCTGGATCACCGCCCCCAGCTCTTCGTTGAACAGTACCGCCAGCGCATCGTCGCCGAGGCCATCGAGGTTAACCTCTACGCCGCAGTGACCGGCGAAGGCCATCTCCGCCAGCGTCACCAGCAGGCCGCCGTCGGCGCGATCGTGGTAAGCCAGCAGCGCGCGATCGGCCACCAGCTGCTGCATGGCGTTGAAGAAGCCCGCCAGCTGCGCAACGTTGCGCACGTCGGCAGGTTTGTCGCCCAGTTGGCGGTAAACCTGCGCCAGCGCGGTGGCGCCCAGCGCGTTATGGCCGTTGCCCAGGTCGATCAACAGCAGCGCGCTGTCGCCCTTATCGGTGCGCAATTGTGGCGTCACGGTGTGGCGCACGTCCTCCACGCGGGCGAAGGCGGTGATGACCAGCGACAGCGGCGAGGTCATTTCACGCTGTTCATTGCCTTCCTGCCAGCGGGTTTTCATCGACATGGAGTCTTTACCCACCGGAATGGTGATGCCCAGCGCCGGGCACAGCTCTTCGCCCACCGCTTTCACCGCTTCGTACAGGCCGGCGTCTTCACCCGGGTGGCCGGCGGCGGCCATCCAGTTGGCGGACAGCTTCACGCGCTTCAGACTGCCGATTTCCGTGGCGGCCAGGTTGGTCAGCGCTTCCCCGACCGCCAGGCGGCCGGAGGCGGCGAAGTCCAGCAGCGCCACCGGCGCGCGTTCGCCGAGCGACATCGCTTCGCCGTAATAGCTGTCCAGGCTGGCGGTGGTGACCGCACAGTCGGCCACCGGGATCTGCCACGGGCCGACCATCTGGTCACGCGCCACCATGCCGGTAACGGTGCGGTCGCCGATGGTGATCAGGAAGGTTTTCTCCGCAACGGCCGGCAAATGCAGCACGCGTTTCACCGCGTCGGCCAGCGTGATGTTCTCACGCTGCACCGCCTCGCCATGCGCCTGCAGGCGGGTCACGTCGCGGGTCATTTTCGGCGTCTTGCCGAGCAGCACGTCCAGCGGCATGTCGATCGGCTGGTTGTCGAAGTGGCGGTCGTTCAGCGTCAGGTGCTGTTCTTCGGTCGCTTCGCCGATCACCGCATAAGGTGCGCGCTCGCGGCGGCAAATCTCGTCGAACTGTGCCATCTGCGCCGGGGCAATCGCCATCACGTAACGTTCCTGCGATTCGTTGCACCACACTTCCAGCGGGCTCATGCCCGGCTCGTCGTTGAGGATATCGCGCAGCTCGAAGCGGCCGCCGCGGCCGCCGTCGCTCACCAGCTCCGGCATGGCGTTGGACAGGCCGCCGGCACCGACGTCATGGATAAACAGGATCGGGTTCTGGTCGCCCAGCTGCCAGCAGCGGTCAATCACTTCCTGACAGCGGCGCTCCATTTCTGGGTTGTCGCGCTGCACCGAAGCGAAGTCCAGATCGGCATCGGACTGGCCTGACGCCATCGACGAGGCTGCGCCGCCGCCCAGGCCGATATTCATCGCCGGGCCGCCCAGCACCACCAGCTTGGCGCCGACGGTGATTTCCCCTTTCTGCACGTGATCGGCGCGGATGTTGCCGATACCGCCCGCCAGCATGATCGGTTTGTGATAGCCGCGCAGCTCAACGCCGTTATGGCTGTTGACGCGCTCTTCATAGGTACGGAAGTAGCCCAGCAGCGCCGGACGGCCGAATTCGTTGTTGAATGCCGCGCCGCCCAGCGGGCCTTCGGTCATGATATCCAGCGCGGTGACGATGCGTTCCGGCTTGCCGAAATCCTGCTCCCACGGCTGTTCAAAGCCGGGAATGCGCAGGTTGGACACCGAGAAGCCCACCAGGCCCGCCTTCGGCTTGGCGCCGCGGCCGGTGGCGCCCTCGTCGCGGATCTCGCCGCCGGAGCCGGTCGCGGCGCCCGGCCACGGTGAGATCGCCGTCGGGTGGTTGTGGGTTTCTACCTTCATCAGGATGTGCGCGTCTTCCTGATGGTAATCGTACGTGCCGTTCTCCGGCGCGGCGAAGAAGCGACCGACCTGCGAGCCTTCCATCACGGCGGCGTTGTCTTTATACGCCGACAGCACGTAGTCCGGCGTCTGCTCATAGGTGTTCTTGATCATTTTGAACAGCGATTTAGGCTGCTGTTCGCCGTCGATGATCCAGTCGGCGTTGAAAATCTTGTGGCGGCAGTGCTCGGAGTTGGCCTGCGCGAACATATAGAGTTCGATATCCGTCGGGTTGCGCCCCAAACCGGTAAAGGCATTCAGCAGGTAGTCGATCTCGTCCTGCGCCAGCGCCAGGCCGAGCCGGACGTTGGCCTGCTCCAGCGCGGTGCGCCCTGCGCCCAGCACATCGACCGACTGATACGGCGCCGGCTGATGGTGCGCGAACAGCTGTTCGGCCTGTTGCAGCTCGCTGAAGACGGTTTCCATCATGCGATCGTGCAGCAGCGCGGCGAGCTGGCGCCACTGGGTTTCCGTCAGCTCGGGCGCCTTGACGTAGAACGCCAGGCCGCGTTCCAACCGCAGCACCTGTTGCAAACCGCAGTTGTGGGCAATATCGGTGGCTTTGGAAGACCAGGGAGAAATGGTGCCCGGACGCGGCGTAACCAGCAGCAACCGGCCTTCGGGAGCGTGTTCGGCGAGAGAAGGACCGTACTTGAGCAGACGCTGAAGCTTGGCGTGTTCTTCGGCACTTAGCGGTGCACTAACATCGGCAAAGTGGACGTACTCGGCGTAGATATCACTGACGGGCAGGTGAGCGTCCTGGCAGCGGGACAGCAGTTTGGTAATGCGAAAAGCCGATAAAGCGGGCGAACCACGCAGAATTTCCATAATCAAAGTTCTCTCGTCTTCGAAGCGACGGATAAGACGCTTCATTGGGCGCAACAGGGGAAAACGCGCGTCATTATAGAGAATCCTCGCCGCCGACGAAACCGTTTGCGTAGGGATTATTGATAAAAGCGTGCCGCACCGACGAATTGTCATAACGTGTCAATAAAGTTGCACACTGGCGTTTTGTTGCGCAAAATGCCCCCCGCACTGGTGATTTAACCATGAGAAAAGTCGCGGTTGTCGTCGCCGGTGTACCTGTGCCACCACTGGATAACTATTTGAAACGTCTTAAAATAAACTACATCCTCATCGGCGTTGTCACCCTGCTTCTGGCTCTCGCGCTGTGGCCCAATATCACCTGGCGCAGCGGCCAGGGCGGGCAACTCCAGGAGATCATTTCCCGCGGCGAGTTGCGTATCAGCACGCTGAACTCCCCGCTGACCTATTTCAACACCAAGCAAGGGCCGGGTGGGCTCGACTACGAACTGGCCAAGCGCTTCGCCAACTACCTCGGGGTGAAGCTGGTGGTGATCCCCCATCAGAACATCAATGACCTGTTCGACGATCTGGACGACGACGACGCCGACCTGCTGGCGGCAGGCCTTATCTACAACCAGGAACGCCTGAGCCGCGCACGCACAGGCCCGGCCTACTACTCTGTTTCCCAACAGCTGGTGTACCGACTGGGCACCCCGCGGCCGAAAAGCTTCGCCGACATCAAAGGCAAGCTGGCGGTCGCCTCCGGTTCCGCGCACGTCAGCACGCTAAAACAGCTCAAGCAGGATAAATACCCGGATCTCACCTGGGAGTCCTCCAGCGATCTCACCTCCAAAGAGCTGCTGGAGCGGGTTGCCGACGGCAAGCTGGACTACACCCTCGGCGATTCGGTGACCATCGCGCTGCTGCAGCGCATCCATCCGCAGCTGGCGGTGGCGTTCGACGTCACCGACGAAGAGCCGGTCACCTGGTATCTCAAACGTGACGGCGACGACAGCCTGTACGCAGCGATGCTGGATTTCTACAGTCAAATGGTGGACGACGGCACCCTGGCGCGGCTGGAGGAGAAATACCTCGGCCACGTCGGCAGCTTCGACTATGTGGACACCAAAACCTTCCTGTCGGCCATCGACTCGGTGCTGCCCAACTTCCGCCCGCTGTTCGAGAAGCACGCCAACGAGATCGACTGGAAGCTGCTGGCGGCCATCGCCTACCAGGAATCGCACTGGAATCCGCAGGCCACCTCCCCCACCGGCGTGCGCGGCCTGATGATGCTGACCCGCGCCACCGCCGACGGCCTGGGGGTCAACGACCGCCTCGATCCGGAAGAGAGCATTCAGGGCGGCGCGCTCTACCTGCAGCGACTGATGGCCAAGGTGCCGGACAGCGTGCCGGAAGACGAGCGCATCTGGTTCTCGCTGGCGGCCTACAACATGGGCTGGGGCCATATGCTGGACGCACGCAAGCTGACCAAAACGCAAAAAGGCAATCCGGACAGCTGGGTCGACGTCAAACAGCGCCTGCCGATGCTCAGCCAAAAGCGCTACTACCCGCAGCTGACCTACGGTTATGCGCGTGGGCGAGAAGCCTACAACTATGTAGAGAACATCCGCCGCTACCAGGTCAGCCTGGTGGGTTATCTGCAGGAAAAAGAGAGAAAGGCGGCGCAAGCGGCCGCCGAGCAGGAAGCGTTGGGGAAAGGCTATCCGACGGTGATGCCGGAACTGGCGCTCAACTACTGATTATTCCGGCGTATCCGCCGCCCGCTGCGCCAGCTTGAGCGCTTTTTTCTGTTCGCGGCGCAGGCGGAAGAAATTGCTCAGGGTGGCGGCGCATTCGTCCGCCAGCACGCCCGAGACGATCTCCACCTGATGGTTCATGCCCGGATGGCGCAAAATGTCCACCAGCGAACCGGCCGCGCCGGTTTTCTCGTCGGCGGCGCCATACACCAACCGGCGGATACGGCTGTGCACCATCGCACCGGCGCACATCACGCAGGGCTCCAGCGTGACGTACAGCGTGGCGTTCAACAAGCGGTAGTTTTGCAGCACCGCGCCGCCCTGGCGCAGCGCCATGATCTCGGCGTGCGCGGTTGGATCGTGTCGGCCGATCGGGCGGTTCCAGCCCTCGCCGATGACCTGATTGTCTAGCACCAGCAGCGCACCCACCGGCACCTCGCCCTCTTCCTGTGCGCGCAGGGCCAGCTGCAATGCCTGACGCATCCAGTACTCATCGTTATATTCAGTCATCGCATAATTCCTCGTGCGCTTTTGCGGCGGGCATTATACACACTAGCCTCCCTTTGTCGTAGCCGCCCGCCAATGGCTATACTGGCCGAATCAGCGTGTGATTCAGGGACAAGAAACATGAAACTCAGTAAAAAGAACGCCGTCGTGGTGCGCAAGGCGCTGGACGGCTGGGTTGGGGAAGGCGCCTTGACGCCCGAGCAACGGCAGCAGTTGCTGCTGCATGTGGACGTACAACCTTTCGACTGGCGACGGCTGGCGCGCTATGCGTTTCTCGCCGCGCTGGCCTCGTTGCTGATCGCCGTCACCAGCCTGTTCGCCGACAGCGCACTGCTTGAATGGCTGAGCGAACTGTTCCGCTTCGATGCGCCGGTGCGCATGGCGATCGCCGGCGCACTGGCGGCGCTGGCCTACGTCTGGGCGCTGCGCCGCCGCCAACGGCACCCGGAAAAACGCTACGGCAATGAGGCGGCGCTGTTTGTCGCCGTGTTGCTCACCGCCTGCGCCTTATGGCAGTTGGGGGTCTGGCTGGATAACGGCAGCGGCCGGGTTTCCGTACTGCTGCTGGTCGCCGCGCTGCTGTACGGCGCGATCGGCTGGTTCAGCCGCTCCGGGCTAGTGTGGTGGTTCGCCCTGCTGTCGCTCGGCAATGCCTTCGGCGCCGAAACCGGCTACCTGTCCGGCTGGGGCGCCTACTGGCTCGGCATGAGCTACCCGATTCGCTTTATCGCCTTCGGCGCGGTGCTGATCGCCGCCGCATTGCTGCTGCGGCCGCTGTTGGCGCAGCGCGGCCTGCAGCGGGTGTCGCTGGCGATGGGCCTGCTGTACCTGTTCATCGCGCTGTGGCTGCTATCCATCTTTGGCAACTACGGCGATCTCGACAGCTGGTACCGCGCGCGCCAGATTGAGCTGTTCCACTGGAGCCTGCTGTTCGGGCTGGCCGCCCTCGCCGCCATCTGGCTGGGGTTGAAGCATGACGACGCCATGCTGCGCGGTTTCGGGCTGACATTCCTCGGCATCAACCTCTATACCCGCCTGTTCGAGTTTTTCTGGGACAGCATGCCGAAGGCGATTTTCTTCGCGCTGCTCGGCCTGAGCCTGTGGGCGTTGGGGCATTATGCGGAGAAGATTTGGCAACTGGGGCGCAAACCGCACGACGTAACCGACGACTGAACGCGGTAGCGATAACAGCAAAGGGCGGAATTCTCCGCCCTTTGTTTATTCCAGCTGCTGCAGCTCGCCCTGCTTGCTTACCCGCCAGCGGTGTTCGCAAAAAAACAGCAGCGGGTTATCCTGCTTGCTGTCGCTGTAACCGCTGTACAGCTTCAGCGGCGCACCGAGCCGTTGCTCCAGCTGCACCACTTTTTGTACGCCCAGACAGCGCAAGGTCAGCACCCAGCCGCCATAGCGGCGCGCGATGCGGCTGCCGACCAATCGCACCCGCGGCAGAAACGCCGAATCCCGATAGACCTGCGCCACCAGTTGCTCCGGCGAGCCGGTAATCAGCCACACCTCGGCATCGTGCTCATCCAAATACTGCCGCAAGCGCATTTGCACCACCGGAAACGCGGTCACCTTCTGGCGGAAAACCTCGATAAACTGCCGCTCCAACGCCTTCAGCGTCGCTTCGGAGCGCCCGAAGGTGATCGCCCACAGCAACAGGCTCATCGGCCAGCGCGCGGCGCGCCCCAGCAGCAACAGCGCCAGGCCAATCAATGGCAACAGCGGTATCACCAGCAGCAGATTCAGCGGTAAACGGCGCAGCAGGAAGCGCAAGAAACTGCCGAACATATCCTCCTGATGCAGAGTGCCGTCCAGATCGAAAAAGACCACGCGGCGCCCTTCTGCGGCCGATGGTTGCTGCTTGTCGCTCAAACGCTACTCCTCGGGATCGTTGAACCCCATCATCCAGGTGAAGAGAAAACCGGCGATAATCGTAATCAGCATCCCCGCCAGATACAACATCACCTTACCTGAGACGATGGTCAACGCCAAAGGCAGCCCCGAAATGCCGAAGGTAATCACCGTCGCCACCTTCCAGTAGCTGATGAGCGCACCGCCGACCGCCCCGCCGAGGCAGGCGCCGATAAACGGCCGCCCCAGCGGCAGCGTCACCCCGAAGATCAGCGGCTCGCCGATGCCGAGAATGCCGACCGGCAACGCCCCTTTGATCACCTTCTTCAGCCCCGCATTGCGGGTTTTCAACAGCACCGCCAGCGCCGCCCCCACCTGACCGACGCCGGCCATCGCCAGGATCGGCAGCAGCGGGTTGGAACCGTGCGCCTGCACCAGCTCGACGTGGATCGGCACCAGCCCCTGATGCAGGCCGGAGAGCACCAGCGGCAGGAACAGCCCCGAGAGCAGCGCCCCCACCAGCAACCCGCCCTTGTCGATCGCCAGATTGGCGCCGTGGGCGATGGCATCGGAAATAACCCCCCCGACCGGCTGCAGGATCAGGATCGCCAACGAGGCGGTGACCAGCGTGGTCAGCAGTGGGTTAAGGATCAGTTCGACCGACTCCGGCAACAGCGTACGCAGGCGTTTCTCCACCCAGCACATCAACGCCACCACCAGCAGCACGGCGATCACCCCGCCGCGCCCCGGCTGCAGCGCCTCGCCGAACAACGTGATCTGCGCCAGCGCAGGGCTGGAGAGGATCCCGGCCATCACGCCGCCCATCGCCTGTGAGCCGCCGAACACCCGCGCGGCGTTCACTCCAACCAGAATGTTCATGATGGCGAATACCGCGCTGCCGAATATCGCCAGCAGCCCCAGCACGTTCGGGTAGTCCACGGCCAACTGACCGGCGATGTCGGGCCGTTTCAGCAGGTTGATGATGCCGGTGATCAGCCCCGAGGCGATAAACGCCGGGATCAGCGGAATAAAAACGTCGGCCAGCTTTTTCAGCGCGCCGCTCATCGGCGCAGCGTATTTTTGCTTAGCCTGCGCCTTGGTGCGGGCGGCGTCACCGACGGCGGCAGCGGGCTGTGCATTGCCGCTCAACAGCCCGCGCATGGCGTCCACCACCTTGGCGGCGGCGCCCGGGCCGACGATAAACTGATGCTGCTCACCCTGTTTGATATAGCCCTTCACGCCGGGCAGCTGCTTGAGGGCGGCCAGGTCCAGACGCTGTTCGTCGCTGACCTCAACGCGCACCCGCGTCATGCAGTTCTCCAGTTTGAGGATATTGCCCTCGCCCCCCACGCCCGCCAAGATCTGTGTCGCCAATGCCGTTGTCTTGTCCATCGCCACCCCCACCGTGAATTAACGCGCCAACGCCGCGCGCAGGTAGCCGTCGTGCCGCTGCAGCCGCTGCTGCGCCTCTTCGGCGCTGACGCCGGCCAAGATCATCAGGATCGCCGGTTTAACCTCAAAACCGGTCTGCGCCAGCGCCGCCTCCGCCTGAGCGCGTTCTGCACCGGTGGCCTCCACCACGATGCGGCAGGCGCGATCCACCAGTTTGACGTTGGTGGCCTTCACGTCCACCATCAGGTTCTGGTAGACCTTGCCCAGCTTGACCATCGCGCCGGTCGACAGCATGTTGAGCACCAGTTTCTGCGCGGTGCCGGATTTCAGGCGAGTCGAACCGGTCAGCGCCTCTGGCCCCACCACCGGCGAAATCGCCACCTGCGCTTCGTGCGCAATCGGCGAATCCGGGTTGCAGGAGATGGCCGCCGTCGGGCAGCCCAGCCCGCGCGCATAGCGCAGGGCGCCGATCACGTAGGGCGTGCGCCCCGAGGCCGCCAACCCCACCACCATATCGACGGCGGTGAGGTTCAGCGCCCGGAGATCGGCTTCGCCCAGGGCCTCGTCGTCTTCCGCCCCCTCCACCGCTTTGAGCAGCGCGCCCGGCCCGCCGGCGATCAGCCCCACCACCACGCCGTGCGGCACGCCGAAGGTCGGCGGGCACTCGGAGGCATCCAATACGCCCAGGCGGCCGCTGGTGCCGGCGCCCAAATAAATCAGCCGGCCGCCGGCCTTCAGCGCCGCCGCAGCCAAATCGACCGCCTGCGCAATCGCCGGCAGCACCTTTTCAATCGCCTCCGGCACCTTGCGGTCTTCCTGGTTAAAGCAGCGGACCATGTCCAACGTCGACATCTCATCCAGCCCCATGGTGGCCGGGTTGCGGGTTTCCGATACCAGTGCGCCTAAGTTCATCTGTTCACCTTTGAATTTTTAATTCACAAAATTAAATCAATATTTGAATATTTTATTCAACAAAGCGAGCGCTATTTGCTATTTTAACGGTGAGCTCACAAAAATTTTCACCGCGCGTTTTCGCCCTCTGCATGGCAAAATGGCCGCTGGTTTCCAGGGAAAGAACAATGAGTACCCTTCTGCGCATTCGCCAGATGTATCCGACACTGGCGCAAAACGACCGCAAGCTGGCGGACTTTCTGCTGAATAACGCCGAGCAGGCGCGCCATCTCAGCTCGCAAAAGCTGGCCCAGTTGGCCGGCATCAGCCAGTCGAGCGTGGTCAAGTTCGCCCAAAAACTGGGCTATAAAGGTTTCCCGGCGCTGAAGCTGGCGCTGAGCGAAACGCTGGCCCAGCCGCAGGCCGAACCGGTAGTGACCGTCCACAACCACATCCTCAGCAGCGACACGCTGAAAACCGTCGGTGAAAAGCTATTGGCGGAAAAGCAGGCGGCGCTGCGCGCGACGCTGGACATCAACAGCGAAGAGCGGCTGCATCAGGCGCTGGATATGCTGCGCCAAGCGCGCCGGGTGATGCTGATCGGCATCGGCGCCTCCGGGCTGGTGGCCAAGGATTTTTCCTTCAAGCTGCTGAAAATCGGCGTGATGGCGGTGGCCGAAGCGGACATGCACGTCCAGCTGGCGGCGGTGCAGGCGCTGGACAAACGCGATCTGCTGCTGGCGATCTCCTTCAGCGGCGAACGGCGTGAAATCAATCTGGCGGCGGAAGAGGCGCGCCAGGCCGGCGCCAGAGTGCTGGCGCTGACCAGCTTCTCGCCCAATGGTCTGCAGCAGCGCGCGGACCACTGTCTCTATACCATCGCCGAAGAGCCCCATACCCGCAGCGCGGCCATCTCCTCCAGCACCGCCCAGTTCGCCCTCACCGACCTGCTGTTTATGGCATTGATCCAGCACGATCTCGATCATGCCCGCGATCGCATCAAGCACAGCGAACAGTTAATGAAAAAGTTGGTTTGACGCGTATAATGGCGGCCGATAAAACGCCGCCAGTTCAATTATTTCCCTTCTCTGCATTCGAAAAATAATGTGCGGGCGGTGACCTGCTCGATTATTGATCAATAATTGAGCGTGCATGAACAGCATTATTTAACGATACCATTATGAATACACACACTGTTATTTTAGATAAGTTGCGGCATTCCGTGACGCATCCGATTCTGCGTACCTTTTTGCTCTATGTCATTACTGCATTGATTCTAATCAAGGCGATGGGATACAGCGGTGGAAAAGGTATTGATATTCTTTTTATTGCGCTTACTTTGCTATTATTATCTATTCATTCACTTACCCGATACGGCCTGATTATTCCGTTTATTCTGCTGTGCGCGCTGTATGCGCCGGTCGGGGCCATTTACGGTACCCCTTCCGCTGCCGTGATGTCCGCCCTGTTGCAAACCAACCTCATAGAAGCGAGGGAGTTTTTGCAGACCCTGCCGGCCAGTTGTTATCTGCTGCCCGCCGCCATTCTGGTTATGCTGGCCATTCTCGGCCTATTTATTTGGCGGCAAGCCATTTCAAAAAAAACTATACTTCCCTTGCTAGCCCTGCTGATGGTTATCATTATCGCCAGAGCCTTCAATGGCGGTGTGGCGAATCTTAAATTGCCTGACTTCTTTTTATCCCTCTACTCGGCTTACCAACAATACCAGCAGCAGGTTGATGAATTAAGTGCCGGTGCTACAACACCGGGTACCTGGTCAATAACCGCAGGCGCACCGACGAATGGAAACTATGTCATTATCGTCGGCGAAAGTATGCGCAAAGATCATATGTCCTTATTTGATTATCCGGTGTCCACTACGCCGTTTCTGGATAATGCCAATGGACGATTTTACAGCAATTATATTTCCACTGCGCCAAATACGTTCGAATCGCTTCCTCGCACGCTGGCTTTGAGCAACGGCCACAACATTGCCATCGGAGATAATATCATCACCCTGGCAAAAGCCGCCGGTCTCAAAACCCACTGGCTGTCCAATCAGGGCATGTTCGGACAATTCGATACGCCGGTATCAAAAATCGCCATGTTCAGCGATAGCCATTATTTCCTGAAGAAAGGCGACTTCCAATCGCGCAATACCGATGACGATGCGCTGCTGCCGATATTTGACCCATTATTGCGTCGCCAGGGACAAGGCAATCTGTATGTGCTGCATCTGATGGGCTCGCACGCCGACTTTTGCGAGCGGCTTAACGGCGAACCGCCGAGCGTCGAGTCGCCGAATAAGGAACTGGCCTGCTATCTCTCTACCTACCGCAAGACCGACCGTTTTATCGAGCAGGTTTATCACAGCCTGAAACAGAGTGGCACACCGTTTAAACTGTTCTATTTCTCCGATCACGGCCTTTCCCACAAGGATATCGGCGGTGGGCGTTCTTTACGCCACAGCGGCGATACCCGGCAGAATTACCAGGTGCCGTTGCTGGTGCTGAGCGATCGCGACCAACAGCACCAGATCATTGATGATCCCTTAAGCGCGTTCGATTTTATCGGGTTGTTTGCCCAAGAGGCGGGAATACGGATTGCCCATCCCGAAGTGATGCCTACGATACGTATCGCAGATGCAGATAAACGCTGGGTGTTTGACGGGCAGAGAATGGTTGATTTCGATCAGTTGGCTGACGATCCGCCTGAGTTACCCTAAGCGGTAAGATGACGAAAAAGTGCCCGTTGCGCGGCGATTCTATGATAGATTGCGCGCCAGCCCGAGCACACCGATGGAAAGATAACTGACAATGGCACTGCTGATTACCAAGAAATGCATCAACTGCGACATGTGCGAGCCGGAATGCCCGAACCAGGCAATTTCGATGGGCGATGAAATTTATCAGATAGATACCGACCGCTGCACCGAGTGCGTCGGCCATTACGATACGCCGACCTGTCAGCAGGTCTGCCCGATCGACAACACCATCATTACCGATCCGCAGCACCGCGAGAGCAACGAACAGCTGTGGGACAAGTTCGTGGTGTTGCACCACGCCGATCGCATTTAATCGCCGCAGGACTGACAAGGGCGCCATAGGCGCCCTTTCTCTTTTCAGCTTTCGACGATCACCGTCGCGCAGGCATAACGCCGCTCGTCGGCCAGCGAAACGTGGATCGCGGTGACCCCCATCTCCCCCGCCAGCTCGGCGGCGCGGCCGTGCAAACGAATATTCGGCTTGCCCAGCGCATCGTTGAACACTTCGAATTGATTGAACGCCAGGCCGTTGCGAATGCCGGTACCGAACGCCTTGGCAGCGGCCTCTTTCACGGCGAAACGTTTGGCCAGAAAGCGAATCGGCTGCTGGTGCTGCTGATACAGCGCCCACTCGGCGTCGCTCAGCACGCGGCGCGCCAGACGATCGCCGCTGCGCTCCACCACCGCTTCGATACGCGCCATCTCGACGATGTCGGTACCCAGCCCGAGCACCGCCATTACCGGCGCGCTTCCCGCATCAGCACTTTCATGTCGGCAACCGCGGCCGGCAGCCCGCTCATCACCGCCTGGCCGATAATCGCATGGCCGATGTTCAGCTCGTGCATTTCCGGCAGCGCGGCGATCGGCTGCACGTTGTGATAGGTCAGGCCGTGGCCGGCGTTGACCTTCAGCCCCTTCTCGGCCGCGTAGGCGGCGGCGACCGCGATGCGGCGCAGCTCGGCCTGTACCGCCAGCTCGCCCTGCGCTTCGGCGTAGGCACCGGTGTGGATTTCGATATACGGGGCGCCCACCGCCACCGCCGCGTCGATTTGGCGATGATCGGGATCGATGAACAGCGAGACCAAAATGCCCGCCTGCGCCAGGCGCTCAACCGCCACGCTCATTTTGTCCAGCTGACCGGCGACGTCCAGGCCGCCTTCGGTGGTCACTTCTTCGCGTTTTTCCGGCACCAGGCAGCAGAAATGCGGCTTCAGCTCAATGGCGATATCCAGCATCTCGTCGGTCACCGCCATCTCCAGATTCATGCGCGTCTGGATGGTCTGGCGCAGCAAGCGCACGTCGCGGTCGGTGATGTGGCGGCGGTCTTCGCGCAGATGCACGGTAATGCCGTCGGCCCCCGCCTGTTCGGCAATGAATGCCGCCTGAACCGGATCCGGGTATTGGGTTCCGCGCGCGTTACGTAACGTGGCGATGTGATCGATATTGACGCCCAGCAACAAATCAGCCATGACAACCTCTAAATACGATTTTCAGTGTCAGCAGTTTACACGCGGGCGCAGGGCGGCAAAAGGGGAAAAGGTCAGGCGTCGTCGACCGGCGTATTCGGCTGTTTGCGCACAAACTGGCGGAACAGTTCACGGCTCTTCAACGGCTTGCCGCCGAGGTAGGGTTTCAGCGCCATGCGGGTGAAACGCTTGGCGGCGCGCAGCGTCTCGGCATCGGGAAACTGACGCTCCGCCAACGCGCGCAGTTCGCGCCCGGTGAAGCTGTAGTGATCCACCACCAGGCTGGCGATAAAGCCCTTCTCTTCGCGGTAGCGGTAGGTCATGGCATCATCCACCGGCAGGCCGCTGCCGGCGCAGTGCAGGAAATCGAGGCCGTAACCCAGGTGGTGCAACAGGGCCAGCTCGAACTGACGCAGCGCCTGTTCCGGCGAACTGTCTTCCGCCGCCAGCGCCTGCAGGCATTGCAGGTAGTCGAAGAACAGCACCGAGTAGTTGGTTTCCTGCTCCAGCACGCGCGCCAGCAGCTCGTTCACATACAGGCCGCTGTAGAGCATCATGCCGCTGAGGGGTAAACCAAGGGAGACCGCTTCGGCGTTGCGCAGCGTTTTCACTTCGCCACGCCCGCCCCAGCGCACTAACAGGGGGGTAAAGGGCTGCAGGCAACCCTTCAGATTGGAGCGGCGGCTGCGCGCGCCTTTCGCCAGCAAGCGCACCCGCCCATGACCTTCGGTAAACAGATCCAGCATCAGACTGGTTTCACTGTACGGCCGCCCATGCAGGACGAAAGCGCGCTCCCAGCCGTCCACGGGTCGTTACTTCAGATCGTCAACATAGCCCAGGCTGCGCAGCGCACGTTCGTCGTCCGCCCAACCGGATTTCACTTTCACCCACAGCTCCAGATGCACTTTGGCGTCGAACATCTTTTCCATGTCCTGGCGCGCTTCGATGCCGATGGTTTTGATCTTGGCGCCTTTATTGCCGATGACCATTTTCTTCTGGCCTTCGCGCTCGACCAGGATCAGGCCGTGCACATCGTAACCGCCGCGATCGTTGGCCACGAACTGTTCGATTTCTACCGTCACCGAATATGGCAGCTCTTCGCCCAGGAAACGCATCAGCTTCTCACGGATGATCTCGGACGCCATAAAGCGCTGGGAGCGATCGGTGATGTAGTCTTCCGGGAAGTGGTGTTCCGCTTCCGGCAGCAGCTTGCGCACGATGCCGGCGATGGTGTCGACGTTCATCCCTTTCTCGGCGGAGATAGGCACCACGTCGAGGAAATTCATCTGCTGGCTGAGGAACGCGATGTGCGGCAACAGCTTGGATTTGTCAGTGACGTTATCGACCTTGTTGATCGCCAGCAATACCGGGCAGCGCAGGCTGCGCAGCTTGTTGACCACCATTTCGTCGTCGGCGGTCCAGTTGGTGCCTTCGACCACGAAAATCACCAGTTCGACGTCGCCGATCGAGCTGCTGGCCGCGCGGTTCATCAAACGGTTGATGGCGCGTTTTTCTTCGATGTGCAGCCCAGGGGTATCGACGTAGATCGCCTGATAGGCGCCATCGGTGTCGATGCCCATGATGCGGTGACGGGTCGTCTGCGGCTTACGCGACGTAATGGAAACCTTCTGCCCCAGCAGTTGGTTCAGCAACGTCGATTTGCCCACGTTCGGGCGGCCGACGATGGCGATAAAACCGCAGTGTTGTTTTACTTCACTCATTCAAGCTCCAGCTTTTTCAGCGCTTGTTCCGCTGCCGCCTGCTCGGCTTTACGGCGGCTTGAGCCGGTGCCCACCACGGGCTCGCTCAAACCACTCACCTGGCAGTGGATGGTAAACTCTTGGTCGTGCGCTTCACCGCGAACCTGCACCACCAAATAAGAAGGCAACGGCAGATGACGCCCCTGCAAAAATTCCTGCAAACGGGTTTTCGGGTCTTTCTGCTTATCACCGGGGCTGATTTCGTCCAACCGGCTGCGATACCAGTCCAAAATCAGGCGCTCGACGGTCTGGATGTCGCTGTCCAGGAACACGCCGCCGATCAATGCCTCCACCGTATCCGCCAGGATTGACTCGCGGCGGAACCCACCACTTTTCAATTCGCCCGGCCCAAGCCGCAGACATTCGCCCAGGTCAAACTCGCGTGCCATCTCCGCCAGCGTATTGCCGCGCACCAGCGTGGCGCGCATGCGGCTCATATCGCCCTCGTCTACGCGAGGAAAGCGATGATAGAGCGCATTGGCGATGACAAAGCTCAGAATCGAGTCACCCAGAAACTCAAGACGTTCATTGTGTTTACTGCTGGCGCTGCGGTGAGTCAAAGCCTGCAGTAAAAGCTCCTGCTGTTGAAAAGTGTAGCCCAGCTTCCGCTGCAGCCTGTTTATTACGATGGGGTTCATGAGTTACCAATAGATCAAGAATGCGTCAAAAACTTGCAGCATACGGAACAGGCCTGCTTCGCCGAAAGCCGATCCAAAGCTGTTTCGTTTGCAGTGGCTCCCAGCAGGGGCCAACTTTTTATCGCTCGAGAAAGTATTCTACAACGAGTGGAAACATAATGCTGTGTTTATATCCCCTTAATCTTTCACGCCGCAGTAGGCTGCGGCGTGAAATTAACAGGGAATCAGTCAGCGATTAATGAATACCGCCGATCCGGCTGAAACGCACGCCGGTAGGCCACTCACCTTCCTGTTTTTCAAAGCTCATCCAGATGGCCGTGGCTTTACCCACCAGATTCTTCTCCGGCACAAAGCCCCAGTAACGGCTGTCCGCGCTGTTATCGCGGTTGTCGCCCATCATGAAGTAATGCCCGGCCGGCACCACCCACTCCGCCAGCGGTTTACCCGGCTGTTGGTAGTAAGCGCCCACCCGATCCTGCGCGTCCGGCACGGTCAGGATGCGATGCGTGACGTTGCCGAGGCTTTCCTGGCGCTCACGCATGCGAATACCGCCCGACGGCACGTTATCGTTCAGCGGGATCTGATAGAAGCCGTTGCTGGCCTCGCCCATGCCGCTGCGGCTGAACAGCTGCACGAAGTCGCTCGGCTGCGCATCGGCGTAGGTCACGGCCAGCGCGGTATCGCAGGACTGCCCGCTGTTGCAGGACGGCTGCACCGTGACGCGCTTATTCACCGGATCGTAAGTAATACGGTCGCCCGGCAGGCCAATCACGCGCTTGATATAATCCAGCTTCGGATCCAGCGGATATTTAAATACCGCAATATCGCCACGCTTCGGATGGCCGGTTTCAATGAGCGTAGTCTGGGTAATCGGATCTTTAATGCCGTAGGCATATTTCTCCACCAGAATGAAATCGCCAATCAACAGCGTCGGCATCATTGATCCGGACGGGATCTGGAACGGTTCGTAAATAAACGAGCGCACCACAAAGACCAGCAGCAACACCGGGAAGACCGATGCCCCGGTCTCTACCCAGCCTGGCTGCTTCGCCACTTTCGCCAGCGTTTTATCGTCTACTGCGCCCGCGGTCTGCTCGTTGACCGCCGCAATCTTCGCGCGGCGGGCCGGCGCCCATTTAAAGCGCTCGAAGCACCAGATGATCCCAGTGACCAGGGTGGCCAACGCCAGGATCAGGGCAAACATATTCGCCATGCAAACTCCCTCGTTTCGCGAACTCGTCGCGGTTACTTGCCGTCTTTACCGACGTGCAGAATGGCCAGGAACGCTTCCTGCGGCAGCTCGACGTTGCCGACCTGCTTCATGCGCTTCTTACCGTCTTTCTGTTTCTGCAGCAGCTTTTTCTTACGGCTGACGTCACCGCCGTAGCATTTCGCCAGCACGTTTTTACGCAGCTGCTTCACGGTGGAGCGCGCGATGATGTGCGTGCCGATCGCCGCCTGAATCGCAATGTCGAACTGCTGACGCGGGATCAACTCTTTCATCTTCTCCACCAGTTCACGGCCGCGGTACTGCGAGTTGTCGCGGTGGGTGATCAGCGCCAGCGCATCCACGCGCTCGTTGTTGATCAGCACGTCCACGCGCACCATGTCGGAGGCCTGGAAACGCTTGAAGTTGTAATCCAGCGACGCATAACCGCGCGACGTGGACTTCAGGCGGTCGAAGAAGTCGAGCACGACTTCCGCCATCGGGATTTCATAAGTCAACGCCACCTGGTTGCCGTGGTAAACCATGTTGGTCTGCACGCCGCGTTTCTCAACGCACAGGGTGATGACGTTGCCCAGGTATTCCTGCGGCATCAGCATGTGACATTCGGCGATCGGCTCGCGCAGTTCCTGGATGTTGTTCAGCGGCGGCAGCTTGGACGGGCTGTCGACGTAGATCACTTCTTTGCCGGTGGTTTCCACTTCGTAGACTACCGTCGGCGCGGTGGTGATCAGATCCAGATCGTATTCACGCTCCAGACGTTCCTGAATGATCTCCATGTGCAGCAGACCGAGGAAGCCGCAGCGGAAGCCGAAGCCCAACGCGGTGGAGCTTTCCGGCTCGTAGAACAGGGACGCGTCGTTAAGGCTCAGCTTGCCCAGCGCATCACGGAAAGATTCATAGTCGTCGGAGCTGATTGGGAACAGACCGGCGTACACCTGCGGCTTCACTTTCTTGAAGCCCGGCAGCGCTTTATCCGCCGGCTGACGCGCCTGCGTCAGGGTATCGCCCACCGGCGCGCCGAGGATGTCTTTGATCGCACAGACCAGCCAGCCCACTTCGCCGCAGTTCAGCACGTCGCGATCGACCTGCTTCGGCGTGAAGATACCCAAACGATCGGCGTTATACACCTGGCCGGTGCTCATGACCTTGATCTTGTCGCCCTTGCGCAGCGTGCCGTTCTTGACGCGCACCAGAGACACGACGCCCAGGTAGTTATCGAACCAGGAGTCGATGATCAACGCCTGCAGCGGCGCATCCGGATCGCCCTGCGGCGCAGGAATGTCGCGCACCAGACGCTCCAGTACCTCAGGCACACCGACGCCGGTTTTGGCCGAGCAGCGCACCGCATCGGTAGCGTCGATGCCGACGATGTCTTCAATTTCCTGCGCGGCGCGATCCGGATCGGCGGCCGGCAGGTCGATTTTGTTCAACACCGGCACCACTTCCAGATCCATTTCGATCGCGGTGTAGCAGTTGGCCAGCGTCTGGGCTTCTACGCCCTGACCGGCGTCCACCACCAGCAGCGCGCCTTCGCAGGCCGCCAGCGAGCGGGAGACTTCATAGGAGAAGTCAACGTGGCCAGGGGTGTCGATAAAGTTAAGCTGATAGGTCTGCCCATCCAGCGCTTTATAATCCAGCGTTACGCTCTGCGCCTTGATGGTAATGCCGCGCTCGCGCTCCAGATCCATGGAATCGAGCACCTGCGCAGCCATTTCACGGTCGGACAAGCCGCCGCAGATTTGGATAATGCGGTCAGACAGCGTCGACTTACCGTGGTCAATATGGGCAATAATGGAGAAATTTCGTATATGCTTCATTATAAAAGTTTTTCTGCCTTGGTATTTCTGAATTACTCGCCTATAGAAACCCGCATGGACCTAAAGCGACAGTGAATGGGTGAGGCCGTCTTGCACCTGAATCGCTGCATTCTACATGCCACACCACTGAAAACCTAGCGATCGGTGCAGTGAAGGCATTCTATTATGCGCCGCTAAATGTTACAGGTCGCCCCGGCGGGTGAAAACAGATGTTAACGCGGACAATACAGCCTGAACCCGAGGCTTGCCGGTGCTCCGTGGCCATCAAACTCCGGTGCTAATACATAACCGGCCGCAGCGCAATAAACCCCTTCTGAAATTATCGAAAAAGAATATTTGGATCAACCTCTTAGAATTCGATTTTGCCCCACATCCTTTAGGAAAAACCCCATATACGCCACCACCGTCCCTCGGATAGAAAGGGCGTGAACTCCGCGACAAAACATTATTCCGGGCACTACATCGGCAGCCCACCGGGGTTCACCAGCATATCTGCGTACGTTGATTGGAAGGTGCATTATGATCGATAAAGGGCAAATGCTGAGCCGGCACGATTTTTCGAAGGTCAACTGGGGCATTCTGGCAGCGGCGGCGCTGCTGTTTAGCGTGGGGGCGGCGCTGTTGGTGCTGCCGCTGCTGAGCAGCATTGACGAGAGCGAGGTCATCACGCTGTTGCAGGCCGGCGCGGGCACGATTTTACTCGGCTGTACGCTGCTGGCGCTGCGGCATTATCTGCGCCCAACGCTAACCTATCGCCTGTACGAGCACGGCGTGCGGGTCTTTGACGACCACCATCACAAAGAGCGTTTCATCCCGTTTGAGAAGATCGGTGATATCTATCGCTTTCGCGGCGGCAAGGCTTTTGGCGGGCTGTTTGACGTCACGGCGTTTCGCACCGGTGCGGATCAGCCCTGGTGCACGGTTTTCAGCAATATCGCCCATTCGTGGCGGTTGGCGGACGTGATCGTCGACCAACAGCTGCAGCAGCGCGGGCCGCTGGCGTTGAATGCGCTCTATCAAGGGGAGACGGTGTCGTTTCACACCGTTGAGGGCGACGCGCGCTGGCTGTGGCAGCTGCTGCTCGGCAAGCGGCAAGGCACGCCGACCGAAACGCTGCGGCTGAGCGCCACCTTGCTGACGACTGAACGGGGAAACGTGCCGATCGAGCAGATCCGCACCTTGGAAAACCATCCGCAGCGCGGCATCCGCTTGCTCGACGGCCAGGGAAATCTGCTGTTCGCGATTAACTACGATTCGCTGCTCAGCGCCGATCTGTTCATCGCGCTGTTGGAGCATATGATCCACAACCGCATCACCGCCTATCACAACCCGGCGATGACGCGACCGTCGGTTTAAATCAGCGGGGAGTTTTCCGCCTGCATGCGCATCGCGGTAGGCGGCAACCCAATCTGCAGCACCACCGGCTGGTAGTCGGCCTGCTCGCCCAAATGCCGGGCCAACCGGCGCGCCAGCATAAAGGCCGCCCCGCCGCCCAGTACGGCGCCGACTGCCGCCGAGGCGTCGCTGCCGAAACAATATTGCAACAACGTGCCGCCCAGCATCATGCCCAGCAGCGGCGTCAGGTAAACCAGCATGGCGGAGCGCAGCAGGCTGCCTTCCGCGATGCCGACCTCGACGCGCTGCCCCGGTTCGAGCGGCTGATCGATATGCACCTGCAGCTGATGCTCGGTTTCCGGCACCAGCTCGTTCAGCGCACGCGCGCCACAGCCGGAGCGCGCGGTGCAGCTGCCGCAGCCGGCCTTGGGTTCACAGCGCAGCAGCGCTACGCCCTGTTGCCACGAAACCACCGTGGCCCACTCTTTCATCATTACGGCGATACCTTGAAAGAAATGCTGTCGGCGATGCGCTTGGCCGTCGCCGGCGGCAATTCGCCCACAATCGTGATTTCGTTGCCCGCGCGCACTTCGGTCTGAATGGTGCGGCGCCCCTGACGGTAGTACTGCTGCCCGGCTCCGCTGCCCGCCGGGCTGACGTTGACCGAGAAGCTGAACAGGCCGTCGCTGTAGAGCCGGGATTCAACCGGCACGGCGACATTCGGCAATTTGCGGCGATTGCGCGCCACCTCGTCCACGCCGGCCGGCAACCAGCCGGTGCTCCAGCTCAGCTGGACGTTTTCCACCGCCGGCAGCGACAGCAGCGGCGGCAGGTTGGCTTTGAGCAGCCCCTGCATCGCGCCCTGCACGTCGGCGCCGACCGCGAAGGAGATCACCCGATATTGCTCCAGCGTTTCGCCGTCGCGATCGAGCAAATCCACCCGCAGCGGCAGCTTGGTGTCTTCGTCCATCCAGACGATGTAACTGTAGCGGGAACCGTCGCGCGCCACTACGCGCAGCACTTCACACGGCCGATCGGCGATGCGGGTGCTGCCCACGGAGATGAAGTCGTAATACTTGGCCAGACGAGTGAAATCGGCATAGACGATCGCCGGCAGCGCATCGACGATGTGATCGCCGGTGAGCGTGAACGGTTCCAGACCGGGTTCGAAGTAGCTGATCCCGCCGCCGCGCTGCAACACTTCGCGACGCGGGCCATCCATATGCAGCAGCTGGCCGAGCGGCACGTTGCCGATCACCGCATGGCGATAGCGCAACGACTCGATTCCCTGCTTGCTGATGCTGATGTAGGCGAGCTCGTAATTGAGAGAACGGCTGGCGCTGCTCATCTGTTGCAATAACGCCCCGGACGCAGTTGGCTGCGCCGGGGCGATGCTGGAATAGAGCAGGCTGCCCGTCAATAAACAAACGGAGAACCAGATTTGCTTCATTACTGCTGTTGCATTCCTAAAGACTGAGTTCCGGGAACCTGAATGGCAGCCTGTTGTGGGTTGCCTTGCTCAAGCTGCAGCTGATCCGAATGCAGGCGACGTTGCAGCTCATAGTCCTGCAGCATGGCGTTGATACGCTTACGCTGTTCCTGCACCTGCTGCTGTTGACCGCTGCCGGTAGAGAAACTGTCGGCAGGCACGCCCAGGCTGACCGGCGAGGCCTGGCCCATGATCGGCAGCGTGGTGAAGGCCGGCGATTCGGACGCGTTCGATGGCGCAGAAGGCTGGTTGTACTGCTGCACGCCGACGATCACCGCCAGAGACACGCAGGCCGCCATACCGATTTGCGTAATCTGGCTCGCCCAAGGACGCACTTTGTCCCAGAACGGCATTTTCTGCCAGGTGTGAGGCTGCGGCTGAGATTCCTGAACGGCGGAAGGTACCAGCCGGGCGGGTTCTTTCTCAAGTGCAGCGGCTACGCGATCGGCGATGTCGAGATGCATCACTTGTCCGACATCACCTCGCAGCGTGTCACGTATCAGGTGATAGCTCTGCCAGCTTTGTTGAAGCGTTCGATCTTGCGACAGAGAACTCAACAGCTCGCTGTCGAACGATTCACCATCCATCAGAGCGGAAAGCTTTTCTTTCTGCATGCCTAAGTACCCTTCCTGTGCCCGCCATTGCTAACGCTGGATCAGCGGTTGAACTTTATTATCGATAGCTTCCCGGGCGCGGAAAATACGCGAACGTACGGTTCCGACCGGGCAATCCATGATGGCGGCTATCTCTTCGTAGCTTAGACCATCCAACTCCCGCAAGGTAATCGCCATGCGAAGATCCTCAGGGAGAGACTCAATGGTACGGAAAACTATCTGTCTCAGCTCTTCTGACAACATTAAGTTCTCAGGGTTCGAAATTTCTTTCAGTGCGCCCGCACTTTCGTAATTTTCCGCATCGTTGGCGTCCACATCACTGGATGGCGGACGGCGCCCCTGAGCAACCAGATAATTCTTTGCCGTGTTCACGGCGATTCGATACAACCAGGTATAAAAAGCGCTGTCGCCACGGAACGATTCCAGTGCGCGATAGGCCTTGATAAACGACTCCTGCACCACATCGGGCACATCGCCCTGCGGCACATAGCGGGAAACGAGACTCGCCACCTTATGCTGATAGCGCACTACCAGTAGGTTAAACGACTTCTGATCGCCCTTTTGGACCCGCTCGACCAGAACTTGATCCGTTAACTGCTCGCTCATCCGAGGTAAACTCTCCCCAAATCCGTCTCCACGCGTAAAATTGTACTGCCAGCCATACATTATTTTCCTGAGCAAGCACTCGCTTGGAGTTCATATAGAACACGAAGTTCCATATCGCCATTGTTTTTTCTGTTGATGTCACCCTATCCGTGGCTTTTGCCCGGACAGTTAGGCTAACATGAAATTCACTCTTCTTCTGCACACATCATACGTTATGCAACCATCATCTGAACATGTTAGCGATGTCCTGATCGTCGGCAGCGGCGCTGCGGGCCTGTCACTGGCGCTGCGCCTGGCGCAGCATTGTAAGGTTACCGTTCTCAGCAAGGGGCCGCTCAGCGAGGGGGCCACCTTTTACGCCCAGGGCGGGATCGCCGCGGTGTTCGATGAGACGGACAGCATTGCCTCACACGTTGATGACACTTTGATTGCCGGTGCCGGCCTGTGTGACAAAGAGGCCGTCGAATTCATCGCCGGCAACGCGCGCCACTGCGTGCAGTGGCTGATCGATCAGGGCGTGCTGTTCGACACCGAGATCAACGCGCAGGGCGAGGCGCATTATCACCTCACGCGCGAAGGCGGCCACAGCCATCGCCGCATCCTGCACGCCGCGGACGCGACCGGTAAGGAAGTAGAGACCACGCTGGTGGGGAAAGCAAGCGCTCACCCCAATATTTGCGTGATGGAGCGCCGCAACGCGGTTGACCTTATCACCTCGAATAAAATCGGCCTGCCGGGCACCCGCCGAGTCGTGGGCGCTTACGTCTGGAACCGCGAGCTGGAGCAGGTGGAAACCTACCGCGCCAAAACGGTGGTGTTGGCGACAGGCGGCGCGGCCAAGGTGTACCAATACACCACCAACCCCGATATCTCCTCCGGCGACGGCATCGCCATGGCCTGGCGCGCCGGCTGCCGGGTCGCCAACCTGGAGTTCAACCAGTTCCACCCGACCTGCCTGTTCCACCCGCAGGCGCGCAACTTCCTGCTGACCGAAGCGCTGCGCGGCGAAGGCGCTTACCTGAAGCGCCCGGACGGCAGCCGCTTTATGCCGGATGTCGACCCACGCGGCGAACTGGCCCCGCGCGATATCGTCGCCCGCGCCATCGACCATGAAATGAAGCGCCTGGGCGCCGACTGCATGTACCTGGACATCAGCCACAAGCCGGCGGAGTTCATCACCCAGCACTTCCCAATGATCCACGAAAAGCTGCTGACGCTGGGCTTCGATCTGACTCGGCAACCGATCCCCATCGTCCCGGCGGCGCACTACACCTGCGGCGGCGTGATGGTCGATCAGCACGGCCGCACCGATCTCGACGGGCTGTACGCCATCGGCGAAGTCAGCTACACCGGCCTGCACGGCGCCAACCGCATGGCGTCGAACTCGCTGTTGGAATGCCTAGTTTACGGTTGGTCGGCGGCGGAAGACATTCTGCAGCGCCTGCCGTTCATCCAGCAGGCCAAACAGGTGCCGCACTGGGATGAAAGCCGGGTGGACGATGCGGACGAACGGGTGGTGATTCAGCACAACTGGCACGAGCTGCGGCTGTTCATGTGGGATTACGTCGGCATCGTGCGCACCACCAAGCGGCTGGAGCGCGCCCTGCGCCGCATCAACACGCTGCAGGCGGAAATCGACGAGTACTACGCGCACTTCCGCATCTCCAACAACCTGCTGGAGCTGCGCAATCTGGTGCAGGTGGCCGAGCTTATCGTGCGCAGCGCCATGGCGCGCAAAGAGAGCCGCGGCCTGCACTACACGCTGGACTACCCGGATTTGCTGCCGGAAGCGCTGCCGACCATTTTGCAGCCTTAAACTCTGCGACAGGGCGCCTTATCGGCGCCCTTTTCTTTTCAGTAGAACAGGTAGAAGTCGGTGATCAATCGGCGGAAATCGTCGGTGTAGCTGCCATCGGCCTGTTTGATCGCCAGCGCCTGCGCCTGCAGCGGCGTTTCGCGCCGTGTCAGCGCCAGCAACACCCGGTGCAGCGGCGTATCGGCCCGGTCGCTGACGTTCACTTTCACCGCCGTATGCCAGCCGCTTTGCAGCGCCAGGCGTTCGAATTCGGCGCCAACGTCGTGCGGCAGCACCACGCAGAACGTCCCCTGTTCCGCCAGCAGCTGCGCCGCGCAGGCCAACAGCGCGCCGTGCGTCAGGGTTTCGGTGTAGCGCGCGTTGTGGCGCGCCTGGTCGCGGCAGGCCACCGCCGGCTCGAAATACGGCGGATTACTGACGATCAGATCATACTCAGCGGCATGCCGCTGCGCATAATGATGAATATCCTGCGCATGCACGCGGATGCGCTGTGGCCACGGCGATTCCGCCGCGTTTTCGCGCGCCTGGCCGGCGGCGGCTTCATCCAGTTCCACCGCGTCGATGGTCACTTCGTCGCCGCTGCGCTGCGCCAGCATCAACGCGATCAGCCCGCTGCCGCAGCCGATGTCCAGCACCCGGCGCGCCTGCCCCAGCGGTGCCCAGGCGCCGAGCAGCACCCCGTCGGTGCCCACTTTCATGGCGCAACGATCGTGGGCGACAAAGAATTGTTTAAAGGTAAAACCCCCGCGGCGCGGGGTAAAATCGGCTTTCGATCGCTTGCTCACACTCACCACCTGGCTATAAAACTGGCGTAGCATAAGGCAATCTGATCGGCGGGAAAAGAGCGGCTTTCCGCTTAAATAGGTGAAGATCGCGGCCAACCCGTCTATAATCGGCGCCCCAAGTAGAGGTAGACCATGACAGCAACCACTTTTTCCGAACTCGAACTCGATGATCGCCTGATCGACGCGCTGCGCGACAAAGGCTACGATCGCCCCACCGCCATTCAGGCCGCAGCGATCCCGCCGGCGATGGACGGGCGCGACGTCTTAGGTTCGGCTCCGACCGGCACCGGCAAAACCGCCGCCTTCCTGCTGCCCGTTTTGCAGCACCTGCTGGACTTTCCACGCAAAAAATCCGGCCCGCCGCGCGTGCTGATCCTGACGCCAACGCGTGAACTGGCGATGCAGGTCGCCGACCAGGCGCGTGAATTGGCTGCTCATACCTCGCTGGATATCGCCACCATCACCGGCGGCGTCGCTTACATGAACCACGCGGAAGTGTTCAGCGAAAACCAGGACGTGGTGGTCGCCACCACCGGCCGCTTGCTGCAATACATTAAAGAAGAGAACTTCGACTGCCGCGCGGTGGAAACCCTGATCCTCGACGAAGCCGACCGCATGCTCGACATGGGCTTCGCGCAGGACATCGAAACCATCTCCGCCGAAACCCGCTGGCGCAACCAAACGCTGCTGTTCTCCGCCACGCTGGAAGGCGAAGCGATCCGCGAATTCGCCGAGCGCATCCTGAAAGAGCCGGTGGAAGTGGAGGCCGATCCGTCGCGCCGCGAACGCAAAAAGATCCTGCAGTGGTACTACCGCGCCGATGACGTGCAGCACAAAACCGCGCTGCTAATCCACCTGCTGCAGCAGCCAGACGTGCAGAAATCGGTGATCTTCGTGCGCAAGCGCGAGCGCGTGCATGAGCTGGCCACCTGGCTGCGCGAAGCGGGCATCAACACCTGCTATCTCGAAGGCGAAATGGTGCAGGCCAAACGCAACGAGGCGGTCAAACGCATGATGGATGGCCGGGTTAACGTGCTGGTCGCCACCGACGTTGCCGCACGTGGCCTGGATATCCTCGATATCACCCACGTGTTCAACTTCGACATGCCGCGCACGGCGGATACCTACCTGCACCGCATCGGGCGTACCGGCCGCGCCGGGCGCAAAGGCACCGCCATTTCGCTGGTGGAAGCGCACGACCATCTGCTGCTGGGCAAAGTGGGCCGTTACCTGAACGAGCCGCTGAAAGCGCGCGTGATCGACGAACTGCGGCCGAAAACCAAGGTGCCGAACGAGAAGAGCAACGGTAAACCGTCGAAGAAAGTGCTGGCCAAGCGCGCGGAAGACAAGGCGAAGAACAAAGAAAAGGCCAAGGTGAAAGTGCGCCATCGCGACGCCAAAAACGTCGGCAAACGCCGTCAGGCGAAGGCCAAACCGGCCGGCGACGCGGAATAACCACCGCTGCCTAAGAAAAAACCGCCTGTACAGGCGGTTTTTTTATGGGCGTTTACTGCTGCGCGTAGTGCGTGGCCAGGCGATGCCCCTGCAGCCATTTGTCCAGCTCGCGGAACTGCGCCTTCAGCTCGTCATTCTGCAAATGCGCCGGCGTTTGCGAGAAGTAAAACTGGAACACGACGCCCTGCTGGTTGCGTGCCCGGGCATCGGCCCCGGCCTGCAACAGCAGCAGCGCCAGGTGCGGCGCGTTAATCTTCGCCGCCAGATGCAGCGGGGTATCCCCCAGCCGATCGCTCAAGGTGGTGTCCGCCCCGGCCGCCAGCAACAGACGCAGTTGCTCTTCGCGCCCGGCCAGCACCGCCGCCGCAAGCGGCGTGGCGCCGGTAACGGCATTACGCACGTTCACCTGCGCCCCTTCGGCCAGCAACAGCCGCAGGTACTGCGCATCTTGCAACATCGCCGCGGTGTGCAACGCGCTGTTGCCGTCCAGCCCCGCCGCCGCCGGGTCGGCGCCGAGATCCAGCAACGCCTGCACGCTACCCGGCTGCAGCGAAAGCACCGCCCACTGCAACAGCGTGACCTGTCGATCGCCCCGTTCGCGCAAGCGATCCTGCGTGGCCTGTGCACGGATACCCTGCGTATCGCCACGCGCCACCGCCTGAGCCAGCGCCAGATTGCTGCGGCCGTCAAACGGCGAAATCTCCTGCCCCATCTGTTGCTCCTTAGCCATCATCAGTAAACCGGTCACCGCGACCAGCGCCAGTAAGGCTATCGCCAGCGCCCGCCGCAAGCGACGCCCTTCAGGCATTAGCCTTCGCCTCCCACGGCTTTTGTTCCGCCATCGAGCTTATCACCTTGTCGATGCCGTGCGCCGTCAGGCTGCGATCCAGATGCTTGCTCGGCCGCCAGTCATCGATACCGGTCAGGGTATCGTTGTTGGCCAGGGTGATGTTGTGGCCGATGGCGTCCGGGATCAGCGAGGTCGACTCCTGGGTGCTGGTCAGCATGTCATATTGCTCGCTGTAGCGGCGAATGCCGCCGGCTTCGGCATCTTTCTTCGCCGCCGCCGGATCGATACCCAGGCGATTCAGGGTGTAATCCGACACCCCAGCCGCGTTGAAGGTGACCGCGACGGTACCGGTCGCCAGCGCAGCCGTGGCCGCCAGACCACCGCCAAGCGAATGGCCGGCGATCACCAGCGCATCGCCGAAGGCCGCCTTGGCGCTTTTGGCAGCGGCAACCGCCTGATTGTACTGCACATCGTCATAGCCCGTCGCCTGCCGCACGTTGCTCAGCCAGTCGCGCCAGTCGTTGGTGCCGGCGAACGCCAACACATACTGCTTGTCGTTGCTGTAAACCCCGGCCTGGAAACCGCTGCCCGCGTCGTGCAGGCTGGCGGGATCAATGCCGAAACCGAGCAGCGCGCTGTCGCTCAGGCGGTTGAACCCGGCAGCGCCCTGGCCGTTCAGTGAATAAACGTCCTTGGCCAACAGCGCCAACGCATAATCACCTTCCTGCGATTGTTGCCCCCGGGTCACGCCCGGCGCTGCCGCCGCCGTCGGGGCCGCCGCGGAGATATCGCCGACCAGCGTATTCAACAGATTCTGCGCATTGAGCGTGTTCTGAGAAGGGGTGGCCACCGGCGCCGGATTTGCCGGCGCTGCCGCAGGCTGCGCCGCCGTCGCCGTCTCGGCAGCGGCGCGAGGTGTAGGGATCGCGGCCACCGGGGATACTGCAGAGGTAAAACTTAAAGGCATACTCATGCCGACTCCTTGTCGATAGACTTTTTATTGAGCACCTGAATAGGTGCTGATTTAGCTATCGGCAGGTCGGATGAGTTCTGTATTAGAAATGCTTATCTTTGTACAGAATGTGATCCGCGTTCGGTTTTCGGCCGCCAAACGCAGAAAAGGGAGCCGAAGCTCCCTGATTGACTGCGCCGCAAATTACAGGCTTTCGGTAAAGGTGCGGGCGATAACGTCGCGCTGCTGTTCCGGCGTCAGAGAGTTGAAGCGTACCGCATAACCGGACACGCGGATGGTCAGCTGCGGGTATTTTTCCGGGTGCTTGACCGCGTCTTCCAGGGTTTCGCGACGCAGCACGTTGACGTTCAGGTGCTGACCGCCTTCCACGCGCACGGTCGGCTGCATTTCCAGCGGCACTTCACGGTATTCGATCTGGCCCAGGTCGCTCACTGCGACAACCTGATCTTCCGCGTAGTTGGCCTTGGCGCACACGCAGCGAGCTTCCGCTTTTTCATCATCCAGCAGCCAGAAAGAATTCACCAGCGCCTGGTCGTTCGCTTTGGTAATTTGAATACCGGTAATCATTATGTTGCCTCCGTACAAGGGCGTAAAAATTCACGTCGTGAGAAAACCCAATTCTGGTTTCGGCCATTTGGTAAAACCATTGTTGTCTTGTTGTTCTGTATACCAGCCTGACCGGGCCAGTTCCTTGATTAAAGTCAATTTTTACCGGGTAGGCACAGGGCATGAAGGGGCAAATTTATGTTTTATATCAATTTTCCCACTGCGGCAAAAACCAATTATTTTTGTAAATTTTCAAAAATAATTGCATTACGCGTGACAGTGAGAAATGAAAAGCGGGTTTCGCTGCGCGTGCCGAAACGGTAAGCTATAGCCCATGAATTGCTAAAGAAAACAAAGGAGAGCGTTTATGGCCACCTCCCTCACCTGGCATGACGTGATCGGCAAAGAGAAAGAGCAACCCTATTTTGTTGAAACGCTCGCCTTTGTTGCCGCTGAACGTCAGGCCGGTAAGACCATTTATCCACCGCAGAAGGACGTGTTCAACGCTTTCCGCTATACCGAGCTGGCGGACGTCAAGGTCGTCATCCTCGGCCAGGATCCGTATCACGGGCCCAATCAGGCGCACGGCCTCTCTTTCTCGGTGCGCCCCGGCGTGCCGGCGCCGCCGTCGCTGGTGAACATGTATAAAGAGCTGGCGACCGACATTCCCGGCTTCGAACGCCCGGATCACGGCTACCTGCAAAGCTGGGCTGAACAGGGGGTGCTGCTGCTCAACACCGTGCTGACGGTGGAAGGCGGCCGCGCGCACTCGCACGCCAACCTGGGCTGGGAAACCTTTACCGATAAGGTGATCGCCGCCCTGAATGAGAACCGCGAAGGCGTGGTGTTCCTGCTGTGGGGCTCGCACGCGCAGAAGAAAGGCAACTTTATCGACCGCAACCGCCACCATGTGCTGAAGGCGCCGCACCCGTCACCGCTCTCCGCGCACCGCGGTTTCCTCGGCTGCCGCCACTTCTCGCAGGCCAATCAGCTGCTGGAGCAGCAAGGGCTCACGCCGATCGACTGGATGCCGCGCCTGCCGCAGGCATAATCCAGAGACAAAAAAGGCACCCTCGGGTGCCTTTCTTTATGCCGTTGCCGGGGCGATTACGCCTTGGCTTTGGAGACCGCGACCATCGCCGGACGCAGCAGGCGGCCGTTCAGCGTATAACCTTTCTGCATCACCATCATCACGTGGTTCGGCTGGTGATCGGCGGATTCCATCATGCTCATCGCCTGATGCACTTCCGGGTTGAACGGCACGTTGACGTCGCCGACGATTTCGATGCCATACTTGCGCACCACGTCCAGCAGCGATTTCAGCGTCAGCTCGATGCCTTCGATCATCGCGGCCAGTTCAGGATTGTTTTTATCCGCCAGATCCAGCGCGCGCTCCAGGTTGTCGATCACCGGCAGCAGATCGCCGGAGAATTTCTCCAGGGCGAATTTGTGCGCTTTCTCGACGTCCAGTTCGGCGCGGCGGCGGATGTTTTCCGCTTCCGCTTTGGCGCGCAGCAGGCTGTCGCGCTCGTGCTGCTGCGCTTCCGCCAGTTGGGCTTCCAGTTCGGCGATACGCGCATCGCGCAGATCGACGCCTTCCGCCGCTTCCGGCAGCGTATCATCGTGATGAGCGTGTTGTTCCATTTCTTCCGAGACTTGCTCGTTTGGCGTCTTCTGTTCTTTACTACTCATGAATATCTCCGCGTTTTAGCATTAATCTCGCAACTTGGCTTATTATGGGGATCAAAACCGGGGTTTCAAGTCAACCGGTCACAATGTGGGGCATAAACGGGTCCCGGTGAGGAAAATCACAACAAATGAATAAAAAATTCGCCTGTATTGGCATTGTTGGCCACCCGCGTCACCCTTCAGCGCTGGCAACCCACGAGATGCTGTTCCACTGGCTGGTCGCCCGCGGCTATTCAGTGATGGTCGAACGCCAGATCGCCCATGATTTGGGGCTGAAAGACGCCGTGACCGGCAGCCTGGCGGATATCGGCCAGCAGGCCGATCTGGCGGTAGTGGTCGGCGGCGACGGCAACATGCTCGGCGCCGCGCGCGTGCTGGCGCGTTACGACATCAAGGTGATCGGGGTCAACCGCGGCAACCTCGGCTTCCTCACCGATCTCGATCCCGACAACGCCCTGCAGCAGCTGGCGGACGTGCTGGAAGGCGAATACATCGACGAACAGCGTTTCCTGCTGGAAACCATCGTGCATAAAGAGCACCAGCAGTGCCGCATCAGCACCGCCATCAACGAAGTGGTGCTGCACCCCGGCAAAGTGGCGCACATGATCGAATTCGAAGTGTACATCGACGATCGCTTCGCCTTCTCGCAGCGCTCCGACGGCCTGATCATCGCCACGCCGACCGGCTCCACCGCCTACTCGCTCTCCGCCGGCGGGCCGATCCTCACCCCGTCGCTGGAGGCGATCGCGCTGGTGCCGATGTTCCCGCACACTCTCTCCGCCCGGCCGCTGGTGATCAACGGCGACAGCACCATCCGCCTGAAGTTTTCGCAGATCGGCAGCGATCTGGAGATCAGCTGCGACAGCCAGATCGCGCTGCCAATCCAGGAAGGGGAAGAAGTGCTTATCCGCCGCAGCGATTTCCACCTGAATCTGATTCATCCGAAGGACTACAGCTATTTCAACACGTTAAGCACCAAGCTGGGCTGGTCGAAAAAATTGTTCTAAAATCTGCGCCGGCCACTTTACTGTATATAAAACCAGTCTATACTGTATGAAACTACAGTTATGTGTTTATACACAGGAAGGTTCCCATGCTGGCGCAATTAACCATCAGCAACTTTGCTATCGTTCGTGAGTTGGAAATCGATTTTCAACCGGGCATGACGGCGATCACCGGTGAAACCGGCGCCGGCAAATCCATCGCCATCGATGCGCTGGGGCTGTGCCTCGGCAACCGCGCCGACGGCAACGTGGTGCGCCTGGGAGCCGCCCGCGCCGACCTCTGCGCCCGCTTCTCGCTGGCGGACACCCCGTCCGCGCGCGAATGGCTGGAACAGAACCAGCTGGACGACAGCAACGAATGCCTGCTGCGCCGCGTGATCAACGCCGACGGCCGTTCACGCGGCTTTATCAACGGCACCGCCGTGCCGCTGTCGCAGCTGCGCGAACTGGGGCAACGCCTGATCCAAATCCACGGTCAACATGCCCATCAGCTGCTGCTCAAGCCAGAGCACCAAAAAGCGCTGCTCGACGCCTACGCCGACGAACCCGCCCTGCTGGCGGCGATGAGCCAGGCCTACCAACGCTGGCATCAGAGCTGCCGCGAGCTGGCGCACCATCAGCAGCAGTCCATCGAGCGCGAAGCGCGCAAGCAGCTGCTGCAATACCAATTGAAAGAGCTGAACGAATTCGCGCCGCAGACCGGCGAGTTCGAGCAGACCGACGCCGAGTACAAACGCCTGGCCAACAGCGGCCAGCTGCTGACCCTCAGCCAGCAGACGCTGCAGCTGCTGGCCGACAGCGACGAGAACAACATGCTCAGCCAGCTCTACAGCGCCAAACACCTGCTGCTTGAGCTGGCCGGGCTGGACGACAAGCTCGGCGGCCTGCTGGACATGCTGGAAGAGGCCTCTATCCAGATCAGCGAAGCCAGCGACGAACTGCGCCATTACGCCGATCGCATGGATCTCGATCCCAATCGCCTGCACGAGCTGGAACAGCGCCTGTCGCGTCAAATCAGCCTGGCGCGCAAACACCAGGTCGCGCCGGAAGAGCTGCCGCAGCTGCATCAGCAGTTGCTGGATGAACAGCAGTTGCTGTCGCAGCAGGAAAGCGACCATGAGCACCTGAACGAGGCGGTCATCCTGCATCACCAGCAGGCGCTGGCGCTGGCGGAAGAGCTGCACCAGAAACGCCTGCACTACGCCGCCGAGCTGACCACGCTCATCACCGACAGCATGCAAGCGCTCTCCATGCCGCACGGCAAATTCAACATCGACGTGCGCTTCGAACCGCAGCATCTGAGCGCCGAAGGGGCCAGCCGCACCGAGTTCTGCGTCTCCACCAACCCGGGGCAGCCGCTGCAACCGCTGGCGAAGGTCGCCTCCGGCGGTGAGCTGTCGCGCATCGCGCTGGCCATTCAGGTGATCACCGCCCGCAAGATGGAAACTCCGGCGCTGATCTTCGATGAGGTGGACGTGGGCATCAGCGGCCCGACCGCCGCCATCGTCGGCCGTCTGCTGCGCCAGCTCGGCGAATCCACCCAGGTGATGTGCGTGACTCACCTGCCGCAGGTGGCCGGATGCGGGCATCAGCACCTGTTCGTCAGCAAGAAGACCGACGGCACGGTCACCGAAACCCAGATGGCGCCGCTGGATAAACGCGCCCGGCTGCAGGAGCTGGCGCGCCTGCTCGGTGGCAGCGAAGTCACCCGCAATACGTTGGCGAACGCCAAAGAACTGCTGGCGGCATAAAAAAGCTCAACTTTTTCACTTTCCTGCGGTCTGACAGTGACGCTGTTGACCCGAAATATATCTAAAGTGCGGCGCGGCGGTGATCTTAAGCCTCCTCAACGGCCCGAAACAGGCCAAGCGCTTGAGGTGCTAAAGGAAAGCCAACGCGTCGCAACGTGAAAGATGAAGGGTATAAAGGTTTCCAACTGCCGCAAGGTCTATTATCATCGGCATCCTATGCCCTAAAGGAATGTGATTACTATGCGCTGTAAAACGCTGACTGCCGCCGCTGTAGTTCTTGTGATGCTGACTGCAGGCTGTTCTACTTTTGAAAAGGTGGTTTATCGTCCTGACATCAACCAGGGGAACTACCTGACGTCGACCGACGTGGCGAAAATTCAGAAAGGGATGACCCAACAACAGGTCGCTTACACATTGGGTACCCCAATGCTGCAAGACCCGTTCGGAACTCAGACGTGGTTCTATGTGTTCCGCCAGCAGCCTGGCCATGAAGATATCACCCAGCAGACGCTGACGCTGACCTTCGACAGCGCAGGCGTGTTGACCGACATCCAGAACAAACCGGCGCTGACCAAGTAATCGGCGCTGCCCGCTCTTCCGGCCCATGAGGGGGCAGGTGTTCCTCATGACAGTCGCAGGCTGCAACGCGGAAGAGAAAATCAGTTTCAGATAAAAAATAAGGCGCTATAAGCGCCTTATTTTTTTGCCTTTTCTGCCCGTTGCCGGCGCAGCTCTTTCGGATCGGCGATCAGCGGCCGGTAAATCTCCACCCGGTCGCCATCGTTCAGCGTATCGCCCAGCTTGGCCGGGCGGCTGTAAATGCCGATTTTGTTGCTTTTAAGATCGATATCCTGGCGCAGCTCCAGCAGGCCTGAAGCCTGAATCGCCTGCTCGACGCTGCTGCCTTCGGCCAGCTTCACCTTGCGCAGGTACTGCCGCTCCGGCAAGGCGTACACCACCTCGACCTGGATGTCAGACACTGTAGACCTCTTTCGCCCGCTGGGTGAATGCCTGCACCATGTTGCCCGCCAGCTCTTTGAATACCTTGCCGAACGCCAACTCAATCAGTTTGTTGGTGAACTCGAAGTCCAGGTGCAGCTCCACCTTGCAGGCCTCTTCGCTCAGCGGCGTGAACTGCCAGCCGCCCATCAGCTTGCGGAACGGGCCATCGACCAGCTGCATATTGATGCTCTGGTTATCCAGTAGCGTATTGCGCGTGGTGAAAGTCTTGCTGATACCGGCCTTGGCGACGTCCACCGCGGCGGTCATCTCGTTGGAGGTAGCATTAAGCACCCGGCTGCCGGTGCAGCCTGGCAGAAAATCGGGGTAAGAATGAACATCGTTAACCAACTGATACATCTGCTCGGCGCTGAACGGCACTAATGCAGACCGACTGATCTGGGGCATATCATTTCCTGTAAGACATAAAACGTACAGATAATACCATTTATCTGGCGGCAAACAAAAAATCTGCTACGGGATGAGGGAACCAAAAATGCGAAAAATTGCGCAGGTGCTGAACGGGAAAGGATTTCTTTCGCTGGAGCATCCAGTATAATGAACGCACTATGACAAAGAAAAAAGCACACAAACCCGGTTCCGCCACCATTGCCCAAAACAAGCGCGCGCGTTTCGAATACTTCATTGAAGAAGAGTTCGAGGCGGGCCTGTCGCTGCAAGGGTGGGAAGTTAAATCGCTGCGTGCAGGCAAAGCCAACCTCAGCGACAGCTACGTGACGTTCCGTGACGGTGAAGCCTACCTGTTTGGCGCCACCATCACCCCACTCAACGTGGCTTCGTCGCATGTGGTGTGCGATCCAACGCGTACCCGTAAACTGCTGCTGAACCGACGCGAGCTGGACACCCTGCTCGGCCGCGTCAACCGCGACGGTTACACTGTGGTGGCCTTGTCCCTGTATTGGAAAAATGCCTGGAGCAAGATCAAGATCGGCGTAGCCAAAGGCAAGAAAGAGCACGACAAACGCGATGACATCAAAGATCGCGAATGGCAGACGGCGAAAGCCCGTATCATGAAGCACGCCAATCGTTAAGCCGCTGGCTTATCGAGGTAAACTTCTGGTATACTGCACAAAGTTACTTGGGGCTGATTCTGGATTCGACGGGATTTGCGAAGCCCTAGGAGCATGCCGAGGGGCGGTTGGCCTCGTAAAAAGCCGCAAAAAAATAGTCGCAAACGACGAAAACTACGCTTTAGCAGCTTAATACCCTGCTTAGAGCCCTCTCTCCCTAGCCTCCGCTCTTAGGACGGGGATCAAGAGAGGTCAAACCCAAAAGAGATCGCGTGGATGTCCTGCCTGGGGCTGAAGCGTTAAACTCAATCAGGCTAGTCTGTCAGTAGCGTGTCCATCCGCAGCTGGCCGGCGAATGTAAAGATTGGACTAAGCATGTAGTGCCGACGGTGTAGTAATTTCGGACGGGGGTTCAAATCCCCCCAGCTCCACCAAATACGTCGCCAGTGAACCAGATAGACCCGGCGATAATAGCGAAAAAGCCCGCAACTTCGGTTGCGGGCTTTTTTGTGTCTGTTCGTCACCAACGTGTCAAAGCGAGTTCCAGTCCGGCAGCCTGTTCGCCTTTTTCCGCCTGTAGTGGAAAAGCGCCATAAAAAAGCCAAACAACAGGCCGGCGGCGAGGCTTAATGTCAGGGCCTCTTCACCGGTATATCCCTGATTTTTCCATACCATGAACCACATCAGCACGCCCCACAGCGGGCCAAACCAAATGCCGAAGAACAGCATATTCAGCCAGAAAGGCGCAAACGGCGGCGGTGGCATATTCACATCCATTCGCCACAGCAGGCGCAAGATTGGCGGCGCATAGTTGCTCCGCCACATCTTCTTTTCCTCCATCAGCGCTATCGCCTTGTCCCTTCGTTGTTCAAACGTCATCGTTCGCTTCCTTTCAGTGGAAATTGCCTATCCGGTGAGATGATACGTGCTTAAGCCCCATTACCAAATATCCGGCATGCCCGCAGGTATGCCGGACGCTACCTCACCGCCCCTCTTTTTCCCCCAGGAAGAAATACCACAGCGGAATGGAAAGCAGCAGGGTGAACACCAGCGTATACAGCAGCACCATCAGGCTCTGCATGATCACCATCTGTGCGCTCCAGTCACCGATCGGCAGTTGAAACTGTTCGACGGTGCCGCCGAGGATCGCCCGGCCCATCACGCAACCGACCGCCACCGCCACTGTCGCCACCGCCGCGCGGAACTTGCGCACCTCGGCGCGGCGGGCGGCCGCTTCCGGCGTTTCGTCCTGAAGGCCTTGCCGCTGGCCGCGCCAGCGCCATACGTCCACCAGCAGCAACGCCGCGAGGCTCACGCCCATCACCGGCAGGCAATACCCCAGTGCGGAAGCCACCAGCAGCGTGGCGGCGCGCGCCGGCAGGGAAAGCGCCAGCCAGGCGGCAACCAGCGTCTGCACCGGATGCTGCGCCCCCGCCGCCGGGCGGCGACTCCACCACATGCGGTAACCCAGCACGATCATCAAGCACAGCCCAAGGCCAAACGCCGCCAGCAGCAGCTGATTCGGCAAGCCGAACAGAATGCCCATGTGGGCGTCGATGCCCCAGCGGGTCAGCTTGGCGATGAGCGGGAAGGTGTCGAACCGCACCTGATCGATGACGGCGAAGCTTTGCGGTGCGATGGCAACCGCGTCCACCTGCGTCGGCCAGCTGCGATCCACTTCGGTTACCGTCCAGGCTTTGCCCTCGCCTTTCGGCTGGCGCAGCTCGACCTTGGCGGCGTCGATCCCGGCGGCGCGCGCAGCGTGCAGCGCCCGATCCCAGTCGCCGTTCAGCGCATTGGCCTGCACGGCAGGGTTCATCTTCATGCCCGGCATCATCCCGCGGTGCTCGGCGTGCGGATCGGCCGGCATCTGCGGCGCATCGGCCTGCAGGCTGGTGTTGACCTGCGGCGTCAGCCAGCCCAGGTTGGCCCGCAGTGCGTCGATGTTGCTGCCGGCCCACTGCGACCAGGTCAACCCGGTAGCCGAGAAGAACAGCAGCCCGGCCAGCAGCGCCACGCCCAGCGTGATATGCCAATGGCGGCTGGCGGCGAAGCCCCCTTTTGCCCTTTTCAGCTTGCGCTTCGGCCGCGTCGCCAGCCACAGCGCCACGCCACCCAGCGCGGCCACCCACAGCCAGGAGGCCGCCAGCTCGCTGTAGTTGCGCCCCAGGTCGCCGAGCAGCAGGCTGCTGTGTAGCTTGTCCAGCCAGGTGCGCAGCGGCAGCACGCCAGAGGTGCCGTACACCGTCATGTCGCCCTTGATCGCCAGGGTGTAAGGATCGACAAACAGCGCGCGCGACTCGGAAGCGCCCAGATCGGCGCCCGCGAACTGTACGCGCGTGGTGTCCATTGCGCCGGGTGCCGGACGCACGGCGTAAATGCGCGCCTCGTCACCCGCCACACGGCGGGCGGCGGCGATCTGGTCAGCCAGCGATCTCGCCTGCCCGTGCGGTTCGGTGAAAAGCGCATCGCGATACAGCGCCTCTTCAAGCTGCGGGGTCAGCACATACAGCGTGCCGGTCAGTGCGGCGACCAGAATAAAAGGAGCGACCAGCAGGCCGATATAGAAATGCAGCCGTCTGATCAGGTTCAGCATCGCGCCACGCGGCGATGCGGCAGGTGGAGTTTTGGTTATTGAAGACATGGCCTTTCTCGTTTTTCAAACTGTGCGCGCAGGCAAACCGTCCGCAGCGATACGGACGGCATTACCCATGATCAAGCAATAAGGAAAAACGGCTGGCCGGGCGGCCCGCGCGGGCTTGGCCGCAGAGTAAGGCGCCGAAGGAGCGGAGAAACGATACGCGGCGCGCAAGGCAGGCGCGCGATGCGCGTCATCAGCCACAGCAGCGGGACGAATGCCCACAGCAGTAGCGGCACGTGGATCAGCAGCTCGCAATAGCCGCAGAAAGTCATCTCCGCCGGGTCCATGCCGTGGTGGCCGGCATGTTCGGCGGCGGGCATCGCCATCCCGTGCATGTCGTGCGGCATAGCGGCTGCCGACTGCGTCATGCCGCCCATCATCGGGTGGTGCGTCAGCGATTTCGACACCACCGGCGCCACAAACAGCAACAGCACCGCCATAATGGCGATGCAGGCGGTAACGCGTTGCTGTAGCTGACGTGGCACTCTCATCGCGGCGGCGAATTAACCCGGTCGGTGGCGAACAAGCGGCCAGTGTAACCGCGATGCGCGATGAGGTGAAAGAAAAGTCAGGTTTGTCTTACACGCCCCCGGCGAGGGCGATCACAGCGCCCGTGAATAGACCCGTGAGGCTTCGCCCCAGGGGTGATACCCGAGCCCGTTATAAACGAAGCCGCTGCGTTCGTAATACCCTTCCAGATCGGTGCACAGGTGCAGCTGCGGGAAGCCCAGCCGGCGGGTTTCCGCAGCTACATGCTCAATCAGTTTGGCGCCGTAGCCCCTGCCGCGCTGCGTCTCTTCTACGTAGAGCGCACACAGCCAGGGATACAACTCCCCACGGCTGATAAAGTCGTTGGTGATGAGCCCCGCACAGCCGAGGATCTGGTCATTTTCCATCAGCAGGTACCACTGCGGCAGCGGGTTGGCGGCGCCGAGGCTGCGGTTGATGGCGTCTTCATACATCATCAGCGTCTCTGCCGTGGCCCAGTGCCGCTGAAAATACGCAATGGCGCGCGGCGCCAGCTCGGGCGCTTGCCGCACCGAAATCATGTCCATCGTCATTCCCGTTATTCATGTTGTCAGCGTAGAATTATGCAGCAATATGCACGGTATGGCAGCGGCATTCCGCCGCCGTCATTCACTAAGGAGTCATCATGACGCAAAACATCTATGACAATCAGGCCTTCTTCGACGGCTATGCGCAGCTCAGCCGCTCGCAGCACGGCCTGGACGGCGCGCCGGAATGGCCCGCCATCCGCCGCATCCTGCCGGATTTGCAGGGCAAAAGCGTGGTCGATCTCGGCTGCGGCTACGGCTGGTTTTGCCGCAGCGCGCGCGAACAGGGCGCAGCCAGCGTGCTGGGGCTGGACGTTTCGGAAAAAATGCTGGCCAAGGCGCGGGAGATGACCGCCGACGCGGGTATCGAGTACCGTCGGCAGGATTTGGCGCAGCTGCAGCTGCCGCCGGAAAGTTACGATCTGGTCTACAGCTCGCTGACGCTGCACTACCTCGAGGATTTGCCCGCGCTGTTCGCCACGGTTTACGCCGCGCTGAAACCCGGCGGGCAGTTCATCTTCACCGCCGAGCACCCGATCTACACCGCCCCGGCGCAGCAGGGCTGGCTGACCGACGGCAACGGGCAGAAATCCTGGCCGCTCAACGGTTACCAGCGAGAAGGCCAGCGCGTTTCCAACTGGCTGGCGGAAGGCGTCATCAAGCAGCACCGCACGCTTGGCGGCTATATCAACCCGCTGGCGCAGCAAGGGTTTATCATCCAGCATTTGAACGAATGGGGCCCCAGCGCGCAGCAAATCGCCGCTAATCCGGCGCTGGGCGAAGAGCAGGAGCGCCCGATGATCTTCATTCTCGCCGCCCGCAAACCCGCCTGATTGATCCGCAGTAAACCGTTCACATCACCACAGTTGGGGAGGCCGCCTCCCCCCAACGGCTATTGTGCCGGCAACGCCGCCCCGTGCGCCGCGAAGTGCGTCAGCGCCTCGCCTTCCATACGATAGCGCACCCACTCGCCCTGCGGCTGCGCGCCGATGCTGAGGTAGAAATCGATGGCCGGTTGGTTCCAGTCCAGCACGCTCCACTCCAGGCGACCGCACTGCCGTTCGCACGCCAGCTGGGCGATGTGTCGCAGCAGCTTTTTACCGGCGCCCGCGCCGCGATGCTTCGGCGCCACGTACAGGTCTTCCAGATAGATGCCATTTTTACCCAGCCAGGTGGAGTAACTCATAAAGAACACCGCATAACCCGCCGGCTCGCCGTTCACCGTACAAATCAGCGCTTCGGAACAGGCGCCCGGCCCAAACAGGCTGCGTTCGATGTCTTCCACGCTGGCCAGCACCTGCTCGCGCGCCTTTTCGTACACTGCCAGCTCGATAATCATATCCAGAATCAGTTTGGCGTCGCTTTTTTGCGCCGGATAAATCTCAATGGTCATGGCAAATCCTGAGTGTGTTAATGACTGTGCTTGCCAGCATATCGCGCCTCCAATACTGTATGAACTGCATTTTCATCAACAGGTAATGAATATCATGCATCTGGATTTGAAACGCCTCGATCTCAACCTGCTGCTGGTGTTCGAAGCGGTCTATCGGCTGCGATCGGTGACGCGCGCCGCAGCAGAGCTGGCCCTCAGTGCGTCGGCGTTGAGCCACGCGCTGATCCGGCTGCGCAAGGCGCTGGCAGACGAGCTGTTCTACCGGGTCGGCAACGACATGCACCCGACGGTGTATGCCGACAGCCTGGCCCCGACCGTCAGCGAAAGTCTGGCGCTGCTGGCCAAAGGGCTGCATCCGCGCCCGCGCTTCGTCCCCGCCGAAAGCCGGGAGAGCTTCACCTTCGCCATTACCGATTACACCGCTTTCGCGGTGTTTCCCGCACTGATGGCGCAGATGCAGCGCCTGGCACCGGGGTTATCGTTTCAGCTGCGCTATTCCGAGCGCAAGGTGGCGCTGAACGATCTGCTGGCGGGGCGCATCGACTTCGCGCTGGGCTTTACCGAAACCGATGGCGAAAGCTACCCGGAGATCGACGAGGTGAGCTGGCTAGAGGATGAGTATGTGGCGATCTGTTCGCCCGCGTTCAGCGCGAAATACGGCGAGCTGACGCTGGAAAACTACCTGCAGGCGCGTCATCTGGTGGTGACGCCGTGGAACGAACAGCGTGGCGTCATTGACTACCAGCTCGACAAACTGGGGCTGCAGCGCGATATCGCCATCCGCACGCCTTCGCTGCTGGGCGCGCCGTTCATCGTCGCCGACAGCGAACTGGTGATGAGCATGCCGCGTTACGCCGCGCAAAAATTGCGGCAGGCGGCGGCGCTGGATATCCATCCCCTGCCGTTTCCGGTGCCGCCGTATCAGATCAAAATCTACCTGCACCGCAAGAACGGCCGGCCGGAGGCCTGCCGCTGGTTGCGGCAACAGCTGCAGGCGCTGGCGGCGTTATAACGCGGGTTCGCCGATTGGCAGATACCCCTGCCACAGCGGCCGGGCCGGTTTGCCGTGCGGGTTGGCCCGCAGATGCACGTGGTAGCCCTGCAGCGCGTGCAGCAGCAGGCAGTCGTCCACCTCGGCCAGGTCATCCTTGTGCTGCTGCGCACTGTCCGTTAGCAGCACCCGTTTGGCTTTCTCCTTCGCCTCGTCGGCGGAACGCGCCACAAACAGGCCGAACTGGTGCAGTTCCGCCAGCTGATCGCTGCGGTAGCCGCCTACGTTGACGAAAAACAGCCTCTCTTCACCGGCGAACGGCGCAGGCTCCAGGCTCACGTCGTAACCGTCCGCCCAGTCGATGCGCGCATAGCCGTCGACATGCACCTTGCGCTTATCGCCGAACCACTTTTCACGCAGCAGCGGATACGCCTCTTCCGGCCGATCCGCCGCCGCGAACTGCACGTCGTGCAACTCAATATTGGCGCCCGGCGCCGTACCGCCCACATAAAACATCAATAATCCCGGCATGTTAGTCTGCTCTCCTTAGTGATAATCGCTGTATAAATCAATACATAACGAAACTCCTGCCAACGGCGGCGGCATTCTGTGTTATCAATAGATGAGGTTTAATCTGTTGTGGAGGAACGCATGGCATTCAATATCGGTGATTTTGTACAACGCACCACCGGCGGCCCAAAGATGACCGTGGTAGCGATCGACGGCGAAACCCTGGTTTGCAGCTGGAATGAACTGGGTAAAGAGCAGCGCACGGAAGTGCAGGCCAGCGACGTGGCGCTGTACCACGAAGACGGCGATTTCGGCGTCTGCTGAATGACCGGGGCGCGCCGCGCCCCGTTATCGCCTCAGGCGCGAATGTCCTGATAGGCTGGGGTGGTATCGAACTCATGCTTGGCGAACGGGCATAGCGGAATGATTTTACGCTGCTCCGCGCGCATTTTCTCCACCACCAACGCCACCAGCTTTTTGCCGACGCCCTGCCCCTTCAATGACTCATCCACCCAGGTGTGATCGATTATGGTCAGCTTGTCGCCGCTCGGCACGAAAGAGATCTCGGCGATCAGCTTGCCCTGCTCATCATTGATATAAAAACGCTTCTCGTCTGCCAGTATTTTATGATCCATATTATTTCTCCCTATATTTCAGTGCGCCGCTGGGGCAGGTGTCGATAACGCGTTTCACCTCGGCCGGCTCGGCATTGTCCGGCATAATCCACGGGCGGCGGTTCAAGGTGAATATAGCCGCGTTGCCGCGCACGCAGTTGGCGGAATGGCGGCATATCGCGCTGTTAAAATAAACGTCAATCTTGTCGCCGGAATAACGACGGTAACCGGCGGCGGTCAATTCCTCATCCATCTTGGCCTCACATTGCCTGTTTTATTGTTTTTGCTCCAGGCTCAAGTATAGGCAATGCCGTCGGCTTCACCACGCGTCTCACCCAACGAAAAAAGTGGCGCAACCGCCCGTCGCCGCTAGAAAAAAACGTAAATTGTTCTAATCTTTATTCAGTAAGACAACATAATTCCGACAGTGGCTAAGGAGTTCGAAATGGGTGATAGCTCAAAAGACGGCGTAATTCTGCTGTCCCGTATTCTACTGATGGTTCTGTTTATCATTTTCGGCTGGATGAAACTGGTCAACTTCGGTGCAACCGTCACGGCGATGGAAGGCTATGGCACGCCGATGCCTTATTTGGCGGCGATCGTTGCCGTGGTGGTGGAGTTTATTTTCGGCATCGCGCTTATTCTCGGTCTGTTTACTCGCCCTATCGCGGTCATTTTCGCCCTGTACGTGTTGGGCACCGCGTTTATCGGCCATCCGTTCTGGAAAATGACCGGCATGGAAATGATGGGCAATGAAATCAACTTCTTTAAAAACATCAGCATCATTGGCGGCTTGCTGTTGCTGGCGGTAACCGGCGCCGGCCGTTATTCGCTGGACTATAAAATATTTAATAAATAATTCATCGATGGCCGGCGATATTCGCCGGCCATTTTATTTCGGCTATCCTTTCAACGGCTGCGCTTGGCGTGGCGCTCAAAGTTTTCTGCCTTGGCCTGCGCTGATTTACGCAGCGTGACATAGCAGGCACCCTCGCCGCCGTCGCGCGGTAAGGCGCGGCAAAACGCCTGTACCTGTTCAAACTGTGCCAGCCACTTGGCGAGGTAACTGCGCACGATATTCGGATGGCTTTCGTTCTGCCGCCCGCGGCCGTGCACGATCAGCAGCGAACGCAGGTTTTGCGCCTCCGCCTGCACGATGAAACGAAACAGCGCCTGCCGGCTGGCCTCGACCGACTGGCGCAGCAGGTTCAGCGACGCCTGCGGCGGGTAACGGCCGTTGCGCAGCTTGTCCAGCACGCCCTGCTGAATGCCTTCCCCTTTGAACTCCAGCGGCTGTTCACAGGGGATCACCTCGAGAAAATCGGTGCTGAGGAAGTTTTCCTGCATCAGCCGCTGCGCTTCGCGCCGCGCGCTTTTGTCCACCGCCTCCTGCGGCTTGAGGTACAGCGTCTGCCGTCCACTCTCCAGCGGCACCACGTCCGCCATCGCCTGTTCAAAAAAGTCTTTTTCCTGCTCGCTCATGTTCCACCTCTCTTGAACGGCAGCCTTTACGGCCGGGAATGGGGTCGATTGTAAGACGCCTTGGCGCGGTTGCAAGCCGGGAATTGTCAGAGGCATTTGTCTCATTTGTCGTCAACGGGTGAGCTTGCGAACAGTTTTCGCTATACTGCTAAGCCATCATTGAGTGCCGCAAAGGATCGAGCCCATGACAATGCGCGAGCTGGAAATCCAGTTTCAAAATGCGATGAATGAGTTGCAGAGCAGCTTCGAACGGCAACACCGCGAATGGCAGCAGAGCTACCAGGCGCTGCAGCAACTGCTGGAAGAAGCCAAACAGCGCGAAGCCGCGCTGCGGGCGCAGAATGAACAACTGGCGCGCAAACTGAGCACCGCCAGTTCGGTGCCGGAACAGCATGCACTGGTCAAGCAGATCAAAATGCTCGGCGCCCATCTGGACGCGCTGGCCAAAGACGCGGCCACCTTCAATCACCACCTGCGCCAACAGAGCGCGGTCGGTAATTTCAGCGGCGAACAGCATTGATAGCGGGCGCTGTCGCACAGCGCCTCCCGCCCCTCTTCTGGCGTATTGAGAGTGTAATAAAGCCTAAATGACCTGGATCATCCTCGCCGCCCTGATCGTCGTATTCATTATCGGTTACCGCATCTTGACGTCCGACACCCGCAAAGCCATCGATTCGCTGGCCCATCTGCTGAGGGTCAAGCCGATGCTGATCGAATCGATGATCCAGGAAATGGGCGGCCGCCAAAGCCAGACCTTTATCCGCATGCTGAACAACGGCTACACCGAAGAGATGCACCAGGCGGCTTATCTGCTGTTCATCTACCTGACGTTTATCAAACAGGCGGACGACGAGCAGATTGCCCTGTGGCGTGACGTGCTGCTGCGCGCCGGGCTGTCACCGGAGCTACACGCCGAGCACACCGAAGCGGCGCTGTTTTACTTCACCGAGCTGGATATTGATGCGTTTGAACTGGCGCAATTCCGCCGCGCCTACAACGAGCGTTTCAACCGCGAAGCGTTGGCCCACGGCTGATAGCGTCCCCCGGGTCGGGGGACCGATTACAGGAACATGCTGTAAAGGTAGCGCGAAAGCGCTTCGCGCGAGCTGAAGCCGTGTGCGATGCCGTAGCGCTGGTTCGGGGTGTCGCTGCTTAAATCCAGGGGAAACTCCAGATACTGCTCGCTGAAGCGCACCGGGGAGGTCGGCGTGGCGAAATGCACGCTTCTCTCTTTCAGCGCCGGGTGGATCACCAACGCGGTTCTGCCCATCCGCGCTTCGCGATTCACATACACGTAGTGTGCGCCCTTGCGGTAACCATAGGCCTGATCGGTGACATAATCACGCTCAAAGCCGGTATTCTCCAACACTTTAGCCACTTCATCCGGCCGTAAATACATCGATTCCTCCTCTCATTCTGGACCGCTGAGCGACCTTACCGTAATCATTCACCGAAACAATGATTTTCTGGGAAGGAATCCGGGTTTCGGACTATTCCTGAATCAGGCCCGGCTGCGTTGCAGCAGGCGCAGGGTGAGCAACACCCCGAGCGCCACCAGCAGCGCCGCCGCCAGATAGATCGACGGCACGCCCGTCTGCCCGATCAATAGCCCGGCCAGCGGGCCGGTGATGCCCAGCGCCAGGTCGAGGAACGCCGAATAGGTGCCGAGCGCCGTGCCCTGGTTCTGCGGCGGCACCTGTTTCACCGCCTCGACGCCCAGCGCCGGGAACACCAGCGAGAAACCGGCGCCGGCCAGCAACGCGCCGGTTTGCACCATCCAGGGATCGCCGGCCTGCCAAATCAACAGCAGCCCGACGATCTCGACCAGAAACGACGCCAGCGTCACCTTCAACCCGCCGTGGCGGTTAATGACGTTGCTGAAGATCAGGCGAATGCCGACGAAGGCGCAGCTGAACAGCGTCAGCGAAAACGCCGCGCCGCTCCAGCCTTTGTCGGCATAGTAAAGTGTGATGAACGTGGCGATCACGCCGAAACCGACGGTGCCCATCGCCAGACCGAGACCATAGGCCCAGATGCGGCCGAACACCGCGCTAAAGGCGATGCGCTGCCCGGCGGCGATCGAGACGTCCGGCTTGCCGCTCGCCAACAGCAGCGCCACCGCAACCGCCAGCACGATCAGCGCCGCCACCCCGGCCAATCCCCACTGCTGATTCAGGTACACGCCAAGCGGCGCCCCGGCCGCCATCGCCCCGTAGGTGGCAACGCCGTTCCAGGAAATCACCCGCGCGGTGTGCATCGCCCCGACCCGGCCGATGCCCCATAGCGTGGAACCGGTGCTGGCGAAGCTTTCGCCGACGCCGAGAAACACCCGCCCCACGCACAGCAACAGCAGGCTGAGCCACGGGTAACCGTCAACGCCGAACGCCAGCGCGTAAAACAGGCCGCTGGCACCGCAGCAGGCCAGGCCGAACAGCACCACCTTCTTCGGCCCCAGCTGATCGGCGTAACGCCCGGCGTGCGGGCGGCTGAACAGCGTGGCGAAGTATTGCGCGCTGATGATAAGGCCCGCCAACACCGAGTTGTAGCCCAGGTGGTCATGCACAAATCCCGGCAACACCGCCAGCGGCAGGCCGATGGTCAGGTAGCAGACGAAGGTGAACATCACCACGGACAAAATACGTCGGTTCAGCTGGAGGTTATTTTCTGCGGTCATCGAAGGTGGCTCGCATCGGACGGGGTAGACGAAGCCCTCCAGCATACCCCGATGAGATTTGATGATAAATGAGAGAGTTATAACGAATTATTATTTCGCTAACGATTTTGCCGCCACCCGCGCGCGCAGAAAATCGATAAACGCCCGCACCTTCTCCGGCACGTGACGGGTATTCGGGTAGAGCGCATAGATGCTCTGCTCAGGGAAACGGTGCTCCGGCAGTAACCGCTGCAGCCTGCCGGCATCGATGTCGGGCTGCGCCAGCCACGCCGGCAGCAGCGCCACCCCGGCGCCATGCAGGGCGAACGCCAACAATGCCGCAGCGCTGTCGCCGGTAAGCGTGGCGGCGTCCGCAACCTTGAACAGCACCGCTTCGCGCTGCGGCGTGACCACCTGCCAGCTGAGCGGCGAACTGAGCCGGCTGTGGGCGATCCACTGCGCCTGCGCCAGATCCGTCAGCGAATGAATCGGCCGGTCGGCCAGATAACCCGGCGACGCCACCGGAAAGATGGCAAAGCTGTCGATCAGCGCCGCGCGGTGGCTGGAATCCGCCAGCTGGCCCAGACGGATCGCCACGTCGAAGCGCTCAGAGATCAGATCGGCATGATAAGAAGAAGAGACATGCTGGATGCGCAGCCGCGGATGCTGTCGCGAAAATGCCGCCAGCGCCGGCACCACCACCTGGGCGCCGTACTCCGGCGTGCTGGTGATACGCAGCACGCCGCTCAGCCCGTGATGATCGCGACGCACGTCGTCCAGCACATTTTCCGCCTCCTGCAGCAGCTGCAGGCTGCGCTGGTAGAAGCGTTCGCCGGCATCGGTCAGCGACAGCCGCCGGGTGCTGCGCGCCAGCAGTGACACCCCCAGCTCGTTCTCCAGCTGCTTGACGTTAAAGCTCACCACCGCCTTGGTTTGTCCCAGCGCCGCCGCCGCCGCGGTAAAGCTGCCCGCTTCCACCACTGCCGCAAAGATCGCCAGACGCTGCAAATTCAGCATTTCGTCGCCCTTATTGTCAAAATAATTTTGACAGTGTAATCGCCCGCCGCCGATTTATCCGCACTTTTCCCCCCGATACACTGCTCGCCTTCAACCGGAGGCACCATGTCTTATCGCAGCAAAGTGGCAATCGTCTATCTGCTCGGCTTTTTCGTCGATCTGATCAATATGTTTATCGCCAACGTCGCCTACCCCGCCATCGGCCAGGCGATGCGGGCGTCGGTCAGCCAACTGGCGTGGGTCAGCAACGGCTATATTCTCGGCCTGACGCTGGTGATCCCGCTCAGCGCCTGGCTGGCGCAGCGCATCGGCGGACGGAGGGTGTTTCTGCTGTCGCTGGCGTTGTTCATGCTGGCCACCCTCGGCGCGGGCAACGCCGACAGCATCGGCGCGCTGATCGGCTGGCGCACCCTGCAGGGCATGGGCGGCGGCTTGCTGATCCCCATCGGCCAAACGCTGACCTATCAGCTGTACCGCAGCCATGAACGCGCCGGGCTGTCGGCCGCCATCATGTTGGTGGGGCTGCTGGCACCGGCGCTGTCACCGGCGCTGGGCGGCTGGCTCGTCGATCGGTTGGACTGGCGCTGGGTGTTTTTCGCCAACCTGCCGCTGGCGGCCCTGGCACTGGCGCTGGCGGCGCTGTGGCTGCGTGCGGAAACGCCGACGGCGGCGCGCAAACCGCTCGACGCGACAGGATTACTGAGCGCCTGCGCGGCGCTGACGCTGCTGCTGTTCGGCCTGACCCGGCTGAGCGAAGCCGGCCATCAAGCTTCCGGCGCGGCGCTGCTGGCCACCGGTCTGCTGGTGCTGGCCTATTATCTGCGCCATAGCCTGCGTACCCCGCAGCCGCTGCTGAACCTGCGGCTGGTCGCCGATCCGCTGCTGCGCAACGCCATGGCGGTTTATTTGTGCATTCCCGGCCTGTTCATCGGCGTCAGCCTGGTGGCGATGCTGTATTTGCAAAACCAGCTGGGGATGCCCGCCGCACAGGTCGGCGGCCTGATGCTGCCCTGGGCGCTGGCGTCGTTCCTGGCCATCACGCTGACCGGCAAAAGCTTTAACCGCCTCGGCCCGCGGCCGCTGCTGATCGCCGGCTGTCTGTTGCAAGGCGCCGGCATGCTGACGCTGGCGCAGATCGACCTGGCCGGGCAGCACGCGTTGCAGATCGCCGCCTTCGCCCTGATGGGGTTTGGCGGCAGCCTGTGCAGCAGCACCGCACAGAGCAGCGCGTTCCTGCAGATCCCCGACGGCCAATTGGCGGACGCCAGCGCGCTGTGGAACATCAACCGCCAGCTCAGTTTTTGCCTCGGCGTGGCGCTGCTCAGCCTGCTGCTGAATCTGCTGCTGGCCGTGTTGCCGCCCGCGGCGGCCTACCGAACCTGCTTCATTCTGGCGGGCGCCAGCGTATTTATCCCGCTGTTGCTGTGCCTGCGCCTCGCCAACCGCGCCATCGTGCGCCAACTCAACGCTCAACAGGATGCTTTATGAACCCGTATTTTACCGAAGTGATCGACGCCCACATCGCCATTGAACGCTGGCTGGGCAAAGGCGCCGGAGAAGAGCAAGCGCTGCTGGCGCGCTTTACGCCGGAATTCAGCATGATCGCGCTGAACGGCGCGCCGCTGGATTTCACCGCGCTGTGCGCTTTTTTCCGCGCGCATCGCGCCGCCAAACCGGGATTGGAAATCGAGATAGAAGAGATGAAGCTGGTGGCCGAATGGCCGACGGGCGCGGTAGTCAGCTACCGGGAAAAACAGAGTCTGCCGGGACAAAGCGCCACGCTGCGCTACTCCACGGTGGTGTTTGAACGCCTGCCCGACGCGCTCGGCTGGCGGCATTTGCACGAAACTGCCGCAGCGCAATGATCACAGGAAGCTGCCGGCCAAAAACAATTCCCAACCGACGATCACCCCACACAGGGTTACCGCGCTGAAAATGACTTCAAACAGATAGCGATGGATCATCGTTCGTCGCCTCAAAAGAAGACACCCGGAAGAACCGGGTGTCTGGAATACGGGCTGGAGAGTGCGGAACCTTCCGGTTCCGCAACCATCAATTAATTAAGCTTTTTTACCGGCTTTTTTGTGGTGTTTTTTAGCGGCCTGAGCTTTCTGCACTGGCGCTTTTTTGTGGTGTTTTTTAGCAGCCTGGGCTTTCTGAGCTGGCGCTTTTTTGTGGTGCTTTTTAGCGGCCTGAGCTTTCTGGGCTGGCGCTTTTTTGTGGTGCTTAGCTTTCTTGTGATGCGTTGCTTTAGCTGGCGCTTTTTCAGCAGCAGCCGCTGGCGCAGCGGTAGTGGTGGTCGCAGCTGGCGCGGTGGTGGTAGCCGGAGCAGTAGCTGCGGTATCAGCAGCGAAAGCAACAGAAGACAGACCCATAGTGGCAGCAACGATCAGCGCTAATACTTTTTTCATCTTTAAATCCTCAGAGTGTTGTTTCGGTAAGCCCCGGTGGAGCCGTTGAAACAGATACTAGTGGAATCAAACCGCCGCTTCCGTGAGTGATTGGTTTCGCCGAGTAACCAAATGTACAAAGCCCACGCGCCGGCAAACACCTGCGTGACGGCGGTTTTTTTCCGTGATCGGCCACACAATTCTCGGCATGGTCTACACTTAAAAGACATGTGTCGAAATGGAGAGCTGAATGTTTAAGAAAGCGGAAAGAACAGAACGCGATATCGATCAGGACGTCACTCTGTTGGCCGATACGCTGGATGAAGTGTTGCGCGAGTCCGGTGACAAGACCAAAGAGGAACTGAAAGAGCTGCACAGCAAGGCGAAAGGCGTGCTGCGCGACGCTCGGGCGCGATTCAACGGCTCCACCAGTCTGACACAGCATGCGCGCGACGCCGTCGATCAAGCCGACAGCTATGTGCGTGACAAACCTTGGCAGGGCGTAGGGATCGGTGCCGCCGTCGGCATCGTGCTCGGCGTGCTGCTGGCCCGGCGTTAACACCCCTGCAGTCATAAAGATAAAACAGATGTGCGTCTGGCCCGCGGAAATCGCGGGCCGTTTAATTTTAGCGAAACAGCTGCGCCAGCCCCTGTACCGCCCGCTCCGCCTCCTCTCGCCGGCTGAAATTGGCGAACCCCAGCAGTAACCCTTGCCCCACCGGATGGTCGATTCGCCAGTCCGACAACGCCTGCACCGCCAGCCCCTGCTGCCAGGCTTGCGCCGCCAACGGCGCATCCGCCAAGCCGTCGCGCAGCCGGGCCAACAGCTGAATGCCGCCCTGTTGCGGCACCGTCGTCAGCCACGCCCCCAGCTGCCGCTCCAACGCCTGCGTCAGCCACTCGCGCCGCTGGCGGTACAACGGCCGCATGCGTTTCAGGTGGCGATAGAAATGCCCTTGCCGGATAAAATCCGCCACGCCGGCCTGCAGCAGCGGCGGGCAACCGCAGCCACGCAGCCGGCTGCTGCGCGCGAATGTTTCCGTCAGACCGACGGGCACCACCAGATAAGCCATGCGCAGCGCCGGGAACAGCGTTTTGCTGAAGGTGCCGGCGTACAGCACCCGACCCTGAACATCGAGGCTTTTCAGCGGCGGCAGCGGCCGCCCGTGATAGCGAAACTCGCTGTCGTAGTCATCCTCGAGGATCCAGGCCCCGCGCTGCTGCGCCCAGTCGAGCAGCGCCATGCGCCGCGCCAGGCTGAGCGAGATGCCGAGCGGGCTTTGATGGGTCGGCGTCACCACCGCCAGCCGCGCCTCAGGCGCCGTCAGAATACCGGCGGCCACGTCCATGCCCTGTTCATCCACCGGCACGGCGACCGGCCTGACGCCGGCGGCCTGCAGCAGCGGACGCGTGACCGGATAGCCGGGATCTTCGATCCATACCGCGTCGCCGGCATGTAACAGCGTCTCCGCCACCCAGTCCAACAACGCCGGATAACCGGCACAGAGGAAAATTTGCTCCGGCCGACAGCTGATGCCGCGCGACAAATGCAGGTAATGGGCGATCGCCTCACGCAGTTCAGGCAGGCCGCCGGCCGGCGGCAGCGCCAGAGAAGCCACCGTGGAACCGCGCAGCTGGCGGGCGACAATGCGCTGCCACAGCGCCCGTGGAAACGCGTCCAGCGCCGGTACCCCCAGCTGGAAAGGCTGCAGCATGCCTTGCGGCTGCAGCGGATCGGGCGCCATTGCCGCCAGCGGTGGCGCAGCGGGGACCGCGCCCGGCGGCATGTGTGGCAGCTGCGGCGAGACATAGGTGCCCGCCTGCCCGCGGCTCTGCAAGAAACCTTCGGCAATAAGTTGCGCGTAGGCGCTTTCCACCGTAGCGCGCGCCACGCCCAGATCGCTCGCCAACCCGCGCACTGAGGGCAACCGGCCGCCTGCCGCCAGGCTGCCCTGGGTAATGGCGTCTTTAATCCGCTGGTAAATCTGCCGGTACAGCGGCTCGGCGAGCCGGCTGTCCAGCCGCAGCGAGGTCAGGAAAGTTGGCATTATGGCCCGGTTAAATAATCATTTTATGGCCCTATAGCATAGACCATAAGGCCGCTAAAGTAGCGCCATGATTTCGTTACTACCGATTGAGGTTGACCATGATTAAGCAACGTTTGAACTATGCCGAGCTGGCGCCCGCCCCGTACAAAAATATGGTGGGCGCGCTGATGGCGCTGGAGAAAGGCGCCCTGGACAAGGCGACCATCGAGTTGATGTTTATGCGCGTTTCGCAGATCAACGGCTGCGCCTACTGCCTGGACATGCACGGCAAAGCGCTGCGTGAAAGCGGCTTCAGCCATGCCAAGCTGGATACGCTGGCGGGCTGGCGCGTCAGCCATGAATTCAGCGAGCGCGAGCGCGTCGCGCTGGAATGGGCCGAGTCAGTGACGCTGATCGCCGCCACCGGCGCGCCGGACAGCGCTTTCGAGGCGCTGAAAGCGCACTTCAGCGATACCGAGATCGCCGATCTGACTTTCGCCATCAGCATCATGAACGCCTTTAATCGTCTGGCCGTCAGCATGCGTCAGTAATGCGCTCGACTCCCCCTCTTCACTGAGAGGGGGAATTTCTCACCCGCAAAAAATTTTTCCCTCGCCTTTTCCAGCCCCAGCGCGGCCTGCGCACCCAACCCCACAAAACACCATATATAGCGTGGTTGATAAAACAAACATCTACATATAGTATTTTATGAGTCAACCGCAGGGAATGTCGTTCGGTTGATAACGCCGTCAGAAACGCCAGGAACGATGCTCCGTTATCTGACTTGCCCGCCTTTCCTTCAGCCTAAAGGTAAATGCGAATCATGAGCATTATTATTTACAGTAAGCCGGACTGTGTCCAGTGCAACGCCACTTATCGCGCATTTGATAAACAGGGGATTGATTATCAGGTGATCGACCTCACCCAGGATCAGCAGGCGCTGAACCACGTTAAATCCTTAGGTTATCAGCAGGTTCCGGTGATTATCGCCGGTGACGACCACTGGTCCGGTTTCCGGCCGGACAAAATCGGCGCGCTGGCGCTCACCTGCTGAGGCTCGACGATGAATCCGCTGGTCTATTTCTCCAGCAGTTCGGAGAACACCCATCGGTTCGTTGAGAAACTGGGCCTGCCGGCGATCCGCATTCCGATCGCCGGCGCCCGCAGCAAATTGCTGATGGAACAACCCTATATCTTGATCGTACCCAGCTATGGCGGCGGCAGCGCCGTCGGCGCGGTGCCGATCCAGGTGATCCGCTTTCTCAACGTTCCGCAAAACCGTTCATACCTGCGCGGCGTCATCGCCGCTGGGAACACCAACTTCGGCGCAGCGTACGGCATCGCCGGCGACATCATCGCCAAAAAATGCCAGGTGCCTTTTTTGTACCGCTTCGAGCTGCTCGGCACGACGCAAGACGTTGAAAACGTTAGACAGGGAGTAACCGCATTTTGGCAACGACAGAACTGACCAGGCCCGAGACGGGCGCGCTGGATTACCATTCGCTCAACGCGATGCTCAATCTTTACGATGCGGAAGGCCGGATCCAGTTCGATAAAGATCGGCTGGCGGCGCGGCACTACTTCCTGCAGCACGTCAACCAAAACACCGTGTTCTTCCATAACCTGGAGGAAAAGCTGCGCTATCTGGTGGAGGAAGGCTACTACGAGCCGCAGGTGCTGGCGCAGTACGAATTCCCGTTTATCAAGCAGCTGTTCCAGCAGGCCTACGCCAAGAAATTCCGCTTCGAGACCTTCCTCGGCGCCTTCAAGTACTACACCAGCTATACGCTCAAAACCTTCGACGGCAAGCGCTATCTGGAACGCTACGAAGACCGGGTGTGCATGGTGGCGCTGACGCTGGCGGCGGGCGACACCGCCCTGGCGCAGGATCTGGTGGAGGAGATGATTTCGGGCCGCTTCCAGCCGGCCACGCCGACCTTCCTCAACTGCGGCAAACGCCAGCGCGGTGAGCTGGTCTCCTGCTTCCTGCTGCGCATCGAAGACAATATGGAATCGATCGGCCGGGCGGTGAACTCCGCGCTGCAGCTGTCGAAACGCGGCGGCGGCGTGGCCTTCATGCTGAGCAATATTCGCGAAGTGGGCGCGCCGATCAAACGCATCGAGAACCAGTCCTCCGGCGTCATTCCGATCATGAAAATGCTCGAAGACGCCTTCTCCTACGCCAACCAGCTCGGCGCGCGCCAGGGGGCCGGCGCGGTGTATCTCAACGCCCACCACCCGGATATCCTGCGTTTTCTCGACACCAAGCGGGAAAACGCCGACGAGAAGATCCGCATCAAGACGCTGTCGCTGGGGGTAGTGATCCCGGATATTACCTTCGAGCTGGCGAAGAACAACGAAGAGATGTACCTGTTCTCGCCCTACGACGTCGAACGGGTGTATGGCACGCCGCTGTCTGAAATCAGCGTCAGTGAAAAATACCGCGAGATGGTGGACGACAAGCGTATCCGCAAGTCGCGCATCAACGCGCGCGAGTTCTTCCAGGTGCTGGCGGAGATCCAGTTCGAATCCGGTTACCCCTACGTGATGTTCGAGGACACGGTCAACCGGGAGAACCCGATCGCCGGGCGCATCAACATGAGCAACCTGTGTTCGGAGATCCTGCAGGTCAACCGCGCCAGCACCTATCACGAAGATCTGAGCTACGATCGCATCGGCAAGGACATCTCCTGCAACCTCGGCTCGCTGAATATCGCCAAAACCATGGACGCGCCGGACTTCGGCAAGGCGATCGAGACCGCGATCCGCGCGCTGACCGCGGTGGCCGACATGAGCGATATCCGCTCGGTGCCGTCGATCGCCGAGGGCAACCGCAGCGCCCGCGCCATCGGCCTGGGCCAGATGAATCTGCACGGTTACCTGGCGCGCGAGCGCATTTTCTACGGCTCGGAAGAAGGCATCGACTTCACCAACCTCTATTTCTATACCGTGGCCTATCACGCCATCCGCGCCTCGAACCGGCTGGCGATAGAACGTGGCGGCGCGTTCGACGGCTTTGAGCACTCGCGCTATGCCAGCGGCGAGTACTTCGACAAGTACACCGAGCGCGACTGGCTGCCGCAGACTGAGCGGGTGCGCGAGCTGTTCGCCGCCGCCGGCATCGCCATTCCGGGCCGCGACGAGTGGCGCGCGCTGCGCCAGTCGGTGATGATGCACGGGCTGTACAATCAGAACCTACAGGCGGTGCCGCCGACCGGTTCCATCTCGTACATCAACAACGCCACCTCCAGCATCCATCCGATCGTCTCGCGTATCGAGATCCGTAAGGAAGGCAAGATCGGCCGCGTTTACTACCCGGCGCCGTACATGACCAACGACAACCTGGCGTATTACCAGGATGCCTACGAGATTGGCCCGGAAAAAATCATCGATACCTATGCCGCCGCAACGCAGCACGTCGATCAGGGGCTGTCGCTGACGTTGTTCTTCCGCGATACCGCCACCACCCGCGACATCAACCGCGCGCAGATCTACGCCTGGCGCAAAGGCATCAAGACCATTTACTACATCCGCCTGCGCCAGATGGCGCTGGAAGGCACCGAGGTGCAGGGCTGCGTGTCCTGCGCGCTGTGAGGCAATTTATGACGACCGTAACATCGGCGCCGCTGGTGCGCGCCATCAACTGGAACATTATCGAAGACGACAAGGATCTGGAGGTATGGAACCGCCTGACCTCCAACTTCTGGCTGCCAGAGAAGGTGCCGCTGTCCAACGATATCCCGTCCTGGGCCACGCTGACGCCGAAGGAGCAGCAGCTAACCATTCGGGTGTTTACCGGGCTGACGCTGCTGGACACCATCCAGAACACCGTCGGCGCGCCGGCCCTGATCGCCGATGCGCTGACGCCGCACGAAGAGGCGGTGTACTCCAACATCAGCTTTATGGAGGCGGTGCACGCCCGCTCTTACAGCTCAATCTTCTCTACCCTGTGTCAAACGCCGGACGTGGATGACGCCTATCGCTGGAGCGAGGAAAACCGCGCGCTGCAGAAGAAAGCCGGCATCATTCTGGCGCACTACCGCAGCGACGATCCGCTGCTGAAAAAGGTCGCCAGCGTGTTCCTCGAGTCGTTCCTGTTCTATTCGGGCTTTTACCTGCCGATGTACTGGTCCAGCCGCGCCAAGCTGACCAACACCGCCGATCTGATCCGCCTGATCATTCGCGACGAGGCGGTGCACGGCTACTATATCGGCTATAAGTTCCAGAAAGGGCTGGAGAAAGTGGACGCCGCACGGCGCCAACAGGTGAAAAATTTCGCCTTCGATCTGATGCAGGACCTGTACGACAACGAGGTGCGCTACACCGAGGAACTGTACGACGGCGTCGGCTGGACGGAAGACGTGAAGACCTTCCTGCACTACAACGCCAATAAGGCGCTGATGAACCTGGGGTATGAAGCGCTGTTCCCACCGGCGATGGCGGAGGTCAACCCGGCGATCCTGTCGGCGCTGTCGCCAAACGCCGACGAAAACCACGACTTCTTCTCCGGGTCAGGGTCGTCCTACGTCATCGGCAAGGCGGTCAACACCGAGGATGAGGACTGGGACTTCTGAGAACATGACAGCGATACCGGTCTTTCAGGCCGGTATCGTGCATTCAATACCCTTGTTCTTTCTGACTACGGATCGCCAGAACAAACGCCGTATCGATATCAGGGATATATTTGTAGAGCGCCAAATAACCGCGAACTTGCTGCCCAATAATCAATTCACGCAGCCCTGAGCCAAGGGCTCGTCCGATCAATGGATTATGTTCCAATACCGCAATCGCCTGGATGATTTCCTGAATGCGCCGCCCTGGATCCACGGCACCATACTGAGCCAAATGAGCGAGAATACGTTCGATATCATCCCTGACCTCTGGCGCCAACTCGACGTTTGCCATCAGCGCCCCAATTTTTTTACCGGAGGTTTAACAGCGTCAGTGTTACCGGCTGCGTAATTTTCCAAATAACCGCGCATCTCTTTCCAAGAGACCGTCTCTCCCGTCGCAATTATCTTGGCATAGCGTTTTTCCGCTTCATTCTCAAAGTCGCGGCGCAACTCTTCTTGCTGCGTTTTCTCCGCTATTGCCTGCAAAATAAAGCTGTGAGACGTCACGCCAGCCTGCTCGGCGACGGCAGCGACTCGGGCTTTAAGCTCATCTGGAATACGGATGGTCGTCGTCGACATAATCGCTCCCAACGTCGGTCAATCACATGTAGCTCAATTGTGCTACATGAAGTCTGACAGCGCAATAATGCAGAGGATTATTTCACCGATTGACGCAGCTCAAGCTGCCGCCAAATAGCGAGTTTCTCCGCGTCGCTGGCGGTCGGCCAGGCGGCGATTTCCGCCCGCGTGCGCCGGCATCCCCGGCACTGCTGGGTTTCGTCGTCGATGCGACACAGGCTGACGCAGGGCGACCTGACGCCGGGATGAAACTGCTGATTGTCGCCCGTCATACGCTGCCCTTGATGTGATGAGTTCCGCCACAGGATACCCGATCCTGCGGCGGTGCGTCGTCAATCAGATGATGCCGCCGTTGGCGCGCAGGGTTTGGCCGTTGATCCAGCCGCCGTCGGCCCCCGCGAGGAAAGCCACCGCTGCAGCGATATCGTCCGGCGTGCCCAGGCGCTCCAGCGGCGCCATCTTCGCCAGCCGCTCGATAAGCTCCGGGGTTTTACCGTCGAGGAACAAGCCGGTGGCGGTCGGCCCCGGCGCGACAGCGTTCACCGTGATATTGCGGCCGCGCAGCTCTTTCGCCAGCACGCTGGTCAGCGCTTCGATCGCCGCCTTACTGGCGGCATACATACCGTAACCCGGCTGCAGCAACCCCACCACGCTGGAAGAGAAGTTGATGATGCGGCCGTTGTCGCGCAGGCGCTTCGCCGCCTCGCGCATCGCATTGAAGCTGCCTTTCAGGTTGATGTCGAGCAGGCGATCCACGTCTTCATCATGCATGTCCGCCACCGGCGCTAGCGCGATCACCCCGGCGTTATTGACCAGAACGTCGACGCCGCCAAACGCCTGTTCGGCGCTGTCGAACAGCTGGGCAACCGCAGCCGCATCGCTGACGTCGGCCTTGATGCTCAAGGCGCGGCCGCCGCGCTGTTCTATCTTGCCCACCAGCTCATAGGCCGGCGCCGGGTTGCCCGAATAGTTGATGATGACGGCAAAGCCATCGGCGGCCAGGCGCTCGGCGATGGCGGCGCCGATACCGCGCGATGCGCCGGTGACGATGGCGACGGAGGGAGTTTTCTGATTCATCGGGAGATCCTTAAAGAAAACGACGAGGGTAACGTTAATCATGCACTCTTTATCACGGCGAATAAGCCCCGATTCTCTGGCATCATCATCCCAAATTATCGAACAATGTCCCCAAGGCGCTTACGATGGCCGCCCGTTGGGCGGCCATCTCCCTTACAGCGCGCCGTAGTTCAATGGCACCCAGGTGTAACCGTCGCCCTGGCGGTTCAGATACCCCAACCCCGGGAACGACAGGTGTGCGCCCCCCACCAGCTCGCTCTGCCGCGCGCTGTCGCCAAATATCCGCAGCCGCTGAGCGACCGCCGCCTTGGCGTCATTATCAAAGCTGATAGCCACCTTCGGATGCGGCAACTGCACCGCTGCCACGTGGATAAGATCCCCCAACAGCAACAGCTTCTGGCCCTGGCTGGTCACCTGATACACGCTGTGTCCCGGCGTATGGCCGTGGGCGGCAAAGGCGGCAATGCCCGGGGAAAGCTCACCGTCGCCGCTGAACGGCTTAAAGTGGCCGGCCGCCTGATACGGCTTGATCGCCGCCTGAGCCCTTTCGAAGTTGCTTTTACTGCCCGCGCTAGCCTGTTTCAGTTTGTCCGCGCTTAGCCAGAAGTCCGCGTCCTGGCTGGCGGCGCGCACCACCGCATTGGGGAATACCGCCTTGCCGTCGTGCGTCAGGCCGCCGAGATGGTCCGGGTGCATGTGGGTCAGGTAGATCTCATCCACCTGCTCCGGCTGGTAACCCGCCGCGCGCAGGTTATCCACCAGCTTGCCCAGGCCGTCGCCCAGCAGTTGGCCGGCGCCGCTGTCGATCATCACCAGCTTATCGCCGGTATTGATCAGATAGGCATTGACCGAGGTGACCACCGGCAGGCTTTGATGCCGCTCGGCCAACCCGGCGGCGATCTGCTGCGGCGTGGTGTTTAGCAACAGCTTGTCCGCCGGCAAACGAATGATGCCGTCGGACAACGCGGTCACTTCAAAACTGCCCAGCATGATGCGATAAAATCCCGGCGTCGGGGTTTTAGCCTGCGGCGCGGCGGCCCCGGCCTGTAATGACATAACGGCCAGCGCCGCGCCCAGCAGACAACGTTTCCAGAACATGATGACTCCTTGCGAGAATTGAACAGCGCTAAGTATTGACGCAAAAATCCCGATGCGCCTGTTTAATAAGTGCCTTTGATAAATATATGAACAATATATTTATTGTGAATAATTTTGTTTGCCGACTCACACAACCCCAATCAATATTTTCCGGTTCGCGACTTCGTTATTTTTCTTACTCCCTAAACCACGAGTGAGGAAATATCATGAACTACCAATTCGAAAATCTGGTCTTTGAAGGCGGCGGCGTAAAAGGCATCGCCTATGGCGGCGCGCTGGAATTGCTGGAAGCCAAAGGCATCATGCCGCAGATCAAGCAAACCTCCGGCGCCTCGGCGGGCGCCATCGCCGCGCTGCTGGTCGGCCTGGGCTGCAGCTCGGCGGACGTCACCAAGATTCTGTCGGCGATGGATTTTAAAAAATTCCTCGATTATAACGGCGGCTTTTTCGGTACGATCCAGGATGCCTATCGCCTGTTTAATCAATACGGCATCGCGCCCGGCGATTATTTCTATCAATGGTCACGCGATATTATCAAGCAGTATACCGGCAACCCGGATATCACCTTCGAGCAGTTCGAAGCGATGAAGGCGGCGAAAGGGTTCAAGTCGATTTACTTTATCGGCGCCAACCTCAACAGCGGCCAGCGAGAGGTTTATTCTCACCGTACCACGCCGCGCATGAAAGTGGCGGACGGCCTGCGCATTTCGATGTCGTTCCCCTTCGCCTTCGTGGCGAAGAACAATACTCTGGGCGACCTGTGCATCGACGGCGGCATGATCGACAACTACCCGGTGCGGCTGTTCGACTATGACTTCTCCGCCACGCCGCCTTACATCGACGCCTCCAGCCAACGCATCAACACCCGCACCCTGGGCCTTCGCCTCGACTCCGCCGGCGAAATCGCCCAGGCCGCCGGTCAGGCCGGCCCGCGCACGCCGGTCAACAACCTGTTTGATTTCACCCTGGCGGTGGCCAACGTGATGCTGGACATCCAAACCAAGGTGCATCTGGACAGCGATGACTGGAAGCGCACCGTGTATGTCGATACGCTCGACGTCGGCACGCTGGAGTTCGGCATCAGCGAGGAGAAGAAACGCGCGCTGATCGAATCCGGCCGTCGCGGCGTAGAGCGCTACTTCGCGTGGTATGACGCCGCCATGAAACAGGCAGCGTAACCGGTATTATCCCTGCCCGCGCGTACGGCCGGCGCGCGGGCAAAAAAAATCCCCGCGGGGGCGGGGAAAGGCAAAGTAACGCTAAGGATTTATAGGAGTTATACGAAGAACTTGGCCAACACCAGCAGCGACAGCGAAACGTTGATAGCGCCGCCGATACGGGTTGCGATCTGGGCGAACGGCATCAACGACATGCGGTTGCCGGCGGTGAGGATCGCGACGTCGCCGGTCCCGCCCTGCCCGCTCTGGCAGCAGGAGACAATCGCCACGTCGATAGGGTGCATGCCGATTTTCTTGCCGACGAAGAAACCGGTCGCCACCAGCGCGCTGACGGTGGTGACGATCACGATCAGATTCTGTACGGTGAACGCGTCCACCAGCTCCTGCCACGGCGTGATAGCCACCCCGACCGCGAACAGGATCGGATAAGTCACGGCGGTGCGGAAGAATTTGTACACCACCTGCGAGCCTTCCTGAATGCGTGGCGATACCCCGTGCGCCAGCTTCACCGCCACGGCGGCGAACAGCATGCCCACCGGCGCCGGCAGGCCGATCAGACGGTGCAGCAGCATGCCCACCATATACAGCAGAATGGCCAACAGCGCGCCGCAGGCGATGGTGCTGACGTCCACCTTGCCGCTGATTTTTTCCACCGCGCTCATGTCGCTGTCGCCCTGCTTGCTCGGCATCAGGCTGCCTTCGCCGGTCAGGTGCGGATAACGCTTGCCCAGCTGGTTAAGCAGGCCGGCGATGACGATAGCGGTCAGGCTGCCGAGCATCACGATAGGCAGAATGCGCCCCAGCGCCACGCCCTGTTCCATGTGTAGGATCGCCGCGTAGCCCATCGACAGCGGGATCGCCCCTTCACCTACGCCGCCGGCCATGATCGGCAGGATCAGGAAGAAGAAGATCTGGAACGGTTCCAGGCCCAGCGCCATGCCAACGCCCATCCCCACCAGCATGCCGACGATCTCGCCGCACAGCATGGGGATGAAGATGCGCAGGAAGCCCTGGATCAGCACCTGGCGGTTCATGCTCATGATGCTGCCGACGATGATGCAGCAGATGTAGAGGTACAGAATGTTGGTCGATTTGTAGAACTTGGTGGTCGATTCCACCACCACGTCCGGCAGCAGGCCATAGTGCACCAGCGCGGAAGGAATGAAAGTGGCGCAGATTGCCGCCGCGCCCATTTTGCCGATCAGCGGCAGGCGCTTGCCGAATTCGCCGCAGGCGAAGCCGAAGAACGCCAGGGTGGCCACCATCACTACGATATCGCTCGACAACTTGCCTTCCAGGCAGTCGAGCAGAATCAATACGCCGGCCAGAATAAAGAACGGTAACGGAATAATCCCTACTTTATAATTGTCCAGTATCCGCCACCATTTCTCACGCAGAGGAATATCGGCGGTCTTGTCTTTGGCTACGAGGTAAGAATCATCTGTTGTGCTCATAATCTGGCCTCTTATTAGTTTGTTCAGCCATCATAGAGAAGCGCACGGATTATCTGCTGTGATTATGTTCAAAGTTAAAAAGGGTTTTTAATGGTGGTTATGGTTTCTATGGGGTTAATTAAGATTATGTAAAAACCAACGCGGTTTTAATGGTGTTAATACCGTTTTTATTTTAAAGCTTATTAATTTTATCGCAGGCGAACAATTCTCGTCCGGTTCACTCTAATCCCGTGTGAGGGATCACAAGTTGATCGAGCGCAATATTACAGACCCCGCTTATCGTGATAGGGTAAGGCTTCAGGATCTCTTTACGGTGAAGCTCCACCATGCGCCTCAAACTCTCATTTCAAATCAAACTGTTTCTGTGCCTGGTGGCCTTCTCCTGCCTGCTGCTGACCTGTATCGGCGCCTATACCTATTACCAGTTGGATGCGCAACTGCACCGCGATCTCGGCGCCCGCGCCCAGGTGCAGGCACGGGAAATCGCCCTTATCCCTTCGCTGGTGGACGCGGTGGAAAACAACGACGCCGCCAGGATCGCTACGTTGATGAAAAAAATCCGCGCCAGCAGCGACGCCAGCTATATCGTCATCGGCGATAATCATGCCCGCCATCTTTATCATTCCGAATACGAAGGCCGCCTGGGCACACCGATGATCGGCGGCGATAATAAAGAGGTGCTGGAAGGGAAAAGCATTATTTCCATTCGCAAGGGCGGCATCGGCGTATCATTACGCAGCAAGGCGCCGATCCTGGATGAAAATAATCAGGTGATCGGCATCGTTTCCGTCGGTTATTTGAAATCGCATATCGATAATTTAAATGCCAGGACGTTGACGCAAATTATCGGCTCTATCGTGCTGCTGCTGATTGCCCTGTTCGTTTTTTCCTGGCTGCTGTCGAAAAATCTCAAGCGCCAGATGTTCTGGCTGGAACCGAAAGAGATCGCGCTGCTGGTGCGCCAGCAAAAAGCGCTGCTGGAAGCCATTTATGAGGGCGTGATCGCCATCGATCCGCAATTGCGGATCATCACCATCAACCATGCGGCGCGCGAGCTATTGGATCTACACCAGCCCGCCGCCAGCTTGCTGGGCCGACCAATCGGCGACGTGATCCAGGCGCAGCCGGACTTCTTCGCCGCCGCGCAACTGGGCCAGGATACGCACGACGAAGTGTGCCGCTTCAACCACGTGCGGGTGATCGCCAGCCGGGTGCGCATCATGCAGGAGCAGGAGCTGCAAGGCTGGGTGATCAGCTTCCGCGACAAGAACGACATCAATACCCTGAGCAGCCAGCTCAGCCAGGTGAAACGCTATGCCGACAACCTGCGCATCATGCGCCACGAGCAGCTGAACTGGACCGCCACGCTGGCCGGGCTGTTGCATATGCAGCGCTACGACGAGGCTATTCGCTATGTGGAAGCCCAGTCGGAGGGCGCGCAGGAGATCCTCGATTTCATCTCGCAGCGCTTCAGTTCGGCGGCGCTGTGCGGCCTGCTGCTGGGCAAATATTCCAGCGCCAGAGAAAAAGGCATCGAGCTGCGCTTCGATCCGGCCTGCCAGCTGCGGCAGATCCCGGCGGCGCTGAATGAGACCGAACTGATGTCGATCGTCGGCAACCTGCTGGATAATGCGGTGGAGGCGACGCTGCACCGCCCGGCGCCGCACGATGCGATCGAACTCTATATCAGCGACGGTAGCGACGAGCTGGTGATCGAGGTGGCGGATCGCGGTACCGGCATCGCCGAGGAGATTCGTGATACGCTGTTTGAACAGGGCGTCACCACCAAAGCGGATAAAAGCGACCACGGCATCGGCCTGCATCTGGTCGCCAGCCACGTCGCGCAGGCGCATGGCAGCATAGAAGTGTCAGACAACGAGCCGCACGGCGCGATATTCTCTATATTTATCCCTAAATAAAACCCATAACCCGATTTTTTGAGCACCCGATTATGTCACACCAAGCACTGGACGTTCTGATCGTGGAAGACGAGCCGCAACTGGCGACGCTGCACGCGGAGTTCATCGAGAAAAATTTCAACCTGCGGGTGGTGGCTTACGCCGCCACGCTGGCCGAAGCGCGAGCCAAAGCCAACGCGCATCAGCCGCGCCTGATCCTGCTGGATAACTTTCTGCCGGACGGCCAGGGCATCGAGCTGATGGAAGAGCCGGCGGTGAAGAACCCCGCCTGTTCGGTAATCTTCATCACCGCCGCCAGCGACATGCATACCTGCAGCCAAGCGATCCGCAACGGCGCCTTCGACTACATCATCAAGCCGGTGTCCTACAAGCGGCTGCGCAATTCGCTCGAACGTTTCATGCAGTTCGTACAGACCCAGCGTACCTTCAAGATCATCGATCAGGATAACGTCGATGCGCTGTACAACCTGCAGTCGAAGCAGTTCTCCAGCGAGCCGAGCGCCAAAGGCATCGAAACCAATACCCTTGATCTGGTGCAGGCGCTGTTTATCGCCCAGCCGACGGTAGCGCATGCGGTGGAAGACGTGGTTGAGCAGGTCGGCATCAGCAAGACCACCGCCCGCCGTTATCTGGAATATTGCGTCGCCACCCAGTTCGTGCGGGTAGAGATGTTGTACGGCAATATCGGCCATCCGCGGCGGCTGTACCGCAAGGCCTGAGGCTGCCATCTGGCTGTCATATTACGGCGATAACATAGCGCTCGACGATATCCCCCTCGATATCGGCACCTGTCGTTAAAACTGATGAAATACTGATGACTTTTACCCGGCCTCTGGTCGGGTTTTTTATTATCCGAACGGCAGGCGTAAAACCGAAATAGCTCATCGCCCCACACCGCGTTATTTCCTCAAAAACCAAACCATTATGGCGAATAACGGCCGTCAATTTTGAGTCACGGGCCAAATTACCATAGCTAATTAAAACCTTGATGTAAACCACTAATATCCCATTTAAATGACATTGAGGGTTGTCTCAGATATTCACTGTGTTAGGGTAAAAAGCTCTTTTATTTTGCTAAGGACAGCCCATAACGCGTTAATTAAACCAGAGGAAACAGCAAATTGCATGGCAATTAAACTCGAAGTAAAGAACCTGTATAAGATATTTGGCGAACACCCGGAACGCGCATTCAAACTGCTGGATAAAGGTCTGACAAAAGATCGGCTGTTTGAAAAAACCGGCTTATCGCTCGGCGTAAAAGACGCCACTCTGGCCATTGAAGAAGGCGAGATATTTGTCATCATGGGGCTCTCCGGTTCCGGCAAGTCCACCCTGGTACGCCTTCTCAATCGTCTGATAGAACCCACCCGCGGCCAGGTGCTGATCGACGGTGAGGACATCGCCAAAATATCCGACACCGCGCTGCGCACCGTGCGGCGAAATAAGATCAGCATGGTATTTCAATCATTCGCGCTGATGCCGCACATGAATGTCCTGAATAATACCGCCTTTGGTATGGAATTAGCCGGCATACCGTTGCAGGAACGTCAGGAAAAAGCGCTGGATGCCCTGCGTCAGGTCGGGCTGGAGAATTATGCGCTGTCTTATCCAGATGAATTATCCGGCGGTATGCGCCAGCGCGTAGGATTAGCCCGCGCCATGGCCAATAACCCGGATATATTATTGATGGACGAGGCCTTCTCGGCGCTCGATCCGTTAATTCGCACCGAAATGCAGGATGAGCTGGTGAAATTACAGGCCCAGCATCAGCGCACCATCGTGTTTATTTCCCACGATCTGGACGAGGCGATGCGCATCGGCGATCGCATCGCCATCATGCAGGGCGGTCAGGTGATCCAGGTCGGCACACCGGACGAGATCCTGAACAACCCGGCCAACGACTATGTGCGCACCTTCTTCCGCGGCGTGGACATCAGTCACGTGTTCAGCGCCAAGGATATCGCCCAACGGCGCCCGGTGACGCTGATCCGCAAAACCCCCGGCTTTGGCCCCCGATCGGCGCTGCAGCTGCTGCGCGATGAGGACCGTGATTATGGTTATGTTGTTGAACGCGGGAAGAAATTTATTGGCGTGGTGTCGATAGAGTCGCTGAAAAAGGCGCTGTCCGCCAATCAAACGCTGGACGATGCCCTGCTCGAGGCCCCTGCCGCCGTGCCGGCCGATACGCCGCTCAGCGATCTTATTTCCCTGGTCGCCCAGGCGCCCTGCGCGGTGCCGGTGGTGAGCGAAGAACATAACTATCTCGGCATCATCTCCAAGGCCATGCTGCTGCAGGCGTTGGACAAGGAGGGCTCAACCAATGAGTGATACCACGCAAACCCAAGATCCCTGGGCTACCGCACCGGCAGATGCCGGCGCCGCACCCGCTCACGATGCCGGCGCCAACGCCGGCGACGCCTGGTCCAGCGCGCCGCCGCCGGCCGCTCATGACGCCGCCGGACAAGGCACAGATTGGCTCAGCAGCGCCCCGGCGCAGCCTGAACACTTCAGCCTGCTCGACCCGTTCCATAAGGCCTGGGTGCCGTTCGACTCCTGGGTCACGCAAGGCATCGACTGGCTGGTGCTGCACTTCCGCCCACTGTTCCAGGGCATTCGCGTGCCGGTGGATATGATCTTGAGTGGCTTCCAGCAATTGCTGCTGGGCATGCCGGCGCCGATCGCCATTCTGGTGTTCTCGCTGCTCGCCTGGCAGGTCTCGGGCCTCGGCATGGGCGCCGCCACGCTGCTCTCCCTGGTCGCCATCGGCGCCATCGGCGCCTGGTCGCAGGCGATGGTTACGCTGGCGCTGGTGCTGACCGCGCTGTTCTTCTGCATTCTTATCGGCCTGCCGCTCGGCATCTGGCTGGCGCGCAGCAAGCACGCCGCCAAGGTGATAAGGCCGCTGCTCGACGCGATGCAAACCACCCCGGCCTTCGTCTACCTGGTGCCGATCGTCATGCTGTTCGGCATCGGCAACGTGCCGGGCGTGGTGGTCACCATTATCTTCGCGCTGCCGCCGATCGTGCGCCTGACCATTTTGGGCATCAAGCAGGTGCCGGAAGATCTGATCGAGGCCGCCGAATCCTTCGGCGCCAGCCCGCGGCAGCTGCTGTTCAAGGTGCAGCTGCCGCTGGCGATGCCGACCATCATGGCCGGCGTGAACCAGACGCTGATGTTGGCGCTGTCGATGGTCGTCATTGCCTCGATGATCGCGGTCGGCGGTCTGGGGCAGATGGTGCTGCGCGGCATCGGCCGGCTGGACATGGGCCTGGCCGCCGTCGGCGGGGTCGGCATCGTGATCCTGGCGATCATTCTCGATCGCCTCACCCAATCGCTGGGGCGCGATCGCCGCAGCAAGGGCATCGGCCGCTGGTATCGCCGCGGCCCCATCGGGCTACTGACTCGCCCGTTCATCAAACAGGCCTGACGCTTTTCCCGCCGGCGGCTGCGGCCCCGGCGGGCTATGACACCACCACATCGAAAGAGGGGAAACACTATGCGCACCACGGGCATCTGGGCTCTCGCCCTGACGACGCTGATTGGCTCACAGAGCGCCATCGCGGCAGACTTACCCGGCAAGGGGATCGCGGTACAGCCGGTGCAAAGCACCATTTCCGAAGAGACGTTCCAGACGCTGCTGGTCAGCAAGGCGCTGGAGAAATTGGGTTACGACGTGAAGGAACCGCGTGAAGTGGATTACAACGTCGCCTACACCTCCATTGCCTCCGGCGATGCGACCTTTATCGCGGTCAACTGGGACCCGCTGCACGCCGATCAGTACAAGGCCGCCGGCGGCGACGCCAAGTTCTACCGCGAAGGCGTCTACGTCAACGGCGCCGCGCAGGGTTACCTGATCGACAAGAAAACCGCCGAGCAGTATCACATCACCAACGTCGAACAGCTCAAGGATCCCAAGATCGCCAAGCTGTTCGACACCAACGGCGACGGCAAGGCCGATCTGACCGGCTGCACCCCGGGCTGGGGCTGCGAAGCGGTGATCAACCACCACATCAAGGCCTACGGTCTGAGCAACACCGTCGAGCATAACCAGGGCAACTACGCGGCGATGATCGCCGACACCATCACCCGCTACAAAGAGGGCAAACCGGTGCTGTATTACACCTGGACACCGTACTGGGTCAGTGATGTGATGGTGCCGGGCCGCGACGTGGTCTGGCTGCAGGTGCCGTTCTCCTCGCTGCCGGGCGAGCAGAAGAACGTCGACACCAAGCTGCCTAACGGCGCCAACTACGGCTTCCCGGTCAACACCATGCGCATCGCCGCCAACAAGCAATGGGCCGAAGCCAATCCGGCGGCCGCCAAGCTGTTCGCCATCATGAAGCTGCCGATCGCCGACATCAATGCGCAAAACCTGCGCATGCATGAAGGCCAGGCTTCGGAGGCCGATATCCAGAACCACGTTAACGGCTGGATCAAGGCGCACCAGGCGACCTTCGACGGCTGGGTGAAAACCGCCGCCGAAGCGGCGAAGTCGTAACCGTTCAGGGGCGCCGCCTTTGCCGCGCCCCTACCCCGCCATATCGATGCCGCTGAACTGTAAAAAACGTGCGGCGGCGTTCGACAAGGGCTGCGGCCAGATGCAATACACCTGGCGCCGCGGCCCGTCTTCAATCGGAATCGACACCAGCGCGCTTAAGCGTTGCGCGGTCGAGACAGGTACGATACCCGCCGCCAATCCGCGCCGCACCAGATTCTCCAGCCATTCGATATGATCGATTTCAAAACTGACGTGCCGGCGGATACCCGCCGCCTGGAAGGCGCGATCGGTTTGGCGTCGCGCGCCGGTGCCGCTGTAGAAATCCACCAGCGGCACTTCCGCCAACGCCTGCAGGTTCACCCGCTCGCGATTAGCCAGCGGGTGCTGCGGCGCCACCAGCGCCACCAATGGCTCATCGGTCAACTGCCGGTGCGACATCGGTAGTAAATCGACATCGCCGGGCCAGATGCCGACGAACGCCATATCGCACTTCTGCTGACGCACATCCTCCAGCAGGGCTTCGCTCATGCCAACGTACAGGCGGATGTTCACCGCCGGATAGTGGCGATGAAACTTGTCGAGCTTTTCGGTCAGATCAATCGCGTTTATGGTTGAAATTGTGCCGATGGTCAGGGTGCCGGACACCGCATCGCCGGCGGCGGTCACCTCTTCCACCAGCGCCTGCTGCGCCGCCAATAGGCGCTGCGCCGACGGAATGAAAGCCTGGCCGGCGGGGGTCAACCGCACCCGTCGCGAGGTGCGTTCAAACAGCGTACAGCCCAGCTCTTCTTCCAGTTTTGCGATCTGGTGGCTGAGCGCCGACTGCACCGTATGGCAGCGCTGCGCCGCCCGGGTGAAACTCTGTTCTTCCGCCACCGCCAGCGCATAGCGGATCTGTTTCAGGTTCATGGCATCTATCTTGAAATGAGATAAATCAAATGAAAATTATACATTGGTTTCCACAGACGCGTTGCCGGATACTGCGCGCTATCTTCTTCCCGTGATGAAAAAATCATGAATCCACAAAACGCCCATCCGGGCCTCAGCCCGGCGCTGACCGTGCTGATTGCCATCGCCACCGGCCTGGCGGTCGCCAGCAACTATTACGCGCAACCGCTGCTGGAAACCATCGCCACCAGTTTCAACCTGTCGGTCAACCAGGCCGGCTTTATCGTCACCGCCGCGCAGCTCGGTTACGCCACCGGCCTGCTGCTGCTGGTGCCGCTCGGCGATATGTTCGAACGCCGCGGCCTGATCGTGTTCATGACGCTGCTGGCCGCCGGGGGCATGCTGATCACCGCCACCTCCGCCACGCTGCCGATGATGATCCTCGGCACCGCGCTCACCGGGCTGTTCTCGGTAGTGGCGCAGATCCTGGTGCCGCTGGCCGCCACGCTGGCCCACCCGGAAAAGCGCGGCAAGACCGTCGGCATCATCATGAGCGGCCTGCTGCTCGGCATCCTGCTGGCGCGAACCGTCGCGGGCGCGCTGGCGTCGTTCGGCGGCTGGCGCACCATCTACTGGGTCGCCAGCGTGCTGATGATCCTGATGGCGCTGATCCTGTGGCGCGCGCTGCCGCGCTATAAGCAACACTCCGGGCTGAACTACCCACAGCTGCTGGCCTCGATCTTCAGCCTGTTCTGCCGCACGCCGCTGCTGCGCACCCGCGCCATCCTCGGCGCCCTGTCGTTCGCCAACTTCAGCGTGCTCTGGACCTCAATGGCCTTTCTGCTCGCCGCGCCGCCGTTCAACTATTCCGAGGGGGTGATCGGGCTGTTCGGCCTGGTGGGCGCCGCCGGGGCGCTGGCCGCTTCGCGCGCCGGGCATCTGGCGGACAAAGGTAAAGCCGGGTTGACCACCACCGTCGGCCTGGTGTTGTTACTGCTGTCCTGGATCCCTATCGCGTTAGCCAAACAGTCGCTATGGGCGCTGATCGCCGGCATTCTGATCCTCGATCTGGCGGTGCAGGCGGTGCACGTCACCAACCAGAGCGTGATGTACCGCATCATGCCGGACGCGCGCAACCGCCTGACAGCCGGCTACATGACCAGCTACTTTATCGGCGGCGCGCTCGGTTCTCTGCTCTCCGCCTCGGCCTATCAGCATGCCGGCTGGTACGGCGTGGCCGCCGCCGGCGGGGTGTTATGCCTGCTCAACCTGCTGACCTGGTGGCTCGGCAAGCACCACGATCCGCAAGGGCCAGCGACAATCTGATTATCGTGCAAATAGTCACTAAAGAAATTTATTAGCGGTGCAGGGTATAAACATTACTTACTCTCTGGTAATGTTCTGGGCATAAACTATTGAAGTCCTATCTACCCTGCGATCCACAACCATGCAAAGCCAAGCTGCAGACAGCCTCAACCCGCCCGCCGTCAGCGCCACCTTCGCCAACGGCGTCGTCGACAGTTTGCCGATCGTCATCGGGTATGTCCCGGTGGCGTTCGCCTTCGGCCTCAGCGCCGTCAAACTGGGCTTTTCCCCGCTGGAAAGCCTTTTCTTCTCCTGCATCATCTACGCCGGCGCCAGCCAGTTCGTGATCACCGCCCTGCTGAGCGCCGGCATGTCGCTGTGGGTCTCCGCGTTGACGGTGATGGCGATGGACGTGCGCCACCTGCTGTACGGCCCGGCGCTGCGTCACCGTATCGTCTCGCGCATGTCGCCCGGTAAAACGGCAATGTGGGCTTTTGGTCTGACCGATGAGGTCTTCGCCGCCGCCACCGCCAAGCTGATGCGCAATAACCGCAGCTGGAGCGAAAACTGGATGCTGGGCATCGCGCTCTGTTCCTGGCTTTCTTGGGTAGCCGGCACCGCGCTCGGCGCGCTGTTCGGCAACGGCCCGCTGGAGCAGTTCCCGGTGATCGAGGCCTCGCTGGCCTTCATGCTGCCGGCGCTGTTTCTCAGTTTCCTGCTGGCCGCTTTCCGGCGCCCGCAGAGCCTGACCATCGCTGCCTCATTGGCCGGTGCGCTGCTCGGCGTGGTGCTGTTCTCCATCCCGGTTGCCATTTTGGCCGGCATCGGCGCCGGTTGCGTCGCCGCTCTGTTCCAACCTGCCCCTGCGGAGGCCAGCCATGAACACTGATGTGCTGGTGATCGGCCTGGTGGTGGGCTGCGCCAATTACTTGTTCCGTTATCTGCCGCTGCGGCTGGCGCCGGCGCGCGCCCAGCCCGGCCTCAAACGCGGTAAAGCCGCCCTGCTACTCGACAGCATTGGCATCGCCTCGATCTGCGCCCTGCTGGTGGTCTCCAGCACGCCGGTGGTGATGCGCGAACCCGACAAGCTGCTGCCGACGTTGGCGGGGTTCGCCGCGCTGGCGCTGTGCTTCTACCGCAGTAAAAGCATCATTATGTCGACGCTGCTCGGCGCGACGGCCTTTGGCGTCACATTAAAGCTGTTAATGCTTTTCGGTCCAGGCTGACGCCGCGCCGAACGTTTGGCTTCGCTTTGGCGTTTTCATGCGCCACATCTTTACAAACTCTGACAAATGACACGAATTGCTAAATTATCCGCACGGCTGAACATTTACATTATTAGTCACCGTCGTTACTATCTCGAACGAAATTAATGAGGCCCTAAATTATGGAAAGCTCGTTTGCCCCCATAGAACAAATGCTGAATTTCCGCGCCACCCGGCAGAAAGATTTCCCGTATCAGGAAATCCTGCTGACCCGCCTGTGCATGCACATGCAAGGCAAGTTGCTGGAAAATCGCAACAAGATGCTGAAGGCGCAGGGGATTAACGAAACACTGTTTATGGCGCTGATTACCCTGGATGCGCAGGAGAGCCACAGCATCCAACCTTCTGAGCTAAGCTCTGCCTTAGGCTCCTCGCGCACCAATGCGACCCGCATCGCCGACGAGCTGGAGAAACGCGGTTGGATCGAGCGCCGTGAAAGCGATAACGATCGCCGCTGCCTGCATCTGCATCTGACGCCGCAGGGGGAAGAATTTCTCAGTCAACTGCTGCCGCCGCAGCACCAATGTCTGCATTTCCTGTGGTCCACGCTGACCGACGATGAGCAAAAACAGCTGGAACAGCTGACGCGCAAATTGCTGGCACGTCTGGATCAAATGGAAATCACAGAACAGTTATCCTAATTCACAATTTCTGTTCAGGTACCTATTATGCGATCCCCATTTAACTGGAGATTCACCCCGCTGTTCGCCGTATTGCTGCTGGCCGGGTGTGCTTCTACCGATAATATTGCCCCGCAATCCACGCTGATGGATCCGCAGAGCCTGCAGTTGGCTCAGCCGAAAGTCAGTTCGCTGGCCGTCAGCCCGCAGTGGTGGCGCGCCCTCAAGGATCCGCAGTTGGATGCCCTGATGACGCAGACGCTGCAAAACTCGCCGACCCTGCGTCAAGCCGCCGCCCGCGTGCGCGAAGCGCAGAGCGTGGTGGGCGAAGCCAACGCCGCCAACGGGCCGAACCTGGATCTGAACGCCAGCACCCAGCGTCAACGCGTGCCGCAAAACGTCAATATGGGGTTGGGGTATCCGCATAAGCCGATCTATTCAAGCTCCAACTCCCTGGGGTTGAACCTGGCGTACGAATTCGACTGGTGGGGTAAATACCGCAACCAGGTGAACGCCGCCAAAGCGCAAGTGAACGCTGCACGCGCCGAGCAGGAACAGGCGGCGCTGACGCTGACCAGTTCGGTGGCGTCCGCCTACTACCAGCTGCAAAGCAATCTGGCGCTCGAAAAGCTACTGCAGCAGGAAGTGAACAACAATGAACGCCTGACCGCGCTGCGCCAACAGCGCTATCAGGCCGGGCTGACCGGCGTCGACGTGCCGCAACAAACCCAGGCGCAGTCCGACGTCGCTAAACAGCAGATCCTGCAGTTGCAGTCGCAAATCGAACAGCTCAGACACCAGCTCGCCGCGCTGGCGGGCCAAGGGCCGAACGCCATGCAGCACCTGCGTCAGGTGCCGTTGCCCGCAGACAACCTGATGGCACCGCAGGGCGAGCTGACGGCGGATCTGCTGGGCAAACGCCCGGACATCGCCGCGCAACGTCAGCTGGTGGAGTCTTACAGCCAGCGCGTCAGCGCCGCGCGTAAGGAGTTTTACCCCAGCCTGACCATTTCAGCCTTCGCCGGCCTGATGACCACCAACACCAGTGGCACCAGCCCGAATCTGTTTGAAGCGGCCAGCCAGGCCTGGAACGTGATGCCGGCGATTTCGCTGCCGATCTTCCACGCCGGGGCGCTGCGCAGCAAGCTGGGCGAGGAATCCGCGCTGTATGACGAAGCGGTGGAATCCTATAACCAAACCATCCTGAATGCGGTACAGGAAACCGCCGACGCCATCACCATCCAGCAGAGTTCTGCGCAACAGCAGCTGCAGGCGGCGTCCGCGGCCCAGTCGATGCAACAGGTGTATCAGGTCGCTAACGCCCGTTACCAGGCAGGGATTATCGGGCGCGACGATCTGTTGACCAGCCAGACGCAGCTATTGCAGCAGCAACAGGCGGAGTTAAATGCCAGCAGCAACTTACTGCAGGCGAAGATAGGACTGATCCGTGCGCTGGGCGGTGGCTATCAGGCCCCGGCCGCAGCGGATTCGAAAGCATAATAATATAAGGCTTGGAGAACACCATGAGCGCGAGCGCGGAAATCCAAAACCCGCAGCAGCCGAGCGGCAAAAAGAAGCAGCGTAAATTTTGGCTGCTGTTGCTGACGGTTATTTTCATTGTTATAGGGGTGGCTTACTTAGTGTATTGGTTCCTGGTGCTGCGTCATCATCAGGAAACCGACGACGCCTACGTCTCCGGCAACCAGGTGCAGATCATGGCCCAGGTGTCCGGTAGCGTGAACAGCGTCAATTTCGACAACACCGACTACGTCAAGCAGGGTGACGTACTGCTGACGCTCGATCCGACCGATGCCGAGCAGGCGTTTGAACGCGCCAAAACCGGCCTGGCCAACAGCGTGCGTCAGACCCACCAGCTGATCATCAACAGCAAGCAGTATCAGGCCAACATCGCCCTGCGCAAGACCGATCTGAGCAAGGCCGAGAACGATCTGAAACGCCGCGTGGTGCTGGGCAGCGTTGACGCCATCGGCCGCGAAGAGCTGCAACACGCTCGCGATGCGGTCGACAGCGCCAAGGCCGCGCTGGAAGTGGCGGTGCAGCAATACAACGCCAACCAGGCGATGGTACTGAATACCCCGCTGGAACAGCAGCCGGCAATCCAACAGGCCGCCGCGCAGATGCGTGACGCCTGGCTGGCGCTGCAGCGTACCAAAGTGATCAGCCCCATTACCGGTTATGTCTCGCGCCGCAGCGTGCAGGTCGGCGCGCAGATCGCCGCCGGTTCGCCGCTGATGGCGGTGGTGCCGGCCGATCACATCTGGGTTGACGCCAACTTCAAGGAAACCCAGATCGCCAACATGCGCATCGGCCAGCCGGCAACGGTAGTCAGCGATGTCTACGGCGATGACGTGGTGTATCAAGGCAAAGTGGTCGGTATCGACATGGGCACCGGCAGCGCCTTCTCGCTGCTGCCGGCCCAGAACGCCACCGGCAACTGGATCAAGGTGGTGCAACGTCTGCCGGTGCGTATTGAGCTCGACGCCAAGCAGGTGGCCGATCATCCGCTGCGCATCGGTCTTTCGACGCTGGTGACCGTCGACACCGCCAATCTGGACGGCCGCGTGCTCTCTGACGTGGTGCGCGACAAACCGCTGTACCAGAGCGACGCGCTGGCGTTGAATCTGGCGCCGGTTAACCAGCTGATCGCTGACGTGATCCATGCGAACGCCGGCTAAGCGCGCGGGAGGCCATCTTGCCACAGAAACCGCTTGAAGGCGCCCAGCTCGCCTGGATGACGGTCGCGCTCGCCATGGCGACCTTCATGCAGGTGCTGGACTCCACCATCGCCAACGTGGCGATCCCCACCATTGCCGGTAACCTCGGGTCCTCCAACTCGCAGGGGACCTGGGTGATCACCTCGTTCGGCGTGGCGAACGCCATCTCGATCCCGATCACCGGCTGGCTGGCGAAGCGCATCGGCGAAGTGCGGCTGTTCCTCTGGTCCACCGCGCTGTTCGTCCTCGCTTCCTGGCTGTGCGGCATCTCCAACAGCCTCGGCATGCTGATCTTCTTCCGCGTGATCCAGGGCGTGGTGGCCGGGCCGCTGATCCCGCTGTCGCAGAGCCTGTTGCTGAACAACTACCCGCCCGCCAAGCGAGCGATGGCCCTGGCGCTCTGGTCGATGACCGTTATCGTCGCGCCGATCTTCGGGCCGATCCTCGGCGGTTACATCAGCGACAACTACCATTGGGGTTGGATCTTCTTCATCAACATCCCGATCGGCGCCTTCGTTATCATGGCGGCGATGGCGACGCTGAAGGGGCGAGAAACCAAAACCGAGATCAAACCGATCGACACGGTTGGACTGGTGCTGCTGATCGTCGGCATCGGTTCGCTGCAGGTGATGCTCGATCAGGGCAAGGAGCTGGACTGGTTCAACTCGACCGAGATCATCACCCTGACCGTCGTGGCGGTCGTAGCGCTGTTGTTCCTGGTGGTCTGGGAGCTGACGGATGACCATCCGGTGGTGGATCTGTCGCTGTTCAAGTCGCGCAACTTCACCATCGGCTGCCTGTGCATCAGTCTGGCGTACATGCTGTATTTCGGCGCCATCGTGCTGTTGCCGCAGCTGCTGCAAGAGGTGTACGGCTATACCGCCACCTGGGCCGGGCTGGCGTCGGCGCCGGTCGGGCTGATCCCAGTGCTGCTGTCGCCGATCATCGGCAAGTTCGGCAACCGGCTCGACATGCGCAGGCTGGTGACCTTCAGCTTCATCATGTATGCCGTGTGCTTCTACTGGCGCGCCTATACGTTTGAACCGGGCATGGACTTCGGCGCTTCCGCCTGGCCGCAGTTCGTCCAGGGCTTCGCCATCGCCTGCTTCTTCATGCCGTTGACCACCATTACGCTGTCCGGCCTGCCGCCGGAGCGTATGGCGGCGGCATCGAGCCTGTCGAACTTCACGCGAACCCTGGCGGGCTCGATCGGTACCTCGATCACCACCACCCTGTGGACGCAGCGCGAATCGCAGCACCATTCGCAGCTGACGGAGTTCGTCAACCCGTACAACCCGCAGTCGCAGGAGATGTACCGGCAACTGGAGCAGCTCGGCATGAGCAAGCAGCAGGCGTCGGCGTATATCGCCAACGAGATCACCGCGCAGGGCCTGATCATCTCCGCCAACGAGATCTTCTGGCTGTCGGCCGGGGTGTTCCTGGTACTGCTGGTGCTGGTATGGGTGGCGAAACCGCCGTTCAGCTCTGGCGGCGGTGGGGGCGGCGGCGCTCACTAAGCTTCAATAAACGAAACGGGCGCCCTGGGGCGCCCGTTTTTTTATCCGACGTAGAACAGATTACGCCTGATTCTGACGCCACCAGTCCGCCAGCAGAATGCCGGTCGCCACGGAAACGTTCAGGCTTTCCACTTTGCCGGTGCCGCCGATAGACACGTTCATGTCGCCCTGTTGCCAGGCGCCGTCGCTGAGGCCGTCACGCTCCTGGCCCAGCACCAGCACCATCTTGGCTGGCAGCTTGGCCTGCGCCAGCGCGGTGCCTTTGTGGCTGGAGGTGGTGACGATGGTGTAACCCGCCTTGCGGAAGGTATCCAGCACCGACAGGAAATCATCGGCGTTGATCGCCTTGATGTGCTCCGCGCCGCCTTCTGCGGTACGCACCGCCGCGCCGGACTCCAGCAGCGCCGGATCCTGCAGCAGCACGCCGTTGACGCCAAAGTGGGCGCACGAACGGACGATGGCGCCCAGGTTGTGCGGGTTGCCCACTTCTTCCAGCGCCAGCACGCAGTCGGTCGCCGGTGCGGTTTTCAGGTAGGTCTGCGCATCCAGGCCCTGACGCTTTTTGATCAGGAAGCAGACGCCGCCGTGGTGCTCGGTGCCGGAAGCCTTGGCCAGCTCTTCCTCATCCACCACGTGGTAGGCTTTGCGGTTAGCCGCCATCCAGCGCAGCGCTTCACGGAAGCGCGGCGTGACCGACTGCACGAACCAGGCGCGCACGATCGCTTCCGGGCGGCTGGCGAACAGCGCCTGACAGGCGTTTTCACCGTAAACGCGGGTTTCTTCCGCGCGCTGGCGGCGCAGCTGTTCCGGATCGATGAAGCTTTTGCCACTGATGCCACCGTGATCGAACGCCGGCTCTTCATTCGGTGCCCGCGAGACGGTTCTCCACGGTGACTCGTTGCCACCGCGATCTTCAGTGCGCGCCGGACGGCGAGGACGATCGCTTTCACTGCGGCGGGAGTCGGCGCCGCGGCGATCGTTGCCGCCACGCGCCTTGTCTTGACCAGTGCGGCCCGAGCGCGCACCGTCAGCCGGACGGCCTTTGCCAGCCGGACGTTTATTCTTGTTGCGGTCATCGCCATTGTCGTCGTCATTGCGGACGTACATCACTTTGACTTTACCGTTCTTGCCACTAAATGAATCGTTCATTGTCTTCTCCACCAACGCGCAGGGCGCGAAGATTACCTGATGTTGGTGCACGAAGCCACCAACTTGCGCTAAAAGCTCCCAACTATCACATCCATTGAACAAACCTCATTGTTCACGCGCCGGGTTTTGCCGATAATTGTCAGCATTAAAGAAACATCTCCGCAACCGCGTTGCGGGGACCCGGCTTTCTCAGTACCCGAGGTCAACATGAATACAGTTTGTGCAGCTTGCAATGCCACCAACCGTGTGCCGGAAGAACGTCTGGCGGACAACGCGAAATGCGGCCGCTGCGGCCACGAGCTCTTCGACGGTGAAGTGATCAACGCCACCGCCGCCACGCTGGACCAGTTGCTGCAGGACGATCTGCCGGTCGTGGTCGATTTCTGGGCGCCGTGGTGCGGCCCGTGCCGCAGCTTTGCGCCGATCTTTGAAGACGTGGCCGAAGAGCGCGCCGGCAAAGTGCGCTTCGTGAAAGTGAACACCGAAGCCGAACCGGAGCTGAGCGCCCGTTTCCGCATCCGCAGCATCCCGACCATCATGGTGTTCCGTCAGGGCAAGATGGTCGACATGCTCAACGGCGCGATGCCAAAAGCACCGTTTGACAACTGGCTCAACGAGTTAGTGTGATTCCGCAAGTATAGGCCGTATCCCGCCATCGCGCGCGAACGCGCCCCGATCGAGCCCGCCCCTCCCGGCGGGCTTTTTTCTGCGTTACAATAGCGGTTTTTCCCCCAGGATCGTTATGACCGACAACGCCGTACTTCGCCTGCGCCAATTCCGTTTAGACCGCGCCACCCGCCCTTTTTTGGCGCGCGGTTGCCGGGTGGCGCGTTGTCAGGGTTGCCTGCTGCCGCATAAAAACTGCCTGTGTGACACCATTCGCCCGCAGCAGGCCGGCAGCCGCTTCTGCCTGATCATGTTCGGCGCCGAGCCGCTCAAGCCCAGCAACACCGGGCGCCTGATCGCCGATATCCTGCCGGACACCCAGGCGTTCCTCTGGTCGCGTACCGAGGTCGATCCCGCCCTGCTGGCAGCCATCAACGATCCGACGCGGCAGCCTTATGTGGTGTTCCCCGCGTCCTACGCCGACGCCGAACGGCCGGTGTTCAATGAGCTGCCCGTCGGCGGTAAACCGCCGCTGTTCATCATGCTGGACGGCACCTGGGCAGAAGCGCGCAAAATGTTCCGTAAAAGCCCGTATCTCAATCAATTCCCGGTGTTTTCACTCAACGTCGATGCCGCATCCGACTATCAGCTGCGCGAAGCCAGCCGCGCCGAGCAGCACTGTACGGCGGAAGTGGCCGCCGCCCTGTTGCAACAGGCGGGCGATCTGCCGGCCGCCGACGGATTGAATCAGCATTTCCGCTATTTCCGTCAACAGTATCTGGCGGGAAAACCGACCCGGCCGGAGGCACCGGTCACAGCAATGTAGCCATAAAGCGCCTAAAATCAGGCGTAACGTTGCCAAAAGGAGCCGTGCATGAGCCAGCGAGGGTTAGAAGCGCTACTACGTCCCAAATCGATCGCCGTGCTGGGCGCTTCGCAGCAGCCGGGCCGTGCCGGCAACCTGATGATGAGCAACCTGCTGGCCGGCGGTTTCGGCGGGCCCATCTTGCCGGTGACGCCGCGCTACAAGGCGGTATGCGGCGTCATGGCCTATCCCGACGTCGCCAGCCTGCCGCTGACGCCGGATCTGGCGATCATCTGCACCCACGCCAAGCGTAATCTGGCGCTGATCGACGCGCTGGGCCAACGCGGCTGCAAAACCGCCATCGTGCTCTCTTCGCCACCGGAACAGTTCGCCGAGCTGAAGGCCTGCGCGCAGCGCCACGCCATGCGGCTGTTGGGCCCCAACAGCCTGGGGCTGCTGGCGCCGTGGCAGGGCATCAACGCCAGCTTCTCGCCGGTGCCGATCCAAAAGGGCAAGCTGGCGTTTATCTCGCAGTCCGCCGCCGTGGCCAACACCATTCTCGACTGGGCGCAGCAGCGCGAAGTCGGCTTCTCCTACTTCATCGCGCTGGGCGACAGCCTGGACATCGACGTCGACGACCTGCTCGACTTTTTGGCGCGCGACAGCAAGACCAGCGCCATCCTGCTGTATCTGGAAAACATCAGCGACGCACGACGCTTTCTCTCCGCCTCGCGCAGCGCCTCACGCAACAAGCCCATTCTGGTGATCAAAAGCGGCCGCAGCCAACAGGCGCAATTACTGCTCAACAGCCAGCTGGGGCTGGACGCCGCTTATGACGCCGCCATCCAGCGCGCCGGCCTGCTGCGCGTGCAGGATACTCACGAGCTGTTCTCCGCGGTGGAAACCCTCAGCCATATGCATCCGCTGCGGGGGGAACGGTTGATGATCGTCAGCAACGGCGCGGCGCCGGCGGCGATGGCGCTGGACGAACTGCTCGGCCGCAACGGCAAGCTGGCGACGCTGAGCGAGGAAAGCCTGGCGAAGCTGAGCGATGCGCTGCCGGATTTCATTCGCGCCGGCAACCCGCTCGATCTGCGCGACGACGCCACGCCGCAGCGCTACCTGGCGGCTCTCGAAGCGCTGCTCGACAGCCACGACTATGACGCGCTGCTTCTGATCCATGCGCCGAGTGCGGCGGCGCCGGGCACCGCCACGGCGCAGCGGCTGATTGACGCGCTGCATCGCCATACGCGCGGCAAGCGCATCACCTTGCTGACCAACTGGTGCGGCGAATACTCTTCTCAAGAGGCGCGCCGGCAGTTTACCGAGGCCGCCATTCCCACCTACCGCACGCCGGAAGGCGCGGTCACCGCCTTTATGCATATGGTGGAATACCGCCGCAACCAAAAGCAGCTGAAAGAGACCCCGGCGCTGCCGGTCGGCCTGACCGCCAATACCGCCGACGCTCACCGCCTGATCCATCAGGCGCTGGCCGAAGGCGCCACCCAGTTGGATACCCACGAGGTGCAATCCATTCTGCAGGCTTATGACCTGAGCACCCTGCCGACCTGGATCGCCGAAGACAGCGCCGAAGCGGTGCACATCGCCGAGCAGATCGGCTACCCGGTAGCGCTGAAGCTGCGTTCGCCGGATATCCCGCACAAATCGGAAGTTCAGGGCGTGATGCTCTACCTGCGCACCGCGACCGAAGTGCAGCGCGCGGCGGAGGCGATCCTCGACCGTGTGAAGCGTACCTACCCCCAGGCGCGCATCCATGGCCTGTTGGTGCAGAGCATGGCCAACCGCGCCGGCGCCCAGGAGCTGCGCATCGCGGTGGAGCAGGATGCCATTTTCGGCCCGCTGATCATGCTGGGTGAAGGCGGCGTGGAGTGGCGCCAGGAAAATCAGGTGGCGGTCGCGCTGCCGCCGTTGAATATGGCGCTGGCGCGTTATCTGGTGCTGCAGGCGGTGAAAGGCGGCAAGATCCGCGGACGCAGCGCGCTGCGGCCTTTAGATATCCCTGGACTAAGCCGCTTGCTGGTGCAGGTCTCCAACCTGATCCTCGACTGCCCGGAGATCGCCCGGCTGGATATTCACCCGGTGTTGGCCTCCGGCAGCGAATTTACTCTGCTGGACGTTTCGATGCAGCTCGCGCCGTTCAGCGGCGATCCGCAGGCGCGGCTGGCGATCCGCCCTTATCCGCATGAGCTGGAAGAGACCATCGCGTTGAAAGACGGCAGCCAGTGCCTGTTCCGCCCTATCCTGCCGGAAGACGAGCCGGCGCTGAAACATTTCATCGACCGGGTGACCAAGGAAGACCTCTATTATCGCTACTTCAGCGAGATCAACGAGTTTACCCATGACGATTTGGCCAACATGACGCAGATCGACTACGATCGAGAAATGGCCTTTGTGGCGGTGCGCGCAGACGAGATCATCGGTGTGACCCGCGCGCTGTCCGATCCGGACAACACCGACGCCGAGTTCGCCGTACTGGTGCGTTCCGATCTCAAAGGCGTGGGCCTAGGCCGTCAGCTGCTGGAGAAAATGATCGCCTACGCGCGCGCGCATGGCCTGACCCGCCTGAGCGGCATCACCATGCCGAATAACCGCGGCATGATCGCGCTGGCGCAGCGACTGGGCTTTGGCATCGAGGTGCAGCTTGAGGACGGCATCGTCAATCTGACGCTGCCGCTGCAGGCCGCCGACGCGCAGTGACCTGCGTCGCAATGCGCTACGAATCCACCACTTAACGCCAAAACATACGCACAATCGGGGCAACTAATGGTATTATCGCCCGATTATTCGGTTTATTGTTTTTATGCCTGTGGCGTTCCGGCCATCAATCATGAGAGAAGAAACGCACTGTGATGTTGTCAAAATTTAAACGTAGCAAACATCAACAACACCTTGCACAACTGCCCAAACTCCCCCAGACGGTTGCTGATGTTCGTACGTTGTACGCGCCGTCCGATTTTCGCACCACGCTGCTGAGCGCCATCGCCAACGCCACCCAACGCATCTATCTGGTGGCCCTGTATCTGGAGCATGACGACGCCGGGCGCGAGATCCTCAACGCGCTGTATCAAGCCAAGCAGCGTCGGCCCGAGCTGGAAATCTGCGTACTGGTCGACTGGCACCGCGCACAGCGCGGGCGAATCGGCGCCGCCGCCGCCAATACCAACGCCGACTGGTACTGCGCCATGGCCAGCCAACATCCGGAACAGTCGGTGCCGATCTACGGCGTGCCGGTCAATACCCGCGAAGCGTTGGGCGTTCTGCACCTGAAGGGCTTTGTGGTCGACGATACCGTGATCTACAGCGGCGCCAGCATCAACGACGTTTATCTGCATCAGCATGAGAAATACCGTTACGATCGCTACCAGCTGATCACCAATGAGGTGTTGGCCGATACCCTGATCGATTACATCAAGCAGCATCTGCTCACCGCCGGCGCCGTACAACGCCTCGATCGCAGCGATCGGCCGAAAAGCCCGGAGATCAAAAACGAGACCCGTCTGTTCCGTTTCGCCCTGCGCCGCGCGGGTTACCACTTCCGCGGCAAGGCCGGCAACGATGAGCTGGCGGTGACGCCGCTGGTTGGGCTTGGCAAGCAAAGCGTGCTGAATAAAACCATTCATCACCTGATGTCGTGCGCCGACCAGAAACTGACGCTGTGTACTCCCTATTTCAACCTGCCGGCGCTGCTGGTGCGCAACATCATTTATCTGCTGCGCCAGGGCAAACAGGTGGAGATCATCGTCGGCGACAAGACCGCCAACGACTTCTATATTCCGGAGGACCAGCCGTTCAAAATCATCGGCGCGCTGCCCTACCTGTACGAGATCAACCTGCGCCGCTTTCTGAGCCGCTTGCAGCGTTATATCGACACCGGACAGCTGATCGTGCGTCTGTGGAAGGATGGCGATAACAGCTATCACCTGAAAGGCATGTGGGTAGACGAAGAGTGGCAGCTGATTACCGGCAATAACCTCAACCCGCGCGCCTGGCGGCTGGATCTGGAAAACGCCATTCTGATCCACGATCCCAAGCAGGAAATGCGCGAGCAGCGGCAAAAAGAGCTGGAATGCATCCGCACTCACACCACCGTGGTCGGCCACTATCAGGAGCTGCAAAGCATTCAGCAGTACCCGATCAAGGTGCGTAAGCTGATTCGCCGTCTGCGGCGTATCCGCATCGATCGGCTGATTAGCCGTATCCTGTAAGATGGACTCTGACCCCGGCCAAGGCCGGGGTTTTTATTACAGCTGTATCTCCTTGCCTTTGCGATGCAACCGGAGCGAGACCAGCAACGCCAGCAGGCACATGCCGGAAACGTACCAGAAGAAAGCGTTCTCCACGCCAAACGATTTAAGCGACAACGCGACATATTCCGCCGAACCACCGAACAGGGCATTCGCCACCGCATAAGACAAGCCTACCCCTAACGCGCGTACCTCCGGCGGGAACATCTCGGCTTTAAGCAGCCCGCTGATCGCGGTGTAAAAGCTGACAACGAACAGCGCCAACACGATCAGACCGAACGCCATAAAGGGGTTGGTCACCTCTTTCAAGGCAAACAGGATCGGCACCGTCAACACCGTGGCGAAGGCTGAGAAGATCAGCATCGAGCTGCGACGGCCGATTTTGTCCGAAAACGCGCCTACCGCCGGCTGCAGCAGCATAAAGACGAACAGCGCCACGGTCATGATGGCGCTGGCCAGCTTGGCGTCCATACCAGCGGTGTTCACCAGGTATTTTTGCATGTAGGTGGTGAAGGTGTAGAAGGTTAGCGAACCGGCGGCGGTAAAGCCCAGCACCATCAGGAACGCCTTGCGGTTCTTCCACAGCCCCGTCAGCGAACCGGCATCTTTGTGGTTACGCGTCTTCGCATCGGAGGTTTCATTCAGCGAGCGGCGCAGGTACAGCGCCACCACCGCCAACACCGCCCCCAAGGCAAACGGAATACGCCATCCCCAGGCTTTCAGCTCTTCGCCGGACAATATTTGCTGCAAGATCACCAAAACCAGCAGCGCCAACAGTTGCCCGCCGATCAGCGTCACGTACTGGAACGAGGCGTAGAAGCCACGCCGCCCCTTGATTGCCACCTCGCTCATGTAGGTGGCGCTGGTGCCATACTCCCCCCCTACCGACAACCCCTGGAACAGGCGGGCAATCAGCAGCAGCGCCGGCGCCCAGCTGCCGATTGATTCATAAGTCGGCAGGCAGGCGATCACCAGCGATCCGGCGCACATCATGCAGACCGAAATCAGCATCGAGTTTTTCCGGCCATGCTTGTCAGCGATGTAGCCGAATAACCAACCTCCGATAGGTCGCATGAAGAAGCCGGCGGCGAATACCCCGGCGGTTTGCAGCAGCTGTGTCGTACTGTTGCCCGCCGGAAAAAATGAGGCGGCAAAGTAGATTGAGCAGAAGGAGTAGACGTAAAAATCAAACCACTCCACCAGATTGCCTGACGAAGCCCCGACGATAGCGAAAATGCGTTTCTTGTTATCCAGCGCTCCCTGTTCGGTGCCGTGCTCATCCCCAAGAGCCGAGGTTGTTTCTGTCATGATGTTTTCTCCGAGCCATAGCAATGATGAAATTCGGCGTCCTGCCGCCAGGTGTTACTTTATTGTTATTTATAAGTTAACAGCCAAACTTAATAGCGGACGAAGAATATCTGATATTCAGAGAAACAATGCGTTGGTTTTGTGATGAATATTAAACAGTACGATGAAAGCTGAAGCGGATTACAACGGGGATTTTCCATTTTACGCATAGCAAAAAGCCCTGAACGTCAGTTCAGGGCTTTCGGCTTTATTTGATGCCTGGCAGTGTCCTACTCTCGCATGGGGAGACCCCACACTACCATCGGCGCTACGGCGTTTCACTTCTGAGTTCGGCATGGGGTCAGGTGGGACCACCGCGCTATTGCCGCCAGGCAAATTCTGTTTCATTCCAACCGCATCACTCCCGTGAAGCCATCAGAACCAATCTCGGAACTTCGCTGAAAATCTCTCTAAAAACACCTTCGGTGTTGTAAGGTTAAGCCTCACGGATCATTAGTACTGGTTAGCTCAATGCATCGCTGCACTTACACACCCAGCCTATCAACGTCTTAGTCTTAAACGTTCCTTCAGGGGCCTTAAAGGCCCAGGGAAGACTCATCTTGAGGCAAGTTTCGCGCTTAGATGCTTTCAGCGCTTATCTTTTCCGCACTTAGCTACCGGGCAATGCCATTGGCATGACAACCCGAACACCAGTGGTGCGTTCACTCCGGTCCTCTCGTACTAGGAGCAACCCCTCTCAATCTTCCAACGCCCACGGCAGATAGGGACCGAACTGTCTCACGACGTTCTAAACCCAGCTCGCGTACCACTTTAAATGGCGAACAGCCATACCCTTGGGACCTACTTCAGCCCCAGGATGTGATGAGCCGACATCGAGGTGCCAAACACCGCCGTCGATATGAACTCTTGGGCGGTATCAGCCTGTTATCCCCGGAGTACCTTTTATCCGTTGAGCGATGGCCCTTCCATTCAGAACCACCGGATCACTAAGACCTACTTTCGTACCTGCTCGAGCCGTCACTCTCGCAGTCAAGCTAGCTTATGCCTTTGCACTAACCTCACGATGTCCGACCGTGATTAGCTAACCTTCGTGCTCCTCCGTTACTCTTTGGGAGGAGACCGCCCCAGTCAAACTACCCACCAGACACTGTCCTCACCCCAGATTATGGGGCCGAGTTAGAACATCAAACATTAAAGGGTGGTATTTCAAGGATGGCTCCACGCAGACTGGCGTCCACGCTTCAAAGCCTCCCACCTATCCTACACATCAAGGCTCAATGTTCAGTGTCAAGCTATAGTAAAGGTTCACGGGGTCTTTCCGTCTTGCCGCGGGTACACTGCATCTTCACAGCGAGTTCAATTTCACTGAGTCTCGGGTGGAGACAGCCTGGCCATCATTACGCCATTCGTGCAGGTCGGAACTTACCCGACAAGGAATTTCGCTACCTTAGGACCGTTATAGTTACGGCCGCCGTTTACTGGGGCTTCGATCAAGAGCTTCGCCTTGCGGCTGACCCCATCAATTAACCTTCCAGCACCGGGCAGGCGTCACACCGTATACGTCCACTTTCGTGTTTGCACAGTGCTGTGTTTTTATTAAACAGTTGCAGCCAGCTGGTATCTTCGACTGGCTTCAGCTCCATCCGCAAGGGACTTCACCTACATGCCAGCGTGCCTTCTCCCGAAGTTACGGCACCATTTTGCCTAGTTCCTTCACCCGAGTTCTCTCAAGCGCCTTGGTATTCTCTACCTGACCACCTGTGTCGGTTTGGGGTACGATTTAATGTTACCTGATGCTTAGAGGATTTTCCTGGAAGCAGGGCATCAACTACTTCTGCACCGTAGTGCATCGTCATCACGCCTCAGGGTTAGTATGCAACCGGATTTACCAGGTCACACCCCCTACACGCTTAAACCGGGACAACCGTCGCCCGGCTAGCCTAGCCTTCTCCGTCCCCCCTTCGCAGTAACACCAAGTACAGGAATATTAACCTGTTTCCCATCGACTACGCTTTTCAGCCTCGCCTTAGGGGTCGACTCACCCTGCCCCGATTAACGTTGGACAGGAACCCTTGGTCTTCCGGCGAGCGGGCTTTTCACCCGCTTTATCGTTACTTATGTCAGCATTCGCACTTCTGATACCTCCAGCAACCCTCACAGGCCACCTTCAACGGCTTACAGAACGCTCCCCTACCCAACAACGCCTAAGCGTCGCTGCCGCAGCTTCGGTGCATGGTTTAGCCCCGTTACATCTTCCGCGCAGGCCGACTCGACCAGTGAGCTATTACGCTTTCTTTAAATGATGGCTGCTTCTAAGCCAACATCCTGGCTGTCTATGCCTTCCCACATCGTTTCCCACTTAACCATGACTTTGGGACCTTAGCTGGCGGTCTGGGTTGTTTCCCTCTTCACGACGGACGTTAGCACCCGCCGTGTGTCTCCCGTGATAACATTCTTCGGTATTCGGAGTTTGCATCGGTTTGGTAAGCCGGGATGGCCCCCTAGCCGAAACAGTGCTCTACCCCCGAAGATGAGTTCACGAGGCGCTACCTAAATAGCTTTCGGGGAGAACCAGCTATCTCCCGGTTTGATTGGCCTTTCACCCCCAGCCACAAGTCATCCGCTAATTTTTCAACATTAGTCGGTTCGGTCCTCCAGTTAGTGTTACCCAACCTTCAACCTGCCCATGGCTAGATCACCGGGTTTCGGGTCTATACCTTGCAACTAATCGCCCAGTTAAGACTCGGTTTCCCTACGGCTCCCCTATACGGTTAACCTTGCTACAAAATATAAGTCGCTGACCCATTATACAAAAGGTACGCAGTCACACCACGAAGGTGCTCCCACTGCTTGTACGTACACGGTTTCAGGTTCTATTTCACTCCCCTCGCCGGGGTTCTTTTCGCCTTTCCCTCACGGTACTGGTTCACTATCGGTCAGTCAGGAGTATTTAGCCTTGGAGGATGGTCCCCCCATATTCAGACAGGATGTCACGTGTCCCGCCCTACTCATCGAACTCACGACCTGTGCATTTTAGTGTACGGGGCTATCACCCTTTGCTGCGCGACTTTCCAGACGCTTCCACTAACACACAAGCCGATTCAGGTTCTGGGCTCCTCCCCGTTCGCTCGCCGCTACTGGGGGAATCTCGGTTGATTTCTTTTCCTCGGGGTACTTAGATGTTTCAGTTCCCCCGGTTCGCCTCATGCCACTATGTATTCATGACATGATAGTGTGTCGAAACACACTGGGTTTCCCCATTCGGGTATCGCCGGTTATAACGGTTCATATCACCTTACCGACGCTTTTCGCAGATTAGCACGCCCTTCATCGCCTCTGACTGCCTAGGCATCCACCGTGTACGCTTAGTCACTTAACCTCACAACCCGAAGATGTTTCCATCGTTCGTGCTGCAAACATTTGAGAGACTCTATGACAGGTTACTCTTCATCCCAGTACATCTACGGAGGGATAAATTTCAGCCGTCATGTTTCAATTTTCAGCTTGTTCCAGATTGTTAAAGAGCAAAATACTTCGCAGCATACTGTCGCCAATATACTCTGAAGTATTGAAATACCGGACTATATGGTGGAGCTAAGCGGGATCGAACCGCTGACCTCCTGCGTGCAAGGCAGGCGCTCTCCCAGCTGAGCTATAGCCCCATACAGTCACGTGCAGTACCTTTTCCACTTCTGAGAAGTGGTAGGCCTGAGTGGACTTGAACCACCGACCTCACCCTTATCAGGGGTGCGCTCTAACCACCTGAGCTACAAGCCTATAAAGGTATTTCTGCTCGTTACTTTCTATCAGACAATCTGTGTGAGCACGCCACTCGAATCAATATCTTTAGGTAAGGAGGTGATCCAACCGCAGGTTCCCCTACGGTTACCTTGTTACGACTTCACCCCAGTCATGAATCACAAAGTGGTAAGCGCCCTCCCGAAGGTTAAGCTACCTACTTCTTTTGCAACCCACTCCCATGGTGTGACGGGCGGTGTGTACAAGGCCCGGGAACGTATTCACCGTAGCATTCTGATCTACGATTACTAGCGATTCCGACTTCATGGAGTCGAGTTGCAGACTCCAATCCGGACTACGACATACTTTATGAGGTCCGCTTGCTCTCGCGAGGTCGCTTCTCTTTGTATATGCCATTGTAGCACGTGTGTAGCCCTACTCGTAAGGGCCATGATGACTTGACGTCATCCCCACCTTCCTCCAGTTTATCACTGGCAGTCTCCTTTGAGTTCCCGGCCGAACCGCTGGCAACAAAGGATAAGGGTTGCGCTCGTTGCGGGACTTAACCCAACATTTCACAACACGAGCTGACGACAGCCATGCAGCACCTGTCTCAGAGTTCCCGAAGGCACCAATCCATCTCTGGAAAGTTCTCTGGATGTCAAGAGTAGGTAAGGTTCTTCGCGTTGCATCGAATTAAACCACATGCTCCACCGCTTGTGCGGGCCCCCGTCAATTCATTTGAGTTTTAACCTTGCGGCCGTACTCCCCAGGCGGTCGATTTAACGCGTTAGCTCCGGAAGCCACGCCTCAAGGGCACAACCTCCAAATCGACATCGTTTACAGCGTGGACTACCAGGGTATCTAATCCTGTTTGCTCCCCACGCTTTCGCACCTGAGCGTCAGTCTTCGTCCAGGGGGCCGCCTTCGCCACCGGTATTCCTCCAGATCTCTACGCATTTCACCGCTACACCTGGAATTCTACCCCCCTCTACGAGACTCTAGCTTGCCAGTTTCAAATGCAGTTCCCAGGTTGAGCCCGGGGATTTCACATCTGACTTAACAAACCGCCTGCGTGCGCTTTACGCCCAGTAATTCCGATTAACGCTTGCACCCTCCGTATTACCGCGGCTGCTGGCACGGAGTTAGCCGGTGCTTCTTCTGCGAGTAACGTCAATTGATGAACGTATTAAGCTCACCACCTTCCTCCTCGCTGAAAGTGCTTTACAACCCGAAGGCCTTCTTCACACACGCGGCATGGCTGCATCAGGCTTGCGCCCATTGTGCAATATTCCCCACTGCTGCCTCCCGTAGGAGTCTGGACCGTGTCTCAGTTCCAGTGTGGCTGGTCATCCTCTCAGACCAGCTAGGGATCGTCGCCTAGGTGAGCCATTACCCCACCTACTAGCTAATCCCATCTGGGCACATCTGATGGCAAGAGGCCCGAAGGTCCCCCTCTTTGGTCTTGCGACGTTATGCGGTATTAGCTACCGTTTCCAGTAGTTATCCCCCTCCATCAGGCAGTTTCCCAGACATTACTCACCCGTCCGCCGCTCGTCACCCAGGAAGCAAGCTCCCCTGTGCTACCGCTCGACTTGCATGTGTTAAGCCTGCCGCCAGCGTTCAATCTGAGCCATGATCAAACTCTTCAATTAAAAGCTTGATTTGCTTCCACTCGAGAAGCGATGCTCAAAGATTTACTGCATGAATTTTACTTCAGTTAGTCACTCTTCAAGACTTGATATTTTTTTGCATCCGAAGATGCTGGATATCGTCTTGTGGAGTGCCCACACAGATTGTCTGATAAATTGTTAAAGAGCAGTGAGTTAGGCGCTTTCGCTTGCTAACTCGAGGTGGCGTATATTACGCTTTCCTCTTTCAGAGTCAACCCTAATTTCAGGATTTTTTCTCTGCGACCCCCGGAGACTCTGTGAAGTTGTTCACATGTTCCGTGTCGATGGAGGCGCATTATAGGGAGCCGGTTCAGAATGACAAGCGTTAATATGCATTTTTTATCTGACCGCTCACTATTCATTCGTAACGCCTATTAAACCCGCTTTTTGATGGCTGCAGGCAGGTCCGCCAGGCTATTAAGCACCCAATCGGCCAGCTTTTCGCCCTGCTCCGTCACCGGCTTGCCGGTACGCACCAGCACCTTGGTGCCGACGCCGGCCGCGATCGCCGCCTGCATGTCTTCCGGTTTATCCCCCACCATATAAGAAGCGGCCATATCGATGTTCAATTCCTGCTGCGCTTGCAACAGCATGCCCGGCTGCGGTTTACGGCAGTCGCACACCTGACGATACTCCTCTACTGCCGCCTCCGGATGATGCGGGCAGAAATAGATGCCGTCGAAGTCGACATCGCGATCGGCCAGCGACCAGTCCATCCACTCGGTCAGGTACATAAACTGGTCTTCGCTGAACTTGCCGCGCGCAATGCCGGACTGGTTGGTCACCATCACCAACGCGAAGCCCATCTTTTTAAGTTCGCGACAGGCGTCAATCACGCCGTCAATAAAGTGGAAATTGTCGATTTCATGGACATAACCATGGTCAACATTAATCGTACCGTCACGATCGAGAAAAATTGCTGGAACGCTTTGTGTCACCGCTTTGCTCCTGAGGGGCTGAATACGCTGACAGTATCGCATGTTTTACCCCGCACTGAGAACGCCGGAGAACGTCGCTGGCCGTTGACTTAGACGTCTAGACGCCTTAACATCTGATCCATACCTTGGTTCCACGCCGAGGTTTACTTTTATCTAGCCACGGGCAACCACGCTAAAATAAGAAGAATATGATTAAACTTTCTAACATCACTAAAGTGTTCCAGCAGGGTTCGCGCACCATTACCGCGCTCTCTGACGTGACCCTTCACGTCCCTGCCGGGCAAATCTATGGCGTTATCGGGTCTTCCGGCGCCGGTAAAAGCACGCTGATTCGCTGCGCCAACATGCTGGAGCGCCCTACGTCCGGCCAGGTCCTGGTCGACGGTCAGGATCTGACTTCGCTGTCGGAAAGCGAACTGACGCGCGCCCGTCGCCAAATCGGCATGATCTTCCAGCACTTCAACCTGCTCTCTTCCCGCACGGTGTTCGGCAACGTCGCGCTGCCGCTGGAGCTGGATAATACGCCGCGCGCCGAGATCAAAAAGCGCGTGACCGAACTGCTGGAGCTGGTCGGCCTGGCGGACAAACACGACGCCTATCCGGCCAACCTGTCCGGCGGCCAGAAACAGCGCGTGGCGATCGCGCGCGCGCTGGCCAGTAACCCCAAAGTGCTGCTGTGCGACGAAGCCACCAGCGCGCTGGATCCGGCCACCACCCGTTCCATCCTGGAACTGCTGAAAGACATCAACCGCCGTCTGGGCCTGACCATTCTGCTCATCACCCATGAAATGGACGTGGTGAAACGCATCTGCGACCAGGTCGCGGTCATCAGCCAGGGGCAACTGATCGAAAAAGACAGCGTCAGCGAAGTGTTCTCACACCCGAAAACCCCGCTGGCCCAACAGTTCATTCAGTCCACGCTGCATCTGGATATTCCGGACGACTACGCCGCGCGCCTGTCGCCGGAGCGCCAGGGCGACCGTCAGCCGCTGCTGCGCCTGGAATTCACCGGCCAGTCGGTCGATGCGCCGCTGCTGTCTGAAGCCGCTCGCCGCTTCAACGTGAACAACAACATTATCAGCGCCCAGATGGATTATGCCGGCGGCGTGAAATTCGGCGTGATGCTGGCGGAGCTGCACGGCAGCGACGAAGACGCGCTGGCGACGATTAAGTTCCTGCAAGAAAATCAGGTAAAAGTAGAGGTTCTGGGTTATGTCTGAGGCAATGATGTGGTTGATGGCACGTGGCGTGTGGGAAACCGTCATGATGACCTTTGTCTCCGGCTTCTTCGGTTTCGTGCTCGGCCTGCCGGTCGGCGTGCTGCTGTATGTGACCCGCCCGGGGCAGATCATCGCCAACAATTCGCTGTATAAGATCCTGTCCGGGCTGGTGAACATCTTCCGTTCCATCCCGTTCATTATCCTGTTGGTTTGGATGATTCCTTTTACCCGCATGATCGTCGGTACCTCGATCGGTCTTCAGGCGGCCATCGTGCCGTTGACCGTGGGCGCCGCGCCGTTCATCGCGCGCATGGTGGAAAACGCCCTGCTGGAGATCCCGTCCGGTCTGGTGGAAGCGGCGCGCGCCATGGGCGCCACGCCGATGCAGATCATTAAGAAAGTGTTGCTGCCGGAAGCCCTACCGGGCCTGGTCAACGCCGCGACCATCACCCTAATCACCCTGGTGGGTTACTCCGCCATGGGCGGCGCGGTCGGTGCCGGCGGTCTGGGCCAAATCGGTTACCAATACGGTTATATCGGTTATAACGCCACAGTTATGAATACCGTATTAGTATTACTGGTAGTTTTGGTTTATCTGATCCAATTCTGCGGCGATCGCATCGTCAAAGCCGTTACCCATAAATAGTTTCACAGCATATTAATGCGAGTCTAATGAGGAAGGGATATGTCGTTAACATTTAAATCCATCGCGACAATTGGCGCACTGATCGGCACTCTGGCTCTGGCGGGTTGCGGCCAGGATGAAAAGAATCCAAACCACATCAAGGTCGGCGTGATCGTCGGCGCAGAGCAGCAAGTGGCTGAAGTGGCGCAGAAAGTGGCGAAAGAGAAATACGGTCTGGACGTCGAGCTGGTCACCTTCAACGATTACGTGCTGCCAAACGAAGCGCTGAGCAAAGGCGATATCGACCTGAACGCCTTCCAGCACAAGCCTTATCTGGATCAGCAGATCAAAGATCGCGGCTACAAGCTGGTGCCGGTCGGCAGCACCTTTGTTTACCCGATCGCCGGTTACTCCAAGAAAATCAAATCGCTGGACGAACTGAAAGAGGGTTCTCAGATCGCACTGCCGAACGATCCGACCAACCTGGGCCGCTCGCTGCTGCTGCTGCAGAAAGTCGGCCTGATCAAACTGAAAGACGGCGTTGGCCTGCTGCCGACCGTGCTGGACGTGACCGAGAACCCGAAAAACCTGAAGCTGGTTGAGCTGGAAGCGCCTCAGCTGCCACGTTCTCTGGACGATCAGCAGATCGCGCTGGCGGTGATCAATACCACCTACGCCAGCCAGATCGGCCTGACGCCGGCGAAAGACGGTCTGTTCGTGGAAGATAAAGACTCGCCTTACGTCAACCTGCTGGTTGCGCGCGAAGATAACAAAGATGCGGAAAACGTGAAGAAATTCGTGCAGGCCTATCAGTCTGACGAAGTTGACGCCGCCGCCAACAAAATCTTCAACGGCGGTGCGGTGAAAGGCTGGTAAGCGCTTATTCACCAATTTTATTCCTATAATTGCAAGACGGGCCAAGGCCCGTCTTGTTATTTCCGCCATAGATTGCTTCAATAGCGCCACTTTCATTAAGGCAGAGGAATCTCAATGCGTGTTTTACCTCTCTGTTTGTTAGCGCTCGCGCTGGCCGGATGTTCATCGCAACGTATCGCGCCATCCTCAACAAACAGCACCAGCAAGCCGACCACGACCGCCCCGGCCAAGACCACGCCGGCCGCCCGCCCCGCTCCGGTAAAACTGTATAAAAGTGCAGAAGAACTCGTGGGTAAACCGTTCCGCGATCTGGGTGAAGTGTCCGGCGAATCGTGCCAAACCACCGTACAAGACTCCCCACCGAATCTGGCTACCGCCCGTAAACGCATGCAAATCCGCGCGTCTTACATGAAGGCCAACGCCGTGCTGCTGCACGACTGCCAGATTGTCAGCGGCGTCGCCGGTTGTTATCAGCAGGCCGTCTGCCAGGGCTCGGCGCTTAACGTCTCGTCCAAATGACCGAATTCGTTTTCGAGCAGATCGGCGTGATCCGCTCGCCATATAAAGAGAAATTCGCCGTGCCCCGCCAACCTGGGCTGGTCGAAGACGGTGGCGGCGAACTGCTGTTGCTACCGCCCTACAACCAGGCGGAAGCGGTTCGCGGTCTCAGCGATTTCAGCCATCTGTGGGTGATGTTCATTTTCCATCAAACCATGGAAGGCGGCTGGCGCCCGACGGTACGCCCACCGCGTTTAGGCGGCAATGCCCGCATGGGCGTGTTCGCCACCCGCTCCACCTTCCGCCCCAACCCGCTCGGCATGTCGCTCATTGAGCTCAAAGGCGTACGGGTGAAAAACGGGGAAGTGGCGCTGGAACTGGGCAGCCTCGATCTGGTCGACGGTACCCCGGTGGTGGACATCAAGCCTTATCTGCCGTTCGCCGAGAGCCAACCGCAGGCCCGCGCCGGCTTTGCCCAGGCCGCGCCCGCCGGCGATATGCCGGTGCGTTTCGCGCCGCAGGCGGAACAGCAGCTGCAGCAACATCAGGCGCGCTACCCGCAATTAAGGCGTTTTATCAGCCAGGTGCTGGCACAGGACCCCCGTCCCGCCTATCGTAAAGGAGAGGACGTCGAACGGGATTACGCCGTCTGGCTGCTGGATTTCAACGTGCGCTGGCGCGTCGTAGACGGCCACACCGAAGTGCTGTCGCTCGACCCGCGTTAAAATTCCGCCGCCTCTCTTTTGGCGACCCGCTCGCGCTGGTAAACTAAATCACTTTTTGGCCGCCACTCTGGCAGCCCGATGCAATTTGCAGTTCTAACGGAACCAAAACACCATGCGTACTAGCCAATATCTGCTCTCCACTCTGAAGGAGACACCTGCCGACGCCGAAGTGATCAGCCACCAGCTGATGCTGCGCGCCGGGATGATCCGCAAGCTGGCCTCCGGTCTTTACACCTGGCTGCCGACCGGCCTGCGCGTTCTGAAGAAGGTTGAAAACATCGTTCGCGAAGAAATGAACAATGCTAATGCGATCGAAGTGTCCATGCCGGTGGTTCAGCCTGCCGACCTGTGGCAGGAAAGCGGCCGTTGGGAGCAATACGGCCCCGAGCTGCTGCGCTTCGTCGACCGCGGTGACCGTCCTTTCGTGCTGGGCCCGACGCATGAAGAAGTGATTACCGATCTGATCCGCAACGAGATCAGCTCGTACAAGCAGCTGCCGCTGAACTTCTTCCAGATCCAGACCAAGTTCCGTGATGAAGTGCGCCCACGTTTCGGCGTGATGCGTTCCCGTGAGTTCCTGATGAAGGATGCCTACTCCTTCCATACCTCGCAGGAGTCTCTGCAGGAGACTTACGACGCGATGTACGAAGCGTACAGCAAAATCTTCAGCCGCATGGGCCTGGATTTCCGCCCGGTGCAGGCCGATACCGGCTCGATCGGCGGCAGTGCGTCGCACGAATTCCAGGTGCTGGCAGACAGCGGTGAAGACGATATCGTGTTCTCCACCGGTTCCGACTTCGCCGCCAACATCGAGCTGGCGGAAGCGGTCGCGCCGGCGGCTCCGCGCGCGGCGGCCAGCGAAGCGCTGCGCCTGGTAGATACCCCGAACGCAAAAACCATCGCCGAGCTGGTCGAGCAATTCGCGCTGCCAGTGGAAAAAACCGTGAAGACGCTGATGGTACGCGCCACCGAAGAGAGCGGCCACAAGCTGGTCGCTCTGCTGGTGCGCGGCGATCACGAGCTGAACGAAGTCAAGGCAGAGAAGCTGGCGCAGGTTGCCACGCCGCTGACCTTCGCCACCGAAGAAGAAATTCGCGCCATCGTCGGTGCCGGCCCGGGTTCACTCGGCCCGGTCAACCTGCCGATGCCGGTGGTAGCTGACCGCAGCGTGGCGGCGATGAGCGACTTTGGCGCCGGCGCCAACGTTGACGGCAAACACTACTTCGGCATCAACTGGGAGCGCGATCTGCCGCTGCCGCAGGTGGCCGATATCCGTAACGTGGTGGAAGGCGACGCCAGCCCGGACGGTCAGGGTACGCTGCTGATCAAACGTGGCATCGAAGTGGGCCATATCTTCCAGCTCGGCACCAAGTATTCGGAAGCGATGAAAGCGACCGTGCAAGGCGAAGATGGCCGTAACCAGGTACTGACCATGGGTTGCTACGGCATCGGAGTCACGCGCGTTGTGGCCGCCGCCATCGAGCAGAACCACGACGAACGCGGCATCATCTGGCCGGACGCTATCGCGCCGTTCCAGGTCGCTATTCTGCCGATGAACATGCACAAGTCGTTCCGCGTGCAGGCGCTCGCCGAAGAGCTGTACAACACTCTGCGCTCCCATGGCATCGACGTGATCCTCGATGACCGCAAAGAGCGTCCGGGCGTGATGTTCGCGGATATGGAACTGATCGGCGTGCCGCACTCTATCGTTATCGGTGACCGTAACCTCGACAACGAAGAGATCGAGTACAAGAACCGCCGCGTCGGCGAGAAGCAAATGATCAAAACCGGCGAAATCGTTGATTTCCTGCTGGGCCAGATCAAACGCTGAGCGACGAACGCCAGAAAATAAAAAACCCGCCTAGGCGGGTTTTTTTATATCCGAAAACGCTTACTTGCTGCTGCAGTTCTTGCTGCGATCGAACGCGATTTTGCCGTCCGGTACCACCGCCTTCTCTATCTGCCCTTCTTCCATCGATGGCTGCACGCTGAAGTGCGCATTGAAGGTCAGGAACACCGGCTCGCCGGCATTTTTGTTGGCTTTGGCGTAACCTTGCTCCAGCGCGATGTTGTTATCCACCGGGAACGTGATGCCGGTAGCGCAGTCCTTGAAGACTGCCGCATCCGCCATATAGGTGTAACTGCCTTTCATCACCATAGGGGTTTTAGGCAACGGTTTTTCAATTGGCTCCAGGCGGTAATTCAGCTTGGAGGCGATCGGCGCGCCGCTGCGATCCAGCATCTCCAGGCTCTTGCCCACCGGGCGGAAGTAGCGTTTTTCACCGGTGCTGTCGGTCAGCACCAGCTTATCCGCAGTGCGCGCCCATTTGCCGTAGTCGGCAAAGGTCTGATCGCCGTCTTTGGTGCCGCGATAGGTTTCCTGCAGAACAAAGGTGCCGTCCTCATCCAGGAACAGCGCCGTATCCAGCCCGCCGCAATCGGCGCAAGGCAACAATCCTTGATAACTCTGCGGCATCGCCTGCAGCGGTTGTTCCTTCGGCTGATAATGATTGTTGCATCCCAACAACGAGAGTGCGCCTGCCGCCAAGAACAGGGCTACCGTAATTTTCTTCACAGTTATTCTCCTACTGTGTTCATGTATTCCTAAGTGCGAACCTTGCCACGCAGCGCCTTGGTGGCGCCTTTACGCGTCTTGCCTTCCAGGCGACGCAGTTTCGCCCCTTTCGTCGGCTTGGTCGCCTTGCGCGTTTTTTCCACCACCATCGCCTGCTGAATCAGCGCGGCCAACCTGGCCAACGCCGCTTCGCGATTCAATTCCTGACTGCGATACTCTTGCGCCTTGATAATCACTACGCCATCAGCGGTAATGAGATGATGATTCAGCGCCAGCAGCCTTTCCTTATAATACTCTGGCAGGCTGGATGCCCGGATGTCAAAGCGCAAATGGATCGCCGTTGAGGTTTTGTTCACGTGCTGGCCGCCCGCGCCCTGTGCGCGGATCGCCGTCAATTCCAGTTCATTATCCGGTATGGCTACGTTTCTTGACAGTTCCAGCACCGGCTACACCTGTGCCTGCTGCCACTCGGCAAACTGGATTTCCAGACTATTCTGAGCATCGGACAGCCAAATAGTTCCCTCCTGCAGCGTTGCCTGCAGCGTCATGGTGCGGCTGGCCAATGCCGTCAGGCGCGCCAACTGCTCGTCGTCGAGGAAACGCACGCTCAGGTTCTTGTAGCCGGCCACCTTACCCTGCATTCCCTGCCACCACACGTGCGCAGCGCGCTCGCCGTAGGCGTACAACACCACGCGCGGCGACTGGTTGCAGGCCTTGCGGATGCGTTTTTCGTCGGGTAATCCCATCTCGATCCACATTTCCAGCCCGTTGTGGTCGTTGCGCTGCCAGATCTCCGGCTCGTCGTCGGCGCTCAGCCCTTTGGTGAACACCAACCGCTCGTCGGCATGACAGATCCAGGCCAACAGGCGCAGCATCATGCGCTGCTCATTTTCGGACGGGTGTTGCGCCAGCGTCAGCGTGGCGTCGTGGTAGAAGTGACGATCCATATCAGCAATATTGACCGCGGCTTTATAAATGGTTGCTTTCAGCGCCATGGGTGACCTCGTTATTATCCGGCGACAGTGTACTTGATCAGGGCCAAACCCCGCCAGCGCGGCCAGGCCACGGCAGTGCGAAAGGCGTGCCGGGGTGCTGATAACTCCATAACAGCTGTGCTATAGTCGTCTAGGATAGGATAAAACTCCGAGAGCCTGCGCCTCATCGCGATAGTAGTCTTGATGATGCAGAGGTTCTTAAGGGAGGAAACTGTGCAACAATACTGTGAGTTAGTACGCCGTACTTACGCCGAGATTGGCAGTGGAGATCTTGGCTACGTGCCTGATGCGCTGGCTTGTGCGTTAAAGGCATTGGACGATGTCGCAGCGAACGATGCGCTACCGTCCTCCGTTAGGGAACAGGCGGCCTTTGCCGCCGCTAACTTATTGGTGAGCGACTATGTTGATGAATGATGAGTACCAACCCATCAATTGCGATGACTACGACAACCTGGAACTCGCCTGTCAGCATAAACTTATTCTGAAGCTGGAGTTACGCGACGGAGAAGTGATCGAGGCCAAGGCGATCGACCTGCTGCAAAAGAAACGCGTTGAGTATCTGACCATCGAACAGAACGGCCAGCAGCGCGACCTGCGTCTGGACCATATCAGCAGTTTCAGTCATCCGGAAATCGGTACCGTGGTCGTCAGCCTGTCGGACTGAGCAGCGGTAACCCCATCCCAACAGGGCAGCCCAACGGCTGCCCTCGTCATTTAGGGCTTCAGGCTGGCGTAATAGGCCGCCAGATCGGCGATATCGTCATCCGACAGCCCCGACACGTAGGCCTTCATCACCTCGGCCTGGCCGCCGTTGCGTTCCCCTTTCTTGTACGCCTGCAATGCGTGCTGCAGGTACATGGCATTCTGCCCGGCCAGATTCGGGTACATCGGCACCGTCACCTTGCCCTGCGCGCCGTGGCAGGCCGCACAGGCGGCGGCTTTGGCCTGGCCGGCCGCCGCATCTCCCGCCGCCAACGCCGGCAGGCTGAACAGGCCGGCAGCCAACAGCGCGATTTCCACAAACTTCATCATTGCTCCTCACGATTATGATTTTTTTCCCAGCGCAGCCGCCACGGGCGTTCGCCTTCCGGCACCTGCCCCGCCTCACAGACGAATACGCCCAGCGCGGCGATCAGCTGCTCATCATAATAAATCAACGGGATGCGTTCACGCTGCCAGGGAGGAATACCCAGCTCCTGCCACAGTTTTTTTATCGGCCGCGAATGGACGCGCCCCACGATGCGCACCGCGCCCTGTAAGCCGCCGAAACGAATGCTAATCTGCTGCGATGGCTGCGGTGCGCGCAGCGCCAGATCGCCCTCACCGGCAACCAACTGCCCCAGCCCGTCCGGCAACGTCAGCGGCTGGTCAGGCTGCCAGGGCAGATGCACATCGCGCAGCGCCGCCAGCGGCGGCAACAGGTGCAATCGGCCGCGGAAACGGCGGATCTGATAGGCGCCGAGCTGCAGCTGCGGTTCGGCATCTTCCCGGCTGAGCGCCACCTCATCCCACAGACGCTGAAGCTGCTCACGCGCCGGCATGGTGACGTTGAACAATGCGATCCAGCGCCGCAACAGAGCGAAGCGCCGCACCGGCGAACAGGCCGTCAAACCGTCGATCGCCAATGAGCGATCCGCCGCCAACAGGCTTTGCAGCGGTTCCGCCAGCAGCTCGTCCAACAATTGTTCCTGTTCGGCGCACAGGCTGGCGCTGCGCGCTACCGCCGAGGCGAAGTGCGGCCAGCGCTGGTTGAGCTGCGGCAACACCTGCAACCGCAGGAAATTGCGATCGAAGCGCGTGTCCTGATTGCTGTCGTCATCTATCCAGGTTAAGGCGTGGCGTTGCGCGTAGCTTTCCAGCGTCTGACGCGAACAGCCCAACAGCGGCCGCAACAGCAGGTGCTCGCCCAGCGTCGCGCGCGCCGCCATCGCCGACAGCCCCGCCGGCCCGCTGCCGCGCTTGAGCGCCAGCAGGAAGGTTTCGCTTTGATCGTCGAGGTGTTGCGCGGTGAGCAGCGCTTCGCCCTCCGTGAGGGCGGCGCTGAAGGCGGCATAGCGCGCCGCACGCGCCGCCGCTTCGATGCCGCCCTGGCGGGCGTCCACCTGCACATGCGTCACCGTCAACGGGATCTGCCAGTCGGCACACCGGCTGCGGCAATGCTCAACCCAACGGTCGGCAAAGGCGCTCAGGCCATGATGCACGTGCAGCGCACGCAGCTGCAGCGCCGGACGTTGGCGGCGCAACGCCGCCAGCAGATGCAGCAGCACGCTGGAATCCAGGCCGCCGCTGAACGCCACCAGCAGCCGCTGCTGCGCGCCCAGCTGGTCCGCCACCTGCGTCGTTAATTGATCAGTATCCATCGGTAGGCTTTGTCACTTCTACATAGCTGCACGTTAACCCCGCCTACCGCCATCAATCAAGCATTAACCGTCCGGGCCTGGCGTCGCGTCAGCAGCCACCAACCGCCCAGCACCGCGATCACCGCCAGCGCACATCCGGCCGCTCCCCAGCCGATCTGGGCGAAAATGCGGCCATACGCCTGCATCGCCGCCCCTTCGATGTGGTCCTCGGCGGTCTGATTGGCGATGATGCCCGCCAGGTAGTTGGCGATCGAACCGGTCGCCAGCATATAGATACCGGTCAACACGCCGGTGGCGCCGGGGATATTCAGCCGGGTGATCTGCGCCATCGCCACCGGATCGATAAACAGTTCGGCAAAGCCCATCACCGCCAGACCGGCGATCATCAGCCCCATCGATCCCGGCCCGTGCAGCCGGGTATTAAGCGCCATCAGCGTAAAGCCGACGCCGATCAACAGCAGACCGAAGGCGAACTTGCACCAGATGCGCAGCGTGCGGTCGCCATCGCCACTCGCCAGCCAGGCCAGCGCCACGCCGCCCAGCATCACCGCACAGGCGTTAACCGACTGGAACAAGGCGGTCGGCACCGTCCAGCCGAACCAGCGCCGGTCAACGAAATGATCGATAAACAGGCTGATGGAGCTGCCGCCCTGCTGGGCAAAGGCCCAGAACAGCGTGCCTAGCAGCATCAGCACAACGATCTGCCACAGCCCCCAGCGCTGGCCGGTGTCCGCGCGCAGCATAATGCGTGCCACCAGCACCACCGCCGCCACGCACACCAACCCGAGCAAATAGCCGGCCCAGCCACGTTCAAACAGCAGCATGAAGAACAGCGGCGACGCCAGCAGCACCACCAGCAGCCAACCCCAGTGCGGCAGGCCCAGGCTTCTGGCGCGCATCAGCGGTACATTCACGCCACGCGTGTGGCGGAAGTGGCGCCCGCCGAGCAGGAAAATCACCAGGCCGGCGAACATGCCGATCCCGGCCAATGCAAAGCCGACGTGCCAGCCATAGCGCTCAGCTGCCAACCCGCAGGCGATCGGCGCCAGAATAGACCCGACGTTGCCGGCGGCGTACAGCAGCGAGAAGCCCCCTTCGCGGCGCGAGTCCTGCGCCGGATACAGCTCGCCCAGCAGGCAGCTGATATTGGATTTGAACAGGCCATAGCCACAGATGATGATGGCCAGCGCCAGATAGAGCGACTGGGCGGAGACCGCGCTCAGGCCGAGCACGATATGCCCCAGGGTCATCAGCGCCGCACCGGCGATCACCGCAACGCGATTGCCCAGCAGGCGGTCGGCGAGCCAGCCGCCCAGAATAGGAGTGACGTAAACTAACGAAGCGTAAGCGCTGTAGAGATCGATGGCGTGGCTGTCGGTATAGCCGAGTTGGTGGGTCAGATAGAGGATCAGTAACGCACGCATGCCGTAAAAGCTGAAATATTCCCAAATTTGTATCGCTACGACATAGTAGATTGCGCGCGGCTGTGAGGGTGTTTTCATGGAGGTCTCTCATCAGTCGGTGAACGGCAAAGGGGAAGCGCGAGCGCCTCCCCTCTTATTGGCTGCGGTTATTTCGCCTTCAGCACTTTCACCCGATAACGTCCGTCCGCCTGACGATAGGCGCCGTGAATGTCGGTTTCAAAGCCCGGATAATGCGCGCCGATTTCGCACAGCATCTGCAGGAACTCCAGCACCGGCCGGCTCTCTTCGGTCAGCATTTCGCCCGGCATCACCAGCGGCACGCCCGGTGGGTATGGGAGGATCATATTGGCGTTGACCTTGCCGACCATCTCTTCCAGATAGACCTCTTCCACTTCGCCGTGCAGCTCTTTCTGGAACGCCTGGTACGGATTCATCACCATGGTTGGCAGCACTTCGAACGCGCGGTACATCAGGTCCGGCAGGTTGTGCTGCTCCACTAGGCGGTGAATGTTCTGCGCCAGATCCTGAATGCGCATGTTTTCATAGAAATCAGGCGCTTCGTGATACAGCGAAGGCAGCATGTTTTTCACCCGCAGGTTCAGATCGAACGAGCGTTTGAAGTCGGTCATCGCGCGCAGCAGGCTGAGCGCCTTGGTTTTGTCGATGCCAATGCTGAACAGGAACAGCAGGTTGTACGGCCCGGTTTTCTCGACGATGATGCCGCGTTCGTCGAGGTATTTCGCCACGATGCTGGCCGGGATACCGAACGGCTGCATCTCGCCTTCCTTGCTCATCCCCGGCGTCAGAATGGTGACCTTGATCGGGTCCAGATACATGTGTTCGTTGTCGATGTTCTTGAAACCGTGCCAGGCGCTGTCGGAGCGCAGCGGCCAGCATTCCGGTTCATCGATATGCTCCGGCTGCCAGACGTCGAAGAACCAGCCGTCGGACTCGACTTTCAGGCGTTTAATCTCTTTGCGGAACTTGATCGCGCGTTCGATAGAGCCGTGGATCAGGCGCTTGCCGGCGTTGCCTTTCATCATCGCCGCGGCGGTTTCGGTCGACGCCACGATGCCGTAGTGCGGCGAGGTGGTGGTGTGCATCATGTAGGCTTCGTTGAAGGTCTCTTCGTTGATATCGCCCTTCACATGAATCATCGAAGCCTGCGAGAAGGCCGCCAGCAGTTTGTGGGTGGACTGGGTTTCGTAGATCACCTTGCCCTCCACGCGGCCGCCGCTCATGCCGCACTTGCCTTTATAGATCGGGTGGAAGTTGGTGTAAGGCACCCAGGCGGAATCGAAGTGGATCGACTTCACGTCCAGGGTGTTCTTGATAAAGTCGGTGTTGTACAGCAGCCCGTCATAGGTGGAGTTGGTGATCACCGCGTGCACCGGCCAGGTGGCGTTCGGGGTCTCCTTCACGCGCTTGGCGATGGTGGCGCGCTGGAACTCGCTCTGCGGAATGCCGCCGAGGATGCCGTAGGCGTTGCGGGTCGGGCGGAAGTAGATCGGCGTGATGTCGCTCATCATCATCAGGTGAGTCAGCGACTTGTGGCAGTTACGGTCAATCAGCACCGTGCTGCCCGCCGGCGCCGAATACATGCCGACGATCTTGTTGGCGGTGGAGGTGCCGTTGGTGACCATGTAGCTGCGTTCGGCGTTGAACACGCGGGAAATGTACTCCTCCGCCTCTTTGTGCGGGCCGGAGTGATCCAGCAGCGACCCCAGTTCGGACACCGAAATCGAAATATCCGACTTCATGGTGTTCGGGCCGAAGAAATCGTAGAACAGGCTGCCCACCGGGCTCTTCTGGAACGCGGTGCCGCCCATGTGGCCCGGCGTACAGAAAGTGTATTTGCCTTCGCGCACGTATTTAAACAGCGCCTTGGTCAACGGCGGCAGGATGGTGTCGATATATTCGTCGGTATTCTGTTTGATCTTGGCGGCGATGTCGGTTGCCGCGCCAAGCGCATACTCGAAGAAGCGCACCTGCATGCGCAGATCGTTCAGGCTGACGTCCAGCGTGGAATAGGTGTTGGCGAACGCGTACAGCGGCATGTATTCGTTCAGCTGACTGATCTCTTCGCACAGCTCCAGGTTGTATTTGTCCCAGTCGAAGATCACCCCGCACAGGCGGGCGTTGTTCTCGATCAGTTTCAGCAGGTCTTCGCGATCGTTAGGGTAAACGATGCGGAAATCCAGACTTTCCAGCGCCTGATGCAGTTCACGGATAGGCTCTTCTTTGAAGTAGACACCCATGTGATTCATGATGGCGATAACGTTCATATGCATTTCTCCTGGCAAAGCAAGCCCCTTCCCGTCGCGGCTGACAGGTCGGAAAGAAAGGGGCTGGGTAAATTCAGTCGGTCAGCGGACGCGAATCAGTGCGCTTTGGCCGTGGTGTTTTCATCGACCGCCGCTGCGTTGGCAGCCTGGCGGGTATTCATTTTCCGGGCGTAGAACATCAGGATAATCAGGCTGATGATAAAGGTGCCGGACAGTTCGAATGAGTTGGCGCCCATCAGCGCGATGAAGCAGAAGCCGCAGCCGCACACCGAAGCGATCAGGCTCAGCAGGTTGCGCACGTTGACCCCTTCGAAGCGGATCAGATCTACGCAGGAATAGAAGTAAGGCAGCATGGTCAGCAGCACCGCGATGCCGGTCAGCTCGCCGAACAGGTCGGAAGCCTTGCCGCCGGCGGAGCTCATCAGGGTGATCAGCACCATCAGCGCGGTCATTTTGCAGCCGGCCAGCAGCAGGCCTTTTTTCGGAATGCCGTTTTTATCCAGCTCGCCGTACACTTTCGGGAAGTTGCCGTCGTTGGCGGCGCGCACCCCGGCCTGGCCGACCAGCATCATCCACGAACCGAGTGAGGTCAGGCAGGCGAAGGCGGTGAAGGCGGAAACCATCGGTGCGGCCCAGTTGCCCATAATCGCCGAGGCGCTGATGGCGAACGGCGCGCCGCTGGCGGCCATTTCAGACGCCGGGAACATGCCGCTGATCACCTGGGTGGCGGCGATGTAGATGATGCCCGCCAGGCCGGTGCCGAGCATGGTCGCCAGCGGCACGGTACGTTTCGGGTTTTTCACCATGCCGGTGCTGACCGCCGCGGATTCCACGCCGATGAACGCCCACAGGCACAGCAGAATACTTTTGATGACCGCATGGCTGTCGGTGGTGCCGGAGGTATTCCAGTTAGCCTGGTAGGTGGCGGCGTCAAACCAGTGCCAGCCGAGGGTGGCGGTCACGATCACCGGGATCAACACCAATACCAGGCCCAGGGTAGTCAAACGGCTGACCCAGGTTCCGCCCAGCATGTTGACGAAGGTGAAGACCCACACGATGGCGATACAGGCGATACCGGCAGGTATCGGGTTGTTCAGCGCCGGGAAGAAGGTGGAGAGATAAGAAACGGCGGTAATGCCGATGGCCAGGTTACCGATCCAGTTGGCATGGTAATAAAGCACGCCGGTCTGGAAACCGAAGGCCGGGGAAATTTCACCGGCGTAGGCGATAGGGCCGCCCTGCTGCGGGTTTTTGGTGGCGAGACGGGCATACACATAGGCCAGCGACATCGCCCCGATAATCGAGATCACCCACCCCCAAATGGCGATGGATCCGAGACTCGCCAGGTTGGCGGGCAATAAGGCAATCCCGCTCCCCATCATATTGCCGGCGACGACGCCGGTGCAGGCAATAAGCCCTATTTTCTTGGGTGAAGCCATGGTCAGTTTCTCCTGATTTACGTTTCTTATAAGCCACACCCATAAATAAAAGATTTTAATGAGCCGGCTTGATAGTCAGGATGCTAACCATCGGGGGGAATAAAGTCCTAAAGATAAAGTGAGATTACGCTCATGATCATACAAATGATAACCTGAGGTTTTTGATTAACACATCAAGATAAAAAGGTAAGCTAAAGAAAAGATAAACATCTTTTAAAAACAGAATGATACCTAGGTTAATAATGAATAACAAACGACAGAAAAGGAACAATATTACGCAGCAAAATAACACAATGGCGCAACATGTCTTCACCAATAAATAACGCCGACAGCATTCCCGGAGAATAATGGCGGCGTAGTATCGGTTAATTATTGGTGCTGGTAGTTATTTAAATAAGGCACCACGTTGGTCAATGACGTCTGGAATACGCCATTGGTGATCCAATGCAAGGTATCCTCACCGGGGCGCAAATTGAACGCGGTAATATAAGAATCCGCCGCCAAATGATTCTGCCCCTGCATTTCATACACTTTGCCCAGCAACACATAATTCAGCCACGACATTTGCAACTCAATCCCCAGATCGATCGCCCGGTGCGCCTCGTCAATCCGCCCCTGCGCCAACGCATCGACCGCCAGAACTTGCTGCATGATCGGCGTGTTTTTCAATTCGGGGATCGTCGTCAGATGGCTGATATCGGCGCGCAATTGTGCCAAGGCCTGGCTGTCGAACGGTTGGTAAGAATTGCGCAGTACATCCACCAGCGCCTTTTCCGCCAGCAGGTAGTGGAAATTCGGCGCGCTTTTAATCAGCTCGCTCAGCTGAGCGCTGGCGCGAGTCAACGAATCGGCATCACCGTGGATCAACAATTGATGTGCCTGGTAGAAGCGCTGCAGCAGCGGCCCGTTGTCGGGCAGCAGCTGCGCCAGACGCTGCTCCAACTGCGGCGGCCAGGGCTGCTTCAGCGCCGTGGACAGGCTGGCGAGGAAATCGCTTTGGATCTTCAGCTGGTTATCGGCGGTAATGAAGTAACGCTTGTCCAACATGATTGAGCTGTCGGCGTTATCCACCAGCCGCACGGACAGGAAACACTGCTGGGCGCGGTAGTGGCGCTGATTGACGAACTCGATATACAGCGACTTGCCCGAGTTGCTGGGGCCGGAATAGTTGTAATTGGTTTGGTCGTGCACCAGGAAGGTCGAGTAGGTGTTGAGCGAATCGGTGATCAGCTCGCTGACGCCCACCACATAAGAGAGCTGCGGCATCCAGTTGCTGCAGCTCTCGCCGCCCTGGATGCGAATATCGATATCGCGCGGGTTGAGCAGCACCGGCATGGTCGAAACCGGCACGCGCTGTGACAGCGTGGCGATGCCGACAAACGCCACGCAGACGCTGAGCGCCGCCAGAAACGCCAGCCACACCCAGAACGTCGAGCGGAGATAAAAGCGCGGCTTCTTTTCGCCAGGCGCGGCGACCGGCGTTCGGGGCCGGCTCGGCGGCACGTACGGCGTCTCGTCGTCGTCATCGCTGCCGTCTTCCGGCTCATGCATGATCACCGCGATCTGCGGCGCCTGTGCGGGAGCAGGTTGCGTCTCGCCCTCTTCACACCATATCACCGACGTCGCCAGCTTATACCCGCGCTTGGGCACGGTGATAATGTATTCCGGGCTGTCGCTGTCGCCGTCTTTCAGGTATTTGCGCAGCTCTGAAATACATTGGGTCACCACGTGGTTGGTGACGATATTGCGCTTCCAGACGTTGTCGATCAGCTCGTCGCGGCTCAGCACCACATCGGGGTGCCGGGCGAAATAGCACAGCATGTCGATCAGGCGCGGTTCCAGCGTTTTCTGGCGGCCGTCTCGGCTGATGGTGTTGTCGGCAGGGGTAACCAGCCACTCCCCGACGCGAAAAGCAGGCTCTTGCATGGCGGAAATAACTCTGTAGGCATGTAGGGCAAGGGGGCGATCATAGCATAACCGCCCCCGGCTGTGGCCGCCGGGAGGCGATTAAGCCGTTAACTCTCGTATAATTCTAACGGTAAACCATCAGGATCGCTGAAAAAGGTAAAGCGGGATTGGGTGTAGGGATCGACGCGCACCGGTTCGCAGGCAACGCCGGCCGCCTGCAGATGGGCGATGGCCCGATCGATGTCGTCAACGCTGAACGCCAGATGGCGCAGGCCGCAGGCCTCCGGGCGGCTGACGCGGGCCGGCGGCGAAGGGAAAGAAAACAGTTCGATAGTGTATTGTCCGTTGAGCGCGAGATCCGCTTTCCAGGAGTCGCGCTCCTCGCGGTAAACTTCACTCAGCAGGGTAAAACCGAGAATATCGCAATAGAAATGCTTACTGGCAGCGTAGTTCGCGCCAATGATCGCAATGTGATGCACCTGACGTAATCCCAGCATAGAAACCCTCTCCTGTTCATTCTGATGGGGCACGGTATCCGGCGGCGGCGATGACGTCAACGGCAAAAACCCCGCGGATTGCCGCGGGGCATGATTCAGCACACGGCGTCTCAGGCCTTCAGATCCGCCAACGCCGCGCCGAAGTTGATGTGCAGCACCTGCCCATCGACCACCAGCGCCGGTACACTCTGCACGCCGAGGCGCTCAGCTTCCGCCACGCGCGTTGGGCGTTCCCCCAGGTGCACCACTTCCACCTGCACGTTATCGCTCAACAGTCCCAACAGCTGCTGTTCGGCACTCACGCATACCGGGCAGCCGGCATGATAAAACACGGCCTTAGTCATCCTCATTCTCCTTGGTATTGACGGTTTCGGGCACGTTTACTTACCCATATTGTTTCGAATCGAAACAATGTGAACAGTATGTCAGCACCAATGACTTGTCAATATAGTTTTTAATCGATACTATTTACACAGCCTGATGAGGATACGATGCTAAAACTGTTTGATCTGCTTGAACGCCTGAATAGCCTGCAACGCAGCTGGCTGCGCAGCCACGAAGAATTGGAAAGCCTGCCGCCGGTGCAGCTGAGCGCGCTCTACTATCTGGCACGCTGTAATCATTACTCCAACACGCCGATGGCCGTGGCGGAATACCTTGGCCTGACCAAGGGAACGGTGTCCCAATCGCTGAAAAAGCTGGAGCTGAACGGCATGATCGCCCGCACGGCGGACGCAAAGGATCGCCGCAGCGTGCGGCTGCGGCTGACAGAAAAATCGCGAAGTTTAATGGAGACTCTGTTTCCTCCTGCCTATCTGCAGCAGGCGCAAGACGCCATGCAGCAGGACGGCGAACAGTTGCAGGCGCTGTTAACCCAGCTGCTGCGCCAACTGCAGCGGCAGGAAAATGCGGCGCTGTTCGGCGAATGCCACCGCTGCCGCTATCACCAGCAGCGCAATGGCCAACCGTTTTGCGGCCTGACACAGGAACCGCTGCCGCTCGACAGCGTGAACCTGATCTGCCGAGAATTCGCCTAAACGATTATGCTGGCGCTTTCAACACCTTCACCAGATAGCGCCCGTCCTCCGTCAGTTTGGCGCCGTGGATGTCGGTTTCAAAACCGGGATAGCGCTCACCGATAGAGCACAGCATCAGCAGGAAATCGAGCACCGCCCGGCTCTCTTCGGTGATCATTTCTCCCGGCATCACCAGCGGCACGCCCGGCGGATAAGGCAGGATCATATTGGCCGCCACCTTGCCCACCAACTGATCCAGCTCGCAGGTTTCCACATTGCCGCGCACCTGCTCCTGGAACATCTGGTGCGGCGTCAGCTTCATTTCAGGCAGCACGTCGAACGCCCGCTGCATCAGGCGCGGCAGATCGTGTTGGCGGATCAGCCGATGAATGCCGGCAGCCAGATCCTGGATACGCATATGGCGATAAAAATCCGGATCCTCGGCGTACAGATCCGGCAGCATATTCTTCACCCGCAGGTTGAGATCGTAGGCGCGCTTGAAATCAGTCAGGCCGCGCAACAGGCTCATCGCCTTGGTTTTGTCGATGCCGATACTGAACAGGAACAGCAGGTTGTACGGCCCGGTCTTCTCCACCACGATGCCGCGCTCGTCGAGATACTTCGCCACCAGCGCCGCCGGGATCCCCTCTTCCTCCAGCGCACCCAGCTCGTTCATGCCCGGCGTAAGGATCGTCACCTTGATCGGATCGAGGTACATATGATCGCGATCGGTCTGGCCGAAGCCGTGCCAGTTATCGTCAGGATCCAATGGCCAACACTGCGCCTCATCGATCTCCTCCGGCTGCCAAATGTCAAAGAACCAACTGTCGCTCTCCTCGCGCAGCCGCTGCACTTCACGGCGAAAATGCAGCGCGCGCTCCACCGATCGATTGATCAAGCGGCGCCCCGGGTTGCCGCGCAGCATGGCGGCGGCGGTCTCCATCGATGCCACAATGCCATAGTGCGGCGAGGTGGTGGTGTGCATCATGTAGGCTTCGTTGAAGGTGCTCTCGTCGTAGTCGCCCTTGATATGAATCATCGAGGCCTGGGAGAAGGCCGCCAGCAGCTTGTGGGTGGATTGAGTTTCGTAGATGACCTTACCGGGCACCCGATCGCCGCTCATGCCGCTCTTGCCGTCGTAAATCGGATGGAAGTTGGTGTAAGGTACCCAGGCGGAGTCGAAGTGGATCGACGGCACTGCCAGCGTCTGCTTGATGTAGTCGGTGTTATACAGCAGGCCGTCATAGGTGGAATTGGTGATCACCGCATGCACCGGCCAGGTGGCGTTCGGGGTCTCCTGCACCCGAGCGGCGATGCTGGCGCGGGTGAACTCGCGCTGCGGAATGCCGCCAAGGATGCCGTAGGCGTTGCGCAGCGGGCGCAGATAGATCGGCACAATATCGCTCATCATCAGCAAGTGGCACAGCGATTTGTGGCAGTTGCGGTCGATCAGCACCGTGCTGCCCGCCGGCGCCGAATACATGCCGACGATCTTGTTGGCGGTGGAGGTGCCGTTGGTAACCAGATAGCTCTGCTCGGCGTTGAAAGTACGCGCAATATACTCTTCGGCCTCGAGGTGCGGCCCGGAGTGATCCAACAGCGAGCCGAGCTCGGTGACTGAAATCGAAATGTCGGCCTTCAGGGTATTGGCGCCGAAAAAGTCATAGAACAGGCAGCCCACCGGGCTTTTTTGGAACGCGGTGCCGGCCATGTGGCCCGGCGTGCAGAAGGTGTACTTCCCTTCGCGCACGTAGTTGAACAGCGCCTTGGTCAGCGGCGGCGTAATGGTATCAATATATTCTGCGGTGTACTGCTGGATGCGCTGCGCGATATCGTCCGCCGCATTCAGGCCATACTCGAAGAAATAGAGCACCATGCGCATTTCATGCAGGCTGACGTCGAAGGTGGAGTGGGTATTGATAAAGGCGTACAGCGGTAGGTATTCGTTCAGCTCGTTGATCTCGCTGCACAGCTCCAGGCTGTAGTCGTCCCAGTCGAAGATCACCCCACAGATACGGGCATTGGCTTCGATCAGCTTCAGCAGGTCACCGCTGTTTTTGGGGTACACCAGTTGGAATCCCATGGTGGCCAGCGCAGCGTGGAGCTCGCGGATCGGCTCATCTTTGTAGTAGACGCCCGTCGGGCCCATGATGGCGATGATATTCATCGGCAGCTCCTGTCAGTTAACGGCCAAGTCTCTATAACACCACGAAAATCCGGCGGTGTGTAGCCAAAAAAAAACCGCCCGGAGGCGGTTTCTTGCAGCGAAGAACAGAACTCAGCAGTAGCCGTAGTTCATCAGACGCTGGTAGCGACGGTTGAGCAACTCTTCGTCGTTCAGACCATCCAGATCTTTCAGATCGGCCAGCAGCTGCGCTTTCAGCGCGGCAGCCATCGCCGGCACGTCGCGGTGCGCGGAACCCAGCGGCTCCGGGATCACCGAATCGATCAGCTTCAACTCTTTCAGACGCGGTGCGGTAATGCCCATCGCTTCTGCGGCCAGCGGCGCCTTGTCGGCACTCTTCCACAGGATGGAGGCACAGCCTTCCGGCGAAATCACCGAGTAGGTGCTGTACTGCAGCATGTTCACCTTATCGCCCACGCCGATCGCCAGCGCGCCGCCGGAGCCACCTTCGCCGATGACGGTGCAGATGACCGGGATGTTCAGACGCGACATCTCACGCAGGTTGCGCGCGATGGCTTCTGACTGGCCGCGTTCTTCCGCACCCACGCCCGGATAAGCGCCCGGAGTATCGATAAAGGTGATGAGCGGCATCTTGAAGCGTGCGGCCATTTCCATCAGGCGCAGCGCCTTACGGTAACCTTCCGGCGCCGGCATGCCGAAGTTGCGGCGGATCTTCTCTTTGGTTTCACGGCCTTTCTGGTGCCCGATGATCATCACCGGGCGGCCATCCAGGCGCGCAATGCCACCGACGATCGCTTTGTCGTCAGCGTAAGCGCGATCGCCCGCCAACTCTTCGAAGTCGGTAAAGATGTGTTTGATATAATCCAGGGTATAAGGACGGCGCGGGTGGCGTGCCAATTGGGCAATCTGCCAGGCCCCAAGATCGGCAAAAATCTTGCGCGTCAGCTCAACGCTCTTTTCACGCAGGCGCTGAACCTCTTCGTCCAGATTAATATCTAATTTTTCGTCTTGACGGCTGACTGCAGTCAGCGAGTCAATTTTCGCTTCCAGCTCTGCAATCGGCTGTTCAAAATCAAGAAAATTCAGACTCATAGCATTCCTATTTTAGTCAAATTCCAAGTCCACCTGCTCATTGCCTACCAACGTCCGCAAATCGATCAACAAGCGGTCGGTGGGCGTCACGCGCCAGGTTGCGCCAAAACGCAGCTTGGCTCGTGCATCTTCCCGTTGATAGTAGAGATGCACTGGAATCGTCCCCGAGCGATGGGGTTCCAACGACTGACGGAGACGGTTCAAAAGCTGGTCATCAATTTGCCTGTCAGTCAGCGAGATAGCAAGCCCGCGAGCGTATTTTTCCCGGGCTTCACTGATGTCCATTACCTCGCGGGCCATCATTTTAAGCCCGCCGCTAAAGTCATCAAAGCTGACCTGTCCACTGGCGATAAGGATACGGTCTTTTTCCAACAAATGCTGGTATTTTTCTAGCGCTTCGGTGAATAGCATCACTTCCAGACGGCCCGAACGGTCATCCAGCGTGCAAATGCCGATACGGTTGCCGCGCTTGGTCACCATGACCCGCGCGGCGACCACCAACCCGACGGCGGTAGTCATTTTGCCCCGATCCGTCGGGTGCATGTCTTTCAAACGCTGGCCACCGGCGTAACGTTCGATTTCCTTCAGGTACTGGGTGATCGGGTGACCAGTCAGGTACAGCCCCAGCGTCTCCCGTTCACCGTCCAGCACCACCTGCTCCGGCCAGGGCGCGATATTGGCGTAGGATTGCTCCACCTGCTCCGGCGCTTCCGCCAGCACGCCAAACATATCCACCTGGCCAATAGCTTCGGCTTTCGCATGCTGATCCGCCGCTTTCAACGCGTCGCCGAGCGAATTCATCAGCGCAGCGCGGTGCGGCCCAAGGCGATCGAACGCCCCGGACATGATCAGTTTTTCCAGAATGCGGCGGTTCAGTTTCTTGATGTCAGAGCGCGCGCACAGGTCGAACAGGTCTTTGAAGTAACCTTGTTCGCCGCTGTTGCGCGCCTCGATAATGGCCTCGATCGGCCCTTCCCCCACGCCCTTGATCGCGCCGATGCCATAAACGATCTCGCCGTCGTCGTTGACGTGGAAGTGATACAGGCCACTGTTGATGTCCGGCGGCAGGATCTTCAGCCCCATGCGCCAACATTCGTCCACCAGCCCCACCACTTTGTCGGTGTTGTCCATATCGGCGGTCATGACCGCCGCCATAAACTCGGCCGGATAGTGCGCCTTCAGCCACAACGTCTGATACGACACCAGCGCATAGGCGGCGGAGTGCGATTTGTTGAAGCCGTAACCGGCGAATTTCTCCACCAGGTCGAAGATTTTCACCGACAGTTCACCGTCGATGCCGCGCGATTTCGCGCCGTCTTCAAAGCCGCCGCGCTGCTTGGCCATTTCGACCGGGTTCTTTTTACCCATCGCACGACGCAGCATATCCGCGCCACCCAAGGTGTAGCCGGCCAACACCTGGGCAATCTGCATCACCTGTTCCTGATACAGGATGATGCCGTAGGTCGGTTCCAGCACCGGCTTGAGCGACTCGTGCTGCCACTGAATGTCCGGGTAGGAGATCTCTTCGCGGCCATGCTTGCGGTCGATGAAGTTATCCACCATCCCTGACTGCAGCGGCCCCGGACGGAACAGCGCCACCAGTGCGATCATGTCTTCGAAGCAGTCGGGCTTCAGGCGTTTGATCAAATCTTTCATGCCGCGCGATTCAAGCTGGAACACCGCCGTGGTTTCCGAGCGCTGCAGCATGTCGAAGCTTTTCTTGTCGTCGAGCGGAATGGCGGCGATGTCGATCGGTTCCAGCCCGGTCTTGGCGCGCCGGGCGTTGATCATTTCCAGCGCCCAGTCGATGATGGTCAGGGTGCGCAGGCCGAGGAAGTCGAACTTCACCAGCCCGGCATATTCCACGTCGTTCTTGTCGAACTGGGTCACCGGATGGTGCCCTTCGGCGTCGCAGTACAGCGGCGCGAAGTCGGTGATCTTGGTCGGCGCGATCACCACGCCACCGGCGTGTTTACCGGCGTTGCGCGTCACCCCTTCCAGCTTGCGCGCCATGTCGATCAGCGCCTTGACCTCTTCGTCGGCCTCGTAAATCTCCGGCAGCTGCGGTTCGGCGGCGAAGGCTTTCTCCAGCGTCATGCCCGGATCCGGCGGCACCAGTTTGGAGATGCGATCGACGAACCCGTACGGGTGCCCCAACACGCGGCCTACGTCGCGGATAACCGCTTTCGCCGCCATGGTGCCGAAGGTGATGATCTGCGATACCGCTTCGCGGCCGTACATCTCCGCCACGTGCTCGATTACCTGATCGCGCTTCTCCATGCAGAAGTCGACGTCGAAGTCGGGCATCGAGACACGTTCCGGGTTCAGGAAGCGTTCGAACAGCAGGTCGAATTCCAGCGGATCGAGGTCGGTGATTTTCAACGCATAGGCCACCAGCGAGCCGGCACCGGAGCCTCGCCCTGGGCCCACCGGCACGTTGTTATCCTTTGACCACTGGATAAATTCCATCACGATCAGGAAGTAGCCGGGGAACCCCATCTGGTTGATCACTTTCAGCTCGACGTCCAGACGCTCGTCGTATTCCGGGCGGCGCTGCGCGCGCACTTCAGGATCGGGGAACAGGAACTCGAGGCGCTCTTCCAGCCCCTCTTTCGATTTGAGTACCAGGAAGTCCTCGGTGCTCATATCGCCGGTCGGGAACTGCGGCAGGAAGTACTCGCCGAGGCGAATGGTGACGTTACAGCGTTTGGCGATTTCGACGCTGTTCAGCAGCGCTTCCGGGATGTCGGCGAACAGCTCGCACATCTCGTCTTCGCTGCGCATGTATTGTTGCGGGCTGTAGTTGCGCGGCCGCTTGGGATCGTCCAGCGTAAAGCCGTCGTGGATGGCGACGCGGATCTCATGAGCGTCGAAGTCATCTTCCACCAGGAAACGCACGTCGTTAGTGGCCACCACAGGCAAACCGCGCTCGGTGGCCAGCGCCACCGCCGCATGCAGATAGTTCTCTTCGTCCGGGCGGCCGGTGCGGATCAACTCCAGGTAGTAGCAGTCGGGGAAATATTGCTGGTAGAAATCCAGACACTGATCCACCTGCGCCTGGTTGCCGCGCAGCAGGAACTTGCCGACGTCGCCCTGACGCGCGCCGGAAAGCAGGATCAGCCCTTCGCGATGTTCAATCAGCCAGTCGCGATCAATGGTCGGGCCGGCGGCGCCGTAGCCACGCTGATAGGCGCGGGAAATCAGCAGCGTCAGGTTCTGGTAGCCTTCGTTGTTGCTGGCCAGCACCGTCAGCTGAGCCAGTTCGTCGCCCAGCTCATCGCTTTGCACATGGAAATCCGCGCCGATGATCGGTTTGATCCCGGCGCCGTGCGCGCTGCCGTAGAACTTCACCAGCCCGCAGAGGTTGGTGAAATCAGTGATTGCCAGAGCAGGCATGGCTAACGCGGCGGCTCTTTTCACCAGCGGCGCCGTCTTGGCCAATCCATCAATCATGGAGTAGTCACTGTGGACGCGCAGGTGAATAAAACGAGGTTCGGCCATCTCCAGATACCTGATTGAAGGGGCTCAGCAGGCTGAGCCCGGGTTAATGCTATCGTCGAGCCCGGTCAGGCCCGCAGACTACAGCGCCAGCGCTCTTTTCACCGGCGCGAAGCTGCGGCGATGATGCTCGGTGGCGCCCAACGCAGCCAGCCGCTCCAAGTGGAGGGCGGTCGGGTAGCCTTTATGCTGCGCGAAACCGTAGTCCGGGAACTCGCTGTCCAGCTCGGCCATTTCGCGATCGCGCGTGACCTTCGCCAGAATGGACGCCGCGCTGATCTCCGCCACACGGCTGTCGCCCTTCACCACCGCCTGCGAACGCATCGGCAGGTTCGGGCAACGGTTACCGTCGATTAAAACCATGTCCGGCGCGATATGCAACCCGGCCACCGCGCGCTGCATCGCCAACATGGTGGCGTGCAAAATATTCAGCTGGTCGATTTCCGCCGGTTCGGCGCGCCCCAGGCTCCAGGAGAGCGCCTTGGCGACGATTTCGTCATACAGCGCCAGGCGGCGTTTTTCACTGAGTTTCTTGGAGTCCGCCAGACCGACGATCGGCTGCGCCGGATCGAGGATCACGGCAGCGGTGACCACCGCGCCGACCAACGGGCCGCGGCCCACTTCGTCCACACCGGCAATCAGCGTGGCAGCGGGATAGATAAAGGGTTCAATCATGCTTTCGCCAGCTCCAACACAGCCTGAGCGGCCTGTTCGTCCGCACCGCAACGAATGCTTTGGTGCAAGGTAAGGAAAGTTTGTTTCAGCGCGTCGGTTTCCGGGCTCTCTTCCAACAGTGGCATCACGGCGGCGGCCAGTTTGTCCGGCACGCAGTCATGCTGCAGCAGCTCGGTGACAATCTCGCGCCCCGCCAACAGATTCGGCAGCGAAACGTAAGGCGTTTTCACCAGCTTCTGCGCCAGCCAGAAAGTGAACGGCTTCATGCGATAGCCCACCACCATCGGGCACTTGGCCAGCATGCACTCCAGCGCCGCCGTGCCGGACGCCAGCAGCGCCGCGTCGCTAGCGATCATCGCCTCGCGCCCCTGGCCGTTCAGCAGATGTACCGTCAGATCCGGCGCAACCTCGGCCTTGATGCGCTCAAACTGCTCGCGCCGTTTGGCGTTAACCAGCGGCACCACCACTTCCAGCTCGGGATAACGCGTGCGCAGCAGCTGCGCGGTTTTGAGGAAGTCGGCGCTCAGCATCTCGACTTCGGCGCCGCGGCTGCCCGGCAGCAAAGCCAAACAGCGCGCCTGCGGAGCGATGCCAAGCTGAGCGCGCGCCGCCAACCGATCGGGCTGCAGCGGCATGGCGTCCGCCATGGTGTGGCCGATAAACCGGCAAGGGACGTTGAAACGATCGTAAAACGCTTTTTCGAAAGGGAGAAAGGCCAGCACCAAATCGGTGGCTTTGCCAATTTTGAAAACGCGCTTTTGCCGCCAGGCCCACACGGACGGGCTGACGTAGTGGATGGTGCGAATGCCGCGCTGCTTGAGGCGGCCTTCCAGCGTGATGTTGAAGTCCGGCGCGTCGATGCCGACAAACACGTCCGGCCGCAGCTCACCGAAGCGGCGAGTGAGATCCTTGCGGATCTTCAACAGGCGTGGCAAGCGCTCGAGCACTTCCACCACGCCCATGACCGCCAGCTCTTCCATTTCGTACCAGGCTTCGCAGCCTTCGGCCTGCATTAGCGGACCGGCGACGCCAACGAAACGCGCGTCGGGGATCTGCGCCTTGAGCGCGCGGATCAAACCGGCGCCGAGAATGTCACCGGAGGTTTCTCCGGCGACCAGTCCGATAGTCAATGGACGATTCGACATAGCTCAGCGAATGATGCCGCGGGTGGAACGGGTGAAGAAATCGAGGTACTGCTGCACCACCGGCTGCTCTTTGGCCAGGGCTTCGATTTCCGCCTTCGCTTCATCCAGCGTTTTTTCACTGCGATACAGGATTTTGTAGGCGTTGCGGATCGCCTGCATTTCATCCTTATCAAAACCGCGACGCTTCAGGCCGACCGCGTTGACGCCGAACGGCGTCGCGTGGTTGCCCTGCGCGATGACGAAAGGAGGCACGTCCTGAGCGACGCCGGAACAACCGCCTACCATCACATGCGCGCCGATAATGCAGAACTGATGGATCGCCGTCATGCCGCCAATGATGGCGTGATCGTCGATTTCCACATGCCCCGCCAGCGTGGCATTGTTGGCCAACACGCAAGAATTGCCGACCACACAGTCGTGAGCAACGTGCACGTTGACCATCAGCAGGTTATCGTTGCCCACTTTGGTCAGGCCGGTGCCCTGCGCGGTGCCGCGGTGAATGGTGACGCTTTCGCGGATGCGGTTGCGATCGCCCACTTCAACGCGCGTCGGTTCGCCTGCGTATTTCAGATCCTGGTTCACTTCACCGATGGAAGCGAACTGATAAATCTGGTTATCGCAGCCAATCTTGGTAATGCCGTTCACCACCACGTGGGATTTCAGCACCGTGCCGGCGCCGATTTCCACCTGGGAGCCGACGTAGCAGAAAGGGCCGATATGCACGTTGGCGCCGATCACGGCGCCCTCTTCGACTATCGCGCTAGGATGGATAAAGGCGGTTTGGTCAATCACGGATTAAGCCTCCCGGCTGCGGGCACACATCATGGTTGCTTCGCAGACAATTTTACCGTCAACGGTCGCCACGCCTTTGAAGCGAGTCAGACCGCGGCGAGTTTTCTCGAAGGTGACTTCCATGACCATCTGATCGCCTGGCACCACAGGGCGCTTGAAGCGTGCTTCGTCGATACCGGCGAAGTAATACAGCTCGCCCGGCTCCAGTTTACCGACGCTTTTAAACGCCAGGATACCGGTGGCCTGCGCCATGGCTTCCAGGATCAATACGCCTGGGAAAATCGGTTTGCCAGGGAAGTGGCCCTGGAAAAACGGTTCGTTCACCGATACGTTCTTCACCGCACGCAGATATTTGTGCTCTTCAAACTCGAGGACGCGGTCGACCAGCAAGAACGGGTAACGGTGAGGAAGCAGATCCAAAATTTCTGCAATATCCAGAGTATGAGTGTCAGTAGTCAAAATACTCTTCCTGTCTCTAAAAACTGATGGCATCAACAACACGGCCTGCGCTGACCCCAAAAGGAGATCATCATGCAGGCCGCAAATTAACATCTCTTTGCGCTTTTGGTCTCACGACCAACGCGTTTCGTTTTGTACCCGCCAGGGCGGGCGGCAATGATTAGTCTTTTCCGACTTTACGTTCGACAGCTTTCAAGCGTTTGCTGATCTCATCGATATTCATCACCAACGCAGCGGTTTTACGCCAAACCTTGTTAGGCTGCAACGGAATGCCCGAAGAGTATACCCCAGGTTCGGTGATTGGTCGCATAACCATTCCCATTCCGGTGACAACCACCTTGTCGGCAATTTCCATGTGACCGTTGATCACGCTGGCACCGCCAATCTGGCAGTAGCGGCCGATTTTCAGGCTGCCGGCCATGATCACACCGCCGGCGACGGCGGTATTGTCGCCAATCACGACGTTATGTGCAATCTGGCATTGGTTGTCGATGATAACACCATTCCCGATTTGGGTGTTATCCAAAGCGCCGCGGTCAATGGTGGTGCAAGCGCCGATTTCGACGCGATCGCCGATAATCACCGTGCCCAACTGAGGGATTTTGATCCACTCGCCGCGCTCATTCGCATAGCCGAAACCGTCTGCGCCGATCACGGTGCCCGACTGGATCAGGCAACGCTGGCCGATTTCGACCGCATGATAAATCGTGACGTTCGCCCACAGACGCGTTCCCGCGCCGATGCGTGCGTGTTTGCCGATGAAGCAGCCCGGGCCGATAACCACGTTATCGCCAAGCACCGCACCCGACTCGATCACCGCGTTCGCCCCAATGGCGACGTTCTGCCCCAGCTGCGCTTCAGGTGAGATCACCGCGCTTGGCGCGATATCCTGGGCCGGCGACGGTGTGGTGTCCATCAGCTGCGCCATGCGCGCATAGGTCAGGTAAGGGTTCTTAACCACCAGCGCCGCAGCACGGCAGTGTGGTAAATCCGCTTCGGTAAGCACCACGGCGCTTGCCTGGCAGGAAGACAGCTGCTCTTGATAGCGGCTGTTTGACAAAAACGTGATTTGGCCAGGCTGTGCCGAATGCATAGAAGCAATGCCGGTGATGACGAGATCGCCATCACCGTGCAATTGTGCATCCAACTGCTGCGCTAAATCAGCCAGTCGAATTGAAAGCATGTGTTATTTAACCTGTTTCAGCACGTCAGCAGTGATATCTTTGGAAGAGTCTGCATAGGCAACGGCGTTGGCGTCGATCACCACGTCATAACCGCCTTTGCTGGCGACAGATTTCACCGCGTCCTGAATGCGGCTCAGGATCTTGTTACGCTCTTCCATCTGGCGACGACGGTTGTCCTGCTCGAAAGCCTGCGCTTTCTGAGAGAACTGCTCGCGCTGCGCCATCACGTCTTTTTCCAACTTGCTGCGATCGCTGGCTTTCATGGTAGCGCCGTCACGCTGCAGACGCTGCATTTTGGTCTGCAGGCTACGTTCCATGTTCTGGAGTTCGCTTGCACGGCCTTTAAACTCGTTTTCCAGCTGTTTAGCGACCGTTTCGCGGGCCGGCAGCTGTTGGAAAATGCTGGAGACGTTAACGACAGCGATCTTATCTGCTGCCTGAACGCCAGCTGAAGCAGCCATTGCTAAACCGAGGCCTGCGGCACACAACCACTTTTTCACTATAAACTCCTTACCATCACCCATTTGTGTCATATGACACTGAAGTACACAATTTGCCAGACTTGTCCCACCAAACAATGAGAATCATCTCCCTCTGCCGGCGGGCGCCTGGCCATTGCGATTCTTAATAACTGTTATGCCCAGAGGCGAGACCCGTTACCAGGTCTTACCGATGTTAAACTGGAACTGTTCGGACTTGTCGCCTTCGTATTTCTTGATCGGGTTGGCGTAAGAGAACACCAACGGCCCCAGTGGCGACATCCACTGCAGCGCGATACCGGCGGAAGAACGAATATTACTGGCTTTGCTGTAGTCCGGCACGCCGTACATCAGCGTTTCGTTGGTATTCTTCCACTTGGTGTCCCACACGGTACCGGCATCGATGAACAGCGACGTCCGCACCGAGTTGGCGTATTTCTCGCTGATGAACGGCGTCGGGGTGATCAGCTCCAGGCTGGCGACCGCCATGGCGTTACCGCCTACCGCGTCATCCGAGCTACAGATGCTCTGACGATCGGTCGTGCTGCCGGCGTTGAACTGACACTGGTACGAGTTGGAGTTGTAGTACACCGCCTTCGGACCAATGGTGTTGGACTGGAAGCCGCGCACGGTGCTCGAACCACCGGCATAGAAGTTCTCATAGAACGGCATTTCCTTGCCGCCCAGCCCATCCGCGTAACCCAGACGGCCGCGACCCAACAGCACCCAGGTGCGGTCGTCGTTGATCGGCACGTACTGTACGCTGTCCAGCGTCACCTTGTAGTATTCGTTGTCCGAGCCCGGAATGGTGACCTTGCCGTTCAACGTGGTACGGTTACCCGAGGTCGGGAAGTAGCCGCGGTCCAGGTTGTTATAGGTCCAGCCCAGGTTCAGCGTAAAGTCGTCCGTCGAGTAGCTGGCGCGGTCGGTCTTGTTCGCATCCACGCCCATCGAGTCGAGGTAACGCCACATGGCGATCTGCGGCTGCATGTTCGACAGACCGTTGTGGACGTAGCCCAGGCCGGTGCGCAACGAGTTGTTTTCGTTGATCGGGAAGCCCAGCGTGCCGTCGATACCGTAACTCTTGTTGGTATAGTCCGACAGATCCGCGTCATCCGCCTTAAAGTCGTTGTAGAAGATGCGGCCGCCCAGGCTCACACCGTCAACGGTGAAGTACGGGTTGGTGACCGACAGTTCGGTATAGGTCTGGTAGTCGTTCTTGGTGCCGCTGATGCCGACCGAGTAGCCGGTACCCAACCAGTTATCCTGCTGCACGCCGGCCTGGAAGCTGACGCCGCTCTCGGTGCCGTAACCGACGCCGAAGTTAAAGGTACCAGTGTTGCGTTCTTTCACCTTATAGGTCACGTCGACCTGATCGGCGGTGCCCGGCACGCGCTGGGTTTCCACGTCAACCGTTTCGAAATAGCCCAGACGGTTCAGACGCTCTTTACCCTGCTCGACCTGCTCGTTGCCGAGCCAGGCGCCTTCCATCTGGCGCATTTCGCGACGCAGTACGGAATCCTTGCTGGTGTCGTTACCTTCGAACTTGATGCGACGCACGTAGAAGCGGTTGCCCGCGTCAACGTTGACGTGCAGCTTGACGGTTTTATCCGCGTCGTTGATCTCAGGCTGAGTGCCGACGCGCGGGTAGGCGTAACCATAACGGCCCAACATCGTTTTGATGTTGTCTTCCATTTTGGTCACCTTGCTGCCGTTGTACAGCTCGCCTGGCTCAATTTTGGTGATCTGAGCGACTTCCGCCGAGTGGCCGGCCAGGTTGCCATTCACGACAACATCGGAAAGCTTGTACTGCTCGCCTTCGGTGATGTTGATGGTGATGTAGATGCCTTTTTTATCCGGCGTCAGGCTCACCTGGGTAGAATCGATGTTGAAGCGGGCATAGCCGCGATCCAGATAGAAGCTGCGCAGGGTTTCGAGATCGCCCGCCAGTTTCTGCTTCTGGTATTTGCGGTCGCCGACCAGGTTCCACCACGGCACTTCGTCACGCAGTTGGAAGCGTGAGATCAGTTCGTCGTTGGTGAAAGCATGGTTGCCGACGATGTTGATTTGTTGAATCTTGGCGGAGACCCCTTCCGTGAACACCAGTTTCAGGTCGACACGGTTGCGCGGCAACGGCGTGACTACGGCTTTCACCGAGGCGCTGTATTTACCGACGCTGTAGTAGAAGTCTTCCAGCCCTTTTTCAATGCTGGAGATCGTGGTGCGGTCGAGCGCCTCGCCCACCCGGACGCCGGAGGCTTCCAGGTTCTGCTTGAGCATGTCATCTTTCACCGACTTGTTGCCGGAGAAAGTGATGCTGGCGATGGTAGGACGTTCCTTCACCTGCACGATCAAGGTATTACCATCGCGCAGTACGCGCACGTCCTCGAAGTTGCCGGTGGCAAACAAGGCACGAATGGTATTACTGATGTCATCGTCAGTGACGGTATCGCCGACGCGAACCGGCATGTTGAGTAACGCCGCACCGACGGCAACTCGCTGCAGGCCTTCGAAATGAATGTCTTTCACTACGAACCCGTCTGCACCGTATACGGTGGCGCTGCCAAACAGCAGCGACGCTATGAGCAACTTTTTCATCGCCATCGTTGTTATGCGTTCTTCCTAACCTATCCCCGCCCCTAGAGGCGGGAAAAATCATTGAAAAGTGCAAGACCCATCAACAACACCAGCACGATCGAACCTATGCGGTAGCTGTAGTCCTGTACTCGCTCGGAAACCGGCCCACCCTTCAGCTTTTCTATCGCCAGGAAGAGGAGATGCCCACCATCTAACACCGGTAATGGGAACAGGTTGATGATCCCCAGGTTGACGCTAATCAACGCCAGGAACATCAGATAATACACGAATCCGACTCCGGCTGACGCCCCAGCTCCCTGTGCAATCGAGATCGGGCCACTCAGGTTGTTCAGCTTTACATCACCGGTTATTAATTTGCCCAGCATGTTGACCGTCAGCCGCATCAGCTGCCAGGTCTTGTCGCCGGCCTGATACAGCGCCGGGAACGGTCCATACTGGCGAATCGTCTTATACTCTTCCGGCAGCGGCAGCACCTTTGGAATGATGCCTGCAAACCCCACCGATTTGTCTTTTCCCACCGGCTTTGTATCCGGTATCAGCGTCAAAGACAAGGGGGCGCCGTTTCTTTCAATCTCCAAAGCCAGCGGCTGCCCCGGGCCATCGTGGATACGCTTCACCAGCGTCTGCCAACGACCCAACGGCTGACCATCGACTTTAACGATCCTGTCCCCCGCTTGTAAACCCGCCTTTTGCGCCGCCGAGTTAGGCTGCACTTCCGCCAACACGGATTCGATCTGCGGGCCGCGCGGCATAATGCCCAGCGCGACAACGGGATCCTGCTTGTCCGGTTCAAAGTTCCACTGGCGCAAATCCAGGGTTTTGGTCACCACCTGCGAAGAGCCGAACGGCGCGACGCCGACTTCGGTTTGCGCATCGCCAATCTTCGCCACCAGCGCCAGACGAACTGATTCCCAATCAGGCGTTTCGATGCCGTCAACCGACTTTAGTTCCATGCCAGACGAAATTTCGGCCTTGGCGGCGATGGATTGCGGCGCGATTTCGCCGATCACCGGGCGGAAACTCGGCACGCCGATGATGAACACCAGCCAATAGGCAAGGATAGCAAACAGGAAGTTGGCGATGGGGCCGGCGCTGATGATGGCCGCGCGCTGCCAGACGGTTTTGTTGTTAAAGGCCTGATGGCGCATTTCCGGCGCCACCGACTCCACGCGCTCGTCCAGCATCTTCACGTAACCGCCAAGCGGGATCAGAGCGATAACGTACTCGGTGCCCTGGCGATCGGTACGGCGCCACAGCGCCCGGCCGAAGCCGATGGAAAAGCGTTCAACGCGCACGCCGCAACGACGGGCAACCCAAAAGTGTCCGAACTCATGCACGGTAATCAAGATACCGAGCGCAATTAGAAACGCCACCAGGTTCCAAAGCACGCTGACCATCATCCCTCACTTTCCGTCATCGACGGATTAAAACACCAACAGCATCAGGCAGGCAAACACCGGCACCGCCGCGGTCAGGCTGTCGATACGATCCAGTATGCCGCCGTGACCGGGAATCAAATGCCCGCTGTCCTTGATGCCCGCTTCGCGTTTGAACATACTTTCGGTCAAATCGCCCAGCACCGAAGCCAGCGCGGCGAGCACCGAACAGGCCAACAGCGTGGTCGGCACCACGTTCAGTGGCGCGTAGCGGCCGAACAGCCAGGAAATGACCGCCGACGTCAGCAGCCCGCCGATCAACCCTTCCCAGGTTTTACCCGGCGAGACCTTCGGTGCCAGTTTATGCTTGCCGAACAGCTTGCCGAACATGTAGGCACCGGAATCCGCGCCCCACACCAGCAGCATCACGTACAGCAGCCACCAGGCGCCGGTAAACGGATTTTGCTCGTAGCCGAACTGGCGCAGCGCCAGCATGCCCCAGAAGAACGGCACGATGGTCAGCAAGCCGAACAGCAGGCGCAGCGGGCGCGAATTGCGCCAGATAGAGGCCGAGCCGGGATAGAACAACACCAGCAGCAACGCCGCCAGCCACCAGGCCAGCGACAGCCACAGCGAGCCGCTTATCTGCGGCACGGATTGATGGTAAGCGGGGACGCTGAGCATCATCAACGCCAGCAGAAAACCGCACAGTATCGCCAACCAGATGCGCTGCGAACGGGAGGTAAAACCGGCCAATTGGCCCCACTCCCAGGCTGCTAACATGCACACGACGAGCGTTACCAGAGCAAAGGCCAGCGGCGGCAACAGGAACAGCGCCGCGATAACGATCGGGATTAAAATCAGAGCAGTTATGAGGCGATACTTCAGCAAAAGTTCTCCCTAGGACGCATCGGCGCCGATAGGTGTTGTTCCCCCGAAGCGGCGCTCACGTTGTGCAAATGCATTCAGCGCACCTTCAAAGACAAGTTCATCGAAATCAGGCCAGAGCACATCAGTAAAGTAAAGTTCAGCATAGGCGATTTGCCACAGCAGGAAGTTACTGATGCGATGCTCGCCACCGGTGCGGATAACCAGATCCACCGGCGCCAGGTCGCTCATGCAAACCCGCTCGCTCAATAATTCCTCGCTGATCTGATCCGGGTGCAACTCCCCTACCCGTACCTGTTCGGCCAGTTCCCTTACTCCCTGAATGATATCCCAACGGCCACCGTAGTTGGCAGCGATATTGAGCGTCAGGCCATCGTTATTTTCCGTCAGTGCTTCAGAGCGGCGGATCCGCTCCTGCAAACGCGCGCTGAATCGGCTGATATCGCCGATCACCCGCAGCCTGACGTTATGTTTATGCAGGCTTTTTACTTCACTATCCAGAGCGCGGACAAAAAGCTCCATCAGGGCGGAGACTTCCTGCACCGGACGGTTCCAGTTTTCGCTGCTGAAGGCATAAAGCGTGAGTGCATCTAAATGGTGGCTGGCGGCAAAACTGACCGCGCGGCGAACCGATTTCACCCCTGCTTTATGACCGAAGACACGTAACTTGCCCTGACGTTTGGCCCAGCGTCCGTTACCGTCCATGATAATGGCGACATGGCGCGGCCCCTGGGAAGATGGATTAGCCTCTTGTTGGTTTGCGGACGACATAACTCGTACTTATTTCCTCAGTAGAAATATAACTGCCTTTCCGGAACATCAGGCCCTTACGCGCAAAAAAAGCCGTGTGCCCGACACGGCTTTCAGCCTGCCCTCGCGATACCCGGCACAGCCGGGCCGCCATTGGCGCACAGAGCGCCAATCGGGCCATAATTCAACGGTATAACCGCTGACAGGTGGCGCAGACTATACCACCTCAGCGGGGCATGAACAAACGGCCCCGCTGCGGCACGCGCGAATTACGAGCAAAATCGGATAATCGCCGTGATCAGCCGCACAACGCGCGAACGCGCTCCTCGGCAGCGGCGCGCGCCTGACGGTCAATGTCTAAGACCGCGTCGATGCAGGTCGGTTCCTGCAGCGCGAGACGTTCCACCACCTGGCGGTTGACCGCGGCAATGTCGGTAAAGCGGATCTGCTGCTGCAAAAATGCCGCCACGGCGATTTCGTTGGCCGCGTTCAGCGCGGTGGTCGCCGCCTGACCGGCCTCGAACGCCTCGATCGCCAAGTACAGGCAAGGATAACGTTCGCGTTCCGGTTCGGCGAAGGTCAGCGAACCGATGCGGCAGAAGTCCAGCGCTTCCACGCCGGAGTTCACGCGCTGCGGATACGCCATCGCGTGGGCGATCGGCGTACGCATATCCGGCGTCCCCAACTGCGCCAGCACGCTGCCGTCGGCATAGCGCACCATCGAGTGAATCACCGACTGCGGGTGCAGGATCACTTCCATTTGCTCGGCCGAGGCGTTAAACAGCCAGCGGGCCTCAATGTATTCCAGACCTTTGTTCATCATGGTGGCGGAATCCACCGAGATCTTGCGGCCCATCGACCAGTTCGGGTGGGCGCAGGCTTGATCCGGCGTCATCGCGGCGAACTGTTCCAACGGCGTGGCGCGGAACGGGCCGCCGGAACCGGTAAGCACGATGCGCGAAACACCATGACTGTCCAGTGAAGAGTATCCCAACTGACGCTGAATGTTCTCAGGCAAACTCTGAAAAATCGCGTTGTGCTCGCTGTCGAGCGGCAGCAGTTGCGCCTGGCTTTGCCGCACCGCGTCCATAAACAGACGGCCGCAGGTGACCAGCGATTCTTTGTTGGCCAGCAGTACCTGTTTGCCGGCGCGGATCGCCGCCAGCGTCGGCAACAGCCCCGCAGCGCCGACGATGGCCGCCGTCACTTGATCGACGTCATCCAACGCTGCCAGCTCGCAGGCCGCTTGTTCTCCGGCCAAGACTTCGGTAACGACACCGTTTTCCGCCAGGACAGCGCGCAGCTCGCGCGCAGCGTTTTCATCCGCCATCGCGGCGAAGGCGGGCCGGAATTCCATGCATTGCTGCGCCATGACCGCGACGTTACGGCCGGCCACCAGCGCTTTGATCGCAAAACGGTCGGGATTCGCCCTGACCACGGCCAGGGTACTGGTCCCTACCGAGCCGGTCGAGCCAAGAATGGTCAGTTGCTTCATGAGTTCACTCTGAATAACTGTCTGATGAGATCGGAGGTGTTCCAGTGTGGAACCTTGGACACCGCTTGTCCATGATCTTTCAGTACGATGAAACGGGATCTGCGCCACAAAAAACAAAGCGCCGCCCAGGCGACGCTTTCTTTCTGCGCGATGCTGATTAGAAATCCATCAGCTCTTTTTCTTTCTCCGCCAGCGCGGCGTCGACCAGCTTGATGTAAGCGTCGGTCATTTTCTGAATCTCGTCTTGTGAGCGACGTTCTTCGTCTTCGCTGATCTCTTTGTCTTTCAGCAGCGCCTTGACCTTGTCGTTGGCGTCACGACGCACGTTACGCACCGCTACGCGACCCTGCTCGGCTTCGCCGCGCACGATCTTGATCAGATCCTTACGACGCTCTTCGGTCAGCGGAGGCAGCGGAACGCGAATGTCAGAACCGGCGGAAGACGGGTTGAGGCCCAGATCGGAGCTCATGATCGCTTTCTCAACGGCCTGGCTCAGGCTGCGGTCGAACACGTTGATTTTCAGCGTGCGGGAGTCTTCTACGGTTACGTTGGCCAGCTGACGCAGCGGCGTAGCGGCGCCGTAGTATTCCACCATGATGCCGTCCAGAATGCTTGGAGAAGCGCGGCCGGTGCGGATCTTGCTGATTTGGTTTTTGAATGCTTCTACGCTTTTTTCCATGCGTGAATCAGCATCTTTTCTGATTTCATTAGTCACGTTGCAAACCCTTGGAAGCTGGTTACTTGGCAGGCGATACTCAAGTATAGCCCGTAATCGTACTCGAAGAGCGCGCGGCGCCTGGCGTCACGCGCTCCGAAAAAGGGGGGCGAACAGCCTTATTTGCTGATCAGCGTACCTTCGTTCTCACCCATCACCACGCGGCGCAGTGCGCCAGGCTTGTTCATGTTGAACACGCGGATCGGCAGACCGTGATCGCGGGCCAGCGTAAACGCCGCCAGATCCATCACTTTCAGCTCGCGCTCCAGCACGTCCTGATAGGTTAATTGTTCATACAGCGTCGCATCCGGGTTTTTCACCGGATCGGCGGAGTATACGCCATCCACTTTGGTGGCTTTCAGCACCACGTCGGCTTCGATCTCGATACCGCGCAGGCAAGCGGCGGAATCGGTGGTGAAGAACGGGTTGCCGGTACCGGCGGAGAAGATCACCACGCGGTTGTTGCGCAGCAGGCTGATCGCCTCTGCCCAGCTGTAATTATCACACACGCCGTTCAGCGGGATCGCCGACATCAGGCGGGCGTTCACATAGGCACGGTGCAGTGCATCACGCATAGCCAGGCCGTTCATCACGGTAGCCAGCATTCCCATGTGGTCGCCCACTACGCGGTTCATGCCGGCTTGCGCCAGGCCCGCGCCGCGGAACAAGTTCCCGCCGCCAATAACTACACCGACCTGAATTCCCAGTTCGACCAGCTCTTTCACTTCCTGAGCCATGCGATCCAAAACGCTGGCGTCGATACCAAAACCTTCTGCACCTTGCAGGGCTTCGCCACTCAGTTTAAGCAGAATACGCTGATATACGGGTTTTGCATTGGTTGCCATGGTGTTCTGTCCTAAGAAGCAGTATTAGTATTGGGGATTTCAGCCGATGAAACGCGCCTGAGGTGAGTATCACGCTGCAGGGCCTGCCACCGGTGTAATTCTGGCTGGATAGTATGGAACCGCCAGACGGCGGTTCCATCGACAGTCATTAAGACTGTTTGCTCATCGCGGCAACTTCAGCAGCGAAGTCGGTTTCGACTTTCTCGATGCCTTCGCCCACTTCGAAGCGAATGAAGTTGGTCACGTCAGCGTTGTGCTCTTTCAGCACCTGAGCAACAGATTTGCTCGGATCCATAACGAAAGGCTGACCGGTCAGAGAAACTTCGCCGGTGAATTTCTTCATGCGGCCTTCAACCATTTTCTCTGCGATTTCTTTCGGCTTGCCTGACTGCATGGCGATGTCCAGCTGAACCTGGTACTCTTTTTCTACCACTTCAGCAGACACGTCTTCTGGCTTCACGAACTCTGGCTTGCTCGCCGCAATGTGCATTGCGATTTGCTTGACCAGCTCGTCGTCAGCGCCTTTAGCCGCAACCAGAACGCCGATACGCGCGCCGTGCAGGTAGCTGCCCAGCACGTCGCCTTCCAGGGAAGCAACGCGGCGAATGTTGATGTTTTCACCGATTTTTGCCACCAGCGCTACGCGCTCTTCTTCGAACTGTGCTTTCAGCACGTCAACGTCAGTGATTTTGCCGGCCATAGCGGCATCCAGCACTTTGTCGGCGAACGCCTGGAAACCGGCGTCTTTCGCGACGAAGTCAGTCTGGCAGTTAACTTCCAGAATGATGCCGTAGTTGCCTTCGATCTTGGTTTTGATCACGCCGTCAGCAGCTACGTTGCCTGCTTTTTTAGCGGCTTTGATCGCACCGGACTTACGCATGTTTTCGATTGCCAGTTCGATGTCGCCGTTGGATTCAACCAGCGCCTTCTTGCAATCCATCATGCCAGCGCCGGTACGCTCGCGCAGTTCTTTTACCAGGGCAGCGGTAATATCAGCCATTTATTTTTCCTCGGTTATCTCGCGTGGAGACAGTTCTCATTCAGATAAGCAAAGGGGGCCTTTACAGGCCCCCCTAACCAACATATGTCAATACCTGGTTAATAAGGGCTCAGTGACGAGCTTGCCTTATTATTCAGCTTCTACGAAGCCTTCTTCCGCCTGAACGGCCAGATCTTGAGAACGACCTTCACGCACAGCGGCAGCAACAGCAGTCAGGTACAGGTTTACTGCACGGATTGCGTCGTCGTTACCAGGGATGATGAAGTCAACGCCGTCTGGGTTGGAGTTGGTATCAACGATAGAGAATACCGGGATACCCAGGTTGTTGGCTTCTTTGATCGCGATGTGCTCGTGATCGGCATCGATAACGAACAGTGCGTCTGGCAGACCGCCCATATCCTTGATACCGCCCAGGGAGTTTTCCAGCTTGGCCAGTTCACGAGTGCGCATCAGCGCTTCTTTCTTGGTCAGCTTGTCCAGGGTGCCGTCTTGAGACTGGATTTCCAGATCTTTCAAACGCTTGATGGACTGACGAACGGTTTTCCAGTTAGTCAGCATGCCACCCAACCAGCGGTGGTTCACGAAGAACTGATCACAGCTGTTCGCAGCGTCTTTTACCGCTTCGCTTGCTGCGCGTTTGGTACCAACGAACAGGATCTTGCCTTTACGGGAAGAGATCTTGCTCAGTTCAGCCAGAGCGGCGTTGAACATTGGTACGGTCTGCTCCAGGTTGATGATGTGAACCTTGTTACGAGCGCCGAAGATGAAAGGCTTCATTTTCGGGTTCCAGTAACGGGTCTGGTGACCAAAGTGAACACCAGCCTTGAGCATGTCGCGCATGGAAACAGTTGCCATGATTAAACCTCTATAGATTAATTGGGGTTATGCCTCCACGTATCCCATAACGCCGACCCTGGCGGCGACAAGTCACCTCAGGGCACCCCGGCGGATGTGCCGATACGTGTGTGTTATTTACACAAAATGAGTGCAGTTAAAGTATTTTCGGCCAATTCCTGCCAGGTCACAAGAACCAAGTCGCGGATCGCCGGCGCGCTTTATACCATAAACCCGCTGCCGACACCAACTTTTGTTGCTTTTCGCCGGGCGTCGGGAAATGAAATTTGGCAGCCTCCGGCCGGGCTGATACCATAAGTCACTGCTTCTTATTGTCGACGATAACGACACCTGCGGACAAATTTCATGGCAATCTCAATTAAAACACCTGATGACATCCAAAAAATGCGCGTGGCCGGCCGCCTGGCCGCCGAAGTGCTGGAGATCATCGAGCCGCACGTCAAACCTGGCGTGACCACCGGCGAGCTGGACCGTATCTGTCACGAGTACATCACCAACGAGCAGCAGGCCATTTCCGCCTGCCTCGGCTATCACGGCTTCCCGAAATCCGTGTGTATATCGGTGAACGAAGTGGTGTGCCACGGCATCCCGAGCGACGACAAAACGCTGAAAGACGGCGACATCGTCAATATCGACGTGACCGTGATTAAAGACGGTTTCCATGGCGACACCTCTAAGATGTTCATCGTCGGCAAACCGACCATTCTGGGCGAGCGCCTGTGCCGCGTCACTCAGGAAAGCCTGTATCTGGCGCTGAAGATGGTCAAACCGGGCATCCGTCTGCGCACCCTGGGCAAGGCTATTCAGCAATTCGTCGAAGCCGAGAAGTTCTCCGTGGTGCGCGAGTACTGCGGCCACGGCATCGGCGAAGTGTTCCACGAAGAGCCGCAGGTGCTGCACTATGACGCGGACGACGGTGGTGTAGTGCTGCAGGCAGGCATGGCTTTCACCATCGAACCGATGGTCAACGCCGGCGACTACCGCATCCGCACCATGAAAGACGGCTGGACGGTAAAAACCAAAGATCGCAGCTTGTCGGCGCAGTATGAGCATACTATTGTGGTCACTGATAACGGCTGCGAAATAATGACGTTGCGCAAGGATGACACCATCCCCAACATCATTACGCACGAGATGTAAGCACCGCGACGAACGCCGCGTGCAGAATATCACCAGGCCGGCTTATGCCGGCCTTTTTTATGGGCTGCGCACTATGTCTGACAATCTTCTTCAACAGGCGGCCCCGGCCGTGCCGATGCCACCCGTCTCTCCCAGCGCCTACGGCGACGACGACCTCACCTGCCTGGTGCTGAAACAGCGGCTGGAGCAGTTTCAGCTGTGGCTGGCGGCGGCGTTCGACGCCGGCTCCAGCGCCGAAAGCCTAGTGGCGGCGCGCAGCGACTTCATCGATCGCCTGCTGCGCCGGCTGTGGACCTTCTACGGCTTCGAAGATATCCCGGAAACCGCACTGGTGGCGGTCGGCGGCTACGGCCGCGGCGAGCTGCATCCGCTGTCGGACATCGACGTATTAGTGCTCAGCCAGCGCCGGCTGACGGAACAGCAGTCGCAGCGGGTCGGCGAATTCATCACCCTGCTGTGGGATCTCAAGCTGGAGGTGGGCCACAGCGTGCGCACCCTGGAAGAGTGTCTGCTGGAAGGGCTGGCGGATCTGACCGTGGCCACCAACCTGATCGAATCGCGCATGATCTGCGGCGACGTCGCGCTGTTCCTGCAGATGCAAAAACACATCTTCAGCGACGGCTTTTGGCCTTCGCCGCAGTTTTTCCACGCCAAGATCAACGAGCAGCAGGAACGCCACCAGCGCTACCATGGCACCAGCTATAACCTGGAACCGGATATCAAAAGCAGCCCCGGCGGCCTGCGCGACATCCACACGCTGCTGTGGGTGGCGCGCCGCCACTTCGGCGCCACCTCGCTGGACGAAATGGTCGGCTTCGGTTTCCTCACCCAGGCCGAGCGCAACGAACTGAACGAATGTCAGAGCTTCCTGTGGCGCATCCGCTTTGCGCTGCATCTGGTGCTGCCGCGTTACGACAACCGTCTGCTGTTCGATCGTCAGCTCAACGTGGCGCAGCTGCTGCGCTATGAAGGTGAAGGCAACGAGCCGGTCGAGCGCATGATGAAAGACTTCTACCGCATGACGCGGCGCGTCAGCGAGCTGAACCACATGCTGCTGCAGCTGTTCGACGAGGCCATCCTGGCGCTGGACGCCACCGAAAAACCGCGTCCGCTGAACGACGATTTCCAGCTGCGCGGCGATCTGATCGATCTGCGTGACGAAACGCTGTTCATCCGCGAGCCGCAAGCCATCATGCGCATGTTCTACCTGATGGTGCGCAACCGCGAGATCAAAGGCATTTACTCAACCACCGTGCGCCAGCTGCGCCACGCGCGCCGCCACCTGAAACAGCCGCTGTGCACCATCCCGGAAGCACGCGATCTGTTTATGGCCATCCTGCGCCACCCCGGCGCGGTGTCGCGCGCGCTGGTGCCGATGCACCGTCACAGCGTGCTGTGGGCTTATATGCCGCAGTGGGGCAAGATCGTCGGGCAGATGCAGTTCGATCTGTTCCACGCCTATACCGTCGACGAGCACACTATCCGGGTGCTGCAGAAGCTGGAGAGCTTCGCCGATGCGCAAACCCGGCCGCGCCATCCGCTGTGCGTGGAGCTGTATCCGCGCCTGCCGCACCCGGAACTGCTGCTGCTGGCGGCCTTGTTCCACGATATCGCCAAAGGGCGCGGCGGCGATCACTCGATCCTCGGCGCGGAGGACGTGGTCGAGTTCGCCGAGCTGCACGGTCTCAACTCGCGAGAAACCCAACTGGTGGCCTGGCTGGTGCGCTGCCACCTGCTGATGTCTGTCACCGCGCAGCGCCGCGATATCCAGGATCCGACGGTGATCCAGCAGTTCAGCAGCGAAGTGCAGAGCGAAACTCGCCTGCGCTACCTGGTATGCCTGACGGTGGCGGATATCTGCGCCACCAACGAAACCCTGTGGAACAGCTGGAAGCAGAGCCTGTTGCGCGAACTGTATTTCGCCACCGAGAAACAGCTGCGCCGCGGCATGCAAAACAGCCCGGATCTGCGCGAACGCGTGCGCCACCACCGCCTGCAGGCGCTGGCGCTGCTGCGCATGGACAACATCGACGAAGAGGCGCTGCACCGCATCTGGAGCCGCTGCCGCGCCGACTATTTCCTGCGCCACTCGCCAAATCAGCTGGCCTGGCACGCCCGCCATCTGCTTGCCCACGATTCCACCCAGCCGCTGGTGCTGGTCAGCCGCCAGGCGACGCGCGGCGGCACCGAGATCTTCATCTGGAGCCCGGATCGTCCTTATCTGTTCGCCGCCGTCGCCGGGGAGATGGATCGCCGCAACCTGAGCGTGCACGACGCACAGATCTTCACTAACCGCGACGGTATGGCGATGGACACCTTTATCGTGCTGGAACCGGACGGCAGCCCGCTGGCGCAGGATCGCCACGCGGCGATCCGTCAGGCGCTGCTGCAGGCCATCACCCAACGAGAGTATCAGCCGCCGCGCGTGCGCCGCCCCTCTTCCAAGCTGCGCCACTTCAGCGTGCCGACCGAGGTCACCTTCCTGCCGACCCACACCGATCGCCGCAGCTACCTGGAGCTGACGGCGCTCGACCAACCCGGCCTGCTGGCGCGGGTGGGCGAAGTGTTCGCCGACCTGGGGCTGTCGCTGCACGGCGCGCGCATTTCCACCATCGGCGAGCGGGTCGAGGATTTGTTTATTCTGGCCGACGGCGAGCGGCGCGCGCTCGACCAAGAAACGCGCAGAAAGTTGGAGCAACGGTTGACAGAGGCCCTCACCCCGAACGATAAAATGTGATACAAGTAACTTTTTACCGACAACATCAGGAAAGAGAACAGCATGCAGCAATTACAGAACGTTATTGAAAGCGCCTTCGAACGCCGTGCGGACATCACCCCGGTGAACGTAGACACCGTAACGCGCGAAGCGGTAAACCAGGTGATCGGCCTGTTGGACAGCGGCGCCCTGCGCGTTGCCGAGAAGATCGACGGTCAATGGGTCACCCATCAGTGGCTGAAGAAAGCCGTGCTGCTCTCTTTCCGCATCAACGACAACAAGGTAATGGACGGCGCGGAAACCCGCTACTACGACAAAGTGCCGATGAAATTCGCCGACTACGACGAAGCGCGCTTCCAGAAGGAAGGTTTCCGCGTCGTGCCGCCGGCCACCGTGCGCCAGGGCGCGTTCATCGCTCGCAACACCGTGCTGATGCCGTCTTACGTTAACATCGGCGCCTACGTCGACGAAGGCACCATGGTCGACACCTGGGCCACCGTCGGTTCTTGCGCGCAGATCGGCAAGAACGTTCACCTGTCCGGCGGCGTCGGCATCGGCGGCGTGCTGGAGCCGCTGCAGGCCAACCCGACCATCATCGAAGACAACTGCTTCATCGGCGCGCGCTCCGAAGTGGTGGAAGGCGTGATCGTGGAAGAAGGCTCGGTGATTTCGATGGGCGTCTACCTCGGCCAGAGCACCCGCATCTATGACCGCGAGACCGGCGAAATCCATTACGGCCGCGTGCCGGCGGGTTCGGTGGTGGTTTCCGGTAACCTGCCGTCGAAAGACGGTTCTTACAGCCTGTACTGCGCGGTGATCGTCAAGAAAGTCGACGCCAAAACGCGCGGTAAAGTCGGCATTAATGAGTTATTGCGTACTATCGACTAAATTGAAATAGCGGGTGATTCACCCGCTATTTTTTTGTCTGCGTTTCGCTGGCAGTCACAGTCGCAGATCTCACTTTCCGCCATAATCGCAGTCGTGGAATATAACGATCACATCTAAAGAGGGCGCAGTATGTACGATAACTTGAAGAGTTTGGGCATCAATCAACCGGAAGACGTCGATCGCTATAGCCTGCGTCAAGAGGCCAACAACGACATCCTCAAGATCTATTTCCGCAAGGACAAGGGCGAGTTCTTCGCCAAGAGCGTGAAGTTCAAGTATCCGCGCCAGCGTAAAACCGTGGTGGCGGACAACGCCGGCCAGGGCTACAAGGAAATTCACGAGATCAACCCGAACCTGCGTTACGTGATCGACGAACTGGATCAGCTGTGCCAGCGCGATCAGGTGGAAGTGGATCTTAAGCGTAAAATCCTCGACGACCTGCGCCATCTCGAGGGCGTGGTGTCGCACAAGATTGCCGAGATCGAAGCCGATCTGGAAAAACTCACCCGCGGCAAGTAATGCGGATCGGTTGACCCGCATCATCGTTAAGGCGCCCTTTTACGGCGCCTTTTTACGTTATGACTGCAGCAGCGTGCCCCACTGCTCGACCCACGGGCAGGCGGCCACTTCCGGCTCCGGCTGTTCCATCGCATCGATTTCCAGCACTTCACCAACGCGGGTGGCGCCCTGCTCTTGCAGCAACGCATCAAACGTGCGCCCCGCGCCACAGAAGTGGTCATAGCTGCTGTCGCCGAGGGCAATCAGCCCGTAGCGCAGTTCCGGCTGATAGCCAACCTGATCGCGAATGGCGTGGAACAGCGGCGCGATGCTGTCCGGCAAATCGCCCTGCCCGGTAGTGGAGGTGATCACCAGCGCGTAATGCTGACGATAAAACTGCCAGGCCTCCAGCGTGCCCTCTTCGAACAGTTTGACCTCATGGCCCTGCTCGCTGAGGATGTTTTGCGCCTCTTCCGCCACCAGCAGCGAATTGCCGTAGACCGTTCCCACGAAGATACCAACCTGAGCCATGGCTCCTACTCCCTTCATTACCTTTAAAAATTGTCAGCTATCCTGACCGTTAGCCGCGCTAAACTCAACCCCGGCAAGTTCAGGGAATACCCCCGCCCAGCCGAACTGCGTCATCACCCCTTGCCAGTCTTCGTCCCAGCGCGCCGTCACCTGCAGCGGCTCGCCGGTCACCGGGTGCGTCAGCTGCAGATGGCTGGCGTGCAGCATCAGGCGCGGGCAGCCGAAATGCTGTGCCATCCCGCGGTTCTGCCGCAGATCGCCGTGCTTGCTGTCGCCGATGATCGGATGGCGAAGGTGCGCCATGTGGCGCCGCAATTGGTGCTTGCGGCCGGTTTCCGGCTGCAGTTCCACCAGACTGTAACGTGCGCTGTCGTAGCGGCCGACGGCCACCGGCATCTCTACCTGCGCCAACGGCCGGTAGTGCGTGACGGCCGGCTGCGGCCCCTTGTCGGCATCGGCATGTTTATCGGCGATTTTGTCCAGCTCCGCCGTCAGCGGGTAGTCGAGGGTCGCCCCCTCCTGCACGTAACCGCGCACCACCGCATGGTAGGTTTTCTGCACCTGATGCTGCTCGAACTGCTGCGACAGCAGGCGCGCCACCTCGCTGGAAAGCGCCATCAGCAGCACGCCGGAGGTCGGGCGATCGAGACGGTGCACGGTAAAGACGTGCTGCCCGAGCTGATCGCGCACCGTTTGCATCATGAAGCGAGTTTCATGACGGTCCAGCCAACTGCGGTGCACCAACCAGCCCGACGGTTTGTTCACCGCCACCAGGTGTTCATCCTGATACAAAATCTCAATCACATCGCTTTCCCAGATAAATAGCCGTTTCGGGCGCGAGTATAACAGGCGTGCGGCTCAGCGCTAGTTTACCCATTCGATGGTCACCAGGCGCGTATCGGCGCGGCCGCGATCGTCCACCGCCCGAATGCGATAACGCCCGTTGTTGATCGGCCGCCAGTCGATCGGCTTTTTGCTGGCGCTGCTACCGAGATAAATATCGTCGACAAACCAGTACACCGTCTTGCTGTCGGCGTCCGTCACCGCATTGAAGGCGATTTTGTCCCGCCCCTGCTGCGACTGGCGCAGGGTATAGGTGGTATTTTTCAGCGGCGAAGTGATGCGCGGCGCGTTGCCGCCGACGGCGATGCCGTTGTCCTTGCAGCGGTTAACCGGCGGCGTCCGTTTCGGCAGCCCGGCCTGGGCGAACACGTTGGCCAAATCGGAAGGCCAGAATTCAAAGATTTCGGTACGGGTCTGCGCCGCGTCATACGGCGGGCAAACGACCTCGCCGCTGTGAATATCCAGCACCACAGGCCGATAGACGCTGTCCACCTTGATCGGCGACTTGCCGGGAATGAACCAGGTCTTGCCCTTTTGCTGGCACCACGGCGTCGGCAGATCGCCGCTGGCGAGACAAATCTCCACCCGCCGCAGCCGTTGGGGGAACGGATGTTTCGGTTCCCGCAGGCCAGGGTAGCTGGCGTTGACGCTGTCGATGATATTGAAAAACAGCGGCGCGGCCGCCTCGGCGCCGACCAACGCATTGTTGCCGCGCCCGTCGAAGTTGCCTTCCCACACCACCAGCACGTAAGGGCCGAAGATTCCGACGCTCCAGGCGTCGCGAAAGCCCCATGAAGTCCCGGTCTTCCAATACACCGGCAGCGAAGAAGAACGCTGTGCCAGCGTATCGCCCGGCCGCCGGTGCTGGCGCAGCATATCCAGCGTGATGAAACTGGCCTCCTCACTCAGCAGCCGCACCGGCGTCGATTCGGCCTCGTTCAATCGCATGCGAAGCGGCCGCAGCTCGCCGCGGTTCGCCAGCAGCGCATACAGCTTCGCCAATTCCTGCGCCGTCACCTCACCGCCGCCCAATACCAGCGACAGCCCGTAGTGGCTCTCATTGGCCATATTGGCGACGCCGGTCAGGCGTAAGAACTGATAAAAAGTCGGCTGGCGCAGCTGCGAGGCGACATATACCGCCGGGATGTTACGGCTGAAGTTCAGCGCGTCGGTGGCGGTCACCGGGCCGAGAAAGCGCCGGTCGAAATTTTCCGGCGCATAGGCGCCGAACGACGAAGGCACGTCTTTCAGGATAGTCATCGGATGCAGCACGCCCTGCTCCATGCCCAGCGCGTAGATGAACGGCTTCAGCGTCGAGCCCGGCGAACGCTTGGCGTTGGTGCCGTTCACCTGCCCCTGGATCGGCCGATTGTAATAGTCCGCCGATCCTACCAGCGCGCGCACCCCCATATCGCGGCTGTCCACCAGCAGCACCGCGGCGTTTTGAATGCCGCGGCTGCGGTTGCGGGCGATAAAGGCGTTAACCTGCCGCTCGACCAGCCGCTGCAACCCGGCGTCCAGCGTCGTGTCGACGCGAGTGTCGCGCTGCACCAGTTGCTGCGTCTGCAGGCGTAGCTGTTCGATAAAGTGCGGCGCAATATAAGGCACTTGTTCAGGCTGCCGCAGCGCCAGCGGCAGGCGGAACAGCGTTTGCTGGCTGGCGTCGGTCGGGTAAACCTGCTGCCAGCGTTGGAACAGACGGTTGCGCGCCTGCGTCAATGCGGCACCGAGCACGCCGGTTTTTGGCTCCAGACGGTAGCTGGGCGACTGCGGCAGCACCGCCAGCGTCAGCGCCTCCGGCAGGGTCAACGCCTTCGGCGACTTGGCGAAGTAGATCAGGCTGGCGGCGCCGATGCTTTCAATGTTGCGACCGTAGGGCGCGTAATTCAAATAGGCTTCCAGGATATCGCGCTTGGAATAGCTGAGCTCCAGCTGCACCGCGCGCAGCACCTGCAACAGCTTGCCGCCCGGCGTGCGGGTATTGAGATGCCAGCGCATCCGCGCCAGCTGCATGCTGATGGTCGATCCGCCCTGCATTTTGCCGCCGGCGACATAGCTGCGCCAGAAGCCGCGCATCAGGCTGACGGGGTTAAAGCCGGGGTTGTAGTAGAACCAGCGATCTTCGTGCAGCAGCAGCCCACGCACCGCCAACGGCGACACCTGCTCCAGCGGGGTCCACAGCCGGTAGCGATCGTCGTTGGCCAGCGTGATGCGCAGCAACGCGCCGTGCCTGTCGTAATAAACGGAAGACTGCGGCAGCCCCTGCCACAGGGGCGGATGCGGCCACAGCCGAATCGCGGCCAACAGCAGCGCCAGTAAAAACACCGCCATCAAGCCGTTTTGCAGCACGCGCCCGGTCAGGATCTTCATACGTTCTCAGCATTCCGGCGCCAGACGCTGGCCTGGCGCCGGATATGGCCTAGTCGTTGCCCGCCGGCACCACCACCAGCTTGCCGCCGCCGGCCGACATGGCCTGCACTTCACGGTCGTACATGGCTTCGCCGTAGGCCGGTGGAATAATAAAGCTGCCGGTATTGGTGGCCTTGATCTGATAGACGAACTCCTGCACCTCGGTGCCGGCGCTGCCGTAGATAATCACGCGATCTTCACGGATGTCGCTGTAATCCGGCGCCCAGGTGGAGCCGGTGGCGGCCAGCGGCGACTGCCAGCCGCCGCGATCGTCGCTCTCCTCACCGGCATCGGCCGGTTCCGGCGGCGTCTGCTGCACCACTTCGAACCCGCCCGGCAGCAGATCGACAATCGCCAGGTTGCTCTGCCCCTCTTTCGAGTTGGCGCGCACCTTCAGATGGACGTTGATCTTCTGCCCCAGCGTCACCTGCGTCACCGGTTTGCCCTGTTCGTCGGTGTACTCGCGGACGATCTCAATCCCGCGCGACAGCGCTTTTTGCGGCGCGTTCAGATCGTAACCGGCCTGCGTCACCACATACCAGGCCGGCGCGCTGCCGCCGTTGGTGAAGCGCACGGCGGTGGCATCGGCGTTGAACTGCCCCTGAACGAACAGCCCCTGCAGCTCACTGATGCGCTGCGGGTCGCCGCCGCTTTTGCCCACCTGCACGATGCCTAACGCGTCCGCATTGGCGGATTGCGCCGCCACCTGGGCCGAGTAGCTTTCCAGCGCCAGGATGCTCATTGCAGAGGAGTAGGTGGTGTAACGCTCTTCTTTCAGTGCCTTGACCATATTCTCCAGCACCTGCGGCGGAATCGACGCCACCTTCTCAGGGAAGTGACGGGTAATCAAATACAGCCGCGTCGCATCCTGCACCAGCGGATCGAAATAGTTCTGCGTCCACCAGGCGCTGTCATACGCCTTGCTCAGTTGCTGCCAGCTCGGTTGCAACAGCGCGGCGGCTTCGTCGTCCATCTTCAACAGGCGATAGGAAGAGGCCAGATACAGCGCACTCAGGTCGGTTTTCCACTCTTCGCCATAGCGTTTTTGCAGCGTATCCTGCACCGCCGCCAGCGAGTTGGTGGTCACTTCGCCCTGCAGCGTCAGCAGGTAAACCGCCCAGCTGCGCAAGCGCAGCAGATACAGATCGTCGAAACCGCTGGCCGCCAGCTCGCGCAACGCGCCGTTGGCTTCATCCAGCATGCCTTCCGGCAGGGCGTAGCCCGCCGCTTTGGCTTCGAGCAGATACTGCACCACATAAGGCGTGACGAAAGGATCGGCATCCGGCGATGAACGCCAGGCGCCGATCGCCCCGCTGTCGTTCTGGCGGGCGCGCAGCACGCCAAGCAGATTGCGCAGCTGCTTGCTGACTTCCGCCTGGCTCAGGCTGCTTTTCATCTCTGGGTGGCGGCTCTGCAGCATCAGCGGAATGGAACGGCTGACGATCTGCTCGGAACAGTAATATGGGTAATCCGCCAGGTATTGCGCCAGCCCATTGGTCAGCACCAGCGGTGAATTCGACACCGCAGCCCGGCGCTGCGCGAAAGCATCGAACATCTGGCGCAGGCCATCGACGTTCTGGCTGCTGCCACTCATGCGCCCCATCACCGACTGGGTGCGGTACGGCGCCGCCGGCCGCACCGAGGTGCTGACGGTACGGCGGCTGGCCTGGTCGCCGTAACGGGCGTCGAACACCAGCGGCGCATCGCCCAAAACGGCTTTGGCGCGCAGGCGGAAAGCGATCACGCCCTCGCGTTTTTCCGCCAGCGTCAGGCTTTGCGTCGCGTTGCCCACCACCTCCAACTGCGGCGGCGGCGTCAGCAGGACGTTGATGGCTGCCGACTGGCCGTTCAGCCCTTCGAGGTTGTTGCTGATGCCCACGCTGACGTCGAACTCATCGCCCGGCGCCACCATCGCCGGCACGTTCGGCGTCATGATGAAGCTGTCACGCACCGTGGCGGCGGTTTGCGCCTTGCCGATTTTCTCCGGCGTCACCGAAATCGCCATGACGCGGATCTTGCCGTTGAAGTAGTCCGGCACCGGGTAGACGAACTGCTTCTCGCCGCTGACTTCGGTAATGCCGGACCAGTAGGCCACCGGCTTGTCACGCTTGCGTTTGAACGGGTTGAGGTTGAGATCCAACCCTTCGCCCGCATCGCCGCCCGGCGCCGCGGTCAGCGCCATCAGCTTGCTGAACTCCGGCAGGATCAGATCCAGGATCTGCGAGCTGCTCACGTTCAGTTCGCGCTTGCTGAAGAAGAACTCCAGCGGATCCTTCAGGCGGTAACGCGCCACCTGCAGAATGCCCTCATCGACGGCGAACAGCGCCACCTGCTGCGGCGCATCGGTCTTGACCGTCATCGTCAGGTTTTCACCCGGCTTGATGACCGCCGGCGCCGTCACCTCGAGGCTGTTTTGGCGCGCCTTGGTGCTGATCTTGAACGGCATCACGCCGTAGCTCAGCGGGCTCATGAAGATCTCGCTGGAGTTGATGTCGCGCACGAACTGCACGTTGATGTAGCCGTTGCCCTCCATGCCGGCCGGCACGCGGATCGTCTGCACCGAGCTGGTGGTATCGCTGTGGAACCACTGCCAGGCGTAAACCTTGTCCTTCTCGATGGTGATCAAACCGCTGCCGGTATAAGGCGCGTTAATCGCCACCTCGATCTCCTCGCCCGGCTGGTATTCCGCCTGGTTCAGTTTCAGCTTCAGTTCGGCGTTGCGATCCAGCGAACGGCTCAGGTTGGCGTTGCCGGCCACGCTGTAGGCGACGCGGTTGAGCGTCTTGCCCTGCGCATCTTCAATCACCAGCACGAAGTCGCCCGGCTTATCAGTCGTCAGCCGCAGATCCGCGCCCTGCTCGCTCAGCGCCAGCGGCTGTTCCGACAGCTGCACTTCCTTCATCTTCGACTGGTATTTGTAAACGCCCGAATCCTGTTTGGTCAGCACCGAAATGTATTTCTGTTCGATCAGCACCTGCTTCAGATTCGGCATGGCGATCTGTTTCAGGGCCGGATCGATGGCGATCACATTCAGATGCCGCTCCGCGTCGCGATTGATGTAGCCCAGATCGCCGTCGGCCTTCACCCCAATCAGATAATCGTAAGGCGAAACCAGCGTACGGGCGGTAGCCGCCACCGAACGCCCGCCGCCGGCGACGAACGCCTCCGACAACAGCTGCAGCTGATAGGTCGCGTCGGCGTAGGATTTCAGATCGAGCGGAATATCGGCCGCGCCATGCTCATCGGTGGTGCGATCTTCCAGCTCGGTTTCGAACCCGTCGCTGTTTTGCCGGTTTTCGTAGAACGCATAATCCGGGAAGCGATCGAAGCTCGGATACATCGGCCGCAGCGTCATCCTGGTGGTCACGCGGCGATCTTGCGCCGGGGTGCCGAACAGGTTCTGCACGTCGATGCTGGCCTTCAGCTCAGACGGTTTTACCCAGCCTTGCTGGCGGTCCGGCGTCAACGCCAGCTTCACTTTCAGCTGATCCGGTTCGAACTCCTTCACATTGACCGCGGTATGGCCGAGCAGCGTGGAGGTATCGTTGTTTTTGCCGATCAGATACAGATAGACGTTCCACTCGCCGGTCGGTGAGTTTTCATCGGTGGTATAGCTCAGCTCGTTGAAACCGCTGGCGCCCAGCGTCAGCGGTACGGTGGACATCAGCTTGTCGCGCGGATCGCGAATTTCGGCACGCACCGGCACGCCGGCCAGGCCAACGCCCCAGTCGGCGGCGCGGGTGATCAGGCCAATATTGAAAGTATCCCCCGGCCGATAAACGCCGCGATCGGAGAATAGATAACTGCTGAGGGTGCGCGGATCGGTCGGCGTTTGTTCACCGGCGACGTCGAAGCGCGAGAAGTCCAGCCCGCGATCGTTATAGCTACCGGTCGGCAGGAAGGAGACATCCCCTTCCTTTTCCACCAGGAACATCACCGGCTGGCGCTCGTTGGTGTATACATCGAGCGCCGGGAAACGCACGTGGCCGTCGGCACCGGTGGTTTGGCTGAGCAGCGTCACGCCGTTTTTGGCCACTACCGACACGGTGGCGCCGCTGACCGGTGCGCCGCTTTGGATCGACTGCACAAAGACATCGCGCGTCTTATCCTGCGAGCTCTTGGCGACGATGCCCAGATCGGTCACCACCACAAAGCGCGAATCGCCGACGTCGGGCTGCTCTTCCCCTTCGCTTTCATCTTGTTCCTGATCCTGCTCGGTGCCCGCCTCTTCCGCCGCCGGTTTTCGGTTCGGCTGCCATTCGGACAGCGTCAGCAGGAATACCCCGCGATGGGAGCTGGCGTTGGTGGAGAGATAACGGGAGAGATCGATGCCCTGATAGTTCACTTCCCCCGGCCGCTCGTTGTTGAGCGCCGTTTGGTATTTGAAATGCTCGGTGAAATATTCGTCGTTGAGACGGTTGAATTCCGTGGACGAGTAGTCCCGACTTTTGAAGGAGACAATGTGCTGCAGCTGGCTCGGGATCACCCGTTTGATGTCCAGCCGCAGGCCCGCCACGTTACGCGCCGCCACGCTGATCTGCTTGTCGCCGTTAACCGACAGCAGCGAGCCCTGCGACATGAACTGCAGCGATTTCGGGAACTCCGGCACTTCGACCACCCGATAAACCTTCTTCGGCATCTTGTAACCGCCGACAGAGACCAGCTGGTTGTCTATCTCGAGCAACACAAAGCGGTGCGCCGGAGCGTCGAAACGGAAGCTGAACTGCGGTTGATAGGCCTCTTCCGCCTCGTTAAGCGTCAACGGCAGTGGCGTCGCCTGCGCCAGCACGTTTTTGCCGACGCTGTCGACCGTCCATTGATAGAAGTCTTCGGCATCGTTGGCGGCCTCGGCATCGCTCGGATCGTGCTGCGGCAGCAGCCAGGCTTTGGTGGCCCGCACCAACTCTTTATCCTTCACCGCATCGCTGAAACCGACCACCAGCGCACGCTGCCCTTGGCCGCCGTCGGTGTCCACGACCTGAGCGCTGGCGTCACTCAGCGCCAGGCTGTAGAGGGTGGGTACCTTGACCCAGTTGCTTTTCGCCTCTTCGACAGCGTTGCCGGCCGCCGTCGATTTAACGCCCTTACCGACGGTCAGATGCACCGCGCCGCCCTGATCCAGCGCCTGAAGCGGCTCGGAATGCACCCAGGCGTTCAGTTTTTTCTCGTCATAGACCAGAGAGAAGTTCAGCTTTTTCTCGGAGGACGTGCTGCCTTCCTTCAATCCCAGCGAAATCTGTTTTTCAAAGCTGGCGACGTCGACCGGCGCGTTGAACTGCAGATTGAAAATCGCGCTGCGTTTCTGCGCATTCTGTGGATCGCGGTAATACTCGGCCTGCCCCAGACGGTAATCGAACGCGGGCACGGTGAAGGCATAGCGGGTTTTGGCGAGCTTGACCTGCGGCGCCAGCAAGGTGGCGGGCTCCAGGGCCACCTCATATTTCGCTCCCATCGGCAGCGGTTTTTTCGGCGAGAACACCAGCGTTGATTCATTGCTCCACGCCCACTGCCCTTCCGCCGTCGGTTTGAGGGTGATACCGGCGCTCACGGTTTTACCCACCACGGCGATCGGCGCGACCGAGCCGCTGAAGGTCAGGCTCACCGTTTGCGGCGCCTGCCGGGCGGCGGCGTAATCTATCGGCTCGGGGTTGGCCACCTCGGCGCTGATCTCCTGAACCACCAACGGCGCCGGCTCGATGGGCTGGGGCCGATTTTGCCACCAGTGCCAACCGTAAAACGCGCCGCCCGCGGCCCCCGCCAGCAGCAGCAGGCCCAGACCGATCGCTTTCGGGTGTTTATCCACGCCGCTTTCGAGCCGCAAAAAACCGCGCGGCAGCGCAGCCCACCAGGCCGGCGCGCGCCAGCTGAGGTTGCCGACCAGCGGTCTCAGCAACCGTCCCAACAGCGACAACGCCCCACCCAGCAGGCGACAAACGCCCTTAACCAGGGTAAAAGGCAAACGCAGGATAAACCTTAATAAATCCATTATTGCAGCACCTCATCATCCTAATGCAGCCCCCGGTCAACCGTCGCGGTTCAACCGAGCCGAAAGACACCGTCGGCTCTCCTGCCCGGCATCCGCGCGAGTACTCTACACTGCCGGGCGGCAAAAATCTGCGCGCCGCCGGTGAATTACGGCTCTTTGTTTAACATCAAATCCAGCTGTTGCAGCAGCACCAGCAGCGGCAGGCTGCTCGGCTCACGATCTTTCAACGCCTCTTCGAAATAAGGCGTGATAGCAAAGCGCGTCGGCAGCGGCGCTTGGGCATCCAGCAGCGCATACATGCGCGGCAGAAACACCCACTGCAGCCAGGCTTCGGCCGACATGCTGTCGATACAGAACGGCTCGGTGCTGGAAAAAGCCTCATGCTCAGGCGGCGCGGCCTGCCACAGCGCCAGATCGCGCATGGATTGTTCAATCGCCTGCAAACTGCGGCGCACCTGGTTATGTATACTCATCTGCATTCCCGATCTCTTTTCATTATGGTATTCAGCTCGCTGGCTGAAAGGCGGCAAAGCATAGCATTTTTATAGCCCAAATTTGGCGCGCCCGAGACCGGCTGCCGTTTTTATCTGGTGACGCTCGCCGCCGCGCGGCACAATAGGCCCACCGAATTCACCACACAGATAAAGATTCATGTCCGTAATAACAGAGAAAAAAAACCACGCGACGCCCGGTAAAGCCATGCTGGCCTCGGTCACCGGTTATGCCATGGACGGGTTTGACCTGCTGATCCTCGGCTTTATGCTGCCGGCCATCAGCATCGAATTAGGATTAACCTCATCGGCCGCCGGTTCGCTGGTCACCTGGACGCTGATCGGCGCGGTGCTGGGCGGCGTGATCTTCGGCCACCTCAGCGATCGTTTCGGCCGAATCCGGGTGCTGACCATCACCATTCTGATGTTTTCTCTGTTCACCGGCCTGTGCGCCGTGGCGCAAGGGTATTGGGATCTGCTGGCCTATCGCACCCTGGCGGGCATCGGGCTGGGCGGCGAATTCGGCATCGGCATGGCGCTGATCGCCGAAGCCTGGCCGGCGGAGAAGCGCAACCGCGCTTCGGCTTACGTCGGCATGGGCTGGCAATTGGGCGTGCTGGCAGCCGCCTTCCTGACGCCGCTGCTGCTGGAACACATCGGCTGGCGCGGTATGTTCCTGGTCGGTCTGCTGCCGGCGCTGGCGTCATTCCTGATCCGCCGCACGTTGGGCGAGCCGGAGGCGTTCGTGCGGCAGAAAGACGCCGGGCGGCCGCTCTCCTTCCTGCAGCGTTTGCGCCTGCTGTTTAAGGATCGCGCTACCAGCAAGGCCAGCATCGGCATCTTCATTCTCTGTTCGGTGCAAAACTTCGGTTACTACGGGCTGATGATCTGGATGCCGACTTACTTGGCGAAAAACTTCGGCTTCTCACTCACCAAGTCCGGCCTGTGGACGGCGGTGACGGTGGTCGGCATGACGTTCGGTATCTGGCTGTTTGGCGTGCTGGCCGATCGCTTCGCCCGCTGGAAGATTTTCGTGTTGTATCAGGTAGGCGCGGTAGTGATGGTGATCGGTTACGCCCAGTTGAGCGATCCGATGCTGATGCTGTTCGCCGGCGCCGTGATGGGCATGTTCGTCAACGGCATGATCGGCGGCTACGGCGCATTGATTTCCGATACCTACCCGGTGCAGGCGCGCGCCACCGCGCAAAACATCCTGTTCAATCTGGGGCGCGGCGTCGGCGGCCTGGGGCCATTGGTGATCGGTGCGCTGGTGACGCAGGTGTCATTTACCGCCGCCATCAGCCTGCTGGCGGCGATTTACCTGCTGGATATCTACGCCACGCTGTTCCTGCTGCCGAAAAAACAGGGCGCAGGCGATACGCTGGGCGCGATTGGTTAACGCTGGCGATGGATTAAGCAGAGGAGCACGCACGGCGGGAGAGAGCAAAAAGTTGGGGGCACTGCGTTAACAGTGCCCCCGGTTCGTTTTATAGCTATCCCGCTACACAGTGTGCTCCCTGCTCAATCCTTGAAAACTTTTCCTGCGGCCATCCTGACCAAGTGATCCTTGCATCATCCTGCAGCATCGTCCTGACGCGGTTCCTCAGCCTTCCTGACCCGCCGACAGTCCTGTGTCGGCTCTCAATCTCCGTCCTGGAGGTGTCCCTGGTTTCTATCCTGAAACATCCTGGGCATCTCCTGACGCCATCCTTCGCTCTGCCTGAGCGCATCCCTTTCTTCTTCCTGAAGCTGCATCATCCTGATGCTTTCCTGCTCCGCCGGTTCCGTTCCGGTAACGATAAGATCGCTTAAATTCCCCGGAATCACAAGGGTTTGGGAGGTGTCTCACACTAAATTAAGACTAAGAGTTATCCTAAAGAAATTCTAACCAATTGATCTGGATAACAATAATCTCATAGCCTGGAAAAAGGTGGGAAAAATTAAGAGCGATATCTCACAGCCCGTGTGAGAGATCTCTCACACGGGCGACGGCGAATCCGTCACGATTCAGTCCAACACCGGGCGCAGCGCATCGAGGAAATTCCCGAGCGTCGCCGCCAACAAGGTGCGCTTATCGCTGCCGAACTGCTCCAGTACCACGTTGCCGCTGACGTTGCACAGCGACACCATCGTCATCTCGGATTCGGTGGTCGCCAGGAAGAGGGTCGGTGACAATTTGAGGCGCTTTTGCGTCACTAAATGGCCGATGAGGTTTTCCTGCAGGCGGATAAAATCCTCTTCGCTCCAGACCTGCAGCAGGCTCAGGCGATGCTCGCCGAACTGCGCGCTCATGTCGCCGGCGTATTGCTGCGTGTAGAAGCGATGCGCATCCGGCTGCAAACGCAGCTCCAGCGCGGTCTCTACCTTTTCCAGCGTCGCCGCCGGTTCGAAAGGCTGCGGCAACCACAGCACGTCGTCCTCGCGATTCTCCACGATGCAGGGCGACGGCACGCCGTACAGCGCCTCGCTGGCCGGCGCGTGGCCGCGCTCTTGCTGCCACAACTCGACATAGCGTTGAGTGAATTCACGCAGGGCGTGCGATACATCATGGTCCATATTCTTTCTCGCATACGTTAAACTGACGGCCATTGTACCTATCTCTGACCGAGGTGACAGCAGATGTCCTCATATCAAGACCACCAGGCCCTGTCGGGGCTGACGCTGGGCAAACCCACCGCCTACCGCGATCGCTACGACGCCACGCTGCTGCAGGCGGTGCCGCGCAGCATGAACCGCGAGCCGCTGGGGCTGTATCCCGACAACCTGCCCTTCCACGGCGCGGACATCTGGACGCTGTACGAACTCTCCTGGCTGAACGCCAACGGGCTGCCGCAGGTGGCGGTCGGCGAGATCAGCCTCAATGCCGACAGCCTGAACCTGATCGAATCGAAAAGCTTCAAGCTGTATCTCAACAGCTTCAACCAAACGCCGTTCGCCGATGGGGAAACGGTGCGAAGCACCCTGCAACGCGATCTGTCCGCCTGCGCCCAGGGCGAAGTCAGCGTCACCCTGTTCAGCGTCGAGCAGTTGGAAGGCACGCCGATCGCCCGTCTGGCCGGCGACTGCATCGACCAGCAGGATATCCGCATCGACAATTATGAGTTCAACGCCGACTACCTGTTAAACGCCGCCGGTGAAGAGGTAGTGGAAGAGCAATTGGTCAGCCACCTGCTGAAGTCCAACTGCCTGATCACCCATCAACCGGACTGGGGCTCGGTGCAGATAAGCTATCGCGGCGCCAAGATCGATCGCGAAGCGCTCCTGCGCTACCTGGTCTCCTTCCGCCACCACAACGAATTCCACGAACAGTGCGTCGAGCGCATCTTCAATGATTTGATGCGCTACTGCCGGCCGCAGAGCCTGACGGTTTACGCTCGCTACACCCGTCGCGGCGGGCTGGACATCAACCCGTGGCGCAGCAACGTCGCGTTCACTCCCGAGCACGGCCGCCTGGCGCGCCAATAAGTGCGAAACATTGCTCAACAACTGAGCTAACGAGCGGTTTGTGTTGGTAAAAGCGCAGGGACGGCGGTAAGGTTAAAACGAGGCTGCAGCCGGGCAGAACGCCCGTTGCACCGCAGCACGCCAACCATAACGAGATGCTGTTTTGCTGCGTATGGATTACTACCGCCCCGCACCGGGTGCAAAGGAGTTACCTTGATTACACACATCAGCCCGCTTGGCTCTATGGATTTATTGTCGCAGCTGGAAGTAGACATGCTGAAACGCACTGCCAGCAGCGACCTGTACCGCCTGTTCCGCAACTGTTCGCTGGCCGTGTTGAACTCCGGCAGCCAAACCGACAACAGCAAACAGCTGCTGTCGCGCTATGAAACCTTCGATATCAACGTGCTGCGCCGCGAGCGTGGCGTGAAACTGGAGCTGGTCAACCCGCCGGAAGAGGCGTTCGTCGACGGCCGCATCATCCGTTCATTGCAGGCCAACCTGTTCGCCGTGTTGCGCGACATCCTGTTCGTGCACGGCCAAATCGCCAGCGCCGGCCGTTTCCAGCATCTGAACCTGGAAAACTCGGCCCACATCACCAACCTGGTGTTCTCGATCCTGCGCAATGCACGCACGCTGCATCTGGATGAAGATCCCAACATGGTGGTGTGCTGGGGCGGCCACTCGATCAACGAGAACGAATACCTGTACGCGCGCAAGGTCGGCAGCCAGCTGGGCCTGCGCGAGCTGAACATCTGCACCGGCTGCGGGCCGGGCGCCATGGAAGCGCCGATGAAAGGCGCGGCGGTCGGTCACGCGCAGCAGCGTTACCGCAACAGCCGCTTCATCGGCATGACCGAACCGTCGATCATCGCCGCCGAGCCGCCTAACCCGCTGGTGAACGAGCTGGTGATCATGCCGGACATCGAAAAACGCCTGGAAGCCTTCGTGCGCATCGCGCACGGCATCATCATCTTCCCGGGCGGCGTCGGCACCGCCGAAGAGCTGCTGTACCTGCTGGGTATCCTGATGAACCCGGAGAACAGCGAACAGGTGCTGCCGCTGATCCTGACCGGGCCAAAAGAGAGCGCCGATTACTTCCGCGTGCTGGACGAGTTCATCATGAACACGCTGGGCGACGCGGCGCGCCGTCACTACACCATCATCATCGACGATCCGGCGGAAGTCGCGCGGCAGATGAAAAAAGCCATGCCGCTGGTGAAGGAAAACCGCCGCAACACCGGCGACGCCTACAGCTTTAACTGGTCGATCCGCATCGCGCCGGATCTGCAGCTGCCGTTCGAGCCGACCCACGAGAACATGGCGAACCTCAATCTGTATCCGAACCAGCCGCCGGAGCAATTGGCCGCCGCGCTGCGCCGCGCCTTCTCCGGCATCGTGGCCGGTAACGTGAAGGAAAACGGCATCCACGCCATTGAACAGTTCGGCCCGTACAAGCTGCACGGCGAACCGCAGATGATGAAGCAGATGGACAGCCTGCTGCAGGGCTTTGTCGCCCAGCACCGCATGAAGCTGCCGGGCAGCGCCTATGTGCCCTGCTACGAAATCGTCGCCTGATCCTCAATCCTGGGCGGCGTAACGGCCGCCCTGTTTTTTCTGACCTTGCCGCCCATGATGATACACCTACTGATTGTCGACGCCCTGAACCTCATCCGCCGCATTCACGCCGTACAGGGCTCTCCTTGCGTCAACGCCTGCCGCCACGCGCTGCAGCAGCTTCTCCAGCACAGCCGCCCGACCCACGCGGTAGCGGTATTCGACGAGGACGATCGCAGCGATAGCTGGCGTCACCAAATTCTGCCGGACTACAAGGCCGGGCGTTCGCCGATGCCGGAAAACCTGCAGCAGGAGATGCCGCAGTTGCGTGAGGCCTTCGCCGAACTGGGCGTCGCCAGCTGGCATTCACCCGGCAACGAGGCAGACGATCTGGCGGCCACGCTGGCGGCGAAGGTCGCCGGCGGCGGCCACCAGGTGACCATCGTCTCCACCGACAAAGGCTATTGCCAGCTGCTGGCGCCGAACGTACAGATCCGCGATTACTTCCAGAAACGCTGGTTGGATATGCCTTTCGTGCAGCAGGAATTCGGCGTGCAGCCGCAGCAACTGCCGGACTACTGGGGGTTAGCGGGGATCGGCAGCAGCAAGATCCCCGGCGTGGCCGGCATCGGGCCGAAAACCGCCGTGCTGCTGTTGCAGCAGTCGGGCAGTCTGGACGGGATCTATCAGCACCTGGAGCAGGTGCCGGAGAAATGGCGCGGCAAGCTGGAGCAGCACCGCGAGCTGGCCTACGTCAGCAAACACGTCGCCACGCTGCGCACCGATCTGTCGCTGGACGGCAACCTGCAGCAGCTGCGACTGCCGATACAATAAGGGCGCTGCAAGCAGCGCCCGTCATCAGGTTTAACGCGATTAATCGCGCTCGTCGCGCCGACCCGGCACCGCCGACCACATGCGGCGCACGTGTACGGTGATCTCTTCGCGGTCGTGATACAGCTGTTTGGCGTGCACTTCGACGCTGATGCCGGCAGCGCCCAGCGCTTCGCGGATGCTCATCAGGTTTTGCGACACTTCCTCATAGCGCTTTTTCATCGGCAGCTTGAGGTTAAAGATCGCTTCGCGGCACCAACCTTTCACCAGCCACTGAATCATCAGGCTGGTCACTTTCGCCGGTTTCTCCACCATGTCGCACACCAGCCAGTAGATTTTGCTGCTGTTCGGCTCGAACTTGAAGCCGTCGGCGCGGTGGTGCGTCACCTGGCCGGTTTCCATCAGGCTCGGCGCCATCGGGCCGTTATCCACCGAATGCACCATCATGCTGCGTTTCACCAGCTGATAGGTCCAGCCGCCCGGGCAGGCGCCCAGATCGACCGCGTGCATGCCGCTGGCCAGGCGTTCGTCCCACTCGTCGGCGGGGATGAACACGTGGAACGCTTCTTCCAGCTTCAGCGTCGAACGGCTCGGCGCATCGGCTGGGAAGCGCAGACGCGGAATGCCCATGTAGAACGGCGAGTTGTTGTTGCTGTAGGAGTAACCGACGTAGCAGCAGCCCGGCGCGATAAAGAACACGTGCACCACCGGGCGAGTCGGGTTCTCGCGCGCCATCAGCACCTTCTGCTCGCGCATCGCGGCGCGCAGCGGCACCGTCAATTTGCGGCAGAATTTCATCAGCTCTTTGCTTTCGTTGGTGTCCGGCACTTCCACCCGCAGCTCGCCGCCGCGGTCAACCACGCCGATCAGCATGCCAACGATCGGCGATACCCGATCTTCCGGTGGCAGATCGCGCAGCAGCTCACCCACCACGATCATCTGGCGGGCGAAAATCAGTTCGCGGAACGGAATCTCCCGCGCCAGGCGATCGGCATCGTCCGGCTGATAGCATTCGAACAGCACGTAACCGCTGTGCTCTTTTACTCGTGCAAAGCCGTAAATCTCCAGCTGGGCGGCTTTGTCGGTGATCTCTGCCGCACACTCTTTTTCAAAGCCTGGGCGGCAGTACAACGCAATCTTATTCATGGCGCTCGGCCTTTTTCCTCAGACGCAAAGCGCCAATCAACATCAATATCCAGCCGATCAGGAAGCACACGCCGCCAACCGGCGTGATATATACCCAGACCTTCAGGTGCGACAGCGCCAGGCAATAGAGGCTGCCGCTGAACAACACGGTGCCGAACGCCAACAGCGCTCCGCTCCAGTAAAACCACAGGCTCACGCGGCGCTGCATCGCGACCGCCAGCGCCAGGATGGCCAGGGTGTGGAACCCCTGATACTCCAGCCCGGTACGGATCCAGGCCATTTCATTGGCGCCGAGCGTACCGCTTAACACATGCGCGCCGAATGCGCCCAACGCGACAAACACAAAGCCGCTGATAGCGGCGAAAACCAGCATGGAACGGCTGCTCATCGTGATCTATCCCATTAAAAATCACCGGCCGCGGCAAGGCGGCGGCCGGCCTTATTGTTCGTAGCGGAAGCGGAACTTCTCTTGTTCGCTGGCGGCACGCGCCAGGATCCACTGCCGGAAGGCGGCTATTTTACCCAGTTCTGCCTGGCTGTCATGACATACCAGATAAAAAGCGTTTTTACTGACCAGCACATCGTTGAACGGGCACACCAGGCGACCGGCTTCAATCTCGGTTTGCGCCATCACGTTGTTCACCAGCGCCACGCCCTGACCGTGCACCGCCGCCTGCACCACCATGGCGCTGTGGCTGAAGATCGGCCCCTGCTGCACGTTGATGTGCTGCAACCCCAGTTGGCGCGTATAAGCCAGCCAGTCGCGGCGTGAAACGTCATGCAGCAACGTATGATAAGCCAGATCCTCTGCGGTTTTCAGCGGATGATCGCCGGTCAGCAGGCTCGGCGAACACACCGGCAGCAAATATTCCGCATACAGGCGCTCGGCGCGCAGCCCCGGCCAGTTGCCGCGGCCGTAGAAAATCGCCACGTCGACGTCGTCCGCCAGCTTGTCCTCTTCGCGGTCCACCGCCTGGATGCGCACGTCGATGCCCGGATAAGCTGAGTTAAAGCCGGACAGCCGTGGCACCAGCCACTGAATGGCGAAGCTCGGCGGCAGACTGACGGTCAATGCCCCCTTGGCGCTACGCGCCTGCAGCTTGCGCGTCGCCTCGTTGATCGAAGAGAAAATCTCCTTGATATCGAGGTAGTAACTTTGGCCCTCTTCGGTCAGCAGCAGCGAGCGATTGCGCCGGCGAAACAGCTTCAGTCCGAGGAAGTCCTCCAGCGACTTGATCTGGTGGCTCACCGCGGCCTGGGTCACGAACAACTCTTCCGCCGCCTTGGTGAAACTCAGGTGGCGAGCGGCCGCATCGAACACGCGCAGCGCATTGAGGGGAGGTAAGCGTTTAGACATTAAATTAGCTACTTTTGTGTAACATTAATCCGAATGATTCGGCGCCGAAAATCGGGCGGCTTTGTGTGGCAAGCCATCGGTAAACGCTAACGGCGTATTGCCATTAGTTTTTTTAATCCGAGCCATTATAATTTGTCCGTTGAGGATGCGCCAGCAAATACCTATAGTGGCGGCACTTCCCGGGCCGGAACGAAAAGGGAGTGGGTGTCGAGGACGCCGATGAACTTTTGGCTTGTGGTTGTGATGTTGTGTTTGCAAATTGTCCGGCGATTCCGGACATGGTAGCTAGGCTACTGTTTTTTCACTTCCTGTACATTTACCCTGTCTGTCCATAGTGATTTTATGCAGCACCGCAAAACTTGCGGTGCTTTTTTTTGCCTGACGGTTACTGGTTGCTTTCAACCATCTCTTTCACATCGGCGCGGTTGATCTGCTGCTCGACGCCGTTAGCGTCTTTATAGCTGATCATGCCGGTATCGTTGTCCACTTTTGGCTTGCCGTCAGCGACAATGGTGCGTCCGTCATTGGTATGCATCACGTAGTTGCTGGAACAGGCGGCCAGGGTGAACGTAAGCATCAGGGCAGAGAGAACTGCGGCTGTTTTCTTCATTGAGGACTCCTTTTTAGTTTTAAATTCTGATAAATACCTTTTATGTGTATAGATGCGATTAATAAGCGCACATTTAATAGCATAACAAACTTTCCCAATTTTGCCAGGCGATAAGTCCTAATAGGCAGGATCGCTTGTCTCCGGCGGCAAAATAGGACAGGATCACCCATCGACTCAAGCCAGTGACAATCAGGGTATGACGCCTTTTAACCCCAGCCTTTTTCGCCAACAGTTTCCCGCGCTCGCGCAGGATGGTATCTATCTGGACAGCGCCGCCACCGCGTTGAAACCGCAGGCGGTCATCGACGCCACGCAGCAATTTTATCGCGATGACGCCGCCACCGTGCACCGCAGCCAGCATCGGGCGGCGCAGGATCTGACTGCCCGTTTCGAGCAGGCACGCGGCAAGGTGGCGAAATTGATCAATGCGCCGTCGGCCGACGACATCGTCTGGACGCGCGGCACCACCGAGGCGATCAACCTGGTGGCGCAGAGCTACCTGCGCCCGCGTCTGCTGCCGGGCGATGAAATCCTGGTGAGCGAAGCGGAACACCACGCTAACCTGATCCCCTGGCTGATGGTGGCGGAACAAACCGGCGCGCGGGTGGTGAAACTGCCCATCGGCGCCGATCGGTTGCCGGATTTGACGCAGCTGCCCGCCCTGCTCAACGACAAAACCCGCCTTTTGGCGTTGGGGCAAATGTCCAACGTCACCGGCGGCTGCCCGGATCTGGCACCGGCAATCGCCATGGCGCATGCCGCCGGCGCGTACGTGATGATTGACGGCGCTCAGGGCGTGGTTCACGGCCCGGCCGACGTACAGCGGCTCGATATCGATTTCTACGCCTTCTCCGGCCACAAGCTGTATGGCCCGACCGGCATCGGCGCGCTGTACGGCAAAGCCGAGCTGCTGGCGCAGATGGCCCCCTGGCAAGGCGGCGGCAAGATGCTGACCCAGGCGTCGTTCGACGGTTTTACCCCACAAAAGCCACCGCACTGTTTCGAAGCCGGCACGCCAAACATCGCCGGCGTGCTGGGGTTGGCCGCCGCGCTCACCTGGCTGAGTGAACAGGACATGGCGGCGGCGGAACGTTACAGCCGCGAGCTGGCTGACCGGGCGGAACAGCAGTTGGCGCAGCTGCCGGGCTTTCGCAGCTTCCGCAGTTCCGGTTCCAGCCTGCTGGCGTTCGATATCGCCGGCGTACACCACAGCGACATCGTCACGCTGCTGGCGGAGCAAGGCATTGCGCTGCGCGCCGGCCAGCACTGCGCGCAGCCGCTGATGGCGGCATTAGGCGTCAGCGGCACGCTGCGCGCGTCGTTCGCCCCCTACAATACACAACAGGATGTCGATACGCTGGTCAGCGCGTTGACTCACGCCCTCGATCTGCTGGCCGACTGACGTGATTTCCGGAGACACTATGCTCGCCCCCCATCCTTTTGGCCGAGAGATCACCGCCGAAGCCTTGATCGCTACCTTCAGCGCGCTGAAACAGTGGGAAGACCGCTACCGCCAGCTGATCATGCTCGCAAAACGGCTACCGCCGCTGCCGGAGGCCTTGCGCAGTGAAGAAATGGCGTTGAGCGGGTGTGAAAACCGTGTCTGGTTAGGGCACCAATTGCTGGAAGACGGCACGCTGCACTTCTATGGCGACAGCGAGGGCCGCATCGTGCGCGGCCTGCTGGCAGTGCTGCTGACCGAAGTGGAAGGAAAAACGCCGCAGCAGATCGCCGCATTGGATCCGCTGGCGCTGTTCGACCATCTGGCATTGCGCGCGCAGCTGAGCGCCACCCGCGCCAGCGGCCTGGCGGCCTTGGGCTCCGCCGTCAAGGCGATCGCCGCCCGTTACGCCTGACGCGCCGCCTTCGCCACCATCTTTTTCAGCGCGTGCGATACGGCGACGAAACCGAAGGTGGCGGTAACCATGGTCGCCGCACCGAACCCCGCGCTGCAATCCATTCTTTTTGGCCCTTCCGCCGTGCTGCGCGAAGCGCACACCGAACCGTCCGGCTGCGGGTAAACCAGCGGTTCGCTGGAGAAGACGCAGTCGATGCCCAGCTTACCCTTACCGTTTTTCACCACGTTGAAATCGTGCTTCAACCGCTCGCGCAGCTTGGCGGCCAGCGGATCCTGGATGGTTTTGGCCAGATCGGCCACTTCGATTTTGGTCGGGTCGACCTGACCGCCGGCGCCGCCGGTGGTCACCACCGGGATCTTGAAGCGGCGGCAGTATGACAGCAACGCCGCCTTCGGCCGCACGCTGTCGATCGCGTCGATGACGTAGCTGAAGTTATGGTCCAGCAGCTCGGCGACGTTGTCCGGGGTGATGAAATCGTCGATGCAGGTCACCCGGCATTCCGGGTTGATCGCCAGGATACGCTCCGCCATCACCTCGGTTTTCGATTGCCCGACATGCTGGCGCAACGCGTGGATCTGGCGGTTGGTATTGGTAACGCAGACATCATCCATGTCGATCAGAGTGATGGCGCCGATGCCGGTGCGCGCCAGCGCCTCAGCCGCCCAGGAACCCACGCCGCCGATGCCGATCACGCAGACGTGCGCCTGCGCGAACACCGCCAGCGCCTGCTGGCCGTACAATCGCGCCGTGCCGCCGAAACGCTGCAGATAGGCTTCCGAATAAGCTGTGCTCATAACGCTTTAATTACCTTCGTAATGCAAATGATAAGGGCCGGAAAATCCGGCCCTTGCGGGTCAATCTTTTCACGTCGTATGCGTTTACCGAGTGGCCAACAACGAACCGCTGCCGTTTGACTGATTGGCGCTGAACAACTGACCGCCACCGTTGTTCTTCAGCACCCAGACGCGGCCATAGTGGTTGTAGTATCCCGCCGAGTGGCCGGCATCCGGCCCGATGCCCTGATACATGTCAAAATGCTGGCCCTTGATGGCCCCGCCCACGTCGAGTGCGACCATCAGACGCATCTCGTATTTTCCCGTGAATTTACCCTTGTTGTCCAGCAGCGGCACTTCGGCCAGCAACGTAGTGCCCGCCGGGATCAGCGAACGGTCGGAGGCCACCGAGGCTTTGGCGATCAGCGGCACCGCACTGGCGCCCTTCACCGGCGCAAAAGCTTCCGGACGGAAGAACACGAACGACGGGTTCTGCTCCAGCAGCTCACGCACCTCTGCGGCGCTGTGGGTATCCGCCCACTGACGGATCGCCTGCATCGACATGTCCGCCTTGGCCACTTCACCGCGATCGATCAGCACCTTGCCGATGCTGCGATAGGCGTGGCCGTTCTTACCGCCGTAGCCGAAGAACACCAGCGGCTGGCCGTTGCCGTAGTCGACATAGCCACTGCCCTGGACTTCCATCATGAAGTTGTCCATCAGCGAGTTGGTGTAAGCGATGATATAGCGATCGTCAAGCGCGCCGGAATAGATGCCCGCGCGATCCGGCAAGCGGCCTCTGCCCTTCGGCGGCATGCGGTACAGCGGATAGCGGAACTCGCCCTGTTGGGTATAGCGCGCCTGCACCACCGGCGTATAGTAGCCGGTAAACTGCACGTTGCCGTAATTGTCGACACCTTCCATCTGGTAAGCGCTGAGGCCGTACTGGCTCAGCATGCGCGTGTCAGCGCCGGACGCCATCCAGCTTTGCACCGCCTGATAGGTGCTGTTGTTGCGGTTAAACAGCGAAGGTGACGCGTACTTGATCTCCATCAGCTGATCCGAATAATCCTTGGCGTTGACCGGTGAACCTTTGGCGTTGGGCTGATTGACCAGCTCCAGCGATTGATCCAGACGGCCGTCTTTATATTGCTGACCCCGATCGGTCGGCTTGGACGAACAGCCCGCCAACACCGCCACCAACAACCCGCCCAGCAGGTATTTGCCCCAACGTCCTTTCATCGCGCACACTCTCAAACTGATATGATCTACCGGCTGAACGATAACAAACGCTCATTGATAAAGGAATCGCTGCAAATAAAAAAAGCCGCACGGAGGATGGTGATGAAAAAGAAGGCAAATTGCGGGCAAATCCAGCAGAAAAACGGGTTTAGGCCAATAAAATGCAAAAAGGGTTTGCAACAAAACGCACGGAGAGTATAGTGCGCATCCATCGGACGCGGGGTGGAGCAGCCTGGTAGCTCGTCGGGCTCATAACCCGAAGGTCGTCGGTTCAAATCCGGCCCCCGCAACCAACCGATGCCGCATTGGCGGTATTTGCGTTTGGCTTCGATAACAAAGTATTATACGGACGCGGGGTGGAGCAGCCTGGTAGCTCGTCGGGCTCATAACCCGAAGGTCGTCGGTTCAAATCCGGCCCCCGCAACCAACCGAATGTCGTACCAGCGGCATAACATGAACGGTGGTTTCGTAGTAATACAGCATCAAGACGGACGCGGGGTGGAGCAGCCTGGTAGCTCGTCGGGCTCATAACCCGAAGGTCGTCGGTTCAAATCCGGCCTCCGCAACCAACTCTTGATGACAACAGATAAGCACCCTTCCGGGTGTTTTTTTGTATCTGCAATCCGCAAAAATAGCCGGACTCGCGCCCGGCCCTGCTTTTATCGGCTCGCCAGCGCGCCGCCGTTGGCGAAATAAGCCTTGATCCCCGCCAGAATCGACTCCGCCACCTGCTGCTGGAAATGGCTGGTGCGCAGCTTGCGCTCCTCTTCGATGTTGCTGATAAATGCCGTCTCTACCAGGATCGACGGGATATCCGGCGCCTTCAACACCGCAAAACCGGCCTGATCGACGCGATTCTTGTGCAACCGGTTGATTTTCCCCATCCGATTCAACACTTCCTTGCCGAACTTCAGGCTGTCGTTGATGGTCGCGGTCTGGATCAGATCGAACATGGTATGGTCGAGATAGCGGTCGCCGCTCTTGCTGACGCCGCCGATTTGGTCCGACGCGTTCTGCGTCTGCGCCAGGAACTTGGCCGCCGAGCTGGTGGCGCCCTTGGTGGACAACGCGAACACCGATGAACCGCGCGCGGCGCGGCTGGTAAAGGCGTCAGCGTGAATCGAAACGAACAGATCGGCGCGCTGCTTGCGCGCCTTGGCGACACGCACCTTGAGCGGGATAAACACATCTTCGTTGCGCGTCATGAACACTTTCATGTTCGGCTCGCGCTTGATCATGGCGCTCAGCTTGCGGGCAATCTGCAGCACGATATCTTTCTCGCGCGTCTTGTACTTGCCGATAGCGCCGGGATCTTCGCCGCCGTGGCCAGGATCCAGCATGATGACGATCGGCCGATCGCGCCCCGCCTTGCCGGCCTGCGGCGCTTCCGGCGGCAGCGTGCGCTCCAGATCGCCCTTGTTGTAATCTTCCAGTAACGCCAGTAGCGGATCATACTCCTCACCGCCGCTGCCGCCCTTGGTCGGGTAGAGATCCATCACCAAACGGTTGCGATACTCCGGTACCGGCGCCAGCGTGAAAATATGCGGGCTGACGCTCTGCTTGAGCTCCAGCACCAGCCGCACGGTATTCTGATCAAACTGGCCGACGCGCGCCTGCTTGAGATACGGATCGTCGGCGCGCACCTGCCCGGCAATACCTTTCAGCACGCTGTTGAGGTGGACGCCTTCGATATCCACCACCACGCGATCGGGATTGGTCAGGGCAAACTGCTTGTATTTCAGTTCGACGTTGGATTCCAGCGTGACGCGGGTATAAGTGGAGGACGGCCAGACGCGCACGGCAATCACGTGCGATGACGCGGCGAAGCCCGTGCGACTCACACTCAGCAACCAGCTGGCGGCAACGCCCTGTAATAAACGACGGCGGCCCAGATTGTGATTAGCGTTTGGCATGCGGCTCCGGCAGTAATAACTGTTTACAACAGATGAAAAAAACACCAATAAAATGGGGGTGCCGAAAAACTTTAACCAATCATGCCAGCCCTGTCATCAGAAAATCTTTTTATGGTTTTTCAATTTATTAACGATTTAGCGCCCTTAGCTCGCTCTTCATGGCGATTTCCCACTTGCCATTAGCGCCATAAAAGAATAAAAATACAAAAATATCGTATAAATATTCACAAGAGGTTTGCCCGTGAAGGAACGTAGTACAGAGCTGGTGCAAGGATTCCGTCACTCAGTCCCTTATATCAATGCCCACCGTGGCAAGACGTTTGTCATCATGCTCGGCGGGGAAGCCATCGAACACGAGAATTTCTCCAACATCGTCAACGATATCGGGCTGTTGCATAGTCTGGGCATCCGCCTGGTAGTGGTTTACGGCGCACGGCCGCAGATCGACGCCAACCTGGCGCAGCATAACTCTGAGCCGATCTACCACAAGCACACGCGCGTAACCGACGCCCATACGCTCGAACTGGTCAAGCAGGCCGCCGGTTTGTTGCAGCTGGACATCACCGCCCGCCTGTCGATGAGCCTCAACAACACGCCGCTGCAGGGCGCGCACATTAACGTGGTCAGCGGCAATTTCATCATCGCTCAGCCGCTGGGTATCGATGACGGCATCGACTATTGCCACAGCGGCCGCATTCGCCGCATCGATGAAGAAGCGATCCATCGCCAACTCGACAGCAACGCCATCGTGCTGATCGGTCCGGTCGCGGTCTCAGTCACCGGCGAGAGTTTCAACCTGACTTCGGAAGAAGTGGCCACCCAGTTGGCGATCAAACTGAAAGCGGAAAAAATGATCGGTTTCTGCTCCTCACAGGGCGTGACCGATGCAGAAGGCAATATCCTTTCCGAACTGTTCCCCAACGACGCGCAAAAGCGCCTTGAAGAACTGGAGGAAGGCGGCGATTACCATTCCGGCACCGTGCGCTTCCTGCGCGGCGCGGTGAAAGGCTGCCGCAGCGGCGTGCGCCGCAGCCACTTGATCAGCTATCAGGAGGATGGCGCGCTGGTGCAAGAGCTGTTCTCGCGCGACGGCATCGGCACCCAAATCGTGATGGAAAGCGCCGAGCAGGTGCGCCGGGCGACGATCAACGACATCGGCGGCATCCTGGAACTGATCCGGCCGCTCGAACAACAGGGTATTCTGGTGCGCCGTTCGCGTGAACAGCTGGAGATGGAGATCGACAAGTTCACCATTATCGAACGCGACAACCTGACCATCGCCTGTGCGGCGCTGTACCCGTTCCTGGAGGAAAAAATCGGTGAGATGGCCTGTGTCGCGGTACATCCCGATTACCGCAGCTCTTCGCGCGGCGAGATGCTGCTGCAGCGGGTGGAAAATCAGGCGCGGCAGATGGGGCTGAAGAAGCTGTTCGTGCTGACCACTCGTAGCATCCACTGGTTCCAGGAACGTGGCTTTACCCCGGCGGAGGTCGACGTGCTGCCGATGCAGAAACAGGCGTTGTACAACTACCAGCGCCGCTCCAAAATTCTGCTGGCGGATTTGTAATCACAGTGGGCGCGGCCGTTGCCGCGCCCGTTCATCGCTTATTCTGTTGCCTGCAACCGTTCAGCCAATCCGCTGCGGCGCTGGGTCGGCGTGCGAATAGCCCGCAGCAGTACCGTCTCCGTAGCGTACAGTGAGAGCTGCTTACGCGCACGAGTGATCGCGGTATAGACCAGCTCACGCGTCAGCACCGGCAGGAAATGGTTCGGCAACACCAGAACCGTATGGTCAAACTCCGATCCCTGTGATTTGTGCACCGTCATGGCATAAGCGGTTTCATGCGCCGGCAAACGGCTTGGCTGTACCGACTTGATGCTGCCGTCGGGCAGTTGGAAATGCACGCGCAGATCGCCGTGCTCATCCGGCAATGTAATGCCGATATCCCCATTGAACAGCCCCAGTGCGCTGTCGTTGCGGCCGATCATCACCGGCCGCCCCCGGTACCAGCGGCCGAGCACGCCCGGTTTGCGGTCGATCAGGCCCGCACGCTGCAGCCCGAGCTCAATGCGCTCGTTCAGGCCGGCGACGCCGAACGGCCCTTCACGCAGCGCGCACAGCACCTGGAAACGGCCAAAAGCCGCCAGCACCGTCGCCGCGTCCGCGCCTTCGGCGGTCAGCCGCAGATAGTCGCGGTAGCCCGCCACGCAGGCATCCAACAGCGCCTGATACTCTTCGCTCGTCGCCAGCGCATAGCCCGCGACATCGCCGAAACTGCCGTTTAGTGCCGCCAGTGCGCGATCCCCCGCGCCGGCGTTGACCGCCAACGCCAGCTGGCCGATGCCGGAACGGGCATCGAAGCGATAGCTCTTGCGCAGCAGACACAGGCTATCGCGCACCGCCGCTTCCGCGTCGGCCTGCCGCCCTTCGATCGAACAGCCGGTCAGGCGGCTCAGCTCTGCGGCACGCGCATCGCTGTATCCCTGCTCGGCAAAACGGCAAATATCCCCCAGCACCGCGCCGGCCTCTACCGAAGCCAGCTGATCGCGGTCGCCAAGGAAAATAACCCGGGCCCGATCGGGCAACGCGGCAATCAGGCGCGCCATCATCGGCAGATCGACCATCGAGGCCTCATCCACCACCAGCACATCCAAATGCAGCCGGTTGCCGCGGTGATAGCGCATGCGCTGACTGTTCGGTTGCGCCCCCAACAGACGGTGCAACGTCGCCGCCTCCGTCGGGAACAACGCCTGCTGCGCCGGGGTCAATGCCAGTTGACGGCTGGCGCTGCCAAGTGACTCCGTCAGGCGCGCCGCCGCCTTGCCGGTCGGCGCCGCCAGCTGAATTCGCAAGCGCGCGCTTTCATCCAGTTGCACCAGCGCCGCCAGCAGCTTGGCGACGGTGGTGGTTTTACCGGTGCCCGGCCCGCCGGAAATCACCGCGATACGCCGCGTAGCCGCCACCGCGGCGGCGATCTTCTGCCAGTCGGGTTCGTCGCTCGCCGTGCCGAACAAGCGGTCGAGAATGGCGCGCAACGCCTCCTCCGGCACCGCCAGCGATTCACCTTCGCCGCCGATAAACGCCGCCACTTCACCTTCGTTTTGCCACATGCGCTGCAGGTATAAACGCGGCCCGCGCAGTACCAGCGGCGTTGCGCCGCTGCCATCCCCGACCGCCGCACTGGCCGCCAAACGCTGCTGCCAACGCGCGCTATCCGGTCGTCCGACCGCCTCCCACACCGCCAACGCCAGCGCTGGTTGGCGCCCTTCAAACAGCGTGTCCGCCTGCAGTTGCTCCAGCATCAGGCAGACATGACCCGCCCCCGCCTCTGCGCTCAGGCAGGCAGCGGCCAGCAAAATATCAGGCTCGTCTTCGTTCGCCACCACGCGGGCGAACTGCACGTCTAGCGGGCGCAGCGCGCCAAGCGCCACCGCCTGCTCCAGCAGTGCGATCATGATCCTTCCTCCGCCGCCGCAGCCTCGCCGCTGAACAAGCGATCCATCCCCTCCACCAACTCAAACTCGGGGAGACAGGTGAAAATGCCATTGCCCGGGTGCGCCGCATCCACGCCGCGCAGGAACAGATAAATCACCCCGCCAAAATGGCGTCGGTAATCATAATCCGGCAACCGATGGCGCAGATAACGATGCAACGCCAGCGTGTACAGCTGGTATTGCAGATCGTAACGATGCTCCGCCATCGCCTGCTCCATCGCCGGCCGGGTATAGGCGCTGCTGTCCTCTCCTAGCCAGTTGGACTTGTAGTCCAGCAGGTAGTATTTGCCCTGCCAGCAGAACACCAGGTCGATAAAGCCTTTCAGCATGCCCTGCACCTGGTGAAAATCCAGCGCCGGACAGCGGGCGGAAAGCGGATCGTAACGCTTCACCAGGGAATCGAGCGCCTTCGCCTGCAACAGCCGATTAATCGGTAAATAGAACTGCAGCTCTGCCTGCTTATGCTGCGGCGTCAGCGCCGCCAGCGTCACGCCGCTGTCATCGAGCGGCGTATTGAGCAGCACCTGCATCCACGCCAGCAGAATCGGTTGCCAGTGTTCGGCGAACCCTTGCTGCTGTAGCTGTTCCAGCAGCCACTGTTCGTCGAGCGGCTGGGTGAAGTCCAGCGTTTCAAACAGGCTGTGCAGGAAGGTGCCGGGCGTTGCGCCGCGCGGGAAGGTATGCGGTGTAAGCGCTGGCTCACTTTCTTCCCCGCGCTCACCGGCCGCGTCGACATCCAGACGCGGCAGCAGATCCTGCATCAGGCTCGCGCCGTGCTGTTGCAAACCGGTATAGCTGGTCACCCGCCAAAAATCCTGGATCCGCCGGGTAAAGCTTTTCGCCTCCAACGCCTCGGTTAGCGAAGCCTGGGGGTGCCAGGGTTCTTCATCCGGCGGTTCAACCAGCGACAGCGCGATACCGCCGCCCGCTAATTGCTGCAGCCGCTCCTGCAGATACACGGCGTCACCGGCTTGCCCGCCCTGCACCAGATAACCCAATGCGCTGCGGTGCAGATCGGTATCGCCCTGTTTCTTGCGCGAGCCCTGGAACAACGGTGCGATGCCGATGCTGCAGTGGTACACCGAGCGGGTCAGCGCCACATACAGCAGACGCAGGTCTTCCGCTAATCGCTCCTCCTCCGCCCAGGCCTGGCTCTCTTCATTGGCGTCGAGATCCAGCAACGCCTGGAAACTGTGGCGATCGTGATACAGCGCCTGTTGCTGCTGGCGGAAGTTGCCGACGAACGGCAGCCACACCAGATCGAACTCCAACCCCTTAGACTTGTGAATCGTGATCACCTGCACCAGATGCCGGTCGCTCTCCAGCCGCAACTGCTGATTATCGGACTGACGATTAGGCTGGGCGATCTGTTGCGCCAGCCAGCGCACCAGCGCATGCTCGCTGTCGAGCTGCGCCGCCGCCTCTTGCAACAGCTCCCCCAGATGCAGCACGTCGGTCAAGCGACGCTCGCCGCCGGCGCTGGCCAGCAGGTTCTCCGCCAGCTGGCGCGCTTTCATCACCTCGCTCAGCATCGGCAACACGCCGCGGCGCAGCCAGAGCGTACGGTAACTGTCGAATTCATTAACCAGCGAGTCCCAGGCGCGCTCATCGCGGCTCAGGCCGTCCAACGTCGGCGCGTCCAGCCCCATCAGCCCGGTGGCCATGGCGCTGCGCAGCGTGCGCTCTTGTTCCGGCGCCAACACCGCCTGCAACAACCACAGCAGGTCTTTGGCCTCCGGGGTGTCGAACACGCTATCGCGGTTGGACAGATACACCGAAGGAATAGAAAGCGCACTCAGCGCATCGCGCACCAACGCCGCCTCATTGCGGCTGCGCACCAGCACCGTGATATCGGAGGCTTGTACCGGCCTTGGCATCTTGCCGCCCTGCAGCCACGCCTGGCCCTGCTGCCCAGCGCTGAGCCAGTCGCGAATTTGCGTGGCGCACAGGCGCGCCATCAGCTGTTGGTAATCACTTACACCGGCGCCTTCCCCCTGCTGCAGCCAGAACTGCATCGCCGGTTGCGGCTTGCCGTGCAATTCAAACGCCAGCCCTTGGTTCTTTTCCGCCGCGCTGACCTCGATAAAGGGGATTTGGCCGAACAGGAAAGGCTTTTCTACCTGAGAAAACAGGTGATTAACGCTGGCGACCATCGACGGCGACGAGCGCCAGTTGGTCTCCAGCGTATAGTGGGCGCTCACCTCTGAGCGCGCCCGCATGTAGGTAAAGATGTCGGCACCGCGAAAGGCGTAAATCGCCTGCTTGGGATCGCCGATCAGCAGCAGGCCGCAATCGGGCCGGCCGACGTAAAGTTTTTGGAAAATGCGGTATTGCTGCGGATCGGTATCCTGGAATTCATCGATCATCGCCACCGGGTAACGCTGGCGGATCGCCTGTGCCAGCTGTTCGCCGCCACCGCTTTGCAAGGCGCCGTCCAGCCGGCTGAGCAGGTCGTCAAACCCCAGCTCGGCGCGCTGGCGCTTTTCTTGCTGAATGGAAGTGCGGATCTCGCTGAGCGCGCGCGCCATGATCAGGTCGCGCAGCGTCAAGGGTTCATCAAACAGCTCGTCGATCGCCGTGAACAGCGCATGCCGCGGCGGCTCGCCTTTCTTGGTCTTCTCCAGCAGCACCGACTGGCGAAATTTATCCAGTTCCTTCGGCAGCTGGTAGTCCTGAGTCTCCTGCCCGCTCCATTCGCCGACCTTGTTCAGCCAGTTCGGCAGGTGTTTGCTGCTGTAGCTGCGCTTATCGACACCGGACTGGGCGATTAACGCCTCCAGATCGCCCGCCGCCGCCCGCCATTGCGCCTTGATGGCGTCGATGCGCCCGACGATCTGCTCGTGGCGCATCAGGACGGTTTCTTCGTCCTTCGGCGGCCGACGCAGCGCCGGCGCTTCACCGTGCAGATAACCGGAAAGGTCGGCCAGCAACGCTTCCGGGCCGCTCCACTCCTGGCTGACCGCACGCGCCACGCCCAGTGGCAACGGATAGCAGTGGCGACGCCAGAAATCGGCGCAGGCCTGCCGCCGCAGCGGCAGTTCATCCTGCACCAGCGTTTGTTCAAACAGCATGCCGGACTCAAAGGCGTTGTGCGTCAACATTCGTTGGCAAAAGCCGTGGATGGTGTAAATCGCCGCTTCGTCCATCTGCCGCTCCGCCGCCAGCAGCTGCGAGGCGGCGTCGGTCAAATCGTCAATTTCTTCCATCAGCGCCGAAAACAGCGGGTTGGCGCTGATACCGCGCACGCAGGCGATGCGCAGCCCGTGGATATTGTCGCGGATGCGCCCGCGCAGCTCCTCGGTGGCGGCCTCGGTAAAGGTCACCACCAGGATTTCTTCGACCGTCAGCGGCCGGGGAAACGCTGCTTCACCGCCCAACCCCAGCAGCAAACGCAGGTACAGCGCGCCGATGGTAAAGGTTTTGCCGGTGCCCGCCGACGCCTCGATCAGGCGTTCGCCGAACAACGGTAACGTCAGCGGCTCCAGCCTTTGCGGGGCAACTTCCGTCATGGCGTCGCCACTTTGCGCGGCAGGATCTGCTGCAATGCAGACGCGTTCGGATAGGTAACCCAATCCTTAGGCGCCGCGTAATCCGCCTTGTCTTGCCCGCTGCCGCTCACCTGCGACAGCACCGCCAGCCCCTGCGGTTGGATCACCGCCTGGTGGAAATAATCCGCCAGCTTGGCCGGCGTCAGCTGTTGCACCTGCGCAATCAGCTTCTGACGGGTATCGAAGGCGAAATTGCCGCGATCGAAATCGTTGGCGAACCGGCTGGCTTCTTCGCTGAGGGTTTGCGGCCGCTGCTTCAGCTCATTAATGAGCGCCTGTTTGTACTGCTCAAAATCGGCCTCGCTCATGTCGCGCAAGCGCTTCTCGGTTTTCGGGTAGAAATCCTGATAGCGCTGGTACAGGTAGGCCGGCTGTTTGCTGTTGCTCTGCAGCAGGAAGCCCACGCCCCACTGGCGGCCCACCGACATCGGGAAGGCGAAGACCGCATACCCCAATTGCTCCTGAGTGCGCAGCTGGCTGTAGAACCACGGCTGAATGATCTGCCCCAGCAGCGAGCTGTAGGCCATGCCGGTCACTTCGTCGTAGCCGGTCGGCACATAGACCGCCGCCAGCGCCGAGTCGGTGCTGCTGCCCACCTGTTGCAGGTTGGCTAGCTGATTCTTGTCCACCACCACGTCTTCGCCGTGCCACCATTCGATGCCGGTACAGCCCAGACGATGTTTCAACGTCGACGCCAACGTGTCGACCTGCTGCTTGCTCATGTTGCCCACCACCAACAGCTCCGGCGTGGCCTCGGCCAGCAGGCTGTCGCGATAGGCCAGCACGTCTTTCAGCGTCAGCGTCTTCAGCACTTCGCGGCGCTCGCTACGTTCGGAATACGGCACGCGGGAAACCATCTGCACCGGCTGAATGGCCAGTTCAAACGCCTTGCCCTTCTCGGCGGCGTCCAACTGCTCCAGGTACCAGGACTTGGCCTGCGCCAGCTGATCTTCCGTCGGCGTGAAGCTGGAATAGCCCTCGATCAGCGCCGTCAGCAACTGCGGCAGGCGCTGGGTAAAACCGTTGGCGTTAAACATCAGGCCGTTGTTCGGCGACGTCGAGAAGCTCAGCCCACCGACCGATGCCTGATAGCTCAGCTGATCCAGTGCGAGGCCGGCCAGATAATCCGTCAGCGAGAACAGCACCTGGTTGCGCGCGGAATCCATGGTCTTGGCGTTGCGGAAAGCGACGGTGACGTCGGCCTTCGGCTCGTCGGCGAAATAACGGCTCGGCATATACAGCACGCGCAGGCCGGGTTTATCCACCACCATTTCTGGCTTTTTGAACTCGTGCGACGGTTTGGTCAGGGTGAAGTCATCCGGAATGTACGGATTGAGCGCCGGCAACGACAGGGCAATGCCGCTGCCCAGCTGCTGCCACTGCGTAAAGTGCTGCGGCGTGATTTTGTCGACCTGGTAAGGCGCGTTGACGAAATAGGCCGTCTTGTTGTGCGGCTCATCGGGGCTGACGAACCAGATGCGCGCATTTTGCGGCGTCATGGCATCCAGACGTTCAGCGATCGCCTTGGGATCATAACGATCGGCCAGGTAGGGTGCGTCCAGCGCATGCTCAACCGGCACACGCAGCATGGTGTCCACCAGCCATTCGATGTAGTCCATATCGCGCGTGATCGACGGATAACGGAAGTCCAGATTCAGAACGTGCGAAATTTCGTCGAAATAACTCTGCTTGATGCCTTCGCTGCGCAGCATTTTCAGGTAGTTGAAAATGGCGGCGACGACCTCGTCGCGTTTGGCCAGACCTTTGTCGGTCAGTGAAACGCTGATGGCGAAGACGCCGCCGTTGCGATCGACCATCGGATCCGCGCCGGCATTGATGGCGTCCGCCAGCCCCTGCTTCTGCAACCAGTCAGACAGGGTGTTTTTGCTGCGGTTGCCGATCAGGTAGCTGATGTAGGTATCGGTTTTGCTGCGAAACGCGGCGCTGTTGTTATCGATGCGGAACTCGACCTTCAGCTGCTTGCGCGGCTGTGCCGGCACATAGTGAATGATGATACCCTGCTGTTCCGGCGTCACGGCCGGCACGGTGATCGGCGGCACGCTGGCGTCGTGATTCGGCACGCGGCCAAAGGTTTCCGCCGCAATATCCGCCAACTGCGGCAGCGGCTGATTACCGTACAAAACGCCCATCATCAGGTTGGCGGAGTAGTAGCGTTTATAGAAGCCGGTCAGTTCATCATGCAACTTGCTGTCCGGCTTGTCTTTCAGCGTATCGAGATTGCCGCCGGAGAAGCGCGCGCTCGGGTGCGCCGGGTTAAGGGTTTCCGCGCCGACCTGCGCCATGCGCATGCCGTCGCGCGAGCGCGCCATCGTCAATTCGGCGTTCACCGCGTTGCGCTCACGATCGGCATTGCCCGGATCCAGCAGCGGCTCGGCAATGGCGTCGGCCATGCGATCGACCGCCGGCTCCAACGCGTCATTCTCCACTTCCAGATAGAAGGCGGTGCGATAAGAGGCCGTGCTGGCGTTATGGCTGCCGCCGTGCTTTTTCAGGAATTCGGACAGGTTTTCCGGCTCTGGATAGCGTTTGGAGCCCATCAGCACCATATGTTCCAGATAGTGCGCCAAGCCCAGTTGGCTGTTCGGATCTTCGAGCGACCCGACCGGCAATGCCAGCGCCGCCAGCGATTTCGGCGCCTGGGCATCGGACACCAGCAACACCGTCATGCCGTTAGCCAACTTGATCGCCTCGTACTGACGCGGATCGTGTTCGCTCTTGTTGATCTTCTCCGCCAGCGGTTGCCATCCTTGCGCGGCCCAACTCAACGGTGCCCAACACATAGCCAATAATACCAGCCCGGCGATACGGGCCAACTGTCTGCGCATATCCAAAATAAACCCCTATTCTGACGTCGCTACGCCCACTCCCTGACGTTGGCGACGTGCATCAAAACCACATAACCAAATCGGTACTCGCCGGGTTCTTCGCCAATGTGGCGGTCCGAACACGGCGGGTATATGCCTGTACGTTATGTCAGACCGGGAATTACCCCAATGGTTGAATATAACCTTCGTTATTTTTACCACCTCCCGCTGCACAGCACCACCGGGGGATTGTTACCCCAGGTTATGCCGCGCCACCGGCAGCAGATAACGCTCTGTTTCGGCCAGAATTTGCGCCAAGTATTCATTATCCAATTGGCGGAATACTCGCTGCACGTAGGGATCTTCCCCTTCTCCGGGAATGCGCTGATCGCCCTGCCAGGCCTGCAGCAATTTGGCGCGGGCCTTAATTTGCGCGTCTTCCTCCCAGTCGATTTGCTGCGTTTCCGGCAGATAGCACTGGCTCAGCCACGCCCAGCCGCTCTTGTTCAGCAACAGCAGCGGCTCACACAGACCGCGTTGATAGCCCGCCAGCAGCTCCGCCAACTGTGCCTGCGCCTCTTCTGGCGCCAGCGCGGCAAAGCGCCAGGCGGAGTTCTTGCGGCCATACATGCGGCTCTCGCCGGTGCCGCCGGCACAGCAATACACCAGGTGCTCCAGCCACAACAATATGCCGTCCACCGCCGACAGCGTAGCGGGCCGCCAGCGCAACAGGCCGTCATCCTGCACCTGGTGCAGCCAGCCACTGAGGCGCACGCCGGCGATATCGATATCCAGCTCCAGGCTATGGCTCTGCGCCCGTTCCGCGCGCACCTGCTCGGCCAGTTCGCTCATTTCTTCCTGCTGCTTTTGCCAATAAATTTCGCCGAAGGCGCCATAGGGCAACCCACCGGCGGCGCGCACCCGCTGGAATAGCCGCTCGGGATCGTCGCCGTCGATAAGCGTATTCAGCAGTTGACTGTTGAACTGGTAACGGCTGAGGTTATCCAGCGTGAAGGGTTCTTCGTCCGGCAACTCGGTCTCTTCCAGGATAAAACTGACGCCCAAGCGCAGCTGGAAGAAGGCACGAATCGGATGGCGATAAAACCGCAGCAGCTCATCCAACGCTATTTGCTGCAGCGCTTCGGCGGGCAGCGGCTGGTTGAACGCCGGATGCGCCGCACCGCGACCATCGGCGGCGGGCAGCCACTCGGCGGCATAGCTTTGCGCCTCCGAGCCCGGCAAGAAATTCTCGGCGGCGAACGGCATGCGCGCATGCCACTTCAGCAAGTGCTCGCCCACTCGGCGGGCGCTGTCGTCTGCACTAAGTTCCTCGTCTCCCGGCAGACAATAGCTTTGCTCCAGGTACTCCAGCAGCTCGGTGACCAGCACCGAAGGATAGCGCGGGCTGTTGTCCTGAATGGAACGGCCGATGAAGCTGATATACAGCCGCTGCTGAGCGGACAAAATCGCTTCCAGGAACAGATAGCGGTCGTCATCGCGACGGCTACGGTCGCCACGTTTGACCTGCTGCGCCATCAGATCGAACCCCAGCGGCGGCAGCGTGCGCGGATACACGCCGTCGTTCATGCCCAGCAGGCACACCACCTTGAACGGAATGGAACGCATCGGCATCAGCGTACAGAAGTTGATTTGCCCGGCGAGGAAGCGCTGACTGATGCGTTCCTGATCGAGGCGCGCCGCCAGATCGTCACGCAGAATGGTCAACGGCACCTCGTCGGGATAGCGCGCCGCCAGGCCAAAATTGATGGCCTGCTGCCACTGCTGTTCGATCAGCGCCAGCACGACTTCAGTGTCACTATCCGCGGCGAAGAAGGCATCCAGCAGTTGCCGGCACAACGGCAGCCACGCCTCGAGCGGGCGCGCTTCGCTCAAGACTTGCCGCCAGTGGCTGAGCTGCGCCAGCAGGTCTGCCAACTGCCCCGCCAACTCGGCGGCCAACCCGCTCGATTCGTCGTAAGGTAAAATGCCCTGCCAATCGCCGGCATTGCTGTCCATCGCGTAGCCAAGCAGCATGCGCGTAATGCCGAAGCGCCAGGTATGCTGGCCAGTGGCGGGCAGATCCAGTTCGCGCACGTTATCGTCGTCCAGGCCCCAGCGAACGCCGGATTCACCAACCCAGTGACGCAGCAGGCGCAGCCCCTCTTCGCCGATGGCGAAACGGGTAGCCAGGGCAGGCACCTCCAGCAGCGCCAGCACCTGTTCCGAGGTAAAGCGGCTTTGCGGCAAATCGAGCAGTGAAATGAACGCCTGCAGCGCCGGATGCGCCTGCCGCGCTTTACGGTCAGAAATGGCGAACGGCAGGTAGCGCTCGGCGGGGGCGTTGCCGAACACAGCCTGAATATAAGGCGTGTAGCTGTCGATATCCGCTACCATCACGATGATGTCGCGCGGTGTCAACGACGGATCCTGCGCCAGCATGGTCAGCAGTTGATCGTGCAGCACCTCCACTTCCCGCTGTGGGCTGTGGCAGGCGTGCAGGTTGAGGGAGCGGTCATTCTCATCAAGCGGGCGTTTGCTGACGCTGCTTTCCAGCGTTTCCGCGGTAATACCGATCACCGCATGATCTTCCAACTCCAGCATGTCGCGCTGAACGGCGTGCAGCATGGTATCCGCCGGGATATCGACAAAGGCGTCTACCTCTTGCGCCCCTTCCATCTGCGACAGCAGATAGAGGTGATCGCGCCCCAGCTTGCCCCAGGAGGCCAGCAGCGGGTTGCTGAGCTGCTGCTGACCTTCGGCGTCAAACAGGCGCGCCGCGTCGGCCGGCTCGCGAAACAGCCCTTGCTCACGCGCCTGATGGTAATGACGACGCTTGCGGCTCTGCAAGCGGGCCAGGAAAGCGTAATCCTGAATGTCGCCCCAGTAATAACGACAGGGGTTGGTGAACATCAGGTGGATATCGATATGCCGCCCCAGCGCCTGCAGCGCCTCCAAATAGATCGGCGGCAACGCCGAGATGCCGCAGATAAACACCCGCGGCGGCAAACCGGGCGGGCACGTTTTTGCCTGCTCCAGCGCGTGGATAAAGCGGCTGTACAGATTAGCGCGGTGCCATTCCGGCTGCCCCAGTTCGCGCGTGTACTCTACCAACCGCGCCCAGAGCGGCGCCTGCCATTGCTGAGCCTCCGCCAGACCGTCGATGCGCTCACCGCGCTGCCAACTCTCCAGCCACTGCGGGCGATAAACCAAATATTGGTCGAACAGGTCGGCGACCCGGCCGGCCAGCTGATGAATTTTGCGCTTGTCGCCGTCATCGGTCAGATAGTGCTGCAGCGGCGCAAACGCCGGTTGGGTCAGCATCTCTGGCAGCAACCACATCAGCTTCCAGGTCATGGCGTCCTTGCTGAAGGCGCTCTCTTTCGGGATATCCGGCAGCACCCGGGTGAACATGTCCCAAATAAAGGTCGCTGGCAGCGGAAACGCGACATTGGCGGCGATGCCGAATTGTTCCGCCAGCTGCATCTGCAGCCATTGCGCCATCCCGGGGCTCTGCACCAGTACCACTTCCTGTTGAAAAGGATCGGCCAACGGATCTCTGGCTATCAGCGCGCTGGTCAGCGTCTTCAATAAATCCAGCTGATTGGAATGATAAACCGTGAACATGAACGCTCCTTTAAAACAAAAAACATACCGGCTCAAAAACGGGTGCAATACCAACGGCTCAGCGTTGCCCACTGCCGCTGCGGCGTTTGAACCCTGACCGTCAATCGACGGCAATCACTCTCCGCATCGTCAAGCGCCGCCTCACGTCGCCAGCCATCCAGCGGTGGTTCGGCATCGAGCCGCCCGGTGACGGCGAACGTTTCCAACTGCTGGTGCGCCAGCGCCCAGGCTTGCCGGTAGTGCCACTGGCGCTGAAACGACTGCAACAGCACCTGATGATACTGTAACAAGCCAAGCAGCGACACCGAGAACAGCAAGGCTGCCACCAATACCTCCGGTAGGCTGAAGCCGTTGCGGGATAGCCGCCCTGCGCGAGCGTTAGCCATCGCAGTCAGCCAGCCTTTTCTCGGGGCAAAAATCCAGCCGCCCCCCTGGCTGCGCTTGCACCTTGCCAGCAGCCTCTGCATCGTCAAACACGCCCCATTGATACAGCCAAAGCGGCTCCCCCCCGTGCATCTCACCAAGGCCGCGTACCGTCACCACCCCCGCTCTGGTAGACAGCCGGGCGCAGGCCGTCAATTCCACGCGCTGCCTGCATAGCCAGGCCGCTGCACTCAGCTCGGCGCGCGGCCAGCGCTGGCTCATCCCCCAACTCAGCGCCGAAGCGGCCTGATTGTAAGCCTGAAGGTAACGCTGCTGATCGGCGGCCAGTAACAGCGCGTTATCCAATTGCCGATGCTGAGCATTGAGCAACATCAGCCCCAGCGCCAGCAGCAACATCACCGCCGCCAGGGTGCTACCGCCTCGCTGGGTGCGCCGCTTCATGGCAGCGCCGCCATTTCGACGCTCCCGCTCAGACTGCGCCTGATACGCGTATCGCTGGTGGAGCGCCCCGTCAGCGTCAGACGAGCCAACGCTGCGCCGTGATCGCCCCGCTCTATCGCCACATGAAACCGCTCAATGCGCACTTCGTCATGATCGAGCAGCCGCTCCCAGCCGCCGCCATCGCATTGGCTTACGCCGCGCTGCCCTTCCAAGCCGCCATTGCGCAGCCGATAACCGAAATAGCCTGCATCCTCGCCCGAGGTGGGCCATTGCCCGCTGCGGGTGATGTCGTAAGCGACGATAACGCAGCTGCCCGCCGCTTCTCCCGATGCCTGGCCGATCAGCAACGGACGGCCTGCGCACTGCCCGGCGCAAAAACCGGCGCGGCGCAGATCTTTCTCAATGCCGAACGCCAGCTGTCGCAGCGTTGACTCCAGCCGAAAGTGCTGACCAACGGCCACGTTCTGCTGGCGTAACAGCGGGTAAGTTTTTGCCGCGCCAAGCGCGATCACGCTGCCGAACACCAGCGCCAACATGACCTCCGGCAGAGTAAAACCGCGTTCGACAGTCAGCATGGCGCGATCCCCCTTATCCGGAGCCCTTCGCTGCATAAACGCAGCCGCCCTCGGGCAGACAGCACTAGCCGCAGGCCGCCTGCCTCATTGCTGAGCTGGATATGCCCCGCCTGCGCAGTATTGCGCAAACCGTAAAACCCGATTTCTTTGTCGGTATAACCGCTCAGCGCAACGTCGCGATAAAACGGTGAAAAAACGGGGCCTTCGGCTGAACCACAATCCGGCGGCGGCACGCCACCGCCCAGACACCAAGGCGTGCCGCTCTTGAACCACAGCAGCGTCGTGCGGTTACGCCAGTTGGCGTCCGCCTGCAATCGCAGCAAAAACGCCAGCAGTTGTTGGGCCGTGTGTTCCAGCCGCAGCGCTTGCTGATGATAGCGCCATTGCCCGACGCCCCAGCCGGTAAGCATGCCGGCGATCAATATCGCCGCTAACAGTTCAATCAGCGTCATGCCACGCTGGCGGTCATCAATGTTCGAGAGAGTCTTGTCTTTCATGCGGCCAGTGTAAGGGCCGTAACAAAGCGGTAAAGCCGTATGCGCAAGCCTTGCGGCAAGCTGCGCAATGTTTTCTCAGTAGTGACAAGTGGCGACAATAAAATGCGGCGCAGTGCGCAATGCGGATAAAAAAAGGGGCGCAATCGCTGCGCCCCTGGTGTGATGCGGTTAAGGTCAGATCGCGACCGGCGCCTTGATGGCCGGATGCGGATCGTAACCTTCGATCTCGAAGTCTTCGAAACGGTAATCGAACAGCGAAGCCGGCTTGCGTTTGATCACCAGTTTCGGCAACGGACGCGGTTCACGCGTCAGCTGCAGCCGCGTCTGTTCCATGTGGTTGCTGTACAGGTGGGTATCGCCGCCAGTCCAGACGAAATCACCCACTTCCAGATCGCACTGCTGCGCCATCATGTGCACCAACAGCGCATAGCTGGCGATGTTGAACGGCAGGCCCAGGAACACGTCGCAGGAACGCTGGTACAGCTGGCAAGAGAGCTTGCCGTCCGCCACGTAGAACTGGAAGAACGCGTGGCACGGCGCCAGCGCCATCTGGTCCAGCTCACCGACGTTCCAGGCGGAAACGATGATGCGGCGCGAATCCGGATCCTGCTTCAGCTGTTGGAGCACGTTGCTCAGTTGATCGATCTGACGACCATCCGCCGCCCCCCAGGCGCGCCACTGCTTGCCGTACACCGGGCCGAGATCGCCGTTTTCATCGGCCCACTCGTCCCAAATGGTGACCTTGTTGTCACGCAGGTAGGCGGTGTTGGTATCGCCGTTCAGGAACCACAACAGCTCATGAATGATCGAACGCAGATGACATTTCTTGGTGGTCACCAACGGGAAGCCTTCCTGCAAATTGAAACGCATCTGGTGGCCGAAAATCGACAACGTGCCAGTGCCGGTACGGTCGGCTTTAGGAGTGCCCTCGGCGAGCACCTTGTTCATCAAATCCAGATACTGTTTCATTTGTCCCTCACGACAGTTGTTGCTGCGGGCGACGACGGTACGCCCAAATCATCATAATAATACCGGCCACCACCATCGGGATGGACAGGATCTGCCCCATGCTGATCACGCCGTCGAACAGGCCAAGCTGGGCATCCGGCTGGCGGAACGCTTCGACGATGATGCGGAATGCGCCATAACCGATCAGGAACAGGCCCGATACGGCACCCATCGGCCGCGGCTTGCGGATGAACAGGTTCAGAATGATAAACAGCACCACGCCTTCCAGCAGCAGTTCATACAGCTGGGACGGGTGACGCGGCAGCACGCCGTACTGGTTCAGCAGCGGCAGCAGAGAAGGATCGGCGGCGGCGAGCGCCACGTCTTCGCTGCGCGAGCTTGGGAACAGCATCGCCCAAGGGGTGTCGGTAGTCACGCGGCCCCACAGTTCACCGTTGATGAAGTTGCCGAGGCGGCCGGCGCCCAAACCGAACGGGATCAATGGCGCGATAAAATCGGAAACCTGGAAGAAGGTGCGTTTGGTGCGACGAGCGAACCAGAACATCACCAGAATCACCCCCATCAAACCGCCGTGGAACGACATGCCGCCATCCCAGACCTTGAACAGATAGAGCGGATTATCCAGGAACAACGGCAGGTTGTAGAACAGCACATAGCCCACGCGGCCGCCGACGAATACGCCCAGGAAACCGGCGTAGAGCAGGTTTTCCACTTCGTCTTTGGTCCAGCCGCTGCCCGGCTTGTTGGCGCGGCGCACCGCCAGCCACATGGCAAAAACGAAGCCGACCAGATACATCAGGCCGTACCAATGCAAAGAAACCGGGCCAATGGAGAAAATGACCGGATCAAATTTAGGAAACGCCAGATAGCTATTGCTCATCTATCACCACAACATGTCTGTTATTTTTCCCCATGCGGGGGCGGCAGGTGCCAAACGGCGACGGACATTACCTCGCGCCTTGCAAACGGCAGCATTGGCCGCTGCGGTTTGCAAGACGACGAACATGCGTCGCGCTGAGGTTGCGCATCATAACATAGGCTTAGCGCGGTCCGGGCCGGCAGCGCGGGAAAAGTTCTGTAAAAAAATCACATCGCGCGGCGATTATCTGCCGCCGCGAATCAACCCGCCCATGCCGCGTCGCTCCATAAACGCCGCCACCAAATGGCGCACTTCCGTGGTCATTTGGGTGTTCAACACCCGGAGCGCCAACACTTCCGCGTCGGCAAGGTCGATATGTCGCAGCAGGTATTTGATGCGCGCCACGCTGCGGCCGTTCATGCTCAGATTGCGATAGCCCATGCCCACCAGCAACAGCGCGCCCATCGGATCGCCGGCCAGTTCACCGCATAGGCTAAGCTGCAGCCCGGCCGCTTTCCCCTGTTCGGCGATCAGCTTCAGCACCTGCAGCATCGCGGGATGCAGACTGTCGTACAGCGAGGCTACCCGCGTGTTGTTGCGATCCACCGCCAGCAGGTACTGGGTCAAATCGTTGGTGCCTACCGAGATGAAGTCGACGCGCCCGGCCAAATGCGGGATCAGGAAAATCATCGACGGCACTTCCAACATCACGCCGATTTTCGGTTTCGGGATCGCGTAGCCAAGCACCTCTTCCACCTCGCGCCCGGCGCGGTCAATCAGGCGCTTGGCCTCATCGACCTCTTCCAGGCTGGTGACCATCGGCAGCAAAATGCCCAGGTTGCCGGTGCCGGCATTGGCGCGCAGCATGGCGCGCACCTGTATCAAAAAGATCTCCGGCTGGTCCAGAGTGATGCGAATGCCGCGCCAGCCCAGGCAGGGATTTTCTTCGCTGATCGGCATGTAGGGCAGTTGCTTGTCGGCGCCGATGTCTAGCGTGCGCAACGTGACCGGTTTGTTGGGGTAAAGCTGCAACATACCTTGATACTGCGCGACCTGTTCTTCTTCGGAAGGGAAACCGCTTTGCAACATGAACGGAATTTCAGTGCGGTACAATCCCACGCCGTCCACCCGGCCGCCCAACAGCTGTTCATGTTCCGGGCTGAGGCCGGCGTTCAACATCACCTGAACGCGTTCGCCGCTTTTCAACTGCGCCGGCTGTTCGACGTCGTCTTCCGCCAGCTTGCTCAGTTCCTGTTCTTCGCTGATCAGCCGTTGGTATTCCTGCACCAGCACCGGCTCAGGATCGACCAGCAGTTCGCCGCGATACCCATCAACGATCAGCAGCCGCTGGCTGAGCAGAGAAGGCTGGATGTCGGCGCCCATCACCGTCGGCACGCCCATCGCCCGCACCAAAATCGCCGCATGCGAGTTGGCGGCGCCGTCGCGCACCACCACGCCGACCAGGCGATCCTGCGGCACTTCGGCCAGCAATGTCGCGGTCAGTTCATCCGCCACCAGCACAAAACGCGCCGGCCACTGGGTGGCGCCCTGAGTGGTGTCGTCGAGGTGGAACAGCAGGCGCTGGCCCAGCGCGCGCAGGTCGCTGCCGCGCTCGCGCATATAGGTGTCCTGCAGTTTGGCGAACTGTTCGGCAAAGGCTTCTATCACCTGCTTCACCGCCCATTCCGCCACCGAGCCGTTATCAATTTCGGCGAACAATTCGCGCTTGAGGCGGGCATCGTTTAGCAGGTGAGAATAAAGATCGAAGATCGCCGCGCTCTCTTTTTGCGAGCTGGCGGCAAAACGCTTGCTGAAGCGACGAAATTCGGCGCCGGCCTCTTCCAGCGCCAACGTCAGGCGCTCGCGCTCGCTGGCGGTGTCCAGCGTCGACGCGCGGTAAACCTGATCGAGCGAAGGCTGGCTGCTGTCCTGCCACCCTTCCGCCACCGCCACGCCGGGCGAGGCCGCCAGCGCGCGCACGCGCGTTTGGCGATACTGGCCGAAAATGGCGTTAAGCTGCGACTGTGACAGGATCCCGGCCATCTGCGTGGCCAGGGTGACCATGAAAGACTCTTCGCTTTCGTCGAACTGGCGCAGCTCACGCTGCTGCACCACCAGCACGCCCAACAGCTGGCGCCGGTGAATGATTGGCACCCCGAGGAAGGATCGGAAACGATCCTCTTTCACCTGAGGGACATATTTGAAACTGGGATGGCTTTGAGCATCGGCCAGGTTGATAGGCTCGGCCCGGCGGCCGACCAACCCGACGACGCCCTCGTCAAACGCCAATGCGATAGTGCGCCCGCGCGGCTTTTTCAGACCGCGCGTGGCCATCAGGTAGTAGCAGCGGCGATCGTTGTCCGCCAGGTAGATGGAACACACTTCGGTGTCCATCGCCAGACAGGTTTCATTGACCAGCAGATCCAGCGCATCCGTCAGACTGGCCGCCGCGGCCACCTTCTCTACAATTTCTCGCAAGCGCGTGAGCATAGTCGGCTTAACTTAACCTCTCTTTCGGCGATAAGCGGGGGCCTGCCGCGGCGCCGCCTGCTCTTGCATCGGCATCACGGTCACGGCGAATTCTTTCATCACCCGGCGGTAAACGTCGCGTTTGAACGACACCACCTGGCGCACCGGATACCAGAAGCTCACCCAGCGCCAACCGTCGAACTCCGGCGTGCTGCTGCGCTGCATATTGATATCAGCGTCATTGCACAGTAGCTGCAACAAAAACCATTTTTGCTTTTGGCCGATACAAACCGGCTTTGTGTCCCAACGCACCAAACGTTTCGGCAATTTATAGCGCAACCAGTTGCGGGTCGAAGCCAGGATGCGCACATCCTTTTTACTCAGCCCCACTTCTTCGAACAGCTCACGGTACATCGCCTGCTCCGCAGTTTCGCCAGGGTTAATCCCACCTTGGGGAAACTGCCAGGAGTGCTGACCGTAACGGCGGGCCCATAAGACCTGCCCCTGACGATTACAGATTACGATACCAACATTCGGGCGGTAGCCATCATCATCGATCACCGGACTACCTCGATAAGCTTAAATTCGCATAGATGTCCTGATTGTTTCACACAAGCTACAGGCGGTAAACCACTGCTTTACGGTGCTGCGGGCCGGATAACATTGGGATAACTCACAGATATAGGCAAAGTTATAAACATACCCCAGCCTTTTAAGCCGGTTTTATTCACTTTTTCTGTGGATAGGTGTGTGCAGAACTCGAGGGATAAGCCGGTAAAACTCTCACACCCTCAAATATCCCCTCATACCGAAAAACACATATTTACCTTAAAAACATATAATTAAACGACAACACGCAATGATGAACAGGTCAAAAATGTGATCTATGCACGGTAAGGATCTTACCCTGGTGAAAGATCCACCAACGCCGTTTTTATCCACAGATTATGCGGGCAAGTTACGCACAAAACGGACAAATTCGTAAAAAACCGCCTGAGTCAAGGCTGTAAATTGAACCAGTGATCGGCAAAAATTTGGGTTATCCCATAAATCTGTGGATAAATAGGTGTAAGATCCTGTTTATTGTCGGTGGCTTCAGGTGAACAAGCCCCGTGAGTGTATTGTCGACCACGTAAGGAAAGAAAAAAAGTCATGTAAAATCATGCTACTATTATTCTTTTCCCCAGGCGACAGCGGTTATCGCTCGCCGTGTATAATTGCAGTACATTTTTCAACCAAATTCGACAGGCTTGATTTATGGCATTTTTATCCCCTTTGCCGCCCCCGCCGGAAAATGAACGGCAGCTGTTCGAGCGCGCTCAGGCGCTGGCCGGCTTCAGCTTTGGTGAACTGGCCGCCCGTGCGCAATTGCCGATCCCCAAGGATCTGAAACGCGATAAGGGTTGGGTGGGCATGCTGCTGGAGCTGTATCTCGGCGCCATGGCCGGCAGCAAACCGGAACAGGATTTTCCCGAGCTGGGCATTGAGCTGAAAACCATTCCTGTCGACGCCGCCGGCAAACCGCTGGAAACCACGTTTGTCTGCGTCGCCCCGCTCACCGGCAACAGCGGCGTCACCTGGGCCAGCAGCCACGTTCGCCACAAGCTGGCGCGCGTGTTATGGATACCGGTAGAAGGCGAACGGCAGATCCCGCTAGCCCAGCGCCGCGTCGGTTCGCCGCTGCTGTGGAGCCCGAGCGCGGCAGAAGAAGAGAGGTTGCGCCGCGATTGGGAAGAACTGATGGATCTGATCGTGCTCGGTCACGTAGAACGCATCACCGCGCGCCACGGCGAAGTGCTGCAACTGCGCCCCAAAGCGGCCAACAACAAGGCGCTCACCGAAGCCATCGGCGAACAGGGGCAACCTATCATGACGCTGCCGCGCGGTTTCTATCTGAAAAAGGGTTTTACCGGCGCGCTGCTGGCAAGACATTTCTCAATCTAGGCGATTTCGTTTAACTCTGGTTTAGCTAACCCTGTCAGCGCCGCGATAAACGCGTATAATTCACACTTTGCATTTATTTAGTATTAAGGTGTGTCGGGCAATGTTCGAATGGATTATGGATCCCAATGCCTGGTTAGCGTTAGGTACGCTAACCATTCTTGAGATCGTACTGGGTATTGATAACATCATTTTTCTGTCGCTGGTGGTGGCCAAGCTGCCCAAAGCGCAACAGAACAAAGCTCGCCGGCTCGGGCTGGCCGCCGCCATGATTATGCGTCTGGCGCTGTTGGCCTCCATAGCCTGGGTGATCCGCTTGACGCACCCGCTGTTCACCGTGCTGGATCACTCTATTTCCGCCCGCGATTTGATCCTGCTGCTGGGGGGATTGTTCCTGATCTGGAAAGCCAGCAAAGAGATCCACGAAACCATCGAGGGGTCGGAAGAAGAGCACCACACCAAGGTGCACAGCTTCTTCGGCGCGATCGTGCAAATCATGCTGTTGGATATCATCTTCAGTCTGGACTCGGTGATTACCGCCGTGGGCCTCTCCGACCATCTGTTCATCATGATGGCGGCGGTGGTGATCGCCGTCGGCGTGATGATGTTCGCCGCCCGGCCGATCGGCGAATTCGTCAATCGCCATCCGTCGGTAAAAATGCTGGCGCTGGCGTTCCTGATCCTGGTGGGCTTCACGCTGATGCTGGAAAGCTTCCAGGTGCACGTGCCGAAAGGCTACATCTACTTCGCCATGTTCTTCTCCATGTCAGTAGAGGCGCTCAATCTGATGCGCAGCAAGAAAAACCGTTCGCCGGAATAACCCTACGCGGAGGCCGCCATCGGCGGCTTCCGCCGTTTCGTTGCCCCCTCATTTCAGTTTTTCTTATCAGATAAAGACTTATCTGAGACGCCCCCGGCCAAGAGTTTGCTAATCTTGAAAGAACATTGTTTTCTGCATAATCGAGGATCCGCAGGATGAAAAAGTGGGTAATGGCAGTGTCTGCGCTGGTGATGGCCGCCGGTTTGGCGGGATGTTCCAGCGACTACGTCATGGCGACCAAAGACGGCAACATGATCCTGACGCAAGGCAAACCAGAGATCGACACAGACACCGGACTCATCAGTTATAAAGATGAGAAAGGCAACCACCGCCAGATCAACGGCGATCAGGTTTCCCAGGTTATCGAACGCTAATCACCGCCCGCCGGCTATCGCCCGCTCGAGCGCGGTAGCCCTCATTCGTGTCCGCACGGAATCCGCTTCCCCCATCTTCACCGCTTGGTTATAGTCAGGAAAGGCGACATCGCCGCCCGACGGACTTTGCGCCGTCTTCTGAATTGGGCTCCTGTTTCACCGGGCCGCACGGCCCGTCAGCGCTAACAAGAAAGGAAGGCCGTTAATGCAATACCACCGTATTCCCCACAGTTCTTTAGAAGTGAGCGTGCTGGGACTGGGCACCATGACCTTTGGCGAACAGAACAGCGAAGCCGACGCCCATGCGCAACTGGACTATGCATTGGCCGCAGGCGTGAACCTGATAGACACCGCCGAACTGTATCCGGTGCCGCCCCGCCCGGAAACCCAGGGCCTGACCGAGAGCTATATCGGCAGTTGGATCAAAGCGCGCGGCAATCGCGAAAAAATCGTCCTGGCCAGCAAAGTCTCGGGCCCGGTGCGCGGCACTGACAGCAGCATCCGCCCGCAGCAGGCGCTCGATCGCAAAAACATCCGCGCCGCGCTGGACGCCAGCCTCAAGCGGCTGAACACCGATTATCTCGATCTTTACCAATTGCACTGGCCGCAGCGCGCCACCAACTGCTTTGGCAAACTCAACTATCAATATACCGATGACAAAGCCACGGTCACGCTGCTGGAAACCCTGGAGGCGCTGACCGAGCAGGTGCGCGCCGGTAAAATTCGCTATATCGGGGTCTCCAACGAAACGCCCTGGGGCGTGATGCGCTATCTGCAGCTGGCGGAGAAACACGAGCTGCCGCGCATCGTGTCGATCCAAAACCCGTACAGCCTGCTGAACCGCAGCTTTGAGATTGGCCTGGCCGAAATCAGCCAGCACGAAGGGGTAGAACTGCTGGCCTATTCCAGCCTGGCGTTCGGTACGCTGAGCGGTAAATACCTCAACGGCGCTAAACCGGCCGGTGCGCGCAATACGCTGTTCACCCGCTTCAATCGTTATTCAGGGCAGCAAACCCAGCGGGCGATCGCCGAATACGTGGCGCTGGCCAAAAAACACGGGCTGGACCCTTCGCAGATGGCGCTGGCCTTCGTGCGTCAACAGCCGTTCGTCGCCAGCACCCTGTTGGGCGCCACCTCGGTGGAGCAGTTGAAAATCAACCTCGACAGCCTCGACGTGATTCTGGATGAGGAAGTGCTGCAGGCGCTCGAAGAAATCCACACCCGTTTTACCATTCCGGCACCTTAATACCCTGAGGGCGCAGCCAGGCTGCGCCCCGTTTCACCGCCGCTGCGACCACCACAACGCGCAAATCGCCAGCGCAAACACCACGCCAAACCCTACGCCGACGCCCACTACCGGCACGCCCAGCTTCACGACCAAAGAATACAGGCCCAGCATCAGCAACATGGCGGCGTTTTCACCCAGGTTTTGCACCGCGATCGCATTGCCGGCGCCGACCGAATGTTTGCCCCGCTCCTGCAGCAACGCATTGAGCGGTACGACGAAGAAGCCTCCCAGCATGCCGATGATCGCCAGCAAGACGTAGGCATTGAGCATGGTCGTTTGCAGCGCAAATACCGCGACCGCGACGCCGATCAGGATCCCGGCCGGCATACAGCGTTTCACCGTCTTCAGCGTGACGAAGCGCGCGGCGGCACCCGCGCCCACCACGATGCCGACGGCCACCATGGCGTTCAGCAGCGTCGGCGTGGCGTTATCGGCGATACCCAGCGCCACCGGCACCCATAGCACCAGCAGAAAACGCAGCGTCACGCCGGCCCCCCAAAACAGGCTGGTGCCAATCAAGGAGAAACGCGTCTGCCCATCGCGCCACAGCGTAACGCAGGCGGTAAAGAAACTGTTCGTCATGGCCCGCGGCCGCCATGAAGCCCCCGGGCGCGCCGCCGCCAGACGCGGAATATACAGGTTGGCGACCACTGCCCCCGCGTAAACCAAGGCGCAGGCCGCCAGCGCCGCGACCACATGCCAGTCCGCCAGAATACCGCCGGCCACCGAACCGGTCAGAATGGCCGCGATGGTCGAGGCCTCGATCAGGCCGTTAGCCTTGACCAGTTTCTCGCCGCTGGTGATCTCGCCCAGAATGCCGTATTTGGCCGGTGAATATGCGGCGGCCCCCACGCCGACCAGGCTGTAACCCAGGAACGGGTTCCCCCCAAAACAGATCACCAACGCTCCCGCCAATTTTAGGGCGTTGGCGAACATCATCACCCGCCCTTTGGCAAAGCTGTCGGCGATCTGCCCGACGAATGGAGCCAGAATGATATAGGTGGCGACAAAGGCCATCTGCAGGATCGGCTGGCTCCAGTCTGGATACAGCTGCTGCTTGATCAACGCCAGCGTGGCGAACAGCAATGCATTGTCGCCGAACGCCGAGAGGAACTGCGCGCTGATCACCGCGATCATGCCGCGTGACAACAAAGGGGATTCGGTCGAAGGATTCATCAGGCACTCTCCGGCTGTTCGGCCATATGACGCAGGGTGACGAAATCGGGTTTGCCGCTGCCGAGCACCGGCAGCGTTTTCAACAGGCGAATATCGCGCGGCACCGCCAGCTCCGGGCTGCCCAGCTCGCGCGCCACCCGCAGCAATGCCTCGCGGGTAATGGCGGGATCGGTGGTGAACAGCACCAACGCCTCCCCCTTGCTGCTGTCGCTTTTGACCGTGGCGGCATGCAGCTTTTCCGGCGACAGCCGTTGCGCCAGCAGTTCGACGCTCTCGAGCGACACCATCTCACCCGCCAGCTTGGCGAAGCGTTTCACGCGGCCGCGAATGGTGCAGTAACCCTGCTCATCCAGGCTGACGATATCACCGGTGTCATACCAGCCCGGCTGCAACACGCCGTTCGCATCTTCCGCCGCCGGCGGTTCCAGCTCACCGGGGCGTTCAACCCGCAGATAACCTTTCATGATATTCGGCCCCTTCAGCTGCAGACGGCCGCCGTTATCGATGCCCGGCACCGCGATCAGACGCGCCTCCATCTGCGGCATGATGCGGCCGACGGTGCCCACCTTGGTCGCCAGCGGCACGTTGATCGAGACCACCGGCGCGCACTCGGTCACGCCATAGCCTTCCAGAATGCGGATGCCGTATTTGTCCTGATAGATCTGTTTGGTGCTGTCCGCCAGTTTCTCCGCGCCGGCCACGACATAGCGCAGGCGGGCAAAATCATACGGATGCGCGAAGCGCGCATAGTTGTTAAGGAAGGTCGCCGTGCCGAACAGCACCGTGCAGTTACGGTCATACACCAGCTCCGGCACCACGCGATAGTGCAGCGGGCTGGGGTAGAGGAAAATGCGGCTGCCGGTGAGCAGCGGCGTAAGCAGCCCCACCGTCAGGCCGAACGAGTGGAACAGCGGCAGCGACGACATGAAGCGGTCGCGCGGCGTGAAATCGGCGATGGTGCGAATTTGTTCTACGTTGGCCAGCAAGCTGGCGTGCGAATGCACCACGCCCTTGGGGTGGCCTTCAGATCCAGACGTGAACAGGATCAGCGCCGCGTCCTCCGGACGTTGCGGCAACGCCGCGCGCTGCGGCTGCAGCAAGTGACGCAGGATCCACAGCTTATCCGCCAGCGTGACAGTGTCTTTCAGATCTTCCAGATACACCCAGTTAGCCTGCGGCACCTGTTCCGGCAGGTGGGTCAGCTTGCCCTTCTCCAGAAACTGGCGCGAGGTGACGATGGTCTTGATACCGGCGGCCGTCATCGCGCTGTTCAGGCCCTTGGCGCCGGCGGTGTAGTTGAGCATCGCCGGAATGCGATTGCGCAGCGAAGCGCCGAAGATCGCCGCCGCGGTGATAGTGGCGTTCGGCAACAGCAGCCCGACGTGTTCCCCTTCGGCGGTAAAGCGTTGCAGAATGCGGCTGACACCCAGCGATTTTTTGATCAGCGTCTGGTAGCTGTCTTCTTTGAAAGCGATGTCTTCGATACACGGTTTTCGGCGCCCATAGCGGTGCTGCGCCGCCAGCAAGGCATGGAACAGCGTCTGCGGTTCGCGCGTGTCCATCCGCGCCCGCATCATAATCTGCATCAGCCGATCGCCCGCCAACGCCCGGCGATCGCGCGCACGCGGCGCCTCCGGCATCGGCAGCGTGGTCGGCGGCAAGATGCGAATGTTGATTTGCGGGAACCAGCGGATCTTGAACACCCCGGCCATACGGCCGAACGGGCTGAATTCGGGGCCGTCGATCCGCACCGGCACCACGGTGGCGCCCGATTTGGCGGCGATAAACGCCGCGCCGTCGTAGATTTTCATCAGCGCGCCGGTCACGGTGATGCGCCCTTCAGGGAACACCACGATCGGCCGTCCCTGTTCGACCATCCGCACCAGCTGCTTGATGGCCATCGGCTTGGTAGGATCGAGCGAGACAAAATCGATGTAAGGCCGCAGCCAGCGCATAAACCAGCTCTCGCCGATGCTGGCGTAAACCGCAAACACCGGTTTTATCGGCAGGAATAGCGCCAACAGCACGCCGTCGAGGAAAGAGACGTGGTTCGGCGTAATCAGTAATTTTTGCCGTTCGAAGTGCTGGACGTCCCCTTCGACCCGAACCCGAAACAACAGGCGAAACAGCGCGCGCAGCAGTGAAAAGATCATGCCCTTCTCCCTTGGCCATGGAGGCGTAAATCGTTGTAGGGAAAAGAATACTATATGGCAGGCAAAAAAAAACCTACGCATCCGCGTAGGTTGGTGCAATTGAAAATGGCTTCAACATACAGAGTATGCTGATTTCTCACCAATCAATACCTCTGGGATCACCTACTCTAGAGAGATGTCGTGCAGGAAACTACCGCCGAATCGCAAGAGTTCTGCTCCAAATGCAACCAGCTGTAAATTTCCCGCGATCAGCTGTAATAACTCAATGAAACTTAAACCTTCCCGCAGCGACGAAAATAAATATAACAACGACGAGCCAGTGACCCAGACGTGAAATCTTCACTCATCGCGCGCTGACCTCCACCAGACAGCTCATGGCGTTCGGCCCCTGCGTCAGCGGCGAGGTGCCGATATCGAGCGTCAGCACGTTCGGGTTGCCCGCCTGCTCGACCGGCCGGCGCTGCGCGTCGTAACCCGGCTCGAACCAGGCGCCGGTCGCCATCAGCACCACGCCGCGCGTCACGCCATCGGTGAGCGATACCCCCGCCAGACAGCTGCCGCGTGCGTTGCTAACCAGCACTTCGGCGCCGTCCGCCACGCCGCGCGGCGCCGCATCGTCCGGATGCATGTACAAGGTTTCGCGCCCGGCAGTCTTGTTGCCCTGCGCCAGCGGCGCCGGATCCATCTGGCTATGCAGGCGATCGCTCGGTTGAATGGAGATCAGGTGCAGCGGCCAGTTTTTGGCCTGCGGCGCGCCCAGCCACTCCACCGGCGGCCGCCACTGCGGATGCGGCGCGAAATCTTCGTAGCGATAGCCGGCGATCCGCTCGCTGAACAGCTCTATCTTGCCGCTGGACGTTTGCAGCGGGTTAGCCTGCGGATCGGCGCGGAACGCCTCAAAAAAGACGAACTCTTTGGCCGGCGCGGGCAGTTCGACATAGCCCCGGCGCCAGAAATCCTCAAACTCGGGCCAGGCGACGCCGGCGCGCTGCTGCGCTGCGCCGCATTGCCGGTAGATAGCTTCGATCCAAGCCCGCTCGTCGCGATTCTCGGTAAAGCGCTCACGATAGCCGAGACGCTCCGCCAGATCGGCGAAAATATCGAAATCGTTGCGCGCCTGATGCTGCGGCGCAATGGCCTGATGCATCGCCAACACGTAGCGATCGCGCGACGAGCCGCCGATGTCGTTACGCTCCAGCGAACTGGTGACCGGCAGCACGATGTCCGCCATTTTGGCCGCCGCCGTCCACCAGATATCTTGAACGATCACCGTGTCCGGCTTCTGCCACCCCTCCACCAGCCGATTCAACTGCTGATGATGATGGAACGGGTTGCCGCCGGCCCAGTGCACCAAATGGATATCCGGATAATGCCGCGTCTCGCCGCAAAATTGATAGGCTTCGCCGGGGTGCAACAGCATGTCGCAGATGCGCGCCACCGGGATCGCCAGCCCGGCCGGGTTTTCGCCTACCGGCATGGTCGGCGCGGGGGTATCCACGCGCGGGTTGCCGACGCCGTTCATCGAGCCGTGGCCGAACGAGAAACCGCCGCCCGGCAGCCCCACCTGGCCCAGCATCGCCGACAGCGCGATCATCATCCAATACGGTTGCTCCCCCCGATGTGCGCGTTGCACGGAGTAGGAACAGGTGATGAAACTGCGCACGCCGATCAGTTGCCGCGCCAGCAGCGCAATACGCGCCGCCGGAATGCCGGTAATGGCGCTGGCCCAGTCGGGGGTTTTCGCCACGCCGTCACCGGCGCCGTTCAGGTAATCCGCCAGCTGTTGATAGCCCACGCAGTGGCTGTGCAGGAAGGCTTCATCCTGCGCGCCCAGCCGCTGGATTTCATAAGCCAGCGCCAGCATCAGCGCCACGTCGGTATTCGGCCGGATCGGGATCCATTCCGCGTTGACGAACGCGGGGCAGTCGTCGCGCATCGGGCTAATGTTGATCACCGGCGTGCCCTTATGCGCCAGCTTTTGCAGCCAGGGTTTGAGCGCATGTTCCGCCGCGCCGCCGGAAGAGACCTGAGCGTTTTTCAGCGCCAGCCCGCCAAACGCCACAAACAACTCACAATGCTCCACCACGCTCGGCCAACTGGTGACGCGCCCGGTCAAGGGCGAGAAAGTGCCGATCACATACGGCAGAAAGAACTGCGCCGCGCCCCAGCTGTAGTTGCCCTGCTGATCGACCCCGCCGCCGCCGCCGAAGTAGAACCGCCGCACCAGCGAGCGTGCATGGTGCAGCCGCCCGGCCGACGACCAGCCATAAGAACCGGTGAACAGCCCGGAGGCGCCGTAGCGATCGCGCACCCGGCGATTCTCTTCCGCCACCAAATCGAGCGCTAACTCCCAGCCCACCTCGACGAAATCTTCCCTGCCGCGCAGCGTCCGGTCGCTGCCCTCGCGCTTTTGCAGCCACGAGCGGCGCACCGCCGGCTTGCGGATGCGTTTGTCGGAGTAGACCATCGGGACGATGGAATCGAGCAGCGGCGAAGGGTCGGGATCGTCGACGAAGGGTTCACAACGGATAAGCCGACCGTCTTCAACCACGGCGGTATAAGCGCCCCAATGGGCGAGCTGCGGATAGCGTTTAATGGACATGGCATTCTCGGCGCAAATCGGAATGCACAGACGTTACCTCAGCCCGGCGCCAGTGCCAACGTACAAATTGCGCTATCGTTCGGTCGTCGATGGTTATGCGTACAGACTCGAAGAGATTCTGCAACGGCCGCCACAAGTTGCGCACGAGACCGCTTGCAGCCCCGGTTTTTTTCCGCAAAACTGGGGGATGTAAGCGATTACCCAGGATGTGTTGACTGATATGGCTACAATAAAGGATGTTGCCAGGCTGGCGGGTGTTTCCGTGGCCACGGTATCCCGCGTGATAAACAATTCCCCCAAGGCCAGCGAAGGGTCGCGCACCGCGGTGCTGGCCGCCATGGAACAACTGCAGTATCACCCTAACGCCAACGCACGAGCGCTGGCGCAGCAATCCACCGAGACGCTGGGCCTGATCGTCTCCGACGTTTCCGATCCCTTCTTCGGCGCAATGGTCAAAGCGGTCGAGCAGGTGGCCTACGCCACCCATAATTTTCTGCTGATTGGCAACGGTTACCACGACGCCGAAAAAGAGCGCCAGGCGATTGAACAACTGGTGCGACACCGCTGCGAAGCGCTGGTGGTGCACGCCAAAAGGCTGAGCGATCAGGAACTTTGCGGCTGGATGCAACAGATCCCGGGCATGGTGCTGATCAACCGCACGCTGCCGGGCTTCGAAACACGCTGCGTGGCGCTCGACGATCGCTACGGCGCCTGGCTGGCGACCCGTCATCTGATCCAGCAAGGGCATCAGCGCATTGCCATCATCTGCTCCACTCACCAGATTTCCGACGCTACCGACCGGCTGCAGGGCTATCTCGACGCGCTGCGGGAACACGGTATCGCGGTGGATGAAAAGCTGATCGCCTATGGCGAACCGGACGAGATCGGCGGCGAACAGGCGATGACCGAGTTGCTCGGCCGCGGCCGTTCGTTCTCCGCCATTACCTGCTATAACGATCCGATGGCCGCCGGCGCGCTGTCGGTGCTGAGCGATAACAGCGTCGACGTACCGGGGGAAATTTCGCTGATCGGTTTCGACGACGTGTTGATTTCGCGCTACCTGCGCCCACGCCTGACCACCATTCGCTACCCTATCGTCGCGATGGCCACCCAGGCGGCAGAGCTGGCCCTGGCGCTGGCCAACCGGCAACCGCTGCCGGAAATCACCAACATGTTCAGCCCGACGCTGGTGCGCCGCCACTCGGTCGCCACCCTCAACAACGCGCACGAACAGCCGTAATGACATCGCTGCATGGGTGAGCAGTCACCCATGCGTTCATATTGCGTAGCCCGCCGCATTTCCCGCTTTTGGATTTTTTCCGCTCCCTGCGTTCGTGCATATTGATCGAACAATAACCTTTACGCTATATAGCATAAACACTATATTCTGAGCACGTCATGTGGCAAGTGGTGACCGTCGAACGGTTCGACGACTGGTTTTTAGCGCTGAACAACGCCCAGCAAACCAGCATCCTGGCGGCGATCTTCAAATTACAGACGTTCGGCCCGCAGTTGGCGCGGCCGCACGCCGATACGCTGCATTTTTCCGACGCGGCCCGGCAGTTGAAGGAGCTGCGCGTTCAACATCGCGGGCGCCCTTTCAGAGGGTTTTTCGCTTTTGACCCACAGCGGCAAGCGGTATTGCTGTGCGGCGGCGATAAAACTGGCGACAAACGCTTTTACCAGCGCATGTTGCCCATCGCCGCCATGGAGTTTTCACATTATCTGGCAACCCGGAGGTAGTACAGATGGCCAAACCGTTATCCCAACTGATCGATAAACTCGATCCCGCCGTCGTTGCCGCAGCCAGGCAAAAAGCGGACAAGGAAATTTTCGAGCTGCGGCTGGCAATGCTGAGGGAAGAGCTGGCGGTCTCTCAGGTTGAATTGGCGAAGCGGCTCGGCATCAGCCAACCCTCCGTCGCCAATTTGGAAAAGCGCGGCAGCGAAATAAAGCTGTCGTCGCTCAAACGCTATATCGAGGCGATGGGCGGCACGCTGTCGCTGGATGTGCAATTGCCCAATGGCCAGCACCGCCGCATGACGCTGTAAAGCGGGCGCCAGGCGCCCGCCCGCTGATCAGATAAGCTCCAGCGCGATCAGTTCTTCGATGGTTTGGCGGCGGCGGATCAAGCGCGGCTCGCCGTTTTCGAACAGCACTTCAGGCAACAGCGGACGGCTGTTGTAGTTGGAGGACATCGATGCGCCGTAGGCGCCGGTATCGTGGAACACCAGATAATCGCCGATCTGCACCGGCGGCAGCTCGCGAGTTTCCACGCCGCCGCCCGCCTGCTGGGTGAAGACGTCGCCGGATTCGCACAGCGGCCCGGCGATCACCGTGTCGCGCAGCGGTTGCCCCGAGGTAGCGCGCCCATCGGCCGGCAACAGTGAAATATGGTGATAGCTGCCGTACATTGCCGGGCGCATCAGATCGTTAAAACCGGCGTCCACCAGCACGAAGTGGCGGCTGCCCATGTCTTTCACCGCCCGCACCTCGGCCACCAAGACGCCCGCTTCCGCCATCAGGAAACGCCCGGGTTCAATCTCCAGCTGCACCGGATGCCCCAGATGCGCGGCGATGCGTTCACGCGCCCGGTTCCACAAACCGAAATAGTGTTCGGTATCGATCGCCTCTTCGCCGTACTGATACGGGATAGACAGGCCGCCGCCGGCGGAAATGGCGCTGATGTCATGACCGAGATCGATCACCTGCTGCACCATCGCATCGCAGACGCGCTCCAGATGCTGGTAATCGACGCCGGAACCGATGTGCATATGCACGCCGATCAGTTGCAGGCCGTAGCGGCGGATTTTCTCCACCGCCTGCGGCAGATCGGCATACCAGATGCCGTGCTTGCTGTTTTCGCCGCCGGTGTTGGTTTTCTGGCTATGGCCGTGGCCAAATCCCGGGTTAATGCGCAGCCACACCGGATGCCCTGCGGAAACCTGGCCGAGCTGATCCAGCATGTCGATGGAACCGGCGTTAACCGGGATCTTCAATTCGCTGACGCGCGCCAGCGTGGCATGATCCAACACGTCCGCGGTAAACACGATCTCACTCGGTTCGCCGCCCGGCTGAAAACCAGCCTGCAGCGCCCGTTCGATCTCGCCCAGCGACACCGAATCCACCTTCACGCCCTGCTCGCGCATCAAACGCAAAATATGAATGTTCGAACAGGCCTTCTGTGCGAAACGAATGGTGTCGAAGTGGCGCAGTTGAGCGATGCGCTGGCTGATGATGTCCGCATCATAGGCCCAGACCGGGCAACCGAAACGCGGCGGCAAGGCCAGCAGGTTAGCGGCATTCAACGCGGTGGAGGTGTCGTGCAACGGGCGAGGCATGGCGATATTCCCAATTCGAAAATGACGGCAGATAGAGCCATAGTGCCGCACGCTGAATCGGGTGAAAAATATCTATTTAGCCGTAGTCTATTCATTTATGATATGGATTTCTCTATAGTCGAGCAGCCTCGCCATGCACAGCATCTCTTTGCGGCAGATCGAAATCTTTCGGGCGGTGATGACCACCGGCAACCTGACCGAGGCGGCAGCCCTGTTGCAAACCTCGCAACCGACCGTCAGCCGTGAGCTGGCGCGCTTTGAGAAGCTGATCCGGCTGCAGCTGTTCGACCGGGTGCGCGGGCGCTTGTCCCCCACGGTGCAGGGCCTACGGCTGTTCGAAGAAGTGCAACGCTCCTATTATGGCCTCGATCGCATCGTCAACGCCGCCGCCGGCATTCGCCAGTTTCAGCAGGCGCAGCTGTCGATCGTGTGCCTGCCGGTATTTTCCCAATCGCTGCTGCCGGCGGTGTGCCGGCCCTTTATCGAACGTTACCCGGAAGTCAGCTTCAGCGTGATCCCGCAAGAGTCGCCGCTGCTGGAAGAGTGGTTGTCGGCCCAGCGCCACGATCTCGGGCTAACGGAAACCACCCTGACGCCGGCGGGCACCGAGCGGGTAACGCTGATGACGTTGAATGAAGTCTGCGTGCTGCCGGCGGGCCATCCTTTGCTGGCGAAAGATCCACTGACGCCGCAGGATTTCGCCGGGCAGAACTTTATCAGCCTGTCGAGCACCGACAGCTATCGCCACTTGCTCGATGCGCTGTTCGCCGAGCAGGGCGTCGAGCGCCGCATGGTGATGGAAACGCACAGCGCGGCGTCGGTGTGCGCCATGGTGAGGGCCGGCGTGGGGGTGTCAATCGTTAACCCGCTGACGGCGCTCGACTATGCCGGCAACGGCGTGCACGTGCGATCCTTCAGCATCGACGTACCGTTCACCGTCAGCCTGATCCGGCCGCTACACCGCCCTTCGTCGGCGCTGGTGACGGCCTTTATCGACCATTTGCATCAACAGGCCGCACTGTTCACCGCTCGCCTGGCCGCTGCCGTCAAGCGGTGAAAACGGCGTGGGAATGTTGCCGAAGCCTCAGCGCAGCGTCGCCTGCCACTGCGGATCGCTGGCGAACCACTCCACCAGAAAGTCCAGCATGGTACGCAAGGTGGCAGGCATCTGGCGGCGCGAGGTGTAGATGCCGTAGATGCCCATCGACTGCGGCCGGTAACCCGGCAGCAGCTCCACCAATTCGCCGCTGGCCAGCAGCGGCGCCGCCGAATAGTAGGGCTGCAGGGAAATGCCCGCGCCCTGCACCGTGCCGGCCATCAGCACCACCGACTCGTTGGCGCTCAGGTTGCCGCTGACCGCCACCGCCGATTTCACCCCCTGAGCGTCAAAGTGCCACAGGCTTTTGCCGAAATAGGAATAAGTCAGGCAGTTGTGCAACGCCAGATCCTGCGGCTGGCGCGGCGTGCCGTGCGCCGCCAGATACGCCGGCGCGGCACACACCACCGATGCGCAGGTGGACAGCGGCCGGGCGATCAGGTTGGGATCCAGCTCGTTGGTGATGCGCAGCGCCAGATCGATGCGCTCTTCCACCAGATTCACCGCCCGGTTGTTCATCTGCAGATCGACCGCCACCTGCGGATGGCGCTTCAGATACTGAGCGACGGCCCCCACCAGCGCCGTTTGCCCGAGCGACTGCGAACAGGTGATGCGCAGCAGGCCGCGCAGTTCGTCGCTCTGCCCTTCCTCCACCAGATCGATTTCCCCCGCCAGCGCCAACATTTGTCGGCAGCGCTCCAAAGTACGCTCCCCGGCGTCGGTCAGACTAAGCTTACGGGTAGTGCGATGCAGTAAACGCGCCCCGGCCCATTGCTCCATCTGCGCCAGATAGCGCGTGACCATCGCGCGCGACATCTCCAGCGTTTCTGCGGCGGCGATCATGCTGCCGCGATCGACGATGGTGACAAAAACCTCAGCGGCGGTAATGCGATCCATGATTAGTCCGATTTATGCAACGAATAATTGCTTATTATCCGGTTTTTCTATCGCTTTATGCAACCTAACATCATTACAACATTAACCGATACCTAAGGACCTCTGCCCATGTTTAAGAAATCACTGTTAACTCTGGCCTTCACCGGCGTCGCCACCCTGAGCACTTACGCCACCGCTGCCGATACCCTGACCATGGAAGTGTATAACCCGGGCGAAAAAAGCGTGTTCCCGGTGTCTTCCGAAATCGTCAGCGGCAAACACGAAGTGGCGCTGATCGACGCTCAGTTCCAGCGTAATGATGCTGAAGAGCTGGTGAAAAAGATCAAGGCGACCGGCAAGAAGCTGACCACCGTTTATATCAGCCACTCAGACCCGGATTTCTATTTCGGTCTGGACGTGATCAAGGCGGCCTTCCCGGAGGCGAAAATCATCGCTTCGCCTGGCACCATCAAAGACATCAATGCGACCAAAGACGGTAAAGTTGCCTACTGGGGCCCGATCCTGAAAGACAACGCGCCAAAAACCGTGATCGTGCCGCAGCCGCTGCAAGGCGATAGCTTCACCATCGACGGCCAGAAAGTGGAAGTGAAAGGCTTGAACGGCCCGACCCCCGATCGCACCTTCGTGTGGATCCCGGCGCTGAAAGCGGTCGTGGGCGGCGTCGCGGTCGCCGGTGACAATATCCATCCGTGGATCGCCGACAACCAGAGCGTGGAATCGCGCCAGCACTGGCAGCAGACGCTGAAAAATATCGAAGCGCTGAAGCCGCAGGTCGTCGTGCCGGGCCACTTCCTGCCGGGCGCCGCGCAAACGCTGGCATCGGTGCACTTTACCCAAAAATACCTGACCACGCTGGAAGCCGAACTGCCGAAGGCCAAGGATTCCGCCGCGCTGATTGAAGCGATGAAAAAGCATTACCCGACGCTGAAAGACGAATCGAGCCTGGAACTGAGCGCAAAAGTGCTGAAAGGCGAGATGAAGTGGCCGCAATAAGCGCCCCTGCGTGATTGAACCAGCCCTGGCGCCGCGGTGAACTGCCGCGCGCCAAGCGAGGAGTAAAAATGACCGAAACCACTCTGCATTATATTTTCGATCCGCTGTGCGGCTGGTGCTACGGCGCCACGCCGCTGGTGAAAGCGGCTCAGAGCCTCCCCGGGCTGAAGGTCGTGCCGCACGCCGGCGGCATGATGACCGGCAACAACCGTCGCCAAATCACCGACGAATGGCGCAACTACGTCATTCCGCACGACAAACGTATCGCCGAGATGACGGGCCAGCCTTTTGGCGAAGCCTATTTCAACGGCCTGCTGCGCGACACCACGGCAGTGATGGATTCCGAGCCGCCGATCACCGCTATCCTGGCGGCGGAGAAACTGGCGGGACGCGGGCTGGACATGCTGCACCGCATTCAGCGGGCGCACTACCAGGAAGGCCGGCGCATCGCCGACACGCCGGTGCTGGAAGCGTTGGCGAAAGAGCTGGGGTTGCCTTCGGCGGCGTTTATCGCCGAAATGCGCTTTAGCAGCGGCGCGCCAACCGCGCAACACATCGCGGAAAGCCGGGCGCTGCTGGCCAAAGTGCAAGGCCAGGGCTTCCCGACCTTTGCGCTGCAGGACAGCGAAGGCCGCCTGCATCTGCTGCCGGCCGGCAACTATCTGGGCAATGTGGAAGCCTGGAAAAACCTGCTGGGCGCCGCCGCGCTGGCGTAACCCTTCTCGCCCCGATCGCCGGGGCGGGTCATTCGACCCGCACGAACCGCCCTTCGGCCCGCACGTTGTGACCGAACCCGCAATCCCCCCGCGTGTGCATCTCCAGCGCTTGTTTGCCAAACGCCATTGTCACGTCGCAGACCTGCGCGCTTTCCGCTTCATGCTGGTGGTAGACAGCCTTGCCGTGTTCGATCGGCAGCTCGGCGGTGAAGTCGCCCATGTTCGGCCCGTAATACAGCCCCATCTGCGGCATGGCGTAGCCGGAAAACGCGATCAACCAGCGCTCGCCCTGCGGCTTCACCGTCACTTCGCTCCACACGCCGCGCCCGGCGTATTGCCAATACACGCCGGCCAGCCCCTGCGGCTGTGGCCACTGCGCCAGGCGTTGGCGCAACAGGCTCATGTTGTGCTGCGATTTGTCATCGTGCGGCGCCAGCGCCAGATAGGCCTGCGCCTTGAGCAATTCGCCGGCGTGCATCAGCGACAACGCCACGTTGTTGTAAGCCGTGGCGACAGCCTGCTCGCTCAGGCCGCAAAACTCGCTCCAAGCCGCCTGATCGCGAAAGATGTCGGCGGCTTTAGCGTAATCCTGCCGCTGATAGGCCTTTTTTCCCAGTTCGGCGTAGCTCGCCACCTTTTGGCAGTCGGCGGCGATGTCCGGCTCGTCAATGTGCGCCCAGGCCCGGACGCTGGCGAAGACGCCGCAGGTCAGCAACAGAGGAAACCAAGCCTTCATCGTTTATCCTTTCTGCAAAAATTCGGCGCCAGTATAACCGCCCGGCGCCGGAGTGTATGCCGCAATTGCGCCCAGCTGCACGCTGCCGGCGATTCAGCCGCTTTATTTCAAACGGTTAGCGGAGTTAAAACTGCTTACAGTCACGGTTTGTTTGTTACCGGCCCGCAGCCCATGCTGAACGAAATACCGCAATTATCGAGCCGTTATGAACGCAACCCCCTTGCAGAAACACGCCGTGTGGCAGCTGATCAAACCCTTTTGGGTGTCGGAGGAACGATGGCGCGCCTGGATGATGCTGATCGCCATCGTCATCCTGTCACTCGGCCTGGTCTATATCAGCGTGCTGATCAACCAGTGGAACCAGGTGTTCTACGATGCGTTGCAGAACAAAAACTACCCGGTGTTCAAGGCGCAGCTGTGGCGCTTTACCTATCTGGCGCTGATTTTTATCGTGTTGGCGGTCTACAAGATCTACCTCACCCAGGGGCTACAGATGCGCTGGCGGCGCTGGATGACGGAAAAGTTCATGGGGAAGTGGTTGGCGCACCAGGCGTATTATCACACCGAGCAGCAACAGATCGTCGATAACCCCGATCAGCGTATCGCGGAAGATCTCAACGTATTGACCCAATATACCCTGTCGCTGTCACTCGGGCTGCTCTCCAGCCTGGTGACGCTGTTTTCCTTTATCGACATTTTATGGCACGTCAGCGGGCCGATGACCTTCGCGCTCGGTCAGCACGCCATCACGCTGTCCGGCTATATGGTGTGGTTCGCGCTGCTGTATGCGGTGCTGGGATCGCTGCTGATCTGGTGGGTCGGCAAACCGCTGGTCATGCTGGGCTTCAACCAGGAACGGTACGAGGCGAACTTCCGTTTCGGCCTGATCCGCATCCGCGAAAACAACGACGCCATCGCGCTGTACCACGGCGAACCGCGCGAGGCACAGCAGCTAGGCGATCGTTTTGACACCATTCGCAGCAACTGGTGGGCAATTATGCGCATCACCCGGCGGCTGAACATTGCCACCAACTTCTACAGCCAGTTCGCCATCGTGTTTCCCCTGCTGGTAGCGGCGCCGCGCTACTTCTCCGGCGCCATTCAGATGGGCGGCCTGATGCAGATCGCCTCGGCCTTCGGCCAGGTGCAGGGTGCGCTGTCGTGGTTTATCGACGCGTTTAACGATTTGGCGACTTGGAAAGCCTGCGTTAACCGTTTGGCCGGCTTCAACGCCGCCGTCGATCAGGTTCACCATCAGCCGCGCGGCATTCAGCTGCGGAAAGAGACCGCCCACCCGTTAACACTGGATAACCTCAGCCTGAACTTGCCCGATGGTCAGCCGCTGCTGACCGGTGCCGAGATGACGCTGCAACGCGGCGATCGCCTGCTGATCGTCGGCCCTTCCGGCTGCGGCAAGTCGACGCTGCTGCGGGCCATCGCCGGCATTTGGCCTTACGGCGCGGGCGCCATCGGGCTGCCGGCCAACGCCAATACCCTGTTCCTGCCGCAGCGCAGCTACATTCCGATCGGCACGCTGCGCGAGGCGCTGAGCTACCCGAGCCAGGCGACACAATACAGCGACGAGCAGCTGATGCGGGTGCTGGAAAACTGCCGCCTGAAGCACCTGCAGCGCTGGCTGGATACCGCCGCCAACTGGAGCCACCGCCTGTCGCCAGGCGAGCAACAGCGGCTGGCGTTCGCCCGCGCCCTGCTGATTCGCCCGAGCATCCTGTTCCTCGACGAAGCCACCAGCGCGCTGGACGACGAAACCGAGCAACTGATGTACTGCCTGCTGGTGGATGAACTGCCGGACGTGACGCTGATCAGCGTGGCGCACCGCAACAGCGTGGCGAAGTACCACCAGACCTGCTGGCGCTTCAGCCGCAGCGAAGATCAACCGGCGCGCCTGGCGCTGAGCCCGCTGCCGGTATAACCCGCAGAGCCGGGCGCTATCGCGCCCGGCGTTCGTTCAGATGCCGTCGGTCTGCACGTCTTCGCACTTCACTCGGCGGCGCTCATGCCACAGGCTGGTCAGGCCCCGTTTGCCGCACGCCAGCGCCACCTCGCGAAACTCATCCAGGCTCAACCCGTCGCGCTCCAGCATCATTTCCGCCGCCAGCTGCATATTGACGCCGGTGAGCACTTCGCAATCGCCCTGCTCATCCGCCAGTTCGCAGGCACTGCGAAACGGCGAACCGCCGAGCATATCGGTCAGGAACACCACGCCGTCCGGCTGCATCACCGCAGCCAGCGCCGAGCGTAGGGCGTCCCTGAGCTGCGCGGTACTCATCTGTTCGGGGAAATCAACCGCCGCGCAGTGCCGCTGCGGCCCCACCACCTGTTCCACCGCCTGCAACAGCCCGGTGGCAAAACCGCCGTGGCCGGTAATCACAATGCCTGGCATCGCTCGCTCCTCACAAAATGCCGATAAATTTGCCCACTACGCCAATCGCTACGGTGACGCCTATCAGCTTCACCGGTGAGAATCCGCGCTTCATCAGGAAGAAAATAAGCAGCGTGAAACACAGCGGCAATAAATTGGGCATCAACTTGTCCAGCACGTCGGTCTGCAAGGCCACGCTGGCCTTGCCGGCATGCATTACCAGCGGCGTGGACAGGTGCACATACGACGCCACCAGCGCGCCGATCACCGTCATGCCAACGATCGACGCGGCGTGAGAAATGCGCCGGGTGTGGGTCTTCAGCAGCGCCAGCGCGCTGGTGCCGGCCTGATAGCCGTAGTGCGCCAGCCCAAAACGCAGGCCGAAATGAAACAGGTTGAACAGCAGCAGGAAGACGATAGGCCCGAACAAGCTCCCTTCCAACGCCAGCGAAGCGCCTATCCCGGCACAGATCGGCAGCAGCGTCAGCCAAAATAGCGCGTCGCCGATACCGCCGAGCGGCCCCATCAGCGCCACTTTCACCGCGCGAATGGTGGAGATTTTCTCCTTGTTCTGCTCCATCGCCAGCACCAGGCCGGACAGGAAGGTGACGTCGAACGGGTGCACGTTGATAAATTCCATGTGCATCTTCATCGAGTTGGCCAGATCCTGCGGGTTGCGGTGGATCTTGCGCAGCCCGGGGATCAGCTGATACAGCCAGCCGCCCGCCTGCATGCGTTCATAGTTGAACGACGCCTGCAGCAGCAGCGAACGCCAGGCCATGCGGTTGATGTCGCCGCGCGTCAGCGCCTCGGCGGGCTGGCTGTCCAGATAGTCGTCCTGCTCCACCTGGCTGGTGGCCAGCGCCTGCGCCATGCGCTGCTCGGCCTTTTGCGCCAGCAGATCGTCGGAATCGTTAAATGCCATCTTCGGCGTCCTCCTGCGGAGCGGGCCAGGCGGTCGCCTCTGCCGCGCCGCGTTGCGTGTTGAAGAAATCAATCAAAGCGATCGCCAGGGCGCCCAGCGCCACTGCCAGGATCGGCAGCTTGAGGAACGTGACCGAGATGAAACCGAGGATAAAATAGGCCACGTAGGTTTTTTTCATCATCACCTTCATCAGCAGCGAGAAACCGATCGCCGGCATCATGCCGCCCGCCACCGCCAGCCCGTCCAGCAGCCAGCCCGGCGCTTTCTGCACCATGGCGCTGGCCGCGTCGGCGCCGAAGTAAATCGGTAGGAACGCCACCACGAAATAGAAGATGAACAGGATGCTGATGCCGAGATAGTTCACCCGTTCGATGCCGCGCCAGTTCAGCTCTTTCACCATGCGATCGCAGCGGTGCATCATCGGTGAGAACAGCGTAAACAGCAGCGTGATGCAGCCCTGCACCGCAATCGAGAACGGCACTGCCACGCCGATCGCCACTTTAGGATCGGCCTTGGTCAGAATGGCGAACGCGGTGCCGATCACCCCGCCGATCACCACGTTCGGCGGTTGAGCGCCCGCCAGCGGCACCATCCCCATCCACACCAGCTCCAGCGTCCCGCCCACCAGCAAGCCGGTGTAGACGTCACCCAAAATCAGCCCCACCAGCGGCCCCATCACCACCGGCCGGTGGAAGTGGGTTAGACCGTCGAACAGGTCAACCCCCGCCAATCCGGCCAACAGCGCAATCAATAACGCATCCGTCAACATGCTTCCCCCCAGGCTCAAAAGAGCAATTTGCCGATCGCCTCACCCGCCTCATCCGGCACCCGGCGCACTTCGCACTCCACGCCCAGCGCCGCCAGCGCGCGGAACGCGGCCACGTCGCCGTCGTCCAGCGACACCGTTTTGTGCACCTGCCGCTTCCCCTCGGCGAAGTGCATATTGCCGACGTTGACGAAACGGATCGGCACCCCGCCGCGCACCAGCGTCAACACGTCCTGCGGTGTTTTGCACACCAGAAAAATCTTCTGCCTGTCCGCCGCCTTGTGGATCACGTCGATGGTTTTCTGCAGCGTGAAGTAGCGGGTCTGCACCCCTTCCGCCACCACCATGTCCATCAGGTTCTGCTGCACCGGATCGGCGGCGGCCTCGTCGTTGGCCACCACCACCAGGTTGGCGCCGAGGGTATTGGTCCAGGTCACACCCACCTGGCCGTGCACCAGGCGATTGTCGATGCGGGTCATTAAAATGTTCGGCATGTCAGCGGCCCTCCGGGTAACAGGCGGCGTGGTAATCGTCGAGCACCTGCGTCACTTTATGCAGCACCCACTCCTGCGGATCGGCGCTTAATTCGCCGGCGTTCAGCGCCCGCGCCTGATCCGGCAGGTACTGGCTGAGCAGCGCCAGCGGTGCCGGGCTGCGGCGCAGGTTGTCCAGCAACCCGTCGACGGCCTGCTGCACCTGCGGCTGCGGCCAGTAGTAACGCACCCGATCGCTCAGGCTGTAGTGGCGATCGAGATACTGCTGGTGCGGCGTGCCGTGGTAATAGCGGCTCCACTGCTGCGGCTGCTCGCGCATCACCTGCTCCAGCGTGGCGCACAGCTGCGCCGACTGGCGTTCCCCCAGCCATTCACGCTCGATGCGATCGAGGGCGAACAGCGCTTCGCGCAGCGCGAAGGTCAGCGCCGGCCCCACCTTCAGGATGGCGAAGTGATCGCGCACCAGTTGGCGGTAGGCCTGCGGTGGTTGGTAGTCCGTAGAGTGCGCCTCATAGATCATGCCCGGCTGCCTTTCGATGAAGTGGCTCAATGCGTCGGCGCGCTGCGGTTGGTAATGCTCAACGCTGTGGTGATCGAACTCGACGCCCGGCTGTACCACCAGCGCGATAGTTCGCTGCCAGGCATCGTTCAGCTCGGCTTTTTGCCAGGCGATGCGGTGCGTTTCCAGCGTTTGCGCCACCGCCTGCGGCGTGGTGACCTGCAGACCCGCCAGCGCCTCCTGCGCGCCGCCCGGGACCGGCACTTCGGTGCCGATTACATAGACCGGCGCTTCGCCGCCGCTCTGCGCCCAGGCCCGCTCCGCCACCGCGCACAGGCGCGCCGCACGCTCGGCGACCGTGACATCCCCCAGGGGCGAGGGATCGCCGGCGCACGACATGGAACAATCGAGGTGAATTTTGCGAAATCCGGCGCGAACGTAATCGTCGATCAAGGTTTCCGCCAGCGCCATCGCCTCCTGAGCCGGGCGATCTTGCCAAGCGTTGGGCCCCAGGTGATCGCCACCCAGCCACACGCGCTCGCGCGCCAGGCCCACTTCATCCGCCAGGCGCCACAGCGCATCGCGGAACTGGGCCGCCGTTTGGCCGGTATAGCCGCCGAATTGATTAACCTGGTTGGACGTCGCCTCCACCAATACCGGCGTGCCGCGCGCTTTGGCCTGCCGCAGCGCGGCCTTCAGAACCCAGGGATGGGCGGAACAGACGGAAAAGATCCCGACCGGCATACCGGCCTTGTGCTGCTCGACAAGCTGTAACAACTGCTGCATGAAGCCCCCATGCAGGCGCCCTGCTACCGATCGGCGATGATGACCTCCACGCCCAGCTCGGTTAACGCCCGCTCGTAATCGTCCGGAAGACGGCTGTCGGTGATCAGCCGATGGATTTGTCCGGCTTCGCGAATCATGCAAAAGCTCTTGCGACCGAATTTGCTGGCATCCGCCACCGCGATAATCTCGCGCGCCACCTCGCACATCACGCGATTGAGGTGCGCCTCACCGGGGTGAGGCGTGGTGATGCCGGCGCTCAGATCGAACCCGTCGACGCCCAAAAACAGTTTGTCGAAGCGGTACTGACGCAATTGCTGCTCGGCAGCCGGACCGTAGAGCGAGTAAGAGTTGCGGCGCACGCTGCCCCCCAGCACCATGACTTCCACCCCGTCGTTTCCCGAAAGCTCGTAGGCAATGTTCAGCGCATTGGTCATCACCACCAGATCGCGCCGCCCCTTCAGGAACGGCACGATCTGCGCGGTGGTGGAACCGGAATCGAGGATCAACGCATCGCCATCGCGCACATAGCCGGCCGCCGCGTTGGCGATCAGCGTTTTGACGTCGCGATTCAACCGCCCTTTGTCCCGTAACGGCCGATCGAAAGCGAATTGCTGATTGAGCATTGCGCCGCCGTAAGCGCGCAGCGCACACCCTTTTCGTTCCAGAAAGCGCAGATCGTTGCGGATCGTCACCGTGGATACCGCAAACTGCTTACTGAGCTGCTCCACGCGCACGCTGCCGTGCTCGCATAACAGATCGATGATGTGTTCACGTCGCTTTGCGGTATTCACTGGCATGAGCTGCGGTCCTCAGGTTTCCGGCAACGCCGGGGAGAAGATGGCTTTCGCTCTACTGCGCTGGCATTACAGCAAAGCGAAAGCAATGAAATTGTGATCGGGCTTACAGCCCCGTTTTAGCAAAAAAACCGCCAAAAAACCTTTCGAATCGAAACGAATCGAAAAGCAAAAAGTGGAATGGGAGAAAAATGAAATGCCATGACGAGCGCTAACCCCCGGAGCGCTGAGACGTGGGCTGCACGGAAAGCGAAAGCGGCGCATGGTGCGCCCCACGCCATGACTTTTAGTTCACTCAGTGACCAGGATCACATAATGATAATTATCCTGCGGCCGGCGGGCATTAACCGCCACCATCCCGCCGGGCCATCCCCTTGTCAGTACGAGCCATCTTCCCTACACTTGCGATCAGATATCGGCCCCTTGTCGGTACGTAAGCGTTAACGTCAATCAACGCATCACGCCATGCAGCGCTGATTGACTGCATGCCCTGGTGCGAGGAACCCATGCCGCAACCCGCTTCATCCCCAGCGTCCACCGCGACCCCGCGTCGCCGGTTACACTGCCCTATTTTGCTGATCGTCGGCATTATGCTGATCGCGGCCAACCTGCGCGCCGCCCTGACCAGCGTCGGCCCGCTGCTGGAGCAGATCCAGCAACAGCTGGCGTTGTCCGCCACCGCCGCCGGCCTGATCAACTCACTGCCGCTGATCCTGTTCGCCATTCTCTCGCCGCTGACCCCAGCGCTGGCGAAACGCATCGGCATCGAGCGCACCCTGGGCCTGGCCCTCGCGCTGCTGGTCTGCGGTATCGTGCTACGTTCCCTGCCGCAAGACGCCATGCTCTGGCCGGGCAGCGTCCTGATCGGCGCCGCCATCGCCTTCGCCAACGTGGTGCTGCCAACGCTGGTGAAAAGAGATTTCCCACATCGCGCCGCCGCGATGATCGCTGCCTATGCGGCGGTGATGTCACTGGTTGCCGCCATCGCTTCCGGCCTGGCCGTGCCACTGGCCTCCCTGGCCAACCTCGGCTGGCGGTTCTCTTTGCTGTGTTGGGGTTTGCCCGCGCTGCTGGCGCTGTTGGTGTGGCTGCCGCAGCTGCGGCGCTCCGCCCCCCCCGTCGCCAAAGAGCCGCAGCCAACAGAGCTGCAACGCTATCGCTCTCCCTGGGGCAGCGCACTGGGTTGGCAAGTAGCGATGTTCATGGGGCTGCAATCGATCGCCTTCTACACCATCATCGGCTGGTTCAGCGCCTTTGCCGCCAGCCACGGCACCTCCGCTCAGCAGGCGGGTTTCGAACTGTTCGTTTACCAGGTGGTGGCAATCGTCGCCAACTTTGTCATGGTGGTGATTTTGCCGCGTGCGCGCGATCAGCGGGCAATAGCGTTGGGCAGCTCGCTGCTGATCTTCATCGGCGTCGGGGGATTATTGGTGCAACCCGCCAGTTCACTGGTGTGGCTGACGTTTGCCGGGTTGGGGGCGGGGAGTTCGCTGGTGCTGGCGCTGTCGTTCTTTGGATTGCGCAGTCAGCATCATCATCAGGCGACGCTGCTGTCGGGTATGGCGCAATCCGTCGGTTATCTGTTAGCGGCGCTGGGGCCCACCCTATTTGGCTTACTGCACGATCTGACGGAAGGCTGGCGCTGGCCGTTGATCGCCCTGCTGTGCCTGACCGTCTTGCAAATGCTGTTCGGCGCGTTGGCCGGCCGCAGCCGCGTGATCAGCTAACGCTGCGGCGCGATGGGGGCCGCGCCGCCTCAGAGTCGGTGTCCTGCCATAAATCTTCAATAAAGGCGCGCTGCTCATCGCTCAGCACCCATGACGGCGGAATTTTGGACGGTGCGCGACGCTCAGCGCCCTCACGGTTTTTAGCCTGCTTTTTGTTCACGAATCGCCTTCCTGCTTAACCTGCTAACTCAGTAACCAGTAAATCACGGCGGCGGTTAACAGCCAGAATAGCCCGCTACCGATAAACACACACAGCCATGCTCTACGTTTGATATCAGATCCATCCTTGCTCACCACAGCGCCCTCAACCAATAGATTAAACCATTCAAACATTAATTATCGATCTGTTTTAACGATCAATAAAGTCGTTTTTTCCTATGGAAATTTAAAAAACAGCTGCTAGCCATAGATCTGCATTACCGCCCTGGTAAGAACGGCACCGTGGATATCACTGTTATCGGCAGGCGATAACTTGAATTGATAGGCGAACGAACGTGCAGTGTGTCATACCTTGAAAGGTCAAAATTAAACCACTAGTAAATAATTCAACTATCAATTATTTGACTGGCCGTAAGCCAAATCGACAACAGACAGCGCTAAAGGCGGGGGATAAAATGAAACGACATACTGGGATCATACGAAGAGAAGCACCGGCCCGCTTTGGTCTCGCCCGGGCCGGCGTGAGTTAACCGATTCTGCTGACGGAATCCCGGCTGGCATGTTCACGCTCGCTGCCGGTCAGCTCACGTAAATGACCCGAGCGCATCTCAAGCAACCGATCGGCGTATTCGAAATAGTGATCGTCATGGCTGATGGCAAACACCGTTTTGCCCAGCGCACGCAGTTCTGGCAATAGTTCACGATAGAAAATGCGCCGGAATTGCGGATCCTGATCCGCGGCCCATTCATCCAACAGCAAGATATCGCGCTGTTCCGCCACCGCCAGCAGCAAAGCCAGACGCTTGCGCTGCCCCTGCGACAGTTGCGGATTGGTCACCCTGGTGCCGTCGAACTGCAGTTTGCTTTTCATATTCAACCGCTCGAGCCAGGCGGCGACCAGCTTCGCATCGGGTTCACCGCCTTCCGGCCCTTGTAAACGATCGAACTGATGAAAATCGGTGAAAATCGCCGAAAATAGCCGGCGGTAGTCCGGCATATCCGCCGCGGTCTGGGCGACGCCATCCAGCACGATGTGGCCGCTCACCGGTCGGTACAATCCGGTCAACAGCATCGCCAGCGTTGACTTGCCACTGCCGTTGCCGCCGATCAAAAAGACCAGCTCGCCATGCCGCAGCGTCAGATTAAGCGGCCCGACGGCAAAACCGGGCTGCTGTTCCTTATCTGCATAGTGAAAAACCACGTCACGCAGCTCCAGCGTCTGCCAGGAACGGCAGGCGGCGACAGGGAACGCCGGTTGGTACTCGGCCAAGTGCAGCGTCTTCAGCTTGTTGAAGGCGACTTCGGCGCTGACCAGCGTCGGAAACGCCCCCACCGCCTGCAGTAATGGCGTGCGCAAGAACAGCAGCGTCAGGGAATAGGTGGCAGCCACCGCCGAGTCCGCCCATCCCAGGCTGTTAGCCATAAAGAACACCAGCCCAATCGCGCCTAACATCATGATATTTGACCAGTTGAGCGCACTCAAATGGAAGGTATCGGCGCGAATGATATGGTGGCGGTAAGCTTGCGCATCGGGTTGATAGGTCTGTTCGTACAGCGCCTGCGCTCGCTTGCGGTTTAACGTCAGTTCCTTGCGACCGTCAATCACCGATTCGTAATGATGATAGAGACGCTCTTCCGACTCGCGCAAACTGGCCATATGGCGATAAACCCGCGAGACCAGGCAGCCGCTGCCCACCACGGTGACGGCGACCCACACCGCCGTCACCGCCAACATTTTCGGCGATAACCACCCCAGATAGGCCGCCGACCCCAAGGTTAAAATCACCCCTTGCACCAGTTCGGGCAAGCGCACGAAGGCGACGGTGATATTGCGGACATCGCTGGACAGGCTCGCCAACAATGAGGCGCTGCCTAACTGTTCAAGGCGTTCAATATCGGTATCCAGGATGCGCTTCACTAACTGCCCGCGCAGGCGGTAGACGAAGTAATGGCCCAATGTCGTCAGCGCCAATTGCGATCCCAGCGTGACCGCCATCAGCAATGCCAGCAGGGCGAGAAACATTGGCAGTACGGCCAACGCATCGCCGCCGGCGTCCATCAGGTATTGATTGATAAACGCAATAATACCGATGCCTAAGCCGGCGCTGGTCATGGTCAATGCCATAACCGCCAGAAATGGCCAACGATACTGGTGATAAACCACCCGTAGCAGTTCCATGAAAAAACCTCTGAAGTCGCGATCTGGCAGGCATTGTAAGCGGCACGAGAATGAGATCAAGACGAATTCTCATTGCTCGCGCAGCCTCTGATTTCGACGCCAAGGGCATTTTGATGATTGCTTATTGAAACGAGAGACTTACACTGACGCCTCTATCCGCTGAAGGGAACAGCCGATTATGCTCGCCACTCACGAATACGCCAACGACCTGATTCTGTTCGCCCTGATTGTCGACTACGGCTCGTTCAGCAAGGCCGCGGAGAGCGCCGGCATCACCAGTTCGGTGGTCAGTAAACGCATCGGGCGGCTGGAGAAATCCCTGGGCGCCCGGCTGCTGTACCGCACCACGCGCAGCCTGACGCTGACCGAAAGCGGCCAGGCGCTCTACCAACAGGCCAAAGAGATCGGCGCCAAAGTGCAGGAGGCACTGTACGCCGTCAGCGAAAAAAGCGAAGAATTAACCGGTACCATCCGCATGTCGGTGCCGACCATTTCGGGCGAGCTGCTGCTGAGCGAGAGCGTGGCGGAGTTTTGCGCACTGCATCCCAGTCTAAAGGTCGAAATGCGGCTGGAAAACCGCTTCGTCGATCTGGTGGAAGAAGGCATCGATCTGGCGATCCGTACCGGCACTATGCCAGATTCGAGCCTGATTGCCCGGCCGATCTTCGATTCCCGCTGGGTGATCGTCTGCTCGCCGGGCTATTTGAAAAGCCACCCGGAACCGCGCAGCGCCGAAGACCTGCTCGGCCACAATTGCCTGACCTACACCTACCAGGAGAGCGGCACCGCCAACTGGCTGATGAAACGGCCGGGGCGCAACGAAATCTACGAGCTGCAGGTTAACGGCAACCTGTCGGCCAACAATGCGCGGGCGATCCGCAAAGCGGTGATCGGCGGCCACGGCATCGCCATGGTGCCGCGCTGCATGGTGTATGAGGATTTGCAGGACGGCAAACTGACGGAGATCCTGGCCGGCCACTGCGGCAAGGTATTGGGCATTTACGCCGTCTATCCTTACACCCGTAATCTGCCGTTAAAAACTCGCCTGCTGATCGAACATATCATCGGTTCCTACCAAAATATCAGCCATTATTTTTGAGTTTTCCTCTCGGATTATTTCCCCGCTACCGCAAAAGCCCGCGGGGATTACGGCATTTTTGGACATAATCTATTGAACATTAGCGCCTAATTAATGTGAGCTCGCGCACTCATCACACAGCAAAGATCCCTATCACACTGATTTTAAATCAATTAATTTAACCCCTTCTACCGGCGATTTTCTCACCGCCGACGCCGTTCGCCGATGTTAAAAAATTACCGCATGGCATCGTCACCAACGTTGTGATTAGAATGAAAATGTTGCGGTAATTAACCTTTCAGCTACATATCTCTGCCCATAAAAATAATAACCCTGAGGATCTTATGCCCCTGCTTTTTAGTATTGCGCCCATCGTCCTGCTGATTTGGATGATGACCAAAAGGAATGGCGTGCCCTCTTATCTCGCCCTGCCGCTGACGGCCGCCGCGGTGTATGCCCTACAGCTCCTGTGGTTCGATGCCTCGCTGCGGCTGCTGCATGCGAATATCATCACCGCGCTGGTGTCGACGCTGACGCCGATCACCATCATCGCCGGCGCCATCCTGCTCAACAAACTGATGCAGGTAAGCGGCGCGGAAAACGTGGTGCGGCGCTGGCTGGAAACCATCAGCCCCAATCCCGTGGCTCAGCTGATGATTATCGGCTGGGCATTCGCCTTTATGATCGAGGGTGCCAGCGGCTTCGGCACCCCGGCCGCCATCGCCGCGCCGATTCTGGTCGGGCTGGGCTTCAACCCGCTGCGCGTCGCCCTGCTGACGCTGGTAATGAACTCGGTACCGGTCTCCTTCGGCGCCGTGGGCACCCCCACCTGGTTCGGCTTTGCCAATCTCGGCCTGTCGGACGCCAGCCTGCTGGAGATCGGCCGGCAAACCGCGCTGATCCACTTCATCGCCGGCTTCGTTATTCCTCTGCTGGCGCTGCGCTTTATCGTTTCCTGGCAGGATATCCGCCGTAACCTGCCGTTTATCCTGCTCAGCGTGCTGAGCTGCACCCTGCCCTATCTGCTGCTGGCCCAGGTGAACTATGAGTTCCCGGCGCTGGTCGGCGGCGCCATCGGCCTGGCACTCTCGGTGCTGCTGGCACGCGGCGGCATCGGTCTCGCCCGCAGCGACAAACTGCAGAACGCCGGGCAGGCGGTGCCGTTCTTGCAGGTGGTCAAGGCCATGACCCCGACCCTGCTACTGATTGCTATTCTGATAGTGACGCGCGTGCATCAGTTGGGCCTGAAGGCGCTGCTCAACAACACCACGCTGCTGTGGCAGGAAAACCTCGGCTGGCTCGGGGAGCTGCGCATTAGCCAGGCGCTGATCGTCGAACTGCAGCAGGTACTGGGCACCTCCGCCGCCGCCGGCTACAAAACGCTGTATGTCCCGGCGCTGATCCCGTTCCTGTTGGTGGTGGTGCTGTGTATTCCGCTGTTCCGTCTGAATGGCGGCCAGGTGCGGCAAATGTTCAGCGAAACCGGCGGGCGCATCGCGCGGCCCTTTATCGCGCTTTTCGGCGCGCTGGTGATGGTCAACCTGATGATGCAGGGCGGCGACAACGCGCCGGTGATCCTGATCGGGAAAGCGTTGGCGGCGCTGACCGGCGAGAGCTGGCTGCTGTTCTCTTCGTTCCTCGGTGCGCTGGGCTCGTTCTTCTCCGGTTCCAATACCGTTTCGAACCTGACGTTCGGCGGCATTCAGCAATCGATCGCCCAGAGCAGCGGCCTTGACGTCAATCTGACGCTGGCCCTGCAGTCCGTCGGCGGCGCCATGGGCAACATGGTGTGCCTGAACAACATTATCGCGGTCTGTTCGATCCTCGGGATCGGTAACGCCGAAGGCAAAATCATCAGAAAGACCGTGCTGCCGATGCTGGCGTACGGCGGGATTGCGGCCGGTATGGCAGCGATCCTCACTCTCTGACTGAACACTCGTTATCGCAAGCAAGACAAGAAGGTAAACACTATGATCATCTCCGCGTCAACCGACTACCGGGCCGCCGCCCAGGCCAAACTGCCGCCGTTTCTGTTTCACTACATCGACGGCGGGGCCTACGCGGAGCATACGCTGAAGCGCAATACCGCAGATCTGGCCGATATTGCCCTGCGCCAGCGCGTGCTGCGCAATATGTCCGAACTCAGCCTGGAGACCACGCTGTTCGGCGAGCAGCTGGCGATGCCGGTAGCGCTGGGGCCGGTGGGGCTGACCGGCATGTACGCCCGCCGCGGCGAAGTGCAGGCCGCGCGTGCCGCGGCCAAAAAAGGCATTCCGTTCACGCTGTCCACCGTGTCGGTCTGCCCGATCGAAGAGGTAGCGCCGGCGATCGATCGGCCGATGTGGTTCCAGCTCTACGTGCTGAAAGATCGCGGCTTTATGCGCAACGCACTGGAGCGCGCCAAGGCCGCCGGCGTGAAAACGCTGGTGTTTACCGTCGACATGCCGGTGCCCGGCGCCCGTTACCGCGACGCCCACTCGGGAATGAGCGGCCCTAACGCCGCCCTGCGCCGCGTGCTGCAGGCGTTTACCCATCCGCAGTGGGCCTGGGATGTCGGCCTGTTCGGCAAGCCGCACGATCTGGGCAACGTCTCGGCCTACCGCGGCAAACCGACCAGCCTGGAAGACTACATCGGCTGGCTGGGCGCCAACTTCGATCCGTCGATTTCCTGGAAAGATCTGGAGTGGATCCGCGAATTCTGGGACGGCCCGATGATCATCAAAGGCATTCTGGATCCGGAAGACGCCAAAGACGCGGTGCGCTTCGGCGCCGACGGCATCATCGTCTCCAACCACGGCGGCCGCCAGCTGGACGGCGTGCTGTCGACCGCGCGCGCCATGCCGGCGATCGCCGACGCAGTGAAAGGCGACATTACCCTGTTGGCCGACTCCGGCATCCGCAGCGGCCTGGACGTGGTGCGCATGATCGCGCTGGGCGCCGACAGCGTGCTGCTGGGGCGCGCCTTCGTCTATGCGCTGGCGGCGGCGGGCGAAGCCGGGGTGGCCAACTTGCTGGATCTGATCGACAAGGAAATGCGCGTCGCTATGACGCTCACCGGCGCGAAATCCATCACGGAGATCAACGCCGGATCGCTGGTCAGAAACGCCTGATTCACAGCGGCTGCACGCCCTCCGGGTACGCGTTGTAGCTCATCTTGCTGATGAATGCCCCGGCCGGTGACACCAGCACCCGGCCGGCGGCGTCCAGCCCGAGGAAGGTGCCGGTGCAGCGTCCGGAGATAAAGTCGAAGAAGAACACCGAGCACACCGGGATAATCTTTTCCCGGAAGGTGAACAGGAACATCTCGTCCTCAAACTTGTAGTAAGTGGCGTAGTCCATGTCGCCGTGGCCGAACTGTTCGCCGCGCAGGTTTTGCCAGGCGTAGCGCTCGGTGTTGACGTAGAAGTGCTCGTAGTAATGGTTGGGGCTGTAGACGTTCAGCGTGCGATAGCCGATCAGCTCGCGGGTCAAATGCGGTGCGATGCCGCCCGGCGTGACGCCTGCAATCAGCCCAACGTGGAAGCTTTGCTTGAGGCGAGACCCCTTTTCTACCGCATGTTCAGGCAGTAGCGTGCTGCGCACCAGCAGCGCCCGGCCGCTGTCGCGGTTGAGCACCAGCGTCAGGCATTCGTTGCCCGGCGACTGCAGCGGAATATTGAAGAAATAGCGTGCGGCGGAGGTTTGCACCTCTTCGTAAGCGTCCTCGCCGCTCTCCCCGCCCCAGGCCCAGAGCACCCGTTGCCGATCGGCGCTGAAACGCAGCGTGAAGTCCCCGCCGTCTTCAAAGGCGATCTGCAACGTTTTGCCGCGCCAGTCCTGGGTGCCCGGCAGCCGGTTGGTGTCGATGCCGCGTGCGAAATCGTCGTAATTCTTCCAGTCCGGTTCGGCATTTTGATTCAGTACGGATTGTTCTGCTGACATCTTCGCTCTCCTTGATTGAATGGGATAAAACCGTCTTACACGTCGGCGACGCTCGCCGGTTTCACCGTTCTGCGGCTCACCACCGCGGGTGCAGTTTCATCGAGAAAACAGCTCAGTACGCCGGCGCAGACCGCGCCGGCAGCCGCCAGCCACATCACGCTGACCAGGCCATAGCGATCGGCGATCAGCCCGGCGATAAACGGCGCCAGGCAGCCGCCAATCACCTCGCCGATCCCCATCACCAGCCCTAATGCGGTGGCAATACGGGCTGGCGATACCGTTTCAGACGGGATGGTGGCCATAAACAGCGTGAAGCAGCCGAGGCCGGTATAAGACAGGAACACCAGCACGCCCAGCAGCCACGGGTTGTCGACGTAGCTCAGGAACAGCGGGCAGCACACCGCCAGCAGCGAAAAGAAAATCAGCGTCGGTTTGCGCCCAAGGCGATCGGAGATCGCCGGTACCGCCACGCCCCAGAAGACCCAGGCGGCGCCGATGGCGCTCATGATGCCGCCCATCGTGCCTTCACCGAAGCCACGGTCGGTCACCAAAAAGTTAGGGGTGAAGGTAATGATGATCATGAACCAGGTGACGAACACGCAGGAAATCAGAATGCACAGCGCCACGTTCTTGATTTTGAACAGCTCGCCGTAAGCGGCTTTGCCCGCCGCCTTACCGGTCGCCGGCGCGGCGATAAAGGCGGGATCTTTTTTGCCGTTCACATGGCGATAGATCAACCACGCCAGAATGATGCCCGGCACGGCGGTCAGGTGAAACGCCATGCTCCAGCCCCACTTCTGCGCCAGATAGATGATCAGCGGCGGCGCGATAATGCCGCCCAGCAGCCCCGGCGCCGCGCCCTGGATCAATCCCATATTGAAACCGCGGCGTTGCGGCTGCGATTTTTCCACCATCAACGATTGAGCGATCGGCAAAACCGGCCCTTCGGCGATCCCCATCAGCGCTCGGAAGATCAATAGCATGGCAAACCCGCTGACCAACCCCGACAGCGCTGAGAACAGCGAAAACACCAGGATCGACAGGATCAGCATCGGTTTGCGGATATTAAAGCGATCGGCTATCGCCCCCAGCCCCGCGCCAGACAGCGCCCAAGTCAATGCCAGCACCGCCGACAGCGTGCCGAGATGCACGTTGCTGAGCTTGAGGTCGGCGGCAATCATCGGAAACAGAAACGAGATGGTCAGACGATCGACGAACACGCAGCCGAAGACGAAAAACAAAATAATCAGCAACCGGTTCTCTTCACTTAATGCGCGGCGAAGCCCTGGCGATGTATTCATAGCGTCATTTGTCCATAAGTTAACTTATGAATGGCGACCCGCCATGGCATAAGTGTATTAAGCGCTCGGCCAAGAGAGGCATTGGCCCTCCTTCACGACAACAACTCATTAACATATTAATGACATAAAATTATCGCAAGCCGGCGGTCTGTCAACCGGCGCTTTCTTAGAGACGAATGAAGTTTTTATCCGGTACTATTTTAAAATCGAATTATCACAATCAGATATCTTATCACTTTGTTTTTACAGACAATAAAATAATAACGGGTATTTTCCCGCGGTTAAAAACGCCTATTTTCACGCCATCTGCGAATAATCCCATCATTCACTCTTCAGGTTTATTAATTTGTTATCCACTTTCAGTTAACGATAGGCAGCATTCGGATTCGTTTTTATCTATTGAATCATTTCGTTTTATTTCATGACCGCACAACAAAATAACTCTTACGAGGGAAAGGCTATTGGCAGGGTTACATCATTTAATCTGGACAATAACAAAAGCGCAGAGCGTGACGTAAATCACGGCAATCATGCCGTATCCTGCAAAGTAATTATGCTCGCAACAGCAATTATCTATTGCGATTAGGGCTGTTTATCTCAATTAAGCGCCATGCAACACTTCGTGCCATCGTTCGACACCGCGCCGCAAGGCCAGAGACGGAGTGACACATGAGCATCGAAAAACTAACCCGGGAGCCGCTTTCCATCGGCATCGAGTTGCCGCTGGACAACGATTGGTCCACCAGCGGGCAGCTGAAACGCCAGCAGGATGGGCGACCGTTCGGCGTGCCGGACATGAGCGAACACGCTGCGCGCATCAAGCTGGCCGATGAGCTCGGCTTTCGCGCCGCCTGGGTTCGCGACGTGCCGCTGTACGATCCGGACTTCGGCGACGCCGCGCAGGTGTTTGAGACCTTTACCTACCTCGGCTACCTGTCCAGCCTGACGCGCAATATTCTGCTGGGCACCGCGGCCGTGGTGCTGCCGCTGCGCCAGCCGTGGCTGGTACGCAAAGCGGCTTCCACGCTGCAAACGCTGAGCGGCGATCGTCTGCTGCTCGGCGTCGCCAGCGGCGATCGCCCTGTGGAATACCCGCTGTTCGGCGCCGATTACGCCGCGCGCGGTGAACGCTTTCGCACCAGCGTCGGCATTCTCAAAGGGGAAGCCGACAGCGCGCTCCAGCCTGGATTGCGCCTGCTGCCGGCCACGCCGCCGCCGCCGCTGCTGGTCGCCGGGCTGGCGCAACAAACGCCTGAGTGGGTGGGAAAAAATATGGATGGCTGGCTGTCGTATCCCGGCACGCCTGCGGACCACGTTTCGCGGGTCAAACTCTGGCGTAACGTGGCCGGTGACAAACCCTACGTCAGCTTTATTCATCTCGACCTCACAGATAACGCCGACGCGCCGATTCAGCGCCATCGCTTCGGCATCAAGAGCGGCCGCAATGGGTTGATTCAGGAACTGAGCGCCATGCGTGACGCCGGGGTCAACCACATCGGCCTGCATTTCCGCCGCAACCAGCGGCCGCTGGAAGAGACGATGCAGGAGATCGGCCAACTGGTGTTACCGGAATTCCATCGCGCCTGACGCCTGCTTTAGCCCGCTATTCCGACCTGAGCTGGTCTTTGCCCCGTTACCGGGGCTTTTTTATTTCCGCCGCTGCTAGTTCATAACAACTCAGTCTAATCCCTGCGGCCAAACGGCGGCATGATGACGGGGAAACGAGCCACCATGAGGAATGAGCAATGACGGCAAAACTGACAGAAGCGGGCTTTTGGCGCAAAACCGCCGACTCTTCATCGCTGCGCGAGCCGCGCGTGCTGATCCGGGTCTACGTCGACGAAGGCGAGATTGACCGCGCCATCGCGTTTTACGAGCAGCTGCACGGCGTGGAAGCGGATATGCGTTTCGACTTTCCCGAGCATCGGTTGGTGCTGGCAGCGGTAGGACCGTTTCTGATCCTGGAAGGCGCGGAAGAAAACCTGCGCCCTTTTCGCAGCACCGTCGGCACGCTGCTGGTCGATGACATTTACCCTTACCACCAGCGGCTGCTGGCGTCCGGAGCCGAGATCTTCTTCGGCCCGGTGGAAGTGCCCACCGGCGCCTGTTTCAATGCGCGCCTACCGGACGGCACGATTGTCGAGTACGTGCATCATCGGCCGCGCGCGGACGAATAAACCGCCTCAGGGGATCGCCGGCGTCATGGTGTAACCGCGCAGATCCTTGCGCAGGCTGACCATGTACAGCACGATCACCGCCGAGAACGGCAGGCCGCACAGCACCACTGCGGTCTGCATCGCGCTGAAACTGCCGGCGTACAGCAACCCGGCGCACACCAGCGTGGTGACCGCCGCCCAGAACACTCGCAGCCAGGCCGGCGCGTCATCGTGCGCGGAACCGCCCTGGCAGGAGAGGTTAGCTATCATCAGCGTGCCGGAGTCGACCGGCGTCAGGAACAGCACAAAGCTTATCACCACCACGAAACCGGCGGTCAGCTGGGTATAGGGCAGGTATTCGAACAGCTTGAACACCGCCATCGGCGGATCGCTTTGCGCTACCTGCCCCAGGATCGCCTGCCCGCCTTCCAGCACCAGGCTGATGGCGGTATTGCCGAAGATCGACAGCCACGCCAGCGTGAACCCGAGCGGGATCAGCAACACGCCGAAGATCAGTTCACGGATGGTGCGGCCTTTGGAAATGCGTGCGATAAACAGCCCGACGAACGGCGCCCACGCCACCCACCAGGCCCAATAAAACAGCGTCCAGGCACCCTGCCATTGGCGCGCCTTGCCGTACAGATACATATCAAAGCTGCGGCTGACGAGCGAGGTCAGATAATCCCCGAGGTTCTGCAACATGCCGTTGAGCAGGTTCAGCGTCGGGCCAGCCAGAAACACGAACAGCAGCAGCAGGCACAAGAAGCCGACGTTGATGTTCGACAGCATGGCAATGCCCTTCTCGACGCCGGTGACCGCCGCCAGCGTGGCCACCACCATCATCACCACGATCAGCGCCAGCAGTACGCCGGTGCTTTGCGGGATGTCGAACAGGTAAAACAGCCCCGAGTTCACCAGCAGCGCGCCGATCCCCAGGTTGGTCACCATCGAGATAACCGTCACCAGAATGCCGAAGCTGTCCACCAGATGGCCGACGCCACCGTGGATACGCTCGCCGAAGATCGGGTACAGCGCCGAACGCAGCGCCAGCGGCAAACCGCGACAATAGGCGAAATAGGCGAGCGCGGTGGCGATCAACGCATACAGCGCCCAACCGTGCAGCCCCCAGTGCAAAAAGGTCAGCGCCATCGCCTGTCGCGCCGCCGGCACGCTGCCGCCGCTGCCTTCCGGTGGCGACAGGAAGTGATCCAGCGGCTCATAGGCGCCGTAATACACCAGCGCAATACCGATGCCCGACGAGAACAGCATCGCCACCCAGGAGGGGTAGCTGAACTGCGGCGGCTCGTCATCCTGGCTCAGGCGAATATGGCCAAAGCGCGACAGCGCCAGCCAGAACACGAACGCCATGCAGGCGACCATCAGCAGCATGTAATACCAGCCGAACACATCGGCCACCCAGCTTTGCGCGACATTCAACCACTGTTTGCTGGCGGCGGGAAACAGCACAATCAGCGATCCCAGCAGCAGGATCACTGCCGCTGAACCGAAAAATACCGGGACATTTAATCTGACAGGTTCTTCGTCAAGCGATAGGGGAGTTTTCATTGTCATTGGCAGGCTTCCATGATGCGAAAGACAGACGATTTAAATGCAACCTTCAGTTAACATCTTATCGTCATTTATTTGACATTTTCGCAGCATATAGAGTATTGATTGACCGTTCAATCAATCAAATTCAAAGTGTGATTTGCCTATCAGTTGGGGAAAATATGTACCGCAGAGACATTCCTGAGCAGCGCAAGGAGCAGCTGATTAACGCCGCCTTCGAAACCATCAGCGTGGTGGGGCTGGCCGGAGTCACCCTCTCTCAGGTGGCGAAAGAGGCCGGGCTGTCGACCGGCATCGTCAGCCACTATTTTGGCGATAAAGAAGGATTGTTGAGCGCGACCATGCGCAAGATCCTGCGCGATCTGCGCGACGCGGTGGCCGAGTGCCGCGCTCAGGCGGCAAGCGACAGCCAGTCGCAGCTGTGCGCCATCATTCAGGGCAACTTCCACCCCAGCCAAACCAACGCTATTTCCATGCGCGCCTGGCTCGACTTCTGGGCCGCCAGCATGCACCAGCCGGTGCTGCGCCGCCTACAGCGCGCCAACGATCGGCGGCTCTATTCCAATATTTGCAGCCAGTTCCGCCGCGAGCTGCCGCTGCAGCAGGCGCGCGACGCGGCGCGCGGGCTGGCGGCGATGATCGATGGGCTTTGGCTGCGCGGTAGCCTGGCCGGGGATGACACCGATCTGCAGCAGGATTACCGCATCGCCTGCGACTACGTGATACAACGGCTCAGGGCCGCGCCATCGGCGGAGTGAACGGCAGCGTCAGCGCGGTTCCTGCTCTTCGCTGTACTGGGTTTGCCACATGGCAGCGTAGCGGCCGTTCGCCGCCAACAGCGCCTCATGCCCCCCGCGCTCGACGATCTCCCCCGCCTCCAGCACGATGATCTCATCGGCATCCACCACGGTGGAGAGCCGGTGGGCGATCACCAGCGTGGTGTGGTTGCGGCTCACCTCGCGCAGATGCCCCTGGATTTCGCGCTCGGTCTGGGTATCCAGCGCGCTGGTCGCCTCGTCGAACACCAGGATAGCCGGATTTTTCAGGATGGTGCGCGCGATCGCCACCCGCTGCTTTTCACCGCCCGACAGCTTCAGCCCGCGCTCGCCCACCCGGGTGTCGTAACCGTCTGGCAGACCGACGATAAAATCATGGATATGCGCCAGCCGCGCCGCCCGCTCGATTTCTTCATCGCTGGAGCCGGTTTTGCCGTAACCGATGTTATAGCGCAGCGTATCGTTGAACAACACCGTATCCTGCGGCACGATGCCGATCGCCTGACGCAGGCTGGCCTGCGTCAGTTGGCGAATGTCCTGGCCGTCGAGGGTAATGGCGCCGCCCTGCACGTCGTAGAAGCGGAACAACAGACGCGACAGCGTGGACTTGCCCGCGCCGGAGGCGCCGACCACCGCCACCGTGTGGCCTGCCGGAATGGTAAAACTCACCTGCTTGAGGATTGGTCGGCGCGTGTCGTAACCGAAGCTGACCGCGTCGAACCGCACTTCGCCGCGATCGAGGCGCAGCGGCTGCGCATCCGGGCTATCGACGATCTCACGCTTTTCCTGCAGCAGATCGAACATATTCTCCATGTCGATCAGCGCCTGGCGCACCTCGGAATAAATAAAGCCGAAGAAGTTCAGCGGCTGATACAGCTGCAGCAGGTAGGCGTTGACCAGCACGAAGTCGCCGACCGTCATCGTCCCCTGGGTAATGCCCTGTGCCGCCATGGCCATCATCACGATCAGCCCGATCGAGATAATGGCGGTTTGCCCCAGGTTGATCGCGGTAAAACTGAATTGGTTCTTGATGGCGGCGTATTCGTACAGCCGCCGCGACAGATCGAAACGCTCGGCCTCGAACGCTTCATTGCCGAAGTACTTCACGGTCTCATAGTTCAGCAGGCTGTCGATGGATTTGCTGTTGGCGTCGGCGTTGGCCTTGTTGAGCTCACGGCGAAAACGGGTGCGCCAGCTCACCGCCAGCACGGTGAACAGAATGTAGCAGCCGACCGTGGTCAGGATCGCCAGCGCAAACCAGCCGTTCAGCATATGCCACATGATTGCCGTGACCAGCGAGAGTTCGAACAGGATCGGCACGATGGAGAACAGCAGCCGCGACAGCACCGTGGACACCGCCTGGGTGCCGCGCTCGATAGACAGCGACAGCCCGCCGGTCTGGCGCTCCAGATGAAAGCGCAGGCTCAGCGCATGCAGCTGGCGAAACACCCGCACGCCCAACAGGCGCGTGGCGTTCTGGCTGACGTGGATAAACATCACGTTGCGCAGCTCCTCAAACAGCGCACCGCCCACCCGCGCCACGCCGTAGGCGATAATCAGCCCCAGCGGCACCGCCAGCATTTTCGCCGTCTCGCCGCTCAGCGCATCGACCATCGCTTTGTAGGCCAGCGGCACCAGCGTGGTGCTGACCTTGGCCGCCACCATAAACACGAAGGCCACCACCAGATACCCCCGCAGCCGCGGGTTGTCTTTCGGCCACAGGTAGGGCAGTAGGAATTTCAGCAAACGGGAACGGTCCATCATGTAATATTCATCTTCTCGGTCGGGCTCGCGGCGCATGGCCGCGCGGGGGTTATGAGTTTGGCCTGGCCGGCGGCGAACGCCTCAGCCATTCCGTTTTCCTGCGGTGGCAACTCAGCATCATCCGTCAGGAGAAGCAGCAGCGACTCGGGCAAAGTTCAGGCATGGAGGAGACAATCACATGACCCAGACGTATGCAAAGCGCTTTGCGCAGGTCTTTGACTATATCGACCGCCACCTGGACGAAGCGCTTACCGTCGACACGCTGAGCGAAGTGGCCCATTTTTCGCGCTTTCACTTTCAACGCCAGTTTAGCGCGTATTGCGGCATCTCGGTGTGGCGTTATATCCAGTGGATGAGGCTTAAACGCGCCTCTTACCGCCTGGCGTATAACCCGCTGGAGCCGGTGATTGACATCGCGCTGGACGCCGGTTTTCAAAACCCGGAGTCCTTCAGCCGCGCCTTCAAACAGGCGTTCAGCCAAACGCCGAGCCAGTTTCGCAAACAGCCGGCCTGGATCGATTGGCAGCAGCGCTTTCCCGAGCCGAAACACAAAAGGAAACAACCCATGAAGGTAGACATTGTCGATTTCCCGGCCACGCCAGTGGCGATGATCGAACATAGCGGCCCGCCCGCGCTGGTCAACGAAACCGCCGCACGCTTTATCGAGTGGCGCAAAACCAGCGGCCTGTCGCCGGTCAGAAGCAGCCGCACTTACGGCATCGCACCGCACGATCCGGCCACCACCGACGCGCAAGACTTCCACTTCTTCATTTGCGGCGAGGTCACTGCACCGATCCCGGAGGACAACGCCTCTGGCGTGGTGAACGGCACGCTGCCGGCCGGACGCTGCGCGGTGCTGCGCCATCACGGCTCGCTGGATGGGCTCTCGGAAAGTGCCCACTATCTGTACCGCGAGTGGTTGCCGGCCAGCGGCGAGGAGCTGCGTGACTTTCCGCTCTATTTCCACTACCACAACTTCGTGCACGAGGTGGCGGAATATGAACTGGTGACCGATCTTTATCTGCCACTGAAATAGCTGACATCCGGCCCCGTAAGGAGCCGGATTAATGTTAACAGGACGGCGACGATCCCTGCGGCGGCAGATAGCGCTGTGGATCGAGCGCGGTGGCGCGGTAGCGGATCTGGAAATGCAGGAACACCGAATCGGTGCCGGTGCTGCCCATGGTGCCAATCTTCTGCCCCGCTTTCACATCCTGGCCGTTGCGCACCAGCGTGGTGTCGTTGTGCGCGTAGGCGGTAATAAAGTCTTCGCCGTGCTTAATCATGATCAGGTTGCCGTAGCCGCGCAGTTGGTTGCCGACGTACACCACTTTGCCCTTGGCGGAAGCATAGATCGGCTGGCCGCGCTTACCGGCAATGTCGATGCCCTTGTTGCCGCCATCGGCATTGGAGTACGCCTGCACGATCCGGCCGCTGGTCGGCCAGCGCCAGCAACGTGCGGCGCCCGGCGGTGGCGTTTGCTTGGCGATAGCGGAGGAAGACGTTTTACGGCGCGTGGCGGCGGTTTTGGTCGGTGCGCCGCCGCTCAGCCGCAGCTTTTGCCCCACTTCCAGGCTATAAGGCGGGCGTATCTTGTTGATTCTGGCCAGATCGCTGACTTCGCTGTCGGTGATCCAGGCGATGTAGTACAGCGTATCGCCCCGTTTGACGGTGTAAGACTTGCCGGTGTAGCTGCCCTTCGGCAGTTTGTCGTAGTCACGGTTGTAGGTATTTTTACCCGAACACCCGGCCAACAATAGCCCCAATGTCAGACACACCGCGATGCGGCGCCACCTCGCCAGCTTGCTTCCTGTGCTCAAATCCTGTCCCCAATCGTCTTTTCGGTTCTGATACGCGTCAGCCGCACAGTGTAACATTTGCGCCGGGTCAGTCAAAAAGCGGGAAAGAGGCAACTATCGGAAAACAACTGGCACGGAGGCCGCTGCGGCACGATCGGCGGGAGGAAAAATGGCGCCATAAGGCGCCAAATCATGCAGCGATGCCGGGGTTACTGTTTACCTGAGGTCAGCAAACTGAAGCTGGTCATCAGATTGCGATAGTCAGGGATATGTTGAGAGAACAGGTTCCCCAACCCTTCGATATCATTTCGCCAATCGCGGTGCAATTCGCACGCCGCGCCAAACCAACTCATCAGCTGCGCGCCGGCCTGGGACATGCGATCCCAAGCCGCATCGCGCGTAATCGCATTGAACGTGCCGGATGCGTCGGTGATGACGAAAACCTCATACCCCTCTTCCAACGCAGAGAGCGCAGGAAACGCCACGCAAACCTCGGTCACCACGCCGGCGATGATCAGTTGTTTCTTGCCCGTGGCCTTTACCGCCTTGACGAAATCTTCATTATCCCAGGCATTGATATTGCCGGGACGAGCAATATAGGGGGCGTCAGGGAACGTTTGCTTTAGCTCTGGCACCAAAGGGCCGTTCGGTCCGTTTTCAAAACTCGTGGTCAGTATCGTCGGTAAATTGAAGTATTTAGCCAGATCGGCCAGCGCCAAAACATTATTTTTGAATTTATCCGGATCCTGATCTCTAACCAGGGACAGTAGCCCCGTCTGATGATCGACTAATAACACGGCGGCCTGTGCCTTATCTAATCGGTTATATTTAAAAGTCATTCCCTTCTCCTTTATCATCAAAATCATCAAATTCCGATCGCCCCATGCATTCCAAGCATGTAGCATGCTTTAAAACGCTCCGACATCAGGCTAGCAATGAACCAGCCGGGTAAATAGAACGATTATTGGGAATGAGTATCTCACCACTGGGAAGGTCAACTTTATATGATAGATTTCAATGAGATGGTTATGTTTGCCAGAGTAGTTGAATGCGGTGGATTTCTTTCCGCCAGTAAGAAGTTTGGTATACCCAAATCGACGCTATCAAGACGAATATCCAATTTGGAAAAAAGGCTCAATGTCAGACTTATTCAGCGTTCAACGCGAAACCTCATGGTCACCGATATAGGAAAAGAATATTATCAGTACTGCCTGCAGATGATTAGCACCGCAGAGAAAGCGGAATTCCTCATTATTAACAAAAGCGAAAAACCCACTGGAAAAATAAAACTAACCTGCTCAAACATTCTCCTGGATCTTGGCCTAACGGAAGTCCTGGCGAAATTCATGCTGCAATACCCCAAGGTCAATTTGCATGTGAAAATATTTAATCGCAACGTGGATATTATTTCTGAAGGGTATGACCTCTCATTAAAACTCATCGCCGATGAGCCCAAAAACAGCAACTTGGTGATGCGTCGAATTTGCGCTGTGCCCACCGCATTTATGGTCGCCCCCTCTGCAACTATTCAGTACCAAAGTATCAATACGCCCGAAGATCTCTCCAGTTTGCCAACGGTCGGGTGGTTATCGACCCATCTTCAGGCCGCCTGGACGTTTCAACAAGCCGATCGCGAAGTCAAAATAAACAACGAGTCGCGCATGGTGTGCGATGACATTCGCCTGATCAAGGAATCGATCGTAAAAGGCGTCGGTGTTGGCTGCCTGCCGCTGAAATTAGCCCGCCAGGAACTGCTCGACGGCAGCCTGAAAACGCTGCTCGACGACTGGACATTGGAACAACACAAGATTGTCGCGTTTTACCCTTCCAGACAAGGACTCCCCCCTTCGGTAAGGGCGCTGATTGATTTCATCGTTGATGAACTGGCCGAATAACACGCCGCTACCAAGCATAAACGCCACGCCGGATTTACCGCAGTGATTAAAAAGTGACTACTATAATAGAGCGCTCGGAAAAATAGAGTGCCCCCGAGGATCGCAACAAAGAGAATGGAGCTGTAACATGCTAAACCTTGATCGCAATAATCTGCCCCTCCTGAGCGAAGAACTGCTCAAAAAGCAACGCACCACCCTGCTGATCATCGCCTTCCTGCTGCTGGCGGGCGGTATAGTGTGCCTGGTTAATCCTTTCGCCTCCGGCGCGGCGCTGAGCATCGTGGTCGGCGTCCTGCTGCTGTTGAGCGGCGCCGGGCTGATTATCGCCATGATCGCCAACCGAGCGCAGAATACTTGGCCGATGATCGGCGGCATTCTGCTGGGTGTGGCCTACCTGATTATCGGCTATGTGTTCATCACCAGCCCGCTGGCGGGCATTCTGGCGCTGGCAGTGTACCTCGCCGTGCTGTTCGCGCTCGGCGGCATCGCCCGCCTGGCGGCTGGCTATATGCGCCGCGGATTGCCGGGCAACTGGCTGCAGTTCGTTATCGGCGTGCTCGATTTGATCATCGCCTGGATGCTGATCGGTTCAGGCCCGGCGGCGTCGGTCACGCTGGTGACGGCGATCGTCGGCATCGAGATGCTGGTCAGTTCCTTTGCGCTGTTCCAGGCGGCGAATCTGTTTAAACGCGCCTGACTCTACCGGCCCGCCATCGCGGGCCTCATCGCTTTCGTTGCTTCCAGACAAAACAAGGCGATACCCCCTCGGCTTGTCCGTGGTTATCTTCATCGGTAAGTGCCAATATAGGCGCAGACAAGGGAGCTGAAACCGATGACAACCCATTCCAACCCGTTGAACTCGCGGGAAGTCTGCCTGCAATTACGCCATTTCAATCAGGTAATCGGGCAACAATGCCGCAATATGGCGCGCCAAAAAACCACCTGCCCGTGCTGCCTGACGGACATCGCCACCGGCTGCGACGCCGGTATCAAACTGTGTGGACAGCAGTTGGCCAAACCCAACCCGCAAACCCCGTTATTCCGGCAGATTCGCAACTTGCTGCTCGATCTGCGCGCAGAAGCGATAGGAGTTCACAGAATAGACGTCCTGAACCGCACCAATAACGAAATCTCCTGGCTGTTGCGCGAGCTATATTTCGAGACGTTCTGACCCGCATTTTGTCGGGGTCGCTAAAGCGAAAGCCGAAAGTGGGATACAGGCTTTTGGCGACGCGATTATGTTCATCAATCATTAACGTCACCGGCTCCACGCCCTACAAGCAGTCAGCAGGAGAGCCCGTTTAAAAGCGGCTCTGGCAAAAGAAACGTCCACCGACGCGGGGTTAACCGGCGGCAGCGGTTTTCGGCAACACGAAGTCAACCCGCCGATTCTTGGCCCGGCCCGTCGGCGTGTCGTTGGAAGCCACCGGTTCAGCCTCCCCTTTTCCCCGTTCACTCAGACGAGATTTTTCTACCCCATGTGCGATCAGCCAAACAGCCACCGCACGTGCGCGTCGCAGCGACAGATCCTGATTATATTTATCGCTGCCCACCGCATCGGTGTGCCCCTCGATCACCACGTTCCCTACCGGTTCGGCCGCGATAAATTGCGCCACCTGTTGCAGCGCAGGCTCCGCTTTAGCAGCAATCGCATCGCTGTCGAAAGCGAACAGCACATCGCTGCGCATCGATAACGTTACGGCATTTTTGCTGTCTCTGACGGAAATGTCGGCGGATTGTTTAGCCAAATCCGCTGCCTTACTCTGCAGATCAAGGACGCCGGCATTCAGCCCCGAAGGCAAACCAACCAAATCCAGCCGGGTGGCCTTAAGATCGAGTATCACCGGTTTCCCCACGGATGCCGGCTCTCCGCTGTCAGCCCATGAACCCAATGACACCAACCCAAAGGCTAACATCCCACCCACACAGGCGGCTTTCCTGAGGCCGTTCATCGCTCAACGATCCGTAATGGCTATCGGCCCGAGCGGCTCGACGTTGGCGATCGTCAGGTACACCTCTTTCACATCAGGTGGAGGCGCAGGGAAGCTGCCAAACCAGGTGGCGACATAGGGAATGCCTGAACTTGAGCTGAATGACACGCTGGGAGAGGCCAGTGGGACATTATTGCTATCGGTAAGCAGCAGGTATTTTTTATTACCCACCAGAATATAGAAGGATTTCTCAAGGCTGCTTTTATCCAGACTGCTATACAAGCCTTGCCCATTAAGGTTGTCTTTCAACCCTTTGAAACGCACTTTGATGGTCAGGATTTCACCGTGGCGCACGGCCTCGGTCACTTGCGCTTCGGCTACGCCGCTGCTGACGATCCCGGTAGCCAACGGTGTCACGGGGGGATCTTCCGCGAAGGCCATGCCGGGGAACATTATCGACGCAAACAGGCAGGAAATGACGAATTTTCTGACATGCTGCATGATCGGAGTCCTTATTCAGGGGGAATTGAAGATTGTTCTTTCAACAACCAGGCAATGCCACTGCGGTCACTCTGTCCCGGAATTATAGTAAAGCACCTCATATTCATGAGAGTTATCCCTGAAAGCGTAACCTTGGTCACGTTATGCTTGCGCATGAATTCTCCCCCCGTTAGCGCTTATTTTGCTGAATGACCCGCTTCATACCGGCATTCCCTTTCGCTCATCCTCTCTACTGTTCACCCCACTTTACGACCGCCGTCACACCTCGCCACCGCCAAATTGCGTTGGTTATAGAGTCGTCTACAATTCAATCGAATTACCCCCTACAACATCAGAAATTATTATTATTAGAGGTGATTATGTTACAGAAACACGAAAACGTAATAAGTATGACTGTACTAAGCCCGCAAGCCACCCAACAGCTGATGCCATCGTTCTCCTCCTTGCCCCACACGCAACACGCCGACGGAAAATATCGCCTGCGCCGTTACTCGGTCGTCAAATACCTCAACCCCAACGTCGCCGAAGTGGGGCCGCGCACTTTCATGCAGTCGGATCAGATCAACCACTTTCAGGGCAACGTAGTGCGCCGCTTCGAACCTATCGACAGCGCCGTGTTGCAGAGCGCCGGCATGGCAGAGATGTGCAACCTGTTTGCAGAAAGCAACGAACTGCTGGAAGGCGCCGAGATAGAGATCCACCAGATGCGCGTGGTCGCCATCGAGAAAGACACCCAGGTGGCGCCGGAAGGCATTCACCAGGACGGTTTCGACCACATCGCGATGATCGCCATTCACCGGCACAACATCGTCGGCGGTGAAATCATGCTGTATGACGACAGTCACCACGATCCCTTCTTTAAAAAAGCGCTGGCGGACGGCGAAGCCGTGCTGCTGGCGGACAGCAAACTGTGGCACAACGCCACGCCGATCAACGCCGTGAGCCCAACAGAAGAAGGCCATTTGGACCTCTTCGTCCTCACCGCGCGGGGAGAGAAAGCATGACCTTTACTCCCGAGCTCGCCCGCCGCCAGTTCAGCGCCCTGTCCCAGCTAATCGACGGCAAACCGGCGATCTTTTTCGACGGCCCCGGCGGTGCGCAGGTTTCACGGGGCGTGCTGGAAAAAATGACGGATTACCTGGGGGCATACAACGCCAACCTGGGCGGCCACTACTTCTCCAGCCGAGTCACCGGCGAGGTGATGGGCCAGGCGCGGGAATCGGTGCGCGCCTTGTTAAATGCCCCGTCGGCCGACACCATCGTCTTCGGCATGAACATGACCACGCTGACTTTTCATCTCAGCCGCATCATCAGCCGCGACTGGCAGGCCGGCGATGAGGTCATCGTCACCGCGCTGGATCACTACGCCAACGTCTCCAGCTGGCAGCAGGCCGCTGCCGACAGAGGGGCCGTGGTGCATCAGATACCGCTCGAGAGCGCCGACTGCGCATTGGATGCCGCGAAAGTGTGTGAGCGCATCAATGCCAACACCCGCCTGGTGGCGGTCAGCTACGCCTCCAACGTCACCGGCAGCATTGTCGATATCAAAACCATCGTCGAAGCCGCGCATCGGGTCGGTGCGCAGGTGTATGTCGACGCCGTTCATTACGCCCCGCATAACCTGATCGACGTACAGGCGCTGGGCTGTGATTTCCTGGTGTGCTCCGCCTACAAGTTCTTTGGCCCGCACGTCGGCATGGCCTACATCGCGCCGCAGTGGCTGCAGCGCCTGCGTCCGTACAAAGTCGAGCCGGCCACCGACGTCGGCCCCGGCCGTTTCGAGACCGGTACTCAGAGCTTCGAAGCGCTGGCCGGCGTCGCGGCCGCTATCGAGTATCTGGCGCAGTGGGGCTCGCCCGGCGCGCCGTTAAGGCAGCGTTTGCAGGAGAGCTTCGCCGCCTACCACCAGCATGAAGAGGCGCTGTGCCGCCACTTCCTGCAGCGGCTGCAGCAGCTCGACGGGGTGCGGCTTTATGGCAATCCCCAGGCGGACAGCGCGCGCCGCACACCGACCTTCGCCCTGACCTTCAGCGACCATACGCCTGACGCAATCGCCCGCCGCCTCGGGCAGCACAACATCTGCGCCGGCAGCGGGCATTTCTATGCGTTGGGCTTGGTGCAACAGCTGGGGTTGCAGGACGGCGGCGTGCTGCGCATCGGCATGATGCACTACAACACTCAAGGCGAGATCGATACGCTGTTCAACGTGATCGCCGAAGATATTCTCAGTTAACCCGGCCACATCGCCCGCTCACCTTATTGAGCGGGTTGAGCGGACGAAAAGGAATCAAACTGCCCGCCTTTTCTTCCATGAGAGTCCACGGCACGCTGATGCGTGCCTTTCTTTCACTCCGTTACGAAATGCGGGGATAATGAACATACTCATGCTGGAACGGCAAAAGAAGCCGGGATCGGCGCATCGTGCGGTTGTCACCGGATACGCCGGAGGTAGCGCATTGCACGCATTCTCTTTTGACTCAGCAGTGGGCATAATGACAAACACGGTCTGGGTCAGATGAGTATGAATGGTGAAGTCGCAGCGAATTACGTTAAATGACATTGCTGTACTGGCGGGTGTAACCAAAATGACGGTCAGTCGCTATCTGCGCACGCCGGACAGGGTTAAACCGGAAACAGCTGCGCGCATTGCCGCCGTTATCGAGGAAGTCGGCTATCAGGCCGATCCCGACAATCCCGCCCTCTATTCCAATAGCCCTCCCCTCATCGGCGTTCTGGTTCCTTCTTTTAACAATCTGATATTTGCTGATGTCCTCGCCGGCATTGAATCCGTGACGTCTATACAGGGTTATCAGACGCTGGTCGTCAATTATGACTACAACAGCAAACGCGAAGAGGAGCAAATTGCCGCGATCCTGGCTTTTAAGATAAAAGGGCTGCTGCTGACCGAGTCGGTCCATAGTTTGCGGGCGGAAAAATTCCTGAAGACGGCAAAAATACCCGTTGCTGAAATCATGGGGCTGTCAGGCAATACAGATCGAATTAACGTGGGTTTTGATAATGTGAAAGCCGGCTACGATATGACCACCATGCTGCTGGCCAGCGGTAAAAAACGCATTATCTATTTTGGTTCAATGTCTGATATCCGCGATGAACAGCGTTATACGGGATACTGTCAGGCAATGGCTAACCATGATTTACCTACCGGTCGTATCTCCCCCAATAAGATCTCTTCCATTTCGATTGGAACAGGCATGATGACGCTTGCGAGCCAGATGTATCCGGATATGGATGGGATTCTCTGTACCAACGACGATCTGGCCGTGGGCGTGTTACAGGAATGTCTGGCAAACGGTATCAGCGTGCCAGCGCAAATGGCCATTGCCGGATTTCACGGTCTTGAGATCGGGCAGATCATTACTCCTCGGTTAGCCAGCGTACTGACGCCACGGTATGAGATGGGGAAAGTGGCGACAGAAATCATAATAAAAAAAATTAAAGGGCTGCCGACCATTGAACGTGTCGATCTCCACTTCCGCCTGTCAATGGGGGAGACAATATAGCTTGCCCCTGCCAGTGACTTTATCATTGGCCATCACTGCCCGCTTCGCCAGAAGACCATCTCTCGTTATCCCGGCCAGAGATTCGGCCAGATGGCGCCACCCACCTGACCAAACGCCCCCTTAACGTGCCTTGCGGCGGCGGAGCCAGAATAGGACCAGCAGAATAATGACGACCGCCGCGACGGCCATGCCAGGCAGAATCATCGGCTGTGCGCGCGCCAACAGCGGTTTCGGGCCCCCGGCGCGCACCTCACTCACGTCGGCCTCAGTCACGCTCAGCGTGCTGTTGCCGTATTTCTGCAGTACGAAGTTAGCGATATCGGCAACCTGCTTATCCGTCAGTTCTCCGACATAGGAACCGGCGCCAAAGCTCGGCATCAGGACGTGCTTACCGTCAACCCGGCGATCAACCCCCTGCAAAATGGCGGCAATCAGGTTTGACGGATTGCTCGCGGCCGTGGTGGAGTTGTTGAACAGCGAAGGGTAGGCCTGGTTCAAACTGCCGCTGCCGTCCGGCTGATGGCAACTGGCGCAGTAGCCGCTGTAGAGCGCCTCGCCGCTATTGAGCGTGTGGTTGGCGTTGGGCGAATTGATGCCGCGGAGATGGTGCTCAACGTTGTAATGCGCTTGACTAAAGCTATTGCCCTGGCGCTCATCGCCCTGTGACGGCACGGTCTTCAGGTAAGTCGCTATCGCCTGCAGCTGCTGGTCGGTCAGGTATTGGAAGCTGTGCTCAACGGCTTCAGCCATTGGCCCCGCCGCTTGCGCGCGCCCTTCCGCCCGACCGGTTTTCAGGTAGGCCACTAACTCCTGCTCGCTCCAGCCACCGATCCCTTCTTGGCGATCTGCGGTGATATTCGGCGCGTACCAAGAGCCCAACGATGCCCCCATCAGGAAGCGCGAATTGTCTTCCGCCATCAGCACATTACGCGGCGTATGACAGGTTCCACAGTGAGCCGGGCCCTGCACCAGCGCGGCCCCTTCGTTCCACGCCTCACCTTTCGTCAGATCCGGGGTGAAGCGCCGATTGTCCAAATAAAGCCTGTTCCACACCGCCATGGAGAGGCGGATGTTGAACGGAAACGGCAGATCGGTTTGGTGCTTGGCCGGCTCATCGACCGGGGCAACGCCATGCATGAAATAGGTATACAGAGCGTGGATCTCGTCATCACTCAGACGGGTGTAGGCGGTGTAGGGCATGGCCGGATAGAGATACGCCCCATCTTTCCGGATCCCGGCGCGCAGCACGTCGGCAAACGCCGCTTCGGAATAGCCGCCGATGCCGTATTTTACCGATGGAGTAATATTGGTGGCGTAGATAGTGCCCATAGGGGAAACGATGCCGTACCCCCCGGCAAAAGGTTTACCCTGCTGCTGCGTATTCGTATGGCAGGCCATGCAGTCCGAGGCGATAGCCAGCGCTTGCCCTTTAGCGATCAGATCGCCGTCCTGGGCATGCGCCGCAAAACCGCTTCCCAGCAGCAGCGTCGCTGCCAGCGCGTGGGTGATTTTATTCATTTGCTCTCCAGGGCTCGAAGTACGTCATTGGCCGCCTTGAGTCCAAGCGCCGCCATCGTCAACGTGGTGTTGACAACGCTGGCTGAAACCATGGCGCCTCCACCCGGGATCCAAAGGTTGTCGTGATCGTGAGCGCGGCAATTACCGTTCACCACCGAGTTCGTGGGGTCGCTGCCCATGATCGTGCCGCCCATAATGTGGTTGTTGGCATTCAGCTTGTCGTTAATCACAAACTCTTGCGCATCGAACAAGTCGCCAATCTGCCGTAGCTGGGTTTTGACCACTTCCAGCCCTTTGCGCACGTAATCGCCGACGTCGTAGTGGATGTCCGGGCAGGCCAGGCCATGCTTGTCTTTGCGAGTGGGGCTCAGGGTCAGACGGTTGTTCGGGTCCGGCAGCGGTTCCAGGCTGATGGAGAGATCCACCGAGCGGCTGGCGCGATCGCGCACTTCATCCTGCAGCGCCTTGCCGACCTTGCCCGTTTTCAGGACTTCAAGGGCGGAGGGGATCACCCGGTTGATGTTGTTGATGATGATCTTGTTGGCGGAGTGGTCGCTGCGGAACGCGCCGTCACGATACCCCACCATGCAGCTGCTCTGCGCCGGGCCGCGGCCAACCCACAGGGCCTCTCGCGCCAGGAAGGAGCAGTGCAGGCCCGAGTGATCCATCATGTTGCGTCCCACCTGATCCGAGCTGTTCGCGATGCCGTTCGGGTTCTTTTCGTTGGCCGCCAGCAACAGCAAGCGCGGGTTCTCAATCCCATTGCAGGCCAGAACGAACGTTTTACCGATCGCCCGATGGGAGTTGTGCGCCGTGTCATACCAGTGAACGGCGGTGACGCGGTTATTGTCGTCGGTGTCAATTTTGTACACCACCGCTTCAGGGATCACCTTCGCCCCCTTGTGTTCGGCCCGTTCAACGTGGTGAATACCGTTGTACATCGCCCCGATCGGGCAAATCGGCTGGCAATTGTTATTGCCGCAGCAGGTGGGCCGTCCATTCCAGGGCCGGGTGCTGCGGCCTTGCGGAATGGGCACCGATTTAAAACCGTGAGGATTAACAATCTCAGCAATGCGTCTGTCGCCGTAGGCCCAGGGCACCATGTCCATCGGGTAAGGCCCGCTGCGTTCCGCAGGGGACTGCCACTCCGGATTATTCGGGCCGGCAACGCCTATTTCCTCTTCGGCTTTCGCGTACCACGGTTCGATATCTTCGTAAGAAATAGGCCAGTCTCTCCCCACGCCATAGAGAGATTTCATGCGAAAATCATTGGGATGGTTGCGCCAGCAAGAAGCGGCCCAGTGCCAGGTGGTTCCCCCCACCACACGCAAATAGCCCTGTTTAAAGCCAGAGCCATTGGGGCCGGTCAGTTTGATATAGTCGTTCTCCGGGAAATAGAGCGGCGCGGTGGCGTACTCCGATTGCGGGTAAAGCCCCTGAAAATCCGACCCCGCACGATTGTGCAGTGGCATATTGCGCCAGTTTTCCACAGCCTGTGCGCGCTCAATGCGCGGGCCTGCCTCAAGTACCAGCACCGAGTAGCCCTGGCTCACCAAAGCATCCGCCATCAGACCGCCCACAATACCGGAACCGACAATGACGACATCGGCCTCTGCATCGCCGGAAGCATTAATTATTGGGCTTTTCACACGCGGTCCTCATATTTTTTATCGGCTACGGCAGGCACATCTGTTGCGGGAATGGAAGGTTGGCGGGTAACGCCCGGCGGCAGGCCGGTCCACCACAGCGGGCCAAAATTGCACCAGGTCGGCACGATCAGGGCATCCTGAACCGTGCGATACATCAGTGCCTCTTTATAGGTAATCAACTGACCCTGCTCGGCGCTTGAAGGATCTACAGTTCCGGTATACCACGCGGTCACGATGGCCTGAATAAGCTCCCTCTGCCCCTGTTCAATCGCATGTCGGTTCAAGGTTTCCGCATCGGTAGCTTGCTGGCTCAGGGTGAACAGGGCGTTGAGTTGCGAGTTCAACTGCGGAAAATGTTCGCGCAGTGCGGAAAAATAGCGGGCGGAGAGGGTGACGTCCAAATCGTCAAACTCGGTAATTTTTCTCGAAATTTGCAAAAATTGCGCGTATTCAACGGGCGAGGCGGCAATTTGTGCCCGTTCGGCATAGGTTATATTTGAATAAGGCAACAGGCTGGCGGCGACGATGACGCCCACCATTTTTCCCAGCGCCTCCCTGCGGGTAAGCACGATTTGCAACGACATTGTTAGCTCCGAAATAATTTATTTTTATATAGTTTTTTTAATATCTATCAGAACGCAGGCAAACCAAAATAAAAAATTGTGCCAATGGGGAGGAACCGCATTAAAAGATCAAGGCGTTATGAGATTGGCTACATCGACTACAGAGGTAAACTCACGGCCTTTAAGGATGTAATGTGAACCTGAAGAAAATATCCCTGTAAATAATACGGCGTAATCTCTGCCGTAAATTTATTCAACCTAACTCAATCTTTAAAAATTAGGGGCTATGGCTTTGACGGGAAAGGCGTATTCTTCGGAATCGCTGCAGACAGCGGATGAGCGAGGCTTTCCGCCGGGCAGCCTGAAGTCGCGATACCAGCCGCCGCTGAACGTCTTGCTACGTCAGCAGGGCGCAGTCGATTTTCGCCACAATTTTACGCAGAGCTGCCGGTGCCGTGCAGGTACTCATCGGGCGGTGCAACTCACCCGGGAAGATAACGGCCAGTTCACCGGGTTGCAGGTGGATGAGAGTCTCACCGGGGATCGCCGGGCTAAACCCAAGATCGTGCGCCTCGTTAAACGGCTCACTCAGGGGCAGAGGTAGCCCCAGAACCCCGGCGCCAATCACTTCTTTCCCTTCCAGGACAAAATGGATATCCAGATACTGGCGATGAAACTCTGGCTTCTGGTCGGCCAATAGTTTGGTTTCCCCTTCAACGACGTTAAAGAACATCTGTTTACCCTGCACCTGATAGTGCCCGACAGGTAAATTGTACGGCTCATTTTCAATAATACTGGCCAGCATTTTACGGATGGCCGCCGGATAGAACCTATTATTTACGGCAGTGGTTAAAGCATCAATAATCATAATATTTTCTCTGGTCAATATCGGCTCGGTATTTCACCGACAAAAACAATGGTTGGATAGTGTTATGGCAACACGCAATCTCGGCGTAATTACGGCAGAATCACTATTAGATCGTTCTACGGGCGCCACTATGAATAAACAACAAAGCAAACCGCTTTGTTTCTAATATTTACAACCTATCACCACTGTGAGTAAACTCCACCTGAAAGGCCATTCGGCATGGTGAAATAAGTCATGGCCTATCTCACGGTTTTTAGCCGTTTAAAACTGTGACAAAAGTCACTTAATTAAGTGTTACGAAACAGCGTTACTTATCCTGTGATCCACGGCAGAAAATCACTGGCTATTCACCCTTTTCACCAGAATCGACCGATTTCACACTCTCCGCCTACGGGCATAACGGGCTATCGCCCCCGATAAGAATCGACAGAAGCCACGAAATTGCACACGAGATCACGCCAGCAGTAACATGCTTTTTTAACACTCTTTGGCGTGATGTAGATCGCAATAATAAGCGGTAAAAAAACGTCTGATACAGGATATCCCCTATTGTTTTCAGACAGGATCGCAACGATGCACACTGACACTCAACCTACCATTTTACTTATCGCGCCGGTGATGGATACTTTACAGGCCGCGTTGGACGCCAGTTACCGGGTATTCCGTCTCTATGAACAATCAGATATTCCAGCCTTCCTGGCTCGCCATGGCGCAGACGTTCAGGCGGTGGTCACCCGTGGCGACGTGGGGGTAACCCGGGAGACGCTGGAGCAGCTGCCGCAGGCGGGCATGATTGCTGTTTTTGGCGTGGGAACCGACGCTATCGACCTCAACTACACCCGGGAACGCCATATCAGCGTCGGGATCACCGCCGGCGTGCTGACCGATGATGTGGCCGATCTGGCGATGGGGCTAATGCTGTCCGCCAGCCGCCGCCTCTGCCAAGGAGACCGTTTTGTACGCGAAGGCCGCTGGGAAACGACGCCGCCACCGCTGGCGACCAAAGTGAGCGGTAAGCGCATCGGTATTTTTGGCATGGGGAATATTGGCCAAGCCATCGCCCGCCGGGCGAAAGGCTTCGATATGACCATCCTGTATACTGACCGCCGGCGCAAAGACGACCTGGATTACCCGTGGTGCGCCGATCTGCACACGCTCGCAGCGCAGAGTGATTTCCTGGTGATCGCGGCATCTGGCAGTGCGGAAAACCGCGGGATTATTGATGCCAGCGTATTTAACGCCATGCCCGATCGTGCCTGGCTTATCAATATCGCCCGCGGCAGCCTGGTCGATGAGGCGGCGCTGATAAAGGCGTTACAAAATCATGTTATCGCCGGGGCCGCTCTGGATGTGTTTGAAAACGAGCCCCATGTCCCGACAGCGTTTTTTGCGCTCGAGAATGTTTTGCTTCAGCCCCACGTGGCCAGCGCTACCGTAGAAACCCGCCAGGGAATGAGCCAATCCGTTTTGGATAATCTCGCAGGTTATTTTTCCCATCAGGATATTCCTGGCTTAATTCAATAAAAATGATCGCCTGAATGGCGCACCATCATTTTTATTCAGCCTAACAAAATATCCGCTTATCGTGGCGGATATCATCGAGGCATTACTATGACCGATAAAATACCAGGAACTCGCTGGCTGCGGGTTATCGCGCCGATCCTTGTCACCTGCATTATTTCATTTATGGATCGCGTTAATATCAGCTTTGCTCTGCCGGGCGGCATGGAACAGGATTTAGGGATTACCAGCCAAATGGCTGGCGTGGCCAGTGGGATATTTTTTATTGGTTATTTATTTCTGCAAATCCCTGGCGGACGACTTGCGGTTTACGGTAGCGGGAAACGTTTTATCGCCTGGTCGCTCGTGGCCTGGGCGATTGTCTCTATCGCCACCGGCTTTGTCACCCATCAGTATCAGCTGCTCGTGCTGCGTTTTATTCTCGGGATCTCCGAAGGAGGAATGTTGCCCGTCGTGCTGACCATGGTCAGCAATTGGTTCCCGGAAAAAGAACTGGGCCGGGCCAATGCCTTTGTCATGATGTTTGCCCCACTAGGGGGGATGCTGACTGCCCCAGTTTCCGGCGCGATTATTGCCACTCTCGACTGGCGCTGGCTGTTCATTATCGAAGGCTTGTTGTCGGTCGTGGTGCTGGCCATTTGGTGGCTGGTGATCAGTGACCGTCCGGAAGAGGCGCGTTGGCTGCCGGCGAAGGAACGCGACTATTTATTGACCGAACTGGCCCGGGAGCGCAAAGCGCGAGAAGGGATGGTGCCGGCGGCAAAAGCACCGTTAAAATCGGTGTTTCGCAACAAGGGATTGATGCGCCTGGTCGTGCTGAATTTCTTTTACCAGACCGGAGACTATGGATATACGTTGTGGCTGCCCACCATCTTGAAAAACCTGACCGGTGGCAGCATGGCCAATGTTGGGGTATTGGCGATCCTGCCGTTTGTTGCCACTCTGGCGGGGATTTATGTGATTTCGATGTTCAGCGATCGCAGCGGTAAACGCCGTTTGTGGGTCAGGATCTCCCTGTACTGTTTTGCGGCGGCGCTGATAGCCTCGGTGATCCTGCATGAGCACGTGGTGGCCGCCTATATCGCGTTGGTGGTGTGCGGCTTCTTCCTTAAAGCGGCGACCAGCCCCTTCTGGTCAATTCCCGGACGCATTGCGACGGCAGAAGTGGCGGGCAGCGCACGCGGGGTGATCAACGGGCTGGGCAACCTCGGTGGGTTCTGCGGCCCCTATCTGGTAGGCGTCATGATTTATGTGTACGGACAGAACGTCGCGGTTTGCGCGCTGGCGGCATCGCTGCTGCTGGCGGGAAGTATCACCTTCCTGCTGCCGAAAGAATGCGATCGCTCCTGCGAAGAAACGGACAATCTCCTCCCCTCCGGGGCCAAACAGAAGTGGAGTTAAGCGGCAATAACGCGGTGTGGGCAGCAACGGTGGCTCACACCCGCATCAGGACTGGATGGCGCGTTGTGTTATCGCGGTAAGATGCCAGGCCAGCGGCTTGCTCGTCTCACACGTCAACCCACACCAAACGGTGATGCAATCGTTGAGAATCAGCTTTTCTGAAAACGGTTATAGCTCAATGGGGTGATGTTTACGGAGGTTTTGGAGCGGGTGAAGGGAAATCACCCCCGCTCCAAAGATCTCGTAATCCCATGGATTTATTAACAAAAATTTGACGCATTGTAGGAGAGTTTTGTAGGAGGAACTACAGCTTTGTTCAGAACAACCTAAATATAGGGATTGCCATATTCGTCGCAACATAGAAGACAAAGTAATCAGTCAGGTGCTAACCATCTTTAATTTTCAAAGCGTAGAAACTCACAGCATCTCGGAATCTCTTAGAAAATAGAAGAATTGAGCATAACAATGTTCTACTAATAGCATCCTTGAATAAACAGGCTCTATAATTGTCGGAAGCGCACCAAATAGATGCTTAACTTGACTGCCCCCAAAAGGGGGCCAGTATGATTTATGCTGCACTCTAACGATAAAAACGTGATAGCACTTCTTCCAGATCATTATTGTTAGGTGATAAGGGTGATTCGATCGATCTCATAGCAATATCACAAAGAGTATTCTCTACTGAATTCTGATCAAACCTCTTCTCTCCTGCTCTTGTTTTTATTGCATTCAATAAACTTTTCCCCTTTTTATCTGTCGTCTCATAGTTAGGATTATCTCTTACATAATCCTCAATAACTTCTTCAAATGAAAGAGTTGAGTTATTAAAGAATGCACCTTCTATAGCTCTGAATATAGAGTCATCACCCTCAATCATTAATTTCCTAAACAAAAACTTCTCTAAACTTGGTATGGGTAAAAACTCCACCCAACAATTAGAATATAAATTACCATACTTCTCCTTATTGTATTGCTCTTGAATATCTCCGTCCAAAATGGAAATATAACTACAAAAGCTCCCCCCCAAAGAATTAACCTGAAATTCATCATGGAGTTCAATTACTTTCTTCCACCCTCCCAATGGCATGATTTTATGTAAATTGTTATCACCAAGCCCAGACAAAATAATTTGCCGCTCTATTATCTTTTTGGCTAACCTATCCTCAACGAAAATCATTTTGTCATAACCATTCATATCCTTTGTTGCTCGAATTGCATATGCAGGATAACATGGATTTAATATTTTAATATTTTTCCCGCCAAACTTAGAGCGCTGCAGTAAATAAATACCACCTTTAGAAACCTTACTCATGGTCGCGGGATTATGAGTGGCAATCAAGAAACAAATTTTATTTCGTTTACTTATAACCGATAAGTAATCCATAAGTCTATTTAATGCAGATGGATGTAACCCAACCTCAATTTCATCTAAAATGACAAGACTTACATCAGAAATCCTACCCGGCTTCCCATTAATTCTTTTAATCTCGCTATCTATATACTCTAGTAGGCTAGCAACTATAAACTCTCCCGAACTCATGTCATGGTGTCGAACCGACTTACCACCAACCTCCATAATAAAAAGCGGTCTATCTGCCTTAACCATTTCAAACCCTGAATCCACATTACCTTTTGAATTTTTTATCTTTCGAGGGAAATAAGGGTAATACGCCTGTAGCTTTGAGTAATGGCTTTCATCTTTTCTTAAAATAGTGCCAAGCATTTTCCTTACATCATCACTAACATAAGACAGCTCATCTGATGTTATTTTTTCAGACTTTCTCATCATACTTGTATTTGCGTATTTAAACCTATTCCCATGAATAAAACTGCCTTCAATAAATCCATTTAATAATATATCACCATTTTCTGAAAACACATTCCTCCATGTGAAATTCTTATTTTTCACCCATCGATTAGTTAAATCACCGAACTCAATCTCAATTGACGAACTTTGATCTGCAGAGTGATAAAAATGATCTCTATATGCATTCCCATTAAATAATTTCGACATAACATGAAGCAAAGTAGTTTTCCCAACGCCATTGGCACCACACAGGACGTTCACGCTAGGCGTAAGTGGGATAGAGAATTTTAAATTATCAATTGTCTTTAAGTTTTTTATATCTATCGAAAGAACATTCATTTCTTATCCTTATTGCAAGGTGTGTATTAATGCTAATTTTTAGCACAGCATTGAAAAGAAGCTCTTATGCTAAACCTACCAAGATCTTCACTGATGCCCAACCAACAAATGCCACCGTAACGCCTATGTAACGCACCTGTATTTCATCGTTTTATTGGTTTTTTTTGAAGAAAGGAACTTACTCATAGGCAAAATACCCATCGTTAAAAGATGTTGATAATTCACACATCGATCAGAATTTATAAACTTACACTAACGTCACTCTCTCAGTTTGTCCCATCGCACCGCTGAAACAATGCCCCAGTTGCCACTGGCATTGGGTCTACGCCATTTTGCCGTCTCCATGCTACGGAGATACTCAAGCGCTTCGGAAAATGAGGCAAAACGCTTCTGAGCCGCTTTATCACCTACGCCAAACGAACCATCACGGGTGCTCGCCAAACCGGGGTGAAAACAAGAACCATCCGCCGCATAGGGAACCAACAGTTCAGGGTCGTTATCTTCAGATGAATCAGACATCAACAGTTGCCAAGGCTCAACACTCAAAGCATTAGCCAGCACCTCAATCGCATCCAAAGACGCATTAGAACCACCGCGTTCAATGCGGCTCATATAGCTACGAGCAAACCCACACCGATCGGCAAAGGCTTCCTGGCTCATTCCGGTGGCTATACGCAGTTCTTTTACCCGTTCGCCAAACTGTATTCTCAGGGATTTTCTCATGCACTGAATGTGCAATTTTGACCACTGTAAGGCCACGCTCCATATGAGACATTTTGAATCTAACAGCCTTAATTGTGAGCACACGCACCTTCACAAGAAGCCTGTATCGCTAAAATCAAAAGATTCAAAATGAATACCAATAGTGACAAATAAAACCAATATCGTATGATGGCTGTCACTGGTTGGGTGTCTTCAGCACTCACTATGAGATGTGATGTTGTTTGGCAAGTGAGGAAATCATGGCGGGATCAGACTTTATATTTCCGATGGTAGCGGGAGCCGTGCTTAGCTGGGCCGGTTACAACGTGGTCGCTCATGTTACATCAAAACGGCAGATCAGCAGTCTACGAGCAATCTCATGGGGTGTTCTGGGAACGCTCTCATTAGTGCTGGGAGTGAGTGCATTTTCCGCTGTTAGCGCTGAACACCCGGCAGAAAAACAAAATGCCTTGTGCTTAATTAACACCCCAGAATGTTATGCAAAAGCGCATCATAATCCCGTAAAAAAGTGCAAGCAGGTAATGGATGAGAAAGCGACGTTTCGCCATGTGTGGCTGGATAGCGAAGCACCGCAGGTTTTCAGCACCTACCTCTGGCACGACGAGCAAAAGAAAACGATTCAAGCATTTGGACAACAGGCTAAGGCCATTAACAGCATGAATATGCTGATACCACTGCAATATTTTTGTGTTTTTAACGCCAACACCGGGGAAGTCATCGCGGCTTCATTTGAGTAACCACCATAAGCCCCCCAAATTTATAAGTGGGGGCATTCCACCTAGTAGATCTTCCCTGCTGATCTAACCGGAAACGGTGCCACAATCTTTTTCACGCTTTGAATCTCCCACGCTAACCAGCCCAAAACTCGGGATTGCAATGAAAGTTTAGAAGCGTTTAAAGCAACGCGGCTATAGTCGCTCTGGAAACGCCATATTCACGCGCTAATGCGCTGACACTGATTCCGCTACTTTTTTTCTCTATAATCACTCTACGGGCTTCTGGTGCGATTTTAGAAGGTCTACCCAATTTCTTTCCTTCGGCTTTTGCTCGCGACAAACCCGCCTGAGTGCGTTCAATCAGTAGATCACGCTCCATCTCCGCAACCGCTGCCAACATCGACAATAGAAGCTTACCGGCAGCAGAAGTGAGGTCAGTTGTTCCAAGCTGGTGGACGATTACCTTGATGCCGCGATCAGATAACAATCGGACTGTCTGGAGCACGTCAATAGCATCACGCCCCAGACGGTCGAGTTTTGCCACTACCAGCGTTTCACCGGTTCGAATTTTGCCAAGCATTTCAGCAAACGCCTTACGCTGAATTGCCTGAACTTTCCCGCTAACAATATCGGCAAACCAAAAGTCAAACGTCCAACCAGCTTGCTCAAGCTCCAACCTCTGGTTCTCCGTATCTTGCTGAGCGGTAGAGACACGCCCGTAGCCGAAAATCGCCATTTTCAACACCTCTCAATACCTGTCAGAAAACGGTGTCAACAATAGGACGCCTGCCAACAATTGCCAAGGCTAATTTTTCAACATCCCGGAAGATACAAGCGAAGAGGTGCCAGCAAACGGTCGTTTGTTGGCACTGCTGATCTGTTTATACATACAGCAGAGCGTTGCCGCGGAAAACCGGATGACATAACATGAAAATTCTCTGGGCCAAAAAAGGAATAAAAATGATTGCTCTCAACACAGTCAAGGGAATCATTGAGATCAGCAGTTGGCATGATATCGTTGAGCGCCCGCATTTTCGCTCAAACATCAACCCTACAAACGTTGACCTTAAAGAGATCATCGGTAGCTACCAATTTCCAGAAGATGTTCCGTGTGGACTCACAACATGTCATCAACCACATAAACGTGGTTATATCGTAGTAACAAAGGAAGGTTACGAAACCAACATCGGAAAAGATTGTGGCAAAAACTACTTTTCCGTAGATTTCATCGAAATGAAGACGCGGTTTGATCGAGATGTTAAAACCTCACTACAACGCGACAATATTCGCAAGGCAAAAGAAACAGCACCACTACTCCTTGAGCATGTCGAGGGATTACGGAAACACCCTAAAGGGGCTGATTGGATCTACTCTCGTATTGAGAAACTCCGCAATCGAGGTGTAATTGGTGAGGCTGCGGCTAACGAAATTCGTAAAATGCTTAAGGAGAGACGTAAAGAGCTACTCTCATCTCGTCTTGCAACGAAAGAAGAAAGAGAGCGGGATTTTTCCATGAATCCGTCTTTGGAGGATAAATACCGTGGTCAACCTTATTACGTTACTATCGTTACAGGCTCGATTAACCACCTCGAAGCAATGTCTAAAGACAATGATCTCAAAGAACTATTGATCCGTGGCGTTACACAAACACTGAGGCAATTAATAGATTGTGATGTCGATAATTTGAAGTCTCGTGAACTTGCACAACTGTCCAAAGATGCAAGCAACATTCAAGCAAAAATTAACATGGCCCAAGAGATCATACCGCTTGCACAAAAATTACTAACAGCTTCAAATCTTGAACCGCTTGCCTTTTGGGTGGAAGAGCATCATGGAGAGCGAGCAGCGGCACCCTTTAAACGCTTTATTGAACAACTCTAAGCAAGATAACTCTCTTGCACTGAAGCCTCAAAATGTTACTATCAGTATACATTTTGGGGTTTTGGTATACAGACGCTTACCCAAAATGGCGTATCAACAAGGCTCTGCAACTAGCGGAGCCGGGGTGTAAAGCGGGCGCACCGTTACCCACTGGTCTGGTTCCGAAAGGCGGCGTATGCCAGGGTGCGTGAGGTTGTGTAAGGTGCTGAGTCTTGGACTTGCACAGCCAATAAGAATAGCGAGTTATCATGTTTTGCAAAGGGCTTACGTCGTGAGTCTTTTTTAAAGCAGAGTAGCTCACATCGCCGATCCAAGCAGGGACCCAGAAAAGAGGTTTAATAAAACATATAAAACAAAACAATAAGTTAAGAAGAAAAAACAACTCTAGAACCAAGTTCTTGTTGTCTTGAAGTTTCAGCTTAGAACCTACCAGAATCTCTAACCCACACGACAAAAGCTACCGGAAAAATTGTCGCGCCGAAAAGTGGATCTCCTAGGTTTGGAAGCGCCTCTCTCAGGCATTGCGTCCGAAATTTTCCGCAGCGGCAGGCTTCTCCTTATAGAGCCAAACAGACTCAAAAGTTAAGAGGCGCGGTAAAGCTAAAGCTCGCCCAGATTTCTCATTGATTGCTCGATCTCCGCTACCCATTTATCAGGGCAAGGATAAACCCGGCTTTCAGTGCTAATACGGTTCGGAGATATTCGACGGGTTAGCCCATGCAATGACTTAACATGCGCGATCCAACACGTTTTTACTGTTTTTCCCGTCCGGGATTTAACATCATCGGCAATCTGCCGGTAGGTCGCCATAAATGTCCGCGCTCCTATGGTTAATATTTTTCTGCATGAGGCTGCATATTTAGAAAGTGGCAGCGTGATAAAAGGTTACGCCTGCTTCATCTGACTTCGCCAGCCACACTATGAGAACGCCGCATCCTATAAAGCAATAAATCCGTTACCTATGAGAAAAAACGCGCCACAGGGCTTCCTATGGCGCTAGTGAGAGATCACTACTTATGCTTGCGAACCCCATCTTTCATCGCTTTCAGCCCCGCCTCTGCATTAAATGGGGCTATCTCAGGCAAATTGTATGTCAGCCCGGAAATGGCGTGGAACTGATCCTCAACCGCCCTGTCCTTACGATAGGTTGTCATGGCAGTAGTGTTGCCACGAACATGTCCAACAAGCTGCGCGATCATCCGCTCACTTAGCTCCAGCCTGTCGAGGCTGTTCACATAATTATGGCGGAATGAGTGAAAAACTATCTTCCCATTGCGCTCTAAGCCAAGCTGGTTGCCACAATAAAGCTCATTAAACCATTTTGATGCATAGCCACGATAACCTTTAGTTTTATTAAACTTTAACTCAGGGAAAAGGCGTTCTTGTCCGTCGGATTTTAACGCCTCTACATATTTGAGAAATCCAAGCCGAATTAACTCTGGGTGGATCGGCATCTGTCGTAAAGCATTAAGTGTTTTTAGCGACTTATCTGCTTCTGAGTCCATTACTTTATCCGGTGCATCCAAATTGAAATCTAAATATGCGACGCCATTTTCACTTACACGGATATCAGAAAGATAAAGCTGGCATAACTCATTCATTCGCCCGCCGATATACAATGCCAACAATGGCAGCCAGTAGCGGTAAGGACGAAAGTCGATGTAACGCCCAAACTTATTCGGCACACCTGCACCTGTTTTAAACCAGTATGCGGAGAATATGAGTTCCAGTTCATCATCACTAAATTGATGCCGGTTATCCTGAGATCTGACGATTTTCTTACGTTTCGCCAGAACGTTCTCAACTGGATTCGCAATTAAGTAATTTTCTTTACGCGCCCATTCCAGCATTGAACCCAGTGATGCCATATGGCGTTCAATGGCATCTTTCGTCATGAGCGGCTCACCAGCATCGAGGGCTTTTTCGATGAGCTGATCTAAGCTTTCAGCAGCATATCGACGCCGCATTAAATACAAGTTACTGGGCATCCTCTGCATTCTGGAAACGTAATTTTTAACAACATTACGATCTAACTCAGCGAGTGTTATGTCGCCCACAATGTCGATAAAATGAGATATTCGTGACCGAATTTTCTCCTCGCTGGCAAGTTTGATATCCCCTGAGTGTTTATAAGCCAGAAACTCCTCCAGCACTTCTGAAACCCTTTTCGAAGCGGATAGAGGATTGCAATGCGGATTAGTGATGACAACTGGTGGAGGTAGCGGGGCTGAAATCACAACAGGAGCCGGAGGCAATTCAGGCTCTGATTTCGCAAACGCGTTATCCCAAATATTGCGCAAACTCTCAGCCTGCACCTTGTTGATAAACAAAGAACTGCCATCCAATCTGATCCCTGGAAAATCCATCAACCAGATAGAAAGACGGTTGTCGCCGTTCGTTCTGAATGCCACTTCCTCGGTGTAGCCTTGCTCCAGAAGTTGTTTAAACGCATAGCTCGTCTGGAACAATCGGACATAGCCATGCATCACGCTTTCTAACCCTTTCTGCTCAAGGTTATTAAGCACAAAACCGCCATTATCTTCCCGTTCAGCTTCGGTAAAGTCTGCAATCTGGAAAGCGGTTAGGCCTTCCGCGAAGCAATAAACCGGAACATTGTGCGCCAAAAGATGCTGAACAACCATTTCAAGCGCAATCCCAAATGACTCGCAAAACAGCGCTAAACTGATTTTGCCAGCGCCAGCCAACAGCGGCGCATTACCCCGAATCTTCTCTTTATCCACTTGCCTGAACTCTTCCAGAGACGCATACCACTTCTCCAGCAAACGCGCGGCAATAGCTCTGGCATTTGCAAGGTGGGTTGTGCGGGTAGATGCATGAATTTCACGCTGCCCTATCAGGGCGCGATAACGAACCGGAACGGTGATCCGCAGAACATAGATACCACTTGGACGTCGATATAGATTATCACGCTGCGCCATCGGCTGTATGACCCCTTTGTAGGAGGATCACGAACGCCGTCACGTATGGTTTTGAAAAAGATAGTAGAATTAATACGTTAGGGGAATTCTGGAGCGGGCGAAGGGAATCGAACCCTCGTATGCAGCTTGGGAAGCTGCCGTTCTACCATTGAACTACACCCGCATCGGTGTGCGACAGGCATTATAACCGGTTATCGGCGGCGGGCAAGCGGAGATGGCGCGTAACTGTCGATGTTTTAAGCGGTTAAGTCCCGTAGACGAAAAAAAACCGGCGCAGTCGCCTGCACCGGTTGTTACACGCTAAACGCGATTATTTCTGTGGGCGCATCGCCGGGAACAGAATCACGTCGCGGATGGTGTGGCTGTTGGTGAACAGCATGACCATACGGTCGATACCGATGCCCAGACCGGCGGTCGGCGGCAGGCCGTGCTCCAGCGCGGTGACGTAGTCTTCGTCGTAGAACATCGCTTCGTCGTCGCCGGCGTCTTTGGCGTTCACCTGATCGGCGAAACGCTGCGCCTGGTCTTCGGCGTCGTTCAGCTCGGAGAAACCGTTGCCGATTTCACGGCCGCCGATGAAGAACTCGAAGCGGTCGGTGATTTCCGGGTTCACGTCGTTGCGGCGCGCCAGCGGCGACACTTCAGCCGGGTACTCGGTGATGAAGGTCGGCTGAATCAGATGGCTTTCCGCCACTTCTTCGAAGATCTCGGTCACGACGCGGCCCAGACCCCAGCTCTTCTCAACCTTGATGCCGATGGATTCGGCGATGGCCACCGCTTTACCCATGTCGGCCAGGTCAGCCAGATCGGTTTCCGGACGGTATTTCTTGATCGCCTCGGTCATGGTCAGCTTCTCGAACGGCTTGCCGAAGTCGAACACTTCGTCGCCGTACTGCACCTGAGAGGTGCCCAGCACTTTCTCGGTCAGGGTGCGGAACAGGGTCTCGGTCAGCTCGATCAGGTCTTTGTAATCCGCGTAAGCCATGTAGAGTTCCATCATGGTGAACTCTGGGTTGTGACGCGGAGAAACGCCTTCGTTACGGAAGTTGCGGTTGATTTCGAACACGCGTTCGAAGCCACCGACCACCAGGCGCTTCAGATACAATTCCGGCGCGATGCGCAGGTACATGTCGATATCCAGCGCATTGTGGTGCGTGATGAACGGACGCGCGGACGCGCCGCCCGGGATCACCTGCATCATCGGGGTTTCGACTTCCATGAAGCCGCGTTCCACCATGAAGTTACGGATAGCCGACATCACCTGCGAACGCACTTTGAAGGTGTTGCGCGATTCTTCGTTGGCGATCAGATCCAGGTAACGCTGGCGGTAACGGGTTTCCTGATCTGCCAGGCCATGGAATTTGTCCGGCAGCGGGCGCAGCGCTTTGGTCAGCAGACGCAGCTCGGTGCAGTGGATCGACAGTTCGCCGGTCTTGGTTTTGAACAGCTTGCCGCGCGCGCCGAGGATATCGCCCAGGTCCCACTTCTTGAACTGCTCGTTGTACACGCCTTCAGCCAGATCGTCGCGCGCGACGTACAGCTGAATGCGGCCGCCCACGTCCTGCAGCGTAACGAAGGATGCCTTGCCCATAATGCGGCGGGTCATCATACGGCCGGCGACGGTCACTTCTACGCCCAGCGCTTCCAGCTCTTCGTTGTCTTTATCACCGTACGCGGCGTGCAGTTTGTCGGAGGTGGAATCGCGACGGAAGTCATTCGGGAACGCAATGCCGTTCTCACGCAGGCCGGCCAGCTTCTCGCGGCGGGACTGCAGTTCGTTATTGAGATCCAGCGCCTGATCGGCGCCCTGTACTTGTTGTTCAGACATTTCTATTCCTCATAACCCGGCTTTCAAACTTGCCTCAATGAATTTATCCAGGTCGCCATCCAGTACGGCCTGCGTGTTACGCGTTTCGACGTTGGTGCGCAAATCCTTGATGCGGGAGTCATCCAGCACGTAAGAACGGATTTGGCTGCCCCAGCCGATGTCGGACTTGTTGTCTTCCATCGTCTGCTTATCAGCATTTTTCTTTTGCATCTCAAACTCGTACAGCTTGGCTCGCAGCTGTTTAAACGCTTGATCCTTGTTCTTATGCTGAGAACGATCGTTCTGGCACTGCACCACGATGTTGGTTGGCAGGTGAGTAATACGTACGGCGGATTCGGTTTTGTTGACGTGCTGACCGCCCGCACCGGAGGCGCGGTACACGTCGATACGCAGATCCGCCGGGTTGATTTCGATATCGATATCGTCGTCCACTTCCGGGTAGATGAACACCGAGCTGAACGAGGTGTGGCGACGGCCGCCGGAATCGAACGGGCTCTTGCGCACCAGGCGATGCACGCCGGTTTCAGTGCGCAACCAGCCGAACGCGTAGTCGCCGATGATCTTGATGGTGGCCGATTTCAGGCCCGCGACGTCGCCGTCGGATTCTTCGATCACTTCGGTCTTGAAGCCCTTGGCTTCGGCCCAGCGCAGGTACATGCGCAGCAGCATGCTGGCCCAGTCTTGCGCTTCGGTGCCGCCGGAGCCGGCCTGGATATCCAGGTAGCAGTCGGCGCTGTCGTATTCGCCGGAGAACATGCGGCGGAATTCCAACTGATCCAGCTTGCTCATCAGTTGATCCAGCTCGGCGACCGCTTCGTTGAAGGTTTCTTCGTCGTCGGCTTCCACCGCCAGTTCCAGCAGCCCGCCGACGTCTTCGCCGCCCTGCTCCAGCTGATCGATGGTTTCAACGATGGCTTCCAGCGCGGCGCGCTCTTTGCCGAGCGCCTGTGCGCGCTCCGGCTCGTTCCAAACGTCCGGCTGCTCCAGCTCGGCGTTGACTTCTTCTAGGCGTTCCTTCTTGGCATCATAGTCAAAGATACCCCCTAAGAACCGCAGTCCGCTCGGACAGGTCCTGAATTCGGTTTTTTACCGGGTTAATTTCAAACATGGTTTCGTTCTTTTACGTTGATGTCGTCGATGGCGGAATGCCATTGGAACCGCTAATTCTAACGGATCCGGGCGGCAGTTTATAGCGAGTTGGTCAGTTTTTGTGGCGATCGGGCGACAAAGCGGGTGGCAGGAAGAGCAGGAATTTCACCAGCGTTTTATTACCGGTGCCCCTCACGCCGCTAAGCTGTTCAAGTATTGAGCAATGTGGTCATTGAGACTATAGTCGCTATGATGACTCACAGGGACAGGCGGTGCCAAAATGGACATTTTCGTCACGGATGATTTCGACAAATTTATGAAGAAAAATCGCATCGTCGATCAAAAGATTTGCACCGCGGCTCACGAACTCGCACACGGTAACCATGACGGCGATCTGGGCGGCGGCGTCTACAAGAAACGTATTTCGCTCAATCGGGGTAAACGGGGTGGTGCTCGATCCATCGTGGCGTTTAAACGCGGTCGTCATCAGTATTTTATTGATGGATGGCTGAAAAACACCGTAAAACAGAACGGTGCAAAAGAAATCAACGATGATGAATTGGCAACCTATCGCGAGCTCGCCAGAGATTTTCTTGCCATGCCGCCGGAAATTATCAAACGAGCCATCGATAGCGGCTACTTGCGAGAGGTGAAATGCGATGACTGATAATCGCCTGCTCAGACTGCAAAAAATGGCACAGCGTTTTAATGAGATCGGTGCGGTGTCAGACGATACCGTACGCAACATCGCCACACGAGTACAGGCGCAGGAACAACATGCCCAGCGTGAGCAGCATGATCAAATGGACGGCGCACGCATCAAAATGCTGCGCAGACGGCTCGGCCTGAGCCAGGCCGATTTAGCGGCCGTGGTTAACATGTCGACCACCAGCGTACAAAAATGGGAACGTAACGCGGTAAAACCCCAGGGAGCCGCGCTCAGAATGCTGGAAATTATCGAACAGAAAGGGGTCGCCAGCCTGATCATCTCACCACGAAACTGATGAGCGTTCGTGCACCAGTCACTTACCGATGCACGAACGTCAATTTCGCCTCAGCGCGGCCAAAGATGCTGGATCAGCAGCTGCACGTTGCGGTTGCCGCGAAACTCGTTGACGTCGAGCTTGTAGGCCAGTTCCACCTCGCGCACGCTGCTGTCAGGCCACAGCGTGGTGTCCACGTTGAACGCGATGCCGTCGAGCAACGGGCCGCCGCCGAGCGGCTCCACCATCAGCTTCAGGTGTTTCTCGCCCACCAGCCGCTGCTGCAGGATGCGGAACTTGCCGTCGAAGGTCGGTTCCGGGAACGCCTGGCCCCACGGGCCGCCCTCGCGCAGCAGCTCCGCCGTTGTCAGCGACAGCTCCTGCATCGCCAGTTCGCCGTCGGACCAGATCACCCCTTCCAACATCGCCGGATCGAGCCATTCACCCACCAACTCGCCGAAACGCTGGCGGAACTCGTCGAATTTGGCCTCTTCCAGCGACAATCCGGCCGCCATCGCGTGGCCGCCGAACTTCATCATCAGCCCGGGGTTCAGCATATCCAGCCGCTCCAGCGCATCGCGCATGTGCAGGCCGGGCACCGAACGGCCGGAGCCTTTCAGTATGCCGTCGCCCGCCGGTGCGAACGCGATCACCGGGCGGTGGAAACGCTCTTTGATGCGCGAAGCGAGGATGCCCACCACGCCCTGGTGCCATTCCGGGTGATACATCGCCAGCCCGTAAGGCAGCTCGGTGCTGGTGCGCTCCAGCTGATCGCACAGCTGCAGGGCTTCCACCTGCATGCCTTGCTCTATCTCGCGTCGCGTCTGGTTCAGCGCATCGAGATCGTTGGCCAGCATACGCGCCTGCGCAATGTCGTCGCTCAGCAGCAGCGCCACGCCGATAGACATGTCGTCCAGCCGGCCGGCGGCGTTGAGGCGCGGACCGAGAGCGAAACCGAGATCGTTGGCCGCCAGTTGGCGGGCATCGCGATTAGCCACTTCAAGCAGCGCGCGGATGCCCGGTCGGCATTTGCCGGCGCGGATGCGGTTTAACCCCTGATACACCAGAATACGGTTGTTGGCATCCAGCGGCACCACGTCGGCCACGGTGCCGAGCGCCACCAGGTCCAGCAGCTCCGCCAGATTGGGCATCGCCAGCGCGCGCTGCTCGAACCAGCCGCTGTCCCGCAGGCGGGCGCGCAGCGCCAGCATCAGGTAGAACGCGACACCAACCCCCGCCAGCGATTTGGACGGGAAGGCGCAGCCGCGCAGGTTGGGGTTAACGATCGCTTCGGCCGCCGGCAGGGTCTCGCCCGGCAGGTGATGATCGGTCACCAGCACCTGCATGCCCTTGGCGTGCGCCACGTCGACGCCGGCGTGGGAGGAGATGCCGTTATCGACGGTGACAATGAGTTCTGCGCCGCGTGCCGCCGCCTGCTCCACCACTTCGGGGCTCAGGCCATAACCGTCTTCGAAACGGTTAGGCACCAGATAATCGACGGCTGCGCCGCCCATGCTGCGCAGCGCCAGCACCGTCAGCGCGGTGCTGGTGGCGCCGTCGGCGTCGAAATCGCCCACCACCATGATACGGCGACCGTCGGCCAGCGCCTGTTGCAGCAGGCCGACGGCGTCGTCGATGCCGTCCAGCTGTTGCCAGGGCAGCATGCCCTTGACGCCGCGTTCCAGCTCTTGCTCAGCCTGCACGCCGCGCAGGGCGTAAAGCCGACGCAGCAGCGGCGGCAAACTGGCGGGCAGATGCGTGTCGTCCGCCGCCGGGCGGCGGCGTAGTTGCGTTTTGATACTCACCGGCGATTAACCACCGGCTTTGGTGGCGGCCTGGTGCGCATCCAGCATGGCGGCCATCTCTTTCGGCCCCTGATAGCCCGGGATCATCATGCCGTTTTCCAGGATGATGGCCGGCGTGCCCTGAATGCCGAACTGCACGCCCAGCTCGTAATGCTTGCTGATGTCGGTTTTGCAGGTCGCCGGAGAAACGGCATCGCCCTTCATGGCGGCGTCGAACGCCTTGGCCTTGTCGGCGGTGCACCAGATCGACTGCATGTCTTTTTCAGCCTGGGAAGCCAGCCCCTGGCGCGGGAATGCCAGGTAACGCACGGTAATGCCCAGATCGTTGTACTCTTTCATCTGCTGATGCAGTTTGTGACAGTAACCGCAGGTGATGTCGGTGAACACGGTGATCACGTGTTTCTCTTTCGGCGCTTTGTAAACGATCATCTGATCTTTCAGCGCGTCCATCTTGGTGCCCAGCAGTTGGTTGGTCACGTTGACCGGCTCTTTGCCGCTGACGTCAAACAGCGGGCCCTGCAGGATGTGCTTGCCGTCTTCGGAGGCGTATAGCACGCCGCTGTCGGTCAGCACGGTTTTCAGGCCGTTGACCGGTGAAGGCTGCACGTCCGCCTGCTGGATACCCAGGCTGGCGAGCGCTTTTTTGATCGCCGCGTCATCGGCATGGGCGGCGCCGGCCACCGAAGCCACCAGCAGAGAGAGCAGCATTAAACCTTTTTTCATTGTTCCAATCCTTTCGAACCCGCCGCTCAGGCGCGCGGGTGATGCTGTTGATGTAGCTGTTTCAGTCGTTCGGTCGCTACATGTGTATAAATTTGCGTGGTCGAGAGATCGCTGTGCCCTAACAACATCTGTACGACACGGAGATCGGCCCCATGGTTCAGCAAATGGGTGGCGAACGCGTGCCGCAACACGTGCGGCGACAGACGCTCGCTGTCGATGCCCGCAAGGATGGCATAGTGTTTGATGCGATGCCAGAACGTCTGTCGGGTCATTTGCTGGCAGCGGGTGCTGGGGAACAGCACATCCAGCGTCTGGCCGTTGACCAGCCATGGGCGGCCGTGCTCCAGGTAATTTTCGATCCAGTAGACCGCCTCTTCGCCCAGCGGCACCAGCCGCTCCTTGTTGCCCTTGCCGATCACCCGCACCACGCCCTGGCGCAGGCTGACGTCGCTGATGCTCAACCCCACCAGCTCGGAAACCCGCAGCCCGGTGGCGTACAACACTTCGAGCATCGCCTTGTCGCGCAGCTCCAGCGGTTGATCGACGCAGGGCGCCTGCAACAGCGCATCGACCTGCGCCTCGCTCAGATCCTTCGGCAAACGCTGCGGCAACTTGGGAGACGCCAGCTGCGCGGTGGGATCGTCGGCGCGCAGCTTCTCGCGGTACAGATATTGAAACAGGCGCCTCATGGCGCTCAACAAACGCGCGGAGCTGGTGGCCTTGTAGCCGCCGTCCACCCGCTCGGCGAGAAACGCCTGCAAATCCAACGCCTGCGCCTGCAGCAAGGTGGTATTTTGCTGGCCAAGCCAGGCGCCCAGGGCCTGCAAATCCAGCCGGTAGGAGGCCAGCGTATTTTCCGCCAGATTGCGCTCAAGCCACAGCGCATCCAGGAATTGTTCAATCAGCGCATTGTCTTGCTGTTGCACGCGGTCCTCTCTTTGTTGCATTTCCACCCGCGCCATTATGCCTTAAGCCGACGCAAATCAGGTATACTCGCTGCAATTCTCTAAACAGCAACGTAACGGTTTACACATGAAGATTGGTCTGTTTTACGGCTCCAGCACCTGCTACACCGAGATGGCGGCAGAAAAAATCCGTGAGATTCTGGGTGAAGACCTGGTCGACCTGCACAACCTGAAAGACGTCTCGCCCAAGCTGATGGAGGACTATTCCATTCTGATCCTCGGCATCCCGACCTGGGATTTCGGCGAACTGCAGGAAGACTGGGAAGCGATCTGGCCGCAGTTGCCAGAGCTGGATCTGAAAGGCAAGATCGTCGCCATGTACGGCATGGGCGATCAGCTCGGTTACGGTGAGTGGTTCCTTGACGCGCTGGGCATGTTGCACGATCACATCGCGCCGCTGGGCGTGCAGTTCATCGGCTTCTGGCCAACTGAGGGCTTCGAGTTCACCAGCCTCAAACCGCTGAGCGCCGACGGCAAACACTTCGTCGGCCTGGCGCTCGATGAGGTCAACCAATACGATCTGAGCGAAGAGCGCCTGCAGCAATGGTGCGAACAGATCCTGCTGGAGATGGAGCCGCTGCTGTAGCCGCTATCGGGCGCTGAGCGCGCCCGATTCCCCTCGCTTATTTCCACAGCCGGAAGCGTGGCTCATCTTCCCCGGCCGGCGTTTCCTTGGTCAAACGCGCCGGATCGGCCACCTGATACCAGTCCAGTTTGCGCGTCAACAGCATAATGCCCGCCAGAATGGCGAACAGCAGCCCGGCTCCCAGCACCAACGCATTGTCCTCCGACTGCAACAGCAAATAGAGCACGCCGTACAACAACAATAGGCTCGCGGCGAACAGCGCACCGCGCAGCTTGCCGCGCAGTACGGCGCTCAGATAGAAGCCGATCAGTCCGCTGCAGGCGATGCTGGCCGCCAGGTAAGCGAAAGCGAATCCCAGGTGTTCGGAGAAGGCCAGCAGAATCAGGTAGAACAACACCAGCGCCGCGCCGACCAGCAGGTACTGAATCGGGTGCACCCGCAGCCCGGTCAGGGTTTCGAACAGGAAAAACGCCATAAACGTCAGCCCGATAAACAGCAGCGCGTATTTGACCGCGCGCTCGGTCAGCTGATAGTGATCGACCGGTTCGACCAGGCTGGCGCTGAAGGCCGGCAGCTTGTCCTCGTCGATAATGGCATCGTCGTAATGGAACGCACTGTTGATGTTGTTGGCAAACCAGGTGCTGCGCCAGCGAGCGCTAAACCCTTGCTCCGTCACCTTGCGTTCGTCCGGCAGGAAGTTGCCGAGGAAATTCGGGTGCGGCCAGTTGCTTTGCAGCTGCAGCTCGCTGCTGCGCCCCAGCGGCACCAGCGACAGGCTACTGGTGCCCGCCAACGTCAGGGTGAAGTCGGCGTTCAGCCCCTCTTTTTGTTGCAGCATCGCCAGCGTCAGCGGGGCGTGGATCCCCTGGCGCAACGATCCCACGCCGGTGCCCGGTTCAAACGCCACCGGCTGCGGCATTGCCAGCGGGGAAATGCGCTTGATGCCGCGAGAGTCGCTCAGCGCCACCAGCAGGAACGGCTGGCCGACGGTCACGTTGGCGCGTTGCAAATCCGTCAGCTCCGGCTGGCCGAAACGCACCTTGAAGTTCAGCGGCCCCTGGTAAACCTGCGTCTGATAAATGCCCAACTTGCGCACCTCCACATTCGGCGCGCCCTGTACCTGAAGCGACTCCGGCAGCAAATAGCGGTAATGCTGCACCCGCTGCACTACCGTTTGTCCTTTCTCGTCTTTCTTCTCTTCGCGTTCGACATAGGGAATGACAATCAACGGACCGAGCACGCGCTGCGCCCCGCTGGTGCTTTCGCTCACCTGCCCGACCACGCTTTGCCGATAGCCGCTGCGTTCGTCGATCACGCTCATCAGCTGGGCGATGGGGATCAACATCACCACCATCAATCCCAGCAGCGTGGTTATTTTCCAGAAAAGTACCGATTTCATCATGCTCGCTCCTCGTAGGTAATAAGGCCACGATAAAACCCGCAGGTGAAATCAGAATGTGGTTATGTGAAGGGAAGGTGAAGTCACAGCGATAACATGAAAGTCGCTTCCACCCCGTGCGGCCGGCGGTTGCGCAGGTGAATGCCGCCATGATGCAGACGGGCGACTTCCTGCACGAAGTTCAGGCCCAGCCCGCTGCTTTTCGGCCGTTCGGCGCGCGGCAGCGAATAAAAACGTTCGAACACTTTATCGAGGGCGTAGTCAGGAATGCCGCTGCCGTCGTCACAGACGCTGATGCAGTAATGCTGTTCCCGCCGTTCGCCTCGCACGCTGACGCACCCGCCCGACGGGGTAAAGTCGATCGCGTTGTCCAGCAGGTTGGTCAACGCCTGGCTGATCAGCAACGCATCGCCGTTCAGCGTCACCTCCGCCAACGCCTCCAGTTGCAATCTGACGCCGCGCTGCATCGCCTGCGCCTCTTTGCCCGCCATCGTCTGGCTGACCAGCGCCGCGATCGCGATGGGCGCGGTCTCCATGTCTGGCCGGCTCTCCAGCCGCGCCTGCACCAGCAGTTTGTCCACCAGCTGCTGGATGCGTGCGCTTTGCTGCTCGATGTTGGTGAGAAAACGCCGGGCGGTATCCGGCGGTGGCAGCTCCTGCAACAGCTCCGCCGCGCCCCTGATCGCCGCCAGTGGGCTTTTCAGCTCATGCGTCAGGGTATGTGCATACTGTTCGATATAAGCTTTACCTTCCAGCTTCAGTCGCATGCTCTCCAACGCCTGCGCCAGCTGCGTCAATTCCCGCCCGCCCACTTTGGGCAGCGGCGCGCTTTCCCCTTGCGCCACCCCGTCGGCATAACGCACCAGCCGGCCTATCGAACGGTTGATCCACCAGACGAATACCGCGCCGATCAGCAACGCAATCCCCAGCAGCAACGCGCCGGCCCATAGAATGCGCCGTTCGCTGCGTTTGATCACCGGCGCCATGGTGCTGTTGGGTTTGCCCACGGTGAGCACGCCGATAATACGCCCTTGTTCTATCACCGGCGCGGCCACATACATCACCGAACTGTTTTCATCTTCTGGATCGCTACGGGTGCTGCGGGCGCCGTACTGGCCGCGCAGCGTCCGATAAACGTCATTCCAGCGCGAGTAGTCTTGCCCCTGCGCGCGGCCGGCAGAATCGAAAATGACCCGGCCCTGGGCATCGGTAAGATAGACGTGGTATTCACTGCGATCCTTGCGGATGCCGGAGATATTGGCGCCGATCGGCCGCTGGTTCAGCTGCGTGAACGCCTGCGCCAGTTGGCCATGCGCCGCATCGCCGCGCTGCATGTCCTGACGGGCGATTTGCGCCAACAGGTTGGCGGTGTCCACCAGCGTGCCTTCGGTAGCGCGCCGCACGCCGGGCTTCACTTCCTGGACGAAAATGCTCAGCACGAAGTACCCGGCCACCGCCACGATCAGAAAATATCCCAGCAGCAGGCGCAGGCCAATTTTCATGGCTGGCGGCTCACGCTGTAGCCCAATCCGCGGTGGGTGTGGATGGGCGGCTCACCGGGCTCAACCGCACGCAGCTTGGCGCGCAGCGTTTTGATGTGGGTATCGACGGTGCGATCCAGGCTTTCTTCCGCTTGCGCCCAAACGCTTTCCATCAGTTGCTGCCGCGAGAACACCCGTCCAGGCGCCAACAACAGCGTCTTCAGCAGCAGGTATTCGTAACGGGTCAGCGGCAGCGGCCGCTGATGGTAGGAGATGGTGGCCGCGTCTTCGTCGAGCGTGAAAGCGCCGAAATGGTAGCGCGCGCTCTGTTGCAGGCGCTGCTGCTTATGCAGGCGGCGCAAAATGGTGCGCACCCGGGCGCTGACCTCGCGAGGGGAGAACGGCTTGGCGACATAGTCGTCGGCGCCGATCTCCAGCCCGATCAGGCGATCCACTTCATCACTGCGGGCGGTAAGAAACAGAATCGGCAGGTCAGCCGCCTGAGCCAGCAGGCGGCGACACAATTCAAAACCGTTGATATCCGGCAAACCGACATCGAGGATAGCAAGCGCGGGCGCGCCTTGCGCCAGCGCCTGCAACGCCGGTTCCGCACGTTCGAACCAGCGTACTTCGAAGCCTTCGCTCTCCAGCGTGTAAACCAGCGTATCGGCAATGCTGGGTTCATCCTCCACCAACCAGAGCACGGGTTTCATCAGGGTTCCTCGCCGTTACCCGCCGGCGGATACAGCAACAGCTGCCGCAGGTGGCGCCACTCCTCTTTGCTCATGCAGTCGGAAGCCAGCCACAGCCGGCGGCGCTTTTTGCCTTCCATCGGCTGCAGCGTCAGCAGCAGGCCGTAGCCCGGCATCCAGGGCTTTTTCGCCAGCCGCCATTCTCGGCCGTGCCAGCTGAAACGCCGGTCCGCCAGCAGCCGCAGCTCGCCCTGCACTGCGGCGATGCGCTTCTGGCTACGAATGCACTGAAACACCACCAGCGTCAGCAGCACCAGCCAAAGCGGGCCATAACCTTCCGGCCAGGGCGAAATCAGGATCAGCAAGATCAGAACGCCATGAGTCAACAGGGAAAAAAGCTGGGTGCGCCAGGAAATGCGGATATCACATCGCCACTGGGCCACGGTCTTTATTTCGCGTTTGGATCAGGGTCACCATTCTCTGCAGCTCGCCGTCCTGCGGCGCGCCATGATTCATCAGCCAGTTGAACAGATCGGGATCGTCACACTCCAGCAGGCGGATAAACAGCGCCTTGTCCGCGTCATTCAGGCTGTCGTATTCGTATTCGAAGAACGGCATGATGGAGATGTCCAGCTCGCGCATGCCACGACGGCAAGCCCAGTGAATACGTGCTTTGTTGTTAATATCCATGTTGTTATGACTCACCTCTTTTCAGCGCGGCAGCGCCAGCGCAGGGTTCAAATGACACACTGTATGGCAACGCCGTCGCAATATAATTCCATCAGCCGGGGATCTGTCTGCAAGGGTGCCCTGGCCGCAAGCCTATAGAGTAACAATTTGACATACACGCCGGGAAGGCGCTTTGCTGCGGAAAACGTAATAAAGCGCAAAATGCCAAAAAAAGCGCCCCCCGGTCCCACGGCGCGAATAACAGTTTGCAAAGCCCGCCGCCTCTTTTACCATGGGTTCAATACCCTTCAGGTAAGCTAAACGTTGAGCAGGAACTTACTATGGCGCATAACATTCCATTCCCACCCCGTCAGCCCTCCGCTTCCACCCATCTCCCCCTGACGCTGATCTCGCTGGAAGATTGGGCGCTGGTGACGTTGAACGGGCCGGACACAGTGAAATATCTTCAGGGCCAGGTGACGGCGGACATCGACGCGCTGGCGGCCGATCAGCACGTGCTGTGCGCCCACTGTGACGCCAAGGGCAAAATGTGGAGCAACCTGCGTCTGTTCCACCGTGGCGAAGGCTTCGCCTATCTGGAACGCCGCAGCGTGCTGGACAGCCAGCTGGCTGAAATCAAAAAATACGCGGTGTTCTCCAAAGTCACTATCGCCGCCGATAATGACGCGGTGTTGCTGGGCGTCGCCGGTTTCCAGGCGCGCGCCGCGCTGACGGGCCTGTTCGCCACGTTGCCGGACGCCGAGCACCCGGTGGTGCAGGACGGCGAGACCACGATTCTGCACTTCGCTACGCCGGCGGAACGTTTTCTGCTGGTGACCCGCCCCGCCGTGGCCGAACAGCTGATCGGCAAGCTGCATGACCAGGCAGAGCTGAATGACAGCAGCCAATGGCTGGCGCTGGAGATCGAAGCCGGTTATCCGGTTATCGATGCTGCCAACAGCGCACAGCTGATCCCGCAGGCTACCAACCTGCAGGCGCTGGAAGGCATCAGCTTCAGCAAGGGCTGCTATACCGGTCAGGAGATGGTGGCGCGCGCCAAATTCCGCGGTGCCAACAAGCGGGCGCTCTACTGGCTGGAAGGTAAAGCGGTCCGCGCCCCGCAGGCGGCGGAAGATCTGGAGCTCCAACTGGGTGAAAACTGGCGCCGCACCGGCACCGTATTGGCGTCGAGCCAACTGGCCGACGGCACGCTGTGGGTACAGGTGGTGATGAACAACGATTTGGATGCCGACAGCCAGTTGCGGGTGCGCGACGATGCCGCCAGTCAACTGGCGATCAAACCGTTGCCCTACTCGCTGGCCGAAGAGAAATAATCCGTCGGCCGCAGGCGCCCTGCCTGCGGCCATCTTCATTACTCGTCCAATTCCCCGTCGCGCTGCACCAGATAAATCAGCACCAGAATGATAGTGACGAAGAAGCGAAACGCATCCGGCACGCCGTTCCACTGCTTCGACATCCACATGCCAAACCACTCGCCCCCAATCGACATAAAGCCGACCTGCCAGGTGAGAAAGCCCAGCGTCAGCCCCACTACCGCCAGCTTTTTCCGACCGTTAAAGGCGTGCGCAGGCAGTTTCAGGCCGCCCAACAAACGCAGGCCGCCGATCCAGCACAGCAGCGCGGTCAGGCTTTCCAGCGCGATGATGAAAATATAACCGGCGTGATGCAGCCACGGCGTCTGTATCGAGCGGTATCCGATGGTGGCGTCGGGGAAAATCGTGTCCATCATAAAGACGTGGCGCACGAAGGCGAAGTTGGAACCGTAGTCGGTGATGTTGCCGAAGGCGACCAGCGAAGCGAACAAGGCGATAGCGCAGACCAGCAGCGCTTTGGATAAGCGAACGATCATCTTGGTGAGTCCTGAACAGAGGTTAAAGAAACGGTATGCGGGCTCAGAAATGAAGGAACGGGCTTGCTGGATACCCGAAAGAAGCAAGCGCCTCTTTTTTAAAACAAAAGAGGCGCCAGTTCAATACGCATTCAGACGTAGCGGGAACGCTTAGACGTAGAGGTAGATCGCCATGAAATGGCAGGCGCTGCCGCCGAGCACGAAGGCGTGCCAGATGGCGTGGCCAAAGCGAATGCGCTTGGAGGCGTAGAAAATCACGCCCAGGGTATAGACCACCCCGCCGATCGCCAGCAGCGTGACGCCGCCGGCCTCCAGCCGCGTAACCAACTGATAAATTACGATCAGCGACAGCCAGCCCATCGTCAGGTAGGTCACCAGCGACAGGGCTTCAAAACGGTGGGCGAAGGCCAGCTTGAACAGCACACCGAGCAGCGCCAATCCCCAGATTACCGCCATCAGGCCCTTCGCCAGCGGCGAATCCAGCCCCACGAGTAAAAACGGGGTATAAGTGCCGGCAATCAGGAGATAAATGGCGCAGTGGTCAAATTTTTTCAGCCAATGCTTGGCCTTCTGATGCGGGATCGCATGGTAGAGCGTGGAAGCGAGAAACAGCAGGATCATGCTACCGCCGTACAGGCTGTAACTGGTGATGGCCGTCGCATCGGCGCCGGTATTCACCGCCTGCACCAACAGCAACACCAGGCCGACGATGCCGAACACCAGCCCGATGCCGTGGCTGATGCTGTTGGCGATCTCTTCCGCCCACGGATAAGCCGCGGCGACAATCTTATTGCTCCCGGCTTTCACTACGTCCGTTTTCCCCATAACGCGCAACCCCTCAAAATGCCCTGCTTTGTTCGAAATTAACGCAAAGCAGCTTAACTGAGAATAATTCCAGTGTACACGTGTACGCTAAAATAAAAATGTGAACGCGTGTAACCATCGAAATCCCCCGCCCGGTGGTCTACAATCGTCAGGCTTCAACCCACCCACCTTGAGGTTTACACCATGTCATCCGCTGTACCCGCGTTAGATTTCGGCTCAATGACCCAAGTCATCCAATTCCTGATGGAAATCGATAAGTTGAAAGGTGTTCAACGCCGCACCAAAGTGCTGGGCACCCAGCGCCAGGAAAACTCCGCCGAACACAGTTGGCACTTCGCCATCGCCGCCATGAGCCTGGCGCCCTACGCCGGTGATGACGTAGACATTCAGCGCGTGATCCAGATGGCGCTGCTGCATGACATCGTAGAAATCGACGCCGGCGACGTGCTGGTCTACGATCTGGCGGCCCGCGCAGCGATCCACGATCAGGAAGTGGCGGCGGCACGTCGTCTGTTCGGCATGTTGCCGGAGGCTCAGCGCGAGTATTTCACCGCTTTATGGCAGGAGTATGAAGATGGCGAAAGCGCTGATGCACGCTTCGCTCTGCTGCTGGATCGCACCATGCCGATGCTGATGAACCTGCACAATGAAGGCCAGAGCTGGGTGGAAAACGGCATCAGCCTGGAGCAGGTGCTGGCGCGCAATGCATCGATCGCCGACGTACACCCCGAGCTGTGGCACCATATGGAGCAACACCTGCGGGATGCGCAGCGCAAAGGCTGGTTGAAGTAAGGGACCGGGCTGCCGCTTCTTGGCCGCAGCCCGTCTTCGTCAAGCGAACGCCTGCTGGCGTTCCAACGCCTCCTCATAGCTCGGCATCGATCCCGCCGCCCCGGCCCGTTCCACGCAGACCGATGCGTAGGCGGCGGCAAAGCGCACCGCATCGGCTAACGGCACCTGATTTGCCAGCTGCGCCGCCAGGGCGCCGTTAAACGCATCGCCCGCACCGGTGGTGTCTTTCGGCTGTGCCGGAAACGCCGGGATCAGCTCGCTGTTTTCCCCATCCGAGAACAACGCCCCCTGCGTGCCCAACGTCACGATCAGCAAACGAATGCCCTTGGCGTGCAACACCTGCGCCGCCTGGCGCGCCGAAGCCACATCGCGCACCGGCACGCCGGTCAGCAACGTGCACTCGGTGGCGTTGGGCGTCAGCAGATCGACCTGCGCCAACAGGCTGTCCGGCACCGGCTGAAACGGCGCCGGGTTGAGTATGATGAACGTTTGCGCTTCGCGGGCAATGGCGATCACCTGCTCGATCGCCGGCAGGTTGTTCTCCAATTGAGTCAGCAGAATATCCGCCGCGGCGATCGCCGGGCGGCACTGGCGCACCTCGTCTTCGCTGACCGTCAGGTTGGCGCCGGGATCGACGGCGATCATATTCTCCGCCTCCTCGCCGGCAACATAGATAAGCGCATTGCCGGTCGGGCAATCGCCGGTCGAAAACAGCGTCACCGCATCGAAACCGGCGGCGGCGAGGTGGCGCCGGGCGAAGGTGCCGAAGTCGTCGCGCCCCACCTTGCCGATATAATGCACCCGCGCCCCGGCGCGCAGCGCGGCGGTGGCCTGGTTGGCGCCCTTACCGCCCGCGCCCATCATGCTGTTGCGGGCGATCAGCGATTCACCGGGCTGCGGAAAGCGCGCCATGCCGGCGACGATATCTAGGTTGAACGAACCGAACACGCAGACTTTGCCTTTCATTGCGGGTACTCCCTGCTCAATTGGAGGTGGCGCCGGGCGGCCAGGCAGGCGCCTTTGCAGCCGGTTTCATCGGTCAGGCGGCTGACGGAGATCGCCAGCCCCTGCGCCGGCTGCGGCCCGCGTAAATGGCGGCGGATCTCTTGCTCAAGGTGCGCCAACGGGAAACCGCTCATGGCGATCACGCCGCCGCCCAGGATCAGCCGCTGGGGATCGAGCACGTTCATTTCGATGGCGATGGTCTGCGCCAATCGTTCGACGAAGCGTCGCAGATCCGGATGATCGCCGTGGCGCTCAAACAGCCGGTCGAACGGCGTTTGTGCCGCGTTGGCGCGCGCCCAGCCGGTCAGCCAATGGCCGGAAGTCAGGCTCTCGACGCAGCCCCGTTTACCGCACGGGCACTCGCCCTGATGGCCGGGCCAGGGAATGTGACCCAGCTCGCCGGCGGCGCCGTGCGCCCCGTGATAAAAGTCGCCGTTCAGCCACAGGCTGTTGCCCATGCCGGTGCCCAGATACAGCCCCACCGCCACCTGCGGCAGCGCCGGCAGCTGCTGCAAATCCCACCACAGCAGATGGTTGACGTCCTTGTCCATTCGCACCGGCAACGCCAACAAATCGGCCAACAGCGCCGCCACCGGCTGGGCGTCCAGCGCCGGAATAAACGGCAGCGACAGCACCCGCGAGCGATCGCGACTGAGGATCCCCGGCAGCCCCAGCATCACCTGCGCCACCTGACGATCCTCGCAATGCCCGGCGATCAGGCGGCCCAACGCCGCCAGCGGATCGGCCTGCTGCGCCCAGTCGGCGGTCGCTATCTTGCGGTACCCGCTGAACTCGCCGTCATCATTCATCAACAACAGGCGGGTATTGGTGCCGCCGACGTCAACGCCAAGAAAATGCCGCATCATGTCCCCCGCCTCAGGCCGCCTGCCGCATTTGATCCAGCATTTTTTCCCATGCCGTCTCCAGATCCGGATCGAGGTTGAACAACCCGGAGCTGCCGACGATCAACACCTCCGCGCCGGCGCCCATCAGATCGCGGTAGGTCCGCTGATTGCAGGATCCGTCGATCTCGATCAGATAGCGCAGATTTTGCTGGCGTTTCAGATCGCGCAACTGACGGATCTTTTCCAGCATTTCGGGAATGAACGGCTGCCCGGCATAGCCCGGATCGACGGTCATCACGGTGACCTTGTCCAGCAGGTGAAGGTAGTGGCGGATAAACTCCACCGGCGTGGCCGGGTTCAGCACCACCCCCACTTTTTTGCCCAGCGCGCGGATTTGATTGATCACCCGAAACGCGTCGCGGTTGATGGTTTCGGCGTGCGGGCAGATAAAGTCCGCGCCGGCGCGGGCGATCGGGTCGATGAAATCGGTCGGGTTCTCCACCATCAGATGCACATCCAGCAACAACGGGGTGTGCGGGCGGATCTGTTCGATAAAGAACGGCGACAGCGTGATGTTTTTAACGTAGTGCCCGTCCATGATGTCGATATGCAGCATATCGGCGCGGCGATTCAGCACCGCCAATTGCTGGCGGATATCCATCAGGTTCATGCACATCAGTGAAGGTGAAATCTGGTATTTCATTAGCGTTATCCTGCGCAAAAGGGAAAAGGGATCAGTGGCCCGCCGCGGTTCTGGCCTGGGCCGCGCTGCGGCGCATCGCCCGCCGCTGCCGATAGCGATGCCGGAAAAACTTCATCGCCAGCACCGCGATCAGCACCGCGCCCCACATCGCCAGACTGAAATGCGGGCTGACGTTCATCAGGTTCAAACCGGTCGCGATCACCTGCAGCACGATCAGCGCCAATACCACGCCGCTGACCCGACCAAAACCGCCGAATGGATCGGTGCCACCCAGAATGATCGCCAGCACCGTCAGCAGCAGGTAAGAGTCGCCGTAGCCCATGCGCGCCGAGTTGAAGCGCGCCATCATCACCAGCCCGGCAATGACGCACAGCAGGCTGGAGAGGGTGTAAATGGCGATCAGTACTCGATGGGTATTCACGCCGCTGAAGTGGGTAGCGTTGATGTTGCTGCCGCTCATGTAGATGCATTTGCCGAGCCGGGTTTTCTGCAAGAACAGCGCCAGCAACGCGGCGACCACCAGGAAGATCCACAGCGGTACCGGCACGCCCAGCACGCTCTCAGCGCCGATAAACCGCACGATCTCCGGCATGCCGCTTAGGGCCGCGCCGCGCGTCAGGTAGATGCCGATACCGTTGACCGTGGTCATGGTGGCCAGCGTCACCAGAATCGGATGTGCACCGACGTACGCCACCAGTGCGCCGGTCGCCGCGCCGATAAGCCCGGCCAACAGCATCGCCGCCGCCAGTGCCAACACCAGCCACAGCGCCTGCAAGCCCAGCCCGGCGTCCGCCGGCAGATAGCTGATGAACAGCCAGGCCATCAGCAGGCTGGTCAGGTTGGCGCTGGCGATAATGCACAGGTTCAGGCCGCCGCTGAGGATCGGGATGAACATCGCCAGCGTCAGCAGGCCCAGCTCCGGCAACTGGAAGGCCACGCTGGTGAAGGTGGCGCCGCTGAAGAAGCGCCCCGGCATCAGCAGGCTGAAGGCCAGCACCACCGCCAACAGCAAGGCCAGCAAACCGACGGCGGCCCCGTCTGGACGAAATTTCAGGTTGTTGCCCATCAGGTGCTCCTCAGGCGAAACCGACGTCGGTTTCTTTGCGTTTCTTGTAGTGAGTGACGGTGATCGCCGCGACGATCACCAGACCGATCACCACGTTCATGAAGTAGCTGGACACGCCGATCAGGTTGAGGCCGTTTTTCAGCACGCCGATCAGGAACACGCCCATCAGCGTGCCGACCACGCTGCCCTTGCCGCCGTTCAGGCTGGCGCCGCCCAGCACCGCCGCCGCCAGCACGTCAAGCTCGCCGCCCACCAGCGCGTTGGGCACCACCTCCCCCATGCGGTACACCTGCACCAGGCCGCCGATCGCCGCCATCGCGCCCAGATAGCCATAGGCGAACAGATGCAGCAGGCCGACGCGGATGCCGATGCGCCGCGCCGATTCCGCATCGCCACCGACGGCAAACAGCTGGCGCCCGAGGTGCGTTTTGTTCAGCAGCAGCCAGGTCAACAGCGCCACCGCCAGCATCACCAGCGTCGGCAAACCGAGCTGATAGCTCTGCTCACCCAGTTGGAACGGCAGCACGCTACGGGGCAACGTCCACCAGTCCGGCAATGCGTACACACTGCGGCCGTTGGTCAGCCACATCAGCATGCCGAACAAGAACGCCTGCATGCTGATGGTGACAATGATCGAGACGATGCGCAGGCAGTAGATCAGCAGCGCGTTGACCATGCCCAGCGCGGCGCCGATCGCCAACGCCAGCAAAATGCTGCCCGCCGGGCTGGCCAGGCCGTAATGCGTCGCCAGCGTGGCGATCAGGTACTGCACCACCGAGGCGACTGCGGCGAAGGAGATATCGATGCCGCCGGTCACCAGCACCACGAACAGGCCGAGGGCGAAAATGCCGCTCACCGCGTAGCTTTCACTAAGATCGAGCAGGTTCTGCACCGTCAAAAACCGATCGCTGAGCAGCGAAAAGACGATGACCGTCAGCAGCAGTACCCAGGCCAGATAGCCTTCGTTGCCGCGCGGTTTCAGACTGAATCTACGCATTGACCGCCTCCGCCAGCTGCTGCTGGCTCACCTGCCCCGGCAGGTATTCGCCGATCACGCTGCCGCCGCTGAAGTGCAGCACCCGATCGCAGTTGTAATACACCTCCGGCACTTCATCGGAGATCAGCAGAATGGCGATCCCTTCCTGCGCCAACAGATGGATCAGTTGGTAGATGCTGGCCTTGGCGCCAACGTCGACGCCAACGGTCGGCGAGTCGAGGATCAGGATCCGCGGCTGGGTCAGCACCCACTTGGCCAGCACGATCTTTTGCTGATTGCCGCCGGACAGCGTCGAAACCGCCTGATCCGGATCCGCCACCCGCACGCCGAGTTTGGCAATCCACTCCGCGACGATGCGATTCTTGCGGTAATCGTCGATCAGGCGAAAACGCCCGCGCAGCTTATCGAGAATGGTCAGCACCGCGTTATCCGCCACCGACTGTTGCTGCACCAGCCCCAGCGTCAGGCGATCCTCCGAGACGTAACCGATGCCGGCCTTGATGGCGTCCTCATGGCCGCGAAAGCGTACCGGTTTGCTGTCGAGATAAAGCTTGCCGCTGTCCGGGCGGGTCATGCCGAACAGGCTCAGCGCCAGCTCGGTACGCCCGGAGCCGAGCAGTCCGCACAGCCCGAGCACCTCGCCCTGATGCAGGCGGAAGCTCACGTCCTGATACTGCCCGGCGCGGCTGAGACGATCCGCCTCCAGCATCACCCGATCCTTATTCATGCTCGGTGACTTCAGGCGATAATCCAGCTTCAAGCCGGTCATCAACTCGGTCAGGCGATCGCCGGTGATCTCCGCCGCCGGCCAGGTGCCGATCTTGTTGCCATCGCGGATCACCGTGACGCGATCCGAGATCTCCAGCACCTCGTCCAGCCGGTGGCTGACGAACACCACGCAGATGCCTTTCGCTTTCAGGTAATCCACCGTGCGCAGCAGCTGATTGACCTCGGTGCGGGTCAGTGAGGCGGTCGGTTCATCCATGATCACCAGCCGCGCTTCCGCCACCAGCGCGCGGCAGATTGCCACCTGCTGGCGCTGGGCAATCGGCAGCTCCGCCACCCGTTTGTCGAGATCGAGATTAAAACTCAGCTCCTGCAGCAGGCGCTCGGCGGTGCGCCGCAGCCGCGCCGGCCGGTGCCACCCCAACAGCCCGCGCAGGTTGTGCTCGAAGGCGATGTTTTCCGCCACCGTCAGGTTGGGAAACAGCGACAGATCCTGATAGATCACCTGAATGCCGAAGGCGCGCGCCTGATCCGGCGACAGCCGGCCGAAGGTTTGCCCATCGAGGGTAATGCGGCTGCCGTCATCCGGTTGATACACGCCGGCGATCGCCTTGATCAGCGTGCTCTTGCCGCAGCCGTTGGTACCGGCCAGGCAGTGCACCTCCCCCGGCATCAGCGCCAGTGAGATATCGTTCAGCGCTCGCTGCCCGCCGAAGGTCATCGACAGCTGTTGCAACGCGATCAGCGGTGCACCCTGCGTTGCCGTATTGCCGGAAATCGCCATGATTACAGCCCCATTTTCACCAGCTTCGGCAGGTTTTGCTTATCCAGGCTTTCGGTGGCGTTGCCGAGAATAGTGTGCTGCTGCGCATCCACCTGCACCTTGCCCATGCCCTCGATGGTCATGCCATCGGTGATTTTTTCTCCTTTGTGCATCATGTCGGCGATGCGCACGAACACTTCGCCGGCCACCATCGGATTCCAGATATAACCGCCCTTGATGGCGCCGCGATTGACCAGCGAAGCGCCCTGGCCTGGGCTGAACGGCCCAATGACGCAGATATCGTTGCTTTTGCCGCGGTTGAGCACCGCGCGCCCGGCGCCGATCGGCCCCTGCGAACCGAACGCCAGCACGCCTTTCAGATCGGGATATTTGGCCATCAGATCGTTGGTGGTGCGCACACTGTCATCCAGCGATTCCCCCACGCCGAACTTGTCGCCCACCAGCTGCATGTTCGGGTAGTGCTGCTTCTGGTAGTTGATGGCCGAGTCCGACCAGGTGATGTGCAGCGGCACCGTCAGGCTGCCGACATACACCGCATACTTGCCCTGCTCTTTCATGCAGGCGGCCAGCGCTTTCATGTGGTTGACCCCGTGCTGCGAGGCGTCCACCAGCTCAAAATCCCAGTCGGCGTACTTCTGTCCGGGAGATTCGTGCACGATCACCTTGATGCCCGCTTCCTGCGCGCGCTTGAGCACCGGCTCCAGCACCCGGGCGTCGTTCGGCACCACGCCGATAATGTCCACCTTCTGCGCGATCAGATCCTCGATGGCGCGCACCTGCAGCGCCGGATCCGCCGCCGTCGGCCCGACCATCCAGGCGTCGATGCCGCGTTTGGCGCTCTCGCTTTTGATACCGGCCTCCATGGCGTTGAACCAGGGAATGCCGCCGATCTTCACCACCACGCCCATTTTCAGCTTGTCCGCCGCCTGCGCGGAGACCGACAGCAGCAGCGAGGCAAACAGACCGACCAGTACGGATTTTTTCATTGTTCTCTCTCCACAAGTGTTGGCTGTAATAAAAGGTTTTCGTTGTTGTTATCGCGCCGCCCTTTTCGCGGCGGGTGAAACTTCAATCACGTCGACGTTATTCCAGGCCAATTCCTGACGAAACTCGTCGTCGCCAAGCCTGTCGGTGATCAGCGTATCTATTTCCCGGTAATGGCAAATGCGAGCGAACGAGCGGCGGCCGAACTTGTTGCTGTCCACCAGCAGGAACTTGCGCTCCGAGGCCAGCAGCATCTGTTGCTTCAGCCGCGCATGGTGCTCATTGCTCTCGCGGATGCCGCCGTCCTGGCAAATGCCGTGGCAGGAGAAAAACAGCTTGTTGATCACGAACTCTTTCAGCATCTGCTCCGCCAGCACGCCGATAAAATCCTCGTACTTGGCGGAATACTCGCCCCCCAGCCCGATGGTGCGCACGTTGGCCTTGCAGGCCAGCGTCTGGATGATGTGCAGCGAGTTGGTCAGCACCACCAGCGAGATATCCGGCAGCTGGCGCGCCAAAAACCAGCTGGTGGAGCTGCTGTCCAGCAGCAGGCAATCCCCGGGCGCGATAAACTCCAGCGCGCGTTTGGCGATGCGCGTCTTCTGCTCCGGCGACTCATTGCTGCGCTGGCGGAAGGACTCCCCCTGATCTATCTCGGCGGGCACATAGGTTTTTTCCACCGCCGGCGGCTCGACGAAGACCGCGCCGCCGTGGCTGCGCAGCAGCAGGCCGCGCCGTTCCAGCAGGGCCAGATCACGCCGCGCCGTCTCGATAGAGATGTGGCACAGCTGCGCCACCTCCTGCACCATCACGCGGCCGCGCTGGCTCAAGACTTCGGTAATAAAGCGATGACGTTCTACAGGCAGCATGTTTCTTTTCTCCTCCACGACGATGATTACGATATCGATTTGCCGCGCCGCGTTTTGCGCGCAGACGCAAAGCGCATCGCCCCGCGGTCGGTCAACGATCGCGCTGTGATAGTTGTCAAAAAAATCGGGAAGGAAATGAAATGAATAATTACGAAAGTGTGGAGTAACAGACAGTTATGATGCGCGACCGCCTGAGGCAGACAGGAGAGAAACGGTAAACGGTCACAATTCCACGTTCCGCAGCATGACCGTTAATGACCGTTTGTGTGGTTTTGACCGAGCGCCGGCCCCAAAGTAGCCCGGCGTTCTATTTACAGCGGCTTATGCGCCGTTTCCCGCGCCGCCCATACCGCCCAAAGTGTGATAAGCAGAGCCAACGCAACATAGGCGGAAATCGCCAGCGTGCTGTCGTAAGATTTAAACAGAGAAGTGATGATCAGCGGGGCAAAGCCGCCACCGATAATCCCCGCCAAGGTATAGGCTAACGAAGAGCCGGCATAACGCACCCGTGTCGGGAACTGTTCCGTGATGAATGCCGCCTGTGGCCCATACATCGCCGCATGGATCAACAGCCCAATCACCACAGCCATGCAGATCAACACCGGTTGACTGCTGTCGAGCAGGACGAAGAACGCAAACGCCCACACTATCGCCGCCAATGCACCGCCGATATACACCGGACGACGGCCGAAGCGATCCGACAACGCGCCAAACAGCGGTACTGCGACGGCGTTGCCTATCGCCCCCAGCATGGTGGCACCCAGCGCCAGCGGGCGCGGCAGATTCAGCACGGTGGTGACGTAGGTCAACGTGAACACGACCACCAACGCATAGAGCACGTCAGAGCCGATACGCGATCCGCCGGCGATCAGCAGCGGACGCATGTGCTGCGTGAAGACTTCGCGCACCGGCGACTGCGTAACATCTTTCGACGCCTCCAGTTGCAAAAATGCCGGCGTCTCACCCACACCCCGGCGCAGCCACAAACCGAAGATGACCAGCACCAGACTCAGCAGGAACGGAATCCGCCAGCCCCATTGCTGAAAATCGTCCGCCGACATCGCCAACGTCACCAGCGTAATGAGGCCTGTGCCGATCAACGAACCGCAGGACGGCCCTACCTGAGCAAAGGACGCGTTGCGCCCGCGCTGATGCGGCTTACCGTGTTCCATCGACAACAGTACCGCACCCGCCCATTCTCCGCCCAGCGCAATGCCCTGAATAAAGCGCAGCGTCACCAGCAGCAGTGGGCTCCAAATCCCCCAGCTGGCGTAGCCGGGCAGCAATCCCATCAACGCCGTGGTCACGCCCATGATCACCAGCGTGGTGACCAGTACAAAGCGCCGTCCCAACACATCGCCAAGGTGGCCGAATAAGATGCCACCGATCGGCCGGGAAACATAGCCCACCGCGTAAGTGGAGAAAGCCAGAATCGTGCCCACCAGCGGATCGAACGATGGGAAGAATACATGGTTGAAAATCAACGCGGCCATGATGTTGTAGACGGTGAAATCGTACCATTCCAGCGCCGTACCGATCGAGCTGGCCGCCGCAAGTTTGCCGGTATTGGGCGTTGCGGCGGCACTTTCTGCGGCCGGTGCGGCAACCTGTGCCGTTTCAGTGGTGTATGCATTCATGATGTCAGCTCCTGTGCAGTCAGTTGCCAGCCAAGGGCATAATGCCAGGCATCGGCGGCGGGCATGTTCAGCGCTTCAGCGGCCTGCTCGCTTAAACGCAGGCCGGCTTCGGCGTCGCTGCTTTCGATCAATAGCATCGGCAACATTCGGCGGTTTTCTCGCGATTCTTTCGGCAGCGGGGAACTGAGTTCGGCATCCGGCGTCAACAGGCTGCTGCGCACGAATCCAGGCTGTTCAGCCAGCTGCGCGCCCAGTTGCAAGATGCGGGCATGCAGCGCTTCCGATGCCGCCGACGGCAGCACGAAGATACAGAGATGACTGCCGCACCCTTGGCCAGTGACCGCCTCCACCGCACACACTCTGCGCATTGGATCTCGCATTTTCTCCAGGCTCGCCACCGACCATGGCGTTTGGTGTTGAAACGCGGCGCGATAGGCTTCGGAGGTAAAACTGGCCAACGATTCGGTTTTATACAACCCCAAATATTGACGCCCCCCCTGCAATGCCCGATAGCGTGTGCCGGATAAAAAGCCGGGCACCCGCACTCGCTCCTCCACATGTTCGCGGTCATACCAGCGATTGAAATCCGCATCATCCTGCGTGGCGACATCCGTCGCGACAAACAGCATTCCGTTCTGGGAATCGTTCATGAATATTCTCCTGGTCATCTCAAAAGGCAGGCCTGCGCCCACCGGAAAATCACGCGTCGGCGAGGCAGCGCTCGATCGCCAGCGCCCACCCCAACAACGCCTCATCACGCATCGGCAACCCAGCCAGCATCAGTCCGACCGGCGCCTCTCCTGGCTGTTGGCAAGGCAAGGACAACGCGCAACCGTCGAGGAAATTGATGATCGCGGGATTGCGCAGCATCAGTCCGTTGCAACGGAAGTAGGCATCATCCGCCGCCAGCTCGCCGATAGTTGGCGCAATCAGCGGCACGGTCGGCATCAGCAAAGCGTCAAAACTCTGCAGCGCCGCCGTAACTCGCCGCTGCCAGTCGGCACGTTGTCGCTGCAACAGCTGCAGCTCAGCATCGCCCAAGGATGCACCGCGGCGAATGCGCGACAGCACCCTTGGGTCATAGCCATCGGCCCGTTCAGCGATCAACGCTTGATGCCAGCGCCAGGACTCCAGCGCGGTGAAACCGCCATCGGCATTGATCGCCGCCAGCTCGGCGAACGCCGTGGCGGGGATCAATTCAATACGTGCGCCTGCCTGACTTAGGCATTGCAGGCTGCGCTGGAACGCCCCGGCAACTTCCGGCTGCAGTTCATCCAGCACCACCGCTTGCGGCACGGCAAAATGCGCCTGCGCCAACGTTTTTTGCGGCACCCGCAGCGGACAGCCGGCAATCAGTGCATCCAGCGCAATACAGCTGGCGACGTCATGAGCGATCACGCCGATCGAATCCAGCGAAGGCGACAGCGGCAGTAAGCCAGCGTCATTGATGCGCCGTGCAGTGGGTTTATAACCGGTCAACCCGCACAGCGCGGCGGGAATGCGTACCGACCCGCCGGTATCGCTGCCAATCGCGCCCAGGCACATGCCGTCGGCCACCGCCACCGCCGCACCGGAAGAGGAGCCGCCGGGAATGCGCGCCGCCTGGCGCTCCCAAGGATTGGCCGGCGTCCCGTAATGCGGATTGATGCCCAGACCGGAATAGGCGAACTCCGTCATCGTCGTTTTGCCAACCACCACCGCGCCGGCTTGCAACAGCCGTTCCACTACCGCAGCGTGTTTTTCAGCGGCTGGCGCGTCCGCTAATACGCGCGAACCGGCCGTGGTCACCTCACCGGCCACGTCAAACAGATCCTTGACCGAGATCGGCACGCCATCCAGCGCCGACAGAGGCGAGCCGGCGGCGCGTCGCCGATCGGAGGCCTGCGCTTGCCGTTGCGCCCACTCGGTGTATGTTCGCGTAAACGCGCGCCCCCCCTCTCCCCGCTCATCGACGATCTGCGCCAAAGCGGCGGTGGTGAGTTGCACTGCGGTGAACTCACCGCTAGCCAGCCCGGCGGTGGCCTGCATCAAAGTCAGCTTTTTCATTACGCCACCACCGGCAGTTCGATGCTGCGGTAGCGATGACTGATGGTTCGCCCGAGCACGTCGTCCACCAGTTCCATGCGAAACTCGCCAGCCGGTCGAATGCCGCCGATCGCCGCCACCGTGCCGCAAGTCATCGCCAACCCGTCGGGCGTTTGCGGCTGCGCCAGCCCGCACTCCGGCGGCTGCATACCGGTGAAGTAACGTTCCAGCAAATCACCGGGCGTACGCAACGCGGCAAGGCAGCCCTGTTGATACAATCGCCATTCGCCCTCTTCCCTGATCCACGAACGCAAGATCAAACTGTCCCAATGTTCCAACACCTCCTGGAGCGGCCAGGCGGCTCGCGCCACCGGTTTAACGCAAATCTGTTTCGACAGCGCCACGCTGTGCGCTTCGAGTTGACGATCGGTGTGATCGGACGCCAATGACACGAACAGTTCGCCGCTGTGGGCAAAAATCAGCGGTTCCACTTCGCCGGACGTCGCGTTGCCAATGACTTCAATGGTCTCTTGCTGGCTCAACTGATTGGCGGCAACGCGGTAAAACAGGGGGATTGCACTGGGCTGGGGCACGCCCAGCTCGGCCAATTCACGAATATGGTGCAAGATCGCCTCGCGATCGCGTCCGGTCCAACCGGCGATCACCAGATGATCAATCTCAACATTCAACGTCGCCGCGCCGCAGGATTCAGGTAAAGTGAAGGTCAGTCTCATGGCAGTTTCGCCCCTTTTGTTAAAACACTGTGAAATTTCACTATATCTTTAGTTACCAAATAAGCGATTTCCATGCCATGTTTTTGTGTACTATGTCTAAAAACTTTCTTCTTGCAGGAGCAAAACGTGAAGACTGTTGACGCAGAAAGCCCGCAGCGCCCGATGACGGAAGAAGCCGGCGTGTCACTGAACGAGCTGGCCTACCGGCGTTTCAAACAGGCGCTGGTCACACTCAGCTACAAGCCGGGCGAATATCTCAATACCGCGCAGGTGATGAACGACCTGGATATGGGGAGAACGCCGATCAATCAGGCAATCCACCGCTTGGCCAACGAGGGGTTATTGCAGGTCATCCCGCGCAAGGGCGTGATGGTTTCACCGTTGTCGATGGACGATGCGTTGGAATTGATCGAAGTAAGGCTGGCTAACGAGATGCTGTGTATGCGGCTGGCAAGCCAGAAGATTACCGAGAGGCAGATAGCAACGCTGACCGAACTCAATCGGCAAATCGAAGCCGCGAGCCAGGAGCGAGATAGGGTGCGCATGATGACACTCGATCATGAGTTTCACCAGGAACTGGCGCAGATCGCCGGCAATAACATGCTGGCGGATATCCTGAGTGTACTGCACGCCAGGGCGCAGCGTTTTTGGGCCAGCACCCTGTCGCGGGAAGGGCATATGCGCGAAGTGATCGACGAACACCGGGCAATTATCGCCGCGCTGGCCGCACAAGACAGCGCCGCCGCCGCCGAGGCCGCGCAGGCGCATATCCTGTCATTCCGCACTGCGCTGCTGCACGACGGGTAACCCCGCGGCGCAGGATATTACCGGGAATAGTTATGATGACCCTGTTCTGCCGATGAGCAGGAGATAAACGGTAAACGGTCACATTTCACGCTCCGCGGAATGACCGTTTTTATAGTTTTGATCGAGCTCCATCGAGAGGTGGCCGACGTTGGTAGGCGTTGCCTTAAAAAACAGCAAAAAAATCCGGTGAGAATCTCACCGGATCGTTAGCCGCCTGACACACATTATTCTTCGTGCTCATGCTCTTTCAACATCGCCTCACGCAACACGGCGTTCAGGCGTTTCTGATAGCCTTTGCCTGGCCGCTGAAGCCAAGCCAACACATCCGCATCGATTCGGATGGTTTTTGATACTTTCATCGGCTTATAAAAACGCCCCTGAACCGCAGTCTGCCACGTTTCTTCCTCCAGCGCCGGCGCATCGGCATAATCGATGTCCTCGTCCGGCAACGCATTCAGTGAAGCAATTTGCGCTTTCTGCTCCTCCGTCAACGGCGGGAGTACGCTATGGGCCAGATTTTTGGCGGAATTTTTGCGCTTCATATCTTCCCCTCTCTTTGGCATCGGCCTTGCGTGCTGAAATGATACGCACGATCTCGACGGTATCGCCTTCGACATCCGTTTCGATCGTCGTATGTGCCACCAGCAACAGCAAACAGGATCCGACCATACCGATCGTTTGCCAACGTTCTTCTCCATCCTCGATCCTTTCCAGCACAGCCAAATGGTTGGGATCCAGAAAAACCCGTTGCGCTATCTCAAAACTGACACGGTGTTTACGCTGGTTGCTGTGATTTTTATCCTGATTCCATTCAAAATAAACATACATTTTTGTAACTACATTTTGATTGTTATTTAATCAAAATACACTCCACACGACGGGATGTCAAAAACCCCCTCATGCATTCAACGCCCGCCTGCTGCCTCGATAAAAGTACCGGTCACGTAAGACGCAGCGTCAGACAGCAGCCAAGCGATCGCCTCCGCCACTTCCTGTGGCTGCCCGCCGCGCTGCATCGGTAAACTGTCCTTCACGCGATCCACCCGGCCGGGCTCGCCGCCGCTGGCGTGCATCTCGGTATAGATGAATCCGGGCCGTACGCCGTTGACGCGGATGCCCTGCGCCGCCACCTCGCGCGATAACCCGATGGTCAGGGTATCGACGGCGCCTTTCGAGGCGGCGTAATCGACGTATTCTCCCGCGGCCCCCAACCGGGACGCCGCGGAGGAAACGTTGACGATAGCGCCGCCCTGCCCGCCATGGCGCTGCGCCATGCGTTTCACCGCCTCGCGGCAACACAGGAAGTAACCGGTGACGTTGGTGCCGAGCACCTGATTGATGCGCTCGGCGGTCAACTGTTCAATGTTCGCCTGCTGGAACAGAATGCCGGCGTTGTTGACCAGCGCGCTGAGCGTGCCCAGCCCGGCATCCAGCGCCCTGAACATCGCCATCACCTGCGCTTCATCGGCCACATCGGCCTGCAGCGCCAGCGCCTTACCGCCCTGCGCCTCGATCTCCGCCACCACCTGGCGCGCCGCATTTTCGTCACGCAGGTAATTCACACCCACCGCATAGCCCTGCCGGGCCAGCAGCAAGGCGGTCGCGCGGCCAATCCCCCGGCTTGCGCCGGTCACCAATGCCACTTTCGTCATACTGTTTTTTCTCTGGTTAGCGATATCAACACAGCGGCCTGCGCGCAGGCGCCCCGTATGCCCGTCAGAGTATAGAACGGCTCCCTAAAAACCGCTTCAAAGCTGAGCCAGGCGGCGCAGCTGCTTTTTAATGCGCGACTTGGCGCAGCCGTAAGCATCCGTCGCCGCCGCCTGATGCACCCGCTGCAAAGCGGAAGCATGATGGCCGCCGTGGCTATGGCTCTGCGCATCGCCGCGAAAAGACAACAGCAACAGAACGAGCAGCGTCGCCACGCCTACATACATCAGCCGCCGCGAGGCGCCCGCGTTCGGGAAACCTTCAGTCTGCATGTTTTGCTCCCCCAGCCATGATTTCGAATGGCAGCAAAATAACTGAAATTCCCCCCCGCTCCCTTAACGCGAGATTAAAGCCAGATTAAGGTTTGCTTAAGAACGCGCAGGCAGAGCGGTTTTCCCCGTTGTCTTCCCGTCAGCGTTATAGTTAGATAAGCGCGACTCAAGGCTCTCAGCGGAAATAACGTGAACATACTGTTGGTGGAAGACGACCTGCAATTAGGCAAGGCGCTGTGCCGCGCATTGGAGCTGGCCGGCTTTAATTTGTGCTGGGTGCGCCTGCTCACCGACGCGGAAAATAAACTTTCACCCGGCGGGTTCGATTTGATGCTGTTGGATCTCACGCTGCCGGACGGCGACGGTTTGCAGAAGCTGATCGCCTGGCGCGCCGCCGGGCAAAATATCCCGATCATCATCCTGACCGCTCGCGACCGCATCGAAAGCTTGGTGAACAGCCTCGACTCCGGCGCGGACGACTTTCTGGCCAAACCCTTTGCGCTGCCCGAACTCATCTCGCGCGTCAAAGCGGTTAACCGGCGCATGGCGGGCTTCGCTTCTCAAACCTGGAGCCTCGGCGCGCTGTATCTCGATCCGGTCAACCATCAGGTCATGCTGGATAACGAACTGCTGATGCTGTCGAAAAAAGAGTATCACCTGCTGCACGAACTGATGCGCTGCGCCGGCACCGTGGTGCGCAAAGCGGTGTTGGAACAGCGGCTGTTCGGCCACGGCGACAGCGTGGAAAGTAACTCGCTGGAAGTGCACATGCATAATTTACGGCGCAAAATCGGTAAAGAAAGAGTGATTACCGTACGCGGCATTGGCTATTTGCTGAAGAAAGAGTAGCGGAATGATCGGTTTCAAATCCTTCTTTATGCGTACCATTATTTTTCAGGTGCTGGCCATTTTATTATTGTGGGGGATCCTCGTCGCCTGGGTGAAATATTGGTATTACCCCGACATGGAGAAATATTTCGATAACCAGCAACGCATCGTCGCTGCAGGCATCGCCAATATTCTCGACGAAACCGGCACTGACAATATCGATTACCGCGGCATCATCAAGACCATTGAAGGCATGTACATTGATTCCATCAATAACGGCATGCAGGATGAAATCGACTATCACCCGCTGTTTGTGGTTTACGATCGGGACAGCCGGGTGCTTTACAGTTCGCAAACGCAGGGAGAACCGCTGCGCCTGCCGCCTTCGGTGCTGTCCGGCTCCGTCAATTACGCCGGTGCCAACTGGCATCTCGCCGGCAGCTGGAGCGAAAAGCACCAGTACCGGGTGATCGTCGGCGAATCGTTCAACGATCGCACCACGCTGTTCGGCAACCCGGCGGAGAGCACCGCCGTACCGCTGCTGGGCATTCTGGCAGCCATCATCGTTACCTTGCTGTTTACCGCCTATTTCAGCCTGCGGCCGCTGCGCCAGATCGCCCGCACCATCTCCGATCGCCAGCCTGGCAACCTGTCGCCGATCAACGTCAGCGAGCAGTATCAGGAAATCCGGCCGGTGGTGGTGGAGGTCAACAAGCTGATGGCGCGCATCGACGCCGCCAATCAGCGCGAGAAGCGCTTTATGGCCGATGCGGCGCACGAGCTGCGCACGCCGATCGCCGCCGTGCTGGCACAGCTGCACCTGCTGACCCAGGTCGGCGAGCAGCAGGAGCGCCGGGAGATCATCGGCGACATGCAGCAAGGGCTAGATCGCGCGGCATCGCTGTCGCGCCAGCTGATCAACCTGGCCAAGCTGGAGGCGGAAGATTTTCCACTGAAAATTGAGGCGGTGGACATCTACGCAGAGATCGGCAAATGCATCGCGCAGCACGTCCCCTATGCGCTGGAAAAGGATGTGGAACTCTCGCTCGACGGCAGCGAGGACGTGGTGGTGAGTACCGATCGCCATGCGCTGATCGCCATCTTCACCAACCTGCTGGACAATGCGCTCAAGTATGCGCCCCCCGGCAGCCGTATCGAAGCCAATATCCGCTCGCTGGCGCCGCTCGGCTGCTATATTACGTTGCGCGACAACGGCCCGGGGGTGAGCGAAGAACACCGTTCCCGCCTGTTTGAGCGCTTTTACCGCGTGCCCGGCACGCAGCAAACCGGCAGCGGGCTCGGCTTGGCCATCGCCCGAAACCTGGCCGACAAAATCGGCGCGCAGCTGCGCGTCACCGAAGGCCTTGACGATCGCGGCATCGGCTTCATCATCGATTTGCCGGAAAGTTACCGGCCACAGACTGAGAGTTAACAACGACCATGATCGCCCCTGTTCTGCTGCAACGGCAGCAACTCGACCGGCTATGGGATATCGACCGCAGCGAAATTATCGACACTCTGTATCGCCTGCAGGACGGCAAGCTGCAAGCCTACCCGGACTACTACGACGTGCGCGGCTGGGATCCGCACGATCGGGAAACCTATACGCCGATCCACGAAGCCTGCTTCGATCGCGGCGGGACATTCTTCGCGCTGTTCGAAGGCGAGGAGATCGTGGCGGCGGCGGCGCTGGACACCGAACCGCGCGGCCCACAGCGGGATCTGCGCCAGCTGCTGTTCTTTTACGTCAGCGCGCACAAACGCGGCCAGGGGTTAGGCAGGCAGCTGTTCCAGCTCTGCCTGCGTCAGGCGGCGCAAGACGGCGCCGCCGGGCTGTATGTCTCCTCCATCCCCAACAAAAGCACTGTAGACTTCTATCTGGCGCAGGGTTGCCGGCTCATCGAACAACCGGATACCGAATTGTTCGCCCGTGAGCCGGAAGACATTCATCTGGTCTGCCCTTGCCGCTAGCGGCCGGGGTTAACGGGCGATGCGCATCACCGAACGCACGTCGCTTTTCTTGTTCAGATCCCACACCTCGGCGATCTCCGCCAACGCGTGCTCCTGCGTCTCGATAGTGAGCGCTCCGGTCGCCGCCAGCGCCAAAATCTCGGCCGCGTAGCGCTGCATCTCCGGGATCGGCGGGAAGTTGCCGGTGCCGCTGCCGAGGATCTGCAGCTGGTTGCTGCGCAGCACCGCCGCCGGCAGCCGGATGTCCGGCGCGGCCATCGAACCGACGTTGACCAGGCGAATGCCGCGTCCGCCGGCGTAAGACGAGAGATCGTGATTATTGAGCGTCGCGAGCAGCGCTTCGGTCGCCGGCCCCCAGATGTAATCGACGATCACCTGATAACCGCCAGGCCCCGCCGCTGCCGCGAAGGCCTGCGTCAGCGCCTCGCCGTGCAGGCTCAGATCCACCGTGGCATCCACGCCCAATGCCTCCAGCACGCTCAGCCGACGGCCGGCGGCAACGATACGCCCAGCCCCTGCCTGACGCGCCGCGGCAACCGCCAGTTTGCCTGAGGTGCCGGTGGCGCCGATGATCAGCACCGTTTCACCGGGCTGCAGATCCGCTCGCCAGCGCAACGGCAGCCAGGCGGCGAAGGCCGGATTGATCAGCGCTGCCGCCGTGGCGTCATCCACCGCCTCCGGTACCGGCACCGTCCATGACGCGACGCTGCGCTCAGCCATCGCACCGTAAGGACGGCGGAAGGAGGCAAAGTACACCCGTTTTCCGTCCGCCGTACGGCCCACGCCGTCGGTACCGGGCACAATTGGCAATTGCTTCGGGCTGGAATAGTGGGTGCCGGCGACGGTGGCGCGATCCAGCTGTTTGATGCCGGCCGCCAGAACGTCGATCGGCACTTCATTCGCCTGCGCCTGGGGCTCCTCAAAAGTGCCGAAAACCGGGGCTTGCCCCAGCGCTGTTACGATTGCCGCTTGCATGGTGACTCCTTAAATCGTGGGAACGTACAGGAAAGAATAGGCCGCTATAAAATAAAAAGGGACACCGCATGATGCGGTGTCCCCCAAACACAAACTTTGCCGAACGTGTTATTCGTAATCGCTCATCGGCACGCAAGAGCAGAACAGGTTACGGTCGCCGTACACGTCGTCCAGACGCTTAACGCTCGGCCAGTACTTGTTCTCGCGCACGCCGGCCACCGGGAACACCGCCAGCTCGCGGCTGTACGGGTGCTGCCAGTCGTTGACCAGCTCCGCCTGCACGTGCGGCGCATTCACCAGCGGGTTGTCTTCCAGCGGCCATTCGCCTTTGGCGACGCGGTCGATCTCGCTGCGGATCGCCAGCATCGCATCGATAAAGCGATCCAGCTCCACTTTGCTTTCCGACTCGGTCGGCTCGACCATCAGCGTGCCCGCTACCGGGAACGACATGGTCGGCGCGTGGAAGCCGAAGTCGATCAGGCGTTTGGCGATGTCCATTTCGCTGATACCGGTCTCTTCCTTCAGCGGACGAATATCGAGGATACATTCGTGCGCCACGCGGTGATCGCGGCCGGTATACAGGATCGGATACGCGTCTTTCAGACGAGTTGCGATGTAGTTGGCATTCAGGATCGCCATCTGGCTGGCCTGCTTCAGGCCTTCCGCGCCCATCATGCGGATGTACATCCAGCTGATCGGCAGGATGGAGGCGCTGCCGAACGGCGCCGCGGAGACCGCGCCCTGCTGGGTGGTTACGCCGTCGATCTGCACGACACTGTGGCCCGGTACGAACGGCGCCAGGTGCGCTTTCACGCCGATAGGGCCCATGCCCGGGCCGCCGCCGCCGTGCGGGATGCAGAAGGTTTTATGCAGGTTGAGGTGCGAAACGTCGGCACCGATGTAGCCTGGCGTGGTGATGCCCACCTGGGCGTTCATGTTGGCGCCGTCCAGATATACCTGACCGCCGAACTGATGCACGATCTGGCACACTTCACGGATGGTTTCTTCATACACGCCGTGGGTCGACGGGTAGGTCACCATGATGCAAGAGAGTTCTTCGCCTGCCTGCTCTGCCTTGACGCGCAGATCGTGCAGATCGATGTTGCCGTTCTTGTCGCAGGCGACCACGACCACGCTCATGCCCGCCATTTGGGCGGAGGCCGGGTTGGTGCCGTGCGCCGAGCTCGGGATCAGGCAGACGTGGCGGCCCGCTTCGTTGCGGCTTTCGTGGTAGCGACGGATCGCCAGCAGGCCGGCGTATTCGCCCTGCGCGCCGGAGTTCGGCTGCATGCACACCGCGTCATAGCCGGTCAGCTGCACCAGCCACTGAGACAGTTGGCCGATCATCTGTTGGTAACCGGCAGCCTGCTCCGGCGGGCAGAACGGGTGCAGTTCGGAGAATTCAGGCCAGGTGATCGGGATCATTTCCGCCGCAGCGTTCAATTTCATGGTGCAAGAGCCCAGCGGGATCATTGCCTGGTTCAGCGCCAGATCCTTACGCTCCAGACGATGCATGTAACGCATCATCTCGGTTTCGCTGTGATAGCGGTTGAATACCGGGTGGGTCAGGATCGGGTCCTGGCGCAACATGGCGGCCGGGATCGATGCGCTGTTCTTGCTCACCGCCGCGTCCAGCGCGTCGATGTCCTGGCCGTGGTTGTCGCCGGCCAGCAGTGCAAACAGCGTTTGCACGTCTTCACGCGAGGTGGCTTCATCCAGCGTGATGCCCACGGCGCCGTGAATGTCGGTACGCAGGTTGATGCCGAAGCTCAGCGCACGTTCCAGCACGGCAGCCTTGTCTTTCACTTCAACGGTCAGGGTGTCGAACCAGGTGTTATGACGCAGCGTCAGGCCGGCCTTCTGCAGCCCGGCGGCCAGAATGTCGGTCAGGCGGTGGATACGCCCGGCGATGCGCTGCAGCCCTTGCGGGCCATGGTACACCGCGTACAGGCTGGCGATGTTGGCCAGCAGCACCTGCGAGGTACAGATATTCGAGTTGGCCTTCTCGCGACGGATATGCTGCTCACGGGTCTGCATCGCCATACGCAGCGCGGTGTTGCCGGCGGCATCGCGGGAAACGCCGATGATGCGGCCCGGCATCGAACGCTTGAACTCGTCGCGGCAGGCGAAGAAGGCGGCGTGCGGGCCGCCGTAGCCCATCGGCACGCCGAAGCGCTGCGCGGAGCCGAACACCACGTCGGCGCCCTGCTTGCCCGGCGCGGTCAGCAGCACCAGGGCCATGATGTCGGCGGCCACGCTGGTGATGATTTTGCGCGATTTCAGTTCGGCCAGCAGCGCGCTGTAGTCGTGCAGTTCACCGGTGGTGCCCACCTGCTGCAGCAACACGCCGAACACGCCGTCCAGCTCCAGCACTTTTTCCGCTTTATCGACGATGACGTCGAAGCCGAAGGTTTCGGCGCGGGTGCGCACCACGTCCAGCGTCTGCGGATGCACGTCGTCAGCCACAAAGAAGCGGTTGGCGTCTTTCAGCTTGCTGGCGCGTTTGGCCAACGCCATCGCTTCGGCGGCGGCGGTCGCTTCATCCAACAGCGATGCGGAAGCCAGATCCAGGCCGGTCAGATCGAGGGTCACGGTCTGGAAGTTCAGCAGCGCTTCCAGGCGGCCCTGCGACACTTCCGGCTGATAAGGGGTATAAGCGGTGTACCAGCCCGGGTTTTCCAGCATGTTGCGCAGGATCACCGGCGGCGTCAGCACGGCGCTGTAGCCCATGCCGATATAGGATTTGTAGCGCTGATTTTGCGAGGCGATCGCCTTCAGCTCAGCCAGCGCCTGGTGTTCGGTCGCCGCGTCGCCGACCGGCGGCGGCCCCGGCAGCTGAATATCCGCCGGCACGATCTGTTGGATCAGCGCGCTGAGCGAGCGAGCGCCCACCGCTGCCAGCAACTCCTGGCGTTGTTCCGCAGAAGAGCCGATGTGGCGTTCGATGAACGCTTCGCTGTGTTCGAGTTGGCTGAGTGTCTGAGTCATTGCTACAAATTCCTGAATGCTTGCGTGATACGGGATATAGCTTGAACGGTAACTAAAACGCCCCGGCCGAGAGGCCTGGGGCGCGGTCACGATTACTCGTCGATCGAGGCCTGATAAGCCGCGGCGTCCAGCAGGTTCGCCAGCTCGCCTTCGTCGGAGGCTTTAATCTGGAACAGGAAGCCGTCACCGTAAGGTTCGCTGTTCACCAGCTCCGGGGAGCTTTCCAGCTCGCCGTTCACCGCCACGATTTCGCCGCTGATTGGCGCGTAAATGTCCGACGCCGCCTTGACGGATTCCGCCACGGCGCAATCTTCACCGGCGGCGACGCTGCGGCCCACTTCCGGCAGATCGACAAACACCATATCGCCCAGCAGTTCCTGCGCGTGTTCGGTGATGCCTACGGTGTAAACGCCGTTACCTTCTGCACGAACCCACTCGTGGGAGGATGCGTATTTCAATTCTGTTGGCACATTGCTCATCGCCGGTTACTCCTTCGAAGAAATAAAAGAATCAATCAATAAAAAATCAATTTGTCAGCGGCTTGCCGGCGCGAACGAAACCGGGCTTGGTCACTTTGACCGGCATTTCACGGTTGCGGATCTGCACGATAGCCTGCTCGCCGATGCCTGCCGGCACGCGCGCCAGCGCGATGCTGAAGCCCAGCGTCGGAGAGAACGAGCCGCTGGTGATCACGCCTTCGTGGGTTTGCCCCGCCGCGTCGGTGAAACGCACCGGCAGCTCATTACGTAATACGCCTTTTTCCGTCATGATCAAGCCGACCAGTTGCTCGGTGCCCTGCTCGCGCTGTTGCTCCAGCGCTTCGCGGCCGATGAAACGGCGATCTTCCGGCTGCCAGGCGATGGTCCAGCCCATGTTGGCGGCCAGCGGCGAAACGCCTTCATCCATCTCTTGCCCGTAGAGGTTCATGCCCGCTTCCAGACGCAGCGTGTCGCGCGCGCCCAGACCGGCCGGCTTGACGCCCGCGGCCAGCAATTTTTGCCAGAAATCCGCCGCCTGCTCTTTCGGCAGCGCGATCTCATAGCCGGCCTCGCCGGTGTAACCGGTGGTGGCGATGAACAGCTCGCCGGCCTGCACGCCGAAGAATGGCTTCATGCCTTCGACCGCGCTTTTTTGTTCCGGGGTGAACAGGGTGCCGGCACGCTCTTTGGCCTGCGGGCCCTGCACTGCGATCAGCGCCAGATCGTCGCGCACCGTCAGCGCGACGCCATACGGCGCGGCGTGCTCTTCGATCCAGGCCAGGTCTTTGTCGCGGGTGGCGGAGTTCACCACCAGGCGGAAATAGTCTTCAGTGAGGAAATAAACGATCAGGTCGTCGATCACGCCGCCGGAGGCATTCAGCATGCCGGTGTACAGCGCTTTGCCGGGTTGGGTCAGTTTGGCGACGTCGTTCGCCAGCAGGTAGCGCAGGAACTCGCGGGTGCGGGCGCCGTGCAGGTCTACAATGGTCATGTGAGACACGTCGAACATGCCGGCATCCTGACGCACCGCGTGGTGCTCATCGAGCTGCGAGCCGTAGTGCAGCGGCATCATCCAGCCGTGAAAGTCTACCATGCGCGCACCGCACGCCACGTGCTGGTCGTACAGTGGGGTTTGCTTTGCCATCTTTTCCCTCTTTCCACTCGTCGCTAGAAGTTAGGGTGCTGCCACGCAATGCGGCGGAGCCTGGCTCGCGGCCCGATCGCCATGGCGCACTGACTGCTCAACACAAATGCTGCGCCGGGACGGGCGGAAACTGCGTGTAACCGCCGTGACGCAAACGATACCTTTCCCTCGAACTTATCATCGAACGACCACATTAACCATAAGTTAAAATAGGCTCATCGCCGTTCCCGGGCGGTAAAATGCCGGGGTAGTGTGCAGAGTTTTTCACTGGAAAAATGCGCCTTAAGGCACAAAATTAACAATTAAAGCGGTAAAACGCCGAAGTTATATAACAAACAGATGGCCGCGCATGGGATCCCGACTTTTGATAACCGAACATGGAATTAGAAAAAGTAATGATAAAAAGCGGCTGAAATTAGATTATTTCAAATGAAGGGTTATATAAGGAAAAGCGATGGAATAAGGCGAGAAGCGCGAGCCCGGTGCGGGCCCGCAGAAGGAAGGGATCAGGCAAGCCACTCGGGCAGATCGTTCAGGCCCATCGCCTGACGCACCAGCTTAGGCTTGACGCCCGGCAGGCTGTCCGCCAGCCGCAGGCCCACGTCGCGCAGCAGCTTTTTGGCCGGGTGGTTGCCGTCAAACAGTTCGCGGAAACCCTGCATGCTGGCCAGCATCACCGCCGCGCCATGTTTGCGGCGGCGCTCATAGCGGCGCAGATAGAGGTGCTGGCCGATATCCTTGCCCTGCCGCTGCAGGCGGCGCAGTTCGGAAATCAGCTCGGCGGCATCCATAAAGCCCAGGTTCACGCCCTGCCCGGCAAGCGGGTGCACGGTATGCGCCGCATCGCCCACCAGCGCCAGGCGGTGCGCGGCGAAGCTGCGCGCATAGCGGCCGGTCAACGGGAACGCCAGCCGTTCGCTTTCCAGGCTGCAAGCCCCCAGGCGCATGTCGAAGGTCATCGCCAGTTCGCGGTTGAATTGCTCCGGTTCCAGCCGTTTGAGCCGTTCGGCTTCTTCCGGCGTCACCGACCAGACGATAGAACTCAAATGCGGATCGCTGAACGGCAGGAACGCCAGAATGCCGTCGCCGTGGAAAATTTGCCGCGCCGTCGCCTGATGCGGTTCTTCGGTGCGAACGGTGGCCACCAGCGCGTGGTGACGGTAATCCCAGAAGGTGAGCGGGATATCGGCATGCTGGCGCAGCCACGACTGGGCGCCGTCGGCGCCGATCACCAACCGGGCGGTCAGCATGCGCCCGTCCTCCAGCGTGACGAAGGCGTCATTTTCGCCCCATGCTACCTGCTTGAGCGCGGCCGGGGTAATCAGCGTGATGTCCGACAGGCTTTCGGCGCGTTTCCACAGCGCCTGCTGGATCACCGAATTTTCGATGATGTGGCCGAGATGGCTGAAGCCGCACTCGTCGCCGCGGAAAGCAATCTTGCCGAAGCTGTCGCGATCCCACACTTCCATCGCATTGTAGGCGCTGGCGCGCAGCTGGAGAATGTCGTCCCACACGCCGATGTGCTGCAGCAAACGCTCGCTGGCGGCATTGATGGCGGAGACGCGCAGGGCCGGCTGTTCCGACGGCGGCGCCATCTCCGGCTGGCGCTGCTCCAGCACCGCCACGCGCAGCCCGCTGCCCTGCAGGCCGCAGGCCAACGCCAGCCCCACCATACCGCCACCGGCGATAATCACGTCAAATGATTGCATGCTGCTCGATTTCCTTAAATAACGCGCGACGCCTTGCCGCGCCGCGCTTTGGGCGCGTTAAAGCGCCCGACCATGTCTCTAACGTTCCACCCAGCCCAGCGTTCGCTTGGCGAAGGCATCGCGTATCGCCGGCAAACGTTCCATCGCCATCAGCCCCAGATTGCGCCCAATCACCAGCGGGCCATAACGGTTGGCGAACAGATGAATCAACCCGTCGGTCACGCCGATCGTCGCCTGTTGATCGTTTTGCCGCCGCTGCTGATAACGGCTCAGCAGCGCATAACCGCCAGCGTCTTCGCCGCTGTCTGCCGCTTCCGCCAGCGTTTCCGCCAACGACATCACGTCGCGCAGGCCAAGGTTGAACCCCTGCCCAGCGATCGGGTGCAGCGTCTGCGCGGCGTTGCCCACCAGCGCCAGCCGGTGGCTGACATGGCGATCGGCGGTCAGCAGGCTGAGCGGATAACTGTGCCGTTTACCGGCCTTGAGGATACGCCCCAGCCGCCAGCCGAAGGCCTGTTGCAGCTCGGCGATAAAGCGCTCGTCGCCCCAGGCATCCACTCGGGCGCGATCTTCGCGCGCATGGCACCACACCAGTGAACTGCGCCCCTGCGACATCGGCAACAGCGCCAGCGGCCCATAGCGGGTAAAGCGCTCAAAGGCGCGCCCCTGCGGATCTTCCGCCGTGGTGACGTTGGCGATGGTGGCGAACTGCGGATAGTCCTCCTGCCGCCACTGCACGTTGCAGGCCTGCGCCAGCGCAGAGCGCGAACCGTCGGCCGCCACCAGCAGCTGCCCGCGCAGACGCTGGCCGTTGTCCAGCAGCACTTCCGCCCGCTCTGCGGTGCGGATCACGTCCACCACCCGCGCCGGGCAGTGCAGCGTGACACCCGGCGCCTTGGCCAGCAGCGCGAACAGCCGCTGCCCGGCGTCGTGCAGTTCGATCACCTGGCCGAGCGCATCGACCTGATAATCTTGCGCCTGCAGATTCACGAAGCCGGCGTGCCCGCGATCGCTGACGTGCACCTGAGTGATCGGCGTAGCGCAATCGCGCAGCGCCGGCCAAACGCCGATGCGCGCCAGCTGTTGGCAGGTACCCTGCGCCAATGCGATGGCGCGGGCGTCAAAACCTGGGTGGCTGCGGTCATCCGGCCGGGTCGCCTCGACCAGATCCACCGCCATTCTTCCCTGAGTGAGCGACGAAATGGCCAGCGCCAACGTCGCGCCCGCCATACCGCCGCCAACGATAATAACGCTCATGCTACGACCTTGCCGCCGCCATCAAGGCCTCGATGGCATCGGCGTCTTTCACCACGGTGGCGGTCAGGTTTTCATTGCCGTCGGCGGTGATCACGATATCGTCCTCGATGCGGATGCCGATGCCGCGGTACTCCGCCGGCACGTCCGCATCCGGCGCGATGTACAGCCCCGGCTCCACGGTCAGCACCATGCCCGGCTCCAGCAGCCGATCGCGGCTCGGCGTGCCGTAGTGGCCAACGTCGTGCACATCGAGACCCAGCCAGTGGCTCAGCCCGTGCATGAAGAACTGACGGTGCGCCTGCTCGGCGATCAGCGAGTCGACTTCACCTTTCAATACGCCCAGCTCCACCAGCCCGACCACCATGATGCGCACCACTTCGTCATTGACTTCGCGAATGCTGGTGCCGGGTTTGAACAGTTCCAAAGCGCGCTGCAGCGACGCCAGCACAATGTCGTACACCGCGCGCTGCGGCCGGCTGAACTTGCCGTTGACCGGGAAGGTGCGGGTGATGTCGCCGGCGTACCCCTGGTACTCGCAGCCGGCGTCGATCAGCACCAGATCGCCGTCGCGCATCTGGCTCTCGTTCTCGGTGTAGTGCAGGATACAGCCGTTTTCGCCGCTGCCGACGATGGTGTTGTAAGACGGGTAACGGGCGCCGAGGCGGGTGAATTCATGATGAATTTCCGCTTCCAGCTGGTATTCGAACATGCCCGGGCGGCATTTTTCCATCGCGCGGGTATGCGCCAACGCGCTGATCTCACCGGCGCGGCGCATCACCGCCAGCTCTTCCGGCGACTTGAACAGCCGCATGTCATGCAGCCACGGCCGCCAGTCGGTAACGGTGGCCGGCGCCTGCAGGCTCTGGCGGAACCCCTTGCGCAGCTTGTCCAGCGCGCCGAACAGGATCTGATCGGCATAGGCGTATTCGCCCTGCGCGTGGTAGACCACGTCCAGGCCGTTGAGCAGCAGGTGCAGCTGGTCATTGATTTCATCGAACGGCAGCGCGCGATCCACGCCCAGCTTCGCCGGCGCGGCGTCTTGCCCCAGGCGGCGGCCAAACCAGATTTCCGCCGTCAGATCGCGCACCCGGTTGAACAACACGCTGTGGTTGTGCGTTTCGTCGCTTTTAATCAGCACCAGCACCGCTTCCGGCTCATTGAAGCCGGTCAGGTACCAAAAGTCGCTGTTCTGCCGATAGGGATAGTCTGAATCTGCACTGCGCGTCGTTTCCGGCGCAGAGAAAATAACCGCCGCGCTGGCCGGCGCCATTTTCGCCAACAGCGCCTGGCGGCGGTTGTTGAATTCCTGCTGAGTCATTACCTTCTCCTGAAATCATGCCATCCGCACCGCCGGCGGAGGGGCGATAGAACGTTTAGTGCAGCGTCGGTTTGATATTTTCCGGCGCCGTCGGTTTTTGACGGGTGAATTCGCCGTGGCACATGATGGCGGCAACCCGCACATACTCCGCTACTTCTTCCAACGACTGTTCCAATTCTTCCTGATCTTCGTCTTCGTCGTAGCCCAGCTGCGCGATGTTGCGCAGATCGTCGATCGCTTCACCGACCTCGTCTTTCACCTGAGCCAGCTTCGGCTGCATCATGCCCAGCCCGAGCAGGAAGTGGTTGACCCAACCGCCCAGCGCGTCGGCGCGATCGAACACGCTGACGATCTCCCCTTCAGGCAGCATCAGTTGGAACAGGAATTCGTCATCTTCCAGCGTGTCACGCGTCACTTCATACAGCTGCTGCAGCGGTTGGCTAAGCGCCTGCGGGAAGGCGACGCCTTCGTTGGTCAGATCGTGCACCAGCGCCTGCCAGCCGGCGTCACGGCTGCCGCCGCACAGCAGGCCGCTGATCAGGCCGTGCATTTCTGCCGCGGTCAGCGCCACCGACTGCTGGTTTAGGGCCACGGTCAAAGATTGGTAACTTGGAAATGTATTCTGTATAGACATGCGCATTCGTCATCGTTGGCAGGATAAGTTCGTGTTATGCTACCACCAAGGTCCGTCGCTATACCAGATAAGCGCGACACCTCAGTGGCTAGTTATAATCGCGATGTGGCAGGTTTCACACTGCGCCGGCGGGTGACGAAAGTGCGGTAAATACGCATTTTGAAACCCTTTTTTGACTGGCAATGTGCGCCACAGTAGATTACAACCAGGTACTGAAAAAGGGGTTGTATCTTGGTACCGAGGTATATATAGTGGCGCCCGCTTTGACGGCCCGGCCAGGGCGGACAAGGCTGGCGCGAAATTTAGGCAGGAAGGTGGCATGTCTGCACAACCGGTAGATATTCAAATTTTTGGCCGCTCGTTAAGAGTCAATTGCCCGCCAGAACAACAAGATGCGTTGAATATGGCGGCGGACGATCTTAACCAACGGTTGCAAGATCTTAAAGTTCGCACTAGAGTCTCCAATACTGAGCAACTGGTTTTCATCGCGGCATTGAACGTCTGTCACGAACTTGCTCAAGAACGGTTGAAAACCCGTGACTATGCGTCCAATATGGAACAACGCATACGGATGCTGCAGCAGACCATTGAACAAGCGCTGCTTGAACAAGGTCGCATCTCTGAACGTCAGGATGCACAATTCGAATAACTTAAGTTGTTGAAATCAAAGTTTCAGCAACGAGTACAAAATTTCTCTGAGATGTTCGCCAGCGGGCCAGTCCCCTGAGCCGATATTTAGTACAAACAGAATGTGTTGCTCCGCGATCGGTGAGCACGCTCGGTGCGCCGAGAAGCCTTAAGATTGCGACGGCACGTTCACCTTGAACCATGGGTTCAAGGGTTACAGCCTGCGACGGCATCTCGGAGATTCCCCTTCTCAGCGGTTTATGTGTGCTGAACGCCACACTGAGCAAGCCTGATACGATGTCTTTTCAACCCCAATTCGCGCAGCAGCGCCAAGCCATTCGTCAACTCATTCGCCAACGTCGGCGTGAGCTTACGCCGGGCCAGCAACGCTTTGCCGCAGACAAGATAACCGAACGCCTCGCCGCGCACACACGTATTCAGGCCGCGCACAACATCGCGGTATTTTTGTCGTTTGACGGCGAACTCGACACCGGGCCGCTGATCGAGCAACTGTGGACGCTCGGCAAACAGGTTTACCTGCCGGTGCTGCATCCGTTCAGTTCAGGACACCTGCTGTTTCTGCGCTATGCGCCGGAAACACCGCTGGTGCGCAACCGCTTCAATATTCTCGAGCCGCGGCTCGATGTGCGCCAGGTGTTACCGCTGGGCGAACTGGAGGTGGTGCTGACACCGCTGGTGGCATTCGATCATACCGGACAGCGTCTGGGCATGGGCGGCGGTTTTTACGATCGCACCCTGCAAAACTGGCGCAGCGGCGGCCCCTATCCCATCGGCCTGGCCCATGATTGCCAGCAGGTGGAGCACCTGCCGACCGAGCACTGGGATATCCCGTTGCCGGAAATCCTCACCCCGCTCTGCAGCTGGGCGTGGCACGAGCCCAAATAGAGAAGGCCGGATCGCTCCGGCCTTTTTCGTTGCGGCGAGCCGCCGAATCAGAACAGCAGTCGGGCGCGAATGGTGCCGTCGATGGCCTTCATACGCTGCAGCGCGGCGTCGGCGCGCGCGGTTTCCGCTTCGATGTCGATCACCACGTAGCCGATTTCCGGCCCGGTTTGCAGATACTGCGCGGCGATGTTAACCCCCTCTTCGGCGAAGATCTGGTTAATCTGCGTCAGCACGCCCGGACGGTTTTCGTGGATGTGCAGCAGGCGGCTGGCGTTCGGACCATGCGCCGGCAGCGACACTTCCGGGAAGTTGACGGCGGACAGAGTCGAACCGTTGTCGGAGTATTTCGCCAGCTTGCCGGCCACTTCGTCGCCGATGTTCTCCTGCGCTTCCTGCGTGGAACCGCCGATGTGCGGCGTCAGCAGCACGTTATCGAACTCGCACAGCGGCGAGTTGAACGGATCGCTGTTGGTCGCCGGCTCTTCCGGGAAGACGTCGATCGCCGCGCCCGCCAGGTGATTGCTGGCCAGCGCGTCGCACAGCGCGGGAATATCCACCACGGTGCCGCGCGAGGCGTTGATCAGAATCGCGCCCGGCTTCATCAGCGCCAGCTCTTCCGCCCCCATCATGTTCTTGGTGGCCAGCGTTTCCGGCACGTGCAGCGTCACCACGTCGCTCATATTGAGCAGATCGGACAGATGACGCACCTGCTGCGCGTTGCCTAACGGCAGTTTGTTCTCGATATCGTAGAAGAACACCTTCATGCCCAGCCCTTCGGCCAGAATGCCCAGCTGGGTGCCGATATGGCCGTAGCCGATGATGCCCAGCTTTTTGCCGCGCGCCTCATAAGAGCCCACGGCCAATTTGTGCCACACGCCGCGGTGCGCCTTGGCGTTGGCGGCCGGAATGCCGCGCAGCATCAACAGCAGCTCGCCCAGCACCATTTCGGCCACGGATCGGGTATTGGAGAAGGGGGCGTTGAAGACCGGAATACCGCGTTTGGTCGCCGCTTTCAGATCAACCTGGTTGGTGCCGATGCAGAAGCAGCCCACCGCCACCAGTTTTTCTGCGGCGGCGAACACCTCTTCGGTCAGATGCGTACGCGATCGGATGCCGACGAAGTGTGCATCGCGGATGGATGCCTTCAGCGATTCGGTGTCTAACGCACCCTTGTGGTATTCGATGTTGGTATAACCGGCGGCACGTAAATTATCGACCGTGCTCTGATGAACCCCTTCCACCAACAGGAATTTAATCCTGTCTTTCTCCAATGATACTTTTGCCATTTACCCGACCCTATGTTCAGACTTCAGAAGCGGCTGTGACGACACAGCTCCCATCCAACATAACAAAAATAACGCGGGCGGCAATACAAACGATTGCCTGCCCGGCAGGACAAGGCGCAGCGTTGATGGCGGTTTACGGCAGAAAATGCCATAGGGAAAGTTTTCAGCAGAAGCTTTGGGGAGTCAGCTTTCACAATGTGACATAAGTCACCAAATTTGCCGTTTTTCAGAAAAGATATTTTAACCGAAGAATTATGCGGCCCGGCACTACCGGGCCACAGACGGCAGAGGCTTATTTGACTACTTTCACGCCTTCCGGGGTGCCGACCAGCGCCACGTCCGCGCCGCGGTTGGCGAACAGCCCCACGGTCACCACGCCGGCGATGCCGTTGATCTTGTTCTCCAGCGCGATGGCGTCGGTGATGCTCAGGTTATGCACATCGAGGATCACGTTGCCGTTGTCGGTCACCACGTTCTGGCGATACTCCGGCAGGCCGCCGAGTTTCACCAGCTCGCGCGCCACGTAAGAGCGAGCCATCGGGATCACTTCCACCGGCAGCGGGAACTTGCCCAGCACGTCCACCTGCTTGCTGGCGTCGACAATGCAGATAAATTTCTTGGCGATGGCGGCGATGATCTTCTCGCGCGTCAGCGCCGCGCCGCCGCCCTTGATCATCTGCATATGGCCGTTGATTTCGTCCGCGCCGTCCACGTAGATATCGAGCGAGTCCACTTCGTTGCTGTCGAACACGTGGATGCCGAGGCTTTTCAACTTGGCGGTGGAGGCGTCTGAGCTGGACACCGCGCCTTCGATCTGGTGCTTGATGGAGCCCAGCGCGTCAATAAAGTGGGCGGCGGTAGAACCGGTGCCGACCCCGACGATGGTGCCCGGCGTCACGTATTCCAGCGCCGCCCAGCCCACCGCTTTTTTCAGTTCATCCTGCGTCATAATATGTCCCTTGCCTCTGTACGAAAACGTGTGCGTATTATAGGGTAAAACGCTATTTTTCACGCCGGCAGGATCACACTTATTTACCGCAGCCCGCATTTTTACCCGCTTGGCGGCGAGCTGGGGGCGTGATTTTTCCACCTGCGCCGCACGCAAAATGTGGCATAGTGCCGGTATCATTCTAATTTAAGGGATATCTTTCCGATGAAACGCCCAGACTATCGTACGCTGCAAGCGCTGGACGCGGTGATCCGTGAGCGCGGCTTCGAGCGCGCCGCGCAAAAACTCTGTATCACGCAATCGGCGGTATCCCAACGCATCAAACAGCTGGAAAACCTGTTCGGCCAACCGCTGCTGGTTCGTACCGTGCCGCCGCGCCCGACCGAACAAGGGCAAAAGCTGCTGGCGCTGCTGCATCAGGTGGAGCTGCTGGAAGAAGAGTGGCTCGGCAATGACACCGGCGTCGATACGCCGCTGCTGCTGTCGCTGGCGGTCAACGCCGACAGTCTGGCAACCTGGCTGCTGCCGGCGCTGAAGCCGGTGCTGGCGGACTCCCCCATTCGCCTGAATCTGCAGGTGGAAGATGAAACCCGCACCCAGGAGCGGCTGCGCCGCGGTGAGGTGGTGGGCGCGGTGAGTATTCAGCCGCAGCCGCTGCCGAGCTGCCTGGTCGATCGGCTGGGGGCGCTGGACTACCTGTTCGTGGCCTCCCGCGGCTTCGCCGAGCGCTATTTCCCGAACGGCGTCACCCGCTCCGCGCTGCTGAAAGCGCCGGCGGTGGCCTTCGATCATCTCGACGACATGCATCAGGCATTCCTGCAGCAGAACTTCGATCTGTCGCCGGGCAGCGTGCCCTGCCACATCGTGAACTCATCGGAAGCCTTCGTGCAGCTGGCGCGTCAGGGCACCACCTGCTGTATGATCCCGCATCTGCAGATCGAAAAGGAGCTGGCATCCGGTGAACTGATCGATCTGACGCCCGGGCTATACCAGCGCCGCATGCTGTACTGGCACCGTTTCGCGCCGGAAAGCCGCATGATGCGCAAAGTGACCGACGCGCTGCTGGAACACGGTCACCAGGTGCTCCGCCAGGATTAAAACGAAAAAAGGTTCGCCGCAGCGAACCTTTTCTTCAATACGATAACCTTACTGCGCGGCGTTACGCTGCAGCTCGAACACCACGTCCACCTGATCGTCGAAGTGAATGCTTTGCTGTTCATAGGTTTGCGCCGCGTCGCTTTCCGCCGCCGCACCGGCCGCCTTATACATCCGCGCCACCGGCATCGGCTGGTAGTTGGCGACCCGGTAGCGAATGCTGTACACCGGTCCCAGCTTGGCGTGGAAGCCTTTGGCCAGGGATTCGGCCTGTTGAGTCGCGTTCTCGATCGCTTTTTGCCGCGCCTGCTCGCGATACACGTCCGGCTTGGCGACGCCCAGCTCCACCGCGCGGATCTCGTTCAGGCCGGATTTCAGCGCGCCGTCCAGCAGCTCGTTCAGCTTGTCCAGCTGACGCAGAGTCACCTGCACCTGGCGCACCGCCCGGTAGCCCTTCAACACCGACTCGCCGGTTTTCAGGTAATCGTATTCCGGCTGGGTGCGCAGGTTGGCGGCGCTGATGTCTTTCTTCTCGATGTTGTTTTTCTGCAGGAAATCAAAGTACTGCGCCACGCGCTCGTCTACCTGCTTCTTCGCCTGGGCGGCGTCTTTGGAGGAGACGCTCACTTCGATCGCCAGGGTGGCGATATCCGGCGTGGCGTCCACGCTGGCGGTGCCGGAGGTGACGACGTGCGGCCCTTCAGGCACTTCAGCCGCCTGCAGCGCCATCGGTAACGTCCCTAATCCGACCATTGCGGCCATAGCCAATGCTTTTAGCTTCACAGTGTCTCCTTAATGACAGGCTGTCTCTGATCGCCGGCTTTTCCCTGTGAGAACCGCCGGTTTCCTGGCATCAAACGTAGCATATCGCGCGGCGTTTTGAATTCGGATTAGTGACAAATTCTTATAAATTTGCCCCCTGCCAGGCCAGCTGCAGCGCGATGCCCCACATCACCAGCCCGACCAGCGCGTTGATGATGCGCTGCGCCCGCTGCGTGTTCAGCCACGGCGCCAGCCAGGAGGCCAGCAGCGCCAACCCGAAGAACCACACCGCCGACGCGCTGACCGCGCCAAGCGCGAACCAGGAACGCACGTCCGCCGTCAGCTGCCCGCCCAGGCTGCCGAGCACCACAAAGGTATCCAGATAGACGTGCGGGTTCAGCCAGGTGACCGCCAGCATGGTGACCACGAGGCGCCAGCGGCTCTGCGCCAGCTCCTGCGCCGCGGCCTGCGCAGGTTGCGGGCTGAAGGCGGAACGGAACGCGCCCCAGCCGTACCACAGCAGAAACGCCACCCCGCCCCAGGTGACCAGCGCCAGCAGCAACGGCGAACGGGTCAGCAATGCGCTGCCGCCGAAAATACCGGCGCAGATCAGCACGATATCGCTCAACGCGCACAACGAGGCAATCATCAAATGATACTGGCGGCGAATGCCCTGGTTCATCACGAATACGTTCTGCGGGCCCAGCGGCAGGATCATGGCGGCGCTCAGGGCAAAGCCCTGCAGGAAGACGGCTAACATGGGGATTCCTCGAATGATAAAAGGCGCCGGACGAGGGCGCGTGTCGGTCAACACGCGCATCATACGAGGAAGCGATCATTAGGTGAAATTGATGTTTCTAATCCAGTATCAGAGATGCTAATACTTAAATCGGCGTGACGAACCCCAGCTCCTGAGAGATGCGTTGCGCGGTGGCCAGCACCGGTTTAATCAAGCTTTTGACGCCGATCTGCTGCAGCTTGGCGGTCGGCAGAGAAACCGACACCGCATAAGGCACGCGCTGTTGAATATCGAACACCGGTGCCGCCACGCAGGAGACCCCCAGCTCGTTTTCCTCGCGATCCATCGCCATGCCGCGCTGGCGAATATCGGCCAGTTCCTCATACATCTTCGGCAGCTCGGTAATGGTATTGCGCGTCAGCGTCTGAATCTCTTGCTGGTGAGTCTGCCAGTAGTGAGCCGGGTAATCATCATTGCCGTAAGCCATGAAGATTTTACCCATCGCCGAACAGTACAGCGGCATATGCTGGCCGATATAGGCGCGGGTGCGCATCATGCCGGTGGTCGGCTCCAGCTTGTAGATCAGGATGACGTGGTCGTCTTCGCGGCTGGAGAAGTTGACCGTCTCGCCCACTTCCAGATTCAGCTGTTCCAAATGCGGCGCGGCCACGTGAATGATGTTGAGTGACGACAGCGCCTTCTGGCCGATGGAAATGAACTTGGTGGTCAGGCGGTAGCTGCCCGGCGACGGCGCCTGGGTCACATAGCCGCTGGTGTGCAACCCCTGCAGCAGGCGGTGCACCGTGCTCTTGTTCATGCCGGCCAGCTCGGACAAATGCGCCAGCGGACATCCGTTGGGGAAATTACTCAGGATCTCAATCAACTGCAAACCGCGGAACAGGCTTTGGCTGCCCAGCGGTTTGTCTTTCTTGTCATCTTTCTCGTCGACGGCTTTCAGGCTCATAGCGAAAATCTCTCCAGTGTCGAACCGCCAACCGGCGCTGCGGCAAAGTCAGCAGGCTCTTTGCCGGGCATGTTACCCCAAGGCCCGCATCAGGTGAAGACGGAACGCCGTTTCATTGTCCGCAGCAGGATAAAAATCCGCAATATTTCCCCCATGTTGAAGTGAGCCATCGGTCACACTTCCGCAAAGTAAAAAATAACTCATTGTTTAATAACAATAATTAAAACCTCACCGCCTTTGATTTAGCGCAACGAACGTCATATTATTTTTGAAATTGAATTTCGCATATTGAAATTTAAAGACCAGATACTCACCAGCAGTTTGGCTAATTTGCCCGACATCTTCGCACGGGCACGACACCAGGGGCGCATCACATGACTATGGATAATGCGGCACAACCCATCCTTACCCTCAGCCACATCGTCAAACGATTTGGCGGCAACGTGGCGGTCAACGACGTCAGCCTGCAGGTGATGCCGGGCGAAGTTCTGGCGTTGCTGGGCGAAAATGGCGCCGGCAAATCGACGCTGATCAAAGTGCTGGCGGGCGTCTACCCGCGCGACGGCGGCGATATTCGCTTTCAGGGCGCAAGCATCGCCTCCGCCGCCGCGATAAAAAGCACCAGCCGCCAGCCGATCGCCTTTATTCATCAGGATCTCGGCCTGATCGAATGGATGACGGTGGCGGAGAACATGGCGCTGGTGATGGGGTTTCCCCGCCGCTTTGGGCTGATCGACTGGCGCGCCATTCGCCGCCGGGCGGCGCAGGCGCTGCAAGACGTCGGCATCGCGCTCGATCCCGATGCGCGCGTCTTCGAACTGTCGCGCACCGAAAAATCGCTGCTGGCGATCGCTCGCGCGGTGGCGGTCAACGCCGAGCTGCTGGTGCTGGATGAACCGACCGCCTCCCTGCCCGCCAACGACGTGCGTCATCTGTTCGCCGTGATCAACCGGCTGCGCGCCAAAAAGGTCGGCATGATTTATGTCACCCACCGTCTGGACGAAGTGATCGAAATCGCCGATCGGATCTGCGTGATGCGCGACGGGCGCTATGTCGCCGGCGGTCGCACCGCCGACTACTCGCTGCGCGATCTGGTGCAAACCATCGTCGGCGAAGCGATGGCGGACGATCAGCGCGAACCGCTGCCGGAACATCGTCCGCCGGTGCTGCAGCTCGATAGCGTCACGGTGGGCGACATCGGCCCGGTGAGCTTCGACTTGCAGCCGGGCGAGATGCTGGCGCTGGCCGGCCTGCGCGGGGCCGGGCAAGAAGAGATTGGCCGGCTGCTGTTCGGGTTGCGCCAGGCCGACGGCGGCGCGATTCGATTTCGCGATCGGCCCTATCAGGCGAGCACCCCGCAGCAGGCGATGGCCTGCGGCGTTTCGCTGGTGGCGGGCGATCGCACCGGCGAAAGCCTGGTGATGTCGATGAGCGTGCGTGAAAACCTGTTTATCAACCCCTGCGCCAGCGGCCACCGGCTGCTCTCCCGCTACGGGCGGCGAGCGGAGATCGGCGCCAGTTGGTGGAAGGTGCAGCTGTTCGACGTACGCCCCAAGGACGTCAATATCGATATCAGCGCGCTATCCGGCGGCAACCAGCAAAAGGTGGTGATGGCGCGCTGGATGCATCTGGGGGCGCCGCTGCTGATCCTGGAAGATGCCACCGCCGGCGTGGACGTCGGCGCGCGCGCGGAAATCTACCATCTGCTGAATAAATCCCTGGCGGAAGGCGTGGCAGTGCTGGTTATCTCCAACGATTTCGAGGAGATCGCCCATATTTGCAACCGCGCACTGGTATTCAACCGCGGGAAAGTGGTCGGCGAGCTGAAAAATCAGCAGGTGTCATTCGCCAATTTATTGGAGCTGGCCTCTGCCAGCACCGGGGAAAACGTCGCAATCACGTCAGAATCCGAGGTAGGCCATGTCTAAAACATCCGTTAAATCAACCGCACTGGAGCAGCGCGTCAGCCTGGCGCAGGACGGCGCCGGCCCGTGGCTGATGCAGGTTCTCACCCGCTATGGCCTGCTGCTGCTGTGCATCGCGCTGGTCGTGCTGTTCTCACTGCTCACCCCCTCCTTCGCATCAATGCTGACGCTTCAGGCTATCTTGTCGAGCAAGGCCAAAATCGCCCTGTTGGCGCTGGCGGCGACCATCCCGATGATCGTGGGCAAGATCGATCTTAACGTCGGTTTCGGCATTGTGCTGTGGCACATTCTGGCGATCACGCTGCAGGTGGAATACGGCTTCTCCTGGCAGATGGCGGTGCTGACGGTGCTGGCGATCTCGGCGCTGTACGGGTTGCTGAACGGCATTCTGGTGGCGCTGGCCGATATCGACAGCTTCGTCGCCACCCTCGGCTCCGGCACCGTACTGTACGCCATTGCCCTGTGGCACTCCGGCGGGCGGCAGATCGTCGGCGACTTGCCGGATGCCTTCATCGCGCTGCACCACACCGAGATCGCCGGCATTCCGATCGTGGCATTTTACGTGCTGATCGTCGCGGTGGTGCTGTGGCTCATCACCGAACACACCCCGCTCGGCCGCTGCATGTATGCGGTGGGCGGCAACCCGGCGGCCGCGCGCCTGAACGGCATTTCGGTCAACCGCTTTACCATCGGCGCCTTCATCGCCTCCAGCGTGCTCACCGGTTTCAGCGGTGTGTTGATCGCCGCCGAACAGGGCGTCGGCCAGGCCAGCGTCGGCATGGACTATCTGCTGCCAGCGCTGGTCGGCGCCTTCCTCGGCAGCACCACCATTCGCCCAGGGCGCGTCAACGTCTGGGGCACCGTGGTCGGCATCGCCATTCTGGCTATCGGCATCGCCGGCATCCAGCAGTTCGGCGGCGAATTCTGGGTCGAGCCGCTGTTCAACGGCGCGACGCTGTTGCTGTCGATCACTCTGGCCGGCTATGCCCAACGCCGTCGGCTGCTCAATCAGAAAGCGGTACAACGCAGCCAGGCGACGCCGGCTGACAACAACAATCAGACAGCGACCCACCCTTAAACCAGGAGCACACCATGAAACGCATTTGGCTGTTACCGGGGTTCACCACATTCTTGCTCGCCGCATCGCCGGTCTGGGCCGACGCCTATCTCGATCAGGCCACCGCCGCCGTGGCGAAGGCTACCGCCAGCGCCACCCAGTGGGACGGCCCCACCAGCGGCCCGCAGCTGCAGGCCAACAAGAAGATCATTTTTATCGCCTCCGACATGAAGAACGGCGGCGTGCAAGGGGTGCAACAGGGGTTGAGCGAAGCGGCGAAAGCCGCCGGCTGGAAGCTGGAAACGCTCGACGGCGGCGGCTCGGTGAAAGATCAGCTGGCATCGCTCAATCAGGCCATCGCCCAGAAACCAGACGGCATCGTGATCGGCGGCTGGAACCCTAACGTCGCCAAGATCCCGCTGAAAAAGGCCGTACAGCAGGGCATCGTGCTGACCGCCTGGCATGCGGTGCCGGAACCGGGCCCCATCGCCAAATACAATGTGTTCTATAACGTCACGTCGGATTCCAACGAAGTGGCGCGCATCGCCGCGCAATACGCGGTGGTGCAGTCCGGCGGCAAGGCGAGCGTGTTGATCTTCACCGACTCGCTGTACCAAATCGCCTTGGACAAGGCCAACGTCATGAAAGAAGAGATCGCCAAATGCAGCGGCTGTACGCTGCTGGAATTCATCGACACGCCGCTGGCAGATACCGCCAACCGCATGCCGGCGATGACCTTCAGCCTGCTGCAGAAGTACGGCGACAAATTCCAATATGCGCTGGCAATCAACGATCTGTATTTCGACTTTATGGCGCCGGCGCTGAAAACCGCCGGCAAAGGCGGCAAGAACGCGCCTTACAACGTGTCGGCCGGCGACGGTTCAATCTCCGCTTACCAGCGTATCCGCTCGGGCGACAGCCAGTCGGCGACGGTGCCGGAGCCCTTGAAACTGCACGGTTGGCAGCTGCTGGACGAATTCAACCGCGCCTTCGCCAAGCAGCCGCCTTCCGGCTACGTGACCCCGGCGCATCTGGTCACCCGCGACAATATCGCCGCCGACGGCGGCGCCAATAACCTGTATGACCCGCAAAACGATTACCAGGGCCATTACAAAGCGATCTGGGGCGTGAAGTGAACGGCGGCATTCGGCATTCATTGCGCACGCACGCTCAGCTCGAGCGCTTGTGCTCACCGGCGATTTGGGCCGAAGGGCCGGTCTGGCTGCCGCAAGAGGATGCGGTGGTGTTCAGCGACGTGAAAGGCAATCGCATGTTCCGCTGGTCGCGCCGGGGTGAGCTAAGCCTATACCGCTCGCCGTCGCACTACGCCAACGGCAATGCGCGCGACGGCGAGGGGCGTGTGGTCAGCTGTGAACACGGGCGGCGCGGCATCAGCCGCACCGAAAGCGATGGCGAAGTGCGCCTGTTGATCGACCGCGTCGACGGCAAGCGCTTTAACTCGCCGAACGACGTGGCGGTGTGTTCCGACGGCACCCTGTGGTTCACCGATCCGCCCTACGGCATCATCGGCGACGAAGAGGGTTACAAATCGGAAAGCCAGGTGATCGGCTGCTATCTCTACAGCTTCGATCCGCGCGACGGTTCGCTGACCATCGCCGCCTGCGACCTGCAGCGCCCGAACGGCCTGGCGTTTTCACCGGATGAAAAATGGCTGTACGTGGCGGACATGTCGATCGTGGATTTTCCGACGCTGGGCCGCCGCGAGCTGCGCGTCTATGCGGTCAACGGTCGCGAGCTGGAAGCCGGCCGCCGTTTTGCAACCGTGGAACCCGGGTTCCCGGACGGCTTCTGCGTCGATCGGGCCGGCAATCTGTTTTGCAGCTGCGCCGACGGCGTGCTGGTCTTTGATCCACAGGGGCGACAGATCGACAAAATCAGCGTGCCGGAACGCGTCTCCAATTGTACCTTCGGCGGCCCGAACGGCGATGAACTCTATATCACCGCCACCACCTCGCTCTACCGCATGGTGCTGAACACCCGCGGTTAACCGGGGTCTCGCAAGACGCAGGGTGGGTTTTGATCCGCCCTGCTTTGTCACGTCTGAAGCACGCCATCTCCACCAAAACGTGGCGGCGATCACAAAATCACCACTCAATTTTAACGTCATGTTTTTCATGAATAATTTTACTCCCCCTTGCTTTGACTTCCCTGAATCACCGGGATAGCATTTATTTGAAATGCAATTTCGCATATTGAAATTTAGCGAACCAAAAACAGACAATTCGCACAGGCGGAGAACCGGCATGAGAGTGAGTTACAGCGAGTTAAAACAGCAATTCAAACGCGTGCTGCTGGCGCGCGGCGTGGCGGAACCTATCGCCGACGACTGCGCCGGCATGTTCGCCGACACCACCGCCAGCGGCGTTTACTCCCACGGCGTTAACCGCTTTCCGCGCTTTATTCAGCAGCTGGACGCCGGCGATATCGTGCCGGACGCCGAACCCAGCAAACTGTTGTCTCTGGGGGCGATCGAGCAATGGGATGCGCACCAGGGCATCGGCAACCTTACCGCCCGCCGCATGATGGATCGCGCCATGCAGTTAGCCGACGAGCATGGCATCGGCCTGGTGGCGCTGCGCAACGCCAACCATTGGATGCGCGGCGGCGGTTACGGCTGGCAGGCGGCGGAGAAAGGCTATATCGGCATTTGCTGGACCAACTCGATCGCCGTGATGCCACCGTGGGGCGCCAAAACGTGCCGTATCGGCACCAACCCGCTGATCGTCGCCGTGCCCGGCAACCCGATCACCATGGTGGACATGTCGATGTCGATGTTTTCCTACGGCGCGCTGGAGCTGAACCGGCTGGCGGGCAAAACCCTGCCGGTGGACGGCGGCTTCGACAACGACGGCCGCCTGACCCGCGATCCGGCCACCATCGAAGAGAACCGGCGCATTTTGCCAATGGGGTATTGGAAAGGATCGGCGCTGTCGATCGTGCTGGACATGATCGCCACCCTGCTGTCCGGCGGCGCCTCGGTGGCGGAAGTGACGGAAGATCACCGCGACGAATACGGCGTCTCGCAGGTGTTCATCGCAATTGAGATAGACCGGTTGATCGACGGCGACAGCCGCGATCAAAAACTGCAGCGCATCATGGATTACGTCACCAGCGCCGAACGGGACAACCCCGACGTCGCCATTCGCCTGCCGGGCCACAAGTTCCCGCGCATTCTGGAAGAAAACCTGCGCGACGGCATTCCGGTTGACGAACGAGTCTGGGCGCGCATTCAGGCGCTGTAACGGGAGGATCATCATGATATTCGGCCACATCGCCAACACCGCGCCCGAGCAGTACCCGACGCCGGTCGCCAACGCCGTCGCCTATTTGCAGCGCACCGATTTCAGCGTCTTGCCCGCAGGGCGCTATGAAGATCCCGCCACCGGCTACGTGGTGCAAGTGCTGGATCTGCATACCCAACCACCGGATGCGCTACGCCCGGAAGTCCACCGGCAAAACGTCGACGTGCAGTTTCTGGTCAGCGGTACCGAGCTTATCGGCGTAGCGGCGGACAACGGCGACAACGTCATTCATCAGGAGCTGCTGGCGCAGCGCGACATCCTGTTTTATCAGGACGTGGCCGACGAATCCTGGCTCACGATGCGCCCCGGCAACTTCGCGGTATTTTTTCCGCAGGACGTGCATCGCCCGGCCTGCATTAACCAACGCCCCTGCGCGATACGCAAGGTGGTGGTGAAGATACCGCTGGCGTCGTTTAGCGCCCGATAGACGCAGCACCCGTAACGATAACAACACCGGTCCATGAGGCCTGTGCGGGCGCCCTTGCGCCCAAATTAAGCAAAACAATAACGCCCGACCCTACAAAAAAGTGAACATCGAAAGAGGTCCTTATGAATACAGCCTCCGTTTCCGTCAGCCAAAGCCAGGCTATTCCCAAGCTCCGCTGGCTGAGGATCGTGCCGCCGATCCTCATCACCTGCATCATTTCTTACATGGATCGGGTCAACATCGCCTTCGCCATGCCCGGCGGCATGGATGACGAACTCGGCATCACCGCCTCGATGGCCGGGCTGGCCGGCGGCATCTTCTTTATCGGTTACCTGTTTCTGCAGGTGCCCGGCGGCAAGCTGGCGGTATACGGCAACGGCAAGAAATTCATCGGCTGGTCACTGTTGGCCTGGGCGGTGATCTCGGTGCTGACCGGGCTGGTCACCAATCAGTACCAGCTGCTGTTCCTGCGCTTCGCCCTCGGCGTTTCCGAAGGCGGCATGCTGCCGGTGGTGCTGACCATGATCAGCAACTGGTTCCCGGATAAGGAGCGCGGCCGCGCCAACGCCATCGTCATCATGTTCGTGCCGATCGCCGGGATTCTCACCGCCCCGCTGTCGGGTTGGATCATCACCGCCTGGGACTGGCGCATGCTGTTTCTGGTGGAGGGCGCTCTGTCGCTGGTAGTCATGGCGCTGTGGTACTTCACCATCAGCAACCGGCCGCAGGAAGCCAAATGGATCTCGCAGGCGGAAAAAGAGTATCTGGTAAAGACCCTGCACGACGAACAGCTGCTGATCAAAGGAAAAACGGTGCGCAACGCCTCGCTGCGCCGGGTGCTGGGCGACCGGATCATGTGGCAGCTGATCCTGGTGAATTTTTTCTACCAGACCGGTATCTACGGCTACACCCTGTGGCTGCCGACCATTTTGAAAGGGCTGACCCACGGCGATATGGAGCAAGTGGGCCTGCTGGCTATCTTGCCCTATATCGGCGCCATCTTCGGCATGCTGATCATCTCCACCCTCTCCGATCGCACCGGTAAGCGCAAAGTCTTCGTCGCCCTGCCGCTGGCCTGCTTTGCCGCCTGCATGGCGCTGTCGGTGCTGCTGAAGGAGCACATCTGGTGGTCTTACGCTGCGCTGGTCGGCTGCGGCGTATTCATTCAGGCGGCGGCCGGGGTGTTCTGGACCATCCCGCCCAAATTGTTCAACGCCGAAGTGGCCGGCGGCGCACGTGGCGTGATCAATGCGCTGGGCAACCTCGGCGGCTTTTGCGGCCCGTATATGGTCGGCGTCCTGATCAGCCTGTTCAACAAGGATGTCGGCGTCTACAGCCTGGCAGCCTCGCTGGCGATCGCCTCCGTGCTGGCGTTGATGCTGCCCAATAAATGCGACCACAGCGCGAGGAGCGAATGATGGAATATTGGCTGGGGCTCGACTGCGGCGGTACCTTCATCAAGGCGGGATTATACGACCGCAGCGGCCATGAACACGGCGTTGCGCGGCGCAATCTAGCGATCGTCGCGCCGCAGCCCGGCTGGGCCGAGCGCGATATGGCATCGCTGTGGCGCACCGCCGCCGACGTGATCCGTGAAGTGCTGTCCGCTAGCGGCGTCGCCGCCGGCGCCATCCAGGCCATCGGCATCTCGGCGCAGGGTAAGGGGGCGTTTCTGCTGGATAAGCAGGGGCAGCCGCTGGGCAACGCCATGCTCTCTTCCGATCAGCGCGCGCTGGCGCTGGTGCAGGAATGGCAGCGACAGGGCGTGCCGCAGGCGCTGTATCCGCAAACGCGCCAAACGCTGTGGACCGGGCACCCGGTCTCGCTGCTGCGCTGGCTGAAGCGGCATCAGCCGGAACGTTACGCCCGCATCGGGAGCGTGCTGATGGCGCACGACTACCTGCGCTATTGCCTGACCGGCGAGCTGGCCTGCGAAGAAACCAATATCTCCGAATCCAACCTGTATCAGATGCGCAGCGGACGCTATGACCCGGCGCTGGCGCAGCTGCTGGGTATCGGCGACATCATGCCCGCCCTGCCGACGATCGTCGGTTCGGCCGAGATCGCCGGGCGCGTCGAGGCAAACGCCGCGGCCATCACCGGCCTGCAAACCGGCACTCCGGTGGTCGGCGGGTTGTTCGACGTGGTGTCCACCGCGTTGTGCGCCGGCCTGCAGGACGAAACCCGGCTCAACGCGGTGATGGGGACCTGGTCGGTCACCAGCGGCATCACCGACGCCATCATCGAGGGTTTCGATCATCCCTTTGTCTATGGCCGCCACGCCGAAAACGGCCAATACATCGTGCACGAAGCCAGCCCCACTTCCGCCGCCAACCTGGAGTGGTTCTGTCACCAATGGGGGCTGCAGGACTACGACCAGCTTAACCGCTGGGTCGCCGCCCTGCCGAAAGCCGCCGGCGATCTGCTGTTCGCCCCTTTCCTGTATGGCTCCAACGCCGGCCTGGGGCTGAGCGCCAGCTTCTACGGCCTGCAGGCCTTCCACCAGCGCGAGCACCTGGTGCAGGCGATCTACGAAGGCGTGGTGTTCTGCCACATGACGCACCTTAACCGTATGCGCCGGCGTTTCCCTGAGGCGCAGGCGCTGCGCGTGACCGGCGGCCCCGCCAAATCCCGCCCCTGGATGCAAATGTTCGCCGACGTCAGCGGCCTGCCGGTTGAGCTGCCGCAGGTGGAAGAAACCGGCTGTCTGGGCGCGGCGATGGCGGCCATGGTCGGCAGCGGCGTCTTCAACGATTTCACCGCCGCCCAGCACCGGCTGGCGCCGCGTATCGAGCGGCTGCTGCCTGATGCGGCCGCCGCCGAAGCTTACGACCACAAACACCAACGTTATCAGGCGCTGATTGCTGCATTGCAAAATCTGCAGCCCGCCAACAAGGAGGCCCCATGAGCACGAAACCGCGCCTGCAGCTGGCGCTCGATCAAACCCGTTTGGATACGGCGCTGCGCACCGCCGAGACCCTCAGTCCCCATGTGGACATCATCGAGGCCGGTACCATTTTGTGCATCAGCGCCGGTATTCAGGCGGTTAGCGCGCTGCGTGAACGCTGTCCGCAGCACACGCTGGTGGCCGATCTCAAGGTGGCCGACGCCGGTGCGACGCTGGCCGATCAGGCCTTCGGCCAGGGCGCGGACTGGATGACGGTGATCTGCGCCGCGCCGTTGGCCACCATGGCCAGCGCGCGGGAGGTCGCCGAGCGTCACGGCGGTGAAATCCAGATCGAACTGTTCGGCCGCTGGACATTGGAGGATGCGCGGCAATGGCGCGGCCTCGGCATTCGTCAGGCGATCTATCACCGCGGCCGCGACGCGCAGGCCAGCGGGCAAACCTGGGGCCGGCAGGATCTGGATCGGATGAAGGCGCTGTCCGATCTGGGCATCGAGCTGTCGGTGACCGGCGGCATCACGCCCGCCGACCTGCAGCTGTTTAAAGAAATCGCCGTCACCGCCTTTATCGCCGGCCGCGCGCTGGCCGAGGCCGGCGATCCGCCGGCCGCCGCCAGGCAGTTCCGCACCGCCATCGATGACATCTGGAGATCATGATATGCGTCAGCACCCGTTGGGAATTTACGAGAAAGCGCTGCCGAAACACCTGAGCTGGCCCGAACGCCTGGCGCTGGCCAAGGCCTGCGGCTTCGACTTCGTCGAAATGTCGGTGGACGAAAGCGATGAACGTCTGGCGCGCCTGAGCTGGAGCAAGGCGCAGCGCCTGGCGCTGGTGGACGCCATGCTGGAAACCGGCATCCGCATTCCGTCGATGTGCCTCTCCGGCCACCGGCGCTTTCCGTTTGGCAGCCACGATCCGGCGCTGCGACAGCGCGCCTTCGACGTGATGGAACAGGCCATTCAGCTGGCCAAAGATGTCGGTATCCGGACGATCCAGCTGGCCGGCTACGACGTGTATTACGAAGAGCAGGACGAGGGGACGCTGGCGCGCTTTAGCGAAGGCATGCAGTGGGCGGTAGACCGTGCCGCCGCCGCCCAGGTGATGCTGGCGGTGGAAATTATGGACACCGCCTTTATGAACTCGATCGCTAAATGGAAAGCCTGGGACGCCCTGCTGGCCTCGCCGTGGTTCTCGGTGTATCCAGACGTCGGCAACCTCAGCGCCTGGGGCAATGACGTGCCGCGCGAGCTGGAGCTGGGCATCGATCGCATCGCCGCCATTCACCTGAAAGACACCTACCCGGTCACCGCCACTTCGCCGGGGCAATTCCGCGACGTGCCGTTTGGCGAAGGCTGCGTCGACTTCGTCGAGGTGTTTCGCACGCTGCAGCGCCTCAATTACCGCGGCGCATTCCTGATTGAGATGTGGACCGAAAAAGCCGAGGAGCCGGTGGCCGAGATCGTTCAGGCCCGCCGCTGGATCGAACAGAAAATGCAACAAGGGGGCATGACATGCTGACTCAGTTAAAACAACAGGTGCTGGAGGCCAATCTCGATCTGCCGCGCCATAAGCTGGTGACCTTTACCTGGGGCAACGTCAGCGCGGTGGATCGCGAACGCGGTCTGGTGGTGATCAAGCCTTCCGGCGTTGAATACGAGCATATGACGGCGGAGGATATGGTGGTGGTCGATCTGGCCAGCGGCCGCACCGTCGAGGGGGCAAAAAAACCGTCGTCGGACACCGCCACCCATCTGGCGCTGTACCGCGAATTTGCCGATATCGGCGGCATCGTCCACACCCATTCGCGCCACGCCACCATCTGGGCGCAGGCCGGGCTGGACATCCCCGCCTGGGGAACCACCCACGCCGACTATTTTTATGGCGCTATCCCCTGCACTCGCCTGATGACCCAGGATGAAATTGAGCACGATTACGAACTGGAAACCGGCAACGTGATTATCGAAACCTTCCGCCAGCGCGATATCAATCCCAACGCGATCCCGGCGGTACTGGTCAATGCCCACGGCCCCTTCGCCTGGGGCAAAGACGCCCACAACGCGGTGCATAATGCGGTGGTGCTGGAAGAGATCGCCTACATGGGCATTTTCTCGCGCCAGCTGACGCCGGGCATTCACAGCATGCAGCGCGAGCTGTTGGACAAACACTACCTGCGCAAACACGGCCAAAACGCCTACTACGGGCAGTAGAGCGCCGGGGACTTAACCGTGGCACCCGATGCTTTGCCGCATCGGGTGCCAACGGGCATGAGCCGCAGTGTAACGAAAACCGCATTCGCTCATCGACGCGAAATTCGCTATCATCCGCCCCCACCCACCAGCCGGCCGCCCGATGTCTACGATCACCGATACCTTTATCGCCCCGCCATGCCATGACCCAATAGAGATCCTCTATCAGGACGATCATCTGGCGCTGATCAATAAGCCGGCCGGGCTGCTCAGCCTCTCGGGCAAGAATCCGCAGAATCTCGATTCGGTACACCACCGGCTGGTACAGATCTTCCCCGGCTGCGCCCTGGTGCACCGCCTGGATTTCGGCACGTCCGGGTTGATGGTGGTGGCCCGCAACAAGGCCGCCAACGCCGCGCTCTGCCGGCAGTTCAGCGAGCGCACCGTCAGCAAAGTGTACAGCGCGCTGCTGTGCGGCCATCTGGCGAATAACGAAGGGGTCATAGACGCGGCGATCGCCAAAGATCCGGCGCTGTTCCCGCTGATGTCGATTTGCGCCCTCCACGGCAAGCCCGCCCGCTCCCGCTATCGGGTCGTCGAGCGTTTTTATCGTGAAACGGAAGGCGGGATCTCGCTGCCGCTGACGCGGGTGCAGCTCACCCCGGAGACCGGGCGCACCCACCAGCTGCGTATTCACAGCCGGCAGTTGGGCCACCCTATTTTAGGCTGCGATCTGTACGGCGGGCGCCTGCTGCCGGGTACCGAACAGACGCCGCGGCTGATGCTGCACGCCAGCGAGCTGGACTTTGTGCACCCCATCAGCGGAGAGCGGATCGCCGCTCGTCACGCCGCGCCGTTCTGAACGCGGCTTACCACATCAAATCGTCGGGCACTTTAAAGTCGGCGTACGGATCGTCTTCATCCTGCTCTTCCTGACTCAGCGCACTGTGCAGCACAATGCTGGCCGCATCGCGCTGCGCGATTTTATCGGCGACGCTCGCGGGGATAATCGCGTATTCACACTCTTCCCGGTTCTCGACCACCAAGCGGGCAATGGCGAGGCGGCCATTGATCAGCTGAGTCTGCGTCGCCTTATCCACCAGGATTTTCTTGATCAGGTTGCCGTCGGTGAAGTTGAAACCAATATCACCTTTCGCCAGAACGATGCGGTTCATCTCGATCAGTTGCTTCACCTGCGCCTTGTATTCTTTGGACAGCGCGGCTTGCTTTTGCTGCTCGTTCAACTGCTTATCGCGCTCAAGCTGCGCCTTTTTATTCTCTTCCACCGCCTCTCTGGCCTCACGGGCCTGAACGCGTGATTTTTTAGCCGTTCTTTGGACTTTGGCCATTTTCTTGCTGGTTACCAAGCCCGCTTTGAGCATCTGCTCTTGTAAGGTGAGTTTTGTCATGTTCGTGTCTGAAGCCGTGGGATCATGGGGGGATTATACCCGTAATTTTTCAGGCTGCACCAGGTTGCCGGCCCGGTACGTTGGCGGTTTGCGCTGCAGGGCAACGGCGATAAACCGACCCGAACGCCAGATCATGAATAGCGCTCATGTGGTAATGAAATTAAGTCTCTTTCACTCCCTGCGGGACTCTGGCAAAAATAGACCTCATTAACGACAGACAATATGAAATCGGCTGAATGAAAAAAAGAGAAAAACAACCCATTGAAAAAAATGGATAAATCCAGCCATCATACCATATAACAGGATGCTATAAGACGATGAATAGAGACTTTACCTTTACGATTAAGAGCAGTTCTTTCGATGAAGATTATAACCCTTCTGAAAGTACGCGTATCACCACCAACTTCGCCAATTTGGCCAGAGGGGAAAACCGCCGGGAGAACCTGCGCAATACGCTGGTGATGATTAACAACCGCTTCAATACGTTGGCGCATTGGGATAACCCCAAGGCCGATCGCTATTCGGTCGAGCTTGAAATCATCTCGGTTGAGATGCGCGTTGAAGATCGGGGTGCCAGCTTCCCGGTGATCGAAATCCTGAAAACCAACATCATTGATAAAAAAACGCAAAAGCGTATCGAGGGCATCGTTGGGAACAATTTCTCCTCTTACGTGCGCGACTACGACTTTAGCGTCTTGCTGCCGGCGCACAATAAAAACACGGCGGAATTTACCATTCCGGATGATTTCGGCGATTTGCACGGCAATATCTTTAAGCACTTCGTCAATTCAAACGAATACCATGAAAATTTCAGCAAACCGCCGGTGATCTGCCTCAGCGTGTCCAGCAAAGACACCTACCATCGGACGGGCAATCAACACCCGGTGTTGGGCGACGAGTATCGGCAAGACGGCGCTTCGCTGACCGACCGGTATTTTAAAAAAATGGGCCTGCAGGTGCGCTACTTCATGCCGAAAAATAGCGTCGCGCCCCTGGCGTTTTATTTCCCCGGGGATTTGCTGAGCGATTACACCGATCTGGAACTGATCGGCACCATCAGCACGATGGAGACCTTCCAGAAAATTTATCGGCCTGAAATTTACAATGCCAACTCGGCGGCGGGGCAATGCTATCAGCCAAGCCTGAATAACCAGGATCATTCATTAACCAAGATTGTTTACGATCGCGAAGAGCGTAGCCAGTTAGCGATTGAGCAGGGGAAATTTACGGAAGAGCAATTTATCAAACCCTACAAACCTCTTCTTGAGCAATGGTCTGCTCACTACGCGCTTTGATTCACTCAAATACAGGTCATCTATTATGAAAATATTGCTCCCTACGTCGACCGCCGGCAGCTTGCCCAAACCTGTCTGGCTGGCCCAACCGGAAACCCTGTGGTCGCCTTGGAAATTGCAGAATGAAGAATTAATCGAAGGGAAACAGGACGCCTTGCGTTTGTCGCTGGCAGAGCAACAACAGGCCGGCATCGATATCGTCAGCGATGGCGAGCAAACGCGCCAGCACTTCGTCACGACGTTTATCGAACACCTCAGCGGCGTCGATTTCGAGAAACGCGAAGTGGTTAAAATCCGCAATCGCTACGAGGCGAGCGTGCCAACCGTTGTGGGGGCGGTCTCGCGCCAAAAACCCGTTTTCGTTGAAGACGCCAAATTTTTACGCCAGCTGACCAAGCAGCCGATTAAATGGGCCCTGCCGGGGCCGATGACCATGATCGACACGCTTTATGACAACCACTATAAAAGCCGCGAGAAATTGGCCTGGGAGTTCGCCAAGATCCTCAATCAGGAAGCTAAAGAGCTCGAGGCCGCCGGCGTCGACATTATTCAGTTTGATGAGCCCGCATTTAACGTGTTCTTTGACGAGGTGAATGACTGGGGCATTGCCGCCCTGGAAAGAGCCATTGAAGGGCTTAAGTGTGAAACCGCCGTACATATCTGCTATGGATATGGGATTAAAGCCAATACCGACTGGAAAAAGACGCTGGGCTCGGAATGGCGGCAATATGAAGAGGCGTTTCCGAAACTGCAAACGTCCAACATCGATATCATCTCCCTGGAGTGCCATAACTCGCACGTGCCGATGGACCTGCTTGAACTGATCCGCGGCAAAAAGGTGATGGTCGGCGCCATCGACGTAGCGAATCATGCCATTGAGACGCCAGAAGAAGTGGCCGCTACGCTGCGCAAAGCGCTGCAGTTTGTCGATGCCGACAAGCTCTATCCGTCGACCAACTGCGGCATGGCCCCCCTGCCCCGTCAGGTCGCCCGCGGCAAGCTGAATGCGTTAAGCGCAGGTGCCGAGATCGTGCGCCGAGAGCTGTTAGCCAAATAACCTTGCCAGCGCCCGCCACAGACACCTCCTGTGGCGGGCGATTATCATCAATTCCCCCTCCCCGCAACGTCCCCGCTCTGGTGTATACTCGGATTTCTACGCGATGCCAGCCACAGCGGTTTTGGTTCAGGCCTGGCCTGAACAGCCCTCAGCCAGCCCACACCAGCCGAATAACAGTGGAATAACCATGAGCCCAAATACCGCTCGCATCAGCGAAATCATCGATCGCGCCAGGATCTCCCCCTACCAAATCCTGATCCTCACCCTGTGTTTCCTCATTGCCCTGCTGGACGGTTTCGATACCGCCATCATCGGCTATATCGCCCCGGCGCTGCGCGAAGAGTGGGATCTGCTGCCCGCTCAGCTCTCTCCCGCCTTCGGTGCGGGGCTGTTCGGCCTGCTGATCGGCAGCCTGCTGTTCGGGCCGATCGCCGACGCCTTCGGCCGCAAACGCGTGCTGCTCGTCGCGGTGCTGGTGTTTGGCGGCTGCACCCTGGCTTCGGCCTATACGCATTCGATCGAATCCCTGACCCTGCTGCGCTTCATCACCGGCATTGGCCTCGGGGGCGCAATACCAACTTGCATCACCCTCAGCTCGGAGTACTCACCGGCGCGCCGCCGCATGCTGATGGTCACCTTGAGCTGGAGCGGCTTTACCGCTGGGTTAGCCCTGGGCGGCCTGCTGGCCGGGCAGATCATCCCGGCGTTCGGCTGGCGCGGCCTGCTGCTGGTCGGTGGCATCGCGCCGTTGGCGCTGCTGCCGCTGTTGGCCTGGCAGATGCCCGAATCAGTACGCTTTATGGCCGCCAGCGCCAAACATGCCGATCGGCTGCGCCGGGTGGTCGAGCGTATCACCGGCCAGCGTTGGGCCGGTGTGACGATTGTCGATGACGAGCGTCCGGCGCAGATCAAATCACCGATCTCGCATCTGTTTATCGAAGGGCGCGCCGTGCGCACCCTGCTGCTGTGGGCGGCGTTCTTCTGTTCGCTGTTCGTGTTCTACCTGCTCACCAGCTGGTTGCCGACGATACTCAAAGACGCCGGTTTCGATATCGCCCACGCCTCGCGCATCGGCGCGATGGTGCCGCTCGGCGGCACCCTGGGCGCCATTCTGATGGCGCTGCTGATGGATCGGGCCGGGCCCTACCGCGTGCTGGCCGTCTCCTACCTGGGTGCCGCGCTGGTGATTGGCGCCACCGGGTATCTGATGGGCGACGTCTACACGCTGGCCGCCGTCGTGTTCCTTATCGGCTTCGGCGTGGCCGGCGCGCAGAACGGCCTGAACCTGGTTTCCGCCACCCTTTACCCGACCGCAGCCCGCGTGACCGGCGTCAGTTGGGCCATGGCCAATGGCCGCTTTGGTTCGATCGTCGGCTCGATGCTCGGCGCCTGGATGATGACCGCCGCCGGCTCGACGGAGGTGTTCTTCCTCTGGCTGGCGCTGCCGGCGCTGTTGGGCGCCGCCGCCATCTTCCTGCTTTATCGCCTCAGCCTGCGCCGCCGCGTGCCGCTCACGGAGCCGGCAGCGGACATCTGACCGCCCTAAAAGAAAAGGCCGAGACGCCATCGGTAGCGTCTCGGCCTGCAGTAAAAAAAGGGGACCAAGGCCCCCTTCTGTGTTATTCCGCCTTGGCGGAAGCGTCTTCGGTGCGATACAGGTGCACGTCCATTTGCGGGAACGGAATGCCGATGTTGTGGGCATCCAGCGCGCGCTTGAAGTTTTCCATCAGATCGAAGTACACGTTCCAGTATTCCGCATTGGTGGTCCAGGAACGGGTCACAAAGTTCAGGGAAGATGGCGCCATCTCGTTCAGACGCACGGTCACGCCTTTAGCGTGCATGATGCGCTTGTCGGCGGCGATCACATCGCCCAGCACCTTCTTCACCACGTCGATATCGGCGTTGTAGGCCACGCCTACCACGATATCCACACGGCGATTCGGCTCGCGGGAGTAGTTGATGATGTTGCCGGCGATGATTTTACCGTTCGGCACCACGATGGTTTTGTTGTCTGCGGTGCGCAGGGTGGTGGAGAAAATCTGCACCTGATCGACGGTACCGGCCACGCCGCCCAGATCGACATATTCACCCACGCGCAGCGGGCGGAAGATCACCAGCAGCACGCCGGCGGCGAAGTTAGACAGCGAGCCTTGCAGCGCCAGGCCGACGGCCAAACCGGCGGCACCCAGCACGGCGATCACCGAGGTGGTCTGCACGCCGACACGCCCCAGCACCGCGATGAAGGTGAACGCCAGCACGCCGTAGCGCACGATCGCCGACAGGAAGTCTGCCACCGTGGCGTCGATGCCGCGCAGCTTCATCACGCGGTTCAGCGCATTGCCGACCACGCGGGCCACGATCGAACCGATGATCAGGATAACGATGGCGGCGACGATATTCACCGCGTACTGGATCAACAGATCCTGGTTCTTCACCAACCAGTTGCCGGCACCGTTGATGCCGTCTACTACATTCAAATCTTTCATTCGTGTCGTCCTAACTCAGTCCCTAACGGGAGAAACTCGCAAAAATACACTGGCCTCGGCAGCCAGTAGGAAACCACCGCCTAAGGGTAACCAACATTAAAGGCTCATGCCAACCGTCAGCGTTAAAAATAGCCGAAACCGCCCGCCGCGTCTTCTATGCTGAAAACAGCGCGTTGGCTATTTCACGACTAGGGATCCGTTCTTCATGCACATTCGCTCTTCGCTCAAACACTATTGGCAAGTGCGGCCCAGGCTGCTGTTTTCCGTCGGCGCCGGGCTGCTGTGCTTTCTGCTGCTGCCCGCCCAGCTCTCGTTGCTGCAGCGCCTAATGATCGGCTGGAATACGCTGGCCTGGCTCTATCTGCTGTTTCTCTGGCGGCTGATGCTGGTCAGCACACCGCAGCACATTCGCCAGATCGCTCGGCGACAGGATGAAAGCGCCAGCACGGTGTTGGCGCTGGTCAGTTTCGGTTGTCTGGTGAGCATTCTGGCGATCCTGTTCGAATTGAGCAGCGCCAAACAGGCCAGCGACTCGCTGAAAACGCTACATCTGGCGTTAACCGGCGCAACGCTGGCAGTCTCCTGGCTGCTGCTGCCGACCGCCTTCACCATGCACTATGCCCATCAGTTTTACCGTCAGGGCGCACAGCAGGATCCTTTGCCGCTGCTGTTTCCCGGCAATCTCACCGAGCCGACCTATCTGGACTTCGCCTACTTCTCCTTCACCATCGCGGTCGCGTCGCAAACGGCCGACGTGGCGGTCGGCGCCGCGGAGGTGCGTAAAATCGCGCTCGTGCAGTCGGTTATTTCGTTCGTGTTCAACATGCTGATCCTGGGCCTGTCGATCAACGTCGGTGCCGGCCTGCTGGGCTGAAAACGAAAAAGGCTCCCCGCAGGGAGCCTTATGCACGTGCAACAGGTGCCGAAGATTACAGAACGTCTACCGCGTTCAGATCTTTGAAAGCCTGCTCCAGACGCGTCACCATGCTGGTCTGCGCTGCGCGCAGCCATACGCGTGGATCGTAGTATTTCTTGTTCGGCTGATCGGCGCCTTTCGGGTTGCCCAGTTGGCCCTGCAGGTAAGCTTCGTTCGCTTTGTAGTACTGCAGGATGCCATCCCAGGTCGCCCATTGGGTGTCGGTGTCGATGTTCATTTTGATCACGCCGTAACCCACAGACTCTTTGATCTCTGCGTCGGTAGAACCGGAACCGCCGTGGAACACGAAGTTCAGGCTGTTGTGCGGCAGGTTGAATTTCTTGGACACGTAGTCCTGAGAATCACGCAGGATGGTCGGAGTCAGCTTGACGTTGCCTGGCTTGTACACGCCGTGCACGTTACCGAAGGAGGCTGCGATGGTGAAGCGCGGGCTGATGGCGTTCAGTTTTTCGTACGCGTAAGCCACGTCTTCCGGCTGGGTGTACAGTGCGGAAGCATCCATATGGCTGTTGTCCACGCCATCTTCTTCACCGCCGGTGCAGCCCAGTTCGATTTCCAGCGTCATGCCGATTTTGGCCATGCGCTTCAGGTAGGCGCTGCAGATCTCGATGTTTTCTTCCAGAGATTCTTCAGACAGATCGATCATGTGGGAAGAGAACAGCGGTTTGCCGGTAGCGGCGAAGTGCTTCTCGCCGGCGTCCAGCAGGCCGTCCAGCCATGGCAGCAGTTTCTTCGCGCAGTGGTCGGTGTGCAGGATCACCGGCACGCCGTAGTGTTCAGCCATCTGGTGAACGTGGTGTGCGCCAGAGATAGCGCCCAGAATCGCTGCACCCTGAGGCACATCGGTCTTCACGCCTTTGCCGGCGATGAACGCGGCGCCGCCGTTGGAGAACTGAACGATAACCGGCGCGCGCACTTTAGCCGCGGCTTCCAGCACTGCGTTGATGGAGTCGGTACCCACGCAGTTTACCGCTGGCAGCGCAAAGTTGTTCTCTTTAGCAACTGCGAAGACTTTCTGAACGTCATCACCCGTGATGACACCCGGTTTTACGAAATCAAAAATTTTAGACATGTTACTTTGTCCTGTTTCGTCGGCCGTAGATGGATGTAAATCGATGTTTTCACGCCGCGCAGCGTGAGCCGCGCGGTATAAAACAAACGGGCGGCTTTCGCCTCCCGTTGTCTGAATTACTGCTTAGCGCGCTCTTCCAGCATCACGACTGCAGGCAGCGGTTTCCCTTCAACGAATTCCAGGAATGCGCCACCGCCGGTGGAGATGTAGGAAATTTTGTCAGCGATACCGAACAGATCGATGGCTGCCAGAGTGTCGCCGCCGCCAGCGATAGAGAAAGCGTCGCTATCGGCGATCGCGCGGGCGACAATTTCGGTGCCCTTACGGAAGTTAGGGAACTCGAATACGCCAACCGGGCCATTCCACAGAATGGTCTTGGCGTTCTTCAGGATAACGGCCAGACGCTCGGCAGAGACGTCGCCCATATCCAGAATTTGCTCGTTGTCCTGGATCTCGTTGGCCTGCTTCACGGTCGCGGTCGCGGTTTCAGAGAACTCGGTCGCCACGCGCACGTCGGTCGGAACCGGGATGTCGCAGGTTTCCAGCAGTTTCTGCGCGTTCGGGATCAGATCCGGTTCGTACAGGGACTGGCCCACGTTGTTGCCCTGCGCCGCCACGAAGGTGTTGGCGATGCCGCCGCCGACGATCAGCTGATCGGCGATTTTGGACAGGGAATCCAGCACGGTCAGTTTGGTGGAGACTTTAGAGCCGCCCACGATGGCGACCATCGGACGGGCCGGGTTGCCCAGGGCCTTGCCCAGCGCTTCCAGCTCGGCGGACAGCAGCGGGCCGGCACAGGCGACAGGCGCGAACTTGCCCACGCCGTGGGTGGAAGCCTGCGCGCGGTGCGCGGTGCCGAACGCGTCCATCACGTACACGTCGCACAGCGCCGCGTATTTCTTGGACAGGGTTTCGTCGTCTTTCTTCTCGCCCTTGTTGAAGCGAACGTTTTCCAGCACCACCAGTTCGCCTTCGGCGACGTCGACGCCATCCAGATAATCCTTCGCCAGACGCACTGGGGATTTCAGATGATCTTTCAGGTAGTTGACCACAGGCAGCAGGGAGAATTCTTCGTTGTACTCGCCTTCGGTAGGACGACCCAGGTGGGAGGTTACCATCACGCGGGCGCCTTGCTTCAGCGCAGCTTCGATAGTCGGCAGGGAAGCGCGGATACGCGCGTCGGAAGTCACTTTACCGTCTTTTACCGGCACGTTCAGATCGGAGCGGATCAGTACGCGTTTACCCGCCAGATCCAGATCGGTCATCTTAATTACAGACATGGTGAACCCTCTTTATTGAATCTCTATAAAATTGCCTGAGCAGCGCGCCCATCACGCCGGCGCCGCCGTACTAGAAACCGCTGGCGGCCATTGCCCGTGTTGTATCCAACATCCGATTGGCAAAGCCCCATTCATTGTCGCACCAGACCAAGGTCTTTATCAGGTGCTGCCCGCTGACCCGGGTCTGCGTACCGTCGACGATAGCGCTGTGCGGGTCATGGTTAAAATCAATCGAGACCAATGGTAATTCCGTGTAGTCAACTATACCACGAAATGATTCCCGTGCGGCCTTTTGCAACAGCTGGTTGACCTCCGCCACCTTCACCGCGGCGCTCACGCTGACGCTAAGATCGATAGCCGTCACGTTGATGGTCGGCACGCGCACCGAGATAGCCTCGAAGCGATCGCAAAACTGCGGGAAGATGCGGGTGATGCCCGCGGCCAGCTTGGTATCGACCGGAATGATCGACTGGCTCGCCGCGCGGGTGCGCCGCAAATCCGCGTGATACGCGTCGATCACCGGCTGATCGTTCATCGCCGAGTGAATGGTGGTCACGGTGCCGGACTCGATGCTGTAGGCGTCGTCCAGCAGCTTGATCACCGGAATAATGCAGTTGGTGGTGCACGAGGCGTTGGACACGATGCGGTGTTCCGCTAGCAGCGTCTGATGGTTGACGCCAAACACGATGGTGGCGTCCAGATCGTTGCCGCCCGGATGGGCGAACAGCACTTTCTTCGCCCCCGCCGCCAGATGGGCTTCGCCATCCGCCCGGCTGCCGTACACGCCGCTGCAGTCCAGCACCACGTCGACGCCCAGCTCGCCCCAGGGCAACTGCTCCACCGCCGGCTGATGCAACAGGCGAATCGCGTCGTCTCCGACGCTCAGCGTGTCGCACTCTTGCCGCACATCCCACGCAAAGCGGCCGTGGCTGGAATCGTACTTCAGCAGATGGGCCATGCCTTCGGCGTTCGCCAGCTCGTTGATCGCCACCACGGAGATTTCCGCCCGTCGTCCCGATTCGTACAGTGCGCGCAATACGCTGCGGCCGATGCGGCCAAAGCCGTTTATCGCTATGCGGATGGTCATGCTGCTCCTGAAAAAGGGCCGTCCACGCCGGGTGACTCACCGGCGCCGCCCGGCGCTGACTGGTTGTCTCACTAACCCGCATAGAGTAGTGGATCGTACCGCCCGCTGTGAATCGCCGAGTTTGCATTATTCCCGCGCTTCAGCGGTTTTTCACCGCCGTCACATCGGCATTTCTGTTGAAGAGTGCTTCAACTGAAACGCTTCAGCTGAGCATAAACCAAAGTTTTGGCAAAAGGAACAGGTGCGACAGTTCCTCAGGTAACGGACGGGAGTTTTACGAGCATAAGATGATCTGGCGCACATTTTTGGCCTCAAGACCGCGACGAATTTTCGCTCGCCGGCCCCGTTTCGCCGTAGTGCTCACGAAAATAGTCGCGCAAAAATTCGACCGTCACCCGCACTTTCGCCGACGTTGCCAGCCGGGAAACGTACACCGCCCAGATGTTGGCCGGCTGATAATACTCCGGCAGGATGTGCACCAATCTGCCGCTGTCGATGTTCTCTTTTACGTCCCAGGCGGAACGCAGCGCAACGCCCTGCCCGTCCAGGCACCACTGGTGCACGATCTCGCCGTGGTTCGACGCCAGCGCCCCCGTCACCTTCACCGTCTCTTCGCCGCCCGGCCCCTGCAGCCGCCACAGCCCGAACGGGTGATCGCGTTCCTTGATCACCAAACAGGTGCGGCCCGCCAGCTCCGCCGGGTTTTTCGGCACGCCGTGGCGCTGCAGGTACGCCGGCGAAGCGCACAAGATGCGCTGATTGTCCGCCAGCTTGCGCGCAATCAAATTGGGGGCGATATCGTCGCCGATGCGGATATCCAGATCGAACCCTTCGCTGACCAGATCCACCAGCCTATCGGACACGTCGAGCCGCAGCTCCAGCTGCGGGTACTGCCGCGCCAGCGCCGACAGCGCCGGCGCCACGAAACGCCGGCCGAAGCCGAAGCTGCTGACCACGCGCAGCATGCCCTGCGGCGCCTGACGCACCTCGGACAGCTCGTCCATCATCTGATCGACGTCGTTGAGAATGCGCTGCGCCCATTCGTAGATGCGTTCGCCGTCTTCGGTGATCGCCACTCGCCGCGTGGTGCGGTGCAGCAACGACACGTCCAGCGCTTTTTCCAGCAACGCAATGCGTTTGCTGATAAAGGCCGGCGACACGCCCAGCTCTTCGGCGGCGGCGGCAAACCCGGCGCGGCGCGCCACCAGCACGAACACCCGCAGGTCACTCAGGATCGGCATATTGTTCATGATTCGTGTTTTATGTTTCACCGTTTTCAGGGTTGATTAACAGTTAGTCAATTATAGGATAAGAGTGTTGTCAATCTCCCCTACCTACAAATGAGACCTCTGTATGAGCAAAACCTATAAAATTGCCGCCATCCCCGGGGACGGTATCGGGCGGGAAGTGTTGCCGGAAGGCATACGAGTGTTGCAAGCGGCGGCGGCACGCTGGGATCTGTCGCTGGAATTCGACACTTTCGAGTGGGCCAGCTGCGACTACTACCAGCACCACGGCCAGATGATGCCGGACGATTGGTTTGAGCAGCTCAAGGGCTTCGATGCCATCTACTTCGGCGCCGTCGGCTGGCCGGATACGGTGCCCGATCACATTTCGCTGTGGGGGTCGCTGTTGAAATTCCGCCGCGACTTCGAGCAGTACGTCAACCTGCGCCCAGTACGGCTGTTTCCCGGCGTGCCCTGCCCGCTCGCGAACAAACAGCCGGGCGATATCGATTTCTACGTGGTGCGCGAAAATACCGAAGGGGAATACTCCTCGCTCGGCGGACGGATGTTCGAAGGCACTGAACGCGAGATGGTGATCCAGGAATCGGTCTTCACCCGTCAGGGCGTGGACCGCATCCTCAAGTACGCCTTTGAGCTGGCGCAACAGCGCCCGCGCAAGCGCCTGACCGCAGCCACCAAGTCCAACGGCATGGCCATCAGCATGCCGTACTGGGATGAGCGCGTGGCGGAGATGGCGCGCCGGTATCCGGACATCGCCTGGGACAAGCAGCACATAGATATTCTATGCGCGCGCTTCGTGCTGACCCCCGAACGCTTCGACGTGGTGGTGGCCTCCAACCTGTTCGGCGATATTTTGTCTGATCTCGGCCCGGCCTGCACCGGCACTATCGGCATTGCGCCGTCGGCCAACCTGAACCCGGAGCGCAACTTCCCGTCGCTGTTCGAGCCGGTGCACGGCTCGGCGCCGGACATTTTCGGCAAAAACATCGCCAACCCGATCGCCATGATCTGGAGCGGCGCGATGATGCTGGACTTCCTCGGCGACGGCGATGCCCGTTACCGCCAGGCACACGACGGCATCCTGCAGGCGATCGAGCGCATCATCGCCGACGGGCCGCGCACGCCGGATATGCGCGGCGATGCCTCCACTCAGCAAGTCGGCCAGGCGATCGCCGCCCTGCTGCAACGCTAAACACCGCTGATTTTCCTGCGCAGGGCGCGTTTTCGCGCCCTGCTTTGCCATGTCCGCTTTTCCGCTTCGATCGCCGCCGCAAATCCGTTGAAAACCACCGCAGAAAGCACGCCAATACCCCGGCCAAGATCACAACAAATTGTTTACATACTGTGTTTTATCCTTTTACAGATGCCCCAATTGTGGCCCTCCCGTAATTTGTGCACACTCAAAAATGTTAATGAAGAGTAAACATTTCCGGTGGCGTTCTGCCGGGGCGGTTGCTCCTCGCGGTGTAACAAAACAAAGGGTTCAAACCAATAAGGCCCGGGCGCACCCTACGCTTCGCGCACCGGCCCACCACCGATAACAGGAGTTCACTCCCATGCAGAGCACCCCTAAAAAGGATGTCACGCTCATCGCCATCAGCCTGTGCAGTATTGCGCTGATCGCCATTTGCCTGATGCTCTTTCCAGCTCAATCCGCGCTTATCGCCAACACCATTTTCAACGGCGTCACCCGGCTGTTCGGCTCAACCATTCAAATCCTGGTGCTGATCGCCCTGCTGGTGGTGCTGTATCTGGCGTTGAGCAAATACGGCAACATCCGCCTCGGCGAAGGCAAACCGCAGTACTCCACGTTAGCCTGGCTGTTCATGTTCATCTGCGCTGGCCTGGGCTCGTCCACCCTGTACTGGGGGGTGATGGAATGGGCGTATTATTACCAGACGCCGGGGCTGAACATCGCGCCGCGCACCCCGAAGGCGCTGGAATACAGCATCAGCTACTCCTTCTTCCACTGGGGCCTGAGCGCCTGGGCGACCTATGCCCTCGCCTCGCTGATCATGGCCTACCACTTCCACGTGCGTAAGAACAAAGGGCTCAGCCTATCGGGGATCATTTCCGCCATCACCGGTGTGCGCGCCAACGGCCCGATCGGGCGGTTGGTGGATCTGATCTTCCTGGTCGCCACCGTCGGCGCCCTCACAATTTCACTGGTGCTGACGGCCTCTACCTTTACCCGTGGGCTGACGGCACTGACCGGCATCCCGGACAATTTCGTGGTGCAGGCGACGGTGATCCTGCTGGCCGCGGTGATCTTCTGTCTCAGCTCTTACATCGGCATCGACGGCGGCATGCAGCGCCTGAGCAAAATGGTCGGCTGGGGTGCCTTCGCCTTCGCCGGGCTGGTGCTGCTGGTCGGCCCGACCGAGTTCACCATCAACAACACCATCAACGCCATCGGCCTGACGGCGCAAAACTTCCTGCAGATGAGCCTGTTCACCGATCCGATGGGCGACGGCAGCTTCAGCCGCAGCTGGACGGTGTTCTACTGGCTGTGGTGGATCTCCTATACCCCGGGCGTGGCGATGTTCGTCACCCGCGTCTCGCGCGGCCGCAAGATTAAAGAGGTGATCTGGGCCTTGTTGCTCGGCAGCACCCTCGGTTGCTGGTTCTTCTTCGGCTCGCTGGAAAGCTACGCCATGCACCAGTTCATCAGCGGGCAGCTCAACGTGCCGGAGATCCTCAGCACCCAGGGTGGCGAAACCGCCGTGCAGATGCTGCTGACGGCGCTGCCGCTCGGCAAGCTGTTCCTGGCCGCCTATCTGTTCATCATGATCATTTTCCTGGCCTCGCACATGGACGCGGTGGCCTACACCATGGCCGCCACCAGCACCCGCAACCTGCAGGAGGGGCAAGATCCCAGTCCGATGCTGCGCCTGTTCTGGTGCGTGGTGATCACCCTGATCCCGCTGTCGATCCTGTTTACCGGCGCCTCGCTGGACACCATGAAAACCACGGTGATCCTGACCGCGCTGCCGTTCCTGCTGGTGCTGCTGGTGAAAACCTACGGCTTTGCCCGCTGGCTAAAGCAGGACTACGCGGCCATCCCGGCGCACCTGATCGAAAGCAGCCCGCCGGCGCTGCCCGAAGCACCGGCGGCCGCCGAACTCCCCGCTCCATCGTCGTATCAACCGCGCCCTATGGCGAAATGACAATAAGAAAAGAGGAAGGTTAACTTATGAGCACTCTGATCCCTGAATTTACCTTACCGAAAGATTTCTGCGCCGACGCCCGCGAGGCTTACACCATTCCAGCCCGGTTCTATACCCACCAGGCGGCGTTCGAGCACGAAAAAGAGCAGGTGTTCGCCACCAGTTGGATTTGTGTGGCGCACCGCAGCGAGCTTGCCCAACCGAACGACTACATCACCCGCGAGATCATCGGTGAAAACATTCTGGTGGTGCGCGGCCGCGACAACGTGCTGCGCGCCTTTTACAACGTCTGCCCGCACCGCGGCCACCAACTGCTGGCGGGCGACGGCCGGGCGAAGAACGTCATCACTTGCCCTTATCACGCCTGGGCGTTCAAGCTGGACGGCGAGCTGGCGCACGCGCGCAACTGCGAAAACGTGCAGAACTTTGATAAGGAAAACTCGCACCTGATGCCGGTGCGGGTCGAAGAGTACGCCGGGTTTATTTACGTCAATCTGGACTCGCAGGCCGGCACGGTGGAAGACCAGTTGCCGGGCCTCGGCGCCAAAGTGCGCGAGGCCTGCCCGCAGGTCGACGATCTCAAGCTGGCGGCACGCTTCGTCACCCGCACTCCGGCCAACTGGAAGAACATCGTCGACAACTACCTCGAGTGCTACCACTGCGGCCCGGCACACCCCGGCTTCGCCGACTCGGTGCAGGTCGATCGCTACTGGCACACCCTGCACGGCAACTGGACGCTGCAGTTCGGCTACGCCCGCCCTTCCGAGCAGTCGTTCAAGTTTGAAGAGGGCAAAGAATCCAGCTTCCACGGCATCTGGCTGTGGCCGTGCACCATGTTCAACATGCCGCCGCTGGAAGGCATGATGACGGTGATCTATGAGTTCCCGGTCGATGCGGAAACCACCCTGCAGCACTACGACATCTACTTCACCAACACCGATTTGAGCGACGAACAGCTCAAACTGATCGACTGGTACCGCGACGTGTTCCGCCCGGAAGATTTGCGGCTGGTGGAAAGCGTGCAAAAAGGCCTGAAGTCGCGCGGCTATCGCGGCCAGGGGCGCATCATGGCCGACGGCGCCGGCAGCGGCGTCAGCGAACACGGCATCGCCCACTTCCACAACCTGCTGGCGCAGGTTTATCAACCTTGATGCGACGGGGCCCGCGGGCCCCTTTCCCCTGACTTGTGAGGTTCTTGTGAAAATTTCCGATCGGGCGCTATTCCGCCAACAGGCATATATCAACGGCCAATGGCGCGACGCCGACAACCAGGAAACCCTGCCGGTGAGCGATCCCGCCACCGGCCGGCCAATCGGCAGAGTGCCCAACATGGCGACGGCCGAAACCGAACAGGCGATCGACGCCGCCCAGCAGGCGCTGGAAGGCTGGCGCGCGCTGCCGGCGCAACAGCGCGCGCAGCTGTTGCGCCGCTGGTTCGAACTGATGCTGGAGCACCAGCAGGATCTGGCCAACCTGATGACGCTGGAGCAAGGCAAACCGCTGGCGGAATCGCTGGGTGAGATCCGCTACGCCGCCTCCTTTATCGAATGGTTCGCCGAACAGGCCAAGCGCGCCAACGGCGACATCATTCCGTCGCCGAGCAGCGATAAACGCCTGATGGTGCTGAAACAGGGCATCGGCGTGTGCGCGGCGATCACGCCCTGGAACTTTCCGGCGGCGATGATCACCCGCAAGGCCGCGCCGGCGCTGGCGGCCGGCTGTACGCTGGTGGTCAAACCCGCCAACGAAACCCCTTATTCGGCGCTGGCGATGGCCGAGCTGGCCGAACGCGCCGGCATTCCCGCCGGGGTATTCAACGTGGTGACCGGCAATTCACAGGCGATCGGCGCCGAGCTGACTCGCCACCCGCAGGTGCGCAAACTCAGCTTTACCGGCTCCACGCCGGTGGGCAGGCTGCTGATGCGCCAGAGCGCGGACACCATCAAGAAAGTGTCGCTGGAGCTGGGCGGCAACGCGCCGTTCATCGTGTTTGACGATGCGGACATCGATGCCGCGGTGGAAGGCGCGCTGATCGCCAAATACCGCAACGCCGGGCAGACCTGCGTCTGCGTCAACCGGTTCTACGTGCAGCGCGGCGTTTACCCGCAGTTCGCCAAGAAGTTTGTCGCCCGCGTGGCGGCGCTGCAGGTCGGCAACGGCTTCGAAGCCGGCGTGCAGATCGGCCCGCTGATCAACCGCAAGGCGTGCGACAAGGTGCTGGAGCTGCTCGATGACGCGCTGAGCAAAGGCGCTCAGGTGCTGACCGGTGCCACGCCGCACGCGCTGGGCGGCAATTTCTTCACGCCGACGGTGCTGGGCGACGTGCAGCCCGGCTCGCTGCTGCTGGAAGAAGAGATCTTCGGCCCGGTCGCGCCGCTGGTAGTGTTCGATGACGAAGCCGAGGCGATCCGTCAGGCCAACGACACCATCTACGGCTTGGCCGCTTACTTCTACACCCGCGATGCGGCGCGCATCTGGCGCGTTTCGGAACAGCTGGAGTACGGCATGGTCGGCATCAATACCGGGCTTATCTCCAACGAGGTGGCGCCGTTCGGCGGGGTGAAACAGTCGGGGCTGGGGCGTGAAGGCTCCGAATACGGCATCGAAGACTATCTGGAGCTCAAATACCTGTGCCAGGCGGTATAACTTTTTCATGCGCGGGGACGCCCGCGCTTTGGAGCCAATGAATGACCAGCTATCAGATGCTTGATGTTCGCGTCGTCGACATCGAAACCGTCACCGCACAGGTCAAGCGCTTTACCCTGGCGGATCCGCAAGGCCGCCCGCTGCCCGCCTTCAGCGGCGGCAGCCACATCATCGTGCAAATGCAGGACGGCGAGCAGCGCTACAGCAACGCCTATTCGCTGCTGAGCTCACCGTTCGAGCTCGACCGTTACCAGATCGCCGTGCGCCGTGAGTCCCCTTCCAAAGGCGGTTCCGACTTCATGCATGACCGGCTGGCGGTCGGCGATACGCTGACCATCAGCACCCCGAATAACCTGTTCGCGCTGGCGCCGGAGGCGCAACATCACGTGCTGATCGCCGGCGGCATCGGCATCACGCCGTTTATGGCCCATCTGCATGAGCTGCAACGCAGCGGCCAACGCTACCATCTGCACTACTGCTTCCACAGCGAGGAACACAACGCCTTCCAGCAGCAGCTGATGCAAGCGCCGTTCGCAGACAACGTCAGTTGCCATGTCTCCAGCCTTGGCGGCCGGTTGGATCTGGCGCGCACGCTGGCCTATGTGGAACCCGGCGCCCATATCTACGTCTGCGGCCCGGCGGCGCTAAATGAAGCGGTCTACCGGATCGCCGCCGAACGGGGTATCGACGCCGCGCGTTTACACAGCGAAGCCTTCGCCGCCGAAGACACAGCGGGCAGCGCCTTTACGCTGGTGCTGGCTCGATCGGGCATTGAGCTTGAAGTGGCGCAAGACATGACCATCCTGCAGGCGCTGGAAAACAGCAAGGCGGCCAGGGTCGAGTGCCTGTGCCGCGAAGGCATTTGCGGCACCTGCGAAACCCGCATCGTCGAAGGGGAAGCCGATCACCGCGATCAATATCTCAGTGAGGAAGAGCGCGCGGCGCAGCAGACCCTGTTGATCTGCTGCTCGCGCGCCAAAGGCAGCCGGCTGGTGCTGGATTTGTAAACGGAGCGCCCGCATCGGCGGGCGTCCTGGTTAGGCTTTCGGGAATATCCACAGATGCTCGGCCGGCAGGGAGAGCCGGCACAGCGCCCGATCGCGCGCCTCGTGGCCATAGGCGCGCACTACAAAATCTTCGGCCACGGTACGGAACAGGTATTCCCAGCGATCGCCGAGATACATGCTGGTCAGCAACGGCAGCTCAAGCTGGTTGCCCTGCGGATCTTCGCCCAACCGCACGCGCTCGACGCGGATCACCGCCGTGCCCTCCTGCCCGACCTGCACGCCTTCGCCCGCTTTGCCCCACAGCGCCCAATCCTTACCTTCGATGCGCGCCCGATCGCCTTCCAGCGCGACGACCTTGCCCGGCAACCGGTTGTTGCTGCCCATGAACTCGGCGGTGAACAGCGTGGTGGGCGAGCCGTACATCTCCTGCGGCGTGCCCTGCTGTTCGATTTTGCCGTTATTGAGCAGCAGGATGCGATCGGAAATGGCCATCGCCTCGTTCTGATCGTGAGTCACCATCAGTGCCGACAGACCGAGCTTGATGATCAACTCGCGCAGGAATACCCGCGCCTCTTCGCGCAGCTTGGCGTCGAGGTTGGACAGCGGCTCATCCAGCAGGATCACCGGCGGGTTGTAGACCAGCGCGCGCCCGATCGCCACGCGCTGCTGCTGGCCGCCGGAGAGCTGGTGCGGATGGCGTTTGGCCAAATGCCCCAGCCCGAGTTGATCCAGCACCGCCTGCACCCGCTGGGCGATTTCCGCCGAGGCGGTCTTACGCAGTTTCAGCGGGTAAGCGACGTTCTCAAACACCGTTTTATGCGGCCACAGGGCGTAGGACTGAAACACCAGCCCCAGATTGCGCTCTTCGGCGGGAATTTCACTGCGTGCGCTGCCGTTGTACACCGCGCTGTTGCCGATGACGATCCGCCCCTGGCTCGGTTTCTCCAGCCCGGCTACCGCCCGCAGCAGCGTGGTTTTGCCGCTGCCCGACGGGCCCAGCAGCGAGACCACTTCGCCCCGTTTCAGATCCATCGACACCCCTTTCAACACCGGGTTGTCGCCATAGGTCAAATGCAGATTCTCTACCGAAAGTTCAATCATGTAATTTCACTCCAAAGCGCAAGGCGATCCCCAGCCCCAACACCACCAGCAGGATATTGATGAACGACAGCGCGGCGACGATATCGATAGCGCCCGCGGCCCACAGGGAAACCAGCATCGAGCCGATGGTTTCTGTGCCCGGAGACAGCAGATACACCCCGGTGGAATATTCGCGTTCAAAGATCAGGAACATCAGCAACCAGGAGCCGATCAGGCCGTAGCGCGACAGCGGAATGGTGACGTGGCGGGTGATCTGACCGCGGCTGGCGCCGGCGCTGCGCGCCGCCTCCTCCAGCTCCGGTCCCACCTGCAGCAGCGTAGAAGAGATCAGCCGCAGGCCGTAAGCCATCCACACCACGGTGTACGCCAGCCAGACGCTGAAGATGGTGCTGCGCAGCGAACGCAACCAGACGATCACGTTCTCGCGCAGCCATTCTGCCATCGGCAGCACTGACAGCCAGCCTTCCTTAAGCGATTTGTCCAACCACATCGGCAGGAACAGAAACACCCACAGGAACGCCAGGCCGGCCAACAGCCCCGGCACCGCGCGCGGCACCAGCACGCTGTAGTCGAGGAAGCGCGTGGCGCCATCCGGCTTGCGGTGCATGGCAATGCCGATAAACAGATAGCACGCCACCGCCAGCGCCCCGCCGATCACCCCGATCGCCATCGAGTTGACGATGGCGCGCAGCAGGTTGGGTTGCGCCCAGATGGTGCGGAAGGTGTTGATCGACAGTTCGTCCCAGACAGACACGCCCACGCCCCAGTTGGAGATAAAGGCGCGCAGCACTACGCCGATCAGCGGCACGCCGATGGTCACGGTCAGCCAGAACATCACCACCGCGCCGGCCACCCAGCGCCATTTGCCCAGCGGCAGCGCGCGCGCCTGCGAGGCTTTGCCCTTGACGGTGACGAAACGGTTGGCGGTACGCATCAGCCTGCGCTGCAGCATCACCAATGGAATGGTGATGCAGATCAGCACCACCGCTACCGCCGCCATCAGGTGGTAAGAAGGCGTACCCAGCTTGTTGGTCAACTGATACAGGTAGGTCGCCAACACCAGGTTGCCTTCCGGATCGCCCAGCACCAGCATCAGGCCGAACACCTCCAGCCCGAGGAAGAACAGCAGCACCCCGGCGTACAAGATAGACGGCCGCACCATCGGCAGGCTGACGGCGGTCATCACCTGCAGCGGCGTAGCGCCGGCGGTGCGCGCCGCTTCTTCAACGTCGGAGCCCACGCTGCGCAGCGCCGAGGAGATGTACAGATACGCGTGGGGCACGTGCGTCAATCCGGCTATCACCACGATGCTGGCCATCGAATAGATGTTCCACGGCACGAAACCCAGCAACGCTTCCGCCCACAGCGAGAAGAAGCCGACCGGCCCCGCCGCCACCACGTAACCGAAACCCAGCACCATCGGCGACACGAAAATCGGCACCAAAATCAGCGGTTCGATGATCCGCCGCCCCGGCAGATCGGTGCGCACCATCAGGAAGGCCAAAATGCCGCCGAGCGGGATGGCGATAATCACCAGGCCGAATGCCAGAATAAAGCCGCTTTTCAGCGCCTTGTAGAAATCCGGATCGGTAAAGATGAACTCGAAGGCCTCCAGGCTGAAGACCTTGGAGGGAGAGAAAAACGGAGCCGAGAGGAAGCTTTGAATGATGATAAACGACAGGGGGACATAGATAACCAGCGCGGTTATCAACACCACCAGGCCGCGCGGCAGGCTCTGCCACTTTCTGCGCCATGCTTGCATAAATGCTCCCTATGGTTGTAAACGACGACCAAAGGGCGCGCGCCCGTGCGGCAGGCGCGCGTCCGAATGCAGTCCCTGTTATTTCGCCGCGGCGGCGCGCCATTGTTTGATGTAGTCGAGACGTTTGGCCGGCTGCAGATATTCCAGCAGGCTGTCATCGACCGGGATCGGCTTGAGCGCGTTACCCAACAGCTTGGTCATGCCATCGATGTCGTTCTTGCCTTCGATGTCGTTGCGGATCGAGGGGATATCCGCCTGATTGGCGAGAATATTTTGCCCTTTCTCCGACAGCACGTAGTCGAACCACAGCTTGGCGGCGTTAGGGTTGCCGGCCTCTTTGCTGATGAAGCTCACGCGCGACAGCACCAGGGTATAGTCTTTCGGATAGACGATGCCGAGCGACGGATCGCTCTTGGCGCGGGCCTCGGCGTATGAACCGAGGATATTGAAGCCGATCAGGTTTTCACCGGAGGAGACGCGCTCCATCATGGTGCCGGTGGAAGATTGCACCGCCAGCCCGCCCTTGGCCACGTCGGCCAGCGTTTTGAAGTAGTTAGGATCGGCCTTGAAGTCCTGCACCGACAGCATGAAGCCGACGCCGGATTTTTCGATGTCGTAGGTGGTGACTTTCTTCTTGAATTTGTCCGTCTGACCGGCGATCAGTTTAGCCAGCGCCGCGTGTGAATCCGGCACATCGCCCTGCGGGATCAGCCGTTTGTTATAGATAAACACCACCGGCTCATAGGTGGTGCCATACACTTTATCTTGCCATACCGCCCATTTTGGCAACTGAGCCCGCTCCGGAGAGGCATACTCCTGCGCGTAATCGCCCGCCAGTTTCAAAATGGTGTCCATCGACGAACTCCACACCAGGTCGCCGCTGGTGCCGCCGGCCGCCTGCTCGCTGATAAAGCGGTTATACAGTTCGGTGCTGTTCATGTCGTTGTATTCGACCTTGATGCCCGGATACAACGCCTCGAACCCCTGGATCAGCGGCGCCGCCGCCTTGGTGTCGGTGGTTGAATAAATCACCACCTTGCCTTCTTTCTTCGCGCCGTCGACCAGTTTCTGATAGTCGGCAGGGTAGCCCGCCGGGAAGGCCGCATAGGCGGAAACGGAGCCCAGTAAGGTGATAGCAGCTACGGTCGCGCTGATTTTTTTCATCATCATCCATCCCCTGATCACATTTAATAAACCAAAAATTAACATACAGTTAATATTTATGACGAGGCAACGGCGTTGCTTGTTATCTTTCGGTTTTGTGAGGTTGGACGTTTTTCAGCCAATAAAAAGCCCGGCAGCACGGGCTTTACAGCACTTCCTATCGCAGACTATTCGGCCAGGTGAGAGCGCCGCCGCAGGCGAATTCGCTGTACGATGGCAACCCCCAGCAGCGTCAGAACAAATCCCGCCAGCTGCACCAGCGACAACGCCTCACCAAACAGCGCGTAAGCCTGCAGCGCCGCCGCCGGCGGCACCAGCAGCATCAGCGCGGTAATGCGAGTCAAATCGCCGTGGCGCACCATCCAAATGAACAGCGCGGTGCCGCCCAGCGACAACACGCCGGCCGACCACAGCAGCGAGAACCACAGCGTTGGCGAATTGTCCCAGGCGCCTGAGCCCATTACGGCCGCCAGTACGCCGGTCACGATCGCCGCGCCGAGGTGCTGAATGGCGCCTGCCGCCCGCAGATCGGCCGCTGCCAGCGAAGACTTCTGCACCATGATGCCTATCGTCAGCGCAACGATGCTGCCAAACCCCATCAGGATCGGCAGCAGCGCCATATTGCCGACGTCGATGCCGGTCAGCCGCGGGGAGAGCACCAGCGCAACGCCGATAAAACCGACCGCCAGCCCGGCCCAGGAACGTAACCCGATCGGCTTACGCAGCACCAGCGCGAAAATCAGCGCGGTAAACAGCGGCTGCAATCCGCCGATCAGCGACATCACTCCGGCTGCCAGGCCGTTCGCCACCGCCCACCAGCTTGCGGCAAGGTAAACACCGTTCATCAACATGCCGGTCAGCAGGTGCATTACGAACTGTCGCCCCTTGGGCCAGGCGCAATGCAGCGCCAGCAGAGCGAATACTGCCGCGGCGATCAAAAAGCGAAAGGTCAGGAAAAGGTTGGGATCGGCATGATCCGCCACCGCCCGCGCGGCAATAAAACCGGTCGACCAAATTAATATCAGGAAAAACGGCGCAATCAATGCCTTTCGCCGATCGCGTTTTTCGCGCTGGGTTATTTCCATATCACTACCTAAAAAATGCCGTTGATGAATTAATGCAGAGCATACTAACCAATTTAACACGGGCTTAACAGTATCGACGCTGGCACCAAGCAGGCGTGGTGAACATAATTGCGGGAAATAATGAAGTTTCAATCTTATATAATTCACCAAGCTTATAATTAATTCCACCACGTTACGATAATGTAAATTAATTGCTACATCCGGTATAACTATTCCCCTCCTGGCGGCATTGTCGGAATAATTCCCCTTTGCTAGCCTTCCTGAAGCCACTTAATTAACTGGACTGACTCATGGCCGAAATCACTGATTTTATGAAACTGGATATGCGTATTGGCGAAATTATTTCCGTGGAATATAACGACAAGGCATTAAAACCCGCCTATAAGCTGCGCATTGATTTCGGCGAAGAAATTGGCATTAAAAACAGCTCGGCGCAATTATGCGAAAACTATCAGGAAGATGATCTGCTTGGAAAAAAAGTCATCTCCGTCGTTAATTTCCCCGCCAGGCGGGTTGCCGGATTTAAATCTGAAGTGCTGGTACTTGCCGCGGTCACCCGGGATCAAGGCACTGTCTTGCTGAAACCCGATGTCGACGTGGAGATCGGCAGCAAGATTTTATAATCGCCACATCATTCGTGAGGCCACCGAGAAATGCGACAGTTATCCCTGCTTGATGAAGTTAAGAAGGCGTACCAGGAACACCGTTCAGCCTTTATCCCCGGCGCCACCATGCAAGCGATCCTGCTGGCGCTGGGCGCGCGGCCGGAAGATTTCGCCAGGCTGCAGCAGGTCAGCGCCAATCTGGCGGACGATCCCACACTGCCTTTCCGCAAGTCCAGAAACGGCCGCTTCTGCTTCGACTTCGATCGCGCCCAGATTGAGCGGCTGGAGTTCCAGCCTTTCGTGCTCTCGGTCGAGGAAGACTTCATCCGCTACGATTCGGGAAAGGTGCGCCATTTCCGCGGCATCAACGACGATCTGCAGTTGAATACGGCATTTCAGGCACTGATGAAATTCAAAGCCTACGTGATCGATGGCGTGAGCGTGACGCCGCGCCCCCGGCTTAATCAGGAGATCAACAAATTCGTCTGCACGGTGTTCAACCTGCGCACCGTCACCACGCCGCAGATGTTGGGCGAACCGGCGCTGGAAGGCGTACACAGCGACGGCGTCGACCACACCATGACGACCTTCCTCGGCTGCGACAACATGACCGACGACAGCGCCAAGACCTTTATTCACGATATGCGCGAAACCAGCGGGATCAAATTCGATCGCGCCCGGCCGGAATGGATTTTGGGCGAAATACAGCATCGGCATTTCCTCGATACCCTGCTGATTGTCGACCATGAGCGCAAACACAGCCTCTCACCGGTGGAAGCGCAGGACAAACGCCGGCATTCGACCCGTGATATGCTGATCTTTTTCACCCGTAAACCGGTCGAAGACGGCCACGTCTCCTTCGCGTATGACTCTTTTAAACCGCATATCGAAATCCCGCTGTCGATAGACATGGTGGCGCGCGCGAGCTAACGCGCTGCCGGGCCGGCCGCCAGGATCCCTCTGTGCGGCCGGTTCACGCCGGGGTAAACAGCGCTGGATTAATCAGGTTTTTGTCGCCGAATTATTATATCCTGCCGGACGAAAATTTTTGCGGGCTTACGCTGCCCCACGCGCCTCCTCCTGCAGTGCTTCATTCCGCAGCCAGGCCGTTTATTTCATGAATACAGGCAGTGCCATACCGTTATGACCAAGAGTTTATCCCCGAAAGACATTATCGCCCTGGGCTTTATGACCTTCGCCCTATTTGTCGGCGCCGGCAACATCATTTTCCCCCCGCTGGTGGGGCTGCAGTCCGGTGAGCATCTGTGGCCGGCCGCCCTCGGTTTTATGGTGACCGCCGTCGCCCTGCCGGTGATTGCCGTGATCGCGCTGGCGCGCGTCGGCGGCAGCATCAGCCTGCTGACTGGCCCCATCGGCCGCACAGCCGGCCTGCTGTTGGCGACCGTCTGCTATCTGGCGCTCGGCCCACTGTTCGCCACGCCGCGAACCGCCAATGTCTCTTTCGCCCTCGGCATCGCGCCCTTCACCGGCGACGGCGCCCTGCCGCAGTTCATCTACAGCCTGCTGTTCTTTACCCTGGCGATGATCGTGTCGTTGTATCCTGGCCGCTTGCTCGATAACGTCGGCCATATTCTGGCGCCGCTGAAAATTCTGGCGCTGGCCGCGCTCGGCATCGCCGCCCTGGTCTGGCCCGCCGGTGCGCCGGTCTCCGCCGTCGGCAGCTATCAGGCCGCGGCGTTTTCCACCGGCTTCGTTCAGGGTTATCAAACCATGGACACGCTGTCGGCGTTGATGTTCGGCTCGATTATCGTCACCGCCGCCCGCTCGCGCGGCGTCAGCGACAGCGGCCTGCTGCTGCGCTACACCCTGTGGGCCAGCCTGATCGCCGGCGTCGGCCTGACGCTGGTCTATATCTGCATGTTCAAGCTCGGCGCCGGCAGCGGCAGCCTGGTCGGGAACGATGCTCAGGATGGCGCGGCAATCCTGCACGCCTATGTGCAGCACACCTTCGGCGATCTGGGCAGCGTCTTTATGGCGGTGCTGATGTTCATCGCTTGCCTGGTGACGGCGGTCGGCATGACCTGTGCCTGCGCGGACTTCTTCTCCCGCTACCTGCCGCTCTCTTACCGCACGCTGGTGGTTATCCTCGCCCTCTTCGCCATGCTGGTTTCCAACATGGGGCTGGCCAATCTGATCCGCGTCTCGCTGCCGGTGCTGACGGCGATCTACCCGCCCTGCATCGCGCTGGTATTGCTCAGCTTCAGCCAGAACCGCTGGCGCAGCGCCAAGCGCGTCTTCGCGCCGGTGATCGCTACCAGCCTGGTGTTTGGCCTCGCCGACGGCCTGAAAGCCTCCAGCTTCAGCAGCCTGCTGCCCGTCTGGTTCGATAAGCTGCCGCTGGCCGAACAGGGTCTGGTCTGGCTGCAGCCTACGCTGCTGGTGCTGTTGCTGGCGGCGGCTTACGACCGGTTGCGCAGCGCCGAAAGCATCAAGACCGCGTCGTAATCGCGGTTTCCGCCCATAAAAAAGCCGGTCATAATGACCGGCTTTTTTATCGGCTTGCGCCCGGCCGCTTACTTCAGCAGCGCCTGCGCCTTGGCCACCACGTTGTCCACGGTGAAGCCGAACTCGGCGAACAGCTGCTCCGCCGGCGCCGACTCACCGAAGGTGGTCATGCCCACGATGGCGCCGTTCAGGCCCACGTACTTGTACCAGTAGTCCGCGATACCCGCTTCCACCGCCACGCGCGCCGTTACCGCCGCCGGCAGCACCGACTCGCGGTACGCCGCATCCTGCTTGTCGAACGCGTCGGTCGACGGCATCGACACCACGCGCACCTTGCGGCCCGCTGCGGTCAGCTTGTCCGCCGCTTCCACCGTGATACCCACTTCGGAGCCGGTGGCAATCAGGATGACGTCCGGCGTGCCCGCGCAGTCTTTCAGCACGTAGCCGCCGCGGTACACGTTCGCCAGCTGCTCTGCGCTGCGCGGCTGCTGGGTCAGGTTCTGGCGCGAGAACACCAGGGTGGTCGGGCCGTCGTTGCGCTCGATACCGTACTGCCACGCCACCGCCGATTCCACCTGGTCACACGGGCGCCAGGTGCTCATGTTCGGGGTCACGCGCAGGCTCGCCAGCTGCTCCACCGGCTGGTGGGTCGGGCCGTCTTCGCCCAGACCGATGGAGTCGTGGGTGTAGACGAACACGTTGCGCAGCTTCATCAGTGCCGCCATGCGCACCGCGTTGCGGGCGTATTCCACGAACATCAGGAAGGTCGCCGAGTACGGCAGGAAGCCGCCGTGCAGCGCGATGCCGTTGGTGATGGCGGTCATGCCGAACTCGCGCACGCCGTAATGAATGTAGTTGCCCGCCGGGTCAACGTTCAGCGCTTTCGAGCCGGACCACATGGTCAGGTTGCTCGGCGCCAGGTCGGCAGAGCCGCCCAGGAACTCCGGCAGCACCTTGCCGAACGCTTCCAGCGCGTTCTGCGACGCCTTGCGGCTGGCGATGTTGGCCGGGTTGGCCTGCAGTTTTTCCACGAACGCTTTGGCGTCGGCTTTCCAGTCGGCCGGCAGCTCGCCGTTCATGCGGCGCTTGAACTCGGCAGCCAGTTCCGGGAAGGCCTTGGCGTAGGCGGCGAACTTGTCGTTCCAGGCCGCTTCTTTGGCCTGACCGGCTTCTTTGGCGTCCCACTGGGCGTAGATGTCCTGCGGGATTTCAAAGGCGGCGTATTTCCAGCCCAGCGCTTCGCGGGTGGCGGCCACTTCGGCGGCGCCCAGCGCGGCACCGTGCACGTCATGGGTGCCGGCCTTGTTCGGCGAACCGAAGCCGATAACGGTCTTGCACATCAGCAGCGACGGCTTGTCGGTCACCTTGCGGGCTTCTTCAATCGCGGCCTTGATGGCGTCCGGGTTGTGGCCGTCGACGTTGCGCACCACGTGCCAGCCGTAGGCTTCGAAACGCAGGGCGGTGTCGTCGGTGAACCAGCCGTCGACGTGGCCGTCGATGGAGATGCCGTTGTCATCGTAGAAGGCGGTCAGCTTGCCGAGCTTGAGGGTGCCGGCCAGGGAGCAGACTTCGTGCGAGATACCTTCCATCATGCAGCCGTCGCCCATGAAGGCGTAGGTGTGGTGGTCGACGATGTCGTGGCCAGGGCGGTTGAACTGCGCCGCCAGGGTGCGTTCGGCGATGGCGAAGCCGACGGCGTTGGCGATACCCTGGCCCAGCGGACCGGTGGTGGTCTCAACGCCTGGGGTGTAGCCGTACTCCGGGTGCCCCGGGGTTTTGGAATGCAGCTGACGGAAGTTCTCCAGCTCGCGCATCGGCAGGTCGTAGCCGGTGAGGTGCAGGAGGCTGTAAATCAACATGGAGCCGTGGCCGTTGGAGAGCACGAAACGGTCGCGGTCAGCCCAGTGCGGGTTAGTCGGGTTGTGGTTGAGGTAGTCACGCCACAGGACTTCGGCGATGTCCGCCATGCCCATAGGGGCCCCCGGGTGGCCGGAATTTGCTTTTTGTACGGCGTCCATGCTGAGTGCGCGGATGGCGTTGGCAAGCTCTTTACGAGAGGACATGTTTTACTCCAGGTCGGATAAAAAAAGCAGTCAAGTTCCCTATTTTCTCAGACTCCACATCACAACGGCAATCCCTAATGCCAAATGAGAGCGAGTTCACCACTTATTAGCACGATTGGACGCTTTTTCGGAATAACACTATTCTCGCCTTAGCTGGCGTACACTAGGCTCTTGCGACAAGATTTCCTCAAAGCAAAATGACTCTTTTACCTTGTTACCTTCACAGGAAGATAGCGTTATGAAGATCCGTACCTCTTTGATTGCGTTGGGCATTGCCACCTTGGCAACCGGCTGTCAAAACCTGAATACCGAAACCTTGATGCAGTCCGGCGCGCAGGCGTTCCAGGCGGCGACCTTGAGCAACGACGACGTTAAGGCCCTGAGTGATAAATCCTGCGCCGAGATGGACAGCAAGGCACAAATCGCGCCGGCCGGCAGCACCTACGCCAAGCGTCTCAACAAAATCGCTGCGGCGCTGGGCGACAACATCAACGGCACCCCGGCCAACTATAAGGTTTACGTGACCAAAGACGTCAACGCCTGGGCGATGGCCAACGGCTGTATCCGCGTCTACAGCGGCCTGATGGACATGATGAACGACAACGAAGTGGAAGGCGTGCTGGGCCACGAAATGGGCCACGTGGCGCTGGGCCACACCCGTAAAGCGATGCAGGTGGCTTACGGCACCGTGGCGCTGCGCACCGCGGCGTCCTCCGCCGGCGGCGTCATCGGCTCGCTGTCGCAGTCGCAGTTGGCGGACATCGGCGAGAAGCTGGTCAGCGCCCAGTTCTCGCAGAAACAGGAAAGCGAAGCGGATGATTACTCGTTCGATCTGCTGAAAAAGCGCGGCATCGATCCGAACGGCCTGGCCACCAGCTTCGAAAAACTGGCCCAAATGGAAGCCGGCCGTCAGAGCAGCATGTTCGACGATCACCCGTCTTCCCAAGCGCGCGCGCAGCACATTCGCGATCGCATCGCGGCAGAGAAGTAACCACGAGAACGCCCGGCAACCGCCGGGCGTTTTTTATCGTCTCAATACAGCGTCTTCTGCGGCGGTCCGGCGAAAGTCAGCGGCCCGACCTGCTTCATGTCCACCTCGACCACCGACGGCCCCGGGTAGTTGATCGCCTCGGCCAATACGCCGTTGAACTGCGCCGCCGCCTCGACCTTCCAGGCTTTCAGCCCCATCGCTTCGGCTATTTGAGTAAAGGCCGGCGTATGCAGCTCGTTGTAATACTGGCGCCCGGCGAAATACTTGTCCTGAATGCCGCGCATCACGCCATAACCGCCGTCGTTCATGATCAGCAGGGTGATGTTCACCTGTTCCTGCGCCATGGTCGCCAGTTCCCCCAGGCCCAGCGCCAAACCGCCATCGCCCACCAGCCCCACCACCTTGCGCTGCGGGTTGGCGATCGCGGTGCCGATCGCCATCGGCAGCCCCATGCCGATAGCACCGGCCAGCGAGTGAATGTTGCACAGCGGCGAGATCGCGCGGAACAAACGGCTGCCCCAGACGCTGCCGGAAACGGTGATATCGCGCACCAGCAATCCATCCTGCGGCAACGCGGCGTCGATGGCGTCGTTGAGTTTGGCGTATTCGCCGGACTGCTGACGCAACGCGCTCTCCGCCTGCTGCACCGCCCCCGCGATCTCGGCATCCCACTCGGCGTTAACCTTCTCGCCGGTGCTCAGCCGCGCCGCCAGCGCGGCCAGCAGCGCCGCACAGTCGCCGTTGATCTGCTCATCGGCCAGGTAGTTGCGGTTGGCCGCCGCCGGATCGATGTCAATCTGCACCAGCGGGCGCGGCAGTGGCAGCGTCCAGGTGCGGGTTTCATTACTGCGCAGGCGCGAACCAGCCACCAGCGTCAGGTCGCACTGCGTCAGGATCGCCTCGATGCTCGGCGAGTTGTGGAACGCCCGCAGGCTGCGCGGATGGCTGTCCGGCAGAATGCCGCGCCCGTGGGTGCTGGAGATCACCGCCACGCCGGCGTCCGCCAGCTTGCGCACCGCGTCGCCGCAGGCCAAGGCGCCACCGCCTAACCACAGCAGCGGACGCTTGGCCTGTTTCAGCCGCTGATGCAGCCGCTCCACCGCCGCATCGTCCGCCTTCGGCAGCGGCGCCGGCGCCAACGCTTCGGTCAGCACCGAACGGGAAACCAGGCTACTTTGAATATCGATCGGGATCTCGACCGCCACCGGGCCACAGGGCACGGTTTGCGCATCCAGGATCGCCCGCTGGATCACCGCCACCGCCTGCTCCGGCGAATTGACCCGGTAAGCGCGCTTGGAGCAGGCGCGCAGGAAGCCGAGCTGATCGCGGGTTTCATGAATAAAACCGGCGTCGGCGTCCAGATAGGCTTTTTCCACCTGGCCGGTGATATGCAGCAGCGGCGTGTTGGCGTTGAGCGCCTCAATCATCGCCCCCACCGCGTTGCCCGCGCCGGCGCCGGTGCTGGTCAACGCCACGCCCAGGCCGGAGAAGCGCCCGTGCGCGTCGGCCATGGTGACCGCGCCCGCTTCGCCGCGCGCCGGCACGAAGCGAATTTTATCGCGCTGCCCCACCGCATCGGCGATCGGCAGATTATGAATCGAAATGATGCCGTACATCGCCGACACCGCGTACTGTTCCAGAGTCCGGGCTATCGCCTCGCCAACCGTGATTTTATCGCTCATCATCTGCCTTCTTAGGGTAGTCGTTATTAGGGTTATCCGTAGAGGTGTCGGCCTAGTCGCTCCAGCGGTTCACCTGATGGCTCAGCGCCAGATACACGCTTTTCTGCTGCATGTAGGCCTTGATGCCGTTCAGGCCCTTTTCGCGGCCCAGCCCGCTTTCCTTGAAACCGCCGAACGGTGTAGAAATCGAGAACGTTTTGTAGGTGTTGATCCAGACGGTGCCGGTTTCCAGCCGCTCCGCCAGCGCCATCGCCCGCGGGAAATCGCGGCTCCAGATGCCGGCCGCCAGGCCGTACACCGAGTCGTTGGCCTGTTCGATCAGCTGTTGCTCGTCGTCGAACGGCAGCGCCACCAGCACCGGGCCGAAGATCTCCTCCTGGCACACGCGGGCGTCATTGTTCAAGCCTTCAATAATGGTCGGCAGGTAATAGCTACCGCTCGCCAGTTGCGGATCGGCCGGCGCTTCGCCGCCGATGATCACCCGGCCACCCTCCTGCCGCGCCAGCGCCACGTAGTCCGCCACGCTTTGCCGATGTTTGGCGCTGATCAGCGGGCCGAGATGCACGCCCGGCACCAGCGGGTTGCCGATGCGCAGCCCCGCCGTCAGTTCGGTCAAGCGCGCCAGCAGCGGCTGATACAGCGAACGATGCACGAACAGCCGCGATCCGGCGATGCACGCCTGGCCGGCGGAGCTGAAAATGCCGTAGCAGATACCGCGCGCCGCCTGTTCCAGATCGGCGTCCTCCAGCACGATGGTCGGTGATTTGCCCCCCAGTTCCAACGAGGTGGGGATCAGCTTGTCGGCGGCGATATGCGCCAAATGGCGCCCGGTGCTGGTCCCACCGGTAAAGGAGATCTTTTTCACCCGCGGATGGCGCGCCAACGCCTCGCCGATCACCGAACCTTTGCCCGGCAGCACGCTGAGCAGCCCGGCAGGCAGGCCCGCCTGTTCGAACAGCTCGGCCAGCTTCAGCGCCATCAGCGGCGTGGCTTCGGCCGGTTTGAGCACCACCGCGTTGCCCGCCGCCAGCGCCGGCGCCACCTTCTGCATTTCACTGGCGATCGGTGAGTTCCACGGCGTGATGGCGGCGATCACCCCCATCGGCTGATACTGGCTGAGCGTCATCACCTCGGCGCTGCGCGGGGTCGGCAATTCGCCTTCCAACACTTCGCAGGCGGCGGCGAAGTAGCGCGCGGTCGCCGCTGCGCTGGCCACCAGCCCGCGGGTCTCCGCCAGCGGCTTGCCGTTGTCGCGGGTCTGCAGCTCGGCCAGCTGTTCCTGCTGCGCCAGGATCAGGTTGCTGACGCGGTAGAGGATCGAGGCGCGTTGGTGCGGCACCAACCCACGCCACTCCGGCGCGCGCCAGGCGCGTTCCGCTGCCTCCACCGCCTCATTCACGTCCTCGACGTTAGCGGCACGCAGCCGCGCGTTGACGCTGCCGTCGGCCGGGAATACCGAAGCCATCTCTTCGCCACGCCCTTCGCGCCAGCGTCCGGCGACAAAAATATTCAATCGTTCCATGCTCCGCTCCTGCCGTTCAGGCAATAAAACCGCCGTCCACCAGACGGCGGCAGGCTTGTACCGCGCTCAGCGCCGCCAGGGTTGATGTTTTGGGATTGCTCGCCAGCGGGGTGCCGCTCAGCTCGATGTGAAACTCGCCAAAATCGCCGCACACCTGCAGGCGATGGGTATTGCGTCGGGTGGCGGGATCGACCTGCAGGCGTACCCGGGTGGCGTCCATCCCCAGGCCGTTGAGCGCAATGGTGGCCGCCACGTTGGCATTAGCCGGGAACAAACGCGCCGCTTCACGCGCCGAACCTTCAAAAAACACCTGCGCTTCACTCACCGCATCGAGATCGATCAACTGTTCCGCCGGGCTGCCGCGCCAGCTGGCCGGGCTTTTACTGGCCTGATAGGTCACGCTCTCCAGCCCGCCTTCGCGCGCCGACGCCAGCCCGTCCATCCCCGCCACCGCGCCGGACAGCACGATCAGCTGCCCGTGATGGCGGCGGCAAACCTGCTGCAGCCGCTGTTGCAATGCGGCGTCCGCCAGCGCGCCGGTCGAGATCAGCGCCAGCGGCCAGCCGCGCTGCAGCACCGCTTCGCCAAACTCCGCCACTGCCTGCTGGCTGGCGCACTCCAGCACCAGATCCGGCTGCTGCGAACACTGCCCAGGATGGGCCAGCGCCTGCACCCGCCCGCCAAAAGCCTCGGCGATCGCCGCATGATGAGCTGCGCGCGCCAGGATCCAACCGACCTCCACGCCTTCCGGCAAACGGGCGATCACTTCCTTCGCCATCGCGCCGTAGCCAATCATCATGATCTTCTTCATCTTTTTCGGCCCCTGCTACACATGGCGGTTAAAGCCGCCGGAAACGTCCAGCGCCGCGCCGGTGGTAAAAGAAGCCAGCGGCGAAGCGAGGAACAGCAGCGCCTGCGCCGGCTCCTGCGGCTTGCCCAGGCGCTTCATCGGGATGCCGCGCCGTTCGGCGATCGCCGCCGTCCACTGCTCCCAACTTTGATCTTTATCGCTGCGATCGTCGAAACGGCGGCGCCACTGGCCCGACTCCACCATCCCCAGCAAGATCGAGTTAACGCGAATACCTTTGTCCACCAGCTCTTTCGATAGCGTCAGCGTCATGTTGAGCAGCGCGGCACGCGCCGCCGAGGTGGCGATCATGTGTTCTTCCGGCTGCAGCGCCAGCAGCGAGTTCACGCAGGTGATAGACGCGATCGCCGATCGTTCCAGCGCCGGTAAGAACGCCTGCACCGGATTGATCACGCCGAACAGCTTCAGCTCGGCCTCATGCAGCCAGGCCTCGCGCGGCGTCTGGTCAAAATGGGCGACGAAGCCCTGACCGGCGTTGTTGATCAGCAGATCCACGCCGCCGAAACGCGCCGTCACCTGAGCGGCGAACTGCGCCACCTGCTGTGCATCCAGCACGTCGCAGCGCAGCGCCAGGATCTCCGCCTGCGGGAAGTCCGCGCGCAGGCTGGCCTCCGCGCCGGCCAGTTTGTCCGGATCGCGGCCGCAGAACGCCACCTTCGCCCCTTCGGCCAGCAGCAGCTTCAGAGTTTCGAAACCGATGCCCGACGAGCCGCCGGTCACCACCGCCACCCGATCCTCAAGCTGAAAATTCATCGTTGGATTGCTCCCGTAAAATCCCGCAGATAGCGGTTGAAACACGCCGGCGCATCGAGGTAGCTGGCGTGACCGGCGGCGGCAATCAGACGCAGCGTCGCGTCTTGCTCACGCGCCAGCTCGGCCGCCTTCTCCGGCGGCGTAATGCGATCCTGTTCACCGCACCACACTTCCAGCGGGCCGCGATAGCGCGCCAGATAGCGGCCGATGTCGTCGTTAGCCAGCATCCAGGCGGCGCTCAGAAAACCGTCGGGATCGAGCTGTTGCATGCCGTTGCGCACCCAGGCGATGTCCTGCGGATCCGCCTCTTCATGCAGCAAGGCCGCCGCCCGCTGCTCGCCGTAGCCCACCGGCCCCAGCGTCTCCATCATCTGTTGGCGCTGGCCGTACACCTGCCGGCGTTTTTCCTCCGGCGCCGCGGCATAGCCCTGCGCCGGATCCGCCAACACCAGCCCACATAGCCCGTCCGGATAGCCGGCGGCGTAAGCGCTGCCGATCAGCGCCCCCAGTGAATGGCCGACGATCAGCGGCTGCGCCAGCTGCAGCTCAGCAATCAGCGCCGCCAACGCCGCCGCATAACCGGCGGCGTCAGCCTGCGGATCCGCCAACGGCAGGCTGCCGCCGTAGCCCGGTGCGTCCCACGCCAACAGACGATGACCGTCCGTCAGGCCGCTGTCGTTAAACTGCTTTATCCACGAGGCGGATCCGGAACTGATGCCGTGCAGCAACACCACCGGCCGCCCCTGCCCGGCCTCGCGCCAGCTCAGGGTGTACGCCCCGCAGCGCGCCCGTTGGCGTTGCGCCAGGCCGTTCATCAGTTGCGCTTCACTTTGGACAGCGGGTGATCCGCCGGATAGGTCGGGATCTCCGGCTTGGCGGTGCCGAGCATCACGCACATCAGCGCCTCTTCCTCGCCGTGGTTGAACAGGCCGCGGTACACGCCCGCCGGCACCGAGATCAGATCGCGCTCTTTCAGCCTGGTTTCGTAATACTCTTCACCATCCTGGATCATCAGCGTGATGCTGCCTTTCAGCATGAAGAACACTTCTTCCACGTCGTCGTGCAGGTGCAACGGGCCCTCGCACTTCGACGGCAGCACCATGGTGGAAAAGGTGAAGTTGCCCGCCGGAATGGTGTTGGCGTCGCTGGCCACGCCGGTGGCGCCGGTGCCGATATAGCGCATCTGCGCGCGGCGGTATTTCGGGTCAAAGTCGGCCTGGAATTTCAGCGCGTTCCAGTCGTATTTGCGGCCCTCGAAACGGGCGATGCGCGACTCTACCCAGTTTTCCATCGACAGATCCTGCGGCTTGACGCCGGCTTTGTTCTCAACCTGAGACATGTTGTCACTCCTCTGTTGAATCAAATGGTTATCCCCTTCGTCTTTCACGCTGTGGCGTTGTTGGCTGCATTCGTTCACACCAGTCACTTACCGCAGTAAGCTCCTGGAGACTCACGAACTTGCCGCCTAGCCACAGCATGAAATCCATTGGGCTTAGCAATTGTTAATTCAGTACTTTCTCAGCAACGGCAGCAGAATGAGGCAGCCGACGAACGCCATCACCACCAGGAACAGCAGGCCGTTATCCATATTGCCGGTGGCGGCGATCAACGCCCCCATCAGCACCGGCGCCAGCGCGCCGGCAAAATTGCCCAGTCCGTTGAAAATGCCGCCGGCGGTGGCGCTGACCTTGCTGCTGGTCGCCTTCGCCAACAGCGCGAAAATATTCGGCGCACCGGCGCCCCACATAAAGGTGCTGAAGGCCATGGCGGCGATCACGCTGTAGGTGCCCTGCAGGTGCAGCACCACCGCCAGGCCGAGGCCCGCGCCGCACAGCGACAGGAAGCAGGCCAGCGCGCGCCGATCCAGCTTGTCCGACAGCCAGGCGCCCAGCACTTCGCCGAGCAGCATGGCGATGAACGGCAGCGAAGAGAGGTAACCGGCATGCTCCAGATGAATGCCTTTGCCCTTGATCAGGTAGCTCGGCAACCAGCCGTTCATGCCCCACAGGTAGGTCAGGAAGGCGATATTGAACAGGCAAATCATCCAGAAATGCGGGCTGCGCAGCAGCTCGCGGCGGTGCTGTTTGCGTTCGGACACCGCCGGCTTGGCCGCCGCCGCCGGGCGCGAGACGTTCAGGTGGCGCATGCCGAACAGCACCAGCAACATCACCGGCAGCGTCAGAAACGCCATAAAGAAGAAGGTGGTCTGCCAGTCGAAGGTATTGAGGATGTACAGGGTGACCGGGAAGCCGAGCGCGGCCCCGAGCGGCGTGCCGAGCAGCCACAGCATGGTGGCGCGCGCCTGCAGCTGCGGCGGAAAGGCCTGACGAATAATGGCGTAGGCCATCGGCAACAGCGGCCCTTCGGCGATGCCGAGCAGAATGCGCAGCGTCATCATGGCGTGATAGGAACGCACCATCCCCATTAACACCATCAGCACGCCCCACACCACCATCATACCAATCAATACCTTGACCGGATTAAGCCGATCGCCGATGCCGCTGAGCAGCATCGAGGAGATGCCGTAGGAGAACAGAAACGCGCTCATCAGCAAGCCCAGCCGCGCCGGGTCAAAGCCGATCCCTAACGCCTGCTGAAACTCAGCGTCGGAAAACAGCGCCGCGATGCTGATCTTGTCGAAAAACGCCAGCAGCACGCAGGCAAACAGCGCGATCGGCACCGACCAGCGCACCCGCTGCTGCGGATTTTCGGCAACGGTTTCCCCCGCCCGTCCAGCGCGGGCGTCAATGTCTTGCGTAGTCATAAAACGCTCCCGAGGTTCGGGCGTTATTTCAACGCCATCAAAGAAAACTCCGCATCCGCCAGCTGCTGCGGATCCAGCACCCGGCCACTCGCCAGCCAACGCTTACCGAGCTTGATAGTGCGCGCGTCGTTGAACGCTACCATCTGCACCAGCTGCCGATCGGCGTTCAGCGTGAAGAACACCTGCGACTGCGGCGTGCGGCGCACCACATGGTGCACGCCGCCGCTCGGCACGCCGAGGATCTGGATATTGACGTCATATTGATCCGACCACAGCCAGGCCACGTCGTCATACGGAGCGGCAAAGGCGTCGAGCATCGCGCAGGCGGTGCTGATGGCCTGATTTTGCGCGTAGGCCCAGGACTGCAGGCACAGGCCAAGCGTCGGGTGGCGCGCCACGTCGCCGGCGGCGAAGATCGCCGGATGGCTGGTACGCCCTTGGCCGTCGACCACGATGCCGGACTCGATCGCCAGCCCGGCGCTGCGCGCCAGTTCGAGATTCAGCTCGACGCCGATCCCCACCACCACCAGATCGAAGACCTGCGGATCGCTGACTTCGCTGCCGATCCAGGCGGCGCCGTCGCGATCTTCCAGCGAGATCTCGCCGCAGCCACACAACACCGTAACGCCCTGCCGGCGATGCAGTTCGAGCAACGCCTGCGAGACATCGGCGCCGACGCTGCGCATGCATAGCGCGGGCTGGCGTTCAAACACCGTCACCTCGGCGCCGAGACGGCGCGCAGAAGCGGCGATCTCCAGCCCGATCCAACCGCCGCCGACGATCGCCAGACGGCGGCAACCTTGCAGGCCCTGCCGCAACCGAGCCGCATCGTCCCAGGAACGCAGCGTCATCACGCGCGGATGCTGCGCCCAGGCGGCGCCCGGCACACGCGGCCGCCCGCCAGTGGCGATCAGCAACTGCTCGAACTGCAGCCGTTGCCCGTCGCTGAGCGTGACGATTTGCTGTTCAGCGTCGATGGACTCGGCGCGCAGCGGGCGACGCCAGTCGATATTCAGCTCCGCCACCGCCTGTTCGCTGAACAGCCGACTGAGGGGAGCCGCGGCATCCAGCAGCGCCGCTTTCGACAGCGGCGGCCGCTCGTAAAAATCGTAGGGCTCGTCGCTGACCACCGTCAGCCGGCCGCTGTAACCGCGGTCGCGCAGCGTCTTGGCCGCCCAGCCGCCGGCCTGGCCGCCGCCGACGATGACAATGCCCGTCTGTTCTGGCCGGTTCATAACGCTTGCGCCTTTTTATGCTGGCGGCGCGTATCGTGATCGATGCCGCCCTCTACCGCCCATTCGGTGAAGGAGACCAGCGAATGCTCCAGCTCGCGCGGCTGCCAGTTTTCCGTCAGATAATCGTCGTTGGTGTAATACTCGAACGCACCGCCGGTCGGGCTGTTGACGTACCAGAAATAGGCCGAGGAAATCGGGTGGCGGCCAGGGCCGATAAAGGTGCTCCACTGCTCTTTGTTCATGGCGATGCCGCCGCCGATCACTTCATGGATATCGCGCACGGTGAACGCCACATGGTTCAGGCCGCGTGGGCGGTTAGGCAGCTTCAGCAGGAACAGGTTATGGTGGCCGCCGCGCGCCTGGGTGCGCAGGAAGACGGCGCGATCGATATAGCGATCGGAAACCTGGAAATCCAACAGCTCGCGATAGAAACGCTCGGTCGCCGCCAGATCTTCAACGAAGAACACTACGTGGCCAATATTGATCGGTTGCGCCTGCGAATAGACCGGGCTGGGTTGATCGATGCGGCGCACGTCGCCCCATTGGTTGATCGGCGTGACCGGCACCTCAACCGCCTGCTGGCGGCTGACGACGAAGCGCAGCGTCATGCCGTTGGGATCGAGGCATTCCAGCTCTTCTCCCACCTGACGGAAGCCGGGCATCAACGCCAAACGCGGCTGCAGGCGCGCCAGATCGGCGGGTGAGCCCACGCCCCAGGTCATGCGGCGCAGGGTAGAACCGCCTTCAAACGCCGCAGGCAGCGCCGCGCTTTGCAACGGGTGCAGGACAACCTGCGCCCCGCTCAGGGTGGTGAATTCGCGCTGCGGTTCGCCCCAATGTTGCGTGGCGGGCTGCAGGCCGAAGTCTTGCATGAATTTTTCGCAGGTTGGCAGATCTTCGACGCCAAATTCCAGTTTTTCGATTCCGATTACGCTCATTGTTCAGCCTCACGTTCTCGCTGCATACGGTTTTCAGGCATGAGTGACCCCCGGCCCCTGTTTGCTGTGGGCCTTATCCCTGCCTGAGTGAAAGAGTCGGTCCTGTCGGTTAGCCGACGTTGGCCTGCGGCGGCGCGCCGAGGAAGCCAGAAATTTTCTCCGCCGCATCGCGCACTTCCATGCGCAGCCGCTCGCGATCCGCTTTCGGGATCTCATCGGACGGCACCATGATGCTGACCACCGCCTCGACCCGCTGCTCACGGTTGAAGATCGGGTAGACGATCGAGGAGATGCCGTGGCGGAAGAACGATTCGCCGATCACATAGCCGCGCGCCTTGTCTTGCTGCACCATCTGCCACAGCATTTCGCGATCCGCCGGGGTGCCCGGCGCGTTGCCCGGCAGCTGCGCGTCCGGATAGAGTTGTTCGAACTCGCTGCGGGTGGCGCTGGTCAACAACATGCGGCCGAGCGAGGTTTGGTGCACCGGCAAGCGGGTGCCGACGCTGACCTGATTGATCTGTGAACCGGCGGCGCTGACGCGGGCGATATAGATCACGTCGCGCCCGTCGCGGATCGCCAGATGGCTGCTGCACTGGCTGCGATCGCGCAACTGCTCGATCACCGGCTGGCCGGCCTGCGCGACGTCCAGCGACGCGATGTATTCAAAACCGAGACGCAGCACCTTGATGCCCAGCGCGAAGGTATTGGTGCGCGGATTGCGCTCCAGAAAGCCCAGGTGCTCGAGCGTCTGCACCACGCGGTAGGCGGTGGCCTTCGGCATATCGACCAGGCGATGCAACTCGGCAAAAGTCATTTCCTTATGCTGCTCGCCAAACGCCAGCAGCAACTGCAACCCGCGATCCAGTCCCGGGATCAGATACTTACATGCTTGCTCGTCCGCCATCTCTCGCTCCTGCGCTGTGCGCCTGCCCTGCGGGCCGTCAGTTGAATACGAAGCCGCCGTTGACCGGCAGCAGTTGGCCGGTGACGAAATCCGCCAGCGACGACAGCAGATAAAGTACCGTACCGTTCACATCGTCCGGGTGCTGCGCCCCGGCCAGCGCGCGCCCCTGCTCGTACAGCTGATGGCGCTCGGCGGGCACATACTCAGTGGCTTCCACTCGCGTCAGGCCCGGCGCGATGGCGTTGACGCAGATACCCTGCGGGCCCAGCTCGCGCGCCATCGATCGGGTCATCGCGATCACCGCGCCTTTACTGGCGACATAGGCCATCAGGCGCGGCGCGCCCCACAGCGCGGTGTCCGACGCCACGTTGACGATCTTGGCGTGCGGATTGCGCGCCAGCAGCGGCACCGCCGCCTGGCTCACCAGCCAGGTGCCGCGCACGTTGACTTGCATCACGCGATCCCACAGATCGATATCGTATTCCATCATGGTTTTACCGCCGACGCCGGTCGCCAGCGCCGCGTTGTTCACCAGACCGTCGATCCCGCCGCCAGCGGCGATCTTCTCGAACGCCAAGCGGATCGAATCCGGTGAGGCCAGATCGATCGTCTGCGTTTCCACCCGAGCGCCCTGCTCGCGCAGCGCGGCGCCGCTCGCCGCCAGCTCATCCGCCAAGATGTCGCACATCACCACCTGCGCGCCTGCTGCGGCGATGGCGGCGGCAAAGCTGTAGCCCAGGCCGCGCGCCGCACCGGTGACCACGATGCGCTTGCCGTCCAGCAAGCCGTTCACTGCGCCGCCTCCCGCTCGCGCAGCGTCGCCAGCTGTTTCTGCGCCTCTTTCTGCATCAGGCGGCGCAGGCGAGAAAGACCGACGTCGTGCTGGTACAGGTATTCGCGGCCGCGGGCGTTAGGCGCCATGTTCTCGAGCACGATGCGATCCTGCTCGAGCACGTCCCAATGCAACGATTCCAGGCGATTACGGTACATGAAGCGCCACATGTCGCGCTGCCAGTCTTTGACCTTACGGATGCGCCAGAAGAACACCCGGCAGTGATCCTTATCTTCCGGCACCACCATGCCGATGATCCAGAAGTGACCACCCGGCCCAAAGCGCTTCTTGTACGGGATCGACAGGCGCATCCAATACGCGCCGCTGCTGCCGAATTCCACCCAGTCGAAGTTAACCCCGATCTGTCCGTTCTTTTTGAAGATAAACCCGCTGTCGGTCGGCTCCAGCCCCATATCCGCCTTGCGATCGCCTTCCGCCATCGAGTGTGAGGAAGAGTGCAGGTAGGTGCCGTGCATCGGATCCATCACGTTTTCCAATGCGTACTGGTAGTTGCAGTCCCAGCTGGCGGTACACAGAAAATTACTGTACGACGCTTCGTCCGCCAGCTCTTGCGGGAAAGTCAGCTCCGCCGGCGCTTCATCCGCCGTCACGCCGAAATAGAGAAACACTGCGCCGTAGGCTTCTTTGGCCGGGTAAGACCGCAGGCATTTTTGCCCCACCAGCGGGCAGCGATCCACCGCCGGCACGTCTTTCACCGTCCCGTCTCCGCCGACTTCCACCCCGTGATACCAGCAGGCGATACGATCGCCGAGGTTCCACCCCATGGAAAGCCGCGCGCCGCGGTGCGGGCAGCGATCTTCCAACGCGTGGATCTGGCCTTCACCGTCGCGCCACACCACGATTTGCTGCTCGAGACGGGTGATGCCGACCGGGTTGTTGCCCACTTCCCAACTGGCCAGCACCGGATACCACATGCCGCGCAATCCCTGGTCAAGATAGTCCTGCAGGCTCTGTTCGGAGGATGTTGTGTTTGCTGTCATTGTCTTCTCCCGGATGTGGCTCAGAAACCGTTAACGTGAAGGAATTCGCGGAACGTCGCCTCATTCCACGGTTGGCCGCTGCGATCGAACAGGCGGCGCTGATTCAACGCGCTGACGATCTGCTCCAGCTCTTCCGCCCCCTGATCGAAGATCGTTTCCAGCGCCGCCACCAGCGCGGTTTCGAAACCGTCCGGCACCCGGGCGCGGTTTTGCCAGATGACATTGCGGAACTGGCCCGGCTGATGGATTTGGCCGTTGCCGCCTTCGCGGGCCGGCGTCACCTGTTGGGTGTCCGGCAGCCAGGGATTGAAATCGGTGATGTGCTGCATGATTACTCCTCCGCGATAAAGGTGATCTGGATTTGGTTGTCGACCACCCGGGTGGGATAGGTTTGCAGATCGCGGCCGCCTGGCTCGCGCAGGCACTGGCCGGTGCGCACGTCAAACAGCGCTTCGTGCAGCGGGCACTCAACCTTGCCGTCGTCTACAAACCCCTGGCTGAGCAAGGCATAAGCATGCGGGCAGACGTCTTCCAGCGCGTAGTAGTTACCGTCGAGCAGGTACACCCCGATCTCTTTTCCTTCCACTTTGCCGGAGAAAGGAAAATCTTCTTTCACCTGAGACACTTCGCACACATTCTTCCAGCTCATTGCTTTTATCCTCTATCTGATTGTTTCATATATGAAACTCAGTTTCTTATTTAATACAGCCACTATAAGTCTGGCGAAACTTTCGTCAAGCGAGCGGAACGGCAAATGTTAATGAAAGGTTGTTTAAAAATGACAAATGCGGGAGGGATCACGAAATCATGCACCGATATGAAAAACCTATGTCAGTTGTGCGCTCTTCCGCTAATTTATGGCAAAAAATGCGTTGATCCCGGCGGCGCATTGCGCGTAAAAGTGTTTTCTCACTGTCTTTTACACTCAATTTAATAACAATTAATTTACATTAATCAGCCTCGTCCCCCGCGTTTACGCGTAATGGCCTCCGCGGGCGAGTTTACTGCTGCCTGAATTCGTCAACCGCTCGCACTGAGGAACGCGCCGTGCAACAACGTCAACGCTGGTTTGGGGTGATCGCCCTGCTGTTTCTGATCGTTATCGCCTATGCAGATCGGGTTAATATCGCCGTGATGTTGGTCAATCCCGACTTCCTGCAACACTTTCAACTCGGCGGTGACCGCGCCCATCAGGGCACGCTGATGACGGTGTTTTTACTCGGTTACGGCCTGTCCGCCATGTTGCTGACGCCGTTTCTGGAAACGCTGATGGGTTACCGCCGCGCGCTGACGCTGAGCGTGGTGCTGTGGGCGCTGCTCACCGCCGCCTCGCCGTTGGCGGGATCGCTGCTGTTGCTGTGCGCGGTGCGCGCGTTGCTTGGCGTCAGCGAAGGGCCGCTGTTCTCGCTCAAGACCATGTACATCAGCGATCATTTCGCCGCCGACGAGCGCGGCAAACCCAACGCGGTCAGCGCGCTGGGCGTCTCGTTGGGGCTGGTGATCGGCTTTCCGCTGGTGAGTTTTCTGATGGCGCACTTCGGGTGGGCGATGTCGTTTCACCTGCTGGCGCTGCTCAACCTGCTGTTGGGCCTGGCGCTGGTGCGGCTGTTCGTTCATCCGCTCGCCTTACCCTCATCTTCACGCCCCGCCGATCCTCAGCCGGTGTTGAGCCGCGTCTGGCACACCTTCGCGCTGGCCTGGCGCACACCGATGCTCGGTTGGATCCTGCTGATCGAGATCGCCACGCTCAGCTACCTGTGGGGATCCAGCGCCTGGCTGCCGGCTTACCTGACTGATGAAAAAGGATTCTCCATCAAGCAGATGGGATGGATGGCCGCACTGCCTTTCATCGTCAGCATCGCCTCAAAATACCTCGGCGGCGTGCTGCTCGATCGTATCCGCCCCTATCAGGCGCCACTGATCTTCGTCTTTGGCGGCGCGGCGACCGCACTGTGCATCTATGGCGTAATGAACAGCCATCAGCTTGGCTGGATCGCCTTCTTCCTGCTGGCGGCCAACGCCTGTTGGGGCGCACAGGGCGCGGCAATCCCCACGCTGCTGCAGCATTATGCGCGGCCGGAGGCGGTCGGCAGCGCCTATGGTCTGATCAACGGCATCGGCAATCTGTTCTCGGCGTTTGTGCCGATGGCGATGGGCATGGTGATGGCCAGCCAGGGCAAGGTGTCCTCGGGCTTTGCGGTACTGATTGCCTCACAGCTGCTGACGCTGCTGGCGGGCGGCGCGCTGTTTAGCCGCATGTTGCTGGCGCGCCAGGTGAAACGGGCATAGCCTGTTCCCGCACCGTTGCGGCAGAGAAAGCCAATGGCCTTGAGAGGGTGCTCATGGATCTGGACGCCAACAACCAGCAGACGGGGGACACCCCCCGTCGCCGGGTTGCCTTACCGTTCGGATTCGTAAGCCAAAATGGCCGCAACCTCCGTGTTGCCCGATCGGATCCGCAGCTCGCACAGCGTGCTGCGGGTTATCCATACCAGTGATATTACCGTGGCACAAATAACCACCAGTTTTAACAGGCTCCGTTTGTTCGGCATCATGCCTTCTTCTCCTTGCCTCGCGGCGGGTAAGAGGCTAACTTAACGTTGCTGGCGTTAGAGTAGGCCTCGGGTTGATGAATATCGACTCGGGGCTTTTCTCTTTGTACCTTTCACGCAGGCTCTAGATACAAAGATCCAGAGCACCCGCGCGCAGTATATTCATCCTCCCCGTTATCCCGGTTCCTTTTTACTGACTCAGTTTCATTTCTGCGCAGGATTGCGCAAAGGCGTTGCAACAGGCTGAAAATCGCAGTGCGGATGGCGACAGACAAATGAAATAAAAAAAGCGGCCCCATACGATGGGAGCCGCTTTTTCAGCGAGGCGTGGCCAAGCGTCAGGCGTGTTTCTTGGCCGCCTGCAGGTACAGCATCTCCAGACCCAGGGTCGCCGCGGCCAGCGCAGTGATCTCGGACTGGTCATAGGCCGGCGCCACTTCCACCACGTCCATGCCGACGATGTTTAGCGACTGCATGCCGCGCACCAGTTTCAGCGCGCGATCTGAGGTCAGGCCGCCGATCACCGGTGTGCCGGTGCCCGGTGCAAACGCCGGATCCAGGCAGTCGATGTCGAAGGTCAGGTACACCGGCATATCGCCGACGATGCCCTTGATCTGGGTCAGCAGGTCGTCCACGCTGCGATCGTTCACCTGCGCGGCGTCCAGCACGGTAAAGCCGTTGTCGTGATCGAACTCGGTGCGAATACCGATCTGCACCGAGTGGTGCGGATCGATCAGGCCTTCATTCGGCGCATGGTAGAACATGGTGCCGTGGTCGAACTTGCTGCCGTTGGCGTAGGTATCGGTATGGGCGTCGAAGTGCACCAGCGCCAGCTTGCCGAAATGCTTGGCGTGCGCGCGCAGCAGCGGCAGGGTGACAAAGTGGTCGCCGCCGAACGAGAGCATGCGCTTACCGGCTTTCAGCAGTTTCTCCGCGTGCGCCTGCAGCTTGTCGCTCATGTCCTGCGCATCGCCGAAGTTGAACACGATGTCGCCACAGTCAACCACGTTCAGGCGATCGCGCAGATCGAAGCTCCACGGCCAACGGTTGCCTTCCCAGGCCAGGTTGGTGGACACCTGACGGATGGCCGCCGGGCCATGGCGGCCGCCGGCGCGACCGGAGGTCGCCATGTCAAACGGAATGCCGGTGATGACCCACTCTGCATCGCTGTCGTAAGGCATGAAGTTCAGCGGAAAGCGCAGGAAACCAAAGGCGTTGGACACTAATGAATTATCGGACTGATGGCCTAAGGTGCTCATAGTAAACCCTCGTAGTTCAACAAGTTGCCGGGCGCAGATGCCGGGCCGTGACAAAAAAAAATCCCTCCCGCGTCGTTAGCCCGACGAGAAAGGGATTTGTTCGATGTGTGTTTCGGTGCTACCGATACGGCAGATTATGGCCGCATTTTGTTCATGCTTCAAGGGGGCATAGCTTCGTGCCCAAGAACAGATGCGGAACGCTGCTTGCGCAGTTCTCCACTTTATGCAGGGACCATAAAATGGTGACGTTGTTCGCGGACTACTCCAGACTCCCATCCCTGTAGCGACTACAGCTTTGCGGTGTTGAAACAGACATGCGTTTATGTTTTTCCGGCTCACGCCTAGTCGGCAAGAACGAATCGGGTCAACGATTTCTATTGAAGAGACATCAGGCGTTTACTCAATCTCGTTCAATGCCGCATCAGGCACCCAATAAGCACCAGGTTTATTAGGGATAGTTATGTGTTTTCGATATTGCTGGAATCCTTTCCTTCTATCAGTGATACAAACCTCAATGCCGGCAGGAAGTGCAATGACAGAATGCTCTGATAATAAAGGAGATAATTCCGATGTATTTCCAGATTCGATAATAGAGGTCATTTTTCTATAAGACTCAGCGTTGAGCGCGGCATAGTACCCTGATTTAGTCACCACTGTATTTCCGTCTGGGCAGGCTGCAACGACTGGCCCCGTGAAACCTAACAGAGCAAACATACCAATTACAGTATTTTTCATTTTGATCTCTCTTTGTATGACTTAAGGATATTCCCGGTGAGTATGTAGCACACGTAAAATCTCCATTTACAACTCATTGACATGGCAAATAATAATATAGTTAGGGTGAATAATAATTTCCCGTGAACCAGTCCCCCTGCCAAAGCGATAAAGATAAGGGTGCTGAGGCAGATTCTCGAAGCATGTACAATTTAGCTGTGCAACTTTATACTCGCAGCTGGGTTATATTGGTCAATATAATCAATGTTCTCTGTTAGTAGAGTTACTACACCTTAATTCTAAAAATATCATCCGCCCAATGGGCTACGCCATTGGGCAGAGTAGCTCAATTGTAATACAAGTCAATTTGGGTCGTCAGGTTGGCCGTACCGGGGGTAACGTGATCATCCAGGGCGACATACTGCGCCGCGTACTTCATGGTTAGCTCACCCTCAGAGTTTGGATAAAAGCTCCTCCCCCAATAAACATTAGGCCCAACGAAATAATCATAAACGCCATCATAGCTCTCATTCGCTATCTTCACTGCGACCCCCGACGCCACACTGTCTTGATCCAAAGCAAAAGCCTGACTATCCCCTGCTGCTGCCGTGCCTGAAAAACGCACTGCAACAGAAGTATTTTTGCTTGTTCTCGGGCAACCGGTCGCTTTTAATTCAAACAACACCGGCGAACTCAGGTTCCCGGTTTTAGCCAACTGGCTGCGGTTAATATCCCCCAGCGGTACGCTCATGTTCTTGCTGGCGGCCGTCAGATTGCAGGTAAATTGAATAAACTTCACTTTAGTTTTGATCGTGCCGTCTGCACCTTGTGCCGTACAGGCCAGGCCAATCAGGCAAGTTGACAAGCCCTGAACGATTCTTCTGATTGCTTTATTCATCACATTTTCCTTCGTCACCATAAAAATAGGCCATGGCGGGTTTAGTTATAAAGAATGCTGAACTGAATAGTGCCCGTCGCCTCACCAAGTGGGATGGGCTGGCTCTGGTTCTTGCCAAGCCAACGTATCGACACACCAAAATGAAGATCATTCGCACTGCCGGAACCGCTGTTTTTAAGCTCATAAGGCTTCGATTCACCGTTAACTCCAATATCAGCAAAATCCGCATTGTATATCCCGAACCCTACGTTCTGTGCGGCTCCCGGCTGCCCCTGATTATCGGGGGCGAAAACATAGCCGTATCCGGTACCTTCAAATCTAATCTTCACCTGCTTAGCCCCCGAAGGACAATCCAGAAGCCTTATGGTTTGCCCATAGCCACGGCTGCCCAATGAGGAATTACCCGCCTGCTCACCAAAATCCACCATGATATTCTTCGATTCGGCGGCGACCACACAGGCATTCTCCACCACCCGCCCAGTCACATTAATACTCCCATCCGCCGCGTAGAGCGGCGGGGATAACATTGCTGCGCTGAATAATGCCAGCAGCGGCATTCTTTTTCTCACTGTTGCTATCATCATTAATTTCCTTATCTCTCTGATAATGCCAAACGATCATCGTGCTGAAACAGGCCCGGTTATTATGGATAAACCAGGCTAATCTGCGTGGTCAGGTTGGCGCTGCCGGGGATGACCGTTTGCGCCTTCGTGGCAATATAGGCAGCCGCGCCGCTGATTTACTTTTTACTCTCGCCACTTTCCTTATTACTGGATAACAGCCTTTTATTCTGATGATATCGATAAGCCGACGCAGGGGGTGGCGGGTGGCGTTATTTAGTCATAGACCAGATTGAGTTGAGCGGTGGCGTTTGCCGTGCCGGGTGTTACCTTATCGGTTAAAGCGATATATCGTGCATTAAATGGTTTAGAAAAAGAACCATCATTTCTTGGGATAACTCCATACCCATAACTTGCATTAGGAATTTTGACATACTCCTCGTAAGGGGAAACATCGGCCACCTGTACCCCAACCCCCTCAGCAACGGAGCCACTGCCTAATGCAAAGGCTTTATTATTTTGGCCGGCAGCAACGCCATCAAAGCGGAAAAATACGGCCAAGCCTGGGGCACAGTCGGTTGCTTCAACGGTAAAATCAACCGGCTTGCTAGTCGCACCAATTGATGTCAGCTCGGTACGGGAAATATTCCCCAGCGCTACCTGCATATTTTTGCTGCCTGCGGTTAAATTGCAGGTGCCATGAGCAAGCGTTAATTCCATATCCACGCTGCCGTCTGCAGCATAAGCGCTAAAGGCCAATCCGCCCCCCACCAGCAGCAGCCCCTTGATGATATTTTTCATTAGCTGTTCCTTATCTCAATAAAAACGAAATTCAATAATCCATCATGGGTAAATCAGGCTAAACTGTAGGCGAGTACGAGCAACCCCTGCAGTAGGCATTTTGTTATCGGTGGTATATCCCGTACTGAATTTAAGCTCATTCACCGCCCCTTTTTTCAATTCAATAGCTGGGCTGAACTCATTTACCCCCAGCAAATTTTGAAATGCAACTTCCCCTGACTTTTGAATTATAAAACCCACATTTTTAGCGGCATCGGGTTGATCGCTATTATCGGTGGCAAAAACTTTTCCTGAGTATTTTTGGGTATTAGCCAACGTCCCTTCAAACCTGATGCGTACCTGGCTAATGCTGTCCGGGCAGTCCGCCAACTGCACATAGATATAGCCAGCGCCCCCTAACCAAGTCGCAATGGTAGCGCTCTGCACCCCCTTATTCACCTTCTGGTTTTTAGAACTGGCATCCAGCACGCAGCTGCTTTCGGTGACTCTGCCAGTCACATTAATATTCCCATCCGCCGCCTGCAGCGGCGGTGCCAGCATGGCGGCGCCGAGCAGCGTCAGGGGCAGTGCTATTTTTCTCATCATTATCTTCATCCTTATTGGTAGGTGAGGCTAAAGGTTGCTACCGCGTTGGCCTCGCCGGCGGCGATCTGCGGTTGCGTTTGGTAATAACGGGCGCTGAACGGGTAGCTGCGCAGCCCCTGTAAGGCCGTTTCCAGCGGCAGCCGTTCCCCCAGCGCCAGCGGCGCGCCGCGGTAGAGCAGCTGTACCCCGACGCCGCGCGCGCTCTCCTGCGCTTCGGGGTGGGTCAACGCCAGCACCCCGGGCGCGTCGCCGCCTGCGGCGATGCCGTCGAACTGAACATTGACCCGGGCGCCGGCGTCGCAGGCCAGATCCAGCAGGAACGGCTGCTCGCCGCGCGTGCTGCCCACGCCGCGAAAATCGCTGCGCGCCACCTCGCCCAATGCCACCGTGCGATGGCGGCCGCCCTGCAGCTCGCAGGCCAACCGGATAATAGCGACCGGTTTTTGCAGGGCGATATCCAGCACCGGCAGCCCATTAACCGTGCGCCGAGCCAGCGTTTCCGTCGTCAACACGCCGGAGACCAGCGGCCCGGTCACCACCAGCCGCAGGCTGATTTGCCGTTTTCCGGCGGCAATGGCGCCGCTCGCCGGCCAGCCATCTCTGAAAGCGGCATCGGTATCCAGCGCATAGCCCAGCCCGCTAATCGTGGTGCCGTAGACCGCGCTGTTGCCGCTTTTCAACCCACTGTCGCCGCCCTGCAGATTCAGCCGGGCGTCCTTCGCCTCCGCGCAGGGCGCCAGCGACGCGGCCTGCTGCACCTGGCGCGTGCCCTGCCACACCACGCTGCCGACCGGCAGATCGCGTTGCAGCGTCTGCGGCGGAATGTCGAACAGCAGCCGTTCCGGGTTGCCGGCCGGCAGGCATTCCGCTCCCCAGGCGCCGCCCGCCGCCCACAGCCCGCACAGGCCGAGCATCCATACTCCCGCTTTCATCCTTTGCTCCTTAACGGCACTCGGCCGCTATCTCTGGGATCTCCGGGCCGGCAGTTTCCGGCAGGCCGTAGACGACCTGGCATTGCTGGTCCGGTTGTTTGCCCCACTGCACGTGCAGCATGCCGTTGGCCGGCATGCCGGCCAGGAACAGCTGCCCGCCGTCGCCGACGATGCTGCCGTCACCGCCTGCGCCTGCCAGCGTGGCGATCGCACCAAACGGCACCGGCCGGCCGTCGGCGCGCGTCAGCGTCATCATCATCCGTGCACCGACCTTGGTTTGATAATCCGCCAGCACCACCGCGCCGCGGGTCGGGATCACCGTCTGGCTGGTCAGCCCCAGCTCCACGTCGTCCGCGAGGGTGGTCGGATCCAGTGCAATCGCGTTCTGGCGATAGGCGGAGAGGTAAGGCACCACCGCATAGCCGCGGCTATCGGTTTTCACCCCCACCTGATTCACCACGCTGACCCCGCCGGCACCCGGCGCGCGCACCAGCGCCACCGTATCGTTAAGCGGTTGCGACAGCGTCACCCCGCCGGCATGCAGCAACACCCCGCCCTGAACGTCGTAATTCAGCCGCTGGCGCTGGCCGTCGTGGCTCAGCCCGGCGCCGAGCAGCGCCTTGCTGCCGCGATAACCCAGCGTCAGATTGCCATTCTCGCCTTCGCCCTGATTGCCATAGCCGCCGGTTATCCCCCAGTTCAGGTTGTCGCCTTCCAGCGCGGTGCCGTTCAGCCCCAGCGTCTGCAACGTTTTGCCGTTGTTGCTATTGCTGATGCCATAACCGGCCCAGGTGTTGTGTGCCCACAGGTTCAGTGGAATGCTGACATTCAGCGCCACGACGCGATCGGTCTGAGCCTGATAGCTCTGGTTCTGACTGTAGTTAAGGCCATAGCTCACCCCTTTGATGCTGCCGTTGTAGCCCAGGCTGACGGACTGGCGCTTGCCTTGTTCCCCCCAGCGCCGATCTTCCGCCAGGCTCAAGAACAGTGAGCCTGGCAGCGGCCCCAATCCCTGCTGCAGCGAAAGTTCTTTACGGCTGCGGGTCGCGCTGTTGCTTGTCCTATCGCGGGGTTGCATCGCCTGTTGCAACGTGGTGTAGCCTTCGCTGGCATGGCGATAACCGGCCAGGCTCAGCTGGGTGCCGGTGAGCGGGAAGCTTTTTTCATAGCGCAGGCGCCACATGTTGCCCTGCCGATCGTCCCCCTGAACGGCCTCCTCCGGCCGCCGGGCCCAGCTTTGCGTCATATCCAGCGACAACGCGCCGGCGCGGCCCAGGTTTTGCCCCACGCCCAGCGCCAGCGAACGGTAACGATTGGCCCATTGGCCACCGCCATACAGCGTGGCGCCGAGCGGCAGGCCGTAGATCAGCGTGCCCTGCATAAACTTCTCGTCATCGGCGCTCGCGTCCTGCGCACGGTATTGCCCGGCGGCCAGGCCGTAGCTGAGCCGCCCTTCGCGCTGCAGCACCGGCAGCGAGGCAAACGGCACCAGCAGGCGCTGTTCCGTACCGTCGCTTTCCTTGATGGTGACATCCAGATCGCCGCTGCCGGAAACCGCATATAGATCGCTGATTTCAAAGGCGCCCGGCGGCACATAGCGCTGATCGACCACCACGCCGTTCTGGCGAATGATCACCTCCGCATTGCTTTTGGCGATGCCGCGCACCACCGGCGAGTAGCCGCGCAGGCTGTCCGGGTACATCTCTTCCACCGAGGCCAGCTGTACGCCGCGCAGCGGCAGCGAATCGAAGATATCGCCCGGCGTGGTGGCATCGCCCAGCGTCAACAGCCCGTTCAGCGGGGTGATGTCTCGCTGTACATAGCTGTTCAACGTGCGCCAGTGCGCCTCTCCCTGACCGTTCCGGTTCCACACGCCGTCATGCCGCAACCGCCAGGCGCCCCAGTTGGCGCCGTTGCGCAGGTTGACGAAATAGCTGCTTTCATTGCCGCCCCCCTGCCGGCTGCGATCGTGCGCCCCACGCAGGGTATAGTTGCTCAGCAACGCCGGAATGCCGCTGTCCCACTGCTCCGGCGGCACATAGCCGCGCGCCTGGCGTTTTAACGCCGCCTGCGGGATGCTCAGCTTCAACTGCTGTTGCTCGAACAGCAGTTCCGTTCGGGCGCCGGGAATGGCCTGCGGCAAGTTGATGCACGCATCGGAGGGTTGCAGCGCGGGAAAGGCGGCCAGATCCACGCCAAAGCCCTGCAGATCTTCCCATTTCAGACAAGGAACCAGACGTTCTTTGCCCTGTTCGTCCGGCTGCAGAGAAAAGGCCAGCGTGCGGGTATCCAGCCGCTGCTCGTTGAGGAACAGATCAACGCGATACTCCCCCGGCGGCTGTTTCTCCTCATCGGTGAACAGCGCCAGATCCACTTCGGTTTGCGGCGTATTGCCTATCTGCAATAAAGCCGAGCTAAAACGGTATTCCGCCTGCGCTACGCCGCTGTACATCAGCAGGCCGGCAAGTTGCCAGGCCAACGGCGTCAGCCGATATTCGCTGCGCCGCCCAGATAGGCAGCGCGCTGTTTTGCTGTTCATGTTTCACATCCCTGTTCACACCGCGCCCCTGGCTATCAACCGAGCCATCACAACGCTTGTTGGTGCTGAGCGCTCAGGCCGCCGTAGTCGTTGATCACCTGCCAGCTCACCTGTTTGCCGGTGGCTGAAGGCGGCAGGGTATAGGCCAGTGTGGCGAACGGCGCCACCATCTGCGGCTCCTTGATTTTTTCACCGGCGACCGAGACCGTAGAGAAACTCAGGTAGTAGGGGGAATCATTGATCGCTTTCAGCGTGTTGCCGCTGCGCTCCCAGCGCACTTTCCCGGCCGCCTCTTCCGGCGAGCCGGGCAGCGACGCCGGGCGATAGAAAAGTTTGATGCGGGTACGCACCGCGATTTGCAGGTGGTTGCCTTTGCCTTCCGCCTCCGGTGGCACCGTTTTGACGCTGAACCAGAATACCGACTCGCGATCCTCCGGCAGCGGCTGGGCGGTTTTCACCACCCGCAGCGTATTCTCTTTGCCGCCGTTCAGGCGAAACAGCGGCGGCGTGACCAAGAACGGCGCCTTGACGTTGCCTTCCAGATCCGCATTGACCCACGATTGCACTAAGTAAGGGATGTCGTCCGGGTTTTTTACCGTGATGGTCGCTTCTTTCTTGCCGCCGGGATACACCAACCGGGTGCCGCCGATCACCACGCCAGCAGCAGCCTGAAAACTATTGATTAACAGCGCGGCGCACAGCGCCAAATAGACAGCCTTCATTATTGTGCATTCCCTTGATGTTGTGATTAAGTCGTTCTATTAACAAGTTACCGCCACAGAATGCGTATTCCATCGATCAATAAAGCCAAGTCAGATAGATTAGTTATACAAAACGCTGAATTGTATAGTGGCGTTAGCCGCACCGGCGGTGACTTTATCTGTTGATCTGTAGCGTGCCGCAAAAGACAGGCGATTCTCACCCTCATTCAGCGAAAATTTCTCCGAAGTACCACCAGGTACAATCGATTGTTTTCCCCAACCACTCTCACTTATTGCAATAAGTTCTAAGGCTATACCAGTGGCGCCGCCAGAGATAAGTTGGAATAGATTTTTATTGTTGGAATCTGCCTCGCCATCCAGCTGTACAATAGCCGCCTTGGTATTTGCCGGACAATCTTTAAGCTCCAAGAAGAACGCTGTTGCATAACCCCAATCTCCCACGTGTTCAAAATCAGCCGCAGCCGCGTCCCCCAGACGCACATCCAGAGTTGGGCTCACCACACAAGCGTTATCAATAATTTTTCCAGTAACGTTAATCACACCATCGGCGGCAAACGCAGAGGAGCAGAGCGCCGTACACGCCAGCATAGAAGCAACCAGATACTTTTTCATCTAAGTCCCCTAAAACACATTTTTGTTTTTCAAATACCCCACTCCTCACCCGCAAAAGCCTTCCGCCCGATGAGAATTTAACGAATTACCGGCGAAAACGTGTTTCACCGGTAGATTAACGCCGGATAGAAAATTAGTTATACGCAACGCTGAATTGAATAGTCGTGTTAGCATCACCGGCGGTGACTTTATCCGTTGATTTATAAGCCGCCTCGAATGTCAATACATTGTCACCCTCATACAGCTTGAATTCCTTGGTGCTGCCCGGCCCCATCCTTTCACCTGGCGCAGCAATACGCAGCGCCAGGCCAGTTGCACCGCCGTCATTCAGTTTGAACAGCTCGGTGTTGTTGTCGTCCGCCGCGCCGTCCAGGGTCACTTTGGCACTGCTCAGGTTAGCCGGGCAATCTTTCAGCTCCAGATCAAATTTCCGGGCACCGGATTCATCTCCCACATTCTTAAACGCCGCCGCCGCCACATCTCCCATCTGCACGTTCAGCGTCGGGTTAACCACGCAGGCGTTATCGATGATTTTACCGGTGAAGTTAATCACACCATCGGCGGCAAACGCCGAGGAAGAGATCGCCGCACAGGCCAGTGCGGAAGCTACCAGATACTTTTTCATATAATTCCCTTATATTATTTAAACCACTAAGTTATATGTCGATGTACATACATCTATTGACCGTGACACGAACACCACGCTTACTGCGCATCGCTATTACCGATGGCAATATATTATGCATCACGCACGATAATATGGGCGCCATGCATGAAGTCATCATTATAAAATCTAAGGAATGTCATTAGTACTCAAAAACCCACCAAGGATACTAAGACATTTTAAAAAATGAATTCAACCAAAAATAAAAAACAAACAGAAAACAGGACCGCACATCATAATTAACGAATTTACTTTTTTAAAAAATCAGAATCATGCCCTATCAACAGGAACACCTAAATATAGAAAAAATACAACTCACTATAAAACAAGGAGATTAGCATCGCTCACAAAAAGACTAAACCATATGCATAATGAATTAAAAACTTAAAACCATCACAAGTACAACACATAATGAAAGATAAACTGATCAATTATCGTATTTATAATGAATACCAATAACTAATATTGATTATATTTTTTAATTTAAAAATCTAATTTGTGAATGAAAAGGTTAATTTCAGAGATTTCTTGTATTTAGGAAGTGAATTTATTGGAAGGATAACTTCAATAAAAAAGATGAAAGAAAACAGACTTTTCGTAACGCGTTGAGCTCACTGCTGCAGAGTTAGGCGTGGTATCAGGGCGGCAAAAGCCCGCTACGCTCTGCGCCGCCGTTCGAACGGCAGCATAGCGGTCTGCAACCTACACGCCATCCGTATCATAGTCGTGCAACAGAAAAGAAAAGGCCAGGCGCCTTAACGACGCCCGGCCTTTCTTCATTTCATCACTCGTCTTCCAGATACGTATAACCGTACAGACCGGCCTCAAATTCTTCCAGGAACTGCGCCTGCAGCTCGCTGTCCAGATCGGTTTCTTTGACCTGATCGCGGAACTTGGACAGCAGCGCGCTCGGATCGAGCTGCACATACTCCAGCATGTCCGCCACGGTATCGCCCTCGTCGGACAGCTCGGTCTCGACGCTGCCGTCCGGGAACACGTACACGTCAACCGAGGCGGTGTCGCCGAACAGGTTGTGCATGTTGCCAAGGATCTCCTGGTACGCGCCGACCATGAAGAAGCCCAACGCCGGCGGGTTCTCCGGATCGTACGGCGGCATCGGCATGGTGGTCGCCACGCCGTCGCCGTCGACGTAATGATCGATGGTGCCGTCGGAGTCGCAGGTGATGTCGAGCAGCACCGCACGGCCTTCCGGCGGCTTATCCAGCCCTTCCAGCGGCAGCACCGGGAACAGCTGGTCGATGCCCCATGCATCCGGCATCGACTGGAACAGCGAGAAGTTGACGTAGAACTTGTCCGCCATGCGCTCTTGCAGTTCGTCGATGATAGGACGGTGCGCGCGGTTGCTCGGATCGAGCTGCTGCTGGATCTTGTTGCAGATGTTCAGATACAGCTGCTCGGCCCAGGCGCGCTTGGTCAGGTCCAGCATGCCGTGCGCGTATTGGGTATGCACGTCGTGCAGATCCATCTGGCTGTCGTGCAGCCATTCGCGCAGCGAGCGGCGGTTCTCCGGCTCGTTCATTTCCAGCCAGGTTTCCCACATGCTTTCCAGCGCGCGCGGCGCGTCGGCTTCCGGCGGCTGCGGTTCGCTGAACTCGTTGCGCTCGACGCCAATCACGTTGGAGACCAGCACCGTGTGGTGCGCGGTCACGGCGCGACCGGACTCGGTGATCACCGTCGGGTGCGGCAGGCCGTGTTCGTTACAGGCGTCGCCGATGCCCCAAATCACGTTGTTGGCATATTCGTTCAGGCCGTAGTTGACCGAGCAATCGGACTGCGAACGGGTGCCTTCGTAGTCGACGCCCAAGCCGCCGCCCACGTCGAAGCACTGAATGTTGACGCCCAACTTGTGCAGCTCAACGTAGAAGCGCGCCGATTCGCGCACGCCGGTGGCGATGTCGCGAATATTGGCCAGCTGCGAACCCAAATGGAAGTGCAGCAGCTGCAGGCTGTCGAGGCGGCCCGCTTCACGCAGGGTCTCCACCAGCTTCAGCACCTGCACCGCCGCCAGACCGAACTTGGATTTTTCCCCGCCGCTCGACTGCCATTTGCCGGAGCCTTGCGATGCCAGACGCGCACGCACGCCCAGGCGCGGTATGACGTTCAGCCGCTCGGCCTCTTCCAGCACCAGGTTGATCTCGGACATCTTCTCGATCACCAGGTACACCTTGTGCCCCAGCTTTTCCCCGATCAGCGCCAGACGAATATATTCACGATCTTTATAACCATTACAGACGATCACCGAACGGGTCATGCCGGCATGCGCCAGCACCGCCATCAGTTCGGCCTTGGAGCCGGCTTCCAGCCCCAGCGGTTCGCCGGAGTTCACCAGCGATTCAATCACGCGGCGGTGTTGGTTCACCTTGATCGGATACACCAGGAAATAACCGCCCTGGTAGCCGAAGGATTCACGCGCGCGTTTGAACGCGGCGTTGATAGAGCGCAGGCGATGCTGAAGGATCTGCGGGAAGCAGAACAGCGCCGGCAGACGTTGGCCGTCTTGCTGGCGCGTTTTCACCAGTTCTGCCAGATCGACGCGCGCCTGCGGGACATCCGGATCCGGGCACACGCTGATATGGCCCAGCTCGTTGACGTCATAGTAATTGTTGCCCCAGTAGGCGACGTTATAAGTACGCAGCATCTTGCTGGCATTACGATCATTCATGGCAACCTCCTGCATGGAGCGCAAAGATAAAGACTCGCCCGCAACCGGCGGACGGTGAATCAACAGATCATCAGACATGGTTCGCCTCACATTCCCTACTGACGAAACCGTCAGCCACTATCGCAGCTACAACCCGCGAGAACAACCCAACAAGCCGCGCCGGCGGCAGCGAAGAGAACTGCCGTTCGCGGTCAGCGATCGGTTTATCACTCATATAATTGTAAGACACCCTGTTCAAACCTCGTGAATCGGGCCAAGAAACATCCCACAGGAAGGCTGCAGGCTACCCTTGTTCAGTTCTTCAGACGACCGTTAGCCGGCCCGAGAATCCTGAGTAGCGGCCAAGTGTTTATCGCACCTGGTAAGTGACAGAGAGACAAGACGGGAAATAGCAGAAGAATGTGCGCCAGAACGGCACTGCTGTTGAGAACCAACAACCGGTAGACAACGGATCATTAATCCAACCACCTCCACGCGCGCCGTTCGGAGTGAACGACCCAGCCTCTAAATATAGTGTAAGAACGTGACCGTTCGATGAAGCGGCGAACGCCCGCGACGGATAATAGCGCAACGCTGGCGAATGCAAAGCGGAAGTTTATCGCTCCTTCCCCCACGCCAGACCGCCGTACTGTGCATCAAATGAACCGCGCGCGCAGTTTATACCGGTAAGCAGGTGAAAAAGCAAAATGAAAATTCGCCGAAAACTGTTTCAAGCGATGAAAATGGCGCCAACCCGTTTGCGCAAAAGAGCGAAAGCGCAAAAAATTACTGGCAATCTGGCTAAACCCTGACCTAAAATAGACGTCCAGATGTTAATCCATCTATACTGGTTAACTGATAAACTGCTTAACGGCTTTGCCTGAGGGGCGTTGCAGGATGCATCTCGCGCCATCAGCGGAAGACCCTTCGCTTCGATGCCGGATCTCCAGCGCTGTGCAGTAATTTCTAACCCGTCTTATGCAAGGTAAAGAACACAATGGCTAAACACCTCTTCACGTCCGAATCCGTCTCCGAAGGACATCCCGATAAAATCGCCGACCAGATCTCCGATGCCGTCCTCGACGCCATCCTGGAACAAGATCCGAAAGCGCGCGTCGCCTGCGAAACTTACGTGAAAACCGGTATGGTGCTGGTCGGCGGTGAAATCACCACCAGTGCCTGGGTCGATATCGAAGAGATTACCCGCAAGACCGTGCGCGAGATCGGCTACGTTCATTCGGACATGGGCTTTGACGCCAACTCCTGTGCAGTCTTGAGCGCCATCGGCAAACAATCCCCGGACATCAATCAGGGCGTTGACCGTACCGATCCTCTCGAGCAGGGCGCCGGCGATCAGGGCTTGATGTTTGGCTACGCCACCAACGAAACCGACGTGCTGATGCCTGCACCGGTCACCTACGCGCACCGTCTGGTGCAGCGCCAGTCCGAAGTGCGCAAAAACGGCACCCTGCCGTGGCTGCGCCCGGATGCGAAGAGCCAGGTGACCTTCCAGTACGACGACGGCAAAATCGTCGGCATCGACGCCGTGGTGCTGTCCACCCAGCACTCAGAAGACATCTCGCTGAAAGATCTGCAAGAAGCGGTGATGGAAGAGATCATCAAGCCGGTACTGCCGGCGGAATGGCTGACGGCGGGCACCAAATACCACATCAACCCGACCGGCCGTTTCGTTATCGGCGGCCCGATGGGCGACTGCGGCCTGACCGGCCGTAAGATCATCGTCGACACCTACGGCGGCATGGCTCGCCACGGCGGCGGCGCCTTCTCCGGTAAGGATCCGTCCAAGGTTGACCGTTCCGCAGCTTACGCGGCGCGCTACGTGGCGAAAAACATCGTTGCCGCCGGCCTGGCCGATCGCTGCGAGATTCAGGTGTCTTACGCTATCGGCGTAGCGGAACCGACCTCCATCATGGTGGAAACCTTCGGTACCGAGAAAGTGCCAACCGAACAGCTGACGCTGCTGGTGCGCGAATTCTTCGATCTGCGCCCATACGGCCTGATCCAGATGATGGATCTGCTGCAGCCGATCTACCGCGAAACTGCCGCCTACGGCCACTTCGGCCGCGAGCACTTCCCGTGGGAAGCGACCGACAAAGCCGCACTGCTGCGCGATGCCGCCGGCCTGAAATAAGCCCCGACATCAACATGAAAACGGCGAGCCAAGGCTCGCCGTTTTTTTTGAACGGATGGGTGCTCCTGGATCAACGCATCGACTGCCGGCCGGCGGAGGCAAAGCCCCCGCCGCCGGGTTGCCTTACCGTTCGGATTCGTAAGCCAAAATGGCCGCAACCTCCGTAGTGCCCGATCGGATACGCAGCTCACACAGCGTGCTGCGGGTTATCCATGCCAGTGATATTACCGTGGCACAAATAACCACCAATTTTAACAGGCTCCGTTTGTTCGGCATCATGCCTTCTTCTCCTTGCCTCGCGGCGGGTAAGAGGCTAACTTAACGTTGTCGTGCGTTAGAGTAGGCCTCGGGTTGATGGATATCGACTCGGGGCTTTTCTCTTTGTATCTTTCACGCAGGCTCCAGAGACAAAGATCCAGAGCACCCGCCCGCAGTATATTCACCTCCCCCTCTCTTCCCGCGTTCCTTTTCACGTTAAATGTCTTTCTTGCGTAGCGGCACGCAACGCCTTGCAAGGCGTTGAAAAAAGGCCCAGCAACGCTGGGCCTTTGATGGCGGAGAAAGCAAAGTAGGGCTGAAGCTTACGACGTCTGCTTACGCAACAGATAAACGAAGTACGGCGCACCGATAAAGGTCGCCAATAACCCGGCGGGGATCTGATACGGGAACAGCAGCATACGCCCGCACCAGTCGGCAAACACCATCAGCAAGCCGCCCAGCAGCGCGGCGATCACCATTTGCGGCAGCGCGCGGCGGAAGCCCAGCATACGCGCCATATGCGGCGCCATCAGCCCGACAAAGCTCAACGGCCCGACGGTCAGGGTCGCCATGGCGGTCAGGGTGGCAGCCAGCAACAAAATGGTCAACCGCGCCGGCGTCAGCGCAATGCCCACCGAGCGGGCGGTGGCGCCGCCGAGCGGCAGGATGGTCAACCAACGGCGGCACAGCGGCGCCAATACCATCAGGCCGGCGGCCACCAGCGCGGTACGCAGCGCCTGCGCCGGCTCCACCGAATAGGTCGAACCGGAGAGCCAGGTCAGCAAGCCCCCCATACGCGGATCGCCGCTGGCCAACAGCAGGAAGATGACGGTAGTAAAGGCGGTGCTGAGCGCGATACCGGCGAGCAGCATGCGTTCCGTCGAGAAACCGCCGCGGCCTGCGGCGATCATGATGATCAGCAGCGTAGCGGCCGCTCCCAAACTGCCGGCGGGCAGCAGCCAAACGAAGGCGTCGCCCGGCACCATAAACAGCATCATCACGACGCCAAAAGCGGCGCCGGAGCTGATCCCCAACACTTCCGGGCTGGCCATCGGGTTGCCGGTCAATTTCTGGATCAACGTGCCGGCGACCGCCAGCATCATGCCCGCCGCCAGCGCCGACAGCACCCGCGGCCAGCGCCACGGCAGCAGGGAATCCAGCTCCGCACCCAGGCTCCAGTGCCAACCGCCGGCATTTTTGCCCAGCATCAGCGCCAGCGTCAGACCGATCAGCAATACGAGGCCACCCAGCAGGATCCAGCCGGGCAGATTCCCGCGCTCGGCAGGCACCTTGTCGCCAAGGTTCATCGGCGGCGGCGTGGTGGCGCTGCGCAAACGCGGCAACAGCCACAGCAGCAGCGGTGCGCCGAACAGCGCAGTGGCCGCGCCGGTCGGGATCTCACGCCACACCTGCGTCACCCCGAGCATCACCTGATCGGTCAGCCACAGCAGCAACGCCCCCAGCAACGGCGCCAACATCATGCGATGCGCCAGGCGGCGAGCGCCCAGCATCTTCGCCATCAGCGGCGCAAACAGGCCGATAAAGCCGATAACGCCCACCGCGCTCACCAACATGGCGCTGAAAATGATGGCCAGCCCCAAGGCGCAGAAGCGCGCCATCGATAGCCCCAACCCCAGGTTGCGCGCCACGCCGTCGTCCAGCCCCAGCAGCGTCAGCGGGCGCAGCAACAGCGCCGCCAGCAGGCCTGCCACCAGCAAACGCGGCAGGAGGAACTGTACGGCGCTCCAATCCTGTTGGTTCAGCGCGCCGGTGCCCCACAGGAACATGCCCTGCAGCTGATCGTAATGAAACAGCGCCAACAAGCTGTTGACCGCGCCGCAGTACAGTCCCAACACCAGCCCGGCCAGAATCAGCGTCACCGGCGACATCCGCTTTCCCCAGGCGACGCCGAACACCAGCCCGCCCACCACAATCGCACCCACCATAGCGGCCAGTTGGCGGGTAAATTCGCCCCCCGGCAGCACCCACAGCGTGGCGATGGTCAGGCCGAGCTGCGCACCGGCGGCCACGCCGAGCGTCGACGGTTCCGCCAACGGATTGCGCAACACCTGCTGGAACAGCACGCCGACCAACCCCAGGCCGGCGCCGGCCAACAGCGACACCGTCAACCGAGGCAGCAGGCTGTAATGGAACAGCATTTGCCGCACGTCGTCGATGTCCGGCGCGCTGAGCGCCCGTGCCCATTGCGCCGGCGGCAGCTGCTGCGTCAGGTTGTATATCGTCAGGCCACCTGCCGCCGCCAGCAACAGCAGGATCAGCGTCAGCGGCAATTTCCGGATGCCCGCATTCATGACGCACTCTCCTGAGCTTGTGCCAATAAACGGCAGAAACGCATCGTCGACAGCGTGGCGCCATAGAACCACACCGCCGGCACCTGCCGCAGCTGGTTTTGCCGCACAAAAGGCAATGACTGCCACAGCGGCGTCGCGCTGACCTTGTCCATCATCGCCTGATTACCGTGATCGAGATAGATGACTCGGGCGTTACGCACCGTGGCCAACCGTTCAATCCCCACCACCGCCGTGCCCCAAAAGTCGGTTGGCTCCTGCCAGGCATTGCGGATGCCCAGTTGGTCCATCGCTTCCTGGAACAGGCTTTTCTGGCCGATGATCAACGCATGGCGCGTGTCTATCAGGGAAAACAGCAGCAACGGTTGGCGGGTGTAGCTTTGCAGGCGCTGACGGGCGTCCTGCATAAAGCGGTCGAACTGCGCCAGGTGGTTTATCGCCCGGCTTTCTATGCCTAATCGTTGCCCCAGCGCCAGCAGCGACTGGCGGGCGACGGTCAGCGGTTTGCCGCTGCCATCGTTGAAGCCGAAGCTCATGGTTGGCGCGATGGGTTGGATTTTTCGCGGCGTCGGGCCATAGCCCTGCGACAGCAACACCAGCGAAGGCTGGAGCTGCTGCAGCAGTTCGAGATTCGGTTCGGTGCGCTGGCCGACGTCGACCACCGTCGCCGGCAGCTTCGGCTCCGCCACCCACAGGTTGTAGTTATGGACATCGGCCACCGCCAGCGGCGTCACGCCCAATGCCAACAGCAGCTCGATCGGCAGCCATTCCAGCGCCGCAACGCGCGCGATATCCGGCGGCGCCTCCGCCGCTCGCCCGGGCAACGATCCCAACAGCGGCGACAGCGCCAGCGCCATCAACAGGCGGCGGCGCAGCGGATCGTGAGAAGAAGTGAATGCAGAGGACATCAGTAGACAAAACTCACCGGCGCGCCGCCGCTCGGGTGCGGCAACGTGCCCATAGGAATACCGTAAATTTGCTCCAGCACCGGCCCCTGCATCAGTTCCAGCGGGCCGCCCTGGGCAATCATTTCACCGCCGCGCAGCGCCACCAAATGGTCGCAGTAGCGCGCCGCCATGTTGATGTCGTGCAGCACAGCGATCACCGTGAGATCGCGTTCGCGGCTCAGGCGCTGGATCAGCGCCAGCACCTCAACCTGATGCGCGATATCCAGCGCCGACGTCGGTTCGTCGAGCAACAGGCAGCGGCTGTCTTGCGCCACCATCATCGCCAGCCAGGCGCGTTGGCGCTCGCCGCCGGACAGGCTGTCCACCAGCCGGTTGGCGAACGGCTTCAGCCCCACCAGTGAAATGGCCTCTTCAACCAACTGGCGATCGTTGGCGCCAAAACGCCCCAGCGCGCCATGCCACGGATAACGGCCGACGGCCACCAGCTCGCGCACCGTCATGCCTTCCGCCGCCGGCAACTGCTGCGGCAGGTAGGCCACCTGGCGGGCGAAGGATTTGCTGTCCCACTGCGCCAACGGCTGCCGATTGAGCAAGACCTGGCCGCCGCTGGGCGCATGGTGCCGCCCGAGCAGTTTCAACAGGGTGGATTTACCGGAACCGTTATGGCCGATCAGGCCGCAGACTTTGCCCTGGGGAAAACTGAGCGACAGCGGTTGCAGCAGCACCCGGCCGGGGACGGCGAAGCTGGCGTTATCCAGCGCGAAGGCCGCGCCGGGATTAAGAAGTTTGTCCTGCATAGATCCTGCTTTGTCCGGGGCGACGCGGCGCCGCCCCGGCTATCCGGTTAGAAACGGAAGGTTGCGGTGGCGACCACCTGGCGTTCTGCGCCCCAGTAGCAGCCATAGGTAGCAAAGCAGCTGGAGACATATTCTTTGTCAAACAGGTTGTTCACATTGATGCCAATCGAAGAGCCCGGCAAATTGAAACGCGCCAGATCATATTTTATCGCGGCATCAAACACCGTGTAGTCCTTCACTTTAAACGTATTGGCCTCGTCGCCATAGCTGGAGCCGACATAGCGAACGCCGGAACCCAAGGTCAAGCCGCTGATCGCGGTTTCATGGAAGGTGTAATCCGCCCACAAAGAAGCCATGTGTTTAGGGATCGCCGCCGGCGTGTTGCCCTGTAGCGTAGTGTCTTTGGTATATTCAGTGTTTGTGTAAGTGTAAGAACCCAATATATTCAGATTGGCCGTCAACGCCGCTTTGGCTTCAAGCTCAACACCACGTGAACGGATCTCACCGCCCAATATACTGGCGAAGGCATGTTCGGGATTCGGATCGGCCACTTTATTGTTGGTTTTAGTCAACTGGTAAAGCGCCAAACTGGCGGTGATCGGACGATCCTTAGGTGCGTATTTAACCCCAGCCTCATACTGTTTGCCTTTAGAGGCAGCAAACGTATTACCTGAAAAATCAGTGCCTGAGGTTGGCTCAAACGATTCGCTGTAGCTGACATAAGGCGCGATGCCGTTTTCGAAAACATAGTTCAAGCCAGCACGGCCGGTAAACTGTTTATCCTGCTGCTTAGAGACGGAATTCTGGTTCAGGCGATTGGTGCTGTTGGTATCGCTCCAATCATAGCGCCCCCCCATCGTCAGAACCCAGTTGTTCCATTCAGCCTGATCTTGCACATACAGGCCGGTCTGCTCCTGACGGTTAACCTGACTGGCGCCACCGGTAATGGTATAGCTTCGATTGCCATATTGTGGAGCAATGACATTCAGATTGGATGCACTGCCATATTGATAAACGACATCATTGCGCATACGCATATAATCAACGCCCATCAACACGATATGGTCAACTTGCCCGGTAGCAAATTTGGCCTGCGCCTGTGTGTCTACTGCAAAGCTGGACATATGCTCTTTGGAGTTCATCACGCCACGCTTCAGCTCAGCGGAATTATCTGGATCAATGCCTAGACCATAAATAGAACGGTAGTCCACATCCATTTTCGAATAGCGCAGGTTTTGGCGCACGGTCCAAACATCATCGAAAGCATGTTCAAAGGCATACCCCACCATTTGCTGCTTGCGAGAAATGTTGTTATAGCCCGGCTCACCGTCGTTGAAGCTGGTTGGTAACTTACCATTGACGCCATTTTGCACCGTACCTTCTTTCGGCAACCAACCATAGAAGCCAACGCTAGGGTCATCCTGGAAACTGCTGAGGAAAGTCAAAGAAGTGCGATCATCAGGTCGCCAGCTGAAGGAAGGAGCAATAGCATAACGTTTGCTTTTCTCGCCAACCTGCTGCTGATCTTCATCGCGCGCCACACCTGTCAGACGATATGAATAAACACCCGCATCATCCAAGGCGTCACTGAAGTCAAAACCGGTCTGGAACAGATTATCTGTCCCCATTTTGAATTGAACCTCGCGCAGCGTCTCTGTTGTCGGCCGTTTACTGACCAGAGCGACCACCCCACCTGGGTTGCTTTTGCCATACAATACCGAAGACGGCCCGCGCAGCACTTCCGCCCGCTCCAAGAAGTATGGGTCGATCTGATAAATCGAATAGTTATCGTCCTGCAGCTTCAGACCATCCAGGTACATATTGGTACCTACAGAGCTGAAGCCACGAATGTTCACAGCATCATAGGCAGTGGAGGCTCCGCGATTCCCAATCATCACACCTGGGGTATAAGCCAGCGCACTTTTCACCGTATCCGGCTGGCGCATGTCCATCTCTTCACGCGTCACCACGGAAACGGACTGCGGGTTCTTTTCGATCGGCGTATCGGTTTTGGTGCCGGTGGCGCTACGTTTGGCGACATAGGTGCCGACCGGCCCCCAGGCGCTTTCCTGCTGGGCGGAATTGCTGCCGCCCACAACGGTAATCGTGTCTTCCTTGGCGGCCGGCTTGGCGTCGGCGGAAAAAGCCGGCATCGCCAGCGTGCCTAACGCCGCAGCGACGGTGATCGCTAACGCGCTGACGGGGAGACGGCCCTGCTTGGCCGCGGATGATGAAAGACGCTTGGTCGGCATGATTTATTTCTCTGATGAATTATTAAATGACGAATGTAAACGATAATAATTATTATAAGCGTCGCATTTTATGCAGAAGCCAAATTAAACTGCAAGCCGAATTCATAGGGCAAATAGGTTAAGGATTAGGCGCTTAGCCATGTAGTTAACAGGGAAATAAAACGAGCGGAAAAACAAAAAAGCCCGCAACCAAGGTTACGGGCCTAATAACAAAGAAAAATTTTCACCGGGGCCGACGCCCCGGTAGCGATTACTGACCGAACATATCCTTGATCCAGCCGGCGACGCCATCGCCATCTTTTTGCTCACCCGCCGCCGGTTGCTGCTGTTGCTGCACCGCCGCCTGGCTGGCCTGGCACAATCCCTGCGGATTGTCGGTCCAGACCGGGATGGTGCGCCAGCTGCCGCCGCCGCAGATAAAGTTGCCGGCAGAGTCGATGCTCATCTGGTTTATGCCTTCCGGCGGCTGCAGCATCAGCGGCAGCGGCGTCTGGTTTTCCAGATAGCGGCGATAGAGGGTCAACGCGCCGTTGGCGCCGGTCAGCTTGGCCGGGCCGTTGTTGTCGCGCCCCACCCAGGCGATCGCCACTTCCTTGCCGTCGATGCCAGCGAACCAGCTGTCGCGCAGATCGTTGGTGGTACCGGTTTTCGCCGCCAGGTTGTAGTTCGGGAACTTCACCGACAGCGAGCGGGAGGTCCCGCGCGCCACGCCCTGCTGCATCGCGTACAGCGTCAGGTAAGCGGCCTGCGCCGGCACCATGCGTTCCGCCTGCGGGAAGCTCTGGTACAGCACCGTGCCGTCTTCGGCGATCACCGAACGCACCGCCGACAGCGGCGCACGGTTACCGCCGCTGGCGATGGTCTGGTACTCCTGCGCGACTTCCATCGGCGTCAGGCCGATCGCCCCCAGCAGCATCGAAGGCACCGGATTGATCTCCGCTTTCGGGATCCCCAGGCGTTGCAGCGTGGCGCTGATCTGATCCAGCCCGACCGACAGGCCGAGGTTCACCGTCGGCACGTTCAGCGAGTTGGCCAACGCATCCACCAGCATCACCTGACCGCGGAATTTACGGTCATAGTTGTTCGGCTGCCAGACGGCGCCGTTCGGCTGTTTCAGCGACAGCGGCGCATCCGCCAGCCAGGTGTTGAGGCGGTATTTATCCGGTTCGGACAGCGCGGTCAGGTACGTCGGCGGCTTGGCCAGCGAGCCTACCAGACGGCGCGCCTGCATGGCGCGGTTGAAGCCGGCGAACTGCGGGTTGGCGCCGCCGACCATGGCGCGTACTTCACCGCTGAAGCGATCGACGATCACCATCGCCGCTTCCAGATCCTGCAGGTGACGCGCAGCGCGCAGCGCCGGGATGCCGTCTTCGACCGCTTTTTCCGCCGCGTCTTGCGACACCGGATCCAGCGTGGTGAAGATCTTCACGCCGGACAGGTCATTGACCTTATCGCCCAGCTTGGTTTGCAGTTCCTGACGCACCATCTGCATAAACGCCGGCTGTGGCGTAATGACGCCGCCTTTCGGCTGCACGCCCAGCGGACGCGCGCTCAGCATGTCATACAGCTCGCCGTCGATCACGCCCTGGTTCTGCAACAGTTTGAGCACCAGGTTGCGGCGCTCCAGCGCCAGTTTCGGGTTGCGCCACGGGTTATACAGCGACGCGCCCTTGACCATGCCGACCAGCAACGCCTGCTGATCGAGGCTCAGCTCGTCCACCGGACGGCCGAAGTAATACAGGCTGGCCAGCGGGAAACCGCGGATCTGGTCGCTACCGCTCTGGCCGAGGTACACCTCGTTCAGATACAGCTCCAGGATGCGGTCTTTGCTGTAACGGTAATCCACCAACAGTGCCATATAGGCTTCGTTGGCCTTACGCCACAGCGAACGTTCGTTGGTCAGGAACAGGTTCTTCACCAGCTGCTGCGTCAGGGTACTGCCGCCCTGCACCGCACGACCGGCGGTCAGGTTGGCCAGCACCGCGCGGCCGATGGAGTACGGGCTGATGCCGTCATGCTCATAGAAATGGCGGTCTTCCGTGGCAATCAGCGTGTCTACCAACAGATCCGGGAAACCGGAACGCGGCACGAACAGGCGCTGTTCACCGTTAGGCGACTGCAGCATGGTGATAAGACGCGGATCGAGGCGGAAGAAGCCGAAGCTGCGGCCGCTGTCCAGGTTTTCGATCTTCGCCAGACGGTTGTTCTGGAAATCGAGGCGGGCACGGATCTGCCCTTCTTTACCATCCGGGAAGTCGAACGGGCGGCGCAGCATTTCGATGCTGTTGGCCTGCACGGTAAACTCGCCCGGGCGCGTCATGCGGCTGACCTGGCGATACTGCATGCCTTCCAGCAGGTTGACCATCTCCTTCTTGCTGTACGGCATACCCGGTTCCAGGTTGACCATGCGGCCGTACACTGCCGCCGGCAGCTGCCAGACTTTACCGTCGATGCGGCTGCGGATCTGCGAGTCCAGGTAGACGCCATAGATTGCCAACAGAACGGCGATCACCAGGATCAGTTTGATAAACAGGCCGAGCCAACGGCGTTTTTTACGCGGTGGAGTCGCTTTTACCTTACGCGGCATGCGTTCCTCCTCCTCTTCATACTCATCATCGTCATACTCGTCTTCTTCGTAATCGTCATAATCGTCGTCTCGGCGACGGCGCGGCGGCTTGCGCGACGCGGTGCTTTTTGGTTGTTTTCCTTTGCGCCCGATGGGCTCGCGGTCATCCCCAGCCATGGCTGTTGTTCTCCGAGCTTGCCGACACTGCCGGCCATGATTAGTCGCTTAATCTGTGCCTACGCCGCAGCGCTGACCAGAAGAAACATCTGAATTCCAAACCTTAAATGATCGCGACCTACTGATATTTCTTCGTTCGGCGCGTCGGTACCGCCGTGGCCGGATCGTCCGGCCAAACGTGTTTAGGGTAGCGGCCCTTCATCTCTTTTTGCACCTCGCGATAGGCGCCTTGCCAGAAGGCAGCCAGATCGCCGGTGATTTGCAACGGCCGGTGCGCCGGTGAGAGTAACTCAAGCACCACCGGGATGCGACCCTCCGCCAACATCGGGCTGCGCTGCTCGCCGAACACCTCCTGCAAACGCACCGCCAGCGCCGGCGGTTTACCCGCCTCATAACGGATCGGTAAGCGGCTGCCGGTCGGCACAGTGTAATGAGTGGGTAGCGCATTATCCAGCCGCTGCTTTTGCTGCCAGTCCAGCAGACGGGACAGCGCCTCGGCGATGTTGACCTGCTTCAATCCGCGCAGATCGCGCACGCCGTTCAGCGACGGCAACAGCCACTGCTCCAGCGCCGCCAGCAGCGGCTCTTCATCCATTGCCGGCCACTCCGCCTCCGGCAGCCAGGCTTGCGCGCACTGCAGGCGCACCCGCAATTGTTCAGCGGCCCCCTCCCAGTTGAGCACCGCCAACCCCTGTGCGCGCACCCAGTCGAGCAGCGCCTGCTGCAGCTCTTCGTCCGCCGGTTTGGCCAGCGGCTGAGCGCGCAGCGTCAGACGACCGATCTGCTGGCGCTTCCAGGCGCGCAGCGTGCCCTTCTCTTCATCCCATTCCACCGCCGTGCGCTGCGTGACGATCGCCGGCAGCTGCGTCGCCAGGGCTTCGATGTCCACCGGCAGCGCCAGCAGGATACGCGCATCGGGGCTGTTGTGGCCCTGCAACAGGCTGGGAACGATAAGCCAGGGGGCGCGCGACAGCGCCTCGTCCTGGTTCATCGCCGCGCCCAGGCCGTTGGCCAGCAGGTAGCGGCCGTCCTGGCCACGGCGCTGGGCGATGCGATCGGTAAACGCCTGCGCTAACAGGCGCGGCGCCAGATCGACGTCGACTTGCCCCGCACATTGCGGCAGGCGTTTGGTCAACTGCGCGGCGCGCTGCCGCCAGTTCGGTTGCAGGCGGCTCAGCCAGTAGCCGATATCCATCTGCCCGCCGCGCGGCGGTTCTTCCAGCAATGCCGCCAGCAACGCCGCCGTCGCCAGGCCGTCGGCGCTCAGTGCCACCCCGGCGACCAGCATCGCCGCCAGCCGCGGCTCGCACCCCAACGCGGCCATCTGGCGCCCCGGCGCGGTAAGTTTGCCGCCGTCATCCGTGGCTCCCAGCCGGTGCAACAGTGCCCTGGCCGCTGCCAATGCCGCCGTCGGAGGCGCATCAAGCCAGGTCAGCTGCGCCGGATCATGGCACCCCCATTGCAGCAATTCGAGCCAGAAGCCGGTGAGATCGCTCTGTAAAATTTCCGGTTCGGCATGTTCCGCCGCGCGCTCCGCCTGTTCTTTGGCGAACAGATGCCAGCAAAGGCCCGGCTCCAGGCGCCCGGCGCGCCCGGCACGCTGCACCATCGAGGCCTGACTGATGCGCTGCGTCGCCAGCCGCGTCAAACCGTTGCGTACGTCGTAACGCGCCACGCGCTCCAGGCCGCTGTCCACCACCAGTCGGATACCCTCGATCGTCAGGCTGGTTTCGGCGATGTTGGTCGCCAGCACCACCTTGCGGCGGCCAGGCGCCGCCGGCTGAATCGCTTTTTGCTGTTGCGCCAAAGGCAGGGCACCATACAGCGGGCAAAGATCGGTATCGCTCGCCACCTCGCCGGTCAATCGCTCCAGCACCCGATTGATCTCCGCTACGCCCGGCAGGAACAACAGCAAAGACCCCGGCTGTTCGGCCAGCAGACGCTTCACCGCCGCCGCTACGCCATCCTCCAGCCGCTGATGGCTGGCCAACGGCTGATATAAACGTTCAACCGGAAAGCTGCGTCCCTCTGACACCACCACCGGTGCCTGCGGCAACAGCTGCGTCATACGGACGTTATCCAGCGTGGCCGACATGATCAGCAGTTTCAGATCGTCGCGTAGCCCTTGCTGCACGTCGAGCAGCAGCGCCAGCGCCAAATCGGCCTGCAGACTGCGTTCGTGAAATTCATCGAGGATCACCAGCGACACGCCCTGCAGCTCGGCATCCTGCTGCAGCATGCGGGTGAGAATGCCTTCCGTCACCACTTCCAGCCGGGTCTGCGGCCCGCTTTTACTTTCGGCGCGCATGCGGTAGCCCACGGTCTGGCCGGGCTCCTCCCCCAGTTGCTGTGCCAGGCGGTAAGCGACATTTTTCGCTGCCAGCCGCCGCGGCTCCAGCATGATAATGCGCCCCGGCAATCCGGCCTTAGCCAGGATCTGCAGCGGCAACCAGGTGGATTTACCGGCGCCGGTCGGGGCGTGCAACAGCACCTGAGGAGCGGACTGCAGCGCAGCCAGCAACTCATCAAGCACCGCGCTGACGGGCAATGAAGACACTGAACTCTCCGTGGTGGTTAACGTTAAACGGCGTACAGTGTAGCATTAGCTTTGCCCCCGTAGCCTTTCAAACTGCGGCGTCGTTAGCTATAGTACGGAGCTCATCCATGCGCCCCGCTTCGCGCGAGACCGTTGCAAACCGCATTCAAGTCTGTTCCTGACGGATTTGTCATTATTTACCGAGCCCCCATGTCCAATTCGCGCCGCCTGTTTTTCGCCCTGTCTTTGCCTGATGCCCTGCAACAGCAGGTGATCCGCTGGCGCGCCGAGGCGTTTGCGCCGGAGGCCGGCCGACCGGTGGCGGCGGCCAATTTGCACCTGACGCTGGCGTTTCTTGGCGAGGTCACCGCGCAGAAAGAGCTGGCGCTGCGCAAACTGGCCGGCCGCATCGTTCAACCCGGCTTCAGCATGCGGCTCGACGATCTCGGCCATTGGCCGCGCCCCGGCGTAGTCTGGCTCGGCACCCGCCGCGCACCGCGCGGGCTGCTGCAGCTGGCCGAGCTGCTGCGTTCGCAGGCCGCCCGCAGCGGCTGCCACCAAAGCGCGCTGCCGTTCCATCCGCACATCACGCTGCTGCGCGCCGCCACCCAGCCGGTAGCCATCCCGCCGGCGACGCCGGGCTGGGCGTTCAGCGCCGACGCCTTTTCCTTATATGAGTCGGTGTTCGAAAACGGCCGCACCCGCTATCAACACCTCGAACAGTGGCCGCTGGCCAAGTAGGCATCCGCATGATTTTCTCTCCACCGCTGCGTTCCGCCACGCTGATCAAACGTTACAAGCGCTTTCTGGCGGACGTGATCACCCCGGAAGGGGAAACCTTTACGCTGCACTGCGCCAATACCGGCGCCATGACTGGCTGCGCCACGCCCGGCGATACCGTTTGGTACTCCACCTCGGACAACCCCAAACGTAAATACGCCCACAGCTGGGAGCTGACCCATACCCAACAGGGACACTGGATCTGCGTCAACACCCTGCGCGCCAACGCGCTGGTGCGCGAGGCAATTGAACACAATTTAATCAATGAATTATCCGGTTACAGTAAAATTAGTGGCGAAGTGAAATACGGCGGTGAAAACAGCCGTATCGATTTGTTATTACAGGCAGAAAATCGGGTTAACTGCTATATTGAAGTTAAGTCAGTCACATTACTGCAACAACAACGTGGTTACTTTCCTGATGCGGTAACGCTCAGAGGGCAAAAGCACCTGCGTGAGTTGCTCAGCGTGGTTGAAAGCGGGCAACGGGCGGTGTTGTTCTTTGCCGTGTTACACAGCGGTATTGAGCAGGTCGCACCGGCACATCATATAGATGAGCGCTATGCGGCGCTGTTGGCACAGGTCCGGCAGTTGGGAGTGGAAGTGGTTTGCTATGGGGCAAAATTATCACCTGACGGTATTTATCTCTGCGATAAGCTGCCGTTTTTTATCGATTAGCGCAGTCGGGTCCCTATAAATAGACAACCGGCCAGCACGATCGCCAAATACGCCCTCCTTCACACGATTGTCAAGCGGGCGACAGGAATAATTGCCAACCTACCTTCCTTCTGTTATTTATAGCGGCCTGTTTTTCCCCCGCATTGGGGATTCGATAGTGCGTGTGTATGTAGGAGAAGCAACATGCAAGAAGGGCAAAACCGTAAAACCTCGTCCTTGAGCATTCTCGCCATCGCTGGGGTGGAGCCGTACCAAGAGAAGCCGGGCGAAGAGTACATGAACGACGCCCAGTTGTCGCATTTCAAGCGCATTCTTGAAGCGTGGCGCAACCAGCTCAGGGACGAAGTGGACCGTACTGTATCGCATATGCAAGAAGAGGCAGCCAACTTCCCTGATCCGGCCGACCGCGCTACCCAGGAAGAAGAGTTCAGCCTTGAACTGCGTAACCGTGACCGTGAACGCAAACTGATCAAAAAGATCGAGAAAACGCTGAAGAAAGTGGAAGACGATGATTTCGGCTACTGCGAATCTTGTGGCGTGGAGATCGGCATTCGTCGCCTCGAAGCGCGTCCGACCGCCGATCTGTGCATCGACTGCAAGACGCTGGCTGAGATCCGCGAAAAGCAGATGGCCGGCTAATACCGTTGTTACCGCTGCGGCGTGCGCACCTGCGTGCGCCGCACAGAGAAAAGGGAACCTCTCCCCTCTGATATGCAAGAAAGTCATTATGTGGGGCGCTTTGCCCCATCGCCTTCCGGGGATCTGCATTTCGGTTCGCTGATTGCCGCTCTGGGAAGCTACCTTCAGGCTCGCGCCCAACGCGGGCAGTGGCTGGTTCGCATCGAAGATATCGACCCGCCGCGCGAAGTCCCCGGCGCCGCCGCTCGCATCCTGTCCGCGCTGGAACATTATGGTCTCCACTGGGACGGCCAGGTTATCTATCAATCCCAACGTCACGACGCCTATCGCGCCGCGCTGGATCTGTTGCAGCGCCAGGGGCTCAGCTATTACTGCACCTGCACCCGCAGCCGCATCCAGCACATCGGCGGATTGTACGACGGCCACTGCCGCGATTTGCAGCTCGGCCCGCAGGGCGCCGCCATCCGCTTGCGTCAGACCGCCCCCATTTACCGGTTCCACGATCGCCTGCAGGGAGAATTGCACGCCGATCCGGCGCTGGCGGGGGAAGACTTTATCATTCGCCGCCGCGATGGGCTGTTCGCTTACAACCTGGCGGTGGTGATCGACGACCATTTTCAGGGCGTGACCGAGATTGTCCGCGGCGCCGATCTGATCGAACCGACGGTGCGCCAAATTGCCCTTTACCGCCAGCTGCAGGCGCCGGTGCCCACTTATGTGCATCTGCCGCTGGCGCTGGGTGCCAACGGCATCAAGCTGTCGAAGCAAAACCATGCGCCGGCATTGCCCGCTGGCGATCCGCGGCCGGTGCTGATCGCCGCGCTGAAATTTCTGCGCCAACCGCTGCCGGAAAGCTGGCAAGATCTTGACCTGCCATTATTATTGAGCTGGGCGATCGAACACTGGCGGTTGGAAAACGTGCCGCGTCAGGAGGCTATCCCTCTGGATGAAAACACGCCGGCATTCTCAAAGGAGCCATGGTGAGCTATGATTAGCCGCTATTTTTTGTTAGCTCCATTTTTATCAGTCACTATCGAGGTGTACCATTTTTACCCGAGTAGCCAACTTCTGTCGTAAGGTACTGACCCGCGATGACAAGCTGCCCCGCGACGACGCGGCGGCCGGCGATAAAAACGTAGTCCGCGAAGAGCGTGCCGCGGCGCCAAGCCGCCCTGCGCCGCAGCCGCGCGCCGCCGATAACGGCAGCAACGCCCCTGCCCGCCGCTCAACGCCGCGCAAGCGTCCGCCTTTTCCTATCGCCGAGAGCAACGACTCGATGACCGTGATCCCGCGCGAACAGCACTCGATCTCCCGTAAAGACATCAGCGAAAATGCGCTGAAAGTGCTTTATCGCCTGAACAAGTCCGGCTACGAGGCCTATCTGGTCGGCGGCGGGGTGCGCGATCTGTTGCTCGGCAAAAAGCCGAAAGACTTCGACATCACCACCAACGCCACGCCGGAGCAAGTGCGCAAGCTGTTCCGCAACTGCCGCCTGGTCGGCCGCCGTTTCCGCTTGGCGCACGTGATGTTCGGGCCGGAGATCATCGAAGTGGCCACCTTCCGCGGTCACCACGAACAGAATCAGGAATCCGACAAGAACTCGTCTCAGCAGGCGCAAAACGGCATGCTGCTGCGCGACAACATCTTCGGTTCGATCGAGGAGGACGCCCAGCGCCGTGATTTCACCATCAACAGCCTGTACTACGGCGTGGCGGATTTCACCCTGCGCGATTACGTCGGCGGCCTGAACGATCTGAAGCAAGGCGTGATCCGCCTGATTGGCGATCCAGAAACCCGCTACCGCGAAGATCCGGTGCGCATGCTGCGCGCGGTGCGCTTCGCCGCCAAGCTGGATATGCGCATCAGCGAAGAGACCGCCGAGCCGATCCCGCGCCTGGCCTCGCTGCTGCACGAGATCCCGCCGGCGCGCCTGTTCGAAGAATCCCTCAAGCTGCTGCAGGCGGGTTACGGTTTCCAGACCTACCTGAAGCTGTGCGAATACCAGCTGTTCCAACCGCTGTTCCCGCTGATCGCCCGCAACTTCACGCCGAACCACGATACGCCGATGGAGCGCATTCTGGCGCAGGTGCTGAAGAACACCGATCACCGTCTGCAGAACGACATGCGCGTCAACCCGGCCTTCCTGTTTGCCGCCATGCTGTGGTACCCGCTGCTGGAGCACGCGCAGAAGCTGGCGCAGGAAAGCGGCCTGGCGTACTACGACGCCTTCGCGCTGGCGATGAACGACGTACTCGACGAGCAGTGCCGCTCGCTGGCGATCCCGAAACGCATCACCACGCTGGTGCGCGATATCTGGCAGCTGCAGCTGCGCCTGTCACGCCGTCAGGGCAAACGCGCGCACAAACTGATGGAACATCCGAAATTCCGCGCCGCCTATGATTTGCTGGCGCTGCGTGCGGAAGTGGAAGACAATCAGGAGATGCTGCGTCTGGCCGAGTGGTGGGGTGAGTTCCAGGACGCCACGCCGGCGCGGCAGAAAGCCATGCTGAGCACCCTGGGTGACGATCCGGCGCCGCGCCGCGCGCGTCAACGCCGCCCTCGTCGCCGGGCACCGCGTAAAGAAGGGGCATAATGATCCGCGTTTATATCGCGCTGGGCAGCAACCTGGCGCAGCCGCTGCAACAGGTTAACGCCGCGCTGGAGGCGCTGGAGCATCTCCCGCGCACCCGGCTGGTCACCTGTTCTTCGTTTTACCGCACCAAGCCGCTGGGGCCGCAAAACCAGCCGGACTTTCTCAACGCGGTGGTGGCGCTGGATACCCTGTTGCCGCCCGAACAGCTGCTCGACCATACCCAGGCGATAGAACGCAATCAGGGGCGCGTGCGCAAGGATGAACGCTGGGGGCCGCGCACGCTCGATTTAGACATCATGCTGTACGGCGACAAGGTGATCCATACCGATCGCCTGACCGTACCGCATTACGGCCTGAAAGAGCGCGAATTCATGCTCTACCCGCTGGCGGAAATCGCCCCCGATCTGATTTTCCCCGATGGCGAACCGCTCGCCAGCTGCCTCAAGCGCGTGCCGGAAAACGGCATGGCGCTATGGCATCAGCCAAAACCGAAATCCTGACCTACCTACAGCGCCAACCGCGCAACGAATCCCCCCGCCGAGCGATTGGCGAAACTGATCTGTAAACCATGCAAGCCGGCAATACGCTGCACGATAGATAACCCCAGCCCGCTGCCGGTTTGTTCCTGTCCCGGCGGGCGATAGAAACGTTCTCCCAGCCGCGCCAGATGCTCCGCGGTCACCCCCGGACCGTCGTCCTCTACCGTCAGCGAACGTTCGCTCAGCGTCACGGTGACGACGCCGCCCTGCGGGGTATAGCGCACCGCGTTGTCCAGCAAGTTGCGCAATAGCAGCGACAACAGCAAGGTTTCCCCCTGACGCGGCGGTGGCGTTCCTCGATGTTCATAGCGCAGCGTCACACCCGCCGCATGGGCCTGCCGATCCTGTTCCGCCAGGGTCATCGTCACCAGATCGTTCCAGTCGATCGGCGTCAGCTCGGCCAGATCCGACAGCGAATCCAGCCGCGACAGCGTCAGCAGCTGATCCACCAGCCGGGTCGCGCGATCGATGCCGACCGTCAGATTGTCCAGCGCGTGCTCGCGCATCGGCGCATCATCCCCCGCCAACTGCACCACTTCGGTCTGCACCCGCAATGCCGCCAATGGGCTGCGCAATTCGTGCGCGGCATCGGAGGTGAAGCGTCGCTCTCGCACCAGCAAAGTGTTGATGCGAGCGAACAGCGCATTGAGTGCATCCACCAGCGGGCGCACCTCGGTCGGCACCTGGCGCGCATCCAGCGGCGTGGCGTCATCGGGTGCTCGCCGACGCAAACCGGCGGCCACCGCACGCAGCGGCCGCAGCTCGCGCCCCACCATCAGCGCGATCAGCAGCATCAGCACCGGCAGCGTCGCCAGCCAGGGCACCAATTGGCCCGTCACCATGCCCAGCGCCATATCGCGCCGGTAATCCCACTCCTGCCCCACGACAATGCGGTAGCGCCCGTCCGGGCTGGTCAACCATACCAGGCGCCAGCTGTCGTCATCGCCTTTGCGCTCACCGTCGGTAAAACCTTCACGCTCCCCGTCAAACAGGAAATCAGCGCCGTTCTCGCCGTCGTTGAGCAGCATCTTGCCGTCGCGATCGAAGATGGCGAACGCCAGCGCGTCGTCGTCCTGCTCGCCGCGCTTGCCATGATGCACCAGCTTCTTGGTTTTCGGCAGGCTGCGCGCACTTTCATCGGCCAGCAGATCGCCGAGGTTGGCGGTCGCCAGCCGTTTGGCGAACAGCATCTGTTGGGTGTCGAACACTTCGTTGATGGTGTTGCGCGACATCACCCAGGCCACCACGCTGGCGGTGCTCCAGGTCAGCAGCGCCAGCAGGCTGAAGATCAGGATCAGGCGCAGCCGCAGGCTGAGACGCTTCACGGCGCATCCCCCAGCGTGTAACCCACGCCGTGGATGGTACGGATGAAGCCGTTGCCCAGCTTGCGCCGCAGGTGGTGAATATGTACCTCCACCGCGTTGCTGCTCACCTCGTCATCCCAGTTGTACAGCTTCTCCTGGATCAACGGCCGCGCCAGCACCCGCCCCTTGTTGTGCAGAAACAGCTCCAGTACCGCCAATTCGCGCGGCGTCAGCGTCACCGGCTCGCCGTTGCAGCTCACGCTGCGGGTGGCGCTGTCGAACACCACGTTGCCGTGCGTCAGCTGTGGCATCAGTTGGCCGTGGCGACGGCGGATCAGCGCCTGCAGGCGCGCCGCCACTTCGGCCAGCGCGAACGGCTTGCACAGGTAATCGTCGGCGCCGCTTTGCAGCCCGCTAACCCGCTGCTCCAGCGCGTCGCGGGCGGTGAGGATCAGCACCGGCACGTCCTGCCCCGCCTGGCGCCACTGGCGCAGCAGATCCAGGCCGTCGAGGCCCGGCAGGCTGAGATCGAGGATCACCGCGTCGTACGGCGCACTGTCCAGCGCATTTTTGCCGACGGCGCCGTCGGTGAACCAGTCCAGATTGAAGCCGAGTTTGGTCAGCCCGGCCTTGATGCCGTCACCGATCAGTTTGTCATCTTCGATCAACAGAATTCGCATGAGTATCCCTTTTGAGTCTTGGCGCCATTGCACCACAAGGTTCTTAAGAACCGCTTAAGCATGGCGATCCGCGCTACCCACCCCGATCGGGTTACAGTAGAATGGCTGCACTTTTTTGCAGCCTGGGCCTGCGTAAGCCGCACGGCCCGTTTCAGGAGACGTTGTGATGAAACCCACCACCGTGACCCATTTGCGCCAGTGGAAACAGGAGCAGCGCAAGTTTGCTACCCTTACCGCCTACGATGCCAGCTTTGCCAAACTGTTTGAAGAGCAAGGCATCAAAGTCCTGTTGGTGGGCGATTCGCTGGGCATGACGCTGCAGGGCCACGACTCCACGCTGCCGGTCACCGTCGCCGACGTGGCCTACCACACGCGCGCCGTGCGCCGCGGCGCGCCGGCCTGCCTGCTGCTGGCCGATCTGCCGTTCATGAGTTACGCCACCCCGGAACAGACCTTCGCCAACGCCGCCGAGCTGATGCGCGCCGGCGCCAACATGGTGAAACTGGAAGGTGGCAGCTGGCTGTGCGACACGGTGAAAATGCTCGCCGAGCGCGCCGTGCCGGTGTGCGGCCACCTGGGCCTGACGCCGCAGTCGGTCAACGTGTTCGGTGGCTATAAGGTGCAAGGGCGCGACGAACTGGCCGCCAAACAGCTGCTGCAGGACGCGCAGAATCTGGAACTGGCCGGCATTCAGCTGCTGGTGCTGGAATGCGTGCCGACCGAGCTGGCGCGCCAGATCACCGAAGCGCTGTCCATTCCGGTCATCGGCATCGGCGCCGGCAACGGCACCGACGGCCAGATCCTGGTGATGCACGACGCCTTCGGCATTACCGGCGGCCACACGCCGAAGTTCGCCAAGAACTTCCTGGCGCAGAGCGGCGATATCCGCACGGCGGTGCAGCACTACATTCAGGAAGTGGAGCAAGGCCTCTACCCGGCGGCTGAACACTCTTTTAACTAAGCGATGGTTCCAGGAGTCACCCAATGATTATTATCGAAACCCTGCCGCTGCTGCGTCAGCAGATCCGCCGCTGGCGCCAGGAAGGCAAACGCATCGCGCTGGTGCCGACCATGGGCAACCTGCACGACGGCCACATGACGCTGGTCGATGAAGCGCGTGCCCGCGCCGACGTGGTGGTGGTGAGCATCTTCGTCAACCCGATGCAGTTCGATCGGCCGGACGATCTGGCGCGCTACCCGCGCACGCTGCAGGAAGACAGCGAGAAGCTGACCCGCCGCGGCGTCGATCTGGTGTTCGCCCCGGCCCCGGCCGCGGTCTATCCGCAGGGGCTGGAGCAGCAGACCTACGTCGACGTGCCCGGCATCTCCAGCATTCTGGAAGGCGCAAGCCGGCCGGGCCACTTCCGCGGCGTTTCCACCATCGTCAGCAAGCTGTTCAACCTGGTACAGCCTGATTTGGCCTGCTTCGGCGAGAAGGACTACCAACAGCTGGCGCTGATCCGCAAAATGGTGGCGGACATGGGTTACGACATCGATATCGTCGGCGTGCCGACCGTGCGCGCCAAAGACGGCCTGGCCCTCAGTTCGCGTAATGGCTACCTGACCGCCGAAGAGCGCAAGATCGCGCCGCAGCTGAGCAAGATCATGAACGCGCTGGCACAGCAGCTGGCCAATGGCGAGCGCCAGGTCGAAACGCTGTTGGAGCAGACCGCCGAGCAACTGCGCGCCGCCGGCTTTACGCCGGATGAGCTGTTTATTCGCGACGCCGACAGCCTGCAGCCGCTGACGGTAGATAGCCAGCGGGCGGTGGTGCTGATGGCCGCCTGGCTGGGCAAGGCGCGTCTTATCGACAACCAGCAGGTTGACCTGACGCTATAAGCCGTTTTTTATACTATCGTCACCCTGAAGCCTTGGCCATTGGTAGACAATGGCGGAGCAATCGGTGACGATAGAGATTGCAGGGATGCAGGAGAGATGTTCAACCCCAGCGCCTGTGAAGGCCGATATTCAGTTAGGTAAAGCTATGATACGTACTATGCTGCAAGGCAAGCTGCATCGCGTCAAAGTCACTCAGGCTGACTTGCACTATGAAGGATCCTGCGCCATCGACCAGGATTTTCTGGAAGCCGCCGGCATTCTGGAATATGAAGCGATCGATATTTACAACGTGGATAACGGCCAGCGCTTCTCCACCTACGCTATTGCCGCCGAGCGCGGTTCGCGCATCATTTCTGTCAACGGTGCCGCCGCGCGCTGCGCCTGCGTGGGCGACAAACTGATCATCTGCTCCTATGTGCAAATGACCGACGCCGACGCCCGCCAGCACCACCCGAAAGTCGCCTATTTCGAAGGTGACAACAACCTGCAGCGCAAGGCGAAAGCCGTGCCGGTTCAGGTCGCCTGACAATAAAACGGGCGCCTTACGCGCCCGTTCTTCCCTACTGCACCACCACCGTACCCGGCTTGTTGGCTATCCGATCCGCCATGGTCTGGATCGAGTCGGTGCGCAGAATATACAGCCGCTTCAGCGTATAGGGGTTATCCCCCGGCTTCACCTTGCCCTGCACCGTGGTCACCGCCAGATGGAACCCGGCGTCCTGCGCCGCCTGAATCGCCCGTTGGTTATAACCGCCGAACGGGTAGGACACATACAGCACGTGCGGGTTGAACTGCGACAGCGCGCGGCGCGAGCGCTCAAAATCGAACTCGATATTGTGCAACGAACGGCTCAGCAAAATCGGCTGGCGGTTGCCATCGGTGCGGTGCAGAAAATGGGTATGCGACTGCACGTCGAACACGTCCTGAATCTGCTTGAGCTCCGAAACGCTCATAAACTGCAGCGAGTCCGGGTTCCATTTCTGCGGGTGGCGTTTGATGCGCGAAGAGATGATGAACGCCGTGGCGCGGAAACCGTAATCCTTCAGCACCGGGTAAGCGTAGCGATAAACCGACTTCAGCCCGTCGTCGAAGGTCAGCACGATCGCCTTGCCCGGCAGGTTGATCTGATTTTTCAGGTAGGCTTCCAGCTGATACAGCGAAATGGTGTCGTAGCCCGCCTGCTTCAGATAGGTCATTTGGTTGCTGAACGCCACGTCTGAGGTGGTGGTCGAGGTGTGGCGGAAGCGTTTGTTCTCTTCGTTTTTCAGCAGGTGGTGGTAAGTCAGCACCGGTATGCCGTTATCGATCTCGCAGTCCAACTCATTAATGAACCCCAGCCGCTCGCCGATGTTGACCTCGTACCAGGTGTTGTTCAGGCGATCCTTCAGCTTGCCGATGATAGGATAGCGCAGGTTGCCTTCCAGCGTGCCCAAGACCTCGCTGTCCTTGTCCGCTGCGGTGTATACGTCGATCGTTTTTTGCGTGATCAGATTCTGGTTGGTCAGCGGTTTGTTCAGCTCGCCCAAATCGTCTTGCACCTTGCGCGACTTCTTCAATTCACGCACGTCGTCTTTATCGATAAAGCCGGTACCGTGCCCGAATTTGAATTCGTAGTATTCCGCATCCGCCGGGAAGACTTGGATCAGCTGCCCGCGCTTCACTTCCCCTACCGGGATCACATGCTCGCCCACCAACGCATAGACTTCGCTATCGCGCTGCGCTTCCATGTATTCAGATTTAACCGCGCCGTCTTCCGACAGCAGATTAGCCAGGCTCACAGGGGAAACCAACGACATCAGAATGCCGAGTAACCCAGCCGTTAACGTGTATTGAGACCGCATGATGATGTTCTGCTTACGAGTGCGTAATGACAAAAGTGAAGGAAATGTGGAGCGCCAGCATAGCACGATTTGAACAGCGGGGAACTAGCGGTTATTTGAGCAATTCTATTGATTTACGCGCCGCCTGCGCCAAATCAAGAAAGGCGCTCCCGCCGGGAAAGCGGGAGCGCGATATGATCAGCTGCGCAGGCCGCGGCCGCGCTCGATCAGATACCAGGACAGCAGATAGAACACCGCGATAAACGCCACCAGCACCGCCATAGTGAACGCCAGCGGCACATCGTTGATGCCGAGGAAGCCGTAGCGGAAGCCGCTGATCATATAGACGATCGGATTCAGCTTGGACACCGCCTGCCAGAATGGCGGCAGCAGCGACAGCGAGTAGAACACCCCGCCCAGGTAAGTCAGCGGCGTCAGCACGAAGGTCGGGATCAGGCTGATATCATCGAAAGTGGTGGCAAACACCGCGTTGATCAGCCCCGCCAGCGAGAACAGGATCGCCGTCAGCAACAGCGTCAGCGCAATCACCCACCAGGCGTGCACCTGCAGCGGCACGAAGAACAGCGAGATGATGGTCACCAGCACGCCGACGCAGATACCGCGGGCCACGCCGCCGCCGACATAGCCGGCGATCACCACGTGGGTCGGCACCGGCGCCACCAGCAGTTCCTCAATGTTGCGCTGAAACTTGGCGCTGAAGAACGACGAGGCGACGTTGGCATAGGAGTTGGTAATGACCGCCATCATGATAAGGCCGGGCACGATGAACTGCATGTAGCTGAAGCCGTGCATATCACCGATACGCGAACCGATCAGGTTACCGAAGATGATGAAGTACAGCGTCATGGTGATCACCGGCGGCACCAGGGTCTGGATCCAGATGCGCGCGAAGCGGTTCACCTCTTTGGCCCAGATGCTTTGTAAGGCCACCCAATACAAACGCGTCATGCTTTCTCTCCATTGCCGTTAACCAGGGTGACAAACAGCTCTTCCAGGCGGTTCGCCTTATTGCGCATGCTCAGCACCTGCACGCCCTGCGCGCTCAGCTGGGCGAACAGGCCGTTCAGCCCCTGCTCGCGCATCACCTCCACTTCCAGCGTCGAGGTATCCGTCAGGCGGCTGTGGTAACCATCCAGCTTCGGCAGCGGGCTCTTCGCCGCCAGATCGAGGATGAAAGTTTCCGACTTCAGCTTGGCCAGCAGCCCCTTCATCGAGGTGTTTTCCACCAGTTCCCCGTTCTGGATGATGCCGATGTTGCGGCACAGCATTTCCGCCTCTTCCAGATAGTGGGTGGTGAGGATGATGGTGGTGCCTTGGGCGTTCAGCTCTTTCAGGAAGCCCCACATCGAGCGACGCAGTTCGATATCCACCCCGGCGGTCGGCTCATCGAGGATCAGCAGCTTCGGCTGATGCATCAACGCGCGGGCGATCATCAGACGGCGCTTCATGCCGCCGGACAGCATACGGGCGCGCTCGTTGCGCTTGCCCCACAGATCCAGCTGATTGAGGTATTTCTCGGCGCGCGCCATCGCTTCACGCCGCGTGACGCCGTAGTAACCCGCCTGGTTCACCACGATCTGCAACACGGTCTCGAACGGGTTGAAGTTGAACTCCTGCGGCACCAGGCCGAGCTGGCGCTTGGCGTTGACGATGTCTTTATCGATGTCATAACCGAACACCCGCACGCTGCCGGCGGTTTTGTTCACCAGCGAGCTGATGATGCCGATGGTGGTGGACTTTCCGGCGCCGTTTGGCCCCAGCAGGGCATAAAAGTCCCCCGCTTCGACGCTCAGGTCGATGCCGCGCAGCGCCTTGACGCCACCGGCGTAAGTCTTGGTCAGCTGCGCTAATTCCAGTGCATAATTCATATGTAAAATAGTACCTTATAACGATGAGTATGCCGCCGCGCCCCTGTTTGCGAGGCTTGAAACACTAACAATAATCCTAGCATCGACGGCGTTTTCACTGCGTCGAATCCGTGCGGTAAATGAGGTTGCACCACTGTTCCGATTTCCAAATTGTGACGCTTACCCTATATTACTCCAACGCAATCTGTTCGTTACGGGTCAATCACCTTCATGAAAGAAATCGAAGAGCTTATCGCCAACAACCAGGCCTGGTCGGCCAATATCAGTCAGGAAGACCCGGAATTTTTCGAACGTTTAGCCCAGGCGCAAAAGCCCCGCTTCTTATGGATTGGTTGCTCTGACAGCCGCGTTCCTGCAGAACGCCTGACCGGCCTCGAGCCGGGTGAACTGTTCGTCCATCGCAACGTGGCGAACCTCGTGATCCACACCGATCTTAACTGCCTGTCGGTGGTGCAGTATGCGGTAGATGTGCTGGAAGTCGAACACATCATCATCTGCGGCCACCTGGGCTGCGGCGGCGTGCAGGCGGCGGTGGAAAACCCGGAACTGGGATTGATCGACAACTGGCTGCTGCACATTCGCGATCTGTGGTACAAGCACAGCTCGCTGCTGGGCGAGCTGCCGCCGGAACAGCGTTTCGACATGCTGTGCGAGATCAACGTCATTGAGCAAGTGTACAACCTGGGCCACTCCACCATCATGCAGTCCGCCTGGAAGCGCGGCCAGAAGGTGATGATTCACGGTTGGGTGTACGGCATTCAGGACGGCCGTCTGCGCGATATGGAAGTGCTGGCGACCAGCCGCGAGAGCCTGGAGATGGGCTACCGCAAAGCGATAGCCAAACTGAAGCAGGATAAAGGCGTATAACCCCGCCGCGGGCGCGGCTTGCCGCGCCCCACATCCAATTACTCGTCCAGCAGCACCACTTTGCCGACGTACGGCAGGTGACGGTAGCGCTGAGCGTAGTCGATGCCATACCCCACCACGAACTCATCCGGGATCGAGAAGCCGACATATTCGACCGGCACCTGCACTTCACGGCGCTCAGGTTTGTCCAGCAAGGTGCAAATCGCCAGCGATTTCGGCCCGCGCAGCGCCAAAATCTCGCGCACTTTGTTCAGCGTGTTGCCGGAATCGATGATGTCTTCCACGATCAGCACGTCTTTACCGCGAATGTCTTCGTCCAGATCCTTGAGGATCTTCACGTCGCGGGTGGTGGACATACCGCTGCCGTAGCTGGAGGCGGTCATAAAGTCGACTTCGTGCGGCACGTCGATCGCGCGGCAGAGATCGGCCATGAACATGAAGGAGCCGCGCAGCAGCCCGACCAGTACCATGTCGCTGCCGCTGTCGCGGTAATGTTCGGTGATCTGGCGGCCAAGTTCGGCGATACGGGTCTTAACTTCCTGCTCGGAAATCATTACGTCTACAGTGTGTTTCATAGTATTCAGGTCAGTTGCCGGAAGAAAGGCGCAGAGTTTAGCATAGCCTTTCGCCGGTGGCGACGCGAGCGCACCGCCACCTGAGCGATGAACCGCGATCAGTCGTCGACGGTAAAGCCCATCATCATGCCGGTATCTTCATGCTCCAACAGGTGGCAGTGGGCCATATACGCATGTTCGCTGCTTGCCGGATGATCGAAACGCACCAGCACTTCGCTGCGCCAACCTTCGACGCGCACCGTGTCCTTCCAGCCGCTGCGATGCGCCGCCGGCGGTTTGCCGTTTTCCGACAGGATACGGAACTGGGTGCCGTGAATGTGGAACGGGTGCAGCATCATGTCGCCCTCACCGGAAATGGTCCATTTTTCATACTGACCCCGTTTGGCGGCAAACATCGGTTTGTTCATGTCGAAGGCCTTGCCGTTGATCATGTTGCCGTGGCTGAAATCGAACGGTTTGGCTTTGCTCTGCGCGCCGCCGTGATCCATCCCGGCCATCTTGCCATGATCCATGCCCTTCATGTTGCCGTGGTCCATGCCCTGCATGCCGCCCTTCTCCATGCCTTTCATGTCTCCAGCGCCCGTCGCGCCATGATTCATGCTCATGCCAGCCATCGCCTGGTGACCATAACGATCCATCAGCGCCTGCATGCCGAGCATATCCAGCTGCGGATCCATCATCAGCTGCAGCCAACGCTCCTGGATACCAGTGGTGGCAGGCAATGTCGGCAGCTTCACCAGGCTGTCCGGCATGGTTTTGATACCCTGTGCCAACGACGGCTGAATGCGCAACACCGGCAGCGGCTGATCGAACGGAGCCAGCGTCATGCCCATCTGTTTCACCGGCAGCGTCACGATATCGAACGCTTTCCCGTCGGAGGCATCCACCAGCACTTCAAAGCGTTCGCCCATCAGCATCGGCAGCTCGGTCAGCTTCACCGGCTCAGCCAGGAAACCGCCGTCGCTGGCGATAACATACAGCGGACGGTTGTCACTGGCCGCCAGATTCAACGAGCGGGCGTTGCAACCGTTGAGAAAACGCAGACGCAGCCAGCCGCGCGGCGCCAGATGTTGCGGATACTGCGCGCCGTTGGTGAACATGCGATCGCCAAACCAGCCCACCGCCGCGCTCATCACGTCCAGGCGGTATTCGATCTGCGCGTCTTTGCCCAGCCGCTTATCCTGCAGGATCACCGGAATATCATCCTGCCCCCAGGTTTTCGGCAGCGGCAGTTTGGCGCTTTCATCGTCTTCCAGCAGCACCAACCCCGCCAGCCCCATCATCACCTGGCTGCCGGTTTTACCGTGCGTGTGCGGGTGGAACCAGCAGGTAGCGGCCGGTTGTTCGACGGTGAAATTCACCGTGCGCGTCGCGCCGGGGTGGATCAGCGCCTGCGGGCCGCCATCGACGTCGCCGGGAATTTCCAGCCCGTGCCAGTGGACGGTACTGGCCTCCGCCAGGCTGTTTTTGATATCGACCGTCACCGGCTGGCCACGCTGCAGCTTCACCGCCGGCCCGAGCAGCGCGCCGTTGAATCCCCAGGTTTTGGTGGCGGCACCGGGCAACCAGCGGGTTTCACCCGCCTGCAGCGCCAGCGCAATCTTTCCCTGCGCGTCCGGCATCAACAGCGGCGGTACCGGCAAGGCCGGCCGATCGGCCGCCCAGGCGGCCCGGCTCCATAACGGCAATGCGCTCGCCGCGCCCAGCGCAGCGGTTAATTTAATAAAATCACGGCGTAACATCGCTGACTCCCTTTTCTCAGTGACATAACTCAATGCCGTCAGCCTAAACCTTCCCCCAGGCGGAAGGTCAAGCCTTTCCTGGCGGTATTTTAAGCTATGCCTCACAATCAAGAGAGTATGACCGGCACGCGCGACGCCGGCCCGGCAGCAATAAAATTTGGTGCCTTTACAGGCAAGTGTGGTAACGTCAGCAGACGACAAACAGGCCTATTTCATGATGAAAAAAACAACGTTATCGATGCTGTTGCTGGCGATGCTGGGCTTCTCCAACGCCAGTCTGGCGCTGAATGAATCCGAGGCGGAAGATCTGGCCGATCTGACGGCGGTATTTATTTATTTGAAAAATGATTGCGGCTACAACGATTTGCCAAATGCGCAAATCAAACGCGCCATTGTCTATTTCGCGCAACAAAACCGCTGGGATTTGAGCAACTACAACAGCTTTAACATGAAGGCGCTGGGCGAAGACAGCTATCGCGATCTCAGCGGCATCGCCATTCCAACGCCTAAGAAGTGCAAATCGCTGGCGCGCGACTCTTTGAGCCTGCTGGCCTACGCCAACTAATTCCGCCCCTCTCCCCCACCCGCCTTTCGCTCTCTCTGTCTGAAATTCAACCGTGCATCGCCAGACAGAGTTAGCTATGATGTTGCGCCGATTTTTCATGGCTGTTATTACGGAGTTTCCCGCACATGACCCAGAAAGAAATTTGGTACGAAACGCTGCATACGGGCTTCGGCCAGTATTTCTCGGTAGAGAAGGTGCTGTACCGCGAGAAGACCGATCATCAGGATCTGGTGATCTTCGAGAACCCGGTCCTGGGGCGCGTGATGGCGCTCGACGGCGTGGTGCAAACCACCGAGCGTGACGAGTTCATCTATCACGAAATGCTGACCCACGTGCCGCTGCTGGCGCATGGCCAGGCGAAGAAAGTGCTGATCATCGGCGGCGGCGACGGCGGCATGCTGCGCGAAGTCAGCCGGCATCCTGGCGTGGAGCAGATCACCATGGTCGAGATCGACGCCGGTGTCGTCGAGTTCTGCCGCCAATACCTGCCCAACCACAGCGCCGGCGCCTATGACGATCCGCGCTTCAAGTTGGTGATCGACGACGGCGTCAACTTCGTGAATCAAACCGACGAAACGTTCGATGTGATCATCTCCGACTGCACCGATCCGATCGGCCCCGGCGAAAGCCTGTTCACCTCGGCGTTTTATGAAGGCTGCGCCCGCTGCCTGAATGAGGGCGGCATTTTCGTTGCGCAGAACGGCGTCTGCTTCCTGCAACAGGATGAGGCGGTCAACAGCCACGCCAAACTGAACCGCTACTTTACCGACGTCAGCTTCTATCAGGCAGCGATCCCGACCTATTACGGCGGCATCATGACCTTTGCCTGGGCGAGCCAGAACCCGGCACTGCGCCAGATCGATCTGCCGACTCTGCAACAACGCTTTAACCAAAGCGGCCTACACTGCCGTTATTACAACCCGGCAATTCACGTCGGCAGCTTTGCCCTGCCGCAATATTTGCTCAATGCCCTGAACGTAACACGTTAAGCGAGAAGATAAAGGAGGTGGCCTAAATTGCATAAGCTAAAACTGCACGGCTTCAACAACCTGACCAAGAGCCTGAGTTTTTGTATTTACGATATTTGTTATGCCAAAACCGCGGACGATCGCGACGGCTATATCGCCTACATAGACGAACAATATAACGCCAACCGGCTGACCGAGATCCTGAGCGAGACCTGCTCGATCATCGGCGCCAATATTCTGAACATCGCGCGTCAGGACTACGAGCCGCAGGGCGCCAGCGTCACCATCCTGGTCAGCGAAGAGCCCATCGATCCGAAAGACGTCGATACGTCGGAACACCCAGGCCCGTTGCCGAATACGGTCGTCGCGCACCTGGACAAAAGCCATATCTGCGTACATACCTACCCGGAAAGCCATCCGGAAGGCGGGCTATGCACCTTTCGCGCCGATATCGAGGTCTCGACCTGCGGCGTCATTTCGCCCCTCAAGGCGCTGAACTACTTAATTCACCAGCTGGAATCCGACATCGTCACCATGGACTATCGCGTGCGCGGTTTTACCCGCGACGTGAACGGCGTGAAACATTACATCGATCACGAGATCAATTCGATCCAGAACTTTATGTCGGAAGACATCAAGGCGCTGTACCACATGATGGACGTGAACGTTTACCAGGAAAATATCTTCCATACCAAGATGTTGCTGAAAGATTTCGATCTGAAGCACTACCTGTTTAACGCGGAGCCGGAGGCGTTGAGCGCAGCCGAACGCAAGCAGATCACCGATCTGTTATGGAAAGAGATGCAGGAAATCTATTACGGCCGCAATATTCCGCATCTGTGATGGAAAGGGCGCGGCACGCCGCGCCCTGATGCTTAGTACTTCAGCATGAAAGAACGATAGGCCTTCAACACCAGCAGGAAGTCCTCAACGCCGCAGAATGAGAGGCTTTCTTCGTCGTAGTAGTTCATCCCCTCTTCCATTTCATCGCCCTCAAACTCCAGCTGATTGGCGCGGATCATCACTTCTTCACCATCCATCAGCAGCGTATATTCATGGCCTTCCAGCTGCCATTGACGCTCGCTGCCTTTGACCTCGGCCGCACCGGCTTCAATCCGGTCCAGCAGGTTGAAATCGCCTTTAACTTCTTCGTTGATCCAGTGGCCAATCGCTTCATGCCCCATCGAAAATCTGACGATCACCTGACCGGTGACGTCACGCAGAAATTCGTAATCCATAGCATGCCCTCCTGAGCCCTTTTTCTTAGTGTAAACATAAATGGCGGACTAACTCAGTGAGCGCTCGCAAAGTTGGCAACTGAGCAAAATAAAACGGGAGGCCAAGGCCTCCCGTTAAACAGTTGCGCAATATAGCGGCTTACACGGCGGTTTGGAAGATCACGCCGTCGGCTTTTTCGGTGTACTGCCCCAGCTGGTCAAAGTTCAGGTAGCGGTAGGTATCCGCCGCCGTCTTGTCGACCTGCGCCATATAGGTCTGGTACTCGTCCGGCGTCGGCAGGCGACCCAACAGGGACGCTACCGCGGCCAGTTCGGCAGACGCCAGATAGACGTTGGCACCGGTGCCCAGACGGTTCGGGAAGTTACGGGTCGAGGTGGAGACCACCGTCGCGCCGTCCGCCACGCGCGCCTGGTTGCCCATGCACAGCGAGCAGCCCGGGATCTCGATACGCGCACCGCTCTTGCCGAAGACGCTGTAGTAGCCTTCTTCGGTCAGCTGAGCCGCATCCATCTTGGTTGGCGGCGCCACCCACAGACGGGTCGGCAGCTGGCCCTTGTGCTGATCCAGCAGCTTGCCGGCCGCGCGGAAGTGGCCGATGTTGGTCATGCAAGAACCGATGAACACTTCATCGATTTTGCTGTTGGCCACGTCGGACAGCAGGCGTGCATCGTCAGGATCGTTCGGCGCGCACAGGATCGGCTCTTTGATCTCGTTCAGATCGATGTCGATCACCGCTGCGTATTCCGCATCCGCATCGCCTTCCAGCAGTTGCGGATCCGCCAGCCATTTTTCCATGCCCTGAATACGGCGCTCCAGCGTACGGCGATCGCCGTAGCCTTCGGAGATCATCCACTTCAGCAGCACGATGTTGGAGTTCAGATACTCTTCGATCGGCGCCTTGTCCAGCTTGATGGTACAACCGGCGGCGGAACGTTCGGCGGACGCATCGGTCAGCTCAAACGCCTGCTCGACCTTCAGGTCCGGCAGGCCTTCGATCTCCAGAATGCGGCCGGAGAAGATGTTTTTCTTGCCCTTCTTTTCGACGGTCAGCAGCCCTTGCTGGATCGCGTAGTAAGGGATGGCGTGCACCAAATCGCGCAGGGTGATGCCCGGCTGCATTTTGCCTTTGAAGCGCACCAGCACCGACTCAGGCATATCCAGCGGCATCACGCCGGTCGCGGCGGCAAACGCCACCAGGCCGGAACCGGCCGGGAAGGAGATGCCGATCGGGAAGCGGGTGTGGGAATCGCCGCCGGTGCCGACGGTGTCAGGCAGCAGCATACGGTTCAGCCAAGAGTGGATCACGCCGTCGCCCGGACGCAGCGAGACGCCGCCGCGGTTCATGATGAAGTCAGGCAGCGTGTGGTGCGTGGTCACGTCGACCGGTTTCGGGTACGCGGCGGTGTGGCAGAACGACTGCATGACCAGATCGGCGGAGAAGCCGAGGCAGGCCAGGTCTTTCAGTTCATCGCGGGTCATCGGGCCGGTGGTGTCCTGAGAACCGACGGAGGTCATCTTCGGTTCGCAGTATTCGCCAGGGCGAATGCCGGCGACGCCGCAGGCGCGGCCGACCATTTTCTGCGCCAGCGAGAAGCCTTTGCTGCTCGCGGCAACCGGTTTGGCGATACGGAACACGTCGCTGTGCGGCAGGCCCAGCGCTTCGCGCGCCTTGGTGGTCAGGCCGCGGCCGATGATCAGCGGGATACGGCCGCCGGCGCGCACTTCATCCAGCAGCACGTCGGTTTTCAGCTCGAAGTTGGCGATCAGCGCACCGGTCTCGTGGTTGCGTACTTCACCTTTGTACGGGTAAACGTCGATCACGTCGCCCATGTTCAGCTCGGACACGTCCACTTCGATCGGCAATGCGCCAGCATCTTCCATGGTGTTGAAGAAGATAGGTGCAATCTTGCCGCCCAGCACCACGCCGCCGCCGCGCTTGTTCGGCACGTGCGGGATGTCATCACCCATGAACCACAGCACCGAGTTGGTGGCGGATTTACGGGAGGAACCGGTGCCGACCACGTCGCCGACGTAGGCCAGCGGGAAGCCTTTCTTGTTCAGCAGCTCGATCTGTTTGATCGGGCCAACGCTGCCCGGCTGATCCGGCACGATGCCTTCACGTTCGTTTTTCAACATCGCCAGCGCGTGCAGCGGGATGTCCGGGCGCGACCAGGCGTCCGGCGCCGGAGAAAGGTCATCGGTGTTGGTTTCGCCGGTGACTTTGAACACGGTGACGGTGATCTTTTCCGCCAGCTCAGGGCGCGACAGGTACCATTCGGCATCGGCCCAGGACTGCATGATCTGCTTGGCGTGCGGGTTACCGGCCTTGGCCTTATCTTCCACGTCGTAGAAGTTGTCGAACATCAGCAGCGTGTGGGACAGCGCTTTGGCGGCGATAGGCGCCAGCTTTTCGTTGTCCAGGGCATCGATCAGCGGATGAATGTTATAACCGCCCTGCATGGTGCCTAACAGTTCAATGGCTTTCTCGGGGGTAACCAGGGGGGATGTCGCTTCGCCTTTGGCGATGGCCGCCAGGAAACCTGCTTTAACGTAGGCGGCTTCGTCGACGCCAGGTGGAACACGGTTAATCAGCAGGTCTAACAGGAATTCTTCTTCGCCTTTTGGCGGATTCTTCAGTAGTTCGACCAGCGCGGCCATTTGGGTGGCGTCTAGCGGCTTAGGGGCGATGCCCTCAGCAGCACGCTCGGCTACGTGCTTACGGTATTCTTCTAGCACGACGTTCTCCTCGCTCTCATTGTCATTTATTGTGCCTGGCGTATATGCAAACCGGGTTTATACCCTTGGGGTTTCACTCTGTGGCTAGGCGATCGGCCCGTAAAGGCCCCGAAACGGTGATTGGGGCAAACAAGCACGGTCAAACAGCGTTACAGCATGAAAGACTGATGGGTAGAGCGCACGGCGATATTGATGCCATCTATCCTGACGGGGCACTGCTGTCGATGTCCTGGACTGTAAGGTACAGTGCCCGGTTCCGCTCAGCCAGCATATCAGGATTTGAAACGGTTGTTAATTCGTTCACATAAAAGCAACATTAAATCTTTGCTGAATCGTTGAGCGCAGCGTAATCGGCTGCCGGACTAGCAGAGCATTATATCCACATAATTAAAATGGATATAAGCATAAGGATCGGAATTTGGCGCAGCGGCCACAAAAATACCGCTTGGTGCATCTGAGCAAAAAAAAAAACGGCCCCTTCTCAGGAGCCGCTTGTTTACCGGTCAAACCAGCAGAATTACTTCTTCTTGGCTTTCGGGTTAGGCAGGTCGGTGATGCTGCCTTCGTAGATTTCCGCCGCCAGGCCCACGGATTCGTGCAGGGTCGGGTGAGCGTGGATGGTCAGCGCGATGTCTTCCGCGTCGCAGCCCATCTCGATAGCCAGACCGATTTCACCCAGCAGTTCACCGCCGTTGGTGCCGACAATCGCGCCACCGATGATGCGGTGAGTTTCTTTGTCGAAGATCAGTTTGGTCATGCCGTCTGCACAGTCGGAAGCGATCGCACGGCCGGAAGCCGCCCACGGGAAGGTGGAGGTTTCGTAGCTGATGCCTTTCTCTTTCGCTTCTTTCTCGGTCAGACCCACCCATGCCACTTCCGGCTCGGTGTAAGCGATGGATGGGATCACTTTCGGATCGAAGTAGTGCTTCATGCCGGCGATAACTTCTGCGGCAACGTGGCCTTCGTGCACGCCTTTGTGCGCCAGCATCGGCTGACCGACGATGTCGCCGATAGCGAAGATGTGCGGCACGTTGGTACGCAGCTGTTTGTCGACGTTGATGAAGCCACGCTCGTCAACTTCAACACCGGCTTTGCCAGCATCCAGCAGTTTGCCGTTCGGCACGCGGCCGATCGCCACCAGCACCGCGTCGTAACGCTGTGGTTCTGCTGGCGCTTTTTTACCTTCCATCGTGACGTAGATGCCGTCTTCTTTGGCTTCTACCGCGGTCACTTTGGTTTCCAGCATCAGGTTGAACTGCTTGCTGATACGCTTGGTGAAGACTTTCACCACGTCTTTATCTGCCGCCGGGATAACCTGATCGAACATTTCAACGACGTCGATCTGTGAACCCAGTGCATGGTATACGGTGCCCATTTCCAGGCCGATGATGCCGCCGCCCATAACCAGCAGACGCTCTGGGACGGTTTTCAGCTCCAGCGCATCGGTGGAATCCCACACGCGTGGATCTTCATGAGGAATGAATGGCAGTTGGATCGGACGAGAACCTGCAGCGATGATGGCGTTGTCGAAGTTGATGGTGGTTGGGCCGTTTTCGCCTTCCACAACCAGGGTGTTAGCGCCGGTGAACTTGCCCAAGCCGTTGACCACTTTCACTTTACGGCCTTTCGCCATGCCAGCCAGACCGCCGGTCAGCTGAGTGATGACTTTTTCTTTCCAGACGCGCACTTTGTCGATGTCGGTTTTCGGCTCGCCGAAAACGATGCCGTGTTCGGCCAGCGCTTTGGCTTCTTCGATCACTTTGGCAACGTGCAGCAGTGCTTTGGAAGGGATACATCCCACGTTCAGGCAAACCCCGCCCAGAGTGGAATAACGTTCAACCAGAACGGTTTCAAGACCTAAGTCAGCGCAACGAAAGGCTGCAGAGTAACCTGCCGGGCCCGCCCCAAGTACCACGACCTGAGTTTTAATTTCAGTACTCATCATGACCTCTTAATTGATTGTCCGGCGGGTCAGACGTCATTTTTATTGCTAATCGATCTCATAACGCCCTTCATCCACCGGGACGCTTACACCGCGAGCAGTTTACAGAATTGTTAATAATCTGCAAAGCGTGTTCGAGTGACCCGTGTCTCAACAATTTTGTCGAGTTGTGCAAAATCCGACAAAACTGCTACAGAATCATCAGGGGCGCAGCATGCTGCGCCCCTTTTGCATTACATCACCAGACGGCGAATGTCGGACAACATGTTGTTGATGATGGTGATGAAGCGCGCACCATCGGCACCGTCGATAACGCGGTGGTCGAAGGACAGCGACATCGGCATCATCAGGCGCGGCATGAACTCTTTACCGTTCCAGACCGGCTCCATCGCAGACTTGGAGACGCCCAGGATAGCCACTTCCGGCGCGTTGACGATCGGCGCGAAGTGAGTCGTCCCGATGCCACCCAGGCTGGAGATGGTGAAGCAGCCGCCCTGCATCTCGCCCGCGGTCAGCTTGCCGTCGCGCGCTTTCTTGGAGATGGCCATCAGTTCGCGAGACAGCTCGGTGATGCTCTTCTTGTTCACGTCCTTGAACACCGGAACCACCAGGCCGTTCGGGGTATCTACCGCCACGCCGATGTTGATGTATTTCTTCAGCGTCAGCTTCTGGCCATCTTCGGACAGCGAGCTGTTGAAGCGCGGCATCTGCTCCAGAGCGGCAGCAACGGCTTTCATGATGAACACGACAGGCGTGAACTTCACGTCCAGCTTGCGCTTGGCCGCTTCTTCGTTCTGTTGCTTGCGGAACGCTTCCAGATCGGTGATGTCGGTTTTGTCGAAGTGAGTCACGTGCGGGATCATCACCCAGTTGCGGCTCAGGTTCGCGCCAGAGATCTTCTGGATGCGGCCCATTTCGACTTCTTCGATCTCGCCGAACTTGCTGAAGTCCACTTTCGGCCATGGCAACATGCCTGGCAGACCGCCGCCAGCAGCAGCCGGAGCTGCTTCAGCGCGTTTCACCGCGTCTTTCACGTAAGTCTGAACGTCTTCGCGCAGGATGCGGCCTTTACGACCGGTACCTTTCACTTTCGCCAGGTTAACGCCGAATTCACGCGCCAGACGACGAATGACCGGGGTCGCGTGCACGTATGCCGCGTTCTCGGCGAACTCGCCTTTGTCGTCAGCTTTCGCAGCCGGAGCGGCGGCTTTAGCGGCGGCCGGCGCCGGCGCAGCGTCCGCTTTAGCGGCTGGAGCGGCGGCAGCGGCAGGCGCAGCGCCTTCCACTTCGAACACCATGATCAGGGAGCCGGTTTTCACTTTGTCGCCGGTCGCGATCTTGATCTCTTTCACGGTACCCGCGAACGGCGCTGGCACTTCCATGGAGGCCTTGTCGCCTTCCACGGTGATCAGAGACTGCTCGGCGGCAACCTTGTCGCCCACCTTAACCATCACCTCGGTCACTTCGACTTCGTCACCGCCGATATCCGGCACGGCGACGTCTTTGGCCGCAGAGGCCGCAGGCGCTGCAGCGGCGGCAGGAGCTTCAGCCGCAGCCGGGGCGGCAGCGGAAGCGGCGCCAGCCACTTCGAACACCATGATCAGGGAACCGGTTTTCACTTTGTCGCCGGTCGCGATCTTGATCTCTTTCACGGTGCCCGCGAACGGCGCAGGGACTTCCATGGAAGCCTTGTCGCCTTCCACAGTGATCAGGGACTGCTCGGCTTCCACCTTGTCGCCCACTTTCACCAGGATCTCGGTCACTTCGACTTCGTCGGCGCCGATGTCCGGCACAGCAACGTCTTTGGCCGCAGCGGCAGCCGGGGCAGCTGCTGCTGCCGCCGGTTTTTCTTCCGCTTTCGCCGCCGGTGCAGCTTCCGCTGCGCCTGCCGCTTCGAAGATCATGATCAGTTTGCCGGTTTCGGTTTTATCGCCGACCGCCACTTTAATCTCTTTCACCACGCCCGCCTGCGGGGAGGGCACTTCCATGGAGGCCTTGTCGCCTTCCACGGTGATCAGCGATTGTTCCGCTTCAACTTTATCGCCGACCTTCACCAGAATCTCGGTGATTTCGACTTCATCTGCACCGATGTCCGGTACGTTGATTTCGATAGACATTATTCAGTACCTCTTAGGCCAGACGCGGGTTAACTTTTTCCGGGTTGATGTCGAATTTCTTGATTGCATCAGCAACCACAGAAGCTTCGATCTCACCGCGTTTAGCCAGTTCACCCAGAGCAGCAACCACCACGTAAGATGCATCGACTTCGAAGTGGTGACGCAGGTTTTCGCGGCTGTCCGAACGACCGAAGCCGTCGGTGCCCAGTACGCGATAATCGCTGGCCGGCACATAAGTACGAACCTGTTCAGCGAACAGTTTCATGTAGTCGGTAGACGCTACCGCTGGCGCGTCGCTCATCACCTGAGCGATGTAAGGCACGCGTGGCGTTTCGGTTGGGTGCAGCATGTTCCAACGCTCGCAATCCTGGCCGTCACGCGCCAGTTCGGTGAACGAGGTCACGCTGTAGGTGTCGGAACCCACGCCGTAGTCCTTCGCCAGGATCTGCGCAGCTTCGCGCACGTGGCGCAGGATAGCGCCGGAGCCCAGCAGCTGTACCTTGCCTTTGCTGCCTTCCAGCGTTTCCAGCTTGTAGATACCCTTGCGGATACCTTCTTCCGCACCCTGCGGCATCGCAGGCATGTGGTAGTTTTCGTTCAGCGTGGTCAGGTAGTAGTACACGTTTTCTGGGTTGTCGCCATACATGCGCACCAGACCGTCGTGCATGATCACCGCCACTTCGTACGCGTAAGCCGGATCGTAAGAGATGCAGTTAGGGATGGTCAGAGACTGAATGTGGCTGTGGCCATCTTCGTGCTGCAGACCTTCGCCGTTCAGGGTAGTACGGCCCGAGGTCCCGCCGATCAGGAAGCCACGCGCCTGTTGGTCGCCCGCTGCCCAGCACAGGTCGCCGATACGTTGGAAACCGAACATCGAGTAGTAGATGTAGAACGGAATCATCGGCAGATCGTTGGTGCTGTAGGAAGTCGCTGCGGCCAGCCAGGAAGAGGCTGCGCCCAGTTCGTTGATGCCTTCCTGCAGGATTTGACCTTTCTCGTCTTCTTTGTAGTAAGCAACCTGCTCACGGTCCTGCGGGGTGTACTGCTGGCCGTTCGGGCTGTAGATACCGATCTGACGGAACAGACCTTCCATACCGAAAGTACGCGCTTCGTCGGCGATGATTGGCACCAGGCGATCTTTGATCGACTTGTTCTTCAGCATCACGTTCAGGGCACGCACGAAGGCGATAGTGGTGGAGATCTCTTTGTTCTGCTCTTCCAGCAGCGAGCTGAAATCTTCCAGCGCCGGCATTTCCAGCTTCTGGGTGAACTCCGGCAGACGGGTTGGCACGTAGCCTTTCAGCGCCTGGCGACGTTCGTGCAGGTATTTGTATTCTTCGGACTCTTTCTCGAAGGTGATGTACGGCAGTTTTTCGATGTCAGCATCGGCAACCGGCACATTGAAACGATCGCGGAAGTGGTGAACCCCTTCCATGTTCATTTTCTTCACCTGGTGAGCGATGTTTTTACCTTCCGCGGTTTCACCCATGCCGTAACCTTTGATGGTGTGGGCCAGGATAACGGTCGGTTTGCCTTTGGTGTCCTGCGCTTTTTTCAGTGCAGCGAAGATTTTCTTCGGATCGTGACCACCACGGTTCAGCGCCCAGATTTCGTCGTCGGTCATGTCTTTGACCAGCGCCGCGGTTTCCGGGTAACGGCCGAAGAAGTGCTCGCGCACGTAAGCGCCGTCTTTGGATTTGAAGGTCTGGTAGTCGCCGTCCAGGGTCTCGTTCATCAGCTGAACCAGTTTACCGCTGGTGTCTTTGCGCAGCAGCTCGTCCCAACGGCCGCCCCAGATCACTTTCAGCACCTGCCAGCCTGCGCCGGAGAAGATGCCTTCCAGTTCGTTGATGATCTTGCCGTTACCGGTGACCGGGCCGTCCAGGCGCTGCAGGTTGCAGTTGATGACGAACACCAGGTTGTCCAGCTTCTCGCGAGTCGCGATGGTGATGGCGCCTTTGGATTCCGGCTCATCCATCTCACCGTCGCCCAGGAAGGCGTAAACGGTCTGCTCAGAGGTGTCTTTCAGGCCGCGGTGTTCCAGGTATTTCAGGAACTTCGCCTGATAGATGGCGCTGATTGGGCCCAGGCCCATGGATACGGTCGGGAACTGCCAGAATTCCGGCATCAGCTTAGGATGCGGGTAAGAGGACAGGCCGTTGCCGTGCACTTCCTGACGGAAGTTGTTCATCTGTTCTTCGGTCAGGCGGCCTTCAAGGAAGGCACGCGCGTAAACGCCCGGAGAGATGTGGCCCTGGAAGTACACCAGGTCGCCGCCGTCTTTCTCGTTGCGTGCGCGGAAGAAGTGGTTAAAGCAGACTTCATAGAAGGTCGCGGAAGACTGGAAGGAAGCCATGTGGCCGCCCAGCTCCAGGTCTTTTTTGGATGCGCGCAGAACGGTCATGATCGCGTTCCAACGGATCGCAGAGCGAATGCGGCGTTCCAGATCCAGGTTGCCTGGGTAGGCCGGTTCGTCTTCTACCGCGATGGTGTTGACGTAGTTGTGCGCTGCAGCACCGGCCGCAACGTTAACGCCGCCTTTGCGGGCTTCTCCCAATACCTGATCAATCAGAAACTGAGCTCGCTCAACACCCTCTTCACGGATGACCGATTCGATCGCCTGCAGCCAGTCGCGGGTTTCGATCGGATCCACGTCATTGTTTAAACGTTCTGACATGGTGGTATTCCTTATCTGTCTAATGGTTTGTTTGGAGCCTGTCTTCCTGTGCTCTGTGCAAAAACACACGAAGACAGGCCCATCAGTTTAGTTGCCGCTTAAGTACTTAACTAAGTACCTCGAACTTAACCCCCGCAGGCTGGTGTACCCTGAAGAGGACAGCTCTTAATCCTTGCGTTGCTGGAGACGCCGTAGCGATCTCTCGCGCCGAGTATGCTCCCGGCTGAGATCCAGCAAGATTTCCTCGATAAACGCCAAGTGGCGATGCGAGGCTTCACGGGCCTTTTCCGGCTCGCGTGCCACAATCGCCTCAAAAATTCCGGCGCGGTGGCTGCTCACTTTTGCCAACATCTCACGGCGCGAGTAGAGCAATTCAAAGTTCTGACGCACGTTCTGTTCCAGCATCGGCCCCATGCAGCGTAGCAGGTGAAGTAACACAACGTTGTGAGCGGCTTCAGTCACGGCGATTTGATACTGCATGACCGCATCGGCCTCGGCGTCGAGATCGCCGCTGTCTTGAGCCTGTTGAATCACGATGTGGCAATCGCGGATGCGCGCCAGATCTTCATCGGTGCCGCGCAGCGCCGCGTAATAGGCGGCAATGCCTTCCAGCGCGTGACGGGTTTCCAGCAGATCGAACTGTGATTCGGGATGGTCGGCCAACAGCTCGGCCAGCGGATCGCTGAAGCTCTGCCACAGATTAGTTTGCACGAAGGTGCCGCCGCCCTGACGGCGCAGGAGCAGCCCTTTCGCTTCAAGGCGCTGAATGGCCTCTCTCAGAGAAGGACGGGAGACATCAAATTGTTTCGCCAGCTCGCGCTCCGGAGGCAGTTTTTCGCCTGGGCGCAGTGTCCCCTCGAGGATCAGGTATTCGAGCTGTTGCTCGATAACATCTGACAACTTGGGTTGGCGGATTTTGCTGTAGGCCATGAGTGAATTCTTCTCTGCGAATGGCGCGGAGTCAATTGGTAATACCAATTTCAAAAACGTGACGGTAAAGTAACAAAGTATTCACCTCCTGTCCATACGGGCCTTGATCGAAATCAGGTTACCCGCACATTTTAACACCCCGCTGAAAACCCCGCTGCAAACCGGTAACGCCGTGATGGTATTACCATTTACGCGATGGGTTGGGGATTTAACTTTTACCAAACCTTACGCAAGGCAGAGTGCAAACTTTTTGCCCGAGTTTTATTGCATGGTTATGACGCTTTAATGAATGGCTATTTGGCGAGCAGCGCAACGGCGGTTCGTTCATTATTTGAACGCACCCCACCGTTCAGATCTACGTTATTTTTGCGCATTATGTGATTTGTTGCTTATTTCATGCACTGAATCCCCCCCGCCGTCACACAACCCGCATTTTGTTTCCTAAACTGCTGCAATCTTAATCACTCACACGACAAAGCAGGTGCAAACCGACGCGCATAACATTATTCTCTGCCAAACGGTAGCGGCGCCGTGGAATTAATAGCTATAACGCCGTAAATAAAACAAAACACACATCGTAACCACTGCTTTACAGGCAGATGGGCATTCACAACGACAGAGGGTTAGATTGATGGATGGTCAACAGCAGGGTGACCAGCTGAAACGCGGCCTGAAAAACCGCCATATTCAGCTCATCGCCTTAGGTGGCGCAATCGGTACCGGGTTATTTCTCGGTATCGCTCAAACAATAAAAATGGCCGGCCCGTCAGTGCTTCTCGGCTACGCCATCGGCGGCTTCATCGCGTTTCTGATCATGCGCCAGCTGGGGGAAATGGTGGTGGAAGAGCCGGTCGCCGGTTCCTTCAGCCACTTCGCCTACAAATACTGGGGCAACTTCGCCGGCTTCGCCTCCGGCTGGAACTACTGGGTGCTGTATGTCCTGGTGGCGATGGCGGAGCTGACCGCGGTCGGCATCTACGTGCAGTACTGGTGGCCGGAGATCCCGACCTGGGTCTCCGCCGCGGTATTCTTCCTGGCGATCAACGCCATCAACCTCGCCAACGTTAAAGTTTACGGCGAGATGGAGTTCTGGTTCGCCATCATCAAGGTGGTGGCGATTATCGGCATGATCGTGTTCGGCGCCTACCTGCTGTTCAGCGGCATGGGCGGCCCGGAAGCCACCGTCACCAACCTGTGGGCGCAGGGCGGGTTCTTCCCGAACGGCGTCATGGGCCTGGTGATGGCGATGGCGGTGATCATGTTCTCCTTCGGCGGCCTCGAACTGGTTGGCATCACCGCCGCCGAAGCCGACAACCCGCAAAAGAGCATTCCGAAAGCCACCAATCAGGTGATCTACCGCATCCTGATCTTCTATATCGGTTCGCTGGCCATTCTGCTGTCGCTGTACCCGTGGGGCAAAGTGGTCGAAGGCGGCAGCCCGTTCGTGCTGATCTTCCACGCGCTGAACAGCAACCTGGTGGCGACCGTGCTGAACGTCGTGGTGCTCACCGCCGCGCTGTCGGTGTACAACAGCTGCGTCTACTGCAACAGCCGCATGCTGTACGGTCTGGCGCAGCAGGGCAACGGCCCGAAAAGCCTGCTGAAGGTCGACGGCCGCGGCGTGCCGGTGGTGGCCATCGGCATCTCCGCCCTCGCCACCGCGCTGTGCGTGCTGATTAACTACCTGATCCCGGGCCGTGCCTTCGAACTGCTGATGGCGTTGGTGGTGTCGGCGCTGGTGATCAACTGGGCGATGATCAGCCTGGCGCACCTGAAGTTCCGCGCCGCCAAAAACCGCGAAGGCGTGGTGCCGAAGTTCAAAGCGTTCTGGTACCCGTTCAGCAACTACCTGTGCCTGCTGTTCATGGCCGGCATCCTGGTGATCATGTACCTGACGCCGGGCATTCAAATCTCGGTGCTGCTGATCCCGGTATGGGTGGCGATCCTGGCCGTCGGTTACGCCATCAAACAGCGCAGCCAACGCGTCGACGGCGTCACCAGCCGTTGAATCCCGTGACCGCGCAATAAAATGGCCCGCAGATGCGGGCCATTTTTTTCGTCTGAACGCCGCTTACTTGCGCAGCGCTTTCACCTGCTCGGCGGTGACGTCCGCCGGCAAACCGCCCCAGGTCACCCGCAGGTAATTTACCAGTTCCGCCACGTCGGCATCGCTCAGACGCTCGCCGAAGCCCGGCATGCTCTGCATGCTTTCACCGTTCGGGAACTGCTGGGCCGGCAGGCCGTCCAGCACCGACACGATCAGGTTCTTGCCGTCCGCCTGGCGCAGCGTGGCGTTATCGCGCATCGCCGGTGCGACGTGCGGTTTGCCTTCGCCTTCGCGCGCATGACAGCCGGCGCACTGATCCAGATAGGTCATGCGCCCGGCATCGCTGCCCTGCCCCATTTTCACCGGCACCGCCGCTGGCGGCTGCTCGCCCATCAGATACAGCGCCAGCGCCTGATGGTCTTCTGGCGTCAAATGACGGGTGCTGAGATCCACCACCATATGCATCTCACTGAAGGCCGAACCCTGCGGCGCGAGGCCGGTGCCAAGGAAGCGGCTGACGTCCTGCGGTGTCCAGCCGCGCTGCGCCAGGCCGTGCGGCGTAATGTCCGGCGCCATGAAGCGGCCGAGATCGCCGCCCTGCATCGGCTTGCCGAGATCCATCTGCCCCAGCGCGCCGCGCGGCGTGTGGCATTCGCCACAGTGGCCCAGCACGTCGGCCAGATAGCGGCCGCGCTGCCATTGCGACGAGCTGCCCTGCGAGCTGGCCGGCAGCGGATCCTGGCTGCGGAACAGCAGGTTCCAGCCGATCAGCGCCATGCGCTGGTTGAACGGGAACGGCATCTCGTTGGCCGGAATGGCCACGTCCACCGCCGGGCGCGTCATCAGGTAAGCGTAGATGTCATCGGCGTCCTGACGCGACATGCCCTTGTACGAGGTGTAAGGCATCGCCGGGTACAGGTGCCGTCCGCCCGGCGCCACGCCCTGCGTCAGCGCCAGGAAGAAGTCGTCCTTGCTCCAGCGCCCGATGCCGTGGTCGCCCGATGGCGTCAGGTTGCTGCCGTAAATCGTGCCGAACGGCGTGTCCAGCGGATAGCCGCCGGCCAACGGCGCCCCGCCGCTGGCGGTATGGCAGGCGGCGCAGTCGGCGGCCTGCGCCAGATAGCGGCCGCGCGCGATCTGTTCGGCGCTGGCGGTCACCTGCTGCACCGGGCCGTCGTAACGGCGGTTTTCCCGCCACCACAGCAGCGCAATCACTACGATCGCCACCAGCACAATCAACACTGCGAGACGTTTTTTCATTGCGCCGTCTCCTTCAGCAGGCCCGGCGTTTTCAGCACCACGTCGCGCACCGCTTCGTAGTAGCGCACGTAGCCGGTGCAGCGGCAGATGTGGCTGTCCAGCGCCTGCTCGATGGCGTTTTCCAACTGTTCGCGGGCGATCGGCTCACGCTTGAGCTTTTCCACGAAAATGGTGGCGGCGTTGACGAAGCCCGGCGTGCAGTAGCCGCACTGGAAGCTGTAGTGCTCCAGAAACGCCTGCTGGATCGGCGACAGTTCAACCACCTCGCCCTGCTCGTCCACCTTGGCATGGCCTTCGACGGTACGCACTTTCTTGCCGTTGAAGAAATGCGCGCCGGTGATGCAGGTGCGCACCTCTTCGCTAGTGCCGCTCGGGTGATCGACGATCGCCACGCAGGCGTGGCAAATGCCCTGCCCGCAGCCGAGGCGCGAACCGGTCAAATCGAGGTACTCATGCAGGAAATCGATCATCATCAAGCCTTCCGGCACCTCGATCGGGCCGTACTGCTTTTCGTTGATGGTCAGGGAAATCGGCTGGGTTTTAATGCTCATTGTAATACCTCACGAATATTTTCTGCACGAACGGGCAAATCACGGAAACGGTGGCCGGTGGCGTCGGCGATGGCGTTGACCAGCGCGGCCACGATCGGGATCATCACCACCTCCGCCATGCCTTTCGGCGGATCGGTTTCCGACAGCGCCGGCAGGATGTCGCCGCTCTGCTTCCACACCGCCACGTCACTAGCGCGCGGCAGGTGGTAACGGTTGAAGTTCCAGGTGCCGTTGCCCGGGCCGTCTTCGTACAGCGGTAAATATTCGTGCAGCGCATGGCCGATCCCCATCGCCAGCCCGCCCTGCAGTTGGCCGGAAACCAGTTCCGGCACGATCAGGTTGCCACACTCCATGATCGAGTGGTGATTCAGCAATTCCACCTGGCCGGTGGCGATATCCACCGCCACTTCCGCCAGCGTGCCAACGGCGCTGTAGTAGGTCACCGCCGCATTGTTGCGCTGGGTCGGCGGATAATAGACCTGCCCGCGCGCCAGCGGTTTGAATTCGCCGCCGGCGTTGCGCAGCGCCATACCGTCGACCGGCAGGCGCTCGCTTTTGCCGTTCAACGTGAAATCGGCCTCCGCCCACTGCCAGCGGTTGAACACGTGCACCGCAGCGCCGGTGACGCCGCCCATCTGATAAGCCGTCTTGGCCAGCAGCTCGAGGCTCAGCACCGACATGCCCGCCGCCGTCAGGCCGCCTTCGACCCAACGCGCATCTTCGCGCCGCACCACCAGCGGCGCCGCCTGGCCGCCGCCGATGCCGGCCTGCCACAGCGCCATCGCCGCCGGCCACAGGCCGTGATCGAAGATCAGGCGCGCCGCTTCGCGGGTGCTGTGCGAGAAGTAATAGGCCGAGTTGCTGGCGCTGGACGGCGAACAGTAGCTCGGCGTCCAGTTGGGGTTGGTTTGCAGCTTGTCCTGCTCTTCTTGCGACATCAGGTAAGGATCGCCGCTGGTGACCATCGGCAGTACCGACCAGTCGGTGACCGAGAAGTGCGCTTCGTCGGCCGGTTTGCCCAGCCACTGCGCGCACAGTACCGACTGCGAGGTCGACATGCCGGTGCCCATCTCCGCGCCGCTGTGATGCAGGGTGATGCGCCCGTCTTCGCTCAGCTCCACCCGGGCGAACGAGGTTTCCGCCCCGGTGCCGAAGTCTTTCTGCACGCAGCCGAAGCCAACGCCATAGCGCTTGCCGGGATAGCGGCTCTCAAACTCGGCCTTGCGTTCGGCGCGCTTGAGCCACATCTCATGCTTCGCCGCCTTCTCCAGCACTTCATCGGCGCGGATCGCACCGGCCGGGATCGCCCCTTGGGTGTTTTTCATGCCGGATTTCAGCACGTTGCGCAGGCGGAACTCGATCGGGTCGATCTTCAGCTCGGCGGCCAGCTCATCCACCATCATCTCGGTGGCGGCCATGCTCTGCAGCGTGCCGTAACCGCGTGCCGAACCGGCGTCGATGGCGCGTGAGGCCAGCCCGACCGACGACAGATCGCTTTTTGGGAAGTAGTAAATCGACTGGGCGGCGGTCGCGCCGACCATCACCACCGAAGGGGTAAAGTTGCTGCGGCCGCCGCCGTCCGCCGTCATGTCACCGAGGAACGACTGCATAACGCCGGTCTGGCGATTCACCGCGATGCGATAGTTCATGTCGAACGCGTGGCGCTTCAGCGCCGTCTGGAACTGTTCGAAGCGATCATTGGCCAGGCGCACCGGGTGGCCGTCGCCGTACATCGCCGCCACTGCGCCGTAATAGGGGAAGTTGTAGTGATCTTTCGAGCCGTAGCCCACGGTGTAGCACGGGTGCAGGATCAGCTGTTTCACCGGCGGGTTGCGCTTGGCCAGCATGCGCGGCATCTCGTCGGCCACTTCCTGCGGCGACTGGGTCGGCACCACCAGATGCAGGGTTTGCGTCTGCGCGTCGAACCAGCCGTTGGCGTTGTCCGGCTCCAGCGCCGAGGTATCGATCGACTGCGTGGTGTAGCGGCGTGACATCACCAGCCAGTCGGCCGGCGGGTTGGCCATCTCGTCGGCGATCTGGCCCGCATAGCGCATGCCTTCCTGATCCAGCTTGCCGCCCTCGCGCCCTTCCGGCCACACCGGCAGGTGCTTTTTCATCGATACCGGGAAGATTGGCGTGTCCTTCAGGCTGGAGAAGCGATCGTCGTCGAACGGTTGATCGCCCCCCACCCGCACATAGCGGAAGCTGCCCCAGGGATCGCGCTCCAGCGGGCCGGTGACCGCGCCGAATTTGATGGTCTCTTCACGGAATTTCAGCTTGTCCTTGGCAAAGCGGAATCGGGCGAAGTCGTGATAGATCAGGATCGCCACCGCCTGGCCGAGGTAGGCCGGGGTTTTGCCGCTCGGCAGCAGCATGTCGTCACCGTAGAACGCCGGGAAGGCCAGGCCATCGCGCGCCAGATCTTCCGCCGTCACCAGGCGATCCGGCTGCAGGTCGTCCCCCAACAGCGACAGATCGACCCCTTCGAACAGCCGGTCGGCTTTGGTGACGCGCAGAATGAAGGCGTGCGCCTGTTTCTGCGGCCAGTGCGGCATGTCCACCGCGCGGATATCGCGCGCGAACACCTTCTGCCCCATGACCTTGGCGCGGCCATCGATGCGGAAACGGACGCGTTTGGTCTGCGGATCCCAGTTGGGCGACTGGAGGATTTTTTGCTCGAACAGCGCGGCGTAGGCGCGGCTGTACAGGGGGGCGAGATACACAGACACCCCCGCAATCACGGCGCTTTTGATAAAGCGGCGCCGCGACGGGTTGAAATTGCTCATAAATAAGTCCTTCACGTCTTTCTTGTAATTGGTTTTTGTTCGCGGTGTTGTTGCGCAAACGCTGACGACCTTGCCGTAGACGTCATAAGCATATGCTTATAACTAAAATTATGTGATGATTAACAGGCTGTTTTCAACAAAAAAACATTTGCAAAACACAGGTAGTTTGTAGGCTAATAAATAATTTGCGCAAACGCGGACTTCAACCATGACCACGGGCATTGTCATTACCGCCGCCGGACGCGGGGAGCGCTTTATCCAGGCCGGCGGCCAGGGCAACAAATTGAACGCCGGATTCGCCGATGCGGCGGGCGAGCAGCGATCGCTGTTCGAACACACTCTGCGCCAGGCGCTGGCTTCCGGCCTGCCGGTACAGGTGGTAACCCGGCCGGATAATCTGCCGGTGCTGGCAGCCTGCGCCGCCAAGGAAGTGCCGGTCACCCTGCTCGCCAGCGGGGGCCTCGGCGACTCGATCGCCGCGGGCGTTGCGGCCACGCCGCACTGGCAGGGCTGGCTGATCCACCTGGCCGATATGCCGTTCGTCGGCGCCGACGTTTTCCGACAGGTGGCGGATGCCTTACGGCAGCACTCGATCGTGCGCCCCTGCTATGCGCAACAGCCCGGTCACCCGGTCGGCTTTTCCGCCCGATTGCGCAAACCGCTTTGCCAACTGCGCGGCGATAATGGCGCGCGTGAACTGCTGCAAGGCGCGGCGGTACACCTGCTGCCGCTTGAGTACCCCGGCGTCGTGCAGGATATTGATCTTCCATCGCAACTCCCGGCCAGCGAGTAAACTCACCTATGCAACATCTTGATGTCACCGTGGTCAGCCAGGCGATAAGCTGGCTGCAGCAACAGCCGGTCTGGTTATGCACCGTGCTCAGTACCTACGGCTCTTCGCCGCGGTCGCCGGGCGCGTTGATGGCCGCGACCCGAGACGGCCGCTACAGCGGTTCATTGTCGGGCGGGTGCGTGGAGGAGGACTTTCTACGGCGCGTAGCCGCCGGGGAGTATCAGGCGCCCAGCCAGGTGATCCGTTATGGCGAAGGCGGCATGACGCCCAACGTGGCGCTGCCCTGCGGCGGCGTGCTGGACGTGCTGATCGAGTATCTGCCGGCGGGAGAAGCCAGCGTCGCTTATCTGCAACGCATCGCCGGCGCGCTGGAAGGGCATCACGCGTTGATCAAACGCCTGACGCTGCCCCACGCCTGCCACAGCCTTGAGCAGAGCCACTTCACCAGCGCCACCCAGGTCGAACGCCGGCTCGAGCAGATCACCCTGCACATCGCGGCCGCGCCACGCCTGCTGATCGCCGGGTTGTCCAGCGTGGCGCTGTACTGCGCCGACTTCGCCGTGGCGCTGGGGTTTGAGGTGCTGGTGTGCGAGAGCCGCCCGGAGGCGCTGGATAACTTCGCCGCCGAGCTGAAACCGGGCGTGACGCTGCTGCGCCAGTTTCCGGCCAAGTTCATTGAGGACGGCGGTTGCCACGCCAATACCGCCGTCGTGGCGCTGACCCACGATCCGCGCATGGACGACCTGACGCTGATGGAAGCGATCCACACCCCGGCGTTTTACATCGGCGCCATGGGCTCGCTCAGAAACAGCGCGCGGCGGCGCCAGCGTTTGCAGCAGATTGCCGAATTCACGCCGCAGGAGCTGGAACGCATTCATGCGCCGATCGGCCTGCCGCTGGGCAGCAAAACCCCGGCGGAGATCGCCCTGGCAGTGATGGCGGCGATCGTGCAGCAGAAAAACCGGCGGCCGGCCGCCGACGGGATCAGTGCAACGGCACCACCGGCACCAGATGCTGCAGCTCCAGATACAGCTCCTCTTTCCCGCTCAGCGAATAGCTGAACACCGTCATGTCCGGCCCGTCACCGCGGGCCAGCCCCATTTCGGGTAGCACCTGCGTGTAAATTTTAATGATGTGGTCGTTGAGCGCCACCGGCTTGCCGGAATAGCGAAAACGGCAAAACTCGCCGTGGATCTCCGGCAGCGGCTCCAGCGCCACGCCTTCGCGCAGCGGGTAGTCCGTCGTCACGCCCAGGGTATAATCGACCCTGACCCGCTCGCCGTCCGGCACCAGTTGGGTAAACGAATAGGTTTGTGCCGGGCGCTCACCCAGCAAAGTATAGAACTGCCCTCGCAGCGCGCTGCGCTGCGGCAGGTGCGACTTGTCCAGCTTCTCGATATCCAGATGGTACGCGTAATGTTTGCCGTGAAAGGCATATTGCCCTCTGGCGATGCTGACGCGTTCGACCTGAATATCGCCGGGCTGGCTGGCCGCCAGCGAACGCACCAGATTGCTGAAGTCCTGCTTGCGGGCATGGCGATACACGCTGGGCGATTCGGCGAAGTGCTTTTTGAAACAGCGCGAGAATGTCTGCTGATTATCGAATTGATATTCAACCGAAATATCGAGGATGCTCTTCTGCGTGAAACGCAAGGCGAAGGCGGCGAGGTAGAGACGGCGAGCGCGGATATACGAGGCTAACGATAATCCGGTCTGCTTTTTGAACATGCGCTGCAGGTACCATTTCGTGTAGCCTGACTTGGCAGAAACGATATCCAACGATAGCGGATTGGTCAGGTTATCTTCAATCCAGACCAGCAATTCCTTGATGTGACTTTCCTGCGTTCCCATGTGCTTGCCGAACCTTCTGTTGCCGATATTCCATTAGTCGAATTTTAGTGCTACCCGCGTAGGGTATACAGGTTAAAACTCGACGTCCAGCAAGCTACAGGACTTTACACACTCCCCTTCACCGCCCGCGGGCGGCGAAGGGGGCAGCGATTATTTCAGGCAGCTGGAGCACTGACCGGCCTGAATCTTCTGGAAGAAGTCATTGCCTTTGTCATCCACCAGGATAAACGCCGGGAAATCTTCCACTTCGATTTTCCAGATCGCTTCCATGCCCAGCTCAGGGTACTCCACGCACTCCAGGCTCTTGATGCTCTGCTGCGCCAGCACCGCCGCCGGGCCGCCGATGCTGCCGAGGTAAAAGCCGCCGTGCTTGTGGCAGGCATCCGTCACCTGCTGGCTGCGGTTGCCTTTCGCCAGCATGATCATGCTGCCGCCGTGGGATTGCAGCAGATCGACGTAGGAGTCCATACGCCCAGCGGTGGTTGGCCCCAAGGAACCGGACGCGTAGCCTTCCGGCGTTTTGGCCGGGCCGGCGTAGTAGATCGGGTGATCCTTGACGTACTGCGGCAAGCCTTCACCGCGATCCAGGCGCTCTTTCAGCTTGGCGTGCGCGATATCGCGGCCGACGATGATGGTGCCGCTCAGCGACAGGCGGGTGGAAACCGGGTACTGCGACAGCTGTTTGAGGATCTCGGCCATTGGACGGTTGAGATCGACTTTGATCGCCTCGCCTTCCCCGGCCTGGCGCAGCTCCTGAGGAATGAATTTACCCGGATTGTGCTCCAGTTTTTCCAGCCAGATGCCGTCGCGGTTAATCTTGCCTTTGATGTTGCGGTCTGCCGAGCAGGAAACGCCCATGCCGACCGGGCAGGACGCGCCGTGGCGCGGCAGGCGCACCACGCGGATATCGTGCGCGAAGTATTTGCCGCCGAACTGCGCGCCCAGCCCCAGGTTCTGCGCTTCTTGCAGCAGTTCCGCTTCGAGTTCCAGATCGCGGAACGCCTGACCATGCTCGTTGCCTTCGGTCGGCAGGCCATCGTAATACTTGGTCGAGGCCAGTTTGACGGTTTTCAGCGTCGCTTCCGCCGAGGTGCCGCCGATGACGAACGCCACGTGGTACGGCGGGCAGGCCGCAGTGCCCAGCGTGCGCATCTTGTCGACCAGATAGTTTTTCAGCTTGCCCGGCGACAGTAGCGCCTTGGTTTCCTGATACAGATAGGTTTTGTTGGCAGAACCACCGCCCTTGGCGATGCACAGGAATTTGTATTCTTCGCCGTCCACGCTGTAGAGATCTATCTGCGCCGGCAGGTTGCTGCCGGTATTGACCTCTTTGTACATATCCAGCGCGGCGTTCTGCGAATAGCGCAGGTTCTCTTCGATGTAGGTGTTGTACACCCCGCGCGACAGCGCTTCTTCATCGCCGCCGCCGGTCCAGACGCGCTGGCCCTTTTTGCCGACGATGATCGCCGTGCCGGTATCCTGGCAGGTCGGTAAAATACCCTTGGCGGCGATTTCTGAGTTACGCAGAAATTGCAGCGCAACGTACTTGTCGTTTTCGCTGGCGTCCGGATCGTCGAGGATATCGGCCACCTGCTGTTGATGCGCCGGGCGCAGCATGAACGAGGCGTCGTGGAACGCATGCTGGGCAAGCAGGGTTAACGCTTCAGGGGCAACTTTCAGTATTTCCTGGCCTTCAAACTCGCTCACGGAAACGTGGTCGCGGCTCAGCAGATAATATTCGGTATCGTCTTTCTTCAGCGGGAACGGATCTTGATAGTGGAACGGTTTATTCGACATTGATCTCTCACTTGCAACATCAGCTGCGTTAAATTCACACTTGTGGCGCGCGAGGCGGCGCCTTGTCAAAAAACTGCCTCCACCTTACGTATTTTTAATCAGTCAGTTATTGCGCCAAATCGCAAAATAACCGCTCTTTGCGTAAGGGATTACCACAGGCGGCGTTTCAACCTTGCTCGGTGAGAACTGCGGGTACAGGCTCATCATGCACGCTTTATTATCCCGCAGTTAACACATTGATTACAATCCATCGACGGCGATCGCTTTATCAATGTGGCGAAAAAACGCGGATGCGGATTTGCGTCGGAGCATATTGTCAGCCGCCGTGCCATTGCTTAAGCTAGCCGCAATGAACAAACCAAGAATCCCCATCGCGCTGCAACAAGCGGTGATGCGCTGCCTGCGAGAAAAGCTGCAGTTGGCACGCCAGCATTTTGCCGTCGAGTTCCCCGAACCCAGCATCGTCTATCAGCAACGCGGCACCAGCGCGGGCACCGCCTGGCTGCAAAGCTGGGAAATCCGTCTGAACCCGGTGCTGCTGCTGGAAAACCAACAGCCGTTTATCGATGAGGTGGTGCCGCATGAGTTGGCGCACCTGCTGGTGTTTCGCCAATTCGGCCGGGTGGCGCCGCACGGCCGCGAATGGCGCTGGATGATGGAAAGCGTGCTACTGACCCCCGCCAGCCGCACTCACCGTTTCGAAACCGCCTCGGTGCAAAGCAAAACCTTCCCCTACCGCTGTGGCTGCGGGCAGCACCAGCTCACCATTCGCCGCCATAACCGCGTGCTGCGCGGCGAAAGCGAATACCGCTGCCGCCGGTGCGGCGAAAAACTGAAATTTCTTGCTAGCGAGAACCTTTAGTTAAACGATTTATACGTTAAAACAAGCAAATATCGCCATTTGCCACTGCCGGCAAGTTCCGTTACCCTGCCTGCTTTTCCAATTTTGAGCTGTTTTGGAATATGCTTCGCAGAATTTTGTTTATGGCGGTTTTCGCCGCAGGCGCCGTACAGGCGCACGGCATCAATAACTTCTCTCAGGCCAAAGCGGCGGCGGCCAAGATTAATCAGGATGCGCCGGGCAGCTTTTACTGCGGCTGCCGCATCGACTGGCAGGGCAAGAAGGGCATCCCGGATCTCGCCGGCTGCGGCTATCAGGTACGTAAAAACGCCCAGCGCGCACAGCGCATCGAATGGGAACACGTAGTGCCGGCCTGGCAGTTCGGTCACCAGCTGCAGTGTTGGCAGGACGGCGGGCGCAAAAATTGCAACAAGGACGCCACCTATCGCCAGATAGAAACCGATCTGCACAACCTGCAGCCGGCGATCGGCGAAGTGAACGGCGACCGCAACAACTTCATGTACAGCCAATGGAACGGCGGCGCAGGCCAGTACGGGCAATGCCCAATGAAGGTGGACTTCAAGAATAAACAGGCGGAGCCGCCCGCCCGCGCCCGCGGCGCCATTGCCCGCACCTACTTCTACATGCGCGATCGCTACCAGCTGCGGCTGTCACGCCAGCAAACCCAGTTGTTCGAGGTGTGGAACCGGCAATATCCGGTGAGCCAATGGGAATGTCAGCGTGAAGCACGTATCGCCAAGGTGCAGGGCAACCACAACCCCTATATTCAACAGGCTTGTCAGCAGCGGAAAAGCTAACCTACTATAGCCTTTATCTTTCATGGCGCCGCCAACCCGCGGCGCCGTTTCGTCAGGATCAGACTACCCATGCGCATACCCCGCATTTACCATCCGCAGCCGTTGACCGATCGGGCGGAGATCGCCCTCAGCGAGGACGCCGCCAACCACGTCGGGCGCGTGCTGCGCATGAGCGCCGGCCAGGCGCTGCAGCTGTTCGACGGCAGCAACCAGGTGTTCGACGCCGAGATAGTCCGGGTGGACAAAAAGAGCGTGCTGGTGCGCCTCGGCGACGGCCGCGTGGAGGACATCGAATCGCCGCTCAACCTGCATCTGGGCCAGGTGATCTCGCGCGGCGAGAAGATGGAGTTCACCATTCAGAAATCCATCGAGCTGGGCGTCAACGTCATCACCCCGCTGTTTTCCGAGCGCTGCGGCGTCAAGTTGGACGGCGAGCGTCTGGCGAAGAAAATCCAGCAATGGCAAAAGATCGCCATCGCCGCCTGCGAGCAGTGCGGCCGCAACCGCATTCCCGAAATCCGCGAGGCGATGTCGCTGGAGGCCTGGTGCGCCGAGCAGGACGGCAGCCTGAAGCTCAACCTGCATCCGCGCGCCAGCCACAGCATCAACACGCTGCCGCAGCCGGTAGACCGCGTCCGCCTGCTGATCGGCCCGGAAGGCGGTTTGTCCGCCGACGAAATCGCCATGACCACCGACCACGGATTTACTGATATTCTGCTGGGACCACGCGTTCTGCGTACCGAAACCACAGCGCTCACCGCCATTACCGCTCTGCAGGTCCGCTTCGGCGACCTGGGTTAAAGGAGAAAAGATGATTAAGCTCGGCATCGTGATGGATCCTATCGATTCCATCAACATCAAGAAAGACACCAGCTTCGCCATGCTGCTCGAAGCGCAGCGCCGCGGTTACGAATTGCACTACATGGAGATGAACGATCTCTATCTGCACGCCGGCGACGGGCGCGCCCGTACCCGCCTGCTGAGCGTGAAGGAAGACAAGGAGAGCTGGTTCAGCTTCGGCGCCGAGCAGGATCTGGCGCTGCACGATCTGGACGTGATCCTGATGCGCAAGGATCCGCCGTTCGATACCGAATACATCTACGCGACCTACATTCTGGAGCGCGCCGAAGTCAAAGGCACGCTGGTGGTCAACAAGCCGCAAAGCCTGCGCGACTGCAACGAGAAGCTGTTCACCGCCTGGTTCCCTGAGCTGACGCCGGATACGCTGGTCAGCCGCAGCGCCGCACACATCCGCAAATTCCACCAACAGCACGGCGACATCATCCTGAAACCGCTGGACGGCATGGGCGGCGCGTCTATCTTCCGCGTGAAGCAGGACGATCCTAACCTGTCGGTGATCATCGAAACCCTGACCGAACACGGCAGCCGTTTCTGCATGGCGCAGAACTTCCTGCCGGCGATCAAGGACGGCGACAAGCGCATCCTGGTGGTGGACGGCGAGCCGGTGCCTTACTGCCTGGCGCGCATTCCGGCGCAGGGCGAGACCCGCGGCAACCTGGCGGCCGGCGGCCGCGGCGAAGCGCGTCCACTGAGCGAGAGCGACTGGAAAATCGCCCGTACCGTCGCCCCGACGCTGAAAGAGAAAGGGCTGATCTTCGTCGGTCTGGACGTGATCGGCGATCGCCTGACCGAGATCAACGTGACCAGCCCAACCTGCGCACGCGAGATCGAGGCGGCATTCCCTATCTCGATTACCGGCATGCTGATGGACGCGATTGAAAAGCGCCTGGCGGCGAAGTAATGCGTCATGCGGGCGGCATGCCGCCCGCTATCCTGTATCGCGCCTGCCAAAGCCCGCCTTTCCGGCAGCGGCTTGAAAGGCGGCGGGTATAGCCGCATACTGGCGGCTGTTTATTTTCTCACCCATTGATTACCTTATACTAACGCCATGAATTTACAGCACCATTTTCTGATCGCCATGCCAACGCTGCAGGATCCTCGCTTCAAGCGCTCGGTGATTTACATTTGCGAGCACAATGAAGAAGGCGCCATGGGTTTGGTGATCAATAAACCGGTGGAGCAGTTCACGGTAGCCACGGTGCTGAGCAAGCTGAAGATCATGCCGCCTGCGCGCGATCCGGCCATCAGCCTGGACAAGCCGGTGTTCGCCGGCGGCCCCCTGGCGGACGATCGCGGGTTTATCCTGCATACGCCGCGCCACGGCTTCGGCGCCAGCATTCAAATTTCGCCCAACACCATGATCACCACCTCGAAAGACGTGCTGGAAACGCTCGGCACGCCAGAGCAACCGGACGACGTGCTGGTGGCGCTGGGTTATGCGGGCTGGGAAAAGGGCCAGTTGGAGCAGGAAGTATTGGAAAACGCCTGGCTGACCATCGAAGCCAACACCGACATTTTGTTCCGCACGCCGATCGCCAGCCGCTGGCGCGAGGCGGGGAACCTATTGGGTATCGACATTCGCAGCATCGCCAACCACGCAGGACACGCCTGATGAGCAACCGCACCATTATCGCCTTCGACTTCGGCACCAAAAGCATTGGCGCGGCCATCGGCCAGGAGTTGACCGGCAGCGCCCGCGCCCTGCCGGCCTTCAAAGCGCAGGACGGCTCGCCGGACTGGCTGAAAATTGAAAAACTGCTGAAGGAGTGGCAGCCGGATTTGGTGGTGGTCGGCCTGCCGCTGAACATGGACGGCACCGAACAACCCGTTACCGCCCAGGCGCGCAAGTTCGCCAACCGCCTGCACGGCCGCTTCGGCATCCAGATCGATCTGCATGACGAGCGCCTGAGCACCGTGGAAGCGCGCGCCAACCTGTTCGACCGCGGCGGCTTCCGCGCCCTTGATAAAGGCAGCGTGGATTCCGCCTCCGCGGTAGTGATCCTCGAGAGCTGGTTCGAACGGCAGCTGGGCTAAACACCCGTTCCCTCCCCCGCACAGTCCCCCAACACACCGGCGTCAATCCGCTGCTGCAAACCTTGCTCAAAGGTTTGCATGCCGGACTGTGCGCCGGTTTGCAACACGCTCGCCAACTGATGCGTTTTCCCTTCGCGGATCAGGTTGCTGACCGCCGCCGTCGCCGTCAGCACTTCGAAGATCGCCACGCGTCCGCCGCCGGGCCGCCTCATCAGCTTTTGCGCGATCACCGCCTGCAGACTGCCGGCCAGCTGGGCGCGCACATAGGGTTTTTCTTCCGCCGGAAACACGTCCACTAACCGTTCCACTGCCTGCGACGCGCTGCGGGTGTGCAGCGTCGCCAGCACCAGGTGGCCGGTCTCCGCCGCGGTGAGCGCCAGCCGGATGGTGGTGGTATCGCGCAGCTCGCCCAGCAGGATCACATCCGGATCTTCGCGCAGCGCGGCGCGCAACGCCGCATCAAAGCTGTGGCTGTCGCGGCCGATCTCCCGCTGCTGGATCAGCGATCGCCGGCTGCGGTGCAGGAATTCAATCGGATCCTCCAGCGTCAAAATGTGCCGCTGCTGGTGCCGGTTGATCTCGTCGATCATCGCTGCCAGCGTGGTGGACTTGCCGCTGCCGGTGGCGCCGGTGACCAGGAGAAGCCCATCGTCGCGCCGCAGCAGCGCCGGCACGATGGCCGGCGCTGCCAGCTCGGCAAGCGAAGGCGATTGCCCGGCAATACGCCGCAACGCGAGAGAAATCCCCGCGCTTTGTTGAAAAATGTTGGCGCGCAACCGCTCCCCGCCCGGCCTGTGCAACGCCAGATCGACCTGCCCCAGCCGCCGCAGGCTCTCGCGCTGCTGCGCATTCAGCAATCCATCGCAGAGGGCCTGCGCGCCTTGCGCCGTCAGCGTTTGCGCCGCCGCCAGCGGCTGCAGTTCACCGTCGATGCGCAACATCGGCGGATGACCGGCACAAAGGTGCAGATCGGAAGCATTATGCTTTACACTAAGGGCCACGAATTCATCGATATCCATATCACTCTCCCGGGTCAATAATGAGCACTATCCAACAGAACCTGCAGGATGTCAGAAACCGCATCGCGGCCGCCGCGCAAAACTGCGCACGGGCGCCGGAAGAAGTTGCTCTGCTTGCAGTCAGCAAAACCAAACCTGTGGCGGCGATCGAAGAAGCCATCGCCGCCGGCCAGCGCGCCTTCGGCGAGAACTACGTGCAGGAAGGGGTAGACAAGATCCGGCATTTCGCCGAGTCGCCGCAGGGCGGTGAGTTGGTGTGGCACTTTATCGGCCCGCTGCAATCCAATAAGAGTCGGCTGGTGGCGGAACATTTCGCCTGGTGCCATACCGTGGATCGGCTGCGCATCGCCCAGCGCCTGAGCGATCAGCGCCCGGCCGACCTGCCGCCGCTCAACGTGCTGATTCAAATCAACATCAGCGATGAGCAGAGCAAATCCGGCATTGCATTAAGCGAACTGCCGGCGCTGGCCGAGGCGCTCGCTGCGCTGCCGAACCTGACGCTGCGCGGCCTGATGGCCATCCCGGCGCCGGAAGCGGATTACCAGCGGCAGTTGGCGGTATTCAACCAGATGAACGACGCCTTTCTCGCCCTGCGCCAGCGTTATCCGCAGGCCGATACGCTGTCGATGGGCATGACGGACGATATGGCGGCAGCGATTGCCGCAGGCAGCACCCTGGTGCGCATCGGCACCGCAATTTTTGGCGCCCGCGACTACTCGCAGGCCTGACAAACAGACGAGGGATTTGATGCAACATCGCAAGATTACCTTTATCGGCGCCGGCAACATGGCGCGTGCAATCATCGCCGGCCTGGTGGCGGGCGGCTATCCGGCCAAATCCATCAGCGTCTGCGCCCCTTCGGCGAAAAACCGTGACGCGCTGGCGGCGGACTACGGCATCGTCAGCAGCGGCGACAACGTCGCCTGCGCGCGTGAAGCCGAGGTGGTGGTGCTGGCGGTCAAACCGCAGATGATGGCCGACGTGTGTCAGCCGCTGCGCGAACAGGTCGATTTCGGCGGCAAACTGGTGCTGTCGATCGCCGCCGGTATTCAGGTCAGCCGTTTCTATCAGCTGCTCGGCGACCAACTGGACATCGTGCGCATCATGCCCAACACCCCGTCGCTGGTCGGCAAGGGCATGAGCGGGCTGTACGCGCCGGCGCAGGTCAGCCAACAGGATCGCGACTACACCGGCGATTTAATGGCGTCGGTCGGTAAAGTTTGCTGGGTAGATGACGAAAATGGCATCAACGGCGTGATCGCCGCCGCGGGCAGCGCCCCGGCTTATTTCTTCCTGTTTATGGAAGCGATGCAAAAAGAGGCCGAACGCATGGGCTTCGACAGCCAGACCGCGCGCGATCTGGTGCAGCAGGCCGCTTCCGGTGCTGCCGCCTTGGTGGAAGCCAACCCGGATACGCCGCTGGGCACGCTGCGCGAGCAGGTGACTTCCAAAGGCGGCACCACCGCCGAAGCGCTGCGGGTGTTCAACGAACGCCAACTGCCGGAAACCGTGGCGCAAGCAATGCAGGCCGCCGTTTCTCGTGCGCAAGAAATGGAAAAATTATTTTAAATAACCATGAGTTAAGGAGAAGGACCACTTCATGCTAACGCTGACTTTCCTGGTCAAGACCGTTATTGATCTGTACGTGATGGTGCTGTTGCTGCGCATTTGGATGCAATGGACGCGCACCGATTTTTATAACCCGTTCTCGCAGTTTGTGGTGAAGATCACCCAACCGGTGGTCGGCCCGCTGCGCCGCATCATCCCATCGCTGGGGCCTATCGACAGCGCTTCTCTGCTGCTGGCGTTCCTGTTGATGACCATCAAGTACCCGCTGCTGCTACTGATCCAGGGCGGCGCGATATCGCTCAGCCCGTATAACCTGCTGTTCGGCCTGATCTCGCTGGTCAAATCCGCCGGCTACCTGATCTTCTGGGTGATGATCATTCGTGCGCTGATGAGCTGGGTAAGCCAGGGCCGCAGCCCGATCGACTACGTGATGTACCAGCTGACCGAACCGTTGATGGCGCCGATCCGTCGCATCATTCCGGCGATGGGCGGCATCGACTTTTCCGCCATGGTAGTGATCCTGATCCTCTATCTGATCAACTACCTGGGCATGGATGTGTTCGGCGAGATCTGGTTCCTGCTGTGAGTGCCGTCACTCCGGTGCTGGACGGGCTGGCGATCAGGCTATATATTCAGCCGAAAGCCAGCCGCGACCAAATTATCGGCTTGCATGGCGACGAACTAAAAGTCGCCATCACCGCCCCGCCGGTCGACGGCCAAGCCAACGCCCATTTGATCAAGTTTATCGCCAAGCAGTTCAAAGTGGCGAAAAGCAACGTCACCATCGAGAAAGGCGAACTGGGGCGGCATAAACAGTTACGCATCGTGAATCCGCAACAGATCCCCGCCGTGGTCGCGGCGCTCATCGAATAATTTTCAAGGTAGTCATTATGCAAAAAGTCGTTCTTGCCACCGGTAACCCGGGCAAAGTGCGCGAACTTGCCGACCTGTTGGCCGATTTCGGCCTGGACGTGGTCGCGCAAACCGATCTGGGCGTGGAATCCGCCGAAGAGACCGGCCTGACGTTTATCGAAAACGCCATTCTGAAAGCGCGCCATGCGGCACAGGTCACCGGCCTGCCAGCGATCGCCGACGACTCCGGTCTGGCGGTCGACGCGCTGGGCGGCGCGCCGGGCATCTACTCCGCACGCTACGCCGGTGAAGACGCCGACGATCGGCAGAACCTCGACAAGCTGCTGGCGGCGATGAAAGACGTGGCGCTGGGCAAGCGCGGCGCGCAATTCCACTGCGTGCTGGTCTATCTGCGCCATGCGGCAGACCCGACGCCGCTGGTGTTCCACGGCAGTTGGGCCGGCGAAATCACCGAACAGGCCGCCGGTGAAGGCGGCTTCGGTTACGACCCTGTCTTCTACGTGCCGGAACTGGGGCGCACCGCCGCCGAGCTGAGCCGCGACGAGAAGCGGGCGATTTCGCACCGCGGCAAGGCGCTGAAGCTGATGTTGGAAGCCATGCGCAATGCTTAAGCTGCCCCCGCTGAGTCTCTACATCCACATCCCGTGGTGCGTGCAGAAATGCCCGTATTGCGACTTCAACTCCCATGCGCTGAAGGGTGACGTACCGCATCAGGAGTACGTCGATCATCTGTTGGCGGATCTGGATGCCGACCTGCCGCTGGCCGGCGGCCGGGAAATCAGCACTATCTTTATCGGCGGCGGCACCCCCAGCCTGCTGAGCGCCGAGGCGATGCAGGCCTTGCTGGACGGCGTGCGGGCGCGCATTCGCGTCGCCGACGACGCCGAAATCACCATGGAGGCTAACCCCGGCACCGTGGAAGCCGATCGCTTCAGCGGCTACCAGCGCGCCGGCGTCAACCGCATCTCCATTGGGGTGCAAAGCTTCAGCGCCGAGAAGCTGACCCGCCTGGGGCGCATCCACGGCCCGGAAGAAGCCAAACGCGCGGCGACGCTGGCGACCGGCCTTGGCCTGCGCAGCTTCAACCTCGATCTGATGCACGGCCTGCCGGATCAGTCGCTGGAAGAGGCGCTGGACGATCTGCGCCAGGCGATCGCCCTCAATCCGCCGCACCTGTCGTGGTATCAGCTGACCATCGAGCCGAACACCCTGTTCAGCTCACGCCCGCCGGTCTTGCCGGACGACGACGCGCTGTGGGACATCTTCGAGCGCGGCCACCAGCTGCTGAGCGCCGCCGGATACCAGCAGTATGAAACCTCGGCCTACGCCAAGCCGGGCTACCAATGCCAGCACAATCTCAACTACTGGCGCTTCGGCGACTATCTGGGGATCGGCTGCGGCGCGCACGGCAAGGTGACCTTCAGCGACGGACGCATCCTGCGCACCGCCAAGACCAAGCACCCGCGCGGCTTTATGCGCGGCGACTACATGGACAAGCAGCATGAGGTGGCGGCGGCGGATCGGCCGTTCGAGTTCTTCATGAACCGCTTCCGCCTGCTGGAAGCCGCGCCGCGCGCCGACTTCGTCAACTACACAGGGCTGGCGGAAAGCGTTATTCGCCCGCAGCTGGACGAAGCGCTGGCCAAAGGCTATTTGGAAGAAACCGCGGAGCATTGGCAAATTACCGAGAAGGGCAAGCTGTTCCTCAACTCGCTGCTGGAACTGTTCCTGGCGGACGACGAGTAAAAAAAAAGCGCTGAATGATCAGCGCTTTTTTTCATGTTCAGGCGGCATTATGAGGGCGGTGCGTCACGTCGCCACGCCCCTTCAGCAATCCCTCAACGGAAACATCCTCGTCCAACGCGTCCCAATGGATGCCGCGAGCGCTGAGCTCATACCCCGCCCGCTGTTCTTCCGTCGCGTTCAACAAACGGGGAAACCAGGCCAGCGGCACGCCAATAATTCTGGCGTCACTTAGTTCGACCCACATCGTCGTATCGTCAAAGCTGACGCGTTTAGCCGAAATACTCATGCCAAGCCTCCAAAAACAATGCCTGATAGGTATCAACCAGACCAGCCAACTCTTTTAGCGTTCTGGCGTTAAAGCCATCATTACGCGCCAACTGCACGCCAGGAACCAACCAAAATTTCGCTTCAGCCTCAGCGTCTCTGATATGAACATGCGGCGGCTCAAGCGGGTCACCCTCATTTGAATAAAAAAAGAACCTATAGCCTTTATAACGGAATATCACTGGCATCAATGCAAAATCCTTTTGCCGATTGATTATAGTTTAGCCAGTTTCTCAGATAGCCGTCGTGAGGTCAAAGAACGCACGGCGGCTATGCCTATCCGTTACTTCAACGCCTTCAGCAGATCCTTGCGCTGGGTTTCCAGTGCGGTGACGCGGTTGCACACGTCATGACCGAAGTTCTGGAAGTCCTGCTCCTGGTTGTTCCATTCGTTCTGGATCGCCTTCTGCAAGCCGCCCAGGTTGCCCATGATCGCCTGCAGCGGGTTGCCGCCGCTGTTGGCGGCCTGTTTGACGCCCATCTCGTTCAGGCTGTCCTGCAGCACCCCGCCCATGCTCTGCTGCACGATGTTGCGGCCGTCCTGTTCCACCTGGTCAATCGCCTGGTGGTGGAAGGTCAGACCGTCGCTGCGGTGTTCGATGATGCGGTTCATCTGCTGTTTCAGTTGGCCATTCAGGGTGGTCAGCCGGTTGCGCACGTTACTGTTGCTGCCCAGCTCTTTAACGATCACCTTATCCAGCGCCGAGCGGGCTTTCTCCAGGTGTTTCTGCGCGCCGTCGTCGATCCACGGCAGCTGCTTGCGCAAGGCGCTCTGGTAACTGAAGGCTTTCTGCCGCTGGCTGTCGTTCAAGCTTAGCGCCTGGCCGTTGCGGATCACGTCGCCATCCGGCGATATTTGCAGGTCGCCACTGGCGCCTTTCACCTGCACGCTCTGCGGGCTGATGATCACATCATCCTGGGGTTTAACGCTGCATTGGTACTCAGCGTGGGCCTGTGCGGCAGTCGCCGCCAGCAGCAGTAAGGCTAACCCGGTTTTCTTCAACATAGCTTCTCCTGACTCCCATCCAGATTGGGATTAAAAAATCGAACGACCGATACGTTGAGACAACAGTTCCAGCGCCGCAGTTCCCGCCAGTGAGTTGCCGGAGGCATCCAGCTCCGGCGACCAGACGACGATCGACAGCTCGCCCGGCACGATGGCCACGATGCCGCCGCCCACGCCGGACTTGCCCGGCATCCCCACCCGATAGGCGAATTCGCCGGCGCCGTCGTACATGCCGCTGGTCATCATCAGGGCGTTGATCTGCCGGGCCTGCAGCGGGCTGATCACCGCCTCGCCGCTGAGATCGCGGCCGTGATTGGCCAGATAGACGAAGCTGCGCGCCAGCTCCACGCAGCTCATGCGCAGCGCGCAGTAGTGGAAATAGGTTTGCAGCACGGTAATCACATCGTTCTCGAAGTTGCCGAACGACTTCATCAGATAGGCGATGGCCGCATTGCGATCGGAGTGTTCGAACTCGGAGCGCGCCACCCGCAGGTCATAGGCCAGGTCGTCTTCGCCGGCCAGCTGGCGCACCACCTCCAGCATGCGCTGCTTGGGGGCGCTGAGCCGAGTTTGCAGCATGTCGCACACCACCAGTGCGCCGGGGTTGATAAACGGATTGCGCGGTTTACCCTGCTCCATCTCCAGCTGCAGCAGCGAGTTGAACGGCAGGCCGGAAGGCTCTTTGCCGACGCGCCGCCAGATCTCAGGCTCCTGATAGCGCGTCAGCGCCAGCGTCAGGCTCAGCACTTTGGAGATCGACTGAATGGAGAAGCGCTCCGCGGCGTCGCCGGCCTGGAACAGTTCGCCGTCCACCGTGCAGACGGCGATCGCCAGCCGATCGGCGGGCACTTCCGCCAACGCCGGGATGTAGTCGGCCACTTTCCCCTGGCCAATCAGCGGGCGCACCTGTTGCAGGATCTCCTCCAGCAGCGCGTTATCCAATGTTGTTACCACCTCGGTCACACTCCGGGCAAAACAAAGGCGCCGTTAAGGCACCTTAAATCCATCCCCGTCATACTTGAATCCGCATCTGTGTTGGCTGCGAGCGCTCACCCCAGTCACTTACTGAAGTAAGCTCCTGGGGACTCACACTCTTGCCGCCGTGATGCAAATCCAATTATTTAGGGGGAAATAAGCGGCGCGAAGCCGCGCTCATCGGGCAAGCGCGATCAATCCCACCAGATATCGAACAGATCGCTGACCTTAACGTCGGACAGTTTGCGCGCTTCCAGCCAGTTTTTCACCAGTTCGCGATGCTCGTCGGTGCAGTGGCCGATCTTCTGCAGGCAGATCAGACCTTCCCACTGCAGGTAGCCGCTGCCGTCAAACGCCAGACCGTTCGGCTCGATCACTTCATCGATGAAGGTATCGAGCGTGCTGTCGATATCTTCCACCGACGTGCCTTCGGCGAAGCGCCAGGCTACGGAGAAACCCAGCTCCTGAAATTCTTCAATGTGCAACTTTTTACGTAAACGACGACTGCGGTTCTTAGCCATTATTCTTTCCTCTCAAACATCAAGTCCCAAACGCCATGTCCCAGGCGCTGGCCGCGTAATTCAAATTTCGTCAGTGGGCGCGAATCCGGACGCGGCACATAATCATTATCGCTGGAAAGATTACGGTAGCCTGCGACCCCGTTCATAACCTCTAACATATGTTCCGCATAAGGTTGCCAATCGGTGGCCATGTGGAAGACCCCGCCGGTCTTCAGCTTGCGCAGCACCAGTTCGACAAACGGCGTTTGCACGATGCGGCGCTTGTTGTGGCGCGCCTTGTGCCACGGATCGGGGAAGAACAGCTGCACCATGTCCAGCGAGCCGTCCGGGATCATGTTTTCCAGCACTTCAACCGCATCGTGGCACATCACGCGCAGGTTGCTCAACTTCGCCTCGTGGGCGTCGGCCAGGCAGGCACCCACGCCCGGCGAGTGCACTTCGATCCCTAAAAAGTTCTGCTGCGGGTTGTTGCCCGCCATGGTCACCAGCGAGGCACCCATGCCAAAACCGATCTCCAGCACCGTCGGCGCTTCGCGGCCAAACAGCGCAGCGAGATCGACAGCGTCAGTCTGATACTCCACGCCCATCACCGGCCAATAGTTCTCCAGCGCGTGCTGCTGGCCTTTGGTCAGCCGCCCCTGGCGGCGGACAAAACTGCGGATACGGCGCATCGCGCGGCCGTTCTCATCAAATTCCGGGGAGATGACGTCATTAATCATAGTGCTTTCTGTCTGTTTGGCTGCCAATTAGGGAAACGCGCATTATGCAAAGATACATTGGTTTAGCAAGTGTTCATCTTCTGTACCCGCCGTGCGGCGTCGGAAAGTTCCGGTTTACAGCATCATGACTCTATGCTGCAATCTCGCTTCATTTTCTGCCGGATAACGACGCTGCTCATGATGCAAGCACAACAATTCGCACAGGTGGTGCTTGACTGGTACCAGCGCTACGGCCGCAAGACCCTGCCATGGCAGCTGGAGAAAACCGCCTATCAAGTATGGCTCTCCGAGGTGATGTTGCAACAGACCCAGGTTGCCACCGTCATTCCTTATTTTCAGCGCTTTATGGCCCGTTTTCCTAACGTGCGCGCGCTGGCGGAGGCCCCGCTGGACGAAGTGCTGCATCTGTGGACCGGTCTCGGCTATTACGCCCGCGCCCGTAACCTGCACAAGGCGGCGCAGACCATTGTCTCACAGCACGGCGGCGAGTTCCCGACAACCTTCGCAGAAATCGCCGATTTGCCGGGCGTTGGCCGCTCTACCGCCGGCGCGGTGCTGTCGTTGGCGCTGGGCCAACACTATCCGATCCTCGACGGCAACGTGAAGCGCGTGCTGGCTCGCTGCTACGCGGTGGAAGGCTGGCCGGGCAAGAAAGAAGTCGAAAACCGGCTGTGGAAAATCAGCGAAGAGGTGACCCCAGCCCAGGGCGTTGGCCAGTTCAACCAGGCGATGATGGATCTGGGCGCTATGGTCTGCACCCGCTCCAAGCCCAAGTGCGAGCTCTGCCCGCTCAACGTCGGCTGCCTGTCTTACGCCAACCACAGCTGGGCCAACTACCCCGGCAAGAAACCCAAACAGACTCTGCCGGAAAAAACCGCCTACTTCTTATTGCTGCAGCACGGCGACCGCGTGTGGCTGGAACAACGCCCGGCGGTGGGCCTGTGGGGCGGCCTGTTCTGCTTCCCGCAGTTCAGCGCGCGCGTGGATTTGGAACTCTGGCTGCAGCAGCGCGGTCTGAAAGGCAAGCGCCTGGAACAGCTGACCGCATTTCGCCACACGTTCAGCCATTTCCATCTCGATATCGTGCCGATGTGGCTGTCGCTCGACGCGGCGGGCAGCGGCATGGATGAGGGCGCGGGTCTCTGGTATAACTTAGCGCAGCCGCCGTCGGTCGGGCTGGCAGCGCCGGTAGATCGCCTGTTGCAACAGCTGGCGAAGCAGCCCCCGATCCAACAAAACTTATATGGCGATAGCGCCATCGATGAGGAATTAGCATGAGCCGCACCATTTTTTGTACTTTCCTTCAACGCGACGCCGAAGGCCAGGACTTCCAGCTTTATCCCGGCGACGTCGGCAAGCGCATCTACAACGAGATCTCCAAAGAAGCCTGGGGCGAGTGGATGAAGAAGCAGACCATGCTGATCAACGAGAAGAAGCTGAACATGATGAACGTGGATGACCGCAAGCTGCTGGAAGAGGAAATGATCAAGTTCCTGTTCGAAGGGCACGACGTGCACATCGAAGGCTATACGCCGCCGAGCGAATAACGCTGTTGGGGCCAGGCGCTGGCCCGCTTCAATCCTCTTATACTTCTTCCAAACGGCTTTAAGATGAAGAAAATTTTAGCTTTGCTCGTAATAGCGCCTTTGCTGATCTCCTGTTCCGGCAAAAAAAGTGAAGAAATCAACGAAGCCTGGATCAAAGATACCAACGGCTTCGACATTCTGATGGGCCAATTTGCCCACAACATCGAGAACATCTGGGGTCTGAATGAAGTTCTGATCGCCGGGCCGAAAGACTACGTTAAATATACCGACCAATACCAAACCCGCAGCCACATCAACTTCGACACCGGCGCCATTACCATCGAGACCATCGCCACCACCGATCCGGCTGCGCACCTGCGCCAGGCGATCATCAGCACGCTGCTGATGGGTGACGATCCGGGTTCGATCGACCTCTATTCCGACGCCAACGATATCCAGATCAGCAAAGAGCCGTTCCTGTACGGCCAGGTGCTGGATAACAAGGGCGCGCCGATCCGCTGGGAATGGCGCGCGGCGCACTTCGCCGATTACCTGCTGCAGACCAAGCTGCAAAAACGCACCTCCGGCCTGCACGTGATCTACTCGGTCACCATCCAACTGGTGCCGAACCACCTGGACAAACGTGCGCATAAATACCTGCCGATGGTGCGCAAGGCGTCGGAAAAATACGGCGTGGACGAGTCGCTGATCCTGGCTATCATGCAGACCGAATCGAGCTTCAACCCGTATGCGGTGAGCGGTTCGGACGCGCTGGGCCTGATGCAGGTGGTGCAGCACACCGCCGGTAAGGATGTGTTCCAGATGCGCGGCAAATGGGGCACCCCGAGCCGCAGCTACCTGTTCGATCCGGAGAACAACATCGACACCGGCACCGCCTATCTGGCTATCCTGCAGAACAACTACCTGGGCGGCATTCAGAACCCGACCTCGCGCCGCTATGCGGTGATCACCGCTTACAACGGCGGCGCAGGCAGCGTGCTGCGGGTGTTCTCCAGCGACAGAACGCGTGCGGTGGGCATCATCAACGGCATGCAGCCGGGCGACGTGTACCAAACGCTGACCACCAAGCACCCGGCCGCCGAGTCGCGCCGCTATCTGGTGAAAGTAAATACCGCGCAGAAGAGCTACCGCAGAAAGTAACGCTTCCCGCGTGGATAAATGAGAAGGGCCGGTGCGAACCGGCCCTTTTTCTATGGCTTGATCATATAGCCGAAGATGCGCTTCCAGCCGTGATCTTTTTTCTCGATGTAGACTCCCTGCAGCTCCGGCGAGAAGCCCGGCAGGCGGTTGATGCCCTCTTCCAACGCCAGGAAATAGCGCTGCACCGCGCCGCCCCACACTTCGCCCGGCACCACGCACAGCACGCCCGGCGGGTACGGCAAGGCCCCCTCCGCCGCGATGCGCCCTTCCGCCTGGCCGATCGGCACCAGCTCGACGTTGTCGCGGATAAACTCCACGTTGGCGTCCTGCGGGTTCATCACCACCGGCGGGAAATGATCCTGGCGGAACATCTCTTTTTGCAGCTGCTTGACGTCGAAGCTGACGTACAGATCGTGCATCTCCTGGCACAGCCGGCGAATGCTGTAGCCACGATAGCGCTGCTCGTTCTTGCGGTATACCGTTGGCAGCACCACGCTCAGCGGCGCGTCTTCTGCAACATAGCGCTCGAACTGCGCCAGCATCTCCACCAGCTGTTCCATCTTGGCCGGGTTTTCCGCCGGAGTCAGCAGGAACAGGATCGAGTTGAGATCGCACTTCTCCGGCACGATGCCGTTCTCGCGCAGGAAGTTGGCCAGAATGGTGGCCGGCACGCCGAACTCGGTGTATTGGCCAGTCGCGGCGTCAATCCCCGGCGTGGTCAGCAGCAACTTGCACGGATCCACCAGATACTGATCCTGGGCATAGCCTTCGAAGCCGTGCCACGTTTCCCCCGGTACGAAGGTGAAGAAACGCGCGTCGTTGGCAATCAGATCGGTATCGTAATCCTGCCAGTCCTTGCCCGCCACCTGCAGCGGAATAAACGGCTTCAGCTGCGAGCAGCGCGTGAGCAGCTGTTTACGCGTCTCGATGCCCAGCTTGACGCAGTCCATCCACATGCGACGTCCGGCGGCGCCGGCATGCATCTTGGCGTTGACGTCCAGCGCGGCGAACAGCGGATAGAACGGGCTGGTCGACGCATGCAGCATGAACGCATTGTTCAGATGCTTATGGTTGCAGTGGCGCTTCTGCCCTTTGATATGGTCGTCTTTCTTGTGGATCTGCGAGGTCTGCGAGAACCCCGCCTGCTGTTTATGCACCGACTGGGTGACAAAAATGCCCGGATCGTGCTCGTCCAGCTCCAGCAGCAGCGGCGAGCACTCTTTCAGCATCGGAATAAAGCCTTCGTAGCCCACCCAGGCGGAGTCGAACAGGATGTAATCGCACAGGTGGCCGATGGTGTCGATCACCTGGCGAGCGTTGTAAATCGTGCCGTCGTAGGTACCGAGCTGAATGATCGCCAGCCGGAACGGCCGTGCCGCTGCGGCTTTCTCCGGCGCCACTTCGCGGATCTGCTCGCGCAGGTAGCGTTCGTCGAAGCAGTGCGCATCGATACCGCCGATAAAGCCGAACGGGTTGCGGGCGGTTTCCAGATAGACCGGCGTAGCGCCGGCCTGGATCAGCGCCCCGTGGTGGTTGGATTTATGGTTGTTGCGATCGAACAGCACCAGATCGCCACGGGTCAGCAGCGCGTTGGTCACCACCTTGTTGGCCGCCGAGGTGCCGTTGAGCACGAAGTAGGTTTTATCGGCGTTGAACACCCGCGCCGCGTGCTTTTGCGCATCCTTGGCCGATCCTTCGTGGATCAGCAGATCGCCCAGCTTGACGTCGGCGTTGCACATATCGGAACGGAACAGGGTTTCACCGTAGAAATCGAAGAACTGCCGGCCGGCCGGGTGTTTGCGGAAGAACTCTCCGCCCTGATGCCCCGGGCACGCAAAGGTCGAGTTTTCCATCTCGACGTAGGTCTTCAGCGTTTTGAAGAACGGCGGCAGCAGCGCCTGCTCGTAGGCGTCGGCGGCGGCCTCCAGCTGCGCCATGTAGAATGGCTTGCTGGCGCCGGCCAGCAGCGCGAAGATCCCGCTGACAAACGGCAGATAATCCGGGGAAAGATGCTCGTCCCCTTCCACCGCCACGAAGGTCGGAATATCGAACCCCGTCGCCTGCAAGCACGCCAGAATGCCGGCGTCCACGTCGGCGACCGACACCACCACCGCCGCCACGTCGGTGTAGTCCGTCTGCTCTACGCGCACGATCTGGCGCAGCGTCTCAATGGTGGCGACCAGGCTGGCGCTGGTCGCGATTTTCAATTCTTTCATCATGCTGACTCTCAAACGGTGAAGGATGAGGGTGTGCCACCGGCACGGTAATGAGATAACGCGGTTATCCCGGTAAAAGCGATACCCGGGCACGGCAGCATAAGCGGCGTGCGTGACCGGCTCATGATCGGGGGATCATCAGGCGGCTATCGGGGGAACTGGTCTTGGCAGCATCCGACAGGCATCAGTAAAATCAGGGCAGAAGCGCTGGCTTTACGCATGCCTAACAGCGAGCATCAGGCGGCCTTACCGCATGGCCGGCAGGCGTATTCGGGCGGAGGACGTGCGGAGGAAACAACGACGGAACGGTGACGGCGTCAGATGTCTGGTGCGCAGCAGCGCTTGAGCAACAAAACCAGTCATGCCAATAACCCTCTGGCTTATAAGAAGCGGGAACACCGTCAGGGAACGGAGAGTGCTAAAATTTGCGCAATGATTGCATGATTCGATACGAGGTTCAAGCGAGAATCATCTGGGTTGAGCTTGCGTTAATAAAAATGTAACACGTTGTTATTTAAAAACAAACATGAAACACAGCATTGATAAAGTGGTATAAATACACGTTTTTTATGCATATTTATTGGGTGGCGATATCGCCACAGGCTCTAGCGCCTCGGGTTCGCTGCCTGAAAATAGAGCAACCGATCGGCTTTGTGACAGAAAGCGATTGACGCCATCCGGCCAATACGGTTTAATGCGCCCCGTTGCCCGGATAGCTCAGTCGGTAGAGCAGGGGATTGAAAATCCCCGTGTCCTTGGTTCGATTCCGAGTCCGGGCACCATATTCAGAAGAACCCGCCTATGGCGGGTTTTTCGCTTTCTGGGGTACGGACTCTCCATCGAACTGCGTTCGATTATTCGGTCTGAGACCTCACCCTGCGGGCCAGCGCTAAAGCGCTGTTCAACACGGCGCCAGCGCCGGTTGTCCGAGTCCGGTCGCCCTATTCAGAAGAACCCGCCTATGGCGGGTTTTTCGCTTTCTGGAGTACGGACTCTCCATCGAACTGCGTTCGATTATTCGGCCTGAAGACCTCACCCTGCGGGCCAGCGCTGAAGCGCTGTTCAACACGGCGCCAGCGCCGGTTGTCCGAGTCCGGTCGCCCTATTCAGAAGAACCCGCCTATGGCGGGTTTTTCGCTTTCTGGAGTACGGATTCCCCATCGCTTCATCCGATGGGGTGTAACTTCGCATTACAGGTGGACTCTCTCGAAAGAGCGCCCCTAATCCCCAACTACCCGAACGTCAAACGAACGCGCTCATATTCCGTGTTTATTGAGTGTTTTATTGTCGAACGGTGATGGGAGACAGTTACGAACATATAACCGCATCCCATTGTTAAATAATAATATATTGCAAAAAAACTAGGAACATTCCGAATAAAAACGACATTACTGTCAATTCATTCATATAGGGCTATGCTGAATTTTACCCATTGATAAGGCATTTTTAACCTATTCCGCTGCCAACACGAAATAATGGAGGATCCGGCGACAATGGCCATTGATATGTATATGAAAGTTGAAGGAATGACGGGCGAGTCCCAAGACAGCAATCATAAAGGATGGACCGACGTACTTTCGTTTAACTGGGGCGCTTCACAGCCAGGAAATATGGCTGTTGGCGGCGGGGGTGGCTCTGGCAAAGTGAATTATCAAGACCTCCGTATTCAAGCCCTTATCGACAAATCTACGCCCGCTATTCTCAAATATTGTTCCAGTGGAAAACATGTCGCGAAAATCGAGCTTTCCGTATGCAAAGCGGGCGGCAACCAGGTGGAGTATTCCAAAATCGTTCTCGAAGACGTTCTGGTGACGCAAACTGATTTTAACGGTGTAGGCCAAAATGATGCGATCGTGGTTGATTACGCCTTCCAGGCGTCAAAAGTCACCATGAGTTACTGGGAACAAGGCAGCAGCGGCACTAAAGGCGCGGAAAGCAAATCTGGTTGGGATATCAAGCAGAATAAAGAGAGCTAAGCGCATTCTGGCACCTAACAATACGTTAATGATCGGGTGATAAAATCATGGCAATGGATATGTTTTTAAAAGTTGAAGGCATTAATGGTGAATCGAAAAATGCGAATCACAAGCAATGGATCGATGTCTTTTCCTTTAACTGGGGCGCGCGACAGCCTGGCAATATGGCCGTTGGCGGCGGCGGCGGTGCGGGTAAAGTGAACTTTCGCGATCTGACCGTACAGGCTCTGATAGATAAAGCGACACCTGCCTTATTGAAATACTGCTCGGCCGGTAAACATCTCGCCAAGGTGCAGTTGTCTCTTTGCAAAGCCGGTGGGCAGGAAGTGGAATATACCCGCATTACCCTGGAAGATGTATTGGTGACTCATACCGACTTCATCGGTGTCGAGCACGGTTCCACGCTAGGTATTGAGTACTCTTTTCAGGCCGGTAAAGTGTCGATGGAATACTGGGAGCAAGCGAAGCAAGGTAATAAAGGGGCTTCGGTGCAGATGGGCTGGGATATTAAGAAAAATAAAGAAAGCTAATCACATTACGGTGCATATCGTAATGACGGGGGCATTATGGCATTTCCTAAGTCACATGAAATTTTAGCTCTGACATCGCAACACGAATCGAATAATCGGGTGTCGGCCAACTTTTTGACCCGCGAGATTTTAAATGAGGCGCTGATCCTCGTCAGGTCTCTGTCACCAGAAGAAGTCTTTCGATTAACAAAAACGGAGACCGGCCAGATCGCGTTTACGCTGGGTGAACTCAAAGATGAAAACAACCGCCGGTTGACAGCCAATACTATTGAGTCAGGACAACGACCAGGCGGAAGAATTAATCACCTGGATAACCGAATTAATGTCTCTTTTCCCGGAACCTCATGGCAAATGGGAGCCCGTGTTCAGCATTTTGAGAATATCGCATCGAGTACCGTAGGCGGGGCCGGTCTGGTTTTGATCGCGGGATTATGGACGGGAGCCGGTTCTGGCGTTGGCAGCATTTTAGGCCGAAATGCCGCCCAGCTCGCTGTAGTGACAGGCACTTATTTGGGTAAACGCTTCGTGACCAATAAAACCATGGTCGTGAATCAGATGGCGGCGCATATCAAAAACCTTGCCGATATGTTTAACTCTACCCACAATGCCTTTAATGATTTCAAGTTTGAAAGCGCAGCCAAACGCGCACAATACAGCCCCGATCCTCAAGCAGAGTACCCTATTACATTTGAACAAAAAGTCACGGATAATAATGCAGTTCCTGCTAACTATGCCGAGACCATTCAGGCCATCGTGCGCCGTTTTGTAACGGGAACCTACGAGCGTGTAGATATCGTCGGCCAGGGCGATATGTTTATAAAAGTTTTTTTCAGCGATGGGGAACTGGACATTTCGAAAGCCCAGTATGACTATCTCAGCAATTTGAAGCTCCCGTGATTGATCAACCTGGCAGGTCTTCACGCTTGTGGCGCAACGGTAGCCATTCAGTCCAGGGGGCAAAAATGCCTCGAGCTGACCAAAAGATTTTTATTGTCGGTAAGAATGGTCAATGATGATGACAAGGCAGATTGCCGGATCGGATTCAACCGTTGCGCCAGCGTGGCCAGGTTTTTCACACTCGCCTCGAGCAAGCGTCCTCTCCGGCCAGCCTTTGCCCGGCATTAATTAAACGAACCCTAACACCGGTAGTTAACGCGAACCATCCGCGCCCATAGGGTGATGCAACTCGGGGTAAAATATTGCCGTTCGGGGGGCAACAAGAAGAGATAAAGGTACAGAAGTGTGCGTATCACCTTAGTGAAAGAGTGTGATACCCTGCCGCAAAAAACAAAATAACACATTGAATTTAATGATAAAAACTAAATCACAACGCGCAGATTTCATAATTTCACTTCCGATTTCATCTTTGCAAAAAGCATCCTGCCTCTAATATCACGTTATTTCACCTTCCCCGTGCCTATTTTAAGGCTATTCTAAGCAACGAATACACCGATCCCGGCAATGCAATGGCATAGACACCAGAAAAGCAGATAAGAACTCATACGGTGGGCATCCTCCCTGGTGGCCGTTTTCATGGCTTGATGAATCAGGGAGAGATCGGATTTTTACTTAGGAATATTCATTAAATACACGCGCAAAACCTTCATAGGAATTTTCATGGAAAGAAATACACCCGTAGCCTTTACCTAATGCGCTACCGAATTCTAAACGGGTATTTAAAAGTGCGGTATTTTTGGCCTGCACACCGTTTAATTACATTTAATTCGTGAAGCTTACTTATAAGAAAAAGGCAGCCTGGTTGCTATAAGCCACCCTATCTGCGGCCGTATTTCTGGGTATTACTCTCATTATACTGGAGCTTATTAATGAATCAGCATTTGGATATCATCGGTATTGGCCTTGGCCCGTCGAATCTTAGCCTGGCAGCCTTAGGAAGTGAAATAGAGGGATTTACGGGACAATTCCTTGAACGCAAACCTCATTTCTCCTGGCACCCAGGGATGATCCTGGCGGACTGCAGTATGCAGACCAACTTTTTAAAAGATTTAGTGAGCGCGGTTGCCCCAACCAATCGCTACAGTTTTCTCAACTATCTGGTAAAAAACAGAAAATTTTATCGTTTCCTGACGACGGAGCAGCGCACCGCATCGCGCGAAGAGTTCGCCGATTACCTCACCTGGGCCGCCGCCGGGATGGGATCATTGGCATTCAATCAAGACGTTCAGCGGGTCGAATTTGACGATCGGCAGCGCCAGTTCGTGGTGACCACCTCGAATAAGGTCTTCCACGCCAGGCACGTAAGTATCGGTATTGGCAAGAAAATAAAGCTGCCTGATTGCGTGACGACGCAAAGCGATCGCTGTTTCCACGCCAGCGAAATGATGCTGCGCAACCCCGATCTGACCGGCAAACGCGTGGCGATCGTCGGTGGCGGCCAGAGCGGCGCAGACCTGTTCCTCAATATTTTTAAAGGGGAATGGGGGCAACCGGAGCAGCTCGACTGGATATCGCGCCGCAACAACTATAATGCGCTCGATGAAGCGGCCTTTGCCAACGAATACTTCACGCCCGATTACGTCGAGAGCTTTTACTCACTGGATAGCGCGGCCAAACGGCATATGCTGGCCGAACAGAAAATGACCTCAGACGGCATCACCAGTGAGTCGCTGCTAGCGATTTATCGCGCCATGTACCACCGCTTCGACGTCCTGCGCGAGAAATTATGGGTGCGCCTGCTGCCCAGCCGTTCGCTGACGGCCGTGAAACACACGCTGGATAACGCCTACCAACTCGAAACGCGTCATCATCTCGATCACGGCGAAGAAGCCTTCAAGGCGGACGTGGTGATCTTTGCCACCGGTTATCAATCGGCCACGCCAGAGTTCCTTGAACCTTTGGCCCACCGCTTACTAACCACTGCGGAGGGCGAATACCGCATCGCCCCAGACTTTACCTTTGAGTGGGAAGGCCCGGCGGAGAACTGCTTATTCGCCATGAACGCCAGTATGCACAATCACGGCATTGCCGATCCGCAGTTGAGCCTGATGGCGTGGCGGTCGGCTCGCATTCTTAATCGGGCGTTAGACCACAAGCCATTTGAACTGGGAACAACGCCGACAGCCATTCAATGGCGCAGTGAAAGCGCACCACCCGCGTTTTAAATACAAGAACGACTTAATCATTGTCACTACGCTTTGATGGAATTACGTATATGAAAAGACAAGTCATTAAATTTATTACGAAGCAGCTGGCCGTATTGGCCCCCGAATTCAAGGCCAGATTGCTCTACAAAAAAGCATTTGGCAAACCGTTAAACTTGCAGGCGCCGTCCACCTGGAATGAAAAGATCAATCACCTGAAATTGAATGGCTATAGTCACAATGCGTTGGTGAAGCAGTGTGCAGATAAATATGCGGTAAGACAGTACATCAAAGATCAAGGGTGCGAAGAGATCCTTAATGAATTGTACTTTGCCTGTGATTCAGTAAACGATATTCCGTGGGACGCATTGCCGGATAAGTTTGTGATCAAAGGGAATCACGGTTCCGGGTATAACCTGATTTGCCAGAATAAAAAATTGCTGAATATCAAGAGCGCAAAAAAATTGATCGACGCTTGGATGAAAGACGATTATTGGAAAACTTATGTAGAGCTCAACTACAAAGGGATACAAAAAAAGATCATTGGGGAGAAATATATCGAATCGGCCAATGGTCACGGACCTGAAGACTATAAAATCTATTGTTTCCGCGGTGTACCTTACTGCACGTTGCTGTGTGTCGGCAGAGAAACCGGGTCGCCGAAGTATTACTTCTTTGACAAAGATTTCAAGTTTCTGTGCTACAGCGATGACTGCCTGGCCTTGAGCCAGGAAGAAATAGACGCCTTCGTGAAGCCAGAAGGCTACGATGAGCTGTTTGAGTACGCCTCACGCTTGTCCGCGCCCTTCGAGTTTGTTCGCGTTGATTTCTACATCTCCAAAGGCCAGATCATTTTCGGCGAATTGACCTTTACCCCATCCGCCGGGCTGGATACGGATATTCTGCCGCCAACCGATGTTTTGCTTGGCGAGATGTTGACGTTGCAACAGCACTGATTTTCACCTGGTCCCACATCCCACAGTGAAGATCGGCTGCGCCTGAGGATAAATACCGGCCGGCCTTTTTGCAGCCCGCGGGCCGGTATTGCCCTGAGGGATATCGGGCCGATGACCTCGCCTGTTCATGCCACCGTTACAGCAAAATCTCTGCTGCCTATCCCTGGCAGCCCACACCCGACCCAAGTGCAATACGCCAGTCAGATCACATAACCATTTGAAAAACAATGGTATTAAGTGATTAATAAGAATCACTTACATATTTATAATAAAATGTTCTATATGTATAGGAAGCTATAATATAAGATACAGGAAAGTTTCCCTGGTGTTGTTGTGTGTCTTTGCCCTATTTTATAGGGCTTTTTTCGCTAAAAATCGTTGATAACCGTGTGTTTTTACCTACCTTCACCATTTCCCCCTCCATAAAAACCATAACTATTTCTAATTAATTGTAATCCCTCTTATTCCTGACTTACCAATAATAACAATGAGTTGCTATTAACCTGGCAAAGCAACGCCTGGCAGCGCTTCGCGACCGGAATGTCCGCCCTAAAGGTAGGTTTTTACCGGGCGCGAACGGATGCTACTATCGGCCTTTTTCGAGGATGTTGATCCGCATGTTATTGTCCAACCGGCATTTTATCTCCGCGCTTCTGGCGCTCGCCATCGGCCTTTGGCTGCCGGGCTCCGTGATGGCCAGGCCCGATTTGGAACGCAAGATCGGCACTACCGTAGCCGATAGCGATACTGCGGATTACCGCTTCAGCGATCTGCGATTCACCTCCGCCGATGGCCAACGGCATTATCGTGTTCGCATCGCCCAACCGCGTCAGGCGCCTGTGCCAGACGGCTATCCAACGGTTTATTTCCTCGACGGCAATGCGGTGCTGATGGAGTTGAACGCCGCCTTACTGGCCAAATTGGCAGCAACGAAGCGGCCACCGGTGCTGGTGATGATCGGCTATGACAACGATCTGCGCATCGATGCCGCCGGCCGCACCTACGACTATACGCTCCCTCTGCCGGCAGGCATGAAGAAACCGCCGCGGGCCGTCGGGGGCGCGGATGCGTTCCTGCAATTGATTGAGACCCAGATCAAACCGGCGATCGCCGCCAAACTGGCGGTCGATCCTCAGCGGCAAACGCTGTGGGGGCACTCCTACGGCGGGCTCTTCGTTCTGCATACGTTGTTCACCCATCCCACCGCCTTTCAGCGCTACATCGCCGTGGAACCCTCGCTGTGGTGGGGCGACGGCATGATCCTGCAAGAAGCACAGCAGATGACAGAACGGCGCGCGGCGCCGGCGGCCAGGTTGCAACTGTGGGTTGGCCTGGCAGAACGCGATCGGGCTGCCCCGCCCGGCGTGAAGAGCCCCGCTCTGCCGGCGGACGCAACGCGTTTATTGGCCGAACACCTGGCACAGCTCGACGGTCTCACCGTCGGCTATCGCGAATGGCCTGCCCTGGGACACGGCGCCATGCTGGGTGCGGCCATCGAGCCGGCGCTGGGCAGCGTCATTGCAGAGGACTAAATCAGCGGATCAGAAGCTATCGGCCATATTTTCATCTGCGGCGCATATCTTCTGATAAGAAGAGTGTTTACTATCTGAGACAGAGAATGGCGGGCGCGGGTGGGGGCGTCAAAAAACAAAGTGGCTCCCCCGTCGGCAAGTGAGCTTGCTCTATCCGGTGGAGCCATACAGTACTGCAGTTTTCCCGGTGGGGCCCTGGTGAGGCGCAAGTAGGAAAAGATGGTGTTAGCAGGGCATTTCAGCGTTTTAATACCGCCTGTTTCACTATTTTCTTCTCCCTGTGGCACCTACTATAAGCGGCCTCTCACCTGGCGGAAAAGGGTGAAAACCACCCTTGAAATACATTAATGAAAGTGATATTAGAAGCGGTTAGGGCGAAAGCGCCTAGTTCAGTTTTGAATAATTAAATCAGGGAATTATATTAAAAATGAATATTAATATCACCGACAAACCCAACCCGCAGGATGAAGAGTTCGTTATCGACAGCCTCTGGGCTCACAACCATAAAACCCAGCCAGTAGACATTCACCCACTGTTCCTGACCGTCACTGACGACAACCAGCAGATCGTCGGTGGCCTGGTCGCACGCACCTGGTGGGGCGGCCTGGAAGTGCAGTATCTGTGGGTCGGCGATCAATGTCGCAAAAGCGGTTACGGCCGCCAGCTGATGCAACTGGCCGAAGAAGAAGCCCGCAAGCGCGGTTGCCATATGGCCTATGTCGATACTTTCGATTTCCAGGCCCGAGGCTTCTACGAAAAACTGGGCTACCGGGTCTACGGCGAGCTGGGCGACTACGCGCATCGCCACACCCGCCATTACCTGGCTAAAAGCCTGTAACGCGGCCTGAGCGGCGCAGAGGTAGGTATGGATTCATCGCATAAAAATAATGAATCTTATTTTAAGGGCCTCATCACCATGATGGAGCACCTGAGCGAGCCCTGGGGCATCAAAGACCAGCTGTCCCGCCACCTTTATATGAATCGTGCCGCTTATCTCTATACCAATACGCCGCTGAATTTCGACGTCGCCGGCAAATATGACCACGAATTCCCCGCCGACTGGGCCGACTCCGCCGCCGACTTTATCGAGCATGACAAAATGACCGAAGCGGCGCGCGATCGGGTCACGGTCATAGAAACCCACTACTGGTACGGCAAAGACAGCCTGACGCCGTTTATCAGCGAAAAGCTGCCGGTGTACAACGATGACAAACAGGTGATTGGCGTGATCTGGAACGCCAAGCCGATGAACAGCCTGTCACCGCTGAAATACATCAATCAGCAAAAACCCAGCGTATTGACCACCGAAGTCAATAACGAGCTGTTCACCCGTGCCGAACTCGATGTCATTTTTCTTATGCTGCAACGATTTACGGTAAAAGAGATCGCAAAAATCTATAACGTCAGCAATAAGACCATCGAAAACCGCATTTATAACATTTACCAGAAGGCCAACGTGCATACTCAGCAACAATTTGAGGAATACTGCAAATACGCCAATCTGGATAACTACATTCCCGATCGCCTGATAACCAAAGGCATTCAGTTTATTTGAACCGCAAGGAAGATCTCACCGTGATAAAGATCGAAGATTATCCGCTCACCCGGGTGCCGCAGGATAAAAGAGTCTCGTTTTTAAGCGTGGCCATCGTGCATATGGGCATGTTGACCGCGCTGGACCAGTTCATGCTCGGCGCCGTACTCGGCAACTCCATGACGCTGATTGACGCTTTCACCGCCATTTTCGTCGGCAGCCTGATCTTCGGCGTGGTGACCTACGGCCTGGGGCTGGCGGGCATGCGTGAAGGCATTTCCGGCAGCCTGCTGGCGCGCTGGTGCGGCTTCGGCCGTCTGGGCTCGGTGCTGATCGGCGTGGTGGTGGCCGTCAGCCTGCTGGGATGGTTCGGCATTCAGAACGCCATTTTCGCCAAGTCGCTCGACTTCGCGCTCGGCAATAAGCTGGGCTTTGGCTTGGCCGCCGGGCTCTCGGGCACGCTGTTGACTATCCTGGTGGCATTCGGTTTCAAGGCGCTGCGCATCGCCGCACGTATCGCGGTGCCGATGTTCATCATGCTGGTGGCCTTTATTTCAGTGACCGCGCTTTCCGGGCATAACCTGCAGGAGATCATCCAGCTGGCGCCGCCGGGTGAACCGCTGACCATCAGCGCCGGCATCACCATCGTCGTCGGCGGCGCCATCGTGGCCAGCCTGATGACCCCCGATCTGACCCGTTACTCCAAAAACGGCAAGCACGTGCTCGGCGTCACGCTCTTCACCATCATCGCCGGCGAGTTCGTGGTAAACGGCCTGGCGATCCTGATCGCCAAAACCCTGGGCACCGCGGATGTAGTCACCATCATGTCACAAGCGGCCGGCGGCGCCGGTTTGCTGGTAGTGGTGTTCTCCACCCTGCGCGTCAACGATCTCAACCTGTATTCCTCTTCGCTGGGCATCGTCAACGCGGTGGAAGGCATCACCGGCAAAAAGCTGAAGTACACCTACACCACGTTGGTGATCGGGATTCTGGGCACTACGCTGTCGGTGCTGGGCATTCTCGACCGCTTCGTCGACTTCCTGACGGTGCTTGGCGTGGTCTTCCCGCCGATTATCGGCATCATGTTGGTGGACTATTACCTGCTGCGCAGCCACCGCAAGATCCTGGACGAGAGCCGCCGCACGGGCCAGTTGCCGAACGAAACGCCAACCATCGGCTGGGCGGCGATCGTCGCCAGCATCGCCGGCGGCGCCGTTGGCCTGGCGACCGAATGGGGCGTACCGACCATCAATTCCCTGGTAGCGGCCAGCCTGCTGTATTGGGTGCTTAAACTGGCCTTCAGTCGGGCGCAAAAACCGCTGGCCTCGCAGAAGTCTCTCTGATTTTCGCGCACGCGGTAATGCACTCCTCCGGTATCGGGGGAGTGTTTGACGCTCGAAAAGGGGATTCAATGCAAAAGATGGGGCCGATCGCGCAGACAAACGGCCGTGGTGTTTAGGGTCCCTGGTGTCGGTAGCAAGCTATCCATTTATGCTCAGAGTGTGGCAATGCCCCCTCTGAGCTTTTTATTATAAAAACTGTCGGCTTCCGTATTTTGATCGTAAAGAAAAACTTCAGCTTGCATGAACAGTAGCCCATGAAATCGGCTTTGGTCAACATAAAAGTAAACATAAAACCGGCTTTTGTGTTCACTTTTCTATAAGTAAAACCTAATCAATTGATTTGCACGGCTTTATCTTTCTCGCAGAGGAAGCAGGCTACCCCCGCTGACATCACTGCGCTAAACGGCTGACGGTAAACAATAATTACCGCTAATAATCAGTTCGTTACCCGCTCGTCTGCGCCTTTTTATCTGGACAACGCCAATGCGTAAGATATAGTGAAGCCTGCGTAATGTTTGTAAGGACAGCCAATGAAAACCACCAACGCACAGCGCAAAATCAACATCATTAAAAATATTGAATATCTGATGCGTACCCGCGGTGAAACCAAGGCTTCCTTTTCCAATCGCAGCGGCCTGACGCGCACTACCCTCTACAAAATTCTTGACGGAAGAGTGAACAACGTTCAGCAATCCACCGTGAATCGGATCTCCGACTTCTTCGGTGTCTCCTGTGAAGAGATCGAAGACTACGATCTGGAAAAACTGGAGCTGCTCAACGAAACGCTGTCCACCGAAGGCAACAAGAACCCTTCCGCCATTCCGGTGATCCCCCAGTCGCGCTATCTGGCCGTCTCGCAGCGCAAGATCGGGCAGCTGGTCACCGAGTTTCCTCTGACTTATTTCTTCGGCGATGAGTCGAACATGTTGGCAATGAAAATAGAGACCGAAATTAAAGGGTCATTTATTCCCGGCGAGGTCATCATCATCAAAAGGCCGCCGGTACTGATTTGCGATTCACCTTTGCTGTATCACTCGGGAAAACGCGGCTTCTTTGTGGTTGACGACAAAGACAGCGAAAGCATGGACAAACGCCCTCAGGACACCGTGCAATTCCTGGGTTACATCGTTGGAGAAAGGTTATAAATGGAACCGAATCAGAAGTTCAAGCTGTTGGGCTTCACCCGGCATGGCACCATCGCGGCCAATGTCATGGTATTGGCCACCGGCAAAACCATTACCATGGGGCTGAATGAGCTGGCCGACAGCGAAATATCAGAAGATCTGAGCCGGCACGAGCTGCAGGCGCTGTACCGCAAACTCTATGGCGACAACCAACACAAAACCGCCTACGAGCTCAGCGATCGCCACGAACGCTCCTGGTACGCCTACCTGATTATTACCGTGGCGCTCAGCGTGATTTATATTTTCTCAACGCTGTGCGGCGTCAAGCCGATCCAAATCCCGGTGCTGAATCTCATCACGCCGCCGGCGATCTTCATCTACCCGCTCACGTTCATTCTGGTGGATATCCTCAACGAATTCTACGGGTTGCGGCTGGCACGGCGCACGATTATCATCTCGTTTATCGCCAACCTGACCTTCGTCCTGGGGGTCTGGGTAACAACGCTGGTGCCGAGTATTCCGCAGTGGGAGTACAGCGAGACCTACAACGGTATCGTGCACAGCATCATGGCGGTGCTGGTGGCCTCGTCGGCGGCCTATCTGATCTCCGAGAACGTCAACTCCTACCTGCTCTGCAAAATCAAAGAGTTGACCAACTCCCGCTACCTGTTTGTGCGCGTGATCACCAGTACCGTAGTGGCGTCGGCCATCGACAGCGTGGTGTTCTGTACGCTGGCGTTCTACAACGTGCTGAGCTGGGACATCATCAAAACCATGATCCTGTCGCAGTTCCTGATCAAGGTGGTTTACGCCCTGCTGGGCGTCGGGCCGATCTACGCCACCCGCAGTCTGTTTAACCGCTACATCAATACCGAACAAGCAAAGGGCAATGAATATGCATATCCAAAAGCAAGATAAGATCACCCATCTTGGCGCGAACTCCGATTATCCGGATCAATATGCTCCCGCATTGCTCGAAGCCCTGCCGCGCGCGCGCGGCCGCGATCTGATCGGCGTGGACGAGCGGCAGCTGCCATTCAGCGGCTTCGATCTGTGGACCGCCTTCGAGTTGTCGTGGCTCAACGGCAAGGGCAAACCGGTGGTGGGCATCGGCGAATTTACCTTCCCGCACTCTTCTTCCAACCTGATCGAATCCAAATCGTTCAAGCTGTATCTCAACAGCTTCAACCAAACGCGCTTCGACAGCGTGGAACAGGTGAGCGCCGCCATGCAGAAGGATCTGTCGCAGGCGGCCAATGGCCAGGTCACCGTCAAGCTCTATCCGGGTTTGGAAGGTTATCCGGCGCAGATCGATCGTCTGCCGGGCATCAACATCGACGATCTGGATATCGCGGTCGACGACTTCGCCTTCAAACCGGAATACCTGAGCGGCGCGGCCGATCAAGGGGAGCACGTAGCGGAGACGCTGTCTTCCAATCTGCTGAAATCCAACTGCCTGGTCACCAACCAGCCGGACTGGGGCAGCGTGGTGATCCACTATGAAGGCCGCAAAATCGATCGCGAAAGCCTGCTGCGCTACCTGATCTCCTTCCGCCAGCACAACGAATTCCACGAGCAGTGCGTCGAGCGCATTTTCAACGACATCAAGCAGAGCTGCCGCCCGGAAAAACTCAGCGTGTTCGCGCGTTACACCCGCCGCGGCGGCCTGGACATCAACCCCTTCCGCAGCGATTTCGAAACGGCGCCAGCGCTCGGCCGCCTGATCAGGCAGTAAGCGTTACCCCCCAATGCTCCCGCCAGGGAGCATTGTTTCCTCGCTTTCATCTCCCTGTTATTTTTCGCCATTATCGTCGTCAGCGGCTATCTTCAAAGCACACTGACGGAGATTAACGACGCATGCCTGACCTTTCTCGCAGAGACCTACTGCGGGCCGCCGCCATTGGATCGGCTTTCACGCTGTTGCCCGCCTCGATTCGCAAAGCGCTGGCCATTCCCGCCAATAACCGCACCGGCACCCTGCGCGACGTCGAACACGTGGTGATCCTGATGCAGGAGAATCGCTCTTTCGACCACTACTTCGGCACCCTGCCGGGTGTACGCGGCTTCAGCGATCGCTTTACCATCCCATTGCCCGGCGATCGCCTCGTCTGGCAGCAGCAGGGCGCCGAGCGGCTGGTGCTGCCCTACCATCTGGACAGCAAACGCGGCAACGCACAGCGCGTCACTGGCACGCCGCACTCGTGGGTGGATGAGCAAGCCGCCTGGGATCACGGCCGCATGAGCGCCTGGCCCACCTACAAAACGCCGGCCTCGATGGGCTACTACCGCCAGCAGGAGCTGCCGTTCCAGTTCGCACTGGCCAACGCCTTTACCCTGTGCGACGCCTATCACTGCGCTATCCACGCCGGCACCAACACCAACCGGCTGTTCCACTGGACCGGCACCAACGGCCCGTCCGCCGCCGACGTAGCGGTGGTGGTCAACGAGTGGGACAGCCCCGGCCCGGCGGAGATCGGCTACCAGTGGACAACCTATCCGGAACGGCTGGAGGCGAGCGGCGTCAGCTGGAAGGTGTACCAATTCCTGCCGGACAACTTTACCGACAACCCGCTGGCGGGCTTCCGCCAATACCGCGCCGCCAGCATTCAGGTGGGCAACCCGGCGCGGCCGCCGAAAGGCTTCAACGCCTTCGTACCTTATCGCGACGAGCTCAACGCGACCGCGCCGCTGTACAAGGGCAACGGCAACACCCTGCCGGCCGCCGACGGCAACGATCTGGACGCCATGCTGGCCGGATTCCGTGCCGACGTGCAGCAGGGCAAACTGCCGCAGGTCAGTTGGATCATCGCGCCGGCGGCCTATTCGGAACATCCCGATCCCTCCAGCCCGGTGCAGGGCGGCTGGTTCACGCAAGAGATCCTCAACGCGCTGACCGATAACCCGGAGGTGTGGAGCAAAACCGTCCTGCTGGTCAACTACGACGAAAACGACGGCTTTTTCGATCATATGCCTTCGCCTTCCGCGCCGTCGCTGCGCGAAGACGGCAGCTTCGCCGGTAAATCGACGGTGCCGTTCGATACCGAGATCTTCCAGCACGTGGCGCCGCCCGGCTCGCAGGATCAGCCGCCGCCGGACGGCCGCATCTACGGCCCCGGCCCGCGGGTGCCGATGCTGGTGCTATCGCCCTGGAGCCGCGGCGGCTGGGTCAATTCGCAGGTCTTCGATCACACCTCGGTGCTGCAATTCCTGGAAAAGCGCTTTCAGGTGCATGAACCCAACATCAGCGCCTGGCGCCGCGCGGTGTGTGGCGATCTCACCTCAGCGTTCAATTTTGTCGACCCTAACGGCGAAGCGCTGCCAAGCCTGCCCGCCACCAGCCGCCACGCCGCCGATGGCCTGCGCCAGCGCCAGGAACAGCTGCCGCAGGTGCCGCTGCCATCGCCCGCCCACCAGCGTTTGCCGCACCAACGCCGCCTGGCGCGCCCTTCCCGCGCACTGCCCTACCAGCTGCACGTCGAGGCCACCGTCGCGACCGAGCAGCGCCGCGTGACGTTGAACCTGTTCAATACCGGCGAGCAGGGAGCGGTATTTCACGTCTACGACTGGCGAGACCTGACGCAAATCCCGCGCCGCTATACCGTCGAGGCCGGCAAGGCGGTCAGCGACGACTGGCAGGCGGACAATGAGTACCATCTATGGCTGCTCGGCCCCAACGGCTTTCATCGCGAGCTGCGCGGCGTCCTGAGTCGGCCGCAGCCGGAAGTGCGTTTGCGCCCAACGGGCCGCAGCCTGCAGCTGCAGTTGAATAATCCGGGCACCGAAGCGATAGCGGTCACCCTCGAACTCTGCCCTTACACTCAGCAAGGCCCGTGGCCTATTACGCTGCCTGCGGGCGGCAGCCACCAGCAAACGTTTGACGCCCGCACCAGCGGCGGCTGGTATGATCTTACGCTGCGAGGCCCCGGCTGGCTGCGACGCCTGGCGGGGCGGCTGGAGGACGGTGAGCACAGCGTCAGCGACCCGCTGATGGGCCAGGGATGATCTATCGGCATCAAGGGAGTTCAAAAAGCGAAAGGATATCGCTTATCATTGCGTTCTCGTTCTTCGCCGATTACCCAAGGATCTTCATGCCCGCTGTTCTTATCGCTAAAGCCGGCCGCTGGTTGGCCGCCTGTGTGTTGCTGTTGGCCGGCACCGCTCAAGCCGCGCCGATCGTCGTCACCGATGTCGCCGGCCGCCAGGTCACCCTGCCGCAACCGGCCAAACGCGTTATCCTGGCCGATGCCCGTGCGCTGCTGGCGCTGAATATTCTGCATCCGCAGGAGCCGCTGAAAAACATCATCGCCTGGGACAACTCGCTGAAGGTCAAAGCGCCGGATCTGGTGGAGGCCTACGCGAAAAAATTCCCGCAGGTCATGCAGATCCCCACCTTCGACAACCCCTACACCAGTGATTTCAGCGTGGAAAGCGCGGTGGTGCGCCAACCGGATCTGATCATTTTCGACATCGGCCTGCTGAGCAAATTGAAAGACAGCGGCGTGCTGACCCAGCTGGAAAAAGTCGGCATCCCAGTGCTGATCATCGATTTTCGCCAGCAGCCGCTGACCAACACCGTCGCCAGCATGGCGCTGTTGGGAAAAGTGTTTGACGAGCAGCCCAACGCCGATGCTTTTATCCGCCTCTATCAGCAACGCCTCGAACTGGTGCGCCAGCGGGTCGCCACGCTGAAACCGGAGCAGCGCCCCAGCGTCTTCATCGAGCGCAGCGCCGGCATCAAAGGCGAACAGTGCTGCAACACCTTCGGCAAAGGCAGCTTCGGCCAGTTCATCGATACCGCCGGCGGCAACAATATCGGCAGCAAGCTGTTTTCAGACATGGGTGGAGAAGTGAACGTCGAGCAGGTGATCAGCAGCAACCCGGATTTCTATCTGCTGACCGGTGCCGACTGGAGCCGTGGCCATCGCGGCACGCTGGCGGTACCACTGGGTTACACCACCGATATGGCCACCAGCCAAAAGAAACTGGCGCATCTGCTGGATCGTACCGGTATTAACGTGCTGAAAGCGGTGAAAGAAAAACGCGTGATGGCGATTTATCATCAATTTTACGACACGCCGCTCAACTTTATCGCGGTTGAAGCGATCGCCAAATTCCTGCACCCGGCGCTGTTTAAAGATATTGATCCGCAAGCGGATATCGAAATGGTGCACCAGAAATTCACCGCGCTGGATTACAGCGGCGTCTTCTGGCTTACGCCATAATAACCTCCCGCAGGGCCCGCCAGTCGGGTCCTGTTTCCCGCATTCATTATTTAGTTACCCACTTAACTATCCCGTAACAATTCTATTTACTTGCCAATAATTATCATTAAGATTGTCTTTTCTAAAAAAACACATCCGGGTCTGAAACTCTTAAGGCATTATTATGTCACCTCTTTTTCGGCTTTCCCTGCTGACGGCTTCCATCGCCATCGCATTCCCTGTCCTTGCTACTGATAACTCATCTCAGAACGATACCGACACCGTGACCGTCGTCGGCAACTGGCTGGACAACCCTGATACCAGTTCGGTGCTGCTCAACCATCCGGGCGCGCGTTCCATCGTCACCCAGCAGCAGATGCATGAGCAAGGCGACCAAACCATCGCCGACAGCCTGCGCGGTGTGCCCGGCGTGCAGGTGCGCGACAGCAACGGCACCGGCGGCAGCGATATTTCGCTCAACGTCGGCGTGCGCGGCCTGACATCGCGTCTTTCTCCGCGCTCCACCATTCTGATGGATGGCGTCCCGCTGGCGGTTGCGCCTTACGGCCAGCCGCAGCTGTCGATGGCGCCGCTATCGATCGGTAACCTGCAATCGGTGGACGTGGTGCGCGGCGGCGGTGCGGTGCGCTACGGGCCGCAAAACGTCGGCGGCGTGATCAACTTCGTTACCCGCGACATTCCCAAAACGTTTGGCGGCACCGCCAGCGTACAAACCCAGGGCGCCAGCCACGGCGGCCTGAAGACCCTGACCAGCGCCTCCGTGGGCGGCACCGCAGACAACGGCCTCGGCGCCGAGCTGCTCTATTCCGGCCTGCACGGCCAGGGCTACCGCGACAACAACGACAACACCGACATCGACGATTTCATGCTGAAAACGCGTTATGCGTTCACCGATCGCGACGAACTGCTGGCCAATTTCCACTACTACGACGCCAAAGCCGGCATGCCGGGCGGGCTGAGCAGCGCGCAATACGCGCAGAACCCGTTCCAGTCCACGCGGCCGTGGGATCAGTTCGAAGGCCGCCGCAAGGATATGTCGTTCAAATACAAACATCAGGAAGACGACAAGCAGTTCGAAGTGTTGACCTACTTCACCGACAGCTACCGCGGCAGCAACATCGAATCGGAAGGCACCGGCAAAAACGCGGGCCAGCGGCGCATGGTCTCCTATCCGCGCCACTATTCAACCTGGGCGATCGAACCAAGCTATTCGCAGCTGTTTCGCTTCTGGAATATGGCGCACGAGATCACCCTCGGTTACCGCTACCTGAATGAAACCATGGACGAAAAAGCATCGCGTTCCGCCTGGTATAATCCGGCGAATATCGGCTCGACGCCGGATACCCCGGACTATTACCAGCATACCTCCGGCGGTACCGCAGCCAACGCGTTCTATATCGACGACACCATTAACGTCGGCAACTGGACGGTCACGCCGGGCCTGCGTTATGAAAGCATTCGCACCCACGTGGACGATTCGTTCAACAACATCAGCCGCGAGAAAAGCTACAGCGAGCCGCTGCCGTCATTGAACGTGATGTACCACCTGTCCGACGCCTGGAAACTGTTCGCCAACGCCAACACCTCGTTCGGCAGCATGCAGTATTTCCAACTGACCAAAGGCGGCAACGGCAACCAGCCGGCGCCGGGGCTGACGGCGGAAAAAGCGCGCACCTATGAGTTCGGCACCCGCTACGATGACACCGTGGTCAAGGCCGAGGCCACGCTGTTCTACATCGACTTCGATAACCAGCTGCAGTACATCAGCAACGACGTGGGCTGGACCAACATGGGCGCCACCAAGCACAAAGGCATCGAGCTGGCGCTCAGCTACGATCTCAGCGAGCTGAATCGGGCGCTCGACGGCGCCAGCGTCTACACCAGCTATACCTACACCAAAGCCAGCACCGACAAGGGCGACTTCGCCGGTAAAGATCTGCCGTTCTACTCGCGCCAGGTCTATACCGTCGGCACGCGTTACGCCACCGGCAGCTGGGTATGGAATCTGGACGGTTATGCGCAGTCGAAACAGCATTCGCCGGGCACCGGGCCGGAGTACATCACGCAGGAAAGCGCCGATGGCCAGTTCGGCAACATCGCCGGTTACATGGTGTGGAATATGCGCGGGGAATATAACTTCGGGCCGCAGCTGTCGAACCTGACGCTGGGCGCCGGGGTGAAAAACCTGTTCGATCAGCGCTACTTTACCCGCTCCAACGACAATAACTTCGGCAAGTACGTCGGTGAACCGCGCACCTTCTTCGTGCAGGGGTCGATCGCCTTCTGATACCCGGGCCCCCGATGGGGCTTCGGTATCACCGACAGTAAAGACGAAACAGGCGCGCCAAGTGCGCGCCCATCGGCGTCAAGGTGGTGTCCTTGCGTTGGATAAGATAAAACGTCGCTTTCGGCAAACTCTCTTCCAGCTCAAGCGGCACCAAATGCTTGCCCAGAATCGGATCCGAAATCACGTCCACCGACAGAATGCTGACAAAATCGCTCTGCGCCACCAGGCTGGTACAGGCCATAAAGGTCTCGCAGGTCACGCTGATCGACGGCGCCATGCCCAAGTCCCCGAACAGATCGTGCAATAGCCGGTAATAACTGCCTTTCGGCGTCGGCATGGTCCAGTCGCAGTGCTGCAGCTGTTTCAGCGAGGTTGCCCCTTCCATCGGATGCCCTTTACGTACCACCACCCGATACTCTTTTTCCATCAGCCGTTCGTACTGCAACTCGTTGTCGAGGCTGCTGGGGTAGTAGGTATTGACGGTAAAATCCAGCTCGCCCTGACGCAGTTCAGGGATCATCGACACCAGCTGCCCCTCGACGATGCGCACCTTCACGTTGGGATACTCACGATGAAACTGAGTGACCACCTGCGGCATCACAGTACGCGCAATGCTGCCACCAACGCCGATATTCACCGTGCCGCCCGCCAACCCCAGCCGCTGCTGGATATCTTCCTGCGCCACCCGCAGCTCTTCAAGGATCAGGCTGGCATGCTGGAAAAAGTTATCGCCACAGTCGGTCAATACCACCCCCTGGCTACGGCGAATAAACAGCTTGGCGCCCAGCACCTCTTCCAGCTCCTGAATGGCTTTGGTCAGTGCAGGCTGGGAAAGGCGCGAGGTACGGCTAGCGGCGCGGATGCTGCCCTGGCGGCTAACGTCCACAAATGCACGTAATTGGTGCAATTTTATCGAGGCTGGCATAGGCGAAAGGCGATAACCGTTATTTATCAATAGCAAGATATTGGCATCTTATTTAGCCAGATTCCATTGTGTACATTCGGAAAAAACATAATAAATAACCAAATTCTTATTTCGCTTAATTAAGCGCATTTTCTGCGCCAATAAGCGCCATTCACGGCAGTTAGTAACCAAATACACCTTTTTATTTGCAAGAGCATCACCGTCTGATTTCAGTTCAGAGCATAACTGCTGCCTGGAGCGATCCAGCGCGCGATAACTTATGAGATATCACTATGACTAATTCGCTTTCGATGTTGGTGGCCGATCTGTACCCGCAATTGCAGGCCTGGCGCCGCGACTTCCACCGCTATGCCGAATCCGGCTGGTTTGAGTTCCGCACCGCCACCCTGGTGGCGGAAGAACTCGATCGGCTGGGTTACCGCCTGCAGCTAGGCCGCGAGGTCATCAAGGCCGAGGCGCGCATGGGACTACCCTCGTCCGATGAGCTGGAGGCGCAGGAACTGCGCGCCCGCAATCAGGGCGCGTTGGAAAAATGGTTGCCGCATTTTTCCGGCGGCTTCGCCGGCATCGTCGCAACGCTCGATACCGGCCGCCCCGGCCCGACTATCGCCTACCGCGTGGATATGGACGCCCTCGATCTCAACGAATTGCTGGAACCCGAACACCTGCCGTTCCGTGAAGGCTTCGCCTCTTGCAACAGCGGCATGATGCATGCATGCGGTCATGACGGCCATACCACCATCGGCCTGGGGCTGGCGCACGTGTTCAAAAGCCTGGAGTCCCTGCTTAGCGGCACCGTCAAATTGATCTTCCAGCCGGCGGAGGAAGGCACACGCGGCGCAAAATCGATGGTGGAGGCCGGCGTGGTGGACGACGTCGATTTCTTCACCGCGGTGCATATCGGCACCGGCGTGCCGGCCGGTGAGCTGGTATGTGGCAGCGACAGCTTTATGGCCACCAGCAAGCTGGACGTTACCTTCCGCGGCGTCGCCTCCCACGCCGGCGCCAAGCCGGAAGACGGTCGCAACGCACTGCTGGCGGCGGCGCAGGCTGCGCTAGGGCTTTACGCCATCCCGCGCCACAGCGAAGGCAGCTCACGCATCAATGTCGGCGTGCTGCAGGCCGGCACCGGCCGCAACGTGATCGCCGATCGGGCGTTTATGAAGGTGGAGACGCGCGGCGCCACCAATGAGATCAATACGTTCGTCTATCAGCAGGCCCTGAACGCCATCGAAGGCGCCGCCAAAATGCACGGCGTCGCCTGCGACATCGCGCTGATGGGCGCGGCGCAGAGCAGCAAACCGACCCAACCGTGGGTGGATTATATCCGCCGCCAGGCGCAGCAGATAACCGAGCTGACCTCGGTGGTCGATCGCCGCGAACAGGCGGCGGGTTCAGAAGACGCCACCTACATGATGGAACGGGTGAAATCCCGCGGCGGCCAGGCCTCATACGTCATTTTCGGCACCGAGCTGAGCGCCGGGCACCATAACGAGAAATTCGACTTCAACGAACAGGTGATGGCGGTGGCGGTGAAAACGCTGGCGTCGCTGGCGCTGAACCTGCCGACATTCGGGAGCGGAGCATGAGCAACTCAGAACTGCAGGCATTTATCGACGACTACATTGACCAACGTCAACCCCGCTTCAGCACGCTGAGCGACGCGATTTGGGATCACCCGGAAACGCGCTTCAACGAGACCTATTCCGCCACGTTGCTGGCCGATGCGCTGGAACAGGAAGGCTTCTCGGTCGAACGCGGCGTGGGCGACATCGAGACGGCGTTTATCGCCAGCTACGGCAGCGGCCACCCGGTCATCGCGCTGCTGGGCGAGTACGACGCGCTGGCCGGGCTGAGCCAGCAGGCGGGCTGCGCCACGCCGCAGCCGCTGGTGGAAAACGGCAACGGCCATGGCTGCGGCCACAATCTGCTGGGCACCGCGGCGCTGGCGGGCGCCTTCGCCGCCAAGGCGTGGATGCAGCAGAACCGGCTGACCGGCACCCTGCGCTTCTACGGCTGCCCGGGCGAAGAAGGCGGCTCCGGCAAAACCTTTATGGTGCGCGAAGGCCTGTTCGACGACGTCGACGCCGCCCTCACCTGGCACCCGGAAGGCTTCAGCGGCATGTTCAACACCAGCACGCTGGCCAACATTCAGGCGGCGTTTCACTTCAAGGGCGTCGCCGCCCATGCCGCCAACTCGCCACACCTGGGGCGCAGCGCGCTGGACGCGGTGACGCTGATGAATACCGGCGCCAACTTCCTGCGCGAACATATCGTGCAAGAAGCGCGACTGCACTACGCGGTCACCCACACCGGCGGCAGCTCCCCCAACGTGGTGCAGGCCGACGCCGAGGTGTTGTACCTGATCCGCGCGCCGCAGCTCGACCAGGCGCAGGACATTTACCAACGGGTGATTAACATCGCCAAGGGCGCAGCGCTGATGACTGACACCCAGATGGACGTGCGCTTCGACAAAGCCTGCTCCAACTATGTGCCGAACCGCAGTCTTGAACGCGCGATGTATCAAAACCTGTGTGATTTCGGTCTGCCCGAGTACAGCGACGCCGAACGCCGCTTCGCCGAGGAAATCCGCCAGACGCTGAGCCGCGACGATCTGCGCAACGCCAAACTCAACATAGCCCGCACCGGTGGCGCAGCCGGGCGCGAGTGGGTACAACTGCTGGGAGATAAGGTGCTGATGGACGAGGTCGCTCCTTATGTGGAGTCCGACGACCTGCTGTACGGTTCTACCGACGTTGGCGACGTGAGCTGGGTGGCGCCAACCGCCCAATGCTTTAGCCCCTGTTTCGCACTCGGCACTCCTCTGCACACCTGGCAACTGGTGGCGCAGGGCCGCACCGCTATCGCCCATAAGGGCATGTGCCTGGCCGGCAAGGTGATGGCGGCGACCGCCATCGATCTGCTGAGCGACAGCGCCCTGCTGGCGAGCTGCCGCAGCGAGTTTGAGCACCAACGCGCCGAACAGCCGTATCGATGCCCTATCCCACAGGGGGTAAAACCCTCCCCATTGAAATAGCATGAACAGACAGGGCCCGGTTCACCGGGCCACTAAGAATAATTATAAATAAATCAAATAATAACAATCACACAACAGAGCAAACACAGAGGGTAAAATCATGAGTGAGGCCACAACGCCAATCAATAAAAGCCCCGGACGCGTTTTTTACTGGGTGGAACGCATCGGCAATAAGATCCCTAATCCGTTTTTACTGTTCGTCTATTTGATCCTGGTGCTTATGCTGGCCACCGCGCTATTTTCCTGGCTCGACGTGGCGGTGAAAAATCCGGCCACCGGCGAGCTCATCAAGGTGAATAATCTGATGAGCGTGGCGGGCATGCAGTGGATATTTCCCAACATCATCCATAACTTCAGCAGCTTTGCGCCGCTGGGGGCTATTTTGGCGCTGGTGATAGGCGCCGGCCTGGCGGAAAAGGTCGGCCTGCTGCAGGCGCTGATGTACAAAATGGCCTCGCGCGTCAGCGCCCGCTACGCCAGTTATATGGTGCTGTTTATCGCCTTCTTCAGTCATATATCGTCGGACGCCGCGCTGGTGGTGATGCCGCCCCTTGGCGCACTGATGTTCGTGGCGGTGGGCCGCCACCCAATAGCCGGACTGCTGGCGGCGATCGCCGGCGTCGCCTCCGGCTTTACCGCCAACCTGTTGATCGTCACCACCGACGTATTGCTTTCCGGTATCAGTACCGAAGCCACCAAAGCGGTGGATGGCGCGGTTCACGTCAGCGTGATCGACAACTGGTACTTTATGGCCACCTCAGTGGTCGTGCTGACCATCGCAGGCGCGCTGCTCACCGACAAATTTATCGAGCCCCGTCTGCCGAAGTGGCAAGGCAGCGCCGAAGACAAAATCGCAGCGCTGACCCCGCTGCAAAACCGGGGGCTGATGATGAGCGGTATCGCCGCGCTGGTGTTTATCGCCATCATCGCCGCTCTGGTGGTGCCGGAGGCCGCGCCGCTGCGTGACCCAAACACCGGTTCGGTGATCCCTTCCCCGTTCATCAAGGGTATCGTGCCGATCATCATCCTGTTCTTCTTCACCGTCGCCATTACCTATGGCGTAGTCACCAAACAGATCCGTCGGCCGGACGATATTCCCCACCACTTGCTCGATCCGATGAAAAGCATGGCGGGTTTTATCGTGATGGTATTTCCGCTGTCGCAGTTCGTGGCGTTCTTTAACTGGAGCAACATGGGCAAGTTTATGGCCGTCGGCCTGACCGATATGCTGGAAGCCGCCGGCATGAGTGGCGCACCGGCATTTCTCGGCCTGATGTTCCTCTCCGCCTTCCTGTGCATGTTCATCGCCAGCGGCTCGGCGATCTGGTCAATTTTAGCGCCGATCTTCGTGCCGATGTTTATGCTGCTCGGTTTCCACCCGGCGTTCGCCCAGATGATCTTTCGCATCGCCGACTCTGCGGTGCTGCCGCTGGCGCCGATGTCGCCGTTCCTGCCGCTGTTCCTCGGCTTCCTGCAGCGCTACCGCAAAGACGCGCAGCTCGGCACCTATTACGTGCTGATCCTGCCCTATCCTTTGGTGTTCTTCAGCGTGTGGATTTTGCTGCTGCTGGTCTGGTATGCGCTAGGCTTGCCAATCGGTCCCGGCGTCTATCCGAAGCTGGGCTAAATGCCCTGCTATCTCGCCCCGCGCTGGTTCGCGGGGCAGATTCCCTCCCCCCAAGCCCAGCAGAAAGATTGATCTTCCTCACTGCCCAAGCGGCTCTGAGGATTATTTCATTGCCTTGCTAAATCGGTTCTTCTATTTTAGCTAACCATCTGACAACGACAAAAATAGGGATTAAGCATGATGAATCGCGTATGGGTACTGGGCGACGCCGTGATCGACCTGGTGCCGGAAAATGCCAACGGTTATCTCAAATGCCCCGGCGGCGCGCCGGCGAACGTGGCGGTGGGTATCGCCCGGCTCGGTGGCGACAGCGCTTTTATCGGGCGTGTGGGGCAAGACGGCTTCGGCGCCTTTCTGCAGCAGGTACTGAGCGATGAAGGGGTGGATATCGGTCATATGCGACCGGATCCCGACCACCACACTTCCACGGTGGTGGTGGATCTCGATCTGCAGGGTGAGCGCTCATTCACGTTTATGGTGCAGCCCAGCGCCGATCTGTTTTTGCAGCCCGACGATCTGCCGGCTTTCCAACGGGGCGAATGGCTGCACCTCTGCTCCATCGCGCTTTCGCAAGAACCCAGCCGCAGCGCGGCCTTTGCGGCGATGGAACGCATTCGGGCGGCCGGTGGCCGGGTCAGTTTCGATCCCAACATCCGCGAAGAGGTCTGGCGCCAGCCGGAAGCGCTGCGCCCCTGCCTGCAAAAGGCGCTGTTGCTGGCGGACGTGGTGAAACTGTCGCGCGAAGAGCTGGCTTTCATCAGCCACCTTGACGATGTAGAGAACGGCATCCGCTGGATGATGCAAACCTACCCGACACGCCTGCTGCTGGTGACGCTGGGCGGCGACGGCGTCTGCGTACACGATGGGCATCGCCTGCGCCATTTCCGCGCGCCGTCGATCGTGCCGGTCGATACCACCGGCGCCGGCGACGCGTTTGTCGCCGGTCTGTTAGCGGCGCTGGCACGCCTTCACGAATTGCCGCAGGAAACGCAGTGGCCGGCGGTTATCGCCCAGGCTCAGGCCTGCGGCGCACTGGCCACCACCGCCAAAGGCGCCATGACCGCCCTGCCCCGCGCCGAAGAGCTCACCGCTTTTCTGCGCTGATCCCCTGCATCCACGGCGATCCCCTGGGCGCCGTGGTCTTTTACTCCCCACGATTTGCGCACTCGATCACAATAGCTGAATCGGGTTAGCAAACTTGATTGCCAGCCCGCTTCTTGATCGTTATCTTTCGCCATGAAAAACCGGTTTAGCAATTTAGCAAAAAATAATAACAACCCTTACCCGGATGATAGACGATGATGAAAAAACTCAGCTATTTGGCGATAACAACAGGGCTTTTCCTCTCTGCTTCCAATGCAGCGGCCTCGGGCAGCGGCAGCATCGAGGCGCGCCTCAACGCGCTGGAACAGCGCCTGGCGCAGGCGGAACGGCGCGCCGCACAGGCTGAAACCCGCGCGACGGCGGCGGAACGCCGGGCGCAACAGCTGGAGCAGCGCACCGCCAACACGGAACGGCAAACCGCGCAGATTGCGCAGCATACCGCCGCGCCGCAAACGCCAATTGCCCCGATCAGCGCACTGAAACTGAATGGATTCAATGATCTGAAACTGTACGGCGACGTGGAGTTCAATCTGGACGGCGCCAGCCGCAGCGGCCAGCTGACGTCGCTGAAAGGCAGCGACCACAAAGACTGGAAGCCTGGCAACAAAGAACGCTGGGATATCAACGGCCGCATTCTGGTCGGGCTGGACGGCTACCGCCGCAATCCGGACGGCAACTTCTCCGGCTTCAGCGTGCAACCGCTGGCAGACATGAGCGGCAAAATGAACCTGGATGACGCCGCCTTCTTCTTCGGCAATGAAAAGAACTGGCAAACCAAAATCGGCCGCTTCGAAGCCTACGACATGTTCCCGCTGAATCAGGACACTTTCATTCAATACTCCGGCAATACCGCCAACGATCTGTACGCCGACGGCTTCGGCTATATCTACATGATGAAAGAAGGCCGCGGCCGCAGCAGCAGCGGCGGCAACCTGATGTTGAGCAAATACGCCGGTGATGTCTATTTCGAGCTGAACACGCTGGTGGAGGACGGCACTTCGCTGTTCCAGGACAGCCGCTATCACGGCAACGCCCTGGACAATAAGAAAAACGTCGCCTATTTGCGCCCGGTGATCGCCTGGAAAAAAGACGCCTTCAGCATCGCGGCGGCAATGGAAAGCAACGTGGTAAATAACGCCTACGGGTATCAGGACAGCCAGGGCCGCTTCGTCGATCAGTCCAAGCGCAACGGTTACGGCATGACGATGAGCTGGAACAACAGCGCCGCCAACCCGGATAACGGCGTGGTGGCCAACCTGAGCACCGCCTATCTGGATGCCTCAGGCGAGCAAGACTTCACCGCCGGCGTGAACGTGCTGTGGCGGCGCTTCGAACTGGGTTATATCTATGCCCATAACAATATCAAAGAGTTCAATACCGCCGGGATCGCCGCCGATATCCACAACCCGCTCAGCGAACCGGGCAACTACGACATCCATACCGTTCACGCGTCGTATCAGATACCTAACATTATGAATATGAAGAATTTCAATCTGTATTTAGGCGCCTATGTGTCGCTGCTGGAAGCCAACGCCGACAACAAGATCGCCAACGGCGACAACGATCAACGTTACGGCATGCGCGCCAGATTCAAGTATTTCTTCTGACATCGATTCACGACGCTGCGTCGCAAACTGCGCGGCGGCATTTTTATTTAGCAAGGGGACAACATGGACATTACCGCAACCGCCAACGCGCTGTTGCCGCTGCTCGGCGGTAAAGAGAACATCGCCAGCGCCGCCCACTGCGCCACGCGCCTGCGTCTGGTGCTGGTGGACGACAGCAAGGTGGACAAAGAGGCCATCGGCAAACTGGACGGCGTCAAAGGCTGCTTCAGCAACGCCGGTCAAATCCAGGTAATCTTCGGCACCGGGCTGGTCAACAAGGTGCATGCGGAATTCATCAAGGCGGCGGGCGTCAGCGAATCCAGCAAGGCCGAAGCCGCCGATATCGCGGCGAAAAAGCTCAACCCGCTGCAGCGCATCGCCCGCCTGCTGTCGAACATCTTCGTGCCAATCATCCCGGCGATCGTCGCTTCCGGCCTGTTGATGGGGTTGCTCGGCATGGTGAAAACCTACGGCTGGGCCGATGCCAACAGCGCGCTGTTCATCATGCTGGATATGTTCAGCTCGGCGGCGTTCATTATCCTGCCGATTCTGATCGGCTTCACCGCCGCACGCGAATTCGGCGGCAATCCCTACCTGGGGGCCACGCTCGGCGGCATTTTGACGCATCCGGCGCTGACCAACGCCTGGGGCGTCGCCGGAGGGTTCCACACCATGAACTTCTTCGGGCTGGACATCGCCATGATCGGCTATCAGGGCACCGTATTCCCGGTGCTGCTGACGGTGTGGTTCATGAGCCTGCTGGAGAAACGGCTGCGTAAAGTGATCCCCAACGCGCTCGATCTGATCCTGACGCCGTTCCTGACGGTGGTCATCTCAGGCTTTGTCGCCCTGCTGTTTATCGGCCCCGCCGGCCGCGCGCTGGGTGACGGCATCTCCTTCGTGCTCAGCACGCTGATTGCCCATGCGGGGTGGTTCGCCGGGCTGCTGTTCGGCGGCCTCTATTCCGCTATCGTCATCACCGGTATTCACCACAGTTTCCACGCGGTAGAGGCCGGGCTGCTCGGCAACCCCACTATCGGCGTCAACTTCCTGCTGCCGATCTGGTCGATGGCCAACATCGCTCAGGGCGGCGCCTGCCTGGCGGTGTATTTCAAAACCCGCGACGCCAAAATCAAAGCCATCGCGGTGCCTTCCGCCTTTTCCGCCATGCTCGGCATCACCGAGGCGGCGCTGTTTGGTATCAACCTGCGCTTCGTGAAACCCTTCCTGGCAGCGCTGGCGGGCGGCGCGCTCGGCGGCGCCTGGGTGGTGGCCAATCACGTCGGCATGAACGCGGTCGGGCTGACGGCGATCCCTGGCATGGCGATTGTGCAGGCCAGTTCGCTGGTCAGCTATATCATCGGCCTGGCGATCGCGTTTGGCACCGCCTTCATACTCTCCCTCCTGTTGAAATATAAAACGGACGCGCAATGATGGAAGAACTCAGCTTAATCAAACAGGCGATGCAGGCGGTCATGAACGGCCAGCCACGCGCGCTGCGCGATCCGCACCGCCCGGCCTGGCATCTGGCGCCCAGCGTTGGCCTGCTGAACGATCCCAACGGCTTCATCCAGCACAACGGCGTTTATCACCTGTTCTATCAGTGGAATCCGCTGGGCTGCGATCATCGCAACAAGTGCTGGGGACACTGGCAGTCGACCGACTTGCTGCGTTGGGCGCATCAGCCGCTCGCCCTGGCACCAGGTGCCTGTTACGACAGCCACGGCTGTTATTCCGGCTCGGCGGTGGTGGCGGAAGATAAAATCACGCTGATCTACACCGGCAATGTGAAATTCCCCGACGGCTCACGCACTGCCTATCAATGCCTGGCTCAGGAAAGCGAACGGGGCGAATACCGCAAGCTCGGGCCGGTGCTGCCGCTGCCGGACGGCTACAGCGGGCACGTACGCGATCCCAAAGTGTGGCGTCATCAGAATGCGTGGTACATGGTGCTCGGCGCGCGTGACTTGCAGGATCGCGGCAAGGTGCTGCTGCTTCGTTCCAGCGATCTGCGCGCCTGGCAACCGCTGGGCGAGATCGCCGGTTCCGGCCTGCACGACCTGGGTGAATTCGGCTACATGTGGGAGTGCCCAGACCTGTTCTCGCTGGAGGACGCCGACGTGTTGATCTGCTGCCCGCAGGGGCTGGCGCCGCAGCCGGAACGCTATCTCAACAGTTATCAGGCCGGCTATCTGCTCGGCAAGCTGGATTACCTGCAGCCGGCCTTCAGCCACGGCGAATTTCGCGAGCTGGACGCCGGCTTCGAGTTCTATGCACCGCAGACGACGCTGGCGGAAGATGGCCGCCGCCTGCTGTTCGGCTGGATGGGCGTGCCCGAGCAAGATGAAGAAGCTCATCCGACGCGCCGTTACGGCTGGATCCACACCATGACCTGCCCGCGCGAGCTGTCGCTGCGGCATGGCCGCCTCCACCAGCGCCCGGCGCGCGAGCTGCAACAGCTGCGCGGCGAGCGAGCATGCTGGCAAGGCTGTGCCGATGATGCCCCCGCCTATGCGCTGGGGACTGCGGAGCTGCAGCTGACGCCGCAGGGCGCGTTCAGCGCCGCGTTTGGCGAGGCAATGACGCTGAACTGGGACGGCGAAAGGCTGCAGCTGACGCGCGCTTCCCTGGCCGACGGCCAGCCGGAGCACCGTTACTGGCGCGGCCCGGTCACGCATCTGCAGTTGCTGTTCGATCGTTCCAGCGTGGAGATCTTCATCAACCGCGGCGAGGCGGTGATGAGCGCGCGCTACTTCCCGGCCAGCGAGCCGCAACTGCGGCTGTCCGGAAGCGCGCCGCTGGCGTTGGAATACTGGCCGCTGACGCCATGCATGCTAGAATGACGCATCCTCCGATGACTTCAGATGGCGTCAGTGAAAAAAAATAAACGCATTACCATCAGTGACATCGCCACGCTGGCCGGGGTGTCGAAATCGACCGCCAGCCTGGTGCTGAACGGCCGCAGCAAGGAATATCGGGTGTCCGACGACACCCGCGACCGCGTTCTGGCGCTGGCGCACGAACACCATTATCAGCCCAGCATCCACGCCCGCTCTTTGCGCTCCAACCGCAGCCACACGCTGGGGCTGGTGGTGCCGGAGATGACCAACTACGGCTTTGCGGTGATTTCGCGCGAGCTGGAAACGCTGTGCCGCGAAGCCGGTCTGCAGCTGCTGATCGCCTGCACCGATGAAAACCCGGCGCAGGAGATGATGGCGGTGAACAGTCTGGTACAGCGGCAGGTGGATGGCTTGATCGTCGCCTCCAGCCAGTTGAACGATGCAGAATACCAGAAGATCAACGCCGGGATACCGGTGGTGCAGATGGACCGCCTGATCGCCGGCTCCGAACTGCCGCTGGTGATCACCGACTCGGTTAATGCGACCGCCGACCTGGTGGAAAAGGTCGCGCGCCAACATCCGGATGAGATCTATTTTCTCGGCGGGCAGCCGCGCATTTCGCCGACCCGCGATCGCCTCGCCGGCTTCCAGCTTGGCCTGGAGCGCGCCGGCATCACGTGCAAACCGGAATGGATCATCAACGGCAACTATCACCCCAGCTCAGGTTACGAGATGTTCGCTCAGCTGTGCGCACAGCTGGGGCGTCCGCCCAAAGCGCTGTTCACCACCGCCTGTGGCCTGCTGGAGGGCGTATTGCGTTATCTGACGCAGCATCAGTTGATGGAGAGCGACATTCACCTGTGCAGCTTCGACGATCACTACCTGTTCGATTGCATGACGCTGAAGATAGATACGGTCGCGCAAGACTGCCTGGCACTGGCGCAACATAGCTTCGACAAAGTCACCGCGCTTATCGACGAACGGCCGCTGGAACAGAGCGCGCTTTATCTGCCGGGCCGTATCCACTGGCGTCATGCCGGTTCCCGGGCGTTGTTAGCCGGGGAGTGATATCTCAGAATCAATAAAAAAGGGCGCCTGAGCGCCCTTTATCGTTTTGCTGCCGCTACTTGGCGGCACCTTCCATACCCACCAGCCCCACTTTCAGGTAACCGGCTTTACGCAAGGTGTCCATCACGCTCATCAGCGTTTCATAGTCCACGCTCTTGTCCGCCTGGAAGAAGATGGTGGTTTCTTTGTTCGCCTGAGTGCGTTGATCCAGCACCGAAGTCAGCTGATCGGCATTCACCGGCTGATCGCCAACGTAGAGCTGCTTGTCAGCCTTCACCGACAGGAAGACCGGTTTCTCCGGCCGCGGCTGCGGTTTGGCGGAGGAGGCCGGCAGATCGACGCGGATATCTACCGTTGCCAGCGGCGCGGCCACCATAAAGATGATCAACAGCACCAACATGACGTCGATAAACGGCGTCACGTTGATTTCATGCAGTTCGCCGCTGTCGTCCAAATCTTCATTTAAGCGCATCGCCATGGCTCACCCCGCCCGCAGTTGGTGTGCGTGCTGTGAGCGCTTGGCTTCCGCCGTTGCGGCCAGATCCAGATCGCGGCCCTGCAGCAGCAAGACCTGCGCCGCCACGTCGCCTACCTGGGCGCGATGGCCGCTGATGACGCGGGCGAAGATGTTGTAGATAACGACCGCAGGGATCGCCGCTACCAGGCCCATCGCAGTCGCCAGCAGCGCCTCTGCGATGCCCGGCGCCACGACCGCCAGGTTGGTGGTCTGCGAATGGGCGATGCCGATAAAGCTGTTCATGATGCCCCAGACGGTACCGAACAGGCCGACGAACGGCGAGATGGCACCAATGGTGGCGAGGAAGCCGTTGCCGCGGCCCATGTTACGGCTGTAGGCCGCCACGCGGCGCTCGAGACGGAAACCGGTGCGTTCTTTGATGCCGTTGTTGTCGTTGGATTCCGCAGACATCTCCAGCTCATTTTGCGCATCGTTCAGCAGTACCGCACTGACGCTCTCCGGGGAGAAGTTTTGCGCCAGCTCGGAAGCTTCATCCAGCGAGCGCGCTTCGGCCAGTGCCAACTGCTCGCGACGCAGACGGCGCTTGGCGCGCAGCAGTTCACTGCCTTTAGCGAACAAAATGGTCCAGGTCACGATAGACGCCAGCACCAGGCCGATCATCACCGCTTTCACCACCGCGTCGGCGTGCTGGTACATGCCCCAAATGGACAGGTCCATGCCCCAAATGGACAGGTCCATGCCGCGGGTTTCCGGTGGCTGGATCGTCGGTGCCGGGTTCACCGGCGTGATGCTTTCCGGCGCAGCGGCTGCAGGTGCAGGCGCGGTGGTCGGCGCAACGCTTTCGGTAACGGCCGGATTGGCCGCCGGCGCTGCCTGCGCGCTGCCGGCCAGCCCCACAACCAGCACCATAGAAGCCATCAGGCTGCGGCCAAAGGCCTTGCCCCACTGCGCCCGGCCCTGACCGAACGATCCTTGATTTAAATTCTTGCCAGCCGTTTTCACGCTGTGCCTCCACCCATTACCGATCAAAATTAAGGAATAATTCAGCGTGCGATCATATCAAACCAACCGGGGATTGATAGTAGTTCTCATTATTATTTACCAAATAAACGCGAAAATTTTAGCCAGCCCCGCGGCAAAGCGCCAATCCGCGCCCGTTCACCGCCAAACGCTCCTTTTATGGGGGTTATTTCGTTACTTTTCTCCCACAACGGTGCAACAAGACCACGCTGCCGAACGACGTCTCGACCGATGAATGGGCTTCTCTCTCGCCGCTCGGCAGAAGGATGAGGCGAGAAATGCGCCGCTGACAGCCAATTATAGCCGTTTCTATATCCAGAAGTTAAAACGTCTGGATGGCTATATCAACTCATGCTAACGTAAGGGCTATCGTAAACGGGCACGTGCAGAGCAACCAGAGGTGAGCCAGGTACCATGACGTCAAAACACATCGAAACCACGCTGATCGGCGCCGGCCGCGGCAAACGCTACACCCAGGGCTCCGTCAATCCCGTCACGCAACGCGCCTCTTCTTTGGTCTTCGACTCCGTCGCCGCCAAAAAGCACGCCACCGCGCAACGCGCCCACGGCGAGCTGTTTTACGGCCGACGCGGCACGCTGACCCACTTCGCCCTGCAAGATGCGATGGTCGAGCTGGAGGGCGGCGCCGGCTGCGTGCTGTACCCCTGCGGCGCGGCGGCGGTGGCCAATGCGATCCTGTCGTTCGTCGGCGCCGGCGATCACCTGCTGGTCACCGGTTCGGCGTACGAACCGACCCAGGATTTCTGCACCCACATCCTCGGTCGCATGAACGTCAGCACCACCTATTTCGATCCGTTGATCGGCGCCGATATCGCCACGTTGATCCAACCCAATACCCGCGTGGTGTTCCTGGAATCCCCCGGCTCCATCACTCTGGAAGTGCAGGATATCCCGGCCATGGTGCAGGCCATTCGTGCCGTGGCGCCGGAGGTGGTGATCATGATCGACAACACCTGGGCGGCGGGCGTGCTGTTCAAGGCGCTGGATTTCGACATCGATATCTCCATTCAGGCCGGCACCAAATACCTGATCGGCCATTCCGATTACATGCTCGGCACCGCCGTCGCCAACGCGCGCTGTTGGGAGCAACTGCGCGAGTACTCCTATCTGATGGGGCAGATGGTGGATGCCGACACCGCCTACATGGCGAGCCGCGGCCTGCGTACCCTGAGCGTGCGCCTGAAGCAGCACGAGCGCAGCAGCATTGAGGTCGCCAACTGGCTGGCCGAACGGCCGGAGGTGGCGACGGTCAATCACCCAGCCCTGCCCAGCTGCAAGGGCCACGAGTTCTACCGCCGCGACTTCAGCGGCTGCAACGGGCTGTTCTCTTTCGTGCTGAAAGAGCGGCTGGATGATGCGCAGCTGGCCGCTTACCTGGACAACTTCAGCCACTTCAGCATGGCCTACTCCTGGGGCGGCTTCGAGTCGCTGATCCTGGCCAACCAGCCGGAAGAGCTGGAAGCCATCCGGCCGGCGGGCGGCGTCGATTTCTCCGGCACGCTGGTGCGCATACACATCGGCCTGGAGAACGTCGAAGACCTGATCGCCGATCTGGCGGCCGGTTTCGATCGCCTCAACGGCGTGCGCTAAGGCGGATTCCGGTAATTTTCTTCGTCTCGTTTAATGTCGGCTTAAGCTATTAGCGGTACACTAACCGGATAACTGTCAGATACGGTAACCGCCGCATCCTGGAGAACGTGACCCCGGGCGCAACCGGCATGCAACAGGACATAAAATGGATGTATTACGAGAGATTATTCATGCGCTTTGGCAGCAGGACTTTATCGCCCTCGCCGATCCTAGCGTGATTTGGGTGGTTTATGCCGTGCTTTTCACCACCCTGTTTTTGGAAAACGGACTGCTGCCCGCCTCCTTCCTCCCCGGCGACAGCCTGCTGCTGCTGTCGGGTGCGCTGATCGCCAAAGGCGTGATGGGCTTTGCCCCCACCCTGTTGATTCTGACCGCCGCCGCCGGTCTCGGCTGTTGGCTGAGCTATATCCAGGGCCGCTGGCTGGGCCACACCGGCCTGGTGAAAGGCTGGCTGCTGCAATTGCCGGCGCAATATCACCAGCGCGCTCATAACCTGTTCAATCGCCACGGGCTGACGGCACTGCTGATCGGCCGTTTCCTCGGCTTCGTGCGCACGCTGCTGCCGACCATGGCCGGCATTTCCGGGCTCAACAGTTCGCGCTTCCAGGTGTTCAACTGGCTGAGTGCGGCGATCTGGGTCTGCGCGCTGGTCGGCCTCGGTTACGCGTTCAGCCAAATCCCTCTGGTGAAACGCTACGAAAGCCAGGTGATGACCGGCCTGATGCTGCTGCCGCTGTTGCTGCTGTTCGTCGGCCTGCTGGGCGCCATGCTGGTGATCTGGCGTAAAAAGCGCGCCTCCTCCTCCTGATCCAGGCGCACTACAGCGCCTTCTCAACCAACGCCAGACTGGCGGGCAACTTGCTCACCAGCGTATCCACCGCCAGCCGCACCTTCAGCGGCAGGTGGGGCGTGTGTGGCCATACCGCATGTGCATCAAAGGCGGCGCCCGGCCGATCGCGCAGTAAGCGTACCAGCGCCCCGCTCAACAGCTGCTCACGCACCAGCCAGCACGGCAGCCAGGCGATGCCGAAACCCGCCGTCGCTGCATCCGCAATCGCCTGCAAATCGTCCATCTGCAACCGGTTATTCGGCATCACGTCCTGCGGTTTGCCGTTCTCGTCCAGCACCCGCCAGCTGCGCCGCGCGCCGGCGCGCATATAGGTCACCGCCTCGTGCTGAGCCAGTTGCTCAATGCTGTGCGGTTCGCCGCACCGCTGCAGATAGGCCGGCGAGGCGCACAGCGTCATGCGGTGATCGCCGATACGACGCGCCACCAGCCCGCTGCTGTTGGCCAGCGTGCCGTTACGGATCGCCATATCGAAACCGTCCTCAATCAGATCCACCACCCGATCGCTGAACGACAGCTCCAGCTCCAGGCCAGGGTGCTCACGCGTCAGATCGGTCAGCAACGGCGCAATACACATGCGGCCAAACAGCACCGGCATCGACACCCGCAGCCGGCCGCTGACCTGCCGCTTGCCCGACTCCAGCAACGTTTCCGCGCTGCGGATCTCCTCCAGCGCCCGCAGGCAGCGCTCATAGAACAACGCACCGTCGTCGGTCAGGCTCTGGCTGCGGGTGGTGCGATGAAACAGCCGCACGCCCAGCCGCTGTTCCAGCCGGGCGATGGTTTTCCCTACCGCCGAACGCGACAGGTGCAACCGACTGGCCGCCAACGCAAAACTGCCCGCCTCCACGGCGGTGACGAATACCGAAATGCCGCTCAATCGATCGCTCATGATTTGTCGCTCTGAAAGAAACAATCTGCGGAAATCTTATCGCCACTGGCGAACCTCTATCAACGATATTATCGACAGGTCGTTAATCGCTGACTTTGGAGAACATCATGACCGACACGATGCAACGCTGGACGATGGATACCCTGGGGCGTGAACACCTGCAGCTGACCACCGAAGCGGTTCCGCAGCCGGGGCCACACGAAATCAGAGTGAAAGTGAAGGCGGTAGCGCTCAACTACCGCGACAAAATGATGATTGAAAGCGGCATGGGGCTGACGCTGCCGCAGTCGTTCACCCCCGCCTCTGACATGGCCGGCGAGGTCGACGCTATCGGCCCCGGCGTCAGCCGGTTCCAACCCGGCGCCCGGGTCATCTCCACCTTCAGCCCCGGCTGGCTCGACGGCCGGCAAAAACCGTACGGCGATGCGCGCCAGGTGCCTTACCACACCCTTGGCGGCTTCTATCAGGGCGTACTGGCGGAATACGTGATTTTGCATGAAGACTGGCTGGTGGCGGCGCCGACGTCGCTGGACGACGCGCAGGCCAGCACCCTGCCGTGCGCCGGGCTGACCGCGTGGTTCGCGCTGGTAGAGCAAGGCAAACTGCATGCCGGCGAGACGGTGCTGGTGCAAGGCACCGGTGGCGTGGCGCTGTTCGCGCTGCAGATCGCCAAAGCGCACGGCGCCGAGGTGTACGTGACCTCCGGCAGCGATGAAAAGCTGGCGCGCGCCCGGGCACTGGGCGCCAGTCACGGCATCAACCGGCTGAACGGCGATTGGGTGGAGGCGGTTTATGCGCTGACGCAGGATCGCGGCATCGACCATGTGATCGACACCGTCGGCGGCCCGAATCTCGGCAACTCAGTACGCGCCGTGGCGGTGGGCGGCCGCATCTCGGTGATCGGCGTGCTGGCGGGCGCCGAGATTTCCGCGCCCGCCGGCCTGCTGCTGCTGAAATCGGCGCAGATCCAGGGCATCGGCGTCGGCCATCGCCGCGCGCTGGAAGATCTGGTGCGCGCCGTGGACGCCGTCAACCTGCAGCCGGTGATCGATCAGGTATACCGCTTCGACCAGCTGCCGCAGGCGTTGGATCATCTCGATCGCGGGCCGTTCGGCAAGATCGTTCTGACCCCGTAAACGCGGCTCAGCCCTCCAGCAGCAGCGGATTGGCATCGCGCAGCCGGGCGACTTCATCGCTCGGCGTCATGCCGAACAGCCGTTTGAATTCACGACTGAACTGCGACGCGCTCTCGTAACCGACGCGGATCGCCGCCGTGCTGGCCTTCAGACCGTCATGCACCATCAACAGGCGCGCCTTATGCAGCCGGTACGATTTCACGTACTGCAGCGGAGAGGTGTTGGTCACCGCCTTGAAGTTATGGTGAAACGCCGACACGCTCATGTTGACCTCGCTGGCCAACTGCTCGACGTTGAGATTGTCGGCATACTGATTTTCTATGCGCCGCAGCGCCTTGGCGATCTGGCTGAAGTGGGTATGTCGATTAACCAGCTCCTGCAGCGACGCACCGCAGGTGCCGCGCAGCACATAGTAGAGGATCTCGCGCACGATCTGCGGCCCCAGCACCCGGGCGTCGAGCGGCTTGGCCATCACGTCCAGCAGGCGTTCAGTGGCACACAGCAGCGCTTCCGTCAGCTCGGCCAGATTTACCCCGTTGCTCTCCGCCCGCGGCTGCATCAGGTAGTCGTCGTCGCCGATGTCGATCAGCAAATCCTGCAGCATTTGGGTATCGATATTGACCGCCAACCCCACCAGCGGCAACTCCGGGCTGGCGAAGGTTTCGCACTCGAACGGCAGCGGCACCGTCATCAGCAGGTAGTTGCGCGGATCGTATTGGAACACCTTGTTGCCGCAATAGCCGACCTTGTGCCCCTGAAAGATGATGACGATCCCCGGTTCGTACATTACCGGTTGACGCGGGCAGTGGCGATCGACATACAGGATCTTCACCCGCGGCACCGGTGACGGCGTATAGCCGTTGCCGGTGGCGATAGCCATCGCCTGGCGTGCCATGCGGCTGCGCAGCGCATCGATTTCAGTCACGGAAACACCCTCTTACAGTCAGAACGATTCGGCATAAATCATAATTTAAAGCTCTCCATTTCTACAGGCAGTTGTAGAAATAGGCAAGAACCAAACAGGAATGTGCATTGTGCGTTGCCGCCAGGTTCCTGACAATACGGGCCAGACACCTTTGCGCCGCGTTGGCGCCCGCCTGACAGAAAGAGAGAAATCAACCATGCAAAACTTCATTCTGCATACCCCAACCAAAATCCTGTTCGGCAAGGACCAAATTGCCGACGTGGCCGGCCAGATCCCAGCGGACGCACGCATCCTGATCACCTACGGTGGCGGCAGCGTGAAGAAAAACGGCGTGCTGGATCAGGTGTACAGCGCGCTGGCCGGCCGTGACGTGCGTGAGTTCTCCGGCATCGAGCCGAACCCGACCTACGAAACCCTGATGAAAGCGGTCGAGGTGGTGAAAGCGGAAAACATCGATTTCCTGCTGGCGGTCGGCGGCGGTTCGGTGGTTGACGGCACCAAGTTCATCGCCGCCGCGGCCCGTTATACGGCCGACAGCGATGCCTGGCATATTCTGCAGACCGTCGGCAGCCACATCACTGACGCGGTGCCGATGGGCTGCGTGCTGACGCTGCCGGCCACCGGTTCCGAGTCCAACAGCGGCGCGGTGATCACCCGGAAGAGCAGCGGCGACAAACAGCACTTCTTCTCGCCGCTGGTGCAGCCGCGCTTTGCCGTGCTGGATCCGGTCGTGACCTACTCGCTGCCGCCGCGCCAGGTAGCCAACGGCGTGGTCGACGCCTTCGTACACACCCTGGAGCAGTATCTGACCTACCCGGTCGACGCCAAGGTGCAGGATCGCTTCGCCGAAGGCCTGCTGCTGACCCTGCTGGAAGACGGCCCGCGCGCGCTGGCCGAGCCGGAAAACTATGCGGTGCGCGCCAACGTGATGTGGAGCGCTACCATGGCGCTGAACGGCCTGATCGGCGCCGGGGTGCCGCAGGACTGGGCGACCCACATGCTGGGCCATGAACTGACCGCCATGCACGATCTCGACCACGCACAAACGCTGGCCATCGTGCTGCCGGCGCTGCTGCACGAGAAGAAAGCGCAGAAGCGCGAAAAACTGCTGCAGTACGCTGACCGCATCTGGGACCTGCGCGAAGGCAGCGAAGACAGCCGCATCGACGGCGCCATCGCCGCCACCCGCGCCTTCTTCGAACAGATGGGTGTACCGACCCGCATGGCGGATTATCAGCTCGACGGCAGCAGCATTCCGGCGTTGCTCGACAAGCTGCATCAGCACGGCATGACCGCCCTGGGCGAGCATCAGGACATCACCCTGGACGTCAGCCGCCGCATTTATGAAGCGGCGCGTTAATCGCAAAACGGCGATTTTTTGCTAGGCTTTAGTCTCCGTCAGCCATTTTTCGCCGCATCCGGCGCCCGGCCGATCGCCGGGCGCCGTCGGGCGCCTCAGCGCGCCGCCGATCGTTTCGCACCATTCGTCTTACCGCTCATTCGCAGGGAGAGCGGGGAGAGAATCGCCCTCCCGCCACCGCTGAAATTAGGCTGGCAAACCCGGCAACCGCCCATTTTGCCAACTAGAATTTATCTATAGCCGTTTCGGTGCCGCAGGCGCCGCAATCCGTACACAAGGAGATGCGCATGACAACGCAACAACCCATCATCAAACTCCACGATGGTAATCTGATGCCGCAGTTGGGTCTCGGCGTTTGGCAGGCGAGTATTGAAGAGACCACCCGCGCGGTCAGCAAAGCGCTGGAGATCGGTTACCGCTCCATCGACACCGCCGCGATCTACAAGAACGAGGAAGGCGTCGGCGCCGCGCTGCAGTCCAGCGCGCTGCCGCGCAGCGACCTGTTCATCACCACCAAGCTGTGGAACGACGATCAGGGCGATCCGCTGGCGGCGCTGGAAACCAGTCTGGAAAAGCTCAAGCTGGACTATGTGGATCTGTATCTGATCCACTGGCCGCGCCCACAGCAGGATCAATACGTCTCCGCCTGGCGCGAGCTGATCAAACTGCGCGAACAAGGCCTGGTGAAAAGCATCGGCGTATGCAACTTCCATACGCCGCACCTGCAGCGTCTGTTGGATGAAACCAACGTGGCGCCGGTCGTCAACCAGATCGAGCTGCACCCGCTGCTGCAACAGCGCCAACTGCGCGCCTGGAACGCTACGCACCATATCGCCACCGAATCCTGGAGCCCGCTGGCGCAGGGCGGTGAAGGGGTATTCGACCAGCCGCTGATCAAGGCCCTGGCCGAGAAATACGAGAAAACCCCGGCGCAAATCGTGGTGCGCTGGCACCTGGACAGCGGTCTTATCGTGATCCCGAAATCCGTCACGCCGTCGCGCATTCGCGAAAACTTCGAGGTATTTGATTTCAAACTCGATAAGGACGAACTGGGCGAGATCGCCAAGCTGGACGTCGGCAACCGCCTGGGGCCGGATCCGGATACCCTGTAAACCCACGCTCAAGCCCTCTCCCGCCGGAGGGGGCTTTTCCTTCCCACACATTGCTCCTTTGCGCCGCCTGACGTTATGATGACGACGCCGGAGGCTCCGGCCACCGGTTAACGCCGTTAAAAAACAGACAAGCACGGAGCACCATGAAATTCTCTTTCTCACACGGGTCACGGCTGGGCATGCTTTGCATCATGCTGGTGCTGGCGGGTTGCGCCGGCAAGAAACAGCGCGTCAGCTACGATCGCCACGCCTTCGATAGCGCCATCAAAGACGCCGCCAGCGAATACGGCGTGGACGCCAAGCTGATCACCGCCATGATCCAGGTGGAGTCCGGCTTCAACCCTTCCGCAGTGAGCAGATCCAATGCGATCGGCCTGATGCAGCTGAAAGCCGATACCGCCGGCTGCGATGCCTACCGCTACAAAGGCAAACGCGGCTGCCCGGACGACGATGACCTGCGGGATCCCGACACCAATATCGATCTCGGCGCCGCCTATCTGGCCACCTTGCAAAAACAACAGCTTAAAGGGATCGCCAATCCCGTCACGCTGCGCTACGCCACCATCATCGCCTACGTCAACGGCACCGGCGCGCTGCTGCGCACCTTCTCCAGTAACCGCCAGCAGGCGATCGCGATGATCAACAACCTGTCGCCAGAAGCCTTTAACTGGCACGTGCGCAAATACCATCCCGCACCGCAGGCGCCGCGCCATTTGATGAAAGTGGAAGCCGCTTACGAACGGTTGTAATTAGCTAAAGTAAAAAGGAGAACCCGGGGGTTCTCCTTTTTGTTTGCGCACGCGGCGTGGTCGTTACGGCTTGGCCTTGCGAATCGGCTTGCGCGGCGGCCGGTTGGACGGCGTGCGCTGCCGATTAATATCGGTATGTTTGGTCAGCGCCGGCCGGGTGTGGCGCTGCAGCCGTTTCGCCTCGCGCTGCTCGTCGATGCTCGGCGCCGGCACCAGACACTCGCGGCGGCTGCCGATCAGGTGCTTCAGCCCCATCTCTTCCAGCGCGGTGCGGATCAGCGCCCAGTTGGCCGGATCGTGGTAACGCAGCAGCGCCTTATGCAGGCGACGCTGGCGCTCGCCGCGCGGCACCACCACGTCTTCACTCTTGTACCCCACCTTGCTCAGCGGGTTTTTGCCGCTGTAATACATGGTGGTGGAGTTGGCCATCGGCGAAGGATAGAAGTTCTGCACCTGATCGAGGCGGAAACGGTTCTTCTTCAGCCACAGCGCCAGGTTCACCATGTCTTCATCGCGGGTGCCCGGGTGCGAAGAGATGAAGTACGGGATCAGGTACTGCTCTTTGCCCGCCTGCTTCGAATAGTGATCAAACAGCTGTTTGAAGCGATCGTAGCTGCCCATGCCCGGTTTCATCATTTTCGACAGCGGGCCTTCTTCGGTGTGCTCCGGCGCGATCTTCAGGTAGCCGCCGACGTGGTGGGTCGCCAGTTCCTTGATATAGCGCGGATCTTCCACCGCCAGATCGTAACGTACCCCGGAGGCGATCAGGATCTTCTTGATGCCCTCCAGCGAACGCGCGCGGCGGTAAAGCTTGATGGTCGGCTCGTGGTTGGTATCCATATAGGTGCAGATCTCCGGATACACGCACGAGGCGCGGCGGCAGGTCTGCTCGGCGCGCGGGTTGGTGCAGCGCAGCATGTACATGTTGGCGGTCGGGCCGCCCAGATCGGAGATCACGCCGGTAAAGCCCGGCACCTTGTCGCGGATCTCTTCGATTTCGCGAACGATCGAATCTTCCGAACGGCTCTGGATGATGCGCCCTTCATGCTCGGTGATCGAACAGAACGAACAGCCGCCGTAGCAACCGCGCATGATGTTCACCGAGAAACGGATCATGTCATAGGCCGGAATGCGATCCTGGCCATAGGACGGGTGCGGCACACGCTGATAAGGCAGGGCAAAGACGCTGTCCATCTCCGGCGTGGTCAGCGGGATCGCCGGCGGGTTGATCCACACGTAGCGGTCACCGTGTTTCTGCATCAGCGCGCGGGCGCAGCCTGGGTTGGTTTCATGGTGCAAAATGCGCGAGGTGTGCGCATACAGCACCTTGTCGCCCTTCACTTTCTCGAAGGACGGCAGCAGCACGTAGGTCTTCTCCCACGGCTTCGGCTTGGCGGCGCGCACCGTGACAGGCTTGGCTTCCGGCTCTTTCGGCTTGGCGCCGTCGGCGCACGGCAGATCCTCGCCGTACGGGTTCGGGATAGGTTCGATGCGGCCCGGCTTGTCGAGGCGGGTGGAATCCACGCCGCTCCAGCCCGGCAGCGCTTCTTTGCGCATCACCGCGGTATTGCGAATATCGTGGATATCGCCGATCTTCTCGCCGGCGGCCAGACGGTGCGCCACTTCTACCAGCGGACGTTCGCCGTTTCCGTAGATCAGCATGTCGGCTTTGGAATCCACCAGCACCGAACGGCGCACGGTATCCGACCAATAATCGTAGTGGGCGATGCGGCGCAGACTGGCTTCGATGCCGCCCAACACGATCGGCACGTCTTTATAGGCTTCTTTGCAGCGCTGGCTGTAGACCAGGGTGGCGCGATCCGGGCGTTTGCCGCCGACGTTGCCGGCGGTGTAAGCATCGTCGTGGCGCAGTTTGCGATCGGCGGTATAGCGGTTGATCATCGAGTCCATGTTGCCGGCGGTGATGCCGAAGAACAGGTTCGGTTTCCCCAACCGCATGAAATCTTCTTTGTTGCTCCAGTCCGGCTGCGCGATGATGCCGACGCGGAAGCCCTGCGCTTCCAGCATGCGGCCGATGATCGCCATGCCGAAGCTCGGGTGGTCGACATAGGCGTCGCCGCTGATGATGATCACGTCGCAGCTGTCCCAGCCCAGTTGATCCATCTCGGCTCGCGACATCGGTAAAAACGGCGCGGTGCCATAACATTCCGCCCAATAAGGCTTATAGGAAAACAGTTCACGATCGGGTTGGATCAGGCTGGTGGTGCTCATTCTGCCGCTCTTTTTACAGGTTAATTAATCGCCGGGCGGCGATTATACGCACTAGTGACAAAAAGAGCATGGTTATTTCGCTAACCATTCACCTCGAATTCATAAACATCGCTGCGGCACAAGATATCACTGTACTCCAATGCCTCGCCCCGGGCGTTGCGGCTGGTCTGGATGATGTGCAACAACGGCGCGCCGCACGGTACGTTGAGCAGTTCGGCGACCTCGTCGCTGCAGGATACCGCCTTCAACAGAAAGTGTTTATCTTCAGGCACGATGCCGCGCGATTGCCATAGCGCATACAGCGAATGTTCCAGCTGCCCCGGTTCTGGCAGGAAGCGCGGCGGTATATAGGTGGTTTCCAGCGAGACCGGGCTGCCATTCAGCAAGCGTAACCGCCGCAGTTTAATCACCTCGTCTCCCTCCGCCAGCCCCAGCGCCGCCGCGGCCTTGGCCGGCGCGCCGACCCGGGTGCGCAGCAGCCATCGATTGCTGACGCGGCTGCCGTGGCGCAGCGCCTGAGCGGTGAAACCGCTGTCCTTATCGAGGGAATAACCAATGTGCATCGCCACGCGGGTACCGACGCCCTGCTGCCGCGAAATCAGCCCCTTCTCCTCCAGCAGCTTCATCGCCTTGCTGACGGTGACGCGCGACAGCGCCAGGCCTTCCGCCATCTGCCGTTCCGGCGGCAAAAACGCCTCCGCCGCCAACACCTGCTGCCTGATTGCAGTTTCTATCGCCGTCGCCAGCTGAATATAACGCGGCGCTACCGCCCCCTGCGCCAGATGGCCACGCAGCCAGGCCATAAAATCCGTCATTCGCCCGCCCTCCTGCTTATGCCATTTGTCTGAATTTCATTTTTATCCTATCGCCTGTCCAGCGATAAGCTCCTCACCTTAACTAAAATATCGCTAATGTTTTCAGAGTGGCATCACAATTTTTGCCTAATGGACTTTCATTGGATCTAGATCGCGCGTAATCTGTGCTTATTGATGTTGATACATCAATAGCACCAACACCAGGGACCCACTTTAAAAACAATAAAAAACCCGCTGCCAGCCCTAAAGGATACCCTTGATGGCCGGCAGCGGGCATATACTGCCAGCACAAACGGCCGATAATAAGCAACGGAGCTAATGGATAGCTTGCTCACGGCTCATAGCCGCGTCACAGGATCCTATCGCGTGAGCGAACCGGACTGATGTCGGCAAATAGAAACGTACCCGCTTCGCCAACCCCCGCTGCAGACCCACTCTTTGGCTACACTCATTGGCGCCGTGCGGCCGACGTGCCTCACCCGATAAGGCGGATACCGCCCTCATTTTGACAGACCTGGCGGTCTCAGCCGCTACACACTGCGCGGAATCGGCGTCGTCCCCCAACAACGGGATAGCCGGCCTCAACCGCGCCAACGGAATCGATTTTCAGTCAACTGCGGCGGCCCTCGCGGCCCTGCGCAACAGGGATCATTTGCTATGACCGATATCAATCGCAATGAAGCATGGAAGGTAGAAAGCACCGGTATCGACCGGGTGCCGGACGCGGAGCAGACCGGCAAGCCCATCGAGCTGTTTTGGATCTGGTCGGCGGCCAATATCGGCATCCTCGGCGTAGTGTACGGCGCCATCATCGTCGGCTTCGGCTTATCTTTTCTGCAATCGGTGCTCGCCGCGCTGGTCGGCGTCGCCAGCTTCGTGCTGGTCGGCCTCACCAGCTTCGCCGGCAAGCGCGGGCGCACCTCTACGCTGACGCTGTCGCGGGTGATTTTCGGGCTGAAGGGCAACGTGGCGCCCACCCTGTTCAGTTGGATCAACCTGATGGGCTGGGAAGCGGTCAACGTGATCACCGGCACCCTGACGCTGGCGGCGCTGTTCGAGGCCTTCGGGTTGGGGGCCAGCCACCTGCTGACCGCGCTCAGCCTATTGTTGTTCGGCGGGCTCACTGTCGTCGTCAGCCTGCTGGGGCAAAATACCGTGGTCTGGATGCAAAGCTGGTTCAGCCGCATCTTCGGCACCATGACGCTGATCGTGGTGCTCTATATCCTGTTCAACACCGAGTGGAGCCAGGTGTTGGCGCTGCCTTCCGGCAGCTGGTTGACCGGCTTCCTGCCGGCGGTATCGGTGATCGCCGCCGGCACCGGCATCAGCTGGGCAATCGCCGGCGCCGATTACAGCCGCTATCAAAGCCCGAGCTCGTCGAGCAAAGGCATTTTCGCCGCGGTGATGGGCGGTGCCTGTTTGCCGCTAATGCTGCTGATGCTGGCCGGTATTCTGCTTTCCGTGCAGCTGCCCGATCTGGCCAGCGCCGCCAACCCCATCGCGCTGATTGGCTCGGTGCTGCCCGCCTGGATGGCGATCCCTTATCTGCTGGCCGCCACCGCCGGCATCGTCACCATCGCGGTGCTCAGCCTGTATTCCGCCAGCCTTAATCTGCTGACCATCGGCGTACAGGTCAAACAGTGGTTGGCGGTATCGATCGACGCGGTCGTGGTGCTGGGCATCGCCCTGTATGTGCTGTTCATCTCCGGCGACTTTATGGGGCCGTTCATCTCCTTCCTGGTGTTCTGCGGGGTGTTCCTGGCGGCCTGGGAGGCGATTTTCCTGCTCGATTACCTGTGCCTGCGCCGTCGCCACGGGTATGATGGCAACGCTTTGTACGGCCTGCATGGCCAGAACCGCGGCGTGCGCAAAGCCCCGCTGTTTTGCTGGTTCCTCGGCGCCCTGTGCGGCCTGCTGGTCACTAAAACTGGTTTTATCGACGGCCCGCTGGCCAAAGGCTTGTTTGCCGATTCCAGCCTGGGGCTGTTTGTGTCGTTTGCGGTGAGTCTGATCGCTTACGGTCTGTACCTGACCCAACGCAGAGAACATCAATGAGTGAGTGGGAAGCTGTAACACCTGTCCTGGTGATTGGGGGCGCGGTCGGCGATCTGGTGATGACGCTGCCCCGCCTGCCGACCAGCGGCGAAGATATCGAAGCCCAGCCGCAGGCGCGGCAAATCGGCGGTTGCGCGTTCAACGTGGCGCGCGCGCTGACGCGCCTTGAAGTGCCGGTGATCAACGGCATGCCGGTTGGCAACGGCGAATGGGGCGCGGCTGTCGAAGCCGCCATGGGCGAACTGGGGCTGGAGGTGCTGTTGCGCCATGGCCAGATGGACAATGGCTGGTGCCTGGCGCTGGTGGAGCCGAACGGCGAACGCACCTTCATCACGGTTTCCGGTTGCGAAAGCCAATGGAATAAAGCGCAGCTGGCCACGCTGCCGCTGACGGAACACACCCTGATCTACGCCAGCGGCTACGAGCTGGCGGGCGAAAACGGCGAAGCGCTGCGCGAGTGGCTGACGCGCATGCCGTTCGACCAACCGCGTCTGATCGATCCCGGCCCGCGCATCGCCCAACTCAGCGAAGATTTCTTCGCCATGCTCAGCGACAGCCACACCCTGCTGACGCTCAACCGCGCCGAAGTGGCCGCGCTGTGCGGCGCCGGCGACGCGGTGGATGCCGCGCAGCGCTACGCCGCCGCCCGTAACCTGACGTTGATCTGCCGCCTGGATCGCGACGGCGCCTGGATCTACGACGGCCGCACGCCGCCGCTGCACATTCCCGCCTATCCGGTAGACGTGGTCGATACCATCGGCGCGGGCGATGCCCACTGCGCCGGTTTACTGGCGGGCCTGTCCGCCGGCTGGCCGCTGCCGCAGGCGGTCGATCTGGCCAACCGGGTCGCCGCTTGCGTGGTGGCCAGCCTCGGCGCCGCCAATCCGCCGGACCGGCATCACCTGCAACAACGCTTCCCGCAGGCCTGACGTTTCAAGGCGCCGTCACTCGGCGCCTTCTGCCTTAGTGCGCCGCCGCCGCGCTCTCCTGCGGCGAGTGGCGATAGTTGAAGCTCAACGCGAACACAATCCCCAGCACCAGCGTATACAGCGCAAACACCAGCCAGATGCTCTGCCAGTCTTTCACGCCGTCATGGCTGAAGAAATCCACCACTTCGCCGCTGGCGAGCGCCCCCAGATAGGCGCCCAACCCGTTCACCATGGTCATGAACAGCCCCTGCGCGCTGGCGCGGATGCGGTGATCGGCCTCTTTCTCGACGAAGATGGCGCCGGAGATATTAAAGAAGTCGAACGCACAGCCGTAGACGATCATCGACAGCAGCAGCAGAACGAAACCAAAGCCGACCGGCGTGCCGTACGCCAGGAACAGGAAACGCAGCGTCCAGGCCGCCATGCTGATCAACATCACCTGCTTGATGCCGTAACGGCGCAGGAAGAAGGGAATGGTGAGGATAAAGAACACTTCGGAGATCTGCGACAGCGACAGCAGCACCGCTGGATACCTGACGCTGAGGCTGTCCTGATACAGCGGATTGAGCGACAGATCGTGCAGGAACGGGTTGCCGAAAGTATTGGTTATCTGCAGCGCCGCGCCAAGCAACATGGCGAACAGGAAAAACAGCGCCATGCGCCGCTGGCGGAACAACACCAGCGCATCCAGCCCCAGCACGCTCACCCAGCTCTTCGACTCGGCCGCGCGGTTGGTCGGGCAGCGCGGCAGCGTCAGCGAATAGGCGGACAGCAGCAGCGACGCCGCAGAAGCCAGATACAGCTGCAGATTGCTGAGCTCGATTTGGCTAAAGCCGACCAGCCACATTGCCAGAATGAATCCCACCGTGCCGTACACCCGCACCGGCGGAAAGTCCTTCACCGTGTCAAAGCCGTGCTTCTCCAGGCAAAAATAGGAAATGGCGTTGGAGAGCGCGATGGTCGGCATATAAACCATGGCGTTGAACAGCATCACCCAGAACATCAGCATCGGTTGCTCGACCTGCGCCGCGCAGTACAGCGCCAGCGCCCCGAACAGGTGGCAAAGCGCATACAGGTAGTTGGCCTTCATCCATCGATCGGCGATGATGCCCGCTAGCCCCGGCATGATCAGCGCGGCGATACCCTTGGCGCTGTAAACCATTCCCACCTGCATACCGCTGAAATGCAGCGTGTTGATCATGTAGGAGCCCAGCGTCACCAGCCAGGCGCCCCAAATAAAGAACTGCAGGAAAATCATGACTTTTAATCGTGTTTTTATCGCCATCGCCATCACCTTGTTATTATGTTTTCAACGATGATTGGTGCGGCGGGCCCCCTGCAGCCCGCCGCCGGTTTGCTTGCGGTGTTACAGCGTTTTGAACAGCTCGCGGATCAGGCGCATGAAATCGTCCGCCGCCAGCGCCGCGCAGCTGAGCGTTTGTTCGTGGGAAAGAGGCGTATCCGACAGCCCTTCGGCGTAGTTGGTCATCGCGGACACCACCAGCACCTTGAGACCGCAGTGGCGCGCCGCCAGGACTTCCGGCACGATCGACATGCCCACCACGTCGCAGCCCAGGGTCTGCATCATGCGGATCTCCGCCGGCGTTTCGAAATTCGGCCCGGTGTAGGCAGCGAATACCCCTTCCGCCAGCGGGATGCCCGCGCTTTCGGCCACCGCCGCCAGTTGGGCGCGCAGATCGCGATCGTAGGCGTTCGCCAGGCTGAAAAAGCGCGGCCCGAAGCGCTCGTCGTTGGCGCCGACCAGCGGCGATTCCGGCATGAAGTTGATGTGATCGGTAATGGCGACCAGGCTGCCCGGCGCCACCGAGCGGCGCAGCGAACCGGCGGCGTTGGTCGCCAGCAGGAATTCGCAGCCCAGCAGTTTGAAGGTGCGCACTGCGGTGGTCATCACCTGCATGCCGCGTCCTTCATAGAAATGACCACGCCCTTTCATGCACAGGACCGGCACGCCCTCCAGCTTGCCGGCGACCAGTTGCCCGGCGTGGCCGGCGACGCCGCTCACCGGGAAACCTGGCAGCTCCGCGTAGTCGAGGGTGACGGTTTCGGTCATCACCTCCGCCAAAGCGCCGAGCCCGGAGCCGAGAATCAAGGCCGCTTTCGGCTGGAAGCCCGGCAAACGGGTGCGGACGACATCGGCGCAGGTAAAAGCATCTTCTTGATTAAACATCGTATTCTCTCTTTCAGCGGGGGATAATAATCCCCATAGTAGAGAGCGAGGCGCGGCCGAGACCAATACATTCTTGGCGGCCGATTTATTCCATTTACCTATAAGTTGAGCTGCGTCACAGGAGGCGTTACCCCGGATGAACCCGCCCCAAGCCCTGCCCGATCCCGGCCGGATTAACTTCCGCCTGCTGCACTATTTCCGCGTGGTGGCGGAAGAGATGAACTTCACCCAAGCGGCGCGACGGCTGAATATGTCACAGCCGCCGCTCAGCAAGCACATCAAGGATCTGGAAAGCCAACTCGGGGTGGTGCTGTTCAAACTCACCACCCGCTCCATGACGCTGACGCCGGCCGGCCGCACGCTGCTGCGCAACGTCGAGCGACTGCTGGATCAGGCCGACAGCGCGCTGCATCAGGTGCAACAGATGGGGCGTGGCGAAGGCGGCCATATGGTGGTCGGTATGGTCGGCACCTCGGCCTGGGGCGGGCTGATCGCGGCGCTGCGGCGATTCAGCGAGCGGAGCGCCGGCGTCACCTGGTCGTTGAACGAGCTGACGCCCAGCCAGCAAATCATCGCGCTGCAAAAGCGGCATATCGACATCGGGGTCTGGCGAGAGGCACAGCAACAGACGCTGCCGGGGTTGACCTGCCAACGGTTGGCAAGCGAAAGCATCGCCGTGGTGCTGCCGCTTGATCATCCGCTGGCGCAGCAGGAAAACATTCCGCTGGCGGCGCTGCAGAACGATAGCTTCATCGTGCTGCCGCCGCATGAGGCCAGCCTGGGGCTGTATCTGCACAATCTGTGCCTGCAGCAGGGATTTTTGCCGGACGTCGCTTATCAGGTTAACGAGCCGCAAACCCTGCTGGCGCTGGTGGCGGAAGGCTGCGGCATTACGCTGCTGCCGGACAGCTACGGCCGCATTCCGTGGCCCGGCGTACGCTTTTGCTCGCTGCAACAGGCGCCGCCGGCGGATCTGTACGCGGTTTACCGCGCAGACAGCGTCACGCCGGTGGTGCAGGCCTTCCTGGAGATGCTGCGGGCGCCCTAAGCGGCCCGCAGAGCGGGTTACATTGTCGGCTGTACCATCAGCTGGCCGGCGGTGCCGCGATCGGCCATCTCCAGCGTCTGGCTGTAATACAGGAACGGGAAGTGTTCGGAGGTAGGTTGGTTGAAATACACCAACAGCTCGACGTCGCCATCGACCCAGACGGTGTCCTTCCAGCCGCGATCTTCCGCCATCGGCTGCGCGCCGTTGACGCGTTTGATCAGGAACTGCACGCCCTGAATATGGAACGACTGCGGCGTATCCGCATGAATGTTCCAACGTTCCCAGGTGCCTTGCTGTGCCTGTACGTCGATGCGGTTCATGTCCCAAATCGCGCCGTTGATGCCGGCGCCGCCGTCACCCAGGCGGAAATCGCGGGTGCGGCTGGCGCTGCCGTCCAACAGCTGATCCGCCAGCAGGCGCATCGGCAGGTTGTCGGTCACCAGCGGCAGCAGGCCGGTCGGGCGCAGCGTCAGCACCTGGGTGGACACCAGAATGCTCGACGGCTCGAACAGGCCGCGCAGGCGATCCATGATGCCCGCCGCTTCACCAGCGGTGATGGTCACCTCCTCGCCCTTCGACATGTCGATCAGCACTTCCCGGCGTTCGCCCGGCGCCAGCGAAAGCTGTTGCACCGCGACCGGCGCAGGCAAGAAGCCCTGATCGCTGGCGATCACGTTGAACGGCCGCCCGTCGCTGAGCTGCAGGGTATAACGCCGCGCGTTGGAGGCATTTAGAAGGCGCAAACGCACCCAGCCGCGCGATACGTCGACATACGGGTTTTGCACGCCGTTAACCAACAGCGTATCGCCGACGAAGCCGCCCTGCGACGGCGCGTCGTATTGTGGCGTGCCGAAGTTATCGAAGCGTTTGTCTTGAATGATCAACGGGAAATCGTCGACGCCATAGTGGTTGGGCAGCGGCAGCGCTTTGCTGACGGCATCCTCCACCAGCCACAGCCCGGCCAACCCGTTGTAAACGTGCGGCGCCATACGGTTTGGGGTGTTGGCGTGGTACCAGCAGGTAGCCGCCGCCTGACGGATGGGCAGCACCGGCGACCAGTCAACGTTGGGTGACATCATGCGCGGCGCGCCGCCCATCAGGGTGCCCGGCACCTGCAGACCGCTGATGGTCATCGCCACCGGCTCCTGCAGACGGTTGCTGTAAATCAGTTTGACGTCGTCACCGCTGTAAACCCGCACCGTCGGCCCCAGGTACATGCCGTTGATGCCCCACACCGCCGCTTTGCGGTTATCCATAAACGCCCAGTGGGCGCGCTGCAAGGTCAGGAACAGCGGCTGACCGCGGCGAGACTCCAGCAGCGGAGGAATGGGTAACGGGGTCTGCGTTCCGCTCGCTTCAGCCCTCAGCGGCACGGCGCCCGCGCACAGCGCCAGGCCCGATGCCTGTAAAAACTGACGTCGACTGAGTGACATATCTTCTCCATGAAAAGCAATAACTAAACCGTGTGCAAAACCCAAACGCCCGCCAATCAAGATTAGCAGGCGTTCAGGCGTTAACGGCGCTGAACGCCAATTAAAACCTTATTCTTTGAAGCCGGTAGACTCTTATTTTTTGGCGGCGTTGCGCTGGGCGACTTCAGCGTCCAATTCGGCGATTTTCGCCTCCATCAGCTCGCGGCAATGGGCCGCCAGCTCGCGTACGTTTTCTTTGCCGTATTTGCTGGTATCCACCGGCGCCAACATCTCGACGATCACATGCCCGTTATTCCAGCGATTAAGATTTATATTACCGCTGGTGGTGGATACACAGATCGGTACAATCGGCACGCCGGCGGCGATGGCCGCGTGGAACGCGCCGGTTTTAAACGGCATCAGCCCACGGCCACGGCTGCGGGTTCCTTCCGGGAACATCCAGATAGAAATGTCTTTCTTTTTGAATTGCTCCGCCACCTGGGCGATGGTGCCGTGCGCCTTGGCGCGATTATCACGATCTATCAGCAGATTACCGGTCAGCCAATACAGCGGGCCGAAAAACGGGATCCATACCAGACTTTTTTTACCGACGGTCACGGTGCGCGGCTGCACAATATTAGAAGCCGTCACCATGTCGTAGTTATTTTGGTGGTTGGCGATATAGATGCACTTGCCGTTGTTGGCCGCATCGGCCGGCACGCGGGTTTCAACCTTGATGCCGAACAGCGTCGACAGGCGGCCGAAAAGATGGCCGAAGGTCGCCACATGGCGGGGGTTGCGCGGGCTGAACAAGCAATAAATAGAACCGAAAATACACACCAGAATACAGAAGAGAGTGGCGAGAACGGCACGCAAAATCAATAACATAACAACCTCATTAGCACACTGCCAACGCAGTTTACTTCGCTGCGCAGATTCCTTTACTCATTATTTGCCGGCCGGGCGATAAGCACGCCCATGTCGCCCGCATTTCTCGCTATTTTCCTGCCAGGCGGCAGTACGCACAATAATTTTATGCGCAGAAATGTTAACTATTTGGAAAATAAACGCCAGCAAAAATAAATAAGGCGGCCACAGCATGCTGCGACCGCCCGTTAACGCTAGCGCCAACGCTTACTCTTCGCTGTCGCCACCCGACGCCCGCACCGGCGCATCCACTTCGACGCGATCGATGCGCTGCAGGCCACGCGGCAGCTGGGTCCCCTTGCGGCCGCGCTCCGCCCGGAACTTCTGCAGATCTTCCGGGCGCAGCGTCAGCTTGCGTTTGCCAACGTGCAACGTGACGGACGCCTGCGGCGGCAGCACGAACAGCCAGGCCAGCTTGTCTTCACCGGCTGCGGCCTGCGCCGCCGGAATGGAGACGATCTTGTTGCCCTTGCCCTTCGACAGCTGCGGCAGATCGGCGACCGGGAACATCAGCATGCGCCCGGCGGCGGTGATCGACAGCAGCATATCGTCTGCGCCGTGAATTTCCATCGGCGGCAGCGCTCTGGCGTTGTCCGGCAGCGTGATCATCACCTTGCCGGCGCGGTTGCGCGCCACCAGATCGTTGAAGGTACAGACGAAGCCGTAACCGGCGTCGGACGCCATCAGCAGCTTCTGATCGTCGGCCGCCATCAGCACCTGCTCAATGGTGGCGCCCGGCAGCGGTGTCAGCTTGCCGGTCAACGGCTCGCCCTGCCCGCGTGCCGACGGCAGCGTCATCGGATCGAGCGCATAGCTGCGCCCGGTAGAATCGATGAACACCACCGGCTGGTTGCTCTTGCCGCGTGCCGCACCACGGAAACTGTCGCCGGCCTTGTAGCTCAACCCGGCAGGATCGATATCGTGGCCCTTGGCGCTGCGCACCCAGCCCATTTCCGACAGCACAATGGTCACCGGCTCGGACGGCACGAAGTCATGCTCGCTCATCGCCTTGGCTTCCGCACGCTCGGTCAGCGGTGAACGGCGATCGTCGCCATAGGTTTGCGCATCGGCCTGGATCTCTTTCTTGATCAGCGTATTCAGCTTGCGCTCGGACGCCAGCAGCGCCTGCAGCTGATCGCGCTCTTTCGCCAGCTCATCCTGCTCACCGCGGATCTTGACCTCTTCCAGTTTGGCCAGGTGACGCAGTTTCAGCTCGAGGATCGCTTCCGCCTGGGTATCGGAGATGCCGAAACGCTGCATCAGCACCGGCTTCGGCTCATCCTCGCTGCGGATGATGTGGATCACCTCGTCGATGTTGAGGAACGCCACCAGCAAACCTTCGAGGATATGCAGACGCTTGAGCACTTTCTCGAGGCGGTAGTTCAGGCGGCGGCGCACCGTATCGCGACGGTAGGCCAGCCATTCGGTGAGGATCTCCACCAGCCCTTTCACCTGCGGGCGGTTGTCCAGACCGATCATGTTCATGTTGATGCGGTAGCTGCGTTCCAGATCGGTGGTAGCGAACAGGTGATTCATCACCTGCTCCAGATCGATGCGGTTGGAACGCGGCACGATCACCAGACGCGTCGGGTTTTCGTGGTCGGATTCATCGCGCAGATCCTCGACCATCGGCAGCTTCTTGGCGCGCATCTGGCTGGCGATCTGCTCCAGCACCTTGGCGCCGGAAACCTGATGCGGCAAGGCGGTGATCACCGCGCTGCCATCCTCTTTCTTCCACACGGCGCGCATGCGCACCGAGCCGCGGCCACTCTGGTAAATTTTGCGAATCTCATCGCGCGGAGTGATGATCTCGGCTTCGGTCGGGAAGTCCGGCCCCTGCACGAACTCGAGCAGATCATCGAGCGAGGCGCCCGGTTTGTCGAGCAGCGCCACCGCCGCCGCGGCGACTTCACGCACGTTGTGCGGCGGAATGTCGGTCGCCATGCCGACCGCGATGCCGGTGGTGCCGTTCAGCAGGATGTTTGGCAGACGCGCCGGCAGCATCTTCGGCTCTTGCAGCGTGCCGTCAAAGTTCGGGATCCAATCGACCGTGCCCTGGCCCAGTTCGGCCAGCAAGACTTCGGCGTATTTGGACAGGCGCGATTCGGTATAGCGCATCGCCGCGAACGACTTGGGATCGTCCGGCGCGCCCCAGTTCCCCTGGCCGTCCACCAGCGGATAGCGATACGAGAACGGCTGCGCCATCAGCACCATGGCTTCATAACACGCGCTGTCGCCGTGCGGGTGGTATTTACCCAGCACGTCGCCCACGGTACGGGCGGATTTCTTGAATTTGGCGCTGTTGTTCAGCCCCAGTTCAGACATGGCGTAGATGATGCGGCGTTGTACCGGCTTCAAACCGTCGCCAATGTACGGCAACGCCCGATCCATGATGACGTACATGGAATAGTTCAGATAGGCGTTTTCAGTGAATGTGTGCAGCGGTAAACGCTCTACACCGTCATGAGTCAGATCACTCATTACTCAATTATCCTCAGACCGTGGCTTGGCAATCCCTTGGACGACAAAAGGCATCGCTTGTCGATTCTGCCCGCGATAGTAACCCATCTGCGGGGTAGCTGTCACAGTTGGCGCAAGGATCGCCGGCGGCGGCCGGTTGCGCAATGCGGTTTATGCAAAATTTCGCTACCTGGCGGCTTCTTTATTGACTGGCAGTCAACACTGTTGTGCGCCGGATCGCATTTTTACTTGCCTGACTAACGATTACACTCGTCGCCAGCGAGATGGTTTCCGCCTTTTCGGCGGGAAGCATGCCATATCTTAACTCTGACGGGAGCCGCGAAAGATGAGCAATATCCTGATTATCAACGCTAAAAAACAATTCGGCCATTCCAACGGCGAACTCAACCAAACCCTGAGCGACGTGGCGGAAAGCTTCCTGCGCGATCTGCAGCACGATGTGCAGGTCACCGTGGTCGACGACGGCTATGACATCGAAGCCGAAGTACAGAAATACCTGTGGGCCGACGCGGTCATCTATCAGATGCCGGGCTGGTGGATGGGCGAACCCTGGATCCTGAAAAAATACATCGATGAAGTGTTCACCGCCGGCCACGGTAGCCTGTATGCCAACGACGGCCGCTCTCGTTCTGACGAAAGCAAAAAATATGGCTCCGGCGGCCTGATCCAGGGCAAGAAATACCTGCTGAGCCTGACCTGGAACGCCCCGCTGGAGGCCTTCACCGATCCCGATCAGTTCTTCCACGGCGTCGGCGTCGACGGCGTTTACCTGCACTTCCACAAGGCCAACCAGTTCCTGGGGATGGAAGCGCTGCCGACCTTCATCTGCAACAATGTGATCAAAGAGCCGAATATCGCGGACGACATCACGCGTTATCGCGAGCATCTGGCGAAAATTTTTGCTTAACTGACGCAGAACATTCTCATCAACGAGGTAAGCATGATCACCGTAATCGCAGAAATCAAAGTGAAACCCGGCCACCGCGCCACCGTACTGCAAGCCATTGAAAAACTAGTGCCGCTGGTGCTGGCGGAAGACGGCTGCGGCGAATACACGCCGATGGTCGACAGCAATACCCAGGCGCCGTGGCAGAAGCGGTCGCCGGATTCGGTGTTCATGCTGGAGAAATGGGAAAGCATGGCGCATCTGGAAAAACATCTGGCCATTGAACACATGCTCAAACACCGCGACACCCTCAAAGACAGCGTGCTGGACACCGAGATCTACATCCTGGAAAACGCCCTGTAAGCCCCGCCTTATAACGTCTGCGCGTCGATGTGCGCGCTGACGTAGTCAAGAAAACAGGTGATGCGCGCCGCCAATTGCGTATTGCGGTAATACACCGCATTAATCGGCTGGCGCACGTCCAGCGTCTCCTGCTCCAGCAACGTCACCAACTTGCCGGCTTCCCGATCGCGACGGGTCATAAAGTCTGCCAGCTGTACGATCCCCTCGCCCCGCAGCGCCAATTGCCGCAGCGTTTCACCGCTGGACGCCGAGATCGTTGGCGTGATGGTGAAATGCGGCGCCTGGCGATAGCGCAACGGCCACTGGTTCAGTGATTCCGGCTGGGTAAAACCGAGCAGACAATGCCGATGCAACGCCTCCACGCTCTGCGGCGTGCCGTGCTGCTGCAGATAAGCCGGGCTGGCGAGGATGCGCAACCGGCTGGCGCCCAGCGCGCGCGCATGAATGGTCGAATCGCGCAACGCACCGATGCGAATAGCGATATCCGTGCGTTTTTCCAGCAGATCGATAACCAGGTTGTCGGTGTTCAGCTCGAGCGAAATTTGCGGATAACGTTCCCTGAACCCCGCTACCAGCGGCACGATGACGTGCTCCATAAAAGGCGCAGCCGCATTTATCCGCAACCGCCCGGCCGGCATCTGCCGACGCACCGCCATTTGTTCTTCGGCATTTTCCACCGAGTTGATGATCGTACGCGCATGGCTCAGGAAGCTTTCCCCCTCTTCGGTCAGCTCCAGGCGACGCGTAGTGCGGCGCATCAGGGTGGTATCGAGCTTGTTCTCCAGGCGGCTGAGCGCGCGGCTGATGCCGGATGTCGTCTGGCCGAGCCGATCGGCAGCGGAGGTGATGGAACCGCTGTCAACCACCGAGGTGAACGCCAGCAATTCTTCGAGCGTGATCTTCATGCATTTCGGCCCAGGTTATCGGGCGCCGCATGAACGCCCTGCGGGAAAGCAGGCCCGGCGTTCACCGGGCCAGGGTCAGGCTCAGACCGCCAATTCGGCCATGTCGCCCTTGTCTTGCAGCCAGTTACGGCGATCTTCCGAACGCTTCTTGGCCAACAGCATGTCCATCACCGCCAGCGTCTGATCGACATCATCTTCCGCTACCGTCAGTTGCACCAGCCGGCGGGTATTCGGATCGAGGGTGGTTTCGCGCAGCTGCAGCGGGTTCATCTCACCCAGCCCTTTAAAGCGCTGGACGTTCGGCTTGCCCTTCTTGCGCTTCAGCTGTTCCAGCACGCCGGCCTTCTCTTCTTCATCCAGCGCGTAGAACACTTCTTTACCGAGATCGATGCGGTACAGCGGCGGCATGGCGACATAAACGTGGCCGCCTTTCACCAGCGAACGGAAGTGGCGCACGAACAGCGCGCACAGCAGCGTGGCGATGTGCAGGCCGTCGGAGTCCGCATCCGCCAGGATGCAGATTTTGCCGTAACGCAGCTGGCTGAGATCTTCGCTGTCCGGATCGATGCCGATCGCCACGGAAATGTCGTGCACTTCCTGCGAGGCCAGCACTTCGTCCGAGGAGACTTCCCAGGTATTCAGGATTTTGCCCTTCAGCGGCATGATCGCCTGATATTCGCGATCGCGCGCCTGCTTGGCCGATCCGCCCGCCGAGTCCCCTTCCACCAGGAACAGTTCGGTCATGGCCAGATCCTGCGAGGTGCAGTCCGCCAGCTTGCCCGGCAGCGCCGGCCCGCTGGTCAGCTTCTTGCGCACCACTTTCTTGGCGGCGCGCAGACGGCGCTGGGCGCTGGAAATCGCCAGCTCGGCCAGCTGTTCCGCCGCCTGAACGTTCTGGTTCAGCCACAGGCTGAAGGCGTCTTTCACCACGCCGGAAACGAAGGCAGCACACTGACGCGAAGAGAGACGCTCTTTGGTCTGCCCGGCGAACTGCGGATCCTGCATCTTCACCGACAGTACGTAAGCGCAGCGATCCCAGATATCCTCCGCCGACAGCTTCACGCCGCGCGGTAGGATGTTGCGGAATTCGCAGAACTCGCGCATCGCGTCCAGCAGCCCCTGACGCAGGCCGTTAACGTGGGTGCCGCCCTGCATGGTCGGGATCAGGTTGACGTAGCTTTCGGTCAGCAGCTCGCCGCCTTCCGGCAGCCACAGCAGCGCCCAGTCCACCGCTTCGGTGTCACCGGCGAAATTGCCAACGAACGGCGCTTCCGGCAGGGTGATCAGGCCGTTAACCGCTTCCATCAGGTAATCGGTCAGGCCGTCCTGGTAGCACCAGCGCTGCTCGGTGTTGTTCACCTTGTCGATGAAATAGATCTCGACGCCGGGGCACAGCACCGCTTTGGCTTTCAGCAGGTGAGTCAGGCGCGATACCGAGAAACGCGGGCTGTCGAAAAACTGTTCGTCCGGCCAGAAGTGCACGCTGGTGCCGGTGTTGCGTTTGCCGCAGGTGCCGGTCACCGTCAGGTCTTGCACTTTGTCGCCGTTTTCGAAGGCGATGCCATAGACGTTGCCGTCGCGGCGCACGTTGACTTCTACCCGCTTCGACAGGGCGTTGACCACCGAGATCCCAACGCCGTGCAGGCCGCCGGAGAACTGGTAGTTTTTATTCGAGAATTTACCGCCGGCGTGCAGCCGGCACAGGATCAACTCAACCGCCGGCACGCCCTCTTCCGGGTGGATGTCCACCGGCATGCCGCGGCCGTCGTCGATCACTTCCAGCGACTGATCGGCGTGCAGGATCACGTCGATACGCTTGGCGTGACCAGCCAACGCTTCGTCGACGCTGTTATCGATCACCTCTTGGCCGAGGTGGTTTGGGCGCGTCGTGTCGGTATACATGCCGGGACGACGGCGCACTGGTTCTAGACCGCTGAGTACTTCAATGGCATCAGCGTTATAGCTGGATTGAGTCATCGTTGATTATTTTTTCGTGGTTAAAGGGAGGTGCCGGAACGGTCCGTCAGACCGCGTTTAGCCCTAAAAAATCCACAATCTGGGGGAAGTAGTGCTCGAAACCGACGAAGGCGTGGTTTCCACCCGACTCCACCGTTTGCCGACACGCGGTGTAATACGCCACTGCCTGGCCGTAATCGAGAATTTCATCGCCCGTTTGCTGCAGCAGCCAGATTAAATCCGGCGACTCCAAGGGATCGATCTGCATCACTTTCAGATCGTAAACGTGCCGAGACTCTAACACATATTGCTGGCCGGTGTAGGGGTTCTCGTTGGCGCCGAGATAGTCCACCAGCAGCTCAAACGGCTTGACCGCCGGGTTGACCACCACCGCCGGCAGGGAAAAACACTGCGACAGCCAGGTGGCATAATAGCCGCCCAGCGATGAGCCGACCAGCCCGAGCGTTTGCCCGGCGCGTTCCAGCACCATATTTTCCAGCATCTCGGCGGCCTCCGCCGGAAAGGCCGGCAGCTGCGGCACCAGCATCTCGATGTCGGGATGGTGCTCGGCCAGCCAGGCCTTGAAGGCCACCGCCTTGGCCGACTGCGGCGAACTATTGAAACCGTGCAGGTAGAGCAGCGTCGAAGGCATCAGTATCCATCCGAGTCCATATCGGGGCGGAAATCGTCGTTTTCCAGGCGGAACACCTGCGTCTCGACGCGGCCGTCCGGCAACAGATCGAGGTAACGCCAGCCGGGGGAGACGTCGTCGATGGTAAAGTTAGTGCAGTGCGGCTTGAATTGCACGCAGGTGGACGGCGTCGCCAACAGGCGCCGGCCCTGCCATTCCAGATCCAGATCCTGATGAATGTGCCCGCACACTACGGTATTCACTTTCGGATAACGCAGCAGGATCGCGCCCAGCATATGCGGGTTGCGCAGGCTGTGCTGATCGAGCCAGGTGCAACCGGACGGCAGCGGATGATGGTGCAGCAGCAACAGCGTATAGCGCTCGGGGTGAGCCTGCAGGCAGCGCTCCATCCACTCGAGCTGATACTCGCTCAATTCGCCGTGCGGCACGCCGAACACCTGGCTGTCCAGCATCAGCACCTGCCAGTCGTCGCCCAGCAACACCTGTTTGGAAGGGGCAATGCCGGCGGCGGCCAACGCGTCGACCATCGCCGGTTGGAAATCGTGGTTACCCGGCAGCCACACGCAGGGGGCCGGCAATTGCGCGATGCCGGCGGCGAAGTGGCGGTACGCCTCTTGCGAATGATCCTGCGCCAAATCTCCCGTGGCGACGATCAAATCAACGTCGCGGCGCTGCGCCTGGATGGCGTCCAGCACCGCGTGATAGCTGCGATAGGTATTGATGCCGAGCAACGTCTCGTGTTCGCCGGCAAAAAGGTGGGTATCTGTTATTTGTAGAATCCTGACCGCGGCCCCACTCGCCACGGGCAGTTTAAACAGGCTTTCCAAATGGTGTCCTTTGTTATTTCAGTCTGTCTAACAAACCGGAACCGCCATCGCTCCATGCGCCAAACAGTAGCGCAGCCAATCAGCAAGAAACTGGTTAATTTGATGCTTTTCGTCGCGTTGATGCAACTTTTTATTAGGATAATCATAACGCGCTTTAAAGCGGTAGATCTGCTGACTGGAACACACTTCCGCAACCATGGCGTCATGGTACAACCGCACCGTCATCGCGGGCAGGCTCCAGTAGCTGACCGCTGGAAAGATCTGCTCGATCTCCACCAGCGACGTGTAACGCGTGGACTCAACGATGGTCAAACGATAGCCGGCGCCGTTCACCTGATAAGTCACCGTTTCGCCCGCTTCATCGTTGCGCGGTAGCAAGCGGCGCAATTGCGCGAAGTTGGTTTCGCACAATCTCATCATTTCGGGGAAATCAGGGGTATAGCGCTGTTTCATTAGTTGGCCCACTCTTTTCTCAACGATTCATGGTGCAACGCCAGCCATTGCAATGCAATCACTGATGCGGCGTTATCGATCGCGCCCTCCTCTACCCAGCGGTAAGCCTGCTCGCGGCTGACCACGTGGACGCGGATATCTTCATGCTCTTCCGCCAGACCGTGGATACCCTCGGCGGTGCGGGCGTCCACTTCGCCGACCATGATCGACAAACGTTCGCTGGTACCGCCGGGGCTGGCCAGGTAGCTCAGCACCGGCTTACAGCGCCCGACCACCACGCCGGCCTCTTCCTGCGCTTCGCGGCGGCACACGTCTTCGACGCTTTCGCCGGTTTCGATCATACCCGCCACCATTTCCAGCAGCCAGGGCGAATTACGGGTATCGACCGCGGCGATGCGCAGTTGTTCAATCAGCACCACTTCATCGCGCACCGGATCATAGGGCAGCAGCACCGCCGCATGGCCGCGCTCGAAAATTTCACGCGTGATTTCAGGGCTCATTTCGCCATTGAACAACCGATGGCGAAACCGGTATAAATTGAGTGAAAAAAAACCACGGTACAGCGTCTCGCGTGCAATAATTTCTACATCTTTTTTATCGAAAGTAACGGGCGACGGCTGCGAACGGTTCATGCGCGAATTCTCCTGCTTGAGTATGCCGATAAAATAAACGGTTTTGATGACAGAAACAGCGGGACTCTCCGCCGCGGCTTTATGTTAGGCTGTTTCTCGCCGCCGGATGCGGCACGTTTGTGCGCTCGCAGGTAATAGCGGGAAACAATCCGGATTGTCAGCCATAATATCAGCTGCAGTCGACCGGGGCAGTACGCCAAGGTAAATGGGCGGTCTGAAAGGTAAAAGTTACGTGAGATGGCACATTCAGCCACCTGATGCGTACCGCAGACTCTGCTAGAATCGGCAACTATTTCGTCTATCGTCAGCGCTAACATAGCAATATTGCTGCACAACAAGGAATGCAAATGAAGAAACTGCTCCCCCTTCTTATCGGACTGAGCCTGGGCGGCTTCAGTGCAATGAGCCAGGCAGAGAACCTGCTGCAGGTCTACAAACAGGCCAGGGAAAGTAACCCGGATCTGCGCAAAAGTGCTGCTGACCGCGACGCCGCATTCGAAAAGATCAATGAAGCGCGCAGCCCGCTGTTGCCGCAGCTCGGTTTAACCGCAGGTTACGATTACACCAACGGTTATCGTGACAGCAATGGCGTTAACAGCAACGTGACCAGCGGTTCGCTGGCATTGACGCAAACCCTCTTCGACATGTCGAAATGGCGCCAGCTGACGCTGCAGGAAAAGACCGCCGGCATCTCCGACGTCACCTTCCAGACCGCAGAGCAGTCGCTGATTCTCAACACCGCCACCGCTTACTTCAACGTGCTGAAAGCGATCGACACGCTGTCCTATACCCAGGCGCAGAAAGACGCGGTCTACCGCACGCTGGATCAAACCACCCAACGCTTCAACGTGGGCCTGGTGGCGATCACCGATGTGCAGAACGCCCGTTCGAACTATGATACCGTGCTGGCGGCCGAAGTCTCCGCCCGCAACGATCTGGATAACGCGCTGGAAACGCTGCGCCAGGTGACCGGGGCCTTCTACCCGGAGCTGGCCTCGTTGAATACCGATCGCTTCAGTACCCAGCGCCCGGAAGCGGTGAACAACCTGCTGAAAGAAGCGGAAGCGCGCAACCTGAGCCTGCTGTCCGCCCGTCTGAGCCAGGATCTGGCGCGTGAGCAAATCCGCGCAGCCCAAACTGGCTATATGCCGACGATTGACGTCAGCGCGTCGACCGGCATCAGCAATACCAAATACAACGGCTCCAACACCGGCGGCGCGAATGCCGCACGCTACAGCGACTCCGATGCGGGCCAAAATAAGGTCGGCATCAGCTTCAACCTGCCGCTATACAGCGGCGGCGCGACCAACTCGCAGGTCAAACAAGCGCAGTACGGCTTCGTCGGCGCCAGTGAGCAGTTGGAAAGCTCCCACCGCAGCGTGGTGCAGACCGTGCGTTCGTCGTTCAACAACGTTAACGCCTCGATCAGCAGCATCAACGCCTACAAACAGGCGGTGATCTCCGCGCAGAGCTCCCTGGACGCGATGGAAGCCGGTTATCAGGTCGGTACCCGCACCATCGTCGATGTGCTGGACGCCACCACCACCCTGTATAACGCCAAACGTCAACTGTCCGACGCGCGTTATACCTATCTGATCAACCAGCTGAACATCAAGTCGGCGCTCGGCACGCTGAACCAGAACGATCTGCTGCTGCTGAATGGCGCGTTGGGCAAACCGGTGTCGACCGCGCCTGACGCCGTCGCACCGCAAAACCGCGCGCAGGACGCCTATGCGGACGGTTATCAGGACAATGCGCCGATGCAACAAACCGCGGCGCCGGCACCGGCGGCCACTCGCGCATCCGCGCCGGCCGTTACCACCAGCCAACCGGCTCGCCACAGCGGCAACCCATTCCGTAACTGATGCGCGCACGTTGATAAACACGGGGTCCGGCCTGCGCCGCGCCCCGTTTTTTTTGCCCCGATTTCCCCGCTTCTGCCCACCGCCTCACAGCCGCCGCTACACCAGGTGGTATCATCTTCACTCTCGTTTTCGCAGTCTGGATGAGGTTCGATGGACAACGATTCACGCTGGCAGCGGCTGATTAACGACGGTGAACTGCCGCCGCCGCTGCGCCCGACACAAACCGTTTACGCCTCCTGGCTGCGTTGCCGCAGCCTGATGCAGCCCGATGTCTGGCAAGCTCCGCACCGTGCGCAGGGCGCCACCTTCGAATCGATTTGCCGCCGCAAGAACGATCTGCTGACGCTCGGCCAGGCGGCTCTGGAAGACGCCTGTGAATACATGGAGCCGCGGCGTTGCCTGCTGATGATCCTCGACGAGAGCGGCTGCATGCTGTGGCGCTGCGGCGACGCCCAAACCTGGGAGCATCTGCAGCAACTGGGATTCGCCCCCGGCGCTTACTGGGCCGAGGGACAGATCGGCACCAATGCTCCGGCGCTGGCGGCGGCGGAAGGCCACCCGGTACGGGTGAGCGGTGAAGAGCATGTGCGCCAGGCGCTGCACGGCTGGTCGTTCTGCGCCACGCCGGTCTACGACAACAGCGGCCGCCAACGCGGCTCGATCGCCCTGGGTTGCCTGCTGCCCGATTGCGCCGCCGGCGATCTGTCGCTGACGCTGGCCATCGCCCGCGAAATCGGTAACTCGCTGAACGCCGACGGCCTGCTGGCGGAATCCAACCGCCATCTGAATCAGCTTTACGGCCTGCTGGACGGCGTGGACGACGGCGTCATGGCCTGGGATCACCGCGGCTACCTGCAATACATCAACCAGCGCGCCGCCGGCCTGCTGAAGCTGGACGAACAGCAGAGCCAGGGCAAGCCGCTGACGCAGCTGTTGACGCTGCCCGCGCTGCTCAAGCGCGCCATCGCCGATCGCCAACCGCTGCAACACGTCGAAGTCACCTTCGAAAGTCAGCGACAATTTATCGCCGCATTGCTGACGCTCAAGCCGATTTTCGACGGCGATCGCTGCAGTTTCATCGCCCTGCTGCACCCGCTCGAACGGCTGCGCCAGTATGTCAGCAGCCAGCTGGGGCGCGTCAGCCACAGCTTCGAACAGATGCCCTCCACCTCGCTGGAAATGCGGCGACTGATCCGTTACGGGCAGCAGGCGGCCAAAGGCCAGCATCCGATCCTGTTGCGCGGAGAAGAAGGCGTTGGCAAAGAGCTGCTCAGCCAGGCTATCCACAACGCCGGCGAACGCGCCGCCGGGCCGTATATCGCCCTCAACTGCCAGCTGCTGACGCAGGCGCAGGGGCTACGTGAGCTGCTGGGCAACGACGCCAGCGAAGAAGAGGCGGGCCAGCTCAGTAAATTCGAATTGGCCAACGGCGGCACGCTGTACCTCGAACAGATCGAATACCTGCCGGCGGAGATGCAGTCGGCGCTACTGCAGGTGTTGAAAACCGGCGTGGTGATCCGCCTCAATTCCAGCCGGGTGATCCCGGTCGATGTGCGTGTGATCGCCGGCAGCGCCGCCGATCTGCCGCTGCTGGTGCAGCAAAACCGTTTCCGCCGCCAGCTATTTTACAGCCTGCAGGCGTTCGAAATCCTGATCCCGCCGCTGCGCCAGCGGCTGAGCGATATTCCGCTGCTGGTCAAACACCATTTGCGCACGCTGGAGCAGCATTTTCAGTGTCGCTTCCGGGTCGATGACGAGGTGATGGCCCAGTTGGCGCTTTATCTGTGGCCGGGCAACGATTTGGAACTGAAAGGGGTGGTGGAGCGCGCGGCAATGATTTGCCACGGCCACCACATCCAGTTGGCGGATCTGCCGGCGCACCTGCTCGGCCAGCCGTCGCTGCTGGAAAGCGATCCGCAGCCCGGCGCACCGCTGTTGACGCTGACGGACATGGAACGCCAGGCGATCCTGCGCGCGGCGACCGTCAGCCGTGGCCAGGTGACGGAGATGGCGCAGCTGCTGGGCATCGGCCGCACCACGCTGTGGCGGAAGATCAAACAGCACGGGATCGACATCCGCCAGTTCAAGCTGCGTGCCTAGTGGCTGAGCTGCAATACCCCGCGCGCGGCGTCCAGCATCGCCTTCTGCCCGCTGCGGGTTTTGCTCAGGCAATCCTGCATGCCGACCACCATCGGAATGCCCATCGCCTTCGCCAGAATGGCGCTGTGCGACAGGGCATTGCCGCCGCTCAGGCAGATGCCGAGCACCAGCCGCCTGTCGAGCATCACCACCTCCGAGGGCATCAGCTCGTCCATCACCAAGATTGACGGTTCTGCGAGCGCCATGGCCGGCAGCGGCAGCCCCTGCAGATGGCACAGCGTACGGCGCAGCATGTCGCGCACGTCCAATTCGCGCGCCCGCATGTAGTCGTCATCCAACTCACGGTACTCTTCGGCGATCGCCCCCAGCACCTGCCGCCAGGCCTGCTCGGCGCTGCACAGCTGTTGCGCGATGCGGGTGTAAGCCGCCTGCTGCAGATCCGGATCGTCCAGCAGCATGCTGTGGGCGCCGAAGATCGCCGCCTGCGGCTTGCCGATCAGCGTGCCGGTACGCTCCGCCAGCCGGTTCAGATCGCTCAGCGTGTGCTGTAGCGCCTCCCGCAGGCGTTGCTGTTCGCCCAACACCTCGTCCGCACCAATCCGTCGATCGACGGTTGGCGGCCAGACGCTGTGGGCCTGGAACACGGGTCCGCTGGTGACGCTTTCCGCCACCGGGATACCGTGCAGCGAAGGCTGCTGCCGCTCGGAGACCGTCTCGCCGAAATGTTGTTCCGCCAGCGCTTTGAACGCCGCCAGCGCCTCGTCCGCCTGCGCACCGTCGGCGATCAGGCGAACGGTGTCGCCGTGACGCACCTGCAGCAGCGCCAGCTGATTGAGGCTGCGCGGATCGACGCACTGCCCCTGCTTCTCCAGCACCAGCTCGGCCTTGAACGGCGCCAGCGTCTCGACCAGCCGCGCCGCCGGGCGCGCATGCAGCCCGTGCGGGTTCTGCACCGTCCAGGTTACGCTTTTGCCCTGCGCCAGCGGCAAGGCCACGCTTTTCGCCGTCGGTGAAGCCTCACCCAGCTGTGCCTGCTTGGCCTGCAGCGCCCCCTGCGCCTCCGCCACCACCTGTTCCAGCGAAGCACCGGAGTTGGCGGCCACCACCGCCGCCAGGGTGCCTTCAACCAGCGGCGCCGCGCACAGCCGCACTTTGGCGGCCAGGTCCGGGTCCAGCAGATCGAGCGCGGTTTCGGCACTGAGCAGCGCGCTGCCCAGATCCATCAGCACCAGAACGCCGTCGCCGTCGGCGACCGCTTCGATCGCCTCCATCACTTTGACCGCGTCGGTACCGATCGGGTGCTGCTCGTCATCCACGCCCGCCGCCAGCGCCAGTTTGCAGCCGTCGCCGCGCATCATCTGCCGCGCCAACTGCTCAACGCCGCGCGCCAGCAACGCGCTGTGCGAAACCACCACGATATTAATCATCTCGCCTCCTGCTAACTGCCGGCGACCTCGGCCAGCGTTTTCATCATCAACATCACCGAAGTGGCGCCGGGATCCTGGTGGCCGATGCTACGCTCGCCCAGGTAACTGGCCCGCCCTTTACGCGCCTGCATGGTAATGGTGCTCTCCACCGCCCGCTCGGCGCTGTCGGCGGCGCGCTGCAGCGCCTCCGCCACGCTCAGGTTCTGCTGCGCGGCCTGGCCGAGGCTTTCCACCACCGGCCACCAGACGTCGCACATGGTCTTGTCGCCCGGCTCCGCCTTACCGCGCATCACCACGCCTTCCACCCCTTCCTGCATCACCTGATGCAGCTCCACCAGATCCAGGCTTTGCTTGGCGTTCGCCGCCTGCGCCGCGCGGATGAAGAAGGTGCCGAACAGCGGACCGCTGGCGCCGCCCACGCTCGACAGCAGCGTCATACCGGTGTTTTTCAGGATAAAGCCGATATCCTTGTCCGCCACCGACGGCAGCTTTTCCACCACCTTATTGAAACCGCGATTCATGTTCAGACCGTGGTCGGCATCGCCGATCTCGGTGTCCAGTTGGGTGAGAAAATCGCGTTCCCGGCTGAATACTTCGCCGCAACGCATCAGCCAATCGACGACCTGTTGTTTGGTCAACGCCATAATTCCTCCTCAGCAACCCCAACGCAGCGCAGGCGTTTTCACCGGCGCATCCCACAAGGACAACAGCTCGTCGTCCACGTTCAACAACGTGATGGACACACCCTGCATATCAAGCGAGGTGCAATAAGAACCCACCAGGTTGCGTTCGATAATGATGCCCGCCTCGGCGCAACGCTCCGCCAATCGATGGTAGACGCCATACAGCTCGGACAGCGGCGTGGCACCCAGGTTATTGACCAACGCGATCACCCGATCGCCGCGCGTCAGCGGCTGCTTGGTCTGCATCTCGTCGCGCCACTCGCCCTGCTGACGATCCCAGACGCGGATCGTGCGCTGATAGTGGCCGTGGTCGATCAACGTATGGAACATGTCGTCCACCGCCGCGTTGAGCGTGGTGAACGGGCGGCGCGCAATGCCCGGCTCGCCGTGAATGCCGACGCCGAACTCCATCTCGTTCTCCGCCAGGGTGAACGACGGTTTGCCGGCGGCGGGGACGGTACAGGCACCCAGCGCAATGCCGATCGAATGCCCGTGGTTGTTGATGCGATGCCCCAGCGTCACCACGCTGTCCAGATCGTCGCCGCGCGCCGCGGCGGCGCCCAGCAGTTTCTCCATCAGCACGGTGTTGGCCACCCCGCGTCGCCCGGCGGTGAACAGGCTGTCTTTGACCGCCACGTCGTCATCCACCAGCACCGTCGCCACCGCGACGCCGCTGTCGTGCAGCAGTTCGGTGGCGGTTTCGAAGTTGAGCACGTCGCCGGTGTAGTTCTTAATCAGCAGCAACACGCCGGCGCCGCCGTCGATCGCCTGACCGCACTCGTACATTTTATCCGGCGTCGGCGAGGTGAAAATCTCGCCCGGACAGGCACCGTCGAGCATCCCTTCGCCGACGAAACCGCAGTGCATCGGCTCGTGGCCGCTACCGCCGCCGGACAGGATCGCCACCTTGCCCGCCACCGGCGCGTCGGCGCGAGTCACGAACACCGGATCCGCGTGCACCAGCAGCTCGGGATGGGCCTCCGCCAGCCCCTGCAACTGCTCTTCCAACACCGACTCGACCTGATTAATCAGTTTTTTCACGATGGTTTCCTCTGTAAGCCCAGGGGCGCGGCGCACCGCGCCCCAACGGTATCAATGACGCTGCAGCCAGGCGGCGCCCAGCCTGTCCGCCGTCAGGATCGCCGCCTGCACGCCCGCAGGGGTGACCTTGAACGGCATGTTGTGAATGGTTTCGCCGGCGGCGCAACTGGCCTCGGCCACCGCCATCATCTTCGCCGTCGCGTCGCCGGTGACGCCCATCTGCGCCAGCGTGATCGGCAGGCCGATGTCATGGCAAAACGCCAACACGGTTTCAATCTGCGCCATCGGGCTGTTCTGCAATACCAGCTGCGCCAAGGTGCCGAACGCCACTTTTTCGCCGTGATACAGGTGGTGGCACTCTTCCAGCACGGTGAAACCGTTGTGAATGGCGTGCGCCGCCGCCAGCCCGCTACTCTCGAAGCCGATGCCGCTCAAATACGTATTGGCCTCAATGATGCGTTCCACCGCCTCCGTTACCACGCCGGCCTCGACCGCCAGCTTGGCCTTCACCCCTTCGGCCAGCAGCGTGTCATAGCACAGCCGCGCCAGACTGAGCGCCGCCAGCGTCGATTTGCCGCCGGCCATGCTGGTGGCCTGAGCGTCGAAGCAGGCCTGCGCCTCGAAATAGGTGGAAAGCGCGTCGCCCATGCCGGCCACCAGCAGGCGCACCGGCGCGTTGGCGATGATGGAACTGTCCATCACCACCATATCTGGGTTGCGCGGGTAGATCAGGTATTCGGCGAATTCGCCCTGTTCGGTGTAGAGAACCGACAGCGCGCTGGTCGGCGCATCGGTGGAAGCAATGGTGGGAATGAGCACCACCGGCAGCTGTTGGTAGTGGGCGACGGCCTTGGCGGTGTCGAGCGTCTTACCACCGCCGACGCCGATCACTCCGCGGCAACCGTGGGCCTGCAGCTCGCGGCCGAGCCGGTCTATCTCTTTGCGGCAGCACTCGCCGTTGAAGCGGGCCGCGTGATGTTTCACGCCGTGCTGCTGCAGGCTGCCCATTAGGGTGTCGCCCGCCAGCTGCATCACGAAGTCGTCGGCGATCACCAGGTAATGATCGGCGAGGGATTTGGCGTATTCGCCGACGACGGCTAGCGCATTGGCGCCCTGAATGTATTTACCTGGTGACTGGATGATTCTCAACATAACCGGATCCTTGTAGGGAGTTGGCGATGGTAACGTTCAGATATCAGGTGATGACGCGCCGACTTCGCCGTCGGCTTGTTGTTGTGCTTCGACTATGAGCGCCTGCCACCCGCCTGGCGAGCTTCGCGATTTTTGTTCCATTATGGAACATCATCATAGCGATAACGTTTCATGATGAAACGCCAACGCGCGTTTTTTCGCCGCGAAAGCGAACTGGCGCACACCCCAACGTATAACTGCGTAAAGAGTGGATACTACGGGCGTTTCAGCTTTAATTTTGACCATGTTTCCCCTATCCTTAGCGCCACTACTGGGAAAGGGCGAAAACAGCCCGCATGATGGGATTGATAACGATGAAACGGACAAAAAACATCAACCAAGAGACGTTCCGCAAATCCTGGCGCAGCTACCGTATCGCGCCCGTGGCTTTGGCGATCAGCGCCGTCTTTATGCTGGCCGGCTGCGAGAAGAGCGATGAAACGGTCTCCCTGTATCAGAATGCCGATGACTGTTCGCGCGCCAATCCTTCGATGAGCGAGCAGTGCACCACCTCCTACAACAACGCCCTGCAAGAAGCGGCGAAAACCGCGCCTAAATACGCCACCCGCGAAGACTGCGTCGCCGAGTTCGGCGAAGCGCAGTGCACCCAAGCGCCGGCACAGGCCGGCATGGCGGCGGAATCGCAAAGCAGCGGCAGCTTCTGGATGCCGCTGATGGCGGGCTACATGATGGGCCGCCTGATGGGCGGTTCCGGCTTCGCGCAACAGCCACTGTTCACTTCCAAGAACGCCGCCAGCCCGGCGAACGGCAAGTTTGTCGACGCCAGCGGCAAGAGCTACGGCCCGGCCACCGCCGGCGGCCGCACCATGACGGTGCCGAAAACCGCCATGGCGCCAAAGCCTGCGGTCACCAACACCGTGACCCGCGGTGGTTTCGGCGAGACCGTGGCCAAGCAGACCAGCATGCAGCGCAGCAGCGCCACTTCCAACTCCGGCTCTCGCAGCATGGGCGGTTGATGCATGAAACGTATTGCTATTACCGAGCGCCCGGACTGGCGTGAAAAAGCGACCGAGTTCGGTTTCCGTTTCCACACCATGTACGGCGAGCCGTACTGGTGTGAAGACGCCTATTACCAGTTCACGCTGGCGCAGATTGAAGAGATCGAAAACGCAACCGCCGAGCTGCACCAGATGTGCCTGCAGGTGGTGGAAAAGGTGGTCGGCAGCGATGAGCTGATGGCCAAGTTCTGCATTCCGAAACACACCTGGGAGTTCGTGCGCAGTTCCTGGCGCACCAACCAGCCGTCGCTGTATTCGCGTCTCGATCTGGCCTACGACGGCGTCAACCCGCCGAAGCTGCTGGAGAACAACGCCGATACGCCAACCTCGCTGTATGAGGCGGCCTTCTTCCAGTGGCTGTGGCTGGAAGACCAGATCAACGCCGGCAAGCTGGATCCGGAATCGGATCAGTACAACAGCCTGCAGGAGAAGCTGATCGAGCGTTTCGCCGAGCTGAAAGCGCATCACGGCTTCGGCCTGTTGCACCTGGCCTGCTGCCAGGACAGCGAAGAAGATCGCGGCACGGTGCAATATCTGCAGGACTGCGCGCAGGAAGCCGGTCTGCCGACCGAGTTCCTGTTCATGGAAGAGATTGGTCTTGGCGAGAAAGGTCAGTTCACCGATCTGCAGGATCAGGTGATCGGCAACCTGTTCAAGCTCTACCCGTGGGAATTCATGCTGCGCGAGATGTTCTCCACCAAGCTGGAAGACGCCGGCGTGCGTTGGCTGGAGCCGGCCTGGAAGAGCATCATCTCCAACAAGGCGCTGCTGCCGCTGCTGTGGGAAATGTTCCCTAACCACCCTAACCTGTTGCCGGCTTATTTCGCGCAAGACGATCATCCGCCGATGGATCATTACGTCACCAAACCGCTGTTCTCACGCGAAGGCGCCAATATTCAGATCGTCGAAAACGGTCAGGAAGTGGCGCGCGTCGATGGGCCATACGGCGAAGAAGGCATGATCGTGCAGCAGTTCCATCCGCTGCCGAAGTTCGAAGACAGCTACACGCTGATCGGCAGCTGGCTGGTGAACGATCAACCCTGCGGCATCGGCCTGCGCGAAGATCGCGAACTGATCACGCAGGATCTATCGCGCTTCTATCCGCACACCATCCTCGGCTGATCGCCCTGCTGAAGACAAAAACGCCAGTCTCTGACCGGCGTTTTTTCTTTACCCCACCTGCACCGACAGCATGCTCAGCGCCCCCATTTCGATACCGTCGATCGGCACGCTGATGGCCTCTTTTCCATCCCAGCCGCCGAGCACGTACAGCAACGGCAGATAGTGTTCCGGCGTCGGGTTTGACAACGCCGCGCCCTCATGGCGCATGAAATCCACCAGCGGGTGGTTGTCGCCCCGATAGCGCAGGTTATCCCGGACAAAGTTATTGAACGATTCCGCCCACGGGTAGGCGCTGGTATCGCCCTGCCATTTCACCATGCGCAGGTTGTGCACCACGTTGCCGCTGGCGACGATCATCACGCCCTCATCCCGCAGCGCCGCGAGTTTGCGGCCCAGCTCATAGTGGTAAGCCGCCGGCTGAGTGCCGTCGACGCTGAGCTGCACCACCGGGATATTGGCATTGGGATACATCTTGATCAATACGCCCCAGGTGCCGTGATCCAACCCCCACTCGCCGAGATCCGCCGTTACCGGCACCGGCGCCAGAATGTGCTGCAGCTGCGTGGCCAGCGCGGGAGAGCCCGGCGCCGGATAACGGGTATCAAACAGCGCCTGCGGGAACCCGCCGAAGTCGTGAATGGTTTTGGGTTTTTCCATCGCAGTGACCGCAGTGCCACGGGTATACCAATGCGCAGAAACCGCCACGATCGCCTTCGGCCGCGGCAATGACTCACCCAACGCACGCCATGCCCGGGTGTAACGGTTGTCTTCCAGCACGTTCATAGGGCTACCGTGGCCAAGAAACAGTGCCGGCATACGAGAGGTGTTCATAGTGGGATCCTCAGTTCAAATTGTGCTATGCCGCTACATTACGCGCTTTGACGCAGCAACACAGCCGGATAACCGTGATGAAGATATTCAATAAATTTGAAATAAAAGCCGGAAAAATAGACTGGCAAACAAAAAGTTAAAAAATGCATATTTTTCAAATAATTAATAATCAACGTGAATACCATGGCATTACTGCCACACAGATCTAATTTGTGAACAATTTATGTACTCTTTGTTAACGCGATCTATACACTCCTCCTTCAGTCGACAGGGTGTTGGCAGCCCGTCGGCGCTACGGGAATCACGTCTCACCAAGGAGGAATTCATGTTCAGACTCACACTGGCAACCCGCCTGGCGCTTTCCATGACCTTGTTCGCCACCGGGGCAGTCGCCGCCGGCGCGGTGGACAACGCGCCGCTGACGCAGCGCGAAGACCCTTACTTCCTTCAGGCGCAAGCCCAGCTGCAACAGCGGCTGAAGCAGACGCCAAACACCAACCGCGCCAAAAACGTCATTCTGGTGGTCGGTGACGGTATGGGATTTTCCACCGTGACCGCCGCCCGCATTTTTGAAGGGCAGCAGCGCGGCGTGGATGGCGAGTCCAACGTGCTGGCCTGGGAAGCCTTCCCCTATTTGGCGGCGGCCAAAACCTATTCCGCCGACGCCCAAATCACCGACTCCGCGCCCAGCGCGGTGGCAATGACCACCGGCGTCAAAACCATCAACGATCTGATGGGCCTCAACCATACGGCCACCCTCAACAATTGCGAGGATCAGCAAACCAAGGCCGTCACCACGCTCTGGGAGATGGCCGCAACGCTCGGCATGGCCACCGGCGCCGTGACAACCGCGACCATTACCCACGCCACGCCGGGCGCCACCTATGCCCATATCGCCAACCGCGACTGGGAGTCTGACGCCAAAATGCCGGCGGACGCCCTGGCCGCAGGCTGCCGCGACATCGCGCGCCAGCTGGTGGAAATGAAATACGGCAACGGCCTGAACGTGGCGATGGGCGGTGGGCGCGCCAACTTCCTGCCCGACAGCGTGAGCGATCCGGAATATCCCGGCAAAACAGGCGCCAGAAAGGATGGCCGCGACCTGACGCAGGCCTGGCTGCAGCGCTACGGCGAGCGTGGGCAATACGTATGGAATCAGGCACAGTTCGATAAAATCGAGCCGGGTAAGGTCGACCACCTGTTGGCCCTGTTCGAGCCATCACACATGAACTTCGAGCACGATCGACGGCAAGACGCGGCGGGAGAACCTTCACTGGCAGAGATGACCGGCAAGGCCATCGATATTCTGGCCAAGAACCCCGAAGGCTACCTGCTGCTGGTGGAGGGTGGACGCATCGATCACGGCAGCCACAACGGTAACGCCTACCGTACGCTGAGCGACGCGGTCGCCCTGAACGAGGCGGTGAAAACCATCGTCGGCAAGGTCAACCTGGACGAAACGCTGGTGATCGTGACCGGCGATCACAGCCACACGCTGACCATCGCCGGCTATGCCAAGCGCGGCAATCCTATCCTCGGCATTTCCGTCGGCGTCGACGATAAACCTCGGCTGGGCAGCGACGGCAAGCCCTACACCACCCTCGGTTTCGCCAACGGCCCCGGCGGCGCGATCCCGCTGACCAAGCGCCCGGCATTGACCATGGAGCAAACCACCGCGCCCGACTTTATTCAGCCGGCACTGGTGCCGCTGAAAAGCGAGACGCACGGCGGGGAAGATCTCGGCATCTACGCCATCGGCCCCTGGGCGCATCTGTTCCAGGGTACGGTTGAGGAGAACTACACCTTCCACGTGATGAATTACGCCAGCCGCATCGGCGAACGCCTGTCAAAGCGGTAGCCACAAAAAAAGCCGCGTTACGCGGCTTTTTTATCGTTGAAAGCGGCCGGCTATCAGCTGGCTTTTTTCTCGTGCGCCTGGCGGTAGGCCACCAGATCTTCGATGGTCAGCACTACCATGTCGTGCTGTTTGGCGAAGGTAATCACTTCCGGTGCATGCGCCATGCTGCCATCGTCGTTGGTCAGTTCACACAGCACGCCGGCAGGTTTGAAACCGGCCATGGAGACCAGATCGATGGTCGCTTCGGTGTGGCCGCGACGGCTCAGCACGCCGCCCGGCTGCGCACGCAGCGGGAACACGTGGCCCGGACGGTTCAGGTCGCTCGGCTTGGCGCTGTCTGCCACCGCCGCGCGGATGGTGGTCAGGCGATCGGAAGCGGAAACCCCGGTGGTCACGCCCTGCGCCGCTTCGATGGTCACGGTGAAGGCGGTCTGGAACTGGCTGGAGTTGTTGGTCACCATCATCGGCAGCTCAAGCTGCTGACGGCGTTCTTCGGTGATGCACAGGCACACGATACCGCTGCCGTGGCGAATGGTCAGCGCCATCTGCTCAACGGTCATGGTTTCCGCGGCGAAGATCATGTCACCTTCGTTTTCACGATTTTCATCATCGAGCACCATTACGCCGCGCCCGTTGCGCAGTGCGTCAATCGCGCGTTCAACGCGTTCTGTCGGCGTGCCGAAGTCTGAAAGTAGCGTCTGATTCATGGTAAAAAACCTCATTAAAAATTATGGATTACCAGAACCAGGGCGATCTTGAGGAGTAGCTAGCAATAGCTAAAAAAATAACGCAAGCGGGCGCATGCCCGGCAGATACCGTTACTCTCTCCCATCCGGACTATAACCGTCGGCCCCGGAATTACACCGGATCTGCTGACCTCTAACCGGCCTTTACAGGCTGGCTGAGCGCTCGCGGGCTTTCACCGTAGAAGGTGATTTACCGCCGGTGGGGACTTTCACCCCGCCCTGAGAATAAGCAAGATGACTATAACGCTAATGGATAGACAGGGCAATTGGCAAAAGCACAATTCGGCCACGCGCGGCGAATGCGCTTAATGGTGTTTATCCGGCGGGCAACTCGCATTACACTAAGCGGCAGCTATTAAACTCTGAAAGGGATACGCCATGATTGACCCGAAAAAAATCGAACAAATCGCACGCCAGGTTCATGAGTCCATGCCTAAAGGCGTTCGTGAATTCGGGGAAGACGTTGAGAAAAAAATCCGTCAGGTCCTGCAATCGCAGTTGACCCGCCTGGATTTGGTTAACCGCGAAGAGTTCGACGTGCAGACTCAGGTGCTGTTGCGCACCCGCGAGAAGCTGGCGCTGTTGGAACAGCGCATGGCCGAGCTGGAAAGCAAACTGAGCACGGCGCCGGCAGCCAAGCAGGAAGACGAATAATTTCCGCCAAGGGCGCGCACCTGTATGAACCGCGCGCCCTTGTTCTTTAGATTACCCGGCGTTAGCCGCGCCCGTCTTTAATCGCTTTGATGATGTTGGTGGTCGACAGGCCGTCTTCAAAGTTCAACACTTTGACATCGCCGCCGTTGGCCCACACTTCCGCACTGCCGGCAATCTCTTCCGGTTTGTAATCGCCGCCTTTCACCAGCAGATCCGGCAGAATGTCGGCGATCAAGCGCTGCGGCGTGTCCTCTTCGAACGGCACCACCCAATCCACCGCTTCCAGCGCGCCCAGTACAATCATGCGGTTCTCCAGCGCGTTGACCGGGCGTGTTTCCCCTTTCAGGCGCTTGGTCGACGCATCGCTGTTCACCGCCACGATCAGGCGATCGCCCAGCTTGCGGGCGTTGGCCAGATAAGAGACGTGGCCGGCATGCAAAATGTCGAAGATGCCGTTGGTCATCACCACTTTTTCGCCGCGCTGACGCGCCTGCGCGACGGCATGCTTCAACTGCGCTTCGGTCATCACGCCAAAACCGGTTTCGGCGCGGCCACGCACCGCGTTTTCCAGCTCGATCGGTGACACGGTGGAGGTACCGAGCTTGCCCACCACCACGCCGGCGGCAGCGTTGGCCAGGAAACAGGACTCTTCCAGCGAGTTACCGGCGGCCAGCGAGGCGGCCAGCACACCGATCACGGTGTCGCCGGCGCCGGTCACATCAAACACTTCCTGCGCCTGGGTCGGCAAGTGCAGCGGTTCAACGCCCGGCTGCAACAGCGTCATGCCGTGTTCTGAACGGGTAACCAGCAGCGCCGACAGCTCGAAATCCGCCACCAGCTTCATACCGCGTTCCACCAGTTCCGCTTCATCCTTGCAGTGGCCCACCACCGCTTCGAACTCGGACAGGTTCGGCGTCAGCAGCGTCGCGCCGCGATAGCGCTCGAAATCGGACCCTTTCGGATCGATCAGCACCGGCACCTTGGCGGCGCGCGCCAGTTGGATCATGCCCTGCACCTGGCTGAGCGCGCCCTTGGCGTAATCGGACAGCACCAGCGCGCCGATCTGCGGCAGCGCCTGCTGAATACGCTCCAGCATCGGCTGTGGATCAACGTTGGAGAAGCCTTCTTCGAAGTCGAGACGGATCAGTTGCTGGTTGCGGGACAGCACGCGCAGCTTGGTGATGGTCGGATGGGTCGGCACCGAGACGAAGTCGCAGCGCACGTTGACTTCATTCAGCTTGGCGCTCAGCGCCCGCGCCGCATCGTCGATGCCGGTCAGGCCCACCAGACGGGAAGTGGCGCCCAGCGAAGCGATGTTCATCGCCACGTTAGCCGCGCCGCCGGGACGCTCTTCGATGGTATCGACCTTGACCACCGGCACCGGGGCTTCCGGTGAAATGCGGCTGGTCGGCCCATACCAATAGCGATCCAACATGACGTCACCGACCACCAGCACACCGGCGCGGCGAAAATCAGGCAGCGTAACTTTCATCCGATAACTCCAAAAAAGAACAAAATTTTAGTGGCGCAGATATTACCACAGACCGCCGGAATACCCGCAAAAAGGTATTAATCCAGCCATTTGGCCCAGCTGGCGCGTACCTGTTCGCGCTCGGCGGCAAACAGCCCGCTGCCGACCTTGCCGGAATGTTCCTGCAGCGCCAGGTGGTGGATCTCGTCGCGCATGGTGACATAGGCCTGGGTCAGCGCGCGCGCTTCCTCTTCCGGCATGATGTCGTAATTGGCCATCAGCTCGAAGATGCGCACGTTGTCCGACCAACGCGTCAGGCGCGGTTCACCCGGCGCATAGCGTAAGACCAGATATTGGGCGATAAATTCGATGTCGGTTATGCCGCCCTCATCGGTTTTGATATCAAACAGATCGCGCTGCTTGCTGCCGAGATGGTTGCGCATCTTTTCGCGCATCTCGCGCACTTCGCGCTTCAGGGTCTGCGCATCGCGCGTTTTGCACAGGATCTCGCGCCGGATTGCGTCAAACTGCTGATGCAGCGCCGGATCACCATGCACGATGCGCGCACGCACCAGGGCCTGATGCTCCCAGGTCCAGGCTTCGTTTTGCTGGTAGTCGGCGAACGCTTCGACGGTGCTGACCAGCATCCCCGCCGCACCGGAAGGCCGCAGACGCGCGTCAACCTCATACAGAATGCCGGAGGAGGTGCGGGTGCTGAACAGATGCATCACCCGCTGTGCCAGCCGCAGGTAGAACTGACGGCCGTCGATGCAGCGATCGCCGTCGGTCATCACTTCCGGCGGGCAATCCAACAGGAACACCAGATCGAGGTCGGAACTGTACCCCAGCTCCCAACCGCCCAGCTTGCCGTAGCCGATCACCGCAAAGCCGCGCCCTTCGCGTTCCTGCAGATGGGTCGGCTGGCCGTAACGCGCCACCATGTCGCTCCAGGCCTGTTGCACCACCGCGTCGATGATCGCCTCCGCCAAATAAGTCAGGTGATCGCTCACTTTCATCACCGGCAGCGCGCCGGCGATATCCGCAGCGGCGATGCGCAGCTGCTGCGCCTGCTTGAACTGGCGCAGCGCCTCCAGCTTTTGCTCTTCGTCGTCTTCCGGCACCCGCAGCAGATACTGGCGCAGTTCGCTGCGGTAGGCGTCCAGCGCCACCGGCTGATACAGCGTGGCCGGATCCAGCAGCTCGTCCAGCAGCAGCGGGTAACGCGACAGCTGGTTGGCAACCATCGGCGACGCGGCGCACAGGCGGATCAGATGGCTGAGCGCCGCGTGGTACTCCACCAACAATTCGAGGTAGGTGGTGCGGGTGACGATGCTGAGCAGCAGCTGCGCCAGCCGCACCAGCGCGGTCGGCGCGTCCTGCCGCGGGCATACCTCCGCCAGCAGGCGCGGCATCAGCTGATCGAGCACGTCGCGGCCGCGCGGGCCGATGGTGCGCTTGTCGACGTCGTGACGAAAATCGGCGATGGTGCGCAGCATCTGTCGGCGCCCCTCTTCATCGAGGTGCGGCGTCAGCGGCGCCAGCTCGTTCTCCTCCAGCGCGTCCTGCCACAGGCTGTGGTAGTGCTGGTAATCGGGATCTTCGCCGACATCCGGGCTATCGTCGCCGATCAGGTCGTCGAACACCGCGCGCACCGCCTGCATGTGCGCGTCCAGCGCCGCCATCAGCGCCGGCCAATCCGCCAATCCCATACCGTAGGCCAACCGCGCCTGATCGAGTGCCTCCTGCGGCAGCGTCTGGGTTTGCTGATCGCCGATCGCCTGCAGCAAGTTCTCCAACCGCCGCAGGAACAGGTAGGCGGCGCTCAGCGCCCGTACCTGCTCGGCCTCCAGCAGCCCCAGCTCACCCACCGCCTGCAGCGTCGGCAGCAGCGAACGCCCCTGCAGCGCCGGCTCGCGGCCGCCGCGGATCAGCTGGAATACCTGGGTAATGAATTCGATTTCGCGAATGCCGCCGGCGCCCAGCTTGATGTTGTCCTTCAGGCCGCGACGCCGTACTTCACGGGCGATCATGCCCTTCATGTTGCGCAGCGACTGGATGACGCTGAAATCGATATAGCGGCGGAACACGAACGGCCGCAGGGTTTTGCGCAGCTCCTGGCTGTAGGCGTCTTCCGCCCCGCCCATCAGGCGCGCCTTCACCATCGCATAGCGCTCCCAGTCGCGCCCCTGCTCCTGATAATAATCTTCCAGCGCCGCGAAGCTCATCACCAACGGGCCGCTGTCGCCGAACGGCCGCAGCCGCATGTCGACGCGATAGACGAAGCCGTCGATGGTCTGTTGATCCAGCGCCTTGATCAGCCGCTGGCCGAGGCGGGTGAAGAACTGGGCATTGTCCAACTCGCGCCTTCCGCCCTGGGTCTGGCCGTTTTCCGGGTAGGCGAAGATCAGATCGATATCCGACGAGAAATTCAGCTCGCCGCCGCCCAGCTTGCCCATGCCGAGGATCAGCAGCGGCTGCGGTTCGCCAGCGGCGTTGCACGGCGTGCCCCACTCGCGGCAGCAGGTTTGGTACAGCCAGTCGCGTGCGCTGACGATCAGCGTCTCCGCCAGCCCGCTCAGCTGCAGCAGCGTTTCTTCGGTCGAACACAGCCCCTGCGCCTGCGCCCAGGCGATACGCACCAGCGTCTCGCGGCGAAACAGGCGCAGCGTGCGCATCAGCTGCGCTTCGTCGTGCACCTCTTCCAGCTCGTCCTGCAGCCAGGCGGCATAGTGTTGCCACTCGCCGGGCGCCGGCGGCTGCTCGCGCAGCGTCGCGAGCCAGGCCGGCTGGGCGAGCAGCGCGTCGCTGACGAAGTCGCTCGACGCCAGCACCCACTGCTCCTGCTCGCTAAAGGCGCTGTCCGCGCCGTGAACTTCCTGAAAACGCTGCACAACCTGCTGTGCCTGAGCCTGTAACGCGGCTGAAAGTGGCGACATAGTGTATGACCCGTTCTGCGGCCCACGGCTGGCGGGCCGACTGGATTAACGAAGCGCGCCGTTTAACCAGAATGGCGCATGCGATAAGGCCTGTTTGCGGCTGGCTTCATACCAGCCCTGGCGGCGCTCGCTCAGCGCCGCCTGCAACTCGCGCCAGGCGTCGATATAAGGCCCGGTCTGCTCGTCGGGGTAAGCGCCCGACAGCAGGATCAGCGCCGAAATCTGACGCGTCAGGCGCGGCAATTGTTCCTGATATTCATCTTCGTTCAGCGTACGGCTGAAGGCTTCTTTCAGCTCCGCGCCGCTGCGCCCCAGCATGATGTCGCTAAAGCGTTTGAAAGAACCGTCCAGCTTGGTCTGCCCTTTGGCATCGATAAACGGCCTCCAGGCGCCGCTCACCAGCCATGATGTGAGCGCCAACTTACATTGCAGGTAAGCTGTGCTGTAGCACAGAGTCTCTGGTTGCGCGGCTTTATCCGCCAACAATGGTTCGAGTTCGGTCAGACGGGCGCGCAGATCGGCGCTGGCCTTGCGCGGCACCAGGCCGCCGAAGATCACCAGCGCCTGGCGGATCGTGCCGACCGCTTCGATGACCGCCCCGCGCGCCTGCGCGTCGCCGCGCAGCCACAGCTCTTCATGGTACTGCCAGTGGTTCAGCGCCAGTTCGAAGGCGGCGATCATCCCCTGCTCCACGGTCGCCTTCGCCGCCGGCTTCAGCACCTGCAGCGAGCGCACCTCGCGCGGCGGATTGCCCTGCGCCAGGTGGTAACCACGCGCCGCCTTGCTCAGGCTGCCCTGACGCAGCCCATCGTGCGCCGCCAGCTCACCGGCCAATGCCAGCAGATCGGCGGTGTTGCCTTTCAGCAACTCCAGTTCTATCTCGCTCAGGGCTTCGCTGAGATCACCGGCGCGCACCTCACCCTGATCCAGGCCAATCTCTATCTCACTTTGGCCGTAAGTAACCACCCACTTCTCACGCACAAAATCGGTACGGAACAGCGGTTGCAACGCCTGCTGCAGCGCCGCGATATCGCAATCCTGCGGCCAGATGTCGGCAGGAAACTGCGCCAGCGCCAGCTGCGGTTCGGCGATGGCGACATTGTATTCCGGGCGCTGGTGCAGGCCGGCCACCACTTTACCGGCGGTTTTGATGGTCATCTCATAGCGATCGTCGAAACCGCGAATGCGCAGCCCCATGTCGTGACGGCGCAGGAAGTTGTCGGCCGTTTCGAAGTAAATGTTGGTCAGCTTTTGCGGCGCGGAATGCTGATGCGGCCAGGCGGCGAGCCAGTGTGGCAGAGCGGCCACCGCTTGCGGCGCGGCGATGAATTTCAGTTCAATTTCAACGGTCATAATTCTTTAACACCAATAAGTTACGCATTCGCGTCGGTTTCAGCGCGGCGCGCTCGGCCCGCCGTATGCTGCCCACTGACGCACAGTTGCCGTTATCTTACCGCGATTCCCGGCGCCTTAACCCTGCTAACTGTAGAAAAAACCTGTTACGTTATAAAACGCTGCGCAACTCACAGAATCAGCCACAGTAAGATAGTTCTCATTCCGGTTTTGGCGTTGCGTCGTCAGACTGAACCCTCTACTATCGTTCCATAAATTCACCCAGAAACGATGAACTAATGCAGAAATTACGCCTGATTTTCCTTGCCGCGCTGAGCTTCAGCATCACTTGGGCCGCACATGCCGAAGATAAACGCTATATCTCCGATGAGTTAAGCACTTACGTCCATAGCGGCCCAGGTAATCAGTACCGTATTGTCGGCACTCTGAACGCCGGTGAAGAAGTGACCCTGCTGAGCGTCAACGACAGCACCAATTACGGCCAGATCCGCGATCCCAAAGGCCGCACCACCTGGATCCCGCTCGATCAGCTCAGCCAGACGCCAAGCCTGCGCACCCGCGTGCCCGAGCTGGAACAGCAGGTGAAAACCCTGACCGACAAACTGGCCAACATCGATAACACCTGGAACCAGCGCACCTCGGAAATGCAGGAGAAAGTCGCGGGCAGCGACAGCACCATCAGCAGCCTGCAGAAGGAAAACCAGGATCTGAAAAACCAGCTGGTGGTCGCGCAGAAGAAGGTCAACGCCGTTAACCTGCAGCTCGACGACAAGCAGCGCACCATTATCCTGCAGTGGTTCATGTACGGCGGCGGCGTTGCTGGCGTCGGTTTGCTGTTGGGCCTGCTGTTGCCGCACCTGATCCCGCGCCGCAAGAACAACAATCGCTGGATGAACTGATCTCAGTATCGTTCAGTTTGAGTATGGGCGCCTGCGGGCGCCCTTTTCATTGGTGCCGACATCCCGCGGGCAATTCATGTAATCTGATAGACAGAGCCTTACACGATATTCAGGAGTCAACAGTGCAGATTTATCTGGTCGGCGGCGCCGTTCGCGACAGCCTGCTCAATATTCCGGTGGTCGATCATGATTGGGTGGTAGTGGGCGCCACGCCGGCAGAGCTGCTGGCATTGGGTTACCAACAGGTCGGCAAAGATTTCCCGGTGTTCCTCAACCCCGATTCTCATGAGGAATACGCGCTGGCGCGCACCGAGCGCAAATCCGGCCAAGGGTACACCGGTTTTACCTGCTATGCCGCGCCGGACGTCACGCTGGAGGAAGATCTGCTGCGGCGCGATCTGACCATCAACGCCATCGCCCGTTCCGCCGAAGGGGAGCTGATTGACCCTTACGGCGGCGTGGCCGATCTGCAGGCGCGCGTGCTGCGCCACGTTTCCGACGCGTTCGGCGAAGATCCGCTGCGAGTACTGCGCGTGGCGCGTTTCAATGCCCGCTTCGCCCACCTGGGTTTTCGCATCGCCGACGAAACGCTGGCCCTGATGCGCCAAATGGCGCACGGCGGTGAACTGGCTGCGCTGACCGCCGAACGCGTCTGGAAGGAAACCGAAAAGGCGCTGCAAAGCCAGAGCCCGCAGGTCTATTTTCAGGTGCTGCGCGATTGCGATGCGCTGGCGGTGCTGTTCCCGGAAATCGACGCGCTGTTCGGCGTGCCGGCCCCCGCCAAGTGGCACCCGGAGATCGACACCGGCGTGCACACGCTGATGGCGCTGGCGATTGCCGCCCGCCTCACGCCGGAGGTGGACGTGCGCTTCGCCACCCTGTGCCATGACCTCGGCAAAGGGTTGACGCCAAAAGAGTTCTGGCCGCATCACCACGGCCACGGCCCGGCGGGCGTACGGCTGGTCGAGGCGCTGTGCCAGCGGCTGCGGGTGCCTAACCCGGTGCGCGATCTGAGCAAGCTGGTGGCCGAGTACCATGATCTGATCCACACCGTGAACAAGCTGCGGCCGGAGACCCTATTGAAGCTGTTCGACGCCATCGACGTCTGGCGCAAGCCCCAGAGGCTGGAGCAGATGATCCTGACCAGCGAAGCGGACGCGCGCGGACGCACCGGCTTTGAGAAGAATCCCTATCCGCAGGGCGACTATCTGCGCCAGGCGTATCAGGTGGCGAACGCGGTATCGATTAAAGAGGTGGTAGCCAGCGGGCTGCAGGGCACCGCGATCCGCGACGAGCTCAAACGCCGCCGCCAGCAGGCGCTGGCCGAGTGGAAGCTCTCCCAAACGATTATCAACGATCAGGCATAAAAAAACCCCGCAGAGCGGGGTTTTTTCTTGGTATCGGGCTTACAGGAACACCATGTAAACCACGGCCGCCACGATAAAGCGGTAGATGGCGAACGGCACGAACGAGATGCGTTTGATCAGCGACAGGAAGGTCTTGATCGCAATCAGCGCCACCACGAAGGCAGTAACGAAGCCGACGGCGAACATCGGCAGATCGCCCCAGGTCAGGAAGTGCAGGCTCTTGTACAGATCCAGGCCGCTGGCGCCAATCATCATCGGCACCGCCAAAATGAAGGAGAACTCGGACGCCGCATAGCGGTTCACGCCCACCAGCATACCGCCGGCGATAGTGGAACCCGAACGGGAGAAGCCCGGCCACAGCGCCAGGCACTGGAAGCAGCCGATCATGAACGCCTGGCGGTAGGTGATGTCATCCAGCCCTTCCGCGCTCGGTTTCTTCGGCTTCAGCCATTCCGCCGCCAGCAGCAGCAGACCGCCGACCACCAACGCATACATCACGTTTTTCGGCGCGAACAGCGACTTGATGAAATCATGGAAGGCCAGGCCCAGCACCACCGCCGGGATCATCGCCAGCAGGATGTGCCCCAGCTTCAGCTGACCGCTGGTTTTACCCTCGTGCTCCACCGGCTTGCCGCCGAAATGGATGCCGATCAGGCCGAACAACCTGCGCCAGAACATCACGACGACGGCCAGGATCGACCCCAGCTGGATGATGACTTCAAAGGTTTTGGCTTTGTCGCCGGTAAAGCCCAGCCACTCGCCAACGATAATCATATGCCCGGTGGAAGACACCGGCAGAAATTCGGTTAACCCCTCGACAACCCCAAGAACAAACGCAATAAACAGTGAATGCATGTCAGCCATGTGCTTCGCTCACCCTATAAAATAACGGCTATCACATAAAAAAGCGGCAATGCTTAAAGACAATGCCGCTAAAACAATTCTCAGGATTAAGACCAGCTTAACGGTCTTTCGTTGCAAGCAGATGACATAAAATCATGCGGGACGAGTGCCGCGCTCAATGATCACGCCGACCCGATTGGCATGTGCTACAGCGCCCGGTTTGCTGACCTTAATACGGACCCACGGGGAATTGAAGCGTTGAAGCAAAATTTCAGATATTTCCTCCGCCACGCGTTCCACCAGGGCGAAGCGGTTCGACTCCACGTGTTGGATCACGGCATCGCTGACGTCGGCATAGCTCAGACAGTCAGTTACGTCGTCGCTGGCGGCGGCCGGCCGGTTATCCCAGCCCATTTCGATATCGAACACCAGCTTCTGACGAATGCCCTGTTCCCACTCATAAACGCCAATGGTGGTAATTACGGTAAGCTCTTCAATAAATACGATATCCATCACGTCATTCTCTGTTTTTGGCCTTGCCGGATACCACTTCCAGCGGAATGTGCGTATTATCCATAGATGTTGCGAGTAAAACGACCATTATTAAACGGAACCGCGTTATGAGTGCTACCGCGCTTGGCATGATTATCTTCGCGTATCTGTGCGGCTCGATTTCGAGCGCGATCCTGGTTTGCCGGATCGCCAGGCTGCCGGACCCGCGTGAGCATGGCTCAGGAAATCCCGGGGCGACCAACGTCCTGCGCATCGGCGGCCGGCTGGCGGCAGCGGCGGTGCTGGTGTTCGATATTCTGAAAGGGATGTTGCCGGTCTGGCTGGCCTACAAACTCGATGTACCGCCGCTGTACCTCGGCCTGACGGCGATCGCCGCCTGTCTGGGGCACATCTATCCGGTGTTCTTCCACTTCCGCGGCGGTAAAGGCGTGGCGACGGCGTTTGGCGCCATCGCGCCTATCGGCTGGGATCTGACCGGCCTGATGACCGGCACCTGGCTGTTGACGGTGCTGCTCAGCGGCTACTCTTCGCTCGGCGCCATCGTCAGCGCGCTTATCGCCCCGTTCTACGTCTGGTGGTTCAAACCGCAGTTCACCTTCCCGGTAGCGATGCTCTCCTGCCTGATCCTGATGCGGCATCACGACAATATCCAGCGCCTGTGGCGCGGCCAGGAAGGCAAGATTTGGGGCAAGTTCCGCAAGAAGAAAAACGACGCGGATGAGGATAACGGCGACCAGCCGAAAGACGAATAACAGAAGGGCCGGATTATCCGGCCCTTTGCTTTATACCGCAGGCAGTTCCGCCAGCGGCCAGCGCGGCCGCACCGACACGCTCAGCTCCGGGTTGGCGCCGCTCTTCAGCCGCACCATGCCGGCATAGGCGATCATCGCGCCGTTGTCGGTGCAAAATTCCGGGCGGGCATAGAACACTTCCCCGCCGCGTTTCTGCATCATCTCCGCCAGCTTGGCACGCAATGTGCGGTTGGCGCTCACGCCGCCGGCCATCACCAGGCGTTTGAAGCCGGTTTGCTCGAGGGCACGTTTGCATTTGATCGCCAGCGTATCCACCACCGCATCCTCGAAGGCGCGGGCGATGTCGGCACGCGTCTGATCGTCGTTGCCGTTGGAGCGAATGGTGTTGGCGGCGAAGGTTTTCAGGCCGGAGAAGCTGAAGTCCAGCCCCGGACGATCGGTCATCGGCCGCGGGAAGGTGAAACGCCCCGCCGTGCCCTGCTGCGCCATCTTCGACAGCATCGGCCCGCCGGGATAATCCAGGCCGAGCAGCTTGGCGGTTTTGTCGAACGCTTCGCCGGCGGCATCGTCGATCGACTCGCCCAGCTGTTCATATTCACCGATGCCGGTGACGCTGATCAGCTGAGTGTGGCCGCCGGAGACCAGCAGCGCGACGAACGGGAACGCCGGCGGGTTATCTTCCAGCATCGGCGCCAGCAGGTGGCCTTCCATGTGGTGCACCGGTACCGCCGGCACGTTCCAGGCGAACGCCAGCGCACGCCCGACGGTAGCGCCGACCAGCAGCGCGCCTACCAGGCCCGGCCCGGCGGTATAAGCCACGCCGTCGATATCGGCCGGGGTCAGGTTGGCCTCTTTCAGCGCCGCCTGAATCAGCGGCACGGTTTTGCGCACGTGATCGCGGGAGGCCAGTTCCGGCACCACGCCGCCGTAGTCGGCGTGCAGCTTCACCTGGCTGTATAATTGGTTGGCCAACAAACCGGTTTGATCGTCATACACTGCAATTCCGGTTTCATCGCAGGACGTTTCTATACCCAGTACTCGCATTACATTTCCCATCATTCACGTGCGGCCGCCAGTCTACCACATTCCGCCGCATTTACCGCCGATGCGGCGCATCTTGTCACCGGCTTGCGCCTATGTCGATGATTCATCCAGAAAATGCCCGAGCGATTAAACACGAGCATTTTTTTCTGATTAGTCTATAATCAGCGCCCGGTGCAAAATTGCGCACGTTGCGGCAGAGCGACGCGGGTTTCAATTTGCGGTGATGCTTTACAAAGCAGCATCCATTGGAGTAAAATTCCGCACCATTTTGAAAAGGCTGGCGCTTGGCCAGCAGCAAACCGAATTTTATTGAGGTGAGAGGCACATGCCGGTAATTAAAGTACGTGAAAACGAGCCATTTGACGTTGCTCTGCGTCGTTTCAAACGCTCTTGCGAAAAAGCGGGTGTTTTAGCTGAAGTTCGTCGTCGTGAGTTTTATGAAAAACCAACTACCGAACGTAAACGCGCTAAAGCTTCTGCTGTGAAACGTCACGCGAAGAAACTGGCTCGCGAAAACGCACGCCGCACTCGTCTGTATTAATTCTTCGGGGGCAACCCCACCGCGTGAATTTCTGATTTTCAAAATCGCGCAGACCGAGTAGTTGCATACGAAGGCCGTGCTTTCCGAAAGGAATGCGCGGCTTGTTCTCGTTTATAGGCTAATGAAGTAAGGGCTTATGGCTGGACGAATTCCGCGCGTATTTATCAATGACTTGCTGGCTCGCACCGACATCGTCGATTTGATCGACGCCCGAGTGAAGCTCAAGAAGCAAGGCAAGAACTACCACGCGTGCTGTCCGTTCCACCACGAAAAGACGCCTTCATTTACCGTTAATGGCGAAAAGCAGTTTTATCACTGTTTTGGGTGTGGTGCGCACGGCAACGCCGTCGACTTTTTGATGAATTACGACCGACTCGAGTTTGTCGAAACCATCGAAGAGCTGGCGACCATGCACGGGTTGGAAGTGCCTTACGAAGCGGGCACCGGGCCGACCCAGATCGAACGCCATCAGCGCCAGAGCCTATACCAACTGATGGAACAGCTCAGCGCGTTCTATCAACAGTCACTGCAGCAGTCCTCCGGGGCGCCGGCGCGCAGCTATTTGCAGCAGCGCGGATTAAGTGACGACGTTATTCGCCATTTCGCCATCGGCTTCGCGCCGGCGGGATGGGACAACGCCCTGAAGCGTTTCGGCCGCGACGCCGACTCGCGCCGCGCATTGAACGATGCCGGCATGCTGGTGACTAACGATCAGGGGCGTTCGTACGACCGTTTCCGCGAACGGGTGATGTTCCCCATCCGCGACAAGCGCGGACGCGTCATCGCCTTCGGCGGCCGCGTGCTGGGCGACGGCATGCCCAAGTACCTGAACTCGCCGGAAACCGAAGTTTTCCATAAGGGCCGCCAGCTGTATGGCCTGTATGAAGCACAGCAGAATCACCCTACCCTGCAGCGGCTGCTGGTGGTGGAAGGGTATATGGACGTGGTGGCGTTGGCGCAATTCGGCATCGATTATGCCGTCGCCTCGCTCGGAACCTCGACGACGGCTGAACACATTCAGCTGCTGTTCCGCGCCACCGACAACGTCGTCTGCTGTTACGACGGCGACCGCGCCGGCCGCGAAGCGGCCTGGCGGGCGCTGGAAACCGCGCTGCCGTACCTGAACGACGGGCGCCAGCTGCGGTTCATGTTTTTGCCCGATGGCGAAGACCCGGACACCCTGGTGCGCAAGGAAGGCAAAGAAGCCTTCGAACAGCGAATGGAGCAGGCGCAGCCGCTGTCCACTTTCCTGTTCGAAAGCCTGCTGCCGCAGGTGGATTTGAGCAGCCCGGACGGGCGCGCCAAGCTGAGCACGCTGGCGCTGCCGCTGATTACTCAGGTGCCGGGCGAAACGTTGCGCTTGTACCTGCGTCAGGAGCTCGGCAACAAGCTGGGGCTGCTGGACGACAGCCAGCTCGACAAGCTGATGCCCAAGCAGGCTGAAAATGCGAATCCTTATCAGGCGCCCCAGCTAAAACGCACAACCATGCGTATACTGATAGGGTTACTGGTGCAAAATCCGCAGTTGGCTACACTTATCCCTTCGCTGGAAGGGTTGGAGCAGACCAAACAGGCGGGATTGCCGCTGTTCGTCGAACTGGTGCAGACCTGTTTGGCGCAGCCGGGCCTGACAACCGGGCAATTGCTGGAGCTGTATCGCGACAACAAATTCAGCCAGCAGCTTGAAACCTTGGCGACCTGGAACCATATGATCGTTGAGGACATGGTCGAACAGACCTTTTTGGATACGTTGGCCAGCCTGTACGACTCGGTGCTCGAGCAACGGCTGGAAACGCTGATCGCGCAGGCCAGAACGCGCGGCCTGAGCCCGGAGGAACGTGAAGAAGTCCGTTCCCTCAACCAGGTTTTAGCGAAGAAAAACTGAATACCAAACGGCTTAAGTGCCGATAATTGCGAGGGCAGAGCCCTGCACAGTGCCGCCATAGTGGGCCGCGGCGATAACGAAAACGCCCCAAATGCTATTGTTGGCGGTTTCGCCGACCGACACCAACCTAAATACTCTGAAGTGTGGATACCGTCTTATGGAGCAAAACCCGCAGTCACAGCTGAAGCTACTTGTCACCCGTGGTAAGGAGCAAGGCTATCTGACCTATGCTGAGGTCAATGACCATCTGCCGGAAGATATCGTCGACTCCGATCAGATCGAAGACATCATCCAGATGATTAACGACATGGGCATCCAGGTGATGGAAGAAGCACCGGACGCCGATGACCTGCTGCTCGCCGAAAACTCGAACAGCACGGACGAAGATGCGGAAGAAGCCGCCGCACAGGTTCTGTCCAGCGTGGAATCCGAAATCGGCCGCACCACCGACCCGGTGCGCATGTACATGCGCGAAATGGGTACCGTCGAACTGCTGACGCGCGAAGGCGAAATCGACATCGCCAAGCGCATCGAAGACGGCATCAACCAGGTGCAGTGCTCGGTTGCCGAATACCCGGAAGCCATCACCTACCTGCTTGAGCAGTACGATCGCGTCGAAGCGGGCGAAGCGCGCCTGTCCGATCTGATCACCGGCTTCGTCGATCCTAACGCGGAAGAGGACATCGCCCCAACTGCGACCCACATCGGTTCCGAACTGTCGAGCGAAGAGCAAGACGACGACGAAGAAGATGAGGATGCCGAAGACGACGACACCGAAGACGACAACAGTATCGATCCTGAGCTGGCGCGTCAGAAGTTCGCCGAACTGCGCGATCAGTATGAAGCGACGCGTCTGGTGATCAAAAAGAACGGCCGCAGCCACGCCAGCGCCGCGGACGAGATCCTGAAGCTGTCTGAAGTGTTCAAGCAGTTCCGCCTGGTGCCGAAACAGTTCGACTTCCTGGTCAACAGCATGCGCACCATGATGGACCGCGTTCGCACCCAGGAACGCATCATCATGAAGCTGTGCGTTGAACAGTGCAAAATGCCGAAGAAAAACTTCGTCACCCTGTTCGCCGGCAACGAAACCAGCGACTCCTGGTTCGAAGCCGCACTGGCGATGGCCAAGCCATGGTCGGAAAAGCTGAAAGACGTTGCTGAAGACGTGCAGCGCAGCCTGCAGAAACTGCGTCAGATCGAAGAAGAAACCGGCCTGACCATCGAGCAGGTCAAAGACATCAACCGTCGCATGTCGATCGGTGAAGCGAAAGCCCGCCGCGCGAAGAAAGAGATGGTTGAGGCCAACCTGCGTCTGGTTATTTCTATCGCCAAGAAATACACCAACCGCGGCCTGCAGTTCCTGGATCTGATCCAGGAAGGCAACATCGGCCTGATGAAAGCGGTAGACAAGTTCGAATATCGCCGCGGCTACAAGTTCTCGACGTACGCCACCTGGTGGATCCGTCAGGCTATCACCCGCTCCATCGCCGATCAGGCGCGCACCATCCGTATTCCGGTGCATATGATTGAGACCATCAACAAGCTCAACCGTATTTCGCGCCAGATGCTGCAAGAGATGGGCCGCGAGCCGACGCCGGAAGAGCTGGCCGAGCGCATGCTGATGCCGGAAGACAAGATCCGCAAGGTGCTGAAGATCGCCAAAGAGCCAATCTCGATGGAAACGCCGATCGGCGACGACGAAGATTCGCATCTGGGCGATTTCATCGAGGATACCACCCTCGAGCTGCCGCTGGATTCCGCGACTTCGGAAAGCCTGCGTTCCGCTACCCACGACGTGCTGGCCGGCCTGACCGCGCGCGAAGCGAAAGTGCTGCGCATGCGTTTCGGCATCGACATGAACACCGACCACACGCTGGAAGAGGTAGGCAAGCAGTTTGACGTTACCCGTGAGCGTATTCGTCAGATCGAAGCCAAGGCGCTGCGCAAGCTGCGTCACCCGAGCCGCTCCGAAGTGCTGCGCAGCTTCCTGGACGATTAAGTCCGGCTGCCGCACCAAAAGCAAAAACCCCGGCTTGCCGGGGTTTTTTTATGCCTCAGAACATGCTGTTGCCGCTGGCGGTCTTCTCCGGCACCGGCTGCGTCACGTCCCAGTGTTCGACGATCTTCCCGGCGCTGTCGAGACGGAAGATATCGACGATCGCCGCGGTCTTGCCGGCCTCGCGCCCGCTGACTTCCACATGCAAAATCACGAAGTCGCCGTCGACAAACGCCTGTTTCACCTCACTGTGCGAATTGGGGTAACGCGTTTTCAGCAGCTCGACAAATTGACGAAAACCCGCCACGCCGTCTTTAGCGTTGGGGTTATGCTGCTTGTACTGCTCGCCCAAAAACGGCCGCGCCGCCGCAAAATCCTTGTTGTTCAGCCCCTGCCGATAAAACTCCAGCACGTTCTGCTTGTTGCGCGCCTCCTGTGGCGAATGCCCCGCCTGTGCAGTGCCGGTCACCAATAACAGCGCCATCACACAACCTTTCATCATCGATGTCATCGCAACTCCCATATGTCATTGCAGCGCCAGGAACAGCTCGCGATAGCTGGCGGTCAGCTGCTCCAGCGTGGCGCGGTTCAATCCGCTGGGGTTGGGCAATACCCACACCTCGGTTTGCCCCAGCACCATCGTCTGCTTGCCCCAGGGCGCGTTTTTCACCCCGAAGGCGGTGGTGAACGCCTGCTTGCCCAAAATAGCCAACGCGCGCGGCTGGTAGCGCAGGATCTTCTCTTGCAGCGCCTCGCCGCCGCTGCGCAACTCGTCGCGCGACAGCTCGCTGGCCGCCACCGTCGGGCGCGCCACCAGCGCGGTAATGCCACAGCCGTTATCCTTCAACTGCTGCCACTGCTCCGGCGCCAGCTGGCTCTCGGTAAAGCCGGCCTGATGGATCACCTTCCAGAAGCGGTTGCTGCCGTTGGCGAAAGGGTAGCCCTGGTGGGCGGAAGAAAGGCCGGGGTTGATGCCGCAAAACACCACCCGCAGATTGGGCGCCAGAAGTTCCATGAGTGTCGTGAGTCCATTGCAGGGATTTACTGCGGTTATCGCAAAATCCGCCAGCAATTACAACAGGCTAGAACTGTGCAGAAAAGCAACATACGGGCGGGTAACAGTAGACCGCCGCTTAAGGATTCCCTATAATCTCGCGGCTTGGCCCCTTAGCTCAGTGGTTAGAGCAGGCGACTCATAATCGCTTGGTCGTTGGTTCAAACCCAACAGGGGCCACCAAATTTTCAAGGGGTTACGTCAACAGCGTAGCCCCTTGGCGTTTTCTGCGGCACTGCGTTGTATAATCACTGCCATAAAACTAAAGCCCCCATAACTTCAGAAACAGGGCAAAAATCTCATGCCCCTCTGCCGCCTCTACCGTGAATTAGCATCATGACCGGCCTCGCTATTTTGTGCATCGAATGCTGTCCTGGCCGCATCAATATCGGCAATATGTTCATTCGCCCAGGTTCCCAGCGCGATGACCGGCACCGTTAATGAGCACCCGAGCGGCGTCAATTCATATTCGACATGCGGCGGCATGACGGCAATAACTGTCCGCTTGACCAACCCATCTCGTTCCATATTGCGCAGGCACAACGTCAGCATCCGCTGAGATATTCCATTGATTGTACGCTTTATTTCAGTGAATCGGCGTGGCCCGTTCGCCAAGAACATAATGATCAGGACACTCCACTTCTCACCAACGCGCGCCAATACCTGACTGATCTTTTGGCAGTCGGCATGTCTTAAATCTCGAGGTTGATCAGTCACATTCATGATACCGGGTTCTCCTAATGTGCCTTATTGTCTGCCATTTTAGGGCATGGTTATATTGTTATCCCTGGTTACCATTTTATACCTAAGGATTTCACCATGACACTGCTTCATATCGATTCCAGCATTCTCAACGAACAGTCGGTAAGCCGCCAGCTCACGGCGGCGATCGTCAAACACCTTTCTGCTGCTGAGCCGGACGCCAGGATCATCCACACCGATCTCGCCGCCGACCCGATTAACCACCTTTCGAGCGCCGAATTTTTGGCTCTCCAGGGCGTGGAGCCGCAAGACGAGCACGTCAAACAGGCCGTTGCCCGCAACGCCAAACTCGTCGACGACTTCCTTGCCGCCGATGGCATTATCGTCGGTGCACCTATGTATAACTTTACGTTGCCGACTCAGCTGCGCGCCTGGCTTGACCGACTTGCAGTACCAGGCAGAACTTTCCGCTATACGGAAAACGGCGCTGAAGGCCTCGCCAAGGGGAAACGCGTTATCGTCGCTTCCACCCGCGGTGGCCTGTACGGCGAAGGCACGCCACTGGCCTTCCTGGACCATCAGGAAACCTATCTGCGCAGTTTCTTCGGCTTCCTTGGCATTACGGACATCACCTTCATTCGAGCAGAGGGACTGGCACTCAGCCCGGAAAACCGCACTGTCGCCATCGATGCTGCTGCAGCTCAGATTGACGGCCTGACCGCTTAATCGGGGCCTGTTCGGAACAGCGATAACAGGCTCGCGGCCAGTCCCGTTTTTGGGCTGGCCACCGGCGATGCAATACCGCTCAATCGTATGCCTGTGCCGCGTACCCCGAAATTCGTTTGCGCCGGATGTATAAACTGGAGATTCAATCATGAACACTACGTTGACCTCACCACCCGCGCCCAACCCGCGGCGTATTACACAACGCACCCGAGGGCAAGGCCACGGCCCGATAACCCGGCTGATGAGCCCTTCCGACCTGGGCCAGGTGATTAAACCTTTCGTATTCCTCGATCTGTTCGAGGCGGATCAGCGCACCATGGCAATGCTGGCCAACATGCCGCTGCATCCGCATTCAGGCATAGCCACCGTGACCGTACCGCTCGAAGGCGCTTTTCACTACGAAGATCCTGACAGCGGCGCTGTCGGTACGCTCGGCTATGGCGCGGTGGAATGGGCGCGGGCGGGCGGCGGCATGTGGCACGGCAAGGAATTGTCCGCCACGGATACGCCGCGTATCCAGGGATTCCAGCTCTGGTTGGCCTTGCCCGCCGAACTGGAGAACGGTGAACAGGAAAGCCGTTATATCGAAGCCCAGAACATGCGCCAAATCGGGCCGGCGCATGTCATCATTGGCAACCATGAAGGCGTGCAAAGCCCGGTGCCCGCGCAGAAAGGCATCAATTACTTGCTCGTCACCCTCAACCCCGGCGAACGCTGGACTTACCGGCCGCCAGCGCATCATTCTGTCGGCTGGCTCGCGCTGGCCAAAGGCCGTCTCAGCACCGGCGTTCCTGTCGACGCGGGCGAAATGGTGGTCTTCGAACCGGGGGAAATGCCCATTGCACTTGAAGCATCCGGCAATGAAGATGCCGTATTCGTTCTCGGCTCAGCCGTGCCTCACCCGCATCCGCTGCACCTCGGCGCCTATTCGGTACATACCTCAGCATCCGCGTTGGAAGCCGGTGAACGCCGCATCGCCGAACTGGGGCGCAGACTTAAAGAGGCCGGCGAGCGACGGACGGCATCAGGCACGATCCCCGTCTTTCGATGACGTTGACGGTGTGGTCGCCCTCTGTGGCAATAAATCCAGGATACGCCAATCACACGTGCCGGCATATCCGGCCGCTCACTGACGATGCAACGTGATATTATTCCCCATCACTTCTCTGCCATCAGATAAGGCCCCTGCATGATCGTCAACTGCGACCACGACAACCTCGACGCCTGGCTGGCGCTGCGCTCGGCGCTGTGGCCCACCTGCCCGTTGGAAGAGCACCGCGCGGAAATGCGCGAGATATTGGCTTCGCCGCACCACACCGCGTTTATGGCGCGGGGGCTGGACGGCGCTTTCGTTGGCTTTGCCGAGATCGCGCTGCGCTACGATTACGTCAACGGCTGCGAATCGTCGCCGGTGGCGTTTTTGGAAGGGATTTATACCGTCGAACGCGCCCGCCGCCAGGGTTGGGCGGCACGCCTGATCGCGCAGGTGCAGGAGTGGGCGAAGCAACAGGGGTGCAGCGAGCTGGCGTCGGATACCGACATCGCTAATCTGGATTCCCAACGCCTGCATGCGGCGCTGGGCTTTGCCGAAACGGAGCGGGTGGTGTTTTACCGCAAAACGCTGGGCTGATCAGGCACCTTGCGTTGCCGCTGATGCGTCAACGGCTCGGCGCGCAGCAGTCTCTTCCCCACCAATATTAACCAATCCCCTTCCTCATCCAGCGTTTTCGCCGTGGCACTCTCATCGGCACAGCAATCGTATCGGTCGCCCATCAATATAATGCTATCAAATACAATCACAATGAGCGAAATTGGTTCTATTTTGATTGGATTTGTCGCCTTATTTTATTTTGAAAAACTTATAATGGGGACATCACATACCCGCAGATACCGCTCAATAGAACAGGAGATTGGCATTTATGAAACTGACCAGCCAAAGCTTTAAAGAAGGAGAGTTCATTCCCGGTGAGTTCGCCTTCGCTATCCCCGATGCCGCTAACCATGTCGCTTTATCGAGAAATCGCAACCCCCATCTGGCCTGGAGTGAAGTGCCTGCAGGCACGCAGTCTTTCGTGATCGTCTGCCATGATCCCGACGTGCCAAGCCGTGGTGATGACGTGAATCAAGAGGGTCGGGTTGTGCCCGCATCGTTGCCGCGCGTTGATTTCTTTCACTGGCTGCTGCTGGATATTCCGGCCAGTACCGTGGAAATTGCGGCGGGCTCTCAATCGGACGGCGTAACGCCGCGTGGCAAAGCCGGGCCAAACGCCCCTTCGGCCTATCGCCACGGCATCAATGACTATACCGGTTGGTTTGCCGCCGACGAGCAGATGAAGGGGGAATACTACGGTTACGATGGCCCATGCCCACCGTGGAACGATACGTTAGTTCATCATTATATTTTCACGGTTTATGCGCTTGCTACCCCCGGTTTGGATGTACAAGGGCCTTGGACAGGGGCTAATGTGAATGCTGCCCTGGCGGAAGCGCCGGTGTTAGCCCAGGCGAGCCTGACAGGCCTTTACAGCCTGAACCCTAACGTAGCATCAACGGCGAAATAATCGCATAAAGGAGTCGAATATGAGCCGGACCGGTTCCTTCGGATCAGTGCGAACCAGACGCGAGCCGGGCGCGAAACTTTTGCACTGGCACTCTCCGTCGGGGGCTCCGGTGTTGAGGCGCCGCTTGTGCGGGGTGTGCCAGCCGACATTGAAACGTCAGCTACACACGCCGCAGTTCGTCTTCCATGAAGCGACGGTCTTGCTGATCGTGGCGGGCCAACTCGGTATCACATCGGCTTCACAACATTTGTCTCTGGAGACCCCCGGGGAACTGCTCCTGGTCCCCCCCAACACCCGCGCAGATTTAGTCAAAACGCCGGGCGATATCGATCGGCCTTTTCGCTCGATACTCCTGACGCTGTCGGCAGAACTGCTGGATGTCTTTCACCGAACCCGGCAGGCTTCACCCCCTATTCCCCCTAAAGATGACGCGTGGAAAACGCTGCCTCTGGACGAAGACCTGTCGGCGACGTTTTATCACGTGATTGAAAGCGTGGAAAAACAGGAAATCAGTGATATTCGCCTGCAATACCGCCTTCTGGACTTTTTGACCGCGCTGGCCGAACGAGGACATGTTTTTACGCATTTGCCATTGGATAGCCCATCACAGCGCCTGCGCACCTTGATTTTTGAGGCTCCGGAACAAAACTGGACGGCAGAAACAGCGGGAAAAACGTTAGCGATGAGCCCGGCAACGTTGCGGCGGCGCCTTGCCGCCGAACAGACACGCTTCGAAGACTTGCTGATAGACATCCGTATGCATCACGCCATGATGTTGCTTCAAACCACCCGATGGGATATGACCCGCATTGCAGAGGCCTGCGGTTACAAATCCAGAGCGCGTTTTAGCGAACGCTTTCAAAAGCGTTTTGGTTACGCGCCTTCCGCCATCCGATAAAACGCTGGGCTGATCAGGCGATCTTGCTTTGCCGCTGATGCGCCAACTGCTCGGCGCGCAGCAGGATCTCCTGCAGATCGTCCTCGTCGATATCGAACAGGTCCCCCTCCATCAGCGCCTCGTGCAGATCGGCGCGGGTGATGGAAACGGCATCGATCGGCAGATTGGCCGGTTTGGCCTCCGCCGGCGCCAGCGCGTGCGGGTAGCGTCGCCCGGCCAGGTTGTTGAACAGAATGGCCAGCGCCGCCAGCAGCACCGAGTTCAGCAGCACCGGATACAGTACGAAGTCATAGCCCATCTGGTGAATGCCGGGGCCGCCGAGGATGGCGGTCAGCGCCACCGCGCCGCCGGGTGGATGCAGGCAACGCAGCTTGAACATCAGGCCGATGGCCACCGCCGCCGCCGCGCCGCAAGCCAGGCCCGGATCGGGGATCAGCAGACCGGCGCTGACGCCCACCGTTGCCGCCAGCGCATTGCCGCCGACGATCGACCAGGGCTGCGCCAGCGGGCTGTTGGGCACGCCGAACAGCAGAACCGCCGAAGCGCCCATCGGCGCGATAAACCACAGGTTCACCTCGCCCAAAATAAAGTGGCTGATCCAACCGGCGAGCATCAGCCCCAAACCGGCGCCGACGCTGGAAATCAGCATCTCTCGCTTGCCCACCGCCAGCGGGTGCGGCCACAGGCGCGCAACTCCCACTTTTACCCGTTCAATCCACTGCGTCTTCATGTTACCCGATACGGCTCAATTCACTTGTTGGCAACAAATATATCACATCATCCTGAAGGAACTCACGGCGCCGTAAACCGCGCCGCCCAAGAACTTTTAGCTAACAGATTGATTTTTAGCCTCCCCTCGACAATGATGAATGTTCCCCCTTTAACCCCGAGGAACCGCCGATGTCTCAACCGATCACCGAGCTTTATACCGACAGTGAATTTTTCAGCCCGTACGCCATGTCCGCCTTTGTCGTGCTGACGGAAAAAGGCATTCCGTTCACCGTGAAGCCGGTGGATCTGGCGAAGGAAGAGAACAAAGAGGCGGCCTACGCGGCGCTGTCGCTCACCCGCCGGGTGCCGACGCTGGCGATCGGCGAATTCCAGCTCTCGGAGTCTTCGGCGATCGCCGAATACCTGGAAGACATCCACCCGGCCCACGCCGTATACCCGCGCGACGTGAAGCTGCGCGCCAAGGCGCGCGAGATCCAGGCCTGGCTGCGCAGCGATCTGCTGCCGATCCGCGCCGAGCGCTCGACCGAGGTGGTGTTCAACAACGGCAAGTTCCCGCCGCTGTCCGAAGCCGCGCAGGAGGCCGCACGCAAGCTGATCGCCGCCGTGGAAAAACTGCTGAGCCACGGGCAGGACAATCTGTTCAGGGAGTGGTGCATCGCCGACACCGATCTGGCGCTGATGCTCAACCGGCTGGTGATGCACGGCGATCCGGTGCCGGAGCGCGTGCGCCACTATGCGCACAAGCAGTGGCAGCGCCCGTCGGTGCAGGCCTGGCTGGCGTTGTCGGAAAAACGGCGCGCCTGAGAAAAAAATCGGCGGCCACGACGCCGCCGTTCTCAATGCCGAGAAACAACATCACTGCTTGAGGGAAGGCAAATCACCATCCAGAGGGCAGATAGCCTAACAATGAAGCGATGGCGTACACCGCACTGGCCAGATACAGCAACACAATGCTGACCTGCAGCAGCGGGTGCGTGATCCAGTTGCACTGCCAGCGCGGGGTCTGGTCGCCATGTTTGCGCGCGCCGCGCAGGATCAGCATCGGCATGATCGACAGGATCACCCCGCTGAACACCCCGGCGAAGTAGAGCGCGTTGACGAACGACACCAGCCCGCTGTAGGCCAGCACGAACGGCGGCACCACCACCAACAGCAGCACGCCGAAGCGGCGCAGCGGCAGCTCGTCGTTGCCCAACCGGAACTTGTCGAAAATATTGGTCAGGAAGCTGCCGCCCAATCCCCAGTACGAGGTCAGCATCGCACACAGCGCGAAGATGTTGGCGGAGAAGAACGCCCACTGCCCCAGCGCCTGGCCCCAGGAAATGGTGGCCACGTCGGAGATGTCATCCAGCCCGCTGAGCGCGATCACCGACATCGGCACCGCCGCCAGCAAAATGAAGGTCACCACCATGCCGACGATGATCGCCTTCGGCAACTGCTCCGGCTTGTCGGCGAAGCCGCGCGCCATTTCCGGCACGATGTACTGCGCCGAGAAGCAGAACACCACCACGTTGAACACCGGCACCATATAGCGCCAGTCGCCGTCCAGCAGGTTGCGCATCTGGGTGGTGTCTTTCAGCAGCGTCGCCGCCACCAGCGCGGTCAACATCACCACCATGCCGATGCTGATGAACTTCTCGCCGCGGCCGATCGCTTTCAACCCCAGGTACAGCACGCCGGCGGCGGGCACGAAGAACAGCAGGCTGCCCAGCGCCGGCGAGATACCGAACAGCGATTGCAGCAGCTTGCCGCTGCCGGTCATATAGGCGGTGAGCGCCCCAACGCTGTTGACGCACACCGAAGCGAACATCAGCCAGGCGCCCAGGCCGCCGACGTAGCGCTTCGCCAGTCCGCTCAGCTGCAGATGCGCGCGGGTGCGCAACGTAGATTCGGCAACGTACAGCATGGTGATGGTGGTCAGGCTCCCCACCAGCACCAGCCAAAACAGCAGCGGCAGGAAACCGGCCTTGCTGGAGGCGTAGGCGATGGAGAGTACGCCGGCGCCGATGTTGGTGCCGACGATCATCGCCACCCCTTCGAGGAAACTTAACGATTTGGCGGGTGCAGGTGCTCGCACCCCGGCGGCAAGCGCCGGAGAAACAGAGATATTATCAGACATGCATCATCCTTTATCGCCCGGCGACGCTGGCCGCCGGGATGGGTTAACGTCCTGACACTCAACAACTCACATCGATACACAGGTATTTCAGCTCCAGATATTCTTCTATCCCGTAGCGCGATCCTTCACGCCCGAGCCCTGACTGTTTCACGCCGCCGAACGGCGCCACTTCGTTGGAAATCAGCCCGGTGTTGATGCCGACCATGCCGTACTCCAGCGCCTCCGGCACGCGCCACTGGCGCGCGGCGTTCTGCGTGAACAGGTAGGCGGCCAGGCCGAACTCGGTGTCGTTGGCCATGGCGATGGCTTCCGCCTCGTCATGGAAGCGGAACAGCGGCGCCACCGGCCCGAAGGTTTCTTCTTTGGCGAAGCGCATCTTCTGCGTCACGCCGGTCACCACCGTCGGCTGGAAGAAAGTGCCGCCGAGCGCGTGCGGCTGGCCGCCGGTGGCGATCTGTGCCCCTTTGATCAGCGCGTCGTCGATATGGCTCTGCACCTTCGCCACCGCATCGCTGTCGATCAGCGGCCCCTGGGTGGTGCCTTCCTGGCTGCCGTCGCCGACGTTCAACTGCTCGACCGCCGCCACCAGTTTCTCCGCCAGCCGCTCGTAGATGCCGTCCTGCACGTAGATACGGTTGGCGCACACGCAGGTCTGGCCGCTGTTGCGGAACTTGGAGGCCATGATGCCCGCCACCGCCGCATCCAGATTGGCGTCGTCGAACACGATGACCGGCGCATTGCCGCCCAGCTCCAGCGACAGTTTCTTGATGCTCGGTGCGCACTGCGCCATCAGGATGCGGCCGACCTCGGTCGAACCGGTAAAGCTCAGCTTGCGCACCACCGGGCTGTCGCACAGCACCTTGCCCACCTGCGCCGCTTCGCCGGTCACCACCTGCAAAACGCCGGCGGGAATGCCGGCGTCCTGCGCCAGCTTGGCCAGCGCCAGCGCGGTCAGCGGCGTTTGCTCGGCCGGTTTGACGATGATGGCGCAGCCTGCCGCCAGCGCCGGCGCCACCTTGCGGGTGATCATCGCCGCCGGGAAATTCCACGGTGTGATGGCCGCGCACACGCCGATCGGCTGCTTCACCACCACCAGGCGCTGCGAAGCCTGCGGCGCCTGCAATACCGTGCCGTCCACCCGCTTGGCCTCTTCGGCAAACCAGGTGATGAACGACGCGGCGTACGCCACTTCGCCGCGCGCTTCCGCCAGCGATTTGCCCTGCTCGGCGGTCATCAGCTGCGCCAGATCTTCCTGCGCGGCCAACACCTTGTCGGCCCAGGCCAACAGCAGCGCAGAACGCTGCTTGGCGGTCAGCTGTTTCCAGTCATTTTGCGCCCGCTGCGCCGCCGCGATCGCCTGCTGGGTTTCCTCTTCGCTGACCAGCGGAATGCTGGCCAGTTCGGCGCCGGTGGCCGGGTTGATCACCGCTTCGCGTTTGCCACTCAGGGCATCGCACCATTCGCCGTTGATCAGACACTGGCTGCGCAACAGCTCGGGATTATTCAATTTCATGCCGATAGCTCCTTAGTGGGCCAGCGCGCGGGACAGAATGCCCATCGCCTTGGTGAACTGATCGTCCGGGATGGTCAGCGGGTAGAGGAAGCGGATCACGTTGCCGTTCACGCCGCAGCTCAACAGCAGCAGCCCTTCCGCCATCGCCTTCTGCTGCACCTGACGGGTGATCTCCGCCGAAGGCTTGCCGGTAACCGGATCGTTGAACTCCACCGCCACCATCGATCCCTGCGCGCGCACATCGGCGATCGCCGGGCTGGTTTTGCGCGCCTGCTGGAGCACTTCCACCAGGTGCTGCCCCAAGCGCTGGGCGCGCTGGCACAGCTGCTCTTCGTCTATCACGTCCAGCACCGCGTGCGCGGCGGCCACCGCCAGCGGGTTACCGGCGTAGGTGCCGCCCAGCCCGCCCGGCGCCGGCGCGTCCATCACCTCGGCGCGGCCCGCCACCGCCGACAGCGGCATGCCGCCCGCCAGGCTTTTCGCCATGGTGATCAAATCGGGCTTAACGCTGTAGTGCTCCATGGCGAACAGCTTGCCGGTACGGGCGAAGCCGGTCTGCACCTCGTCGGCGATCAGCAGAATGCCGTGCTGGTCACACAGCGCACGCAGCGCCTGCATGAACTCGGCCGGCGCCACGTTGAAGCCGCCCTCGCCCTGCACCGGCTCCAGCACGATCGCCGCCACCTGCTTGGGATCGATATCCGCTTTAAACAGGCGATCCAGGCTGTTCATCGCGTCTTCGGTGGTCACGCCGTACAGCGCGTTCGGGTACTGGCCGTGGAACACCGAGCCGGGGAATGGGCCAAAGCCCAGTTTGTAAGGCGCCACTTTGCCGGTCAGCGCCATGGTCATATAGGTGCGGCCGTGGAAGCCGCCGCCGAAGGTGATCAAGCCCGGACGGCCGGTGTAAGCGCGGGCGATCTTCACCGCGTTTTCCACCGCTTCCGCGCCGGTGGTGAAGAAAGCGGTTTTACACGGGCCGGCGATCGGCGCGCGCTGGTTGATGCGCTCCGCCAACGAGACATAGCTTTCGTAAGGAACGATCTGATAGGCGGTGTGGGTGAAGGCCTGCAGCTGCTTTTCAATTGCGGCGATCACTTTCGGGTGGCGGTGGCCGGTGTTCAGCACGGCGATCCCCGAGGCAAAGTCGATCACTTCTTTGCCTTCCACATCCCACAGCGTGGCGTTCTCTGCGCGCTCGGCGTAAAAACCACACATCACGCCCACTCCGCGCGGGGTGGCGTCCTGACGGCGTTGGTTCAATTCTGCGTTTTTCATGCTGTTCTCTCCGGTCGGTGCCAGTTACACGTTTTGTTCACATTCGTGAAACAATGCCGTTTATTTACACAGGATGTGGCCCTATAATCGAGTGCCAGTTACGAATAATTGAGGGATCCAATTGCGCTCATTGAGTGGTGATCTGTTGCTGCAACGCCTCGGCGAACAGCCCGATGACAAGCTGCACAAGCGGCTTTACAACGCGATCCGCACCAGCATTCTCGACGGCAGCCTGCCGCCCTCCAGCCGCCTACCCGCCTCGCGCGATCTGGCGCAGGAGCTCAGCCTGTCCCGCAACACCGTATTAACCGTTTATGAACAACTGCTGGCGGAAGGCTACGTATCGGCGCGCGCCGGCAGCGGCACCTTCGTCGCCGACACGGTGCCGGACAGCTGCCTATCCACCGGCGGCGCTCCGGCGGACGGCAGCGGGCAACCGCGGCGCGTCGAACTGTCGGAGCGCGGCGCCACGCTGCTGCACCACGCCAGCGCCAGCCCCAAACAGTGGGGGGCATTCATTCCCGGCGTCCCCGACGTCAACGCCTTTCCCCATCAGCTGTTCAGCAAGATCCAGGCGCGCCTCAGCCGCCGCCCGGCGCCGCAGCGGCTGACCTACAGCAATCAGGGCGGCAGCCCGGAGCTGCAGCATGCGTTGGTGGAGTATTTACGGGTGGCGCGCTCGGTGCGCTGCTCGCCGGAACAGATCCTGATCACTGAAGGCATCCATCAGGCGATCGATCTGGTGACGCGCATGTTGTGCAATCCGGGGGATGACGCCTGGATCGAAGAACCGGGCTATTGGGGGATCCGCAATATCCTGCGCATCAATGCGTTGAACATCTGCCCGCTGGCGGTGGACGAGGCCGGGCTGGTGCCGCCGGAGCAGCCAACGACGCCACCCCGCCTGATTTTCGTCACCCCGTCGCACCAGTATCCGCTCGGCTCGGTGATGAGCCTGGCGCGCCGCCAACGGCTGCTGGCGCTGGCGCGCAACGCCGGCGGCTGGATCGTCGAGGACGACTACGACAGCGAATTCCGCTTTTCCGGCCAACCGATCCCGGCGCTGCAAGGGCTGGAGGCCGACGCGCCGGTGATCTACATCGGCACCTTCAGCAAAACGCTCTACCCGGCGCTGCGCCTCGGCTATGTGGTATTGCCGCCGCCGCTGGTGCAGCCGCTGAAAACCGCCCACGCCGAGCTGTATCGCGGCGGGCACCTGCTGATCCAGAGCGCGCTGGCGGAATTCATCCAAGAGGGGCACTACACCGCGCACATCCGTCGCATGCGGCTGCTGTACGCCCGGCGGCGCGCCTTCCTGACCGGCCTGATCGAACAGCACCTCGGCAAACAGGCGCTCAGCGAATTCAACAGCAACGCCGGATTGCACCTGATCCTCAACCTGCCGGACGAGGCCGACGACGTGGCGATCGCCGCCGCCGCCGGCGCGCAGGGGGTGCTGGTGCGGCCGCTGTCGCGCTACTACATGCTGCCCAACCGCCGGCGCGGCCTGCTGATGGGGTTTGCCTGCGTGCCGGAAGAACAGATGGCCGCGGCCTTCACCCAGTTGCTGGCGTGCATCAACGTACCTGCAATAAAAAAGGCGGCTCCTTAAGGTCGCCTACGCATTACCAGGCCTGAAGCCGCCAGCCATCCGCCTGCCGGTGCAGGCGGTGCGTCGGCCGCAGCGCCTGCAGGAAGTCTTCGTCGTGCGACACCACCAGCATCGCGCCGGGGAAATCCGCCAGCGCAGTTTCGATCGCCAGCGACGACGCCAGATCCAGGTGGTTGGTCGGCTCGTCGAGCAACAGCAGCTGCGCCGGTTGCTGTCGCCACAGCGCGCAGGCCAACGCCGCCTTGAGCCGTTCACCGCCGCTCAGCGAGCCCAGCGGCAGCGCGATGCGATCTGCGCCAAGCTGTAACTGCGCCAACCGGGTGCGCAACGCGCCTTCCGCCAACGGTGAATCCTGCAGCCCCAGATGCTCCATCACCGACAGATTCGGGTCGAGCTGTGACAGGGTTTGATCGAGGTAGGCCGTCGGCAGCGGGCAATGACAATGGCCGGAAAGCGCCGTCAGCTGACCGAGAACGGTCTTCAGTAAGGTGGACTTGCCACAGCCGTTGGGGCCGGTCAACGCCACGCGCATCGGGCCGTCGATACGCAGATCCAGCGGCGGCGCGCTGACGAACGGCAGCTGCAGCTGCTCGAGCACCAGCACCTGCTTGTTCGCGCTCACTTCGCTGCCCGGCAGCGCCAGCAACACCGGCTGCTCCTCTTCCACCCGCTGATAGGCTTCGCGCACCGCCGCATCGAGGCTGTCGCGCTGATCCTGATGCTGTTTGCGCAGCGTGCCAAGGCTCTCCTTCGCCGCCGACTTGTAGGCCACCCGCTCAAAAGAGGCGATATTCAGCGTATCGACGACGCGCAGCGTTTGCGCCGAGCGCCGCTGGCTCATGTCGTGCTCTTTTTGCTGGCGGGCGCGGGTGCGGCGGCGCTCCTCGCGCGCATGCTCCAGATCGGCGCGCGCCGCCTGCTGTTCCGTGTCGCGCTGGCGCCGGTAGTCATCGTAGTTGCCGCCGTAGCTGCGCAGCGCGCCGGGCGTCAGTTCGACGATGCGCGCCATGCGCGCCAGCAGCTGCCGGTCATGGCTGGCGATCAGCAACCCGCCCCGCCACTGATCCAGCTGCTGATACAGCCAGGCGCGCCCGACGCTGTCGAGGTGGTTGGTCGGTTCGTCCAGCAGCAGAAAATCCCCCTCGCCGATCAAGGCGCCGCACAGCGCCGCGCGCATTCGCTCGCCGCCGCTCAGAGAACTTGCGGATCGCAACGGATCGAAGGCCGGCAGCCCGGCGGCGGCGAAGGCGTTTTGCAGGCGATCGTTGAGATCCCAGCGCCCTTCCAGACGATCGATATCGTCCGCCAGCGGCCGCCCCTGCTCGAGACGCGCCAGCGCGGCAAACACCTCGCCATAGCCCAACAGCTGGGCCAGCGTGGTGTCCGCGGCGATCTCCGGCTGCTGCGCAACGTAAGCCAATGCGGCATGGGATTCGACGTGACCGTTACCCGGCCGATCCAACCCGGCGATCAGGCGCAGCAGCTGGGTTTTGCCGACGCCGTTGCGCCCCACCAGGCCACAGCGCTGCCGATCGAAAGCGAGATCCAGCGGGCCGAACAGCGTTTCGCCGTCAGCAAATTGGCAGGTCAGTTGATGTAAAACGAAATAAGGGGACTGCGCAAAATGAGCCATAAGCACTCCTGAATGAGATCAAAACATCCCCACAGGGCGCAAGAGCGCACAGCGTGGGACCAGATATCAACAGGTGTGGGTGTTCATTTTCGGTTATGGCTCCGCAGAGAGAAGGAATTTACAACGCGCAAAGGTTAACCGATCTTTTGTTCGTTATGCAAACAGAGTCTGAGATTCATGACGTCTATCACATTCGGCGCAACGCAGATTCCCAAGCGGCATGACAACGGCTAGATTTATCTCATCCGACCACTTGTGTTCACATAATTATAACAACGGGCCCCGATTTCACCCGATGGAGAGTGCAATGAGCAATTACCCTCACCTGCTGGCGCCGCTGGATCTCGGCTTCACCACCCTGAAAAACCGGGTGCTGATGGGATCGATGCATACCGGCCTGGAAGAGCTGCCCGACGGCCCGCAGCGCCTGGCCGCGTTCTATGCCGAGCGCGCCGCCGCCGGCGTGGCGCTGATCGTCACCGGCGGCATTGCCCCGAACGAACAGGGCGTGGTGTTTCGCGGCGGTTCGATCCTCAACAGCGAGGCGCAATTGCCTCACCACCGCCCGGTAACCGAGGCCGTCCACCGGGCGGGCGGCAAAATTGCGCTGCAGATCCTGCACACCGGCCGTTACAGCTATCAACCTAAGCTGGTGGCCCCTTCCGCGCTGCAGGCGCCGATCAACCCGTTTACGCCGAGCGCGCTCAACGCAGCGGAGATCGAGCAGACTATCGCCGACTTCGCCCGCTGCGCGGCGCTGGCGCAGCAGGCCGGCTATGACGGCGTTGAGGTGATGGGATCCGAGGGCTATCTGATCAACCAATTCTTGACGACGCGCACCAATCAGCGCGACGACCAATGGGGCGGCAGCTTCACCAACCGCATGCGCTTCGCCGTCGAAACCGTCAGGGCGGTGCGCCAGGCCGTGGGCCCGGCATTCATTCTGATCTACCGGCTGTCGATGCTCGATCTGGTGGAGGACGGCTCCAGCTGGCAGGAGATCGAACAGCTGGCGCTGGCGGTCGAACAGGCGGGCGCCACGATCATCAATACCGGCATCGGCTGGCACGAAGCGCGTATCCCGACCATCGCCACCATGGTGCCGCGCGCCGGATTCAGCTGGGTAACCCGCAAGCTGATGGGCAAGGTCAGCATCCCGTTGATCACCACCAATCGCATCAACGATCCGGCGGTGGCCGAGCAGGTGCTGGCGGACGGCTGTGCCGACATGGTGTCGATGGCGCGTCCGTTCCTTGCCGACGCCGCCTTTGTGCAGAAAGCCGCCGAGGGGCGCGCCGACGAGATCAATACCTGCATCGGCTGCAACCAGGCCTGCCTCGACCAGATATTTGAAGGCAAGCTGACCTCCTGCCTGGTCAACCCGCGCGCCTGCCGCGAAACCGAAATGCCGCTGACGATGGCGGAGAAACCGAAAAAGCTGGCGGTGATCGGCGCCGGCCCCGCCGGGCTGGCGTTTGCCACCACCGCCGCCAGCCGTGGCCATCAGGTGATGCTGTTCGACGCCGCCGAGCAGATCGGCGGCCAGTTCAACATCGCCAAACAAATCCCCGGCAAGGAAGAATTCCATGAAACCCTGCGTTACTTCCGCCGCCAGCTGGCGCTGCGCGAAGTGACGGTCAGGTTGGGCGTCAAGGTCGAGGCGGCGGATTTAAGCGAATTCGACGAAGTGATCCTCGCCTGCGGCATCGTGCCGCGCACCCCGGACATCCCCGGCATCGGGCACGCCAAGGTGCTGAGCTATCTGGACGTGCTGCGCGATAAAAAACCGGTCGGCCAGCGGGTGGCGATCATCGGCGCCGGCGGCATCGGCTTCGACACCGCCGAGTACCTTAGCCAGCACGGCGTGTCCAGCAGCCTGGATCAGACGGAATTCAACCGCGAATGGGGCATCGATGGTCGCCTTGAGCAACGCGGCGGGCTTGCAGCGCAAGGCCCTCAGGCGCCACGCGCCGCGCGGCAGATCTACCTGTTGCAACGTAAAACCAGCAAGGTAGGCGAAGGCCTGGGGAAAACCACCGGTTGGATCCACCGCGCCAGCCTGGCGATGCGCGGCGTGAAGATGCTCAATAGCGTCAGCTATCGGCTGATCGACGATGAAGGGCTGCACATCACCCGCGCCGAGCAGGAAAGTTGCCTGCCGGTGGACACGGTGATCGTCTGCGCCGGGCAGGAACCGCGCCGCGAGCTGCAGCAGCCGCTGCTGGCGATGGGGAAAATCGTGCACCTGATCGGCGGCGCCGACGTGGCTGCCGAGCTGGACGCCCGCCGTGCGATCGATCAGGGCACGCGGCTGGCGATGTCACTGTAAAAAAGGGGCGCCCGACGCCCCTGATATTGATGACAAACCTCATCCCCATGCCGGGTAGGCAGAGACCAGCGAAAAGAAAACAAGGAAAATCAATTTATTGATTTTCGGCTGATAACCACAAAGGGGGAAAAACCACGCTTTTTCCCCCTTTGTCTACAGACTGGGGGGCGCCCGGCGCCCCTGGTTATTCACTCAGCGACGCGCGCCGGATTTCACCGCTTTCAGGATCACGAACTTCTTGTTCGAGGCCACCAGCGTGCAGTTGCCGAACAGGCGCTTGAGTTTCTGATGGTAGTCGAGGTGACGGTTGCCGACGATGCGCAATTCGCCACCCACCTGCAGGCAGCGCTTGGCGTCGCAGAACATCTGCCAGGCGGTGTGATCGGTAATGGCGTGTTGCTGGTGGAACGGTGGGTTGCACAGCACCGCCTGCACGCTTTCACGCTCGATGCCCGCCAGCGCGTTGTTCACCTCAAACTGACAGCGATCCAGCTCTTGTGGCAGATTGTGCTCCACATTCAGCTCGCTGGAGGCCACCGCCATGTAAGATTCATCGACGAAGGTCACCTGCGCTTCCGGGTTTTGCGTCAGCGCCGCCAGGCCAATCACGCCGTTGCCGCAGCCCAGATCGACGATATGGCCGTTCAGGCCACGCGGCAGGTGATCCAGGAACAGGCGCGCGCCGATATCCAGGCTGCCGCGCGAGAAGACGTTGGCGTGGTTGTGGATCAGCCAATCGGTGCCGTCCAGCGTCCAGTTGGTGGTTTCCGCCGCCGCCGGCGGGACGATGTCCGCCGCCTGACAGAAGATCAGGCGCGCCTTCTTCCACGCCAGGCTGGTGCGCGTCGGGCCCAGCACCTTTTCAAACAGCTGCATCGTCGAGGTATGCACGTCGCGCGCCTTGGCGCCGGCGACGATCAGCGTGTCTTCGGTCACGACGTGGCGCAGCGCGCGCAGCTGCTGTTCCAGCAACGCCAGCGCTTTCGGCACGCGAATCAGCACCACCGCCGGCGCTGCCGGCAGCTCGGCCAGGCTGTCCAACAGCGTGACCTGCTCAGGATCCAATCCGTTGAGCTTCAGGTTGTGACGCGTCGCCAGCTGGCTCATGTACGAGTCGCTGACGCTGTAAGGGCGATGCGCGTGCAGCGCACAGGCCAGGGTGCCGAAGTTATCGTTGAAAATCAGCACCGGGCGGCCACCGATATCTACGTTTTCAAGCTGTTGCAGCAGATATTCGTCCGCCGCTTCCCACGCCTGCAGCTGGGTGGATTCTTCCTGTTGGGGATAACGCTCCAGCTCAAGTTGCTGTGTTCCCAGATCGAGTTGGCTCATTGCCCCTCCTGACTGATAAAATTTGGGCTGTTTATCCCCTAAAAACGCCCGTCAGTAAAATGTTTTTTCGGATAAATTGCGTATGTCAGGATTTGAGCGAAAAAACAGCATAGAATGACCGGCTGAATGGCCGTTGATACGGAACAAGAATGTCTGAATTGACCTACCTGCAAGGCTACCCAACGCATCTGCAAAGCCAGGTGCAGCAACTGATCCATCAGAATCGGCTGGGGGACGTGCTGCTGCAGCGCTATCCGCAGGTGCACGACTGCACGACCGACAAATCGCTGTATCAGTTTACCGTCGATCTGAAAAACCAGTATCTGCGCAACGCCCAGCCGCTGAGCAAGGTGGCCTACGACAGCAAGATCCACGTCATGAAGCACGCGCTCGGCCTGCATACCGCTATCTCGCGCGTGCAGGGCGGCAAGCTGAAGGCCAAGGCGGAAATCCGCGTGGCGACGGTGTTCAAGGTCGCGCCCGAACCGTTCCTGCGCATGATCGTGGTGCATGAGCTGGCGCACCTGAAAGAGAAAGATCACAACAAGGCATTCTACAGTCTGTGCTGCCATATGGAGCCGGATTACCACCAGTTGGAATTCGATACCCGGCTGTATCTGACGCACCTTTCGCTGTTCGGCGAGCTGTATGCATAGCGAGTGAGGGCGTGATAATCTGCGGTTTTAAGCCTGGACCGGAGCTCGCCATGATTCACTTTGCCGTCGTCGGCACCAACTGGATTACGGAACGTTTTATCGATGCCGCCCATGAAAGCGGCAAACTCAAGTTGAGCGCCGTGTATTCACGCTCGCTGGAACAGGCGCAGGCGTTTGGCGCCAACTATCAGGTCACGCAGTTTTTCGACTCTCTCGAGGCGATGGCCCAGTCCGACGCCATAGACGCGGTGTATATCGCCAGCCCCAATTCCCTGCACTGCCCGCAATCGCTGCTGTTCCTGCGCCATAAAAAGCACGTGATCTGCGAAAAACCGCTGGCCTCCAACCAGCGCGAAGCGGAACAGCTGGTAGCCTGCGCGCGGGAAAATCAGGTGGTGCTGTTCGAGGCGTTCAAAAGCGCCTATCTGCCGAATTTTCTGGCGCTGCAACAGGCATTGCCGAAAATCGGCCGGCTGCGCAAAGCCTTCATCAACTACTGCCAATACTCTTCGCGCTACCCGCGCTACCTGGCCGGCGAGAACCCCAATACGTTTAATCCACAGTTCTCCAACGGCTCCATCATGGACATCGGCTACTACTGCCTGGCCAGCGCGGTGGCGCTGTTCGGCGCGCCGCAGTCGGTGCTCGCCAGCGCCACGCTGCTCGATACCGGCGTGGACGCCCACGGCACCGTCTGCCTGAACTACGGCGATTTCGACGTCACGCTTTCCCATTCCAAGGTCAGCGACTCGGCGATCCCCAGCGAGATCCAGGGGGAGGAAGGCACGCTGATTATCGACAAGATTTCCGAGTGCCAGGGCGTGGCGCTGACGCCGCGCGGCGGCAACCGCCAGGATCTGAGCCAGCCGCAGCACATCAACACCATGCTGTATGAGGCGCTGGCCTTCGCCGAGTTGGTTGAGAAGCGTCAGGTGGAACATCCAGGGCTGGAGAATTCGCTGATCGTCGCCCGCCTGCTGACCGACATCCGCCGCCAGACCGGCGTCGTTTTCCCCGCCGACGGAGAATGAGATGAAACCGCTGCTCGTGATGCAAACCGGCGACGCGCCGCAGGCCATTCGTCAGGAATTGGCCAACTTTGATGGCATGTTCCTGCAACAGGGCAATATCGACGCCGAACGCGCGCACATCGTACACTTGCCCGCCGGCGAGCGGCCGTTGCCGCCGGCCGCCTATTGCGGCGTGGTCATCACCGGCTCGCCGGCGATGGTGACCGAACGGCTGCCGTGGAGCGAGGCGGCGGCCGAGTGGCTGCGCCAGGCGATGGCGATCAAACTGCCGCTGTTTGGCGTCTGCTACGGCCACCAGCTGTTGGCCTACGCGCTCGGTGGCGAAGTGGGTTACCACCCGCAGGGCATGGAGGTCGGCACGCTGGAGATCGAACTGCTGCCCGCCGCGGCCGAAGACCGGCGGTTCACCCTGCTACCGCCGCGCTTCAAAGCCAACCTGATCCACTCGCAGAGCGTGCTGACGCCGCCCGCCGGCGCGCAGACGCTGGCGCGTTCGCAGCAGGATGCGCACCAGATCCTGCGCTATGGCGATCATGCCCTGACCACCCAGTTCCACCCGGAATTCAACGGCGCGGTGATGAGCCAGTACCTGCAGTGGCTCGGCGAGTTGCATCCCGAGCAGCAGGCCCGCTATCAGCAGCAACAACAACAGGTTAGCGACACACCGTTCAGCCGCCTGCTGCTGCAGGGATTCGTCGTCAGCCTGGGCGCGCAAAAAGCACTGGCCGGCTAGCGCGATTCACGTTGACCGCCGACACATTTTGCATTACTTTCTGCTCTGCAAAGGGGAGTAACTTCATTGCCGGTCAATCGTCATTACGATGCGCAAGCATCCGGTTACCGGGCAACCTGATGTCAAAGGTGTAACCACCTTCATCAACGTTGTAAGTGAGACCTTGCCGGAAGGCGAGGTTTGCTTGCAGCGTTCACAGAGCGGCTGGCGTCTTCCGACGTTGGCCGTTTTTGTTTTTGAAGGATACCTCTGATGATGAATTCCGTTGGCACACCGTGGTTATGGGGCAGCTTCGCCGCCGTCATAGTCGTGATGCTCGCAATCGATCTCCTGTTGCAGGGCCGTAAAGGCGCGCACACCATGACCCTGAAGCAGGCCGCCAGCTGGTCGCTGGTGTGGGTCAGCCTCTCTCTGCTGTTCAATTTCGGTTTCTGGTACTACCTGAATGAAACCGCCGGGCGCGCCGTCGCCGATACCCAGGCGCTGGCCTTCCTGACCGGCTACCTGATCGAAAAAGCGCTGGCGGTGGATAACGTGTTCGTCTGGCTGATGCTGTTCAGCTACTTCGCCGTGCCGGCCAACCTGCAACGGCGGGTGCTGATCTACGGCGTGCTGGGCGCGATCGTGCTACGCACCATCATGATCTTCGCCGGCAGCTGGCTGGTCAGCCAGTTCCAGTGGCTGCTGTATCTGTTCGGCGCTTTCCTGCTGTTCACCGGTATCAAGATGGCGCTGGCGAAGGAAGATGATTCGGCGATCGGCGACAAGCCGCTGGTGAAATGGCTGCGCAGCCGCCTGCGCATGACCGACAGCATGGAAGGCGAGCGTTTCTTCGTGCGCCGCAACGGCATCCTGTTCGCCACCCCGCTGGTGCTGGTGCTGATCCTGGTGGAACTGAGCGACGTGATTTTCGCGGTGGACAGCATTCCGGCGATCTTCGCCGTGACCACCGACCCGTTCATCGTGCTGACCTCTAACCTGTTCGCCATCATGGGCCTGCGCGCCATGTACTTCCTGCTGGCCAACGTGGCGGAACGTTTCTCGATGCTGAAATACGGCCTGTCGGTGATCCTGGTGTTTATCGGTATCAAGATGCTGATTATCGACTTCTTCCACATCCCGATCGGCATCTCGCTCGGCGTGGTGGCGGGCATCCTGACGCTCACTTTGCTGATCAACGCCTGGGTCAATCGCCGCAACGATCGCCTGGCGAAGAAATAACCACAATCTGTTATCCGGGGCGCTAGTCGCCCCGCGATTGTTTGGCAATTCCCCCAAAACGCCAAACGTTATTGCGATCACACAAATGTAACCAGTATGTTATCAAGTGTTGATCCGCGCTCAGAATTTCACCCTCGCCTCTTTCCAACCTCATTCGATTGCTGAATACTAATTCGGCAAACACACTTAGTTACAGAATCATATAAAGCTGCCCGACGTCGTTCCCGCCGTGGCGGCCAGATAACATCAGGAAGAAAGCACTATGCAAAAACTATTACAAAGGATCACGCAGGGTAGCCTGGTCAAACAAATCATGGTCGGCCTGGTGGCCGGCATTCTGGTGGCGCTGGTTTCGCCGGCGGCCGCTGCGGCCGTCGGCCTGCTCGGTTCCCTGTTCGTCGGCGCGCTGAAAGCGGTGGCGCCGGTGCTGGTGCTGATTCTGGTGATGGCCTCGATCGCCAACCATAAACAGGGGCAGAAGACCAACATTCGCCCGATCCTGTTCCTCTACCTGCTGGGCACCTTTGCCGCCGCGCTGGTGGCGGTCGTCGTCAGCTTTATCTTCCCTTCTACGCTGGCGCTGACCACCGGCGCGACGGACATTACCCCGCCGGGCGGCATTGTGGAGGTGATGAAGGGTCTGTTGATGAGCGTGGTGGCCAACCCGTTCCATGCGCTGATTAACGCCAACTACATCGGTATTCTGGCGTGGGCCGTCGGGCTGGGGCTGGCGCTGCGCCACGCTTCCGAAACCACTAAGGGGCTGATCAACGACATGTCCCATGCGGTTACGCTGGTGGTGCGCGCGGTGATCCGCTGTGCGCCGCTTGGCATCTTCGGCCTGGTGGCCTCCACGCTGGCGGAAACCGGCTTCGGTGTGCTGTGGGGCTACGCCCAGCTGCTGATGGTGCTGCTCGGCTGCATGTTGCTGGTGGCGCTGGTACTCAACCCGCTGATCGTTTACTGGAAAATCCGCCGCAATCCGTATCCGCTGGTGTTCGCCTGCCTGCGCGAGAGCGGCGTGACCGCCTTCTTCACCCGCAGCTCAGCCGCCAACATTCCGGTGAACATGGAGCTGTGCAAGAAGCTGAACCTGAATGAGGACACCTACTCGGTTTCCATCCCGCTGGGCGCCACCATCAACATGGCTGGCGCGGCGATCACCATCACCGTGCTGACGCTGGCGGCGGTGAACACGCTGGGCATCGCGGTGGACGTCCCGACCGCTCTGCTGCTGAGCGTGGTGGCCGCCCTGTGCGCCTGTGGTGCCTCCGGCGTGGCCGGCGGCTCGCTGTTGCTGATCCCGCTGGCGTGCAACATGTTCGGCATTCCGAACGACGTGGCGATGCAGGTGGTGGCGGTCGGCTTTATTATCGGCGTGCTGCAGGATTCGGCGGAAACCGCCCTCAACTCCTCCACCGACGTGCTGTTCACCGCCGCGGCCTGCCAGGCGGAAGATCAACGGCTGGCGAACGAGGACCCGCTGAAGGTGCGTTAATCGCGCGTTGCTTCATAAAAAGGCGCTCCCTCGAGCGCCTTTTTTGTCAGCTTTACAGCGTCACCCCGCTCTTAAAGATCGCCAGCTCGCGGAAATCGTTGGTTTCATTACGCGCCGGGCGACCGCTGGCGATCTCGACAATCAGATCGATGAAGCGGCTGAGCAGCGTCTCCATCGCCACGCCGTGAACCAGGCCGCCGGCGTCGAAATCGATCCAGTGCGGTTTCTTCGCCGCCAGCTCGCTGTTGGTCGCCAGCTTCACCGTCGGCACAAAGCCGCCGTACGGCGTGCCGCGCCCGGTGCTGAACAGCACCATATGGCAGCCGGCACCGGCCAGCGCGCTGGTCGCCACCGCATCGTTGCCCGGCGCGCTGAGCAGATTCAGCCCCGGCACACGCAGCCGCTCGCCGTATTTCAGCACGTCTACCACCTGGCTTAGCCCCGCTTTTTGGGTGCAGCCGAGCGATTTCTCCTCCAGCGTAGTGATGCCGCCGGCCTTGTTGCCCGGCGACGGATTCTCATAAATTGGCTGTTGATGGGCGATGAAATAGCGTTTGAAATCGTTGATCATATCGACGGTTTTTTCGAAGGTCTCCCCATCGCGGCAGCGGCTCATCAGAATGCGCTCGGCACCGAACATCTCCGGCACTTCGGTCAGCACCGTGGTGCCGCCGTTGGCTATCACATAGTCGGAGAACCGCCCCAGCAGCGGGTTGGCGGTGATACCCGACAATCCGTCCGAACCGCCGCACTCCAGGCCGAACTTCAACTCGCTCAGGCGGCCCGGCTCGCGGCGATCGTAGCGCATCTCCCGGTACAGCTCGTGCAACAGCGCCAGCCCGGCTTCCACCTCGTCGTCCTGTTGTTGGCACACCATAAAGCGCAGCCGCCGCTCGTCCGCCATCCCCAGCGTGGCGCGAAAAGCATCTACCTGATTGTTCTCGCACCCCAACCCGATCACCAGCACCGCGCCGGCATTGGGATGGCGCGCCATGTTCTGCAGCATGATGCGGGTGTTGGCATGATCCTGCCCCAGCTGCGAGCAGCCGAACGGATGGCTGAACAGATGCACGCCGTCGATCCCCTCCGCCTGCGTTTGCTGCAAAAAGCGCTGCTGGATCTGGCGGGCGATGCCGTTGACGCAGCCGACGGTCGGCACGATCCACAGCTCGTTGCGGATCCCCACGTCGCCGCCGGCCCGGCGGTACAGCTGCACCTCGCGATCCGCCGCCTGCGGCGGCAACGCCGGGAACTGCGGCTGGTAACGGTAGCTGTCCAGATCGCTCAGGTTGGTTTTGGCGTTTTGCGAATGAATGTGCTCCCCAGGCGCAATGGCCGCGAGCGCATGGCCGATCGGCTGGCCGTATTTGATGATGTCTTCGCCCTCGGCGATCGGGCCGAGCGCAAACTTGTGCCCGCGCGCCACCGGCTGCGCCAGCTGAATACGCTCCCCGCCCAACTCAAGCATTTCTCCGGCGGCCAGATCGCGCAGCGCCACCGCCACGTTATCCTGCTCGTGAATCTTTATCGTACTTTGCATAAACCAGTCCCGGATAACGGCTACGCCAGTTCGATGGCGAAATAGTTTTTGGCGTTGTCGAAGCAGATGTTTTTCACCATCTCGCCCAGCAGCGCGATATCCGCCGGCGCTTCGCCGTCCGCCACCCAGCGGCCGATCATCTGGCAAAGGATGCGGCGGAAGTATTCATGCCGCGTATACGACAGGAAGCTGCGACTGTCGGTCAGCATGCCGACGAAGCGGCTCAGCAACCCGAGCTGGGCCAGCTGCGTCATTTGGCGCTGCATGCCGTCCTTCTGATCGTTGAACCACCAACCGGAGCCGAACTGCATCTTGCCCGGCGTACCTTCCCCCTGAAAATTGCCGATCATGGTGCCGATCACTTCGTTATCGCGCGGATTGAGGCAATAAAGAATGGTTTTTGGCAGACCGCCCTGCCGCGCCTGAGCATCCAGCAGCCGCGACAGCGGTTCCGCCAGCGGCCGGTCGTTGATCGAGTCGAAGCCGATATCCGGCCCGACGGCGGCCAACATGCGGCTGTTGTTATTGCGCAGCGCGCCAATGTGATACTGCTGCACCCAGCCTCGGCGCCGGTATTCGCCAGCCAAAAACAGCAGCACAGCGCTTTTGAACTGGGCGCTCTGTTCCGGCGTCGGCAGCTCGCCGTTCAGGCGGCGCAGCAGTATCGCATCCAGCGCCGCTTCATCGGCCTCGCCGAACACCACCACGTCCAGCGCATGATCGGCCACTTTGCAACCGTGAGTGGCGAAGTGATCCATGCGCTTGTACAGGGCGTCGCACAGCGCGCTGAAGCGGCCGATGGCGGTGTCCGCCGCCGCCTCCAGCTGCCGCAGATAGTCGTTGAAGCCGGACGCATCGATAGTGAAAGCTTTGTCCGGCCGCCAGCTCGGCAGCACCTTGATATCGAAGCTATGATCGTCGGCGATCGCCCGATGATGGCGCAGATCGTCGATCGGATCGTCGGTGGTGCCGACCATTTTCACATTCATCTGCTGCATGATGCCACGTGCGCGAAACTCATCCTGCGCCAGCAGCGCATTGCCGCGCTGCCAGATTTCATCCGCCGTGGCCGGCGACAACAGCGTATCCGTGATGCCGAACGGCCGGCGCAGCTCCAGATGCGTCCAGTGATAGAGCGGGTTGCCGATGGTGTGCGGCACCGTGGCGGCCCAGGCGTCGAATTTCTCGCGATCGCCCGCATCGCCGGTGCACAACCGCTCCGCCACGCCGTTGGTGCGCATCGCCCGCCATTTGTAGTGATCGCCCCGCAGCCAGATATCGTACAGGTTGCTGAAGCGGGTATTCTCCGCGATCTGCTGCGGCGGCAAATGACAGTGATAATCAAAAATCGGCTGCTGCGCCGCGTAATCGTGATACAAGCGCCGGGCAAATTCGCTGTCCAGCAGGAAATCTTCGCTCAAAAACGTCGCCATCTCGGGCTCCTTACTTGCCGTGCGGCACGGGGTTCGAATCACAAAAGTTATCACACCAATTTTTACTAACGTCCAGCAGATTTTTCCCGAGGTCTGCCGTTCATCCTCTCTCTACGCCCTTTTTCGCTCAATTTACCGGCAAAAATGCCCTGTTTCACCGGCCACAGTATTGCTCAGGCGAATAATTCCTTTTGTGATATCACTCAACTTTTAAACCTGTATGACAGGTTATTGTCTCGCCAGCCGCATCGACGGCCACACCTTCAAACGGGGAGACACTTCGGATGCGTAAAATTAAAGGGTTACGCTGGTACATGATCGGACTGGTGACCATCGGCACCGTGCTGGGTTACCTGACCCGCAACGCCATTGCCGTGGCGGCGCCGACGCTGGAAGATACGCTGCACATCACCACCCAACAGTATTCCTATATCGTCGCCGCCTACTCCGCGTGCTACACCGTGATGCAACCGGTGGCGGGCTACGTGCTGGACGTGCTGGGCACCAAGGTCGGCTACGCCATGTTCGCCATTCTGTGGGCGCTGTTCTGCATGGGCACCGCACTGGCCAACAGTTGGGGCGGGCTGGCGTTGGCGCGCGGCGCGGTCGGCATGGCGGAAGCGGCAATGATCCCCGCCGGGCTGAAGGCCAGCAGCGAATGGTTTCCGGCCAAAGAGCGTTCGATCGCCGTCGGCTATTTCAACGTGGGCTCGTCGATCGGCGGCATGATCGCCCCGCCGCTGGTGGTATGGGCCATCGTCGCGCACAGCTGGGAGATGGCGTTCATTATCACCGGCGTGCTGAGCCTGATCTGGGCCATCTGCTGGCTGCTGTTCTACAAACACCCGAAAGATCAGAAGAAACTGAGCCAGGAAGAACGCCGTTACATCCTCGAAGGCCAGGAAGCGCAGCACCAGACCTCTAACGCCAAAAAGATGTCCGCCTGGCAGATCGTGCGCAATCGCCAGTTCTGGGGCATCGCGTTGCCGCGCTTTCTCGCGGAGCCGGCGTGGGGCACCTTCAACGCCTGGATCCCGCTGTTCATGTTCAAGGCCTACGGCTTTAACCTGAAAGAGATCGCCATGTTCGCCTGGATGCCGATGCTGTTTGCCGATCTCGGCTGCATCGTCGGCGGTTATCTGCCACCGCTGTTCCAGAAGTATTTCAAGGTCAACCTGATCGTCTCACGCAAGCTGGTGGTGACGATGGGGGCGGTGTTGATGATCGGCCCCGGCATGATCGGCCTGTTCACCAGCCCTTACGCGGCTATCGCGCTGCTGTGCGTCGGGGGCTTCGCCCATCAGGCACTGTCCGGCGCGTTGATCACCCTCTCTTCCGACGTGTTCGGCCGCAATGAGGTGGCGACCGCCAACGGGCTGACCGGCATGGCAGCCTGGACCGCCAGCACGCTGTTCGCCCTGGTGGTCGGCGCCCTGGCGGACACCCTCGGCTTCAGCCCACTGTTCGCCGCGCTGTCGGTCTTCGACATTCTCGGCGCCATCGTCATCTGGACGGTGTTGCAAAACCGCCCGGCCGCCGAACCGCAACCCGCCGCGCTGCAGCCCACCCCGGCGCGCAGCTGATCCCCCGCCCGGCCGCTGCGCCGGGCCCCTTGCTCCTCTGGCAGCGGTGCCGAATAAGTGGTATAACAAATCCGATGGCCACGCGCCCCTTCCCACCGCACCGTATAGAGCATTCACTATGGAATTCACTGAAACCAGACGCCTGTATCAGCAACTGGCCGCCGAGCTGAAGCAACGCATCGAAAGCGGCCGTTATCCGGTAGGCGACAAGCTGCCGGCCGAGCGATACATCGCCGAAGAGATGAATGTCAGCCGCACCGTGGTGCGCGAGGCGATCATCATGCTGGAAGTCGAAGGCTATGTGGACGTGCGCAAGGGATCCGGGATCCACGTGGTGTCCAACCAGCAAAAACACCTGGTGGTGCCGGGCGACAGCATCGAGTTCGCCACCGCCGGCCCGTTTGAGCTGCTGCAGGCGCGCCAACTGATAGAAAGCAACATCGCCGAATTTGCCGCCACCCAGGTGACCAAGCAGGATATCGTGCAACTGATGGAGATCCAGGAGCATGCCCGCAAAGAGGATCGTTTCCGCGACTCGCAGTGGGATCTGAAGTTCCACGTGCAGGTGGCGCTGGCCACCCAGAACACCGCCATGGCCACCATCGTGGAAAAAATGTGGGTGCAGCGGGTCAACAACCCTTACTGGAAGAAACTGCACGAGCATATCGACGAACGTTCGATCGCCAGCTGGTGCGACGATCACGATCAGATCCTCAAGGCGCTGATGCGCAAAGATCCTTACGCCGCCAAACTGGCGATGTGGCAGCACCTGGAAAACACCAAGCAGATGCTGTTCAACGCCACCAGCGACGACTTCGAATACAACGCCGATCGCTATCTGTTCGCCGAGAATCCGGTGGTGCATCTGGATGGCGTGAGCCACGAGCCGAAATAGCCACGGCGGTCAAAAACCGTCGGCTTATGTCAGGTAATGTAAAATCCGCTGAATCGATGCCGGAACCGCCGTTTGCCGTGTACTATTTCACCGTCGGCAACGTAGATTTCCCTGTTGCCAATCGTGCTATTTTGGTAGAGTTAGCCCACTTTTTTACCCATTGCTGCGGGGGCGGGACGCGAATAAATGCGCTGGTTGTTTGCCATGCTGATTGCTGTTTTCTGCTGGACCGGTTCGGTCTCCGGCCCACAGCTATGCGTGGCGTCACCCAAGCCCACCCCCAGCGCGCTGAGCAGCCTGCCGCTGTTGGCGGAGCCGGCGCTTTCCCCCTATGATCAGGTGTATCGGGCGCCGGCCGAAGCGCGCCGCAAAGCCCCCGGCAAGTTGCCGCTGCTGCTGCCCAGAGCGCACTCTTTCTCCGGCTCGCTGCTCGCCTCCTCCCTGCCGGTGCCGGTCTATACCCTGGCCGCAGAGCCGGGCTACCGAATTCGCTTCCCCCGCCAGGACACGCCGGCTCCCAACCGGCTTGCCCAGGTCGACGGGATGCTGGATGCCTCCAGGCAACAGAGTCGGCAGGCCGGCTGGAAAGAAAGTAACATGCAGTACCGTGGCACGCTGACTTACCACCTATGACCGGTGTCGCACCGCTTAGAAACCTTAAAGCAACGCCGTTTCATCGTTATCAGCATTCAGGATCGCCGCGCGTTTTCAGCCCACGCCCGTTCCACCGCTGAGATAAAAATAAACAATGACGTTTTAGGAACACCGGATGGACATCATTAAAGAACTGATACATGCCTTGTGGCAGCAGGATTTTGAGACGCTGGCGAACCCTTCGCTGGTGTGGACCCTCTACATCCTGCTGTTCATGATCCTGTTTTTGGAAAACGGCCTGCTGCCGGCCGCTTTCCTGCCGGGCGACAGCCTGCTGATCCTGGTCGGCGTGCTGATCGCCAAAGGCACCATGGGCTTCCCATTGACCATCGTTATCCTGACCGTCGCCGCCAGCCTGGGGTGCTGGGTCAGTTATATACAGGGCCGGTGGCTCGGCAATACGCGAACGGTGCAAGGCTGGCTTTCGCATCTGCCGGCTCACTACCATCAGCGTGCGCATAACCTGTTCCACCGCCACGGCCTTTCCGCCCTGCTGGTCGGCCGCTTCCTGGCCTTCGTGCGCACCCTGCTGCCAACCATCGCCGGCCTGTCCGGCCTGAACAACGCGCGCTTCCAGTTCTTCAACTGGATGAGCGGCCTGCTGTGGGTCTTGATCCTGACGACGCTGGGCTTCGCCCTCGGGAAAACCCCGGTGTTCCGCAAGTATGAAGATCAGCTGATGTTCTGCCTGATGATGTTGCCGCTGGTATTGCTGGTGGTTGGGCTGGTCGGCTCGCTGATCGTGCTGTGGCGCAAGAAACGCGCCAGCGGCCAGAACCCGGGGAAAGGGGCGTGACAGCAAAGCGCCCGCGCTGGCAATACGTCTTGATGATCGCGCTCGCCCTACTGGCGTTGGCGACGCTGCTGGTGCCCTGTATGGTGCGCACCGAGAGCGAGCTGCGCATTCGCGCCAGCCAGCAAGGGCTGTCGCTGCCCGACGGCTTTTACGTCTACCAGCGCCTGGATGAGCGCGGCATCCGCATCAAAAGCATCACGCCGGAAGGTGATGGCCTGGTCATCCGTTTGGATTCGCCGGAGCAGCAGTTGCTGGCGCGCGAAGCGCTGCAAACCATCCTGCCGCCCGGTTACCACATCGCGTTGAGCGAATCCCCCGTGCCATCGCATTGGGTGCGCGAATTTGCGCGTTCCCCACTCAATCTGGGATAATCCCCCTTCAGATGAAGGGGTTTCCTTTCACTGCCATTATCTTCATTTTCATTCGCACCGATTAGCTCAAGAATTAATCAGTCAGCACTGAGTCACGGCTGATTCTTTGGGGGCACGCCGGTTTCATGACTATGCTGAAGGATAACTTCAGCCGGCGATGAACGCCCTCCTCTCGCGCTGCCGCCTTCGGCAGCCAGGAAAGCGGGTGCCTGTTCAGGTACCCCATGAAAAGGAACTGAAAGATGAAATTACGCCACTCCCTGTTACTGCTGTTGCCTCTCTGCACACTGCCGGCCCTCGCTGCGGCCGCTGAGGGCGGTTGTGCCGCCAAAGCGCAAAACATCCAACAGCAAATCGACTACGCCACCCAGCACGGTAACACCCACCGCGTGGACGGGCTAAAAAAAGCGCTGAGCGAAGTGCAGACTCACTGCACCGAAGCCGGCCTGCAAGCCGAACGCCAAAAAAACATCGCAGAGAAACAGCGCAAGGTCGACGAGCGCCGGCAGGAACTGAAAGAAACGCAGCAAACCGGCAAGCTGGACAAGGTCGCCAAGAAGCAGCAAAAGCTGGCGGAAGCGCAAGCTGAGTTGAAACGCGCCCAGGCGGAATAATTTTTTCACACCAGCGGATTTATCGATGAGAGCCCCATCACACGGGATTTCTTAAGCATATGAAATTGATGTCTGGTGTTATCTGCTGGCCATCACCCCTTTGCTCCGGCGAAAAAATCCGCTATGTTAAAAGTCTGTCGAAATAAACGTTAAGGAATAATCACATGGCACATGATTCAAATGCAGAAAACTTACGCGCTGAACTGAAGTCCTTAGCCGATACGCTGGAGGAAGTGCTGAACTCCTCCACCGACAAGCCGAAAGCCGAGCTGGAGAAGCTGCGCTCGAAAGCGGAAGGCGCGCTGAAAGAGACCCGCGCTCGCCTGAGCGACGCCGGTGACAAGCTGGCTTCGCAAACCAAGCAGATCGCCGGCCAGGCCGACGACTACGTGCGCGACAACCCGTGGACCGGCATCGGTATCGGCGCGGCGGTCGGCGTCGTGTTGGGCGTGCTGCTCGCGCGTCGTTAATCATGGCTGAACAACCGCAAGTGCGCGCGCAGGCGCAAGTGCGCGCGCAGGGCCCCGCTAAAGGGGTCCTGGATATCGGTCAGCGCATCATCACGATCCTGGTCGGCATGGTGGAAACCCGCGTCCGGCTGGCAGTGGTCGAGCTGGAAGAGGAGAAAGCCAACCTCATTCAGCTGCTGATCATGGCCGGCATGACGCTGCTGTTCACCGCCTTCGGTTTGATGAGCCTGCTGATCCTGATCTTCTGGGCCATCGATCCGGTCTACCGGCTGGTGGCGCTGGGCGCGACAACCGGCATGCTGCTGTTCCTCGCCGTGGTCGGCACCATCTGGACGCTGGTCAAGGCCCGTCGCACCACGCTGCTCGGCGCCACGCGCAAGCAGTTGGAACTCGATCGCGCCGAGCTGGAGCGCGAGCCATGAGCCGCCGCTATCTGGAATGGAAAAAAGAGAGGCTGATTCGGCAGATCCAGCAACAGCGTCTGGATCTGGCCGAACACAAGTCTCTGTGGCTGGAAAAGACCGAACGCATCGACCGCGGCTGGCAAACGGTGTTTGGCCTGCGCCGCTATCTGGTGCTCGGTTCCAGCGTCATGGCGCTGTACGGCATCCGCCATCCCAGCAAGATGATCCGCTGGTCGCGTCGCGCTTTCGGCGCATGGAGCGCTATCCGTCTGTTTAAAAAGACGTTTTCCGCCAAGTAAGCCGCTTAGTCTTTCCTTCAAACCTCCTGTTGCTCTGCCCGCATTTTCTCCCTTGATACAACGCGTCCAACCCCGGGGCCGGGCAACCTGCTGATCGGCGGCATTTTATTAGCACGCTAAAGATTCAGATTTTTTGAAAAATTACGACAGTTTTACTTGCTAACAACCTGAGCACTTCCCGCTTAACATTCACTCCATCAATACGATACGGAGCGGACAGGGTCAGAGACCCGCTACGCCGCCCGTTGATATGACTACCGCCGAACAGGCGCACAAAAACACTTTGGAGTAGATGATGAAAAAATTAGAAGATACAGGTTTGTTGGTTGCTCGTATTCTGATGCCAATCCTGTTTATCGTGGCAGGCTACGGCAAAATGGGTGACGCATATGCCGGTACCCAACAGTACATGCAATCGATGGGCGTGCCTGGCTTCTTGCTGCCGCTGACCATCCTGCTGGAATTTGGCGGCGGTCTGGCGATCCTGTTCGGTTTCCTGACCCGCACCGTGGCGCTGTTCACTGCCGGTTTCACCATCCTGACCGCGCTGCTGTTCCACACTGACTTTGCGGAAGGCGTAAACCAGCTGATGTTCATGAAAAACCTGACCATCGCCGGCGGCTTCATCGTGTTGGCAGTCGCAGGCCCGGGCGGCTTCAGCATCGACCGTCTTCTGAACAAGAAATGGTAATCTAAACTGTCATTCAGGGCCCGGCATGCCGGGCTCTGTCGTTTTTTAACTCGGACACCAAGGAGATTCCCATGGGACAACTCGTCGATGGCGTTTGGCAAGACATCTGGTATGACACCAAATCTACCGGCGGCCGTTTCAAACGTTCAACCGCTCAGTTTCGCAATTGGGTGACCGCCGACGGTCAGCCGGGCGAACACGGCGTGGGCGGCTTCCAGGCCGAAGCGGGCCGTTATCACCTTTATGTTTCTCTCGCCTGCCCCTGGGCGCATCGCACGCTGCTGATGCGCAAACTGAAAGGGCTGGAGCAGATCATTCCGGTCTCGGTGGTGCACCCGCTGATGCTGGAAAACGGCTGGACCTTCGGCCAGGATTTTCCGGAAACCACCGGCGATCCGCTGTATCACGCCGACTTCCTGTACCAGATCTACCTGCGGGCCGATCCGCACTACAGCGGGCGCGTGACCGTGCCGGTGCTGTGGGATAAACAGCGGCAAACCATCGTCAGCAATGAATCCGCCGACATCATCCGCATGTTCAACAGCGCATTTGACGGCGTCGGCGCTCGGGCAGGCGACTACTACCCGACCGCGCTGCGCGGCAAGATCGATGAGCTGAACGGTTGGATTTACGATCAAGTGAACAACGGCGTGTACAAAGCCGGTTTTGCCACCAGCCAGGAAGCCTATGACGAAGCGGTCAACGGGGTATTCAACGCGCTGGAGCGCCTGGAGCAGATCCTGGGGCAGCATCGCTACCTGACCGGCGATCGGCTGACCGAAGCCGACCTGCGTCTGTGGACCACGCTGGTGCGTTTCGATCCGGTGTACGTCACCCACTTCAAGTGCGATAAACACCGCATCAGCGACTACCTCAACCTGTACGGCTTCCTGCGCGACATCTACCAGATGCCGGGCATCGACGAGACGGTCAGCCTGCCGCACATTCGCAACCACTACTACCGCAGCCACGCCACCATCAACCCGCACGGCATCATTTCCATCGGGCCGGCGCAGGATCTGGACGAGCCGCACGGCCGCGACCAGCGCTTCGGTTAAGGCGAAAAAAATCCCCTTGCCGCCCGGCAAGGGGATGTCATCCAACCGACTTAACGCTGCGCGAACAGGCGCGGAATTTCGCGCAGGAACCAGGCTTTCGCCTCCCCCATGCTGTCGCGCCGCCAGGCCATGATGATATCGGCTTCGCGGCTGTATTCCGGCCCCACCACGCGCAGCCGCCCGGCCTCGATATCTTTCTCCACCATCGGATACGGCATGGTCGCCACCCCCAACCCGGCCAGCAGCGCCAGACGCTTGTCTTCAATGGTGCTCACCGTCAGACGCTGCTGCTTATCCAGCAGCTGTACGGTCAACACCGGGCGCTCGCGAGCGGTATCCGCCACCGCGATGCCGCGGTATTTCACGCGGGTCACTTCGGAAAGCGGCTCCGGCTCCAGGTGGATAGGATGATCCGGCGCGGCGACATAAACGCTCATCACCTTATACAGTTTGCGGGTGTTGATCTCGGACGACGCGCGAAAATGCATGTCCGGCGCGATCACGATGTCGGCGCGCCCCTGCTCCAGCCGCTCCCAGGCGCCCGCCAGCACCTCGGTGAAAATCGACACCTGGGTGTTGGCCTTCAGCGCCAGCTTGTCCACCAGCGGGAACAGCAGGCTCGGCGGCGACAGCGCTTCGCTGACGATGGTCAGGTGAGTTTCCCAACCGCGCGCCAGCGCCTCGGCGTCGGTGGTCAGCTTGTCGGCCGCTTCCAGCAGCACCCGCCCGCGTTCCAGCAACATGCGCCCCACGTTGGTGAACTTGGTGCGGTGGCCCGAACGGTCGAACAGCACCACGTCCAATTCTTCTTCCAATTTTTGCATGGTGTAGCTGAGTGCCGACGGCACCCGGCCCAATTCGTCGGCGGCCGCGGCGAAACTGCCGCGCCGGTCGATTGCATCCATCACCCTTAGTGCCTCAAGCGTGAGCGCCCGATCTCTGGCCATCGCATCCCTCTGTCAGGAAATTTGAATATGCCGACCAGATTAACTGGCTAACAATCCGACGTCCAGATGCTTACCATTTGGATAATGAATTTAGAGAGCCGATTGCCATGATTACATGCAGAACAGCACAACAATGCGGGCAAGCTGACTTTGGTTGGCTGCAGGCTCGCTACACCTTTTCCTTTGGTCACTACTTCGATCCCAAACTGATGGGCTACGCGTCGCTGCGGGTGCTGAATCAGGAGGTGCTGGCGCCGGGCGCGTCGTTCCAGCCGCGCACCTATCCCAGCGTCGATATCCTGAACCTGATCCTGCAGGGCGAGGCGGAATACCGCGACAGCGACGGCAACACCGCACGCGCCAAAGCCGGCGAAGCGCTGCTGTTGGCCACCCAGCCAAGCCTGAGCTACAGCGAACAGAACGTCAGCAGCGATACGCCGCTGACTCGTCTGCAGCTGTGGCTGGATGCCTGCCCGGAACGCAACAACGAGCGGGTGCAACGTCTGACGCTGCCGACTGCAGGCAACCTGCTGCTGGCCTCGCCTGACGGCGCGCAGGGCAGCCTGCAGCTGCGCCAGCAGGTCTGGATCCATCATCTCGATCTGCAGCCGGGCGAAGAACACACGCTGACGATTAATGGGCCGCGCGCTTATCTGCAGTCGATACACGGTACCATCGCCGCCACCGGCGAGCGCCACGAGGAACAGCGCCTGACCTGCGGCGACGGCGCCTTCGTGCGCGAGGAGAATCGCCTGACGATCCGCGCCGAGACGCCGCTGCGCGCGCTGTTGATTGACCTGCCGGTGTAAGGCCGGCCGGAAAACGAAAAACCCCGCGCAACTGGCGTTGCGCGGGGTTTTCTTTTGTCGAGGGAGTTGACCGGTAAGCCGGGTTCTGTCGTGGACAGTCATTCCTCTAGGCCAGCAATCGCTCACTGGCTCAAGCAGCCTACCCGGGTTCAGTACGGGCCGTACCATGTGAACCCCTATTTGGCCTTGCTCCGGGTGGAGTTTACCGTGCCACGAACTGTTGCCAGCCGCGCGGTGCGCTCTTACCGCACCCTTTCACCCTTACCTGATCCCGCTTGCGCGGGCCATCGGCGGTTTGCTCTCTGTTGCACTAGTCGTAGGCTTGCGCCTCCCAGGCGTTACCTGGCACCCTGCCCTATGGAGCCCGGACTTTCCTCCCCTCCATCTGTCTCCCCGAAGAGGACGGCAATGAAGCGGCGACTGTCTGGTCAACTCCGGCGCGGATAGTAGCGTTGCGGCGGCGGCAGGTCAACCGCTTTACGGCTGTTGTTGCTCCAGCGCGTGCTTATACAACGCATTTTTCTTCACGCCGTGGATTTCCGCCGCCAGCGCCGCCGCCTTTTTCAACGGCAGCTCTTTTTGCAGCAGCGCCAGCGTGCGCAGCGCCTCGAGCGGCAACGCATCCTCCTGCGCTTTGTGGCCTTCGACGATCAGCACCATCTCACCGCGGCGGCGCACTTCATCTTCCTGCACCCACGCCAGCAGCTCGCCCACCGGCGCGCCGTGGATAGATTCCCAGGTTTTGGTCAGCTCGCGCGCCAGCACGACATAACGCTGCGGGCCCCAAACGGTGACCATGTCCTGCAGACTTTCCAGCAGACGGTGAGTGGATTCGTAGAAAATCAGCGTGCGCGGTTCCTCCGCCAGCGCCATCAGCGTATCCTTGCGCCCCTTGGTTTTCGCCGGCAGGAAGCCTTCGTAGCAGAAGCGGTCGGAAGCGACACCCGCAGCGCACAGCGCGGTGGTGGCGGCGCAGGCGCCCGGCAGCGGCACCACGCGAATGCCGGCCTCGCGGCAGCGGCGCACCAGGTGATAACCGGGATCGTTGATCAGCGGCGTGCCGGCGTCGGACACCAGCGCGATGCTCTGGCCTTCCTGCAGTTTCGCCAGCAGCTGATCGGCCTTTTGCTGTTCGTTGTGGTCATGCAGCGCGAACAGACGCGCGTTGATCGCGAAGTGTTGCAACAGCAATCCGGTATGGCGCGTGTCTTCCGCCGCGATCAGATCAACGCTTTTCAGTACCTCTAACGCGCGGTGGGTAATATCGCCCAGATTGCCGATGGGGGTGGGCACCACATACAGCGTTGATGCAGAAATGACTGATTGTTGGTGTTGATTCATTGTTTCATCCGGGTTGCCGATTTAATATTGAGCATCTTGAAAAAAACATCACTGGATACAGTATGCTTTCCTCAACATTCGTTCGTACCAAAGCAGGGCGTTCCAAGCCTGTCCGACTTACCGCAGTCATCGCGGCCGCCCTTTTCCTGGCAGGCTGTCCAAGTCGGGCCCCGCAAACGCCGCCCGCCAATATACAGGACGAAGCGAGCGCCAGCTCCGATTACTACCTGCAGCAGTTGCAGCAAAGCAGCGATGATAACAAGGCTGACTGGCAATTACTTGCTATTCGCGCCTTGCTGCGCGAAGGAAAACTGCCGCAGGCCGGCGACCAGTTGAATCAGCTGCCGAAAAACCTCAGCGGCGCACAGCAGACTGAGCGCCAGTTGCTGACCGCCGAACTGCAGATCGCCAACAAGAGCTACGTCAGCGCCCGCAGCACGCTGGGCCACCTGGACAGCGGTGCGCTGTCGCCGAATCAGAAGGTGCGCTACTACCAGGCGCAGATCGCCGCCAATCAAGGCAAAGCGTCGCTGCCATTGATCCGCGCCTATATCGCTCAGGAGCCGTTGCTGACCGGCAAACCGCACCAGGACAATCTGGATCAAACCTGGCAGGCCCTGCTGCAGCTGACGCCGCAGGAGATGAACAGCCTGGTGATCAACGCCGACGAGAACGTGCTGCAAGGCTGGCTGGATCTGCTGCGCGTCTATCAGGACAACAAGCAGGATCCCGATCTGCTGAAGGCCGGCATCAAAGATTGGCAGAACCGTTATCCGAAGAACCCGGCAGCCAAAACGCTGCCGGCTCGCCTGAACCAGGTGCTGAACTTCACTCAGGCCTCCACCTCGAAAATCGCCCTGCTGCTGCCGTTGAACGGCCAGGCGAAAGTGTTCGCCGACGCCATCCAGCAAGGCTTCGAAGCGGCGAAAAACGGCGGTTCCATGCCGGCGCCGCAACCTCAAGCCGCGCAACCTGCCAGCGCACCGGCCCAAACGGCGCCGGCCGATCAGGCCGCAGCGGGTGACATCAACGCCAACGGCGCCGTCAGCCCTTCGGCGCAAGAGAGCCAGCCGGCCGTGACCGCCGCGCAACCCGCTGCACCGTCCAGCGCGCCGATAACGCCGCTGCAGGCCGCTAATGCGCAGGTCAAAGTGTACGACACCACCAGCCAGCCGCTGGCCGCCTTGCTGAGCCAGGCGCAGCAGGATGGCGCTACTCTGGTGGTCGGGCCGCTGCTCAAAGAGAACGTCGATCAGCTGTCCGCCAGCACCACCACGCTGAACGTGCTGGCGCTCAACCAGCCGGAAACGCCGAAGGACAACCTGAACATCTGTTACTTCGCCCTGTCGCCGGAAGATGAAGCGCGCGACGCCGCCCGCCACATCTGGGAACAGCAGAAGCGTCAACCGCTGCTGCTGGTGCCGCGCGGCGCCTTCGGCGATCGCGTCGCCAAGGCCTTTAACCAGGAATGGCAGAAGCAAGGCGGGCAAACCGTGCTGCGTCAGGACATCGGCTCTGCCGGCGAGCTGCGCCAGATGGTGAACAGCGGCGGCATCCGCATGACCGGCACGCCGATGTCGAGCGCCCCGGCGCCGCAGAGCGTCACCATCGCCGGGCTGACCATTCCTGCGCCGCCGAGCGACGTGCCCGCCGCCACCGGCGGCAGCGTCGACGCGGTGTATATCGTCGCTACCCAGTCCCAACTGACGCTGATCAAACCGATGATCGACATGGCCACCAGCTCGCGCGGCAAACCGGCGATGTACGCCAGCTCGCGCAGCTACCAGGCCGGCGCCGGCCCGGACTTCCGTCTGGAAATGGAAGGCCTGCAGTTCAGCGATATCCCGCTGCTGGCCGGCTCAAACCCTCAGCTGCTGCAGCAGGCCAGCGCGCGCTTCCGCAACGATTACTCGCTGGTGCGCCTGTATGCAATGGGGATGGATGCCTGGACATTGGCCAACCACTTTGCTGAAATGCGCCAGCTGCCGGGTTTCCAGGTTTCCGGCACCACCGGTACGCTGAGCGCATCGCCGAACTGCGTGATCAACCGCAAGCTGCCTTGGCTGCAATACCGTCAGGGTACGGTCGTTCCGGTCTCTTGAACCCACGCGCCTCCGGGGCGGGCTACGAGTTACTGGCCCGCCGTCACCTGGAACACGCCGGGCTCACCTTCTGCGCCGCCAACGTCGCGGTGCGCGGCGGTGAGCTCGACCTCATCATGCGCGACGGCACTACCTGGGTATTCGTCGAAGTGCGCTACCGCCGCAACGACGCCTTCGGCGGCGCGGCCGCCAGCGTCACCTTTCGCAAACAACAGCGGTTGCTGCACGCCGCCGCCGTCTGGCTGGCGGGGCGCGGAGCCAGTTTTGACACATCATCTTGCCGTTTTGATGTTTTGGCCATTACCGGTAGCCAGTTAGAATGGATACCCAACGCCTTCAATGCGGATTAATTGGGGTTTTGCGGCGCAGACCGGCCCTTTGACTTAGTGGATTAATACAACGTGCTGGATAGAATTAAAGTCTGTTTTACCGAAAGCATCCAAACCCAGATCGCGGCGGCGGAAGCACTGCCGGACGCCATTTCCCGCGCTGCGATGACGCTGGTTCAATCCTTACTCAACGGCAACAAAATCCTGTGCTGCGGCAACGGCACCTCGGCGGCCAACGCGCAGCACTTCGCCGCCAGCATGATCAACCGTTTTGAAACCGAGCGCCCCAGCCTGCCAGCCATCGCCCTCAACGCCGACAACGTGGTGCTGACGGCGATCAGCAACGATCGGTTGCACGACGAAGTGTACGCCAAGCAGGTGCGCGCACTTGGGCACACCGGTGACGTGCTGCTGGCGATTTCCACCCGCGGCAACAGCCGTGATATTGTGAAAGCGGTCGAGGCGGCCGTGACGCGCGATATGACCATCGTCGCGCTCACCGGCTACGACGGTGGCGAACTGGCAGGGTTGCTCGGCCAGCAGGATGTCGAGATCCGCATCCCGTCGCACCGCAGCTCGCGCATTCAGGAAATGCATATGCTGACCGTAAACTGCCTGTGCGACCTGATAGACAATACGTTATTCCCCCACCAGGACGATTAAGGAACTGAGATGAAGCTAAAAGCCACATTTGCAGTGCTGTCCAGCGCCCTGCTGTTGCAAGGCTGTATCGCCGGCGTCGTCGTCGGCAGTGCGGCCGTCGCGACCAAAACCGCCACCGACCCGCGCAGCGTCGGGACCCAGGTGGATGACGGCACGCTGGAAGCCAGGGTCGAAAGCGCCCTGAGCAAAGACCAGCAGTTGAAGAAAGATGCCCGGGTGGTCGCCACCGCCTATCAGGGCAAGGTGCTGTTGACCGGCCAGTCGCCTAACGCCGATCTCACCGCGCGCGCCAAGCAGATCGCCATGGGCGTGGAAGGCACGACCGAAGTGTATAACGAGATCCGTCAGGGCACGCCGGTCAGCCTGAGCACCGCGTCCTCCGACACCTGGATCACCACCAAGGTGCGTTCGCAGCTGCTCACCAGCGATACGGTGAAATCGTCCAACGTGAAGGTTACTACCGAAAACGGCGAAGTGTTCTTGCTGGGCCTGGTCACGCAGCAGGAAGGGCAGTCAGCGGCGCAGATTGCTAGCCAGGTCAGCGGCGTGAAGCACGTCACTACCGCCTTTACCTATGTGAAATAAACCGCTTGGCGGGAGCGGCACCGTGCCGCTCCCGCCCGTTTAATCCAGCTTGTTCTCGCGTAAAAACGCTTCCCCGCCCAGTTGCCGCATTTGGCGCATAATCCATTGTTGACGCTGCACCACATAGCCGGACGGCGCATCGGCCCTGAAGCGGTGCGGATTCGGCAATACCGCCGCCAGCAGCGCCGCTTCGGCCGCGCTCAGACGTTTGGCCGGCTTATGGAAAAAGCGCTGTGAAGCCTCTTCCACGCCGAACACCCCGTCGCCGAACTCGACGATGTTCAGATACACCGTCAGAATACGTCGCTTGGTCCACACCAGCTCGATGCCCGACGTCAACCCGGCCTCCAGCCCTTTGCGCAGCCAGCTGCGGCCATCCCACAGAAACAGGTTTTTAGCGGTCTGCTGCGACAGCGTGGACGCGCCGCGGATGCGCGTCGGGCGCTTCTCGTTGTGGCTGAGCGCCTTTTCAATGGCCGCCACATCGAAGCCCCAATGGTCTGGAAACTTCTGATCCTCCGCCGCCATCACCGCCAGCGCCATTTGCGGCGAGATATCGTCCATCGACACCCAGTCCGAATGGGCGACGTAGCCGAAGTCGCCGCTCAGCCAGGCGCTGACTTGCCTCTCCACCATCACGGCGGAAAACGGCACCGGCAGGAAGGCAAAGAGCACAATGCCCAACACCCACAGGCCGATAATCGCGATGACACCGCGCTTCAGCCAATACCACGGGCGCAGCCGCCGCCATCCGCCGAGCGATTTTCTCATTCAGACAGTTCCAGCACCCGCGCCACCAGCTTATCGATGCCGAGGGCCGCCTGCGCGATCGACGGCGCCAGCATATAGGCTGGCGTAGTCACGATCTTGTGCTCGCTGTCCACCACGATGTCGTCCACCGGACAAATCACCGGCTCGCCGCCCATGGCGTCAATCACTTCCCCCAGGTCCGGATCGTTGCCAATGGTGAGCCGCGCTTGTTGATCCAGCAGTTTCGGCAACAGCGCCGGCGCGATGCACATCAGGCCAATTGGTTTGTTGGCCTTATGCATCTCGCGCGTCAGACGCGCCAAATCTTCATCGACCCAACATTCCGCGCCGGCTTCGGCGAAATTGCTGAGATTCTTGGCGGCACCAAAGCCACCGGGCACGATCAGCGCATCCAGCTGGGCGGCTTCCGCCAGCGCCAGCGGCTGCACTGCCCCGCGGGCAATGCGCGCCGATTCAATCAGGACATTGCGCGACTCCGCCATCTCCTCACCCGATAAGTGATTAATAACATGGCATTGTGGTTTATCAGGCGCAAAGCACACCGCCTGGGCGCCGGCACGGTCCAACGCCAGCAACGTCAGCACCGCTTCATGGATCTCCGTACCGTCATAAACGCCGCTGCCGCTGAGGACTACACCCACCTTTTTCATCACTCTTACTCCTGTCGCTGCTGTCAACTGGTTCGTGCTCTGAGTTGACAAACACTAATCTACATCACACATTTTAATGAATCTTCTAACAAGAGCGCTTACATTTGCTATGTTGTTGGCTGTATGATGTTTAGGAATTCGCAACAACCTGCTCGACCAGAACACTGAAACCAATACGCAGGTTCACAATTTCCCTGGTGTTGGCGCAATATTCGCGCACCCCGGCTTAGGTCGGGGTCATTTTTTTTCAGCGTTCTCAACCCAAGCCCGCAGTACCTGCACATCGTTGCGCCACTCTTGTTTCAACTCATCCACCCAATCCTGCACGTTATCCCACCAGGCCGGCAGCGTCGGCGTTTGAATCTGCTGCGCCAGCTGCTGCAGATGGCGCAGACCGACCGAACCGGCGGCGCCCTTGATCTTGTGCCCTTCCTCGGTGATGCCTTTCTGATCGCGCGCCGTCATGTTGGAGTCCAGCACCGCCAGGTAGCCCGGCATCATCTGTTCGAACATCTCCAGGCTTTGGTGGATCAGCTGCGGGCCAACCAGATCCATGTACTGTTCCAGCATCGCGGTATCGAGTAACGACTCATTAATCTGCATCGCCTTGTGCTCCGTTTTCTTTGAAGTGTGAGAAGGTTGATGATCCCAATAGTGTTTGATGACCTGGGTCAGCGCCGGCACCGACAACGGCTTGCTCAGCACATCGTCCATGCCCGCCTCGAGATACTCTTTTTTGTCTTTCAGCACGTTGGCGGTCAAAGCCACCAGCGGCGGCAGCGCCTGCCCGGCATAGCGTTCGCGCAGCGCCCGGGCGATATCCAGCCCGGTCATGTCCGGCAGTTGAATGTCCAGCAGAACTAGATCGAACTCGTCCGGGTCGAACATCGCCAGCGCATCGTGGCCGTTCATCGCCACATCAACGCTGTTGCCCAATTTCTCCAGCACCGATCGCGCCACGATCACGTTCAGTTCGATATCCTCCACCAGCAGGATGTGCAGCGCCGGCAACGGCAGCTCCTCTTCCTCCGATACCTCGCTGACGGCTTCCTGCACCGCCGGCGCCTGGATGGTCAGAGTGAAGCAAGAACCGTGCCCCTGTTCGCTGCGCACGGTGATGTCACCCCCCATGCTCTGCGCCAGCCGCTTGGAGACCGCCAGCCCGATGCCGGTGCCGGTGGCCGGACGGCCGCCGCGCTGATCTTTCACCTGGTAATACATGGCGAAGATCTTGTCCTGCTCGTCCTGCGGGATGCCCATGCCCGAATCTTCCACCTCGAACACCAGCTTCTCCTGCGCCTCGCGCCGCACGCGCACCACGATTTTCCCCTGCTGGGTAAATTTCACCGCGTTGCCGATCAGGTTCCACAGAATCTGCCGCAGGCGCGTGCCGTCGGTCACGATCTGCTGCGGCAGCGGCGTCTGCGGATCCATGATGAACTGCAGCCCTTTCGGCTGCGCCAGCAGGCCGGAGAGGTTCTCCAGATCTGCCAGGAAACCGGTGAAGTCCACCGGCTGGTTGTCGAGCTGCACCTTGCGCCGCTCGAGCTTATCCATTTCGATAATGTCGTTGAAGATATTGCCGAGGGTGATGGCGCTGACGTGGATGGTCTTCAGGTATTTCAGTTGCTCGTCATTCAGCTCGGTATCGAGCAGGATGCGGCTCAGGCCGACGATGCCGTTAAGCGGCGTACGCAGCTCGTGGCTGATGGTGGAGATAAAGGTGGTCTTCTCCCTGCTGGCGTTCTCTAGCGCGTCCTGGTAGCGCTTACGCTCGGTAATATCGCGGCCGAAGCCCATCAGCCCGTGGCGTTTGCCCACCCGGTCGTAAAACGGGACCTTGCGCAGCTCGAAACAGGCCTTGCGGCCGTCGGGATACACCAGCCACTGTTCGTAGGTCAGCGAGACGTTGTGGCGGAACACCTTCTCGTCGGTCTCAATGACCTTTTCGGCGATCTCCTGGCCGTAGACGTCGAACGGCGTCAGGCCGATCAGCTGCTTCTCGCTTTTGCCGGTCAGCAGCTCCATCGCGCGGTTGCAGCCGGAGAACTCTTTGTCTTCGTTGCGGTAGTAGACCAGATCCGGCGAGGCATCGAGGAAGGAACGCAACAGCGCCGATTGCTGGCCCAGCTCAATCTGCGCCAGCTCGCGCTGTTCCATCTCTTCGGTCAGCTTTTCCATCACCTGCAGGCGCTCTTCTTCCGCCTTGATACGGTCGGCAATCTCCTGATTCAGCTGGCTGATATTGTCTTTGAGCTGCTGATTGAGCTCCAGATCGCGGTGGCGCATCTCTTCGAGCTTGTCCACCAGCCGCGCCAGCCGTTGGCGCGACTCTTCCAACTGTTCCACCACCACCGAGAGAAAATAGACCGCCCACGGGGTGATCAACAGGCCGAAGAAGATCGAACGCACCACGTCGATGCTTTCCACTTCGCCGCGCAGCAGCATGGTCACCGCCATCTGCACCACCATCGCCAGCACCACCAGCGCCGAGGCCAGCAGCAGCGAGAAGCGTACCAACCCCAGTTTCACCATTAAATCAACGTAGTACTGGGCCAACACCCGGATTTGCTTCATAGCGGCTCCCATCAGACACAATCTTTTGAATCATACCGTAAAACCGCGGTGAGATAAGGCGGCAAACGCCGAAGTGTGGCAAAGATTGCACTTCAGAGCGGCATTCCAGGGCGGTAGCGCCACTTTTCATCCAGCGCGCTGCCCTGCCCACCGCGCTGTTGCAGATAAGCACCGACCGCCTGCATGCCACTCCAGCGGTTTTCGCACCACAGCGGCGCCAGCAGCGTCGGCCGACGGGCGCTGGCGGAAAGACGGTGATACACCACCTCGCCCGGCGTGTGGCGGATCATCTCCCCGGCGCTGACGGCGTAGTCCTCCAACGCCAGTTCGGACAAGCGCCCGGCGCGCCACGCTCGTGCCAGGGTACTGCCGGTCACGACGTGCAGCGGATGCAGTTTGATGCCATCCACGCCAGTCTCCACCACCCGCTGCAGCGTGAGCAGATGATCGCGCTGAGTTTCTCCCGGCAGCCCGACGATCAGATGGCAGCACACCTTCAGCCCGCGTTGCCGGGCCAGCCGCGCCGTCTGCTGATAACAGCGAAAATCATGGCCGCGATTGATGCGCTTCAGCGTTTTATCGTGCGCCGTCTGCAGCCCCAGCTCCAGCCACACTTCATAGCCTTGCTCGCGGTATCCCGCCAGCAGATCCAGCGCGGCGGGCGGCACGCAGTCCGGCCGGGTGCCGACGCACAGGCCGACCATGGTGCTCTGCGCCAACGCCTGCCGATACATCGACGCCAGCCGTTCGATCTGCGCATAGGTGCTGGTATAGGCCTGGAAATAGGCCAGATAGCGCCGCGCCCGATCGACCCGCGCGGCCTGCTGCGCCAGCTGTTCGTCGATGCTCTGGCGCTGCATCGCTTCATCGGCGAACGAGGCGACATTGCAGAACGTACAGCCGCCGCGCCCCAACGTGCCGTCGCGGTTAGGGCAGCTGAATCCGCCGTGCAGCGTGAGTTTATGGATCTTTTCGCCATAGCGGCGCTGGAGATCTGCGCCAAACATATTGACTAATTGCGGCAACTGCATAATCTTGGTGATTCTCTGTGTTCAAAGCCGCGATGCTAATAAGAAACGGCTTTTCCCGCGATGACAGAGATCAACGCTTTCCCCGCAAGGCGCCGCCAGGCATAACTATTCATCATAAACGCAAATCAATTCACTATAATTCTGATGAATTATTCTAATCGTCACGCAACCGTTAACGGCAATATGACAACACGGTGAAAAATAGTCATAAACATCAGCCAAGCAATATCTTATAGAATAAAATTCTGGCATTAACCCCCGCACTAGCATGGTGCAGAGATTAAGGGGTTGCACTATAGTGAGACAGCTCACACTTCTGCGGGGATCGGTGTTGCCCCACGACAGTGCAAAAATGCATTAAATTACTTATTTATCAAATAAATAAACATCATTAATTCGATAAGAATCTATCTTAAGCCCACATTTGACCTGCGAATTCTTTCTCGCTAAGTTGGAAGTCCGCTGGAAGCTTTCTGGACGGGCAAACGTCTCGTCATATTTATGCAGTAATTGAAGACTCCCTCTTAAAACAAGTCCTATACCACTTGTGAGACCGTCACGAGAGGCCATTGATGGAGGGCGGAAAAGCAGATTGGCGGGGATAACTTGCTGATTGGACTTCTGCCTGAAATTGGGAAGCCCCCTCGCAGTAGGTTGTGAGAGTCACGCAGAGCCTGGGGAGGTTCACGATATGTTGTACGATAAATCCCAAGAGAGGGACAACTGTGGTTTCGGCCTGATCGCCCACATAGAAGGCGAACCTAGCCACAAGGTGGTGCGCACCGCCATTCACGCGCTGGCCCGCATGCAGCACCGCGGCGCGATCCTGGCCGACGGCAAGACCGGCGACGGCTGCGGCCTGTTGCTGCAAAAACCCGATCGCTTCTTCCGCATGGTGGCGGAAGAGCGCGGCTGGCGTTTGGCCAAGAACTACGCCGTCGGCATGATGTTCCTCAGCCAGAATGAAGAGGAAGCGCGCCTCAGCCGCCGCATCGTGGAAGAAGAGCTGCAAAACGAAACGCTGTCGATCGTCGGCTGGCGCGAAGTGCCGACCAACCCGGACGTGCTGGGTGAAATCGCCCTCTCCTCCCTGCCGCGCATCGAGCAAATCTTCGTTAACGCCCCGGCCGGCTGGCGCCCGCGCGATATGGAGCGCCGCCTGTTCGTGGCGCGTCGCCGCATCGAGAAACGCGTGCAGGACGACAGTTTCTACGTCTGCAGCTTCTCTAACCTGGTGACGATCTATAAAGGCCTGTGCATGCCTGCGGATCTGCCGCGCTTCTATCTCGATCTGGCGGACCTGCGCCTGGAGTCGGCCATATGCCTGTTCCACCAGCGCTTCTCCACCAACACCGTGCCGCGCTGGCCGCTGGCGCAGCCGTTCCGCTACCTGGCGCACAACGGCGAAATCAATACCATCACCGGCAACCGCCAATGGGCGCGTGCCCGTACCTACAAATTCCAAACGCCGCTGATCCCGGATCTGCAAGCCGCCGCGCCGTTCGTCAACGAAACCGGCTCCGACTCCAGTTCGCTGGACAACATGCTGGAGCTGCTGCTGGCGGGCGGGATGGATCTTATTCGCGCCATGCGTCTGCTGGTGCCGCCGGCCTGGCAGAACAACCCGGACATGGATGGCGATCTGCGCGCCTTCTTCGACTTCAACTCGATGCACATGGAGCCGTGGGACGGCCCGGCCGGCATCGTGATGTCCGACGGCCGCTACGCCGCCTGTAACCTCGATCGCAACGGCCTGCGCCCGGCGCGCTACGTGATCACCAAAGACAAGCTGATCACCTGCGCCTCCGAAGTCGGCATCTGGGATTACCAGCCGGATGAAGTGGTGGAAAAAGGCCGCGTCGGCCCCGGCGAGCTGATGGTGATCGACACCCGCAGCGGCCGCATCCTGCACTCGGCAGAAACCGACAACGATCTGAAAAGCCGCCATCCGTATAAAGAGTGGATGGAGAAAAACGTCAAACGCCTGGTGCCGTTCGAAGATCTGCCGGACGATCAGGTCGGCAGCCGCGAGCTCGACGACGCGCAGCTCGAAACCTACCAGAAACAGTTCGGCTACAGCAGCGAAGAGCTGGATCAGGTGATCCGCGTGCTGGGCGAGATTGGCCAGGAAGCCACCGGTTCGATGGGCGACGATACCCCGTTCGCCGTGCTCTCCAGCCGGCCGCGCATCGTTTACGACTACTTCCGCCAGCAGTTCGCGCAGGTCACCAACCCGCCGATCGATCCGCTGCGCGAAGCGCACGTCATGTCGCTGGCCACCAGCATCGGCCGTGAAATGAACGTGTTCTGCGAAGCCGAAGGCCAGGCGCACCGTCTGAGCTTCAAATCGCCGATCCTGCTGTACTCCGATTTCAAACAGCTCACCACGCTGGAAGGCGAATACTATCGCGCCGAGACCCTCGATCTGACCTTCGATCCGCAGCAGCAGGATCTGGAGCAGACCATTCGCGCCCTGTGCGACGAAGCGGAACGTAAGGTGCGCGAAGGCGCAGTGCTGTTGGTGCTGTCCGACCGCGCCATCGCGCCCGGCCGCCTGCCGGTACCGGCTCCGATGGCCGTTGGCGCCGTGCAAACCCGCCTGGTGGAGAAAAGCCTGCGCTGCGACGCCAACCTGATCGTTGAAACCGCCAGCGCCCGCGATCCGCACCACTTCGCCGTGCTGCTCGGCTTCGGCGCGACCGCCATCTACCCGTACCTGGCCTATGAAACCCTGGCCAAGCTGGTGGACAGCCAGGCGATCGACAAGAAATACCGCGACGTGATGCTGAACTACCGCAACGGCATCAACAAAGGCCTGTACAAAATCATGTCCAAAATGGGCATCTCGACCATCGCCTCTTACCGCTGCTCCAAGCTGTTCGAAGCGGTCGGCCTGCACCGCGATCTGGCGGATCTGTGCTTCCAGGGCGTGGTCAGCCGCATCGGCGGTGCCAGCTTCAGCGACTTCCAGCAGGATCTGCAGAACCTCTCCAAGCGCGCCTGGCTGAAACGCAAACCGCTGGAGCAAGGCGGCCTGCTGAAGTTCGTACACGGCGGCGAATACCACGCCTACAACCCGGACGTGGTGAACTCGCTGCAAAAAGCGGTGCACAGCGGCGAGTACAGCGACTACCAGGCCTACGCCAAGCTGGTGAACGAGCGGCCGATCGCCATGCTGCGCGATCTGCTGGCCATCACGCCGAAAGGTGAACCGATCCCGGTCGATCAGGTCGAACCGGCGGAGTCGCTGTTCAAACGCTTCGACACCGCGGCGATGTCGATCGGCGCACTGAGCCCGGAAGCGCACGAGTCGCTGGCGATCGCCATGAACGGTCTCGGCGGCTTCTCCAACTCTGGCGAAGGCGGCGAAGATCCGGCGCGCTACCGCACCAACAAGGTGTCGCGCATCAAACAGGTGGCCTCCGGCCGCTTCGGCGTGACGCCGGCCTACCTGGTGAACGCCGACGTGATCCAAATTAAGGTCGCGCAAGGCGCCAAGCCGGGCGAAGGCGGCCAGCTACCGGGCGACAAAGTCACTCCGTACATCGCCAGATTGCGTTATTCAGTGCCGGGCGTGACGCTGATCTCCCCGCCGCCGCACCACGACATCTACTCGATCGAAGATCTGGCGCAGCTGATCTTCGACCTGAAGCAGGTCAACCCGAAGGCGGTGATCTCGGTGAAACTGGTGTCCGAGCCGGGCGTGGGCACCATCGCCACCGGCGTGGCGAAAGCCTATGCCGATCTGATCACCATCGCCGGTTACGACGGCGGCACCGGCGCCAGCCCGCTGTCCTCGGTGAAATATGCCGGCTGCCCATGGGAACTGGGCCTGGTGGAAACCCAGCAGGCGCTGGTGGCCAACGGCCTGCGCCACAAGATCCGCCTGCAGGTGGACGGCGGCCTGAAAACCGGCGTGGACATCGTCAAAGCGGCGATCCTGGGCGCGGAAAGCTTCGGCTTCGGCACCGGGCCGATGGTGGCGCTGGGCTGCAAATACCTGCGCATCTGCCACCTCAACAACTGCGCGACCGGCGTCGCGACTCAGGACGACAAGCTGCGCCGCGATCACTACCACGGCCTGCCGGAACGCGTGACGAATTACTTCCAGTTTATCGCGCGTGAAACCCGCGAGATCATGGCCCAACTGGGCGTGAGCCAACTGGTGGATCTGATCGGCCGCACCGAGTTCCTGACCGAGCTGGACGGCATCTCCGCCAAGCAGAACAAGCTGGATCTGTCGCCGCTGCTGAAAACCGCCACGCCGCATCCGGGCAAAGCGGTGTACTGCACCGAAAGCAGCAACCCGGCGTTCGACAAGGGCCTGCTGAACAAAGAGCTGCTGGCGCAGGCGCAGCCGTACATCGAAGCGAAGCAGGGTAAAACCTTCTACTTCGACATTCGCAACACCGACCGCTCCGTGGGCGCCATGCTGTCCGGCGCGATCGCCGACGTGCACGGCGATCAGGGCATGGCGGCCGATCCTATTAAGGCGCACTTCTCCGGCACCGCCGGGCAGAGCTTCGGCGTTTGGAACGCCGGCGGCGTCGAGCTGACCCTGACCGGCGATGCCAACGACTATGTCGGCAAAGGCATGGCCGGCGGCAGCATCGCAGTGCGTCCGCCGATCGGCTCCGCCTTCCGCAGCCATGAAGCCAGTATCGTCGGCAACACCTGCCTGTACGGCGCCACCGGCGGCAAGCTGTTCGCTGCCGGCCGCGCGGGCGAACGCTTCGCGGTGCGCAACTCCGGCGCCATCACCGTGGTGGAAGGCATCGGCGACAACGGCTGCGAATACATGACCGGCGGCATCGTCTGCGTGCTGGGTAAAACCGGCATCAACTTCGGTGCCGGCATGACCGGCGGCTTCGCCTACGTGCTGGACGAAGATGGTGAGTTCCGCAAGCGCGTGAACCCGGAGCTGGTGGAAGTGCTGGATGTCGATCAGCTGGCGATCCATGAGGAGCATCTGCGCGGCCTGATCACCGAACACGTGCAGGCGACCGGCTCTTCCCGCGCGGAAGAGATCCTGGCCAACTGGCCGGAGTGGGCGCCGAAGTTCGCCCTGGTCAAACCGAAGTCCAGCGATGTCAAAGCGCTGTTGGGTCACCGTAGCCGCTCCGCAGCCGAGCTGCGGGTGCAGGCGCAGTAAGAGGTAGGTCATTAATGAGCCAGAACGTTTACCAATTTATCGACCTGCAGCGTGTTGATCCGCCAAAGAAACCGCTGAAGATCCGCAAAATCGAGTTCGTCGAGATCTACGAACCGTTTTCGGAAACCCAAGCCAAGGCCCAGGCGGACCGCTGTCTGTCCTGCGGCAACCCGTATTGCGAGTGGAAGTGCCCGGTGCACAACTACATCCCGAACTGGCTGAAACTGGCCAACGAAGGCCGCATCATGGAAGCGGCGGACCTGGCGCATCAGACCAACAGCCTGCCGGAGGTGTGCGGCCGCGTATGCCCGCAGGATCGCCTGTGCGAAGGCTCCTGCACCCTGAACGACGAGTTCGGTGCGGTCACCATCGGCAATATCGAGCGCTACATCAGCGATAAGGCCATCGAAATGGGCTGGAAGCCGGACATGTCGCACGTGCAGCCGACCGGCAAGCGCGTGGCGATCGTCGGTGCCGGCCCTGCCGGGCTGGCCTGCGCCGACGTGCTGACCCGCAACGGCGTCAAAGCGGTGGTGTATGACCGTCATCCTGAGATCGGCGGCCTGCTGACCTTCGGTATCCCGGCCTTCAAGCTGGAAAAGGAAGTGATGGTCAAACGCCGCGGCATCTTCAGCGAGATGGGCATCGAGTTCCAGCTGAACACCGAAGTGGGCAAAGACATCAGCATGGAGACCTTGCTGAGCGAGTACGATGCGGTGTTCCTCGGCGTCGGTACCTATCAGTCGATGCGCGGCGGCCTGGAGAATGAGGAAGCGCAGGGCGTGTACGACGCGCTGCCGTTCCTGATCGCCAACACCAAGCAGCTGATGGGCTATGAAACCGAGCAGCACGAGCCTTACGTCAGCATGGAAGGCAAGCGGGTAGTGGTGCTGGGCGGCGGTGATACCGCCATGGACTGTGTGCGTACCTCGGTGCGTCAGGGCGCGACGCAGGTCGTCTGCGCCTACCGCCGCGACGAGGCCAACATGCCGGGCTCCAAGCGCGAAGTGAAGAACGCGCGGGAAGAAGGGGTGGACTTCCAGTTCAACCTGCAGCCGCTGAGCATCGAACTGAACAGCGCCGGCCGCGTGGCCGGGGTGAAAATGGTGCGCACTCAGCTGGGCGCACCGGATGCCAACGGCCGTCAGGCGGCGGAGCAGGTACCGGGTTCCGAACACGTTATCGACGCCGACGCGGTGGTGATGGCGTTCGGCTTCCGCCCACACCGTATGGACTGGCTGGCGGCGCACGACGTGCAGCTCGATAAACAGGGCCGCATCGTGGCGCCGGAAGGCAGCGACAACGCATTCCAGACCAGCAACCCGAAAATCTTCGCCGGTGGCGACGCGGTCCGCGGCTCCGACCTGGTGGTGACGGCGATCGCCGAAGGCCGCAAAGCGGCAGACGGCATCATGAACTACCTGGAAGTGTAAACCTTCCGTACCGCCAAAGGCCCGGCACGTTGCCGGGCCTTTGTTTTAACCGGCCACGCTTTGTAACAACCGCCCCTCTCCTCACTGCCTCAACGCGCTATAGTATTGAGTTAGCACCATTGCAGGGCGCGGCTGCGCCTGACACCGAGATAAGGATAGCGAACATGAAATGCTCCATTTCCCTGTTGGCCGGCGCGCTGCTGGCCGTCAGTTTCAGCGCCTCAGCCCTGGCGCTGGATTCGCAGGAGGTCGGTTACAATATCGAAGCGCGCGGCGCGCGGCCGGTCGTGGCGCAGTTGGGCAAGGCCGGGCAGTTCAGCGCCGTGGAAAACAGCATCCGGTTGGGGGACGACAACTGGATTGCTCTGGCGCCCAAGCTGGCCGGCGGCGGCAATGCCGGATTTACCGCCGGCATTAAATCTGCCCTCTCCGCGGCCCTGATCTACAACCCGGCAGCGGTATTGCAGGCGCTCAACAAAGGCAACGATCTGCCGCTCAATGACATCTGCACCGCGCCACCGGAAGTGCAAGGCGACACCGCCATCACCAGCTTCCGTGAGCGTGCAGCCCACGCGCTGTCCACCGTGCGCGTAGGCGATCTCAGCGCGCCGCGCGATGCCTGCATTGCCGCCTTGAAAGGCTGATCCGCTTCGTCCGGGCAAAAAAAAGCACCCCACGGGGTGCTTTTTCGTTTGTTCACGCGGGCTTATTTCACCACACGCAGCGCCGGGCGGCCACCGCGCGGCGGCTGCGGCGGTTCGTCGTCCGGGCCGTCATCTTCCGCGGTATCCGGGCGATCGCCGTCGATCACTGACATCAGGGTTTCCGAAGGGATCGTCTCATTGTCCAGACCTTCGAACACGCCTTCGCTCTCGTCGTAGGCGGCTTCCGGTTCGAACATCGTGCCGGCGCCGTTTTCACGCGCATAAATCGCCAGTACGGCTGCCATCGGCACCGAAACCTGACGCGGCACGCCGCCGAAACGTGCGTTAAACTGCACGTCTTCGTTGCCCAACGCCAGGTTGCCTACCGCGCGCGGCGCGATATTCAGCACGATCTGGCCATCACGCGCGAACTCCATCGGCACCTGAACATCCGGGCGAGTCACGTCGACCACCAGGTGCGGCGTCAGCTGGTTATCCAGCAACCAGTCGTAGAACGCCCGCAGCAGATACGGGCGACGCGGCGTCATCTGAGACATGTCCATCGCGCTTAGCCCCGGGTTTGCAGGCGCATTTCACGCTCGGCTTCGGTCAGGGAAGCCAGGAAAGCGTCGCGTTCGAAGACTCGGGTCATATAGCCTTTCAGCTCTTTAGAGCCGGCGCCGCTCAATTCGATGCCCAGCTGCGGCAGACGCCACAACAGCGGTGCCAGGTAGCAATCCACCAGGCTGAACTCTTCGCTCATGAAATACGGCGTCTGGCCGAAGATAGGCGCGATCGCCAACAGCTCTTCACGCAGCTGACGACGGGCGGATTCCGCTTCCTGACCGCTGCTCTTCTCGATCTTGTCCATCAGCGAGTACCAGTTCTTCTCGATGCGCAGCATCATCAGACGGCTCTCACCACGGGCAACCGGGTAAACCGGCATCAGCGGCGGGTGCGGGAAGCGCTCATCCAGGTATTCCATGATGATGCGGGATTCATACAGGGTCAGTTCGCGATCGACCAGCGTAGGCACCGTCTGATAAGGGTTGAGGTCAATCAGATCTTGCGGCAGGTTATCCATTTCGACCTGCTCGATCTCGACGCTGACACCTTTCTCCGCCAGTACGATACGTACTTGATGGCTAAAAATGTCGGTCGGGCCAGAGAACAGCGTCATTACCGAACGTTTGTTGGCAGCGACAGCCATGAAAACCTCCAAGTTATCTAGAAAATACTGCGAATAGCCAACTGACAGGCTGCTATCCTGAATAATCTTGCCGCAGGCCGGCAGCACGCAGCGCGACCCGAACCCATAAAAAACCGGCCCAGGAGGTCAACTGCACGGCGAACAGGCGCAAAAGTGGGTGATAGTTTACCAGATTTTGCTTGTTTTGTGGGGGCGGTGCGGCGAATTCATGTTGAATTGTCTGATATGCCACAGATTTTAGTCGAGGACGGCGGATTTCAGGCATAAAAAAACCCGGTGAAGCACCGGGTTTTTTGCGTAAATCGCACTGCCGAAGCAGCGAAAATTAACGCTTGGAGAACTGCGGACGACGACGTGCTTTACGCAGACCGACTTTCTTACGTTCAACCTGACGAGCGTCACGGGTGACGAAGCCAGCTTTACGCAGTTCAGAACGCAGAGTCTCATCGTACTCCATCAGTGCACGGGTGATACCGTGACGGATAGCGCCAGCTTGACCGGAGATACCACCACCTTTAACGGTGATGTACAGATCCAGTTTGCCAACCATGTCGACCAGTTCCAGCGGCTGACGAACTACCATGCGGGCAGTTTCGCGACCGAAGTACTGTTCCAGGCTGCGCTGGTTGATAACGATGTTACCGTTGCCCGGCTTGATGAAGACGCGAGCGGCGGAGCTTTTGCGGCGACCAGTGCCGTAGTATTGATTTTCAGCCATTGCCATTAATCCCGATTAAATGTCCAGAACTTGCGGTTGCTGTGCCGCGTGATTGTGCTCGGTGCCCGCGTAAACTTTCAGTTTACGGAACATAGCACGACCCAGCGGGCCCTTTGGCAGCATGCCTTTAACCGCGATTTCAATCACGCGCTCAGGACGGCGGGCAATCATCTCTTCAAAGGTCGCTTGCTTGATACCACCGATGTGGCCGGTGTGGTGGTAGTACACTTTGTCTGTACGCTTGTTGCCGGTTACAGCAACTTTGTCAGCGTTCAGAACGATGATGTAATCACCGGTATCCACGTGCGGGGTGTATTCCGCTTTATGCTTGCCGCGCAGGCGACGAGCCAGTTCAGTAGCGAGACGGCCTAAAGTTTTACCATCTGCATCAACAACGTACCAGTCGCGTTTTACGGTTTCTGGTTTAGCTGTAAAAGTTTTCATTAGAAAGCTTACCCAATAATTAGTTACACGTTGGTGAACACCCAAACGCTCGAAAACAGTTGAGGCTCACACGACCATACAAGTCCAGCAAACCTACCCCTTCGAATAGCCATTGCCGGCACTATAAAGTTTTTGGGAAAAAAACTTTGTTGTAACGTGGGGTCGCAAGATTATAGAGAAGTCGCTCACAAAGATCGAACGGTTTTTGAATGGAAAATAAATTTATCGCCGGCGGCGGACAACCGGCGATATGGCGGCGGCAAGCCCGGCAGATTCAGGGCAGATGCGGCAGCTTGAGGTACTCTTCGCTCTGCATTTCCTGCAGGCGCGACAGGCAGCGCTGGAATTCAAATTTCAGCTGCACCCCCTGATAGATCTCGAACATCGACGCTTCGGCGCCGATCACCAGCTTGATGTGCCGTTCGTAGAATTCGTCCACCAACGCCAGGAAACGGCGCGCGGTATTCTCTTTCAGCGGCCCCATCACCCGCACATTATACAGGATCACGCTGTGATACAGCCGCGACAGTGCGATGTAGTCCAGTTGGCTGCGCGCCTCTTCGCACAACGTGTGGAAATCCACCGCCAGCACGCCGTCCACCGAACGGATCGCCTGCAGCGGCCGATGGTTGATCTGCAGCACCGGCGCGTCCTCCCCTGACTTGCCCGCCAGCTTGACGAACATCCGATCCAGCGTCTCGCGCGTCTGGTCGCTCAGCGGCGTCAGGTAGAGGTGCGCCTGGGTCAGGGTACGCAGACGATAGTCGATGCCGGCGTCGACGTTCATCACGTCGCAGTACTCGTTGATCAGATCGATGGCCGGCAGGAAACGCGCCCGCTGCAGACCGTTGCGGTACAGATCGTCCGGCGGGATGTTCGACGTGGCCACCAGCGTGATGCCGCGCGCGAACAGCGCCTGCAGCAGCGTGGCCAGCAGCATGGCGTCGGTGATGTCGGACACGAAGAATTCGTCGAAGCACAGCACGTCGGTCTCGGCCTTAAAGCCGTCGGCGACGATTTCCAGCGGGTTTTCCCGCCCCTGCAACTCGGTCAGCTCTTCATGCACCCGCAGCATGAAGCGGTGAAAGTGCAGACGCATTTTGCGATCGCCCGGCAAACTGTGGAAGAACATATCCATCAACCAGGTTTTGCCGCGCCCGACGCCGCCCCACATATACAGCCCCTGCACCGGGCGCTGTGGCGCCGTGTCGCCGCCCTTGCCCAGCAAGCGGCTGAGCTTGCCGCGCAGCCCGCCGGCAGGCGCGCTCGCCGCCGGCTTTTGCAGCAGAGCCTGATAAATGCGATCCAGTTGAGTCACGGCCCGGCGTTGAACCTCATCGGCCTGATATTCACCCGCATCCAGCGCCTGCTGGTAGCGAGATAACGGTGATAGTGCCTGCATCTGTTCGATGTTCCCTAAGAACGCTTAGAAATTATTTAGCCAACGTTGGCGGCAAGTTGATGCCGATTCGCACCGTTATCGCCACAAATACCCGCTGCGGGCGCCGCTGAAAACCCTGTAAAAATTAGGTGGAAGCGCATCAGGATTCCACTCGGACAAGGTTAACGGTTATAGTGGATATTATTAAGTGAAAAATCCCTGCGGAACAACGAAGTCAAAATAGGAGTCATCATGACCTGGGAGTATGCGCTGATTGGTTTGGTCGTCGGTATCGTGATTGGTGCGGTGGCGATGCGTTTTGGCAACCGTAAATTACGTCAACAACAAGTCCTGCAGAACGAGCTGGACAAGAGCAAAACCGAGCTGGAAGAGTACCGTCAGGAGCTGGTCGGCCACTTTGCCCGCAGCGCCGAGCTGCTGGACAACATGGCGCGCGATTATCGTCAGCTGTATCAGCACATGGCGAAAAGCTCGAACAACCTGCTGCCGGATCTGCCGATGCAGGAAAATCCGTTCCGCTATCGCCTGACCGAAGCGGAAGCAGACAACGATCAAGCGCCGGTGGAAATGCCGCGCGACTATTCGGAAGGTGCCTCCGGCCTGCTGCGCGGGCAAAGCGCGCGCCGCGACTGATCCCCTTCGCCCGCGGGGCCACCCGCGGGCTTCCTCGCGTTTACCGTCTTGACCTTCCCTCGCATTACCTTTACTGAACTTTGCACGCAAATTCACGGTCTTACCCTTCACTATGACAAGGTGATTGCCTTATCATCAAATTTTCATCGGCAGGTATTGAGAGAGTTATAATCAATGAAGAAAAAGTCGTTAATTCTTAGTGCATTGGCAATGAGCCTCGGCCTGACGCTCAGCTCCGTACCGGTGGCCAACGCGGCCCTGCCCGTCGCCGTTCAGGGGCAGCCGCTGCCGAGCCTGGCGCCGATGCTGGAAAAAGTCTTGCCGGCCGTAGTGAGCGTGCATGTCGCCGGCACTCAGGTGCAGCGTCAACAGCTGCCGGAAGAGTTCAGACGCTTCTTCGGCCCTAACTTCCCCGGCCAACAGCAGAGCTCCCGCCCGTTTGAGGGGCTGGGTTCCGGCGTGATCATCGACGCCGCCAAAGGCTACGTGCTGACCAACAACCACGTCATCAACAACGCCGATAAAATTCGCGTGCAGTTGAACGACGGGCGCGAGCTGGACGCCAAGCTGGTTGGCCGCGATGAGCAATCCGACATCGCCCTGCTGCAGCTCAGTGACACCAAGAATCTGACCGCCATCAAGATGGCCGACTCCGATCAGCTGCGCGTCGGCGACTTTGCCGTCGCGGTCGGCAACCCGTTCGGCCTGGGCCAAACCGCCACCTCCGGCATTATCTCAGCGCTGGGGCGTTCCGGCCTGAATCTGGAAGGGCTGGAAAACTTCATTCAGACCGACGCCTCCATCAACCGCGGTAACTCCGGCGGCGCGCTGGTTAATCTGAATGGCGAGCTGATCGGCATCAATACCGCCATTTTGGCGCCGAGCGGCGGCAACGTCGGCATCGGCTTCGCCATTCCGAGCAATATGGCGCAGAACCTGAGCCAGCAGCTGATTGAATTCGGCGAAGTGAAACGCGGCCTGCTGGGCATCAAGGGCAGCGAAATGACCCCGGATATGGCCAAAGCCTTCAACACCGACGCGCAGCGCGGCGCCTTCGTCAGCGAAGTGCTGCCGAAATCCGCCGCCGCCAAGGCGGGCATCAAGGCTGGGGATATCCTGGTCTCCGTCGACGGTAAACCGGTGAGCAGCTTCGCCGAACTGCGCGCCAAGGTGGGCACCACCGCGCCGGGCAAAACCCTCAAGGTGGGCCTGCTGCGCGATGGCAAACCGCAGGAAGTCTCGGTCACGCTGGACAACAGCGAGAGCGCCTCGACCAATGCCGAAACGCTGTCGCCAGCGCTGCAGGGCGTCTCCCTCAGTAACGGCGCGTTGCCGAGCGGTGACAAGGGTGTGAAGGTGGAGAACGTGGATAAAGGGTCAACGGCGGCGCAGATCGGCCTGCAGAAAGGCGACGTGATCATCGGCGTCAACCGTCAGCGCGTGGACAACATCACTACGCTGCGCAAAGTGCTGGAGGCCAAGCCACCGGTGATGGCGCTCAATATCGTGCGCGGTAACGAAACCATTTATCTGCTGCTGCGTTAATTTGTGCAAAAACCGGGCTCGGTGACATACTGCGCCCGGTTAACTCATGCTATCCTCCGAACATCGTTCACCACACCACGAAAACTCCATGTTTGCTAAGCTCTTGCGTTCTGTCGTTATCGGTCTCATCGTTGCCGGCCTGCTGTTGGTCGCTCTGCCCATGCTGCGCTCTTCCAACGGCCTGTTTGCAGAGAAAACCGAGAATACCAGTGACGAAACGCCGGTGAGCTACAATAAGGCGGTGCGCCGCGCCGCGCCCGCCGTGGTGAACATCTACAACCGCAACCTGAACGGCGCCGCCAACGTGCTGTCGCTCGGTTCCGGCGTGATCATGAACGAACGCGGCTATATCATCACCAACCGCCACGTGATCAAAGACGCTCAGCAGATCACCGTGGTGTTGCAGGATGGCCGCCGCTACGAAGCACTGTTGGTCGGCTCCGACGGCCTGACCGATTTGGCGGTGCTGAAGATCGATCCCGGCAATTTACCGGTGATCCCGACCAATAAAAATCGCGTTGCCCACGTCGGCGACGTGGTACTGGCAATCGGCAACCCGTATAACCTGGGGCAAACCGTGACTCAGGGCATTCTCAGCGCTACCGGGCGCATCAGTATGAGCACCACCGGCCGCCAGACGTTCCTGCAGACCGACGCCTCAATCAACCGCGGCAACTCCGGCGGCGCGCTGGTCAACTCACTGGGTGAGCTGATCGGCATCAATACCCTGACCTATGACAAAATCACCGACGGCGAAACGCCGGAGGGTCTCGGTTTTGCCATTCCGATCGAGCTGGCCACCAAAATCATGGACAAGCTGATCCGCGACGGCCGCGTGATCCGTGGCTATTTCGGCATTCAGGGCAAAGAGATCATTCCGCTGCGCTCCTCCAATTCCGGCATCGATCGCCTGCAGGGCATCATCGTGACCGAAATTACGCCGAACGGCCCGGCGAGCAGCGCCGGTTTCCAGATCAACGACATCATCATCAACGTGGATAACAAACCGGCGGTGTCCGTGCTGGAAACCATGGATCAGGTAGCAGAGATCAGACCGGGCACCGAGATACCGGTCATCGTGCTGCGCGACGGTAAACGCATTACGCTGAAAATGACGGTGGGTGAATTCCCGGAAGACAGTAATTAACCCCCCTCTTCTAATGCGCCGTTTTTTGCTTTTTCAGAACGGCGCCGGATTTATCACCTCCCTTTACATTAGCAAGAAAATCATTATCACATTAATAATATAATGTACCCCCACCTGATATTAAATACATTTTAAATATGTATTTAATTTTAAAAATAACATTTATATATCATTAATCAATTAATTTAAAAAATGCCTTCTCATGCATGCAAGGTAATTCCGATAATTAACCCGAAGACCCCATAGTTTATTGCCCATATCAGAACAGAAACCAATAATAGCGCAGCAAGTGTCAATGGGTTTTATTTTTACACGAGATTGACTGACTATTCGGCCCGAAATGGAATTACTTCAGTGAATACAAAAAACAATAACATCAAAATTAATTATAACCCAAGCGCATTGGCCGCATTCATTTATAATATCTTGCAACGTCATTATTATTTCCGTGCTGCAATGGGCTGCATGCTATTGGCGTCCTCTCCCATAGCCCTGTCGGCGGCGTTGCCTAACGCAGGGCAGGCAATACGAGATATTGAAGAGACGCGTCTGAACGTTCCACCTCCGGTAGAAATGAAATCCCCCTCTCCACCGGCTCGCCCTATTTCAGCAACTCCGGATAATTCACCAAGCTTATTGGTGAGTGGATTTACTCTTACCGGAAACAAGTCTATTCCCACCACACAGATATTACCTTTGCTTGATGAGTTCAAAGGAAAAAAGCTAACGGTGGCGCAGTTAAAAACAGCCGTGCAACAGGTGACGCTCTATTATCGTGAGCAAGGTTATGTTTTAGCAAACGCTTATCTTCCCAAACAGGAGATCGTTAACGGCCAGGTACGTATTAATATAGTTGAAGGTTATTATGGAAATATCACGGTAGATAATGACTCACAGATCCGCGACGGCATACTGCGTTGGCAGTTGTCGAATGTACGCAGCGGTATGCCGATTACCGACGCACAGTTAGAGCGAAACCTTTTGCTGCTCAATGATATACCCGGCGTCTTGATCAATAGCACCCTGTCAGCAGGCCCACGTCCCGGCACTACGGATTGGCAAATCAGAGCGACGCCCGGAGCACGCGTGGACGGCGTACTGCAAGCTGATAACTTTGGCGATGCCTATACCGGCGAATATCGAGGCAGTGCATCGCTCGGCGTCAATAATCCCCTGTGGTTGGGTGACCGCCTGGACCTTCGTTTGCTGAGCAGCGATAAACATCAACGCTATTACCGCATGGCCTATCAACTCCCCGTCAGCCCCTGGGCGACGCGGGCTGGTGTTGCACATTCATACATGAACTATCGATTAGGCAAAGATTTCAGCGAGCTGAAGGCCCACGGCGATGCCACCCTCAGCAGCGCCTTCCTTATCCAGCCTCTGCTGCGCAGCCGCACCCTGAACGTCAACGCACAGCTGCAGTTCGATGACAAAAAACTCCGCGACGACATCGATCTCTTCGAAAGCCGCAGCCGTAAACGCATCAGCCTATGGACGGCAAGCGTTGACGTCAATGCCCAAGACCGCCTGTTCGGCGGAGGGCAAAGCGTGGCCTCGCTGTCTTACGGCATCGGCAACCTGCACATTGAAGATCCCTCCGCAAGGCGCTGGGACGGCCGCACAGCAAAAACCGAGGGTCAATTCAGTAAGCTGGCGCTGAGTGCATTGCGGCTGCAAAACCTGGGCGACGCTTTCCAACTCTATGCTCAATTCAACACGCAATGGGCCCCCGGCAACCTGGACTCGTCAGAAAAATTCAGCGTTGGCGGCCCTTATGGCGTTCGCGCCTACGCACCGGGCAGCGGCAACGGCGATTTGGGTTGGCAGGCCAGCATGGAATTACGTTATGCCCTCAGGCCCGGTTGGCAACTGAGCACCTTTGTCGATCAGGGGCAGGCTCGCCTCAACCGGCGGCCCTGGACGACGGAGAAAAATCGCGTGCACATGTCAGCCGCCGGTTCTTCGCTCACCTGGGGAGGAACAAACCATCAGATCGGTCTAACGGCAGCCTGGCCGCTGGCCGGTTCAGGCCCAGGTAGCGATACGGACAAATCACCTAGAATTTGGCTGCAGGCGGCCAGGTATTTCTGACGGTCTGCCGCTAAAGACCTGCCGCTGGAAAGCGGCACTCATGAAAATAAGGAAATAAATAATGAATAAAGTCTACGCATTGGTATGGAACCCGGTTCGGGAGTGCTGGAATGTGGTCAGCGAACACTGTAGCCGCTGCGGCAAGGGCGGCAGCAAGCGCCGTTTAGCGGTGGCACTGTCGCTGCTGAGTCTGCTGCCACTGGAGCAGGCTCTCGCCCTGCCGAGTGGGCAAAACATCGTGGCCGGCCGGGGTGACATCAGCAGCAATGGTCAAAACATGACCATCAATCAACACAGCGACAAGCTGATCACGCAATGGGATAACTTCAGCGTGGGCGGTAACGAAAGCGTGACGTTCTATCAGCCAGGCAGTAACTCCGTCGCCCTGAACCGCGTCGTAGGCGTTAACGGTAGCGATATCCAGGGCCGGCTGGACGCCAACGGCAAAGTGTTCATCGTCAACCCGAACGGCGTGATTTTCGGTAAGAATGCGCAGGTGAACGTCGGTGGGTTGATAGCCTCCACTCGCGATATCAGTAACGCCGATTTCCTGGCGGGTAAAAACCGCTTTACCGGCAGTTCACAGGCAGAGGTCGTCAACGAAGGCCGTCTTCAGGCCGCTGAAGCCGGCAGCATCGCCCTGCTGGGCGCGCGGGTCGATAACCGTGGCGTGATCCAGGCAAATATGGGCACCGTCGCGCTGGGCGCAGGCGACAATGTCACCCTGAACTTCGACGGCAATAAGTTGCTTAACCTGCAGATTGACGGCTCCGCGCTCGATGCGCTGGTACAAAACGGCGGCGTTCTGCGCGCCGATGGCGGCCAGGTGTTGATGAGCGCCAAAGCCGCCGGCGACGCACTGAGAACCGTGGTGAACAATCAGGGTACCCTTGAAGCAACGACCTTACGCAACCAGGCCGGTCGCATCGTTCTGGACGGCGGCGACAATGGCGTCGTCAACGTCGCCGGGACGCTGAATGCCTCGGCCAACGTCGGCAACGGCGGGCGGATCGAAACCAAAGGCGCTCGGGTAGCGGTGCAATCCGATGCAACAGTCACCACCCGTTCAGCCAATGGCAAGACCGGTAGCTGGCAGTTAGCCTCCGCCGACGTCAACGTTGCGGACAACGCGACGGTTAATGCTCAAACGCTGTCGCACACGCTGGAGAACAGCAACGTCGAGCTGATCAGCACCAAAGGCGATGTCGCGGTTTCTCAGCAGGTGCGCTCGCAAAGCGCCAACACACTGGCGCTGACGGCCGAACGCGCGGGCATCAAGATCAACGCGCCGATCTCGACAACCGGCGGCCTGGCGTTAAACCACAAAACCGGCTATTCCCTGAGCAAAGACGCCACTGTGACCCTGGCCGGCAAGGATGCGTCGTTCAGCATCAATGGCGACCAGTACCAAGTCGTGCAAAACATGGGACAACTGCTGGGGATCAATAGAGATCTGAACGCCCGCTATGTCTTAGGGAATTCTCTCACCGGCAATATGCACATCAACGCTATCGCCGGCGAGTCGTCTTTCAATGGCAGTTTCGAAGGGTTGGGTAATACGATTCGGGGACTTGAAGTCGCCAATAACAATAACGCTTACCTTGGCCTGTTCGGCGTCTCCACAGGGCACATCAGCAACCTGAAGCTAGATTCGCTGACGCTGATCCCTACTGGCGACACGATTTACAGCGGTGGCCTGACCGGCCTGAACTTCGGTACTATCTCCAACGTGCAGGCTACAAATATCAATATCCGCGGCCAAGGTGATATCGGCGGCTTGGTGGGCATCAACTTCGGTAAAGTGGCGGGCTCTTCGGTATCCGGCAACATCACCGGCACTGCGAGCAACAGCAACCTTGGCGGGTTGGTTGGCTTCAACCTGGGCAACATCCAGGATAGCCAGACTAACGTCAATGTAACAAGCCTCGCGAATGCCGCTTCCAACCGGGTCGGCGGTCTGGTCGGCGATAACAGCGGTAGCATCGAGGATTCATCAAGCAAAGGATATGTCATTACGTCTGGTGAGCAAACGGAGATCGGCGGGCTGGTCGGTGCCAATAACGGTAAGATCGTCAATGCCATCGCCAACGCCACTGTCATCGGGGGCCGCAACAACCTTATCGGCGGTCTGGCCGGTACCAATACCGGCAAGATCAGCAATGCGACAGCCAATGGTCCGGTAACGGGGAGCGGTTCATACGCCATCGGCGGCCTGATTGGTCAAAATGCCGGTGAATTGGACGTGGTGCGTGCCAATGGTGATGTGGTTGACAAGAACGGCCGCCACCTCGGCGGCTTGATCGGCATCAACGCCAAAAATGCTCGGGTGCAAAATGCCCATGCAACCAACGCCGTTACCGGTGGCAACAATGCCAACATCGGCGGGCTGATCGGGCTCAACGATGCCGGCAAAGCCGTCAACGCTTCTGCTGGCGGGAAAGTCAGCGGAGGTGACAACAGTCAGATTGGCGGTCTAGTGGGGCGCAACAAAGGAATGTTGACCCAAGTAAAAGCGCAGGGTGACGTGAGCGGCGGACGCGATAGCGACGTAGGTGGTCTGGTCGGCATTCATGATGTGGCTAGCAGCATTGAGCAGGCCAGCGCTACCGGCAATGTAACAGGTCTGGCGGGCAGCGCAGTCGGCGGGCTTGCCGGCCGCAATGGTGGCACCATCAAGAAATCGTCGGCCTCCGGCCATGTAGACAGCATCGGTCCTTCTCAGCGCGGTGGTTTGATCGGCGCTAACGTCGGCCACTTATACGGTTCCACCTTCAACGGTTCGATCGCGAAAAAAACGATGGAGTATCAATGGGTCGGCAGCCTGATCGGTGCTAACATCGGCGGTAACGTGAGCAACAATACGGTCACCGGCAGCTCTGCTGACCAACCGCTGTACGGACGGGGCTCGCCTGACACCTGGTAATATCGCTCGCAACATGCAGCAATAGCAAAAACGGCTTCTAATTTTAGAAGCCGTTTTTTTGCTTAGCAGCCGCTATTCAACCACCTTACTCGCCTTTCACACGCTCGATGTTCGCACCCAGCGCGCGCAGCTTGTCTTCAATACGCTCATAGCCGCGATCGATGTGATAGATGCGATCGACGACGGTCACGCCGTCGGCGATACAGCCGGCGATCACCAGGCTAGCGGAAGCGCGCAGATCGGTCGCCATCACCTGAGCGCCGGACAGCTGCTCAACGCCATGGCAGATCACGGTATTGCTCTCGATTTCCGCGTGTGCGCCCATGCGGATCAATTCCGGCACGTGCATGAAGCGGTTTTCGAAGATGGTCTCGGTGATAACGCCGGTGCCTTCCGCCACCAGGTTCAACAGGCTGAACTGGGCCTGCATGTCGGTCGGGAAGCCCGGGTGCGGCGCGGTGCGCACGGTGACCGCTTTCGGGCGTTTACCGTGCATGTCCAGGCTGATCCAGTCTTCACCCACTTCGATATCGGCACCGGCTTCGCGCAGCTTGGCCAGCACCGCATCCAGCGTATCCGGGCGGGTGTTGCGGCACATCACTTTGCCACCGGAAACCGCGGCGGCGATCAGGAAGGTCCCGGTCTCGATGCGGTCAGGCAGCACGCGATACACGCCGCCGCCCAGACGCTCGACGCCTTCGATGGTGATCTTGTCGCTACCGGCGCCGCTGATCTTCGCGCCCAGCGTATTGAGGAAGTTGGCGGTATCGACAATTTCCGGCTCACGTGCGGCGTTCTCGATAACGGTGGTGCCGGTCGCCAGAGTCGCGGCGCTCATGATGGTTACGGTCGCGCCCACGCTCACCTTGTCCATGACGATGTGCGCGCCCTTCAGACGGCCCTCGACGGACGCCTTAACGTAGCCTTCTTCCAGCTTGATCTCGGCACCCAGTTGCTCCAGGCCGGTGATGTGCAGATCGACCGGACGCGCGCCGATCGCGCAGCCCCCCGGCAGGGAAACCTGACCGCGGCCGAAGCGCGCCACCAGCGGCCCCAGCGCCCAGATGGAAGCGCGCATGGTTTTCACCAGATCGTAAGGGGCGCAGAACTCGTTCACGCCGCTGGCGTCCACGAAGACCGAACCGTTACGCTCAATCTTGGTACCCAACTGGTTGAGTAGTTTAATGGTGGTGTCGATGTCCTTCAGCTTAGGGACATTCTGCAGCTCGACCGGCTCTTCCGCCAACAGGGCGGCGAACAGGATCGGCAGGGCGGCGTTTTTGGCCCCGGAAATAGACACTTCACCGCTCAGGCGTGTCCGACCCTGCACACGAAATTTATCCATCTGACTACTCTCTGTTATCTAATCTGAAGCTGCCCGCCCAGCAGGGCAAACAGCCTTAAAATCCGTTGAGTTTGCGGTCTCGCTGCCACTCTTCAGGGGTGTACGCCTTGATAGACAAGGCATGAATGCGGTTGTCAGCAATGTATTCCATCAGCGGTGCGTAAACCGTCTGCTGTTTTTTGACGCGGCTCATGCCGGCGAACAGTTCACCGACCACGATCGCTTGAAAATGGCTGCCGTCGCCCGTCACATGTGCTTCATCCAGTGCCAATGCCTGCATCAGCACGTCTTTAATCTCGTTGGTTTCCATAGTATCCAGTTCTGCCGCTAAAGGATCATAAACAGCCTAGTATCTTAGTGGAATACGATGTTTTCTTAAACTAAAGAAAAAGCCCCTGCATAACAGGGGCTTTGTATCGTTTTACCACGCAATGGCGGCGTAAAACGCCGCTAACCGACGGTATCGACAGGCATTATCGCCTGCAGGTTGTAGAGCGCGATCAGCGTTTTCAGGCGCTCGGTGGCGCCGAAAATTTTCAGCGCTACGCCGCGTTGGCGCTGCTCTTCCTGCAGATGCAGCAACAGCGCCAGCCCGGCGGAGTCCACGCGCTGCAGTTGCGCCACGTCGATCGCGGTTTTATCCGCCATCAGCGCGTCGCGCTGCCGCCACAGCGGCTGCAGCGTTTCCCGATCCAGTTCACCGCGCAGGATCAGCGTCTGCTGCTCTGATTCGAAGCTGAGCGCTGCCGACATCAGTTTTTCTTGTCCAGCGTGATAGGCTGCGCGGCGGCGGCCTGCAGCTGTTTGGTCAGGCCGTCGATGCCCTGAGTACGCAGCGTAGACGCCCACTCGTTCTGCTTGGTGGTGATCATGCTGACGCCTTCGGCGATCATGTCATACGCCTGCCAGTAGCCGGTTTTGCTGTTCTTGCGCCATTGGAAATCCAGACGCACCGGCGGACGGCCGCCGTTGTCGATGATGGTGACGCGAATAGCCACGATGTCGGCATTGCCCAGCGGTTGTTCAGGCGCGATCTGGTAAGTCTGGCCGTGATACATCGCCAGCGCCTGGCCGTAAGCCTGCTCCAGGTAAGCCTGGAAGGCGGTGAAGTAAGCTTCGCGCTGCGCAGGCGTTGCCTCTTTGTAATAACGCCCCAGCACCAGCGCGCCGGCGTATTTCACCTGCACGAACGGCATCAGTTCCTGATGCACGATGGCACGCAGGTAGTTCGGGTCCTGCTTGATCTTCGGCTGTTCGTTCTTCAAACGGCTGAAAGTCTTCTGCGCCGCGTCTTGCATCATGCTGTAAGGATTGGTTTGGTCGGCTGCGCTCGCCAGCGGTGCAACCACCAGCAGAGCCACCATCAGTAAACGTTTAAACATGCAGGTATCCTCTCTTAATGATTTGGAACAGCGGGTTGCGGTGCGGCGCCGGCAGCCGGCTCAGCGGCCGCGTCTCCCGATTTGGCGCTGTCCTGACCGCCGCTTTTATACAGGAACTGGCCGATCAGGTCTTCCAGAACCATGGCTGATTTGGTGTCCTGAATGGTACCCCCGTCTTTCAGGATGGTGGTACCCATCTCAGGATCTTCAAAGCCCACGTTAAGCGCCAGGTATTGCTCGCCCAGCAGGCCGGAGGTGCGGATCGCCAGCGAGCTGGTATCTGGGATTTGGTCGTACTTTTTCTGGATATCCAGCGCCACGCGCGGCGTGTAGGTTTTCGAATCGAGTTCGATGTAAGCCACGCGGCCGATCACCACGCCGCCAATCTTCACCGGCGAACGCGGTTTCAGGCCGCCGATGTTGTCGAACGTTGCGTAAATGCGGTAGGTCGGCTCGCTGCCGATCGATTTAAGGTTCGCCACCTGCAGGCAGATAAACACGATGGCGCACAGCGCGATCAGCATAAATGCCCCAACCCAGATTTCACTCTTCTTCGTTTGCATCGAATCAATTCCCAAACATCAGTGCTGTCAGCACGAAATCCAATCCCAACACCGCCAGTGACGAATGCACCACGGTACGCGTCGTCGCCCGGCTAATCCCTTCAGAGGTAGGCACGGCGTCGTACCCGTTGAAAATGGCAATCCAGGTTACGGTAATGGCGAATACCACGCTCTTGATCAGGCAGTTGAGCAGATCTTTTTTCCACTCCACGGCGCCCTGCATCGCCGACCAGAAGAAGCCGCTGTCGATGCCTTTCCAGTCCACGCCGACCACCGAGCCGCCCCAAATGCCGATCGCCACGAAAATGATGGTCAACAGCGGCATGCTGATCAGCCCCGCCCAGAAGCGCGGCGCCACGATGCGCCGCAGCGGATCGACCGCCATCATTTCCAGGCTGGAGATCTGCTCCGTCGCCTTCATCAGGCCGATTTCCGCCGTGAGCGCGGAACCGGCGCGGCCGGCGAACAGCAGCGCCGTGACCACCGGCCCCAGTTCGCGCAGCAGCGACAGCGCCACCATCATGCCGAGGCTGGCCTCGGCGCTGTAGGTGGTGAGCACGATATAGCCCTGCAGGCCCAGCACCATGCCGATAAACAGCCCGGAAACCATGATGATCAGCAGCGACTGCACGCCGACGCTGTAGAGCTGTTTCAACAACAGCGGCCACTGCTTGCCGGGTTCCGGCCGGCCAATCAACGCGTTGAACAGCATCAACCCGGCGCGGCCGAAGCTGGCGCTGGTGTTGATGCCACTGCGCCCCAACGACGCTAACGCTCTTAATAACATGAGCTTATTTACTCCCTAAGCCTAGCAGTTCGGCCTGATAATCCCCGGCCGGATAGCGGAACGGCACCGGCCCATCCGCTATACCATCCAGGAACTGGCGCACGCGCGCATCAGGATTGTTCTGCAATTGCTGCGTGGTGCCTTCAGCGATCACCCGGTGATCGGCCACGATGTAAGCGTAGTCAGCGATGCTCAGCACCTCCGGTACGTCGTGCGACACCACGATGCAGGTAATGCCCAGCGCATGGTTCAGCTCGTCGATCAGCTTGACCAGCACCCCCATGGTGATCGGATCCTGGCCAACGAAAGGTTCGTCGAACATGATCATTTCCGGGTCCAGCGCGATCGCACGCGCCAACGCCGCCCGGCGCGCCATACCGCCGGAAAGCTCATTGGGCATCAGCTGAGCCGCGCCGCGCAGCCCCACGGCTTCCAGCTTCATCAGCACCGTGCTGCGCAACAAAGGCTCCGGCAGGTTGCTGTGCTCGCGCAGCGGGTAAGCCACGTTTTCGAATACGGTCAAATCGGTAAACAGCGCGCCCGACTGGAACAGCATGCTCATCTTTTTGCGCGCGTCGTATAACTGACGGCGGGACAACGCGGGAATGTTGTCGCCGTCGAACCAAATCTCCCCGCTGTCCGGCGCCAGCTGGCCGCCTATCAGGCGCAGCAGCGTGGTTTTGCCGATGCCCGATGGCCCCATGATCGCCGTGACCTTACCGCGAGGCACCGTCAGGTTGATGTCTTCAAATATCCGTCGGTCGCCGCGCGAGAAGCTCATGTCGCGCACTTCGACCAAATTATCTGCCTTTTGGAGCATGTTAATGGACCCTTTACGACTCATCTTTTGCTGAATCTACCCGTGATGTTAAAGCAATGGGCGCAATCCGTCTCATCTTTACAAAAACTTACTGCCATTTCGCAACCAATGGTGCCATTGGTTTTACTTTTCCGCGCCACCCGGTCAAAATTGGCGCCATAACGAAAAAAAACGAAACTGTTCAACAATTAGCCGGGAAAAACCGTTGCTGCGGCTCAAACGCGCGCAACGGAGGGCAAGCAATACCGCCGCATTGACGGCTTTAACCAACGAACCGGGATAATACCCGACAAAGGACCCTGCATGTTTCTCGCGATAGCATTATTAATCGTTGGTTTATTTCTACTGGTGTATGGTGCAGACCGCTTAGTTTATGGTGCTGCCGTGATTTCCCGCTCGCTCGGCGTACCGCCGTTGATCATCGGCATGACCATCGTCGGCATCGGCACGTCGCTGCCGGAGCTGATCGTGTCCACCACCGCCGCGTTGAACGGGCAGATAGATATGGCCGTTGGCAACGTATTAGGGTCCAACATCACCAACATCTTATTGATCCTGGGGGTGGCGGCGCTGATTCACCCGCTGGCCGCGCGCTCCGAGATACTGCGGCGCGAACTGCCGCTGATGTTAGCGGTCACAGTATTGTGCGGTTTCGTGTTGATGGACGGTACCCTGAGCAGGCTGGACGGCGTGCTGCTGCTGACCGCCGCCGCCGGCTTCATCTTGTTGATGCTGAAAATCGCGCGGCTGGCGCAGCGCGAGGGCAGTGACAGCCTGACCATGGAGCAGATCGCCGAACTGCCGCAGGACAGCAGCAATACCGTGGCGGTGCTGTGGCTGGTGCTGGCGTTTATCATTCTGCCGCTCTCTTCCAGAATGGTGGTCGATAATGCGACGGTGATTGCACACTATTTCGGCCTGAGCGAACTGGTGGTCGGTTTGACCATTATCGCCATCGGCACCAGCCTGCCCGAACTGGCCACCTCCATCGCCGGGGCGCTGAAGGGCGAGGATGATATGGCGATTGGCAATATCATCGGCTCCAATATTTTCAACACGGTGATCGTGCTGGGCGTACCCGCCCTGCTGTCGCCGGGCAGCGTGGATGCCGCCGCCTTCCAGCGCGATTACTGGGTGATGCTGGCGGCCAGCGTGCTGCTGAGCGTGCTGTGCATCGGCCGCAAACATCGCATCGGCCACCTGGCCGGCGCGCTGTTATTATGCGGCTTTATTGCGTATCTTGCGGTGCTGTTCTTTAACCCTTTCAGTACTTTCGGCTAAACCGACGGGAATGAGTATGTCGAACATTGAGTTGCAACCGGGCTTCGATTTTCAACAGGCCGGCAAAGAAGTGCTTCAGATAGAGCGTGAAGGGCTGGCTCAGCTCGACAGCTACATTAACGCAGACTTCACTCGCGCCTGCGAAACGATCGCCGCCTGCGGCGGCAAAGTGGTGGTGATGGGCATGGGCAAATCCGGCCATATCGGCTGCAAGATCGCCGCGACCTTCGCCAGCACCGGCACCCCCTCATTCTTCGTTCACCCGGCGGAAGCCAGCCATGGCGATTTGGGCATGGTCACCCCGCAGGACATCGTGCTCGCCATCTCCAACTCTGGCGAGTCCAGTGAGATCCTGGCGCTGATCCCGGTGTTGAAACGCCAACAGATCACCCTCATCTGCATGACCAACAATCCGGAAAGTTCGATGGGCAAAGCAGCGGATATCCACCTGTGCATCAAGGTGCCGCAGGAGGCCTGCCCGCTGGGGCTGGCGCCGACGACCAGCACCACCGCCACGCTGGTGATGGGCGATGCGCTGGCCGTCGCGCTGCTGAAGGCGCGCGGTTTCACGCCGGAAGATTTCGCGCTGTCGCATCCGGGCGGCGCACTCGGCCGCAAACTGCTGCTGCGGGTTAGCGATATCATGCACAGCGGCGACGAAATGCCCCGCGTCAGCGCCGACGCCTCGTTGCGCGACGCGCTGCTGGAAATCACCCGCAAAAATCTGGGCCTGACGGTTGTCTGCGACGACCTGATGAAAATCGCCGGCATCTTCACCGACGGCGACCTGCGCCGGGTGTTCGACATGGGCATCAACCTGCACGAGGCGAAGATCGCCGATGTCATGACGCCGGGCGGCGTGCGGGTGCGCCCCAACATCCTGGCGGTCGATGCATTGAACCTGATGCAACAACGCCACATCACCGCGCTGCTGGTTGCCGATGGCGACCAACTGCTGGGTGTGGTACATATGCATGACATGCTGCGCGCCGGCGTCGTTTAATTAAGGAATAGAACGGAATGGGTATGGTAGAAACCTGCTACGGGCCGGTAGAACAAGAGGTTATGGCGCGTGCCGGTAACATCCGCCTGTTGATTTGCGACGTTGACGGCGTGCTGTCGGACGGCCTGATCTTCATGGGCAACAACGGTGAAGAACTGAAGGCGTTCAACGTGCGCGATGGCTACGGCATCCGCTGCTTGAAAACCTCGGACATCGAGGTGGCGATCATTACCGGACGCTCCGCCAAGCTGCTGGAAGACCGTGCGCAAACGCTCGGTATCACCCATCTGTATCAGGGGCAGTCCGATAAGCTTTTGGCCTTCCGTGAACTGTTGGATAAACTGTCGTTAACGGCGGATCAGGTCGCCTATATCGGCGATGACCTGATCGACTGGCCGGTGATGGCGCAGGTCGGCCTGGCGGTCGCGGTGGCGGACGCCCACCCGCTGCTGACGCCGCGCGCCCACTACGTCACCCGCATTGCCGGCGGCCGCGGTGCGGTACGCGAACTGTGCGACATCATTCTTTTGGCTCAAAATAAGCTGGAGGACGCCAAAGGGCTGTCGATATGAGTAAAACCAAACTGTGGATCACCATCCTGTTGACGGTGATCGTTCTGGCGCTGATCGGCTGGAACATGACGGACTTCAGCGACGACACGGCCCCAGGCCCGGTCAACGATCAGGATCCGACTTACCAGAGCCAGCACACGGTCACCGTGGTGTACAACCCAGCCGGCAAGCTGAATTATAAACTGGTGGCGGAAGACGCGAAGTATTACACCGCCGGCGAGCTGAGCTGGTTCACCCAGCCGGTGATGACGCTGTTCGATGAGAATGCGGTGGCCACCTGGTCAGTTCGCGCCGATCGCGCCAAACTGACTAAAGACCGGATGCTGTATCTGTATGGTCACGTCGAGGTGAACAGCCTGACCACCACCTCGCAGCTGGAAAAAATTAAGACGGACAACGCTCAGGTAAACCTGGTCACCCAGGACGTCACCTCCGATGACGAAGTCACGCTTTACGGGACCAATTTTACCTCTAACGGCATGAAAATGCGTGGGAACCTGCGGACCAAAACCGCTGAGCTGATTGATAAGGTTAAGACCAACTATGAAATTCAGAACCAAAAACCAACTCCGTAACCTGTTGCTCGGCAGCTTAGTTTTGGCCGCCAGCGCCCCCGCTCTGGCGCTGAAATCCGACTCCAGCCAGCCGGTCAGCATCGACTCGCTCAAGCAGTCGTTGGACATGCAAAGCAACGTCAGCACCTTCACTGACAACGTGGTGATCAAACAGGGCACCATCGATATTCGCGCCGACAAGGTGGTCGTCACCCGCCCGGGCGGAGATCAGAATAAGACCTATATTGAAGCGTTCGGCAACCCGGTAACCTTCTACCAGATGCAGGACAGCGGCAAGCCGGTCAAAGGCCACGCGCAAAAAGTGCGCTACGACGTGGCGACCCAGCTGGTGACCCTGACGGGCAACGCCTATCTGGAGCAGCTCGACAGCAACGTGAAAGGCGATCGCATCACCTATCTGGTGCAACAGCAGCAAATGCAGGCGTTTAGCGACAAAGGCAAACGCGTGACAACGGTTCTGGTACCGTCGCAGTTGCAAGACAAAAACGGGCAAAAAAAGAGTAACTAATCACTTATGGCAACACTCATCGCAGAAAACCTGGCGAAAGCCTACAAGGGCCGTAAAGTTGTCGAAGACGTCAGCCTGAAAGTGAAATCCGGCGAGATCGTCGGCCTGCTCGGGCCGAACGGCGCCGGTAAAACCACCACCTTCTACATGGTGGTCGGCATCGTGCCGCGCGACGCCGGGCGCATCGTGATCGACGAAGAAGACATCAGCCTGCTGCCGCTGCACGCCCGCGCGCGCCGCGGCATCGGCTATCTGCCGCAGGAAGCGTCGATCTTCCGCCGCCTGAGCGTGTACGACAACCTGATGGCGGTGCTGGAGATCCGTCCCGATCTCACCAGCGAACAGCGCGAAGACCGCGCCAAAGAGCTGATGGAAGAGTTCCATATCTCCCATCTGCGCGACAGCCTCGGCCAGGCGCTGTCCGGCGGCGAACGCCGCCGCGTCGAAATCGCCCGCGCGCTGGCGGCCAACCCGAAATTCATTCTGCTGGACGAACCCTTTGCCGGGGTGGATCCGATTTCCGTTATCGATATCAAGAAAATCATCGAGCACCTGCGTGACAGCGGCCTGGGCGTGCTGATCACCGACCACAACGTGCGCGAGACGCTGGACGTGTGTGAACGCGCCTACATCGTCAGCCAGGGCAAACTGATTGCCCACGGCACGCCGGATGCTATTCTGGCCGACGAGCAGGTTAAACGCGTTTATCTGGGCGAAGAGTTCCGCCTCTAAGCGCCGGCGCGCCCTGCGGGGCGACACCGTTAACGGAAGTAGACAGAAAACTATGAAGCAAGGTTTGCAACTCAGGCTCAGCCAACAGCTGGCCATGACACCTCAGCTCCAGCAGGCGATCCGCCTGCTGCAGTTGTCCACGCTTGAGCTTCAGCAAGAGATCCAGCTGGCGCTGGAGAGCAATCCGCTGCTTGAACAGACCGATCTGCACGACGAAATCGACGCCAAAGAAACCCAGGAGACCGAGGGGCTCGATACCCGCGAGGCGCTGGAACAGAAAGACATGCCGGAAGAGCTGCCGCTGGACGCCACCTGGGATGAGATCTACACCGCCGGCACACCGTCCGGCACCGGCACCGACTACAGCGACGACGAGCTGCCGGTCTATCAGGGCGAAACCACCCAAACGCTGCAGGATTATCTGATGTGGCAGGTGGATCTGACGCCGTTCTCCGATACCGACGCCGCCATCGCCACTTCCATCGTCGACGCGGTGGATGACACCGGCTATCTCACCGTCCCGCTGGAAGACATTCTGGAAAGCCTGGGCGACGAGAACGTGACCCTCGAGGAAGTCGAGGCGGTGCTGAAGCGCGTGCAGCGTTTTGATCCGATCGGCGTCGCCGCGCGCGATCTGCGCGATTGCCTGCTGGTGCAGCTCTCCCAATACGCCAAAGATACGCCTTATCTGGCCGAAGCGCGGCTGATCATCAGCGAGCATCTGGATCTGTTGGCCAACCACGACTTTCGCAGCCTGATGCGATCAACCCGGCTAAAAGAAGATACACTGAAAGAAGCGATGCTGCTGATTCAGTCGCTCGATCCGCGCCCGGGGCAGTCGATCAATACCGGCGAATCGGAATATGTGATTCCGGACGTGCTGGTACGCAAGACGCAGAACAAATGGACGGTCGAGCTCAACGGCGACAGCGTGCCGCGTTTGAAGATCAATCAGCAGTACGCCGCGCTGGGCAACAGCGCCCGCAGCGAAGCCGACGGCCAGTTTATCCGCAGCAACCTGCAGGAAGCCAAGTGGTTGATTAAAAGCCTGGAGAGCCGCAACGAAACGCTGCTGAAGGTCACCCGCTGCATCGTCAGCCAGCAGCAGGCGTTCTTCGAGCAAGGCGAAGAGTTTATGAAACCCATGGTGCTGGCGGATATCGCCCAGGCCGTGGAGATGCATGAATCGACGATCTCGCGCGTTACCACGCAGAAGTTTCTGCACAGCCCGCGCGGCATTTTCGAATTGAAATATTTCTTCTCCAGCCACGTGAATACCGACAGCGGCGGCGAAGCCTCCTCGACGGCGATCCGCGCGTTGGTGAAGAAATTGATTGCGGCGGAAAACCCCGCCAAACCACTCAGCGACAGCAAGCTGGCCACCCTGCTCGCCGATCAGGGGATCATCGTGGCCCGGCGCACCGTCGCCAAGTACCGAGAGTCTTTGTCCATCCCGCCGTCGAACCAGCGTAAACAGTTGGTTTGACCTCTATTGAGAAGGAAGACACTATGCAGCTCAACATTACCGGACACCACATCGAAATCACCGATCCGTTGCGCGAGTTCGTGAACAACAAGTTCGCCAAACTCGAACAGTATTTTGATCGCATCAATCAGGTGTATGTTGTATTAAGTGTGGAAAAAGTGCAGCAAATTGCGGAAGCAACGGTGCACGTGAATGGAGGCGAGTTGCACGCCACCTCGGAAGACGAGAATATGTATGCCGCAATTGATACGCTGATCGATAAATTGGCACGTCAATTGAACAAACATAAAGACAAATTGAAGCAACACTGACACCCTAACCCATTCCGTGAGGTTGCCTCCGTCGCAGCCTCGCCCTTCGGCGCGTGACCCGCATGGGTGACGCGCCGAACGGTAATCAGGGTTAAAACCGACGAAAAACCGCCTTGCCGGGTGCGCCCGGCGGCGCGGTTTTAAGTGAAGATGAGATGAACAACGAATATATGCAATTAAGCTCGGTGTTAAACATCGAGTGCACCAAAAGCTCGGTACACTGCACCAGCAAGAAGCGGGCTTTGGAAATTATCAGCGAACTGGCCGCCAAACAGCTCAATCTGCCTTCGCAGGTGGTGTTTGACGCGGTTCTCACCCGGGAACGCATGGGCAGCACCGGTATCGGCAACGGTATCGCCATTCCCCACGGCAAACTGGAAGAGGACACACTGCGGGCCGTTGGCGTGTTTATCCGTCTCGACCAACCCATCGCTTTCGACGCTATCGACAACCAGCCGGTCGACCTGCTGTTCGCGCTGCTGGTGCCTGCCGATCAGTGCAAAACCCATTTGCATACCCTGTCGCTGGTCGCCAAACGCCTGGCCGACAAAACCGTATGCCGCCGCCTGCGCGCCGCGCAAAGCGACGAAGAACTTTACCAAATCATCACCGAGTGATACCCGGTCGGCGTGACTTCCAGCCCGGATAACGTTACTGTTTCACGATGATGGATCCGGCCTCGGCCGGAATAACAAAGTTTACACCGGTGGCGATGAACGCCGCCGCGATGCCAGGGGAGTTGCCACATGGTGCTGATGATTGTCAGCGGCCGTTCCGGTTCCGGAAAATCCGTCGCCTTGCGGGCGCTGGAAGACATGGGTTTTTACTGCGTTGACAACCTGCCGGTGGTTCTGCTGCCGCAGCTCGCCAATACGCTGGCGGAACGCAATATCTCCGCGGCGGTCAGCATCGACGTGCGCAACATGCCGGAATCGCCGGAAGTGTTCGAATACGCGATGACTCAACTGCCGGACAGCTTCTCGCCGCAGCTGCTGTTTCTCGACGCCGATCGCAACACGCTGATCCGCCGTTACAGCGACACCCGCCGCCTGCACCCGCTCTCCAGCAAAAACCTGTCGCTAGAAAGCGCCATTGACGAAGAGAGCGATCTCCTCGAACCGCTGCGCTCCCGGGCCGACCTGATTATCGACACCTCGGAAATGTCGGTGCACGAACTGGCCGAAATGCTGCGCACCCGCCTGCTCGGCAAGCGCGAGCGCGAACTGACGATGGTGTTCGAATCCTTCGGCTTCAAGCACGGTATTCCGATCGACGCCGACTACGTGTTCGACGTGCGCTTCCTGCCGAACCCGCACTGGGATCCGAAGCTGCGGCCGATGACCGGTCTGGACAAGCCGGTGGCGTCGTTCCTCGATCGCCATACCGAAGTGCACAACTTCATCTACCAGACCCGCAGCTACCTGGAACAATGGCTGCCGATGCTGGAAACCAACAACCGCAGCTACCTGACGGTCGCCATCGGCTGTACCGGCGGTAAACACCGCTCGGTGTACGTGGCGGAACAGCTGGCCGATTACTTTCGCTCGCGCGGCAAGAACGTGCAGTCGCGCCACCGCACGCTGGAAAAGCGTAAACAATGACGGTCAAACAGACGGTTGAAATCAAAAACAAGCTGGGCATGCACGCACGCCCGGCGATGAAACTGTTCGAGTTGGTGCAAAGCTTCGACGCCGAAGTGATGCTGCGCAACGAAAGCGGCACCGAGGCTGAAGCCAGCAGCGTCATCGCACTGCTGATGCTGGACTCCGCCCAGGGCCGGCATATCGAAGTCGAAGCGACCGGCCCCGACGAAGTCAACGCGCTGACGGCGGTGGTCGAGCTGTTCAACTCCGGGTTTGATGAAGATTAGTCGCTGAGACTCTCCCCATGCGTCGCCTCGGCGCATGTGTTGCCTCCGCCCCACCCATAACGTAGCCCTCCCGTTTCTCACTTTGCGAATCCGCTTCCAGAATCAGCCGTAACCGCCTGTAAATTCACGTCATGGATTTACCCCCACCGCGGTAATCGCAATAGTGTGTAACGCAAAAACAGACAACTGGCGGGAGTTTCCCCACGCTTTGCTGGCGGGACAACGAAAAGTTTACAATTTGTGAACTTCACCGACAGTCGCTATAATGTTCACCGGGTAGGAATCGAAGGAACGATGCATATCATTTCCAGGGAACCGTTCAATAACGCAACGAAGCAATATCCCAATGAAGCCACTGCTCTCGAGGCCATTTATAAAGCGTTGCGACGGGGCGAGTTCCGCACGCCGGACGAGTTAAAAGCGCTTTTTCCTTCGCTCGATCGTATGAAATACAAAGAGAAATGGTGGGTCATTGACGTCGGCGGCAACCACCTACGGATCTTGTTCTTTGCCAGCTTCGAGACACAGAAAGTCTTCATAAAGCATATCGTTAGCCACGCCGAATACGACAAGCTGATGCAGCACTATCGAAGGAGTTCGTCATGATTACAGATGCCATTAAGGCGGCCGATGCGCTACTGCGCGCCGTACCCTTATTGCAGGGCAGCCACGCTCAGCAAGACTACCGAGAAGCGCTCGAATTGGTGGAATATCTGCTGGAAAACGATGAACACCATCCGCTGATTGACATGTTGGCAAAAAAAATCGCCGAATATGAAGACAACAGTGCCGAATTTACTGCATTCAACCAGCGTATCGCCCAACTCCCGCAGGGGGTGGCCGCGCTTCGCGTATTGATGGAACAGCACCAACTCAGCCAAAGTGATTTTGAACATGAGATCGGTAAAAAGTCGTTGGTTAACCAAATCCTGAACGGCAAAAGATCGCTGACCATTCCGCACATTATGGCGCTGGCCAAACGTTTCAATCTGCCCCCGGCCCTGTTCCTGCCGGAAGCGGATTAGCCCCTCAACTCCGGCTCAGGCAGTCCAGCGCCACCGCTTTGAAGCTGTCGAAGCTGTCGCTGCCCAGCAGGCGGCTCATTGAGCGTTCACGCACGAAGGTGACGAACAGCTCGTAGATCGCCATCGCCTCTTCATAGTCGCTCTTGCTGATCGCCAGCAGGAAAATCACGTGCGCGATCTCACCTTCCCCCCAGGCGACCCCCTGCGGCGCCAGCAGCGTCACTACCACGGTCTTTTTCGCCAGCAGCCCCAGCGAGTGCGGCAGCGCGATGCCTTCACCCAGCAGCGTGGAGACGATCGCCTCACGTTCGACCAGCGACGGATAAAAGTCCGCGCCGACGTACCCTTCCTGCTCCAGCTGGCCGCACACCCGGCTGAACAGCTCCGCCTGCGTCAGCGGCTCGTTGAGCACCATGAAATGCTCGGCGTCGAAAAACTTCTCCAGCATGTACGGTTTGGTGCGATCCACCAGCACCAGCTTGCCCAGTTGCTCCAGCTGATAATCGGTCGGGAACGGCGACATTACCACCACCGGCTTGTTCTTTTCGCCGATGCGGGCGTTGGAAATCACGAAGTCTTCGTCGATGCGCGCAAGCATCTCGTAATCGCGCAGCGAGACGATGCGCGTCATCACCAGCTGCGGGTACTTGCGCGCAATCTGCGCCTGGATCATCCGCACCGTTGAGTTGCCGGTATCGCACACCAGCATCACCTGCGGGTGGCGTTCATAACCGATGTTGTAATGCCGCTCCAGCCCCACGCCAATATGTAACACCAGATAGCCTATCTCGTTCTCACTCAGGGTATAGGGGGTGTATTTGCCCCAGCTGGAGACCGCCGCCAGCGTCACGTCGTAAGCCATCGGATAGTGCTGCTTGATATTGGCCAACAGCGGATTGGGGATATTGATCTGGTATTTCACCCGCGTAATCATGGTCTTGATATGGGTGAGCAGGTCGGCCCGCAGCTGCTCGTCGCCCTGCAGGTTGTAGTTATAGTGTGCGTTGATGTAGGACAGGATGTAGTCCACCAACGCTTCTTCATCGTCGGCATTGATCTCGGTCGGTTGCACGTCCTGCACGCGGCGCGCGGCGATGTTGACCCGCAGATAGGCCTCTTCGGCCATCGAGATCTCTTTGCCGGAGGCCGCACGCAGCTCCGCCGCCAGGCGGGTCGACACCTGGCGCACCGCGTCGTCGCCGTCCTCCACCTCGAAGTCCGGCAGCGGATAGCCGTCGTTGATGCGCCGCAGCGCCACCGCGCAGTAGAAAATCAGGTACTGTTCGCCCTCATCGGTCAGGCGAATGGCATATTGCGACAACAGCGGATGCAGCAATCCGGCGAACGCCGCTACCTGCGGCTGCAGCAGGATCTCGTTGTTGAGCAGCGGGTTCTCGGCATCGGCCAGCTGCAGCTGGAACAGCAGATCGGTGAGGCAGGCGCGGATCGCCATCTCGGCGCCGAACAGCTTCATGCCGTAGCGCGGTTTGGTTTCGATCGTCAATTGATAGTGCGCCAGACGTTCCCTCACCTCAGCCATGTCGTTTTGCAACGTACCGCGGCTGACGAACCATTCGTCGGCCAGATCTTCCAGTTTAAGGGAGAAGGCTGAGGTCAAAAAACGCACCAGCAGATAATGCACCCGCTCTTGCGCGCTGCGCGGGGTAGCATGCTTGCGGCGCTCCTGATGCTGCAGGGCGCTGAACAGCGCGGCGTTATCGACCTGCAGGCGATAGCCGGCCCCACGGCTATGCACGAAACGCGCGCCGTACTTGTCCAGGATCTCGTTCAGCGCGGTGATATCCGCCCGCACCGTGCGGGTGGACACGGCGAAACGCTTCGCCAGCTCATCCTGCGGCAAAGTCTCGGTTTGCAAAGCATCGAACAAGTAAGCCAAACGCGGGTAAGGAAATCGCACCATTCTGTATCCGTCAATCAGGCGGCCCACCCGGCGAACCGGGCGGGCCACGGGTTACTTCGCCGGCGGCAGAAACGCCATTTGCGAGGGGCTGCCGATCGGCAGATAGCCGCCCACAAAGCTGAGCTTGCCGTCCGTCGGGTTGACGCTGAAGCGAGTGACGTTATCGCTGCGCTGGTTCAACGCATACAGATAGCGGCCATCCAAGCTCAGCGTCAGCGAACGCGGGTAATCGCCGCGGGTCCAGGTTTCCGCCACCGGTTTCAACTTGCCGCCGGCGCCCACGCTGAACTGGGCAATGCTGTTATGCAGCCGGTTGGCGACGTACAACGTGTCGCCGTTCTTGCTGAGCGCCAGCCCCGAAGCGAAGCTGGTACCCTGATAGTCGGCGGGCAGCGCGGAAACTGCATGCAGTTGTTTCAGAGTACCTTTTTGGCGATCAAAACGGTAGCTGGTCAACGTCGAAGCCTCTTCGTTCACCAGCAGCACGGTGTCGCCATCCGGATGAAACACAAAGTGACGCGGGCCGGCGCCGGCGGACGAGGCAGCGATCCACGGTGGATCGTTCGGCGTCAGCCGGCCGCTCGCGGCGTCAAAGCGCCATTGGTAGATACGATCCAATCCCAGATCGGTAGAGAACACAAACTTGCCGCTTGGATCGCTGGCGATCATATGGGCATGCGGGCCGTTGTGATCGCTGATGGCGAAGCTGCCGTTCACCGCCGCCGCCGGTTTGGCAGCGCCCGCCGGGCCCTGTTGTTGCTGCACCGAGCTGGCGGTGCCCAGGCGGCCGTCCGCTTCGATCGGGAAAGCCGCCACGCTGCCGCTGACGTAGTTCGCCACCAGCAGATGCCGCCCGTCCGGCGTCGATGAGAGATACACCGGCCCCGCCCCCTGCGAATCCACCTGGTTGAGCTGCGTCAGGCCGCCGTCGGCCGGATTGACCCGGTAGGCGGTGATGCCGCCGTGCTTACCGCCGTTGAAATCGTCCACTTCGCTGGCGACATACAGCGTTTTGCCGCCGACGCCCAGCGTCAGCTGCGCCGGATTCGGCACGTTGCTGACCAGCGTGGCGTGGCTCAGCGCGCCGCTGGCCGGATCGACCTGCACCCGGTAAACGCCTTCGCCGTTGGGATTGTAGGTGCCAATATAGGCGAAATGAGATGACGTGGAATTCATTGCATCCTCAGCATGCAGCGCCGGGCCGGTCACGGCCAGCAGCGCCAGGAACAACGCGGTGCGTCGGGTTGGAGCCTGCCAGTTTCGCATAGTAGTCCTCAGTATATACCCGTCATCTTTCAAGCCGCAGCGTTGTTGGCTGCCCACACTCACCCCAGTCACTTACTTAAGTAAGCTCCTGGGGCTCCTGCGCTTGCCGCCTAGCTGCAACTTGAAAGCTATAGGCTATAGGTAACGGCGCGGCATGCCGCGCCACGGGAAAACCTTCGCCTCCCAGCGTTTACCTCATCCCATTGTGCGTTCAGCCCACCAGCTTTTTGGTCATCGCCAGCAGGGTTTTCACGTCCTGCGGACGCGTGTCGCCGCTGGCGGCGTCGATGATCGAGCTGTAGATATGCGGGATCACGCGTTTCACGCCGGCCGCCAGCGCGATCTCGACGATCGGCTCAAAGTTCTCCAGATCGATGCCGCCGGTCGGCTCCAGCATAAAGTCATGCTCGGCGCAGGCCTTGGCGACGTACTGGTATTCGTCCTTGCACTTCAGGCCGCCCATCGGGAAATACTTGATGGAGCTGCCGCCCATGTCCTTCAGCAAGGCGATGGCGGTTTCCACCAGCACGATGCCGTCCGGCGCCGCGGCGCTCAATGGGCCGGTAGAAATCTTCACCCAACCGACGCGGCCGGTCGGCGACACCAGGCCGTTGACCACGCTGTCGTTCTGGCCCAGCAGCGCGCGGCTAGCGCCGACGCCGGTAAACACCTGGTTAACGTGCTGCGGCTGCACCTGCTGAGCGATCAGGCTGACCATCGCCGACTGCTTCGGATCGCCGGCGCCCAGGCCGACCGACAGCGCGTTTTCGATCAGGCGCGCATAGCGCAGCATGTCGGTCACCGCGCTGTCGACGTCCGGGTAGTTCTTGGAGAGCACGCCCACCAGCACATGGCCTTCCGCCGCGGCGTAGATGTCCTGCGCGTTGGCTTTGGAGCCGGCGAGCACGTTCAGGCAGACGCGGTCGCGATAGTAGTTAGGCTGCAGCTTCATGCTTGTTTCTCCGTAAACAGGTTTTTGATACAGCTAAAGACGGTCATCAGCTGTTGCTCGTCGACGCTGCGCACGTCGACCTCAATCTTGCCCTCGTTGGCCTTATAGCCGCGGAAGTAAATGGCGATATCGCCGGTTTTCAACGCCTGGACGATGTCATAGGTCGAACGCCCCAGCACCGCTTCGTCAAAGGCGATCTCGGCGCGGGCGATATCGCGGCCGGCGCTGTCCCAGACGGTCTTGGCGCTGACGCCGGTCAGGGTGTTGAGGCTGTTGAGGAATGGCGTCATCCGCTCCACCATCTGTTGCCCGGTGGTTTTCTCAAGCGTCAGATAGCTTTCAATCGCCTGCGTCAGGCCGAGGATGCCCTCTTTACCGACCTTCATCGCCCGGCCGATGCCGCCGGATTGCAACTTCACCCACTCGACGTACTGTTTCTTGCCGACAACCAGACCGCTGGTCGGCCCCTCGATGGCTTTGGCGCCGCTGTAGATCACCAGATCGGCCCCCATCTGGTAGTAACACATCAGATCTTCTTCCGCCGCGGCGTCGACGATCAGCGGCAGGTTATGCTTGCGCGCCACCACCGCCGCCTGTTCGACGGACAAAATGCTTTTCTGCACGCAGTGGTGCGATTTGACGTACAGGATCGCCGCAGTCTGCGGCGTGATGCAGGCTTCAATCTGCTCCGGCGAACATTCGTTGGCGTACCCCGCCTCCACCACCTTGCCGCCGCCCAGCGCCACCATGGTGTCCACCGGCGCGCCGAAGTTGACGTTGTGACCGCGCGGCAGCACGATCTCGCGCGGCACGGTCACCGGCGCCGAATGCAGGTTCACCAGCAGATTGGCGTTATCTTTAACGATCACCGCCGCCACCGACTGGGCGATGCCCGCAGAGGCGCAGGAGACGATCACCGCATCCTCCACGTTGAGCAGATCGGCGATATAGGCGCCGGTCTTGTTGACCAGATCCTTGATTTCGAAATAGTGGTTCAGGCCGTAATCAACGGCGTCGATCACGTCCTGGCGCGGCGTAGAAACGCCGAGAATGGTCATGCGGCCGGAGGTGTTGATCACCTGCTTCAAACCGTATTTTTCATAAATCGAAGACATGGCTTGCCTCCCCTTGTTCGGTTAATAGGATTTCCCCGGCCACCACGGCGGCCAGCGGCACCAACAGCTGTTCGCCCTCGGCGGTTTGCCCTTCGGCGTCGGCGAACACCTGCGGTTCGCGGCGCAGTTCAAACAGCGTGAAATCGGCGTCATAGCCCGGCTCCAGCCGCCCTTTGCCGCTCAGCTGCAGCGCCGACGCGGCGTTCTCCGTCACGCAGGCGATCACCTGCGGCAGCGTCAGGCCGACGCTGAAGAATTTGGACATCACCGTCGCCAGGCTGTGCACCGGTCCGTTCATGCGGTTGCGGCAGTAAATATCGGAGCTGATGGTGTGCGGCAAAATGCCCAATTTGATCGCCTGGCGCGCCACCTCGAAGCTGAAGCTGGCGGTGCCGTGCCCTACGTCGAGCAATACGCCGCGCCGCAGCGCGCGCTGGATAGACTCGCGCAGCGTGCCCGCCGGCGTCAGAATGCGGTTCGGTTTGCCGTTGTAGCAGTGGGTGATGATGTCGCCGCGGGTCAGCAGATCGGCGATCTCATCCAGATCCGGCGGGTTATTGCCGATATGCACCATCAACGGCAGCTGGCGGTTTTCCTGCTGGATCTCTTTGGCCAACACCAGCGGGCGAGTGCCGTTCTTGCCCACCACGCTGCTGCTCATGCGCGCCTTGATGCCGATGACAAAGCCGGGGTGGTTGGCGATGGCCTGGCCGGCCTCGCGCTTGTCGATGTCCGTCATCTCCGCCAGCTCGTTCTGCCGCAGCAGGCCGATGCGCGAGATATTGAGGAAGGCGAAAACGTTGGTTTTGGCGCTGCGCGTCAGCTGATAAAAGGCGTCGATATCGTCGGCGCCGGTGCTACCGGCATCGACCACGCTGGTGACGCCGCTGGCGACGCCGACCCGATCCGGCTCGTCATGGTAAATCGGCGATTCGGGATAGCAATGCACGTGCGCGTCGATCCAACCGGCGCTCAGGCGGCAGTTGCCCGCCAAATCCAGCTGGCGAACGGCGCTGACGTCCGCCGCCAACCGCCCCACCGAGACTATTTTGCCGTCTTTCACCGCCAGATCGATCAGCGTGTCGTCCGCCAGTCTGGCGCCTCTGATTACTAAGTCATACATACCGCATTGCTCCTGTTAGCCCGGGTGCCGCCGTATCGGGCGGCGCCTGGCGCAGGCCTCTTAAGAAATGGCTACCGGGAAGATCGCCCCCAGGATCATCGCGCCGAGGATCGCTCCGCCGGTGATCGGTTTACCCCAGATATAGAACAGCAGCGCGCCGAGCAGCGAACCGATGCCGATCGGGATCGAGGCAGTCATCGCCGACAGGATGATCAACGGCCCGAGGAAGCGGCCCGACGAGTTGCCCGCCCCCATCATCACGTCCGCCCCGTAGGTGGAGTTGCTCTGATTGATGGTGAATTTGCGCGCCAGAATGATCACGTAACCGATCGCCAGGCCGATGATCAGACCGGTGGCCAGCGAAGCGGCGAAGTTGGCGACCGGGAACACGATGCCGGCCCCCAAAAGCAGCGCCGGCACGCCCAGCCCGACGCCGGTCTGGATCGCGCCGCCGATGTCGAGGATGCCCACCAGCGAACCTTCGATGATGCGCGCGAACAGGAAGCTGGCGCCGAACGCCGCCACCGCGCCGTACACGCCGGTATCCATCCCCGCCCGCAGCATGGAGACGAAGGCCACTTCGTTAAAGGCGCCGATGCCGTACAGGTAGTACATGTGCGTCCCGGCGAACACGCCGGAGGACAGCAGGCCAACAAAAATCGGGAATGACCAGTCGGCGTACCAGAAGCCTTTTTGGGTTTGCTCTTCCATCATCCCGCTCCTTATTTACCGCTCAGGGTGTTGTGAATGGCGTCCAGCCAACCCGGCACGCCGAGGCTGAAGGACTCGAGAACTTTCATGTCGAAGCCGCGGAAGAAGCCGCTCAGCACGAACAGCAGCACGATCACCGCCATCATGATCTTGGTGATTTTGTTCCAGCCGCTCTCTTCCACGCCTTTGCCGATCAGAATGCCCAGCACCAGGCCCGGTACGGCGTTGCCCATGATCAGCTGCGCCAGGCCGCCGAAAATGGTGCCCCAGAAGCCGGAACGGCGCCCGGCGTCGATCGCCGCCAGCCAGAAGATCACCGGCATCACGGTGTTCACCAGCAGGTTGGCCGCCGGCACCAGCACCTTGATGGCGGTAACCTGCAGCGCGGCAGGCACGGCGGAAGCGGTGGTATTGAGGAAGGCCACCACCAGCATGCCGATGATGCCGCAGGCGATGGCCATTTTTTTCGGATCGTGCAGCGTTTGCGCCAGATTGCGGTTCTTGACCATCAGGGCCGCCGCGCCCCAGTGCGGGATGATGCGGTGATCGACGTCCTGCGTGAAGGAGCCCGCCGCCACGGAAGACGCCCAGGCGTTGAAGAAGAAGCCCAGACCGAATGAGAAGTGGGAAGCCGGATCGCCCTCGCAGGAGTTCAGCTCGCCCAGGGTGCGAAACGCTCCCATGCCCTGTGTTGTCGGCGCGTGGAACATGCGTGCGGCGCCGGCCCCTACGCCGACCCCCACCAGCCCACCGATAATAATCGATTTAAATAAGATGATTAAAAACATCAGTATACCCTTTCATTTATGCTAACGTTTTTATTTCGTGACGAAGACAACCTTCTCGGTATTGATAATGGTTACGTTCACGGTTATTTCCAGAGAAACGGCATAGCTCTTTCTTTCACGCGGCAAAAAGAAGAAAAGAAATTTCTCTTTAGTTATTTTCTCTTCCGCTTTCACTACGCTGACGTCCTGCGGCTCGATGCGCAGCAGAATATTGTTGGTGGACTTTAATACCGCGCCCTGCACATTAGCCAAGGCGGAAGCAAAAGCTTTCGCTTTGCTGTCGCCTTTACCCTCCACCTTTACCGATGTGGTATATTGCTCTTTCATTATGGGTTGCCATGTTTTTTGACGTAGGCTTCCACCAGTTTCTGGCCCAGCTCTTCTTTATCCATAAAGCCGAAACCCAGCACGTTGCAGCCTTCGTTAATTGCCGTCACGCCCTCTTCCACCGAACGCATGCCGTATTTGGCCTTGTAGCCGTATTTGGTTTGCGCGGTAATCGCGCCTGCGCCGCCGCTGCCGCAAAAAGAGATGCCCAGCTGCGCGTTTTCCGCTTTCATGACGTCGCCCAGCTTCATATCCGCCGCCACGCCGGGGATGACCACCGCTTTTCCGCCTGCGTTTTCAACGCCCTGGCCGACTTTTTGCCCTTTGCCCAAACGATCGCCGATCACTACGGTAATTTGACCCATGGTATATTCTCCTGATTGAAATCGATGCGTTAACCGCTATGCGTTATTATCTTTCGCCACTTCGAAGTGCACGGACAGCAAATAGGCTTCTTCGATAGGCAATGTGCCAAACTGATTCACCACGCGTTCCGCCATTTGCATGGACTCGGCGGAAATTTCGTCGAAAAGCGATTTATCCACCTCCGGCAACGGCTCACCGGTTATTGAACGCAGCACCATGGCGCGAATATGCGATTCCAGCATCTGTTGCTGCACCGCATTGGTATAAATATTCTCAGCATTCAGCATCGCGGTAATATCCGCCAGCACCCGAGCGGTGATCTCACCGGCTTCGCTGACATCGGATTGTTCAATTTCTTTTATCGAAGCAGATCCATCATTCACTTTTCAGTACCCCTAGATCCCACATTAATCAGTAAACCGTAAAGCGCATCACCTGAATAACCCGCTTTCTGTGATGTCTTTACCCTACCCCCGACAAGATTTTCTGTGTAGACCGGTTTTTTCCAGTTCGAAGTGGAAATTGAATGACGCGCGGGGATCCATTTCGCAAAACGGCGCTGCGGCGAAAAAGTGAATGAGATAACAATTACATAACCCGGCTAACGGTTTTTTTTGCCTCGATTGACGATAAAAGCCTTCGTGATCGGGATCTCTTTCTTTTCTCGCCCCAACCGCCTACTATCAATGGGACAAATCGACATTACCCACACCCCCGCTCCTCTGGCGCGGGGGTGTTGCTTTGTGTTGTTTTTCCGAATTTATGGGCGCACAGACTGGCGCCCTTTGATTTGACTGGAGAGTGGAATGACCAAACCCATCATTACTATTAATGAGCTGGATGCGGAACGCCTGGATGCGCTATTGGAACAACCGGCCTTTGCCAATACCGACGTCGCCGCCGCGCTGAACGACGAATTGGATCGCGCGGAAATCCTGCCGCCGGAGAAAATGCCGGCCAACGTGGTGACCATGAACAGCCGCGTGCGTTTTCGCGATCTGCACACCGATGAAGAGCACGTGCGCACGCTGGTTTACCCGGCATCGCTGAAAGACAGCCACGATCAGCTGTCGGTGATGGCGCCGCTGGGCGCAGCGCTGCTTGGCATGCACGTCGGCAAGCAGATCTCCTGGCAATTGCCGAACGGTGAAGAAGCGCGGATTGAAGTGCTGGAGTTGTTGTACCAGCCGGAAGCGGCGGGCGAATACCACCGTTAAGCGGTTTTCAGGGCGGCATCCGGCCGCCCTTTCTGTCTCAGAGGCAGATAGCGATCAGCACGGCGATCAGCAGCAGCACGTAGATTTTGGCATGCAGCGCATCGCTCACCTTCGGCAAACAGCGCCTGGCAAACACGATCCCCGCAATCCCCGCCACCACCAGCAGCCCCAGAATGTTCAGATTGACGTAGCCCAGATACTGCGGCCCGCTCATCTCGTGCCACCCCAACACGATATACATCAGCGCCCCGATCACCGCCACCGGGATCGACAGCGGGTTGGCGGCGCTGACGCAATATTTCATGTCGTAGCCGTGGCGGCGCAGCAGCGGCACCGTCATGACGCTGCCGCCCACCCCCAGCAGCGTGGCGATACCGCCTATCAGCGGGCCGCCGCCCCACAACGTGGCGGGGGACAGGTCGGCGCGCGCCGGTTTGACCAGAAAACCTCGGCGGAACAGACAGTCGGCGATGGTCACCGCCATATAGACCACAAACAGCCCGCGGATCACGCCGTCCGCCAGCAGTGAGGAGGCGAACGCGCCCAGCGCAGCGCCGATGCCGATGAAAAAGATCAGCGGCACGATGGTTTCGCGCAGCAGGTTGCCGCTGCGCCAGTTGGTCAGCGTCGCGTAACTCGCGTTGAGGATCATCACCGCCGTCGAGGTTGCCACCGCGATATGCATCGCCTGGCCGGGCTGCTCGCCCGACACAGAGATCAAGTGATAGACGAAAGGCACCACTACAAAGCCGCCGCCGAAGCCGAACAGAATGGTGGTGATGCCGGTCAGAAAACCGGCCCCCAGTACAATCAACGTTTCAATCATGGCCGTGCGCCCGCACGAAGTCGTCGAACCCGGCGCAGAACTGCCCCGCCAGCGGGTGGAAGCGATCGCCGACGAACAGCCCCAGATACTGCTCACGCACGGCGTCATGGTCCACCAGCTCAATGCCCGCCTGTTCCGCCTGCGCCAGCGTCTGCGCATCCGGGAAACCCCAGTAGCGCGAATCGCCCTGCTTTTCCGCCGTTATCGCTTCGCTGTGCTCCGCCCGCATCAGCTGGCGCGCCAAAAAGGTGCCGCTTTGTACGCCCAGCAACATCATGTTTTCCAGGAACGACAGATCGTGGCGCAGCTCGGCGGGCAGACGGGCGATCACCGGGCCGGCGTCCCAGTGCTCATCCATTTCATGCAGCGTTACCGCACAGTCCCTGTCACCGTTCATCATCGCGCGGAACAGCGTCATCACCCCGCGATAGCGTGGCAAATCTCCCGGATGCAGGTTCCACAGCAGCTTGCCGTGTCGGCTGAAGGCGCGCACATAGTCGGCGGAAAATTTCTGATAACAGCGTAAAGAGATCACCCCGTCCATATGGCCCAGGCTGCTGATAAACGCGGCGTCATTGATGTCGAGAACGCGATGCGCTTTGACCCCGGCGGCGGCCAGGAACAGAGCCGGCGGCTGATAGGCGCCCTCACAGGCGGCGGCGTTGCGGCCAACGAACGGGAACACGAAATCATTCAGCACCTCGCGCTCATACAGCCCCAGGCGGCGAACCGCCGGCTCCTGCGTGCGCCCGGCGCTTTTCGCCAGGGGAAAATACACCGTAAAAGTACACTCGTCCCTCAGGGCGGCGATCAAATCCTGACACACCAGCCAGGAGAAAATGTCGTTGCCGACAAAGAGCGCTACGTTTTTCATACTTCAGCCTTCTTTGCATTGAAAATAGGGTTGTTGAACACGATCTTGCTGATATCCCGCGTGATGGATTCCATCGCCGAGGTGTAAAACAGATCGCCCTTGGCGGGCGCGCCAAGCGAGTAGAGATGCTGCTCACGGCCGCGTCGGTCGGCGATTTTCAGCGTGTGCGGGTTGCACTTCACGCCGCCGAACAGGTTCTCTTGCACCAGCCCGTCTTGCAGCAGCTGATGGCTCAGGCGGTTGGGCGGCAGTTGATAAGAAGGCGTGGTGCAGTTGAACAGATACTGCGCATGCACCCGCGTCTCATGGCAACGAAGGATAAACCCGTCCGCCCCCTTACTGATATCCACCAGGCCGCCGCAGGCACGCAAACGTTGGCTCTCCAGCGCCGCCACGATCTTGCTGGCGTTCTTTAGCGGCATGGCATGTCGATTGCGCATCCAGGAGGAGTTGTAAAAGCGCATGAAGACCTGCCGGTTGTTGGCATCCATCTTGACCCAGGCGGCGCACACCGCCGGGTGGATCGCCGCCAGATAGCTGCAGATATGCTCCCGGGCAAAACGCGCGCGATCGAGACTGTCTGCCAGATCGCGATAGCAATCGCGCCTTTCCCCCAGCGCCGAGAGCACCGTCAGCCGCTCCGGCCCCGGATAGTGGCGCGCCAGCGCGGCATTGATCGCATGTACCAGCTGATGCGCGTCAATAAAATCGCGGCCGGCGACAAAGCGCCGCAGCGCCTCAACAAACGCTTCCGGCGGCGGACGCATCAGCGCCGGCTGCACGCTGGGGAACAGGCCCGAACGCGACAGGGCACAGATGTCGGTCGCCCCCAGGCGCTCCATCAGCTCAACGATGGCGTCAATCGCCGTCAGGCTGCAGCCGATCACGCCAATGCTCGAATAAGGGTTGATCGGCGGCAGATCCTGGTGGGCCTGATAAGCGATCACGCCATCCACCGGATAGAGACATTCCGGCGGGTTGTGCCCCGAACACAGCACCAGCGCATTCATCTGTTCGGCGCTGCCACAGGTGGTGGTCAGCCGGTAGCCGGCTTCGAGCGGCGCGATGGCATTTACTTCGGCGGTCACGAAATTCAGCGCGACGTTACTGTCCGCCGCCATATAAATCGTCATGTCGCGAATAAAATCGAGATATTCCCGATACAGCCAGCGCGGCGGATAACGATCCTGGCAAAACTGCGGGAAATGCATGGCGATCCAATCAACGAAGTGCGTGTCGTCGAAAATATCCGCCGACATATTTTCCGGCGTCATATTTAATATATGGCTGTCAAAATCGCTGCTGTATGCCATTCCGCCCTTGAAGCCCTGCTTGTCGAACACCGTCAGGGAAAGCGGCCTTTTGCAATGATTAACCGACTTATTTTTTATAAAGTTATACGCAAAAGCGATCCCGGCGGCTCCGCCGCCAACCACACCGAACTTATACATGAAATATCACCTTATAGTCATTGAACTGCGCTAAGAACTATTGCTTCAGGTGTTGGAATAAAATGACGCTTTATTCCTTATTAACTTCTTGTATTGCGAGAACGAAAACCTTCGTCCCACCCCGGTGTGAAATCTTGCACGGGCTTTATGGCCGATAAAATAACGGCACCGCGAACAAGCATTATTTTTCTGCCCCGATAGTAGGGCGGCGGCCGCTGGCTTGCTTTATATGAAAGGCCAACTATCATTGCGTTTCGGCCAATCTGCCCGCCAAAGGAAACACATGCGCAACGTCCGCATTGATGACATCGACCAGGTAACGCGCGCGGTGATCGCCATCGGCACCGATTATCCGCCGGGACACCTGCTGCCGATGCACAGCCACCGGCGCGCGCAGTTGCTGTACGGCGCCACCGGCGTCATGCACGTTTTCACGCAGCAAGGCAATTGGGTCGTCCCGCCGCAGCACGCGGTATGGCTGCCGCCGCAGATGCCGCACGCGGTGAGGATGGTCGGCGTCACCACCCGCAGCCTGTACCTCGAACCCGGCGCGTTGCCCGCCGAACGGCCGCAGGTATGCCAGGTGGTCAGCGTCACTCCGCTGATGCGCCAGCTGTTGATGGCGGCGGTGGATATGCCACTGGAGTATGAACAAGAGGGGCGCGACGGAGCGCTGGCAACACTGCTGCTGCATGAGCTGGCCAGGCTGCAGCCCTTGCCGTTGCACATCCCGCTACCCGCCGATCCTCGGTTAGGCGAGCTGTGCCGCGCCTTTTTGCAGCACCCCGACGCCCACGACTCCGCGCAGCGGTGGGCGCCTCGTCTGTACATGAGCATTCGCACCTTCAGCCGCTTCTTTCGCGCGCAGACCGGCCTGCCGTTTTCGCAATGGCGCCAGCGCGCCTGCGTGGTACTGGCGTTGGCGCTGCTGGCCGAAGGGCGCAGCGTAACGCAGGTGGCGATGGAAATGGGATATGACAGCAGCGCGGCGTTTTCAACCATGTTTCGCCGCGTGCTCGGGCAGGCGCCCTCCTCCTATTTGACGGAAGACGGGCGCGACGGTTGACGGATTAGCGGAATTTCTTGTGGTTGGCGTCGCGGGTTTGCTTGAAGCCCTGCGCCAGCTGCTTCGCTTCGGCGACTTTGCCCTGATTGGCCAGGGCCAGCGCCTGATCGATCTGGCCGATCAGGGTATCCAACCCGCTGCGGAAATCTTTCATCTCCGGGCTGTCGGCGGCTTTGTCTTCCAGCTTCGGCGGAGTGCCCTGTTTGGCATCCTGCGCGGCGGCGCGCATGTTTTGCAGGCTCTGTGTGAGGGTAGCGGCGGAATCGGTATTCAGCACCGTTTTATAGTTTTCCGCCAGGGTGTCCATATCGTCGCCCAGATCGGCGGCGACCGCCAGCGAACTGGCTGCCAGCAGCGTCAACGCCGCCAGCGCTTTCAGGGTATTCTGCATGTTTGCTCACCTTCCAGTTATTGTTTTAATTAACCCACCGTTACCATAGGCAAGGCCGGGCAAAACCGAAACCGGAGATTTGTAAGCAAGGTTGAGACGGGATAACGCGCGACCGGCGGGCGCCGGCCGCGCAGAGGATCACTGACCGGCGATCTTCATTTCCGGCAGCAGCACCGAACCGCACTGGATATTGCTGCGGGTTTCGATATCGCTGCCGACGCTGACGATGTTGCGCAGCATGTCTTTCAGGTTGCCGGCAATGGTGATCTCGCTAACCGGGTACTGGATCTCGCCATTTTCCACCCAGAAACCGGCGGCGCCGCGCGAGTAATCGCCGGTGACGCCGCTGACGCCCTGGCCCATCAACTCGGTGACCACCAGGCCGGTGCCAAGCTGTTTCAACATGCCGGCGAAGTCCGCGCCCTGCCCGGCAATGCGCCAGTTATGGATGCCGCCGGCATGGCCGGTGCTGTGCAGGCCCAGCTTGCGCGCCGAGTAGCTGGTCATCAACCAGGTCTGCAGCACGCCGTCCTTGATGATATCGCGCCGCTGGGTGCGCACGCCCTCGCTGTCGAACGGCGTTGACGCCAGCCCTTTCAGCAGGTGCGGATGCTCCTCGACGGTCAACCATTCCGGCAGGATCTGTTTGCCGAGCGAGTCCAGCAGGAAAGTGGATTTACGGTAGACGCTGCTGCCACTGATGGCGCCCACCAGATGGCCGAAAAGCCCGGTGGCCACTTCGGAGGCGAACAGCACCGGCGCCTTCATGGTCGACAGCTTACGCGGCGCGAGACGCGCCAGCGTGCGGCGAGCGCACTCCTGCCCCACCCACTCGGGGCTGTGCAGATCGCCCATCGCACGGCCGATGGTGTAAGCGTAATCCCGCTCCATATCGCCGTCCTGCTCCGCAATGACGCAGCTGGACAGCGAGTGGCGGCTGGAACAGTAGCTTTGCAGCATGCCGTGGCTGTTGCCGAACACCTTGATGCCGTAGTGGCTGTTGAAGCTGCCGCCTTCGGTATTGGTAATGCGTTTGTCCGCCGCCAGCGAAGCCTGCTCGGCGCGCGCCGCCAGCTCGATGCCGCGCTCGGCGTCCAGCTCGGTCGGGTGGAACAGATCGAGATCCGGCGCCTCGAACGCCAGCAGATCTTTCTCCGCCGGGCCGGCGCAGGGATCTTCAGAGGTGTAGCGCGCGATGTCCAGCGCCGCCTGTACGGTGCGGGCGATGGCGTCCGGACTGAGATCGGTGGAAGAGGCGCTGCCTTTGCGTTGGCGGTGATACACGGTGATGCCCAGCGCGCCATCGCTGTTGAACTCGACGTTTTCCACCTCGCCGAAGCGGGTGCTGACGCTGATGCCGGTCGATTTGGTGACCGCCACTTCCGCCGCGTCGGAACCGGCGCGGGCCAGCTCCAGCGCCTGAGAAACGGCCTGTTCCAGCGCCTTGCGCTGTTCTGCAACTTGAGTGACTACTTTCATCAATCTGCCATAATTAATCAGAAAATCGTTGAGAAAAGTGCCGGAGCGGCGTAGTTGTGCACGCGGAGCGGCGCGCAAAAATCCTGAGATCTCTGCCGTTGAGTCTAACAGGAACCGCGTTGAATTTCGCATAAAGCCGGCAACCTGTTAGGATTAGCCTCTTTTTAACGGAGCCTACCATGAACAAACAGCCTGAAGACTGGCTCGACGATGTCCCGGAGAATGAAAACGAGGACGATGACGAGATTATCTGGGTCAGTAAAAGTGAAATTAAACGTGATGCCGAAGCGCTGAAAGACCTGGGGGCCGAAATGGTCGATCTGGGCAAAAACGCGCTGGATCGCATTCCGTTGGATGAAGATTTGCGCGCCGCCATCGAACTGGCGCAGAAGATCAAGAAAGAGGGCCGTCGCCGTCAGCTGCAGCTGATCGGCAAGATGCTGCGCGCCCGCGATATCGAGCCGATTCAGACCGCGCTCGACAAGCTGAAAAACCGCCACAACCAGCAGGTTTCGCTGTTCCATAAGCTGGAAGCGCTGCGCGACCGCCTGGTGGAAGAAGGCGATGACGTCATTCCGTCGATCCTGGATCTGTATCCAGCAGCCGATCGTCAACAGCTGCGTTCACTGGTGCGCAACGCGCAGAAAGAGAAGGCCGCCAACAAGCCGCCTAAGGCTTACCGCCAGATCTTCCAATACCTGCGCGAGCTGGCCGAAGCGGCTGACTAAGCGCCGCCGCCATCCCGGGATGAACCCGTTTCATCCCCGGTGATGCGCCGGTTCGCCGCTGCTTTCGCGGATATTAAAGCGCAGGCTGCCTTCCAGCTCTTCTTCCGCTTCTTCAAACAGCAGAATGATTGCGCCGAAACGACGCTTGCTGCGGGCATTGAGGTGGGTGAACTCGATTTCCACCGGCAGACCGATATCGCCGGTCACCACGTCCCACAGCGCGTCGAGGTTGGCGCCAAACCCCTCGTCCAGCGCAAACTTGTGCGCGAAATCGCGGTAGAAGGTTGGCACGTCCTGGATCTGCTCAAAATCAAACTCTACTTTTGCCATCAAACTCACTCCACACGAATGAAGTTTTTGTAATGGTCGCGCGTGACGAAGATCAGACCGTCGCTCGAATACAACAGGCGATCGGCGCCGCGCCGGCCACACTGGTAATTGATGTCCGCTTCGCGCCAGACCCGGCCGCCGGCGCTCGGCAGTTGCCCTTCACGGTTAGAGAATCGATCGCCGCCAATCGCCTTGCCCGGCAATACTGCACAGAGGTTGCCTGAACGCGGATCCCAGCCCTGCTCGCGCGCCTGCTTCTTGGTGACGTAATAGTCCGGCAGCCGCTGATGCTGCTGCAGGTAGCTCACCACCGTTTGCTGCTGCGTGAGCCGGTCGATGCTCTGCTGCTGGCCCGCCGGTGCCGGCACCCTCGCCGGATTGCCGTCGATCGCACGGTGCTCGTTGCCGCGCAGCGCGCTGAAGACGGCGATGACCACGGCGATGACAATCGCCAACAGAATCCGCTTGTTCATGACATTCCCTGAAATTATGCCGCCGAAGGCGCCGCAGCTCCCCCAGGCTAGTTAGGTATATAGTCGACCTGGATGAAACTAAGATGACCGGCACGTCACGTTTTCGCGGCGGTAAGCGTTTCATCCATTCATGACAATGATGCCACTTTCCAGCCGTTCTGGCACTCGGAGTCTCTCTGAAAACGGGCCGCCTCTTATGAGACGGCCCGCCAGATCGGGCACTGCTTTCAGTATAGTCAGGGAAGGCGCCGCACAACGCGGCGCAACAGGAGGGAACGCATCAATCGATCAAGGCGTGACGATAGCGATGCAGCATATCGGCCAGGCGTTTCACGGGCCCGGTGACGCTGAGCGGCGCCTGATTGTCCACCAGCTTCTGCTGGTACTCATTCATCTCACCCAGCAAGCGATCGTAGTAATAGGCGCGCTTGACGTCGTTCTTGGCGGAGACCACCCGATCGGCGGTGCTGCGGATCTGGCGGTGGAAGGCCGACAGCTCTTCGCTGGCCGGAATTTCCGCTCGCTGCATGCGCTGGTGGGCGATGATCAGGTTCAGCGCCAGACGATACTTGGCGATGTCGTTCGGGAACATCATCAGCAGCTGATTAAGCTGCTGATACAGCGCAGGCAGGTGGTTTTGCCGACGGCGCGCCGCCTTGGTGGTCAGCGCCGACACCGCGCTGCTGACGAACTGGTTGAGCAACGTGCGGCCGGTGCGTTCGCGCGAATTATCGCGGATCAGCAGCAGCACCATCAGCCCAACGCAGCTGCCGAGGAACTGGCCCAGCGCCCCATCGAGAAACTGGGTCACGTTGAACTCCATCGGGTTGCTCAGCACCAGAATGTTGATGGTCCCCGCCAGCAGCCCCAGCGAACCGAGCCGCCGCTTCTGAACCTCGATGCCGATGAAAAACGCCAGCAGGCCGAGGCTGAGACACAGCAGCAAAATGCTCTGCTGGGTCGCCGGCAGGATCACCATGAAGAACAGGGAACCGACCGGGATCGCCGCCAGCATGCCCAGCACGAAATCCATCGCCACCATGCGCGGCGCCGGGGTGCGCATCGCCAGCGAGGTGATCACCGCGATGATCACCATAAAACCGCTGCCGGACGTCCAGCCGGTCCACAGCCACAGCAGGCTGCCGAAGGCCGTCGCCACAAAGGTACGCAAGCCGTTGATCATCGCGTGATGCCCTTCCGCCGAGGTCGGTTTGACCACGGTTTCGTTGCTCAGCACCCCTTCTTCCACCGCGCTGATGCTGCAGTTGGCGTGCACGCCTTTCGACAGCAACAGGTAGCGCGTCGCCGCGCCGACCCAGCCGGTGATGGTCGGCAGCGTTTCCTCGGAACGATGCGTGGTCAGCACCTGGCGCAACAGCTTCATGCGCTTGTGGATCTCCTGCGGGGTTTCCGCCGGGACCATCAGTTGCTCCCGCAGGCTGTCTTTCAGTGCCTCCGGGTGATTCAACAAGATCAGATAGGTTTCGCAGGCCTGGGTGATCAGCGTCAGCGACAGTGTATGCAGCGCCTTCACCCGTCGATTGACCTTCTGCCAGCGCGAGGACTCCATCATCAGGTTGTTGCGCATGCCGTCCAGGGCCGTGGTGCTCTTGACCAGATTGCTCCAGGCGCGATCGATGTCTTCTTTGTCGGCGTTGCTGATGCACATCTGCATCAGGCGGTATTGAGCCACCAGCAGCTGATCCACCGCCCGATCGATGTCCTGTTTGATCGAACGCGGCGAGAACAGCAGATCCGCCAACACGGCGCTGACGATCCCCAGCACGATCTCGCTGCAACGCTCGATGGCGAACTGCGGCGCTTCCAGCAGATGAGACTCGCTGGTAGCGACCGTCACGATGATGATCAGCGCGGTATATCCGGCCAGCCCCCAGGCATAGGAGTTCTCCACCTTGATGAGTGAAGAAAGCCAGGTGCAGAAACCGGCCCAGATGCAGCACAGCAGCAGCATCACCACCGGCGCGCGGGCGGTGGTGATGATAATGATCAGGCCGACGAAGCAGCCGATAAAGGTGCCGATGATACGCAGCCAGCCGCGGTGGCGGATGGCGCCGGAGAAGGGTTCACCGCCGGCGGCAAAGGCCGGGCCGGCGGCGACGATGGCGGCGGTCATCGCCGACCAGCGCGGGGTTTCCAGATTGAGATGGAAGCCGACGAACAGCGCAAACACAATCGCGAAGCTGAGTTTGAAGGCGAATCTCAGCCGGATAAAGGTTGGGCTGCTCATTAGCCGAACTCACGCAGCCGGTGCATCAGGCGCACAAAAGGTGAGCCGCTGTCGGCATTGCGATCGTTTTTGCCAACGATCACCACGGTGGCAGTGGTGCCGGCCGGGTACGGATGCTGTTGATCCTTGGCGTCCAGCAGGATTTTCACCGGCACGCGCTGCGCCAGGCGTACCCACTCCAGGTTGCTGTCGATCGAGGCCAACCCTTTGTTGTTCACCGTGCTGCTGCTGTTGTTCACCGCCGCCGCCACGCTGTCGACGGTGCCGTGCATGATGCGGTTACTGCCGAGCGGAGTGATCTCCGCGCGATCGCCCTTATTCAGGCCGTTCAGCTTGGTCTCTTCCAGGTACGCCAGGATGTAGAAGGAATCTTTCTTCACCAGCGCCACCGCCACCGACCCACGGGTGATGTATTCACCGGCGTGTACGTTGAGGTTGGTGATCCAGCCATCGGCCGGGGCGCGCACCGTGGTGCGCTCCAGATCCAGCTGCGCCAGCTCGCGCGCCGCAATGGCCTTCGCCAGCTGGTGCTGCACGGTCTGCAGCGAGTTGTTCGACTGGTCAATCTCTTCCTGCGACATCGCCTGCACGCCCAACTTCACGCGGCGGCCGGCCTCACGCCGTTTCTCCGCCGCCAACGTCTGATAGTAGGCGACGTCGGCGCCGGCTTCCGCCAAGGCCTGCTCATAACGCGGCCGATCGACCACGAACAGCACCTGACCTTTTTTCACCAGCTGGTTGTCCACCACCGGCACGTCGGTCAGCAGGCCGCTGACGTCCGGCGCGATCGCCACCACGTCGGCGGTGAACTTGGCATCACGCGTCCACGGCGACTCGGTGTAGAACACCCAGGCCTTGAATACCGCGGCAATGCCCAGCAGCACAAGAATCAAAGTGATCGCGATTCGGGTTATTTTTATCGAAAAATTTTTCACAGCGACCTCAAACAAAAAGACACGAAATCAGATAAAACAAGCAGCAATACAGCGCGGTATTAAACAGCGCCGGATGCCAGACAAAATCGTAAATCCCCGTCGGCTGCAGCAGGCGGCGCAAGAGAAAAAACAGCGCCAGCGACACCAGCAGCTCGAAAAACACCGGCGGAAACGACAGTCCGAAGATGACCATAACCGGAAGCAAACTCATCACTTTTTCCTTATTGTTCACTGCGCCGGGGAAGACACATCTCGCCATTCACATTCTCTTTACATTTTAGCGTGCGCGCGCCACAAATCTTGACCAGACAGCTTGTCCAGGTCACGAACCTGAAAAAAGGTTAAACTTTGGGGCAGACGTCCACGACAGGGATTGCGAGGGTGCCGGAGGAGCGGCAAGATTACGTCGCCGATCGCTCTCGCACGTTGGTAAGGTCTATTCACCCGACCACGTTATATTAGCCTGCTTACTATCAAGGCATCAACAATCTGTGATCTAAATCACTTTTAAGCCAGAGTGAATAATGGAAAGATTAAAACGGATGTCGGTATTCGCCAAAGTGGTTGAGTTCGGGTCGTTTACCGCGGCCGCGCGCCAACTCGGCATGAGCGTTTCATCGATCAGCCAAACCGTCTCGAAACTGGAAAATGAGCTGCAGGTCAAGCTGTTGAACCGCAGCACGCGCAGCATCGGCCTGACTGAGGCCGGCAAAATCTACTATCAGGGCTGCCGACGCATGCTGCAGGAAGTCAGCGAAGTGCATGAGCAGCTGTACGCGTTTAACAATACGCCCGCCGGTACGCTGCGCATCGGCAGCTCATCCACCATGGCGCAAAACGTGCTGGCGAACATGACCGCCGAGATGATGAAAGAGTACCCGGGTCTGACGGTCAACCTGGTGACCGGCATTCCGGCGCCGGATCTGATCACCGACGGGCTGGATCTGGTGATCCGCACCGGGGCGCTGCAGGACTCCAGCCTGTTCTCCCGCCGCCTGGGGCAGATGCCGATGGTGGTGTGCGCCGCCAAAAGCTACCTGAGCCAACACGGCACGCCGCAGAAGCCGAGCGACATGGTCAACTTCTCCTGGCTGGAGTACAGCGTGCGGCCCGACAGCGAATTCGAACTGATGTCGCCGGAAGGCATCACCACGCGCATTTCCCCGCAGGGGCGCTTCGTCACCAACGACTCTTCCACCATGATCCGTTGGCTGAAAAACGGCGCCGGCATCGCCTACGCTCCGCTGATGTGGGTGATCGAAGAGATCAAACGCGGCGAAATTGAGATCCTGTTCAAAAGCTACCATTCGGATCCGCGGCCGATCTACGCGCTCTATACCGAGAAGGACAAACTGCCGCTGAAGGTGCAGGTGTGCATCAATTATTTAACCGACTATTTCGAACGCGTAGCGGCAGTCTATCAGGGCTATCGCTGAGCCGTGCTCAAATAACGGTGCGCCAGCGCACCCAGCAGCGTCAGCGCCAACATACCGAGGCCCCACAACAGCCAGACGGCGTAGCCCGCCCAGGTCAGCAGCAGAGGAAAATAGCTCGCCAGCCCGCTGGCCAGCTGTTTCAGCCACGGTAGCCAGACGTCCAACACCGCCTGCGGCACCAGGTTCAGCGCACCGTTCACCGGCAACGATACTTTCCCGGCTGCCTCCGCCAACGACGGGAGCCAGGCCAGCACCCCGGCGACGCCCCAGGCCAGCAGCGTCCACAGCACCATGGCACCCAGCAGCAGCGCGAGTGTCCAACCGCCCCGGTTCACGGCACACCGCCGCCGCACTGCGGACAAAAGCGGCTCCCCGGCGGCAGCGGCGCGGCGCACTGTCCGCAGGTGGCGCTCGCCGCGGCAAACGGCTGACCGCAGCGGTGGCAATAACGGGCGCCCGATTTATTCACGGCCCGGCATTCCGGACACTGCGGCCCCGGCTCGCCATGCTGGTTATAGCGGTTGCCATGATGCCCACCGCCGTGGCTCGCACGCAGATGACCGCCGTTAATACCGCCTTGCCCCAACAACCGTTTCAGTAAGCTCATCCCGCCTCTCCTCTGTGCATTGACGCTGAACCTCACTGTAAACCCTGGAGTAAACTCCAGGGTAAAGCCCGACGAGAAGGATTTACGTTTCATTACATCGTAAAAGTGGCAAGGCTTTGATGCCGTTAACAAAAGCACCATCGGCATTATCCCACGCCACCGCGCTGCGTTATGCTGCGGAAACCTCTCCCTGCATCAGGAATAACCATGAAAAAAATCATACTGGACTGTGACCCGGGGCATGACGACGCCATCGCCCTGTTGCTGGCCTGGGGCAATCCGCAGATCGACCTACTGGCGGTCACGACCGTGGTGGGTAACCAAACGCTGGACAAAGTGACGCGCAACGCGCTGGCGGTGGCCCGCATCGCCAATATCACCGGCGTACCCTTCGCCGCCGGCTGCCCGCGCCCGCTGGTGCGCAATATCGAAGTGGCGCCCGACATTCACGGCGATTCCGGCCTCGATGGCCCGGTGCTGCCGGAACCCCACCTGCAGCTGGACTCGCGCCACGCGGTGGATCTGATCATCGAGACCGTGATGGCCCACCCGCCCGGCAGCGTGACGCTGGTGCCTACCGGCGGCCTGACCAATATCGCCATGGCGGTGCGTAAAGAGCCGCGCATTGCCGAGCGGGTCAAGGAAGTGGTGCTGATGGGCGGCGGCTATCATGTGGGCAACTGGAGCGCGGTGGCGGAGTTCAATATCAAAATCGATCCCGAAGCGGCGCACATTGTATTTAACGAAAAATGGCCGCTGACCATGGTCGGGCTGGATCTCACTCACCAGGCTTTGGCCACGCCGGCAGTCTGCGAACGCATCGCCGCCCTCGGCACCCGGCCGGCCGCCTTCGTCGGCGAACTGCTGGCATTCTTTGGCCGTATGTACCGGCAGGCGCAGGGCTTCAGTGCCCCGCCGGTGCACGATCCTTGCGCGGTGGCCTATGTGATCGATCCGAGCGTCATGTCGGTGCGCAAAGCGCCGGTGGATATCGAGTTGACCGGCACCCTGACGTTGGGCATGACGGTCGCGGACTTCCGCGCGCCGCCGCCGCCGGACTGCCACACCCAGGTCGCGGTCAAACTGGATCAGGATAAATTCTGGGATCTGGTGGTGGATGCGCTGGAACGGATCGGCGACGTGGAGTAAGCGCACAAGAGACGAGACTAACGCGCTTGGGCAAGCGCGTTAGTCTGTATTCTGCCGCGGCAACGGGGAGGCTCAAGTCATAACTGCTTTTATTTCCAATGCAGCAGAACAATCCTAATAATAAATCATTTCATGAAAATTTAAAAAAACAGATAAAGACAAGAAGAATCCTAATAAAAATAATAAAATGAAAATCACATTGAATTTAAAAATCAGCAATGAGAAACGATGAGATAAATTTCCGCCATCGCGCCGACACTGACGACGTCAATTAAAAAAGCAGATACCTCTTCTATTCTTCACAGGGCCTGCCAATATAGGCCATTGCCGGGATACTCCACGATATTCGCGCACGTAGAAATCACAACCAACCATTTGATTTAAATTGATAAAAACAAGAATTAGATAATGAATTGACTGAATCACAATAGATTTGAGAAAATGGCGCGTCTGTTTTTGCAAACAACAAACATACCTTTTGCGGGTGAAAAATACGGCTTAAACTTTCTTTGGGTACACAGCCTCTCGCATTCTCAGGGCAAACATTATTTATCGCTTCACCATAAAGACGGTTTAAATTTCCCGTGAGACATTTGCGAATTGAACATTACACGCATTTCAATATCAGGACAAAGGAAAGGGAATAATAAAAACATGCATTCAATAAACGCTATCAGGCCATGGCAGGTTAACCATGGCCGATAAATCTCCCGCTAACACAGCGACCATCGCCGTGCTGCCCCTGCTGCTGATCTGGATGACGGTGATCCTGCCGATTTATTACCCCAATATGGGCGGCGACGGTCTGGCGCTGCCGCAAAACATTCTGGCCTGGGCCGTCATGGCGCTCACCACGCTGATAGTGACGTTCACCGTTTGCCTTGGCCGCACCCGTCTTTCGCTGACCCCCACCGCACGCCTGTTGCTGCTCGGCATCGCCGTGCTGGCGCTGCCGCTGCTGTATACTCGCTCCGAGTGGCGCGAAGACGCCCTGTGGCGCTGCGCCGGTCTGCTCGGTGGTTGGCTTTTCTATGTCGCCTGCCTGCAACTGCGCCTAACCCCCAGGCAGCGCAACCTGTTGCTGTACGGTCTGCTGTTCGCCGTCGGCGTTCAGACACTGCTGGCGGCTCTGCAACTGTTCGCCCCCGCGCTGGCTTGGGTATCCCCTAACGGCAGCCGGGTCTACGGCGTCTTTCAGCAACCGAACGTGCTGGGCAGCTTTATCGCCACCGGGTTGGCTTTGGCGCTCTGGCAGCTGCTGGCTCCCCTCTCTGCGCCAACGCGGCGGCGGCAAATCCCGCTGCTCGCGCTGCTGGCCGCTTTCTCAGCCCTGCTGGTGCTGATCCAGTCGCGCGCCGCCTGGTTGGGGGCCGCATTGGCGGCGCTGCTACTGCTGTGGCGCTTTGCCCGCCACCGCACGCTCGAAAGCCGCTGGGCGGGTGGCGCGCTGCTGCTGGGCGCCGCGATCGGTCTGACGGTGCTGTTCACCGGCTTTGGCCTGGATGGCCGCGCAGGTCTCATCGCACGCGAAGGCTCTAATTATTCACGTCTGACCATGCTGCAAGACACCGTCGCCATGATTTTCGCCAAACCGCTGCTGGGCTGGGGCTATGGCGGCTTTGAATACAGCTTCGCGCACTTCCGCCTGCAGACAATGCCCTGGCGAGAAGTGCTGGAAGTCGCCGGGCATCCGCACAATGAAATCCTGCTGTGGTGGGTTGAGGGCGGCCTGCCGGCGCTGGCAGGTATCGCTATCGTCATCGTCGCCGGCGCGCTGCTGCTGAAACGCGCCTGGCAACGGGATCGCGAAGCGCCGGCCGGTGCGCGCGTCGGGCTGTTTCTGGTGCTGCTGCCAATGTTGATACACACCCAACTGGAATACCCTTTCTATCTGTCTGCGCCGCATTGGCTGGCGTTTCTGCTGCTGCTGGCACTGTTGGACGGCCAAACCGGCGCCCCACGCCCGCTGCCGTTAGCCAAAGCCCTGAGTCTGCCTGTAGCAATGGCGGCGCTCGGCGTGTTAGTGATGGCGGTCTTCGCCTGGCAAGGGCGCATGGCGCTCACCCAATCGGAGCGCACGATGCTGGCCACCATCGACAGCATCGAGCAGATGCCGCCGCCGGCCGCCTGGATCTACCGGGAGCGCAAAACGTTCGACGAGCAATCTCACGCGCTGCTGGTCTATAACCAAACGCGCGATGATGCCCTGTTGACCGGCTATCGGCAGTGGGCCAATGCCTATCTGCAGCGCCGTATCGACGCCAACGTCTACGCCACGCTGATCATGATCTTGCGCTATCAGGGGGATCAGGCACAAGCCGAGGCTCGCCTGCGGGAGGCCGCTTTTCTGTTTTCTCGGGATGCGCGGTTCAGGTAGGGACAACAAGGTGAGAGCGAGACCTCGTCGCTCTCACCTGTGTCATTTTATGTAGCAAAATCAACGCGGCAATATCGCGCACTCTTTATCCAGCAGCGACTCTACCGAAGCGCGGTTGCCAACGTCCCAGCCGCGCTTCGAGGCCAGCAAGATAAAACCCCGTTGGCCGGCAAACGTGGTGGGCACTAACGCCACGCCATATTCCGCCAGCTGCTGCGGCGACAGATGGAAATAACCCGCCAGATCCTTAATCGGGTAGATGCCCATCGCGGTCGGCTTCATCACGCGGCGAGCATAATAGGTGTGGCGCAACAGCTTATCCGGCAAAGGCCGCCATTGTTCCTGTATATAGGGGCGTTCCGCCTGCAGCTGGCGCCGTACATCTTCGCGCAGACAGGTCAGGTGAATATGCAATTGGTTCTGGCTACGGCCGTAAGCGGAGTTGATCGCCATGCCCAACATATCATCCGGCACCGGCCCGCCATACTCGGCGGCCAACCGGTAACGCATCAGCCATGCATAGCCAAAATAGTCCGTCCGTTCCCCGGCCAGCAGCTGCGGGCTTTCAATACCGGAGAGCGGCGCCGTCGGCACCAGGATGAAGTGATAGGGATAACGCGGGTTTTGCAGCACGCTGAAGCCTTGCGCTTTCCCCTGCGGCATATAAATCTGCTCACACGGGGCCGGATCGCGCTTTTGCTGATAGTTGGCCATGCAGAGCTTATCGACCACGCCCCACAGCGCATCGGAACGGGCGCACCCCGTCAAGGAGAGAACCCCCAGCACCAGCAGCCAACGCCGGGTAGACACACCAAAGCACGCCATCGTCATCTTTCTCGGCATCATCGCCGCACAGCACTCTTTGCGCGGGCGAGAGAAAACTCAAAATGGGGAATGAACAAGGGGCCAATGCGGCCCCTTGAGGAAAAATTACGCCGTGCCGCCGACGGTCAGCGTGTCCAGTTTCAGCGTCGGTTGGCCGACGCCCACCGGCACACTCTGGCCTTCCTTGCCGCACACACCCACGCCTTTATCAAGCGCCAGATCGTTGCCGACCATCGAAATCTGCTGCATCGCCTCGATGCCGGAGCCGATCAGCGTCGCCCCCTTCACCGGCTTGGTGATACGCCCTTTCTCGATCAGATAGGCTTCGGTGGTGGAGAACACGAACTTGCCGGAGGTGATGTCCACCTGGCCGCCGCCAAAGTTCGGCGCGTACAGGCCGTACTCGACGCTGGCGATGATCTCTTCCGGCGTCGATTGGCCCGCCAGCATGTAGGTGTTGGTCATACGCGGCATCGGCAGATGCGCGTAGGACTCGCGGCGGCCGTTGCCGGTCGGGGCGACGCCCATCAGCCGCGCGTTGAGCTTGTCCTGCATGTAGCCTTTCAGCACGCCGTTTTCGATCAGTACGTTGTACTGGCCCGGCACGCCTTCGTCGTCGATCGCCAGCGAGCCGCGGCGCCCTTGCAGGGTGCCGTCATCCACCACGGTGCACAGCTCGGACGCCACCAGCTCGCCCATATGGCCGCTGAACACCGAGGTGCCGCGCCGGTTGAAGTCGCCTTCCAGGCCGTGGCCCACCGCCTCGTGCAGCAGCACGCCTGGCCAGCCGGCCCCCAGCACCACCGGCATATTGCCGGCCGGCGCCGCCACTGCGCCAAGATTGACCAGCGCCATGCGCACCGCCTCTTGGGCATAGATATCGGCGCGCACCTCGCCGTCGACGGCTTCCAGGAAGTAGTCATAGCCGAAACGGCCGCCGCCGCCGCTGGAGCCGCGCTCACGCTTGCCGTCCTGCTCCACCAGCACGCTGACGGAAAGGCGCACCAGCGGGCGAACGTCCGCTGCCAGCGTGCCGTCGGTGGCGGCCACCAGCACCTGCTCGTAAACGCCGGTGATGCTGGCGTTCACTTCCTGCACCCGCGCATCGGCGGCGCGCGCCACCTTGTCGACGCGGTGCAGCAGGGCGATTTTCTCTTCGCGCGGCAGGCTTTGCAACGGATCGAGCAGCGGGTACAGCGCCTGATAACCGATTTCGCCCAGAGTATGCGCCCGCCCGTCGCCCTGCTCGCGCACGATGCTGCGCGCCGCCTGGGCGCTTTGCTGCAGCGCATTCAGGGTGATCTGATCGGCATAGGCGAAGCCGGTCTTCTCACCGCTGACGGCGCGCACGCCGACGCCCTGATCGATATTGTAAGAGCCATCCTTGATGATGCCGTCCTCGATCACCCAGGCTTCGTGATAGCTGGACTGGAAATAGAGATCGGCGTAGTCGATACGGCGTTCTGCCAGTTGACCCAATACCCTGTACAGGTCTTGATGACTCAGCTTGTTGGTAGCGAGTAACTGCTCACTGACAAACGTCAGGCTCATAATGGTTTCACTCTTGATTGGAGGATTACTTGTCAGACGGCGCCGTCAGCGACGTCTGGAATCGGTTGTGCTGCAGCACCGGCATCTGCGCACGAATATTTTTCAGGCTTGCGGCGTCCACACGCACCTTCAGTGCCGCCACGGCGTCCGCGTTCTCGGCCAACACCTTGCCCCAGCCGTCGACAGCCATCGAGTGGCCCCAGGTGCGGCGGGTCGGCCCGTGGCGCCCCACCTGCGCCGGCGCCAGGATCATGCACTGGTTTTCGATCGCCCGGGCGCGCAGCAGGATTTCCCAATGCGCCTCGCCGGTCACCCGGGTAAAGGCAGCCGGCACCGAAATCAGTTCGGCGCCCTGCGCCCGCAACGCCTGGAACAGCGCAGGGAAGCGCAGATCGTAACATATGGTCATGCCCAAACGCCCGACCGGCGTATCCACCACCGTCAGGTGCTGCCCGTGCTGGTAGGTATCCGACTCGCGGTAATGGCCGTGCGCGTCGTTGATGTCCACATCGAACATGTGCAGCTTGTCGTAGCGGGCGCGGATCTCGCCCTGCTCGTCGAACAACAGGCTGCTGGTGGTGATAAGCTCCGGGTTCTCACGGCTGACGAGCGGCATCGAGCCCACCAGCAACCACACGCCATAACGGCGCGCCAGTTCGCGCACCGCGTTCTGCAGCGGACCATCGCCCTGTTTTTCCGCCTGTTGGCGATAGGCCGCGGAGTTGGCGAACAACAACGCGTTCTCCGGCGTCATGACCAGTTTTACCCCGGCATTGAGCTGCTTGATCTGCTGTTCAATCTGGGCCAGGTTATCGCGCACCTGATCGCCACTGCACAACTGCAACAACGCAACGTTAGCATTCCTCATGACGCCTTATCCTCCTTTGCCTTACGAAGTACCTCATTGATCTTCGGCTGGTCGAGATCGCCGCTGATATGGTAGCGAATCAGCGAAATCTTGCTCCACAGCGGCCCCAGCACCTGCGAGGCGGCAAATACCGCCGCGCCGACGATCGGGTTGACGACAAACGCCGTGGCTACGCCGACCGTCGCCGAAATCGCCGGCGCCACCACCGCCTCCATATCGATGCGACGGCGCGCCAGATCGATCTGGCCGCTCATGGCGATATCCGCCGCCAGGCCGTCGATCAATAGATTATCTGTATGCATTATGCCATCTTTCAGCCAGGCGGTACTGCGGATGGAATCAAAGTAGAAGCCTTTGCCGAAGGTATCGCTGAAATCGAACTGCAGCTTGCGCAGCAGGGCATCGAAACTGACCAGCCGCAGCAGCTGACCGGCACGGCCACCGCCCATACTGTCGATTTCACCCTTGCCCATCTTGACCTGCAGCGCACCGCTCAGCGTATCGACCCGTGGCTGCCACGGCGTGCCATGCCAGTACAGATCGAAATCCACGTCATAAGGCGCGCCCTTAAGCGGAATGGTGATGCCGAAGAAGGCGGCGGTTTCATCGATCTTGCCGCCAAGCAGCTTGCCTTTCAGCGAGCTGCGCTCTTCCTGCGCATTTTGTTTCCACAGGCCGGTGGCGGTCATGCGCCCTTTGCCGGTATCGACCAGGCCGTGATCCAGCGTCAGGGTATCGCCCCGATTGGTCAGATCCGCCTCGACCCTGCCGAGGTTCTGCCCCAGCACCCAGCACGATTTGCAGCGCAGCATCAACGAAGGCCAGTCGCGGAAGGAAACGTTCTCGGTCGACGGCGGCGGCGTGCCCGCCGCGTTTTTCGTCTCTGCGAACTGCGGGTTGTAATACAGGTAGTTGATATCGGCGCGCCACGGCCCGCGATCGGCCACCCGCAGGCTACCATCCACTTCGTCGCTCTTGGCGCTCACCAGGGTAGCGCCAAGCTGTTTCTCGGCCGACAGCGTCAGCTTATGCCAGGCCTGGCCGCCCAACAGCAGCTGCGGCGTGGTCAGCGCCACGGTGGTGGGGAAGCTGAAACCGCCCACCTGACCGCTGCCGCCGCCCTGTTTCAGCGCCGGTGCCAGCAGCGCCAGCCACTGCTCGCCGTCCAGCGCCGGCAGGTTCAACGTCATCGACTTGCCGGCCGGAAGAGGCGGGGTGCCGCCCCCGTTGGTTTGCCAGGCGGCGCGCGCCAGGTTCACCTGTTTTTTATCGAAGTTCCATTCGCTGTTGAAGCGGTTCTGTTTGCCCGCGCTGCCGGTCAACATAAAGCCGTTCAAACCGCCTTTGACCTTGACGTTCACCGGCAGCGCCTCTCCCGACGCCTTGTCCAGTGGCGAAGGTAAGTGACTGCTCACTTTCTTCAGGTCTGCGTCAAGGCCGATATCGTAGCTGGCCGAGCCCTGATGCGGCAGCGTGATGGCCACCTGGCTCTGCCAGGGCGCACTGCCGCTGAGCGCATCGGCGGCCTCTTTTGGCAGGCCGGGGAACTTGCCCGGCTGCCAGTCTCCTTTCAGACCGACGTTGACCTTGTAGTCACGCTCGCCTTCCTGCGTAGTGAAGTTGACCGCCACCGGTTGCCCGAACCAGTTGGCCGACAGGGTGTCGCTCTCCAGATTGCCATTGTCGAAGCGGAACTTGCCGCTGAGCTTCTGCAGCTCGCTTTCCAGCGGTTTTATCAGCAACGAATTGTTGTTCAGCGCCACTTCACCGGTGGCTCTGACCTGCTCGCCGTCCAGGGGGATATCGAGATGTAAGCGCCCACTGACATCACCGCCAATCTGCAGCTGATCCAGCGCCGCCCCCAGCGAATCATGCAACGGTGTCTGCATGAAGTAGTCATGTACGTCGCTGCCCGCACCCGCGACTTCGGCGTCGATCAGCAACCGTTCTTTCAGGTAATCCGGGATCACCGCGCTGATATTTTTACCCGCCACCTTGCCCAAGCGGGTTTGCGGCGCATGCATCCACAGCCCCTCGTTGGCGAAATCGAGATCGATCGCCAAATCGGTCAGCGCCGGCCAGCCCGGTTGGAACTGGAAGGTGGCGTGACGCAGCGGTACGAAGACTTCGAACTGCCCTTCGTTTTTGCGGTACGGGAAATGCTGCGGATCGCCGGAATAAATCAGCGTGGCGTTATCCACCTGGCCGCCCTGAATGGCGCCGCCCAGGTAGTCCACCAGATGCTTGCCCATCAGCGGTTCCGGGAAATAGCGCCAGGCGTCGGCGCCGTCATACAGGCGGATGCCCGCCAGGATATTCAGCCACGGATCGCCCTTGGCCGGCTGCTGATAACGGAAATCGCCGTTGACCCACAGCGACTTCGCCTTGACGTCCAGCCCCTGACTCGCCAGCTCCCAGCCTTGATCGTTGTAACGCCAGGTCAGCGCGCCACGCGCGCTGCTGATTTCAAGCGGGGCGCGGAACATGTCGCCGTAAGGCAGGGTGCTGTCGGTGAGCCCCAGCGTCAGGCGGCCGTTCTCCACCCCGCCACTCAACGCGCCGGAGAAGTGGTTGACGCCCGGCAGCAGTTCCCAACGCTGCCAGCTGACATCGCGCCACAGCGCCTGAAAACGGCTCTTTTCCGGCTGCTTGAGCGGGATGTCCAGCGCCAGCGCTTCCATCTTCCCCTGCGGCTGCAGATCGTTCCAGCGATCGAGCACGTCCGGGCTGAGGAACGAGAAGGTCGGCAGCAACGCCGATAGACGCTCCAACTGAAGATGGGTCGCGCGCACCCGCAGCTCTTCATTCTGCGCCGGCCCCATAAATTCGGTGTTTTCCGGCAGCCACAGCGCAGAAAGCGCGCCCTGCGGCCAGGCCTGGCCGTCGGTGCTCAACCGCAGCTGCGGCACGTCGAGCTGCCAACCGGTGCCCTGGCGGCGCAGCGACAGCGCCAGATTGTCTACGTCCAGCCGGTGCTGCGCGGCGCCGGTATTCCAGTTGGCCGCCCCCTGCTTGAGCAACGCATGGCCGCCGGCGATCTCGCCGTTTTGCACCTGCAGCCAGGCTGCCAGGCTGAAGTCTGCGCTTTCCAGCCCGGTGTTGGCGCGCAGCCAGCGGGTAAACCAGGGTTTCATGTCGATGTTATCGGCCTGCAGATAGACCGTGCCGGTGTCCAGCAGGCCCTGATTATCGCGCAGGTCCATGCGCAGCTGCACCACACCGTGCTGGCCGTTCAGCGTCGACAGGCTGATCTGCCCCTCGGCGCGGTGGCGATCGCGGCCGTTGAGCCAGGTCAGCTGGGGAATGTCGAATTCGGCGCGCGCGCCGGCGGGCGTCAGGAACGAGATACGGCTGTCGCGCAGATCGAAATGGTCGAGCTGGCGCAGCATCAGATCGCTGATTTTACCGGGCTCAAGGCCGTCGCCCTCACGATCGCCGCCCAGCGTGGCGTTCAGATCGAGGCGGAATTGATAGAAGGTCAGATCGCGGAACTGCCAGCGCCAGTGCAGCAGCGATTGCCACACGTCCAGCGCCAGCGTCACGCGTTCGATATGCACATCGCTTTTGGGCAGCGTAACGCTCAGGTTGCGCACTTCAAGCTGTGGGCCGAACGTTTCCCAACTGCCCTGCAGGAAATCCATCTGCACAGGCACACCGGATAGCTTCTCCACCTGCGCCAGCAGTTGGGGACGATAGTCGTTCAGCTTCGGCAGCATCAGGCGCAGCCCGCTGATCAGCAGCGCCACAATCACGATTAGGGTGGCGCCTGTTGCTAACAGAATCCCAGGCAGTCGCCTCACGCAGTTCTCCTTGCTCCGCTGCCTGGCAACGGGAATATCTATGCACTGACGGGCCCGGCGTGCCGGGCCCCTACCGATGTCGGGCGGGCTACATCATGACGACGTCGAACTGCTCCTGGCTGTACAACGGTTCGATCTGCACCTTCACCTGTTTGCCGACGAAGATCTCCACTTCGGCCAGCGCATGCGACTCTTCGCTCTTCAGCGCTTCGCCAACCGCCGCGGAGGCGTACACCAGGAAGCGATCGGAATCGTAAGCATGGTGCACGCGTACAATCTCGCGCAGGATCTCGTAGCACACGGTTTCCACCGTTTTCACGGTGCCGCGCCCATTGCAAGTAGGACAATCGTGACAGAGCACATGTTCAATGCTTTCACGCGTGCGTTTACGCGTCATTTCAACTAAGCCTAGCTGAGAGAAGCCGTTGATCGTGGTTTTTACCCGATCTTTACTCAATGCCTGCTCCAGCGAGTGCAGCACCCGGCGGCGATGCTCTTCGTTGTTCATATCGATAAAGTCGATGATGATAATGCCGCCCAGGTTGCGCAGCCGCAGCTGGCGCGCGATGGCCTGCGTCGCCTCGATGTTGGTATTGAAGATGGTTTCGTCGAGGTTGCGGTGGCCGACGAAGGCGCCGGTATTGATATCGACGGTGGTCATCGCCTCGGTCTGATCGATGATCAGATAGCCACCGGACTTTAGCTCAACCTTGCGCTCCAGCGCGCGCTGGATTTCGTTTTCCACGTCGTACAGATCGAAAATTGGCTGGCTGCCGGTGTAGAGTTCGAGCTTGTTGGTAATGTCCGGGATGTACTCGCCGGTAAACTCCACCAACAGATCGTGCGTCAGCCGCGAATCGACGCGAATGCGATCCAGCGCCGCGCCGGCGAAATCGCGCAAGATGCGCTGCGCCAGCGCCAGCTCGCCGTACAGCTTGTATTTGGTCTGGTTGCGCTTCTTGCGCTCCATCACCTTGGTCCACAGGCGTTTGAGGAACGCGGCATCCTGCGCCAGCTCTTCCTCGCCGATGCCTTCCGCCGCGGTGCGGATAATAAAGCCGCCCAGCTCGTCGCAGTGCGGCGCAACGATGGACTTCAGGCGCTCGCGCTCGGCTTCGCTGTCGATGCGCTGCGAAACGCCGACGTGCGCCGCGCCCGGCATGAAGACCAGATAGCGCGAAGGCAGCGTGATATCCGTGGTCAGACGCGCGCCCTTGGTCCCGAGCGGATCTTTCACCACCTGCACCATCAGGTCTTGCCCCTGGCGCACCAGCTCGGCGATGTCGCGCACGTGGAAGTTTTTCCGCTCGTCGCCGGCGACGCATTCGGTATGCGGCATGATGTCGGAGGCGTGCAGGAAGGCGGCCTTGTCCAGGCCGATGTCGACGAACGCCGCCTGCATCCCCGGCAGGACGCGGCTGACGCGCCCTTTATAGATATTGCCGACGATGCCGCGTTTGGATTCGCGTTCGATATGAATCTCTTGCAGAATGCCGCCATCGATATAGGCGACCCGCGTTTCAGACGGTGTGATATTAACCAGTAGCTCAGCTGTCATGCCTTCTCCTCAGAGCCGGTCGATAATGGCAGCGCCCATCAACCGGTTCTTACATCACGTAATGCGACAAAATTACTGAGCAGCTCATGTGTTTCGACCAGCGGCAGACCGACCACCGCGTGATAACTCCCGGTTATCGTTCTGACGAAACAACCACCCTTTCCTTGAATTCCATAGGCGCCCGCTTTATCCATCGGTTCGCCCGTAGCAATATAGTCGCGGATATCCTGTTGTGACAGGCTGCGGAACGTCACGTCGGTCACCACCAGCTGGCAGCGCACGTCGTGGCGATCGGCGATCGCCACCGCCGTCATCACCTGATGCTGTTTGCCCGACAGAGCCGCCAGCATGTCCGCCGCATGGGCTTCGTCGCGCGGCTTCTCCAGCACCCGGCCGTTGAGCACCACGATGGTGTCTGCGCCCAGCACCGGCCGATCTTCCTGCGCCAGCGCCACGCCCGCCTTGGCCTTGTCCTGCGCCAGACGGCGCACATAGGCCTCTGCGGCTTCGCCTTCCCGGCGCTGCTCTTCGGTATGCGTCAGCAGAATGTCAAACGACACGCCCAACAGGGTCAACAGTTCACGTCGACGTGGGGAGCCGGAGGCCAGATAAAGCGAAGTCATTGATATACCCTTACTGTACGGCGAACTGACGGCGGATTTTGCGCATCAACAGGAATAACCACGGCCACAAAATGCCGTTTACCACACTACTCCAGAATACCTCTGGGCGGAAAGAGACGTTGATCACTAAAAACTCAGCCCAGAACACCACCACATCCATCGACAGCGACAGCAGCACGACGATCAGCGCCTGTTGCCACAGCGCCATATTGCGGAACAGTTGGAATTTGAACGCCACCAGATAGGCGATGATGCCCAGCGCCAGCGCGCGTACGCCCAGCGTAGAGCCGAGGATCAGATCCATAATCAACCCCAGCACGAAGCCGGTACCGACGTTGACACGATGCGGCAAGGCCATTACCCAGTAGATCAGGATCAGCACCAGCCAGGAAGGCCGGAACATGTAGATCTGCTCCGGCCACGGCATGATTTGCAGCACCAACGCCACCAGGAACGACAGCCAGATGATCCAGCGCCCGTGGCTGCGGTAACTGTTCATTGCACCACTCCCGCCGCGGCAGGCTGAGCCGATGGCGTAGCGCCGGCGGGTTGCGGCGCCACGCCGGTGGCCGGTGCGGGCAGCTGCGGCCCAACAGAACCGGCAGGCGGCAACACCTGCGGCATCATCTGCATCAGGCGCTCATTGGCGACGCGGTGCACTTCGTCCGGCGGCAGCGGCATGTCGCCGTTGCGATCGGCGCCCCACAGCAGCAGCAGGTAGCGCAAGCGCTGCAGACCGGCGGTCGGCCGCGCCTGAATCACGGTGTAAGCGCGCTGATTGTCGACCTTGACCGAGGAAACGACCGCCACCGGATAGCCTTCCGGGAAGCGGCCGCCGAGGCCGGAGGTCACCAGCACGTCGCCAACGCGGATATCGGTGTTGTTCGGCAGATGCTCCAGTTGCAGATCGTCGGCGCAGCCGCTGCCCGCGGCGATCACTCGAATATCGTTACGCAGCACCTGAATCGGCAGCGCGTGCGAGGCGTCGCAGATCAGCAGCACGCGGCTGGTGACTTTCGCCACCGCCACCACCTGGCCAACCACGCCCTTGTCGCTGATCACCGGCTGGCCTTCATAGACGCCGTTGTCCGACCCTTTGTCGATAACGACCTGATCGCTGTAAGGATCGGAGCCGGTGGAGATCACCTGGGTGACCATCTTGTGTTCGTCCTGGCGCAGCGGAGAACCCAGCAGCTCGCGCAAGCGGGCGTTTTCCTGCTTGAATTGGCCAAGAAGAAGAATATCGCTGTTTTTCAGCAGCAGTTCCTGCCGCAGAGCGCGGTTTTCCAGCTCCAGCTGTTGGCGGGTGGCCAGCGTCTCTGACACGCTGTCCAAAACTTTACGTGGCCCGTTGGCCAGAAAATAGAAAGGGCTGACTGCGGTGTCCATGTAGTTGCGTATCTTCACGAACGTGCCGAGCCGGCTGTCGGCAACGATCAGGCCAATGGCCGCAATCACCGCCAAAAAAAGTCGCAGTTGCAGGGAAGGCCCCCTGCTAAAAATCGGCTTCATAAATTATGCGAGTTCCTCGACAACAGAAAGAGGAACCGTACCCGATTTTCGCTGTGCGCATTCATCCGATACGATTCCTCCTTCCTGGGGCTGACTATTCTTCGCTGAACAAATCGCCGCCGTGCATGTCGATCATTTCCAACGCCTTGCCGCCACCGCGCGCCACGCAGGTCAGCGGATCTTCCGCCACCACGACCGGAATGCCGGTTTCTTCCATCAGCAGGCGATCGAGGTTGCGCAGCAGCGCGCCGCCGCCGGTCAATACCATGCCGCGTTCGGAAATGTCGGAGGCCAATTCTGGCGGGCACTGCTCCAGCGCAACCATCACCGCGCTGACGATACCGGTCAGCGGCTCTTGCAGGGCTTCGAGGATTTCATTGGAGTTCAGGGTAAAGCCGCGCGGTACGCCTTCAGCCAGGTTACGGCCGCGCACTTCGATTTCGCGCACTTCGTCGCCCGGGTAGGCAGAACCGATTTCGTGCTTGATGCGCTCTGCGGTGGCTTCGCCGATCAGCGAGCCGTAGTTGCGGCGCACATAATTGATGATGGCTTCATCGAAGCGGTCACCGCCGATGCGCACGGAAGAAGAGTACACCACGCCGTTCAGCGAGATCACCGCCACTTCAGTGGTACCGCCACCGATATCCACCACCATGGAGCCAGTCGCTTCGGAGACCGGCAGACCTGCGCCGATCGCCGCCGCCATCGGCTCTTCAATCAGGAACACTTCACGCGCGCCGGCCCCTTGGGCGGACTCGCGGATAGCGCGGCGTTCAACCTGGGTCGCGCCGACCGGCACACAGACCAGCACGCGCGGGCTTGGGCGCATAAAGCTGTTGCTGTGAACCTGTTTGATAAAGTGCTGCAGCATTTTTTCAGTCACGAAGAAATCGGCGATCACGCCGTCTTTCATCGGGCGAATAGCCGCGATGTTGCCGGGGGTGCGGCCCAGCATCTGTTTGGCGTCATGACCGACGGCCGCGACGCTCTTTGGGGAGCCGGCACGATCCTGACGAATGGCAACCACCGAAGGTTCATTCAGTACGATGCCTTGCCCTTTAACATAAATCAGGGTATTGGCGGTACCCAAGTCGATGGACAAGTCGTTGGAAAACATGCCACGAAATTTCTTAAACATAACGAAAGGATAATCCTGCAAGCTGGGGGCGGAAAATAAAATCCGCCTACTTTACCAACCACACGAAGCAGCGACAAGGCGCAAAAACGTTCTACTTCGGTGAAAAATAGTCTGTATTGTTTCTGCTCGAATGCACGGAAATTGGATGAGGCCTGAATTCCCTGAACAAAGGCTCAGTTTACCACCCTGTCAACGCACGAAACGGCGTAACACAGCTCATAAAATCTAACATATTCCCTGATTGCCGCCGATGGTAAGCACCTACCAACGCCAACCAGATAAAAGCTGACAAGAGCCTATCTCAAATAGGCGTCGTTGTCGCAGGCAGATTGGAGAAAACTCCAAAATGACGGGTGACATGGCCCAGATGGATCCGGCGCTCATTCTACGTCAATTTTTGTCCGGCAATCAGCTTAAACACGATAACGACGTGAATATTTTTTACGCCCCGCGTCGATAGGTTCCGGCGATGCGAAAAAGTCGCCCTGCCCGCCGTGGATCCCCCGCTCTTTCAGCGTCTGCCATTCGTTGCGCGTACGTACGCTGGCGGCGAACACCTGAGCACGCGTGCCCGCGCAGGCGCCGGTCAGGCTCTGCACGAACAGCTGGTTTTCGTCCCGCTTATCAATGCTCCGCACCAGCCCCGGGTGGAGCTTGACGATCTCCACCTGCAGCGACTTGATATAGGACGTACTGACCACGGTTAACCCCGCTTTGGACACCGCGAGACGGCAGCCCAGCCCTGACAACAGCCTCAGCACCGGACGCAAACGGTCGATATGTTGACACACATCTGCCTCCGCAAGTTCAATCAGAATTCGCCGACGTTGGCTTTTTTCGCATTGCAACAGCGTATCGCGCAGCCAGCGCTGGAAAGAGCGCTGCAAAATCGAGTCCACGCACAGCGGAAACGCCAGCGTTTCCTCGGGCCACTGCGCCAACAAGGGAATGATGCGGCTCACCTGTTGGCGATCGTAACTCTCCGCCAACCCCAACTGCTGCACCAGCGGCATATATTCCGCCGGCAGCAATTCCTGGGTGCCGTCATAGATCCGGCTCATGATCTCACGATGGTGCACCTCGCCTTCCACGGTCACCGCCGGTTTCTGATACAGCCGCGGGCCGCCGCGCGCCAGCACCTGTTCCAGCAGCGTGCGCCACTTGACGCTGCCGCGCCCCTTTTCCGGCACCTGGCTGTCGTACACATACCACCCGTTTTCGCCCTGCAGCGTAGCGTGGCGCGTCGCCTGCTCCGCATAGTCGATTACCTGCTCGGTGGTTTGACCGCTGCGGTACGCCACGATGCCGATGTGCAGGAAGGCCTCGCGATCGATCAGCGCCGTGGAAGGCAAGGCATCGATGGCGTTGACCAGCTGTGAAGCGATGCCGTCGGCTTCCTTCAGGGTTCGATGCGGCAACAGCACGGTAAAATCGCTGTGGAAGTAGCGCGCCAGCAGCGCCGACGGGTAGCGCATCACGAAGGTAGACAGCAGGTTGACCAGCGAATACATCAGCTCTTGCACCGCCATGCTGCCGTGCGTCTCGCGCAGGGTCTCGAAGTCGGGCAGCCGCACCATCATCACGATGCCGTGCGAGCCTTCATCTTCCAACTGAGTGGTCAATTGATTATCGAAAAACAGGCGATTATTCAGCCCGGTTTTGGCATCCTGCGCGGCGAAGGCGCGGATCAGCGTATCGACCCGGCTGCGCTCTTCCCGCGCTTCCGCCAGATCGGCCAGCAGGCGGTCGAGCGCGCCGCTGACGTTGGCTGGCCACTCACGCACGTCGCCCTGCATGACGTTTTCACGCTCGCCGTTCAGAATGCGCCGCGCACGGCGTTCCAGACGATCTTCGCCGTCGGCCTGCTCACGCAGCCAGCGCAGGCTGAACAGCAAAACCACCACCATGACGACGATCGACAGCGTGACGGCGGCGGTGGATTGCAGCGTGCGCACGTCGCTGGCGAAGGGATCGAGGTAGGTGATGTGCAGCGTACTGCCCGGGTGCTGCAACAGAGTTCGCGAGACCTGACGATAGCCGTTCAGCGCATCCCAGGGCTCTTTTTTCAGCGTCGGCAATTTATAGTCGAGGAGCTTGCTGGTACCGGCCTCTACGCGGATCGACACAATGCCGAGCGGACGCATGACAATCGGCAACCATTTCTCCTGATCGCGCGGCGATTCCTGCAACATGGCTTGATCGAGAGAGGTGACCAGCGAATCAAAGCGGCGCTCCTGGCGATCCTGGGTAACGTAAAAGAAGCTGTATGAGCATCCCATCAGCATCAAAAACATCGCCAGCGCGACCAACAGAGTGATCAATGCAGAGAGTTTGGTGGTAAATCGCATCCCTGTGCCTTGTCCGCTATGGTTAAGTGAGTGTTCACCCTTTAGCTAAAAGGGGCCGTCCAACCCTAACAAGCCTTGCCGAGGAATTAAACCTGCAAGCGCCGTTTTTGTCCTTTATCAGGACTTGGGCCGCTTATTATGCATATAGTCAAATAAATGTGATTCAGCCATTGATAGAAAAGTGTAAACGAGAGGAAGAGTGACATGCGTGCACTGTTATTGGAACAACAAGACGACCAAACTCTGGCTCATATCAAAGATATCGGCAGCGATCGGTTGCCGGAAGGCGATGTCACCGTCGACATCAACTGGTCAAGCCTGAACTATAAAGATGCGCTGGCGATCACCGGCAAAGGCAAGATCGTGCGCAACTTCCCGATGGTGCCGGGCATCGACTTCGCCGGCACCGTGCGCCACAGCCGCGACGATCGCTTCAAAGAGGGGCAAAGCGTGGTGCTCACCGGTTGGGGCGTGGGCGAACACCATTGGGGCGGCCTGGCCGAGCAGGCGCGCGTCTCCGGTGAGTGGCTGGTGCCGCTGCCGAACGGCCTGGATGAGCGCAAGGCGATGATCATCGGCACCGCCGGCTTTACCGCCATGCTGTGCGTGATGGCGCTGGAAGAAGGCGGCGTACACCCGGACGACGGCGATATCCTGGTCACCGGCGCCAGCGGCGGCGTGGGCAGCACCGCCATCGCCCTGCTGGCGGCGCTGGGTTACCGGGTGACCGCCATCAGCGGCCGCGACAGCAATACCGAGTACCTGAAAGCGCTCGGCGCCAAAGAGGTCATGTCGCGCGATGGCTATATCGACACGCCGCGTCCGCTGGAGAAACAGCTGTGGGCCGGCGCAGTGGACACCGTCGGCGACAAACTGCTGGCGCGGGTGCTGGCGCAGATGAACTATAACGGCACCGTCGCCGCCTGCGGCCTGGCCGGCGGCTATCAGTTGCCGACCACCGTGATGCCGTTCATTCTGCGCAACGTGCGCCTGCAGGGCGTGGATTCGGTGCATACGCCGCTGCACCGCCGCCAAACCGCCTGGGAACGGCTGGCCGGTATTCTGCCGGACAGTTTCTATCAGCAAGCCACGCACGAAATCACCCTCGAACAGGCGCCGGCCACCGCCGCCGCGCTGCTGAACAACCAAATCACCGGCCGCACCCTGGTGAAAATCCGCTGACCTTCTCCCCCCGGCAACGGGGGGTTCGCCCGCATCTGCGAAATTTCATATTTTCCCGCGCCCCCTCGCTTCCGGCCGGCTTTAACGCCATGCTTATTTCATGAAGACCCGTCAGCCGCTCGCGGACGGCGGGCATCAGTCGCGGAGAGCATAAGCATGAACAAACACCCGAAATTAACCGAGGCCGACGTCACGCCGGAGAGCGTATTCCATCAGCGGCGCAAAGTGCTGCAGGCGCTCGGCATCACCGCCGCCACGCTGGCGCTGCCTACCGGCGCACAGGCGGACCTGCTGTCGTGGTTCAAGGGCAACGATCGCCCCAAGGCGCCGCCGGGCAAAGCGCTGGAATTCAGCAAACCGGCCGCCTGGCAGGCGCAGCTGGCGATGACGCCGGAAGACAAGGTCACCGGCTACAACAACTTCTATGAGTTCGGCCTCGACAAAGCCGATCCGGCCGCCAACGCCGGCGGGCTAAAGACCGAAGGCTGGAAAGTGCGCATCGACGGCGAAGTGGCGAAGCCGATCACGCTGGATATCGACGATCTGATGAAGCGTTTCCCGCTGGAACAGCGCATTTACCGCATGCGCTGCGTCGAGGCCTGGTCGATGGTGGTGCCGTGGATCGGTTTCGAACTGGGCAAGCTTCTCAAGCTGGCCGAACCGAACAGCAACGCGCGCTACGTGGCCTTCCAGACGCTGTACGATCCGGAGCAGATGCCCGGCCAGAAAGATCGCTTTATCGGCGGTGGCCTGAAATATCCCTACGTCGAAGGGCTGCGGCTGGACGAGGCGATGCATCCGCTGGCGCTGCTGACCGTCGGCGTGTACGGCAAAACCCTGCCGCCGCAAAACGGCGCGCCGCTGCGGCTGATCACGCCGTGGAAATACGGCTTCAAAGGCATCAAATCGATCGTGCATATCCGTTTGGTGCGCGATCAACCGCCGACCACCTGGAACCAATCTGCGCCGAACGAGTACGGTTTTTACGCCAACGTGAATCCGCACGTCGATCATCCGCGCTGGTCGCAGGCCACCGAGCGTTTTATCGGCTCCGGCGGCATTCTCGACGTTAAACGCCAACCGACGTTGCTGTTCAACGGCTATGCCGACCAGGTAGCGTCGCTGTATCGCGGTATGGATCTGCGGGAGAATTTCTAAGTGCGCCTGACGCCTGTTCATATCAAATGGCTGAAAGCCGCCCTGCATCTGGCGGCGTTTTTGCCCTTTCTCTGGCTGGTGTTGGCGGTGGATCAAGGCTGGTTCAGCGCCGATCCGTCCAAGGACATCCAGCATTTTACCGGCAGGATGACGCTGAAACTGCTGCTGGCCACGCTGGCTATCGCCCCGCTGGCGCGCTATGCCCGTCAGCCGCTGCTGATCCGCTGTCGCCGTCTGGTGGGGCTGTGGTGCTTTGCCTGGGGCACGCTGCACCTGATAAGCTACTCCACGCTGGAGCTGGGGCTGAGCAATCTCGGCCTGCTGGGCAGCGAGCTGGTGAACCGCCCTTATCTGACGCTCGGCATCCTCACCTGGCTGATCCTGCTGGCGCTGGCGGCCACGTCAACGCTGTGGGCAATGCGCAAGCTGGGGGCCAAATGGCAAACGTTGCACAACTTCGTCTATCTGGCGGCGATCCTCGCCCCCATCCACTACCTGTGGTCGGTCAAAACATTCTCCCCCCAGCCGTTCATTTACGCGCTGTTGGCGGTGGCGCTGTTGGGCCTGCGTTACAAGAAATTCCGCGCCTGGTGGCGCTGAATCGCGCGGCGGTGCGCGTTATTGGCGCGGAAAAACGCGCGCCGCCGGCGGGAACTTTTTCTGTGTTCCAGCGCTCATATTCCTGTCACGGATCCCCCAGTTCCTCGATTTGGGGTTGAATATCTTCGCTGATAAGACCAGTATTTAGCTGCGAATTGCTACGATATCGTTATAATGCCCGACCTTGTTTCTGTTCTCAGGGTGAATTTGCCCCTTAACAGGTGACAAATCGGTAACATCGGGTTATTTTCTACGATGATGGTTTTATTGCCGGAGATACCAGCACAATGGCGGATAAGTTTCACATTTTGCTTCTGAACGGCCCCAATCTCAATCTGCTGGGGACGCGTGAGCCGGAGAAGTACGGCAGCACGACGCTGACAGAGATTGTTAACGGATTGGAAAACCAGGCATCCGCATTGGATATTACCCTGAGCCATCTGCAATCCAACGCCGAGCATCAGCTGATCGATCGCATTCATCAGGCGCGCGGCAACACCGATTTCATTCTGATAAACCCGGCGGCGTTCACGCATACCAGCGTGGCGCTGCGCGATGCGTTGCTGGCGGTGCAGATCCCGTTCATCGAGATCCACCTGTCCAACGTGCACGCCCGCGAACCTTTCCGCCATCACTCTTATCTCTCAGACGTAGCGGTAGGCGTGATTTGCGGCCTCGGCGCGGATGGCTACGCTTTCGCTTTACAGGCAGCGGTTAACCGTCTGTCGAAAACCCACTAATTGCTCCACAAAAAGAGTACGGAATCACACTCATGGATATTCGTAAAATCAAGAAACTGATCGAACTGGTTGAAGAATCAGGTATTTCTGAACTGGAAATCTCTGAAGGCGAAGAATCGGTTCGCATCAGCCGTGCCGCACCGGCGCAGGCTTATCCCGTCATGCAGCAGGCTTACGCGATGCCGGCACAGCAGCAGCCAGCCCTGGCTACCGCCGTTGCCACCGCGCCTGCGGCAGAACCCCCTGCAGCACCGGCGGCCGTGAGTGGCCATGTCGTTCGTTCCCCAATGGTAGGCACCTTCTACCGCACCCCAAGCCCGGACGCGAAAGCCTTCGTGGAAGTGGGCCAGAAAGTGAACGCCGGCGATACCCTGTGCATCGTTGAAGCCATGAAAATGATGAACCAGATCGAAGCGGACAAGTCCGGCGTCGTGAAAGCCATCCTGGTGGAAAACGGCCAGCCGGTCGAATATGACGAGCCGCTGGTCGTCATCGAATAACGAGGCGCCCCCATGCTTGATAAAATTGTTATCGCTAACCGCGGCGAGATCGCGCTTCGCATACTGCGTGCCTGTAAAGAATTGGGCATCAAGACCGTTGCGGTTCACTCCGCGGCCGACCGCGATCTGAAACACGTTCTGCTGGCCGACGAGACCGTCTGCATCGGTCCTGCGCCATCGGTAAAAAGCTACCTGAACATCCCGGCCATCATCTCGGCGGCGGAAATCACCGGCGCCGTGGCGATCCACCCGGGCTACGGCTTCCTGTCGGAGAACGCCGACTTCGCCGAGCAGGTTGAACGCTCCGGCTTCATCTTCATCGGCCCGAGAGCCGAAACCATCCGCCTGATGGGCGACAAGGTTTCCGCGATCAACGCCATGAAAAAAGCCGGCGTGCCCTGCGTACCGGGCTCCGACGGCCCGCTGACCGACGACATGGATAAAAACCGTGCCTTCGCCAAGCGCATCGGTTATCCGGTGATCATCAAGGCCTCCGGCGGCGGCGGCGGTCGCGGCATGCGCGTCGTGCGCAGCGACAAAGACCTTGAGCAGTCCATCAACATGACGAAAGCGGAAGCCAAAGCGGCTTTCAACAACGACATGGTGTACATGGAAAAATACCTGGAGAATCCGCGCCACATCGAGATTCAGGTATTGGCCGACGGCCAGGGCAACGCCATCTATCTGGCCGAGCGCGACTGCTCCATGCAGCGCCGCCACCAGAAAGTGGTCGAAGAGGCGCCGGCGCCGGGCATCACCAGCGAAATGCGCCGCTACATCGGCGAGCGCTGCTCGAAAGCCTGTGTGGAAATCGGCTACCGCGGTGCGGGCACCTTCGAGTTCCTGTATGAAAACGGCGAGTTCTATTTCATCGAAATGAACACCCGTATTCAGGTAGAACACCCGGTTACCGAAATGATCACCGGCGTGGATCTGATCAAAGAGCAGCTGCGCATCGCTGCCGGTCAGCCGCTGTCGATCAAACAGGAAGAAGTGAAGATCCACGGCCACGCGGTAGAATGCCGCATCAACGCCGAAGATCCGAACACCTTCCTGCCGAGCCCGGGCAAGATCACACGCTTCCACGCGCCAGGCGGTTTCGGCGTGCGTTGGGAATCTCATATCTACGCCGGTTATACCGTACCGCCGTACTATGACTCCATGATCGGCAAACTGATCACCTTCGGCGAAAACCGTGACGTGGCGATAGCCCGCATGAAAAACGCCTTGGCTGAACTGATCATCGACGGCATCAAAACCAACGTTGAGCTGCAGCAGAAGATCATGAACGACGAAAACTTCCAGCACGGTGGCACCAACATCCACTATCTGGAGAAGAAGCTGGGTCTGCAGGAAACCTAAGGCAGCCACGCAGCATCGTCTGACGAAAGGCCGGTTAATCACCGGCCTTTTTCTTTGGCGCTGCCGCCAGTAACGGCTTGGCAAAACGCCGTCATGCCGTAAAATTCCCTACCTTTGATGAATCCATCACCGTAAACCTATGGGAGACACGGATGGACAAACGCTTTATTCAGGCGCACCGCGAAGCGCGCTGGGCGCTGGGGCTGACGCTGCTCTACCTCCTGGCCTGGGGGCTGGCGGCCTACCTGCCGGACAGCGCCATCGGCGTCACCGGCCTGCCGCACTGGTTCGAAATGGCCTGCCTGCTGGTCCCGCTGCTGTTCACCGGCCTGTGCTGGCTGATGGTGCGCACGGTGTTCCGCGACATTTCGCTGGAGGATCGCGATGCAAACTGAAGTGATCCTGCCGCTGATCGCCTACCTGTTGCTGGTATTCGGCCTGTCGGTGTATGCCTACAGCCGCCGCCAGAGCGGGAATTTCCTCAGCGAATACTTTCTCGGCAACCGCTCGATGGGCGGCTTTGTGCTGGCGATGACCTTGACCGCCACCTACATCAGCGCCAGTTCGTTTATCGGCGGCCCCGGCGCCGCCTATAAATACGGCCTGGGCTGGGTGTTGCTGGCGATGATCCAGCTACCGGCGGTGTGGCTGTCGCTCGGCGTGCTGGGCAAGAAATTCGCCATCCTGGCGCGGCGCTACAACGCCATCACCCTCAATGACATGCTGTATGGCCGCTACCAAAGCCGCCTGCTGGTGTGGCTGGCCAGCCTCAGTCTGCTGGTGGCGTTCCTCGGCGCCATGACGGTGCAGTTTATCGGTGGCGCCCGCCTGCTGGAGACCGCCGCCGGCATTCCCTACGACACCGGCCTGCTGATCTTCGGCATCAGCATCGCGCTGTACACCGCCTTCGGCGGCTTCCGCGCCAGCGTGCTGAACGACGCCATGCAGGGGCTGGTGATGCTGCTCGGCACCGTACTGCTGCTGGTGGCGGTGATCCACGCCGCCGGTGGGTTGCACAGCGCGGTGGACAAGCTGCAGCAGATCGATCCGGCGCTGGTGTCGCCGCAGGGCGGCGATCAAATCCTCAGCCTGCCGTTTATGGCGTCGTTCTGGATCCTGGTGTGCTTCGGGGTGATCGGCCTGCCGCACACCGCCGTGCGCTGCATCTCTTACAAAGACAGCAAGGCGGTGCATCGCGGCATTCTGCTTGGCACCGTGGTGGTGGCGGTGCTGATGTTCGGCATGCACCTGGCCGGCGCGCTCGGCCGCGCGGTCTTGCCGGACCTCAAGATCCCCGATCAGGTGATCCCGACGCTGATGATCACCGTGCTGCCGCCGTACGCCGCCGGGATCTTTTTGGCGGCGCCGATGGCGGCGATCATGTCGACCATCAACGCCCAGCTGCTGCAATCCTCCGCCACCATCATCAAGGATCTCTACCTAGGCGTACGCCCACAGCAGATCCACAACGAGCGGTTGATCAAGCGCTTCTCCAGCCTGACCACGCTGATCCTCGGTCTGCTGGTGCTGCTGGCGGCCTGGCGGCCGCCTGAGATGATCATCTGGCTCAACCTGCTGGCTTTCGGCGGGCTGGAGGCGGTCTTCCTGTGGCCGTTGGTGCTGGGCCTGTATTGGGAACGCGCCAATGCTCAGGGAGCGCTTAGCTCAATGGTGTCGGGTGCGGTATGCTATACGCTATTGGCCAGCTTCAACCTGCAACCGGCGGGGCTGCATCCTATCGTGCCTTCGCTGTTGCTCAGCCTGTTGGCGTTTTATCTCGGTAACGTCGTCGGCGAAAAGCGCCGGGCGGCGTCATCATTACCCTCTTAAAGAGAATTGCTATGCCTTGGATCCAACTCAAACTGAACACCACCGGCAGCCAGGCGGAAGACCTGAGCGACGCGCTGGTGGAAAGCGGCGCCGTGTCGGTGACCTTCCAGGACACCCACGACAACCCGGTGTTCGAACCGCTGCCGGGTGAAACCCTGCTGTGGGGCGATACCGACGTGATCGGCCTGTACGACGCCGAAACCGATATGGCCGAGGTGGTGGCGATGCTGGAACAGCACCCGCTGCTGGGCGCCGGTTTCCGCCACAAGATAGAACAGCTGGAAGACAAGGACTGGGAGCGCGAGTGGATGGACAACTTCCACCCGATGCGCTTCGGTGAGCGCTTGTGGATCTGCCCGAGCTGGCGCGACGTTCCCGATCCCGACGCGGTTAACGTGATGCTCGATCCGGGCCTGGCGTTCGGCACCGGCACCCACCCGACCACCGCGCTGTGTCTGCAGTGGCTGGACGGCCTCGATCTGGCCGGCAAAACCGTCATCGACTTCGGCTGCGGTTCCGGCATCCTGGCAATCGCCGCGCTGAAGCTGGGTGCGGCGCGCGCTATCGGCATCGACATCGATCCCCAGGCCATTCAGGCCAGCCGCGACAACGCACAGCGTAACGGCGTTTCAGAGCGTCTGGAGCTGTATCTGCCGAAAGACCAGCCGGCGGACCTGCTGGCGGACGTGGTGGTCGCCAACATCCTCGCCGGCCCGCTGCGCGAGCTGGCGCCGCTGATTGGTTGCCTGCCGAAGGCCGGCGGCCATCTGGGGCTTTCCGGCGTGCTGGCCAGCCAGGCGAGCAGCGTAGCGGAAGCCTACGAAGAGAAGTTCACGCTCGATCCGGTCGCCGAGCGCGAAGAGTGGTGCCGTATCACCGGCCGCCGCAAGTAAGCGTCACGGTCTATTGCCCCCTCATCCACCGGCCCTGCGCCGGTGGATTTTTTTTGTCCGGCGATCGCCAGACGGACGAGACAAAATTTTATGCAATTTTTTGCCGTTCAACGACGGATCGCCCTGACAATGCGCCTTCCAGGCAGGCTATACCAGCAAAAATAGCGGGCGAATGCAGATAATATTCTGCACAAAGGCGAATATTTTGCCGCACACAAAATAAGCACTTTTCGTCAACTCATTGTAAAATATATATAATATTTTTATGAATCGCCGCGTAGCGCATTTTTCGCCCTAATACAGGGCCAATTGGTTAAAGTTTGGCCTTTCATCTCGACGCAAAAATGCGTAATATACGCGCCCTTGCGGACACAGTATGGTCACTCTTTGTCTATGCGCATTGGACACCACCAGCTTACTAATTGCCTGATTGCGGCCCCGATGGCCGGTATTACAGATCGCCCGTTCAGAACCCTCTGTCATGCAATGGGTGCTGGGATGGCTGTATCCGAAATGCTCTCCTCCAACCCGGAGGTGTGGCGGACGGATAAGTCGCGTCTGCGTATGGTGCATAGCGATGAACCAGGGATCCGCTCCGTGCAGATTGCCGGATGCGATCCTGATGATATGGCCGCCGCCGCGCGTATCAACGTGGCCAGCGGCGCGCAGATCATCGATATCAATATGGGATGCCCGGCCAAAAAAGTGAACCGGAAGCTTGCCGGGTCCGCTTTGTTGCAGTACCCGGATCTGGTTAAACGGATCCTCCACGCGGTGGTTGACGCAGTGGATGTGCCGGTAACGCTGAAGATTCGCACCGGCTGGGCGCCAGAGCATCGTAACTGTGTAGAGATTGCCCAACTGGCCGAAGACTGTGGTATTCAGGCCCTGACGATTCACGGCCGAACCCGCGCCTGTCTGTTTAACGGCAACGCGGAATACGACAGCATTCGGGCAGTTAAGCAGAGTGTTTCCATTCCGATTATCGCGAATGGGGATATTACTGACCCGCATAAAGCCAGAGCAGTGCTCGACTACACCGGGGCCGATGCCCTGATGATAGGCCGCGCTGCTCAGGGGAGACCCTGGATCTTCCGGGAAATCCAGCATTATCTGGACACTGGGGAGTTGCTGCCGCCGCTGCCGCTTGGCGAGGTGAAGCGCTTGTTGATTGGGCACATTCGGGAATTGCACGGCTTTTATGGCCAAGGCAAGGGATTCCGGATTGCTCGTAAGCACGTGTCCTGGTATCTCCAGGAACACGCTCCGAATGACCAGTTTCGGCGCACATTCAACGCCATAGAGGATGCCAGCGAACAGCTGGAGGCGTTGGAGGCATATTTCGAAAATCTTAGCGTAAAAAAAGAGCTGACAGAACTATGTTCGAACAACGCGTAAATTCTGACGTACTGACCGTTTCTACCGTTAACTCACAAGATCAGGTGACTCAAAAGCCTCTGCGTGACTCGGTTAAACAAGCACTGAAGAACTATTTTGCTCAACTGAACGGTCAAGACGTAAATGACCTGTATGAGCTGGTACTGGCTGAAGTTGAACAGCCACTGTTGGACATGGTGATGCAATACACCCGTGGCAACCAGACCCGCGCAGCCCTGATGATGGGCATCAACCGCGGCACGCTGCGTAAGAAGCTGAAAAAATACGGCATGAACTGATACTAGTCAGTTAACGTGTTGAAAAGGCGCTTTATCTCATTTGATAAGCGCCTTTTTCTTTGTCTGATTTATGCCTACATTGGCGGGGCTTTGCGCGGAATGCGCTTATCAATATATCCGGCAATGAAATAGCAAATATCCGCCACGGCCGCGACCATCACGGAGCGCTTCCACCCGTCCAACTCCACACCCAGGCTATCCAGCCCGCTCAACACCCCAAACACCAGCAGACCCAAGATAACCGATGCTCTGCCTGTCCAGGTTGGTGAGGGTGTCAATAAACGCCTTACCCAGTGGGATCTCATAGAGCTTCCTCCTTGCTTACGATTGAGTCGCCAATCGATGAAGAATACTCTCACGTTTTACTCGGGGCGACAAAGCGGGGGCATAGGCTCTGGTTTGCGGGCAATAAAAAAGGCCGCAGCGCGGCCCTTGGGGTAAAGCGGAGACCTTATTCGGTCGCTTTGTTCTTGAGGCTTTCCGCCCCTTGCTTGGTCTTGTCCCAAGCCTTCTCCGTACCCTGTTTGGTGGAGTGCCAGGCCTTTTGCGAGCCTTCGCTCACTTTGCTGCCGACGCTGTCGCTCTTGCCTTCGGCGGCGTGCTTGGCTTTCAGCTTCAGCTCTTCACCCTTGTCCTGAGACTGGTGCAGCTTTTCTTTGGCGGTATCCGCCCCTTTATGCGCCTCAGCGACGACCTCGTTGCTGGCGTGAGCGGCGGTGTCGGTCGCGGTTTCAGCAGCGAACACCGGGGAAGCGAGCAGCAGTGCAGACAAGGCAATGATTGATTTCTTCATAAGTCCCTCTTTTCTCAGATACGTGCCATTCGTCATGAAACAAGATGGCATGAAATGCCCCTTGAACGATTTAAGAATAGGACTAAAACCAAAAAAATCGATACAAAATTTTATTACCAACGGTTTTATTGATTTTTTATGCCACCAAGCAGTATGAGCGGGTAAAGCGCACGAAAAAGTTAAATTTTTCCTGTCACAAAACTATAATTTGTACGAATTTTTAACAAGCACCAACAGGGATGGATTCTATGGTTGCCGCGATCATCATCGGCATTTTTATCATCAGCTTCCTCTACGCACACTCCCGCGGCAAAGAGAAACAAAAGCTTACCCGCCAACTGTTCGATCACTCCACCTTTATGGGGCCGATCAACATGTTTATGACCGGCTTCTCCCGTTTGCCCGCCAAACAGCCCTATTTCGACGAAAAAGGCTTCCCGGAGCTGCAGACGCTGACCGACAACTGGCAGGTGATCCGCGAGGAAGCCGTGCGCTTGCAGGATCACATCAAAAAGGCGCAGTCGCACAACGACGCCGGATTCAACACCTTCTTCAAGCGCGGCTGGAAACGTTTTTATCTGAAGTGGTACAGCGACAGCCACCCTTCGGCGCAAACGCTGTGCCCGAAAACCGTCGAGCTGCTCAACCGCATCCCGTCGGTCAAGGCCGCGATGTTCGCCGAGCTGCCGCCCGGCAGCCATTTAGGTAAACACCGCGATCCTTACGCCGGCTCGGTGCGCTACCATCTGGGGCTGATGACGCCCAACGACGATCGCTGCTTCATCGAGGTCGATGGCGAGCAGCACAGTTGGCGTGACGGCGAGGCGGTGATCTTTGATGAAACCTACGTGCACTGGGCGCAGAACGCCACCGATCAGACGCGCATCATTCTGTTTTGCGACGTCGAACGGCCGATGAAATGGCGCTGGGCGCAGGCGGTCAACCACTGGGTCGGCGCCACGCTGATGTCGGCAGCCAGCTCGCCGAACGACGATCAGGACCGCACCGGCGGCATCAACCGCATCTTCAAGTACGTCAACGCAGTGCGCGATGCCGGCCAACGCCTGAAAGCGCGCAACCGCCGTGGTTACTACCTGCTGAAGTGGCTGGTGATCGTCGCTATTTTCGCCGCCATCATCCTCCCCAGCCTGTAAACCGTCGCCAATCGTCAACACAGGGGCAACGCGAATGAGAATATTCGCATGCCCCTCTTCCGCCACACCCCGTACCCTGTGTTAACATACACGTTCCTAGAGCCGCCTCCGCTGGCCAACAGCTATCCCTCCGAAGCCTGATAGCAGCGCAAACCGCCCTTCGAATGTAAATGTTTAGTCAATTATGGAATTCCGACTAAACCCTGGCCGTACCTGGGTGTCTGAGTAGTCGTATCGCTATCGAGTGGAACCTTTATATGCGTTACAGCTTGCTGCCCCTTTTAACGTATAAAAAGAGTTTCTATGAAATCAGCCAAAGCATTTCAACTGGCCTTGCTGCACCCGCGCTACTGGTTAACCTGGTTCGGCCTCGCCCTGCTGTTCCTGCTGGTCCAGCTCCCCTACCCGTTGCTCAATCGGCTGGGAGTGTGGATGGGGCGTACCTCGATGCGATTTCTCAAACGCCGCGTCACCATCACTCGTCGCAACCTCGAGCTGTGTTTCCCCGAGATGGACGAAGCGCAGCGCGAGCGCAAGGTGGTGGGCAACTTCGAATCGCTCGGCATGGGCCTGTTGGAAACCGGCATGGCCTGGTTCTGGTCGGATAAACGCGTCAAACGCTGGTTCAACGTCTCCGGCATCAACCACCTCAAAATGGCGCAGCGCGACGATCGCGGCGTGCTGGTGATCGGCGTGCACTTCATGTCGCTGGAGCTGGGCGGCCGGGCAATGGGCCTGTGCCAGCCGATGATGGCGATGTACCGTCCGCACAACAATAAAGCGATGGAGTGGGCGCAGACCAAAGGCCGCATGCGTTCCAACAAGGCGATGATCGACCGCAAAGATCTGCGTGGCATGGTGCACGCGCTCAAGCGCGGCGAGGCGGTATGGTTCGCGCCGGATCAGGACTACGGCCCGCGCGGCAGCGTATTCGCCCCGCTGTTCGCCGTCGATCAGGCCGCTACCACCAGCGGCACCTTTATGCTGGCGCGCATGGCCAACCCGGCGCTGGTGCCGGTAGTGCTGATCCGCCGCGAAGGCGGCCGCGGCTACGACCTGCTGATCCAGCCGGCCCTGGAAGACTATCCACTCAGCGACGAACAGGCGGCGGCGGCTTACATGAACAAAGTGATCGAGAAAGAGATCATGCGAGCGCCGGAGCAATACATGTGGCTGCACCGCCGTTTCAAAACCCGACCGGCTGGTGCGCCCTCGCTGTACTGACCTTTTTTTTCAGCCCGGCCAATGCCGGGCTTTTTTGTGCGCCACCTTTAAAAAACGGCGGCTCGACACTCTACTTTCCTGTAATCTCCTTCTTTACCCGCACAGGAACGGAAATGATGAAAGCTCAAGTTCGCATTGCTCTGGTCGGTGATTACAACCCGCAAGCCGTGGCCCATCAGGCCATCCCCGTGGCGCTCCAGCTCACCGCCGCCCATCTCGATATTGACGTGCAGCCCCAGTGGCTACCGACCGAAACCTTGATCTCCCCCGAAACGCTGCAAAATTTCGACGCCATCTGGGTGGTGCCAGGCAGCCCGTATCGTTACGACGACGGCGCCTTTATGGCGATCCGTCATGCGCGGGAAAACGACGTGCCGTTCCTCGGCTCCTGCGGTGGTTTTCAATACGCCATCGTCGAATACGCCCGCAACGTGATGGGCTGGCACGACGCCGGCCATGCGGAAACCGACAGCGGTGGCCGGCTGGTGATCGCCCCGCTGAGTTGCTCGCTGGTGGAAAAAACCGGCGACATCGTTTTTCAGCCCGACACCCGCGTCGCACAGGCCTACGGCAGCCTGAACACCCATGAAGGCTACCACTGCAACTTTGGCGTGAATCCGGAATTCGTCGCCGATCTTGAGCGCTTCCCGCTGATCATCAGCGGCCACGACAGCGAAGGCGACGTGCGCGCCATCGAACTGCCGGGCCGGCGTTTTTACGTCGCCACGCTGTTCCAGTCGGAACGCGCCGCGCTGCGCGGCGAGCTTTCACCGCTGGTGGTGGAACTCGTCAAAACAGCCGCCAACGGGTAAAAAAAAAGCCCTCCTGCGAGGGCTTCATTGACAAGCAACGCGGTCAGCGTCGGACGAGCGAATTCAGCACGGCGCTGATGCGCTCCCCTAAGCCGCGCCGGTTCACGGCTTCCGACATCATGGTGACATGATCGCCATCAACCAGGTTGACCGTCACCGCCGACGCCGGCAAATGCCCCTCCCAGCCGAGTGCCGAGCCGTCGCGGCGGTTGTAACCCGCCGGCTTGATGCGCTGCCAGTAGGCTTCCAGATCGTCGTTCAGTAAGCCGGGCATCTCCTCCACCGCTTTAAACAGGTGCAGATTAAGGCCGAGCGGCCGGATGACGCTGGCGCCGACCAGGGTCGCATAGTGATAACGCTTGCGCCATAACGCGGCTTCCTTCAGCGGATCGTCGAGGAAAGTGCTGATGCCCTGGCCGTGCAGCACGGCCAACGCCTCCTCCACCGACAGCGGCTGCAGGCGGGAGAACAGCGGCGCCTCCAGCGTCGGATGTTCCACCTCCAGCCAACTGAGGAATAGCTGTGTCGCATCGCGCATCGCCTGCTGCGGCCGCAGGGTGTCGAGCAGGCCCACCAGCGCCACCTCTTCCCCCTCCGCCTGCAGCCGTTCCGCCACCATGTAGGTCAAGATCCCGCCCGAAGAGTAACCGAACAGGTGATACGGCCCGCTGGCTTGCACCTGCCGGATGACGCCGGCAACGATCTCCGCCATCGCCTCCATCGTTGCCGGCGGCGTGTCGGTCATCTCTGGCCACGGCACGGCATAAATCGGGAAGTCCGCATCGATCTCTTTGGCTATCTCATAAACATAGGAGTGATCGCCATAACCGGTCGGCATGAAGAAGACCGGCGGGCGCTGGCCGCTGCGGCGCGCCGGCAATGCCCTGAGCGGCTGTCCGCCCGTGCGCTGCTCGACATGCGCCGCCAGATCCGCCAGCACCGGGTGGTCAAAGATCGCCTGTACCTGCAGTGCGATCCCCCACTGCTGCGCCAGGCTGGCCTGACGGACCGCCAGCAGCGAATGGCCGCCCAGTTCGAAGAAGTTGTCGTGTCTGCCGATCTGCGGCAGCCCCAGCAACTCCGCCCACGCCTGCGCCAACAGCGTCTCGGTATCGCCGCGCGGCGCTTCGTAGGCTTCGCCTGCGGCGGCGGCCATCTCCGGCGCCGGCAGAGCCCGCCGATCAATCTTGCCGTTTGGCGTCAGCGGCATCGCCGCCAGCCAGACAAAGGCCGCAGGCAGCATATAGTCCGGCAGTTGCGCCGCCAGGTGCTGACGCAGCTCACCGGCCAACCCGTCGCTCGCCACGTTCTCACGCACGCTGATCCAGGCGATCAACCGCGTATCCGCACCGACGCAGCAGGCATCGACCACCGCTTCGTTCACCGCCGGGTGCGCCGCCAGGCGCGCCTCTATCTCTCCCATCTCGATACGGAAGCCGCGAATTTTCACCTGACGATCGTTGCGTCGCTGATACTCGAGGTTGCCGTCCGCCCGGTAACGCACCAGATCGCCGGTGCGATACATGCGCCCGCCCGGGTTAAACGGATCGTTCAGGAAACGTTCCGCGGTCAGTTCCGGCCGGTTGAGGTACCCCAGCGCCACGCCGACGCCGCCGATATACAGCTCGCCAATCACGCCCAGCGGCGCCGGTCGGCCGCGCGCATCCAGCACATAGGCGCGGGTGTTGCCGATCGGTTTACCGATCGGCAAACGCATGGCGCCTTGCACCTCGGCGATCGCCGCCGTCGTGGCGAAGGTCGTCGCTTCCGTCGGCCCATAGGCATGGATCAGCTGTACCGGCCCCGCTTCCTGCAGCAGGCGTTCGAAGGCGCTCGGCTCCTCCTTTTCCCCACCGCAGATCAGATAGCGCAGCTGGGCGAGCGTCGCGCCCATGCTGTACACATACTGATTGAACAACGCGGTCGTCAGGAACAGCGTCGTCACGCGATACTGCGTCAATGCGGCGCTCAAGCGCGCCGCATCCATCACGGTTTCCGCCGGGATCACCACCAGTTCGCCGCCGTTCAACAACGCCGCCCACACCTCCATCGTCGCGGCGTCGAAGGCCGGGTTAGCGGCATAAGCCACCCGTTCGGTCGCATCGAACGCCGCATAACGGTTGTTGATCACCAACCGAGTGATGCCCTGGTGCGGCGTCATCACGCCTTTAGGCAGCCCTGTGGAGCCGGACGTGTACATGATGTATGCCACCTCAGCGCTCGACAGCGACAGCGCCGGGTCGTTCTCGTCACCGCCGGAGATTGCCGGCCGCAGCAGCGGCAAGGTATCCCCGTCCGTCGCTTCACCGACGATAAGGCGCGCGCCGCTGTCCTCCAGGATCCACTGCTGACGCGCCGCTGGCAGCTGCGGGTCGATAGGTACATACACCGCGCCGGCCTTGAAGATCGCCAGCTGCGTCGCCACCAGATCGATGCTGCGCGTCAGACGCGTCGCCACGCGCTCGCCCGGTTGAATGCCGTGGGCGATCAGAGCATGCGCCAGCCGGTTAGCCTGGGCATTCAACGCCGCATAGCCGATCCGACGGTCGCCTTGCACGATCGCGACAGCCTGCGGCGCACGCTGCGCCTGGCGTTCAAACAGCTGATGCACGCAAAGCTCTGCCGGATAAGGCGCCGTCGTCTGATTCCATTCCTCCAGCAGCAGCCGGCGCTCAGACGGCGGCAGGATCTCCAGCTCGCTCGCCGGCAGGGTCGGCTGGCTTTCCAACGCCTGCGCCAATGAGGCCAGCGCCTGTTGCATATAGCCGCAGATCCTCGCCGCCGGCACCGGTTCGCTGACCTGCGCCGTCAGCCCCAGAGAGTCGCCGCCGTCTTCCACCGACAGGACGAACGGATAGTTGGTGCGCTCCTGCGCGCTCAACAGCGTCATGCCTTCCGGCAACACCAGCTCGCTGCCGTTGTTGTGGCGATAGTTGAGCAACGCGCTGAACAGCGGCATCCCCGCCGCCACGCCGCTGCAGCGCTGCGCCAGCGCCAGCGGCGCGTGCTCATGCTGCAGCAACCCGCTCAGCCGCGCGTGGGCCTGGCGCGCCGCCGTCGCCACATCGTCATCGCCGATGTCGAGGCGCAGCGGCAAGGTATTGATAAACAGCCCCATCGCTCGCTCGGCGCCTTCCCCCGCCTGCATGCGTCCCAGCAGCACGGTACCGAACACCACGCGGTCGTGGCCGCTGGTGCGGGCCAAGACCTGCGCCCAGGCCAAATGGCACAGGCTGGCTAGGCTCACGCCCAACCGTTTGGCCTGATGCCGCAGACGTTCGTTCAGCGCCTTGTCGATAGGCTGGTGCGCCGTGGTGACGCCCTTGCCATCGCCGCGCACGTTGCCGAGCCCGAACGGCAGCACCGGCTCTTCGATGTCCACCAGCATGGCGCGGAAGAAGGTTTCATGTTCTTGCGCGCTGACGCTCAAACGCGCCTGCGCCACCGCATTGCGGAACGGCGGCGCGGCGCCCAGCTCGGCGCCTTTGCCGGCGAGGATCGCGGCGATCTCTTCTTCGATCAATGCCGCCGTGGAATGATCCCCCACCAGATGATGCCATTGCTGCAGCATCCACCAGCCGCCATCGCTATCTTGCGCCACCACGACGTTCAGCAGCGGCGCACGGCTGAGATCCAGACGCGCATGCTGCGGATCGAAGCGCGCCAGCAGTTGATCGCCAATCGCCCCCTGCGCCGGATCGAGCGTCAGCTCAGTCCACGGCAGCGCGGCGGCGCGCCAAACGACCTGTACCGGCTCGCGGATCGCCTCACTGATGAACGCCGTGCGCAGAATATCGTGGCGATCGATCACCTGTTGCATCGCGGCCCGCCAACGATCCAGACGCTCGCGGTTCTCAAAGCGCAACAGCGTAGACAGCAGGTACGGATCGCCCCGTTCCGCCAACAGGTGGTGGAACAGAATCCCCTCCTGCAACGGCGACAACGCATAGATATCCTGCACGTTGGCCACCCCGCCCGGCACGCGCGCCACGATGCTGTCGATCTCAACCTGGTTCAGCGAGGCCAGCGGCAGCAACTCAGGCGTGATGCGCGCGCTATCCGGCCGCAGCAGGTTCTCGGGGATCTCGATTTCGCAGCGCGCCTCCAGCGCCTCCGCCAGCGAGGCCAGCGTCGGGGCGGTAAACAGCGTTTGCACGTTCGCCGTCAGGCCGCAGCGACGCAGCTCCGCGATCAGTTTCACCGCCAGCAGCGAATGCCCGCCCAACTCGAAGAAATTGTCATGTCGGGCGACATTCGGCAGACCGAGCAATTCGCCCCAGATCGCCGCCAACAGGGTTTCCGTGTCGCCCTGAGGCGCTTCATGGCCCACGCGCGCAAAATCGCCGGCCTGTGGCGTCGGCAACGCGCGGCGATCCACTTTACCATTCGGGGTCAACGGCAAGTCGGCAAGCATCAGACAGGCCGCCGGCACCATGTAGTCCGGCAGCTGCGCCGCCAAATGCCGCCGCAGCTCGTCGGTCAGATCGCGGCCCTCGGCCTCGGCTTGCGGCACGATCCAGGCGATCAACGCAGGATGCGCACCGCGCACGTCAACCACCGCTTCGCGCACCGCCGGGTGCGTTTCCAGCAGGACTTCAATCTCGCTGCACTCGATGCGGAAGCCGCGGATCTTCACCTGCTGATCGTTGCGTCCGCAGTAATCGAGGTTGCCGTCCGGCAGATAGCGCGCTAAATCGCCGGTGCGATACATGCGGCCTCCCTCGTTAAACGGATCCGCCAGGAAACGCTCGGCCGTGAGGTCTTCGCGATTCAGGTAACCCAGCGCCACGCCCACGCCGCCGATATACAGCTCGCCGATCGCGCCCAGCGGCACCGGCTGGCGATGTTCGTCCAGCAGATACACCCGCGTATTACCGATCGGCCGGCCAATCGGCAAACGGTGCCGCCCCGCCGCCACGGTGATGTGCGCCGAGGTAGCGGCAGTGGTGGCTTCCGTCGGGCCGTATCCGTTGATCAGCTGCACCCGGCCCCCCTCCTTCAGCACCCGGGTATAGGCATGAGGATCCGCCGCTTCGCCGCCGCTGATCAGGTATTTCAGCCCCGCTAACGTCGCGGGAATGCTGTGCGCATGCTGATTGAACAGCGAGGTCGGCAGCACCAGCACCGTAATCGCCTGGCGCGTCAGCAAATCGGCGAACGCCGAGGCGTCCAGCAAGACCGCCGGCGGTACTACCACCAGCGCGGCGCCGTTCAGCAAGGCTCCCCAAACTTCCAGCGTCGCCGGATCGAACGCCGGGTTGATGGCGAAAGCGATACGATCCGAGTCGCTGAACTCCGCATAACCGTTATTGATCACCAGTCGGTTGATCCCCTGATGCGGCACCATCACGCCTTTCGGCTTACCGGTTGAGCCGGAGGTGTACATGATGTAGGCCAGATCCAGACTGTTGCTCGCCAATATCGGCGCGCCGGACGGCAGGTCCGCGTCATCGCTTTGAGGCAGACGAGCGACGCCGACGCCGATCTGCGCGTCGTCCTCGCCGCCATTCAGCAACAGTACTGCACCGCTGTCGGCGATGATCCAGTTCTGGCGGCCGGCCGGCAGCTGCGGATCAACCGGCACATAGGCAGCACCGGCCTTAAGGATCGCCAATTGGGCGATCACCAGGGCAGCGCTGCGCTCAAACCGGACCGCCACGCGCTGGCCGGGCTCCACGCCCGCCTTAATCAGGCGCCAGGCCAGCCGATTGGCGTGCTCCGCCAACTGTGCGTAGCAGATAAGCTGCTCGCCATCGACCAACGCCGTCGCCTGCGGCGTGCGCCGCGCCTGCTCGTCGAACAGTTGATGCACGCACGCCTGCGCCGGATACGCCCGCTCGGTGCGGTTCCACTCGTGCAGCAGCAGCTGACGTTCGGCCGCAGGCAGCAGATCGACGCGCGCCGCCGGCTGGTCAAGATCCGCCGCCATCGCTCGCAGCGCCTGCTGCAGATACGCGCCGTAGCGCACCGCCGTGTCGCGATCGAACAAGGCGCTGGCGTAGTTCAACGAGCCGACAATGCCGCTGCCGCTTTCCGCCAACTCGAGCGTCATGTCGAATTTCGCGACGTCATAGCTCAGCCCGGCATCCGTCGTTTGCAGGCCCGGCAATGCGATATCGCGCACCGAGCCGTCCTGCCAGGCCAGCATCACCTGGAACAGCGGCGTCGCGTCCAGCTGGCGCGGCGGATTGACCACCTCCACCACCTGTTCAAACGGCAGATCGCCGTTTTCCCGCGCCGCCAATACCGTCTCGCGCACGCGTTCGAGCAAGATTTTCAGCGTCGGCTCACCGCGCAGATCGACATGCATCGCCAGCGTGCTAACGAAGAAGCCGGCCAGCGGTTCGATTTCCAGCCTGCTGCGGTTGGCCTCCGGGGTGCCAATCACCACCTGCGGTTGACCGGCCATGCGGGACAACACCAAACTCCAGGCGGCCAGCACCGTCATGAACAGCGTGCCGCCGTATTGGCGGCTCAACCGCCGCAGCGCGTCGGTGAGCGCCGCGTCGATAACCAGAGGCACCTCACCGCCGGCGAACGACTGCATCGCCGGACGCGGCCGATCGGTCGGCAGCGTCAGCAGCGCCGGCGCATCGCCCAGCGTCTGGCGCCAGAACGCCGCCTGCTCGGCCAACCGTTCCTGCGTCAGCCACTGGCGCTGCCAAACGGCATAATCGACATAGTGCACCGCCAGCGGCGGCAGCGGAGACGGTTCACCGCGTTGGAAGGCGCCATACAATGCGCTCAACTCCCGCATCAGGATCCCGGTAGACCAGCCGTCGGAAACGATATGGTGGCAGGTCAGCAGGAACAGATGCCGCCGCTCGCTCACTTGCAGTAAGCAAGCCCGCACCAGCGGCCCCCTTTCCAGATCGAACGGCGCTTTCATCGCCGTTTCGGCTAGCGCGTGCAAACGTTGCTCCGCATGACGCTCGCCGCGCAAGTCGTGATGCGCCAGCGGCATGGCCGCCTCCGGCAAGATCCGCACCTGAGGTTGCCCATCCTGGCAAACAAACACGCTGCGCAAGGCTTCGTGGCGGGCATACAGCGCGTCGAGGCTGCGTTGGAACGCCGGCGCATCCAGGTCGCCGTCAAGGCGCAACGCCAGAGGGATATGGTAAGTCTCGCCGATCCCGCCCATTTGGCTCAGGAACCACAGCCGCTGCTGGGCAAACGACAACGGCAATGCGTCGTGACGTGGGGTCGGCACGATGGCCGTCGGCTGCGCCGCCCCCTCCCGTTCCAGCCACTGCGCCAGCGCCTGCAACACCGGCGCAGCGAACAGCGCCGACAGCGGCAGCCGCCAGCCGGCCTGCTGTACCCGATTGGCCAACTGTACCGCCAGCAGCGAATGTCCGCCCAGAGCGAAGAAATCATCATGACGACCTACGCGTTCAACATTCAGCAACTGACGCCAGATGGACGCCAGCAGGCGTTCTCGTTCATTGGCCGGCGCTTCATAAACAGCGCGCGCGGCGGCCCCCAGCTCAGGCGCCGGCAGCGCGCGTTTGTCCAGTTTGCCGTTGGTGGTCAGCGGCAACGCGTCCAGCCACACAAAGGCCGTCGGCACCATATAGTCCGGCAGACGGCCGGCCAGATGCTGGCGCAGCCGCAGCGCCAGCGTTTCCCGATCTCCCTCTTCGCCCGGCACCGCCCAGGCCACCAAACGTTTGTCGCCGCCGTTGTCCTGCCAGGCGTCAACCGCCACGCTGCGGACCTCAGAATGGTCCAGCAGCGCCGCCTCCACCTCACCGCACTCAATGCGGAAACCGCGAATTTTCACCTGCTGGTCGTTGCGCCCCAGGTACTCCAGCTCACCGTTCGGCAGATAGCGCGCCAGATCGCCGGCGCGATACATCCGTTCTCCCGCCACGAAAGGATCGTCGAGGAAACGTTGCGCATTCAGCTCCGGCCGATTCAGGTAGCCGCGCGCCACACCCAGCCCGCCGACATACAGCTCACCCACTGCGCCCTGCGCCACCGGCTGACCGTGTTCGTCAAGCAGATACAGGCGCAAATCCGGGATGCGGCGGCCGATCGGGCTGCCGCTGCCGGTGATGTCCGCCGGAGACATTTCCCGGTAGGTGACGTGCACCGTCGTTTCCGTTATGCCGTACATATTGATTAACCGCGGCGCGTCCGGCCGATTACGGGCATACCACGGCGCCAGATCGGCCGGATTCAGCATTTCGCCGCCGAAGACGATGTAGCGCAGCCGATGCGGCGTGTTGTCCTGAGCTTGAATGAACGCTTTAAAGGCGCTTGGCGTCTGATTCAGTACCGTCACGCCCTGGTGACAAACCAGCTGATAAAACGCGGGGGCAGAGCGCGCCGTTTCCTGCGGCACGATCACCAACCGGCCGCCGTGGCGCCACGCGCCCCAGATTTCCCATACCGAGAAATCGAAGGCGAACGAGTGGAACAGACACCAGACATCCCCGGCGTCAAAGCCGAACCCGGCGTCGGTCGCGGTAAACAGGCGCTCAACCTGACGGTGTTCCACCATCACGCCTTTCGGCTTACCGGTCGATCCGGAGGTATAGATCACATAGGCCAGATTGGCCGCCGTCAGCCCCGCAACCTGCGGATTGGCGGCCTCGGTGCCCCAGCCTTCCTCCAGCGCCATCGTCGGCACATCAGCCCCACTCAGCGCCGAACGCCCTGCGGCGTCGGCCAGCAGCAACACCGGCCGGGCATCGTGTAAAATGTACTCCAGACGTTCGCCGGTATAAGCCGGATCGAGCGGCACATAGGCGCCGCCCGCTTTCAGGATCGCCAGCAACCCGACCAGCATCGGCGTGCTGCGCTCCGCACACAGCGCCACCAGACGATCGGGCCCGACGCCGCGCGCGATCAACACCTGCGCCAACGCGTTGGCTCGTTCATTGAGCGCCCGATAGCTGAGGCGTTCTTCTCCGCACACCGCGGCGATCGCCTCTGGCGTGCGCAGCGCCAGCCGCTCCAGGTGATGGTGCGGGCAGAGATCCGCCTGCGGTTCGTCCGGCGTCCGGTTCCAGCCATGCAACAACCGCTGCCGTTCGTTCTGCGGCAACAGCGCAAGCTGCGAAACCGGCTGCGGCGCCGCCAACGCGATGCTCTGCAACACCTGGCGCAGATAGATCCCGTAGCGCTCGGCGGTTTCACGATCGAACAGCGCCGTGGCGTAATACAGCGAACCGGCGATCTCTTCGCCGATCTCGGTCAGATCCAGCGTCATGTCATATTTCGCCGCGGCATAGCCGGCATCGATCGCTTCCGCCTGCAGCCCCGGCAGGCCGATGTCGTGCACCGAACCGTCCTGCCAGCTCAGCATCACCTGGAACAACGGAGTATGGCCACGATGACGCGGCGGGTTCACCTGTTCAACCACCTGCTCGAAAGGCAGATCGCCATGATCGCGCGCCGCCAGCAGCGTATCGCGCACGCGCAGCGCCAACGTCGACAAATCCGGATCGTCGGACAGATCGATGCGCAGCGCCAAGGTGCTGACGAAGAAGCCGATCATCGGTTCCGTTTCCAGCCGGCGACGGTTGGCCTCCGGCGTGCCGATCACCAGATCGCGCTGCCCCGACAAACGGGACAGCACGACGCTCCACGCCGTCAACAGCGTGATGAACAGCGTGCATCCCTGACGCAGGCTGAATTGCCTCAGCGCTGCAGTCAGTTCGGCATCGAGCGAGACGGCCACCCGATCCCCGGCGAATGACTGCACCGCCGGGCGCGGACGGTCGGTCGGCAGCGTCAACAGCGCTGGCGCATCGCCCAACGTCTGGCGCCAATAATCGGCCTGCTTCGACAAGCGCGCCGGCTGCAGCCATTGCCGCTGCCAGTGGGCGTAATCCGCGTATTGCAACGCCAGCGGCGGCAGCGGCGATGGTTCGCCGCGACACAACGCGCCATACAACGCACCCAGCTCCCGCAGCAATATGCCGTTCGACCAACCATCGGAAATGATGTGGTGGCAGGTCAACGCGAACAGCTGTTCCTCGTCGCTCAGCCGGATAAGGCTGGCGCGCAACAGCGGGCCCCCGGCCAGATCAAAGGGCGCCGCAGCCTCTTCCCGTATCAGCATGGCGGCGCGCGCCTGCGCATCCGCGACGCCGCGCAGATCGTGGATTGTCAGCGGCAAACCGGCGATCGGCAAAATGAGCGCCTGCGGCTGGCCGTCGCGGCTGATAAAGACGGTGCGCAACGCGTCGTGGCGCGCATAAAGCGCGTCGAGGCTGCTCTGCCAGGCGGCCAGATTCAGCGGCCCACGCAACCGCAGCGCCAGCGGCATGTGGTAAATTTCGCTCATGCCGTCCAGTTGGGTCAGGAACCACAGGCGCTGCTGAGCGAACGACAGCGGTAAGGCCGCATCGCGCGGCGCAGGCAGAATCGGCGGCAGGCTTTCCGCCTGCGTGATCTGGCGCGCCAGCGCCTGCAGGACCGGGTTGGCGAACAGCGCCTGCAGCGACAGCGGCAACCCGCTTTGCTGCAGGCGGTTGGCCAAACGCACCGCCAACAACGAATGGCCGCCCAGGGCGAAGAAGCTGTCGTTGCGGCCAACCTGATCCACGCCCAGCAGTTCTTCCCACAGCGCAGCCAGACGCTGCTCGACGTCCCCCAGCGGCGCCTCGTAGGCTTCACGACGATAGGCCTCGCCCGACGGGTCGGGCAATGCGCGGCGATCGAGCTTGCCGTTTGGTGACAGCGGCAGCGCCTCCAGCAGCACGCAAGCGGCTGGCACCATGTAATCCGGCAGTTTGTCGGCCAAATGCCGGCGCAGCACCTCCGCCAGCGACGCCTCATCGGCACCTGGCTGCGGCACCACCCAGGCGATCAGGCGTTTCTCACCGCCGTCGCCGCCGCGCGCATCCACCACGGCTTCGCGCACCTGCGGATGCGCGGCCAGCGCCGCCTCTATCTCGCCGCATTCGATACGGAAACCGCGGATCTTCACCTGCTGATCGTTGCGGCCCAGATACTCGATATTGCCGTCCGGCAGGTAGCGGGCCACGTCGCCGGTGCGGTACATGCGGCCGCCGTGGCCGGCATCGAACGGATCGGCCAGGAAGCGCTCCGCCGTCAGTTCAGGCCGGTTGAAATAGCCGCGCGCTACCTGGATGCCGCCGATATACAGCTCGCCAACCGCCCCCAGCGGCACCGGCTGCCCTTGTTCATCGAGCAGATAGATCCGCGTATTGGCCACCGGCCGCCCAATGGGCACCGACACCAGCCCGGGTTGGCGGGTGCAGTGCCAAGCGGTCACGTCCACCGCCGCTTCGGTCGGACCATAGAGGTTATGCAACTCGACATGCGGCATCTGGCGGTAGAACTCCGCCACCAGCGAGGCGGGCAGCGCCTCGCCGCTGCACATGACGCGCACCACCTGCCCACAGCGGCGGCTCGCGCCTTCATACAGCAGGAAGCTTTGCAGCATCGACGGCACAAAGTGCAGCGTTGTCACGCCATACTGTTCAATGGCGCGGCTCAGGTACTCCGGATCCTTGTGGCCTTCCGGGCGCGCCATCACCAGGCGCGCGCCATACATCAACGGCCAGAAGAATTCCCACACCGAGACGTCGAAGCCGAACGGCGTTTTCTGCAGCACCGTATCCGCCGGCGTCAACCCATAAGCCTGCTGCATCCAGATCAGGCGGTTAACGATGCCGCGATGCTCATTCATCGCGCCTTTCGGTTTTCCGGTCGAGCCGGAGGTATAAATCACGTAAGCCAAATGATTGGGCTGCGCGCGCGGCGCCGGGTTATCGGCGTTCAGATCGTCCGGCAACGGTTCATCCAGCGCCAGCAGCGGCACCGCGTGTTCGCCCAGCGCCGCGCGGCCGGCGGCGTCCGCCAGCAGCAGCACCGGATCGGCGTCCTGCAGGATATATTGCAGACGTTCGCCCGGATAAGCCGGATCCAGAGGCACATAGGCGCCGCCGGCCTTGAGGATGCCGAACAATGCCGTCACCATCGCCAGGCTGCGCTCGGCGCACACCGCCACCCGGCAATCCGGCCCGACGCCGCGCTGCATCAGCGCGTGCGCCAGGCGATTGGCCTGCGCGTTCAGTTGGGCGTAGCTCAGTTCGGCGTCGCCGCAAACCAGCGCCACGGCGTCCGGCGTGCGGCGCACCTGCGCTTCAAATAGCCCATGCAGGCAAACGTCCTGCGGATAAGGCTGTGCCGTTGCGTTCCAACCATTGATCAGCAAGGCGTACTCGTCGTCCGGCAGAATCGACAGTTCACGCACCGGCATTTCCGGCGTGTGTTCCAGCGCATTCACCAGAGCGGTCAACGCCTGTTGCATATAGCGGCACACCCGCGAGGCTTCAATGGGGTCGATGACCTGCGCCGTCAACGCCAGCGAATCCATGCCGTCGTCCACCGACAGCACGAACGGGTAGTTGGTGCGTTCGTCCGCGCCGATCAGGCTGACCCCTTCCGGCAGTGCCAAGGCTTCCCCGTCGTTGTGGCGGTAGTTCAGCAGCGCACTGAACAGCGGCGCACCGCTTTTCACGCCGCTGCAGCGCTGCGCCAACGCCAGCGAGGCGTGCTCATGCGCCAGCAAGCCGCTCAGGCGCGCATGCGCCTGCCGCACCGACGCCTCAACGCTGCGCCCGTCCATATCCAGCCGCAGCGGCAGCGTATTGATGAATAGCCCCAGCGCCCGGTCGGCGCCTTCGCCCGATTCCATGCGGCCCAGCAGCACCGTGCCGAACACCACGGCATCACGCCCGCTGGTGCGCGCCAACACCTGCGCCCAGGCCAGATGGCACAGGCTGGCCAGGCTGACGCCCAGCCGCTTCGCCTGTCGACGCAGGTCGGCATTCAGCGCAGGCGCCAGCGCCAGACGGCCGGTATTGGCGCACTGTCCGTCGCCGTGTACGTTGCCGAGCCCGAACGGCAGTACCGGTTCGTCGATGTCCGCCAGCATGCCGCGGAAGAAACGCTCATGTTCCTGTTCGCTGAGCCCCAAACGCGCTTGCGCCACCGCATTGCGGAACGGCTGCGCGCAGCCCAGCGTATCGCCTCGCCCGGCCAGAATGGCGTTGACTTCTTCTCCCATCATCGCCAGCGTCGAGTGGTCGCCAATCAGGTGGTGCCACTGCTGCAAGACGTACCAGCTGCCGTCGCTCTCTTCGGCGATAACGTAATACAGCAGCGGTGCCCGCGTCAGATCCTGCCGGATCCGTCGGGGGTCGAAGCGCGCTTCCAGCTGACGGCCGACCGGCCCCTCGGCCGGATCCAGCGCCAGCTCGATCACCGCTAAACGCGCCCGACGCCAGACGACCTGTACCGGTTCGGACAGCCCCGCACCGACAAAGGCCGTGCGCAAAATGTCATGACGCTCCACCACCTGCTGCATCGCCGCCAGCCAGCGATCGAAACGCGCCCGGCTGTCGAAACGCAGCAGTGCCGACAGCAGGTAGGGGTCGCCCTCTTCCGCCAGCATGTGGTGGAACAAGATCCCTTCCTGCAACGGGGAAAGGGCGTAGATATCCTGTACGTTGTCGATGCCCCCCTCCACACCGTCGACGATCTGATCGATCTCCGCCTGAGTCAGATCGGCCAGCGGCAGCATCTGCGGCGTGATTGCACGGCAGCCCGGCGCAATCACGTTTTCCGGCACCTGAATCCGCTGCTGCGACACCAGCGTTTGCGCCAGAGCCGACAGCGTTGGCGTGGAGAACAGCGCCTGAACGCTCGCCGACAGCCCGGCCTGGCGCAGCTGCGCCATCAGCTTCACCGCCAGCAGCGAATGACCGCCCAACTCGAAGAAGTTGTCGTGACGCCCCACGCGTTCAACGCTCAGCAACCCCTGCCAAATCTGAGCCAGCAGCGTTTCGGTTTCCCCCTGTGGCTCGACATAGGCTTCGCGCATGGCGGCATCCGGCGCCGGTACCGGCAACGCGCGCCGATCCAGTTTGCCGTTCGGCGACAGCGGCAGCGCCTCCAGCCACACAAAGGCCGTCGGCACCATATAATCCGGCAACGTTGTAGCGAGTGCCCGGCGCAACGTCTGCGCCAGCGCCTCACGCTCCGCCTCCGGCTGCGGCACGACCCAGGCCACCAGACGTTTGTCGCCTTCGCCATCCGTGAGCGCATCCACCACCGCGTCGCGCACGGCGGCATGCATAGCCAGCTGCGACTCGATTTCACCGCATTCAATGCGGAAGCCGCGAATTTTTACCTGCAGATCGTTGCGGCCCAGATACTCCAGGCTGCCATCCGGCATATAGCGCGCCAGATCGCCGGTGCGGTACATGCGGCCGCCCGGCGCGAAAGGATCGGCCAGGAAACGCTCCGCCGTCAGCGCCGGCTGGTTCAGGTAACCGCGCGCCACCTGCGCGCCGCCGATATACAGTTCACCCACGGCGCCCAGCGGCACCGGCTGGCCATCGTCATCCAGCAAGTACGCCCGGCCGTTGGCGATAGGCCGGCCGATAGACGGCATCGCCGTACCGACCGCCGGCTCGCCCGAAGTCGCTACCACGGTCGTCTCCGTCGGCCCATAGTTATTCACAATGGTTACGCCAGGCGGCGCCGGTAGCGGCCAGCGGCGAATGCTGTCGCCGCCGATCAGCAGCATCCGCAGATCGGCAGGCATCTCGCCCATCAGTGCGATCTCAGCCAGCGGCGTCACCATAAACCCGACCTGCACACCGCTGCCGCGCCACCATTGCAGCAGCGCTTCGCCATTGCCCGTCGCCTCTGCCGGCGGCAGCAGCAGCGTCGCCCCCTGCGTCAACGTCGGCCAGATTTCCCAAACGCTGGCGTCAAAACCCAACCCGGCCATGCTGGTCGTTCGCTCGCCAGCCTGCAAACCGGTCGCTTCGCAGTGCCACATGATCAGGTTGATCAGGTGCGCCTGCTCCACCATTACCCCTTTCGGTTTGCCGGTCGAGCCCGAGGTGTAAACCACATACGCCAGGCTGCCTGGCTGCGCGCGCGGCGGCAGGTCGTGATCCTGCTCTGGCAGCGCGTCTTCCAGCGCCAACAACGGCGCTGCTACCGCCCCCAGCGCGGCGCGGCCGGTACTATCCGCCAACAGCAGCGCCGGCGCGCAGTCCTGCACGATATAGTGCAGACGCTCAGCGGGATAAGCCGGATCCAGCGGCACATAGGCGCCGCCGGCTTTCAGGATCGCCAGCAGTGCGACGATCATCTCCGGGCTGCGCGCGGCGCAGACCGCTACGCGGCTTTCCGGCCCTACGCCGCGTGCCGTCAGGTAATGCGCCAGCCGGTTGGCGCGCGCGTTCAATTCCGCATAGCTCAGCGACATCGCCCCCTGAGACAGCGCCGGCACCGTCGGCGTACGCCGCGCCTGCGCTTCAAACAGGGCCGACACGCTCGACGCCTGCGGGAAAGCCCGGTGCGTGCGGTTGCGCACGTTGAGCAATAGCTCTCGCTCCGCCTGGCTCAGTAAACGATCGCCTCGCACCGGCGCATTCGGCGCCGCAGCGGCCTGCCGGAGCAGCAATAGCAGATGCTGCGCGGCACGCAGCATCTGCTCGTCCCCCACCGCGGCGCTGTCGTACACCCAACGGAAAGCGGCGTTGCTTTCACAGATTTGCAGCACTGCCCGAGCGCCGGAGCGTTTCACCGCCGCTGCGCCCTCCTGACTGTCGTCGAATCCCGGCGAGGTGTCGCGGCGCAATAGCGTCACGACGGTTGACCAGGCGCGCGAACGCGTGTCCAGGCCGAGCAATGCCGGATGGTAGGCGCGACGCGCGCGCGCCTGCTGCCATTCGCGTCGCATCTGCACCTGCGCCTCGGCGAAACCCAGCGTCGGATTCAGCGAGATCTGCAGCGGCAGTGTCCAAACCTGGCCCGGTTCGCCGATGACGTCGTCCGTCGCGTTCAGCCAGCCAAGTTGGAAATCACTTTCGCCGCCCATCAATCCCAGATACAGCGCCAGCCCGGTCAACACCGCTTCAACCTCGATCTTGCCCGCGTGTTGCCAGGCCGTAGCCTGCCATGCCGGCCGGGCTTCGCGCTGCCAGGCCACCGGGAACGCCGCCGGGGCAAACTGCGCCAATCGCGGTTGCCAGAAGGCCGCATGATGCCCACCGGCCGCCTGTCGCTCCTCCAATCGTTTCGCCTGCGAAGGATCAAGCAACGGTAACGGCTCGCCCACCGTCAAACCGTGCAGCTGCGCCAGCGCTTCCCCCGCCGTCAGCTCGCCTTCGGCGGTGAACCAACCCCCGATCCGCACCGCCCCTTCCGCCGTGGCGATATTCCAACCCGCATCGTCGACGCAGAGCAGCGTACCGGGTGGCGCATTGTCGGCGTCAGGCAGCATTTCCAGGCGCCCAACGCCCAGCGCCCGGTCGGCCAACAGGATTTTCAGCGGGCAATTCCCCGCAGGATGGCCGAGTGACGTCGCGAGGCGCACCAGCTCAGCAGCAGGGCGATCCCAGCGGATGAAGCCGGCGGCCGGCGGCAGTCGACGGAGATCATAGAAACTGCCGCTGACGTCCGCTTCAGGCTGCGCAGAGATCTGTTGCATCACCTGGGCAATGCTGCCTTCAGGTTGTTCAGAGAGGAGCCGCAGAATAAATTGGAAACGCCGTTGTAAACTCTCAAGCTGGCTTAATGAATGGGCATGCGGCGCATCGGCAAACATGACGTCCAACTCTTGCGCCTGCTGATCTTCGTAAAATAGAATTTGCATATCGCTGACGGCGATGTTGCCACCGTAGTACCAACGTGTCTTACATCCCCAAAACGGATCGCCATGATCGAAGGAAACGATATTGATGGCGGGACCAAACCAGGATGAACTCATGGTGCTGCGATCGCGACGAATATCCTCACCGCGATATAATTGCCGACGAACCACTTTGGCTATTTCCGCAGCGACCTGTTGTGCAAAATCAGCCAGACGACTTTCAGGGTTAATAGCTAAAATCAGTGGCACCACATTCGCAGTCATACCAATACTGTTTCGCTCTCGCGTACCGGTCACCGGCAGGCTGAAATTCAATAAGGTCTGACCAGTAATACTATGGAAACATAATGCGACAGCCGCCGCCAATATATGAGCGCGATGTACGCCGGCTTTTTCCGCCCCCCGATCAATCGCCGCTATCTCATTTATTTTTAATGTGTGATTGCTGATTTGCATGGACGAATAAGGGACGAGTTTCTCCTGACGCGTCAGGCTATAAGGCGCGGCGAGCGTATAGCCTTGCCAGAACTGTTTATCGGTGGCGAAGCGGGAAGAATCGCGGTACTGCAGGTCGTGTTCATAGAGCCGGGTAAAACTGCAATTGCTGAATTCAGGAATGTTTTTTTTCTCAGCTAATGCGTTGTAATACAGCGCGATACGACGCATAAACTCTTCGGCGCTGCGGCCATCTACCAGCATGTGGTGAAAACGTCGGTAGAGGATATAGTTGCCCGGCGCCAACGTCAGTAAGGCAAAACCGAACAGGTCCTGATCCAGCGCGGAGATCACGCGATCGGCATCTTGCCGCATCCAGCGCTGCGCCGCCAGCTCAGGGTATTCCTGGCTGCTGAAGTCATGCACGGAAAGCGGGTCATGACTGCGCGCCGCACGGTATTGATAAAGCTCGCCGTCTTGTTCGGTGAAATGGGCCTGCATCGCCGGCGTTTCTTCAATGATCGCGTCTATCGCCTGGCGCAGCAGGGCTATCTGCAACGGCCCTTGTATCGTGCCGTATCCCCACATATTGAATGGCAAGCCTTCAGACATGCTGGCGCTCAGCCAAAGCTCGCGCTGAGCGGTGGTAATTTCATGCAGTTCGACTTTTTCCAACGAAATATGAGCACCCGTACGGAATTCCCCACTCTTCACATCAGTTTGTTTGTTCATAATATTCTCTAGCACGTTTTCATTACGTTAATGAAAGGGTCCGTCCGGATTTAGGCAAAGCCTGGCCGTCCGACAGTTCAAGTCAGAATAAAAAACCGTAGAAAAGCTGGGTCTCCCCCAACTAAGAAAGAATGAAATGGTTAATCCAGAGGTTCCCCCTGTGCCTCAATTTGCTGAGGTGTGAAGTATAGGAGAGGATATTTTTTTTGGCGAAATGTGCGAAAGGGGATAAATGATCATTTTATTTCCCCGATATTACTCAGGGATGACGAGCGTATTCCGCTTTTATTAACTCGATATAATTATGGAGAGATTAATATTATTTTGTATTATTCACCACAGTTAATGTGCAACAATACTTACGGTAAGAGCCCCTCCATATCAATAAGTTATACTTTATTGTTTTAATGATAATAATTTATTTTTTAATTAATTTACTTCCAATTAAAATGGACGGCGATTTTGCCTGCGGCGCATCTATCGTTTTTTGTTATAACGATGAGAAAAATTATGCTGAAAAATTTCTTCGTTTTTTCTGGCGTCCACCAACGGCACCGTTCCCAACGACAGATAACGTAAAAGGGGCGGCAGAGCCCGCCCCGAGAGGTCTTACCACATCAGCCGGCCGATCAATGGCGCGGCCACGACCGTAATGATGCCGGCCAGCATCATCACCAAACTCGACACTACGCCCTCCTGCGGCCCCAGCTCATAAGCGCGAGCGGTGCCGGCACCGTGCGACGAGGCGCCAAATCCGGCACCCTTCGCCAGACGGCTGCGCACCGCCAGCCGCAAAAACAAAATATCCCCCACCGCCATGCCGAACACCCCGGTGATCACCACGAACAGCGCCACCAGATCCGGCTGCCCGCCCATCTGTTTGGCGGCCTCCAGCGCGAACGGCGTGGTGATCGACCGCACCGCCAGGCTGCGCTGCACCTCTTCCGGCAATGTCAGCAGGCGCGCCAGCCACACCGAGCTGTACACCGCCACCAGCACCGCGGTCGTTACGCCGGCGGTCAGCGATAGCCAGTGGCGGCGGATGATATGCAGGTTCTCATACACCGGCACCGCGAAAGCGATGGTTGCCGGCCCCAGTAGCCACAGCAGCCAGTGAGTTTCACCAATATAGTCCTGATAGGAGATGTGGGTGACCACCAGCAGCAGCACCAGGATCATTGGCGTCAGCACCAGCGGCATCAGCAACAGCGTGCGCCGGCGGCGATACAGCTTCTTGTTGGCGAAGTACAGCGCCAGCGTCGCCAGAAAACAGGCCAAGCTAAGGATAAAATCATTCATGACGCTGCTTCCGACGCTGCAGCCAAATCTCCAGCCGATACACCCTGTCCACCACCAGCCCGGTGGCGCCCAACGTCAGCATGGTGCTGACCGCGATCACCAAAAAGATCTTCCAGCCCTCGACCATCAACAGCTGGGCATAGTTGACCACCGCCACCACCGCCGGCACGAAAAACAGCAGCATTTCCGCCAGCAGCCAGCGGGAGCCGGCCTTAACCCAGCTCAGCGGCAGAATGCGCAGCAGTATTAGCGCCAGCAGCATCAACATGCCGACGATATTGGCGGGGAGCGGCAGGTGGAATTGTTGCACCAGACGATCGGCGATCAGGAACAGCGCCGCATACAACGCCACCTGAATCGGCACCTGCAAGCGGGTCAGCAGGGAGGGGGCAACGCGGCGTAACGCCAGAGACATGAAAGATGACCTCAAACAATAAATTAACGGCCTACAGTATACGCAGCCGGGAAACCACGCCTGAAATGAATTAAAATTATCGACATCATGCCGTCCGGGAATAGTTTCCCGCCGGTAGCGTCCCCAAGGAGAACCCTAACGTGGATGTCCGCACCCTGCGCTACTTCGTTGAAGTGGTGCGCCAGCAAAGCTTCACCCGCGCCGCGGAAAAACTGTTCGTCACCCAGCCCACCATCAGCAAAATGCTGCGGCATCTGGAGGAGGAGCTGGAATGCACGCTGCTGATCCGCGAAGGCCGCAAGCTGCGCCTGACCGACAGCGGCCAGGCGGTGTATCAGCGTGGCCTGACGATCCTCGACGAATTCCGGCAACTGGAGGCGGAGCTGGAAGACATCAGCTCGGTGAAAAAGGGCGTGCTGCGGCTGGGCATTCCGCCAATGGTGGGCAGGCAGATCGCCGATCTGATCCGCCGCTTTCGCCAAACCTACCCCGGTATCGAATTGAAGATTTCCGAGCTGGGCGGGCTGTCGGTCGAACAGGCAGTGATGTCCGGCGAACTGGATCTGGCGATGACGGTGTTACCCTTCGATTCGGAACAGCCGCTGACCTTTCTGCCGCTGCTGGGCCATCCGATGTGCGTAGTGGCGCCGCGCACGCCGCAGTGGCTCAACCGCACCCGCATCAATATCGCCGAATTGGCCGACAGCCCGATCCTGATTTATAACGAAGACTTTGCGCTTTACAAGATGCTGATGAAGGCGTTTCGCCAGGCCGGTTTTGAACCGCAAATCGCGGTGCGCAGCGGCCAATGGGACTTCCTCGCCTCGATGGTGCAGGCCGGCGTGGGCATCGCCATGCTGCCGGAGCCGGTTTGCCGCTGGCTGGACAAGGAAAACCTGGTCTGGCTGCCGCTGGAGCCGCGCATGGAGTGGAAAATCGGCCTGATCTGGCGTCAGGGCAGCTACCTGTCGCACAGCGCGCAGGCCTGGATCGCCTGCTGCCGCGACTATTGGCCGCCGCTCAAGTAGCCAAAAAACAAGGGCCGCACAGGCGGCCCTTCAGACAGAAATAAAGAGGAAAAACGTTTATTCCTCTTCTGGGGTTTACCCTTCGCGTTCGATCAACAGCGCTTCGAGCAGGTCGAGATCGTGCAGCAGTTTTTGCAGCGTCTCGTTGCTGATTTTCTGCGTGGCGCGCAGGTGGTACAGCTCGCCGCGCTCGGCGCGCAGCGCCGTCAGGCGGAAACGCCGCTCGAGGTTTTCCATCGCCAGCGCATTCTCGATATCGTCTTTCGACGCGATGCGCCGCCGCAGCATGCCCGTTACCCGCGAGCTGACCTCTTTCAACACCTGCGGATCGAGGTTCTCTTCGGTATCGGCAACCAGGCGCTCTTCCATTTTATTCACGCTCTCGATCGCCACCTCGGCCGCCATGGCGATCGCCATGCGCTCTTCGTGCTTGCTGGCGCTCTTGTCGGCCACCTGCACGCCGCGCAGCAGCAGCGGCAACGCCAGCACGCCGACAATCAGCGACAGCAGGATCACCCCGGCGGCGATAAACACCAGCTGATAGCGCGCCGGGAAGGCGGTGCCGTCACTCAGCAACAGCGGTATCGACAGCACGCCGGCCAGGGTAATCGCCCCGCGCACCCCGGCGAACGACGCCACCCACAGCTCACGCGTGCTGTAATCGCCGAACTGCAGCGGACGCTTTTTCATAAAGCGGTTACTGGCCTTCTTCATCACCCACAGCCAGGTGAAACGCAGCACCAGCAGTGCGGCGTAGATGGTGGCCACGTCGGCGAACAGGTACCAGGTCTGGATGGTCGGATCCAGCTCCGCCTGCAGGATGGAGGTTTCAAGAATGCCCGGCAGCTGCAGGCCCAGCATGATGAACACCATGCCGTTGAACACGAACTCCAGCATCGCCCATACGCTGTTGGCGCGCAGACGCATCGCCAGCGGCGCGTTGCGGATCACGCCGGATTGGCTGATGGTCATCCCCGCCGCCACCGCCGCCAGGATGCCGGAGACGCCGATGTGTTCGGCAATCAGGTAAGAAGCGAACGGCAGCAGCAGCAGGAACACGATCTGGGTCGCCGGATCGTCGCCGCTCCAGCGGCTCATCACCCGCAGCGATTTACTGTAGGTCCAGGTGACCGCCACGCCGGCCAACAGGCCGCCGATCGCCACTTTGAGGAATTCAAGGGTCGCGCCGCCCACGGTGAACACCATGGTGCCCATCGCCACCGCGATGGCGAACTTGAGCGACACCAGGCCGGACGCGTCATTCATCAGCGCCTCGCCCTCGAGCACGCCCATGATCGGCTTGGGAATCCGCCCTTTGCCGACGATGCCGGACAGCGCCACGGCATCGGTCGGCGACAGCACCGCCGCCAGCGCGAAGGCCGCCACCAGCGGAATGCCCGGCACCATGGCGTAGATCAGATAACCGACGCCGACCACGGTGATCAGCACCAGCACCAGCGCCAGGCCGAGAATTTCACGCCCGTGATGCAAGAACTCGCGCGTCGGCGTTTTCCAGCCGTCGGCGAACAGCAGCGGCGGGATGAACAGCACCAGGAACAGTTCGGGATCAAAGTCGACGTGCAGCCCGAAATGCGGCCAGGCCAACAGGGCCCCGATGGCGATTTGCATCAGCGGCAGCGGCACCTGGAACGGCAACATGCGCGTCACCACCCCGGACAGGGAGACCACCAGGATCAAAATGAGGATTGTAAAAAAGATTTCCATGCTTTCCTTAGACTCTACGATTCAGACGACATCGGCTCAGGGCCTGCGTTGGTCCCGATAGTAGATCACTTTTTTTACAGCCGTTAAAGCTTGTTGTGCCTTTCAAAACGCGGTGCAGAGCAGAAGAAGACTTATCTTAAGAAGGGAATTGCCGTCACAGGCTCCCCCGCCCGATGGGCGAGGGAAACCCAAGAGGCTTAAATCGCCCAGCCGCCGGCGTAGAACGCCACCAGCGCCACGGCGATCAGCACGGTGCCGATGTTCAGCTTACGCCATTCGCCGGAGAAGATGCGGCCGATGACCAGCGAGCTGAAGCCCAGCATGATGCCGGTGACGATGTTGCAGGTCAGCACGATGAACACCGCGCACAGCAGGCCGGCCATTGCGTCGACGAAGTCGTTGAAGTCCAGCTTGGTGACGTTGCTCAGCATCAGCAGGCCGACGTACATCAGCGCCGGCGCGGTGGCGTAGACCGGCACCAGATAGGCCAGCGGCGACAGGAACAGGATCAGCAGGAACAGGATGCCGACCACGGTGGCGGTCAGGCCGGTTTTGCCGCCCGCGGCGGTGCCGGCAGCGGACTCGATGTAGACCGCGGCGGGCGCGGCGCCCACCAGGCCGGAGAAGATGCTGCTCAGGGAATCCGAGGTCAGCGCCTTGCCGCCGTTGATGATCTGCCCGTCTTTATCCAGCAGGTTGGCCTGCCCGGCCACCGCGCGGATGGTGCCGGTGGCGTCGAACACCGCGGTCATCACCAACGCCAGCACGCTCGGCAACACCACCGGTTGCAACGCGCCCATGATATCCAGACTGAAGATCAACGATTTGCCGTCAGCGTCCGCCAGGCTCGGCATGGCGAACAGCCCCTGGTATTTCACCGCCGGATCGACGATCAGGCCGATGATGGAAATGGCGATGATCACCAGCAGAATGCCGCCGGGCACGCGCAGCTTCTCCAGGCCGAAGATCACCGCCAGGCCGACCAGCGTCATCACCACCGGGAAGGAGGTGAAGGCGCCAAGCGCCACCGGCAGGCCATCCAGCGGGTTCTTCACCACCAGGCCGACACCGTTGGCGGCGATCAGCAGCAGGAACAGACCGATGCCGATGCCGGTGCCGTGCGCCACGCCCATCGGCAGGTTACGCAGGATCCAGGCGCGGATGCCGGTGACCGAGATGACGGTAAACAGCACGCCCATCACGAACACCGCGCCCAGCGCCACCGGAATGCTGATGTGCTGGCCCAGCACCAGGCTGAAGGCGGTGAAAGCGGTCAATGAAATCGCACAGCCGATGGCCATCGGCAGGTTAGCCCACAGCCCCATCAGCAGCGAGCCCAGCCCGGCCACCAGGCAGGTAGAGACAAACACCGCCGCCGGCGGGAAACCCGCTTTGCCCAGCATGCTCGGCACCACGATCACCGAGTACACCATCGCCAGGAAGGTGGTCAGCCCCGCCACCACTTCCTGTCGCACGCTGCTGCCGCGCGCGGAAATTTTAAAATAGCCATCAAGCCCGCCGGTTGGTTTTGCGGCGTGGTTCGCTTGAGAGTTCGACATAGGTTACTTCCCCTGTGTTTCATTAATCGGCCCGTCACAGCAGGCCTGTCATCTCGCCCGCGCCCGATCGCCACGTAATCGTTTACGTCACGTTCCGCTTCCTTGCCCTTCCGTCGCATCGCCAACGGCAATGCGCACCAAGGCAAACGTTTAACTCGCAGCGCGCGGTACGGGTAATTTATGGTGGTTTATTCAAGGCAAACGATTATCCTGCCTTCCATGGCGTCTAATCAACTAAAGATCGCGGCAATTTATGCAGAAAGTGGCGGGAATGGCGTCTGCACGATAAAACCGGGGCGACGGACGCCCCGGCGAGATTATTGCGCCTGTACCGCAGCGGGATCCATATACATCAATTCCCAGATATGGCCGTCCAGGTCCTGAAAGCCATGGCCGTACATCATGCCGTAGTCGCGTGGCTGATGATAAGTGTTGCCGCCACCGGCGATCGCCTTGCGCACCAGTTCGTCCACCGCCGCCCGGCTGGGTTGCGACAGGCACACCAGCACCTCGGTGGCCTGTTTGGCGTCGCCGATCGGGTTCGGGGTAAACATCCTGAATTTGTCATGGGTCAGCAGCATCACGTAAATCGTGTCGCTGACCACCATGCACGCGGCGGTATCGTCGGTAAATTGCGGGTTGAAAGCGAACCCCAGGTGGGTGAAAAACGCCATCGAGGCGGGCAGATCGCGTACGGGTAGGTTAACGAAGATTTGCGTAGCCATGGGCTACCTCCGATGAAGAATGACCCCATCGAGTATAGCCCATCCGCTTAACTCAGCAGGTTGTAAGGGCCGCCCTGCTCCAATGCCCGCTGGTAGGCGGGCCGGGCATGAATGCGCTGCAGGAAGCCGCGCAGTTTCGGGCAATTGTCCAACGCGCCGCGCGCCGCCATCGCCTCCAGCGGAAAGCTCATCTGAATATCCGCCGCGCTGAAATCGTTGCCGACAAACCAGCTGCCCTTGTTCAGGTGCTGTTCGAGGTATTCGCAGTGCGGCGCGATCTGTTTGTCGAGGTATTCGCGCTGCACGCCCTTGCCGATCGCGCCGGCCACCGGCCGCAGCAGCCAGGGGATCGGCGGCTGGCCAAGGCGGCTGAACACCAGCTTCATCACCAACAGCGGCATCAGCGATCCTTCGGCGTAGTGCAGCCAATAGCGATACTGCTGGCGCGCGTGGAAGTCGGTCGGCATGAACATGCCCTGTGCGTCATAGGCTTCCTGCAAGTATTCGATGATGGCGCCGGATTCCGCCAGCGTCAGATCGCCGTCGACGATCACCGGCGATTTGCCCAGCGGATGGATCTTTTTCAGCGCCGCCGGTGCCAGCAGGGTCTGCGGATCGCGCTCGTAGCGTTGCACCTGATAGGGCACACCCAGCTCTTCCAAAAACCACAGAATGCGCTGCGATCGCGAGTGGTTGAGATGATGAACAATGATCATGACGAAGCCTCTGTCCGCTGCCACACCAGTTCGCCAACCTGCACGCCGTTGCCGAGCTGCAAGGGCACCGTGCGCAACGTCAGCCGATCGCCGCTGAAAGCGTAAAAACGCACCTGACGGCTGCCTACCCAATTGGGGAACGAACAGCCTTCGACCTGATGCACCACCCGCTGTTCGCTTTCCTCCACCTGATAGTGGCCGAAGTAGCAAATCATATTGATGAAGGCGGCGCGGATCTCCCGCTCAGACCCCTGCGCCAAATCGTCGGCGGCGAAACGCGGCCGCACGGCGCTATACAGCTGCGCCGCCATCGTGCCGTTGGCCTCATAGTGGATGCGCCCCAACACCTGCTCGCCCAGCGGGTAATTCAGCTCGCCGTTCTGGTTTTTGAACACCGACGACACCAGCGCCCAGCTGCCGATAAACGCGTTTACCGTCATTACGCTTCTCCGGTTAAAGATCCTCTGTAAAGGGTAGTGGCGATTTTTACCGCGCGCCAGCGGGTGAAAAACAATCAGTTTATTTGACAGAGATACTCAAAACTCTCCGATTTTTTATTCACACCCGGTGCACTACTATTTAACACATCGAGAGGCAACGGGCTCTCACCTAACAAATACTCTGAGGAACACATCATGAAAAACGTCAAAATTTTTGCTACCGCTGCGCTGCTGGCTACCGCTTCTTTCGCTACCTTCGCCGCTGACCTGCCTTCCAGCCAACCCGCTGCAGACGCCCAAAAAATCGGCGTAATCTCCGTTAGCGGCGCCACCAACCTGAGCGCGCTGGAAAGCGAACTGGCCAGCAAAGCCGCCGCGTCGGGCGCCAGTTCCTACCGCATCGTCGCCGCCGGTGGCCAGAACAAACTGTACGGCACCGCAGAAATCTTCAACTGATCGTCGAACAGCCAACCGACGGAAGAAAGAAGCCCCGCAAGGGGCTTTTCTCGTTGTGGGCAGGCAAAGCTCTTTGTGAACAGTGGCCGCCGGACATTTCACCGATACTGGGAATAACGCCTTACCCTCACCCACTTTGGAGAAATAACATGACCACAGCACATCCTCTGCAAGGCAAAGTCGCATTCGTCCAAGGCGGCTCACGCGGCATCGGCGCCGCCATCGTGAAACGGTTGGCGAGTGAAGGGGCCGCGGTCGCCTTTACCTACGCCACCTCGGCCGATCGCGCCGAAGCGGTGGCAAGCGCCGTTACCGCCGCCGGCGGCAAAGCCCTCGCCATCAGGGCCGACAGCGCCGATGCGGCGGCGCTGCAGCAGGCGGTGCGTCAGGCCGTCAGCCACTTCGGCAACCTGGATATTTTGGTGAACAACGCCGGGGTGTTTACACTGGGCGGCACCGAAGCGCTGGCGCTGGACGATCTGGATCGCATGCTAGCGGTCAACGTGCGCAGCGTGTTCGTCGCCAGCCAGGAAGCGGCGCGCCACATGAATGACGGCGGGCGCATCATCCACATCGGCAGCACCAACGCCGAGCGCGTGCCGTTCGGCGGTGCGGCGGTGTATGCGATGAGCAAATCGGCGCTGATCGGCCTGACCAAAGGCATGGCGCGCGATCTCGGCCCGCGCGGCATCACCGTCAATAACGTGCAGCCCGGCCCGGTAGACACCGAGATGAACCCGGACGCCGGCGAATTCGCCGATCAGCTCAAGCAGCTGATGGCGATCGGCCGCTACGGCAAAGATGAAGAGATCGCCAGCTTCGTCGCCTACCTCGCCGGCCCGCAGGCGGGTTACATCACCGGCGCCAGCCTGAGCATCGACGGCGGTTTCTCGGCGTAACGTCCAAGCCCCGTAAGGGGCTTTTTATTTATTCGCCTGTCGCGGAGTGTAAGCCTGAAGGTCGATACATACCCGTTCGCCACCCCCGCTATACCCCACCAATACCGCTTGAAAGACAACAATCGAATCAGTTTATGCACAAAAACGGAATAGTTTATTGACGATTCTGTTATTTATTCACCTCATCGTCCCCTTTATCCTTCGCTCCATCGTGTCGTACCGGACACCCTTATTTTTCGAATTGTCGAACACAGGATAAAGATATGAAAACCATGACCACCGTTATTTCACTCGCTCTGTTTTCCATGTTGTCGTTTAACGCCGCAGCAGAAAGCGTTACCGCAACCGGTAGAACGCTGGACTCCACCGAAGCTCTCATCGCTAAAAAAGCGCAAGAGGCCGGTGCAAGCGGCTACAAAATCACCAGCGCCTACATGGGCAATTTCGTCACCATGAGTGCAGCGCTGAAAAAATAATATCAATGACGCCGCTCGCACGGCGTTATTTATTTCCGCATAAGGAAGTCATCGTCGGGTGGTTATTCGCCATGCTTTATAAAGCATTACGCTAAAACACCCGCGTACTAAAAATGAGCCTCTTTCTCCACCGGTTATTATTCGGCGGCCTGACGTCGCCTATGTCCGGACGGTTCATTTTCATTCACTCTGCACTACGTCGTTATAAGGATGAGTCACTGATGAAATCATTGTATCGCCTCTCCCTCTTGCTGCCTTTGCTTGCCACAGTGCCTGCACAGGCCGCAGAGTCCGCCGCTCAGCCGTCAGACTGGTACCCTTCTGTTTACGGTGCAAAAGACGAAATCGGCGCCGCCAACCTGCTCACGCCGGAAGGGGTACTACAGTCCGTGCAACTGGTAAAACAGGGCAAGACATTGTCATTGGCGGTTCCCGTCGATAAAGATTTCCCGGCGTTCCGCCACCGTAGCTTCCGTTTATATAATATTCAGCCTGGTCAGCAGGACGGCAAAACGCTTGGCCCAAATAAATTCACCTTTAATGATGAATTGGTGAATGCCTGGACCGGCGTCGGCACCCAGTTGAACGGTATAGGCCATATCGGCATCGACAACGTTTATTATAACGGCAATAAGGCGGCGGACTTCGTCACCGTAGATGGCGTGAAAAAATTGGGCGTGGAAAAAGTGCCGCCCATGGTCACCCGCGGCGTGGTGCTCGATATGACGGCTTATTATCATAAAGACATCGTTCCGGGCGGCACCGAATTTTCCGTTGCGGATATTCAAGCGGTGCTTAAGAAGCAGGGCATTAGCTTAAGAAAAGGCGACGTTGTTTTATTTAATACCGGTTGGCTGGAGCTGATTGGTAAGGACAATAAAAAATTCCTGGAGGTCGAACCGGGTATCGGCATGGAAGCGGCGAAGTGGCTGGCTGACCAAGGCATCGTGGCCTTTGGCGGTGATACCTGGGCTTCCGAAGTGTACCCTAACCCGAAAAATGACGAAGAGTTCCCGGTCAACCAATACCTGCTGGCCAAGCGCGGCGTCTATAACCTGGAACTGATCGACAGCCGCCCACTGGTGCGCACGAAAACCTGGGAATTCCTGTTCGTGCTGGGGCAACCGCTGTATGTCGGTTCAACGCAGGTCAACATCAACCCGGTAGCAATTTACTGATTGGCGACACCGCCGCAGAAAATCGGCAGCGAGCGCCCACAAAAAACCCCGCCTGAGCGGGGTTTTTTTAGCACTGTCGCCAGGCTTAGAACGGGATATCGTCGTCAAAATCCATTGGCGGTTCGTTGCTGCTGGCCGCCGGAGCGCTGTTCTGCGCCGGACGAGACTGCTGCTGGCCGCCGCTGAACTGGTTGCCGCCCTGTGGCTGCTGAGGCTGGCCCCAACCGCCCTGGCCGCCGGCAGATTGACCGGCCGGTGCGCCGCCGCCCTGACGGCCGCCCAGCATCTGCATGGTACCGCCAACGTTAACCACCACTTCGGTGGTGTATTTTTCCACGCCGGACTGATCGGTCCATTTACGCGTCTGCAGGGAGCCTTCGATGTAGACCTGAGAGCCTTTACGCAGGTATTCGCCCGCCACTTCGGCCAGTTTGCCGAACAGCACGACGCGGTGCCACTCGGTCTTCTCTTTCTGTTCGCCGGTCGCCTTGTCACGCCAGCTTTCGGAGGTCGCCAGGGTAATGTTGGCCACTGCGCCGCCGTTCGGCATGTAACGGACTTCTGGATCCTGACCCAGATTCCCGACCAGAATTACTTTGTTTACGCCTCTGCTGGCCATGAGCACTTCTCCCGATGATTGATTTCTACACAGTATAAACGCGTCAGTTTACCACGCTGAGTACGAAACCACACCCGTGTTGATAAGTGCGAATTGCATTCCAGAATTGTCTTTTCGATCGACCTTGTTGCATTCTCATACTGGATATTCATTCAGGTTTTTTTGTGTCATAATTATGCGTTTCGACCAGGCTGTGCCGGTTTTTTGCGAGATCCATCACAAAATCCCCCGCAAAAATCGCGACAGGCGCGGTGTATCATCAAGACGGGAAGTGTAAATGGACAATATCGAAGTTCGTGGTGCTCGAACCCATAATCTGAAAAACATCAACCTGATCATCCCGCGTGACAAACTGATCGTCGTCACCGGCCTGTCCGGTTCCGGCAAGTCTTCGCTGGCTTTCGATACGCTGTACGCCGAAGGGCAGCGGCGCTATGTCGAATCACTCTCCGCCTATGCGCGCCAGTTCCTGTCGCTGATGGAAAAGCCGGACGTCGACCATATTGAAGGTCTGTCGCCGGCGATCTCCATCGAGCAGAAATCCACCTCGCACAACCCGCGATCCACGGTCGGCACCATCACCGAGATCCACGACTACCTGCGCCTGCTGTTCGCCCGCGTCGGCGAGCCGCGCTGCCCGGATCACCATGTGCCGCTGGCGGCGCAAACCGTCAGCCAGATGGTCGACAACGTGCTGAGCCAGCCGGAAGGCAAGCGCCTGATGCTGCTGGCGCCGGTGGTGAAAGATCGCAAGGGCGAACACACCAAAACGCTGGAAAACCTGGCCGCTCAGGGCTATATCCGCGCGCGCATCGACGGTGAAGTGTGCGATCTGTCCGATCCGCCGAAGCTGGAGCTGCAGAAAAAACACACCATCGAAGTGGTGGTCGACCGTTTCAAGGTGCGCGACGACATGGCGCAGCGCCTGGCCGAATCGTTCGAAACCGCGCTGGAGCTCTCGGGCGGCACCGCGGTGGTGGCGGACATGGACGACGAAAAAGCGGACGAGCTGCTGTTCTCCGCCAACTTCGCCTGCCCGATCTGCGGCTACAGCATGCGCGAACTGGAACCGCGCCTGTTTTCCTTCAACAACCCGGCCGGCGCCTGCCCGACCTGCGACGGCCTGGGCGTGCAACAGTTCTTCGATCCGGATCGCGTGGTGCAAAACCCCGAGCTATCGCTGGCCGGCGGCGCGATCCGCGGCTGGGATCGCCGCAACTTCTACTATTTCCAGATGCTGCGTTCACTGGCGGAGCACTATAAGTTCGACGTCGAAGCGCCGTTCAACACCCTGAGCGCCGACGTACAGAAGGCGGTGCTGAGCGGCTCCGGCAAAGAGTCGATCGAATTCAAATACATCAACGATCGCGGTGACACCACCGTGCGCCGCCATCCGTTCGAAGGCGTGCTGCACAACATGGAGCGCCGCTATAAAGAGACCGAATCCAGCGCGGTGCGCGAAGAGCTGGCGAAGTTCATCAGCAACCGCCCTTGCGCCTCGTGTCACGGCACCCGTCTGCGCGAAGAAGCGCGCAACGTGTTCGTCGAAGACACCACGCTGCCGGAAATCTCCGATCTGAGCATCGGCCATGCGATGACCTTCTTCCAGAACATGAAGCTCAGCGGCCAGCGCGCCAAGATCGCCGAGAAAGTGCTGAAAGAGATCGGCGATCGCCTGAAATTCCTGGTGAACGTCGGCCTGAACTACCTGTCGTTGTCCCGGTCGGCGGAAACGCTCTCCGGCGGTGAAGCGCAGCGTATTCGTTTGGCCAGCCAGATCGGCGCCGGCCTGGTGGGCGTGATGTACGTGCTGGATGAGCCGTCGATCGGCCTGCACCAGCGCGATAACGAGCGCCTGCTGGAAACGCTGATCCACCTGCGTAACCTCGGCAACACGGTGATCGTGGTGGAGCATGACGAAGACGCCATCCGCGCCGCCGACCACGTGATCGACATCGGCCCCGGCGCCGGCGTGCACGGCGGCCAGGTGGTGGCAGAAGGCACCGTCGACGACATCATGGCGCAGCCGGAATCGCTGACCGGCCAGTTCCTCAGCGGCAAGCGCGAGATCGCCATTCCCGCGCAGCGTGTGCCGGCCGATCCGACCAAAGTGTTGAAGCTGAGCGGCGCGCGCGGCAACAACCTGAAGGACGTGACGCTGACGCTGCCGGTCGGTCTGTTTACCTGCATCACCGGCGTGTCCGGCTCCGGCAAATCGACGCTGATCAACGATACGCTGTTCCCGATCGCCCAGCGCCAGCTTAACGGCGCCACCATCGCCGAGCCGGCGCCGTTCCGCGAAGTGACCGGCCTGGAACATTTCGACAAGGTGATCGACATCGATCAGAGCCCGATCGGCCGTACGCCACGCTCCAACCCGGCCACCTACACCGGTATCTTCACCCCGGTGCGCGAGCTGTTCGCCGGCGTGCCGGAATCGCGCAGCCGCGGTTATACGCCGGGCCGCTTCAGCTTCAACGTCAAGGGTGGGCGCTGTGAAGCCTGCCAGGGCGACGGGGTGATCAAGGTCGAAATGCACTTCCTGCCGGACATCTACGTGCCGTGCGACCAGTGCAAGGGCAAACGCTATAACCGCGAAACGCTCGAAGTGAAGTACAAAGGCAAGAGCATCCACGAAGTGCTGGAGATGACCATCGAAGAAGCGCGTGACTTCTTCGACGCAGTGCCGGCGCTGGCGCGCAAGCTGCAGACCCTGATGGATGTCGGCCTGTCCTACATCCGCCTCGGCCAGTCGGCCACCACGCTCTCCGGCGGGGAGGCGCAGCGCGTCAAGCTGGCGCGCGAGCTGTCGAAACGCGGCACCGGCCAGACGCTGTATATTCTCGACGAACCGACTACCGGCCTGCACTTCGCCGATATCCAACAGCTGTTGGCGGTGCTGCATCAGTTGCGCGATCAGGGCAATACCATCGTGGTCATCGAGCATAACCTGGACGTGATCAAGACCGCCGACTGGATCGTCGATCTGGGGCCGGAAGGCGGCAGCGGCGGCGGCGAGATCCTGGTCGCCGGCACGCCAGAAACCGTGGCCGAGTGTGAAAAATCGCACACCGCGCGCTTCCTGAAACCGCTGTTGAACAAGTAATATCGCCAACGTGCGGGCCGTCGTTCAGGCGACCCGCACGCTGACCCGTTTCATTGCAATCAAACAGAAACGGGCAAGATTTCGACATTTTCAGGCATTTCCCTCCGCACTCACTGCTTTTATCATCAATGTTCCCTCGGCGGCCGCCCTGTCTGATTCAGGCCGCATCTCACCGGCACTCCGCTGCCGGCCAAGCGTTGTCCCCCCTACATTGATAACTGGAGCGACCATGAACATTACCCATGCCTATGCCGCGCATGATGCGAAGTCTGCGCTGGTGCCTTTCGATTACCCACCCCGCGCCCTGCGCGACCACGATGTGCAAATTCAGGTGTTGTTCTGCGGTGTCTGCCATTCGGACCTGCATCAGGCTCGCAACGAATGGAGCAATACGATTTACCCGGTAGTGCCGGGCCATGAAATCGTCGGGCGCGTCAGCGCCGTCGGCGGCCATGTCTCGCGTTACCGGGTCGGCGATCTGGTCGGCGTCGGTTGCATGGTGGATTCCTGCCGCAGCTGTCCGAGCTGCGATGAGGGGTTGGAACAGTATTGCGAGAACGGCTTTACCGGCACCTATAACGGCCAGGATCGCCAGACCGGCGCCGTCACCTATGGCGGCTACTCCACCAATCTGGTGGTAGATCAGGACTTCGTGCTGCGCGTGCCGGAAAATCTCGATCCGGCCGGGGTCGCACCGCTGCTGTGCGCCGGCATCACCACCTATTCGCCGCTGCGCCAGTGGGGCGCGGGGCCAGGCAAAAAGGTCGGCATCGTCGGCCTCGGCGGGCTGGGGCACATGGGCGTCAAACTGGCGCGGGCGATGGGCGCGCACGTGGTGCTGTTCACCACCTCGCCGTCGAAAATCGAAGACGCCAAGCGCCTCGGCGCCCATGAAGTGGTGATTTCGCGCAACCCGGATGAAATGGCGCAGCACGTTAATAGCTTCGACTTCATCCTCAACACGGTAGCGGCTCAGCACGATCTGAACCCGTTCCTCAACTTGCTGCGCCGCGACGGCACCCTGACGCTGGTCGGCGCGCCGGAGCACGATCATCCGTCGCCGCAGGTGTTCAACCTGATCATGAAGCGCCGCCGTATCGCCGGTTCGCTGATCGGCGGCATCGCGGAAACGCAAGAGATGCTGGACTTCTGCGGCCAACACGGCATCACGTCCGATATCGAGCTGATCCCGATGCAGCAAATTAATGAGGCCTATGAGCGCATGCTGAAAAGTGACGTGAAGTACCGCTTCGTGGTGGATATCGACTCGCTGCGAGCCTGATGACAGCGGGCGCCCGGCGGCGCCCGTTTTTTTATAGCTGCTTGATGACCCTGGCCGGGTTGCCGCCCACCACGCAGTTGGCCGGCACGTCTTTGGTCACTACCGCGCCGGAGGCCACGACCGCATTATCGCCGATGGTCACGCCCGGATTGATCACCGCGCGCCCGCCGATCCACACGTTGTCGCCAATCTTGACCGGCTTGCCGAACTCCGCGCCGCCGACGCGGGTCTCGGCGTCCAGCGGATGGGTGGCGGTGTAGATATGCACGCCCGGCGCCAGCAGGCAGTTATCGCCAATATGCACCTCGCACACGTCGAGGATCACGCAGTCGAAATTGGCGTAGAAGTTCTTGCCGAGATAGATGTTATAGCCGTAGTCGCAGCGGAACGTCGGCTCAATGGTGCCGCCCTGATAGCCGCCCAGCAGCTCGTCCAGCCATTGTTTGCGCAGCTCGCCCTCTTCCGGCGAGGAGTGGTTATAGCGATGCGTCAACTGGCGCGCGCGCCGACGTTCGCTGCGCAGCAGGTCATCACCGGCGTCGTACAGCTCCCCGGCGATCATCTTGCGCTTTTCTTCGCTGATGGCCATGTCGGCCTCCTTAATCTTATCGCGTTTCTTGAATGCCCAAGCGTAGCCGTTTTTTCCTGACGACAAAAAGGGAACGTTCCCAATTTAAAGCCGCGATCACGATTTAACACGAAAAAGCAGGAGAAAACGGGCGGTGCCGCCGCCCGGCAATCAGGCGCGCAGTTCCTGGCGCACGTGTTCGGGCAGGCCTTCCACCACCAGCTGATAGGAGCTGTCGATCAGCGTATAAAACTGCGAGTTCGGCAGGTTGCCGTCGAGAAACACCGTATTCCAGTGCGCCTTGTTCAGGCCGTCGCAGGCGACGATCTCCGGGTGGTGCTCGCGCAGGCTTTCCGCCAGCTCCGGGCTGGACTTGATTGCCAGCGCCGGCCGCCCTTCGACCTCGCACACCATCGCGAACATCACGTCGCCCACCTTGATCTGGCTGGCCTGCCACTGGTTCTGGTCGCTTTGCTCCGCGCCCGGCTTCGCCATGCAGTACTCCAGCAATGCGCTGTTATTCATTGGGTTATTCCCCCTGTAATGTGGCCACAATACGGCGTGCTCCGCCGTGGATGCGGTGCTCCCCCAGCCAGATGCCTTGCCATGTGCCCAACATCAGCCGCCCGTGCCTGACGGGCAGCGTCAAGGAAGCGCCCAGCAGCGAGGATTTGATGTGCGCCGGCATGTCGTCCGGCCCTTCGTAGTCATGTTGATAGGGTGCGTTTTCCGGCACCTGGCGCAGGAAATGCTGCTCCATATCGGCTCGCACCGTGGGATCGCAGTTCTCGTTGAGCGTCAGCGAGGCCGAGGTATGCTGCAGCAACAGATGCAGCAGGCCGGTTTGCAGGCGGTGTAAGTGGGTTAACTGGTTGACGATCTCGTCGGTAACCAGATGAAAGCCACGCGCTTTTGCGCTGAGGATTAGCGTTTGCTGATGCCACATGAGTGAGCGCCCCTCAATCAGTATATTCTCTCTCCGGTTTGCGGCAACTTCGGCGGCGCACCGGCAATAAAAAAGGAGCGATATCGCTATCGCTCCCCGATGAACGTCCGTTCAGACTAACAGGCGTTACTGCACCGCGGCAAACGCCTCGGCCACCTGACGCACGTTGTTGTGGTTCAGGCCGGCCACGCACATGCGGCCGCTGTGGATCAGGTAGACGCCGAACTCTTCACGCAGGCGATCGACCTGCGCCGCGCTGAAACCGGTGTAGCTGAACATGCCGCGCTGAGCCAGCAGGTAATCGAAATTGCGCTGCGGCAGCGCGCTCTTCAGGGTGTCCACCAGCGCGTGACGCATCTCGAGGATGCGGGTGCGCATGCTCTCCACTTCGTCCAGCCACTGGGTTTTCAGCTGGGCGTCGTTCAGCACCTTGGCCACCAGCTGCGCGCCGAAGTTCGGCGGGCTCGAGTAGTTGCGGCGCACGGTGGCCTTCAGCTGGCCCAGCACGCGCCCGGCCGCCTCTTCGCTTTCGCACACCACCGACAGGCCGCCGACGCGCTCGCCGTACAGCGAGAAGATCTTCGAGAACGAGTTGCTCACCAGGCACGGCAGGCCGGCCGCCGCGATGGCGCGAATGGCGTAGGCGTCTTGCTCCATGCCGCCGCCGAAGCCCTGATAGGCGATATCAAGGAACGGAATGATTTCACGATCGGCGATCACCTTGACCACCTCATCCCACTGGGTAGGGGTCAGGTCGGAACCGGTCGGGTTGTGGCAGCACGGATGCAGCAGCGCGATGCTGTGCTTCGGCAGCTGTTTCAGCGCGGCGAGCATGGCGTCGAACTTCACGCCCAGGCTTTCGCTGTCGAAATACGGATAGGTATTCACTTTGAAACCGGCGCCGCTGAAGATGGCGACGTGGTTTTCCCAGGTCGGATCGCTGACCCACACCTGCGAATCCGGGAAGTAGCTTTTCAGGAAGTCGGCGCCCACTTTCAACGCGCCGGAACCACCGACGGTCTGAATGGTGGCGATGCGCCCCTGCTGCAGCATCGGATGCTGCGCGCCGAACAGCAGTTGCTGGATGGCGGAGCGATAGGGTTGCAGCCCTTCCATCGGCAGGTATACCGAGGCGCCGTGCTCGACGCTGTTCAACTGCGCTTGCGCCGCGGCGACCGCCCGCATCTGCGGAATGATGCCCTGCGCATCGTAGTACAGGCCGATACTCAGGTTTACCTTGTGCGCGCGCGGGTCTTGTTTGAATTTTTCCATCAGCGACAGAATGGGATCGCCGGCATAGGCGTCAACGTTCTGGAACACGGGGTTTTTCTCCTGGTTTATTTATTGTGGTTTAGGCACAGCGTTACGTTCCTAATATAGACGGAAAAGCGCATTTGGTTTCAGCTTTCTCGCGTCACCGGCAACAAACCGTTTTCCTTGATGCGATTGAGCACCACCGCCGTTTTGATATGCGCCACGCTTTTGTGCGGCGACAGCGTCTGGCTGATGAATTCGCTCAGCGCCGGCAGGTCAGCCACCGCCACTTTCAGCAGGTAATCGGCGTCGCCGGTGGTCTTGTAAGCGTCAAGGATCGCGTCCACGTCCTCCAGCATCTGATGAAAGCTGTCGATCTGCTCCTGCGCGTGCGTGATCAGGCTAACTTCAATCAGCCCCACCAGCCCCAGGCCGACCGCCTCTGGCGCCAGCCGCGCGTGGTAGCCGCGGATCAGCTGCGCCTGCTCCAGGCTGATGCGCCGCCGTGAACACTGGGAAGCGGAAAGCCCCACCAGTTCGCTCAGCTCCTGATTGGTCAAACGGCCGTTGGCCTGTAACAGCGTCAGGATTTTCATATCAAAATCGTCAATGTTGTACATAGCCACCTGTAAACTGTGTTAATAAATGTTGACGTTACAGCCTACCAGTTTTTTTACCGTTGCCGACGTCACACCCTGGCGCTTAAATCGCGTACAGCAGCAACGCCCGGCGTTTTCGCCGGTAAGCGGCATAAAAAACGGCTAACTCATGCAGACAAACGACAATTAACGGCGAAGTAACGCATAAAACCACGAATGTATAAAAAGGACGCCAGATGAAAAAGCTACTCCCCCTCGCGCTGCTGCTCGCCGCCGGCAGCGCCAGCGCGCAATCCCACCTGGACAAAGTGCTGCAGCAAAAGACCCTGGAGGTCTGCACCACCGGCGACTACAAGCCCTATACCTTCCTCAAGGAAGACGGCAGCTATGAAGGCATCGACATCGACATGGCGCAATCGCTGGCCAAGAGCCTGGGCGCCAACGTGAAGTGGGTGAAAACCAGCTGGAAAACCCTGACGCCGGACTTCGCCTCCGGCAAGTGCGACATCGCGATGGGCGGCATCTCCGTCACGCTGGAGCGGCAAAAACAGGTGTTCTTCGCTGACAAGCTGGATACCGACGGCAAAATCCCGCTGGTGCGCTGCACCGACGTGAAGAAATACCGCACTATCGAACAGATCAACAAGCCGTCGGTGCGTCTGTTGGAACCGGCGGGCGGCACCAACGAAGCCTTCGTGCACGCCTATCTGCCGAAGGCCAAACTGACGCTGACGCACGACAACATGAGCATTTTCCAGCAGCTGGTGGATCGCAAGGCGGACGTGATGATCACCGACGCCTCCGAGGCGCTGTACCAGCAGAAGCGCTATCCGAAGCTGTGCGCGGTGAATCCGACCAAACCGATGCAGTACGGCGAGAAGGCTTACATGCTGCCGCGCGACGATCTGAGCTGGAAACTGTATGTGGATCAGTGGCTGCACCTGGCCAAGGCGACCGGCGAGTATCAGAAGGTTATCGACAAGTGGTTGGCGGTAAAGAAGTAACCCGCTGAGAAACGGGGCCGACGCGCGTCGGCCCCTGCGGCGCATCAGTCGCCGATGTATTCCATCGCCATACGCTGCGTGAGCTTGGTGATCAGTTCGTAAGCGCTGATGCCGGTGCAGGCGGCGATGCGTTCGACCGGCAGCGCCTGGCCCCACAGCACCGCTTCATCCCCCACCTTATCGGCGGCGTCCGGCCCGAGATCGACCGAAATCATGTCCATCGACACCCGGCCGACGATCGGCACTTCGCGGCCGTTGATCAGGATTGGCGTACCGGTCGGCGCGCTGCGCGGGTAACCGTCGCCGTATCCCATCGCCACCACGCCCAGCCGGGTATCGCGCGGGCTGACCCAGGTGCCGCCGTAGCCGACCGCTTCGCCGGCCTTGTGCTCGCGCACCGCGATCAGGCTGGATTTCAGGGTCATCGCCGGCTGCAGACCATGCTCGGCGCCGCTGCCGTTATCCAGCGGCGACACGCCGTACAGAATGATGCCGGGGCGCACCCACTCGTTGTGGGCGTCCGGCCACAGCAGCGTGCCGCCGGAGGCGGCGACCGAACGCTGGCCCGGTTTACCGCGCGCGAACTGCTCAAAGCAGGCGATCTGTTTCAACGTGGTGTCGGACTCCGGTTCATCGGCGCGGCTGAAGTGGCTCATGATATTGACCGGCTGCGCCACGTTGCGGCAGGCGCACAGGCGCTGATAAAACGCCTCCGCGTGTTCGGGGCGCACCCCCAGCCGATGCATGCCGGTATCGAGCTTCATCCACACCGGCACCGGGCGCGCCAGCTCGGCCTGCTCCAGCGCTTCGAGCTGTTCGATGCAGTGCACCGCGGTTTCGATGTTGTTCGCCACCAGCACCGGCAGATCTTCGGCACTGAAGAAGCCTTCCAGCAGCAGGATCGGCTTGACGATGCCGCCGGAACGCAGCATCAGCGCCTCGCCGATGCGCGCCACGCCGTAGCAGTCGGCGTCTTGCAGGGTGTGTGCTGTTTCCAGCAGGCCATGTCCATAAGCGTTTGCTTTCACAACGGCAATCAGGCGGCTTTGCGGCGCCTGGCGGCGCACCTGTTGCAGATTATGTCGCAGAGCGCGGCGGTCGATTACAGCGGTTGCCGCTTTCATTTCAGTTCCTTAGCTGATTATTCGTCATCGTATTGTGGCCCCGCGTAGTTGTCGAAACGCGACCACTGGCCGTTAAAGGTAAGGCGCACGGTACCGATCGGGCCGTTACGCTGCTTACCGATAATAATTTCCGCGATCCCTTTCAGATCGCTGTTCTCGTGATACACCTCATCACGATAGATGAACATAATCAGGTCGGCGTCCTGCTCGATAGAGCCGGATTCACGCAGGTCGGAGTTAACCGGGCGTTTGTCGGCGCGCTGCTCCAGGCTACGGTTCAGCTGCGACAGCGCCACCACCGGCACCTGCAGCTCTTTCGCCAGCGCCTTCAGCGAGCGCGAAATCTCGGCGATCTCCAGCGTACGGTTGTCGGACAGGGCCGGCACGCGCATCAGCTGCAGGTAGTCAATCATGATGAGGCTAAGCCCGTCGTGCTCGCGGAAAATGCGCCGCGCGCGCGAGCGCACTTCGGTCGGCGTCAGGCCGGAGGAATCGTCGATGTACATGTTGCGCTTCTCCAGCAGGATACCCATGGTGCTGGAAATGCGCGCCCAGTCCTCGTCGTCGAGCTGGCCGGTACGGATGCGCGTCTGATCCACGCGCGACAGCGACGCCAGCATACGCATCATGATCTGCTCGCCGGGCATCTCCAGGCTGAAGATCAGCACCGGTTTTTCCTGGGTCATCGCGGCGTTTTCGCACAGGTTCATGGCGAAGGTGGTTTTCCCCATCGATGGACGGGCGGCGACGATGATCAGATCGGACTTTTGCATGCCCGCGGTTTTCTTGTTGAGGTCCTGATAGCCGGTATCGACCCCGGTCACGCCGTCGTGCGGCTGCTGATACAGCTGCTCGATGCGCGATACGGTGTCTTCCAGGATGCGTTCGATGCCCTTCGGGCCTTCGTCTTTGCTGGCGCGGTTCTCGGCGATTTGGAATACGCGGGATTCCGCCAGATCGAGCAGGTCTTCGCTGCTGCGCCCCTGCGGATCGTAGCCGGCGTCGGCGATTTCGTTAGCCACCGAGATCATTTCGCGCACCACCGCGCGCTCGCGCACGATGTCGGCGTAGGCGCCGATGTTGGCGGCGCTCGGGGTGTTTTTCGACAGCTCGGCCAGGTAGGCGAAGCCGCCGACCGAGTCCAGTTCACCCTTCTGCTCGAGCGATTCGGACAGGGTGATGAGGTCGATAGGCTTGCTCATCTCCAGCAGACGCTGCATCTCGGTAAAGATCAGGCGATGCGGGCGGCTGAAGAAGTCGTTGGCGACCACGCGTTCCGCCACGTTGTCCCAACGCTCGTTATCCAGCATCAAACCGCCCAACACCGACTGCTCGGCCTCCAGCGAGTGCGGCGGCATCTTCAGCCCTTCCATCTGACGATCTCTGGAACGCTCTCTGGTTTCGTCCGCGTTTGTTTTGTTGGTTGGTTTTTTTCCTGCCATGAAACGTAGTCTTTATCCGGTTGCGAATGAGGGTGAGGCTGCTGACGCAAGAGTATACGTGATTTTTCCGCACGATTCCGCCGCATAATTGCCACAGGCTGGCGCACGGGCAGGCTAGATCTCCGCAGCCAAAAGGCATAGGGTGAATTCAGATAACCAAATGAGGGTAGAACATGGCCAAGCGCATTCAATTCTCCGCCACCGGCGGGCCGGAAGTCTTGCAATACGTTGATTTTACACCGCTCGATCCGGCTGCCGGCGAAGTGCAGATCGAGAACAAGGCGATCGGCATCAACTACATCGACACCTATGTGCGCAGCGGACTGTACGCGCCGGCCAGCCTGCCGAGCGGCCTCGGCACCGAAGCGGCCGGCGTGGTGACCAAGGTCGGCGCCGGGGTCAGCGTCCTCAAACCGGGCGACCGGGTGGTGTATGCGCAATCGGCGCTCGGCGCCTACAGCGAGATCCACAACGTCTCGGCAGAACGCGTGGCGCTGCTGCCGGGCAACCTTAGCTTTGAACAGGGTGCAGCCTCTTTCCTCAAAGGGCTGACGGTATACTACCTGCTGCGCCAGACCTATGACGTGCAACCGGGTGAAGTGTTCCTGTTCCATGCCGCGTCCGGCGGCGTCGGGCTGATCGCCTGCCAGTGGGCGAAAGCGCTGGGTGCGCGCCTGATCGGCAGCGTCGGTTCCGACGAGAAGGCCGCGCTGGCGAAACAGGCCGGCGCCTGGGCCACCATCAACTACCACAAAGAGGATATCGCCCAGCGGGTGGCCGAGCTGACGCAGGGCGAGAAGGTCGGCGTGGTGTACGATTCGGTGGGTAAAAGCACCTGGCTGGCCTCGCTCGACAGCCTGAAGCGTCGCGGCCTGATGGTGAGCTTCGGCAACGCCTCAGGCCCGGTGACCGGCGTCGATCTGGCGCTGCTGAATCAGAAGGGCTCGCTGTACGTCACCCGCCCTTCCCTCAACGGCTATATCACCAACCGCGCCGAGCTGCAGTACGCCAGCAACGAGCTGTTCTCCCTGATCGGCAGCGGCGCCATTCGGGTAGAAGTGAAAGACGAGCAGAAATTCGCGCTGGCCGACGCCCAGCGGGCACACCAAGTATTGGAAAGCCGCAGCACCAGTGGCTCCAGCCTGCTGATCCCCTGATCGCGGCCAAAGAAAAGGGCTCCTTACGGAGCCCTTTCTGTTACTGCGTTTTGTAGGGGTAGAGCAGAGTCCGCCAGAGACAGGGGGTTGCTTCAGCAACACGAATTTTGGTTGTCTCTCACGGTGATGAAATCGGTCGCATCACTGCATCGACCCACATCCTAACAGCCCCGTGCGGCAAAAAACACGCTTTATGTGCCACATCGCCGGGTAAAACTGCCAAGCTGTGATCGCTGCCGCATTAGCGTGGCGGGCAGTTATGCAAGTTTCATCGCGACTGACTGATTATTCAGCAAAAAATCAGTAACGCCTGGCCTGCGGTTTCTGCATCGAACGGTAAATCCATACCCCGACCACCGCCAAAATCAGCCACGGCAGCAGCTTAATCACCACCGCGAACAACCCGCCCAACAGCATGAACGCCGCCGCCACCAACAACGCGGCGAAGATCCCCAGCAGCGAGATGCCGGTCACCATCAGCATCACCACAAAGCCAATGAGAAAGAAGATTTCCAACATGATTGCTCCTTTGCAATACAACGTATCTGCAGAGTGGATTACAAGAAGCGTGCCAGAATGGCGGAAGGGCTAACCTATTGAAAAAATAGGACAGGCATCCGGTAACGTACCGAATGCCTGGCGAAAAACACTAACTATTGGTCAAATTTTTTGCGGGTTACGCCATTTCGACGCGCGGCTGACGCACCAGCGCCAGCGCCTGCTCCACCACCCGCGCATCGGCGCCCGGCTTGTGGGCGTTCTCGCTCAGGTGGCGACGCCACTGGCGCGCGCCCGGCACGCCCTGGAACAAACCGAGGATGTGACGGGTGATGTGGCCGAGATAGGTGCCGTTGGACAGCTCGCGCTCGATATACGGATACAGCGCTTCGACGATCGCCACGCTGTCCGGCACCGCGGTCTGCGCGCCGAACAGTTCGCTGTCGACCCGCGCCAGGATACCCGGATTCTGATACGCCTCGCGCCCCATCATCACACCGTCCAGATGCTGCAGATGCTGCCGCGCCTCTTCCAGCGTTTTCACCCCGCCGTTAATGGCGATGGTCAGCGCCGGGAAATCCCGCTTCAGCTGATAAACGCGCGGGTAGTCCAGCGGCGGCACTTCGCGGTTCTCTTTCGGGCTGAGGCCGGAGAGCCAGGCTTTGCGAGCGTGGATAGTGAACATGTCGCACTCGCCGCGCCCGGCGACGGTCTGGATAAAGTCGCACAGGAAGGCGTAGCTGTCCTGATCGTCGATGCCGATGCGGGTCTTCACCGTCACCGGTATCGATACGACGTCGCGCATCGCCTTGATGCAATCGGCGACCAGCGCCGCCTGGCCCATCAGACAGGCGCCGAACATGCCGTTTTGCACGCGATCGGACGGGCAGCCGACGTTGAGGTTAATCTCGTCGTAACCGCGCTGCTCCGCCAGCTTGGCGCAATGCGCCAGCGCGGCCGGATCGCTGCCGCCCAACTGCAGCGCCACCGGATGCTCTTCTTCGCTGTAGGCCAGGTAATCGCCCTTGCCGTGGATGATCGCGCCGGTGGTCACCATTTCGGTGTACAGGAGCGTTTCCTTGGTCAAGAGGCGGTGGAAGTAACGGCAATGACGATCGGTCCAGTCGAGCATCGGCGCGATGGAGAAACGATTGGCGGCGTAGGTTGGGGCGTGGTTGTCTTTCGTCATGCTGAGTTACTGGCTACCTGAGTCTGTCTGGGTTCAACGAACGGCGCGCGGCCGCAAACGGCTATTATAACGACAATCAGCGCCGTTGGGAAAAACCGCTTGCCGCCGGCAAAAATAAGCGGAGACAAGGCGAATAAACCCACTCGTTCAGGTGTTATCTCATTACGGGCGCGCACGGCGCCTCTGCCTTGAGGACACAACCATGAACAGCTTCATTAAACGCCTGCTGGCATCGGCCATTGCCGGCTGCCTGCTGTTTTCCGGCGCGGCGCTGGCGATGGGCGGCGACGGCAGCAGCCAAACCCCGCCGACCTGCCCGAAAGGCCAGGTCTACGACAGCAAAACTCAGACCTGCATGGTGGATAAAAGCGGCAAGGTCGACGACGTCGACCGCACTAACTACGCCTATGCGCTGGCGAAAAGCGGCCGCTATCAGGAAGCGCTCGATATGCTCAACACGCTGAAAGATCCCAACACCGCCGTTGCGCTGAACTATCGCGGCTACGCCACGCGCAAACTTGGCCGCACCGATGAGGGTATCGGCTATTATTTAAAATCAGTAGCTCTCGATCCGAAATACCCTAAAGTGCGCGAGTACCTGGGGGAAGCCTACATGCTGAAAGGCCGACCCGATCTGGCGCGCCAGCAGTTGCAGGTGATCCAGTCGCTGTGCGGCACCAAATGCGAGGAGTACCGCGATTTGGCGGCGGCCATCGACCGCCACCCGGAATCTTGATCCGACGCGCCTGCGGAGGTGACTATCAGCGGCGATGCGATACGCGATGAACTCGGCCACTATCTCTCCCGCCTGTGGCGCTATGCGCTGGTGCTTTCGCACCGGCGGGATATCGCCGACGATCTGGTGCAGGCGACCTGCCTGCGTGCGCTGGAGCGCGCTGCGCAATTCACTCCCGGTTCGCACCTGGATCGCTGGTTGTTTTCCATCCTGCACTCCATCTGGCTCAATGAAGTTCGCGCCCAACATCTTCGCCAGGGGCAAGGCTGCATGGCGGCGGAAGAGCTTGGCGATGCAAACAACGGTGAACAGCCGGTCTGGCTCCATGAAGTGATGCGACGCGTCAGCCGGCTGCCGGCGGCTCAGCGCAACGCGCTGTTTCTGGTGTATATCGAAGGGCTATCCTATCGGGAGGCCGCGAAAGTGCTGGCGGTGCCAATCGGCACCGTCATGAGCCGCCTGGCGGCCGCACGCTTGGCGTTGGCCGATGACCGCCCGTTGGCAAACGACGGCCCGCACCGCAAAGAGAGCCATCCCGCCCCCTTGCCTCCTGCTCGTCGATAACGCCCTATTCCAACGAGCGGATAACCCGGCATGGCTGCCCCAGCGCCAGCACGTTGGCCGGGATGTCGCCGGTGACGATGCTGCCCGCGCCGATGGTCGTGCCGTCGCCGATGGTCACTCCCGGCAGGATCACTACGTTGCCGCCGATCCAGACGTTGTTGCCAATGGACACCGGCTGCGCCGAGGTGCGGAAAGGGAAATCCGGATCGCCGGTGAAGCGCTCTGCGGCCTTCAGCGGGTGGCTCGGCGTATAGATTTGCACGTTGGGGCCGATCAGCGTGTTGTCGCCGATGGTGATGGTATTACAATCGAGGAACACCGCATTGACGTTGATAAAACAGTTTTTACCGATGCGGACATGCTGCCCGTAGTCGCACCAGAATGGCGTTTCAATCCAACTCGCCTTCCCCCAGGCGCCAAACAGCTCGCCGAGCAGGCGGTTTTTCTCGTCCGCCTGATGCGAGTCCAGCGCCCCCAAGCTTTTGGTCAACGCCCTCGCCCGATGGTACAGGGCGATCAGTTCTTCATCGCGGCTGTTGTACTCCAGGCCGCTTAACAGCTTCTCTCTTTCCGTCATCACACAGGGCTCCTGCTCATCACGCGGGTGAAAGGCGTTATACCGCTCTCGTCCCCCGCTCTCCAGCGCTAAAACCGGCAACGTTGATTTGCCGCCCGACGGCGGGGAAAAGTTGTGATGCAACTCTCTTTTCGCGCGATCGACGCGCCTTTCCCTGCGCTATCCTCAGGGGAAAAGGGGGCAACTCTCGGCGATTCGCCGTAATCATGGTAAAATCGGCTTTTTTACGTACCGGGATATTTGCGATGAACTCAACCACCCAGGAAAAGCTGCTGGCGCAGGCTGAACGCCTCTGCCAGCAACGCAATGTGCGATTGACGCCGCAACGGCTGGAAGTGCTGCGTCTGATGACTCAGCAACCCGGTGCAATCAGCGCATATGACCTGCTCGATCTGCTGCGCGTCGCCGAACCGCAGGCCAAGCCGCCGACGGTCTACCGCGCGCTGGATTTTCTGCTGGAGCAAGGGTTTATCCATAGAGTGGAATCGGCCAACAGCTACGTGCTGTGCCACCATTTCGAACAGCCGATGCATACGTCCGCGCTGTTTATCTGCGACCGCTGCGGCCAGGTGACCGAACGCACCACCGAAGGCGTGGAGGAAACGCTGCAGAAGCTGGCGCAGGAAGCCGGATTTGCACTGCGGCACAGCGTGGTGGAAGCGCACGGTCTGTGCGCCGGTTGCGTTGAAGTTGAGGCTTGTGACAGCAAGCATGATTGCGCCGAACACGATCACAGCATCGCCATCAAGAAGAAGTAAGACGAAGTCAGGTACTTCCCTGTACCTGCAGCCGGGGCGCCAGAGGATGGAGCGACGCCGGCCTGCGCTGTTGCCGGCCGCCGTCAGTGGCGGCCCTGCGTGTTACCAGCGGTGTTTGGTGTGATCTTCCCAGGCTTTCACCTCTTTCTCGGCCGCCTCTTTCTGGTAACCGTAGCGCTCCTGGATTTTACCGACTAGCTGTTCGCGTTTCCCTTCGATGACCGTCAGATCGTCATCGGTCAGCTTGCCCCATTTTTCCTTCACTTTGCCTTTCAGCTGCTTCCAGTTACCGTCGGCTTGATCTTTATTCATAGTCTCTCCGTTAACCTGTGGTGAATCAGTGATCCCTGTCGCCGGCCGGGGTTAAACAGAAGTTTTTCTGGTTGATACTCCCTTCACCTTAAGAAGCACCGCTCCCCTTCATTCACCAGCCACATGATTCATTCTAGTTAAACATGGAAATAAAAAAGCCAAACATCAGAATAAAAAACCATTAAAAAGAAAAATAAACACAAAAAACGCTAACAAACAACGAACTAAACCGGAAATATTCAGGCTGAAAACATGTAAGCAAACATGAATAAAAACATAAGATAAATTAATAATTAACCCAACAAAGCGTCCGGTCTAACGTGCAGCAAACCAGCTGCCGCGCACCTGATGACGGTGCCAAATCCAACCCAGCGCCACGCCACGCAACGTCAGAAACACCGCCAGCGCCAGCCAGAGCCCGTGATTGCCTAGCAGCGGCACGCTGAACAGCGTCAGACCATATCCTGCCGCGGCCACCGCCATACTGTTACGCATCTCGGCGCCGCGCGTGGCACCGATAAACATGCCGTCCAGCAAATAGCACCACACCCCGACCAGCGGCAGAATGACCTGCCACGGTAAATAGTGGGCGGCCAACGCACGCAGCTCCGGCAAGGAGGTCAACGCCGCCACGATCTGCTGGCCGGTAACGGCATACGCCAGGCCGAAAGCCAACGCGACCAGCCCAGCCTGCCTGCAGGCCGCGTGCCACACCTTACGCAGTTGGCTGCCGTCCCGGGCACCGTAGGCGTGGCCGGAATGGGCCTCCACCGCATAAGCGAAGCCGTCGAGCGCATAGGCGGTAAACGTCAGCAGGTTCATCAACACCGCGTTAACCGCCACCACATCGCTCCCCAGGCGAGCGCCGAAAATGGTCAGCGACGCAAAACACAGCTGCAGCAGCAATGAGCGCAACATGATGTCGCGATTGAGCGCCAGCAGGCGGCGCAGATCGCCACGCCAGGCCTGACGCAGCATCGCCAGGGTAATACCGCGCAGACGCATCACTCGCCACGCCAGCCACAGGCCGAGCAATAGCGTGGCATATTCGGCGATGGCGGTGGCCGCCGCCGCCCCTCGTACGTTCCAGCCCAGGCCCATCACCAGCCAGATATCCAGCACGATGTTCAGCAGGTTGCCGACGATCAGCAGGATCACCGGCGCACGCACGTACTGCACGCCGAGCAGCCAGCCCAGCAGCACCAGGTTGGCCAGCGCCGCCGGCGCGCTCAACCAGCGGATCTCAAGAAAACGCCGCGCCTGCTCCAGCACCTCGCCATCGCCGCCGACGATCCGCAGCGCCAGTTCGATCAGCGGGTAGCGCAACAGGACGATCGCCCCCCCGGCCAACAGCGCCAGCAGCAGCGGTTGCATAAAGGCGCGCGCCAGCGCCTGCGGGTTTTTCGCTCCCAGCGCCTGCGCCGCGAGGCCGGTGGTGCTCATGCGCAGGAACAGCAGCAGCATGAACAGGAAGCTGGTCGCCACCGCGCCGATCGCCACGCCTCCCAAATAGATCGGGCTGTCGAGGTGGCCGATCACCGCGGTGTCCACCAGCCCGAGCAGCGGCACGGTGATATTGGAGAAAATCATCGGCAGGGCGAGGCGCCACAGGGCTTTATCGGTGTCGCTGGTGAAGGCGGAAATCAGGCGCATGATGGGATGTTCCTGTGACAGAGTGACAAAGGGCGAAGTCAGAAACAAAAACGCCCCAAAACAGGGGCGATTGATACAGGGAGCGGCGGTGATGGCGCGGCGATTAAATCCAGTCGCCGTTGCGGATCACGCCGACCGCCAGCCCTTCGATCGTGAAATTCTGCTGGCGCAGATCGACCACGATCGGTTGGAATTCATTGTTCTCCGGCAGCAGCTCAACCACGTTACCGTGCTTTTTCAAGCGCTTGACCGTCACTTCGTCTTCGATGCGCGCGACCACGACCTGGCCGTTGCGCACGTCTTGCGTTTTGTGCACCGCCAGCAGATCGCCGTCCAGAATGCCGATGTCGCGCATCGACATGCCGTTCACCCGCAACAGGAAATCGGCGCTCGGTTTAAACAGGGAAGGATCCACCTGGTAGTGCCCTTCGATGTGCTGCTGCGCCAGCAGCGGTTCGCCGGCGGCGACGCGACCGATCAGCGGCAACCCTTCTTCTTCTTCCATCAACAGGCGGATACCGCGCGACGCACCGGAGACGATTTCGATCACGCCTTTGCGTGCCAGCGCCTTCAGGTGCTCTTCGGCGGCGTTAGGCGAACGGAACCCCAGACGCATCGCGATCTCGGCACGCGTTGGCGGCATGCCCGTTTGCGAAATATGATCGCGAATCAGATCGTAGACCTCTTGCTGTCTGGTAGTTAGTGCTTTCATTCCGCCCCCTGTTTGTTTATACAGTCTTGCTGTGAGTATATACAGGTAAGCGCGGATTGGGAACCGAAGAATAAATAAAAATCAGTCAGTAGGCGACTTTCGTCAGCCAAAATGCTGCCACAAGACCGTACCCCAAACGAACAGCGCCAGCACGATCGCCAGCGACACCGCCGCCGATCCCATGTCCTTGGCCCGCCCGGACAGCTCATGGTGTTCGCTGCCGATGCGATCCACCACCGCCTCGATCGCGCTGTTCAGGATCTCGACGATCATCACCAGCGCCACCGATCCGATCAATAAAATGCGCGCTATCGCACCCACGTCCAGCCAGACAGCCAGTATGATAGCCAGGAGGGTCACCACCAGTTCCTGGCGGAACGCCGCCTCGTGTTGCCAGGCGGCGGAAAGCCCTTTATAAGAATAGCCGGCGGCCTTGATGATGCGGGTCAATCCGGTTGCTTGGTTTGCCATGTTTTCGTGCCTTTCTCAGAGGTCGGTCATAATAAAAAGAGTCTAGAACAGTCCGCGCTGACGGCTCTCGGTTTTCGAACACCACAGATCTGCTACCCGGTTTCTGGTATGCTTGCGGCGCATTGCTAACAAGAGGCTTCACGTTGTTATGTCAGGTTGGCGTAAAATTTATTATAAAATATTGAATTTACCACTTAAATTGTTGGTAAGAAGTAAGGTCATCCCTTCAGATCCGGTTACCGAGCTAGGGTTGGATCCCTCACGGCCGATTTTGTATGTTTTACCTTACAATTCCAAGGCGGATTTGCTGACGCTGCGCACCCAGTGTCTGGCGCAGGATCTGCCCGATCCGCTCAACGCGCTGGAGATCGACGGCACCGTGCTGCCGAGCTACGTGTTCATTCACGACGGCCCGCGCGTGTTCCGCTACTACACCCCGAAAGAAGAGTCGGTAAAGCTGTTCCACGACTATCTGGATCTGCATCGCAGCAATCCGGATCTCGACATTCAGATGCTGCCGGTTTCGGTCATGTTCGGCCGTTCGCCGGGCCGCGAAGGTCACGGCACGCCACACCTGCGTCTGTTGAACGGCGTGCAGAAATTCTTCGCCGTACTGTGGCTCGGCCGCGACAGCTTCGTGCGTTTCGCCAACACCGTTTCGCTGCGCCGCATGGCCACCGAGCACGGCACGGATAAAACCATCGCGCAGAAACTGGCGCGCGTGGCGCGCATGCACTTCTCGCGTCAGCGCCTGGCCGCGGTAGGCCCGAGCCTGCCGGCCCGTCAGGACCTGTTCAACAAGCTGTTGGCGTCCAAAGCGATCGAAAAAGCGGTCGAGGACGAAGCGCGCAGCAAGAAGATCTCGCACGAGAAGGCCCAGCAGAACGCCATCGCGCTGATGGAAGAGATCGCCGCCGATTTCTCCTACGAAACCGTGCGTCTGTCCGACCGCGTGCTGAGCTGGACCTGGAACCGGCTGTATCAGGGCATCAACGTCACCAACGCCGAGCGCGTGCGCCAGCTGGCGCAGGACGGCCACGAGATCGTCTACGTGCCCTGCCACCGCAGCCACATGGACTATCTGCTGCTGTCCTACGTGCTGTATCACCAGGGCCTGGTGCCGCCGCACATCGCTGCGGGCATCAACCTCAACTTCTGGCCGGCCGGCCCGATCTTCCGTCGCCTGGGCGCGTTCTTCATCCGCCGCACCTTTAAAGGCAACAAGCTGTACTCGACGGTGTTCCGCGAATACCTCGGCGAGCTGTTCACTCGCGGTTACTCGGTGGAATATTTCGTGGAAGGCGGCCGTTCCCGCACCGGGCGTCTGCTGGAACCGAAAACCGGCACCCTGTCGATGACCATCCAGGCGATGCTGCGCGGCGGCGCCCGTCCGATCACGCTGGTGCCGATCTACATCGGCTACGAGCATGTGATGGAAGTGGGCACCTACGCCAAAGAGCTGCGCGGCGCCACCAAGGAAAAAGAGAGCCTGCTGCAGATGCTGCGCGGCCTGCGCAAGCTGCGCAATCTGGGCCAGGGTTACGTCAACTTCGGCGAACCGCTGCCGTTGACCGCTTACCTCAACCAGCACGTGCCGCAGTGGCGCGAGTCGATCGATCCGATCGAAGCTCAACGCCCAAGCTGGCTGACGCCGACGGTCAACGATCTGGCCGGCCAGATCATGGTACGCATCAACAACGCCGCCGCGGCCAACGCCATGAACCTGTGTTCCACCGCGCTGCTGGCCTCGCGCCAGCGTTCGCTGACCCGCGAACAGCTGCTCGAGCAGCTCGAGTGTTACCTGCAGCTGATGCGCAACGCGCCTTACGCCCATGATGTTACCGTACCGACGCAGACGCCGGACGAGCTGCTGGATCACGCGCTGAACATGAACAAGTTCGAGGTGGAAAAGGACAACATCGGCGACATCATCATCCTGCCGCGCGAGCAGGCGGTGCTGATGACCTATTACCGCAACAACATCCACCACCTGCTGGTGTTGCCGTCGCTGATCGCCAGCATCGTCATGCATCATCGCCGGGTATCGCGCGCCGAACTGCTGCGCCAGATCGGCATGATCTACCCGATGCTGAAAGCCGAGCTGTTCCTGCATAACGACAAGGAACAGCTGCCGGACGTGCTGCGGCCGATGATCGACGAGCTGATCCGTCAACAGCTGATCTGCGACAAAGGCGACGAGCTGGTGCTGAACCCGGCGCGCATTCGCCCGCTGCAGCTGCTGGCCGCCGGGGTGCGCGAAACCCTGCAACGCTACGCCATCACTATGTCGATCCTCAGCGCCAACCCGAGCATCAACCGCGGCGCGCTGGAGAAAGAAAGCCGCATCATGGCGCAGCGTCTGTCGGTGCTGCACGGCATCAACGCGCCGGAGTTCTTCGACAAGGCGGTGTTCTCCACCCTGGTGGCGACGCTGCGCGAAGAAGGCTATATCAACGACAGCGGCGATGCGATCCGCGAGCACACCCTCGAGGTGTACAACATGCTGAGCGATCTGATCACGCCGGAAATCAAGCTGACCATCGAAAGCGTCAACATGCCGGAAGAGACCAACGCTCTGCCGCAAGCCGATGCGGAAGAAGAGCAAGACGAGTGATTTCGTCCGGCGCGGAAACACAAAAGGCACCCCGAGGGGTGCCTTTTTTCTTGCTGCAGGAAACCGTTACGCCGGCAGATAGCTCAGCGCGATGCCGATAAACACCACCAGCCCGACATAGTTGTTCTGCAGGAAGGCCTTGAAGCAGGCTTCGCGCTCACGCCCGGCGATCTGCTTTTGCTGGTGAATGAACAGCGCGCCCGCCAGCAACAGCGACCAGTAAAACGCGCCGCCGAGCTGCGCCAGATAACCGACCCACACCAGCAGCAGCAGCGTCGCGAACTGCAGCAACCCGACGATCAGCTTGTCATAACGCCCGAACAGGATAGCGGTAGATTTGATACCGATCTTCAGGTCATCGTCGCGGTCGACCATCGCATACAGCGTGTCGTAGGCCACCGTCCAGCAGATGTTGGCCAGCAGCAGCAGCCAGCAGCTGAGCGGCAGCGATTCGCTGACCGCCGCATAGCCCATCGGAATGCCCCAGCCGAACGCGGCACCCAGCACGAACTGCGGCAGGTTGGTCACCCGCTTCATAAACGGATACACCCAGGCTAGCGCCAGCGCCGCCAGCGACAGCCAGATGGTCATAGCGTTCAGCGTCAATACCAGGCAGAAGGAGATCAGCACCAGCACCACGAACAGCACCTTGGCCTCTTTCGCGCTCACCCGACCGCTCGGCATCGGCCGCCCGGCGGTGCGCTTTACGTAGCCGTCCACCGCGCGATCGGCGTAGTCATTCACCACGCAGCCGGCGGCGCGCATCAGGAACACGCCGAGCACGAACACCACCAGAATCGAGAGCGGCGGCACGCCTTTCCCGGCCAGCCACAGCGCCCACAGCGTCGGCCACAACAGCAACAGCGTGCCGATCGGTTTATCAATGCGCATCAAATGGCTGTAAGCCCGCCATTTACTTTGAGTCACGCTTCCCTCCAACGTCTTGCTCTCCTCTCTTTATGCGGGGACCGCTGAATACAGCGGCGAAGCCGGTAAAAATAGTTCGGTCAGCAACAGCGGCTTGCCCGCCAGCCGCAGCCGTGAACGACGCGCCCACAGCGCGTCCTGCCGGCCGATATGGATATAGTCGCGGGTCAGATCGCCGCTGCTGAACAGATAGCGCCCGAGCGGCAGCGTGCCCAGATCCACCAACGCCTGATCGGGGCCGGTCAGCGTATGTTCCGGGATCACCGTGCGCCCAAGCAGCCAGGGCTGGTCGTCGCCCAGCAGCACCACTTCGCGCAGCCAGTAGCGCGGGCTGTCGGGCAGGTGGTTCGCCTCGTCGCCCAGCGCCTCGCGCGTGACGAAGCATTCGCGCTGCGGTTCGACGCGCACCTGGGCGCAATGGCGTTCAAATCGGCGGGTCATGGAGCCTAACTCCATCAGCCAATCGCTGACGGCGGCGGGCGCCGGAGGATCCTGTTCGGACAACCACTCCAGCGGCGGCAGGATGGAATCCCTGATGCCAGACATTGCTTTACTCCTCGCCTGAACCGCAGCCGGTACGGCGCGCCAGACGATACAAACTGTTAACAGGCCCCCATTGTAGCGCAGAAATACGAAAGCGGCAGGCTGATTCGTGGCGAAAACGGCAGGCCTATCGGCCGGAAAAACCGGGGTTCTGTCATCTTTTTGCCATCCGCCTTCTCTATCTTCATTTCCCGGCGCGCTGACGATTCTGTGATCGCCCGCAAAGTTTCAGCTTCCTCGCGTTGTGTTATCTACGCGCGTAGATACCCTGATACAGCAGCGTTGAATCGCCATGCGTCCGACATGATTTGTCGGCACACCTTTGTTGCCGGCACCAGGGAAACCATCTTTAACCGCGCCCCTCCAGGCGCAGAACAAAAGAGGATAGCACTGCCATGAGCGAAACAACGCTTGCCCCTTCACAGACCGCCGACGCCGCGCTGGCGGCTGATGAACGCCTGGCAACCAAAGAGGGGCGCAGCCAATTTTGGCGCGCCACCTTCTCCTGCTGGCTCGGCACCGCCATGGAATACGTCGACTTCGCGCTGTACGGCCTGGCAGCCGGCATGGTGTTCGGCGACGTGTTCTTCCCGGAAGCCACGCCGCTGGTGGCGCTGCTGGCCAGTTTCGCCACCTACTCCGTCGGCTTCGTCGCGCGGCCGATCGGTGCGCTGGTGTTCGGCTGGATCGGCGATCGCAAAGGCCGCCGCGTGGTGCTGATCACCACCGTGGCGCTGATGGGCCTCTCCACCACGCTGATCGGCCTGATCCCCTCCTATGCGCAAATCGGCGTCTGGGCGCCCGCCTGCCTAGTGATCCTGCGCTTCGCGCAGGGGTTCGGCGCCGGTGCGGAACTGTCCGGCGGCGCGGTGATGCTGGCGGAATACGCGCCGGCCAAACGGCGCGGGCTGGTGGCGTCGATCATCGCCATTGGCTCGAACAGCGGCACTCTGCTGGCGTCGCTGGTATGGCTGCTGGTACTGCAGCTGGACAAGGAAGATCTGATGAGTTGGGGCTGGCGCATTCCGTTCCTCGCCAGCATTCTGATCGCCGGTGCGGCGCTGTACCTGCGTCGCCACGTGCGGGAAACGCCGGTCTTCGAACGCGAGCTGCAACAAAACCACCAGCGCATGCTGGACGCCGCCCAGGCCGCGCCGGATACGCGCAGCTACCTGCAGCGCACCAAAGCGTTCTGGGTGATGCTCGGCCTGCGCATCGGCGAAAACGGCCCTTCCTACCTGTGCCAGGGCTTTATCGTCGGCTATGTCGCCAAGGTGCTGATGGTCGATAAATCGGTGCCGGCGCTGGCGGTGTTGATCGCCTCGCTGTGCGGTTTTCTGGTGATCCCGCTGGCCGGCTGGCTGTCCGATCGCTTCGGCCGCCGCATCACCTACCGCTGGTTCTGCCTGCTGCTGGTGCTGTACGCCTTCCCGGCGTTCTGGTTGCTCGACAGCCGTGAACCGGCGATCGTCATCTCGGTGATCGTGGTCGGCATGTGCATCGCGTCGCTGGGAATCTTCGGCGTTCAGGCGGCCTACGGCGTCGAACTGTTCGGCGTGAAGAATCGCTACTCCAAGATGGCGTTCGCCAAAGAGCTCGGTTCGATCCTCTCCGGCGGCACCGCGCCGCTGATCGCCACCGCGCTGCTGTCCGGTTTCGGTCACTGGTGGCCTGTCGCCTGCTATTTTGTTGTAATGGCGGCCATCGGCTTAATCACCACCTTCTTTGCTCCCGAAACCCGCGGCCGCGATCTCAACCTGCCGCAGGATGCCGCGTAGCGAGAAGGCGAACAGGAACCCAATTTGGATAATCACTCCGCGCGACGCGTTACCCGCGCCGACGTGGCCCGCGTAGCGGGCACCTCCGTCGCCGTGGTCAGCTATGTGATCAACAACGGCCCGCGCCCGGTGGCGGAAGCCACCCGGCTGCGCGTGCTGGCGGCGATCGAGCAGACCGGCTACCGGCCTAACGACATCGCGCGGGCATTGGCCTCCGGCAGCACGCAAACCTACGGGCTGGTGGTGCCGGATATTTCCAACCCTTTCTTCGCCACACTGGCGCGGGCGCTGCAGCAAGAGGCCTTCAGCCGCGGCCGCGTGCTGCTGCTGGGTGACGCCGGCGATGACCGGCAGCGTGAGTATGAGCTGATCAACAACCTGCTGCGCCGCCAGGTCGACGGCCTGCTGTACACCAGCGTCGATCGCCATCCGTGGTTCGAGCTGATCCGCGCCTCCGGCACGCCCTGCGTGATGATAGACACCATCGACAGCCAGGCCGGCGTCTGCGCCATCCGCGTCGACGAGCGCGACGCCGCCTGCCAGGCGACCCGCCATCTGCTGCAGCACGGCTATCGCGACATCGGCATTTTTATCGGCCCGCTGACCATGCTCAACGCGCAGGATCGCCTGAACGGCTGGCGCGATGCGCTGCTGGAGGCGGGCATTGCGCCGCGCGACGAGTGGATTTTCGAGGTGCCCTACACCCGCCAGGGCGGCTACCAGGCCACCCAGTGCCTGGTGCAAGGCCCACGCCCACGCGCCGTTTTCACCTCTAACGAACAGCAGGCGCTCGGCTGCCTGTCGGCGCTGGCAGAGCATGGGTTGCGCGCACCGGACGATCTGGCGCTGATTTGTTTTAACGGCACGCAGCAATCCGAATTCAGCGTGCCGCCGCTCAGCGCGGTCGAGCAGCCGATCGACGCCATGGCCAAGCGGGCCATCGCCATGCTGGCCGCCGGTGCCGCGCCCGCCGAGCTGCATGAATTCGCTTTTCAACTGCGCATCCGCCATTCATGCGGCTGTTAGCGGGTTTTCAGGACACCTTATATGCGTTTAATCATTGATTGCGATCCCGGCAATGGCGTCCCCGGCGCCAACGTCGACGACGGGCTGGCGCTGGCCCTGGCGCTGGCGGCCAAACCGCAGCTGCAGCTGGAGCTGATCAGCATCGTGGCCGGCAACACCCCGCGCGAAGTGGGCTTCGCCGTCGCCACCGATCTGCTGGCGCAGAGCGGCTATCAGGTTCCTGTCGCCCTCGGCGCGGCGCGCGCCCTGAGTGAGCCGCCGGAGCCGTGGCGCGCGCATCTGGACCGCCCGATCGCCGATCCCAAGCTGGCAGCGCTGTGGCGCGACTTGCCCGCGCCCTCACTCGCCAACGCGCCCGCACCGGACGCCGCCATCGCCATCGGCGAGCTGATCTGCCGCCATCCCGGCGAGGTAACGCTGGCGGCGATCGGCCCGCTGACCAACGTTGCGCACGCCATGCAGCTTTACCCGCAGATGGCGCAGGCGGTGAAAGAGATCGTAATCATGGGTGGCGTATTCAACGTCGACGGGTACATCAAGGACACCAATTTCGGCCTGGATCCGGAAGCGGCACGGCTGGTGCTGAACAGCGGCGCCGCTATCACGCTGGCGCCGCTGGATGTCACCACCCAGACCATGCTGACCCAGGCGGATCTGGCCGCACTGACGCAGCCGGATACGCCGCTGTGCCGCTATTTGCGCGCCACCACGCAGCCGTGGATCGACTATTCGCGCCATACGCGGCGCCTGCCAGGCTGCTGGATCCATGATGCGCTGGTGATCGCCTGGCTGCTGGAACCGCAGCTGGTCACGACCGAAATGTTCCATGTGGATGTGGCGCTGGAAGGGGCGTTGACGCGCGGCAGCTCACGCCGTTGGCGGCCGGACAGCCTACGCCTGACGGTCGGCATGCCGCCGCCGCAGGGCAAGCCGGTGCGCATCATGCAGCAGGTGGACAACGCCCGTCTACTGGCGTTGATCGGCGCAACGCTGGCGCGCGGATGAAAAAAGGTGCGCCAAGGCGCACCAATCATCGAGCCAGCATCGGCAGCGCTGGGTGTTACCCCTTGCCTTTAACGCTGCTGATAAACGTTTTACGCGCAGTGGTCGAGCCCAACTTCTCGGCCTCATTCATCAGTTTCAGCGCCTTGTCGATATCGCCCGCCTTCACCGCCTGCTTGATGCCATTATTGAAGTAGCTTTCGGTATCGTTGAGCATCGGCTCCGCCGGTTTCTCTGGGGTCGGTGCCGGCGCCGCCACAGCGGCCGGTGCGGTTGATCCTACCACCACCGGCGCCACGGTCGGCGCAGGCTGCAGCATACCGATCATCACGTTGCCGGTGCCCTGTTCCGCGGTCACCTTGAGCTTCAGCGTGCCGCTCGTCGCGTGGCCGGCGATTGGATCCGGGATATCCGGCACCGCGTTGCCCACGCCCTGCGCATAGGCCTTAGCCGGATTGGTCAACTGCGTGGTTTTCGCCAAGTCCTGCCGAGTGGTGTACACCAGCAGGTAAATCTGTTTTTGACCAAGCGCCGGCGTCAGTTTCAACGTGCCTTCGAGGCGATCGGAGGACATTGCTCCCGGCGGCTGGTAAGGGAAATAGCTGCTCGGGTAATACGCCGCCGGGCGCAGATGCTCGTCCAGCACCAGCACGCTCGGCGCGTACAGCGAATTGTTTTTAGCGAGGCTGCTCAGCGTCACTTCCAGCGAGCCGCGATCGGCCGGCAGCGTATAGGCGGCGATCGCCCCCTGAATGTCGCCCTGATTGAGCTGCGGGCTAACGGCGTCGAGCTTCACTTCTTGCGACACCGGCGGTTGCAGCGGCTGCCACGGCAGGCTTTGCAGCGTGGCGGCGCTGATGGCCGGGGCGACGGAAACGTTGGCCGGCGTCTCGGCGTTGGCCGCCAAAGGCGCGCCGACGGTCAGCGCCAGCGACAGGCAGAGTGACAGCAGATTCTTTTTCATCGTTATATCCTCTTTCAGCACCGCGGCGGATCAGGCAAGAGATCCGGCCGCGGCGAATGCGGTTGGGGGAGAGCCGGCGGCCCTCCCCGTCCTGTCGTCGTTACCACCAAATTTCCATCTGGGCGCCGAAGGTGACTTCGTCATCCTTGCCGCGGCTGAAGGTATGCATGCTGGTGTCGTTGTAAGCGGTGCCGGCGTTATACCCGGTGTCATCGCCGGTGGCGTAGCCCCACTTCTCGTCCCACTTGGCGTAGGTGGCGAACAGGCGGATGGCCGGACGCGACCAGATGCTGTTGCCCGCCTGCCATTGCTGCGCCAGGGTCACTTTATACTGGCCGTTGCGATCGCCGGTGCGCTGGGATTTGACGTTGTCATAGCCCGCCTCCAGCAAGGTGCTCATGATCGGCGTCCATTTGTACATCGGGCGCACGCCCACGGTGTACCAGGTGGTGCCGTTGTTGTTGTCGCGGTCGATGTCCTGGAACATGGCGACGTACATCAGTGCCCACTGATCGTTGAAGTCGATGGCGCCGTGATCCAACACGCGGATCATCTTGCCGTTGTTATCAATGGTGGCGCCTTCGTTGCGGCCGTTGTTCTGCGAGGTCATCGAGTCGGTGGCGTACTGCAGCACGAACTTGTTGTAACCGTTCAGGATACTCTGCGTGTGTTCGGCGGTGAACATCCAGCCGTCTTTGCTGGCGCCGTCGGCCAGGCGGTAGTTATCCTGCGCATTGGCGCGGCCGTAGTCCACGCCCAGCTCCAGGGTGCCGCCCGGGTTCAGCTCCAGCCCGGCCAAGCGCACGTCGAAGGTGTCGTTGACGGTTGGACGCTGTTTCCATTCGTTATCCAGGTAGCCGTAAGAGCCGCCGGACTCCGAGTTGCGGGTCACGGCAGCGGACAGCTTGCCGAAGCCCAGATCGATGTTTTCCAGACCGGCGCCCGGGCCGGAGATATCCCAGTAGTAGAAGTCGATCATATGAACGTCATGACGCTGATAGAAGCGCTTACCGGCCCACAGCGTGGAGCCCGGCAGCCACTCGATCAGGTTTTTACCCTGCACGTTGACTTCGCGGAAGCCCGGGGTCACGTCTTCCCAGTCAGAACGCTGCGAGACCGAATAGGCCAGGTTAGTGTCGAAATAGAAGCTCTTGTCGCCTTCTTTCCACACTTCCTGCCCCAGTTTCAGTTCGGCGTAGGTTTCGCATTCGTTGCCGAGACGGTATTTACTCGCGGCGCCGGTGGCCTTGAAACACTGTTGCTCACCGCCGCTGCCGGTCCAGCCGATGCCGGAACGGGCGTAACCGTGGAAATCCACGGCCAGCGCCTGAGTAGAGAGAACACCGGCGGCGACAGCCAGTGCCAGAGGAAGTTTGCGCAGAGTAGTCATCATTATTCTCCTGTTATACCGACTTTGATGCTTTAAACGCCCGGCTCCTGGTGCAGCCGTTTACATGCCGTACCGTCTTCACGGAACAGGTGGCAGCGGTGAGGCGGCAGGCCGATGGCGAATGTGGCACCTTCTTCTACCAGCACCACGTCATTCTGGCGGTACACCAGGTTTTGACGGATGGCCGGGATTTGGATGTGGATTTGCGTCTCGTTGCCGAGCTGCTCCACCACCTGTACGTCGCCGGTAAGCCGCACTTCTGAGGCTTCGCCGGGCAGCAGATGTTCAGGGCGAATGCCCAGTGACAGGTTGGCGCCGGGTTGAACGCCCGCGCCTTCCACCGGCAGCCAGACCAGCTGGCGGTTGGGCAGTTCGACCTGCACCTGTTGCGGCTCCGCCGCGGTCACCTTGACCGGTAGGAAGTTCATCTTCGGCGAGCCGATAAACCCGGCGACGAAGCGGTTGGCCGGGTAGTGATACAGTTCCAGCGGCTTGCCGACCTGCGCCACGCGACCGGCATCGAGCACCACGATCTTGTCGGCCAGCGTCATCGCCTCGACCTGATCGTGGGTGACGTAAATCATGGTGCGCTGCAGGCGCTTGTGCAGACGGGAGATCTCGATGCGCATCTGCACCCGCAGCGCGGCGTCGAGGTTGGACAGCGGTTCGTCAAGCAGGAATACGTCCGGCTCGGCCACCAGCGTGCGGCCGATCGCCACGCGCTGACGCTGCCCGCCGGACAGCGCCTTCGGCCGCCGGTCGAGCAGGTGCGCCAGTTGCAGCACCTCGGAGACCTGGTTCACCCGTTGATTGATTTCCGCTTTCTTGGCGCCGGCCAGCTTCAGGCCGAACGACATGTTGTCCGCCACCGACAGGTGCGGATACAGCGCATAGGATTGGAACACCATGCCGATGCCGCGCTCGGAAGGCGGCACCTCATTCATACGTTTCTCGCCGATCAGCAGCTCGCCGGAGGTGATGTCCTCCAGCCCGGCGATCATGCGCAGCAGCGTCGATTTACCGCAGCCCGAAGGCCCGACAAACACCACAAACTCGCCGTCTTCGATGGTCAGATTGACGTCTTTGGAAATCACGGCCTCACCGAAGGCCTTATAAACGCTGCGCAGTGTCACGCTAGCCATGCGTTACTCCCCTGCTTTCGCAGTTAACATGTCGTGTGAAAATGGCGGAGGCAAAGCCCGCCAAAACCCATTGATGACCCTCTTGCTGCGCGCCGTGCTGCCATGCCAACGGCAAGGTCGCCTCAGACGGCGCGGCCGCCTGAGTATAAGGCTGCAGGTTTATCAGCGCTTCAAGGCATTGATCCTGATGGGTAATAAGTAAGCGCACCACGCCATCGCGCTGGCTGACTTCGTTCAGTTCGCCGTGCTGGATGAGCGGCGAACGACGCAGGGCCAACAGCGCCTGGCAGTAACGTAAGGTGGAGTGGCTGTCGTGCTGTTGGCGGCTGATGGCCAATGCGCGGTGTTCGATCGCCACCTGTTGATACCAGCTGATTTCGCCGGCGGTGACCTGTTCGGGGGCTTCGTGCCACGGCATCGGCGTTTGCGCGCCGCGCGGATCTTGCAGGCCGGCGGCATGCGGCAGCCCCAGCTCCTCGCCCTGATACAGGCAGATTGGCGCCGGTAGCATCGCCAGCAGCGTCAGAAAGGCGGCGGCGGAACGCAGGTCGCCCTGCCCCCAGCGGCTGACCACCCGGGGCTGATCGGCGTCCCCGGTGCTCCACAGGCTGTCCGCCAATGTGGTACGACGGGCGTGCAGCACCGCCACCAGCTTCTCCGCGCTGAACGGCATCACGTCCAGCGCCAATGCCCCCTGGACGAACCGCTGCGGCGCGGCCGCATTGCGAACGCGGTTGGCTTCATCGCCGTACCACAGCGTCAGCCCTTCGCCCGTCACCGTCGCCTCGGCCCCCGGCGCCAGCGTCTGCGGCAGCAACAGGCCGTCGATCGACAGCGCTTTCAGATACGGCAGCGCCGCCAGCATGCCGTGCGCGTCGCCCACGCCGTCCCCGTTTCCGTCACGGAAACTGGCCGGATGGATCCGGTACAGGGTGGGCTGAGTAGCGATAGGCGTTGACGACATAAATCCGGTATCCCTGCTGCGCGTGGCGTTGAAAATCAATGGGCCGATAGTGCGGGAGTCGCCGGAAAGGGTAATCATCCGTAACAAGATTTTTCATGGGGGAGGAGGCGGGAGGATGAGAGAACGACCGCGGCGATGAGAAGTTCCGCGCTTAAGGCAATTCTGTGATCCGGCTGGCAAAAATCGCCCCCCTATTTTGTGCCTGACGCCACAGAATAGAGCGCAACGTTAACTGGATCACACTCCTCATCTCAGGGGCGTAGAGGGGGGGAGGATGAGAATATGTCGCGTTGTGACCCACTATTACCGCGAAACGTCTCTCCTTGATTTATGTGCCCACAAAAAGAAGGACTGGATTATGACTCGCAGCATTACCCTCGCCCGCACGCTGGCGCTCTCGGCACTGGCCACCCTGGTGCTCTCTTCTTCCGCCTTCGCCAAGATCGAGGAAGGCAAACTGGTTATCTGGATCAACGGCGACAAGGGCTATAACGGCCTGGCCGAAGTCGGCAAGAAATTCGAAAAAGACACCGGCATCAAAGTCACCGTCGAGCACCCGGACAAGCTGGAAGAGAAATACCCGCAGGTGGCCGCCACCGGTGACGGCCCTGACATCATCTTCTGGGCCCACGACCGCTTCGGCGGCTATGCGCAGTCCGGCCTGTTGGCCGAAATCCACCCGTCCAAAGCCTTCCAGGACAAGCTGTTCCCGTTCACCTGGGACGCCGTGCGCTATGACGGCAAGCTGATCGGCTACCCGATCGCCGTCGAGGCGCTGTCGCTGATTTATAACAAAGACCTGGTCAAACAGCCGCCGAAGACCTGGGAAGAAATCCCGGCGCTGGACAAACAGCTGCGCGCCAACGGCAAGAGCGCCATCATGTGGAACCTGCAGGAACCCTACTTCACCTGGCCTATCATCGCCGCCGACGGCGGTTATGCCTTCAAGTATGAAAACGGCAAATACAACATCAAGGATGTCGGCGTCGCCAACGCCGGTTCGCAGGCCGGTCTGCAGTTCATCGTCGATCTGGTGAAAAACAAACACATCAACGCCGATACCGACTACTCGATCGCCGAAGCCGCGTTCAACAAAGGCCAGACCGCGATGACCATCAACGGGCCGTGGGCCTGGAACAACATCGAGCAGAGCAAAATCAACTACGGCGTGACGCTGCTGCCGACCTTCAAAGGCAAGCCGTCCAAGCCGTTCGTCGGCGTGCTAACCGCCGGCATCAACGCCGCCAGCCCGAATAAAGAGCTGGCGACCGAGTTCCTCGAGAACTACCTGCTGACCAACGAAGGGCTGGCGGACGTCAACAAAGACAAACCGCTGGGCGCGGTGGCGCTGAAGTCCTATCAGGAAGCGCTGGCCAAAGATCCGAAGATAGCGGCCACCATGCAGAACTCGCAAAACGGGGAAATCATGCCGAACATCCCGCAGATGAGCGCCTTCTGGTACGCCGAACGCAGCGCGGTGATCAACGCCGTCAGCGGCCGTCAGACGGTGAAAGCCGCGCTGGACGACGTGCAGACCCGTATCACCAAGTAACGACGTCGTGCGGGGTGCCACGGTGCCCCGCCGTTGCTTCACAGAAAGGAACGCCCTATGCAATTCGCTCACGCCGGGACGCCCGCGCGTAAAAAATCGAAGTGGTGGCAAAGCGACGCGCTGAAATGGCTGGTGGTCGGCCTGTTCAGCCTGGTGACCTGCTACCTGATTGTGTTGATGTATGCACAGGGTGAATACCTGTTCGCCATCCTGACGCTGATCCTGGTCAGCGCCGGGCTTTACGTCTTCGCCAACCGCCGCGCCTACGCCTGGCGCTATGTGTATCCCGGCGTCGCCGGCATGGGGCTGTTCGTCCTGTTCCCGCTGATTTGCACCATCGCCATCGCTTTCACCAACTACAGCAGCACCAACCAGCTGACTTTTGAACGCGCGCAATCGGTGCTGATGCAGCGCCAGTTCCAGAGCGGCCAAACCTTTACCTTTGGCCTCTACCCGGCGGAAAACCAGCAGTGGCGCCTGCAGCTGACGCCACCGGACAGTGAACAGCCGCTGATCTCCGAGCCTTTCCGCCTCGACGCCGCCGCGCCGCAAACCCTGAAACTGACGGCGCAGAACGCCGCGCCGCAGGGCGAACGCGCCACGCTGCGGGTGATTACCCAGAACCGGCAGGCGCTGAGCCAGCTGGTGGCGCAACTGCCCGACGGCGGGGAATTGCGCATGAGCTCCCTGCGCCAGTTCTCCGGCACCCGCCCGCTGTATGCGCTGGACAAAGACGGCAGCACGCTGACCAACAACCAGACCCAGGTACGCTACCGGCCAAACGGCGACACCGGCTTCTATCAGGCGATCAACGCCGACGGCGGCTGGGCGCAGGAAACCCTGAGCCCGGGTTATACCGTCACCACCGGCTGGAAAAACTTCCTGCGGGTGCTGCAGGACGAGGGCATTAAGAAACCGTTCGTGTCGATCTTCATCTGGACCATCGTGTTCTCGGTGATGACGGTGATCCTCACCGTGGCGGTCGGCATGGTGCTGGCCTGCGTGGTGCAGTGGGAGGCGCTGAAAGGCAAGGCGATCTACCGCGTGCTGCTGATCCTGCCCTATGCGGTGCCGTCATTCATCTCGATCCTGATCTTCAAAGGCTTGTTCAACCAGAGCTTCGGCGAGATCAACATGATGCTCAGCCATCTGTTCGGCATCAAACCGGCCTGGTTCAGCGATCCGCTCACCGCCAAGAGCATGATCCTGATCGTCAACACCTGGCTCGGCTACCCCTACATGATGATCCTGTGCATGGGGCTGCTGAAGGCGATCCCGGACGATCTGTACGAAGCCTCGGCGATGGACGGCGCCAACCCGTGGCAAAACTTCTTCCGCATCACCTTACCGCTGCTGATCAAGCCGCTGACGCCGCTGATGATCGCCAGCTTCGCCTTCAACTTTAACAACTTCGTGCTGATCCAACTGCTGACCAACGGCGGCCCGGACATGATCGGCACCACCACGCCGGCCGGCTATACCGATCTGCTGGTCAGCTACACCTACCGCATCGCCTTCGAAGGCGGCGGCGGGCAAGACTTCGGGCTGGCGGCCGCCATCGCCACGCTGATCTTCCTGTTGGTGGGCGCGCTGGCAATCCTGAATTTAAAAGCCAGCAAGATGAACTTCGATTAGGGAGAATAACGATGGCCATGGTTCAACCCAAATCCCAGCGCCTGCGCCTGTGGATCACCCATATATTGATGCTGTGCTTTATCGCCCTGATCATGTTCCCGCTGCTGATGGTGGTCGCCATCTCGCTGCGCGCCGGCAACTTCGCCACCGGCAGCCTGATACCGGAAACCCTCTCCTGGGATCACTGGCGGCTGGCGCTCGGCTTCAGCGTCACCCACGCCGACGGCAGCGTGACGCCGCCGCCGTTCCCGGTGCTGCTGTGGCTGTGGAACTCCATCAAGATCGCGGCGATCACCGCCATCGGTGTCGTGACGCTATCCACCACCTGCGCCTACGCCTTCGCCCGCATGCGTTTTCGCGGCAAGAGCACGTTGCTGAAAAGCATGCTGATCTTCCAGATGTTCCCGGCAGTGTTGTCGCTGGTGGCGCTGTACGCCCTGTTCGATCGCCTGGGCCAGTACATTCCGTTTATCGGCCTGAACACCCACGGCGGCGTGATCTTCGCCTACATGGGCGGCATCGCGCTGCACGTCTGGACCATCAAGGGCTATTTCGAAACCATCGACAACTCGCTGGAAGAAGCGGCAGCGCTGGACGGCGCCACGCCGTGGCAGGCATTCCGTCTGGTGCTGCTGCCGCTGTCGGTACCGATTTTGGCGGTGGTATTCATTCTGTCGTTTATCGCCGCCATCACCGAAGTGCCGGTCGCGTCGCTGCTGCTGCGCGATGTGAACAGCTACACGCTGGCGGTGGGGATGCAGCAATATCTCAACCCGCAGAACTACCTGTGGGGCGACTTCGCCGCCGCCGCGGTGCTGTCAGCGATACCGATTACCGCCGTGTTCCTGCTGGCGCAGCGTTGGCTGGTGGGCGGCCTGACGGCCGGCGGCGTGAAGGGGTAATTTGTGCCACTGCAGTGCGTTTGATGTTTTTCCTTATCTTTTACCCTATGGATTTCAAGTTACAGCTAGGCGACCAGCTCGCTAAGCCCAGGCGCTTACTTCAGTAAGTAACTGGGGTTAGCGAGTGCAGTCAACAACGCTGTCGCTTGAAAGACGACGGGTAATTATATCCTGTGTCTTTGGCGGCCTTTGGCCGCCATTTTTATCGCTACTCCCGTTTCAGCCGGTCGGTATTGGCCAGATAGAGCGTCACCACCAGCACCAATATCGCCGCGGCGTAGATCAAGGTATCGATGGGGTTTTTGTGGTCCACGATAATCAAACGAATAATCGCGGTAATGCCAATGTAAATAAAATAGCGCAACGGGAAATGATAACCCGACTCAAAATACTTGACGATCAAGGCGATAAATTCAAAGTACAGGAAATAAATCACGATACCTTCAATCAACAGGTAAGAAGACGACTCTTCGCTGTTGATAAATAACACCTTCGCCAGATGGATGGTTTCCTTGACCAGAAACACCACCAGAATTGCCGCCAGCAGCAACAAGCCCACGTTCAGCACTCGCTGCAGTCCTTTCGCTATCATTATCGAACGCGACGTTTTTGCCATAAAACCTCTCTCTGAATGCCGCTTATATGATTCAACTGTGCCAATATAGGCATTGTCTTAAAAATTATGCCCCGCGCGAAAGCACTTTAAACCCCATTTAATTCATAAAGTTATAATAAGATGTTTCTGGCTTATAGATTTGTAGCAAATCGAAATGTCAACTATCATGGGTCACAGAGATCTTTACATAAAACCAATAACCTCGAATTAACAAGGGAATTCTTTATGCGCGCTAAACTTAACGGACTGGTCGCTGCGGGCCTGTTTACCTGTGCATTGTCCGGCCACGCCGCCGGCCTGGTAGCCCCTGACAACGATCTGCGTAACGATCTCGCCTGGTTGTCTGACCGCGGCGTTATCAACGTCAGCCTGTCCACCTGGCCGCTGAGTCAAGAAGAGATCAGTTCCGTTATCGCGCAGGCCAAGCCGGTGACCAACACCGAGAAAAACGTCATTGACCGCGTACAACGTCGTGTCGATGCCCTGAAAGCCAACATCCGCGTCAGCGGTTACGCGTCGACCGATAAACCCGGCACCCCGCAGGGCTTCGGCCAAAACGAGTACGCCGACGATCGCCTGACCATCGGCGCCGGCGCCAACGGCGAGTTCTGGGACGTGCGTCTGCAGGGCTCGGTGGAAGGCGATCAGCGCGTCAGCGACGGTTCCAAATTCAATATGAACGGCTCCTACGGCGCGGTGAAAATCTGGAATCAGTGGCTCTCCTTCGGCGAGGTTTCCCAGTGGTGGGGACCGGGCTACGACGGCAGCCTGATCCGCTCCGACGCCGCGCGCCCGGTGGCCGGCTTTATGCTGCAGCGCGCCGACCAATCACCGTTTGAAACCCCGTGGCTGTCGTGGATCGGCCGCTGGCAATATCAATTGTCCGCCGGCCAGCTGTCGCAGTACAGTTCTGTCCCACATACCAAATTGTTTGGCGGCCGTTTCACTATGATGCCTACCGACTTTCTGGAGTTGGGCGCTTCACGCGTCATGATGTGGGGTGGTGAAGGCCGCCCTCACTCCTGGAGTTCCTTCTGGGATGGCGTAACTGGCAACGATAACACCGGCGATCCGAAAAACGATCCGGGCAACCAACTGGGCGGATTTGACTTCAAACTCAAGCTGCAGCCGCTCATCGGTCTGCCGGTCAGCCTGTATGGCCAAATCACCGGCGAAGATGAAGCCGGTATGCTGCCTTCGCATAATGCCTATCTGTTGGGCCTGGAAGGGCACCCAGAGTGGGGTCCAACGACCATCAACTGGTATATCGAAGGGTCGGATACACGCTCCGATGGCCACGACAATAATGTGATGTATTACCACTACGTCTACAAGGGCGGTTACTACCAGCAAGGTTATCCGCTGGGTCATGCGATGGGCGGAGACGGCCAAATGCTGTCCGGTCGCGTGGAAATGGTGCTGGACGATGGCCAACGTTGGAGTACCCGACTGGTGTACGCCAAAGTGAACCCGAACAACCAAACTATCAACCGGGCGTTCCCGCGTTCCGATACGCTGAAAGGCATTCAGCTCGGCTGGGGTTACAGCTTCGATTCTCAGGTTAAGTTTGATACCAGCCTGTGGTACACCGACAACGATCACAGCACCGCCGATGACGTGGGCGCGGGCGTCAGCTTCGAAGTGCCAATCAATCTGTAACTTTCGCAGACGTAAAAAAACCCGCCGCGGCGGGTTTTTTATTGGCTTCAGCTCAGGCGCTTAGCGCCATTCCTTGAAGCGGTTGATCAGCGCATTGGTCGAGCTGTCGTGACTGCTGATTTTCTCGCTGCCCGCCAGCTCCGGCAGGATGCGGTTAGCCAGCTGTTTGCCCAGCTCCACGCCCCACTGATCGAAGGTGAAGATGTTCAGGATCGCGCCCTGAGTAAAGATCTTGTGCTCGTACAGCGCGATCAGGCTACCCAGGCTGAACGGGGTGATTTCACGCAGCAGGATCGAGTTGGTCGGACGGTTGCCTTCAAACACTTTGAACGGCGCCACGTGTTTAACCTGCTCAGGGGTTTTACCCTGCGCCGCGAACTCCGCCTCCACCACTTCCAGCGACTTGCCGAACGCCAGGGCTTCGGTCTGCGCGAAGAAGTTGGACAGCAGTTTGGCGTGGTGATCGCCCAGCGGGTTATGGCTGATGGCCGGCGCGATGAAATCGCACGGCACCAGCTTGGTGCCCTGGTGGATCAACTGGTAGAACGCATGCTGGCCGTTGGTGCCCGGCTCGCCCCAGATGATAGGGCCGGTCTGGTAATCCACCGGATTGCCGTTGCGGTCGACGTACTTGCCGTTGGATTCCATGTTGCCCTGCTGGAAGTAAGCGGCAAAACGGTGCATGTACTGATCGTACGGCAGAATGGCTTCGGTTTCGGCGCCGAAGAAGTTGTTGTACCAGATACCGATCAGCGCCAACAGCACCGGCAGGTTTTTCTCCGCCGGCGTTTCGGCGAAGTGCTTGTCCATGGCGTGCGCGCCGCTCAGCAGCTGCTCGAAGTTGTCGTAACCGATGGACAGCGCAATCGACAGACCGATCGCCGACCACAGGGAGTAACGGCCCCCTACCCAGTCCCAGAACTCGAACATGTTGTCGGTATCGATGCCGAACTCGGCCACCGCTTTGCCGTTGGTGGACAACGCAGCGAAGTGCTTGGCCACGTGCTGTTGATCGGCGGCGCTGCTCAGGAACCAGTCGCGCGCGCTGTGGGCGTTGGTCATGGTTTCCTGAGTAGTGAAGGTTTTGGAAGCCACCAGGAACAGCGTAGTTTCCGGATTCAGCGGCTGCAGCGTTTCGGCGATGTGGGTACCGTCAACGTTGGAGACGAAGTGCATGTTCAGGTGGTTTTTATACGGGCGTAGCGCTTCGGTCACCATGTAAGGGCCGAGATCCGAACCGCCGATGCCGATGTTCACCACGTCGGTAATCGGCTTGCCGGTGTAGCCTTTCCACTCGCCGCCGATGACGCGCGCGCAGAACTGTTTGATCTTGGCCAGCACCGCGTTCACTTCCGGCATCACGTCTTTGCCGTCGACCAGGATCGGGCTGTTGCTGCGATTGCGCAGGGCAATATGCAGCACCGCGCGATCTTCGGTGCGGTTGATCTTCTCACCGGCGAACATCGATTTGATGGCGCCTTGCAGATCGGTTTCTTTCGCCAACGCCTGCAGCTTCTCCAGGGTTTCCTGCGTGATGCGGTTCTTGGAATAGTCCACCAACATTTGATCGTTGAAGGTCGCGGAGAACCTGGAGAAACGATCGCTGTCCTCGGCGAACAGGTCGGCGATCCGTACGTCTTTCATCTGTGCATAATGTTGCTGCAGGGCTTGCCAAGCAGCGGTTTGACTAGGATTGATATTTTTCATAGCAACACTCTTAGGCTTGAGAATAAAAATGACGCGTTTGTCCGATTGTAGCCTGTTCGACTGTGATTATGATCGCTTTTCTTGCGATAGGCGCTAACTGTCAACGCATTGCCGCCTCGTTTCAGCTTTCACTCTATACTTTTGGCTAACGGCCTGTTATCGGGGTTGCCGAATTGTCATCAGGCTGTGTCATCGTTACTTATTTCGTCATTTGAAAGGGATCTCGCTTATGGAATTATCCGCCCCACTTATGTTGGTGCTTATCGGCCTGGCGTCGCTGCTGGCGCAGTGGCTGGCCTGGCTGCTGCGTCTGCCGGCCATTTTGCCGCTGCTGCTGTTCGGCATCGTGCTCGGCCCGACGGTGCATCTGGTGCAGCCGGATCTGCTGTTCGGCGATCTGCTGTTTCCACTGGTGTCGCTGTCGGTGGCGATCATCCTGTTCGAGGGGGCGCTGACGCTGCGCTTCGAGGAGATACGCGGCCTCGGCGGCGTGGTGCGTAATCTGGTCACCGTCGGCATGCTGGTCACCTTTCTGGTCATCAGCCTCGCCAGCTGGTGGTTGCTGGATTTCCCGCCGGAGCTGGCGGCGCTGATCGGCGCGGTGACGGTGGTGACCGGGCCGACGGTGATCGCTCCGCTGATGCGCGTGGTGCGACCGAACGCCAACATTAACCAGGTGTTGCGCTGGGAAGGGATCGTCATCGATCCGGTTGGCGCCATCTTCACCCTGCTGGTGTTCGAGTTCATCGTACTGAAGCAGAATGCGGAGTCCTATACCCACCTGTTTTGGACGCTGGGCGTGACTGCCGCCGTCGGCCTTATCGCCGGCGCGCTGTTCGGCTACCTGCTCGGCCTGGCGCTGCGCCGCGTCTGGCTGCCACGCTACCTGCAGAACCTGGCGGTGCTGGCGATCATGCTGACCGCCTTCGGCGTTTCCAACGCCATCGCCGACGAATCCGGCCTGTTGACCGTCACGGTGATGGGCATCTGGCTGGCCAACATGCGCGACGTCGATACCAGCGATATTCTGGCGTTCAAAGAAGAACTGTCGGCGATCCTGATCTCGGCGCTGTTCATCATTCTGGCGGCGCGGCTCGACATCCAGGCGCTGTGGAACATGGGCTGGCCGCTGCTGCTGCTGCTGCTGGCGGTGCAGTTTATCGCCCGGCCGCTGTGCATCGCGGTCTCGACCTGGCGCTCTTCCCTGCATTGGCGCGATCGGCTGCTGCTGTGCTGGATCGCCCCGCGCGGCATCGTGGCCGCGGCGGTCAGCTCGCTGTTCGCGTTGACGCTGCAGCGCAGCGGCTATCAGGGCGCCGACCGGCTGGTGACCGTGGTGTTCGCCATCATCATCGGTACCGTGGTGTTGCAAAGCCTGACCAGCGGCATGATGGCGCGCTGGCTGCGGGTGCAGCAGCAAAAGCCGCGCGGCGTACTGATCGTCGGCGCCAACAGCGTGGCGCGCATGCTGGCGCAGGCGCTGATCAAGCTGAACGTGCCGGTGATCGTCACCGACAGCAGTTGGGAATACTACCGTCAGGCGCGTATGGACGGCATTCCGGCCTACTATGGCCACGCCTACTCCGAACACGCCGAGAACTACCTCGATCTGAGCAATATCGCCCAGGTGTTGGCGCTGTCGCCCAATCGCCACCAGAACGCGCTGGCGGTCTACCACTTCGGCCATCTCTTCGGCGAGGATCACGTGTTTGCCATCCGTTCGGGGGCGCCGCTGAAAGGGCGCGGTGCCAGCGCGGAAAGTTCGCGTTTCCGCCGGCATGAAATTTTATTTAATCAGGAAGCCACCTACGGCCGCCTGAGCAGCCTGCTCGCCAGGGGGGCCACCATCAAAGCAACCAAATTGAATGAAAATTTCGGTTGGCTGGAGTATTTGGAGAAACATCAGGGTGTTATCCCGTTATTCAGCCAAAAGGAGGACGGTTCTCTGCACCCGATTGGCGCCGGTTCCACGCCCACGATGCCCTGTACGCTTATCGCGCTGGTACAAGATGAAAATCCCTCACCGTCTGTACGTTGACAGAATGGCGATAACCGGCTATTCCTAACAGCCTACTTGCGCACCCGGTGCGCAAGCCAGAAGAGGCGCGTCGCCCAGGTAGAGTGTCAGAGGAGCCGTTTCTCCGTTGACGGCACCCGAGGGGGAGCGACGCCGAGGTACGATAATGGCCGGCCATTATCGTATCGACTACAGGGGCTGAATCCCCTGGGTTGTCACCAGGGGATCGCCACAGGGCGATCGACAAGGTGGGGCGCTTCTGGGTGTATCGTAGCCTGACCTCTACGCCTGCCCCCTGTTTACCGCTCTCCCCTTGTGCCAAGGCTATGGAATTACAGTGCCCCCAAACGGGCATCCCTGACACGAGGTTTCTACATGAACCAAGCAGTACCCCAGAATTCCACCGTGGTAGCCAAGTTCGGCGGCACCAGCGTCGCCGACTTTGAAGCCATGAACCGCAGCGCCGACGTCGTGCTGGCCAACCCGCAGGTCCGCCTGGTGGTGTTGTCCGCCTCGGCGGGTGTCACCAACCTGTTGGTCGCCCTGGCCGAAGGCTGCGAGGCCGACAAGCGCAACTACCAGCTTGATGAAATTCGTCGCATCCAGTACGCCATCCTCGATCGCCTCGCGGCGCCTGCGGTGATCCGCGACGAGATAGACCGCCTGCTGGAAAACATCGCCATGCTGTCGGAGGCCGCGTCGCTGGCCACCTCGACGGCGTTGACCGACGAGCTGGTCAGCCATGGGGAGCTGATGTCCACCCTGCTGTTCGTGGAAATCCTGCGCGCCCGCAACGTGCAGGCCGAATGGTTCGACGTGCGTAAAGTGATGCGCACCGACGATCACTTTGGCCGCGCCGTGCCGGACAGCGCCGCGCTCAGCGAACTGGCCCGGACGCAGTTGCAGCCGCGCCTGCAGGAAGCGCTGGTGGTCACCCAGGGCTTTATCGGCAGCGAGCCGAAAGGCCGCACTACCACGCTCGGCCGCGGCGGCAGCGACTATACCGCCGCGCTGCTCGGCGAGGCGCTCGGCGCTGGCCGGGTAGATATCTGGACCGACGTGCCGGGCATCTACACCACCGATCCGCGGGTGGTGCCGGCGGCCAAGCGCATCGACAAAATCGGTTTCGAAGAGGCGGCGGAAATGGCCACCTTCGGCGCCAAAGTGCTGCATCCGGCCACCCTGCTGCCGGCGGTGCGCAGCGACATTCCGGTGTTCGTCGGCTCCAGCAAGGATCCGGCGGCCGGCGGCACGCTGGTGTGCAACACCACCGAGAATCCGCCGCTGTTCCGCGCACTGGCGCTGCGCCGCAAGCAAACGCTGCTGACGCTGCACAGCCTGAACATGTTGCACGCGCGCGGTTTCCTGGCCGAGGTGTTCAACATCCTGGCGCGCCATAATGTCTCCGTCGATCTTATCACCACTTCGGAAGTCAGCATCGCGCTGACCATGGATACCACCGGCGCCACCTCCGTCGGCGGCAGCCTGCTGACCACCTCACTGCTGACCGAACTGTCGTCGCTGTGCCGGGTGGAAGTGGAAGAAAACCTGGCGCTGGTGGCGATCATCGGTAACCAGCTGTCGCGCGCCTGCGGCGTGGGCAAAGAGGTGTTCGGCGTGCTCGATCCGTTCAATATCCGCCTGATCTGCTACGGTGCCAGCAGCTATAACCTGTGCTTCCTGGTGCCGGGCGAAGAAGCCGAACAGGTGGTGCGTACCCTGCATCACAACCTGTTCGAATAAGTCATTATCCCTGATTGCGGGCGCAGCATGCTGCGCCCCTGCGTCTAAAAAATCCGTTCAAAACCTGCAGGGGTTCAGCCTGTTGAACCCGCAAAAAACACAACCACACCCATCGTTCTCAATCTGGCTAAGGAAAACCTGCATGTTGGCTCTACTCACGCGTTTATTCCCCCTGTGGGCGATACTGCTGTCCGTCGCCGCCTATTACACGCCGACCACCTTTACCGGCATCGGCCCCTACGTCAGCCCGCTGCTGATGCTGATCATGTTCGCCATGGGCGTCACGCTGCGACTGGACGACTTCAAACGCGTGCTGGCGCGCCCCGGCCCGGTGGCGGCCGGCATCTTCCTGCACTATCTGATCATGCCGCTGGCGGCCTGGATCCTGGCGATGCTGTTTCGCATGCCGCCGGATCTGTCCGCCGGCATGGTGCTGGTGGGCAGCGTGGCCAGCGGCACCGCCTCCAACGTGATGATCTATCTGGCCAAGGGCGACGTGGCGCTGTCGGTGACCATCTCGGCGGTCTCAACGCTGGTGGGGGTGTTCGCCACGCCGCTGCTGACCCGCCTGTACGTCGACGCCGAGATCAGCGTCGATATCATGGGCATGCTGTTGAGCATTCTGCAGATCGTGGTGATCCCGATCGGCCTGGGCCTGATCGTCCACCATACCCTGACCAAAACGGTAAAGCGCATCGAGCCGCTGCTGCCGGCGCTGTCGATGGTGTGCATTCTGGCCATCATCAGCGCGGTGGTGGCGGGCAGCCAAAGCCATATCGCCTCGGTCGGTCTGGTGGTGATCGTCGCGGTGATCCTGCACAACGGCATCGGCCTGCTGAGCGGCTACTGGGGCGGCAAATTGTTCGGCTTCGACGAGTCCACCTGCCGCACGCTGGCGATCGAAGTCGGGATGCAGAACTCCGGGCTGGCAGCCACGTTGGGCAAAATCTATTTCTCGCCGCTGGCCGCGCTGCCGGGCGCGCTGTTCTCGGTCTGGCACAACCTCTCCGGTTCGCTGCTGGCAGGGTATTGGTCCGGCCGCCCTATCAAGAAAAAATAAACCGCCTGTCGGGACGCAAACAATTGCGTCCCGTTTCTTCCCTGCGAAATTTCGTATTTCCCACTGGTCGGATTGTCATAATTTCCCTCATCCCCTATCATCCGTGAAAAATAAAAATTCAGATTCTTCCTATCCATGCCGATAATGTTGGCAAGAGGAAGAGACGTTCTACTTTTTTTAATTAATTAAGTCACCAGGGTTGCCCGCCATAAAAGAAGCAGCCTAATTATTATTTAGATATATACCCACCGTCTTATTTGCTGCGGCAAATCAAGATACCTCGCAATGTGCATGTCGCTCATTATTTCGGGCCGGCCCTCGGCCGCCCGTGGTTAACCTCATGGATTGGGCTGGCTGCCCCGGCGGCCTCTCATAATGGATTACAATGATAAAAAAAATCACCGCCTTGACGCTGTTGGTCAGCACGGCCCTTTCCGCCGAAACCCTGCCGGATGCCCACATGATGCGGGATATGTCGATGGGCGAGTCGCGCCGCGCGCTGCAAGACAGCACGCGTGAAGTCAACCAGTTGATTGAGCAACGCCGTTACCAGCAGCTGAAGCAGCAGCGCCTGCTGGCGGAGCCGGAGCCGGCCGCGCCCGCCCTGCCGCAGTCCGCGCAGTGCCTGCCGATCGCCGGCGTTTATCTGCAGGGCGTCACCCTGCTCTCGCCGAGCGATTTATCCGCCCTGAGCGCGTTGCCGGAACAGTGCATCAGCAGCAACGATATCAATCGCCTGACCCGTGAATTAACGCGTCTTTATGTGCAAAAGGGCTATATCACCGCGCGCGTGCAAATTGTTCGCCCTAATTCACAAGGAGAATTGGGGTTAAGCGTCACCGAAGGATTTATCGAGAAAATAGAAGGCGGCGATCGCTGGGTCAACAGCCGTTTATTATTTCCGGGGCTGGAAGGCAAGCCGTTGAAATTAACCGATCTCGACCAGGGATTGGATCAGGCTAACCGTTTGCAATCGAATACCACCAAGCTGGATATATTACCCGGCCATCAGGTTGGCGGTTCGGTCATTCGTTTGCGCAATCAGCATGCCAAGCCCTGGCTGATTACCGCCGGCACGGATAATTACGGCCAAAAAAGCACCGGCCAGTGGCTGGCACGTGCCACCGCCACGCTGGACAGCCCGTTCGGCCTGTCGGACTTCGTCAGCCTGAACGCCAACAGCACGCTGGAAAACCCGGCCCACCGCTATAATCGCGCCTATACCCTGCTCTATTCGCTGCCGTACGGCGCGTTCACCTTCAGCGGGTTCGCCAGCTTCTCGTCCTATGAGAACCACCAGCAGCTGCCGCACAACGTGGTCAAACTGCACGGCCAGACCCAACAGTACGGTCTGCGCAGCGACTACGTGTTTTACCGCGATCACGATCAGATAGACAGCCTGAGCGGACAGCTGACCTACAAGCGCATCGATAACTACTTCGAAAGCGTGCGCCTCGAGGTCAGCAGCCCCACGCTGACCCTGGCCGAGCTGAGCGCCAGCCACCTGCAGATTCTGCCCAACGGGGTGTTCAGCGCCAACCTCAGCGTCGAACAGGGCCTGCCATGGCTGGGCGCCGATCGCCACCCGAGCTCGGTGCACCTCGACAGCCAGTTCACCAAAGGCAAGCTGTTCGCCAACCTCAGCCAGCGTCTCAAGCTGGGTGACGCCACCTATCAGCTCAACAACCTGTTCTATGGCCAGTACAGCCGCGACCCGCTGCCCGGCGTGGAGTGGCTGAGCCTCACCGATCGCAGCGCCGTACGCGGCTTCAGCCGCAGTACCCAGTCCGGCGACAACGGCTGGTATCTGCAGAATACGCTGTCGCGCAGCTTCAATTTAGGCGCCGCCACGCTGACGCCGCGCCTTGGCGCCGACGTCGGCCGCATTTTGCCGCGTCAGGATAACTCGGGCTGGCGCAGCAGCGCCGGGCTGAGCAGCGGCGCCACGTTACGCTACCGCCAGGCGCTGGTCGATCTGGAGGTCAGCCGCGGCTGGATCTTGTCGAACCACGCCACGCCCGAGGATCCCGTTCAGGTGCTGGCGCGCTTTTCTTACACCTTTTAATCAGCAGTTTTGCAGGACCCCACGGCAATATACGGAGATACATGGATGAAAAATAATAACTTCAGACTTTCGGCGGCAGGCAAACTGGCCGCCGCGCTGGCGATAATTCTCGCCGCTTCCACCGGCGCCTACGCCGGAGAGATCGTCGCGGCCAACGGCGCCAACGGCCCCGGCGTTTCCACCGCCGCCACCGGCGCCCAGGTGGTCGACATCGTCGCGCCGAACGGCAGCGGACTGTCGCATAACCAATACCAGGACTTCAACGTCAACCAACCCGGCGCGGTGCTGAACAACTCCCGCGAGGCGGGGCTGTCGCAGCTGGCCGGGCAACTGGGTGCCAACCCGAATCTGGGCGGACGCGAAGCCAGTGTGATCCTTAATGAAGTGATCGGCCGCAACCCGTCGCTGCTGCACGGCCAGCAAGAGATCTTCGGCATGGCGGCCGACTACGTGCTGGCCAACCCGAACGGCATCAGCTGCCAGGGCTGCGGGTTCATCAACACCAGCCGCTCCTCGCTGGTGGTCGGCAACCCGCTGGTGGAAAACGGCCTGTTGCAGGGCTACAGCACCCTGGGCAACCGCAATACCCTGAGCCTCAACGGCACCCTGAACGCCAGCGGCGTGCTGGATCTGATCGCACCGAAGATAGACAGCCGCGGCAACGTCATCGTACAAGACTTCACCCACCGCAACGGCAAAGTGACGCCGGCGGCGATCAACGCCATCAGCGGCCTTAACCGCGTGGCGCGCGACGGCAAGGTGCTGGCCAGCGAACAGCCGACGACCGCGCTGGACAGCTACTACCTCGGCAGCATGCAGGCCGGGCGCATCAACATCATCAACACCGCGCAAGGCAGCGGCGTGAAGCTGGCCGGCACGCTGGCTGCCGGCGACGAACTCAAGGTGAAAGCCTACGATATTCGCAGCGAAAGCCGCATTGAAGATGCCAGCAGCAACAAAAACGGCGGCGATAACTATCAAAATTACCGTGGCGGCATCTACGTCAACGATCGCAGCAGCAGCCAGAAGCTGACCCGCACCGAGCTGAAAGGCAAGAACATCAGCCTGGTGGCGGATAACCACGCGCACCTCACCGCCACCGATATTCGCGGCGAAGACATCACCCTGCAGGGCGGCAAGCTGACGCTCGACGGCCAGCAGTTGAAGCAAACTCAAGGTCACACCGACGACCGCTGGTTCTATTCCTGGCAATACGACGTCACCCGCGAACGCGAGCAACTGCAGCAGGCGGGCAGCACCGTCGCCGCCAGCGGCAACGCCAAACTCGTCAGTACTCGGGAAGACGTGAACCTGTTGGGCGCCAGCGTCAGCGCCGACCGGGCGTTGAGCGTCAAAGCGGCTCGCGATGTGCACCTCGCCGGGCTGGTGGAGAAAGATAAGTCCAGCGAACGCGGCTATCAGCGCAACCACACCTCCAGCCTGCGCACCGGCAGTTGGAGCAGCAGCGACGAAAGCGAAAGCCTGAAGGCCAGTGAACTGCGCAGCCAGGGCGAACTGGCGGTGAAAGCCGGCCGCAATGTCTCGACTCGGGGTGCCAAGGTCCACGCCCAGCGCGATCTGACGATCGACGCAGATAACCAAATCCAGGTCGGGGTGCAGAAAACCGCCAACGCCAAAGCGGTGCGCGATGACAAAACCTCCTGGGGCGGCATCGGCGGCGGCGACAACAAGAACAACAGCAATCGCCGCGAAGTTAGCCACGCTTCCGAATTGACCAGCGGCGGCACCCTGCGCCTGAACGGTCAGCAAGGCGTCACCATTACCGGCAGCAAGGCGCGCGGCCAGAAAGGCGGCGAAGTCACCGCCACCCACGGCGGCCTGCGCATCGACAACGCGCTGAGCACCACCGTGGACAAAATCGACGCGCGTACCGGCACCGCCTTCAACATCACCAGCAGTTCGCACAAGGCCGATAACAGTTATCAGAGCAGCACCGCCAGCGAGCTGAAGTCCGACACCAACCTGAAGCTGGTCAGCCGTAAGGACACCGACGTGATCGGCAGCCAGGTCGCCAGCGGCGGCGAGCTGAGCGTCACGTCGCAGACCGGCAATATCAACGTCAAGGCTGCCGAGCAGCAGCAGAACATCGACGAGCAGAAAACCGCGCTCACCGTCAACGGCTACGCCAAAGAAGCCGGCGACAAGCAATACCGCGCCGGTTTACGCATCGAACACACCCGCAACAGCGAGAAAACCACCCGCACCGAGAACCGCGGCGCCACCCTCAGCGGCGGCAGCGTGAAGCTCGACGCGGATAAGGACGTGACCTTCAGCGGATCCAAATTGGTCGCCGACAAAGGCGACGCCAGCGTCAGCGGCAATAAGGTTTCGTTCCTGGCGGCCGACGACAAAACCACCTCGAATACCGAGCAGACCAAGGTCGGCGGCGGTTTCTACTACACCGGCGGCATCGACAAGCTCGGCAGCGGCGTGGAGGCCGGCTACGAGAACAGCAAAACACAGGCGCAGAGCAGCAAGGCCGTCACCTCCGGCAGCGACGTCAAAGGCAACCTGACTGTCAACGCCCGTGACAAGCTGACCCAGCAAGGTGCGCAGCACAGCGTCGGCGGCACCTATCAAGAAAACGCCGCGGACGTCGATCACCTGGCCGCTGCCGACACCACCAGCAGCAACACCACCAAAACCGACGTCGGCGTGAACATCGGTGCCAACGTCGATTACAGCGCCGTGACCCGTCCGGTCGAGCGTGCGGTCGGCAAGGCGGCCAAGCTGGACGCCACGGGCGTCATCAACGACATCGGTGGCATCGGCGCGCCTAACGTCGGCCTGGATATCGGCGCACAGGGCGGCAGCAGCGAAAAACGCAGCAGCAGCTCGCAGGCGGTCGTCAGCTCGGTGAAAGCCGGCAGCATCGACATCAACGCCAAAGGCAAAGTGCGCGATCAGGGCACGCAATATCAAGCCAACAAAGGCGCGGTCACGCTGACGGCGGACAGCCACCGCAGCGAAGCTGCGACAAATCGTCAGGAAGAGCAGAGCCGCGATACCCGCGGCAGCGCCGGCGTGCGCGTCTACACCTCCACCGGCAGCGATCTGACCGTGGACGCCAAGGGCGAAGGCGGCACCCAGCGCAGCAACAGCAGCGCCAGCCAGGCGGTGACCGGCTCGATCGACGCGGCCAACGGCATCAACGTCAACGTGAAAAAAGACGCGGTCTATCAGGGCACCGCGCTGAACGGCGGCAGCGGTAAAACCGCCGTCAACGCCGGCGGCGATATCCGCCTTGATCAGGCCAGCGACAAGCAGAGCGAAAGCCACAGCGGCTTTAACGTCAAAGCCTCCGCCAAGGGCGGTTTCACCGCCGACAGTAAAAACTTCGGCGCCGGGTTCGGCGGCGGCACCCACAACGGCGAAAGCAGCAGCAGCACCGCGCAGGTCGGCAACGTCAGTGGCCAACAGGGCGTTGAGCTGAAGGCGGGCCGCGATCTGACGCTGCAGGGCACCAACGTCAAGAGCCAGGGCGACGTCAGCCTGAGCGCGGGTAACAAGGTCGCACTGCAGGCGGCGGAATCGACCCAAACGCGTAAGGAAAGCAAGCTGTCCGGCAATATCGATCTGGGCGCCGGCAGCAGCGACAGCAAGGAAAAAACCGGCGGCAACCTCTCCGCCGGCGGCGCCTTCGACATCGCCAAGGTGAATGAGTCCACAACCGAGCGTCAGGGCGCCACTATCGCCTCAGACGGCAAGGTCACCCTGTCCGCCAACGGCAAAGGCGATGACGCACTGCATCTGCAGGGGGCCAAAGTCAGCGGCGGCAGCGCCGCGCTCGAGGCGAAAAACGGCGGCATCCTGCTGGAGTCCGCCAAAAACGAGCAGCATAAGGACAACTGGAGCCTGGGCATCAAAGCCAACGCCAAAGGCGGCCAAACCTTCAACAAGGACGCCGGCGGCAAGGTCGACCCGAACACTGGCAAAGATACCCACACGCTGGGTGCCGGTCTGAAGGTCGGCGTGGAACAACAGGATAAAACCACCCACGCCAACACCGGCATCACCGCGGGCGACGTGGCGATCAACAGCGGCAAAGACACCCGTCTCGCCGGCGCGCGTGTCGATGCCGACAGCGTACAAGGCAAGGTGGGCGGCAATCTGCACGTTGAAAGCCGCAAAGACGTTGAGAACGCGGTGAAGGTCGATGTGGATGCCGGTCTGAGCCACAGCAACGATCCGGGCAGCAGCATCACCTCCAAGCTGTCGAAGGTCGGCACACCGCGTTACGCCGGTAAGGTGAAAGAGAAACTGGAGGCCGGAGTGAACAAAGTGGCCGACGCCACCACCGACAAGTACAACAGCGTGGCGCGTCGCCTCGATCCGCAGCAGGACACCACCGGCGCGGTCAGCTTCAGCAAGGCCGAAGGCAAAGTCACGCTGCCGGCAACGCCGACCGGCGAAAAACCGCAAGGCCCGCTGTGGGATCGCGGCGCACGCACCGTCGGCGGCGCGGTGAAAGACAGCATCACCGGGCCGGCCGGTCGCCAGGGGCACCTCAAGGTCAATGCCGACGTGGTGAACAACAACGCGGTCGGCGAGCAATCGGCGATCACCGGTAAGAACGGCGTGGCGCTGCAGGTCGGCGGCCAAACCCAACTGACCGGCGGCGAGATCCGCAGCCAGCAAGGCAAGGTGGAACTGGGCGGTAGCCAGGTCAGCCAGCAGGACGTCAACGGCCAACGCTATCAGGGCGGCGGCCGCGTCGATGCGGCGGCCACGGTTGGCGGCCTGGCCGCCGGTGCGGCGAAACAGGGCGTTGACGGCAACGTGCCGTTCGTCAGCGGCCATGCCTCAACAAAACAGGCGGATGCCAAAGCCGGCGTGTTCAGCGGCAAATAACGCGCCTTTCCTGCACAACGCCCCCGGTTAAAACCGGGGGCGTTTTTTTACAGCGTGCTCGGGGTGTCTTCCCAGTCGCGATCGTCGTCCTTGGCATCCTGATCCAACACGTTGTAAGCCACCGCGCAGAACAGCGAGTTCAGGCGCTTCATGTCCCCCAACAATCCCAAATGCAACGAACTGGTCTCGATGCTCTGCACGTTTTGCTGGTGCAAACGATCGACGTGCGCGTGCGCGTAGCGGCGATCCAGAATGCGGAAGCGGTGCTTGGAACGGCGCAGGCGTTTGGCGCTGGTGACGTCGCCGGACAGGAACACCGACAGCCCCAGGCGCAGGTTGCCGATCAGCCGTTCGTGCAGCCCGTCCAGCTCCGCCAACCCTTCCGCCGAGAAGGCGCGGCGCGCGGCGTGCGACTTGGCGCCCACGTCGCCGGCCATGCGCTCGATGATGTCGCCCGCCTGTTCCAGGTTGAGCGCCATTTCGATGATCTCCGCCCAGCGGCGCGAGTCTTCCTCGCCCAGATCTTCCTTCTGGATCTGCGCCAGATACAGCTTGATGGCGGTGTACAGCACGTCGACGTCATCGTCGAGGCGCCGCACCTCTTTATCGACCCCCTGCTTACCGTGCAGCACTTCACGTTGCAGGATCATCATGTGTTCCACCACGTCGCCCATGCGCAGCGTTTCACGCGCCGCATTGGCCAGCGCCAGCGTCGGCGTATCCAGCGCGCTGGCGTCCAGATGGCGCGGCCGCATGCGCGGATCGTCGGCCGCTTCGTCGACGATCAGCCGCTCGCACAGCGTCGCCATCGGCCCGGCCAGTGGGATCATCACCAGGCAGCGGATCAGGTTGTAGAACACGTGGAAATAGATCACCAGCTCTTCGCTGCCGCCCGGCAGCTGAGCCATCAAATCCGCCAGATAGGAGACGAACGGCAGCACCAGTATGCAGCCCACCAGCTTGAACAGCAGGCTGCCGAGCGCTACGCGCCGCCCGGCGGCGTTCTGCCCGCTGGCGTTGATCATCGCCAGCAGGCCGCTGCCGAGGTTGGCGCCGATCACCAGACAGAGCGCCACCTTCAGCGAAATCACGCCGGTGGCGGTCAGGGTGGCGGTCAGCAGCACCGCCGCCAGGCTGGAATAGCTGACGATGGCGAACAGCGCGCCGGTCAGGGCGTCCAGCATCACGTCGCCGGTCAGCGACGAGAACAGCACTTTCACCCCGGCCGCCTGGGTGATCGGCGTGGCGGCGGCGACGATCAGCTCCAGCGCCAGCACGATCAGCCCAAGGCCGATCAGGACGCGTCCGATCTGGCCGATCCGCATTTGCTTGCGGCTGAGGAACAGGAAGACGCCGACCAGGATCAGCAGCGGCGACAGCCAGGAAAGATCGAAGGTCAGCACGCGCGCCATCAGCGCGGTGCCGACGTCGGCGCCCAGCATGATCACCAGCGCAGGCGCCAGCCCCACCAGCCCCTGCGCGACGAAAGAGGTCACCAGCAGCGCGGTGGCGTTGCTGCTTTGCACCAGCGCGGTCACGCCGATGCCGGAAACGAACGCCAGCGGCTTTTTCTCAACGCTGTCGCTCAACACGCGCCGCAGATTGGCGCCGTAAACCCGCATGATCCCGGTGCGCACGATGTGGGTGCCCCACACCAACAGCGCCACGGACGAAAGCAGGTGAAGAAGGGTCAGCACGGAAGATACGCTCCATTAACGCCCGGCCAAAGGAGGCTGATACCCGATGCTTGTCACGCGACGCAGAGAGGCGAGCCAAAGGATGACGGGTACAGCGCGCGGTCCCGCCTGCCGGGCGTGGGTCTGGCAGGACAGCGGGCGGGCGGCAGACCGCAGAAGAGAAGGGTTAATGCGGCGGCGGGAAGGCCCCGGCGCCGCGCTGCGAAGTCATGCAACTTCCCGCAATACAACAGGTTCCAAGTGTAGCCCAATTTCCGTGCCGTCGGGCCGCAGGTCGGCCACCGAACGGTTGAGCACGTCAACCAGCAATTCTACCTCGCAAACCTGAATCCGATACCGTACCACATTCCCGAGCAAACTGTGACCCAGGATCACCCCGCCGATCCCCTGTCCGGCCGGTAACAGGCCGATGGACTCAGGGCGGATCGCCACCTTGCCGGCATAGCTGCGCCCGGTCAGTTGGGCGGCCTGTTCGGCGGTCAACAGGTTATAGTTGCCGATAAATCCGGCGGCAAAGGCATCCGCCGGCTGGGTATACAGGGTTTCCGCATCGCCGCTCTGCACGATCTGCCCCTTGTTCATCAGCACGATGCGATCCGACAGGGTCAGCGCCTCTTCCTGATCGTGGGTGACGAAGATCGCCGTCAGGTTCAGCTCGCGCTGAATGCGCCGGATCTGCTCGCGCAGGTGCTTGCGGATACGCGCATCCAGCGCCGACAGCGGTTCGTCGAGCAGCAGCAGACGCGGGCGAGTGACCAACGATCGCGCCAGCGCCACGCGCTGACACTGGCCGCCCGACAGCTGATGCGGATAGCGCTTCGCCAAATCGCTCAGCTCCACCAGCGCCAGTACCTCCTGCACCCGCTGGCCGATCTGCCCGGCCGCCAGCTTCTGCATTTTCAGGCCGAAGGCCACGTTGCCTTCCACCGTCATATTGGGAAACAGCGCATAACTTTGAAACACCATGCCGATGCCGCGCTTTTGCGGCGCCAGCGGCACCAGATCCTGGCCCTGCAGCAAAATGTGCCCGCTGTCGACCGGGGTCAGGCCGGCCAGACAGCGCAGCAGCGTCGATTTTCCGCAGCCGCTCGGCCCCAGCAGGGTGACGAACTCCCCCTCTTCGGCGGTGAAATCGATATCCTGAAACACCTGGGTCTGGCCATAGTGTTTGTTCAGTCGGGTGACGTTGAGATAAGCCATCGGGTTAGCCCTTGTTTTTATTCAGCAGGTTCGCCAGCCAGGTGACGAGCAGCACCACGGCGAAATAGGAGATGACCAGCGCGCTGGTAAAGTGCCCGCTGCCGTTGCGCATGTTGAACAGGTAGACCTGCAGCGTTTCATACTGGCTGCCCACCAGCAGGTTGGCGAACACGAACTCGCCGATCAGGAACGAGAACGACAGCAGCACGGCAATTGTTCCGCCCTTGCGCAGGTTCGGCAGCACCACCCACAGCGCCGCCTGCCAAGTGCTGGCGCCGAGCAGGTGCGCGGCGTCCATCAGATCGCGCAGGTTGATCGCCTGCATGTTGTTGCTGATGGCGCGGTAGATAAACGGCAGCGCGATGGTGAAATAGCAGCCCACCAAAATCCAGGGGGTGCCGAGCAGCGGCAGCGGATCGGCGGCGAACAGCTGCATCAGCCCCACCGCCGACACCACCGGCGGCACGGCGAACGGCAGCAGGATCAGCACGTTCATCACCGCGTCCAGTTTGGGAAAGTAGTAAGCGATCACAAACATCGCCGGCAGGATCACCACCACCGACAGCAGCAGCGTGCCGAAGCAGATCAGCAGCGAGTGCCACAGCGCCTGCAAAAAGCGCGGGTCGCTCCACAGCGCCGTCAGCCACTTCAGGGTAAAACCGTCCGGTAAAATGGTGGCGCCCCACTGGGTGGCCAGCGCATAAATCAGCGTCGCCGCCAGCGGCAGCAGCAGGATCAGCAGCAGCAGGCCGGTCACCGTGCGGTGATAGAGGCGTTCAGCACGCGACATGAGCATTCTCCATCCGATTATGAGCGCGCATTGAGGTAGCTCCTGCGCAGCATCCATTGGTGGATTACCGTGATAAACGCCATCATCACCACCAGCAGCATCGCCAGCGCGCTGGCCAGGTTCGGATCGAGGGAGATGTCCCCCGCCACCAACGCCGAGATGCGGATCGGGATCACGTTGAAGTTGCCGGTGGTCAGCGCGTACACCGTGGCGTAGGCGCCCAGCGCGTTGGCCAGCAGGATGACGAAGGTGCCCATCAGCGCCGGCGCCAGCACCGGCAGGCCGATATGCCGCCAGTAGCGCCAGGGGCCGGCGCCGAGCAGCGCCGCCGACTCACGCCAATCGGCGCGCAGCGCATCGAACGCCGGATACAGCAACAGCACGCCCAACGGGATCTGGAAGTAGGTATACAGCACGATCAGGCCGCTCTTCGAATAGAGGTTGAAGCTCTCCATCAAACCGTATTTGCGCAGCAGCAGCGTCAGGCAGCCGTTCAACCCCAACAGAATGACGAAGGCGAACGCCAGCGGCACCCCGGCGAAGTTGCTGGTCATGTTGGTGAACGACATCACGAAGTCATGAAAGCGGGTCTGGCCGAGCTGGCGAAGTGAGTAACTGCCCACTAATGCAATCAGCAAGCCGTAGACGCTCGACCACAGCGAGATCTCCAGCGAGAACTGAAAGGCCTGCAGGTAGAACGGCGACGTGAGGATATCGACATAGTTGCCCCATCCCCAGCCGCTGGTCTCGCTGAAAAAGCTGTGAACCGCGATCCACACCAGCGGGGCGATCTGAAACGCGCCGAACAGCACGATAAACGGCAGCAGGCACAGTGCGGCGATCCATTTGGTTTTGCTGTTCATCGCGCATCCTGCGCCAGCAGCGCCCGGCAGCGCGGCTTGTCATGCGCCGCCTGCAGCAGATCGCAGATCGTGCCGCACAGCTCGGTTTGCTGCGGATCGGCGTCGTCCAGGCTGAAGCCCGCGCCGAACACGAACAGCGGCACCTGGCGCTCTTCCGGCAACACCCCGCCGTGGCTGCGATCGTCGTTCATGCCGTGGTCGGCGGTGACCAGCACCTGATAACCGGCCGCCAGCCACTCGGGCAGGTAGCGCGACAGCGAGCCGTCGGCGCGCCGCGCCGCGTTGCGGTACTGCGGCGAAGAGAGGCCGAAGCGGTGCCCGGCGTCGTCGATGTTCATCGGGTGGATCAGCAGGAAATCCGGCTGATGACGCTGGCGCAGGCTTTCGGCGTCGTCGAACAGATGGCTGTCGGGATAGCCGTCGTCGTAATAGAAATGGCCGTGCTGAATCGGCAGCTCGGGAGCGTCGGTGTGGCGGTCGCGCGCGGCGTCGAACGGCGTGCGGTTATACAATTCGCTGAACCAATGATACGCGGCGGCGGCGGTGGTCAGCCCGGCGGCGCGCGCGTAATGAAACACGCTTTGTTGATGAGAAAGGCGCGAGACGTGGTTGTGCACCACGCCGCTCTCCACCGGCGTGACGCCGGTGAGGATGCATTCATACAGCGGCCGGGAGAGCGAGGGCAACTCGCTCTCCAGCAGGTACAACCGCCCGCGTCCCGCCGCACATTCGGCCTGCAGATACCCCATGGCGTCATGCGCCACCCGGTAGTTGAGGCCGTCCAGCAGCACGAGGATCGTTTTCATGGTGCGTTAACTCACTGCTGCATAAACATAATGACGTTTTCCTGCCACAGGCGCGGCAGCGCTTTGGCGCTCTGTTCCCAGGCCGCCGGATCGGCGATCGGGTGCGCATTCTTGTACTGCTCGGCCGGCAGCAGCTTGGCCTTGACGTCGTCCGGCAGCGTCAGATGTTCGGCGCGGATCGGGCGGGCATAGCCGCGCGCCAGGTTGATCTGGCCGGCGTCGGAGAAGATGTATTCGCGCGCCAGCTTGGCGGCGTTCGGGTGCTTGGCGTATTTGTTGATGATGGTGGTGTAGCCGGAGGTGATCGAGCCGTCCGACGGGATCAGCACTTCAAAGCGGGTTTTGTCGATCTGATCGCGGTAGTTCAGGCCGTTGAAGTCCCACACCACGCCAACCTGCACTTCCCCTTTCTCCAGCGATGCGATCACCGGGTTACTCAGGCTCAGGCGGCCGGCCTTGGCCAGCTTGCCGAAGAATTCCAGGCCCGGCTTGAGGTTTTTCTCGTTGCCGCCCATGGCGTAGGTGGCGGCCAGCACGCCGCTGGCCGCCTGCGACGCGGTGCCGACGTCGCCGATGGTGACCTGATAGCTGCCCTTGAGCAGATCGGCCCAGCTGTGCGGGATGTCTTTCACCTGCTGTTTATTGATGATAAAGGCGATGGTGCCGGTGTAAGCCAGCGCCCAGTGCCCGTCTTTGTCTTTCGCCCAGTCCGGCACCTGATCCCAGGTAGAGGGTTTGTAGGGCTGCGTTACGCCCTTCTGCACCGCCACCGGGCCAAAGGCCGCGCCGACGTCACCGATGTCCGCCGTAGCGTTGTTCTTTTCCGCATCGAATTTGGCGATCTCCTGCGCGGAGCTCATGTCGGTATCGACATGCTTCAGGCCGTACTTGCTCAACAGATCTTGCCAGGTGCCTTTCCAGTTGGCCCAGCTGTCCGGCATGCCGACGCTGTTGACTTCGCCTTCTTTCTTCGCGGCCTGCTCCAGCGCCGCCAGATCGGTATCCGCGGCCCAGCTCATCTGGCTGGATAACACGATGGCACTGGTTAACACAGAAGCGCACAAACGTTTCATAACTGATGCTCCAGGTGGTAGTGTGGGGATGGCTGGACTAGTCCAGCAAGGACCAAACCAATCTAACGGACGAATGTGATAATTATATGTCAGCTTAAAAAAGCGACAGTTTTATCACCCGTTGCAACGGCGAAAACGCGACGCTGGCCTACCTTAAGGAAGGCCAAACGCACTGAAACGGGACACCCGCTGTATGAGTGAAGCACCGACGACCGTCGCCACCATCTGCCAAACGCTGAGCGCCCGCATCACCGCCGGCGAGTTCGCCGCGGGCGGCAAGCTGCCCTCCGAACGCGCCCTGAGCGAACAGTTCGCCACCACCCGCATTACCTTGCAGGAGGCGCTCGGCCAGTTGGAGGCGCAGGGCGTCATCTACCGCCAAGTGCGGCGCGGCTGGTTCATCTCGCCTCCACGTCTTATCTACAACCCGCTGCAGCGCAGCCATTTTCACGCCATGGCGCAGCAGCAGGGGCGCGCCGCCCATACCGAAGCGATCGACAGCGCGGTCGTCACGCTCGACGCGCCGCTGGCCGGCCGCCTGGCGCTGCCCCCCGGCGCCGAGGCCTATCGCATTCGCCGGCTGCGCTACATCGACGGACGTGCGGTGCTGTACTGCGAGCACTACCTCAATCCGGCCTATTTCCCCGGCATTCTGGACGAAGATCTGACCCAGTCGCTGACCGCGCTGTACGCCGCGCGCTACGGCATTCACTACGGGCGGGTGCGTTTCGACATGCTGCCCACCCTGCTGCCGCAGCAGGCCGCCGCCATGCTGAAGGTGACCTACGGCAGCCCGGCGCTGTTCATTACGCGGGTGAATCGCGATCAGCACGACAGAGTGATCGATTGCGACCTGGAATATTGGCGGTACGACGCGCTGCATATCGATGTGGAAGCGCTGTAAATGACAAGGGCGCATCGCTGCGCCCTTGAAGAGGAAAGTCAGTCGGCGTCGTAGCCGAGGTTTGGCGCCAGCCAGCGCTCGACCTCGCTCACGCTCATCCCTTTACGCGCCGCGTAGTCTTCCACCTGATCGCGCTGGATCTGCGCCACCGCGAAGTACTTGCTCTCAGGATGGCTGAAGTACCAGCCGGATACCGCCGCTCCCGGCCACATAGCGAAGGACTCCGTCAGTTCCATGCCGGTGTGGCGGTTGACGTCCAGAAGCTGCCAGATGGTCGCTTTTTCGGTGTGCTCCGGGCAGGCCGGGTAGCCCGGCGCCGGCCGGATGCCCTGATAGTTCTCGCGGATCAGTTCCTCGTTGCTCAGGCTCTCGTCGGCGGCATAGCCCCAGTGTAACTTGCGCACCTGCTCATGCAGGTATTCGGCGAAGGCCTCCGCCAAACGATCCGCCAACGCCTTGACCATGATTTTGTTGTAATCGTCGTGCTGCGCGTCGTACGCCGCCGCCAGCGCGTCTTCCTCCAGCCCGCCGGTCACCGCGAAGGCGCCGAAGTAGTCGGCCTTGCCGCTGCTTTTCGGCGCCACGAAGTCCGCCAGGCAGTAGTTCGGGAAGTCGGTTTTTTCCGTCTGCTGACGCAGATGGCGGCTCACCGCCAGCACCGCGCCGCGCCGTTCGTCGCGGTACACTTCCACGTCGTCGCCGACGCGGTTGGCCGGGAACAGGCCGTAAACGCCACGCGGGTTGAGGCTGCGCTCGGCGGCCAGCCGATCCAGCATCTGATTGGCGTCGTGGAACAGGCGCTTGGCCTCTTCCCCCACCACCTCATCCTCCAGGATGCGCGGGTATTTGCCCGCCAGCGACCAGGTCATGAAGAACGGCGTCCAGTCGATGTAGTGGCGCAGCGTCTCGATGCCGGCCGCCACCGGAAACACGCCGAGCTGCCGCGGCGCCGGCGGCTGATAATCGGCCCAGTCCAGCGCCATGGCGTTGGCGCGCGCCTTCTGCAAATCGACCGGCGGCGTGCGCGGTTTTTTGCGCGCGTGCTGAATGCGCACCGTTTCATATTCTTTGCGGGTGCGCGCCACAAACTCGTCGCGCTGGGTGGCGGACAGCAGTGCCGACACCACGCCCACGGTGCGCGAGGCGTTCTGCACGTAGGTGGTTGGGCCGCTGTAGTTCTGCTCGATTTTCACCGCGGTGTGCGCCTTGGAGGTGGTGGCGCCGCCGATCAGCAGCGGCAGCGTAAAGCCCTGGCGCTCCATCTCTTTGGCCACGTTGACCATCTCGTCGAGCGACGGCGTGATCAGCCCCGACAGGCCGATGATGTCGACGTTCTCCTCGCGCGCGGTGCGCAGGATTTTCTCCGTCGGTACCATCACGCCAAGATCGACGATTTCATAATTGTTGCACTGCAGCACCACGCCGACGATATTCTTGCCGATGTCGTGCACGTCGCCCTTCACCGTCGCCAACAGGATTTTCCCCGCGGAGGTGCCTTGCTGCTTGCTGGCCTCGATGTACGGTTCCAGGTAGGCCACCGCCTGCTTCATCACGCGGGCGGATTTCACCACCTGCGGCAGGAACATCTTGCCCTCGCCAAACAGATCGCCGACCACGTTCATCCCGGCCATCAGCGGCCCTTCGATCACTTCGATTGGGCGTTCGGCCTGCTGCCGCGCTTCTTCGGTGTCCAGCTCGATAAACTCGGTGATGCCCTTCACCAGCGAGTATTCCAGCCGCTTCTCCACCGGCCAGCCGCGCCACTCCGCCTGCTGCACCGCCGCTTCGCCGTCTTTGCTGCCGCGGTACTTTTCCGCCAGCTCCAGCAGGCGTTCGGTGCCGTCCTCGCGACGGTTGAGGATCACGTCTTCTACCGCCTCGCGCAGCTCAGTAGGCAGATCGTCGTAAATCGCCAACTGCCCGGCGTTGACGATGCCCATGTCCATGCCGTTGCGAATGGCGTGATACAGGAACACCGCATGGATCGCTTCACGCACCGGATCGTTGCCGCGGAACGAGAACGACACGTTGGACACCCCGCCGGAGATCATCGCGTGCGGCAGGTGGGTTTTGATGTCGGCGCAGGCTTCGATAAAGTCGACGGCGTAGTTGTTGTGCTCGTCGATGCCGGTGGCGACGGCGAAGATGTTCGGATCGAAAATGATGTCTTCCGGCGGGAAGCCAACGCGTTCGGTCAAAATTTTATAGGCGCGGCGGCAGATCTCGAACTTGCGCTCGCGGGTGTCCGCCTGGCCCACTTCGTCGAACGCCATCACCACCACCGCGGCGCCGTAGCGGCGCACCAGTTTGGCGTGATGGATAAAGGCTTCTTCGCCCTCCTTCATCGAGATCGAATTGACGATGCCCTTGCCCTGAATGCACTTCAGGCCTTTCTCGATAACGGACCACTTGGAGGAGTCGATCATGATCGGCACCCGAGCGATATCCGGCTCGCCGGCGATCAGGTTGAGGAAGCGCACCATCGCCGCTTCGGCGTCGAGCATCCCCTCGTCCATGTTGATGTCGATGATCTGCGCGCCGCTCTCGACCTGCTGACGCGCCACGTCGAGCGCCTCGTTGTATTTCTCTTCTTTGATCAGGCGCTTGAAGCGCGCCGAACCGGTGACGTTGGTGCGCTCGCCGACGTTGACGAACAGCGTGTTGGCGTCGATGGTCAGCGGCTCCAGACCGGCCAGGCGGCAGGCGACCGGGAGCTCCGGCAGCCGGCGCGGCGGCACGCCCTCGACCGCCTTGGCCATCGCGGCGATATGTTCCGGCGTGGTGCCACAGCAGCCGCCGATGATATTGAGGAAGCCGGCCTGCGCCCACTCCCCGACCTGGCGCGCCATCTCGGCCGCATCCAGATCGTACTCGCCGAAGGCATTCGGCAAACCGGCGTTCGGGTGCGCGGTGACGTAGGTCTCCGAGATGCGCGCCAGCTCGGCGACGTACTGGCGCAGCTCGTCCGGGCCCAGGGCGCAGTTCAGGCCGAAGGTCAGCGGCTTGACGTGGCGCAGCGAATTGTAAAACGCTTCGGTGGTCTGGCCGGACAGGGTGCGGCCGGAGGCGTCGGTGATGGTGCCGGAAATCATGATCGGCAGTTCCACCCCCAGCGCTTCGAATTCGGTTTCCACCGCAAAAGCAGCGGCCTTGGCGTTCAGGGTGTCGAAGATGGTTTCGATCATGATCAGATCGACGCCGCCTTCCACCAGCGCGCGGGTCGATTCGCGGTAAGCCGCCACCAGTTCATCGAACGAGATGTTGCGGAACGCCGGATCGTTGACGTTCGGCGAGATGGACGCAGTGCGGTTGGTCGGCCCCAACACCCCGGCGACGTAGCGCGGTTTTTCCGGCGTGCGCGCCGTCCATTCGTCGGCGCAGGCGCGCGCCAGACAGGCGGCCTGATAGTTAATCTCGGCGGACAGCGACTCCATGTGGTAGTCGGCCATGGCGATGGAGGTGGAGTTGAAGGTATTGGTCTCAAGGATATCGGCGCCCGCCTCAAGATAGGCGTAATGAATGGCGGTGATCACTTCCGGCTTGGTCAGCACCAGCAGATCGTTATTGCCTTTCAGATCGCTGCGCCAGTCGGCGAAACGCTCACCGCGGAAATCGCGCTCATCCAGACGGTAGCTCTGGATCATGGTGCCCATGCCGCCGTCCAACACCAAAATGCGCTGCGCTAACTGGCGGCGCAGTTGTTCTACTCGATTCGTCACTGTAACCCCTTCCATTGCCATCCAGCCCATTGCTCAACTGCCGCAAAAACCAACGAGTCATCCTAGCACAGCTTGTAAGGACAAAGGGCCAGGCGACAATTGAGAGTTTTTCAGGTTGTGCGCCAACACCTCCGATGAGCTGACGGCGGCTTGCAATTCATCGACAAAAAACGAAAATGAATTCCATCATACGGAAAAAGGAATCTCACCCATGGCCACCCCTGCTCCCGCCAAGCGCGGCAAGAAGCCCCGCGCAGCAGCCCCCGCCGCCAGTGCGGCGACCGGTCAGGTACAATCGTTGACCCGTGGCCTGAAACTGTTGGAATACATTTCGGAAGCCCAGGGCAACGTGGCGCTGACCGATCTGGCCCAGCAGGCCGGCCTGCCGAATTCCACTACTCACCGCCTGCTCACCACCATGCAGCAGCAGGGATTCGTGCGCCAGGTCGGCGATCTCGGCCTGTGGACCATCGGCTCGCACGCCTTTGTGGTCGGCAGCAGCTTCCTGCAAAGCCGCAACCTGCTGGCGATGGTGCATCCGACGCTGCGCCGCCTGATGGAGGAGTCCGGCGAAACCGTCAACCTGGCGGTGCTGGATACCAGCGAGTACCAGGCGATCATCATCGATCAGGTGCAGTGCACGGCGCTGATGCGCATGTCGGCGCCGATCGGCGGCAAACTGCCAATGCACGCCTCCGGCGCCGGCAAAGCGTTCCTCGCCACCCTGCCGGACGATCAGGTGACCAAACTGCTGCACAAGAAAGGCATGCACACCTACACGCCGCATACCCTGACGCCACACAACCTGAAAGAGGGGCTGGCGCAGATCCGCAAACAGGGCTTCTCCTTTGACGACGAAGAGCACGCGCTCGGCCTGCGCTGCGTGGCGGCCTGCATCTTCGACGAGCACCGCGAAGCCTTCGCCGCCATTTCCATCTCCGGCCCGGTGTCGCGCATCACCGACGATCGCGTGATCGAGCTGGGCGCGCTGGTGATCCACGCGGCGAAAGAGATCAGCCTGGCCTACGGCGGCGTGCGCTGATCCAGCCCATCCGAGGGGCGCCCCAGCGCGCCCCTGCTCCCCTGCCATGCTCTGTTGTCAGCATGTAACAGGCTGTCGGCATCCTGTTTAGCACACAGGCAAAAAGCTTGAAGCCGATCACAGTTAACGATCCTCACGGCGAAAGCCCATTGCAACCGCTCACACTTCCTTCGACAATGTTACCGATAACATGTTACCGGTAACAATCAGACTGAACGAAGGTAACGTCACCCGGTGTTTTGGAGCCAAGCCATGACCAACAATCAAAATCGTATTTACGTCGTTATGGGCGTTTCCGGCAGCGGCAAGTCCGCCGTCGCCGCCGCCGCGGCCCGCCAACTCTCCGCCGGCTTCCTCGACGGCGACTTCCTGCACCCGCGCAGCAATATCCTGAAGATGGCCGCCGGCGAAGCGTTGAACGACGATGATCGCGCGCCGTGGCTGGCCGCGCTCAACGACGCCGCCTTCGCCATGCAGCGCACCAACAACGTGTCGATCATCGTCTGTTCGGCGTTGAAAAAGCAGTATCGCGACCGCCTGCGCGCCGGCAACGGCAACCTGTCATTCATCTATCTGCACGGTGAGTTCCCGGTGATCGAATCCCGCCTGGCGGCGCGCAACGGCCACTTCTTCAAGCCGCAGATGCTGGTCACCCAGTTCGCCGCGCTGGAGCAACCGGGCGCCGACGAGAACGACGTGATGGCGATCGACATCAATCAGCCGCTGGACGCGGTGATCGCCGATACCGTGCGCCATATCCAGAGCTTCCTGCCGCAGGACGTGTGCGCGTGAGTACCGTAACGCTGGTCGGTACCGCAGTCGGCTCGGTTTTACTGCTGTTATTCCTGGTGATGAAGGCGCGCATGCACGCCTTCGTCGCGCTGATGCTGGTGTCCATCGCCGCCGGCATTTTCTCCGGCATGCCGCTGGAACACATCGCCGACACCATGCAAAAAGGCATGGGCGACACGCTGGGCTTCCTGGCGATCGTGGTGGCGCTCGGGGCGATGTTCGGCAAGATCCTGCATGAGGTCGGCGCGCTCGATCAAATTGCGGCGCAATTGCTGAAACGATTCGGACAAAGCAAGGCGCACTACGCGCTCGGCATCGCCGGCCTGATCTGCGCGCTGCCGCTGTTCTTCGACGTGGCGGTGGTGCTGCTGATCGGCATCGTGTTCGCCGTGGCGCGCCGCACCGACGGCAATATCGTCAAGCTGGCCATCCCGCTGTTCGCCGGTGTGGCCGCTGCCGCCTCCTTCCTGCTGCCGGGGCCGGTGCCAATGCTGCTGGCATCGCAGATGAAGGCCGATTTCGGCTGGATGATCGCCATCGGCCTGGTGGCGGCCGTGATCGGCATGCTGATCGCCGGCCCGCTGTACGGCAGCTTTATCAGCCGCTTCGTCAACTGGCCAATGCCGCCGGAAGAGAACGAGCCGACGCTGACCAAGGGCAATCTGCCGTCGTTCGGCTTCAGCCTGGCGCTGGTGCTGTGCCCGCTGGTACTGGTCGGCATGAAGACTATCGGCGCGCGGCTGGTCACTCCCGGCTCGCAGCTGCAGCAGTGGCTGGAGTTTATCGGCCACCCGTTCACCGCCATTCTGCTGGCCTGCCTGATCGTGATTTACGGTCTGGCGAAACCGCGCGGCATGAGCAACGAACAGACCCTGGCCATCTGCTCCGCCGCCGTGCAGCCGGCCGGAATCATCCTGCTGATGACCGGCGCCGGCGGGGTGTTCAAGCAGATCCTGGTGGATTCCGGTGTAGGGCCAGCGCTGGGTGACGCCATGATCGGCGCCGGCCTGCCGATCGCCGTGGCAGCGTTCGCGTTGTCCGCCATGGTGCGGGTGATCCAGGGCTCGGCCACCGTCGCCTGCCTGACCACCGTCGGCCTGGTGCTGCCGGTCACCAGCCAGCTCGGGCTGAACGGCGGGCAGTTGGCCGCGCTGGCCATCTGCATCGCCGGTGGCTCCATCGTGCTGAGCCACGTCAACGACGCCGGTTTCTGGCTGTTCGGCAAATTCACCGGCGCCAACGAACTGCAAACGCTGAAAACCTGGACGGTGATGGAAACCATTCTGGGCAGCGTCGGCGGCGCCATCGGCATGATTGCATTCACGATGTTTTAAATCCTGAATCGCCCCCGGCCTTGCACACCAGGGCTGCAAATCACCCCCGGGGGCACCGCCACAGGCGGCGACTATAACAACAGCAATGTGAGGAAGGCATGATTAATCCAACCTTGTCCCGTGTCACACAGCGCATCATCGACCGTTCCCAGGCCAGCCGCGCCGCCTATCTGGCGCGTATCGAGGCGGCCCGCGCCCAAACCGTCCACCGCGCGCAGCTCGCCTGCGGCAACCTGGCCCACGGCTTCGCCGCCTGTCAGCCTGATGACAAGGCGTCGCTGAAAAACATGGTGCGCAGCGATATCGCCATCATCACCGCCTATAACGACATGCTGTCGGCCCACCAGCCGTACGAACACTACCCGCAGCGGCTGAAGCAGGCGCTGAAAGCGGTCGGCGCCGTAGGCCAGGTGGCCGGCGGCGTGCCGGCGATGTGCGACGGCGTGACGCAGGGGCAGGACGGCATGGAGCTGTCGCTGATGAGCCGTGACGTGATCGCCATGTCGGCCGCCGTCGGCCTGTCGCACAATATGTTCGACGGCGCGCTGTTCCTCGGCATCTGCGACAAGATCGTGCCGGGGCTGGTGATGGCCGCCCTCTCCTTCGGCCACCTGCCCGCGCTGTTCGTGCCGGCCGGCCCGATGAGCAGCGGCCTGCCGAACAAGGAAAAAGTGCGCGTGCGCCAGCTGTACGCCGAGGGCAAGGCCGACCGTTTGGCACTGCTGGAGGCCGAGGCGGCCTCTTATCACGGCATCGGCACCTGCACCTTCTATGGCACCGCCAACACCAACCAGATGGTGATGGAAGTGATGGGTCTGCATCTGCCGGGCGCCTCCTTCGTCCATCCGGACACGCCGCTGCGCGACGCGCTGAACGACGCCGCCGCGCGCCAGGTGACCCGACTGACCGATACCGCCGGCAACTACCTGCCGATCGGCCGCCTGGTGGACGAGAAAGTGGTGGTGAACGGCATCGTCTCGCTGCTGGCCACCGGCGGCTCCACCAACCTGACCATGCATCTGGTGGCGATGGCGCGGGCGGCGGGCATCATCATCACCTGGGACGATTTCTCGGAGCTGTCGGAGGCGGTGCCGCTGCTGTGCCGCATCTACCCGAACGGCCCGGCCGATATCAACCAATTCCAGGCCGCCGGCGGCGTGCCGCTGGTGGTGCGCGAGCTGCTGCAACATGGCCTGCTGCACGAAGACGTGCACACCGTGGCCGGTTTCGGCCTGCGCCGCTACACCCAGGAACCGTGGCTGGACAACGGCCAATTGGTATGGCGCGAAGGCGTGGCCGGCTCGCTCGACGCCAGCGTGATCGCCAGCGTCGCCCAGCCGTTCGAACATCATGGCGGCACCAAAGTGATGGCCGGCAATCTGGGCCGCGCGGTGATGAAAACCTCGGCGGTGCCCGCCGATAACCAGATCATCGAAGCGCCGGCGGTGGTGTTCGACAGCCAGCACGATATCGTGCCAGCGTTCGAAGCCGGCAAGCTGGATCGCGATTGCGTGGTGGTGGTGCGCTTCCAGGGGCCGCAGGCCAATGGCATGCCGGAGCTGCACAAGCTGATGCCGCCGCTGGGTGTGCTGATGGATCGCGGTTTCAAAGTGGCGCTGGTGACCGACGGCCGCCTGTCCGGCGCCTCCGGCAAGGTGCCTTCCGCCATCCACGTCACCCCGGAAGCCTATAGCGGCGGCCTGCTGGCGAAAGTGCGCGACGGCGATCCGATCCGCGTCAACGGCCGCAGCGGCGAGCTGCAGGTGCTGGTCGACGCCGACGAGCTGGCGCGGCGCACGCCATGCCAACCCGATCTGAGCGCGGAACACATCGGCTGCGGCCGCGAGCTGTTCGGCGCGCTGCGCAGCCAGCTGTCAGGCGCCGAGCAGGGCGCCTGCTGCATCAAATTTTAATCGATAGCCTGGCCGCATCGCCGCCTGGCGGCGGCCACAGAGGAGAACGTCAGCATGAACAAGTGGACAACAAGCGCCGAGCAGATCCTGACGGCGGGGCCGGTGGTGCCGGTCATCGTGATCAACAAGCTGGAACATGCGGTGCCGTTGGCGAAAGCGCTGGTCGCCGGCGGCGTGCGGGTGCTGGAGGTGACGCTGCGCACCGCCTGCGCCATGGACGCCATTCGCGCCATCGCCCAAGAGGTGCCGGAAGCGATCATCGGCGCCGGTACGGTGATCAATCCGCAGCAGCTGCGGGAAGTGACCGAGGCCGGCGCGCAGTTCGCCATCAGCCCAGGATTGACCGACGAGCTGCTCAAGGCGGCCACCGCCGGGTCCATTCCGCTGATTCCGGGCATCAGCACCGTTTCCGAACTGATGCAGGGCATGGATTACGGCCTGCGCGAATTTAAATTCTTCCCGGCGGAAGCCAACGGCGGCGTAAAAGCGCTGCAGGCGATCGGCGGCCCGTTCCCGCAGGTGCGTTTCTGCCCGACCGGCGGCATCTCGCCGGACAATTACCGCAGCTATCTGGCGCTGAAAAGCGTGCTGTGCATCGGCGGCTCCTGGCTGGTGCCGGCGGATGCGCTCGAAAGCGGCGACTACGCGCGCATTACCGAACTGGCGCGCACCGCCGTCGCGGGCGCCCAGGCCTGAGTTACATCGCAGCGGTGGCGGCCGGCAGCGCCGCCCCGCTGCGCTGGCTGAACCGCTGCTTCTTGCGATAAGCGAACACGTCTTCCACATGCCCCTCGCGGATGCGCTGCTGCAACCCGCGCCAATACTCCGCGGTAAACAGATCGCTGTGCAGCTCCTCAAACACCTGCCGAATGCGCCGATCGCCGCACAGGAAGTGGCGGAACTCTTCCGGGAACACGTCGTTGGGCGCGATGCTGTACCACGGCTCGCTGGCCAGCTCGTCCTCCGGATAACGCGGCGGCGGAATGTCGCGGAAGTTGACCTCGGTCATGTAGCAAATCTCGTCGTAGTCGTAGAACACCACCCGCCCGTGGCGCGTCACGCCGAAGTTCTTGAACAGCATATCGCCGGGGAAGATATTGGCGGCGGCCAACTGCTTGATCGCATTGCCGTACTCTTCAATCGCATCGCGCATCTGCTGGTCGTTGGCCTGCTCCAGATACAGGTTCAGCGGCGTCATGCGCCGTTCCATATACAAATGTTTGATCACGATGCGATCGCCGAGATCTTCCAGCTTGCCCGGCACTTCACGCCGCAACTCCGCCAACAGCTCAGGGCTGAGACGCGCCTTGTCGACGACGAAATTTTCGTACTCCTGGGTATCCGCCATGCGCCCGACGCGATCGTGCTCTTTCACCAGCTGATAGCAAGCCATCACCTGCGCCTGCGTCACCTCTTTTTGCGGGGCGAACTCATCCTTGATCACTTTAAACACCCGATCGAAGGACGGCAGGGTGAACACCAGCATCACCATGCCTTTCACGCCCGGCGCGATGATGAACTGTTCCTGTGAGTGCGCCATAAAGGTCAGGTATTCGCGATAGCATTCGGTTTTACCGTGCTTCTGGCAGCCGATCGCCATGTACAGCTCGGCGGTGGTCTTGCCCGGCAGGATCTCGCGCAGCCACTCCACCATCGCCGCCGGCAGCGGCGCGTAGACCATGAAATAAGAGCGGGCGAAGCCGAAGACAATGCTGGCCTCGGCCTTGCCAGTCAGGCAGGCATCGATAAACAGCGCGCTCGACTCGCTGTGGTGGATCGGGAGCAAGAACGGATAAACACCGTCGGCCAGGCGCAGCTTGCCGACCAGCCAGGCGGCCTTGTTGCGATAGAACAGCTCGTTGGCGATCTGGAAGGTTGCGCCCGCCAGCTGCGGTGCGCTGAAGGCGCGTTGCAGCGCCTGAGTGATGTCGCGAATATCGCGTGCCAAGTCCTCCCACGGCAGCCGCAGCGGCAGATCGCTCAGCACGCTGCGCAGCATCGCCGGCAGATCGCCATTGGGGGTAAAATCGCGCGCCAGCGGACGCGGTATGTCGCGAAAGCGCCGTTCCGGCTGCGAACTGAAGACGAACAGCTTGTCCGGCGTCAGATCGCGGTGCTTGAACAGCCGGCAATAGACCGAGTTAAAGAAGCTTTCGGCGATCTCGAAACGCGGATAGTCCGGCAGCAGATCGATATAAACCGCTTTAACCCGGCTGGGGAAGTCGGCGTCGAAATATTTCTGCCCGGTGATGCATTTAAGCTGCTCCACCACCAGGCCAACGTGATGGTCATACAGATGGATGCGCTTTTTCATCGCCTGCTGTACCGCCGGCCAATCCGCCTGCTCGAAGCGCTGCTGCGCGCCGGCGGTCACTTCCAGAAAGCGGCCGTACTGCGCATCGAAGCCCTGCAGGATCGTCTGTGCGATCAACAACTCCAGTTTTGCCGCCATCCTTACCCCCGCCAGAAAAAGAAGCCTGCGCATGCAGGCTCCGGGTGAAACGTCTTCAAGCTTGCCGCATCAGAACTGCTGTTCTTCCGTCGAACCGGTCAGCGCGGTGACCGAAGAGGCGCCGCCCTGAATGACGGTGGTGACCTTGTCGAAGTAGCCGGTACCCACCTCCTGCTGGTGCGACGCGAAGGTGTAACCGCGATCCACCGCGGCGAACTCCGCCTGCTGCACCTTCTCGACGTAGTGTTTCATCCCCTCGCCCTGCGCATAGGCGTGCGCCAGGTCGAACATGTTGAACCACATGCTGTGGATGCCCGCCAGCGTGATGAACTGATACTTGTAGCCCATGTCCGACAGCGCCTGCTGGAAGCGGGCGATGGTCTGGTCGTCGAGGTTCTTCTTCCAGTTGAACGATGGCGAGCAGTTGTAGGCCAACAGCTTGCCTGGATATTTGGCGTGGATGGCATCGGCAAAGCGCTGGGCGGCATCCAGATCCGGCGTTGAGGTTTCGCACCACACCATATCGGCGTAAGGGGCATAGGCCAGGCCGCGGCTGATCGCCTGTTCGACGCCGGCATGGGTGCGGAAGAAGCCTTCCGCCGTACGCTCGCCGGTGACGAAGGCGCTGTCATACGGATCGCAGTCAGAGGTCAGCAGGTCGGCCGCATCGGCGTCGGTACGGGCGATCACCAGCGTCGGCACGCCGAGCACGTCGGCCGCCAGGCGCGCGGCGATCAGTTTCTGGATCGCTTCTTGCGTCGGCACCAGCACTTTGCCGCCCATATGGCCGCATTTCTTCACCGCCGCCAGCTGATCTTCGAAGTGCACCCCGGCGGCGCCGGCGGTAATCATCGCTTTCATCAGCTCAAAGGCGTTCAACACGCCGCCGAAGCCGGCTTCCGCATCGGCGACGATCGGCAGGAAATAATCGGTGTACCCTTTGCTGCCCGGCTCAATCTGGTTCGCCCATTGGATCTGATCGGCACGGCGGAAGGTGTTGTTGATGCGCTCGACCACCTTCGGCACCGAGTCCACCGGATACAGCGATTGGTCAGGGTACATGGCCGCCGCGCTGTTGGCGTCGGCCGCCACCTGCCAACCGGACAAGTAGATGGCCTCGACGCCGGCTTTGGCCTGCTGCAGCGCCTGGCCGCCGGTCAGCGCGCCCAGGCAGTTCACGTAGCCTTTGCGCGCCTTGCCGTTCAACAATGCCCACAGTTTGGCGGCGCCGTTTTGCGCCAGGGTGCATTCCGGGTTGACCGAACCGCGCAGGTTGATCACGTCTTCGGCGCTATAGGGGCGGGTAATGCCTTCCCAACGGGCCGATTTCCATTCCTGTTCCAGCTGCTGGATCTGTTGAGAGCGAGAGGTAGACATAATTTTTATCCTTTCAGTCATGTAGGGTTGATTGGGAAAATTCAGGCCAGCAGCTCATAGCCGGGCAGCGTCAGGAAATCGATTAATTCATCTTGCGTGGTGATGCGCTCCATCAGGCTCGCCGCCTCTTCGAACCGGCCGGCGTTAAAGCGCGCTTCCCCTACTTCTTCACGCACCACCAACATCTCTTCTTGCAGCATCTGGCGGAACAGCGCCTTGGTGACCGGGCGCCCGTCGTTCAGGCTCTTCTCGTGGTGGATCCACTGCCAGATAGACGTGCGGGAGATCTCCGCCGTCGCCGCATCTTCCATCAAACCGTAAATCGGCACGCAGCCGTTGCCGGAGATCCAGGCTTCGATGTACTGCACCGCCACGCGGATATTGGCGCGCATCCCCGCTTCGGTGCGTTCGCCGTCGCACGGCTCCAGCAGTTGGGCGGCGCTGATCGGCGCATCCTGCTCACGCAGCACGTCCAGCTGGTTTTGACGATCGCCCAATGCGTTGCCGAACACCTCCATCACCGTGTCCGCCAAGCCCGGGTGCGCCACCCAGGTGCCGTCGTGGCCATTGTTGGCCTCCAGCTCTTTGTCCGCCCGTACCTTGTTCAGCACCCAGGCGTTTTTTTCGGCGTCTTTGCTCGGGATAAACGCCGCCATGCCGCCCATGGCGAACGCGCCGCGCTTATGACAGGTTTTGATCAACAGGCGCGAATAGGCGCTGAGGAAAGGTTTTTCCATGGTCACCGACTGACGATCCGGCAGCACGCGATCGCCGTGGTTCTTCAGCGTTTTGATGTAGCTGAAGATGTAATCCCAACGGCCGCAGTTCAGACCGACGATGTGATCGCGCAGGTGGTAGAGGATCTCGTCCATCTGGAACACCGCCGGCAAGGTTTCGATCAGCACGGTCGCCTTAATGGTGCCGCGCGGCAGATCGAAACGATCCTCGGTAAAGCTGAAGACATCGCTCCACCAGGCCGCTTCCTCCCAGGACTGGGTTTTCGGCAGGTAGAAATACGGGCCGCTACCCTTGGCCAACAGCTGGCGATAGTTGTGGTAGAAGTACAGCGCGAAATCGAACAGGCCGCCGGGGATGGCTTCATCACGCCACAAGACGTGTTTCTCCGGCAGGTGCAAGCCGCGCACGCGAGCGATCAACACCGCCGGATTCGGTTTCAGCTGGTAGATCTTGCCGGCTTCATTGGTGTAGGAGATGGTGCCGTTAACCGCATCGTGCAGGTTGATTTGACCGTCGATGACTTTGTCCCAGCTTGGCGCCAGCGAGTCTTCGAAGTCCGCCATAAACACTTTTACGTTGGCGTTCAGCGCATTGATCACCATCTTGCGCTCGACCGGCCCGGTGATCTCGACCCTGCGGTCACGCAGGTCTTGCGGAATGCCGCGGATTTGCCAGTCACCTTCACGAATGGAAGCGGTTTCCGAAATAAATCCCGGCAGTTCACCGCGATCGATATTTTGTTGCCAGCGGACACGCGCCGCCAGCAGCTCGTTGCGCCGCGGCGTGAATTTCCCCACCAGGTCCGCCAGGAATTCAACCGCTTCGTCCGTTAACACCTGGCGCTCCGCAGCGGCGAAACCCTGCGTAAACCTTAACTCCGTGCCTGCTATCTGTTGCGTCATGACCTTGCTCCTTCCCATCGTTGCACCCGAGCGACCGGCGCATTTTCATCAGAAATCACTGTGGATCAGGGCGGATGAAACGATCCTCAACTGGTCAGATCTCATCCCGATAGCTCTAAGAATACTCAACAAAAAATAAAAATCAAAAACCATTTCCATTTTATTATTAAATATTTTATTAACACTTTATTATCAATTGGTTAGACAAAATAACAACAATGACAGGTAAGGAAACTGGTTCCAATAATTTAATAAAGACGCGCTAACGCCTTGTCGTGAAATGGTTTTTTGGATAAAAGGACGGATAAAAAGAGGATCGTGCAGAGGATGAGCAGTGCGGCGGCCTCGATTCAGCCGCCGGCAGGCAGAAAAGATCAGTCGAGCGTCGGATTCATATGGCGCAGATCGTAAGGCGTGATCTGGTAGACGTAATAGTTGAGCCAATTGGAAAACAGCAGGTGGCCATGGCTGCGCCAGGTGGCTTTCGGTATCAGTGCGGGGTTGTCATCGGGGAAGTAGTTGAGCGGTACGGCAGGATCGAGGCCAGCTTCGTTGTCGCGACAATACTCTCCCGCCAGCGTCATTGTATCGTATTCCGGATGGCCGGTGACGAACGCCAGGCGCTTATCCCTGCTGGCGAACAGGTAGGCGCCGGCCTGCTCGGATTCGGCCAGGATGTCCAGGTCGGTATATTGGCGAATCACCTCGGTCGGGAAATCGGCATAGCGTGAATGCGGCGCCAGGAAGCTTTCGTCGAAGCCGCGCGTCAGCAACGCATGCTGCTGTAGCGTTTGGTGCGGATAAACCCCGGAGAGCTTCACCTCGCGCGTCATCTTGGGAATGCCGTACAGAATATTCAACGCCGCCTGTACCGCCCAGCACACGAACAGCGTGGAGGTAACGTGGTTCTTAGCCCAGTCGATCACCCGTTCGATCTGCGGCCAGTAGGCAACATCGCAGAAATCGACCAGCCCCAGCGGCGCGCCAGTGACGATCAAACCATCGAAGTTCTCATTCTGAATATCCTCGAAGTCGCAGTAGAAGTTATTCAGATGCTCGGCCGGCGTATTCTTCGATTCGCGGCTGTCGATGCGCAGCAGCTGGATATCAATCTGCAGCGGCGAGTTGGAAAGCAGGCGCAGAAACTGGTTTTCCGTTTCGATCTTCTTTGGCATCAGGTTAAGGATCAGCACTTTCAGCGGCCTGATTTCCTGTGTTTTTGCCCGCGAGGATGTCATCACGAAGACATTCTCACCACGCAAGAAATTGACCGCAGGTAACTCATCAGGAACACGAATCGGCATTGCTTAACCCTCACACATCCATTTATACGTTTAGACTTCTAGATGCCCGAAGATAGCGTTTTTTTCCGTCGCTGTCGAGCATTCAGCGGAAAGGTGAAAATGTTTCATTGCGCGAACTGCGTCAGGATCTTTGGCAGGGAGGATGAGAGGTACTGAAAGCAAAAAGGCCATCCTTTCGGATGGCCTCTTGGCTTATTTGGTGCTTGGCAGTGTCCTACTCTCGCATGGGGAGACCCCACACTACCATCGGCGCTACGGCGTTTCACTTCTGAGTTCGGCATGGGGTCAGGTGGGACCACCGCGCTATTGCCGCCAAGCAAATTCTTTTTTCTGCCGAACTTCTAAACCCACTTTAAATAAAGTGGTGCTGATACCCAGAGTCGAACTGGGGACCTCACCCTTACCAAGGGTGCGCTCTACCAACTGAGCCATATCAGCACGCTTAATTTGATGCCTGGCAGTGTCCTACTCTCGCATGGGGAGACCCCACACTACCATCGGCGCTACGGCGTTTCACTTCTGAGTTCGGCATGGGGTCAGGTGGGACCACCGCGCTATTGCCGCCAGGCAAATTCTGTTTCATTCCAACCGCCTCACTTCCATGAAGCCATCAGAACCAATCTCGGAACTTCGCTGAAAATCTCTCTAAAAACACCTTCGGTGTTGTAAGGTTAAGCCTCACGGATCATTAGTACTGGTTAGCTCAATGCATCGCTGCACTTACACACCCAGCCTATCAACGTCTTAGTCTTAAACGTTCCTTCAGGGGCCTTAAAGGCCCAGGGAAGACTCATCTTGAGGCAAGTTTCGCGCTTAGATGCTTTCAGCGCTTATCTTTTCCGCACTTAGCTACCGGGCAATGCCATTGGCATGACAACCCGAACACCAGTGGTGCGTTCACTCCGGTCCTCTCGTACTAGGAGCAACCCCTCTCAATCTTCCAACGCCCACGGCAGATAGGGACCGAACTGTCTCACGACGTTCTAAACCCAGCTCGCGTACCACTTTAAATGGCGAACAGCCATACCCTTGGGACCTACTTCAGCCCCAGGATGTGATGAGCCGACATCGAGGTGCCAAACACCGCCGTCGATATGAACTCTTGGGCGGTATCAGCCTGTTATCCCCGGAGTACCTTTTATCCGTTGAGCGATGGCCCTTCCATTCAGAACCACCGGATCACTAAGACCTACTTTCGTACCTGCTCGAGCCGTCACTCTCGCAGTCAAGCTAGCTTATGCCTTTGCACTAACCTCACGATGTCCGACCGTGATTAGCTAACCTTCGTGCTCCTCCGTTACTCTTTGGGAGGAGACCGCCCCAGTCAAACTACCCACCAGACACTGTCCTCACCCCAGATTATGGGGCCGAGTTAGAACATCAAACATTAAAGGGTGGTATTTCAAGGATGGCTCCACGCAGACTGGCGTCCACGCTTCAAAGCCTCCCACCTATCCTACACATCAAGGCTCAATGTTCAGTGTCAAGCTATAGTAAAGGTTCACGGGGTCTTTCCGTCTTGCCGCGGGTACACTGCATCTTCACAGCGAGTTCAATTTCACTGAGTCTCGGGTGGAGACAGCCTGGCCATCATTACGCCATTCGTGCAGGTCGGAACTTACCCGACAAGGAATTTCGCTACCTTAGGACCGTTATAGTTACGGCCGCCGTTTACTGGGGCTTCGATCAAGAGCTTCGCCTTGCGGCTGACCCCATCAATTAACCTTCCAGCACCGGGCAGGCGTCACACCGTATACGTCCACTTTCGTGTTTGCACAGTGCTGTGTTTTTATTAAACAGTTGCAGCCAGCTGGTATCTTCGACTGGCTTCAGCTCCATCCGCAAGGGACTTCACCTACATGCCAGCGTGCCTTCTCCCGAAGTTACGGCACCATTTTGCCTAGTTCCTTCACCCGAGTTCTCTCAAGCGCCTTGGTATTCTCTACCTGACCACCTGTGTCGGTTTGGGGTACGATTTAATGTTACCTGATGCTTAGAGGATTTTCCTGGAAGCAGGGCATCAACTACTTCTGCACCGTAGTGCATCGTCATCACGCCTCAGGGTTAGTATGCAACCGGATTTACCAGGTCACACCCCCTACACGCTTAAACCGGGACAACCGTCGCCCGGCTAGCCTAGCCTTCTCCGTCCCCCCTTCGCAGTAACACCAAGTACAGGAATATTAACCTGTTTCCCATCGACTACGCTTTTCAGCCTCGCCTTAGGGGTCGACTCACCCTGCCCCGATTAACGTTGGACAGGAACCCTTGGTCTTCCGGCGAGCGGGCTTTTCACCCGCTTTATCGTTACTTATGTCAGCATTCGCACTTCTGATACCTCCAGCAACCCTCACAGGCCACCTTCAACGGCTTACAGAACGCTCCCCTACCCAACAACGCCTAAGCGTCGCTGCCGCAGCTTCGGTGCATGGTTTAGCCCCGTTACATCTTCCGCGCAGGCCGACTCGACCAGTGAGCTATTACGCTTTCTTTAAATGATGGCTGCTTCTAAGCCAACATCCTGGCTGTCTATGCCTTCCCACATCGTTTCCCACTTAACCATGACTTTGGGACCTTAGCTGGCGGTCTGGGTTGTTTCCCTCTTCACGACGGACGTTAGCACCCGCCGTGTGTCTCCCGTGATAACATTCTTCGGTATTCGGAGTTTGCATCGGTTTGGTAAGCCGGGATGGCCCCCTAGCCGAAACAGTGCTCTACCCCCGAAGATGAGTTCACGAGGCGCTACCTAAATAGCTTTCGGGGAGAACCAGCTATCTCCCGGTTTGATTGGCCTTTCACCCCCAGCCACAAGTCATCCGCTAATTTTTCAACATTAGTCGGTTCGGTCCTCCAGTTAGTGTTACCCAACCTTCAACCTGCCCATGGCTAGATCACCGGGTTTCGGGTCTATACCTTGCAACTAATCGCCCAGTTAAGACTCGGTTTCCCTACGGCTCCCCTATACGGTTAACCTTGCTACAAAATATAAGTCGCTGACCCATTATACAAAAGGTACGCAGTCACACCACGAAGGTGCTCCCACTGCTTGTACGTACACGGTTTCAGGTTCTATTTCACTCCCCTCGCCGGGGTTCTTTTCGCCTTTCCCTCACGGTACTGGTTCACTATCGGTCAGTCAGGAGTATTTAGCCTTGGAGGATGGTCCCCCCATATTCAGACAGGATGTCACGTGTCCCGCCCTACTCATCGAACTCACGACCTGTGCATTTTAGTGTACGGGGCTATCACCCTTTGCTGCGCGACTTTCCAGACGCTTCCACTAACACACAAGCCGATTCAGGTTCTGGGCTCCTCCCCGTTCGCTCGCCGCTACTGGGGGAATCTCGGTTGATTTCTTTTCCTCGGGGTACTTAGATGTTTCAGTTCCCCCGGTTCGCCTCATGCCACTATGTATTCATGACATGATAGTGTGTCGAAACACACTGGGTTTCCCCATTCGGGTATCGCCGGTTATAACGGTTCATATCACCTTACCGACGCTTTTCGCAGATTAGCACGCCCTTCATCGCCTCTGACTGCCTAGGCATCCACCGTGTACGCTTAGTCACTTAACCTCACAACCCGAAGATGTTTCCATCGTTCGTGCTGCAAACATTTGAGAGACTCTATGACAGGTTACTCTTCATCCCAATACATCTACGGAGGGATAAATTTCAGCCGTCATGTTTCAATTTTCAGCTTGTTCCAGATTGTTAAAGAGCAATATCTTAAACATGACTCGCAAGTCATCTTTAAGATTTTTTCGGTTATCGCTAACCGGTGATAATGTCTTTCACTCATTATCGGAATGGCGTCCCCAAGGGGATTCGAACCCCTGTTACAGCCGTGAAAGGGCAGTGTCCTAGGCCTCTAGACGATGGGGACCCGAAAATCCGATTAAACTGAATAACTTAATCGGTTCGTATCAGCATGAATGACTCATGGCATCAACAGGTAGCGCTTTGCTCGTTACTTTTTCATCAGACAATCTGTGTGAGCACGCCACTCGAACTAATATCTTTAGGTAAGGAGGTGATCCAACCGCAGGTTCCCCTACGGTTACCTTGTTACGACTTCACCCCAGTCATGAATCACAAAGTGGTAAGCGCCCTCCCGAAGGTTAAGCTACCTACTTCTTTTGCAACCCACTCCCATGGTGTGACGGGCGGTGTGTACAAGGCCCGGGAACGTATTCACCGTAGCATTCTGATCTACGATTACTAGCGATTCCGACTTCATGGAGTCGAGTTGCAGACTCCAATCCGGACTACGACATACTTTATGAGGTCCGCTTGCTCTCGCGAGGTCGCTTCTCTTTGTATATGCCATTGTAGCACGTGTGTAGCCCTACTCGTAAGGGCCATGATGACTTGACGTCATCCCCACCTTCCTCCAGTTTATCACTGGCAGTCTCCTTTGAGTTCCCGGCCGAACCGCTGGCAACAAAGGATAAGGGTTGCGCTCGTTGCGGGACTTAACCCAACATTTCACAACACGAGCTGACGACAGCCATGCAGCACCTGTCTCAGAGTTCCCGAAGGCACCAATCCATCTCTGGAAAGTTCTCTGGATGTCAAGAGTAGGTAAGGTTCTTCGCGTTGCATCGAATTAAACCACATGCTCCACCGCTTGTGCGGGCCCCCGTCAATTCATTTGAGTTTTAACCTTGCGGCCGTACTCCCCAGGCGGTCGATTTAACGCGTTAGCTCCGGAAGCCACGCCTCAAGGGCACAACCTCCAAATCGACATCGTTTACAGCGTGGACTACCAGGGTATCTAATCCTGTTTGCTCCCCACGCTTTCGCACCTGAGCGTCAGTCTTCGTCCAGGGGGCCGCCTTCGCCACCGGTATTCCTCCAGATCTCTACGCATTTCACCGCTACACCTGGAATTCTACCCCCCTCTACGAGACTCTAGCTTGCCAGTTTCAAATGCAGTTCCCAGGTTGAGCCCGGGGATTTCACATCTGACTTAACAAACCGCCTGCGTGCGCTTTACGCCCAGTAATTCCGATTAACGCTTGCACCCTCCGTATTACCGCGGCTGCTGGCACGGAGTTAGCCGGTGCTTCTTCTGCGAGTAACGTCAATTGATGAACGTATTAAGCTCACCACCTTCCTCCTCGCTGAAAGTGCTTTACAACCCGAAGGCCTTCTTCACACACGCGGCATGGCTGCATCAGGCTTGCGCCCATTGTGCAATATTCCCCACTGCTGCCTCCCGTAGGAGTCTGGACCGTGTCTCAGTTCCAGTGTGGCTGGTCATCCTCTCAGACCAGCTAGGGATCGTCGCCTAGGTGAGCCATTACCCCACCTACTAGCTAATCCCATCTGGGCACATCTGATGGCAAGAGGCCCGAAGGTCCCCCTCTTTGGTCTTGCGACGTTATGCGGTATTAGCTACCGTTTCCAGTAGTTATCCCCCTCCATCAGGCAGTTTCCCAGACATTACTCACCCGTCCGCCGCTCGTCACCCAGGAAGCAAGCTCCCCTGTGCTACCGCTCGACTTGCATGTGTTAAGCCTGCCGCCAGCGTTCAATCTGAGCCATGATCAAACTCTTCAATTAAAAGCTTGATTTGCTTCCACTCGAGAAGCGATGCTCAAAGATTTACTGCATGAATTTTACTTCAGTTAGTCACTCTTCAAGACTTGATATTTTTTTGCATCCGAAGATGCTGGATATCGTCTTGTGGAGTGCCCACACAGATTGTCTGATAAATTGTTAAAGAGCAGTGAGTTAGGCGCTTTCGCTTGCTAACTCGAGGTGGCGTATATTACGCTTTCCTCTTTCAGAGTCAACCCTAATTTTCAGGATTTTTTCTCTTTCTTCCCGGCCGCTGTGTGAAGTGAATCACTTGCGCCGTGTCGATGGAGGCGCATTATAGGGATCCGAGTTTTTTGCACAACCCCTTTTTTGATCTTTTCTTTCTGTTTGCACACTTTTCAGCCCTTCCGGGTGGATCTTGTGCGATCAGGGCCATTTTCCGCAGGATCCGGCGCTGAGATTGGTTGTAATTCCATCGTCAGAGTCTAGTATTGCCGGTAAATATGATCCCGAGGTGAGGCAGCACTATGTCCGATGCAGTACGTTCTTATCTTCAATACACCCCTAAACTCGGTCAGCGCGTCCTGATCGATCCTTCCAGCGTCGTCATCGGCGACGTCGATCTGGCGGATGACGTCAGTATCTGGCCGCTGGTCGCCATCCGCGGCGACGTCAATGCGGTAAAGATCGGCGCACGCAGCAATATTCAGGACGGCAGCGTACTGCACGTGACTCATCGCTCCGAACATAACCCTGACGGTTATCCCCTGCTGATTGGAGAAGACGTGACCGTGGGCCATAAAGCGATGCTGCACGGCTGCGCCATCGGCAACCGAGTGCTGGTCGGTATGGGATCAATCCTGTTGGACGGTGCAGTAATAGAAGACGACGTGATGATTGGCGCCGGCAGTTTAGTGGCGCCGGGCAAACGTCTGGCCAGCGGCTATCTCTATATGGGTAGCCCGGCACGCCAGATTCGGCCGTTAACCGCCGCCGAGTTGGAAGGGTTGCTTTATTCTTCGAACAACTATGTACGCTGGAAAGATGAATACCTGTCGGAAGACATCTGACAGCCCCCCGTTCCCTATAAAGAGAACGGGCGGGATTTATGCCGCCAGTTCGCTGCGCAGCTGGCGCAATACCGGCTCGATCTCTGGCATTACGCCGTGCCAAAGCAGGAAGGCATGCGCCGCCTGCCCCACCAGCATACCCAGCCCATCGGCATATTCCGTTGCCCCCTGCTTCTGCGCCCAGGCTAGAAACGGCGTGACGCCCTGCTGATAAAACATGTCATAGCAACGGGTTTGCGCGTTAACTACGCCCGCAGGCAACGCCGGGACCTCCCCGCTGATGCCGGACGCCGTCGCATTGATCACCAGATCGAACGCTTGCTGATCACATTGATCCATCGGCGCCGCCGAGATCTCCCCCAGATGCCGGAAAGCGTCGGCCAACTCTTGGGCCCGGCTGAAGGTACGGTTGGTGATTGTTAACCAGCAGCCGAAAGACAGCAGCGGCAGGATCACACCGCGCGCCGCACCGCCGGCGCCCACCAGCAGAATGCGATCCTGCGGCCGGATCAATTGCTGACGCTGCAGATCGGTCAGCAAACCGATGCCGTCGGTGTTATCCCCCAATAGATCGCCATTCGGCAACACCTTCAGAGTATTGACCGCACCAGCCATCGCTGCGCGCTCGCTCAGCTCAGAAGCGGCCGAATAAGCTCGCTCCTTGAAAGGCACCGTGACGTTCGCCCCCAGCCCTCCGGCATGAATAAACGCCTGCAGGCTGGTTTCAAAACCGTCCAGCGGCGCCAGCACTGTTCCATAAGGATGCTCAATGCCGGTCTGGGCAGCAAACAGCGCATGAATTCGCGGCGACTTGCTGTGGCCGATAGGGTTGCCAAATACCGCAAACTTCTCCATGCCTATTACCTCTAGCCCTGACGGATCTGTTCGCCGGTCAGAACATCTCTGATTTCGGAAGGATTAAGACGGCCACCCACCTTGCCGTGCAATACCGGGAAAGCTTCGCCGAATTGCCGCGTGACCTCATCCGCACTGCGGCATGGCTCCAGCCCGCTGAGATTGGCGCTGGTCGATACCAGCGGCTTGCCGTACTGCCGGCACAGCAGCTGCACCAACGGATGATCGCTGACGCGCACCGCCAGCGAGCTGAAGCGCCCGGTCAACAAACGTGGCGTCTCCAGGCGAGCAGGCAACACCCAGGTTACCGGCCCAGGCCAGCTGGCAAACATCGTCGTGCGCTGCTGTTCGCTGAGCGCACTGTCGTCGATATAAGGTTTAAGCTGCGCATAGTCGGCGGCGATCAGAATCAGCCCCTTTTCCCACGGCCGCTGTTTCAGCGCCAGCAATGCATTGACCGCCTGTTCGCTGTCGGGATCGCAACCCAGGCCGAATACGGCTTCGGTAGGATAGGCAATCACCTGCTGTTGATGCAAAGCATCGATGATAGATAAAAGGTTCGGGCTTAATTCTGAGTTCATGATGTGATTATTCTGTAGTCGCGACGGGTTTTCCGCACAGCTTGCTGGCGCAGCACAGGACGGGCCCTTTTGCCGTGCGCTTTTCCATCAGCAGCGGATAATGGCAATAGGCGCATTCACCGGCGACAGGTTTAACATTGAGGGCGAACTGGCATTCCGGGTAACGATCGCAGGAATGAAAAACCTTGCCGTAACGCGACTTGCGCTGCAGCAGTTTGCCTTGGCCGCACTGCGGACAGGTAATGGCGGTTTCATCAGGCTTATCGATCACTTCAGTGTGATCGCATTGCGGATAATCGCTGCATCCGATAAACATGCCATAGCGCCCCTGGCGCAGCACCAACGTCGCCTGACACTTCGGGCACGGTTGCCCATCCAACACTTTGACGATATGCCCATCGGCCTGCGCTTTCAGCGGGCGAATATATTGGCATTCAGGATACTGGGAACAGCCGAGGAAGGGGCCGTGGCGACCGCTACGGATCACCAGCTCGGCCCCGCATTCCGGGCAGGGTTCATTTTGCCTGGCGGCAAAAATCGCGTTTTTTGTCATAACGTCTTCTATGCGCGTTATCGGCTCAATGCAGATAACCTTCGTTCACTTCAAACAACAGTTCTTCCATTTGCTGATAGGCGCTTTCATATCCGGGGATATTAAACAGCACCATCAACACGACCCATTTCAGATCTTCGAGATCGAATTCCGCATTATCCAAAGCCATAACGCGATCGATAACCATTTCACGGGTTTCGAGGTTCAATACCTGAATCTGTTCCAGGAACAGGAGAAAACCACGGCAGCCGGCGTCCAAACGCGCACCTTCCTCTTCGGTATAGATCCGCATTGCCAGCGGATCGGCATCCATAAAGTAAGGGGCATTTTGACCTTCTTGCAGGTCAGCCAACTTCTCAAGCCAATTCAACGCGTTGTAGATATCATCCCGATGAAACCCCGCCTGAGCGAGATCATCGGTCAGTTGATCCTGATCGACGCGCATCTCTGGTTCATTGTGGATATAAGTTTCAAACAAGTACATGAGTACGTCGAACATGGCTTGCCCTCCTTATTCGGACATAGCCGCCGGGTACAGCTGCGATCCACCCTGCTAACTCCAGTTCGAGTAACTTGATTACCACCACTGGCACAGGTTGGCCGGCACGTTCAGCGACGACGTCAACAGGTGTCACCTCATCTCCTACGTTAGCCAACACATCGGCAAATGGCAATTCAACTTCAGCCTGCGACGCACAAATAGTTGTATTTTCGTTCAGTGACAGCCATTGAAGGCCGCTTCCCAGCAATTCGGCGATATCTTTCGGCCCGGTGACCAAATGCGCACCCTGCTGGATTAACCAATGCGTACCCTCACTCATCGGGTTTCCCAATGGCCCAGGCAAGGCGAACACCTCACGCCCCTGCTCCAACGCATAGCGAGCCGTCACCAAGGTACCGCTGCGCAGCGAAGCCTCTATGACCAGAACGCCCAGGCTGAGCCCGCTGATAATACGGTTACGGCGAGGAAAATGGTCGGCCAGAGGCAAGTCGGTGACTAAATGATCTGAAATCACAGCGCCGCCCTGCTCGACTATCTGCTCCGCGAGCCGGCGGTGCCGGCGCGGATAGATATTGCCCAGCCCGCTACCCAACACCGCAATCGTGCCGCCATTGGCCGCCAGCGCCGCACGATGGCAAATGCCGTCGATGCCGATCGCCAAACCACTGGTGATGGTGAAACCGCAACGCGCCAACTCCTCGGCGAAATGGTTCGCCCAACGCTCGCCGTAATGGCTGAACTGCCGGCTGCCAACCATAGCGAGCTGAGGTTGCAACAGCACCCGAGGATCGCCCTTGATCAGCAGAAACAGCGGCGCGTCGTCGATCTGAGCCAAGTTTTCAGGATAGCCGGCCGCCCCATAGTTCAGCATACGGTGCGCCGGCTCCTCCAGCCAACGCAGGGTGGCCGCCAGATAACCGGGATCCAACTGGTTGAACTGCGTCTGCTGCCGTTCGTTCAATCCCAGCTCATGCAGCACGCGGCGAGGCTCGCAACCCATTTGCGATAGCTGCTGCACGATCCGGCTGGCCACGACGGTCTGTAGCCCCGTTACCCCTCGCATCCGTAAAGCGATCTCTTCCGGCCGCATCGTCTGTTCCCTCAGCAAAAACGGTGGTATTACCAATCTGAGCAATTGGTGCACAATGCTGTCAATCAGGTCGGGAAATGTCTAGAATAGAGGTTAAACCTCGTTCATTACTCGGATACAGATCTAAAGATATATGTCAGTCTTGCAGGTATTACATTTCCCAGACGAGCGTCTGCGCAAAGTCGCAGCGCCGGTAAAAGAAGTCAATGCAGATATCCAGCGCATCGTGGATGATATGTTTGAAACCATGTACGCAGAGGAAGGCATTGGCCTGGCTGCGACTCAGGTGGATATCCATCAGCGCATTATCGTGATCGACGTCTCCGAGAATCGCGATCAGCGCCTGGTGCTGATCAACCCGGAGCTGCTGGAAAAAAGCGGCGAAACCGGTATCGAGGAAGGCTGTCTTTCCATTCCCGAGCAGCGTGCGTTAGTGCCGCGCGCCGCGCAGGTGAAGATCCGCGCACTGGATCGTGAAGGCAAACCTTTCGAGCTGGAAGCGGACGACCTGTTGGCGATCTGCATCCAGCACGAGATGGATCACCTGATGGGCAAACTGTTCGTCGATTACCTGTCGCCGCTCAAGCGTCAGCGCATTCGTCAGAAACTGGAAAAAATGGCCAAGCTTCAAGCCCGCGCCTAACCGATCAGGAAATCAACGTGTCTGACTCTTTACGGATTATTTTCGCCGGAACACCAGACTTCGCAGCGCGTCATCTTGACGCGCTGTTGTCATCTGAGCACCAGATTGTCGGCGTTTTTACCCAGCCCGACCGCCCGGCAGGCCGCGGCAACAAGCTGACGCCCAGCCCGGTCAAAGTGCTGGCCGAGCAGCACCAACTGCCGGTATTTCAGCCCAAATCGCTGCGTCCCGAAGAGAGCCAGCGCCTGGTGGCCGATCTCAACGCCGACGTGATGGTGGTAGTGGCCTACGGGCTGATCCTGCCGCAGGCGGTGCTGGATATGCCGCGTCTCGGTTGCATCAACGTACATGGCTCGCTGCTGCCTCGCTGGCGCGGCGCGGCGCCGATCCAGCGTTCGCTCTGGGCCGGTGACAGCGAAACCGGCGTGACCATCATGCAGATGGACGTCGGTCTCGATACCGGTGACATGATGCACAAGATTGCTTGCCCGATTGAGAGCAGCGATACCAGCGCCAGTCTCTACGACAAGCTGGCACAGCTCGGCCCGCAGGGCATGTTGACTACGCTGCACCAAATGGCAGACGGCAGCGCCACCCGCGAAGTTCAGGATGAAGCGCTGGTCACCTACGCCGAGAAACTGAGCAAAGAAGAAGCTCGTCTGGACTGGACACTGTCCGCCGCACAGCTGGAGCGCTGCATCCGCGCCTTCAACCCTTGGCCGGTCAGCTATTTCACCATCGACGATCAACCGGTGAAAGTGTGGCAGGCCAGCGTACTGGCGCAAAGCGCCAACGCGGAGCCAGGCACCGTTGTCCATGCCGACAAGCACGGTATTCAGGTGGCGACTGCCGACGGTATCCTCAACCTGATCCAACTGCAGCCCGCCGGCAAGAAACCGATGTTGGCGCAAGACCTATTAAATTCACGTCGTGAATGGTTTACCCCGGGTAACCGGCTGTAAGTCACCCCACAGCCCGGCCGTTCATCGTCGGGCCGTTATTTTCTTAATGCCGATCGTTATCAGCTTCAGCCTATGAAAAATAATTACAATCTCCGCAGCATCGCTGCCAAAGCCATCGGCCAGGTGCTGGATCAAGGGCAGTCGCTAAGCACTGTCCTGCCGGCACTGCAAACCTCCATCAGCGATAAAGACCGCGGGTTGCTGCAGGAACTGTGCTTCGGCACGTTACGTGTACTGCCGCAGCTTGAATGGTGTATTCAACAATTGATGGCCAAGCCGCTGACCGGCAAGCAGCGTACGCTGCACTATTTGCTGATGGTCGGCTTGTATCAGCTGTTGTATACCCGTATCCCGGCGCACGCCGTGCTGGCAGAAACCGTGGAAGGCGCGGTAGCGCTGAAACGCCCGCAGTTGAAAGGCCTGATTAACGGTGTCTTGCGGCAGTTCCAGCGCCAGCAGGAAGAGCTGCTACAGCGCGCTGTCAACAACGACAGCCGCTATCTGCACCCGAGCTGGTTGCTGAAACGCATTCAACAAGCTTATCCCGCCAACTGGGAACAGATCGTCGACGCCAATAACCAGAAGCCACCAATGTGGCTGCGCGTCAACCGCCTGCATCACAGCCGCGAAGCTTACCTGCAGCTGTTGACCGACACCGGCATCGCCGCGGAGCCTCATGCAGACTATGCCGACGCAGTGCGGTTGCTGGCGCCTTGCGCCGTGGCCGATCTGCCTGGGTTCGCCGACGGCTGGGTCACCGTGCAAGATGCCTCAGCCCAGGGCTGTGTCGATCTGTTGGATCCGCAAGACGGCGAACAGATCCTCGATTTGTGCGCCGCTCCTGGCGGCAAAACCACGCATATTCTGGAAGCGGCGCCGAAAGCGCACGTCATGGCCGTCGATATCGACGAACAGCGTCTGGCACGGGTGAAGGAAAACCTGCAGCGCCTGCGTTTGCACGCAGAAGTTAAGCTGGGCGATGGCCGCACTCCGCAACAATGGTGCGGTGACAAACAGTTCGACCGTATCCTGTTGGACGCGCCTTGTTCCGCTACCGGCGTGATCCGCCGTCACCCCGACATCAAATGGCTGCGCCGCGATCGCGACATCGCCGAACTCGCCGCGCTTCAGGCCGAGATCCTGGAAGCCGTCTGGCCGCATCTGAAATCGGGCGGCGTGATGGTTTACGCCACCTGCTCTATCCTGCCGGATGAAAACAGCAGCCAGATCGCCGCGTTCTTGCAGCGCCACGCCGATGCCAAGCTGGTTGAAACCGGCGATGCGCAGCGGCCAGGGCGGCAGAATATCCCGCATCCCGAGGACGGCGATGGCTTCTTTTACGCTAAGCTGATTAAAATGTAATTCTTCAGGGCGTGCTCGCGCGCCCTAAGTCTTTCAGTGTGAAGCAGAGAACACGATGAAAATAATTATTCTTGGTGCCGGTCAGGTTGGCGGGACGCTGGCGGAAAACCTGGTGGGTGAAAACAACGACATCACCGTCGTCGATACCGATTCAGGTCGGTTACGTCAGCTGCAGGATAAATTCGATCTTCGGGTGGTTCAGGGACATGGCTCCCATCCTCGGGTGCTGCGCGAAGCCGGCGCAGAAGACGCCGACATGCTAGTCGCCGTCACCAACTCCGACGAAACCAACATGATCGCCTGCCAGATCGCCTATTCTCTGTTTAATACTCCCAACCGTATCGCCCGCATCCGCGCGCCGGAATACATCCGCGAGTCGGAGAAACTGTTCCTGCCGGAAGCGGTGCCAATCGACCATCTGATTTCGCCGGAGCAGCTGGTCATTGACTATATCTACAAGCTGATTGAGTACCCCGGGGCACTGCAGGTGGTTAACTTCGCCGAAGGCAAGGTCAGCATCGCCGCGGTTAAAGCCTATTACGGCGGCCCGCTGGTCGGCAATGCGCTCTCTTCAATGCGCGAACACATGCCGCATATTGACACCCGCGTCGCCGCTATTTTCCGCCAGGATCGGCCGATCCGTCCGCAAGGCTCGACCATTATCGAAGCCGGTGATGAAGTGTTCTTCGTCGCCGCCTCACAGCACATCCGCGCGGTGATGAGCGAACTGCAGCGGCTGGAAAAACCGTATAAGCGCATCATGATCGTCGGCGGCGGCAACGTCGGCGCCGGCCTGGCCGCCAAGCTGGAAAAAGACTACAACGTCAAACTGATCGAGCGGAATCAGCAACGCGCCGCCGAACTCGCCGAACAGCTGCACGATACCATCGTGTTCTACGGCGATGCCTCCGATCAGGAACTGCTGGCCGAAGAGCACGTCGAGCAGGTGGATGTTTTCATCGCCATCACCAACGACGATGAGGCCAACATCATGTCCGCCATGCTGGCTAAGCGCATGGGCGCCAAGAAGGTAATGGTATTGATCCAGCGCCGCGCCTATGTCGATCTGGTGCAGGGCAGCGTGATTGATATCGCCATTTCGCCGCAGCAGGCGACCATCTCCGCCCTGTTGGGGCACGTGCGCAAAGCGGATATCGTCAGCGTTTCGTCGCTGCGCCGCGGCGTGGCGGAAGCGATCGAGGCGATTGCCCACGGCGATGAAAGCACGTCCAAAGTGGTCGGCCGCATCGTCGAAGATATCAAGTTGCCACCGGGGACGACCATCGGTGCGATCGTGCGTGGCGACGACGTGATCATTGCCAACGGCAACAGCAAAATCGAACAGGGCGATCACGTCATCATGTTTATTACCGACAAGAAATTCGTGCCTGACGTTGAACGCTTGTTCCAACCGAGCCCGTTCTTCTTGTAGAACGAATTTATTTGGCTATGGTCTATAATCGCGTGGTTGTTCTCTGCCTTGGGAGGAGATAAAACTTCTCTCCTTTTGTGGCAAAGGGAAATTGCTTTGTTAAACTTGAGTTATTAATTCTGCAAGGGGTGCGTTCTATGAGTATGTTGAAAGAGTTTCGCGAATTTGCCATGCGTGGCAACGTGGTCGATCTGGCCGTCGGTGTGATTATCGGTGCCGCATTCGGCAAGATCGTTTCGTCCTTCGTGGCTGATATCATCATGCCACCGCTGGGCTTACTGATCGGCGGCGTCGACTTTAAACAGTTCCATCTGGTATTACGTGAAGCTCAGGGCGCCGTACCGGCGGTGGTAATGAACTACGGTTCATTCATCCAAACCGTATTCGACTTCGTGATTGTCGCCTTCGCCATCTTCCTGGCGATTAAATTGATGAACAAAATGCGCCGCAAACAAGAAGAAGTGCCCGCAGCGCCGCCGGCACCTACCGCAGAAGAGAAACTGCTGACGGAAATCCGTGATTTGCTGAGCCAGCAACAGCAGCCAAAACTGTAAGACAGCGTTTGGTTATGCCAATAAAAAGCCACCTGATGAAGGTGGCTTTTTTAATACTTAAAACCAGAAGGCCAGTGGTAAATTATCGCTTGATAGTTTACCACTGGCCTCCCAGTTACCGCCTTTGTTGTGTTTTTCTTTACGCCGATAGCTGCCTTTACCTTTCACATTCTTTTCTACCCGCTGACGGAATAGAGGATCATGCAGCAGCGCCTCAATGGCGTTATCTTGAATCTGGCCTTTGGTGTGACGATATTTCGTCATGATAATGCTCCTGTAAAATATGAGGGATAAAACGGGGCGATAATACTGCCGGCAATATAAAAATTAAAGTGCCGTCAGCAACCTTTTTTGCCTTTGTCATCGCTGGCGCCCTGTTCCAAAGCTTCCAGGATCGAACAATAATTGCTGGTATGGGCAGTGCCACAGCAGGCGTCGCTCAGCCGCTTCAACGATTCACGCATACGCGTCAGCTCAGCCAACTTGCTTTCCACTTCGCTCAGGCGCGCATCAACGATCGACTTTGACTCCTGGCAGGTATGATGCTCAGGATCGACGCGGATCGACAGCAGCTCAGCGATCGTTTCCAGAGTAAATCCCAACTGCTTAGCATAGCGAATAAAGCGCAGCCGTTGAAGATCCTGCTCGGTGTAGAGTCGATAACCGCCCTCGGTGCGGACATTGTGATCCATCATGCCCTGCTTTTCATAGTAACGCACGGTATCAGGCGTTACTTCGGCAAGCTTGGCCAACTGACCTATCTTGAACATTACTGCTCCTCTCGGGTGAACTTGCCATCCAGTGCGCATTGATATTCACCATGCAAGAAATCCGTGCTCATCCCAGCCTGACGCAATCGATGTTCCAACAGCAACATGCGCTTGCTGAGATCGACATAGTCTGGGTGCTCACTGTTGATCCCTTGCAGTAAGCGAGCAACGGTTAGCGCCTCTTTGCGATCTTCCAGTTCCGGTGGCAAGTAACCGGCATTTTTCAGCAGACGGTAACCCGCGCGCAGTTCAGCCGGCACCGCGCTATCGTCTTCCAGCGCTAATGGTTGTCCCTGGCCGGGCAAATTGTCGAACTCGCCTTTATCTTGGGCATCAAGGATATGACGTTCCGCCCATTGATCGAGCAACCCCATGGCAAACAGCCTCGGTTAGCCTAATGATTAAGCCTTAGCATAGCGGATAGGGGCGAGGATCTTAAGCACAGCGGGGGAATTGCGCACATTTGGCTGGATTTGGACGTAAAAAAACCGGGCAAGCCCGGTTTTTTTACGCGTCTACAGATTACTCTGCAGTTGCCACTTCTGCTTGAGACTCAGCACGATCAACCAGCTCGATGTATGCCATCGGCGCGTTGTCGCCTGCGCGGAAGCCACACTTCAGAATGCGAGTGTAACCACCGGCACGGCTCGCGAAACGCGGGCCCAGCTCGTTAAACAGTTTTGCCACGATCTCGTTATCACGAGTACGGGCGAATGCCAGACGACGATTAGCTACGCTGTCGGTCTTGGCAAGAGTAATCAGCGGCTCAACAACGCGACGCAGCTCTTTTGCTTTTGGCAGGGTCGTCTTGATGATCTCATGACGAACCAAAGAGCCGGCCATGTTACGGAACATAGCCTGGCGATGGCTGCTGTTACGGTTCAGTTGACGACCACTCTTACGATGGCGCATGACCTTATCCTTCTCAGTAAAACCTTAACCTGTGATCCGGTTACTCGTCAGCAATGCTTGCCGGCGGCCAGTTTTCCAGGCGCATGCCCAGAGACAGACCACGTGAGGCCAGCACGTCTTTAATCTCGGTAAGAGATTTTTTACCCAGGTTTGGCGTTTTCAGCAACTCAACCTCGGTACGCTGTACCAGATCACCGATGTAGTGGATAGCTTCTGCCTTGAGGCAGTTAGCAGAGCGGACAGTCAATTCCAGATCGTCAACAGGGCGCAGCAAGATCGGATCGAACTCTGGTTTCTCTTCTTTAACTTCCGGCTGACGCACATCACGCAGGTCAACGAAAGCTTCAAGTTGTTCAGCCAGAATGGTGGCCGCACGGCGGATCGCCTCTTCAGGATCGATCGTGCCATTGGTCTCCATCTCGATGACCAGCTTATCCAAGTCAGTACGCTGTTCTACACGCGCAGCTTCAACATTGTAGGCGATACGCTCTACAGGGCTGTAGCAGGCGTCAACCAACAGACGACCGATTGGGCGCTCATCTTCTTCCGAATGAATTCGGGCAGAAGCCGGCACATAACCGCGACCGCGCTGAACTTTGATACGCATGCTGATAGCCGCGTTCTCATCAGTCAGGTGGCAAATCACGTGCTGAGGCTTGACGATTTCGACATCACCATCATGGGTGATGTCGGCAGCGGTCACAGGGCCAATGCCAGATTTATTCAGGGTAAGAATAACTTCGTCTTTGCCTTGAACTCTCACCGCCAGCCCTTTCAGGTTGAGCAGGATCTCCAGGATATCTTCCTGTACGCCTTCTTTGGTGCTGTACTCATGCAGTACACCATCAATCTCAACCTCGGTCACCGCGCAACCCGGCATAGATGAAAGCAGAATACGGCGCAGTGCGTTGCCAAGAGTATGGCCAAAGCCACGCTCTAAAGGCTCAAGGGTCACCTTGGCGTGCGTCGAACTGACTTGCTCGATATCTACCAGGCGCGGTTTTAGAAACTCTGTCACAGAACCCTGCATTGTGTCCTCTCTTTGGTACTAAGCTTTACTTGGAGTAAAGCTCGACGATCAGGTGTTCGTTAATGTCCGCAGACAGATCGGTACGTTCAGGCATACGCTTGAACACGCCTTCCATCTTAGCAGCATCAACTTCCAGCCAAGTCGGCTTTTCACGCTGCTCAGCCAGCTCCAGAGAAGCTTTAACACGAGACTGCTTTTTAGCTTTCTCGCGGATGCTGACTACGTCATTCGGAGATACCTGATAAGAAGCGATGTTAACAACGTGACCGTTTACCATAACTGCTTTGTGGCTAACCAGCTGACGTGACTCTGCACGAGTAGCGCCGAAGCCCATACGGTAAACAACGTTGTCCAGACGACCTTCCAGCAGCTGCAACAGGTTTTCACCGGTGTTGCCCTTCAGGCGGGTTGCTTCTTTGTAATAGTTACGGAATTGACGCTCCAGAATGCCGTACATACGGCGAACTTTCTGCTTCTCACGCAACTGAACACCGTAATCAGACAGACGCGGTTTACGCGCACCGTGCTGACCAGGTGCTTGTTCAATTTTACACTTGGAATCGATCGCGCGAACGCCAGACTTAAGGAACAGGTCTGTGCCCTCACGACGGCTCAGCTTGAGCTTAGGACCCAAATATCTTGCCATTTTCTTTCTCCAACAATCCTAAAAGCTGCGTTACACGCGGCGCTTTTTCGGCGGACGACAACCGTTATGAGGGATCGGAGTCACATCAGTAATATTAGTGATGCGGAAACCAGCCGCGTTCAGAGCGCGGATAGTAGACTCACGACCAGGACCAGGTCCTTTAACCATAACTTCCAGGTTCTTGATACCGTATTCTTTTACTGCGTCAGCACAACGTTCTGCTGCAACCTGTGCTGCGAACGGAGTGGACTTACGAGAACCACGGAAACCGGAACCACCGGCTGTTGCCCAACCCAAAGCATTACCCTGACGATCAGTGATGGTAACGATGGTGTTGTTGAAAGAAGCATGGATATGAGCCACGCCGTCAGAGACTTGCTTTCTTACACGCTTACGTGTACGAACAGGTGCCTTTGCCATTATTCAATAACCCCGATTATTTCTTGATCGGCTTGCGCGGACCCTTACGGGTACGAGCGTTGGTCTTGGTGCGCTGACCGCGTACCGGCAGACCACGACGATGACGCAAACCACGATAGCAACCAAGGTCCATAAGACGCTTGATGCTCAGGGTAATTTCACGACGCAAATCACCCTCGACGGTGTATTTGGCAACTGCATCACGAAGCTTTTCGATTTGCTCTTCAGACAGCTCACTGATCTTAACATTTTCAGCAATACCCGTGGATGCACAGATAGCCTGTGAACGGGTTTTACCGATACCGAAGATCGACGTTAAGGCGATAACGGTATGTTTATGATCAGGAATGTTAATGCCTGCTATACGGGCCACTATGCACTCCTACTATTTTATACAGCAACACCATTCTGAAAAGCCCGTTTTCAGGATACTCAAATAATGTTGCAGTGCGACATACAAAAGATTGGCTGGCTAATCTAGCCAGCTCAACCCAACTTTGCAAGAAAAATATGCGAGATAATCAGCCTTGACGCTGTTTATGCTTCGGCTCGGCGCTGCAAATCACACGAACGACACCGTTACGCTTAACGATTTTGCAGTTACGACATAATTTCTTGACGGAAGCACGAACTTTCATTTTTACTCTCCGTAACTTCTCAAACGAATCTGACTAGCGGTTATAGCCTTTCAGATTTGCTTTCTTCAATGCAGACTCGTACTGACTTGACATCATCAGAGTTTGCACTTGAGCCATAAAGTCCATGATGACGACAACCACGATCAGTAGCGAGGTACCACCAAAGTAGAATGGTACTTTCATTGCATCACGCATGAACTCCGGGATCAGGCAGATGAAAGTAATGTACATCGCGCCCACCAGGGTTAAACGCGTCATTACTTTATCGATATACTTCGCCGTTTGCTCTCCCGGACGAATTCCTGGTACGAAGGCACCGGACTTCTTCAGGTTATCTGCTGTCTCACGCGGGTTGAAAACCAACGCCGTGTAGAAGAAACAGAAGAAGATGATTGCAGACGCATAGAGTAACACATAAAGCGGTTGCCCTGGCTGCAAATACAGCGAAATCGTAGTCAGCCAGTTCCAACCGGTACCGCCCCCAAACCATGATGCAATCGTGGCCGGGAACAGAATAATGCTGGAAGCGAAAATCGCCGGGATAACACCCGCCATGTTCACTTTCAACGGTAAATGTGTACTCTGTGCTGCATAAACACGACGACCTTGTTGACGCTTCGCATAGTTAACGACGATACGACGTTGACCACGCTCGATGAAAACAACGAAGAAGGTTACTGCAAACACCAATACTGCAACCAACAGCAGCAGGAGGAAGTGCAGGTCGCCTTGCCGCGCTTGCTCGATAGTATGGGCCACTGCCGGCGGGAGCCCCGCTACAATACCCGCGAAGATAATGATCGAGATACCGTTGCCGATACCGCGCTCAGTAATCTGCTCACCCAGCCACATCAGGAACATTGTCCCGGTTACCAGGCTCACAACCGCAGTAAAGTAGAATGCAAAGCCTGGATTTAACACCAGGCCCTGCATACCAGGCATATTCGGCAGACCGGTAGCAATACCAATCGACTGGAATATGGCCAATACCAGCGTACCGTAACGGGTGTACTGGCTAATCTTGCGACGGCCAGCCTCCCCTTCTTTCTTGATTTCCGCCAACGCTGGATGAACCACCGTCAGCAGCTGGATAATGATCGATGCCGAGATATACGGCATGATCCCCAGAGCAAAGATAGAAGCACGGCTGAGGGCACCACCAGAGAACATGTTAAACATTTCAATGATAGTGCCTCTCTGCTGCTCAAGCAATTTGGCAAGCACAGTGGCATCGATACCAGGAATCGGAATGAAAGAGCCGATGCGGAAGACAATCAGCGCGCCGATGACAAACAAAAGTCTGCGCTTCAGCTCGCCGAGCCCGCCTTTAGCACTTTGAAAATCTAATCCTGGTTGCTTAGCCATCTGCTACTTATTCCTCAATTTTACCGCCAGCAGCCTCGATAGCAGCACGAGCGCCTTTGGTGACACGCAGACCACGCAGGGTTACCGGACGAGCGACTTCGCCAGAAAGTACAACTTTCGCGAATTCGATCTGGACACCAACTACGTTAGCGGCTTTCAGCGCGTTCAGGTCGATAACATCGCCTTCAACCAGAGCCAGTTCAGACAGACGAACTTCTGCCGTGATCATCGCTTTGCGTGAAGTGAAGCCGAATTTCGGCAGACGACGGTACAGAGGCATCTGACCACCTTCAAAACCACGACGTACGCCACCGCCAGAACGAGACTTCTGACCTTTGTGACCACGGCCGCCGGTTTTACCCAGGCCAGAACCAATACCACGACCTACACGCTTAGGCGCATGCTTGGCACCTTCAGCCGGAGACAGAGTATTTAAACGCATCTGTTACTCCTCAACTTTAACCATGTAGGAAACCAGGTTGACCATACCGCGAACAGCAGGAGTATCCTCGCGCTCTACGGTGTGACCAATACGACGCAGACCCAGACCGAGCAGAGTAGCTTTATGCTTCGGCAGACGGCCAATTGAGCTGCGAGTTTGTGTAACTTTAATAGTCTTAGCCATGGTCAATTACCCCAGAATGTCGGCAACGGATTTACCACGCTTAGCAGCGACCATTTCAGGAGACTTCATATTCGCCAGAGCGTCGATAGTTGCACGAACCACGTTGATCGGGTTGGTGGAACCATAAGCTTTAGCCAATACGTTGTGCACCCCAGCAACTTCGAGAACGGCGCGCATTGCACCACCCGCGATGATACCGGTACCTTCATGAGCAGGCTGCATGAACACGCGAGAACCCGTGTGAGCGCCCTTAACAGGGTGCTGCAGGGTGCCGCTGTTCAGCGCGACGTTCATCATGTTGCGACGGGCTTTTTCCATCGCTTTCTGGATCGCTGCTGGAACTTCGCGTGCTTTGCCGTAGCCAAAACCAACGCGACCGTTACCATCACCAACTACAGTCAGTGCGGTAAAGCTGAAAATACGGCCACCTTTTACGGTTTTAGATACGCGGTTTACCGCGATCAGCTTTTCCTGCAGTTCGCCAGCTTGTTTTTCGATGTGAGCCATCTTAAACCTCTTCCTTAGAACTGAAGGCCAGCTTCACGGGCAGCATCTGCCAGTGCCTGGACTCGACCATGATATTGGAAACCGGAACGGTCAAAGGATACTTTCGCAATCCCTTTTTCCAACGCGCGCTCAGCCAGAGCTTTACCTACGGCTGCTGCTGCGTCTTTGTTACCGGAATACTTCAGTTGCTCCGCGATAGCTTTTTCTAAAGTAGAAGCGGCTACCAGTACTTCAGAACCGTTTGGAGCAATCACCTGTGCGTAAATATGACGCGGGGTACGATGTACCACCAGGCGGGTTGCACCCAGCTCTTGGAGCTTGCGGCGTGCGCGGGTCGCACGACGGATACGAGCAGATTTCTTATCCATAGTGTTACCTTACTTCTTCTTAGCCTCTTTGGTACGCACGACTTCGTCGGCGTAACGAACACCTTTGCCTTTGTAAGGCTCAGGACGACGGTAAGCGCGCAGATCTGCTGCTACCTGGCCAATAACCTGCTTATCAGCGCCTTTCAGCACGATCTCAGTTTGGCTTGGGCATTCAGCAGTGATACCTGCCGGCAGCTGGTGATCGATAGGGTGAGAGAAGCCCAGGGCCAAATTCACCACGTTGCCTTTAACGGCAGCACGATAACCAACACCTACCAGTTGAAGCTTTTTGGTGAAGCCTTCGGTAACACCAACAACCATTGCGTTCAGCAGAGCGCGCGTGGTACCCGCTTGAGCCCATGCGTTAGCAAAACCTTCGCGCGGAGCGAAAGTCAGTGCGTTAGCTTCTTGCTTCACTTCAACGGCGTCGTGGATAGTACGAGTCAACTCGCCGTTTTTACCCTTAATCGAAATAACCTGACCGTTGAGTTTTACCTCTACGCCGGCAGGAATGACGACGGGTGCTTTTGCAACACGAGACATTCTTTCCTCCCGAATTAAGCTACGTAGCAGATAATCTCGCCACCAAGACCAGCCTGGCGAGCTGCACGATCGGTCATAACACCTTTAGAGGTAGAAACAACAGCGATACCCAAACCGGCCATAACTTTTGGCAGCTCATCTTTTTTCTTGTAGATGCGCAGACCTGGACGGCTGATACGTTGAATGCTTTCTACCACAGCTTTGCCCTGGAAGTACTTCAGTACCAGTTCCAGAACAGGCTTGGCGTCGCCTTCGATTTTGAAATCTTCAATAAAACCTTCTTCCTTCAGCACGTTGGCAATTGCCACTTTCAGCTTGGAGGAAGGCATGGTGACCGCAACTTTGTTCGCGGCTTGACCGTTACGGATACGGGTCAGCATATCCGCGATCGGATCTTGCATGCTCATCTGTCTTTACTCCCGTGATTCAATTGGTAATTACCAGCTAGCCTTTTTCAAGCCTGGTACTTCACCGCGCATAGCGGCTTCACGAAGCTTAATACGGCTCAACCCGAATTTGCCCACATAACCATGTGGACGGCCAGTTTGGCGGCAGCGTTTACGCTGACGAGACGGGCTGGAATCACGCGGCAGAGTTTGCAGCTTGAGAACGGCATTCCAACGATCTTCATCGGATGCGTTCACATCAGAGATAATAGCTTTCAGTTCAGCGCGTTTTGCAAAGAACTTGTCAGCTAATTTCACGCGCTTGACTTCGCGTGCTTTCATTGATTGCTTAGCCATCAGTAACCCTGCCTTACTTGCGGAACGGGAAGTTAAAAGCAGCCAGCAGCGCGCGGCCTTCATCATCAGATTTCGCAGTAGTGGTAATGGTAATATCCAAACCACGAACGCGATCGACTTTGTCGTAGTCGATTTCTGGGAAGATGATTTGCTCACGCACGCCCATGCTGTAGTTGCCACGGCCATCGAATGACTTGGCGGACAGGCCACGGAAGTCACGGATTCGTGGAACAGCAATGGAGATCAGACGCTCAAAGAACTCCCACATGCGTTCGCCACGCAGAGTTACTTTACAGCCGATCGGATAGCCCTGACGGATTTTGAAGCCTGCAACAGATTTGCGGGCTTTGGTGATCAACGGTTTTTGACCGGAGATAGCTGCCAGGTCCGCTGCGGCGTTATCCAGCAGTTTCTTGTCAGCAATCGCTTCACCAACACCCATGTTCAGGGTGATCTTCTCGACCCGAGGGACTTGCATGACAGAGTTGTAATCAAACTGAGACATCAGTTGTTTGACTACCTCGTCTTTGTAGTAATCATGCAGTTTCGCCATCGTATTACTCCAAATTACTTGATAGTTTCGCTGTTAGACTTGAAGAAACGGACTTTTTTGCCGTCTTCGAATCTAAAGCCTACACGGTCAGCCTTGCCGGTAGCCGCGTTGAAGATAGCAATGTTAGAAACCTGAATTGCAGCTTCTTTTTCAACAATGCCGCCTGGTTGGTTCAGAGCCGGAACCGGCTTCTGGTGTTTCTTAACCAGGTTGATGCCTTCAACAATGACCTTGCCAGCAGACAGGACATTTTTTACTTTACCGCGCTTACCTTTGTCTTTCCCGGTAATCACGATAACTTCGTCATCACGACGGATCTTCGCTGCCATGTTCGCTCCTTAGAGTACTTCTGGTGCCAGAGAGATAATTTTCATGAACTTCTCATTACGCAGTTCACGAGTTACCGGCCCAAAAATACGCGTACCGATAGGCTGCTCGCTGTTATTGTTCAAAATAACGCATGCATTGCCATCGAAGCGAATGACAGAACCGTCCGGGCGACGTACACCCTTCTTGGTGCGCACCACTACCGCCTTCAGAACATCGCCTTTCTTCACCTTACCGCGAGGAATTGCTTCCTTGATGGTAATTTTGATGATGTCGCCGACGCCTGCGTAGCGACGGTGCGAGCCACCTAGAACCTTGATACACATTACGCGACGTGCACCGGAGTTGTCGGCGACGTTCAGCATAGTCTGTTCTTGGATCATTTTAGTGCTCCGCTAATGTCAACTACTACTTTAAAGACCCAAGTAAAAATTAGGCCGTTGAAAAGCCCCATAACCGAGGGCGCAGCATTATAACACCGCTTACTTGGTATGGGTAGAAAAAATAAACGGCTCATTTTCTGAGCCGTTTATTAAGTGAGAGCCAGCTACTCTATTACAGAATCGCTTTCTCTACAACGCGAACCAACGTCCAGGACTTAGTCTTGGACAGTGGGCGGCATTCGCGGATTTCCACCACGTCGCCGGTACCACATTCGTTGTTCTCGTCATGTACGTGCAGCTTGGTCGTACGTTTGATGAATTTCCCGTAGATCGGGTGCTTCACAGTACGTTCGATAGCAACAACGATGGATTTCTCCATTTTATCGCTAACAACACGACCCTGCAGGGTACGGATAACTTCAGTCATTTACACACCCGCCTTTTGAGTCAGTAAAGTCTTAACGCGTGCGACGTCACGACGCACTTGTTTCAACAGGTGAGTTTGTTGCAGCTGGCCACTGGCCGCCTGCATGCGCAAGTTGAATTGCTCACGCAGCAGGTTGAGCAGCTCGGCATTCAGCTCTTCAACGCTTTTTTCACGCAGCTCTTGTGCTTTCATTACATCACCGTCTTAGTTACAAAGGTGGTTTTGATCGGCAGTTTCGCTGCTGCCAGTTTGAATGCCTCGCGGGCAACCTCTTCTGGCACGCCGTCCATTTCGTACAGGACCTTACCAGGCTGGATCAGGGCAACCCAATACTCCACGTTACCCTTACCTTTACCCATACGCACTTCCAGCGGCTTCTCGGTGATCGGTTTGTCCGGGAATACACGGATCCAGATCTTGCCTTGACGCTTAACTGCACGAGTCATTGCACGACGAGCTGCTTCGATTTGACGAGCAGTCAGACGGCCACGGCCAACAGCTTTCAGACCGAAAGTGCCGAAGCTAACATCCGTACCTTGCGCCAGACCACGGTTGCGGCCCTTGTGCACCTTACGGAATTTTGTACGCTTTGGTTGTAACATCAGCGACTCTCCTTACTTGCGGCCTTTACGCTGCTGCTTTTTAGGTTGAGCAGCCGGTTCCGGTTGTTCAACTGCAGCCATACCACCCAGGATCTCACCTTTGAAGATCCATACCTTAACGCCGATTACACCATAAGTGGTGTGCGCTTCAGATGTGTTGTAGTCGATGTCCGCACGCAGAGTGTGCAATGGAACACGACCTTCGCGGTACCATTCGGTACGTGCGATTTCAGCGCCGCCAAGACGGCCGCTTACTTCAACTTTGATACCTTTAGCGCCAAGACGCATTGCGTTCTGTACTGCACGCTTCATAGCACGACGGAACATAACGCGACGTTCCAGCTGAGAAGTGATGCTGTCAGCAACCAATTTAGCGTCGAGTTCCGGTTTACGGACTTCGGCGATGTTGATCTGTGCAGGAACGCCAGCGATGTCCGCTACGACCTTGCGCAGTTTTTCGACGTCTTCACCTTTCTTGCCGATAACGATGCCTGGGCGAGCAGTGTGAATGGTCACACGGATGCTCTTCGCAGGACGCTCGATAACGATGCGAGAAACGGAAGCTTTCGACAGTTCCTTAGTCAGGAATTGACGAACTTTAAAGTCGCTGTCCAGGTTGTCAGCGAATTCTTTGGTATTCGCATACCAAGTAGAGTTCCAAGGTTTGACAATACCCAGGCGAATACCATTAGGATGTACTTTCTGACCCATTGCTAGTCTCCAGAGTCTCAGCGATCGGACACAACCACAGTAATGTGGCTGGTGCGCTTCAGGATGCGATCTGCACGACCTTTCGCACGCGGCATAATGCGCTTCATGCTTGGGCCTTCGTCTACGAAGATTTTCGTAACTTTCAGATCATCGATGTCAGCGCCATCGTTGTGTTCTGCGTTAGCAATGGCAGACTCCAGCACTTTCTTAACCAGACCAGCAGCTTTCTTGTTGGTGTAGGTCAGAGTTTCCAGAGCTTGCGACACTTTCTTACCGCGAATCAGGTCAGCAACAAGGCGAACCTTCTGAGCAGAAGAACGAGCGTGGCGATGTTTAGCGATAGTTTCCATCTCTTCCTCCTACCTTAGCGCTTTTTAGCTTTTTTATCAGCCGCATGGCCGCGATAAGTACGAGTCGGCGCGAATTCACCCAGTTTGTGACCGACCATTTCATCGGAAACGAACACTGGTACGTGCTGACGACCATTATGGACAGCGATGGTCAAACCGATCATGTTAGGAAAGATCGTTGAACGACGGGACCAAGTGCGCAAAGGCTTCTTGTCACCGCTTTCCACCGCTTTCTCTACCTTCTTCAGCAAGTGCAGGTCAATAAAAGGACCTTTCTTGAGAGAACGTGGCATGGCTTATCCTCTAATTATTTTTTGCTACGGCGACGTACGATGAACTTATCAGTACGCTTGTTGCTACGGGTCTTCTTACCTTTGGTCTGAACGCCCCACGGAGTTACCGGGTGCTTACCAAAGTTACGACCTTCACCACCACCGTGCGGGTGATCTACCGGGTTCATCGCCGTACCGCGAACGGTAGGACGAACACCACGCCAACGTGCAGCACCTGCTTTACCCAGAACGCGAAGCATGTGTTCAGCGTTACCGACTTCACCCAGGGTGGCGCGGCAATCAGCTGGAACTTTACGCATTTCGCCAGAGCGCAGACGCAGAGTTACGTAGGAACCATCACGAGCAACGATCTGAACGTAGGCACCAGCGGAGCGAGCCATCTGGCCGCCTTTACCTGGTTTCATTTCTACGTTGTGAACCGTTGAACCAACTGGAATGTTGCGCATCGGCAGGGTGTTGCCCGCTTTGATTGCAGCATCAACGCCAGATTGAATCTGGTCACCAGCTTTCAGGCCTTTCGGCGCCAGGATGTAACGGCGTTCGCCGTCTTTGTACAGAACCAGCGCGATGTTCGCGGAACGGTTCGGATCGTACTCCAGACGCTCAACCACAGCAGGGATACCGTCTTTGTTGCGCTTGAAGTCAACCAGACGATAATGTTGCTTGTGGCCACCACCGATATGACGGGTGGTGATACGGCCATTGTTGTTACGACCACCGCTTTTGCTCAGTTTTTCCAGCAGCGGGGCATAAGGTTTACCCTTGTGCAGCTCAGGGTTAACCACTTTAACAACGTGGCGACGACCCGGAGATGTAGGTTTACATTTAACAATTGCCATTGTTCTTACTCCTCCGACTTACTCTGCGCCGCCGATGAAGTCCAGATTCTGGCCTTCTTTCAGGGTGACGTAAGCTTTTTTCCAGTCGCTACGACGACCAACACGCTGACCGTGACGCTTCACTTTCCCTTTAACTACCAGGGTGTTCACGTCTTCGACTTCGACTTCAAACAGTTTCTGCACTGCAGCTTTGATTTCTGCTTTGGTCGCGTCTTTGGCAACTTTGAGAACGATGGTGTTGCTTTTTTCCATCGCAGCGGATGCTTTTTCAGATACGTGCGGTGCACGCAGCACTTTCAGCAAACGTTCTTCACGGATCATGCCAGCATCTCCTCAACTTGCTTCACAGCATCAGCAGTCATAACCACTTTGTCGAAGGCGATCAGGCTAACCGGATCGATACCTGCTACATCGCGCACGTCAACCTTGTACAGGTTGCGAGCTGCCAGGAACAGATTCTCATCCAGTTCACCGGTCACGATCAGCACGTCTTCCAGAGCCATATCTTTCAGTTTCTGTGCCAGCAGCTTAGTTTTAGGCGCTTCTACAGAGAACTTCTCGACAACGATCAGACGATCTTGACGTACCAGCTCGGACAGGATGCTTTTCAGCGCGCCGCGGTACATCTTTTTGTTTACTTTCTGACTGTGGTCCTGTGGCTTAGCAGCAAAGGTCACGCCGCCTGAACGCCAGATCGGGCTCTTTACAGAACCTGAACGCGCACGGCCGGTGCCTTTCTGACGCCATGGCTTTTTGCCGGAACCAGTTACTTCAGCACGGGTCTTCTGAGCACGGGTACCTTGACGGGCACCTGCTGCATAAGCAACAACAACCTGGTGTACCAGCGCTTCGTTGAAATCACGACCGAAGGTAGTTTCGGAAACAGTCAGCGCGCTTTGCGCGTCTTTCAATACTAATTCCATTGCTATCCCCTTACGCCTTCACAGCTGGTTTAACGATCAGGTTGCCACCGGTTGCGCCCGGTACAGCACCCTTAACCAGCAGCAGGTTGCGCTCAGCGTCAACACGTACTACGTCCAGGCTCTGAACGGTTACGCGCTCATCACCCAGGTGGCCAGCCATTTTCTTGCCTTTGAACACTTTGCCCGGAGTCTGGTTCTGACCGATAGAACCCGGAACGCGGTGAGACAAGGAGTTACCGTGGGTAGCGTCTTGGGTACGGAAGTTCCAGCGCTTAACAGTGCCAGCAAAACCTTTACCTTTAGAAGTACCGGTAACATCGACTTTTTTAACGTCAGCGAAGATTTCTACGCTAATTTCCTGACCTGCAGCGAACTCTTGACCTTCTTCAAGGCCGAATTCCCACAGACCACGGCCAGCTTCAACGCCAGCTTTAGCGAAATGGCCCGCTTCCGGCTTGGTTACACGGTTAGCTTTTTTGCTACCAGTGGTAACCTGAACGGCACGGTAACCGTCGGTGTCCAGGCTTTTAACCTGAGTCACGCGGTTCGCTTCAATTTCAATTACGGTTACTGGGATAGAAACGCCATCTTCAGTGAAGATACGGGTCATACCCACTTTTTTACCGACTAAACCAATCATTGTTTCAACCTCTCAATCGCTCAATGACCTGATTAACCCAGGCTGATCTGCACGTCTACACCGGCAGCCAGATCCAGACGCATCAGAGCATCAACGGTTTTCTCGGTTGGCTCAACGATGTCAACCAGACGCTTGTGAGTGCGAATCTCGTACTGATCGCGCGCGTCTTTGTTGACGTGCGGAGAGATCAGAACGGTAAAGCGCTCTTTGCGAGTTGGCAGCGGGATCGGACCACGGACTTGCGCACCAGTGCGCTTTGCAGTCTCGACGATTTCCGCGGTTGATTGATCGATCAGACGATGATCAAACGCTTTCAGGCGGATACGGATTCTTTGGTTCTGCATGAGACCAGAGCTCCAATTATTTATAAACGTAAATAATTACTCCTCACACCCATTTCGATTGATGGGGGAGTGTAATCGTCAACATATAACCCCCATATCGGGAGTATTGTTCGAAAGGCAAAAAAGGCCTGCCAATCGACTGATTCGCTAAAATCAGGCTTACCAAGATTAGGTAAGCCCGCGCATTATACGCAAAATGGCCCAGGAAGCAAGCCGCAGTTGGAAATATGCTCAGGAAATCGTCATTTTTGCGCGTTCAGTGTCAGTTTGCGGGTTAGCACGGTGAGCAGGGAATGAATTATGCTTAGGGTGGGTTGAGCTCTCCCCTGCCCCGCCGTGAAAACGGCCGCCGGCAGGAGAGGCAATGGCGAATAGGCTCAAGGCTTTACTCTTTGCGCTCCAAAATCTGGGCCTGGGCATAGTTTTGAATACCGAGGCGAGCGATGAGGTCCAGCTCGGTTTCCAGCCAGTCGATATGCTCTTCTTCATCGGCCAGGATATCGATCATCAAATCGCGGCTGACATAATCGTGAATAGAATCGGCATAGGCGATACCTTCACGCAGGTTCTTGGCACCAGCCAGCTCCAGAGCCAGATCGGAACGCAGCATCTCTTCAATATCTTCGCCGATGTTCAGCTTGCCGAGATCTTGCAGGTTAGGAAGCCCTTCCAGGAACAGGATACGCTCGATGTAGCGATCGGCATGTTTCATTTCGTCGATCGACTCATGGTATTCCTTGTCGTTGAGGCGCATTAAGCCCCAATTCTTGAACATGCGGGCGTGCAGGAAATATTGATTGATGGCAACCAGCTCGTTGCCGAGCAGCTTGTTGAGGTGAGCAATGATCTTTTTATCGCCTTTCATAGGTAACTCCTCCTGGCCAGTTCTAAAAGTGTAGAACCTGTAAGCCAAGAGTCAAAAATAACCTTACCCTTTGTTAGGCAACTTCATGCATTGGGATGATAGTTCCGCGTTCCTCCACCATAATCTGTCTTGCCTGACGAATGCACTTTCCACAATCGGTACCAATCGGCACAAGTTCACGCAGCTGCTTCATGGTATGGGGATTGTGCTGACGCACCGCATTACGGATCGCTTTGTCAGTCACCGCATTACACAGACATACATACATAGAGAGACTCACTTCTTAACCAATGCATTGAGTCTAAATAGGAATGGTTTTTATTTCAATTAAGATTTGAGCAAATTGCATAAAAAAAGGGCACCGAAGTGCCCCTTTTTTGTGTCGAAAAATTATTCGCGATTAAGCGATAACTTTAGCAACAACACCAGCGCCTACAGTACGGCCGCCTTCACGGATTGCGAAACGCAGACCGTCGTCCATCGCGATTGGGTGAATCAGGGTTACAACCATGTTCACGTTGTCGCCTGGCATTACCATCTCTACGCCTTCTGGCAGTTCGATGGTACCGGTCACGTCAGTAGTACGGAAGTAGAACTGTGGACGGTAGCCTTTGAAGAATGGCGTGTGACGACCACCTTCATCTTTGCTCAGGATGTACACTTCAGATTCGAACTGGGTGTGCGGCTTGATGGAGCCTGGTTTAGCCAGTACCTGACCACGTTCGATTTCTTCACGTTTGATACCACGCAGCAGAACACCTACGTTCTCACCAGCACGGCCTTCGTCCAGCAGTTTGCGGAACATTTCAACGCCAGTACAGGTAGACTTAACGGTGTCTTTGATACCAACGATTTCAACTTCTTCGCCAACTTTGATGATACCGCGCTCAACACGACCGGTAACAACGGTACCACGACCGGAGATGGAGAATACGTCTTCGATTGGCAGCAGGAACGGCTTGTCGATAGCACGCTCTGGCTCTGGGATGTAGCTGTCCAGGGCTTCGGCCAGTTCGATGATTTTCGCTTCCCACTCAGCTTCGCCTTCCAGCGCTTTCAGCGCGGAACCGCGGATCACTGGCAGGTCATCGCCTGGGAAGTCGTACGCGGACAGCAGTTCGCGAACTTCCATTTCTACCAGTTCCAGCAGCTCTTCATCATCAACCATGTCGCATTTGTTCATGAATACGATGATGAAAGGAACGCCAACCTGACGACCCAGCAGGATGTGCTCACGAGTCTGAGGCATTGGGCCGTCAGTCGCAGCTACTACCAGGATCGCGCCGTCCATCTGAGCAGCACCGGTGATCATGTTTTTCACGTAGTCGGCGTGCCCTGGGCAGTCAACGTGCGCGTAGTGACGAGTCGGGGTGTCATACTCAACGTGAGAGGTGTTGATGGTGATACCACGAGCTTTTTCTTCTGGCGCGTTATCGATCTGGTCGAAAGCACGTGCAGAACCGCCGTAGGTTTTAGCCAGAACGGTGGTGATCGCTGCAGTCAGGGTAGTTTTACCGTGGTCAACGTGGCCGATAGTACCAACGTTAACGTGCGGTTTTGTACGTTCAAATTTTTCTTTAGACACGGCTATATTCCTTACTATAGCGCTCTCCCCTTCTGGAGAGAGCACGGGACTTTGGTTTTAACCCTGCGGCTTATTTGCCACGGGCTTCGATTACGGCCTGAGCGACGTTGTTCGGTGCATCATCATACTTCAGGAATTCCATGGTGTATGATGCGCGACCTTTAGTCAGAGAACGCAGCTGAGTTGCGTAGCCGAACATTTCGGACAACGGTACTTCAGCGTGGATCTTAACGCCAGTCACTTCAGATTCCTGACCGCGCAGCATGCCGCGACGACGGCTCAAGTCACCGATAACGTCACCGGTGTTCTCTTCTGGAGTCTCAACTTCAACCTTCATGATAGGCTCAAGCAGAACTGGTTTCGCTTTCTTAAAGCCTTCTTTAAAGGCGATAGACGCGGCCAGTTTAAACGCCAGTTCAGAGGAGTCAACGTCGTGGTAAGAACCGAAGTGCAGACGAATACCCATGTCTACTACCGGGTAACCAGCCAACGGACCAGACTTCAGCTGCTCCTGGATGCCTTTATCAACGGCAGGGATGTATTCGCCAGGAATTACACCACCTTTGATGTCGTTGACGAACTCGTAACCTTTCGGGTTAGAGCCCGGCTCCAGTGGGTACATGTCGATCACAACGTGACCGTACTGACCGCGACCACCAGACTGCTTGGCGTGCTTACCTTCAACGTCGGTAATCTTCGCGCGAATCGCTTCGCGGTAAGCTACCTGAGGTTTGCCCACGTTAGCTTCAACGTTGAATTCACGCTTCATGCGGTCAACGATGATGTCGAGGTGCAGTTCACCCATACCGGCGATGATGGTCTGGTTAGACTCTTCGTCAGTCCATACGCGGAACGACGGGTCTTCTTTAGCCAGACGGCCCAGAGCCAGACCCATTTTTTCTTGGTCAGCTTTGGTTTTCGGTTCAACGGCGATAGAGATTACCGGCTCAGGGAATTCCATACGCTCCAGGATGATTGGAGAGTCTGGATCACACAGGGTGTCCCCGGTGGTCACGTCTTTCAGACCGATCGCAGCGGCGATGTCGCCTGCGCGAACTTCTTTGATCTCTTCACGCTTGTTGGCGTGCATCTGAACGATACGGCCAAAACGCTCACGCGCAGACTTAACGGAGTTCAGCACGGTGTCGCCGGAGTTAACAACGCCGGAGTACACGCGGAAGAAGGTCAAGTTACCTACGAACGGGTCGGTAGCGATTTTGAACGCCAGCGCAGAGAACGGCTCGTCATCACTTGCGTGACGCTCAGCCGGAGTGTCTTTACCGTCGTCCAGGATACCGTTGATCGCAGGAACGTCAGTTGGTGCCGGCAGGTATTCGATTACCGCATCCAGCATCGCCTGCACGCCCTTGTTCTTGAACGCAGAACCACAGGTAACCAGGATGATTTCGTTGTTCAGTACGCGCTGACGCAGAGCTGCTTTGATTTCTTCCTCGGTCAGCTCTTCGCCGCCCAGGTATTTTTCCATCAGCTCTTCGGAAGCTTCCGCAGCGGACTCGATCAGGTTCTGGCGCCATTCTTCAGCCAGATCCATCATGTCAGCCGGGACGTCTTCGTATTCGAAGGTTACGCCTGCGTCTTCTTCGTTCCAGTTGATCGCCTTCATTTTCACCAGGTCGATAACGCCGGTGAATTTGTCTTCTGCGCCGATAGCCAGCTGCAGAGGAACAGGGTTAGCGCCCAGACGAGATTTGATCTGGCCAACAACTTTCAGGAAGTTAGCGCCCATACGGTCCATTTTGTTAACGAACGCGATACGTGGCACTTTGTATTTGTTAGCCTGACGCCATACGGTTTCAGACTGTGGCTGAACACCACCAACAGCACAGTAAACCATTACCGCGCCATCCAGCACACGCATGGAACGTTCTACTTCGATGGTGAAGTCAACGTGCCCTGGGGTGTCGATGATGTTTACGCGATGCGGTTCGAACTGCTTGGCCATACCAGACCAGAAAGCAGTAGTCGCTGCAGAAGTGATGGTAATACCACGCTCCTGCTCCTGTTCCATCCAGTCCATGGTGGCAGCGCCGTCATGAACTTCACCGATTTTGTGGTTTACACCGGTGTAGAACAGAATACGTTCGGTAGTGGTGGTTTTACCGGCGTCGATGTGAGCACTGATACCGATGTTACGGTAGCGTGCAATGGGTGTTGTACGAGCCATTTGATTCCTCTATTCCTAGGGCGTTCAAGTTCAGTTAACCCAAGCGGGCCGATTTGACGCGCCCGCTTGGTTAGCATGACTACAGCCAGGTGATTACCAGCGGTAGTGGGCGAACGCCTTGTTGGCTTCGGCCATACGGTGAACGTCTTCACGCTTCTTAACAGCAGAACCTTTGTTCTCTGCTGCGTCAGACAGCTCGTTCGCCAGGCGCAGAGCCATGGATTTATCACCGCGTTTACGTGCAGCATCAACGATCCAACGCATTGCCAGAGCATTACGACGAACCGGGCGGACTTCAACTGGTACCTGATAAGTAGAACCGCCAACGCGACGCGACTTAACTTCTACAGTCGGGCGAACGTTGTCGAGAGCGACTTCGAAAGCTTCCAGGTGATCTTTACCAGAACGCTGAGCCAGGGTCTCCAGCGCGGTATAGACGATTGCTTCTGCAGTAGATTTTTTACCGTCTACCATCAGGATATTTACAAATTTGGCCAGCAGCTCAGATCCGAACTTAGGATCTGGCAGGATTTTACGTTGGCCGATTACGCGACGACGTGGCATGGAAATACTCCGTTGTTAATTCAGGATTGTCCAAAACTCTACGAGTTTATTTTGACATTAAAGTTAAAACGTTTGGCCTTACTTAACGGAGAACCATTAAGCCTTTGGCTTCTTCACGCCGTACTTGGAACGAGCTTGCTTACGGTCTTTAACACCGGAGCAGTCAAGTGCACCACGGACGGTGTGGTAACGCACACCTGGCAGGTCTTTTACACGACCGCCACGGATCAGGATTACGGAGTGTTCCTGCAGGTTGTGGCCTTCGCCACCGATGTAGGAAGTCACTTCGAAACCGTTGGTCAAACGCACACGGCAAACTTTACGCAGTGCGGAGTTTGGTTTTTTCGGGGTAGTGGTATATACGCGGGTGCATACGCCACGTTTCTGCGGGCAGGCTTCCAGCGCTGGAACGTTGCTTTTAGCAGCCTTCACAGAGCGTGGTTTGCGAACCAGCTGGTTAATTGTTGCCATTAAAAAAGCTCCTGGTTTTTGCTTCGTACTAGCTTCGTAAACATGTGATAAATCCCCTCGTATGCACTATTGGCAGAGTACGAGGACGCAGAATTTTAGGGCTGACCAGTATGGGTGTCAAGAAATATACAACATCACTCTCATTACCAGGCCATTTGGCTGCGGTGTTGTTCGGTTAATTCAACGAAGTGATTATAGCCGATGACAGTGATTTTGTGCGAAAAATGACCAACCAATCCCCGGGCTTCCAGGTCATCCTGCAGCGCATAAAGGGATATGGGGGCGGCGAGCAGCAATTCAAGATGAGCGCTGCCGGCAAGGCCTGCAAGCACACCGTCCTGTAGCAGCAACAGCGCGTCGCCCTCCGCCGCCAGGCGCAGCAGCGCAGGTAAGTCACATTGGTTTGGCGAATGGCTCAGGGTATACAGCATCAGAAGATCCTAAAACGTCATCACGGCGTCGTAACCGGCCAATTGGCGGCGCAATTCATCCGGCGCCAGCACCTCGGCATCCAGCACCCAATCGGTCACCTGACTCAGCCCACGCTCCTGCAGCGAAGCCTGGCATAGATAGCAGCGCTCCACGTCATACAACGGCAGCACGCCGAAGGTGGCGATGTAATTGCGCGCCAAGATTTTTTCCGGTTGCTGGCCCGGCAACAGCTGCAGTACGCCATCGCCGACAAAAAACACCCCCAAATCCTCACTGAGCGCCGATGTGGCAAGCAGCGCATCCAGCCCTTCCCTGCCGCCGGCACCGCCGTGCGGCCCGTGGGTGAAAACAAAAGCGACTCGTTTCATCATATCCTCAGAACTGCACCAGACGGTCGCAACTCAGCGACGCTTCGGCCAGGGAACCCAGCCCGCTCAGGGTAAAGCCGGGCTGCAGGTTGGCGCTTGCCAGCCCCTGTTGCGCCGCCTCCTGCTCGTCGGTGACGCCACGGCGCAGCGCGGCAGCAACGCAGACGTTGAGCGCCACGCCGTGTTGCTGCGCCAGCTGCGTCCAGCCGCGCACCAGGTCGAATTCGTCGCTGGCCGGCGCGGTCAGCTGGTTGGCGTTCAACACCCCTTCACGGTAGAAAAAAACGCTGGAAAGCCGGTGCCCTTTCGCCAGCAAAGCCTGAGCGAACTGATAGGCGCTGCTGGCCTGCTGCGTGCCGTAAGCCGGGCCGGTGACCAACAGACAATAATCGAGCATCAACGGTCGCTTCCCAACAGATCGCCACTCTTGAACTGGCGGATGTACAGATACACGGTGTGTTTGGAGATATTCAGGCGATCCGCCACCTGATTGATCGCATCCTTGATATCGAAGATGCCTTTCTCATAGAGGTTGAGCACCACCTGGCGATTCTTGGCGTTATTGGACACCGAGCGGTCGGCGTTCACCTCTTCGATGGTGAACTCCAGCGTCTGCGCCACCAGATCGTCGACGGAAGAGGCGAAATTCACCGACGACGGCACGTCCTGCGTGGCCGGCGGCATAAAAGTCTGCATGATCTGCGAGAACGGCACGTCGAGGTTCATGTTGATGCACAGCAAGCCGATCACCCGCTGCTCGCGATTGCGAATGGCAATGGTCACCGATTTCATCAACACGCCGCTCTTGGCGCGGGTAAAGTAGGCTTTCGACACGCTGCTGTCGTCGCCGGCCATGTCGTGCAACATGCGCAGCGCCAGGTCGGTGATCGGCGAGCCGATTTTGCGCCCGGTGTGTTCCCCGTTGGCGATGCGCACCGCCGAGCTGTTCAGGTCTTCCAGCGCGTGCAATACGATTTCGCAGTGGCCGCCGATCAACATCGCCAGCCCGTCGACCACCGCTTCATAGGATTTCAGGATTTCATGATCCGTTTGAGTAAACGGACGTTCATTCAGCAAATCAAGTTCGCTGGCTTCGCTGGATAAAAGCGAATTCGACATCGAAGATACCACCCTCATAGATCGCCTGTGCCAGGGGGCGCAGCTAAAACCGCTCGGACCGGATCGCTGCCGTCGTCGGCATGCCGCCGCGCGGCTGGCTGAGAGCCGCATAAAACGGCACGATGACATCCGCGGGCGAGGCGGCCGGGAACAATTTTAGGTACACGCCCTAAGGGGCAGACGCATGACTGATAAGTCAGAATTATTAGTCTAGCAAAGCGGCCGGAGCAAAGTCCTTGCGTTTGCGCGTGGTATTGACGTTAAGCCCGATGCCCGGCAGGCGTCAAGCGTTCAATGGCGAGAGAGGTGGCGGCGGCCAAAATGAAAACCGCCGCGGAGGGCATCCGCGGCGGTGGCAAACAAAGCGACGAGATTATTTCGCTTTGGTATCGGCTTTCGCGTCAGCCGGTTTTTCGGCTTTAGCGTCGGCTTTCGGCGCCGCTTTCACGTCCAGCAGCTCAACGTCGAAGACCAGCGTGGAGTTAGCCGGGATGCCCGGAACGCCGGTTTTGCCGTAGGCCAAGGCCGGCGGGATCACCAGCTTGATTTTGCCGCCTTTCTTGATGTGCTTCAGACCTTCGGTCCAGCCAGGGATCACGCCGTCCAGACGGAACGACAGCGGCTCGCCGCGGGTATAGGAGTTATCAAACTCGGTGCCGTCTGTCAGGGTGCCTTTGTAGTTCACCACCACGGTGTCGCTGTCTTTCGGCGCTTCACCCGCGCCCGGTTTCTCTACCTGATACAGCAGGCCGGATTCGGTTTTCTTCACGCCTTTTTCTTTAGCGAAGCTGTCGCGATACTTGGCGCCTTTGGTTTCGTTGTCCTTGGCGTCCTGCTCCATCTTCGCCTGAGCGGAAGCCTTCACGCGCGCTTCGAAGCCCTGCAGGGTCTTCTCGATGTCGGCATCGTTCAGCTTGCTCTTGTTGGCGAACGCGTCCTGAACGCCGGCGATCAGCTGATCTTTGTCCAGTTTGATGCCCAGCTTCTCTTGCTCTTTCAAAGAGTTGTCCATGTAACGGCCGAGAGAGGCGCCCAGTGCGTAGGCCGCTTGCTCGTCGTCGTTTTTGAACTTGCCGGTGCTTGGCGCTGCTGCCGCGTCCGCTGGTTTAGCGGCTTCTGCCGGTTTGGCGGCATCGGCTGCCATGACCTGGGTCGCATTCAGAGCAAAAGCCATGGTGGTTGCCAGAAGCGTGACTTTAAACAAAGATTTCATCCATTTCTCCAGTGTCTGAAGCAATGCCCCAAACAATCATTAGGTAAGATAACCGGGCTACTATAGCTGCCTGAAACAAAACAAAACAGTCGCACAGGTAACCAATCGAGTCAAAGTGTGACTCCCACTTTGCCGAGAAGTTTCCCCCTGAGTGCTACTCGCATGATAAATCAGATTTTTCTTGCAGAATATTCGGCGAGGTTAGCAAAAAACAGCGTATCGGGCGCGCAACTTTTCAGCACTTTACACTGCCGATCGCAACGTTGCGCGCCGTCTGAAGAAATAGCGCGAGCAAACCCGGCGCCAGCTGTTACCATAGCGCCGAATCAGGATTTTATCGCGTCAGAGGTAGCCTCATGCACAACACCGACATTCAACGCCTGCTACAGCGGCTTGAAGAACTGGAGAGCCGTCAGGCTTTCCAAGAGCTCACCATCGAAGAGCTCAACCAGACCGTTACCCAGCATCAAATGGAAATGCTGAAGATGCGCGAACACCTGCGCATGTTGACCGACAAGCTGCGCTCGACCCAAACCTCAATGATCGCCTCGCAATCGGAAGAAACCCCTCCGCCGCACTATTGAGGGTCCGTTGCGCGGTTATTTCAGGCGTGCCAACCCATCGACGGCACGCTCGAGATACCGGCGCGGGCACCCCAGGTTGATGCGGATAAAACCGCTCCCCTGCGGGCCGAAACCGCTGCCCATCGACGGAGCCAGCTTTGCCACCGCCACCAGCGCCTGCTGTAAGTCAGCATCGCTCAAACCCAGTGCACGGCAATCCAGCCAGGCGAGATAGGTCCCTTCTGCCTGGGTCATCGTGCACCAGGGCGCGGCGGCCGCCAGCGCCCGTTCAAACCAACGCCGATTCTCCGCCAGGTAGCCGAGCAGCTCATCAAGCCAGACCGCACCCCGTTGATAGGCCGCGGTCGCCGCCGTCATCGATAGCGCGTTGAACACATCTAGCCCGTGGGCATTCAGCCGATCGACAAACGCCTGCCGAAGCCGAGCGTTGGGGATCAGGAAATTCGAAATGCGCAGCGAGGAAAGGCCGAACGTTTTGCTGGCGGACGTCGCCGCAATCGCTCGCTCGCGATATTTCTTGTCCAGATGCAACACCGACGTAAACGTCTCGCCGGGCAGCAGCAGATCGGCCCAGATCTCATCGGAGATCACCGTAACGTCATGGGTATGGCAAAGCGCCATGAGCCGCTCCAGTTCATCGCGGCGCCAGCAACGGCCTGTCGGATTGTGCGGATTGCACAGCAACAACAGCGGCGGTTTACGCTGTGCCAGACAGGCAGCCAACTGGTCGAAATCGATCCGATATCCCTGCGGAGTTTTCAACAGAGGATTCTCAAGCACCTCTCTGCCATTCATGGTGACTATCTTGGCGAACGAGCCATAATACGGCCCCTGCACCACCACACCGTCCCCCGGCTTGCTGAGCAGTTGGATCAGCATCGCCAATCCGGGCACCACCCCCTCAATCGACGTAAACCACTCACGCCGCAGCGGCAAGTCGTGCCGTTTGGCGAACCAGTCGATCGCCGCCTGATAGTAGGCGTCGTCACGTTCGCTGTAGCCAAAGACCCCGTGGTCCACCCGCTGATGCAGCGCCTGTTGCACCTCTGGCGGACATGGAAAATCGAAATCGGACACCCACATCGGCAACAGTTCGCTGCCATCCAGTTGCAGATAGCGGTCGATGAAGTCCCACTTCACGGAGCTGGTGTTGTGGCGATCGATGATGGCGTTGAAATGACTCGTCATGTCAGGCTTCCTTACGCTGCAAATCGTTCTGAGGTTGAAGTTTGGCGATACCGAAGCCGGTGAACCCATAAATCAGGGCGAACACCACCGCGGCATAACATTGGATCGCCCACGGCAGCAGATCGAGCGTGCTGACCCCCAGCGTGGTCGCCATGTAAATACCGGCGGCCGTCCACGGGATCAGCGGCTCGATAACGGTGCCCGCATCCTCGACGGTGCGCGACAGGTTTTTGTTGTCCAGCCCCATGCGCCGATAGGCCCCTTTGAACAGCTCCGCTGGGATCAGCAGCGCCAGCTTGCCGTCGCTGGTCGCGCCGGTCACCAGGATCGTGGTGGCAACGGTGGCGGCGATCAGTTGGCCGGTGGTGTGCACCACGTGCAGCAGCCGGCTGATGATCACCGTCAGGACGCCGGTCAGCGTCAGGGCGCCGGCGAAGGAAAAGGCGCAGAACACCAGCAGGATCGTACTCATCATCGAGAACATGCCGCCGCGGTTCAGCAGGCGCGGCACATCGGCGACGATCCCTTCGACGTGATGGCCCTGGCTGGCGAACATCGACAGATTGAAGCCGTCCATCAACGCATTCAGCCCCTGTTGCAGGCTAAAACCCTGCAGCGCGACGCCGATGGCGATCGCCAGCGCGCAGGCGGCCAGCATGACAGGGATCACCGGCCGTTTGGTCACCGCGCCCCACAGCACCAGCACCGGTGGCAGGATCAACAGCAGGTTGAAATGGTACAGCCCCTCAAGCGCGCTGACGATTTCGGTCACTTTTTCCGGCGTTGCCACGCTGCCCACCGCGCCGGTGTGGCCGGCGATCAGGTACACCACGGCGGCCAGGATGAAGCTCGGCAACGTCGTGTACATCAGATGCTGGATATGGCTGTAGAGATCGGTATCCGCAACGATAGCCGCGAAATTCGTCGAATCGGACAACGGCGAAATTTTGTCGCCGAAGTAGGCGCCGGACACCACCGCCCCAGCCGCGGCGGCCAGTGGCACGTCTAAACCGGCGGCCACGCCCATCAGCGCCACGCCCACGGTGCCGGCTGCCCCCCACGAGGTGCCGGTGCACACCGAGATCACGCTGGTGATGAAGAACGCGGCAATCAGAATATATTGCGGACTGATCAGCTTCAGCCCCCAATACACCATGTAAGGGATTGTACCGCTGATCATCCAGGTGCCGATCAGGCCACCTACGCAGATCAGGATCATGATCACCGGCATGGCCTTCGCCAGCTTGGCCACGATGGCCTCGATGATGTCGTCCCAGCGGTAACCTTGCCACCAGGCCAGCGCGGCGGTGATGGCGGCGGAAACCAGCAGAAGCGGTTCAATGCGCAGGCCAAACTGGCCATAGCCGATGATGAGCAGCAACAGCATGGCCACAATCGGCAGCGTCGCCAACCCAAGGTTGAGCGTTTTCCTATTATCCATATACGGCTCCTGTTGAAGATGGGGTACTGCAACAGCGTAATGGCTTCGATAATCGGAGGATGTGAGCGCAGGCAACCGGCCATGTAATCGGTTTCATGCGCTCACGTTGTGTGACTTGTCTCTCATTCGCCGCGCTTGCTTTGCTCATGCGGCTCGCCATCGGTGACAGAGTCTCGCAGGATAAGCTCGGCCGAAAAGCGGTTGTTCTGCGGCGCGACGTCGCTGCCGCTGTGGATCTGCAGCGCGAGGCGCGCGGCGCGTCGGGCCATTTTCTCGATGGGGTAATGCACAGTGGTCAGCGAAGGGTGGAGATATTTCGCCAGGGCAATGTCGTCAAAGCCAACGATCGACAGCGCATCGGGCAACTGAATGTGCCGTTGATGGCAGGTGCGCATCATGCCGGCGGCCATCACGTCGTTGAACGTCACTGCGGCGGTGAAGCGTGGGTCGCTGGCCAGCACGCGCTCGGCCGCTAACTCGCCCCCTTTCTCGTTGAAGGGCACGCTGATGATCCAGGCTCCGGGCACCTCAATACCAGCGGCGGCCATGGCCTTGCGGTAACCCGCTAACCGCTGTGCGCGGTCGTCGATCGGCAAATCCGTCGTCACGCAGGCGATTCTCCGATGCCCCTGGCGAATGAGTAGCTCGGTCGCCGCCTGTGCCGCCTTGGCATTGTCGAGCCAAATACAACGATTGGCGATGGCCGGCAGGTAGCGATTGACCAGCACCAGCGCGGGCGTGTGGGCGGCGTAGCGCAGCAGCTCCTCTTCTCCCATGCGCGTGACGTGCGCCACAATGGCTTCGCATCCCTGATTGATGAGAAAGTCGAGGCCGCTTTTTTCCAGTTCGGCCTGATGCCCGCCGCTGCACAACATCAAACGCACGCCAGCCTGCCGCGTGATGTCTTCCACGCCCCGCGCCAGGCGCGAGAAAAACGGATCGTCGAGGTTGCCGGTCAGCAACCCCAGCATATTGCCGCTTCTTTTCGCCAGTGCCAGCGCGGCGGCGTTGCGGTGGTAATTGAACTCGCGCATCGCTTTCTCGACGCGTTCGCGGGTCACCGGTTCAACGTAGGCGGTATTATTGATCACCCGGCTGACGGTGGCCGTGGAAACGCCGGCGCGGCGCGCAACGTCTTTCATGGTGGCCATGGCATGTCCTGTTGTGCCGTTCGGCGCCTGGTGCGCCGCGCATAAAAAAGGGCAGCCAATGGCCGCCCTCTTGTCTCGGGATTGCGTTCTGCTTAGTGGCAGCCGCAACCACCGTTACCGCAACCGCCTTTACCGTGGTCGTGACCATGGTCGTGATCGTGGCTGTGGCCGTGACCGCCGCAGCAACCTTCACCGTGCTCGTGGTGATGGTCGTGCTCGCCGTGTACGTGACCGTGCGCCAGCTCTTCTGCGGTCGCTTCGCGGATCGCGACAACTTCCACGTTGAAGTTCAGGTTTTGGCCGGCCAGCATGTGGTTGCCGTCAACCACGACGTGGTCACCGTCAACTTCGGTGATTTCAACCGGTACCGGGCCCTGATCGGTGTCAGCCAGAAAACGCATGCCGACCTGCAGTTCGTCAACGCCCATGAAGACGTCTTTCGGTACGCGCTGCACCAGGTTTTCGTCGTAGTTGCCGTACGCGTCGTTCGCGCCGACGTGAACGTCAAAACGATCGCCAACGTCGTGGCCTTCGAGTGCTTTTTCCAGACCTGCGATCAGAGAACCATGCCCGTGCAGATAGTCCAGCGGTGCGCTCACCGGAGACTCATCAACCAAAACACCGTCTTCTGTACGTACTTGGTAAGCCAGGCTGACCACCAAGTCTTTTGCTACTTTCATGATATCTCCTACCGTTGGCTACTAGGACGCGCACCGTTATCGGGATGCGCGCCTTTTCCGGACAGATTGTAACGGAAATCTGCCTCGCTGTACCCTCCGGGATAAAAAAACGCTACTTCGGCTGGAAAATGCCGATCACCTGCTCTTGCGGGCGAACGTGTTTTTCCACCTGTTGTTCGGTCTGGCGCTGATGGTGTCCGCACTTGACGCACTCCACCACTTCCACCTGATCCTCCCGCCATACCGCCAACGTATCCATAGCGCTACAGCTCGGGCACACCGCCCCGGCGATAAATCTCTTACGTGTTGCAGACATCGTTATGCTCCCGCTTATTCGTATTCGTCCCAGCCGTCGAACTGGCGACTTTCTTTTTGCATTTCGCGATGGAACAGCTCTTCCAGCTCGCGCCGCGCCTCTTTCACGCGGGAAATTTGCGCCACGTCGCCCTGATGCGGCGGCATCAGCTCACGCAGCATGCGCATATCCAGGCGGCGGAAATGCTGCTGGGCGCGGAAAGCCTGATGCGGGTGCATGCCCAACTCCATCAGCGCCTTGCGCCCCAGTTCCAGCGCGCTGGAGAAGGTTTCGCGGCTGAACTGTTTCACGCCCGCCTGCAGCAGCTCATGCGCCTCCACGCGGCCGCGCGCGCGCGCCAGAATGCTCAGGTTCGGAAAGTGCTGTTGGCACAGCCGCACGATCTCCATGGTGTCTTCCGGCTCATTGCAGGTGATCACGATCGACTTGGCCTTTTCGGCGCCCGCCGCGCGCAACAGCTCCAGCTCGGTGGCGTCGCCGTAATAAACCTGGTAACCGTAACGCCGCAGCACGCCGACGGCGCTGACATCGCGCTCCAGTACGGTAATGCGCATTTTGTTGGCCATCAACAGGCGGCCGATCACCTGGCCGAAACGCCCGAAGCCGACGATGATCACCTGCGGATCGTCATCCTCTACGTACGGCGTTTCCTCGTCTTCGCCTTTAGCGTTATAGCGGCGCGCCAAAATGCGATCGATGACCTGCATCAGCAGCGGCGTGGTCATCATCGACAGCGTCACCACCACCAGCAGCAAAGAGAGTTGATCCGGCTGCAGCACCTTTTGCGCCCCCGCCGCCGAAAACAGCACGAAGGCAAACTCACCGCCCTGGCTGAGCACCCCGGCAAACTGCAGCCGCACCGAGCTACGCAGGCCGAACAGACGCGACACGCCATAGAGCACGCCGGATTTGACCGCCACCAGCGCCAGTACGCCGATCAACACCTCGGCCAGGTGGGTGTAGAGCACGCCGATATTCAACACCATGCCCACCGAGATAAAGAACAGCCCCAGCAGCAGCCCTTTAAACGGCTCGATGGAGATCTCCAGTTCGTGGCGATATTCGCTCTCCGCCAACAGCACCCCGGCGATGAAGGTGCCGAGCGCCATCGACAGGCCGAGTGCCTCCATAAACAGCGCCGAGCCGAGCACCAACAACAGCGCCGCGGCGGTGAAAATCTCGCGCACGCCGGAGGCGGCGATATAGCGGAACAGCGGCCGCAGCAGAAAGCGTCCGCCGATCAGCATGCCGCCGAACGCCGCGACCTTGAGCGCGATCTTCGCCCAGTCGTCGCTGGTGCCGCCGGCGCCGGCCAGAATGGGGATCAACGCCAACGCCGGGATCACCGCCATATCCTGGAACAGCAGCACCGAGAAACCGAGCTGCCCCCCTTCGTTGCGGTTCATGCCCTTTTCACGCATCAGCTGCAGCGCCATGGCGGTGGAAGACATCGCCAGGCCGATACCGCCGATCACCGCCGCCTGCCAGGCGAAGTGCGTCAGGTACAGCAACGCGCCCAGCACCGCCGCGGTGAGCAACACCTGGCCGGCGCCGGCGCCGAAAATCGAGCGCCTCAGTTCCCACAGCTTGCTGGGGTTCAGCTCCAGACCGATGATGAACATCAGGAACACCACGCCCAGCTCGGAGAAGTGCAGGATCTCGTCAACGTCGCGGATGAAGCCCAATCCCCAAGGGCCGATGGCAATGCCGGCGATCAGATAGCCCAGCACCGCGCCGATCCCCAGGCGACGGGCGATCGGCACCGTCACCACCGCGGCAAACAGGAACAGCAAAATGGCGGTCAGTAAGGTCGATCCTTCCATGGTCACCGCCCTCCGTGCGGCAGCGGGTGGCTCAGCCACTCGCCGTAGGCGTCTGCATGGCTGCGCAACACCTCCGGCTTCTGCCGCCGCGCCCAATAGACCACGAACGGCGTCAGCCAGTGCATATGGCACATCCCCGCGGTCAGCTCGAACGGCCGCAGGATATCTTCCATCGGATAGTGGTTATAACCGCCGGTGCGGTAGGCGCCTTCCGGCTCACCGGTGGTGATCACCGAGCGCCAGTATTTGCCCGCCAGCGCATTGCCGCCCACCCCGCTGGCGAAGCCGCGCGACAGCACGCGATCCAGCCACTCCTTCAGCAGCGCCGGACAGCTGTAGGTATACAGAGGGTGCTGAAACACGATGACCTGATGCTCACGCAGCAGCTGTTGTTCGTGATGAATATCGATAAAAAAATCAGGGTAGTGCGCGTAGAGATCGTGCACGGTGACATGTTCCAACTGCTGCGCCGGTCGAAGCAAAACCCGGTTCGCCACCGAGTCATGGGATTCCGGATGGGCATACAGCAGCAAGACCTTGGGCGGCTGCGACATCATTCCCCTCCAAAGCGTCGTCAGAGTAGCGGTTTTCCGCTACCATGCATCGCAAAGACAAAAACAGCGCGCGGTGCGCGTTCTGTTACCTTAATGATAATTTAACATACTCTGAACATACGGCGCTTTATGATTGTATTCTCCTCGCTACAAATCCGACGCGGCATCCGCGTCCTGCTGGACAACGCCACGGCGACGGTTAATCCAGGTCAGAAGGTCGGCCTGGTGGGCAAAAATGGCTGCGGCAAATCCACGCTGCTGTCGCTGCTGAAGGGCGAGATCGCGGCGGATGGCGGCAGCTTTACCTTCCCCGGCAACTGGGCGCTGGCCTGGGTCAACCAGGAGACGCCGGCGCTGGACGTGCCGGCGATCGAGTATGTTATCGACGGCGACCGCGAGTTTCGCCAGCTCGAAGCCGAACTGCAGGCCGCCAACGACCGCAACGACGGCCACGCCATCGCCACCCTGCACGGTAAGCTGGACGCCATCGATGCCTGGACCATCCGTTCCCGCGCCGCCAGCCTGCTGCACGGCCTCGGCTTCTCCAACGAACAGCTGCAAAGCCCGGTGCGCGACTTTTCCGGCGGCTGGCGCATGCGTCTCAACCTGGCGCAGGCGCTGGTGTGCCGTTCCGACCTGCTGCTGCTCGACGAACCGACCAACCACCTGGATCTCGATGCGGTGATCTGGCTGGAGCGCTGGCTGAAAAGCTACCCCGGCACGCTGGTGCTGATCTCGCATGACCGCGACTTCCTCGATCCGATTGTCGACAAGATCCTGCATATCGAACAGCAGACCCTGAACGAATACACCGGCAACTACTCGTCGTTCGAACGCCAGCGCGCCACCAAATTGGCGCAGCAACAGTCGCTGTATCAGCATCAGCAAGAAAAAGTGGCGCACCTGCAAAGTTATATCGACCGTTTTCGGGCGAAGGCCTCCAAGGCCAAGCAGGCGCAGAGCCGCATCAAGATGCTGGAGCGCATGGAGCTGATCGCCCCGGCGCACGTCGACAACCCGTTCACCTTCAGCTTCCGCCCGCCGGAAAGCCTGCCGAACCCGCTGCTGCGCATGGAAAAAGTCAGCGCCGGATATGGCGATAAAGTGATCTTGAAGTCAATCAAGCTGAACCTGGTACCCGGTTCACGCATTGGCCTGCTCGGCCGCAACGGCGCCGGTAAATCGACGTTGATCAAACTGCTGGCCGGCACCCTGGAACCGCTGAGCGGCGAGATCGGCCTGGCGAAAGGCATCAAGCTGGGTTACTTCGCCCAGCACCAGCTGGAATTCCTGCGCGCCGACGAATCGCCGTTGCAGCATCTGAGCCGCATCGCGCCACGGGTGCTGGAGCAGCAGCTGCGAGATTACCTGGGCGGTTTCGGGTTCCAGGGCGACAAGGTCAGCGAAGTGACCGAACGTTTCTCCGGCGGCGAGAAGGCGCGGCTGGTGCTGGCACTGATCGTCTGGCAACGCCCGAACCTGCTGCTGCTCGATGAACCGACCAACCACCTGGATCTCGACATGCGTCAGGCGCTGACCGAGGCGCTGATCGATTTCGAAGGCGCGTTGGTGGTGGTCTCGCACGACCGTCACCTGCTGCGCTCCACCACCGACGATCTGTACTTGGTGCATGACGGCCAGGTCGAGCCTTTCGAGGGCGATCTCGACGACTACCAGCAGTGGCTTGTCGACCTGCAGCGCCAGGAAAACCAGCAGGATGCACCGGAAAAAGAGAGCGGCGGCAACAGCGCGCAGGCGCGCAAGGACCAAAAACGCCGCGAGGCGGAGTTCCGTACGCAGACCCAACCGCTGCGCAAGCAGATCGCCAAGCTGGAACAGCAGATGGAAAAACTGGGCGCCGAACTGGCGGCGGTGGAAGAGCAGTTGGCGGATCCCGCACTGTACGACATCAGCCGCAAGGCCGAACTGACCGACTACCTGCAAAAGCAAAGCCAGGCCAAATCCGCGCTCGAAGAGACGGAAATGACCTGGCTGGATGCACAGGAACAGCTGGAGCAGTTAACGCAGGCGTTCGAAGCCTAAGCCTCAGTCCTTGTAAAAAGGCCTATCCCCCAGAATGGTCGCGCGGTGCATGATGCGCCGCTGCGGCAGATAATCCGCGTTGGCGTAGTGCTGCGTCACGCGGTTATCCCAGATCGCCACGTCATTTTCCTGCCAGCGCCAGCGCACCTGAAACTCCGGTTTGGTGATGTGAGCAAACAGGAAGTTCAGTAAAGCGTCGCTCTCCTTCGGCGCCAGATCGACGATCCGCGTGGTGAACCCTTCATTGACGAACAGCGCCTGCCGGCCGCTGACCGGGTGAGTACGCACCACCGGATGCAGCAGCGGCGGATTTTTCTGCACCGCCAGTTGCCAACGCTGGTGTTCTTCTTCACTGCCGCGATGCTTGTACTCCGGGAACGACTTGGTGAAGTCATGCTCTGCGCGCAGCCCCGCGAGCAGCGTTCTGAACGGCGCCGACAGCGCCTCGTAGGCCGCGATGCCGCTGGCCCACAGCGTATCGCCGCCGGTGGAAGGCAAGGTCTTGGCCGCCAGGATCGCTCCCAGCGGCGGGTTCTCGATAAAGGTCACGTCGGTATGCCAGTTGTCGTTGTCCGGCGGGTTGTCGTCGTGGGTATCGAGCACGATGATCTCTTCCACGTCGGTGGCGTGCGGATAGACCGGATGGATGTGCAGATCGCCGAAGCGGCCGGCCAGATCGCGCTGCTGCAGCGGCGTGATCGGCTGGTTGCGGAAGAACAGCACCTGATGCTTGAGCAGCGCATGATAAAGCTGTTCAAACTGGCCATCGCCCAACGGCCGGGCCAACTCGACGTTTTCCACCAGCGCCCCGATGTAAGGCCCCAGCGGGGTGATATTCAGACGTTCGTTCATTGCTGTACTCCATGCCACGGGGTCAATCGGCGCTGCAGGGCGCGCAGCCCCAGCTCCAACCCAAATGCAATCACCGCAATCACGCCGATGCCGGCCAGCACCACGTCGGTCGCCAGAAACTCACCGGCGGATTGCACCATAAATCCCAGGCCGCGCGTGGCGGCGATCAGTTCGGCAGCCACCAGTGTCGACCAGCCGACGCCCAGCCCGATGCGGATGCCGGTCAGGATCTCCGGCAGCGCGCTCGGCAGCACCACGAAACGCAGCACCTGCCAACGCGTGGCGCCCAGCGCGCGGGCGGCGCGCACCCGCACCTGCGCCACGCTGCGCACGCCGGCCACAGCGGACAGCGTCACCGGCGCGAAAATCGCCAGATAAATCAACAAGATTTTCGAGGTCTCGCCGATGCCGAACCAAATTACCATCAGCGGTAAATACGCCAACGGCGGCACCGGACGATAGATCTCAATCAGCGGATCGAGGATGCCGCGCACCGTGTCGTTCAGCCCCATGGCGATGCCCACCGGAATGCCGACGATCACCGCCGCCAGCAGCGCCACCAAAATGCGCCCCAGGCTGGCCGCCAGATGCTGCCACAGCGTGGCGTCCATAAAACCTTGCGGGCTGGCGATGGTGATCAGTTGATGCAGCACCTGCTGCGGCGCCGGCAGGAACAGCGGGCTGATCAGCTGCAGCGCCGTCACGCCCCACCAGACGATCAACACCGTCAACAGCGTGGCGCCGCTCAACCAAACGTTGCGCGGCACGCTGAAACGGCGCGCCGCTTTGCCCTGCGGCTGCGCCGCGGCCTTTAACGTGGAATGCAGGCTCATAGCAAGGCCTCGCGCTGTTGGAAAACTTTGCCCAGCACGTATTCGCGCTGCGCGATAAATTCAGGATCGGACTTAATCGAGCGGCAGGCTTCGCCGTCGGCATAGCGTTGGCCGAAGTTCAGCGACAATCGCTCCACCACCTGCCCCGGCCCCGGCGACAGCAGCAGCAGCTCGCTGGCGAGGAACACCGCCTCTTCGATATCATGGGTGATCAGCAGCACCTGCTTGCCGGTATCGCGCCAGATGGTCAGCAGCAGCTCCTGCATTTGCTCGCGAGTAAACGCGTCCAGTGCGCCGAACGGTTCATCCAGCAACAGCAGGCGTGGATCCGCGGCCAGGGCGCGGGCGATGCCGACGCGTTGGCGCATGCCGCCGGAAAGCTGCCAGATGAAATGCCGCTCGTAACCGGCCAGACCGACGCGCTGCAGCATCTGCTCCGCCACCTGGCGGCGCTGCGCCTTGCCGACGCCGGCCAGCTGCAGGCCGAACTCGACGTTGTCCACCACGTTACGCCACGGCAGTAAACCCTCATGCTGGAACACCACGCCCCGTTCAGCGCCCGGGCCGTGAACGGGCGTTCCATCCAGCGTGATGCTGCCAGCTGAAGGCTCGATAAACCCGGCGATCAAATTCAGCAGCGTGGTCTTGCCGCAGCCCGATGGGCCGAGCACCACCACCAGTTGCCCGGCGGCGATCTGGAACGACACGTCACGCAGCGCGGGCCGCCCCTGATACTCTGCTGAAAGATGATTGACGTTTAGCATCCTGCTTCCTTACGACTGCGGCGCAGCCTGCACCTGTTTCACAAAACGGTCGGTGACGTAAGCGCTGTAGTCGCTGTCGACCTGCGGGATCTTGCCCTGCTGCTTGAGGAATTCGGCGGTATCGCGGATTGCCTTGTCCACCGGCTGGCCGAGCTGGGCAACCTGATCGGCCACCGGCAGATAACGGTTCCCCTTCACCAGTTCCGGCACCTGCGCTTCCGGTACGCCGCTCAAGCGCGCCAAGGTGCTAAGATGGCTCGGATCTTTCAGCCACTGTTCCGGCGCCGTCAGGTAGGCCTTTTGCGCCTGCAGAGCGCTGGCGGCAAAGGCGGTCACCACGTCGGGATGTTTCTCGGCGAAGTCTTTGCGCACCACCCACACGTCCAGCGTCGGTGAACCCCATTCGCCCACCTGCGCGGAGTCGGTCAGCACCTTGCCCTGTTTGGCCAGTTCGTTGACCACCGGCGCCCAGACGTAAGCGCCGTCGATGTCGCCGCGCTGCCAGGCGGCGGCGATGGCCGGCGGCTGCAGATTGAGGATCTTCACCTGCTCAGGCTTGATGCCCCAATGCTTGAGCGAGGCCAGCAGGCTGTAATGGGTGGTGGAAATAAACGGCACCGCAATGCGCTTGCCGATCAGATCCTGCGGACTTTTGATGTCATTCTTCACCACCAGCGCTTCGGAGCTGCCGAGCTGCGAGGCGATGAGGAACACTTCGATGGGGAGTTTCTGGCTGGCGGCCACCGCCAGTGGGCTGGAGCCGATATTGCCGATCTGCACGTCGCCGGAGGCCAGCGCACGCAGCACGCTGGAACCGCTGTCGAACTTACGCCAGTCGACCGTCGCGCCGGACTGTTTGGCGAAGCTGTTTTCCGCCTGCGCCACCTTGGCCGGTTCTGCCGACGTCTGGTACGCCACGGTCACGTCCACCGCGTAGGCGCTGGCTGCGCTGAGCGACAGCGCCAACAGCGCCGCGTTGCGTAAGGAAAAGAGTTTGCCCGCCATGTTCCGCTCCGTTGATAAAAATCTGTTCAGTTGCTGACAGTTTTATCTGAGCGATGACGGGCGATAAAAGAATAAAAAAGTCTTCTTTATTACCTTGAGTAATATAACCGCAGATTACAGCGCGATACTTCCGCGCAGGAACACATGAGCATAGCCGCCGAGCAGCGTGCGATCCCCTTGCAGTTCGCAGAACAGTTCGCCGCCGCGTGCCGAGATCTGCTGCGCATGCAGCCGATGGTGGCCGAGACGCGCCGTCCAGTAAGGCATCAGCGTGCAGTGCGCGGAGCCGGTGACCGGATCTTCACCGCCGTCGAGCGTGAAATAGCGCGAAACGAAGTCCACGGTGTCACCCGGCGCGGTAACGATTACCGCACACCCGGCCAGCGCGATCAGCGCCGGAATGTCCGGCCGCAGCGCGCGTACCTGCGCCTCGTTTTCCAGCACCACCATCAGCGCTTTCGCCTGCCACACCTCCTGCGGCTGTACGCCCAGCAGCGCCGCAAGGCCCGCCGGTTCAGCCACCTTCTGCGGCGGCCGCGCGGGGAAGTCGAGCACCAGCCGTTCCCCGTCCTGCGCATCGCGCTTGACGAACAGCTCGCCGCCGGCCGAACGGAAGCGGATATCCTGCAGCGCCGGATTGATCGCGCTGAACATCACATGCGCTGCCGCCAGGGTGCCGTGGCCGCAAAGATCGACCTCGCGTTCCGGGGTAAACCAGCGGATAGCGGTCATGTCGCCGTCATCCCAGACAAAGCTGGTTTCCGGCAGGCCGATCTCGTTGGCGATCGCCTGCAGCCGCTCCGCCGGCAGCGGCTTCGTCAGCAGGCAAACCCCGGCCGGGTTGCCGCGCAGCCCTTTGCCGGTAAAGGCAACCACATGATAATAATTTTCCGCCATCGTTCGCTCCTTAATGCCAGATCAGTAACACACAGGCTGCGGTCAACAACCCCATGGAAACGTTGAAGATAACCCAGGCCTTTTTGCTGCGCAGCAGGCGGCCGATCACGGTGCCGAACGCCAGCCAGATAATGCCGGCGACAATGTTGACCACAAAAATGCCCAGCGCGATCGCCGCAATGGAACCGTTGTACTTATCGCCCGCCAGGCTGAAGCTGGCCACCGCCCCCAGCGCCATCAGCCAGGCTTTCGGGTTGAGGAACTGCAGCAGCCAGCCCTGATACAGCCGCACCGGCTGCGGCGGCGCCACGTCGGTTTCCAGTTTTTCATAGGCGGCGGTGGCGACTTTCCACGCCAGCCACAGCAGGTACAGACTGCCGAGGATTTTCAGGCTCAGATGCAGCGACGGGTAGACCAGGATCAGGCTGCCGACGCCGAAGGCCACCAGCAGCAAAATGCTTTGCATGCCGAGCATGATACCGACCATCAGCCACAGCGATCGCATAAAGCCGAAGTTAGCGCCGGAGGTGGTCAACAGCAGGTTATTGGGGCCAGGCGTGATGGCGGCGACCCACAGGAAGCCCAGCATCGAAAGGAATAAACTCGGTTCCATGGCACGGGTGCTCCTCACCCAAGGCGCTTTTTTGCAGTATCATTGTTAGTTCTTGGTATTGAAGCTAACAGTGCGCTAGGGATCTCACAATAGCCGCCCACAACATTTTTACTCAGCCTATGCATGACGTCTTTCGCCCTCTGACCGGGGCCAGTAACCCGCACCTGCAAACGCTGTTGCCGCGGCTGGTGCGCCGCCGCGTGTTATTGAAACCGCATTGGCAACGGCTGGAATTGCCCGACGGCGACTTCGTCGATCTTGCCTGGAGCGAGGATCCGGCGCAGGCGCGCGATAAACCGCGCGCGGTGCTGTTCCACGGTCTGGAGGGCAGCTTCTACAGCCCCTACGCGCATGGCCTGCTCAACGCCTGGCGCGAACGTGGCTGGCTCGGGGTGGTGATGCACTTTCGCGGCTGCAGCGGCGTGCCCAACCGCAAGCAGCGCATCTACCACTCCGGTGAAACCGAAGACGCGCGCTTCTTCCTGCGCTGGCTGCGCGACCGCTACGGCGAGGTGCCAACCGCGGCGGTAGGCGTTTCGCTCGGCGGCAACATGCTGGCCTGCTATCTGGCGCAGCAAGGCGCCGACAGCCTGCTGCAGGCGGCGGTGGTGGTCTCAGCGCCGCTGATGCTGGAACCCTGCGCCTACCGCATGGAGCAAGGCTTCTCCCGCGTCTATCAGCGCTATTTGCTGGGGCAACTGAAACAAAACGCCACCCGCAAACTGTTGCACTACCCGGACACCCTGCCGCTCAAGCTGTCACAGCTGAACGGTTTGCGGCGCATCCGCGAGTTCGACGACGCCATCACCTCGCGCATTCACGGCTTCAGCGACGCCACCGACTATTATCGCCGCTGCAGCGCTCTGCCGCTGTTGCCGGCGATCCAAACGCCGCTGCTGATCATCCATGCGAAGGACGATCCCTTCATGACCCATGAGGTGATCCCCGACGTCGCTGGCCTGCCGCGCAATATCGAATATCAGCTGACCGAGTTCGGCGGCCACGTCGGCTTTGTCGGCGGCACGCTGAAAAAACCGCACATGTGGCTGGAGCATCGCATTCCGGCCTGGCTTTCCCCTTATCTGGACATCCCGACGTGATCATTCCCTGGCAAGAACTGGCAACCGACACCCTGAACAGCCTGATCGAATCCTTTGTGCTGCGCGAAGGCACCGATTACGGCGAGCACGAACGATCGCTGGAACAGAAGGTGGAGGACGTGCGCCGCCAGCTGAAAAACGGCGAAGTGGTGCTGGTGTGGTCAGAACTGCATGAGAGCGTCAACATCATGCCGCGCGGCCAGTTCCGCGCCGGGCAGGAAGAAATTTAGTGGCGTTCGGTTCTATGACTGACGGAAAAAATCAGGTAACAATGGGACATTGCAAACCAGCGAGCGCCATTTTTTCCTGACATAGAGAGCGTCAACAAGAGCCACAATAATCCCCTGACGCCGGCGCATTCAACACGGAGTGACAACCACCATGTCTGCCAAACATCCCGTTATCGCGGTGACCGGTTCCAGCGGCGCCGGCACCACCACCACCAGCGTGGCGTTCCGCAAAATCTTCCAACAGCTCAACATTCGCGCCGCCGAACTGGAGGGCGACAGCTTCCACCGCTATACCCGGCCGGAAATGGACGCGGCGATCCGCAAGGCGCGCGATCTGGGCAGACACATCAGCTATTTCGGCCCTGAGGCCAACGACTTCGGCCTGCTGCAGCAGAGCTTTATCGAGTACGGCAAAAACGGCACCGGCCGTTCGCGCAAGTACCTGCACACCTACGACGAAGCGGTGCCCTACAATCAGGTGCCGGGCACCTTCACCCCGTGGGAGCCACTGCCGGCGCCGACCGACGTGCTGTTCTACGAGGGGCTGCACGGCGGTGTGGTCACCGAACACCATGACGTGGCCAGCCACGTCGATCTGCTGGTCGGCGTGGTGCCGATCGTCAACCTGGAGTGGATCCAGAAGCTGATCCGCGATACCGGCGAGCGCGGCCACTCCCGCGAGGCGGTGATGGATTCGGTGGTGCGTTCGATGGAAGATTACATCAACTACATCACGCCGCAGTTCTCGCGCACCCACATCAACTTCCAGCGTGTGCCGACGGTGGACACTTCCAACCCGTTCGCCGCCAAAGCCATTCCCTCACTGGATGAAAGCTTCGTGGTGATCCACTTCCGCGGGCTGGATCAGATTGACTTCCCCTATTTGCTGGCGATGCTGCAGGGCTCGTTTATCTCGCACATCAATACGTTAGTGGTGCCGGGCGGCAAGATGGGGCTGGCGATGGAGCTGATCATGGCGCCGCTGGTGCAGCGATTGCTGGAAGGCAAGAAGATCGAATAAATGCGTTGAGCGCGGCGGCGGGCCGCGCTCCGTCTCGATTACGCCGGTTGGCGGATCTCGAAACTGTGGGTCACCGTGGCAGCCTTGTTGAGCATCAGCGCCACCGAGCAGTATTTCTCCGCCGACAGGTTCACCGCACGCTCTACGATTTTGTCGGTCAGATCCTGACCGGTGACGATGAAGTGCAGATTGATATGGGTGAACAACCGCGGGGCTTCTGCACGGCGCTCGGAGGTCAGCTTCACCTCGCAGTCGCGCACGTCGTTGCGCCCTTTTTGCAGGATGGACACCACGTCAATCGCGCTGCAGCCGCCCACCGACATCAGCACCATTTCCATCGGGCTCGGCGCTTTATCGCCGGCGTTGCCGTCCATCAGCACCTGGTGGCCGGAGGCCGATTCACCCAAAAACGTTAACCCTTCCACCCACTTAACTCTTGCCTGCATTCTGGTCACTCCGGTTAATTTCTTAAAATCAGAGTACGCTTTCGCATAGAAACAGGCAACGTAACCTGATGCTAATCATGCTGAAGCGAGACAACACGAGACACCCGCCTTACTCTGTGCTACAAACAGAGCCGCAATAAATCTTTCCGGGACACTGAATTTCAGGGAAATGCCCAGAGAAAGGCTCCTTTACCGGTATGTTAACAGAATGTAGCTTGCAGCGCTTACGGCAAGTTAATATGCTAGAGCGACAGCGTATTTTTATGACACGCCTCAAAACTTGCCGGTAGCCCTCGCTCATGACTGCGGCTACAGGCGGGTTTTACAGGGAACTCTGACCCCTGTGACACAAGGCAGCGATAACAACAGAGGATAACAGCGAATGGTTCTCGGCAAACCGCAAACAGACCCTACTCTCGAATGGTTCCTGTCTCATTGCCATATCCACAAATATCCATCGAAGAGTACGCTGATTCACCAAGGTGAAAAGGCCGAAACGCTTTACTACATCGTGAAAGGCTCCGTCGCGGTGCTGATCAAGGATGAAGAAGGTAAAGAGATGATCCTGTCCTACCTCAACCAGGGGGATTTCATCGGCGAGCTCGGATTGTTCGAAGAAGGCCAGGAGCGCAGCGCCTGGGTTCGCGCGAAAACCGCCTGTGAAGTGGCCGAAATTTCCTACAAGAAATTCCGCCAGCTGATCCAGGTGAACCCGGACATCCTGATGCGCCTGTCCGCCCAAATGGCGAGCCGCCTGCAGGTTACCTCCGAAAAAGTGGGCAACCTCGCCTTCCTGGACGTGACCGGCCGCATCGCGCAAACCCTGCTGAATCTGGCGAAGCAACCCGACGCCATGACTCACCCGGACGGCATGCAGATCAAGATCACCCGTCAGGAGATCGGCCAGATCGTCGGCTGCTCGCGTGAAACCGTTGGCCGTATTCTGAAAATGCTGGAAGATCAAAACCTGATTTCCGCCCACGGCAAAACCATTGTCGTCTACGGCACCCGTTAATCCCTGAAGAAACGGCGCAATCTGCGCCGTTTTTTTGTCTGCTCTCTGCCATGTGGCGCCGTCTGATCTACCACCCGGAAATCAACTACGCACTGCGACAAACGCTGGTGCTGTGCCTGCCGGTGCTGTTTGGCTTGTTGATAGGCCAGCTGCAGCTCGGCCTGATGTTCTCTCTGGTGCCCGCCTGCTGCAATATCGCCGGTCTGGACACGCCGCATAAGCGCTTCTTTAAACGGCTGATCGTCGGCGGCTCGCTGTTCGCCTTCAGCAGCGTGCTGTTGCAACAGGCACTGCTGTGGCACGTGCCGCTGCCGGCGCTGATGCTGGGCCTGGCGCTGCTGCTCGGCGTTACCGGCGAAATCAGCCCGCTGCACGCCCGGCTGTTGCCGGCGGCGCTGGTGGCCGCCATCTTCGCTCTCAGCACGGCCGGCACGGTGCCTGTCTGGCAGGTGCCGCTGCTGTACGCGATCGGCACCGTCTGGTACGGCTTATTCACCTGGTTCTGGTTCCGGCTGTGGAAAGAGCAACCGATGCGCGAGACGCTCAGCCAGCTCTATCTGGAACTGGCGGACTACTTCGAAGCCAAATACTCCCTGCTGACTCAGCACACCGATCCGCAGACCGCGCTGCCGCCACTGCTGGTGCGCCAGCAAAAGGTGATGGATCTGATCAGCCTGCTGTACCAACAGCTTAATTTCCTGCCGCACGCCAACAACCTCGATCAAAAGCGACTGCAGCGCGCCTTTCAGGTGGCGATGGATCTGCAGGAGCACATCACCGTCAGCCTGCATCTGCCGGAGGAAGTGCAAAAACTGGTGGAGCAGAGCCAGGCCGAAGCGATCATTCGCCGCAACGCTCAGGTGATCGCCGGCCGGCTGCGCGTGGTGGCGCACGATATACTCTACCATCAACATTCGAAGCGCTTTTCCATGGCCCACGAGCTGGCGGCGCTGGAAAAAATGGCGGCGCAGCATCCCGATAACCCGGTCGGCCAGTTTTGTTATTACCACTTCAGCCGCATCGCCCGCCTGCTGCGCACCCAGCATCCGCTGTACCGCCGCGATCTGATGCCCGGCCAGCACCGCCTGCCGTTTTGGCCGGCGCTAGCCAGCTATCTGTCGTTCAAATCTACCGCCCTGCGCAACGCCGCGCGGCTGGGGGTGACGCTGGCGGTCGGCAGCAGTCTGGGGGCGGTGTTCAACCTGCCGAAGCCTTACTGGATCCTGCTCACCATCATGCTGGTGAGCCAAAACGGGTATAACGCCACCCGGGTGCGTATTCAGCACCGTGCGCTGGGCACGATTGCCGGGCTGTTGCTGGCGGCCGGGCTGCTGCAGCTGCAGTTACCGGAAGGCGAAACGCTGAGCATCATGCTGGTGATCACGCTGCTAGCCTACCTGGTTTCACGCAAGAACTACGGGCTATCGGTGATTGGCTTTACGGTGACGGCGGTTTACACCTTGCAGCTGCTGGCGCTGAACGGCTCGCATTTTCTGGTGCCTCGTCTGATTGATACCTTGATCGGCTGCGTGCTGGCGTTCGGCGGCACCATTTGGCTATGGCCGCAGTGGCAAAGCGGGCTGCTGCGCAAGAATGCCCATCAGGCACTGGAAAACGATCAAGCCGCGCTGCGGCTGATGCTGGAACAGCCGGAGCCGGACGCCACCGCGTTGGCCTATGCCCGCATGCAGGTCAACCAGGCGCACAACGCGCTGTTCACCTCGCTCAATCAGGCGATGCAGGAGCCGGGATTCGCGTCGAACTATCTGGCGGATATGCGTTTATGGGTCACTCACAGCCAGTTTATCGTCGAACACCTGAATGCCATGACCATTTTGGCGCGCGAGCACTATATGCTGACGCCGAAGCTGGCGGAAACGTATCTGCAAACCTGTGAAATTGCGCTGCAGAGCTGCCAGCAACGCCTGGAGTACGACGGCCCGAGCAGCGGCAGCAGCGGCATCATGCAGCCGCCGGATCTGCATCCGGAGATGCCCGTTACCGAGATGGAGCGTCATTTGCGGCGTATTCTGTCGCACCTGAGCGTGATGCACACCATTTCGTCGCTGGCCTGGCGCCAACGCCCGCACCACGGCATTTGGCTCAAGCGCAAACTCCGCGATCAATAAGGGCGCGGCATGCCGCGCCCCGTTATTCGTCACACGGGCTTCAGGCGTTGATCACATCCTGCACCGCCAGCTCGAACAGCGCCATGCCGGCCTCGATGTCCTGCGGCTCCACCACCAGCGACGGCGCGAAGCGGATCACGTTCGGCCCGGCGTTGAGGATCATCAACCCACGCGCAGCGGCGGCGGTGAGAAAATCGCGCGCTCTGCCGTGGTAATGCGGCGTCAGTTCGGCGCCGATCAGTAACCCCATGCCGCGAATGGCGGTGAAAATACCGTATTTATCGCCGATATCCTGCAAAGCCTGCACATACAGCGCGTGGCGCTGCTCGATGCCGCTCAGCACCTCCGGCGTATTGATCACATCCAGCGCCGCCTCCGCCACCGCGCAGGCCAGCGGGTTACCGCCGTAGGTGGTGCCGTGAGTGCCCACCTGCATCACCGACGCAATCTCTTCGGTGGTCAGCATGGCGCTGACCGGGAAACCACCGCCCAGCGCCTTGGCGGTGGTGAGAATGTCCGGCGTCACGCCATAATGCATATAGGCGAACAGCTTGCCGCTGCGCCCCATGCCGCTTTGCACTTCGTCGAACACCAGCAGCGCCTGATGTTGGTCGCACAGTTTGCGCACGCCTTTGAGGAAGTCGGCGTCGACCGGCGTAATGCCGCCCTCTCCCTGAATCGGCTCCATCACCACCGCGCAGGTATGGTCGTCCATTACCGCTTTCACCGCCGCCAGATCGTTGAACGGCACGTGCACGATGTCGGCCGGCTTCGGCCCGAACCCGTCGGAATATTTGGCCTGCCCGCCCACCGACACGGTGAACAGCGTGCGGCCGTGAAACGCGTTATAGAAGGCGATGATTTTGGTTTTGTACGGGCTGTGGCGGGTGATGGCGTAATGACGCGCCAGTTTGAACGCCGCCTCGTTGGCCTCTGCGCCGGAGTTGGCGAAGAACACCCGGTCGGCGAAGGTGGCGTCGATCAGTTTGCTCGCCAAACGCAGCGCCGGTTCATTGGTGAAGACGTTGCTGGTATGCCACAGGGTTTCGCCCTGGCGTTTGAGCGCCTCGACCAGCGCCGGGTGGCAGTGTCCCAGCGCCGTCACCGCGATGCCACCGGAAAAATCGATGTACTCTTTTCCCTGCTGATCCCAGACCCGGCTGCCTTTGCCGCGCACCGGAACAAACTGGGCGGGTGCATAAACAGGCAGGATCACCTGGTCAAAGGTGCTGCGGCTCACTGCGGATTTGTCAGTCATTTTCGGCTCCACCCTGAAGGTTTTTCAGCGCTATCGCGATGTTATAGTGAAAATATAATCACGAAATATGCATAAAAAAACACTAAAGCGCAAATGCAAAACGCCTGACGGGCGAAAAAAACGCGAAGGGATTAACGCCTGAGAAAATTATCCAACAGCTGATGGCCCTGCTCGCTGAGCACGCTTTCCGGGTGGAACTGCACCCCTTCCAGCGCCAGCGTGCGGTGGCGGATGCCCATGATCTCGTCGCGCACGCCGTCGCGTTCGCTCCAGGCGGTCACTTCAAAGCAATCCGGCAGCGTATCGGCTTTCAGCACCAGCGAGTGATATCGGGTCACGGTCAGCGGATCGTTCAGGCCGCGAAACACGCCGACGCCCAGATGGCGAATCGCCGAAGTTTTGCCGTGCATCACCGCGCGGGCGCGCACCACTTCGGCGCCGAACGCCTGCCCCAGCGCCTGGTGCCCCAGGCATACGCCGAGGATCGGCAGCTTGCCGGCGAAATGACGAATGGCGGCCAGCGAGATACCCGCTTCGTTCGGGGTACAGGGGCCAGGGGAAATCACCAGATGCTGCGGCGCCAGCCGCGCGATATCGGCCAGCTGCAGCTCATCGTTGCGCTTCACCAGCACCTCGGCGCCCAATTCGCAGAAGTACTGGTAAAGGTTATAGGTAAAGGAGTCGTAGTTATCGATCAGCAGCAGCATGTTAGGTCCGGCAGAGAAAAACGCCGCCATAGTTTACTGATTTAACCCGCCGCTGCCGACGATAATTTCCGCTTACTTTTTACGGCCGCCGGTGATCGAGCCCAGTACGCCGCGCAGGATCTGCCGGCCGAGATCGCGCGCCATGCTCTTGGCGGCGGTCTGGACGATGCCGTCGCGTTTGCCGCCGCGCGGGCCGGTGGAACCGAACAGCAGCTCGTTCAATCCGTCCATCAGGCCGCCGCCCGTCTGTTGCTGTGCTTGCGCCTGCGGTTGCTGCCCCTGCTGCGCAGTACCGACGGTGGCGAAGCCGCCCGACGACAGCTTCTCGTAGGCGGACTCGCGGTCAATCATGTCTTCATAGCGGCCATACAGCGGCGATTTGTTGATCGCACTGTTCAGCCCTTCCGTGCCGAGCATGCCCATCTTGGATTCCGGCGCGATGACCATCGCCCGCTCCACCACGTTCGGCCGGCCCTTCTCGTCGAGGAATGACACCAGCGCTTCGCCCACGCCCAGCTCGGTGATCGCCGTTTCGGCATCGAAGGCCGGATTGGCGCGCAGGGTTTGCGCCGCCGTTTTCACCGCCTTCTGATCGCGCGGCGTGAAGGCGCGCAGCGCATGCTGTACGCGGTTGCCCAACTGGCCCAGCACGCTGTCCGGGATATCCAGCGGATTCTGGGTGACGAAGTAAATGCCGACGCCTTTGGAGCGGATCAGGCGCACCACCTGTTCGATCTTGGTCAACAGCGCCGCCGGCGCGTCGTTGAACAGCAGGTGCGCTTCATCGAAGAAGAACACCAGCTTCGGCTGTTCAGGGTCGCCCACTTCCGGCAGATGTTCAAACAGCTCGGCCAGCAGCCACAGCAGGAACACTGAATACAGCTTCGGCTGATTGATCAGCTTGTCCGCCGCCAGCAGGTTGATCACGCCATGACCGTTGGCGTCGGTTTTCATCAGATCGTTGATGTCCAGCATCGGCTCGCCGAAGAACTGGTTGGCGCCCTGCTCTTCCAGCGTCAGCAACCCGCGCTGGATGGCGCCGATCGACGCGGCAGAGATATTGCCGTACTGGGTCTGGAATTGTTTGGCGTTGTCGCCGACGAACTGCACCATGGCGCGCAGGTCTTTCATGTCCAGCAACAGCAGCGCGTTGTCATCGGCAATTTTGAACACCAGCTGCAGCACGCCGCTTTGCACCTCGTTCAGATCCAACAGGCGCCCCAGCAGCAGCGGCCCGAGATCGGAAATCGTGGCGCGGATCGGGTGGCCCTTCTCGCCGTAAATATCCCACGGGATAATGGTGCAGGCCTGCGGCTGCCAGTCGGTGACGCCAATCGCCGCCAGGCGCGCCTGCAATTTCTCGGAAGGCACGCCCTCGGCGCCGATGCCAGACAGATCGCCTTTCACGTCCGACAGGAACACCGGCACGCCAATGCGCGAGAACTGCTCGGCCATTTTTTGCAGCGTCACCGTCTTACCGGTGCCGGTTGCCCCGGTGATCAGCCCGTGGCGGTTGGCCAACGCCGGCAAAATCACCAGATCCTGTTCCGGTTTTCCGTCTTTCATCGCCTTGGCGATAATCCGTGGTTCACTCATTTTCTGTTCCTTTGACGCTGACGCGGCGCGAAACGCGCCTGTTGATGCAATAAAGCTATAAGCGCCGCGTAACCCCGTCAAGGACAAACAAAATGGGCGCCGTCGGGACGCCCATGATGCCTGTCTTTTCAGAATCCCCCTAAGACCTGCGTCACCCCCGCAGCCCCAGTTGCTCCTTCAGCGCTTTCAAATAGCGCCGGCTGACCGGCACCGGATCGCCGGCGGACATGATCATCTCCGCCGCGCCGCCTTCTTCGAAGCGGATCTCGCGCACCTGCTCCAGGTTGACCAAATACTGCCGATGGCAGCGCACCAGCGGCGTACGGCTTTCCAGCGTGCGCAGCGTCAATTCGGTGAAACACTCAATGCCGTCGCTGCGCACCACGAATACCCCGCTCAGTTTGGAACGGATCGCCAACACCTCGTCAAACCGCAGCAGATAGATGCGGCTGTGGCCGGTGCAGGGAATGTATTTCAGGTAACCGGCGCTCTCATCCAGCGCTGTCACGTCCTGCGGCGCACTGCGCTGCCGCAGGCGTTGCAGCGTCTTGCTCAGCCGCTTCGGCTCCGCCGGCTTCAGCAGATAGTCGAAGGCGTGCTCCTCGAACGCCTGCACCGCGTATTCGTCGTAGGCGGTCAGAAACACGATGTGCGGCATGCGGTTGGGATCCAGCATGCCGACCATTTCCAGCCCGCTGATGCGCGGCATTTGGATATCGAGAAACACCACGTCCGGCTGCAGCCGGTGGATCTGGCTGATGGCTTCGATGGCGTTGGCACATTCGCCGATGATCGTGATCCCCGCTTCGGCCTCCAGCAGATGGCGGAGGTTGTCGCGCGCGGAAGGCTCATCGTCAACAATCAGTGCGTTTAACATCAGGCGGCCCTCTCCATGGGAACATTGAGCGTAATGCGGGTATAGGCGTCCGGCCGGCAATCCACCCGCACGCCATAGCCTTCGCCGTAGCGCACGCGAATGCGCTTATCCACCAGGTTCATCCCCAGCCCGCTGCAGTTCGGCTTCGGCTGGAACAGCCCGGCATTGTCCGTCACCTGCAGCAGCAGATGCTCGCCTTCGCAGCAGGCGCCGATTTCGATGCGGCCCACGCCCAACAGATGCGAGGTGCCGTGCTTGATGGCGTTCTCGACGATCGGCTGCAGCGAAAACGCCGGCAGCCGCGCCGCCAGCAGCGCCTCCGGCAGCGATACCGCGATCTCCAGCCGATCGGCGAAGCGCGCTTTCTCAATCTGCAGGTAGGCGTTCACATGCTCAATCTCGTCCGCCAGGCTGACTTCATCATCCGAACGTTTGAGGTTTTTACGAAAGAAAGTCGAGAGAGACTGCACCAGATCGCAGGCGCGTTCGCCATCGCGGCGGATCACCGCCACCAGCGTATTTAACGCATTGAACAGGAAATGCGGATTGACCTGCGCATGCAACAGCTTGATCTCCGACTGCGCCAGCAGTTGCTTGTGGCGCTCGTACTGTCCGGCCATGATCTGCGCCGACAGCAGGCTGGCGATGCCTTCGCCCAGCGTGCGGTTGATGGTGCTGAACAGCTGGCTTTTCGGTTCGTACAGCTTGATGGTGCCGATGACCCGCTGGTTTTCGCCGCGCAGCGGGATCACCAGCGTCGATCCCAGCTTGCAGGCCGGATTGATCGAGCAGCAGTAAGAGAGCTGATTACCGTCGGCGTACACCACCTCGTTGTTGTCGATGGCGCGATGCGAATGCACCGAGGCGATCGGCGTGCCCGGCAGGTGGTGATCGTCGCCGATGCCGATAAACGCCAGCAGCTTGTCACGATCGGTGATCGCCACTGCACCGATACCCAGCTCCTGATAAATCACCCGGGCGACCTTCATGCTGTTTTCTTGATCGAAGCCCTGGCGCAGGATGCCCTCGGTGCGCTCGGCGATCTTCAGCGCCTTGGAAGAGAAAGCGCTGGTGTATTTCTCAAACATCGCGCGCCGATCCAGCAGGATTTGCATGAACATCGCCGCACCGACGGTATTGGCGATCATCATCGGCAGCGCGATGTGCTCTACCAGCTGCAACGCTTCGTCGTAGGGGCGCGCCACCGCCAGGATGATCGCCATCTGCAGCACTTCCGCCACCAGCGCCACGCCGCCGACGAACAGCGGATTGAACAGCAGCTCGATGCGCCCGCGGCGCATGGCGATGCTGTGTACGATGCCGCCGACCAGGCCTTCCGACACCGTGGAAATCGCGCAGGCCACGTCGGTCATGCCGCCGAGCGTATACCGGTGCAGGCCGCCGGTCAGCCCGACCAGAAAGCCCACCGACGGCCCGCCCAGCAGCCCGCCCAGGACCGCGCCTATCGCGCGGGTGTTGGCGATCGAATCCTGAATGTGCAACCCGAAATAGGTGCCCATGATGCAGAACACCGAGAAGATCACGTAACACAGTAGCTTGTGCGGCAGGCGAATGGTCACCTGCATCAGCGGGATAAACAGCGGGGTTTTGCTCAGCAGATAGGCGATGACGAGATAGACGCACATCTGCTGCAACAGCAACAGCACCTGGTTAAATTCATACATGGCAGCAACTCATCCAGAGACAACAAAGGGCGAACGCCGGATTTCCGGTCTGGTTATTGTCTGCCGATTAGAGCATGGGGCGCGGGAGAAAACAGTGATGAAGGCAAGGCTTCGTGAGGAAGGACGGCCGACCCCGGCGGGATCGGCCAAAAAACTTACGGCAGCACCTTGGCCGATAGAATCACCACCGGTTTGGTCGGCACATTCTGGTAAGGGCCGACGTTGCCGGTCGGCACCTGAGCGATCTTGTCCACGACGTCCATGCCTTTCACCACTTTGCCGAACACGGCGTAGCCAAAGTCACGCTGGCCGTGATCCAGGAAGGCGTTATCGGCCACGTTCAGGAAGAACTGGCTGGTGGCGCTGTCCTTGTCGGCGGTGCGCGCCATCGAAATGGTGCCGCGCAGGTTGCGCAAGCCGTTGTCGGCTTCGTTCTTGATTGGCGCCTTGGTGGATTTCTGCTGCATGTCAGCGGTGAAACCGCCGCCCTGAACCATAAAGCCCGGGATCACGCGATGGAAAATGGTGTTGTTGTAGTACCCGCTGTTCACGTAATCGACGAAATTCTGGGTGGAAACCGGTGCCTTCTGACTGTCGAGCGCCAACTCGATATTCCCTGCCGAGGTGGTCAGCATGACGTGGGTTTCACCGGCAGCGAGCGCCGCTGGCGCCATCGCTGTCAGGGAACACAGCGCGACGAAGGTCACTAAAGTACGTTTGAACATTAACGGGTCCTTTCTCTGAGAGACAAACAACGGAAAAGCGCTTTGATTCTAAAGAGCTGTATCGGCAAGTACCAGCCATTTACCTATATTTACCCAATTACGGGACATATCCTAGGCGGCCCTGAATTTTGCTGCGGAAAGTATGGGCGCAGAAGGCTTTTTTGCCAACCGCGTCACGCATTTTTTGCCCAGCGCCGCCCCGGGGCGTTTTTTGCGATCTACCTCCCAGTTTGCACACCCGTTGCCGTTACCCTATATAAATGAGAGCGCTCTCATTATAAAAAGAACGGATACTGAGGTATCCCACGGCGGCGTAGCCGCGCAACCCCTGGAGAAATGACGTGAGTGAATTGATGACTGAAGTCAGCCCCGAGTTTGAAAGCACCATCATGGAACTGCTGGTGTTCTCCGGCAGCGCGCGCAGTAATGCGTTGATGGCGTTGCGGCAAGCGCGCGCCGGTGACTTCGCCGCCGCGGCCAAACACATGGTCGAATCCAAAGAATGGGTGAAGAAGGCGCACCTGATCCAGACCGAGCTGATCGGCCTGGACGAAGGCTGCGGCAAGCTGGCGATCAACCTGATCACCGTGCATGCGCAGGATCATCTGATGAACGCCATGGTCATCCAGGATCTGGCCGACGACATGATCGAGCTCTATCGCCGTCAGTCACAGACGGAGGGCCGCTCATGAACACGCTCAAAATCGCGGTGATTGGCGGTGGCAGCAGCTACACTCCCGAACTGGTCGATGGGCTGATCCAACGCATCGATGAGCTGCCGGTCACCGAACTGGCGCTGGTGGACGTCGAGCCAGGCCGCCAAAAAGTGGAAACCATCGCCGCCCTGACCCGCCGCATGCTGGCGCGCCACGGGCTGGAACAGGTGAAGGTCAGCGTGCACTTCGCGCTGGACGACGCCATTCACGGCGCCGCTTTCGTGCTGACCCAATTCCGCGTCGGGCAACTGCCGGCGCGCGCCGCCGATGAACGGCTGGGCCTGAAATACCAGCTGCTCGGCCAGGAGACCACCGGCGTCGGCGGCTTCGCCAAGGCGCTGCGCACCATTCCGGTGATGCTGGATATCGCCCGTCGGGTGGAAAAGCTGGCGCCGGACGCCTGGATCATCAACTTCACCAACCCGGCCGGCATCGTCACCGAGGCGGTGTCCCGCTTTACCAAAGCGAAGATCATCGGCCTGTGTAACGTACCGATCAGCATGCATCACATGATCGCCAACATGCTGCAGGCGCCTTACGCCGACGTGCAGCTGCGGTTCGCCGGTTTGAATCACATGGTTTGGGTGCATCAGGTCACGCAGCAGGGGCGCGACGTCACCGGCAACGTGATCGACATGCTGTGCGACGGCGCGGCGCTGACCATGAACAACATCAAGGAAGAACCCTGGCAGCCGGACTTCCTGCGCGCGCTCGGCGCCATCCCCTGCCCGTACCACCGCTATTTTTACCAGACCCGCGAGATGCTGGCGGAAGAGATGGCTGCCGCCGGCGAGCGCGGCACCCGCGCCGAGCAGGTGATGCAGGTAGAAAAAGAGCTGTTCGAGCTGTATGCCGATCCGCAGTTGAACAGTAAACCGGAGCAACTCAGCTTCCGCGGCGGTTCTTTCTATTCCGAAGTTGCGCTGGAGCTGATCCGTGCTATCCATAATAATCTCGGCACGCAATTAGTGGTCAACACCGCAAACCGCGGCGCAATCCATGGCCTGCCGGACGATGCTGTGATAGAAATCAACTGTATCGTCGATGCCCAGGGCGCGCATCCGCTGACGTTCGGCCCGCTGTCGGAACCGATGCAGGCGCTGACGCAGCAGGTAAAAGCCTACGAGCGCCTGACCATCGAGGCGGCAGTGCACGGCGATCGCCGCAGCGGCTTGCTGGCGCTGATCGCCAACCCGCTGGTGGGCAACGCCAACCTGGCACAGCCGTTGCTGGACGAGGTGTTGACGATAAACGCGCCGTACTTGCCGCAGTTCAGGTAAGCGCCGGCGCGGTATGACAGGGGTTCGGCACGCCGAACCCATTTTTTTAGCCGTAATCAGGAGTTGGACGATGGTGACACTGGAAGATGTCGCGGCGCTGGCGGGCGTATCGCGCGCCACCGTATCGCGGGTAGTGAACGGCGACAGCAACGTCAAGGCGCCGACCCGCGAGAAGGTTGAACGCGCCGTCGCCCAGCTCGGTTATACCCCCAACCCGGCGGCCCGTGCACTCGCCTCCAGCCACAGCAATACCCTCGGGTTGGTCACGACGTCGTACCGCGGTGGCTTCTTCGGCGCGCTGATGGACTTCGTGCAGACCGAGGCCGAATCCCACGGCAAGCAGCTGCTGGTGACCCAGGGCCGCAACAGTGCCGAAAACGAATGGCAGGCGGTGCAGCGCCTGTTCAGCCTGCGCTGCGACGGCGTGATCCTGCACGTGCGTTTTCTCAGCGACGATCGGCTGCGCCAGCTGGCGGTAGAGCAACGTGATTTCGTGTTGCTCGATCGTCTGGTGCCGGGGCTGGAAGACCGCTGCGTCACCTTCGATCACCCGCTTGCCAGCCGCATGGCGACGCAGCAGTTACTCGACGCCGGGCACCGGCGCATCGCCTGCATCAGCGGCCCGCGCGAGCGCCCGTCGAGCCGCCTGCGGCTGCAAGGATTTGAAGAGGCGATGCAGGCAGCGAATATCGAGCCGGTAGCCTGTCTGGAGGGCGTCTACGATCTGGAAAGCGGTTACCGCTGCGCCGATCATCTGCTGCAGCAAACCGCACGGCCCAGCGCCATCTACTGCTGCAACGAAGAGATGGCGATCGGCGCGCTGCTGGCGATCAACGAGCACCGCCTGCGGGTACCGCAGGATATCTCCTTGATCTGTTACGACAGCGGCGAACGCGCACCTTTCGTGCGCCCGGCGTTGAGCAGCGTACATTTTCCCATCAGCGAAATGGCCCAATACGCGGCGCGCAGGCTGATCGACCCTGCCACCCCGGCGCACCGGTTTGAGCCGACGATCATCAACCGTGATTCCATTGTGACGGTACGCAAATAGATCACAATAATGCGTATCATCCCTTCATGGATTGCATCAAAAAATCGACAGCCATCACAAAAAATCCCGTTGTCTGTGCTAGGATCCGCCCCCTGGTGGCCTGATCGGGACTTTTTTCTGCGTTTGCCAGGAAAAGCCAGCGGCCTTATGCCAGCTTTAAAACCTCTAACAGACATATTCAGGCCTATACAATGAATGACAGTAACCGCATACGGCTTACCTGGATCAGCTTCTTTTCGTACGCGCTGACCGGTGCTTTAGTGATCGTCACAGGGATGGTGATGGGAAACATTGCAGAGTACTTTAATCTGCCGGTTTCCAGCATGAGTAACACCTTTACTTTCCTCAACGCCGGTATTTTGATTTCGATCTTCCTCAATGCCTGGCTGATGGAAATCATCCCGCTGAAGCGTCAGTTGATCTTCGGCTTTGTCCTGATGGTGCTGGCAGTCGCGGGGCTGATGCTCGGCAAGAGCCTGACCATGTTCTCGCTGTGCATGTTTATCCTCGGCGTGGTGAGCGGCATCACCATGTCGATCGGCACCTTCCTGATCACCCACATGTATGCCGGCCGCCAGCGCGGTTCGCGCCTGTTGTTCACCGATTCCTTCTTCAGCATGGCCGGGATGATCTTCCCGATCGTCGCCGCGATGCTGCTGGCCCGCCATATCGGCTGGTACTGGGTTTATGCCTGCATCGGCCTGCTGTACGTGGGGATCTTCGTGCTGACCTTGTGCTCCGACTTCCCGGTGCTGGGCAAGAAAGGCGCCGATGCCGGTCAACCAGTCGAGAAAGAAAAATGGGGCATCGGCGTGCTGTTCCTATCGATCGCCGCGCTGTGCTACATCCTCGGCCAGTTGGGCTTCATTCAGTGGGTGCCTGAGTACGCCACCAAGTCGTTCAACATGGACATCGGCCAGGCCGGTAAGCTGGTGAGCGACTTCTGGACCTCTTATATGGTTGGCATGTGGGTGTTCAGCTTCATCCTGCGCTTCTTCGATCTGCAACGCATCGTCACCGTGCTGGCCGCACTGGCTACCGGCGCGATGTACCTGTTCGTCAGCACCGACAATCCGGAGCACCTGGGCTACTACATCATGGCCCTGGGCTTCGTTTCCAGCGCCATCTACACCACGCTGATCACCCTCGGCTCGCTGCAGACCAAGGTCTCCTCGCCGAAGCTGGTCAACTTTATCCTGACCTGCGGTACCATCGGCACCATGCTGACCTTCGTGGTCACCGGCCCGATCGTGGCGAAAGGCGGCGCGCATGCGGCGCTGACCACCGCTAACGGCCTGTATCTGGCGGTGTTCGTGATGTGTCTGCTGCTGGGCTTCGTGACCAAGCACCGCAGCCACGGTCACGTGACGCACTGATTTCTTCGCATCAAATACATCAAGGGCGCCCGCAAGGCGCCCTTTTTTTGCGCCTTAGCGCCGAAAATCCACCGTCTCCTCCTGCTGCAAATGCAGCGTGGTTTCCGCCGGCCGCGTTTCGGCGATCACCGCACCCTGGCGAATCGAATAACGCACCGGCGTCTGGCGACGCACCGCGTCGAAGCCGCTTTCCGCCGGCAGGATCACCAGGTTGGCGCTGTTGCCGGCCGCCAGGCCGTAGTCGCTCAGGTTAAGCGTGCGCGCGCTATGGTGGGTGATCAGCTTCAATCCGTCGTCGATTTGGCCATAGCCCATCAGCTGGCACACGTGCAGCCCCATGTGCAGCACCTGCAGCATGTTGGCGGTGCCGAGCGGGTACCAAGGATCGAACACGTCGTCATGGCCGAAACAGACGTTGATCTCCGCCTCCAGCATCTCCTTCACTCGGGTCACGCCGCGCCGTTTCGGGTAACTGTCGAAACGGCCCTGCAGGTGAATGTTCACCAGCGGATTGGCGACGAAGTTGATGCCGGACATCTTCAACAGACGGAACAGCCGCGAGGCGTAAGCGCCGTTGTAAGAGTGCATCGCCGTGGTGTGGCTGGCGGTGACTTTCGCTCCCATCTCCAGCTTCAGTGCCAGCGCCGCCACGGTCTCGACGAAGCGCGATTGCTCGTCGTCGATTTCATCGCAGTGCACGTCCACCAGCCGATCGTATTTTTGCGCCAGCGCGAACGCCTTATGCAGCGACTCCACGCCGTACTCGCGGGTGAATTCGAAGTGCGGAATGGCGCCCACCACGTCGGCCCCGAGCCGCAACGCTTCTTCAAGCAACGCTTCGCCGTTGGGGTAGGAAAGGATCCCCTCCTGCGGGAAGGCGACAATCTGCAGCGTCACCCAAGGCGCCACTTCCTGCTTCACCTCCAGCATGGCGCGCAGCGCGGTCAGCGTGGGATCGGAAACGTCGACGTGGGTACGCACATACTGCACGCCGTTGGCGATCTGCCACTTAAGCGTTTGCCAGGCGCGCTGTTTGACGTCTTCATGAGTCAGCAGCGCTTTGCGTTCAGCCCAGCGCTCAATGCCCTCGAACAGCGTGCCGGACTGGTTCCAGGCCGGCTGACCGGCGGTCTGCGTGGTATCCAGGTGGATATGCGGTTCGACGAACGCCGGCAACGCCAACCCGCCCTGCGCATCCAGCACGTCGCTGCGCCACTCCTGTCCTTCCGGCTGTGGCACCAGATGCGCGATGCGCCCCTGCTCGATTGCCAGTTGCCACAATCCTTCATGCCCGCTTAAACGCAGGTTGTCGATAAACTTCAATGGACGTTTCGCCACCCTTCACCTCTGCCGTTGCGCTGGTTTTCTTCATCATACTGGCAGCGGATCGCGCTGACAAAGTCGCCGTGCCATGCCTACCCCTTGCGTTTACTCCCTGCGGGGTAATTTACCTGCAAACTGACTCGCTTCAGCTAAAGATGAATAAAATCCGCAACTTATCAAAAAACGTGAAAAATCATTTATATACCACATTGGAGGTATATGAGAGTGTGATTGATTTGCATCAATAAATTGCTCATCGGGAGGGATAAGGTAACCCTAGGAAACCAGAATTTTGAGGCAATAATGAGCAGAGTCAAACTTGCCGTCGTCGGCAATGGCATGGTCGGCCACCGGTTCATCGAAGATCTGTTGGATAAAGCAGACAAAGACCAGTTCGAAATCACCGTATTTTGCGAAGAGCCGCGTATCGCTTACGATCGCGTGCACCTCTCTTCCTACTTCTCTCACCACACCGCCGAAGAGCTGTCGCTGGTGCGCGAAGGCTTTTACGAAAAACACGGCGTAAAGGTACTGGTCGGCGAACGCGCTATCACCATCAATCGTGACGAGAAAGTGATCCACTCCAACACCGGCCGCACCGTCTATTACGACAAGCTAATCATGGCCACCGGTTCCTATCCGTGGATCCCGCCGATTAAAGGCTCGGATAGCCAGGACTGCTTCGTTTACCGCACCATCGAAGACCTGAATGCCATCGAAGCCTGCGCGCGCCGCAGCAAACGCGGCGCGGTGGTCGGAGGCGGGCTGTTGGGGCTGGAAGCCGCCGGCGCGCTGAAAAGCCTGGGGGTGGAAACGCACGTGATCGAGTTCGCTCCGATGCTGATGGCCGAACAGCTCGACCCGATGGGCGGTGACCAGCTGCGCCGTAAGATCGAGCGCATGGGCGTCAAGGTACACACCGGCAAAAATACCCAGGAGATCGTCAACGGCGGCACCACGGCGCGCAAAACCATGCATTTCGCCGACGGCAGCCTGCTGGAAGTGGATTTCATCGTGTTCTCCACCGGCATCCGCGCCCAGGACAAGCTGGCGCGCCAGTGCGGGCTGGAGATCGGCCGCCGCGGCGGCATCGCCATCAACGACAGCTGCCAGACGTCGGATCCGGACGTGTACGCCATCGGTGAGTGCGCCGCCTGGCGCGATCGCACCTTCGGTCTGGTGGCCCCGGGGTACAAAATGGCGCAGGTGGCCGTCGATCGCCTGCTGGGCCGCGAAAATGGCTTCCAGGGCGCCGACATGAGCGCCAAGCTGAAGCTGCTGGGCGTGGACGTCGGCGGCATCGGCGATGCACACGGCCGCACCGAAGGCGCCCGCAGCTACGTTTATCTGGATGAAAGCAAAGAAGTCTACAAACGCATCGTGGTCAGCGCCGACAATAAAACCCTGCTCGGCGCAGTGCTGGTGGGCGACACCAGCGACTACGGCAACCTGCTGCAGCTGGCGTTGAACGGCATCGAGCTGCCGGAGAACCCGGACGGCCTGATCCTGCCGGCCCATGCGGGCAGCAAACCAGCCATCGGCGTGGACTCGCTGCCGGAAAGCGCGCAGATCTGCTCCTGCTTCGACGTCAGCAAAGGTGACATCATCCAGGCGGTCAACAAAGGCTGCCACACCGTGGCGGCGCTGAAGGCCGAAACCAAGGCCGGCACCGGCTGCGGCGGCTGCATCCCGCTGCTCACCCAGGTACTGAACGCCGAGCTGAGCAAGCAAGGCATCGAGGTCAACCACCACCTGTGCGAACACTTCGCCTATTCACGCCAGGAGCTGTTCCACCTGATCCGCGTCGAAGGCATCAAGTCGTTCGAGGCATTGCTGGCCAAATACGGCAAAGGCTACGGCTGCGAAGTGTGTAAACCGACCGTCGGCTCGCTACTGGCCTCATGCTGGAACGAGTACATCCTCAAGCCGCAGCATACGCCGCTGCAGGATACCAACGACAACTTCCTCGGCAATATCCAAAAAGACGGCACCTACTCGGTGATCCCGCGCTCCGCCGGTGGCGAAATCACCCCGGACGGCCTGCTGGCCATCGGCCAGATCGCCAAGGAGTACAACCTCTACACCAAAATGACCGGCTCGCAGCGTATCGGCATGTTCGGGGCGCAGAAAGACGATCTGCCGGCCATCTGGAGCAAGCTGCTCGCCGCCGGCTTTGAAACCGGCCACGCGTACGCCAAGGCGCTACGCATGGCGAAAACCTGCGTCGGCAGCACCTGGTGCCGCTACGGCGTCGGCGACAGCGTCGGCTTCGGCGTCACGCTGGAACATCGCTACAAAGGTATCCGCACCCCGCACAAAATGAAGTTCGGCGTCTCGGGATGTACCCGCGAATGCGCCGAGGCGCAGGGTAAGGACGTCGGCATCATTGCCACCGAGAACGGCTGGAACCTGTACGTCTGCGGCAACGGCGGCATGAAACCGCGCCACGCCGACCTGCTGGCCGCCGATCTCGATCGCGAGACCCTGGTGCGCTACCTCGACCGCTTCATGATGTTCTATATCCGCACCGCCGATAAGCTGCAGCGTACCTCGGTATGGCTGGAGAGCCTGGAAGGTGGCATCGATTACCTACGCAAGGTGATCGTCGACGATAAGCTCGGCATCAACGAGCAGTTGGAAGCGGAGATCGCCCGCCTGCGCGACGCGGTGGTCTGCGAGTGGAAAGAGACCGTCGAGCATCCGGAAACGCAGCTTCGCTTCGCTCACTTCATCAACAGCCCGCTGCGCGATCCGAATGTGCAGGTAGTGGCCGAACGCGACCAGCACCGCCCGGCGCGCCCTGATGAGCGCATTCCCGTCACCCTGATCGATACCGAGGAGAGCCACGCATGAGCCAGTGGATTACCGTTTGTCCCGTCGCCGACATTCTGCCCGGCACCGGCGTGTGCGCCCTGATCGGCGATCGGCAGGTGGCGGTGTTCCGCCCCTATGCCGACGAACAGGTGTTCGCCATCAGCAATATCGACCCGTTCGCCCAGGCCAGCGTGCTGTCACGCGGGCTGATCGCCGAGCATCAAGGCGAACTGTGGGTCGCCAGCCCGCTGAAGAAACAGCATTTCCGCCTGTACGACGGCCACTGTCTGGAAGATGACAGCCGTTCCGTCGCCAGCTTCACCAGCCGGGTGGTCGACGGCATCGTGCAAGTCGCGGCATAACCTTTCGGGAGGCAACATGTTTACCGACACGATCAACAAATGCGCCGCCAACGCGGCGCGCATCGTCCGCCTGGCGAAGGAGAGCCCGCTCGGCTTCTGGATCAGCTCGGCGATGGCGGGCGCCTACGTCGGCCTCGGCATCATCCTGATCTTCACCCTCGGCAACCTGGCCGACCCAAGCGTGCGGCCGCTGGTGATGGGCGCCACCTTCGGCATCGCGCTGACGCTGGTGATCATCGCCGGTTCCGAACTGTTCACCGGCCATACGATGTTCCTGACGCTCGGCGTCAAGGCCGGCACCATCCGCCAAAGCCAGATGTGGGCAGTGCTGCCGCAAACCTGGTTCGGCAACCTGCTCGGCTCGGTGCTGGTGGCGCTGATGTATTACTACGGCGGCGGTAGCCTGCTGCCGGTGGATACCAGTCTGGTGCACAGCGCCGCATTGGCAAAAACCACCGCGCCGGCCGAGGTGCTGTTCTTCAAGGGCGTGCTGTGCAACTGGCTGGTTTGCCTGGCGATCTGGATGGCGATCCGCGTAGAAGGCGCCGCCAAGTTCATCGCCATTTGGTGGTGCCTGCTGGCCTTTATCGCCTCGGGTTACGAACACTCCGTCGCCAACATGACGCTGTTTGCCCTCTCCTGGTTCGGCAACCACAGCGAGGCCTACACCCTCGCCGGCATCGGCCACAACCTGCTGTGGGTGACGCTGGGCAACATCCTGTCTGGCTCGGTGCTGATGGGCCTGGGGTATTGGTACGCCACGCCGCGCGCCGAACGCCCGCAGGCGGCGAAAGCCGCCGTACGTCAGACCGCCTGAGTTTTCGGGGGCGCATTTCGCCCCCCCATTGATTACCCCGAGGAGTGCCGATGGACTACCTGCCGATTTTCTGCCAACTGCAACACAAAGCCTGCCTGCTGGTCGGAGGCGGCGAGATCGCCGAACGCAAGGCGCGCCTGCTGCTGGAAGCCGGTGCGGCGCTGACCGTCAACGCCGTAGACTTCACCCCGCAGTTCCGCCAGTGGGCGGCAGAAGGCCGGTTGACGCTGGCCGAAGGCGAATTCAGCCCGGCCCTGCTGGTGGAAAAATGGCTGGTGATCGCCGCTACCGACCGGCTAGAGGTCAACGCACGGGTGTATCAGTGCGCCAACCAGCAGCGGGTGTTCTGCAACGTGGTGGACGATCCGAAACGCGCCAGCTTTATCATGCCGTCGATTATCGACCGTTCGCCGATCATGGTCGCGGTGTCCTCCGGCGGCAAAGCGCCGGTGTTGGCGCGGCTGCTGCGCGAGAAGCTGGAAGCGATGCTGCCACAGCACCTCGGCAAGCTGGCCCAACTGGGCGGCTCGCTGCGCCAGCGGGTAAAACAACGCTTCAGCAGCCTCGGCGCGCGTCGGCGCTTCTGGGAACGGTTGTTCGCTCACGATCGGCTGGCGCAGTCGCTGGCCAACGACGACGCCGCGCTGGCTGAACGCCAGCTCGAGCAGCTGTTCAGCGAACAGCCGGCAGATCGCGGTGAAGTGGTTCTGGTGGGCGCCGGGCCGGGCGATGCCGGCCTGCTTACGCTGAAAGGGCTGCAACAAATCCAGCAGGCCGACGTGGTGGTTTACGACCGGCTGGTCTCCGAAGAGATCATGACGCTGGTGCGCCGCGACGCCGAGCGTATCTTCGTCGGCAAATGCGCCGGCCACCACTGCGTGCCGCAGGAGCAGATCAATCAAATCCTGCTGCAGCAGGCGCAGCAAGGCAAACGCGTGGTGCGCCTGAAAGGGGGCGATCCCTTTATCTTCGGCCGCGGCGGCGAAGAGCTGGAGATGCTGGCAGACGCCAACGTGCCGTTCTCGGTGGTGCCGGGCATTACCGCCGCCTCGGGCTGTTCCGCCTACAGCGGCATCCCGCTCACCCACCGCGACCATGCGCAGAGCGTGCGCCTGGTGACCGGCCACGCCAAGGCCGACGGTGGATTGGATTGGGCGACGCTGGCCGCCGGGCAACAGACGCTGGTGTTCTATATGGGGCTATCGCAAGCGGCTGAAATCCAGCGCCAGCTGATCGCTAACGGGTTGCCAGCCGCCACGCCGGTGGCACTGGTGGAAAACGGCACCTCTTGCCGCCAACGGGTGATCGAAGGGGGGCTCCGCCAACTGGGCGCCTTGTCCCTTCAGGCCACCAGCCCCAGCCTGATCATCGTCGGCAGCGTGGTCAGCCTGCGCAGCAAGCTCAATTGGTTCGCCAGCGAAGAATCGCCTGCCAACCTGGCGCAAATGGCGTAAGACCGACGTAAAAAAAGCGGCCTGTGGCCGCTTTTTCTATTTGCGCCGGCGTTATGCCTGCGGCGGTACGAAACCGACAGCCTGATAGACCTTCGCCAGGGTTTCCTGCGCGCGTGCACGGGCCTTGGCGGCGCCGTCGCGCATGACCTGCTGCAGATAGGCTTCGTCGTTACGGAAGCGGTGATAGCGCTCCTGCAGCTCACCCAGCATGCCGGAGACGGCTTCCGCCACCGCGCCTTTCAGGTGACCATACATCTGGCCTTCGAACTCGGCTTCCAGCTGCGCGATGCTTTTGCCGGTCACACCGGCGAGAATATCCAACAGGTTGGAGACGCCCGCCTTGTTGACCACGTCGTAACGCACGACAGGCGGCTCTTCCGAGTCGGTCATTGCGCGTTTGATCTTCTTGGCCACCGCTTTCGGATCTTCCAGCAGGCCGATCACGTTGTTGCGGTTGTCGTCCGACTTGGACATCTTCTTGGTCGGCTCCTGCAGCGACATCACGCGCGCGCCGGATTTAGGAATAAACGGCTCCGGCACTTTGAACACGTCGCCGTACAGCGCGTTGAAACGCTGGCCCACGTCGCGGCTCAGCTCCAGGTGTTGTTTCTGGTCTTCGCCCACCGGCACCTGGTTGGTTTGATACAGCAGGATGTCTGCCGCCATCAGCACCGGATAGCTGAACAGCCCGGCGTTGATGTTCTCCGCGTAGCGTGCGGATTTGTCCTTGAACTGCGTCATGCGGCTCAGTTCGCCGAAATAGGTGTAGCAGTTCAGCACCCAGCTCAGCTGCGTGTGCTCAGGCACGTGCGACTGCACGAAGATGGTGCTTTTTTCCGGATCGATACCGCAGGCCAGGTACAGCGCCAGCGTATCCAGCGTGGCCTTGCGCAGCTTCTCGGCGTCCTGACGAACGGTGATGGCATGCAGATCGACGATGCAGTAGATGCAGTCGTAGTCGTCCTGCATCTGCACCCACTGACGCAGCGCACCCATGTAGTTGCCGATGGTCAGTTCGCCGGACGGCTGCGCGCCGCTAAATACGATGGGCTTACTCATGTTTAAATTTCCTGATTCTCTAAAGATGACAGCCCAAGAGCGGGCAACAAATCGGCGAAGCGCTCCAACACCCGATCGGGGTGGCTCAGGGCGATCGATTCACCGTAGTTATAACCGTAGGTAAAGCCGACGCTCGGGCAACCGGCGCCCTGTGCGGCTTGAATATCGTTGCGCGAGTCGCCGACGAACAGCAGTTCATGCGCGCGCAGCCCAAGCTTGCCAAGCACCAGGTACAGCGGTGCCGGGTGCGGTTTCTTTTCCGTCACGTCGTCGCCGCCGATCACCAGCGAAAAATAATCGCCAATGCCCAGCGATGCCAGCAGCGGCGCCACGAACGGCGTCGGCTTGTTGGTCACCAGCGCCATCGGGTAACCGTGTGCAGCCAGTCGGGCCAGCGTCTCTTGCACCTGCGGGAACAGGCGGCTGCCGCTGTCAACGGTCTGCGCGTAGAAATGGTCGAAGCGTTCACGTAGCCGGCTGCACTGCGCCGGCGTGCCTTCCGCTTCCGCCCAGCGCAGCGCGCGTTGCACCAGCACGTCGGCGCCGTTGCCGATCCAGGTGCCGACCCGTTCCTCACCCGCTTGCGGCAGGCCCGTCTCTTCCAGCGCCATATCGATGGCCGCCGCCAGACCCGGCGCGCTGTCGACCAGCGTGCCATCCAGATCGAAGGCCAATGCGCGGATCGCGCCGAAATCAGCCATGGGTAACCTTCGCCAGCTCGCCGCGCATCTCATCGATCACCTTGCGGTAGTCTGGCTGGCCAAAGATGGCGGAACCGGCGACGAACATATCGGCGCCCGCGGCGGCGATTTCGGCGATATTATCCACTTTCACCCCACCGTCGACTTCCAAACGGATATCGCGACCGCTGTCGTCAATCAGCTTGCGCACCTGGCGCAGCTTGTCCAAAGTGCCGTGGATGAACGATTGGCCGCCGAAGCCCGGGTTGACCGACATCAGCAGGATCACGTCGATTTTATCCATCACGTAATCGAGGTAGCTCAGCGGCGTCGCCGGGTTGAACACCAGGCCGGCTTTACAGCCGTGCTCTTTAATTAGCTGAATGGTGCGATCGACATGCTCGGAAGCTTCAGGGTGGAAAGAGATATAAGACGCGCCTGCCTTGGCGAAATCAGGCACGATGCGGTCCACCGGCTTGACCATCAGGTGCACGTCAATCGGCGCAGTAATGCCGTAGTTGCGCAGCGCTTCGCACACCATCGGACCGATGGTCAGATTGGGCACGTAGTGGTTATCCATCACGTCGAAGTGCACCACGTCGCCGCCTGCAGCCAGCACGTTAGCGGTATCTTCACCTAACCGGGCAAAATCTGCCGACAGAATGGACGGGGCAATCAAAAACTTTTTCATCCGCTTCTCCAAACGTAGGGTCGAGTTGTTATGCGCCGGGGTGCCCCGGCTTAGCGATACAGCGCCAAAAGCTCGTTCACTTTGCTGCGGCCGAGAATGTTGCGGCTGATTGTGCGGCGCGCTTTCACCACATACAGCGCAGCATTCTGGTACCAGTCGCGCGTCAGCTCGGTATCGTGATTGGAGATCAATACCGGTACCTGGCTCTCTACCGAGAGCTGGTGCGCCAGTTGCGCCAGGCTCTGCTGATCGGCGATGCTGAAGCTGTTGGTGTGGTAAGCGGTGAAATTCGCCGTCGCCGACAGCGGCGCATAAGGCGGATCGCAATACACCACGGCACCGGCCACGGCCTTCGCCATGGTATCGCGGTAATGCTCGCAGACAAAAGTGGCATTGCGCGATTTTTCGGCAAACCAGTAGAGCTCTTCTTCCGGGAAGTACGGTTTCTTGTACCGGCCAAACGGCACATTGAACTCGCCGCGCAGGTTATAGCGGCACAGGCCGTTATAGCAGTGACGGTTCAGGTACAGGAACAGCAGCGCCCGGCGGTAAGGCTCGGTGCTAGTATTGAACTCTTCTCGCAGCAGGTAAAACTGATCCGAGTTATTGAATTCATCGGCGAAAAGCGTGCGGGCATCGCGCACGAAGTCATCCGTGCGCAGCTTAACGATGTTATACAGGTTGATAAGATCGCTATTGATGTCGGCGAGAATGTAGGCGTCGTAATCCGTATTCAGAAAGACGGATCCCGCACCCACGAAGGGCTCGATTAAGCAGTCTCCCGCCGGCAGATGGCGACGAATCTCATCTACCAGCGGGTATTTTCCACCAGCCCATTTTAAAAAAGCGCGGTTTTTCTTCATGCCGTCAATTAGCTACTTATACAATTCAGAGCGGCGGATTGTACTCTGTTTCAGACAGCACATCAGCGCACAAATTTAAATGATTTATTTTTTAAGATCTTGCTGCACTTGGTGTACAGGTCGGACCCACGGTTTTTTCGCCTGCACATCCGCCGGCAACGAAGCAATGGCGCGCTTCGCTTCCGCAGAAGACGCATAGTTGCCGCTCACCAGCACGTACCACGGTTTGCCGTCACGCTTGGTGGCGTACACCAGGTAGTTCTGCAGCTTCTGCTGTTTGGCGTAGGCGTTCAGCGTGTCGGAACGCGAAGCGCTGCTCAGCTGCAAGGTATAGTGGCTGCCCGGCGCAGACTGCAGTGAACTGCCGCTGCTGGCGACCGCTCCCGCTTTCGCGGTGGAAGACGGCTTGGCCGGCGGCGTATACACCGTGGTCGGTGATTTATGCTGCGTCGCGGTCGGTTTGGTGGCGGCGGTTTTCGCCGGCGTTTTATGCTGTTGCGGTGCGGTGCCCTGCACAGGACGCGTCGCTTCGCGCGCCGCGGCGCCGCTCATCACCGTCGCCGGTGCGGTCGGCAGCGTCGACGCTGCGCCGGTCATGCCTTGAGTCGCGGCATCCACCTGCCCCTGCTGCTGCGACAGCGCATCCGCCATGTTGTTGCCCGGCAAATCGACGCGCTGCTGCGCGCCGCCCTGCTGAGGCTGCGTTTGCGCTTCGGTCGGTGTGCCGGAGATCGGCGGAACGCTGACGTTCTGCGGTTGCTGCGGCTGAGTCGCGCTCACGCCGTTGTTATCGTGGGTATCCGTCGTGCCGCCCGGCACGCCGTTATTGGCGGTGGTCAGCGACGAAGAACCGGACAGGTTGATATCGCGGGCCGCGCCGTTTTGCGCGCCGCTCTCCTGAGCCGCTTCATGTTTGGTTGGCGCCTTCAGGGCGGAACCGATGCCGATAATCAGCAGCAACAGCACCAAAATGCCGATGCCAATCATCAAATGCTGGCGCGAAACGGCGAAGCGCGGCGCGGCGGCCGGCTTGCGCGAACGCGTAGGACGACGATCGCTGCTATCAGGTCTGAGATCGTCTTCCGGTTTAAACTCGTCCATCTGAAACCCTCCAACTAGAGGCAAAAGCCCACCACCGTAGACCTACCGTGGCACGGGCAGATTAACCCGATGATGGCAAAGCGACACCCGTCGTGCTCTGCTCACTGTATTAATATAGATGCAAATGGCGGCTAAGCCACTGTTACTTAGTCCGATTTAATTACGCTGCTGCTCAGGCAAGCAGGCGGCGATCGACGCCAGCACCAGCTCATGCCCTACGCCGCCGCGCACTTCCGCCGCACCGATCATGGTCGGCAGCACCAGACGCAGTTCACCCGCCAGCACTTTCTTGTCACGCAACATGTGCGGCAGATAGGATTCCGGCGTCATTTCCTGCGGCCCGCAGACCGGCAAGCCGGCGCGCAGCAGCAGCGCTTTGATACGTTCGATGTCTTCAACAGAGAACTGGCCGAGACGGTGCGCGGTTTCCGCCGCCATCACCATGCCTGCAGCCACCGCTTCACCGTGCAGCCACACGCCGTAGCCCATCTCGGCTTCGATAGCATGACCGTAAGTATGGCCCAGATTCAGCAGGGCGCGCAGACCGCTTTCGCGTTCGTCGGCGGCCACCACCTCGGCCTTCAGTTCGCAGCAGCGGCGGATACAGTAGGCCAACGCCTGCATATCCAACGCCATCAGCGCATCGATGTTATTTTCCAACCAGACGAAGAACTCGCGATCGAGGATGATCCCGTATTTGATGACTTCGGCCAGGCCGGAAGAGAGTTCACGCGTCGGCAACGTTTTCAGGCAATCCAGATCAACCACCACCGAAGCGGGTTGATAGAAAGCGCCGATCATGTTTTTGCCGAGCGGGTGGTTGACGGCGGTCTTGCCGCCTACGGAGGAGTCCACCTGCGACAACAGCGTGGTGGGAACCTGAATGAAGCGCACGCCGCGTTGGTAACACGCGGCGGCAAAACCGGTCAGATCGCCGACAACGCCGCCACCGAGGGCGATCAGCGTGGTATCGCGACCGTGCGGTTTTTCGAGCAGCGCCGCAAACACCTGCTCCAACACCGCCAGAGATTTGTACTGCTCACCATCGGGAAGAATCACCTGATCCACCACGACGCCGCTCTGCTCCAGCACCTGCCGGACACGCTCGAGATAGAGCGGCGCCAGGGTCTGGTTGGTGACCAACATCGCTTGCTCACCCGCCTTTAACGGCATAAAAGAAGCCGGATCGTTAAACAATCCGGCGGCAATGGTAATCGGGTAGCTGCGCTCCCCAAGCGTTACAGTAATTCTCTCCATGTCGCGCTCAGTTCTCTGTATGGTGCGGCGGTGGTTGATCCCCGCAACAGCGGGGAACACAAATCAGTTTTTCGCATTGGCCGACGGCGAACGCGAAAATTGGCAATCAGTTACTTTCCAGCATGTTGATGATCTGGTTAGCAACCACTTTAGCGCTCTGATCGTCGGTGCGGATGGTGACATCGGCAATCTCTTCATACAACGGATTACGTTCTTTCGCCAAGGCTTCCAGCACTTCACGCGGCGGAGAATCAACCTGCAGCAGCGGGCGTTTTTTATCACGCTGAGTGCGAGCCAGCTGCTTCTCGATCGTGGTTTCCAGATAGACCACCACGCCGCGCGCGGACAGACGGTTGCGCGTTTCGCGCGACTTCACCGAACCGCCGCCGGTCGCCAACACAATCCCTTGTTTTTCCGTCAGTTCATTAATGACTTTTTCTTCACGATCGCGGAAACCTTCTTCCCCTTCCACGTCGAATACCCAGCCCACGTCAGCTCCGGTACGTCGCTCAATTTCTTGATCGGAGTCGAAGAACTCCATATTGAGTTGCTGAGCTAACTGACGGCCAATAGTGCTTTTGCCGGCACCCATAGGCCCAACCAGAAAGATATTGCGTTTCTCTGCCATGTTTTTCGGTATTACTAAGACAATTCGTTAATGTTAACCCGCCCCGCCAATCAAATCAGCGGCGGGACCTAAACTGAAACCTCATGAGCGATAGTGCGAGATCAGACGAAAAATTATCTCAACACTCTTGGTAGTTTGGCAACCGAATAAATCGCAATCCACGCCGCGGGAGGGAAACCATATGTTTTTAACGGCGTCTTGACGCTAACAAAAAACCTCGGTGCTCAATTCGGTAACCCTTGTAAGCTAAATCGGCCGCAGCGTCAAACGCAGATCCCCCCAAGGGGATAAAAAAGTGTATCTGCTCATCAACTTTAGGAGATTTGCCGCCCAGCCGACAGGCAGCCGCTTATCCCTTAATCAAGGTCGGCGTAATGAAGATCACCAGCTCGCGTTTTTTCTGTTGTGCGCCACTTTGCCGGAACAAGCCCCCCAGCAGTGGCGCATCTCCCAATCCCGGCACCTTGTCCGCCGTCTTGCCGCTATGCCGTTGAAAAATACCGCCGAGCACCAGGGTTTCACCGCTTTTCACCGTGATCTGCGTCTTAATCTCCTGTTTATCGATGGTCAATGCCTCCCCCGCCCCGCGGCTGATGGCGCGCCCCGGCATATTTTGGCTGATGTGCAACGTCAGCGTGATGCGCCCGTCCGGCAACACTTTCGGCGTCACCTCCATGCCCAGCACCGCCTCTTTGAACTCAATCGCGGTCGCACCGCTGGCGCCGCTCGACACTTCATAAGGGATCTCCGTCCCCTGTTTGATGCTGGCGGTTTGCAGGTGCGCCGTCAGCAAACGCGGGCTGGCGATGATCTCCACCTGATTCTCCTGCTCCAGCGCCGTCAGCTCGAGGCTCAACAAACGCCCGCTGATGCGCGCCAAATGGAAACCGGCGCTCACCGCGCTGCGCTCCAACGGCAGATTAACGCCGAGATTGCCCGGCCGCAGCGGCCGCGTCGGTTTTTCGTCGGCCGCCAATCCCCAACGCACGCCAAGTTCACGCAGGCTTTCGCTGTTGATGGTCACGATATGCGCCGCCAGCTGCACCTGTGCCAGCGGCGCGTCCATTTCCGTCACCCTTTTTTTCAACTGCGCCAGGATTGGCGCCGTGTCGCGCAGTAACAGCGTATTGGTGCGCTTATCCGCCAGCACGCTGCCACGCTCGCTGAGCAAGGCGCCGCGTTGAGCATTGAGGCTTTCGGCAATCTCCGCCGCATCGCCGTTTTGTAACGTCAGGGTCAGGCTGTGCAAAGGCTGCCGCTGCGCCAGCGCTTCTCGCTGCTGTTTTTTTTCCTGCGCGTCCGGCTCCGGGGCGACCAGCATCACGCTCCCCTCCCGCGTCATCGTCAGTTTGCCCATACGCAGGGTCAGCGCCAGCGCCTGAGGCCAGGGCACATTCTCCAGCCGCAGCGTCAGATTGCCGCTTACGCCGGGCGCGACGATCAGGTTCATCTGCCGATAATCCGCCAGCGCCTGCAGGATGACCGTCACTGGCGCATCCTGGAACTCCAGGGAAACCTGCTGTTTATCCTGCGCCTGGACGATGCCGAGCGACAGACACCACAACGCCACGCCCAATCCAGCGAGTCCTTTCATGGTTTGCCATCCTTGTTGTTGTCCATCATGAGCGAGATATCGCCCTGGCTCGCCGGACAATCCGGTTCGGCCGCCAGCGCCGTTAACGTCAGGCTGCGCGCCCGCACCTGCGCCACCTGCCAACGCTCGTCCAGCACCCACTGCTGCGGCCGCAGGCGCAACCACTGCCCTGCCGGCGTCACCACCCAGCCATAGCGCAGCGGCGGTTGCCCGATGACGCCTTTCAGTCGCCAACCCGCCGGCGATGCCTCCTGATGGGCACAAACAGGCAGCGGAGGCGGCGCAAACGGATCGCGCGGTTCTGCACACAAGGCCCACGGCCATAGCAGCCACCACCAACGGCCCGGTCTTTTACTCATCGGCCTGCTCCTCGGCGGCATCCTGCAACACCAACCGCGCCGTCATGCCCTGCGGCGCCGTTTCCACGCTCAATTGTTCGAGACGCAAATCGGCGGGCAGCGCCTCCAACAGCGCCAACAAACCGGCATAATCAATGCGCAAACTCAGCGTTTGCCGCAGCGGTTTTTCCTGCCGCTGCCAGCGCAACAAGGCGCCCCCCGCTTGTTGCAGCACGTTCGCCAGATCGCCGGCGGTGGTCGGACCGATCGGCGTTGGCGGCATAGGGGCTTCCGGCGCCTCGTCCAGTTGGTGCTGTACCATGGAAATCTGTTGCAACAGGCGCTGTTGCCGCTCCGCCGCGTTTTCCCGCTGACGCCATTCGTCTTGCAGCAGCCAACCGCCGCCCAACAGCGCCAGCGTGCCGATGCCCAGCCCTTGCGCCACCAGCAATAGCCAGCCCGGCAAGTTCAGCCAAAAGCGCAGCCCGGATGACAAACGGCTATCCATCACGCCCCCACTGCGCCGCCAGATGAAAGGAATACAGACCGTCGTCCCGTTGCGTTACCTCAGCCAAACGCAGCCGTGGCAACGCAGGCATCCCCGCCAGCCGCCGTTCGAACTGCGTGATGGCCGCAGGAGAGCGGCTCAATCCACGCAGCCGCAGACCGTTCGTCGCATCGCTGTCCAGCGCCGTGAGCCACAGCGGTGGAGGAATGCTGAAGGACAATTGCTGAAGCAACTGCAAATAACGCCGGTTATGTTGGCCGTTGCGCGCCTGCCGTTCGGCGCGGGCGCTGTGCAGCGCTCGCTGCGCCCGCTCTTGCTGCTGCTGATGGGCGAGCAACGTCAAGGCCGCCAGCTCTTCACCCAGCATCGTTAGCCGCGCCTGCCGCTGCGCCTGTTGGTGACGCAGTTGGCTGGCAACCAGAAACAGCGCCAGCAGCAGTAGCATTACCTGCAACAGCAGCGCACCCAGCCAGAAACAGCCGCGCCGCCGATCGCGGCGCTGTCGCCAGGGCAGAAAGTTGACCTGATACATCAGCGATCCTCCTCACGCAGCGCCAGACCACCGGCCAATGCGAATGCCGCAGGATGCGCAGGCAACGGTGGGCGCAACTGCGTGAAGGCGCTGAGCGGCGACCAGGCAAGGCAACCGGCGGGCAAGGCACCTGCCAGCACGCTGCCGGCATAGACCGGCCGATCGTCGCCCGCCGGCATCTGGGCTTGCAGCGTCCGCAGCGCCTGCGCGTCATCGTCGCCCGGCGCCAGACCAAAGGCGAACGCGCCGTCAGCCGGCGCCACCCACAGCCATTCTCGTTCGAGACGGTGCATCAGCCCCGCAGCGGGCGGTACGCCTGCCGCCGTCGCCATCATCCGCAGCGCACAAGGGGTGATATCGACCGCTTGCGGATGCAGGCCAGCCTGACGCAAACAATGCAGCCACTGCTGCAGCTCCTGCCGCCGCGCGGCGGTCAGCAACAGCGCCGCCTCATCCGCCGGCGCGGTGCGATAGTCGAGCGCCAGCGTCTGGCCATCGAGCGGAAACTGCTTCAAACCGTGGCCACCGATATAGTCGCTGCGTTCCGGCTCGCGCAGCCGCGCGTCCGGCTGCGCCATGCGCTGCTGCAACACGCGCTGCGCCGGCAGAGCAATGCGTAAGGAAATATGTCGCGGCAGTTGAACGCGCCATTGCCGCAGCGCCCGGATCAGGAATTCGGAAGGTTCCAGGCAGCCATCGCGTAAAACCGCCTGCGGCAGCGCCTGCTGCCACCAGTGGCGCAACTGCCAGCCATTGCGGCGGCGTTGGGCCGCCACCGCGCGCACGCAGTCGATTTGTATATCCAGCCCCACCTGCCATGCTTGAGGGAACATGTTTCGCAAGCCTCCATAACATCAGATGATAAAAGAACATATCCATGTCGCAGGCTTGCCTTTATACTACCGCGCGGTTGTTTATAAACTGCCCAAATGACTTAGAAATGGGAAATCTCAGGTGAAGTTCGTAAAGTATTTACTAATCCTTGCAGTATGTTGCATCGTGCTGGGAGCAGCCTCGATTTTCGGCTTGTACAAATATGTCGAGCCGCAGCTGCCCGACGTCGCAACGCTGAAAGACGTACGGCTGCAGATACCGATGCAGGTTTACAGCGCCGATGGCGAACTGATCGCCCAATACGGTGAGAAGCGCCGCATTCCGCTGAAACTGGATCAAATTCCGCCGGTGATGGTGCACGCATTTATCGCCACCGAAGACAGCCGCTTCTATGATCACCATGGCGTCGATCCGGTCGGCATCTTCCGCGCCGCCTCAATCGCGCTGGTCTCCGGCCACGCTTCGCAGGGGGCCAGTACCATTACCCAACAGCTGGCGCGTAACTTCTTCTTAAGCCCGGAACGCACCCTGATGCGTAAAATCAAGGAAGCTTTCCTGGCGGTACGCATCGAGCAGATGCTCACCAAGGATGAAATCCTTGAGCTGTATCTGAACAAGATCTATCTGGGTTACCGCGCCTACGGCGTGGGCGCCGCCGCACAGGTCTATTTCGGCAAAGACGTCAGCCAGCTCACCCTGAGCGAGATGGCGACCATCGCCGGCCTGCCGAAAGCCCCGTCTACCTTCAACCCGCTCTATTCGCACGATCGCGCCGTTGCCCGCCGCAACGTGGTGCTGTCGCGCATGCTGGACGAGCATTACATCACGCAGGCGCAGTACGATCAGGCGCGCGCCGAAGATCTGGTCGCCAACTACCATGCGCCGGAAATCAGCTTCTCCGCGCCGTATCTCTCCGAGATGGTGCGTCAGGAGATGATCAAGCGCTACGGTGAAAACGCCTATACCGACGGTTACAAGGTTTACACCACCGTCACCAAACGGCTGCAGCTGGCGGCGCAGGAGTCGGTACGCAACAACGTGCTGGCCTATGACATGCGCCACGGCTACCGCGGCCCATCCAACGTGTTGTGGAAAGTCGGCGAAGCGGCCTGGGATCGCAAACAGATTGTCGACTCGCTGAAAAACTTGCCGAGCTACGGCCCACTGGCGCCGGCGGTCATCACCGCTGCTAACCCGCAGGAAGCGACGGCGATGCTGGCCGATGGCAGCAGCATTGCCCTGCCGATGGCCACCATGCGCTGGGCGCGGCCGTACCGTTCAGACACTCAGCAAGGCCCAACGCCGAAACGCGTCACTGACGTGGTGCAGACAGGTCAGCAGGTATGGGTGCGTAAAGTGAACGACGCCTGGTGGCTGTCGCAGGTGCCGGACGTCAACTCGGCGCTGGTCTCGATCAACCCGAACGACGGCGCGGTGAAAGCGCTGGTCGGCGGCTTCGACTTCAACCAGAGCAAGTTCAACCGCGTGACGCAGGCCCTGCGTCAGGTGGGGTCAAACATCAAACCGTTCCTGTACACCGCCGCGATGGATAAAGGCCTGACGCTGGCCACCATCCTGAACGATTTGCCGATCACCCGCTGGGATGCCGGCGCCGGCACCGACTGGCGGCCGAAGAACTCACCGCCGACCTACGACGGCCCGATTCGCCTGCGGCAGGGGCTGGGGCAATCGAAGAACGTGGTGATGGTGCGCGCAATGCGTGCGATGGGCGTCGACTACGCGGCGGAATATCTGCAGCGCTTCGGCTTCCCGGCACAGAACATCGTGCATACCGAATCGCTGGCGCTAGGTTCCGCCTCCTTCACCCCGATGCAGCTGGTACGCGGCTACGCGGTGCTGGCGAACGGCGGTTACCTGGTTGACCCGTACTTCATCACCAAGATTGAAGACGACAACGGCAATACGGTGTTCGAAGCTAAACCGAAAGTGGTGTGCAGCAGCTGCAACCTGCCGGTGATCTACGGCGACACCCACCGTTCGGCGGTGCTGTCCGACGACAACATCGAAAACGTCGCCACCTCGCAGGAAGGCAGCAACAGCACGGTGCCGATGCCGCAGCTGGAGCAGGTTACCCCGGCTCAGGTGCAGCAGGACGGTGACCAACAGTATGCGCCGCACGTGATCAGCACGCCGCTGGCCTTCCTGATCCACGACGCGCTGAACAGCAACATCTTCGGCGAACCGGGTTGGATGGGCACTGCCTGGCGTGCCGGGCGCGATCTGAAACGTCATGATATCGGCGGCAAAACCGGTACCACCAACAGTTCCAAAGACGCCTGGTTCTCCGGCTATGGCCCGGATACCGTGACGTCGGTGTGGATCGGTTTCGACGATCACCGCCGCGATCTGGGCCGTTCGACGGTATCCGGCGCTATCCCGGATCAGATTTCCGGCGGTGAAGGCGGAGCCAAGAGCGCCCAGCCGGCGTGGGACGACTTCATGAAGACCGCGCTGGAAGGCATTCCGGAGCAGAAAGTCACGCCGCCGCCAGGCATCATCAGCGTCACCATCGACAAAAGCAGCGGCAAGCTCTCCGGCGGTGGCGGCGGCAGCCGTTCCGAGTACTTTATCGAAGGGACGCAGCCGACGGACTACCCATCGCGCGATACCGGCACCACATTGACCGATCCGGGCGGTGAAAGCCACGAGCTGTTCTGATCGAAAAGGGCCAGAGAAATCTGGCCCTTTTTTTATTCGGCGCGAAGCGTATCAGCGCGACGCGCGCAAAAACGCCTCGGAGAGAAACAGCGCGCTGACGTTGCGCGCCTCACGGAAATCCGGTTCCGCCAGCAACGCCATCATGTTGGCGATCGGCCAGCGCACCTGCGGCAAGGGCTCCGGTTCATCCCCTTCCAGGCTCTGCGGGTAGAGATCGTGGGCCAGCACGATATTCATTTTGCTGGAAAAGTAGGATGGCGCCATCGTCAGCTTACTGAGAAAATCAAAGCGCTTCGCGCCGTATCCCACCTCTTCCATCAGCTCGCGGTTGGCCGCTTCCAGCACGCCCTCTCCGGGATCGATCAACCCTTTCGGGAAACCCAGCTCATAGGATTCAGTGCCCACCGCATATTCGCGGATCAGCAGCAGGTCATCGCCAATCACCGGCACGATCATCACCGCTTCGCGATCCGAAGGCCGCATGCGCTCATACACCCGCCGAACCCCGTTGCTGAATTCCAAATCGACCGACTCGACGTTGAACAAACGCGAACGCGCGACCGTTTCCACTTTCAGAATTTTAGGTTTTTGCAGGTGTTTATCCATGATTGCCTCAAAGAGGTTACCCAGGCGTGGACGGGGCAACCGAAATAATGATTGGCGTAACGCACGGCTCGTTGGCGCTCAAATGCTGACCAAATTCGATCCTGATCACATTGTGCGTTAAGGGCAAGCTCCGCCGCAACGAGCATGAACAGTAATTTACTTTCTTTTAACAAGCGTAGCCAGCGGCGGGCGATTTTCCGTACTGATTCAGCAAACAGCACGCATGAAAATAGGATAATGCCGATATCGACGGCAGAGGCCGGTTGCTAGTATCACGCAGGCAAGAATCAGTGATAAAATGGCCTTGCGTCATGAAGGAATGAGATCCAGAGCGAGAATCTGTTTGTTCCCTCATTAGTTCTGGGTGCCTCCTGGCGGTTTACTCCGTATAATATTCAGCTTTTCATCAGGTTGGCGAAATTCACGGGTGTGAGATGGGGATTGCATGAGCACAATAGTGTTGATATTGGCCTTAGTGCTTGTCTGCCTGATTGCCGCCGGCCTGTACCTGTGGTTCAAGGCCCGCAACCCGTCGGCGCTGGCGCACGCGTTGCCGTTTATCAAGCCTGCCCACCGCAAGCTGACCGATGAAGAGCGCGCCGCGGTCGAGTTCTACCTCAATCAGCAAAACAAGCTGAGCAACAAACTGTTGCCCGGCGGCGGCGCTACGCTGCCCGCAGCCAAACTGGCTCTCACCCCGCAAAGCGATAACGTTTATCCCGTCACGCACGCCATCACCCGCTACGGTCTGGCCAGCGACGATCCCAATAAATGGCGCTATTACCTCGATGCCGAAGAGGTGCATCTGCCGCCGTTTTGGGAACCCTACATCACCGCCGACAACCATGTGGAAGTGATCCGAACCCAGACGCTTCCGCTGGTGATTTCGCTCAACGGGCACTCGCTGAAAGATCATATTCACGACCGGCCGCAGCCGCCGGTGGTGACCGCCGCGCCGACCAAAAACGCTTCCATCCGCAAGGAAGAGAGCGAACATGTCGAGCTGGTGAACATTCGTAAGGAAACGCCGGAAGAGCATGCGCTGAACCGGCCGAACGGCATCCGTGAAGCCGTCATCATCTCCGCCGCGCTGCTGCTGCTGTTCTTCAGCCTGATCAGCCCGGTGCTGGTGATCCCGTGGATGATTTTCGTGGCGGTGCTGATGATCGCCTGGGGATGCTGGAACCTGTTCCGCCGTCCGGCGTCACGCGAGCTGAAAGAGATCCACTGCCTGCGCGGCACGCCGAAGCGCTGGGGCCTGTTCGGCGAATCCGGCCAGGGACAGATCAGCAACATTTCACTCGGCATCATCGATCTTATCTACCCGCCGCACTGGCAGCCGTACCTGACGCAAGACTTGGGCAAGACCACCGATGTGGACGTCTACCTCAATCGGCAGGTGGTGCGCCAGGGCCGTTTCCTCTCGCTGCATGACGAAGTGAAGAATTTTCCGCTGCAGCAGTGGGGCCGCAACGCGGTGCTGGTCGCCAGTTCGGCACTGGTACTGCTGTTGTTGCTGATCTATATCCCGCTCAATCTGCCGCTGACCCTCAGCATGGCCTGGCTGCAAGGCGCGCAAAAAGTGGAAGTGACCAGCGTACAGGCGCTGGAAGCTACGCCGCTGCGCATCGGCGACACCCTGAAGGTGCGCGGCAGCGGCATGTGCTATGTGCCGCCGCCGGCCAACGGTGGCGGCGCCGTCAATTTTGCGCCGTTCGATTGCTCCGGCATTTACTGGAACAACGCCGCCCCGCTGCCGCAGCCGGAATCAGAAGTCATAGACAAAGCGACGGCCCTGCTGGCCACGGTCAACAGCCAGCTGCATCCGAGCGGCACCGATCAGAAGATCAACCCGCAGCTGGCCAGCGCCATCGAGAAATCCGGCATGATCCTGTTGGATGACTTTTCTGATATCGTTTTGAAAACACAGGATTTATGCCAGGCAGAAAACGACTGTGTGCGGCTGAAAAACGCGCTGGTCAACCTGGGCAACGCCAAAAATTGGAGCGGCCTGGTGAAACGCGCCAGATCAGGCGCGCTGCAAGGCGTCAACGTCCTGCTGCGCCCGGTAAGCGCCGAGTCGCTGGAAAGCCTGACCAAAGTGGCCACGTCGTCGTTCATCTTCAATGAAACGCGTCTGGCCGCCGCGGCGCTCAACAGCCCGCCGCCGGGCGGTTTCCTGATCCGCAGCGATGAAGGTCGACAGTTGGTCAGCCATCCGCAATCCTCAGCGCCGCAGAGCGAATACAACGCTCTTGACCAGTGGAATGAGTTGCAGCGCCTTTCCACTCTGCTGCTGCATACCCCATTCCAGGCGCAGGGGGTGATCACCAGCCTCAGCGTCGATGCCAACGGCACCCGCCACGTGGCGTTGCACAGCGAACCGGACATGATCACCCTGTGGCGCTACCTCGGTACCAGCCTGCTGTTGCTGGCGGTGGTCGTCAGCCTGGGCTATAACGCCTGGCGGCTGGTACAGCGTCGGCGCATCAATCAGCACCGCGTCGCCGATATCCAGCGTTACTACGACAGCTGCTTCAATCCGCAGCTCAATCCGATGTCAATGCGGCCGATGGCCTGAACCTGACGCCGGGGGTCTCCGCCCTGTCATCTGCTTATGCTACGCTAACGCTATTATTCTCATCTGCGGACCGCCCGTCGGTCCGCCCATGGAGTTTTTATGGTTCCCGAGTTTGATTGGCCGCAGATCGATACCGTGCTGCTGGATATGGACGGCACCTTGCTGGATCTGGAGTTCGACAGCCACTTCTGGCTCAGCCTGGTGCCGCAAGCGCTGAGCGAAAGGCGCGCCATTCCGTTCGACGAAGCCCGTCATATCATTGAACGGGAATATCAGGCGGTGCAGCACACCATGAACTGGTATTGCTTCGATTACTGGAGCGAGCGGTTGGATCTGGACATCTACCGCATGACCAGCGAAATCGGTAGCCGCGCGCGGCTGCGCGAAGACACCGAGCCGTTTTTACGGGCGCTGCGCGACGCCGGTCTGCAAACCATTTTGCTGACCAACGCCCATCCTCACAGCCTGGCGGTGAAAATCGAGCATACCGGCCTCGATCGGCACCTTGATTTATTGTTTTCCACCCACACATTTGGTTATCCGAAAGAAGATCAGCGTCTGTGGCAGGCGGTGCAACAGCACACCGGGTTCAACCCACAGCGCACGCTGTTTGTCGATGACGGCGAGCCGATCCTCGACGCGGCGCGCACTTTCGGCATTCGTTACTGCCTGGGCGTGCAAAACCCGGACTCCAGCACGGCGGAAAAAAGCTTCCAGCGCCATCCGTCGATGCGCGACTACCGTCTGCTGATACCGGCGCTGGCCAAGGGGGAAGCATGAAGGAAAAAGCGACGCGCGACGACGCGGTCCGGCTGGATAAGTGGCTGTGGGCCGCACGCTTCTATAAGACTCGCGCGCTGGCGCGCGAAATGATCGACGGCGGCAAGGTGCATTACAACGGCCAGCGCGGCAAACCGAGCAAGATTGTCGAACTCAATGCCGAGCTTAAGCTGCGGCAGGGCAACGAAGAGCGTACGGTGATCGTGCTGGCGCTGACCAGCCAACGCCGCGGTGCCAACGAGGCGCAGCAAATGTATCAGGAAACCGAAGCCAGCATCGCCAACCGCGAAAAAATGGCGCTGGCGCGCAAGATGAACGCGTTGACCATGCCGCATCCGGACCGTCGTCCGGACAAAAAGGAGCGGCGCGACCTGATGAAATTTAAATTTGGTGAGCCGGAATAACCCCTCACCGTAATGAGAGAAGATTATGTCCAACCATGACCAATTGCACCGTTACCTGTTTGAAAACTACGCGGTGCGCGGCGAGCTGGTTACCGTCAGCGAAACCTATCAGCAGATCCTGAACAACCACGACTACCCGGCGCCGGTGCAAAAGCTACTGGGTGAACTGCTGGTCGCCACCAGTCTGTTGACCGCAACCCTGAAGTTCGACGGCGACATCACCGTGCAGCTGCAGGGCGACGGCCCGCTGAAGCTGGCCGTGATCAACGGCAACAACCGCCAGGAGATGCGTGGCGTTGCGCGCACCCAGGCGCCTATCGCCGACGACAGCACCCTGCATCAGATGATCGGCAACGGCGTCATGGTCATCACCATTTCCCCGACGGAAGGCGAGCGCTATCAGGGCGTGGTCGGCCTGGAAGGTGAAACCCTGGCAGAATGCCTGGAAGCCTACTTCCGCCAGTCCGAGCAGCTGCCAACCCGCCTGTTCATCCGCACCGGCGAAGTGGAAGGCAATGCCGCAGCAGCCGGTATGCTGCTGCAGGTGCTGCCGGCGCAGGACGGCAACCTCGATGATTTCGATCATCTGGTGCAACTGACCAACACGGTCAAAAGCGAAGAGCTGTTCGGCCTGCCGGCCAACGAAGTGTTGTACCGCCTGTACCATCAGGAAGAGGTCACCTTGTACGAACCGCAGGACGTGCAGTTCCGCTGCACCTGTTCGCGCCAGCGTTGCGCCGACGCGCTGATGACCCTGCCGACCGATGAAGTGGCGGACATGCTGGAGCAGGACGGCAACATCGACATGCACTGCGACTACTGCGGCAGCCACTATGTCTTTGACCCGGTTGATGTTGCCGCGTTGTATGCGGGTAACACCGGCGAAAGCGACCAGTTGCACTAAGTAACACCTTTTCGGCGGGCGCCCCCCGCGCCCGCCAACGCCCCCCGTTTGCACGTTTGCTTTTTTCCGTGTGCTATCTCTCAGATAAAAATAACCCCCAATAATATTTTTTTTTTTTTTTTTTTTTTTTTAGTTAAATTTTTATTTGATTGTTTTTTTTATAATAAAAAATTTATTTATAATATAAAAATAATAATAAATAATATAAGAAAAAAGAAAGAATAAATTTTGTATTTAAGATATTGTTAAAATATGATATAATAAGGTATTTTTATAAGTATATTAAGGGAGTTAAAAAAAAAAAACTTTGGGGGGGGGCCCCCCCGGCCCCCCCCCAACGCCCGCCGTTTGCACGTTTGCTTTTTTCCGTGTGCTATCTCTCAGATCGTAACGAAATACCGCCTAAAACGTTAAATATTTGATACCCATCGCGGTTACTCACCGTTAGATCCCTACAATTGCCGCCAGAAATTCTGTGACCAAGGAGTAGTAACATGCGCGTTAAAGGTATAACCCCTCAGGATCTGGCCGCTTACGGCATTCACGACGTTAGCGAAATCGTTCACAACCCGAGCTATGAACTGCTGTTTAAGGAAGAAACAGACCCATCTCTGGAAGGTTTTGAGCGTGGGGTAGTCACCAAGCTGGGTGCCGTCTCCGTCGATACCGGCATCTTCACCGGCCGTTCGCCGAAAGACAAATACATCGTCCGCGACGACATCACCCGCGATACCGTGTGGTGGGCCGATCAGGGCAAAGGCAAAAACGACAACAAACCTCTCAGCCCGGAAGTGTGGGCCGATCTGAAACACCTGGTCACCGAGCAGCTTTCCGGCAAACGTCTGTTCGTGGTGGATACCTTCTGCGGCGCCAACGCTGACTCGCGCCTGAAAGTGCGTTTTATCACCGAGGTGGCCTGGCAGGCGCACTTCGTGAAAAACATGTTCATCCGCCCGAGCGACGACGAGCTGGCTGACTTCGAGCCGGACTTCGTGGTGATGAACGGCGCCAAATGCACCAACCCGAACTGGCAGCAACAAGGCCTGAACTCGGAGAACTTCGTCGCCTTCAACCTGACCGAGCGCATGCAGCTGATCGGCGGCACCTGGTACGGCGGCGAAATGAAGAAAGGCATGTTCTCGATGATGAACTACCTGCTGCCGCTGAAAGGCATCGCTTCGATGCACTGCTCGGCCAACGTGGGCGAGAAAGGCGACGTGGCGGTGTTCTTCGGCCTGTCCGGTACCGGCAAGACCACCCTTTCCACCGATCCTAAGCGTCAGCTGATCGGCGATGACGAGCACGGCTGGGACGACGACGGCGTGTTTAACTTCGAAGGCGGCTGCTACGCCAAGACCATCAAGCTCTCTGAAGAAGCCGAGCCGGACATCTATCACGCCATCAAACGCGACGCGCTGCTGGAAAACGTCACCGTGCTGGCCGACGGCAGCATCGACTTCAACGACGGTTCGAAAACCGAGAACACCCGCGTTTCTTACCCGATCTACCATATCCAAAACATCGTCAAGCCGGTGTCCAAAGCGGGTCACGCCACCAAAGTGATCTTCCTGACCGCCGACGCCTTCGGCGTGTTGCCGCCGGTATCGCGTCTGACCGCCAACCAGACTCAGTATCACTTCCTGTCCGGTTTCACCGCCAAATTGGCCGGCACCGAACGCGGCGTAACCGAGCCAACGCCAACCTTCTCCGCCTGCTTCGGCGCTGCGTTCCTGTCACTGCACCCGACGCAGTACGCCGAAGTGTTGGTGAAACGCATGCAGGCCGCCGGCGCCCAGGCTTACCTGGTCAACACCGGCTGGAACGGCACCGGCAAACGCATCTCGATCAAAGATACACGCGGCATCATCGACGCCATCCTGAGCGGTGAAATCGACAAGGCGGAAACCGTTACCCTGCCAATCTTCGATCTGGCGATGCCGACCGCTCTGCCGGGCGTGAACCCAGAGATCCTCGATCCGCGCAATACCTACGCCAGCCTCGAGCAGTGGCAGGAAAAAGCGCAGGATCTGGCCGAGCGCTTCATCACCAACTTCGACAAATACACCGATACGCCTGCGGGCGCCGCGCTGGTTAGCGCCGGCCCGAAGCTGTAATTCGGTAGCGTTACCTCTTCAGCTAAGGCGCGGATCCCGCGCCTTTTTTTATTTTCATCGATTGCTTTTTAACCAGCAAGGCGAGAAAATAAGTCAATGCAATCATTGATAGCAAAGGAGGTTTAAATGGCGACTATCACCGTCAGAAATCTGGACGACGAAATCAAAGAGCTGCTGCGTATCTCAGCGGCGAAAAACGGCCATTCTATGGAAGAGGAAGCGCGCATGATCCTGAAACAGGCGCTGGTGAAAAAGCCGCCGCGCTATGGATTGGGTACCTGGATGCATCAGCACTTCGCCGAATTCGGCGGCGTTGAGCTGGAGATCCCACCGCGTGACGCCGTGCCGCCACGCATCGTCACCTTTGATGATGAAGATGACAACGCATGATCATTATCGACACCAACGTCATTTCAGAAACGCTGCGTCCCAGCCCGTACTACAACGTCATTAACTGGTTAAATGAAAAGGACAATGACGAGCTCTATCTCAGCGCCATTGTCCTCGCCGAACTGTTCAGCGGCGTCGCCTGCATGCCTGACGGCAAGCGCCAGCGGGATCTCAAGCTGAAATTGGCGGACGCCATTGAATTGAAGTTCGAGGGGCAGATATTGCCGTTTGATGGGCTGTGCGCGATGCAATACGCGGAATTGACGGCAAGGAATCGGCTGCTGGGTAAAGCGATGAGCGTGCCGGATACCCAAATCGCCGCCACCTGCCTGCATTACGGTGCCGCCCTGGCTACCCGCAATACCAAAGACTTCCTCCACTGCGGTATCGAATTAATCGATCCGTGGCAGGCGCCGACCGGCCGCCGGTTGCATGAGGATGCGGCGGAATACTACGTGATGAGCAGAAAGTCCTGACGGGGCCGCAGCGGCGCGGCCCACATCAGAGGTCAGGCGTTTTCCCTGGCCGTTTGATGACCGTTGGTCGACTCTTTTTTCTCCATCGGCAACGGAATATACGCGCGGATCAACAGCCCGCCGCGCTCGCTGGTGCCGATATCCAGTTCGCCGTCATGCGCGTCGATAATACGCTGCACGATCGCCAGCCCCAGACCGGTGCCGCTGGTGCTGCGCGCGCTGTCACCGCGTACGAACGGCTGCAGCAGGTGCTTCAACTCTTCCGGCTTGATACCCGGGCCGTCATCTTCCACCTGGAACCAGCCGCGCTGCAGCTCGCGGCCGCTGCTGACCTTGATCCAACCGTTGCCGTAACGCGCCGCGTTCACCACCATGTTCACCGCCGCCCGCTTAATCGACAGCGGATGCACGTTCATCATCAGTTCGCCCGGTGACAACGCGGTTTCAATCACCCGCTCATAACCGCTCTCCGCCGCAACCACCTCGCCCAAAATGGCGTTCAGGTCGCTGCTTTCGGTCGGCATCTCCTGCCCGGTGCGCAGATAATCGATGAACTGCTCGATGATGGCGTTGCACTCTTCGATGTCTTTATTGATCGACTCGGCCAGATAACCGTCTTCGGCGCTCATCATCTCCGTCGCCAGCCGGATACGCGTCAACGGCGTGCGCAGATCATGGCTGACCCCGGCCATCAGCAAGGTGCGATCGTCCGCCAGCTGCTTGACGCCCGACGCCATCTGATTGAATGCGCGAGTCACCGACCGCACTTCGGAAGCCCCATACTCGCGCAGCGGCGGCGGAATAATCCCTTTGCCCACCTGCAGCGCCGCATGTTCCAGCTCCACCAGCGGGCGGTTTTGAATACGAATAAACAGCCAGGCACCGCCGATCGCGAGCAGCATGATCGCCAGCGTATAACGGAACAGCGGAGAGAAGTCGCCCTGATGGATTTCCGTCAGCGGTACGCGCACCCAGATATCGGGTTGCAGCCAGGTTTTCAGCCACACCACCGGGGAGTTCTTGTTCACCTCCACCCGCACATCGGTCGGCCCGCCGAGCTGCTGCGCCATCTGCTGGCTGAGGAACTGGTAGTGCTGCGCCCAGCGCAGGCCGCTCTCCTCCGCCGCCGAGTTGGTGTAGAGAGAAATGCCCAACTCGCGGTAGATCTCACGACGGAACGCCGGCGGCACTTCCAACAGCGTGCCGTCCTCCAGCTGCAGCCGATCGGTCATCAGCATACGCACTTCGTAAGCCAGTACCTTGTTGAACTGCTGCAGGCTGGGCAGGATGGCGAAGTTCAGCACCACCAGATAGGTCGTCACCAGGCTGACGAACAGCAAAGTGACGATCAACAACAGGGTTCGGGCAAACGAGCTACGCGGTGAAAAGCGCAATCGCCTCATGCCTTGCTGCCGTCCGGGACGAAGACGTAGCCGAGACCCCACACGGTCTGGATATAACGCGGATGCGCCGGATCTTCTTCAACCATGCGGCGCAGACGAGAGATCTGCACGTCGATGGAGCGCTCCATGGCGCTGTATTCGCGGCCACGCGCCAGATTCATCAGCTTATCGCGCGACAGCGGTTCACGCGGGTGGCTGACCAGCGCCTTCAGTACCGCGAATTCGCCGCTGGTCAACGGCATCGGCTCGTCTTCGCGGAACATCTCGCGGGTGCCGAGGTTCAGTTTGAATTTGCCGAAAGCGATCACCGCCTCTTCCTGCGAAGGCGCGCCCGGCAGTTCGTTCGCCTGGCGGCGCAGCACCGCGCGGATACGAGCCAACAGCTCACGCGGGTTGAACGGTTTAGGAATGTAGTCGTCGGCGCCGATTTCCAGCCCCACGATGCGATCGACCTCTTCGCCTTTCGCGGTGACCATAATGATCGGCATCGGGTTGCTCTGGCTACGCAGACGGCGGCAGATGGACAGGCCGTCTTCGCCCGGCAACATCAGATCGAGCACCATCAAATGGAAGGATTCACGGGTCAGCAAGCGATCCATTTGCTCAGCGTTGGCAACGCTGCGAACCTGGAAGCCCTGTTCGGTTAAATAACGTTCTAAAAGCGCGCGCAGGCGCATGTCATCATCGACAACCAGGATCTTATGATTCTCTTGCATGGTATTACTCCCAAAGGCTTTATTGCCTGACTCGAATATTGTTAGAAAACCTTGCCATTTGAGACAGCGTTTAATGGTATGTATTCTAGACGAAATTGTTACAAAGCTTATTCTTTTCCCCATTTATCAACAATTTTCAGTGAATGTCGACGGGGGTTCGTCAAAATTTCGCCCTTTATCGGCACAATGTGGGGCAGCGGCCCAATTTTGTGCAATTTCGCCACCGGGGAAGCGCCCGGTGGCGTTCAGCTGTCGGGTCAGGAGGTCTGCAGGAAACGTGCCAGCTGCCTACGCAGCTGCCGGTTCTCTTGCTGTAGCGCATCAACCCGATCGAGCAGCGTCAGCGCCATGGCGATCCCCGGCCAGTCCAGATCCAGCTCGGCCCGCAGCCTGCGCGCGCGCTGCAGATGGCTCAGCGCCGGATAATCGAACTCCCAGCGCGGCTGCGCCGGCTCCAACGGCACGATCACGCCCAGGCCGACGATCTCGACCAGCTCATCCTCTGAAATCTCCACTCGCTGACACAGCTCCACCACGGTGAATGTGATCTCTTTCTTCATCATGTGCTTTACTCCCATTCCGCGCGCGGGTTGAACGCCGCCTGTTCAGCCAGCTCTCGCCACAGGGCGCTGGCCTTCTCGTTCGGCTTCGGCGGCATCACCACCTTGAGAATGACATACAGATCGCCGGGCTCTTTCTTGCCCGCCAGCCCTTTGCCTTTGACCCGCAGCCGTTTGCCGCTCTGGCTGCCGGCCGGCACGGTCAGCGCGATTTTGCCGGTCAGCGTCGGCACCTCAATGCTGGCGCCGAGCGCCGCTTCCCACGGAGCGAGCGGCGCCACGATGCTCAGGTTGTGGCCATCTATCTCAAACAGCGGGTGCGGCGCGAGGCGGATGACCAGATACAGATCGCCGTTTTGGCCGCCGCCCACGCCGGCAACGCCCTGCCCCTTGAGGCGAATGCGCTCGCCATCGCCCACGCCGGCCGGGATTTTCACGTTCAACGTTTTGTTGGCTTCGCTCACCTGCCGCCCCAGCTCGTCATACACCGGCAGCGTATAGGAGATCTCGCGGCTTTGGCCATGCAGCGTTTCCTCGAGGAACAGCGGCACCTCCATCTCCAGATCCTGGCCGCGGAAGCCATGCCCGCCGTGCGAGTGCGAAGCGGAGCGGTGCCCGCCCGCCGCACGCCCGCCGAACATGCTCTCGAAGAAGTCGGAGAAGTCTTGCGCGTCGGCGCCGCCGCCGTGCCATGAAGCGCTCTGCTGATAGCCGCCGTGATCGCCGCGCGCCTGGCGGCCAAAGTTCGGATCGTTGCGGTGCAGCCGGATCTGATCGTACTCGGCGCGGCGCTCGTCGTCCTTCAGCACCTCATAGGCTTCGGCCAGCTCCTTGAACTTGCTCTCGGCGTCGTCTTCAGTGCTCACGTCAGGGTGATATTTACGCGCCAGCCGGCGGTAGGCCGTTTTGATGGTTTTCAGATCGGCGTTGGGCTCAACGCCCATCGTGGCGTAGTAATCTTTAAATTCCATGCGGTAATACCTTCAATGTGTTGGGTTGTGCGCCAAAATTCCTTGTCTCTCTCGCCAGATATCCTCCTTTCGTCACATTCCTTTTCCGCTATCGCTAAGCATACTCCCGATTGTTAAAAGCTGCGCAAACTGAATAAAAACCGTGCGACAAGGCGCAGGCCCGCGCGCCATTTCTAAAGCCCCCCGCATTCACGTACACTGTGGCGGTGGCCCCATAAAGATAAATCACGATGAGAACTCAACTGATAACCCGTGAAGGGTATGACAAGCTCAAACAAGAGCTGGATTACCTCTGGCGTGAAGAGCGCCCCGAGGTGACCAAAAAAGTGACCTGGGCCGCCAGCCTGGGCGACAGAAGCGAAAACGCCGACTACCAGTACAACAAGAAACGACTGCGCGAGATCGACCGCCGCGTCCGCTATCTGACCAAATGCCTGGAGCAGTTGAAGATCGTCGATTACTCCCCGCAGCAGGAAGGCAAGGTGTTCTTCGGTGCCTGGGTGGAGGTGGAGAATGACGACGGCGAGACCAAACGCTTTCGCATCGTCGGTTACGACGAGATTTTCGGCCGCAAGGATTACATCTCCATCGATGCGCCGATGGCGCGCGCCCTGCTGAAAAAAGAGGTCGGGGACATCGCCACCGTCAATACGCCGCTGGGCGAGGCACAGTGGTACGTAAATGAGATAAACTACCCGAAGTAAGCTTTCAGCTTTTTCCGAACCGCCGCCAACGCCGCCGCCTGAGCTGTTCTCCACGCCGCGGCCGCGCGGCGGCGGCCCGCTTCACTGGCATTTTCCGCGATCAATCCGTATAACTGTCCCCTGTTTATTCACCGTTCTCAATACAGATACCAGACCTATGAATGACCCACTGAGCCGCATTATTGCAACAGAACTGCAGGCCCGGCCGGAGCAAGTCGACTCCGCCATCCGTCTGCTGGATGAAGGTAATACCGTGCCCTTTATTGCACGCTATCGTAAGGAAGTCACCGGGGGCCTGGACGACACCCAACTGCGCCAGCTGGAAACCCGCCTGGGTTATCTGCGTGAACTGGAAGATCGTCGTCAGACCATCCTGAAGTCGATCGATGAACAGGGCAAACTGACCGAACAGCTGGCGGGGGCGATCAACGCCACGCTGAGCAAGACCGAACTCGAAGACCTCTACCTGCCGTACAAACCGAAGCGCCGCACCCGTGGCCAGATCGCCATCGAAGCCGGTCTGGAACCGCTGGCGGACACGCTGTGGCAGGATCCGCAACAGCAGCCGGAACAGCTGGCTGAACGCTACGTCGACGCCGACAAGGGCGTGGCGGACGTGAAAGCCGCCCTCGACGGCGCGCGCTATATCCTGATGGAGCGCTTCGCCGAAGACGCCGCGCTGCTGGCCAAGGTGCGCGACTACCTGTGGAAAAACGCCCATCTGGTGTCCAAAGTGGTCGAGGGCAAGGAAGACGAAGGCGCCAAGTTCCGCGACTACTTCGATCACCACGAACCGATTTCCCAGGTGCCTTCGCACCGCGCGCTGGCAATGTTCCGCGGCCGCAACGAAGGTGTGCTGCAGCTGGCGCTGAACGCCGATCCGCAATTTGAGGAAGCGCCGCGCGAAAGCCAGGCGGAGCTGATCATCATCAATCACCTCAACCTGCGCCTGAACAACGCCCCGGCCGACGCCTGGCGTAAGGCGGTGGTCAACTGGACCTGGCGCATCAAGGTGCTCCTGCACCTGGAAACCGAGCTGATGGGCACGGTGCGCGAACGCGCGGAAGACGAAGCGATCAACGTGTTCGCCCGCAACATGCATGATCTGCTGATGGCCGCGCCGGCCGGCATGCGCGCCACCATGGGCCTCGATCCAGGCCTGCGCACCGGGGTGAAAGTCGCCGTGGTCGACGCGACCGGTAAACTGGTGGCCACCGACACCGTCTATCCGCACACCGGGCAAGCGGCCAAAGCCGCCGCCATCGTCGCGGCGCTGTGCATCAAACACAATGTAGAGCTGGTGGCCATCGGCAACGGCACCGCTTCGCGTGAGACCGAGCGTTTCTATCTCGACCTGCAAAAGCAGTTCAGCGACGTCCGGGCGCAGAAAGTGATCGTCAGCGAAGCGGGCGCATCGGTGTACTCCGCGTCAGAACTGGCGGCGCTGGAATTCCCGGATCTCGACGTGTCGCTGCGCGGCGCGGTATCCATTGCCCGTCGCCTGCAGGATCCGCTGGCGGAGCTGGTGAAGATCGATCCGAAATCCATCGGCGTCGGCCAGTATCAGCACGACGTCAGCCAGAGCCAGTTGGCGAAGAAGCTGGATTCGGTGGTGGAAGACTGCGTGAACGCCGTCGGCGTCGATCTGAACACCGCATCGGTACCATTGCTGACCCGCGTGGCCGGCCTGACACGCATGATGGCGCAGAACATCGTCAACTGGCGCGACGAGAACGGCCGCTTCAGCAACCGTGAACAGCTGCTGAAAGTCAGCCGTCTGGGGCCGAAGGCCTTCGAACAGTGCGCCGGCTTCCTGCGCATCAACCACGGCGACAACCCGCTGGATGCCTCCACCGTTCACCCGGAAGCCTACCCGGTGGTGCAGCGCATCCTGGCCGCCACCGAGCAGGCGCTGCAGGACCTGATGGGCAACGCCTCGGCGGTGCGCAGCCTGAAAGCGGTCGATTTCACCGACGACAAGTTCGGCGTGCCGACGGTCACCGACATCCTGAAAGAGCTGGAGAAGCCGGGCCGCGACCCGCGTCCGGAGTTCAAAACCGCCACCTTTGCCGAAGGCGTGGAAACCCTCAACGATCTGCAGCCGGGGATGATCCTGGAAGGGTCGGTCACTAACGTCACCAACTTCGGCGCCTTCGTGGATATCGGCGTGCATCAGGATGGCCTGGTGCACATCTCCTCGCTGGCGGACAAGTTCGTCGAAGATCCGCACACAGTGGTGAAGGCCGGCGACATCGTCAAAGTGAAGGTGATGGAAGTCGATCTGCAGCGTAAACGCATCGCGCTGAGCATGCGCCTGGATGAGCAACCGGGCGAAGGTTCACCGCGCCGCGGCGGCAACGCGCCGGCACAGGCACGCGACAACGCCAACCGTTCGGCAGGCGGCAACAAGGCCAAACCGCGCAATGCGACGCCGGCCGGCAACAGCGCCATGGGCGACGCGCTGGCGGCGGCATTCGGCAAGAAACGCTAAGTCAGAGCCAATAGGGCGGAGCCTACTCCGCCCTTTCTGATGAATAAAACTTGCGGCATTTCTTGACCCGTCTCAATAAACCATCATCTTTTTATTTCCCGTTCCTGCGTGACCGCCCTCCCATTATTCAGGCAACAAAAATGCCTTCTGCAGCCATTTATTAACAACTCCGTTAACACGCATTTTTCATCTCGCTAATTGTGAGAGAAACACAAATGGTTACCGCTCGCATTACGGTGGAATAATGTTATCGAATTGCCTTTCAGCGGAAATAAATAAAGGGAAAAAGCCATCGATATTTGCAAACAAGAAAACTCGGCTACAAATACGTAACTGATTTAACTCGCCATTCTCATTTGTTCCCAAGTGCAAGCAGTGATAAAACATCGTTAATCAAGACAACGCCATTAAAAACTGCCGTCACCATAATAATTGGTTACAATACCCTTACTTTTTGTATTGAACGCGATAATGATAATTACTATTATTTGCGCTCACTTTATTGCATGACCTTATGGATGAATACCGCCGACGGCGTGGCATTTTCGCCGGCAACGTCCAATTATCATCAGCCCGATGTTCATCGGCACCCGGAAGGTTAATCACATGCAGCTTCAACCTAAACGCACGTATAAGATTGTCGGCTTTTCCGGTGAAATTGCGCCGGCCTACCGCCAGAAATTGTTATCGCTCGGCATGCTGCCTGGCTCTTCATTCGACGTAGTGCGCGTCGCGCCACTGGGCGATCCGATAGAAATTAAAACTCGCCGCGTCAGCCTGGTGCTGCGCAAGAAGGATCTGGCGCTGCTGCAGCTCGACGGCCAGCCCTGACCTCCGTTTGCCGACGCGCTCTTGCGCCGGCGCTGTTCTCCTTGAAGACGACACGCTGAACTATGAAAAAACTCACCATCGGCTTAATCGGTAACCCGAACTCCGGCAAAACCACGCTGTTCAACCAGCTGACCGGCGCACGCCAACGGGTCGGCAACTGGGCGGGCGTGACGGTCGAACGCAAAGAAGGCCATTTCACCACCCCGCAGTCCGACGTGCGGCTAGTCGATTTGCCCGGCACCTACTCCCTGACCACCATTTCAGAGCAAACGTCGCTCGATGAGCAGATCGCCTGCCATTACATTTTGAGCGGCGACGCCGATCTGCTGATCAACGTGGTCGACGCCTCCAACCTGGAGCGCAACCTCTACCTGACGCTGCAATTGCTGGAGCTGGGCATCCCCTGCATCGTGGCGCTGAACATGCTCGACATCGCCAAAAGCCAGCATATCGATATCGACGTCGCCGCGCTGTCGGCGCGCCTCGGCTGCCCGGTAGTACCGATGATCTCCACCCGCGCCGACGGCATCGGCGTGCTGAAACAGATGATCGACAATCATCGCATCAACGAACAGCAGGCGCTGGTGAACTACCCACCGTTGCTGCTGAAAGCGGTCGCCACGCTGAGCAACGCCATGCCGCAAACGCTGCCGGCAGTGCAACGCCGCTGGCTGGCATTGCAGATGCTGGAGGGCGACATCTACAGCCACCGGCTGGCCGGTCCCGCCGTCGCGCTGCTGCCTGCGGCCATTCAGACGTTGCAACAGCAGGAGCAAGAAGACCCGGCGCTGGTGATCGCCGACGCGCGCTACCAGTCTATCGCCACCCTGAGCGACGCGGTCAGCAACTCGCAGCAGGCGATGCCCAACCGCCTGACCGATATGCTGGATAAAGTGATCCTCAACCGCTGGCTGGGCGTGCCGATCTTCCTGTTGGTGATGTACCTGATGTTCCTGCTGGCGATCAATATCGGCGGCGCGCTGCAGCCGATCTTCGATATCGGCTCGGCGGCGATCTTCATTCAGGGCATTCAGTGGCTCGGCTACACCCTGCACTTCCCCGGCTGGCTGACCGTATTCCTGGCGCAGGGCGTCGGCGGCGGCATCAACACCGTGCTGCCGCTGGTGCCGCAGATCGGCATGATGTACCTGTTCCTGTCATTCCTGGAAGACTCCGGCTACATGGCGCGCGCGGCGTTCGTGATGGATCGCCTGATGCAGGCGCTCGGGCTGCCGGGCAAATCCTTCGTGCCGCTGATCGTCGGCTTCGGTTGCAACGTGCCGTCCATCATGGGCGCCCGTACGCTGGACGCCCAGCGCGAGCGCCTGATCACCATCATGATGGCGCCGTTCATGTCGTGCGGCGCCCGTCTGGCGATCTTCGCGGTGTTCGCCGCCGCCTTCTTCGGCCAGGACGGTGCTGGGGTGGTGTTCTCGCTATACATGCTCGGCATCGCGGTGGCGATCCTGACCGGCCTGGTACTCAAATATACCCTCATGCGCGGCGAAGCCTCGCCGTTCGTCATGGAGCTGCCGGTTTACCACGTGCCGCACCTGAAAAGCCTGCTGCTGCAAACCTGGCAGCGGTTGAAAGGCTTCGTGTTGCGCGCCGGTAAGGTGATCGTGGTAGCCAGCATATTCATCGGCGGCCTGAACAGCTTCTCGTTCAGCGGCAAAACGGTCGACAACATCAACGACTCCGCGCTGGCCTCGGTCTCCAAGGTGTTGACGCCGCTGCTGCAGCCGATGGGCGTCCACAGCGATAACTGGCAGGCCACCGTCGGTCTGGTGACCGGCGCGATGGCGAAAGAAGTGGTGGTCGGCACGCTGAACACGCTGTATACCGCCGAGCACATCAACAAAGAGGCGTTCGACGCCGCCAACTTCAACCTGCTCGATGAGCTGGGCGGCGCGCTGAAGGAAACCTGGGACGGCCTGAAAAATACCTTCAGCCTGAGCGTGCTCTCCAACCCGATCGAAGCCAGCAAGGGCGACGGCGAGATGGGCGTCGGTTCGATGGGCGTGATGAGCAGCAAATTCGGCTCCGGCATTTCCGCCTACAGCTACCTGATCTTCGTGCTGCTGTATGTGCCTTGCGTCTCGGTGATGGGCGCCATCGCACGTGAATCAAGCCGCGGCTGGATGACCTTCTCAATCCTGTGGGGGCTGAACGTGGCCTACTCGCTGGCGACGCTGTTCTATCAGGCGGCCACCTTCAACCAACACCCGCAGTACAGCCTGACGGCGATCCTGGCGGTGGTGCTGGTGAACCTGCTGGTGCTGTTCGGCCTGCGCCGGGCGCGCAGCCGCGTCACGGTGCGCCTGGGCAACGCCACGCCGGCGGCTTGTTGCCAGAGCGCCAAAGGGAGCTGTCACTGATGGCCGGGCTGCTGCAGGTGCGCGATGCGCTGGCGCTGCGCGGCAGCGCCCAGGCGCAGCAGCTCAGCCAATCGCTGGCGACGCCGCTGCCGCTGGTGCAGGCGATGCTGGATCGTTTGACGGCAATGGGGAAAGTGGAACGTATCGAACAGGATGGCGGCGCCTGTCTGAGCGGCAGTTGCAAAAGCTGCCCGCAGGGCCAGGGATGCAGCACGGTGTTCTACCGGCTGAAGGCCTGACGATCAGGGGCGCCGCAGCGGCGCCCCTTGCCGTTCAAGGCTTATTGCTTGTCTTTGTAAACTTCGGCGATGGCGCTGAATTTACCGTGTTCGCGGCCCGCCAGGATCACGTAGTATTGACCGCCCTTTTCGTCTGCCAGTTTGGACAGCTCTTCCTTGGCATCCATCGGTGACGTGGTTTCCGCCGTCGTGGTGACGGTGCCGATCTTCTCGTATTTACCCGGATTCTTATCCAGATCTTCCTTGGTCAGCAGGGTTGCCGCCATGGAGCCGAAAGACACCGAACCCAGCACTGCCGCTGCAATAATCATCTTCAATGATTTCATGACACTAACCTCTCAATGGATAATTTATCTGTTATGAAAGCCGTCAAGGATCCATGCGTAGTACCGCAGGCTGCCGCGACATCCTCAGGCCTCGTTGCTTTCCCTGACGGGGCCTGTTTCCCAGAGACGAAACGCCAAAATGAAAAGCGCCGCACGCGGTCTTTTCATTTTGCAGCCAACGCATTGACTCACTAAGTATTGAACAGCTTTGTCTTTTATCCACCCGGCGGCGTTTTTTTTCGCGCTCTATCGTGCGTTTTCACGCTGCATTCAATGTGCTGCAATAAACGCTTCGATCATCGTCACAAATTCATCGGGATGAGAGATAAATGGCGCATGGGCGGCTTTGGCCACGATCTGCGACGTAGAGTTCGGCCAGTCGGCGTCGAGCAGCTCGGCGACCTTGCGCGGCACCAGCCCGTCCAGATAGCCGTAGATCCGCAGCAGCGGCAGCGTCAACTCCGCCAGCGGTGCACGCAGATCGGCTGTGCGCAAGATCTCCAGCCCACCGTTCAGCACCTCGACGCTCGGCGTCGGTTGGTTGAGCACCACCGCTTTCAGTTGGCGCGCATCCTGACGCGCGCTCTCAGTGCCCAGCGTCTGCAGCGCCAGAAAACGCTCGACGGTGCGCTGGAAATCCAGGCTCAGCTGATGCTGGAAACCGCTCAGCACATCCGGGCGGATCCCCGGCCACTCATCGCGGGCGGCAAAGCACGGCGAGGAGGCTACGGTGATAAGCCCCTTGACTCGCTCGGGCTGCATCAGCGCCGCCTGGCTGGCCACCAGCCCACCGAGCGACCAGCCAAGCCACCAGGACTGCGGCGGGGCAGCCGCCAGCACGATTTCCGTCATCTGCTCCAGCGACAGGGCGCCGAACCCCTGGCTACGGCCGTACCCCGGCAGATCGACCAGGTGCAGGCGAAAATGCGGCGTCAGTCGCGCCTGAATGCAACTCCACACTTCGGCGTTCAATCCCCAGCCGTGCAGCAGCACAAGATCGCGTTCGCCTTCGCCTATTGTTTGCCAGTACAGCGCTGTCATTGGTTATTGTCCTTTCATACTTATCCGTCACGGAGACGCTATGCTATCAATCCGCAGCCGTTGTTGGCTATGCCGACAACCGTTGAGCCTGATCCGTCATGGCATCTGCAGCTGTTGCCTGCGTCATCTGCCGGCCCACCCGCCGTGTTGCCCGCGCTGCGGATTGCCCGCCGGGAAGACGCGAACGCCCTGCGGCCGCTGCCTGCAACGGCCACCGCCCTGGCAACGGCTGGTGTTCGTCGGCGACTACGTTGCGCCCCTCAGCCAACTGGTAAAAAGGTTCAAGTTCCACCGCGCGCCCGAGCTGGCGCCGACGCTAGCGCGCCTGATGTTGTTGCGGTGGCAGCAGGCGCGCAGAGAGCAGTATCTGAACAGACCCGACCTGATTTTAGCGGTACCCTTGTATGCAACACGCTGCTGGCACCGTGGTTATAACCAGAGCGATCTGTTGGCCCGGCCGCTGGCGCGCTGGCTGGGCTGCACCTATCAGCCCGCCGCCTTGCGCCGGGTGCGCAAAACCGCCCCGCAACAGCGGCTGAGCGCCGGGGTACGCAGGCGCAATCTGCAACGCGCGTTCGTTTGCGTGGCATCGGTCGCCGGCCGGCATATCGCCCTGGTGGATGACGTGGTGACCACCGGCAGCACCGTCGCGCAGATAGCGGCGCTGCTGCAGCGGCAAGGCGCCGCCTCGGTGCAGATATGGTGCATTTGCCGCACGTTGTAGTGCCACGGCAATGGGCGTATTATAACCGACTATAGAAGTCAACTATTGAGCTAATGCTATGATCCGTATAACAGATACTGCACAGGAACACTTTGCCAAACTGCTGGCAAATCAAGAAGAAGGCACCCAAATCCGCGTATTCGTGATCAACCCGGGCACGCCGACGGCCGAATGCGGTGTCTCTTATTGTCCGCCGGACGCGGTAGAAGCGACGGATACCGAACTGAAGTTCGACAAACTGTCCGCCTATGTCGATGAGCTGAGCGCGCCGTATCTGGAAGACGCCGAAATCGACTTCGTGACCGACCAACTGGGTTCTCAGCTGACGCTGAAAGCGCCAAACGCCAAAATGCGCAAGGTCGATGACGATGCGCCGCTGATGGAGCGCGTGGAATACGTGCTGCAGTCGCAGATCAACCCACAGCTGGCGGGCCACGGCGGCCGCGTAACGCTGATGGAGATCACCGACGACAACATGGCGATCCTGCAGTTCGGCGGCGGTTGCAACGGTTGTTCGATGGTCGACGTCACGCTGAAAGAAGGCATCGAGAAAGAGCTGCTGCAGAAATTCCCGGAGCTGAAAGGCGTGCGTGACCTGACCGAGCACCAGCGCGGCGAGCACTCCTACTATTGATACCCTTCTTACTTGAAGTTGCAGCGTTGTTGGCCGCATGCGCGCCCCCCAGTCACTTACTTAAGTAAGCTCCTGGGGATTTACGCACTTGCCGCCTAGCTGCAACTCCAATTAATTCGGGTATCCGTCATTTGGATGGGACTAAAGTTCTCATCCTTTGACCTAATACAACGACACCTCATCGTCACCCCACCGACACCTTGCGGCGCCGCTTGTCCAAATCCTTCAGTAAGCGGTTTATGTGCGGGTCGGCAAACATCTCCTCCAGCGTCTGGGTCAGCTTGCGCCGCCAGTTAGGGTACTGATCGCTGGTACCGGGAATATTGACCGGATCGGCCATATCCAGCCAGTCTTCCGGCTGCAGGCCGAGCAAGGCGCTGGCGCTGTCGGCGACATAGCGCTGTAGGCCGCGGTTGAGCAGCGGGCTCATGCCGAGCAGCGCTGCCTTCTTGCCCACCTTCTGCGGCACGCAGCCATAACGATGCAATCCATCCAGCAGCCCCTGCTTGGCGCGTTCCCGATCGGCGAACAGCGCCCGCAGGATCTCCGCGTCCGGGTAAAGACCCAGCCGGTTGCCGAGCGTTAGATCGTCGCTTTGCCAGTAGCCGCGCAGCGTCGGCAGATCGTGGGTGGTGATGGTCGCCATCGCCTGCACCGGATAGGCCTGCGGCGCGCGGAAATGGTGTTCACCGTCGCTTTCGAAATAGAGCACTTTGTAGGAATAGACGCCGCTGTCGCGCAGCTTGCCGACGATTTCCACCGGCACCGTGCCGAGATCCTCGCCGATCACCATGCAACGGTGGCGCTGGCTTTCCAGCGCCAACACCGCCAGCAGATCGTCCACCGGGTATTTGACGTAGGCGCCGCGATCGGCGGTTTCGCCATACGGGATCCACCACAGCCGCAGCAGCGCCATGACGTGATCGATGCGCAGCGCGCCGCAGTTGGTCATGTTGGCGCGCAAAAGATCGATAAACGGCTGGTACCCGCGTGCCGCCATCACGTGCGGATCCATCGGCGGCAGGCCCCAGTTTTGCCCCAGAGGCCCCAGAATATCCGGCGGTGCCCCGACCGACGCTTTCAGGCAGTACAGTTCGCGGTCACACCAGGTTTCCGCCCCGCCTTCCGCCACCCCGACCGCCAGATCGCGATACAGGCCAATCGGCATCTGCTGCTGCCGGCTCTGGTCAAAACACTGCGCGAACTGCGTGGCCGCCAGCCACTGCAGCCACAGGTAAAAGCGGACCGCGTTCTGATGTTCGGAGCAGAACAGCCGTACCGCTTCGCTCTGCCCCTGCCGATAGCGCTCTGGCCAGGCCGGCCAGCCCCACTGGTGGGCATCTTTGGCCGCCAGATGGGCATGCAGCGCGTCGAACGCCGCCTGCTGATACAGGCTGTCGCCGCCCTCGCTGACGAACTGTTCGAACGCCTGACGCTGCCCGTCGTTTGGCTTGCGCGCCTGAAACAGCGGAAACGCCAGCTTCAGCGCCGCCAGCTTCAGCTGCATCACGGCGGTGTAATCCACCCACTCCGCGGCGCGCGCCTTGGCCAGCTGCTTCTGCGTCGCCGGCTTCTGCCACCAGCGCTGCGCCGCATCGCTGCGCTGGAAATCCTCCACCGCGTTGACGTCGATATACGCCAGATTCAGCCAGCGGCGCGACGAGGGGCTGTAAGGGCTGGCGCTCTCCGGATTAGCCGGATACAGCGCATGGATCGGGTTGAGGCCAACGAAGGCGCCGCCGCGCTCCCCCACCTGCTCCACCATCAGACGCAGATCGCCGAAATCGCCGATGCCCCAGTTGCGATCGGAGCGCAGCGTATACAGCTGAACGCAAGCGCCCCACAGCTTCTTACCGGTCAGCAAGGCGTCCGGCTCGAAGCAGCGTCTCGGCGCGACGATCAGCCGGCATGGCCACTGCTGCTCGCCCTGGCTCAGCGTCAATTGGTGGTAACCCACCGGCAGATCGCCGGGCAGCGTCAGGGTCTTGCGCGCGCCGATGCGCCCCTGCAGGCATTCGCCGTCTTCACGTTGCAGCGCCCACAGGTACTCGCCTTCGCCCGCCGGGGTCAGCGCCAGCGGCGCGCCCTGATAGAACACCTTGACCGCCGGTAACGGCGGCGGCGCTCCTTCCTGCTCGGCATCGGTTCGGTTCATGGCCGCCAGCAGCTTGCGCTTGGTCTGCGGTTCAATCGCCTGCCGCTTGCCGTGGGCATTGATGAAATCGGCGGCGATCCCCGCCTGCGCTGCCGCCTGATCGATACGCTTGCGATCCATTCGCTCTCCTTAACGTTTGGCTTGCCAGATACGCTGCTGGTAATCGCGGATCGAGCGATCCGAGCTGAACATGCCGACGCGCGCGGTGTTAAGGATAGTCCGCCGCGTCCATTCGTCCCGATCGCGATACAGCTCGTCGACCCGGCGCTGCGCCTGGCAGTACGAGGCAAAGTCCGCCAGCACCAGGTAGGGATCGCCGCCTTCCAGCAGGCTGTGCAGCATCATGTCGAACGCGTGCTTGTCGCCGTGGCTGAAGGTGCCGCTCGCCAGCTCGTCCAGAATCGCCTTCAGGTGCTTGTCCTTCTTGCGGTAGCTGAGCGGATCGTAACCCTTCGCCACTATCGCCTTCACCTGCTCCACGGTATTGCCGAAGATAAAGATATTGTCTTCGCCCACCTGCTCGGCGATTTCGACGTTGGCGCCGTCCAGCGTGCCGACCGTCAGCGCGCCGTTCAGCGCCAGCTTCATGTTGCCGGTGCCGGAGGCCTCTTTGCCGGCGGTGGAGATCTGTTCGGAGATATCCGCCGCCGGGATCATCAGTTCGGCCACCGACACGCGGTAGTCAGGGATGAACGCCACTTTCAGGCGATCTTTCACCAACGGATCGTTATTGATCTTCTCGGCCGCCTGATTGATGGCGTAGATGATGTTCTTCGCCAGGTAGTAGCCCGGCGCCGCCTTGGCGCCGAACAGGAAGACGCGCGGCACGATGTCCAGGTTGGGGTTGTCGCGCAGCTGACGATACAGCGACAGGATGTGCAGCAGGTTCAGGTGCTGGCGTTTGTACTCGTGCAGACGCTTGATCTGCACGTCGAAGATCGCGTCCGGGTCGAGCGTCAGCCCCATTACGCCGTGTACGTAATGGGCCAGCGCCACCTTGTTGTCGCGTTTGATCTGCTGATAACGCTGGCGGAACGCCGCGTCGTCGGCGAATTTCTCCAGCCCGCGCAGCGCGTCGAGATCGCTCGCCCACTCCACCTTCAGCGTCTCGTCGATCAGGCCCGACAGCGCCGGGTTGCACTGTTTCAGCCAGCGGCGCGGCGTGATGCCGTTGGTGACGTTATGGAATTTGTTCGGCCACAGCTGGTGATATTCCGGGAACAGATCTTTCACCACCAGATCCGAATGCAGCTGCGCCACGCCATTGACCGCAAAGCCACTGACCACGCACAGGTTGGCCATGCGCACCTGCTTGTCATGGTGCACCGCCAGTTTGGCCCACACCGCCTCGTCGCCCGGCCAGTGCTTATCCACCAATTTTTTAAACCTGGCGTTGATCTGTTTGATGATGGAGAAATGGCGCGGCAGCAGGCTGCGCACCAGTTTTTCATCCCAGCACTCCAGCGCTTCCGGCATCAGGGTGTGGTTGGTATAGGCGAAGGTGTTGCTGGTGATCGCCCAGGCCGCCTCCCATTCCAGCTGGTGCTCGTCCAGCAGAATGCGCAGCATTTCCGGAATGGCGATGGTCGGGTGGGTGTCGTTCAGCTGGATCACTTCGTACTTCGGCAGCTCTTCAATCTTGCGGCCGGCCTGATGGTGCTTGCGCAAAATGTCCGCCACCGAGCAGGCGCACTGGAAATACTGCTGCATCAGGCGCAGGCGCTTGCCGGCCTGATGGTTGTCGTTCGGGTAAAGCACCTTGGTCAGCTTGTCGGCTTCTACGCCCTGCTTCTCCGCCTGCAAGAATTTGCCGTCGTTGAAATCGCTCAGGTTGAACGGATGCTGATGGGTCGCCTGCCACAGGCGCAGCGGCTGCGCCACGCCGTTGCGATAGCCCAGCACCGGCAGATCCCAGGCTTCGCCGCGCAGGGTGAAGGCCGGGCGCCACCGTTCGCGGCCGTCGGCCTGCTTTTCCAGCTTGCCGCCGATGCCCACGTCCACCGCCAGCGCGGCGTTGTGGCGGAACCACGGGTAGCTCTCGCGTTGCCAGTTATCCGGCGCCTCTTGCTGTTGCCCTTCGCGGAACGACTGGCGGAACAGCCCGTACTGGTAATTCAGCCCATAGCCGGTGGCCGGTTGTTCCACCGTCGCCATCGAGTCGAGGAAACAGGCCGCCAGACGCCCCAGCCCGCCGTTGCCCAGCGCCGGATCGGTTTCCTGCTCCAGCAAATCCGCCAGCTTGACGTTCTGCTCGGCCAGCGCCTGCTCGACGGTGTCGTACCAGCCCAGGTTGATCAGGTTGTTCGCCGTCAGCCGGCCGATCAGAAACTCCATCGAGATGTAGTTCACGTGGCGCAGCGGTTTGGCGCTTTTGCGCGGCGCCGGCTGTGCGGCCAGCTGCTCGGCCAGCGCCGCACTGACGGCTTCCCACCATTGATGTTGCGTCATCTGCTGTGCGGAACTGAGGCCGAACCGTTGCCACTGACGGGCGAGCGCCGCCAGAAAAGCATCCTTCTTGAGCGTAGGCTGTGACATAAGGAAAACTCTCTATCCAGTAAGTGGGTCAAATTGCCGCTATCGTGCCGGTGAGAAAGCCTGACGGCATCATCCCGCCTGGGGATTAGCTGGGGAGGAGGATTGGGGCGTAGCTGGAATTGTGATCTCAGGCACTGTTTGACTCCCTTGCAACGATGCAAAAAAGCCCGCCAACGCGTGCGGCGAGCACTGAGAACGTTAACCATGACGTTAGCACAAGTATTCGCGCTGCTGAAGTTTTGTCCATGGCCGGAAATGCGATCCGCGACCGCATCGCCGCGCGCCGGCGCCAAACGTAAAAAAGTGTGATCGATAGCAACTTAACTCCAAGCCGATGCGGAAGCTTGTTGCAATACGTTTAGGGTTGGCAGAAGTTAGGGGGAGCTATTAATTACGAACCATAAAATAATTAGCGCCACTCCAATCCCGGCGGGAACCGCGATTTATACCCTGGAATACTATGCTGATCCCATCAAAACTGAGCCGCCCGGTACGGCTGCAAAATACCGTGATCCGCGATCGCCTGCTGGCCAAACTGGCCAGCGCGGGCAACTATCGCCTGACACTGGTCAATTGCCCGGCGGGATACGGGAAAACCACGCTGATCGCCCAATGGGCGGCCGGCAAGGCCGATCTGGGCTGGTATTCGCTGGATGAAAGCGACAACCAGCCGGAGCGCTTCGCCAGCTACCTGATCGCCGCGCTGCAGCAGGCCAGCGGCGGCCGCTGCGTCAAGAGCGAGGTGCTGAGCCAGAAACACCAGTACGCCAGCCTGTCGGCGTTGTTCGCCCAGCTGTTTATCGAGCTGGCCGACTGGCACCAGCCGCTGTACCTGGTGATCGACGACTACCACCTGATCACCAACGACGCCATCCACGAAGCCATGCGCTTCTTCCTGCGCCATCAGCCGGAAAACCTGACGCTGATCCTGCTCTCACGCACCCTGCCGCCGCTCGGCATCGCCAATTTGCGGGTGCGCGATCAGCTGCTGGAAATGGGCACGCAGCAGCTGGCGTTCACCCATCAGGAAGCCAAACAGTTCTTCGACTGCCGCCTGGCGGCGCCGATGGAACAGCAGGACAGCAGCCGCCTGTGCGACGAAGTCGAAGGCTGGGCCACCGCGCTGCAGCTGATCGCGCTGTCGGCCCGCCAGTCCGCCTCGTCGGCTCAGCTGTCGGCCAAGCGCCTGGCGGGGCTGAACGCCAGTCACCTGTCCGACTACCTGGTAGACGAAGTGCTGGACCACGTCGATACCGATGCGCGCGCTTTCCTTCTGCGCTGTTCGGTGCTGCGTTCGATGAACGATGCGCTGATCGTGCGACTGACCGGCGAAGACAACGGCCAGCAGCGGCTGGAGGAGCTGGAGCGCCAGGGGCTGTTTATCCACCGCATGGACGACACCGGCGAATGGTTCAACTTCCACCCGCTGTTCGCCTCTTTCCTGCGCCAGCGTTGCCAGTGGGAACTGGCGCTGGAGCTGCCGGGGTTGCACCGCGCCGCCGCCGAGGGCTGGCTGGCGCTGGGGTATCCGGCGGAGGCCATTCACCACGCGTTGGCGGCCAGCGACGTCAGCATGCTGCGCGATATCCTGCTGCAACACGCCTGGTCGCTGTTCCACCACAGCGAACTGGCCTTGCTGGAGGAGTGCCTCAACGCGCTGCCCTATGAGCGCCTGATCCAAAACCCCAAGCTGGCGCTGCTGCAGGCCTGGCTGGCGCAGAGCCAGCACCGCTACAGCGAGGTCAATACCCTGCTGGAGCGCGCCGAGCGCACCATGCGCGAACAGAAAATCGAGATAGACCAAACGCTGCACGCCGAGTTCGACGCCCTGCGCGCCCAGGTGGCGATCAACGCCGGCAAACCGGAAGAAGCCGAGCGGCTGGCGACCGAAGCGTTAAAATTCCTGCCGCTGTCCAGCTACTACAGCCGCATCGTCGCCACCTCGGTGACCGGCGAAGTGCACCACTGCAAGGGCGAGCTGGCGCGCGCGCTGCCGATGATGCAGCAAACCGAACAGATGGCGCGTCGTCATCAGGCCAACCATTACGCGCTCTGGGCGTTGCTGCAGCAGAGCGAAATTCTTATCGCCCAAGGCTACCTGCAGGCCGCTTACGAAACCCAGGATAAGGCCTTCGAACTGATCCGCGAACAGCACCTGGAACAGCTGCCGATGCACGAATTCCTGCTGCGCATTCGCGCGCAGATCCTGTGGTCGTGGTCGCGGCTGGACGAAGCGGAAGACGCGGCGCGCACCGGGCTGAAAATTCTGGCGAACTACCAACCGCAACAGCAGCTGCAGTGCATCGCCATGTTAGCAAAATGCTCGCTGGCGCGCGGCGATCTGGACAACGCCAATACCCATCTGCAGCGGTGCGAAGCCCTTCTGCACGGCGCTCATTATCATCGCGACTGGCTGACCAACACCGACAAATCGCGGGTGATCCACTGGCAGATGACCGGCGACACCCCCGCCGCCGCCCAGTGGCTGCGCCACACCGAAAAACCCGGTATGGCGGACAACCACTTCACGCAGGGCCAATGGCGCAACATCGCGCGGGTGCAGATCCTACTCGGCCAGTATGAAGAGGCCGGCGTAGTGCTGGATGAACTGAACGAAAATGCCCGCCGCCTGCGGCTGGTGAGCGATCTCAACCGCAATCTGCTGCTCAGCAACCAGCTGTACTGGCTGCAAGAGCGCAAGGGCGAAGCGCAGCAGGCGCTGATCGAAGCGCTGTCGCTGGCTAACCGCACCGGCTTTATCAGCCATTTCGTCATCGAGGGCGAAGCGATGGCGCAGCAGCTGCGCCAGCTGATCCAGCTCAACACGTTGCCAGAGCTGGAGCAGCATCGCGCCCAGCGCATCCTGCGCGACATCAACCAGCACCATCGGCACAAATTCGCGCATTTTGACGAGAACTTCGTCGATAAGCTGCTGACCCACCCGCAGGTGCCGGAGCTGATCCGCACCAGCCCGCTCACCCAGCGTGAATGGCAGGTGCTGGGGCTGATCTATTCCGGCTACAGCAACGACCAGATCGCCGGCGAGCTGGACGTGGCGGCCACCACCATCAAGACGCACATCCGCAACCTGTATCAGAAACTGGGCGTGGCCCATCGCCAGGAGGCGGTGCAGCAGGCGCAGCAGCTGTTGAAGATGATGGGGTACGGCGCGTAAAAACCCTGATATCCCTCTGGTCTTAAACGCCGCCGAGTTGGTTACAATAGCGGCGTCCCCCAATAACGAGGCAGTCAGCAGTATGGAACAGTTCGAAGCGATCAACGTTGAGCAGGCGTACACCCGCTGGAAAGAGGGCAGCGCCGCCCTGGTCGACATCCGCGATCCGCAAAGTTTTGAAGCCGGGCATACGCCGGGCGCCTTTCACCTCACCAACGCCACCCTGTCGGCCTTTATGCAGCAAAACGACTTCGAGCGGCCGGTGATGGTGATGTGCTACCACGGCAACAGCAGCCGCAGCGCGGCGCAATACCTGCTGCACCAAGGGTTCGACGCGGTCTACAGCATCGACGGCGGTTTCGAAGCCTGGGCCCGCCAGTACCCGCAAGACGTGGAAACCTCTGCCTGATCCCCGCCGCCCGCTGCGCATCGGCGGGCTTTCCCTTCGATTTTATGCGCGTTTTCGCGGGTTTTTCGCAGATCCGTTTGCCAGCGCTCAGGATTTCGACGTTATAATCGGCCGTCAGGGTCATCGGCGAGCAAGCCGCGGCCAAAATCATTCACTTACGACGGAAGAGCAATGGTTAGAGTAATCGCCATATCCAACCCGCGCCTGGCGCTGGCCTTTGTCGACTATATGGCGACCCAGGGCATCCGGCTTGAGCTGCGCAACAGCGGCGAGGCGGCGGAAATCTGGCTGGCCGACGACAGCCACCTCGAGCAGGTGCAACACGAGCTGCAGCAGTTTCTGGTCGATCCGCTCAACCGCCGTTATCAGGCCGCCAGTTGGCAGACCGGCCATACCGACGCCGGCCTGCACTATCAGAGCGAATCCTACCTGCACACCCTGCGCAGCAAGGCCGGGCCGCTGACGCTCGGCGTGATGGTACTGTGCATCGCGGTCTACATCCTGATGCAGGTGCTGGGTGACGATACCGTGATGTACTGGCTCTCCTGGCCGCAAGACAGCAGCCAATACACACAGCTGTGGCGCTGGGTCAGCCATGCGTTCCTGCACTTCTCCCTGCTGCATATTCTGTTTAACCTGATGTGGTGGTGGTATCTCGGCGGCCAGATGGAAAAACGCCTCGGCGCCGGTAAGCTGTTCGTGCTGGCGGTGGTGTCGGCCTTCTTCAGCGGCTGGGCACAATCGCTGTTCAGCGGCGCGCTGTTCGGCGGGCTGTCGGGCGTGGTCTATGCGCTGATGGGCTATGTGTGGCTGTCGGGCGAACGGGCGCCGGAGCGCGGCCTGATGCTGCCACGCGGCCTGATGGTGTTCTCGGTGCTGTGGCTGGTGGCCGGATATTTCGATATTTTAGGAATGTCGATCGCCAACGCGGCACACGTAGCCGGTTTAGTGTTAGGGTTATTGATGGCATTTTGGGATACGCGTCATCGCGCACACAACGAACAATAACAGCCGGGAGCTGTGCCCAGCGGGCATGGCGGGCGTTTTAGGGGATTATCGTGAAGCAAACACAGCGTCATGACGCAATTATCGAGCTGGTGCGCCTGCAGGGTTACGTCAGCACGGAAGAGCTGGTGGAACATTTTGACGTCAGCCCGCAAACGATTCGCCGCGATTTGAATGACCTGGCCGACCAGAACAAGATCCAGCGTCACCACGGCGGCGCGGCGCTGCCTTCCAGCTCGGTCAACGCTGCCTATAACGATCGCAAGGTGATGTGGTCGGAAGAGAAAGCCCGCATCGCGCAGCGCGTCGCCAGCCAGATCCCGGACGGCGCCACGCTGTTCATCGATATCGGCACCACGCCGGAAGCGGTGGCCCATGCGCTGATGAACCACAAGAACCTGCGCGTGGTCACCAACAACCTCAACGTCGCCACCCTGCTGACCGCCAAGGAAGACTTCCGCCTGATCCTGGCCGGCGGCGAAGTGCGCACCCGTGACGGCGGCATCATGGGCGAAGCCACCCTGGACTTTATCTCTCAATTCCGCCTCGATTACGGCATTCTCGGCATCAGCGGCATCGATATGGACGGCTCGCTGCTCGAATTCGACTATCACGAAGTGCGCACCAAACGCGCGATTATCGAAAATTCCCGCTGCGTGATGCTGGTCACCGACCACTCTAAATTCGGCCGCAACGCCATGGTCAACCTGGGCAACATGAACCTGATCGACTACCTGTTTACCGACCAGCTGCCGCCGCCGAGCGTGATGAAAATCATCGAGCAGTACGACGTGCAACTGGAGCTGTGCTGATCCGCTGTTAACCTGCGGGGCGCGCCGCCGCCCCGTTTCCTACTCCCCGCCCTCTTCATCGACAGCCGTTTGCGCGCTCGTGCCATATCCACATCATTTATGTGACTATCATCACCAAACTGTTACCTCTATCACGCCTAAATGTTTTTGTTTGGTTAAGTCTTGGCTTGCTTGTTGGTTTTTGATTACAATCATGAGCGAAAACGAACATGAAAGAGCTATTTCGAACATCTGGAGGAAGATGACGTGGAAACCAAAGACTTGATCGTTATCGGTGGCGGCATCAACGGTGCCGGCATCGCGGCGGATGCTGCCGGGCGCGGGCTGTCGGTACTGCTACTGGAAGCGCAAGACTTGGCCTGTGCTACGTCTTCCGCCAGTTCCAAACTGATCCACGGTGGCCTGCGCTACCTGGAACACTACGAATTCCGTCTGGTGAGCGAAGCGCTGGCCGAGCGTGAAGTGCTGCTGAAGCTGGCACCGCACATCGCGTTCCCGATGCGTTTCCGCCTGCCGCACCAGCCGCACCTGCGTCCGGCCTGGATGATCCGTATCGGCCTGTTCCTGTACGATCACTTGGGCAAACGCACCAGCCTGCCGGGCAGCAAGGGGTTGCGCTTTGGACCAGAGTCGGTGCTGAAGCCTGAACTGAAGCGCGGTTTCGAATATTCCGACTGCTGGGTCGACGATGCTCGCCTGGTGGTGCTGAACGCGCAGGAAGTGGAAAAACGCGGCGGCGAAGTGCGCACCCGCACCAAAGTGACCCGCGCATGGCGTGAAAACGGCCTGTGGATGGTGGAAGCGGTCGATATCGACAGCGGCAAAACCTTCACCTGGCGCGCCAAAGGCCTGGTGAACGCCACCGGCCCGTGGGTGAAAAACTTCTTCGACGACGGCCTGAAGCTGAAATCGCCTTACGGCATCCGTCTGATCAAAGGCAGCCACATCGTGGTGCCGCGCGTGCACGATCAGCCGCAGTCTTACATTCTGCAGAACGAAGACCACCGCATCGTGTTCGTGATCCCGTGGAATGACGAGTTCTCCATCATCGGCACCACCGACGTGGAGTACAAAGGCGATCCGAAGGACGTGAAGATCGACGAGAACGAAATCGCTTATCTGCTGAAAGTGTACAACGATCACTTCAAGAAGCAGCTGGGCCGCGACGACATCGTCTGGACTTACTCCGGCGTGCGTCCGCTGTGCGACGACGAGTCCGATTCACCGCAGGCGATCACCCGCGATTACACGCTGGACGTGCACGATGAGCAGGGCAAAGCGCCGCTGCTGTCGGTCTTCGGCGGCAAGCTGACCACCTACCGCAAGCTGGCCGAGCATGCGATGGAAAAACTGGCCCACTACTACCCAGGCTGCGGCCCGGCGTGGACCAAAAACGCCACGCTGCCGGGCGGTGACATCGACGGCGACCGCGACGGCTACGCGGCCAAACTGCGCCGTGCGCACGGCTGGTTGCCGGAAGCTCTCGCGCGCCGCTATGCCCGCACCTACGGCAGCCAGAGCGAGCTGATCCTGGCCGGCGCCAACGGCCTCGCCGATCTGGGCGAAGATTTCGGCCACGGTCTGTATGAAGCCGAGCTGCGCTACCTGACCGAGAAAGAGTGGGTCGTAGAGCTGGCCGACGCCATCTGGCGCCGTACCAAGCTGGGTATGTGGCTGGACGAGGCGCAGCAGGCGCGAGTGAAAGCCTGGCTGGCAGAACACGCGAAAACGAAAGCGCTGTCTCTGGCTTCCTGAGCCGCAGCGTAACGAAAAAACGAAAAAGGGCCGATTATCCGGCCCTTTGCTTTTTTCCTGCCCCGCTTTACAGCTTCACCGGCTGAATGTGCCAGATTTCGTCCGCGTATTCCTGAATGGTGCGATCGGAGGAGAAGTAGCCCATGTTGGCGATGTTCAGCACCGCGCGCCGCGTCCATTCGTCCTGATTGAGATAGACCTCGTCCACCTTGTCCTGCGTGTCCACATAGCTGCGGTAATCCGCCAACAGCTGATAGTGGTCGCCGAGGTTGACCAGCGAGTCGAACAGATTGCCATAGCGTTTCGGCTCTTCCGGGCTGAACACGCCGGTGGCGATCTGCGTCAGCGCCTGATGCAGCTCCGGGTCTTGCTCATAGTACTGGCGCGGGTTGTAACCGTTGCGGCGCAGCTCCTCGACCTGCTCGGCGGTATTGCCGAAGATAAAGATGTTCTCCTCCCCCACGTGCTCGCGCATCTCGACGTTGGCGCCGTCCAGCGTGCCGATGGTCAGCGCGCCGTTCAGCGCGAACTTCATATTGCTGGTGCCCGAGGCCTCGGTGCCCGCCAGCGAGATCTGTTCGGACAGATCCGCCGCCGGGATGATGATCTGCGCCAGGCTGACGCCGTAGTTCGGAATGAACACCACCTTCAGTTGGGTATGCACGCGCGGATCGTTGTTGATCACTTTGGCCACGTCGTTGATCAAGCGGATGATCTGCTTGGCGGCATAGTAGGCCGAGGCCGCCTTGCCGGCGAAGATCACCACCCGCGGCACACGCTCGATCTCCGGATCGTCCAGCAAACGGTTATACAGCGTGATGACATGCAGCACGTTGAGCAGCTGCCGTTTGTACTCGTGGATGCGCTTGATCTGCACGTCGAACAACGCATCCGGGTTGACCACCACGTTGAGCGTTTTGGCGATATACAGCGCCAGCCGCTCCTTGTTCTGCCGCTTGGCACGCTGTACCGCCTGCAGGAAGCTCGGGTAGTCGATATTGGCCTGGATCTCGCTCAGCTGGCTGAGATCGGTGCGCCAGGTTTGGCCGATGCAGTCGTCCAGCACCGCCGCCAGCGGCGGGTTGGCCAGCGCCAGCCAACGACGCGGCGTTACCCCGTTGGTTTTGTTGCAGAAACGAGTCGGGAACAGCCGGGCGAAGTCGGCGAACAACGACTGCACCATCAGTTCAGAATGCAGGGCGGAAACGCCGTTGACCTTGTGGCTGGCCACCACCGCCAGCCACGCCATGCGCACCCGGCGGCCGTTGGTTTCGTCGATGATCGAGACCCGCGCCAGCAGATCGTTGTCGCCCGGCGCCACTTCCTGCACCATCTTGAGGAAGTGATCGTTGATTTCGAAAATCAGCTGCAGGTGGCGCGGCAAGATGCGGCCTATCATGTCCAGCGGCCAGGTTTCCAGCGCCTCGCTCATCAGCGTGTGGTTGGTGTAAGAGAACACCTGCTCCACCACTTCCCAGGCGTCGAGCCACTTGAATTTGTGCTCGTCGATCAGCCGGTGCATCAGCTCGGGAATCGACAATACCGGGTGGGTGTCGTTGAGGTGAATGGCGATTTTGTCCGCCAGGTTGTCGAAGGTTTTGTGCATCAGCCAATGGCGATTGAGGATATCCTGTACCGTGGCCGACACCAGGAAATACTCCTGCCGCAGCCGCAGTTCGCGCCCGGAGGAGGTCGAATCGTCCGGATACAGCACGCGCGACACGTTCTCCGAATGGTTTTTATCTTCCACCGCCGCGAAGTAATCGCCCTGGTTGAACTTGCCGAGGTTGATCTCGTTACTGGCCTGCGCGCCCCATAACCGCAGCGTGTTGGTGGCGTCAGTGTCAAAACCGGGGATCACCTGATCGTAGGCAATGGCCACGACTTCTTCGGTCTCCAGCCAACGCGCCTTGGCGCCCTCCTGCTGCACGCGGCCGCCGAAGCGCACCTTGTAGCGGGTGTTATGGCGCGGAAACTCCCACGGATTGCCGTACTCCAGCCAGTAGTCCGGCGATTCCATCTGTTGGCCGTTGACGATGTTCTGCTTGAACATGCCATATTCATAGCGAATGCCGTAGCCGCGCCCCGGCAGCGCCAGCGTGGCCAGCGAGTCGAGGAAGCAGGCCGCCAGCCGGCCCAGACCGCCGTTACCGAGCCCGGGGTCGTTCTCTTCCTCCAGCAGCTCCGCCAGGTTCAGCCCCATCTCATTCAGCGCATTGTCGATATCCTGATAGATGCCCATCGACAGCAGCGCGTTAGACAGGGTGCGGCCGATCAGGAACTCCATCGACAGGTAATACACCTGCCGCACGTCTTGAGACAGCTGGGCGCGGTTGGAACGCAGCCAGCGCTCCACCATGCGATCGCGCACCGCGAACAGCACGGCGTTCAGCCAATCGTGCCGGTTGGCGATAGCCGGATCCTTGCCGACGATAAACATCAGCTTATAGGCGATGGAGTGTTTCAGCGCTTCCACACTGACCGTAGGTGAGGTGTAACTAAACGGTGAAGTCATGGCTTTTTAATCCCTTGTAGGGAGCCCCGCCATTCGCCGCGGAATAGCGGGCTCCGCTGAACATGGACGCGGTACGCCGCGCCCCGACAATCTACCCTTACGGCTGCCCGCCGTGCGTCAACCCGAGACGCGAAACGCGGGCTACAAGCGTTGATAAAGCGATAAATACTCTTTCGCCGCCACCGGCCAGCCGAAGTCCACGCTCATGGCGTGACGCTGAACGTGGCGCCAGTGTTTCGGCCGGCTCCACAGCACCATGGCGCGGCGGATGGCGTTGCCCAGCGCAACGGCGTCGCAATCGTCGAACACAAATCCGCTGGCGGTGCCGTCGGCCAGGTTCTCTAGGGCGCAGTCCACCACCGTGTCCGCCAGCCCGCCGGTACGGCGCACCAGCGGCAGCGTGCCGTATTTCAGGCCGTAGAGCTGCGTCAGGCCGCAGGGCTCGAAGCGGCTCGGCACCAGAATGACGTCGGCGCCGCCGATGATGCGGTGGGAGAAGGATTCGTGATAACCGATCTGCACGCCGACCTGCTCAGGGTAGTCGGCGGCGGCGGCCAGAAACGCCTGCTGCAGCACCGCGTCGCCGGCGCCCAGCAGCGCCAACTGCCCGCCCTGCGCCAGCAATTCGGGCAACGCCTGCAGCACCAGATCGAGGCCTTTCTGGCTGGTCAATCGGCTCACCACCGCGAACACCGGCAGCGATTCGTCCACCTTCAGCCCCATGGCCTTTTGCAGATGCAGCTTGTTTTTGACCTTGTTTTTCAGATCGTCGGCGTCATAGCGGGCGCTCAGCCGCGGGTCGTGGGCCGGATCCCAAATTTTGTCGTCCACGCCGTTGAGGATGCCGCTCAACCTGCCTTGCCGCTGCCGCTCCTGCAGCAGCCCCTCCATGCCGTAGCCAAACTCCGGCCGGGTGATCTCGCGCGCATAGGTCGGGCTGACGGCGGTCACGTGGTCGGCATAAAACAGCCCGGCCTTGAGGAACGACATCTGGCCGTAGAACTCCAGGCCATAGACGTTGTAAAACGACGCCGGCAGCCACAGCTCGGTCACGTGATGGGCGGAGAACAGCCCCTGGTAGGCCAGGTTGTGCACCGTGAACACCGAACGCGCCGGGTGGCCGTTGGCGGCCAGATAGGCGCAGCTGAGACCGGCGTGCCAGTCGTGGGCGTGCACCAGCTGCGGGCGCCAGTAGCGATCCAGCCCCTTGGCCAGCTCGCAGGCCATCCAGCCCAGCAGCGCAAAGCGCCGGTGGTTGTCGGGGTAGGCGTACATGGACTGATCGTGGTACGGGCTGCCCGGCCGGTCATACAGCCAGGGCGCATCGATCAGGTAAATGCCCACGCCATGATAGGTGCCGTAACGCAGGCCCACCCGACCGGCGAACGAATCGATTTCCGCCACCAGCACGGTGTCCGGAATGCCGTTGCGTACGTCAGGGAAAGCGGGCAATAGCACCCGAACATCGGCGCCTTCGGCGATTTGCGCCGCCGGCAGTGCGCCAACCACGTCTGCGAGTCCGCCCGTTTTCAGCAGGGGGAACATTTCAGAACATACGTGTAAGACCTGCATTATCACTCCTGAAAGTCGGCCGAAGGCCTCTGGATAAGAAATAAAGCAGGCTTGCCGCTGTTATGTGTGCCGCGTTGCGCAAGCCATCGAACCGTTCATCGGGCGGCAGGCTATCGTTCTGCCGCCCACGTTAACTCACAATTTTGACAACATTTCGCGCGTCACCAGCACGATGCCGCCTTCCGAGCGATAAAAACGCTTGCTGTCCTCATCGGCGTTTTCCCCGATCACCATGCCCTCCGGAATGTGGCAGGCGCGGTCGATGATGCAGCGCCGCAGGCGGCAGGAACGGCCGACGTTCACGTCAGGCAACAATACGGTAGAGTCGATGGTGCAAAACGAGTTCACTCGCACGCGCGGGAACAGCACCGAATGCACCACCACCGACCCGGACACGATGCAACCGCCGGACACCAGCGAATTCATGGTCATGCCATGGCTACCGGAGCGATCCTGCACAAACTTGGCCGGCGGCAGCGGTTCCATGTGGGTGCGGATCGGCCAGGCGCGGTCGTACATGTCCAGCTCCGGCGTCACCGACGCCAGATCGAGATTGGCGCGCCAGTAGGCGTCCAGCGTGCCCACGTCGCGCCAGTACGGCGGCAGATCGGGGTTGGACGTCACGCAGGATAAGGTAAACGGATGTGCCCACGCCGCCTGCTGCGCGGTGATTTTCGGGATCAGATCCTTGCCGAAGTCGTGGCTGGAGCCGGGGGTCGACATATCCTCCTCCAATAGCTGGAACAGGTAGGCGGCATTAAAAATATAGATGCCCATGCTGGCCAGCGACATATCCGGGTTGCCCGGCATCGCCGGCGGATCGGTGGGTTTTTCCAGAAACTCGATGATGCGATCGCTTTCATCCACCTTCATCACGCCGAATTCGCCGGCTTCGCTGCGCGGCACCGGCAGGCAAGCCACAGTGCACTGAGCGCCCTTCTCGACGTGGTCGATCAGCATGCGCGAATAATCCATCTTGTAGATGTGATCGCCCGCCAGGATCACCACGTATTCGGCCTCGTAGCGGCGGATGATATCCAGGTTCTGGTACACCGCGTCGGCGGTGCCTTTGTACCAATGTTCGGTGCTGAGTCGCTGCTGGGCCGGCAGCAGATCGACGAACTCATTCATCTCCTCGTTGAGGAACGACCAGCCGCGCTGAATGTGCTGCACCAGCGTGTGCGACTGGTATTGGGTGATCACGCCGATGCGGCGGATGCCGGAGTTCAGGCAGTTCGACAAGGCGAAGTCGATGATGCGGAATTTGCCGCCAAAGTGGACGGCGGGCTTGGCGCGGGTGGAGGTCAAATCTTTCAGACGTGAACCGCGGCCGCCGGCCAGGATCAGCGCTACGGATTTAATCGGCAACTGGCGCGCCAACATCAGGGGGTCTTTATTTTCAAACCTAACCATAGCGGACTCCTTTTATTATTTCCGTACCAGTACGCAAAGCGAGCACGCGGCCTGGTGCCAGGCGGGCAATACCGCCCGTGAGTCTTCCTGAGTGAACGGGGCGACAACCTGCCAATCGCCTTCCGGCAACCTCATCTCCGTCGTTTGCGGCGTGGCGTTGATCAGCAGCAGCCAGCGCTGCGACAGCAGGATCTGCATGAGCGGCTCGCCCTGCTCCCACTGCTGCGCGTCGAGCGCCTGCCCTTGCGCGTTCAGCCACTGCACGCTGCCGTCATCCTGCTGCCACCAGCGGTCCTGCTGCAACGCGGGGATCTGGCGGCGCAGCGCGATCAGCGCCGCGACGTAATCGGTCAGCGCGTCGTCCGCCGTGGCCCAGTCGAGCCAGGTGGTGGCGTTGTCCTGACAATAGGCGTTGTTGTTCCCCTGCTGGCTGTGTCCCTGTTCATCGCCGGCCAGCAGCATCGGCGTTCCCTGGGACAGCAACAGCGTACCGAGCATCGCCCGCTGGCTGGCCCTGCGGCGTTGCACAATGGCGTCGTCGGCCACCAGGCCTTCGACGCCGTGGTTGTTGCTGAAATTGCGATCGCTGCCGTCGCGGTTGCCCTCGCCGTTGGGCTGATTGTGTTTCTCATTGAAGCTGACCACGTCTTGCAGGGTAAAACCATCATGGGCGGTCAGCATATTGACGGTGGCGTAAGGCGCTCGCCCGCGCTGGTTATACAGATCGCTGGAAGCGGCAAAACGCCGGGCGAACTGGCCGAGCGACACGCCGCTCTGCAGCCAGAAACGGCGCATGTCATCGCGGTAATGGTCGTTCCATTCGGCGAAGCGGCCGGGAAACGCCCCCACCTGATAGCCACCGGGGCCAACGTCCCAGGGTTCAGCGATGAGCTTGCAGCGCGACAGCACATCGTCCGCCAGCATCGCCTGGAACAGCGGGGCATCGCGATCGAACTCCGGCGTGCGGCCGAGCACGCTGCCCAGATCGAAACGGAAGCCGTCGACGTGGCACTCCCGTACCCAAAAACGCAGGCAATCCATCACCCAGGCCACGCCTTGCGGCTGATCCAACCGCAGCGTGTTGCCGCAGCCGGTGTCGTTGACATAGTCCCCTTCGGGCGTCAGCCAGTAGTAGCTCAGGTTATCGATGCCGCTCAGCGACAGCATCGGCCCGTCCCTATCCAGCTCGGCGCTGTGGTTAAACACCACGTCCAGGATCACCTCGATGCCGGCTTGGTGCAGCGCCTTGACCGCATCGCGGAATTCGTTCAGCGGCGTGGCATCGGTGCTCAGGCTGGCGTAGCGGTTGTCCGGCGCATAGGGCGCCAGCACGTTATAGCCCCAATAGTTGATCAGCCCCAACCGCTGCAGGCGCGGTTCGGAGGTATGTTGCTGCACCGGCAGCAGTTCCAGCGCGGTGATGCCGAGGCGTTTGAAGTGGGCGACCATCGCCGGGTGCCCCAATGCGGCGAAGCTGCCGCGCAGCGCCGGCGGGATCTTCGGGTGCAGCAGCGTCAGGCCGCGCACGTGCGCTTCATAAATCACCGTCTGGCCCCAGGGCGTGGCAGGCGGGCGATCGTCCTGCCAGTCATACCGTTCGTCCACCACCACACATTTCGGCATTAGCTCTGCGCTGTCGTGCGGGTCCGGCTGCTCGTAACCGCCGTGCAGGTGCGGGTGGTCCCCCACCGGCCCTTCCACCGCGCGCGCGGCTGGATCGAGCGCCAGTTTGTTGGGGTTGAAACGCTGTCCGTTCGCCGGGTCAAACGGGCCGTAGACCCGGTAACCGTAACGTTGCCCCGGCCTTCCGCCCGGCAAATAGCCATGCCAGATATCGCCGCTGCGCGCCGGCAGCGGCAGGCGCACTTCGCGCTGCTGGCCGTCGAACAGGCACAGCTCCACCCGCTCGGCGTGCGCCGAGTACAGGGTAAAGTTGATGCCTTCGCCGCCGTAATGCGCGCCCAGCGGCGCGGCGAGGCCGGCCGTCAGCTCCGTCATGGCGCCTCCCGCAGCAGATAAATGGTCGCCAGCGGCGGCAGCGTTACGCAGATGGAGAAGTCGCGGCCGTGGCTGCCGACCGCTTCAGAAGAGACCCGCCCCTGATTGCCGGCGTTGCTGCCGTGATAGTGGTGCGAATCGGTATTGAGGATCTCGCGGTAGTCACCGGCGCGCGAGAGGCCGATGCGGTAGCGGTAGCGCGGCACCGGGGTAAAGTTGCTGATGGCGATCAGCTCATTGCCCTGCGAATCGTAGCGCGCGAAGGCGAACACCGAGTTATCGTGATCGTCGACCACCAGCCACTCGAAGCCGTCCGGCCGGTAGTCGCGCTCGTACAGCGGCGCCTGCTGCCGGTAGCAGTGGTTCAGATCGCGCACCAGCCGCTGCACGCCGTTATGCCAGTTATCCAACCCTTCCAATAAATGCCAGTCGAGGCTGGTATCGAAATTCCACTCGCGCCCCTGCGCGAATTCGCAGCCCATAAACAGCAGCTTTTTGCCCGGATGCGCCCACATAAACCCGTAATAGGCGCGCAGGTTGGCGAACTTTTGCCAGGCGTCGCCCGGCATGCGGTCGAGGACCGATTTTTTGCCGTGCACCACTTCATCGTGCGAGATAGGTAACACGAAGTTCTCGGTATAGGCATACAGCATGCCGAAGGTCATCTGGTTGTGGTGATATTTGCGGTGCACCGGATCGCACTTCATATAATTGAGCGTGTCGTGCATCCAGCCGAGGTTCCATTTGTAGTGGAACCCCAGGCCGTTGGCGTCCGGCGGCAGAGTGACGCCGGGATAGTCGGTGGACTCCTCCGCCAGCGTCACCGCGCCCGGCTGCGCCTGGCCAATAGTTTGGTTGGTATAACGCAGGAAGGCGATGGCCTCCAGGTTCTCGTTGCCACCGTAGTAATTCGGCACCCACTCGCCGTCGGCGCGGCTGTAGTCGCGATAAATCATCGACGCCACCGCATCGACCCGCAGCGCATCGATACCGAAACGCTCCAGCCAATACAGCGCGTTGCCCGCCAGGTAGTTGCGCACCTCGTGACGGCCGTAGTTGTAGATCAGCGTATTCCAGTCCTGGTGGTAGCCCTCACGCGGATCGGCGTATTCGTACAGCGCGGTGCCGTCGAAATTCGCCAGGCCGTAGGCGTCGCTCGGGAAGTGCCCCGGCACCCAGTCAAGGATCACGTTGATGCCCGCCTCATGCGCCGCCGCCACGAACGCCCTGAAATCGGCCGGCGTGCCGAAGCGACGGGTCGGCGCATACAGCCCCAGCGGCTGATAGCCCCAGCTGCCGTCGAACGGGTGCTCGTTGATCGGCAGCAGCTCGATATGGGTGAATCCCATGTCCTTCACATAGTCGATAAGCTGCACCGCCAGCTCGCCATAGCTAAGCCAGAAGTGATTATCGGTGTGGCGGCGCCATGAGCCGAGATGCACCTCGTAGATGGCGATCGGCTGGTCAAAATCGTTGGCGCGGCGGCGCGCCGGCGTCGACGACACCCCCTCCGGCAGCGGCGCCACCAGCGAGGCGGTATCCGGGCGCATCTGCGCCTCAAAGGCGTAAGGATCGGCTTTCAGCTGGGTATTGCCGTAGCAATCGACGATTTCATATTTGTACAGCTGGCCGGCCCGCACGCCGGGCAGGAACAGCTCCCAAATGCCGTTCTCACGCCGCAGACGCATCGGATGGCGGCGGCCGTCCCAGAAGTTGAACTCCCCCACCACCGAGACGCGCTGGGCGTTGGGCGCCCAGACCGCAAAACTGACGCCGTCGATGCCATCCAGCGTAACGAGGTGGGCGCCCAGCCGTTCATAGGGACGCAAATGCGTGCCCTCGGCCAATAGCCAACTGTCGATATCCTGCAGCAGCGGGCCAAACCGGTAGGGATCGTCGACAGTCTGTTGGTGATCGCGCCAGCTGACCTGCAGCTGATAGCGGAAAGGATTTTTTCGCCGCGGCACCACGGCGCTGAAGAAACCGCGCGGATCGTCGCAGTTCAGCTGCACCAGCCGCCGGCCGGTTTGCTGTTCTACCAGCCAGACTGCGCCGGCGTCCGGCAGCAGCGCGCGCACCTGCAGACCGTTATCGGTCGCATGCATGCCAAGCAGAGCAAAAGGGTCGGCGTAATGGCCGGAGATGATCTGATCAATCACGTCACGATCGGGAAGTACAGGCATAGTCTTCTTCCTTAGATTAACAGCATGATCTAAGCACGGCTTGTTGGTTATTCCTTGGCCGTTTTGGTCATCATGCAATGCATTCGGACTCTAAAGCGTGATTGCGGTCGGTTATTGACCAATCTTTACTCTGCCGACCTGAATTTCGCTCTTTATGCTTATTTTTTGAAATATTTCAGTCATGGTGAAAAAGTGTTCACCCATGCGTTAAGCATAGCCAATGTCTGTTAAAAACTGCTCAGCATTGCTCAGGAAAATTCTTCATTAAGAAAACTGCCAGCCCGGCGGCGTCTGAATGCGGCGGCCGACGAGGCGATATGCGGGGTGGAGCCCAGTGAAACGAAGCTTGCGGTGACGTTGTCCGACGCGGTGCGCGGCGAACAAAAAGGCGGAAAATAAGGCTTTAGGGGGCTGAAATCAGCCAGCCCCCAGGAAGTGCGGGTTTACAACAGGATGCGCAGCATGCGGCGCAGCGGCTCGGCCGCGCCCCACAGCAGCTGGTCGCCCACGGTGAACGCCGACAGGTACTCTGGCCCCATGTTCAGCTTGCGCAGACGGCCGACCGGCGTATTCAGCGTGCCGGTCACCGCCGCCGGCGTCAGTTCGCGCATGGTCAGCTCGCGGTCGTTCGGGATCACGCGCACCCAGTCGTTGTGCGTCGCCAGCATCTGCTCGATTTCCGGCAGCGACACGTCTTTTTTCAGCTTCAGGGTGAACGCCTGGCTGTGGCAGCGCAGCGCGCCCACGCGCACGCACAGGCCATCGACCGGGATCACGCTGCCGGTGTTCAGAATCTTGTTGGTTTCCGCCTGGCCTTTCCACTCTTCGCGGCTCTGGCCGTTGTCGAGCTGCTTGTCGATCCATGGGATCAGGCTGCCGGCCAGCGGCACGCCGAAGTTATCGGTCGGCAGTTTGCCGCTGCGGGTGGCTTCGGTCACCTTGCGCTCGATATCCAGAATGGCGGAAGCCGGGTCCTGTAGCTCTTTCGCCACGTCGGCGTGCAGCATACCCATTTGGGTCAACAGTTCGCGCATGTGGCGCGCGCCGCCGCCGGAGGCCGCCTGGTAGGTGGCGACCGACGCCCACTCCACCAGATCGTTAGCGAACAGGCCGCCGAGGGACATCAGCATCAGGCTGACGGTGCAGTTGCCGCCGACGAAGGTTTTGATGCCTTTGTCCAGGCCCTGCTGGATCACCGCGTGGTTGACCGGATCCAGGATGATAATGGCGTCGTCCTGCATGCGCAGCGACGAGGCCGCGTCGATCCAGTAACCCTGCCAACCGCTGGCGCGCAGCTTAGGATAGACTTCGTTGGTATAATCGCCGCCCTGACAGGTAATAATGATATCGAGCGCGCTCAGTGCGTCGATGTCATACGCATCCTGCAGCGTGCCTTGCTGGCCGCCGAAGGCCGGCGCGGCAGAACCGTGCTGCGAGGTGGAGAAAAAGACCGGGCGAATGGCGTCGAAATCGCGCTCTTCCGTCATGCGTTGCATGAGAACCGAGCCGACCATTCCGCGCCAACCGATGAAACCAACGTTTTTCATAATATCTGTATCCCGCCCGGATAAGGGCTTATGTAGGTGATAACGAGTTGTGTGCAATATCTCCTCACCTTACAAAATGTCGGCGCGGGCGCAAAGTGAATTTATTCGATGGCTGAGGATTTCTCAGCAATCCTTCTTATAGGCAAGGACGCGGCCGAAAAGGCCGAGGCGTTTTCCCGATCACGAGGTCACCATGACAGAGATGATTTCCGCTACGGTATTGCTGTTTTTAATTATGGATCCGCTGGGCAATCTGCCGATTTTCATGTCGGTGCTCAAGCATCTGGAGCCGCGCCGCCGCCGGGTGGTGCTGATCCGCGAGCTGCTGATCGCCCTACTGCTGATGCTGATCTTCCTGTTCGCCGGCGAGAAAATTCTGGCGTTCCTCAACCTGCGTACCGAAACCGTCTCCATTTCCGGCGGCATCATCCTGTTTCTGATCGCCATCAAGATGATTTTCCCCACGCAGGAGGGGAACAGCTCCGGGCTGTCCGCCGGCGAGGAGCCGTTCCTGGTGCCGCTGGCGATCCCGCTGGTGGCCGGGCCATCGATTCTGGCGGCGCTGATGCTGCTGTCGCACCAGTATCCGCATCAGCTGCCCCATCTGGTGGCAGCGCTGTTGATCGCCTGGGGTCTCTCTGCGGCCATTTTGCTGATGTCGAACCTGTTCCTGCGCCTGCTGGGCAGCAAAGGCGTCAGCGCGCTGGAGCGGTTGATGGGGCTGATTCTGGTGATGCTGTCGACCCAGATGTTCCTGGACGGCGTGCGGGCTTACATGAAGCTGTAGGCGCCTGGCGGCGCCGACAACGGCCCGCGCTCAGCGGGCGGTAACGCGGCGAATATAGGCGAGCGTATCGGCGACCACGCCGTCCAGCGGCTGGTTGATGTCAATCGCTTGCACATCCGGCTCCTGCTCGCCCGGCTCTTCCAACGTGGCGAACTGCGAAACCAGCATCTGCGGTTTGAAGAAGTGACCTTTGCGCTGCTTCAGGCGCTCCTCGATCACCGCCTTGTCGCCTTTCAGGTAGAGGAAATGCAGGTTGCTATTCCCTTCGCGCAGGCGGTCACGATAGCTTTTTTTCAACGCCGAGCAGACCAGCAGCGACACGGGATTGGTGCGTTGCATGGCGAAGATGGCGTCGTTCAAGGCCGCCAGCCACGGGGCGCGATCGTTGTCGTCCAGCGCGTGCCCGGCAGCCATTTTGTTAATGTTGGCGCGCGGATGCAGATAATCGCCGTCCAGCATGGCGGCCTCGGCCTCGTGGGCGACAGTGCTGGCTACGGCGGATTTGCCGCTGCCGGATACGCCCATCAGGATAAATACGTGATTCTGCGGATTGCTCATTGTGTCATGCCCCTATGGGAACTGGCGCGAGCGCGCCAAATGCGTCCCAACTGATAAAGATACTCTGGAACGCCGACGCCCCGCAGGGCGCCGGATAAAGATTATACGACCGTCGCCAGCAGCAGACAGCCCACCAGGCCGCACACCGAGATGATGGTTTCCAGCACCGACCAGGATTTGATGGTTTCCATGATGCTCAGGTTGAAATACTCCTTGAACAGCCAGAATCCCGGATCGTTGACGTGCGAGAAGATGACGCTGCCGGAGCCGACCGCAATCACCATCAGCTCAGGGCTGACGCCGGTGGTAGCGATCAGCGGCGCGACGATGCCGCCGGCGGTGATTGCCGCCACGGTGGCGGAACCCAGCGCCAGACGCAGCGCGGCGGCAATTGACCAGGCCATCAGAATCGGCGAAACGTTGCTGCCTTCCATCAGGCCGGCGATGTACTGCTCGACGCCGCTGTCCACCAGCACCTGTTTAAAGGCGCCGCCACCGCCGATGATCAACAGCATCATCGCGATGATTTTAATCGAGTCGGTGATGGTGCCCATCACTTCATCCATGGTGCGGCCACGGTTCAGGCCGAAGGTGAAGATGGCGATCAGCACGGCGATCAGGGTCGCCATCACCGGGTCGCCGAAGAACTCGGCGAAGCGCAGCAGGCTGTGGCCCTTCGGCAGCACCATTTCAGCCACCGCGCGCAGCGCCATCAGGATCACCGGCACCAGCGACGTGGCAACGCTGACGCCAAAGCTCGGCATCTCCGCGTCGGTAAAGGTTTTCGGGTTGTACAGGCCTTCCGGCACCGGCTTGTCGATGCCTTTCAGGAAGCGGGCATAGACCGGGCCGGCCAGGATCACCGTCGGGATCGCCAGCAGCGTGCCGTACAACAGGGTTTTACCCATGTCAGCATGGAAGATGGTGGCGATGGCGGTCGGGCCTGGATGCGGTGGCAGGAAGCCGTGAGTCACCGACAGCGCGGCGGCCATCGGCACGCCGACGTACAGCAGCGGAATGCGTGCGGAGGCGGCGATGGTGAACACCAGCGGCAGCAACAGCACGAAGCCCACTTCGTAGAACAGCGCGAAGCCGACGGTGAAGCCGGTCAGCACCACCGCCCATTGAATGTGTTTTCTGCCGAACTTGTCGATCAGCGTGGTGGCGATGCGCTGTGCGCCGCCGCAGTCCGCCAGCAGCTTGCCGAGCATGGCGCCGAAGCCCATGATCAGCGCCAGGCTGCCCAGCGTACCGCCCACGCCGGCCTTGATGGAGCCGATGACCTTATCGACCGGCATACCCTGTGCAATCCCGACCGCCAGGGCAACCAGAACCAGAGAGATAAAGCCGTTCAGCTTGAAGCGGATCATCAGCAGCAGCAGCAGCGCTACGCCGCCTGCAACAATCACTAATGGCATAGTTTTTCTCCAACCTTTTATCGCGACTCTCTTTACGATAGGCGTAAAGCGTGCGGTTGTTTTATTTTTAGGCTCTTTCCCGGTGTTTAAGAAGAGCTGTAGGTGTTGTTGAGTCAGAGGTTCAGTCTTGCAGCAAGATGACCGCACACTCTTTGTTACCGGTATCATGATACCGGTAACAACATGAGCGCCGGAACCGGGTAAGCGGCTAAAATTCGCGTTCTGGGACAGAGATCAAACTTATGTCGGCAACGAGCGGCGGGCTTACAGGCGGGATAACCAGCGCGCCTCAGGGCGCGCTGCAAAAAGAAAGGGTGTTAAAACAGAACGTTAAAATGGCTCAGATACTGCCACCGGGGATCACAGTGAAACCGACGTCCACCATGCGTGGGCACACCGTTTCACCGCGCAGCCGGGCCAGCAAGCGCTCGGCGCCGATCTGCCCCATGCGTTCACGCGGCGTCAGCACGCTGGCCAGCTTCGGCACCATCACCTGGCCGATGTCATGGCCGTGGAAGCCGGCGATCGCCATGTCCTGCGGGATCGACAGCCCCTGCCGCTGGCACTCGAAGGCCGCGCCGATCGCCAGGTCATCGTTGGTGCAGAAGATACTGTCGATCTGCGGATAGTCGCGCTGCGCCACGCGCAGCAGTTCACCGCCGGCGGAATAGGAGGAAGATCGCGCGGTCATGATGCTGTACGGTTCCAGGCCGGATTCACGCATCGCCTGCTCATACCCCTGCTGCTTGATGATGGTACGTTCATCCTGACGGGCGCCGAAATAGACCACGTGACGGTGGCCGTGCGCGATGATCTGCTGGGTCATCTGGCGCGCCGCCTCGAAGTTGTTGAAGCCCACCGCCAGATCGATGCACGGCGAGACGCAGTCCATCAGCTCCACCACCGGAATGCCCGCCACCTCGATCATTTTCAGGGTGCGCGGCGTGTGATGGCGCTCAGACAGGATCAGGCCGTCGATATTGTAAGACAGCAGCGAGGTCAGACGTTCTTCTTCACGCTCCGGCAGGTAGCCATAGTGCGCCAGCATGGTCTGGTAGTTGTGCGCGTCGGTCACGCTTTCGATGCCGCGCAGCACTTCGGCGAACACCTGGTTGGTCAACGACGGCAACAGCACGCCAATCGCCCGGCTGGTGGCGTTGGAGAGGATGTCCGGCGCGCGGTTGGGGATGTAGCCCAGCTCATCCAGCGCGACGGCGATTTTTTGCTGCAGGGCGACGGAAACCTGGTCGGGATTGCGCAGATAACGGCTCACCGTCATCTTGGTCACGCCCACCTTGTCCGCCACATCCTGGAGTACCGGCCGTTTTTTCTTCATTATCAATGAACTGACTAACCATGAATGGGCAGTCATTTTAGCAAAAAAAACGGCGGGCCGATATTGTCGGTTATGCGACGGCCAACGCAAAAAGGGCTCACATCGTGAGCCCTTCATACGCAGACAAAGGGGAAAAAGCGTGGTTTCTCCCCCTTTGTGACGATCAACCGAAAATCAATAAATTGATTTTCCTTGTTTTTATATGTTTTGCCGGCGTTAAGTCAGGCAACGTCGGCAGGCTAGTCACTCACCTCAAGGGCTCACACCGTGAGCCCTTGATATTTACCGCTTAATCACACCGGCGGCAGATCGAACAGCAGGATTTCGCTCTCTTCGTCGGCCTGGATCGTCAGTGCCGATTCATCCCACACCGCGAACGCGTCGCTGATGCCGGCGGTCTGGCCGTTGACCGAGACCTTGCCGCGCACCACCTGGATCCAAACGCGACGGCCGGCGGCGATCGGGCATTCCCCCTGCTCGCCTTTATTCAGCGCCCAACGCGACAGCGTCATATCCTGGAACACCTTCAGCGAGCCGTCACGCGCATCCGGCGACAGCACCAGCTGACGGCCCTGCGGCGCGTCGAACATGCGCTGCTCATAGCGTGGCTCAAGCCCGACCTGATCCGGGATGATCCAAATCTGGTACAGGTGCAACGGACGATCCTGATTGGCGTTGTACTCGGAGTGACGCACCCCGGTGCCCGCACTCATGATCTGGAATTCACCGGCCTGGATCTGCTCCTTGTTGCCCATGCTGTCCTGATGTTCCACCGTGCCGCTCAGCACGTAGGTCAGGATTTCCATGTCTTTATGCGGGTGAGTACCGAAACCCTGCCCTGCATCGATCATATCTTCGTTGATCACCCGCAGCGCCGAGAATCCCATAAAGTTCGGATCGTAGTAATCGGCAAATGAGAAGGTGTGCCAGCTATCCAGCCAGCCATGATTGGCGTGGCCGCGGTCTTCCGCTTTACGTACATAAATCATATTCAACTCTCCTCAATGTTTTTTTACAGTCTAGTCCTGCCAGCAGAATAAGAAAGCGTAAAAAACTCATGCCTCTGTTCAAAAATTTCGATGGAATGAAACAGCGGATGGGCAGCGGATTTGTTGAAGGCGGAAACGGCTGAAAAAAGGGCAAAAAAAAAGCCAGCACCCGAGCTGGCTAAGTAAACACTGGAAGCAATGTGAGCAATGTCGTGCCTTCGCAGCGAGAGTATCAAGGGTTGATGCCCTCCCCGGAACGCATCGCAATAATAATCATTATCATTCGCACCTGTAAAGCGTTTTTTTTGACCCGTTGAAATAATATTGACTCAAGGCAGTAAACGGATAAATTCAGAGGTTATTCAACCGGTAAGCAAAAGGAGCAGCGACATGAGCGAGATCGTGATACGCCACGTGGAAACAACGGATGCGCAAGCCCTGCATCATCTTTATTCGCAGACGCCCGTCTACCGCGATACGCTGCAGCTCCCGCTACCGTCCGTCGAGTCCTGGCAGAAGCGACTCGCCAATCCCGAACCGGGCACGCATAACCTGGCGGCCATCATCGACGGGCAGCTTGCCGGCCAGTTGGTTGTGATGCTGAATCAGCGCGTTCGCCGCCGCCACGTCGCCACCTTCGGCATCGGCGTCGATCCGCGCTACCACGGCAAAGGCGTCGGCAGCCGCCTGATGCGGGCGATGATCGACCTGTGCGACAACTGGGCCGCCATCGAGCGCATCGAACTGACGGTGTTCACCGACAACCCGGCCGCCATCGCGCTATACCGCAAGTTCGGCTTCGAGATAGAGGGCACCAGCCGCGGCTATGCCATGCGCGATGGCGTGCTGGTCGACGCCTACCATATGGCGCGTTTGCGTTCCGGGCAGCCGCACGGCGATGCGTAATATTCCCCACCCGCAGGGGCCGCTGTGCCGGCCCCTGCATATCAACCGCCGAACCTTTTTACACGCGCTGGCCGGCCTGACCGCCGCCGTCGGCATATTCTCTCCTCTCACCCCATTAGGTGCCGCTATGCCAACTTCCGCCGCCGGGCGTCCAGGCTCCCGCAACCTGATTACCGATGTGCCCGGCCTGAAGGTCGGCGTGGCGCAGGACAGCCGAGTGCGCACCGGCGCGACGGTGATCCTGCCGGACAGCCCGGCGATTGCCGCCGTGGACGTGCGCGGCGGCGGCCCCGCCACCCGGGAAACCGACGCGCTCGGTGAGGACAATTTGGTACAGACCATCGATGCGCTGACGTTCAGCGGCGGTTCGGTTTACGGTCTGGCGGCGGCGGATGGCGTCGCAGCCTGGCTGGGGCAACAGGGTAAAGGCTACGCGCTGCGCCCAGCACCCGGCGTGCCGGTCTCCCCTATCGTGCCCACCGCCTGCCTGTACGATCTGGCCAACGGCGGCGACAAAAACTGGCAGCTCACGCCGCCGTATCGCCAGTTGGGCATCGAGGCGGTCGGCAAGGCCGGCCTGGACTTTCCGCTGGGCACCGTCGGGGCCGGCTACGGCGCCATGACCGGCATGGGCAAGCTGAAAGGCGGCCTCGGTTCGGCGTCGATCGTGGCCACCAACGGCGCTACCGTCGGCGCGCTGGTGGCGGTCAACAGTTTGGGTGCGGTGGTCGCACCCGGCACCCGCGCCTTCTGGGCGACGCCTTATGAAATTAACGGTGAATTTGGCAACGGCGGCGCGGCGGCGCTGGCGCAACTGCATGCGCAGGGTGAAGACGGGATGGTGCAAGAGCCGCAGGGCGGCAGAAAGAACACCACCCTGGCCTGCATCGCCACCGACCTGGCGCTGACGCGAGTGGAGTTAAAACGGGTGGCCATCATGGCGCAAGACGGTATGGCGCGCGCTATTCGCCCGCTGCACAGCCCGTTTGACGGCGACGTGGTGTTCGCCCTGTCCACCGGGCAGCGCGAGGTACAGGGCAGCCGCGAACTGGCGGTGCTGCAAATCGGCGCGCTGGCGGCGGATACCCTCGCTCGGGCGATCGCCCGTGGCGTGCATGCCGCCACACCATGGCCAGGCAGCCAGGTCGCAACCTGGCAAACGCTCGGCGGCTAACGCGCCGCCATCAAAAAAGGGGCGCTGGCAGCGCCCCTCGATCTTTATTCACCCTTACCGCTTAAATACCGGCGGTTTCCCGAATATAGCGGCGCGCTTTCACCGCATACTCGAACGGGTTGGCCAGCGCCGGATCCTGCTCGGCCTCCACCACCATCCATCCCTTGTAACCGCGCTCGTCCAGCAGCTTGAACACCGGCCTGAAGTCGATCACGCCATCACCCGGCACGGTGAAGGTGCCCTTCTTCACGCCATCGAGGAAGCTCAGCTTGTTGGCCTTCACTTCCGCCACCACCTCATCGCGCACGTCCTTCAGATGGACGTGGTTGATGCGCGGCAGATACTTCTCCAGGATCGCCATCATCGCCTGCTGGCTGCCTTCCGAATAGTAGGCGTGCCCGGTATCGAACAACAGGTAAACGTCGTCGTTGACCATGCTCATGTAGCGATCGATTTCGGCGGTAGTCTGAATGCCAGTACCCATGTGGTGGTGCAGACACACCTGCATGCCTTTGCCGGCGGCGATCTTCGCCAGCTCGTTGTAACCGTCGGCCACGCGCTGCCACTCTTCATCGCTGAAATACGGCTTCTCTTCGAACACGCCTTTGGTGGTGCCCTGAATGCTCTTGCTCTGCTCGGAGCAGCCAATCACCCTGGCGCCCATGGCATGCAGGAAATTCATGTGGTTGATAAATTCATCGATGGTTTTGTCTTTTTGGCCGTCGGCGAAAAAGGTGCTGAACCAGGCGTTGCAGATCTGAATGCCGCGAATATCCAGCATCGGTTTCAGCACCGCCGGATCGCGCGGGTATTTGCTGCCCACTTCGCTGCCGGTGAAACCGGCCAGCGCCATTTCGCTGACGCACTGCTGGAAGGTGTTTTCCTTGCCCAGATCGGGCATGTCGTCGTTGGTCCAGCCAATTGGCGCGATGGCCAATTTCACGTTGTCTTTATTCATGGTCTGCCTCGGTCCTTGGAGGGCCGCCGGTGCAAATGACGCCGGCGAGCCAAATAAGATTATTTGCCCAACAGCTCTCTTTCGATGCGCTCTCTGGTCGCCACCGCCTGGCTCGGCATCTTTTCCGGATAGCCGAACAGCGAGGTGCAGATGATCGATTCGCCGCCGGCCTTGAAGCTGCGGTTGGCAAATTCCATGTCGCGCAGCGTCTGGAACAGGGCGTCGAAATTCACCTCACCTTCGCCGATGCCGACGTGCTGATGCACCGCGGCGTCAACGCCCGGCGGATTGACGATATAACGGCAATGCTTGGTGTGATTCATGGTGTCGGCAATCAGCACGTGGGAAAGATCGTCCCCGGCGTACTGCAACATGCCGGCCACATCGCCCTGCCCCTTGTCGTAGTAGAAGGTGTGCGGCACGCTGTAGAGGTATTTGACGTGGTCGCTGCGCAGCGATTTCACCAGATCGGCGGTTTCGTTACTCAGCTCACAGAAGTCCCACGGGTGCGACTGGATCTCCATACGGATACCTTCACGCTCGATGATCGGCAGCAGCTCCTCCATCGAGCGATACCACAGCTCCTCGCAGATCTCCGGCTCGTTGGGGTTGCCGGCCAGTTCGGTGTTGATCACCTGCACGCCCATTTCCACCGCGATCTCGATCATCCGTCGCCAGTTTTTGACCGCCGCCTGGCGGCGATCTTCGCCCGGCCCGGACCAGCGATACACCACGATAAATGAGGAGATCTCCACGCCGGTCGCTTTCAGGGCGTTTTTATACTCCGCCATGATTTCGCGGCTGGCCTTCGGATGCTTGTAAAACGGGTTGATCTGCGGGTGCGGCGACTGCTCGATGTATTTATAGCCCCAGTCCGCCACCTGCTGAACCATTTTGGTCACGCCCAAATCCCGGATAACGTCGACATCAAAAGCGATCTTCATGGTCACTCCTCTGCAATCATGGGTACGGGGTTCAAGCCGATGGCTTGTTGTAAAACGCCGGGCGCGCCGGCAGGGTCACCGGTACGATCTCACCGCTGAGCTGGGCCGCCACACAGGCGTCGGCGGTCACGGCGGCGGCGTAGCCGTCCCAGGCGGAAGGCCCGGTCAGCTGGCCCGCGGCCACGTCGTTGATGAACCCCTGCAGCTCGACGTCATAGGCGTCGATAAAGCGATCTTTCCAGTCGGTCAGGATTTCGGTCGACAGGCGGGCGCCGCTGCGCATCTGCACCGAGGACGGCTCCGGCAGTTTGGCAATGCCGGTTTCCCCCACCACTTCACACTGAATGTCGTAGCCGTACTGGCAGTTGACGAAAATTTCGACGTCGATGCGCGTGCCTTTGGCGGTTTCGAACAACACAATCTGCGGATCTTTCAGATGCGGGAACGCCTTCGGGCTCTTGCGTGGGAACACCACCTGCACCGACACATAGTCGTCGTCGAGCAGCCAGCGCAGCACGTCGATTTCGTGGATCAGGGTATCGGTGATCGCCATATCGGTGGTGTAGGCCTCGCCGACCGTCGGGTTGCGGTGCGCGCAGTGCAACATCAGCGGTTCGCCGATCTGGCCGCTGGTCAGCACCTGTTTCAGCGCGCGATAGCCCTGGTCATAGGGGCGCATAAAGCCGACCTGCACCAGCCGCTTGCCGTGCTTCGCTTCGGCATCGACGATGTTCTTGCAGCCCTGCGCGGTCACCGCCAGCGGCTTCTCGCAGAACACCGGTTTGCCGGCGGCGATGGCCGCCAGCACGAATTCTTCGTGGCTTGGCCCCCAGGAGGTGACCAGCACCGCCTGCACGTCGGCGGCCTTGATCAGATCGTGGCCGTTGTCATACACCCGCGCATCCAGCTGCAGATCGCTCACCACCTTGGCGGCGTTGTCGCGATTGATGTCGTTCACCGCCACGACGCGGGCGCCCTGCAAAACTTTGCTGCAGCGACGGATATGATCGCGGCCGATGGCGCCGGTGCCGATAACCCCAATGTTCAATGTCATTTTCGCTACCCTCTGGAAAGTGTGTTGTGTTCGAAAACGAATCAGTAATCGCGCGCCTTATCGATGTTTTCCTGCAGCTTGCGCGCCACTGCGACGATTTTCTCGCTGTCGGCCACCTGAGCGCCGCCCACGCGCCACCAGCTGAGATACTTGTGCACCATGGTCTTCGGCAGCACCTTGATGTCCAGCAGCGTGGACACGGTCTGCCTGCGGGCGTCGGCCAGCGCATCGAGCAGTTGCTGCTCGGTGGTGACGCGATAGGTTTTACAGCCGTAAGCCGCCGCCAGCATGGCGAAATCGACCGGCACCAGTTTGCCGTCGAGCTTGCCGCCCTCTGGATTGCGGAAGCGGAATTCGGTGGTGTAGCTGTCCATGCCGTGTTCCATCTGCAGGTTGTTGATGCAGCCGTTGGTCATGTTGTCGAACAGCACCACGTTGATCTTGCAACCTTCCTGAATCGAGGTGACCAGTTCGGAATGCAGCATCATGAAGGCGCCATCGCCCACCATCGCGTACACCTCACGCTGCGGCTCGGCCAGCTTGACCCCCAATGCGGCGTTCACCTCGTACCCCATGCAGGAGTAGCCGTATTCCACGTGATAACCGTGCTCGCCGCGGTTGTGCCACACCCGCTGCAGATCGCCCGGCAGGCTGCCGGCGGCGGCCACGATCACGCTGTCCGGCGGGAGCTCGCGGTTCAGCACCCCCAGCACCCGGCTTTGCGTCATCGCCGAGTCGGTCTGAGCGATAAATTCGGCGAACACCCGCTCGCGATCGAGGTGATCGTCGATCTCCGGCACAAAGCCTGCGCCGCTGTATTCCACCGCGTAAACCCGCTCGGTCTCTTCATGCTGGGCAGCGCGCGCCGCGGCGATGGCGTCGCCCCAGCCGGCGCGGTACTCGGTTTGCGTCAGCAGCGCGCCCAGTTCGCTCAGGGCCTCGCGGGCGTCCGCCAGCACCTGCACGCCGTCGAGCTTGCCGGCGTCGAAGGCGCTGACGTTGATATTGAGGAAGCTGACGTCCGGGTGTTGAAACAGCCATTTGGACGAGGTGGTGAAATCGGTGTAACGGGTGCCGACGCCAATCACCAGATCGGCCTGGCGGGCCAGCGTGTTGGCCGCCAGGCAGCCGGTTTCGCCGATGCCGCCAAGGTTGAATTCATGGTCACTCGGCACCGCGCCTTTGCCGGCCTGGGTCTCGGCGAACGGAATGCCGAAGCGCTCGGCGAATTCGCGCAGCGCCCGCCCGGCCTGCGAGTATTTCACGCCGCCGCCGCACACCAGCAGCGGTTTGCGTTTGGCCGTCAGCAGCGCCAGCGCGTCCGCCAACATGCTGTCGGTCGCCGGACGGCGATCGAGCCGGTGCACGCGTTTTTGGAAGAAATAGTCGGGGTAGTCGTAGGCTTCCCCCTGCACGTCCTGCGGCAGACACAGCGTAACCGCGCCGGTTTCCGCCGGATCGGTCAACACGCGCATCGCATTGATGCAGGCGCTCATCAGCTGTTCCGGTCGCACGATGCGGTCCCAGTATTTGCTCACCGCGCGGAACGCGTCGTTGGTGCTGATGCTGAGATCGTAAGACTGTTCGATTTGCTGCAGCACCGGGTCCGGCTGGCGGGAAGCGTAAACGTCGCCCGGCAGCAGCAATAAAGGAATGCGGTTGGCGGTGGCGGTGGCCGCGGCGGTGATCATATTGGCGGCGCCGGGGCCGACCGATGAAGTGCAGGCGTAGATCTGCCGGCGCAGTTTTTGTTTGGCGAAGCCGATCGCCGCATGGGCCATCCCCTGCTCGTTGCGGCCCTGATGCACCCGCAGATCGCCGCTATCCTGTTCCAGCGCTTGCCCCAGCCCCAGCACGTTGCCGTGGCCGAAAATCGCGAAAATGCCCGCGACGAATTTGGTTTCCACCCCGTCGGCCAGCAGATACTGGTTATCGAGAAATCTGACGAGCGCCTGCGCCATGGTTAGCCTGATCTTGCCCATTTACTCACCCTTTAGATTGAGGGCCGCCCCGGAAAGGGCTCGCGCCGAGCCGACAATCCCGTGTTTGTATTACGCGGCGGCAGCTATTATCTTGAGCAGGCGATGCCCGCTGCTCACGAAGTCGACAACCTGAAACGTGAAGCGATTATAAACAAATATATTTTTCATAAAATCACATTATAGAAGAAACATTTCATTTTGCGATAAAGATCGCATATTACATGAAAAGCCCGTTTCATCTCGTGATTCAGCCTTTACTGGCTTCGCGCCGCGCACCGGCCGATAACAACCGTTACCACACGGGCTGACAGCCTTTTATCCTGATCTAATCCCCTTTTCTGCGCGCGCCCGGTCGCCGTCTTATGGCCGCGTCATCGGCTTTTCCCGTTCTCCTGTCGATGTTTTAAACGCATCACATTTTCGGGGTGTAAATTTCATTCTATATTGAAATTGAAATTTTCATTCCCCATACTATCCCCATGCTTCCTGCAGGGCGCCACGCTCGGGCCGCCGCCGGAGTTTTGCTTAAACAGAAGGAAACGGGTATGGCTACACAAGAAAAACAGCTTGATGTCATTTGTCTCGGGCGCATCGCCGTCGATTTCTATGCTCAGCAGATCGGCGCGCGGCTGGAAGACGCCGGCACATTCGCCAAGTACCTCGGCGGATCTTCCGGCAACGTGGCCTACGGCACCGCCATTCAGGGGTTGAAATCCGGCATGCTGGCGCGCGTCGGCGATGAACACATGGGCCGCTTTCTGCGCGAAGAGCTGCAGCGCGTCGGGGCCGATACTCGCTGCCTGATCACCGACAAACGTCGGTTAACCGGCCTGGTGATCCTCGGCATCAAGGATCAGGAAACCTTCCCGCTGATCTTCTACCGCGAAAACTGCGCGGACATGGCGCTGACGCCCGACGACATCGACGAGGCCTACATTGCTTCCGCGCGCGCGCTGGCCATCACCGGCACGCACCTGTCGCACCCGAACACCCGCGCCGCGGTGCTGAAGGCGCTGGAATACGCGCGCCGCCACGGCCTGCGCACCGCGCTGGACATCGATTACCGCCCGGTGCTGTGGGGGTTGACGTCGCTGGGCGACGGCGAAACCCGCTTTGTGGAATCGGATCAGGTAACGCGCGAGCTGCAGGAGGTGCTGCACCATTTCGATCTGATCGTCGGCACCGAAGAGGAATTTCATATCGCCGGCGGCAGCACCGACACGCTGACGGCGCTGAAAAACGTGCGCCGGGCCACGGCGGCCACGCTGGTGTGCAAGCGCGGCGCGCAGGGCTGCTCGGTGTTCGAAGATGACATCGCCGACGACTGGGAACAGGTGAAGCTGCACGCTGGTGTGCGAGTGGAGGTGCTGAACGTGCTGGGAGCCGGCGACGCCTTTATGTCCGGCCTGCTGCGCGGCTACCTGAACGATGAGGGCTGGGATCAGGCCTGCCGCTACGCCAACGCCTGCGGCGCATTGGTGGTCTCGCGTCACGGCTGCGCCCCGGCCATGCCGACCAAACGGGAGCTGGATGACTATCTGCAGCGTGAACAACAGGTCACGCGCCCGGACCGCGACGCACGCCTGAATCACCTGCACCGGGTCACCACCCGCAAGCAACAGTGGCCGGAATTGTGCGTATTCGCCTTCGATCACCGCAAGCAGCTGGCGGACATGGCGCGCGAAGCCGGCGTCAGCGAGGAACGCATTCCGCGCCTGAAAACCCTGCTGTTAACGGCGGCGCAACAGGCTGCCGCGCAGGCCGGCCTCAACGGCAACAGCGGCATTCTGGCCGACACCACCTACGGGCAGGCGGCGCTGAACGAAATCACCGGTCAGGGATGGTGGATTGGCCGGCCGGTGGAGCTGCCCAGCTCGCGCCCGCTGCGCCTGGAGCACGGCAACATCGGTTCGCAATTGATCGACTGGCCGCAGGAGCACGTGGTGAAGTGCCTGGTGTTTTATCATCCGCACGACGCGGCAGAACTGCGCCGCGAACAGGATGAGCTGATCGCCGACGTCTACCGCGGCTGCTGCAAATCCGGCCATGAGCTGCTGCTGGAAGTGATCCTGCCGGACGGCAACGCCGACAAGGACGAGCGCTATTACCTGGAGATGATTGAACACTTCTACCGGTTGGGCATTCAGCCGGACTGGTGGAAACTGCCGCCGCTGAGCGCGGAAAACTGGCAGCAGGTCGGCGCGCTGATCGACGCCTACGATCCCGACTGCCGCGGCGTGCTGATCCTGGGGCTCGACTCCCCAGAGGCGGTGCTGAAGGCGGGCTTTGCCGCCGCCGCAGATGCGCGCTGGGTGAAAGGCTTCGCCGTCGGCCGCACTATTTTCGGCCAACCTTCGCGCCGCTGGCTGCAGGGGGAAATCGACGACGCGGCCCTGATCGAGCAGGTGAAACAAAAATACCTGACGCTGATCGGTTTCTGGCGCCAGTACCGTCCACAGGCGGGCGGCACGCACTGACAGCGAGAGCAGGTTCACGTCCCCTTAAGGCCATTTCGCCGCTTTAAGGGGATTTTTTTGCCCATTTTCTGTGAAGTCGCGCAATGTGCGATCGAATAAATCGCTTTTTGAGGAAATGAAATTTCCGCTCCGTCTGTTAAAATACCCTGTCAATATTTCAGGCGTCAGGCCAATGCGCCTTCACCCCACTGCGAGCCGAATGGATGAACAACCCAACTCAACTTTCGCTGTTACAGGACGAGATCCGCCACCGTTATGAAACGCTGAGCAAGCGTTTGAAGCAGGTGGCGCGCTATATTTTGGATAACAGTAACAGCATCGCTTTCGATACCGTTGCCTCCATCGCCGCACAGGCCAGCGTGCCGCCTTCCACCCTGATCCGTTTCGCCAACGCCTTCGGTTTCAGCGGCTTCAACGAAATGAAGCAGGTGTTCCGTCAGCATCTGATGGAAGAGACGGTGAACTATACCGAGCGCGCGCGCCTGTTCCGCCAAACCTCCACCGACGACAACGTCGCGCCAGAGAAGCCGGCGGAGATTCTCAACGTATTCACCATGGTCAACGCGCAGGCGCTGCAGCAGCTGGCGATGCAGATCGCTCCCGAGCAGCTGGATCGCGCCGTCGAGCTGCTCAACAACGCTGAAAACATCTACGTGATCGGCCTGCGCCGCTCGTTCAGCGTCGCTTCCTACCTCACCTATGCGCTGCGCCATCTGGAGCGCCGCGCGTTTCTGATCGACGGCCTGGGCGGGATGTTCACCGAACAGCTGAGCATGGTGAAACCGAAGGACGTGGTGATCGCCATCAGCTATTCGCCATATGCCCGCGAGGCGGTGGAACTGGTGGAATTGGGCGCCAAGCGCGGCGCGCAGCAGATCGCCATCACCGACAGCCAGGTCAGCCCGCTGGCCGCCTTCAGCGACGTCTGTTTCGTGGTGCGCGAAGCGCAGGTGGACGGGTTCCGCTCGCAGGTGGCTTCGATGTGCCTGGCGCAGACGCTGGCGGTCTCGCTGGCGCTGAATAACGCCCGGGACGAGTAAGGCTGACAAAAAAGCCCGGCAAGCCGGGCCTCAGGCGCTTATTGCGCGGCGGGATAGCCGTCGCCGTTAATCCAGGCGTGGTCTTTTTCCCAGGTGAATTTCCACTGCCGCACCGGCCCGGCCATCACGTTGAGGTAATAGTTGTCGTAACCCGCCAGCGTCGCCACCGGGTGATAACCGCGCGGCACTTTCACCACGTCACGATTGTAGACCGGCATGCACTCATCGAGCGTGCGATCGTCGGTATAGACGCGCTGCATGCAGAACCCCTGCTCCGGCTGTATGCGGTGATAGTACGTCTCTTCGAGATAGGTTTCGTGCGGTGAGTCTTCTTGATCGTGCTTGTGGCTCGGGTAGGAGCTGGTATTGCCCTCGTCGGTGTAAACCTCCACCACCAGTAGACTGTCGGCCGGCTCACTGTCCGGCAGAATGTTATGCACCAACCGCTGGTTACGCCCCTTGCCGCGCCGCTCCACGCCGATATCCGCCGGCGTAATCAGCCGTGAAGGCAGGTGGCCGCTGCCGGGTGCGCTGCACACCGCCAGCTCCAGATCGGTTTCTGCCCGCACGTCGATGCGATCGTGGTGCGGCACATACACCGCGTAAGGCGGCGTACGTTCGAACGGGCTCATGCGTTTACCGATATGCGGGTATTCGGCGCGCAGCGTGGCGACGGAGGCGATACCGGCAACCAGCACCAGGCACAGTTCCTGGTCGCCGCACTCAAGCTGCAGCGACTGCCCGGCGGCCAGGCGGTAAACGTCAAAGCCGACATAGCGCCAACCGGCATTTTCCGGCGTCACGTGCTGAATACGCCCCTCGGCATTCGGCGTCTGACATTTGGCAAGCAGTGAAGACATCTCGATTCTCCTGTTAATGACCCGTGCAAAGGCCGCTGCCCCGAAGGAGCAACGGCCTGGCCTGAATATGACAGCGCTTAACCCAGCGTCGGCATGCTGAATTCGGACACCGTCTGCTGCCCGGCCGGCCAGCGTGCGGTGGCGGTCTTCATGCGCGTGTAGAAGCGCACGCCGTCGGTGCCGTGCACGTTCAACGCGCCGAACACCGAGCGCTTCCAGCCGCCGAAGCTGTGGAACGCCATCGGCACCGGCACCGGCACGTTGACGCCGACCATCCCGGCCTGCACTTCCTGCACGAACTGACGCGCGTAGTGGCCGCTGCCGGTAAAGATGGCGCTGCCGTTGCCAAACTCATGGCCGTTGACCGTGTCGATGGCGGTGCGATAGTCCGGCACCCGCACGATGCCCAGCACTGGCCCGAAGATCTCTTCGCGGTAGATGCGCATATTCGGCTTCACATGGTCGAACAGCGTGCCGCCGACGTAGTAGCCTTCAGGGTAGCCCGGCACCTGATAATTGCGGCCGTCGGCCACCAGGGTTGCGCCTTCTTCCACGCCCAGATCGATGTAGCCCAGCACCTTTTTCTGGTGGGCAGACGACACCAGCGGCCCCATTTCATTCTCTTCGCCACCCTGCTGCAAGCCCGGCCCGACGCGCAGCTGCGCGATCAGCGGCTTCAGTTTGGCGATCAGTTTGTCGGCGGTATCGTCACCGACCACCACGGCGATCGGCAGCGCCATGCAACGCTCGCCGGCGGAGCCGAACGCACCGCCCATCAACGCGTTGACCGTGGCGTCCAGATCGGCGTCCGGCATGACGATCGCCTGGTTTTTCGCCGCGCCGAAGGCCTGTACCCGCTTGCCGTGCGCGCTGGCAGTGGTATAGATATGTTCCGCCACGGTGGAGGAGCCGACGAAGCTCACCGCCTGAATGCGCGGATCGGTGCACAGCTGCGCCGCATCTTCATTGGCGCAGTGCACCACGTTGAACACGCCGTCCGGCAGGCCGGCTTCTTTCAGCAGCTCCGCCAGGCGCACCGAGGCCGAAGGCACCAGCGCCGGCGGCTTGAGGATAAAGGTGTTGCCGCAGGCCAGTGCGATGGGGAACATCCACATCGGCACCATCGCCGGGAAGTTGAACGGGGTAATGCCCGCCACCACACCCAGCGGCTGCATCAGCGAGAAGCTGTCGACGCCGCTGCCGACGTCCGGCGAATACTCTCCCTTGATCAGATGCGGGATACCGCAGGCGAATTCGACCACTTCCATGCCGCGCGTCAGTTCGCCCAGCGCATCCGAATACACTTTGCCGTGCTCGCTGACGATAAGCTCGGCCAGCTCGTCGCGGTGTTGTTCCAACAGCGCCTTGAAATTGAACATGATGCGCGCACGGCGCAGCGGCGTGGTGCGCGACCAGTCGGCGAACGCCCGATGCGCCACGTCGATGGCCTGTTTGACTTCGGCGGCGGTGCTCTGCGTGACGCGCCGCTCAACCTGCCCGCTGGCTGGGTTGTGCACGTCGATGGTTTGATTGCTGCTGCTCAGGCACACCTGCCCGTCAATAAAATTACCCACGGTTTTCATGTCACGCCCTCTTTTCAAGTCCGCTGTCGCCAGGCCACTCACAGGCGGCGCGGCGTTAATCGTCCCGCTCGCCAAACTCCGTCGGCAAGCCGGCTAAATCCTGACCGGATGCAGCAAACTCTATTTCATTGAAAAAAAAGTTTCAAATAAATTGTTTTGAAAAATTTGTTTTTAGTGCGTGAGGTCGCAATTTTGCGGTGTCGATCGGATTGGCGCTTTCATTGCCGTGCCAGGGAAAGCACAACAGCGGCGGAGAAAACAGAGCTAATACACACTGACTTTGCTACAGAAAACCCGCACTGAGCCTGCTCTGCCGTCGTTACCGTCCGCCCCCGAACGCCCAAGGCGCCTGGCGCAGAGGTGACGGTTTTTTTTGAACTGGATCTAAAAATCAATATTCCATTATTCACTAATTATGAAATAAATGTTCTTGTTTGTTCCAGCATTTATCGACGACATCGCCTTGATGACAGGCACGGTTCACACCCTTCCGCTCGCCCTCTTCCCGACACCCCGACCGTGCGGACGGAAGCCAGGATAAAAATCGGAGCAACACATGTCATATCAGCGTAAGCACAATACCGGCTACATATTGCGAATTTGCGGCATCGCCGCCCTGGGCGGCATTCTGTTCGGCTACGATACCGCCGTGATCTCCGGCGCGATCGAAGCGTTGAAAACCTATTTCGATCTCAGCCCGGCCGAAACCGGTTGGGCCGTCTCCAACGTGGTGATCGGCTGCGTGGTCGGCGCCTTCGCCGCCGGGCCGCTGGCGGCGCGCTGGGGCCGCAAAAAGGCGCTGATGCTGGCGGCGCTGCTGTTCACCGTGTCCGCCGTCGGCGCCGCATTGGCCCCGACCTTCACCTGGTTCGTCATCTACCGCATCATCGGCGGGCTGGCGGTCGGCATTGCCGCCACCGTGTCGCCGATGTACATGTCGGAGGTGTCGCCGAAAGACATGCGCGGGCGGGCGCTCAGCATGCAGCAATTCGCCATCGTCTTTGGCCAGATCGTGATTTTCTACGTCAACTTCAAAATCGCCAGCATCGCCAGCGAAGCCTGGCTGGTGGAAATGGGCTGGCGCTGGATGTTCGCCTCGGGCGTGATCCCCTGCATTCTGTTCTGCATCCTGGTGTTCGTCATTCCTGAATCGCCGCGCTGGAACGTGATGATGGGCCGCGACGATCAGGCGCTGGCGATGTTGACCAAGGTCTCCAACGCCGCCCACGCGCAGAATCTGCTGAAAGAAATCAAAGACTCGCTGCAGCAGGATCAACAGCAGCAGCACCGGAAGCTGAACTACGGCGATGTGCGGGTGCGGTTTATCCTGTTCGTCGGCTGCATGATCGCCATGTTACAGCAGGTCACCGGCGTCAACGTGATGATGTACTACGCGCCGGTGGTGCTGAAAACCGTCACCGAAAACGCGCAGGAAGCGCTGTTCCAGACCATCTGGATCGGCGTGCTGCAGCTGGTCGGTTCGGTCATCGGCGCCATGCTGATGGATCGCATGGGCCGCATTCCGCTGATGCGTTACGGCACGCTGGGCGCCATCGCCGGCCTGCTGCTCACCTCGTACGCGCTCTACACCCAGGCCACCGGCTATTTCGCGCTGTTCGGCATGCTGTTCTTCATGGTGTTCTATGCGCTGTCCTGGGGCGTCGGCGCCTGGGTGCTGGTGTCGGAAATCTTCCCGAACCGCATGCGCGCGCAGGGGATGAGCATCGCCGTCGGCTGCATGTGGGTCGCCAACTTCGCGGTGTCGCAGTCGTTCCCGATGATCAACGACCACCCTTACCTGTTCTCGCATTTCCACGGCGCCTTCCCGATGTGGATCTTCGCCGCCTGCTGTCTGTTCAGCTACTGGTTTATCGGCCGCTATATTCCGGAAACCAAAGGCGTCTCACTGGAAAAAATGGAGCAGGTGGTGATGGCCAAACGCCACCGCCAATCCCTGCCCGACGGCAAGCCGCTGCCGCTGGAAAACGGCAAATCCTGATCTCTCAACCCTGACCGCTGGAGTCATGCCCATGAACATTGCGCTGGACCGCTTCTGCATTAACCGCAAGATCGCGCCGAATCTCAATCTGGACCATTTTTTCCGCCTGGTGAAACGCTGCGGGCTCAGCAAAGTTGAGCTGCGCAACGACATGCCCAGCGGCAAGGTGACCGACGATCTGAGCGACGCGCAGCTCAACGCGCTCGCCGCGCAATACGGCATCGAAATCGTCACGATCAACGCCCTCGGCATGTTCAATCTGATGGATGACCCGGCGGCGCTGCAGCAGCGCGCCGAAGCGTTGCTGGCGCAGGCGCAGGCCATCCACAGCCGGGCGCTGGTGCTGTGCCCGCACTGCAGCGCCGACGACACGCGCAGCGAGCAGCAAAAACGCGACGACACCCTCGCCGCGTTGCGGCTGCTGGCACCGCTGTTTGCGCGCTATGGCGTACAGGGATACGTCGAACCGTTGGGCTTCGGCATCAGCTCGTTGCGATCGTCGCTGCTGACCCAGGCGCTCATCCGCGACTCGGGCGCGCCGTACCGTATCGTGCTCGATACGTTCCACCACTATCTGAGCGGCGTGACGCAAGCCGACTTCGACGCGCAGATCCAGGTGGCGCAGATCGGCCTGGTGCATCTGTCCGGCGTGGAGGACGGGCGGGATAAAGGCACGTTGAGCGACGAAGAGCGCATTATGCTGAGCGAGGGCGATCGGCTAGAGAGCCGCCGCCAGGTACAGAACCTCGAACGCCTGGGCTACACCGGCGTCTATGCCTTCGAGCCCTTCTCTTCACAACTGGACGGCTGGAGCGAGGCGGATATCGAACGGGAAATCCGCCAGAGCATCGCCCTGCTGCAAGGGTAAAAAAACGGCCTCCGCGGAGGCCGTTTTTCATGGCGTTACTTCAGGTTGCCGACCACCAGCTGGTGGCGCTCGTTGTAAAACTTACGGTAGGCCAAATAGCAGGCGATGATGGTTGACAGGCTGGCAGTAGAAAGCAGCATGAAGGTCACCATAATCTGGTATTTGATCGCTTTCACCGGATCGATACCGGCAAAGATCAGCCCGGACATCATGCCCGGCAAGCTAACCAGCCCAACGGTTTTCGCCGAGTCCACGGTCGGGATCAGCGAAGCGCGGATGCTGTCGCGGATCAGCGCCGCCGACGCGAACTTGGGCGTCGCCCCCAGGCTGAGCATCTCCTGAATCTTCTGCTGCTCGCCTTTGAAACGCTGGCCGAGGTTGGTGTAGCACAGCCCCACCGCCACCATGGCGTTACCGGCGATCATCCCGGAGATGGGGATCACCTGCATCGGCGTAAATTCGATGGAGCCGGTCAATACCAGCACCGCCAGCGTCAGCACCGCGCCGGTGGTAATGGCGATAAACGACGTCACGAACGCGTGTTCGATGTACTTGCTGCGTTTCTTGGCGTTGTAGGCCGCGTTAAAGCAGATGAACAGCACCATCAACACGGTGAGAACGGCGTTATCCAGGTCGAAAATATACTTCAGCACGTAGCCGACGATGATCAGCTGCACCACCGCGCGGCAGATGCTCCAGATAATGTCCTTTTCCAGCGCCAGTTTTTCCCGGTGGCTGATCAGGATGGCGACCACCACCAGCACCATCGACAAGCCCAAGGATTCGTTGGTGATGTTATGCTGATTCATGCTGTTGCTCCTGTTGCTCGGCGCCATGCGCGCACAGGGTGATCACCTCGTCCGCATGCGCTATCTCTTCGGTATCGTGCGTCACCCACAGCACCGCCAGCCGGTGTTCCGCCACCAGTTGATGCACTATTTCGTTGACGTTGCGCTTATTTTCCTCGTCCAACGCGCTGGTGATCTCATCGAGCAACAGCACCCGCGGCATAAACTGCAGGTTGCGGATCAGGGACACGCGCTGCTTCTCCCCGCCGGACAGTTCATTGATGCTTTTGGTCAGCATCGCCTCCGGCAGGCCGAAACGCGCCAGATCGGCCTTCATTTTTCGCTCGGCCGGCGGCTGTTGACGGATCTGGTAGGGCAGCGCCAGATTGTCGTAAACCGTATTGCCGAACAGTGACGGCGTCTGGAAGCAGTAAGAGACCTGCTTGCGATACGCCTCCGGCGACATCTCGTCGATCGCCTGGCCGTCGAAATAGAGCTTTCCGCTGGTCGGATCCATTAAGGAAGAGATGATTTTCAGCAGGGTGCTTTTCCCGCAGCCGGAAGGCCCGGTGATCAGTTTGAACTCGCCTTCACCCAGCGTGAAAGAGACGGAATCCAGGATCACCTGGCTGTCTATTTGATAATGAATATCATCCAATCTCAGTATGTCTTTCTTTTCCTTCATTACGATGCCGGCTCCCTACACCTGTTCCCGTCTGAACGATAAGTATATGGCCGCAAAAAACATCTTAGCAATGGCTGTGCGGATGACAGTGAACGAAGAGGGAGGATTGACGGAGCGAAACGCCCCGTCAAATGATAAATTTAATTAATGATTAGCTGTGGGAATAGTCAAAAGCGACCACCAGGGTCGAATCACTCTTTTTTTATCGCTGCCTGTTCGTCGCAGCTGTACCAACGGAGAGAATTGTTGATGCTGCGGTGGGTGCAGTGAACCTTGCCCTCCTTTTCCAGCGCCAGCAGCAGGGTGCGGGTGGTATAAATATTTTCGCCGCATTTATCCGCCAGCTCGCGCGTCTTCGGCCACTGTTCCGGCGGGGGATGATGGTCCCCGGCCCCTTCCACACGCTCCCTGCACAATCCTTGCAACACATCCAGCATCAGCGATTTTCTACTTTCAAACGTTTTCGGCACCTTGGCCATAGCATTCCTCCTGAGTGGTTACTGCTGAGCACCCCGCTCACGGCTGCACGTCAGCGATGCGCAGGGTGTAAATCATGGTGGCATTCGGGGGGATCGCCGGCGGGCTGCCCTGTTTGCCGTACGCCAGCGCCGGCGGCACCACCAGCGTGATCGAGCCGTGGCGCTGCAGCTTCTCGATAGCGGCGCGAAACAGCGGCGGATAGCGCGTCAACGGCTGCGAGATCACCGTCCCCGCCAGCTCCATGTCTTTGACCACCCGCCCGTCGGTCAGGCTTTCGCGCACCACGATATCTACCCGATCGTCGGTGCCGATCGCCCCGCTGCCGGCATAGTCCACCCGGTAGTAGAAACCGAGCGCATCCTGCTTGACGCCCTCCTGACGGGTAAAAGCGGCCAGATAGTCTTTACCGTCCAGAGGCGGAGCCTGCGTCTGCTGCGCCTGCTGCAAGCGCTGATGCGCCGTGCGCAGCGCGCTGTCGATGGCGGCCTCATCCAGCCGCAACCGCCCGGCCAGGGTATCGGCGATGCCCGCCAACAACAGCGGACTCTCCGCCTCCAGCCCCGCGCGCCGGTTCTCCTGCTGCAGATGCAGAATGTCGCGCCCGAGCGACACGCCGGCGGCATATGCCAGCTTGTCCGCCTCACTGGCCAGCACGGGTGGCTTGGCCGCCTGCTGCCGTTCGGCCAGCAAGGTCTCTACCCGCTGCTGCTGCTGTGCCAGTTGCGCCGCCAAACTTGCGCTGCGCTGTTCGGCCCGCGTGAGCGAAGCGGCCAATGCGCCCACCTCTGGCACCGGCGCAACGGCTTGCCGCAATCCCTTCAGGGCATCGGCCAGCGGCCGAATATCGACGACGACCCGCTCCCGTTTCGCCGCCGCCGCGGCCTGAGCCGCCGCCAACTGCCGCTCCAACTGACGGATTTTCTCCGCCTGTTGTTGCAAAGACTGCTTCAGCGACGTTAAACGAACGCTGTCTGCCCCGACGATGGCGGCCGGTTTGGTGGCCGGTTTGGTGACCGGTGCGGGCGCCGATTTACGCACGGTTTCTTCCCTGGGCGCGGCCGGTGGTGCCTGCCGTTGTTCGGCAAACTTCAACAGCGCGGGAATGCCGTCATCGGCGGCGCAAACGGCCCCGCTCGCCGCTAACAGCAAAAGAACCATCGCCCATCCCTGCGCGCATCGCTTCATGGCTACAGATTCTCAACCCGGCTGGACAGATCGGACATCAGCTCATGCTCGACGTCGGCGCAGAATTTCTCGGTTTTATATTGATAAAGAGCATCTATCGCTTTACGGGTACTCTCATCCACGTTGCCGCGTACCCCGGCATATCCGGAGGCGTTGGAAAGAAGGCCGTTAAAATAGGCGATGCGTTTTTGGTAACTTTGCGGATTAATATTCTTTAATGAATTAACCCGTTGCTGACAAAGTGCGATGCGTTGCTCATCGGATTTATCATTAGGATTATTCTGTGAGATTTTTTTCACGGAATTCAGTTTTGTCTTGCTCCCGCCCGCACAGCCAGAAAGCGCCATAAAAGACAGCAGAAATATAGCCAAACCCATCCAGCGGCGCCCGCTGCAAGCATTAATCATCGTTATCATTCCGTTTATAATCCTTTAATTGTCACTTAGGTCATCATTATGTGGCGAACGGCAGCAGCACATGCCTTAATTTGATTAATCAAAATGGGTTAGGCGGTGAAAAATCCCTATACCGCAATGCGATAGGATAATTCACTACCGGTGTAATTGTTATTTAATTGTTAATCAATTAGGCTTAAACGCGAACTAAACGCGAATAAGAAACCCAATCTCTCGTGAACAAAAAACCATGAAACAACAACAAAAACAATGAATTATGTTTTATATTTTGTTTCTAAAGGGAAATGCATCATCTGCTGCCTAAGGGCGATATTAGCAAAACAATATTGTGAATTGTAGGTATCACCCTATTTCCCCCGATCTAATATCTCGCATATCGTTATTTATATAGTGATTTATACTGGATAATATTTGTATACGATCTATTGATTTTAAAGCAAATATGTTTCTTTTTCCTTTTGGTTTTATATTCTGAATTTGACTTAATTTAATAAAATCTATTTCCAAGCAATACTATTATTTGCAAGAATATTCCCAGCAACACGCCACACGTAAAACTCGTATTTTATTTACCAGAAAATCCATTGTCGATTTTCCAAATCTCGTTATTTCTCATAAATAACGGATGTCGGCGTATTGCCCAGAGCAAAAGGATCTGGCTCCAACCGCACGGACGGCGACATGGCGTTGCCGCCGCCGCGGGGGATTTAGATGTGCTGTTCTTTTATTTAAAAACTCTCTACAGGAACCTGAGAAATGAAACTGAATAAATTAATGCTGGCAACCGTGATTGCTTTCGCTTCCGCCTCTGTTGCTCATGCCGCATCTAATCAGGGCAGCGGTAAAGTCACCTTTACCGGCGAAATTATCGATGCGCCATGCAGCGTCGCGCCGGAATCCGTTGACCAAACCGTGCCGATGGGCCAGATCAGCAGCCGCATCCTGGCCAACCAGGGTAAATCCAGCATGCAGCCTTTCAACATCGAACTGAAAGATTGCTCCATCTCCACCATGAAAAACGTCAAAGTGACCTTTACCGGCACGCCTGATCCGGTCAACAACAAACTGCTGGCCCTGAGCGGCACGGCAACCGGCGCCGGCATCGTGATCTACGACAACCTGCACTCCAAAGAAGTGGAACTGGGCACCGCAACCGACGGTCAGGGTCTGAACGACGGCGACAACTCGCTGAAATTCGCCGCTTACCTGCAGGGCAGCAGCGCCTCAAGCGCCGTGGTACCAGGCGACTTCACCAGCGTGGCGAACTTCACCCTGGCTTACCTGTAATACCCCACAGGGGATGTCTCAGGGCATCCCCCGCTTTATTGCATGCCGCGGATACCGGCAAGGGAACAGGGAAAGACAGGGAGACGCCAGCATGACTATCCGCCTTTGCGGCCTGTTGCTCATCGCGCTCAGCGTCGGCAGCGCGGCGGCGGCAGTGAAAAATCAGGGCCACGGCAAAGTCAGCCTGGGCGGCACCATCGTTGAAACGCCGTGCGGCATCGCCAGCGACAGCCTGGATCAAACCGTCGATTTCGGTCTGATCTCCATGACTGATGCCTCTCAGGACGGGCAATCGGTGCTGATCGGCAGCCGCCGTCATTTCACGATCAAACTGGTGAACTGCGAACTGGCCAGCCAGGTGAAGCCTGACTTCATCTATCGCGCGGCCAACGTCACCTTCGACGGCACCGCCGACAGCCGGGATCCTTCCCTGCTGGGCGTTTACGGCGAGGCGCAGGGCGTGGCTATCGAGCTGTTGACCGATGCCGGCACCCCGATCCCGCTCGGCAGCACGACGGCGGATTACCAGATCGTCGCCGGCGACAACACGCTGCGCTTTGGCGCGCAGTTGCGCCTGCATCCCGATAAGGCGCGGGCGGGCGGCTTCAGCTCTCTGGCCAAATTCACCCTGTCTTATCTCTAGCGCCGGCGGGCGCTGCACAGCATTACGTATTCAGGTCGCACGGATGACCTGCTATTGGGCGCGGACTTGCCATGAGTGATTATGCTATGACGTCATTACTGACACGGAAACACCTACCTCTTCTCGTCATTCTATCTTTCCTCTGGGTGCGTCCGGCATTTTCCGCCACGGAATTCAATACCGACGTCCTGGATATCGGCGAGCGCAGCAAAGTGGATCTTTCGCGTTTCTCCGATGCCGACTACGTCATGCCCGGCGCTTATTTGCTGGACATCAAGATCAACCAGAAAACGCTGCCCCAGCGCAGCATTCAGTATTTCCCGTCGCCGGATAACAAGAGCGGCAGCCAGGTGTGCCTGCCGCCTGATCTGGTGGAAAAAATGGCGCTGAAAGAAGAAGCGGCCAAAAAAGTCACCCTGTGGCACGACAACCAGTGCGCCGACATTCGCGGCATCAAAGGCGCGACCGTCTCCGATCGCATCGGCGGCGGCGTGCTGGCGATCACCATCCCGCAGGCGTGGATGAAATACTCCGATCCCGACTGGACGCCGCCCGAACAGTGGGACGACGGCATTCCCGGCCTGCTGCTGGACTACAACCTGAGCGGCCAGTTAGGCAAGCAGAATCACAACAACAACACCGCCCAGAACCTGAGCAGCTACGGCACGCTGGGCGCCAACCTGGGCCCCTGGCGCCTGCGCGCGGACTACCAGGCCAATTACAATCAGCAGGCCGGCGATCGCAGCACCGGCTTCGACTGGAACCAGATCTACGCCTACCGCGCGCTGCCGATGCAGGCCGCCAAGCTGACGCTGGGTGAGATTTATCTCGACTCCGGGGTGTTCGACGCCTATCGCTTCACCGGCCTCAATCTGGCCAGCGACGAGCGCATGCTGCCGCCGAACCTGCAGGGCTACGCGCCGGAAGTGCGCGGCATCGCCAAGAGCAACGCCAAGATCACCGTCTCGCAGGAAGGCCGCACGCTGTACGAAACCACCGTGCCCGCCGGGCCGTTCGCCATTCAGGATCTCAACAGCTCGGTGCGCGGCAAGCTGGACGTCAAGGTGGAAGAGCAGGACGGCACCGTCTCGACCTTCCAGGTGGATACCGCCACCATTCCGTACCTGACCCGCCCGGGCTACGTGCGCTACAACGTGGCGCTCGGCAAAACCTCGGCCTACGACCACCGCACCCAGGGCCCGCTGTTTTCCGCCAGCGACTTCTCCTGGGGGCTGAGCAACGCCTGGTCGCTGTATGGCGGGGCGCTGCTCGGCGGCGACTATAACGCCTGGGCGCTCGGCCTCGGCCGCGATCTGAACGTGTTCGGCGCCATGTCGCTGGACGTCACCCAGTCGATCGCCCGTCTGCCCGGCGAGCCGACCGCCAGCGGTATGTCGTTCAAGCTCAACTACGCCAAACGCTTCGACGAGCTGAACAGCCAGATCACCTTCGCCGGCTACCGCTTCTCGCAGCGCAAGTTCATGAACATGTCGCAGTACCTGCAGGAGCGTTACGGCGATTACGACAAGAATTACAACGGCCGCCAGAAAGAGCTGTACACCATCACCGCCAGCAAAACCTTTATGGCGGAAGACAGCGCCAAGGCGATCACCGCCTACCTGACCTACTCGCACCAGACCTATTGGGATGCGCGAACCCAGGACCGTTACGGGCTGTCGGCCAGCAAGCTGTTCAGCGTCGGCGATATCAGCAACATCACCGCCTCGCTGTCGGCTTACCGCACCTATTACCAGGGCCGCACCGACGACAGTGTGATGCTCAACTTCACCGTGCCGATCGGCGACCGTCGGCGCGTCGGTTATGCGCTGCAAACCAACAACGGCGATGTCACGCAGACCGCGTCGTACAACGACTACAGCGATCCGGACAATACCTGGCAGGTCAGCGGCGGCTTTAATCAGTCCGGCAAATCGCTGGCGCGCGGGTACTACACCCACAACGCCTCGTTTGGCTCACTGAACGCCAGCGCCTCTTACCAGCAGGACAGCTACTCGTCGATCGGCGGCTCGTTCCGCGGCGGCCTCACTGCGACCCGGCACGGCATCGCGGCGCACCAGAACTCGAGCAACGGCGGCAGCCGCATGATGCTCGACACCGACGGCATCGCCGGCGTGCCGATCAACAACGGCCGCGCCTACAGCAACCGTTTCGGGCTGGCGGTGATTTCCGACATCACCAGCTACTACAACACCGACACCCGCATCGACGTCAACAAGCTGGCGGACGACGTCGAGGCCACCCGCGCCGTGGTGCAAGGCACGCTGACCGAAGGCGCCATTGGTTACCGCCACTTCGAGGTGGTGAAAGGCAGCAAGCTGCTGGCCACCATTCGCCTCGCGGACGGCAGCGAGCCGCCGTTCGGCGCCGCGGTGCTGAGCGAGAAAGGCCGCGAGGTCGCGGTGGTCAACGACGGCGGCTCGGTCTACCTGACCGGCGTGCAGCCGGAGGAAAAACTGGACGTCGCCTGGGAAGGCCAACGCCGCTGCCGCATCGTGATCCCGGGCGCCGCCAAGCCGCTGGACCAGCTGTTGCTGCCGTGCGCCACCCTGTAATCCGTAACGCTGAGAAATAATGACATGAACACACACCCGATAACGCTACTGACCGCCGCCGGCCTGGCCCTGAGCGCCGTACTGCCTACCGCCGACGCGGCGATATCGCTGGATCGCACGCGCGCCGTCTATGTGAGCGACGCCAAATCGATCAGCCTGAATATCGTCAATGAAAACAAAGAGCTGCCCTTCCTGGCGCAGTCCTGGCTGGAGAACGAGCAGCACCAGAAAATCACCTCGCCGCTGGTGGTGCTGCCGCCGTTGCAGCGCGTGGAGCCAAGCGAGCGCAGCGTGGTACGCATCACCAAGACGCCGGAGGCGGATCGCCTGCCGCAGGATCGCGAGTCGGTGTTCTACTTCAACCTGCGCGAAATTCCGCCGAAAAGCACCAAAACCAACGTGATGCAGCTGGCGCTGCAAACGCAGATCAAGCTGTTCTACCGGCCGAAGGCCATCGTCGCGCCCAAGGGCCAGGTGTGGCAGGAAAAGCTGGTGTTCCGTAAAAGCGGCGGCGCTATCTCCGTCGATAACCCGACGCCGTTTTACATCACCCTGACCGGCATGACGCGGCAGACGCAAAAACAGGGCGGCGGCGCGATCGGCGGTTTTCAGCCGCTGATGCTGAAGCCGAAATCCAGCGAAAGCCTCAAGCTGCACGATACCGGCATGAACAGCTTCGTCATCACCTACATCAACGACTACGGCGGCCACCCCGAACTGCGCTTCGCCTGCAACGGCAGCGTTTGCACCGCCGTGCCCGAGAAAAAATAAGGAGGTCCAGCATGGCTGAATTCACCGATCGACTGCGCCCGCTGCTGCTCGGCGCACTGCTGTGCGGCGGCGGCGCGATGGCGGCAACGCCGCTGGGCGTGATCGAAGGCACCACCGGCACCGTCAGCTTTCACGGCGGCCTGCTCAGCTCCCCCTGCAGCCTGACGCCGGACAGCCGGGATCAGTCCGTCGATCTGGGCGACGTCAGCGCACGCGACTTCCGCAACGCCGGCGATCGCAGCGCGCCGGTGCGTTTTCGCCTCTCGTTCCGCAACTGCCTGCTGGGCGCGCGCGCGCTGGCGGATAACCCGGCCGGCCCGCGCAACGGCGACGCCGGCCGCCTCTACCTGCAGGGTGAGCAGGCCGCCACGCTGGTATTTCTTGGCGAAAGCGACGTCGACAACCCGTCGTTGCTGAAGCTGAACGGCGGCGTACAGGGCATCGGCCTGCGGCTGCAAGACCAGCAGGGCCAGGTGCTGGAGCTGAATCAGCGCAGCCGCCCTTACATTCTGCAGCCCGGCAGCAACACTCTGTGGTTCAGCGCCAGCGTGGAATCCACCCAGCGGGCGGTGATGGCCGCCGGGTTCGCCGCCGTGGCGCACATTCAGGTGATTTACCTGTGAGGCTCGAGAACGCGATGAAAACACAACTGACCAAACTCTGCCTGCCGCTGGCGATCGCACTGGCGGCCCCCGCCGCCTGGGCCAACGGCTACGTCACGCCGGACGGCGGCCCCAAACAGTTCTATATCGACCTCAATCAAAGCAACATCACCAACCAGGTAGGGTTCACCAAACTGTTTCCCTATGATCTGGGCGGCACCTATACCGGCAAGGTGTACTGCGATACCCCTATTCCCACCAGCCCGCACTTTTACAAGTCGGATTCGGCGTTGCCCCCCTCCGACTACGGCAACGGCTATTTAAAACTGAATGACTTTTTGGATTTAAAAGCCGAGGTGTGGATTGCCGGCAACAAGAATGCCTACGTCACCGTGCCTTTTTACAACGAATCGAATTTGCTGAGCCAACACCGTTGCCAGCCGCCGTACTTACAGGTCAACAACTACGGCAGCGGTTCCAAAGGCAAGATCACCTTCCGGGTGCGCAAAAAGATCATTAACGGCGTCGAGATTAACGATCGGCAGATCATCGAGATGTACGGCCGCCTCGGCTCGACCGACGGCGGTTTCGGCCCCAATCCGATGGCGCAGGTGTTTATCCAGTCCGCGATCCTCTATGTACCGGATAAATGCGTGGTGAACGAAGGCCAGCTGATCAACGTCGAGTTCGGCGAGATCGGCGGCAGCGATCTCAACGGCTCGAACTATCCGCAAAGCATTCCGGTGCGCTTCCAGTGCGAGGGCGGCAGCTTCGAGGACGGCACGCTGAACATCAAGCTGGCGGTGTCGGGCACGGCGGCTTCCTTCAGCAACGAGGTGTTCAAAACCGACAAGAACGATCTCGGCATCCGGCTGACGCACAACGGCCAGTTGGTTATCCCGAATGAGTTTTACCCGGTGCCGAACATCGGCAACGGCGGCTCCTGGAACCTGGTGGCGGCGCCGTTCGCCAACGGCGGCGCAGAGATCGGCGAAGGGGAATTCAACGCATCGGCCACCATCGTGGCGGCATTCCAGTAACCGAGGGAGGAACGGAAAATGCGTCTACGCGCTTTAGCGCTGCTGAGCTGCGCGCCCTGGTGGGTTGCCATACCGGCGGCGGCGAACACCGAGCTTATCGGCGCGCCGGTGCAGTTCCACGGCACCGTGGTGAGCCGCCCGTGCAATATCGAACCGCAGTCCGCCGATCAGCTGGTTGAGATGGGCACGGTGATCGTCAAAACCCTGTACCGCTACGGCCACACCACGCCGGTGCCGTTCAGCATCAAGCTGACCGACTGCAAGACCACGGTGTTCAAATCCGTCAGCGTGACCTTCAGCGGCACCGAAGACGGAGAGCTGCCGGGCAAGCTGGCGATCAACAACGGCGCGAACGGCGCCGCCATCGCCCTGTTCGATCATCAGGGAGCGGACATCGACCTGAATAAGGCCACCAGTGCCGTCGCGCTGCAAAACGGCCCCAACAGCCTGAACTTCACCGCCTATGTGCAGGGGCAGCCGAGCGCGATCCAGAACCAAAGCATTACCGAAGGCGAATTCACGTCCGTCGCCAATTTTGTGCTGGCGTACCAATAAGCCCGCACCACCCCAGGGAAATCAGGAAAACGACCGGCGCGCGAACGCCGGCAATGGGCCGTCACCGTTCGCTCCGGCGCGGTGCCACGGCCCTTTTAAGGAGCCACCCATGCCAGATATTCGCTTCACGCTGTTCGACAGCGATAACTTCTACCAGCAGGGGCTGCGTCTGCTGCTGCAGGACTATCTGCACTCCCTGAACGAATGCCAGCGTCTGTACCCGCAGTTCTCGCCGCTGGCGCTGCAGGCGTTGGATAACATCGAAATCGTGTTTCGCACGCCGGAAGAGCGCTGGGGTTGCGCCTGCTGCTACCAGAGCGCCTACGGCATCCCGCGCCAGCGGCAGCTGACCCTGCTGATCCTCGACGACACGACCCAGCAACAGGTGAAAAACCTGCCGCCGCTGTTCAGCATCCATCGGCGCGATTCGGCCTATGCCATCCGTCTCAAGCTGCAGATGGCGCTGGAAAAGTTCATCCAGCATCCGTGGGTGGCGCTGCACGCCGCCGGCCTGTGGAAATGCCAGGCCTGCCGCATCGCCGCGCTCAGCCACTGCGAAAAAAAGGTGCTGGGTTTGATGAGCAGCGGCATGTCCGCCTGCAGCATCGCCGGCCTGCTGCAGCGCAGCCAGAAAACCATCAGCGCCCATAAGCGTTCGGCGATGCGCAAGCTTAACGTGCGTAAAAACAGCGAGTTGAATAAGGTGCTGCTGAATCAGCGGGGGCTAAGCTGAGCGACAACAGGCTCGCGAGTGATATCAGAGTGGTTTACTCTGAATACTCATTTTTGTACTGCAAAGCGAGCCGGAATACATGCCCAGAACAGCCCAAGTCGTTGACGTCCCCGCCCTCGGCGAGATTGACCGCCAGGCGGGGCAGCTTAGCCACCAGCTGGCGCAGGCCCTGCGCCGGGCTATCCACAAAGGCGATCTGAAAGCGGGCGATCTGCTGCCTTCGACACGCCGGCTGTCGGCGGCGCTGAATCTGGCGCGCGGCACGGTATTGGAGGCCTTTGCTCAGCTGACGGCGGAAGGCTTTCTCGAACCGCAGCCCGGTTCCGGCACCCGGGTTGCCCACTATCAGGCGCCGCGCCGCACGCCACGCGCCACGGTACAGGCGAGTTCGGCGGTAGCGGTTCCGCTTTCTTCACAGGCGCAGCATCTGGCGCGCTTCGCCGCCCAGGTGCGGGCGCTGCCGCCGGTGCCGTTCACCGTCTCGGTGCCGATCGGCGATACCGCGCCCGACGATATCTGGCGGCGGCTCGGCAACCGCATCCGGGCGCGCGGCCCCGGCGCCCCGTCGGGCTACGGCGATCCGCTGGGCGCGTTGCCGCTGCGCGAAGCCATCTGCGACTATGTGCGCCGTTCCCGCTCGGTAAATTGCACGCCGCAGCAAATCCTCATCACCGCCGGCACCCAGCAAGGACTGTATCTGGCCGCGCAGATCCTGCTGGACGCCGGCGACAGCGCCTGGGTCGAGGACCCCGCCTACGCCGGCATCACCGCCCTTTTTAACAGCCTGTTTCGCGATCGGCACATGATCAGGGTACCCGTCGCTAACGACGGCATCGACGTCGCCGCCGGCGTGCGCCTGGCCGCCGACGCCCGCGCCGCCTTTGTCACGCCGTCGCATCAATACCCGCTGGGCATGCCGATGAGCATGGCGAAACGAAGCGCCCTGCTGGCCTGGGCCAAAGAGCGGCAGGCCTGGATCGTGGAAGACGATTACGACAGCGAGATGCGCTACGCCGGCCACCCGTTCCCCTCGCTACAAGGGTTGGCGCCCGAGCGGACGCTTTATCTCGGCACCTTCAGCAAGGTGCTGTTCCCTTCGCTGCGGCTGGGTTACGCCATCGTGCCGCCGCCGCTGGTCGACGCCTTTTGCGGCGCCCGGATCCTGATGGATCGTCACCCGCCCAGCGCGGATCAACACGTACTGGCCGCCTTTATCGCCGAAGGGTATCTCGACCGGCATATCCGCAAAATGCGCGGCGTCTACGCTGAGAAACGCCGGGTGCTGATCGAGGCGATCAACACGCATATCCCCGCCGATTTGGCGGTAGTGCAGCCCTGCGATCAGGGCATGCACATGGTGCTGTGGCTGAGGAAAGATCTCGATGACGTGCGGGTCGCCCAGTGCGCCAACGAAGCCGGGTTGGCGCTGCGGGCGGTGTCGCCGATGTATGCGCCCGGCCACGGTGAACCGGGTCTGGTGCTGGGATTGGGCGGTTACCATGATCGCCAGGTACAGCAGGCGGTGAAACGGCTCGGCGAAGTGATCCTGGCCTGCGCCGGCAGCGGCGCCTAGCGGGAAAAACGCTTGGCGCCGAACACGCAAACCACCACGCCGGCCATCACGGCGATCATCATCGGCTGAACGGTTTCCTGCAGCAGCCAGGCCGCCAGCATCAGGCCGAAGAACGGCTGCAGCAGCTGCAGCTGCCCGACGGCGGCGATGCCGCCCTGCGCCAGGCCGCGATACCAGAAGATAAACCCAATCCACATGCTGAACACCGAGACGTACACCAGCGACAGCCAGGCGGCACCGCTGACGGCAGGCCAAGTGGCCGGCGCCGCCCACCACGCCGCCACCAGCGTCAACGGCAAGGCAACCACCAGCGCCCAGGAGATCACCTGCCAGCCACCGATCCGGCGCGACAGCACCGCCCCTTCGGCATAACCCAGACCGCACAGCAGCACCGCGCCGATCATCAGCGCATCCCCCTGCCAGGCACCGCCGCTTTCCTGGCTCAGCGCGAACGCCCCCACCAGCGCGGCCCCGATACCGGAAAAGGCCCAAAAAGCGGGCTTGGGCCGCTCTCCGCCGCGCAAGACGCCAAAACCGGCGGTCGCCAGCGGCAGCAGGCCGATATACACCAGCGAATGCGCCGAGGTGGTGTGCTGCAGCGCCAGCGCCGTCAGCAGCGGGAAGCCGATGACCACGCCGAGCGCCACAAACAGCAGCGGCGGCAAATCGGCCCGCGTCGGCCGCGCCTGGCGGGTGATCAGCAACGCGCACAGGGCCAGCAAGGCGGCGATCGCCGCCCTGACTGCCGTCAGAAACAGCGGATCGAGCTCCAGCACCGCCACCCGCGTGGCGGGCAGCGAGCCGCTGAAGATAATCATGCCGAGGAAGCCGTTCATCCAGCCCTGAGCGGAATGCCCGACAACGGGATGAGCGGGGGTAACAACGAGAGTTTTTTCAGACTGACTGTCCATGATGCGAACGCTCCGCACGCCTGAGGCATACCGAAATCGGCAACCCGCGAGGCGAGGTCATAGTGAAAGAGAACAGCATTCCCCGGCGTCGCTTGCCGGGGTTGCGTTCTATTTTTCAGATAAAGCGGCTCACGGACAGGTCCAGATAGCGAGATTTTCACTGTGCCGGTTGCCAAAGCGCATCGCTAACGCCGAAGAAGGGCGTTTTTCGGGCTGTCCTTGGCCGTTTGGCGCCGCCGCCTGCGGGGTATCATGGACTTTTATGCGTTTTTGCAGAACAGGACAAGGTGCGGTGCCGTGGTGAAACCCTTCTTACGCAGTGGCAGTTTGGATGATGTGCTCGCTTTAGGCGAGAACGGGCAACCGATCTACGCCTGCGCGCAGCAGCTGCGGGAAACCCTGCGTCTTCGCCGGCATCCGCAGGCCGCCGACTGTCTGGCGATCCCCCAGCCGAACGAAAGCGGCACCCGCATCGACTGGTATGCGCCCTTCCCGGGAAAGGTGACCTCCTGGCTGGCGGCAAGCGACGCCCAGCGCGCGCAGGCGGTGCGCCACCTGGAACACTGTCTGGCGACCTTCCGCAGCCTGACGGAACAGACCCGGGCGACCGATCATCCCAGCCACCGCCTGTTCGGCGCGCTGCTGGCCAAAGCGATGCATATTCCCGATCCCAACCACGTCTACCTGGTAGACGACCGACCGGTGCTGACCTTTTGGGGCTTTATCAAACCGCAGGCGCAGAGCCCGGACGATCCGTTAGCCTGCCTGCGCCCGCTCGAATCGGAAGTGGAAAAACCGGCGCCGATCGCCGCCGCACCACGCAAGCCGGCCGTTGTTGAACCGGCAAAACCAACACCGGCCGCCGAGCCTGAACCGGTACTCGCTCCGGCGGCCCCCGTCGAATCCCCTGCCGTCGTGCGCCCGCGTCGGCGCCACGCGCTGTGGCTGTTACCGGTACTGCTGTTAGGCAGTGCGGCGCTGGCCGCCTGGCTGCACCGCTCACCGCCGCCGCAACCGGCGATGCCGGCTGAGGTGCACCCTCCGGCACCACCGGAAAAAACCGCCGCGCCATTGCCTAAGCTGCGCTTGCCGCTGGCGCACGCCACGCTGATGCCGCCGCCCCCGGCGCCGGTCATCCCGCAGCCGGCGGACAAAAATGCGCTGGTGCTGCCACCCGAGGCGGTGAAGGCCGGCTCCACCCGTTTCCTTAACGGCAAATGGCGCGCCACGGTGGCGCTGAAAGATCCGATCACCGGCAAACGCCCCAGCCTGCAATACCGCCTGAACGCGGGCAAAGGCAACGCCATCATCGCCTACGGCGACGGCGTCACCTGTCGGGTCGCGGTCGAAGCCGGCCTGATGCAGTCCGGCAATCTGGTGATCAACAGCCGCACCAAGGCACGCTGCAGCGACGGCAGCCGCTATCAGATCCCGGAAATCGTCTGCCGCCAAGGCGAGACCGGCGCGGCGGAGTGCACCGGCCGCTACGATGCGGACACCACCTATCCCATGACGTTCAAGCGCGAGAGTAAATGATGCTGGCCCCCCTTACTGACTACAAACACGGCGTTACGCTGATTCAGGACAGCGGCATTCAGTTTCTGGACTTTGCCCTGACGCCGCGGCTGGACGCCGAGTTTCCCGGCAAATTCGTGCGCAAGACCGCCAGCGGCCCGCTGCTGCGCCTGCAATGGGAGGCCGAGAGCGGCAAATACCAGTTGCCGGCCGTGGGCGACCAGGGCGCCGAAGTGGTGCGGCCGGAGTTCAGCTATCCGCTGCAGCAGTCGCTGCACCTGCTGGATAAGCTCTGGCTGCCGTTGCCGTTCCTGCGCTACACCACCTCGGGAATGTTTTTATCGGGCCCGGATAACTGGGCACGTCTGCAGGTGGTGCAGTTGGATGAGCCGGATCAGGACGGTAACCTGCTGCGCGTGGTGCTGGCCTTCGACACCCGCGCCGCCGCGCCCGGCCAGGAAGCATTGGCGCCGGGCGAAAGCGATCTCGGCACCGGGCTGAACTTCACGCTGGCGCACCGCAACCACGAGCTGGGCGAGTTCCTCGATCTGACCTGGGTGGACGGCTGGCTGCGCGAGGCGTTCAGCCAGCGCGCCACCGAGCGGGAACAGCGCGCCGAGGCGGAGATCAACGCCGGGCTGAAAACCTTCGAGTATCAGGCGCACTACCTCAACCTGTTGCACATGCTCGGCCATCAGCTGACGGTGCCGCAGATAAAAATGGTGACGGCGACGCTGCAACAACCGGCGATCGACGTCGATCTGGTGCTGGACGTCGGCAATTCTCACACCTGCGGCGTGCTGGTCGAGGACCATCCGGAAGAGAGCAACGGCCTGAAGCAAACCTATGAGCTGCAGCTGCGCTCGCTGTCCGAACCGCATCAGGTCTACAACGAACTGTTCGAGAGCCGGGTGGAGTTTTCTCGGGCCGCGTTCGGCAAGCCGCATCTGTCCTTCCAGAGCGGACGCGACGATGCCTTCCAATGGCCGTCCATCACCCGCGTCGGCCATGAAGCCGCGCAATTGGCGCAGCGACGCGAAGGGCATGAAGGCACCACCGGCATCTCCAGCCCACGGCGTTATCTGTGGGACGAGGAGCGCTATGCGCCCGGCTGGCGCTTCAACGAGCGGCACGAGCCGATGGCCGCCGCCGCGCCGTTGACCACCCTGATCAACGATGAGGGCGTGCCGCTGTCCGCCCTGCCGACGGCCGAACGGCTGCCGGTGTTCGCCGCCCATTACAGCCGCAGTGCGGTGATGAGCCTGATGTTGAGCGAGCTGTTGGCGCAGGCGCTGATGCAGATCAACAGCATCGCCCAACGCAGCCGCATGCCGAACGCCACCGCGCCGCGCCGTTTACGCGCCATCATCCTGACGCTGCCTTCGGCGATGCCGAAGCCGGAGCGCGAGATCTTCCGCCGCCGCATGCAGGAAGCGATTGGGCTGGTATGGAAAGCCCTCGGCTGGCACCCGCAGGATGCGCCGTTCAACGGCGAGCACACCCGCTTCCCGGCGCCGCAAGTGCAGATCGAGTGGGACGAAGCCACCTGCGGCCAGATGGTCTATCTGTACAACGAAACCCAGGTGAACTTCGCCGGCCGCACCGACGCCTTCTTCGCCGCCATGGCGCGGCCCGATCGGCCGCTGGCGCCGGGTGAACAGCCCGGCAAGACGTTGCGCATCGCCTCCATCGACATCGGCGGCGGCACCACCGATCTGGCGATCACGCACTACTCGCTCGATGACGGCGTAGGCAACAACATCAAAATCAACCCGCGCCTGCTGTTCCGCGAGGGCTTTAAGGTCGCCGGCGACGATATCTTGCTGGACATCATCCAGCAGTTTGTCCTGCCCGCCGTGCAACAGGCGTTCGAGGCCGCCGGCGTGAGCGCCGCCGCGGCACTGATGGACAAACTGTTCGGCAACGAAGGGCGCATGGACGGGCTTTCCACCCTGCGTCAGCAGGCCGCGCTGCAGATCTTCATGCCCGCCGGGCGCGCGCTGCTCGGTGCCTATGAGCAGTACGATCCGCTGGACAGCCGGGCGGAAATCGCCGCCAACCTCGGCGATCTGCTGCCGCAGCCGCCGACGCCGCAGGTGCTGGCGTTTATCAACGGCGAAGTGCAGCGCGAAGCCGACAGCGACGCCTTCGATATTCTGCACACCCCGCTGGTGACCCGCCTGGCCGATCTGCACGCCGCCTTCTTGTCCGATCGCATCGGCATCGGCCGCTGCCTGCGCCTGCTGGCCGAAGTGGTGGCGCTGTATACCTGCGACGTGCTGCTGCTGACCGGCCGCCCGGCGCGTTTCCCCGGCGTGCAGGCGCTGCTGCGCCACCTGCAGCCGCTGCCCGCCAGCCGCATTCTGCCTCTCGAGGGCTACCACACCCGCAGTTGGTACCCGTTCAACAAACGCGGCCGCATCGACAACCCGAAATCCACCGCTGCCGTGGGCGCCATGCTGTGCCTGCTGGCGATCGATCTGCGGCTGGAGAGCTTTTACTTCAACGTCGGCGATTTCCAGCCCTACTCCACCATTCGCTATCTGGGCATGCTGGACGGCAACAACATGCTGGCGGACGATAACGTCTATTACCGCGATATCGATCTGGATCGCGCCGATTTCGCGCTCGATCCCGCCGTCAGCTTCCAGCTGCGCGGCCCACTGCGTCTGGGCTTCCGCCAGTTGGACAACGAACGTTGGCCGGCCTCCCCGCTCTATACGCTGACCATCAATGACGCCCAGCTGGCGCGCAAGCTGGCCGGCGACGCGGTGATCGGCCTGCGTCTGGCCATCACCGCCAGCGCCGAACAGGGCGCCGAAAGCGTCAAGATCGCGCAGGCGGTGCTGGCCGACGGCAGCCCCGTCCCGGCTCACCACCTGCAACTGAAACTCAATACCCTGGCTGCCAGCGCCTCCGGTGCGACCCACTACTGGATAGACAGCGGGAGCATTTACCCACGATGAACACGCAAACCCTCGCCCCTGCGGCTCCGAATAACGCGCTCAGCGCCGGCATTGTGCAGGCGATCGACTGGGTGGACGCCACACGCCGACAATCCGCCCGCCTGGAGCGGGAAGCCGATCGCCTGACGCTGCGTCTGCGCGGTTGCCATAACCGCGCCGTCCAGTTGGAAAACACCCGGCCTGCGCAGGTCGCCATCGGTTTGTATGGCCACAACGCCGCCGCCAAGGCCCATCTGCTGGCGGCGCTGGCGCCTGGCGCCAAACGCTTCAACGCGGACCTGTCGCTCGCGGTGCGCTACTGCACGGCGGCCGAAACGGGGCCCGCCGATTATCCGATCGCCCTCGCACTGCTCAACGAAGCGCAGTGGTTGGCCATCACGATCGACGCCGCCGCGATGCGCGGCTTTCGCCCGGACTGGGACGCCCGCGCCATCGCCAGCCATTTGCAAGCGTTGGCGCGCCACCGCCAAGCCGTCGCCCTCGATGGCCTCGATGGCAACGCCGTGCTGGCGCTGTGGGACAACCAACGCCGCCACGGCGGCAAAGAGCAACCCACGCTCGACAGGCACTTCTGGCCGCAGGCCGTGGCGCTGGCGCCGCAGCTGAGCATCGACGATCGCGCGCGCCTGTTTGCACCGCTGTGGGGAGAGGAGGCGACGTTGACGGCGCGTTATCGCCAGTTGGCGCACGCGCTGCATACCCTCGGCGGCAGCCGACAGGTTCATGCCCCGCGCCACGCGTTGGCGCTGCTGACCGCAAGCGCCGCACCGGAAAACGCCACGATCGCCGTCATGACCGAAAACGGCGATGAACGGGAGATCGCACTGAGCGATCTGGCCTGGCTGACCGCAGAAGTGACCACCCTGCTGCCGCAAACGGCGCAGGCAGGCTTGCCCGCCGACGTGGCGCTGATCGACCTGCCCGGCAGCCGCAGCTGTCCGCAGGCGGAGCCGGCGCAACGTCTGCAGCAGGCGAAGCGCGCCCATTTACTGGCCCGTTGCGCCGACGGCCTGCACGCCAGCCTGCTGCTGGTGACCGATGCCGCCGCCACGCCGCAGGACGCCGCGCGCGTCGGCCAGGCGCTCGGCGATTGGGTCAACCACACCCAGGGGGAAACCCCGGCGCTGCGCCAACGCCGCAAGCCCGGTTTAATCTGGGCAATCACGCCGTTCGACTCGCGTCAGGAAGGCAAAGCACGGCCCGACGACGCCGTCCAGCGTCAGGTCGGCGAGCCCGGCGACAGCTGGGCCACGCTGCTGGCGCTGGATGAACAGGACTGTCGCCGCATGGTGAACTACCTGGCCGCTCAGGCGCGTCCGGCCCACAAGCAAGCGCGCCTGCTCGAACAGCGTGAGGAATTGCAGCGCGAGCTGACGGAAAGCCTGCTCGGCAACTGGCTCACCGCCGCCGATCCGCACGCGACGCAGCAACGCGCGCAGCAGCTGCTGCGCGCACTGCAGGCACAGGCCGGCCGCCACGGCGAACTGCTGGAGCGGTTGCTACCCCAGCGCGATACGCTGCGCCAGCTTTATCAGCAACAGCAGCACACCGCACCGGTTCCGACGATGGCGCCTTCACCGTTCGGGCTGGATATCGATCTGTTCGGCGAGCAAGACCCTGCGGCGCCCGGCGAGCAGCCCGCATCGCCTTTTGCCGCACGGATCTTCGCAGACTGGGTCAATCATCTGCGTGCGCTGCCGGACAGCCGCCGGTTGCTGGATCTGCTCGGCGTCGAGAAACCACACCTGGAATTGCTGGTCGATGCGCTGATCGGCGCCGCCTGCCGCCTGCGGCTCGACGACGAACTGGAGCGCGCACTGTGCGCCGGGGGCCTGCCGGAACAGGGTGAAGATCGGCAGATCAGTCAGGCGCTGGCGCTACTGGGCGACTTCGTCGCCTGGCTCGGCTTCCCGCGGCGCGATGTGGCAACGCGCCCCGAAAGCCGCGTCAATCCCGGCCAGCCGATCTTTACCCCGCCGCCGCAGCCGGCGGTGGATTGGAGCGGCCAGCAGCGGCTAACCCGGCTGGCGCCGACGCCGACCAAGAATACCGCGTTTTATATCTATGACTGGCTGATCGGCCTGCAAACCCTGCTGGCGGAGAATGCCGCGCAGGCGCAGCCCGCGCTGGCAGACGAGCAGCGCGCCGACCTGGCGGCGATCGTCGCCACCCTGCGCGCTGTGCCGTAGCGGGCGCAATCCGGGCCGGGCGCCGCCGCGTAATCAGTGGCAGGCCGGCCCTGCCGACATCACTTCGCGAAAATGGGTGACCAGCGGGCGCAGGTTGGCCTTGTGCCACACTGCCCACAGCTGCGTGGTGTATTGCATCCAGGGCAGCTCGCGCAGCACCACGCCCTGCGGCGCGTTATGCCGCAGGCTGTGCTGGATCAGCGTCATCCCCAACCCGGCGGCGACCAGCCCCAGCGCGGTCAGCGGCTCGCCCGCTTCCAGCCGAATATCCGGATCAAACCCGGCCTTCACGCAGGCCGCCACGAAGTCGTCGCGCGAATGGGCATCCTCTTTGTGGATCACCGAGATCCAGGCCTGATCGGTGAGATCCGCCGGCTGCAGCGTCTCCCTTTCAGCCAGCGGATGCGTCTGCGGCAGGGCCAGCAGCATGCGATCGTCTAACACCTGCGTATAGTCCAAATCCTGATCGTCGCGATCCGGCGCCGTATTGACCAGCGCCACGTCCAGGCTACGCTGCCGCAGCCCTTCGAGCTGCATGGAAGAAGGCTGGCTGTAAAGCACGATGTGCACATCCGGCCGGGACACCCGCAGCGCCCGCAATGCGTTCGACAAAACGCCGGAGTGCATCGCATTTTCGATATAGCCGATGCACAGCCCGCCGTCTTCCCCCCGTCCCAGGCGGCGCCCGAGCGACTCAAGCCGGTTGGCGTGCGTCAATAGCGCGCGGGTTTCGGCCAGAAACGTCTGGCCGTCGGCCGTCAGGCGGATGCGCTGCTGATTGCGCTCAAACAGCATCAACCCGAGGCGCTCCTCAAGCTGGGAAATCTGCCTGCTCAGTGGGGACTGGGAAATGTGCAGCCGTTCGGCGGCGCGGCCGACGTGCTCCTCTTCCGCCACCGCGACAAAGTATTTCAACTGACGTAAATCGATCATGTGAGACCTCAAAGGACTTAACTTAGACGAATTATGTCCTATCAAGTCACAACTTGCCACGTTATCTTTAGCCTCGTGACGGGGCAGACAGGTATGAGCCCCATAAGTTTCCCTGAAAAGATAACGTATTGAGGATCGACTATGAGCATCAAAAATATTTTACCCGGCAAGATCGGTTTGGGCGGCGCGCCACTCGGCAATATGTTCCGCAACATCCCGCAAGAGGACGTGCAAGCCACCGTCAGCGGCGCCTGGGATCTGGGCATCCGCTACTTCGACACCGCGCCGCTCTACGGTTCCGGCCTGTCGGAAATCCGCATGGGTGAAGTGCTGTCGCAATACCCACGTGACGAGTATGTGCTGAGCACCAAAGTGGGCCGCATCATGCTGGACGAAGAAGAAGACACCTCCGCCCGCGATCTGGGTGAGAAAGGCGGTTTGTTCGAACACGGTTTGAAGAACAAGATCGTCAACGACTACTCCGCCGACGCCACGCTGCGTTCCATTGAAGACAGCCTGAAGCGCCTGAAAACCGACCGTCTGGACATCGTCTGGATCCACGATCCGGCCCAGGACTTTTACGGCGACAACTGGATTGAGCAGTTCAACATCGCTCGCACCGGCGCTTTCCGCGCGCTGACCCGTCTGCGTGAAGAAGGGGTGATCAAGGCCTGGGGCCTCGGCGTCAACCGCGTCGAGCCTTGTGAACTGGCGCTGGGCCTGAGCGAAACGCAGCCGGACGCTTTCCTGCTGGCCGGCCGTTACAGCCTGCTGGATCATGAACGCGCCCTGCAGCGTTTGATGCCGGAAGCCCTGGCGAGCAACGTCGACATCGTCGTCGGCGGCCCTTACAACTCTGGCGTGCTGGCCGGCGGCGAGCACTACGAATACCAGAAAGCGTCCCCGGCGGTGCTGGCAAAGGTAGCGCAAATCAAGGCGATCGCCGCTCGCTTCCAGGTCGACGTCAAAGCCGCCGCGCTGCAGTTCTCGCTGGCTAACCCGGCGGTCGCCGCCGTGATCCCCGGTTCGAGCCGCCCTGGCCGCATGGCCGAAGATCTGGCTGCGCTGGACGCCGTTATCCCGGCTGAATTCTGGGCCGAAATGCGCCGTCAGAAACTGGTGGCCGACAACGCGCCGCTGCCGATTCGTTAAGTTTTATGGGGCCGCATGGCCCCATTACCCCCATTAACTCGATGAGATACATGATGAAACTGGATCTATCAGGCAAAGTCGCCGTCGTCAGCGGCTCCACCTCCGGCATCGGCCTCGGCATCGCGCGCGGGCTCGCCAAAACGGGCGCCACCGTCGTGATCGTCGGCCGTCAGAAAACCGGGGTCGATAACGCTATCGCCGACATCAGCGCCAACGTGCCCGGCGCGCAGGTGCGCGGCGTGGTCGCAGATCTCGGGACGGAACAAGGGGCTGCCACCCTGTTCGCCGCGGAACCGAAAGCCGACGTGCTGATCAACAACCTGGGCATTTTCAACGATAAAGACTTCTTTACCGTGCCCGACAGCGAGTGGATGCACTTCTATAACGTCAACGTCCTCTCGGGCGTGCGTCTTGCGCGCCACTATGCGCGGAGCATGACCGAGCAGGGTTGGGGACGCATTATTTTCGTGTCGTCCGAATCCGGCGTCGCCATCCCGGCGGACATGATCAACTACGGCGTCACCAAAAGCGCCAACCTGGCGGTGTCTCACGGCCTGGCGAAACGCCTCGCCGGCACCGGTGTGACGGTCAACGCCATCCTGCCGGGGCCAACCTTTACCGAAGGCCTGCAAGAAATGCTGGCGGATGCGGCGGCCAAATCCGGGCGCAGCGCACGCGATCAGGCCGACGAGTTCGTTAAAACCGAACGCCCAAGCTCCATCATTCAGCGCGCGGCGGACGTCGATGAAGTGGCCAACCTGGCCGTTTACCTCGCGTCTCCGCTGTCTTCGGCCACCACCGGCGCGGCGCTGCGCGTTGACGGCGGCGTCGTAGATACGCTGGCAATGTAACCCTGTACCCGAAACCGATATTAAGAGAGAAAGAAAATGGCTACTACATCCGTCTCTATGGACATCCCGGCATCTGCCGACACCGTATGGCAACTGATCGGCGGCTTCGACGCCCTGCCTGACTGGCTGCCGTTCATCCCGAAAAGCGTCGTTTCTGAAGGCGGCCGCGTGCGTACCTTAACCACCGCCGACGGCGGTACCGTCATCGAGCGGCTGGAAGCGTTCGACAATCGTCAACGCAGCTACAGCTACTCCATCATGCAAGCGCCGTTCCCGGTGGTGAATTACCTGTCCACCCTGTCAGTGCACGCCACCGACGACGCCAACGTGGCGCGCGTGGAATGGTCGGGCAGCTTCACGCCGGTCAACATCAGCGACGACGAGGCCATCGCCCTGTTCAGCGGCATCTACCAGGGCGGCCTGGATGCGCTGAGCGGCAACTTCCCTCGTTAACGCTTAAACACTTAAGCCCCACGGTCGATGGCTGCACCCATCGGCCGTTTTTTTTTGGGGTTTGGGTGCACGAGCGGGCACGCCGCGCAGCAGGATAAATCCGTCATCGCCGCTTATGCTGTAAAGGAGATGTTCATTTGAGGAGATGACCGTGCGCCCCTTCAACTTGCAACGGCTGGATCATGTGGTTCTGCGCGTGCGCGATATGCAGAACAGCCTGCGTTTTTATACCCAGATCGTCGGCTGTGATATCGCCAAACAGCGACCGGATTTGGGGCTGGTGCACCTGCGCGCCGGTGCCTCCATGATCGACCTGGTGGACATCAATGGCGTGCTGGGGAAAAAAGGCGGCGAAGCGCCCGATCCTCATAGGCAAAATGTCGATCACGTCTGCCTGCGCATCGATCCGTTCAACGAAGAGGCGTTGTTGACCTATCTGCGATCGCAGGGGATCGGCGTTGATCCCGCCGAATCGCGCTATGGGGCGGAAGGCGACGGGCCGTCCATTTATTTCAGCGATCCGGACGGTAATCGCGTGGAATTGAAAGGGCCGGCGGGATGAGATTAACGGGCCATAGAAAATGGCAATGCTGATCAGTTAGCGTTTTTCTGCAGGCGTTCGTGACATTTTCGGTCGATAAAAGTGAGATGCCCCATGTGGCTCACGCACCTCGGCCCCTCCAATTGCCGTTCATATTGGCCACAGAGAAATGCGGGACATTTACGGCAATTCCCCTGCACAGAACGCCCAGAGGCTGGATAAAAAAATGCCACTCAGGCTTAAGTGAGCGGCATTGCATAGAAAATGGAGCCTTATCGGCCCCATCTGTTTGAACGCCACGGGTAGGTGTTCCACGCACCAACAATAAGCTGCTAGCTTATGGTTCTATCAATGTCATTGGCTATGAGAGGCGCTGCCCCATATGAGAAAACCGATCGCCTCGGTGATTTTTGTCCTGGTATTCGCTGTCTTGCCGAACATCATTCCCTCTCGGCTGCTGCTGACACCGGACATGGCGTGGGAAATGGTTCACAAGTCTAATGAATGGGGTCTCGGCGATCCGCAAGCGCTTTCGACAACCTGCCTGCTAATGCTTTATGCCGCTGTCGCGGGGTTGTGTCTGCGTTTTATGCCAAAAAAATCGGCCTAACCCGTCACTGCTGAACGTTAACGCCCCTGCGCTGCCAGCGCCTGGGCGCAGGCCCAGGCCGAGCTCCAGGCCCACTGGAAGTTGTAACCGCCCAACCACCCGGTCACGTCCACCACTTCGCCGATAAAGTAGAGCCCCGGCGCCTTGTGGGCTTCCATCGTCTTGGAAGAAAGTTCGTTGGTGTCGACGCCGCCGAGCGTCACTTCCGCCGTGCGGTAGCCTTCGGTGCCGTTCGGCTGCACGCGCCAGTTCTGCAACAGATCCACCAGCGCCGCCTGCTGCGGCGCATTCAGCTGCTTCAGCGTCGCCTCCGGCAATTGTCCCAGGGTCTGCAAGCACTCCACCAGCCGCTTCGGCAAGTGCAGCGCCAGGGTGTTTTTCAGGCTTTGGTTCGGGTGCTGCAAGCGTTGTTCATCCAGGAAGCCCGCCAGATCCAGCTCGGGAAGTAAGTTAACGCTCACATACTCACCCGGCAGCCAGTAGCTGGACAGCTGCAGCACCGCCGGGCCGGACAGGCCGCGATGGGTGAACAGGATGCTTTCACGGAAGCTGACGCCGTTCTCGGCGGTGATCACCGCCGGCACCGAGACGCCGGACAGCGTCTGTACATGCTCCAACAGCGGTTTATGCAGGGTAAACGGCACCAGGCCGGCGCGCGTCGGCAGCACCTTAAGGCCGAACTGCTCAGCCAGTTTGTAACCGAACGGCGACGCGCCCAACCCCGGCATGGATAATCCGCCGCTGGCCACCACAAGTGAGCGAGCGCTCACTTTTTCACCATTCAGCGCCAGCGCGTAGCCATTCTCGGTTTTCTCTACGTCCAGCACTTCGCTGCGCAGGCGCATCGTCACCTGACCCAGCTCGCACTCTTTGACCAGCAGATCCACCACCTGCTGCGCCGAATCGTCGCAGAACAGCTGCCCCAGCGTTTTTTCATGGTAGGCGATGCCGTAACGGTTGATCAGATCGATGAAGTCCCACTGGGTGTAGCGCGCCAGCGCCGACTTGCAGAAGTGCGGGTTGTTCGACAGATAGGCCGCCGGTTCGGCGTACATGTTGGTGAAGTTGCAGCGCCCGCCGCCGGACATCAGGATCTTGCGGCCCGGTTTTTTGCCGTTGTCGAGCAGCAATACGCGGCAACCGAGTTGCCCCGCCTGCGCGGCGCAAAACATGCCGGCGGCGCCCGCCCCAATCACTACGACATCAAACTGTTCCACCTGAGCCTCACTTATCAAAACCACAATCGCGACAAAAGAGCGCCATATTACGCCGTTTCGCCGCCGGTCACCGCCAAATTCACGGCGGCAGATTGTAAAGCCCCGGCGGCGCCAACGCCATAGTAAGAAAATATTACAGAGGTCAGAGCAGATTAACGCGTTGATATTCCATATTTTTGTTATAGGCGCGTCATCGTTTCGTCATGTCCAAATCAAAAAAACGTCATATTTTCCTTTTCCCCGGCACCGGTTGTCACTGATAATGCGCGGCGTTCATGTCCACAAACTGGCGTAACGCTTATGCTGCATTTGTTCGCTGGCCTGGATTTCCATACCGGCCTGATGTTAATTCTCGCATTGTTGTTCGTGTTGTTTTATGAAGCCATCAACGGTTTTCATGATACGGCCAATGCGGTCGCTACAGTTATTTATACCCGCGCCATGCGCTCGCAACTTGCGGTCGTGATGGCAGGTTTGTTCAACTTTCTTGGCGTAATGCTCGGCGGTTTGAGTGTTGCTTACGCCATCGTCCACTTGCTGCCTACCGATCTGTTGTTGAACGTCAGTTCAGCACACGGATTAGCCATGGTCTTCTCCATGCTGCTGGCGGCAATCATCTGGAACCTCGGCACCTGGTATTTCGGTCTGCCGGCCTCCAGTTCCCATACGCTGATAGGCGCAATCATCGGTGTCGGTTTAACCAACGCCCTGATGACCCACACCTCGGTCGTGGATGCGCTTAACGTCCCGAAAATGATTGGCATTTTCCTTTCTCTGCTGTTCTCGCCGCTGGTCGGCATGATGGTGGCGGGAGTGATGGTGTTTGCCTTGCGCCGCTATTGGAGTGGCACCAAGAAACGCCAGCGTATCCACATGACCCCTGCGGAACGTGAAAAGGTCGACGGCAAACGCAAGCCGCCGTTCTGGACCCGTATCGCGCTGATCCTGTCGGCGATTGGCGTCAGCTTCTCGCACGGCGCCAACGACGGCCAGAAAGGTATCGGCCTTATCATGCTGGTGCTGATCGGCGTTGCGCCGGCTGGCTTCGTGGTCAATATGAATGCAACCGGTTATGACATCACCCGTACGCGTGATGCCGTGACCCACCTGCAGCAATATTACCAGCAGCACGGCGACGCGCTGTCGCATGCGGTGTCGCTGACGCCGCTGGTGCCAAGCCCGGATGACGAAGCCGCGCCTGGCAAGCCTGCCGAGTTCCACTGCGACAGTTCGCGCGCCATGCCGGCGATCGAGCTGGCTCAGGGCATGCTGACCAACCTGCAAAGCTACGATCAGCTGACGGTTGACCAGCGCAGCCACCTGCGCCGCCTGCTGATGTGCGTGACCGACACGGCGGATAAAGTCGCCAAGCTGCCGGAAACCTCATCCGCCGACCAGCGTTTCCTGAAGAACCTGCGTCAGGATCTGCTGCAGACCGTCGAGTACGCGCCGATGTGGATCATCGTCGCCGTCGCGCTGGCGCTGTCGCTCGGCACCATGGTGGGCTGGAAACGCGTGGCCACCACCATCGGCGAGAAGATCGGCAAGAAAGGCATGACCTACGCCCAGGGCGTATCGGCCCAGATGACCGCAGCGCTGTCTATCGGCGTGGCGAGTTATACCGGCATGCCGGTCTCCACCACCCACGTCCTCTCTTCGGCGGTTGCCGGGACGATGATCGTGGACGGCGGCGGCGTGCAGAGCAAAACCGTGAAGAACATCCTGTTGGCCTGGGTACTGACCCTACCAATCTCGATCCTGCTTTCCGGTGCGCTGTATTGGGTTGCGTTGAAGCTGATCTAAGCGATAAGCATCATGAGGAAGGCGGCCACTGGGCCGCCTTTTTTTTGCCTGCATCAAGGGAAACAGAAAGGCATTAATACCAGATCATCAGCGCTATCAGGCTGATGACCACCAGGCCGCACAGGGCCGAGGTCAGCATAAACTGCCCGCGCACCCGCTCGCAGCGGCGGATAAACTCCGGATCGTGATGCTCGACATAGCGCTGCGCGAAGATATAGCGCACCAGCCTCAGCTGCTTGCTGGGTTGCCCGTGGGCGGTGAAAAAACCGCCGCCGTCGACGTACTGGTACAGCAACGGGTCACAGCCGCGCAATACCACCAGCAACGCGCGCAGAGAAGAGTAATACCGCACCATGTTTACCACACACACCACACATAAGGCCCAAAACAGCGCGACGGTACTGATCATGATTACCCCCTCAAGGCGTTGTTATCCGCGGCCTTCCGCCGGGTCCAACCGCCCTACCTCATTACCCGATACTCTGCTGGAGCTTACCGCTCTCATCCCCTTTTTTGCCTGCACGGACCATGCCCATAACCCACCGCCTCCGGAGACGTTACCGCACCGCACAGAGAGATTTGCACGGCGTGGTTCCACTCAGAGGGGAAATGATGAGGCCCATATCCATCATTGTAGGTTAATGAAACGCAAACTGGCCTGAGCAGTGGATAAAATTTACCGCCCTGTGCCGAAAAGTCACCTGCCGGGACGTTATAAGCGATAACCGCCCGTTTTCGATTAGGCGGTTTTTATGGATAGTCTATCCCGCGCCACGCCGCTGATCTTTCCCCCCACGCTGGCTAGACTCAGGTTTCCGTTACGTTCATCCAAGGAAACTGTTATGGCAAACCATTCAATCAAGGGAAAAACCGTCCTCATCGCCGGCGGCGCCAAGAACCTCGGCGGGCTGATCGCGCGCGATTTGGCTGAGCAAGGCGCCAAAGCGGTGGTGATCCACTACAACAGCGCCGCCTCCAAAGCCGAAGCGGAGAAAACCGTCGCCGCCATTCAGGCCGCCGGTGCGCAAGGCGTCGCGCTGCAGGCCGATCTGACCACCGCGGGCGCGGTCGAGAAGCTGTTCGCCGATGCGGTCGCCGCCGTCGGCAAGCCGGATATCGCCATCAATACCGTCGGCAAGGTGCTGAAAAAGCCGATGGTCGACATCAGCGAAGCCGAGTACGACGAGATGACCGCGGTCAACGCCAAAACCGCGTTCTTCTTCCTGAAAGAGGCGGGCAAGCACCTTAACGACAACGGTAAAATCTGCACGCTGGTCACCTCGCTGCTCGGCGCCTTCACGCCGTTTTACGCCGCTTACGCCGGCACCAAAGCGCCGGTGGAGCACTTCACCCGCGCCGCCGCCAAGGAGTTCGGCGAGCGTGGCATCTCCGTGACGGCGGTCGGCCCCGGCCCGATGGACACCCCGTTCTTCTACCCGGCTGAGGGTGCGGACGCCGTGGCCTACCACAAGACGGCGGCGGCGCTGTCGCCGTTCAGCAAAACCGGCCTGACCGATATCGAAGACGTGGTGCCGTTCATCCGCCATCTGGTCAGCGACGGCTGGTGGGTAACCGGCCAAACCATCCTGATCAACGGCGGCTACACCACCAAATAAGTTCGACGGGGGGCGGAGATGCCCCCGCACCTGCTCGCGCGCAACCGCGTCATACGGCTACACTCTCTGTCAGAAACGGCGCCAAGGAACAGCAGGTCACGAGATGGACAGATTCAATCAATACCGCGTATTCGTGCAGGTGGCAGAAATGGGCAGCTTTATCCGGGCGGCCCACGCGCTGGAGGTGCCGCGCGCCTCGGTGTCCGCCGCCGTGCAACAACTGGAAACGCAGCTGGGCGTGCGCCTGCTGCACCGCACCACACGGCAAGTGCGCCTAACCGCCGACGGCGAACAGCTGCTCGAGCGGCTGCGCCCGCTGCTGGCCGAGGTGGAAGACATCGATCAGTCGTTTCAGGCCAGCCAGCGGCAGGCCTCCGGGCGGCTCAGCGTCGACGTGCCGAGCCGCATCGCTCGTCGGTTGATCGCCCCGGCGCTGCCTAGCCTGTTGCGGCGCCACCCTCATCTGCAACTGGTGCTCGGCTCCGCCGATCGCGCCATCGATCTGGTGCAGGAAGGGGTCGACTGCGCGGTGCGCGTCGGCGATCTGCACGACAGCAGCCTGGTGATGCGCCCGCTCGGCCATATCGCGCTGATCAACTGCGCCAGCCCCGCCTACCTGAGCGAATTCGGCCATCCGCGCCAGCCCGCCGACCTCGCTGAGGGGCACTGGAGCATCGGTTACGCCTCGCCCAAAACCGGCCGCGAATCCCCCTGGGAATACCTGACCGACGACGGCCATACGCAACGCCTCGAACTGCCCAGCCGGGTGGTGGTCAACAACGCCGAAAGCTATATCGCCTGCTGCAGCGCCGGGCTGGGACTGATGCAAATCCCGCGCTACGACGTGCAACACCTGCTCGACGCCGGTGAACTGGTGGAAGTCCTGCCCGGTTACCGCGCCGCCTCCATGCCGATCGCCCTGATCTACCCCCATCGCCGCCAGCGATCGCGCCGCCTGGCGGTGTTTCATGAGTGGTTTGAAAGCCTGCTGCAGCCGCATCTGGAGCGCTGATTGCACATTTAGCGCTATACTTTGTTTAATAACGCTTATAATTCAAGCGGTCAGACCGTTAAAGCCCGCATAACCCATAGGCTTTTACGCCGCGCGGGTGTACAACGAAAGGTATCGGGCGGAGAGATTTTCGATGCGGCGCAGTGTGATCGCCCCAACATATCATTGCGTTATCCGAATGATACTATGGAACCAAAAGCGCCAGGCGGGTAAACGGAACGCCTGCTAACCCTTTTTAATCGGCATGTTTATGGAAGGAGTATTCTTATGGCTTACAAACACATACTGATCGCGGTGGACCTATCCCCGGAAAGCAAGATCCTGGTAGAAAAAGCCGTCTCGATGGCGCGGCCGTACAACGCTAAAGTTTCTCTGATCCACGTCGATGTCAACTATTCCGACCTCTATACTGGCCTGATCGACGTCAATCTCGGCGACATGCAAAAACGCATCTCTGAGGAAACCCATCAGGCGCTGACCGAGCTGTCGCAGAACGCCGGCTACCCGATCACCGAGACCCTGAGCGGCAGCGGCGATCTGGCGCAGGTATTGGTCGATGCCATCAAGAAATACGACATGGACCTGGTACTGTGCGGCCACCATCAGGACTTCTGGAGCAAGCTGATGTCTTCCGCTCGCCAGCTGATCAATACCGTGCACATCGATATGCTGATCGTGCCGCTGCGCGACGAAGAAGACGAATAAAGTAAGCGCTTGCTAACTTAACTACCCAACGCCCGCGCCCTGCGGGCGTTTTTCATGCCGCCACGCCGATTAATCGCTTGATAATCAACCGCCCTCCGATGATATAGTCGCTAAAGACACAACATCCTCCCCCGGGCATCACCCACACCCAAATCTATAAGAAATAGCGGGGGAAACTTAATGCGAAAAGGAGTTATCCATGGAATATGCCGTATCGGTAGAGTCTTTCCTGTCCTCGTTACAACGCCATAACCCCCACCAGCCGGAATATCTGCAGGCGGTGCGCGAAGTGTTCACCTCGCTGTGGCCGTTTATCGAGCGCAACCCGCGCTATCGCGAACAGGCGCTGCTGGAACGCCTGGTAGAGCCCGAGCGCATCATTCAGTTCCGCGTCAGCTGGGTGGACGATCGCGGCCAGGTGCAGGTCAATCGCGCCTTCCGCGTGCAGTTCAACTCGGCCATCGGCCCCTATAAGGGCGGCATGCGCTTCCACCCATCGGTAAACCTGTCGATCCTGAAGTTCCTCGGCTTTGAGCAGACCTTCAAGAATGCGCTGACCACCCTGCCGATGGGCGGCGGCAAAGGCGGCTCCGATTTCGATCCGAAGGGCAAAAGCCAGGGCGAGATCATGCGCTTCTGCCAGGCGCTGATGACCGAGCTGTACCGCCATCTGGGGCCGGACACCGACGTGCCGGCCGGCGACATCGGCGTCGGCGGCCGTGAAGTCGGCTTTATGGCCGGCATGATGAAGAAACTGTCCAACAACACCGCCTGCGTATTTACCGGCAAAGGGCTCTCCTTCGGCGGCAGCCTGATCCGCCCCGAGGCGACCGGCTACGGCCTGGTGTACTTTACCGACGCCATGCTGCAGCGCCACGGCCTGGGCTTTGAGGGCATGCGGGTGGCGGTGTCCGGCTCCGGCAACGTGGCGCAGTACACCATCGAAAAAGCGCTGGAGCTGGACGCGCGCGTGATCACCGTATCGGATTCCGGCGGCACCCTGGTGGACGAAGACGGCTTCACTACCGAGAAGCTGGCACACCTGGCGGAGATCAAAAACCAGCGTTACGGCCGGGTGGCGGACTACGCCCGCGAACGCGGCCTGACCTATCTGGCGGGCCAGCAGCCGTGGAACGTGCCGGTGGATATCGCCCTGCCGTGCGCCACCCAGAACGAACTGGATCTCGAGGCGGCGCAGACGCTGATCCGCAACGGGGTGAAGGCGGTGGCGGAAGGCGCCAACATGCCGACCACCATCCAGGCCACCGACGCCTTCCTCGACGCCGGGGTGCTGTTCGCACCCGGCAAGGCGGCCAACGCCGGCGGCGTGGCCACGTCGGGGCTGGAGATGGCGCAAAACGCCGCGCGCATCGGCTGGCGGGCGGAAAAAGTGGATGTACGTTTACAACATATCATGGCGGATATTCACCATGCCTGCGTGGAATACGGCGGCGAGGGCAAGCAAACCCACTATGTACACGGCGCGAATATCGCCGGTTTCGTCAAGGTCGCGGAGGCGATGCTGGCCCAAGGCGTGCTGTAATCCGTCGTAAAGGTGATCTTGTTCACACATCGATTAAATGCTTCAATGCCGGCCTCTGCGCCGGCATTATTTTATGCCTTCACGCCATCAGAATGATGCAACCTAGTTAAATAAAAGTTAATAAATAGTTATTTACTACCATTTAATTGGTAGTAAATTTACCACCATCAAATAATTAAACATTTATTTAACACTAAATACGCCAATATTTTACTTAAATGTGCGCAGATCACATTTCATTAACTTCAGCTACGCCCCCTCTTCCATTCCTTTGTAATCTGCAGCGGTGGAAAAACCGCCACCCCTACAGATAAAAAAAGGTACAGCTAATGAAATTTAACCTCGCATTATTAAATGCATGTGTGGTTTCTGCGTGCATGTTATCGACAACACCTGTGTTCGCCGCTGATAAGTATGAGATTGCCGTAGTCGCCAAAGTGACCGGCATCCCGTGGTTCAACCGCATGGAAGTGGGCGTCAACGAAGCGGCGAAAAAACTCGACGTCAACGCCTACCAGACCGGCCCTTCTACGCCGGATCCGGCCGCGCAAGTCAAGGTGATTGAGGATCTGATCGCCAAGAACGTCAACGCCATCATCGTGGTGCCGAACGACGCCAAGGTGCTGGAACCGGTGCTGAAAAAAGCGCGCGACAAAGGCATCGTGGTGCTGACCCATGAATCCCCGGACCAGCAGATCGGCCAGTGGGACATCGAGACCATCGACAGCGAGAAATACGCGCAGGCCAACGTCGATGAGCTGGCGAAAGACATGGGCGGCAAAGGCGGCTATGCGATCTACGTCGGTTCGCTGACCGTGCCGCTGCACAACGCCTGGGCCGACTTCGCCATCAAATACCAGAAAGAAAAATACCCGGACATGTTTGAAGTCACCTCGCGCTTGCCGGTGGCGGAAAGCATCGACAAATCCTACGCCACCACGCTGGATCTGATGAAAACCTATCCGCAGATGAAGGGCATCATCGGCTTCGGTTCGCTCGGCCCGATCGGCGCCGGCCAGGCGGTGGCCAAGAAACGCGCCAAGGACAAAATCGCAGTGGTGGGCATCGCCATGCCGGCGCAGGCCGCCCCTTACCTGATGCGCGGCGACATCAAGAAAGCGCTGCTGTGGGATCCGAAAGACGCCGGTTATGCGCTGGTGACGGTGGCCGACCAGCTGTTGCAGGGCAAGGAAGTGAATAAGGACCTGTCGATCGAGGGCCTCGGTAAGGCCGACGTCGATATGGAACACAAAGTGATTCGGTTTAATAAGATTTTGGAAGTGACCAAAGACAACGCCAAATCGCTCGGATTCTGATTTTTCGCGTAATTTCGCCACACCGGGAAAGAAGTTAAACCCTCGTAGGGGCGCAGCGTTGCTGCGCCCAGGGCTTCGGCCGCTACGCAAGCACAGGTTAACGTTATGACAGCCTCCCCCGCATTTATCACCCTGGAGAATATCAGCAAGCGATTCCCAGGCGTGCTGGCATTAGACCAGATCAACCTGACGCTGAATAAAGGCGAAGTGCACTGCCTGGCCGGGCAAAACGGCTGCGGCAAAAGCACCATTATTAAAATCATCTCCGGCGTCTATCAGCCGGAAAAAGGCGCCAACATTTCGCTGGAAGGCAAACTCTTCCACGCCCTGACGCCGCAGCTGTCCGGTTATTACGGCATACAGGTGATCTACCAGGACCTGTCGCTGTTCCCTAACCTGACGGTGGCGGAAAACATCGCTATCCACCGTTACCTGCCCGGCGGCCACTTCTGGGTGCGCAAGCGGGTGATGCGCCAGACGGCGCTGGACGCCATGGCACGGGTCGGCGTACACATCGATCCCGATAAAAAGGTGGAAAAATTGTCGATCGCCGATCGGCAGCTGGTGGCGATTTGCCGCGCCATCGCCGCCGAAGCGCGGTTGGTTATCATGGACGAACCGACCGCCTCGCTGACCCGCCAGGAAGTCGACGGCCTGCTGCGGGTGGTTAACGAACTGAAGGCGGCCGGCATCTGCGTGGTGTTCGTCAGCCACAGATTGGACGAAGTGATGGAAGTCGCCGATCGCATCAGCGTAATGCGCGACGGCAAGCTGGTGGGCACCTGGCCGGCCAGCGAACTGGACAGCCATGAACTGGCGTTCCTGATGACCGGCCAACGCTTCCATTACAGCCCGCTGCCGCCGCTGCCGCCGGCTGAACAAGCGCCGCTGCTCGAGGTGCGCAACCTCAGCCGCGGCGAAAAATACCGCAACGTCAATCTGGCGCTGCGCGGCGGCGAGATCGTCTCGATCGTCGGCCTGCTCGGCGCCGGCCGCACCGAACTGTGCCTCAGCCTGTTCGGCATGACGCGGCCGGACAGCGGCGAGATCCGCATCGAGGGCCGCACGGTGCAGCTGCACAACAACCGCGAAGCGGTGCGCCACGGCATCGGCTATGTGTCGGAAGATCGCCTGACGCAGGGGTTGATCATGGAGCAATCGATCTACGACAACACCATCGTCACCGTCTTCGATCGGCTGCATACCTCGCTCGGGCTGTTGGATCACGCCAAGGCGACCGAGCTGGTCAACCGGCTGATCCGTGATTTGAACATCAAGGTGTCCGACAGCGCATTGCCGGTGAAAACCCTGTCCGGCGGCAACGCCCAACGTATCGCCATCGCCAAATGGGTGGCGACCCAGCCGAAGATCCTGATCCTCGACTCGCCTACCGTCGGCGTGGACATTGCCAACAAAGAGGGGATCTACCAGATTGCCCGCGATCTGGCGCAGCTGGGCATGGCGGTGCTGATGATCTGCGACGAGATCCCGGAAGCCTATTACAACAGCCATCGGGTGATGGTGATGCGCAAGGGCGAACTGATCGCCGAATTCGCGCCGCACCAGAGTACCGAACAACAGATCGCCGAGGTGGTGAATGGATAAGTCATTATTGGCCCGCCTGGCCGGGCGGCACGAGTTTTATCTCGGCCTGTTGGTGCTGCTGCTGGCGATCGGCCTAAGCGCCGGCACCGATGAGTTTCTGACGCTCGGCAACCTGACCGACGTCGCCACCAGCTACGCCATTCTCGGCATTCTGGCCTGCGGGCTGTTCGTGGTGCTGATCGCCGGCGGCATCGACATTTCGTTCCCGGCGGTCACCGCCATCGCCCAGTATGTGATGGCCAGTTGGGTGATCCAGCACGGCGGCAGCTTCCCGCTGGCGTTCGCCCTGGCGATCGGCGTCGGCCTGCTGCTCGGGCTGGTGAACGGTTTCCTGGTGTACTGGCTGAAGGTGCCGGCGATCATCATCACCATCGCTACCCTTAACCTGTTCTACGGCCTGCTGGTGTACGCCACCAACGGCACCTGGCTGTACGGCTTCCCGGACTGGTTCATGAACGGCATCAACTGGTTCTCGTTCCAGGGCGCCGACGGTTACGACTACGGCCTGACGCTGCCGCTGCTGTGCCTGCTGGCGACCATCGTCGTCACCGGCGTGCTGATGAACCGCACCCGGCTGGGGCGCCAGATCTACGCCATGGGCGGCAACCGCGACGCGGCGTCGCGCCTGGGGTTGAACCTGCTGCGGCTGCACTTCTGCGTCTACGGCTATATGGGCATTCTGGCCGGCGTCGCGGCGGTAGTGCAGGCGCAGATCACCCAGTCGGTGGCGCCCAACTCGCTGCTCGGCTTCGAGCTGACGGTATTGGCGGCGGTGGTGCTGGGCGGCACCAGCATGAGCGGCGGCCGCGGATCGTTGACCGGCACCCTGCTCGGCGTGGTGCTGCTGGCCTTCCTGCAAAATGGGCTGACGCTGCTCAGCGTCTCGGCCTATTGGCACCAGGTGTTCAGCGGCGCGATCATTTTGATCAGCATCAGCACCACCGCCTGGAACGAAAAACGCAAGCTGCTCAAGGAGATCTGACATGACGCAGTTAACTCGGTTGATCCCAAGCGATCGGATCATTCGTCTGCAGGGCGCGATCATCATCGCGGTGGCGCTGCTGTTCGCCGGTCTGCTCGGATCGCGCTTCTTCAGCCTCGGCAACTTCCAGTCGATCGCCTCGCAGCTGCCGATCCTCGGCCTGCTGGCGCTCGGCATGGGCATCACCATGCTGACCGGCGGCATCAATCTGTCGATCATCGCCGGCGCCAACGCCTGTTCACTGGTGATGGCGGCGATCATCGTCAGCCATCCCGACCAGCCGCTGTTCCTGGCACTGGCGCTGTTGGCCGGCCTGCTGGTGGCGGTGGCAATCGGCGCACTGAACGGGGTGCTGGTGGCCTGGATCGGCGTCTCGCCCATCCTCGCCTCGCTCGGCACCATGACCCTGATCACCGGCCTGAATATCCTGCTGTCCAACGGCGCGGTGATCTCCGGCTTCCCGGCGGCGATTCAATTTCTTGGCAATGGCGCCGTACTCGGCGTGCCGGTGGCGCTGATCCTGTTCCTGCTGGTAGCGGTCGGGCTGTGGCTGCTGCTGGAGCACACCACGCTGGGCCGCAGCCTGTACCTGATCGGCTCCAACGAGCAGGCCACCCGCTTCAGCGGCGTGAACACCGCGCGGGTGCAGATCGCGGTGTATATCCTGTCGGCGCTGCTCGGCTGGGGCGCCGCCCTGCTGATGATGGCCAAGTTCAACTCGGCCAAGGCCGGCTACGGCGAATCTTATCTGCTGGTGACCATTCTGGCCTCGGTGCTGGGCGGCATTAACCCGGACGGCGGTTTCGGCCGTATTCTGGGGCTGGTGCTGGCGCTGATCGTGCTGCAAATGTTGGAAAGCGGCCTCAATCTGCTGGGGGTCAGCAGCTACCTGACCATGGCCCTGTGGGGCGGCGTGCTGATCCTGTTTATCGCGTTACAGAATCGAAAAGCCTGAGGAGAAAATAATGGCAAGCTATTTTATTGGCGTAGATGTGGGCACCGGAAGCGCGCGCGCAGGCGTATTCGATCTCAACGGCCGCATGGTCGGCCAGGCCAGCCGGGCCATCGATCTGTACCGGCCGAAGGCGGATTTCGTCGAGCAGTCGTCGGATAACATCTGGCAGGCGGTGTGCAATGCGGTACGCGACGCGGTCAACCAGGCCGACATCAACCCGATCCAGGTCAAGGGGTTGGGCTTCGACGCCACCTGTTCGCTGGTGGTGCTGGATAAAGAGGGCAAGCCGCTGACCGTCAGCCCCTCCGGCCGCACCGAACAGAACATCATCGTGTGGATGGATCACCGGGCGATCGCCCAGGCCGAGCGCATCAACGCCACCAAACACCGGGTGCTGGACTTCGTCGGCGGCATTATCTCGCCGGAGATGCAGACGCCGAAACTGCTGTGGCTGAAACAGCACATGCCCACCACCTGGGCCAACGCCGGCTACCTGTTCGATCTGCCGGACTTCCTCACCTGGCGCGCCACCCAGGACGCCACCCGTTCGCTGTGCTCGACGGTGTGCAAGTGGACCTATCTCGGCCACGAGCAGCGTTGGGACAAGAGCTACTTCCAGCAGATCGGGCTGGAAGACGTGCTGGAACACGACGCGGCCAAGATCGGCAGCGACGTTAAAATGATGGGCGAGCCGCTGGGCCACGGCCTGACTCAGCGCGCCGCCAGCGAGATGGGGCTGATCGCCGGCACGGCGGTGAGCGTATCGATAATCGACGCCCACGCCGGCACCCTCGGCACGCTGGGCGCCACCGGCGTCTCCGGCGAGGTGGCCGACTTCAACCGCCGCGTCGCGCTGATCGGCGGCACCTCCACCGGTCATATGGCGATGTCGCGCACCGCGCGCTTTATCGGCGGCGTCTGGGGGCCGTATTACTCGGCGATCCTGCCGGAATACTGGCTGAACGAGGGCGGCCAGTCCGCCACCGGCGCGCTGATCGACCACGTCATCCAGTCGCACCCGTGCTACCCGGAGCTGCTGGCGCAGGCGAAAACCCAGGGGCAGACCATCTATGAGGTGCTGAACGCCATTCTGCGCCGCATGGCCGGCGAGCCGGAGAATATCGCCTTCCTGACGCAGGACATTCACATGCTGCCGTACTTCCACGGCAACCGCTCGCCGCGCGCCAACCCGACGCTGACCGGCATCCTGACCGGGCTGAAGCTGTCGCGCACGCCGGAGGATATGGCGCTGCACTACCTGGCCACCATTCAGGCCATCGCGCTCGGCACCCGCCACATCATCGAAACCATGAACCACAGCGGCTACAGCATCGACACCATCATGGCCAGCGGCGGCGGCACCAAGAACCCGATCTTCGTGCAGGAGCACGCCAACGCCACCGGCTGCGCCATGCTGCTGCCGGAGGAAAGCGAAGCGATGCTGCTCGGCGGTGCGATGATGGGCACCGTGGCGGCGGGCGTGTTCGACACCTTGCCGGAGGCGATGAGCGCCATGAGCCGCATCGGCAAGACGGTGACGCCGCAGACCAACCAGATAAAAAGCTACTACGACCGCAAATACCGGGTGTTCCATGAGCTGTACAACGACCACATGAAATACCGCCGGCTGATGCAGGAGGAGGCGTGATGCAGCAGGAGTGGCGGCAGGCCGTGCAGGGTTGGCAAACCTACAGCCAGGAGCTGGCGCAGCTGGGCGAGCGCCTCGACGCGCGCACCTGGCAACGGCTGCTGGCGCAGCTGGCCGACTGCCGCGGTAAAATCGCCGTCACCGGCGTCGGCACCTCGGGGATTGCGGCGCGCAAGATAGCCCACATGCTAGCCTGCGTGGAACGGCCGGCGATCTACCTCGACGCCACCGGCGCGGCGCACGGCGATCTGGGCTTTCTGCGCGCCGACGATCTGCTGATCCTGATCTCGCGCGGCGGCAATTCCGACGAGCTAACCCGCCTGCTGCCGACGCTGCAGGCCAAGGGGGTGACGCTGATCGCGGTGACGGAAAACCCGCACTCCGCCATCGCGCAGGCGGCGCAGCTGACGATCGCCACCGGGGTGCAAAAGGAGATAGATCCGCTGAACATGCTGGCCACCACCTCAATTGTGCTGGTGCTGGCGATCTTCGACGCCGCCTGCGCCTGCCTGATGGCGCGCAGCGGTTACGACAAGGAGACCCTGCTGGCGGTGCATCCGGGCGGCGGCGTGGGGAAAAGTTTGCGGGAGGAAAACTGAGGGCCCGACACGGCGGGCCCGGCTGACATTACAGCGGCATGTAGATATCGAAACGGTGGCTTTTGGTCAGCGTGGCGGCGTGCGCCGGCACGTCGGCCAGCGGCGGCGCGTAGTCCGGGCGTTTCACCACCACGCGCTTGGTCGCCAGGCGGCGCGCCGGCTCCAGCAGGCCGTCGGCGTCATCGTCGCTGCCCACCAGCGATTGAAACACCCGCATCTCTTTCTTCACCAGCGCGCTTTTTTGCTTGTGCGGGAACATCGGATCGAGATACACCACCTCGGGGCGCGGGCTGAGATCCGCCAGCGCCGTCAGGCTGGAGGCGTGCAACAGCGTCAGGCGCTCGCGCAGCCACGGGCCGATTTCCGCATCCTGATAGCCGCGCTGCAGTCCGTCGTCCAGCAACGCCGCCACCACCGGATTGCGCTCCAGCATCCGCACCCGGCAGCCCAGCGCCGCCAGCACGAAGGCGTCGCGCCCCAGCCCGGCAGTAGCGTCCACCACGTCCGGCAGGTAGCTGCCCTTGATGCCGACCGCCTTGGCCACCGCCTCGCCGCGGCCGCCGCCGAAACGGCGCCGGTGCGCCATGGTGCCGGTGACGAAGTCGACATAGATCCCGCCGAGCTTCGGCTCGTCGCGCTTACGCAGCTCCAGCCGTTCCGGCGTCAGTACCAGCGCCATCGGCGCATCGTCATCGGACACCAGCTGCCAGCGCTGCGCCAAAACAGACAAGGCGCCGGGATCGGCGCCTGCTTCACACAATAAACACACGCTCACGTGTCGGGTTATCCTTTAATGCCGTAATGGCGCAGCATAGCATCCAGCTGCGGCTCGCGGCCACGGAAGCGTTTGAACAGCGTCATCGGCTCTTCCGAACCGCCGCGCGACAGGATGTTGTCGAGGAAGGATTTGCCGGTCTCGGCGTTGAAAATCCCCTCTTCTTCGAAGCGCGAGTAGGCGTCGGCCGACAGCACTTCCGCCCACAGGTAGCTGTAGTAACCCGCCGCGTAGCCGCCGGCGAAGATGTGGCTGAAGGCGTGCGGGAAGCGGCCCCAGCTCGGCGAAGGCACCACCGCCACCATTTTCTTCACTTCCGCCAGCGTCGGCAGGATCTGCGCGCCTTTTTCCGGGCTGTATTCGAAATGCATGCGGAAATCGAACAGGCCGAACTCGAGCTGGCGCAGGATGAACAGCGCCGCCTGGTAATTCTTGGCCGCCAGCAGCTTGTCGAGCATGGCCTTCGGCAGCGGCTCGCCGCTCTGGTAATGGCCCGAGATAAACGCCAGCGCTTCCGGCTCCCAGCACCAGTTTTCCATAAACTGGCTCGGCAGTTCGACCGCATCCCACGGCACCCCGTTGATGCCTGAGACGCCGGCGGTATCGATCTGCGTCAGCATATGGTGCAGACCGTGGCCGAACTCGTGGAACAGCGTGGTCACTTCGTTATGGGTGAACAGCGCCGGCTGGTCGCCCAGCGGACGGTTGAAGTTGCAGGTCAGGTAAGCGACCGGTTTTTGCAGCGTGCCGTCAGCCTTGCGCAGGCTGCCGACGCAGTCGTCCATCCAGGCGCCGCCACGTTTGTTTTCGCGGGCGTACAGATCGAGGTAGAAACTGCCGCGCAGCTCGCCGTCGGCGTCGAACAGATCGAAGAAGCGCACGTCCGAATGCCAGGTCTCCACGTCTTTACGCTCTTTGGCGGTGATGCCGTAGATGCGTTTCACCACTTCGAACAGCCCTTCCACCACACGCTGTTCCGGGAAGTACGGGCGCAGCTGCTCGTCGCTGATGGAGAACAGGTGCTGCTTCTGTTTTTCGCCGTAGTAGGTGATGTCCCAGGCGTCGAGCTCGTCCACGCCATAGTGCTGTTTGGCGAAGGCGCGCAGCTGTGCCAGCTCCTGCTCGGCCTGCGGGCGGGCGCGCTTGGCCAGATCGCTCAGGAAGCCGATCACCTGCTCCGGGCTTTCCGCCATCTTGGTCGCCAGCGACTTGTCGGCGTAGGTGTCAAAGCCCAGCAGCTGAGCCAGCTCATGGCGCAGCGCCAGCGTTTCCGCCATCACTTCGCTGTTGTCCCATTTGCCGGCGTTCGGCCCCTGATCGGAGGCGCGGGTGGCGAAGGCGCGGTACATCTCTTCACGCAGCGCGCGGTTGTCGGCGTAGGTCAGCACCGGCAGGTAGCTCGGCATGTCCAGCGTCAGCAGCCAGCCGTCCTGCTCTTTGGCCTGCGCCATCGCCTGGGCCTGCGCCAGGGCGCTCTCCGGCAGGCCGCTCAGCTCGGCTTCGTCGGTAATCAGTTTGCTCCAGCCCATGGTGGCGTCGAGCACGTTGTTGCTGTAGGTGGAGCCCAGCTCGGACAGGCGTGCGACGATCTCGCCGTAGCGCTGCTGTTTGTCCGCCGACAGGCCGATACCCGACAGCTCGAAGTCGCGCAGCGCGTTGTCCACCGCCTTGCGCTGCGGCACGCTCAGCGTCTCGAACGCCGCGCCCTCTTTGAGGCTGCGGTAGGCCTGGTACAGCCCTTCGTGCTGGCCAACCCAGGTGCCGTACTCGGACAGCAAGGGCAGCGCCTGCTCATAGGCGGCACGCAGCTCCGGGCTGTTTTTCACCGAGTTCAGGTGCCCGATCGGCGACCAGATGCGCGACAGGCGATCGTCCGACTCCGCCAACGGCTGACACAGATTGTCCCAGGTGAACGGCCCCGGCTGCGCGACCACGCGCTCTACCGCTGCGCGGCAGTCCGCCAGCGCGGATTGCACCGCAGGCACGATATCTTCAGGGCGGATCGCCGAGAACGGAGGCAGGGAAAACGGGGTCAGCAACGGATTTGTCATAGGGCAGTCCTGATTAGCGTTGGGGCCCGCCACGGGGGCGAGCCTTAAAATGCGTATGAATCTCTAACATGGAGCCAGGCAACAGGAAAATCAATGCCCGGCGTTGATCGTTCGTGCCTTAAACGGCGCATTGGCGAATGCGGGCGGCCAGCGCCGCCAGCTGTTCGTCGTCGGCGCGCGCCGCGTCGTGGGAGGAGATATAGCCTTCGTAACGCGCGAAAAACTTCGGCGAGGTCGATTCGATCGGCCGCCACTGTTCCAGCGACGCGGTGCCGTGCAGCGGGATCAGTTTGGCGTGCACATGGTCAACGCCGTAGCCCTCGAACACCATGCCGCAGCGGCCGACGTCGTCGAACGCGCGATCCAGCTGCTTTGCCACCCGCTTGGTCGCCAGCATCAACGCGCTCAGCACCTCGTCCGGCAGGTCAAAGGCGTAGCTCGGGTGGTGCGCCTTGGGGATCACCACGCTGAAGCCGTCGGTGTTGGGAAAGATGGACAGGAACGCCAGATGGTCGTCGTCTTCCCAGATTTTATGGCACGGCGCCTTGCCCGCCACGATGTCGCAAAAAATGCAGCTCATCCTTTCTCCTTGTGATTCACAGCGTTTCAACCCGTTCGAATTCTTCGAACACCAGCCACATGTCCGGCGCAAAGCTCCCCTCGCGGGTAAAGAATGCCTGATGCCCCTCGCGCCAAAACGCCAGGCTTTTGTCGCCTTCGCCCTCTTTGGCCGCCATCTCGGCGGTCACTTGGTCGTAGCGCACCAGGCGCAGCGCCAGGGTTCTGATCACGCAGGCCGGTTCGCCGCGGCCATCGAGAACGATGCTGTAATCGCCGATCCGCGGGGTTTGTTCCCGACGATAGCTCGCATAGGAACTGCAGGTGGCGGTTTTATCCCCGCTCAGCACCAATCCCAGCAGTTCGTCGGCTAACGCCGGGCCGTCGCCGAACGCCCAGCGCGCCGCGTCGGGGTAATTCGCCAAAATCGCCTGTTTGCTCATCGTCCTGTCCCTTTCTGTTAACGTCTGCGGCAACGGAGTCCAGTTTTTCCCGGCCAGACAGTTTATACTGTGCAGATTATAAGCCTTATTGCATTGAATGCTCCGTCTGCGGAGCACAAGGAACCGCCACCCGTCATGTTAAGTTATCGCCACAGTTTCCACGCCGGCAACCACGCCGACGTGCTCAAACACACCGTTCAGAGCCTGATCATCGAGTCGCTGAAGGAAAAAGAGAAGCCGTTCCTATATCTGGATACCCACTCGGGCGCGGGCCGTTATCAGCTCAGCGGCGAACACGCCGAGCGCACTGGCGAATACCTGGAAGGCATCGGCTTGCTGTGGCAACGCGACGATCTGCCGGAAGAGCTGGCGGCCTACATGAGCGTGGTGCACAACTTTAACCGTTCCGGCACGCTACGCTACTATCCCGGCTCGCCGCTGATCGCCCGCCAGCTGCTGCGCCCACAGGACAAAATTCACCTGACCGAGCTGCACCCGAGCGACTACCCGCTGCTGCGCAGCGAGTTCCAGAAAGACGAGCGCGCCAAAGTGCAGCGCGCCGACGGCTATCAGCAGCTGAAATCCCAGCTGCCGCCCCTGTCGCGCCGCGGCCTGATCCTGATGGACCCGCCGTATGAAATGAAGACCGATTACCAGGACGTGGTCAAAGGCATTCAGGAAGGCTACAAGCGTTTCGCCACCGGCACCTATGCGCTGTGGTACCCGGTGGTGATGCGCCAGCAGATCAAACGCATGCTGCGCGATCTGGAAGCCACCGGCATTCGCCGCATCCTGCAGATCGAGTTGGCGGTGAAACCCGACAGCGATCAGCGCGGCATGACCGCCTCCGGCATGATCGTCATCAACCCGCCGTGGAAGCTGGAACAGCAGATGAAAAACGTGCTGCCGTGGCTGCACAAGGTGCTGGTGCCGTCGGGCATCGGTCACCATCTGGTGAACTGGGTGGTACCAGAATAATCCCCATCAGGGCGCGGTTTGCCGCGCCCTGCGTCCACCTATCGCAGCCATCGACGCAATCTTTGCGACAAACCCCGGTCAGGCGTTAAACTCTTACCCTCTTCAAATTCACAACTCATGGAAATCCCAGATGACGAAACATTACGATTATCTAGCAATTGGCGGCGGCAGCGGCGGTATCGCATCGATCAACCGGGCAGCCATGTACGGCCAAAAGTGTGCGCTGATTGAAGCCAAAGAGCTGGGCGGCACCTGTGTAAACGTGGGTTGTGTACCGAAAAAAGTCATGTGGCACGCGGCGCAGATCGCCGAGGCCATCCATCAGTACGGCCCGGACTACGGCTTCGACACCACCGTCAACGCCTTCGACTGGAAGAAGCTGGTCGCCAACCGCACCGCCTATATCGACCGCATTCACAACTCCTACGATAACGTGCTGGGCAAGAACAAGGTCGACGTGATCAAAGGCTTCGCGCGCTTCGTGGATGCGCACACCGTGGAGGTGAACGGCGAGACCATCACCGCCGACCACATCCTGATCGCCACCGGCGGCCGCCCGAGCCATCCGGCTATTCCGGGTGCGGAATACGGCATCGACTCCGACGGCTTCTTTGAGCTGGACGCCATGCCGAAACGCGTCGCCGTAGTCGGCGCCGGCTATATCGCCGTGGAGATCGCCGGCGTGCTGAACGCGCTCGGCGCGGAAACGCACCTGTTCGTGCGCAAGCACGCGCCGCTGCGCAGCTTCGATCCGATGATCGTCGAAACCCTGGTGGAAGTAATGAACACCGAGGGGCCGAGCCTGCACACCGAATCGGTGCCGAAAGCGATCGTCAAGAACGCCGACGGCAGCCTGACGCTGCAGCTGGAAAACGGCAAAGCATTCACCGTCGACTGCCTGATTTGGGCCATCGGCCGCGAACCGGCGACCGACAACCTGAACCTCGGCGTCACCGGAGTGAAAACCAACGAGCAAGGCTACATTGACGTCGATAAGTTCCAGAACACCAACGTCAAAGGCATCTACGCGGTGGGCGACAACACCGGCGCGGTAGAGCTGACCCCGGTCGCCGTGGCCGCCGGCCGCCGCCTGTCCGAGCGCCTGTTCAACAACAAGCCGGACGAGCACCTGGATTACAGCAACATCGCCACCGTGGTATTCAGCCACCCGCCGATCGGCACCGTCGGCCTGACCGAGCCGGAAGCCATCGAGAAATTCGGCGCGGACAATGTGAAGGTGTACAAATCCTCCTTCACCGCCATGTACAGCGCCGTGACGCAGCACCGCCAGCCGTGCCGCATGAAGCTGGTGTGCGCGGGTAAAGAAGAGAAGATCGTCGGCCTGCACGGCATCGGCTTCGGCATGGATGAAATCCTGCAGGGCTTCGCGGTGGCAGTGAAGATGGGCGCCACCAAGAAGGACTTCGACAACACCGTGGCGATCCACCCGACCGCGGCGGAAGAGTTCGTCACCATGCGCTGAGGCGCAACCTCGCCGAGTTTCGGCGCGTAACAGGCCAGGCGCGAAAGCGTCTGGCTTTTTTTATTTATCTCGCTCGCCTCACGGCGCCCGGCGGTAATGATCGCGAAGAAACACCGGCAAATCGTTCGCCGGCGAGGCGAAGGGTACTTGATAGAGCATATCGCCGACAAAACCGCGATGATAGGTAGCGTGGTTGACGACATGCAGCACGATTTCCTGGCGCGTCATCCGGCCTTCCCCCCCGCCGACGAACTCGAAATGTACCACCTGCGCCAGCGCCTCGGGTGACCAGTTGTCCACCTGTTCGATATACCAGCGGTCCATTTCCTCCACCGCACACCGCAAGTCGTCAAGCGCAGGCGTTTGCTCGGTGTTGCGCGCGAGGTAGCCATGTTTTCGACCTTGCAGATGGTGCCTGAAGATATCGTCCACCACGTACACATGATTTAAGGTATGCACCATATTGCCAAAACGGGTCGGCCGCTGCCGTAAGGCTTCACCGGCCGGCAAGGACATCACGGTGTCAAAGGTCAGCGCATTCGCCCACGCTTTGTAACGTACCAGCATTTTCAACGTTTCGGTGACCGTCGTCGGCTGCGTAATATCAGCTTCGACAGGGGTATCGTTTGGTGGCATCGCAGACATACTGTTCACTCCTTATCATCGGATGAAAATCGATATTCCGTTCAGCCGCACACAGTGCGGCGACGCTTTCTACGCCGTGCCAATCCCTTGCAGCCGCCCTTCGACCTGAGTGCGCGTATTGCCGCCCACCCAAATCCGGCCGCTCTCGTCGTGGGTGATATGCACGCGCCCGTTGCGCCCACGGCAGCGGCCCTGGGCGGCGATATAGCCACCGCTGACCACGCCGCTTGCGAACAACCACTGGGCCAGCGAGGCATTGAGGCTGCCGGTGACCGGATCTTCGACGATAGCGCCAAGATGATCGCTCAAAAAGGCGCGAACTTCGAAGGCTGCGTCACCATCGGCATGTGGGCCGACGACGCCAATGTCCACTCTGCGCGGCCAGCTTCTCGCCGGCGTAAGGGAAAGTACCCGCTCAGCGCTGGCCAGCCGGATCCCCAGCCACCCCGGACCGTTATCGATCCAGGCGGCATCGAGCGCCTCCTCAGGCGCGATACCTAAAAACTGCAGCGCGTCGGCCAACGTCTCTTCTGAGGGCGCCCCGGAGCGAATCAACGGCGGCGCGGCAAAACACAGCCGTCCTGCCTCGCGGCGAATGCTCACCAAGCCCGCCCCGCATTCCTGGATGATCTCCGCCCTATTGCGCGGCATCCCCTCCGCAGTGAGCCAGGCATGACAACTGCCCAGCGTCGGGTGTCCGGCAAACGGCATTTCACGATCCAGGGTGAATATCCGCACCCGGTAATCCGCCTGGGGGTGCGTCGGCGGCAGCAAAAAGGCCGTCTCCGACAGGTTGAACCAACGCGTCAAACACTGCATGTCTTCCGTCGACAACGCTCCGGCGCCCGTGATCACCGCCAACGGATTGCCGGCAAGCGGCCCGGCGCCAAAGACATCCACCATCTGCATGCCAAAAACCATCGCTTCTCTCCTCAGGTTAACGCCGGGCGTTCATTACCCCCGCGATATCAACAGCTCCAGGCCCGCCAAAGCGAACAGCAGCGCAAGCGTTCCTTCAATCCAGCGCCTCACCCGGGTGTAAAACGCGATCATCGGCGCCGTTGAGAACAGCAGGGCATACCCCCCGAAAATCGTCACGCCGAGCAGCGCGCAACCGCCAATAATTGCCGGTAAAACCTGCTCAGGCGCGCCTTGCCGCAATCCCAGCGACATGATCGCCATCCAGGACATGATGGCCTTGGGATTGCCGAGGTGCATCAGCACGCCCTGCCGATAAAGCGCCCGATAAGGCCGCGCATCGCGCCCTGCGGCCATGCCCGGCGCCGCAGCGGACGTCCGTAACGCGGACTTTCCAGCGCGCAGCGCCAGATACAGCATATACACGCCGCCAACGATTTTGATGGCCCACAGCGCCTGCGCATACGTGGCCAACACGGCGGAAAGGCCGGTCGCGGCCAACATCGCCCAGCACAGCGATCCGGTCATCACGCCGGCGGCCAGCACCAATGCGGGCCTGCGGCCGTCACGCATCGCCACGCCCATGATCGCCATGTTGCTGGGGCCGGGGCTGGCGGTAGCGAGGAGATAGGCGCCGTAAACCAACGCAAGCTGACTGACCATCATGGAAAAACTCCGCTGACCCGCCTTACGGCCGAGCCGTTGTTGAAAACGCCGGGACTCCTCACCAACATAGTATGTGTTACACTTTTCGCCTATTTAAATAGTGTCACGTGACACTATATTCTTTCTCCGGAGAGCGACCATGCGGCTTCAATCCCCCTGGCAACCCCGCCTGGCCAACGTGGAAGCCACTACCGTCGAACGGCTGGTGCTGGCGTTGGCTGACGACATTATCGAGGGCAAGCTGCAAGGAGGCGATCGTTTGCCGGCACACCGCCCCCTCGCCTGGCAATTGGCGATCGGTCTGGGCACGGTGACCAAAGCCTACGCCATCCTGGAACGACGCGGGCTGGTCCGCAGCGTGAAGGGGCGCGGGATGTTCGTGGCGATCCGCCGCGCCCGTGAAGAACGTGAAATCGATCTCTCGTCCAATGCGCCGCCGGCGATGCTGACTGACCGTTTGCTGGCACGCACGCTGGCCGGCATCGCACGGAAAATGGATGCAGATCATCTGAACCTCTATTCCCCTCCGACCGGGCACTTGGAACATCGGCGTCTGTTGGCCCGCTGGCTGGAAAACGCCGGCGTCACGATCGAACCGTCGCACCTGGCGCTGACCAGCAATGCCCGTCAGGCGATTTCGTTGGCATTTGACCTGGCCTGCGGGCCACGCGGGACGATACTGACCGAGAGGCTGACCTACCCCGGCGCGATCGCGCTGGCCCGACGTAAAGGCCATCGCCTGATCGGCGTGGAGATCGATGCGCAAGGCATGGTGCCGCAGGCGCTGGCGAGCGCGCTCGAGCGTGTCTCCTCCGGCCATATTGCGGTCTATCTGACACCGACGCTGCATAACCCGACGACCGCCACCATGAGCGCCGAGCGCAGGCGGGCTATCGTCGAGATATGCCGGCAGGCGAATGTCTGGATCATCGAGGATGGCGTGTATGCCCTAGGGCATTCAGCAGTGCCTGCGCTCGCGACGTTGGCACCCGAGCGGGTGTTCCATGTCAATGGCCTGTCGAAAACGCTCGGCCCGGGGTTGCGGATCGGTATGCTGACTCTACCGCCCGACATGCAAACCGCGGCGGAAGAAGCCTTGCAAGATATTCCCTTCGCACCTTCGCCACTGTCTTGCGCCGTGGTGGGGGAGTGGTTGTCCAGCGGCGCAATCGAGGCGATACCGCAAGCGTTGCGCCATGAGGCTCAGCGAAGAGTGCATCTGGCTACCTCGATATTCGATGCCGACGAATGCGTATCGCATCCCGACGCTTACCATGTCTGGCTGCCGATGCCGCGCGAAACCGCCGAGTCTGTGGCCGCCGCCGCCGCGTTGGCGGGCGTTAAAGTCACGCCGCCGGCCGCGGTCATGGTCAATGACGGCGAAAGTGAATCGGGCATTCGCCTGTGCCTGGGTTCCCCCTCACTGGACGAGCTAACGGCAGGCCTGACGCAGCTGGCCCAGCTGTTGAAAGCACATCGGAACGGCTGACAAACGGAAGGGAAAGGTTACGCGCACGGGCCGACCGACCCAGACCTGTTCTTTTTGTGCGGTTTACTATTCCCTTCGCACCCGCCTGCTTTTTCTGCCATTATTCTGCCTGATAAATTAGCGGGACTGATACAACCTCCCCGCGCCTCTGGAGAACACCGATGCTGTTCAAACTATGCAAAACCCTTGCGATAGCCTGCGTGGCCCTGATTATCGCCCAGAGCAGCGCCCTCAGCTTTACCCTGGAAGTGGCGGGCAAGATCGACAACGTGACCGACCCGGTCAACAAAAGCTATCTGTTCACCGATAAACAACTGTTGGCGATGCCGGTGCGCAGCATCACCACCTCCACGTCCTGGACGCCGCAGAGAAAATTTGAAGGGATTTCGGTGGCCGATATCCTGGAGCGCGTCGGCGCCAAGGGCGAGACGCTGACCTTCTACGCGCTGAACGATTATTACATCGACGTGCCGCTGTCCGACGTCACGAAATACAACATGATCCTGGCCTACAAGATGGACGGGGAAATGCTGAAGCTCAGAAACTTCGGCCCGCTGTTCCTGGTGTACCCGCGTGACGCCGCCGGGCCTGAACTGAACTCGCCGTTGTACAATTCACGCTTTATCTGGCAAGTCGACAGGATCGTGATCAAATGAAGCTGACGACCTTTAAGAACGGCAGCAGGCTGGCGATCCCGGCCATCTTTGCCGCACTGTTTTTAGTGGCTTCGACCGTCACGCTCTATTACTACAGCGCCACCCTATCGAAGAAAGGGCTGTATGCCATCGCCGGCACGCAGGAGAACTACTCCTGGTCGATCGCCAAGTTCTCCATCAAGCTGGCGGAGTTCGACACGCTGGTCGAACAGCAAAGTCACGCGCCGCAGGTGGACAACGACAACCTGCGGCTGCGCTTCGAAATCCTCTATTCGCGTTTTTACGTGCTGGAAACCGTCTCCGAATCGACCCAGCCGCTGTACGCCGAGCCGGGTTATCCGGAAGTGGTCAAACAGATGCGCCTGCAGATGGATCGCATCGATAAGCTGCTGGACAGCCCGAAAATCGACTTCGACCAGGTTTTCGCGGCCATGAAGGCCATCAAGCCTTACTCCATCGAAATGGCCAACCTGACCGACCATGCCGAGGTGAAGCAGCGCACCGCCGCCTATGAGGACTACATCGAGAAGCGGCACATTATTTTCTATGGGCTGGTGATCGTCATGTTCTCGGTGATCGCGCTGATCGCCATCACCCTGATCGTGTTCCGCCAGCAGCGGCTGACCATTCGCCAACAGGCCAAGGCGATTGAGGCGGAGAAAGCGACGCGCACCAAAAACGCCTTCCTCGGCGCTATTGGCCACGAGCTGCGCACCTCATTGCAGAGCGTGATGTCGGCCATCGACGTGCTGGTGAATACCCGGGTGTCGGCAGAGCATGCGGACACCTTCCAGCGGCTGGAGACCGCCGCGCAGCAAATCGAAAGCCAGATGAAAGATCTGACCGACTACGCGCACCTCGACAGCGGCATGATGGAATTGCGCATCGTACCGTTCGACGCGCAGAAGCTGATCGCGGAGACCGCCAACGAAATCGCCACCCTGACCCGCAAAGAACAGGTCAAACTCAGCTGTGAAGTGGAATGCAGCCACCTGCTGGTGCACTCCGATCCGCTGCGCATCCGGCAGATTATCGTCAACCTGCTGACCAACGCCTACAAGTACACCGAAAGCGGCAGCATTACGCTGCACAGCTGCCTGCGCCGCCAACCGGGCGGCAGTTCGTTGATTATCGAAGTGACTGACACCGGCATCGGTATCGAAAAAGACCAGCTCGATCAGATCTTCAAGCCCTTTACCCAGTTGGATCAGTCGCATACCAAGCAGTATGCCGGCGTGGGGATGGGGTTGGCGATCGTGCACGGCCTGGTGACGTTGCTCAACGGCACCATCACGGTGTACAGCGAAATCAAGAAGGGCAGCACCTTTATCGTCAGCATTCCGGTGCAGATCAGTGAAGACGAACGTGCCGACGAGCCCGCCGCTGCCAATGCCTCTCTGCAGCATAAGCCGCAGCAGGTTCTGGTGGTGGATGACAACAAGTCGGTGGGTGACGCCTTTGCGGCGCTGCTGGACAAGCTGGGTTACCAGCACGAACTGTGCGACTCGCCGGAACGCGCGCTGCAGAAGCTGCTCAGACGTCCTTACGATGCGCTGTTGCTGGATTTGCAGATGCCGGGCATCGACGGCGCTGCTCTGGCCAGGCAGTTGCGCAACCGTCGTGGCCCCAACCGCCATGTGCCGATCATCGGCATCAGCGCCTACACGCCGGAGCAGTTAACGGCGGATCAGCGCGCCCTGTTCGATAACTACCTGATGAAGCCGGTTCGACTGGATGCGCTGTCGAGCGCGCTGGCCGAGGTGTTCCCCGCTAAAGATTAAAACAGCGTTGCAGTGCGGCTTCGATCACATGGAGCCGCACCGGTTTTTCATAAGGGCCGAGCACGTCGTACTCGCGCATCGCCTGAGCGATTTCCGATTCGCGTCGGTCGGTGCCCAGTTCACCGGTCAGCACCAGTACCGGCGCGTCCGGATTGTCGGAGGCGCGGATGGTAGCGATACAGCGATCCGCCGTTTCCTCACCGATCAACCAGTCCACCACATAACCGTCGAACAGGCTTTGCTGCAACGCCTGACAGAAACTGTCGACGTCGTAAAACGCCACCGCGTTGAACCCGCAGCCACCCAGATACTTGGCCAGTTCATCGGCCGCCTGATGCGAATCGTCCAATACCGCGATGCTCAGCCGCTCGTCGTCGCCGAAGCCGGGCCGGATTTCGATCAGATCGACGCCGTAACGCGGGCCTGCCGGCGCCTCATCGGTGCGATAGATATACCACTGCCCTTCCACGCGCAGCGCCACAAATTCCGCCGGCCGCCCGGCAGGAAGCTCGTCGCCGATGTGCCCGACGCAAGGTATCGCCACCCCCGCCACGACAAAGATGGCATCGCGCGCCATGTTTGGCTCGGGAGTCTCGTGTTCGGCGCTCAAATCGGCGATCGCCGCCGGCGTTTCTCCGAGCGCGGCCGCGACGCTGTTGATCTGTTCCAGCGTCCAGGGGCTTTGCCCTTTCAGTTTGCGGTGCGCATGTGAAAAACTCAGATCCAAGATGCGGCTGAGCTCGCGGGCATGCTGACGTTTTCCAATCCCGTAATGTAAAAACAGCTCCCTGACCCGATTGGCAATCGACTGTGAATCGAATTTTTGGTGATTGTTATCCATTTGTTCCTTCGATTTTTTTTACTGATTTATCAGTCGTTTTGATTATTTCTGCTGAAAAAGCCACATCTAAAACTAGCATCTCATGCAATTATGCGTTAAAAACGTTGCTTGACATACCATGTTGCATCGTCAAACATGGTATCAAAAGAGACATACAGCAATACACTATAAAAAATAACACCAGCACGTTTTTTAATAATAACCATAGTAACACCAGGGAAAATTTGTTCCGTTGCCGCTACTGAGACGATGTCCACATCGCTCGGACTGCGCAAATCAAACGGGGCTTGAGCCTTTAGCGCTAATCTGTTTTACCCACTTTTAAGCCGGGATCCGTCAGGGTCCCGGTTTTTTATTGCCCTGGCGCCGCGCCATCATACGGACTCACCCCACAGCCGCAAATAAAAACGGAGCCGGCATGCCGGCTCCGTTGTCCTTGAGATCGCTGCTGAACGTCAGAAGCGCCAGGTGAAGCCGGCGTTGACGCTGTTGTCCTGATGGTTTTGCGACAGCAGTCCGCCGTAGCCCAGCGACAGCGTGGCGTTCTCGTTCACCGCCACTTCCGCCCCTGCCTTCAACACCATGCCGTCACGCGACACCGGCACGCTGTCCACCACGAACGGCGCGTTGCCGCCGTTGAACCGCAGCCCGGTGCCACGGTCCAGACCGCCGTACTGGTGCTGCCACCCCAGCTCGCTGCGCAGCGCCACCGTCGTGCCCGGGGTCACCTGCCACGCGGTGTCTGCACGCAGCCCCAGCGTCGACACCGTCGCGTCGGTATGCTGCTTGTCGCCGCGCAGTGCCGCCGCGCCGCCGCTTTCCGCGATGCCGTTGTTTTCGAAGTTCACGTACGCCAGGTTGACGAACGGCTCCAGGTTCAGCCATTCACCCTGCACGCCGTAGCCCGCTTCCGCGAACAGCTGCTCGGTGCGCGCGCTGTACTTCGCCGTGTCACGGTCCGACTGCATCCCGTAGTTCACCGACCGCTTGGTGTCGATGCGGTGCCAGGTGTAGCCCGCCCCGCCGCGCAGCGCCAGCGCCCCGAACTGCTTGTCGCCGTACGCCGCCAGGTGGTAGTTGTCGCTGTCCGCCTTCGACCCGTACCCCCCGTGCAGCGAGGTACGGGTGTAGCCGGTCGCCACCCCCAGCCGCCAGTCGTCCGCCGCCGCCGAGTCCAGCCCCACCAGCACCCCGTAGGTCGAGGCCTGATAGCCGGTGGCGTTGGCGTCGCCCGACGCGTGGTCCCACGCCCCCAGCAGCTGCGCCCAGGCACCGCCCTCGTCCGCCTTGATGGCCGACGAACTCGCCAGCCCTTCCGCCTGACGCAGACGCCCGTTCAGCGCCTCACGCAGGTAGCGGCTGTCGTTCACCAGCGCCGAGGCGATATCCGCATGGATTTGCCCCGACAGCTGACGGAACGCCTGCCGCGCTTCGCCCGCCGTGCCGCTGGTGAGCAGGCTCTCGTACACCGGGTTGCCCGCCGCCAGCGCATCCGCCGCCACCGCCACCGCCCGCTCGTTCGAGGTCTGCGCCACGCTGGCGAAGCTCGTGCCGTTGCGCCCGACGCTCAGCGTCACCCCGGTCGGCTGGTAGCTCAGCCCGGTGCCGAGGAACAGGTAGTTCGGCGCCACCGCGTCAAACTGCCCGCTCACCCCCTGCTGCGCGCTCAAAATGGTGTACTGCTGGCCCAGCAGGCTGCGCACCTCGCTTTGCGTCAGCAGGTTGGGGCTGTTCTCCAGCGTCACCGCCACCTCGCCGCCGCCGATCGTCGCCGATCCGCTGCTCTGGATCCGATCGCTCTGGCCGTTCGGGCCCACCTCCACCGCGTAGCGCGACCCCGGTTCGAAGCTGACGTTGCCGGCCACGCTCAGGGTGCCGATCGAGTTGCCCGGCGCCACGGTGCCGCCCTGACGGGCGATCAGCGAACCGACCGTGCCGCTGCCGCCGACGATGCCGCCGCTCTGCACGCTGACGGCCGAGGTGACCGAGCCGTTGACGGCCAGCAGCCCCTGATTGACCAGCGTCGGGCCGGCATAGGTGTTGTTACCGGTCAGCACCAGGGTGCCGATGCCCTGCTTGGTCAGGCCGCCGTGGCCGGAGATGTCGTTGCTCCAGAAGTCCAGGCCGCAAAGATCGCTGCTGCAGACGCGCTCGGTCGGTTTACCCTTGTCCAGCACCGCGCCGACGCCCGGCAGATCGACCACGAACTGGGTCGGGCCATAAGCCACGCCCGTCGGATCCGGGATGCGGAACTCTTCGGGAATATCCTCAGCGGTCACCAACATGCCCGGGCCGTTGATGGCCTTGCCCAGGTTGATCATCCCCCAGCCGTAGAGCGCGTCGATGCCCGGCGCGCCCATGTCGGTGGCGGTGGTTTTCAGCACGTCGGCAATCTGCGCCGAGCTCATGTACGGGAAGCGCTGCAGCAACACCGCCACCGCGCCGGTCACGTGCGGCGTCGCCATCGAGGTGCCGTTTTTATTGCCGTAGTCCGACACCAGGTTGGCCGGATCGGAACCGTTGGCCACGGTGCTGTAGATTTTGCTGCCCGGCGACGAGACGCAGAAGCTGGCGGTATAGCCGCAGCGGGAAGAGAAGCTGCTGATGGTATAAGGCACGCTGTTGGTCGATGCCGCATCCTGCGCCACGCTGGCGACCGACAGCCAGTTCGGCGCGATGTCCGGCACGAAGTAGGCCAGCCCGCTGATCACATCCGGCTGGTTGTAGTTGCCGTCGTTGCCGGCGGCGAACAGCACCAGAATGTTTTTGCGCGCCGCATCGATCGCGCCCTGATAGCCTGCGCCGGCCAGGCTGCCGAGCAGCGGTTTGACCTGATCGAATTGTTCCTGCGCATCCTTCAGCTCAAAGTGCAGCGCGTTAGGATCGCGGCCGCCGTCGGACAGGAAATCGGGAATACTGACGCCCCAGCTGTTGTTGATCACCCGTGCACCGCTGTTGATCATCGCCTGCCAGCCGGCATTGGTGACGGCGCCGTCCAGGCCGAGGAATTCGCCGTAGGCCGGGCCGTCGTTATCGTTATCGACGCTGATCACCTGCGAATCGAAGGCCACGCCGTGCATGCCGATGCCGTCGCGGTTCGCCGCGCTGATCCCCGCGACGTGCACCCCGTGATTGCTCAGCATGCCCTGCGAGCCGCTGTAGAAGTGGAAGGTGCCGTCGAAGTAAAAACGATCGCCGGCGTTAATCCCCGGCCGGTGTGGATCGGTATAGGCGCGGTAGCCCTCGGTGACGACGTTGATCAGTTTGCCGTCACCGGCGAACTCGGGATGACGGTTGACCGGAGTGTCGAAAATGCCCACCTTCTGCCCTTTGCCGGTGTAGCCGGCGGCGTAGGCCTCATCGGCGTGGATCGCCCCCAGCCCCCAGTTGGCGTTGAATTCGGCGCTGCGCCAGCTGGCCGGATCGCCGGGTTGGCCGTTCACCTCGTGCGGCGCCGCCTGTGCATACCCCGCCAGCGCCATGCAGCAGACCAACGCGTTCAGCCGCCACGGCAAGCGGCGAGCGTTTCCTTTGCTATCAAAACCCATTGTTGTTGTCATTTCCTTACCTTTTGCTTGTTATTGGCCGACGCCCCAGGTGCGCCGGGTTCTCATTAGCAGGATGTGAAAAAGGAACCGCCCGCAGACGGTTCCCGTACAAGGATTGAGTCAATGTTGCTTAGAAACGCCAGGTGAAGCCGGCGTTGACGCTGTTGTCCTGATGGTTTTGCGACAGCAGCCCGCCGTAGCCCAGCGACAGCGTGGCGTTCTCGTTCACCGCCACTTCCGCTCCCGCCTTCAACACCATGCCGTCACGCGACACCGGCACGCTGTCCACCACGAACGGCGCGTTGCCGCCGTTGAACCGCAGCCCGGTGCCACGGTCCAGACCGCCGTACTGGTGCTGCCACCCCAGCTCGCTGCGCAGCGCCACCGTCGTGCCCGGGGTCACCTGCCACGCGGTGTCTGCACGCAGCCCCAGCGTCGACACCGTCGCGTCGGTATGCTGCTTGTCGCCGCGCAGTGCCGCCGCGCCGCCGCTTTCCGCGATGCCGTTGTTTTCGAAGTTCACGTACGCCAGGTTGACGAACGGCTCCAGGTTCAGCCATTCACCCTGCACGCCGTAGCCCGCTTCCGCGAACAGCTGCTCGGTGCGCGCGCTGTACTTCGCCGTGTCACGGTCCGACTGCATCCCGTAGTTCACCGACCGCTTGGTGTCGATGCGGTGCCAGGTGTAGCCCGCCCCGCCGCGCAGCGCCAGCGCCCCGAACTGCTTGTCGCCGTACGCCGCCAGGTGGTAGTTGTCGCTGTCCGCCTTCGACCCGTACCCCCCGTGCAGCGAGGTACGGGTGTAGCCGGTCGCCACCCCCAGCCGCCAGTCGTCCGCCGCCGCCGAGTCCAGCCCCACCAGCACCCCGTAGGTCGAGGCCTGATAGCCGGTGGCGTTGGCGTCGCCCGACGCGTGGTCCCACGCCCCCAGCAGCTGCGCCCAGGCACCGCCCTCGTCCGCCTTGATGGCCGACGAACTCGCCAGCCCTTCCGCCTGACGCAGACGCCCGTTCAGCGCCTCACGCAGGTAGCGGCTGTCGTTCACCAGCGCCGAGGCGATATCCGCATGGATTTGCCCCGACAGCTGACGGAACGCCTGCCGCGCTTCGCCCGCCGTGCCGCTGGTGAGCAGGCTCTCGTACACCGGGTTGCCCGCCGCCAGCGCATCCGCCGCCACCGCCACCGCCCGCTCGTTCGAGGTCTGCGCCACGCTGGCGAAGCTCGTGCCGTTGCGCCCGACGCTCAGCGTCACCCCGGTCGGCTGGTAGCTCAGCCCGGTGCCGAGGAACAGGTAGTTCGGCGCCACCGCGTCAAACTGCCCGCTGACCCCCTGCTGCGCGCTCAGGACGGTGTACTGCTGGCCCAGCAGGCTGCGCACCTCGCTTTGCGTCAGCAGGTTGGGGCTGTTCTCCAGCGTCACCGCCACCTCGCCGCCGCCGATCGTCGCCGATCCGCTGCTCTGGATCCGATCGCTCTGGCCGTTCGGGCCCACCTCCACCGCGTAGCGCGACCCCGGTTCGAAGCTGACGTTGCCGGCCACGCTCAGGGTGCCGATCGAGTTGCCCGGCGCCACGGTGCCGCCCTGACGGGCGATCAGCGAACCGACCGTGCCGCTGCCGCCGACGATGCCGCCGCTCTGCACGCTGACGGCCGAGGTGACCGAGCCGTTGACGGCCAGCAGCCCCTGATTGACCAGCGTCGGGCCGGCATAGGTGTTGTTACCGGTCAGCACCAGGGTGCCGATGCCCTGCTTGGTCAGGCCGCCGTGGCCGGAGATGTCGTTGCTCCAGAAGTCCAGGCCGCAAAGATCGCTGCTGCAGACGCGCTCGGTCGGTTTACCCTTGTCCAGCACCGCGCCGACGCCCGGCAGATCGACCACGAACTGGGTCGGGCCATAAGCCACGCCCGTCGGATCCGGGATGCGGAACTCTTCGGGAATATCCTCAGCGGTCACCAACATGCCCGGGCCGTTGATGGCCTTGCCCAGGTTGATCATCCCCCAGCCGTAGAGCGCGTCGATGCCCGGCGCGCCCATGTCGGTGGCGGTGGTTTTCAGCACTTCCGCCACCTGCGCGCCATTCAAATACGGGAAACGCTCCATCAGCACCGCAACGCTGCCGGCCACGTGCGGCGCCGCCATCGAGGTACCGCTTTTATTGGCATAGCCGGTCGTCAGGTCGTCCACACCGGTGCCCGCGATCACCGAGCTGTACACCCGGGTACCCGGTGCCGAGACGCACAAACTGGCGGTATAGCCGCAACGGGAAGAGAAGGTGCTGATGCTGTAATCGCCGGTATTGTTGGGATCCTGCAGGCTGGCGACCGACAGCCAGTTCGGCGCGATGTCCGGCACGAAGTAGGCCAGGCCGGCCATGGCATCCGGGTTGTTGAGGTTACCGTCGTTGCCGGCGGCGAAGATGGTGACCACGCCGCTGCGCGCCGCGTCGATCGCGCCCTGATAGGCGCCACCGGGCTTGGTGCCCAGGATCGTTTTGATCTGATCGAACTGCTTTTGCGCATCGTTCACCGTGAAGTGCGGATAAGCCGGGTCATACCCGCCTTCATCGAATTTCTCGGTGATGCCGATGCCCCAACTGTTATTGATGATGCGCGCGCCGCTGGCCACCAGCGCCTCCCAGCCGGCCTGGTAAACCGCGCCGTCGTTACCGAGCACAATGCCGTCCTCCGGGCCGGGGTCGCCGTTTTCTGCGCTGATGATCTGCGCGTTGAATGCCACCCCATGCATGGCGCCACCGTCGCGGCTGCCGGCGGCGATGCCGCCCACGTGGGTGCCGTGCGAGCCTAATTTGCCGCTGGAGTCGGTGCTTGGCGTACCGTCATAGCGGAAGTCATCGCCTTTTTTCACTGGAATATAGGGATCGGTGTATTCGCGAGTGCCATGGGTAACCAGATTGATCACCTTATCTGGGCCGGAAAATTCGGGGTGCTTGGCGTAGACTGGCTGGTCGAAAATACCGAGTTTGATGCCTTTTCCGGTATAACCGGCGGCGTAGGCCTGGTCGGCGTGGATCGCTCCCAGCCCCCATTCCGCGTTGAACTCACTGCTGCGCCAACTGGCCGGATCGCCCGCTTTGCCGTTCTCTATATAGCTGGAGGCCTGCGCCCCGCCGATCGCCGTCAGGCAGATCAGCATCGCGCTCCATTGTGCGCGATGAACTCCGATTTCAGGCCAGCCGAAGGCCGCCCGAGCGGATTTGACTCCTCTAAGTTTCTTCTCCATCCCAGATACCGTCCGTTGTTGTTTGCAAATGTTTTATAAGATTTTTTGTGTAACAGTTTGGTAACACCAAATAAATAAAGCACAACAATCTCAAGTGCGCTTAATGTGTCACTCGGCAGTTCGGCGGGGGGAGAGAACGTTTCAGGGGTGAATCAGGCCAACGCCAATAAGAAATGGCAATGACGTTTGCCGGTAGCGAAGCGGCGATAAAAAGTGAGAGGAAAAACCTTAATACGCTGATAAATAAAAATATAAACAAAGATCGAATGAAGGAGATGGCCGCCTGAAAAGTGCTTAACAGGCGTCTTTTATCACTTTTAATTATAAATTTTGCCAATATTCACTCAGTGAATTATGCTGGTTTTTCACTCGGTCATCGGCAAAAATTGGATTATCCTGCTGATGTTTTTTTGCGGTTCGTCGCGTCCTCTTCCGCCTGACGCAGGATGGCTTTGGCCATCCATTGCGTGACGTCCTGAATGCCCTCAAGTTCCAGCCCCCAGATATCTTTCAACACCAGGAATACCTCCGAGCCGTAAATCAGCGAGAAAGCATGAATCACTCTCTGTAGAGAATCCGGCGGCAGTTTGCCCTGCAACGGTTCTACCGCCAGCGCCAACAGACGCTTGCGGTTGCCGCGCACCAGCTTCTCACCCGGTTTATCGGTGTTGGACCGAGCCAGTGCCCACTGCTGCAACGAAAGCTGCAGGGCCGCTCGCAGCGCCCCCTCATGCTGTTCCATTTGCGGATAAGCAAAACTGAGCAGCTGCAGTATCCGCGCTTCGGCGCTGTCGTCTTTCGGCTGCCACTCCAAAATGGGCCCCAGACTTTCAGCCACAACGGCGGTGATCAAATCGCTTTGCGTAGGGAAGTAACGGTAAGCTGTCGCACGCGAAACTTGCGCATGTTGAGCCAACTCCGTTATCGAAGGAAAGGCACCGCCATCGAACAATTCCATCGCGCTGTCAAGCAACAGCTTACGAGTTCTGGCCCGGATATGAGTCAAGCGGGTAGATACGATTAATGGCACAGCAACCTCTTCTTTCTCTACGCCCGTCTAACATAGACTTGGCGAATAAAGTCCACTGTAACAAACTTGTCAGCTATTACGCCATGCAGCGTACGCAGGGCTCGCTTTCCCTCACGCCGAAAATGAGACTTTCATCTCATTCGATACGAATTAGACTTGCATAAATGATACTACCGTCTCATTATGATGAGGAATTCACCGACTACGCTCAGCTCTCTTAGTCAGCACCAGGGAATTCATTTTTACTAACATATTAAAATATAAATTATAAATCAGCGTGTCGGCCATCTGAACCCTACGTCAGGAAGAGGCTAATGAACGACAATCAGGCAGTGATTTACATTGCAACCACAGCGGATACCAAAGGACGGGAATTGGCTTATGTGCGCAGCCTGATCGCCGAAACCGGGTTACCCACGCTGACCGTCGATCTTTCCACCCAACCGTTAGCACCCGGCAGCTACCAGGCCGATATCTCTGCCGCTACTGTCGCTCACTGCCATCCTGATGGCGAACGCGCCGTCTTTTGTGGCGATCGAGGCAAGGCGATTGCCGCTATGGCGCAGGCGTTTGAAAGGTTCATGCTGTCGCGCCGTAACGTCGCTGCAATACTCGGATTAGGCGGTTCCGGCGGTACCGCATTGATCACCCCCGCTATGCAACAGCTGCCGATCGGTTTACCTAAATTGATGGTTTCCACCATGGCCTCCGGTGACGTCTCCGGGTATGTCGGAGCCAGCGATATCTGCATGATGTATTCCGTCACTGACGTTGCCGGATTGAACCGCATCTCCCGCACCGTGCTGGGCAACGCAGCGCATCAAATCGCCGGCGCCGTTCGCTTCGCCGCTCAAGCGACCGTCGACAGCAAACCGGCCGTCGGCCTCACGATGTTCGGTGTGACCACCCCCTGTATTCAAGCCGCCACGGCGGCGCTCGAAGAGAGCTTGGATTGCCTGGTGTTTCATGCCACCGGCAGCGGCGGCAGAGCGATGGAAAAACTGATCGATAGCCATTTGTTGGACGGCGTGCTGGATCTGACCACCACCGAAGTTTGTGACTACCTGTTCGGCGGCGTACTGGCGTGCAGCGAGGATCGTTTTGGCGCTCTCGCACGCACCGGCATTCCCTGCGTGATATCCTGTGGCGCCCTGGATATGGTGAACTTTTCCCACCCGGACAGCGTTCCAGCTCGATACGCTCAGCGCCAGTTTTATCAGCACAATGCCCAAGTCATGCTGATGCGCACTACGCCGGAAGAGAATGCGCTGATGGGCCGTTGGATCGGCGACAAACTCAATGCTTGCGAAGGCGATGTGCGTTTCCTGATACCCGAGGGCGGCGTTTCCGCACTGGATGCGCCAGGGCAACCGTTTTGGGATCCGGAGGCGTTGGCCGCCTTTGCCGACGCGTTGGAAACTACATTGCGCGTCACGGAAAAACGCCGCCTGATCAAGACCCCTTATAACATTAACGATCCCCGCTTTGCCGCCTTCGCCGTGCAACAGTTCAGGGAGATCGCTCATTTTTGATTGGAGCTAAACATGGCTAAAAATACCCGTCAGGAACTGCTGACTCAATTCAGAGAAATGATTGCCCGTGGCGAGCCGATCATCGGCGGCGGAGCCGGAACCGGCCTCTCAGCAAAATGTGAGGAAGCCGGCGGTATCGATCTGATCGTCATTTATAACTCGGGCCGCTACCGCATGGCGGGCAGAGGTTCTCTGGCGGGTTTGCTAGCCTACGGTAATGCGAACGACATCGTTATGGATATGGCAAAAGAGGTGTTGCCGGTCGTCAAACACACGCCGGTTTTAGCCGGGGTCAATGGTACCGACCCGTTCTGTCAGTTCGATAAATTCCTTAATGACATCAAGGCGATCGGCTTTTCCGGCGTACAGAATTTTCCGACGGTTGGTTTGATCGACGGCAACTTCCGCGCCAATCTCGAAGAAACCGGCATGGGTTATGCGCTGGAAGTCGACATGATTCGCCTGGCGCATGAAAAGGATCTGCTGACCACACCTTATGTGTTCAGCGCAGAAGATGCCATCGCGATGACGCAGGCCGGTGCCGACATCATCGTACCGCATATGGGGCTGACCACCGGTGGCAATATCGGTGCGGAAACGGCGCTGACGCTGGCGGGTTGCGTTCCCCTGATCAACGAGTGGGCTCAAGCCGCGAAACGCGTGCGCGAAGAGGTGATCGTTCTGTGTCATGGCGGCCCTATCGCAACGCCAGAGGATGCAGCCTACATTATGCAACACTGCCCTTTAGTCAACGGATTCTATGGTGCCAGCTCCATGGAGCGCTTGCCCACCGAAGTGGCTTTGACGGAAACAACCCGACAATTCAAAAATATCAATAAAGGTTAACAGACTGTTTTACTCGCGCACAACACCAGGGAAAACCCGTTATTTAACGGGACGTGTAGTGAGGTAAGCAAAAGGGCCAGACAAATAGCCTGGCCCTTTTTTACTCACCGCGAGCGGATATTACTGACCGGAGGACATCTGCTCCTTCATTTTATTCATGTGGTCCATCATCTTTTGCTCGCGTTTCTGATAATTCTCATTGTATTGTTTTTTCTGCTCAGGCGTCAGCAGGTTATACATTTTATTTTCCGCTTTGGCGCGTTCCAGCATGCGTTCGGATTGTGCTTTGCCGATCGCGTCAATTTGCGCCTTCGCCTTCGCTTCGTCAAAGCTGTCGGAAGCGACCAGATTGTGCAGCGCCTGGCGTTCTTCTTTCATGCCCGGCCCGCGCTTCTGGTGCGACTCTTTCATGATATCGCGCATCTGCTGGCGCTGCTGCTCGGTCAGGTTCAACCCGGCGAACGGGCCGCCTTTACCTTCACCCTTGTGATGCATCATTTTCATCGGCGCGGCATCCGCCGCCGGGGCAGCCACCGTATCGGCGGCGAACGCCGCGGAAGCAGAACCCAGAGCCAGCGTGGAAGCAATAAATAAAGCCGTCAATTTACGCATAATCATTTCCTTAAAAGTTTTTCTTCATCAGGAGCGCTGTACGTTAACAGGCTCATTCGTCGTCGGAGATAATAATAGGCTGATAAAATTCAAGTAATGCGAGGGTGTGTAAACTTTTTAAAACCCGTCTCGGATTTATTCACCAATTATGAGAAAACTATGAAGATGGCGTTTATTTGATGGAAATTTTAATTTCTCGGCAAAAATCCCCCCGGTGGAGTTATTTTTCCGCTTTCCCCTCACCGCTATAATTTACTCGCCAGCACGGCAATCTTGCCTCAACCGTTTTCCGATAGCAGGGGGAAGTCAGTACAAGCATCATAGGATCCGATGTTCTCCTACACTTTAAGGCAAGCGGCCGCCGGGCGACATTTACACCGCAAAACTAATCATTGCTTATATAATAGTTTCCATCACCCGTCCCGCCTGCAAAAACCTGTTATATGATGCACAGATGCGTACGGCGATCGCTTTCGGGCCAACAGGCTGCCCGGAGCTGCGCCGACCGGCCGCCCGTGCTCTTTTGAGGAATCATCATGCCCGCAGACCAAGGCCCTGAGCTTCTTAACGCCCACTTCGGCACCCAAAGCCCCCACTGGCGGCTGGCGTTTGACAGCAATGCCCTGGAGCTGTCCGCCGTTAAGGGCAAAGCCCACGTCGCGGTGGCACTCAGCGCCATGGACGCGGCGAAAATTCGCCGTCTGAGCGGCGTAACCGCCAGCCTTGAGCTGACCATTACGCTGGCCGGCGAACCGCTGCATCTGCATCTGGTCGGGCGCCGCGTCAACAACCTCGAATGGGCGGGCACCGCTTCCGCCTTCAGCGACACCCCATCCGTGGCGCGCGATCTGGTGCACGGCCTCTCCTTTGCCGAGCAGGTGGTGTCCGAAGCCAACTCGGTGATCGTGATCGTCGATCAGCACGGCCGCATTCAGCGTTTCAACCGGCTGAGCGAGGAGTACACCGGGCTGCACGAACACGAAGTGATCGGCAAAAACGTTTTCCAGCTGTTTATGAGCCCGGAAGAAGCCGCCGCCTCGCGGCGCAACATCGCCGGCTTCTTCCGCAACGGATCGTCTTATGAGGTGGAGCGTTGGGTAAAGACGGTCAAGGGCGAACGGCTGTTTCTGTTCCGCAATAAGTTCGTGCACAGCGGCAGCGGCAAGAACGAGGTGTTTTTGATCTGCTCCGGCACCGACATCACCGAAGAACGCCGTGCGCAGGAACGGCTGCGGGTGCTGGCCAACACCGATCTCATCACCGGCCTGCCTAACCGTAACGCCATCCAGGATAAGATCAACCACGCCATCGCTACGCGCAGCGAAGAGAGCTTCGGCCTGGTGTACCTCGATCTCGACAACTTCAAAAAGGTCAACGACGCCTACGGTCATATGTTCGGCGATCGGCTGCTGGTCGAAGTCGCGCTGGCGATCCTCGGCTGCCTGAGCCCGGATCAGGTGCTCGCCCGCCTCGGCGGCGACGAATTTCTGGTGCTGGCGCCGCAAACCGATCGCGAGCGCCTGCAAACGCTGGCGCAGCGCATTATCGACAGGCTGAAAACCCCTTTCCGCATCGGCCTGATTGAGGTGTATACCGGCTGTTCGATCGGTATCGCGCTGTGCCCGGAGCACGGCAACGATCTCGACAGCCTGATCCGCAGCGCCGATACCGCCATGTACGTCGCCAAGGAGCACGGCAAACGCACCTATACCGTCTTCTCGCCGGAGATGAACAAACGCGTCGCCGAATACATGTGGCTGGACACCAATCTGCGTAAAGGGCTGGAGCAAAATCAGCTGGTGTTGTATTACCAGCCTAAAATCGACGCGCGCAGCGGCGAAGTGCACAGCGTGGAAGCGCTGGTGCGCTGGGATTCGCCGGAGCGCGGCCTGATCCCGCCGCTGCAGTTCATCTCCTACGCCGAGGAGTCCGGCCTGATCGGCCCGCTGGGCCAATGGGTGCTGCAGACCGCCGCCAGCCAGGCAGCGCAGTGGCAAGAACAGGGATTGAACCTGCGGGTAGCGGTCAACCTCTCCGCCCGGCAGTTGGCCGACGACGGCATCGTCAACGACCTGCTCGGGGTGCTGCGCCATCATCGCATGGCCCCCTGTCTGCTGGACTTCGAGCTGACCGAAAGCAGTCTGATTGAAGACGAGAACCGCGCGCGCGCGCTGATCACCCGGCTACGCGAACTGGGCGCGCAGGTGCATCTCGACGACTTCGGCACCGGCTATTCGTCACTGGCGCAGCTGGCGCGTATACCTCTGGACGCCATCAAGCTGGATAAAAGCTTCGTGCGCGGGGTGAATTTCAATCCGGTATCGCAATCGCTGGTACGCGCGATCGTCGCAGCGGCGGAGGCGCTGGCCTTCCGGGTGATCGCCGAAGGGGTGGAAACCGAGAGCGAAAATCAGTTCCTCGACGAAGTTGGCGTGGACGAAAAGCAGGGCTTTCTGTTTGCGCGGCCAATGCTCCCGGAACAGCTGGAGCATTGGCTGCAGTCCTATCGCCCGCGCTCACCTTCCGCGTGAGGCGGGCGCGTTAACGTTAGCCGGCACGACGCAGGTTCAGGGTGTGGCGATCCTGCAACATCACCAGCCGCTCGATGTAGGCGCGATCTTTTTCCTCAATGGTGAAGGCCGAGTGGACCCAATCCTCGGTAATATCCATCAGCTCGGAACGCGTCAGTTGCAATACGCGCTGACGCGCCCGCAGCATGGCGCGCATGCCGTTGAGCTTCGGCCGGATGGTATCGATGAAAGTGCGCGTCGCCATATAGGCATCGCCGGGCTGGAACAGCTGATCCACCAGACCGCGGCTCTCGAACCACTCTGCGGTGTGCGACTCGCCGCCCCAAATCAGCTCCTCAGCCAAGCGCATGCCCGCCTTGCGCGCCACCAGCGAGTAACCGCCCATGCCGGGAAACAGGTTGAACGCGATCTCCGGGAACCCCATGCGCGCATTGTTCTGCGCCAACACGAAATGGTGCGCCAGCGCCGCTTCAAAGCCACCGCCCAGCGCGCTACCTTCAACCATGGCAATGCTGACCGCGCCGGTGTCGAAACCGCGCGCAGCGGCATGCACACAGTCGATGCAGGCCCGCGCGTAGGCCATCATCGCCTCGCGCCTGCGGTTTTTGATCGCTTCGGCGAAGAACTGCAGATCGCCGCCGACGTTGAACATGTTCGGCACCAGCGAGCCGGTGACCCAGAAATCGAATCGCAGCGAAGACTCCTTCGCCGCCTGCGCCAGCGTCATGATGTCTTCGATCAGCGCCTGGTTGAAGCAGGGGCGGGGCGCAGCGCGCAGCAGCATCCACATGATATGCCTCTCCTCTTCATAGTAGGCGGAAAGCTGCGACAGATTGCCCGCTTCGGTAAACGGACGGCAGGTGGGGTGATTAAGCAATTTCATAAGACCTTCCAGTTTTTCTGTTGATGACGGATGAGACCGTTCCAGCCCCTACGGCTGCAGCGGAGCGGCAGTCGGTAAAGCGCGACGCCACATCATGAGTAAACGCTTTCTCGCCGACGAAACAGATAAAAATTGGAGGTAGGGAAGTGAAAAAAACCGAGGCGCCACGGGCTTTTCATAGGAATTTTACCTATCGCGCCATCGTCGGCATTTCATGCCAGGCGCTAACGCGTTAAGCTCGGAAATTGACCGTTTGCCGCCCCGGCGCTCAAAACGCCGCGAGGCTTTGGCTATAATCAATACGGATACATGCCGTTTAACGTTAAGGAAATCGTGAAGTAATGCCTACAGGACCAGACCAGGAACGCCGCCAGCCCGCACAAGACACGCCGCCGAAGCCGCTTATCGCCATCAAGACCGGCCATGAGACCCTCGACCGCCGCATTGGTGGTTTTTCACGTCTGATTGAACGCATCAAAGCCTGGCCGAGCGTTGCGCACCTGCTGCGCGCGGCCGAACGCTTTAACGATCGGCTGGGTAGCCAGTTCGGCGCCGCCATCACCTATTTTTCATTCCTCTCGCTGATCCCGATCCTGATGGTGTCATTCGCCGCCGCCGGTTTCGTGCTGGCCTCCAACCCGGATCTGCTGGCCCGATTGATCAACCGGATCGTCGGCAGCATCAGCGATCCGACGCTGGCCAGCACGCTGAAGAATACCGTCAACACCGCCATTCAGCAGCGTACCACCGTGGGGTTGACCGGTCTGGCACTGGCGCTCTATTCCGGCATCAGTTGGATGGGCAACCTGCGCGAGGCGATCCGCGCACAGTCGCGTGACGTCTGGGAGCGCAATCCGCAGGATCAGGAGAAAATCTATTTCAAGTACACCCGCGACTTCATCTCGCTGACCGGCCTGGTGGTCGCGCTCATCATTACGCTGTCGCTGACCTCGGTCGCCGGATCGGCACAGGCGGCGATCGTCAACGCGCTGGGGTTGGACGGCATCGAATGGCTGCGGCCGGCGTTGACGACGATCGCGCTGTCGATCTCGATTTTCGCCAACTATCTGCTGTTCCTGTGGATTTTCTGGATGCTGCCGCGCCACAAACCGAAGAAAAAAGCGCTGCTGCGCGGTACCTTGCTCGCCGCCATCGGATTTGAGGTGATCAAGTTCGTGATGACGATGACGCTGCCGCAGGTGGCGAAATCGCCTTCCGGCGCGGCCTTTGGCTCGGTGATCGGGCTGATGGCGTTCTTCTACTTCTTCGCCCGTTTGACGCTGTTTTGTGCCGCCTGGATCGCTACCGCCGACTACAAAGGCGACAAAGCCTTGCCGGAACGCGAGCCACCGGCCCCCTGAAGCCACGCAATCGTGCCGGTGTTATCGCACACGCCGGCACTTTCCTCTGGTTAATAAGCAAAAACCCAGTCAATCCCTCTAAATCATGCGGCATGACATTCGGAAAACCAGCATAACAAACTACCCATTCACTTTTCTTTCCCGTTTTTACAGCCATTCCCTCTGTATGAAACCCATTTCTCAACGTTTAACGCTACAGAAAAGAAGCCCGGTAAAACATTAGTCTTTTTAACCGGTTAGCGGCGGCGCAGCCCAGAGTTACAGCGTTGAAAAGGCGGAATGCTGTCACTAAGATGGATTTTTACCCCCTCCAACAATAAGAAATAGATATGCAAGCCACCATCGCCCCCCCACTCGACGCCGACGACGCGTCTACACCGGTGAATTCCCGCGGGAAAGTCATCGTCGCCTCGCTGGTCGGCACCGCCATCGAGTTCTTCGACTTTTACATCTATGCCACCGCCGCGGTGATCGTGTTCCCGCACATCTTCTTCCCGCAGGGCGACCCGACCACCGCGACGCTGCAGTCGCTGGCCACCTTCGCCGTCGCCTTTGTCGCGCGGCCTATCGGCTCTGCGCTGTTCGGCCACTTCGGCGATCGCGTGGGGCGCAAGGTGACGCTGGTCGCCTCGCTGCTGACCATGGGGATTTCCACCGTGCTGATCGGCCTGCTGCCGAGCTATGAAACCATCGGCATCTTCGCCCCTATCCTGCTGGCGCTGGCGCGCTTTGGCCAGGGTCTGGGGCTGGGCGGCGAATGGGGCGGCGCCGCCCTGTTGGCAACGGAGAACGCGCCGGCCAAAAAGCGCGCGCTATACGGCTCTTTCCCCCAGTTGGGCGCCCCGATCGGCTTCTTCTTCGCCAACGGCACCTTCCTGCTGCTCTCCTGGCTGCTGAGCGATCAGCAGTTTATGGAATGGGGCTGGCGCGTGCCGTTCATTCTCTCCGCCGCGCTGGTGCTGATTGGCCTGTACGTGCGGGTATCACTGCATGAAACGCCGGTGTTCGCCAAAGCGGCCAAGGCCGGCAAACAGGTAAAAGTGCCGCTCGGCACGCTGCTGAGCAAGCATCTGAAAGCCACCATCCTCGGCACCTTCATCATGCTGGCGACCTACACGCTGTTTTATCTGATGACGGTGTATTCGATGACCTACGGCACCGCGCCGCAGCCGCTGGGCCTCGGCTACTCCCGTAACAGCTTCCTGTGGATGCTGATGGTGGCGGTGATCGGTTTCGGCGTGATGGTGCCGATCGCCGGCCTGCTGGCGGACGCGTTCGGTCGCCGCAAGACCATGATCGCCATTACCCTGCTGATGATCGGCTTCGCGTTTCTGTTCCCGACCCTGCTGGGCTCCGGCAACCAGGCGCTGGTCATGGGCTTCCTGCTGTGCGGCCTGAGCATCATGGGGCTGACCTTTGGCCCGATGGGCGCGCTGCTGCCGGAGCTGTTCCCTACCGAAGTGCGCTATACCGGCGCGTCGTTCTCCTACAACGTCGCGTCGATCCTCGGCGCGTCCGTGGCGCCTTATATCGCCACCTGGCTGGCGGCCCATTACGGGCTGTTCTACGTCGGCATGTACCTGGCGGCAATGGCCGGGTTGACGCTACTGGCTCTGCTGTTGATGAAAGAAACCCGCCACCAGTCGCTGTGATCCCCTGCGGCCCCCTCACTGCGGGGGCCGCACGCGTTGTTCGTTTCCTGTCATAAAACCGGGCTATGCTGGATGTTTATCTCGGTAACAGGATCGGCCGATGTCTCTGCGTCGTGGGGTATTTGTCTGCGTTGCGCTGCTGGCGGCTCTCGCCATCGCGCTCTATTACGGGTTGAAGCCCGACCATCCCGATGCGCTGTGGCGCATCGTCAGCCAGCAATGTCTGCCCAATCAGCAAGCGCATGACAACCCGGCGCCCTGCAAGCAGGTGGATGTGCGGGCCGGCTTCGTGGTGTTTAAAGATCGCAACGGACCGCTGCAATACCTGCTGATGCCCAGCGCCAAAATCACCGGGATAGAAAGCCCGGCGGTGCTGGATGCCGCCACGCCGAATTTCTTCGCCCAGGCCTGGCGCGCGCGCCACGTGATGGCGGAACGCTATGGCAAACCCATCAACGACGGTGATATTTCACTGGCCATCAATTCGGAATATGGCCGCACGCAAAACCAACTGCACATTCATATCTCCTGCCTGTTGCCGGCGGTAAAACAGCGCTTGGCGCAGATCGGCCCCGATTTCATCGAGCAATGGCAACCGCTGCCCGGCGGCCTGTTGGGACATGACTATCTGGGGCGGCGGGTAACCCCTGCCGAGCTGGAGCAACAGGGCGCCTTCCGCCTGTTGGCTGCCGGCCTGCCGCGCGCCGACGGGCGCATGGGCAGCTTCGGCCTGGCGATGACCGCGCTGCCGGACGGCGATTTCCTGCTGCTGGCGACCGAGCGCAGCCTGCTGCCGTTCACCCTGGCCTCGGCGGAAGAGATCCAGGATCACGACTGCCGGCTGCTTACGCCACCGCCGCGCGCCTGATTATTTTTTGCCTTTCATCTCCCGCAGGATCTGCCCGCACTGGTTCTCCTCGCCGCCTTCACTGGGCGAGACCAGCGCCAGCAGCGCCGCCGCCGGCGTCAGCACCGCCCCCAACGCCACCGCCGCCGCGCCGCGCGCGATCAGCGGCCCGGCTTTCACCCCGGCGTCCGGGTGCTTGAAGGTGCCTTTCACGTACAGCGGCGATCGCAGGGTCAGCACGCGCATCCCCTTGCTTTCCGGATCGATGGATAAATCCAGCCGCTCTGTGGCGAGGTTAGTGTTACCGGTGATGTTGATCACCGCGTTCTCGGTGTCGAACACGAACAGCCGCGGCGCGGCGACGCCGCTGCGGATGCCGACGTCCGCCGCCGCGCAGTTGATGCCTACCACGTCGTCACCGAACAATTGCGCCACCAGGTAGTTGCCGACGTTCAGACCGAGGATCTCCATCAGGCTACGGCTGATCACCCCGTTATTGATCAGCAGGCGCAGATCGCCGTTGCTGGTCGCCAGCAGCTCGGCCACTGAATTACCGCTGCCCGTCAGCCTCGCGTCGCCGTTCATCTGCCCGAGGCTGCGCTTCATCGCCGCCACGTTAGGCAATAGCTGTTTGAGCTGGAGTTTGCGCGCGTGCATATCTACCTGGCCGCGCATCGGCTTTTTGCCGCCGTCGAGGCGCACCACGGCGTTCAGGCTGCCGCCCGCCATGCCGAAGCGCAGCGGATCCAGACGCAACTCGCCATTGTTCAGCTTCAGGTGCGTGGCCAGATCGCTCAGCGGTAAATCGCTGCCGCGCTCGATGCGCGCGGCGGCAAACTTCACGTCCGCATCCATCTTGCTCCAGCTTTGCGTATCGAACTGTTCAACCGGCAGCACCTTATCCGCCGGCTGGCGGCTCTTCTCGCCGCGGCCGGCTTTGGCAGCGTTGGAATCCGCGCCGATCAGCGGCGCCAGATCCGCCAGCCTCAGCTGCCGGGAGCTCACCGCGCCACTCAGCGTCGGCCGCGGTTTAGCGGCAACGTATTTCAAGTCGCCATGAATGTCGCTGTCGCCGATTTTGCCGTCGAATTTCTGATATTCGAACACGGCGCCGCCCGGCTGGTGCAGGCGGGCAATCAGATGGCCATCGGTCGCATACGGCGGCGTGTTCGGCAGCAGCACGCCGGTCAGGCCATAGAGATTCCCCAGGCTTTCACCGGAAAATTTCAGCTGCACGTCCAGGCCGCCGAGGTTCAGCGGATCGGACAAGGTGCCCGCCACCGCCACCCAGGTGCTGCCGGAGCGCACGTCGGCCTGCAGCGGGAACGGCAGATCGGCGCTCTGCAGTGACAGCATGCCGCCGATCTTGCCGCTGCCGCTCAGCGGTTCGCCGTTATATTTGCCTTTCACTTGCCAGCCGAAAACATAATCGGGTGTAGCGACCTTGCCGCCGCTCTGTTTGCCGGTCACTTCACTGAACGGCAGCGGTTTGCCGAGCGGATCGATAACGGCGCGGAAATCCGCCTTCAGCGTGGCGTCTTTAAAGGCGATCTGTCCCTTGTCGAACACGATATCGTGCACAGTGAACGACCAGGCGGAAGGCGGCTGCTTGGGATCCTGGCCGCCGGCCAGGTCAAACGTCCAGTTGTTGTCGCCGTTGGCCAGGCGTTGCAACGACGCATTCGGCTGCTTGAGCCAGATGCGCGGGATCAGCAGTTCTTTCCTCAGCAGCGCCAGCGGTGCGATGCTGGCGTCGACGCGCTGCAGCGTCACCATGCTGTCGCCGGGGATGTTTTTCGGATTACCCAACCACACGTCTTCGGCGTGAATATGCGGCCAGGGCACCCAGGCGCGCCAGCCGCCCTCCTCAGGGTTACGCGACCAGTCGACGCCCAGATCGCCGCGGATGGCGAAGGGCCGCCGCAGTTCGGCCGACACCTTGTCGTTGATGGTAGGCTTGAGTCGATTCCAGTCGAAGGTGGCGATGAAGATCGCCAGCGCGGCGAGCACCAGCAGCACAATGCCGCCCAGCCAGCTGAAAACCTTTCCTGTTCTTGTCATAGGGCTCCCTCAGCACATAAACCGGGCTGCCGAATGAAAGGAAAAGGAATGAGCAGCCCCGTTTAAGCCTAGCTGAGGATAGGCCGGAGTTCACGCCGGCGCGCCGGGCGCGGCAAACAGCGTCGGTACGCTGTGTAAAGTTTCAAAGCACGCCGGGCGGGAAAGATAGTAACCCTGCGCGGCCAACGCGCCGGAACGCTGCACCAGCCGCCACTCCTGTTCGGTTTCCACGCCTTCGACGATCACCCCGTCGCTGTGCTGGTTCATCATCTTGATCAGGGTGCCGAGCAGCTGTACGCCCTCTTCCGACTGTTTGAGCAAGGTGAACAATTCGCGCGCCACCTTGATGTATTGATAGCGCCAGGCGCCGACGGCGGAGAAGTTGGCCAGCCCGCTGCCGAAATCGTCCAGCCACAACCGTTCGCCGCCGACGATCTGCTGTAACGGGCGGTTTGACGCCGTTGCGGCTTGCTCCACCAGCTCGAAGCGCAGGTAGGGCATCTCGGCGATCTGCCGTTGCAACGCGTCATGACGCTGCAACGCTTGCAGCGCCATACCATCGATATTGACCGACACCATCACCGCGTGGCGAATGAACAACGCCTGCCAGCGCTGCAACAGCGCCAACTGCTCCTGGATCACCCGCAAACGCTGGGCGACGCCGAGCGAGGCAAAATACTGTTCCGGGGATTGCCGTTTGTCCGGCTCATTTGGGTGATACACCGCCGTCAGCAGTTCCACCGCCAGCAACGCGCCGCTGGTGCGATAAATCGGCTGGAAGGTATACAAGCGCCGGCATTGCCGCCAGTAGCGCCGCGATTTGGCGCAGGCATAGAGGGCAAAACAGGGCGCCAGCAGACCCGAGATCAGGTTGGTTATCATCGGTACTATCGCCGTGGCGGGGAAGTGAGAGCGCTGCCGCTGTTTCTTTACCCAGCTTATCGGCCGCGCCGCGTAAAACTTTAAGCACGAATTACCGCAGGCTTTCCTCTTCACCCTGTTGGTGTTGGTCGATCGCGATCATAAAAAATTAAAACACTGTTTTAATTTATTGACTCCCTGACCGCCTTACGTGGAGACTGGCGGCTGTTGCTTCTTCTTTAGCCAGGGCTTATTGACGATGACTATCCGAAATCTCGCCGTGATCGGCGAATGCATGATCGAGCTGTCACAGCAGGGCGCACAGCTGACGCGCGGCTTTGGCGGCGATACCCTCAACACCGCCGTCTACCTTGCCCGCCAAATGCCGGAACAGACGCTGCAGGTGCATTACGTCACCGCACTCGGCACCGACAGCTTCAGCGGCGAGATGCTGCTGGCCTGGCGGCAGGAGAACATCGAAACCGGGTTGATTCAGCAGTTGGACAACAAACTGCCGGGCCTGTACGTGATCGAAACCGACGCCGCCGGCGAACGCACCTTTTACTACTGGCGCAACGACGCCGCCGCCCGGTATTGGCTTGCGGGCCCCCAGGCCGACGCACTGTGCGACCGATTGGCGCAATTCGATTACCTGTACCTCAGCGGCATTAGCCTGGCGATCCTCGCGCCTGCCGACCGCACGAAGCTGCTGGCGCTGCTGCGCCGCTGCCGTGCCAACGGTGGTCTGGTCATCTTCGACAACAACTACCGTCCGCGCCTGTGGCCAAGCCGTGAGGAAACGCAGCAGGCCTACCGTGAGGTGCTAGCCTGCACCGACATCGCCTTCCTGACGCTGGATGACGAAGCGTTGCTGTGGGGCGCGCAGCCGGTTGAACAGGTGGTGGCACGCACGCAGGCGCTCGGCGTCGGCGAGATCGTTATCAAACGCGGCGCAGAGGCCTGCCTGGTGTTCAGCGTGGAGGGAGAGCGGCTTGAGGTACCGGCGATCGCACTGCCGCCGGAGCGCGTGGTGGATACCACCGCAGCAGGCGACTCTTTCAGCGCCGGTTACCTGGCGGTGCGCCTGAACGGCGGCAGCGCCCAGCAGGCGGCGCAGCGCGGCCATCTGCTCGCCGCATCGGTGATCCAACATCGCGGCGCCATCATTCCCGCAGCAGCGATGCCCAACCAATAAGACGACGGCGAGGTGACCTCGCCGCCGGCGCAATGGCTCCCAGACGTATTGATGAGAGGATGATTGAAGAATTTCCCTGGCGTTGGCTTATTGATACCCAGAACTGCTAAGCTCAGGTCTTGGCATTGCCGACTTTTTGAATTTATTAGCCGAGTATAAATTTCAATCCGCCGCACTGACTAGCTGGACTTTGGTGCAGGTCGGGCTGAATCGCCGAACGACAGGGAGGTTACCGATGGCCGTCGCATTCGCCAACGCCGTCGCCGCAAGACTGCATCTGGACAGCCGGCTGCACGCCTTCGGCAGATTCAAATATGCTTATTTGACCTTCAACAAACACCATCCCGATCGCCATCTGTTGGTATCGAGCTACCCGCAAGAATGGCTGAACATCTACAGCGACAATCGCTATCAACGCATCGACCCCGTCGTGCGCGCCGCCCATAGTCGCTGCGCGCCCTTTATGTGGCACGACACCCCAATCACCACCGAGGATCGGCATTACCGGAAGATCTTTAGCCAGGCACGGGAGTACGACATCGTGCACGGCTGCAGCTTTGTTTTGCACGATCACGACAACAACCTGGCGATCTTGTCGATCAGCGCGACGGCGGCCGATGACGCCGAACTGCGGCAGCTGATGGAAGACGAAAGGGCCAACCTGCAGATGGTCTTGGTCGATACCCACCAGCACGCGCTGGCCTTGGCCAGCGCCGAGGCGAGCCGGACAGACCGGCTCTCGCCGCGCGAAGGGGAAATTCTCTATTGGGCCAGCCAGGGCAAAACCTACCACGAGATCGCACTGATCCTGGGGATCAAAACCCGTACGGTGAAGTTTCACATCGGCAATGCGGTGCGTAAGCTGGGGGTCACGAACGCCAAACACGCGATCCGGCGCTGTCTCGAGCGGCAGCTTATCGCACCGCCGGAAGCATAAAAAAGCCGGCATCGCTGCCGGCTCTTTGTGCTTTGCCTTGCGGAAAATCAGCCCGCGACGGCGATGCGTTTCATGTCAGTCATGTAGCCACGCAGTTTACGGCCAACGGTTTCGATAGGGTGGCTGCGCACCGCTTCATTCACGTCGCGCAGTTGCGCGTTGTCCACCGCCGTACCCGCCACGGCTTTGCCCAAATCGCCCGTCTGCAGAGTGGTCATGAAGTCTTTCAGCAACGGCACCGCCGCGTTGGCGAACAGGTAGTTGCCGTACTCCGCGGTATCGGAGATGACCACGTTCATTTCATACAGACGCTTACGCGCAATGGTGTTGGCGATCAACGGCAGCTCGTGCAGTGACTCGTAGTAAGCCGACTCCTCGATGATACCGGCATCGACCATGGTTTCGAATGCCAGCTCGACGCCTGCTTTCACCATCGCCACCATCAGCACGCCATGATCGAAGTACTCTTGTTCACCGATCTTGCCTTCAAACTGCGGCGCATTCTCGAACGCGGTTTTGCCGGTCTCTTCGCGCCAGGTCAGCAGTTTCACATCGTCTTCCGCCCAGTCGGCCATCATGCCGCTGGAGAAAGCGCCGGAGATGATGTCGTCCATGTGCTTCTGGAACAGCTGTGCCATGATGGTTTTCAGCTGTTCGGACAGCGCATAGGCACGCAGCTTGGCCGGATTGGACAGGCGATCCATCATCAGCGTGATGCCGCCCTGCTTCAGCGCTTCGGTGATGGTTTCCCAGCCGAACTGAATCAGTTTCTCGGCGTAAGCAGGATCGGTGCCCTCAGCAACCAGCTTGTCGAAGCACAGCAGCGAACCCGCCTGCAGCATGCCGCACAGAATGGTCTGCTCGCCCATCAGGTCGGATTTCACTTCGGCGACGAAGGAGGACTCCAGCACGCCGGCGCGGTGGCCGCCGGTCGCCGCCGCCCAGGCCTTGGCGATCGCCATGCCTTCGCCTTTCGGATCGTTTTCCGGGTGAACCGCAATCAGGGTCGGCACGCCGAAGCCGCGCTTGTACTCTTCACGCACTTCGGTGCCCGGGCATTTCGGCGCGACCATCACCACGGTGATGTCTTTACGCACCTGCTCACCCACTTCAACGATGTTGAAGCCGTGGGAGTAACCCAGCGCCGCGCCGTCTTTCATCAGCGGCTGCACCGCGCGCACCACGGAAGAGTGCTGCTTGTCCGGCGTCAGGTTGACCACCAGATCCGCCTGCGGGATCAGGTCTTCGTAGGTGCCGACCTTAAAGCCGTTTTCGGTCGCTTTGCGCCAGGAAGCGCGCTTCTCGTCGATCGCTTCTTTGCGCAGGGCATAGGCGACATCCAGACCGGAATCGCGCATGTTCAGCCCCTGGTTCAGACCCTGGGCGCCACAGCCGACAATCACCACTTTTTTACCTTTCAGGTAGCCGGCTTCGTCAGCAAATTCGTCGCGCGCCATAAAGCGGCATTTACCCAATTGCGCCAACTGCTGACGCAGGTTCAATGTGTTGAAATAGTTAGCCATGGTGGTACTCCGGTTTGATGTTGTCTTGCATTGTTATTTTCATTCCCCGCCCTGTCTGTGCGGAGATTCGTTAAACTCAATGTATAACAGGAAATGCGTTGCTTAAATTGATATATTGAGAACGTGACATTGCAATTTTTGCAACACTCTCACTGCGAGCGTATCGATATGGATTTACGTGATTTAAAGCTGTTCCTGCATCTGGCCGAAAGCCATCACTTCGGGCGCACCGCCAAGGCGATGCACGTCAGCCCGTCGACGCTCTCCCGCCAGATCCAGCGGCTGGAAGAGATCCTCGGGCAGCCGCTGTTCCTGCGCGATAACCGCACCGTGCAGCTCACCGACGCCGGCGAACAGCTGAAAGAATTCGCCCAGCAAACGCTGCTGCAGTATCAGCAGCTGAAGCACTCGCTCGGCCAGCACGGCCCTTCGCTGAGCGGCGAACTGCGGCTGTTCTGCTCGGTGACCGCGGCGTACAGCCACCTGCCGCCGATCCTCGACCGCTTCCGCGCGCAGCACCCGCTGGTAGAGATCAAGCTGACCACCGGCGACGCCGCCGACGCGGTCGACAAGGTGCAGTCCAACGAGGCCGATCTCGGCATCGCCGGCCGGCCGGAAACGCTGCCCGCCAGCGTGGCGTTCACCAAAATCGGCGAAATTCCGCTAGTGCTGATCGCGCCGGCGCTGCCCTGTGCGGTGCGCAGCCAGGCGTTCGCCGACAAGCCCGACTGGGCCGAGATCCCGTTCATCCTGCCGGAGCACGGCCCCTCGCGAAAACGCATCGAGCTGTGGTTCCGCCGCCATCGCATCAGCAATCCGCTGATTTACGCTACCGTCGGCGGCCACGAGGCCATCGTGTCGATGGTGGCCCTGGGCTGCGGCATCGCGCTGATCCCAAGCGTGGTGGTGGACAACAGCCCGGAGCCGGTACGTAACCGCATCTCGCAGCTGGATAACATCTCGATGGTCGAACCGTTTGAACTGGGGGTCTGCGTTCAGAAAAAGCGCCTCAGCGATCCGTTGATCGACGCCTTTTGGCGGTTGCTGCATCCTCGCTGACGCGGGGTTTCAAAGGTCCGCCGGATCGATCTGCTTCATCGTCTCTACCTGCATCAACCAGTGGTAGAGCGGCTCAAGCTGCAAAAATGCCCCGGCCAGCAGCGGCGCCAGATCGGCGTTGAACAGCTTTTCCACTTCGCTGTCCGTCACCATCACCGCAAACGACTTGCGGTTGTACCAGGTGGCGATCTCCGCCGCCTGTTCCTTCACCAGCGGGCGCTTGTAGCTCTCGCCCACCAGCTCGAACGGCGGCCGGCAGCAGGCGGCCACCTCCAGGAAAGGCTGCGGCCGCTGCCTCAGCGTATGGCGGAACAGATCCATGGTCGGCTTGTTGGCGCTGTAGTAGCCGAGCCCATAGCGCAGCATGTCCGGCCCCAGTTCGAAAAAGTAGACCGGCGCGTCTTTCCAGTCTTTACTCGGGCGCTTGAACGTCAGCCACATGCGGCTGCGGTAGCGCGATTTATCGTGAGAAAACCGCGTATCGCGATGAATGCGCGACAGCGTTTTGCCGATCGCCGGGCGGGTCTCGAACTGCGGGTCGATCGCCAGCATGCCGGGAGCCAGTTGCTCCACCAGCGCGCGAAACGGCGCCAGCAGCTCGCGATCGTAGATGTCGCGATTGCCGTCGAACCAGGCCTTATCGTTCTCGATCCGCACCTGCTGCAGGAAATTCAGGCCCTGCTGGCTAAAGCCGGAGAAAGGTTGCGTCATAAGTTTTTCCGTTCTGACGGTTTATCGGGTGTTGCGCAGATCTTCCCTCTGCCAACGGCGTTTGATAAACACGCGCCGACGCGTGCGGAAATAGGCGACATACAGGTAGAACGCCGCCCGGTTACTGAACAGCGCACCGCCAACCACGCCCCCCAGCAGCAGGGCGCCGGTGGCGATGCCGGTCATGCCCGCCGCCCACGCCGCCGCGGCGCCGAGGCAACACAGACCGAGCATGCCAAGGTAATATTGCAACAATACCACCCCGCTGTTTTTACCCTGCACTAGTTGGAACAGGATCAACGTCATCCACACCGCCACGATCGCGCCGCTGCCCATCAACACGGCGGCGGAGGTCTTGCCGCTCCAGGCGGCCGCCACATCCGTGACCAGACCCATCACGCCCGCCAGCCCCAGCGTCAGGCACACCATCAGCAACATGACATTGCCGACGCCCGGCGGCGACAGCCGCTGGCCCGGCGTCATGAAATGCTGCTCGAGCTGCGCATCCACACCGGCGAAAAGTGCGCGATCGCGCGCCGCGATTTGGCTTTCCATCTCCCGACCCTGCACGATCAGGCGTTTAATCATCCACTCCGCCATTACCTCACCATCTGCGGCAATTTCTGCATAATGCCCACAAAATACTGCCCGGTGGTTTTCACATTCACCGGCGCCGACAGGGTGCCGCTGATGCCGCTGCCGACAAACGTCAACGCGTTATTGAGCGCCGAGTGCAATTGCTGGCGCAGCCCGTTTTGGATCGCTTCCGTCGGGTAGCGTTTCGGGTACAGGCCGTTCTTCACCATCTCTTTCAAGACGTTGTTGGAAATTCCCGGATTTTCCGCCCGAATGATGTTTTCGGTCAGTCGCTTCCTTTCGCTGCGGGGCATGCTTTTCAGCCACTCCGTCGCCTTGCGCGCCGAAATGCGGCGCATGGCACGATAGGTCATCGTCGCTTCCTTCAGGGCAGCCCCGGCGCTGGCCAGCGAGATCACATCGAGCACGGTACTGGTGGCGATATACCACTGCTCTGAATCGAGCTGAGCCAATTCATCGCCTTTCCCGTCATAAAGCTTGTTGACGCGGTACAGCCCATTACCGCACTGCAACGCGCTGGCGGCCATGCCGGCATAGCCCAGATAAGCCACCGCTGAGCTGGTACCGCCGGTAAATGGCACGGCGACGCTGCCCGACGCCAGTAAAAAGACCGATACCAGCAGCGTTCCACACGACAGCGCGGCCGAGGCCAGCTCTTTGCTGACGCTGGGTTTGCTCAACGCTTCCGACAGCGTATTGGTCGCGGCAACGCGCGAGGTATGAGCCACCGTTTTGCTGATGACCACGTGGGTAACCTGCGAAGCGTTCGAGTAACCGGTGTGCTGCGTCGGGCGGACTAAAAATGAGTTTTGCCCGTCGGAAAAAATAATTCCCACGCCATGAAAGGCGAGGCTGCAGTCCAGCGAGTCCTGCAAGGCTTGCAGATTAATATCGCGATAGAATTCTTGTACGCCGGTATTGCCCAACAGGCGGGCAAACTCGGCGTTGGTCAAATCGTCTTCGGGAGAACCGAACGGCGTAGAAAAAGCAGTTTTCATTGTCGTGCATCCCTATACGTCAGAAGTCTTGGCAGTATAAAAATGCACGACAAAATCACAACCGCACAACCCATAAACTGACTCATGCGTCACGGTTACTTATCAATCCGACTCACCCCTGCAAAAAGAAGCGGAACGCCGGGTTGTCGGTTTCATCGTGGCAATCGTAGCCCAACGCCTGCAGGTGCCGCTCGAATTCCGGCTCGGATTGCGCCAGCTCGAAGGCCGCCAGCACCCGGCCGAAGTCGGTACCGTGGCTGCGATAGTGGAACAGCGAAATGTTCCAGTGCGTGCCCAGCGTTTGCAGGAACTTCAGCAGCGCGCCCGGCGACTCCGGAAATTCAAAGCTGTACAGCCGTTCGCGCAGCGGCTTCGACGGACGCCCGCCCACCATGTAGCGCACGTGCAGCTTGGCCATCTCGTCGTCCGACAGATCCACCACCTGGTAACCGTCGGCGTTGAGTTCGTCGATGATCTCCCGCCGTTCGGGGTGGCCGCGCGTCAGCCGCACGCCGACGAAAATGCAGGCGTTGTCGGCATCGGCGTACCGGTAGTTGAATTCGGTCACCGAGCGGCCGCCCAGCAGTTGGCAGAACTTGAGGAAGCTGCCCTGCTGTTCCGGAATGGTCACCGCCAGCAGCGCTTCGCGCTGTTCGCCCAGTTCGCAGCGCTCGGAAACGTAGCGCAGCCCGTGGAAGTTGAGGTTGGCGCCGGACAGCACGTGCGCCAGACGCTCGCCCTGAATATTGTGCTGCTGGACGTACTTTTTCAGCCCCGCCAAAGCCAGCGCGCCGGAAGGTTCGGCAATGGCGCGCACGTCCTCGAACAGATCTTTGACCGCCGCGCAGATGGCGTCGCTGTCCACGGTGATCACGTCGTCCAGATACTCACGGCACAGGCGGAACGTTTCGTCGCCGATGCGCTTCACCGCCACGCCTTCGGCGAACAGCCCGACGCGCGCCAGATCCACCGGATGGCCGGCATCCAGCGCCGCGCGCAGGCAGGCGGAGTCTTCCGCTTCGACGCCGATCACTTTGATCTGCGGCATCAGCTGTTTGATCAGCACTGCCACCCCGGCGGCCAAGCCGCCGCCGCCGACCGGCACGAAGACCCGATCCAAATGCGCGTCTTGCTGCAACAGCTCCATCGCCAGCGTGCCCTGCCCGGCGATCACCGTCGGGTGATCGAACGGCGGCACGAAGGTCATGCCTTGCTGATGGGAAAGCTCGATTGCCTTCGCTTTGGCCTCGTCGAAATTGGCGCCGTGCAGCAACACTTCGCCGCCGAAGCCGCGCACCGCATCCACCTTGATGTCCGCGGTGGACACCGGCATCACGATCAGCGTTTTGATGCCCAGCCGTTTACCGGAGAAGGCGACGCCCTGCGCGTGGTTGCCGGCCGAAGCCGTCACGACGCCGCGCGCCTTCTGCTCTTCGTCCAGCCCGGCAATCATCGCATAGGCCCCGCGCAGCTTGAAGCTGTGCACCGGCTGGCGATCTTCGCGCTTCACCAAAATGGTGTTGCCGAGGCGCGAAGAGATTTTGCTCATGGCCTGCAACGGGGTGACTTGCGCCACCTCGTAAACCGGCGAGCGCAGTACCGCTCGCAGATATTCCGCGCCGCAGGGGGCGCTGGGTAGGGGTTGAGAGACCGCCATGCTGCTTATCCCCCCAGTTTGCTCTTGTCGCGCACCGCGCCTTTGTCGGCGCTGGTGGCCAACGAGGCGTAGGCGCGCAGCGCGAAGGATACCTGACGTTCACGGTTTTTCGGCGTCCAGGCCGCGTCGCCGCGCGCCAGTTCCGCCTCATGCCGCGCCGCCAACTCCTGCTCGCTGACATCCAGCTGGATGCCGCGATGAGGAATGTCGATCGCGATCATGTCGCCGTCCTGCACCAGGGCGATCAGGCCGCCGTTGGCCGCTTCCGGCGAAGCGTGGCCGATGGACAACCCGGAGGTGCCGCCGGAGAAACGCCCGTCGGTGATCAGCGCACACGCCTTGCCCAGCCCCATCGATTTCAGGTAGGTGGTTGGGTAAAGCATTTCCTGCATGCCCGGCCCGCCTTTCGGCCCTTCGTAGCGAATCACCACTACGTCGCCCGCCACCACTTTGCCGCCGAGGATCGCTTCTACCGCGTCGTCCTGGCTTTCATACACTTTGGCCGGGCCGCGGAAGGTGAGGATTTCTTTGTCCACGCCGGCAGTTTTGACGATGCAGCCGTTTTCCGCCAGGTTGCCGTACAGTACCGCCAACCCGCCGTCCTGACTGTAGGCGTGCTCACGGGTGCGGATGCAGCCTTCCTTGCGGTCGGTGTCCAGCGAATCCCAGCGGCAATCCTGAGAGAATGCCTGCGTGGTGCGGATACCGGCCGGCCCGGCGGAGTACATTTTCTTGACGCTTTCGTCGCGGGTCAGCATCACGTCGTAAGCTTCCAGCGTCTGCGGCAGGGTCAGCCCCAACACGTTGTTCACCTCGCGGTTCAGCAAGCCGGCGCGGTCCAGCTCGCCGAGGATGCCGATCACGCCGCCGGCGCGGTGCACGTCTTCCATGTGATATTTCTGCGTGCTCGGCGCCACCTTGCACAGGTGCGGCACTTTGCGCGACAGGCGATCGATGTCTTCCATGGTGAAGTCCACCTCGCCTTCCTGCGCCGAAGCCAGCAGGTGCAGCACGGTGTTGGTCGAGCCGCCCATGGCGATGTCCAGCGTCATGGCGTTTTCAAACGCCGCCTTGTTGGCGATATTGCGCGGCAGCGCGCTTTCGTCATCCTGCTCGTAATAGCGTTTGGTCAGCTCGACGATGCGCTTGCCGGCGTTGAGGAACAGTTCCTTGCGATCGGCGTGGGTGGCCAGCAGCGAGCCGTTGCCCGGCTGCGACAGGCCCAGCGCTTCGGTCAGGCAGTTCATCGAGTTGGCGGTAAACATGCCGGAGCAGGAGCCGCAGGTCGGGCAGGCGGAACGCTCGATCTGCTCGCTGTCGGCGTCGCTGACGTTCGGGTTCGCGCCCTGGATCATCGCGTCTACCAGATCCAACTTGATGATCTGGTTGGAGAGTTTGGTTTTGCCAGCTTCCATCGGGCCGCCGGAAACGAAGATCACCGGAATGTTCAGGCGCAACGCCGCCATCAGCATGCCCGGGGTGATCTTGTCGCAGTTGGAGATGCACACCATCGCGTCGGCGCAGTGGGCGTTCACCATGTATTCGACCGAGTCGGCGATCAGCTCGCGCGACGGCAAGGAATAGAGCATGCCGCCGTGGCCCATGGCGATGCCGTCATCCACCGCGATGGTGTTGAACTCTTTGGCCACGCCGCCGGAGGCTTCGATCTGTTCGGCGACCAGTTTGCCCAGATCGCGCAGATGCACGTGGCCCGGCACGAACTGGGTAAAGGAGTTGACCACGGCGATGATCGGCTTGCCGAAATCGGCGTCGGTCATCCCGGTCGCGCGCCACAATGCGCGGGCACCCGCCATATTGCGGCCATGGGTGGTGGTGGCGGAACGGTACTTAGGCATGCTCTTTTCACTCCAAATGTATTTATGACAGGCGGCGAACGAACCGCCTGGATATTCTTATCTTGTCTGTCTTGTCGTCCGCCACGCGGCGCGGCGAGCCTTGTCGTTACGGGTTTACCGGATCCAGCCAACCGTATTTGTCTTCGGTCTTGCCGTTGAACAGGCCGAAGAACGCCTGTTGGATCTGTTTGGTCACCGGGCCGCATTTGCCGATGCCGACCTGAATGCCGTCCACGCTGCGTACCGGCGTAATCTCCGCCGCAGTGCCGGACATGAACACTTCGTCGGCCAGGTACAGCGATTCGCGAGACAGCACCTGCTCACGCACTTCGAAGCCCATGTCTTTCGCCAGCTTGATGATCGCGTCACGGGTGATGCCCGGCAATGCCGAAGAGGTGAACGGCGGGGTGTAAATCACGCCGTCTTTCACTTCAAACAGGTTCTCGCCCGCCCCTTCGGAAATGTAGCCGTGCACGTCGAGCGCGATGCCTTCCTGATAGCCGTGGCGACGCGCTTCGCTGCCCACCAGCAGGGAGGAAAGATAGTTACCGCCGGCCTTGGCCGCAGTGGGGATCGTGTTTGGTGCGACGCGGTGCCAGGAGGAGACCATCGCATCGATGCCTTGATCCAGCGCTTCTTCACCCAGATAAGCGCCCCAAGGAAACGCCGCGATAATCACGTCCGTTTTGTAACCGGCCGGCGGGTTGACGCCCATGCCGACATCGCCGACGAACACCAGCGGGCGAATGTACGCGCTGACCAGGTTGTTCTTGCGCAGCGTGGCGCGGCAGGCTTCCATCAGCTCGTCAACGCTTTGCGAAACCGGCATGCGGTAGATTTTCGCCGAGTCGTGCAGGCGCTGCATATGCTCGCGATGACGGAATACCACCGGCCCCAAATGCGAGTCGTAGCAGCGTACGCCTTCAAATACCGACGTGCCGTAATGCAGCGCGTGCGACATCACGTGCACTTTGGCCTCGGCCCAAGGAACCATCTCACCATTGAACCAAATGTAATCGGCTTTCTTTGTCATTGTTATTTATCCTTCTCGGCGCCTCAGGCGCGTATTTGTTGTGATGTTGGCTGCTGGATCTCGACGCAGGAGACGTCCAGCAGTTTGCTTAACTGAGATGACAACAGGGCGACCGGACGCGGGCTGGCAACGGTCAATTCGATATTGATGCTGTCGGCGTTGGTCGGGGAAACCATATTCATAGCACAAACCTGAAAGCCGCGATGACGCACGACCCGCAATACGCGCTCTAACATTTCGGGGCGAAAACGCGCCTGGATCGAGAGTTGATGCTGCATCATGATATTTCCTCCAACATGGTTTCGTTACCGGCGCCCGGCGGCACCAGCGGCCAGACGTTTTCGAGTTCGTCGATAGAGACCTGCAGCAGATAAGGGCCTTCGGTGTTGAACAGCGCCTCGAGCGCGCCCTCCACCTGATCCTTGCGGCTGATGCGCTGGCCGGGAATGCCGAAGGCGGCGGCCAGCATCAGGAAGTCGGGGTTATCGGACAGGTTGGTTTCGCTGTAGCGGCCGTCGAAGAACAGCTGCTGCCATTGGCGCACCATTCCGAGACGCTGGTTGTCCAGCAGCACGATCTTCAGCGGCAGCCGTTTGCGCTTGATAGTGCCCAGTTCCTGCACGTTCATCATGAAGGAACCATCGCCCGAGACGCAGATCACCGTATCTTGCGGACGCGCGATCTGGGCCCCGACCGCCGCCGGCACGCCGAACCCCATGGTGCCGAGGCCGCTGGAGGTGATGAAATTCTCCGGGCGCTCGAACGTCATGTGCTGCGCGCTCCACATCTGGTGCTGGCCGACGTCGGTGGTCACCACGCTGTTGGCCGGCTTGCGGGCGGACAGCTGGCGCAAGAACAGCGGCGCGTAGATCGGCTGGCCGGGGTGATCGTAGCGGCAGACGTGCTCGGCTTTCAGCGCTATCACCTGCTGCTGCCAGGCGGCGATGTTCAGCGGGCGCTGCAACGCCGGCAGCAACGTTTTCAAATCGCCTTGCAGGGCGACATGCGCCTGGCGCAGCTTGCTCATCTCCGCCGGGTCGATATCCATGTGGATCACTTTGGCGTGCGGCGCGAAGGCGTTCAGCCTGCCGGTCACGCGGTCATCGAAACGCGCGCCGACGGCGATCAGCAGATCGCACTCCTGCACCGCCAGGTTGGCAGCCTTGGTGCCGTGCATGCCCAGCATACCGAGGTACAGCGGATCTTGCGCATCCGGCGCGCCCAGCCCCTTCAGGGTGGCGACGTTCGGCATGCGGGTCACGGCGATGAACTCGCGCAGCGCCGGCACCGCCTGGGCCATGCCCACGCCGCCGCCGACGTACAGCATCGGTTTGTGCGCCTGCGCCAGCAGCTCGGCCGCCTCTGCCAACGCCGCCGCCGGGAACGCCGGCGCTTCATCGACCGGCATCAGGTGCGGATGCAGGTCGCCCTGCGCCAGCTGGATGTCTTTCGGGATATCGATCAGCACCGGGCCGGGACGGCCGCCAGCGGCGATGGCGAACGCTTCCGCCATGATGCCCGGCAAGGCGTCCAGCGATTCCACCAGGAAGCTGTGCTTGGTGCAGGCCAGAGACAGGCCGAGAACATCGATCTCCTGAAAGGCATCGGTGCCGATCAGCGCGGACCCCACCTGACCGGTGATGGCGACAACGGGAACGGAATCGAGCAGCGCATCAGCCAGGCCGGTGATCAGGTTGGTGGCGCCGGGGCCGGAAGTGGCGATACAGACACCGACTTTGCCGGTGGCGCGGGCGTAGCCGATGGCGGCCATAGCGGCGCCCTGTTCATGGCGGCACAGCAGGTGTTCCACGCCGCCGTCGTACAGCGCATCGTACACCGGCATGATTGCCCCGCCCGGATAGCCGAATACGGTATCCACCCCCTGCGTACGCAACGCTTGAACTACCCACTGAGCGCCATTCATGGTTATTTCCCCGCCTTACTTCGAAAATCGCAGGATTTTGTTCTGTTTTTCATGTTCTGCCCCTTGCTCCACTTTTCTCTTGCCAATAAAAAACCCCCGGACCTGACGGTGCGGGGGTTCTCTTGCGATTCCGGCTTGTTTGCTAAGCCTTTCTTCGTCCAAGTGCAGCCCCGCACGGTGGGATAATAATCACCACCACGCTAATCACGACTAGGCTAATCACTTGGGCAAAGGCTTTCATAATGGGTTTGTTCACTGTGCTCATTCAGAACTAATGCTTACAGAGGTACCACAGCCGCGCGCGACATGACAACACTTTTTTTGCGTTATTATTCGGCGCAATCTGGTCATACCTCATGCGAATCGCTTCTCTTTCACACGTTGGCGCGCACGCCCGGATTTTTCACCGCGTCGGTGATCGCCTTACCGCGCGTATCCTTGCCGAAGAACACCAACAGGGCGATCGCCACCGCCACCGTACCGGCGACGATCGCCATCGCCAGGCCGTAATTATGCCCATGATGCTCGGCGATGGTGGCTTGCAGTGTGGCGTTGACCGAGGCGATCAGGTTGCCCAACTGATACACGAACCCCGGCAGCACCGCGCGGGTGTTGGCCGGCACCAGCTCGGTCAGGTAGGTCGGCACTACGCCCCAGGCGCCCTGCACCATGAATTGCATTAGGAAAGCGCCGATCCCCAACATTAGCGAACCGCTGGAAAATGCCCACAATGGGATCACCGGTAAGGCCAGCAATGCGGCGATAATGATCGCTTTTTTACGACCGATTTTTTCCGATAACGAACCGAAGAAAACGCCACCGATAATTGACGCGATATTGTAGCTAATGGCGATGATACTGACGGTTTTAGGGTCGAAACCGTGCTGAACTTTCAGAAACACCGGATACAGATCCTGCGTGCCGTGAGAGAAGAAATTGAACGCCGCCATCAGCAGCACCAGATAGCAGCATAGCTTCCAGTGGCTCTTCAACACCGGCAATAAAGCCGTACTTTCTTTGCGCTCACGTGCCGCCAGCCACACCGGCGACTCCTGCACGCAATAATAAATAAACGGCAGCAGCAGGATCGGCGCCGCGCCGATGACGAACATGCCGCGCCAGCCGACCGTTTCGAACAGCAGGCCGTACACCACCGCCGCCAGCAGATAACCGAACGGATAGCCGGCCTGGAAAATGCCCGACATCAGGCCGCGCGAGCGGTCCGGTATGGTTTCCATCGCCAATGACGACGCCACACCCCAGATACCGCCCATCGCAACGCCGTACAACACTCGTAACAGCAAGAAGACCGTCAACGAGGGCGCGGCGGCGGAGAGCAGCTCAAACACCGAAAAGAAGACGATATTCAGCATCAGGATCGGTTTGCGGCCATATTTTTCCGCCGCACGCCCGAAGATCAGCGCGCCGATCGGGCGCACCGCCAGCGTGAGCAGAATAGCCAACGTGACCTGTTCCAGACCGACGTGAAAAGATTGCGCGATGTCGCTGAGTAAAAATACCAGCACGAAAAAATCGAAAGCGTCGAGCGTCCAGCTTGAAAAACTGGCAATTGCCGCGTTGCGTTGCAGCGGGGTCCAACCAAACATAGTGTTATCCCTACCGTAGAGTACGAAGTCAGGAGGTTTAGCGGCTGCCGGGCAGACTGCGGCGGCGGTCGGAGTGTGTTAAAGAAGTGATTTTTCTTTTAATCAATTGTTAAATACACCCGTTAACCCTATGGTTGCAATGCGTATGGGCCGCTAATGTGTTGCAGCCTTCAGCGAATTGTTAATGGGTATTGCCGCAGGTTGCGAGGCGGTTCGCACAATCTCGTTCAATTCGATGAAAATCAGTGATTATGCTGCGAGTTTCATGGAAAAAATGCCAAGAACGCCGCGCGGTACCTGGATAAATCGCGCATCATGCCGCCCTCAGCAAGGAGAGCGATATGTCACTGGCGGTAATCTATAGCCGCGCCATCATCGGCGTTCAAGCCCCTTCCGTGACGGTGGAGGTGCATATCAGCAATGGCCTGCCCGGCCTGACGCTGGTCGGTCTGCCGGAAACCACGGTAAAAGAGGCGCGCGATCGGGTGCGCAGCGCCCTGATCAACAACGGTTTCACCTTTCCCGCCCGGCGCATCACCGTCAATTTGGCACCGGCCGATCTGCCGAAAGAAGGCGGGCGTTACGATCTGCCGATAGCGCTGGCGATCCTCGCCGCCTCCGAGCAACTGCCCCTCGCACCGTTGGCACGCTACGAGTTTCTTGGCGAGCTCGCGCTGTCCGGCGCACTGCGTGCGGTCAGAGGCGCCATCCCGGCGGCGCTGGCGGCGGCTGACGCCGGGCGACAATTGATCCTGTCGACGGACAACGCCGCCGAGGTCGGCCTGATCGCACAGTCACAATCCCATACCGCCCAACACCTGTTGGAGGTCTGTGCTTTTTTACTCGGCCAGGGCGAACTGCCGGTGGCCGTCACACCCCCCGCAGCCGGCAATGCGTACGAAAACGCCGATCTGCGCGACATCATCGGCCAGGAGCAGGCCAAGCGGGCGCTGGAGATCGCCGCCGCCGGCGGGCATAACCTGCTGCTGATTGGGCCGCCGGGCACAGGCAAAACCATGCTGGCCAGCCGACTGACGGGCTTACTGCCGCCGCTGACGGAGCCTGAGGCGCTGGAAAGCCTGGCGATCGCCAGCTTGCAACACCCTGTTCTGAGCGCTCTGCCATGGCGCCAGAGGCCGTTTCGCGCGCCGCATCACAGCGCATCGATGGCGGCATTGGTCGGCGGCGGCTCACTGCCGCGTCCGGGCGAGATCTCGATGGCGCATAACGGCGTGCTGTTTCTGGATGAGCTACCGGAATTCGAGCGTAAGGTCCTGGATGCGCTGCGCGAGCCGTTGGAATCCGGCGAGATCGTGATTTCACGCGCCAACGCCAAGGTCTGTTTCCCTGCCAGAGTACAGTTGATCGCGGCAATGAACCCCAGCCCGACAGGGCATTATCAGGGGTTGCACAACCGCGCCTCACCGCAGCAGGTGTTGCGCTATCTGGCCCGGTTGTCAGGGCCTTTTCTCGACCGTTTCGATCTGTCTATCGAAGTGCCGCTGTTGCCGCCGGGTACGCTCAGTAAGCGGCAAACGCAGGGAGAAAGCAGTGAGCTGGTTCAGGAAAGAGTGCGACTGGCACGCGCCCGCCAGCTCGAACGCGCCGGTAAAGTCAATGCGCTGTTGAGCAACCGCGAAGTAGAACGGGATTGCGTGTTGCAGCCGGCAGACGCCGAGTTTTTGGAAGCGACATTAAACGCGTTAGGGCTATCGGTACGCGCCTGGCAGCGCATCCTGAAAGTGGCTCGCACGCTGGCGGATTTGGCGGGAGATACTGAGATCGACAGGCGCCACCTCAGCGAAGCGCTGGGCTATCGCAGTATGGACCGTCTGTTGTTACAGCTGCACCGTAGTCTGGAATGAAAATGGGGCCCGCAGGCCCCATCGTCTTTAGTCTTCGCTGTCGCTGTAATCTTCCACTGCGTCAGCCTGCGGTTTACCGCCAGACAGAGTATGGAATTTCTTCGGGCGACGTGTGCGCGCCAGATATTTAGCCCATACTTTTTCCTGCTCGGTAGCCGCTTCGCGCTCACCTCGGCACACTGCGACGAACAGCTGTTCTTCTTCAGTCGCTGGCTGGCGTTTACCCGAGTCCAGCTCGTTAAACGCGTAGCCGAAACGCTCTAGCAATTGCGCCTCTTTAATGGTGAAATCGCCGTGACGGGAGAACCCGCGAGGGTAATGTTTATTATCAAAAAAACGATTGGTCGTGGTGAAGCTATCCGCCATCTGACACGCTCCTAATTCTCTTATGGCCGTGCTGTTTATGGCGCGGAGTATTAGATAGGCTTGACAGCGTGTAAAACAAAACATTTAAATCTTAACGACAAATTTTTTTGGAGATAGGTGTGGATACCGAATTACTGAAAACCTTTTTGGAGGTCAGTAGAACGCGTCACTTTGGCAGAGCCGCAGAATCTTTGTACTTAACGCAGTCCGCGGTCAGTTTCCGCATCCGTCAGTTAGAAAACCAGCTGGGCGCAAATTTATTTACCCGTCATCGCAATAATATCCGCCTGACGCCTGCCGGTGAGCGGCTTCTGCCCTATGCCGAAAGCCTGATGAACACCTGGCAGTTGGCGAAGAAGGAGGTCGTGCGTTCGCTGCAACACACCGAGTTGTCGATCGGCGCTACCGCTTCGCTGTGGGAGGCCTATCTGACCCCTTGGTTGCAGGCGCTCTATCAACAACGCGAGGCGCTGCAGCTCGAAGCCAGGGTGGCATTAAGGCACTCTTTGGTAAAACAACTGCATGAAAGGCAGCTCGATTTACTGATCACCACTGAGCCGCCAAAGATGGACGAACTGGCCAGCCAGCAGCTGGGCAATTTCTCATTACGCCTGTTCTCATCCGCGCGTCGTGACAAGCAATCCCCCATGCCGTACATCAAGCTGGAATGGGGGGCCGACTTCCACCAACAGGAAAACCGCATGTTGGAAGGTGATAACGTGCCGGTACTCACGACCACCTCGGCACACCTGACGCGTCAGTTGCTGGAAACCACAGGCGGATGCGCTTTCCTGCCCAGCCAGTGGGAAAAAGAGTATCCGCAGTTGCTTGCCGCCACCGAGATCCCGCCGATTGTCCGCCCACTGTATGCCGTCTGGTTGCAAAACAGCGATCAACAACCTTTGATTCGGCAATTACTTAAAATACCTTTAAATATCGCAGCCTAAAGCATTATGGCGGCCTTAAATGCCGTCATCGTGGTAATGACTGTCTATCATGCTAAAAGCCGCCCATCGCCTTCTGAGAGAAGATAATGCAAAACGATAAGAGAATCCGGAGGCGTGCAGGGTAAAGCTCGGAAGAACATGAAGCAGCCAGGATCGGGCAAACCTCGGCATATAGCGTCAAAAGCGCTCTTTTCCAAAGCGGGAATGCACTAAGGGAAGGGATAATAGGTAAAAAAAACCCTTTGCTTTCGCAAAGGGTTCTTAATATGGCAGGGGCGGAGAGACTCGAACTCGCGACACCCGGTTTTGGAGACCGGTGCTCTACCAACTGAGCTACGCCCCTAAATCTCGCTTAACATTATGCCTGCTAATAAAGCAGGCATAATTAAATAAGTGGCGGAACGGACGGGGCTCGAACCCGCGACCCCCTGCGTGACAGGCAGGTATTCTAACCAACTGAACTACCGCTCCACCGATTCTTTTACGTTGCATCTCTCGATGCCGGCAAATTCGCGCTTTGCGATTTGCGCATTACCAGTCGTCACACTGATAACGTTAATTTGATGCCTGGCAGTGTCCTACTCTCGCATGGGGAGACCCCACACTACCATCGGCGCTACGGCGTTTCACTTCTGAGTTCGGCATGGGGTCAGGTGGGACCACCGCGCTATTGCCGCCAGGCAAATTCTGTTTCATTCCAACCGCCTCACTTCCATGAAGCCATCAGAACCAATCTCGGAACTTCGCTGAAAATCTCTCTAAAAACACCTTCGGTGTTGTAAGGTTAAGCCTCACGGATCATTAGTACTGGTTAGCTCAATGCATCGCTGCACTTACACACCCAGCCTATCAACGTCTTAGTCTTAAACGTTCCTTCAGGGGCCTTAAAGGCCCAGGGAAGACTCATCTTGAGGCAAGTTTCGCGCTTAGATGCTTTCAGCGCTTATCTTTTCCGCACTTAGCTACCGGGCAATGCCATTGGCATGACAACCCGAACACCAGTGGTGCGTTCACTCCGGTCCTCTCGTACTAGGAGCAACCCCTCTCAATCTTCCAACGCCCACGGCAGATAGGGACCGAACTGTCTCACGACGTTCTAAACCCAGCTCGCGTACCACTTTAAATGGCGAACAGCCATACCCTTGGGACCTACTTCAGCCCCAGGATGTGATGAGCCGACATCGAGGTGCCAAACACCGCCGTCGATATGAACTCTTGGGCGGTATCAGCCTGTTATCCCCGGAGTACCTTTTATCCGTTGAGCGATGGCCCTTCCATTCAGAACCACCGGATCACTAAGACCTACTTTCGTACCTGCTCGAGCCGTCACTCTCGCAGTCAAGCTAGCTTATGCCTTTGCACTAACCTCACGATGTCCGACCGTGATTAGCTAACCTTCGTGCTCCTCCGTTACTCTTTGGGAGGAGACCGCCCCAGTCAAACTACCCACCAGACACTGTCCTCACCCCAGATTATGGGGCCGAGTTAGAACATCAAACATTAAAGGGTGGTATTTCAAGGATGGCTCCACGCAGACTGGCGTCCACGCTTCAAAGCCTCCCACCTATCCTACACATCAAGGCTCAATGTTCAGTGTCAAGCTATAGTAAAGGTTCACGGGGTCTTTCCGTCTTGCCGCGGGTACACTGCATCTTCACAGCGAGTTCAATTTCACTGAGTCTCGGGTGGAGACAGCCTGGCCATCATTACGCCATTCGTGCAGGTCGGAACTTACCCGACAAGGAATTTCGCTACCTTAGGACCGTTATAGTTACGGCCGCCGTTTACTGGGGCTTCGATCAAGAGCTTCGCCTTGCGGCTGACCCCATCAATTAACCTTCCAGCACCGGGCAGGCGTCACACCGTATACGTCCACTTTCGTGTTTGCACAGTGCTGTGTTTTTATTAAACAGTTGCAGCCAGCTGGTATCTTCGACTGGCTTCAGCTCCATCCGCAAGGGACTTCACCTACATGCCAGCGTGCCTTCTCCCGAAGTTACGGCACCATTTTGCCTAGTTCCTTCACCCGAGTTCTCTCAAGCGCCTTGGTATTCTCTACCTGACCACCTGTGTCGGTTTGGGGTACGATTTAATGTTACCTGATGCTTAGAGGATTTTCCTGGAAGCAGGGCATCAACTACTTCTGCACCGTAGTGCATCGTCATCACGCCTCAGGGTTAGTATGCAACCGGATTTACCAGGTCACACCCCCTACACGCTTAAACCGGGACAACCGTCGCCCGGCTAGCCTAGCCTTCTCCGTCCCCCCTTCGCAGTAACACCAAGTACAGGAATATTAACCTGTTTCCCATCGACTACGCTTTTCAGCCTCGCCTTAGGGGTCGACTCACCCTGCCCCGATTAACGTTGGACAGGAACCCTTGGTCTTCCGGCGAGCGGGCTTTTCACCCGCTTTATCGTTACTTATGTCAGCATTCGCACTTCTGATACCTCCAGCAACCCTCACAGGCCACCTTCAACGGCTTACAGAACGCTCCCCTACCCAACAACGCCTAAGCGTCGCTGCCGCAGCTTCGGTGCATGGTTTAGCCCCGTTACATCTTCCGCGCAGGCCGACTCGACCAGTGAGCTATTACGCTTTCTTTAAATGATGGCTGCTTCTAAGCCAACATCCTGGCTGTCTATGCCTTCCCACATCGTTTCCCACTTAACCATGACTTTGGGACCTTAGCTGGCGGTCTGGGTTGTTTCCCTCTTCACGACGGACGTTAGCACCCGCCGTGTGTCTCCCGTGATAACATTCTTCGGTATTCGGAGTTTGCATCGGTTTGGTAAGCCGGGATGGCCCCCTAGCCGAAACAGTGCTCTACCCCCGAAGATGAGTTCACGAGGCGCTACCTAAATAGCTTTCGGGGAGAACCAGCTATCTCCCGGTTTGATTGGCCTTTCACCCCCAGCCACAAGTCATCCGCTAATTTTTCAACATTAGTCGGTTCGGTCCTCCAGTTAGTGTTACCCAACCTTCAACCTGCCCATGGCTAGATCACCGGGTTTCGGGTCTATACCTTGCAACTAATCGCCCAGTTAAGACTCGGTTTCCCTACGGCTCCCCTATACGGTTAACCTTGCTACAAAATATAAGTCGCTGACCCATTATACAAAAGGTACGCAGTCACACCACGAAGGTGCTCCCACTGCTTGTACGTACACGGTTTCAGGTTCTATTTCACTCCCCTCGCCGGGGTTCTTTTCGCCTTTCCCTCACGGTACTGGTTCACTATCGGTCAGTCAGGAGTATTTAGCCTTGGAGGATGGTCCCCCCATATTCAGACAGGATGTCACGTGTCCCGCCCTACTCATCGAACTCACGACCTGTGCATTTTAGTGTACGGGGCTATCACCCTTTGCTGCGCGACTTTCCAGACGCTTCCACTAACACACAAGCCGATTCAGGTTCTGGGCTCCTCCCCGTTCGCTCGCCGCTACTGGGGGAATCTCGGTTGATTTCTTTTCCTCGGGGTACTTAGATGTTTCAGTTCCCCCGGTTCGCCTCATGCCACTATGTATTCATGACATGATAGTGTGTCGAAACACACTGGGTTTCCCCATTCGGGTATCGCCGGTTATAACGGTTCATATCACCTTACCGACGCTTTTCGCAGATTAGCACGCCCTTCATCGCCTCTGACTGCCTAGGCATCCACCGTGTACGCTTAGTCACTTAACCTCACAACCCGAAGATGTTTCCATCGTTCGTGCTGCAAACATTTGAGAGACTCTATGACAGGTTACTCTTCATCCCAGTACATCTACGGAGGGATAAATTTCAGCCGTCATGTTTCAATTTTCAGCTTGTTCCAGATTGTTAAAGAGCAAAATACTTCGCAGCATACTGTCGCCAATATACTCTGAAGTATTGAAATACCGGACTATATGGTGGAGCTAAGCGGGATCGAACCGCTGACCTCCTGCGTGCAAGGCAGGCGCTCTCCCAGCTGAGCTATAGCCCCATACAGTCACGTGCAGTACCTTTTCCACTTCTGAGAAGTGGTAGGCCTGAGTGGACTTGAACCACCGACCTCACCCTTATCAGGGGTGCGCTCTAACCACCTGAGCTACAAGCCTATAAAGGTATTTCTGCTCGTTACTTTCTATCAGACAATCTGTGTGAGCACGCCACTCGAATCAATATCTTTAGGTAAGGAGGTGATCCAACCGCAGGTTCCCCTACGGTTACCTTGTTACGACTTCACCCCAGTCATGAATCACAAAGTGGTAAGCGCCCTCCCGAAGGTTAAGCTACCTACTTCTTTTGCAACCCACTCCCATGGTGTGACGGGCGGTGTGTACAAGGCCCGGGAACGTATTCACCGTAGCATTCTGATCTACGATTACTAGCGATTCCGACTTCATGGAGTCGAGTTGCAGACTCCAATCCGGACTACGACATACTTTATGAGGTCCGCTTGCTCTCGCGAGGTCGCTTCTCTTTGTATATGCCATTGTAGCACGTGTGTAGCCCTACTCGTAAGGGCCATGATGACTTGACGTCATCCCCACCTTCCTCCAGTTTATCACTGGCAGTCTCCTTTGAGTTCCCGGCCGAACCGCTGGCAACAAAGGATAAGGGTTGCGCTCGTTGCGGGACTTAACCCAACATTTCACAACACGAGCTGACGACAGCCATGCAGCACCTGTCTCAGAGTTCCCGAAGGCACCAATCCATCTCTGGAAAGTTCTCTGGATGTCAAGAGTAGGTAAGGTTCTTCGCGTTGCATCGAATTAAACCACATGCTCCACCGCTTGTGCGGGCCCCCGTCAATTCATTTGAGTTTTAACCTTGCGGCCGTACTCCCCAGGCGGTCGATTTAACGCGTTAGCTCCGGAAGCCACGCCTCAAGGGCACAACCTCCAAATCGACATCGTTTACAGCGTGGACTACCAGGGTATCTAATCCTGTTTGCTCCCCACGCTTTCGCACCTGAGCGTCAGTCTTCGTCCAGGGGGCCGCCTTCGCCACCGGTATTCCTCCAGATCTCTACGCATTTCACCGCTACACCTGGAATTCTACCCCCCTCTACGAGACTCTAGCTTGCCAGTTTCAAATGCAGTTCCCAGGTTGAGCCCGGGGATTTCACATCTGACTTAACAAACCGCCTGCGTGCGCTTTACGCCCAGTAATTCCGATTAACGCTTGCACCCTCCGTATTACCGCGGCTGCTGGCACGGAGTTAGCCGGTGCTTCTTCTGCGAGTAACGTCAATTGATGAACGTATTAAGCTCACCACCTTCCTCCTCGCTGAAAGTGCTTTACAACCCGAAGGCCTTCTTCACACACGCGGCATGGCTGCATCAGGCTTGCGCCCATTGTGCAATATTCCCCACTGCTGCCTCCCGTAGGAGTCTGGACCGTGTCTCAGTTCCAGTGTGGCTGGTCATCCTCTCAGACCAGCTAGGGATCGTCGCCTAGGTGAGCCATTACCCCACCTACTAGCTAATCCCATCTGGGCACATCTGATGGCAAGAGGCCCGAAGGTCCCCCTCTTTGGTCTTGCGACGTTATGCGGTATTAGCTACCGTTTCCAGTAGTTATCCCCCTCCATCAGGCAGTTTCCCAGACATTACTCACCCGTCCGCCGCTCGTCACCCAGGGAGCAAGCTCCCCTGTGCTACCGCTCGACTTGCATGTGTTAAGCCTGCCGCCAGCGTTCAATCTGAGCCATGATCAAACTCTTCAATTAAAAGCTTGATTTGCTTCCACTCGAGAAGCGATGCTCAAAGATTTACTGCATGAATTTTACTTCAGTTAGTCACTCTTCAAGACTTGATATTTTTTTGCATCCGAAGATGCTGGATATCGTCTTGTGGAGTGCCCACACAGATTGTCTGATAAATTGTTAAAGAGCAGTGCCGAGAAACTCATCGGCGCGGGCTGCGTATATTACGCTTTTCGCCCTGAGAGTCAAGCGTTTATTTCGCTTTCTTCTCGCTGACCCGGCGGCTTGTCAGTCGTTGTTCCCGGTCAGTGGAGGCGCATTATAGGGAGTTCTCGGCAGGCCGCAACCCCTATTTTCAATATTTTTTCCGACCGTTGAATGTTTAACCAAAACACCGTTAAAGCGGCAGTTTTTTCAACGATTTAAAGCCATAACCCTGCAAAACGGGCAATAAAGCGTCAGTATCTTCATTTAACGCCATGCAATACGCCAGATTCTCTTCCTGGCTCGAGACCAGATTTTCCTGCGTTGAGATGAGCCAGGCGGTGCGGCGGGCAATCGCCGCGCCGGAATCCACCAGCCGGGTGCCTTCCGGCAACACCTGCATCAACTCTTCAGCTAATAGAGGGAAATGGGTGCAGCCCAGCACGACAGTATCCGGCGGCTCGCGCATGCTCAGCCACGGATGCAGGATCTTCTTCAGCACCGGCAGCGGCACGGCTTCGCCGTGCAGCTTGGCTTCCGCCAGCTCCACCAGCTCTGAAGAGCCCAGCAGTTCAATCTTACAGTCGGTAGCAAAACGGGAAATCAGTTCATGGGTGTAGCTGCGCTGTACGGTACCGCGGGTCGCCAACAGGCCGACAATGCCATTAACGGTAAGACGGGCCGCCGGTTTGATGGCGGGCACCACGCCCACGACAGGGAAACTGAAACGCTCGCGCAAGGCCGGCAAGGAAACGGTGCTGGCGGTGTTGCAGGCAATGACGACAATCGCCAGAGGATGACGTTGCTGTACCGCGCCGACAATTTCCAGCACGCGCTCAACGATAAACTCTTCGGACTTCTCGCCGTAGGGGAACGCCACGTTGTCGAAAGCGTATATATAGTGGAGATCCGGCAGCAACTGCCGAATCTCCTGATACACCGACAGCCCGCCGACGCCGGAATCGAAAACCAGCACCGTCGGGCGAGGTGTGGCGGTGCTGTTAGAAGGTATAGCTTCCAGTGAGGTAGTATTCTCTTCCTGGAGTAGCGTAGCCATAGGCCGTCTCATAATCTTTATCAAACAGGTTGGCAATTCTACCACGAACTGTCAGATGAGATGTGACCGGATACGAAACTGCGAGATCCCACAGGCTCACGCCGCCGAGTTTAACCGTCGGGCTAGGATAAACGCCATAATCCTTGTCGTAGCGCTCACCCAGGTATTGATAGGTCACTGCCCAATCAAAGTCGTACAGTTGCCAATCCAGCTCGTATTTCACCTGCTGTTTAGCGCGGCGCAGCAGCACTTCGTTGGTTTTAGCATTGCGCGGGTCGACATAATCGTAACCAATCTGATGCGTCAGCGGGCCGGTTTCAAAAGAAGCCGTGGCCTCTACACCTTTAATGGTCGCCTTACCGATATTATAATAGCGGTAACTCACCGGATCGCTGTCGATAAGATTATCAATGTCATTGCGATAACCGGAAATACGCCAGGTCACAGGCCCGGTCAAGCCTTCAAAACCGCCTTCCCATTGCTTGCTTTCTTCCGGTTTCAAATTATTGTTGCCGTAAGTGGTACTAAACAACTGGTTCATGTTTGGCGCTTTGAACGCGGTACCGTAAGAGGCAATGAAACGATACCCCTCGATGAATTCCCAGGCTGCACTGGTTTGCCAGGTGCCGTGCCAACCGAACTCCGAGTTGTCGTCGCCACGCGCAGCAGCCTCCAGCATCACCGGTCCCACCAACTGTTGCCCAGTCAGATAGATGCCAGTATTGCGCTGGCTTCTCTCGCTGCTGACGGACGCGGTACCCGGTTTGATTTGTTGATCCTGCCAATCTGCGCCCGCACTAATGGTGCCTTGGGCAACCTTAAACGTGTTGCCCCACTGCAGATTGTACTGTTCCGAATCATCCAAACTGGAGGAGATCGCATACTGGCCTTTGCGCGGATCGTAATTGTAGTCTTTGCTGTGGCTGTAACTCCCCACTAGCTGCGTGGCGTAAATCCCTTCCTGATAGCGCAACCCCGTGTCCCATGTTTGGCTGTACAGCTTACGGGTATCGGGCAGACCGGTAATATTGAAGTCTTTATCGTAAGAATAGAATCCATCGTAGCCTGTACGATTATCGTAACCATAACCACGCACAAAACCGCTGATTTGCTCGTTAAATTGGTGCTGCAATGCGCCGTAGAGCAATTTGCTCATAAAGCCGTCGCGATCGGGCTGAGGAATACTGGTATTACCTTCAGCCACCACGTCATACCCTTTGGTATAGGTGTAATTCCCCGCCACCGTCGCCACGGTGCTGTCACCCAGTTGTTGTTGGGTCGACGCGTCATAGGATTGATAGCCGTTGGAGCCGACGCCGGCTGAGAGCGTCGTGCCGTTCTTTTCGCGGGTGGTAATAATGTTGACCACGCCGCCGATGGCATCGGAGCCGTACACCGCCGAGCGCGGGCCGCGAATGTATTCGACTTTCTGCACCAGCGAAATCGGGATTTGGCTGAGATCGGAAGAACCGCTGACGCCCGCCTGATTAAGGCGAATGCCGTCAATTAGCACCAGCACATGGCTGGAGTTGGTGCCGCGAATAAACAGCGAGCTCTTTTGTCCCAATCCACCGTTTTGGCCAACGTCCACGCCCGGCAAACGGCGCATCACGTCGGTCAGGCTTTTGGCCTGCCAGCGATCGATATCGTTACGGGTGACGATGGAAGTCGGTGCCAGCACAGAAGAAACCGGCTGCGGGAAACGGTTGGCGGTCACCACCAGGTTATCGCCATTCTTGGCTGTGGTGTTGTCTTGCGCCCATCCAGAAAAAGCCGTGACGGAGGAGACCACCGCCAGCAGCATATTTTTTGTAATTGTCATGAGAAAAGCATCCAAACTTAATTGGCGGATGCCGCAGGATCATGGCCGGTAGTTCGCGACGGCCACGGACATTGCGACGTAACACCGGCAGGTCTTCGGGCTTGGGATTTGCGGGCCGCGGGGCGCGACCAGCAACGGGCGATGACTTCCCATCCTGCAGTGGACAGTGTCTGCGTCGAAACGCTATCGCCGTGACTTCCCCTTACCGCTGCGCGTCAGCTCCGGATTCACACCGGATTCCCTTTTCACTCGCTGCTTGAGGCCGGACGGCAATGCTACGATCAATGAAAATAGATGTCTAGACTGCTACTAATGTTACAAATAATAAACGCGACAAAACTGGACTTCATGGGCTGATTCCCTACAATCCCCGCTGATCAAATTTGCCTGACGAGAAGACACACATGACGCCCGAGAATTTGCCTATTGAACGTTACGATGACCAACTGGCGGAGAAAGTCGCCCGCCTGAAGATGTTGATGTCACCGTTCGCGGCGCCCGAGCCGGAAGTGTTCCGCTCGCCAGTCGACCATTACCGCATGCGCGCCGAATTCCGCATCTGGCACGACGCGGATGACATGTATCACATCATGTTCGATCAACAGACCAAGCAGCGTATTCGCGTCGACCAGTTCCCGGCGGCCAGCGAACTGATCAACCGCCTGATGACCGCCCTGATCGCCGCGCTGAAACCGGAGCCGATCCTGCGCCACAAGCTGTTCCAGATCGATTATCTGTCGACGCGAAGCGGCAAAATCATCGCTTCGCTGCTGTATCACCGCAAGCTGGATGACGTTTGGCAACAGCGAGCCGAGCAGCTGCGCGACGAGCTGCGCGCTCAGGGTTTCGACCTGCAGCTGATCGGCCGGGCGTCGAAGACCAAGATCATGCTCGACCAGGATTATGTTGACGAAGTGCTGCCGGTCGCCGGCCGCGACATGATCTATCGTCAGGTGGAAAACAGCTTCACGCAGCCCAACGCGGCCATGAACGTGCAGATGCTGGAGTGGGCGTTGGCGGTTACCGCCGGTTCCAAAGGCGATTTGCTGGAGCTGTACTGCGGCAACGGCAACTTCTCGCTGGCGCTGGCGCGCAATTTCGAGCGCGTGCTGGCGACCGAGATCGCCAAGCCGTCGGTGGCGGCGGCGCAGTACAACATCGCCGCCAACCATATCGACAACGTGCAAATCATCCGCATGGCGGCAGAAGACTTCACTCAGGCGATGAACGGAGTACGCGAATTCAACCGGTTGAAAGGCATCGATCTGAGCGGCTACAACTGCGAGACGATTTTCGTCGATCCGCCGCGCAGCGGGCTGGACGAGGAAACGGTGAAGATGGTGCAGGCTTACCCGCGCATTCTGTATATTTCATGCAATCCGGAAACGCTGTGTGCCAACCTGGAAACGCTGCAGGCCACCCACCGGGTCAGCCGCCTGGCGCTGTTCGATCAGTTCCCGTATACCCATCACATGGAATGCGGTGTGTTGCTGGAAAAGCATCGCTGATACGACAGGGGCGCCATGATGGCGCCCCGTTTCATTACGATTATTGAGTCGGCGCATCCGGCGCCTTGCGCGCCTTCAGTTTCATCCCGATCCACAGCACCAGCGCCACGCAGATCACCGACGGCAGGAAGTTGGAGCCGATCTGCGGATATTCGGCGCGCACGATGGCGCTGTACAGCAGCAGCCCCAGCAGGAAACAGGCCGCCGCCAGCTTCGGCATACCGTCCGGCATGGCGCGGTTCAGGTAACGCTGATGCAGGCAGTACACCGCCAGCACCAACGCGATCAGCGGGAAGATCGAAAACGGCACCACCGAGCTGAACAGCGCAGCAAAGGAACCGTTGATCGAAAGGCCGGCAATTAACGCCAGCAGTAAGGTGCCATTTTCACGGCCTGGTTTTTCCATCATTTTTTACCTTTTTTATACGTGGGACACAGAAGCTTTTTCTTGTTCGCGACGATACCAGTAATACGCCCCTTTGGAGATCATCCGTAGCTGCAGCACCAGCCGTTCTTCCAGCTGCTGCCGCTGCTCGACGTCGATATCCAGCGCTTCCGCGCCGGCGCTGAACACGATGGTGACCATCGCTTCCGCCTGCGCTTCGGTAAAACTGCGCGGCATGTGGTTTTCCAATTCGAGGTAGTCCGCCAGTTCAGCGATGAAATGCTGGATCTCGCGCGCCACTGCCGCACGGAATGCCGCCGACGTGCCAGAGCGCTCACGCAGCAGCAGGCGGAAGGCGTTCGGGTTGTTGCCGATAAATTCCATAAAGGTGGATACCGAGGTGCGGATTACGCTGCCGCCCTTGGCGATGCGTTGGCGCGCCTGGCGCATCAACTGACGCAGCATCAGGCCGCTTTCGTCCACCATGGTCAGCCCCAGCTCGTCCACATCGCGGAAATGGCGATAAAACGACGTGGGCGCAATGCCCGCCTCGCGTGAAACTTCCCGCAGGCTCAGGCTGGCGAAGCTGCGTTCGGCGCTCAGCTGGCTGAAAGCGGCTTCGATCAGGGAACGACGAGTCCGTTCTTTTTGTTGTGCTCTGACGCCCATATGCATATCCGGATAGGTTCCATTTTCTCAGTCTAACGCCCTAGACTCGGCAATATAGCAAATTTTATTGCAACAGCATTTATACTAACGCGCTCTATCACACTTCCGCCCTGAGCCGATTGTGCTTTGACTCAAAAAGCCTAATGGTGATTGGGTGAGCAGCGCTATGATGTTAAGATACCGTTGTAATCTTGTATAAAAAAACAGGTCTCTCCTACATGCAACAGCACTATCAATTTGATGCCATTGTGATTGGCTCGGGCCCTGGTGGTGAAGGTGCCGCCATGGGGCTGGTGAAACAGGGCGCCCGCGTGGCCGTTATCGAACGGTACAATAACGTAGGCGGCGGATGTACCCACTGGGGCACCATCCCTTCCAAAGCCCTCCGCCACGCCGTCAGCCGCATTATCGAATTCAACCAGAACCCGCTTTACAACAACTCGCGCACGCTCAGCGCGACCTTCCCTGACATTTTACGCCACGCCGATAACGTCATCAGCCAGCAGACCCGCATGCGCCAAGGGTTCTATGAGCGGAATCAGTGCAAACTGTTCGCCGGTGACGCGCGCTTCATCGACGCCAACACCGTCAGCGTCAGCTATATGGACGGTACCCAGGACACCATCCGCGCCGACCACATCGTGATCGCCTGCGGCTCGCGTCCTTACCATCCGGCCAGCGTCGATTTCAATCACCCACGCATCTACGACAGCGACTCCATTCTCGAACTGAGCCATGAGCCGCGCCACGTCATCATTTACGGCGCCGGGGTGATCGGCTGCGAATATGCGTCTATCTTCCGCGGCCTGAACGTCAAGGTGGATCTGATCAACACCCGCGACCGCCTGCTGGCGTTCCTCGATCAGGAGATGTCGGATTCGCTCTCTTACCACTTCTGGAACAACGGGGTGGTGATCCGCCACAACGAAGAGTTCGAGAAGATCGAAGGCACCGAAGACGGCGTGATCGTGCACCTGAAGTCCGGCAAGAAGGTGAAAGCGGACTGCCTGCTATACGCCAACGGCCGTACCGGTAATACCGATTCGTTAGGGTTGGAGAACGTCGGCCTGGAGTCGGACAGCCGCGGGCTGCTGAAAGTGAACAGCATGTATCAAACCGCGCTGTCGCACATTTATGCGGTCGGTGACGTCATCGGCTATCCGAGTCTGGCTTCCGCCGCCTACGATCAGGGCCGCATCGCCGCGCAGGCGATCGCCTCCGGTGAAGCCAGCGGTCACTTAATCGAAGATATCCCGACCGGCATCTACACCATTCCGGAAATCAGCTCCGTCGGCAAAACCGAGCAGGAACTGACGGCGATGAAGGTGCCGTATGAAGTGGGCCGCGCCCAGTTCAAACATCTGGCGCGTGCGCAGATCGCCGGGATGAACGTCGGCAGCCTGAAGATCCTGTTCCATCGCGACACCCTGCAGATCCTCGGGATCCACTGCTTCGGCGAACGTGCGGCGGAGATCATCCACATCGGTCAGGCGATCATGGAACAGAAAGGTGAAGGCAATACTATCGAGTATTTCGTTAATACGACCTTCAACTATCCGACCATGGCCGAAGCCTACCGGGTGGCAGCGCTTAACGGCTTAAACCGCCTGTTTTAACGCGTTGTCGATGTAGCCCTGCATGTGCTCGCGGATCGCTTCGGCCAACTGCTCATAACGGCTGCGCAGTGGGGAACCGGGGCGATACACCAACGCGATGGTGCGCTTCGGCTCCGGCTTGTAGCAATCCAGATAGCAGACGCCATCGCGCTCGCGCTGCGGCGGCACCGCCAGGGACGGCAGCAGGGTAATGCCGCTGCCGGCCGCGACCATATTGCGCAGCGTTTCCAGACTGGTGGCGCGGAAGTGGGTATCCTCGTCCGCGCCCGCCTGGAAGCAGAAGCCCATCGCCTGATCGCGCAGGCAGTGGCCATCTTCCAGCATCAGCAGCTTTTCTCCCGCCAAATCCGGCATCGCCACGCGCTCGCGCTGCGCCCACGGGTGATCGGAATACACCGCCAGCTTCATCGGTTCATCGAACAGAGGCACTTCGATAAACGCCTCGGTTTCCTTCACCAGCGCCAGAATGGCGCAGTCCAGCTTGCCGCTGTCGAGTTGCGCCAGCAGTTGGTGGGTTTGCGCTTCGTGCAGGTACATTTCCAGTTTCGGGAAGGTTTTGTGCAGCGTCGGGATGATCTGCGGCAGCAGATAAGGCCCCACGGTCGGGATCAGACCGATGTGCAGCGGCCCGGACATGGCCTCGCCCTGCTGGCTGGCCATCTCCTTCAACACTTTCACTTCGCGCAGCACGGTACGCGCCTGCTCCACCAGCAACAGGCCCGCCTGGGTGAACAGTACCTTGCGGCTGGTGCGTTCGAGCAGCATGACGCCCAACTCGTCTTCCAGCTTGCGGATCTGCCCGCTCAGCGTGGGTTGGCTTACATGGCATGAATCGGCCGCGCGGCGGAAGTGCCGGTGCTCGGCCAAGGCGACCAGATACTCTAAATCACGAATATTCATTGTTTCCCTCCATTCCATGATAGCTCATGGCGATAGATAAGATAGCAATGAGCGATTAGATCTATCAAGCCCCAGCGACAATAATGTGTCCCAACGAAGCGATATCGCGCTAAATGCTAAAAATTACTTTTCCTAATTAAGGGGTTAATCAATGTTTACCAGTCAAGAAGGCAAGAAAGTTCCTCAGGTTACTTTCCACACCCGTCAGGGCGACCAATGGATTGATGTGACCACTGATGACCTGTTCAAAAACAAAACCGTCATTGTTTTCTCGCTGCCGGGCGCGTTCACGCCGACCTGTTCTTCGAGCCACCTGCCTCGCTACAACGAACTGTCCAGCGTATTCAAGCAGCACGGCGTCGACAGCATTCTTTGCGTCTCCGTGAACGATACCTTCGTGATGAACGCCTGGAAAGCCGACCAACATGCGGAAAACATCACCTTCGTGCCGGACGGCAACGGTGAATTCACCAAAGGCATGAACATGCTGGTCGAGAAAGCGGACCTGGGCTTTGGCCCTCGTTCATGGCGCTACTCGATGCTGGTGCGCAACGGCGTGGTCGAGAAAATGTTCGTCGAGCCGAACAAGCCGGGCGACCCGTTTGAAGTGTCCGACGCCGACACCATGCTGAAATACCTGGCGCCGGAATTCAAAGTGCAGGAATCGGTCTCCCTGTTCACCAAACCGGGTTGCCCATTCTGCGCCAAAGCCAAACAGATGCTGCAAGAGCGCGGCATTCAGTATGAAGAGATCGTCCTGGGCAAAGACGCCACCACCGTTAGCCTGCGCGCCGTCAGCGGCCGCGCCACGGTGCCGCAGGTGTTCATCGGCGGCCGTCACATTGGCGGCAGCGACGATCTGGAAACTTTCCTGTCAGCTTAATAAGTAATAACAAAGCCAACGTGAACTTTGGCGGGCTACGGCCCGCCCTTTTTTTACCTTTCAGGAGCGGATATGAAACTGTTGAACGTTGATGTTGCGGTCATCGGCGGCGGCACCGCAGGGCTCGGCGCCTATCGCGCGGCCAAACTGTCTACCCCCAGCGTGGTGATGATTGAAGGCGGGCCTTACGGCACCACCTGTGCGCGCGTTGGCTGCATGCCATCCAAATTATTGATCGCCGCCGCCGAAGCGGTGCATCAAATCGAACGTGCGCCGGGCTTTGGCGTGCACCCAACCGGCAAAACGCGTATCGACGGACGCGAGGTGATGGCGCGCGTCAAACGCGAACGCGATCGTTTCGTCGGCTTCGTGCTGGAAGGCGTGGACGAGATCCCGGCCGCCGACAAAATTCAGGGCTATGCCCGCTTTATCGACGACAACACGCTGCAGGTCGATGACCATACGCGCATCGTGGCGCAGCGCATCGTGATCGCCACCGGCTCTCGCCCCAGCTGGCCGGCGCCGTGGAACGAACTGGGCGATCGCCTGATTGTCAACGACGATCTGTTCAACTGGGATGACTTGCCGCAGTCCGTGGCAGTATTCGGCCCCGGCGTCATCGGGCTGGAGCTGGGGCAAGCGCTGCACCGCCTCGGCGTCGACACCAAGGTCTTCGGCATCGGCGGCGCCGTCGGGCCGCTGACCGACAGCGCCGTGCGCGATTACGCTGCGAAGGCGTTGGGAGAAGAGTTCTACCTCGACGCCGACGTGAAAGTGGAGATGATGCAGCGCGAAGGCGACCGCGTATTTATCCGCTATCAGGATCTGCAGGGCCAGTCGCAGGAGATCCTGGTGGACTACGTGCTGGCCGCCACCGGCCGCCGCCCCAACGTCGATCGGCTGGGTCTCGAAAACACCGACCTGCAGCTCGACGCTCGAGGCGTGCCGCTGGCCGACCGCCTGACGATGCAAACCAGCGTGCCGCATATCTTTATCGCCGGCGACGCCAGCAACCAGCTGCCGCTGTTGCACGAGGCCAGCGATCAGGCGCGCATCGCCGGCGCCAACGCCGGCAGCTTCCCGGAGATCAATCCAGGTCTGCGCCGCAGCGCGATTTCGGTGGTGTTCTCCGATCCGCAGATCGCCATGGTCGGCTCGACTTTCCGCGAGCTGAGCGAGAAGTTCAGCGCCTGCGGCTGCTTTGAAGTGGGCAAAGTCTCGTTTGAGAATCAGGGCCGCTCGCGGGTGATGCTGCGCAATAAGGGCATTTTGCACGTCTACGGCGAGCAAGGCACCGGCCGTTTCCTCGGCGCGGAAATGATCGGCCCCGACGCCGAACACATTGCGCACCTGTTAGCCTGGGCGCACCAACAGCAGATGACCGTCGATCAGATGCTGGACATGCCGTTCTATCATCCGGTGATCGAAGAAGGCTTGCGCACCGCGCTGCGCGATCTGCAGGCGAAGCTCAAACTCGGCACGGCCGAAATCGAGCGCTGCCAGCGCTGTCCGGGTGAGTAACCTCTTATTCTCCGTTTATATCCACCGGGCCTTCAGGCCCGGTTTTTTTGCGCAGCACTTTCCACAATTTCCTCCCTCCGCTTGCCTCACGGCCCGCCCGCGCTCATTTTTTATGCTTTGGCATTGAATTGATACCAATAACGATACTAAAATGGAGGCGGCATGAACGAGATCAGGGATGACATCGCTGATTTGCAACAGCGGCAGAACAGCATCAAATTCGCCGAGTTAGCGAAAGTCTGCGTGCGATGGTTTGGGCCGCCGCGCATAAACGGTAGCAGCCATCACGTTTATCGCATGCCCTGGCCAGGCGATCCGCGCATCAATATCCAACGCGGCAACAACGGCGCGGCCAAGGCATATCAGGTTAAGCAGGTCATCGCCGCACTGGCCAGAATGGAGGAAGAACATGGAAAAGCATGAACACTATACCTATCGCATCACCTGGTCAGCGGAAGATCGTGAATATGTCGGGCTGTGCGCCGAATTCCCCTCGCTGTCCTGGCTAGCCGCCACGCGTACCGGCGCACTGGAGGGTATCGAAAAAGTCGTGAGCGAAACGATCGCCGACATGCTGGCGCAAGGTGAAACGCCGCCGCAGGCGCTGGCGGAAAAGAACTTCAGCGGAAAACTAGTGTTACGCATGACGCCGGAACAGCATCGCCGGCTGGCGATCGGCGCGATGGAGGAAGGCGTGAGCCTGAACCGTTATCTGTGCGCACGCCTGGCGGGGTAGAGGTGCAAGGGCGGCACCAGGCCGCCCTTATCGTCCTCAAGCTAAACGCTGTTTCGCTGCGGCGATTGCCGCGGCCACCTGCTGCGGCGCGACGCCGCCTTTGGCCGCACGTTTGTCCAGGCAAGATTGCAACGCCAGGATCGGATAGACGTCGTCGCCAATCGTCGCGCTAAACTGCTGCAAATCCGCCAGCGGCAGCGCTTCCAGCGGTTTGCCCTGGCGAATCGCCTCTACCACCACCTCACCGACGATATGGTGCGCTTCGCGGAACGGCACGCCCTTGGCGACCAGGTAATCCGCCAGCTCGGTGGCGTTGGCATAGCCCTGCTCCGCCGCTTCCTGACAGCGCGGGCGCTTCACCTGAATGCCGTCCAGCACCAGCGCCGCCATCTGCAGGCAGTCCATCCAGGTGTCGAGCGCGTCGAACAGCCCTTCTTTGTCTTCCTGCATGTCTTTGTTGTACGCCAGCGGCAGGCCTTTCAGCGTCATCATCATGCCGGTCAGCGCGCCCTGTACGCGGCCGCACTTGCCGCGGATCAGCTCCAGCGCGTCCGGGTTTTTCTTCTGCGGCATCAGCGAAGAGCCGGAGGTCACGCGGTCAGACAGCTCGACAAACGCCGCTTCGCCGCTGTTGAAGAAGATCATATCTTCGGCGAAGCGTGACAGGTGCACCATGCTGATGGCGGCGTTGGACAGCAACTCCAGCACGTGATCGCGATCGGATACGCTGTCCAGGCTGTTGCGGGTCGCCGAGGCGAAGCCCAGCCAGCCGGCCAGTTGCTCGCGATCGATAGGATACGCAGTGCCGGCCAGCGCGCCGCTGCCCAGCGGGCTGACGTCCAGCCGTTTCAGGGTATCCTGCAGTCGGCTCTCATCGCGCGCCAGCATCTCGACATAGGCCAGGCACCAGTGCGCGAAAGTCACCGGCTGCGCGCGTTGCAGGTGGGTATACCCCGGCATCACCGCATCCTGATTGGCTTCGGCGGTCTCCACCAGCGCCTGCTGCAGCTGGACGATCGCCTGATGCAGATCGCCGATCTGCTGTTTGCACCACAGCTTCAGATCGGTCGCGACCTGATCGTTGCGGCTGCGGCCGGTGTGCAGCTTCTTGCCCAAGTCACCGACCTTCTCGATCAGCTTCTGCTCCACCCAGCTGTGGATGTCTTCGGCATCGCTTTGGACGATCGCCAAAGGATCGGCCTGGACTTCCGTCAGCAAGGCATTCAGCGCCTGCTCCAGCTGCTGTTGCTCCGTTGCCGTCAACACGTTAACGGTCACCAGCGCCTTCGACCAGGCCACCGAGCCCACGATATCTTGCTCCGCCAGGCGATAATCGAACCGCAGCGAATCGTTGAGTTGCTTGAACCGCTGATCCGCCGCCTGAGTGAACCGTCCGCCCCAAAGTGCCATACCTTTACTCCTGAATTTTTATGCGAAAGGGCGCAGCATGCTGCGCCCTTGCAGAGTCACGCCAATCGGTTATTTATTCTTTTTCTCGTTCAACGCGCGGATGCGTGAAGACAGAGAGAACAGGCGGATAAAGCCGCCCGCGTGGCTATGATCGTAAACTTCGTCTTCGCCGAAGGTGGCGAACTCTTCGGAGTACAGGCTGTTGGCGGATTTCTTCTGAGTCGCCGTCACCTGACCTTTGTACAGCTGCAGCACGACTTCGCCGTTCACCTCTTCAGCCAATGCTTCGGCAGAGGCCTGCAGCGAGCGGCGCAGCGGCGCGAACCAACGGCCGTCGTACACCACATAGGACATCTCCAGGCCCAGCTGCTCGCGCCATTTGAAGCTGTCGCGATCCAGCACCAGCTGCTCGACGGCGCGCAGCGCCGCCACCATGATGGTGCCCCCTGGGGTTTCATAACAGCCGCGGGATTTGATGCCCACCAGGCGGTTTTCCACGATGTCGATCCGGCCGACGCCGTGCTTGGCGCCCAGCGCGTTCAGGGTTTCCAGGCACTGGTACGGCGACAGCGCTTTACCGTTAACCGCCACGACGCGGCCTTTCTCAACGGTAACGGTCACCTGCTCAGGCTGATCCGGCGCTTCCTGCGGATCGACGGTCCATACCCAGCAATCCTTGTTTGGCGCGTTCCACGGGCTTTCCAGCACGCCGCCTTCGGTGGAGATGTGCCAGGCGTTCTCATCGCGGCTATAGATTTTTTCCAGCGACGCGGTGGTCGGGATGTTGCGCTCTTTCAGGTAATCCAGCAGCGCTTCACGGGAACGCAGGTTCCACTCGCGCCACGGCGCCACCACTTTCAGCTGCGGCGCCAGCGCGGTGTAGGTGGTCTCGAAACGCACCTGGTCGTTGCCTTTGCCGGTCGCGCCGTGGCACAGCGCATCGGCGCCCACTTTCAACGCCAGCTCGACCTGCGCCTTGGCGATGATCGGCCGCGCCATCGAGGTACCCAGCAGGTAGCTGCCCTCGTACAGGGCGCCGGTCTGCAGCACCGGATAAACGTAATCGCGGATAAATTCTTCACGCAGATCGACCACGTGACATTCAGAGGCACCGGACTGCAGGGCTTTTTGCTCCACGCCTTCCAGATCGCTGCGCTCCTGGCCGATGTCCGCCACGAACGCCACCACTTCACAGCCGCCGTAGTTCTCTTTCAGCCATGGAATGATGGCCGAGGTATCCAGGCCGCCGGAGTACGCCAGAACGATTTTTTTGATGCCTTGGTTTTGCATGATCTATTCCTTTCTAATTCTAAAATTAAGCGAGGATCCGGGTGCCAATCGACACGCCGTTAAACAAAGCAGGAAGCTGATCGGCATGGCGCCAGCTGGCGATATCCACCGGGCGGCCGAGGGTGCGGGCGGCGTCGAGCGCCGCATTCACCTTCACCACCATACCATCGGTGATGATGCCTTGCGCGATCAGTTGTTCCGCTTTTTGCGCCGTCATTTCCGCAATGCGTTGCCCCTTGCCGTCGAGGATGCCGCTGACGTCCGACAGCAGGATCAGGTCCGCCCCCAGCGTCGCCGCCAGCGCCGTCGCCGCCTGATCGGCGTTCACGTTCATTAACTGCCCTTCGGCGGTGATGCCGATGGAGCTGATAACCGGCAGGTAGCCGGCGCCCAGCAGGGTATTGAGCAGCGCGGGCGAACCGGGCTGCGCGTTGCCGACGTGGCCCAATGCCGGATCGAGCGGGGTCACGACCGCGCTGCCGCCGTCCGCCAGGCTCAGGCCGACGGCGTTGATTTGGTGTTTAATCGCCCACGCCAGCAGCGTTTTGTTGGCGGTGCCGGCCAGCGCCCCAGTGATGATGTCGATCTGATCGGCCGGCGTGACCCGCAGGCCGTTCTTTTTCACCACCGGCAAAGCAAGCTGCTTCATCAGTTCGTCCACCACGCAGCCGCCGCCGTGCACGATCACCAGCGGACGCTGATGCTGCTGGCGGTAGCTGTCCAGCGCGGTAAACAGACGCTCCAGCGCTTCTTCACTGTCTAATAACACGCCACCTAACTTGATAATTAACGGGTTCATTGCTGTTTACTCACGCTGGTTTAAAGGAGTGACTGGGTTTCCGGGAAGCCGAAACGGATATTCAGGCATTGCACCGCCTGCGCCGCCGCGCCTTTCAGCAGGTTGTCTTCCACCGCGACGGCGATCAGATGCTCGCCCTGCACCGCAAAACCGATATCGCAGAACGGCAACCCCACCACCGCTTTCAGCGCCGGCACGCCCTGGTCGTACAACCGCACCAGCGGCTTGTCGTCATAGGCGGCATGATAGGCGGCCGCGACGTCCTGCGCGGTCACGCCGGCTTTCAGGCGGCAGGTGATGGTTTCAAGGATGCCGCGCGGGAAGTTGCCCAGGTGCGGCGTAAAGATAACCGGCACGCCCAGGTGCGCGGCGATCTCCGGCTGGTGCCGGTGAGTGAAAATACCGTACGGCTGCAGGCTCACTTCGCAGAAGCTGGTGGTCATGCTGGCCTTGCGACCGGCGCCGCTAACGCCGCTGGTGGCGTTGATCACCGGCCACTGGTCGAGGTTCAGCAGCTGTTTTTCGATTAACGGTTTCAGCGCCAGCTGCGCCGCCGTCGGGTAACAGCCCGGCACGGCAATCAGCTGCGCCTGTTTGATCTTGTCGCTCTGCCACTCCGCCAGGCCGTACACCGCCTGCTCCAGCAGGGCGCCATGCTGATGCTCGAAACCGTAGTACTGGCTATAAAAACCGGCGTCCTGCACGCGAAAGGCGCCGGACAGATCGAACACCACGCAGCCCGCCGCCAGGAAGGCCGGTGCGATATCGTGGCTGACTTCATGGGCGGTGGCGAGGAACACCACGTCGATGCCCTGCGCCGCCTTGGCAACGTCGGTCAACGGTTGCAGCGGCAGATCAACGATGCCTTTCAACTGGGGATGGAGATCGGAAAGCAACTTTCCTGCATCTGCACTTTGCGCTGAAACCGCTAAAGCGGTTATGTTCATGTGTGGGTGGCGATTCAGGTAAGCCGTGAGCTCCGCTCCGGCGTAACCGCTGGCACCAACGATCAGCGTATTCAACATGTGGCCTTTCACCTTCTAAACTGACGTGCGGTCGCTTGCGACCCAGGTAACAGGGCTAGCCAGCGTTGTTGCGCCGTTCACCCACGGAGCCAGGCGTTGATGCTTTTATAAACATCCGGGTATCGGGTTCCCTTACGCGTCGGCTTACTGTATTTTTATTCAAAATAAATGCATGAATATTGATACTATCCTAACCAAAGGCTGTCAACAGTGAAGATGAAATTACCTCCATTTATTGAGCTGTACCGGGCGTTGATCGCAACGAAGTCAATCAGCGCCACCGATGCCGGCCTCGATCAGAGCAATGAGGCGTTAATCAACTTGCTGGCCGGATGGTTTGCCGACCTGGGCTTTCGCGTCGACGTACAGCCGGTGCCGGAGTCGCGCCACAAATTCAACCTGCTGGCCAGCATCGGCGAAGGCAGCGGTGGCCTGTTGCTGGCCGGCCACACCGATACGGTGCCTTACGACGAAGGCCGCTGGACGCGCGATCCCTTCACCCTGACCGAGCACGACAACAAGCTCTACGGGCTAGGCACCGCCGACATGAAAGGCTTCTTCGCCTTTATTCTGGATGCGGTGCGCGATATCGACGCGAGCAAATTGACCAAGCCGCTGTACATTTTAGCCACCGCAGATGAAGAAACGACGATGGCCGGCGCGCGTTACTTCGCCGCCTCTACCGCCATTCGTCCAGATTTCGCCATCATCGGTGAGCCGACCTCGCTGCAGCCGGTGCGCGCACACAAGGGCCACATGGCCAACGCCATTCGCATCGTCGGCCAGTCCGGCCACTCCAGCGATCCGGCACGCGGCGTCAACGCCATCGATCTGATGCACGAATCCATCGGCCGCCTGATGGAGCTGCGCAAAACCCTGCAGGAGCGCTACAACAACCCGGCGTTCGCCGTGCCTTATCCCACCATGAACTTCGGCCATATCAGCGGCGGCGACGCGGCCAACCGCATCTGCGCCTGCTGCGAGCTGCACCTGGATATCCGCCCGCTGCCCGGCATGACGCTCGACAACATCAACGAACTGATGCATCAGGCATTGGAGCCGGTGAGCCAACGCTGGCCGGGCCGCCTGACCATCGAAGAGCTGCACGCGTCGGTACCGGGCTACGAATGCCCGACCGACCACCGCATGGTGGCAGTGATCGAGGAACTGCTGGGCACCCGCACGCAGGTGGTCAACTACTGCACCGAAGCGCCGTTCGTTCAGCAGGTCTGCCCGACGTTGGTGCTCGGCCCCGGTTCCATCGATCAGGCCCACCAGCCGGACGAATACATCGACACCGCGTTTATCGAACCGACGCGCAAACTGTTGGGCCAGCTGATCAATCACTTTTGCCAGCAATAAACCAGACATTTAGCAGGGGAAATGCTTTATGCTTCCCCTAACTCAAAATAAGTAGAAGGCAGCGAAATAAGCCACGCTGATAACCCACGCGGCGTAATTAAATTTCAGAAAATGCGCCGATTTTGATGTTTTTTTGCTAAAAATAGTGTCAATTGACGATTGGACAGGAACGCGATGTGATCAGGCAGGCGGTCTGCGCCTGACGCGTGAAATTTATTTACAAGATAAAAATCATACAGAACTGGGTCAGGGGTTATATGAACGAACAATATTCGGCAATGCGCAGTAATGTCAGTATGCTCGGCAAATTGCTCGGCGATACCATCAAAGAAGCGCTGGGCGAGCATATTCTCGATCGCGTTGAGACCATCCGTAAGCTTTCCAAATCCTCACGCGCCGGCAACGAAGCGCATCGCCAGGAGCTGCTCTCCACCCTGCAGAACCTGTCCAACGACGAGCTGCTGCCGGTGGCGCGCGCCTTCAGCCAGTTCCTCAACCTGACCAACGTCGCCGAACAGTACCACAGCATTTCGCCCAACGGCGAAGCCGCCAGCAATCCGGAAGCGCTGGCTCAACTGTTCAGCCGCCTCAAAGACAAAAAGCTCAGCGACAAAGAGCTGCAGCACGCGGTGTCGCAACTCTCCATCGAGCTGGTGCTGACGGCGCACCCGACGGAGATCACCCGCCGCACCCTGATCCACAAGCTGGTGGAGGTCAACACCTGCCTCAGCCAGCTCGATCACAACGATCTGGCCGACTACGAGCGCAACAAGATCATGCGCCGCCTGCGTCAGCTGGTAGCCCAGTCGTGGCACACCGATGAAATTCGCAAACACCGCCCTTCTCCGATCGACGAAGCCAAATGGGGTTTTGCCGTCGTGGAAAACAGCCTGTGGGAAGGCGTGCCGGCGTTCCTGCGCGAATTCAACGAACAGCTGGAAAACTCCATCGATTACAGCCTGCCGGTAGAAGCGGTGCCGGTGCGCTTCACTTCCTGGATGGGCGGCGATCGCGACGGCAACCCGAACGTCACCGCCGAAATTACCCGCCATGTGCTGCTGCTCAGCCGCTGGAAAGCCTGCGACCTGTTTACCCGCGATATTCAGGTACTGGTCTCCGAGCTGTCGATGACCGAGTGCACCCCGGAGCTGCGCGCCCGCGCCGGCGGTGACGAAGTGCAGGAACCGTACCGCGAAATCATGAAGCAGCTGCGCAGCCAGCTGATGAGCTCCCAGGCCTATCTGGAAGGTCGCCTGAAGGGCGAGCGCGTGCTGAAACCGCACGACCTGCTGGTGAACAACGAGCAGCTGTGGGAGCCGCTGTATGCCTGCTACCAGTCGCTGCAGGCCTGCGGCATGGGCATCATCGCCAATGGTCAACTGCTGGATACCCTGCGCCGCGTGCGCTGCTTCGGCGTGCCGCTGGTGCGTATCGACGTGCGCCAGGAAAGCACCCGCCATACCGAAGCCATCGCCGAGCTCACCCGCTATCTGGGGCTGGGCGATTATGAAAGCTGGTCGGAAGCCGATAAGCAGGCGTTCCTGATCCGCGAACTGAACTCCAAACGCCCGCTGGTGCCGCTGAAATGGCAACCGAGCGCCGATACGCAGGAAGTGCTGGAAACCTGCCGGGTGATCGCCGAAGCGCCGCAGGGTTCGATCGCCGCCTACGTGATTTCGATGGCGCGCACGCCTTCCGACGTGTTGGCGGTGCACCTGCTGCTGAAGGAGGCCGGCTGCCCGTTCGCGCTGCCGGTCGCCCCGCTGTTCGAAACCCTCGACGACCTGAACAACGCCGACGACGTGATGACCCAGTTGCTGAACATCGACTGGTATCGCGGCTTCATCCAGGGCAAACAGATGGTGATGATCGGCTATTCCGACTCGGCGAAAGACGCCGGCGTGATGGCCGCTTCCTGGGCGCAGTACCGCGCGCAGGACGCGCTGATCAAAACCTGTGAAAAGGCCGGCGTAGCGCTGACGCTGTTCCACGGCCGCGGCGGCTCCATCGGCCGCGGCGGCGCACCTGCGCATGCGGCGCTGTTGTCGCAGCCACCGGGCAGCCTGAAGGGCGGCCTGCGCGTCACCGAACAGGGCGAGATGATCCGCTTCAAGTTCGGCCTGCCGGAAGTCACCATCAGCAGCCTGGCGCTGTATGCCGGCGCGATCCTCGAGGCCAACCTGCTGCCGCCGCCGGAACCGAAGAAAGAATGGCGGGCGCTGATGGACGACCTGTCCGAGACCTCCTGCCGGATGTATCGCGGCTACGTGCGTGAAAACCCGGACTTTGTGCCTTACTTCCGCGCGGCCACGCCGGAGCTGGAGCTGGGCAAACTGCCGCTGGGTTCACGCCCGGCCAAGCGCAAGCCGAACGGCGGCGTAGAGAGCCTGCGCGCCATTCCGTGGATCTTCGCCTGGACGCAGAACCGCCTGATGCTGCCGGCCTGGCTCGGCGCCGGCGCCGGATTGCAGGAAGCGGTGAAAGCCGGCAAACAGGCGGAGCTGGAAGCGATGTGTCGCGACTGGCCGTTCTTCTCCACCCGTATCGCCATGCTGGAAATGGTGTTCGCCAAAGCCGACCTGTGGCTGGCGGAATACTACGATCAGCGCCTGGTGGATAAAGCACTGTGGCCGCTGGGCCAACAGCTGCGCGATCAGCTGGAAAGCGACATCAAGGTGGTGCTGACCATCGCCAACGATGCGCACCTGATGGAAGACCTGCCGTGGATCGCTGAATCCATCGCGCTGCGCAACGTTTACACCGACCCGCTGAACGTCTTGCAGGCCGAATTGCTGCACCGTTCGCGTCAGCAGGAGCAGCCGGACGCTCGAGTGGAGCAGGCGCTGATGGTCACCATCGCCGGCGTCGCCGCCGGGATGCGCAACACCGGCTAGTGAGCCTCATCGCGGCCCCGTTTATCGGGGCCGTTTTTTTATGCCTTTCCCCCACAAAAAAAGGGCGCCGCAGTAAAGCGGCGCCCTTTTTTTGTGGGGGAAGCCTGTCAGGCGGCGGCCACCGGGCGCACGCCCAGCGTGTGGCAGATCGCGTAGCTCATCTCTGCACGGTTCAGCGTATAGAAGTGGAAATCTTTCACCCCTTCGCGGCTGAGGATCTTCACCATGTCCATGGCGATGTTGGCGCCGACCATTTTACGGGTCTCCGCATCGTCGTCCAGCCCTTCGAACATGCTGGTCATCCAGCTTGGCACCCGCACGTTGGTCATGGTGGCGAAGCGCTGCAGCTGCTTGAAGTTGGACACCGGCAGAATGCCCGGCACGATTTCCACGTCGATACCGGCGGCAACGCAGCGGTCGCGGAAGCGCAGGTAGCTCTCAACGTCGAAGAAGAACTGGGTAATGGCGCGATTGGCGCCGGCATCGATCTTGCGTTTCAGGTTAATCAAATCGGCCTGGGCGCTTTTCGCCTCCGGGTGCACTTCCGGGTAGGCGGCGACGGAAATGTCGAAGTCACCCACGTCTTTCAGCAACGCCACCAGATCGGTCGCGTACATGTCCGGCTTGCCGCCGCCCGGCGGCAGATCGCCGCGCAGCGCCACGATGTGACGAATGCCGCTGTTCCAGTAATCGGTCGCAATGTCGCGCAGCTGCGCCGGGCTGGCGTCGATGCAGGTCAGGTGCGGCGCCGCCTCCAGGCCGGTGCGCTCCTTGATCCCCTTGATGATGCTGTGGGTGCGATCGCGCTCGCCGGAATTGGCGCCGTAGGTGACGGAAACGAATTTAGGTTTGAGGATGCTCAGACGATCGATCGACTGCCACAGGGTCTCTTCCATCTCGCTGGTGCGTGGCGGGAAGAACTCGAATGATACGTTAATCTGGCCGTTCAACTCCGCCAGACTCTGATTCAGCGCTTCCCGCTGGTTTGCGTGGAAAAAACTCATACCCTGCTCACCTCTTTATCGATCACTGTTTTTATTTCATCTTGATGAGCGTCTATACGTTTAGACGTCTAGATAGAAAATGCCGCATGTTGGCTAAAGAGTCAACAGGAAAATGAGGGGAATAAGATGATTAATCCTCACCCGCTCAACGAGGGAATTTCATGATCGCGGCAAAGATAAGTATGGCAGGAAAAGCAAAGGGGCGCGGTGAGCCCGCGCCCGCAGAGGATTAAAGCAGCTGCGCCAAACGGTTAAGGTCTGACTGGATAGCGCCGGCGGTCACATCGCGGCCGGCGCCCGGCCCGCGGATCACCAGCGGATTATCGCGATACCAGCGGCTTTCGATGGCAAACACGTTGTCGCACGGCAGCAGCGAGGCCAGCGGGTGCTCAGGGCGCACCGCCTCCACACCGACCCGCGCCTTGCCGTTGGCGTCGAAACGCGCCACGTGGCGCAGCACCAGGCCCATTTCGCTGGCGGCCTCAAAGCGCTGCTGCATCTGCTGATTCAGCGCCTCACCGTTCTCGAAGAACTGATCGACGGAGCCCAGCTCGCAGCCCGCCGGCACCAGCGACTCGACCCGCACCTGGTTCGGTTCGATGTCGTAGCCCGCCTCGCGCGCCAGGATCACCAGCTTGCGCATCACGTCCTGGCCGGAGAGATCGACCCGCGGATCCGGTTCGGTCAGCCCCTGCTGCCAGGCCTGATCCACCAGCTCGGTGAACGGCACCGTGCCGTCATATTGCAGGAACAGCCAGGAAAGCGTGCCGGAGAAGATGCCGCTGATCGCCAGAATGCTGTCGCCGCTGTCGCGCAGATCGCGCACCGTGTGGTTGACCGGCAGGCCGGCACCGACGGTAGCGTTATACAGCCAGTGGCGGCCGGTTTTGGCGAAGGCGTCGCGTATTTGGCGATAGCTGTCGCTGCACGAGGCCCCCGCCAACTTGTTGGCGCTGATCACGTGGAAACCGTAGCTGGCGAAATCCAGATACTGCCCGGCCAGCTCTTCGCTGGCGGTCACGTCGAGCACCACCAAATCGTCGAACGGGTGCGCGCGCATCCACAGGAACAGCGATTCTTCATCCAGCTCCTGCGCTTCGTCCTCAAAGAATGCCAGCGCGCGGCTGGCGTCCAGCCCGTCATAGTTCAGCAGGCTGCGGCGGCTGTCCACCACCCCCGCCAGGATAAATTCGAAGCCGCTGCGCGCGGAGATATTGGTCTGCTCACGAGCGAACAGCTCCAGCCAGCGCGACCCGATGTTGCCCTTGCCGAACAGCACCAGACCGATGCGCTTCTCGGCGCGGAACAGGCTTTGGTGCAGCCCCTGAATCAGCAGCGCGGTCGGCCCCTGGCGCAATACCGCCACCAGGCTGATGCCATCTTCCGCCTGCCAGATAAATTCGACCGGCTGATCTTTCAGTTGCTGATAGAAACGGTGGCTGTGCAGCGGGTTCTTGCATACCCCGGCGCCGACCATCGCCACCAGCGCCAACCCTTCACGCAGATGCAGTTCACCCGGCAGCGCCGAGGCCTGCAGGATCGCCAGTGCGCTGTTGACCACCTCGGAGGTGTAGCACAGCTGCACCCGATTGCGGTCAGGATGGATGCCCACCGCCAGCGGTTTGATCTGCGCGCGTTTGAGCACCAGATCCAACTCTTTCTGCGCCAGTTTGAAGTCATGCTGAGCGGCGACGTGCAGCTCAATCAGGCACACGTCATCGTGGCTGGTGACAATCTTGGCGCCGGTGCCGGACGCCAATACGCGCTCGATGCGCGTCGAGCCCTGCTCCGGCTGGTAGCTGCAGCGCAGCTGAAGATCGATATCGCTGCCGGAGACCGGCTGCAGGGTACGGGTGTGCAACACCGGCGCAGCCAGACGCGCCAGCTCGCTGGCTTCGTCCAGACGCAGCAGCGGCAGCAGGCAGGCGTCTTTCACCTTGCGCGGATCGGCGCTGTAAACCCCGGCCACGTCGCTCCAGATGGTGACGCGCGCAGCGCCGGCCAACGCGCCGACCTGAGTGGCAGAGTAATCACTGCCATTGCGCCCCAACAGCACGGTTTCCCCGGCGTCGTTGCGCGAAATGAAGCCGGTCACCACCAGGCGCTTGCCCGGATGTTGAGCCAACAATTGCTGCAGCAGCGGATAAGAACGGCCTTCATCCACCTGCGGCTGCGCGGCGCGTTCGGCGCGCAGGAAATCACGCGCATCCAGCCAGGCCGCCTGCATATCCAGGTGGTTGAGCACCGCCGCCATCAGGCGCGCCGACCAGATCTCGCCGTGCCCGACCACTTCGGCATAGCACACCTCGTCAGCTTTACCGTCCAGCAGCACCGCCAGACGTTCCAGATCCTGAATGAACTCGGCGATCAGCGGCTCGGCGCTTTCCGGCGGCAACAGGCCGCTGATAAGATCGCTGTGATAACGACGCAACGTCTGCTGCACCTGGTGCGCAGACAGGCGATCGCTCTGGCTGAGCTTCAGCCAGTTGATCAACTGGTTGGTGGTACTGCCGGCGGCCGATACCACCATCATGTCGCCCGGCTGGCTGTATTCCGCCATAATCCCGGCCACACGCAGATAACACTTCACATCCGCCAGACTGCTGCCGCCAAACTTGTGCAGTTGACGCCCGCTCACCGGCCCTGCTACAGCAATTGCATTCATGCTTACCTCGTTGCCGCCGCCTGGAAAGCGCGTTCCAGATCGGCAATCAAATCTTCACTGTCTTCAATACCCACGGAAATGCGCAGCAGGCTCTCGGAGATGCCGGCCGCTGCCCGCGCCTCCGCCGCCATGCCGGCGTGGGTCATGGTCGCTGCATGCGAGATCAGGCTTTCTACGCCGCCCAGCGATTCTGCCAGAGTAAACAGCTCAAGGGCAGAGAGAAAACGGCGCAGCACCGCTTCATCGCCGTCCAGTTCAAAACTCAGCATCGCGCCGAAACCACGCTGCTGCCGGCGGGCGATCTCATGCCCCGGATTTTCCGGCAGGGAGGGATGATACAGCTTTTTCACCAGCGGTTGCTGCTGTAAATAACCGACAATCGCTTCGGCGTTTTGCTGCGCCGCCTTGATGCGCGGCGACAGCGTGCGCATGCCGCGCAGCAGCAGATAGCTGTCGAACGCACCGCCGGTTACACCGATATTGTTCGCCCACCAAGCCAATTCGACCGCCAGCTCGGGATCTTTGGCAATCACCGCGCCGGCCACCACGTCTGAATGCCCATTCAGGTATTTGGTGCAAGAATGGACCACCAGATCGGCACCGAGTTCGATCGGCTGTTGCAGGGCCGGGCTGAGGAAGGTGTTGTCCACCACCGTCAACGCGCCCGCCGCGTGCGCGGCGGCGCAGATCGCCGCGATATCCACCACCCGCAGCAGCGGATTGCTGGGGCTTTCAATCAGCACCAGCTTCGGCTTTTGCGCCAGCGCCTGCTGCAGGGCGGCTTCATTACCCTGATCGACGAACAGCACGCGATAGGCGCCGCGCTTGCTCAGGCTGTCGAACAACCGATAGCTGCCGCCGTAGCAGTCGTGCGGCGCCACCAGCAGATCGCCGGGCTTCAGCAGCACAGTGGTCACCAGATGGATCGCCGACATCCCGCTGCCGGTCATCACCGCGCCGGCGCCGCCTTCCAGCTCCGCCAACGCACGTTGCACCACGTCGCGCGTCGGGTTGCCGCGGCGCGAGTAGTCATGGGCTCGGGGTTGGTTGAAGTCGGTAAAGTTATAGGTGCTGGACAGATGAATCGGCGGGACGACGCAGCCGTACTGTTCGTCATCGTTCAGGCCGCTGCGTACGGCAATCGTGGCTGGTTTACGCGTCATGGTCTCGCTCGGCTCTCGGTTCGGTGAATGAGGCCTAAAGAGTAATCGCAGGATTGATAGACGTCAATACATCTGGACATCTAAACTTCTTTGCGTATAGATTGAGCAATGACACAATACCCGCTAAAATTATGCCGATATGACATGACGATAAGATGTTAAACGGCAATGCCTGACCGAAGCGGGGCATTCAGTGACCCTGGTCGCGTAAAATTGACATTTATTTAGTGAGAACAGTGAAGATCGGGCATAATTGGCCGGTTTTTAGAATTTTGTAATTTTTCTGACAAAGTTAAGGTGTCCCATGGCTGAGTGGAACGGCGAGTATGTCAGCCCTTACGCTGAACACGGTAAAAAAAGCGAGCAAGTCAAAAAGATCACGGTATCCATTCCGCTGAAGGTCCTGAAAATCCTCACCGACGAACGGACCCGTCGCCAGGTGAACAACCTGCGCCACGCCACCAACAGCGAACTGCTGTGCGAAGCGTTTCTGCATGCCTTTACCGGCCAGCCGCTGCCGAACGATGAAGACCTGCGCAAAGAGCGCAGCGATGAAATCCCGGAAGCCGCAAAAGTGTTGATGCGCGAACTGGGTGTCGATCCCGATACCTGGGAATATTGAGAACCGCCCGGCGAACGCCGGCGGCAGAAACGAAAAAAGGCGCCCAAGGCGCCTTTTTCATCGGACGATAAGAAATCTTATTTCTTAGCGCCTGGTACGCTGAAACGCTTGTTGAAGCGGTCAACGCGGCCACCGGTAGCAACGTCACGCTGCTTGCCAGTGTAGAACGGGTGGCATGCGCCACAAACGTCCAGGTTCAGATCGTGGCCCACGGTGGAGCGGATCTTCATCACGTTACCGCAAGAGCAGTTAGCAGTAACTTCTTCGTATTTTGGGTGGATACCTTGTTTCATGGGAAACCTCAGTTAAGGCCGTGTCGCTATCCAGCCCTGTTTCGCCAGACACCACACGTGGTTGATAATAGAATTTTGGTATCGAATTATACCAAAGGCGGCAAATTATACAGCATTAGCCGAGGCGCGCAATCGGAACCGTACATTTGCCGATGCGCCGTGTAAACTGATGCCCACTTTTTTTCAATTTGGATGAGATCATGCCCGTCGTACACGTTGCCTTACCGGTCCCCCTCGCCCGCACCTTCGACTATCTGCTGCCGCCCGGCATGCAGCCGGTGGCCGGCGCGCGCGTGGGCGTGCCCTGGGGCAGGCAGCATGCGATCGGCATCGTCACCGGCTGCAGCGACACCAGCGAACTGCCGCTGGATAAGCTCAAACCGATCGACAGCGTGATAGACGCCGAGTCGCTGTTCTCCCCCAGCCTGTGGCGCATTCTGCGCTGGGCCAGCGATTACTATCACTACCCCATCGGCGAAGTGCTGTTTCACGCGCTGCCGATCCTGCTGCGGCAAGGCAAACCGGCCGAAGCCGCGCCGCTGTGGCAGTGGTTCGCCACCGAAGAGGGGCGCGCCACCCCGCCCGAAAGCCTGAAACGCGCGCCGAAACAGCAGCAGGCGCTGGCGGCGCTGCTGCAACGCCCGGTCTATCGCCATCAGGTAAGCCAGCTGGAGCTGACGGAAAGCGCCCTGCAGGCGCTGCGCGCCAAAGGGCTGATCGATCTGCGCGCTCAGGTCGCGGATACGCACGACTGGCGCCCCAACTTCGCGGTGCTCGGCGAGCGGCTGCGGCTGAACACCGAACAGGCTACCGCCGTCGGGGCGATCAGAAGCGAGGATGAGCAGTTCGCCGCCTGGCTGCTGGCCGGGGTGACCGGCTCCGGCAAGACCGAGGTGTACCTCAGCGTGCTGGAAAACGTACTGGCCAAAGGCCGACAGGCGCTGGTGCTGGTGCCGGAAATCGGCCTGACGCCGCAAACCATCGCCCGCTTTCGCGAGCGCTTCAACGCGCCGGTGGACGTGCTGCACTCCGGACTGAACGACAGCGAGCGGCTGGCGGTTTGGCTGCGCGCGCGCAGCGGCGAAGCCGCCATCGTCATCGGCACCCGTTCGGCGCTGTTCACGCCATTCCGGCAGTTGGGCGTGATCATCATCGACGAAGAGCACGACAGCTCTTATAAACAGCAGGAAGGCTGGCGCTACCACGCCCGCGATCTGGCGGTGTTCCGCGCCCGGGAAGAAGACATCCCGATGGTGATGGGCTCCGCCACGCCGGCACTGGAAACGCTGCACAACGTGCAACTGGGCAAATATCGCCAGTTGAAGCTCACCCAGCGCGCGGGCAACGCCAAACCGGCGGCGCAGCACCTGATCGATCTGAAAGGGCTGCCGCTGAAGGTCGGCCTGTCGCAACCGCTTTTGAAAAGCATGCAGCACCATTTAAAAGCCGGCAACCAGGTGATGCTGTTCCTCAACCGCCGCGGTTACGCTCCGGCGCTGCTGTGCCACGAGTGCGGTTGGATCGCCGAGTGCCAGCGCTGCGATCACTACTACACCTTCCACCAGCATCAGCGTCAGCTGCGCTGCCACCACTGCGACAGCCAGCGACCGGTGCCGCACCAGTGCCCACAGTGCGGCTCCACCCATCTGGTGTCGGTCGGCGTCGGCACCGAACAGCTGGAGCATGAGCTGGCGCCGCTGTTCCCCGACACGCCGATCACCCGCATCGATCGTGACACCACCAGCCGCAAAGGATCGCTGGAGCAACACCTGGCGGATATTCATCGCGGCGAAGCGCGCATTCTGATCGGCACACAGATGCTCGCCAAAGGCCACCATTTTCCCGACGTCACGCTGGTGGCGTTGCTGGACGTGGACGGCGCGCTGTTCTCCGCCGACTTCCGCTCCGCCGAGCGTTTCGCTCAGCTGTATACCCAGGTCTCCGGGCGTGCCGGCCGCGCGGGCAAACAGGGTGAAGTGCTGCTGCAAACCCACCATCCGGAGCACCCGCTGCTGCAGGTGCTGCTGCAACAGGGTTACGACGCCTTCGCCAAACAGACGCTGGCGGAGCGCAACAGCGTGTTTCTGCCGCCTTACACCAGCCACATCATCGTGCGCGCCGAAGATCACGACAACCAGCAGGCCCCGTTGTTCTTGCAGCAGCTGCGCAATCTGTTGGAAGCCAGCCCGCTGAAGGACGACTCGCTGTGGGTGATGGGCCCGGTGCCGGCGCTGCAGTCGAAACGCGGCGGCCGTTTCCGCTGGCAGCTGTTGCTGCAACATCCGACGCGGCGCGTCCTGCAACAGCTGATGAAAAGCTCGCTGCCGCTGATCGGCACTCTGCCGCAAACGCGCAAGGTGAAATGGACGCTGGATGTCGATCCGATCGACAGCTGATCCCGGAAAAGTCCGATTTAGCTGCGGCAGTGCAAACGTTTACCCTTGAAATTGCGAGCGAACGCTAAAAAACCTTCTCAGGTCACATTTTTTATGCAAATTAGGTAACAAAGGCGGGGCGTATTCTGTTTAGAATGTCTGCGAGGGCAAATTTTGTCGCCACATCGCAGCGCGACGGAGTGCCCGAACGCGAGTGGCGCTCAATGACAACAATCCCGCCACCGCATGCCGGACATTGTGAGCAAACAGCAGTAGTGGCGTCGGCATGGGGCTGACGCAAGGAGAAAGGCGTTGGAACACAAGAAAGAGTTATCCATGGCGACCATGAAAGACGTCGCCGAAATGGCGGGCGTTTCAACGGCTACCGTATCGCGTGCGCTGATGAACCCGGAAAAGGTGTCGACGCCAACGCGCCAGAAAGTAGAACAGGCCGTGCTGGCCGTGGGTTATTCTCCTCATGCTCTGTCACGCAATATCAAACGCAACGAATCTCGCACTATCCTGGTGATCGTGCCCGACATCTGCGATCCGTTTTTCGCCGATGTGATCCAGGGGATCGAACAGACCGCCGCCCAACAAGGCTATCTGGTGCTGATCGGCGACTGCGCGCAGCAAAACCAGCAAGAACGCACCTTCGTCAATCTGATCATCACCAAACAGATCGACGGCATGCTGCTGCTGGGCTCTAACCTGCCGTTCGACGCCAGCAAGGAAGAGCAGCGCAACCTGCCGCCGATGGTGATGGCCAACGAGTTCGCGCCCGAGCTGGAACTGCCGACGGTGCATATCGACAACCTGACCGCCGCCTTTGAAGCCGTGCATTATTTGCATCAACTGGGCCACCGGCAGATCGCCTGCGTCGCCGGGCCGGAACAGATGCCGCTGAGCCATTATCGGCTACAGGGTTACGTTCAAGCGCTACGTCGTAATGGCATTACCGTCGAAAGCAGCTATATTACCCGGGGTGATTTTACCTACGAAGCCGGCGCGCAAGCGCTGACCCAGCTGATGGCTCAGCCGAAACCGCCGACGGCGGTGTTCTGCCACAGCGATGTCATGGCAATCGGCGTGCTGTCCCAGGCGAAGAAAATGGGGCTGCGGGTACCGCAGGATCTGTCGATCGTCGGCTTTGACGACCTCAAGCTGGCGCAGTATTGCGATCCGCCGCTGACCACGGTGGCGCAGCCGCGTTTCCAGATAGGCCAACAGGCGATGTTATTGCTGTTGGAGCAGTTGAACGGCCAGACGGTGGCCAGCGGCTCCCGGCTGTTGGACAGTGAATTGATTATCAGAGGCAGCACCGCTGCCCCGAAACGCTAGTCAAATATTTTAGGGTTCAGTAACATGACGGACTTATCCTCTCATCAGGACACAGCGGAATAATAGTGGCACAAAAAGACTATGTAAGCCGTGGGCGCGCAGCAGGAGCTAAGCGTAAAACCCCCAGCCGTAAAAAACGCAGTTCTCCGAAGGTTTCCAAAACCGTGCTGGCGTTAGCCGCCGCGTTGCTGGTTATCTTTGTCGGTGGCCTCTATTTCATTACCCACAACAAGCCGGAAGACGCGCCGTTGTTGCCTGCGCACACCACGCGCCCCGGCAACGGCCTGCCGCCGAAGCCGGAAGAGCGCTGGCGCTACATCAAAGAGCTGGAAAACCGGCAGATCGGCGTGCAAACACCGACCGAACCGACGGCCGGCGGCGAGCTCAATTCCAAAACTCAGCTGACCGCCGAACAGCGGCAGTTGCTGGAGCAGATGCAGGCCGACATGCAGCAGCGCCCGACGCAGCTGAACGAAGTGCCGTATAACGATCCGGGCCAGGTCAACGCGCGCAGTAACCGCCAGCAGCAGATGCAACAACAGCAAATGCAACAGCAGCCGGTACAGCAACAGCAGCAGGTTACCCAGGCGCCGCGCAACCCGTTCAACAACGGAGCCACCACCGCGCCGGTGCAGCAGCACCAGCAACCGAAGCCGGTCACCCCACCGCCGGTGCAGGCGAAACAACCTGAGCCGAAGCCGCAACCGAAGCCGGAGCCGAAACCGGAAGTGAAACAGGAAACGGCCAAGCAGGAAACCAAGCCGGAATCGAAACAGAAGTGGATGGTGCAATGCGGTTCGTTCCGCGCCACCGATCAGGCTGAATCCGTGCGTGCACGCCTGGCGTTCGAAGGCATCGAGAGCCGCATCACCGCCGGCGGCGGCTGGAATCGCGTGGTGCTCGGCCCCTACAGCAGCCGCGCAGCAGCGGATAAAACCCTTTCACGCCTGAAGGGCGTCGGCATGTCGAGTTGCATTCCCCTCTCCGTTGGGGGTTGAAAAGCGTCAATCCCCCCCCATCTATACTCTCAATATGCCTCGTAGCGTCTGCGAAAGCAGGCGCTGCGGGGACTTCTTTCCGTCTTTAACGAGGGTCTGCTCGTGACAACAATTGTAAGCGTACGCCGCAACGGCCAGGTCGTCATCGGTGGTGATGGCCAGGCAACCCTGGGTAATACGGTGATGAAGGGTAACGTCAAGAAAGTGCGTCGCCTGTATAACGACAAAGTGATCGCCGGTTTCGCCGGTGGCACCGCTGACGCCTTCACGCTGTTTGAACTGTTTGAACGCAAACTGGAAATGCATCAGGGCCACCTGGTGAAAGCCGCCGTGGAGCTGGCGAAAGATTGGCGCACCGACCGCATGTTGCGCAAGCTCGAAGCGCTGCTGGCAGTCGCTGATGAAACCGCTTCGCTGATCATCACCGGCAACGGCGATGTGGTGCAGCCGGAAAACGATCTGATCGCCATCGGTTCCGGCGGCCCGTACGCTCAGGCCGCCGCCCGCGCCATGTTGGAAAATACCGAGCTGAGCGCCCGCGATATCGTTGAGAAATCCCTCAACATCGCCGGTGACATCTGTATTTACACCAACCATTTCCACACCATTGAAGAATTGCCTTCCAAAGCGTAAGGATCGAATACCATGTCTGAAATGACCCCGCGCGAGATCGTCAGCGAACTGGACAGCTATATCATTGGCCAAAACAAGGCCAAACGCGCTGTCGCCATTGCCCTGCGCAACCGCTGGCGCCGGATGCAGCTCAACGAGATGCTGCGCCACGAAGTGACCCCGAAAAACATTCTGATGATCGGCCCGACCGGCGTCGGTAAAACCGAAATCGCCCGTCGTCTGGCGAAGCTGGCCAACGCGCCGTTCATCAAGGTTGAAGCCACCAAGTTCACCGAAGTGGGCTATGTGGGCAAAGAAGTGGATTCCATCATCCGCGATCTGACCGATGCTGCCATCAAAATGGTGCGTATGCAGTCGATCGAGAAAAACCGTACCCGTGCCGAAGAGTTGGCCGAAGAGCGCATTCTCGACGTGCTGATCCCGCCGGCCAAGAACAACTGGGGCCAGCCGGAAGAGCATCAGGAGCCGTCCGCCGCCCGCCAGGCATTCCGCAAGAAGCTGCGCGAAGGCCAGCTGGATGACAAAGAGATCGAAATCGATCTGGCCGCCGCGCCAATGGGCGTGGAAATCATGGCGCCTCCGGGCATGGAAGAGATGACCAACCAGCTGCAGTCGATGTTCCAGAACCTCGGCGGACAGAAGCAAAAACCGCGCAAGGTGAAGATCAAAGAAGCCTTCAAGCTGCTGGTGGAAGAAGAAGCCGCCAAGCTGGTGAACCCGGAAGAGCTGAAAGAGCAGGCGATCGAAGCGGTTGAACAGCACGGCATCGTATTTATCGATGAGATCGACAAAATCTGTAAGCGCGGCGGCCAGAGCTCCGGCCCGGACGTCTCGCGCGAAGGCGTGCAACGCGATCTGCTGCCGCTGGTGGAAGGCTGCACCGTATCCACCAAGCACGGTATGGTGAAGACCGACCACATCCTGTTCATCGCTTCCGGTGCGTTCCAGACCGCCAACCCGTCGGATCTGATCCCAGAACTACAGGGCCGTCTGCCGATCCGCGTTGAGCTGCAGGCGCTGACTACCGAAGACTTCGAGCGCATCCTGACCGAGCCGAGCGCATCGCTGACCGAACAGTACAAAGCGCTGATGGGCACCGAAGGCGTCAATATCGAGTTCACCGCCGACGGCATCCGCCGCATCGCCGAAGCCGCGTGGCAGGTCAACGAAAGCACCGAGAACATCGGCGCGCGTCGTCTGCACACCGTGCTGGAGCGTCTGATGGAAGATATTTCCTACGATGCGAGTGAAATTAATGGCCAATCCATTACAATTGATGCGGATTACGTGCGCAGTCATCTGGATGAACTGGTGGCGGATGAAGATTTGAGTCGTTTTATCCTATAATCGCTCAATCATTGTCTTGTCAGTCATCTGTGTGGGAGGCATTGCCTCCCACAATTATTTCTAACGGACACCGCAACTTACTGACAGAAGCGAAACATGAGCTCATCAACCTCCACCACCCCGATTTCCGCCTGGCTGGAAAGTCTACGCCCCCGCACCCTGCCGTTGGCCTTTGCCTCCATCGTGGTCGGCTCGGCGATCGCCGCCTGGCACGGCAGCCTGAAACCTGAAGTGGCGCTGCTGGCGCTGTTGACCGCCGGTCTGCTGCAGATCCTCTCCAACCTGGCGAACGACTACGGCGATGCGGTCAAAGGCAGCGACAAAGAAGATCGCATCGGGCCATTGCGCGGCATGCAAAAAGGCATGATCACCCAGGCGCAGATGAAGCGGGCGCTGGTGGTGACAGTGGTGCTGATCGCCCTCGCCGGCTGTTCGCTGATCGCCGTCGCCTGCGAGCAACCCAGCGACGTGGTGGGCTTCCTGGTGCTGGGCGGGCTGTCTATCGTGGCGGCGATCACTTACACCGTCGGCAACAAACCCTACGGGTATTTGGGGCTGGGCGACATCTCGGTGCTGGTGTTCTTCGGCTGGCTGAGCGTGGCCGGCACCTACTATTTGCAAACGCACACCTTCGACAGCGTCGTGATGCTGCCGGCCACCGCCTGCGGCCTGCTGGCGACGGCGGTGCTCAACATCAACAATCTGCGCGATATCGAGAGCGATCGCGAAAACGGCAAGAATACGCTGGCGGTGCGTCTCGGCCCGCACAAGGCGCGCATTTACCATGCCCTGCTGCTCGGCGGCGCGGTGCTGTGTTTCGCGCTGTTCACGCTGTTCAACCTCCACAGTCCGTGGGGTTGGCTGTTCGTGCTGGCGATCCCGCTGCTGGTGCGCCACGGCCTGCGCGTGCTGCGCGATCCGACGCCGGTCGGCATGCGGCCGATGCTGGAGCACATGGTCAAGGCGGCGTTGCTGGCCAACCTGCTGTTCGCCATCGGCGTGGCGCTCAGTTAAAAACTGATGATTTTGCCAACAGGGCGAATAAAGGGATATACTGAACATTCCTGCGGCAAACAGACGTAAAATCCTATGAAATACGATACTTCCGAACTTTGCGACATCTATCATGAAGAGGTGAACGTTGTTGAACCTCTGTTCTCCAATTTTGGCGGGCGTACTTCATTTGGCGGGCAGATCACCACGGTGAAATGCTTTGAGGATAACGGCCTGTTATTCGATCTGCTTGAAGAAAACGGCCGCGGCCGCGTGCTGTTGGTCGACGGCGGCGGTTCGGTTCGCCGGGCGCTGATCAACGCCGAACTGGCGCGCCTGGCCGCCCAGAACGAATGGGAAGGCATCGTGGTGTACGGCGCGGTGCGCCAGGTGGACGATCTGGAAGAGCTCGACATCGGCATTCAGGCGATGGCGGCGATCCCGGCGGGTGCTGTAAGCGAAGGCGTGGGCGAAAGCGATATCCGCGTCAACTTCGGTGGCGTCACCTTCTTCTCCGGCGATCACCTGTATGCCGACAACACCGGCATCATCCTCTCCGAAGACCCGCTCGACATCGAGTGATTTTCGGACATGAAAAAGGGCGCCTGAGGCGCCCTTTTCGTTGCTGCATGGCGTGAGGAATCAGACCTCTTCCATTTTGCCCAGCAGCGCGCGCAGGCGATCTTGCCATACGTGCTGTTCTTCTTTCAGCTGTTGGTTTTCGCGCACCAGCGCTTCGTGGTTGCCGGAGGCAGCCTGAACTTCCTGCGACAGAGAGTTGTTTTTGTCTTTCAGCTCTTCAATTTCCATCTGCAACAAGGTGATGGTATCAATCGCCTGCTGTACTTTTGCTTCCAGTTTCTCAAATACTTCAAATGACATGCTTCAGTCCCCTCATGATAGCAAGGCGTACATCTATAAGTAGCGGCCGCAACGTCGGCTGCAGCTACTGCGAATATTGCATCGCGCTCAGTGACGCGCGCCGTTACGGAAGGCGCGCCAGTCTCGATTCGTTAAAAACGATTGTAAGTAGCCAGTCTCCGCCTGTCTAGCAACATACCGGATCATCGCGCAGTCTGTTGCAATTTTCCTGCCCTCACCATCAGTAAAAACTGAAAATCCCCACCATCATCGCCGCGAGTTGTTAACAGCCCTCACCAAAGCACTGGTCAGATCACACTTTTATGGCTCAGAAAGAACACTAAACGACGCGAAATCGCTCAATTTTATGACGTGCCACACACATTTTGATTTCGCTATTTCTCGTTTATGTTCGTTAACGATAAATTTACATCACGTCCTCATTCAATAATTGGACGAGATGAAAAAAACTGTGCCCATAGGCCGGATCTCTACCCAACTGAGCCTATAAACCAACAACCGCCGTTTTGCAGGACACCAACATTATGAGCCAAACCACCAGTCCGACATTAAAAGGCCAGTGCATCGCCGAGTTCCTCGGCACGGCGCTGCTGATCTTCTTTGGCGTAGGCTGCGTTGCCGCACTGAAACTGGCGGGCGCCAGCTTCGGCCAGTGGGAAATCAGCATCATTTGGGGCCTCGGCGTCGCCATGGCCATCTATCTGACCGCCGCCATTTCCGGCGCGCATCTCAACCCGGCGGTCACCCTCGCCCTGTGGCTGTTCGCCTGCTTCGACGGGCGCAAAGTGGTGCCTTACATCATTGCGCAGATCGCCGGCGCCTTCTGCGCCGCCGCCCTGGTTTACGGGCTGTACTACAACCTGTTCTTCGACTTCGAAGCGGCGCACCACATGGTGCGCGGCAGCAACGAAAGCCTCGAACTGGCCGGCATCTTCTCGACTTACCCTAACGCGCACATCTCCGTCGGCCAGGCCTTCCTGGTAGAAATGGTGATCGCGGCAATCCTGATGTGCCTGATCCTGGCGCTGACCGACGACGGCAACGGCATTCCGCGCGGCCCGCTGGCACCGCTGCTGATCGGTATTCTGATTGCCGTGATCGGCGCCTCCATGGGACCATTGACCGGCTTTGCGTTGAACCCGGCGCGTGACTTCGGCCCGAAACTGTTCGCCTACCTGGCCGGCTGGGGCAAAGTCGCCTTCACCGGCGCACGCGACATCCCATACTTCCTGGTGCCGATCTTCGCTCCTATCGTCGGCTGTGGCCTGGGCGCTTTCGGTTACCGCGCGCTGATTGGCCGCCACCTGCCGTGCGACGTCTGCGTGACGGAAGAAGAGCCCGACGCCAAGACCCAGCAGCGCAAAGCGTGATGGGTGCAGTTTTACACGGTTAACAACAGCAGGATAATTACCATGACTGTAGAAAAAAAATACATTGTCGCACTCGACCAAGGGACCACCAGCTCACGCGCCGTCGTGCTCGATCACGACGCCAACATCGTTGCGGTATCGCAGCGCGAATTCCCGCAGATCTATCCAAAGGCCGGCTGGGTTGAGCACGACCCGATGGAAATCTGGGCGTCGCAAAGCTCGACGTTGGTAGAAGTGCTGGCGAAAGCCGACATCAATTCCGATCAGATCGCCGGCATCGGCATCACCAACCAGCGCGAAACCACCATCGTCTGGGAAAAAGAGACCGGCAAGCCGGTCTACAACGCCATCGTCTGGCAGTGCCGCCGCACCGCCGACATCTGTGAGAAGCTCAAACGCGACGGCCTGGAAGAGTACATCCGTCACAACACCGGCCTGGTGGTTGACCCGTACTTCTCCGGCACCAAGGTGAAGTGGATCCTGGACAACGTCGAAGGCGCCCGCGAGCGCGCCAAACGCGGCGAACTGCTGTTCGGCACCGTCGATACCTGGCTGGTGTGGAAGATGACCCAGGGGCGCGTACACGTCACCGATTACACCAACGCCTCACGTACCATGATGTTCAACATCCACGAGCTGGACTGGGACGAGCGCATGCTGGAAGTGCTGGATATCCCGCGCGCCATGCTGCCGAAAGTCCGTCCTTCCTCCGAGGTATACGGCCAGACCAACATCGGCGGTAAGGGCGGCACGCGTATTCCTATCGCCGGTATCGCCGGTGACCAGCAAGCGGCATTGTACGGCCAGCTGTGCGTTCAACCGGGCATGGCGAAGAACACCTACGGCACCGGCTGCTTCCTGCTGATGAACACCGGCAAAGAAGCGGTGCGTTCGAAAAACGGCCTGCTGACCACCATCGCCTGCGGCCCACGCGGCGAAGTGAACTATGCGCTGGAAGGCGCGGTGTTCATCGGCGGTGCGTCTATCCAGTGGCTGCGCGACGAGCTGAAACTGATCAGCGACGCCGCCGACTCCGAATATTTCGCCACCAAAGTGAAAGACAGCAACGGCGTCTACGTGGTGCCGGCCTTCACCGGCCTGGGCGCGCCCTACTGGGATCCGTATGCCCGCGGCGCCATCTTTGGCCTGACCCGCGGCGCCAACAGCAACCACATCATCCGCGCCACGCTGGAATCCATCGCCTTCCAGACTCGCGACGTGCTGGATGCCATGCAGGCCGACGCCAACACCCGCCTGCAATCGCTGCGCGTGGACGGCGGCGCGGTCGCCAACAACTTCCTGATGCAGTTCCAGTCCGATATCCTCGGCACCCGCGTAGAGCGCCCTGAAGTGCGTGAATCGACGGCGTTGGGCGCCGCGTTCCTGGCGGGCCTGGCCATCGGCTACTGGAACGATCTGGATGAGGTGAAGAGCAAAGCGGTGATTGAGCGCGAATTCCGCCCAAGCATCGAAACCACCGAACGCAACTACCGCTACAGCGGCTGGAAAAAAGCGGTGGCACGCGCGCAGGCGTGGGAAGATCACGACTAAACCCAGCCTTGCCGTTACCCCCCCAAATTGCGCTGCCTGCGGGCAGCGCTTTTTTTTGCCCCGCCCCGCCGGCGCCGCGCTGTGATAGACTTTGCCGATATTTTCTTCCCTTTCTCACAGACAGGTTTGCCATGAAACGTGAATTAGCCATCGAATTTTCCCGCGTTACCGAAGCCGCTGCGCTGGCGGGCTACAAATGGCTGGGACGCGGCGACAAGAACGCCGCCGACGGCGCGGCGGTCCACGCCATGCGCATCATGCTCAACAAAGTGGACATCGATGGGCGCATCGTGATCGGCGAAGGCGAGATCGACGAAGCGCCGATGCTGTATATCGGCGAACAGGTCGGCAGCGGCCAGGGCGACGCGGTCGACATCGCTGTCGATCCGATCGAAGGCACCCGCATGACCGCCATGGGCCAATCCAACGCGCTGGCGGTCTTGGCGGTGGGCGATCGCGGCACCTTCCTGCACGCGCCGGACATGTACATGGAGAAGCTGGTGGTCGGCCCGGCGGCGCGCGGCGCCATCGATCTCAATCTGCCACTGGCGGAGAACCTGCGGAACGTCGCCGCGCGGCTGAGCAAACCGCTGTCACAGCTGACGGTCATCGTGTTGGCCAAACCGCGCCACGACGGCGTCATCGCGCAGATGCAGCAGTTGGGCGTGCGGGTATTCGCCATTCCTGACGGCGACGTGGCGGCCTCCATTCTCACCTGCATGCCGGAAAGCGAGGTCGATGTGATGTACGGCATCGGCGGCGCGCCGGAAGGGGTGATCTCAGCCGCAGTGATCCGCGCGCTGGACGGCGACATGCAGGCGCGTTTGCTGCCGCGCTATAAGGTGAAAGGCGACAGCGCCGAAAACCGCCGCATCGGCGAACAGGAGCTGGCGCGCTGCCGGGAAATGGGTATCGAAGCCGGTCAGGCGCTGCGTCTGGATCAGATGGCGCGCAACGACAACGTGATCTTCTCCGCCACCGGCATCACCAAGGGCGATCTGCTGGAGGGCATCAGCCGCCAGGGCAACATGGCCACAACCGAAACCCTGCTGATCCGCGGCAAGTCGCGCACCATCCGCCGCATCCGTTCAACCCACTATCTGGATCGCAAAGACCCGGCGCTGCACGAGTTTCTGCTGTAACGAAACAGGGCGCCGAATGGCGCCCTGATGATTGATGGCAAACCTCATGCCCTTGCCGGGTTGGCAGAGAGCAGCGAATAGAAAACAAGGAAAATCAATTTATTGATTTTCGGCTAATAACCACAAAGGGGAGAAAAACCACGCTTTTTCTCCCTTTTGTCAACGGTATGAGGGCGCCGAATGGCGCCCTGTCGTTATGCGGTGTGTCCCTGATGCTGCATCCGGTTGGACAGCGGCCACCAGCACAGCAGGATCAACAGCGCCATCGCGAACATCAGCAATCCGAGGCTGAACTGCCCGGTTTGCGGCAGCATGGCGGAAAGCCAGGTCGCCAGACCGGACCCCATGTTCTGCATACCGCCCACCAACGCGCCCGCCGCGCCGGCCAGGTAAGGGAACGGCTCCATCGCCCCGGTGGTCGCCAGCGGGAACAGCATGCCGGCGCCGAAGAAGAACAATGCAGCCGGCACGATCAGCGTCCAGATATTCATCACGCCGAACCAGCCCGGGATCCACATCATCGCTCCCGCCAATAGACAGCTCAGCACCGAATGCCACATCAGGGTGTGGAAGGTTTTGCCGTCGCGCCCGGCGTACCAGGCACCGAAAAACGCCGCCGGGATCGGCAGAATGAACAGGATGCTGACGGTCAGGCCGCTCAGCCCCAACACGCCACCCATCAACACGCCGCAGCTGGCTTCAAATACCGCAATCCCCGCCAGCGCGCCGATCAGCATCACCAGATAGCAACTGAAGGTGCTGTCGCTCAGCAGCTGGCGGAAACTGGCCAGCATGCGGCGTTTTTCAGTTTGCACCGGGCGGGTTTCCGGCAACCATCGGAACATCGCGAAGGCGACGCAGGCGCACAGCGCCAGCAGGAAGGCGTAACAGGCGCGCCAGCCGAACACCATCGCCAGCGCGCCGCCGATCACCGGCGCCAGCAGCGGGCTGACCAAAATCCCCATGTTCAGCAGGCTGTTGGCATAGCGCAGCGCGGTGCCGGCATACAGATCGCGCGGCATGGTGCGCGCCATCACGCCCGCCACGCCGGTGCCCATCCCCTGGATGGCGCTGGCGGCGACCAGCATCGTCAGGTTGGTGGACAGCAACGCGCCCAGCGCGCCAACCAGGAAGATCATCATACCCGTCAGGATCACCGGACGACGCCCAATACGATCCGATATTGGCCCGTAAATCAGCTGGGAGAAACCGTAGGTTAGCAGATACGCCGCCATCACCCGTTGCACGGCGCCGGTACGAACCGACAGATCGTGGGCGATATCAGCAATCACGGGAACATAAATGGTTTGCGCCATCTGGCCGACGGCAACCAACAGGATAAGCATCACCAGCAGGTGAAAATTCTCTAGTTTTCTCATTATCTTCGTTAACGTTTCAACTCGTCACAGCGTCCCGGTATGGCCGTTGCAGCAGCCAGAACGGCGAGCAGCCCTCTATGGCGGCATAAACTAATCAAATCTGATTTTTTTAGCGAGTTTCAGGCAGATATTGATCCAGGTCACACTGGCAGCAAACCCGACCAGGCTCGTAAATTAAACTGTACGTCTAACGCTTTGGAGTTAAAAATAGCGCCCTTGCAGTAGCCGGGCTTTAGCATTTAATCGATAATTATTTTCATCAACTTGAAATAAAATAACACCATAGGGATTTGGTTCATGAAAACACCTGAGCTGATTTTATTGCAGTTAAAGGCTCTCGGCCCGCACTCGGCCAAAATGCTGGCGGAGCGTCTGGACATCACGCCGATGGGCATCCGACAACATCTGCAATCCCTGGAAAAACGTGAGTTGGTTTGTTACGAAGAAGCGCGCAGCAAGGTCGGCCGCCCGACGCGCTACTGGTCGCTGACCGAACGGGGGCACGCCTATGTGGCCGCCGATCAGGAGCGGCTGCGGGCATCCGCGCTGCAGCTGTTTGGCGGCGCCGGCGTGGAACCGTTGCTCAGCGCGCGCGAAGAGCAGCTTTATCTGCGTTACACCGAAGAGCTGTCCGCCGAACGCAGCCATCAGGACCGGTTAACCCGCCTAGTGCGTCTGCGGCAACACGACGGTTACATGGCAGAATTGCTCGACCATCCGCACGGTGCGCTACTGGTGGAAAACCACTGTCCGATCGGCGTGGCCGGTTCCAACTGCAGCAGCCTGTGCAATTCCGAACTGCAGCTGTTTCATCGCCTGTTCGGCAACAACTACCGGGTAGAGCGCACCGCGCACGCCATTTCCGGCTCACGACATTGTGCTTATTTGATTCGACCACGGGAGCTTTAGAGTATGGCTGAATGGGTAAACGGCAAAGTTACGCAGGTAAAACAATGGACCGACGGGCTGTTCAGCCTGGTGGTCAATGCCCCCATCGATCCTTTCACCGCCGGGCAATTCGCCAAACTGGCGCTGGAGATCGACGGCGAACGGGTGCAACGCGCCTACTCCTACGTCAATGCCCCCGACGACGCCAACCTGGAGTTCTATCTGGTGACGGTGCCGGAAGGCAAACTAAGCCCGCGCCTCAATCAGCTACGGCCGGGGTCGGATGTAATGGTGACCAAAGAAGCGGCCGGCTTCTTCGTGCTGGACGAAGTGCCCGATTGCGACACGCTGTGGATGCTGGCGACCGGCACCGCCATCGGCCCCTATTTATCGATTCTGCAGCAGGGCGTCGGCCTGGAACGCTTTAACAACCTGGTGCTGGTGCACGCCGCGCGTTTCGCGCGCGATCTGAGCTACCTGCCGCTGATGCAACAACTGCAGCAACGCTACAACGGCAAGCTGCGTATCCAGACCGTCGTCAGCCGCGAAGAAACGCCCGGTTCACTGACCGGCCGCGTGCCGGCGCTGATCGAGGACGGCCGGCTGGAAGCGGCGATCGGCTTGACCATCGACACCGAAACCAGCCACGTGATGCTGTGCGGCAACCCGCAGATGGTGCGGGACACCCAGCAAACGCTGAAAGACCATCGCCAGATGCGCAAACACCTGCGCCGTAAACCGGGCCACATCACCAGCGAACACTACTGGTAACCCAAAGGGGATCAGCGAAACTTCACCGGTTCGGCTTCCGGGCCGAACCGATTGTCTCCCGGCGTGCCGACGAAGGCGCCCAGATCGATCATCATCATCACGATAATCAGCGTCGGGATGAAACGCCCGACGCCCCATTGCCAGATCGGCGCCAGCATCTGCCAGTTCCCTGCCGCCAGCATCCACGCCAGGATCAGCAGCAGCGCCCACCAGCCGGCCTTGTTGCGATCGTGCAGGCGTTTGACCAGCACCGCCGCCGTCGGCCACAGCAGCGCCACGATAAAGAAGGCGATGGATTGGATGGCGATCAGCTGATAATTGGCCAGCGTAAACGCCGCCGCCATCAGCACCAACCACAGCCCCATCCAGATCCAGAAGTCGCGCCGCCCAATGCGACCCTTAAAAGAAAAACACCACTGTTGTAACGTCATCGATTCCTGCGCTCTAAGCCTGCCCATATTCTGCGCCGCAGTGTAACATAGGCGCTGCCGGGCCGAGTTTTCCGCCTCGCATAACGCGGTGCGCCGCACAGCTTTCTCGTCAGCGAACCGATAATGGCGTGGGATCTTTGACAAGGCCCGCGAGTTATCGCTTTAATCGGAGCCATCTTTGTCCTTGATGCCATACGCCATGCTGAGAAAAACCCTCGTCATCGCCTGCCTGCTGCAGGTGGCCGCCAGCGCCTGGGCCGATCCACCGGCCGCCGATGCGACGCCTGCCGCACCATATCTGCTGGCCGGGGCGCCGACGTTCGATCTGACGGTGGTCAAATTCCGCGAAAAATACAATCGCGACAACCCGAAGCTGCCGATTGGCGAATTCCGCGCCATTCCGGCCACCGAAGACGATTCGCCGCTGCTGACGCGCGCCGCCAGCAAACTCAACGAAAACCTGTATGCCTCCACCGCGCTGGAGAAAGGCACCGGTAAAATCAAAACGTTGCAGATCACTCATCTGCCGCTGCAGCAGGCCAATGAAGAAAAAGCCGCGCGCGCCATCGCCATCAGCTACATGGCGGCGCTGATGCGCCAGTTCGAACCGGCGTTGACGGTGGAGCAGAGCCAGAACAAGGTGAACAGCCTGCTGGAAAAAGGCAAAGGATCGCGCTTTTACCAACAGCAGGTCGGCGCCATTCGCTATGTCGTCTCGGACAACGGCGATAAAGGCATAACCTTCGCGGTTGAACCGATTAAGCTAGCGCTTTCCGAGCCGTAACGGCGCGGCATTTAATGACGAAAAGCAAAGCCTTCGCGCTTAATGATCTCTATACTGTTGGGCAGGTAAACTGCCGGTCCGGCAGTTGTCATTTCGACTCTCGCGTTCCCTAGTTGGAGGAAAAAACATGCGTCATCCATTAGTTATGGGTAACTGGAAGCTTAACGGCAGCACTCACATGGTCAACGAACTGATCGCCGGTCTGCGCAATGAGCTGAGCAGCGTTGACGGCTGTGGCGTCGCCATCGCCCCGCCGGTGATGTATCTGGATCAGGCCAAGCACGCGCTGGCCGGCAGCCGCATCGCGCTGGGCGCGCAGAACGTGGACGTTAACCTGTCCGGCGCCTTCACCGGTGAAGTTTCCGCCAACATGCTGAAAGACGTCGGTGCCCAGTACATCATCATCGGCCACTCCGAGCGTCGCACCTACCACAAAGAAAGCGACGAAGTGATCGCCGAGAAATTCGCCGTGCTGAAAGAAGCCGGCCTGATCCCGGTACTGTGCATCGGTGAAACCGAAGCGGAAAACGCGGCGGGCAAAACTGAAGAAGTGTGCGCGCGCCAGATCGACGCCGTGCTGAAAACGCTGGGCGCACCGGCGATGAAAGGCACCGTGATCGCCTATGAGCCGGTCTGGGCCATCGGTACCGGCAAATCCGCGACCCCTGCACAGGCACAGGCCGTGCACAAATTTATCCGCGATCACATCGCCAAACACGATGCCGCGGTTGCCGCTGAAATCATCATCCAGTACGGCGGTTCGGTGAACGACAAGAACGCCGCAGAGCTGTTCTCCCAGCCGGACATCGACGGTGCGCTGGTGGGCGGCGCCTCGCTGAAAGCCGACGCTTTCGCCGTGATCGTCAAAGCCGCTGCCGCAGCAAAAAAAGCCTGATTGCCCTAGGCTTGCCATAAAAAAACCCCGGCTTGCCGGGGTTTTTTATTGCCGCTCAAACGGCATCAGCGTTTGCTTATTTCGTCGAACACGCCGCCGGTAGCGAAGTGCACCTTCTGCGCTTCGGTCCAGCCGCCGAAAGTGTCATCCACGGTGAACAACTTCAGCTGCGGGAACTGCCCGGCGAACTTGGCCGCCACCGCCGCATCGCGCGGGCGATAATAGTTCTGCGCCGCAATAGTCTGCCCTTCCGGTGAATACAGATACTTCAGGTAGGCGGTCGCCACGTCGCGGGTACCACGTTTATCGACGACCTTATCCACCACCGACACCGTCGGTTCGGCCAGGATCGATTCGCTCGGCGTAATAATCTCGAACTTGTCTTTGCCCAGCTCTTTCTCCGCCAGCAACGCTTCGTTTTCCCAAGCGATCAGCACGTCGCCGATGCCGCGCTCAACGAAGGTGTTGGTCGAGCCGCGCGCGCCGGAATCCAGCACTTCGACGTTCTTGTACAGGTTTTTGACGAAGTCCTGCGCCTTGGCCTTATCGTTGTTGTTGTGGTGCAACGCGTAGCCCCAGGCGGCCAGGTAATTCCAGCGGGCGCCACCGGAGGTTTTCGGATTCGGGGTGATCACCGACACGCCCGGCTTAATCAAGTCAGGCCAGTCATGAATTTGCTTCGGGTTGCCTTTGCGCACCAGGAAGACGATGGTCGACGTGTAAGGCGCCGAGTTGTCCGGCAAGCGTTTTATCCAGTCTTTCTCAATGCGCCCGCGTTCGGCGATGGCGTCAACGTCATAGGCCAGCGCCAGCGTCACCACGTCGGCCTCGATGCCGTTGATCACCGAGGTCGCCTGTTTGCCGGAACCGCCGTGCGACTGTCGCACCGTCACCTTGTCGCCGGTTTCCGCCTGATAGTGCTTGCTGAATGCCGTGTTGTAAGCCTGATAGAACTCACGCGTCGGATCGTATGACACGTTCAGCAACTGAATATCCTTCGCCATGGCGCCGGACGCCAACAGCACCAATGTCAGACCTACACCCCATTTACGCATCGACAAGCTCTCCCAGAAAATTAACGCAACCTCAATCGGTTGATTTAGCATCAGAGCCTGCCAGAAACTTTCCCGGCAATTAAAGAATAAAAAATTTTGGGATAGATGATTCTGGAATATGTCGCCGACGGGCATAAAAAAGCCCCCGCAAGCGGAGGCTTTCGGCGCGCGGTGAGCGGCGAATCAGTACAGCTTTTTCGCCGTTTCCAGCCAGTCGCCCTTGAACGGACGCTTCATGTTTTCGATCGCGTCGATGATGTCGTGATGCACCATTTTTTCGTTCTGGATACCGACGCAGCGGCCGCCGTAACCCTGCAGCAGCAGTTCGATGGCGTAGGCGCCCATGCGCGAGGCCAGGATGCGGTCGTAGGCGACCGGTGAACCACCGCGTTGAATGTGGCCCAGCACGGTGGCGCGGGTTTCACGCTTGGTTTCCTGCTCGATGTGGCGCGCCAGCTCATCGATGTCGCAGATGTGCTCGGTGATCGCCACGATGGCGTGTTTTTTACCCTTGGCGATACCGGCCTTGATTTCGCACACCAGATCTTCGCGATTGAATTCGATTTCAGGCAGCACGATGAATTCGCAACCGCCGGCAATCGCCGCCGCCAGCGTCAGATCGCCGCAGTAACGGCCCATCACTTCCACGATGGAGATACGCTGGTGCGACGAGGAGGTATCGCGCAGGCGGTCGATCGCTTCCACCACGGTTTCCAGCGCGGTGAAGTAACCGATAGTGTAGTCGGTACCGGCAACATCGTTATCGATGGTGCCCGGCAGACCGATGCACGGGAAGCCTTCTTCCGTCAGGCGTTTGGCGCCCATGTAGGAACCGTCGCCGCCGATCACCACCAGCGCGTCGATGCCGCGATTCTTCAGGTTTTCAATCGCCTTGGCGCGCACGTTTTCATCCCTGAACTCCGGGAAGCGGGCCGAGCCGAGGAAGGTGCCGCCGCGGTTGATCATGTCGGACACGCTATAGCGGTCCAGCTGCTCCATGCGATCTTCGTACAAGCCAAGGTAGCCATCGTAAATACCAAAAACTTCCAGACCTTCTGAAAGCGCAGAACGCACAACGCCGCGGATTGCAGCGTTCATACCCGGCGAATCACCGCCGCTCGTCAGTACACCGATTTTCTTGATCATGACTACCTCTGAACTGTGTAGATGCAATTTCTTAAGAATTCTGTCTCCGCCGATCGTCTTGAAACCTCTCCGGCTGCAGAAAACCAGCTTTACGGCTTATTGCTGGATATTATATCAAAAACACCCAGCTGAATTGATTCAAGTCACGCAATATAACGGTAAAAACACCGCATGGCACGCTGAGCTAACTCAGATATTCATGATAATACTTCGCGCTATGCCTCTATCTGATTATAGCTCCCAATGCCCCTGCCTACCCGGCGGCACCACGGAGCACGGATCCAGGTGAATGATGACGTCCGCCCCCGCAAAACGGTGTCGCAACGCCTGTTCCACCTGATCGGCCAACCGATGCGCCTCACGCAGCGGCAGCGTGTCTTCCATCTCCAGATGCAGCTGGATGAAACGCGTCGGCCCCGACTGACGCGTGCGCAGATCGTGCGCGCCTTTCACCCCGGGCCAGGAGGAAACCACCTCGATAATCGCCTGGCGTTCGTCATCCGGCAACGCCCGATCCAGTAGCGACTGCACCGCTTCGTAGCCCATGCGCAGCGCGCTATAGAGGATGTATACGCCGATGCCCAGCGCGAACAGCGCATCTGCCCGGTGGAAGCCGTACCAGCTTAGCCCAAGAGCGATAAGAATAGCACCATTCATCATGACATCTGACTGATAATGCAGCATATCTGCGCGCACCGCCTGGCTACGGGTTTTCCTGACCACCCAACGTTGATAGGTGACCAGAATCAGGGTGCTGATTAACGCGATCACCGTCACGACGATCCCAACGCCGGGATCGCGCAGCGTTTGCGGCGCATACAGGTGCTGGAAGCCGGTGAGGAACAGAAACAGGGCGGAGCCGGAAATAAACATGCTTTGCGCCAGCGCCGCCAGCGACTCCGCTTTGCCGTGGCCGAAGGTGTGCTCGGCATCGGCCGGCTGCAGCGAATAACGCACCACCAGAAGGTTGGTCAGCGAGGCGGCGATATCGACCAACGAATCCACCAGCGCCGCCAACAGGCTGACCGAACCGGTGTGGTACCAGGCGACGATTTTGATCAACAGCAGCGACGACGCCAACGCAGTTGCGGCCAACGCAGCGGACTTTACCAGGCGAGCATAACGCTGTTCCATTAAGGGATCCCGGTCAAAAGGTGTGGCGCTCAATATAGCGAAATGTCGGATAAAAAAAACCCCGCCATCATGGCGGGGAAGACAGGGATGGTGTCTATGGCAAGGAAAAACAGGGGACTACTCAGTCGTACTTCACTTCTGGGCAGAAGCTTGCTGCAAACCAGAAATTTGTTGCTCCATCTGCTGCATACGCTGCTGATGTTTCTGGTCTAAAACACTTTTTTGCTCTGGCGTCAGCAGGTTATACATTTGGTTGCGCACCCGGGCCATTTCGACCTGGCGCTTGACCTGCTGTTGGGCCATCTTCTCCGCCTGGGCGTACACGGCGGCTTCGTCAAATTTCTCTGCGGTCACCAGTTTATGCATGGCTTCCATTTCAGCTACATTGACACCAGGCAGATCGTGCCGGGCCTGACGCATCAAATCGCGCATTTGCTGGCGCTGCTGTTCGCTGAGGCTGACACCGTCGAACATATGGTGCTGGCCGGGTATTCGGGTCATCGCGTCGTTGCCGGGAGGTTGGGCTGTGTCCGGTATAGTGTCGGCAGCGAAGGCAGCGGTCGAACCAATTGCCAGCAGTGATGCCATAACTAATGCGGTCACCTTACGCATTTCAACTCCTCAAGCTTTCTCACTTTGCGAATCAACGAGGAGCAGTGTACCGCTACACCTGAAAACCTGCGTCAGTGCATGTAAAACTACGTAAAGTCATGGAATGGCAACAGTTGATGACGTATTTTGCGTCTGGAGGTAAATCATAATGAACAAGATTCTGTTAGTTGACGACGACCGCGAGTTGACCTCGCTGTTAAAAGAACTGCTTGAAATGGAAGGTTTTAATATCGTCGTCGCGCACGATGGCGAGCAGGCGTTGTCGCTGCTGGACAGCTCCATCGATCTGCTGCTGCTCGACATCATGATGCCGAAGAAAAACGGCATCGATACGCTGAAAGAACTGCGCCAACATCACCAGACACCGGTCATCATGCTGACCGCGCGCGGCAGCGAACTGGACCGCGTGCTGGGCCTGGAGCTGGGCGCCGATGATTACCTGCCGAAACCCTTCAACGATCGCGAGCTAGTCGCGCGTATTCGCGCCATTCTGCGCCGTTCCAACTGGAGCGAACAGCAGCAGCAGGTCGACAGCGGCGCCCCGACGCTGGATGTCGATGGCCTGCAGCTGAATCCCGGCCGCCAGGAGGCCAGCTTCGACGGCCAGGTGCTGGATCTGACCGGCACCGAGTTCACCCTGCTTTACCTGCTGGCGCAACACCTCGGGCAGGTGGTATCGCGCGAACTGCTGAGCCAGGAAGTGCTGGGCAAACGCCTGACTCCGTTCGATCGCGCTATCGACATGCACATCTCCAACCTGCGGCGTAAGCTGCCGGATCGCAAAGACGGGCATCCGTGGTTCAAAACCCTGCGCGGGCGTGGTTATTTGATGGTATCTGCAACATGATCAACAGTTTGACGGCACGCATCTTCGCCATTTTCTGGTTTACGTTAGCCCTGGTGCTAATGCTGGTGCTGATGGTGCCCAAGCTCGACTCCCGCCAAATGACCTCGCTGCTCGACAGCGAGCAGCGGCAGGGGTTGATGCTGGAACAGCACGTCGAGGCCGAGTTGCAAAACGATCCGGCCAACGATCTGATGTGGTGGCGCCGCCTGTTCCGCGCCATCGACAAATGGGCGCCGCCGGGCCAACGCCTGTTGCTGGTCACCAGCGAAGGCCGGGTGATCGGCGCGCAGCGCAACGAAATGCAGATCGTCCGCAACTTCATCGGCCAATCCGATAATTCGGATCATCCCAAGAAGAAAAAGTACGGCCGCGTCGAGCTGGTCGGGCCGTTCGCGGTGCGCGACGGCGAAGACAACTACCAGCTGTACCTGATCCGTCCCGCCAACAGCCCGCAATCCGATTTCATCAACCTGATGTTCGACCGGCCGCTGCTGCTGCTGATCGTCACCATGCTGATCAGCGCCCCGCTGCTGCTGTGGCTGGCCTGGAGCCTGGCGAAACCGGCACGCAAGCTGAAGAACGCCGCCGATGACGTGGCGCGCGGCAACCTGAAGCAGCATCCGGAACTGGAGGCCGGCCCGCAGGAGTTCCTGGCCACCGGCGCCAGCTTCAACCAGATGGTCAGCGCGCTGGAACGCATGATGAACGCCCAGCAACGGCTGATCTCGGACATCTCGCACGAGCTGCGCACGCCGCTGACGCGCCTGCAGCTGGCCACCGCGCTGATGCGCCGCCGCCACGGCGAAGGGCACGAACTGGCGCGCATCGAAACCGAAGCGCAGCGGCTGGATTCGATGATCAACGATCTGCTGGCGCTGTCGCGCGGGCAGCAAAAGGGCGAGCTGGCGCGCGAGCAGTTGAAGGCCAACGAACTGTGGGCCGACGTGCTGGACAACGCCCGTTTCGAAGCGGAACAGATGGGCAAACAGCTGGAGATCGCTGCGCCGCCAGGTCCGTGGACGCTGTTCGGCAACGCGAGCGCGCTGGACAGCGCGTTGGAAAACATCGTGCGCAACGCCCTGCGGTATTCACACACCCGCATTGCCGTGGCGTTCAGCGCCGACAATCAGGGCGTGACCATCCAGGTTGACGACGACGGCCCCGGCGTCAGCGCCGAAGACCGCGAGCAGATCTTCCGTCCGTTCTACCGCACCGATGAAGCGCGCGACCGTGAGTCCGGCGGCACCGGCCTCGGCCTGGCGATCGTCGAGGCGGCGGTCAACCAGCATCGCGGCTGGGTGAAGGCCGAAGACAGCCCGCTTGGCGGCCTGCGGCTGGTGCTGTGGCTGCCGCTGCATCATCAACGCCTATCGTCTAAGACAGAACAGTAAGAGTTTGCTATCCTGCGCCCCTCGTTCACGAGGGGCCTGCAACATGCTGAACATCGTTTTATTTGAACCCGAAATTCCACCCAATACCGGCAATATCATCCGCCTGTGCGCCAATACCGGCTTTAATCTGCATCTGATCGAACCGCTGGGTTTTCCGTGGGACGACAAACGCCTGCGCCGCGCCGGGCTGGATTACCATGAGTTCACCCGCGTCCACCGTCATGCCGACTACGCCGCTTTTCTCGCCGCCGAAAACCCGCAGCGGCTGTTTGCCCTCACCACCAAGGGGACGCCGGCGCACAGCGCCGTCAGCTACCAGGCCGGCGACTACCTGCTGTTCGGTCCGGAAACGCGTGGATTGCCTGCCGACATCCTCGATGCGCTGCCCGCGCAGCAAAAAATCCGCATCCCAATGCAGGCGCAAAGCCGCAGCATGAACCTGTCGAATGCCGTATCGGTGGTGGTGTATGAAGCCTGGCGGCAGTTGGACTATGCCGGCGCGCTGATCAAAGCGTAATCCGCGACGACGCGCCATACTGGAAGGGTTAACCTCTCCAGATACGGCACATGGCTTTCATCGCAGATATTGTTACCCAGCTTCGCCGGCTCGAATCGGCGCTGAACGAGGCGCTGTTGCGGCTGCAACAGGCGCAAGACACCGAGGCGCTACACGACTTGCGCGTCTGCCTGCGCCGCATTCGCAGCCTGCTGCGTCCGTTGCGCGGCTGCCCCGGCGCAACGCGGCTCGATCGGGCCGCCGCCGAGTTGGGCAAGCTCACGACGCCGCTGCGCGATCTCGAGGTGCTGATCATCGAATTGGCGCACCATCGCCTCGATTGGCAGGCCAACGTGCGCCAAAGCGATTTTCAGGCCCGCTGCCGCCAACTGCTCGCCAACCCGCTGCTCATCAGCTTCCCTTCGCTATTGCACGCCTGGCCGCACCGCTTTCGCCGCATCGCGCAGCGCCTCGCCAAACACCGTGTGAATCGACGCCTGCAGCGCCAGCAGCGGCAATTACGCCGGGCGTTGGCTGATACCGGCTACGATCGCCACCGTCTGCGGCGGCTGGTCAAACGCCTGCGCTACGCGGCCGAAGCCTACCCGCAACGCCTCCCCCTCTCTCCCGCCGCAATGGCGGGCCTGAAAGCGGTGCAAAACGCCCTCGGCGATTGGCACGACCGGGAGGTCTGGTGCCTGCAGGCAGAACATCAGGCGGATCTCTGGCCCTTGTTGCCCCGATGGCAAGCAGAGCAACACCAGGCGCTGGCCAGAGCGGACGTCTTGCTCGTTGCCTTATCACCCGCACTGGTGGCGAAAACCGGCGGCGCATCACGATCCTGAAAAAAGGCCGCAGCAGGGCACGCCCGGCCCCGAAAATGCCCGATGAGGCGCAGATAATGCGCTATGTTTTGTAAGGGTAATCACCACTCATCATAGGAAACCACATGAAAAAACAACGCTTGAGCGTTGCCATGGCCGTTCTGGCAGCGGGCCTGTTGCTGGCGGGCTGTTCGTCCAAAGTCACCCAAACGTCGCAATATTCGGGCTTCTTGTCCGATTACAGCAAACTGCAGGAAACCACCTCGCCAAGCGGTCATAAAACGCTGCGCTGGGTAGATCCGAGCTACAAGGAATCCAACTATCGCGGTATCTATTTCCAACCGGTGGTCTATTTCCCGGCGGAGAAACCCACGGCGCGCGTCAGCCAGGACACGCTGAACAAGATTAAGGCCTACGCGACCCAGCGAATCAAAACCGCGCTGCAGAACCGCTTTACCATTCTGCCAAGCCCGACGGGCTCGCGCGTTCTGGTGGCCAAACTCGCCATCACCGCCGTTTCGGCCGAAAACGAAGACATGAAGTTCTATGAAGTGGTGCCGGTCGCTGCAGTGGTTGCCAGCACCATGGCGGCTACCGGGCACCGGACGCAAAATACCGCGCTGTATATTGAAGGCGAGTTGATCGACCAGGATACCGGTAAAACGGTGATGGAAGTGGTACGCAAGGCCTACGGTAAAACCGTCAACAACGACAGCACGCCGGTCACGGCGGATGACGTCAAGGCGGCGATCGACGACATCGTTACCGATATCACCCAGTTCCCGAAACAGGGCTGACCGCCGCCTGAAAAACACAGGGGGAGCCAAAGCTCCCCCTGAATGGACCCGCAGGCACGGCTTAGATGCCGTCGCCGTACTCGAATCCGTGGTTGGTGCCGTTGAAGTATTGATCCATATCCATCGACGGCGTATCGCTCTCCGGGCGCCCGACGATACGCGCCGGTACGCCGGCGGCGGTGGTGTGCGGCGGCACCGCCTGCAAAACCACCGAGCCCGCGCCAATCTTGGCGCCCTTGCCCACTTCGATATTGCCGAGAATTTTGGCGCCGGCGCCAATCATCACCCCTTCGCGAATTTTCGGGTGACGGTCGCCGCTGGTTTTACCGGTACCGCCCAGGGTGACCGACTGCAGAATAGAAACGTTGTTCTCCACCACCGCCGTTTCACCGATCACGATGCCGGTAGCGTGGTCAAGCATGATGCCGCAGCCGATGGTCGCCGCCGGGTGGATGTCCACGCCGAAGGCGACGGAAATTTGATTTTGCAGGTAGATAGCCAGCGCTTGCCGCCCTTGCTGCCACAGCCAATGGCCGATGCGGTAAGCCTGCAGCGCATGGAACCCTTTGAGGTAAAGCAGCGGCGTGGAGTATTTATCGACCGCCGGGTCGCGCAGCCGCACCGCGAGGATATCGCGCGCCGCCGAAACGATCATCTGATTGTCGGACTTGTAGGCCTCTTCCACCACCTCGCGCACCGCGATGGCGGGCATGATCGGCGTTGCCAGCTTGTTGGCCAGCATATAGCTGAGCGCGCTGCCCAGATTCTCGTGCTTGAGCAACGTCGCATGGAAAAAGCTGGCCAGCATCGGTTCACAATCAGCCAGTGCTCGCGCTTCTGATTTAATGCTGTTCCAGACCTGTTCCAACTCTTCTGACGACATCACATACCCCTTTGCCTTGCCAAACGGGCCGCTTCACACGGTAGCGCGGAGCGGCCCAGGTCATTTGCGGGGTCAGCATTCCGCTGCCCCGACATATCGTTTTATGTCACGCGCTGGGTTTTTCGTCCTTTCGGGCTCGCCCCAGCAGGCTCAGCGCCGCTTCGCGGGCGTCTTTATGGCAGTAAAGCACCTGATAAATCTGTTCGGTGATCGGCATTTCCACGCCGTGCCGCTGCGCCAGCGCCAACACCTCTTTGGTATTGCGATAGCCCTCGACCACCTGACCGATGCTGTCCTGCGCTTCCTGCACGCCTTTACCTTGCCCCAGCATAATGCCGAAGCGGCGGTTGCGCGATTGGTTGTCCGTGCAGGTTAGCACCAGATCCCCCAGCCCCGCCATGCCCATGAACGTCGAAGGATCGGCGCCCAGCGCAGAACCCAGACGGCTCATTTCCGCCAGCCCGCGCGTAATCAACGCGGTGCGGGCGTTGGCGCCGAAACCGATGCCGTCGGACATGCCAGCGCCGATGGCGATCACATTCTTCACCGCGCCGCCAAGCTGCACGCCGATAAAGTCGGGATTGCTGTAGACGCGGAAGCTCTTGCCGCAGTGCAGCAGCTGTTGCAGATCGTCGGCGAACTGCGCATCGGTCGCCGCCAGCGCGATCGCCGTCGGCAGGCCGGCGGCCAGCTCTTTGGCGAACGTCGGCCCGGAGAGCACCGCCAGCGGGATCGCCTCGCCCAACGCCTCACGCGCCACGTCCTGCAGCAATCGCCCGGTTTCCGCTTCCAACCCCTTGGTGGCCCACACGATGCGGGCGTCCGGGCGCAGATGCGGCTTCAGCTGACGCAGCACGTCGCCAAACACGTGGCTTGGCACCACCACCAGCACGTCGCGGCTGGCCGCCAGCGCACGCGCCAAATCGGCCTCAAGCAGCAGGGTATCGGGGAAAGGAACGTCGGGCAGAAACGCCTGATTGCAGCGATCTTGCTGCAACGTTTGAATTTGCGCGGGGTTATGCCCCCACAGCACCACGGCATGGCCGTTACGCGCCAGCGTAATGGCCAATGCGGTGCCGTACGAGCCGGCACCGATAACAGTCATTGAAGCATTGACGGTGTTCATCAGGCATCCTGATGTGGTGCGGCACCTTCGCCTTCCGCCTGCTGCTGCAGATAGTTCATGAACAGCGCGTCAAAGTTGACCGGTGCCAGGTTCAGCTGCGGGAATGTACCGCGGGAAACCAGGCTGGTGATGCACTCGCGCGCATACGGGAACAGGATGTTCGGGCAGTATGCACCCAGGCAATGCGCCAGCTGCGTGCCTTCGATACCTGCTACCGAGAAGATGCCCGCCTGTTGCACTTCGCACAGGAACGCGGTCTCTTCGCCCAGGCTCGCCGTCACGGTTACGCGCAGTACCACTTCATACACTTCGTCAGCCAGCTGGCTGGACGCGGTATCCAGATCAAGTTTAACTTCCGGCTGCCATTCCTGCTGGAAAACCTGCGGCGCGTTCGGCGCTTCGAAGGAGATATCCTTGGTATAGATACGTTGGATCTGGAAAGCCATTTCGGTGCTGTTTTGTTCTGACATGTGAGTAATACCCTTGGTTAAACGTCCTTATTGACACTCGGTGAGCCGGCAAGCTGCTTAAAGCAGCGGATCCAGGCCGCCGCGAGCATCGAGTTCATATAAATCATCACAGCCGCCGATATGCCGGCCATCGATGAAAATCTGCGGCACGGTAGTGTGCCCGCTGCGCTCGATCATCACTTCGCGCTTGGCGCTATCGCCGTCGATGGCGATCTCGTTAAACGCCGCGCCCTTGCTGTTCAACAGCGCCTTGGCGCGATGGCAGAACGGACAGGTCGCTTTGGTGTAGATATCAATGTTAGCCATGGATTGCCACCTCAAATAGGTTAAACGGTTACTTACCGCGCACCAGCGGCAGGTTTTCTCCGCTCCAGCCGGCGATGCCGTCTTTCAGCATCGTCACCTTTTCAAAACCGGCCTTGCTCAGGTTCTCCGCCGGCTCGCGGGAGGCGGTGCCGTTGGCGCACACGACGATGATCGGCTGCGCTTTGTGTTTTTCCAGCTCGCCCAGGCTGCCGCTTTTGATTTCGCTGGCGGTCAGGTTGATGGCGCTGGCCAGGTGACCACGGCGGAAATCGTCGCGGCTGCGGGTGTCGACCACCACGGCTTCTTCTTTGTTGATCAGGCGGATAGCTTCACCGCGAGCGATCTCTTTGACCTTGGAGAAACGGCTTTTGAAGGTCATGACGATCACGGCGACCAGCAGAGCGATCCAAGCCAGGCTCAGAATCGGGTGTCTGCTTACGAATGGCATAATTTCTTGCAGCATGGGGTGTAACAACTCCCGTCAGTTAAGGGATAAATAAGTCAAGGTTCCAGAGTATACCTGCCGAGTGCGGCAAATACAGCCAATAAGCAAGCGCGATTGTAGAAACTGCGGGCTGCGCTGAGAAATTCCCGAGGTCAGAGCATAAAAGCCCGCGCGATTCGCCGCAACCTTGATCTCTTTGGGCTATTTCTCGCCGGCGGCGATGTAAAATCAGCCGGTTTTTCGAGGGCGAACAGCCATGCTTGCGGCGGGCGCATGGCTATTCGCAGCTTAAAAAGTTCATAAGAGGTCAATGCAATGTCGAGCAACAAAAAACCGATGGTACTGGTGATCCTGGACGGTTACGGCCACCGTGAGGAGCGGCAGGACAACGCGATCCTGAACGCCGGCACCCCGGTGATGGACCGTCTGTGGCGGGAGCAGCCGCATACGCTGATCGCCGCCTCCGGGCTAGATGTCGGCCTGCCCGACGGCCAAATGGGCAACTCCGAAGTCGGCCACGTCAACCTGGGCGCCGGGCGCATCGTCTACCAGGATCTGACCCGGCTGGACAAAGCGATCGCCGACGGCGACTTCTTCGCCAACCCGGTGCTGACCGCCGCGGTCGATAAAGCCGTAGCGGCCGGCAAGGCGGTGCATATCATGGGCCTGCTGTCGCCGGGCGGCGTGCACAGCCACGACGAGCACATTCTGGCCATGATCAAGCTGGCCGCCCAACGCGGCGCCAAAGCCGTTTATCTGCATGCCTTCCTCGACGGGCGCGACACGCCGCCGCGCAGCGCCGAAGCCCCGCTGCAACGCTGCCGCGACGCCTTCGCCACGCTGGGCGTTGGGCGCATCGCCTCGCTGATCGGCCGCTACTACGCGATGGACCGCGACAACCGCTGGGATCGCGTGCAGCTGGCCTATGACCTGCTGACCGCGGCCAAAGGCGACTACGTGGCCGACGATGCGATCGCCGGCCTGCAGGCCGCCTACCAGCGCGGTGAAAACGACGAGTTCGTCAAACCGACCGTCATTCGCGCCGCCGGTGAGGCCGATGCCGCGATGCAGGACGGCGATGCGTTGATCTTCATGAACTTCCGCGCCGACCGCGCGCGCCAGATCACCCGCGCTTTCGTGAACGCGGATTTCGACGGTTTCCCGCGCGCCAAGCGGGTGCAGTTCGGCGATTTCGTGATGCTGACCGAGTACGCCGCCGACATCGCGACCGCCTGCGCCTATCCGCCGGCGTCGCTGGCCAACACCTTCGGCGAATGGCTGATGAAGCACGACAAAACCCAGCTGCGCATCTCGGAAACCGAAAAATACGCCCACGTCACCTTCTTCTATAACGGCGGCGTGGAAGCGCCGTTCAAAGGGGAAGACCGCGTGCTGGTCAATTCGCCGAAGGTCGCCACCTACGATCTGCAGCCGGAGATGAGCGCCGCCGAGCTGACCGACAAACTGCTGAGCGCCATCCGCAGCGGCAAATACGACGCCATTATCTGCAACTACCCGAACGGCGACATGGTGGGGCATACCGGCGTGTATGAAGCAGCGGTCAAAGCGGTGGAGACGCTGGATGCCTGCATCGCCCAGGTGGTTGACGCGGTGCGCGACGTCGACGGCCAACTGCTGATCACCGCCGATCACGGCAACGCCGAGCAGATGCGCGATCCGGCCACCGGCCAGGCGCATACCGCCCACACCAGCCTGCCGGTACCGCTGATTTACGTCGGCAAACCGGCACGGGCGGTCGAAGGCGGCAAGCTTTCGGACATCGCGCCCCCCCTGTTAACGCTGATGGGAATGGAAATCCCGCAAGAGATGACTGGTAAGCCGCTGTTCATCGTGGAATAATCCTTCTCCATGAGGGAGAAGGCGTTTTTTGCACTATCAAGGGTAACCCGAAGCGCAAACGCAGGCAGCCGGCCGCTGCCTGAACGCACCGCGCCAAGGACGTTCACCGCCATGTGCGCCAGCGTATTTTGCGCTGGCGTCTTGCTGTTGCCGCTCGCCGGCCAGGCGGCGGAAGACAATAAATCCCAGCTGAAAGACATCCAGCAGAGCATCGCCGAGAAAGAAAAAGCGGTGAAGCAGCAGCAGCAGCAGCGCAGCTCGCTGCAGGATCAGCTGCGTCAGCAGGAAAAAACCATCGCCCAGGCCAGCCGCCAGTTGCGCGACACCCAGGGCACGCTCACCCAGTTGAGCAAGGATATTTCCGGCCTGAACGCCTCGATAGCCAAACTGCAAAAGCAGCAATCGACCCAACAAAACCTCCTCGCCAAACAGCTCGACGCCGCCTTCCGGCAAGGGCAGCACAGCGCCGTGCAACTGATCCTCAGCGGTGAAGAAAGCCAGCGCAGCGAACGTATTCTGGCCTATTTCGGCTATCTGAACGAAGCGCGCCAGAAAACCATCGAAGAGCTGAAACAGACCCGCGCCGAGCTGGCGAAGCAAAAAACCACGCTGGTGGCCAAACAGGGCCAGCAAAAATCCTTACTGAGCGAACAACAAACACAGCAGCAGAAGCTGGAGCAGGCGCGCGGCGCCCGCAAGAAAACGCTGACCGCGCTGGAAGCCTCGCTGGAAAAAGACCAACAACGCCTGGTGGAACTGCGCCAAAACGAAGCCCGCATGCGCGACAAGATCGCCCGGGCGGAGCGCGAAGCCCGTGCGCGCGCCGAACGCGAAGCGCGTGAAGCGGCCAAAGTGCGCGAACAGGTGCGCATCAAGGAACAGCAGGCGAAGAAAACCGGCACCACCTACAAACCTAGCGAAGCCGATCGCTCGCTGATGGCGCGCACCGGCGGTCTCGGTCGTCCGGCCGGCCAGCTGATGTGGCCGGTACGCGGCCGCACGCTGCACGGCTTTGGCGAACAGCAGCAGGGCGAACTACGCTGGAAAGGCATGGTGATTGAGGCCCGCGAAGGTAGCGAAGTGAAAGCCGTCGCCGATGGCCGCGTGCTGCTGGCCGACTGGCTGCAAGGCTATGGCCTGATGGTGGTGGTCGAACACGGTAAAGGCGACATGAGCGTGTACGGCTACAACCAAAGCGCGTTGGTCAACGTCGGGGCGCAGGTGCGCGCCGGCCAGCCGATCGCTCTGGTCGGCACCAGCGGCGGCCAGGGAACGCCGTCGCTCTATTTCGAAATCCGTCGTCAGGGACAGGCGGTTAACCCACTGCCGTGGTTGGGAAGATAGATTTGCACTATGTCAAAACCCGTACAGCTCTGTTAATCGGCTGTCTGCTGCAGGTTTACGCTGCGCAGGCAGGAAAACTCTCCATCGTCATCGATGACGTGGGCTACCGCCCTCACGAAGAAAACGCAGTGCTGCAAATGCCAACGGCGATCTCGGTTGCGGTATTGCCCAACGCGCCGCATGCCCGCCTGATGGCCACTCGCGCCCACAGCCAGGGCCGCGAAGTCTTGATCCACATGCCAATGGCGCCGCTCAGCAAGCAGCCGCTGGAGCGCGATACCCTGCAGCCAGCCATGAGCAGCGACGAGATCCAGCGCATCATCCGCAACGCGGTGAACAATGTGCCTTACGCGGTCGGCATGAACAACCACATGGGCAGCGCCATGACCTCCAGCCTGCCGGGCATGCAGAAAGTGATGCTGGCGCTCGAAAGCTACCGCCTGTACTTCCTCGACAGCATGACCATCGGCAACAGCCAGGCGACCCGCGCCGCGGCCGGCACCGGCGTGAAAGTGATCAAACGCAAGGTGTTCCTCGACGATACCGCGAACGAAGCCGACATCCGCCGCCAGTTCAATCGCGCGGTTGAATTGGCGCGGCGCAACGGTTCCGCCATCGCCATCGGGCATCCACGTCCGGCGACGGTGAAAGTGCTGCAGCAGATGCTGCCGTCGCTGCCCGCCGATATCGTGCTGGTCAAACCGAGCGCGCTGCTGAACGAACCGCAGGGCAACGGCGGCGGCAGCTACGTTCCACCGCCGGTCAAACCGCAAAAACCGCAGCCGAAAAATCCGTTCAGCGGTGGCATCAAACAGTGCAAGGTCAAACCGCCGAAGGAAAAAGCCAACGCCAGCACCGCGCTGGGCGTCATCGCCGACAGCATAGCCACCTCGCCGCCGGTGACCTTCATCAAGCGTCATTGGCAACACTGGACGCAAGCCAAACCGCAAGCATAAAAAAAGGCCGGAATTCCGGCCTTTTTCACGTCTGCCGAGATTAATCCCAGCTCAGCACCACTTTACCCGACTTGCCGGAGCGCATGGCGTCGAAGCCCTGCTGGAACTCGTCGATCGAGAAACGGTGGGTGATGATTGGGGTCAAATCCAGGCCGGACTGGATCAGCGCCGCCATCTTGTACCAGGTTTCGAACATTTCGCGGCCGTAAATCCCTTTGATAAACAGCCCTTTGAAGATGACCTGGTTCCAGTCGATCGACATATCCGAAGGCGGAATGCCCAGCATGGCGATACGTCCGCCGTGGTTCATGGCATTGAGCAGCGTGCGGAACGCCGGCGGCGCGCCGGACATTTCCAGACCGACGTCGAATCCTTCGGTCATACCCAGCTCGGCCATCACGTCGTTGAGGTTTTCCTTACTGACGTTCACCGCGCGGGTCACGCCCATCTTGCGCGCCAGTTCCAGACGGTATTCGTTAACGTCGGTGATCACCACATGGCGGGCGCCGACGTGTTTGCACACCGCCGCCGCCATGATGCCGATCGGGCCGGCGCCGGACACCAGCACGTCTTCCCCGACCAGATCGAACGACAGCGCAGTGTGTACCGCGTTACCGAACGGATCGAAGATCGAAGCCAGTTCGTCGGAGATGTTATCCGGGATCTTGAAGGCGTTGAACGCCGGGATCACCAGGTATTCCGCGAAGCTGCCCGGACGGTTCACGCCCACGCCGACGGTGTTGCGGCACAGGTGCGTGCGGCCGCCGCGGCAGTTGCGGCAGTGCCCGCAGGTGATGTGACCTTCACCGGACACGCGATCGCCGATGCTGAAGCCTTTGACTTCCTGACCGATCGCCACCACTTCGCCCACGTATTCATGGCCGACCACCATCGGAACCGGAATGGTTTTTTGCGACCATTCGTCCCAGTTGTAGATATGCACATCGGTGCCGCAGATCGCGGTTTTGCGGATTTTGATCATGATGTCGTTGTGGCCCAGCTCCGGCTGAGGCACGTCGGTCATCCAAATCCCTTCTTCCGCTTTCAGTTTTGACAGTGCTTTCATGGTTTTACCTTATGCAATAACGCCAAGATCCTTACCGATACGTGTAAACGCCGCCACTGCGCGTTCGATTTGCTCCGGGGTGTGGTCGGCGGACATCTGGGTACGGATGCGCGCCTGGCCTTTCGGCACCACCGGATAGAAGAAACCGGTCACATAGATGCCTTCCTTGAGCAACGCATTGGCGAATTCCTGCGCCAGCTTCGCCTCACCCAGCATGACCGGGATGATGGCGTGATCGGCGCCGGCCAGGGTGAAGCCGGCGGCGGTCATTTTTTCGCGGAACAGACGCGCGTTGGCCCACAGGCGATCGCGCAGGGCGTCGCCCTCTTCCAGCAGTTCCAGCACTTTGATCGACGCGGCGACGATCGCCGGCGCCAGCGAGTTGGAGAACAGGTACGGACGCGAGCGCTGGCGCAGCCACTCCACCACTTCTTTCTTGGCGGCGGTGTAGCCGCCGGACGCGCCGCCCAGCGCTTTGCCTAACGTACCGGTAATGATATCGACGCGGCCCATCACTTCGCAGTATTCATGGGTGCCGCGCCCGTTGGCGCCGACAAAGCCCACCGCATGGGAGTCATCCACCATCACCAGCGCCTGATACTCGTCCGCCAGATCGCAAACCCCTTTCAGGTTGGCGATTACGCCGTCCATCGAGAATACGCCGTCGGTGGCGATCAGAATGTGCCGCGCGCCGTCGGCTTTGGCCTGTTTCAGCTGCGCGGCCAGCTCGGTCATGTCGTTATTGGCGTAGCGATAGCGCTTGGCCTTACACAGGCGCACGCCGTCGATGATCGACGCGTGGTTCAGCGCATCGGAGATAATCGCGTCTTCCGGGCCGAGCAGGGTTTCGAACAGCCCGCCGTTGGCGTCGAAGCAAGAGGAGTACAGGATCGCGTCTTCCATGCCCAAAAAGGCCGCCAGTTTCTGTTCCAGCTGCTTGTGGCTGTCCTGGGTGCCGCAGATGAAGCGCACCGACGCCATGCCGAAACCGTGGCTGTCCATCCCCGACTTGGCGGCGGCGATGAGCGCCGGATGGTTGGCCAGGCCCAGGTAGTTATTGGCGCAGAAGTTGATCACATGGCTGCCGTCGGCAACGGCGATATCCGCCTGCTGCGCGGAGGTGATGATGCGTTCTTCCTTGAACAGCCCTTCACTGCGAGTGGCGGCAAGCTGTTGTTCCAACTGCTGATAAAAAGACGCTGACATTCGGTTATCTCCAGGATTGGGCTATTTACGGCATATTTTACTGATTTGTAACCAAACTGACGAGAATGCGCGGGAGAGAATATTAAAATTGCAGCAGATATCACGGCAAAAAGCGGACTTCAATGGCAATGCGGGATATTCGGAGCCCTTCCGCTGTTTGCCGCGGCATGAAATGCTATGATAACCGCCATTGAGCGTGGGGCATTGTGCCCCGCCAGCAGCTTAGCAGGGGTAACCCAATGATTATCGTCACAGGCGGCGCCGGCATGATCGGCAGCAACATCATTAAGGCACTGAACGACAAGGGATATCGCGATATCCTGGTGGTGGATAACCTGAAAGACGGCACCAAATTCGTCAACCTGGTCGATCTGGACATCGCCGACTATATCGATAAAGAAGACTTTATCGCCAGCATCGTGGCCGGCGACGATCTGGGCGAAATCGAAGCGGTGTTCCACGAAGGCGCCTGCTCCGCGACCACCGAGTGGGACGGCAAGTACATGATGGACAACAACTATCAGTACTCCAAAGATCTGCTGCACTACTGCCTGGATCGCGAAATCCCGTTCCTCTACGCCTCCTCAGCCGCCACTTACGGCGGCCGCGAAGAGTTTATCGAAGAGCGTCAGTATGAAGCGCCGCTCAACGTGTACGGCTACTCCAAATTCCTGTTCGATCAGTACGTGCGTGAGATCCTGCCGGAAGCGGACTCGCAGATCTGCGGCTTCCGCTACTTCAACGTTTACGGCCCGCGCGAAGGCCACAAAGGCAGTATGGCCAGCGTCGCCTTCCACCTGAACACCCAGATCAACCGCGGCGAAAACCCGAAACTGTTCGCCGGCAGCGAAAACTTCAAGCGTGACTTCATCTACGTCGGCGACGTGGCGGCGGTTAACCTGTGGTTCTGGGAAACCGGCAAATCCGGCATCTTCAACTGCGGCACCGGCCGGGCGGAAACCTTCCAGGCGGTGGCCGACGCGGTGGTGGACTTCCATCAGAAAGGCGCGGTGGAATACATCGAGTTCCCGGAAAAGCTGAAGGGCCGCTATCAGGCGTACACCCAGGCCGATCTGACCAAGCTGCGCGCCGCCGGCTACGACGCACCGTTCAAAACGGTCGCCGAAGGCGTGAAAGAGTATATGGCCTGGTTGAACCGCACCGCATAAGCTGAAGGAATTAACGCTGGGTATGAAAATACTGGTTATCGGCCCTTCTTGGGTTGGCGACATGATGATGTCGCAAAGTCTCTATCGCACCCTGAAGGCCGAATACCCGTCGGCGGAGATCGATGTGATGGCGCCGGCCTGGTGCCGCCCGCTGCTGGCGCGCATGCCGGAAGTCAATCAGGCGCTGGCGATGCCACTGGGCCACGGCGCGCTGGGGCTCGGCGAACGCCGCCGCCTGGGGCGCGCCCTGCGCGCCAACCGTTACGATCGCGCTTACGTTCTGCCCAACTCGTTCAAATCCGCGCTGGTGCCTTTCTTCGCCGATATCCCGCAGCGCACCGGCTGGCGGGGCGAAATGCGCTACGGCCTGCTGAACGACGTCCGCGTGCTCGACAAGGCCGCTTTCCCGCTGATGGTGCAGCGCTATGTGGCGCTGGCCTATGACAAAGGCCGCGTTCAGCGCGCCGACGATCTGCCGCAGCCGCTGCTGTGGCCGCAGCTGCGGGTGAGCGACGAAGAGATCGCCGAAACTACTTCGGCCTTCAACCTGACCGACAGCCGCCCGATCGTCGGCTTCTGCCCAGGCGCGGAGTTCGGCCCCGCCAAGCGCTGGCCGCACTATCACTACGCAGCGCTGGCTCAACGGCTGATCGAGAGCGGCTATCAAATCGCGCTGTTCGGTTCGGCAAAAGACCACGAGGCCGGCGAACAGATCCGCGCCGCGTTGCAGGAAGACGCGCGCGATTTCTGCCTTAACCTGGCCGGAAAAACCCAGCTGGAGCAGGCGGTGATCCTGATCGCGGCCTGCCGGGCGGTGGTCAGCAACGACTCCGGTTTAATGCACGTTGCCGCAGCGTTGAACAAACCGCTGATAGCCTTGTACGGCCCAAGCAGCCCCGACTTCACGCCGCCGCTCTCCGACAAGGCGCGGGTTATCCGCTTGATCAGCGGTTATCACAAGGTGCGTAAAGGCGATGCCGAGCAGGGATACCACCAAAGTTTGATCGATATTCAGCCGCAGCAAGTGTTGGATGCGCTGACGCCGTTACTTGTCGCCAGCGAGGAATAGTCATGCAGGTGTTAATCGTAAAAACGTCCTCGATGGGCGATGTGCTGCATACGCTGCCCGCCCTGACCGACGCGCTGCAGGCCATTCCCGATATCCGCTTCGACTGGGTGGTGGAAGAAGGTTTCAGCCAAATCCCCACCTGGCATCCGGCAGTGGATCGCGTGATCCCGGTGGCCATTCGCCGCTGGCGTAAAAATTGGTTCGGCAGCGACACCCGACAGCAGCGCTGCGACTTCAAGCGCGCGCTGCAAGAACGCCATTACGACGTGGTGATCGACGCGCAGGGCCTGATCAAAAGCGCCGCGCTGATCACCCGCGTCGCCAAAGGCAACAAACATGGCCCGGACTGCAAGAGTGCGCGCGAGCCGTTCGCCAGCTGGTTCTACAACGTGCGTCATGAGATAGACAAACAGCAGCACGCGGTGGAACGCACGCGCGAGCTGTTCGCCAAAAGCCTCGGCTACGATAAACCGGGCAGCTACGGCGATTACGCCATCGCCGCGCGTTTTCTCAGCCAGCCGCCGGTCGATGCCGGTCAATATCTGGTGTTTCTGCACGCGACAACCCGTGACGATAAGCATTGGCCGGAGCAGAACTGGCGCGAGCTGATCGCGCTGACGGCCGACAGCGGGCTGAAGATCAAACTGCCGTGGGGCGCAGAGCATGAACATCAGCGCGCGCTACGCTTGGCGGAAGGTTTTCCACATGTCGAAGTGCTGCCGAAGCTCAGCCTACAGCAGGTGGCCGACGTGCTGGCCGGCGCCAAGGGCGTGGTCTCGGTCGACACCGGACTCAGTCATCTGACCGCCGCGCTCGACAAACCGAATATCACGCTGTTCGGGCCAACCGATCCCGGCCTGATCGGCGGCTACGGGCAAAATCAGCACTCGCTGATTTCGCCGGAAAAAAGCATGGCGACAATTGACGCCGATACGGCATGGCAGGCGTTGCAAAAGGTTATAGCATGAAAAAACTGCACATTATCAACCTGGGTAAAATGGGCGGCGTCGAGCGCCTGTTCCTGCAGTACATCAACGATACCACCGACGGCAGCAACCAGGTCCTGTGCATCAGCGGCGACATTGGCGAAGAGATCCGCCGCCAGTTGCCTGCGCATCAGCCCGTCACCTTCGCCAACCGCCTGATCAATGCGCTGCCGCTGCGCTGCCCGCAGTTCCTGCGCAAATTTTTGCTGAAGTGGAAAATCGAGCGGGCCAACGCCGACGTGGTGATCGTCTGGGACCTGGTGCCGGGGCTGGCGGCCAAACCCAAGCGCGGCAAGCTGGTTTACTACGATCACGGCTGCTCCTGGCGTTACCCCAAGAATAAAAAGACGCTGCGTTTCTTCGCCATGCTGGACGGCGTCATTTCCGCCTCACACGCGTCGAAGCGAGTGATGGAGCTGCGCTTTAATCTGCCTTGCCCCAATCACGTGGTGATCAACCGCATCAAGACGCCGGCAGGGATCGACAACACACCGAAAACGCTGTCGCAGCCGGTCCGGATCGGCACGGCCTCACGCCTGGTCAGCCTGAAAGGCATCAGCGTTTCCTTATTGATGATGCAGGAGCTGCTGCGGCGCGGGCATGACGTCACGCTGGAAGTGGCCGGCAAAGGGCCGGATCGCGCGGCGTTCGAGGCGCTGGCGGATCGGCTTCAGCTCGGCGACCGCGTCACCTTCAGCGGTTATCAGGATGACGTCGCCGGTTTCTTCAATCGCACGCACATCTACATGAGCACGCCGATCACCGAGCCGTTCGGCTTGTCCTGCATGGAATCGCTCTATTTCGGCGTGCCGGTCATCTTCCCGCAGGTCGACGGCCAGCCGGAAGCGGTGAAAGACGGGGTCTGCGGCATTGGCCTGACGCCGTCGGTCACCATCGAACAGCACCGGCAGCTCACCGATATCGAGGTCGACTTCCCGCATGAGGTCTACGACCCGTTGACCGACAGCCTGGTAGCGCCCAAGCTGCTGTCGCATATCGACTGTGCGGATGCCGTTGAGAAATTGCTGGAGCGAGAAACCTACCAGACTCTGAGCCGAAATGCGCAGCGCTATCCTGCGGAGCATTTCAACTATGCTCAGTTCAAAGTTGAGTTCGACGACACGCTGCGCTCCTTCATCGCTTAATTAAAACGTGAGCCGGAAAACACGCCCAATGTTAAAACACAGAACACCGCACCCTGCCTTCAGCTATCTGATCTATCTGGGGTGCGCCATCGCTTTTTGCACCATCCCTTTCGGTTCCGCGACCGGACGCAATCTGTTTTACGTTTCCAGCTACATCGCCTTTATCGCCGTTTGCCTGTATCCGCGCTACTACTTCAGCAACGTTAGAAATCTGCTGCTGCCCGCGTTGATGTTCAGCGTCGGTATGGGAACCATCCTCTGGATGCATCACTTCAAACAGCCGGGTGACTACATCAATATCTATCGCTCTTATATGTCGACCGGCAAACTGCAGCTCGCGACCGCTTTCATCTTGCTGATTGCGCTCAATGAGCGGTTGTGCGTGCAGCGCCTGTTGATCGTTGTGGCTCTCGTCACCGGTCTGGCGATCAACGGTTATTCGCTCTATCAAGGGCTGCGTCTGGATATCCCGCGCGTAGAGCTCAACTTCGATCGCGCCACGGTCGCCGCCTACCTGATGACCGCCATCGATCTGGTCATGATGCAAGCCATCCTGATGCTGCGCACCCGCTACCGTCTGGTGTTGTACATTGCGGCATTCCTGCTGTCCTTCTCTGCGCTGGTGCTCACCGGCACCCGCGCGGCGATGCTGGTCTACCCGGTGGCGATTTGTCTGTCGCTGCTGGCCACCAAGCAACTGGTTTCCAGAAAACACAAGCTCGCGTTGATGGCCTCGGTACCGCTGCTGCTCGTAGCCTGCGGCCTGGTGTTTAAACCGCAGATAGAAGAACGCATTCAGGCCTTTGAGACCGATATGCGTCTGATGGATCAGCCACAGACTGAAAACTCGATCATTTCACGGCTGTCGATGCAAACGCTGGCATGGCGTACCGGCTCACAAGCCCCCTGGGGCCAATCCGCCGAACAGCGCGGCGAAGAGATCCGTGCGATGGTCGCACAGCAACCTCGCCTGTCTGGCGTTATGCCCTATATCAACGTCCACCTGCACAACGAGCTGCTGGAAACCTATTCGCTCAAGGGCGTCTGGGGCGTACTGCTGCTGCTGGCACTCTATGTCTGCCTGTTCTTCTCTTCGTTCCGGCCGCAGCGCAACGCGCTGTTGCTGAGCGTGAGCGCCAGCCTGTTCGTTTACGGGCTGAGCGACGTCATCTTCTTCAGCACAGAAGGCACCGCCATGTTCTGTCTGGCGCTGATCGCTGGAGTGCTCTCCGTGGCGAGACAGACTTCCACACAGGAGCAGGCCGCGTGAACATTCAGCCACCGCTGCTCAGCGTTATCGTGCCGTTTTATAATAACGAAGCGTTCATCATCGCTGCGCTGGATTCGTTATTTACGCAGATTTCTGATGATATTGAGGTGGTGATCATCGACGATGGCTCTACCGATGCGTCGGGGGCGCTGGTCAGCCGGTATCTGGCGCAGCGGCAGCATCCGCAGGTGGCTTTTATTTCTCAGGCCAACGGCGGTATTGCACACGCCCGCAATGTCGGCCTGCAGCAAGCCACCGGGCGCTACGTCACCTTTCTCGACGGCGACGATCTGCTAAGCGACGACTATCTGGCGATCCTGCATCCCCTGCTGATCGCCGGTGAGTATGACCTGATCGATTTTAATTATCAGAAGTTCACCGAACAACCGCCGAAATCCGAGAACCGCGCGACGCAGCCCGTAGCCTACGACTTTTCACAGTTGGGGCTGAGCTGCCTGCAACCGCTGTTCGCGCGCTCAATGTGGCATCTCTGGAGCCGGGTATATAAACGCACGCTGCTGGCAGGGGAAGCGTTCGAAGACGGCAGGCGCTATGAAGACGTGATTTTCACGCCTTTTCAGTATTTCAAAACTCGCCGCATCGCCCATCTTGAGTGCGAACTCTACTTCTATCGGGACAACAGCCAGGGCATCACTCGCAATATCAAACCCAAAGATATTGACGATCTGTTGTTCGCTATGGAGAAAATGCTGCGCTTTGTGGCGCAGCATTCTGGGGATGAGCCGCTGCGCCGGTTGGCCGCCCTGATGCTGGCCAACTGCTTTTCCGAGGTGAAAAGCATGTCGAAAGCGGTGTACGGGTATTATCATTACGCGCCGGCAACGCTGCACATTTTGCGCCGCGCCGCCGCTGTCTGCCGCAACAGCGACGTGCCGGGCAAAAAAGTCCGTCAGATGCGCTATGCGCGAGTGGATACCTTGCTTTCGAAGCTGCGCGGGCGCAGGCCGCGCTAACCGCATCGGCCTCGCGGCCGATGCGTCGCCGCACCTTTAGCGCGCTAAAGGCACGTGCGCGACCAGTTCGTCATAAATCCGCTGCGGTTGAATAACCCCCATCGGGCTTTCCGCCTCCAGCGGCATCGTATAGCCGGTACGCGACACCTGAATGATGCGGTGCAGTTCAGGATCCTGAATCGGCCCGGTGGAGCGTGAATCGGCGGTCACGAACAGGCTGATGGTTTTCACCTTCAACGCCACCGCCAGATGCAGCGGCCCGGTGTCGCCGGTGACAAGAACATGGAAACTGTCGAGCAACGTCAGCAAGCCTTGCAGCCCCGTTTTGCCGATCTGGTTATCCACGCAGGCCTGCGTTTGCGGGCCGATCAAGCTCATAAACTGTTTGGCCTTGCCGTCGTCAAACGGTGCGCCAATCAGCACGATGCGTACATTGGGGTGCTTCGCCACCAGCTCATCGGCCAGCCGCGCATAGTGTGAAACCGGCCAGCAACGCGACTCCGTAGATGCCCCCAATTGAAACCCGATGGTGGGGTGGTCGCTGCTTTTGACGCCGCGCTGATAATCCACGGGAATTTCCATCGTCGGATCGTCGCTGCGGCAACCCAAAATGGAAATCAGCTCCAGCTTGCGGCGCACGAAGTGGCCGTAATAATGGAAGACATAGTTGGTCAGCCAAGGCTCCAGCCCGCAAATGCCCGAGCTGTAGTTATCGCGGATAATGTACTTCGCCCCGGCCAGTACGGCGCTGATGATGTCATAAGGCAGATGGGAGTGCAGGATCAGCGCCAAATCCGGCTGATGTTCGCGCAGCGATTTCAGCAACGGGCGTATCGTCTTGATCTTGCTGTCCCAATACACCACGCGATCGTAATAGCGGCCGTTTTCCACCAGCTCGCGGTTTTTCTTGTGCACCACCAGCGTGATGTGCGCGTTGGGGTAGCGTTCCCGCATCGCCCTCAATGCCGGCGTGTTGAACATGAAGTCGCCCAACGCCGTGGTGGAATAGATGACGATATTGTCAAACTGCTGGGCGCCGTCGAACGTCGCCTTGTCCTGAAAACGGCCGTACTTCGCCGTATAGCGCCGCAAGAACCAGTCGGCAACCTTGATTTTCCATTTCTTCGACATGTGCGTGCTTAGTTCGCTTTAAGTTGATAATACTCGGCCAGCGTCATGCCCACCGTGCGCTGCTGCAGCCAGTCAAACAGCTGCTCCAGATCGCGGTACAGCACTTCGATATCCTGTTCAGTTTTGAACGTCGGGCTGCCGCCCGGCATAAACTCGGAGGAGTGCAGCATAAACTCGACGTAGTCATGCCCCTGCGCCAGCGACGTCTCGGCCACGCTGATCATCTTGGCCACGTTGCCGCCACTCGGCCGCAGCCAGTTGACGGACGGCGAACGGCGCTTGCCGCGCAGCCGATCATAGCCCTGCTTGAACGCATTCATCAGCGCCGAATGCTTGTACTGGATGCTCATCGGCACTTCCAGCAGCGCCGAAGCGCCCGGCTTGGCGATGTTCTGCGGATCGATGAAATAGGCCTGCGACGGGAACCGGCTGTAATCGGTACCGCCGTTGCCCTGCGGGTTACCCGGCGAAAACTGCCAGTTGACCCGCGGCGTCACCGAACAGTCCACCTGATAGCCGTATTCCAGCAGCAGTGAGGCATAGTATTCGTTGAACGCCCAACGACCGGCGCGATGGCTAAGCATTTTGGTCTGGAAGGCATCTTCCAGCAACTTGGTCATGTGATCGACCTTGGCGCGGATCTGATCGGCGGGATACTCGATCAAATAAGGCTTGTGGCGCCAGTCATCGTCGGTCAGCGGCGTCAACGGCGGGCTGTTCCAGGCGTGCAGGTGCATGCCGACCTCGCCGGCGTCGCGGGCGATCACGTCGCGCGCGAACTCGACGTAAGCCGGGTCCATCGCCATTTCATAGTTGGTGAGATAAACCGGCTTGAAGGCGTATTTCTCGCACAACGCCTGAAAGCGCGGCAAGAAACGCGTGTTTTCGGTCGCGATGCGATCGTGGTTTTGCCACAGATTATCGCCTTCGGTATCAATGGTGATGAGAAACGCCGGTTTAGTCATGAATATCGAGCCTGATATCAACAGAATGCACTATGTTACGCAGGCCGTTTCGCCAGGGCAAACGACTTTGCTGCCTGGTTTGGACAACGTTGAAGCGCATTCGTCCCCGGCTCGGCGATTTTTTTGCGGCCCGGCAAGAAAACCGTGCAACAGTAGCCACATGCGATCGGGTCATTTAGAATCAAAGATTGGTTTCCCAGAAAGCGACTCATGATGAACGACGCGCCAGCACTAACTTCCGCCCCATCCGTACAGCGTATTTTGATCATAAAACTGCGCCATCACGGCGATATGCTGCTGGTCACGCCGGTCATCAGCAGCCTGCGGCAAAACTACCCGCAGGCACAGATCGATGTGCTGCTGTATCAGGAAACGCAGGAGATGCTGGCCAGCAATCCGGAACTGTCGACGCTGTTCGCCATCGACCGCCAATGGAAAAAACTGGGCGCCCGCGCGCATCTGGGGCACGAGCTGGCGCTGCTGCGCCGCCTGAAGGCGCAGCGCTACGATCTGGTGGTCAACCTGGCCGATCAGTGGCGCAGCGCCATCATCACGCGCCTGACCGGGGCGCGCATCCGTCTGGGCTTCGATTTTCCCAAACGCCGCGGCTTCCTGTGGCGCCACTGCCACACGCAGCTGGTGCCGGTCGACAATCACGCCCACTTGCATACCGTCGAACAGAATCTTTCGTTGCTGGCGCCGCTGAACCTGCCCACGCTCAATGAGCATGTCACCATGAGTTACGATCCGCAGGATTGGCAGACCTGTGAGCAACGGTTGCAGAAACAGGGCGTCGCCGGCAGTTATATTGTGGTGCAGCCCACCTCGCGCTGGTTCTTCAAATGCTGGAGCGAAGAGAAAATGGCCGCCACCCTCACCGCCTTGCAGGCCGACGGACACCAGTTGGTGATCACCTCCGGCCCCGACGCCAGAGAACAAGCCATGGTAGAGCGCATTTTGGCGCTCTGCCCGCCGCAGGGCGTAATCTCGTTGGCCGGCCAGCTGACGCTGCGCCAACTGGCCGCCCTGATTGATCACGCCAAGCTGTTTATCGGCGTGGATTCAGTGCCGATGCACATGGCCGCCGCGCTGCAAACGCCGTGCGTGGCGCTGTTCGGCCCTTCCAAGCTGACTTTCTGGCGGCCGTGGCAGGCTACCGGCGCCGTGATCTGGGCCGGCGACTTCGGCGAACTGCCCGATCCGGACGCCATTGATACCGGCACCGACGAACGATATCTCGACCTTATTCCTACAGACGCGGTGATTGCAGCCGCGCGGAGCACGCTGGCATGAAAGCATTTCGTTTGGCGATCGTTCGCCAAAAATACCGCCCGGACGGCGGAGCCGAACGTTTCGTTTCCCGCGCCCTGGAAGCGCTGGAACAACAGGATCTCGATCTGAACGTCATCACCCGCGAATGGCAAGGTGACGCCAATCCCAACTGGCACATTCACCTGTGCAATCCGTTAAAGCTCGGCCGCATCAGCCGCGAACGGGGCTTCGCCGTGGCGGCCAGGGCGCTGTGGCAGAAAGAGCGCTTCGATCTGGTGCAAAGCCACGAACGCATTCCCGGCTGCGACATCTACCGCGCCGGCGACGGCGTACACCGCCGCTGGCTGCTGCAACGCGCGCGTTTACTGCCGGAATGGCGCCGCAAGTGGCTGTTCTCCAACCGCTATCACCGCTATGTGATGTGCGCCGAACGCGCCATGTACGCCGCGCCGGAGCTGAAAGCCGTCATCTGCAACGCCGAGATGATCAAGCAGGAAATCATCGCCGACTTTGGCGTGCCCGCCGACAAAATCACGGTGATCTATAACGCCATCGACAACCAAAAGTTCCCGCCCGCCGACGAGGCCCAGCGCCGGCGTCTGCGCGAGCAATATCAGATCCCGCAACAGGCGCACTGCCTGGTCTTCGTCGGCTCTGGTTTCGAGCGCAAAGGGCTGGCCGCCGCCATCCGCGCCGTGGCGGTGACCGACAGCCACCTCCTGGTGGTCGGCAAAGACAAGGCCGAAAAACGCTACCGGGCGCTGGCGCAGTCGCTGGGCTGCGGCGATCGCATTCACTTTATGGGCGTGCAGAAACAGACCTTGCCGTTCTATCAGGCCGCGGACGCGCTGCTGCTGCCGACACTGTACGATCCGTTCCCGAATGTGATTCTGGAAGCGATGTCCTGCGGCCTGCCGGTTATCACCAGCACCACCTGCGGCGGCGCCGAGTTTATCACCCCGGGCCAGAACGGCTTCGTGACCGACGCGCTCGACGTGCCGGCCATCACGGAGGCCATTCGGGCGCTGCCGCGCCAGGCGCTGGGATCATCCATGGGCGAAGCGGCAAGATTGCGTATTATGACGGCTACGCCGGCGCATCTCTCCGAACAGCTCATTTCCCTCTATAACCGGTTACTGGATTAGCTATGCGTATTCTGATGATCATCGATGGCCTGCCGGGAGGCGGCGCGGAAAAAGTGGTGTTGACCCTGTGCCAGGGCATGCAGCAACAGGGGCATAAAGTTAGTCTGATCTCGCTGCGCGACGTCTGCAATTACCCTATCCCGCCGGGCATTGATTATCAGGTGGTGGCCGATCGCAGCCGGGCCCCCTGGCGCAAGCTGACCGAGCTCTCACGCCGCGCCGCCGCGCTGGATCGGGCAATAGCCGAACACGAGCGCCAACACGGCGCGTTCGATCTGGTGTTCTCCAATCTGCATAAAACCGATCGCATCGTCAGCCGCAGCAAGCGGTTGGCCGCGGATCGCCTGTGGTTCTGCATTCACGGCATTCTCTCCACTTCCTACCTCGGCCACCGCAAAGGCCTGGATCGCTGGCTCAAGCAACGTAAAATCGCCAACGTTTACCAGGGGAGAAATATCGTCGCCGTTTCACAGGCGGTCGGCGACGATCTGCAGCAGAAGTTGCCGATCCGCCCGCGCCGCCTGGCGGTCATCAACAATCCGTTCGATATCGACACCATTCATCAACAGGCGGCGGCACCTTGCGAACTGGCCGGTCAGGACTATCTGGTGCACGTCGGCCGCTTTCACGCCACCAAGCGGCATGACCGCCTGCTGAAAGCCTATGTGCAATCCGGTATTCAGGCGCCGCTGGCTTTGATCGGCACCGGGGATGACGCCCGCGTCGCCGAGGTCAAGCGTCTGGCGGCAGACTTGGGTATCGCAGAGCGCGTGCTATTCCTCGGTTTCCAGGCCAATCCCTATCCGTTTATCCGCCATGCCTCGCTGTTGGTGCTCAGCTCCGATAGCGAAGGGTTTGGCAATGTGCTGGTAGAATCGCTGTTGTGCGGCACGCCGGTGGTTAGCACCCGCTGTCCGGGCGGCCCTGCGGAAATTCTGGAAAAAGCCGGCATGGCTAACGCGTTGGCGGAATTAAACGAAGCGTCGCTGGCAGAAAAAATGGCGGAAATTTACGCCAATCCGCCACAGATAAATCAACAGCAATTGCTGAACTATGGGCTGGACCCTATTTGCCGTCAATATATTGAGCTGAAAGAAAAATAATAAAAAAATAAATAAGGCAGGTGATACCTGCCTTATTTTCTTCGTTAGCTGAGTGCCTGCATTTTCTGCCAAACCTCATCGACAGAAACATCTTCACAGTGCCCCGACTCACTCTGCAAAATATGATGGCGGCCAGTCCATGGATGCCAGGACGTTTTATCGGTATCGCCAAAGAACACCACCATGTCCTTATTCAACGCGGCGGCAAGATGCATCTGCCCGCCGTCGCTGCACAGCACCCGGTCGCATAAATCAAACCCGCCCAACAGCTCGCGCACCGACGCCGTCGGATAAAGCGCGACGCGTTCGTTTTGGCACAGCGCCAGCAGCTGTTCGGCGCGCTGCCGATCGCCGATGTCGTCCGGCGCCAGCGTGCCCTGCGGCGACCAGAAGATCAGCACGCCGGTGTGGGGATCGGCGGTCAGACGGTTGATGATTTCGGCATAGCGTTCAACCGGCCAGCGTCTTTTCGGGCTGCGGCTGCTGATATGCACGGCGCATACCCGTTCGACCAACGGCAGACGTTCCTGCAGCCGCTGCACCGCCAATTGCCGCTCTTCCGGCGTCAGGAATACCCGCACCGGCGGGATCGGAATGGCTTGATCGGTGATCGCCGATAAATAGCTGTAGGTGTGTTCAACCTGATGGAGGCCGCGGAAATCGTCCTTGCGGAACGGGCGCTGAATCTCTTTCGTGCCCAGATCGGCACCGATGATATGGGTGGCGCCGGCCATTTTTGCTAAACGCAGGCTGTATTTGCAAGGCACCGGGTTGGCCAGAATGACCGCATCGAACTTTATTTTGCGCAGCTTCAGGAAGATCATCAGACGTTCGAAATAAACGCCCAACGTCGTTTCATTTTTCGCCTTGTGCTTGGCCTTTTTATAGACAAAGACTTTCTCGAGATGAGGGTTGTTTTTAACAACGTCCTGGCTGACTTTATTGATCAGCAGATAAACTTTTGCGTCTGGATAGGCAATTTTCACCCCTTCAATCAAGGGCGTAGTGCAAACAAGATCGCCGATGTTGTCGCGGCGAATAATTAAAATATTCTTCATTCCGAGCCTATCGGCGAAATCGCTCGCCGGTTGTCTGAAACTGACACCCAAGGTTACCAAATTAGCGCCTTTCCCTTCCAGTTATGGTACTATTCCGAATAACCCATATAAATGAAATTGATAGAATGTTGCTGCGTTTATATCAGGTACTACTCTACCTCATCCAACCCCTGATCTGGCTCCGCTTACTGCTGCGCAGCCGCAAAGCTCCAGCCTACCGTAAACGCTGGGCGGAACGCTATGGCTTCTGCGCCGGGAAAGTCGTGCCGGGCGGCATTATGCTGCATTCCGTCTCCGTCGGCGAAACGCTGGCGGCCATCCCGCTGGTGCGGGCGCTGCGCCATCGTTACCCCGCTTTGCCGATAACTGTGACCACAATGACCCCGACAGGTTCAGAACGCGTCCAGTCCGCTTTCGGCAAAGACGTGCATCATGTCTATCTGCCCTACGATCTGCCCGGTTCCATGAACCGCTTCCTCGACCAGGTGAATCCCAAGCTGGTGATCATCATGGAAACCGAGCTATGGCCTAACCTGATCAACGCACTGCATCAGCGGCAAATCCCCCTGGTGATCGCCAATGCGCGCCTGTCGGCTCGCTCCGCCGCCGGCTACAAGAAAATTGGCGGATTCATGCGCGATATGCTGCGCCGCATTACGCTGATCGCCGCACAGAACCAGGAAGACGGCGATCGGTTTATCGAACTGGGCCTGAAACGCTCGCAGCTGGCCGTAACCGGCAGCCTGAAATTCGATATCTCCGTCACCCCGGAGCTGGCCGCCCGCGCCGTTACATTGCGCCGCCAATGGGCGCCGCGCCGCCCGGTGTGGATCGCCACCAGCACCCATGACGGTGAAGAAACCATCCTGCTGGAAGCGCACCGCAAACTGCTGGAAAAACACCCCGACCTGCTGCTGATCCTGGTGCCGCGTCATCCGGAGCGCTTCCCGACCGCCAAGGAGCTAGTGCAGAAGGCCGGCTTCAGCTACACCCTGCGCAGCAGCGGCGAAATCCCGTCCGGCAGCACCCAGGTGGTGATCGGCGATACCATGGGCGAACTGATGCTGCTGTACGGCATCGCCGATCTGGCCTTTGTCGGCGGCAGCCTGGTGGAACGCGGCGGGCACAACCCGCTGGAAGCCGCCGCGCACGCCATCCCGGTGCTGATGGGCCCACATACCTTCAACTTTAAAGACATCTGCGCCAAGCTCTCGCAGGCCGAAGGCCTGATCACCGTGACCGACGTGGATTCGCTGGTGAAGGAAGTGGAAACCCTGTTGACCGACGAAGATTACCGTCGCTACTACGGCCGCCATGCGGTGGAAGTGCTGTATCAGAATCAGGGAGCGTTGCAGCGCCTGCTGCAGCTGCTGGAACCGCACCTGCCGCCCCGGAGTCACTGAATGAGCAGCCGCAAAAGCCTGTCGGTGGTGATGATCGCCAAAAACGAAGCCGGGCTGTTGCCGGACTGCCTGCGCTCTGTCGCCTGGGCCGATGAAATCATCGTGCTGGACTCCGGCAGCGAGGACGACAGCGTCGCCGTCGCCGAAAGTCTGGGCGCCAAAGTCTTCACGCACACCGACTGGCAAGGATTCGGCAAGCAGCGTCAGCTGGCGCAAAGCTACGCCAGTCATGACTACGTTTTGATGATCGACGCCGACGAACGCGTCACCCCCGAGCTGCGGCAATCCATCGAGCGGGTGTTGAACGCACCGGACGACGGCGCCGTCTACAGCTGTGCGCGGCGCAACCTGTTCCTTGGCCGTTTCATGCGCCACAGCGGCTGGTATCCCGACCGCGTCAACCGCCTGTACGCCAACCAACGCTATCGCTATAACGACGATCTGGTGCACGAATCGCTGAACATCGGCGACGCCAAAGTGATCCCCCTCAGCGGCGATATGCTGCACCTGACCTGCCGCGACTTCTTCGCCTTCCAGCGCAAACAGCTGCGCTATGCCGAAGAGTGGGCCACGCAACGCCACCGGGCCGGCAAGCGTTGCGGCTATCTGTCCATCCTGACCCACACGCTCGGTGCCTTCGTCAAAACCTGGCTGCTGCGGGCCGGTTTCCTTGACGGTAAACAGGGGTTGCTGTTAGCGGTGGTCAACGCGCAATATACCTTCAATAAATATGCCGCATTATGGGCATTGGGCCGCAACTACTCAGAGAAGTGAATCATGACCAGCAAAGCCATCTATCCCGGGACCTTCGATCCCATGACCAACGGCCACCTGGATTTAGTGACGCGCGCGTCGCTGATGTTCGATCACGTGATTCTGGCCATCGCCGCCAGCCCGAGCAAAAAGCCGCTGTTCAGCCTGGATGAGCGCGTGGCGCTGGCGACGCAGGTCACCTCGCATCTGGACAATGTGGAAGTGCTGGGTTTCAGCGAGCTGATGGCGCACTTTGCCGCTCACCAGAATGCCAATATCCTGGTGCGCGGCCTGCGGGCGGTGTCTGACTTTGAGTACGAATTGCAGCTGGCGAACATGAACCGCCATTTGATGCCAACGCTGGAAAGCGTGTTCCTGATGCCTTCCGAAGAGTGGTCGTTCATCTCCTCTTCACTGGTGAAAGAGGTCGCGCGTCACGGCGGCGATATCGCGCCTTTCCTGCCTGACGTGGTTACGCAGGCACTGATGGCGAAGCTCGCCGCCGAGTGATGCTCAGCGCTGGCAGCGCCGGCAAAAGAAGGTGCTGCGCTGCCCGTGCTTGGCGGATTCGATCGGCGTGCCGCACGCGCGGCAAGGTTCTCCCGCCCGCCCGTAAACCTGCAACTCCTGCGCGAAATACCCCGGTTTGCCGTCCGACTGCAAAAAGTCGCGTAATGTCGTACCGCCCTGCTCGATAGAACGCTGCAACACCGCCTTGATGGTCTTCACCAGCAGTTCCGCTTCGGCTTTGCTCAACGATCCCGCCGGACGATCGGGCAGGATCCCGGCGCTGAACAGCGATTCGCTGGCGTAAATATTGCCGACCCCGACCACCAGCTTGTTATCCATCAGCCACGGTTTAATCAACGTGCGCTTATTGCGTGATTTTTCATACAGGTAGTCACCGTTGAACGCTTCGCTCAGCGGTTCCGGCCCCAGGTGCGCCAACACGCTGCTGGTCGCCAAATCTTCGCACCACAGCCAGGCGCCGAAACGGCGCGGATCGGTATAGCGCAGGATCATGCCGTTGCTGATCACCAAATCGACGTGGTCGTGTTTGCCCGCTTCATCTTCGTTCTCCTCGCGCAGCATGCGCAGGCTGCCCGACATGCCCAGGTGCACGATAATCCAACCGTTCTCCAGCTCGATCAGCAGGTATTTGGCTCGGCGCTGCACGCTGAGCACCGGCCTATCGCTCAGCGTCAGGATCTGCTCGGAAACCGGCCAGCGCAGGCGCGCGTTGCGCACCACCGCATACTGAATGCTGTGGCCGACAAGATAAGGCTCTATACCGCGTCTGCTCGTCTCAACTTCCGGTAATTCAGGCATCTGGCTTCCCCTCCGACGTTTTCTACCCTTTATAAAACAAAAAACCCGGCCAAGGCCGGGTTTTTCATTAATCCACTAAAATTATTTAATTTTAGCTTCTTTGTATACTACGTGCTGACGGACAACTGGATCGAATTTCTTCAGTTCCAATTTTTCCGGCTTAGTACGCTTGTTCTTCGTGGTGGTATAGAAGTGACCAGTACCAGCAGAAGAAACCAGCTTGATCTTCTCGCGAACACCTTTAGCCATGATTCAGTTCCTTAATACTTCTCACCACGGGCACGCAGATCGGCCAGAACCGTCTCAATACCCTTCTTATCGATAACACGCATACCTTTAGCAGATACACGCAGAGTTACAAAGCGCTTCTCAGCCTCAACCCAAAAACGGTGTGAGTGCAGGTTAGGCAGAAAACGGCGTTTGGTCGCGTTCATTGCGTGGGAACGGTTGTTACCGCTCACCGGGCGCTTGCCAGTAACTTGGCAGACTCGGGACATGTCTATTCTCCAAAAATCAAATCAGCTCGAGCTTCGTATAGGGTATGGCCGCCTCGTCAGGCTTTTAGAGCCCATCTCAGCAAACTTCATACTGAGGAGACTCTCGTCATCAGGTAGAAACCACACATCAGGTCAGAAACCTGCTGAGATAGGCTCTTGCGCCAAACCCAAGATTCTCAAAGGTGGCGTAGTATACGCTCTGAAGCGTAAGTGCTCAAGTCCCGAACAGCTAAAGATCCCACAAGGATCGCGAAAAAATCGCTTAAAGCCATCCGCGCTCGGCAAAAGAGACGCATTCACCCCGACCGATCACCAAATGATCGAGCACTCGGATCTCCAATAACTGACAGGCTTTCACCACCTGTTCCGTTATCAAACGGTCGGCATGACTGGGTTCAGCCTTACCCGAGGGGTGATTATGCGCGAGAATCAGCGCGGCGGCATTAGCCTTCAACGCTTCACGCACAATTTCTCTCGGGTAGACGACGACGCTGCTGATGGTACCAGCAAACATCTCCTGATGGCGAATAACCCGGTGCTGATTGTCTAAAAACAATACCAAAAAGACCTCTCGCTCACGATGGGCCAGCAGGCTTTGCAGATAATGCTGGGTGACGCGCGGATTGAGCATGGCGTTTTCCTGCGACAAATGGCTGGAAAAGAAGCGCAGTGCCAGCTCGGCAATCGCCTGCAGCTGCGTATAGCTGGCATCCCCCAGGCCTTTTTGGCTACAAAAAGCCTGATGATCGGCCGACATCAGGTGATAAAGCGAGCCGAACCGGCGCAGCAGCTGCTCCGCCAGCTGCATCACGTGCACGCCGGGCAATCCGGTGCGCAAGAAAATGGCCAACAGCTCTGCGTCGGACAGCGCCGCCGCCCCCTGCATCAACAGCTTTTCACGCGGCGCCAGCGCGCCCGGCCAGCACGCCACAATCGGGTTGCTCATCGTGTTCCTCCCTGAAAGGGCTACAGCATGCCATGTGCTGCCCGGCGCGTTCGACAGGTGTTTGATAACATTGCGAAGTGTTTCGCAAAGCACAATGTAACGCCCTGCAGCCATTGCGGAATCACTCACCTGAACGGCGGATATGCTAAAATGGCGCATCTTTCGGCTTTCAATCGGACAATGATGATGACGGGACTTTCCGGCAAACATATTGTGCTTGGCATCAGCGGCGGCATCGCCGCCTACAAATGCCCAGAGCTGGTGCGCCGCCTGCGCGACAGGGGTGCAGAAGTGCGCGTGGTGATGACCCACGCCGCCAAGGCGTTCATTACGCCACTGACGCTGCAGGCCGTTTCCGGCTACCCGGTGTCCGACGATCTGTTGGATCCCGCCGCCGAAGCCGCCATGGGCCACATCGAACTGGGCAAGTGGGCGGATCTGGTGATTCTGGCGCCGGCGACCGCCGATCTGCTGGCGCGCGTCGCCGCCGGCATGGCCAACGATCTGCTGACTACCGTCTGCCTGGCGACCGACGCCCCTATCGCCGCCGCCCCCGCCATGAACCAGCAGATGTATCGCGCCGCCGCCACGCAGGCCAACCTGCAAACGCTGCAGACGCGCGGCATGCTGCTCTGGGGGCCGGACAGCGGCAGCCAGGCCTGCGGCGACGTCGGCCCGGGCCGCATGCTGGATCCGCTGGACATCGTCGACCTGGCGAACGCGCATTTCTCCGCCCCGCAGGATCTGCAACATTTGCAGGTTATGATCACCGCCGGCCCAACGCGTGAAGCGCTGGATCCGGTACGTTTCATCAGCAATCACAGCTCCGGCAAAATGGGCTTCGCCATCGCCCGCGCCGCCGCCGCCCGCGGCGCGCAGGTGACGCTGATCGCCGGGCCGGTCAGCCTGCCGACGCCGCCATCGGTCACCCGAGTGGACGTCACCAGCGCGCTGGAGATGGAGCAGGCGGTGCAACAGCGCGCGGCGCAGCAGCAGATTTTCATCTCCTGCGCCGCCGTGGCCGACTACCGCCCCGAGCAGATCGCCGATGAAAAAATAAAAAAACAGGGTGATGAAATCGTCCTCAAGATGGTAAAAAACCCCGATATCGTCGCCGGCGTGGCCGCGATGACCAAAAATCGACCGTTTGTCGTGGGGTTTGCCGCCGAAACCCAGAATGTGGAAGAATACGCGCGGCAAAAACTGGCGCGTAAGAAGCTGGATTTGATTTGCGCTAACGATGTATCGCTTGCAGAGCACGGGTTCAACAGCGACACCAATGCCCTGCACCTTTTTTGGCAGGATGGAGAAAAGCGCCTGGCGCTGAGCGACAAGGCACTCCTTGGCCAACGTTTAATAGACGAGATAGTCAGCCGTTATGATGAAAAAAATCGACGTTAAGATCCTCGACCCGCGTATCGGTCAGGATTTCCCGCTACCGACCTACGCCACGCCGGGCTCCGCCGGTCTCGACCTGCGCGCCTGCCTGGACAGCGCGGTAGAGCTGGCGCCGGGTGAAACCACGCTGCTGCCCACCGGCCTCGCGATCCACATCGCCGACGCCGGCCTGGCGGCAGTGATCCTGCCGCGCTCCGGCCTGGGCCATAAGCACGGCGTCGTGCTGGGTAACCTGGTCGGCCTGATCGACTCCGATTACCAGGGCCAGCTGATGGTGTCCGTTTGGAACCGCGGCCAGAAGCACTTCACCATCGAGCCGGGCGAACGCATCGCGCAGATGGTCTTCGTGCCGGTGGTGCAGGCCGAATTCAACCTGGTGGAAGAGTTCGACAGTAGCGAGCGCGGCGAAGGCGGCTTCGGCCACTCGGGGCGCCACTAAGCGCCACCCAATGCACGATGGCCGGCAGGGAAACGTCGCCTGAACCTTGCCTTTCCGGGGAGAAGGATGTCTCTGCGGCAAGGTTTTACCGCGACAATTGCAGCGCACACCAGGCAGCGCGGAAAAAGGCCGTTAAGGCCGCTGACCCCAGCATCGTAAAAAAGCTATCACATAAGCCGCACAGAGCCTGCTCTGCAGCGGCCGGTGCCCGGGTTTCCGTCAGTTAAGTTTTAGCAAGGGTCTAATCAGACATGGCAGAAAAAGAAAATACGAAAAGGAATCGGCGCGAGGAAATATTGCAGGCGTTAGCCCAGATGCTGGAATCCAGCGACGGCAGCCAGCGCATTACCACCGCCAAGCTCGCCGCGAACGTGGGTGTTTCTGAAGCTGCGCTGTACCGGCATTTCCCCAGCAAGACACGGATGTTCGACAGTCTGATCGAGTTTATCGAAGACAGCCTGATCACCCGCATCAACCTGATCTTGCAGGACGAGAAAGAGACGTTTAATCGTCTGCGCCTGATTTTACTGCTGATTCTGGGCTTTGCGGAACGCAACCCGGGGCTGACGCGCATCATGACCGGCCACGCGCTGATGTTTGAACAGGATCGCCTGCAAGGCCGCATCAACCAGCTGTTCGAACGCATCGAGGCGCAGCTGCGTCAGGTGCTGAAAGAGCGCAAATTGCGCGAAGGCAAAGGCTTCATCGTCGATGAAACGCTGTTGGCCAGCCAACTGCTGGCCTTCTGCGAAGGCATGTTGTCGCGCTATGTGCGTTCGGAATTCCGCTATCGTCCAACGCAGGAATTCGACGCCCGCTGGCCGCTATTGGCGGCACAGCTGCAATAACGAAAACGCCGGGCATGCCCGGCGTTTTTATTTATACCCCGAACTGCTCGCGGTAAGCGCGCACCGCCGCCAGGTGGTCCGCCATTTCCGGTTTCTCTTCCAGATAAGCGATCAGGTCCTTCAGCGTCACGATCGAAATCACCTTGCAGTGATAGTCGCGTTCCACTTCCTGAATGGCGGAGATATCCGCGCGGCCGCGTTCCTGACGGTCGAGGGAGATCAGCACCCCCGCCAGCGAAGCGCCGCTGGCGCCGATGATTTCCATCGACTCGCGGATCGCGGTGCCGGCGGTGATCACATCATCCACCAGCATCACACGCCCCTGCAGCGGGCTGCCGACCAGCGAACCACCCTCGCCGTGGGTCTTGGCTTCCTTGCGGTTAAAGCAGTAAGGCACGTCGCGCTCATGGTGTTCCGCCAGCGCAACCGCCGTGGTGGTGGCGATAGGAATGCCTTTATAGGCCGGGCCAAACAGCAGATCGAAATCGATGCCGGAGTCCATCAGGGCTTCGGCGTAGAAGCGCCCCAACAGCGCAAGATCGCGCCCGGTATTAAACAGGCCGGCGTTGAAGAAATACGGGCTGGTGCGGCCGGATTTCAGGGTGAACTCGCCGAATTTCAATACCTGCTTGTTAAGCGCGAACTCGATAAACTGGCGCTGATAGGCTTTCATTACTGCTTCTCCTCGTCTGAATCTGCTTGGGTCTTGTCATTACTGCCGCCCGATCGTCGGGCATAAAAAAGGCGACTTCTCAGTCGCCTTAAAAAATCAGTCCGCCAGCGCCGCTTTCTGCGCCTGGAAGATGGTTTCGATGCCCCCTCGGGCCAGCGCCAATAGCGCCAACAGCTCATCGTGGCTGAACGGCTCGCCTTCGGCGGTGCCCTGCACTTCAATCATGCGGCCGTCTTCCATCATCACCACGTTCATGTCGGTTTCCGCCGCGGAATCTTCCACATACTCCAGATCGCACAGCGCTTCGCCGTTGACGATGCCGACGGAAACCGCCGCTACCATGCCCTTCATCGGGTTGGCTTTCAGCTTGCCGTTGGCCACCAGGGTGTTCAGCGCATCGGCCAGCGCCACGCAGGCGCCGGAGATGGAGGCGGTGCGGGTACCGCCGTCGGCCTGCAGTACGTCGCAGTCGAGGGTGATGGTGAATTCACCGAGCTTTTTCAGATCCACCGCGGCGCGCAGCGAGCGCGCGATCAGGCGCTGGATCTCCAGCGTGCGGCCACCTTGTTTGCCTTTGGCGGCTTCACGTGCGTTGCGGCTGTGGGTGGAGCGCGGCAGCATGCCGTACTCGGCGGTGATCCAACCTTGCCCCTGGCCTTTCAGGAAGCGCGGAACGCCCTCTTCTACCGTGGCGGTGCACAAGACTTTGGTATCGCCAAACTCAACCAGCACTGAGCCTTCAGCGTGTTTGGTATAGTGACGGGTCAGTGTCAGGGGGCGAACTTGCTGTGGTGCTCTGCCTGCAGGACGCATGGGCTCTCTCCGGCTTCAAATCAACTATTGGCTGCGCATTATACGGGCTTCGTGACGTAATGCCTATCCTGCCCGCAGTCGCGACGCTATAATCGCCCCATCTTTTCCTATTACGGGTACGCATCAATGATCCGCAGCATGACCGCCTACGCCCGGCGTGAAATCAAGGGTGAATGGGGCAGCGCAGCCTGGGAGCTGCGTTCCGTTAACCAGCGCTACTTAGAAACCTACATCCGTCTGCCGGAGCAATTCCGCAGCCTGGAGCCGGTGATCCGTGAACGTATCCGTGGCCGCCTGACCCGCGGCAAAGTCGAATGCAACCTGCGTTTCGAACTGGATCCAAGCGCGCAAAGCTCGCTGATCCTGAACGAAAAACTGGCCAAACAGCTGGTCGAAGCCGCCAACTGGGTGAAAATGCAGAGCGACGAAGGAGAAATCAACCCGATCGACGTGCTGCGCTGGCCGGGCGTGATGTCCGCGCAGGAGCAGGATCTGGACGCCATCAGCGCCGAGCTGATGCAAGCGCTGGACGGCGCGCTGGATGACTTTATCGTCGCACGCGAGAGCGAAGGCGCCGCGCTGAAGACGCTGATCGAACAACGCCTCGACGGCGTCAGCGCCGAAGTGGTCAAAGTGCGCGCCCAGATGCCGAACATCCTGCAATGGCAGCGCGAGCGCCTGGTCAGCAAGCTGGAAGAGGCGCAGGTACAGCTGGAAAACACCCGCCTGGAGCAAGAGCTGGTGCTGATGGCGCAGCGTATCGACGTCGCCGAAGAGCTGGACCGTCTGGAAGCGCACGTGAAAGAGACGCACAACATCCTGAAAAAGAAAGAAGCCGTCGGCCGCCGCCTCGACTTTATGATGCAGGAGTTCAACCGCGAATCGAACACCCTGGCCTCCAAGTCGATCAATGCCGACGTCACTGCTTCCGCCATCGAGCTGAAAGTGCTGATCGAGCAAATGCGCGAGCAGATCCAGAATATCGAGTAATTTATCAGCATGTATCATGCTATATAAAATATTCATAAAAGCCCGTCACTTACGGGCTTTTTTAGTCTCATTCAGTCCCACTCCACCTACTCAAATCTCACCATTTTGATGTACCATAGACTGTACCAACCATGAAAATGGTACATACACTTTTGGTACAAGGTAGTTATTGAGCGTGGGCAAACTTACGGATATACAGATAAAAGCTTGGGTAAAGGCGGGGGAACGCTTCGAAGGCAGGGCCGATGGTAATGGTCTCTATCTTTGCTACCGCGATAGCTTCGCAACACCAAAATGGCGCTTCCGCTACAGTTTGGCAGGTAAAGCCCGAGCTATGTGGATCGGGTCCTATGGGGAGCTTTCCCTTGCTAAAGCGCGTGAAACAGTCAGGATGCTTTCCGCAAGAGTAGCTCTAGGGTATGACGTGGCCGGTGAGAAAAAAGAGCGTAAGGCTTCCGCCATTGCAAAGATCGAGGCTGACAAAAATGCACGCAAGGTATCAGATCTAGCAACTGAGTATTTTGAACGCCAAATCCTTGGTCGCTGGAAACATCCTGATATTCTCCGTCGTCGTATCGATAAGGATATCAATCCGCATATTGGTAATCTCAAAGCCGACGAAGTTAAACCACGGCATATAGATGAAATGCTACAAAATATCGTTTCACGTGGCGCCCCAACCGTAGCCAACGATGTCTTACGTTGGACTAAAAGAATTTTCAATTACGGGATTAAAAGACATATTCTTGAGGTAAACCCTGCCGCTGCATTCGAACTTGCGGATGCAGGTGGGCAAGAGAAATCGCGGGAAAGATTTCTTACTGATGACGAACTATCCCAATTATTCTCGGCAATGAAAAAAGCCAAAGGATTCGGCCGACAAAATGAGCTCACGTTTAAACTACTTTTACTCCTTTGTTGTAGGAAAATGGAGCTATGCTCAGCTCGATGGGAAAACATAGACTTAAATAATGCCATTTGGCACCTAACCGGTACAAAAAATGGTGATGATATTGATATTCCCCTCCCCGAGAATGCCATATTATGGCTAAATGAACTCAAGATTATGTCATGCAACAGTGAATGGGTTCTTCCCGCAAGGAAAATGCAAAATCGTATGATCCCCCATATTGTAGAAAGCACCCTCCCAGTTGCTCTTGCAAAGCTACGACCTCACTTACATGGCATTGATAATTTCACTATTCATGATTTTCGACGTACAGCCAGAACACACCTCGCCTCGCTTGGCGTTGACCCTATAGTTGCAGAGCGCTGTCTTAATCACAGAATCAAAGGTGTTGAAGGTATTTATAATAGGCATCAGTACTTTGATGAGCGCAAAAAAGCATTACTATTATGGCAAGATAAATTAATTAAGTTAGATATGGACTCTGATTAAATGAAAAGTTTTCAGCGGATGACAGAATTCGAAAGATTCGCAACCTTACCGTCTATTACTATCGATGAGCTCTCTAAATGTTTGGTCGGAGTATCACCATACGCAAGAAGAAAAGACATAGATGGTGAACATCTTGAGATAATCACTCATATACGAGTGAGAATAAAAAGAACTCTAGAAGAGATTTTCAAAAACGAAAAAATACCCAGGGTTACAAACTATGGTGAATACAAACCGCATCCGCACCCAATAGATATGGATGAGAAGGTAAAATCAGACATTATATTCTCAGTCGGATTTAACTGTCGGGATGATGTGACAACGCCAAGTGCAATCATTGATAGATGTAAAGTTGCCATTAGTAGTTTAGCAATGAACTCCAAAACAAGGTCACTTCTTCAATTCATTGGTGGCGAAGCTGAATTGCTGGGTAAGCAATTAGTTGCTAATAATAGAGGGCTATACAAAAAAGAAGAGGAAGTTGTTAGCCTAAATAAAATTATTGGTATAACCGTAAGCTTACTTGCGCAGGAGAAAAATAAGTCCAATCCATCAAAATGGCTAAAAAAAGACAACACTGTATGTGTTGAGCATGTTAAAGACTTAATTGATGACTTTGTCGAAAAAAATGGAATTTCCAGTGATGGGTTAAGAGCCTCTTCGATCAGAAGTAAAATATCAGCAGCCATAAAGACAATTTACGACTAAAATCAATATATTAACACTCACAAAACATACATGTGAGTGTTTTACCACCTTAAAAACCAACTCATCACGCTCCATCACCCTCCATCCCCCTCCCTGCGTATCCATGCAGCTCCCAAAGATTACCCATAAAAATAAAAACAAATAAAAATCAATTAGATACAAACAAAACAACACCACACCAACTCAATGAAATTGGTTTTGTTTTATTGGAATTAACATTGATTTTATGTAATTCCATTTTCGCTGGAACTACAACGCCGTGGGTTTTAATCTCGCATCATCTCATGGCATCACAGGTATCAACATGCAAACAACTAATTGTAATAATTACGGTTTTATACCTCAGACGGGTTTTGTTAGACAAAGAACGCTTATGCCTTGTTTGCCTTTTTCACACGCAACACTTTGGAGAAGGGTTTCAGCAGGAACATTTCCAAAACCAGTAAAAATTTCAGCGAAGATTACTGCATGGAAAGCAGAAGAAATCAGGGAGTGGATCAATGCTCAAAACGATCTTGCCTGATGCGGCCAGAACGCCGCATCAAACAAAGAATCAACCTTTGGGCTCGATACCACGGCGTTTTAATTCGTTTCTGGCTAACTCTTTGAACCAGTTTCCGAGGCTCATCTCGTCTTTGGCTGCTTCGGTGTTTAGCTGTTCTCTTAGGTCTGGCGGGATTCTAATTTGAAAAGTCGGAGAAAAACCTTCGCCTTTAGGACTTTTGTCTCGTTTTGCAGTTGACATGTACGTACATAACCTCTTAGTATCATCACCGTTATGTACGTACACTATCACGGCGTGCGTATTAAACACAACGGCTCTGAACAGTGCGGTAACACTGCCAGAGCCTCACCATTCACGTAAATTGAGAGCAACGCTATGGCTACATCAAAGTGTACCTACATCTTTGCCGCAATCAACCGCACCCAGCGCAAAGTCCGTCCGGTGATGTTGCGTATTACTGCCGGTGACGAACGCAGCGCCCGCCGCCAGTTGGCCGGTGACTACGTACTCCTGTTCGCTGGTCGCCTGCCACAGGGAGGCTGCCATGCGTGAGTTTCCCCAGCACGGCGAGCGCTATCGCCATCAGCAAGGCAGAACGGTGCGTATCCTGAGCCTGTATCGCGCCGATGAGGCAACGGCCCGTAACAACCCGGAGTTCGCCTATGAAGTGGTGTTTGAGTATGACCTGTCCGGCAACATGACTTCCATGCCGCTGCCGTGGTTCAGTGAGGTGTACCGCAAAATCGCCGATGCGCCGCGCAACCTTGCTCCCCGGCCAGCCGCCGGTCAGTCGCCGCTCAGGCTGCACCCGTCTGTAAAGGTGGTCTACAGCCGCCCGCGAGAGACACGACGGCCGACGCCGGAGCACAACGACACCCATTATTCCCGCTTCCTGTAACGCGGTTTATCACGCTTCATTTTCTTCGATTCTGACGGACAAAAATCATGACTTCATCACATGGGCAATCATCAGCTCAGGGCACGCTGTTGCCGCCATCCTGCCGCTACCTGTCTTACGGCATGACCGAAGACGCCTTTGAGAAACTTAATCGCGCCAAGCAGGCGTGTTCGCTGCTGGATATGTTGTTCGCCGGGCAGGCCGCCTCTACGCCGTTCCCGACCGGCATCACCACGCAGGAAATGGCCGCCATGGTGGCTTACCTGTCGGAGGATTTGGCCTTCGTTCAGGCGCAGTGCGCCGCAATTAACGGGGAGGTGGTCGCATGACGCTGGATAACGGTTCTGCCTCCTGCATTCCACTGGAAGTGCGCACCGCGCTGTTTCGTCGCGCGGTGGCCGAAGCCTATCTCGCCGCCTGTGCGGCGCAGGGCATGGCGCTTCCCCACACGCTGGACAGCCTGCAGATGCTGATTGCCAGCGACATCGAAGCGCTGTTTGTGAATCTGCACGGCGTTGACGAAGGCATGGCGATTGCCTGCTCGTTGCTGGGCGATATGGTGGCCCCGGACATTCTGCTGGCGGCACCGCAGCTCACGGCACAGGGCTGCAACATCATGGCGGAGCTGTGCGGCGTGGCGGTCACGTCCGGCCATCCGGCACCGACGCTGCATTAAGGGGGCGCAATGACCAAGTTAGAACAGACCAAACAGGCCGCCCGCGGCCGCTGGGACGTTATTTTTCCGCTGCTGGGGGTCACTGTCCCCCCTCACGGCCAGCACGGCCCCTGTCCGTCGTGCGGCGGCACCAAGCCGTTTCGTATGGACGACAAGAACGGCGACGGCCGCTGGATTTGCACGCACTGCACACACGGCGACGGACTGGACTTGGTGGCGAAGGTCAACGGCCTCAGCCTCGGTCAGGCCGTCAACGAAGTGGCCGACGTGCTGCAACTGAGTCAGGTGCAGCAACAGCCGCCCAAGCCCGCCAGAAGAGAAGCCGCCAAACCGGCACCGGCGGTGGCCGACACGGTAGCGCAGTGGCTGGCCGCCTGCACGGAGGGGCAAAGCGAGTATCTTACCAGCAAGGGGTTTGCCAGCCTGCCGCAGCCGCTGACCACCACGGCCCGCAAGAGCGGCGGCGTGGATTTTCCGCCGGGGTCGTTGCTGCTGGCGCTGACGGACATCCACGGCGCCGTGACGGGCGCGCAGTTGATTTCTCCGCTGGGTGATAAGCGACTGTTGCCGGGGACGGTGCAAAAGGGGGCATTTATCGCTCTCAGCACGGCCCCACTGAGCGACACGCCGCCGACGCAGGTGATTATCACCGAAGGCTACGCCACCGCGCTGACGGCCGCCCAGCTCGCCGCAGGCTGGGTGGTGGCCGCCATCTCGGCCAGCAACCTGCCGAACGTAGCGCAGGCGGTGCACGCCCGCTGGCCGCAGGCCCGTATCGTCATCGCCGGAGACAATGACTTCTACGACGGCAAAGAGAACACCGGCAAGGTCTGGGCGGAGAAAGCCGCCAAGGCCGTCAACGGCTGCGTGACGCTGCCGCCGACCCGCCATAAGGCGGACTGGAACGACTTTATGCAGGAGAACGGCCCGGCACGCGCCAAGGAGGCATTTAACGAAGAGCTGGTGCAACTGGGTAAGTCGGCGGTGAAACTGCCGCAGGGCTTCCGGCTGACGCAGGAATACCTGTGGTTCGACAAGCAGGTGCAGAAGTCGGACGGCGACACCGAAATCCGCAACATCAAAATCAGCAACCCGTTGCGGGTGACGGCCATCACCTGCGATGCCGACGGCGGCAACTTCGGCCGTTTGCTGGAATGGGAGGACACCTACGGCCAGCCGCGTAAATGGGCGATGCCGATGGAGATGCTGAGCGGCAGCGGCGAAGAGCTGCGCCGTATCCTGCTGGTCAACGGCCTGTCGTACATCAGCACCACCGGCGAGGCCCGCGCCCGGCTGATGGAGTACATCTCCCTGTGCAAGCCTGAGCGCAAAGTCACCTGCGTGAACAAAACCGGCTGGCACGGCGACGTCTATGTGTTGCAGGACGAGGTTATCGGCGACGGTGCGGAAGCGGTGATACTGCAAACCGCCAGCGTGCAGGGCAAAGATTTTCGCGTGGCCGGGACGCTGGACGACTGGCAGGAGCAGATTGGCCGGTACTGTGTCGGCAACTCCCGCGTGGCCTTTGCGGTCAGTCTGGCGTTTGCCGCGCCGCTGCTGCGACTGGTGGGAATGGACGGCGGCGGGTATCACCTCAAGGGCGAATCCACCGACGGTAAGACCACCACCATGAAGGCGGCCACCTCGGTGTGCGGCGGCCCGGATTACTGGCACACGTGGCGCTCCACCGGTAATGCGCTGGAAGGTACCGCCAGCCGCCGTAACGACGCGGCGATGATGCTCGATGAAATCCGGGAAGTGGACGGCCGCGAGGCCGGAAACATCGCCTATATGCTGGCGAACGGCCAAGGCAAGGGGCGGGCGGGCACCGACGGCGAGTTACGCGCCCGCAAGCAGTGGCGGCTGTTGTTCTTCTCGACCGGGGAACTGTCGCTTACCGAGCACGCCGCCCGCGCCGGCGAACGGACGTTTGCCGGGATGGAAGTGCGGATGCTCCAGATACCGAGCGACTCCGGTAAATACGGCGTATTTGAAAGCCTGCACGGGTTCGACAGCGGCAAGGCGCTGGCGGAACATTTTGAAGTTGCCACCGCGACGGTGTACGGCACGCCGTTCCGCGCCTGGCTGAAAGCCCTCACCGCCGACCTGAACGGCATGACGGCCAGCGCCAAGGCGCTGATGAAGGAGTACACCCAACTGCTGATGCCGGATAACGCCGGTAATCAGGTCGGGCGGGCTATTAACCGCTTTGCGCTGGTTGCCATGGCCGGGGAGCTGGCGACGCGACTCGGCATCACCGGCTGGCCGGAGGGGGAAGCACTGCGGGCGACCCAGACCTGTATGCGCGCATGGCTGGCTGACCGAGGTCACAGCGCCAATCAGGAAGACATTGCCGCGCTGGAACAGGTGCGCACCTTCTTCACGGCCGGGCAGTTCAGCCGCTTTGCCGACTGGCATAACGAGATGAACCGCCCCGGCAACATGGTGGGCTGGCGCAAGGTGGAGAAAGGCAACCATGCCCGGCAGGTGGAGGCGGTGACGACGTTCTATGTGATGCCGTCCGGCTGGAAAGAAATCTGCAAGGGCTACGATGCGCGGAAGGTGGCAAGGCTGTGTGCAGAGGCCGGTTTTCTGGTTCCGGCCAAGGACGGCAAAATGCAAACGGCCACCCGCCCGCCAGAGATGGGCGTCAAGAAGCTGTATGTCTTCACCAGTGACGTCTTAGGGTAAGGCTTTACGCGAGTCTTATTATTGAGGGGTAACAGAGGTAACAGGGGTTACATCTTTGTAATCACTAAAGAAAATCTGTTACCCTTTTTATTTGGTTTGGGGTAACAGGGGTAACAATATCGGCGTCGTTTTATCCTGTTACCCGTTGTTACCCCAACAATTCTCGCCGGGGTAACACATTTTTCCCTTTAAAATCATATCTGTAACCTGTGTAACCCCTGTTACCCCGCAAATCGATAAAGGCATAGGCCGATTTACCGAAACGCCCCTTCTCTGGCGGGCCATTTCTTCCCCCAAAGTGTCACCTAACCCATTGAAAAAAGGCCACGTTGTGTAGCCGGAGTGACAACCGTGTTTGATTGAGCGGTTGTGCCGGTTATCGGACACTGTTCACACAACATAACGAACTGGAGTTTTTTTCGATGACCACCAAGACCCCGCTTGTCGCACTGTCTGAACGCTTGTTGCAGCAACAACCCGGCTTTGATGACGCACGTAGCGGCTTTTACAAAAAGAAAACGGAGCTGAATGACATCCGTCAGGTTATTGCGACCACACATGATAAGAAACGCGCAGCGGAAGAGCAGGCCGTCATGGACGACAAAGGCTGGCGTAAGCGGTTCCGCAAGGCAAAAGGCGAACTGACTCCGGAGATGCAAGACCTGCATACCCAACGCATCATCAAACGTGAACTGGTGAATGAATACGACGGGCTGCTGGCCGAACTGGAAGATGATAAGGAAGAGGCGATGGTTGCGGTCTGCAACGCCGCCAGTGCTTATGACCTGAAGCACCGCACGCTTTTGCGCACCTACTCCGAAATGACGCTGGAGGTTGCGTTGGATCAAGCCTCAATCCTGATCCGCGCGGTTGCTTTGCGACTCCATGCCCAGTCGCGTCTCGGCCACGATGAACAGCAGTTCCATAACAACAACCTGTGCGCGCGAGATCCACACGGTGTCGTGATGCAGGAAGTTATGCAGGCACTGGTTGAACGCGCCACTAATTTCCACCTGAGTACAGAGGGCGACCCTATTCTTGAGGCGATTGGGTTGTACGGCCCGGATTTCAGTGGCCTTGACCAGAGGCTAATTAACAGTCCGGCCGCACGGATCAAACTCGGCAAGGAAATCGCTGCCCGCAAACAAGCCAAAGCGGAAGAGGAGGAATAACCATGATGCGCTGTCCTTTCTGCCGCAGCGGCGCACATACCCGCACCAGCCGCTATCTGACGGAACAGACCAAAGAGGCTTATTACCAGTGCCAGAATATTGACTGCTCCAGCACCTTTAAGACGCGGGAGAGTATCGAACACGTGATCCGCCAGCCATTGCCGCCACAACCGCTCATGGCGCCGGTGTCACCGCCACCACAGCAGCGAACGCTGAACCGCTACGGAAGCCACCACTACGTACATTGATACCTCCCGACCCGCCCCCTTCCCGGTGCGGGTTTTTTTATTACTTCACCCCCTCCCGTTTTGCGGCTTTTTCTCTGGCGGGCCTCTCTTTTTGAGCGTGCATGCATAGGGTGCATGATTTTGCATGCAGAAAAATGCATTTTTCACCCCCTCCCGCCCCAGTACTGACGCGGTTTGGAGCCGGTCATGCAACTGCATGAAAAGCGGTACATGAAGCGGGCAGGCGAGGCGGGGATAGCATTGCGCGCCGAGAGGTTTGAACGACTTTTCGTTCGCGGTATCAGCACGTCACTGAACTATCTACTTATACAATCATCCCATCTCGAGCATTGACACGATACATGTTGTGGCAACCCTCTGACTACGCCTGTGATGTATGGATTGGGCGGCTCTGAGATAATATTGCACTTTATGTTACAGTATTGAGAATCCTCTTAGAAAGAATGCAGGCACTACATATAGATGAATCGCCATTTTAAATATCTATATGTGCTCTCCATCAAAAAATATCAATGCCTTTCCTTGCTGAATGAAACAAGGTGGTGTAAAGGGTATATACAGGAATTGAAAAAAAACGCCGTAAAGGTATAATCACGCGGTTTTTTACGTGTCAAACGTTAAGGGAAAAACCATGTTAAGCTTAGTGCAGGTGGTGGAAAAAGAAAAAAATGAAAAGGAATCAGTTGGTTCCGAAGCCAACCGCATGCCTTATAACAACAATAACAATGTTGAATGCTTAGTTACCAGAAGAAATAATAAGGCTTTATCCAAAGCTAGGGATAAGGTTCTAAAGGCTGCTACCAAATTAAATTGGTAGAAATACTTAACAAAGAAATAATAAGCATACGAACACTATTTAAAAGGCTAATTTTTTAGCCTTTTTATTTATAAAAACTCTGGAGACTTTCATGGCAGATACTGCAGAAAATATTATCCCTGTAAAAACAGAATTCACTTCAAATAGTGATAGCATCCACGATATTAAAGGTAGAAGATCACAAGAGTTAATTGTCGGTTTATGTGGTGCTATAGGCTCAGGAATAAAAAGTCTAAAAGACCAATTACTACATTGCCTAACTCAAAATGGATATCATGTTGAACACATTAGAATTAGTGATCTTATTTCTGATTTTGGAAAGGTAAGTACTATTCATTTAGATAGTTACCAGCGTTACGACACGCTACAAAATGTTGGTGACACTCTAAGAAAAGAGCATGGTAACTTTATCTGCGCAGAATTAGCCGTGCTTTCAATTCAGGAGCGAAGAGAAGCCATTTATGGTGGTGAATCATCTGAACTAACAAAAAATACAAAGAAAACCGCCTATATCATAGACCAAATCAAACATCCGTCCGAAGTTGAATTATTTAACCAAGTTTATAAAAGTAATTTCTACTTAGTTGGACTTTTGAGAACCGTATCCGAAAGAATACAAAACCTAAAAGATGAAGCAATAGGTAATGATAATATTTCGAAAATAATTGAGCGAGATAGAAAATCAAAAGAAAAAAATGGTCAGCAAGTTGAAGAAACACTACAACTATCTGATTATTTTATAAAAAATCTTGACACAGACGTTATGAGAAGGTCAGTTCAAAGGCTTATAGATCTCATCCATGGCGTTAACCATATTACTCCGTCCAAAGATGAATCCGGAATGTACTCCGCTTATTCCGCCTCGTTAGGATCCGCTTGCCTTTCCCGCCAAGTTGGTGCATCCATAATGGATATAGAGGGTAATGTGATCGCAACTGGCCGCAATGATGTTCCTGCTTTTGGTGGTGGGTTATATACGTCTGAAAGTAGTAAAGATAAACGATGCTTTAATAAAAATGGATGTCATAATGATAGGCACAAAGCATTATTGAAAAATGAAATAAAATCAATCCTTCAAGAAAATGGTTTATTAAATGCCAATGAGCTTGCAGAAACAATCATGAAGGAAACTAAAGCGAAATATCTTATAGAATATTCTCGCGCAGTACATGCAGAAATGGATGCTATTATTGCATTAGCAAGAAATACTAACATCGGTACAACTGGAAACAGTCTATACTGCACTACATATCCTTGCCATGTGTGTGCTCGCCATATTGTTGCTGCCGGAATTAAACGAGTTGTTTACATTGAACCATACGAAAAAAGTTTAGCCCTCCAATTACATGACGATACCATCTGCCAACCAGACCATGCTCCATCACATGATAAAGTCTTGTTTGAAAATTTTGAGGGCGTCGCACCTAAAAGGTATGCAAAATTCTTCGGGTATAATAGGAAAAGGAAAAACGCTAATGGTAAGCCCATAAATTATAGCATTGAAGAGTCTTACCACGTAGATACCCAATACCTTGATAGTTATGGTGAGTATGAGTCAAAAGTAATAAGCAACATACGTTCAAAATTCAATCTTGGAAGTTGAATTTCAGAATGTACCAAAACGTGTACAAAAAACAAGAGAAAGAATAAAAAACATTATAAATCAACAACATGAAAAAATAAAATCATATAGATCCAGAATATCGAGTGATCCTGCCCCTTATGTCATCAAGCCCGCGCCACGCGGGCTTTTTTATGGCTGCAAATCAGCGATAGGCGGCCACCAGCTCCTCACCGATCAACCCCATTTTCTGCAGCTGCACCGCAATGCTCCAGGTTGAGCGCTCGAACTCATCGCTCAGCGCTTCCAGCGTCGCCCCGGCCGCATGGCTCTCGCGCAGCCGCAGTTTTTCCTCTTCCGGCCAGGGGAAGTAGGCATTGGCAGGTCGGCCCTCGACCAGATTCTTCTGCCGTTTCTCCTCCGGCGTCAACCGGGCTTTTTTCTGCAGTTCAGCCTCACCTCCAAACTCGTTAGCTAACGCGAACAGCAGCCGGATAGCCTCCGGTGCGCAGGCCGCTGAAGCCGGTTTCAACAGCTCGCCGGTGTCGGGATTAACGCCGTTGGCCAGCGCCCTGAGCAAAGTGCCGGTATTCATCGTTCGCCTCCTTGTCCGAGAAAATGCGCGCCGGTCACGGCGCCTGTTCCAAACATGTTTCTCTTCCTCAGCCAAGAAAACCACGCTTTGCGCCATGAAAAATCGCCGATTGCGAACCAGATTCCAGGCGTTTGCACATAAGTAACGGGGATTACATCAAGTTGCGAGCCGGCAGGCCTCTGGGGAGCCGGCTCACCGGGGGCTTATGAAAAACTGCCGAGCAGCGCGTGCGGATGACAATCGGCAAGATATCCCGCATGCCATAAGTATTTTGTTCTAATTATCACGCAAGGTAATGAAAGGATGGCGATGCTGTGGCTAAATGTGTTTTTTTCCTGCCCGTGAACCGTACGGACCGTTTATGCCACAAATTCTGCAATTTATTATGGCCCTGGTGGTGATCATCGCCCTGGCGCTGCTGGTCAGCAATAATCGCAAGAAAATCCGCCTGCGCTATATCATCCAGCTGTTGGTGATCGAAGGCGCGCTGGCCTATTTCTTCCTGCACTCCGCCAGCGGGCTCAGCGTGATCAAACACGTCGCCGGCTTCTTCGACACCCTGCTCGCCTACGCTGCCCAAGGATCGGAGTTCGTGTTCGGCGGCATGAGCAAGGATGGTCTGGCGTTCATCTTCCTCGGCGTTTTGTGCCCTATCATCTTTATTTCCGCCCTGATCGGCATTTTGCAGCATTTCCGCATCCTGCCGCTGATCATCCGCCTGGTCGGCACCCTGCTGTCCAAGGTCAACGGCATGGGCAAGCTGGAATCGTTCAACGCCGTCAGCACGCTGGTGCTGGGGCAGTCGGAGAACTTTATCGCCTATAAAGGCATCATCGGCGATATCTCGCCGCGCCGCATGTACACCATGGCCGCGACCGCCATGTCGACGGTTTCGCTCTCCATCGTCGGCGCCTACATGTCGATGATCGACGCGCAGTACGTGGTGGCGGCGTTGATCCTTAATATGTTCAGCACCTTCATCATCCTGTCGATCATCAACCCGTATCAGGTTGAAGACGAGCCGGAGCTGAAGCTGAACAAACTGCATGAAGATCAGAGCTTCTTCGAAATGTTGGGCGAGTACATTCTGGCCGGCTTCAAGATTGCGATGATCATCGCGGCGATGCTGATCGGCTTTATCGCGCTGATCTCCGCCGTCAATGCGCTGTTCTCTGCGGTGCTCGGCATCAGCTTCCAGCAGATCCTCGGCTACGTGTTCTATCCGCTGGCCTGGCTGATCGGCATCCCGGCGGAAGAGGCCCTGAAGGCGGGCAGCATCATGGCGACCAAACTGGTAGCCAACGAATTCGTGGCGATGATTGAACTGAAGAAGATCGCGGCGGAGCTGTCGCCGCGCGGGCTGGGCATTCTGTCGGTGTTCCTGGTGTCGTTCGCCAACTTCGCCTCCATCGGCATCGTCGCCGGCGCCATCAAAGGGCTGAACGAGCAGCAAGGCAACGTGGTTTCCCGTTTTGGCCTGAAGCTGGTTTACGGCTCGACGCTGGTGAGCCTGTTGTCGGCGGCCATCGCCGGCCTGGTGCTGTAATCCCCACTCCCGGCCGCAGGGCCGGGAGTTCGTTTTAAAACGCCACGCACACCGGCGCATCCACCCGCATTACCGAATCCTGCGCGAACTGCTGCTTATAGCCGCTGCGCAGCGCCTCGATATTCGCCTCGCTCTCTTTGTCCGGCGCATGAATCAGCAGCAGCGCCTTGCTGTTCTCGCGCGCCAGCTTGCCGTCGTGACCCAGCCACTGTCCTTTGGCATCAAAGACCGTCAGCCCGTCTTTAAAACGCGGCGTCACCTGGCTATCAACGAAGGTTTGCCACTCGGCGGCAGTGATCGCCGGCCCCGCAGGGCGGTTCAGGCCGAAGTAGAGCGTTGTTTGCATCATCGGATCGCCGGTACGGCAAGCCGGGATGGGTGACACAGCCTGGTGGCCTGGCGCCACGCAGCCGCTCAGCAACAGGGCGGCCACCACGGCGCCGGCGGCCAGTTTCGGGGGGTTTTTCATCTGCAGTCTCGGTTTCTCGGTTGAAGGATTAGCTGCAAAAAGCATAGTCAGCGATGGAAACCAGCGCGAAATTTCTAATGCTTTTATTAACAGCAAGATGTTAAAAAAGGCTGGTTATCGGCAATAAAAACGGAGTTTGGATTAGCTAAATTAATCCGAAACGCCATCAGTGAAAAAAACTCAGTGGCGCGCGTCCTCGGCGGCGATTACCCTGCCGGCCATCATTCTGAGGCAAGTACGCTGTGAACCCCTTATGTTACTGAGCATCCTTTATATCATCGGCATCACCGCCGAAGCCATGACCGGCGCGCTGGCCGCCGGCCGCCGTCAAATGGACATGTTCGGCGTGATCATCATCGCCTCTGTCACCGCAATCGGCGGCGGGTCGGTGCGCGATATGTTGCTCGGGCATTTTCCGTTGGGCTGGGTCAAACACCCGGAATACATCGTCATCGTCGCGGTAGCGGCGATCGTCACCACCTGGGTGGCTCCTCTGATGCGCCATCTGCGCCGCCTGTTCCTGGTGCTCGACGCCGTCGGCCTGATCGTCTTCTCCATCATCGGCGCGCAGGTGGCCCTGGATATGGGGCACAGCGCCATTATCGCCGCCATCGCCGCGGTGATCACCGGCGTCTTCGGCGGGGTGCTGCGCGATATGTTCTGCAACCGCATCCCGCTGGTTTTCCAGAAGGAGATCTACGCCGGCATCTCCTTCAGCGCCGCCTGGCTGTATATCGGCCTGCAGCACCTCAGCCTGCCGCACAATCTGGTGGTGATCCTCACCTTGGTCGCCGGCCTGAGCGCGCGTCTTATCGCCCTACGCTTCCGCCTCGGCCTGCCGGTGTTCAACTACCAGCATCCGGATCACTGATCTCGGGGCGGCAACGCGCCGCCGCCGAGGCCAAAACTGCAAAAATGTCGCCCTTCGACGCGCAAATTCGCCCTTTCGACGCTTTTTCCACGCAAAGCCGCGGGCAAAATGCGAGCTAACGCTGCACCCGGCGCGTTAGCCGTGTATACTGTGCGGAGAAAATACACATCCGCTGTTTTTGGCATATCAACCGTTATCAACGAACATCATCATGGCTCAAGGCACGCTTTATATTGTCTCTGCTCCCAGTGGCGCAGGTAAATCAAGTCTGATTCAGGCTTTGTTAAAGACGCAACCGCTGTACGACACGCAGGTTTCGGTTTCGCACACCACGCGCGACAGTCGCCCGGGTGAAAATCACGGCGAGCATTATTTCTTCGTCTCGAAAGACGAATTCCGCCGGATGATCGAGCAGGACGCGTTTCTTGAGCACGCCGAAGTGTTCGGCAACTATTACGGCACTTCGCGCGCCGCCATCGAACAAGTCTTGTCGACCGGCGTGGATGTGTTTCTGGATATCGACTGGCAGGGCGCGCAGCAAATCCGCGCCAAAATGCCGCAGGCGCGCAGCATCTTCATTCTGCCGCCGTCGAAGGAAGAACTGGGCCGCCGCCTGCGCGGGCGCGGGCAGGATTCCGAAGAGGTGATCGCCAAACGCATGGCTCAGGCCGTGGCGGAAATGACGCATTACGCGGAGTACGATTACCTGATCGTGAACGATGATTTCGATCTGGCGCTGTCCGATCTGAAGACCATCATTCGCGCCGAACGCCTGCGTTTGGGCCGCCAGTTGCTGCGGCATGACGCTTTAATCAGCAAACTATTGGCAGACTGAAGGCAGTTTCAGTATCATGCCCAGTCTTTTCGTCACCTGTGGAGTAGCACAAATATGGCACGCGTAACTGTTCAAGACGCTGTAGAGAAAATTGGTAACCGTTTTGACCTGGTGTTGGTCGCTGCTCGTCGGGCGCGTCAGATCCAGACCGGCGGCAAAGATGCACTGGTTCCGGAAGAGAACGACAAGTACACCGTTATCGCCCTGCGCGAAATCGAAGAAGGCCTGATCACCAGCCAGATCCTCGACGTGCGTGAGCGCCAGGAACAGCAAGAGCAGGAAGCCGCAGAGATTCAAGCGGTTACCGCGATTGCTGAAGGTCGTCGTTAATTAGACTGCGAGTCCGCCTTGTACCTGTTTGAAAGCCTGAATCTGCTGATTCAACGTTACCTGCCCGAGGAGCAGATTAAGCGCCTCAAACAGGCATACCTCGTCGCGCGCGACGCGCACGAGGGCCAGACACGCTCCAGCGGTGAGCCCTACATTACTCACCCGGTCGCCGTGGCCTGCATCCTGGCGGAAATGCGTCTCGATCACGAGACGCTGATGGCGGCGTTGCTGCACGACGTCATCGAAGATACCCCAGCCACCTATCAAGATATGGAACAGCTGTTCGGCAAGAGCGTCGCCGAACTGGTTGAGGGCGTCTCCAAGCTCGACAAGCTGAAGTTCCAGGACAAGAAAGAAGCGCAGGCGGAAAACTTCCGCAAGATGATCATGGCGATGGTGCAGGATATCCGCGTCGTGCTGATCAAGCTGGCCGACCGTACGCACAACATGCGCACCCTCGGTTCGCTGCGCCCCGACAAACGCCGGCGCATCGCGCGTGAAACCCTGGAAATCTACAGCCCCCTCGCCCACCGTCTGGGTATTCATCACCTGAAAACCGAGCTGGAAGAGCTGGGCTTCGAGGCGCTGTACCCAAACCGTTATCGCGTGATCAAGGAAGTGGTGAAAGCCGCGCGCGGCAACCGCAAAGAGATGATTCAAAAAATCCTCTCCGAGATCGAAGGGCGGCTGACCGAGGCCGGCATCGCCTGCCGCGTCAGCGGAAGGGAAAAACACCTCTACTCCATCTACCTCAAGATGCACCTGAAAGAACAGCGTTTCCATTCCATCATGGATATCTACGCGTTCCGGGTGATCGTGAAAGAGGTCGATACCTGCTACCGCGTACTCGGCCAGGTGCACAGCCTGTATAAACCGCGCCCGGGGCGGGTGAAAGATTACATCGCCATTCCCAAGGCCAACGGCTATCAATCGCTCCATACCTCGCTGATCGGCCCGCACGGCGTACCGGTCGAAGTGCAGATCCGCACCGAAGACATGGACCAGATGGCTGAGATGGGGGTGGCCGCGCACTGGGCTTACAAGGAAAGAGAACAGGGCGAAACCGGCACCACGGCGCAGATCCGCGCCCAACGCTGGATGCAAAGCCTGCTGGAGCTGCAGCAAAGCGCTGGCAGTTCGTTTGAATTTATCGAGAGCGTCAAATCCGATCTGTTCCCGGATGAGATTTACGTTTTCACCCCGGAAGGTCGCATAGTCGAGCTGCCCGCCGGCGCCACGCCGGTCGACTTCGCCTATGCGGTGCATACCGATATCGGCCATGCCTGCGTCGGCGCGCGCGTCGATCGTCAGCCATACCCGCTGTCACAGTCGCTGACCAGCGGCCAGACCGTCGAGATCATCACCGCACCGGGCGCGCGGCCCAACGCCGCCTGGCTGAACTTCGTGGTCAGCTCGAAAGCACGCGCCAAAATTCGCCAGATGTTGAAGAATCTCAAGCGCGATGACTCCGTTGGCCTCGGCCGCCGTCTGCTCAACCATGCGTTGGGCGGCAGCCGCAAGCTGGCCGAAATCCCGCAGGAAAACATTCAGCACGAGCTGGACCGCATGAAGCTGGCGACGCTGGACGATCTGCTGGCGGAAATCGGCCTCGGCAACGCCATGAGCGTGGTGGTGGCGAAGAATCTGCAGGGCGATCAGTCCAGCCTGGGCACCACCTCCGGCGTGCGTAACCTGGCCATCAAGGGCGCCGACGGCGTGTTGATCACCTTCGCCAAGTGCTGCCGTCCGATTCCGGGCGACCCGATTATCGCTCACGTCAGCCCGGGCAAAGGGCTGGTGATCCACCATGAATCTTGCCGCAATATTCGCGGCTATCAGAAAGAGCCTGAGAAGTTCATGGCGGTCGAGTGGGATAAAGAGACCGAGCAGGAGTTCATCGCCGAGATCAAGGTGGATATGTTTAACCACCAGGGCGCGCTGGCCAACCTGACGGCAGCGATCAACGCGGCCGAGTCCAATATTCAGAGCCTGAACACCGAAGAGAAAGACGGTCGGGTTTATAGCGCCTTTATCCGCTTGACCACCCGCGATCGCATCCATTTGGCAAACATTATGCGTAAAATCCGTATCATGCCGGATGTGATCAAAGTTAACCGCAACCGAAACTAGCGCTTATGAGTCCTGAACGCTATGCGCGGATTTGTGAAATGCTCGCGACCCGGCAGCCGGATTTGACGGTCTGCCTGGAGCAAGTGCACAAGCCGCATAACGTCTCCGCCATTATCCGCACCGCCGACGCCGTCGGCGTGCATCAGGTCCACGCCGTGTGGCCCACCACCCGCATGCGCACCCTGGTTTCCTCCGCCGCCGGCAGCAACAGCTGGGTCAGCGTTAAAACCCATCCCACCATCGGCGACGCGGTCGGTCACCTGAAAGCGCAGGGCATGCAAATTCTGGCCACCAACCTGTCTGCGCGCGCGGTCGATTTCCGCGAAGTGGACTACACTCGGCCAACCTGCGTGCTGCTCGGCCAGGAAAAAACCGGCATCACCGAAGAAGCGCTGGCGCTCGCCGATCAAGACATCGTCATTCCGATGATCGGCATGGTGCAATCGCTCAACGTCTCCGTGGCTTCGGCGCTGATCCTGTATGAGGCGCAGCGCCAGCGGCAAAACGCCGGCCTGTACCGCCGCGACAACTGCATGCTGGACGAAGAAGAGCAGCAGCGTCTGCTGTTCGAAGGCGGCTATCCGGTGCTGGCCAACGTGGCCAAACGCAAGGGGCTGCCGCGTCCGCAGATCGACGAACAGGGCCAGGTGGTCGCCAGCGCCGAATGGTGGGCGGCCATGCAGGCGACGGTGCGCAAATGAAAGGCCGCCTGCTGGATGCTGTCCCACTCACCACGCTTTCCGGGGTTGGCGCCAGCCAGGCGGGCAAACTGGCCAAGCTTGGCCTCGAGACCATTCAGGATCTGCTGCTGCACCTGCCGCTGCGCTACGAAGACCGCACCCGCCTCTACCCGATCAACGATCTGCTGCCGGGCATCTACGCCACGGTAGAAGGGGAAGTGCTGCGCAGCGACATCAGCTTCGGCCGCCGCCGCATGCTGACCTGCCAGATCAGCGACGGCACCGGCATCCTCACCATGCGGTTCTTCAACTTCAACGCCGCAATGAAGAACAGCCTAGCCACCGGCCGCCGCGTGACCGCCTACGGCGAGATCAAACGCGGCAACCACGGCGCGGAGATCATTCATCCGGAATACCGTATTCAGGGCGAAGCCAGCGAGGTCGAGCTGCAGGAGTCGCTGACGCCGGTCTACCCCACCACCGAGGGGGTGCGGCAGGCCACGCTGCGCAAGCTGACCGACCAGGCGCTGGCGCTGCTGGATACCTGCGCCATCGCCGAACTGCTGCCGCCGGAGCTGAGCGGCGGCCTGATGAGCCTGCCGCAGGCGCTGCACACCCTGCATCGCCCGCCGCCGGACATTCAGCTGGCGGATCTGGAACTGGGCAAACACCCGGCGCAAAAACGCCTGATCCTCGAAGAGCTGCTGGCGCATAACCTCAGCATGCTGGCGGTGCGCGCCGGCGCGCAGAGTTATCAGGCGCAACCGCTGCTGCCGGACGATCGGCTGAAAAACCGTTTTCTCGCCCAGCTGCCGTTCTCGCCGACCGGCGCGCAAACGCGCGTGGTGGCCGACATCGAAGCCGACATGCAAAAAGACTTCCCGATGATGCGGCTGGTACAGGGCGACGTCGGTTCCGGCAAAACGCTGGTGGCGGCGCTGGCGGCGCTGCGCGCCATCGCGCACAGCAAGCAGGTGGCGCTGATGGCGCCGACTGAGCTGCTGGCCGAACAGCATGCCAACAACTTCCGCCAGTGGTTCGAACCGCTGGGGCTGCAGGTCGGCTGGCTGGCGGGCAAACAGAAAGGCAAGGCGCGCATCGCGCAGCAGGAAGCCATCGCCAGCGGCCAGGTATCGATGGTGGTCGGTACCCACGCCATCTTCCAGGAGCAGGTGCAGTTCAACGGCCTGGCGCTGGTGATTATCGATGAGCAGCACCGCTTCGGGGTGCATCAGCGGCTGGCGCTGTGGGAGAAAGGCGAAGAACAGGGCTTCCACGCCCATCAGCTGATTATGACCGCCACGCCGATCCCGCGCACGCTGGCGATGACCGCCTATGCCGATCTCGATACCTCGGTCATCGACGAGCTGCCGCCAGGCCGCACGCCGGTGACCACCGTCGCCATTCCCGATACCCGCCGCGCCGACATCATTCAACGGGTGAAAAGCGCCTGTCTGGAAGAAGGACGACAGGCTTACTGGGTATGTACGCTGATCGAAGAGTCCGAGCTGCTGGAAGCGCAGGCGGCGGAAGCCACCTGGGAAGAATTGAAAGCCGCGCTGCCGGAGCTGAAGGTGGCGCTGGTGCACGGCCGCATGAAAGCGCAGGAAAAGCAGGCGGTGATGCAGGCGTTTAAACAGGGCGAGCTGCAGCTGTTGGTCGCCACCACGGTGATCGAGGTCGGCGTCGACGTGCCCAACGCCAGCCTGATGATCATCGAAAACCCGGAACGGCTGGGCCTGGCGCAGCTGCACCAGCTGCGCGGCCGCGTAGGGCGCGGCGCGGTGGCCTCACACTGCGTGTTGCTGTACAAAACGCCGCTGAGCAAAACCGCGCAAACGCGCCTGCAAGTGCTGCGCGACAGCAACGACGGCTTTGTCATCGCCCAGCGCGATCTGGAGATCCGCGGCCCGGGCGAGCTGCTCGGCACCCGCCAGACCGGCAGCGCCGAATTCAAGGTGGCGGACCTGCTGCGCGATCAGGCGATGATCCCCGAAGTGCAACGCGTCGCTCGCCATCTCCATCAGCACTATCCGGAACACGCCCTGGCGCTGATTGAACGCTGGCTGCCAGAGAAGGCGCGCTACTCCAACGCATAAAAAAGGGCGCCTGCGGCGCCCTTTTCGTCATGACTCGCGATATCACCCCACCGCCGGGAACACCGGCAGCAGCAAATACAGCTTAATGACGATGGCGTTGGCGATATCGATAAAGAACGCCCCCACCATCGGCACCACCAGAAACGCCAGATGCGACGGGCCGAAGCGATCGGTGATCGCCTGCATGTTGGCGATCGCCGTCGGCGTGGCGCCCATACCGAAGCCGCAGTGGCCGGCGGCCAGCACCGCCGCGTCGTAGTTCTTGCCCATCACCCGGTAGGTGACGAAGATCGCGTACAGCGCCATCACCAGCGTCTGCACCGCCAGGATCGCCAGCATCGGTAACGCCAGCGAAGCCAGCTCCCACAGGCGCAGGCTCATCAACGCCATCGCTAGGAACAGCGACAGGCTGACGTTACCCAGCACCGATACCGCCCGCTCAAACACGGTATAGAAACCGGTGAAGGCCAGCGTGTTGCTGAGGATCACCCCGACGAACAGCACGCAAACGAAGTTAGGCAGCTCAAACACCGTACCGTTCAGCAAGCCGGCAATCAGCTGCCCCAGGCTCAGACAGATGGCGATCATGGCGATGGTTTCGATCATCACCAGCGAGGTGATCAGGCGGCCGCTTTCCGGCTTCTCGAAACCGCTCGGCTGCACGCTGTCTTCCGGCGTGCCTTCCGGCGTAGAGGAGTGTTTGACCAGATAGCGCGCCACCGGGCCGCCGATCAGGCCGCCCAGCACCAGGCCGAAGGTGGCACAGGCCATGGCGACTTCCGTCGCGTTTTCAAAGCCGTAGCGCTCGATGAACAGCTTGCTCCAGGCCGCCCCGGTGCCGTGGCCGCCCGACAGGGTGATCGACCCGGCGATCAGGCCCATCAACGGATCCAACCCCAGCATTTTCGCCATGCCGATGCCGATGGCGTTCTGCACCAACAGCAGCCCCAGCACCACGAACAGGAATACCATCAGCGCCTTGCCGCCGGCGCGCAACCGCGCCAGGTTGGCATTCAGCCCGATAGTGGCGAAAAAGGCCAGCATCAGCGGATCCTTCAGCGACATGTCAAAGCTGATTTCCCAGTTGGCGAACTTTTTCAGGGCTAACAACAGAAGGGCCACCAGCAAACCGCCGGCGACGGGGGCAGGAATGGTATATTTTCGCAGCAGAGGAATGCTTCTGACGCACTTGCCCCCGAGGAGCAAAACCAGCGTCGCGGCGACTAACGTGCCATAAGTATCAAGATGAAACATCCAGGTACTCCATGTAAGGGAAAAGATCCAAATAAAAATAATAAGTTATAGAAAACCACTGAGTTTTTAAACTTGATGAGTGCAGGATTAGAAGTAAAAAACGCTAAGATGACAAGAAAAAATGAATGAAAATGCGACATAAACAGGAAAGTTGACAATATAATATTTAGGCGCAACCGTTTGCTTTTGCGGGGCGGCGCATTAAAATGCCTGCTTTGCCGTATCTGGAAACGCCACACCATGAGCATGTCATCCTCCGAGCTTGATGCCACACGCCAAGCCGCCTCAGAATCCCGCGCCAGCGAACTGATTTATCGCCTCGAAGACCGCCCGCCGCTGCCGCAAACGCTGTTTGCCGCCGGCCAGCATCTGTTGGCGATGTTCGTTGCGGTGATCACTCCGGCGCTGCTGATCTGCCAGGCGCTGGGCCTGCCGGCGCAGGATACCCAGCACATCATCAGCATGTCGCTGTTCGCCTCCGGCCTGGCTTCCATTCTGCAAATCAAAACCTGGGGGCCGGTGGGTTCCGGGCTACTGTCGATTCAGGGCACCAGCTTCAACTTCGTTTCGCCGCTGATCATGGGCGGTCTGGCGCTGAAAAACGGCGGCGCCGACGTGCCGACCATGATGGCCGCGCTGTTCGGCACCCTGATGGTCGCTTCTTGCACCGAAATTTTGCTGTCGCGCGTGCTGCATCTGGCGCGCCGCATCATCACCCCGCTGGTTTCCGGCATCGTGGTGATGATCATTGGCCTGTCGCTGATTCAGGTCGGTTTGACCTCGATCGGCGGCGGTTATGCCGCGATGAACGATCACAGCTTCGGCTCACCGAAAAACCTGCTGCTGGCCGGCGCGGTGCTGGCGGTCATCATCCTGCTGAACCGCCAGCGCAACCCTTACCTGCGCGTCGCTTCATTGGTGATCGCCATGGCGGTCGGCTATCTGTTGGCCTGGGCGATGGACATGCTGCCCGCCGACGCTCCGGCGGCACCCACGGCGGCGATCACTATTCCCACGCCGCTCTATTACGGCCTGGGCTTCGACTGGAACTTGCTGCTGCCGCTGATGCTGATCTTTATGGTCACCTCGCTGGAAACCATCGGCGACATCACCGCCACCTCTGATGTCTCCGAACAGCCGGTCAGCGGGCCGCTGTACATGAAGCGTCTAAAAGGGGGCGTACTGGCCAACGGCCTGAACTCGATGCTGTCGGCGGTGTTCAATACCTTCCCCAACTCCTGCTTCGGCCAGAACAACGGCGTGATCCAGCTGACCGGCGTCGCCAGCCGCTATGTCGGCTTTGTGGTGGCGCTGATGCTGATCGCGCTGGGGCTGTTCCCGGCGGTAGCCGGCTTCGTGCAGCACATCCCCGAGCCGGTACTGGGCGGTGCGACCATCGTGATGTTCGGCACCATCGCCGCCTCCGGCGTGCGCATCGTGTCACGCGAGCGCCTGAACCGCCGCGCCATCATGATCATGGCGCTGTCGCTGGCCGTCGGCATGGGCGTCTCCCAGCAGCCGCTGATCCTGCAGTTCGCGCCGGACTGGCTGAAAACCCTACTCTCTTCCGGCATCGCCGCCGGCGGCATTACCGCCATCGTGCTGAACCTGGTGTTCCCGCAGGAACACGAGAAAAAGTAACCCGCCCATTTGCGTTCAAACGGCCGCTTGCGGCCGTTTTTTATTGTCTATCAGACCATTGCCCTTGAGATGCCCGGCCAATTGCGGCATAAACAGGGTATCTTTTTTGACCGATGCGGATGTAGACGATGAAATTTATCGGAAAGCTGTTGCTGACGTTGCTGCTGCTGATCGTGCTGGCGGTGGTGGTGCTGTACCTGGTCGGGCAAACCCGCTGGGCGGCAGGCCGCCTGAGTGCCTGGATCAGCGACAACAGCGAATACCGCCTGTCGATAGGAAAAATCACCCATTCGTGGAGCCAACCGGACCAGATCGGTCTGGAAGACGTGCAGCTGGCGCGCAGCGGCCAGCCGCAGGCGCTGGTTGCCAAACGCGTCGATCTCGGCCTCAGCCTGCGCCAAATCACCGAGCCGCGCTATTTTCACAGCGTCACGCTGCGCGACGGCACGCTGAACGTGCAGCCACAGGCGGCGGCGTTGCCTGTACAGGCCGACGTGCTGCAGTTGAGCAACATGGCGCTGCAGTCCAACGATAACGAGTGGCAGCTCAACGCGCAGCAGGTCACTGCCGGCATCACGCCGTGGCGCCCGCTGGCCGGCCATCTGCTGGGGGACAACAACCAGTTTCAGTTCAGCGCCGGTTCGATGACGCTGAACGGCATCCCCGCCTCGAAGGTGTTGGTGCAGGGGGAGCAAAAGCAGGGCCAACTGCTGTTGAACAACTTCGGCGCCGATCTGGCGCAGGGCGACCTGACCGGCGTGGCCAGCCGCGCCGACGACGGCAGCTGGCGGGTGGATCGCCTGCGGCTGAGCGGCGTGCGCCTGCAGACCCCGTTGACGCTGGCGGAATTCATGCAGCGCTTTACCACTCTGCCGCCGGTCACCCTCAAGCGTTTCGATCTCATCGACGCGCGCCTGGAAGGCAAGGCATGGGCGGTTAACGATCTCGATTTGTCGCTGCAAAACGTCAGCGTCGAAAAAGGCGACTGGCGCAGCGAAGACGGCTCGCTCAACTTCAACGCCAGCGACGTGATCAACGGCGGTTTCCACCTGATCGATCCGATCGCCACCCTACGGCTCTCTTCCGCCGGCATCGCCATTCAGCAATTCACCACCCGCTGGGAAGGCGGGCTGCTGCGCACCTCCGGCAACTGGCTGCGCGCCGGCAAACGCCTGCAGCTGGATGAAGTGGCCATGGCGGCGCTAGAGTACACCCTGCCGATAGACTGGCGCGAGCTGTGGCTGAAACCGCTGCCGGGCTGGCTGGCGGAGGTGTACGTCACCAAGCTGACCACCAACCGCAATCTGATCATCGATATCAACCCGGCATTCCCATTCCAGATCACCGCGCTGGACGGTTACGGCAGCAACCTGCTGCTGGCGCGCGACCACCAGTGGGGCATTTGGTCCGGTTCGCTAAACCTGAACGGCAGCGAGGCCACCTTCAACAAAATCGACGTGCGGCGCCCTTCGCTGGCGCTGAACGCCGACGCCAACCAGATCACCGTCACCGAGCTCAGCGCCTTTATGCCCAATGGGTTGCTGGAGGCCAAAGCGACCGTCGATCAGCTGCCGGGCAAGCCGTTCCAGCTGATGCTGCACGGCCGTTCGGTACCGATCAATACCTTGCAGCAATGGGGATGGCAGCCGGTGCCGCTGACGGGCGACGGCAACCTTGAGCTGCAGTTGAAAGGGCTGCTGAACAGCGACGGGCCGTTCAAGGCCTCATTGAAAGGCAATCTGCAGGCCACCGCCGGCGACGGCCAAGCGGTGAACCAACAACTGCCGTAATGCACTGCGCGGCCCGCCCTCAGGGCAGGGCCGCCACCCTACTCTTCCAGCGCTTCAGAGCCACCCTGATCCAGCGGCACATCCGGCTCAGCCGGCAACACCATGTAGGTGCCTTCGAATACCGCGCCCTTATCCTCGTCGCCGAACAGATGCACTTCGGCGTGCACGCGCGCGCGGCGGCCGCGCGCCAGACGCGCCAAATCGCCGCTCAGCGAGCCCAGATCCGCCACCGCACGCGGCCTGCCGGTAATCGGTTTGCTGTAGCGAATGTGCGCGTCCGCCAGAATGATGGTGCCGCCGAGATGGCGCTCGCGCAGCAGCAGCCAAATCAGCCCCCAGGCGGTCAGCGTCGCCAGCGAGAACAGGCTGCCGGCGAACAGCGTGTGGTGCGGATTCTGGTTGCCGATCTCCGGCATGGTGGTGACGAAGCGCTGGCCGGTGTATTGGCTGATGCGCACGCCCATCTTTTCGCTCAGCGGAATGTGTTCATACCAGGCCTGCTGCAATTGGCCGCACCAATCAGGGCGATGCAGGATATCGTCCAGCGTCGCCACCGGTTTGATCATTAAAAAGTGACGGATCGGGGTGGTCTGCGGCGCGGTGATCTCGCCCTGATTGACGAAGCCCAGCTTGGCGAAGAAATCCACCGCGTCTTCACGGGCGCTGCACACCACCCGCTTCACGCCTTCCTGCCGCGCGACGGACTCCAGCGTTATCGCCACCAGCGTTCCCAACCCTTTATCCTGCAACGTCGGGTCTACCGCTAGAAAACGGATCGCCGCCTCGTTGTCAGCATTGATATACAGCCGCCCGATGGCGACAATTTTACCGGCCTCGTCCACCACCATTTGGTGATGGGCCATGGCGTCATAGGCATCCTTTTCCGAACCCACCGGCTGGTGCAGCGGCTTGCGCAGCATTTCCCAGCGAAACTGGTAATACTCCTTCAGTTCTTGCTCTGTTACGGGTACTCGTAGGTGATACATAGACGCCTATTCTCCGAATGCTTAGACCTGTAGCCAGAATGTCACCGGACCATCGTTGACCAGCGCCACCTGCATGTCGGCGGCGAACTCGCCGGTCTGGGTCTCTACGCCGCGTTCACGGCATTGGCCTACAAAATATTGATACAACCGATCGGCTTCCTGCGGCGCGGCGCCGCGCGAAAAGCTGGGCCGCATGCCCTTCTGGGTGTCCGCCGCCAGGGTGAACTGCGAAACGACCAGCACGCTGCCCCCGGCCTGCTGGACGTTGAGATTCATCTTGTCGTTTTCGTCGCCGAAAATGCGGTATCCCAACACGCGTTCGCACAGGCGCTGCGCTTTTTGCTCGTTATCGCCCTGCTCCACGCCCAATAACACTAACAAACCGGGGCCAATCTTGCCTACTGTCTCGCCACCCACCGTGACGCTGGCGTTTAACACCCGTTGAATCAACGCAATCATTCCTGCTGCCCTTCTGGTTTTTGTTCCTGTTGCTCCGCCTTCTGCCGACGGTAGTCGCGGTATTCGCCGATGGTCACGGTGATTTCCGCACCGAGTAACACGATACACCAGCTCCAGTAGACCCACAGGAATAAAATCGGGATCACCGCCAGCACGCCGTAAATCAGCTGATAGGAGGGGAACATGGTGACGTACAGCGCGAATCCCTTCTTGCCCAGTTCGAACAGCAATCCGGCCACCACCGCGCCAATCAGTGCATCTTTGGGCGGCACGCGCACCGTCGGCACGATGCAATACAGCAGCCAGAAGGAGATGCACGACAAAATCAGCGGGAAGATGCGCAGCACCTGATCCACCAGGCCATTGACGCCGGTCTGCGCCAACCAGTTGAGCGACAGCAGGTAAGAACTGATGGCCATGCTGGCGCCCACCAGCAGCGGCCCCAGCGTCAGCACCATCCAGTACACGGCAAAGGAGAAGACGATCGGCCGCTTGTTCTTGCTGCGCCAGATAGTGTTCAGCACGCTGTCCACCGAGGAAATCAACAGCAGCGCGGTAACGATCAGCCCGCAGGTGCCGACGGCGGTCATCTTGTTGGAATTGGCGACGAACTGTTCCAGGTAGTTCTGGATCACATTGCCGGCGGCCGGCACGAAATTGGAAAAGATAAAGCTCTTCAGCTGTTCGCTGATGTCGGAAAACATCGGGAAAGCGGCGAACAGGGCGAACACCACGGTGACCAGCGGCACCAGCGACAGCAGGGAAACGTAGGCGAGATGGCCCGCCAACATCGTCAGGCCATCGTGGTCGATGCGTTGGTACAGCAGCCGTCCGAAGGTGACGCTTGGCTTAATCGCAGAGGGCAGCTTCTTGCGGCGGAAAAACGACATGGTCACTCCTTGATGTCCGTTGATACGCCTTAAGCTTAACGCGCCCTGTGCTCATTGAGCAAAATAGGCCGGCACCACGTCGCGATCGGTGACGTGCACCGTCTTGATCCCCAGCGCCTGCGCGGCGAGGACGTTCGCCGGGTGATCGTCAAAGAACACCGCGTCGGCGGCAGCGGTGTTTTCCGCGGCCAGCACATGCTGGTAGATGTTGGCTTCCGGTTTGCGCATGCCGAGATCTTGCGACAAATAGAGATGATCGGCGGCGGCAGCCACTTCAGGGTAATGCTGCGGCCAGTAGTTGCAGTGCAGACGGTTGGTGTTCGACAGCACCACCACCCGGTGACCTTCGTTGCGCAGGCGCTGCATGATGTCGATCACCTCCGGGCGCAGCGCGACGAATACCGCCTGCCAACCGGTGGCGAACTGCTCAAAGCTGAGCGCGATGCCCATTTCATCGCACAGTTTGCCGGCGAAGTCTTCATCGCTGATTTCACCGCGCTCATGCTGCTGGAACACCTCACCCATGGTGAAACGATCGGACAGCACCGCCAACGGCGTGCCGCTCAAATTGCTCCACACGCCCAGCACACGCTTGAAATCGATATCGACGATCACATTACCTAAATCAAAGATATACAGCATAGTCCTCTCCTATGGGCCGGTGAGATTTCACTGTAGCGGGAAAAGGAACAGCTGAACAGGGAGCGAACGGAAAAGCGCATAGCGCGCCGCACAAACGGGGAACAACAGAGGAAAAAACTCAGGGCGCGAGAACCGCGCCCTAAGCATGAGACACTCAATCAGCGATTAAGCGTCTTTAGGACCGCGGCTGGCACGCTTACGATCGTTTTCCGTCAGGTGACGCTTACGGATACGGATCGAGGTCGGCGTCACTTCTACCAGTTCGTCGTCATCGATGAACTCCAGAGCTTGTTCCAGGGTCATTTTGATCGCCGGAACCAGGGTAGTCGCTTCGTCAGTACCGGAAGCACGCATGTTGGTCAGCTTCTTACCGGTCAGGCAGTTTACGGTCAGGTCGTTGGAACGTGAGTGAATACCGATGATCTGGCCTTCATACACTTCCGCACCGTGGCCCAGGAACAGCTTGCCACGATCCTGCAGGCCGAACAGCGCGAACGCGACCGCTTTGCCCTGGCCGTTGGAGATCAGCACGCCGTTCTGACGCTGGCCCACTTCGCCCGGACGCACGTCGTCGTAGTGGCTGAAGGTGGAGTACAGCAGACCGGTACCCGAAGTCATGGTCATGAATTCGTTACGGAAGCCGATCAGACCGCGGCTTGGGATCACGTAGTCGAGACGCACGCGGCCCTTACCGTCCGGATCCATGTTTTTCAGGTCAGCTTTACGCTCGCCCATCGCCTGCATCACGGAACCCTGATGCTGCTCTTCGATATCCAGCGTCACGTTCTCGAATGGCTCCTGCTTGCGGCCATCGATTTCGCGGAAGATAACTTTCGGACGGGAAACCGCCAGCTCGAAACCTTCACGGCGCATGTTTTCGATCAGCACCGACAGGTGCAGTTCACCACGGCCGGAGACGCGGAAGGCGTCCGCATCGTCGGTTTCTTCAACGCGCAGCGCCACGTTGTGCACCAGCTCTTTGTTCAGACGGTCAAGGATCTGACGCGACGTCACGTACTTACCTTCTTTACCGCAGAACGGCGAGGTGTTGACGTTGAAGAACATGGTGACAGTCGGTTCGTCGACGGACAGCGCCGGCAGCGCTTCTACGGCATTGGTGTCGCAGATGGTGTCGGAGATGTTCAGCTCGCCCAGGCCGGTGATGGCGATGATATCGCCCGCTTCCGCCAGGGTGCTGTCGATACGCTCCAGACCCAGGTGACCCAGCACTTTACCCACTTTACCGTTGCGAGTTTTACCTTCGCTGTCGATGATGGTGACCTGCTGGTTCGGCTTCACTTTACCGCGCTTGATGCGGCCGATGCCGATAACGCCCAGGTAGTTGTTGTAGTCCAACTGGGAGATCTGCATCTGGAATGGCGCTTCCAGCTCAACCTGCGGCGCAGACACGTGGTCGACGATCGCCTGATACAGCGGGGTCATGTCTTCCGCCATGTCGGTGTGATCGACGCCGGCGATGCCGTTCAGCGCAGAAGCGTAGATGATCGGGAAGTCGAGCTGCTCGTCGGTCGCGTCGAGGTTCACGAACAGGTCGAACACCTGATCCACAACCCAGTCAGGGCGCGCGCCAGGGCGGTCAACCTTGTTGATGACCACGATCGGCTTCAGACCGTTGGCGAAGGCCTTCTTGGTCACGAAGCGGGTTTGCGGCATAGGGCCATCCATTGCATCCACAACCAGCAGCACCGAGTCAACCATCGACATCACGCGCTCTACCTCACCGCCGAAGTCGGCGTGTCCTGGGGTATCCACGATGTTGATACGGTAACCATTCCAATTAATGGCGGTGTTTTTTGCGAGGATGGTAATCCCACGCTCTTTCTCCAAATCGTTGGAGTCCATTACGCGTTCGGTGGCTTCCGCACGCTCTCCGAAAGTACCGGATTGTTGCAGCAGCTTGTCAACCAGGGTGGTTTTACCATGGTCAACGTGGGCAATAATGGCGATGTTACGCAAATTTTCGATCACAGCTTTGCCTCGGGCATTAGAAATAGCGCGCTATTGTACACGTATTAAGCGAGGGACTAAACAAGATCACAACCATCTCTTATAAACAACCGCGTACCGGTCAGTTTGTGATCCCTTTCACGGTGCAAAAAGCCGCAATCGTTGCACTTTTGCACCATTTCGGTGCCCACGCTCACCCCAATTGCACCATGACGGTGCAATTTATCGCTGATGGTGCATACTGTGGCTGGGTAAAACCCGCGCAGAAAGGCGATGAACGCCTTTTTAAAAAGTTGGCACGCTTTTCGCTTTAGTCTTTTCAAGGCGAAAAAAAGCCAGTTCCACAGATTCGTTCCACGACGACGACAATGATAAACCGGGAGAGTTAAGTATGTCCGCTGAACACGTTTTGACGATGCTGAATGAGCATGAAGTGAAATTCGTAGACCTGCGTTTCACTGACACCAAGGGTAAGGAACAGCACGTGACTATCCCGGCTCATCAGGTAAACGCCGACTTCTTCGAAGAGGGCAAAATGTTTGACGGCTCCTCTATCGGTGGTTGGAAGGGCATCAACGAATCTGACATGGTACTGATGCCGGATGCCAGCACGGCGGTTCTGGATCCGTTCTTCGAAGAACCAACGCTGATCATTCGCTGCGACATTCTCGAGCCGGGCACCATGCAAGGCTACGATCGCGACCCGCGCTCCATCTCCAAACGCGCCGAAGACTTCCTGCGCTCCTCTGGCATCGCGGACACCGTCCTGTTCGGGCCAGAGCCTGAATTCTTCCTGTTCGACGACATTCGCTTCGGCAGCAGCATCCGCGGTTCCCACGTGGCTATCGACGACATCGAAGGCGCCTGGAACTCCGGCACCCAATACGACGGCGGCAACAAAGGCCACCGTCCGGCGGTGAAAGGCGGTTACTTCCCGGTTCCACCGGTCGACTCTTCGCAGGATCTGCGTTCCACCATGTGTTTGACCATGGAAGAGATGGGCCTGGTGGTTGAAGCGCACCACCACGAAGTGGCGACCGCCGGTCAGAACGAAGTGGCAACCCGCTTCAACACCATGACCAAGAAAGCCGACGAAATTCAGATCTACAAATACGTGGTGCATAACGTGGCACACGCCTTCGGTAAAACCGCGACCTTCATGCCGAAGCCTATGTTCGGCGACAACGGTTCCGGCATGCACTGCCACATGTCGCTGTCCAAGAACGGCACCAACCTGTTCGCCGGCGACAAATACGGCGGCCTGTCTGAAACCGCGCTGTTCTACATCGGCGGCATCATCAAGCACGCCAAGGCGATCAACGCGCTGGCCAACCCGACCACCAACTCGTACAAGCGTCTGGTACCGGGCTACGAAGCGCCGGTGATGCTGGCCTACTCCGCCCGTAACCGCTCCGCGTCCATCCGTATCCCGGTGGTCGCCAGCCCGAAAGCGCGCCGCATCGAAGCCCGCTTCCCGGATCCGGCGGCTAACCCATACCTGTGCTTCGCCGCACTGCTGATGGCCGGTCTGGACGGCATCATCAACAAGATCCACCCTGGCGACGCCATGGACAAAAACCTGTACGACCTGCCGCCGGAAGAAGAAGCCGAGATCCCAAAAGTGGCCGGCTCGCTGGACGAGGCGATGGCCGCACTGAACGAAGACCGCGAGTTCCTGACCCGCGGCGGCGTGTTCACCGACGATGCGATCGATGCCTACATCGAACTGCGCAAAGAAGAGATGGACCGCGTTCGTATGACGCCACACCCGGTTGAGTTCGAACTGTACTACAGCGTCTAAGCCCTACCCGCGCCGTCTGCGCAGGCGGACGGCGCCCATATTTTTGTTATCGCTTTTTTGTTGCCGTGGAAACTTTCAGCCCATCTTCGGATGGGTTTTTTTCTCCACCGTATTTTCTGCAAAACTATTCCATACCGCGCCGATCCCGGATGGAGTAGGATAGATGCACTAAAAAGGTGCAGGAGTCTGCTGTATGGCAACTGGCAAGCTGCCCGATGCTGGGCAGATCCTCAATTCACTCATCAACAGCATCCTGCTGTTGGATGACTCTCTGGCGGTTCACTACGCCAACCCGGCGGCACAGCAGCTGCTGGCGCAAAGCTCCCGCAAGCTGTTCGGCACGCCGCTGCCCGATTTGCTCGGTTATTTTTCGCTGAACGTCTCTCTGATGCGTGAAAGCCTGCGCGCCGGGCAGGGCTTCACGGACAACGAAGTGACCCTGGTGGTCGACGGCCGCGCGCATATCCTTTCCCTGACCGCTCAGGCGCTGCCGGAAGGCTATATCCTGGTCGAGCTGGCGCCGATGGACAATCAGCGCCGCCTGAGCCAGGAACAGCTGCAACATGCCCAACAGGTGGCAGCCCGCGATCTGGTGCGCGGTTTGGCGCACGAAATTAAAAACCCGCTGGGCGGCCTGCGCGGCGCAGCGCAGCTGCTGGCCAAAGCGCTGCCCGATCCGGCGCTGACCGAATACACCAAGGTGATCATTGAGCAGGCCGATCGGCTGCGTAATCTGGTGGATCGTCTGCTCGGGCCGCAGCGGCCCGGCCAGCATATTACCCAGAGCATTCATCAGGTCGCGGAGCGCGTCTGCCAACTGGTGTCCCTGGAAATGCCGGATAACGTCACGCTGGTGCGCGACTACGATCCGAGTCTGCCGGAAATGGCTCATGACCCGGATCAGATAGAACAGGTGCTGCTGAACATCACCCGCAATGCGCTGCAGGCGCTGGGCGAGGCGGGCGGCACCATCACGCTGCGCACCCGCACCGCGTTTCAGATTACGTTGCACGGTACCCGCTACCGCCTGGCGGCACGTATCGACGTCGAAGACGACGGCCCCGGCGTGCCGGCGCAGCTGCAGGACACGCTGTTCTACCCGATGGTCAGCGGCCGTGAAGGCGGTACCGGCCTGGGATTATCCATCGCCCGCAATCTGATCGATCAGCATTGCGGAAAAATTGAATTCAACAGTTGGCCAGGTCATACCGAATTCTCGGTCTACCTGCCCATTCGTCAGTGAGGTTTGCTATGCAACGAGGGATAGTCTGGATCGTCGATGACGATAGCTCCATCCGCTGGGTGCTTGAGCGCGCGCTCACCGGCGCGGGCCTGAGCTGCGCCACCTTCGAAGGCGGCAATGACGTGCTGGAAGCCTTGGCCACGCAAACCCCCGACGTGCTGCTATCCGATATCCGCATGCCGGGTATAGACGGTCTGGCGCTGCTCAAACAGATCAAACAGCGCCATCCAATGCTGCCGGTGATCATCATGACCGCGCATTCGGATTTGGACGCCGCCGTCAGCGCCTATCAGCAAGGGGCTTTCGACTACCTGCCGAAGCCGTTCGACATCGACGAAGCAGTGGCGCTGGTCGAGCGCGCCATCAGCCATTATCAGGAGCAGCAGCAGCCGGTGCGCAGCCAGCCGGCCAGCGATCCGGCGGCGGACATCATCGGCGAAGCGCCGGCGATGCAGGACGTATTTCGCATCATCGGCCGGCTCTCGCGTTCGTCGATCAGCGTGCTGATCAACGGCGAATCCGGCACCGGCAAAGAGCTGGTGGCGCATGCGCTGCACCGCCACAGCCCGCGCGCCAAGTCGCCGTTCATCGCCCTGAACATGGCAGCCATCCCCAAAGACCTGATCGAGTCGGAGCTGTTTGGCCACGAGAAAGGCGCCTTCACCGGTGCGAACCAAATCCGTCAGGGACGCTTTGAACAGGCCGACGGCGGCACGCTGTTCCTCGACGAGATCGGCGATATGCCGCTCGACGTGCAAACGCGCCTGCTGCGGGTGCTGGCGGACGGCCAGTTCTACCGGGTCGGCGGCTATGCGCCGGTGAAGGTCGACGTGCGCATTATCGCCGCCACGCACCAAAACCTGGAGCTGCGGGTACAGGAAGGCAAGTTCCGCGAAGACCTGTTCCATCGCCTGAACGTGATCCGCGTACACCTGCCGCCGCTGCGCGAGCGCCGGGAAGACATCCCGCGGCTGGCGCGCCACTTCCTGCAGATCGCCGCCAAAGAGTTAGGCGTCGAGGCCAAGAACCTGCATCCGGAAACCGAAACCGCGCTGACCCGCCTGCCCTGGCCGGGCAACGTGCGCCAGCTGGAGAATACCTGCCGCTGGCTGACGGTGATGGCCGCCGGGCAAGAGGTGCTGATTCAGGATCTGCCGAGCGAACTGTTCGAAACCGCCGCGCCGGAGAGCCCCAGCCACAGCCTGCCGGACAGCTGGGCCACGTTGCTGGCGCAGTGGGCCGATCGCGCGCTGCGTTCCGGTCATCAAAACCTGCTGTCGGAAGCGCAGCCGGAGATGGAGCGTACGCTGCTCACCACCGCCCTGCGCCACACCCAGGGGCACAAACAGGAAGCCGCGCGCCTGCTGGGCTGGGGGCGCAATACCCTGACCCGCAAGCTCAAAGAGCTGGGCATGGAATAGGAGCGTGGGTGGATGATGAAAAACGCAGTCCGGCGCACAAAAAAACGCCAACCTCAGGCTTTACAGCCGGAGCGGGCGCAGTATGATCGTGTCGCACACTCTGGAGGTTGACGATGCTGGACTCATTCATCGTGTTCATTTCTCAGGGCGCGGAGCTGGGCTCCGCCGCCAGCCACACCCCGCAGGCGGCGGTCGCCGCGGTGTTGTGCGCCGCGCTGATTAACTTCTTCAGTTAAAAAAACAGCCGCATCAGCGGCTGTTTTTTCATCCTCAGATCACCCGAGAGAACTGCTGGCTGCGCGCCTGTTGACGCAGATAGCGGTCGAAGCACATGCAGATATTGCGGATCAGCAAGCGCCCGCGCGGCGTGACGCGAATGCCTTGCTCGTCGCGCTCCACCAGCCCATCGCGTTCAAACGGCGCCAGCAGCTGCAGGTCTTCGGCGAAGTAAGCGGTGAAATCGATGCCGTATTGTCGTTCAAGCGGCTGATACGCCAATCGGAAGTTACAGATCAGCGTTTTGATCAGATCGCGCCGCAGGCAATCGTCGTCCGTCAGCGCCAGCCCGCGCCACAGCGCGTTGCCCTGCGCCTGCACGCTGTCATAGTAACGCTTCAGCTCTTTCTGGTTCTGCGCATAGCTGTCGCCGAGCATGCTGATGGCCGACACGCCCAGCCCCAGCAGATCGCTGTCGCCCTGAGTAGTGTAACCCTGGAAATTGCGGTGCAGCTTGCCTTCGCGCTGCGCGATCGCCAGCTCGTCGTCCGGGCGGGCAAAGTGATCCATGCCGATGAACTGATAGCCGGCGTCGGTCAGGAACGCGATGCTCTGCTGGAGGATATCCAGCTTCTGCTGCGCGCCCGGCAGATCGGCGTCTTTGATTTTGCGCTGGGCGGCGAACAAGTTCGGCATATGCGCGTAGTTGAACACGCTGAGGCGATCGGGATTCAGTTCAGCCACCCGCTGCAGCGTGAAAGCGAAGCTTTCCGGCGTCTGTTTCGGCAGGCCGTAGATCAGATCGATATTGGTCGAGCGGAAGCCCAGCGCTTTGGCCCGCTCAATCAGGGCGAAAATAAAGGCTTCGTCCTGCTCGCGATTGACCAGCTGCTGCACCTGCTTGTTGAAATCCTGCACCCCCATGCTCAGACGGTTAAAGCCTTCTGCACGTAAATGATCGAGCACATCCAGCTCTATCTCGCGCGGATCGACCTCGATCGACATCTCCGCATCGGGCAGGAAATCAAAGTGTTCGCGCAGCAACGCCACCAGCCGGCTGATTTGCGCTTTATCCAGGTAGGTCGGCGTACCGCCGCCCCAGTGCATCTGGCCGACTTTACGGCCGGCGAACAGCGGCGCACGGCTGGCGATCTCTTGCGCCAAAACGTTCAGGTATTCGTCGGCCTTGTGCGTCTGGCGCGTCACCAGCTTGTTGCAGCCGCAGAAGTAGCACAGCTTATGGCAGAAGGGGATATGCACGTACAGCGACAGCGGTCGCTCAGGATAGCGCGCAGCGGCGCGTTGAAACGCCGCTTCGTCGTAGCACTGGTTAAACTCCAGCGCCGTGGGGTATGAGGTATAACGCGGCCCTGAGTAGTTATATTTTTGGATCAGGGCCAAATCCCAGACAATCGTCTGCTCTGACATGCTCACTCCTTCCGATATCTTTTTCTACCGGGCCGGGAGAGAGGCGGTTGTCTGCGCTGTCTGGCCACGGAAGCACTGCGAAAACGCGCTTTGCGCTTAGACAGCCGCCATAGTTTACCGAATAACCACAGCAGATAACACATCAAGAGTAGGGCTATTGTCGGGATTAGCCACATGGCGCGTTAAAAAGCGTCTTTCGGATTGCCGCCTTTCAGCAGCTTCAGAATATCTTCCTGCTTCTCTTCTTCTTCGTCGTCGTCTTCACCCAGTTCGATACCCAACACGTCCATCAGCACATCGATGCGATCCAGCGTTTTGTCGACATAGGTCTGCTCTTCCGCGTTCAGCGTTTCGCCGTCGTCGATGCGATCCAGCAGCGCGTTCAGGCGCTCGTCATTTTCCAGCTTCGCCAACTCTTCTTCCGGCGACAGGCGTGGTTTCGCTTCGGCCTTCGGCTTCGGCTGCGGTTTGGCCTTCACTTTGGTTTCGTCGACCACCAGCGCAACCGGCACTTTACTGCCGATACGTGGATCTTTGGCTTCTGCCGCCGATTTGTTCTTCTGGCTGCCGGACTCGACCTGGGTGCGCGAACCGGAAGCGAGGCCGCGGCGCTTTTTCAAGCGTTTGCGCTCACGCGCTTCCTGATCGAGCTCCATACGGCTTTTCTTTTTCGTTTTTGACTTCGCCGCGCTGCCGCGAGGTGCTTTTGATGGCTGGTTCATAGCGTGTGCTCTTAGGTATGTAGATTCAGTATAGAATTGCGGCGGAATCTAGCAGAAAGCGGACAAAGAAAAAAGGCGGCAGGTTAAACCTGCCGCCTATTTCGCACCTTCTTGCGAAGGGTATTCCTGTTACGCGCTCCTTGCGTACATGCAACATCCCGGTTTTTCCTTCTGCTATAACCGCATTCCCTGCCACTACGTCCTTCATCCTGAAAGGAAAATCGTCCATGGCGCAATCCATTCGCATCCGCTCTTCCCGAGCGCGCTTCCTGCGGGCATCCAAACTGCCGATACTTCACCATCCGATGTGCCTGCCGCCTGTTCCGGTGCGAAAGGGTCACTTCCTTTTGCGTTCATCCTGGCACTCATTGCACACCCTGTGCATTCCCTGAGATTTGTCATCCTTCCCGGATGTTCCCTAATCCTGCGCAACCCTGCGTTAACGACTACTTTACGTTATTGTTGCGAAGGCTCAAGGCACCTGACGCCAATTTGAACGACATTTCCCTACAACGAAAAAACAACGCTTTGTTTTTAAAACAAAAACAAAAATATCACTTTCGAATAAAGCGACATTACCCGCGATTCGAATGGCAAATGTCTCACAACGCACGCGCGGCATAACTGCCGTTTTATCGCGTCCCGCCGCTTAAAAACGGAGAAACACGCCATTTTTACCGCTGATGCAGTTATAATCGCCAACCAGTTAGCCATCCTCACGGAGACGAAAAATTTTGACCAGCAAGAACTACAACTATCATGTGACCCATTTCGTCACCAGCGCACCCGATATTCGCCATCTGCCGGGGGATGCAGGAATTGAAGTCGCCTTTGCCGGCCGTTCCAACGCCGGTAAATCCAGCGCGCTGAATACGCTGACCAACCAAAAAAGCCTGGCGCGCACCAGTAAAACGCCGGGGCGCACCCAGCTGATCAACCTGTTCGAAGTGGAAGACGGCATCCGCCTGGTCGACCTGCCGGGCTATGGCTACGCCGAAGTGCCGGAAGAGATGAAGCGCAAATGGCAGCGCGCGCTGGGCGAATATCTGCAGATGCGCAACAGCCTGAAAGGCCTGGTGGTGCTGATGGATATTCGCCATCCGCTGAAAGATCTCGACCAGCAGATGATCCAGTGGGCGGTCGACGTCGGCACGCCGGTGCTGGTGCTGCTGACCAAGGCCGACAAGCTGGCCTCCGGCGCACGCAAGGCGCAGCTCAACATGGTGCGTGAAGCGGTGCTGCCGTTTATGGGGGATATCCAGGTCGAAGCCTTCTCATCGCTGAAAAAGATCGGCGTCGACAAGCTGCGCCAGAAGCTGGACACCTGGTTTAACGAGATCCCGCCGGAAGTGCTGCCGGAAGACGAAGCCGGCGAATAAGCCCAGGCCTAACGCCAGAGCCGATGCCTCACCGCATCGGCTTTTTTATCCCCGTCGAACGGCCGCAGACGAAATTTTTTGTTATCTAATTACAGTTTTGAAATAAAGCCATCATAAAAACTTATCGCCAGGGCTGGCTTATCTCGCCGGATTACGCGAGTCGAAAGGATGGAAGCAGGAACGAAAAGCGGTGCGGAGCGATAGGAAAAACGTATGGTTTGCTGCTGTTTTTACAATAAAAAACGCCCCAGTCAATACTGACTGGGGCGGCTAAATATTCAGCCAAATCCGATTACGTGAAGTAAAAGGTCTGAAAGATAGAACATCTTACCTCTGTACCCTACGCCTGTAACTCTACATCATTTTTTCGCAGGGCAAAAGAATTTTTTGTAGTTTACTTACACAATTTGCGGCGCAAGAACGGCGAAGTTGGGGAAACTATCGCCGAATCTTGTAGCTTAATTACGAAAAGTGCTTAGGTTATCGCCAGTTAGCGCATCCGGCGATAACCCGACGATCAGTGCGCCTCATCCCAGTTCATGCCGACGCCCACGTCAACCTTCAGCGGCACCGCCAAGGTCATGCTGCCTTCCATCAATTGGCGGATACGTTGGCTGGCTTCTTCGAGCACCGACTCGTGCACCTCAAACACCAATTCATCGTGCACCTGCATGATTGCGCGCACCAACGGCTTCTCCTGCCCTTGCAGCCAGGCGTCGACCTCAATCATCGCACGCTTGATGATATCAGCTGCCGTGCCCTGCATCGGGGCGTTGATAGCGGCGCGCTCGGCCGCCTTGCGGCGCATGCCATTGCTGGAGCGGACGTCCGGCAGGTACAGACGGCGACCATCCAACGTGCTGACATAGCCCTGTTCTGAGGCCTGCTGGCGGGTACGCTCCATGTAGTCCAGCACGCCTGGGTAACGCTCGAAGTAGAGATCCATATAGCGCTGAGCTTCCCCACGCGGGATCCCCAGCTGACGCGCCAGGCCGAAGGCGCTCATGCCGTAAATCAGGCCGAAGTTAATCGCCTTGGCGCTGCGGCGCTGCTCGCCGGTCACTTTATCCAACGGCACGCCGAAAACTTCCGACGCCGTGGCGCGGTGAATGTCTTTCCCTTCGGCGAAGGCCTTCAGCAGCCCTTCATCCTGTGACAAATGCGCCATGATGCGCAGCTCGATTTGCGAGTAGTCGGCCGCGACGATGCGGTAGCCTTCCGGCGCGATAAAGGCCTGGCGAATGCGTCGCCCTTCATCGTTACGCACCGGGATGTTCTGCAGGTTCGGATCGCTCGAGGAGAGACGGCCGGTAGCGGTCACCGCCTGATGGTACGAGGTATGTACCCGGCCGCTGACCGGATTGATCATCAGCGGCAGCTTGTCGGTATAGGTGGTCTTCAGCTTCGCCAGGCCGCGGTATTCCAGGATCACCTTCGGCAGCGGGTAGTCCAGCGCCAGCTCGGCCAGCACCTCTTCGTTAGTGGACGGCGCCCCGCCCGGGGTTTTCTTCAGCACCGGCAGCTTTTGTTTTTCGTACAAGATAGCCTGCAGCTGCTTGGTCGACGCCAGGTTGAACGGCTCTTCCGCCAGCTCATGGGCCTGCACCTCCAGTTCCGCCAAACGCTTGGCCAGCTCCTGAGAGTGGGCCGACAAAATGGCCGGATCGATCAGCACCCCGGTGCGTTCGATATGCGACAGCACCGGCAGCAGCGGCATTTCAATCTCATTGAATACCGTCAGCAGCTCCGCGCTCTGTTTCAGCTGCGGCCACATCGCCAGGTGCAGCTGCAGCGTGACATCCGCGTCTTCGGCGGCGTAAGGCGCCGCCTGCTCCAGCGCGATCTGGTTGAACGTCAGCTGGTTTTTACCCTTGCCGGCGATCTCTTCGAAGGTGATGGTTTTGTGGCCCAGATAACGATCGGCCAGGCTGTCCATATCATGACGGCCACCGACGCTGTCCAGCACATAGGACTCCAACATGGTGTCATAGGCGATACCGCGCATCTCGATGCCGTAGCGCGCCAGCAGGCTCATGTCGAACTTCAGGTTTTGCCCGACCTTGAGCGCCTTCTCGTCCTCCAGCAGCGGCTTGAGCGCTTCCAGCACGTAGGTGCGATCCAGCTGTGGCGGTGCATCCAGATAATCGTGTGCCACCGGCAAATAAGCCGCTTCACCCGGCGCGATCGCGAAGGACAGGCCGATCAGGTTGGCGGTCAGCGTATCCAGGCCATCGGTTTCGGTATCGAAGGCAAATACGTCGGCCTTTTTCAGCCGCGCCAGCCAATCGGTAAAGGTCGTTTCGTCCAGGATGGTGACATAACCGTCCTGAGACAGCTTGGCCTCCGCCAGCGCTTTCGGCGTTTCCGCAGCGATGGCCGATTTGGCGGCGCCGGCAGCTTTCGCGCCCGCGCCTTTCTTGTTTTCCAGCCAGACGCCGGCCTCCACGTCCGCCAGCCAGCGTTTGAACTCGTACTGTTTGAACAGCTGTTGCAACGTGTCGACATCCGGCGCGGAGACCGTCAGGTCCGCACAGGTCAGATCCAACTCGACGTCGGTTTTGATCGTCGCCAGCTTATAGGAGAGATACGCGACCTCTTTGTTCTGTTCCAGCTTGGCCGCCATGGTTTTGGCGCCGCGGAAGCTCAGCGTGGCGATATTCTCCAGATTGCCGTACAGCGCATCCAGCCCGCCGATCCCCTGCAGCAACGCCTGGGCGGTTTTCTCGCCCACGCCCGGCACGCCGGGAATGTTGTCCGATGAATCGCCCATCAACGCCAGGAAGTCGATGATCAGCTCCGGCGGAATACCATATTTATCGCACACTTCCTGCGGGCCGAGGATCGTGTTGTTCATGGTATTGATCAGGGTGACGTTCGGCGTCACCAACTGCGCCATGTCTTTGTCGCCGGTGCTGATCAGCACCGCGTGGCCGGCCTTTTCGGCCTCCAGCGCCAGCGTACCGATGACGTCGTCCGCCTCAACGCCGGGCGTCACCAGCAGCGGCAGGCCCATCGCCTTGACCATGCTGTGCAGCGGCTCGATCTGCGCACGCAAATCGTCCGGCATCGGTGGCCGGTGTGACTTGTATTCAGCGAACAGATCGTCGCGGAAGGTCTTCCCTTTAGCATCAAACACCACGGCAACGTGGCTCGGTTGATACTGCAGCAGCAGGCTGCGCAGCATATTCAGCACGCCATACATCGCGCCGGTTGGCTCGCCCGCCGAGTTGGTCAGCGGCGGGAAGGCGTGATAAGCGCGGTAGAGGTAGGAGGAACCGTCAACCAGGATTAGTGGGTTTTCTGCAATCTGGGCCATAGCGTTTCTTTATCGTGATCGGACATAGGGGTAAGCATGCCATAGCTGGCCGCCGGAGACGAACCTTAGCGTGCATTGCGGACGAAAATGATGTGATGGTGCGCGAGGATCCGCAAGATCTTACCTGTGGATAACTTTGTGCATAGAAAAGAGACCGAATTATAACGCTGTGATTATCGTTATAACGGCGAATAAAATTCCTATTTAAATCACCGCGTTAAAAGAACGAATTCCGGCGACGCTTTATTACTGGCTTTTATTGAATTTGTGGATATAACTTTCGCCGGATTTTAATCGCACTATTAATCAAATTCGGCGCCTCAATTACCCTAGCACAAGCTGGGAAAGTTGCACGAAAACTCAGCAAATGGTTATCCGATGAGACGAAAAACAGTGATTTTTAGCGGCGCTTTACCCCGACGATCTCTGTTAAAATAGGCTTTTGTTCATGCGCTTTGGCATGCAACGATGTTCCCAACAACCGTCAGCCCATAACCATGCCAAGATTGTTAACGCCTGTTATCTTTATCATTTCCGTCATACTCACCATTCTGGTGACGGTGTTGTGTTCCATCCCCATCACGTTGGCCGGCATCGTGAAACTCCTGGTGCCCATTCCCGCCGTCTGGCGATATATCTCGGCTTTCGCCGATTTCATGATGTGGTGTTGGTGTCAGGGGCTGGCGCTGTTATTGCGTATTAACGGGCAATTGCGTTGGGATATTGAAGGGCTGGAAGGGCTGGATCGTAAAAACTGGTATCTGCTGATCAGCAATCACGAAAGTTGGTCAGACATTGTCGTGTTGTGCGTGCTGTTCAGAAATCATATTCCAATGAATAAGTATTTCCTCAAGCAACAGCTCGCCTGGGTACCTTTCGTCGGCCTGGCCTGCTGGGCGCTGGATATGCCATTCATGAAACGTTACTCCCGTGCCTATTTGCTCAAGCACCCGGAGAAACGCGGCAAGGATATCGAAACGACGCGCCGTTCCTGCGAAAAATTCCGCCAGCGCCCAACCACCATCGTCAATTTCGTCGAAGGTTCGCGCTTCACCGAAGCCAAGAAAATTAAAAGCAATTCACCCTACCGCAATTTGCTGGCGCCCAAAGCCGCCGGCATCGCGTTTACCCTTAGCGCGCTGGGCAATCAGTTCGACAAAGTGCTGAACGTTACCCTGCTCTATCCGGAAAATAACCAACGGCCTTTTCTGGACATGCTGTGCGGTCGTCTGACGCGTATCGTAGTAAGAATTGAGACGTTGCCGATCGATGAAACCCTGCACGGGGACTACTTCAACGACAAGCTGTTCAAGCGGCGCTTCCAGCTATGGCTGAATACGCTGTGGCAGGAAAAAGACCGGTTGCTGGATAAATTGAAGCGGCAATATGGATAAAAAAAACGCCGGCAATGCCGGCGTTTTTCATGTTGAATCAGGCTTATTTCTGCTGGCTGAGGAATTTAACCACGTCGGCGAACTGCTTCACGTAAGCGTCCATCGAGCTGGTATCCAGGCCATCGTTTTTAACCATGTATTTGCCGTTCACAAATACCGCCGGCACGCCGCGCAGCTGCAGATCTTCCGCGGCTTTCTCCTGTTGAACCACCAGAGATTTCACCACGAAGCTGTTCCAAGCTGCGTCATAATCTGCGGCGGTCACGCCCGCTTTTACGAAGACGTTACGGATATCGTCCGGCGTTTGCACGGTCTGGGTTTTCTGCACCGCTTCAAACATCAGCGGGCTTACTTTATCTTCCACGCCCAGCGCCATCGCCACCGCCCACGCCTGAGTCAGCTGTTTGCCCAGTGGCCCCAGGAACTCCACGTGGTACTTGGTCATTTTGGTGCCGGCAGGCAGCGCCTTTTTCACGTTTTCGGACACGTGATAGACCTGCTCAAATTGGTAGCAGTGCGGGCAGTAGAAGGAGAAGAACTCCAGTACCTGCGGCTCGCCGGTCACCGGCTTGTCCAAGGTCACATACTGAGTGCCATCGCTAAACTGTGCCGCCGAGGCACTGAATGCCATCACCATGCCAACGAGCGCCAACCATATTTTTTTCATAAGACTAAACTCTCCATTGTGTTAAAGCTTCAATACATTGGCGTCAGCTGCAGAGGAGGCTCCTGCAACAGCTTAACCTGTTCGGTGAAGGCCGCAGTCTGAGACAACCAGAAATCAGACTCCGCCATCCACGGAAAACTCTTAGGGAAGGCCGGATCCTGCCAACGGCGAGCGACCCAGGCCAGGTAATACACCATGCGCATCGCCCGCAGGGGTTCAATCAACGCCAGCTCGCGCTGATCGAACTCGGCAAATTCGCCGTACGCCTCCAGCAAGACATCCAGCTGCATCAGTTGATCGCGACGTTCACCGTGCAGCAGCATCCACAAATCCTGCACCGCCGGGCCGTTGCGCGCGTCATCAAGATCGACAAACAGCGGGCCGTCGCGCCACAGAATATTGCCCGGATGGCAATCGCCGTGCAAACGACGCGGCTGCCAGTTCAGATGCCAGTGCGGCTTGATCGCCGCAATCAGGTTATCCGTCGCCTGCAGGAACGCTTCACGCTGCGCTGCCGGCAACAGCTCGCAATCGGTCAGCGCCTGACGCGGGGCAATAAGATACTCTTCAATCCCCATGGTCGGCCGCTCAGCAAACAAACGCTCACCGCCGACCTGATGGATACGCCCCAGAAAACGGCCTACCCATTCCAACTGATCCAGATTGTCTATCTCATATTGCCGGCCCCCCACGCTGGGGAACAGCGTAAAGAAAAAACCGCCGTGCATATGCAGCGTAGTGCCTTGCAGCGCCAGCGGCGCCACCGCCGGGATCTCCGCGCCGGCCAGATCCAGAGCGAACTGATGTTCCTCACCGATTTGTGCGGCACTCCAGCGCTCCGGACGGTAAAACTTCACCACGTAGCGTCGGCGATCTTCGTCCATAAACTGATAGACGCGGTTCTCATAGCTGTTCAGCGCCGTCAGGCCGGAATCAACGCGCAGGCCAATCCCTTCTAGCGCGTCCATAATCAAATCGGGCGACAGGGTGTCGAAATTAAAAGCAGAGTTATTCATAACGTTCGTTTGATCGCTGACAGCATGGTGCCGGGAATGAGAAATAGTAGCATTAATGACGCATTTCACGCGCTATGCTTTCTCGCACCGCACGAGGATCAGTCCTTGATAACGCCGCGAGCGCGCAACAGCGCCGTTTTAAAATCTTCTTCGTAATCTTTCTTCAGACCCGGGATCTGATCCGTGCCGGCGCTACCGCGCATTTTCAGGTGGTAAATAAGAATATCATCGCTCAATTCGGACAACTCGCCCTGGAAGCCCGCTTCCTTCGCCAGCTTTTGCAAAAACTGCATCAAATTGAGATCGGGATCTTCCTGCCAGGCCGGGTGCAACAGCTCGATCAACTCGTTTACGCGATGCGTTTTCATCTCAATATCGTCCAATAGCATGAATAAACTCACAAAGTAACAGGCTTACCCACGCAGTGAAAGAACCGGCTTGTCAATAAAGGTAAATCCTGATGTCGCGCTGGCTTTAGCGCTACAATCAGCGCATCGACAAGGCGGGATAAACGAGATGCATAAAGAAATCAGCGGCGTCATTTTGGCCGGCGGACGGGCCACGCGCATGGGCGGTGAAGACAAAGGCCTAGTGTCGATTGGCGGGATCGCACTCTATCAACACGTATTGGCTCGGTTACGCCCGCAGGTGGCCTCCGTCGCCATCAGCGCCAATCGCAATCAGGTACGTTACCAGGCGAGCGGTTTGCCGGTGATTGGCGATCTGACGCCCGACTTCGCCGGGCCGTTGGCCGGGATGCTCGCCGGGCTCACACAGGCTCACAGCGAATGGGTGGTCTTTGTCCCCTGTGATGTCCCCGACTTTCCCGCCGACTTAGTCGCACAACTCTGGCGGCAAAAAGGCGCGGCGCAGGCGGCCTTTGCCAGCGATGGTGAACGAGATCACCCTACGCTGGCGTTATTGCATAGCCAAATAGCACCGCAGCTGGCTGACTATCTGGCCCGAGGTGAACGCAAGCTGATGCTGTTCCTGCATCAAATTGGGGCACAACGCGTGGCGTTCTGCGGACAACAAGCGGCATTTCATAACCTGAATACGCCGGAAGACTGTCGGAATTGGCAGCAAGCACGAGAGCTAAAGTAATGAATCGTTCATTGCCCCCTTTGCTGGCCATCGGTGCCTATAGCGGAACGGGAAAAACCACCTTGCTCAAACAGCTGATCCCGCTGCTGAAACAGCGCCAGGTGCGGGTTGGGCTGATAAAGCATACGCACCACGATATGGATGTGGATACACCGGGTAAAGACAGCTATGAGCTGCGCAAAGCGGGTGCCGACCAAACGTTGGTCGCCAGCGATCGCCGCTGGGCATTGATGACCGAAACGCCGGAGCAACAACCTTTGGATCTACGCTACCTGGCAGAGCGTTTTGATGCCGATAAGGTCGACTTGATTCTGGTGGAAGGGTTCAAACATGAGCCGGTCAGCAAGATCCTGCTTTATCGGGCCGAGATCGGTAGGCCGTTGGAAGACATGTTGGATCAGTTTGTCGTGGCGGTAGCCAGCGACCGACCGCTATCTATCACTGCTAAGCAGTTGGATCTCAATCAACCGGAAAGCATCGCCGATTTTATTGTCGAGTGGTTGAAAGGCGCAGCGTAGCTGCGCTTTTTTACGTTTTACGCACAACAAAAAGCCCTGAACGTCAGTTCAGGGCTTTTTGCTTTATTTGATGCCTGGCAGTGTCCTACTCTCGCATGGGGAGACCCCACACTACCATCGGCGCTACGGCGTTTCACTTCTGAGTTCGGCATGGGGTCAGGTGGGACCACCGCGCTATTGCCGCCAGGCAAATTCTGTTTCATTCCAACCGCCTCACTTCCATGAAGCCATCAGAACCAATCTCGGAACTTCGCTGAAAATCTCTCTAAAAACACCTTCGGTGTTGTAAGGTTAAGCCTCACGGATCATTAGTACTGGTTAGCTCAATGCATCGCTGCACTTACACACCCAGCCTATCAACGTCTTAGTCTTAAACGTTCCTTCAGGGGCCTTAAAGGCCCAGGGAAGACTCATCTTGAGGCAAGTTTCGCGCTTAGATGCTTTCAGCGCTTATCTTTTCCGCACTTAGCTACCGGGCAATGCCATTGGCATGACAACCCGAACACCAGTGGTGCGTTCACTCCGGTCCTCTCGTACTAGGAGCAACCCCTCTCAATCTTCCAACGCCCACGGCAGATAGGGACCGAACTGTCTCACGACGTTCTAAACCCAGCTCGCGTACCACTTTAAATGGCGAACAGCCATACCCTTGGGACCTACTTCAGCCCCAGGATGTGATGAGCCGACATCGAGGTGCCAAACACCGCCGTCGATATGAACTCTTGGGCGGTATCAGCCTGTTATCCCCGGAGTACCTTTTATCCGTTGAGCGATGGCCCTTCCATTCAGAACCACCGGATCACTAAGACCTACTTTCGTACCTGCTCGAGCCGTCACTCTCGCAGTCAAGCTAGCTTATGCCTTTGCACTAACCTCACGATGTCCGACCGTGATTAGCTAACCTTCGTGCTCCTCCGTTACTCTTTGGGAGGAGACCGCCCCAGTCAAACTACCCACCAGACACTGTCCTCACCCCAGATTATGGGGCCGAGTTAGAACATCAAACATTAAAGGGTGGTATTTCAAGGATGGCTCCACGCAGACTGGCGTCCACGCTTCAAAGCCTCCCACCTATCCTACACATCAAGGCTCAATGTTCAGTGTCAAGCTATAGTAAAGGTTCACGGGGTCTTTCCGTCTTGCCGCGGGTACACTGCATCTTCACAGCGAGTTCAATTTCACTGAGTCTCGGGTGGAGACAGCCTGGCCATCATTACGCCATTCGTGCAGGTCGGAACTTACCCGACAAGGAATTTCGCTACCTTAGGACCGTTATAGTTACGGCCGCCGTTTACTGGGGCTTCGATCAAGAGCTTCGCCTTGCGGCTGACCCCATCAATTAACCTTCCAGCACCGGGCAGGCGTCACACCGTATACGTCCACTTTCGTGTTTGCACAGTGCTGTGTTTTTATTAAACAGTTGCAGCCAGCTGGTATCTTCGACTGGCTTCAGCTCCATCCGCAAGGGACTTCACCTACATGCCAGCGTGCCTTCTCCCGAAGTTACGGCACCATTTTGCCTAGTTCCTTCACCCGAGTTCTCTCAAGCGCCTTGGTATTCTCTACCTGACCACCTGTGTCGGTTTGGGGTACGATTTAATGTTACCTGATGCTTAGAGGATTTTCCTGGAAGCAGGGCATCAACTACTTCTGCACCGTAGTGCATCGTCATCACGCCTCAGGGTTAGTATGCAACCGGATTTACCAGGTCACACCCCCTACACGCTTAAACCGGGACAACCGTCGCCCGGCTAGCCTAGCCTTCTCCGTCCCCCCTTCGCAGTAACACCAAGTACAGGAATATTAACCTGTTTCCCATCGACTACGCTTTTCAGCCTCGCCTTAGGGGTCGACTCACCCTGCCCCGATTAACGTTGGACAGGAACCCTTGGTCTTCCGGCGAGCGGGCTTTTCACCCGCTTTATCGTTACTTATGTCAGCATTCGCACTTCTGATACCTCCAGCAACCCTCACAGGCCACCTTCAACGGCTTACAGAACGCTCCCCTACCCAACAACGCCTAAGCGTCGCTGCCGCAGCTTCGGTGCATGGTTTAGCCCCGTTACATCTTCCGCGCAGGCCGACTCGACCAGTGAGCTATTACGCTTTCTTTAAATGATGGCTGCTTCTAAGCCAACATCCTGGCTGTCTATGCCTTCCCACATCGTTTCCCACTTAACCATGACTTTGGGACCTTAGCTGGCGGTCTGGGTTGTTTCCCTCTTCACGACGGACGTTAGCACCCGCCGTGTGTCTCCCGTGATAACATTCTTCGGTATTCGGAGTTTGCATCGGTTTGGTAAGCCGGGATGGCCCCCTAGCCGAAACAGTGCTCTACCCCCGAAGATGAGTTCACGAGGCGCTACCTAAATAGCTTTCGGGGAGAACCAGCTATCTCCCGGTTTGATTGGCCTTTCACCCCCAGCCACAAGTCATCCGCTAATTTTTCAACATTAGTCGGTTCGGTCCTCCAGTTAGTGTTACCCAACCTTCAACCTGCCCATGGCTAGATCACCGGGTTTCGGGTCTATACCTTGCAACTAATCGCCCAGTTAAGACTCGGTTTCCCTACGGCTCCCCTATACGGTTAACCTTGCTACAAAATATAAGTCGCTGACCCATTATACAAAAGGTACGCAGTCACACCACGAAGGTGCTCCCACTGCTTGTACGTACACGGTTTCAGGTTCTATTTCACTCCCCTCGCCGGGGTTCTTTTCGCCTTTCCCTCACGGTACTGGTTCACTATCGGTCAGTCAGGAGTATTTAGCCTTGGAGGATGGTCCCCCCATATTCAGACAGGATGTCACGTGTCCCGCCCTACTCATCGAACTCACGACCTGTGCATTTTAGTGTACGGGGCTATCACCCTTTGCTGCGCGACTTTCCAGACGCTTCCACTAACACACAAGCCGATTCAGGTTCTGGGCTCCTCCCCGTTCGCTCGCCGCTACTGGGGGAATCTCGGTTGATTTCTTTTCCTCGGGGTACTTAGATGTTTCAGTTCCCCCGGTTCGCCTCATGCCACTATGTATTCATGACATGATAGTGTGTCGAAACACACTGGGTTTCCCCATTCGGGTATCGCCGGTTATAACGGTTCATATCACCTTACCGACGCTTTTCGCAGATTAGCACGCCCTTCATCGCCTCTGACTGCCTAGGCATCCACCGTGTACGCTTAGTCACTTAACCTCACAACCCGAAGATGTTTCCATCGTTCGTGCTGCAAACATTTGAGAGACTCTATGACAGGTTACTCTTCATCCCAATACATCTACGGAGGGATAAATTTCAGCCGTCATGTTTCAATTTTCAGCTTGTTCCAGATTGTTAAAGAGCAATATCTTAAACATGACTCGCAAGTCATCTTTAAGATTTTTTCGGTTATCGCTAACCGGTGATAATGTCTTTCACTCATTATCGGAATGGCGTCCCCAAGGGGATTCGAACCCCTGTTACAGCCGTGAAAGGGCAGTGTCCTAGGCCTCTAGACGATGGGGACCCGAAAATCCGATTAAACTGAATAACTTAATCGGTTCGTATCAGCATGAATGACTCATGGCATCAACAGGTAGCGCTTTGCTCGTTACTTTTTCATCAGACAATCTGTGTGAGCACGCCACTCGAACTAATATCTTTAGGTAAGGAGGTGATCCAACCGCAGGTTCCCCTACGGTTACCTTGTTACGACTTCACCCCAGTCATGAATCACAAAGTGGTAAGCGCCCTCCCGAAGGTTAAGCTACCTACTTCTTTTGCAACCCACTCCCATGGTGTGACGGGCGGTGTGTACAAGGCCCGGGAACGTATTCACCGTAGCATTCTGATCTACGATTACTAGCGATTCCGACTTCATGGAGTCGAGTTGCAGACTCCAATCCGGACTACGACATACTTTATGAGGTCCGCTTGCTCTCGCGAGGTCGCTTCTCTTTGTATATGCCATTGTAGCACGTGTGTAGCCCTACTCGTAAGGGCCATGATGACTTGACGTCATCCCCACCTTCCTCCAGTTTATCACTGGCAGTCTCCTTTGAGTTCCCGGCCGAACCGCTGGCAACAAAGGATAAGGGTTGCGCTCGTTGCGGGACTTAACCCAACATTTCACAACACGAGCTGACGACAGCCATGCAGCACCTGTCTCAGAGTTCCCGAAGGCACCAATCCATCTCTGGAAAGTTCTCTGGATGTCAAGAGTAGGTAAGGTTCTTCGCGTTGCATCGAATTAAACCACATGCTCCACCGCTTGTGCGGGCCCCCGTCAATTCATTTGAGTTTTAACCTTGCGGCCGTACTCCCCAGGCGGTCGATTTAACGCGTTAGCTCCGGAAGCCACGCCTCAAGGGCACAACCTCCAAATCGACATCGTTTACAGCGTGGACTACCAGGGTATCTAATCCTGTTTGCTCCCCACGCTTTCGCACCTGAGCGTCAGTCTTCGTCCAGGGGGCCGCCTTCGCCACCGGTATTCCTCCAGATCTCTACGCATTTCACCGCTACACCTGGAATTCTACCCCCCTCTACGAGACTCTAGCTTGCCAGTTTCAAATGCAGTTCCCAGGTTGAGCCCGGGGATTTCACATCTGACTTAACAAACCGCCTGCGTGCGCTTTACGCCCAGTAATTCCGATTAACGCTTGCACCCTCCGTATTACCGCGGCTGCTGGCACGGAGTTAGCCGGTGCTTCTTCTGCGAGTAACGTCAATTGATGAACGTATTAAGCTCACCACCTTCCTCCTCGCTGAAAGTGCTTTACAACCCGAAGGCCTTCTTCACACACGCGGCATGGCTGCATCAGGCTTGCGCCCATTGTGCAATATTCCCCACTGCTGCCTCCCGTAGGAGTCTGGACCGTGTCTCAGTTCCAGTGTGGCTGGTCATCCTCTCAGACCAGCTAGGGATCGTCGCCTAGGTGAGCCATTACCCCACCTACTAGCTAATCCCATCTGGGCACATCTGATGGCAAGAGGCCCGAAGGTCCCCCTCTTTGGTCTTGCGACGTTATGCGGTATTAGCTACCGTTTCCAGTAGTTATCCCCCTCCATCAGGCAGTTTCCCAGACATTACTCACCCGTCCGCCGCTCGTCACCCAGGGAGCAAGCTCCCCTGTGCTACCGCTCGACTTGCATGTGTTAAGCCTGCCGCCAGCGTTCAATCTGAGCCATGATCAAACTCTTCAATTAAAAGCTTGATTTGCTTCCACTCGAGAAGCGATGCTCAAAGATTTACTGCATGAATTTTACTTCAGTTAGTCACTCTTCAAGACTTGATATTTTTTTGCATCCGAAGATGCTGGATATCGTCTTGTGGAGTGCCCACACAGATTGTCTGATAAATTGTTAAAGAGCAGTGAGTTAGGCGCTTTCGCTTGCTAACTCGAGGTGGCGTATATTACGCTTTTCACCCGGAGAGTCAAGCGTTTATTTCGCTTTTCTCTCGCTGACCCGGCGGCTTGTCAGTCGTTGTTCCCGGTCAGTGGAGGCGCATTATAGGGAGTTCTCGGCGGGCCGCAACCCCTAAATGCAAAAAACTTTTCAAGCGCGGATTTTTTCGGCAAAAGGGCGAAAAAGCGACGAATTTATGTCACTTTTTCAGGCAAACAGCCATAAAAGCTGGCGATCGCTGGAGTAAAATAGAAATAACGATGTCAGTAAGGACCCGCAGCCATGCCGTTAAATGCACAACAACAGGCCGCCCAACGCAATCTTTCTTATCTGCTTGCAGAGAAACTCGGCCAACAAATTCTGGCGGGCGATTATCAGGCCGGCAGCATCCTGCCCGGTGAAATGGAACTGGGCGAGCAATTCGGCGTCAGCCGCACCGCAGTACGCGAAGCGGTAAAGATGTTAGCCGCCAAAGGCATGTTGCTACCGCGCCCGCGCATCGGCACCCGCGTGATGCCGCAGAGCCAATGGAATTTCCTCGATCAGGATTTACTGACCTGGTGGATGACGCGGGAAAACTTCGATCAGGTGATGCAACACTTCCTTATCTTGCGCACCTCGCTGGAGCCACAGGCCTGCGCGTTGGCGGCAAACCACGCCAGCCCGCAGCAAACCAAGCTGCTGGCGGAACTGATGGCGGAAATGCGCGCGCTGCATACCCAGTTTGATCGCGAGCGTTGGATCCAGGTCGATACCCAATTCCACCAGCTCATCTATGAGGCCAGCGGCAACCCGTTCCTGACCTCGTTCGCCAACCTGTTCAGTTCGGTGTACCAAAGCTACTTCCGCGCCATCACCGGTAATGAAGTGATCAAGCTGCGCCATCATCAGGCTATCGTCGATGCGATACTCGCCGGGGACAGCGCCGGCGCGCTCGTCGCCTGCCAGGTGCTGCTGAAAGAGAAAGACTAGACACGCTCCCCGCTTATATATAGAAGAAAGAGACGAGGGACAGACGACCATTTAACCAGGACCGACCATGACCCAATCCGCGCGCAGTATGGCAGGGCTACCGTGGATCGCCGCAATGGCGTTCTTTATGCAGGCGCTGGACGCCACCATCCTCAACACGGCGCTACCGGCGATCGCCCAAAGCCTGGGGCGATCGCCGCTGGCGATGCAATCGGCCGTCATCAGCTACACGCTGACGGTGGCAATGCTGATCCCGGTCAGCGGCTGGCTGGCGGACCGCTTCGGCACCCGGCGCGTGTTCATCTTCGCCGTCACGCTATTCACCCTCGGCTCGCTGCTGTGCGCCCTCTCCCCCACGTTGAGCGCGCTGGTCGCCTCTCGCGTGCTGCAGGGCATCGGCGGCGCGATGATGATGCCGGTCGCGCGGTTGGCGCTGCTGCGCGCCTACCCGCGCAGCGAACTGCTGCCGGTGCTGAACTTCGTCACCATGCCCGGCCTGGTCGGGCCGATTCTGGGGCCGCTGCTGGGCGGGTGGCTGGTCACCTACGCCACCTGGCACTGGATTTTCCTGATCAATATCCCTATCGGCCTGCTCGGCATCTTCTATGCGCGCAAATACATGCCGGACTTCACTACGCCCAAACGCCGCTTCGATTTTCTTGGCTTCATGCTGTTCGGCCTGAGCCTGGTGCTGATCTCCACCGGGCTGGAGCTGTTTGGCGAGCGGGTACTGGCAAGCTACGTTTCGCTGGGTATTCTGCTCAGCGGCTTTGTGATGCTGTTCGGCTACATCGCGCACGCCCGCCGTCACCCTCAGCCGCTGATCGGTCTCGACCTGTTCAAAACCCGTACCTTCTCGGTCGGTATCGCTGGCAACGTCGCCTCCAGGCTGGGCACCGGCTGCGTGCCATTTTTAATGCCGCTCATGCTGCAGGTGGGATTCGGCTATACGGCGATCGTCGCCGGTTGCATGATGGCGCCAACCGCCATCGGCTCGCTGATGGCGAAATCCACCGTCACTCAGGTGCTGCGCTGGTTCGGCTACCGTAAAACGCTGGTCGGCATTACCGTTATCATCGGAGTGCTGATCGCCCAGTTCGCCCTGCAAAGCCCGGGCATGCCGCTGTGGCTAATGATCCTGCCGCTGTTCGTGCTGGGCATGGCGATGTCCACCCAGTTTACCGCCATGAACACCATCAGCCTGGCGGATTTGAACGACGCCAACGCCAGCGCCGGCAACAGCGTCCTGGCGGTCACCCAGCAGCTGTCCATCAGCTTCGGCGTGGCGATCAGCGCAGCGGTGCTACGCTTTTACGAATCCCTGTCGTTAGGCACCATGATCGACCACTTCCATTACACCTTTATCACCATGGGGATCGTCACCGTGGCGTCGGCGCTGGTGTTTATGTTGCTAAGAAGGAAGGATGGCCGCAATTTGATCAGCGGCCAGGAAAGCAAGAAAGAAGCCAAGGCGGCCAGTTAACGGCGGCCCACCGAGGCGCGTTCCACCAGCTCGGGCGTCAGCACCAGCACCTGGGGCGCGCGCTCCGGGTTCTGCAGGCGGTTGATCAGCGCATCGATCGCCAGTTCGCCCAGCGAATCCTTCGGCTGATGAATGGTGCTCAGCGGCGGCGCCAGATAACGCGCCAACTCAATGTCATCGTAGCCCATCACCGCCATATCCTGCGGCACGGAAAGCCCGGCCTGATACAGCGCCTGATAAACGCCTACCGCCACCGCGTCGTTGCCGGCAAATACCGCATGCGGCGGCTCGTTCAGCGCCAGCAGTTGGCGCATGGCGTTCACCCCGCCCTCAAACTCAAAATCGCAATGCACTTCATACCCTGGCGAAACCGGCAATCCGGCGCGACGCATTGCGTTGCGATAGCCTTCCAGTCGGTGACGAGCGGTGGTTTTATCCTCCGGGCCAGCAATGCAGGCAATCTTGCGGTAGCCGCGGGCGATCAGATGATCGGTCGCCATCTCGCCGCCCAGCAGCGAGTTATCCTGAATAATGTCGTTGGCGCCCTCGAACGGCGCCCAGTCCATCATCACGATCGGCAATGACGGGTAGCGGCTCAGGGCATCTTGCGATGGCCGGTGGTTTTCGGTGCACATCAACAACAAACCGTCGACGCGCTTTTGCAGCAGCGTCTCCATGCTGCGGTTCATGCGCGCGGCGTCTTCTTCGGTATTGCACAGGATTAAACTGTAGCCACGTTCATAGCAGCTGCGCTCCACGCCGCGCACCACTTCGGCATAAAACGGGTTGTTGCTGGCGGTCACCAGCATGCCGATGGTGCGCGTCTGATTGAGCTTCAGGCTGCGCGCCAGCGCAGAAGGCGCATAGTTCAGCTGTTCCACGGCCGCCATGACCTTGTCGCGCACGCTGTCGCTGACAAAACGATTATTGTTGACCACATGCGACACGGTAGAGGTTGAAACGCCCGCCAGGCGGGCGACATCTTTCATGGTGGCCAAAGGATCACCCCTGCTGCTGCAAGAAGGCGTCGATCTCTTCACGCCAGGGCACCGAAGGTTGCGCGCCGGGGCGGGTCACGGCGATCGCCGCCGCCGCATGGGCGAAACGCACCGCATCGGCCATGATCTTGCCTTCCAACAGGGCGGTCACCAGCGCACCGTTAAAGGTATCGCCGGCGGCGATGGTATCCACCGCTTGCACCTTAAAACCGGGCACCCGTTTGCCGTTGCCGTTTTCGCTCAGCCACACGCCGCGGCTACCGAGGGTGATGATCACCGTCGCGATGCCCTTGTCGTGCAGCGCCTGCGCCGCACGCGCCGCATCCGCTTCGTTGTCCACGGCGATGCCGGTCAGGCGCTGGGCTTCGGTTTCATTCGGGGTGATCATATCGATCATGCCCAGCAGCTCGTCCGGCAGCTCACGCGCCGGGGCCGGGTTGAGGATCACCTGCGTTTGATGTTGTTTCGCCAGGCGGGCGGCGGCGATCACCGTCTCCAGCGGCGACTCGAGCTGCATCAGCAGGGCATCGGCGTCGATCACTTTTTGTTGGTAGCGCGCCAGATAATCCGGCGTCACCGCGGCGTTGGCGCCGGCATCGATGCCGATCACGTTCTCGCCTTCGGCGTTGACGAAGATCAGCGCCACGCCGGTGGTGCTGTCGGCGATGGCTTCAATCGGTTGGGTATCAATGCGATCGCTCGCCAGCTGCCGGCGGATACGCTCGCCGATATCATCGGCGCCTACGCAGGCGATAAAGGCGATCTCCGCCCCGCTGCGCCCGGCCGCCACCGCCTGATTCGCACCCTTGCCGCCAAACGCCACCTTATACTGTTTCCCGATCACCGTCTCGCCCGGGTGGGGGAACTGTTCAATATTGAGGATATGGTCGGCATTGATGCTGCCAAGAACCACCAGCTTACCTGTTTCCATCGCATTGATTCCTGAATTGCGCGCCATCGTAAACGCCCCGTTCCGATGGCGCTGGTATGACTTACTGAGTGACCAGTTTCAAATCGACCGGGATGGTCGCCGGCACTTTTTCGCCTTTCAGCACTTTATCGGCGGTTTCCACGCCGATCACGCCGATCTGATCGGGACGCTGCGCCACCGTCGCCGCCAGCTTGCCGCCTTCGACCGCTTTCACGCCGTCAGCGGTGCCGTCGAAGCCTACCACGATCACGTCGGTTTTACCGGCGGTTTGCAGCGCGCGCAGCGCACCCAGCGCCATTTCATCGTTCTGGGCGAACACCGCCTGCACATCCGGGTGCGCGGTCAGCAGGTTCTGCATCACGTTCAGGCCCTTGGTGCGATCGAAATCGGCCGGCTGACTGGCCAACAGTTTGAATTTATTCTGATCCAGCGACTGCTTGAAGCCTTCACCGCGTTCACGCGCGGCAGAGGTGCCAGCGATGCCTTCCAGCTGAATCACCTTGGCATCGGCGCCCGCTTTCTTGGCGATGAAATCACCGGCCATTTTGCCGCCCACGCGGTTATCCGAAGCGATGTGGCTCACCACGTCACCCTTGCTCGCCACGCGGTCCAGCGTGATGACCGGGATCTTAGCCTGGTTGGCCATCTTGATGGCGTTACCCACCGCATCGGAGTCGGTCGGGTTGATCAACAGCAGCTTGGGCGCCCGCACCATCAGATCCTGCACGTTGGCCAGCTCTTTCGCCGGGTTGTTCTGGGAATCCAGCACCACCAGGTTGTAGCCCAGCTTGTTGGCCTCTTGCTGCGCCCCATCCTTCATCGAGACGAAGAACGGGTTGTTGAGGGTGGACACCACCAGCGCAATGGTGTCTTTGGCCATGGCATTGGCGCTCAGGGTGGCGCTCAGCGCGATGGCGGAAGCTAAGGTTGCCAGTTTTTTCATTTTCATCATCGTGATTCCTGTAGGGGGAGGTTACTTGTTGCTTTTGTTATCTACCAGAACCGCCAGCAGTATCACCACTGCCTTCACGATCATTTGGTAGTAGGAAGAAACACCCAATAAATTCAGGCCGTTGTTCAGGAAGCCGAGGATCAGCGCCCCGATCAGCGTGCCGACGATGCGCCCCTTGCCGCCGGCCAGGCTGGTGCCGCCCAGCACCACGGCGGCGATGGCGTCCAGCTCATAGCCGGTGCCGGCGGTCGGCTGCGCCGACGACAGGCGCGCCACTTCGATCACCCCGGCCAGCGCCGCCAGCAGGCCGCACAGCGAGTAGACGATAATCTTCACTTTATCGACGCTGATGCCGGACAGGCGGGTCGCCGCTTCGTTGCCGCCCAGGGCATAAATATAGCGGCCCAGGCGCGTATGGTGCAGCATATACCAGGCGGCGATGAACACGATCGCCATGATCCAGATCGGCGTAGGCACGCCCAGCGGACGGCCGATGCCGAACCAGCCGAAGGTGTCGGCCACGTCGGTGAAACCGGTGTTGACCGGGCTACCGTTGGTGTACACCATGGTGACGCCGCGCAGCAGCAGCATCATCACCAGCGTGGCGATAAAGGCCTGCACTTTGCCTTTGGCGACGATCACCCCGGTGCAGGCGCCAATCGCAGCGCCCAGCGCCAATGCCGCCGCCACCGCCACCAGCGCGTTGACCTCAAAGCCGACGATCGACGCCGCCACCGCGCCGGTCAGGGCCAACAGCGATCCTACCGACAGATCGATGCCGGACGTGAGGATCACCAGCGTCATCCCCACCGCCATGATGGCGTTCACCGAAGTCTGCTGCAGAATATTGAACAGGTTGTTCAGGGTGAAGAAGTTCGGGCTCATGGAAGAGACCACGGCGATCAGCACCAGCAGCGCAATCAACGACTTCTGCTCTAACAGCCACTCTTTACTGAACCAGCGCTTGGCTGCGATAGTCTGGGAACTCATATCTGATTACTCCTGCTTTACGCCGTATTGCTTGCCGACGGCTGCCGCCATCAACGCTTCCTGGGTGGCCTGTTCAATCGGGAACTCGCCGCTGAGATGCCCTTCGTGCATCACCAGAATGCGATCGCTCATGCCCATCACCTCCGGCATTTCCGAAGACACCAGAATGATGCTCAGCCCTTCCTGCTTGAACTGGTTGATTAACTGATAGATCTCTTTTTTGGCGCCGACGTCGACGCCGCGCGTCGGCTCATCGAGGATCAGCACTTTCGGCCGGGTCATCAGGCCGCGGGCGATCGCCACTTTTTGCTGGTTGCCGCCGGAAAGCAGGCCGATCGACTGCTCCATCGACGGCGTTTTGATATTGAACAGGCGGATGAAATCCCCCACCGCCTGCCGCTCATCGGCCTGTTTCAGGCTGCCGTCGGCGCGGCTGAAGTAGCGCAGCGCGGTCAGAGACATGTTTTCCTTTACCGACATGCCCAGCACCAGGCCGTCGCGCTTACGGTCTTCCGAGATATAGACGATGCCGTTCGCCAACCCGTCCTGCGGCGAGTGGGTGACCACGTCGCGGCCGTCCAGGCTGACGGTGCCGGCCTTACGCGGCGCGGCGCCGTACAGGATCTTCATCAATTCAGTGCGCCCGGCGCCCATCAGCCCGGCCACGCCGAGGATCTCGCCGCGGTACAGCGTAAAGCTGACGTCTTCAACGCCGGGTCCGGAAAGGTGGCTGACGTCCAGCCGCTTTTCCCCGCGCGGCAAATCAAGGCGCGGGTATTGTTCTTCCAGCTTGCGGCCGACCATCATCTCTATCAGCGAATCTTCCTGCAGCTCGCTCACCGGCCGCTCGGCGATGAACTGCCCGTCGCGGAACACGGTCACGTCGTCGCAGATTTCAAAAATCTCTTTCAGGCGGTGCGAGATATAAACGATGCCGCGCCCTTCGGCCTTCAGCTCGTTGATCACCTTGAACAGCGAGGCGGTTTCGGTGTCGGTCAGCGCATCGGTCGGTTCGTCCATGATGATCACTTTCGATTCGAAGCTCAGTACCTTGGCGATCTCCACCATCTGCTGATCGCCGATCGACAGCTCCCCCACCAGCCGGTGGCTGCTGTAGCGCAGGTTGAGGCGCGCCAACAAGCGATCGGCCTCGGCGTACATGCGCTTCCAGTCAATGCGGCCGAAACGGTTGACGAACTCGCGGCCGAGGAAGATGTTTTCCGCAATCGTCAGCTGCGGGATCAGGTTCAGCTCCTGATGAATAATGCCGATGCCCGCTTCCTGCGAATCTTTAGGCCCGTTGAATACCACCTCTTTACCGAGAAAATACTGACTGCCGGCGTCTTTCTGGTAGATGCCGGTCAGCACTTTCATCATGGTGGACTTTCCGGCGCCGTTTTCCCCCACCAGCGCCATCACCTTGCCGGGATAAACGCTGAGAGCGGCGCCGGAAAGCGCCTTCACGCCGGGAAAGGCTTTATCAATCCCTTTCAGTTGCAGTAAAGGTTGCATAAACGCCTCAGAAAGTTACGCCTGCGCACAGGATCACGTTCGCGTAAGGCGAACACTCCCCACTGCGGATCACCGCCCGGCTGTGCTCGGTTTGCGCTTTAAACGCCTGATGGCTGATATAACGCACGCCGATGGTATTGCCCTGGCGTTGGCCCAGTGCGGTCAGTTCAGCCAACAATGCCTCGTGGAGCGACGGATTTTGTTTCACGATTTCTTCCGCCAGGATGGCGCTTTCTACCTGCATCTCTTGCGTGACCGCCGCGAACACCTGCATGAAGGTCGGCACGCCCTGCGTCAGCGCCAGATCGATGCGCTGCGTCGCCGCCGGTATCGGCAAACCCGCATCGCACAAGGTGAGCTGATCGGTATGCCCCAGCCGGGCAATCACGGCAGACACGTCGGAATTCAGTAATACGCCTTTTTTCATCTTCTCACTCCGCTAGCGAAACGTTTCGCTCTCTGGAGGAGTTTAAAAAAACGGCAGGGGAAGGCAACCGGGACAATGCAGAAGTGTGATCGCTATCGAAACGTTTCGTTCGCGCGTGGAAAAAGTGCAAACAAAAGGGGCTCAGCCATGCTGAGCCCCTGTCAGACGGGTTAGATCTCGACCTGCGTGCCGAGCTCGATGACCCGGTTCGGCGGGATCTCAAACTGATCCGGCGCCCGCAGCGCGTTGCGGCTCAGAGCGACGAACAGCTTGCCGCGCAGGTAGAGGTACCATGGCCGCTTGGTGAGGATCAGCGATTCATGGGACATGAAGAACGACGTCTCCGACATGCGGCACGGCAACCCTTCCAGCCCGCAGCGGTGGAACACTTCCTCCACGTTCGGCGTTTCGCGCCAGCCGTAGCTGGCCACCACCCGCCAGAAGGTCGGCGACAGCTGCTCGATGGTCACCCGGCGCACGTTGTGCACGTAAGGCGCATCCTCGGTGCGCAGCGTCAGCAGCACCACGCGCTCATGCAGCACCTTATTGTGTTTCAGGTTATGCAACAGCGCAAAAGGAATGACGTTGGTGGCGCGCGACAGGAACACCGCGGTACCCGGCACCCGCACCGGCGGCGATTTCTCCAGCGAGGCAATCATCGCCTCCAGCGAGTTGCCGTGCTCATGCAGACGGCGCAACAGGCGGAAACGCTCGCTCTTCCAGGTAGTCATAATGATGAACATTACCAGCGCCAGGGTCAGCGGCAGCCAGCCGCCGGAGAACAGCTTCAGGGCGTTGGCGGAGAACATCGGCACGTCGATGATCAGCAAGATGGTTACGATGCCGATCGCCAGGAAGCGGTTCCAGTGCCAGTTATTAATCGCCACCGAAGTGACCAGAATGCTGGTCAGCACCATGGTGCCGGTGACGGCGATGCCATAAGCCGCCGCCAGGTTGCTGGAGTGCTCGAACCCGATGATCACCAGCACCACCGAGATGTACAGCGTCCAGTTGATCACCGGAATGTAGATCTGGCCAGATTCCATTTCCGAGGTGTGAATGATGCGCATCGGCGACAAATACCCCAGGCGCACCGCCTGGCGGGTCAGCGAGAAGACGCCGGAAATCACCGCCTGCGAAGCGATCACCGTCGCCAGAGTCGCCAAAATCAGCAGCGGGATCAGCGCCCAGTCGGGCGCCAGCAGGAAGAACGGGTTTTTGATCGCCTCAGGGTTTTTCAGCAGCAGCGCCCCCTGGCCGAAGTAATTGAGCACCAGCGAAGGCAGCACCACGGTGAACCAGGCCAGGCGGATCGGGAACTTGCCGAAGTGCCCCATATCGGCATACAGCGCCTCGACGCCGGTGATGGACAGCACCACTGCCCCCAGCGCGAAGAACGACACCTTCTTATATTCCATGAAGAAGTTGAGCGCCCATTTGGGGTTCAGCGCCTGCAGCACTTCCGGGTTCGAAATGATGCTGCGCGCGCCCAGCACCGCCAACACGATGAACCACAGCAGCATTACCGGGGCGAACAGCTTGCCGACGCTGCCGGTGCCGTGTTTTTGGATAACGAACAGCAGCGTCAGCACCAGAATGGAGAGCGGGACGATATAGGCGTCGAGCGCAGGCGCGGCGATTTCCAATCCTTCTATCGCCGACATCACCGAGATCGCCGGGGTGATCACCACCTCGCCATAGAAGAAGCTGCCGCCGATCAGGCCCAGTATCACCAGCACCGCGGTGGTGCGCGCCGAGGTGTTGCGCCCGGCCAGCGACATCAGCGTCAGAATACCGCCCTCGCCGGCGTTGTCCGCACGCATCACGTAGGTGAGATATTTGAGGGAAACGATCACGATCAGCATCCAGAAAATCAGCGACAGGAAGCCGAAAACCACGTCTGGACGAACATCGAAGCCGTAATGGCCGGAGAAACACTCTCTCAACGTATAGAGAGGACTGGTGCCGATATCACCGTAGACCACGCCGATGGCAGCCAGGGTTACCGCCGATAGGGACTGCTTATGCTCTGCGCTCATAATTCGTTTCTTTATCAGAACATCCGTTAGCGATGCATCCGCATCAGGCAAAATACGGGCTCAAAGATCCGTCACGCCCACCAGAAAGCCGCACAGTATGCACCATTTATACGGCTTGCCTACCCTTATATCAGAGCCGAAAAATAAACAAAATGTGAACCGGATATCCGACTCAACTGAGAAAAATTTTACTAATCAATAAGCTATACCATTAAAAATAATGGTGGTTTATCATCGAATTATCGACCAAGATTGGCTAACTCTCGGACAATACGACGATTATATGACGCCATCATCCCTTCTGGCAGAACGAATTTCCCGCCTCAGCAGCGCGCTGGAGAGCGGCCTCTATGAGCGGCAAGAGGCAATCCGCCTGTGCCTGCTGGCGGCGCTGAGCGGCGAAAGCGTATTCTTGCTCGGCCCGCCCGGCATCGCCAAGAGCCTGATCGCGCGCCGGCTGAAGTTTGCCTTCCGCAACGCCCGCTCCTTTGAATACCTGATGACGCGCTTTTCCACGCCGGAAGAGGTCTTCGGCCCGCTCTCGATTCAGGCGCTGAAAGACGAAGGGCGCTATCAGCGCCTGACCGCCGGCTATCTGCCGGAAGCGGAGATCGTGTTTCTGGACGAGATCTGGAAGGCCGGCCCGGCGATCCTCAACACCCTGCTGACGGCGATCAACGAACGGCGCTTTCGCAACGGCAACAGCGAAGAACCGATCCCGCTGCGCCTGCTGGTCACCGCCTCCAACGAACTGCCCGAAGCGGACAACAGCCTCGAAGCCTTATATGACCGTATGCTTATCCGCCTGTGGCTGGACAAGGTGCAGGATAAACAGAATTTCCGCTCGCTGCTGGTCAACCGCCAGAGCGAAAGCCAAAACCCGGTGCCGGCGGCGCTGAGCATCAGCGACGAAGAGTTTCTGCAGTGGCAGCCGCAGATCGACAAGGTGGCGCTGCCGGAAGCCTGCTTTGAGCTGATTTTCCAGCTGCGTCAGCGGCTGGACGCGCTGGAGCAGGCGCCATACGTCTCCGATCGGCGCTGGAAAAAAGCCCTGCGTCTGCTGCAGGCCTGCGCCTTCTTCAGCGGGCGCGATGCCATCGCCCCGCTCGACCTGATGCTATTGAAAGACTGCCTGTGGCACGATCTCACCTCGCTGAAGCTGCTGCAACAGCAGATCGATCAGCTGCTGACCGAGTCGGCCTATCAGCAGCAGTCGATGCTGATCCAGTTGCAACAGATCCATACCCGCTGGCTGCAGGACCAGCAGCAGCAAAGCGATCGGCAGGCCATCAGCCTGGTGAAAAAGGGCGGCATGTTCAGCCGCAAACCGCAATATGCGCCGGCCACGCCGTTCGCCGGCGGCACCCTCACCCTGCTGCTGCAAAAACCGCTGCAGCTGCATGACATTCAGGTCAACCATCTGAGCATTGAGAGCAGCGTGCTGGATAACTGGCTGCAAAAAGGCGGCGACGTGCGCGCCAAGCTGAACGGCATTGGCTTCGCGCAGCCGATCGATTTGGACGTCGATGACCAACTGCACCTGACGGTGCTGGACGTCAGCCGCCAGCCTTCGCTGCTGGCGCTGCCGGGCAAACAGGCCACCGCCACGCCGCAGGCGCTGCTGGATGAAATGGACGCGTTGGCCCAGCGCCTGGCGGAGCAGCGCCGCGCCTTCAGCCAACATCAGCCCTGTCTGTTCACGCCTGCCGCTGGCCTGGCCAAGATCGAAGCCAGTCTGCTGCAAGTGGCGGAACAGGTTAAACAGCAACAGCAGCAAATGCGCGGCCAGTAACCATGCTCAGTCTGGAGACGCTCGATCTGCTTCTGGCGATCACCGAAGGCGAGATGATCGAGGAGATGATCGTCGGCATGCTGGCGGCGCCGCAGCTGTCGGTGTTCTTTAAAAAGTTTCCGGCCCTTCGCCGGGCGCTGGATCGCGATCTGCCACGCTGGAAACTGCAGCTCAAGGAGCGTCTGCAGGAGGCTATGGTGCCGCCGGCGCTGGCGCAGGAGTTTTACCGCTACCAGCAGTGCCAGCTGGAGAACAACACCCAGTTCTATCACAACCTCAATGACACGATGGAGCTTCTGCGTCAGCTGGTCTCGCCGTTTTATGAACAGGCACGCGCGCTGGTGGACGCCGCCGATCTGCCCAACCACCCGCTGGACGACAGCTTCCAAACCCTGTTCCTGCAGCGCTGGCGCATCAGCCTGACGCTGCAGGCCACCATGCTGCACCACCAGCTGCTGGAACAAGAGCGCGAGCAGCTGATGGCGGAACTGCAGGAGCGTCTGGCGCTGAGCGGCGCGCTGGAGCCGCTGCTGTCGGAAAACGACACCGCCGCCGGCAGGCTGTGGGATATGAGCAAAGGCCAGCTGCAGCGCGGCGATTACCAACGGCTGGTGGAGTACGGCAACTTTTTGCAGCAGCAGCCGGAGCTGAAAAAGCTGGCACAGCAGCTGGGCCGCAGCTACCAGGCCAAGGCGGTGCAGCAACAAGACGCGCAGCCGGAACCGTTCAGGGTCATGGTGCAGGTGCCGGCCACGCTGCCGGAAGAAGTAAATGGCATTCATCAGAGCGACGACATCCTGCGCCTGCTGCCGCCGGAGCTGGCGACGCTGGGGATTGAAGAGCTGGAGTTCGAGTTTTATCGCCGCCTGCTGGAAAAGCGACTGCTGAGCTACCGCCTGCAGGGCGACGTCTGGCAGGAACAGGTTCTGATCCGTCAGGTCACCCACCAGCAGCAGGATCAGCAACCACGCGGGCCGTTTATCGTCTGCGTGGACACCTCAGGATCGATGGGCGGCTTCAACGAACAGTGCGCCAAGGCGTTCTGTCTGGCGCTGCTGCGCATTGCGCTGGCGGACAACCGCCGCTGCTACATCATGCTGTTCGCCAACCAGATCGTGCATTACGAACTCACCGCCGCCAGCGGCATCGAGCAGGCCGTGCGTTTTCTCGGTCAGCAGTTTCGCGGCGGCACCGATCTGGCGGCCTGCTTGAACGCCACCGTCACCAAAATGGCGGAGAGCGGCTGGTTCGACGCCGATGCGGTGATCATTTCCGATTTTATCGCCCAGCGGTTGCCGGAGGAGGTAATAAAGAAGGTGAAACAACAGCAGCAAAGCCACCAGCAGCGTTTCCATGCGGTGGCGATGTCCGCCTACGGCAAACCCGGCATCATGCGCATCTTCGATCATATCTGGCGCTTTGATACCGGGCTGAAAAGCCGTTTAATGCGCCGATGGCGGCGCTAGGCGGTTAGAGCAGGCCTTCGACCGCCCCGCGCACTTCCGGCGACCACACGCCGCACTGCACCTGGCCGATATGCGACAGCTGCAACAGCAGCATCACCAAACGCGACTGACCGATGCCGCCGCCGATGGTCTGCGGCATATCGCCGCGCAACAGCGACTGGTGCCATTCCAGCTTCATGCGTTCTTCATCGCCGGTCAGCGCCAGCTGATGTTTCAGCGCCGTGGCGTCGACGCGGATGCCCATGGAAGACAGCTCGAAAACGTCCTGCAGCACCGGGTTCCACACCACGATATCGCCGTTCAGGCCCGCCAGGCCATCCGCCGTCGGCGTGGTCCAGTCATCATAATCCGGCGCCCGCACATCGTGCGATTTGCCGTGCGACAGCTTGCCACCGATGCCGATCAGGAACACCGCGCCCAATTCTTTGGCGATCGCCCGCTCACGCCCTTTGGCGTCCAGATCCGGATAGCGCTGCAGCAGGGTTTCGCTGTGTACGAAGTGGATCTGTTCCGGCAGGAACGGGGTCAGGCCATGCTCACGGCTGACTTCCGCTTCCGTCGCCTTGATCGCGGCGTAAATGCTGCGCACGGTGCTTTTCAGGTAGTCCAGGCTGCGCTCACCGTCGCCCATCACCCGCTCCCAGTCCCACTGATCGACGTACACCGAGTGGATTGGCGTCAGGCGGTCCTCATCCGGGCGCAGCGCCTTCATATGGGTATACAGGCCCTCGCCGGCGCCGAAATCGTAGCTGCCCAGGGTTTTGCGTTTCCATTTCGCCAGCGAATGCACCACTTCGAAGGTGGCGTCAGGCAGAGTTTTGACCTTAACCTGCACCGCTTTCTCGCTGCCGGAGAGGTTATCCTGCGTGCCGTCGCCCAAACGGCTGAGGATCGGCGCTTGCACTTCGATCAGGCCGAGCTGTTGCTCCAGCTGGCGGGAGAAGAAGGATTTGACCTGGCTGATTTGTTGTTGTTTTTGGATAAACTGTTTTTTCATTGCCGTATCTCTTGTAAACCTGTCTCTGTTGCCATCGATTAAGCAACAAAATGACACGCCAATTCAATATCCATTAATCAATATTGCCTTTTCACTTTTAATCGTTCATTTTTACCCGGACAGAATTCAACAATCGTTAATTAATGGGGGATTAAATGGCGGAAATTTATCAGATCGATAATCTCGATCGTGGCATCCTCAACGCCCTGATGGACAATGCGCGCACACCGTACGCCGAACTGGCGAAAAACTTCGCCGTCAGCCCCGGCACCATTCATGTGCGGGTGGAGAAGATGAAACAGGCCGGGATCATCACCGGCGCGCGCATCGACGTCAGCCCCAAACAACTGGGCTACGACGTGTGCTGCTTTATCGGCATCATATTGAAGAGCGCCAAGGACTACCCTTCGGCGCTGAAGAAGCTGGAAAGCCTGGAAGAAGTGGTAGAAGCCTATTACACCACCGGCCACTACAGCGTCTTTATTAAGGTAATGTGCCGATCGATCGACGCGTTGCAACAGGTACTTATCAACAAGATCCAGACTATCGACGAGATCCAGTCTACCGAAACGCTGATCTCGCTGCAGAACCCCATTATGCGCACCATCGTGCCGTAACCCGCCAAATTGCATACCCACATTATCCACAGGTAGATCCCAGCCGATTCACAGCGTACAATGCAGCCACTTTGAGTGAGAAGGTTGGGATCGTTGGTTCATGGCAGACATTACTCTGATCAGTGGCAGTACGCTTGGCAGCGCCGAATACGTGGCTGAACATTTGGCTGAAAAGCTGGAAGACGCGGGTTTCTCTACCGAGATGCTGCACGGCCCTGAACTGGATGAACTGCCGTTGACCGGCCGCTGGCTGGTGGTCTCTTCCACGCACGGCGCCGGCGAACTGCCGGATAACCTTCAGCCGCTGTTGGAACAGCTCGCTGAACAGCAGCCGGATCTTTCCGAGGTGCAGTTCGGCGCCGTCGGTTTGGGCAGTTCGGAATACGACACCTTCTGCGGCGCGATCAAACAGATCGACGATCTGTTGATCGCCAGAGGCGCTAAAAGGATCGGCGATCGTCTCGAGATCGACGTGACCGAGCATGAAATTCCCGAGGATCCGGCCGAGGAATGGGTAAAAACCTGGATTAATTTACTCTAATTCGTCTAAAGATCGCGCGAACGATTGTGGATAACTAAGCTTAAAAGCAGGGTAAAAGCCGTAGTTATCCCAATAACAACCGTAGTGCGCTTTTTGCCCTGTGCATAACAAGCCTTTTAGATCCCAGCTTATCTGCGTCGGGATCACCGATCATTCACAGCAAACGATCCTCCTTAATCTGCTGATCTTCATCGTGAATAGTCACTTATCCACAGAGGATCGCGATCCTAATAAGAGATCTAATAAAGAGATCTTTAAATAAAAAAGATCTTCTTTTAATTACCGACGATCCTGACCACTTGGTCGATCGTCTAAACTTGAGTAGAATCCCCGACCCCAGGGCAAATACGATCGTTCGCAATACGGCGAGGTGCAGTTCCATGTTTTATCCAGATCAATTTGACGTCATCATCATCGGTGGTGGCCATGCAGGTACCGAGGCCGCCATGGCCGCGGCACGCATGGGACGTCAGACTTTATTATTGACACACAATATCGATACGCTGGGACAGATGTCCTGTAACCCGGCGATTGGCGGTATTGGTAAAGGGCATCTGGTTAAGGAAATTGATGCACTCGGTGGCCTGATGGCAACGGCGATCGACCACGCCGGCATCCAGTTTAGGATACTAAACGCCAGCAAAGGCCCAGCCGTTCGTGCCACACGCGCTCAGGCGGATCGCGTACTGTATCGCCAGGCGATCCGTACCGCGTTGGAGAACCAGCCCAACCTGATGATCTTCCAACAACCTGTTGAGGATCTGATCGTCGAAAACGATCGCGTAGTCGGCGCCGTCACCCAAATGGGCCTGAAATTCCGCGCCAAGGCGGTGGTATTGACCGTAGGCACCTTCCTGGACGGCAAGATCCATATCGGTCTGGAAAACTACAGCGGTGGTCGCGCCGGGGATCCACCTTCGATCTCGCTGTCACAGCGTTTGCGAGAACTGCCGCTGCGCGTTAACCGCTTGAAAACCGGTACGCCACCGCGCATCGACGCCCGCACTATCGATTTCAGCGTACTGGCGCCACAACACGGCGATACGCCGGTGCCGGTATTCTCGTTCCTGGGCGATGCCAGCCAACACCCGGAACAAATGGCGTGCTACATCACCCACACCAATGAAAAAACCCATGACGTGATCCGCAATAACCTCGATCGCAGCCCGATGTATGCCGGGATCATCGAAGGGATCGGCCCACGTTATTGCCCGTCGATCGAAGACAAGGTCATGCGCTTTGCCGATCGCAACGCGCACCAGATCTTCCTCGAGCCGGAAGGCCTAACCAGCAACGAGATTTACCCTAACGGGATTTCCACCAGCCTGCCGTTCGACGTGCAGATGCAGATCGTCCGTTCGATGGAAGGAATGCAAAACGCGCGTATTATTCGCCCTGGTTATGCTATCGAGTACGATTTCTTCGATCCGCGCGACCTGAAGCCGACGCTGGAAAGCAAATTCATCCAGGGGCTGTTCTTCGCCGGTCAGATCAACGGCACCACTGGATATGAAGAAGCGGCTGCGCAGGGCCTGCTGGCCGGTCTGAACGCTGGGCGTTTCGCCGACGAACAAGAAGGCTGGGCGCCACGCCGCGATCAGGCCTACCTGGGCGTGCTGGTGGACGATCTCAGCACCCTCGGCACCAAAGAGCCGTACCGCATGTTTACCTCACGCGCCGAGTATCGTCTGATGCTGCGCGAAGACAACGCCGATCTCCGCCTGACGGAAAAAGGCCGTGAACTCGGCCTGGTGGACGACGTGCGTTGGGCACGTTACAGCGAGAAGTTGGAGCGAATCGAACGCGAACGCCAGCGCCTGCGCGACATCTGGATGCACCCGCACGCCGAGAACGTCGAACAGGTCAATGCGCTGCTGAAAGCGCCGCTGTCGCGTGAAGCGAACGGCGAAGAGCTGCTGCGCCGTCCGGAGATGGATTACGCGCAGTTGACCGGCACCGACGCCTTCGCGCCGCCGCTGGGCGACGTACAAGCGGCTGAACAGGTTGAGATCCAGGTCAAATACGAGGGCTACATCGCTCGTCAGCAGGAAGAGATCGAAAAACAGCAGCGCAACGAGAATACCTTGCTGCCGTTGGATCTCGACTACCGTCAGGTTTCGGGACTGTCGAACGAGGTGATCGCCAAGTTGAACGATCACAAACCGAACTCCATCGGCCAGGCTTCGCGCATCTCCGGCATTACGCCGGCGGCGATCTCGATTTTGCTGATCTGGCTGAAAAAGCAGGGACTGCTGCGCCGCAGCGCATAAATCTTGCATCCAGGCGGCCGTTTGTTCATCTCGTAGCCAAACGGCCGCTGACATCACTTGCGCCCTGAATTATCATAGTCGCCTCATTGCGCCAGCTAACCATCCGCTGGTCGTTCAGCGCCTGCCAGAGGATCCGTTGTGCAAAAAAAATTAGACTCGCTGCTTGCGGCGGCAGGCATTGAGCTGCCCGATCAGCAAAAACAGCAGCTGCTGGGTTATGTCGGCATGCTGGATAAGTGGAACAAGGCTTATAACCTCACGTCGGTGCGCGATCCGCAGCAAATGCTGGTGCGCCACATCCTCGACAGCATCGTGGTCAACCCGCATTTGCAGGGCTCACGTTTCATCGATGTCGGCACCGGCCCCGGCTTGCCGGGCATTCCGCTGGCGATCGTGCGCCCAGACGCGCATTTCACGCTGCTCGACAGCCTGGGCAAGCGCGTGCGCTTCCTGCGCCAGGTGCAGCATGAGCTGGGCCTGAACAATATCGAGCCGGTGCAGAGCCGCGTCGAAGCGTTTCCGGCCGAGCCACCGTTTGATGGCGTGATCAGCCGCGCGTTCGCTTCGCTGCAGGATATGCTGTCCTGGTGTCATCATCTGCCGGCGAAAGGGCAGGGGCGTTTTTACGCGTTGAAAGGCGTGCGCCCGGATGAAGAATTGGCGCACTTGCCGGAAGGCGTCAGCCTGGAATCCATTGTGCGGCTTCAGGTGCCTGAATTGGAAGGTGAACGCCATCTGGTGGTGCTTAAGGCAAACTGAGTTTGTTTTTGATCAAACAAGCGTGAATTAAAGGTAGTACTAAGCGTAAAGATAAGCAGGCTAATTAATTGGTCGCTTTTTTTAGTTAATTTACTTTCTATTAACACAAAAAACGCGGCTAATTAGCGACAATAGAGTAATTGCATTTGGAAATAGTCACGTTAGCAATCATGTGCGAAAGATTGGCCTTTGCTGCTAATGTTAATTGGCTGTTGGAATATTGCCTCGCTGCTTGTCAATAAAAGGTTTTCGTCGGGTATACGGATTGTTTTTGAACAGTTAACTGATAATGTTTTGATTTATATAATCTTTTGATCGCTCAAATTGCTAAAGACGGTTTGGTTGACCATCGGCTATAAATCAGGAAGGGGTATTACTGTGATCGGCTTCGCGTTTCTAAACGCAACGCTGGAATAATCAGACAATTAAATGCGTCCTATTATTCCGACCGTTTTCTTGTGAAAATAGGCTGGAATAGGGAAATTTAAATAATTGTTCACCTTTTCGCTACTTATCGATTGAATTCGTTGGTATGCCCCGTATAATTTGCTCGTTTTTTGCTGCTTGACTCAGGACAGCAAAAACAGTTGTATACGTCACTCAGCATACCCCCTCAGGGGTACGGAGAGAACAAACGTCATGTCTGTGTCCCTTTACAGCGGGAAAGTCGCACGCAAACTGCTGTTTTTGCAGTTAATGACTTTTGTTCTGATCAGCGTTGCTTTCTGGCTGAAAAGCCCGGAATGGAGCGCTTCGGCGCTGGCAGGCGGTCTCGCCGCCTGGTTGCCGAGTGCAATGTTTATGCTGTTTGCCTTGCGCCATCAGGCGCAAACGCCGGCGCCCGGTAGGGTTGCCTGGTCGTTCGCCATCGGCGAGGGGCTAAAGGTCGTGATCACCATCGTTTTGCTGATCGTGGCGCTGGGGGTGTTCAAGGCGGAGTTTATACCGCTTGGCCTGACCTATTTAGCGGTGTTAGTGGTGCAGATAGTGGCACCGGCCGTGATTAACAGTTACCGAAATTAACTAAATAAAGGGTAGAGGCATCATGTCTGCAGAGGGATACAACAGTCCACAGGAGTATATCGGTCACCACCTGACGCAGCTTCAGGTCGGGACTGGGTTTTGGTCGATTAACCTCGACTCGATGTTTTTCTCCGTCGTCCTCGGGGTTTTGTTCCTGGTGATTTTCCGCAAAGTGGCTAAAAACGCCACCAGCGGCGTGCCGGGTAAACTGCAAACCGCCGTGGAGCTGGTGGTTGGTTTCGTCGACAGCAGCGTGCGCGACATGTACCACGGCAAGAGCAAGGTGATTGCGCCGTTGGCGCTGACCGTGTTCGTCTGGGTGTTCCTGATGAACCTGATGGACCTGATTCCGGTAGACTTCCTGCCGTTCATCGGGGCGCATCTCGGTCTGCCTGCGCTGCGCGTGGTGCCTACCGCTGACGTGAACGTCACGCTGTCTATGGCGCTGGGCGTGTTTATCCTGATTCTGTTCTATAGCATCAAAATGAAAGGCGTTGGCGGGTTCGTTAAAGAGTTGACCATGCAGCCGTTCAACCACCCTGTATTCATTCCTATCAACCTGATTCTTGAAGGTGTCAGCCTGCTGTCCAAACCTGTTTCACTGGGTCTGCGACTGTTCGGCAACATGTATGCGGGTGAGTTGATCTTCATCCTGATTGCCGGCCTGTTGCCGTGGTGGTCACAGTGGGTCCTGAGCTTGCCTTGGGCTATCTTCCACATCCTGATCATTACGCTTCAAGCCTTTATTTTCATGGTTCTGACGATCGTCTATCTGTCGATGGCGTCTGAAGAGCACTGATTTTCTTAAAACACTTGCACTTTTAAACTGAAACAAACTGGAGACTGTCATGGAAAACCTGAGTATGGATCTGCTGTACATGGCTGCCGCTGTGATGATGGGTTTAGCGGCAATCGGTGCTGCGATCGGTATCGGCATCCTGGGTGGTAAATTCTTGGAAGGCGCTGCTCGTCAGCCTGACCTGATTCCTCTGCTGCGTACACAGTTCTTTATCGTTATGGGTCTGGTCGACGCCATCCCGATGATCGCTGTAGGTCTGGGTCTGTACGTGATGTTCGCCGTCGCGTAAGTAGAGTAACCCTCTACGACGTAACCAAACTATTAACTTTTAAAGAGGCATTGTGCTGTGAATCTTAACGCAACAATCCTCGGCCAGGCCATCGCGTTCGTTCTGTTTGTCTGGTTCTGCATGAAGTACGTATGGCCGCCGATCATGGCTGCCATCGAGAAACGTCAGAAAGAAATCGCTGACGGCCTCGCTTCTGCAGAGCGTGCCAAAAAAGATCTGGACTTAGCGCAAGCCAATGCGACCGACCAGCTGAAAACTGCTAAAGCAGAAGCTCAGGTGATCATCGAGCAAGCGAACAAACGCAAAGCTCAGATCATGGATGAAGCGAAAGCCGAAGCCGAGCAGGAACGTAACAAAATCGTGGCGCAGGCTCAGGCTGAGATCGAAGCCGAACGTAAGCGCGCTCGTGAAGAGTTGCGTAAGCAAGTCGCGATGCTGGCAATTGCCGGCGCCGAGAAGATCATCGAACGTTCCGTGGATGAAGCTGCTAACAGCGACATCGTTGATAAACTGGTCGCTGAACTGTAAGGAGGGAGGGGCTGATGTCTGAATTTGTAACTGTAGCTCGCCCCTACGCCAAAGCAGCTTTTGACTTTGCCGTTGAGCACCAAAGCGTAGAGCGCTGGCAGGAGATGCTGGCGTTTACGGCTGAAGTCACTCGCAATGAACAGATTTCTGAACTGCTGTCTGGCGCGGTTGCGCCAGAAACGCTGTCCAAGACGTTCATCGCGGTTTGTGGCGATCGGCTCGACGAACATGGCCAGAACTTTATCCGTGTAATGGCCGAAAATGGACGTTTACTGGTTCTTCCTGCCGTGCTGCAGCAGTTCATCGAACTGCGCGCCTCGCTGGAATCCACCGTCGAAGTCGAAGTGCTCTCTGCGAGCGCGCTGAGCGACGAACAGCAGGCGAAAATCGCCGCTGCGATGGAAAAACGTCTGTCACGCAAAGTTAAGCTGAATTGCAAAATTGACAAGTCTGTACTGGCCGGCATCGTTGTTCGCGCCGGCGATATGGTGATTGATGGCAGCGTTCGCGGTCGTCTTGAACGCCTGACAGACGTCTTGCAGTCTTAAGGGGACTGGAGCATGCAACTGAATTCCACCGAAATCAGCGAACTGATCAAGCAGCGCATTGCTCAGTTCAATGTAGTGAGCGAAGCTCACAATGAAGGTACTATCGTTTCCGTCAGCGACGGGATCATCCGCGTACACGGCCTGGCCGAAGTTATGCAGGGCGAAATGATCGCGCTGCCTGGCAACCGTTACGCAATCGCATTGAACCTGGAGCGCGACTCTGTCGGTGCCGTGGTCATGGGTCCGTACTCGGATCTGGCCGAAGGCATGAAGGTTAAATGTACTGGCCGTATCCTGGAAGTTCCAGTCGGTCGTGGTCTGCTGGGCCGCGTAGTTAACACCCTGGGCGCACCTATCGACGGCAAAGGCCCGATTGAAAACGACGGCTTCTCTCCGGTAGAAGCTATCGCGCCAGGCGTTATCGAGCGTCAGTCCGTTGATCAGCCGGTTCAAACTGGCTACAAATCCGTTGACGCCATGATTCCAATCGGCCGTGGCCAGCGTGAGCTGGTGATCGGTGACCGTCAGACCGGTAAAACCGCGCTGGCGATCGATGCGATCATCAACCAACGCGACTCCGGCATCAAATGCGTTTACGTGGCTATCGGCCAGAAAGCGTCCACCATCGCTAACGTGGTGCGCAAACTGGAAGAGCACGGCGCACTGGCCAACACCATTGTGGTGGTGGCGACCGCTTCCGAATCCGCTGCACTGCAATACCTGGCGCCATACGCCGGTTGCGCAATGGGCGAATACTTCCGTGACCGCGGTGAAGATGCGCTGATCGTGTACGATGACCTGTCCAAACAGGCCGTTGCTTACCGCCAGATTTCCCTGCTGCTTCGTCGTCCGCCAGGTCGTGAAGCTTACCCAGGCGACGTATTCTACCTGCACTCCCGCTTGCTGGAGCGTGCAGCGCGCGTTAACGCCGAATACGTTGAAGCCTTCACCAAAGGTGAAGTTAAAGGCCAAACCGGTTCACTGACCGCTCTGCCGATCATTGAAACCCAGGCGGGTGACGTTTCCGCGTTCGTTCCGACCAACGTAATCTCGATTACCGATGGTCAGATCTTCCTGGAATCCAACCTGTTCAACTCCGGTATTCGTCCGGCAGTTAACCCGGGTATCTCCGTATCCCGTGTTGGTGGCGCCGCGCAGACCAAGATCATGAAGAAACTGTCCGGTGGTATCCGTACCGCGCTGGCACAGTATCGTGAGCTGGCTGCGTTCTCCCAGTTCGCCTCCGATCTGGACGACGCGACCCGCAAACAGCTGAGCCACGGTCAGAAAGTGACCGAGCTGCTGAAACAGAAACAGTATGCGCCGATGTCGGTTGCACAACAGTCTCTGGTGCTGTTTGCCGCAGAACGCGGTTACCTGAACGACGTCGAAGTCGCCAAAGTGGTGAGCTTCGAAGCCGCGCTGGTCGCCTATGCGGACCGCGAGCACGCCGAACTGCTGAACCACATCAACCAAACTGGCAACTTCAATGATGAGATCGAGGGCAAGTTGAAAGACGTCCTCGAGACCTTCAAGAAAACCCAGTCCTGGTAACGCCGAACGGTCCTGCTGTTGAAAGACAGCAGGCCGTCTGGCACTGAGGAGAAGCAGAGATGGCCGGCGCAAAAGAGATACGTAGTAAGATCGCTAGCGTGCAAAACACGCAAAAGATCACTAAAGCGATGGAAATGGTCGCCGCCTCCAAAATGCGTAAATCGCAGGATCGCATGGCGGCCAGCCGTCCTTATGCAGAGACCATGCGCAAAGTGATTGGTCACCTTGCGTTAGGGAATCTGGAGTACAAGCACCCGTACCTGGATGAGCGTGACGTTAAGCGCGTCGGGTATCTGGTGGTGTCTACTGACCGTGGTCTCTGCGGCGGCTTGAACATCAACCTGTTCAAAAAGCTGCTGGCGGAGATGAAAGCCTGGTCCGAAAAAGGCGTCGAAACCGATTTGGCGCTGATTGGCTCTAAAGCGGCCTCTTTCTTTGGTTCCGTGGGCGGCAACGTGGTTGCCCAGGTGACCGGCATGGGGGACAAACCTTCCCTGTCGGATCTGATCGGGCCGGTGAAAGTGATGCTGCAGGCCTACGACGAAGGTCGTTTGGACAAGCTGTACATTGTCAGCAACAAATTTGTTAATACGATGTCCCAAGAGCCACAGGTGCTTCAGCTGCTGCCGTTACCGCCAGCCGATGACGAAGAGCTGAAGAAAACGCCTTGGGATTACCTGTATGAACCCGATCCAAAAGTGCTGCTTGATACCTTGCTGCGCCGCTATGTGGAGTCGCAGGTTTATCAGGGCGTCGTGGAAAACCTGGCCAGCGAGCAGGCCGCACGAATGGTCGCGATGAAAGCCGCAACCGATAACGGCGGTAGCCTGATCAAAGAGCTGCAGTTGGTATACAACAAGGCGCGTCAGGCCAGCATCACTCAGGAACTCACCGAGATCGTTTCGGGAGCCTCCGCGGTTTAAGCTAGGTTTACGAATTACGTAGAGGATTCAAGATGGCTACTGGAAAGATTATCCAGGTAATCGGCGCCGTGGTGGACGTCGAGTTCCCTCAGGATGCCGTACCAAAAGTGTACGATGCCCTTGAGGTAGAAAACGGCACCGAAAAACTGGTGTTGGAAGTTCAGCAACAGCTGGGCGGTGGCGTGGTTCGCTGTATCGCAATGGGGACCTCCGACGGTCTGCGTCGCGGTCTGAAAGTGAACAACCTGGACCACCCGATTGAAGTGCCGGTGGGTAAAGCTACCCTGGGCCGTATCATGAACGTATTGGGCCAACCGATCGACATGAAAGGCGACATCGGCGAAGAAGAGCGTTGGGCTATTCACCGCGCGGCGCCAAGCTACGAAGAGCTGTCCAGCTCCCAGGAACTGCTGGAAACCGGTATCAAGGTAATGGACCTGATTTGTCCGTTCGCCAAGGGCGGTAAAGTTGGTCTGTTCGGCGGTGCGGGCGTAGGTAAAACCGTAAACATGATGGAGCTGATCCGTAACATCGCGATCGAGCACTCCGGTTATTCCGTGTTTGCGGGCGTGGGCGAGCGTACTCGTGAGGGTAACGACTTCTACCACGAAATGACCGACTCCAACGTTCTGGACAAAGTATCCCTGGTTTACGGCCAGATGAACGAGCCACCAGGTAACCGTCTGCGCGTTGCGCTGACCGGTCTGACCATGGCGGAGAAATTCCGTGACGAAGGCCGTGACGTTCTGCTGTTCGTTGACAACATCTACCGTTACACCCTGGCCGGTACCGAAGTGTCCGCACTTCTGGGCCGTATGCCATCCGCGGTAGGTTATCAGCCAACGCTGGCGGAAGAGATGGGCGTTCTGCAAGAACGTATCACCTCGACCAAGACCGGTTCCATCACTTCCGTACAGGCCGTTTACGTTCCTGCGGATGACTTGACTGACCCGTCACCAGCCACCACCTTTGCGCACTTGGACGCAACCGTGGTACTGAGCCGTAACATCGCTTCTCTGGGTATCTACCCGGCCGTTGACCCGCTGGATTCTACCAGCCGTCAGCTGGATCCGCTGGTTGTTGGCCAGGAGCACTACGACGTAGCGCGTGGCGTGCAGTCCATTCTGCAACGCTACCAGGAACTGAAAGATATCATCGCGATCCTGGGTATGGACGAGCTGTCTGAAGAAGACAAACTGGTCGTATCCCGTGCGCGTAAGATCCAACGCTTCCTGTCTCAGCCGTTCTTCGTGGCAGAAGTCTTCACCGGTTCTCCGGGCAAGTTCGTATCGCTGAAAGACACCATCCGTGGTTTCAAAGGCATTATGGACGGCGACTATGACCACCTGCCGGAGCAGGCGTTCTACATGGTTGGCACCATTGAAGAAGCAGTGGAAAAAGCCAAGAAACTGTAACGCCTTGAGAGGAGGGTGATATGGCTATGACTTACCATCTGGATGTAGTCAGCGCGGAAAAACAGATGTTTTCCGGCCTGGTGCAGAAGATCCAGGTGACAGGCAGCGAAGGTGAACTGGGGATCTTCCCTGGCCATGCGCCGCTGCTGACTGCCATCAAGCCTGGCATGGTGCGTATTGTTAAGCAGCACGGTGAAGAAGAGTTCATCTACCTGTCCGGCGGCATCCTCGAGGTGCAGCCGAGCGTGGTTACCGTGCTGGCGGACACTGCTATCCGTGGTACTGACCTCGACGAAGCGAGAGCGTTGGAAGCTAAGCGTAAAGCTGAAGAACACATTCGCAGCTCTCATGGCGATGTCGACTATGCTCAGGCATCCGCTGAACTGGCGAAAGCGATCGCAAAACTGCGCGTTATCGAGCTCACCAGAAAAGCGATGTAATGTTTGGGTGCTCTGCACCCAACTTTAAGAAAGCGGCCTATAGGGTCGCTTTTTTTTTACTTTAAAATAAGCATTTCAGCCCGGCGGGCGGTGTGGTGTATAACCCCTGATATCGGGAAAGAAACGTCGCCGAACGCCGACAGTTTTTTCGTCCTGAAGCCGAATCAGCCATGATGGCGGCAGGCCAAGAGGCGCGCGGCCTGCGCCGGGTTCGTGATGAGAAATATGTAGTAATATCGTCGCTAAACGGTTTTACTTTCGTCTATCAAAATGGAGTTATCAGGTTGCTTATGTCGAACAGCGCAATGAGCGTGGTCATCCTCGCCGCGGGCAAGGGTACGCGCATGTATTCCGATCTTCCCAAAGTGTTGCATCCGTTGGCCGGTAAGCCGATGGTGCAGCACGTCATTGATGCCGCGATGAAACTGGGCGCGCAACATGTTCACCTGGTATACGGCCACGGCGGCGATTTATTGAAAAGCACGCTGACGGACGGCGCGCTGAACTGGGTGCTGCAGGCGGAGCAATTGGGCACCGGTCATGCAATGCAGCAGGCGGCGCCGCATTTTGCCGACGATGAAGACGTTCTGATGCTGTACGGTGACGTGCCGTTGATTTCCGTGGATACGCTGCAACGCCTGCTGGCGGCCAAGCCGCAGGGCGGCATCGGTCTGCTGACGGTCAAGCTGGACGATCCGAGCGGTTACGGCCGCATCGTGCGCGAGCAGGGCAACGTGGTGGGCATCGTCGAACACAAGGACGCCAGCGAGGCACAGCGCCAGATTAACGAAATCAATACCGGCATCCTGGTGGCGAACGGGCGCGATCTGAAGCGCTGGCTGGGGATGCTGAACAACGACAACGCACAGGGCGAGTTTTACATCACCGATATCATTGCGTTGGCCCATGCCGACGGCAAGAAAATCGAGGCTGTACACCCGTCGCGCCTGAGTGAAGTGGAAGGTGTGAACAACCGCCTGCAACTGGCGACCCTGGAACGCGTATTCCAGTCGGAACAGTCTGAAAAGCTGCTGTTGGCCGGCGTGATGCTGCTGGATCCGGCGCGTTTCGATTTGCGCGGGGAACTTGTTCACGGCCGCGACATCACTATTGATGCGAATGTGATTATCGAAGGTCACGTCAAGTTGGGCGATCGGGTGAAAATCGGCGCCGGCTGCGTGCTGAAAAACTGCGTAATCGGTGATGATTGCGAGATCAGTCCTTACAGCGTGCTGGAAGACAGCGTGCTGGAAGTCGGCTGCACCGTGGGGCCATTTGCCCGCCTGCGCCCAGGCGCGGAGCTGGCGGCAGGGGCCCACGTCGGCAACTTCGTGGAAATGAAAAAGGCGCGTCTGGGCAAAGGCTCCAAGGCCGGCCACCTCAGCTACCTGGGCGATGCCGAAATCGGCGATGACGTGAATATCGGCGCCGGCACCATCACCTGCAACTACGATGGCGCCAACAAGCACAAGACGCTGATCGGCGATGGGGTGTTCGTCGGTTCCGATACTCAGCTGGTGGCGCCGGTGTCGGTCGGCAAAGGCTCCACCATCGCCGCAGGCACCACGGTGACGCGCGATATTGCCGAGAACGAATTGGTGCTGAGCCGCGTCAAGCAGGTGCACATTCAGGGCTGGCAACGTCCGGTGAAGAAGAAGTCATAGTGTGTTTTGCGTTGGGCTCTGTTCACGAGCCCAATACAAAACATAATAACCCCCACCATCTACAGGCTCGGGGGACGCACGGTAAAAACCGGCAAAAATCAGGTCAAGGCATCGAAAGCGCCCATGAAGGGCGTTCATTAGGAATATAACTGATGTGTGGAATTGTAGGCGCAGTAGCGCAACGTGATATCGCAGAAATCCTGTTGGAAGGTTTACGTCGTCTTGAGTACCGCGGTTATGACTCCGCCGGTCTGGCGGTGGTCGATGAAAAAGGCAACGTCAGTCGCCTGCGTCGCGTAGGCAAGGTACAAAAACTGGCCGAAGCGGCGGAGCAAACCGATCTGCACGGCGGTACCGGCATCGCTCACACCCGCTGGGCAACGCACGGTGAACCGACCGAAGCGAACGCGCACCCGCATGTTTCCGACTACATTACCGTGGTGCATAACGGCATCATCGAAAACCACGAACCGCTGCGCGAGCTGCTGATCGAACGTGGTTACCGTTTCAGCTCCGAAACCGACACCGAAGTGATCGCGCACCTGGTGCACTGGGAACAGTTGCAGGGCGGTACGCTGCTGGAAGTGGTTCAGCGCGTGATCCCACAGCTGCGCGGCGCTTACGGCACCGTGGTGATGGACAGCCGCGATCCGAGCGTATTGGTTGCGGCGCGCTCCGGCAGCCCGCTGGTTATCGGCCGCGGCGTTGGGGAAAACTTCATCGCCTCCGATCAGCTGGCGCTGCTGCCGGTCACCCGCCGCTTCATCTTCCTGGAAGAAGGCGACGTGGTGGAAGTGACTCGTCGCACCGTCAACATCTTCGACAAGCAGGGCAACGCCATCGAGCGTCCTGAGATCGAATCCCAGGTGCAGTATGACGCCGGCGACAAGGGCGCTTACCGTCACTACATGCAAAAAGAGATCTACGAACAGCCGCTGGCGCTGAAAAACACCCTGGAAGGGCGTTTCAGCCATGGCCAAATCAACCTGAGCGAGCTGGGCCCGCACGCCGACGAGCTGCTGGCCAAGGTGCAACACGTGCAGATCATCGCCTGTGGGACTTCTTACCACTCCGGGATGGTGGCGCGCTACTGGTTTGAAGCGTTGGCCGGCGTGCCGTGCGACGTCGAGATCGCGTCCGAATTCCGTTACCGCAAATCGGCGGTGCGTCCGGGTAGCCTGATCATCACCCTGTCGCAGTCCGGCGAAACCGCCGACACGTTAGCGGCGCTGCGCCTGTCCAAAGAGCTGGGTTATCTTGGTTCGCTGGCCGTTTGTAACGTTGCGGGCTCTTCGCTGGTGCGTGAATCCGATCTGGCGTTGATGACCAAAGCGGGCACGGAAATCGGCGTAGCCTCGACCAAAGCCTTCACCACGCAGCTCACCGTGCTGTTGATGCTGGTGGCGCGCCTGGGCCGCCTGAAAGGCATGGCGGAAAGCGTGGAGCAGGAGATCGTGCACGGCCTGCAGGCGCTGCCGGCGCGTATCGAGCAGATGCTGTCGATGGATAAAGAGATCGAAGCGCTGGCGGAAGGCTTCTCCGACAAGCACCATGCGCTGTTCCTCGGCCGCGGCGATCAGTATCCGATCGCCATGGAAGGGGCGCTGAAGCTGAAAGAGATCTCCTATATTCACGCCGAAGCCTATGCGGCGGGTGAGTTGAAACACGGCCCGCTGGCGCTGATCGACGCCGATATGCCGGTGATCGTGGTGGCGCCAAACAACGAACTGCTGGAAAAGCTGAAGTCCAACATTGAAGAAGTGCGCGCGCGCGGCGGCCAGCTGTACGTGTTCGCCGATCAGGACGCCGGCTTTGTCAGCAGCGAAGGTATGACCATCATTCCTCTGCCGCACGTCGAGGAAATTGTCGCGCCGATCTTCTACACCGTGCCGTTGCAGCTGCTGTCTTACCACGTGGCGCTGATCAAAGGCACCGACGTTGACCAGCCACGCAACCTGGCGAAGTCTGTCACCGTAGAGTAATTTGCCGCAGGTAAACTGCAAAAGCCGGCCTTTGCGCCGGCTTTTTCATGAACGATCTTAAAGATGACAGCGCGACCGATTCGGCGATAAACGTTGTCATATTCAAGCGGATAGGCCGCACCCAAACGGTTTATTTATTGCTTGGAAAATGTGCTGCTTCACAGCTAACTTTTTGATTTATAGATAAAACAACAGCCATCAAACGCACTGTAATATAACTGTCATATTGCGTACATTTTTCTGTCACCAAACTGTCCTATTTTCCCTCCTGCAGCAATACTTACTCTGATTAAAACGACTCGAAGTCGATTTTAAGTATCCCATTAGGAGGGATTATGAAACTGATGCGTACCACCGTCGCCAGTATTGTGGCAGCGACCTTCTCCCTGACCGCCGTGTCCGCGTTCGCTGCTGCCAGCCTGACCGGTGCAGGTGCGACATTCCCCGCTCCGGTTTACGCCAAGTGGGCAGATTCTTATCAGAAAGAAACCGGCAACAAAGTTAACTATCAGGGCATCGGCTCCTCTGGCGGCGTGAAGCAAATCGTGGCCAACACCGTTGACTTTGGCGCTTCCGATGCTCCGCTGTCTGACGACAAACTGGCGGCCGATGGCCTGTTCCAGTTCCCGACCGTGATCGGCGGCGTGGTACTGGCGGTGAATATCCCGGGCATTAAATCCGGCGAACTGACGCTGGACGGTAAAACCCTGGGCGATATCTACCTGGGCAACGTCAAAAAGTGGAACGATCCGGCTATCACCAAGCTGAACCCTGGCGTGAAACTGCCTGACCAGAACATCGCCGTAGTGCGCCGCGCCGACGGTTCCGGCACCTCGTTCGTGTTCACCAGCTACCTGTCCAAGGCCAACGCGCAGTGGAAAGAGAAGATTGGCGCCGGTTCTACCGTTAACTGGCCGACCGGTCTGGGCGGCAAAGGCAACGACGGCATCGCCGCCTTCGTTCAGCGTCTGCCTGGCTCTATCGGCTACGTAGAATACGCTTACGCCAAACAGAACAACCTGGCTTACACCAAGCTGGTATCCGCCGACGGCAAACCGGTTAGCCCGACCGAAGAGAGCTTCAGCAACGCGGCCAAAGGCGTGGATTGGAGCAAGACCTTCGCTCAGGATCTGACTGACCAGAAAGGTGACAACGTGTGGCCAATCACCTCCACCACCTTCATCCTGGTGCACAAAGAGCAGAAAAACCCTGCTCAGGGCGCCGAAGTGCTGAAGTTCTTCGACTGGGCCTACAAAACCGGTGCAAAACAAGCTAACGAGCTGGATTACGCCACCCTGCCGACAGAAGTGGTTGAGCAGGTGCGCGCGGCCTGGAAAACCAACGTAAAAGACAGTTCAGGTAAAGCGCTGTACTAACAACGCAGGGGCGCGGGTTCGCCGCGCCCCACACAGTTCTTCAGGCTCCGATCCCGGTTGGGGCTGCCAGGGTTCAAACAGAGAGTAATCTATGGCTGAGTACAAGCCGACCATCAAAGCACCGGGCAAAAACGGTGACATCATTTTCAGCGCGCTGGTGAGACTGGCTGCGCTGATTACCCTATTGTTGCTGGGCGGCATCATCGTTTCGCTGATCTTCGCCTCCTGGCCAAGCATGCAGAAATTCGGCTTCGCCTTCCTGTGGACCAAAGAGTGGGATGCGCCGGCGGAGCAGTTCGGCGCGCTGGTGCCTATCTACGGTACCGTGGTCACCTCGCTCATCGCGCTGATCATCGCCGTGCCGGTGAGTTTCGGCATCGCGCTGTTCCTGACCGAACTGGCGCCGAACTGGTTGAAGCGGCCGCTGGGCATCGCCATTGAGCTGCTGGCGGCCATCCCAAGCATCGTCTACGGCATGTGGGGCCTGTTTGTGTTCGCCCCGCTGTTCGCCGAATACTTCCAGACGCCGGTGGGCGACGTGCTGTCGGGCATTCCTATCGTCGGCGAGCTGTTCTCCGGCCCGGCCTTCGGCATCGGTATCCTGGCCGCCGGGGTGATCCTGGCGATCATGATCATTCCTTACATCGCTGCGGTTATGCGCGACGTGTTCGAACAGACGCCGGTAATGATGAAAGAGTCGGCCTACGGCATCGGCTGCACCACTTGGGAAGTCATCTGGCGCATCGTGCTGCCGTTCACCAAAAACGGCGTCATCGGCGGCGTGATGCTGGGCCTGGGCCGTGCGCTGGGGGAAACCATGGCGGTGACCTTTATCATCGGCAACACCTACCAGCTCGACAGCGCTTCGCTGTACATGCCGGGCAACAGCATCACCTCGGCGCTGGCCAACGAATTCGCCGAAGCTGAGTCCGGCGTGCACACCGCCGCGTTGATGGAGCTGGGCCTGATTCTGTTTGTTATCACCTTTATCGTGCTGGCGCTGTCGAAACTGATGATCATGCGTCTGGCCAAGAATGAGGGGCGTTAACATGGCGACGATGGATATGCAAAACGCAGTCGTTCTGGCGGAAAGCCGCCGCAAAATGCAGGCCTGGCGCCGGCAGAAAAACCGCCTCGCGCTGTTCCTGTCGATGGCGACCATGGCGTTCGGGCTGTTCTGGTTGATCTGGATCCTGATCGCTACCGTCACCAAAGGCTTCGACGGCATGTCGCTGGCGCTGTTCACCGAGATGACCCCACCGCCGAATACCGCGGGCGGCGGCCTGGCCAACGCCATCGCCGGCAGCGGCCTGTTGATCCTGTGGGCGACCCTTTTCGGTACGCCGCTGGGCATCATGGCCGGCATCTACCTGGCGGAATACGGCCGTAAATCCTGGCTGGCGGAAGTGATCCGCTTTATCAACGACATTCTGCTGTCCGCACCGTCGATCGTGGTGGGCCTGTTCGTTTACACCATCGTGGTGGCGAAGATGGAACACTTCTCCGGCTGGGCCGGCATCGTGGCGCTGGCGCTGCTGCAGGTGCCGATCGTCATTCGTACCACCGAGAACATGCTGAAACTGGTACCGGATACGCTGCGCGAGGCCGCTTATGCCCTGGGTACGCCGAAATGGCGCATGATTTCCGCCATCACGCTGAAGGCGTCGGTGTCCGGCATCATCACCGGCGTGCTGCTGGCGATTGCACGCATCGCGGGGGAAACCGCACCGCTGCTGTTCACTTCGCTGTCGAACCAGTTCTGGAGCACCGACCTGATGCAGCCGATCGCCAACCTGCCGGTGACCATCTTCAAATTCGCCATGAGCCCGTTCGCCGAATGGCAACAGCTGGCCTGGGCCGGGGTGCTGTTGATCACCCTGTGCGTACTGTTACTGAATATCCTGGCGCGCGTGGTTTTCGCCAAGAAAAAGCATTCATAAAATTTTGAGCGCCGCTTTGGCGGCGCTGATGAAAAGAGAGAAGTCTTGATGAGTATGGTTACTGACGCTTCCAGCAGCAAAATTCAGGTACGCGATCTGAACTTCTACTATGGCAAATTCCATGCGCTGAAGAACATCACGCTGGATATCGCCAAGAACAAGGTCACCGCGTTTATCGGCCCATCCGGCTGTGGCAAATCTACCCTGCTGCGCACCTTCAACAAGATGTACCAGCTGTACCCGGAACAGCGTGCGGAAGGCGGCATCCTGCTGGACGGCCAGAACATCCTGACCGACAACTCGGATATCGCGCTGCTGCGCGCCAAGGTCGGCATGGTGTTCCAAAAGCCGACGCCGTTCCCGATGTCGATTTACGACAACATCGCCTTCGGCGTTCGCCTGTTTGAAAAGCTGTCGCGCGCCGATATGGACGAGCGCGTGCAGTGGGCGCTGACCAAGGCGGCGCTGTGGAATGAAACCAAGGACAAGCTGCACCAGAGCGGCTACAGCCTCTCCGGCGGCCAGCAGCAGCGTCTGTGCATCGCCCGCGGCATCGCCATTCGTCCGGAAGTGCTGTTGCTGGATGAGCCTTGCTCGGCACTGGATCCGATCTCCACCGGCAAGATTGAAGAGCTGATCAGCGAGCTGAAGGCTGATTACACCGTGGTGATCGTGACGCACAACATGCAGCAGGCGGCGCGCTGCTCCGACTCTACCGCATTTATGTATCTGGGCGAGCTGATCGAGTTCAGTGATACTGATAACCTGTTCACTGCGCCGCAGAAAAAGCAGACTGAAGACTACATCACTGGCCGTTATGGTTGATAGGAAGCATCATGGATAACCTGAATTTAAACAAACACATTTCCGGCCAGTTCAACGCAGAGCTCGAGCATATCCGCACCCAGGTGCTGACCATGGGCGGGCTGGTGGAGCAGCAGCTGACCGACGCCATCACCGCGATGCACAATCAGGATGGCGAGCTGGCCAAGCGCGTGATCGAAGGCGACGCCAAGGTCAACATGATGGAAGTGGCGATCGATGAAGCCTGCGTGCGCATTATCGCCAAGCGCCAGCCGACCGCCAGCGATCTGCGTCTGGTGATGGCGATCATCAAAACCATTTCCGAGCTGGAGCGCATCGGCGACGTGGCGGACAAGATCTGCCGCACCGCGCTGGAGAAGTTCTCGCACCAGCACCAGCCGCTGCTGGTCAGCCTGGAGTCGCTGGGGCGCCACACCGTGCAGATGCTGCACGACGTGCTGGACGCCTTCGCGCGCATGGATCTGGACGAGGCGATCCGTATTTACCGGGAAGATAAAAAAGTCGACCAGGAATACGAAGGCATCGTGCGTCAGCTGATGACCTACATGATGGAAGATTCGCGCACCATTCCGAGCGTGCTGACCGCGCTGTTCTGCGCCCGTTCTATCGAGCGTATCGGCGACCGCTGCCAGAACATCTGCGAATTTATCTTCTATTTCGTCAAAGGGCAGGATTTCCGTCATTTGGGCGGCGACGCCCTGGAAAAGCTGCTCTCCCCGGGCGGTAAAGACGAAAAAGATGACTAACCCTTTCCGGGTAATATCCTTCCAAGGCGCGGTTTCCCGCGCCTTTATTCCATCTTAAACGCGTAAAGATAAAAAGGTTATAAATATAGCTTTTTATATTATTTCCTGACCTATGTGGCGCTTGCTAGCTTATCCGCCAGCAGGACATCAACCACTTAGGAGCTTTCTATGAAACATCGCGCTTTGGCCTTAACGTTGTTAGCCAGTCTGACCGGTTTCGCCGCCGGCGCCGCGCACGCGGACAAACTTGACGATATCAAGCAAGCCGGCGTGGTGCGCATCGCGGTGTTCGACAGTAACCCGCCGTTCGGCTACATCGATCCGCAGAGCAAGAAGCTGGTGGGCTACGATGTGGACGTCGCCGACGCGATCGGCAAAGCGCTGGGGGTGAAAGTGGAGCTGCGCGCCACCAACCCGGCCAACCGCATTCCGCTGCTGGTGTCGAAGAAGGTTGACCTGATTGCCGCCAACTTCACCATTACCGACGAGCGCGCCAAGGAAGTGAACTTCAGCGTGCCGTACTTCGCCACTGGGCAGAAATTCATCGCCCGCAAAGGCGTGCTGAAAACGCCGGAAGACATCAAGAAACTGCGCATCGGCGCGGACAAGGGCACGGTGCAGGAAATCACCCTGCGCGAGCGTTTCCCGACGGCGAAAGTGATCTCCTACGATGACACCCCGCTGGCATTTGTGGCACTGCGCAACGGCAACGTGCAGGCTATCACTCAGGACGACGCCAAGCTGGTCGGCCTGCTCGGCAACCTGCCGGCGGCGCAGAAGGCGGAATTTGAAATTTCGCCGTTCAGCCTGACCAAAGAATACCAGGGCGTCGGCATTCCCAAGGGCGAAGATCGCCTGACCGCCGCGGTGAACGAGACGCTGATCAAGCTGGAAAAAGACGGCGAAGCGGTTAAGATTTACGATCGCTGGTTCGGGCCGGAAACCCAATCCGCTCAACCGCGCGGCGATTTCAAAATCGCGCCTTTGGATCAGCAACCAAAAGCCTGACTTAACCGCTTGCGGTGAGATAGGCACGGAGGGGCGCAGCTTGCTGCGCCCCTGATGCATTCTGCAAGACAAGGATTGAACATGAACCTGGACTGGCTGCTGGCGCCGCAATACCTGAGCTGGCTGTGGCACGGCTTTCTGCTGACGCTGTGGCTTTCCGCCTGCGCGGGCCTGGCGGCCACGTTGCTGGGCTTTGTGCTGGCGGCGATGCGCGACAGCAGCCTGCGGCCGTTGCGTTGGCTGGCGATGGGGTACAGCTCGCTGTTTCGCAATACGCCGCTGCTGGTGCAGCTGTTCTTCTGGTACTTCGCCGCCGGGCAGATCCTGCCGTCCGCCGCCATGCAGTGGCTGAACAGCTCACATCAGGTCGGCCCGCTTGAGTGGCCGTCGTTCGAGTTTCTCGCCGGTTTCTTTGGCCTGACGCTCTACTCCACCGCCTTTATCGCCGAAGAGATCCGCTCCGGCATTCGCGGCGTCGCCGGCGGGCAGAAATATGCCGCTCAGGCGCTGGGACTGACCGGCTGGCAGGCGATGCGCTACGTGGTGTTGCCGCAGGCGCTGAAAATCGCGCTGCCGCCGCTGCTGGGGCAATACATGAACGTGATCAAGAACTCGTCGCTGACCATGGCGATCGGCGTTGCCGAACTCTCTTACGCCTCGCGTCAGGTCGAAACCGAAACCCTGCGCACCTTCCAGGCGTTCGGCGTGGCGACGGTGCTGTATATCGCCATCATCGCGCTGCTGGAAGGTTGGGGCATGTGGCGACAACAGCGTAAACCGCTGGGAGGACATTGAGATGGATTTCAGCGTGATTCACGACAACCTGGGTTACCTGCTGTGGGGCACCTGGCCGGACGGGCCGCTGGGTGGCGCGGCGCTGACGTTGGCGATCAGCCTGATGGCCGGCGTGGCCTCGGCGGTGCTCGGCACCTTACTCGGCGTGGCGCTGGCGATGTCACGCGGCGTCGCCGCCGGGCTGCTGGCGGCGGTGTTGGGCTTTTTCCGCGCCATTCCGGTCATCATGCTGATCTTCTGGACCTATTTCCTGCTGCCGATGGTCTTTGGCGTCGAGATCCCGGAAATCACTACCGTGGTGTGCGCGCTGGCGCTGATCGCCTCGGCCTATCTGGCCCATGCAGTGAAGGCCGGCATCGCCGCGATCGGCCCCGGCCAGTGGCAGGCTGGGCTTTCTCTGGGGCTGACGCGTTGGCAGACGCTGCGCATGATCGTGCTGCCGCAGGCGCTGCGCATGATGGTGCCGTCGTTCATCAACCAGTGGATCTCTCTGATCAAGGACACCTCGCTGGCTTATATCGTCGGCGTTGGCGAACTGACCTTCCTGGCGACCCAGGTCAACAACCGCAGCATGGTCTATCCGATGGAAGTGTTCCTGTTCGTGGCGCTGGTCTACTTCGTGTTCTGCCTGGCGCTCGATCTGCTGGCCAACGCGGTCAACCGCCGCTTCGGCGCGCAAACCCGCGCGCTGAAACGGTCCTGGCGCTGGTGGCGCAACAAGCCGCCGTTGCCGGCCAGTTAATCGGCCGTGAGCCGCCAGCCGCGTTCGCGCCACAGCGCGGGCAATTGAGCCAGGTCGTCAAACGTGGTCACCAGCGGATGGTCAATCGGCGGGTTATGCGGGTCGGCGCAGAAGTAAAAGACCGGGATGCCGGCATGGATGCCGGCCTGCGCGCCGGCGGGCGAATCGTCCACCAGGATGCAACGCGTCACCGGCACCTGCATCTGTTCGGCGGCGTGAAACACGATCGCCGGATCTGGCTTCCAGCGCTGAATGTCATAGCCGCTGAACAACCGGTCATCAAAATAAGGCAGCATGCCGGTCAGGCCGAGCGAGTGCTGCATCTTGCTGACCGGCCCGTTGGAGACGGTGCAGACAGGCACCGTTATCTGCGCCAGCAGCTCGCGGGCGCCGGCAATCTGTTGCAGCTCGCTGTCGAACAACCGCGCCACTTCCTGCCGATACAGCGGCTCCAGCGTCTCTTTGGCCAGGTCAGTGCCCTGCTCGGCGTTGACCCGATCGATGATCTCGTACAGCTTCACCCCTTTGTATTTCTTGAATACCTCTTCCAGCGACAGATGAATGCCGTAGTGGGCGAACATGTGCACATAGGCTTTGCTGCACAGCACTTCGCTGTCTACCAGCGTGCCATCGCAGTCGAACAAAATGCAGTCAATCTGATTCATGCGGGACAGGTTCCTTCGGGTTAACGCCGCTGAGGCCGCTCAGCGATCATTTGATCAGGTTACGCGCCTTGAGATCGTGCAAAATTAGCGCGGCGACGTGTGAGCACTGCGGCAGATCGCGACTGTCGCACCACTTCAGCTCGGCGATTTCGGCGGCCGGCTGCAGCTGCCCGGTAAAGTCGGCCTGGTAGCAGCGAATGCGCACCTGGGTGCCGTCCTGCTTGCCGTCCGCCGGGCCGGTGAATTCGCCGTAAAACGCGATGGATTGCGACAGCAGCGCAACGGTCAGCTCTTCGTCGATTTCGCGGCACAGCGCCTGTTCGTCGGTTTCGCCCGCTTCGCGCTTTCCGCCCGGCATATAAAACAGCGTCTTATTGTGTGAGCGCACCAGCGCCACTTTGTCATCTTTCAGCGCGATCAACGCCAGCTTATCGATAAAGGTCGAAGACATGCGGATTCCTGTTTTTAACGGATAGGGATAGAGGGGCGATAGGCCATTTTATCGGCCGTGCCGGCAAACGGCAACGCAGCGGGCGGCAAGGGGGATGAATGCCTGTAAATACAAGCCGTTGACGCGTTTAGCCGTAAAGACGGCGAAAAAAACCTGTGACCGACATCAAAAGCCCCACTTTTTGTTATAGGATAGCCGGCGACTGTCCATTCCCATTTTCGGAATTCTGATAATGACCAAACCAGTATCTGGCCTTGACGCTGAGCAAGGCTTGCTTGGGCGCGTGTTTAAACTCAAGCAACATGGCACGACGGCGCGTACGGAAACGATTGCCGGTATCACCACCTTTCTCACCATGGTGTATATCGTGTTCGTTAACCCGCAAATTTTGGGCGCGGCGGGCATGGATACCCAGGCGGTATTTGTCACCACCTGTTTGATCGCCGCCTTCGGCAGCATCTTTATGGGCCTGCTGGCGAACCTGCCGGTGGCGCTGGCGCCGGCGATGGGCCTGAACGCCTTCTTCGCCTTCGTGGTGGTCGGCGCGATGGGCATCTCCTGGCAGGTGGGCATGGGCGCCATCTTCTGGGGGGCGGTCGGCCTGCTGTTGCTGACCATTTTCCGCATTCGCTATTGGATGATCGCTAACATTCCGGTCAGCCTGCGGGTCGGCATTACCAGCGGCATCGGTCTGTTCATCGGCATGATGGGGCTGAAAAACGCCGGCATCGTAGTGGCTAACCCGGACACGCTGGTGACCATCGGCAGCCTGACCTCGCACAACGTGCTGCTGGGGGCGCTCGGCTTCTTCATCATCGCCGTGCTCTCTTCGCGTAACTTCCACGCGGCGGTGCTGGTGTCGATCGTGGTCACCACCCTGATCGGCTGGATGCTGGGCGACGTGAAATACGGTGGCCTGTTCTCCCTGCCGCCGAGTATCACCTCGGTGGTGGGCCAGGTCGACGTGGCCGGCGCACTGAACATCGGGCTGGCCGGGGTTATCTTCTCGTTTATGCTGGTGAACCTGTTCGACTCTTCCGGCACCCTGATCGGCGTTACCGATAAAGCCGGCCTGACCGACAACCAGGGCAAATTCCCGCGTATGAAGCAGGCGTTGTACGTTGACAGCATCAGCTCAGTGGCCGGTTCGCTGGCGGGTACCTCTTCCGTGACCGCTTACATCGAAAGCTCGTCCGGCGTCGCCGTCGGCGGCCGCACCGGTTTGACGGCGGTGGTCACTGGCCTGCTGTTCCTGCTGGTGATCTTCCTGTCGCCGTTGGCGGGTATGGTGCCGGCTTACGCTGCCGCCGGCGCGCTGATCTATGTCGGTGTACTGATGACCTCCAGCCTGGCGCGGGTGAAGTGGGACGATCTGACCGAAGCGGTACCGGCATTTGTCACCGCGGTGATGATGCCGTTCAGTTTCTCGATCACCGAAGGTATCGCGCTCGGCTTTATCTCCTACTGCGTGATGAAGCTCGGCACCGGCCGCTGGCGTGAAATCAGCCCGTGCGTGGTGGTGGTGGCGCTGCTGTTCGTACTGAAAATCGTCTTTGTCGACGGCCATTGACAGCCAAAGGGCCGACGTCTGTCGGCCCTGAACGCTAGACTCCCGGCGTCGCGTCCGGCGCCTGGTCCAACACCCACTGCAACGGCCGCCTGAAGCGCGCCTGCCAACTACCGGCGGCATCCTCGCCCTGGGCGAAGTGCAGCGTCTCTACCTGGTTATCCTCTCCAAACAGATTGGCGAAGTGCAACGCCAGCGCCTGCTCACTGAAGTTCTGCCGATCGTAATACGCCATCACGATTTTCTTTTGCGCCGCCAGCGACTGCTGGGCCGGCTTGATCTCCCCGTTGGGGGCGATCAGGAGCGCGCCGGCGTAAAACTGCGGGTACTTCGCGATCAGGTTGGCGGCGTGCAATGCACCCTGGCCGCGGGCGCTGAGGTAAATCCGTTGGGTATTCAGCTTTAGCTGCGGAGCCAGCTGTTGCAGCGTACGCTGAATGGCGGTTTGGGTGCTCTCATCGCTGTAATTCGACCAGCGGAAGCTGTTTTCCGACAGCATCTGCGTGCCGTTGATCTCGATGTAGGCTACGCCCATTTCGCCGAACAGCAGCCGTTCTTCGGGGCTGATAGCGGCGGCTTTGCCGTAGGTATGCAGGAAGATCACCGTTGGCCAGCCTTCGGGCGGCGCTTCGCCGTCCGGCATCGCGTAGCTGGCTTTGCCTTCATAGCGGCGAGCGTGCTGCAGATAGCGCGCTTTGGTGGCGGCCAAAATGGATTGGTAGGTGGCGGAATGTTGAATGCTGTTGAAGGCGTCGTCCTCCAGCAGGTTGTAGTAGTACCACAGGCCGCGGTCGGCGCTCAGCTGCAGGTAGCGTTCCGCCAGCTCGGTTTGCCCTTTCTCTGCCGACGACACCGCCAACTGGTAGGGCGCCCAGACATTGCGGCCGTCTTCGCGCATCAGCGTCAGGTACAGCGACATGGCGCCCAGCTTTTTGTCTTCCTGGTTTTGCGCGGATCGCGACAGCTGGGCGTTGAGCGCACTGTGTGCCGGCAGCTCCAGCGGTTCTTCACCGGCGGGATAACGCATGTCTGCGGCGAAAGCGGGACTGGTGATGGAAACAAAAAATAACGCTAAAATGAAAAAATACATGATGCTATGGCTTTAATTTTCAATGAATTGACGGACTTCATGTCCTGTTGCGGCGCCCGGTGGGCGCCGCGAGACGGTCACTCCACGCGGCGAATAAAATCGCTGAACGCGGACAGCTGGCCGGTCAGGAAGTCCAGCGTTCCCTGATCGCTCAGTTCACCGGCCTGTTCATCGACCTTGCTCTGGATCACGCCGCCCATAAACTCAGGCTTGTTCATTACCATCGCATCGAGGAATACCAGGATCTGGCGCAGATGGTATTGGCAGCGCGCGCCGCCGATCGGCCCCATCGAGCTGGTTTGAATGGCGACCGGCTTGCCGGCCAGCGGCTGATTCGGCAAGCGAGACAGCCAGTCGATGGCGTTCTTCAACCCGCCGGGCACGGAATAGTTATATTCAGGGGTGACGATGATCACGCCGTCGGCCTGGCGGATCTGTTCGGCGATCGCCTCGACAGCGGCAGGGAAGCCTTCACCCTGTTGCATGTCGGCGTCGTACAGTGGGATATCGCGGATGGATGGTAGCGCTTCAATGGTGACGCCCTGCGGAGCCAGCCCTGGCAGGGCGCGGGCCACCATGGCGTTGTAAGAGCCTTTACGCAGGCTGCCGAGCAGAGTGACGATTTTTAAGGCTTGGTCTGACATGATGATTCTCCCTTTCGAATGAGCAGATTCAGCGTACAACATGGGCGAATAGTAGGCTAAAGCGCGGGTCGAGAATAGGCGATTGCTCAACATTTAGCTGTCTTTACAATTTAATCCAGCGACTCGAGCGGTAAAGACAGCGTTATCCGCTTTGCGCCGCGTTAACCGGGCGTCTTCAGGCCCGTCAGTTTAACGAAGCGCGAGGACGCCGCCGGGCTGCGCGGTGAGATTTCCCCGTCTTTGTGCAGTCCACCGCGCTCTTCGTAGCGCCAGCACAGCAGGCGATCCAGCCCAGGGCTGCCGGCGCAGGCCCAGCTCAGGTATTCGTCGGCGTCGCTCATCACCTGAACGTCCGGCGTGGCACTGGAGCGCAGGTGGCCGGAGAAGGGATGCAGACGCAGCGTAGACTGGCCGCTGTTACCGAGGCCGGAAATTTTCAGCACGCTTTGCCGGATGCTCCACAGCTGAGTTTCTGCCTCCAGCCGATCGTCCTGCGCACCGATCCAGGCACTTTCTGCCGGTGTCTGATGCGCGTGTTGCAGCGCGCTTTGCCGGGTGCCGCGCGCCCGCATCACTTCGATATCCAGTCCGACCTTGCCCTCGTCGCTAAGCAGTACGCCCACGGTGTTGCTGGCGTAGGCGAGGCTAAAATCGGGCAGCTGATGATCGGCGAAACAGGGGCGGCCGGTCGGCGTGGTGGCTATAGGGGGGAGCGTCGGCAAGCCGTACAGGTAGAACATCATTTCGGCGAGCAGAATGCGCCCTTGCAGGTAGCGCGTGCGGCGCTTAACGGAAAAGGTGCGGGTGGCGGCTATCACTTCGTCGGAGAGTCTCTGGGTATCCAGGACAGCGGAGGCCGGGGTCCATCGGGCAAAATGACACGCCATTGTTCACTCCATGACAGAGGGTCGCTAAGAACGCAGGGGTGTTAGATTAAGACTAAGTTGAGGATTTATCATCAAAAAACACTATGCGGATTATCCTATTTATTAACGATGGAAGAGGTATCGTCCGACGCGGCATCGCTCCACCATTGGATCATTGATGCGTTCGGTGCCAAATCAAAGTATGGCTTGCCCAGCAAGTGATTGAGGATGCGCGCTGAACGCCAGGCCATCAGGCTCAGTCCGCCTTCTGCGCTGCCGTGGCTGTGTATCCCGGCATTTACCGCATAAATTCGATTTTGCTCCGGCCCGAGCCATTCAAGATTAAAATTCGGCAGCAGCGGTAGATGCTGCTTCGAATCGAGCGGGATGCGTGGCACCAAGGGTTTCAGGTACGCGGGCAGAGAGGCGCGATAACCGGTGGCGAGAATGACGATATCAGCCCTGAAACTTTCCCGGCGATTTTCCAGACCGTGAAGCGTGCGCAGATGAAAAGCCTCATCCATTGATTCGACGGTCAGTAGAGTACGATGGGGCAGTAAACGCACATTGCGTGTCTGGCGCATCACGTCAAAACGCATATAAAGCTCACGGTACAAGGTTCGCAGCGTATGATTGCTGATGCCGTCTGCCGGCAATTTCTGTGTTTTGATTTCACGTGCGCGGATCTCGGCCGGCAGCGTATAGAAATAGTCGACGTATTCAGGAGTGAAATATTCGTTGGTGAAGGGGGACTCGTCCAGCGGCTGAAAATTGGGACGACGCGAGAGCCAATCCAGCTGTGCCGGCTCGCCCCAGTGTCCCTGCAACGCGTTCAAAAAAACATCGGCGCCGCTTTGGCCGCCGCCCACCACCATAACCCGCTTGCCGCTGAAGTCTGGATTGCGCAGGGCTATTTCGGCGGCATGCATGCAGTTTTCACCCAGCGCCGGGTAAAATGCTTCCGGCAACCAAGGGTCATGTCCGGTACCCAGACAGATATTTTTCGCCCACAGGGTCTGGTTGTGGGTACATACCTTGAACAAACCTTTTTCATCGTCGAAATCAATACGCTCTACGGACTGTGAAAACTGTAGCCCGTCTAACCTTTCGCAGGCCCAACTCAGGTAGTCGGAAAATTCTTCCCGGCTGATAATTTGCTGCTCGGTGATTAAAAAACGATAAATTTTTTTCTGTTCGACCAAGTAATTAATAAATGAAAATTGGCTGCGTGGGCTGACGGCGGTAACCAGATCTTGAAGTACATAGGTTTGCATATAAGCTGAGGGCAGCAGCATACCGGGATGCCAACGGAAGCTGGCGTTACGATCGAGAAAGGTATAATTGACGGCGCCGCTTTCGGCGGCCAGAGCGGCCAGACTGAGATTGAAAGGCCCCAATCCCACGCCGATCAAGTCTAAAGGTTCGTTCATGTAAGCTTATCTCTCACGCAGCAAAATTGATGAGATAAGCTTAGGTGAGTTTTGATGCCGCCGGGAGAAGTAACATGCGGGCGCCGAGTAGGATACGGCGCTCGCAGTCGATTATTTCCCGATACAGAAGCTTGAGAAGATACGGCCCAGCAGATCGTCGGAGGTGAATTCGCCGGTGATTTCACTTAGGGCCAGCTGCGCCTGGCGCAGTTCCTCGGCCAGCAGCTCCCCCGCGTAAGCGCTCACTAACTGTTCTTTACCCTGCACCAGGTGCTGTGCCGCCAATTCCAGCGCCTGCAGGTGGCGACGGCGCGCCAGAAAGCCGCCTTCCATATTGCTGGTGAAGCCCATGCTCTGTTTAAGATGATCGCGCAGCACATCGACGCCTTCGCCGGTGCGGGCCGACAGGCGAATAAGTGAGTGGTTATTCACTTCCGTCAGACCCAGCGTTTCACCGGTGATGTCGGCCTTGTTGCGCACCACGGTGATCGGCAGCGTGCCTGGCAGGCGCGCCATAAACTCCGGCCAGATCGCCGCCGGCTCGGTGGCGGCGGTGGTGGTGCCGTCAACCATAAACAGCACTCTGTCGGCCTGTTCAATCTCGTTCCACGCACGTTCGATGCCGATACGCTCTACTTCGTCGCTGGCATCGCGCAGGCCGGCGGTGTCGATGATGTGCAGCGGCATGCCATCGATATGGATATGTTCGCGCAAGACGTCGCGGGTGGTGCCGGCGATATCGGTCACGATCGCCGCCTCGCGCCCGGCCAACGCATTGAGCAGGCTCGATTTACCTGCGTTGGGGCGCCCGGCGATCACCACCTTCATCCCTTCGCGCAGCAGGCTGCCCTGGCGCGCTTCGCCGCGCACGTTGTCCAGATCCGCCATTACGTCGTTGAGCTGCGCCTCGATTTTACCGTCGGACAGGAAGTCGATTTCTTCGTCCGGGAAGTCGATCGCCGCTTCCACGTAGATTCGCAGGTGAGTGAGCGCTTCCACGAGCTGGTGGATGCGGGTGGAAAACGCGCCCTGCAGCGAGTTCATCGCCGAACGTGCCGCCTGCTCGGAGCTGGCGTCGATCAAATCGGCAATCGCTTCGGCCTGCGCCAAATCGAGTTTGTCGTTGAGAAATGCGCGCTCGGAGAACTCGCCGGGCCGTGCGATGCGCACGTTAGGGAGCGCCAGCACGCGCTTGAGCAACAGATCGAGGATCACCGGCCCGCCGTGGCCCTGCAGTTCCAGCACGTCTTCGCCGGTAAAGGAGTTCGGCCCCGGGAACCACAGCGCGATGCCCTGATCGAGGGTGGCGCCCGTGGCGTCGCGGAACGGCAGATAGTCAGCGTAGCGCGGCTTCGGCAGCTTGCCGAGCAACGCCTGGGCGACGTCTTTGGCCTTGCTTCCGGAAATGCGCAGAATGCCGACGCCGCCGCGTCCCGGCGGGGTGGCTTGGGCAACGATGGTATCGGTGGTGCTCATAACGGTTCTCTCTGACGATTAAGATGCAAAAAGGCGGTCTAATGACCGCCTTTGGGGTGACTGCAAGGGTCGGCGCGCCGAACCCCTACAATACGCTTAGCTTTTTTTCTTGTCGCGGCTGTGCAGACCGCGTTTTTCCAGACCACGGTAAATCAGCTGCTGCTGCAGGATGGTCACCAGGTTACTGACGATGTAATACAGCACCAGACCGGACGGGAACCACAGGAAGAACACTGTGAAGATCACCGGCATGAAGGTCATGATTTTCTGCTGCATCGGGTCAGTCACGGTGGTTGGCGACATCTTCTGAATGAAGAACATCGTCACGCCCATCAGGATTGGCAGGATGTAGTACGGGTCTTGCGCCGACAGGTCATGGATCCACAGGGCGAACGGCGCGTGGCGCAGCTCGACCGAGCCCATCAGCATGTAGTACAGCGCCAGGAAGATCGGCATCTGAATGATCAGCGGCAGGCAGCCGCCGAGCGGGTTCACTTTCTCCGACTTGTACAGCGCCATCATCTCTTGGCTCATGCGCTGTTTGTCATCGCCGATGCGCTCGCGCATCGCCTGCAGCTTCGGCTGCAGCATGCGCATTTTCGCCATCGAGGTGTACTGCGCCTTGGTCAGCGGGTACATGATGCCGCGCACGATGAAGGTGATGATGATGATGGAGAAGCCCCAGTTACCGATAAAGCCGTGGATGAACTTCAGCAGTTTGAACAGCGGCTGGGAGATGAACCACAGCCAGCCGTAATCCACGGTCAGGTCCAGGTGCGGCGCCAACTGGGCCATCTGATCCTGCAGCTCCGGGCCGACCCACAGGGTCGCGTTCAGCTGCTGCTGAGCGCCCGGCTGCACCACGACCGGGGTAGATTTGAAGCCGATGGTGGACAGGTTGTCACCCGGTTTGGCGGTGTAGAAGGTGTTGTCACCCTTGGTCGCCGGTACCCACGCGGTGGCGAAGTACTGCTGCAGCATGGCGACCCAACCGTCTTTGGTGGTGACGCTCAGGTTTTCGTCTTTGTCGAACGCGTATTTCTGGTACTTGTCCTCGCTGGACGAGTACGCCGCGCCGCGGAAGGTGTGCAACGCGAAGTTGCTGCTGCCGGTGTCGCGGTGCTTAGGCAATTCGGTGGTCTGCTTCAGCTGGCCGAACAGGGTCAGCTCCAGCGGCGTCGCGCCTTTGTTGTCGATGCTGTAATCCACGCCGACCGCATAGTGATTGCGTTTGAGCACGAAGGTCTTGGTGTAGATCGCGCCGTCTTTATCGGTGTAGGTCAGCGGGATGCGCAGCTCGTCCTGGCCTTCCGGCAGGGTGTAGCTGTCCTGCGCCGCCTGATACAGCGGGCGCTCGCCGTTGGCCGGGTTGTCCGGGCCGTTTTTACCGGTCAGGCCGCTTTGTGCCTGATAGACGAACGACGGAGTGGTTTCCAGCAGTTGGAACGGAGTCGATGAACCCAGAGTATCCGGGTAGGCCAACAGTTTAGCCTGCTCGATATCGCCACCACGGGTGTTGATGGTCAGTGACAGCACGTCGGTGTTCACGGTAATCAGCTTACCCTGACCACTGGCTGGCACGGCCTGGCTGGCGGCATCACCGGCTACTGCGTTCGAAGTCTGTTGCGTGGTCTGTGCGGCCGGCTGCGGAGCGTTGTCCGTTTGCCATGCCTGCCAGATCATGAAAGACACGAACAGCAGAGCGATGAGGAGAAGATTGCGTTGCGAATCCATCGTTAGTGTTCTCTGTTATCGTCGGTTTTTGGCGGCACCGGATCATCGCCACCTGGGTTCAAAGGGTGGCATTTTAATACGCGTTTCAATGCTAACCAACTGCCTTTTATCATGCCAAACCTGCTTAATGCCTCAATTGCGTAATGAGAGCATGTCGGCTGGAAGCGACAACGAGGCCCTAGCAGCGGACTGATGACGAGCTGATAGGCCCGCACCAGCCCGATCAGGATGCGGGAGCCTGGCGACAGTGGCGACGCCATAATTTATCCAAAGCTTCCGTCAGCGCGCGGTTATCCAAATCCGCTATCCCCTTTTTGGCCACCACGACAAAATCCATCGCCGGTAATTCGTGCTGACGCAGGCGGAAACTTTCGCGGGTTAGGCGTTTGATCCGATTACGCTCGTGCGCGCGTTTGACGTGTTTTTTGGCGACGGTAAGACCGATGCGGGGATGCCCCAGCTGGTTCAGGCGGCCGAGGATGGTGATTTGCGGCGTGCCAGCCCGTTGTGGCTGCTGGAAGACGAAAGTGAAATGAGTGGGAGTTAACAAACGTAACTCCCTGGGAAAAGCGAGCTTAACCACTCAGCGGGTTAGCTTTATTACTTAGAAACAGTCAGACGAGCACGGCCTTTCGCACGACGGCGGGCCAGAACTTGACGACCATTTTTGGTGGCCATACGAGCACGGAAACCGTGGCTACGGTTGCGCTTCAATACGGACGGTTGGAAAGTGCGTTTCATAGCGATTTCTACCTAAACTTAAAATAATTACTGATCAGTAAACGCGTTTGGCTACTCGGCGTGAAGATGACCGACGCCTCAATCGCAATACATAAAGAAGCGGGATTGTAATAATTGTACAGTCCTGAGTCAATTCGCATCGCGCCAGCCTACCTGGTTGTCTGCCAATAACGGAACAAAATCCGGTCTTGGCCCGTGGTCACCGCAGAATCCTGTCTGGCTAATGACGCACCATAAGGAACCAGGTATCACACGTAGGGCGAAGATTATACGGACTCGGGGTGAAATCGCAAGGATCCCCGTGAGATCCTTTGCGCGCGATCCCAGGATCCGACGTGGATAACAGGGTATAACCGGTTGACAATGTAAAAAACGCGGCGCAGCGGCCGGGATCTGCGCGGTCATTCGGCGTTGGCGGTGAAAAGATCGCCGCCGGCCGCGGCCTGTGGATAAAATGGATCTAATCTGTGAGGAAGGGGAGGATCTCTTGCTCGGATTGCGCTATGATCCGTCATTCCGATCGCGATCCCTCATGCCGGGATCGTGAGGGACACAAACCGTGAAAGGCGGTTCGCATCCCCCACAGGCAAACAGCCGATGCCGGGTATGTGTCAAAAATCATGAGTTATAAAAAAGTTGCCCGTTTCTTTTCTTTATTGATCTTGTTCGAGTGGAGTCCGCCGTGTCACTTTCGCTTTGGCAGCAGTGTCTTGCCCGATTGCAGGATGAGTTACCTGCCACAGAATTTAGTATGTGGATTCGCCCATTGCAGGCGGAACTGAGTGACAACACCCTGGCGCTGTACGCGCCTAACCGTTTTGTGCTGGATTGGGTTCGCGATAAGTACTTAAACAACATCAATGGTCTGCTGAATGATTTCTGCGGCACGGACGCGCCTTTGCTGCGTTTTGAAGTCGGCAGCAAGCCGATCACGCAGGTGATCAGCCAGACCGTGACCGCCAGCGTCAGCAGCGCCCCTGCGGCCCCGGCGGCGCGTACGGCTGCACCTTTGCGCCCGAGCTGGGACAACGCGGCGGCGCAGCCCGAGCTCTCTTACCGCTCCAACGTCAATCCTAAACACACCTTCGACAACTTCGTCGAGGGTAAGTCCAACCAGCTGGCGCGCGCGGCGGCTCGCCAGGTGGCGGACAATCCGGGCGGCGCCTACAACCCTTTGTTCCTGTATGGCGGTACCGGCCTGGGTAAAACTCACCTGCTGCACGCGGTCGGCAACGGCATCATGGCGCGCAAGGCCAACGCCAAAGTGGTCTACATGCACTCGGAACGCTTCGTGCAGGACATGGTCAAAGCGTTGCAAAATAATGCCATCGAAGAGTTTAAGCGCTACTACCGTTCGGTCGACGCCTTACTTATCGATGACATCCAATTTTTCGCCAACAAGGAGCGTTCGCAGGAAGAGTTCTTCCATACCTTTAACGCCCTGTTGGAAGGCAATCAGCAGATCATCCTGACCTCGGATCGCTACCCTAAAGAGATCAACGGGGTGGAAGATCGCTTGAAGTCCCGCTTCGGTTGGGGGCTGACGGTGGCGATCGAGCCGCCGGAGCTGGAAACCCGCGTGGCGATCCTGATGAAAAAGGCCGACGAAAACGACATTCGCCTGCCGGGCGAAGTGGCGTTCTTCATCGCCAAGCGCCTGCGTTCCAACGTGCGTGAGCTCGAAGGGGCATTGAACCGCGTGATCGCCAACGCCAACTTTACCGGCCGGGCTATCACCATTGATTTCGTGCGCGAAGCGCTGCGCGATCTGCTGGCGCTGCAGGAAAAGCTGGTCACCATCGACAATATCCAAAAGACGGTGGCGGAGTATTACAAGATTAAAGTCGCGGATTTGCTGTCCAAGCGGCGTTCGCGATCCGTTGCCCGCCCGCGCCAGATGGCGATGGCGCTGGCGAAGGAACTCACCAACCACAGTCTGCCGGAAATCGGCGATGCGTTTGGTGGCCGCGACCATACCACGGTGTTGCACGCCTGCCGGAAGATCGAGCAGCTGCGTGAGGAAAGTCACGACATCAAAGAAGATTTCTCCAATTTAATCAGAACATTATCTTCATAGCGCTATGAAATTTATCGTTGAACGTGAGCATCTGCTAAAACCGCTGCAACAGGTGAGCAGCCCGCTGGGCGGCCGCCCGACCTTGCCGATCCTGGGCAACCTGCTGTTGCAGGTGACGGAAGGCTCCCTGCTGCTGACTGGCACCGATCTGGAGATGGAGATGGTGGCGCGCGTCGCCCTGTCCCAACCGCATGAGCCGGGCGCGACCACCGTGCCTGCGCGCAAATTCTTTGATATCTGCCGTGGCCTGCCGGAAGGGGCGGAGATCGCCGTCACGCTGGAGAGCGAGCGCATGCTGGTGCGGTCCGGCCGCAGCCGTTTCTCACTGTCTACGCTGCCCGCGGCGGATTTCCCGAACCTGGATGACTGGCAGAGCGAGGTGGAATTTACCTTGCCGCAGGCGACGCTGAAGCGCCTGATCGAAGCTACCCAGTTCTCGATGGCCCATCAGGACGTGCGTTACTACCTGAACGGCATGCTGTTTGAAACCGAAGGCGAAGAGCTGCGCACCGTCGCGACCGACGGCCACCGCCTGGCGGTGTGCTCGATGCCGATCGGCCAGCAGCTGCCGTCGCATTCGGTGATCGTGCCGCGTAAAGGGGTGATGGAGCTGGTGCGCCTGCTGGACGGCGGCGATTCGCTGCTGCAGTTGCAGATCGGCAGCAACAACATCCGCGCCCACGTCGGCGATTTCATCTTCACGTCCAAGCTGGTTGACGGCCGTTTCCCGGACTATCGTCGCGTCTTGCCGAAGAACCCGGATAAAACGCTGGAAGCCGGCTGCGATCTGCTCAAGCAGGCGTTTGCCCGCGCGGCTATTCTCTCGAACGAGAAATTCCGCGGCGTGCGGCTGTACGTCAGCCAGAACCAGCTGAAGATCACCGCCAACAACCCGGAGCAGGAAGAGGCGGAAGAGATCCTCGACGTCAGCTACGACGGCGCGGAGATGGAGATCGGTTTCAACGTCAGCTACGTGCTGGACGTGTTGAACGCGCTCAAGTGTGAAGACGTGCGCCTGCTGTTGACCGACTCGGTCTCCAGCGTGCAGATCGAAGACGGCGCCAGCCAGGCGGCGGCCTACGTTGTCATGCCGATGCGGTTGTAGTCTCGTTACCTTGAATTACAGCACCGTCATCGGTAAAGAGATTGCATGGCTCTGACGCGTTTATTGATTAAAGACTTCCGCAATATCGAGGCGGCGGATTTGGCGCTAGCGCCGGGATTCAACTTCCTGGTTGGCGCCAACGGCAGCGGCAAGACCAGCGTGCTGGAAGCGGTGTATACGCTCGGCCACGGCCGTGCCTTTCGCAGCCTGCAGGCTGGTCGGGTGATTCGCCACGACCAACCGGAGTTCGTGTTGCATGGCCGCATCGAAGGTGCGGAGCGCGAGCTGTCGGTAGGATTGAGTAAGAGCCGTCAGGGTGACAGCAAAGTACGCATCGATGGCAGCGACGGCCACAAGGTGGCCGAGCTGGCGCAGCTGCTGCCCATGCAGCTGATCACCCCCGAAGGTTTTACCCTGCTGAACGGCGGGCCGAAATTCCGGCGCGCCTTCCTGGACTGGGGCTGTTTTCATAACGAACCCGGTTTTTTCACCGCCTGGAGCAACCTGAAACGGTTACTGAAGCAGCGCAATGCCGCGCTGCGCCAGGTGAGTCGCTATGCGCAGATCCGCGCTTGGGATCAGGAACTGATCCCGCTCGCGGAGCGCATCAGCGAATGGCGGGCGGAATACAGCGACGCGATCGCCGCGGATATCACCGCGACCTGTGCGCAGTTTCTGCCTGAATTCGGCCTGAGCTTCTCCTTCCAACGCGGCTGGGACAAAGAGAGCGACTACGGCGAGCTGCTGGAGCGCCAGTTTGAGCGCGACAGGGCGTTGACCTATACCGCGGTGGGGCCGCATAAAGCGGACTTTCGCATTCGTGCCGACGGCACGCCGGTAGAGGATTTGTTATCGCGCGGTCAGCTTAAGCTGCTGATGTGCGCGTTGCGCTTGGCGCAGGGTGAGTTTCTCACCCGGCAGAGCGGGCGGCGTTGCCTGTATCTGATTGATGATTTTGCCTCCGAGCTGGACACCGGCCGTCGCCGGTTGCTGGCCGATCGCCTGAAAGCCACCCAGGCCCAGGTTTTTGTCAGCGCAGTCAGCGCTGAACAAGTGACCGACATGGCCGGTGAAAAGGGCAAGATGTTCCGCGTGGAACAGGGTAAAATAGAGGTTCAACCACAGGACTAAAATGAGCGAGAAACGTTGATGTCGAATTCTTATGACTCCTCAAGTATCAAGGTATTAAAAGGGCTGGATGCGGTGCGCAAGCGCCCGGGCATGTATATCGGCGATACCGATGACGGCACCGGTCTGCACCACATGGTATTCGAGGTTGTGGACAACGCTATCGACGAAGCGCTCGCGGGCCACTGTAGTGACATTCAGGTCACCATCCATGCCGACAACTCGGTATCGGTGCAGGATGACGGCCGCGGCATTCCGACCGGCATTCACCCTGAAGAAGGGGTTTCAGCCGCAGAGGTCATCATGACCGTGCTGCACGCCGGCGGTAAATTCGACGACAACTCCTATAAAGTTTCCGGCGGCCTGCACGGCGTGGGCGTCTCGGTGGTTAACGCCCTGTCGGAGAAACTGGAGCTGGTGATCCGCCGCGAAGGCAAAGTGCACGAACAAACTTACAGCCACGGCGAGCCGCAGGCGCCGCTGAACGTGGTGGGCGAAACCGAGCAGACCGGCACCATGGTGCGCTTCTGGCCGAGCCACCAGACCTTCACCAATGTGACCGAGTTCGAGTATGACATTCTGGCCAAGCGTCTGCGCGAGCTGTCCTTCCTCAACTCCGGCGTGTCTATCCGCCTGAAGGACAAGCGTACCGACCGTGAAGACCACTTCCATTACGAAGGCGGCATCAAGGCGTTTGTCGAGTACCTGAACAAGAACAAAACCCCGATCCACCCGAACGTGTTCTACTTCTCGACCGTGAAAGACGACATCGGCGTGGAAGTGGCGCTGCAGTGGAACGACGGTTTCCAGGAAAACATCTACTGCTTCACCAACAACATCCCGCAGCGCGACGGCGGCACGCACCTGGTCGGTTTCCGTACCGCGATGACCCGTACGCTGAACAGCTACATGGAGAAGGAAGGCTACAGCAAGAAGGCCAAGGTCAGTGCCACCGGCGATGACGCACGTGAAGGCCTGATCGCCGTGGTCTCGGTGAAGGTGCCGGATCCGAAGTTCTCTTCTCAGACCAAGGACAAGCTGGTCTCTTCCGAGGTGAAAACCGCGGTTGAAACGCTGATGAACGAGAAGCTGGTGGATTACCTGATGGAGAATCCAGGCGACGCGAAAATCGTGGTCGGCAAAATCATCGACGCGGCGCGCGCGCGCGAAGCGGCGCGTAAAGCGCGTGAGATGACCCGCCGCAAAGGCGCACTGGATCTGGCCGGCCTGCCGGGCAAGCTGGCGGACTGCCAGGAACGCGACCCGGCGTTGTCCGAACTGTACCTGGTGGAAGGGGACTCCGCGGGCGGCTCTGCCAAGCAGGGGCGCAACCGCAAGAACCAGGCTATCTTGCCGCTGAAGGGGAAAATCCTCAACGTCGAGAAAGCGCGTTTCGACAAAATGCTCTCCTCGCAGGAAGTGGCGACGCTGATCACCGCGCTGGGTTGCGGCATCGGCCGCGACGAGTACAGCCCGGACAAGCTGCGTTATCACAGCATCATTATCATGACCGATGCCGACGTCGACGGTTCGCACATCCGTACGCTGCTGTTGACCTTCTTCTATCGCCAGATGCCGGAAATCATCGAGCGTGGCCACGTGTTCATCGCACAGCCGCCGCTGTACAAGGTGAAGAAAGGTAAGCAAGAGCAGTACATCAAAGATGACGAGGCGATGGATCAGTACCAGATCGCTATTGCGATGGACGGCGCTACGCTGCACACCAATGCCAGCGCACCGGCGCTGGGTGGCGAACAGCTGGAAAAACTGGTGGCTGAGCACTATGGCGTGCAGAAGCTGATCGGCCGCATGGAGCGCCGCTACCCGCGCGCGCTGCTGAACAGCCTGATCTATCAGCCGACGCTGAACGAAGGCGATCTCAGCGATGAAGCCAAGGTGAAAACCTGGATTGCTTCGCTGGTGCAGGCGCTGAACGACAAAGAGCAGCACGGCAGCAGCTATGACTTCGTTATCTTCGAGAACCGCGAGCGCCAGATGTTCGAGCCGGCGCTGCGCATCCGCACCCACGGCGTGGATACCGACTATAAGCTGGACTTCGACTTCATCCACGGCGGCGAATACCGCAAGATCTGTCAGCTGGGCGAGAAGCTGCGCGGGCTGGTCGAAGAGGGCGCGTTCATCGAGCGCGGCGAACGCCGTCAGCCGGTAGACAGCTTCGAGCAGGCGTTGGAGTGGCTGGTGAAAGAGTCGCGCCGCGGCCTGTCGGTGCAGCGTTATAAAGGTCTGGGCGAGATGAACCCGGAGCAGCTGTGGGAAACCACCATGGATCCTGAAAGCCGCCGTATGCTGCGCGTGACCGTCAAGGATGCCATCGCTGCCGATCAGCTGTTCACCACGCTGATGGGCGATGCGGTTGAACCGCGCCGCGCCTTTATCGAAGAAAACGCCCTGAAAGCGGCGAACATCGATATCTGATGCGTTAATGGCTGTGAAAATCCGCGCCGGGCGACCCGCGCGGATTTTTTTTGCGCCTTTTTTGGCGCTGACAGCCGAGGCTGAAACGCGTTAGCATGGGAAAAAACCACTGGGAGAAGCGTTGAATGGCTATTGAACTGATTGCGATCGACATGGACGGCACGTTGCTGGATCCGCAGCACCAAATCACGCCGGCGGTAAAGCAGGCTATCGCGGCGGCGCGGCGCAAAGGGGTGCACGTGGTGTTGGCCACCGGGCGGCCTTATGTCGGCGTGCAGGATTATCTGCGCCAGTTGGACATTCAGGGCCCCGGCGATTTCTGTATCACCTATAACGGCGCGCTGGTGCTGCGTGCGGTTGACGGCGCCTGCATTCTGCAAGAAACGCTGGGCTTTGAGGATTATCTGCACTTTGAGCAGATGGCGCGCGAGTTCGGCGTTCACTACCAGGCGTTTGATTTCGATACCCTGTATACCCCGAACAAGGATATCGGCAAGTACACCATACACGAGGCGGAAATGACCGGTATTCCGCTGAAATACCGCAGCGTGGAAGAGATGGATCGCCAGATGCGTTTCCCTAAAGTGATGATGATCGACGAGCCGGAGCTGTTGGACCGCGCTATCGCGCGCATCCCGGCGGAAACGCGCGAGCGTTATACCATCCTGAAAAGCGCGCCTTATTTCCTCGAGATCCTGCACAAGAACGTCGATAAGGGCGCCGGGGTGAGAATGCTGGCCGAGCATTTGGGCGTGGCGCGGGAAAACATCATGACGCTGGGGGATCAGGCCAACGATACGGCGATGATCGAATATGCCGGCGTCGGCGTAGCGATGGGCAACGCCATTCCCGAACTGAAAGCGGTGGCGCAGTTTGTCACCAGCGCCAATACAGAGGACGGCGTGGCGCGCGCTATCGAGAAGTTCGTGCTCAACGCCTGATAACGCGTGGGCGCTGCGGCGCCCCTTTATACTTTCGCCAACACCCCTTTGGCGATCTGCAGATCCTGAATCGCCAAGCCGGTGAGATCGGCGATGGTGATGTGCTGCGGCTCGCGTCGTACCCGCCCTCCCTGCGCCAAGACGGCGCCCATTTCGACGATTGGCGTTGAAATCAGCCTGTTTTGCCGATAAGCCGTCGCGATCTCACCATAGTCCGCGCACTGCGTCAGGGCATCGACCAGCAGCGCGTCTGCGTTGGCCACCAAATCGGTCGCCAGTTCCTGTTTGCCGGGCGCGTCGGCGCCCACGGCGGTGATGTGCGTGCCGGGCCGAATATCCGCCGCCTGCAATATCGGTTCGCGGCTGGGCGTGGTGGTCACGATCAGCCGACAGTGCGCTGCCAGTTCCGCCGCATTCTGCGTAACCCGCACCCGAAAACCCTCGGCTTCGGCATCGCGCCGATACGCCGCCAGCGCCTGTTCGTCTCGTCCCCACACCCATACGTCTCGGCAATCGGTCACCGGTTTCAGGCATTGCAGCTGCAGCCGCGCCTGCAGACCCGTGCCGACCATGCCGATCGCCTGAATATGCGGCGGTGCGCACAGCTCGGCGGCGATGCGGCCGGCCAGGGCGGTGCGCAACGCGGTCAGCCAACCTTCATCCTGCAGCAGCGCCTGCGGTTCGCCGGTCTGGGCGGAGAACGCCATCACCAGCCCCTGATTGCTCGGCAGGCCGTGTTCGGCGTTGCGATAGAAACCGGCGGAGATCTTGACCACGAACAGTTCGTCACCTTCCAGCCAGGCGGACTTGATGCAGCAGTCGCCGGCGGCACGCTCGAACAGGAAATGCTGCACCGGCGGTTGTTGCACTCGCTGTTGCGAGTAGGCGATAAAACCCTGCTTCAGCAGCGGCGTTATGGTCTCGGCGTCGAACGCGGCGAGGATTTGCTGCCGATTAAGGATGTGCATCGGCGATGGCCTTGAGGTATTTCTCCAGCACGATGTTCTTGCCGCACAGTACCACCGCCACCTTTTTACCCTGGTATTCCGGCGCCAGTTTGATCGCCGCCGCCAGCGCCACGCCGGCCGCGCCTTCGATAATCCAGCGATCGCTGGCGGCTATCCGGCGCATCGCGTGTTTGATCTCTGCCTCGCTAACCAGCACTTTGCGGTCGATCAGCTGTTGGCACAGCGGAAAGGTCACGGCGCCCGGCTCGACGCCGCCGGCGGTGCCGTCGGACAGGGTTTCTTGCTCTTCCACCGGGAAGATATGGCCCGCTTCCAACGCGCTGTACAGGCTGGTGGCGTTTTCCGGCCAGCAGGCGATAAGCTGCGTGTTCGGCGACAGTTGCCGCAGAACGGTGCCGATGCCGGCGATATAACCCCCGCCGCCGACCGCCACGAACACCGCGTCCAGATCGGTGAGTTGTTCAACCAGCTCCATGCCGCAGGTGCCCTGGCCGGCGATCACCTGCTCGTCGTTATACGGCGAGATATAGGTTTTTCCCTGTTCGCGTGCGGCCTGTTCCCCCGCCAGTTCGGCGTTCAGCGCATCGCCCGGCACCAATTCCACGGTGCCGCCCAGTGCACGAATGGTGTCGAGCTTGATGCTCGCGGCCGTCTCTGGCGCATAAACCGTGACGCCAACCCCCATCAGGTACCCCGCCAGGGCGACCGCTTGGCCGTGGTTGCCGGTTGAGGCGGCGATCACGCCGCGCCGGCGTTGCTCGTTATCCAGCAGCCGCAGCTTGTTGCTGGCGCCGCGAAATTTAAAGGAGCCGGTGTGCTGCAGATGATCGCATTTCAAATACAGCTCGCAGCCCAATTGCTGAGAAAGCAGTACGCTGCGTTCCAATGGCGTGACCCGAACCTGAGGGCGCAGTTGCTGATGGGCAGAAACAATGGCATCGAAGAGGGGATTCATACCGGCTCCAGAATATTTTGGACTTAAAAATCCATATTGTACTTTTTTGTATTGATTGTAAACCCTGCCATCCGACCGGCGGGTAAGCCGGCCAGCAAACGGCAATGGCCGGAGAAGAGCATCGGGTTGGCGGTGAAAGTAATCATTAACCTGTCGTTTAGCGACACGATTTTTTATTTATTTGCGTTAAGAAAGGCGCTGCCGCTGAATTATTTTGATCAAGTAAATGAGAATGAAAAAATAGCGCTCGCGGCATCTGCCTATACGGCATGGGCACCGCTGAGTTTCGCTGCCTGGAATACGGCCGCCTACCCGGGCGTTTATTTCCTGCCGGCGCCGCCGAGCGGCTTAAATGATAAGACGCTGAAAAATAATTGCGCCAAAATGCCCCCGGGCGCCTCTCGCTGGCCATATGAAACGCTGCCGCCGATCCGGTAAGATGGCCGTTCAGTGCCAGCATGCGCAGGAGAGCCGCCATGAGCCATCGGGAAAAACAACTGACTTTCGACCCACGCGGGCATCAGTTAACCAATATCAACGTCTGGACGCCGGATAGCCAATGGCTGGCTTATGACGTGCGCCCGCGCGGCGCCTCTTTCACCGGCCTTAGCATCGAGCGGGTCAACATCACCAGCGGCGCGGTGGAGGTGGTTTATCGCGCCCAGCACGGTGCCCACGTCGGCGTGGTTACGGTCAGCCCCGATGCGCCGGCGCGCTACGTCTTCATCCACGGCCCGGAACATCCGGACAGCGCCTGGCAGTATGATTTTCACCACCGCCGCGGGGTGATCGTCAGCGAACCGGATCGCGAGTTGGCCATTACCCTCGACGCGCTGGATATCACGGCGCCCTACACGCCCGGTGCGCTGCGCGGCGGCAGCCATGTGCACGTTTTCAGCCCGGACGGCAGCCGCCTCAGCTTTACCTACAACGATCACGTGATGCATGAATGCGATCCGGCGCGCGATCTGCGCAACGTCGGCGTGGCTGTGCCGCTGCACGGGGTCAATCCGCCGAAACAGCATCCCCGTGAATATGACGGCAGCCACTATTGCGTATTGGTCAGCGAGACCGTGCCGCAGCCGCAGCCGGGCAGCGATCAGATCAATCGCGCCTACGAAGAAGGCTGGATTGGCCGCGAAGGCTACCGTAAGGCCGACGGCAGCCGACAGCGCTGGGCGCTGGCGTTCATTGGCGATACGTTGTCCGCCGCCGGCGAGAAACTGCCGGAGGTGTTTATCGTCGATCTGCCGGAGAACGACGCCGACTACGCCAGGGCCGGCGCGGTGCCGCTGCAGGGGACGGAAAGCGAGCTGCCCGCGCCGCCGCTTGGCGTCAGGCAGCGGCGGGTGACCTTTACCGGTGAACGCCGTTTTCCGGGCGTGGTCGGTGCGCCGCGCCATTGGCTGCGCAGCTCGCCGGACGGCAGCCAGATAGCTTTTCTGATGAAGGATGACGGCGGCGTGGTGCAACTGTGGACGGTGTCGCCGAACGGCGGTGAGCCGTGCCAGGTCAGCCGCGGCGAGCATGACATCCAGTCGGCGTTCAGCTGGCACCCGCAGGGCGGGACGATAGCCCTGGTGTGTGACAACAGCGTGATGCTGTGTGAGGTCGCCAGCGGCCGCCTGCAGCGTTTAACGCAGCGCAGCGTGCAGCCGCCGTCGGGGGATGCCGTGGTGTTTTCGCCGGATGGCAAGAAAGTGGCATTTATGCGCGAGATTGCCGGATTCAACCAGATCTTTGTGGTTGAGGCGTAAGGCGGGCCTGATGGCCCGCTGCGTGCGTGATTAGTGTGTGGCGGTGCTGTCGTTGCCCTCGCCGGGGTTGCCGGTTGCCGCCAGATTCTGTTGCTCGCTGCGCAGGATGCGCGCTTTTGGCGAGTCTGCGGTGGCGTCATTGCCTGAACGCAGATAGTCGTAAGGCAGCAGCACGGTATCCATCACTGCGGAGAACGGCAGATCCAGCGCCACCAGCGGCATCATCGCCCAGCTGGTGTTGTCGTCCTTCAGCATGTCCACGCTGGCGCGGGTGCCGGGATAGTAACCCTGATTCGGGCCGGTATGGCTCATCACGCTGGAGCAACCGCTGGTCGCCAACAACATGCAGCCCGTCGCTATCGCTTTCATCGTCGTCATTAATCCATCCTGCAGGGTTGCTGTGCCCCTAAATTAAGCTGATTTATAACATCCTGTTGCTGCTTTAAAAGAAGCAAAATCCCGCTCTGTGGCGGCTCTCTCACTTTAGTGTAAGTGGTAAAAAAACTTTCACCTAACCGAAAAGCGCTTTTTTTGATCCTCGCCCGTTGAATTGATGAAATCAACCCCCATTTTATCATCAGAGCCGGATTGAGAATTTGCCGTAAGGGAATTCTGGCTTAATTAGCCTGTCCAGAATGGAAGGCGTATTTATTTCAACCTCGCTGAAGTGCCTTAGGAGGCTGTTTTATGCGTAATTTCGATCTTTCTCCACTATACCGTTCCGCCATTGGTTTCGATCGCCTGTTCAACGCGCTGGAGGCCGGCCAGAGCCAGGGCAACGGCGGTTATCCTCCTTATAATGTCGAGCTGGTGGACGAAAACCATTATCGCATCGCCATTGCAGTAGCCGGGTTTGCCGAGCAGGAGCTGGAGATCACCACGCAAGATAATCTGCTGATCGTGCGCGGTGCGCACAATAACGAACCGGCAGAAAAAACCTATTTATATCAGGGCATCGCTGAGCGTAATTTCGAGCGTAAATTCCAGCTGGCTGAACATATTCAAATTAAAGGCGCCAAACTGGAAAACGGCCTGCTGTATATCGATATGCAGCGCATCGTGCCGGAAACATTAAAACCGCGCCGTATCGAAATTAAATAATTCCCTTTTCGCCGGCAGGAACGCTGTCGGCAAATATGCAGTAACAATCCGCCTGCCGTCAGGGGGCTGAATAAACACATCTCGCTTAATGAAAGGAGTTGTTCCTATGCGTAATTACGATCTATCCCCGCTTCTGCGTCAATGGATTGGTTTTGATAAATTGGCCAGTTCAATGGGCGGCCAGGAACCCCAGGGGTTCCCGCCGTATAACATCGAGAAAAGCGATGACAATCACTACCGTATTTCTCTGGCGCTGGCCGGTTTCCGGCAGAGCGAACTGAATATCGAAGTGGAAGGGCCGCGGCTGACCGTCAGCGGTAAACCCACGCCGCCGGAAAAACAGGTCGAGTACCTGCATCAGGGGCTGGTGTGCAAAGAGTTCCAGTTGACCTTTACCCTGGCGGAACATCTGCAGGTGTCCGAGGCCAAATTTGAAAATGGCCTGCTGCACATCGATCTGGTGCGTCAGGTGCCGGAAGCCTTACAGCCGCAGCGCATCGCCATCGGTGCGACGCCGGAGCTGGAAGCCAAATAACCGACTGAAAAACGGTCATCATCATGCGGGGGAGATCCAGACGGATCTCCCCCGTTGCGTTATGTGGCGCACGCCACAGTCCCCCCGTCTGCCCGATGCCATAATCCTTGTTAATTGTGTGTCTTTGTCCGCAAATCCCATGTTCAACTTTGGCAAGGATGTGACCTATGAGCGATATCGCCCTGACCGTCAGCATGTTGGCGCTGGCGGCCGTCATTGGGCTGTGGATGGGGAACTGGAAACTGTACGGCGTCGGGCTGGGCATCGGCGGCGTGCTGTTCGGCGGCATTCTGGTCGGCCACTTTGCCCAGAGCGGGCAAATCAGCCTGAATGGTGACATGCTGCACTTTATCCAGGAGTTTGGCCTGATCCTGTTCGTTTACACCATCGGCATCCAGGTCGGTCCCGGTTTCTTCTCTTCGCTGCGCGTCTCTGGTCTGCGCCTCAACGCCTTCGCGGTGCTGCTGGTACTGACCGGCGGCGCAGTGGCGGCGGCGGTGCACAAGCTGTTCGACGTGCCGCTGCCGATCATCCTCGGCGTGTTCTCCGGCGCGGTCACCAACACCCCGGCGCTGGGCGCCGGTCAACAAATCCTGACCGATCTCGGTTCCGATCCGGCGTTGGTGGACGGCATGGGGATGGGCTACGCCATGGCCTACCCGTTCGGCATTTGCGGCATCTTGCTGGTGATGTGGCTGATCCGATTGGTTTTCCGCATCAACATCGAGCGCGAGGCGCAGGCGTTTGAAAACAGCCTGGGCAATCAGCGTGAGCTGCTGCACGCCATCAACGTGGCGGTGCGCAATCCCAACCTGCAGGGCATGGCGATTAAGCAGGTGCCGTTGCTCAACGGTGAAGCGATCGTCTGTTCGCGCCTCAAGCGCGGAGAGCTGCTGATGGTGCCGGCGCCGCACGAGCGGCTGGAACTTGGCGACTACCTGCATCTGGTGGGCAAGCGTGAAGATCTGGAGAACGCCCGGCTGGTGATAGGCGAAGAGGTGGACGCCTCGCTGTCGACGCGCGGCACCGCGCTGCAGGTGGTGAGGGCAGTGGTGACCAACGAGCAGGTGCTGGGCAAGAAAATCCGCGATCTGAACCTGAAGCAGAAGTATGACGTGGTAATTTCACGCCTCAACCGCGCCGGCGTCGAGCTGGTGGCCGGCAGCAACGTGACGCTGCAGTTTGGCGACATTCTCAACCTGGTCGGCCGGCCGGAGGCCATCGACGCGGTGACGGCAATCGTCGGCAACGCCCAACAAAAACTGCAGCAGGTGCAGATGCTGCCGGTCTTTATCGGCATCGGTCTCGGGGTGCTGCTGGGCTCCATTCCGCTGTTCGTGCCCGGCTTTCCGGCGGCATTGCGGCTGGGGCTGGCTGGCGGGCCGTTGGTGGCGGCGCTGATCCTGGGGCGCATCGGCAGTCTCGGCAAGCTGTATTGGTTTATGCCGCCGAGCGCCAACCTGGCGCTGCGCGAACTGGGCATCGTGCTGTTTCTGGCGGTGGTCGGTTTGAAATCGGGCGGCAATTTTATCGATACGTTGCTGCACGGCGAGGGGCTGACATGGATTGGTTATGGCGCGTTAATCACCGCCATTCCGCTGCTGAGCGTCGGTATTCTGGCACGCACGGTGGGCAAGATGAACTACCTGACGCTGTCCGGCATGCTGGCGGGATCGATGACCGATCCGCCGGCGCTGGCCTTCGCCAACGGTCTGCATCCCACCAGCGGCGCCGCCGCGCTGTCTTACGCCACTGTGTATCCGTTGGCGATGTTCCTGCGCATCATGTCGCCGCAGCTGCTGGCGGTGCTGTTCTGGACGCTGTAGTGCGGATCGTCTACAGCCGATAAGGCATCAACACGCCATTGTCAGTGCCGAAATCTTTGGGGTTGCGGGAGATGAGCATCCGGAATCCCACCTGCGCTGTGGCCCAGATAATGGCGTCTGGCAGTTTCACATGCTGTGAGTGGCGCAGTTCTACGGCGCGTTCAGCGACTTCATCGGTAATAGGCAGCAGCAGAAATTGCCCTAAAAACTGACGTGTTTTCAGCTCCAGTGCCGGACCCTGTTTTTTAGCACCTACCATCACTTCCATCCAGGTGATGGCGCTGATGGCCGGATTGATGTGATACTCGACCAGAACGTCCCTGGCTTGAGGAATGCCGTTGAGATAATCGATCAGGATATTGGTGTCGAATAACGCCCGTTGAGCCACCATTATTCCCACTCCTCGCGCTGACGATTTTCGTACTCCACGCCATCTCCCATCGCCCCGGACCAGAGCCCGAAAGCGTTGCTGGGATCTTCCACGTGGTTCTCCGTCAGATAGCGGGAGACTGCTTGACGAATGATCTCGGCCCGCGGAACGTGGCGGATATTTTTCAGATTATCGAGCTGCCGCAGGTCTTCTTCAGGTAAATCGATCACGATGCGAGTCATCGTTGGCCCTCCAAAAAAAGATATACGATATATGCATCGTATATCTTTGTCGGTCAATTTTCAATCAGTCGGCGTTAGCCTTTCTGATGTGCGCGCTCGATCTCTTCCGCCAGAATAGCCACGCCGCGCTCGATTTTCTCCGGATCGGGCACGTAGTTCATGCGCATGCACTGGTGGGTATGCGGCCATTCATGCTCCAACCCCGGGAAGAAGTAGTGGCCCGGCACCATCAGCACGCCGCGCTTTTTCAGGCGCTGATACAGCACTTCGGTGGTGATCGGCAGATCCTTGAACCACAGCCAGAGGAAGATAGCCCCTTCCGGTTTGTGGATCAGGCAGCGCTCCGGCGACAGGTAGCGGCGAATAATCTCGATGGTGTGCTCGACGCGCTGTTTGTAGAACGGGCGAATGACCTCGTTCGACAGGCGCAGCAGATCGCCGCGCGCGATCATTTCCGTCGCCATCGCCGGCCCCATGCTGCCTGGCGACAGGCTGATGATGCCGTTCATGTTGGTTAGCGCGGTGATCACCTTCTCGTCGGCGATCACGATGCCGCAGCGCGAGCCCGGCAGGCCGAGCTTGGACAGGCTCATGCACAGGATGGTGTTCGGGTTCCACAGCGGCGTGGCGTCGCTGAAGATGATGCCGGGGAACGGCACGCCGTAGGCGTTGTCGATCACCAGCGGAATATCACGCTGCTGCGCCAGCAGGTCGAGCTTCATCAGCTCTTCGTCGGTGATCACGTTGCCGGTCGGGTTGGTCGGCCGTGAAACGCAGATCATGCCGATGTCATCGCCGATGGTGAGATGTTCGAAATCGACGTGATACTTGAACTGGCCGTCCGGCAGCAGCTCGATGTTCGGTTTGGCGGAGACGAACAGCCCTTCGTCCAGCCCGGCGTCGGCATAGCCGATATATTCCGGCGCCAATGGGAACAGCACGCGGCGGCGCGAACCGTCGGCGTAGCGGCCGGCGAACATGTTGAACAAGTAGAAAAACGCGCTTTGGCTGCCGTTAGTCAGTGCAATATTCTGTGGCGAAATCTCCCAGCCGAGCTCGTCGCGCAGCAGATTGGCCAGCGCTTTCAGCAGCGCGTCCTTGCCTTGCGGGCCGTCGTAGTTGCACAGCGCCTCGGTCAGTTTGCCCTGGTCGAGCATCTCCTGGCACAGCTGTGTGAAGTAGGCTTCCATCTCTGGGATCTGCGCCGGATTGCCGCCGCCGAGCATGATGGCACCGGGGGTGCGCAGGCCTTCGTTCAGGTCGTCCATCAAACGGGTAATGCCCGCATAACGGGTAAATTTTTCGCCGAAAAGTGAGAAAGTCATAGGTGCAGCAGTACTGTTTCTTAGCAGGTAATCACCCACCATACCGCCAGACAAATCCCGCTGCAATGCGGCCGACAAATCGGCCAATGGGCACAAACTTCGCTCATTGGCCGATTAGCAGCATATTACGCTGGATTATTGTGACCGTTCGCCGGCCCACACCACCATCACCTTATCGTCGCCGAGCCGGCGGCTGAAGGCATAATAGGCGGCGTGCGCCTGCGGGGTTTGCACGCCGCCGCCGATCGCCGGGTGGCGAGCGCGGAACTGCCCCAACCGTTGCCAGTGGGCCAGCAGCGGGGCTTTTTCCCCCTGTAGCTCACGCCAGTTCATGTCGGAGCGGGTACCCTGCAGCGGATCGGAACCGGTTGGGCCGAGCGGGCGGCCGCTTTCATCGCCGTAGTAAATCTGCACCGCGCCCGGCGCCAGCAACAGCAGGTTCGCCGCCCGCTGTTGGCGAGGCAGCGAGCCTTTGGCGTCGCTGGCGAAGAACAGCCGGGTGTCGTGTGAAGAGAGATAGCTCAGCACGTTGAAATCCTGCAGCCGCTCGGCCATCTGCCGGTAGGTGGCATCGATGTCAGCAAAGCAGCCCAGCGCCTGCGACGCCTGGTCCTGGAAATCGAAGTTGATCATCGCGTCGAAGCCGTTTTGGTAATAGTCGCTTTTCATCACCCCGTGGCCCCAGGCCTCGCCAGTCATCCAAAACGGCGCATCATCCAACGCCTGCTGCGGATGCTCCGCTTTCCATGCCGCCAATGCCGCCGTGGCGCGCTGTTTCAACAGCGCCAGCGTCGGTTTTTCCACGTGCTTGGCGGTATCGACGCGAAAACCGTCGATGCCGTAATCGCGCACCCACTGGCTGAGCCAGACGGTCAGGTAATCGCGGGTGGTGGCGCCGGGCATGTCGCGCGCGGCGGTGTCGGGTTTGTGGCGATAGAACAGCGGCAGGCCGCTGGCGCCGGGCGCTTCGGTTTTGATATCCGGCAGGAAGGCCAGTGACATCGTCAGATCGTCATAGCCCGGTGCGTCATAGTCGCCGATGTCGGTGCGGATCCAATTTTTCCCCCACCATGGGCGCCAGCCCGCCTTGTCGCTGAAGTTGATGTAGTCGTTGAAGCTGTGCCAGTTTTGCCCTGGCCCGGGGCGCCAGTCGCTCCAGTTTTTCCCCAGGGTTTTCTCCACCTCTGCGCCTTGCAGATACAGCGAGCCGAAGTGGAACGTCTGCATATCCGCCAGCGTGGCGTAGCCGACGTGGTTCACCACCACGTCGAACAGAATGCGAATGCCGCGGCGATGCGCCTGCTCGACCAGCGTGCGCAGCTCCTGTTCGGTGCCCATGTTGGCGTCGAGGCGAGTCCAGTCCAGCGCGTAATAGCCGTGATAGGCGTAATGCGGGAAATCGCCTTGGGTGCCGCCGCCGACCCAGCCGTGGATCTGCTCCAGCGGCGAGCTGATCCACAAGGCGTTGACGCCGAGCTGCTGCAGATAATCCAGCTTCTGCGTCAGGCCGGCCAGATCGCCGCCGTGAAAGGTGCCTATTTCCTGCAGGCCGTCGCTGCGGCGCCCGTAGCTGTGGTCATTGGCCGGATTGCCGTTCTCAAAGCGATCGGTCAGCACGAAGTAGACCGTGGCGTTATGCCAGCTGAACGCCGCCGGTTTCGCCGTGGCGGCGGATTCCAGCAGCAACAGGCCGCCGCTGGCGGGGGCGGGCTGCAGCGTGATTTTTCCCTGGCTCACCTGTGCCGTTTGGCCGGAATAGAAATCGCGCAGCGTTTCGCCTTCGGTGAAGGTGGAGGTGACGTCGACCGTGACCGGCTTACCGTCCCAGCGCGGGCAGCTGCGGACGGCAACGGCGGCGCTTTCCGGCACGCTGCTCAGGCTGAGCTGCAGCGTCGGCGTGCCGCTGCGCGTATCGACGCGCACCTGATAGTCGCCGGCGCGGAACTGCCGCCAGCTGACCGGCGGGTTGGCGCCGCACGGGTGCAGCGACAGCGTCTGGTTAAGTTTTATCGCCTCCGCCGGTTGCCAGCAGTGGTTATCCTGATACAGGCGCAGCGGCAGCTGGCCTTTGGGCAGCGTGGCCTGGCTGGTGAACAGCCCGGCGGCCGTTTCGTCGAGGGCCGGGAAACCCGGCAGTGTCCAGCTGGCCAGCGCCGAAGGCGACAGCAGCATCAATAAGGGCAGGGGTAACAGTTTCATGGCTCTCCTTACGCGCGGCAGGAAGCGTTTTTCTCGCAGGGTAGCGCCCAGTGTGGCAAACGACGGAAAAATGGCCTCCTCCCTGCGAGGGTTTTTCGAGGAGGAGAGGAAGGGCGGAGCGTTTTCGGATTGATTCGGCTTGGCTTTGTGCGCGCGCTGCGGCAGATTAAACGGTGAACATCAAAGGAGGTTAGCGATGACGGACAAAAACTGGCGAGAAGAGATCGTTCAGGCAATTCAGGATGCCGAATTGCAGCACTTCGCCGAAGAACATCAGCTGCAGGCGCTGTTCGCGCCGCAGCAGGAAGAGCAGCACGGCCGGTTATCCTCAGACCACCGGCCGCGCTGAGTTATTTCCGCAACAGCTGCGGGTTGACGCAGTTTTCTTTCACCGTGCCGGTCAACGCGGCGATCAAATTATCCACCGCGCAGGCGGCCATGCCGTAGCGCGTTTCATGGGTGGCGGAGCCGATGTGCGGCAACGCCACCACGTTCGGCATGCTGAGCAGCGGCGAGTTGGCCGGCAGCGGTTCTTTCTCGAACACATCCAACCCCGCGGCGTGGATCACGCCGTTTTGCAGCGCTTCGATCAGCGCCTGCTCATCCACCACCGGTCCGCGGCCAGCGTTGATCAGAATGCCGCTTTTCTTCATCTTCGCCAACTGATCGCGGCCGATCAGATGGAAGGTTTGTTCGGTCAGCGGCAACGTGATGCAAACGAAATCCGACTCGGCCAGCAGGGTATCCAAATCGCAGCGACGGGCGTTGAAGCGTTGCTCCGCCTCTTCGTGCGTGCGGCGGGCGTTGTAGAGCACCGGCATGCCGAAGCCGAAGTGCGCGCGCTGCGCCAGCGCCAGGCCGATGCGGCCCATGCCGAGGATACCGATGGTTTTGTGGTGCACGTCGACGCCGAACCAGTCTGGCCCGATGCTGCCGCGCCATTCGCCGGCCTTGACCCGTTCCGCCACTTCCACCACCCGGCGCGCCGTCGCCAGCACCAGGCTCATGATGGTGTCGGCGACGGTTTCGGTCAGCACCGTCGGGGTGTGCATCAACAGCACGTTATGGGCGTTGAGCGCCTCGACGTCGAAGTTGTCGTAGCCGACGGAAACGGTCGAGGCCGCGCGCAGTTTGGGCGCCTGCTGCAGGAAGGCTTCGTCAATTTTACCGCCGGAACCGATGATCCCTTCGGCCTGCTGCAACGCCTGGCGCAGTTCCTCGCGGTTCTCCGGCTGCAGGCCGTTGAAGGCGTGCACGGTGAAGTGCTGTTCCAAGCGTTCACGCAGGTCGGCGGGCAGGCTTTTGTACAATACGATAGAAGGCTTCATCACGAACTCCAGCTGGGCCAAAGGGGGCATGGTGCCCCCCCGGTTGGGTTAACAGATAAAAAGTATAACCGGATCAAGCCAATTGCGGCTGGATCTCGTTGCGGGCGGGCTTGACGATCAGCGTCAGCACCACCGCCACCACCAGTGCGATGGCCATGAACATATAGGAAGCCGCCGGGCTGCCGGTGGCGCCATTCAGATAGCCGACGAACCACGAACCGAAGAACGAACCCAGCGCGCCCATGCTGTTGATCAGCGCCATGGCGCCCCCGGCAACGTTTTTCGGCAGCATTTCCGGAATGATGGCGAAGAACGGCCCGTAGGGGGCGTACATCGCGGCGCCGGCGACCACCAGCAGGCCGTAGGAGATCCAGAAATGGTTGGCGCCGACGGCGTAAGAACCGAAGAACGCCAGCGCGCCGATCAGCAGCAGCGGCCAGACAAACAGCTTGCGGTTTTGCATTTTGTCCGACGCCCAGGAGACCACGATCATGGCGATGGTTGCCGCCAGGTAAGGCACCGCCGACAGCCAGCCGGCCTCCACCATGCCCATCTGCATGCCGCTGCGCAGGATGGAAGGCAGCCACAGCACGAAGCCGTACACGCCGATGCTCCAGGCGAAGTACTGCACGCACAGCAGGATCACGTTGCGTGAGCGGAAGGCTTCGCCGTAGTTGCGCACGGCCTTGATGCCTTTTTGCTCTTCGTCCAGCTGCTGCTGCAGCGCCTGTTTCTCATCGGCGCTCAGCCAGCCGGCCTGCGCCGGTTTGTCTTTCGCCAGCACCCACCAGCAGAATGCCCAGATAACCGCCGGAATGCCCTCGATGATGAACATTTCACGCCAGCCGAAGGCGTGGATCAGGTAACCGGACACCACCGACATCCACAGCACCGTCACCGGGTTGCCGAGGATCAGGAAGGTATTGGCGCGTGACCGCTCCGATTTGGTGAACCAGTTACTGATGTAGATCAGCATCGCCGGCATCACCGCCGCTTCCACCACACCCAGGATAAAGCGGATGGCGGCCAGCATCGGAATATTGCTGACCACGCCGGTCAACGAGGCGCAGCCGCCCCACAGGATCAGGCACCAGAAGATCAGTTTTTTGACGCTGCGACGTTCGGCGTAGATAGCGCCGGGAATTTGGAAGAAGAAATAACCGAGGAAAAACAGCGCGCCCAGCAGCGAGGCCATGCCTTTGGTGATGCCGAGATCTTCATTGATGCCGGCGGCAGAGGCGAAGCTGAAGTTGGCGCGATCGAGATAGGCCAGGCTGTAGGTGATAAACACGATGGGCATGATGTACCACCAGCGTTTGGCCGCGACAGTCGCTTTGTTCATGTTCAGTATCCTTCAGTGGTGTTGCATCCCCTTCGCCCGGCACGCTGGGCGTGAAAGACGAAGGGGCAGATGCTCTCCCGACGCGTCCCGGTTGTAGGGCCAGAGGCTGACGTCATGCGGAGAAGTCGTTTTTTTTATTGTTATTCGGCCAGCGCCGCACGGGTCGGCAGGCCTTCGCTGTCGCCGATGGCCTGGATCGCCAGCGAGCCGATTTTATTGCCGCGCTGCACCGCCTGTATCAGCGTTTTACCTTCCAACAGGGCACTGAGGGTGCCAACGGCAAAGCCATCACCGGCACCGACGGTATCCACCACGTTGTCGACCCTGACCGCCGCCACCGCCGCCTTGTCGCCGGCGGCGGTTTTAAACCAGGCACCGTCCGGGCCGGTTTTGATGATCACCGCCTGCACGCCGCGCTCCAGATAGAAATCGGCGATGCCTTCCGGCGTCGACTGGCCGGTGAGGATCTGCCCCTCTTTCAGCCCCGGTAGCACCCAGTCGGCGGCGAACGCCAGCTGGTTCAGCTGTTCGATCATCACCTCGCGGCTGGGCCACAGCACCGGGCGCAGATTGGGGTCGAACGAAATGGTTTTACCCATGGCACGCATCTCGCGCGCCGCATGGTGGCACAGCGCCAGCGACTCGCTGGACAGCGCTGCCGCCACGCCGCTCAGGTGCAGGTGGCGCGCGGAACCGAAATACTCGCGGTTGAAATCGGCAATCGACAGGTGGCTGGCCGCCGAGCCCTTGCGGAAATACTCCACACTGGGATCGGTACCATCGGTGGTTTTGGATTTCACCTGAAAACCGGTGGGGTAGTGGCCGTCGACCGTCACCTGCCGGTAATTGATGCCTTCTTTTTTCAACTGCTGCAGGGTGAAGCGCCCGAACGAATCGTTGCCGACGCGGCTGACCCAGCCGACGTTCATACCCAGACGCGCCAGGCCGATCGCCACGTTCAGTTCGGCGCCGGCGATGCGTTTGGTGAAGGTTTCCACCTCCGCCAGATCGCCGGTTTGTGCCGCCACGAACATCGCCATGGCTTCACCCAGCGTGACCACATCCAGGGGCGCCTGCTGCGCCGTCGTTGCCGTTAACGTTGTCATCATGGGGTTACTCCGCACGCAAGATATTGACGTAATGGCGGGTGACGGCTTCCAGGTCATCGCCCTGCAACGGGAATTCGATACCGCGCGGCGCATCGTGCGGCAGGCGGGCCAACAGGTCGCGCCAGCTGCCGTCGGTCTCGTCCAGCGCGATGGCGCGCCAGCCGCGCGGGCCTTGGGTGGCGGCTTTGACGTGCACGTAACCGACGTGGCGGGCCAGGCGTTCGGCGGCGGCGAAGGCGTCTTGCCCCACCCACAGCCAGTTGGCCATATCGAAGGTCATGCTGACCGGCAGGTGGCTATCTTCCGCGGCGTGGAAAAAGGCGTTCAGCATCGACAAAATGCCGCAGTCCGGCGTTTGGTCGTTCTCGACCACCAGCTTGACCGGGTGTTGTTCCAGAGCCACTTTCAACTCGGTAAAATCAAAGCCGGGGCGGAAATGGCCGAGGGAGAGCTTCAGCTGGCGCGCGTTCAGCGCCTGCGCTTCCGCCAGCAGCGCCGACAGGTTGGGGTTCAGCGTATGTTGCGGTGTGAACAGCGCCTCAGGGGCGGAATAGACGGCGAACAGCTGCTGGCGATCGATCTCTTGCGCCAGCGCCGGCAGGCTGTCCAGTTCACCGGCGGTGAACAGTTCGCGGCGGATCTCCACTCCGTCGGCGCCCGCGCCGGCGATGATGGGCAACAGCGCGCGCTGGCCGCCGTGTTGTTTGACGGTATCGGTGCCGTAGGCGCCGGTGACCACGATGATTTCTGTTTTCATTTTGACTCCTGAGGCGGCATTGTCGCCGCCGCTGCTGTTACCGGTACGTTAAATGGAACCGGTTCCAGCGAAAAGCGACAGAGTGTAAAAATATGATCGCAATCACGAAGCTGAGCAAAAAACAGCCGATGCAGATAGAGGCGGGGCGGTCAACGGCCCCGGAGAAGGTGGATTAGCGGGTGGTGGAGCCGCGGACGATCAGCTCGCCGGAGAACATCTGCTCGCCGCTGGGGGTGGCCAGGCCCTGAATGCGCTGCACCAGCCGCTCCAGCGCCGCGTGTCCCATTTGGTAGGTAGGTTGTTTCAGCGTGGTGATGCCGACGCCCGCCAGCTCCGCCCACTCCAGCTCGTCAAAGCCCAGCAGGCCGATGTCGTTGCCCCACTGGATGCCGAGCCGACGCATGGCGCGCGCTACCTGCAGCGTCAGGGCGCCGTTGGCGGAGATCACCGCTTTGCGCATGCCGCGATGGCGGCCGCTGAAATCGCTCAGCACCTGCTCCAGCTTCTGCCGATCGTTGAGCGGCGTTTCGGCCTGCTCCGCCAACAGCGCGGGGTGCTGCGCCATGGTATGTCTGAAAGCGTGCAGGCGTTCGAGACGGGTATTAACCGTACCGAGCGGCTCGCTGAGGAACAGGATCGCTTCGAAACCTTGTTGCAGCAGGTGTTCGGTGGCGACGGTGGCGGCTTCGCGGTTGTTCAGGCCCACCACGTCGCAGGCGAAGTCGGGGATTTTTCGATCGATCAGCACCATGGGCAGCATCGACTGTTGCAGCGTGGATAATGCTTCCTCGCGCATGCCGACCGCGTTGACCACGATGCCTTCTACCCGGTAACTGCTGAGCAGCTGCAGGTAGTGCTGTTCCTGATTGACTTCGTTGTTGGTGTTACACACCAGCAGGGTAAAACCGTGTTGACGGCAGGCGGCCTCGATGCCGCGCATCACGTCCACCGAATAGGGGTTGGTGATATCGGCGAGGATCAGGCCGATCAGGCGGGTCTGGCCGCCCTTCAGGCTGCGCGCCATCTGGCTTGGCCGGTAGTCGAGCTGCTGGATAGCCTGTTCGATGCGCTGTTTGAGATCGTCGGAAAGCAGGTGCTGTTCACCATTCAGATAGCGCGACACGCTGGTCTTGCCGGTTTTGGCGATGCTGGCCACATCGCTGATGGTAGCGCGTCCTGAGGTGCGCGTTGCCTTGCCTGTGCTCACAGCCGATCCCTCCTGCGGTTAATTGCCAAGGAGACTACCATACCCGATGTGCGAGCGGGAATATTGAAGGATAAGGAGAAAGTCGGGAGGAAGCGGCGGGGCACCGGTGGCGCCCCGCACGGGATTACTGCAGCGGGCTGAGGGTGATCTCGACGCGGCGGTTTTGCGCCTTGCCTTCCGCGGTGCTGTTGGAGGCGATCGGGTTGTCCGGGCCGGCACCGGTGGTGCGGATACGGTTCGCCGCCACGCCCTGGGTGATCAGCGCGCTGGCTACGCCGTCGGCGCGCTGCTGCGACAGGTTCATGTTGAGCGAGCGGGAGCCGGTGCTGTCGGTGTAGCCGACCACGTTGACCGCGGTTTTCGGATACTCTTTCAGCACCATGGCGACGCCGGTCAGGGTGTTGGCGCCCGCCGGTTTGAGCGTGGCGCTGCTGCTGTCGAAGGTCACATTATTCGGCATGTTCAGCACGATGTTGTCGCCCTGGCGGGTGACGCTGACGCCGGTACCTTTCATCTTGTCGCGCAGTTTGGCTTCCTGCACGTCCATGTAATAGCCTGCGCCGCCGCCGAGGGCTGCACCGGCCGCTGCGCCGATCAGCGCGCCCTTGCCGCGATCTTTCTTGGAAGAGGACAGCACGCCGACGCCGGCGCCCAGTGCGGCACCGAGGCCCGCGCCGATGCCGGATTTACCGACTTCGGATTCGCCGGTGTAAGGGTTGGTGGTACAGGCCGACAGCGTGAGCGCGACGCTCACTGCGCCGGCAATAATTGCAATGCGTTTTTTCATGTTCTTGTCCTTAATGGCATCAATTCTGTACGCGCCGGCCCAACACGGGGGCGCAAAAAGTAGGCGACGCAGGTGGGGCCCGCATCACCGCGCTACTATGACGCGTTGGCTCGCCGGCAGTTCCGGAGAAAAACGTGACAAATGATGAGCGCGGGTAAGTGCTGGGGGAGTTATGCGATAAAACGCCGGGCGGCGCCATGCAGCGGATTCCTAATTGCGCGCCGCCAGGGCGCGAATGCGCCTTTTTTAACCGTAACCGGTTGAATTCTCGATTGCCGGCCAGTTCATGATCAGCGTATAGGCTTGGGTTTCGTCGTTAAACAGACGTTGCGTCACCTGAAAACTGTGCTTGTGGTAGAACGCGCAGGCTCGCAGGTTCTGCTGATACACCTCCAGGCTGAGCCCCCGGTAGCGCTGCTGCACGTGCGTCATCAGCGCCTGGGCGACGCCGCGGCCGTGATACGCCCGATCGACGAACAGCGCGCCGATGAACTGCTCGTCCAGCACGCTGATAAAGCCGACGATCTCGTCGTTATGCCAGCAGGCCCAGCTTTGCGCGCGCGGCAGGTAGTTTTCCCGCACCAGTGCGGCGCTCTCATGCCAGTATTTTTCCGCCACGAACGGATGGGCGGCGATGGTGCTGGGCAGCCACAGCGCCATCAGCCGTTCGATATCCTCCGGGCCACAGGGGCGGATCACCGTGGCTTTGGGTAGCACATGCACCCCGTGAGATGATCGTTCACCAGCCCGCTGGCCTGCATGAAGGCGTAACAGATCGTGGAGCCGATAAACTTGAAGCCGCGCTTTTTCAACGCTTTGGACATGGCGTCGGACTGCTCGGTTTTAGCCGGCACCTGGCTCAGCGCCTGCCAGCGGTTGAGCTGCGGCCGGCCGCCGACGAAGTCCCAGATGAAGGTAACGAAATTCTCGCCGGACGCCTCCATCGCCAGATAGGCTTTGGCGTTGGTGATGATGGCTTCTATCTTGCCGCGGTGGCGGATGATGCCGCTGTCCTGCAGCAGGTTTTCCACGTCCTGCTCGGTCATGGCGGCGACCCGCTGCGGATCGAAACCATGGAAAGCACGCCGGTAATTCTCGCGCTTTTTCAGGACGGTGATCCAGGAAAGGCCGGCCTGCTGCCCCTCCAGACACAGCATTTCAAACAGCTCGCGCGCGTCGGTGGTGGGCGCGCCCCATTCCTTGTCGTGATACTCGAGATACAACGGATCGGCCGTCACCCAACCGCAACGTTCGTCTGCCATCCTGACTGTCCTTATGCTGTGTTTATGAACAGTAATCATCGCTCGAAGCGCCGAACTTGGCAAGCCTCTGATTGTTTTGTCATCAGCCCGCTTGACGTGGTGAAAAAGCCGACAATAGTTACTACATGGCCGGTGGAAAACCGGCCAACGATAAAAACGACATTGCCTTCATTTGCAGGCTCTCAGGAGTCGATTCATGCCTCTAAAAATAACGTGCATGCCCCGCCCGGCGGCGCTTGCAGTGGCGTTGCTTTGCAGTATGACCCTTCCGGCTCAGGCGTACGATCAACTGTACGTCTTTGGCGATAGCCTGAGCGATACCGGCAACAACGGCCGGTTCACCTATGACGGCAGTCAGCATCTGCTGTACGACGAAGCGTTGGCGCAACGCATCGGCGCGGCGCTGGTGGCCTCGGACAACGGCGGTGAAAACTACGCCGCCGGCGGCGCCGTGGCGGTGCCGGGCCTGAACCCGGTCGACAACACCCAGGATCAGGTGCAGCGCTACCTGAATCGGGTTAACGGCCAGGCCGATGGCGACGGTTTGTATATTCACTGGATCGGCGGTAACGATTTGGCGGCGGCGGCGCTGAATGCCGCTACCGCGCCCGGCGTGGCCTATAACAGTGCCGCGGCCGCCGCCGCGCAGGTGCATTCGCTGCTGAACGCCGGTGCCGGCACGGTGATCGTGCCGACGGTGCCGAACATCGGCTCCACGCCGCAGCTGATGGAACTGATCATTCAGCAGGCGCTGCCGCCGGTACAGGGGGCGGCGATCCAGGCGGCCTATGCCACGCTCAATTCGGTGGCTACCCCGGACAACGCTTCGCGCACGCAGGCGATCCACGCGGCGTTGGCCGCCGCGGCGAAGCAGGGCAGCGCCATTCCTCAGGTGCAGCAGGCGATCGCCGCGCAGCTTATCGCGGCGTATGACAGCCTAAGCGCGCAGGCCGCTCAGCTGACCGATTTCTATAATCAAAGTGAAGACCGTCTGCTGGCGCAGGGGGGCGGCAATATCGTGCGGGTGGACGTCAACAAGCTGTTCGCCGAAGCGATCGCCAATCCGGCGCAGTTCGGCTTCGCCAACACGGCCGGCATGGCTTGCCCGGCGGGCGTTTCCTCGGCGGTTTGCCGTTCCGACATGCCCGGCTTCGACGCTGGCCAGTCCTATCTGTTCTCCGACCATTTCCACCCCAGCCCGCAGGCGCACCTGCTGATTACGGATTATATTCAGGCGGTGTTGGATGGCCCGGCGCAGGTGGTGGCGCTGAATCAGGCGACGGCGGCGATGGCGCGTGACAGCCGCGCCACGCTCGACAGCCGTTTCCAGCAGCTGCGCAACGGCGACAACCCGCAGGGCTCGCTGGGCGTGTTCGGCGGCTACGCCGGCCAGCACTACGACTATGCCGATAATCGGGCGGCGGGGGACGGCAACGCCACCACCCACAACCTGACCGTCGGCGTGGACTATCAACTGACCGACAGCTGGTTGATCGGTGCGTTGATCGCCGGTTCCAACGACGATCAGCATCCTTCCAGCCGTTTTGATTACAAGGCGCGCGGGCTGCTGCTGTCAGCCTTCAGTTCGCTGGCGCTATTCGAGCAGGGCTGGGTCAACGCCGATCTGCACTATGCGACGATGGACTATGACGACATCCGCCGCAGCATGCGGCTGGGGCCGCTGACGCGTACCGAAACCGGGTCGACCACCGGCAAGCAGTGGGGCGCGCGCGTGACCGCCGGTTATGACTTCCCGATCGCCTCTTACCTGACCACCGGGCCGGTGGCGCAGTTCGCCTGGGATTACAGCCGCGTTTCCGGCTACGGTGAAGACGGCGATGACAGCACCGCCATGCGCTTCAACGATCAAACCTATCACTCGCAGATCGGCGCGCTGGGTTGGCGGCTGGATACGCAATTCGGCGTGTTTAACCCTTATGCGGAAGTGAGTTATCAGCATCAGTTCGGCGACGACGTCTACCGCGCCGGCGGCGGCCTGAAATCGACGCAAACCTCGTTTACCCGCGACAGTGCGGGCCAGGACAAAAACTGGGTGGATGTCACGCTGGGGGCCAACATGCCGTTGACGGACAGGGTATCGGCCTTCGCCACCGTTTCGCAAACCGGCGGGCTGAGCAGCGGCGAGCAGTTTATGTATAACGTCGGCGTCAGCGCACGTTTTTGAATTGGCCATCGGCGCGCTCAAGGGCGCAGGATAGTCATAAGGTCTGATAAGGGATTTATGAGGAAGGCGGCCTGGGGTGAATTATGCGGGCCGCAATGACGTTGGCGGAAATACAAAAAAAAACTGATCCTATGAAAGGATCAGGTAGCCACTTGGCCAACACCAGGGAAAATTTTATTTATTATTGTATAACCAAAGATTAACTGTCAATTTGTTTCTGTGGCCCGTTAGCGCCGTCTTTCATCCCTGGCCGTTCCTCCCATGCCCCGACCGTCGGCACGCCGCGTGATATCGCCTTATTGTTCACGATAATAAGAAATAATCTGGCACTTGATCACATTATCTCTCGATGAGGGGAGTTTTTTAGTTGATAAAATTAACAAAAATAACATTGTCGCAACTTTATCTCGTGGCAAATATAAAGATACACGCACGGAAATCAGCCTGAATTTGACCGGCGAGGGGAGAAATAGCGTTCAGCTAATTGACTATTTAAACGGCGGCGAGTGATATTTTTGTTTAGATACTCTAATGTTTTTGCCGGGTGTGTCTTTCTGGACGGCGAGGCGACCGGCCGGCGCGTTGTCCTTCCCTCGGTGCCCGCCGCGTGAAAATCCAGCGCTTCTCACCCCGATTCGCACTTGTTGCCGGATTCTGGCTGTATATCTTACGGTCAAAGGGTATACTGGCGCATTCCATCTAAATCCACTTGTATCGCGTGCGAATTCAACATGCAAAAGTTTGATACCAAGACCTTCCAGGGCCTGATCCTGACACTGCAGGATTATTGGGCGCGCCAGGGCTGCACCATCGTTCAACCATTGGACATGGAAGTCGGCGCGGGAACCTCACACCCGATGACGTGCCTGCGCGCACTGGGGCCGGAGCCGATGGCGACCGCCTATGTGCAGCCATCCCGTCGCCCGACCGACGGCCGCTACGGCGAAAACCCGAACCGTCTGCAGCACTACTACCAGTTCCAGGTGGTGATTAAGCCATCGCCGGACAACATTCAGGAACTCTACCTGGGCTCGCTGAAAGAGCTGGGTCTGGATCCGACCATCCACGACATTCGCTTCGTGGAAGACAACTGGGAAAACCCGACGCTTGGCGCCTGGGGCCTGGGTTGGGAAGTGTGGCTGAACGGCATGGAAGTGACGCAGTTCACCTACTTCCAGCAGGTCGGCGGCCTGGAGTGCAAGCCGGTAACCGGCGAGATCACCTATGGTCTGGAGCGTCTGGCGATGTATATCCAGGGCGTGGACAGCGTATACGATCTGGTGTGGAGCAACGGCCCGCTGGGCGTCACCACCTACGGCGACGTGTTCCACCAGAACGAAGTGGAGCAATCCACCTACAACTTCGAATACGCCGACGTCGACTTCCTGTTCTCCTGCTTCGAGCAGTACGAGAAAGAAGCTCAATCGCTGCTGGCGCTGGAAAAGCCGCTGCCGCTGCCGGCCTACGAACGCATCCTGAAGGCGGGCCATACCTTTAACCTGCTGGACGCGCGCAAGGCGATTTCGGTAACCGAGCGCCAACGCTACATTCTGCGCATCCGCACGCTGACCAAAGCCGTTGCCGAAGCCTACTACGCTTCCCGCGAAGCGCTGGGCTTCCCGATGTGCAACAAGAAGAACGAGAACTAAGAGGCAGCCATGACTCAACAGACTTTCCTGGTGGAAATCGGCACGGAAGAGCTGCCGCCGAAGGCGCTTCGTTCCCTGGCGGAATCTTTCGCCGCCAACTTCACCGCCGAGCTGGACAACGCCGGCCTGGAACACGGTGACGTGAGCTGGTTCGCCGCACCGCGCCGCCTGGCGCTGAAAGTGGCCAACCTGAGCGCGGCACAGGCCGATCGCGAAATTGAAAAACGCGGCCCGGCGATCGCCCAGGCGTTCGACGCCGAAGGTAAACCGAGCAAAGCGGCCGAAGGCTGGGCGCGCGGCTGCGGCATCACCGTCGATCAGGCTGAACGCCTGGTGACCGACAAGGGCGAGTGGTTGATGTACCGCGCCCACGTCAAAGGTCAGTCGGCGCAACAACTGCTGGCCGGCATGGTCAGCACCGCGCTCGGCAAGCTGCCGATCCCGAAACTGATGCGCTGGGGCGATTCCGACGTGCAGTTCGTGCGTCCGGTGCACACCGTCACGATGCTGCTGGGCGCCGATCTGATCCCAGGCACCGTGCTGGGCATCGAATCCGCGCGCACCGTGCGCGGCCACCGCTTCATGGGCGAAGCCGAGTTCACCCTCGACAATGCCGACCAATACCCGCAGATCCTGCTGGAGCGCGGCAAAGTGGTCGCCGACTACGAAGCGCGTAAAGCCCTCATCAAGCGCGATGCCGAACTGGCGGCGCAGAAGATTGGCGGCAAGGCCGATCTGAGTGAAAGCCTGCTGGAAGAAGTGGCTTCGCTGGTGGAATGGCCGGTGGTGCTGACCGCCAAATTCGAAGAGAAATTCCTGGCGGTGCCGGCGGAAGCGCTGGTGTACACCATGAAGGGCGACCAGAAGTATTTCCCGGTGTACGACGCCGCGGGCAAACTGCTGCCGAACTTTATCTTCGTAGCCAACATCGAGTCGAAAGACCCGCAGCAGATCATCTCCGGTAACGAGAAGGTGGTGCGTCCGCGTCTGGCCGACGCCGAGTTCTTCTTCAACACCGACCGCAAGAAGCGTCTGGAAGACAACCTGCCGCGCCTGGAAACCGTGCTGTTCCAACAGCAGCTGGGCACCCTGCGCGACAAGACCGACCGCATTCAGGCGCTGGCGGGCTGGGTTGCCGGCCAGATCGGCGCTGACGTCAACCACGCCACCCGCGCGGGCCTGCTGTCGAAGTGCGACCTGATGACCAACATGGTGTTCGAATTCACCGACACCCAGGGCGTGATGGGCATGCACTACGCGCGCCACGACGGTGAGGCGGAAGACGTCGCCGTTGCGCTGAACGAGCAGTATCAGCCGCGCTACGCCGGCGATGCGCTGCCGCAGTCGCTGGTGGCCTGTTCCCTGGCGATCGCCGACAAGATGGACACCCTGGCCGGCATCTTCGGCATCGGTCAGCATCCGAAGGGCGATAAAGACCCGTTTGCGCTGCGCCGTGCCGCGCTGGGCGTGTTGCGTATCATCGTCGAGAAAAACCTGCCGCTGGATCTGCAGACACTGACCGAAGAGGCCGTGCGCCTGTACGGCAGCAAGCTGACCAATGCCAAGGTAGTCGACGAGGTGGTGGAATTCATGCTGGGCCGCTTCCGCGCCTGGTATCAGGAAGAAGGCCACGCGGTCGATACCATTCAGGCGGTGTTGGCGCGCCGTCCGACCAAGCCGGCCGACTTCGACGCGCGCGTCAAGGCGGTATCCCACTTCCGCACGCTGGACGAGGCGGCGGCGCTGGCTGCGGCTAACAAACGCGTCTCCAACATTCTGGCGAAGTCTACCGAAACGCTGAACGACAGCGTGCGCGCCTCGGTGCTGAAGGACGCGGCGGAAATCCAGCTGGCGACTCACCTGGTGGTGCTGCGCGACAAGCTGCAGCCGTACTTCGCGGCGGGCAACTACCAGGAAGCGCTGGTGGAACTGGCCGCGCTGCGTGAGCCGGTGGATGCGTTCTTCGACAACGTGATGGTAATGGCGGACGATGCGGAAGTGCGCGTAAACCGCCTGACGCTGCTGAGCAAATTGCGTGAACTGTTCCTGCAGGTGGCGGATATCTCCGTACTGCAGTAAGCGATTCTCTGCTGTGAAAAGGCGCCTGCGGGCGCCTTTTTTATTTCCGTTTCCTGGGTGCGAAGGCAAGGTCGCCTGGCGACTTGGGGGGCGACTTGGGGGGCGACTTGGGGAAATTGAAGCGTCCGGTCGCCGACGGCAATGAACCTCAGTGCGTTTTGCGCACGATGTTCAACCGCCTCCGGCCGAGACAATGTTCACCGCAAACGGAATCGCGTATCGGAACGCCGCCAGTTGATCTATTCTTATAGGCGCACGGAGTGCGCAAAAAGGGGCGGAGTCCAATGAAAAAGCAGGTTTATAACAGGAGTTATGTCACATGGCGGTAGGGATCCAGAGCAGAGGTTTCGCGCGTTGGTTGGCACCGGTATTGGCATTGTTGGTGGTCATGCAATTGACCGCCTGCGGCGATAAAGAGCCGGAACAGCGCAAAGCATTTATCGATTACTTACAGAATACCGTGATGCGCAGCGGGGCGAATATCCCCACGCTGAGCGAAGACCAGAAGCAGAAGTTCGGCAACTATGCCGGCGATTACGCGATTTTGGTCGGCTTTTCACAGCAGCTGTCCAAGTCGGTCGGCGCCAGCCTGACCCCGGCGTTGGATCAGATTAACCAGATCCGCACCGCGCAGGACTATCTGAACAAACGCGATGCGCTGCAGCAATCGGTCGGGGCGTTGAACCTGCTGGGCCAGCAGATCCAGTCGGCCAAATCGCAGGCGGATACTGCCCACGCGGCGCTGAAACAGCCTGACGATCTGAAGGCGGTGTACAACCAGGCCTATGACAAAATCGTCACCGCACCGGCCAACGCCTTGATGCCGGCGATCCCGACCACCGCCAGCTTTGTGCAGGATCTGGTGCAGGTCGGCGATTTCCTGCAGAGCCAGGGCAATCAGGTCAGCTTCAACAACAACGGCGTGCAGTTCCGCACCGCGCAGCAGGTGGCGCAGTACAACACCATGATGTCGAATCTGGTGGCCAAACAGCAGAACCTGATGAATGCGCAGAAGACCATTCAAAGCGTGACGCAATAATAACGCGTCCAGGCGCGAAACAGGCCGGCATTGCCGGCCTGTTTTATTTCCCCTCAGCGTTTCCAATAGCTTGCTGGTTTATTGCGCAGGCTTCTGTACTACACTTCAATTAATCCATTCATTAGGCAATGTAGTTTTCTTTCATTCATCACTTCGCTAGTTCCCGGCGGGATGAGTGCTCACAGGGAAGATCAAACAGAGCGTTGCGATCGGCGCTGCAGCTAAAAATAAATTGTGACTAATGTCACAATTCAAAAACAAAACGCCAATTTAAAAATGTGATCATAGTCACTTTATTGGGGGTTTTGTGGCGACTTTTTTCTCACTGTGCTTTTTTTACACGCCATAAATGTGATCTTTATCACTATAAATGAGGGTTTGTTGGGGTGTTGTATGTGACTTGTATCACAAAAAATTCGTGAAGTTCGCGTGACAAAAACAGCGTGATAGAGTCCGTTTCGCATACAGCGGCAACACGGCTGGATCGTCACAACAATAATCACGCGCTCTATTGTCAGCGCGTAACAATAGGGGTGTGTTTTATGTTTTCACCAGACATCAAGGTTAAAGTGCAAAACTTTGGCCGCTTCCTGAGCAACATGGTGATGCCCAACATCGGCGCCTTTATCGCCTGGGGGATTATCACCGCGCTATTCATTCCAACCGGCTGGCTGCCGAATGAAACCTTAGCCAAGCTGGTCGGCCCGATGATCACCTACCTGCTGCCGCTGCTGATCGGTTATACCGGCGGGCGGCTGGTGGGCGGCGATCGCGGCGGCGTCGTGGGTGCCATCACCACCATGGGCGTCATCGTCGGTGCCGACATGCCGATGTTCCTCGGCTCGATGATCGCCGGCCCGCTGGGTGGCTGGGCTATCAAGCATTTCGACCGCTGGGTGGACGGCAAGATCAAAAGCGGCTTTGAAATGCTGGTGAACAACTTCTCCGCCGGCATCATCGGCATGCTGCTGGCGATCCTGGCCTTCCTGGGCATCGGGCCGCTGGTGGAGGTGCTCTCCAAGCTGCTGGCGGCGGGCGTGCACGTGATGGTGAAGAACAACCTGCTGCCACTGGCGTCCATCTTCGTTGAACCGGCGAAAATCCTGTTCCTGAACAACGCCATCAACCACGGCATCTTCTCGCCGCTGGGTATCCAGCAGGCCACGGAAGCCGGCAAGTCGGTGTTCTTCCTGATTGAAGCCAACCCAGGCCCGGGCATGGGCGTGCTGATGGCCTACATGTTCTTCGGCCGCGGCAGCGCCAAGCAATCCGCCGGCGGTGCGGCGATCATTCACTTCCTGGGCGGCATCCACGAAATCTACTTCCCTTACGTGCTGATGAATCCACGTCTGCTGCTGGCGGTGATCCTGGGCGGCATGACCGGCGTATTCACCCTGACGATGCTGAACGGCGGCCTGGTTTCTCCAGCTTCCCCGGGTTCGATCCTGGCGGTGCTGGCGATGACGCCGAAAGGCGCCTACTTCGCCAACATTGCGGCGGTGTGCGCAGCCTTTGCCGTCTCCTTCGTGGTGTCCGCTTTCCTGCTGAAAACCTCCAAAGTGAAAGAGGATGACGATCTGGAAGCCGCGACCCGCCGCATGCAAGAGATGAAATCGCAGTCCAAAGGCGGCGCAGCGGCGCCAGCGTCGGTCGACGGCGATCTGAGCACCGTGCGCAAAATCATCGTCGCCTGCGATGCGGGCATGGGTTCCAGCGCCATGGGCGCCGGGGTGTTGCGCAAGAAAGTGGCGGACGCCGGGCTGAAGAACATCTCGGTGACTAACAGCGCCATCAACAGCCTGCCGGACGATGTGGATCTGGTCATCACGCACCGCGATCTGACCGAGCGCGCGATGCGCCACGCGCCGCAGGCCCAGCACATCTCGCTGACCAACTTCCTCGACAGCAAGCTGTACAGCGATCTGGTCGACCGTTTGGTAGCGGTCAACAAAACCACCGACAACCAGCAGAAGGTGCTGGGCGCGCTGGACGACAGCTTCGAAGCCGGGGAACCGAACCTGTTCAAGCTGAGCGAAAGCAATGTGTTCCTCAACCTGCAGGCTAGCGACAAAGAGCAGGCGATCCGTTTCGCCGGCGAGCAGCTGGTGAAAGGCGGCTACGTCGAGGCGGAGTACGTGCCGGCGATGCTGGAGCGCGAAAAGCTCACCTCCACCTACCTGGGCGAGTCGATCGCCGTGCCGCACGGCACCATCGAGGCCAAAGACCGGGTGCTGCGCACCGGCGTGGTGTTCTGCCAGTACCCGCAGGGCGTGCGCTTCGGCGATGAAGAGGATGAAGTGGCTCGCCTGGTGATCGGCATCGCCGCGCGCAACAACGAGCATATTCAGGTGATCACCAGCCTGACCAACGCGCTGGATGACGAGAGCGTGATTGAGCGGCTGGCGAATACCACCAGCGTCCAGGAAGTGCTGGACCTGCTCGGCGGCAAAAAAGCTGGATAACAGAATCATTTTAAAGGGTGCAGCTTGCTGCACCCTTCGACATTAAGAAGGTAGAGTTATGAAAGCATTACATTTTGGCGCAGGGAATATCGGCCGCGGTTTTATCGGCAAGCTGCTGGCGGACGCCGGGGTTGAACTGACCTTCGCCGACGTCAATCAAACGGTGCTGGATCTGCTGAACAGCCGTAAAAGCTACGCGGTGCACGTGGTGGGCGAGCAAGAACGCGTGGAGCGCGTCAACAACGTCAGCGCCGTCAACAGCGGCAGTGAGGCGGCGGTGGCGCTGATCGCCGAAGCGGATCTGGTGACCACCGCCGTTGGCCCGCAAATTCTCGCCAAAATCGCCGGCACGATCGCCAAAGGGCTGGTGCTGCGTCATCAGCAGGGCAATGTGCAACCGCTGAACATCATCGCCTGCGAGAACATGGTGCGCGGCACCAGCCAGCTGAAACAGCATGTGTTCGCCGCGCTGCCGCAGGATGAGCAGGCATGGGCTGAGCAGCATGTCGGCTTCGTCGATTCGGCGGTCGATCGCATTGTGCCGCCGGCGGACAGCAACGACCCGTTGGAAGTGACGGTGGAAACCTTCAGCGAATGGATCGTCGATCAGACCCAGTTCAAAGGCCAGCCTCCGGCGATCGCCGGCATGGAGTTGACCGATAACCTGATGGCGTTCGTCGAGCGCAAGCTGTTCACCCTCAACACCGGTCACGCCATCACCGCCTACCTCGGCCAACAGGCCGGGCTGCAAACCATTCGCGACGCCATTCTCGACCCGGCGATCCGCCGCGTGGTGAAAGGGGCGATGGAAGAGAGCGGCGCGGTGCTGATCAAGCGCTACGGCTTCGACGCCGACAAGCACGCCGCCTACATCAACAAAATCCTCGGCCGCTTCGAAAACCCGTATCTGCACGACGACGTCGAGCGCGTGGGCCGTCAGCCGCTGCGCAAACTGAGCGCCGGCGATCGCCTGATCAAACCGCTGCTGGGCACGTTGGAATACGGCCTGCCGCATGCCAACCTGATCCAGGGCATCGCCGCCGCCATGAGCTACCGCAGCGAACAGGATCCGCAGGCGCTGGAGTTGGCGGAACTGCTGAACACGCTCGGGCCGAAAGCCGCGCTGGCGCAAATTTCCGGCCTGCCGGCGGAAAGCGAGGTTGTAGAAGAGGCCGTTGCTGTGTATAACGCCATGCACAAGTAGAATCGTGATGATGAACACCCGAGCGCAGCTTGCTGCGCTCCTGCAACCCGAGTTCGGCATCGACGGCCCTCCCCACGCCTTTCGAAAAGCGACGATGGAAGAAGCACAGGCATTTGAAAACCAGGTTCTGGAAAAGCTGAACGCGGGCAAAACGGTGCGCAGCTTCCTGATCGCAGCGGTAGAGCTGCTGGCGGAAGCGCTCAACGTGCTGGTGGTGCAGGTATTCCGCAAGGATGACTACGCGGTGAAATATGCCGTCGAACCGCTATTGTCCGGCAGCGGCCCGCTGGGGGAGCTGTCGGTGCGCCTGAAGCTGATGTACGGCCTGGGGGTGATTTCCCGCCACGAATATGAAGATGCCGAGCTGCTGATGGCGATGCGCGAAGAGCTGAACCACGACGGGTCGGAATACCGCTTCGTCGATGACGAAATTCTCGGGCCGTTCGGCGAGCTGCACTGCGTGGCCGCGCTGCCGCCGGTGCCGACCTTCCTGCAGCCGGGCGAGGCGGATGAAGCGCTGATCGCCATGCAGCGCCAGCGCTATCAGCAGATGGTGCGCTCCACCATGGTGCTGTCCATTACCGATCTGATCGCCGGCATCGGCGCCAAACAACCTTCCCGACTCTCTCCTCTCGGCCGCGGCTAAGCAAAGGCCGCGCGCCACTCGTCGAACAACAGCCATAGCGCGGTGGCGGCCATCAGTCCGGACATCACGCCGTTGAAGGCGCGCAGTTTCCAGGTCACTCGCAGCGCGTTGCGCAACCGGTCGCCCAGCACCGCCCACAGCAGCACGCACGGCAGGTTCAGCAGCGCGAAACCGGCGATGACCGACAGCGTATGGACGAAGGTGGCGCCTTCGCGCGGGGTGAACAGGATCGCCACGTTGATCACCATCAGCCAGGCTTTGGGGTTGACCGCCTGAAACAGTGCACCGTTGAGCAGGCTCATCGGCTGCGCCTGCTCTTTGGCGTCCGGCGAGGCCGCCTGAAACAGCTTCCATGACAGCCACAGCAGATAGGCGCAGCCGATCACCGCCAGCGGGAGGCGGATGACGCCGGCCCAGCTCAACGCCAGCGCCAGCAGCGGGATAATGATCGCCAGCTGTACCGCACAACCGACACAGATGCCAAACAGCATCGGCAGGGTGCGGCGCAGGCCGAAGTTGACGCCCGACGAGGCCAGCAGCAGGTTGTTGGGGCCGGGGGTGATCGACATGACGGTGACGTAGCTGACAAAGGCGGAGTCCAGCATGGCAGGTTCCTTGAAAATGACGGTGATAACGAGAGGATCAGCATAATCGCTGCAATGGGATGGTGACAGAACCACAAATCGGATATTGTCATGGTTACAGTTGTGCAAAATGTAAACTGTACCCATTACCTGGAGAGAAACTGTGACCTTGCTCGATGAAACCCCGGATACCCGCTACCTGCAGCTGGCGGATACGTTGGCCGAGGCCATTCGACGCGGCACGCTGCTGCCCGGTGACCGCTTGCCTTCGGTGCGGCGCTGTGCGCAAACGCACCGCGTCAGCATCAATACCGTGGTGTCGGCTTACCGCACGCTGGAGGATCGCGGGCTGATCGAAGCGCGACCGCAGTCGGGGTTTTATGTCCGCAGCACGCTGCCGGCGCTGAAGATGGCCTCGGCGCCCAGCGGCCGCATCGAGCCGCCGGCGGACGACGTGCTGGCGCTGATCGATACGGTATTCGCCGCCCAGCAGAATCCGGCCTTCACTAACATTGCGCTGGCCTGCCCGCAGACCAGCGACTTCTATCCCGGCGGCAAGCTGGGGCGTATGTTGTCTTCTCAGCTGCGCCGCCAGCCGGATCTGATCGGGCAGTATCCGTTGCCGCCCGGCAGCCTACGGCTGCGCCAGCAGATCGCCCGCCGCTCGATGACGCTGGGCATGTTGCTGGAGCCGGGCGACGTAGTGCTGACCCATGGCTGCATGGAGGCGCTGCAGCTGGCGCTGCGCGTCACCACCAAACCGGGTGACTGCGTCGGGCTGGAGTCGCCAACCTATTTCTATCTGCTGCCGCTGCTGGCCAGCCTGGGGCTGAAAGCGCTGGAAATCCCCACCGATCCGCAGCTGGGGCTGTCGCTGGACGCGCTCGAGTTGCTATTGAACGAGAAGCGGCTGAACGCGGTGATCGCCATGCCGACGGTGCAAAACCCGTTGGGCTGTACCATGCCGCTGGCGGCGAAAAAGCGGCTGGCGCGGCTGATGAACGATCATCAGGTGCCGTTGATTGAAGACGGGCTGTATGCCGAGATCCAGTTCGGCGGCGCGCTGTCGCCGGCGGTGAAGGCGTTCGATCGCGACGGCTGGGTGCTGTTTTGCTCCAGCTTCACCAAAACGCTGGCGCCGGATTTTCGCGTCGGCTGGATCTGCGGCGGCCGTTTTCACGAGGCGTTGCGCAAGCTGAAGGCGGTGTCGTCGATGTCCGAGTCGCAGCTGCTGTCGGAAACGCTGGCGACCTTCCTGGAGAGCGGAGGCTACGATCACCATTTGCGCAACCTGCGCAAGCGCTATGCGGCGCAGGTCGACGAGGCGCGGGCGCTGATCGCCCGGCATTTCCCACGCGGCACGCTGGCCACGCAGCCGGCGGGCGGCTTCGTGTTCTGGGTCGAATTCCCTCCCGGCGTGGACAGCGTGGCGCTGTTCCATCAGCTGTTGGAGGAGCAGATCTGTTTGACGCCGGGCACCCTGTATTCGCCCAGCGGGCGCTACCGCAACGCGCTGCGGCTCTCCTGCTGCTACCCGTTCAACGCGCGCTACACCCAGGCGTTGGCCCGGCTCGGCGCCAAGGCCTGCGAGATGAGCGGCCTGCCGCCCGGTATTGCGCAGGACGGGTAACGGCGCGCGCCTTTTGCTACAATGCCGGTATCATTGATTAGCGTGCCATTTTGGGCACAACGGGCCAGAGACCATGAAAGAGAAAGAAAAGGCAGAGATCAAGCGCCTGAGCGACCTGCTGGACGCCTTGAACCACAAAGACGCCACCGTGATCCAACAGGGCAACCCTGAGTTGATCGCGCAGCACACCAAAGAAAAAGAGAAACTGGCGACGGAGATCGAGCGCCTGAAAGACGTGCGTGGCGAGAAGCTGAGCGCCGAAGCGCAGAAGCTGAGCAAGCTGCCGTTCAGCCGCGAGATCACCAAGAAAGAGCAAGCCGATATGGGCGCGCTGAAGAAAAGCGCGCGCGGGCTGATTGTGGTGCACCCGATGACCGCGCTGGGCCGCGAGATGGGCCTGAAAGCGGTCACCGGTTACGCCAAGAAAGCGTTCTGAACCCCCGGGCGTCAGACCTTGGTGGTGAAATACGCCTTGGTCTGATAGGGCACGGTGACCGTGTCCTGGCCCTGCAACTCCTCTTCTTCCGCCACCAGCTGGCGCAACCGATCGATAACCTGCTCCTGTTGCGCCTGTGGCAGTGCGGCGATAAAGCTGGTTGAACGTACCCGGTTGTAGATCACGTCCTCCACCGCGCCGCGGTGGCCCAGCATAAACACCTGCTCCTGCAGCGGTTCAAAGCCTTTGAACGGGAAGAATTTGCGCCATTCGCCGGTATAGAAACGCGGCGCATCGCCTTCGTGGCTATCGACGATCTGATTCAGTTTACGCACCCAACCGACGCGCGCATCGCGCATGTTCCACACCAGACCGAGTTTGCCGCCGGGCTTGAGAATACGCTGGATTTCCGCCAGCGCCTGCGGCGTGGCGAACCAGTGGAAGGACTGGGCGCACACCACGGCATCGACCGACTCGTCCGGTAGCGGGATCGCGTCGGCGGTGCCCGCCAGCGTTTTCACCTGCGGCAGCGCCGCCGACAATTTTTCCAGCATTTGCGGCACCGGTTCGACGGCGATCACCTGCGCGCCGGTTTCCAGCAGGCGCGGAGTGAACTTGCCGGTACCGGCGCCGAGATCGATGACCGTCATGCCGGCGTGCAGGCCGATAGACTCACGCAGCCAGGCGGCGATTTCCGGCGGGTAATCCGGCCGGCCTTTCACATAGCGATCGGCGTTGGCCTGATAGCCCTCGGCGGCGGCGTGATGAATCGAATGGGTCGGGGTGGTCATATACCTGGCTCCTGGCTGAAAAACACGCGGCTACAGTATATACCCGTCATACTTGAAGCTGCATCTGTGTTGACTGCGAGCGCTCACCCCAGTCACTTACTTGAGTAAGCTCCTGGGGACTCCCGCTCTTGCCGCCGTGATGCAACTCCAATTATTTAGGGTAATGGGCGGAAGAAGAGGGTTAACGCGGCATTCGGCGCACGTTTTTCATCTTTTCCGCCAGCGATTTCAACGGCCGAGCAGGCGACGGTTGAAGTCCTCGAGGCGCCCTTCGGCAAGCCGCGTGAGCATGGTCTTGCTCCAGCTGGCGGAGAGGCCGGCCACCGCCAACAGGCGGCGATATTGTTCCGCGTCGAACGGCATGTGCCAGGCGATGGCGATGGCTTCGGCCACCGACACGTCGCTGTTGCGCGCCGCCAGCTCCAGCGGACGATCGCCGCTGACCGCACCCGGCGAGACCACCCGATACAGCCAGCCGCAGCGGCCGCTTTGCTGCATCAGCACCGAAATATCCTCGATGGCGAAGTGGTAGTTGAGCTTGAAGCACGGCGAGCGCGGCTGGGTGACCTGGATCAGCGCTTCGCCCCAGCGGAAGATGTCGCCCATAAACACATTGTGTTCGGTCAGTCCTTCGGTGGAGATATTCTCGCCGAAGGCCGGGGCGCAAAACTGCTCGGCCTGCGCCGGAAACTGTTCGCGCCAGTGGGCATAATGCTCGCGCGGGTAGTGGCACAGCGCGCGATCCGGCCCGCCGTGGTAGCTTTTCTCGGCTTGCTCGTCGCCTTCCAGGCCGAGCGGCGTGAGCCGGATGGCGCCATCCACCTGGCGTTTGGCGATGGCGCTGGGGCGCCCGCCTTCATAGGGTTGAATATTGCCGATGTAAACGTCTGGGTGATGCATGTGCGCCTCCGTGTCTCGCGTCGAGGGCTCAGCATAGCCTGAGTTGTGTCAGGGGGACATAACAACCCGCCCGAAAATCCTCGGGCGGGGGCGTGGCGTCAGAAGGTGGTCCAGTTCTCCTCCGCTGCGGCGTTGGCGGCCGCGGTTTTTACGGCAGGCGCTTTCGGCGCGGCGGTTTTCACGGCGGTGGGTTCGGTCTGCTCCGCCAAACGGAACACCGAAACGCTCTGCAGCAGCATGTCGGCCTGTTCTTCTAGCGAATCGGCGGCGGCGGCGGACTCTTCCACCAGCGCGGCGTTCTGCTGGGTGGTGTGATCCATCTCGACGATCGCCTGGCCAATCTGGGCGATGCCGCGCGTCTGCTCATCGGAGGCGGCGGCGATTTCAGCCATGATGTCGCGCACGTGGGTGACCGAGCGGACGATCTGTTCCATGGTGTTGCCGGTGCTTTCCACCAGTTCGGTGCCGGTTTTCACCCGGCTGACCGACTCGGCGATCAGCCCTTCGATCTCCTTGGCCGCTTGGGCGCTGCGGCTCGCTAGGCTGCGCACTTCGCTGGCGACCACCGAGAAGCCGCGTCCCTGTTCGCCGGCGCGCGCCGCTTCCACCGCGGCGTTGAGCGCCAGGATGTTGGTCTGGAAGGCAATACCGTTGATCAGGGTGGTAATTTCAGCGATACGCTGCGAACTGCTGGAGATATCGCGCATGGTGCTGACCACGTTCTCCACCAGCTTGCCGCCCTGTTGCGCGGTCTGCGAAGCGTCGGTGGCCAGCTGATTGGCGTGATGGGCATTGTCGGCGTTTTGTTTCACCGTGGCGGTCAGCTGTTCCATGCTGGCCGCGGTTTCTTCGACCGCCGCCGCCTGCTGTTCGGTGCGGGAGGAGAGATCGGTGTTGCCGGCGGCGATTTCCGCGGAGGCGGTGGAGACCTGGCTGACCCCCATCTGGATCTTCTCAATCATGGTGCGCAGATTTTGGCTCATCGCCGCCACCGCGTTCAGCAGTTGTCCCAGCTCGTCGCGGCGGGTGCTGGTCTGCGCCTGGCGCAGATCGCCGCTGGCGATGCGTTCCGCCATCGCCAGCGTGCTGTGCAGCGGACGGGTGATCTGCAGCGTGATACGCCAGGCGATAAGTATCCCGGCGATGATGGCGATCAGGGTGGTGATGCCCATCTGCAGCTGCGCCAGGTTGATGTTGCTGCGCGTCTGCGCCAGTTCGTCCTGCATAAAGGCGTTCACCAGCGTGCCGATCTCATGCGCGCGTTCACCGAGCTGCCGGCTGATCTGCTGTTCGTGCTCATAGGCCGGCAGGTAGGCCGCGATGCGGTTTTTGTAATCGTCCAGGGCGGCCAGCAGCGGTTGCAGCTGCGGGCGCTGCGCGTCGCTGACCCGGCGGCTCAGGGCGTTGGCCGCGTCGCGTGCGTCGTCGATGGCCGCCATCAGCGGCGCTTCGGTTTCTTTGTTCAGGCTCAGCAGCAGACCGCGCGCGCCGTAGCGCACCTGGGTCAGCTTCTGGTTCAGTTGAATGAAGGCCAACTGCAGATCGCCGTTGGTGAGCTGGCGCTCCACCTGGCTCAGGCTGGCCTGCACTTCCGACATGTTCCAGCTCTGGCGCACCGCGTCTTTCGCCGAGACCGCCTGCTCAAAGATTTTTTGCTGTTGCTGATATTCCCCAATCAGCGTCACCAGACGCTGCAGATCCTTGCGGCTTTGGGCGTCCCAGTCCAACGCCTGGCCCTGGTCTATCAGTTTGACGGCGTTATCGATATTGGCGCGATTGTTCTGCAGATACTCCGGCTGGTAGGTCTGGCCGTACATGGCGCGGTTGTATTTGGCCTGGTTGATCTCCTCGTTCAGCCGGTTGCTGAAGTCGATGCGATCGGCGCGGGATTCGATGATGTGCAGGTATTGCGCCCCGGTGCCGGCGATGACGACCGCCAACAGCAGCAACAGCGCGAAGCCGAGGCCGAGCTTTTTACCTACGGTGAGATGAGTGAACTTTCCTGCTAATGCTTGCAATGCCGCCATAGCGTTTTTCCTTCTCCGGGCGAACGTCAATTGAACAAACCATCGGCAAGAAGTGGTCAAACTTTAGCGGATTTCAGGCAAAAAAATACCCGCCGGCGGCGGGCATCTTCATCAACGGGGGCGAATTACTTCTTCGCGGCGAAGCGTGCGGCGGCTTCGTCCCAGTTGACCACGTTCCAGAACGCCTTGATGTAGTCAGGGCGTTTGTTCTGGTATTTCAGGTAGTAAGCGTGTTCCCACACGTCCAGGCCGATGATTGGGAAACCGGAAGCGCCGGCGACGGCTTCGCCCATCAGCGGGCTGTCCTGGTTGGCGGTAGACACCACGGCCAGCTTGCCGTCTTTCAGCACCAGCCAGGCCCAACCGGAACCGAAGCGGGTGGCTGCGGCTTTCTCGAACTCTTCCTGGAATTTCTCAACGCTGCCGAAATCGCGCTCGATGGCCGCTTTCAGATCGCCGCCCAGCGTGGTGCCGGTTTTCAGGTTTTTCCAGAAGAAGCTGTGGTTGGCGTGGCCGCCGGCGTTGTTGCGCATGAAGGTGCGTTTGTCGGCAGGCACTTTATCCAGATCCTGGATCAGCTCTTCAACGCTGTATTTGGCCAGCTCAGGGTAGGCTTCCAGCACGGTGTTGGCGTTGTTGACATAGGTCTGGTGGTGTTTGGTGTGATGGATTTCCATCGTCTGCTTGTCGAAATGCGGTTCCAGTGCGTCGTAAGCGTACGGCAGGGATGGCAGTGAATAACTCATAATCATCATCTCCAGTGGTGTATGGGCGGCGCAAAGGGCGAGCACCGCGTAAGCAGTCGGATCATTATAGTTAATTAAATGATATTGAAAATGATTATCAATGCCCTGTGAAGTGTGTGGTTAATGTACAAATCGATGCGCTAACATACTGATAGGAGAGGGCGGCGGGTGGCCGCGTCAAGCCATCGCCCCGGTACGTGGGTTACTCTCTATACTGTAGAGAGCGCCAAGGTCGAAATGTATCGAAATGTGCCAATGCGTTCACTGAATGAGCACGAGTGTGTAACAACCACAAGCACGCTGTGGTAATATGGCCGGCGTTCGTAGCAAGCATAACAACAGTGACATTCGCGTTTGCCGCGCTAGCGGGGCAGGCGCATTTGAACAATGTGACAATCGAGAGTAAAGGAGACCCCCATGCAGGTCAGCAGAAGGCAGTTCTTTAAGATCTGCGCTGGCGGTATGGCAGGAACGACGGTGGCCGCGCTGGGCTTTGCCCCCGAAGTGGCGTTGGCGGAAACCCGGCAGTATAAACTGCTGCGCGCCCGTGAGACCCGTAATACCTGTACGTATTGTTCCGTCGGCTGTGGGCTGTTGATGTACAGCCTTGGTGATGGCGCCAAGAACGCCAAAGAAAGCATTTTCCATATCGAAGGGGATCCGGATCACCCGGTGAACCGCGGCGCGCTTTGCCCGAAAGGCGCCGGCCTGGTTGACTTCATCCACAGCGAAAGCCGCCTCAAGTACCCGGAATATCGGGCGCCGGGGTCGGACAAATGGCAACGCATCAGCTGGGACGACGCCTTCACCCGCATCGCCAAGCTGGTGAAAGAAGACCGCGATGCCAACTTCATCAAAACCAACGACCAGGGCGTTACCGTCAACCGTTGGCTGACCACCGGCATGCTGTGCGCCTCGGCCGCCAGCAACGAAACCGGTTTTCTGTCGCAAAAATTTAGTCGCGCTCTCGGCATGCTTGCCGTAGACAACCAGGCGCGTGTCTGACACGGACCAACGGTAGCAAGTCTTGCTCCAACATTTGGTCGCGGTGCGATGACCAACCACTGGGTTGATATCAAGAACGCGAATTTGATTATCGTCATGGGCGGTAATGCGGCGGAAGCGCATCCGGTGGGGTTCCGCTGGGCGATGGAAGCCAAAATACACAACAATGCCAAGCTGATCGTGATCGATCCGCGCTTTACCCGAACCGCATCGGTGGCGGACTTCTACACGCCGATCCGCTCCGGGACCGACATTGCTTTCCTGTCGGGCGTGTTGCTGTATCTGATGACCAACAACAAGTTTAATCGCGAGTACGTCGAGGCCTACACCAACGCCAGCCTGCTGGTGCGGGAAGACTTTGCCTTCGAAGACGGCTTGTTCAGCGGCTACGACGCGGAAAACCGCAAGTACGACAAAACCACCTGGAACTACCAGTTCGACGAGAACGGCTTCGCCAAGCGCGACGTCACGCTGCAGGATCCGCGCTGCGTGTGGAACCTGCTGAAGCAGCACGTGAGTCGCTACACGCCTGACGTGGTGACCAACATCTGCGGCACGCCGAAGGACGATTTCCTCAAGGTGTGCGAATACATCGCCGAAACCTGCGTCGCGGATAAGACCGCTTCGTTCCTGTACGCCCTGGGCTGGACTCAGCACTCGGTCGGCGCGCAGAACATCCGCACCATGGCGATGATCCAGCTGCTGCTCGGCAACATGGGCATGGCGGGCGGCGGCGTCAACGCGCTGCGCGGCCACTCCAACATCCAGGGTCTGACCGATCTCGGCCTGCTGTCGCAGAGCCTGCCGGGCTACATGACGCTGCCGTCGGAGAAACAGACCGATCTCGACACCTACCTGAAGGCCAACACGCCGAAGGCGCTGCTGCCGGGCCAGGTGAACTACTGGGGCAACTACCCGAAATTCTTCGTCAGCATGATGAAGACCTTCTACGGTGACAAGGCGCAGAAGGACAACAGCTGGGGCTTTGACTGGTTGCCGAAGTGGGACAAGGGCTACGACGTGCTGCAGTACTTCGAGATGATGGCGCAGGGCAAGGTCAACGGCTACTTCTGCCAGGGCTTTAACCCGGTGGCGTCGTTCCCGAACAAAAACAAGGTAGTGGCTTCGCTGTCCAAGCTGAAGTTCCTGGTGACCATCGATCCGTTGAACACCGAGACTTCCAACTTCTGGCAGAACCACGGCGAGTTCAACGAGGTGGATCCTTCGCAGATCCAGACCGAAGTGTTCCGCCTGCCGTCCACCTGCTTCGCCGAAGAGAACGGTTCGATCGTCAACTCCGGCCGCTGGCTGCAGTGGCACTGGAAAGGCGCGGACGCCCCGGGCGAAGCGCTGAACGACGGTGAGATCCTGGCGGGCATCTTCAGCCGCCTGCGCGAGATGTATGCGCGCGACGGCGGTGCGGTGCCTGAACAGGTGCTGAACATGACCTGGGACTACCTGACGCCGGACAACCCGGCGCCGGAAGAGGTGGCGCAGGAGAACAACGGCAAGGCGCTGGCGGATCTGCTGGATGCCGACGGCAAAGTGCTGGTGAAAAAAGGCGAGCTGCTCAGCTCGTTCGCGCAGCTGCGCGACGACGGCACCACCGCCAGCGGTTGCTGGATCTTCGCCGGCAGCTGGACGCCGGCCGGCAACCAGATGGCGCGGCGCGACAACGCCGATCCGTCCGGCCTCGGCAATACGCTGGGCTGGGCCTGGGCATGGCCGCTCAACCGCCGCATTCTGTACAACCGCGCCTCGGCGGATCCGCAGGGGAAACCGTGGGATCCGAAACGCCAACTGCTGGAGTGGGACGGCGCCAAGTGGGTCGGGGCCGATATCCCGGACTACAGCACCGCCGCGCCGGGCAGCGACGTCGGGCCGTTCATCATGCAACCGGAAGGCATGGGCCGCCTGTTCGCCACCGACAAGATGGCGGAAGGGCCGTTCCCTGAACACTACGAGCCGTTCGAAACGCCGCTCGGCACCAACCCGCTGCACCCGAATGTGGTGTCCAACCCGGCGGCGCGCGTGTTCAAGGACGATCTGGCGGCGATGGGCAAATCCGACAAGTTCCCGTACGTCGGCACCACCTATCGTCTGACCGAGCACTTCCACTACTGGACCAAGCACGCGCGGCTGAACGCCATCGCGCAGCCGGAGCAGTTCGTGGAGATCGGCGAAAAGCTGGCGGAGAAGAAGGGCATCAAGCAGGGCGATACCGTGAAGGTCAGCTCCAACCGCGGCTACATCAAGGCCAAGGCGGTGGTGACCAAACGTATTCGCACGCTGCAGGTGCACGGCCAGGAAGTCGACACCATCGGCATCCCGATCCACTGGGGTTACGAAGGGGTGGCGAAGAAAGGCTTTATCGCCAACACGCTGACGCCGTTCGTCGGCGACGCCAATACGCAAACGCCGGAGTTCAAGGCGTTCCTGGTCAACGTGGAAAAGGTGTAACGGAGACGAATCATGGCCATGCAATCTCAAGACATCATTCGTAAATCCGCCACCAATGGTTTCACGCCGGCGCCGCGCGCCCGTGACCACCAGGAAGAAGTGGCCAAACTGATCGATGTCACCACCTGTATCGGCTGCAAGGCCTGTCAGGTGGCCTGTTCCGAATGGAACGACATCCGCGACGAAGTGGGGCACAACGTCGGGGTGTACGATAACCCCGCCGATCTGACCGCCAAGTCGTGGACGGTGATGCGCTTCTCCGAGGTGGAGGAAAACGGCAAGCTGGAATGGCTGATCCGCAAGGATGGCTGCATGCACTGCGCCGATCCGGGCTGCCTGAAGGCCTGCCCGTCGGAAGGCGCGATCATTCAGTACGCCAACGGCATCGTCGACTTCCAATCCGAGCACTGCATCGGCTGCGGCTACTGCATCGCCGGCTGCCCGTTCGACGTGCCGCGCATGAACAAGGACGACAACCGGGTGTACAAGTGCACCCTGTGCGTCGACCGCGTGGACGTCGGCCAGGAACCGGCCTGCGTGAAAACCTGCCCGACCGGCGCCATTCACTTCGGTACCAAGGAAGCGATGAAGCAGGTGGCGGCGGATCGCGTCAGCGAGCTGAACACCCGCGGCTACCAGAACGCCGGTCTGTACGATCCGGCAGGGGTGGGCGGCACGCACGTGATGTACGTGTTGCACCACGCCGACAAACCGCAGCTGTACCACGGTTTGCCGGACAACCCGAGCATCAGCCCGGCGGTGACCTTCTGGAAGGGCGTGTGGAAACCCCTGGCGGCCATCGGTTTTGCCGCCACCTTCGCGGCCAGCGTGTTCCACTATGTCGGCGTCGGGCCTAACCGCGTCGACGATGAGGATGAGCACGACGAGTCGCATGACGAGGAGACGCGCAAATGAGAAAGGAAAAGCCCATTCAGCGTTACAGCGCACCGGAGCGCATCAACCACTGGATCGTGGCATTTTGCTTCGTGTTCGCCGCCATCAGCGGGCTGGGGTTCTTCTTCCCCTCCTTCAACTGGCTGATGAACATCTTCGGGACGCCGCAGCTGGCGCGCATTCTGCACCCGTTTGTCGGGGTCATCATGTTCGCCGCGTTCCTGCTGATGTTCCTGCGCTACTGGAAGCATAACCTGATCAACCGGGAAGATATCGTCTGGGCCAAGAATATCCACAAAATCGCCATGAACGAGGAAGTGGGTGACACCGGGCGCTATAATTTCGGCCAGAAGTGCGTGTTCTGGGCGGCGATTATCAGCCTGGTGCTGTTGCTGGCCAGCGGCGTGGTGATCTGGCGGCCGTATTTTGCGCCGTCGTTCTCCATCCCGCTGATCCGCATCGCGCTGCTGGTGCATTCGCTGGCCGCGGTCGGCCTTATCATCGTGATTATGGTGCACATTTACGCCGCATTGTGGGTAAAAGGCACCATTACCGCGATGGTGGAAGGCTGGGTGCCGGCGGCCTGGGCCAAGAAACATCATCCGCGCTGGTACCGTGAGGTCCGCGAGAAACGACAGGAAGATAAACCCTGATGAGTATCCGCATCGTTCCTAAAGAGCAGTTAGGGGCACAGCGTGAGAAGTCCACAACGGCGGAGAACATCCCGCCGTTACTTTTCGCCAACCTGAAAAGCCTGTACAGCCGCCGCGCCGACCGTCTGCGTCAGCTGGCGGTCGACAACCCGCTGGGCGACTACCTTAACTTCGCCGCCGAACTGGCGCAGGCGCAGCAGCATGCGCTGCACGATAATCCGCTGGCGCTCGATCTGAGCGAAGCGTTGGCGCAGGGCGCCGCCAGCGGCAAACCGCCGCTCGATCTGAGCGTGTTCCCGCGCAGCGAGCACTGGCGCAAGCTGCTGACGTCGCTGATCGCCGAGCTGCGCCCGCAGGCGCCGGAGCACATTCTGACGGTGCTGGACAACCTGGAGAAAGCCTCGGCGCACGAGCTGGAGCTGATGGCCGACGCTTTGCTCAACCGCGAATTCGGCAAGGTGGGCAGCGAGAAGGCGCCGTTCCTCTGGGCCGCGCTGTCGCTCTATTGGGCGCAGATGGCCAGCCTGATCCCCGGCAAGGCGCGCGCCGAATACGGCGAGCAGCGTCAGTTCTGCCCGGTGTGCGGCAGCATTCCGGTCTCCAGCATGGTGCATATCGGCACCGTCAACGGCCTGCGCTACCTGCACTGCAACCTGTGCGAAAGCGAATGGCACGTGGTGCGGGTGAAGTGCAGCAACTGTGAGCAGACCCGCGATCTCAACTACTGGTCGCTGGACAGCGAACAGGCGGCGGTGAAGGCGGAAAGCTGCGGCGACTGCGGCACTTACCTGAAGATCCTCTATCAGGAAAAAGACCCGCAGGTTGAAGCGGTGGCTGACGATCTGGCTTCGCTGGTGCTGGACGCCCGCATGGAAGAGGAAGGCTTCGGCCGCAGCAGCATCAATCCGTTCCTGTTCCCGGCGGAGTAACCGCCCGGCCCCGTTCGCGCGGGGCCGGACCCGCAATTTAAGAACGGGCTTCTGGCATTCGCCCGGGCGAGTTGCTACGTTTAGGCCATGACGCGCCAAGCGAAAGGAACCACGATGTTAAATACCCTGGCAAAACTGACCGCGGTCGCTGTGCTGGCGATGGGGCTGGCGGCCTGCGACAACAAGGACGACACCAAACCGGCGGTGCCGCCACCGGATACCAAACCGACCGTGACGCAGCCCGCGCCACCGCCGCCTGCGCCGGTAGAAACCCCGCCCGCGCCGCCGGGGCTGAACGTGTCGCTGCAGAAGGGCAAAATCACCTTCGAGTTGCCGCCAGGCTTTAGCGATCAAACGCTGAACAGCGGCATCGTCAATGACAGTACCTCCACCATCCAGCGCTTCCTCGATGGCAAGTCGCGCCAGAGCGCGGTTTCGTCCGAAGTGATCCCGCCGGACGGCATGAAGATCAACACCAGCGACAAAATGCTGAAAGAGCTGACGCAGAGCGCCATCACGGTGCTGGCCGAGCGCTATCAGAATATCCAGACCACCAAAGAAGAGAATTTCACCGTCGGCAAACAAAAGTTTCGCCGGGTGGATACCGAGCAGACCGTCAACGGGCAAAAGGTGGTTTCCACCCTGGTGTTGACGGTGTTCAACAAGCGAGTAGTGACGCTGCAAATGCTGTCGCCGGCCAAAACGCCGGAAGTGCATCAGGCGCTGGTGCAGCGGATTATCGATACTCTGGCGGTGAAGTAAGGGCATTGCGCCGCGGCCAGGACGAAGCGGAGGAGACCGGATGAAGCTTATCGGCAGTTACACCAGCCCCTTTGTGCGCAAGATTTCCGTGATGCTGCTGGAGAAGGGGATCGCGTTTGAATTCGTCAACGATCCGCCGTATGAGCCCGGCAGCCGGGTGAAGGAGCTGAACCCGCTCGGCAAAGTACCGGTGCTGATCGCCGATGATGGCGAGGTGTTTTACGACTCGCCGATCGTGGCCGAATACCTCGAGCTGCTGGCGGTGGAGCCGGCGTTTTTGCCGGCCGAACGCGCCGCCGCGTTGCGTGTTCGGCAGGTGGCGGCGTTGGCGGACGGCGTGACCGAAGCGGCGGCGACCCTGTTCCGCGAAAGCCGGCGCGCGCCGGAAAAGCAGGACGAAAACTGGATGCTGCGCCAGCGTGACAAGCTGACGCAGGGCCTGGACGCATTGGAGGCGCTGGCGCGGGAAAAAACGTGGCTCAATGCCGAGCTGCTGACGCTGGCGGATATCGCCACCGGCTGCGCGCTGGGTTACCTCAATTTCCGCCGCATCCTGCCCAACTGGTGCGTCGAGCGCCCGACGCTGGTCAAGCTGGCCGAACGCCTGTTCGCCCGCGAAAGTTTCGCCCGCACGGCACCGCCCTGAACGTTCTTTTCTCCCCGCCGCGGCGGGGTTTTGCTATGCCGATACGTCTAAATTGAAAACCGAGCGACCATGAGCACTGAATCCCACCTTCTTTACAGTCAACTGCCCGCCATCGACCGTCTGCTGCGTGAACCCGCGATTGAACCGCTGGTGGCTCAGCATGGCCAGACGCTGATCGGCGAACTGTTGCGCCGGCTGCAGGTCCAGGCGCGTGACGCTATCAAGCAACAGCAACGTTTACCGGCCTGGTGCGGCGACTGGCCGCAGGCGCTGCGGGCGGAGCTGGCCCGGCAGCAACGCCCGGCGTTATTGCCGGTGTTCAACCTCAGCGGCACCGTGCTGCACACCAACCTCGGGCGCGCCCTGCTGGCGCAGCCGGTGAAGGACGCGGTCAGCGCGGTGATGGGAGAGGCGGTGACGCTGGAGTACGATCTGGACGGCGCCGGGCGCGGTCATCGCGATCGGGCTGTGGCGAGTCTGCTGTGCCGGCTGACGGGCGCGGAAGACGCCTGCATCGTCAATAACAACGCGGCGGCGGTATTGCTGATGTTGGCGGCGATCGCCCCCGGCAAAGAGGTAGTGGTGTCGCGCGGCGAGCTGGTGGAAATCGGCGGCGCGTTTCGCATTCCCGACGTGATGCGTCAGGCCGGCTGCCAATTGGTGGAAGTCGGCACCACCAACCGCACCCATCTGAAAGATTACCGCCAGGCCATCAGCGAGCAGACTGGCCTGTTGATGAAAGTGCACACCAGCAACTACAGCATTCAGGGCTTTACCGCGGCGGTCGACGAGGCTGAACTGGCGCAGCTCGGGGCCGAACAGGGCGTGCCGACCGCCACCGATCTGGGCAGCGGCTCACTGATCGATATGGCGCAGTACGGCCTGCCCGCCGAACCGATGCCGCAGCGGCTGCTGGCCGCCGGCGTCGATCTGGTGACGTTCTCCGGCGATAAGCTGCTGGGTGGCCCGCAGGCCGGCATCATCGTCGGCAAAAAGGCGCTGATCGCGCGCCTGCAGCAGCACCCGCTCAAGCGCGCGCTGCGCGTCGGCAAGCTGACGCTGGCGGCCCTGGAGGCCACGCTGCGGCTCTATCTGCAGCCGGAAAAACTGGCTGAGCAGCTGCCGACGCTGCGGCTGCTGACCCGCCCGCAGCAGGAGATGCAACAGGCGGCCGAGCGGCTGCTGACGGCGCTGACGCCACGGTTTACCGCCGATTTCGATCTGCGCGCCGAACCGTGCTGGTCGCAGATTGGCAGCGGTTCGCTGCCGGTGGATCGCCTGCCCAGCTATGCGCTGACCTTCACGCCGCGCGACGGCCGCGGCGCCACGCTGGAAGCGTTGGCTGAGCGCTGGCGCCGCCTGCCGCAGCCGGTGATCGGCCGCCTCGGCGACGGCCGGCTGTGGCTGGATCTGCGCTGTCTGGAACAGGAAGGGGCGCTGATCGACGCGTTGAGCGCATCATGATCATCGCCACCGCCGGCCATGTCGATCATGGCAAAACCACCCTGCTGCAGGCGATCTCGGGGATCAATGCGGATCGCCTGCCGGAAGAGAAGCGCCGCGGCATGACCATCGATCTGGGCTACGCCTACTGGCCGCAGCCGGACGGCCGGGTGCTGGGCTTTATCGACGTGCCCGGCCACGAGAAATTCCTCGCCAATATGCTGGCGGGCGTCGGCGGCATCGACCATGCGTTGCTGGTGGTGGCCTGCGATGACGGCGTGATGGCGCAGACCCGCGAGCATTTGGCGATCCTGCGCCTGAGCGGGCGCCCGGCGCTGACGGTGGCGCTGACCAAGGCCGACCGGGTGGAGGCGGCGCGTGTTGACGAGGTACGCCGCCAAGTGCGTGATGAGCTGGCGCGCCAGGGCTGGCCCGATGCGCCGCTGTTTGTCACCGCGGCGGCGGCGGGAGAGGGCATCGAGGCGCTGCGCGCGCATTTGCTGGCGTTGTCGCCCGGCGAGCACGCGCTGACGCGCCGTTTTCGCCTGGCGGTAGACCGTGCGTTCAGCGTCAAAGGGGCGGGGCTGGTGGTGACCGGCACCGCGCTCGGCGGCCGGGTTAAGGTGGGGGATTCGCTGTGGCTGACTGGCGCCGACGCGCCGGTGCGGGTGCGCGGCCTGCATGCCCAGAATCAAACCGTGGAACAGGCGCAGGCCGGGCAACGCATCGCGCTTAACATCAGCGGCGATGTCGATAAAGAGCGGATCGCGCGCGGTGATTGGCTGCTGGCGCAGCGTCCGCCCGAAGCGGCGGAACGCATTCTGGTGGCGCTGGAGACGGATCGGCCGATCCGCCATTGGCAGCCGCTGCATCTGCACCATGCCGCCAGCCACATCACCGGGCGCATTTCGCTGCTGAACGACGGACTGGCGGAACTGATCCTCGATCGCCCGCTGTGGCTGGCGGAAAACGATCGGCTGGTGCTGCGCGATATCGGCGCGCGGCAAACGCTGGGCGCGGCCCGGGTGCTCAGGCTGAATGCGCCCAAGCGCGGCAAGCGTCAGCCGGACTATCTGGCATGGCTGCAGGCCTTGGCGCAGGCGCAAGACGACGTGCGGGCGCTGGTGCTTGAGTTGCCGCAGGGCGCGCTGTCTCTGGCGGCGTTCGCCTGGGCGCGTCAGTTGACCGACGACGGCCTGGCGGCACTGCTGGCGAACCGCGATCTGCTGATCGTCGGTGACCGGGCTCTGGCGCAGGATCAGGTGCAGCAGGCGGAAAGCCGCCTGCTGCAGGTGCTGGCGGAGTATCACCAACAGCACGCCGATCAGCTGGGCTTAGGACGCGCCCGCCTGCGGCGCATGGCGCTGCCTCAGCAGCCGGAAGCGCTGGTGTTTATGATGATCGATCGGCTGCTGAAGGCCGGCGCGCTGCGCAATACGCGCGGCTGGCTGCACTTGCCGGAACACGGCCTGGCGTTCAGCGCCGACGAGGCGCCGCTGTGGGCGCGCATCGAACCGCTGTTCGGCGACGAGCCGTGGTGGGTGCGCGATCTGGCGAGCGAACTGGGCGAGGAAGAGAGCCGGGTACGGGCGCTGCTGCGCAAGGCGGCTCAACTGGGCCATGTGACGGCGGTGGTGGTGGATCGCTACTACCTCAGCCGGCGCATCGATCAGTTCGCGGCGCTGATCCGCGAGCTGGATGCGGAGCGCGGGGGCGCCAACGCCGCCGATTTCCGCGATCGGCTCGGCGTCGGCCGCAAGCTGGCGATACAGGTGCTGGAGTTCTTCGATCGCAGCGGCTTTACCCGCCGCAAGGGCAACGAGCATCTGCTGCGCGACGGCGGGCTGTTCGGTAGCGAGTCCCCTACCCGATAAACCTGACGGCGGCCCGGCTGATGTCGGGCGTTTGGGCGGTGAGAAACGCCTGTAAACGTTCGATCAGCGGCCGTTTTGCCGATTCTTCCGGCCATACCAGATAGTAACCGTCGCCGGTACGCACGGCGGCGTCACAAGGCAGCGCCAATAACCCCTCCTCAATCGTCCGCAGGCTCAGCGCCAGATCGCCGATCGAAACGCCGTGCCCGGCGATGGCCGCCGCGTTGCCCTGTTCCAGTGAATCAAATACCTGGCCGCGTGTGAGATCGATCGGGGCTGCGATGCCGCTTTTTTGCAGCCAGCGTCGCCAGTCGCGCCGATCGGGCGAAGGATGGATCAGCGGGCAGGTGGCGAGATCGCGCTGCGCGTCGGCGAGCAGCGCGGGGGCGCAAATTGGGATCAGCCATTCGTCGAACAGCTTGGCGGCGGCGGTATTGGCGCCGAAATGGCCGTTGCCGAGCAGGATGGCGCAGTCGTAGGGTTCGCTGAAAAAATCCACGCTGTCGATGTCCATCCACACGCTGGCTGCCTGCACCTCGAACGCCTGCGCCGTTTGCCGGAATCGGCTCAGGCAGTCCAGCAGCCAGCGTAGGGTCAGGGTGGAGGGCGCCTTCATCCGCAGCAGATCGCGGTGGCTTCTGAACAGCTCGCAGGCTTGTTCGATGCGGCCAAACCCTTGCTGCAGCTCGGCGGCGAAGATTTTTCCCTGCGGGGTGACCTCGATGCGTGGGCCGTTGCGCTGGAACAGCCGACAGCCGAAGTGCTGCTCCAGCGTTTTGATGTGCTTGCTGACGGCGCTGGGGGTGAGATGCAGCTCGTCGGCGGCCAGCGTGAACGAGCCGGTGCGGGCGGCGCTCTCGAAGGCGCGCAGAGCGTAAAGCGGCGGAAGGGAACTGGCCATCGCGGCGTCTCTAAGAATGAGTCTGGCTCACAGTAAACGACAGGATTACTCCTTTTTCAAGGCGGGGGCTACGGCATCATAATGATCCGACGCCAACCGCCTGAATGTGAGTGAAATAAAGATGAACCTGTCGTTGCTGGCGGCGTATTTCGCCGCCATTTTCTTGCTGATCGCCACGCCAGGGCCGGTGGTGATGATGGTCGCCAACACCGCGGCGCGCTTTGGCGCCCGGCGCGCGCTGTTGACCGCGCTGGGCAGCAATGGGGCCTCTTTGTTGCTGATCGGTATTGCCGCGCTGGTTGTCACCGGGCTGTTCGCGGTGGATATGCGCTTGCTGCAGTGGATAGGCCTGCTGGGTTGCCTGTTTATCGGCCGCATGGCGATCGTCTCGCTGTATGAGGATTTATCCGCACGAACCCCCGATGCGCAGCCCGTTGCACCGTCGCAAAAACGCTCGGCGATCGCAAACGGTTTTCTGGTAGGCATCGCTAACCCCAAGGACATCATCTTCTTCGTCGCCTTTTTCCCGCAGTTCATCGCCGTCACTCCCTCGATCGGCGCCAGCCTGACGCTGCTGACCGCGCTGTGGGTGCTGGCGGATTTCGCCATCTTGCTGGCCTATATCACTCTGCTGTCGGGAACGGCGCTACAGCGCGCGCGGCGGGCGATCTCTGTCCTGTCGGCGTTGCTGCTGTTGGGGGTGGCGGTAGTGGGAGCGGGGTATGCGCTGTGGGAGCTGCTCGGCTGAGGCCGCATAAAAAAACGCCGGTCGGGAAACCGGACCGGCGTTTTATCGTCGCGTTTACACCGCGCCGGTCGGCTGCGGTGTGGGGTCGCCGTTGCGGCGTTTGCCGAGGAACAGCGCCACCAGCGTCAGCCAGCACAGGCCGCTGATGAGGTTGAACAGGTTGAACAGCCCGCTGCCGCCCCAGACGTAGGCGACCTTGGCCAGCTCGATGCCGACGGTGAATACCATCATGCTCAGCATGCCCATAGTGGCCGACACGGTGCCTTTGCTGACGTTGCTGGAGAACAGCGTCAGGCGGTACAGCCCGGCGTTGGCGAGGCCGATGCCGAAAGCGTACAGGCTCAGGCCGGCGGTCATCCACAGGTAGGCGTGGCTGGAGAACTGGGTTGCCAGCGCGGCGATCAGCAGCCCCAGCAGCATCGGGCCTGCGCCCAGCTTGATCAGGCGCTCCACGCTGTTCTTGCCGGTCAGGCGCGCCAGCGTCAGGTTGCCGAGGATCAGCGCGCCGAACACCGGGATTTGCAGCAGGCCGTAGTCCAGGGTCGACAGCGACTCCCCGCTGATCAGGATCACCGGCGACTGGGCGATCCAGGCCAGCAGCGGCAGGCTGGCGAAACCGATCGCCAGGGCGCCGCACAGGAAGCGGCGGTTGCCCAACACCTGGCGGTAGTCGCGCCATAGGTTGGCGGCGGAAAACGCCTCGCCCTGCAGCGTGGCGGTTTCCGGCATGGCTTTCCACAGGCCGTAGAAGGCGATGGCCGCCAGCGCCGCAAACAGCACGAACATGCTCTGCCACGGCGCGACGTGGATCAGCGCCGCGCCGGCCAGCGGCCCGAGCAGCGGGGCGATCAGCGCCACGTTGGCCATCAGGGCGGTGATTTTGATGCACACCGATTCTTCAAACGACTCCTGGATGGTGGCGTAGCCGACCGCGCCGATAAAGCACAGGCCGATGCCCTGCAGGAAACGCATGGCGATGAACTGCTCGATGGTGGTGACCAGCAGGATCGCCAGGCAGGAGACGATAAAGAACGCCACCCCGGCCAGCATCACTGGGCGACGGCCGCGGCGATCCGACAGCGGCCCGAGCAGCCACTGCAGGAAGATGCCGCCGGCCAGATAGGCGGTCATCGAGGTCGGTACCCACTCTTCGCCGGCGTTGAAATCCGCCACGACGGCCAGCATGCCCGGCTGAATCATATCGTTGCCGATATAGGTGGCGAACTCGAACAGCACCAGACAAAGAGGGAATAAAAGCGCCTGTCGGCCCAAACGTGCCGCAGGTGGTAATGTCGTTTTCATATTATTGTACTGATAGTAAAAGAGAAAAAGGAACTGCCAGGGCGGGAAGCGCAAACTGAGCGAGTTATGGCGGCTATTTTGCCGCCAATTGTTCACCTTCGCAATCATAAGGTGATGTTTAAGTGCATTCTGATATTTCGCTTTTGGGTTGTCGCCGAACGCCGTGCCCGATAACCTCTTCTTAACATATCAATATGACACAAGATCGGGCGAGCGTTTGAGCGAGAAAATCGGCTGGATAGACAACCTGCGGGCGATGGCGTGCATGATGGTGGTGATGATCCACGCCACCACCTATTACGTCACCAACGGCGTGGCAATAGGGTTGCACAACTGGGACATCGCCAACGTGCTGAACTCGCTGTCGCGCGTATCGGTGCCACTGTTCTTTATGATTTCCGGCTACCTGTTCTTCGGCGAAAAGAGCGCCGGCCGCCGGCATTTCACCCGCATCGTCTGCTGCATTCTGTTCTACAGCGCCATTGCGCTGATCTACATCGCGGCTTTCACTAAGATCGGTTTCTGGCCGTCGCTGCGCGGCATGTTGCAAAAGCCGGTGTTCTATCATCTGTGGTTTTTCTACGCTATCGCGGTGATTTACCTGCTGTCGCCGCTGATCAGCGTCAAACCGGTGTCGCGCCGCTACCTGGCCGCCGCGCTGGTGGTGTTGGCGGCGATCGCCAACCCGAATACCGATAAGCTGACCTTCGGCAACGCGCATCTGCTGCCGGTTAACCTGTATATCTACGGCGATACCTTCTACTACCTGCTGTATGCGTTGGCCGGACGGGCGATTGGCATGATGGAGGCGCGCGGGCGCGCCGTGGGCTGGTTGGCGGCGTTGGGATTTGCGCTGTGCGTGGCGCTGATCGCACGCGGCACCAAACATCAGCTGTTCATCAACGGCAACTTCGCCGATACCTACTACATCTACAGCGGCCCGCTGGTGTTTATGGCGGCGGTGGCGCTGCTGGTGTGGGTGAAACACTGTCTGCCGCAGCCGATCGGCTGGCTGAGCGTATTTTCCCGCCATTCGCTGGCGATTTACGGTTTTCATGCCCTTATCGTCAACGTGATGCGCAATCGGCACCTGGATTTCACCGGCCACCCGCTGCTGGATATCTTCTGGGTGTTCGGTGTGGCGCTGGGGGGCAGCCTGCTGCTGTCTGTCGGCCTGCAGCGGCTGGATACCCGCCGGCTGGTGTCATAGCGGCGAGCGCTGGCGCTGCTGAGCGCGGCGCAGCTGCCGCCCGGAAGAAAAACCGGCCGCCAGCGCGGCCTTCTCCAACCCATACCCTTGCTGCAGGCGCTGTTGCGCCACCGCCAGCCGCAGCTGCTCATGATATTCCCGCACGCTGATGCCGACGTGGCTGCGAAACAGCCGCGCCAGGTGGCGGCTGCTGACGTGAGCCTTCTCCGCTATCTGCGGCACCGACCAGTCGGCCTCCGGCTCGGCGGCCATCACGTCCTGCGCGCGGTGCACCGCCGGGTGCAGGTGGTTGCGGTAGCGCAGCCAGGGCGACAGCTGCGGATCGTCCCCGGCGCGGCGGAAATAGACCACCATATCGCGGGCGACGTCGCGCGCCCGGCCTGAACCGCAGTGGCGGTGGACCAGGTGCAGCGCCAAATCGATGCCGGTGGTGATGCCCGCGCTGGTGTAGACGCCGCGATCTTCGACGAAGATACGGTTCTCTTTCACCTGCGCCGCCGGCGCCTGCCGGCGGATACGTTCGATGACGTCGTGGTGGGTAGTGCACTGATAGCCGTCGAGCAGCCCGGCCTGCGCCGCCAGCAGCGCGCCGGAACAGATGCACACCAGGGTGATGCGCTGCCGCTGCAGATCGGGCCGCAGCGTCGCCAGCCAGCGGCGCGCCTGCTCGGCCTCTTCCCCGGCGAAATAGCGCTGCGAATCGCCGACGCCCGGCAGCACCAGGATGGCGCCGTCCTCCAGGCGTTCGGGCAACGGCTGCAGGCCGCTCAGCGTCATGCCGATGGAACAGACGACCTGCGGCGCCGGGCTGAGATAACGCAGGGTGAACTGCCCGGCGAGGCGCAGGGTTTCCGCCGGGCCGCTGACGTCCAGCGACAGTACGTTGGGCAACAGCAGAAAATAGACGGCCTGCGACATGATTACTCCTGTGCGAGTTGCGCCAGCGCCTCATCCACGCTGGCGATGCGGGCGAAACGATCGACCAGTACGGTTTCAGTATGCCGCTTCAACTGCGCGGGGGTAAAGATTTCACCGTCGGGATGGCGCATCGGGAAGGTTAACGTCGCCTCGGTGACGAAAGTCACCCGATAACCGAGATCGGACGCCACCCGGGTGGTGGTTTCGCAGCACTGCTCGGTGCGGATGCCGGAGACGATCAGATGGTTGATATCCCGCGCGCGCAGCCAGGCGTCGAGGCCGGATTCGGTCAGCGCATTGTGCACATGCTTGTGCACGGTGATATCCGCCTGGTGGGTGAGGAACGGCAGGCGCTGCACATGGCCTGAAGCCAGTGAGAACGGCCCCTGCGGCGAGACGTGCAGCACGTCGACCAGGGCCGCGCCGCGCTGTCGGCAGCCTGCGATCAGGCGGGTCAGCGCCTGTTGAAACGCCGGCAGATCGTCCTCCTGCCAGAATGGACGGTGCTGGAATGATTGCTGGACATCGATGATCAATAACGCGCTCTGTGACATTTTCGGCCCTCCGCCAGTGTGTGTTGCGACCATCTTGCGCCGCGCCTTACTCTGGCAGAAGGCCAAAAACGGCCATCATGATGACAACAACGGACCGACCTTAGGCTTTGCTCACCTGGCCGGCGACCAGGCGCCCCTGATGGAAGGTGGCGCTGCGCGCCGGCAGACGGGCGACCGCCTCGGCGGAACAGCTGGCGTTGACCAGCACGAACTCGGCGGCATCGCCGGCTTTCGGCCAGGCGCGCTGCCCCTTATCGTCCAGCGGCAGCACGCCGCCGGTGGAGATGGCCATGGCACGCGACAGGTGATACTCGTCGGAACCGCGGTACAGCTGGGCGTACAGATTGGCCTTCTCCAGGATGTCGCCGGTGCCGAACGGCGACCAGTGGTCGATCACGCTGTCGGTGCCGGTCATCACGAACACCCCTTTCTCGCTGAGCTGCGGCAGCGGCATCATCAGGCCGCCGATCGGTACCGTGGAGGCGATGGTGATCTGCTGCGCCGCCAGCCGGGTGGCGGTTTCCGCCAGTTCGCCCGGCGTCAGCGTGGTCAGGGCGAAAGCGTGGCTGATGGTGACCTTGCCGCGCAGCGCCGGGTTTTTCTCCACGGTGGCGATCATGTAGTTAATGGCGGCGACCCCAGCCGGGCTGGTTTCATGCAGGTGGATATCCACGCCTTTGCCGGTATCGAGGGCGATCTGGAACATGGCGTCGAGCGATTTCTCCATCGCACCGTCGACGTTGGTCGGATCGAGACCGCCGACGTACTGCACGCCCATCTGCATCGCTTCGCGCATCAGCGCATCGACCTTGGAGTGCAACAGACCGTGCTGCGGGAAGGCGACGATTTCACAGCTAAAATCCGCCCGGTGGTTTTCCAGCGCGCGCTGCAGGTGTTCCAGGCTTTTCAGGCCGCTGACCGGATCGATATTGCAGTGGCTGCGTGCCACGGTGCTGCCTTTGGACTGCAGCAGGGCGATCAGGTTTTCCGCCCGCTGCTGCGAGGTGGGCAGCAGTGTCGGGATCAGCGTCTGCTCCAGCGCGATCATGTCCATGATGGTCTTGCCCTGGCGCGGGCGCGGTGCCTGCCACGGGCCGCTGTAGAAGGTTTTGTCCAGATGGATGTGCATATCGCGAAACGCCGGCAGCAGCAGCTGGCCCTGTGCCTTATAGCGGGGCACGCCGGCGGGCAACGCGGCGTTGGCGGCGTGAATGGCGGCGATCTTGCCGTCTTTGATCTCAAGCGTATACAGCGCGGTGCGGGTGCCGATCACCGTTTCGCCGTCGTATTCAAAGCCGTCTTCCAGCCGCACCTCACTCAGGCAGTAGTGACGATCGGTCAGGGTCATCGGCGTTGGCGCACACGGCTCGCCGCCAGGCGAAGCGGCCTGCGCCATGCCGCCGGTCAGGCCGATCACCGCGCAGGCGGTGGTGAGTTTGCCGGTTTGGCTGAGGAAGGCTCTGCGGCCCGGTTGCTGAGGGTTTTCCACGTTCGGTTCCTTAATCCAGAGGTGAGGGAGTGAAAACATCCTCCAATTTAGGAGAGGAACCGACAGGTTGGCAGCGACATTTGCCACTGGTGACTATTCGATTTGGTAATGATCGGCGTCTGCCGGCGGAATGGTGCTCTTGGCTTGCTCTTTCGCAGCTTTAATGGCTACATTTGTAGTCATTAAAGCTACATTGAGGTCAGCGTGATGCACGATCCGATGCTCGAATTACTGTTCAGCGAATACCGTAGAAAAGTGCTAAGCCTGCTGTTTATTGAAGCCGGGCAGGCGTTTCATGTGCGAGAAATTGCGCGGCGCACCGCAACTCAGGCCGGGACTTTACATAAAGAGTTGAGCCGGCTGGCTGAAGGCGGCATCTTGCTCAGGCAGCGGCAGGGCAACCAAATTTGCTATCAGGCTAACGCCGATTGCCTGATTTTTCCCGAGCTGGCGGCGATTTTCCGCAAGACCTGCGGCCCGGCTGCGCGCTTACGGCAGGTGCTGGCAGGATTTGGGGAGGACATTGAACGGGCTTTCATCTTTGGTTCCGTCGCCAGTGGCAAAGCGACGGCGGCCAGTGATATCGATGTTCTGATCGTCGGTAAACTGTCTTTTGCGGATGTAATTCAGGCGGTTTATCCGCTGCAGGCAACGCTGGGTCGGGAAATTAACCCCAAACTGTACTCGCCGGAAGAGTGGCGAGCGGCTTTGGCCGAGAACTCCGCGTTTATTCAGGACATTATGCAGAAACCCCAACTCTGGATTGCGGGAGACAAGGATGACGCTGGACAATCTGGTCGGGCTGGGACTGGAGGTGATAACGCCTGACGCGGGGGCGATTAAAAACTTGCTGGCCGCCGCCGCTCGCAACCGACGCGATGCGGGTATCACTCAGCTCAGCAATGAGAGCCGTTTCGACACGGCATATAAAGCGGTCATGCAAATGGCGAATGCCGCTTTGCAAGCCAAAAGATACCGCACGCTGGCCAGCAGGCCTGGCCATCACCAGACCATGATCCAAACGTTGCCGCTCACTGTAGGGTTGCCGCGCGAGGCAATGATCTGCCTGGATGCATTGCGAAAACAGCGCAACGTGGCGGATTATTCCGGCGACTTGGTGACGGACGCGGCGGTACAAGCTTGCCTTGAGCAGACAGAAGCGCTATGGGTACGGACTATCGACTGGCTGCAGCGCGAACATCCGCAGATAGTGGCGTAAGCGGCCTCATTTCAACCCGCAAAACACCGTTAGCCGCTGGGCCAGCGCCAGCGTGGCGGCAGGGGCGCCGTCGCGGTAGTAGAGCGCCAGTTCGAAGCTGTCTATCGGCGGCAATCCTTCGGCCTCGCCCAGCACCCGGTGCGCGGGCAGACGGCAGCCGGCCGGCAGCAGGGTGACGCCCAGCCCGGCGGCCGAAGCGGCGGTCAGCGCCGCCAGGCTGGCGCTGCTGTAGCCGATGCGCCAGCGTTTGCCGAGGTTGTCGAGCGCCTGGCACAGCTCGTCGCGGTACAGGCCGTTGAGCGGGAACACCGCCAGCGGCACCGGCGATTGCACGATGGCCGGGAAGGCCAGGCTGTCCAGCCACAGCAGCGGTTCCGGCCGCGCGGCGCGCGGCGGTTGCCGGCGGCGCTGTTTCACCAGGATCAGATCCAGCTCTTCACGCGCGTAGGCGCTGTGCAGATCGGCGCTCAGGCCGCTGGCGACGTCCAGCCGCAGGTGCGGGTGCTCACGGCTGAAGTCGGCCAGCAGCTCGGTGGTGGGCACGGCGAAATCCTCCGGCATGCCGATCCGCAGCACGCCGTCGCGCCAGATGCCGGTCAGCGCGTCGTGGGCTTCTTCATTTAGCGCGATAATGCGGCGCGCGTAGCTCAACAGCTTGACGCCTTCTTCGGTCAGCAGCACCTGATGCGAGGAGCGCTCAAACAGCGGCTTGCCCAGCATCTCTTCCAGCCGGCGTACCTGCTGGCTAACGGTGGACTGCGACAAAAACACCCGCTCTGCGGCGCGGGTGAAGCTGTTGCTGTCGCACACGGCGACGAAGCTGAGCAGCAGCTGCGGATTGAACATCGGGTAGCGATTCATTTTCCCACTGTTGGCTATTTTATTATTTAATTTCCCAATACTAGCGGCGTTGCCTACAGTAACGCAACGCTGCGGCGATCGCGCTGTGACGCCGCACTCTTCATTTCGCAGTACCAGGAATATGCCGTGTTAAATCATTCTGTTAATTCACCTTCCCCGCGCCGCTGGCTCAACCCTCTGCTGCTGGCGCTGGTGTTGATCGGCCTGAACATGCGGCCGCTGTTGACTTCGATCGGCCCGTTGCTGCCGACGCTGCGCCAGGTCACCGGGCTGAGTTTTGGCGGCGCGGCGCTGTTGACCACGCTGCCGGTGCTGATGATGGGGCTGATGGCGCTGGCGGGCGGCACCATCAATCGGCTGTTCAGCGAACGCAGCGCCGTGACGTTGAGCCTGCTGGCGATCGGGCTGGGCGCGCTTTGGCGCGAACTGGCCCCCGGCAGCGTGCAACTGCTGATGAGCGCGGTGCTGGGCGGGCTCGGTATCGGGGTGATCCAGGCGGTGATGCCCGGCATCATCAAGCATCACTTCCTTAAAAGCATGGCGCTGGTGGCCGGGCTGTGGTCGGCGGCGCTGATGGGCGGCGGCGGGTTGGGGGCGGCGATCACCCCGTGGCTGATGAGCGTAGGGCACGACTGGCACAGCGCACTGGCCTGGTGGGCGTTGCCGGCCCTGGTGGCGCTGCTGGCCTGGTGGCCGGTCAGCCGCGGGCTGTCTCGCCTGGGCGCGGCGGGCGAAAACCGCGGGCCAGGCCTGCTGCGCAACCGGCGCGCCTGGCTGCTCGGCGCCTATTTCGGCCTGATCAACGGCGGTTATACCAGCCTGATTGCGTGGCTGCCGCCGTATTACATGCAGCTCGGCTGGCAGCCGCAGGCCAGCGGTTCGCTGCTGGCGTTGATGACCTTTGGCCAGGTCGTGGGCGCGCTGCTGCTGCCGGCGCTGGCGCGCAATCATGACCGGCGGCCGCTGCTGTTGCTGGCGCTGATGATGCAACTGATCGGCTTTATCGGCCTGATTTACCTGCCGCAGACGCTGCCGTGGCTGTGGGTGTTGGTTTCCGGGCTGGGGCTGGGCGGCGCGTTCCCGCTGTGCCTGGTGCTGGCGCTCGATCACCTGCACCAGCCGGCGGCGGCCGGGCGACTGGTGGCCTTTATGCAGGGCGTCGGCTTCCTGCTGGCGGGTGTGACGCCCTACCTTTCCGGCCTGCTGCGCGACTACAGCGGCGGCTTCGTGCTGGACTGGCAGATCCACGCGCTGCTGGTGGTGGTGTTGATCGCCATCACCTGGCGCTTCCATCCGCACAGCTACCGGCGGGCGTTCGCCGAATAATATTTCTGTCATTGCCGCTCCCTATAGTGGCGTTGCTTTTACTTCTGGGCGATAACAACGAAAAGGGACAATGACATGCACAACACCAAAACCCGGCTGGCGCTGCTGGTCGGCTGCATGGCGCTGAGCGCCAACCTGTGGGCCGACGCGCAGCCGGTGCAAGCGACGCTGGCCGGGCATGCGCTGCTGCCGGTGAAATCCGCCGTTTCCACACCGAAGGACGCGCCGAGCGATCTGCAGCAGAGCGGTAAGTACACCAGCGGCAAACGCGTCACCGAGCTGGGCAGCGTGGCGGGTAAATCCGCCGATCGCCTGACCGGCATCGGCCTGCCGATCAACGGCCAGCCGCTGCAGGGCCACTCCGGCATCAAACACATGCCCGACGGCACCTACTGGGTGCTGACCGACAATGGTTTCGGCAGCAAGGCCAACTCCCCGGACGCCATGCTGTACCTCAACCACTACAAGATCGATTTCAAAGACGGCACGGTCGCGCCGCTGAAGACGGTTTTCCTGCACGATCCGGATAAAAAGGTGCCGTTCCACATCATCAACGAAAGCACCGAGAAACGTTATCTGACCGGCAGTGATTTCGATCCGGAAAGCTTCCAGTTTGCCGATGATGCCTTGTGGATCGGTGAAGAGTTCGGGCCTTACCTGATCAAGGCCGACCTGAACGGCAAGGTGCTGGCAGTGTTCGACACCCAGGTAGACGGCAAGGTGGTGAAATCGCCGGACAACCCGACGCTAACCCTGCCGGGCGCGCCGGACGGCAAACAGAACTTCCAGGTGGCGCGTTCCAAAGGCTTTGAAGGCATGGCCGCCTCGCCGGACGGCAGCAAGCTGTACCCGCTGCTGGAAGGGGCGCTGTGGGATGGCGAGCAGTTCGAGAACGTCGGCGGCAAACGCTACCTGCGGGTGCTGGAGTTCGACGTCAAACAGCAGGCCTGGACCGGCCGCAGCTGGCAGTACGTGCTGGAAGACAACCAGAACGCCATCGGCGACTTCAACATGATCGACGCCACCCACGGGCTGGTGATCGAGCGCGACAACGGCGAAGGCACGCCGGATAAAGCCTGCGCCGCCGGCGCGCCGACCGACAACTGCTTCAGCCAGGTGGCCAAGTTCAAGCGGGTGTATAAAATCGCCTTCTCGGACGCCAACGTCGGCAAACCGGTCGAAAAACTGGGCTATATCGACCTGATGAACATTCAGGATCCGAACAAGCTGGCGCGCAAGCCGCTGAACGACGGCGTGCTGACCTTCCCGTTCTTCACCATCGAGAACGTGGACGTGGTGGACGCCAACCACATCATCGTCGGTAACGACAATAACTTCCCGTTCTCCTCCAGCCGCCAGCCCAATATGGCGGATGACAACGAGTTCATCCTGCTGGACGTGAAGGATTTCCTGAAGTAGCGCTCCCCGGCCGCCGAATCGCCGGCGGCCGCCATTTCCCGCTTAGCGCAACGAACAAACTGCGCTATAATCAGCGCCTTGCTTCTTCTCTTCTCCAAGGAAGATCCTCGTCCCCGGTGGGGCGGCCGGACTTCAAATCCGGTTGGGGCCGCCAGCGGTCCTGGGCAGGTTCGACTCCTGTGATCTTCCGCCAATCAATGTCTCCCACACTCTCCTTATCTCAACAAAACACCTGTAATTACTGGATTTAATGCTTACTATTGTCTCTGGGGCTCAACTGGATTCTACCTGCATCAATAAAACTTTGGGGGTGCTTTAGGGGGTGTAAAATTGTATGCTCTTTTTTGGCACCCCCAGACTATGTGGTAACCCCTGATTCCTCTGACTTGGCTGTGCCACACATACGCCGCTGCTTATATTTTCAATGGAGATGCTATGCCACTAACGGATATCAAGGTGAAAACGGCTAAGCCGACGGATAAGGCTTACAAGCTAACTGACGGTGGTGGAATGTATCTGCTGGTCAAGCCGAATGGTTCGAAATACTGGCGACTGAAGTACCGTTTTGTCGGCAAGGAAAAGATGCTGTCGATCGGCGTTTATCCGGACGTTTCTTTAGCTGATGCACGTCAGAAGAGAGATGAAGCGCGCAAAATCTTGGCTGCCGGTGGCGATCCTGGTGAGGTGAAGAAGGCGGATAAGCTGGCGCAAAAGCTCTCTACTGAGAACACGTTTGAGGCTATTGCCCGCGAGTGGCACAAACAAAAGGCCGATCGTTGGTCGTTACGCTATCGCTATGAAATCATTGATACCTTCGAGAAGGACATATTCCCTTATCTTGGTCGACGCCCGATTGCTGAGATTAAGCCAATGGAACTGCTCGAAACGCTCCGGCGCTTGGAGAAGCGCGGTGCGCTGGAGAAGATGCGTAAAGTACGCCAGCGTTGTGGTGAGGTATTTCGCTATGCCATTGTGACCGGGCGTGCGGAATACAACCCGGCTCCCGATCTGGCGACTGCCTTGGCAACGCCAAAGAAAACCCACTTTCCCTTCCTTACCGCAGAAGAACTTCCTTATTTCATCAAGGATCTGGCCGGGTACACAGGCAGTGTGATCACTAAAACGGCGACGCAAATCATCATGCAAACGGGGGTTCGTACTCAGGAACTACGTTTTGCGCGTTGGCAGGATATCGACTTTGAGAAGCGTCTCTGGGAGATCCCTCCTGAAGTGATGAAGATGAAACGGCCCCATATCGTTCCGCTGTCGGAGCAGGTTGTGGAGCTGTTTCAGTCGCTGAAGCCGATTACCGGAATGTATCCGTTGGTATTTATTGGAAGAAATGACCGGACAAAGCCGATCTCAAAGGAAAGCGTTAATCAGGTGATTGAGTTGCTTGGATATAAGGGAAGACTGACAGGGCACGGCTTCCGCCACACAATGAGTACTATCTTGCATGAGCAGGGGTTCAACTCTGCCTGGATAGAGACGCAGCTTGCTCATGTGGATAAGAACGCGATTCGTGGCACGTATAACCATGCGCATTACCTGGAGGGAAGGCGGGAGATGATGCAGTGGTATGGGGATTACATTGATGGACTGACGATAAATGAATCAGTTATAACCGGTTAATTTCACATAAAAACAAAGTATTAGAAAAATAAAACTATGGGTTTCCTGAACTCGTAATGTATTCATTTCGATACTTAAGCAGTCCTAAAAAGACAAATCACACAAATTATAACCAATTTTCATCGTCAATAATCCGATGCTAAACTTCCAAGACTTAATCTATAGAGTAAGTACTGCATTTATTTTAGTTGTTGACGGCTAATTTTTTTTGCTCCATCATAAACAAATCGACCACGCTTTTATTGCAGTACCATCTCTATAGATATTGGTGTGGTGGTGCGACAGGGTGCAACCTGTCGCGATGATATAAATCCCAACGTCGAAAATCAGGAGATAACATCTATGTCAGTATATCAAATCAACTACGATCTGCGTAAGCAGAAAGACTATTCCTCACTAATTGAGCGCATCAAGTCCTACGGAACTTGGTGCCATCCTCTCGAATCCGCTTGGATTATCGTTACAAACCAGTCGGCTGTGCAGGTACGTGATCATCTCAAAGCGGTTATGGATAGTGACGATGGTCTGTTAGTCACTCGTTTGCAGTGGGAATGGGCTGGATATGGGTTATCCAAAGAAATTTATGATTGGCTCGGGAGCCAATCAGTTACGACTGCTTTCTAAAAAAGTGCGCCAAGGGCGGTGCGATAACCAGAGGACTATATGCCGACACCCCTAAAGAAATTAGGTGAGATTGCAGATATCCGTTCAGGCTATACCTTACGTGAAGCAATAACTCCGGTGCCTGGAGGGGATGTCCGCATCTTGCAGATTAAAGATATTGAGCTGGATTGGCAGTGGGACCCTTATGTTTTGCCTGCAGTTTCATGGGAACAAAATGCCCTACCGCCGTTGTTGGAACACGGTCAGATTGTGGTTGCGGCTCGAGGGAATCGCAATACCGCTGCCGTTTACCGTGGGGATATTCCTGTCGTTGCAACCAATCAATTTCTGGTTATCACGCTTAAAAAGAAAGAGAGTGAATTTGTTCCGGAGTATTTGGGGTGGGCCCTCAATCAACCAATGATTCAACTGCAGTTTCAGCGTAGTGGTTCAAACATCCAGTTGATTACTAAAGCAGCATTAATGCAAGTCTCGATACCAGTACCTACGATAGAAACGCAGCATCAGATCGGCCAGCTTCAACGCATATGGCATCATGAAGACGATCTAATAAAGAAGTTACAGGACAACCGTCGCCAGCTTGAAGTTGGTATTTTGCAAAAATTGCTAAAGGATTAACACGTTATGACCAATATGATCGATCAGGACCGCATCAACCGAGTGCTGTGGGGGGTATGTGACACCTTCCGTGGCACCATTAGCCCTGATACTTACAAAGACTTCATCCTTACCATGCTGTTTCTGAAGTACATCTCGGATGTCTGGCAGGATCATTATGATGAGTATCAATCACAGTATGGCGATGAACCAGAGCTGATTGAAGAGATGATGAAGAACGAACGCTTTGTTCTACCGAAAGATGCTAGCTTTTATGCTCTCTATAAGCGTCGAAGTGAGGCAGGTAACGGTGAACGTATCGATGTAGCTCTACACGCAATTGAAGAAGCTAACGGCACTAAGCTGAAAGATGGTAGCAAAAGCGTGTTCCAAGAAATTTCATTTAATACGAATAAGCTTGGTGATGAAAAACAAAAGAATCTGATTTTGAAGCAGTTACTCGAAGATTTTACTCATCCAGAGCTGAATCTTAAGCCCAGCCGTGTGGGGGGATTAGATGTAATAGGTAACGCTTATGAATATTTGATTGGCAAGTTTGCTGCCAACAGCGGCCAGAAAGCCGGAGAGTACTATACGCCACCCGAAGTGTCAGATCTGCTCGCTGCGTTGCTTGACCCACAGCCAGGGGAATCTATCTGCGACCCAACCTGTGGTTCTGCTTCGCTACTGATGAAGTGTGGTAAGTGGGTAGCTCAAAAGCACCATAGTAAGAACTATGAACTTTACGGGCAGGAAGCCATTGGTTCAACCTGGTCGCTGGCTAAAATGAACATGTTTCTGCATGGCGAGGATAACCATAAAATCGAGTGGGGTGATACGATCCGCAATCCCAAGCTACTCGATAAAAATGCTAATCTGATGCTGTTTGATGTGGTCACAGCTAACCCACCTTTCTCATTGGAGAAATGGGGGATTGATGATGTGGCTGACGATCATTACGGTCGGTTCCGCCGTGGGCTTCCGCCTAAAACTAAGGGTGACTTTGCGTTTATCCTTCATATGATCGAAACCATGAAGCCGAAAACCGGACGTATGGGCGTGGTGGTTCCCCATGGCGTGTTGTTCCGTGGTTCCAGCGAAGGAAAAATTCGGCAGAAGTTGATAGACGAAAATCTTCTCGATGCGGTTATTGGTTTGCCAGAAAAGTTGTTTTTCGGCACAGGTATTCCAGCGGCGATTCTGATCTTTAAAAAGAGTAAAGTGGACGATAACGTATTGTTTATCGATGCCAGTCGTGATTTTCAATCAGGTAAAAATCAAAACCAGCTAAGTTCGGAAAATATTACCAAAATCGTTAAAACCTATCGTGAAGGTGATAATGTCGAAAAATATGCTTATCTTGCCAGTCTGCAGGAGATCCGCGACAACGACTACAACCTGAATATCCCCCGCTATGTCGATACCTTTGAAGAAGAACAGGAAATCGACTTGATGGCGGTCCGTGCCGAGCGTCAGCAACTGCAATCGCAATTGGCTGAACTAGAACTGGAGATGGTGAAATATCTGGGGGAATTGGGTTATGGTGCCTGAGGGATGGAAGAAAGTGCCACTCAAAACTATTGCGGAAGTAAGGTCTGGAGTAGCGAAGGGGAAATCTGGACTGAAAGATCCAATAACAGTTCAATATCTAAGAGTGGCTAATGTTCAAGATGGGCATATAAACCTTAATGATGTGAAGGATATTCAAGTTGAACGCCATCAACTTGAGCGTTATTCGCTCAAGTTTGGTGATGTTCTTATGAATGAAGGTGGGGACTTTGATAAATTAGGTAGGGGTGATGTTTGGCAGGCTCAGATTAAGCCATGCTTACATCAAAATCATGTTTTTGCGGTAAGACCAATACCGCAGGAAATGGACTCTTTTTATCTTGCTGCTTTAGCGGCAAGTAGCTACGGGAAAAAATATTTTCTAAGTTGTGCCAAGAGAAGCACTAACCTGGCAAGTATAAACTCTACACAACTAAAAGAATTTCCAGTACTTGTTCCACCACTGCCAGAACAGAAGAAAATCGCCAAAATCCTTTCTGCCTGGGATAAGGCGATTGCAACCTCTGAGCAACTGCTGGCCAATAGCCAGCAGCAGAAAAAAGCACTTATGCAACAATTGCTCAATGGCCATACACGCTTACCAGGGTTTAGTGACAGGTGGATGGGGGGAGTATTGGGCGACATTGCTACTATTGATTCGGGGTTTACTTTTAAAAGCAATACGTTCATTAATACTGATAATGGAATACCTGTCATTAGAATGAACAACCTGAAAAATGGAAGGCTGGATATCTCTGATTCTGTGAAAATCTCCCCAGAGATAACAAAAGGATTGGAAAAATTCTCATTGTTAGAGAATGATTTTCTATTTGGAATGTCTGGAAGTCTTAATAACTATGCTTGGGTTACAGCCAAAGATTTGCCATGCTATTTGAATCAGCGAGTTGGAAGGATTACTGCGAAAAATAATCACGACCAAACTTTTTTAACTTATTTGTACCTATCAGATAAGGTCCAGAAAAGTATCTTAGATAAGGCCGAGGGCGCAGCGCAACTTAATATTAGTATTAACGAGCTTAGAGAAACTCCTATTAATTATCCTGCACCGAAAGAGCAAAAGAAAATCGCTGAAATTCTCTTATCCGCTGATAATCACATTACAAAATTACAACAAAAACTCTACTACTTGAAACAAGAAAAAAAAGCCCTGATGCAGCAACTTCTTACCGGTAAACGCCGTGTGAAGGTGGACGTCGCATGACTGATAAACACTTACCTCAACCACCAGCAGGGGAATTCCTGTTGTTTCAAAGCGAGGATGGCCGTGCACGCGTTGAGTGTCGCTTTCAGTCAGACACGCTTTGGCTGACTCAGGCATCCATGGCTGAGCTATACGCTAAGGATGTTCGTACCATCAACGAACATCTGATCAACATCTTTTCAGAAGGCGAACTTGGTCAAAATTCAACTATCCGGAAATTCCGGATAGTTCGCCAGGAAGGAAAGCGTCAGGTTTCCAGAGAGATAGAGCACTACAGCCTAGAAGCTATACTGGCCGTAGGCTATCGCGTTCGCTCAGTCCGGGGGACTCAGTTCCGTCAGTGGGCCACGCAAACCCTGCAGGAATACCTGATTAAAGGGTTTGTGATGGATGACGAGCGATTGAAGAATCCGCCCGTCGGCTCTTCTGTGGTTCCCGACTACTTTGACGAGATGCTGGAGCGCATCCGCGATATTCGTGCCAGCGAGCGGCGAGTTTACCTGCGAGTGCGGGAGATTTTCGCGCTGGCCGCTGACTATCAACCCTCTCTGAAAGAGACCACGCTTTTCTTTCAGACCATCCAGAACAAGCTCCACTTTGCCTGCACCGGGCATACAGCCGCTGAGTTGATCCACCTGCGGGCAGATGCCAGCAAGCCCCATATGGGGCTCACCAGCTATAAAGGCAATGACGTGCGAAAAGGCGATGTCACGGTCGCTAAAAACTACCTGATCCAGAAAGAGGTCAGTGAGCTGAACCGTGTGGTGAATATGTGGCTGGACTATGCCGAAGATCAGGCTCTGCGCCGCCAGCAGGTCTTCTTACAGGACTGGCAGGATAAGCTGGATCAGTTCTTGCAGTTCAACGACCGCAATGTGTTGCAGGGAGCGGGCACTGTCAGTAAGAAAATGGCAGATGAAAAAGCTCAGGATGAATATGCACGATTTGCAGAGCAGCGGCGTTTGTTAAAAGAGGCCGAGGGTGAAAAGGATATTACCGAGCTACTGCACTGGAAAGCCGATAAAGATAAGGGAACATCATGAGCATGCAAATCGCGCCAAAATTCCAGGAAGAGTACAGCGCCAAGCTCCCGGCGCTGGCTCTCTTGAGCAATTTAGGCTGGAAATATATTTCACCTCAGCAAGCCTTGTCTGCGCGAGCAGGCAAGGCAGATCAGGTGGTTTTGAACCAGATTTTGCGTGAACAGTTAGCTAAGAGGACGTTTATCTTTGCCGGTAAAGAGCATGCCATTTCTGACAAAGCGATTGATAGCCTGGTTGCGGAGGTTAACAGTCCGGCATTAAATCAGGGTTTGATTACCGCCAATGAGCACCTGTACAACCACCTGTTGTACGGCATTTCAGTGACGGAATTTATCGATGGCAAACGGGCGAACCCAACAATCTCGTTGATCGACTGGAACAACCCGCATAACAACAGTTTTGTTTTCACCGAAGAGTTCAGCGTGACACGAGCTAACGGTATTGAGGCGCGTAGGCCCGATATTGTCTGTTTTGTGAATGGTATTCCGCTGGTCGTTATCGAGGCTAAGCGCCCAGACGGCAATGCTAAAAAAGGGCCGACTATTGACGAGGGGATCTCACAAAGCCTGCGAAACCAGCGTCATGATGAAATTCCGCGACTGTTTGCCTACAGCCAGATCTTATTGTCGATAAACGGCCATGATGGACGTTACGGGACTTGCGGAACACCGACCAAATTTTGGGCTACATGGCGGGAAGAAGATATCTCCGATCTGGAGATGCTTGCCATCAAAAACCGCAAGCTCACAGCACAGCAGATGGATTTAATCTTCAGCCACCGTCCGGTTGCCTGCCTGGAATGGTATCAACATCTGACAACAGCGGGCGATTTGGCTATAACGGGCCAGGACCAGCTGCTTATCAGTCTGCTTTTACCTGAACGTCTACTGGATATGGCTCGCTTCTTCACGCTGTTTGATAAGAAAGCCGGTAAGGTCATTGCTCGGTATCAGCAGGTTTTCAGTATCAAACGACTGCTACAGCGTATCGAAACGAAGAACCCTGATGGCAGCCGCAACGGTGGGGTTATCTGGCATACCACCGGTTCAGGTAAGTCACTGACGATGGTTTTCCTGAGCAAAGCGCTGATTCTGAGTGAAACTCTCAAGCAGTGTCGCATCGTCGTGGTGACCGATCGCGTCGATTTGGAAAACCAGCTCAGTCGTACCTTTATCTCAACAGGGGAACTGGCCGGTAAAAGGGATAAAGCTGATGCTATTGCCACCTCTGGCAAACGCCTGGCCGAACAGATTGGCAAGGGGACTGAGCGTATTCTCTTCTCGTTGATTCAGAAATTCAATACGGCCACCCGACTGCCTGAGTGCGTGAATACCAGCCCCGATATTATTGTGCTGATTGATGAAGGCCACCGCAGTCATGGCGGCGAGAGTCACCAACGCATGAAGCTGGCTCTACCCAATGCGGCCTTTGTTGCTTTCACCGGTACCCCATTGCTGAAAGATGATAAGACCACGAATAAATTTGGTCCCATCGTTCATGCTTACACCATGCAGCGTGCGGTGGAGGACAAGACCGTCACTCCACTTCTCTACGAGGAGCGCCCGCCCGAGCTGAACGTGAATGAACGAGCTATAGATACCTGGTTTGACCGTATCACCGAGGGGTTAACGGATAAACAAAAAGCCGATTTGAAGCGTAAGTTTGCTAATAAGGGACAGATCTATAACGCTGACGATCGCATCCACCTTATTGCGCTGGATATCGCCAACCATTTTGTCAAAAACATCGACGATGGCCTGAAAGGGCAACTCGCCTGTGACAGTAAAGCAGCAGCAATCAAATACAAAAAGTATCTTGATGAAGCCGGGCTGTTTGAGTCTGCCGTGGTGATCAGTTCGCCTGACACGCGTGAAGGGAATACCGAGGTGGATGAATCTGGTATCCCTGATGTGACCAAATGGTGGCAGGATAACGTCGGCTCTCAGGATGAGCAGGTTTATACGCGCAATGTCATTGATCGTTTTGATAAAGATGATTCGCTGAAGCTACTGATTGTGGTCGATAAGTTACTTACCGGTTTTGATGAACCCAAAAATGCCGTGCTTTACATCGATAAGCCTCTTAAAGGGCATAACCTGATTCAGGCAATAGCCCGCGTTAACCGCCTTCATCCTAAGAAGAAATTTGGTCTGCTAATCGATTATCGGGGCATCCTCAAGGAGCTGGATACCACCATTGAGGATTACCAGAAGCTGGCATCCCGCACGCAGGGCGGATTTGATATTGATGACTTGGTGGGGCTGTACGGCCAGATGAGTACGGAGTACAAGCGCCTTCCCCAGCTGTATAAAAATCTGTGGGTGATTTTCGCGGGTGTAAAAAATAAAAACGATATTGAGCAGCTGCGTCAGGTATTGGTGCCGCGCACGGAAGAAAAGTACGGCGAAATGGTTGATGTTCATCTTAAAGTTCGTGAAGACTTTTATGAGGCTCTCACACAATTTGCCAGCTGCCTGAAAGTGGCGTTGCAGTCGGCTACCTTCTTTGAGGATAAGAGTTTCAGCGAAGAAGATCGCCAGCACTATAAAGAGACGCTGAGGCAATTTACCAGCCTGCGCCAGTTGGTGAAGCAGGATGCCGGTGAGACGGTAGATTATGACCAGTACACGGAACAGGTTAAAAAGCTGCTGGATAAACACGTTGTTGGTGTAGAAGTCCGCGAGCCTGATGGAGTGTATGAAGTCAGCAAAATGGGACAACGGCCCGAAGAGTGGAGCGAGGATAAAACCCGCAACGAAACGGATATTATCAAAACCCGCGTAACCCGCATGATTGAGCAGGAGTTACGTGATGATCCTTATGCCCAGGAAGCCTTCTCGAAGTTACTGCGTCTGGCTATTGAAGAGGCGGAAAAACTGTTTGATCACCCTCTCAAGCAGTACATGCTATTTCGTGAGTTTGAGGAGCAAGTACAGGAGCGGCGGCTGAACGAAATACCTGATGTGTTTGCCGGTAATCACCATGCGCAAGCTTACTTCGGCGTGTACAAAAAAGTGTTGCCGGAGGTTTTTGCTGTTACCGATTCTCAGGTTATCGATAAATGGGTGAAGCTTGCTTTTGAAGTAGACCAGGCTGTTGATATCTCAGTGGCTGAGAATTCGATCAATCCGCAAAATATCGAGGCTGATATCCGCAAGAAGCTTCTACCGATGATGTTTAAAGAGTGTAAGGCAATCGGTGGCGGAATGGATCAGGCGAAAAAGATCGTGGAAATGATCGTCCAGATTACCCGTGTAGGGCTGAGCGGAGTTTAAATCGTGGGCGAAAGAGTAATGAGCTTCATTTACGGTGATGAACGAATTACCTTCGAGTGTAAACCCCGGCCGTTGGTGAATGGGCGCATTCTGATAAAAGTTCACCCTGACTGCCGGGTTGTGGTATCCGCGCCACAGGATACCGATGACCAACAGGTTCTGAATGCTGTTGAAAAGCGTGGGCGCTGGATCTATCAGCAGCTGAGGGATTTCCGCAAACAGCTGGAATATATTACGCCACGACAGTATATCAGTGGCGAGAGTCACTATTACCTGGGCAAACAGTACATGCTTAAGGTGATAGTGGCTCCCTCTGACGCTCAGGGCGTAAAAATGTTGCGCGGTAAGCTGGAAGTTACTTTACATCATAAAAGCGCTGAAAAGGTCCTGCAGTTGCTGACTGACTGGTATAAGGCCCGTGCACGGGAAGTATTCGCCAGAAGGCTGACCGCTATGCTGGAGCAAGCGCTATGGGTCAGTGACTCACCTCCATTGCGCATTCTTACCATGCAGACTCAGTGGGGAAGTTGTTCCCCCAATGGAAGGGTGACTCTGAACCCCAATCTGGTAAAGGCCCCGCGTGAGTGCATCGATTACGTTATCTTGCATGAGCTGTGCCATCTGGCCGAGCATAATCACAGTGAACGCTTCTACCGGCTCATGGGGCAGGTAATGCCGGAGTGGGAGAAGACCAAGAAGCGATTGGATGGGATGGCGGGGATGATATTTTCTGATTTATGATGTGGAGATGAGGTTTACCTTAGTCAGTTAAATTGGTAACAGTGGTGTACATATACATCTTCATCACGAGCTGGAAGTACACTTGGTTGCTAAGCTACCAACCTATCCAATAAAAACATTATCAGGGATGTTTCTATGGCTGTTCCTACCTACGATAAATTTATTGAGCCATTGCTACGCTATTTGGCTGATAAACCCAATGGCGTACCGGCTCGCGATGCGCACGAAGCCGCTGCTGATGCACTTAATCTTGATGATAATCAGCGGGCAGAAGTGATTGCCAGCGGTCAGTTAGTTTATAAAAATCGGGCTGGTTGGGCACATGACCGCCTGAAGCGAGCCGGTTTATCGCAAAGTTTATCCAGAGGAAAGTGGTGCTTAACGCCAGAAGGAGTTAATTGGGTACATGCCCATACCCAGCCACTCACTGACGGGGAAGTGAACCATCTGGCGTTTAATTTCATGAACGTGAAGCTAAAACAGCAGCCAGATGCTGTCGATCTTGATCCAAGACCAGCGGTACTGAATCAGGACGAGCTGGCAAAAAGCAGCCCGGATGATCGACTTGATCAGGCGTTAAAAGAGCTACGGGACGCGGTTGCTGACGAGCTGTTAGAAAATCTGTTGCAAGTCTCCCCAGCACGTTTTGAGGTTATCGTCCTGGATGTTCTTCATCGTCTGGGATATGGCGGACATCGGGATGACCTACAACGTGTGGGAGGCACCGGTGATGGTGGCATCGACGGTATCATCTCGCTTGATAAACTGGGACTCGAAAAGGTTTACGTACAGGCTAAACGCTGGCAGAACACAGTTGGCCGCCCGGAACTCCAGGCGTTTTATGGTGCGCTGGCGGGACAAAAGGCCAAACGTGGCGTGTTTATCACCACTTCCGGTTTTACTTCTCAGGCACGAGATTTTGCCCATTCCGTTGAGGGCATGGTTTTGGTTGATGGTGAACGCCTGGTTCATTTGATGATTGAGAACGAAGTCGGTGTTTCTTCCCGTTTGGTTAAAGTGCCCAAACTAGATATGGATTACTTTGAGTAATGAGTGAATCCGAGCCGGAGTGACAGCTCCGGCTATTTGTTTGGAAAGATTTTTCTTTGAGTGCTGGTCTTTGTGCTTCTGAATGGTCGACTTGAGTTGAATGCCTCTAGGATGACCCTGAAGAGGAGGGAAATGAACCTCATCACTGCAGGAGAAAATGTATCCCCTACACTTTGTTGGCTTATCTGACACTTCCTCCAAATGAACGGTCTTCCTTGCTGTAGGCCTTGGTGTGTTCTTTGGCAAAGTAGCTCAGGTGGCGTCGTAATCCCAAGTACTGCTGCCCAAAGCGGTCCACCCGAAGACTCTCCAGATAGTGTGGCGTGTTGTTGAAGGAAACTAGCGTTCGGTACTCAGGGAAATCGAGTAGACCTAATGCACTTAGCCAGGCCTCGCAGATGTAGCTCCCTAGGTTATGCTCTTCCTTCGAATAATCCCCTAAGCCATTGAAAGTATCTTTGTTAACGAATATCGCTGCGTGATAGTGAGATTTACCGCTGCTCCCCACCTCACGCACCCATACGTATCTCAGGTCCGTTGGACATACCTGGGACTTTACCCGTTTACGTCGTTGCTGATGGGCTGTTATACGCGCCCTCAGCGCCCCTGTGAAGCGTTCCATTAATCCGGGCTTCAGATTAGGGGCACAGGCAATACTGTCACCTGTATCACGGTACTCAGGCAGTCTGAGTACGAAGGTGAAAACGGATGTTCTGGCATGGGCTTTTGTTGCTTTGTTGATGATTTCAGTAATACGACTCATATAGTCAGGGTTCAGGGGGCCAAATTTACTGTTGGTCATTAAGATTGCTCCTGTGGGAATATTCCAGACGTGCGTAGGCCCTGCCAGAGCAAATGGCAGTGATGGATGCACGAATGAGAGTTAAGGTGTCATTAGGTAGAAAGGCATGGTGCTGTAGGGTATGTATCAACTGTCGCTAATGTGAAAATTGACAATAAATTCTCTTGCTGGTTTATATTTATGTGATACTGAATAGAGGTGGCTTTAGTGATTGTCGTTCATCATGCTTTAATGTCTTGTTATGAGCTATAGGCCGTTTTTTTACTATTTGTGGTGTTTGTAGTGGCCCGTAAATTACATTTTAACTGTGTCTTTTAGAGTGAGTGTATAATATTTAAATCAACATGATGAATATGATTTAACTTAATTTATTACTCTTTCATTGGTTGTCTTTCTTATGTTTAATTATCCATTTATTTATATCTTATATATAATATATATACTGTATTGAAATTGGTGGTAATTATTTTGCAGTGCCTTGTAGGGGGCGCTATGATATATTTTTTCTGCTTAGCTTTTACTCCAGGGTTATCAATTCAGAACATAAAATAAAACCTTGTTTTCTAAAAACAGGGAGCGCTAATTAAACCACTCCTGTTCAATCCATTTTTGGCTTCTGCCAGACCTTACTGGTGATGGCGCAGCCTTTCTTTTTTACAGACCTACGCAGTTACCACGCGAGTCAGTTATACGCTGCTGCATCCAGGTTTCCACTTCGCTCCTTAGCCAGCGGGAACTGCGGCCCAGCTTGATGGGTTTGGGGAATCGTCCTTCGCTGATGAGTTTGTAAAACCATTTATCACTGCATTGAGTGTAGGTCGTAATGAATGTCATATCGACAAGCTGGTCGTTAAGCAGAGTAGGGGATGTGTTCATGGGGATATCTCCTTTACGTTAAAAGTGAAAGGAGGAATGACTGGTTCTCAGTGTTGCGTTGCAGCCTTCCTCAGGTGATGGAAGGCTGTGTAAAAAAATAATGCGTACTCTGGAGGGCCCTGCCTGTCAGGCATTTCCAGGAAAGAGTCTCCCTTTGTCTGGATGCGCCCTGCCAGATGTTCAGAACCCGAACTTCCCACAGGAAGATATGTTCGGTGGATGACTAGGTGCTCGGGTTACAGAACAGAAAGACATTCTTAGGTCAGATTGTTCCGGTTGTGGTCTCAGGCCTTCAAGTCATGTATGGCTAAAAAGCGCCATACAACTTTTTTTGTATTGTATTGAATATAAACATTTTATTTAAAAGTGGCTCACCAGTAGTAACTTGCTTAATGAAATGGTACTTTTAATAAAGTAACCTACTTGTGATTGTTTTTTGTTCCTTGAGGGATGCTGATATATGGCGAGTAAGCACAAAATTACGGCTTATACTTCTGATACGCGCTTATACGAGTGGGCAACGAACGCGGCAGAAAAGAAGGGGATGAAAAGGTCTGCCTACCTTGAGTCGCTGATACGGGAGGAAATGCATAGGCAGAAGGTGGAAACAGGGGATACCTCATCCCGGCTAAAAGCACAGTTCACCATCTTTGAAAACTTCACTCCGCGAGAAGAAATACTGAGCGCCTATGCCAGCGTTAACTATGATGCAGACGCTGAGCTTCAGGCTAACTTTCTTATGCAACCAATGACTAATCCTCAGGAGAAGGCAAAAAACTTCCTTTCCTGGTTAGAACAAAAAGCCCATGAAAATATTTCTGCTGACTTTTACCTGGAAGCTTTAAATAAATATATTCGGGCACCTGACAGTGAGTATCGCACTGTTTTTTTGAAAACGTGCTTCAGGGGATGGATTATCAAAGATGAGAAAAAAACGTCATTGCTCTGTAACTCTCAGACAACCTATTTGCCGCTGCTTGTGACGGAGGCGTTATGGGATAAGTATGATGGGCGTTATGATTTCTTTAACATCCGGTACCTCAGGCAGGCGGATATGATTAAAAGGAAAACGGAAAGAATTTTTTCAGACAAGTATATCGGGGCCGCGCTCATATTTGAAAAACAACATCAGCATAAAGACTCTGGTGGCTTTTTTATCCCGGTATTACGTAACCCGGTTTCACTGAAGCAAAGGTTAATCTCACCACCTCTGATGAAGAGGTTTGGCAGCGCGAATTGTTTATTCACCGGTGTGGGAGCGGGCAATAACAAAGAAAGATTTTTCCTCAAGGGACTGGAACACATCAGGGAGCGTTAATCCGGAAATTTCAATAATTTTTCAGACCGACATTACCTTCATGAATACGGCAGTCAGTACAGCTGCCGCCTGATTATCTAATTCACGGAGGTCGATGTGTCAGATAGTACCCTTATCGGGAAAATTCCTGAGGTCACGAAACAATCCCTATCCCGTCTCCCCGGCGTTCTGTCGGATGAGCTGGTCGAACGTCTGCTCCAGTGTGTTCACTACGAACCTGTGATTGGCATCATGGGAAAGTCGGGAGCGGGCAAATCCAGCCTATGCAATACGCTTTTTAGGTTTCCTCCTGCCAACGTGGATGCGGTAAAGGGGTGTACCCGTCGTGCTCAACAGTACAAAACCTCTGATGGTCTGCATGCTCTCAACATTATTGATTTCCCAGGAATCGGTGAAACACCCACGCTTGATAAGATGTATGCCCGCTTGTACCAACATTGGCTGAATAAGCTGGACCTGATTGTCTGGGTACTGAAAGCTGATGACCGTGCCTGGAATGATGATACCCGGTGTTATCGGCAGTTGGTTTCACAGGGCGCAAAACCCGCCCACTTTCTGTTCGTCCTCTGCCAAGCCGATAAAATAGAGCCTTGCCGAGAATGGGATACTGCAACCCACCAACCTTCTCTGCGGCAGATGCAGAACCTGCAGGAGAAGGTGACTCAGGTGAATACCGTGTTTTCTCCCGTTCATCCTGTCTTGGCGGTTTCTGCCTCTGAAGGTTTCAATATACCTCGGTGGGTCGAAACCCTAATCACCGTTTTACCCGACAAAGCCAGCAGTGCGGTTACCCGTCAACTTGAGCCTGCGTATCGGACAGAGAAGGTGACCACCACGGCACAGGAGGGCTTTAGCCGCGTTGTAGGTGACATCTTTGACGAAAGCGTGGAGGCCCTGTTGGAATCACACGCACTCAGAACATGGTTAAAACAGGCCCGCTCTCGGCTGCTCTCTCTGGCCAAATTACTCTGGCATCGCTTCTTTTAACGCCTATCTAAAAACCTGCCCTGTGTTCGATCTGTTTCGCCGATAGAACATAGATTAATCATAGGTTTTTGCTATTGGTTATTACTTAACGATCGATAATAACGATAGATTTCAACGATCGGTTTCGGTTTATTGATCTTCACTAACGATTATCCCTCCTCTTTACATCCCGATACGATCCCCTCGCTGGGGAGGTCGTTTAATCCCACTGTTTTCTAATTAATTATTAATAAAGGAATATTTCTCTATGTTGAAACCTTACCCGTTTCTCAAGCAAGACACTTACGCCTGGTGTTTATCCATTGGCCTTCCGGTTATCTGGATACCCTTCGCCATTTTCTTTCCTAAAGAGATTGCCCTTGGCTTGTATATGGTGCTCTCGCTTATTTGGGTGCTGCTCGACCGACTTAACCTGATGAAGCAGGAGATCACGCCCCCTTCAATGGGATGGTTCTTGCTTCCGATGGTTTATCTCCGTCAACGTGACGAGCGTCAGAGGAAACCCTGGCGCTTGTTACAGGTATGGCTGATTTGCACCGTGTTGTCAGCCGTGGCCGGTAATCATTTTAAAACGCAATCGGGTACCGAACGGCTGGCGCAAAGCGCTTGCCCGGTGGTCACTAAAATCCTGCAGCGTCAGGGTATCGAGGAGCACTGTATCCGTATCACAGATATCAAGGAGGAGGTGGCAGGGCGTTTTTATCAGGCTCAGGTTTTGCTGAATACCGGCTCAAAAGAGCCGCTGACGATAGAAGTGCGCTCAGGCGGGAATATTTACGTCACGCTCACAGATTCGGAATAAGTTATTTTTATCAAGGAGATGATGAACATGAAAAAAATGATAATGATGTTTACCCTGTTGGTCAGTGTTCTGTTGAGTCAGGCCGTTTGCGCAGCGGCTTATGATCCCAAGCCGGTAGAATACCGGAATGTGGTGGCTGACAACGTACAGGTTGAGCATGACCGTATTATGGATGGCGTTGATGAATTTATCATCACGGGGAAGAAGGGGAAGGTCACTGAGAAATTCCGGCTTACCTGCAACGCTGATGAAGCGCGTTTGAATATCCTGTATTACCTGAAAGATATCTATGGTGATAAGGCTGATGGGGCAACGGGAATGACTCTGCAGTATTATCCGGCAGGGGCTCATCAAATGAATATCAGTATCGATCATCCCGATACGCTGATGGATAGTCTGCTGACAGCCAATTTGGCACAGGCTGTTTCAAAAATGCTGGATCACAAGACCGGAACCTTTGTTTTTCACTTCTACCATAATGACAGCAGCTTCGATCATGTCCCTCTGGCGTACAGCTTCCAATACCCTGCGAAATTGCTGGCCCCAGCCCTGGGGAAGGCATTGGTTGATGCTAAGGCTACATCATGCGACATCAAATCAGGCAATAGTCAGTTATCACCACTCAAACGTCTTGTTGATCACCAATAGCTAATTGAATAACGCCATCATTCTGCTACTCACTTCGAGCCCTGTCGCTGATCGCGATGGGGCTTTTTGTATTAAGGAGCCGAGATGACCTATTTCAAGCAGTTTCCTGCGCTACTGCTCAATGAGCCCTGAATACAGCGCCATCATGCATATGAACGACTGAAAACAACGGGAAAAAATTCATGAACTTAACCTTATCCCCGGTGGTCACTGAACTGCCATTAAGTACGCAGCGTACTGTCAAACGTGCTCTGTTCTTGCTGGAGACTCATCTGCGTGAACCGGGAACCTCATTCACTTCACTCGGTACCGTCAGCGATTGGCTGCGATTGCGAATGGCTAGACTGGAGCGGGAAGTGTTTATGGTGCTCTGGTTGGACAATCAACACCGATTGTTGGCCCACGAAACGTTGTTCACCGGTAGTATCAACAGTACCGAGGTCCACCCCCGCGAAATCGTGAAAGCGGCACTGCAACACAATGCTGCTGCGGTACTTCTGGCACATTGCCATCCCTCCGGCCACGCTGAGCCCAGCGTGGCCGACCGACAAATCACCGGCAAGATTAAAGATGCACTGGCACTAGTTGAGGTCAGGATGCTAGATCACTGTATTGTCGGCGGCATGACGGTGTATTCGTTTGCTGAGCACGGCTTGTTATAGGGGGAGACACGATGCCATCAATCACTACCCCAGCCTGGGGACTTAAACGCAACGTCACTCCGCAGTTTGGTGCCCGCCTGGTACAAGAAGGCGACCGGCTGCATTTTCTGGCCGACCGTGCCGATATCAGCGGGACCTTCAGCGACGCGCAGCTACGAGATGTAGATAACACTTTCCCGCAGTTCATCAACCACCTGGAACTGATGCTGCTCTCCGGTGAGCTCAACCCTCGCCACCAGCACTGTGTCACGTTGTATCGCAATGGCTTGACCTGTGAGGCCGATAGCCTGGGATCACAGGGTTATGTGTATCTCGCCATTTATCCTACTCCCCAATCAACTGCATAAATCTTCGCCTTTTATATCTATCGATCATCTAGCTAACTACGAGATAACCCACATGCAGACCTTACCTGTCACTCCGAAACAGGCGGCTTACGCTTGCCCATCACCCGTTGTTGTCTGGCAATCCATGCTCACGTATCTGCTGGAACAGCATTACGGATTGGCGCTTAACGATACCGAGTTCAGTGATGACGCGGTGATCCACGAACATATTGATGCCGGTATCTCTCTGGCTGATGCGTTGAATTTCACGGTAGAAAAGTTTGGCCTGGTTCGCATCGATCGCCGGGGGGTCTCCTGCCAGGAACAATCTCCCTTCATCACGGCTATCGATATTCTCCGTGCCCGTCGAGCCACCGGCCTGATGACCCGTCTGGGTTACCAGACCATCACCTCAGTTATCCGGGGCGAAAAGCAGACATGAGCCTGTCCGGATTACTGCTGGCATGTTGATTACCTGTCCACCCAGATTGGCAGATTTTGTTTTTTTGAGGGCAAGTTCGCATTCGATAGGCAATAAAGCTATTAGCCATCTAGGTTTTGCGAAACGCTTTCCACACTCTCTTTCCTGAGCTTTATCCCCTTTTTATCTGTTGCATAATACGTCTAACCGATTTGGTAGGCGTGTTTGCTTTTATGTAAGGATTACGATGATGCAAACTGAACCTGAAGTCATAGTTGAACAGAGCGAGGTGATTTGCTCGACCAGCGTAGCGCGAATCGTTGCTGGCCGTGATAGCGCTCTGAAACAGATAGAACAGCTGATCTATCAGCTTAGTGAAATATCTTCACTCACTTCTTCAATTGGTGGGGGGACTGCTGGCGAGTGGGCGATGAGACAAGGAAGCCGCTATGACTGCTGGTTAATGGAAGTGCCAGACAAAGCTATAAAGTTGATCACCAAAAATATCGATCGCAGTATTTGGCGTGATCTGATGATGAAATCTGGCATGCTGGCTCTCATGGATGCTGAAGCTCGCGAGCAGTGGTATAAAAATTTGGAAGAGGGCGACCTACCAGCTATCAATGAAGACAATATCCTCAGCACTTTTGAACAGCTACATCTGAATAAACAGGATGTATTTGAGCGCGGTGTTATCAATGTTTTCAGGGGACTATCATGGGAATATAAAACAAACAGCCCCTGTAAGTTTGGTAAGAAAATCATTGTCAACAATCTGGTAACGCATAACCGTTGGGGGTTCAGCTTAAGCTGGGGCTGGCGGCGGGACCAGTTAGTTGATTTGGAGCGAATGTTGTATCTGTTGGATGGTAAGCCCGTTCCTGACAATCGTGGGGATATCTCTGTGCGGTTAATGGAGTATATCCGGGATAACCCTCGTCAGCAGAGTTACGAGGATGAGCTGTTTGGTATCCGCTATTTTCAGAAAGGTACCGCGCATGTGATTTTCAAACGCTTGGATCTGGTGGAGAAAATGAACGATATCGTGGCGAAGCACTATCCAGGGATGTTAGCTCGAGAAGAGTATGCCCTCTATTCGTTTTGAGAAATAAGTGAGCCTGTTTACCAGATCAAAAATGGAGTAAAATCTGCAAGATCCATGAGTCATTTATTGCCTGTTTTTCATACAAAAATAAGCAAGCAAAAGCATTTGGGGGTGCTTGTGGGGGTTAATTAATTATCCATTTCAAATAACTCCTTTTATATCATATTAATAAGTCTCTTATGCGACTCCTGTGATCGCATCATCGTCTCCCTTGTTCTTCTGTGTTAGCCGAGCTCTGCAGCATAAATGACCGTCCACCTAGATGGATATGAGATCTTGCAGCCAGACAATGAGATTGTCCGGCTGCGCGAAGGATTACTACGGCTACTTATTGAATAGGTGCGTGCCGATGGATAAACAGCCGCTGAGTAAAAAAATGGATGACAGAACAGAAATGTAAATGAGTGACTTCATTCAGGCCTCTGACGATTAGAAAAGCGAAACGCAGCCGGATAACGCAAGCGTTGATGATAGGGTTAAAAGGTAATAGGCAATCTTTATAAACATAAATTCATCCTGTTTTACTGGGTTACCACTTTCGGTTTGATTATGTTCCGTACGTTCTGTAAAAATAAATAACTGCATATTTAATCCGGCTATCCGGGTGTGAAAGACCGGAGTATTTTCACTTTGGCGCCATGTTGAGCGTTTCTTTGCAGTGGATTGACACTGGGTTGATGATTTTTTGGCATGCTTTCCTTTTTGGTGAATAAACCATTCAAGACAGTTAAACTGTAATGAGGAAGGCCATCGTGAAAACCATGTCGTTAATTTTTTTACTGGTATCAATATTCATCACCGTGATTCATTGTCATGAAAGGCCATGCTCCAGCATTCAAAGTGGTATTGCCATACTCGGCAACGGAGCAGGAGCAATAACCTGTGATTTCAAGTCATGCTCTTCTCATGATCTACCGCAATGCGTTAATACCCCCAGGTTTTATATATTCAAACCGTTACTAAAACGTTTGAAAGCCGCGTTAAAACCCCAGTTTTTGACTTCATCAGTCAAATTTCCTTGAATCGTCGGTTGAAGAGTAATGAAACTTTAATTACAGCAAGCTGTTGAGTGGAGGATCTTTAAAGTCCCATTACTCTTCTGAACATCACTTTGCGGCTTCAGGTTTTTTGCACTGGCTTAGAACGTGTAGCTTATTGCCACGACTCCCGTTGTCCCCTCCTTTTGTTTAACGATAGGGCTATTGGCGGCGTTATCCCCCAGCCAGGTATGGTTAATGCCAACCCATCCACCCCAGGTTTCGGTAAACTGATGCGCCCACGTCAGGCTCACGTCGGTACCGTAATAACCGCCCGAGCTGTTATAACGTGAGTAACCCGAATTAGCGCTTTGCGTGCTATTAACGCCGTACCAGGTGTTCATATAGCGAGAGTCTGCAAATAATGCGCTGATTTTTAGCGCGACGGTATCCTCCTCATCCAGAACAGGAATGAAATCGACGGAGGTCGCGTAAGATATCCCCTGGCCATCACTCAGCGGCAGGGTGGCTTTTCCCTCTAAGACCAACCATGGCGTTACCGCCCATCCCAAGGCTAAGCCAGTGTTAACGGTTGCTGAAATATCCCCCATGCCTTTAAGCGCGTCAGAGCCTTTACGCCAACCTGAATCTTCATCGGTTCGCCCTGAATCATAGCCTATCGTTGGAATGAAATATAAACCGTTCTCGCTTTGGAAACGAAAACCAGCACCATTCATTGAATCGACAAAAAAGTTATCCTGTTGGAAATGAAATTGCGGTGCGGCTCCCCAGGTTTGCTCATTCGAACCACTGTATTTAGGCGATGATGCCGCGCCAAGGCTCACGGTAAATGCCGTTCCGCTGTTATCGTTATCGCTTGCATAGCTTGGGGAAATACTGGATATTATCAGCAGAGCCAACGTATTTTTAATGATTTTCTTTTCTAACATTATGAGCCTCGGTATTATGTGTATCGGTATGATAAGACTGTTCACGCAAGGCGGAGTATGCCGATGATTTGTCAATTAACCGTCAATGAATAATCAATAAATAGCCAAGATCCTTCAGGGGAATGAGATGCAAAATAAACGGGTTCTAGTCATTGAAGACGATGTCGATGCGGCAAATGTACTGGAGGCTTACCTTAAGCGTGAAGGCTATAATGTCGCGGTGGTGGGGAATGGGCTGATTGGTTTGAATACGGCTTTAACCTGGAAACCCGATCTCATATTACTAGATGTGATGTTGCCTGATATGAATGGAACGGAAATATTGGCGGCGCTCAGGCGCAAGGTGAATACGCCGGTTATCATGATCACGGCCATGGGGGAACCTCATGATAAAATTGGCGCTCTTCGTTATGGTGCGGATGATTATATCGTTAAACCCTATAACCCCGGTGAAGTTATGGCACGTGTGCAGGCAGTGTTAAGACGAAGCGGCGGAAGTCAGCTGGCTGGCGAAGAAATATTGCGCTGGGAAAGGCTCGAACTGGATATCGCTAATATGGTAGCGAGAGTCATCACGAGCGAGGACGGCGCCCATGTTCTGGATTTAACATTAACCGAATTTTCCATTCTCAGTACGTTAATGAAAGCGTCGACACGGCCACTGAGTCGTCAGCTATTACTTGAAAAATGTTTACCTGAAAGCGATGCGCTCGAAAGAGTGGTGGATACGCATGTTTATAATCTAAGACGAAAGCTTGAAGCGGCAGGCGTTGATAACGTGATTTTTAATGTGCGCGGCGTCGGCTATAGGTTTTGCAAATCATGAAAAGGAAAAATAAATCTCTTTTGTTTTGGGTGTCTGTTCGCATCGTCATCGTCGCCATCGTGACGCTTTTTACCATTATTCTGGCGATGTGGGGCATTTTTGCTGCCCAGTATTTTTATGTCATTCATGAAATGCCGGCATCGGTTTACGAAAGATTCTTGGTGCTGCGCGAGAACCCCAGCCTGGACATAGAGGCGTTTCATGAGATCGTCGATACGTATTGGGGGCTGGATTACAGTACACCTTCGCTGACTTCTTTAAATTGGGGATGGCTGCTTATTTTCCTGATCGTTGTCGTTCCATTGATAACGTTAATGTGCGTGCGCATCGCACGCCCTCTTACCGCCCAATTCCGAAATCTCACCGACGTTGCGGAAACCGTGGCTCAGGGAAATTTTAAGCAACAAGCCGAGCTGGTCCAGGCGTGTCCTGATGAAATAATAAGGTTCTCAATAAATTTCAATGAGATGGTCAATAAACTCGCTTTATACGAGCGTGAAATAAAAGCGTCGCATGTGGCGTTGGCCCATGAGTTGCGTTCACCGTTGACCGGGGCTATGGGCCGCCTTCAGGGCATGATAGACAACGTGTTTCCTGCAAGTCAGGCACAGCTGAATATGGTGATGACGCAATTAAAAAACCTGAGTTATTTGACTGACGATCTGTATTTCCTCTCTCTGGCCAGTGCGGGCCAACTGAAATTAAGTAAAAACGTTTTTACTATCAATAGCGTGTTAAAGGAGAGAGTCGCCTGGCTTAAACCTCAGTTGGAGGCTGCGGGCATGTCCATCTCTATCGAGGAGGGCGGGCCGCTTCATTTTATTGGGGATGAATTCAGACTAGGTCAGGTATTCAGCATACTTATCGAAAATATGCTTCGTTATTGTAGCCAGGGCGATCGAATGTGCATTCGTCTCGAACAGACCGCACAGGAAATCGTGTTGGCTTTTCAAGATACGGGGCCTGGCGTTGCACAGGATTATTTGCCGCAAATGTTTGAGCGTTTTACTCGCGGTGAGACTTCCCGCGCGCGCGATTCCGGCGGCAGCGGGCTCGGGCTCTCCATTGCGAAAGCGATTTGCGCTGCCCATCATGGAACGATAAAGGCCAGTCTGCCGGCCGGCAAAGGGCTGTTAATCACGATAAACTTGCCCCTGCCGGCAGTGTCATAATGCGCTGAAGGGGGCATTATGGGCGGCGAACCCCCTCACTCCCGCTGCAAAAAGAACTGCTTGATGGTCTGCCGCAGCCAGCGGTGCGCCGGATCGCGATCCAGGCGCGGGTGCCAGGCCTGGACGATAAACACCGATTCCAGCTCGAGCGGCAGCTCGAGCTCCGCCAACGGCAGGTGGATGTTGCTCACCCCCTGCAGCACGTGGCGCGGCAGCGGCAGGATAAAGTCCGATTTCATGGTCAGCATCATCGCCGAATGAAAGCCCGGCAGGGTCAGGGCGACGTTGCGCTGCAGGCCGAGATCGCGCAGCGCGTCGTCGATCGGCCCCTGCGTGCGTCCGCGGCGAGAAACGCTGATATGCGGGTAATGGGTCAGGGTTTCGGGCGTTACCCGGCCGATGATCGGGTGCCCAGGGCGCACCAGCGCCTGAAAGGTGCTGGTGAACAGGCTCTGCGTCTTGATTTCCGGGTGCCAGTCGCGTGAGGAACCGATCACCAGATCCACTTTGCCGCTGCGCAGCGCGTCATCCTCGCCGTCGCTTTCGGCGATGAATTTCAGGCCGCTCAGCGGCGCCGATTCCCGCAGCGTCTCCAGCAATCCGCCCGCCAGCGCGCCGATAAAGATATCGTTGGCGCGAATGGTGAAGGTTCTGGTCAGCTTGCCGGGTTCGAACGCATCACTCGGTGCGATCAGCGCAGTGGCCTGCTCGATGATGTCGCCGAGCTGGCGTTTCAACTCCAGCGCACGCGGCGTCGGCACCAGATGCTTACCGGCTCTGACCATGATCGGGTCGTCGAACTGCCGGCGGATGCGCCCGAGAATGCGGCTCATTGCCGGCGCGCTCAGATTCATCTTCTCGGCGGCGCCGCTCACGCTCCCTTCTTCCAGCAGCAGATTCAGCGCATAGATCAGGTTGAAATCAATTTTTTGCGGCATGGCCTCTCCGGGGGGGGTGCGCTCAATGGGTTGCGTTTTGTGCAACTAGTTAATTACATCATTTCATTTTAAACAATCGAAATAACTCCGGATACTGCCCACGACAACAAAGATTGAGGCTGAAACAGCAGGAGTGGGGAATGGTTGAGGTGTCTGTTACGCCGCACCACAAAAATCGATGGCTCGCCAGCGCCGGTGAAATCAACGGCCGTACCTGGCTGGGGGTGTTCGGCGTGTTTTTGGCGGTGATGGCCAGCGGCGTGGGGGAAAACGCCAGCAAGTTTGCGCTGGCGGATATACAGGGTGGCATGCTGCTGAGCTTCGATGTCGGCAGCTGGCTGACCACATGCTACGTCACCGGCTTTGTGATCGGTTCCGGGTTCACGCCCTGTTTTTGGCCGACCTTTTCGCTGCGCCGGGTGGCGTTGACGATGTGCGGCATTTACCTGGCCGGTGGGCTGTTGACGCCCTGGTTGGGAGATCAGTATGGCGTGCTGCTGGCGGTGCGCAGCCTGCAGGGCTTCGCCGGCGGCGCGTTGCCGCCGATGCTGATGACGGTGGTGCTGCGTTTTATGCCGCCGCTGATCAAGGTGCTGGGGCTGGGTGCCTACGGCTGGGGCTCGGCCTGGAGCGCTACGTTGGGCGCTACCGCCGCCGCCTTTGCCTTTCACTGGGGCTGGAGCGGGTATTTCTACTGGAACCTGCCGCTGATGGCGATCGCCGCCGTGTGCATCGGTTACGGCCTGCCGCAGGATCCGTTGCGGCTGGAGCGCCTGCGGCAGTTCAACTGGCGCGGCCTGCTGCTCGGCGGCATGGCGCTCGGCATGTTGACGGTGGGCATTTCACAGGGGGAGCGCCTCGACTGGCTGAACTCGCCGCTGATCTACGTTTTATTATTGGGCGGCGGCGGATTATTGGCGTTATTTCTGATTAACGAATGGTATCACCCGCTGCCTTTTTTTAATTTGCAGCTATTAAGCAAAAGGAATTTGTCTTTCTCCTTAATTACGCTGGGTGGCGTGCTGTTAATTATGGTGTCGCTGGTTAATATCACGTCGGGATATTTAGCCGCGATTCAGGGTTATCGTCAGGAACAAACCTCCGACTTAATGCTGTGGGTCGCATTGCCGCAATTAATTACGCTGCCGATCGTCGCCATAATTTGCAATACGCCGCGGGTGGATTGCCGCTGGGTGCTGGCGATCAGCCTGCTGTTGATGGCCACCGCCTGCGTGCTGGCGGCTCAGCTGACGCCGGAATGGAACGGCGACACGTTCCGCGTCATCGCGCTGTTGCAGGCGGTCGCTCAACCGATGGCGATCATCCCGTTGCTGATGCAGGCGACCGGCGGGCTGTTGCCGACCGACGGGCCGTTTGCGGCGGCCTGGTTCAACGCGGTGAAAGGTTTCGCCGCCACCGCTGCCGGCGGCGCCATCGCGCTGCTCAGCCGGCAGCGCGGGGATTATCACGCCGGTACGATCGCCGACGGCTTCGGCTCGGCCTACAGCCGCGCATCGGGGTCGGCGGAGCAGCTGGCGCAGCTTGCCGCCCGGCAGGGCCACGTGCTGGCCAGCGCCGATCTTTATCTGTTGGTTGCCGGCCTGGCGTTATTACTGACCGCGCTGATTTTAGTTATGCCGACCCGTATTTATCCGCCGCGTTCGGTCGCTGCCTGACATTTTATCATCAGAAATAAATATTAATTGGAGTCACTTTTATGGCTAACAAGAAAGTCGCCGTCGCCGTATTGGCGGTTGCCGTCATTACGCTGGGGTTATTAATCAATAAGTTCTTTATTAAAGAGACACAGCAGAATACCAACGACGCCTATATTCGCGCCGATATCTCGCGTATTTCTCCGCAGATTGCCGGTGAAATTGCGCAGGTGTTGGTCAGGGACAACCAGTGGGTCAAACAGGGGGAATTGCTGGCGGTGATCGATCCGCGTGAATTCAACTTCGCATTGGCGCAGGCGACGGCGCAGGAGCAATCCGCCCGCGCCCGCCAGGACGACGCCAGGGCCAACCTGACCCGACAGAGCGCGCTGATCGCCGCCGCGCAGGCGGAGCGGCAGGCGGCGCAGGCGGAGCTGGCGTTTGCGCGCCAGGAGCAGAACCGCTACCAGAGAATGGCCAGCAGCGGCGCGGGTTCACAGCAGGCGGCGCAGCAGGCGACAACGCGAGTGCACACGCTTTCCGCCAATGTGGCGCAGGCGGAGGCGACGCTTAAAGCGGCGCGAAACATGGAGCAGGTGCTGCAAGCCAAGCTGGCGGACAGCGATGCCGAGCTGATGCTGGCGCAGGCGAAGAAAGCGATGGCCGAGCTGAACCTGTCTTACACCCGCATCACCGCGCCGATCGGCGGCGTGATCGGCAAGAAAAGCCTGCGGGTCGGGGAGTTCGTCAAACCGGGCGATGCGCTGCTGGCCATCGTGCCGCAGGACAAGCTGTACATCATCGCCAACTACCAGGAAACCCAGTTGGAAAACATTGCGCACGGGCAGTCGGTGGACATCCATATCGATACCTTTCCCGGCCAAACGCTGAAAGGGCAGGTGGACAGCATCGCGCCGGCTTCCGGCGTCAGTTTCGCGGCCGTGGCGCCGGAGAACGCCACCGGCAACTTCACCAAGATCGTTCAGCGCATCCCGGTGAAAATTGTATTTGATATCAACAAAGAGCACGCCGCTTTGTTGAGCGCCCTGCGCGTCGGCATGTCTGCGGACGTCAGCATCAATACGCTGGACGGGGGCCTGCAATGAACAGAGCCGTGATCCCGCTGCTGTTGATTGCGCTGAGCGGCTGCCGGGCGGTGGGGCCGGACTACGCTCGGCCGCAGAACGCGCTGCCCGAGAGCTGGGGTGAGCAGGCCGGCGGCGGGGCGCTGCCGGTGGCCTGGTGGTCGATATTCAACGATGCGTCGCTGTCGCAACTGGTGCAGCGCGCGGCGGCCGGCAACCTGGATCTGCAGCTCGCCACGGCGCGCATGCAGCAAAGCCGCGCCTTGCTGGGCGTGACAGAGGCGGCGCTGATGCCGGATCTGAGCCTGGACGGCGCCTATCAGCGCCAGCGCGCCACCTCGGTGGGCAGCATGGATCCGTCCGGCAACGGCGGAGAGGCGGATTATAACCTCTGGCGCGGCGGATCCAGCGCCACCTGGGAGCTGGACATGTGGGGCAAGCTGCGTCGCGCGTCGGAAAGTGCGCGCGCCGGCTTTGCCGCTTCGCAGGAGAACCGGCGCGCACTGCTGACGTCGGTGACGGCGGAGGTGGCGAGCGACTATCTACGCCTGCGCGCCACGCAGCAACAGCTGGCGGTGGCGCAGGAAAACCGCGCCACGGCGCTGCGCACGCTGCAGCTGACGCAAAGTCGTTATCAGAGCGGCGCGGGCAACGAACTGGATGTCGATCAGGCGCAGGTGCAGTTGGCGCAGGTGGATGCCCTGCTGCCGGCGCTGTTCGATCGGCAGGAACGCTTGATCAACGCCATCAGCCTGCTGTTGGGCGAGCGGCCGGGCGCGCTGAAAGCGATGTTGGCGCCGACGAAGCCCCTGCCGACGCTGGCGCGCGCGGTGCCGATGGGCGTGCCGTCGGATCTGGCGCTGCGCAGGCCGGATATTCGCGAAGCGGCGGAGCGTTTGCATCAGGCAACCGCCGAGATCGGCATCGCCACCGCCGACTACTATCCGCGCATCACGCTGACCGGCAATGCGGGCTATCAGGCACTGGCACTGGCGGATATGGGCAGTTGGTCCACGCATACCTTCGCCATCGGCCCCGCCCTGTATTTGCCGCTGTTCGACGGGGGGAAAATCACCCAACGGGTGCGCCTGAGCGAATACCGGCAGCAGGAAATGGCCATCGCCTACCAGCAAACGGTGTTGCGCGCCTGGCACGAGATCGACGACGCGCTTTCCGGCTATCGCGCCCAGCAGCGCCGCCAGACGCACCTGACCGAGGCGCTGGCCGCCAACCGACACGCGTTTGCGCTGGCGCGCGACAGCTATCTGAACGGTGCGAGCGATTTTATCCACGTTCTGAGCACGCAGCGTGCGCTGCTGGATCTGCAGTCCGCGCAAATTGTTTCAGAGGAGGAGACGGCGATCGCCGTGGTGAATATCTATCGAGCGCTGGGCGGCGGCTGGGAACACACCTACCCGTCGGCGGCGCCACAGGAGAAGGCTGATGCACAACACGCTGAATAAGATTGTCGACGAGATGCTGGAAAGAGACACCCGCCGCAAACGGGAGGCCCGGGTGAGCGCCGTGCGGCAAGTCACCGCCCGGATCCGCCGCATCACGTTGAGCGGCGACGATGTGGATAAGTTTATCGCCGATCCGCGCGCGCAGGAGCCGGCCAGTTGGGTCAAAGTGTTCTTCCCGTGGCGCGACACGCTGGCCGGACGGGCTTACACCCTGAGCGGCATCGACAAACTCGCCCGCACTTTCGATATCGATATGGTGCTGCACGGCGAAGGCCCGGCGTCGAACTGGGCGCGCGACGCGATGCCGGGCGACAAGCTGGGGTTCGCCGGCCCTTGCTCCGGCGGCTTCCGGTTGTTGCCGCAAACTCGCTGGCTGCTGTTGCTGGGCGATGAGACCGCGTTGCCCGCCATGCGCACCATTCTCGCCTCGCTGTCCGACCCGTTGCCGGTGCTGTGGTTCGCCGAAGTGGGCGATGCGCAGGAGATTCAGGATGTCGATTATTCCTTTTTGCAGGTGAACAGCTGGCAAATTCGCACCCGACATTTTGACAGCGTGATGAACAGCCCGCTGGTGCAGGCCGTCAGCCATTGCGAACTGCCGTCCGGCGAAGGGCAGGTATGGCTGGCCTGCGAACACCAGATTGCCGCGTACCTGAAGGCGCGCTTTATCAACGAAATGGGTATCTCCCGCGCTGCGCTGTTTGCCAAGGGGTATTGGAAAAAGGGCGAAGCCAACTTCAAGGGCGCGATTTAACTCAGGCGAGTGAGGATGGTTATGATTGAGAGAGTATTATTGGCGGTGGACTGCTTTGAACACAGCGGCAATGCCCTGGATTTTATGGTGCGCCTGCAAGGCAGCATCGGCGACGTGATCGTGCTGACGGTGGTAGACAATGCCTTTACGCTCAGCCGCAGCGGCCTGCGTTTCGACAGCGATGAGCGCGAGGAGTACCCCGCCGCGCTACGGGAAGAGGCGCTGGCGGAAAAGCAGGTCGGTCAGGTGACGCGGGCGCTGAAGCAGCAGGGTTTCAACGCCCAGGGCTTGCTGGCAGCGGGGACGCCCATCGAGGTGATCCCGGAACAGATGGCGCTGTTCAACTGCGATTTGCTGATCATCTCGCACCGCCACCTGTCTTCGTTGGGGCGCTGGCTGAACGCCTCCGTCACGCGCGGCCTGCTGGATGAGATTGGCCAACCGGTATTGGTGATCCCGCGCTAAGCTATGGGTAAGGGCAGCCGCATGCGGCTGCGCGCGTTCGGCGACGAAGGCCGTACATACCGGAGGTCAACATGCGAAGTCTGGAAGATCAACTTGCCGCTTACGCCGCCTATCATCGTGATGCGCGCAATATCGTCACGCACTTTATCGGCATCCCCCTGATCGTCGTCAGCCTGCTGACGCTGCTCTCCCGGCCGGCATGGGGTGCGGGGTGGCTGCCGTTCTCGCCGGCCTGCGCGGTGGTTATCGTTTCGGCTCTCTATTACCTGCGGCTGAGCCTGCGCCTTGGCGTCATGATGTTGGCGTTGCTGCTGCTGTGCCTCGGGGTCGGCGCCTGGGTGGCGTCGCTGTCGACGGCGGCGTGGCTGAGCGTCGGCATCGGCGGCTTCGTCATCGGCTGGCTGTTTCAGTTTGTCGGGCATTTCTGGGAGGGACGAAAACCGGCGTTTATGGACGACGTGACGGGCCTGATCATCGGCCCGCTGTTCGTGCTGGCGGAAGCTTGCTTCCTGGCCGGCGGGCTGCGCGAACTGCAGCGGAACATCGAAATGCGCTCGGGCAAAGTGCGCAACGGGAGGGCATGAGGTGGCGCTGATTCCCACGGTGGCGGCATTTCCGCTGCAGCGGGCTTTTATCCCGCTGCTGGAAGCGCTGACGGCGGGGCTGCCACGCCAATTCCCGGCACTCATCCACAGCATTTACCTCTACGGCAGCGTCGCGCGTGGCGAAGCCCTTCCCGGCGTGTCCGATCTGGACATCACGCTGTTGCTCAACAAGCCAGCCGATAGTGAGGCGTTACAGCGCCTTGAGGCGTGGCGGCAAGCCTTTCAGCTGGAGCAGCGGATCGTGAGCAAGGTCGACTTTGATATCGGCAGCGTTGATGAGGCGTTGGCGCCGGAGCATCACGATTCCTGGGGATTTTGGCTGAAGCATCACTGCCGCTGCCTGTGGGGCGAAGACCTGTCCGCCGCTTTTCCGCTGTTTCAGCCCGATCGGCGCATCGCGTTGGCGGTCAATGCCGATTTGCCCCGCGTATTGGCGCGTTATCGGGAGCAACTGCTGCAGGCCAGGACGGTATCGGATGAGAGGCGCTTAAAGCGCGAAGCGGCCAGAAAACTGATCCGAGCCACCAATATGCTGCGCGCCGAGGGAAGCCCGTTCTGGCCGATAACGTTAACCGACTATGCCGAACAGCTGTTGGCGCTTTATGTAGAGCAGCGAGATGAAATGGACTATTGGTTAGCGCACGCGGTGGGAGAGGCGAATGACGCGGATTTTAGCGACAGAATGATGCGATTTCTCGACTGGATCGAAGCACAGAAAAAATAACGCCGGCTTGAGCCGGCGTTGTCGGCAATCGTTACCCGACCGTCGGGTAATCGGTGTAGCCTTCCCGGCTGCCGCCGAAGAATTTCTCTTTGATTGGCGCATTCAGCGCCAGCCCGTGTTGCAGGCGGTGGGGCAGATCCGGGTTGGCGATGAACGGGCGACCGAAGCCGATCAGATCCGCCCAGCCTTTGGCCAGCGCTTCTTCAGCGCGTTCACGCGTGTATTTGCCCGAGTAAATCAGCGTGCCGCGGAAAATCAGGCGCAGCGATTCTTTGAACGCTGCCGGCATCACCGGGGCATCATCCCAGTCCGCTTCGGCGATGTGAATGTAAGCGGCGCCGATATCGTTGAGCACGCTGGCCGCTGCCAGATAGGTGGCTTCCGGGGTATCGTCCTGCGAGCCCATCAGGGTGGTCAGCGGCGCCAGGCGCACGCCCAGTTTCTCTTTGCCGATGGCATCCGCTACCGCCTGCGCGACTTCCCGCAGGAAACGCAGGCGATTTTGCAGTGAACCGCCGTATTCGTCGTCGCGCTGGTTTTCCCGCGAGTCGATAAACTGATTGATCAGATAACCATTCGCACCGTGCAGCTCTACGCCGTCGAAACCGGCGGCGATGGCGTTGCGTGCCGCCTGAGCGTAGTCGTTAACGATCGCCGGAATTTCTTCCCGCGTTAAGGCGCGCGGTGCGGAGTGCTGCACCATTTCACCCACGCCATGTTCCGGCCCGCGACCTTCGACATCCACGAACACCTTGACCCCGTCGGCCTGGATGGCGGAGGAGGAGACCGGCGCGGCGTGGCCAGGCTGTAAAATGGTATGCGACACGCGGCCGACGTGCCAAAGCTGCGCGAAGATCTTGCCGCCGGCCTGATGTACGGCGTCGGTCACTTTTTTCCAACCGGCGATGTGTTCCGGGGAGTAAATGCCGGGTGTCCAGGCATAACCCTGGCCCTGCTGGCTGATCTGCGTGCCTTCGCTGACGATCAGCCCGGCGCTGGCGCGCTGGGCATAATATTCAGCCATCATGTCGGTGGCGACGTCGCCGGCGCCGGCCCGAGAGCGGGTCATTGGCGGCATGACGATGCGATTGTTCAGCGATAAACCGTTTAAAGAATACGAGTCAAAAAGCATGGCGCTTCCCTCTATGTGAATTAGGTCGTAGGGCATTGATGTTTTACTGAGGCCATTATATTTCGTCGTTTAATTCTAAAAACGCGCACAATAACAAAACACTTTTGCTCTGTGCTCAATAGTTGCGGTAGCCGCCGATGGGCCGGTATGGCGGCTTGCGCAGGTGGTGCGAATGAACCCGATGTGCGCTCGGGCGACGGCGGCTATTGCTTGTCGGTGCGTTGCTGAGATAGAGTCGGCGGCTGTTTTTCCCCACGATTTTTAACAAAATCGCAAAAGTCTTTTAGCCTCCTGCCTGCTTATCTTTGGTGTGATCAATGTCATACTTTTGGCATCTTAACTTTCCCGCGCTTCGGCAGCGGTTAACCGGAGTTGTTGAATGAAAATTAACTTTCCCTTATTAGCCCTGGCGGTGGGGGCGTTCGGCATCGGCACGACCGAGTTTTCCCCGATGGGGTTGCTGCCGACCATCGCCAAAGGGGTGGATGTCTCCATCCCGATGGCCGGCATGTTGATCAGCGCCTACGCCGTTGGCGTGATGGTCGGCGCACCGCTGATGACGCTGCTGCTCTCGCACCGGGCGCGCAGAAGCGCGCTGATCTTCCTGATGGCGATCTTTACCCTGGGTAACGTGCTGTCGGCCATTGCGCCTGACTACACCACCCTAATGCTGTCGCGCATCATCACCAGCCTGAACCACGGCGCGTTCTTTGGCCTCGGTTCCGTGGTGGCCGCCAGCGTGGTGCCGAAGGAGAAACAGGCCAGCGCCGTGGCGACCATGTTTATGGGGTTGACCATCGCCAATATCGGCGGGGTGCCTGCCGCGACCTGGCTGGGTGAAACCATCGGCTGGCGCATGTCGTTCCTGGCCACCGCAGGGTTAGGGGTGATCGCCATGTTGGGGCTGTGGTTCTCGTTGCCGAAAGGCAGCGCCGGCGCGCGCCCGGATGTGAAGCGCGAACTGTCGGTATTGGTACGCCCGCAGGTGCTGTCCGCCTTGCTGACGACCGTGCTGGGCGCGGGCGCGATGTTCACGCTCTATACCTATATCTCGCCGGTATTGCAGCACATCACCGATGCGACGCCGCTGTTCGTGACGTCCATGCTGGTGTTGATCGGCGTCGGTTTCTCCATCGGCAACTACCTGGGCGGCAAATTCGCCGACCGTTCCGAGAGCGCGACGCTGAAGGGCTTCTTGCTGCTGTTGGTGGTCATTATGCTGGTGATCCCGTTCCTGGCGCGCAGTGAAATCGGCGCCGCAGTCAGCATGGTGATTTGGGGCGCGGCGACCTTTGCCGTGGTGCCGCCGCTGCAGATGCGCGTGATGCGTGTCGCCAGCGAAGCGCCGGGCCTGTCGTCCTCGGTCAACATCGGTGCCTTTAACCTGGGCAATGCGCTGGGCGCCGCCGCCGGTGGCGCGGTGGTCTCCGCCGGGCTGGGATACAGCTTCGTGCCGGTGATGGGCGCAATTATTGCCGGATTGGCGTTGCTGCTGGTGCTGTTCACCCACCGTCAGGCCGAAAAAGTGGCCTACGCCAGCAACTAAGTTGTACCTGCACGGCGGAACTCTCCGCCGTGCTCACTCAAAGCCCAGCAGGCTGAACGCATCGTCCTGCGGGGCGTAGCCGAGCAGGCGTCGGGTCTCTTCCAGCGATAAACGTTTGTAGCGGTTGTTGGAAACCCCGTGCACCACCGCATATTGCACCCCTTCGACACGAATGCAGCGCTCCAGCAGATCGGCGGCGTCGCGATGGCTGAGAAAAGCGCTCATGTCGCGGGCGCTAAGCTGTTCGCCCCGGCTCAGGGTGGTGAAGTTGGCGATGCGCACCGACAGGGCGGAAAGCCCTTCCTGATGGGCGAAGTAGGCGGCGATGCCTTCGCCGAAGGCCTTGCTGGCGCCGTACAGGTTTTTCGGCTTTGGTGCGTCATCCGGGCGGATTTGATAGTCGAGCGGATAGCCTTCCACCGCCTGCGCGCTGCTGGCGAACACCACCCGGCGGCAGCCGGCGTCTTTCGCCGCGCGGAAGATATTGAAGGTGCCCAGAATGTTGTTGTCCATCAACGAACCGCAGAAGTCGGCATCGGGGGAGGGATCGGCCGCCAGATGCAACACGGTGTCGATATTGGCGCAGGCCGCGCGGCAGGCGTCGAGATCGGCGATGTTGAAGCTGATGACTTCGTCGCCGGGCTGCCGATCGCGCAGCAGGCTGACATCCCGTTCCGCCAACCGTAGCGAGTAGCGATCGCCCATCGCCTGACGAAACGCCGTGGCTACCCGGCCGCCGGCGCCGGTGATCAGAATCCGTCCTACATCAGTACGCAACACCATGGTGACTGCCATCCCTACTCTCGATTAAGCGTTGACCAGTAATAATCCCCTGCGTGACTTTTGTCCAGTATTTATATTAGTCATTCTGATGCTTTATGCCGGTAATGGGCACGTTGTGCCGAGCGTTTCGACCAGGAAATTCATCACCGCACGCACGGCTGCGGTGCGCGCTAAATCGGGATACGTCACCAGCCAAAGCTCACGCGTTGGCGCGGCGTTGGCCGTTGGCAATGCGACCAGATCCGGATCGCCATCGGCGACGAACGTCGGCAAAACGGCGGCGCCCAGCCCTGAACGCGCCGCCTGTTGCAGTGAAAACAGATCGCTGGCCTGAAAGACCACCGGACGCCCCTGCAACAGCTGCACCAACCATTGCTGATGCGGCTGCTGCCGATAGTGATGGTCATAGGCGAGAAAGCGGCGCGCCGCGTCGGGCAGAGCCGCGTGCTCCGGTGCGGCATACAGCGCGTAGCGCATCATGCCGATGCGCTGCGTCAACAGCTCCGGTTGCTGTGGGCGCACCATGCGCACGGCGATGTCGGCTTCGCCGCGATCCAGCTCGGCGAGCGCCGATTCACCCGACAGCGTGACGACGATCTGTGGAAAAGCCTGGTTAAATGCGGCAATGCGCGGCGCGAGAATATGCGCGGCGATCGACGGCGGCGCACTGATGCGCACCCCGGCCTGTGGCGTTGCGCCGGCGCTGCGCGCATGGCGGGCAATTGCCTGGCTTTGCGCCTCGATCTCCGCCGCCAGCCCGGCAATCGCCTGCCCGTCCTGGGTCAAGGGCGTGCTGCGTGGCAGACGCACGATCAAACGCAGGCCGAGCGCCTGTTCCAGCGCCGCTACGCGTCGCCCGACGGTGGCGTGATCGCAACCCAGCTCCCGCGCTGCCGCCGACAAGGAACCGGTACGCGCCAGCGCCACGAAGTGTTTTAAATCCTGCCAGTCAAACATCAGTGAATTCCTGCACGGTATCGACGTAATTTTCAGGAATATTCACACAGAGCGCGCCGTGATTCAATGTGTGAACGTTCCCTTTAAAATCGAAAAATTAGGTTAGGTTTTCTTATGAATTTACAGTTGCAACACCGTACGGCATTGGTCACGGGCGCCAGCGAAGGGATCGGTGCCGGCATGGTCAGGGTATTGGCTGCTCAAGGGGTCAAGGTGGTGGCTACCGCACGACGCGGTGATCGGCTGCAGGCGCTGGCGGATGAGGTTGAACGGCAAGGGGCGGTGCGCCCGTGGGTAGCCGTTGCAGACGTGACCGACCCCGACGCGATAACCCAGCTGGCGGCGCAGGCGCTGCGCCAGGCGGGGACAGTCGATATTCTGATCAACGCGGTCGGTGCGTTTCACCCCACGACGCTGAACGATAGCGATCGCAGCTGGGATGACGCCTTTGCTTTGAACTTCACACCGGCCCGGCGGTTGACTCAGGCGCTGTTGCCGGCCATGCAGGCGCAAGGCTGGGGCCGGGTGATCAATATCAGCGGATCGATGGAGCCGCGCAGCCTGAGCGCCGCCAGCGCCGCCAAGGGCGCGCTGCATCTGTGGGCCAAAGGATTGGCCAGCGACGTGGCTGCGCAGGGGATTACCGTCAATACGTTACAGCCGGGGCGCATCAACAGTGAACAGATCCGCGAGCGCTTATACGCTTGCGATGAAGCGCGCCGGGCGTTCATTGCGCAACATATCCCGATTGGCTACTTCGGCGAACCGGAAGATATGGCCTATCTGGCGGCGTTTCTTTGTTCCCCGCTCGCGCGATATATCACCGGCGCGGTGATCCCGGTAGATGGCGGCATGCATTATTTCGCGCATTGAGGCCGTTTTGCCCTCGCGATCACAGTTCGGCAATTTGCCGGCGCAAAGCCTTGCCCCGGCAAAATCCACGGTGTTAACGTCATAGCTCAACCGATTTAGGGTTGTTACTGCTGCGGCAGGCAAAACCTAAACCTCGCGTTTCTGTTCCCCGATGGGACAGAGGCCGCGAGGTTTAGGTTTTTTTTTGCGCCGCATTTCGCCCCGGCGCCAGGCCAGTGCGGGGAGGGGAGCGGCAGAACGCGAAGTCTAAGGATAACCGTATGAAATATGACACATTAGCCAGTGAGATTTTGGCCGGCGTCGGTGGCCGCGACAATGTGAAAAGCTTGGTGCACTGCGCCACCCGCCTGCGGTTCAAGCTGCGCGACGACAATCGTGCCAACGCGGCAGCGCTGAAGAAAAACCCGGGCGTCATCATGGTGGTGGAGAGCGGCGGCCAGTTCCAGGTCGTGGTGGGCAACCACGTGGCGGAGGTGTTCGACGCGGTCAATCGGGTCGGCGGATTGGCCGAGGGCGCGCCGAGCGACGACGCGGGCGGTAAAAAAGACAACCTGCTCAGCCGCTTTATCGATCTGGTGTCCGGCATTTTTACCCCGCTGCTCGGGGTGATGGCCGCTTCGGGGATCCTGAAAGGCTTCCTGGCGCTGAGCCTGGCCTGCGGCTGGCTGCTGGAGAGCGGTGGCACCTTCAAAATGCTGTTCGCCGCCAGCGACTCGCTGTTCTACTTCTTCCCGATCATGCTCGGCTACACCGCCGGGAAAAAATTCGGCGGCAACCCCTTCGTCACCATGGCGATCGGCGGCGCATTGACGCATCCGCTGATGATGGCGGCGTTCGAAGCGGCGCAGCAGCCGGGCGCGGTGCGCGAATATTTCTTCGGCATTCCGCTGACTTTTATCAACTACAGCTCGTCGGTGATCCCTATCATCTTTGCGGCCTGGGTGTCCTGCCGCCTGGAGCCGTTGTTTAACCGGGTGATCCACAGCGCGCTGCGCAATTTCATCACGCCGCTGCTGTGCCTGGCGATCACCGTTCCCTTGACCTTCCTGCTGATCGGCCCGGCGGCAACCTGGCTCAGCCACCTGCTGGCCAACGGCTATCAGAGCATTTACGCCTTTAACCCGATCATCGCCGGCGCCTTTATGGGGGCGATGTGGCAGGTGTGCGTGATCTTCGGCCTGCATTGGGGATTGGTGCCGTTGATGATCAACAACCTGAGTGTGCTGGGGCGCGACACCATGGTGCCGCTGCTGTTGCCGGCGGTGATGGGGCAGGTCGGCGCCACGCTGGGCGTGATGCTGCGCACCCGCGACGCCAAGCTGCGGGCGCTGTCCGCTTCAGCCATCGGCGCCGGGATCTTCGGCATCACCGAACCGGCGGTGTACGGCGTCACGCTGCCGAACAAACGCCCATTCATCTTCGGCTGCATCGGCGGCGCGCTGGGCGGTGCGGTGATTGGCTACTTCCATACCTCGGTCTACTCGTTCGGCCTGGTGAGCGTATTCACCTTTGCGCAGATTATCCCCGGCGGCGGCATCGACGCCACGGTATGGGGCGCGATCGGCGGCACCCTGCTGTCGTTCGTGTTCGCCGCGCTGGCCAGCTATCTGTTCGGCGTCGCACCGGCGGAAGAGACGGTACAGCCTGAAGCCGCCGCGCCGCTTAACCGCAAACAGGTCATTCTCAGCCCGATCGCCGGCGATATCGTGCCGCTGGATCAGGTGAACGACGCGACCTTCGCCAGCGGCCTGCTGGGGAAAGGGGTGGCGATTGCGCCGCAGCAGGGGCGCGTAGTGGCGCCGGTCAGCGGCAGCGTGGCGTCGCTGTTCAAAACCAAACACGCCATCGGCATCGAATCGGACGACGGCGCGGAGATTCTTATCCACGTCGGCATCGATACCGTGAAGCTCGACGGGGCGCATTTCACCGCCCACGTGCGGGAAGGCGAGCGGGTCGCCCCGGGCGATCTGCTGATCGAGTTCGACCAGGCGGCGATCCATGCCGCCGGCTATGACACCACCACGCCGATCATCATCAGCAACAGCGATGACTACGTGGACGTGTTGACCAGCGGCCTGTCTCCGGTGCAGGAACAGGCGCCGCTGCTGACTTTATTACGTTAATTGAGGAGCAAGCGATGAACGGCAAGTTTCCGCAACATTTTCTGTGGGGCGGCGCGGTAGCGGCGAACCAGGTAGAAGGCGCGTATCAGGCTGACGGCAAGGGGCTGTCGACCTCCGATCTGCAGCCGCAGGGCATCTTCGGCGCCATTACGCCGCGCACGGCGGGCGACAGCGGCATCAAGGACGTGGCGATCGATTTCTATCATCGTTACCCGGAGGACATCGCGCTGTTCGCCGAAATGGGCTTCAAGTGCCTGCGCACCTCGATCGCCTGGACGCGCATTTTTCCACAGGGCGACGAAGAGACGCCGAACGAAGCCGGGCTGGCGTTTTACGATCGGCTATTCGACGAGATGGCGAAATACGGCATTCAGCCGCTGATCACGCTGTCGCACTATGAGATGCCTTACGGTCTGGTGAAGCGCTACGGCGGCTGGGGCGATCGGCGCACCATCGATTTCTTCGAGCGCTATGCGCGCACCGTATTCGAACGTTATAAGCACAAGGTCAAACGCTGGCTGACCTTCAACGAAATCAACATGTCGCTGCACGCGCCCTTCACCGGGGTTGGCCTGCCGCAGGAGAGCGACAAGAGCGCCGTCTATCAGGCGATCCACCATCAGTTGGTGGCCAGCGCCAAAGCGGTGAAGGCCTGTCACGAGATCGTGCCGGAGGGCCAAATCGGCAACATGCTGCTGGGCGGCATTCTGTACCCGCTGAGCTGCAAGCCGGAAGATCTGCTGGAAACCCAGCGGCAAAACCGCGACTGGCTGTTTTTCGGCGACGTGCAGGCGCGCGGCTATTACCCGGCCTATATGCAGCGCTTTTTCCGTGAAAACGGCATTCAGGTGACGATCACCGAGGAAGATCGGCAAACGCTGCGCGAGACCATCGACTTCATCTCGTTCAGCTATTACATGAGCGGCTGCGTCACCGCCGACCCGGAGCAGTACGAGACGGCGCGCGGCAACATTCTCGATATGGTGCCGAACCCGCACTTGGCCAGCTCGGAGTGGGGGTGGCAAATCGACCCGATCGGGCTACGCTACCTGCTCAACGTGCTGTACGACCGCTATCAGAAGCCGCTGTTCATCGTCGAGAACGGGCTGGGCGCCAAAGACCGCGTCGAGGCGGACGGCAGTATCAACGACGACTACCGCATCAACTACCTCAATGACCATCTGGTGCAGGTGGCGGAAGCCATCGACGACGGCGTCGAGGTGATGGGCTACACCAGCTGGGGGCCGATCGATCTGGTCAGCGCCTCGAAGGCCGAAATGTCGAAGCGCTACGGCTTCATTCACGTCGACAGAGACGATGCCGGCAACGGCAGCCTCGAGCGCCGCCGCAAGAAGAGTTTCTACTGGTACCGCGATGTGATCCACAGCAATGGCGCCAGTCTGAAAGACCGACGCTAACCCTTCAGCCCGGCGGCAAGCGCCGGGCGTTAACCTAACGTTATTCGCTGCTGTTCATGATGGGAAATTCTCTCCCAGGGAATGCTGTTGCCCGCAGTCAGCCGTTATGCGGAGAAATATAATAATGATGAAAAGCTTATTACCTCGTTCCATGACCCTGGCGGCGCTGGCGCTGTGGTGCAGCCAGGCGCAGGCGGAAACGCTGCAAACCGGCAAGGACGTTGAAGCCCCCACCGCTAAATGGGAAGGGGTGGCGCTCGGTTTTGAACCGCCGCAGCCTGGGCTGTTGGGGGATATGCTGGGGATCAGGCCGATCCTGGAGGATCATGGCTTCCACTATAACCTCGGCTACCTCAGCCAGCTGTCGTATAACGCCGGCGGCGGTTACAACCACGATAAACAGGCGTCGTATATCGACCAATTTTCGCTGACCTTCAGCCAGGATTTGCAGGCGCTGACCGGCATTCCGGACGCGGCGATCGAAGGCAATATCGTCAACCGCAACCATGACAACAACCTGACCCGCGATCGGCTGCAGGATCCGCGCGTCGGCCTGACCGATCTGTCGCAAGAGAGCTATGGCGGACAGTCGATTACCCGGCTGGGTTGGTTGACCTTCAGCCGTTCTTTCCTCGACAGCCGGCTGCAGTGGCGCATCGGCATGATGAACAAGGTGCAGGATTTCGATCAGATTATCCCCTGCGATTTTCAGACGCTGACGCTGTGCGGCGGCAAGTCCGCCAACTCGTTGACCTGGTACAACTGGAACGTGCATTACTGGGGCACCACGCTGCAGTACAAGCTGACCGATGGCCTGACGCTCAAGGGCGGCGTGATGGAGCAGAACCCGAGCGCCCCCAGCCGCAGCCACGCCTGGAGTTGGTCCACCAAGGGCAGCAAAGGCTTCCTGTTGCCGATGGAGCTGGAGCTGAAAACCCACGCCGTCAACCAGCTGCCGGGGGTGTATAACCTGGGCGTGCTGTTCACCAACGCGCGCCAGAGCGATCTTTATGAAGGGGTGTCCGGCGGGCCGGGCGCCAGCGATCCGCAGGGCTATCGCAACCACGATCGCACCTGGTTCCTGTATACCGGTTTCAACCAGCAGGTGACGCGCCATGCGGATGACGTCAACCGCGGCTTGAGCGTGTTTTACAGCCTGGGGCTGGGAGATCAGCGCAGTAACTACCTGCACTGGTCTACCTCGACCGGCATTCGCTATCGCGGGCTGTTCGATGCGCGGCCGGACGACTGGCTGGGGCTCGGCGTCTCGGTGGTGAAACTGAGCGACCGCTATAAAGACAATCAGCGGTATCTCAACCAGATGAGCGGCATCAGTGATTATCACGATCCGAACTACCGGCCAGTGCCGGGCCACTCGGTGACGGCGGAGCTGTATTACCGCGTTAACGTCACGCCGTGGCTACAGCTGCAGCCGGGCCTGCAGTACTGGCATCACCCGGCGGGCGTCAGCGAGACGCAGGACGCCTGGGTGACGGCGTTGAAAACGGTGGTGACCTTCTGATCAGGCCGCGTCGCTCTCGCGGTAGCGCCGGCGGGCGTGTTCGAACCAGCTGGCCGGCACGTTGTGCGGTGGTTGCTGCAACCTGAGCAGCCCCTGTTCAACGATATGGCTGGCCTGGCGCCACAGCGTCGGGTCGCCTTCGGTCAGCACCTCCAGCAGGCGCTGTTTCTCGATCAGGTAGGTCTGGGCGAAGTGGCTGTCGTAGTCCAGCAGCGAGCGGGTGTTGTCGATTAGGTCCGCCAGCTTGATGGTTTTGGCCTGCGGCGACGCGCCGGCGCTGTGGCGCCGATCGCGGTTTTTACGCTCGAAGCGGTTGCCGTCCTCGGCGTGGCTGACGTTGGTCAACATCCGCACCAGTTCCGCCACTTTTGGCCCAAAGTGGCTGTCGATATCGCCGAGGGTGGTGGGTGTGTCTTCCACCGTATCATGCAGCCAGGCGGCCGCCAGCATCTCTTCGGTGTGCGGCACGCTGCGCACCAGCTCCATCACCGCCTGCGGGTGGACGATATACGGATCGTCGGTGTATTTGCGGCGCTGATCGATGGCCGCATGCGCCTTGGTAGCGTAGCGGCGCGCGCGTTCTACAAGCGTGTTCGTCATTTCCTTTCCCTCCGAGCATCCTCTGCATAAAAAAAGGTAGCATACCTCACAAGAAATAGCTTGCGATTACATCGTGCGCTATCTATATTCGTACACATGAAAAGCACCGATACCGAACAACCCAAGGCGAAGAACCTGCTACAGCTCGATCAGCAGCTCTGTTTCGCGCTGTACTCCGCCAACCTGGCGCTGCACAAAGTCTACCGCAAGCTGTTGAGTCAGCTCGAACTCACCTACCCGCAATACCTGGTGATGATGGTGCTGTGGGAACGCGATCGGGTGACGGTATCGGATATCGGTGAGCGGCTGTTCCTCGATTCCGCCACGCTGACGCCGCTGCTGAAGCGGCTGGAAACCGCCGGTTTACTGGTGCGCTATCGCGCCACCGCCGACGAGCGGCAGGTGATCATCGCACTCACCGAAGCCGGCCGCGCGCTGCGCGAGCGGGCGCAATCGGTGCCCGAGGCGGTGATGTGCGCTACCGACTGCAGCCTGGACGAGATCGTCTCGCTCAAACAGCAGCTGGAAAAGCTGCGCGGCAGCCTGATCGATCAGATTTGACCCGCCGCCGCCGGACGCAAGAACGGCACGGGTGGTCTACACTGGTTAATAAGTGTCAAAAATAAGTAGTGCGCGATTTAATCGCAAAAGATAAATATGTGACCGGCTTTACCTCGTGGAAGCCGTAGTCATCTCGCCAACCAGCAAGAAGGAATGAACGATGTCTATTGAGAAAGTGGTTTACCGCGCTCACGCCACCGCAACCGGCGGCCGCGACGGCCGTGCGACCTCCTCCGACGGCGTGTTGGACGTGAAATTGGGCGTTCCGAAAGAGATGGGCGGCGCCGGCGGCGAAGTCACCAACCCCGAGCAGCTGTTCGCTGCCGGTTACTCGGCCTGTTTCCTCGGCGCGTTGAAGTTTGTCGCGGCGAAGGAAAAGGTCAAAATCCCGGCCGAAGCCAAGATCGACGGCACCGTCGGCATCGGTGAGATCCCGAACGGCTTCGGCATCGAAGTGCAGCTGGATATCTCGCTGCCGGGCATCGAGCGCAGCGTGGCGGAAGATCTGGTGAAAAAGGCGCACGTGGTGTGCCCATACTCCAACGCTACCCGTGGAAATATCGATGTGACTCTGAACGTTAAGTAAGATTTTTGCCGAAATATGGAAAAAATGGAGGGTTTGTCCCTCCATTTTCTTGCGTGCCCTGCCTGAAAATCGTTCAAAAAAACGGTAAATTTTGTCCGTTTTGTGAGAATTCTCTTGATTATTACCCGCAAAATAACGCTTATTGCCGGTTGGCTGAACCAGAAGCCGCAATCAGTGTCTGACTGAGTCAGAACCGCTACACCGCCCCCGGAGCCACCGCGTTACATGAACAAAGTTAAATCGCTATCGCAGCAGAATTTATCGTTATTGTTAGCGATCTATATCGGCATCTTTCTCAACCTGTCCGTTTTCTATCGCCGTTTTGATTCGTTGGCGCATGGCATTCAGGGGATTAAGCTTATTTCGGCGGTGACGGAAGTCATCGCTATCGTCCTGTTCACATTCTTCATCATGCGGCTGGTATCGCTCGGCGGCCGGCTGTTTTATCGCATCGTCGCCTCGCTGCTGGTGTTGATTTCGGTGGCTGCCAGCTACTACATGACGTTTTTCAACGTGGTGATTGGCTACGGCATCGTGGTGTCGGTGATGACCACCGACATCGATCTGTCGAAAGAGGTGGTTGGCCTGCACTTTGTGCTGTGGATGGTGGCGCTCAGCGCCTTGCCGCTGCTGCTGATCTGGAAAAACAGCCTGCGTTACACCCTGATCGAACAGCTGAAAACCCCCGGCCATCGCATCAAACCGCTGCTGGTCTTGCTGGCGGTGGTGGCGTTGGTCTGGCTGCCGCTGCGCATGCTGGACGATGAGCAAAGCGTGCAAGAGAAGCTCTCCAACGTCGATCTGCCGAGCTACGGCGGCGTGGTAGCGCACTCGTATCTGCCGTCCAACTGGCTGTCGGCGCTGGGGCTGTTTGCCTACACCCGCTATGACGAAAGCCAGGACCAGAGCACGATGTTCGATCCGGGCAAACACTTCACTTATGTACCACCGGCGGATATCGACGATACCTACGTGGTGTTCATCATCGGTGAGACCACGCGCTGGGATCACATGGGCATGCTGGGCTATGAGCGTGATACCACGCCGCGGCTGTCTAAAGAGAAGAATCTGGTGGCGTTCCGCGGCGAGTCGTGTGACACCGCTACCAAGCTGTCGCTGCGCTGCATGTTCGTGCGCGAAGGCGGCACCGAAGACAACCCGCAGCGCACGCTGAAAGAGCAGAACGTGTTCGCGGTGCTGAAGGATCTGGGCTTCTCTTCCGAGCTGTTCGCCATGCAGAGCGAGGTGTGGTTCTACAACAACACCGAGGTGAACAACTATTCGTTCCGCGAGATGATCGCATCCGAGAAGCGCAACGACGGTAAGGCGGTCGACGATATGCTGCTGGTGGACGAAATGAAGGAGTCGCTGGCGCGTTATCCGAAGGGCAAACACCTGGTGATCCTGCATACCAAAGGCTCGCACTACCTGTACTCGCAGCGCTATCCGCGCAGCTATGCGCGCTATCAGCCGGAGTGCATGGGGGTGGATGATTCGTGCACCAAGGCCCAGTTGATCAACGCCTTCGACAATACGGTGCTGTATACCGACAGCTTTATCAGTAATGTGATCGACCAGGTGCGGGACAAGAAGGCCATCGTGTTCTATGCCGCCGATCACGGCGAATCGATCGGTGAGAATACGCACCTGCACGGCACGCCGCGCGAAATGGCGCCGCCGGAGCAATTTCGCGTGCCGATGATCGTGTGGGCGTCGGACAAGTTCCTCGAAAACCCGCAGCACCTCAGCGCCTTTGAGCAGCTGCAGGCGCAGCAGCGCATCGGCAAAACGCATCGCCATGTCGAGCTGTTTGACACCCTCCTTGGCTGCCTCGGATACACGTCTCCTGATGGCGGCATCGTGGATAAAAACAACTGGTGCCATCTGCCACAGGATAAAACGGCGCCAGCCCGTCTGTGATCCCTCCCGCCGGGTGCCTGCCTTGCGCACCCGGTAATTTCACCCAATACATTCTCTTCATCAATTATTCCGGTGTGTGCATACGGTATACTTGCGCACTTCCCCTTCTAACCGGAGATTTCCATGACCCTGCGCGTGGCGTTTATCGACGATCATGACATTGTGCGTTCGGGCTTTGTGCAGCTGCTGTCGCTGGAGGCCGATATTCAGGTGGTGGGCGAGTTCAGCAGCGCGGCACAGGCGCGCGCCGGCCTGCCGGGGCTGGAGGCGGAAATCTGCATTTGCGACATTTCGATGCCGGACGGCAGCGGGCTGGATCTGCTGGCGGACATTCCCTCCGGCATCCGCGTGGTGATGCTGTCGATGCACGATAACCCGGCGCTGGTGGAAATGGCGCTGGAACGCGGCGCCAGCGGTTTCCTCTCCAAGCGTTGCAAACCGGAAGATCTGATCACCGCGGTGCGCACCGTCGCCGGCGGCGGCGTCTACCTGATGCCGGAAATCGCGCAGCAGTTGGCGCGGGTGAAGGTGGATCCATTGACCCGCCGCGAGCGCGAGATCGCGCTATTGCTGGCGCAGGGCCAGGAGGTGCGCGAGATCGCCGCCGCCTTGGGGCTGTCGCCGAAGACGGTGCATGTGCATCGCGCCAACCTGTTCGCCAAGCTGGGCATCACCAACAACGTTGAGCTGGCCAGACGGATGCTGAACCTGTGACGCAGCGCCTGATCACCCAGTTGGCGCTGTTCTTCATCTATGCCGCCAGCGCGTTTTGCCTGTGGGGCATCGGCACCGCGCTGATCGACCCGCCCTGGCAGGCGCTGCTGTTGTTCCCGTTCGGCCTGCGCATGGGCATTTTGCTGCAGAGCCCGTACCGTTTCTGGCCGGGGATCCTGCTGGCCGACCTGCTGCTGATGGCGCTGCTGGCGGACCAGTTCGGTTACGGCCCGGCGCTGTGGGCGTCGGTGGCGGTGCTGGTGCTGACGGTGCTGCTCAGCCTGCTGGCCTCGCCGTGGCTGTTGCGCCATCAGCAGAGCGACAGCGAATGGCGATGGCCGCTGTTGCAGGGTGCGGTGGTCACCGCCGCCGCCTTGCTGCAGGCGCTGGTGTGGCAGCTGGTGAGCGGCGAAGGCGCCCGTGCGCTGCTGCTCGGCCTGACCGGCGGTTTCACCATCGCGCCGACCTGCCTGCTGTTGTGGCACTATCTGGCACGCCAAATCTGGGTGCCGCTGGAGCCGGGGCTGATCCACAAGCCGGTGGAGCTGCGTCTGGGCCACCTGGCCAGCTATCTGCTGCTGTTTGCATTCAGCATCTGGCTGCAGCAGCAGGTGAACGCCGCCGAGCTGCGGCGTTTCGCACCGTTCTGCCTGGCCATTCCTATCGTGTTCATGTCTTATCGCTATGGCTGGCAGGGCGCGTTGTTGGCGACGCTGCTCAACGGCGTGGCGCTGATGGTCAACGAGCCGCCGCAGCCGGAGTCGCACCGCGATCTGCTGCTGTCGCTGCTGGCTCAAAGCCTGACCGGGCTGCTGCTGGGCGCCGGCATTCAGCGCCAGCGCGAACTGAATCAACAGTTGCGGCTGCGGCTGGCGGAGAACCGCCAGCTGGCGCGGGCGCTGGTGACGGCGGAGGAGCAAACCCGGCGCGAGGTGGCGCGCGAGCTGCACGATGAAGTGGGGCAGACCATCACCGTGATCCGTACCCAGGCCAGCATCGTCAAACGCCTGGCGCCGGAACCGGCGGTGATCGGCTGCGCCGACACCATCGATGCGTTGGCGCTGCGGGTCTACGACGGGGTGCACGACGTGCTGACCCAGCTGTGGCCGGCGGCGCTGAACAACCTGCCGCTGTCGGCGGCGGTGGCGGCGATGCTGCGGGAATCGCTGCCGCAGGACGCGTCGCTGGTGAGCAGCCTGCAGTGGCAGGTACCGGACGAGCTGCTGGATGAAACGCTGAAAATCACGCTGTACCGGGTGTGTCAGGAAGGGGTGACCAATGTGTGCCGCCACGCCGGCGCCAGCCGCCTGGAGCTGGACGCACGCCTGCAGCCGCGCAAAGGCGCCGCGCCGCTGATCGCCCTGACCATCCGCGACAACGGCGTGGGCTTCGAGGCGGAAAACCATCAGCCGGGGTATGGCCTGCGCGGCATGCAGGAGCGCATCAGCGCCCTCGGCGGCAGCCTGCGGCTCACCTCGGAGCGGGGCGCCTGTTTGAGTGTGATCTTGCCCACAGTTTCACCGGAGCAAGCGCAAAACTAGGAAAAACTCCTAACTGCGTCGGGAATCCGGCGTAAGCCTCCCGCGCGCGCGGGGAGCATCATAGCGGCACTTTATTCAATCCTCTGAGGTTCCACATGTGGTCTTTCCTTAAAAGCCGCTCGGACGCGCCGCAGGTCACCGATCAACGGCAGATCGACGCCAGCTACAAATACTGGCGCATCCAGCTGATGTGCACCATGTACATCGGCTACGCTGCGTTTTACTTCACGCGCAAAAGCTTCAACTTCATCATGCCGGCGATGCTGAGCGATCTGGGTCTGACGATGTCCGACGTCGGTATCCTCGGCACGCTGTTCTACATCACCTACGGCTGCTCGAAATTCATTTCCGGCATGATCAGCGATCGCTCCAACCCGCGTTACTTTATGGGGTTGGGCCTGATCATGACCGGGGTGCTGAATATCTTCTTCGGCCTCAGCTCGTCGCTGCTGATGCTGGGCACGCTGTGGATCCTCAACGCCTTCTTCCAGGGTTGGGGCTGGCCGCCGTGCTCCAAAATCCTCACCAGCTGGTATTCGCGTTCCGAGCGCGGCAGTTGGTGGGCGATCTGGAACACCTCGCACAACGTCGGTGGGGCGCTGATCCCGCTGCTGGTGGGCTTTATCTCGCTGCACTTCAGCTGGCGTTACGGCATGATCATTCCCGGTATCATCGGCGTGGTGCTTGGCCTGCTGATGTGCTGGCGCTTGCGCGACAAGCCATCCACCCTGGGGCTGCCGAGCGTCGGCAAATGGCGTAACGACGCCATGGAGCTGGTGCAGGAATCGGAAGGCCAGGGGCTGAGCAATCGCGAGATCATCAAACGCTACGTGCTGACCAACAAGTACATCTGGCTGTTGGCGGTCTCTTACGTGCTGGTGTACATCGTGCGTACCGCGATCAACGACTGGGGCAACCTCTACCTGACGCAGGAAAAGGGCTATTCGCTGATGACCGCCAACTCGGCCATCTCGCTGTTTGAAGTGGGCGGTTTTATCGGTTCACTGGTGGCCGGTTGGGGTTCCGATAAGCTGTTCCGCGGCAACCGCGGCCCGATGAACCTGATTTTCGCCATCGGTATCTTCCTGTCGGTGGCGGCGCTGTGGCTGATGCCGGGCGTGACCTACCTGCTGCAGGCCTGCTGCTTCTTCGCCATCGGCTTCTTCATCTTCGGCCCGCAGATGCTGATCGGCATGGCGGCGGCGGAGTGCTCGCACAAGGATGCGGCGGGCGCGGCGACCGGTTTTGTCGGCCTGTTCGCCTACCTGGGCGCAGCGCTGTCCGGCTATCCGATTGCGCGAGTGATGGAAGTCTGGCACTGGAACGGCTTCTTCGTGGTGATTTCCATCGCCGCCTGCCTGTCGGCGCTGTTCCTGCTGCCGTTCCTGCGTGCGCAGACGCCGGCACTGAAACCGGCCAACGCCTGAGTAAAATACGCTGCGCAGCCCCCGGCGCAGCGCATTATGGCGCTTTTATCATCACTTGAAATGCAGGCGAAAAAAAGTGATTGACGCCTATAACCGCCAGCAGTAAGATGCGCCCCGCATCGGCGAGTAGCGCAGCTTGGTAGCGCAACTGGTTTGGGACCAGTGGGTCGGAGGTTCGAATCCTCTCTCGCCGACCACCATTCGAAAAACCTGCTTTTAAAGCAGGTTTTTTTTCGCCCGTAGTTTATGAGGATGAGTACCTCCGCAGGAGGTTCGAGCCTCGCGAAGCGAGACAACGTTGCTTTAGCAACGGCCCGCAGGGCGCGCATCAAAGATGCGCGTAATCCTCTCTCGCCGACCACCATTCGAAAAACCTGCTTTTTAAAGCAGGTTTTTTTTCGCCTGCAGTTTATGAGGATGAGTACCTCCTTCGCTACGACCGGCTTCGCTTTATGGCGTGCCTCAATCTGCCGTCCTCGTGAAATATATTTATCCTTTACGCTTAATTAATTCACATTCCTTATTCCCATTAGGTTCTTATTTTCATGTTTAAATAAATTCATGCTTGCCAAATAAAACCCGATTGATAGCGCTCTTGTTTTCACGTTTTTTTTACCTATAGTCTAAATGGACAACGCGGGAACTTTTATTCCCGTCGCGTGGGAAATACCGTGATTATTTATTAACGTTAATCTTCGTGGATTATTGCGGAATTTTTTCGCTTCGGCAATGCGTAGCGACGATTAACTCTTTTATGTTTATCCTCTCGGAATAAAGGAATCAGTTATGCGCAAATTTAATAAACCGCTGTTGGCGCTGTTGATCGGCAGTACGCTGTGTTCCGCGGCGCAGGCCGCCGCGCCGGGCAAGCCGACCATCGCCTGGGGCAACACCAAGTTCGCTATCGTCGAAGTCGATCAGGCGGCCACCGCTTATAATAATCTGGTGAAGGTAAAAAATGCCGCCGACGTTTCTGTCTCCTGGAATTTATGGAATGGCGACGCGGGCACGACGGCAAAAATTTTATTAAATGGCAAAGAGGCGTGGAGCGGCCCTTCAACCGGTTCTTCCGGTACGGCGAATTTTAAAGTGAATAAAGGCGGCCGTTATCAAATGCAGGTGGCATTGTGCAATGCCGACGGCTGCACCGCCAGCGACGCCACCGAAATTGTGGTGGCCGACACCGACGGCAGCCATTTGGCGCCGTTGAAAGAGCCGCTGCTGGAAAAGAATAAACCGTATAAACAGAACTCCGGCAAAGTGGTCGGTTCTTATTTCGTCGAGTGGGGCGTTTACGGGCGCAATTTCACCGTCGACAAGATCCCGGCGCAAAACCTGACCCACCTGCTGTACGGCTTTATCCCGATCTGCGGCGGCAATGGCATCAACGACAGCCTGAAAGAGATCGAAGGCAGTTTCCAGGCCTTGCAGCGCTCCTGTCAGGGCCGCGAGGACTTCAAAGTCTCGATCCACGATCCGTTCGCCGCGCTGCAAAAAGCGCAGAAGGGCGTGACCGCCTGGGATGACCCTTACAAGGGCAACTTCGGCCAGCTGATGGCGCTGAAGCAGGCGCATCCTGACCTGAAAATTCTGCCGTCGATCGGCGGCTGGACGCTGTCCGACCCGTTCTTCTTCATGGGCGACAAGGTGAAGCGCGATCGCTTCGTCGGTTCGGTAAAAGAGTTCCTGCAGACCTGGAAGTTCTTCGACGGCGTGGATATCGACTGGGAGTTCCCGGGCGGCAAAGGCGCCAACCCTAACCTGGGCAGCCCGCAAGACGGGGAAACCTATGTGCTGCTGATGAAGGAGCTGCGGGCGATGCTGGATCAGCTGTCGGCGGAAACCGGCCGCAAGTATGAGCTGACCTCCGCCATCAGCGCTGGCAAGGACAAGATCGACAAGGTGGCTTACAACGTTGCGCAGAACTCGATGGATCACATCTTCCTGATGAGCTACGACTTCTATGGCGCCTTCGATCTGAAGAACCTGGGGCATCAGACCGCGCTGAATGCGCCGGCCTGGAAACCGGATACCGCCTACACCACGGTGAACGGCGTGAATGCGCTGCTGACGCAGGGCGTCAAGCCGGGCAAGATCGTCGTCGGCACCGCCATGTATGGCCGCGGCTGGACCGGGGTGAACGGCTACCAGAACAACATTCCGTTCACTGGTACCGCCACCGGGCCGGTTAAAGGCACCTGGGAGAATGGCATCGTGGACTACCGCCAAATCGCCAGCCAGTTCATGAGCGGCGAGTGGCAGTATACCTACGACGCCACGGCGGAAGCGCCTTACGTGTTCAAACCTTCCACCGGCGATCTGATCACCTTCGACGATGCCCGCTCGGTGCAGGCCAAAGGCAAGTACGTGTTGGATAAGCAGTTAGGTGGCCTGTTCTCCTGGGAGATCGACGCGGACAATGGCGATATTCTTAACAGCATGAACGCCAGCCTGGGCAATAGCGCCGGCGTTCAATAATCGGTTGCAGTGCGTTGCCGGGGGATATCCTTTCGCCCCCGGCTTTTTCGCAGCCGAAAGTTTTTTTACGCCGCACAGATTGTGGGCCTGCCCGGTGCAAAACGCGCTCATCGGACTCACCCTTTTGGGTAATCCTTCAGCATTTCCTCCTGTCTTTAACGGCGATCACAAAAATAACCGTTCAGATATTCATCATTCAGCAACAAAGTTTTGGCGTTTTTTAACGGAGTTAAAAACCAGTAACTTTGTTAGGGTCAGACCAATGCGCTAAAAATGGCCGCTTAGCATAAATTTTCATGCTGGAACTGTTAACAAAAGGTTTTTTTTATGTTTGTTTGCTGTTTCTCACAGTCTGCGTAAATCCCCACTGGTTATATTGACGACACCCCAAACAGTTGGCAACTTGATAGCCTCAGGGGTAAGAGCGAGAGTTGTTTGAGTGAATTCCACGCGCTCAGACGTCCCCGCCGCGATGCGTTCCATCCGGCATTCTCTCCTCGTACGCCTTCTGCCTTCGGGCGCCGATCGCACAGGCCACGCAATAAAAAATACAGGTCTGGCGGCAATTACACACATCACATCACACAATGGAGCACTAACGATGACACGTTCCTTGGGTAAATCGGGGATTCTGAAATTCGGTATTGGGCTGATCGCGCTGACCGTGGCGGCCAGCGTACAGGCCAAGACGTTGGTTTACTGTTCTGAAGGTTCCCCGGAAGGGTTCAACCCGCAGCTGTTTACCTCCGGCACCACCTACGACGCCAGCTCGGTACCGATCTACAACCGCCTGGTCGAATTCAAAATCGGCACCACCGAACTGCAGCCGGGCCTGGCTGAGAAGTGGGACGTCAGCGAAGACGGCAAAACCTACACCTTCCACCTGCGCAAAGGCGTGAAGTGGCAGAGCAACAAAGACTTCAAACCGACGCGCGATTTCAACGCCGACGACGTGGTGTTCTCCTTTGAGCGCCAGTTGGATGCGAACAACGCCTACCACAAAGTGTCTGGCGGCAGCTACGAATACTTTGAAGGCATGGACATGCCTAAGCTGATCGCCAAGATTGAAAAAGTGGACGACAACACCGTGCGCTTCGTGCTGAACCGCCCGGAGGCGCCGTTCCTGGCTGACCTGGGCATGGACTTCGCGTCCATCCTGTCCGCCGAATACGCCGACGTGATGATGAAAGCCGGCACGCCGGAGAAAGTCGACCTGAATCCGATCGGCACCGGTCCGTTCCAGCTGCTGCAATACCAGAAAGACTCCAAGATCCTGTACAAGGCATTCGACGGTTTCTGGGGCACCAAGCCGAAGATCGATCGCCTGGTGTTCTCCATCACGCCTGACGCCTCCGTGCGCTACGCCAAACTGCAGAAAAACGAATGTCAGGTGATGCCGTACCCGAACCCGGCCGATATCGCCCGCATGAAGCAAGACAAGTCCATCAACCTGATGGAACAGCCAGGCCTGAACGTGGGTTACCTGTCGTTCAACGTCGAGAAAAAGCCGCTGGATAACCTGAAGGTGCGCCAGGCGTTGACCATGGCGGTCAACAAGCAGGCGATCATCGACGCGGTTTATCAGGGCGCGGGCCAGGCGGCCAAGAACCTGATCCCGCCAACCATGTGGGGCTATAACGACGCGGTGCAGGATTACGCTTACGATCCGGCCAAGGCGAAAGAGTTGCTGAAAGAAGCGGGCATGGCCGACGGTTTCAGCATCGACCTGTGGGCGATGCCGGTACAGCGTCCTTACAACCCAAACGCACGCCGCATGGCGGAAATGATCCAGGCCGACTGGGCCAAGATCGGCGTGAAAGCCAAAATCGTGACCTATGAGTGGGGTGAATACCTCAAGCGCGCCAAAGCGGGCGAGCACCAGACGGTGATGATGGGCTGGACCGGCGACAACGGGGATCCGGATAACTTCTTCGCCACGCTGTTCAGCTGCGCGGCGGCGAAAGACGGCTCCAACTACTCCCGCTGGTGCTACAAGCCGTTTGAAGATCTGATTCAACCGGCGCGCGCCGAATCCAACCACGACAAGCGCATCGAACTGTACAAACAGGCGCAGGTGGTGATGCACGATCAGGCTCCGGCGCTGATTGTCGCACACTCCACCGTGTACGAGCCTGTGCGTAAGGAAGTGAAAGGCTACGTCGTGGATCCGCTCGGTAAGCATCACTTCGAGAATGTCTCTGTAGACTGATTTCGACCGCTTTACCGGAGACGCACGAATGGACTTGCAGGGGCGCAACAGGTTTGCGCCCCTGCTGACCAGTCTCCGGCGTATGGCCGTCGAATCGTTCAAAGGCATGTGAGCGTTAATAAGCCTGGCGGACGATGAGCTGCCGGGCATTGATACAGAGAGTTCGGGATATGTTGCAGTTCATACTCCGACGTTTGGGGTTAGTTATCCCAACGTTTATCGGCATTACATTGCTGACTTTTGCATTCGTCCATATGATCCCCGGCGACCCGGTGACCATCATGGCCGGGGAACGCGGTATCTCCGCCGAGCGCCACGCGCAGCTGATGGCGGAAATGGGGCTGGACAAGCCGCTTTATCAACAATATTTCTCCTACGTGTCCAACGTGCTGCACGGCGATCTGGGCACCTCACTCAAAAGCCGCATCTCCGTCTGGAGCGAGTTCGTTCCGCGCTTTCAGGCCACGCTGGAGCTGGGCTTCTGCGCGATGCTTTTCGCTGTGCTGGTAGGCATCCCGGTCGGGGTGCTGGCGGCGGTCAAACGTGGCTCGGTCTTCGATCATACTGCGGTGGGCATCTCGCTGACCGGCTATTCGATGCCGATTTTCTGGTGGGGCATGATGCTGATCATGCTGGTGTCGGTGCAGCTTAACCTGACGCCGGTGTCGGGGCGCATCAGCGACACGGTATTCCTTGACGACAGCCAGCCGCTGACCGGCTTTATGCTGATAGACACCCTGATCTGGGGCGAGCCGGGCGACTTTATCGACGCGGTGATGCACATGATCCTGCCGGCCATCGTGCTGGGCACCATCCCGCTGGCGGTGATCGTGCGCATGACCCGTTCCTCGATGCTGGAGGTGTTGGGTGAAGACTACATTCGCACCGCCCGCGCCAAGGGCGTGAGCCGTATGCGGGTGATCGTCGTCCACGCGCTGCGCAACGCGCTGCTGCCGGTGGTGACGGTGATCGGGCTGCAGGTCGGCACCATGCTGGCCGGCGCCATTCTGACCGAAACCATCTTCTCCTGGCCGGGGCTGGGCCGCTGGCTGATCGACGCGCTGCAGCGCCGCGATTACCCGGTGGTGCAGGGCGGGGTGTTGCTGGTCGCCTGTATGATCATTCTGGTTAACCTGCTGGTAGACGTGCTCTACGGCGTGGTCAACCCGCGTATTCGCCACAAGAAATAAGGGGCGCTCTCATGTCTCAAATCACTGAGTCTGCAGTTAAAGGTGCGCCGAAGCCAATGACCCCGTTTCAGGAGTTCTGGCACTATTTCAAGCGCAATAAAGGGGCCGTGGTCGGCCTGGTGTATATCGTTCTGATGCTGGTGATCGCGCTCGGCGCCGGCGTGCTGGCGCCGCATGCGCCGGCGGACCAGTTCCGCGATGCTCTGCTCAAGCCGCCGGTGTGGCAAGAGGGTGGCAGCTGGCAATATATCCTCGGCACCGACGACGTGGGCCGCGACGTCCTGTCGCGCCTGATGTACGGTGCACGGCTGTCGCTGTTGGTCGGCTGCCTGGTGGTAGTGCTGTCGCTGATCATGGGCGTGATATTCGGCCTGCTGGCCGGTTACTTCGGCGGCGTGGTGGACGCGATTATCATGCGCGTCGTCGACATCATGCTGGCTCTGCCGAGCCTGCTGCTGGCACTGGTACTGGTGGCGGTATTCGGGCCGTCGATCGTTAACGCTTCGCTGGCGCTGACCTTCGTCGCCCTGCCGCACTATGTACGTTTGACGCGCGCGGCGGTGCTGGTGGAGGTCAACCGCGACTACGTCACCGCATCGCGGGTGGCGGGCGCCGGCGCACTGCGCCAGATGTTCGTCAATATTCTGCCTAACTGCCTGGCGCCTTTGATCGTGCAGGCTTCTCTCGGTTTCTCGAACGCCATTCTGGACATGGCCGCGCTCGGCTTTCTGGGCATGGGCGCGCAGCCGCCGACGCCGGAGTGGGGCACCATGCTCTCCGACGTGCTGCAGTTCGCGCAAAGTGCCTGGTGGGTGGTGACCTTCCCCGGCGTGGCGATCCTGCTGACGGTGCTGGCATTCAACCTGATGGGGGACGGTTTGCGTGACGCTCTCGACCCCAAACTCAAGCAGTAACAGAGGACGAGAGAGATGGCGTTATTGAATGTAGACAAGCTTTCGGTGCACTTCGGTGACGAAGGCACCCCGTTCCGCGCGGTAGACCGCATCAGTTACAGCGTGGAGCAAGGTCAAGTGGTCGGCATCGTCGGTGAATCCGGCTCCGGCAAATCCGTCAGTTCGCTGGCGATCATGGGCCTGATCGATTTCCCCGGCAAGGTGATGGCCGACAAGCTGGAGTTCAACGGCCAGGATCTGCGCAAGATCTCCGAAAAAGAGCGCCGCCAGCTGGTGGGCTCCGAAGTGGCGATGATCTTCCAGGATCCGATGACCAGCCTGAACCCGTGCTATACCGTCGGTTATCAGATCATGGAGGCGCTGAAGGTGCATCAGGGCGGCAATCGCCGCACTCGCCGCCAGCGTGCTATCGACCTGCTGACCCAGGTGGGCATTCCGGATCCGGCTTCGCGGCTGGACGTATACCCGCACCAGCTTTCCGGCGGCATGAGCCAGCGCGTAATGATCGCCATGGCCATCGCCTGTCGGCCGAAGCTGCTGATCGCCGATGAGCCGACGACCGCGCTCGACGTGACCATCCAGGCGCAGATCATCGAGCTGTTGCTGGACCTGCAGCAGCGCGAAAACATGGCGCTGCTGCTGATCACCCACGATCTGGCGCTGGTGGCGGAAGCCGCGCATCACATCATCGTGATGTACGCCGGCCAGGTGGTGGAATCCGGCAAGGCGGCGGAGATTTTCCGCGCGCCGCGCCACCCGTACACCCAGGCACTGCTGCGCGCGCTGCCGGAGTTTGCCGCCGACAAGGCGCGGTTGGCTTCGCTGCCGGGCGTGGTGCCGGGCAAATACGATCGCCCGACCGGCTGCCTGCTCAATCCGCGTTGTCCGTACGCCAACGAGCGCTGCCGTAACGAGGAGCCGGAACTGCGCAGCATTCCCGGCCGTCAGGTTAAATGTCACACACCGCTGGATGATGCGGGGAGGCCGACCGTATGAGCCAGAATCAACCTTTACTGCAGGCGATTGACCTGAAGAAGCATTACCCGGTGAAAAAGGGCCTGTTCGCGCCGGAGCGGCTGGTCAAGGCGCTCGACGGTGTGTCCTTCACCCTGGAGCGCGGCAAAACGCTGGCGGTGGTCGGCGAATCGGGCTGCGGCAAATCGACGCTCGGCCGCCTGCTGACGATGATCGAAGTGCCGACCGGCGGCGAGCTGTACTACCAGGGGCAGGATCTGCTGAAGCCGGACGTCTCGGCCGAGAAACTGCGACGCCAGAAGATCCAAATCGTGTTCCAGAATCCTTACGGATCGCTCAACCCGCGCAAGAAGGTCGGGCAGATCCTCGAGGAGCCGCTGTTGATCAACACGTCGCTCAGCGCCGCCGAACGGCGGGAAAAAGCGCTGGAGATGATGGCGAAGGTCGGCCTGAAGACCGAACATTATGACCGCTACCCGCACATGTTCTCCGGCGGCCAGCGCCAGCGTATCGCCATTGCCCGCGGGCTGATGCTGAATCCGGACGTGGTGATCGCCGATGAACCGGTGTCGGCATTGGACGTGTCGGTGCGCGCGCAGGTGTTGAACCTGATGATGGATCTGCAGCAGGAGCTGGGGCTGTCCTATGTGTTTATCTCGCACGATCTGTCGGTGGTGGAACACATCGCCGACGAGGTGATGGTGATGTACCTCGGTCGCTGCGTGGAAAAGGGCAGCAAAGAGGCGATCTTCAACAACCCGCGTCATCCGTACACTCAGGCGCTGCTGTCGGCGACGCCGCGGTTAAACCCGGATATGCGCCGCGAGCGCATCAAATTGACCGGCGAGCTGCCCAGCCCGATGAATCCGCCGCCGGGCTGTGCGTTCAATGCCCGCTGCCGCCGCGCTTTTGGCACCTGCGTACAGCTGCAGCCGCAGCTCAAACAGTACGGTGAGCAGATGGTGGCTTGCTTTGCGGTCGATCAGGACGAACATCCGGGGGCGTAAGGCGTCGAACGTCATCGCTTAAATTCACGCCGGCATCACGCCGGCGTTTTTTATTACTCAATCAAAGGGTTAGTCAGTAAACGATCGCGACAACTCATTTTTTAAATTATTCCCTTAACGTCATTCTGACAAATCGTTATTTTTTTAAGAATCTTCGCATGAAAATAATAATCGAATAATAGAATTCAACGGTTTGTTGTTAATAACATTCTGTCGGTCGAGCTGTTTCGCCATTTCTATTATAAAACCCTAATAAAAAAGCACGCCGGCGGCGTGCTTTAGGTTGATGAGGTCGCGCTTATTGCGGATAAGGCACCCAGTCGCCGCCGTTCAGGCGAATGTAAGGCTTGCCCTGATATTGCATCACGATAGCGTTGTCGTTTTCGGAGATGACCGGGGTCTGCGGCAGCGCCTGCGTCAGTGTCTGCCAATCGACGCTGGATTCGCTGAAGACCTTGCCGTCCACCAGGCGCGACACCAGTTCAGACAGCGCCAGATAGCTGCTCGGCGTTTTGATCTGCAGTGGACTGCCCTGATGCGGCGCCTTCATGCCCACCAGTTTGATGCCGACCGGCGTATGGGTGATGTTCGGGCTGGGGATATCGCGCAGGCCGGACATCTGCATCTTGTCACCCACTAACGCCGCCCCGTGTTCCGGCACGATCACTACCACCACTTTGCGGCCGGATTTTTCCAGCTGATCGAGGAAGGTGTTCAACTGATCGAACAGCTTCTGCGCGCGTGGCTGATAGTCGGCGCTCTTGTTGGCGCCGACGAAGCGGTTGCCGTCGTGCAGCGGGATGACGTTGAAGAAGGTAGCGGTGCGGCCGTCGCCGCCTTTTTGCTGCTGATCCAGCCAGCGGGTCAGCAATTCGAGATCGTTATAAATCGGCTCACCGTCGAACGACGTCAGCTCGTTGCCGATGCCGGCCTGCGACATTAACGGCGCCTGCATGTCGCCCTGTTCACGCAGCTCTTTCAGGTAGTTGCCGAATACCCCGGAGTGATCGAGCATCAGCTGTTCCTTGAAGCCGAGTTTTGTCAGGTTGTCGAACAGGTAACACTGCTGGTTCACCGGCTGGTACAAATCATGATGCGAAAGCTGGCCGCAGCTGGCGCGCAGCAACCGTATCGAGGCCGGGCCGCTGTAGGCAGTGGCCGAATTGAAGCTGTCGAACATGATATCCATCTTCGACCACAGCGGATGATTCTGCAGGTTGACCGCGTCCATATCGGCCCAGGCCAGCGAACAGATGTTGATCACCAGCAGATCGAACGGCTGGGCGTCGGCGGGCAAGGTGGTCGGGAACGCGGTGGCGCGGCCTTTTTCCCGGTCGTAGAACTGGTTCAGGTAGGCCGTCAGGTTGGCGCTGGTCGGCGGCAGGCTGTCCGCTGGCGCAGCGTTCCCCGCCGCCGGCGCGGCCGTGGCCGGCGTATTGGCGCTGCCGGCCGAGGCTGTGGAGGTCGCGGGCAGCAGTGAGACCGCCGGCCCGGCAATGTTGACGATATTGAGCCACACCAGCGCCGCCACGGTGAATACCGTGACGCGCACCCATTGCGCGACGAACAGGTAGGCGATAAACAGTACGAAGGCCGCGCCGATCATCTGCCAGTTGATAAAGCGGTTGACCAGTTCCAGCAGATACTGGGCGCTGAAGCCGGCCAGCTGCGACCCCTGGCTGAGAATGCTGTTGATGCCCGGCAGCCAGGTGTCGTGGTAGAACAAGGCGATGCCGATCGGGATGGCGAGGTAGTGGCGCCAGCGATGCAGGCGTTGCGAAGGGATCGGCATCAGCAGAAACGCCATGAACACCAGGTTCGGCAGCGCGTGGAAATTCAGGTAGCCGAACCACAGCAGGGCGAATTTAGCCAGAAAGTAAAGGTTCCAGCCACCCAGCCCACGCCAGTAGCGCCACAGAGCGTTATCGGATTGCGTATTCGAGTTTCGATTCATGGCTGCTTCTTACGTTTAATCTGAGATGAGGAGCCAGTGCGCACCCACAAACCGGCGGATTTCAAATAGCGCGGCGATAACAACAGGTTTTGCCAGTATTGACGCAAATGCGGAAAACGCCGGTGAAAGGCGTAACCCAGCGGAATGAAGATCAGCGCGCACAGCAGGATCAGTTGCACGATATCGTTAAGGTTCAGCATGCGGTTCCTCCTGCGGATCAAGCGACAGCGTGAAGGCGACCGGCTGCCGCCGTTCCACGGGTTCCTCGGCCACCGCCACGCTGGGGCGCGGCGCGGCGCCGGCGGTACCGGTAGCCGAAAGCTGCCAGTGCCCCTGGGCCATGCGTTTGATTTCCGAAACGATATCGACGTCCTGGTGCCACACCACCCGGTTGCTGAAGGCTTCATCCACCGGCAGCCGGAAGATGAACTTCAGCGCGGTATCCAGATCGTTGATGCGGCAGGTGGACAGGAACAGCACCAGCCGCCCCTGCACCACGGTCATCACGTCGCCGAACCGCCGCAGGTGGCACAGGGTCATCGCCTGTTCCGCGCGCAGACCGATGGCCGGGCGCAGCGCCACCATCACGCCTTTGCCATCCTCAGGCAGCAGCGTGTTGCCCATCAGCGAAAGCACCGCCTGGCTGAACGCTTCCGGCCGCATATAGCCTTTGAGCTGCAGCGGGCGCAAACCGGCCAGCAACGCATCGATGTCGGCGGGCACATGGCGTGAGAAACGCTGCCCCTGGATGCCCTCGAGCATGGTGAGAAAACGCGACAGCGGCGCGACGTGCGGCACGATCAGATTGGCGCCGCAGGCCAGCAGCAGCCGTTCGTCACTGTAGCGCAGGCTGGCGCTCATCTCGCGCACCGCGATTTTCAGGCCGCTGCCGCGGCTGCGTCGCAGGGTGTGGATCTGGTGCGCCAGGTGATCGATTTGGTCGCTTTGATACAACGCGAAAATCAACGTTGCCGAGAGTCTCAGCATGCCGTGCTGCGCCAGTTCGTCGTTGCTCTCCAACAGCTGCCAGTTGGCGGACAGCGGCGGCGCGCCCTCCAGAATGCTGCGTTCGGCCAGATACTGACCTTCGTCGCTGCGCAAGGCGGTGGGGGAGGGTTGACTATTTTCATCCTCGCCCTGCCAGCCGCCTTGCGCGGCGTACAACGTCAGCAGTTGATTGGCGTTGATGCCGTTTTCGGTGCTCCACCAGTTCACCAGATATTGCGCGCTATCCTGCTGCCATTGCAGGCTGGATAGGCCGTTCAGGATACGATGCTGTGCGCTGAGCTGCCCTTTAAGCTTATTGATGCCGCCGCCGTGGCTGAGGATCAACAGCGTGCAGCCCTGCCGCCGCAGCCAGGCGGCGAGGGTACGCGTCCACTCGCGCAGCTCTTCGGTGGTGAAGGTTTGCCACAGGCTGGCGTGGGCCAGCAGGATAAGCAAGCGATTCTGCGGCCGCAGGGCGCGCATCAGATCGTCGCTCAGCTGCGTCAGCGCGGCTTTTTTCTCTGGTAATTGATACAGCGGCAGCTTTTGCAAAGCGGGCGAAGCCAGCTCGGCCAGCAGGCTTTCGGGTTTGTCGCCGCTGCAGATCAGGGCGACTTTGTGAGTGGCCGGCTGGGCGGCGATCACCTGGCGACACAGCAACGCGGCGTCGCTTTGCCTGTCGATATTGATCCAATAGAGCCCCGGAGCCTGCATCACCGAGAGCTCTTCCCAAATCTGCCGAATGCCTAGAGAAAAAGAGTGCGCCATAGGATGTGTTCTACTTTCGTTGAAAGCCGACTAAAGGCGTTTATATTTAAAGATAGCCATTTTTACTCTGGCAATAACAAATATCCGACGCTATTCGGCAATATTTGTTGAGAATCATCTTATTGCCTGTCTCTTTTTGTATCGTTGCTATAGTTAATTAACATAGCCTATTTTCGCCAAGGCGGAAGAATGAATAACGCACCTACCCATTTTCGTGCAGCGGCACCTGGGGAGAGCCAGGATGACCTGCAGGCGCTCAGCCAGGCTTTTTCATTGCCGAAATTAAGCTATGTCGATATTTCGCGGCAGGAGCGGCTAACGCACATGATGACGCGCTGGTCACTGTTGGCCGAATTGGCGCAGACTGCGGGGAGCCATTGATCTATGCCGGTGATCGCGCTGCAAGGGCTGCGGGGTGGGATGGGGACGACGTCGGTCACGGCGGCGCTCGCCTGGGCGTTGCAGCAGCTGGGTGAGTCGGTGTTGGCGATCGATTTCACGCCGGATAATCTGCTGCGCTTGCATTTCAACACGCCGTTCGAACTGGCACGCGGCTGGGCCCGCGCGGAGCAGGACGGCGGCGGTTGGCAGGAAGGCGCGCTGCGTTATTGTGAAAACCTCGATTTTCTGCCGTTTGGCCGCCTGAATGCGGCGGAACGGCTGGAAGTGCAGCGTCAGTGTCAGCAGCTGCCCGAACGCTGGCGCGACAACCTGCGCCAACTGAGCGCCGGCGATCCGCAGCGCTGGATCCTATTGGATGTTCCGATCGGGGACGGCGCTCTGGCGCAGCAGGCGCTGCAGCTAGCCGACAGCGTGTTCATGCTGTTGAACCCCGACGCCAACTGCCAGGTACGGCTCCATCAGCAGACGCTGCCGAACGACTGCCGGTTCCTGGTCAATCACTACTCCTCCGCCAGCCAGCTGCAGCAGGATTTGCATCAGCTGTGGCTGCAAACCCTGAGCGGTCTGTTGCCGGTGGTGATCCACCGCGATGAAGCGCTGGCGGAAGCGCTGGCGGTCAAACAGCCGCTGGGCGAATACCGCCCCGAGAGTCTGGCGGCGGATGAAGTGCTGACGCTGGCCAACTGGTGCCTGATCAACCTCAAACGGGGTGTTGCGCCATGAGCCGGGTGCTGAGCCTGCTGCTGGTGCCGCCGGTGCGTCAGGCGGTGCAGGCGCGCTACCGCGGCTATCGCCGCAACGGCGCGTCGGCGCTGACCGCGTTTTTTGCCACGTTGCTGGTGGCGCTGGGGTGGATGCTGCTGCGCTTTGAATCACCGGCCTGGCAGCGTGTGCGTACCGGCCGCGCTTACTGGTTCCCGCATCTGTCCGCCGAACGCCCACGCCCGGCGGATGCGCTGCGCTATCTGCTGCAGGGCCTGTGGCTACTGCTGTTCCGCAGCGGCCGCGCGCCAGTGCAGCGTGACTATTTCGCTGGGTGGCGTCGGCTGCAGCAGCGCTACGCCGATTGGCTGCAGGGCCTGCCGCAGCGGCTGAAAAACGCCGGCGTGGAACAGCGTTCGGTAGAGCGCCTCGGCCGCATGAACCGTGGCATGCGACGCGCGCTGTTTATTCTGGTCGGCGTGCTGGCGGCGATCCTCGCCATGCTGTGCATCTCGCAACCGTTCGATCTGTCGGCGCAATTCGTGTTCGTCGTGCTGCTGTGGGGGATCGCGATGGTGGTGCGCCGGGTGCCGGGGCGCTTGCCTGCGCTGATGCTGATCGTGCTGTCGCTGACCGTCTCCTGCCGTTACCTGTGGTGGCGCTATACCGCCACGCTGAACTGGGACGATCCACTTAGCCTGGTGTGCGGCCTGTTGCTGTTGGTGGCGGAAACCTACGCCTGGGTGGTGCTGGTGCTGGGCTATTTCCAGACTATCTGGCCGCTTAATCGCCAGCCGGTGCCGTTGCCCGCTGACAGCGCGACCTGGCCAACCATCGATTTGATGGTGCCGACTTACAATGAGGACCTCGGGGTGGTGAAGCCGACCGTCTATGCGGCGCTGGGCATCGACTGGCCGAAGGAAAAGGTGAATATCTATATCCTTGATGACGGTAATCGCCCCGAATTCCGTGCGTTCGCCGCCGAAGTGGGGGTGAAATACATCGCCAGGCCGACCCACGAACATGCCAAGGCCGGCAACATCAACAACGCGTTGAAGCAGGCCACCGGCGAGTTCGTGGCGATTTTCGACTGCGACCACGTGCCGACGCGCTCTTTCCTGCAGCTGACCATGGGCTGGTTCTTCAAAGACAAAAAGCTGGCGATGCTGCAGACCCCGCACCACTTCTTCTCGCCGGATCCGTTCGAGCGCAACCTGGGGCGTTTCCGCCAGACGCCCAACGAGGGCACCTTGTTCTACGGGCTGGTGCAGGACGGCAACGACATGTGGGACGCCACCTTCTTCTGCGGCTCTTGTGCCATCTTGCGCCGCAGCGCGCTGGACGAGATCGGCGGCATCGCGGTGGAAACCGTCACCGAAGACGCCCACACCTCGCTGCGTTTGCACCGGCGCGGGCATACCTCGGCCTATATCCGCATTCCGCAGGCTGCCGGGCTGGCGACCGAAAGCCTGTCGGCGCACATCGGCCAGCGCATTCGCTGGGCGCGCGGCATGGTGCAGATCTTCCGGCTCGACAACCCGCTGCTGGGCAAGGGGCTGAAACTGGCGCAGCGCCTGTGCTACGCCAACGCCATGCTGCACTTCCTGTCGGGCATTCCGCGGCTGATCTTCCTCACCGCACCGCTGGCGTTTTTGCTGCTGCATGCCTACATCATCTTCGCGCCGGCGCTGGCGATCGCGCTTTATGTGCTGCCACACATGATCCACGCCAGCCTGACCAACTCGCGTATCCAGGGGAAATACCGCCATTCGTTCTGGAGCGAAATCTATGAAACGGTGCTGGCCTGGTATATCGCGCGGCCGACCACGGTGGCGCTGTTCAATCCGCACAAGGGCAAATTCAACGTCACCGCCAAGGGCGGGCTGGTGGAGGAGGAGCACGTAGACTGGGTGATCACCCGACCTTATATGTTCCTGGTGATCCTTAACCTGGCCGGGCTGGCGTTCGGCGCCTGGCGGCTGGCCTATGGCCCGACGGACGAGGTGATGACGGTGATCATCAGCCTAGTGTGGGTGCTGTACAACATGACCATTCTCGGCGGCGCGGTGGCGGTGGCGGTAGAGGCCAAGCAGGTGCGTCAGGCGCACCGCGTGGAGATCGCCATGCCGGCGGCGATCGCGCGTGCCGACGGCCACCTCTACCCCTGCACGCTGCGCGATTACTCCGACGGCGGCGTGGGCATTGAGATGCGAGTGGAAAACGCGTTGAAAGACGGCGACAAAGCCTCGCTGCTGCTCAAGCGTGGCCAGCAGGAGTACAGCTTCCCCTGCGTGGTGACGCGCGCCTTCGGCAACAAGGTGGGGGTGCGTCTGGTCAGTCTCTCTACCCGTGAACACATCGATTTCATTCAGTGCACCTTCGCCCGCGCCGATACCTGGGCGCTGTGGCAGGACGGGTTCCCTGAAGACCGGCCGATCGAAAGCCTGCGCGACGTGCTGGCGCTGGGCTTCCGGGGCTATGTGCGCATGGCGGACTACGCGCCGCCGCTGGTGCGCGGTTTGCTGGTCGGGGTCACGTCGCTGACCGCCTGGGTCGTGTCGTTTATTCCGCGCGGCGTCGGCAGGGATCCGACCTTGGGTCAACAAGAAACAGTGGGTTAGCTGCGAGTTCAACCGCCCGCTCACTCGCCCGGTGAACAGGCTCCAACATTGATGATGATACGATGACGCGAAAAATAACCTGGTTAACTGCTCTGGCCTTAGGCATCAGTACCCTGTCGCAGGCCGAAACCGCCACCGCGCCGACCGTGGCGGCCCAGCCGCCGATCGCCGCGGCGGCCGATACGGCGACCGCGCCACCGCTGGCCACCGCACCGCAGGATCCGAATGCGCCGGTGCGCGACGTATCGCTGTCGTTTGCGCAGATAGCGCCGCCGCCGGGCACCTTTGTTCTGCGCGGCACCCGGCCGGACGGACAGATCGAATTCGGCGTGCGCAGCGATGAGGTGGTCTCGCAGGCGATGCTCGATATGGAGTTTACGCCGTCACCGGCGCTGATCCCGGTGGAGTCGCACGTCAAGGTCTATCTGAACGACGAACTGATGGGCGTAACTACCCTCGCCAAAGAGCAACTGGGCAAGCCCAATCGCATCCAGATGGTGATCGATCCGCGCTATATCACCGATTTTAACCGCGTCCGGCTGGTGTTCGTCGGTCATTATCAGAACATCTGCGAAAACCCGGCCAGCACCTCGCTGTGGCTCGACGTCAGCAAGTCCAGCGCGCTGAAGCTGCGTTTCCAGACGCTGCCGGTGAAAAACGAGCTGTCGCACTTCCCTGAGCCGTTCTTCGACAGCCGTGACAATCGGCCGCTGACGCTGCCGATGGTGTTCGCCGGCCAGCCTGACCTCACCCAGCAGCGCGCGGCGGGTATTCTGGCCTCCTGGTTCGGCAGCAAGGCGCAGTGGCGCGGGCAATCCTTCCCGACGCTGTACAACGCGCTGCCGACGCAGCACGCGGTGGTGTTCGCCACCAACTCGCAGCGCCCGGATTTCCTGCGCGATTATCCGGCGGTCAACGGCCCGACGGTGGAGATGATCAGCCACCCCGACAATCCGTACGTCAAACTGCTGTTGATTCAGGGGCGTGACGACAACGATTTGATCACCGCGGTGAAGGGCATCGCGCAGGGCAACATTCTGTTCCGCGGCCAGAACGTGACGGTGGACAAGGTGGAACAGCTCGCGCCGCGCCAGCCTTACGACGCGCCGAACTGGGTGCGCACCGATCGGCCGATGACCTTCGCCGAGCTGCAGCAATATGCCGAACAGCTGCAAACCAGCGGCATCGAGCCTGGCCCGATTTCGCTGACCATGAACCTGCCGCCGGACCTGTTCCTGATCCGCAGCACCGGCATCGATATGCACCTGAAATACCGCTATACCGCGCCGCGCATTCAGGACGGTTCGCGGCTGAGCGTCAGCCTGAACAACCAGTTCGTGCAGGCGTACTCGCTGGTGCCGGAACACGAACAGGGCGCGCAGCTGCTGCGCCTGCCGTTGACGCAGGGGCTGCTCGACTCCGACAAGAACGTCAATATCCCGGCGCTGCGGCTGGGGGCTACCAACCAGCTGCGTTTTGACTTTGACTACACCACGCTGCTGGCCAGCGGCGCGGAAGGGCGCTGCGAAACCTATTCCTTCACGCAAAACCATGCGGTGATCGACGGTGCGTCTACCATCGATTTCTCCGGCTACCGCCACTTTATGGCGATGCCGGACCTGCGCGCCTTCGCCAACGCCGGCTTCCCATTCAGCCGCCTGGCGGATCTGTCGCAAACGCTGGTGTTGGTGAACCAGAAACCGCAGCCGGCGCAGGTCAGCGCGCTGCTGAACGCGCTGGGTGTGATCGGCGCGCAAACCGGTTATCCGGCGCTGGCCTTCACGCTGAGCGACGACTGGTCGCAGGCCAAGGATCGCGACGACGACATCCTGATGGTCGGCACCATTCCGCCGGCGCTGCGCGACGACAAGAAAATCAGTCTGCTGGTGGACGCGACCCAAAGCTGGGTGAAACAGCCGACGCGGCAGCCGCCGCTGCCGAGTGCGGAAGTGCTGGCAGAGGACACCAAGCCGGACAGCAAGACCACCGTCAGCTCCGAGGGCGCAATGTCGGCGATCATCGGCGTACAGTCGCCGTTCAACGACCAGCGCAGCATCGTGGCGCTGTTGGCGGACAGCCCGCGCGGCTATGAGCTGCTCAACAATGCCCTGCTGGACAGCGGCAAGCGCGCCGCGGTGTTTGGTTCGGTGGCGGTGATCCGCGAATCAGGGGTCAACAGCCTGCGCGTCGGCGATATTTACTATGTCGGCCACCTGCCGTGGTGGGAGCGGCTGTGGTATGCCCTCTCCACCCATCCGGTCCTGCTGGCGGTGATCGCGGTGGTGCTGGTGGTGATCCTGGGGCTGATGCTGTGGCGCGGCCTGAAGGCCTTCAGCCGGCGTCGTCTGGCGCCTGAAGATCGGGATTGACGGCGGTGAGCGCGATGCTGCAACGCCTGTCGCTCGGCATGCTGCTGCTGTGTGCGTTCAGCGCGGCGGCGGCCTGCGAGTGGCCGGGTTGGCAACAGTACAAGCAATTCTACATCAGCCCGCAGGGGCGGGTGATCGATCCGAGCAGTCCGAACAAGATCACCACCTCCGAGGGACAGAGTTACGGCCTGTTCTTCGCTCTGGTGGCCAACGACCGGCCGACCTTCGATCGGCTGTTGGCCTGGACGGAGAACAACCTGGCGGCGGGCGATCTCAGCGCCCGTTTGCCCGCCTGGCTGTGGGGCGAGAGCGACGACAAGCAGTGGAAGGTGCTGGACGCCAACTCGGCGTCAGATGCCGATCTGTGGATCGCTTATAACCTGCTCGAAGCCGGCCGCCTGTGGAAAAGCCGGCGTTATCAAACCCTGGGAACGCTGCTGCTGCAACGCATCGGCCGCGAGGAAGTGGCCGACATCCCCGGCCTGGGCCTGATGTTGCTGCCGGGCAAAGTCGGGTTTGTGGCGGAAGATCGCTGGCGGCTGAACCCCAGCTACCTGCCGCCGCAGCTGCTGGCGCGTTTTGCGGCGCTGAACGGCCCGTGGCGCGCGATGCGCCAGGTCAATCAGCGGCTGTGGCTGGACACCGCGCCGCACGGCTTCTCACCGGACTGGGTGGTGTGGCGAGTCGGCACCGGCTGGCAGCCGGATACCGTCAAGCCGAACGTCGGCAGCTACGACGCGATTCGGGTCTATCTGTGGGCCGGCATGCTGGCGGACGACGATGAGCATAAGGCGGCGCTGCTCGCACGCTTCCAGCCGATGGCGCAGCTCACCGCCAAACAGGGTGTGCCGCCGGAGAAAACCGATACCGCCAGCGGCAAAACCACCGGTGACGGCCCGGTCGGCTTTTCCGCCTCAATGCTGCCGATGTTGGCGACGCAGGCCGAGGCGCTGGCGACACAGCGGCAACGCATCAGCGAACATCCGCCGGGTGACGACGCTTATTTCAGCGCCTCGCTGACGCTGTTCGGTCAGGGGTGGGATCAACAACGTTATCGCTTTAATCGTCAGGGTGAATTGCAACCCTCGTGGGACGGCCAATGCACAACTTCAAAATAAACTGGCTGAATTTGATTCCGCTGAGCCTGGCGATGCTGCCGCAGGCGCGCGCCGCGGAGGCCGTGGCCCCGGAGCAGTGGCTGCTGGAGCAGGTGCGCATTGGCGAGGCCGGCAACAAGGACGATCTGGTGCGCCAGTCGCTGTACCGGCTCGAGCTGATGGATCCGAATAACCCGGACGTGATCGCCGCGCGTATGCGTTTGGCGCTGCGGCAGGGCAACATGGCGCTGGCGCAACAGCAGTTGGACAAGCTGAAAACCCTCGCGCCGCAGTCCAGCGCCTATCGCCAGGCGCAAATGAACATGCTGCTGACCCAGCCGGAAACCCGGCAAAAGCTGCAGCAGGCCCGCCTGATGGCGACCGCCGGCCGGCTGCCGGAGGCCAAGGCGCAGTACGATGCGCTGTTCCACGGCGAGCCGCCGACGCTCGATCTGGCGGTGGAGTATTGGCGGCTGGTGGCGCGTTTGCCGGGGCAGGAGGCGAAGGCGTTAAAGCAGTTGCAGGCGCTGGACCAGCAATATTCCGGCAACGTGGCGCTGCGCATGTCGCTGGCGCGCATGCTGTTCAGTCAGAATCAGGACGCGCAGGCCTATGAACTGCTGCAGAAGATCGCCGCCGATCCGGCCGGGCGCGGCGATGCCGCCGATCTGTGGCTGGACAAGGTCAAAGCGATGCCGGTCAACGCGCAAAGCGTGGCGGCGCTCAACCGCTTCCTCGGCGTGTTCGATACCGGCGATCAGGCGACCCGCGCCCGTGAAGAGCTGGCCAGACAGCAGAAACTGTTGGCCGATCCGGCTTATCAGGCGCGGGTGCGCGGCCTGGCGCAGGTGGATAAAGGTGGCAGCCGGGCGGCCATTCCGGCGTTGCAAAAGGCGCTGGCGGCAGCGCCGAACGACGCCGAGGTGCTGGGCGCGCTCGGCCAGGCCTATTCGCGCGCCGGTAACCGCCCGCAGGCGCTGAAGCTGTTTCGCCAGGCGCTGGCCGCCGACAAGAATGGCTACGGCAGCGGCAAATGGCAAAGCCTGATCAAGAGCACCGGCTACTGGCTGGCGATCGACGAGGGCGACAAAGCGCTCAAGGCAGGCAATCTCGCGCTGGCCCGGCAGAAATATCAGCAGGCGCGCCAGCTCGACGACAGCGACGGCGATGCGTTTATCGGCCTGGGCGATGTGGCGGTGGCGAGCGAGGATGACGCCGCGGCGGAAGGGTTTTATCAGCAGGCGCTGCGACGCGATCCCGGCAACGGCAGCGCGCTGCGCGGCCTGGTGAATATCTATCAACGGCAGTCGCCGGAAAAAGCGTTGGCCTACCTCAGCGGCCTGCCGCGCAGCCAACAGGCCAAGCTGCGCAGCACCTTCGACGGGCTGCGGCTCGACATGTTGAAACAGCAGGCGGAGACGCTGGCGCAGCAGCAACAGTGGCAACAGGCGGTGGAAATTTATCGCCGCGCCCAGGCGATGGATCCCGACGATGTCTGGCTGACCTATCGCTACGCGCAGGCGCTGCGTCAGGCTGGGCAGCCGCAGCAGGCGGACGCTCTGTTCCGGCAGCTGGCGCAGCGCCAGCACGCCAATCCGCAGCTGACCTACGCCTATGCGCTCTATCTTTCCGGCAGCGATCGCGACAGGCAGGCGCTGGCGCAGCTCAATACGCTGCCGGCGGCGCAGTGGAACGACAACATGCGCGAACTGGCGCAGCGGCTGAAAATGCAGGCGACGATCGCGCATGCTGAAGGGCTGCGGGCGGCCGGTGACGAACCGGCGGCGGAAGCCTATCTGCGCCGGCAGCCGGCGGACACGCGCATCGATTTGCTGCTCGCCGACTGGGCGCTGGCGCGCGGGGAGTATGCGGCGGCGCTGGACGACTATCAGCGGGTGAAACGGCGTGAACCGAACAATCCGGATGCGCAGCTGGGCGAGATCGAAGCCTATGTGGCGCAGGGAGATCTTGACGCGGCGCGCCAGCGGCTGAAAACCGAACCGCAGCCGCAAGACGCTTCGCTCAACAGCCAACGGCGGGTTGCCAACGCCTGGAGTGCGGTCGGCGATGCGCAGCAGGCCGACGCGCTCTTCGGCCGGCTGAAAACGGCGGCGGCTTCAGAACCCGTCGGGCAGACCAAGGCGCTGATCTACCGTGACGCCGCCCGTCTGGAGCGGGCTCAGCAACAGCCTGAGCGGGCGCAGCAGGATTTCCGGCAGGCGATGGTGGCCGGCGGCATCACGCCGACGCTGCCGCAGGATAATGACAGCTACACTTATTTGACGCGCAATAACGCGGGCGACGACTGGCTGAAACGCGGCATCCGCTCCGATGCCGCTGATTTGTATCGGCAGCAGGACGTGAACGTCACGCTCGATCACGATTACTGGCGCTCGAGCGGCACCGGCGGCATTTCCGATTTCAATGCGCACGACACCATGCTGCAGGTGGACATGCCGCTGTATGACGGGCGCGCCTTCTTGCGCACCGACACCGTGCAGCTGGATGCCGGCCGCTTCTCGACCGACGGCAGCGGCAAATACTACGAAACCTTCGGCACCTGCCACACGCAAGGGTGCCGCGGCGATGAACACCAGAAAACCACCGGCACCAGCGTGGCGGCCGGTTGGAAAAACGATCGCTGGGCCGCTGATATCGGCACGACGCCGATGGGCTTTGAGGTGGTCGACTGGACCGGCGGCCTGGCCTACAGCGGCGACTGGAACCACATCGGTTGGACGCTGGCGGCCTCGCGGCGGCCGATCTCCAGCTCGCTGCTGGCGTTCGGCGGTGCCAAAGATCCGAACACCGGTACCACCTGGGGTGGCGTGCGCGCCACCGGCGTCAGCCTGAGCGCCAGCTACGATCGCGGCGAGGCGAACGGCGTGTGGGCCGATCTCAGCGCGCACCAGATTACCGGCAAGAATGTGGCGGACAACCAGCGGCAGCGGTTGATGGCCGGTTACTACTACAAGCTGATCAACGAAGACAATCGCCGCCTGAGCGTCGGGCTCAATACCATGCTGTGGCATTACCAGAAGGATTTGAGTGGTTATTCGCTGGGGCAGGGCGGCTATTACAGCCCGCAGCAATATCTGTCTCTGTCGCTGCCGGTCAACTACCGTCAGCGCACCGAGAACTGGTCGTGGGAGCTGGGCGGTTCGGTTTCGCTGTCCCATTCTAAAACCGACAGCCAGCGCCGTTATCCACTGCAGGGGCTGATCCCGGATTCGTTGCCCGATAAGTTCGCCGTCGAGGACGGCAGCTCCGCGAGCGGCGTCGGTTATACCCTGCGGGCAATCGTCGAACGCCGTCTCAGTTCGCACTGGACGCTCGGCGCCGGCATCGACATTCAACAGGCGAAGGACTATACGCCGAGCCACGCGTTGATTTATCTGCGCTATTCCCTGGCCGGCTGGCAGGGGGATCTCGATTTGCCGCCGCAGCCGCTGACGCCTTACGCCGACTTTAAGTAGTCGGAAGGGGAAAGATTCGGAGTGTCGGACGCCGGGGAGTTTTGTTACCCTGTGTCCGGGTCGTGTTTGTTCGCTTTAGGAAAAGACTGAAACCCGCGATTTTCTTGGTTTTGCCTGCGGCATAGCCAGATAAAAACAGCCGATGATCGAGTATACTCAGCCCGGTTCGAGGGGGCGGGTGAGAGTCAGCCCCCTTTTTGTTTTAGCCCGATTTCACGGAGAGCAGGTTTGCGGGTCAGGCGTTCGTTAACGATTAAGCAGATGGCGACAGTGTCCGGCGTGGCGCTGGTCACGATCTGCATCTTTATCGTGATCCAGTTATTCCACTTTGTGCAGCAGCGCAGGGATGACTACGCCCAGCAACTGGAGAATATCGCTCACTCCGTGCGCCAGCCGCTGGCGGAAGCGGTGCTGCGGATGGACGTGCCGGAAGCCAAAAGGGTGCTGAACACCCTGTTGCCGGTCGGCATTCTCAGCCGGGCGGATATCGTCTTGCCGAACGAGTTTCAGGCGCTGCACGCCAATTTCCCGCCGGAGCGGCCGGTGCCGACGCTGATCGCCCGGCTGTTTGAACTGCCTATCCAAATTTCCGTGCCGCTCTATTCGCTGGAACGGGTGCCGGCCAACCAGCAGCCGCTGGCCTATCTGGTGCTGCAGGCCGATTCGTTCCGCATGTACCAGTTTATCCTCAGCATTTTGTCGACCATGCTGTCGACCTACCTGCTGCTGGCGCTGATCCTGTCGGTGGCCATCACCTGGTGCATGAACCGGTTGATGGTGCACCCGCTGCGCGCGATGGCCAAAGAGCTGGAGAACATCTCGCAGGACGAAGCGCCCTATCACCAACTGATGCTGCCGGCGCTGCACCAGGACGACGAGCTCGGCCTGCTGGTGCGCAACTACAACCGCAATCAACAGACGTTGGCCAAGGCGCATGCCGACATGAGCCGCCTGAGCACCCGCCACCCGGTGACCGAATTGCCAAATCCGGCGTTGCTGAACGCGTTGCTGGAACAGCATATCGCCTCCAGCCTGCGCCCCGAGCGTTTTAACCTGTTGGTGATCGGCATCGAGACGCTGCATGAAGCGTCTGGCGTGATGAGCCCGGCGATGCGTGAAGCGTTGCTGCTGGCGTTGGCGAAGAAGCTGCGCGGCTGCATCGACGAAAACGGCGTGCTGGCACAGCTGAGCAATACCGAATTCGCCATTCTGGCCAAGGGTATCGAGCGGCCGTTCCACGCCATGCAGCTGGCGCGGCGTATCATGGCGGAGATCAACGCGCCGTTGACGCTGGAAGGTTTGGCGCTGCGGCCCAACGCCAGTATCGGCATCGCGCACTACCTCAATCAGGGGGAGAGTGCGGAACAGCTGCTGCGCAGCGCCACCTCGGCGATGATGTCCGCACACCGCGAAGGAAAAAATCAGATCCTGTTCTTCGAGCCCAGCCTGACGGAACGCACGCAGAAGCGGTTGACCCAGGAGAGCGAGATCTTGCACGGCATCGAGCAGCGGCATTTCACGCTGTTCCTGCAGCCGCAGATCGACATGCAGTCCAACGAGGTGATCGGCGCCGAAGCGCTGCTGCGTTGGCAGCAGTATGACGGCAGCTATACCCTGCCGGCCGACGTTATCCCGCTGGCGGAAGAGCTGGGTGTGATCGTGCCTCTCGGCAACTGGGTGTTGGAAGAGTCCTGCCGCATCCTGGCGGACTGGCAGCAACGCGGCATTGCGCTGCCGCTGGCGGTCAACGTTTCCGGTATTCAGATGCAACATGAGGCGTTTGTTCCGCATCTGAAAAACCTGCTGGCGCAGTATCGGATCGATCCGCGCAAGCTGCTGCTGGAGATCACCGAGACAGTACGCATCGACGATCTCGACCACGCGCTGGCGCTGCTGCGTGAGCTGCACGATCTGGGATTGTCTATCGCGCTAGATGACTTCGGCATGGGCTACTCCAGCCTGGAGTATCTGAACCGGTTGAAATCCCTGCCGATCGATTTGATCAAAATCGACCGCAGCTTCATTCAGGGGCTGCCGGCCGACGATGCGATGGCGCGTATCGTCAGTTCGATCTCCGAAGTGCTGGCGTTACCGGTGATGGCCGAAGGCGTGGAAAACGCCGGGCAGCGCGACTGGCTGCTGCAGCACGGCATTCGCAGCGGGCAAGGATTCCTGTTCGCCCGGCCGCTGCCGCGCGAAGCGTTCGAAGCCGAGTTTTGCCGCGCGGCGCCGTGAGCGCCGCGTGACCTTTCCGGTACTTTTCCCCGTCCGAAAATCGCTATTCTTTATCTACCTCTTTTGCGTTAGTGCAAACAAAGGCTTACGCAATTTTCAGCTTTGCACCTCGACTGACGCGTTTCAGCTCTTAAATTCACATCAACCCTCAGGGGCGGGTGCAACAAATTATTTCCATGTTGTTAAGTGGGTGTTATTTTCCGCGCAAGCAATGAACAGGCTGGATTTTTAGACTGCTGCCTGGTGCGTGTCTTCCCCCCATAGGATGTTCATATGAAAACAACGATCTTTAAGAGCCTCTATTTTCAGGTACTGACGGCGATCACGCTGGGTATCCTGCTTGGCCATTTCTACCCTGACCTCGGCGCCGAGATGAAACCTCTGGGCGATGGCTTCGTCAAACTGATCAAGATGATCATCGCACCGGTGATCTTCTGCACCGTGGTGACCGGCATCGCCGGCATGGAAAGCATGAAGGCGGTGGGGCGCACCGGCGCCATCGCGCTGCTGTATTTTGAAATCGTCAGCACCATCGCGCTGATTATCGGTCTGGTGATCGTCAACCTGGTGCAACCGGGCGCCGGCATGAACGTCGATCCCGGCACGCTGGACGCCAAGGCGGTGGCGGTCTACGCCGAGCAGGCACAGCAGCAGGGCATCATTCCGTTCCTGCTGGACATCATCCCCGGCAGCGTGATCGGCGCGTTCGCCAGCGGCAACATTCTTCAGGTGCTGCTGTTCGCGGTACTGTTCGGCTTCGCCCTGCATCGTCTGGGCGACAAAGGGCAGCTGATCTACAACGTGATAGACAGCTTCTCGCGGGTGATTTTCGGCATCATCAACATGATCATGCGCCTGGCGCCGCTGGGGGCCTTCGGCGCTATGGCGTTTACCATCGGTAAATACGGTGTCGGCACCCTGGTGCAACTCGGCCAACTGATCGTGTGCTTCTATATCACCTGCATCCTGTTCGTGGTGGTGGTGTTGGGCAGCATCGCCCGCGCCAACGGCTTCAGCATCTTCAAATTCGTCAACTACATCAAAGAAGAGCTGCTGATCGTGCTGGGGACCTCGTCGTCCGAATCCGCGCTGCCGCGCATGCTGGATAAAATGGAGAAGCTGGGCTGCAAGAAATCAGTGGTGGGTCTGGTTATTCCGACCGGGTACTCCTTCAACCTGGACGGCACCTCTATCTACCTGACCATGGCCGCGGTGTTTATCGCGCAGGCGACCAATACCCACATGGACATCATGCATCAGATTACCCTGCTGGTGGTGCTGCTGCTTTCCTCCAAAGGGGCGGCGGGTGTCACCGGCAGCGGCTTTATCGTGTTGGCCGCCACCATCTCCGCCGTCGGCCATCTGCCGCTGGCCGGCCTGGCGCTGATCCTCGGCATCGACCGCTTCATGTCGGAAGCCCGTGCGTTGACCAACTTGGTGGGCAACGGGGTGGCGACCGTGGTGGTGGCAAAATGGTGTAACCAGCTGGATGAAAAACAGCTGAAAGACACGCTGAACAACAAAAACACCGGCGCGGACAAAACGCTGCCTTCCGCCTGATATCGGCGGTAAATCACCGGCCGCATCCGCGGCCGGTGAGGTTCTTCCCCTGCCTCGTAACGATTTTTTGCATTAAAAACCCCGCAATCCATTATTTTTCACTCTAATGAGTGACATCCGCAAAGGCGCGCGGTCTAACACGGTGGTACACTTTCTGCTTTCCGCCCCACCGTGAAACTCAGGGCGTATTTTTATGATTCCATTGAATGGAATACACGCATTTGCATAAGAAATTGGATAGTCATTAAGTAGGGGTTCACATGCAGGGCACCAGAATTCATCTTATAGTTGGTGGGTTGCTATTGGCTGCAGCCAGTAGCAGCGTGCAGGCTGAAGCACTACAACCCGACCCTGCCTGGCAGCAGGGGGCGTTGGCCAACGGGTTTTCATGGCAGATTCTCGATACGCCGCAGCGGCCGAGTGACCGCGTTGAACTGCGGTTGATCGTCAATACCGGCTCTTTGGTGGAGTCTTCGCAGCAGACCGGCTTTGCTCATCTGCTGCCGCGGCTGGCGTTGGCGCGTAGCGAAAGCTTCACGGCCCCGCAGCTGCGCGCCCTGTGGCAGCAGAGCGTGGACAACGAGCGGCCGCTGCCGCCGGCTATCATCTCGTATGATTTCACCATGTATAACCTCAGCCTGCCGAACAACCGGCCCGACCTGCTGAAAGAAGCGCTGGCCTGGCTGGCGGATACCACCGGCAAATTGGCGATCGACGAGCATACGGTGCATGCGGTGATGAATTCCAGCATCAATCCGGTCGGCACTTTCCCGCCTAATACCCAAGACGTCTGGTGGCGTTACCGCCTGAAAGGCTCGACGCTGCTGGCGCACGATCCGGCGCAGCCGGCAAAACGGCCGGTCAACCTCGAGCAGCTGAAGAAATTCTACCAACAGTGGTATACCCCGGATGCCATGACGCTGTTCGTGGTCGGCAAGGTTGACAGCCGCAGCCTGGGCGAGCAGATCAACAAGGCGTTCTCGCCGCTGCAAGGCAAACGTGAAACCCCGGCCCCGATGCCGACGCTGACACCGCTGCCGCAGCAGCCGGTGAGCCTGATCAGCGAGCAGGTGAAACAGGATACGCTGTCGATCATGTGGGATTCGCCGTGGCACCCGATTCGCGATTCGCAGAGCCTGCTTCGTTACTGGCGTGGCGATCTCGCCCGCGAGGCGCTGTTCTGGCATCTCCAGCAGACGCTGGAAAAAAGCGAACAGAAGAGCCTGCATCTGGGCTTTGACTGCCGCGTGCAGTATCAACGAGGGCAGTGCGCCATTCATCTGGATACGCCGAACAACAATCTGAACGGCAGCCTGGGCTTTATTGCCCGCGAGCTGGCCAACGTGCGTGACAACGGCCTGTCGAAAGAAGAATTCGATGCGCTGCTGGCGCAGAAAAACGATCAGCTGAGCAAGCTGTTCGCGACCTACGCCCGTACCGACACCGATGTGCTGATGAGCCAGCGTCTGCGCTCGCAACAGAGCGGGGTGGTGGATATCGCGCCGGAGCTGTATCAGAAGCTGCGCCAGGAGTTCCTGTCCAGCCTGACGCTGGAGACGCTGAATCAGGCGCTGAAGCTGCAGCTTTCTCAGGAGGCGACGCTAGTGCTGATGCAGCCGAAGGGCGAGCCGGAAATGAGCATGAAGCAGCTGCAGGAAACCTATGACGGCATCATGATGCCGGCGCCGGCGGTGGTGACGGAAGAAGCCAAGCCGGCCGACGCCGCGGTGGCAGCGCCGGCGACGGACGCCAGCGCGCAGTAATTCGCCGCAGGGGGACTCAGGCCCCCTCAGTTGCGGTACAGCACCTTGATGATGTGGTAACCGAACTGGGTTTTGACCGGGCCGTAAGGTTTGAGCAGCGGGATGCTGAACACCGCTTTATCGAACGCCGGCACCATCGCGCCTTTGTTGAACTCGCCCAGCGAGCCGCCGTTGCGTTTTGACGGGCAGCTCGAGTATTTGCGCGCCAGCGTGTCGAAGCTGACGCCGCGCTTCAGCTTGGCCAGCAGCTCGTTGGCCAGCTTTTCATTGTCTACCAGAATGTGCAGGGCGCACGCCGTTTTTGCCATGGTATTGCCTTTGTCGATGCGAAAATTGCGCTGATTATACCCGCTAAATCTCGTCGGCGCTTTCTGCTACAATTCCCTTCCACGTTTTACAGCCGAGCAAGCCAGCACCATGCGATTAAACCCCAGCCAACAACAAGCCGTCGAATTCGTTACCGGGCCCTGCCTGGTGTTGGCCGGTGCCGGTTCCGGCAAGACGCGCGTTATCACCAACAAGATAGCCCACCTGATCCACCACTGCGGCTACCAGGCGCGGCACATCGCCGCCGTGACCTTTACCAACAAGGCCGCGCGCGAGATGAAAGAGCGCGTGTCGCAAACCCTGGGGCGCAAAGAGGCGCGCGGGCTGATGATTTCCACCTTCCATACCCTGGGGCTGGAGATCATCAAGCGGGAATACGTGGCGTTGGGGATGAAATCCAACTTCTCGCTGTTCGACGACCAGGATCAGCTGGCGCTGTTGAAAGAGCTGACCGAAAAGTGGCTGGAAAGCGATAAAACGCTGGTGGCGCAGCTGATTTCGGCCATCTCCAACTGGAAAAACGACCTGATCGATCCCCAGCGGGCGGCGGAGCTGGCGCGCTCGGAGCGCGACAAGCTGTTCGCCCACTGCTACGGCCTGTACCACGCCCATATGCGGGCGTGCAACGTGCTGGACTTCGACGACCTGATCCTGTTGCCAACGCTGCTGTTGCAACGCAACGAAGAGGTGCGCGAACGCTGGCAGCAGCGCATCCGCTACCTGCTGGTGGATGAATACCAGGATACCAACACCAGCCAGTACGAGCTGGTGAAGCTGTTAGTGGGCAACCGCGCGCGCTTTACCGTGGTGGGTGACGATGACCAGTCGATCTACTCCTGGCGCGGCGCGCGGCCGCAGAACCTGGTGCTGCTGAAGGAGGATTTCCCGGCGCTGCAGGTGATCAAACTGGAGCAAAACTACCGTTCCAGCGAGCGCATTCTGAAGGCGGCCAATATCCTGATCGCCAATAACCCGCACGTGTTTGAAAAACGGCTGTTTTCCGAGCTGGGGTATGGCGAAGAGCTGAAAGTGGTGACCGCCAACAACGAGGAGCACGAAGCCGAGCGGGTGGTGGGGGAGCTGATCGCCCACCACTTCGTGAAAAAGACCAACTACGGCGACTATGCGATCCTGTACCGCGGCAACCACCAGTCGCGGGTGTTTGAAAAGATGCTGATGCAGAACCGCATTCCGTACAAGATTTCCGGCGGCACCTCGTTCTTCTCGCGTCCCGAGATCAAGGATCTGCTGGCCTACCTGCGCGTGCTGACCAACCCGGAGGACGACAGCGCCTTCCTGCGCATCGTCAATACCCCCAAGCGCGAGATCGGCCCGGCGACGCTGCAGAAGCTCGGCGAATGGGCCAACCAGCGCAACAAGAGTTTATTCCACGCCAGTTTCGATCTGGGGCTGAGCCAGCACTTGACCGGGCGCGGGCTGGAATCGTTGCAGCGCTTCACCCATTGGCTGGGCGGCATCGCTCAACAGGCGGAGCGTGAGCCGGTGGCGGCGGTGCGCGATCTGATCCGCGGCGTGGATTATGAAAGCTGGCTGTTTGAAACCTCGACCAGCCCGAAGGCCGCCGAAATGCGGATGAAGAACGTCAACACGCTGTTCGGTTGGATGACGGAGATGCTGGAAGGCAACGATTTGGACGAGCCGATGACGCTGACCCAGGTGGTGACGCGCTTCACCCTGCGCGACATGATGGAGCGCGGCGAAAGCGAAGAAGAACTGGATCAGGTACAGCTGATGACGCTGCACGCCTCCAAGGGGCTGGAGTTCCCTTACGTGTTCCTGGTGGGCATGGAAGAGGGCCTGCTGCCGCACCAGAGCAGCATTGACGAAGACAATGTCGACGAAGAGCGGCGTCTGGCCTATGTGGGGATCACCCGCGCGCAAAAAGAGCTGATCTTCACCCTGTGCCGCGAGCGCCGTCAGTACGGTGAGCTGGTGCGGCCGGAGCCGAGCCGCTTCCTGCTGGAGTTGCCGCAGGACGATTTGGCGTGGGAAACCGAGCGCAAAGTGGTGAGCCCGCAGGAGCGGATGCAGAAAGGGCAGAGCCATCTGGCCAATATCCGCGCCCAGCTGGCCAAGGCCAAAGGCGGGAATTAAAAAGACAGGGCGCTCATCGCGCCCTGGTCATTTCAACGTTGTTCTTCCAACCGCAGCGTCCAGTGGACGTAGCTCTGCCAGTGGCTTTCCTGCTCCAGCGCCTCGGCGCGCAGCGGATGCTGTTCCAGCCACCCCGGCGGCAAAATCACCGTCAGTTCATCGTCCTGATTGGCGCGTAAACGCACCGCCGGCAGCGTGTCATCGCGGCGGCGGCTGGCGAAGATGATCGCCAGGCGCAAAATGCGGCACAGACGCTGCGCGGTGCGCGGCGGCAGGGCGTTTTGCTGGTTCAACAGCGACAGGTCGAGAGGGTTGCTCTGGTTTTGCAGCAGGGTGGCCAGCAGTTTTTTCTGCGCCGGGGTAAAGCCGGGTAAGTCCAGGTGGCGGATCAGGTAGGCGGCGTGTTGCGGCGCCTGCTTGAAATCGACGCTGAGGCCGAGTTCGTGGATCAGGCTGGCACTGTGCAATAGCTCGCGACATCGTGCGTCCAACTGCCATTCGTTGGCGACCTGCTGCGAGAAATTGGCGGCGAGCTGGCTCACGCGTTCGGCCTGCTCGGTATCGATCAGGTAACGGCGCTGCAGGTTGCGGATGGTGCGGATGCGAATATCCTGCTCCACCGGCAGATGCAGCATGCCGTAAACCAGGCCTTCACGCAGCGCTCCGCCGGCCAGCATCATGCTCTCGATGCCGAGCTCCTGGAAAATGGCCAGCAGAATGGACAAGCCGCTCGGGAAGACCAGCGCGCGCTCCAGCGTCAACCCTTCGATCTCCAACTCTTCCAGCTTGCCGCACTGAATGGCACGCTGTTTCAACTGGCGCAGCTTGGGCAGGGTGATGCGTTCATCCATGCCTTGCGCCACCATGATCTCCTGCAGCGCTTGCACGGTGCCGGAAGCGCCGACGCAGATCTGCCAACCTTGCTGGCGCAGCTGCGGTGCGATCGGCCGCACCATTTCGCGCGCGGCCTGTTCGGCGCGCTCGAAGTTTTCTTGCCCGAGGTTGCGGTCGCTGAAGTAGCGCTCCAGCCAGGTAACGCAGCCCATCGACAGGCTATACAGCTGCGATGCCTGTGCGCCGGTGCCGGTGACCAGTTCGGTGCTGCCGCCGCCGATGTCGACGACCAGCCGCTGATCCGGCCCGCCGGTGGTGTGCGCGACGCCGTGATAAATCAGCCGTGCCTCTTCTTCGCCGCTGATCACCTGCACCGGGCAGCCGAGGATTTGCTCGGCGACCTGCAGGAACTCATCGGCGTTGGACGCCAGGCGCAGCGTGGCGGTGGCGACGACGCGGATCTGCTCGCGCGGAATGTCCTGCAGGCGTTCGGAGAACAGCCGCAGACACTGCCAGCCGCGCTGCATGGCCTCATGCGACAGGTGATTGTGCTGATCCAGCCCGGCCGCCAGGCGCACCTTGCGCTTGATCCGCGCCAGAGTCTGAATGCTGCCGGCCACCTCGCGCACCACCAACATGTGGAAGCTGTTGGAGCCGAGGTCGATGGCAGCATAAAGCGTGCTGGAGCTGAGCATGGCGATCAGCTCGGGCGTTTACGGTTGCTGCGCGGCGCGCCGCCGCGACGAGGCGCGGAGTTGCGACGTGGGCCGTTGCCGCCGCGCGGACGCGACAGGCGCTTCGGCGCCGGCAGATCGGTCAGCAGCGCATCGCTGTTGTACTTGCTCACCGGAATGCTGTGGTCGATATAGGTCTCGATCGCCGGCAGGTTGAGCGCGTACTCTTCACACGCCAGGCTGATGGAGTGGCCGCTGGCGCCTGCTCGGCCGGTACGGCCGATGCGGTGCACGTAGTCTTCGCAGTCGTCAGGCAGATCGTAGTTGAAGACGTGCGTGACGGCGGGAATGTGCAGACCGCGCGCGGCGACGTCGGTGGCGACCAGGATATCCAGGTTGCCCTTGGTGAAATCGTCGAGGATGCGCAGGCGTTTTTTCTGCGCCACGTCACCGGTCAGCAGGCCGACGCGGTGACCGTCGGCGGCCAGATGGCCCCAGATGTCTTCGCAGCGGTGCTTGGTGTTGGCGAAGATGATGGCGCGATCCGGCCACTCTTCTTCGATCAGCGTCTGCAGCAGACGCATTTTTTCTTCGTTGGACGGGTAGAACAGCTCTTCTTTAATGCGGTGGCCGGTTTTCTGTTCCGGTTCCACTTCAACATATTCGGCGTTGTTCATCTGCTCGAAGGCCAATTCGCGTACGCGATAGGACAGGGTAGCGGAGAACAGCATGTTCAGGCGTTGATCGGCCGTAGGCATACGGCGGAACAGCCAACGGATGTCTTTGATAAAGCCAAGATCGTACATGCGATCGGCTTCATCCAGCACGACAACCTGCATCGCGCCGAGATCGACATAGTTCTGCTTGGTGTAATCGATTAAACGGCCGGTGGTGCCAATCAGAATGTCCACGCCGCTTTCCAGCACTTTCAGCTGTTTGTCGTAGCCGTCGCCGCCGTAGGCCAGGCCCAGTTTGAGGCCGGTGCTCTGGGAGAGCGCTTCAGCATCGGAGTGGATTTGCACCGCCAGTTCACGCGTAGGCGCCATGATCAAGGCGCGCGGCTGATTGGTCTGGCGATCCTGTTTCGCCGGGTGAGTCAGCAAATAGTGAAAAGTAGACGCCAAAAACGCCAGCGTCTTTCCGGTACCGGTTTGCGCCTGACCTGCAACGTCACGCCCGGAGAGCGTGAGCGGCAATGCTAACGCCTGGATAGGCGTGCAATTGTGAAACCCTTTTTTCTCAAGGGCTTCAAGGACTAACGGGTGCAGGGCGAAGTCGGAAAACTTCTGTTCGGTCAAGTGTGTTTTGCTCATAGTGTGGTAGAATATCAGCTAACTATTGCTTTACGAAAGCACATCCGTTGAAATAAACGCGGTGCAATAAAATCACCTTGAGTTGGTTAATGCTACACCAACAAGGTAGACATAATCCTGTGGAGTAGAACATGAGCGATAAAATTATTCACCTGACTGACAGCAGCTTCGAAGCCGATGTGCTGAATGCGGAAGGGCCGATCCTGGTCGATTTCTGGGCTGAATGGTGTGGGCCGTGCAAGATGATTGCTCCGATTCTGGATGAGATTGCCGAAGAGTTCGAAGGCAAACTGACCATCACCAAGCTGAATATCGATCAGAACCCGGCTACCGCGCCTAAGTACGGTATCCGTGGCATCCCTACGCTGTTGCTGTTCAAGAACGGTGAAGTGGCCGCGACCAAGGTTGGCGCGTTGTCTAAAGGTCAGCTCAAAGATTTCCTGAACGCGAATCTGTAATCGGGCGGGAAGCCCAGTATCAGGTGCCTGGCGGTGATGTTCAATTCACCGCTAGACGCCTGCCAAGAAGCGTGTTAAGTTTAACCACACTGCATATAGAACTTGCCCGAAGTTTTAAATCTAAAGAGTTTGAATCTAAAGCTATACTCTGTGTCGAACCACTGGCGTTGAAAGTAAACTGAACTCAGCCCGTGTTTTGGCAATCAAACGGTTTTGCAAAAATCATTTTTAAGGTACCTTCGATCTTCAACCGTCAATGCGTGCGCCCGATGTAAGCCATTTCTTACCGCGACGGCTCTGCGCCCGGTGATCGAACGTCCAGTAAACAGGCACGCATCTCGCTGCCATACCATTCACGATACAAGTTCGAGACATACCCCGAGTTTAAGAACCCACCACTATGAATCTTACCGAATTAAAGAATACGCCGGTTTCTGAGCTGATTACTCTCGGCGAAAATATGGGGCTGGAAAACCTTGCCCGCATGCGCAAGCAGGACATTATCTTCTCCATTCTGAAGCAACATGCGAAAAGCGGAGAAGATATCTTCGGCGACGGCGTGCTCGAGATATTGCAGGATGGATTCGGTTTCCTCCGCTCTGGAGACAGTTCCTACCTCGCCGGTCCCGACGACATCTATGTATCCCCTAGCCAAATCCGCCGCTTCAACCTCCGCACAGGTGACACCATTTCCGGTAAGATTCGTCCGCCAAAAGAAGGCGAGCGCTATTTTGCCCTGTTGAAAGTCAACGAAGTCAACTACGACAAGCCGGAAAACGCCCGCAGCAAGATCCTGTTCGAGAACTTGACGCCGCTGCACGCCAATTCCCGTCTGCGGATGGAGCGCGGCAACGGCTCGACCGAAGACCTGACGGCGCGCGTACTGGACCTGGCGGCACCGATTGGCCGCGGCCAGCGTGGCCTGATCGTGGCACCGCCGAAAGCCGGTAAAACCATGCTGCTGCAGAACATTGCGCAGAGTATCGCTTACAATCACCCAGACTGCGTGCTGATGGTGCTGCTGATCGACGAACGTCCGGAAGAAGTGACCGAGATGCAGCGCCTGGTGAAAGGTGAAGTGATCGCATCGACCTTCGACGAACCGGCTTCGCGCCATGTACAAGTGGCCGAAATGGTAATCGAGAAGGCCAAACGCCTGGTTGAGCACAAGAAAGACGTGATCATTCTGCTTGACTCCATCACCCGTCTGGCGCGTGCCTACAACACCGTGGTACCGGCTTCCGGTAAGGTGCTGACCGGTGGTGTGGACGCCAACGCCCTGCATCGTCCGAAGCGTTTCTTCGGTGCGGCACGTAACGTGGAAGAGGGCGGCAGCCTGACCATCATCGCGACCGCGCTGGTTGATACCGGTTCGAAGATGGACGAAGTGATCTACGAAGAATTTAAAGGTACCGGCAACATGGAATTGCACTTGGCGCGTAAAATCGCCGAGAAACGCGTATTCCCGGCGATCGATTACAACCGCTCCGGTACCCGTAAAGAAGAGCTGCTCACCACCTCTGAAGAGCTGCAAAAAATGTGGATCCTGCGCAAAATCATTCATCCGATGGGTGAGATTGACGCGATGGAGTTCCTCATTAATAAGTTGGCGATGACTAAAACCAACGATGAATTCTTCGATATGATGAAACGCTCATAATTCGTTAAAAAATTCGCTGAACGCCACGCCTAGTCGTGGCGTTTTTCGCTTTTGGCGGATACGATAAGTAGCAGTAATGGAAAAGTAAGTTGTTTCCTCGACTTATTGAGAATTCATCTTGTTTGTCGGTCGGCGTTGCGTCGGTCGGCTTTGCTGCTGTCGTTTTGTCAGCCGATGCGAAGAAAATAGGCATGAATCACCGTTGTCATAGGAAATGACCGAAAGGTGGCGGGGGCCGATGGCACAAGCTATTGCCCGTGGTAAGCTGCCTTATCTTCTACAGAGATCTGTTAACTGTGAACTTACTCACTATGAGTACTGAAATTCTATTTGTTTTCCTGTTTTCTTTGGCTTTTCTCTTTGTTGCCCGCAAGGCGGCAAAACGTATTGGTCTGGTAGATAAACCCAATTATCGCAAACGCCATCAGGGGCTGATTCCTCTGGTCGGCGGTATTTCCGTTTATGCCGGATTGTGCTTCGCATTTTGGATCTCCGAACAGCCTATCGCGCACGCCAAGCTTTACCTCACCTGCGCCGGCATTCTGGTGTTTGTGGGCGCGCTTGACGATCGTTTTGACATCAGCGTTAAGATCCGCGCCCTGGTGCAGGCGTTGGTCGGCATCGCCATGATGGTGTTCGCCGGTCTGTATCTGCGCAGCTTCGGCCATGTGCTGGGCGACTGGGAGATGTTGCTGGGGCCGTTCGGCTATTTGGTGACGCTGTTCGCGGTATGGGCGGCGATCAACGCCTTCAACATGGTCGATGGCATTGATGGCCTGCTGGGTGGGCTGTCATGCGTTTCCTTCGGCGCGCTGGGTCTGTTGCTGTACCTGAGCGGTCACCATGAGATGGCGTTCTGGTGCTTTGCGATGATCGCCACCATCGTTCCCTATATTTTGCTCAACCTCGGCATCCTCGGCCGCCGTTATAAGGTGTTCATGGGGGATGCCGGCAGTACCCTGATCGGCTTTACCGCCATTTGGCTGCTGTTGCAAAGCTCGCAGGGCAAGGCACACTCGATTAACCCGGTGACTGCGCTGTGGATCATCGCTATTCCGCTGATGGACATGATAGCAATCATGTATCGTCGTTTACGCAAGGGGATGAGCCCCTTCTCTCCCGATCGTCAACATATTCACCACCTGATCATGCGCGCCGGCTTTACGCCACGGCAGGCTTTCGTATTGATCACCCTGGCGGCCGCATTGCTGGCGGCGGTGGGCGTGATCGGCGAACGCCTGACTTTTATCCCTGAGTGGGTTATGTTGGCATTATTCTTGCTTGCATTCTTCCTGTACGGTTACTGCATCAAGCGCGCCTGGCGGGTTGCGCGGTACATTAAGCGTATCAAGCGCCGGCTGCGGCGTTCGGGCGATAACAAGCAAGTACCTTAACCAGAGACCAGAGGCTTTTTGGCTGTGATGAATCCAGAAACAACGTCTGACAAGCATACCCCGGCGGTGGATAACGAACTCGATATCCGCGGCCTGTGCTGCACCCTGTGGCGCGGCAAACCGTGGATAATCGGCATTGCGGTGCTGTTCGCGGCGGTCGCGCTGATCGTCTCTTATCTGGTTAAGCAAGAATGGAGCGCGACCGCAATCACCGACAAACCCACGGTGAATGCGCTGGGCGGTTACTACTCCCAGCAACAGTTCCTGCGCAATCTGGATGTGCGCACGTTGCCGGCGACGGCGGGCGATCAGCCGAGCATCGCGGATGAAGCGTACAATGAGTTCATCATGCAACTGGCGGCTTACGATACGCGTCGCGATTTCTGGCTGCAGAGTGATTATTACAAGCAACGTCAGGAAGGGGATGCCCGCGCCGATGCGGCGCTGCTCGACGAGCTGATCAACAACATCCTGTTCACGCCGCGTGACGACAAAAAAGTCCCGAACGACGGCGTGAAGCTGACGGCGGAAACCGCCGCGGACGCCAACCGCCTGCTGCGTCAATACGTGGCTTTCGCCAGCCACCGCGCTGCCCTGCACCTGAACGAAGAGATCCAGGGGGCGTGGGCCGCTCGTACCACCTCGATGAAGGCACAGGTCAAGCGCCAGGAAGCGGTGGCGGAGTCGGTTTACAAGCGCGAGCTGAACACCACGCAGCAGGCGTTGAAAATCGCCGAGAGCCAGGGGATCAGCCGTACGCAAACCGACACCCCGGCTGAGCAGTTGCCGGATTCGGATCTGTTCTTGCTGGGCCGGCCAATGCTGCAGGCGCGTCTGGAAGGCCTGCAGGCCTCCGGCCCGACCTATGACCTGGATTACGATCAGAACCGCGCGATGCTGGCGACGCTGAACGTTGGCCCGACGTTGGATGAGAAGTTCCAGACCTATCGTTATTTGCGCACGCCGGAAGAGCCGGTAAAACGTGACAGCCCACGCCGGGTATTCTGGCTGATTCTGTGGGGCGCGATGGGCGCTTTGGTTGGCGCGGGTGTTGCCTTGGCGCGTCGGCCGCGTAGTTAAAAAATAATATAATAATCTGATGCAGGGCGCGTGAGCTCCCCATTCGCAGGCGGTGCCTGCGATTAACCGACCAAAAGAGATTCGCTGTGAAAGTGTTGACTGTTTTCGGCACCAGACCTGAAGCCATTAAAATGGCGCCGCTGGTACATGCACTGGCCCAGGATGAGGCCTTTGACGCAAGAGTCTGCGTAACGGCACAGCATCGTGAGATGTTGGATCAGGTATTGCGGTTGTTTGAGATCACGCCGGATTACGACCTGAACATCATGAAACCCGGCCAGGGGCTAACGGAAATCACCTGTCGCATCCTGGAAGGGTTGAAAGGGGTGCTGGAAGACTTCAAACCGGACGTGGTGCTGGTGCACGGCGATACCACCACCACGCTGGCGACCAGCCTGGCGGCGTTCTATCAACGCATCCCCGTTGGGCATGTCGAGGCCGGGCTGCGTACCGGCAATCTGTATTCTCCCTGGCCGGAAGAGGCCAACCGCAAACTGACCGGCCATCTGGCGATGTACCATTTCGCGCCAACCGAGAACTCGCGCCAGAATCTGTTGCGCGAGCTGCTGCCGGACAACCGCATTTTCGTGACCGGCAATACGGTAATCGACGCGCTGTTCTGGGTGCGCGACCGCGTGATGAGTGATGCTGCGCTGCGCGCGGGCCTGGCACAGCGTTACCCGTTCCTCGACGCCGACAAGAAACTGATCTTGGTCACCGGCCATCGCCGCGAAAGCTTTGGCGGCGGCTTTGAGCGGATTTGCAGCGCGCTGGCGGAGATCGCCAGCAATCACCCGGAAGTGCAGGTGGTGTATCCGGTGCATCTCAATCCAAACGTCAGTGAGCCGGTGAATCGCATTTTGAAAGGCATCGACAACGTCATGCTGATCGAACCGCAGGATTATCTGCCGTTTGTCTATTTGATGACCCAGGCTTACATGATCCTGACCGATTCCGGCGGCATTCAGGAAGAGGCGCCATCGTTAGGCAAACCGGTGCTGGTGATGCGCGACACCACCGAACGCCCGGAGGCGGTAGATGCGGGCACGGTGCGTCTGGTCGGCACCGATGTGGCCAAAATTGTTGAAGCGGTGACCCGGCTGTTGACGGACGAAAGCGAATATCACGCGATGAGTCGGGCGCACAACCCGTACGGTGACGGGCATGCCTGTCAGCGTATCCTCGAAGCTTTAAAGAATCATCAGGTGAAACTATGAGTTTTGACACTATTTCGGTTATCGGCCTGGGTTATATCGGCTTGCCAACGGCGGCGGCGTTTGCCTCCCGCAAGAAAAAAGTGGTGGGTGTAGATGTTAACCAACATGCGGTAGATACCATTAACCGCGGCGCGATCCACATCGTTGAGCCGGATCTGGATAAAGTGGTCAAGGACGCCGTCGACGGCGGGTTCCTGCAGGCGGTGACCAAACCGCTGGCGGCCGATGCGTTCCTGATCGCGGTGCCTACGCCGTTCAAAGGCGACCATGAGCCGGATCTGGCCTATGTCGAGGCGGCGGCGAAATCGCTGGCGCCGGTGCTGAAAAAAGGTGATTTGGTGATCCTGGAGTCCACCTCGCCGGTGGGCGCCACTGAACAGATGGCGGAATGGTTGGCGCAGGCGCGCAGCGATCTCAGCTTCCCGCAGCACGCGGGTGAAGCGGCGGACGTGAATATCGCCTACTGCCCGGAGCGCGTGTTGCCGGGGCAGGTGATGGTGGAACTGATTCAAAACGACCGCGTGATCGGCGGCATGACGCCGAAGTGCTCGGAGCGCGCCAGCGCGCTGTACAAGATTTTCCTCGAGGGCGAATGCGTGATCACCAATTCGCGCACCGCCGAGATGTGCAAGCTGACGGAAAACAGCTTCCGCGACGTGAATATCGCCTTTGCCAACGAACTGTCGCTGATTTGCGCCGAGCAGGGGATCAACGTCTGGGAGCTTATCCGCCTGGCAAACCGCCATCCGCGGGTGAATATTCTGCAGCCGGGGCCGGGCGTCGGCGGTCACTGCATTGCCGTCGATCCGTGGTTTATCGTGGCGCAGAATCCGCAGCAGGCGCGCCTGATCCACACCGCACGCCTGGTGAACGACGGCAAACCGCTGTGGGTGGTCGACCGTGTGAAAGCGGCGGTGGCCGATTGCCTGGCCGCCACCGACAAGCGCGCGTCCGAGGTGAAAATTGCCTGTTTCGGCCTGGCCTTCAAGCCGAATATCGACGATTTGCGTGAAAGCCCGGCGGTAGAGGTGGCGCACCTGATCGCCGAATGGCACGTCGGCGAAACGCTGGCGGTGGAACCGAACGTCGAACAGTTGCCGAAGTCGCTGGCGGGCCATGTGACGTTGACGCCGATTGCCGAGGCGTTGCAGCAGGCCGATGTGATCGTGATGTTGGTCGATCACCAACAGTTCAGGGCCATCCGGCCGGAAGAGATTAAGCAAAGCTGGATTGTGGATACCAAGGGGGTTTGGCGTTGAAGCGTATTTTAGTCACCGGTGGCGCCGGATTTATTGGTTCCGCAGTCGTGAGGCATATCATCGAGGCCACCGGCGACAGCGTGGTGGTGGTGGATAAGCTGACCTATGCCGGTAACCTCGAGTCGCTGGCGGTGGTGGCCGACAGCGATCGTTATGCCTTCGAGCAGGTCGACATCTGCGATCGCGCCGGGTTGGATCGGGTATTCGCCCAGTATCAACCGGATGTAGTGATGCACCTGGCGGCGGAAAGCCACGTCGATCGTTCCATCGATGGCCCGGCGGCGTTTATCGAAACCAACGTGGTCGGCACTTACACGATGTTGGAAGCGGCGCGCCACTATTGGCAGCCGTTGGCGGCGGAGAAAAAACAGGCTTTCCGCTTCCATCATATCTCTACTGATGAGGTGTACGGCGATCTGCATGGCTCCGACGATCTGTTCACCGAAACCACGCCCTATGCGCCGAGCAGTCCGTATTCCGCCTCCAAGGCGTCGAGCGATCATCTGGTGCGCGCCTGGCTGCGCACCTACGGTTTGCCGACCCTCGTGACTAACTGTTCGAATAACTACGGTCCTTATCACTTCCCGGAGAAGTTAATTCCGTTGGTGATCCTGAATGCCGTCGCCGGTAAACCGCTGCCGGTATACGGCAACGGCGCGCAGGTGCGCGACTGGCTGTATGTCGAGGATCACGCGCGTGCGCTCTATCAGGTCGTGACCGAAGGCGTGGTGGGCGAAACTTACAATATTGGTGGCCACAACGAGCGTAAGAATATCGAAGTGGTACAGACCATCTGCGATCTGCTGGAAGAACTGGCGCCAAACAAACCACAGGGCGTGGCGCACTACCGCGATCTCATCATTTACGTGAAGGATCGTCCGGGCCACGACATGCGTTACGCCATCGACGCCGGCAAAATTGATCGTGAGCTGGGCTGGCGGCCGCAGGAAACGTTCGAAAGCGGCATTCGCAAAACCGTGGTTTGGTACCTGAACAACGAGGTATGGTGGCGCCGGGTGCAAGACGGTTCTTATGCCGGCGAGCGTTTGGGGCTGTCCGAGTGAATGTAGCGCAGTGCTGTCCTTATAAGGCACTGCGGATTTGGGAGCAAGTATGAAAGGTATTGTACTGGCTGGGGGTTCCGGGACGCGTCTGCATCCGATTACCCGCGGAGTCTCGAAACAGCTGTTGCCGATTTACGATAAGCCGATGATCTATTACCCGATGTCGGTACTGATGCTGGCGGGGATCCGCGATATTTTGATCATCTCGACCCCGGAAGATCTGCCGTCCTTCGAGCGTTTACTGGGTAACGGCGAACAATTCGGCATCAATCTCAGCTACGCTGCGCAGCCTAAGCCTGAAGGCCTGGCCCAGGCGTTCCTGATCGGCGAGGAGTTTATCAACGGCGATTCTTGCTGCCTGGTGTTGGGCGATAACATCTTCTTCGGCCAATCTTTCAGCCCGAAATTAAAAACCGTCGCGGCCCGTACCGAGGGGGCCACCGTATTCGGTTATCAGGTCATGGATCCTGAACGCTTTGGCGTGGTGGAGTTTGACGATAACTTCCGTGCGTTGTCGATCGAAGAAAAGCCGAAGAAACCGAAATCCGATTGGGCGGTGACCGGTCTGTACTTCTACGATAGCCAAGTGGTGGAGTTTGCCAAGCAGGTGAAGCCTTCCGAGCGCGGCGAGCTGGAAATCACCAGCATCAACCAGATGTATCTGGAGCGCGGTGAACTGACCGTCGAGCTGTTGGGACGTGGTTTCGCCTGGTTGGACACCGGGACTCACGACAGTCTGCTAGAAGCCAGCAGCTTCGTGCAGACGGTCGAGAAACGTCAGGGCTTTAAAATCGCCTGTCTGGAAGAGATCGCCTGGCGCAACGGTTGGCTGGATGATGAGGGCGTCAAACGTGCCGCCCACTCCTTGTCCAAAACGGGCTATGGCAAGTATTTGCTGGATTTACTGCATGTGCGTCCACGCCATTATTGAGCCTTTGGCGTGGGAAAGCGAGTTTTTCGCGCTAGACAGCGCGAAACTCAGCTTCTCATCCTCAGCCCCGGTTCTGGCTGAGGCCGACTTGGCGGCTTATGCCTTGGTGCAGGCCAAAGTCCCCGCTCAGCACCTTGCGTTGGCGGACGGTCTGGCTGATTTGGGATTTCGCCTGGTTGAGGGCGAGGTCGATCTGGTTCTGGCTCTTGAGCATGATCACGTGGTTGAACCGGGTTTCGTCGCCCAGACGTCCCGCCTGGCGGCAGAAGCCGATATCCCGGCATTGCGCACCGCGGCGGCTCAGGCGTTCACCGTCAGCCGCTTTCGTACCCCCTGGTATCAACCTGATGACAGCGGCCGGTTTTATGCTTTGTGGATCGAAAAGGCCGTTCTGGGCACCTTCGATCATCAGTGCCTGTTGGCGCTGGACGAACAGGGGCGGCCAGAGGGATTTGTCAGCCTGCGTGACATTGGCGGCCAGGAAATGCGTATCGGCCTGCTGGCGGCTTTCCCCGGCGTATCAGGCCGGGGCATTGGCACTCGGCTGATGACTGCGGCGCTGGCCGAATGTCGGCGGCAAGGAATGCAGCGCCTGCGGGTCGCGACCCAGACAGGCAATATCGCCGCATTACGACTCTATCAACGACAGGGTGCCGTGATTGAAAGCACCGCGTACTGGTTATACAGAGGTAGACATGATTCCATTTAACGCTCCACCGGTTGTTGGCACTGAACTGGAATATATGCAGGCTGCCATGGGCAGCGGCAAATTGTGCGGCGACGGCGGCTTTACCCGTCGCTGCCAGCAGTGGATGGAACAGCGTTTCGGCAGCGCGAAAGTGTTGTTGACGCCTTCCTGCACCGCGTCGTTGGAAATGGCCGCCATCCTGCTGGATATTCAGCCGGGTGACGAAGTGATCATGCCGAGCTTTACCTTCGTTTCAACCGCCAACGCCTTTGTGCTGCGCGGTGCCAAAGTGGTGTTCGTCGACCTGCGTCCGGACACCATGAACATCGACGAAACCAAAATCGAAGCGGCGATCACCGATAAAACCCGCGCGATTGTGCCAGTGCACTATGCCGGCGTTGCCTGCGAGATGGATACCATCATGGCGCTGGCGAAGAAATATAACCTGTTCGTGGTGGAAGACGCCGCGCAGGGTGTGATGTCGACCTACAAAGGCAAGGCATTGGGCACCATTGGCCATATCGGCTGCTTCAGCTTCCATGAAACCAAGAACTACACCGCCGGCGGCGAAGGCGGCGCGACGCTGGTGAACGATCCGGCCCTGATCGATCGGGCGGAAGTCATCCGCGAGAAAGGCACCAACCGCAGCCAGTTCTTCCGTGGCCAGGTCGATAAATATACCTGGCGCGACATCGGTTCCAGCTATTTGATGTCTGACCTGCAGGCCGCTTACCTGTGGGGCCAGCTGGAAGTGGCGGAACGCATCAACCAGCGCCGTTTGGCACTGTGGCAGAAGTACTACGACAGCTTCCTGCCGTTGGCGAAGGCCGGCCGCATCGAACTGCCGAGCATCCCAGCCGACTGCGTGCATAACGCGCACATGTTCTATATCAAGCTGCGTGATATCGAAGAGCGCACGGCCTTTATCGACTACCTGAAGGAAGCCGAAATCATGGCCGTGTTCCACTATATCCCGCTGCATGACTGCCCGGCCGGCGAACAGTTTGGCCGCTTTGCCGGCGAAGATCGTTACACCACGCAGGAAAGTGCGCGTCTGGTGCGCTTGCCGCTGTTCTACAATATGTCTGATGTCAATCAGCGTACGGTAATCAATACCATCCTGAGCTTCTTTGCCTGATATGTCGTTGGCAAAAGCATCGATATGGACCGCCGGCTCCACGCTGATCAAAATTGGCGTGGGGCTCTTGGTGGTGAAACTGCTGGCGGTAGCGTTTGGCCCCAGCGGCGTGGGGCAGGCGGGTAACTTTCGCCAGTTGATCACCGTGCTGGGCGTGCTGTCCGGCGCGGGTATTTTTAACGGTATAACCAAATACGTTGCGGAGTACCATCAGGATCCGCAGCGTTTGCGCCTGGCGGTCGGTACCGCGTCGAGCATCGTGCTGGGCTTTTCGACCTTGCTGGCGCTGGTGTTTCTGTTCGCCGCCGAACCGATCAGCATCGGGCTGTTCGGGCATGCCGATTACGTCGGCGTGGTGCGCGCCGTCGCTTTCATTCAGATGGGCATCGCCTACGCCAACCTGTTCATGGCGGTGCTGAAAGGCTATCGCGACGCGATGGGCAATGCGCTGGCGGTGATCGGCGGTAGCCTGATCGGCGTGGTGGCATATTACCTGTGCTTCAAGCTGGGCGGCTATGAAGGTGCGCTGGCGGGGCTGGCGCTGGTGCCGGCGTTGGTGGTGCTGCCGGCCGGGCTGATGCTGTGGCGGCGCAAAACGCTGCCGCTGCGCTATTTGGCGCTGCGTTGGGACAAACGGGTGGCCGGTAACCTCGGCAAATTCACCGTCATGGCGTTGATCACCTCGGTGACGCTGCCGGTGGCCTACGTCATGATGCGAAACCTGCTGGCCGCGCATTACGGTTGGGATGAGGTGGGGATCTGGCAAGGCGTCAGCAGCATTTCCGATGCCTATCTGCAGTTTATCACCGCCTCGTTTACCGTCTATCTGCTGCCGACGCTGTCGCGGCTGACGGACAAGGGCGCCATCTCGCGGGAGATCGTGCGCTCGCTGAAATTCGTGCTGCCGGCGGTAGCGGCAGCGAGCTTTACGGTCTGGGTGCTGCGCGATTTCGCTATCTGGCTGCTGTTCTCGGATAAATTCGTCGCCATGCGCGATCTGTTTGCCTGGCAACTGGTGGGCGACGTGCTGAAAGTCGGGGCTTATGTGTTCGGCTATTTGGTGATCGCTAAAGCGTCGCTGCGCTTTTATATCCTGACGGAAGTCAGCCAGTTTCTGCTGCTGACGCTGTTCTCGCACTGGCTGATCCCGCAGCACGGCGCGCTGGGTGCGGCTCAGGCCTATATGGCAACCTACATCGTGTATTTCGCGCTCTGTAGCTGCGTGTTTCTTATTTATCGTAGACGAGTATGACCACACTGATTCACGTTCTGGGATCCGATATCCCGCATCATAACCAGACGGTGCTTCGCTTCTTCAACGACGTGCTGGCGCCGCGTTTGCCGGCTGAGCAGACGCGGCATTTTATGGTGGCGGCCAAGGATGTGGCGGCACTGGGGGATTTCCCCGCCCTGAATATTGAGCCTTACGCCGATAAGAAAAGCCTGGCGGCGGCGGTGATCGCCCGCGCCCAGGCCGATCGCGCTGCGCGCTTCTTCCTACACGGCCAGTTTAATCCGGGGCTGTGGCTGGCGCTGTTGAGCGGCAAGATCAAGGCGCGTCAGGTCAGTTGGCATATTTGGGGCGCCGATCTGTACGAAGACGCCACCAGCTGGAAATTCAGGCTGTTTTATCTGCTGCGCCGCATTGCCCAGGGGCGGGTGGGGAATGTATTTGCTACCCGCGGCGACGTGATTCACTACCAGCAGCGCCATGCGCGGGTACCTGCCTCGTTGCTGTACTTCCCGACCCGCATGGATCCGGCGCTGACCGACGTTCACGTCGAGAAAAATCTGGCCGGGCCGATGACGATTCTGGTGGGCAACTCCGGCGATCGCAGCAATCGGCATATCGAAGCACTGCAGGCGATCCATCAGCAGTTCGGCGCCGACGTGCGCGTGATCCTGCCGATGGGCTATCCGGCCAATAACGACGCTTACATCGAGCAGGTGCGTGCCGCCGGATTGCCGCTGTTCGGCGAGAAAAATCTGCAGCTGCTCACGCAGCAGGTGGCATTTGAAGACTACCTCAATATTCTGCGCGCCTGCGATCTCGGCTATTTCATTTTCAATCGCCAGCAGGGGATAGGCACCCTGTGCCTGCTGATTCAGTTTGGCGTGCCTTTCGTGCTCAGCCGGCAGAACCCGTTCTGGCAGGATTTGGCGGAACAGCACCTGCCGGTGCTGTTCTACGGCGACTCGCTCGACGAGGCGGTGGTGCGCGAAGCGCAGCGTCAGCTGGCGGCGGTAGATAAACAGACGATCGCTTTCTTCAATCCGAACTATGTCGACGGCTGGCAGCAAGCCCTGGCGCTGGCGGCGGGAGAGCACTCATGACGTTGGCGCAATTCGGCGGCCTGTTCGTCGTCTACCTGGTCAGCCTGACGTTTATTCTGACGCTGACCTACCAGGAGTTTCGGCGCGTGCGCTTTAACTTCAACGTCTTCTTCTCGCTGCTGTATTTGCTGACGTTTTATTTCGGCTTCCCGCTGACCTGTCTGCTGGTGTTTCAGTTTGACGTCGAGGTGGTACCGGTGGAGTTTCTGCTGTACGCCTTGCTGTCGGCGACGGCGTTTTACGCCATCTATTACGTCACCTACAAGACCCGGCTGCGCAAGCGCCGCTCTCAGCCGCGTGCGGCGCTGTTCACCATGAACCGGGTGGAAACCCATATGACCTGGGTGCTTCTGGCCCTGGTGGCGATCGGGACCGTGGGTATCTTCTTCATGCAGAACGGCTTCCTGCTGTTCAAGCTCAATTCCTACAGCCAGATCTTCTCCAGCGACGTGTCCGGCGTGGCGCTCAAACGGTTCTTCTACTTCTTCATTCCGGCGATGCTGGTGGTCTATTTCCTGCGGCAGGATCTGCGCGCCTGGTTCTTGTTCCTGGTGGCGACGGTGGCGTTCGGCATTCTGACCTACGTCATCGTCGGCGGCACCCGCGCCAATATCATCATCGCCTTCGCGCTGTTCCTGTTTATCGGTATCGTGCGCGGCTGGATCACGCTGTGGATGTTGGCGGCGGCGGGCATATTCGGTGTGGTCGGCATGTTCTGGCTGGCGTTGAAGCGCTACAGCCTGGACGTCAGCGGCGCGGAAGCGTTTTATACCTTCCTTTATCTGACCCGCGATACTTTCTCGCCGTGGGAAAATCTGGCGCTGCTGCTGCAAAATTACGACAAGATCGATTTCCAGGGCCTGGCGCCGATCCTGCGTGATTTCTACGTCTTTATCCCAACCTGGCTATGGCCGGGCCGGCCGGACGTGGTGCTGAACTCGGCCAACTATTTCACCTGGGAAGTGCTGAACAACCACTCCGGGCTGGCGATATCCCCGACGCTGATCGGTTCGCTGGTGGTGATGGGCGGCGCGCTGTTTATCCCGCTCGGCGCGATTCTGGTGGGCATGATCATCAAGTGGTTCGACTGGCTGTATGAGTTGGGTAAAACCGAACCGAACCGCTATAAGGCGGCCATTCTGCAAGGCTTCTGCTTCGGTGCGGTGTTCAACATAATCGTATTGGCGCGCGAAGGGGTGGACTCATTCGTGTCGCGCGTGGTGTTCTTCTGCATTATTTTCGGCGCCTGTCTGGTGCTGGCGAAGTTGCTGTATTGGCTGTTCGATACCGCCGGGCTGATCAAGGCCAGAGTGACGCGCGCCCGCGCGCTGGCGTCTCCGCCTCGGGCGAACGGTCTTTTGTAAGGGTAATGAGAACGATGGAAACAAAGATTTCGGTGCCGCAGTATGAGCTGCGCGGTTTCAGCCTGTGGGGCTTTCGCGATATGGCGCACTGCATGGACTTTCTGTTCGACGGCGGCCGGGTCAAACAGGGCACGCTGGTGGCCATGAACGCGGAAAAGATCCTGAAGGCGGAAGAGGACCCGGCGCTGCATGCGTTGCTGGATGAGGCGGAGTACAAGTACGCCGACGGCATCAGCATGGTGCGCTCGATTCGCCGCAAATACCCGGCGGCGGACGTTTCGCGCGTTGCGGGCGCCGATCTGTGGGAAGCCTTGATGCAGCGCGCCGGTCGTGAAGGCACGCCGGTCTTCCTGGTCGGCGGCAAGCCGGAGGTGCTGGCGGAAACCGAGCAAAAGCTGCGCAGCCAGTGGAATGTCAACCTGGTGGGTAGCCAGGATGGCTATTTCAAACCGGAGCAACGTGAGGCGCTGTTCGAGCGTATTCGCGCCAGCGGTGCCGCTATCGTGACGGTGGCGATGGGATCGCCGAAGCAGGAGATCCTGATGCGCGACTGCCGCAAGGTGCATCCGCAGGCGCTGTACATGGGCGTGGGCGGCACCTACGACGTCTTTACCGGCCACGTGAAGCGTGCGCCCAAGGTGTGGCAGAACCTCGGTCTGGAGTGGCTCTACCGCCTGCTCAGCCAGCCCAGCCGCATCGGCCGGCAGTTGAAGCTGTTGAAGTTTGTCGGCTACTACTACAGCGGCAAGATGTAACCTCTACATCCGGGGCGGAAAGTGCTGTTCCGCTCCGGTCTGCTGTACCAATAATCTGCTTTTGCACGTTTCTCCCGCATATCTATAACCCCCAGCCCTAAACGCAGCCGCATTTATTCCATAAAGTTTTAAATTGCGGTTTGCTTATAGCGGCGAAATGCGAAACGATACCGCCCGGAAATTATCCCCGGCCGCTGAAGCCTGACGCGACAGCGCTGAACGATGTTCTTCTCACGGTAACTTCGCTCCGACTACCCGTTGATGCCAACCCGAACGGCAGGGGATGATTTATTCTTTTAATAATGACAATAACGACCGGCAGCGGCCGGCAGGCAAACACAACCCGAGAAAAATTATTGAGGATTTATGGCACACAAAGAGAAACCGCAAGGGCTACACCGGGGCCTTGAGGCCCGGCACATCGAGCTTATCGCTCTGGGGGGCACCATCGGCGTCGGCCTGTTTATGGGTTCGGCCAGTACGCTGAAATGGGCCGGGCCGTCGGTGCTGCTGGCTTACATCATCGCCGGGCTGTTCGTGTTTTTTATTATGCGTTCGATGGGGGAGATGCTGTTCCTCGAGCCGGTCGCCGGGTCGTTTGCCGTTTACGCGCATAAGTACATGAATCCCTACTTCGGTTACCTGACCGCCTGGGGCTACTGGTTTATGTGGATCGCCGTTGGTATTTCTGAGATCACCGCCATCGGGGTGTATGTGCAGTTCTGGTTCCCGGAAATACCGCAGTGGGTGCCTGCACTGATCGCCGTGGCGATGGTGGCGCTGGCCAACCTGGCGGCGGTGCGCCTGTACGGTGAGCTGGAGTTCTGGTTCGCCATGATCAAGGTCACCACCATCATCGTGATGATTCTGGTGGGGCTGGGGGTGATCTTCTTCGGTTTCGGCAACGGCGGTGAGCCTATCGGTTTCGCCAATCTGACGGCGCACGGCGGTTTCTTTGCCGGTGGCTGGAAAGGCTTCCTGTTTGCGCTGTGCATCGTGGTGGCGTCCTATCAGGGGGTTGAGCTGGTAGGCATCACCGCCGGGGAAGCCAAGAACCCGCAGGTGACGCTGAAACGCGCGATCAACAATATCCTGTGGCGCATCCTGATCTTCTATGTCGGCGCAATCTTCGTCATCGTGACCATCTTCCCGTGGAACGGCATCGGCACCACCGGCAGCCCGTTTGTGCTGACCTTCGCCAAGATCGGCATCGTCGCCGCCGCCGGCATTATCAACTTTGTGGTGCTGACCGCCGCGCTCTCCGGTTGCAACAGCGGCATGTACAGCGGCGGCCGCATGCTGTACGCCCTGGCCAAGAACCGCCAACTGCCGGCGGCGTTGACCAAGCTTTCCGCCAGCGGTGTGCCGGTGAACTGCATCGCCGTCACCATCGCCTGTCTGTTGGTGGGGTCCGCGCTGAACTACATTATCCCGAATCCGGAGCAGGTGTTCGTGTATGTCTACAGCGCCAGCGTGCTGCCGGGCATGGTGCCGTGGTTCGTGGTGCTGATAAGCCAGCTCTATTTCCGCCGTGCCCATAAGGAAGCGATCAAAACCCACAGCTTTAAGTCGATCATGTTCCCGTATGTGAACTATCTGACCATCGCTTTTCTGGTTTGCGTGTTGGTCGGCATGGGAATCAACCCAGATACGCGAATTTCCCTGCTGGTCGGGGCGATTTTCTTAGCCGGCGTCAGCCTGTGCTACTTCGCTTTCGGTATGCATAAGAAACATCATCCGGCTGAAAATCGGGTAGAAACGCGGCAATAAACGGTGAAAAGGGGCTACGGAGTGCGCTTTCCTGCGCAGGAGTGAGCAAAGCGTAATCAAACGCAACATTTCTGCGAAAAAGCACTAGACAGGATTGGCGTAAATCCGTAGTATCCCCTCCCGCAACGGCGCTACGCGCCCGTAGCTCAGCTGGATAGAGCGCTGCCCTCCGGAGGCAGAGGTCTCAGGTTCGAATCCTGTCGGGCGCGCCATTAAGTTTGTGCGCAGGAGCTGCGGTGGTAATATTACCGCGTGAGTAAGAAGAAGTAGTAATGGTGGCTATAGCTCAGTTGGTAGAGCCCTGGATTGTGATTCCAGTTGTCGTGGGTTCGAGTCCCATTAGCCACCCCACTTCCTAACGAAGTGAAGATTTAGCAGTATTTTGTGACAGTGCGAAGGTGGCGGAATTGGTAGACGCGCTAGCTTCAGGTGTTAGTGTTCTTACGGACGTGAGGGTTCAAGTCCCTCTCTTCGCACCACGCAAAATATCTGATAAATATAAGATTTATATGGACAACGGTCTGATAAATCGGGTAGTATGAGCAACACAAATCGGCGAGTAGCGCAGCTTGGTAGCGCAACTGGTTTGGGACCAGTGGGTCGGAGGTTCGAATCCTCTCTCGCCGACCACATTCAAAGAAACCGACGCAAGTCGGTTTTTTTACGCCTGCAGTTTATGAGGATGAGTACCTCCGCAGGAGGTTCGAGCCTCGCGAAGCGAGACAACGTTGCTTTAGCAACGGCCCGTAGGGCGCGCATCAACGATGCGCGTAATCCTCTCTCGCCGACCACTTTCAAAGAAACCGACGCAAGTCGGTTTTTTTACATCTGCCGTTTATGAGAGCAAGTTTTCTCAGCATGACGAAGCTAATACCGACAAGCCCGTGCAGCAATGCGCGGGTTTTTTGCGTATCGAAGGATGGGCATTTTGTCTCTGCTGGCAAGCGTGTTGGTTTTCAGCGACAACGCCATCCAGCGCTGTCGTCAGGTTGAGACAAATAATTCATTGATTTAAAAAGATAAAGTTGGCTTTGGCTTAAGTCGTCGTTTTGAGGCGACATCCTGATAACGGCCGCTGGCAAGGAATGCCAGGAAGTGGTTTGCAACGCAAAGGATGGAATTAAATAAAAATCAATATTTTCAATATCTTGAATTCTATTTTCTTATGGGGATGGACTCAATATAAAAGTTGGCACGCCAAATGCTATATCTATAGCGTAGATGCTCATTCCACCTCTTATGTTCGCCTTAGGCTTCATAAACCCTGGGAATGACGCAGAGCCGATTTAGGGTGCCTATCGCCCACGAGAACGATGACTAACCCGTCATCACGCTCAGGGCAGAACGTTGAGTGAGGCACCGCCCCTGTTGTCCTAGACCTGATTGCTTCTTTATACACTTGCCATACGGCAAGTGTTTTTTTTTGCGCCACAGAAAAACCCTGAGCAAAAAAAAGCGCGGCATCGGGGCCGCGCTCTTCTCTCTCGGGCAGGGCGTTATTCGCCGCCGTTCTGTTTCAGCGTCAACATCAGCCCCTCACGCCGCATCTGCGCCGCTTCATCCGAACGATGCAGTTTCTCCAGCGTATCGGCCAGCCAGGCGTAATCGTAGGCGTCCGGACGCTGTTTCAGCGCTTCGCGGAAGGCGTCGGCCGCTTGCTGCCACTCGCCGTGCTTCATCAGCAGTTGCCCCAGCGTGCTGTTTAACAGCGGCGTCGCGCCGTGTTGTTTCATCTGCTGACGCAGCGCTTTCTCAAGCTGCTCGGGGTTGCCGGACTTCAGCCGCGGCAGCAACAGCACCAGGCGCTCGTCGTATTGGCGCTTCAGGCTGTCGAGCACAATCTCCTGCGCCAGCTCGTGGTCGTTGCATTCGATCAGGTGTTCCACCATCGCGATTTGCAGCGGCACCTCGTGACGCGTCTTGCGGCTCTGATCTTTCCACCAGCGCTTCAGGCCTTCGCTGCCTTCGTCCGCCATCGCCTGATTCATCAGACCGATGTAAGCCTGCTGCTGCAACGCCTGCAGCTGCTCTTCGCTGTGCAGTTCGATTTTACGCATCGACGGCAGCACTTCCAGCAGCGACGCGTAGGCGCCGGTGCGCAGATAGGCTTGTTCCGCCAGGCGCAGCACTTCCGGATGGCGCGGTGCCTGGTTCAGCAGGCGATCGACGCCGTGGCGCGCGGCGTGGTTCTCGCCCTGCGCCAGCTGGATGCGAACCCGGGTGATATCCACCGGCAGCTGATCGGTGTCGGCGGCTTCGGCGGCGCGTTCCAGATATTGATTGGTACGGAAGTCATCGCCGCGTTGCTGCGCGGCCTCGGCGGCCAGCAGGTAGTTCACCACCGGCTGTTCAGCGTGATCGGCGTTGCGCGTCATCAGCTTCTCAACCTGCTTATAGTCGCCTTCCGCCAGTTTGATCAGCGCGGCTTTGGTTTGCTGGCGCGCGCGGGTGCGCTTGCGGCCGATAAACCAACCGCGCGTGCGGGCGCCGGTACGGAAGATGCGGCGCAGGATCCACTCGATCGCCAGCAGCACCACGAACAGCAGCACCAACATGATCACCAGGCCGGTGACGCTGGTTTCGATATTGTAGTTATCGGTCTGGATCAGCACGTAGCCCTGATGCCCGGCCAACATCGGCCCGAGCACCACGCTGGCGATCACCACCAGGAACAGAAATAGCACGCGTAACATGGCTTAACCCTCCTGGTGAGCGGCAGGGGACTGGGTCATCAGGTTGCGCACCCGGGTCTGCATCACTTTTTCGAGCAGCGGCTGGCTTTTCAACTGATCCGGCACGTCCATCGAGATCGACTGTTGGCTCAGGTTATCCAGCTCTTCCAGGAAAGCCTTGGTCGCCGGATCGGTGGTGTCGAAATAGGCGCGCACCCAGGTGGAGACGGTTTCCAGCGATTGCTTGTAGGTCTCGTTCTGGTGGCGTGGGATGGCCTGTGCGGCCACCAGCAGGCGCGAACGGATATTTTCGCGCAGGTAGATGTCCTGGTTCGGCGCCAGCAGCGGTTCGGCGCTGGTATCGCGACGGCGGATGGTGATGAAGTCAGCCATGAAATTGTGCCAGCTCTTGGCCAGGTTCTGCCGCCATTCGCCGATCGAGCCGGAGAGCTCGCTGCTGTTTTGATCCATCGGCGCTTCGTCGGTGTCGTTATCGGCCAGGCGCAGGTTATCCACCTGGTTGGACAGCTGATTGACCTTGAGGATGATGCCGTCGTAATCGACCTGGGTCAGCGTAGAAAGCGTGCTGATGTCTTCGGTAATGGCGCGGCGCACGTCGAGCAGGCTAGGATCGTTCATGTCCGCCAGGCTGGCGTCGGCGCTTTTCAGCAACGCGGCGGCGCTGGTCACGTCTTGATCGCTCCACAGCTTGCGGCCGGCCATTTTCACCAGGAAATCGGCCTGCGCCAGCAGCCAGGTTTTGGCGTCGCTGCCGGAGATGGTCGCCACTTTTTCCTGCAGCTCGCTCAGTTGACGCGCCAGATTCGCCTGCTCGCGATCGGCGGCGTCCAGGGTTTTACCCTGCTGCTGCAGCAGGCCTTCCAGCGCATTTCTTTCCTGCTGTTGGCTCTGCTTCACGCCTTCAAGCTGCTGCTGCAGCGCCTGATTGGCGGCGATCAGCTGTTGTGCCTGCTTGTGCGTGTGGTAATAGCCGCCCGCACCGAGGGCGATGACCAGCACGATAGCGATCGCGCCGAGCACCGGGCCGGTGTTCTTGCCTTTGCGGCTGGCAGCGGCTGGCTGCTGGGAGCTCTCAACCGCGGTGGTTGGCTCTTCAACCGGGGCGGCTGGGGTATTTTGTTCCGTCATAGTGGCACATCCCATAGTCAGATTATTGTAGCGCGCGGATCAGCGCGTCATTATCGGCGTTGTCAGCTACCCGAATCGTACGCCAGCCCAAATCCCGGGCGAGGGTAGCCAGGCGTTCGCTCACTACTACCAGGCGGCAACGCAGCAGCCATGAAGAACGATAGTAATCAGGAACTAAAGTATAGAGCTGTTGTAACATTTCACCGCTGGTCACCACCAGCGTATCCACACCGGCACGCTGCCAGTGGGCGCTTTGCTCGCTGCCGTCGTAGTGCACCGGGCTGCGTTGATAGCATTCATAATAGCTGACGTCGGCGCCGCGCTCGCTCAGCGTTGTGCCCAGCAACTCGCGGCCGCCGTTGCCGCGTAAAATCAGCGCGCGTTTGCCCGCCAGTTTCTGCAGCGCCGGCAGCAGCAGCAGCGTTTCGCTGATCTCGCGCTCGCGCGGGTATTCCACCGGCAAACTGCTGATGCGGTGCAGCGCCAGCCCGGTGGTACGGCCAATGGCGTAATAGGCCAGGTGAGCGGGCCAGCTCAGTCCGGCGCGGCCGATGACCGAATCGGCATAGTTCACCGAATGCTGCGACAGCACGAATACCAGATCGCCGGCGTTCAACTGCTGCAACGCCTGCGGCAGCTGCGGCAGATCGCTGCCGGGGGCGAAGTCGATCAGCGGTGCATGATAGGCAACCCGGCCGAGTGCGCGCAGCCGGCTCACTAACCGCTCTCCCGAAGGCGATGGGCGGGTTACCAGGATCGTCATGCCGGCGGATTTCCCTGATAAACCTCGCGCAGGATCTCGCGCGCGCCGCGCGCCAGCAACTCTTCCGCCAGCTCAACGCCCATCCGTTCAGCCTCGGCGGCCGGGCCGCGGCGTTCGCCGCGCACCATCTGGCTGCCGTCCGGCGCGCCGACCAGGGCGCGCAGCCATAGGCTGTCGCCATCCAGTTCGGCATAGCTGCCGATCGGCACCTGGCAGCCGCCTTCCAGACGGGTGTTCATCGCCCGTTCGGCGCGCACGCGGGTTTCGGTAGCCGCATGGTTCAGCGGCGCCAGCAGCGCGCGGGTGACGCTGTCGTCGAGACGGCATTCAATGCCGACTGCACCCTGGCCGACCGCCGGCAGGCACTCTTCGGCACTCAGCGGGCTGCGGATGCGTTGCTCCAGCCCCAGGCGTTTCAGGCCGGCCACCGCCAGAATAATCGCGTCGTAGTCGCCGTTGTCCAGCTTGGCCAGGCGAGTGCCGACGTTGCCGCGCAGGTCGCGTACGATCAGGTCCGGGCGGCGTTCGCGCAGTTGGCACTGGCGGCGCAGGCTGGAGGTGCCGACCACGCTGCCCTGCGGCAGCTGATCGAGCGAGGCGAAACGATTGGAAACAAAAGCGTCGCGCGGATCTTCGCGTTCGCAAATGGTGGTCAAACCGAGGCCGGCAGGGAAATCGACCGGCACGTCTTTCATCGAGTGCACGGCGATGTCGGCGCGGCCTTCCAGCAGCGCGAGCTCGAGTTCTTTAACAAACAGGCCTTTACCGCCGACTTTCGCCAGCGGCGTATCCAGAATAACGTCGCCGCGCGTCACCATCGGCACCAACTCGACCTGCAGGCCGGGATGGCTGGCCATCAGACGTTGCTGCACATAATGTGCTTGCCAGAGTGCAAGCGGGCTTTGTCGGGTGGCAATTCGAATAATTTTGTCTAACATGCTTGTTACCGTTTTTATATTTCGCCATCCATCCTACCACTGAGAGCCAATACTGTCAGTGCAAGAAGCCGGAGGCGGAAAAAGGACAACGGAATCAAAGGGACGTGTGATGTGCTTTGGGGCAGTTAACACTGCGGGTAAATCGTTTAGGGAAGCGCTACAATAATTGTGAAGCGTTACCTCCTTTACGGTCAATCAGCAAGGTGTTAAATTGATCACGTTTCCAGCAATAAGTCGCCAAATATTCTTCTTACACTAACGGCGCTTATGGAATACGGGTTTTTTTCTAAACACCGGGATAATCAGGCGAGACGTCTTGTACCTCTACATCGAGACATTGAAGCAGAGACTGGATGCGATCAATCAGCTACGCGTCGATCGCGCCCTAGCGGCTATGAAGCCCGCGTTTCAACGGGTATACAGTCTGCTGCCCACCTTACTGCACCACCACCACCCGCTGATGCCGGGTTACCTGAACGGTAACGTTCCCCATGGCATTTGCCTCTACACGCCTGATGAAACTCAACAAGATTACCTGAACGATTTAGAAGACAAATGGGGCAGCCCGTTTGACAAGCCGGCCAGCGGCGAGCTGCCGATCACCGGCGTCTACTCGATGGGCAGCACCTCGTCTATCGGCCAAAGCTGCAGCTCGGATCTCGACATCTGGGTCTGCCACCAGTCCTGGCTGGACAACGAAGAACGCACCCGTTTGCAGCAAAAATGCAGCCTGCTTGAGAAGTGGGCCGCCTCGATGGGGGTGGAAGTCAGCTTCTTCCTGATCGACGAAAACCGCTTCCGCCATAATGAAAGCGGCAGCCTGGGTGGCGAAGACTGCGGCTCGACGCAGCACATCCTGTTGCTCGATGAATTCTATCGCACCGCAGTGCGCCTGGCTGGCAAACGCATCCTGTGGAACATGGTACCGGGCGAAGAAGAAGCGCACTACGATGAATACGTGCTGTCGCTGTACGCGCAGGGTGCGCTGACGCCGAACGAGTGGCTGGATCTCGGTGGCCTGAGTTCGCTGTCGGCGGAAGAGTACTTCGGCGCCAGCCTGTGGCAGCTGTACAAGAGCATCGATTCGCCTTACAAGGCGGTGCTGAAGACCCTGCTGCTGGAAGCCTATTCCTGGGAATACCCCAATACCCAACTGCTGGCGACGGACATCAAACACCGGCTGCATCAGGGTGAGATCGTCAGCTTCGGGCTTGATGCCTACTGCATGATGCTTGAGCGCGTGACCCGCTACCTGACCGACATCAACGACACCACCCGCCTCGATCTGGCCCGCCGCTGTTTTTACCTGAAAGTATGTGAAAAGCTGTCGCTGGCCAAGGCCTGCGTCGGCTGGCGACGCGAGATCCTCAGCCAATTGGTCAGCGAGTGGGGCTGGAGCGAAGAGCGTCTGGCGATGCTGGATAACCGCGCCAACTGGAAAATCGAGCGGGTGCGCGAAGCGCATAACGAACTGCTCGATGCGATGATGCAAAGCTACCGCAACCTGATCCGTTTCGCTCGCCGCAACAACCTCAGCGTCAGCGCCAGCCCGCAGGATATCGGCGTGCTGACCCGCAAACTGTACGCGGCGTTCGAAGCGCTGCCCGGCAAGGTGACGCTGGTGAACCCGCAGATCTCACCGGACCTGTCGGAAAACGATTTAACCTTTATTCACGTGCCGGTTGGCCGCGCCAACCGCACCGGCTGGTACCTGTATAATCAGGCACCGGCTATGGATTCGATCGTCAGCCATCAGCCGCTGGAATATAACCGCTACCTGAACAAGCTGGTGGCCTGGGCCTATTTCAACGGCCTGCTAACGCCGCAGACCCGCCTGCACATCAAGAGCGGCAACCTGTGCGACACCGCCAAACTGCAGGAGCTGGTGGCCGACGTTTCTCATCACTTCCCGCTGCGCCTGCCGGCGCCGACGCCGAAAGCGCTGTACAGCCCGTGCGAAATTCGCCATCTGGCCATCATCGTCAATCTGGAAAACGATCCGACCGCCGCCTTCCGCAATCAGGTGGTGCACTTCGATTTCCGCAAACTGGACGTGTTCAGCTTCGGCCAGCAGCAGCAGTGTTTGGTGGGCAGTATCGATCTGCTGTATCGCAACTCCTGGAACGAAGTGCGTACCCTGCATTTCAGCGGCGAGCAGTCGGTGCTGGAAGCGCTGAAGACCATTCTCGGCAAAATGCACCAGGACGCCGCGCCGCCGGAGTCGGTGGAAGTGTTCTGCTACAGCCAGCACCTGCGCGGCCTGATCCGCACCCGTATCCAGCAGCTGGTGTCGGAGTGCATCGAGCTGCGCCTGTCCAGTACCCGGCTGGAACCCGGCCGCTTCAAGGCGGTGCGCGTTGCCGGGCAGACTTGGGGGCTGTTCTTCGAGCGCCTGAGCGTGTCGGTGCAAAAGCTGGAGAATGCGGTGGAGTTTTACGGCGCCATCTCCAACAACAAGCTGCACGGCCTGTCTATCAAGGTGGAAACCGATCAGGTGCATCTGCCGCCGGTGGTGGACGGCTTCGCCAGCGAGGGGATCATCCAGTTCTTCTTCGAAGACACCTCAGACGACAAGGGCTTCAACATCTATATTCTGGATGAGTCGAATCGGGTGGAGGTGTATCACCACTGCGAGGGCAGTAAAGAGGAGCTGGTGCGCGACGTCAGCCGCTTCTACTCATCGTCGCACGATCGCTTCACCTACGGCTCCAGCTTCATCAACTTCAATCTGCCGCAGTTCTATCAGATCGTGCAACTCGACGGGCGCACGCAGGTGATCCCGTTCCGCAGCAACGTGCTGTCCAGCCTGTGCGTGACGGTGGCCGACGGCGCCGCTCAGCCGCTGAAACAGCAGTTCCAGCTGCATTGACGCCGCAAGGGCTCGGTTGCCGAGCCCTGCTTAGCCTCAGGAAAAATGCAGTTCCTCGCCGGCCTGCGCGCTGGCCGCTTCGCTGAGCAGCTGATAAAACGGCTGTCCGCTGCGATCGCATAGCCAAACGCCGTCGCGGTAGTTGAAGTGATAACCGCCGGCCTTGGTGGCGAGCCACACCTGGTGCAGCGGCTCCTGGCGGTTGATGACGATTTTGGTGCCGTTTTCGAAGCTCAGCGTCATTACGCCGCCATTGGTTTCGTAATCGATATCCGCATCGCCGTCAAAATCGTCCAGTGTCTCTTCAATATTCAGCATCAGCTGGTCGGCCAACTGGTGAAACTCACTGTCGTTCATATTCAATTCCTATTGCTTTTCATGATCCACCTGCGATTATAGAGACCTTGGACGCATGAATTACAGGCATTAATGCAAATGAAAAAACAACTACGCTATGCGCTGATGGCAGTTCTGGTTACCGGCCTCGCCGGCTGCGGTCTGAAAGGCCCGCTTTACTTCCCGCCTGCCGATCCCGCCAGCCAGAAACCGGCCAAGCCGCCGGTGCAAACGGGCGATCAGGTGCAAAAGAACCAGCAGGAGCAGTCTGGCTCTCAGCAAAAACCGTCGATGGTTGACCAGTAAACCCCGGTTTGCGGTAGCGAGCGCCACCGCAACATCAAGACGGATAGCGCGTCCAGATAGCGGAGTATGATATGCAGTTCTCCAAAATGCACGGTCTGGGCAACGACTTTATGGTGGTCGATGCCGTTACACAGAATGTCTATTTTTCACCTGAGCTGATCCGCCGGTTGGCCGATCGGCACCTGGGCGTCGGCTTTGACCAGATGCTGGTGGTAGAACCGCCTTACGATCCCGAACTGGATTTTCACTACCGAATTTTTAACGCCGACGGCAGCGAAGTGGCGCAGTGCGGCAACGGCGCGCGTTGCTTCGCGCGTTTCGTGCGGCTGAAAGGGCTGACCAACAAACGCGACATCCGTGTCAGCACCCAAACCGGGCGCATGGTGCTCAGTGTCACCGACGACGATCTGGTGTGCGTCAACATGGGCGAACCGAATTTCGACCCGCAGGCGGTGCCGTTCCGCGCCACTAAGGCTGAAAAGACCTACATCATGCGCGCGGCGGAACATACCGTGCTGTGCGGCGTGGTGTCGATGGGTAACCCGCATTGTGTTTTGCAGGTGGACGATGTAACAACTGCCAAGGTGGAGCTGCTTGGGCCGGTGCTGGAAGGGCATGAACGCTTCCCGGAACGGGCCAACATCGGCTTTATGCAGGTGGTGAGCCGCGATCACATCAAGCTGCGCGTTTATGAACGCGGCGCTGGTGAAACGCAGGCCTGCGGCAGCGGCGCCTGTGCGGCGGTGGCGGTGGGGATCCAACAGGAATTGCTGTCAGAAGAGGTGCATGTAGAACTGCCGGGCGGCAGCCTGCATATTCGCTGGAAAGGGCCGGGCAATCCGCTGTTTATGACCGGTCCGGCAACCCATGTCTATGACGGATTTATTCATCTATGAAAAGCGTAGAAGAACAGAGCGTCGCCGGCCTGGCGCTGGATGACGACACCGTGATGCAGTACCTGCTGCAGAACCCGGATTTCTTTATTCGCAACGCGCGCCAGGTTGAGCAGATGCGCGTGCCGCACCCGGTGCGCGGCACCGTTTCGCTGGTGGAATGGCACCTGGCCCGCCAGCGCAATCACATCGAACGGTTGGAAGAAGAGATCACGCTGTTGATGGAGCAGGCCAGCGCCAACGAAGGGCTGTTCGCCCGGTTGCTGCACCTGCAGGCCGATTTGGCCACCGCCGACAGCCTGCAGGACATGCTCAACCGGCTGCAGCGCTGGGCGCGCGGCTTCGGTTTGGCCGGTGCCACGGTTCGGCTGTTCGCCGAGCGCTGGAATATCGGCGCGCCTTCCGATTTCACCCACCTGGCGCTGACGCGTTCGGCGTTCGAGCCGTTCCGCATTCAGCGGCTGGGCAGCGAACAACACTACCTCGGTGGCCTGAACGGCCCCGAGCTGCTGCTGCTGTTGCCGCAGGCCAAACAGATCGGCCAGATTGGCTCGGTGGCGCTGTCGATGCTGGGCGACGACGGCGAGCTGGGCATGGTGATCTTCAGCAGCCGCGATACGCAACACTATCAGCAGGGCATGGGCACGGTGATGCTCAATCAACTGGCGCGCATGCTGCCGGCGCTGCTGGAACGCTGGATCGAACGAGCATGACGCCGATTGCGCCCAGCCTGCAGCAGCCGGTGGACGCGTTTCTGCGCTATCTCAAGGTAGAACGGCAACTCAGCCCGCTGACGCAGCTCAGCTATTCGCGCCAGCTGGCGGCGCTGATGCGCCTGGCGCAGGAGATCGGCGTCACCGACTGGGCGGCGCTGGACGCCGCCCGGGTGCGCATGCTGGCGGCGCGCAGCAAACGCGCCGGTCTGCAGTCCGCCAGCCTGGCGCTGCGGCTCTCTTCGTTGCGTAGCTTCCTCGATTGGCTGGTCAGCCAGGGCGTGCTGCACGCCAACCCCGCCAAGGGCATCCGCACGCCGCGCAGCGGCCGCCATCTGCCTAAAAATATCGACGTCGATGAAATGAACCAACTGCTGGAGATCGATCTCAACGATCCGCTGGCGGTGCGCGATCGCGCCATGCTGGAGGTGATGTACGGCGCCGGCCTGCGCCTCTCCGAGCTGGTGGGGCTGGATTGCCGCCATGTCGATATGGCCGCCGGCGAGGTGTGGGTGATGGGGAAAGGCAGCAAAGAGCGTAAATTGCCGATCGGGCGCACCGCCGTCACCTGGCTGGAACACTGGCTGGCAATGCGCGATCTGTTTGGGCCGCAGGACGATGCCATGTTCCTGTCCAATCAGGGGCGGCGCATCTCGACGCGCAACGTGCAAAAACGCTTCGCCGAGTGGGGCGTGAAACAGGGCGTTAACAGCCATATTCACCCGCACAAGCTGCGCCACTCCTTCGCCACCCACATGCTGGAGTCCAGCGGCGATCTGCGCGCGGTGCAGGAGCTGCTCGGCCACGCCAACCTGACCACCACGCAAATTTATACCCACCTCGACTTTCAACATCTGGCGAACGTGTACGATGCCGCGCATCCGCGTGCCAAACGGGGGAAATCCTGATGCATTTTTATCGCCCGCTGCGCCCGCTGGCGGCGCTGACTTTCGATCTGGACGACACGCTGTATGATAACCGTCCGGTGATCCGGCAAACCGAACAACAATCGGTGGCCTTCCTGCAGAGTTACCACCCCGGCCTGAGCAGCTTTCAGTCGGCGGATTTTCATCGCCTGCGTCAGGAGCTGCGCGAGCAGGAACCGGAGATCTACCATGACGTCACCCAGTGGCGCTGGCGCGCTATTCATCTGGCGCTGAGCCGGCAGGGGCTGCGCGACGCCGAAGCGGCGATCGGGGCCGATGCGGCGATGCAGAACTTCGCGCTGTGGCGCAGCCGCATCGAGGTGCCGGAAGCGACCCACGCCACGCTGAAGGCGTTGGCCGCGCGCTACCCGCTGGTGGCGATCACCAACGGCAACGTCGATCCGTCTCTGTGCGGCCTGGACGGTTATTTCCAGTTCGTGTTGCGCTCCGGGCCGGACGGGCGCGCCAAGCCGTATCAGGACATGTACCACCTGGCCGTTGAGCGGCTGGGCGTGGCGCCCGAGCAGATCCTGCACGTGGGCGACGATCTGACCACCGACGTGGCCGGCGCGCTGCGCGCGGGGCTGCAGGCCTGTTGGATCAACGATCGGCAACGCTGCCTGATGCAGGCTGCCGACAGCCGCTTGCTGCCGCATATTGAGATTTCGCAGTTGGCATCGCTGACAGCATTGTTATAATCCCTGCCAGAACTCTGTATAAATTTCCAGTGAAAAACCCGTCGCCGGCGGGTTTTCCCTTAACCATTAGTGGTGCCTATGGACGTCTCCGATCTGCTCGACAGCCTGAATGAAAAACAACGTGAAGCCGTGGCGGCGCCGCGCAGCAACCTGTTGGTTCTGGCCGGAGCGGGCAGCGGCAAGACGCGGGTGCTGGTGCACCGCATCGCCTGGCTGCTGTCGGTGGAGAACTGCTCACCGTATTCGATCATGGCGGTGACCTTCACCAACAAGGCGGCGGCGGAAATGCGCCACCGTATCGAACATCTGATCGGCACCAGCCAGGGCGGCATGTGGATCGGCACCTTCCACGGCCTGGCGCACCGCCTGTTGCGCGCCCACCACCTGGAGGCCAACTTGCCGCAGGATTTCCAGATCCTCGACAGCGACGACCAGCTGCGGTTGCTCAAGCGCATCATCAAGGCGCTGAACGTCGACGAGAAACAGTGGCCGCCGCGTCAGGCGATGTGGTACATCAACGGCAAGAAAGACGAGGGCCTGCGGCCACAGCACGTTGAGACCTACAACAACCCGGTAGAGGCCACCTGGCTGCGCATCTATCAGGCCTATCAGGAAGCCTGCGATCGCGCCGGGCTGGTGGATTTCGCCGAGCTGCTGCTGCGCGCGCACGAACTGTGGCTGAACAAGCCGCATATCCTCAACCACTACCGCGAGCGTTTCACCAACGTGCTGGTGGACGAATTCCAGGATACCAACAGCATCCAGTACGCCTGGATCCGCCTGCTGGCGGGCGGCAACAGCAACGTGATGATCGTCGGCGACGATGACCAGTCGATCTACGGCTGGCGCGGCGCGCAGGTGGAAAACATCCAGCGCTTCCTGAAGGATTTCCCCGGCGCGGAAACCATCCGCCTGGAGCAGAACTACCGTTCCACCAGCAACATCCTGAAAGCGGCCAACACCCTGATCGCCAACAACGACGGGCGCATGGGCAAAAATCTGTGGACCGAAGGCGGCGAAGGCGAGCCGATTTCCCTCTACTGCGCCTTCAACGAACTCGACGAAGCGCGCTTCGTGGTCAACCGCATCAAGACCTGGCAAGACAACGGCGGCGCGCTGAACGACTGCGCCATCCTGTACCGCAGCAACGCCCAGTCGCGCGTGCTGGAAGAGGCGCTGCTGCAGACGGCGATGCCGTACCGCATCTACGGTGGCCAGCGCTTCTTCGAACGCCAGGAAATCAAGGATGCGCTGGCTTACCTGCGCCTCATTTCCAACCGCAACGACGATGCGGCCTTCGAGCGCGTGGTCAACACCCCGACGCGCGGCATCGGCGATCGCACCCTCGACGTGGTGCGCCAGGCGGCGCGCGATCGCCAGCTGACGCTGTGGCAGGCGACGCGCGAGCTGATGCAGGACAAAGTGTTGGCCGGCCGCGCCGCGTCGGCGCTGCAGCGCTTTATCGAACTGGTGGAGTCGCTGGCGCATGAAACCGCTGACATGCCGCTGCACGTGCAGACCGACCGGGTGATCCGCGACTCCGGGCTGTTCATCATGTATGAGCAGGAAAAGGGCGAAAAGGGGCAGGCGCGTATCGAAAACCTTGAGGAACTGGTGACGGCGACGCGTCAGTTCAGCTATCAGGAAGAAGATCAGGATCTGATGCCGCTGCAGGCGTTCCTGTCGCATGCGGCGCTGGAAGCGGGCGAAGGTCAGGCCGACGCCTATCAGGACGCGGTGCAGCTGATGACCCTGCACTCGGCCAAGGGCTTGGAGTTCCCGCTGGTGTTTATCGTCGGCATGGAAGAAGGCATGTTCCCGAGCCAGATGTCGCTGGATGAAGGCGGCCGTCTGGAGGAGGAGCGCCGTCTGGCATATGTGGGCGTAACGCGCGCCATGCAGAAACTGACGCTGACCTATGCCGAAACGCGCCGTCTGTACGGCAAAGAGGTTTACCATCGGCCGTCGCGCTTTATCGGCGAACTGCCGGAAGAGTGTGTGGAAGAAGTGCGCCTGCGCGCCAGCGTATCGCGCCCGGTCAATCACCGCCGCATGGGCACGCCGATCAGCGAGAACGATACCGGCTACAAGCTGGGCCAGCGCGTGCGCCATCCCAAGTTTGGCGAAGGCACCATCGTCAATCTGGAAGGCAGCGGCGAGCACAGCCGGTTACAGATCGCTTTCCCGGGCGAGGGCATCAAGTGGCTGGTGGCGGCCTACGCTCGCCTGGAAACGGTATAAAGAGCGGGGAGAGTTGCAGGGGCAGGCCCCTGCAATCGTTCATTATCAGTGAGGGTAGCGATCGCCGACCTGCGCGGTGGCATACCAGCGCATCACCGCTTCGGTGCCTTCGCCGCCTTCCTGCGGTGCCCATTGCATGCAGTCCTCTTCGGTCAGCGCCTGATACGGGCCCTGCTTCACTTCGAACACCACGCCGCCGGCATCGACCGACAGCACCGCATGCCAGGTAAATGCCGGCATCTCCAGCACTTTGGTTTCTTCGCCGAGCAGGGTGCGCTGCATGACGACGCCGTCATCGTTGAACTGCAGCACCACAAAACGACCGCGCAGCGGCGTCAGCAGCTCCCAGGTTTGCGGGTGGCGGTGCGGGCGGATATAGGTGCCGGGCTCCATGGCGATCGCCAGGCGTTGCACCGGGTCGCTCAGCTCTTCGTGTAAGGTGCGGTGCGCGCGCAGGCGGGGCACGCTGGCGGCCTGTTCGCTCATCGCGGTCAGTTCATGGGCGGTAATCTGTTTCATCGTTTAAATCCGCATGCTTGTCGTACCATTAGGGTGATGTCATCTTAGCAACATTCTTGGTGGCGGTAAGCGATCGTCGCGACTTTTTCAGTACGGTTTAAGCGTCATTTCTGCCATTGATCATCGTGATGATTTGTTGCGCAATTATCCCGCCTAACGTGTTGACAGGCTTTTTCTTCTCGGCGTAACATGCGCGCACTATTATCATTGAGGACAGACGCCTTGGACACACCCAGTAGATACTGGCTCACTGACCTGCGCCGCAGGTATAACTTCTAAGGCTCTCCGTTTTTGCTGATAGCCTTCGTGGTTGTCGGCGACCCCGCAAAGTGTCGCTATGAGTCAGATCTCTTCATGGTCTGAAACAATCGGTGATACGCATCCCCTCTGTTTCTGTGCTTCAACGCGTTGTCCGCACCCGTTACCTTCACGGAGTTTTGGCACATGCTGAGCGCTTTTAAATTAGATAACCGCCGCTTGTCCCGTCTGGAACTGGACGACTCGGATGATCTCACGTCATCGCTGTGGGTTGATCTGGTCGAGCCGGAAGAGGGCGAGCGTGAGCGCGTGCAGAATGAGCTGGGACAAAGCTTGGCGACGCGTCCCGAACTGGACGACATCGAAGCCTCCGCCCGTTTCTTTGAAGACGAAGACGGTCTGCATATCCACTCCTTCTTCTACTTTGAAGATGCGGAAGATCACGCCGGCAACTCCACGGTGGCGTTCACCATTCGCGACGGCCGCCTGTATACCCTGCGCGAGCGTGAACTGCCGGCGTTCCGCCTGTACCGCATGCGCGCCCGCAACCAGACCATGCTTGAAGGCAACGCCTACGAACTGCTGCTGGATCTGTTCGAAACCAAGATTGAACAGCTGGCGGACGAGATAGAGAACATCTACAGCGATCTGGAACAGCTCAGCCGGGTGATTATGGAAGGGCATCAGGGCGACGAATACGACGCCGCGCTGTCGACGCTGGCGGAGCTGGAAGATATCGGCTGGAAGGTGCGTTTGTGTCTGATGGATACCCAGCGCGCGCTCAACTTCCTGGTGCGCAAGGCGCGTTTGCCGACCGGCCAGCTGGAGCAGGCGCGTGAAGTGCTGCGCGACATCGAATCCCTGCTGCCGCACAACGAATCGCTGTTCCAGAAGGTGAACTTCCTGATGCAGGCGGCGATGGGCTTCATCAATATCGAACAGAACCGCATCATCAAGATCTTCTCGGTGGTGTCGGTGGTATTCCTGCCGCCTACGCTGGTGGCCTCCAGCTACGGCATGAACTTCGAATTCATGCCGGAACTGAAATGGTCGTTCGGCTACCCGGGCGCCATCACGCTGATGATCCTGGCCGGCCTGGCCCCTTACCTGTACTTCAAGCGCAAAAACTGGCTGTAACCCGGCGGCGCCGGGCTTAGCGCAGCTTGCGTTGGGTGTAGAGCGCGTCGAGGGTGAACAGGATCAGCGCCGCCCAGATAAAGCCGAAGGTCACCAGCTTGTCCTGGCCGATGGTCTCACCGTAGAAGGTGACCGCCAGCAGGAACATCAGCGTCGGGCCGAGATACTGGAAGAAACCGAGCGTCGACAGGCGCAGCCGGGTAGCCGCCGCGGTGAAGCACAGCAGCGGTACGGTGGTGACGATGCCGGCGGCGACCAGCAGCAGGTTCAGCGACCACGGGTTGGCGCTCAGGTGGCTGGTGGGGCTGTCGGCGAACAGGAACAGATAGGCGGCCGCCACCGGCAGCAGCCATAGCGTCTCAATCAGCATGCCGGTCTGGGCGTCGATGGCGATTTTCTTGCGCAGCAGGCCGTAGAAAGCGAAGCTGAACGCCAGCCCCAGACCGATGATCGGCAACGAGCCGAACTGCCAGAGCTGCACCAGCACCCCGGTGAACGCCAGCGCCACCGCCACCCACTGCATGCGACGAAAGCGCTCGCCGAGAAACAGCATCCCCAGCAGCACGTTAACCAGCGGGTTGATGAAGTAGCCCAGGCTGGCTTCCAGCATATGGTGATTGTTCACCGCCCAGATGAACAGCAGCCAGTTGCCGCCGATCAACAGCGCGGTGACCGCCAGCAGCAGCAGTCGTTTGCGGTTTTGGCAGGCGGCGCGCACTTTAGGCCAGTTGCGGCCCAGCGTGATCAGCGCCAGCATGAAGAAAAACGACCAGATGATCCGGTGGGTGAGGATCTCATCCGCGGACACTTGCTGGATCAGTTTGAAATAAGCCGGGGCGATGCCCCACATAAAATAGGCGGCCAGGGCGAAGAAAATGCCCTGACGCGTTTGCTTTGCGTCCATGACGTCACTCTGGTGGGGAACTTAAGATGCGGTGAGTGTACTGAAGACGCTCACCGCACACAATCATCAGCCGACCAGATAGGTGGCGGTGGCGGTCGCGATATGCAGGCCGTCGTGGTTATGCAGTTCTACGCGCGCGACGGCGACTTTGTTGCCGCTGCGCAGCACGCTGGCGGAGGCGACGAAGTGCTCGCCGCGGCCGGGGCGCAGGTAGTCGACGCGCAGGTCGATGGTGCCCATGCGCGACAGTTTGGCGGCGATCTCTTCTTCGATCAGCGGCTCCAGGCGCGTCAGCACGCCGCCGGCGCAAGCCAGCCCGGCGGCGACGTCGAGTACCGCGGCAATCACGCCGCCGTGCAGAATTTCCTGTGCGGCGTTGCCCACCAGCTTGCGCTGGTTGGTGAAGCTCAGCTCGACGTAGTCATCGTCGAAGCGGCGCAGCTCCAGGCCAAGCTCGCGGTTGAACGGCATGTGGTAGACAAAGATTTCGCCGATCTTGCGGCGGGCGGCTTCCAGGGTCAGTGGTGTGGTCGACATAGCGGGTTTCCATTTTTCTTTTGCGTTTTAAGGGAGCTAACTGGTCAGTCCAGGTTAATGAGATGTTGATTTTATGCTTAACCTTTGTTGCTTTCCAGACTATTCCAATAAAACCGGCCTGCGCTGCGGTAAAACGCCCTTTGTGTGTAAAATGGCCTGATTTTTTCCGGGCTTGCCCTTTTTCGTTGGAGTGAGGAGAGGTTATGCGCATTTTGTCAGGGATCGTTTCCGCCACGCTGCTGATGCCGGCGCTGGCATTGGCTGAGGAAGCCAAAGAGCAGCAGATTCACGATAAGCCGGCGGTGCGCGGCAGCATTATCGCCAACCTGCTGCAGGAGCACGAGAATCCGTTCACGCTGTATCCTTACGATCCCAATTATCTGCTGTACACCGACACCAGCGATATCAACAAAGAAGCCATCAAGACGTACAATTGGGGCGACAAGGCGCGCAAGGACGAGGTGAAATACCAACTTAGCCTGGCGTTTCCGCTGTGGCGGGGCATTGCCGGCGACAACTCGGTGCTCGGCGCGTCTTATACTCAGCGCTCCTGGTGGCAATTGTCCAACCGCGGCGAGTCTTCGCCGTTCCGCGAAACCAACTACGAGCCGCAGCTGTTCGTGGGGTGGGCGACCGATTACCGTTTTGCCGGTTGGACGCTGCGCGATGTTGAAATCGGCGTTAACCATCAGTCTAACGGCCGCTCGGATCCGACGTCGCGCAGCTGGAATCGCGGCTATGCGCGGCTGATGGCGCAAAACGGCAACTGGCAGGTGGATCTCAAGCCCTGGTTCCGCTTCTCGGAGAGCTCGAGCAACGACGACAACCCGGACATCACCAAATACATGGGATACTACCGGTTGAAGGTCGGTTACGCCTGGGGCGACAGCGTGTTCAGCGTCGACAGCCACTATAACTGGAACAGCGGCTACGGCGGCGCGGAGCTGGGCTGGAGCTATCCGATCACCCGCAACGTGCGTTTCTATACCCAGGTATTCAGCGGCTACGGCGAATCGCTGATCGACTATAACTTCCGGCAGACACGGGTGGGCGTTGGTGTCATGCTGAACGATATTATGTAATCATACCCGCTGGGTGTGTACCGATGAAAAAATGGGGAAGTGTGTGTCAACCGCAGCAGTGATTAACAGAGAGTTGCTGGCCGAGCAGGTATTGCGCGATACCTTTGGCTATCAGCAATTCCGTCCGGGGCAGCAAACGATTATCAACGCCGCGATCGGCGGGCAGGATTGCCTGGTGGTGATGCCGACCGGCGGCGGCAAGTCGTTGTGCTACCAAATCCCGGCGCTGGTGATGGACGGCCTGACGCTGGTCGTTTCCCCTCTGATCTCGCTGATGAAGGACCAGGTCGACCAACTGTTGGCCTACGGCGTTTCCGCCGCCTGCTATAACTCGACGCAAACCCGCGAGGAGCAGCTGGACGTCATGGCCGGCTGCCGCAACGGTAACATCAAGATGCTGTACATCGCGCCGGAACGGCTGATGATGGAAAGCTTCCTCAACCTGCTCGACCACTGCCCGCCGGCAATGCTGGCGGTGGATGAGGCGCACTGCATCTCGCAGTGGGGCCATGACTTCCGGCCGGAATATCGCGCGCTGGGCCAACTGAAACAGCGCTTCCCGTCGATGCCGGTGATCGCGTTGACTGCCACCGCCGACGAGTCCACCCGCGGCGATATCGTGCGTCTGCTGTCGCTGCAGGATCCGCTGGTGCAGGTCAGTAGCTTCGACCGGCCAAACATCCGCTACACGCTGGTGGAAAAATTCAAACCGCTCGATCAGCTGTGGCGCTTCGTGCAGGATCAGCGCGGCAAGAGCGGCATTATCTATTGCAACAGCCGCGCCAAGGTGGAAGACACCGCTGCACGCTTGCAAAGCCGCGGGCTGAGCGTCGGTGCCTACCACGCCGGGCTGGACAACGATTGTCGCGCCCAGGTGCAGGAAGCGTTCCAGCGCGACGATCTGCAGGTGGTGGTGGCTACCGTCGCCTTCGGCATGGGCATCAACAAACCCAACGTGCGCTTCGTGGTGCATTTCGACATCCCGCGCAATATCGAATCCTATTATCAGGAGACCGGCCGAGCCGGGCGCGACGGCCTGCCGGCCGAAGCCATCCTGCTGTACGATCCGGCCGACATGGCCTGGCTGCGCCGCTGCCTGGAGGAGAAACCCGCCGGGCAGCAGCTGGACATCGAACGCCACAAGCTGAACGCCATGGGCGCGTTCGCCGAGGCGCAAACCTGCCGCCGCCTGGTGTTGCTCAACTACTTCGGCGAAGGCAAGCACGAGAACTGCGGCAACTGCGACATCTGCCTCGATCCGCCCAAGCGCTACGACGGGCTGGAGGACGCGCGCAAGGCGCTGTCCTGCGTGTACCGCGTCGGCCAGCGCTTTGGCCTCGGGTACATCGTGGAAGTGCTGCGCGGCTCCAACAACCAACGCATTCGTGAATACGGTCACGACAAGCTGCCGGTGTACGGCATCGGCCGCGATCAAACCACGGAGCACTGGACCAGCGTGCTGCGTCAGCTGATCCATCTGGGCTTTATCACCCAAAACATCGCCATGCACTCGGCGCTACAATTGACCGAGGCGGCGCGTCCGGTGTTGCGCGGCGAGGTGGCGCTGCAGCTGGCGGTGCCGCGTATTCAGAGCCTGAAGTCGCGCAGCAGCGCCAACCAGAAATCCTACGGCGGCAATTACGATCGCAAGCTGTTCGCCAAGCTGCGCAAACTGCGCAAATCGATCGCCGACGAAGAAAACATCCCGCCTTACGTGGTGTTCAACGACGCCACGCTGCTGGAAATGGCCGAACAGATGCCGATCAAGGCCGGCGATCTGCTGAGCGTCAACGGCGTCGGCCAGCGCAAACTAGAGCGTTTCGGCGCGCCCTTTATGGCGATGATCCGCGACCATCTCGACAATGATGAAGACTGAGGGCGATAAATCATGCTGATGCTGTTTCTCACCGTGGCGCTGGTGCATCTGATTGCGCTGATGAGCCCGGGGCCGGACTTCTTTTTCGTGTCGCAAACCGCCGCCAGCCGTTCGCGCCGTGAGGCGATGATGGGCGTGGTCGGCATTTCGCTCGGCATCGTGGTTTGGGCCGGCGTGGCGTTGATGGGGCTGCATCTGATCCTGCAGAAGATGGCCTGGCTGCATCAGGTCATCATGGTCGGCGGCGGCATTTACCTGTGCTGGATGGGGTGGCAACTGCTGCGTTCCGCGCGGGCGCAGCAAGCTGCTCCGGCGGCGGAGGCCCAGGTGGCGTTGCCGAAGGCCGGGCGCAGCTTTATTCGCGGCTTCCTGACCAACCTGTCCAACCCGAAAGCGGTGATCTATTTCGGCAGCGTGTTCTCGCTGTTCGTCGGTGACAGCGTCGGCGCCGGCGCGCGCTGGGGGCTGTTCTTGCTGATCGTCGCCGAGACCTTCGTCTGGTTCAGCCTGGTGGCGGTGGTGTTCGCGCTGCCGGCGATGCGCCGCGGCTATCAGCGGTTGGCCAAGTGGATCGACGGGGTGGCGGGCGTGCTGTTCACCGGCTTCGGGTTACACCTGATCTTTACCCGCTGACCGGCGGTGAGATGCCCAAGGCCGAGCAGCGATGCCCGGCCTTTTTTGTCAGGCTTTGCGGGCGGTCGCCAGCAGCCCCGCCACCAAAATGAACAGTGAACCGAACACCCTGTTAAGCAGCTGCATCTGGCGCGGCGTTTTCAGCCAGCCGGCGATGCGCGTCGCCAGGGTGGCGTAACCGATCATCACCAGAATATCCACCACCACGGTGGTGACGCCGAGCACCAGGTACTGCTCGGCCTGCGGTTGATTGGGCAAGATGAACTGCGGGAACAGCGCGGCGAGGAACACGATGCTTTTCGGGTTGGTCAGGTTGACCAGCACCGCGCGGCGGAACAGACGGCGGCGCGGCATGCTGCCCGCCAGCGCATGCAGATCCAGCGCGCCGGCGGCGCGCCATTGCTGGATACCGAGCCACACCAGGTAGGCGGCGCCCAACCATTTCAGCAGTTCGAACGCCAGCAATGATTGAGAAATCAGCGCGCCGAGACCGATGCCCACCAGCACGATGTGCGCGCTCAACCCGACCTGCAGCCCGGCGATTGACGCGGCGGCGCCGCGATAGCCGTGGCTGATGCCGGTGCTCATGGTGTTGATGGCGCCGGATCCAGGGGACAGGCTAAGGATAAGCGTGGTCAGCAGGTAGGTTAACCACCAGTCCAAGGTCATGGTTCTCGGCTCCCTGAAAGTGTCGTTTTGTGCCACAATGCGCCGAGGCGGCGCCGTTTTTTGTCAGAATTGAATCACAATACGCTAGTATGATTTCTTGTGCCAGCGGTCACATTTTCCGCCGGCTCCACAGGGAAAACGCTCTCGATGACCTCGTTCACTCTCAGCTCCGATGACTGGTTAACGCGTGAAACGCAGTTCGCTGCCTTCGCCACCGGGCCGCTGCTGGATTTCTGGCGGCAGCGCGAAGAAGGCGAGTTCAGCGGCGTGGACGGCGTGCCGATCCGCTTTGTGCGTTTCAGTTCCGCGCGGCATCAGCGCGTGGTGGTGGTCAGCCCCGGCCGCATCGAAAGCTACGTGAAATACCCCGAGGTGGCCTACGATCTGTTCCACTGCGGTTACGACGTGGTGATCGTCGATCATCGCGGCCAAGGGCGTTCCGGGCGTTTACTGGCGGATACGCACCGCGGTCATGTGGTAAACTTCGCCGACTACGTGGACGATTTCGAGCAGCTTTGGCAGCGCGAAGTCGAGTCGCGCGGTTACCGGCAGCGCTTCGCGCTGGCGCATTCGATGGGCGGCGCGATCCTGGCGCAGTTCCTGCAACGCCGGCCGCAGGCGTTCGATGCGGCGGCGTTTTGCGCGCCGATGTTCGGCATCCAGCTGCCGATGCCGGGCTGGCTGGCCGACCGCATCCTCGACTGGGCGGAGACCCGTCCGGCGATCCGCGACTACTACGCGGTGGGCACCGGCCAGTGGCGGCCGCTGCCTTATGTGGTCAACGTGTTGACCCACAGCCGCGAACGCTACCGGCGTAGCCTGCGCTATTACGCCGATTACCCCGAGCTGCAGGTGGGCGGACCGACCTACCATTGGGTGCGGGAGAGCATCCGCGCCGGCCGGCAGATTATCGCGCAGGCCGGGGAGATAACAACGCCGCTGTTGCTTTTGCAAGCCGGTGAGGAACGGGTGGTTGACAACCGTTCGCACCAGGCTTTTTGTCAGGCTCTGTCAGACGCGGGGCGCCCTTGCGAAGGGGGGCTTCCGTGGGTTATCAACGGCGCACGCCATGAGATCCTGTTCGAGCGGGACGCGATGCGCGCCGAAGCACTGAACGCAATCCTGCGCTTCTTTGCTCAACACTTAGGTGGCGCGCTGCCGCCGACAACTCCATCAGAGGTTAGAACATAACGCTATGTATCACGTCGTCGCTTCCGATTTAGATGGCACGCTGCTGTCTCCCGACCATACCCTGTCGCCGTACGCCAAAGAAACGCTGAAGTTGCTGACCCAGCGCGGCGTGCATTTCGTGTTCGCCACCGGCCGCCACCACATCGACGTGGCGCAGATCCGCGACAGTCTGGAGATCAGCGCCTTTATGATCACCTCCAACGGCGCGCGGGTGCACAACACGGCCGGCGAGCTGATCTTCAGCCACAACCTGGACGAGGATATCGCCCGCGATCTGTACGGCATGCTGCACGACGATCCGGAGATAACCACCAACGTCTACCGTAACGATGACTGGTTCATCAACCGCGAAAGCCCGGAGCAGGAAGAGTTCTTCCAGGAGTCGGTATTCAAATATCAGCTGTTTGAGCCGGGCCTGCTGGAAACCGACGGCGTCTGCAAGGTTTACTTTACCTGTGAAGATCATGAGCGGTTGCTGCAGGTGGAAGACGCCATCAACGCGCGCTGGGGCGATCGGGTCAACGTCAGCTTCTCGTTCCCGACCTGTCTGGAAGTGATGGCGGGCGGCGTGTCGAAAGGGCATGCGCTGGAAGAAGTGGCCAAGATCATCGGCTATACGCTGCAAGAGTGCATCGCCTTCGGCGACGGTATGAACGATCTGGAGATGCTGTCGATGGCCGGCAAGGGCTGCATCATGCGCGACGCGCATCAGCGCCTGAAGGATATGCTGCCGGAGCTGGAAGTGATCGGCTCCAATGTCGATAACGCGGTGCCGCACTACCTGCGCAAGATGTTCCTCTGAAATAACCAGGCCGTTTCTCTGAAATAATAAGGGCGCCTTGCGGCGCCCTTGGCATTACTTGTGCTGGCCCTGCTTCTGCAGGAACTGCACGCCCTTGTCCGGGAAGTCGGTGAACACGCCGTCGACGCCGGCCTGGTTGTAAATCACGTCATACAGCTGGTTTACGTCGGTCACGTACTTCGGCAGCGCATCGGCGCGGATGGTGAACGGATGCACCGCCAGCTTGCTGGCATGCGCTTCTTTCACCATGTCGGTCAGCACGATGTGGCCCGGCTTGGATTGATCCGCCACCACCAGCATGTGGTAGTCCGGCCCGATACCGTCGGCATACTGAGCGATTTTCTTCATCGCGTCCGGTTTGAACATCCAGTCGTAGTCGTATTCTACCCACTTGCCGTCGGCTTTCTGCTCGTAGGTTTCCTGCCAGTCGTTATAGGCGATCAGCTGCACCAGCTTCAGATCCATGCCCAGCTTCGGCTCCAGCTCGTTCTTGATGCGCTTGAGCTCGTTGGCGTCGAAGCACTGCAGGTAGACGTTGTCGTTCTTGCCGGTGTAGCCGTACTGCTTGAGCACCGCCAGCACTTTGCTGGAGATGTCTTTGCCTTCCTGCTTGTGGAACCAAGGCGCTTTGATTTCAGGATAGATGCCGATGTTTTTGCCGGTCGAATGGTTCAGACCCTGCACGAACTCGATCTCTTCCTGGAAGGTGTGTACGCGGAAGTCGGATTTGCCCATCGGGAAGCGGCCTGGGTAGCCCTGTACCTTCTTGCCGTTTTCGATGTCAAAGCCTTCGGTAAACTTCAGCGATTTGATCTCCGCCAGCGTAAAGTCGATGGCGTAATAACGGCCGTCTTTACGCGCGCGGTCCGGGAAGCGTTCGGCGACGTCGGTGACGCGATCGAGGTAATGGTCGTGCAGCACCACCAGCTCGTTGTCTTTGGTCATCACCAGATCTTGTTCGAGGTAATCGGCGCCCTGCGCGTAGGCCATTGCCTTCGCCGGCAGAGTGTGTTCCGGCAGGTAGCCGCTGGCGCCGCGGTGGGCGATCACCACTTTGTCCGCCGCCTGGGCGGCGCTGACCATTGAGGTGGCGAGAATGATCCCTGTCAGCAGGGCTTTGACTTGAGTCCGCATTCCGTTTTCTCCGTGTTGTTGGGGGCAGGGTAGTAAAAAGGCCGCAGGGCGGCCTTTAAATCATGCAAAAGTCGTGTGACGGTTAGCCGCGCTTGCCGGCAGCGATTTCCGCGTGGTGTTTCTTCTCGTTCAGCATGGTCAGCAGCAGCAGGATAACCGCCAGCACGCCGCCGCCGATCATCACCATGAAGCCGCCGTCCCAACCGAAGAAGTCTACGGTGTAACCGACGATGGCGCTGGCCGCAACCGAGCCGCCCAGGTAGCCGAACAGGCCGGTGAAGCCCGCGGCGGTGCCGGCGGCTTTCTTCGGCGCCAGCTCCAGCGCGTGCAGGCCGATCAGCATCACCGGGCCGTAGATCAGGAAGCCGATGACCAGCATACAGATCATGTCCACGGTCGGGTTACCGGCCGGGTTCATCCAGAACACCACGGTGGCGATGGTCACCAGCGTCATGAAGAACACGCCGGTGGCGCCGCGGTTGCCTTTGAACACTTTGTCCGACATCCAGCCGCACAGCAGGGTGCCCGGGATACCGGCGTATTCATACAGGAAGTAGGCCCAGGAAGACTTGTCCAGCGCGAAGTGCTTCACTTCTTTCAGGTAGGTCGGTGACCAGTCCAGAATGCCGTAACGCAGCAGGTAGACGAACACGTTGGCGACAGCGATGTACCACAACAGCTTGTTCGGCAGGATGTACTGCATGAAGATCTGCTTGGCGGTCAGCTCTTCTTCGTCTTTTTCGCTGTAGTCGTCCGGGTAGTCGTTTTTGTACTCTTCAATCGGCGGCAGGCCGCAGGATTGCGGGGTATCGCGCATCAGGGCGAAGGCGATCAGGGCCACCAGGATGGCGCCGAAGGCCGGCATGTACAGCGCCGCGTGCCAGTCGTTGAACCAGGCCATGCCCAGCAGGAACAGCAGCGGCGGCAGGCCGCCACCCACGTTGTGGGCGCAGTTCCAGATGGAGACGATGCCACCGCGTTCTTTCTGCGACCACCAGTGCACCATGGTGCGGCCGCACGGCGGCCAACCCATGCCCTGGAACCAGCCGCACAGGAACAGCAGAACGAACATCACCGCGATGCTGGAAGTTGCCCACGGTACGAAGCCCATGAACAACATCACCGCCGCCGCCAGGATCAGGCCGGCAGGCAGGAATACTCGCGGGTTGGAACGGTCGGAAACCGAACCCATGATGAATTTGGAGAAGCCGTAGGCGATAGAGATGCCCGACAGCGCGAAGCCGAGGTCGCCGCGGCTGAAGCCTTGTTCGATCAGGTAAGGCATGGCCAGGGTGAAGTTCTTACGCACCAGATAGTAGGCGGCGTAACCAAAGAAGATCCCCAGGAAAATTTGCCAGCGCAGCTTACGGTAGAGCGGATCTACCTTATCGCTCGGCACACGGGCGATGTGTGCGGCTGGCTTAAAAATACTCAACATGAGCGCCTCCGATGGCTTTATCTGTTATCACATCAATATGACCTTTTACGTTCATTTGATGATTGAGCGGATATCGAATGTGGTGTTTTTGTGTTCCATAACGAGCGCCATTGTCATCAAATACGCCTGGTGTCGCTGTGACGAATGGCGCAATTGTTACACTTTCATGAAACCACGGCGGATTTTGAGCGATTCGTTAACGTTATGAAATAGAAAAACGTCCAAAAATCGTGATTATGATCACATTGATGGTTTTTTGTGGTCATTTTTATTTCGTTTTATGTTCGTTATTGTTCCTTATCAAACAAAGACCCCAATAACCGTGGCTCAATAGGCTCATAACTACCGATCCTGAGGGAGCGACATGAGCAGCTATTTTGACGGCGGCGAAACGGATGTGATCATCATCGGCGGCGGCGCCACCGGCGCAGGCATTGCCCGCGACTGTGCGCGGCGCGGCCTGCGATGCATTTTGCTGGAGCGCCACGACATCGCTACCGGCGCCACCGGCCGCAACCACGGTTTATTGCACAGCGGCGCGCGCTACGCGGTGACCGACGGCGAGTCGGCGCGCGAGTGCATCGAAGAAAACCGCATCCTGAAACGCATCGCGCATCACTGTATCGAGCGCACCGACGGGCTGTTCATCACCTTGCCGCAAGACTCGCTGGACTATCAGCAGCAGTTTATCGCGGCCTGTCGCCAGGCCGACATCGACGCCGAAGCGATCGACCCGCAGCTGGCGCTGCGGTTGGAGCCGGCGGCTAACCCGGCGCTGATCGGCGCGGTGCGCGTACCGGACGGCACCGTCGATCCCTTCCGGCTGACCGCCGCCAACATGTTGGACGCGCGCGAGCACGGTGCGCAGATCCTGACCTACCACCAGGTGGTGGGATTGTTGCGCAGCGGCGATCGGGTAACGGGCGTGCGCGTTTACGACCATCAGAATCAGCGGCGCTATGAGCTGCACGCGTCGGTGGTGGTCAACGCCGCCGGTATCTGGGGCCAGCAGATCGCCGAATATGCCGATTTACGCATTCGCATGTTCCCGGCCAAGGGGGCGCTGCTGATCCTCGGCCATCGCATCAACAACATGGTGATCAACCGCTGCCGCAAACCGGCGGACGCCGACATCCTGGTGCCGGGCGACACCATCTCGCTGATCGGCACCACCTCGACCCATATCGACTACGACCAAATTGACAACATGCTGGTGACCCCGCAGGAGGTGGACATTCTGATCCGCGAGGGGGCGCTGTTGGCGCCCACCCTGGCGCAGACCCGCATTCTGCGCGCCTATGCCGGGGTGCGGCCGCTGGTCGCCAGCGACGACGATCCCAGCGGGCGCAACGTCAGCCGCGGCATCGTGCTGCTCGATCACGCCGCCCGCGACGGGCTGGAAGGGTTTATCACCATCACCGGCGGCAAGCTGATGACCTACCGCCTGATGGCGGAGTGGGCCACCGACAAGGTGTGCGAAAAGCTTGGCGTAAACCGTCCGTGCACCACCGCGCAGGACGCGTTGCCAGGATCCCGCCAGTCGGCGGAGGAAACGGTGCGCAGCGTGGTTTCACTGCCCGCCAGCATCCGTGGCTCGGCGATTTACCGCCACGGCGATCGCGCCAGCCAGGTGCCGGCGGCCGATCGGCTCGACACCAGCCTGGTGTGCGAATGCGAGGCGGTGACCGCCGGGGAAGTGCGTTATGCGGTCAATTCGCTGACCGTCAATAACCTGGTGGATCTGCGCCGCCGCACCCGCGTCGGCATGGGCACCTGCCAGGGCGAACTCTGCGCCTGCCGCGCCGCCGGGCTGCTGACGCGCTTTAACGTCAGCACGCCGCAGCAATCCATCGCGCAGTTGTCGCAGTTCCTCAACGAACGCTGGAAAGGCGTACGGCCGATCGCCTGGGGCGATGCGCTGCGCGAGAGCGAATTTACCAGCTGGGTTTACCAGGGATTATGCGGGCTTGAAGCCCAGGCCGACCAGGAGCAGGAGGCAGATGATGCGATTTGACGTCGTGGTGATTGGCGGCGGTCTGGCGGGCCTGAGCTGCGCCATTGCCGTGGCCGAACAGGGCAAGCGCTGCGCGGTGGTCAGTTCTGGCCAGAGCGCGCTCTACTTCTCCTCCGGCTCGCTCGACCTGTTGGCGAGATTGCCGGACGGCACGCCGGTCGAGATGCCGCTGGCGGCGTTGCCGCAGCTGGCGCAGCAGGCGCCGCAGCATCCGTATGCCCTGATCGGGCCCGGCCGGGTGGCGGCGCTGTCCGCTGCCGCACAGCGGCTGCTGGAGCGCTGCGGGTTGAACCTGCAGGGGGAGGGAACCAATAACCATCTGCGCATTACGCCGCTGGGCACGCGCCGCGCCACCTGGCTCAGCCCGCAGGCGATCCCGACGCTGCCGCTGACCGGCCAACTGCCGTGGCGGCGCATCGCGGTGATCGGCATCGAAGGGTTCCTCGACTTCCAGCCGCAGATGGCCGCCGATTCCCTGAGCCGCGAGCTCGGCGTGCAGACGGACGTGGCCTATCTGCACATGCCGGCGCTGGACAGATTGCGCAATAACCCCAGTGAGTTCCGCGCGGTGAACATCGCCCGGGTACTGGATTTGATGGAAAGCCTGCCGCCGATGGCCGAAGAGCTGCGGCGGCTGGCGGGCGAGGCCGAGGCGCTCTTCCTGCCGGCCTGTCTGGGCCTGGAGGACGATGCGTCGCTGGCGGTGTTGCAGGATGCGGTCGGCAAACCGATCCGACTGCTGCCGACGTTGCCGCCTTCGGTACCCGGCATGCGCTTGCATCAGGCGCTGCGGCGGCGTTTTCAGCAGCTGGGCGGCATTTTCATGCCCGGCGACAGCGTGCTGCGCGCCGAGAGCGAGGCTGGCCGCATCACCGGTTTGTACACCCGCAACCACGGCGATATTCCGCTGCGAGCGCAGCAGGTGGTGCTGGCCAGCGGCAGCTTCTTCAGCAATGGGCTGGTGGCGGATTTCGACGGGGTACGCGAGCCGATCTTCGGGCTGGACGTGCACAGCCGCGCCGATCGCGCCGACTGGAGCCAGCGCGAGCTGTTTGCACCGCAGCCTTATCTGCAGTTTGGCGTGCGCACCGACGGCAGGCTGCGGGCGATGAAACAGGGAATGCCGTTCGACAATCTGTATGCCATCGGCGCGGTCGCCGGCGGCTACGATCCGCTGCAGCAGGGCTGCGGCGCCGGCGTGTCATTGATCGGTGCGCTGCACGTCGCGCAGCAGATCGCCGCGGAGGAGTGCGTATGAGCCTGCATCAGGACCACAGCTTTGAAAGCTGCATCAAATGTACCGTCTGTACCACCTACTGCCCGGTCGCCAAAGTGAACCCGCTCTATCCGGGGCCGAAACAGGCGGGGCCGGACGGCGAGCGGCTGCGGTTGAAAGACCCGGCGCTGTACGACGAAGCGCTGAAATACTGCACCAACTGCAAGCGTTGTGAAGTGGCCTGCCCGTCCGACGTCAAAATCGGCGACATCATTCAGCGCGCCCGCGCCGACTTCGCCCAGAGCAAGCCGACGCTGCGCGACGCCATCCTCAGCCACACCGATATCATGGGCTCGCTGTCGACGCCGTTTGCGCCGATCGTCAACGCCGCTACCGGGCTGAAACCGGTGCGCAAGCTGTTGGACAAGGCGCTGAAGATCGATCACCGCCGTGAACTGCCGAAATATTCCTTCGGCACCTTCCGCCGCTGGTACCGGCAACAGGCGCAGGCTCAGCAGCGTTACGCCGAGCAGGTGGCGTTTTTCCACGGCTGCTTCGTCAACTATAACCATCCGCAGCTGGGCAAGGATTTGATCCGGGTGTTCAACGCGCTGGATATCGGCGTGCAGCTGCTGAAACGCGAGAAATGCTGCGGCGTGCCGCTGATCGCCAACGGGTTTATCGAGCAGGCTAAAAAGCAGGCCAGGGTCAATGCCGAATCGCTGCAGGAAACGGTGCTGGAGCGCGGCATTCCGGTGGTGGCGACCTCATCGAGCTGCACCTTCACCCTGCGTGACGAATACCCTCATCTGCTGGACGTAGACACCACTGCGGTGCGCGATCGGGTGGAGCTGGCGACGCGCTATCTCTATCGCCTGATCAATCAGGGGCGCAGCCTGCCGCTCAAGCGCACGCCGCTGCGGGTGGCTTATCACACGCCTTGCCATATGGAGAAGATGGGCTGGACCGCCTACACCCTGGAGCTGCTGCGGCAGATACCGGGGCTGGAGCTGGTGGTGCTGGATTCGCAGTGCTGCGGCATCGCCGGCACCTACGGGTTCAAATCGGAGAACTACGCCACGTCGCAAGGCATCGGCGCGCCGCTGTTCCGGCAGATAGAAGAGAGCGGGGTGGATCTGGTGGTGACCGACTGCGAAACCTGCAAATGGCAGATAGAAATGTCCACCAGCAAGCGCTGCGAACATCCGATCACCCTGCTGGCGCAGGCGCTGGTATAAAAACGAAAGGGCCGGCAAACCGGCCCTCTGTGGGATTACTGCTTCAGCTTCAGGGTGGAGATGATGCCTTCGGCTTCGGTCTGCGCCTGCTGCTGATTGTCCGCCGGCAGCGTCACCTGAATGGTCAGCATGTTGTTGTTCAGCGAGCCGATCAGGACGGAAGAATAAGCCTTTTCACCGCCGCTGGTGATGATACTGTCCAACTGACGCAGCGGCACGCCGTTGACGTCGAGCGCCTTGTTGGTGATCACCTGCAGGTTGGCGTCACGCGCGCGCTGGGTATTCTCCAGGCGTTTGGCCAGAGTCTCCAGGCTGTCGGCGGTCTTGTCGCCCAAGATGACGATCACCGCGCGCTGGCCGGTGCTGTCTGCGTAAACATGCATGTTGTTGGCCTGGTTGCCCAGCTTGCCGCTCTGATCCGCCATGCCGACCGGCAGGGTGAACGCCAGTTTACCGTCCAGCAGGCTTACCTGCTGCCCGGCCGGCGCGCTGGCCGCCGCGCCGTCTGGCGCTGCCTTGGTGTCTTTGGTGTTGCCGTCGCAGGCCGCGAGGCCAAGCGCCAGCAGGCTGATACCCATCAATTTCGCTACTTTACGCATCGGGCTTCCTTCTTCCTTTCCGGTAGGGATTCACTGTCGTATCGCAACCTATTCCAGGTTGAAATGCAAGGCAGATGTTGTCACAAGTTTTTTTCCAGTAATAGCCGATAATCAGCCACTTCGCCTTTCTTTTCCAGTTGAACAATCTGATAGTGGTGGGTGAGCAGCATCGTCAGCATGGCGCGGAACCGGTTACGGGTTTTGACCGTCAGTTGGCGATAGCCCTGCGCCCGAGCCCAGCGTTCCTGTTCGGCCAACAAGGCCTGCGCCACGCCGTGGCGACGGAATGCCGGCAGCACGCCACCCAGCCAGCTGTAAAACACCGTTTCCTGCCGTTGATAACCGAGTTTGAAACCGGCCGGCTGCCCGTCTATCTCGGCGATCAACAGGCTGGCGGGGGCGGTGCCGATGCGCTGCTGCAGATCGGCCAGGCTATGCAGGCCGCCGAATTCGGGGATGCGTTGATAAAGGCGGTGGATTTCTTCGAGCGTGGCGGTGCGGACGATTGGGGTCATGAGCGGCCTCCAAGGATAAGGCCGCCCAGAATAGCATGGCTCAGCTCGGCTGCAGGCTGCCGCTGCGCGCCGCGATGCGTTTGAGCAGCATGTTCAGCAACACGCCGTACATCGGCAAGAAGAACAGCAGGCAGATCATCACCTTGAAGCTGTAATCCACCAGCGCAATCTCCACCCAGTTGTTGGCCATGAAGGGATCGCTGCTCTTGTAGAAGGCGATGAAGAAGAACGCCAGCGTATCGCTGATGTTGCCGAGGAACATCGCCGCCGCCGGCGCCACCCACCAGGCGCTGCGTTGGCGCAGACGGTTAAATACGTGTACGTCGAGGATCTGGCCGAGCACATAGGCCATAAAGCTGGCCACGGCGATGCGCGCCACGAACAGGTTAAAACTGCTCAGCGCCGCGAAGCCCTGCCATTCTCCCTGATAGGTGACGGTGGAGATCACATAAGAGATGAACAGCGCCGGCACCATCACCGCCAGGATAATACGTCGCGCCAGCGGCGCGCCGAAGATGCGCACGGTCAGATCGGTCGCCAGGAAGATAAACGGGAAGGTAAAGGCGCCCCAGGTGGTATGGAAGCCGAAAACGGTGATCGGCAGCTGCACCAGGTAGTTGCTGGAGGTAATGATGGCGATATGAAACAGCGAAAGCCAGACCAACGCCGTGAAGCGCTGCTGTGCGGTAAACGAATACATGTTGTAGCCTTTTTAGCAGTGGGGTGAGGGAACCCAGTGTGTCTTGTCAAAACAGCAAAAAACGCTGCGCGGCGGCATGATACGCGTTTGCGCAACCAATGCAATGGTTAAATTTAACGCAAACGTTAACGCATCTTGCGCAGAAAAACTACCGGCGTAAACTAGGCGCTAATGAGATGCGGCGAGCGTTCGCCGATCGTTTTGAACGAGAAAAATTGCATGACTGACTTATTTGCCCAGGCAGACCAGACGCTCGACGCGCTGGGGCTGCGTTGCCCAGAACCGGTGATGATGGTGCGTAAAACCGTGCGCCATATGGACAACGGCGAAACGCTGCTGATTATTGCCGACGATCCGGCCACCACCCGCGATATCCCGGGGTTCTGCCGCTTTATGGAGCATACGCTGGTGGCGCAGGAGACCGAGCAGGCGCCATACCGTTATCTGCTGCGTAAAGGCGTATAACGGCGGCGCGGCCGAGTTAAAAGTTCCCTCCCCCAATGACAACGGGCGCGGTATGCCGCGCCCGTGTTTGTTTCAGAGCTTAGCTGCGCTTTCTCAACAGCCGCAGCGCGTTGGCGGTGACCAGCGCGGTGGCGCCGGAGTCGGCCAGCACCGCCAGCCACAGCCCGGTTAACCCCAGCAGGCTGGTGATCAGGAAGACCCCTTTCAACCCCAGCGCGATGGTGATGTTTTGCCGGATATTGGCGTGGGTGGCGCGCGAGATGCGGATCATTTCCGCGACGCCCACCAGTCGGTTGTGGGTCAGGGCGGCGTCGGCGGTCTCCAGCGCCACGTCGGTGCCGCTGCCCATGGCGATGCCGATGTTGGAGGCCTTCATCGCCGGGGCGTCGTTGATGCCGTCGCCGATCATCGCCGTCGGGCGCAGTTCGCTCAGTTCGGTGACCGCGCTGACCTTATCTTCCGGCAACAGACCGGCACGATAGTCGAGGCCCAGCTCGCCGGCGATCGCCGCGGCGGCGCGCGGGTTATCCCCGGTCAGCATCACGCCGCGAATACCCAACGCGTTCAGTTCGGCTATCGCCTGTTTGGCGTCGCTGCGTAGCGTATCACGCAGCGCCAGCAAGCCGATGGGCGCGCCGTCTTCCAGCACCACCACCGCCGTTTTACCGGCGTTTTCCAGCTTGTCTACCTGGCTCTGCCATTGTGTGGCGAGCAGGCCCGGCGCCAGCTTGCCCGGCGCACTGATCAGCACGGTCTTGCCGTCCACGATCCCTTCCACACCGACGCCGGCCAGCGCGCGGCGCGCCTGCGCCAGCGGCAGCTCAGCCCCGCTTGCGGCGGCGCGGTTGATGATCGCTTGCGCCAGCGGGTGATGTGAACCGGCCTCTACCGCGGCGGCAAGCTGCAACAGCCGTTGTTCGGTCAGCGCGCCGATGGGCAGCACGTCGGTGACCGTCGGCTTGCCTTCGGTCAGGGTGCCGGTTTTATCGAAGGCGATGGTTTGAATCTGGCCCAGTTGCTCCAGCGCCGCGCCGCCTTTAATCAGCGCGCCGCGCCGCGTGGCGGCCGCCAGCCCGGATGTGATGGCCGCCGGCGTCGAGATCACCAGCGCGCATGGACAGCCGATCAGCAGCAGCGTCAGGCCGCGATAGATCCAGGTCTCCCACGGCTGCGAGAACAGCAGTGGCGGTACCAGGATCACCGCGACGGCCAGCAGCATGATGGCTGGGGTGTAATAGCGGCTGAAGCGATCGAGGAAGCGTTCGATCGGCGCGCGGCGTTCTTCGGCCTCTTCAATCAGCTGCAAAATGCGGTCGATGGCATTTTTGCCGGGCTCGGAAATCACCTTCATCTGTGCCGCCTGATCGACGGACAGGCTGCCGGCGGCCACTTTTTCCCCTTGTTGACGCTCGACCGGCACCGATTCGCCGGTCAGGGCGCTTTCGTCAAAGCTGGCGAACGGATTGAGCAGCTCGGCGTCGGCCGGCAGGCGCCCGCCGGGCGCGATTTCAATCACATCGCCAGGGCGCAGGCTGGCGACCGGCACGCGTTTGCGTTCCGTGCCTTGCAGCAGCAGCGCATCTTCCGGCACCAGCTCCATCAGCGCCTTCACCCCGCGACGCGCACGGTTGGCGGCGTAGGATTCCAGCAGCTCGCCGACCATAAACAGCAGCAGCACCATCGCCGCCTCGGCGGTGGCGCCAATAAACAGCGCGCCGATGGCCGCCACGCTCATCAGCGTTTCGATGGCGAACGGCGTGCCGGAGCGAATCAGACGTAGCGCCTTGGCGGCGACCGGCGCCAACCCGACTAGCGTGGTGGCGATAAAGGCGATGCGACCCAGCTCCGGGTTAATCCGATCCAGCACCCAGCTGACCACCATCAGGGTAGTTAACAACAGCAGCGGCGCAAATTCGCCGAAGCGCGAGGCTTTTGGCGCGGCATCTTTGGCGGTCTGAGTGCCGAGCAGGGTAAAACCGGCCTGGGCGACCGCGTCCTGGATCCGCAGGCTGAGATCGGACTGTGCGTCGACTACCAGTTTTTCAGTGGCGAACAATACGCGTGCGCTGTCAACGCCGGGGAGCGCGGTGACGGCATTTTCGATTTTCTTGGCGCAGCTGGGGCAGTCCATACCGGTGACTTTCCAGCTGAAACGTTGGCTGCCGGAAGGGGGAGCGGCGGCCAGCCTGTCGCTTTCCTCGTCCGGATCGTCGGGGGCGGCGGTGCAGCAGCCGCTATCGCCATGATCGTGATGATGGTGGGCGTGTTCGGCCTGTACGGCTGCGCTTTTCGGCTCGCTGCTGCAGCCATGCTGCGTTTTGCTGTGGCTGTGGTTGCAGCCGCACCCGCCTTCGGCGTGGTGATGTTCCTGATGATTATGGTTTTGCTGATTGTGCATAACGTCCCCCTTCGGGCTGTTAAACGGGTTTGCTCAGCTGACTCTACACCCTGGAGTCCACTCCAGAGTCAAGCGCCGGATGAGAATTATTGCTAACGGCGTTCGGGCGTAGAAAAGGGGGATTCATTCAATAATGAATAATGCGAATTTAAATATATCGGCTTTTCTTATCCCCTATTTGGGCGAAAAGGCTCGCTGCCGTTAGTTTAAATAAGAAAATAATATTCCTATAGAAACTAAAAAATCGCCCGACCTAATAATAAAGAGTTATTAATCTATAACGCTTTAGCAAAATTTACCTTTTCCCCTGAGTAAAGCCAGCATGATTCGCTTGACTCTGCAGGCCGCGTTGCTATTGAAGTTTGGTGCCAACTTATCCTCATCAAGTTTCGTTTGCTTTGTAAAGAAGCCTAAAAAGCAGCATAACAAACTTTCGTTGCGATAATAAATGGTTGATTATTTTATGTGCAGTTTTACGGTCCTGCCTATAATTGGAATCGATTACCATTTTTAATGGTGATCTTATTTGCTGATATATATGCATTAATTCTACCTAACACACTGCCGGTAACGGCGCATAAGCCCCTTCCAGCAAGCTTGAGGTTCATTAACCGTGGCTTACGGGGAGGTTATGTCTATCTGTCTGATTGATATCAATCAGGTAATGAGTGGAATCGAACCAATGCAATCTACTAAAAAGGCAATTGAAATTACTGAATCCAGCCTCGCGGCCGCGACAACCGGTTACGATGCTGTAGACGACCTGCTGCATTATCATGAGCGGGGTAACGGGATTCAGATTAATGGCAAGGATTCATTTTCTAACGAGCAAGCTGGGCTGTTTATTACCCGCGAGAACCAAACCTGGAACGGTTACAAGGTATTTGGCCAGCCGATCAAATTAACCTTCTCCTTCCCGGATTATAAGTTCTCTTCCACTAACGTCGCCGGCGACACCGGGCTGAGCAAGTTCAGCGCGGAACAGCAGCAGCAGGCTAAGCTGTCGCTGCAGTCCTGGGCCGACGTCGCCAATATCACCTTCACCGAAGTGGCGGCCGGACAAAAGGCCAATATCACCTTCGGCAACTACAGCCAGGATCGCCCCGGCCACTATGATTACGGCACCCAGGCCTACGCCTTCCTGCCGAACACCATTTGGCAGGGGCAGGATCTGGGGGGCCAGACCTGGTACAACGTCAACCAGTCCAACGTCAAGCATCCGGCAACCGAAGACTACGGCCGCCAGACGTTCACCCATGAAATTGGCCATGCGCTGGGCCTGAGCCACCCGGGCGATTACAACGCCGGTGAAGGCAACCCGACCTACCGCGACGTCACTTACGCGGAAGATACTCGTCAGTTCAGCCTGATGAGCTACTGGAGTGAAACCAATACCGGTGGCGACAACGGCGGTCATTACGCCGCGGCTCCGCTGCTGGATGACATTGCCGCCATTCAGCACCTGTATGGCGCCAACCTGTCGACCCGCACCGGCGACACCGTGTACGGCTTTAACTCCAACACCGGTCGTGACTTCCTCAGCACCACCAGCAACTCGCAAAAAGTGATCTTTGCGGCCTGGGATGCGGGCGGCAACGATACCTTCGATTTCTCCGGTTACACCGCTAACCAACGCATCAACCTGAACGAGAAGTCGTTCTCCGACGTGGGCGGCCTGAAGGGCAACGTGTCGATCGCCGCCGGTGTGACCATTGAGAACGCCATTGGCGGTTCCGGCAACGACGTGATCGTTGGCAACGCGGCCAATAACGTGCTGAAAGGCGGCGCGGGTAACGACGTACTGTTCGGCGGCGGCGGGGCGGATGAGCTGTGGGGCGGTGCCGGTAAAGACATCTTCGTGTTCTCTGCCGCCAGCGATTCCGCACCGGGCGCTTCAGACTGGATCCGCGACTTCCAGAAAGGGATCGACAAGATTGATCTGTCGTTCTTCAACAAAGAGGCGCAGAGCAGCGACTTCATTCACTTCGTCGATCACTTCAGCGGCGCGGCCGGTGAAGCGCTGCTGAGCTACAACGCGTCCAACAACGTGACCGATTTGTCGGTGAACATCGGGGGTCATCAGGCGCCGGACTTCCTGGTGAAAATCGTCGGTCAGGTAGACGTCGCCACTGACTTTATCGTGTAACGCAGCAACGGAGCGCCCGGCGCAGTCTCGGCCGGGCGTGATGTGGGAGCCGGTATGAAAGGTACTTTAACGCGCGCCGCCCTGGCGGCGGGAGGCATGATGGTGACGAGTGCGGTGATGGCCGGCAGTCTGGCGCTGCCGACCGCGCAGTCGCTGGCGGGGCAATGGCAGGTAGCCGACAGCGAAAGGCAATGCCAAATCGAGTTTCTGGCCAATGAGCAAAGCGAGACCAACGGCTACCAGCTGGTGGATCGGCAGCGTTGTCTGCAAAGCGTATTTGCGGCCGAGGTGGTGGGCTGGCGCCCGGCGCCGGACGGCATCGCCCTGCTGCAGGCGGATGGCAGCACGCTGGCGTTCTTCTCGCGCGACGGCGATCTGTACCGCAATCAGCTGGGTGCGGGTGATGCCCTGACGTTGAAAGCGCTGGCTTGATGAAGAAACGGGTTCGGCGCGCCGAACCCGCGGCAGGTCTCTACAGGTAGAGCGAACGCACGATCAGGAAGTGGCCGGAAAAGTAACAGAAAGCCACGATGGCGTCCGCCGCGCGGAAGGTGAAGCGGTAACGGTTGAGCAGCCAAACCACGTTGGCCAGCAGCAGCAGCGAGGTGCCGGCCAGCAGCGAGAAGCCGAAATCGGTGCTGCGCAGGAAATATTGCTCGCCTGCCAGCCAGACCATCAGCAGCGTCATCGCCACGTAGGTGACGATTGGCCAGCGCATCTCTTCCAGCCGGGTCCAAAGGGTGGCCAGCAGCAATGCACCGATCGCCAGCAGCGCCAGCGGCAGCGGCCAGAACAGACTGAACGTCATCTGGCTGGCGAAACTCAGGGTGTACAGCAAGTGGGACAGGAAAAAGGCGCCGATGGCGTACAGCACTCGCTCGCGCGGCAGCAGGAGCAGCGCATCGCCGATCAGCGTCGCCAGCAGGCCGAGTACGATCAGATAACCCGCCGCGCTGAGCACCGGCGCCTGCCAGGCAAGCAGCAACAGCAGCAACAGCGTGACGGGTTTGAACACCCAACGCTGCCAGCGCGGCCCGCGGTAAGAGGCGTCGACGAACAGCCAACCGGAAAAGAATACGGCAAGGAACGGCCAACTCATTGATGTCATCCTTATGTAGGAGGGAGCCGCAACCACCGGCTCCAAACTGTCACCCATGTCACTTCTTATTTCAGTGTAGGTAGCCTGCCGACGATCGACAATGCTTTCTTGAGAATGCTATGTTTACGCCGATTTGGCCGTGAAGGAAATGGGAAACCGATGAGTAAGCCACCGTTATTTTTTGTCGCCGTCATTGCGTTGATCGCCGTGCTGGCCACGCAACGCTACTTCAAACAGCGCCAGCAGGAGGCGGAAAACGATCGTGCGCCGATGCGCAGTCTGCAGGTGACGGTGAGCGACAAGCGGAGCTTCCCGGTCGCCAAGACCCGTGCGCCGCAGCGCGAGCCGTTGGTCAACGAGCCGATGTATTACGAGGTGGTGTTCAGCCCGAACCAGGGCGGTGAAGACATTACGCTGCGGCTGAAGCAATGGCAGTACAACCCGATAGAAAAAGGCGCGCACGGCACGTTAAACATGCAGGGCACGCGCTTCGTCTCGTTCACCGTTCAGCCGTAGCGGTCACTTTTTCTTGATGGGCGGCTGTTTCTTTTGCCAGGCCAGCAGCTCAAACACGCCAAAGATAAAGATCTTGGCCTCTTGCCAGTAGCTGATCGGCTGATCCTTCGGCTGGGTGGATTTCAACAGCACCAGCTGCAGGCCGTGCATCACCACCATAAAAAACAGCGCCACGTCGATGAAATACTTCAGCGGCTTGGGAAACGGATGGAACAGGTTAGAGAGCAGGAAGCCCCATACGCACAGCATCAGCAGGCGGCCCAGATTAATCAGCATGGTCGGTTTTCTCTTTCGAACGAAGATAAAGGCGATAAGCCACCTGACCGGCGACCTTCTCCCGGTGCAACTGCCAGCTGGCAGGCACGTCCGCCGCGGCGCTTTCCGCCTCGGCTTCTACATAGATCCATGCCTCGTCGGCCAGCCAGCCACGCTGCTCCAGCAACAAGACGGTCTCCGCCAGCAGGCCTTTGCGAAACGGCGGATCGAGGAACACCACGTCAAACGGTTGACCGTCGCCCGCCAGCCAGCTCAGCGCGTTGGTGTTGATAACCACCCCTTTGCCCTGCAGCAGCGCCAGATTTTTTTCCAGTTGCTGAGCCACCGGCCGTTCGAATTCCAGCAGCGTGGCGCTGCCGGCATAGCGCGATAGCGCTTCCAGCCCTAGTGCGCCACTGCCGGCGAAGCAGTCCAGGCAGCGCGCGCCCTGAATCACCGGCGCCAGCCAGTTGAACAGGGTTTCACGCACCCGATCGGTGGTGGGGCGCAGCCCCGGGCTGTTTGGCACCGGGAGTTTGCGGCCGCGCCATTGGCCGCCGATGATGCGGATCTGTCCGGCTGCGGCCTGGGGCGGCTTTTTGGCCGCGGCCCGTGGCGAGAGTCTTGTCATAAGCGTTGTTTGATTTCTTTTGCGGCGCGGGGCCGCAGAGGTTAACGAAAAGTTGTCCCTATTCTACCGGTGACGGGCGTCGGGGGGAACGGTAAAACGTTGTTGTCTGATTTCACACCGGAAAGCATGCCGGATGCGTGTTGCTGCGCGAGGGAAAGTGATAGACTCGGCGGATTATTGTCAGCATATATCCTTCAGGTATGTAGGGTAAGCGAGCCTTCGGTACGGAGTAGAGTCATAACATGGCAAAAGATAAGAAACGTGGGTTTTTCTCCTGGCTGGGCTTTGGCCAGAAGGAAAAGGAAGAAGAGCAACAGCAACCTGAGCAGCCGGTAGAGCAGGCGGAACCTCAGGCCGCGGAGACGCCGGCTGAACCGGCCGCCGCCAAGCTGGATGACAAGCTCCCCGCCCAGGAATCTGAACCTGCCGCCTCCGTCGACACCCCGGGGGAGTGGGATAACGGTCAGGCCGGCGAGCAAATCGCGGAAAACCTGCCGGCGGCGGCTGAACATCCGGCGGCGCCGCAAGCGTTGGCTGAAGAGATCGTCAGCGTCACCGAGCAAGTGGTGGCGCAGCAGCAACCGGTGGTTGAACCTGAGCCGGTCGTCGAACCTGAGCCGGTCGTCGAGCCTGAGCCGGTCGTCGAACCTGAGCCGGTGGTTGAGCCTGAGCCGGTGGTTGAGTCCGAGCCGGTCGTCGAACCTGAGCCGGTGGTCGAGCCTGAGCCGGTGGTTGAACCCGAGCCGGTGGTCGAACCTGAGCCGGTCGTTGAACCCGAGCCAGTGGTTGAGCCCGAGCCGGTGGTTGAACCCGAGCCAATCGTCGAACCTGAGCCGGTCGTTGAACCCGAGCCAATCGTCGAACCTGAACCGGAGCCGGAAGAAGCGCCGCTTGAACCTGTGGTGCCGGCCGCTGCGCAAGAGCAGGAACGCCCGACCAAAGAAGGCTTCTTCGCTCGCCTGAAACGCAGCCTGCTGAAGACCAAGCAAAACCTCGGTTCCGGCTTTATGGGGCTGTTCCGCGGTAAAAAGATCGACGACGACCTGTTCGACGAGCTGGAAGAACAGCTACTGATCGCCGACGTCGGCGTGGAGACCACGCGCAAGATCATCACCTCCCTGACTCAGCACGCCAGCCGCAAGCAGCTGAAAGACGCTGAAGCGCTGTACGGCAAGCTGAAGGAGGAAATGTCCGAAATTCTGGCCAAGGTCGATCAGCCGCTGGATGTCAGCGGTAAAACCCCGTATGTCATCCTGATGGTCGGCGTGAACGGCGTGGGTAAAACCACCACCATCGGCAAGCTGGCGCGTCAGTTCCAGGCGGAAGGCAAGTCGGTGATGCTGGCGGCGGGGGATACCTTCCGCGCCGCCGCGGTGGAGCAGCTGCAGGTGTGGGGCGAACGCAACCGCATTCCGGTGGTGGCGCAGCATACCGGCGCGGATTCCGCTTCGGTGATCTTCGATGCGGTGCAGGCCGCCAAGGCGCGCGGCATCGATGTGTTGATCGCCGATACCGCCGGCCGTCTGCAGAATAAATCGCATCTGATGGAAGAGCTGAAGAAGATCGTCCGCGTCATGAAAAAACTGGACGACCAGGCCCCCCATGAGGTTATGCTGACGCTCGATGCCAGCACCGGCCAGAATGCGGTCAGTCAGGCGAAATTATTTAATGAGGCCGTGGGCTTAACCGGCATCACGCTGACTAAACTGGACGGTACCGCCAAGGGCGGGGTGATCTTCGCCATCGCCGATCAGTTCGGTATCCCGATCCGCTATATCGGCGTCGGGGAAGGCATCGAAGATTTGCGGCCGTTTAAGGCTGACGATTTTATTGAGGCACTTTTTGCCCGAGAGGATTAATACGGATGATTCGCTTTGAACAGGTCAGTAAAGCTTATCTGGGCGGACGGCAAGCGCTGCAGGGGGTTGATTTCCATCTGCGCCCGGCGGAAATGGCGTTTCTGACCGGCCATTCCGGCGCGGGGAAAAGTACCCTGCTGAAACTGATTTGCGGTATCGAACGGCCCAGCGCCGGCCACATCTGGTTTGGCGGGCACGACATCAGCCGTTTGAAAAACCGCGAGGTGCCGTTCCTGCGTCGGCAGATCGGCATGATCTTCCAGGATCACCACCTGCTGCTGGATCGCACGGTGTATGACAACGTGGCGATGCCGCTGATCATCGCCGGCGCCAGCACCGAAGATATCCGCCGCCGCGTTTCCGCCGCGTTGGACAAAGTCGGTTTGCTGGATAAAGCTAAAAACTTCCCGATTCAGCTGTCCGGCGGTGAGCAGCAGCGCGTGGGCATCGCCCGTGCGGTGGTGAACAAGCCGGCGGTGCTGCTGGCGGATGAACCGACCGGTAACCTGGATGATGCGCTGTCGGAAGGCATTCTGCGCCTGTTTGAAGAATTCAACCGCGTCGGCGTGACCGTACTGATGGCGACGCACGACACCGGGCTTATCGCCCGTCGCAATTACCGCATCCTGACGCTGAGCCAGGGCCGCATGCAGGGGGGCGCTCACCATGGCCAATAACGCAAAAACCGCCAAGAGCAAGGCGCTGCGCGGCGGCTGGCGCGAACAGTGGCGTTACGCCTGGATGAACGCCATCAAAGACATGCTGCGCCAGCCGTTGGCGACGCTGCTGACGGTGATGGTGATCGCCATCTCCCTGACGCTGCCGAGCGTGTGCTACATCGTGTGGAAAAACGTCAGCACCGCGGCCAGCCAGTGGTACCCGACGCCGCAACTGACGGTCTACCTGGATAAATCGCTCGATGACGACGCGGCGCTGAAAGTGCTCGACGCCATCAAGGCGGAAGCCGGCGTGGAGAAGGTGAACTACCTGTCGCGTGAAGAAGCGCGCGGCGAGTTCCGTAACTGGTCGGGCTTTGGCGGCGCGCTGGACATGCTGGAAGAGAACCCGTTGCCGGCGGTGGCGATCGTCACGCCGAAGATGAGCTTCCAGAGTTCGGACACCCTCAACACCCTGCGCGATCGCGTAGCGGCGGTGCAGGGCGTGGAAGAAGTGCGTATGGATGACAGCTGGTTTGCCCGCCTGGCGGCGCTGACCGGGCTGGCGGGCCAGATCGCGGCGATCATCGGCGTGCTGATGATCGTGGCAGTGTTCCTGGTGATCGGCAACAGCGTGCGTCTGAGCATCTTCAGCCGTCGCGACACCATCAACGTGATGAAGCTGATCGGCGCCACCGACGGCTTTATTCTGCGGCCGTTCCTCAACGGCGGGGCGATGCTGGGCTTTGCCGGCGCGCTGCTGTCGCTGGTGCTCTCCGGCGCGCTGGTGTGGCAGCTGGAGTCGGTGGTCGTCGGGGTCGCCAAGGTATTCGGCACCACCTTCACCCTGCACGGGCTGGGCTGGGATGAGGCGCTGTTGCTGCTGATCATCTCCGCGATGATCGGCTGGATCGCCGCCTGGCTGGCGACGGTGCAACATTTACGCCGATTTACACCACAGTAAGATTTTTTTGGTATACTCTTCTCCTGCTGCTTTTGATCGCGTTGCGGGAGAAGAGTGACCTCAAGCGAAGTCAGCACCATCCCTCTCTTCTTAGCGCACAAATTCCCTATCGGCCTGCACCCTCGTCACGTATTGTCAGCAACAATGCTTGCAAAAAAGGGTGAACTTATAGGGCGGAGTACGGTCAAAAATTGCAGCAAATGTTAAGGTGCCCGGCGTGTGGAACCGCTTTTGCTTCAGCAACTGCCGTAGAATCAATCATTTCCCCGCTGTAATAATCACCTGCATGATTTTGTATTCTCATAGAGAGGGTTTGAATGACCAAAGAAATGCAAACTTTAGCCTTAGTACCCCAAGGTAGCTTGGAAGCCTATATCCGGGCAGCCAACGCCTATCCGATGCTGACGGCAGAGGAAGAGCGGGAGCTGGCTGAACGGCTGCATTATCAGGGCGATCTGGATGCCGCTAAGCAGCTCATCCTGTCTCACCTGCGCTTTGTCGCTCATATTGCCCGCAACTATTCAGGCTATGGTCTGCCACAGGCGGATCTGATTCAGGAAGGCAATATCGGCCTGATGAAAGCCGTTCGCCGCTTCAACCCTGAAGTCGGCGTGCGTCTGGTTTCCTTTGCGGTGCATTGGATTAAGGCGGAAATCCACGAGTACGTATTGCGCAACTGGCGCATCGTGAAAGTGGCGACCACCAAAGCGCAGCGCAAGCTGTTCTTTAACCTGCGCAAAACCAAACAGCGTTTGGGCTGGTTCAACCAGGACGAAGTGGAACTGGTGGCCCGCGAGCTGGGCGTAACCAGCAAAGACGTGCGCGAGATGGAATCGCGCATGGCGGCGCAGGACATGACGTTCGATCCGACTCCGGACGACGAGGCCCGCGATGGCCAGTCGATGGCGCCGGTGCTGTACCTGCAGGACAAAAGCTCGGACTTCGCCGAAGGCATCGAGGAAGATAACTGGGAAAGCAACGCCGCAGACAAACTGGCCTATGCGCTGGAAGGTCTGGACGAGCGCAGCCAGCATATCATCCGCGCCCGTTGGCTGGATGATGACAACAAATCGACGCTGCAGGAGCTGGCCGATCAGTACGGCGTTTCCGCCGAACGCGTGCGTCAGCTGGAAAAGAACGCCATGAAGAAACTCAAAATGGCGATCGAAGCCTGAGTCGATGCGAGATTCGATAAAAAAAGCCCGGCAAGCCGGGCTTTTTAGTGCCTGAAATTCGGCGTTATGGCGCCACGGCGGTGAAGTCCGGCGCCGGGCAGCCGTAGCCGAATTTCGCCGCCCACGGATAACGGGTGCCGGTGTTGATATAGCGCTGATAAAGCGCACGGCCGGTTTTGGCATCACGCTTGATAACCCAGCTGGCAGCGTTACACAACACGGCGGCATAGGCCTGGCTCTTCGGCGGCAGCAGATCGGCCGCCTGTTGCGCCAGCCCCACCGCCTGCCAGCGATAGTGCAGGAAACGGTTGTCTTCCTCCGGTAGCGCCGCCTTGGCGCGCGCCGCTTCTGCGCTGTCGATCCAGCTTTTATGCTTTAGCTCGCGAGTATCGAACGCATCCCCCAGATAGGAATAGCCGGCGCCATAGATGGCGTAATCCGGCGTCATCTCATACCCGGTAAACTCCAGCCCCTGGGCGCGCAGCAGGTTGGCGGCGCGATAGTAAGCCTGCGCGCGCGTCAGCGGCGCGGCGGATTTGTCCTTGGCGGCCTTCAGTTCGTCGGCGAACTGCTGCGCCGCTTGCCGGTAGTTGGGGATATCGAAATAGGCCAGCGCTTCCGGCGCTCGTCCGACGCGCATCAGCCGCCGCGCCAGCAGTTCGCGCAGCTGCACTTCCGGCGTGATCTGCTGGCCGCCGTAGTCGTCCGGATTAACCGGCTTGAGCGGCGTCGTCGGCGCCGGGGCGTGCTTATCGACAAAGCCTTTCAACTCATCGACGGTCAGCACCCGCTCCGCCACGTCGGCCACGTCGGCCCAGTAGAGCGCTTTGCCGCGATACAGCAGGTCCATCGCCTGCAGATAGTCGCCGCGGTTCAGCGCCAGGATGGCCTGTTCGCCGGCCACCCGGCACTCGGGCACGATGGTTTCTGCGACGAAGTCGGCGTTGCGTTGTTCACCCCAGCTTTCGTCGGCGGGGAACGCGCTTGCCGCCTTGGCGTAGGCGGCAGTGGCGGCTTTCACGTCGCCGTCGCGCAGCGCCATTTTCGCGCGCAGCCACCACGCCAGGCCGCTGTCGCCGGCGTTTTTCAGCAGGCTCGCCGCCATCGGGTACTGCCCCGAACGGTAAGCCAACGCCGCCAGCCGATCGCTGCCGGCGAAGCCGCTTTTCACTGAGCCGTCCAGCAGCGTCAGGATCTGGCTGATGATCTGGGCGGAGCGGCCGTTGCCGTCGGTATCTGCCATTTGCAGGTTGCCGCTGCGCGCGAACAGCTCAATGGTCACCAACTGCTGGATCAACGGATCGCCGATAATCTGTTTCAGCGTGTCCAAATGGTCGGGGTTGACCAGGAGGCTGGAGACGTACTGCAGCGACTGCCCGCCGTTCGGATCGCCCTGCGCCGCCTGTTGCGCATAGAGGTGGGCGGCGGGGGCGACGTCACCCAGCCACAGGTGGATGCGCGCCTGCTGCCCAAGGCTGCTCAATGCCAACTGATCGGGATCGGCGGCGCCGCTTTTCACCCGGTCGATCACCTGCTGGAATGCCGTCAGCGCCTGTTCAAGTTCGGCTTTAGGCGGATGCTCGGCGGCGGGAACTGCTTCACCGGATTCATTCACCGGTGTACCGTGGTCAGCCATCAGGACGCGGCCAAGCGAATACTGCGCCCGCAGTCCCCAGTCGCTCTGCTCGGCGGCCGGTAGCTTCAGCACCTGCTGGAAATAGTCTGTGGCGCGCGGATCGTGGCTGGCGAAAGCGACGGCGCCCAGTTGATAGAGACGCGCGGCGTTGGACAACCCCTGCGTATTGACGGCGTCAGCCTCTTCCACCGTTTTGGCTGCGCGCATTTTACCGATCGCGATCGTTTCCGGCGATTGCGGCATCGGTTTCGGCGGCATCGGCGGCGGCGGAGCTTGCCAGTGCGGCAACTGTTTATCCATCGGCACCAGCCGGCCGGCTTCGAAGGCGAAATTGCCCTCCGGCATATACAGTAGGGTACCGTTGCGGTCGATCAGCAGCCGGTTAGGAAAATCCGGGCCGCAGGCATAGCCGCTCAGCGGCAGTGCGGCGCCGATCAGCATGGCCAGCGGAAGAAGGCGGCGGGTGTTCCGTGCCGCGCGCGAATCAAGGTGTGACAAGGGTGCCTCCTGGCGTCAGTTGTTGGCAGCGCAGCCAACCCAACGGCCGGGATTGCCCGGCGCGCAGTTGGTCGCTGCTGATGCGAATAAAGCGTTGCTGTTGCGGTGCGGATTCCAGCCGGTAGTTGCCGACCGCGTCCGCCGCCAGGCAGTCGTCGGCGCGGATGACCACCTCTTGCGGCAGCGGGGCATCTACCGGCCCGTTGTTATGAATTATCAGGTCATACAGCCCGTTTTGCTGTGGCTGGGGCCTAAATTTTACTTGCCAGTCGACATTCAGCGGCCGCCGTTCGATCACTGCTCGCAGCGTGGCGAGCGACCAGGCGCGCCGATCGTCCGCCAGCGGCAGTCGGAACCAGATAATGCCGCGCAGCCGGGGCGGCGTTTGCTGCGCCAGCGTTTGCAGAAAATCGGCGATCTGCTGCGGCGCGACCGTCAGCTCACGGCCGTTGCCCGCCACGCGCAGCGAGGATTCGCTCTCCACCTGCGCGCCCTGCGCATCAAACCCCAGCAGCGCCATGCCGTAGGCCGGCAGCGCGACGCGAAACGGCTTCGGTGTGACGGCAGCGTACTGCCGCACCCAGCGCAGCGCCAAGGGGCCGTCAAACAGCCCCTGCTGCGGCGAGAGCACCGCATGCACCTGCAGGACGGAACTGTCGGCCTGTTGCAGTACGCCGGGCAGGTTGGGTGAGCCGATCCAGGCCGGTAGGGCGGTGATGCCGAGTTGCAAAGCGGCGGGCAGCCGTTGGCGCAGCCGCTGCAGAAAGCGTTGGTAGTCCGGCAGGCGGGCGGTGGCGGCATCATGATCGATCTCGATGCCGGTGACGGGCAGCCCGGCCGCCTGCCAGCGCTGGGTGAGCGCCAGCAGGCGCTGGATAATGGCCTCTTGATCCAGCTGCGGCAGTTGGCCGTCGAGGCGGGCTACCAGCCAGAGTGGGTGGCCGTCCTGCTTCAGCAGGCTGAGATCGGCCGGGATTTCCCGCCAGCCTTCGCGTGGATGCACCTGCAGCGCCAGCACCCGCAGCCCGGTAAACAGATCGCGGCTGTGCGCCAGCGCATCGGCGTGTTGCGGCGTCCAAACTCGCTGCCAGACATAAACCTGCTGATCCCAGCCTGAGGCCAGGCGCAGCGCCTGCTGGCGCCCGGCGAACCAGGCCGCCAACCCCAGCGCAATCAAGACCAGCGCCGCCAGCCGGCGCTTCATTTTTGCCAGAGATCGCCTTGCGGTGCGAAGCCGCAGGCGCGCATGAAGTTATCGACTTCCCCACGTTCACGCGGCGCCAGGCCGGCGGTCGACAGCTGCCACTGGGCGACCTGCGGCAGCTGACGCTGTGCATCCTGCACCAGATAAAGACCGACGCCGCGGCGGCGCGTCACTTCGCGTACCAGCAGATCCTGCAGCTCGGCGCGGTCGTCCTGCAGCGCAATTTTCACCGCACCCAGCAGACGCTCGTTGAAGCGGGCGGCAAACAGCGCCTTGTCGTCGCTCAGCCAGCCTTGCCACTGTTCCGGCTGCTGGTGCGGCCAAATTTTACCGAGGTCGATAAGGTCTTGCGGGGACAGCGCGGTTAGGCGCTCGATGGTCAGTTTCATGCAGAATTTCCGCGCAGCTAAATGATGTCGACAGTGTAATAGATCTTGTGCAGAGCGTTGTGTAAGTTTTTCTGTACGATTACTGTGCAATATGTTTTTTGCACGGGGCATTTTCCGAGTAAATAGTTAGTAAACGGATTGTTAACCAGCACAACGCACTACGCCTAAAGGTAAAGAGCGCAGATTTAATTCGAATTTTATCCTGTTTACACCGCTTGTTTCTGCCAGATGAAGTTGATTTGCAGAAGAAAATTCCTGTTTAATGGCATGAAAAATAAAGTCTTATTAGAAAATAATGCCGACAAAACGCCTAAATCATTATTACTTATAACAAAAGCGGTCAATAACGATCGGGCGCAGGCAAACACAACAGGTACGTTCACAACGACAGATGGGGATTTGCGGATGAAATTAACAACAGGTAAGGCACTGCTGGCGGGTTGTATTGCGATGGCCATGAGCCAGGCGGCCATGGCGAAAGACATCAAGGTGGCGATCGTCGGGGCAATGTCCGGCCCGGTCGCGCAGTATGGCGACATGGAGTTTACCGGCGCGCGCCAGGCGATTGCCGACATTAACGCCAAGGGCGGCATCAAGGGCGACAAGCTGGTCGGCGTGGAATACGACGACGCCTGCGACCCGAAACAGGCAGTTGCGGTCGCCAACAAGGTGATCAACGACGGCATTCGCTACGTGATCGGCCACCTGTGCTCCTCATCCACCCAGCCGGCGTCCGATATCTATGAAGACGAAGGCGTGATCATGATTACCCCGGCGGCCACCAACGCGGATCTGACTACCCGTGGCTACAAGATGATCCTCCGCACCACCGGCCTGGATTCGGATCAGGGCCCGACCGCCGCCAAATACATCCTCAGCGACATCAAGCCGAAGCGCATCGCCGTGGTGCACGACAAGCAGCAATACGGCGAAGGCCTGGCGCGCTCGGTGCGCGACAGCCTGAAAAAACAGGGCACCGAAGTGGCGATGTTCGAAGGCATCACCGCCGGCGACAAAGACTTCTCCACCTTGGTGGCGCGCCTGAAGAAAGAAAATATCGACTTCGTGTACTTCGGCGGTTACTACCCGGAAATGGGGCAGATCCTGCGTCAGGCCAAGCAGGCCGGGTTGACCACTCGCTTCATGGGGCCGGAAGGCGTGGGCAACTCCTCGCTGTCCAACATCGCCGGCGCCGCCTCGGAAGGCATGCTGGTGACGCTGCCGAAACGCTACGATCAGGTGCCTGCCAACCAGCCGATCGTCGATGCGCTGAAAGCCAAGAAGCTGGATCCGACCGGCCCGTTCGTCTGGACCACCTATGCTGCGCTGCAGTCGCTGACCACCGGCATGGAGCGCAGCGGCAGCCAGGAGCCGGCGGACATCGTCAAGGATCTGAAAACCGGCAAGCCGGTGGAGACCGTGATGGGGCCGCTGACCTGGGATGACAAGGGCGATCTGAAAGGCTTCGAGTTCGGCGTGTTCGAATGGCATGCCAACGGCACGTCCACACCGATCAAATAAGCCATAATGATTAGGGTGGGGCGCGGCTTGTTGCGCCCGGCGGGCCGGCTTGCCGGCCCCGTCTCCCTTTACCCGCCGGTTCTGCGCCGGCGGGTTTCGCAGCCAAGGGTTCAGAGTATGTCAGAGCAACTCCTCTATTTTCTGCAGCAGATGTTCAACGGTTTAACGTTGGGCAGCACCTATGCATTGATCGCCATCGGTTACACCATGGTTTACGGCATCATCGGCATGATCAACTTCGCCCACGGCGAGGTGTACATGATCGGCAGCTATGTCTCCTTTATCGTTATCGCCGCCCTGATGATGCTCGGCATCGACGTCAGTTGGCTGCTGATCGGCGCCGCGTTCCTGGTCTCGATCGTTATCGCCAGTGCCTACGGCTGGAGCATCGAACGGGTGGCCTACAAGCCGGTGCGCAACTCCAAGCGCCTGATTGCGCTGATCTCGGCCATCGGCATGTCGATATTCCTGCAAAACTACGTCAGCCTGACGCAGGGCTCACGCGATCTGGCGCTGCCTAGCCTAGTGACCGGCCAGTGGGTGCTGGGAGAAAGCAACGGCTTCGCCGCCACCATCAGCACCATGCAGCTGACCATCTGGCTCGTGACCTTCCTGGCGATGCTGGCGCTGACGCTGTTTATCCGCTATTCACGCATGGGCCGCGCCTGCCGCGCCTGTGCGGAAGATCTGAAGATGGCCAGCCTGCTGGGCATCAACACCGACCGGGTGATCTCGCTGACCTTCGTTATCGGAGCGGTGATGGCGGCGGTGGCCGGGGTGTTGCTCGGCCAGTTCTACGGCGTCATCAACCCTTACATCGGGTTTATGGCCGGTATGAAAGCCTTCACCGCCGCGGTTCTGGGCGGCATCGGCAGCATTCCCGGTGCGATGATTGGCGGCCTGGTACTGGGCGTGGCGGAAGCGCTGACCTCTGCCTACCTGAGCACCGAATACAAAGACGTGGTGTCGTTCGCGCTGCTGATCGTGGTGCTGCTGATCATGCCGACCGGCATCCTCGGGCGTCCGGAGGTTGAGAAAGTATGAAACTCAATCTGCTCAATGCGCTGATCGCCACGGCGGTGCTGTTCGTGATGGCGTCGTTCCTGATGGGCATGCAGCTCAGCCTGGACGGCACCAAGCTGGTGGTGCACGGCGCGGCGGAAGTGCGCTGGATGTGGATCGGCATCGGCTGCGTCATCGTCTTTTTCTTCCAGCTGTTGCGCCCGCTGCTGCAGCAGGGATTGAAAAAAGTCTCCGGCCCGGCGTTCGTGCTGCCGAGCTTCGACGGCACCACGCCGCGGCAAAAGCTGCTGGCGGCTTTGCTCATCGTCGCGGCGGTCGCCTGGCCGTTCCTGGTCTCGCGCGGCACGGTGGATATCGCCACCCTGACGCTGATCTACGTGATGCTGGGCCTCGGCCTCAACGTGGTGGTGGGCTTGTCCGGTCTGCTGGTGCTCGGCTACGGCGGTTTCTACGCCATCGGCGCCTACACCTACGCGCTGCTGAATCACTATTACGGCCTCGGCTTCTGGGAGAGCCTGCCGTTGGCGGGTATCGTCACCGCCGCCTTCGGCTTCCTGCTCGGTTTCCCGGTGCTGCGGCTGCGCGGCGACTATCTGGCGATCGTGACGCTCGGCTTCGGTGAGATCGTGCGCATCCTGCTGCTGAACAATACCGAGATCACCGGCGGGCCGAACGGCATCAGCCAGATCCCGAAACCGACCTTCTTCGGCCTGGAGTTCAACCGCAGCCTGCGCGACGGCGGCTGGGATACCTTCCATAACTTCTTCGGCCTGAAATACGATCCGAGCGATCGCATCGTATTCCTGTACCTGGTGGCGCTGCTGCTGGTGGTGCTGACGCTGTTCGTCATCAACCGCCTGCTGCGCATGCCGCTCGGGCGCGCCTGGGAAGCGCTGCGCGAAGACGAGATCGCCTGCCGCTCGCTGGGCCTCAGCCCGACGCGCATCAAGCTGACCGCCTTTACCATCAGCGCCGCTTTCGCCGGGTTTGCCGGCACGCTGTTTGCCGCGCGCCAGGGGTTCGTCAGCCCGGAATCCTTCACCTTCGTCGAGTCGGCCTTCGTGTTGGCGATCGTCGTACTGGGGGGTATGGGCTCGCAGTTCGCGGTCATTCTGGCGGCAATCCTGCTGGTGGTGTCGCGCGAGCTGATGCGCGATCTGAATGAGTACAGCATGTTGCTGCTGGGTGCGCTGATGGTGCTGATGATGATTTGGCGGCCGCAGGGGCTGTTGCCGATGAAACGGCCGCAGTTGAAGCTGCAGGCGGCGGACATTCACGCGGGCAAGGGGGAACAGGCATGAGCGTTCAACCTTTACTGCAGGTAGAGGGCCTGTCGATGCGTTTCGGCGGGCTACTGGCGGTCAACAATGTGGCGCTGACGCTGAACGAAGGCGAAATCGTGTCGCTGATCGGCCCCAACGGCGCCGGTAAGACCACGGTGTTCAACTGCCTGACCGGTTTTTACCGCCCGACCGGCGGCACCATCAAATTGCGCGATCGCCACCTGGAAGGGTTGGCGGGGCAGGCCATCGCCCGCATGGGCGTGGTGCGCACCTTCCAGCATGTGCGGCTGTTCCGTGAAATGACGGTGATTGAGAACCTGCTGGTGGCGCAGCATCAGCACCTGAAAAGCGGCGTGTTCGCCGGGCTGCTGAAAACTCCGGCCTTCCGCCGCGCCGAAGCTGAGGCGCTGGCGCGTGCGGCGGAGTGGCTGGAGCGCGTCGGCCTGCTGGAGATGGCCAACCGTTCGGCGGGCAACCTGGCCTACGGGCAGCAGCGGCGGCTGGAGATCGCCCGCTGCATGGTGACCCGGCCGGAGCTGCTGATGCTGGACGAACCGGCCGCCGGCCTCAACCCGAAAGAGACCGACGAGCTGGATCACCTGATCGTCGAGCTGCGCGATCGGCATAAGGTCTCGGTGTTGCTGATCGAGCACGACATGAAGCTGGTGATGGGCATTTCCGACCGCATTTACGTGGTGAATCAGGGCACGCCGCTGGCGCAGGGCACACCGGCGGAGATCCGCAACAACCCGGACGTGATCCGGGCTTATTTGGGCGAAGAATAATATGTTGTCATTCAATCAGGTATCCGCCCATTACGGCAAAATTCAGGCGCTGCATCAGGTCAGTCTCACGATAAGTCAGGGCGAAATCGTGACGTTAATCGGCGCCAACGGCGCCGGTAAAACCACGTTGCTCGGCACCTTGTGCGGCGAACCGCGCGCCAGCGAAGGCAGCATCGTCTTTCAGGACCAGGACATCACCCAGTGGCAAACCTCGCGCATCATGCGCGAAGCGGTGGCGATCGTGCCGGAAGGGCGGCGCGTCTTCTCGCGCATGACGGTGGAAGAAAACCTGGCGATGGGCGGCTTCTTCGCCGATCGCCAGCAGTATCAACAGCGCATTGAACGGGTGTTCACGCTGTTCCCGCGCCTGCTGGAGCGCCGAAGCCAGCGTGCCGGCACCATGTCCGGCGGCGAACAGCAGATGTTGGCCATCGGCCGCGCGCTGATGAGTCAGCCGAAGTTGCTGCTGCTCGACGAGCCCTCGCTGGGGCTGGCGCCGATCATTATCCAGCAGATTTTCGACATCATTCAGCAACTGCGGGAAGAGGGCATGACCATCTTCCTGGTGGAGCAAAACGCCAATCAGGCGCTGAAATTGGCGGACCGCGGTTATGTGCTGGAAAACGGCCGCGTGGTGTTGGAAGATACGGGGGCTGCATTGTTAGCCAACGAAGCAGTGAGGTCGGCGTATCTGGGCGGTTAATCCGCCCCCCTACGAATTAAAATAATCAGGTACGAGAAGAAGAAATGAAGACAGAAGGGTTACTCGCGCAGCGCATCGTTAACGTAAAAAGTTCGGCCATCCGTGAATTGCTTAAGCACAGCAAGATGGAACACGTCATTTCGCTGGCGGGCGGCATCCCCTCTGATGCGCTGTTCGATTTCGAAGGATTGAGCATCGCCACCCAGCAGGCGATCACCGAACAGCCGAAAAGCGCGTTCCAGTATGGCCTGACCGAAGGCAGCCCGCTGCTGCGTGAGCGTATTTGCGCGCTGTGCGCCGAGCGCGGCGTCACCGCTGGCGCGGAAGAGGTAATGGTCACCGCCGGCTCTCAGCAGGCTCTGGATTTGGTGATGCGCGCCATCGTCAACCCAGGCGATGTGTTCGTGGTGGAGCGCCCGACCTACCTGGCGGCGCTGCAAACGCTGGAGCTGGCGGAGGCCAACATCATGTCGGTCTCGTCCGACAGCGACGGCATGGTGGTGGAAGAGCTGGCCGAGCTGCTGAAAACCCAGCGCATCAAGGGCGTGTACGTGGTGCCGAACTTCGGCAACCCCAGCGGCATCACCCTCAGCGCCGCGCGCCGTGAACTGCTGGTGAAGCTGGCTGCTGAACATAACTTCCTGATCATCGAAGACGATCCGTACGGCGAATTGCGTTTCACCGAAGAGCGCCACCCGACGCTGCATCAGGTGTCACAGCAGGTGCTGGGCAACACTGACCACATCATCTATACCTCGACCTTCTCCAAGATCCTGGCGCCGGGCCTGCGCTTGGGCTGGGCGATCCTGCCGCCGTTCCTGCTGCACAAAGTGGCGATCATCAAACAGGCGGCGGATCTGCACGCCAGCGCGTTGTCGCAGAGCATCGTCGAATGCTATCTCGGCCTGGATCGCCTGCCGGCGCAGATCGACAAGATCCGCGCCGCTTACAAGCAAAAGGGCGAGATCCTGGCCGGTTTGGTGGAGCAGGAGCTGGGCGACTACATCACCTTCGATAAGCCGAAGGGCGGCATGTTCCTGTGGGCGCGCTTCCGCCAGCCGTTCAACGCCACCGAATGGCTGAACACGACCTTGCAGCAGGGTGTGGTGTTCGTGCCGGGGGAATACTTCTTCTCCGACAACCCGGATCGTTCAACCTTCCGCCTGTCGTTCGCCACCGCCACCGAGCAGCAGATGCAAGAAGCGGCGGCGCGCCTGCGCCGTTCGCTGTAATCCTCGCGGCGGCGGAGCCCATGCCCGCCGCCGACATCAAACCGCCATCTTCACTTCACCTTGCCGTCATGTGGCTGTCATATAACGGTTATTTTTCTGTCATCCGCGCATGGCATGTTAGCTTCCGAACAAAAAACTGATTCTTTTCGCTCACGCGCTTTTACACCAGCTTTTTCAGGAGTTAGGCATGCTCACCTACGCTATTCGCAAAACCACGCTGTGCGTCGCGTTGACCCTGGCGGTCAGCACTCAGGCGCTGGCGGCGACAGAAATCCCGTTCTGGCATTCAATGGAAGGTGAACTGGGTAAGGAAGTGGATTCCCTGGCGGATCGCTTCAATCAGTCGCACAGCGACGTCAAGATTGTGCCGGTTTATAAAGGCAACTACGAACAGAGCCTGGCGGCGGGCATCGCTGCTTACCGCTCCGGCAAGGCGCCGGCGATCCTGCAGGTTTACGAGGTGGGCACCGCCACCATGATGGCCAGCAAAGCCATCAAACCGGTCTATGAAGTGTTTAAAGAGGCCGGCATCAACTTCGACGAGTCGGTGTTCGTGCCGACGGTGGCCGGCTATTACACCGACAACAAGAGCGGACATCTGCTGTCGCAGCCGTTCAACAGCTCCACGCCGGTGCTGTACTACAACAAAGATGCCTTCAAAAAGGCCGGCCTAAACCCGGACCAGCCGCCGAAAACCTGGCAGGAGCTGGCGGCGGATACCGCCAAGCTGCGTGAGGCCGGCATGAAGTGCGGCTACGCCAGCGGCTGGCAGGGTTGGATCCAGCTGGAGAACTTCAGCGCTTGGCACGGCGTGCCGTTCGCCAGTGAAAACAACGGTTTCGGCGGCACCAACGCCAAGCTGGAGTTCAACCAACCGCTGCAGGTCAAGCACATCGCGCTGCTGGAGGCGATGAACAAGAAGGGCGACTTTACCTACTTTGGCCGCAAAGACGAATCCACCGAGAAGTTCTATAACGGCGACTGCGCCATCACCACCGCCTCTTCCGGTTCGCTGGCGGACATCAAGCACTACGCCAAATTCAACTACGGCGTCGGCATGATGCCGTACGACGCCGACGCGAAAAACGCGCCGCAGAACGCCATCATCGGCGGGGCCAGTCTGTGGGTGATGAACGGCAAAGACGCCGCCACCTACAAGGGCGTGGCCGAGTTCCTGCAGTACCTGGCGCAGCCGGAAATCGCCGCCGAATGGCACCAGAAGACCGGCTATCTGCCGATCACCACCGCGGCTTACGATCTGACCAAGCAGCAGGGCTTCTACGACAAGAACCCGGGTGCCGACGTCGCCACTCGCCAGATGCTGAACAAGCCGCCGTTGGCGTTCACCAAGGGCCTGCGCCTGGGCAACATGCCGCAGATCCGCAGCGTGGTGGATGAGGAGCTGGAAGGCGTGTGGACCGGCAAGAAAACGCCACAGCAGGCGTTGGACGCCGCCGTACAGCGCGGTGACGTGCTGCTGCGCCGCTTCGAAGCATCGACCAAGTAACCCTGCGTCGCGAGCCCGACAGACCGGGCTCGCATCTTCACGCCGATCCTTCCTTACCCGATCAATGGTTTAACTGCTATGTCATCTTCCCGTCCCGGTTTCGGCTGCAGCTGGTTGCCCTATGCGTTGGTGCTGCCGCAGCTGCTGATTACCGCCGTCTTCTTTTTATGGCCCGCCGGCGAAGCGCTGTGGTATTCGGTGCAGAGCCTCGATCCGTTCGGCCTATCCAGCCAGTTTGTCGGGCTGGATAACTTTAAACAGCTGTTCCAGGATCCTTACTACCTCGACTCGTTCTACACCACGCTGATCTTCAGCTTCCTGGTGGCGGGCATCGGGCTGGCGGTTTCGCTGTTCTTCGCCGCGCTGGTGGACTACGTGCTGCGCGGCAGCCGCCTCTATCGCACGCTGATGATCCTGCCCTACGCGGTGGCGCCGGCGGTGGCGGCGGTATTGTGGATCTTTCTGTTCAACCCCGGCCTGGGGCTGATCACCCATTTCCTCAACGGGCTGGGCTATAACTGGAACCATGCGCAAAACAGCGGCCAGGCGATGTTCCTGGTGGTGCTGGCCTCGGTATGGCAGCAGATAAGCTATAACTTCCTGTTTTTCCTCGCGGCGCTGCAGTCTATCCCGCGTTCGCTGGTGGAAGCGGCAGCCATCGACGGCGCCGGCCCGGTGCGGCGCTTCTTCCATCTGGTGCTGCCGCTGATCGCGCCGGTGAGCTTCTTCCTGCTGGTGGTCAATCTGGTGTACGCCTTCTTCGATACCTTCCCGGTGATCGACGCCGCCACCGGCGGCGGGCCGGTGCAGTCCACCACCACGTTGATCTACAAGATCTACCGCGAAGGCTTCGCCGGGCTGGACCTCTCCAGCTCCGCCGCACAGTCGGTGATCCTGATGCTGTTGGTGATCGGCCTGACGGTGATCCAGTTCCGCTTCGTTGAACGTAAGGTGCGCTATCAATGATTGAGAATCGACGCGGGCTGGACATCTTCAGCCATGTGATGCTGGTTATCGGCGTGCTGGTGGTGCTGTTCCCGCTGTACGTGGCCTTTGTCGCCGCCACGCTGGATGACAAACAGGTGTTTCAGGTGCCGATGACGCTGGTGCCCGGCGGCCACCTGTGGGAGAACATTCGCAATATCTGGCAGGGCGGCGTGGGCAACCTCAAGGTGCCGTTCTCGCTGCTGCTGCTCAACAGCGTGATCATGGCGTTGGCGATCACCTGCGGCAAAATCGCGGTGTCGGTACTGTCGGCTTACGCCATCGTGTATTTCCGTTTCCCGCTGCGCAGCCTGTTTTTCTGGCTGATTTTCCTCACCCTGATGTTGCCGGTGGAAGTGCGCATTTTCCCGACGGTGGAGGTGATCTCCAACCTCAACCTGCTGGACAGCTACACCGGCCTGACGCTGCCGCTGATGGCCTCGGCCACCGCGACCTTCCTGCTGCGCCAGTTCTTCATGACGCTGCCGGATGAGCTGCTGGAGGCGGCGCGCATCGACGGCGCCGGGCCGATGCGTTTCTTCTGGGACATCGTGCTGCCGCTGTCGAAAACCAATCTGGCGGCGCTGTTTGTCATCACCTTTATCTACGGTTGGAACCAATATCTGTGGCCGATCCTGATCACCAGCGACGCTTCGATGGGCACCGCGGTGGCGGGCATCAAGAGCATGATCTCCACTTCCGGCGCGCCGACCCAGTGGAACCAGGTGATGGCGGCGATGATTCTAACTTTATTGCCACCGCTGGCGGTGGTGCTTCTGATGCAGCGCTGGTTTGTGCGCGGTCTGGTTGATAGCGAGAAATAACGACGATGGCAGGATTAAAACTACAGGCGGTCACCAAGTCTTACGACGGTAAAACGCCGGTGATCAAACAGATCGACCTCGACGTGGCGGACGGTGAATTCATCGTGATGGTCGGCCCGTCCGGCTGCGGCAAATCTACGCTGCTGCGTATGGTGGCCGGGCTGGAGCGCACTACCAGCGGCGATATCTATATCGATACCCGGCGCGTGACCGATCTGGAGCCCAAGGATCGCGGCATCGCGATGGTGTTCCAGAACTACGCGCTCTATCCGCACATGATCGTGTACGACAACATGGCTTACGGCCTCAAGATCCGCGGTTTCAGCAAGGAACATATCCGCCAGCGGGTGGAGGAAGCGGCGCGCATCCTGGAGCTGGAGCCGCTGCTCAAGCGCAAACCGCGCGAACTTTCCGGCGGCCAGCGCCAGCGGGTAGCGATGGGGCGCGCCATCGTGCGCGAACCGGCGGTATTCCTGTTCGATGAGCCGCTGTCCAACCTGGACGCCAAGCTGCGGGTGCAGATGCGCCTGGAGCTGCAACAGCTGCACCGCCGTCTGAAAACCACCAGCCTGTACGTGACTCACGACCAGGTGGAGGCGATGACGCTGGCGCAGCGGGTGATCGTGATGAATAAGGGCGTGGCGGAGCAGATCGGCACCCCGAGTGAAGTGTACCAACGGCCGGCTTCGCTGTTCGTCGCCGGCTTTATCGGCTCGCCGGCGATGAACCTGCTGCCCGGCACCCTGAGCGCCGACGGCGGCCAGCTGCTGTTGGCGGACGGCATGACGCTGCCGTTGCCGGCGGCCAAGCCGCAGTGGGCGGGGCGGCCGTTGACGCTGGGCATTCGGCCGGAGCATATTCAATTGGTGGCGCAAGGCCAGGGCGTGCCGCTGCAGCTGCAGACGCTGGAACTGCTGGGAGCCGACAATCTGGCGCACGGCCAGTGGGGCGGTCACGGGGTGATCGCGCGGCTGTCGCATGAAACCTTGCCGACGGCGGGCAGTACGCTATATTTGCAGCTGCCTGCTCAGGCGCTGCACTTCTTTGACACCCACAGCGGATTACGGATGGATTGATGACGAGACCCTGGCCTTACCCTCATATCGTTGCCCACCGCGGCGGCGGTTCTCTGGCGCCGGAAAACACCCTGGCGGCGATCGACGTCGGCGCGCGCCACGGCCACAAGATGATCGAGTTCGACGCCAAGCTGGCGCAGGACGGGCAAATTTTCCTGCTGCACGACGACACGCTGGATCGCACCAGCAACGGTTGGGGCGTGGCGGGCGAGCTGCCGTGGGACAAACTGGTGCAGCTGGACGCCGGCAACTGGTACAGCTCGGCCTTCAAGGGCGAGCGGTTGCCGCTGCTGTCGGAGGTGGCGGAACGCTGCCGGGAACACGGCCTGATGGCCAATATCGAGATCAAACCGACCACCGGCAGCGACGATGAAACCGGCCGGGTGGTGGCGCTGGCGGCGCGGTTGCTGTGGCAAGGGCAGACCGATCCGCTGCTTTCTTCCTTCTCGGTAGAAGCGCTGGCGGCGGCGCAGCGCACCGTGCCGGATTTGCCGCGCGGCCTGCTGCTGGAGGCCTGGGACGACAACTGGCGCGAGCTGACCGAACGCTTGGACTGCGTCTCGCTGCATATCGACCACAAAGTGCTGACCGCCGAGCGGGTGAAAGCGTTGAAAGACGCCGGGCTGCGTATTTTGGTGTATACCGTCAACCAACCGGATCGCGCGCGCCTGCTGCTCGACTGGGGCGTTGACTGCATTTGCACCGACCGGATAGATTTGATTGGCCCGGCTTTTTAATCCGGCGCCGATGAATCCCGCGACGACAAGCCTTGCCGCCGCACCACCGGAAGGAATGCGATGCCTGGCTTTATCCTGTCACTGTGGCACCAGATCGTGCTGTCTTTACCGCTGTTCGTCCTGATCGCATTGGGTTATGGGCTGATTCGCTGGGGGAAATGGCCCTCCAGCATCACCGATGGCCTGACGCGCTTCGTGTTTTCCCTCGCCTTGCCCGCCATGCTGTTTCGCATGATGTGCGACTTCTCGCAGCGCCCGGCGGTCGACGCCCGGCTGCTGATCGCGTTCTTTGGCAGTTGCCTGATCGTATTTGTGCTTGGCCGCCTGGTCGCCCGGCACCTCTTCCGGTTGGATGGCGTCGCCGGATCGGTGTTTGCGTTAGGCGGTATTTTCTCCAATAACGTGATGCTCGGTTTACCTATCGCCAGCGTAATGCTGGGGCAGGCGGCGATCCCGTCGGTGGCGCTGGTGCTGGTGTTCAACGGCCTGATCCTGTGGACGCTGGTGACGGTGTCGATCGAATGGGCGCGCAACGGCTCGCCGACGTTGAGTGGTTTCGCTAAAACCGCGCGCAGCGTGCTGACCAACCCGCTGATCGTCGGCATTTTGTCCGGCACGCTGTTTAGCCTGACCGGCTTGCCGCTGCCGGACTTCGTCGATCGACCGGTCAGCATGCTCGGCCAGGTGGCGGCGCCGCTGTCGCTGGTGGTGCTTGGCATGGGGCTTGCCGAGTACCGCATCAGCGAAGGCTGGCAGCTGAGCAGCGCCATCTGCGTGCTGAAGTTGCTGGTGCAGCCGCTAGTGATTTGGCTGCTGGCCTGGATGATGGATCTGCCGCCGATGGAAACCCGCGTTGTTGTGCTACTTGGATCGATGGCGGTGGGGGTGAACGTCTACCTGATGTCGCGCCAGTTCAATACGCTCACCGGCCCGGCCGCCACCAGCCTGGTGATGTCCACCGTGCTGGCGGCGATCACCACGCCGCTGATCCTCACCGTTATGGGCGTGCGGGCGTAGCCGGCATCGGCGCCTGCGGCACCGCCGGTGCGGTGCGATTGAACGGATCGCGCGGCTGGTTGCCGTTAGGCAGCAACTGCCCGCCGTTCGGCGTGGTTTGCATCAGCTGTTGCCGCTGATTGTCGAACTGCCGCTGTTGCTGCAGGCGGCGTTGATCCATCTGCCGGTTGTTCAACAAGCGCTGTTGCTGCGCTTGCTGGTTGTTTTGGTTGAGTAACTGCTGCTGTGAGCGCAGGTCGGTTACGCCGTTGGCCGCCGCCGCCAACCCAGGCAGCAACAGCAGAGCGAACAGAATGTGAGACGTTTTCATGATGGTTACCTCGCCTTTTTATTAAGCCTAACCCAGCGGTGAAATTTTGCCGGTAGTTTGTCTTTTGTTCAGATGTAAACTGCCTTTCATCCCCTTAGGCGTCCATCTTCCGTTACAATCGCCCTTTCGGTCTTTTTAGGGTGAACCCATCGTGCTGCTTTTGGTTATAACCACCATTCTGTGGGCATTTTCTTTCAGCCTGATTGGCGAGTACCTGGCGGGCCACGTCGACAGCGGATTCTCGGCGCTGGTGCGCATCGGGCTGGCGGCGCTGGTGTTTCTGCCGTTTCTGCGTTGGCGCAACATCAAACTCAAGGTGATCCTGCTATATATGCTGGTGGGGGCCTTCCAGCTGGGCATCATGTACCTGTTCAGCTTCCGCGCCTATCTCTACCTGACGGTACCCGAATTCCTGCTGTTCACCGTGTTGACGCCGTTGTATATCACGTTGATCTACGACTTGCTGAGCGGCCGACGCCTGCGTTGGGGCTACGTCTTCAGCGCGCTGCTGGCGGTGCTGGGCGCGGCGATCATTCGCTATCACCAACTGAGTGAACACTTCTGGTGGGGGCTGCTGTTGGTGCAGGCGGCGAATATCAGCTTCGCCATCGGCATGGTCGGCTATAAGCGCCTGATGGAAGTGCACCCCTTGCCGCAGCACACCGCCTTTTCCTGGTTCTACCTGGGGGCGGCGGTGGTGGCGGTGGTGGCCTGGTTCCTGTGGGGTAACCCGCAGCAGCTGCCAACCACCAACCTGCAGTGGGGCGTGCTGATCTGGCTGGGCGTGGTGGCGTCGGGACTGGGTTACTTCATGTGGAACTATGGCGCGACGCAGGTCGATGCCGGCACGCTCGGCATCATGAACAACATGCATGTGCCGGCCGGGCTGCTGGTCAACCTGGCCATCTGGCAGCAGCAGCCGCACTGGCCGAGCTTTATCATCGGCGGGGCGGTGATCGTCGCTTCACTGTGGGTGCATCGACGCTGGGTGGCGCCGAAGCAGCTCGGCTAAACGGGGGCCGGCAGTTTATACGCCGGCCGCCAACGCTTTGGCGCCGGTCGCGCCAGGGCGTGCGGCGTCGCGCACGAACGGCAGATGATCGCAGGCGTGCTGGCGGGCCGAGCGGATAAAGGCTTCGGTCACCGCCTGGCGCTGTTCACCGTCGCGCACGGCGGCGTACAGGCGGCTCCACAGGCCGTCACCCAGGGTTTTGGTCACCACCAGCCCCTGCCGTTCGAAACTCTCCACCACCCAGTGCGGCAGCGCCGCAATCCCCATCCGCGCCGATACCATCTGGATCAGCAGCAGCGTGTTATCGACGTTCTTCAATGCCGGGTTGACGCCCGCCGGCTGCAGGAAATGCCGCCAGATATCCAGCCGTTGGCGCTGCACCGGGTAAATCAACAGTGTTTCATCGCTCAAGTCTTCCGGCTCGATATGCGGCTTGCCGGCGAGCGGATGATCCGGCGCCAGCACCAGACGCACCTCGAAATCGAACATCGGCGAATAGTGCAGGCCGCTGCGCGGCAGAATATCCGACGTCATCACCAGATCCAGCTCGCCCTGTTGCAGGGCCGGCTGCGGATCGAAAGTGACGCCGGAGGTGAAGTCCATCACCACCTGCGGGAAACGCTGGCGGAAGTTGTCCAGCGCCGGCGTCAGCCACTGAATGCAGCTGTGGCATTCGATGGCGATGCGCAGCGTGGTCTGATGCGGCTCGTGGCAGGCCTGCAGCGCCTGTTGGATCTGCGGGAGGACCTGCTCCGCCAGCTGCAGCAGGATCTCGCCCTGGGCGGTGAAGCGCAAGGGCTGGCTCTTGCGTACGAACAGCTTGAAGCCCAGACGTTGCTCAAGATCGCTGAACTGGTGCGACAGGGCAGACTGCGTCTGGTGAAGTTGGGCCGCCGCCCCCGCCAGCGAACCGCTGTTGCGCAGGGCCTGCAGCGTCCGTAAATGTTTCAGTTCGATCATGAGAGTCCTTCACATTGACAGTGAATAAATTGCGCTTGTGGTTAATACAGTACCTGCTGATTATGGATGTGTAAACATCTGGACGGCTAAATGGGGAATATGACGATGGCAATTTTGAATCACACACTGGGTTTTCCTCGCGTTGGGCTACGACGTGAGCTGAAAAAAGCTCAGGAAAGCTACTGGGCAGGCAACTCAACGCAGGAAGAGCTGTTGGCGGTTGGCCGCGAGCTGCGCGCTCGTCATTGGCAACAGCAACAGCAGGCCGGGGTGGATTTGGTGCCGGTCGGCGATTTCGCCTGGTACGATCATGTGTTGACCACCAGCCTGCTGCTGGGCAACGTGCCGGCGCGCCATCAGAATGCGAATGGCTCTATTGATCTGGACACGCTGTTCCGCATCGGCCGTGGCCGCGCACCGACCGGCGAGCCGGCGGCCGCGGCGGAAATGACCAAATGGTTTAACACCAACTATCACTACATGGTGCCCGAATTCCAGCAAGGCCAGCAGTTCAAACTGGGCTGGACTCAGCTGTTGGACGAAGTGGATGAAGCGCTGGCGCTCGGCCATCGCATCAAGCCGGTGCTGCTTGGCCCGGTGACTTATCTGTGGTTAGGGAAAGTGAAGGGCGAGCCGTTCGACCGCCTGTCGCTGCTGAAAGAGATCCTGCCGGTTTACCAGCAGGTGCTGGCCGAGCTGGCGAAGCGCGGCGTCGAGTGGGTGCAAATTGACGAGCCTGCGCTGGTGCTGGAGCTGCCGCAAGCCTGGCTGGACGCGTTCAAACCGGCTTACGACGCGCTGCAGGGGCAGGTGAAGCTGCTGTTGACCACGTATTTCGACAGCGTAGGCCACAACCTCGACACCATTCGCACGCTGCCGGTGCAGGGGCTGCATGTCGATCTGGTCGCCGGTCATGACGATATCGCCACGCTGAGCGCCGCATTGCCGCAAGACTGGCTGCTGTCGCTGGGGGTGATCAACGGCCGCAACGTTTGGCGCGCCGATCTGAGCCGCTGGTTTGAACGTCTGCAGCCGCTGGTGGGCACCCGCCCGCTGTGGATTGGCTCCTCCTGTTCACTGCTGCACAGTCCGATCGACCTGAGCGTGGAAAGCCGTCTGGACGAAGAAGTGAAAAGCTGGTTCGCCTTCGCGCTGCAAAAATGCGCCGAGCTGGCGCTATTAAGCTCGGCGCTGAACGCGCCTGACACGACGAAACAGGCTGAACTGGACGCCTACAGCGCGCCGATCCGCGCCCGCCGTCAGTCGAGCCGCGTGCATAACCCACAGGTTGAGCGCCGGCTGGCCGCGATCACCGCGCAGGACAGCGAACGCCACAGCGCTTACGCCGAGCGCGCCAGGGCGCAGCGCGAGCGTTTCAACCTGCCGGCCTGGCCGACCACCACCATCGGTTCGTTCCCGCAGACCACCGAGATCCGCGGCCTGCGTCTGGACTTCAAACAGGGCCGTTTGGACGGCAACAACTACCGCACCAGCATCGGTGAGCACATCAAACAGGCGATCGTCGAGCAGGAGCGCCTCGGGCTTGACGTACTGGTGCACGGTGAAGCCGAGCGCAATGACATGGTGGAATATTTCGGCGAGAACCTGGACGGCTTCGTGTTTACCCAGAATGGCTGGGTGCAGAGCTACGGCTCCCGCTGCGTGAAGCCGCCGGTCATCATCGGTGACGTCAGCCGCCCGGAAGCCATCACCGTCGAATGGGCCAAATTCGCCCAGTCGCTGACCGACAAGCCGGTAAAAGGCATGTTGACCGGGCCGGTGACCATCCTGTGCTGGTCGTTCCCGCGTGAAGACGTGACCCGCGAAGTGATCGCCAAGCAGATTGCGCTGGCGCTGCGCGACGAGGTGGAAGATCTGGAAAAAGCCGGTATCGGCATCATCCAGATCGACGAGCCTGCGCTGCGCGAGGGGCTACCGCTGCGCCAATCCGACTGGGCCGCCTACCTGAACTGGGCGGTGGACGCCTTCAAATTGAACGCCGCCGTGGCGCAGGATGACACCCAGATCCACACCCACATGTGTTACTGCGAGTTCAACGACATCATGGACTCCATCGCCGCGCTGGACGCCGATGTGATCACTATCGAGACCTCGCGTTCCGATATGGATCTGCTGGAAGCCTTCAAAGAGTTCGAATACCCGAACGAAATCGGGCCGGGTGTCTACGATATCCACTCGCCGAACGTACCGAGCGTGGAATGGATTGAAGCGTTGCTGCGTAAAGCGGCGCAGAACATCCCGGCGGAACGTCTGTGGGTCAATCCGGATTGCGGCCTGAAAACCCGTGGCTGGCCGGAAACCCGGCAGTCGCTGGCCAACATGGTATTGGCGGCGCAGCGCCTACGCGAGCACGCGTGATGCCGTGCGGCGGGTAAACCGCCGCTTATAGATTTACTGGTGTGATGATTGGGCGCTTCGGCGCCCTTTTTTATGAGCGGGAAATTATTTGACGCCGTGCTGGGCGAACCACGCCAGCATGCGCTGCCAGCCGTCCTCCGCCGCTTCGGCGTTGTAGCTGGGGCGATAGTCGGCGTTGAATGCGTGCCCGACGCCAGGATATACCACGATTTCGGCCTCGGCGTTGGCGGCGCGGATCGCCTGACGCATGGTTTCCACCGTCTCCAGCGGAATGCCGCTGTCCTGCCCGCCATACAGCCCCAGCACCGGCGTTGACAGGTGGGTGGCGACATCGACCGGATGCTTCGGTGAATTCAGCGTTTTCTCGCCGACCAGTTTGCCGTACCAGGCGACCGCCGCCTTCAACTGCGGGTTGTGCGCCGCGTACAGCCAGGTAATGCGGCCGCCCCAGCAGAAACCGGTGATCGCCAGCTTGCCGGCGTCGCCGCCGTGGCGGATAGCCCAGTGCGCGGCGTGATCCAGATCCGACAGCACCTGACGATCCGGCACCTTGGTCACCAACTGCTGGAACAGTTCGCCGATATCGGTGTAGTCGTTGGCGTCGCCCTGACGGAAATAGAGCTCGGGCGCGATTGCCAGATAGCCCTGCTTGGCCAGGCGACGGCACAGATCCTGAATGTGCTCATGGACGCCGAAGATTTCCTGTACCACCAGCACGATGGGGAAGGGGCCGTTATGGTCGGCGGGTTTGGCGACATAGGCCGGCAGCGCGTCGCCCTGAGAAGGGATGGTCGTTTGCCCGGCGTGAATGCCCTGTTCGTCGGTGATAATCGCGGAGGCGGCCAACGGCGCGGCGGCCGGGGCGAATCCCCCCTGAGCCTGTTCTAATGTCATCACATGTTCGGTTTTCATTGCGGTCTCCGTGCAATAGAAAAAAGCGCTGAGATTAACTATAGGAAAGATTACCCATTATTGGCGCTGCGTGGCGCACTTTCGGACAAGTCGATAAAAAACGGCTAATTATCTGGCTTTGCGGCATTTTTAAGCGCTTTTTATCATGTTATTACGCGTTTTGGCCCACGTAAGTGCCATAAGGTGCGTTAGAGGGCTTTTTTGTCCCTAAGCAACCGATAAGATGGGGGTATTTCGAATTGATGAGCTAAATAGTTTCAGTCGGCAACCAACGGGCAGGGAGCGGCAAGGTTTGTCGGCTAGACTGAGATTTAGCGGTGCGTTCTGGATGCGTCATAGTGATTTTTTTCGTGATAAAAATCACAAAAAATATGTAGCATGTGATTTGTTTCTCTTTTCATAGTGACTATCGTCACGAAATTAAGCGGCGATTTTCAGTAGAGTGCTTTTTTGTTCCTCCCAATAAACATGATCCATGAGGAGTCTCGTATGTCTCAGTCTGATGTTTTTCATCTCGGCCTCACCAAGAACGATTTACAAGGGGCCCAGCTTGCCATCGTGCCGGGCGATCCGCAGCGCGTAGAGAAGATTGCCAAGCTGATGGAAAATCCGGTGCATCTGGCCTCCCATCGTGAATTCACCACCTGGCGCGCAGAGCTGGACGGCAAGGCGGTGATCGTCTGCTCCACCGGTATCGGCGGCCCGTCTACCTCTATCGCGGTGGAAGAGCTGGCGCAGCTGGGCATTCGCACCTTCCTGCGCATCGGCACCACCGGCGCCATTCAGGCCAATATCAACGTCGGTGACGTGCTGGTGACTACGGCGGCGGTACGCCTCGACGGTGCCAGCCTGCACTTTGCGCCGATGGAGTTTCCGGCGGTCGCGGACTTCGCCTGCACCACTGCGCTGGTGGAAGCGGCCAAGGCCAGCGGCGCGACCACCCACATTGGCGTGACCGCCTCTTCCGATACTTTCTACCCGGGCCAGGAACGTTACGACACCTACTCCGGCCGCGTGGTCAGCCGTTTTAAAGGCTCGATGGAAGAGTGGCAGGCGATGGGCGTGATGAACTATGAAATGGAATCCGCCACGCTGCTGACCATGTGCGCCAGCCAGGGCCTGCGCGCCGGCATGGTGGCTGGGGTGATCGTTAACCGCACCCAGCAAGAGATCCCGAACGCCGAAACCATGAAAAACACGGAAAGCAAAGCGGTGCAGATCGTGGTGGATGCCGCCCGCCGTCTGCTGTAATCACCTTCCCTCAACGGGCCGCTGACGCGGCCCGTTGAGGTTGATGACAAACCTCATGCCATTGCCGGGTTTGCAAAGAGCTGCGGATAACAAACAGGGAAAATCAATTCATTGATTTTCGGCTGATGACCACAAAGGAGGAAAAACCGCGTTTTTTCCTCCTTTGTCAACGAACTGAACGGGCCGCTGACGCGGCCCGTTTTTCCATTCGCGGCGAATCTGTTACGGTGATACTCCTCAGCGCTGCGCCGATGGCTGCCGCGCGTTGTCATAACAAAAACAACGAGGACGTTTATGACCGCCCAGATCCTGCTTCATCCTTCGCTTGCGCCGCTCGACGGTGGCATCAATTTCCGCGACTTCGGTGGCAACGGCGTGGCCGACGGGCGCCGCATCAAACGCGGCCTGCTGTTCCGCTCCGGTTCTCTCGAGCGGCTGACGGAAAACGACTGTACTTTCCTCGCTGGAGTGCCGGTACGTTCCGTGCTGGACTACCGCGATGCCGACGAGGTGCAGGCCAAACCGGATATTCTGTGGAATGGCGCCGACTATCACCACGTGCCGGCTAACCCGCTGAGCAGCGAAGTTAACGCCAACCTGGAAAAGCTCACCAACGAAACGCTGGCCGCTTTCGACGCCCGGGCGTTCATGCTGGAGCTGTATCGCCGCCTGCCGTTCGGCAATGCGGCCTATCAGCGGCTGGCGCAGCTGTTGAGCAACCCTGGCGGCGGCGCGATCGTGCAGCACTGCGCGGTCGGCAAGGATCGCACTGGCGTCGGTTCGGCGCTGGTGCTGTTCGCGCTGGGCGCCGACGAAGCGACGGTGCTGGAAGACTATCTGCTGACTGAAACCACGCTGGCCACTTTCCGCGAGCAGATGCTGGATCAGCTGTCTATCAAGCTGAATGCGGCGGCGCTGGAGCAATTCGCCTACGTGCTCAGCGCGCGCGAGGAGTTCCTGATGACGGCGCTGGGCTGCATCCGTCAGCAATACGGCTCCACTGACCGCTGGCTGGAAGCGGAATACGGCCTGGGCGCGGCCCAGCGCGAAGCGCTGCAGGCGTTTTACCTCGAGTAAATTACCGCGTGTTTAGCCGGGGTTTAACTCGCCCCGGCTTATCCTAGGCGGCGAACCATCGCGTATCAGGAGCCCTGCATTGAGCCTCAATGACGTTATCAACTGGGTCAGCGACGTCGTGCGTCAGCACGAAGGCTGGGCCATTCCCATCATCTTCTTCCTGGCGTTCGGTGAGTCGCTGGCGTTTTTGTCGCTGCTGCTGCCGGCCACGGTGATCCTGCTGGCGCTGGGCGCGCTGATCGGCGAAAGCGGCATCGCCTTTTGGCCGATTTGGGCCGCCGCCGCCGCCGGGGCGTTTTTCGGCGACTGGCTCTCTTACTGGATCGGCTATCACTATCAGGATCGCGTGGCCCATATGTGGCCACTGTCGCGCAATCCGCAGCTGCTGGCGCGCGGCCATGCCTTCTTTGAGCGCTGGGGCGTGCTGGGCATTTTCATCGGCCGCTTTTTCGGCCCGCTGCGCGCCGTGGTGCCGCTGGTGGGCGGCATTTGCGGCATGCCGCAGCGCTATTTCCAACTGGCCAACGTCACGTCGGCGATGATCTGGGCGTTCGGCATTCTGGCGCCGGGGGCATTCGGCATCAAGTGGCTCAGCCAGTGGCTGGGCTGATTTCTCGCTAAATTGCGTAGCGCCGCGCAATATTGTGCGCGGCGGGCAAAATCAGGCTGGACATCCATACAGCCTCCCCTTAACGTGACGGGCAATGGGCGTGCGAAACGCCGGAACGGCAAGGTGCAACAGGAGGCAGGGTGGATACCAGTCTGATTTATGGGATTGGCGGCGTCGCGATCGGCATGCTGTTGGGGTGGCTGATCGCCAGTCTGCGGGTGCAGCAGACGAATGCGCAACATGAAACCGAACTGCGGTTGCTGGAGCAAGCATTGCAGCAGGCGCAGCAGGAAACGGCCGTGCGGCAGGATACCCTGCAGCGCCACGAGCAGCAGTTGCGCCAGAGCGAGCTGGAGCTGCGCAACCTGCACAGCCAGCTGGCGGCCGGACATGAGAAGCTGCAACAGCTCAATCATTGGCGCAACGAATGCGAACTGCTCAATCAGGAGCTGCGCGCCCAGCGCGAGGTTAACAGCGCGCAGGAGGCCGAGCTGCGCGAAGTCACCATCCGTCTGGAAGAGACGCGTATGGCGGCGGAGGAGAAGCAACGCCTGCTGATCAACAGCGAACAGCGCCTCACCACCCAGTTTGAAAATCTCGCCAACCGCATTTTTGAACACAGCGGCCGCAAGGTGGACGAGCAAAATAAGCAAAGCCTGGATCGTTTACTGCTGCCGCTGCGCGAACAGCTGGACGGTTTCCGCCGCCAGGTTCAGGACAGCTTTGGCCAGGAGGCGCGGGAGCGCCACACGCTGACGCACGAGATACGCAATCTGCAGCAGTTGAACGCGCAGATGGCGCGCGAGGCGATCAACCTCACCAAGGCGCTGAAAGGTGACAACAAAACGCAGGGCAACTGGGGCGAGGTGGTGCTGAGCCGGGTGCTGGAAGCCTCTGGCCTGCGCGAAGGGCATGAGTATGAAACGCAGGTCAACGTGCGGGTGGATCACCAGAGCCGCATGCAGCCCGATGTGATCGTACGCCTGCCGCAGGGCAAGGATGTGGTGATCGACGCCAAGATGTCGCTGATCGCCTACGAGCGCTATTTCAACGGCGAGGATGAGGCGGAGCGCGAGGCGGCGCTGAGCGAACATATCGCCTCGCTGCGCGGCCACATCCGCATGCTGGGCCGCAAGGACTATCAGCAACTGCCGGGGCTGCGCTCGCTGGACTATGTGCTGATGTTCATTCCGGTCGAGCCCGCCTTCCTGCTGGCTATCGATCGCGAGCCGGAGTTGATCAGCGAAGCGCTCAAGCACAACATCATGCTGGTCAGCCCGACCACGCTGCTGGTGGCGCTGCGTACCATCACCAACCTGTGGCGTTATGAGCATCAGAGCCAAAATGCCCAGCGCATCGCCGATCGCGCGGCGAAACTGTATGACAAGATGCGGCTGTTCGTGGACGATATGTCCGCGCTGGGGCAGAGCCTGGACAAGGCGCAGGGCAGTTATCGTCAGGCGATGAACAAACTGAGCGAAGGCCGTGGTAATCTTATCGGCCAAATTGAAGGTTTCCGCGCGCTGGGGGTTGAGGTCAAACGGCCGATCAACCCGCTGCTGGCGCAGCAAGCCGGCGCGCAACACGATGACGCGGAAGAGGCGAACGACGATGATGTCGCCGCGCTGCCGCAGACGAAAGACGATGACGATACCGCCGGGGAGCCGGGCTTCGTTTCGCACGGCTGAGGCCGTGGCGAGGTGGGGTATTCCCCAGGCTTCTGGTACACTCATCAACACAAAATTGACTGAATAGCAGGCAGGACAATGGCAGATCAACCGCAGGAAACCACCGATTTCGGTTTTCGCACCGTCGCTAGAGACGAAAAACAGGCCATGGTGGCGGACGTTTTTCATTCGGTAGCGGCAAAGTATGACGTGATGAACGACCTGATGTCGTTCGGCATCCACCGTATCTGGAAGCGTTTCACCATTGACTGCAGCGGCGTGCGCCGTGGGCAGCGCGTGCTGGATCTGGCCGGCGGTACCGGCGACCTGGCGGCCAAGTTCTCCCGCATGGTCGGCGAGCAGGGGCAGGTGGTGCTGGCGGACATCAACGATTCGATGCTGAAGATGGGGCGCGAGAAGCTGCGCGATCGCGGCATCGTCGGCAATATCAATTACGTGCAGGCCAACGCCGAGGCGTTGCCGTTCCCAGATAACTACTTCGATTGCATCACCATCTCCTTTGGCCTGCGTAACGTGACCGACAAAGACAAAGCGCTGCGCTCGATGTTCCGCGTGCTGAAGCCGGGCGGGCGCCTGTTGGTGCTGGAATTCTCCAAGCCGCTGCTGGCTCCGCTGAGCAAGGCTTATGATGCCTACTCCTTCCATGTGTTGCCGAAGATCGGCGAGCTGGTGGTGAAAGATCCGGACAGTTACCGTTACCTGGCGGAATCGATCCGTATGCACCCCGATCAGGAAACCCTGAAAGGCATGATGGGCAACGCCGGTTTTGAAAACGTCACCTATTTCAACCTGACCGGTGGGATTGTCGCCCTGCATCGCGGCTTCAAGTTCTGAGAGGGAGATGCCGATGCTGTTTACCCCTCTGCTGACCGGTGCGCTGGAAACCTCGCTGAATAACCTGCTGTTTCGCGATCGCAGCATGAAAGCCGCTCGCCAACGCCTGGCGGGCAAGGTGCTGCGCATCGAACTGGAAGAGTTGGCTTCACCGCTGGTGCTGGTGTTCAGCGAACTGCGTGTGGACGTGCTGGGGCAGTCTGAAGACAGTGCCGATTGCACCGTGCGCAGCCGCATTCCCGCCTTACTGAAGCTGCGCGATCGCCAGCAGTTGCCAGTGCTGATGCGCAGCGGCGAATTGACGGTGGAAGGCGATATTCAGGTGGTGCAACAGCTGGTTGGCCTGCTCGATCTGGCGGAGTGGGATCCGGCGGAATGGCTGGCACCTTATATCGGCGATATCGCCGCTCAGGGCATTACGCAGGCGCTGGGCAAAGGCGCTTCGTTACTCAAGGCCGGATTGATGCGTCGGCAGCAAGACATGGCTGAGGCGCTGACTGAAGAGTGGCGTCTGGCGCCGGGGCCGCTGGAAGTGGTGTGGTTCAATGAAGAAGTGGATGCGCTCGCCCGCGGCGCGGAAGCGCTGATTGCCCGCATGGATAAGTTGGAGGGCAAGCGATGACCCCAGGCGAACTGCGTCGTTTGTATTTTATCGTCCGCGTTTTTCTCAGCTATGGGCTGGACGAGCTGATCCCGACAATGCGTTTGACGCTGCCGCTGCGCTTCGGCCGCCGGCTGCTGTTCTGGATGCCTAATCGGCACAAGGACAAACCGCTGGGCGAACGTCTGCGGCTGGCGCTGCAGGAATTGGGGCCGGTCTGGATCAAATTCGGCCAGATGATGTCGACCCGCCGCGATCTGTTCCCGCCGCACATTGCCGATCAGCTGACGCTGCTGCAGGATCGGGTGGCGCCTTTCGACGGTGCGCTGGCGCGCAAGCATATCGAGCTGGCGATGGGCGGCCCGCTGGAAGCCTGGTTCGACGACTTCGATCAGCAACCGCTGGCCTCTGCCTCGATCGCGCAGGTGCATACCGCGCGGTTGAAAACCACCGGCCAGGAAGTGGTGCTGAAGGTGATCCGACCGGATATCGGGCCGATTATCAAAGCCGATGTGCGCTTGATGTACCGGCTGGCCGGTTGGGTGCCGAAGCTGTTGCCGGACGGCCGCCGCCTGCGTCCGCGCGAAGTGGTACGCGAGTACGAGAAAACCCTGCTGGACGAATTGAATCTGCTGCGTGAAGCGGCCAACGCCATTCAGCTGCGTCGCAATTTCGACGGCAGCCCGATGCTGTACGTGCCTGAAGTCTACTCCGACTACTGCCGCGAAAGCGTGTTGGTGATGGAGCGTATCTACGGCATTCCGGTCTCGGACATCGCCACGCTGGAGCAGCAGGGCACCAACATGAAACTGTTGGCGGAACGTGGCGTTCAGGTGTTCTTTACCCAGGTCTTCCGCGACAGCTTCTTCCATGCGGACATGCATCCCGGTAATATTTTCGTCAGCTACGAACATCCGGAAGATCCCTGCTACATCGGCATCGACTGCGGCATCGTGGGTTCGTTGAACAAGGATGACAAACGCTATCTGGCGGAAAACTTCATCGCCTTCTTCAACCGCGATTACCGCAAGGTGGCGGAACTGCACGTCGACTCCGGTTGGGTGCCGCGTGACACCAACGTGGAAGATTTCGAATTTGCTATCCGCACCGTGTGCGAACCGATTTTCGAGAAGCCGCTGGCGGAGATTTCCTTCGGCAACGTGCTGCTGAATCTGTTTAACACCGCGCGCCGCTTCAATATGGAAGTGCAGCCACAGCTGGTGTTATTGCAGAAGACCTTGCTGTATGTTGAAGGACTGGGACGTCAGCTCTACCCGCAGCTGGATCTGTGGACCACCGCCAAGCCGTTCCTCGAGAGCTGGCTGCGCGATCAGGTCGGCATTCCCGCTGTGGTGCGTGCGTTGAAAGAGAAAGCGCCGTTCTGGGCGGAGAAACTGCCCGAACTGCCCGAGCTGTTTTACGACAGCCTGCAGCAGCATAAACTGTTGCAACAAAGCGTTGATAAGCTGACCAACCAGATGCAGGCTCAGCGGGTTCGTCAGGGGCAGTCACGTTATTTGTTCGGCGTTGGCGCTACACTGTTGGTAAGCGGCACGCTGTTGCTGCTGGGGCAAATCGAGGTGTTTCCCGCCTGGATGATGGCCGCCGGCATCGTATGCTGGGTGATTGGCTGGAAGCGAACCACCTGATTTAATTCGTTACTCTGGTAAAGTCGGCTCTATAATGCGGGCTGGCTTTAAAAGACCCTTTAAAATTAGAGGTAATTAAAATGGGCGGTATTAGTATTACGCAATTGTTGATCATCGCAGTGATCGTGGTGCTGCTGTTCGGTACCAAAAAACTGCGCACGCTGGGCTCCGATCTCGGCGCCTCGATCAAGGGCTTCAAAAAAGCGATCGGCGACGATACGCCGTCGACCCCCAATACGGCTGAAAAAAGCAGCCTGGATGATGCTGACTTCTCGGCCAAGCCTATTACCGATAAGCAGCCGGAAGTGAAACCGGAAGAGTCGAAGAACAAAGAGCAGGTATAAACCGTGTTTGACATTGGGTTTAGTGAGCTGCTGCTGGTGCTGGTGATCGGCCTGGTTGTTCTGGGGCCGGAACGCTTGCCGGTTGCGGTCAGAACGGTATCGGGCTGGATCCGCGCGCTGCGCTCGCTGGCGGCCTCGGTGCAGCACGAACTGTCTCAGGAGCTGAAGCTGCAGGAACTGCAGGACAGCCTGAAAAAAGCCGAACAGGCCGGCCTGCAGAACCTGACGCCGGAGTTGAAGGCGTCGATGGATGAGCTGAAAGACGCGACCGAATCTTTGAAACGCACCTACCGGGGCGAGAAAGAAGAGCTGGCGAACACCATTCATAACCCGCAGGCCATCGATCCGGAAGCTTTGCACGACGGCGTGACGCCGGCGGAAGCGGCAACCAGCGCCAGCGCGCCCGCCGCGGTGCCTAAACCGGCAGTGGAACCTGAAGCCGTCGTGGCGGCGCAACCGGCTAAAGCGCCGGTGGAAACCGTGCCTGCTCCTGTCGAACCTGTTGCGGATAAAACCCCAGCGTCTCACCAACCTAGTGGCGATCGTTAATACATGGCTGTTGAAGATACCCAACCCCTTATCAGTCATCTGATAGAGCTGCGCAAGCGGCTGCTTAACTCGATTATTTGCGTGCTGGCGGTATTCGTGGTGCTGGTGTTTTTCGCCAACGACATCTACCAGCTGGTCTCTGCGCCGCTGCTCAAGCAGCTGCCGGCCGGGGCGAGCATGATTGCTACCGACGTGGCGTCGCCGTTCTTTACGCCGATCAAGCTGACCATGATCGTCTCGGTGTTCGTCTCTGCGCCGATGATCCTGTATCAGGTGTGGGCATTCATCGCGCCGGCGCTCTACAAGCATGAACGCCGCCTGATGATGCCGCTGCTGGTGTCCAGCAGCCTGTTGTTCTACCTCGGCATGGCTTTCGCCTACTTCATCGTGTTCCCGCTGGCCTTCGGTTTCTTCGCCAAGACCGCGCCAATGGGGGTGACCATTGCGACCGATATCAAAAACTACCTCGATTTCGTCATGGCGCTGTTTATGGCGTTTGGCGTCGCTTTCGAAGTGCCGGTCGCCATCATTCTGCTGTGCTGGAGTGGCGTCACCTCGCCGGAAGATCTGAAGAAGAAACGGCCGTATGTGTTGGTTGGCGCGTTTGTGGTCGGCATGTTGTTGACGCCGCCGGACGTGTTCTCGCAAACCCTGTTGGCGATACCGATGTATCTGTTGTTTGAAGTGGGGGTGTTCTTCGCTCGCTTCTATACCGGAAAACGTCGCCCACAGGCGGAAGAAGAAGACGAGGGTGACGAACCCCCTGCCCCCTGATCCATCTTGATTGCTAAGCCGCCCATTGGGCGGCTTTTGCTTTGGAAAAAACCATGTTTGATATCGGCGTTAATCTCACCAGCAGCCAATTCGCCAAAGACCGCGAGACCGTGGTGGAGCGCGCTCGCACGGCGGGCGTTACCGGAATGTTGATTACCGGCACCGATCTGCCTGAGAGCCGCGAGGCCGCCAAACTGGCGCAGCAGCATGCGGGCTATTGCTGGTCCACCGCCGGTGTGCATCCGCATAACGCCAGCAGCTGGGATGAACACAGCGCCGAGCAGATTTATGCCCTGGCCGCCGGCCCAGAAGTGGTGGCGATCGGTGAATGCGGTCTGGATTTCAACCGCAACTTCTCGACGCCCGCGCAGCAGGAAGCGGCGTTCACTGCGCAGCTGGCGCTGGCGGCGGAGTTGGCACTGCCGGTGTTTCTTCATTGCCGCGACGCACACGCACGTTTTGCCGAGCTACTGACGCCGTGGTTGGATAAACTGCCCGCGGCCGTGGTGCACTGCTTCACCGGCACCGCCGAAGAATTAGCAAGCTGCCTGTCGCTAGGCCTGTCGATCGGGATTACCGGTTGGGTCTGCGACGAGCGGCGCGGCCTGGAGTTGCGTGCCCTGTTGCCGCAGATCCCGGCCGAGCGTCTACTGCTGGAAACGGACGCCCCTTATCTGTTGCCCCGGGATTTACAGCCTAAACCCGCATCTCGCCGCAACGAACCCTGTTTCCTGCCCCATATCGTGCATCAGGTCGCCGTCTGGCGACAGGAAGAGCCGCAATGGCTGGGGCAAAAAACTGATGAGAACGCCCGCCGGCTATTCCGGCTGGTTTGAGCTAGGAGAAAACTATGAGCTATGCATTTCCGGGTACCTTCCCTGGTCGTCGTATGCGCCGCGTGCGCCGTCATGACTTCAGCCGCCGCCTGGTCGCCGAGAACCAACTGACGGTCAATGACCTGATTTATCCGGTGTTTGTCATGGAAGGCAGTAACCGCCAGGAAGAAGTGGCCTCGATGCCGGGCGTATCGCGCATGACGATCGATCTGCTGATTAAGGAAGCGGAAACCATCGCCAAACTCGGCGTGCCGGTGATCTCCCTGTTCCCTGTGATCGAACCGGGTCTGAAATCGCTGCATGCGGAAGAAGCCTATAACCCGGAAGGGCTGGTACAGCGCACGGTGCGCGCGCTGAAAGACGCGGTGCCTGAGCTGGGCATTCTGACCGACGTCGCGCTCGATCCCTACACCACCCACGGGCAGGACGGGGTCATCGATGAGCAGGGCTATGTGATTAACGATGTGACCAAAGACATTCTGGTGCGTCAGGCGCTGTCTCATGCCGAAGCAGGCGCAGAAATCGTGGCGCCGAGCGACATGATGGACGGCCGTATCGGGGCGATCCGCGATCGTCTGGAACTGCAGGGTTTGGTGAATACCCAGATTATGGCCTACTCCGCCAAGTATGCTTCCTGCTACTACGGTCCGTTCCGCGATGCGCTGGGTTCCAGCGGCAACCTGAAGGGCGGCAACAAAAAAACCTATCAGATGGATCCGGCCAACAGTGACGAAGCGCTGCAGGAGATTGCGCAGGATCTGCAGGAAGGTGCGGACATGGTGATGGTGAAACCGGGCATGCCTTACCTGGACGTGGTGCGCCGCGTGAAGGATACCTTCGGTGTGCCGACTTTCGCTTATCAAGTGTCCGGCGAGTACGCCATGCACATGGCGGCGATTCAGAACGGCTGGCTGCAGGAGCAACCTGCGGTGATGGAGTCGTTGATGTGCTTCAAACGCGCCGGCGCCGACGGCGTGCTGACCTACTTCGCCAAGCGTGTCGCCCAGTGGCTGCACGACGACGCGATGCGCCGCTAAGCGGAACATGAGCCAACAAAAAGGCGCCTGAGGGCGCCTTTTGCATTACATCTTCTGGAACTGTCGGTTGTCGATGCTTTGACTGACCTGCTTGTTGATCAGGTTCAGCAACAACATGGAACGCGCCTCGCCGTCCGGCTCGGTGTAGATCGCCTGCAGCCCTTCGAACACGCCGTCGACGATCAGAACAGTATCCCCCGGCTGTGGGGTTTCCGGATCGACATAGGTTTCGCAGGCGTGCGTGCGCAGTTCATCGATCACCTTGCTCGGGATGACGCTCGGCAACGTGCCGAAACGCACGAAGTGGCTGACGCCACGGGTAGCGCTGATGGTGGTGGTGTGAATGCGCTCCGGGTCGAACTCCACAAACAGATAGTTGGGAAACAGGGGTTCGCTGACCGCGATGCGCTTACCACGCACGATCTTTTCCAGCGTGATGATCGGGCTGAGGCAGTTTACCTGCTGCCGCTCCAGATGTTCCTGCGCTCGCAACAGCTGACCGCGTTTGCAATAAAGTAGATACCAGGATTCCATAGTTTCACATGCCTTTCTGCCAGCCGGTAAGCATATCAAAAGCTATTCCGGATACATAGTGATGCAAGTTTCAGCGTGTAACATCACCTATCTCTATGAATCTGCGGCTATTAGCGAGGGGTCACACACTTATCGATACGGCGCTGGTATAACAGAGGGCTAAAAATTTGTTACCGTCACAGTATGGCAAGGCGTTGCGCTACCGGCTGTGACGCTATTCATCGTTTTCGACCGAGGGAGAAAGAAATGGAGCTGTTTCTGTTGAGCAACGGCAAGCTGTCTGGTGAAGCCGAGCTGCTGGGGTACGCTAAAAGCCAACTGCTGGCGATGATTGCGCGTCGTGGCATCAAATCCGCCGTCTTTATCCCTTACGCCCTGATCCGTTACGACTACGACCAGCGTGCGCAGGAACTGGCGCAAACGCTGGGCATCGAAGTCACCAGCATCCACCACGCCGCTTCACCGGCGGCGGCGATCGCGCAGGCGGAATGCATTTTGGTCAGCGGCGGCAATACCTGGTTGCTGAACCAAATGCTGCACGAGCAAGGCCTGATCGTGCCTATCCAGCGCGCGGTGCGCGAGCGTGAAGTGCCTTACGTCGGCTGGAGCGCCGGTTGCAATGTGGCCACGCCGAGCATTCGCACCACCAATGACATGCCGGTGCGCTGCAGCGTGGTGCTGTCGGCGCTGGGGCTGTTCCCGGTACAGATCAACCCGCATTACATCGACGCGCACATCAGCGGCCACATGGGCGAAACCCGTGACGAGCGCCTGGCGGAGTTCTGCGCGATCAACCCGAGCGAATCGGTGGTGGCGCTGCGGGAAGGCAGCCTGCTGCATGTTGAAGGCAATGCGCTGCGTTACTTCAGCGCTAATGGGCAGGGCTTCAAGGTGTTCCGCCATGGCGAGGAGACGCGCGAATATCAGGATACGCGCGCGCTGGCTGCGCTGGTGCCGTTCAACTGCGGCTGAGAGCCACCCGGCAGCGGGCGGCGTTAACAAAATTGCAGCAACAACCGTGAAGAGGGCTTATAATGCCCTCCCCACAGGCCGTTATAATGATCAGCATGAAATACCGTGACTTACGCGATTTCCTCTCGTTGCTGGAGAAGAGAGGGGAACTAAAACGCATCAGCCAGCCGATCGATCCTTACCTGGAAATGACGGAGATTGCCGATCGCACCCTGCGGGCAGGCGGCCCGGCATTGCTGTTTGAAAACCCGAAAGGGTACGACATGCCGGTGCTGTGCAACCTGTTCGGCACCGCCAATCGCGTGGCGATGGGCATGGGGCAGGAAGACATCAGCGCGCTGCGCGAAGTCGGCAAACTGCTGGCGTTTCTCAAAGAACCGGAGCCACCGAAAGGCTTCCGCGATCTGTTCGACAAAATGCCGAAGTTCAAGCAGGTGCTGAACATGCCGACCAAGGTGCTGGGGTCCGCGCCTTGTCAGGAGCAGGTATGGCAGGGTGAGGATGTCGATCTGGGCCGCATTCCGGTGATGCACTGCTGGCCGGAAGACGCCGCGCCGCTGATCACCTGGGGGCTGACGGTGACCCGTGGCCCGCATAAGGAACGGCAAAACCTCGGCATCTACCGCCAGCAGGTGCTGGGCAAGAATAAAGTGATCATGCGCTGGCTGTCGCATCGCGGCGGCGCGCTGGATTATCAGGAGTGGTGCCAGGCGCACCCCGGCGAGCGTTTCCCGGTTGCGGTGGCGCTGGGCGCCGATCCCGCCACTATCCTCGGTGCGGTCACGCCGGTGCCGGATACCCTGTCTGAATATGCCTTTGCCGGGCTGCTGCGCGGCAATAAAACCGAAGTGGTCAAGTGTCTTTCCAACGATCTGGAAGTGCCAGCCAGCGCCGAAATCGTGCTGGAAGGTTATATCGAGCCGGGTGAAATGGCGCCGGAAGGCCCCTACGGCGACCACACCGGTTACTACAATGAAATCGACCAGTTCCCGGTGTTCACCGTCACCCACATCACCCAGCGCCGCAACGCCATCTACCACTCGACCTATACCGGCCGCCCGCCGGATGAGCCGGCGATCCTGGGCGTGGCGCTGAATGAAGTGTTCGTGCCGATCCTGCAAAAACAGTTCCCGGAAATCGTCGATTTCTATCTGCCGCCGGAAGGGTGCTCGTACCGCCTGGCGGTAGTGACCATGAAAAAACAGTACGCCGGCCATGCGAAACGCGTGATGATGGGCGTCTGGTCGTTCCTGCGGCAGTTTATGTACACCAAATTTGTTATCGTCTGCGATGACGACGTCAATGCGCGCGACTGGAACGACGTAATTTGGGCGATCACCACACGAATGGATCCGGCAAGGGATACCGTTCTGGTGGAGAATACGCCGATCGACTATCTGGACTTCGCCTCGCCGGTTTCCGGTCTGGGTTCGAAGATGGGGCTGGACGCCACCAATAAATGGCCGGGTGAAACCGATCGCGAATGGGGCCGTCCGATTCAGATGGATGAAAAGGTACGTGCGCGCGTCGACGAAATCTGGGATGAGCTCGCAATCTTCAGTGACAGGGAACCGACGCTGTAGCGTCAGGCCCTGTTCTCAGCTTTGCATTGATGACCCGACAGAGGGAACGCATGACAATATTGAGCTGTAAAGTGACCTCGGTAGAGGCCATTACCGATACGGTTTATCGGGTACGTCTGGTGCCCGAGCAGCCGTTTTCTTTCAAGGCAGGGCAATATCTGATGGTGGTGATGGACGAGCGCGACAAGCGCCCGTTCTCGCTGGCATCAACCCCGACGCAGCAAGAGTACATCGAGCTGCATATCGGTGCTTCGGAGCTGAATCTGTACGCCATGGCGGTGATGGATCGCATCCTGAAAGAGCAGGCGATCACCGTTGACGTGCCGCATGGCGACGCCTGGCTGCGGGAAGAGGGCAGCCGTCCGCTGGTGCTGATCGCCGGCGGCACCGGTTTCTCTTACGCGCGCTCAATCTTGTTGACCGCGCTGGAGCAGCAGCCCGATCGCGACATTTCAATCTACTGGGGCGGGCGTGAGCTGAAGCACCTGTACGATTTGAGCGAGCTGGAAGCGCTGTCGTTGCAGCATCCGAATCTGAAGGTGATCCCGGTGGTCGAGCAGCCGGAAGCCGAATGGCGCGGCCGCAGCGGCACCGTGCTCAGCGCGGTGCTGCAGGATTTCGGTACGCTGGCGGAGCACGACATCTACATCGCCGGGCGTTTCGAGATGGCGAAAATCGCCCGCGAGCGTTTCTGCGCCGAACGCGGCGCGCAGGAAGCGCATATGTTTGGCGACGCGTTTTCGTTTATCTGACCGAGGCGATACGCAGTGAACGGGGTGGCCGAGGGTCGCCCCGTTTTTATTTGGGCGCCGGCAAACTTCAGGCATAAAAAACCCGCCCCTGACAGGCGGGAAGAACGGCAACTAAACTTGGCGGGATGCCGCGATTTGAAGTGGTGACGCGGTCATCCCAAGATAGACACAGCTAAACGCGTTCAAATACGGTGGCGATGCCCTGGCCTAGGCCGATGCACATGGTCGCCAGACCGAACTGTGCGTCGCGACGTTCCATGTTGTTCAACAGGGTGGTCGAGATGCGGGAGCCTGAACAGCCCAGCGGGTGGCCGAGCGCGATGGCGCCGCCGTTCAGGTTGATCTTGTCGTCGATACTGTCCATCAGCCCCAGATCTTTGATGCACGGCAGCGACTGGGCGGCGAACGCTTCGTTCAGTTCGAACAGATCGATGTCCTGCACGCTCAGACCGGCGCGTTTCAGCGCCAGCTTGCTGGCCGGCACCGGGCCGTAGCCCATGATGGAAGGATCGCAGCCGACGACCGCCATCGAGCGAATGCGGGCGCGGGCCTTCAAACCGAGCGCTTTGGCGCGCGACTCGCTCATCAGCAGCATGGCGGAAGCGCCGTCCGACAGGGCGGAAGAACTGCCAGCGGTGACGGTGCCGTTGACCGGATCGAACGCCGGACGCAGGGCCGACAGGCTTTCGACGGTGGTTTCCGGGCGAATGACTTCATCGAAATCGTAACGGGTCAGCACGCCGTCGGCGTCGTGGCCGTTGGTCGGAATGATCTCGTTTTTAAAGTAACCCGCCAGCGTCGCTGCATGTGCGCGCTGGTGGGAGCGGGCAGCAAACTCATCCTGCATCTGGCGGCTGATGTTGTGCATCTTGGCCAGCATTTCGGCGGTCAGCCCCATCATCCCGGCGGCTTTTGCCACGCTGCGGCTCAGCCCCGGATGGAAATCCACGCCGTGGTTCATCGGCACATGGCCCATGTGTTCCACGCCGCCGATCAGGCTGACGTGTGCGTCGCCAACCATGATGGCGCGCGCCGCGTCGTGCAATGCCTGCATCGAAGAGCCGCACAGGCGGTTAACGGTCACCGCCGGCACGCGGTGCGGGATTTCGGCCAGCAGTGCGGCGTTGCGGGCGATGTTGAAGCCTTGCTCCAGCGTCTGCTGCACGCAGCCCCAGTAAATGTCATCGATCTCGGCGGCGTCCAGCGCCGGGTTACGGCTCAACACTTCACGCATCAGGTGAGCGGAGAGATCTTCGGCGCGCACCTGGCGGAAGGCGCCGCCCTTGGAGCGGCCCATCGGCGTGCGTACGGCATCAACAATAACTACGTTTTCCATCTTTATGACCTCATGCCGGTTGGCGGGTAGCGACGTCGGACAGCGGTGTCGCCACCGGGTAGTAGCTTTCATTGCGCTCGGCCTTGGCGCGCAGACCGGCCGGCACCTGATACAGGGCGCCGAGGTGTGCGTAACGCTGGGCCAGCTCAACGTAGTTGGCGGTGCCGAGCGTATCCAGGTAGCGGAATGCGCCGCCATGGAACGGAGGGAAGCCGATGCCGTACACCAGTGCCATATCGGCTTCCGCCGGGCTGGCGACGATCTTCTCTTCCAGGCAACGCACCACTTCGTTGATCATCGGGATCATCATGCGCGCAACGATCTCTTCGTCGCTGATGGTCTGGCGCGGTTGGCTCACTTCGGCCAGCAGCGCATCGGTCTGCTCGTCGTTTTCCTTGCGCGGCTTACCTTTGTTGTCCTGGCTGTAGCGGTAGAAGCCCAGCTGGTTTTTCTGACCGAAGCGCTGGTTGTCGAACATCACGTCAATGGCATCGCGATAGTCTTTGCTCATGCGCTCCGGGAAGCCGGCGGCCATTACCGCTTGCGCGTGGTGTGCGGTGTCGATGCCCACCACGTCGAGCAGGTAGGCCGGGCCCATCGGCCAACCGAACTGTTTTTCCATCACTTTATCGATCTGACGGAAGTCGGCGCCGTCGCGCAGCAGCAGGCTGAAACCGGCGAAGTATGGGAACAGCACGCGGTTGACGAAGAAGCCCGGGCAGTCGTTCACCACGATCGGCGTTTTGCCCATGCGGCTGGCGTAGGCCACCACTTTGGCAATGGTCTCGTCGCTGGTTTGTTCGCCGCGGATGATTTCAACCAGCGGCATGCGGTGTACCGGGTTAAAGAAGTGCATGCCGCAGAAGTTTTGCGGGCGCTTCAACGATTTTGCCAGGTGATTAATCGGAATGGTCGAGGTGTTCGACGCCAGAACGGTCTCTTCGCCGATCAGGTTTTCCACTTCCGACAGTACGGCGGCTTTGACCTTCGGGTTCTCCACGACCGCTTCGACGATCACCTGCGCGCGCTCGATGCCGGCGTAGTCCAACGTTGGTTGAATGGTCGACAGCACCTGCGCCATTTTCAGGCCATCCAGTTTGCCGCGTTCCAGCTGCTTATTGAGCAGCTTGGCCGCTTCGTTCATGCCCAGCGTCAGTGATTTGTCGCTGATGTCCTTCATGATCACCGGCACGCCTTTCAGCGCCGATTGGTAGGCGATGCCACCGCCCATGATGCCGGCGCCCAGCACCGCCGCCTGTTTCGGCGCGTCCACATTCTTGGCCAGCTTTTTCGCCTGGCCTTTCACGAACTGATCGTTAAGGAAGATGCCGACCAGCGCACGCGCTTCGTTGGATCGTGCCAACGGCACGAAGCTGGCGGTTTCCAGTTTCAGTGCCTCATCGCGGCCCAGCTTGGCGGCGGCTTCAATGGTTTTCACCGCGGTCATCGGTGCCGGGTAATGTTTACCGGCGGTCTGCAGCACCATGCCTTTGGCGGTGGTGAAGCTCATTGCCGTTTCGATCGGGCTGAGCTTCAGCGGCTCCAGCTTAGGTTGACGCGCGGCGCGCCAGTCCAGCTTGCTGTCGATCGCCTGTTGCAGCATTTTCAGCGCCGCTTCGGCCAGTTTTTCCGGTGCTACCACCGCATCCACCAGGCCGACTTTCAACGCGTCTTTGGCGCTGACGTCTTTGCCGGCGGCGATGATTTCCAGCGCGCTGTCGTTACCCAGCAGGCGTGGCAGGCGGACGGAACCGCCGAAGCCCGGCATGATGCCCAATTTGGTTTCCGGCAGGCCGATGCGCGCGTCCGGTGAGGCGACGCGGAAATCGGTCGCCAGAATGCATTCGCAACCGCCGCCGAGTGCATAGCCGTTAATGGCCGAAATGGTCGGTACCGGCAAATCTTCCAGCCGGTTAAAGACGTTGTTGGCGAATACCAGCCACTCGTGCAGCTTTTCAGCCGGTGCGGCGAACAGAGAAAGGAATTCGGTGATATCGGCGCCGACGATAAACGCGGCTTTGGAGGAGCGCAGCAGCAACCCCTTGAGCTCAGGCTGGTTTTCCAGCACGGTGAGCGCTTCACCCAGGCTGGCGACGGTGCGGGTGTCCAGCTTGTTGACCGATCCTGATGCGTTGAACACCAGCTCGGCGATGCCGTTATCGAGCCAGTGCAGTTGTAATGTTTCGCCTTGGTAGAGCATGTCTATCTCCTGAATCAGCGTATGATCTGGTATGACCAGATGAAGAGGAGTGTGGTTTTTATGTTAAAAATATGCAAATGAGAGATTGCATATTTGCTGGTCGGATCACATGTCGCCAAGTTAGTTTTTTGATTTGAAACGAAGTTATATTTTATGTGCTATCGGCATTTGCTGGAGTGTGTCGACACTCATACACTTGCTCGCAGCGAATGAACATTCAGACGAGGTTACGCATGACTAAGGCGGCTTGTGTTAAACGCAGCGGCTTGTGGAGCATTCCCGCCAGAACCATGGCGCTGGCGTGTCTGTTGGTGTTTATGGCGCAAATGGCGACGACCGTGTATTTGCCTTCGCTGCCAACGGTGATGCGGGAGCTGGCGATGAGCCGGCGTGCCACCGAGCTGTCCATTTCAATCTTCGTCATCGGCGCCGCCTTGCCGGTGCTGTTTTGGGGCGCGGCCGCCGATCGCTTTGGCCGCCGCGCGCCCCTGACGCTGTCTTTGTTTCTTTTCATTGGCTGCAGCGGGCTGTTGGCGCTGTGCAGCAACGGCGCCCAATTGCTGACGCTGCGTGCGCTGCAGGGCGTGGGTGCCGGCGGTGCGGCGATCATCGCGCGTATCATCGTGCGGGATAACTGGAGCGGTGACGAGCTGGCGCGACGGCTGTCGGTGCTCTCCATCGCTTTTATCACCGCGCTGGGCGGCGGCCAGTTTGTCGGCGGCCTGCTCAGCCAATATTCACACTGGCAGATGGGCTTCGTCTTGATGGGCGCCACCGGTTTGGCCATTCTGGCGCTGATGGCGACGCTGCCGCTGGAGGCAGGGCGCGCTCGTGGGCCACGTCCGGCGATGGCGGCCACCTACTTCGCCATCCTGCGGCGGCCGGGATTTTTTTGGCCGGCCTGCGTCGGTGGGCTGGGTTTTGCCACCACGGTGACACTGCAGGAAGTGAGTCCGTTCGTCATGCAGCAGGGGTTTGGTCTCAACGTCACGGCGTTCGGCGCCCTGGGGCTGGTGATCGGCGTCGCCTACTTCAGCGGGGCGCTGACGGTGAACCGTACGGTGGCGCGTCTCGGCGGGAAAAAACTGATGCAGGCCGGCAGCGGCATCGTGGCGCTGGCGACGGCGGCGATCCTGCTGCTGTGGTGGAGCGGCGTCCTGGCCGGCCTTTCCGGTATGGCGCTGTTCATTGCGCTGTATTGCCTGACCATTTTTGGCCAGGCGGTGCTGTTTCCCAACAGCATGGCGATGGCGGTCAGCGATGCCAAAGAGTACGGTGCCTATGCGATGGCGCTGTGCGGCTTTCTGCAGCAGTGTCTGGCGGGCGTCGCCGCGGCCGGTGCGGTGTTGTTGGAACACCATGGCCTGTGGGCGCTGGCGATAGCGCTGCTTGGTTTGGGCGGCTGGTTAATGGTTAAGCTGCGGATGTAACGGCATTTGCAGGGAATTGCGAGCTGCTCCGCATGCCCAACGCGATGAGGTTGGAGCGTCGGAGCGCTGTGTTAAGATGACTTCTTTCGTGCTAAGGCATAAGGGTACTGTGATGGAAACGCTGGCTTCTTTGTATAACGACCACCTAGCAGAGCTGCAAAAACGCGCGCGCGAAGTGCTGGAGCGCAACAAGTTGGATGCGCTGCTGATTCACTCCGGGGAACTGCAAAAGGTATTTTTGGACGACCATAGCTATCCGTTCAAAGTGAACGCGCATTTCAAAGCCTGGGTGCCGGTGACGTCGGTGCCGAACTGCTGGTTGTGGATAGATGGCGTCAACAAGCCGAAGCTGTGGTTCTACTCCCCGGTTGACTACTGGCACAGCGTAGAGCCGCTGCCGGACAGTTTCTGGACCAAATCCCTCGAATTGATGCCGCTGGCCAACGCCGACGCCATCGCGCAGCAGCTGCCGCCGCAGCGTGAGCGCGTCGGCTATATCGGTTATGCCCAACAGCGCGCCCGCGATCTCGGCATCCCTTCGGAAAACATCAACCCGAAAGCGGTGCTGAACTACCTGGATTTCCACCGTTCGATTAAAACCGGCTATGAGCTGGCCTGCATGCGCGAAGCGCAGAAGACGGCGGTAACCGGCCATCGTGCCGCGCATGAGGCCTTCCTCTCCGGCATGAGCGAATTCGACATCAATCTGGCCTACCTGACGGCTACCGGCCACCGCGATACCGATGTGCCTTACGACAACATCGTGGCGTTGAACGAGCACGCTTCGGTGCTGCACTACACCAAGCTGGATCATCAGCCGCCGGCCGAGTCCCTGAGTTTTCTGATCGACGCCGGGGCGGAATATAACGGCTACGCCGCCGATCTGACGCGTACCTATGCGGCGCAAAGCGGCAGCGAGTTCGCTCATCTGGTGAAAGATCTCAATAGTGAACAGCTGGCGCTGATCGACACCATTAAAACCGGCGTGCGATATACCGACTACCATGTGCAGATGCACCAGCGCATCGCCAAGTTGCTCAAGAATCACAAACTGGTGAATGGCCTCAGCGAAGAGGCGATGGTTGAAACGGGCATCACCACGCCGTTCCTGCCGCACGGGTTGGGCCATCCGTTGGGCCTGCAGGTGCACGACGCCGCTGGCTTTATGCAGGATGAGCAAGGCACCCATCTGGCGGCGCCGTCCAAGTATCCGTTCCTGCGTTGTACCCGCGTGTTGCAGCCGGGCATGGTGTTGACCATCGAGCCGGGTCTGTACTTCATCGAATCTCTGTTGGCGCCGTGGCGCAGCGGTGAGTTCAAGCAGCACTTCGCCTGGGATCGCATCGATGCTCTGAAACCGTATGGCGGTATTCGCATCGAAGACAACATCGTGATCCATGAAAAGCGTATCGAGAACATGACGCGCGATCTGAACCTGGCCTGATGCGGCCGTACCCGATACCGGCGGAAGCAACCCGCTTTACCGAAGAAATAAAGAAGAGCCGTTTTATCACCCTGCTGGCGCCAACCAGCGGGGTAGAAGCGGCAAAGGCGTTTATTCAGCAGGTGCGGGATGAGCACCCGGCGGCGCGGCACCATTGTTGGGCCTTCGTCGCCGGTAGCCCCGATGACTCACAGCAGCTGGGGTTCTCCGACGATGGAGAACCGTCGGGCACCGCTGGCAAACCGATCCTCGCGCAGCTGATGGGTAGCGGTATCGGCGAAGTGACCGCCGTGGTCGTTCGTTACTATGGCGGCGTCAAGTTGGGCACCGGCGGGCTGGTGAAAGCCTATGGCAACGGTGTTCAACAGGCGTTGAAGCAGCTGGTGTTGGTAGAAAAGGTGCCGGAAGCCGAATATATCTTGCAGTGCGACTATGCGCAGTTGGCGCTGGTGGAGAACTTGCTGCAGCAAACCGCAGGTCGGATCCTGCAGGGCGAATACGGTGCCGCCGTCGTGCTGCATCTGGCGTTGCCGGCCACCGAGGTCGAGCTGTTTGGGAATAAATTGCGTGATCTCAGTCGCGGTAATTTGCAATTAACCCCCATTTCGCAATAATTCCTCCCAATTGAATTGCTAAGGATCGTGCTGAAATGCATTTTCGCGCCATAACCCGTATCGTTGGTCTGCTGGTCATCCTGTTCTCCGGGACGATGTTTATTCCCGGCCTGGTGGCATTGATTTATCGCGATGGGGCGGGGCGCGCGTTCAGCCAAACGTTCTTCGTGGCGCTGACCATCGGGCTGATGCTGTGGTGGCCGAACCGCAAGCAAAAACACGAGCTGAAGCCGCGTGAAGGCTTCCTGATCGTCGTGCTGTTCTGGACCGTGCTGGGCAGCGTGGGGGCATTGCCGTTCCTGTTTTCGGAACGGCCCAATTTGTCGCTGACCGACGCCTTCTTTGAATCCTTCTCGGGATTGACGACCACCGGTGCGACGACGCTGGTGGGGTTGGACTCGCTGCCGAAGGCTATTCTTTTCTATCGCCAAATGCTGCAATGGATGGGCGGCATGGGGATCATCGTGTTGGCGGTGGCGATACTGCCGATACTCGGCGTCGGCGGCATGCAGCTGTATCGGGCGGAAATGCCCGGGCCGCTGAAAGATAACAAGATGCGTCCACGCATCGCCGAAACCGCCAAAACCCTGTGGCTAATCTATGTGTTGCTAACCGTCGCCTGTGCGCTGGCGCTCTGGGGGGCTGGGATGTCGGTGTTCGATGCCATCGGCCACAGTTTCTCGACCATCGCCATCGGCGGTTTTTCTACCCACGACGCCAGTATCGGTTATTACGCCAGCCCGACCATCAACACCATCATCGCCGTGTTCCTGCTGATTTCCGGCTGTAACTACGGCCTGCACTTCGCTTTGCTGAGCGGCCGCAGCCTGAAGGTGTATGGGCGCGATCCTGAATTCCGCATGTTTATCTTCGTTCAGTTGACGCTGGTGGTGGTGTGTACGTTGGTGCTCTGGGGACATGGCGTCTATAAGAGCGGTATGGAAACGCTCAATCAGGCGTTCTTCCAGGTGGTATCGATGGCGACTACGGCCGGTTTCACGACCGACAGCATCGCCAAGTGGCCGCTGTTCCTGCCGATGTTGTTGCTGTGCTCGGCGTTCATCGGCGGTTGCGCCGGCTCGACCGGCGGCGGCCTGAAGGTGATCCGTATCCTGCTTCTGTACCTGCAAGGCTCGCGTGAGTTGAAAAGGCTGGTGCACCCCAACGCGGTCTATACCATCAAATTGGGCAACCGCGCGCTGCCGGAACGCATTCTGGAGGCGGTGTGGGGATTCTTCTCTGCCTATGCGCTGGTGTTTATCGTCAGCATGCTGGCGATCATTGCCACCGGCGTTGACGACTTTTCCGCGTTCGCCGCAGTGACGGCAACGCTCAATAACCTTGGCCCCGGCCTGGGCGTAGTGGCGGATAACTTCACCACGATGCCGGCGGCGGCCAAGTGGGTCCTGGTGGTGACGATGCTGTTCGGGCGCCTGGAAGTATTTACATTGCTGGTGCTGTTCACGCCAACCTTCTGGCGTGAGTAAGCCTGATATAAGGAGTACGCCATGAAGGCATTGATACTTTATTCGAGCCGTGACGGGCAAACACGTGCTATCGCTTCTTATATAGCAAGCAAGTTGCAGGACACGCTGCGTTGTGAGGTGATCGATCTGCTGCAGGCAGAACAGGTCGATCTTAGCCAATATCAGCAGGTGATGATCGGCGCTTCTATCCGTTATGGGCACTTTAACTCGGTGCTGGATAAATTCGTCAAGCGTCATGCCGAGCAGTTGAATCGGATGCCGAGCGCATTCTTTGCCGTCAACCTGACCGCGCGTAAACCGGAAAAGCGTTCGCCGCAAACCAACGCTTATACCCGCAAGTTTCTGTTGGCATCGCCCTGGCAGCCAAAACAGTGCGCGGTGTTTGCCGGCGCATTACGTTATCCGCGTTATCGCTGGTTCGATCGCATCATGATTCAATTCATTATGCGTATGACGGGCGGTGAAACGGATACCAGTAAGGAAGTGGAGTACACAGATTGGCAACAGGTCGACCGCTTTGCCCAGGAATTTAGCCAGATCCAGTACGAAAAGTGACAAAAACGCGGGTTTGGCCAGCGTTTTGCCGAAAAAAACCGCGCTTGAAAAGTTTTTTGCATTTAGGGGTTGCGGCCCGCCGAGAACTCCCTATAATGCGCCTCCACTGACCGGGAACAACGACTGACAAGCCGCCGGGTCAGCGAGAGAAAAGCGAAATAAACGCTTGACTCTCCGGGTGAAAAGCGTAATATACGCCACCTCGAGTTAGCAAGCGAAAGCGCCTAACTCACTGCTCTTTAACAATTTATCAGACAATCTGTGTGGGCACTCCACAAGACGATATCCAGCATCTTCGGATGCAAAAAAATATCAAGTCTTGAAGAGTGACTAACTGAAGTAAAATTCATGCAGTAAATCTTTGAGCATCGCTTCTCGAGTGGAAGCAAATCAAGCTTTTAATTGAAGAGTTTGATCATGGCTCAGATTGAACGCTGGCGGCAGGCTTAACACATGCAAGTCGAGCGGTAGCACAGGGGAGCTTGCTTCCTGGGTGACGAGCGGCGGACGGGTGAGTAATGTCTGGGAAACTGCCTGATGGAGGGGGATAACTACTGGAAACGGTAGCTAATACCGCATAACGTCGCAAGACCAAAGAGGGGGACCTTCGGGCCTCTTGCCATCAGATGTGCCCAGATGGGATTAGCTAGTAGGTGGGGTAATGGCTCACCTAGGCGACGATCCCTAGCTGGTCTGAGAGGATGACCAGCCACACTGGAACTGAGACACGGTCCAGACTCCTACGGGAGGCAGCAGTGGGGAATATTGCACAATGGGCGCAAGCCTGATGCAGCCATGCCGCGTGTGTGAAGAAGGCCTTCGGGTTGTAAAGCACTTTCAGCGAGGAGGAAGGTGGTGAGCTTAATACGTTCATCAATTGACGTTACTCGCAGAAGAAGCACCGGCTAACTCCGTGCCAGCAGCCGCGGTAATACGGAGGGTGCAAGCGTTAATCGGAATTACTGGGCGTAAAGCGCACGCAGGCGGTTTGTTAAGTCAGATGTGAAATCCCCGGGCTCAACCTGGGAACTGCATTTGAAACTGGCAAGCTAGAGTCTCGTAGAGGGGGGTAGAATTCCAGGTGTAGCGGTGAAATGCGTAGAGATCTGGAGGAATACCGGTGGCGAAGGCGGCCCCCTGGACGAAGACTGACGCTCAGGTGCGAAAGCGTGGGGAGCAAACAGGATTAGATACCCTGGTAGTCCACGCTGTAAACGATGTCGATTTGGAGGTTGTGCCCTTGAGGCGTGGCTTCCGGAGCTAACGCGTTAAATCGACCGCCTGGGGAGTACGGCCGCAAGGTTAAAACTCAAATGAATTGACGGGGGCCCGCACAAGCGGTGGAGCATGTGGTTTAATTCGATGCAACGCGAAGAACCTTACCTACTCTTGACATCCAGAGAACTTTCCAGAGATGGATTGGTGCCTTCGGGAACTCTGAGACAGGTGCTGCATGGCTGTCGTCAGCTCGTGTTGTGAAATGTTGGGTTAAGTCCCGCAACGAGCGCAACCCTTATCCTTTGTTGCCAGCGGTTCGGCCGGGAACTCAAAGGAGACTGCCAGTGATAAACTGGAGGAAGGTGGGGATGACGTCAAGTCATCATGGCCCTTACGAGTAGGGCTACACACGTGCTACAATGGCATATACAAAGAGAAGCGACCTCGCGAGAGCAAGCGGACCTCATAAAGTATGTCGTAGTCCGGATTGGAGTCTGCAACTCGACTCCATGAAGTCGGAATCGCTAGTAATCGTAGATCAGAATGCTACGGTGAATACGTTCCCGGGCCTTGTACACACCGCCCGTCACACCATGGGAGTGGGTTGCAAAAGAAGTAGGTAGCTTAACCTTCGGGAGGGCGCTTACCACTTTGTGATTCATGACTGGGGTGAAGTCGTAACAAGGTAACCGTAGGGGAACCTGCGGTTGGATCACCTCCTTACCTAAAGATATTGATTCGAGTGGCGTGCTCACACAGATTGTCTGATGAAAAAGTAATGAGCAAACAAAACCTTGTGGTATAGGTAAGTGCCGGGAGATTTGTGACTGTCCAGTGCAGTGACAAACGACAATGGCGCTCGATTTTTCACGAAAAATCTCACCTTTACCCGAAATTATCGAATCGGTGATTCGATAAGCCAATTTCGGGTCCCCATCGTCTAGAGGCCTAGGACACTGCCCTTTCACGGCTGTAACAGGGGTTCGAATCCCCTTGGGGACGCCATTCCGATAATGAGTGAAAGACATTATCACCGGTTAGCGATAACCGAAAAAATCTTAAAGATGACTTGCGAGTCATGTTTAAGATATTGCTCTTTAACAATCTGGAACAAGCTGAAAATTGAAACATGACGGCTGAAATTTATCCCTCCGTAGACGTATTGGGATGAAGAGTAACCTGTCATAGAGTCTCTCAAATGTTTGCAGCACGAACGATGGAAACATCTTCGGGTTGTGAGGTTAAGTGACTAAGCGTACACGGTGGATGCCTAGGCAGTCAGAGGCGATGAAGGGCGTGCTAATCTGCGAAAAGCGTCGGTAAGGTGATATGAACCGTTATAACCGGCGATACCCGAATGGGGAAACCCAGTGTGTTTCGACACACTATCATGTCATGAATACATAGTGGCATGAGGCGAACCGGGGGAACTGAAACATCTAAGTACCCCGAGGAAAAGAAATCAACCGAGATTCCCCCAGTAGCGGCGAGCGAACGGGGAGGAGCCCAGAACCTGAATCGGCTTGTGTGTTAGTGGAAGCGTCTGGAAAGTCGCGCAGTAAAGGGTGATAGCCCCGTACACTAAAATGCACAGGTCGTGAGTTCGATGAGTAGGGCGGGACACGTGACATCCTGTCTGAATATGGGGGGACCATCCTCCAAGGCTAAATACTCCTGACTGACCGATAGTGAACCAGTACCGTGAGGGAAAGGCGAAAAGAACCCCGGCGAGGGGAGTGAAATAGAACCTGAAACCGTGTACGTACAAGCAGTGGGAGCACCTTCGTGGTGTGACTGCGTACCTTTTGTATAATGGGTCAGCGACTTATATTTTGTAGCAAGGTTAACCGTATAGGGGAGCCGTAGGGAAACCGAGTCTTAACTGGGCGATTAGTTGCAAGGTATAGACCCGAAACCCGGTGATCTAGCCATGGGCAGGTTGAAGGTTGGGTAACACTAACTGGAGGACCGAACCGACTAATGTTGAAAAATTAGCGGATGACTTGTGGCTGGGGGTGAAAGGCCAATCAAACCGGGAGATAGCTGGTTCTCCCCGAAAGCTATTTAGGTAGCGCCTCGTGAACTCATCTTCGGGGGTAGAGCACTGTTTCGGCTAGGGGGCCATCCCGGCTTACCAAACCGATGCAAACTCCGAATACCGAAGAATGTTATCACGGGAGACACACGGCGGGTGCTAACGTCCGTCGTGAAGAGGGAAACAACCCAGACCGCCAGCTAAGGTCCCAAAGTCATGGTTAAGTGGGAAACGATGTGGGAAGGCATAGACAGCCAGGATGTTGGCTTAGAAGCAGCCATCATTTAAAGAAAGCGTAATAGCTCACTGGTCGAGTCGGCCTGCGCGGAAGATGTAACGGGGCTAAACCATGCACCGAAGCTGCGGCAGCGACGCTTAGGCGTTGTTGGGTAGGGGAGCGTTCTGTAAGCCGTTGAAGGTGGCCTGTGAGGGTTGCTGGAGGTATCAGAAGTGCGAATGCTGACATAAGTAACGATAAAGCGGGTGAAAAGCCCGCTCGCCGGAAGACCAAGGGTTCCTGTCCAACGTTAATCGGGGCAGGGTGAGTCGACCCCTAAGGCGAGGCTGAAAAGCGTAGTCGATGGGAAACAGGTTAATATTCCTGTACTTGGTGTTACTGCGAAGGGGGGACGGAGAAGGCTAGGCTAGCCGGGCGACGGTTGTCCCGGTTTAAGCGTGTAGGGGGTGTGACCTGGTAAATCCGGTTGCATACTAACCCTGAGGCGTGATGACGATGCACTACGGTGCAGAAGTAGTTGATGCCCTGCTTCCAGGAAAATCCTCTAAGCATCAGGTAACATTAAATCGTACCCCAAACCGACACAGGTGGTCAGGTAGAGAATACCAAGGCGCTTGAGAGAACTCGGGTGAAGGAACTAGGCAAAATGGTGCCGTAACTTCGGGAGAAGGCACGCTGGCATGTAGGTGAAGTCCCTTGCGGATGGAGCTGAAGCCAGTCGAAGATACCAGCTGGCTGCAACTGTTTAATAAAAACACAGCACTGTGCAAACACGAAAGTGGACGTATACGGTGTGACGCCTGCCCGGTGCTGGAAGGTTAATTGATGGGGTCAGCCGCAAGGCGAAGCTCTTGATCGAAGCCCCAGTAAACGGCGGCCGTAACTATAACGGTCCTAAGGTAGCGAAATTCCTTGTCGGGTAAGTTCCGACCTGCACGAATGGCGTAATGATGGCCAGGCTGTCTCCACCCGAGACTCAGTGAAATTGAACTCGCTGTGAAGATGCAGTGTACCCGCGGCAAGACGGAAAGACCCCGTGAACCTTTACTATAGCTTGACACTGAACATTGAGCCTTGATGTGTAGGATAGGTGGGAGGCTTTGAAGCGTGGACGCCAGTCTGCGTGGAGCCATCCTTGAAATACCACCCTTTAATGTTTGATGTTCTAACTCGGCCCCATAATCTGGGGTGAGGACAGTGTCTGGTGGGTAGTTTGACTGGGGCGGTCTCCTCCCAAAGAGTAACGGAGGAGCACGAAGGTTAGCTAATCACGGTCGGACATCGTGAGGTTAGTGCAAAGGCATAAGCTAGCTTGACTGCGAGAGTGACGGCTCGAGCAGGTACGAAAGTAGGTCTTAGTGATCCGGTGGTTCTGAATGGAAGGGCCATCGCTCAACGGATAAAAGGTACTCCGGGGATAACAGGCTGATACCGCCCAAGAGTTCATATCGACGGCGGTGTTTGGCACCTCGATGTCGGCTCATCACATCCTGGGGCTGAAGTAGGTCCCAAGGGTATGGCTGTTCGCCATTTAAAGTGGTACGCGAGCTGGGTTTAGAACGTCGTGAGACAGTTCGGTCCCTATCTGCCGTGGGCGTTGGAAGATTGAGAGGGGTTGCTCCTAGTACGAGAGGACCGGAGTGAACGCACCACTGGTGTTCGGGTTGTCATGCCAATGGCATTGCCCGGTAGCTAAGTGCGGAAAAGATAAGCGCTGAAAGCATCTAAGCGCGAAACTTGCCTCAAGATGAGTCTTCCCTGGGCCTTTAAGGTCCCTGAAGGAACGTTTAAGACTAAGACGTTGATAGGCTGGGTGTGTAAGTGCAGCGATGCATTGAGCTAACCAGTACTAATGATCCGTGAGGCTTAACCTTACAACACCGAAGGTGTTTTTAGAGAGATTTTCAGCGAAGTTCCGAGATTGGTTCTGATGGCTTCACGGAAGTGAGGCGGTTGGAATGAAACAGAATTTGCCTGGCGGCAATAGCGCGGTGGTCCCACCTGACCCCATGCCGAACTCAGAAGTGAAACGCCGTAGCGCCGATGGTAGTGTGGGGTCTCCCCATGCGAGAGTAGGACACTGCCAGGCATCAAATAAAGCCGAAAGCCCTGAACTGACGTTCAGGGCTTTTTGCTATGCGTAAAATAAATATACTGGCTGTATCTATTACTTTGAAAAATACCTTTTTGGCATATGTAGCTTATTCTTATAAGGAATAATAATGTTTTTTGCCAGAGAAATAGCCAGATTAATATATAATTGATAGCTTCAGATTATTATTTAAATAATAAAAATGCCTATTTATTAATGTGTTGATAAGAAATATCTGGCTATATCAAAGATAAATCTTAATTCTTTAGTGTATTATTCGATAAATTTCACGTTAATTAAAACAAATATTAGCCAGACGCCTCGAATCGAGTAGACTAGGCGAAAGATTATTTCCGTATAGGTACTGAACGTTATGTCTACTGAAAGCGCGTCTTTAAAAAACCACAATACGTTTGCGCTCCCGGTCAACGCAGCGCACCTGATCATGGCCGATAGAATTGAGCTGATGCTCAAGGTGTGGCAACAAACGCGCAAGCGTCAGGAGCCGCTGCTGATTCTCGGTGAAGGTAGCAACGTGCTGTTCCTGGAGGATTTCTCGGGCACGGTAATGGTCAATCAGTTGAAGGGTATCGATGTTCGAGAAGATAACGATGCCTGGTATCTCCACGTCAGCTCCGGTGAAAATTGGCATGACCTGGTGCAATATACGCTGCAGGCTGGGATCTGCGGCCTGGAAAACCTGGCGTTGATCCCTGGATTGGCCGGTTCCGCCCCTATTCAGAACATCGGCGCCTACGGCGTCGAATTGAAAGACGTCTGCGAGTATGTCGATTTGCTGGACTTCTCTACCGGCGCTATCGATCGCATCCCGGCTGCCGAGTGTGGTTTTGGCTACCGGGAAAGCATTTTCAAGCACCGTTTCCAAACTGGGCATGTCATTGTCGGGCTGGGTCTGCGTCTCAACAAACAGTGGCAACCCAAATTGAGTTACGGCGATCTGGCCAAGCTGGAGCCCACCACGGTGACGCCGCTTCAGGTATTTGAATCCGTATGTGCTATGCGTCGCAGCAAGCTGCCCGATCCGCGCGAAACCGGCAATGCCGGCAGCTTCTTCAAGAATCCTTTGGTGAACGCAGAGAAAGCCGCAGAACTCGTCGCCAAATATCCTGGCATGCCGCATTATCCGCAGCAGGATGGTCAGGTGAAGCTGGCCGCCGGCTGGCTTATCGACCAATGCGAGCTGAAAGGATATCGCATCGGTGGTGCTGCGGTACACCGCCAGCAGGCGCTGGTGCTGGTGAACATCGACAATGCCCACAGCCAGGATGTGGTGGCGCTGGCGCGCCACGTACGCAAGACGGTGGCCGATAAATTCGGTGTGTGGTTGGAGCCTGAGGTGCGCTTTATTGGCGCGACCGGTGAGCTGAATGCCGTGGCGGTGCTGTCATGAAAGATACCAAGGTTCCGTTAAAACTGATCGCGTTGTTGGCCGACGGCGAATTCCATTCCGGGGAACACCTCGGTGAGTCACTCGGCATGAGCCGTGCTGCGATCAATAAGCATATTCAAACCATTCGCGAGTGGGGGCTGGATGTCTTTACCGTGCCTGGCAAAGGGTACAGCTTGCCTGCCCCCATGCCGCTATTGGAGGCGGAACGCATTCTAAAAGGGTTGGACGACAAACGCGTTACCGTGTTGCCGGTAGTCGACTCTACCAATCAATATTTGCTGGATCGTATCGAAACACTACAATCTGGCGACGCCTGCATCGCTGAGTATCAACTGGCTGGCCGCGGTCGTCGTGGGCGCCAGTGGATTTCGCCGTTTGGCGCCAATTTATACCTGTCGATGTTTTGGCGATTGGAACAGGGGCCAGCTGCGGCGATGGGGCTGAGCCTGGTGATCGGCATGGTGATGGCGGAGGTCTTGCAGCGCCTTGGTGCTAAAGACGTACGGGTAAAATGGCCCAACGACCTCTACCTGAATGATCGCAAATTGGCAGGGATCCTGGTCGAGTTGACAGGAAAAACTGGCGATGCGGCTCAGTTGGTCATCGGTGCTGGCATTAATTTGGCGATGCGGGATACCAATGCCGGGGGGATCAACCAAGGTTGGATCAACCTGCAAGAAGCCGGCATTAACATCGATCGTAATGAGCTGACTGCTACTTTGCTCAATGAATTGCGGCAGTCGTTAAAACAATTCGAGATAGATGGGCTGGGGCCATTCATTGGTCGTTGGCGCACGTTGGATAATTTTATCGACAGACCGGTCAAACTGCTGATTGGTGAGCGGCAGATTGTAGGGATCGCACGAGGCATCGATTCGCAGGGGGCACTGCTGCTGGAACAAGATGGGGAGATCAAACCCTTTATCGGCGGAGAGATATCGCTGCGCAGTGCAGAATAGCGAGCGCAACCAAGGGGACGTTACCGTCCCCTTGAGCGATCGGTAGTCTTACTTTCTTAAGCGCACGCTTTCAACGGCATGGTTGGCGCTTTTGGTCATGATCAGGCTGGCGCGTTCGCGGGTAGGTAGTATATTCTGCTGCAAATTCAAGCCGTTAATTTCATTCCACAATTGTGTAGCGATATTAATCGCTTCCGGTTCCGGCAATTTTGAATAGTTATGGAAATAAGAATCGGGATTGGAAAATGCGCCCTGACGGAATTTCAGGAAACGATTGATATACCAGCTTTGCAATAGCGTCTCCGGGGCATCGACATATATGGAGAAGTCGACAAAATCGGAAACGAATACGCGATGAGGATCGTGCGGGTAATCCATACCGCTTTGCAATACGTTAAGCCCTTCCAGGATCAGAATATCCGGTTGCTCGATGACTTTATTACCCTCAGGTACAACGTCATAGATTAAATGAGAATAAACCGGAGCGGTAACGCGTTTGGCGCCGGATTTCACTTCTGACACGAATTTCACCAGGCTATGCATATCGTAAGACTGCGGGAAGCCTTTTTTCTTCATCAGGCCGCGTTCGTTCAGCACCTTATTAGGATGCAAGAAGCCGTCGGTCGTGATCAACTCAACGCTGCGGTGTTCCGGCCAGCGGCTCAGCAACGCCTGCAACAGACGTGCGGTCGTGCTCTTACCTACGGCTACGCTGCCGGCTATGCCGATGACATAGGGAATTTTTTGCCCGTCGGTGCCGAGGAATTGCTCGAGCACCGCCTGTCGGCGCAGGTTGGAACTGATATAGAAGTTCAATAGTCGTGACAGCGGCAGATAAATCTGCGCAACTTCTTCCAACGAGAGATCTTCGTTAATCCCTTTCAGCTTAACGATCTCTTCTTCCGATAACGTCAGCGGCACCGAATCTCGCAACGCAGCCCATTGGGTACGATCGAACTGTAGGTAAGGCGTTGCTAAAGATTGATCTCTTTTTATCATAAGCCAAATTCTGCCTGTTAACGCAGGTTGGGAAAGGCGCCGGACGCCAACTCCAGAGAATAAACAAGCTGCATATTATAGACAGCTTCGTTTTTGGCGTAGACTTTTTTCGCAAAAGTTGTCGATAGGCAGCAGTTTATGTCAATTGTGCGAAGCGGCGCGCAGTTGATAAGGCGGGGTTGCAAGGCGGTATCATCGGGGCCGGATACCGCTTGAAGGCTAGCAGGCAATGGCGCGCGAAGGTTGGTTTACGGTGAATAGACGTTTGTAATAAATGACGGTCGGATGATAATGCCCATCGGGGCCCGCTGCATAATCCGGTAGCTCGCCCAAACAGCGATAACCCAGGCTACGATAAAGCGCTTCAGCCGCTGAGCCAGCCTGCGTATCCAGGTACAATAGCCCGCGCTGCTGTTGCAGTGCCGCCTGCTCCAACGTCTTCATCAGCGCCAGACCTACGCCGTTGCGGCGAGCGCGGCTATGCACCAATAGCTTCACCACCTCCGCACGATTACGGCCATTCGGTTTCTGGCAGAGCTCGAGTTGCACGGTGCCAACGACGCCGCGTTCGTCGCGGGCAATCCACAATAGCAGCTCGCTTTTGGCCAAGGCGGGACGCAGGCTGTGGAAGTAACTCTCGGCGTCTTCATGCGGGATTAAGGTGTCGTAGCCCACTGAAGCACCGTGGGTGACCGCATGGGTCAACAGGCGAGCCAATTCATCGCGATAAATCGGGAGCGTAGCGGCGTTGATAGGCACTATTTTCATCGGTCATTCCTCCAGAGATGGGGGTAATGAAGATAAGCAATAACTGCGCCAGAACGACGAAAGGCATAGCCACGGCGAAAGAGCGAGCAATAAGTGTAGTTCACGCCACGAACCTGGGCAGCGATCCTCTTTTTGGTGCATCGATCCCGCTCACGGTTTACCGACGCAGGTTACGTGTTTTGAGAAGCCCGACACGGAGAAAGGGGCTCTCAATGCTTGCAAAAAGTGGATAAAATTGTAGAGAATGATTGCCGCAAGTGATGAATGTTTGCACGCCGCAGGCTGCGAATTGCATGACAGCATGCAAAATTGACTGATTTGTGAGCGAAAGTGCGCGTAAAGCAATTTTTTTGTTGCATAGGCCGTCCGCTCTACCTAGAATGCGCTGCACTTGATGCCGGCTTAGCTCAGTAGGTAGAGCAACTGACTTGTAATCAGTAGGTCACCAGTTCGATTCCGGTAGCCGGCACCATTCAAGTCACAAGTAGTTAAAATCTGGTGGGGTTCCCGAGCGGCCAAAGGGAGCAGACTGTAAATCTGCCGTCACAGACTTCGAAGGTTCGAATCCTTCCCCCACCACCAAATCTTGCCTTCGGCGATTAACTGAGATGCGATAAATACCGCAGCGGTTGATGGCGGGAGGAGAGGGCGAAAGCCTTCGGCAAGGTTCGAGCTGTGCAGCGCAAGGCGCAGCCGGCCCGAAGGATGCGAAGCGAGTGATGACTAGTCCTGCTCCATCCCAAAATTCTACAGAAAAATCAGGTAGCCGAGTTCCAGGATGCGGGCATCGTATAATGGCTATTACCTCAGCCTTCCAAGCTGATGATGTGGGTTCGATTCCCACTGCCCGCTCCAAGATGTGCTGATATAGCTCAGTTGGTAGAGCGCACCCTTGGTAAGGGTGAGGTCGGCAGTTCGAATCTGCCTATCAGCACCACTTCTTAATTTCTCGCCCCCTGATTTTCTTTCTGTTCTGGATTCAACGAGCAAATGCTTGGTTGATGTGGTGATACCACCGATTTATCCGTGTCTTAGAGGGACAATCGATGTCTAAAGAAAAGTTTGAACGTACAAAACCGCACGTTAACGTCGGTACTATCGGCCACGTTGACCACGGTAAAACTACCCTGACTGCAGCGATCACCACCGTTCTGGCTAAAACCTACGGCGGTTCTGCACGTGCTTTCGACCAGATCGATAACGCGCCAGAAGAAAAAGCTCGTGGTATCACCATCAACACCTCTCACGTTGAGTATGACACCCCGACTCGTCACTACGCGCACGTTGACTGCCCAGGGCACGCCGACTACGTGAAAAACATGATCACCGGTGCTGCTCAGATGGACGGCGCGATCCTGGTAGTAGCTGCGACTGACGGCCCAATGCCTCAGACTCGTGAGCACATCCTGCTGGGTCGTCAGGTTGGCGTTCCTTTCATCATCGTATTCATGAACAAATGCGACATGGTTGATGATGAAGAGCTGCTGGAACTGGTAGAAATGGAAGTTCGCGAACTGCTGTCCGCTTACGACTTCCCAGGCGACGACCTGCCAGTGATCCGCGGTTCCGCGCTGAAAGCGCTGGAAGGCGAAGCTGAGTGGGAAGCGAAAATCATCGAACTGGCCGAAGCCCTGGACAGCTACATCCCAGAGCCAGAGCGTGCTATCGACAAGCCGTTCCTGCTGCCAATCGAAGACGTATTCTCCATCTCCGGTCGTGGTACCGTTGTTACCGGTCGTGTTGAGCGCGGTATCATCAAAGTTGGCGAAGAAGTTGAAATCGTTGGTATCAAAGACACCGTTAAGTCTACCTGTACTGGCGTTGAAATGTTCCGCAAACTGCTGGACGAAGGCCGTGCTGGTGAGAACGTAGGTGTTCTGCTGCGTGGTATCAAACGTGAAGAAATCGAACGTGGTCAGGTACTGGCTAAACCAGGCTCCATCAAGCCGCACACCCAGTTCGAATCTGAAGTGTACATCCTGAGCAAAGATGAAGGTGGTCGTCACACGCCATTCTTCAAAGGCTACCGTCCACAGTTCTACTTCCGTACCACTGACGTGACCGGTACCATCGAACTGCCAGAAGGCGTAGAGATGGTAATGCCAGGCGACAACGTGAACATGGTTGTCACCCTGATTCACCCAATCGCGATGGACGACGGTCTGCGTTTCGCAATCCGTGAAGGCGGCCGTACCGTTGGCGCAGGCGTTGTTGCTAAAGTTATCGCTTAATCGCTGATAAAGTTTGACGCGACACGCGGTAAAAGGGCATCATTTGATGCCCTTTTTCTACGCTGTGAACTAGAACCTATCTCATCAGCGATTTTGCAGTCATAATCATTGGTGAGATGGGCTCTTAAACCGTATTGACTGAATACGTCATGGCGTAAAACACCGGGATATTGCTATTGCGGTATCCGATCGGTTTGGTTTGCCTCGCAATGCGAGGCAAAGTTGTTTGTTCTGAATCATCATTGTGACAGGTTGGTTTATGAGTGCGAATACCGAGGCTCAAGGGAGCGGACGCGGCCTGGAAGCGGCAAAGTGGCTGATCGTCGCCGTTCTGTTGGTTGTGGCTATTGTCGGTAACTATTACTACCGTGATTTAAGCCTGCCATTGCGCGCGCTGGCAGTTGTGCTGATCATCGCCGTTGCAGGTGCAGTGGCTCTGATGACCACCAAAGGCAAAGCCACCGTTGCGTTTGCCCGCGAAGCGCGTACCGAAGTACGTAAAGTGATTTGGCCAACTCGTCAGGAAACGCTACACACCACGTTGATCGTTGCCGCGGTAACCGCCGTGATGTCACTGATTCTGTGGGGACTGGATGGTATTCTGGTCCGTCTGGTGTCGTTTATTACTGGCCTGAGGTTCTAAAATGTCTGAAGCTCCAAAAAAACGTTGGTACGTCGTTCAGGCGTTTTCCGGTTTTGAAGGTCGCGTAGCGCAATCGCTGCGTGAACACATCAAACTGCACGATATGGAAGAGCTGTTCGGCGAAGTGATGGTGCCTACGGAAGAAGTGGTTGAAATCCGTGGTGGCCAGCGTCGCAAGAGCGAGCGTAAATTCTTCCCTGGCTACGTGCTGGTGCAGATGGTGATGAATGACGCCAGCTGGCACCTGGTGCGCAGCGTACCGCGTGTCATGGGGTTCATCGGCGGCACGTCTGACCGTCCTGCGCCTATCAGCGATAAAGAAGTTGATGCGATCATGAACCGCCTGCAGCAGGTTGGTGACAAACCGCGTCCGAAGACGCTGTTCGAGCCGGGCGAGCTGGTGCGCGTCAACGATGGACCGTTTGCAGATTTCAACGGCGTGGTCGAAGAAGTCGATTACGAAAAGAGCCGCCTGAAAGTTTCCGTTTCCATCTTCGGCCGTGCAACGCCGGTGGAACTGGACTTCAGCCAGGTTGAGAAAGGCTGATCGAATAATCAGCAATGAGTGGCGCGTTGCCGCTTGTCAAAGGCGCGAAATTGAACTACAATTTCGCGCCTTTTGTTTTTAGATGCCTTGCCTGATGCCTGTCTGGCGAGGTGAAACACGGGGAGCCTTTTGCGAGGCGATACTACCCAAACCGAGGAAATTTAAATGGCTAAGAAAGTACAAGCCTACGTCAAGCTGCAAGTTGCAGCTGGTATGGCGAACCCGAGCCCACCAGTGGGTCCAGCTCTGGGTCAGCAGGGCGTTAACATCATGGAATTCTGTAAGGCATTCAACGCTAAGACTGACAGCGTTGAAAAAGGTCTGCCGATTCCGGTTGTTATCACCGTTTATTCTGATCGCTCCTTCACTTTCGTTACCAAAACCCCGCCAGCAGCAGTTCTGCTGAAAAAAGCGGCTGGTATCAAGTCTGGTTCCGGTAAGCCGAACAAAGACAAAGTAGGTAAAGTGACTCGTGCTCAGGTACGTGAAATCGCAGAAACCAAAGCTGCGGACATGACTGGTTCTGACGTTGAAGCGATGACTCGCTCCATCGAAGGTACCGCTCGTTCCATGGGCCTGGTAGTGGAGGATTAAGAGATGGCTAAGCTGACCAAGCGCATGCGCGTGATCCGTGACAAAGTTGATGCTACTAAACAGTATGACATCACCGAAGCTGTTGCTCTGCTGAAAGAGCTGGCCACCGCTAAATTCGTAGAAAGCGTTGACGTTGCCGTTAACCTCGGCATCGACGCTCGTAAATCTGACCAAAACGTTCGTGGCGCTACCGTTCTGCCACACGGCACCGGTCGTTCCGTTCGCGTTGCCGTATTTGCCCAAGGCGCTAACGCTGAAGCAGCGAAAGCTGCCGGCGCAGAGCTGGTAGGTATGGACGATCTGGCTGACCAGATCAAGAAAGGCGAAATGAACTTCGACGTTGTTATTGCTTCCCCGGATGCAATGCGCGTTGTAGGTCAACTGGGCCAGATCCTGGGTCCACGCGGCCTGATGCCAAACCCGAAAGTGGGTACCGTTACTCCGAACGTTGCTGAAGCAGTGAAAAACGCTAAAGCTGGTCAGGTTCGCTACCGTAACGACAAAAACGGCATCATCCATACCACTATCGGTAAGGTTGATTTCGACGCAGACAAGCTGAAAGAAAACCTGGAAGCCCTGCTGGTTGCGCTGAAAAAAGCAAAACCTTCTCAGGCGAAAGGCATGTACATCAAGAAAGTTAGCCTCTCCACCACCATGGGTGCTGGCGTTGCTATCGATCAGAGCGGTCTGTCTGCTGCAGCGAACTAATCGCACTTGCGATTATCGCTTTGACTTGGGGCCGAGATTTGTCTAGAATCTTATGCCCCAAGGTTTTGCTACTGGCTATGCCGTAGGCAAAACAAAGATTTTTCGGTTGGAGCCTGGCCTATCCAGGCCTCCGTCCAAGACCGCAGGTGTATCGCAAGATACTTAATCCTTCCTGCGTAGACGGTGACAGAGCCTAAGAAAATTTTTCTTTTTTATAAAAGAATGTCTTTGCTGGATTCTGCTCACCGTGTTAAGCCGCTCGGCGTGGCGTTTTACAAAGCGCCGAGTGAAGTGAGTTCCGGGGGATTTTCCCCGGCTAATCCAGGAGCAAAAAGCTAATGGCATTAAATCTTCAAGACAAACAAGCGATTGTTGCTGAAGTCAGCGAAGTAGCCAAAGGCGCGCTGTCTGCGGTTGTTGCGGATTCCCGCGGCGTTACCGTAGATAAAATGACTGAACTGCGTAAAGCAGGTCGTGAAGCTGGCGTTTACATGCGTGTTGTTCGCAACACCCTGATGCGTCGCGTAGTTGAAGGCACTCCATTCGAATGCCTGAAAGACACGTTTGTCGGTCCAACCTTGATTGCATTCTCTCACGAACACCCGGGCGCTGCTGCTCGTCTGTTCAAAGAGTTCGCGAAAGCGAATGCAAAATTCGAGGTTAAAGCTGCGGCCTTTGAAGGTGAGCTGATCCCAGCGGCGCAAATCGACCGCCTGGCGACGCTGCCAACTTACGAAGAAGCGATCGCACGCCTGATGGCAACCATGAAAGAAGCCGCTGCCGGCAAACTGGTTCGCACTCTGGCTGCAGTACGCGATCAGAAAGAAGCGGCGTAAGCCACTCTTTCTTAGCCTTTGCTAACGTATTTAAACTATTTCTGAATTTTAGGAACAATTGTTATGTCTATCACTAAAGACCAAATCCTGGAAGCAGTTGCCGCTATGTCCGTAATGGACGTTGTTGAACTGGTTTCCGCTATGGAAGAAAAATTCGGCGTTTCTGCTGCTGCTGCTGTAGCTGTAGCTGCTGGCCCAGCTGAAGCTGCTGAAGAGAAAACTGAATTCGACGTTATCCTGAAAGCTGCAGGCGCTAACAAAGTTGCTGTTATCAAAGCAGTACGTGGCGCTACCGGCCTGGGTCTGAAAGAAGCTAAAGACCTGGTTGAATCTGCTCCAGCCGCTCTGAAAGAAGGCGTGAGCAAAGATGACGCAGAAGCTCTGAAAAAATCTCTGGAAGAAGCTGGCGCAGAAGTTGAAGTTAAATAAGCCAACCTTTCCGGTTGCAGCCTAGTCTTTTAGGCTGATGGCTGGTGACTTTTTAGTCACCAGCCTTTTTGCGCTGTAGGGCGCCAGTAGCGTTTCACACTGTTTGGCTGCTGGTTTCGCCTCCCAATGTTTGTTTCTGTTGACGACTTAATATACCGCGGTCTTTGCACTACCAGGAGTTCTGGGGGAAGACGCGATGAAATGGTTTAAGCGTGATAGCAAGAGACATTGCGGAAAGTGTTCCCGCTTTCCGGTCGACAAAACGGTGTTGCATGAACTGTCCCTAATCGGACGGACAGATTGGGTCACTGATCAGCGAGCTGAGGAACCCTATGGTTTACTCCTATACCGAGAAAAAACGTATTCGTAAGGATTTTGGTAAACGTCCACAAGTGCTGGACATACCATATCTCCTTTCTATCCAGCTTGACTCGTTCCAGAAGTTTATCGAGCAAGATCCAGAAGGGCAGTACGGCCTTGAAGCCGCATTCCGTTCTGTTTTCCCTATCCAGAGCTACAGTGGCAATTCGGAGCTGCAATACGTTAGCTACCGTCTTGGTGAGCCGGTCTTCGACGTCAAAGAGTGCCAGATCCGTGGTGTGACGTTCTCTGCACCGCTGCGCGTAAAACTGCGCCTGGTTATCTATGAGCGCGAAGCGCCTGAAGGTACGGTCAAAGACATCAAGGAACAAGAAGTCTACATGGGCGAAATTCCGCTCATGACCGAAAACGGCACCTTTGTGATCAACGGTACTGAGAGGGTTATCGTATCTCAGTTGCACCGTAGTCCTGGCGTATTCTTCGACAGCGATAAGGGTAAAACCCACTCTTCGGGTAAAGTGCTGTACAACGCACGCATCATCCCTTACCGCGGTTCATGGTTGGACTTCGAGTTCGATCCGAAAGACAACCTGTTCGTGCGTATTGACCGTCGCCGCAAACTGCCTGCGACCATCATTCTGCGCGCGCTGAACTACACCACTGAACAGATCCTCGACCTGTTCTTTGACAAGATCGTCTTCGAAATCCGCGACAACAAGCTGCAGATGGAGCTGGTGCCAGAGCGCCTGCGTGGTGAGACCGCTTCGTTCGATATCGAAGCCAACGGCAAGATCTACGTAGAGAAAGGCCGTCGTATCACCGCCCGTCATATCCGTCAGCTGGAAAAAGACGACATTCAGAGCATTGAAGTACCGGTAGAGTACATCGCGGGCAAAGTGGTCGCGAAAGACTATATCGATACCAATACCGGCGAACTGATCTGCGCAGCCAACATGGAGCTGTCGCTGGATCTGCTGGCCAAACTGAGCCAGTCTGGCCACAAGCGCATCGAAACGCTGTTCACCAACGATCTGGATCACGGCGCGTACATCTCTGAAACGCTGCGTGTCGATCCGACCAACGATCGTCTGAGCTCGCTGGTAGAAATCTACCGCATGATGCGCCCTGGTGAGCCGCCAACGCGCGAAGCTGCCGAAAGCCTGTTCGAGAATCTGTTCTTCTCCGAAGACCGCTACGATCTATCCGCGGTGGGTCGCATGAAGTTCAACCGTTCTCTGCTGCGCGACGAGATCGAAGGTTCGGGCATCCTGAGCAAAGACGACATCATCGAAGTGATGAAGAAGCTCATCGATATCCGTAACGGCAAGGGCGAAGTGGACGACATCGACCACTTGGGCAACCGTCGTATCCGCTCTGTCGGCGAAATGGCCGAGAACCAGTTCCGCGTAGGTCTGGTGCGTGTTGAGCGTGCGGTGAAAGAGCGTCTGTCTCTGGGCGATCTGGATACCCTGATGCCTCAGGACATGATCAACGCCAAGCCGATTTCGGCGGCGGTGAAAGAGTTCTTCGGTTCCAGCCAGCTGTCCCAGTTCATGGACCAGAACAACCCGCTGTCCGAGATCACGCACAAGCGTCGTATCTCCGCACTGGGCCCGGGCGGTCTGACCCGTGAGCGCGCCGGCTTTGAAGTTCGAGACGTACACCCGACCCACTACGGCCGCGTGTGCCCAATCGAAACGCCGGAAGGTCCAAACATCGGTCTGATCAACTCCCTGTCCGTGTACGCACAGACTAACGAGTATGGCTTCCTGGAAACCCCGTACCGCCGCGTGCGTGACGGCGTGGTGACCGATGAAATCAACTACCTGTCTGCTATTGAAGAAGGCAACTTCGTTATCGCCCAGGCGAACTCCAACCTGGATGAAGAAGGCCGCTTCGTAGAAGACCTGGTCACCTGCCGCAGCAAAGGCGAATCAAGCCTGTTCAGCCGCGATCAGGTTGACTACATGGACGTATCCACCCAGCAGGTTGTTTCTGTTGGTGCCTCACTGATTCCATTCCTGGAACACGATGACGCCAACCGTGCATTGATGGGTGCGAACATGCAACGTCAGGCCGTACCAACCCTGCGCGCTGACAAGCCGCTGGTCGGTACCGGTATGGAACGTGCTGTAGCGGTTGACTCCGGCGTAACCGCCGTTGCCAAACGCGGCGGTGTGATCCAGTACGTGGATGCTTCCCGTATCGTTATCAAAGTTAACGAAGACGAGATGTACCCGGGCGAAGCAGGTATCGATATTTACAACCTGACCAAGTACACCCGTTCTAACCAGAACACCTGCATCAACCAGATGCCGTGTGTGAGTCTGGGTGAGCCAATCGAGCGCGGTGACGTGCTGGCGGATGGCCCATCGACAGACCTGGGCGAACTGGCACTGGGCCAGAACATGCGCGTAGCGTTCATGCCTTGGAACGGCTACAACTTCGAAGACTCCATCTTGGTCTCCGAGCGCGTGGTGCAGGAAGATCGCTTCACCACCATCCACATCCAGGAACTGGCGTGCGTGTCTCGCGACACCAAGCTGGGGCCTGAAGAGATCACCGCCGACATCCCTAACGTGGGTGAAGCTGCGCTCTCCAAGCTGGATGAATCCGGTATCGTGTATATCGGTGCTGAAGTGACCGGCGGTGACATCCTGGTCGGTAAGGTAACGCCTAAAGGCGAAACCCAGCTGACGCCGGAAGAGAAACTGCTGCGTGCGATCTTCGGTGAGAAAGCGTCTGACGTTAAAGACTCTTCTCTGCGTGTGCCGAACGGCGTTTCCGGTACGGTTATCGACGTGCAGGTCTTCACCCGTGATGGCGTGGAAAAAGACAAGCGCGCGTTGGAAATCGAAGAGATGCAGCTGAAGCAGGCGAAGAAAGACCTGACGGAAGAACTGCAGATCCTGGAAGCCGGCCTGTTTGCACGTATCCACGCGGTGCTGGTTGCCGGTGGCATCGAAGCCGACAAGCTGAGCAAGCTGCCGCGCGATCGCTGGCTGGAACTGGGCCTGACCGACGAAGAGAAGCAAAACCAGCTGGAACAGCTGGCCGAGCAGTACGACGAACTGAAATCCGACTTCGAGAAGAAGCTGGAAGCCAAGCGTCGTAAGATCACTCAGGGCGACGATCTGGCGCCGGGCGTGCTGAAAATCGTCAAGGTTTATCTGGCCGTTAAACGTCAGATCCAACCGGGTGACAAGATGGCGGGCCGCCACGGTAACAAGGGTGTTATCTCCAAGATCAACCCGATCGAAGATATGCCTTACGATGAAAACGGCACGCCGGTAGACATCGTACTGAACCCGCTGGGCGTACCATCACGTATGAACATCGGTCAGATCCTGGAAACCCACCTGGGTATGGCTGCGAAAGGCATCGGTGAGAAAATCAACCAGATGCTGAAGCAGCAGCAGGAAGTGGCCAAGCTGCGTGAGTTCATCCAGAAGGCCTACGATCTGGGCGACGACGTTTGCCAGAAAGTTGACCTGAACACCTTCAGCGACGACGAAGTGCTGCGTCTGGCAGAGAACCTGAAAAAAGGTATGCCGATCGCAACGCCGGTGTTTGACGGTGCGAAAGAGACTGAAATCAAGAAGCTGCTGGAAATGGGTGGTATCCCGACCTCCGGTCAGATCACGCTGTTCGATGGCCGTACCGGTGAGCAATTCGAGCGCCAGGTTACTGTCGGCTATATGTACATGCTGAAACTGAACCACTTGGTTGACGATAAAATGCACGCCCGTTCAACCGGCTCTTACAGCTTGGTTACTCAGCAACCTCTGGGTGGTAAAGCGCAGTTCGGTGGTCAACGCTTCGGTGAGATGGAAGTGTGGGCACTGGAAGCATACGGCGCGGCTTATACCCTGCAGGAAATGCTCACCGTTAAGTCGGATGACGTTAACGGCCGTACCAAGATGTACAAAAACATCGTGGATGGCGACCACCGGATGGAGCCAGGCATGCCGGAATCCTTCAACGTACTGTTGAAAGAAATCCGCTCGCTCGGCATCAACATCGAACTGGAAGACGAGTAATCGTCATTCCGGCTCAGGCTCCCCGCCTAAGGGAGCCTGAGGGTGGTTGTTCAGGTCACACGGGTACCTACTGCGGTTGTGGGTACCCAACAGGTTTAACTCCGACAGGAGCCAATCCGTGAAAGACTTATTGAAGTTTCTGAAAGCGCAAACTAAGACCGAAGAGTTTGATGCGATCAAGATTGCTCTGGCCTCGCCAGACATGATCCGTTCGTGGTCGTTCGGTGAAGTTAAGAAGCCGGAAACCATTAACTACCGTACGTTCAAACCAGAACGTGACGGCCTTTTCTGCGCCCGTATCTTCGGGCCGGTAAAAGATTACGAGTGCCTGTGCGGTAAGTACAAGCGCTTGAAACACCGCGGCGTGATCTGTGAGAAGTGCGGCGTTGAAGTGACCCAGACCAAAGTGCGTCGTGAGCGCATGGGCCACATCGAGCTGGCTTCGCCGACCGCGCACATCTGGTTCCTGAAATCGCTGCCATCCCGCATCGGTTTGCTGCTGGATATGCCGCTGCGTGACATCGAACGCGTACTGTACTTCGAATCCTATGTGGTGGTCGAAGGCGGTATGACCAACCTCGAGCGTCGTCAGATCCTGACCGAAGAGCAGTATCTGGACGCGCTGGAAGAGTTCGGTGACGAATTCGACGCCAAGATGGGTGCGGAAGCTATTCAGGCCCTGTTGAAAAACATGGATCTGGAAGCCGAGTGCGAGCAGCTGCGTGAAGAGCTGAACGAAACCAACTCCGAAACCAAGCGCAAGAAGTTGACCAAGCGTATCAAGCTGCTGGAAGCGTTCGTACAGTCCGGTAACAAGCCGGAGTGGATGATCCTGACCGTGCTGCCGGTACTGCCGCCGGATCTGCGCCCGCTGGTTCCGCTGGATGGCGGTCGTTTCGCGACCTCGGATCTGAACGATCTGTATCGCCGCGTGATCAACCGTAACAACCGTCTGAAACGCCTGCTGGATCTGGCTGCGCCTGACATCATCGTGCGCAACGAAAAGCGTATGCTGCAAGAAGCGGTAGACGCCCTGCTGGATAACGGCCGTCGCGGTCGTGCCATCACCGGTTCCAACAAACGTCCTCTGAAATCTTTGGCCGACATGATCAAAGGTAAGCAGGGTCGTTTCCGTCAGAACCTGCTCGGTAAACGCGTTGACTACTCCGGCCGTTCCGTAATCACCGTAGGTCCATACCTGCGTCTGCATCAGTGCGGTCTGCCTAAAAAGATGGCGCTGGAGCTGTTCAAACCGTTCATCTACGGCAAGTTGGAGCTGCGTGGCCTGGCCACCACCATCAAAGCCGCCAAGAAAATGGTTGAGCGTGAAGAAGCCGTCGTTTGGGATATCCTGGACGAAGTGATCCGCGAACACCCGGTACTGCTGAACCGTGCACCAACCCTGCACCGTTTGGGTATCCAGGCGTTTGAACCGGTTCTGATCGAAGGTAAAGCGATCCAGCTGCACCCGCTGGTTTGTGCGGCCTATAACGCCGACTTCGATGGTGACCAGATGGCTGTTCACGTACCGCTGACGCTGGAAGCCCAGCTGGAAGCGCGTGCGCTGATGATGTCTACCAACAACATCCTGTCCCCAGCGAACGGCGAGCCAATCATCGTTCCTTCTCAGGACGTTGTACTGGGTCTGTACTACATGACCCGCGACTGTGTTAACGCCAAGGGCGAAGGCATGGTGCTGAACGGTTCCAAAGAAGCTGAGCGTGTTTACCGCGCCGGCCTGGCGTCTCTGCATGCGCGCGTTAAAGTGCGTATCACCGAAGACGTCAAAAACGCCGAAGGCGAATGGACTTCTCAGACCAGCATCATCGACACCACCATCGGCCGCGCCATCCTGTGGATGATCGTACCGAAAGGTCTGCCGTACTCGATCGTTAACCAGCCTTTGGGCAAGAAAGCGATCTCCAAGATGCTGAACACCTGTTACCGCATCCTGGGCCTGAAGCCGACCGTTATCTTTGCTGACCAGATCATGTACACCGGTTTTGCTTACGCAGCCCGTTCAGGCGCTTCCGTAGGTATCGACGACATGGTTATCCCGGCCAAGAAAGCGGAGATCATCGAAGAAGCGGAAACCGAAGTTGCCGAGATCCAGGAGCAGTTCCAGTCTGGTCTGGTTACCGCCGGCGAACGCTACAACAAAGTGATCGATATCTGGGCTGCAGCGAACGAACGCGTTGCGAAAGCGATGATGGAAAACCTGTCGGTAGAAGACGTGGTTAACCGTGACGGCGAAGTGGAACAGCAAGTTTCCTTCAACAGCATCTTTATGATGGCCGACTCCGGTGCGCGTGGTTCCGCCGCTCAGATTCGTCAGCTGGCCGGTATGCGTGGCCTGATGGCGAAGCCGGACGGCTCCATCATCGAAACGCCAATCACCGCGAACTTCCGTGAAGGTCTGAACGTACTCCAGTACTTCATCTCCACCCACGGTGCTCGTAAAGGTCTGGCGGATACCGCACTGAAAACCGCGAACTCCGGTTATCTGACCCGTCGTCTGGTTGACGTGGCGCAGGATCTGGTTGTGACCGAAGACGACTGTGGCACCCACGACGGCATCCTGATGACTCCGGTTATCGAAGGTGGCGACGTGAAAGAGCCGCTGCGTGAACGCGTTCTGGGCCGTGTGACGGCAGAAGACGTCCTCAAGCCGGGTACGGCGGACATTCTGGTGCCACGCAACACCCTGCTGAACGAGAAGGCGTGTGACCTGTTGGAAGAGAATTCTGTCGACAGCGTTAAAGTCCGTTCCGTAGTGAGCTGTGAAACCGACTTTGGTGTGTGTGCAAACTGCTACGGTCGCGACCTGGCACGTGGCCACATCATCAACAAAGGTGAAGCCATCGGCGTTATCGCGGCACAGTCCATCGGTGAGCCGGGTACACAGCTGACGATGCGTACGTTCCACATCGGTGGTGCGGCATCTCGTGCGGCTGCTGAATCCAGCATCCAGGTGAAAAACAAGGGTAGCCTCAAGCTGAGCAACGTGAAGTTCGTTATGAACGCCGCGGGCAAGCTGGTGATCACCTCGCGTAACACCGAACTGAAACTGATCGACGAATTCGGCCGTACCAAAGAAAGCTACAAGGTGCCTTACGGCGCCGTGATGGGCAAAGGCGACGGTGAAGAAGTTAACGGCGGCGAAACCGTTGCTAACTGGGATCCGCATACCATGCCGGTCATCAGTGAAGTCAGCGGCTTCATTCGCTTCGCGGATATGGTTGACGGCCAGACCATTACTCGCCAGACCGACGAACTGACCGGTTTGTCTTCTCTGGTCGTACTGGACAGCGCAGAGCGTACCGGTAGCGGTAAAGACCTGCGTCCGGCACTGAAAATCGTTGACGCTCAGGGCGAAGACGTATTGATCCCAGGTACTGATATGCCTGCTCAATACTTCCTGCCGGGCAAAGCGATCGTTCAGCTGGAAGACGGCATTCAGATCGGTGCGGGTGATACCCTGGCGCGTATTCCTCAGGAATCCGGCGGTACCAAGGATATTACCGGTGGTCTGCCGCGCGTTGCCGACCTGTTCGAAGCACGTCGTCCGAAAGAGCCGGCAATCCTGGCTGAAATCAGCGGGATTATCTCGTTCGGTAAAGAGACCAAAGGCAAACGTCGCCTGGTGATCTCTCCGCTGGACGGCAGCGACGCTTACGAAGAGATGATCCCGAAATGGCGTCAGCTCAACGTGTTCGAAGGCGAAGTGGTGGAACGTGGTGACGTCGTTTCCGACGGCCCAGAGTCTCCGCACGACATTCTGCGTCTGCGTGGCGTGCATGCGGTTACCCGCTACATCACCAACGAAGTGCAGGAAGTTTACCGTCTGCAAGGCGTTAAGATTAACGATAAGCACATCGAAGTTATCGTTCGTCAGATGCTGCGTAAAGGCACCATCGTTAGCGCTGGTGGCTCCGAGTTCCTGGAAGGCGAGCAGGCTGAAGTGTCTCGCGTCAAGATTGCCAACCGTCAGCTGGAAGCTGAAGGTAAAATCGCGGCAACCTTCTCGCGCGATCTGCTGGGTATCACCAAGGCTTCCTTGGCGACCGAGTCCTTCATCTCCGCTGCATCGTTCCAGGAAACGACGCGCGTTCTGACCGAAGCTGCCGTAGCCGGCAAGCGTGATGAACTGCGTGGCCTGAAAGAGAACGTTATCGTGGGCCGTCTGATCCCAGCCGGTACCGGTTACGCTTATCATCAGGATCGTATGCGTCGCCGTGCTCAGGGTGAAGCGCCGGTTGTTCCGCAAGTCAGCGCGGAAGAAGCGACGGCTAACCTGGCCGAGCTGCTCAACGCAGGCCTGGGCGGCAGCGACGACGAGTAATCGTCATCCGCGCCGCGGGCCCGGTACGCCGGGCCCATCGCCAGATAAACCGCCCCTTCGGGGGCGGTTTTTTTTCGCCTCGTGCCGGGTTAAGACAAACTTTGCTACTATGGTTCCAGCAGAAATTGACCGGCGCTTTTTATCTGACAATTAAGGACAGTGCGAAACATGGACCGCCTCATTACCTTCGAAAAATTGACGGCGCAACACCTGCCATACCTGTATGAGATCCGCTTTTCCGTTGAAGAAAACCTGCTGCATCCGCATCAGGTCGAGTATTTGCAGCGCAAACAGGCGCTGGAGGACATCAACCAGGGCGGCGGTTGGATCTGCAAGTATGGCGACGACTATGCCGGCGTTGGCTTCGGGTTATTCATCCCTGAACCGCTGATCGGCGGCCTGTTCGTGAAGCCGGAATACCAGTCTAAGGGGATCGGCTCTGCCTTACTGGCACGGGTCACTCACTGGATGTTTGAGCACGGCGCCGAAGCGATCCACTTAACCACCGATCTCGGCTCCAAGGCCGAAGGCTTTTATCAACGTCACGGCTGGGTCGTGGTCGGGCAGGATGAATTTGGCCAGGCTGAATTGGTGAAACGCAAAGAGGGTGAATGATGAAAATCAAAGGATTGATGACGTTACTGCTGCTTTCGCTGTTTAGCGCGCCGCTGTATGCGGCCGTTGACTATTTTTATCTGAAACCGCTCAACGGCGAGAAGATCAAAATCACCCGGCAGATGCTGGAGGCGATGCCGCCGCACACGATTAAAACCTCGACCAATTTCACCCCGGAAGATACGTTTACCGGCGTTGAGTTTGCTGAGCTGGTGAAAGCCTATCATCTGAAAGGCCAGTCGGTGCGCGCTTTCGCCTGGGACGATTACTCTTACTCGATGCCGATTGACGAGATGATTAAATACCGCGTGATTGTCGCCTATCTGCGCGGCGGTAAGCCGATCGACGTGGGGGAGCTGGGGCCATTCGCCATTATTTATCCGCGCGATGGCTACGCTGAGCTGAATAACCTGGATGTGAATGCGAAAACCGTCTGGCAAGTTAAACGGTTGGAGATGAAATAAGATGAGCAAAAAACTGATCGGTACTCTTATCGCGTTGGTTGCCATCTTCTCTTTATTGATTTTGTTGATTGCTATTAACTTCGGTGGCGTAAAAGAGCGCTATAAGCAGATCGAGCCCAATCTGGACAACTACTCGGTGGCCGAGATCCTCTTTCTGGCGTTTGAAAGGACCAAAACCGCGCTGCTGCTCAGTGAAAATAACGACTACGACGCTTTCCTGATCAAGAAGAAAATCTTTTACTCGAAGATTCAGATCCTGGAGAGCCGTTCGACCTTCAGCGACTCTTTTTATTACGACGACGAGTTCATCAAGAATGTTGCGCTGCTGAAGCAGCAGTACCGTACGTTGGACGATCTCTCCGCCGGCTTGCTGGTGGGGCAGAAAAACAAGGCGGATATTCTCTCTTATATGGATGATATCGAGGGCACGCTGGTCGATATCCAGGAAATTATTTATCGGATACAGATTAAAAACTTTACCGAAGTGAAAGGCATCATCCAGGACAACTCGAGTAAAGCCGAGATGTTTGCCCTCTTTTCGCTGATGTTGGTGTTCCTGATGATGTTCCTGGTGCTGAGAAATGCCTTCTCGTTAAAAGAGATCATCAAGAATAAGAACATCTTTATCTCTTCCATCTACCACGAGATCGCCGGCTCGACTCAGGCCATCGTCATTGCTGCGGATATCATGGAGCACGAGCTAGCGCAGGAAGAGTTGAAAAAAGAAGCTCGCCTGATCTCCTATCACGGCAATAAGATCACCGAACAAACGCGCGAGGTGATGGATTATTCGCGGCTAGAGATGGGGGAGGTCAAAGTGAATATATCCACCTTCCGTCTGAATGAGGTGGTGGACGATGCCATGACCAGTATCAGCGCCGGGCGCGGTAATCGCATCGTGGTGCGTCGTTCATCCTATGTTGGTTTGATTTGCTCCGACAAATATAAGCTCTACCGAATATTGGCCAATCTGCTCAGCAACGCGGACAAATTTACTCACCACGGTGCGATTATCCTCAATGTGAAGGTGTACCACGGCAATCTGTATTTATGGGTAAAAGACACCGGCATCGGGTTTAACGTCGATAATCTGGAACGATTATATAAGGCGTTCAATCAGGGGGTGGAAAGGGAAACGCGACAGGGATTGGGGCTAGGGCTGACCATTATCAAAAATTACGTCACGACGATGAAAGGCGCCATCAAGGTCAAATCCGTCGAAGGGGTTGGCTCGTCGTTTTTGATCCGCATCCCGGTCAAACTAATTAAAGAATAAGTTCGACAGCAGCAGCGAAGAGATAATCAGCGGTTTGGTCGGTTTTTCCACCAGATGCACGTCATAGTGCAGGATCATATCGCCGATGTTTTTCTCGTAGTGATTCAGCTGGCCGGTCAAAATGATGATGCGGGCATGCGGATCGAGGGTGTCCTTTATTTTCTTCACGACGCGTTCGGAAGTCTCGCCGAAGTCCAACAGCCAGTCCAAAATAAACGCCTCAAAAGACTGGTGCTCCAGCGCGGCCAGCATGGCGTCCGCCGTTTGAAAGGTCTCGGTCTCGATGCCGTAGCGGTAGGCGATCTTCTTCAACAATTCGAGAATATCACTGTCATTGTCCAGGATCGCGATACGCGGAGCCGGCAGAAAGTCTATCTTGTTGACTTTGTACAGTGGGGCATCGGCGGCATGTTCCCGGTTGGTGTTGATGATGAAAAGATCGTCTTTTTTGTAGGCGTAGGTTTCGTCGCTGTCTGCTTGCGTGGCCGGGCGCTCGTCGACCTCAATGTTGCAGCGCTTGTGAATGCTGTTCATGATAAAGACGCCGTTATGCGTCCTTTGGCCAGCAAACGGTTCGTTGAAATACTGAAAAACCTTTTTGATTTCATCGAGGGTGATGCCCCTTTTGCCATCCAGTTTTTGTTTGGCGCTGTTGTACTGAAGGTTCAGTATGTTGGCCATCGTGGAGGCATGTTTTCTGTCGCCAACTCCTTTCAGAGTGAGCAACGCGCTGATTGCATCGATATAATTTGGCGTTTTCTTCATGACAACCTTGGCTTTTTTGATGTTGACCGCGAGCGCTGAAAAACCTGCGCGAGAACCCGTGCTGGATTATAGATGATGCTCCGGTGGTTGCGGTGATATCAGTTTGATTTCCTTTGGCAAACTCAAAACATACTCGATACTAAATAAAAAAACACTCAAAAGACATTCACATTTAATCGTTTATGTGGTTAATTAGCGCACATACTGTGTGATTCGCGTCCTGGGGGGGTGCCTGTCTCACAAAATAAACCGCCTGCTCTTGTCCGTAAGCAGGGAGCAGGCGGCAAAAAAGATCTGCGGTCAACACCAGGGCTATTGGCTGCACCGGGGATGACCATTCGAACCTCTCTTCGTCGCTGTATCTTCTTTTTTCCTCGTTCCTCACTGTGCTGCCGCAATAGCGCCCTATGAATATCACTCCTAAGTGAATACCGAACGCAGATATCGTATCTTTCTGACAGCCCATTAACCGACAAGACAACCTATCCGTACGCCCTTACAGGCCGCGATACGGCATATGCGCGTTGCCGCGGACGAGGGCCGGAGTCGCGCAAGAGGATCTCCGGCGCGATCCGGGATGGGATAAGGCGGGGCCATCGAGAGGGTGACGGCCCCGGCCGACGCCGGGTTTGGCGGTCGGCAAGGCCACTATAGTCGGCGCGTTTGCCGGCGCCAGCGCTGCCGTTCGGCATTGCGCGGCCGCTCCAGCGTTTTCTTCACACGGCGGCAAACGTTGCTGTTTATTGCGCGCCGCGTCCCAGATAACCGTCCCAGTCTTTCCACACCGGCTGCAGCCCGGCGTGGCTGATGGCCTCGGCGACCTGCTGCGGCGTGCGGCCGTCGTGCGGTTCGAACTGTTCCAGCTCCGGCGGTACGTCATCGGCATAGCCGCCGGGCTGCGTCTTGGAGCCGGCGCTGACGCTGTTGATCGCCACCGGGATCATATGATCGCGGAAGTAAGGCGACTCCCGGGTAGACAGCGACAGCTCAACGTCTGGCGCGAACAGCCGGAAGGCGCAGATCAGCTGCACCAGTTGAGGCTCGCTCATGATCGACGCCGGCTCAATGCCACCGGCGCAGGGGCGCAGACGCGGGAACGAGATCGAGTAGCGGCTCTGCCAGTAGGTTTGCTGCAGGTAGAACAGATGTTCCGCCAGCAGGTAGCAGTCGGTGCGCCAACTGTTGGACAGACCGATCAATGCGCCGAGGCCGATCTTGTCGATCCCGGCGCGCCCCAGGCGATCCGGCGTGGCCAGGCGCCAATGGAAATCCTGCTTCTGGCCGCGCAGGTGGTGCTGCAGATAGGTGGCCGGATGGTAGGTTTCCTGGTACACCAGCACGCCGTCCAGGCCCAGCGTTTTCAGTTCGGCGTATTCCTCCTGCGCCAGCGGCTGCACTTCCATCATCAGCGAGCTGAAGTGCCGGCGGATCGCCGGGATGTGCTGGCGGAAATAGTCCATGCCAACCTTGGTCTGATGTTCGCCGGTGACCAGCAACAGATGTTCGAACCCCAGCGCCTTGATGGCTTCGCACTCGCGTGCGATCTCCGCCGCATCCAGCGTTTTGCGCTTGATGCGGTTGCTCATCGAAAAGCCGCAGTAGGTGCAGTCGTTGGCGCACAGGTTAGAGAGATACAGCGGCACATAGAAGCCGACGACGTTACCGAACCGCTGGCGGGTCAGCTGCTGTGCGCGCTGCGCCAACGGTTCCAGATACGGCGTGGCCGCGGGGGAGATCAGCGCCATAAAGTCGTCGCGCGTCAGCTTGTCGGCGTTCAACGCGTGCTCCACGTCGCGCGTAGTTTTGCCGTTGATGCGCAGCGTAATGTCGTCCCAGTCCAGCTGTTGCCAGCGGCTACTGAAATCGTCGGCCATCATTGCGCCTCCTCTGGCTGGCTGAGAAAAGCGGTCAGCGGGCTGGACGCGACCGCGCCGCGCTGGCTGGAGCCTAATCCGGCGCTGCGTGCCAGCTCGCCGGCCTCCAGCGCCAGGCGAAACGCCCGCGCCATCTGCACCGGATCGCGCGCCACGGCAATGGCGGTATTCACCAGCACCGCGTCGGCACCCAGCTCCATCGCCGCCAGCGCGTGGCTTGGCGCGCCGATGCCGGCGTCTACCACCACCGGCACCTTGACTTGCTCGATGATGATTTCGAGGAAGTCACGGGTGCGCAGACCGCGGTTGGAGCCAATAGGCGCACCGAGCGGCATCACCGCCGCACAGCCCACCTCTTCCAGCCGTTTGCACAGCACCGGATCGGCGCCGCAGTAGGGCAGCACCACAAAACCGTCTTTCACCAGCGTTTCCGCCGCTTTCAGCGTTTCTATCGGATCAGGCAGCAGGTATTTCACATCGGGATGGATCTCCAGCTTCACCCAGTGGGTGCCGAGCGCTTCACGCGCCAGCCGGGCGGCGAACACCGCCTCGGCGGCGGTTTTGGCGCCGGAGGTGTTGGGCAACAGCCTGACGCCCAACTGCTGCAGCGGCGCCAAAATGGCGTCGTTGCCGCCGCGCAGATCGACGCGCTTCATGGCCATGGTCACCAGCTGTGAGCCGGAGGCCGCCAGTGCCTCCAGCATCAACGCCGGGGTGGCGAACTTGCCGGTGCCGGTGAACAGGCGCGAGGTAAAAGTGGTATCGGCGATTTTCAGCATGTCAGCCTCCGGCGATCGCTTGAAACAGCAAAATGTCGTCACCGTCCTGCACCTGATGGTCGGCCCAGTCGGCGCGTGGGATGATGGTTTGGTTGATCGCCAGCGCGGTGCCCGGCTGGTGGCGTTCCAACTGGGTCAGCAGGGCGGCGACGCTGAGCGGCTGCGCCAGCTCAAGCGGTTGGTCGTTCAGCCGGATTTTCATGCTGCGCCTCCGCATACCGGGCAGGCGCGGGCCTGGCTCAGTTGCAGCGTGCTCCAGCTCTGCTGCTTACCGTCGAACAGCCGCAGTTTCCCGCTGAGGGAGGAAGGCATGCCGGCCAGCATCTTGATGGCCTCCAGCGCTTGCAGGGTGCCGATTACGCCGACCACCGGGCCGAGTACCCCGGCGGTGCGGCAGTTGCGCTGCGGTTCTTCCTGCTCCGGATACAGGCAGGCGTAGCAGCCGTGCGCATAGGGCGGCTCGAGCACCAGCAGCTGGCCGCTGAAACCGACCGCGCTGCCGCTGATCAGCGGCTTGGCGGCGGCGATGCAGGCGGCATTGACCTCATGACGGGTCGCCATATTGTCGCAGCAGTCCAGCACCAGATCGGCGCGGGCGACCGCGTCGCGCAGCGCTTGCCCCTGTAGCCGTTGCGCCAGCGGGATGGATTCCACCAACGGGTTCAGCGCCTGCAGATGGCGTTGCGCCAGCGCCGCCTTACCGGTGGCGGTATCGGCGCTGCGGTAGAGGATTTGCCGCTGCAGGTTGGTAACGTGCAGCTGGTCGTCGTCGGCCAGCAGCAGCGTGCCGACGCCGGCGGCGGCCAGGTACAACGAAGCCGGGGAACCGAGCCCGCCCAAACCGACGATCAACACCGTGGCGCGCTTGAGTTTCTCCTGGCCTTCCGGGCCGACGTCCTCCAGCAGCAGCTGGCGGCTGTAGCGCAGGAATTCCTGATCGTTAAGCATCGCTCGACCCCTCGCCTTCGATCAGCCGCAGCAGCTCGGCCGTCGCCGCGCGCCAATCCGGCGCCTGGGTGATGGCGCTGACCACCGCCACGCTGCCGACGCCGCACGCCAGCACTGCCGGTACGCGATCGATACTGATCCCGCCGATCGCCACCGTCGGGTAATCCGCCAGGCCGGCGATGTGGCGTTTCAACTCCGTCAGCCCCTGCGGCGCCGAAGGCATGTCTTTGGTTTGGGTGGGGAAGATGTGCCCCAGCGCGATGTAGGACGGTTTCACCGCCAGCGCGCGCGCCAGTTCGGCGTCGTCATGGGTGGACACGCCGAGCCGCAACCCGGCGCGGTGAATGGCAGCCAGATCGGTGGTATCGAGATCTTCCTGGCCCAGATGCACGCCGTAGGCGCCATGCTTGATCGCCAGCCGCCAGTAGTCGTTGATGAACAGCCGTGCCTGATAACGCTGGCCCAGCGCGATGGCGGCGGCGATATCCTCTTCGACCTGCTCGTCAGGCAAATCCTTGATGCGCAGCTGGATCGTGGTAACGCCGGCCTCCAGCAGGCGAGCGATCCATTCCACGCTGTCGACGACCGGGTAGAGTCCCAGCTTGTGGGGCGTTGCCGGGAAGGGGGTCGTGATATCAGTCATTGTTTGTCTCCTCTTGCAGGGTGCCGGCGCTGTGATACAGCTCGCTGCCGCGGGCACGGAATTCGGCGGACATTTTCTCCATGCCGGTCATCTGCACTTCGATCGGCTTGGCGGTCTCCTGGGCGGCGGCGTAGTCGCGCACCTCCTGCGAAATCTTCATCGAGCAGAATTTCGGCCCGCACATTGAGCAGAAGTGGGCGACCTTGCCGGATTCCTGCGGCAGGGTTTCGTCGTGATAGGCGCGCGCGGTGGCCGGATCGAGCGCCAGATTGAACTGATCTTCCCAGCGAAATTCGAAACGCGCCTTGGACATGGCGTTATCGCGGATCTGCGCGCCCGGATGGCCCTTGGCCAGATCGGCGGCGTGGGCGGCGATCTTGTAGGTGATCAGGCCCTGTTTGACGTCTTCTTTGTTCGGCAGGCCGAGGTGCTCTTTCGGCGTGACGTAACACAGCATGGCGCAGCCGAACCAGCCGATCATCGCCGCGCCGATGCCGGAGGTGAAATGGTCATAGCCCGGGGCGATATCGGTGGTCAGCGGGCCGAGGGTGTAGAACGGCGCTTCGTGGCAGTGTTCCAGTTCTTCGGTCATATTGCGGCGGATCATCTGCATCGGCACATGGCCCGGGCCTTCGATCATCACCTGCACGTCGTATTCCCAGGCGATTTTGGTCAGCTCGCCCAGCGTATGCAGCTCGGCGAACTGGGCTTCGTCGTTGGCGTCCTGAATCGAGCCGGGGCGCAGGCCGTCGCCGAGCGACAGCGAAACGTCGTAGGCGGCGCAGATCTCGCAGATTTCACGGAAATGCTGATAGAGGAAGTTTTCCTGATGGTGCGACAGGCACCATTTGGCCATGATCGAGCCACCGCGCGACACGATGCCGGTCAGGCGTTTGGCGGTCATCGGCACATAGCGCAGCAGCACGCCGGCGTGGATGGTGAAGTAATCGACCCCTTGTTCCGCCTGTTCCAGCAGCGTATCGCGGAACATCGCCCAGGTGAGGTTTTCCGCCACGCCGTTGACCTTCTCCAGCGCCTGGTAGATAGGCACGGTGCCGATGGGCACCGGGCTGTTGCGCAGGATCCACTCGCGGGTTTCGTGAATATAGCGGCCGGTGGAGAGATCCATCACGGTGTCTGCGCCCCAGCGGGTGGCCCACACCAGCTTCTCCACCTCTTCTTCGATCGACGACGTGACCGCCGAGTTGCCGATATTGGCGTTCACCTTCACCAGGAAATTGCGGCCGATGATCATCGGCTCCGCCTCCGGGTGATTGATGTTGGCAGGAATGATGGCGCGGCCGGCGGCCACTTCCTGGCGCACGAACTCCGGCGTGATGTTGTCCGGCAGGTTGGCGCCCCAGCCCTGGCCCGGATGCTGGTGGCGCAGCACCTCGCCGCGAATGCGCTCGCGCCCCATGTTTTCACGGATGGCGATAAACTCCATCTCCGGGGTGACGATGCCGGCGCGGGCATAGTGCAGCTGGGTCACGCACTTGCCCGGCAACGCCTTGCGCGGCAGCGGCAGATGTTCGAAGCGCAGGTGATCCAGCCCCTCGTCCGCCAGCCGCTGTTGGGTGAAGCCGGAACTGGCGCCGTTCAGGGTCGCAGTATCGCCGCGCGCGTCGATCCAGCCGGCGCGCAGCTTGGCCAGGCCGGCGTGCACATCGAGCTCGGCCTGCGGATCGCCGTAGGGGCCCGCGGTGTCATATACCGGGATCGCCTCGTTCTGTTCATACTGCGGGCTATCTTTGCTGCCGCCGACCAGGGTCGGACTGAGCTCAATTTCGCGCATCGGCACCTGGATATCGCGGCGCGAGCCCTGCAGGTAGATGCGGCGTGAGTTTGGGAAAGCCATGCCTTGCAGCGTGTCGATAAACTGCTGGGCGGCTTCGCGTTGCGCTTTACGGGCGCGCGGTGGATTAATGTTAGACATAGCAAGTTCCTACCAGTGTGTTGGGTTGGGAAAGTTGCTTGTCTGGAGCTCGGAGGGAGTAATGATGGTGGCCGATAAGGCAGGGCGCCCGCAAGGGGGAGGCCGTGCCTGTGGCGATAGATTACTCTTGTTCCCTTCGCGGGTATTAACCCGATCAGGTTCCGCGGATCCCGAATTAACGGTCTCAGCCTGGCTGATTCGATGAACAAATCAGGCGCTAGGCACTCCGACAAGATGCCCCCCAGTATAGGAGGGATATGAAAAAAAACTATAAAATTTTAACGCGCCGGATCCAGCGTCTGGTCCGGCAGCGGTTGCTGCGCGGCTTCTGCTTCCAACTGGATCAGCTTATCTTCCAGCGCAAAGCGCGCCGCCAGCGTTTCGCCGATATCCGACAAGGCCTGGTGGAATTCCAGACAAACCTCCTGATCGATATCCACTTCGGTATAGCGATCGTGGAACGCCATGATCTGTTCAGTATTGGCCCACAGCTTGGGATAGATGTTCACCGCCAGCGACATTTTCGGACTGGCTGCGCCTTCCACTTGTTTGATAATTCTGTCATAGATATGAAAATGCCCTGCGGAGAGATAATCCACCAGGTTGTGGCAAAAGTTCTCCAGCGCTTTTTCATTCAGCGGCGTATGCTTTTCTTTATTCGGTTTGAGGCCTACCAGCGTGCAGTAGGCGACCAGCAACTGCTTGCGGGCCTGAAGCCATTGATCAACTAATTCATTACTACCGCCAACGCGCTGAGTCAGCCTTTCCAAACGGTTGAGCATGTTTGACTCCGTGTAAGTAACAAAAGTAACCGGTAAGTTATTAAAATGTAACAAAGCCGATTTGTAGAGTGCCAGTGAAGCTGAGGTTGTGCAACAACGATATGGAACTTGCATTAACGGGCAATGAAAACGGCTGGTGGATCGTCAGCCATGAAAGCAAACTTTGGTTACCGAACGGTGAATTACCGTCGGGGACGGCCGCCGCCCTCGGGCTGCAGGGCCACATGGCGCGCACCATCGGTGAATGGGAGGGCGCGCCGGTCTGGCTGGTACGCCAGGCGATGCCGCGGGAGATGGGATCGGTGCGTCAGCTGTTGGATCAGGATCGCGGTCTGTTCCAGCTTGCCGGGCGCGGCGTTCAGTTGGCGGATTTCTACCGCTCTCATCGCTATTGCGGCTACTGCGGCCATGAGATGCACCTCAGCCGCTCCGAAAGCGCCTGCCTGTGCGGCCACTGCAAAGAGCGGTACTACCCGCAGATTGCGCCCTGCGTGATCGTCGCCATTCGGCGCGACGATCAGATCCTGCTGGCGCAACACGTGCGCCATCGCGGCGGCATCCACACGGTGCTGGCCGGCTTCGTCGAGGTGGGCGAAACGCTGGAACAGGCGGTAGCGCGCGAAGTGATGGAAGAGAGCAATATCGAAATCAAGAACCTGCGTTACGTCACCTCACAACCCTGGCCGTTCCCGCACTCGCTGATGATGGCCTTTATGGCCGATTACCATCAGGGTGACCTTCGACACGACCCCAAGGAGCTGCTCAACGCCGGCTGGTATCGCTACGACCAACTGCCACTGTTGCCGCCGCCCGGCACCGTGGCGCGCCGGTTGATTGAGGACACCGTGGCGCTGTGCCGGGCAGAATAATGTACAATGGCCGGCAGATTATTAAGGGAGCCCCATAAATGACTGAGTTGAAGAACGATCGCTACCTGCGCGCGCTGTTGCGCCAGCCGGTGGATGTGACCCCCGTATGGATGATGCGCCAGGCCGGTCGTTATTTACCGGAGTACAAGGCGACCCGCGCCCAGGCCGGTGATTTCATGTCGCTGTGCAAGAACGCGGAGCTGGCCTGTGAGGTTACGCTGCAGCCGCTGCGCCGCTATGCGCTGGACGCCGCCATTCTGTTCTCCGACATTCTCACCATTCCCGACGCCATGGGGCTTGGCCTGTACTTTGAAGCCGGCGAAGGCCCGCGTTTCAGCTCACCCATCACCTGCCGTGCTGACGTCGACAAACTGCCGGTGTTCGATCCAGAAGTGGAGTTGGGCTATGTGATGAACGCGGTGCGTACCATCCGCCGCGAGCTGAAGGGCGAAGTGCCGCTGATCGGCTTCTCCGGCAGCCCGTGGACGTTGGCTACCTATATGGTTGAGGGCGGCAGCAGCAAGGCCTTCACCAAGCTGAAGAAGATGATGTATGCCGAACCGGCCACGCTGCACCTGTTGCTGGACAAGCTGGCGGACAGCGTGATCCTGTACCTCAACGCCCAGATCAAGGCCGGCGCGCAGTCGGTGATGGTGTTCGACACCTGGGGCGGCGTGTTGACCGGGCGCGATTACCGCGAGTTCTCGTTGCACTACATGCACAAGATCGTCGATGGCCTGCTGCGTGAGAATGACGGCCGCCGCGTGCCGGTGACGCTGTTCACCAAAGGCGGCGGGCAGTGGCTGGAGGCGATGGCTGCCACCGGCTGCGATGCGCTGGGGCTGGATTGGACCACCGACATCGCCGACGCGCGTCGGCGCGTGGGCGATAAAGTGGCGCTGCAGGGCAACATGGATCCGTCGATGCTTTATGCTTCCCCGGCGCGCATCGCGGAAGAAGTGGAGACCATTCTGGCCGGTTTCGGCCACGGCAACGGCCATGTGTTCAACCTGGGCCACGGCATCCATCAGGATGTGCCGCCTGAGCACGCCGGCGCCTTCGTCGAGGCGGTGCACGCGCAGTCGGCGAAATACCACCGTTAAGGATTCGATGTGACCGATATGCAGGCTCTGCGCGCCGAACAGCTGCGGCGCGCGGCTGAAGTCATTCGCTACGACGATCTGCCGGCCGACCCGCCGGCCTTCATCGCCGGCGCCGACGTGGGCTTCGAGCAGGAGGGAGCGGTGACGCGCGCCGCCATCGCCATCCTGCGCTATCCGTCGCTGGAGCTGGTGGAGTATCAGGTGGCGCGTATCGCCACCGTCATGCCTTATATCCCGGGTTTCCTGTCGTTTCGCGAATACCCGGCGCTGTTGGCCGCCTGGGCTCAGCTGCGGCAAAAGCCGGGGTTGATCTTCGTCGATGGACATGGCATTTCGCATCCGCGGCGTCTCGGCGTCGCCAGCCATTTCGGCCTGCTGGTCGATGTGCCGACTATCGGCGTGGCCAAGAAGCGCCTGTGCGGCAAATTCGCACCGCTGGAGGCCGCCGTCGGTGCGCTGGCGCCGTTGGAAGATAAGGGTGAACAGCTGGGCTGGGTATGGCGCAGCAAGGCGCGCTGCAACCCGCTGTTCATCTCTACCGGTCACCGCGTGGGCGCCGACAGCGCGCTGGCGTGGGTGCAACGCTGCATGGCGGGCTACCGTTTGCCGGAGCCGACCCGTTGGGCTGATGCCATCGCGTCGCGCCGTCCGGCGTTTCAGCGTTGGTTGCAGCAGCATCCGGAGGTGTCGCCATGAGCGATTTCGGGTACACTGCGCGCAGATAACGCGTAAGAGAGTAAAGCATGCTACGTAACCCGATTCATTTACGTCTGGAACGGCACGAGGCTTGGCAACATTTGACCTTTATGGCCAGTTTGTGCGAGCGTATGTACCCGAATTACCAGATGTTCTGCAAACAGACCGAGTTCGGCGATCCGGCGGTTTATCGCCGCATTCTGGATTTGGTGTGGGAAACGCTGGTGGTGAAGGACGCCAAGGTCAACTTCGACAGCCAGCTCGAGAAGTTGGAAGAGGCGATTCCGTCGGCGGAAGATTACGATCTTTACGGCGTTTACCCGGCAATTGATGCCTGTATCGCATTAGGGGAACTGATCCATTCGCGGCTCGGCGGGGAGACGCTGGAGCACGCCATCGCCATCAGCGAAACATCGATTCGCACCGTGGCGATGTTGGAAATGACTCAAGCCGGTAAGGAAATGACCGACGAAGAGTTGGGCAGTTTGCCTGCGGTAGAGGAAGAATGGGACATTCAATGGGAAATTTTCCGCCTGTTGGACGCCTGTGAAGAGCGCGATATAGACCTGATCAAGGGGCTGCGATCCGACCTGCGAGAGGCCGGTGTCAGCAACATCGGGATAAATTTAGCGCAATAAGGCAGCAAAACGTGATTTAACGCCTGATTTGTCATGCCTTAAGGCTTCACATCCGCACCCTGTCTGGTCTACATTTGGGGGGCGTAAAAAAAGTGGCTATCGGTGCGTGTATGCAGGAGAGTGCTGTCAATCGGCATATCCGTCGCACTCGATGCTTTGCAAACGATAAACACACTGTAAGGATAACTTATGAACAAGACTCAACTGATTGATGTAATCGCGGACAAGGCTGACCTTTCCAAAGCACAAGCTAAACTGGCTCTGGAATCCACCCTGGCTGCTATTACTGAGTCTCTGAAAGAAGGTGATGCAGTACAATTGGTTGGCTTCGGTACTTTCAAAGTAAACCATCGTAGCGAGCGCACTGGCCGCAACCCACAGACTGGCAAAGAAATCAAAATCGCAGCAGCCAACGTGCCTGCGTTCGTTTCTGGCAAAGCACTGAAAGACGCTGTTAAATAAGACCGCGCCTCGGTGAAAAGATTAAACAGAGGGGCGATGGCGCCCCTTTTGTTTACTCGTCGGGTGCTCATGGCCGCCGGCATCGCCCTCGGTCTGAGCGCCTGCAGTTTCCATTCCGATATTCCCAGCTTTACCGCCAGCGGCTTTGTGGCCGATCAGGGCGTGATACGCCTGTGGCGTAAAGACGATGAGCAACATCGCCCGCAGGTGCTGGTCAGCGTCTATAGTCCCTACCGGGGGCCGGGTACCATCACCACGCTGTATACCTATCAGGGCGACGTGCTGCGCCAAATCAAACGCAACGACGCCGACGGCGATCGAGACTCCATTCAACTGCGCTTTGCCGACGACGGCACGGTGAGCTTTATGCAGCGCCAGCTGGCGACACGCCGCGAACCGCTGACCAGCGATGAAATCGCCCTGTATCAATATCAGGCGCGACGTATCCTCGAGGTCAGCAATGCGCTGCGCGCCGGCAAGGTCAAATTACTGCAGGGGCGTTGGATGCAGGGCGAGGTGCAAACCTGCGACGGCCAGCGCTTAAAACCCGGGTTGGATGCCACCGCCATCGGCTGGATCGAAAAACGCGCCCGCAGCAGCAGCCGGCCGGTGAGCGTCGCCTGGTTGGAAGCGCCGGAAGGCAGTGAACTGCTGCTGGTGGCGAACGACGACTTCTGCAGCTGGGAACCGAAAGAAGACCAGCTATAAAAAAGGCCCCGCACCGCGGAGCCTCTTGTCATGACCTTATCAGGTCAAATCACTTGCCGCGCGCAATCGCGCGATAACCGATATCTTTGCGGCAGAAGCTGCCCGGCCACTGAATGCCTTCCGCCAGCTGATAGGCGCGTTGCTGCGCCTGCGCCACGGTGTCGCCCAGTGCCGTCACGCACAGCACGCGGCCGCCGCTGGTGACGACGTCATCGCCCTGCAGGCGCGTACCGGCGTGGAAGACCTTACCGTCGGCGCTTTCCTGCTGCGGTAACCCCTGGATCACCTCGCCGTTGCGATAATCACCCGGATAACCGCCGGCCGCCAGCACCACGCCGAGCGCAGGGCGTTCGTCCCAGTCAGAACTTTTCTCGTTCAGGCGGCCTTCGGCACCCGCCAGGCACAGCTCCACCAGATCGGAGCGCAGGCGCAGCATGATCGGCTGAGTTTCCGGATCGCCAAAACGGCAGTTGAATTCGATCACCTTCGGCTGGCCGTCGGCGGAGATCATCAGGCCGGCATACAGGAAGCCGACGTAGGTATTGCCTTCCGCCGCCATGCCGCGCACCGTCGGCCAGATCACCTGGTCCATGGCGCGCTGGTGGATTTCGTCGGTCACAACTGGCGCCGGAGAGTAGGCGCCCATACCGCCGGTGTTCGGGCCGGTGTCGCCGTCGCCGACGCGTTTGTGGTCCTGGCTGGTGGCCATCGGCACCACGTTCTCGCCATCGACCATCACGATGAAGCTGGCTTCTTCGCCGTCGAGGAACTCTTCCACTACGATGCGATGACCGGCGTCGCCGAAGGCGTTGCCGGCCAGCATGTCACGCACGGCTTCTTCCGCCTCCTGCAGCGTCATCGCGACGATCACGCCTTTACCGGCGGCCAGGCCATCGGCTTTGATGACGATCGGTGCGCCTTTGCGGCGCACATAGGCGAGTGCCGGCTCCACCTCGGTAAAGTTTTCATATTCGGCGGTCGGGATGCGGTGGCGCGCCAGGAAATCCTTGGTGAAGGCTTTAGAGCCTTCGAGCTGCGCGGCGGCCTGCGACGGGCCGAAGATTTTCAGACCGGCGGCCTGGAAGGCGTCGACTACGCCGATCACCAGCGGCGCTTCCGGCCCGACGATGGTCAGACCGATGTCATGGCTCTGGGCGAACGCGACCAGGGCAGGGATATCTGTGGCGGCGATCGCCACGTTCTCCAGATTGGCTTCCAGCGCGGTGCCGGCGTTGCCCGGCGCAACGTAGACTTTGTCCGCCAGCGGAGACTGGGCGGCTTTCCAGGCCAGCGCGTGCTCGCGCCCGCCGTTGCCGATAATCAAAATGTTCATCAGGGGCTCCACGAATGGCGTGCGCCGGAGCGCACGCGGCAAAAGGAATTAATGGCGGAAGTGACGCATGTCGGTGAAGATCATCGCGATGCCGTGTTCATTGGCGGCGGCGATCACTTCGTCGTCGCGGATTGAGCCGCCAGGCTGGATCACGCAGGTGATGCCGACCGCCGCGGCGGCATCGATGCCGTCACGGAATGGGAAGAAGGCGTCGGAGGCCATGGCGGATCCTTTCACCTCCAGCCCTTCGTCGCTCGCTTTGATACCGGCGATCTTGGCGGAGTAAACGCGGCTCATCTGGCCGGCGCCTATGCCGATGGTCATATTGTCACGTGCATAAACGATGGCGTTGGATTTCACGAACTTGGCCACTTTCCAGCAGAACAGCGCGTCACGCAGTTCCTGCTCGGTCGGCTGGCGCTCGGATACCACGCGCAGATCGGCGGCGGTCACCATGCCGAGATCGCGATCCTGCACCAGCAGCCCGCCGTTGACGCGCTTGAAGTCCAGCCCCGCCACGCGTTGCTGCCACTGGCCGCAGGCCAGCACGCGCACGTTCTGTTTGGCGGCCAGCAGGGAGCGCGCTTCCTGGGTGACGTTTGGCGCGATGATCACTTCCACGAACTGGCGGCTGATGATCGCCTGCGCGGTGGCGGCGTCCAGCTCGCGGTTAAAGGCGATGATGCCGCCGAAGGCGGAAGTCGGGTCGGTTTGGTAAGCGCGCTCGTAGGCGGCCAGGATGTCGTCGCCGATCGCCACGCCGCAAGGGTTGGCGTGCTTGACGATCACGCAGGCCGGTTCGGCGAACTCTTTCACGCATTCCAGCGCGGCGTCGGTATCGGCGATGTTGTTATAGGACAGCGCTTTGCCCTGCAGCTGCTCGGCGGTCGCGACGGACGCTTCCTTTACCTCTTCTTCTATATAGAAGGCGGCCTGCTGGTGGCTGTTCTCACCGTAACGCATATCCTGCTTCTTGATGTAGTTGAGGTTCAGGGTTCGCGGGAAGCGGCCGGACGGCTGTTCGGTCTCGCCGTGGTACGCCGGCACCAGCGCGCCGAAGTAGTTGGCGATCATGCTGTCGTAGGCGGCGGTGTGTTCGAAGGCTTTGATGGCGAGATCGAAGCGGGTGGCATAGCGCAGCGAGCCGTCGTTGTTGTCCATCTCGGTAATGATGGCGGCGTAGTCGCTGCTCTTCACGACGATGGCGACGTCTTTATGGTTCTTGGCGGCGGAGCGCACCATGGTCGGGCCGCCGATATCGATATTTTCGACCGCGTCTTCCAGCGAGCAATCTGGGCGCGCCACGGTTTGGGCGAACGGGTACAGATTGACGACCACCATGTCGATAGGCTGGATGTCATGCTGATTCATGACCGCGTCGTCCTGGCCGCGGCGGCCGAGGATACCGCCGTGAACTTTCGGGTGCAGGGTCTTAACTCGTCCGTCCATCATCTCCGGGAAGCCGGTGTAGTCGGAAACTTCGGTAACGGGCAGACCGGCGTCTGCCAGCAGGCGGGCGGTGCCGCCGGTGGAGAGCAGTTCAACGCCGCGCTGGGAAAGCGCTTCGGCGAATTCAACGATACCGGCTTTGTCAGACACGCTGAGCAGGGCCCGGCGGATTGGACGAGGTTGTTGCATGGTTTTATCCCTTGGCTTTGAGTCGCAATTAAAGAGCGTTACGTGAATGTCCACCTCGTTCTCTCTATAAGGAAGGGTTTTTTGCCTTATAAAGGGAGGGTCAGGCACATATTCAGGTAGCGCCCCCATAAAAAGGGGGATCGTTTCGTCGCGGGGAATTGTAGCGAAAACGTTTGCGTGGCGCTCGTAAATTTTCCGTGCAAATCGCATCTGTGGATAACACTGTGCGCAAGTGGGTATAAGGCGGGGTTTTGCTGTGGAATGCAGCGAACGATCGTTTTTGCTGAAAATACCTGTTGCGGCCTGCGAGGAACTCCCTATAATGCGCCTCCATCGACACGGAACATGTGAACAACTTCACAGAGTATCCGGGGGTCGCAGAGAAAAAATCCTGAAAATTAGGGTTGACTCTGAAAGAGGAAAGCGTAATATACGCCACCTCGAGTTAGCAAGCGAAAGCGCCTAACTCACTGCTCTTTAACAATTTATCAGACAATCTGTGTGGGCACTCCACAAGACGATATCCAGCATCTTCGGATGCAAAAAAATATCAAGTCTTGAAGAGTGACTAACTGAAGTAAAATTCATGCAGTAAATCTTTGAGCATCGCTTCTCGAGTGGAAGCAAATCAAGCTTTTAATTGAAGAGTTTGATCATGGCTCAGATTGAACGCTGGCGGCAGGCTTAACACATGCAAGTCGAGCGGTAGCACAGGGGAGCTTGCTCCCTGGGTGACGAGCGGCGGACGGGTGAGTAATGTCTGGGAAACTGCCTGATGGAGGGGGATAACTACTGGAAACGGTAGCTAATACCGCATAACGTCGCAAGACCAAAGAGGGGGACCTTCGGGCCTCTTGCCATCAGATGTGCCCAGATGGGATTAGCTAGTAGGTGGGGTAATGGCTCACCTAGGCGACGATCCCTAGCTGGTCTGAGAGGATGACCAGCCACACTGGAACTGAGACACGGTCCAGACTCCTACGGGAGGCAGCAGTGGGGAATATTGCACAATGGGCGCAAGCCTGATGCAGCCATGCCGCGTGTGTGAAGAAGGCCTTCGGGTTGTAAAGCACTTTCAGCGAGGAGGAAGGTGGTGAGCTTAATACGTTCATCAATTGACGTTACTCGCAGAAGAAGCACCGGCTAACTCCGTGCCAGCAGCCGCGGTAATACGGAGGGTGCAAGCGTTAATCGGAATTACTGGGCGTAAAGCGCACGCAGGCGGTTTGTTAAGTCAGATGTGAAATCCCCGGGCTCAACCTGGGAACTGCATTTGAAACTGGCAAGCTAGAGTCTCGTAGAGGGGGGTAGAATTCCAGGTGTAGCGGTGAAATGCGTAGAGATCTGGAGGAATACCGGTGGCGAAGGCGGCCCCCTGGACGAAGACTGACGCTCAGGTGCGAAAGCGTGGGGAGCAAACAGGATTAGATACCCTGGTAGTCCACGCTGTAAACGATGTCGATTTGGAGGTTGTGCCCTTGAGGCGTGGCTTCCGGAGCTAACGCGTTAAATCGACCGCCTGGGGAGTACGGCCGCAAGGTTAAAACTCAAATGAATTGACGGGGGCCCGCACAAGCGGTGGAGCATGTGGTTTAATTCGATGCAACGCGAAGAACCTTACCTACTCTTGACATCCAGAGAACTTTCCAGAGATGGATTGGTGCCTTCGGGAACTCTGAGACAGGTGCTGCATGGCTGTCGTCAGCTCGTGTTGTGAAATGTTGGGTTAAGTCCCGCAACGAGCGCAACCCTTATCCTTTGTTGCCAGCGGTTCGGCCGGGAACTCAAAGGAGACTGCCAGTGATAAACTGGAGGAAGGTGGGGATGACGTCAAGTCATCATGGCCCTTACGAGTAGGGCTACACACGTGCTACAATGGCATATACAAAGAGAAGCGACCTCGCGAGAGCAAGCGGACCTCATAAAGTATGTCGTAGTCCGGATTGGAGTCTGCAACTCGACTCCATGAAGTCGGAATCGCTAGTAATCGTAGATCAGAATGCTACGGTGAATACGTTCCCGGGCCTTGTACACACCGCCCGTCACACCATGGGAGTGGGTTGCAAAAGAAGTAGGTAGCTTAACCTTCGGGAGGGCGCTTACCACTTTGTGATTCATGACTGGGGTGAAGTCGTAACAAGGTAACCGTAGGGGAACCTGCGGTTGGATCACCTCCTTACCTAAAGATATTGATTCGAGTGGCGTGCTCACACAGATTGTCTGATAGAAAGTAACGAGCAGAAATACCTTTATAGGCTTGTAGCTCAGGTGGTTAGAGCGCACCCCTGATAAGGGTGAGGTCGGTGGTTCAAGTCCACTCAGGCCTACCACTTCTCAGAAGTGGAAAAGGTACTGCACGTGACTGTATGGGGCTATAGCTCAGCTGGGAGAGCGCCTGCCTTGCACGCAGGAGGTCAGCGGTTCGATCCCGCTTAGCTCCACCATATAGTCCGGTATTTCAATACTTCAGAGTATATTGGCGACAGTATGCTGCGAAGTATTTTGCTCTTTAACAATCTGGAACAAGCTGAAAATTGAAACATGACGGCTGAAATTTATCCCTCCGTAGATGTACTGGGATGAAGAGTAACCTGTCATAGAGTCTCTCAAATGTTTGCAGCACGAACGATGGAAACATCTTCGGGTTGTGAGGTTAAGTGACTAAGCGTACACGGTGGATGCCTAGGCAGTCAGAGGCGATGAAGGGCGTGCTAATCTGCGAAAAGCGTCGGTAAGGTGATATGAACCGTTATAACCGGCGATACCCGAATGGGGAAACCCAGTGTGTTTCGACACACTATCATGTCATGAATACATAGTGGCATGAGGCGAACCGGGGGAACTGAAACATCTAAGTACCCCGAGGAAAAGAAATCAACCGAGATTCCCCCAGTAGCGGCGAGCGAACGGGGAGGAGCCCAGAACCTGAATCGGCTTGTGTGTTAGTGGAAGCGTCTGGAAAGTCGCGCAGCAAAGGGTGATAGCCCCGTACACTAAAATGCACAGGTCGTGAGTTCGATGAGTAGGGCGGGACACGTGACATCCTGTCTGAATATGGGGGGACCATCCTCCAAGGCTAAATACTCCTGACTGACCGATAGTGAACCAGTACCGTGAGGGAAAGGCGAAAAGAACCCCGGCGAGGGGAGTGAAATAGAACCTGAAACCGTGTACGTACAAGCAGTGGGAGCACCTTCGTGGTGTGACTGCGTACCTTTTGTATAATGGGTCAGCGACTTATATTTTGTAGCAAGGTTAACCGTATAGGGGAGCCGTAGGGAAACCGAGTCTTAACTGGGCGATTAGTTGCAAGGTATAGACCCGAAACCCGGTGATCTAGCCATGGGCAGGTTGAAGGTTGGGTAACACTAACTGGAGGACCGAACCGACTAATGTTGAAAAATTAGCGGATGACTTGTGGCTGGGGGTGAAAGGCCAATCAAACCGGGAGATAGCTGGTTCTCCCCGAAAGCTATTTAGGTAGCGCCTCGTGAACTCATCTTCGGGGGTAGAGCACTGTTTCGGCTAGGGGGCCATCCCGGCTTACCAAACCGATGCAAACTCCGAATACCGAAGAATGTTATCACGGGAGACACACGGCGGGTGCTAACGTCCGTCGTGAAGAGGGAAACAACCCAGACCGCCAGCTAAGGTCCCAAAGTCATGGTTAAGTGGGAAACGATGTGGGAAGGCATAGACAGCCAGGATGTTGGCTTAGAAGCAGCCATCATTTAAAGAAAGCGTAATAGCTCACTGGTCGAGTCGGCCTGCGCGGAAGATGTAACGGGGCTAAACCATGCACCGAAGCTGCGGCAGCGACGCTTAGGCGTTGTTGGGTAGGGGAGCGTTCTGTAAGCCGTTGAAGGTGGCCTGTGAGGGTTGCTGGAGGTATCAGAAGTGCGAATGCTGACATAAGTAACGATAAAGCGGGTGAAAAGCCCGCTCGCCGGAAGACCAAGGGTTCCTGTCCAACGTTAATCGGGGCAGGGTGAGTCGACCCCTAAGGCGAGGCTGAAAAGCGTAGTCGATGGGAAACAGGTTAATATTCCTGTACTTGGTGTTACTGCGAAGGGGGGACGGAGAAGGCTAGGCTAGCCGGGCGACGGTTGTCCCGGTTTAAGCGTGTAGGGGGTGTGACCTGGTAAATCCGGTTGCATACTAACCCTGAGGCGTGATGACGATGCACTACGGTGCAGAAGTAGTTGATGCCCTGCTTCCAGGAAAATCCTCTAAGCATCAGGTAACATTAAATCGTACCCCAAACCGACACAGGTGGTCAGGTAGAGAATACCAAGGCGCTTGAGAGAACTCGGGTGAAGGAACTAGGCAAAATGGTGCCGTAACTTCGGGAGAAGGCACGCTGGCATGTAGGTGAAGTCCCTTGCGGATGGAGCTGAAGCCAGTCGAAGATACCAGCTGGCTGCAACTGTTTAATAAAAACACAGCACTGTGCAAACACGAAAGTGGACGTATACGGTGTGACGCCTGCCCGGTGCTGGAAGGTTAATTGATGGGGTCAGCCGCAAGGCGAAGCTCTTGATCGAAGCCCCAGTAAACGGCGGCCGTAACTATAACGGTCCTAAGGTAGCGAAATTCCTTGTCGGGTAAGTTCCGACCTGCACGAATGGCGTAATGATGGCCAGGCTGTCTCCACCCGAGACTCAGTGAAATTGAACTCGCTGTGAAGATGCAGTGTACCCGCGGCAAGACGGAAAGACCCCGTGAACCTTTACTATAGCTTGACACTGAACATTGAGCCTTGATGTGTAGGATAGGTGGGAGGCTTTGAAGCGTGGACGCCAGTCTGCGTGGAGCCATCCTTGAAATACCACCCTTTAATGTTTGATGTTCTAACTCGGCCCCATAATCTGGGGTGAGGACAGTGTCTGGTGGGTAGTTTGACTGGGGCGGTCTCCTCCCAAAGAGTAACGGAGGAGCACGAAGGTTAGCTAATCACGGTCGGACATCGTGAGGTTAGTGCAAAGGCATAAGCTAGCTTGACTGCGAGAGTGACGGCTCGAGCAGGTACGAAAGTAGGTCTTAGTGATCCGGTGGTTCTGAATGGAAGGGCCATCGCTCAACGGATAAAAGGTACTCCGGGGATAACAGGCTGATACCGCCCAAGAGTTCATATCGACGGCGGTGTTTGGCACCTCGATGTCGGCTCATCACATCCTGGGGCTGAAGTAGGTCCCAAGGGTATGGCTGTTCGCCATTTAAAGTGGTACGCGAGCTGGGTTTAGAACGTCGTGAGACAGTTCGGTCCCTATCTGCCGTGGGCGTTGGAAGATTGAGAGGGGTTGCTCCTAGTACGAGAGGACCGGAGTGAACGCACCACTGGTGTTCGGGTTGTCATGCCAATGGCATTGCCCGGTAGCTAAGTGCGGAAAAGATAAGCGCTGAAAGCATCTAAGCGCGAAACTTGCCTCAAGATGAGTCTTCCCTGGGCCTTTAAGGCCCCTGAAGGAACGTTTAAGACTAAGACGTTGATAGGCTGGGTGTGTAAGTGCAGCGATGCATTGAGCTAACCAGTACTAATGATCCGTGAGGCTTAACCTTACAACACCGAAGGTGTTTTTAGAGAGATTTTCAGCGAAGTTCCGAGATTGGTTCTGATGGCTTCACGGAAGTGAGGCGGTTGGAATGAAACAGAATTTGCCTGGCGGCAATAGCGCGGTGGTCCCACCTGACCCCATGCCGAACTCAGAAGTGAAACGCCGTAGCGCCGATGGTAGTGTGGGGTCTCCCCATGCGAGAGTAGGACACTGCCAGGCATCAAATTAAGCCGAAAGCCCTGAACTGACGTTCAGGGCTTTTTGCTATGCGTAAAACGTAAAAAAGCGCAGCTACGCTGCGCTGCTCTCCCCAGTTTATCTCCGACAGACAGCCAGAGAAAAGGCCCCGAAGGGCCTTTGATTAGGGTGTGTTTGCTTTTTTTCACTTATTATTCGATTAATGCGAGCTGCCCTGAGAGATACCCAGCCCGGTTTGCGAACGGACAAACTGCGCCCGGAAGCGTTCCCGCTCCTGCTGCCCGGCCAGCGAGCTGTCGGTGATCGAGAACAGCCAGGTGCCGACAAAGGCCACGATCATCGAGAACAGCGCCGGGTATTCATACGGGTAAATCGGTTTTTCATGGCCGAGGATCTGCACCCAGATCGTCGGGCCGAGGATCATCAGAATCACCGCCGTTAACAGACCCAGCCAGCCGCCAATCATCGCGCCGCGGGTCGTCAAACGCGACCAGTACATCGACAGGATGATGATAGGGAAGTTACAGCTGGCAGCGATAGAGAACGCCAGCCCGACCATAAAGGCGATATTCTGCTTCTCGAACAAAATCCCCAGGGCAATAGCAACCAGGCCCAATACCACGACGGTGACCTTTGAGACCTTCAGCTCGTCACGCTCGGTCGCCTTGCCGTTTTTCATCACGCTGGCGTACAGATCGTGGGAAACCGCCGAGGCACCGGCCAGCGTCAGGCCTGCAACGACCGCCAGAATGGTGGCGAAGGCCACCGCCGAGATAAAGCCGAGGAAGAAGTTGCCGCCAACGGCATTGGCCAGGTGCACCGCCGCCATATTGGTGCCGCCCAGCAGCGCGCCGGTGGCGTCTTTGAACGCCGGATTGGCGCTGACCAGCAAGATGGCGCCGAAGCCGATGATAAAGGTCAGAATATAGAAGTAACCGATAAAGCCGGTGGCGTAGAACACGCTCTTGCGCGCTTCCTTGGCGTCACTCACGGTGAAGAAACGCATCAGGATGTGCGGCAGACCGGCGGTGCCGAACATCAGCGCCAGGCCAAGCGAGAGCGCAGAAATCGGATCGGACACCAGCCCGCCGGGGCTCATGATGGCGATGCCTTTCGGGTGCACCTTCACCGCTTCGGCAAACAGGGTATTGAAGTCGAAGTTAACCGACTTCATCACCATCAGCGCCATAAAACTGGCGCCGGCCAGCAGCAGCACCGCCTTGATGATCTGCACCCAGGTGGTGGCCAGCATGCCGCCGAACAGCACGTACAGCACCATCAGGATGCCGACCAGGATCACCGCCACATGGTAGTTGAGCCCGAACAGCAGCTGGATCAGCTTGCCGGCGCCGACCATCTGCGCGATCAGATACAGCGCCACCACCACCAACGAGCCGCAGGCCGAGAGGGTGCGGATCGGTTTCTGCTGCAGACGGTAAGAGGCGACATCGGCAAAGGTATAACGGCCGAGGTTGCGCAAGCGCTCCGCGATCAGGAACAGAATGATCGGCCAGCCGATGAGGAAGCCGATGGAGTAAATCAGTCCGTCATAGCCCGAGGTGTAGACCAGGGCGGAGATACCGAGGAACGAGGCGGCGGACATGAAGTCACCGGCGATCGCCAGCCCGTTTTGCAGGCCGGTGATGCGCCCGCCCGCGGTGTAGTAGTCCTGACGGGAACGGGTGCGTTTGGAGGCCCAATAGGTGATGTAGAGCGTGGCGCCGACAAACAGGATAAACATCACGATCGCCTGGATGTTCAGCGGCTGGCGATGCACCTCGCCGCCAATGGCGTCGGCGCAGGCCAGACCGGGCAGCAACAGCAGCGCGGCGGCGGACAATAAGCGCTTCATTGTTTCACCTCACGCAGAATCTCTGCGGTGAGGCGATCGAATTCGCCGTTGGCGCGAAACACGTAGATCCCGGTCAAGACGAAAGAGATCACGATCAGCCCGACGCCGACCGGGATCCCGCGGGTGATGGTCGATCCGGCGGCGATCGGCGTGCCGAGCCATTGCGGATCGAAGGCGATCAACAGAATAAAGCCGACGTACAGCGCCAGCGTAATCAGTGAAAGCAGCCAGGCGAACCGGCCGCGTTTTCTCACCAGCTCTTTAAAGCGCGGGTTTTCTTCAATCCCTTGATAAATGGTGTCATTCATCAGAGTGTCTCCAGTCGGTATTGAGAGAGTACGCCGCGCCAGGGCCGCTCAATGGCGCGTGATCCGAATGAGCGGCCTGAAGCGGCATAAATTATGACGGCACTTTCATTGATTGTTTTTCTTCCAACAGCTTGTCGACGACGGCCGGATCCGCCAGCGTAGAGGTATCCCCCAGGTTGCTGGTGTCGCCGGCGGCAATTTTGCGCAGGATACGCCGCATGATCTTGCCGGAGCGCGTTTTGGGCAGCGAATCTGTCCAGTGCAGTACGTCCGGCGTGGCGATCGGCCCTATCTCTTTGCGCACCCAGTTGCGCACTTCGGTATAGAGCTCCGGCGTCGGTTCTTCGCCGTGGTTCAGCGTGATGTAGGCGTAGATCGCCTGGCCTTTGATGTTATGAGGAATGCCGACCACTGCCGCTTCGGCGATTTTCGGGTGCGATACCAGCGCGGACTCAATCTCGGCGGTGCCCAGACGGTGGCCGGAGACGTTCAGCACGTCATCGACGCGGCCGGTGATCCAGTAGTAACCGTCTTCGTCGCGGCGTGCGCCGTCACCGCTGAAGTACATGCCTTTGAAAGTCGAGAAGTAGGTTTGCTCGAAGCGGTCATGATCGCCGAACAGGGTACGCGCCTGGCCCGGCCAGGAATCGACGATCACCAGGTTGCCTTCGCAGGCGCCTTCCTGCGGTGTGCCGACGTTATCGACCAATGCCGGCTGTACGCCGAAGAAAGGCCGCGTAGCAGAACCGGCTTTCAGCTCGGTGGCGCCAGGCAGCGGGGTAATCATGAAGCCGCCGGTTTCGGTTTGCCACCAGGTGTCGACGATCGGGCACTTTGCATTGCCTATCTTGTTGTAGTACCACTCCCAGGCTTCCGGGTTGATCGGCTCGCCGACCGAGCCCATGATACGCAGCGAATCGCGTCGTGTGCCCTCGATCGCCTTGTCGCCTTCGGCCATCAGGGCGCGAATGGCGGTCGGTGCGGTATACAGAATGTTGACCTGGTGCTTGTCGATCACTTGCGACAGGCGATTAACGCCCGGATAGTTAGGCACGCCTTCGAACATCAGCGTGGTGGCGCCGCAGGCCAGCGGGCCGTACAGCAGATAGCTGTGGCCGGTGACCCAGCCCACGTCGGCGGTGCACCAATAAATGTCGCCGTCGTGGTAGTCGAACACATACTTAAAGGTCATCGCGGCGTAGACCAGGTAGCCGCCGGTGGTGTGCAGTACGCCTTTCGGTTTGCCGGTCGAGCCGGAGGTGTACAGGATAAACAGCGGATCTTCGGCGTTCACTTCTGCCGGCGGGCAGTCGGCGGAGACGCCCTGGGTCAGCTCATGCCACCACAGATCGCGCCCTTCCTGCCAGTAGCCCGGTTTCCCGGTGCGTTGGAACACCACGACGTTGGCCACGCTGACTACGCCGGGATTTTTCAGCGCATCGTCGACGTTCTTTTTCAGCGGCACGGCACGGCCGGCGCGCAGGCCTTCATCGGCGGTGATCACCAGCCTGGCGTTGGAGTCGATAATGCGTCCGGCGACCGCTTCCGGCGAGAAGCCGCCGAAGATCACCGAATGTACGGCGCCGATACGCGCGCAGGCCAGCATCGCGACCGCCGCTTCCGGCACCATCGGCATATAGATAGCCACCACGTCACCTTTTTTCACGCCGAGCTTTTTCAGCACGTTGGCGAACTGGCAGACGTCATGGTGCAGCTGTTTGTAAGTCACCTTTTTGGATTGGGTCGGGTCGTCGCCTTCCCAGATAATGGCGGTCTGGTCGCCGCGCTCGGCCAAATGACGATCCAGACAGTTGGCCGCCAGGTTCAACGTGCCGTCTTCAAACCAACGGATGCTGACGTGGCCCGGATCGAACGAGGTGTTTTTGACTTTGGTATAGGGTTTGATCCAGTCCAGGATTTTGCCATGCTCACCCCAGAAAGCCTCTGGGTCTTGAACCGACTGTTGATAATACTGTTGGTATTGTGCCGGATTAATCAGGGCGCGTTCTGCAATTGCAGAAGGAATAGCGTGTTTATGCAGTTGGCTCATAGCTTTTCTCCTTGAAGTTGTTAATGATATGTCAACTGAAGGTTAAGTATAGTTTGCTACGATTCTTTGTTTCTTTTTTGCGCGGCAGATCACGCAACAAAGATATTGATTTGTAATCGTTCTGTCGCATTTGCAGGGCATATCTATCTATTTGGCGCTTAAATCCTCATAAACCCACGTTTTTAACCAAAAACACTTATCTAAAGAACAAAAAAGAATAAAAAAAGGCGAGGGTATTTGCCTCGCGCTTAATAAGGATGGGAGAGACCAGCATTATTTCGCGCTATAAATCTTTTTTGATTATTTTTCGCTATTAATATTCGAAGTTGGTATTAACGCGATATAACGATGGACGGCACATCGTGAAATAACGTTCTATTAATGCTTCATACCTGATGAAAACTCGGGAAATACCCTGTGGCATTCATCCTGCGGTATCGTTCGATTTTTAATCTAAATATAAAATGGCGCTGCATTTATGGGTGAAAATGTCACTCGGCCAACTCCCATTTATTTGACTTTTGAGTAACAAAATATAAACATTCGGTGCGGACTAAATATGCAGAATGGACGAAAAATAACGCATTTTAATCGCGTTCAAAAAAACGTCACCGGCGCGGTTATGTGCTTCATTATCTGAAAAATTATGTTTTTAATAACAAGCAATTATGCCATTTGAAATAGTTACGCGAAATTTTTGTGATTCGATTCAGCGCTCAACCCTGACAAATCAAGGCTTGCAGAGCATGCCGCCCGGATGATACAGATTTATACTGCGTCGCACCCAGGGCAGGTGAACGCTTCCACTGAATTAACATAAGCCTGTAATAAATGATTAAGTATTCTTTTCGCCGTGTTGCGACTTTGTACGGCGCAAAGAGTCTTTGAGGACTTTTTGGGTATGAAAAGTGTAAAAATTAGCCTGGCTTGGCAAATCCTGATCGCGTTGGTACTGGGTATTATTGTTGGCGCGGTATTGCACAACCAGACAGAATCTCGTGAGTGGCTGGTCAGCAATATTCTCAGCCCGGCGGGTGATATCTTTATTCGTCTGATCAAGATGATTGTGGTGCCGATTGTTATTTCCACGCTGATCGTCGGTATTGCCGGCGTAGGCGATGCGAAAAAGCTGGGCCGCATCGGATTGAAAACCATTATTTACTTCGAAGTGATCACCACCATCGCCATCGTGGTGGGGTTGACGCTGGCCAACGTATTCCAACCCGGCCACGGCATCGACATGTCGACGTTGACCACGGTGGACATTTCGCAGTATGAGAAAACCACCGAACAGGTGCAAAGCGGTTCGCACAGTCTGGTGGCGACCATTCTGTCGCTGATCCCATCGAACGTCTTCTCGTCGATGGCCAAGGGCGACATGCTGCCGATTATCTTCTTCTCGGTGCTGTTCGGTCTGGGGCTGTCGTCCTTGCCGAAAGAGACCAAAGAGCCGTTGCTGAAGGTGTTCAAGGCGGTATCCGAGAGCATGTTCAAAGTCACCCACATGATCATGCGCTATGCGCCGATCGGGGTGTTTGGCCTGATTTCGGTCACGGTAGCCAACTTCGGTTTCGCTTCGCTGCTGCCGCTGGCCAAGCTGGTAGCGCTGGTGTATTTCGCCATCGCGTTCTTCGCCCTGGTGGTGCTGGGGGCGGTCGCCCGGCTGTGCAACCTGCGCATCTGGACGCTGATCCGCATCCTGAAAGACGAACTGATCCTGGCTTATTCCACCGCCAGCTCGGAAACGGTGCTGCCGCGCATCATTGAAAAGATGGAGGCTTACGGCGCGCCCAAGTCGATCACCAGCTTTGTGGTGCCGACCGGCTACTCCTTTAACCTGGATGGTTCGACGCTGTACCAGAGCATCGCCGCCATCTTTATCGCCCAACTGTACGGCATCGAGCTGTCGTTGGGGCAGGAGATCGTGCTGGTGCTGACGCTGATGGTGACCTCGAAAGGGATCGCCGGCGTGCCGGGCGTCTCGTTCGTGGTGCTGCTGGCTACGTTGGGCAGCGTCGGCATTCCGCTGGAAGGCCTGGCGTTCATCGCCGGCGTGGACCGTATCCTGGATATGGCGCGTACCGCGCTGAACGTGGTGGGCAACGCGCTGGCGGTACTGGTGATCGCCAAGTGGGAGCACCAGTTCGATCGCAAGAAGGCGCTGGCTTACGAAACGGAGTTTCTGGCGCAGAAGGTGAAGCCGGCCAACCAGGCCTAATCACGAGTATCGCCGACGTTAAAAACGCCCCAGGCAGTTGTGCCGGGGCGTTTTGTTTTTATGGCCCTCCAACCCGCCACTTTCTTTTCTCTGCTCTACAGCGCGACTTGCATCCCCGCTTAACAAAATCTAAAGTGTTACCAAATTAATAGAAATGATAATAGATGTTATTATCATTTTCATTTGATGATGTATGGAGACACGCAAAAGCCGTTGAACAGTGGGGTTACGCCCGTTCGGCGTCTTTATTCGGGCTTATCAAAGGTAGGTAACATGTCGGACACCGCTTTGGCCTCTGAATGGTTGCCGCTGGCGCCAGCGCAGCTTGATTTCTGGGAAGAACACACCTTGCACCCTGGGCAGACTCTGTCCACCGTCGCACATTGCACCGAACTGTGCGGCGCGGTAGAGGAAGAGACGCTCTGCCGGGCGATCGCCACCACTCTCGCCGAGACGCAGGCGTTTGCCTTGCGCTTTGGTGAGCGGCATGGCGACTCTCCCCCGCTGTTACGTTACGATCCACAGCGCACGCCGCCATTGCAACGCATCGATCTGCAAACGCACGACGATCCCTGGCAGGCGGCGCAAAACCTGATGCGCGAAGATATCGCGCAGCGCCGGGCGCTGCACAGCGAACCGTTAGCTGCAGCCTGGCTGCTCAAGCTGGGGCCGGAGCGCTACCTCTGGTACGTGCGTGCGCACCATATTCTGGTTGATGGCTTCGGCATGGCCCTGATCGAACACCGCTGCGCCGCGTTATATGCGCACTATCTGGGTGAGGGCAGCGCAGGTATGCCTCTGGGCGCCTTCGACGTCTTTCAACAGGCCGAGCTGGCCTACGCTGATTCTGAGCGATGCGAGCGCGATCGGCGCTTTTGGCAGACCTATCTGCCGCCGTCGCAGGTGCTGCCGACGGTGCGCAAGGGTGGTGAGGCCTATGGCGTACGGCGTCTGAGCACCCACCACCGGCTGCCAGCGGCGGTGTCGCACTCTCTGGCGCAGTTGGCGGAGCGTAGCGGCATCAATTGGCCCGACTTGCTGGTGGCGCTGTCGGCGGCCTGGCTGTTTCAGGTGATGCCGCGCTGTGCCCGGCAAGGCGATACGCTGCCGATGTGGATGCCGGCGATGAATCGCCGTGGGCAGGCAGCCACTAACGTGCCTTCGCTGGCGGTCAACACTCTGCCGCTGCTGGTGTCACCGCCGCAAGCGGAGACGCTGGGGAGCTTTCTCACCACGCTGACGCAGCAGCTGCGGGAGCTGCGCAGCCACGCCGGCTACCGTCTGCGCCAATTGGCCGCCGATCGCGGTGTGGATCCGGGCTCGCGCTTCTTTATTTCCCCCTTCATCAACGTGCAACCCTTCGATGCGCCTCGTTTTACTGGCTGTCGCGGTACCCGCAGCGTATTGGCCGGCGGCTCGGGCGACGGTTTTAACCTGACGTATCGCGGCCGCACCGACGCCCGCGATCTGCAGGTGGATATAGATATTTATCTGGAACAGTTCCCGACGGAGGATGCGTTGGACTATGGCGAGGCGCTGCAAGAATTTCTGTTGCGTGCGCTGCAGCAGGAAGCCTGGGAGCAACCGCTGGCGGCCCTGACGGCGTTACCCGCCTGAGAAAATGCGGGCGGGGGATGTCCCCGCCCGAGTGGTATGGTTTCAGCTGGCCAGCAACGCCGCCACTTCGCGTGCGTTCTTGCATGGCAAGAGCGCACTGCTTACCAGACGGGTGCCGAAAGCGTCATTGAGGCGTGCCGCCACCTGTTTGATATGCGGCAGCTTCAGTCCCATGGCGATAAACGCCGTCTCTTCCCCCCATTCCGGGCGCGGCGTTACGCCAATCGCCTGCCAGTAAATGGTCAGGATCTCGGCGCTGCGCGCCACCGGTGCGTTCGGCGGCGGGGCCGCGCAGGCGTTCAACGCCGGCTCGGTTTGCTGGTGGCTCAGGTCGGCGCGGATGCGATGGCGATCGGTTTTACCGTTGGCGGACAGCGGCAGCGCCTCGGCATGGATAAAGCGCGTGGGAATATGGGTACAGGGCAGATAGCCGGTGGCGAAGGCGCGGATCTCGGACAGCGGCAGCGGCTTGCCGTCGCGGGTCAGATACAGGGCGCCGAGCGCTGCCTCGTTGTTCTCTCCGCTGGGATAATCCACCACTACCATATCCAGGATCGCCGGATGGCGGCGCAGCACGTCTTCGATTTCCGGCAGCGAGACGCGCACGCCGCGGATCTTCACATAGCCGTTCACCCGGGTGGCGAACATGATGTTGCCGTCCGCACGGTAATAGCCCTGATCGCCGGTGCGGAAAGCGCGCAGCGGTTGCCCGTCCGGTCCTTCGAGGGTAACGAAATCGTGCTGCTTCAGCTCCCCCTGCTCCAGATAGCCTAACGCCAGGTTCACCCCGGCGGTGTGAATGCGGCCGACCACGCCGGCCGGGCAGTGGCTGCCGTCGTCATGGCAGATGAAGTAGCGGTTAGCCGGCAGCGGGCGGCCGTAAGGCACGGTGCCGCTCTCCTGTGGGGCGATCGGGTGCCAGATGCTCCAGATGGTGGTTTCGGTCGGCCCGCCGAGTGAGAACAGCGCGAGATCCTGGTGCAGGGTACGCAGGGTTTGTACCGTCGCCGGCTTGATATAGTCGCCGCCTTGCGCCACCAGGCGCAGCGAGCGCAGGCTGTCGGCCGTTTTGCAGGTGAGCAGCATCTCCAGAATGGCGGGTACCGAACACCACAGGGTGACCCGATGTTTTTCCACCAGTTGGTTCCAGCTGATGGCATCCTTTTCCTGATGTGGCGCCGGCAGCACCAGCGTGGCGCCGGCGCACAGCGAACCGAACAGATCGAACATCGACATGTCATGGTGCGGCGGCGTGACGGAAATGAAGACATCGTCGGCGGTGACTCTCCAGCGCTGTTGGGTTTGGTGCACGACGTTGGCGGTGGCGCGGTTGTTAAGCACCACGCATTTAGGCTTACCGGTGGTGCCGGAGGTATACAGGTAGTAGCTCGCGGCCTGGCTGGCGCTGCGTTCAACCAGCGTCCGTTCATCCGGCAGCGCGGGTGCGCGATCCGCCTGCGCCAGCAGGGTCGCCGGCGTCACGCCGATCGGCGTTTCGAGATCGCCGCCGTGCACTACCAGCGTCGGCCGGCAATTCTCCAGCAGGTAGGCGGTGCGTTCCGGCGGCGAGTTGATATCGATAGGCACCCAGATCACGCCCTGCAGGGCACAGGCGAGGCTGAAGATGATCTGTTCCGGGCTGCGCGGCAGATACAGTGCCACCACGTTGCCCGGCTGCACGCCGCGGCTCTGCAGGTTGGCGATCGCCGTGGCGATCCGCTGGCCCAGCTCGCGGTAGGTTAGCGTCTGCTCGCCGCAGATCAGCGCATTGCCGCCGTCTTGCGCGCCGAACAGCCGCTCGGCCAGCTGCGCCAGATAAGGATAAGGCGCGTAATTCGCTTCGCTGTCGTTGTGGCGGTAATGCGCCAGATCGATGAAGTCGCGCGGCGCGATCGCCAGGTCGGCCCGTTGGCAACTGTGCAGGATGCGTCGCTGCAACGCCGCCAGCATCGCTTCTACCTGTTCGTCATGCAGCGCCTGCTCGGCGTAGTCCACGCACAGCTGCAGATTTTTTTCGCTGTCCAACGTCAGGCGGATATCGATGGCGACCTGCGGCGTTTGGGTCAGGCCGTCGTGAAAGCGCACCGGCGCCTCGGCTGGCAGCGTTTCCCAACCCAGGCAATTGGTCAGGATCACCGGCAGCGCCGGGCCGCCCTGGCTTTGGCCGAGCAACTGCCGCGCCAGATCGACGCCGGAAAACGCCAGGTGATCGAGCGCGCCGAGCACGTCGTCCTGCAAGGCTTGCGCGCGCTGGATAAAATCTTCGCCGTGGCGGGAATAGCGCACCGCCACGAAGCTGGAGGCGTTGCCCAGGGCGCCGTCGGCGGCGGGGAACGCCACCGGCACCCCGACACACAGCTCGCCGTCGGTGGTCCAGTGGGCCAGCGTATCGAGGATCAGCGCCGACAGCAGGCTGTTGCGCAGCAGCGCATGCGGCGATCCCAGACGGCCAAGCTGTTTAACCGTGTCGTGCGGCAACGTCAGGCTGGCGCGGCGATAGCGTGATGAGGTGAGATTGGCGAGCGGGGCGCGCCACGGCAACGCCGACGGGGTGGTGACATCCTGCAGCTTTTCGCGCCAGTAGGCGGCATCGGCCTGGCGTTGCGCCGCCGATGCGGCGGGGGGCGGCAAGGCGGCGGCGGTCGGCGCCAGAGGGCGATCGTCGAACAGGCGCGCGATCACGGTGGAGATCCCCTGGCCGTCTAAGATCAAGGCATCGAAGCTGGTAAAGATCAGCGTATCGTACGGCGATCCCGTCGGATCCTGCTGTTCGGCAAGTTGGATCACGGCGATGCGCCACAGCGGTTGGCTCGGATCGTGGCGCTGGTGGGAGTAACGCGCGCGCAGTTGTTCGACCTGGCGCTGCGCCGCTTCACCATCAAGGGCGCGCAGATCGTGGCGATCCAGATGCAGCGTGGTTTCCGGGCGTACGTGCTGCGTGCCGCGCGGCACATCGATGCAGGTGCGCAGTGCCGGGTAGTGTTGAACCAGCTCGGTCAGGCGCGCTTCAAGGCGCGGTACGTCCAGCTGCCGGGCGCGGTATTCGCGAAAGTCGTGCATCGCCACGCCGCCCAGCGGCCATCGATCGCTGCGGCCCAGAAGATAGGCCTGCTGCAGTGCGGTTAATGGTGTCTCCATGGTACTTCCCTATAGTCGCTAACCGATTAAATCTCAGTGCTGCGGCGCCAGCGCGGCGAGCAGCGTTTTCGCATTCCGTCCTGCCTCGGGCGAGCGTTGGCAGATCAATGCCGCCAGCGCCGCCGGAGAGGGATGCGCCGCCAGATCCTGCGCCGTCAGCGCCGCCGCCAGATATTTGTTGAGCACCGTCAGCAGCGCGTTCACCCCAGCATCCGGCAGGGCCAAGCGGTGGATATCGTCGTGGTCGTGCAAGCTGGCCTCGGGAGCCACCCGCGCCAGCAGCCGGTGCAGCACCTGGCGCACCGGTGCCTGCTGCGCCAGCGCGTCGGGTGTGCATTGCGCCAACAGCTGTGACAGCGGGCGATCGAACGCCTCCGTTTGCCGTGCGGCCAGGTGCAGCAGCGCACGATAACAGGCCAGCAGGCGCGGCAGCGCGTGCTCGGGGAATGCGTCCAGCCGCACGTCCCAGTTAATCAGAATGCCGTCGTCGACGTGGGCGACCTGCGCATCCAGCGCAACCTGCGGTCCTTGAGAGATGACCCAGCCGAGACGGCCGAAGGTGTCGGTGACCCGTTCGGAAAACAGCGTCTTGCCGCGGATGCCGAAACCGGCGGTAAACACCACCGGAGAAGGCTGCAGGCTGCCGTGCAGGCGCGACAGATCGCGCATCACGCTCACGCCGGGGTAATCCGCATGTTCGATAAGCTCTGCCAGCTGTGCCATCAGGCGCCGGCAGAAAGCGCTCAGGTTTTCCGTCGGGTTCAGCTCCACGCCGAGCAGCACCAGGTTAGAGAAATCGCCGATAAGACGATGCGCGTCCTCCCGTTCGCTTTCGCGGTGGAACAGCGGCACGTTGAGCCGGAAGCGCGTCATATTCCAACCCTGGCCGACGGCCAGTGCGAACAGCGCTAAAAACAGCGTAGAGAGGGAGGTGTGGTGCCGCTTGGCGACATTCTCCAGCGCGCGGCTTTCTTCTGCATTCAGCTGTACGGCCAGGCGATCGCTGCGGCAGCGGTCCGGCGTGCGCAGCAGGCGCGGCGCCGGGGGCACCTGCGCCAGGCGTTCACGCCACCAACGCTGGCCGCGTTCGCGCCGCTGGCGTAGCGCCTCGTCGGCGTCGCGTCGTTCGAGGTGATCAAAGTAGGCCGCTGGTGCGTCATCGGAGGGGGGCGGCGGACACCGGTGATAAAACGCCGTCAGATCCTCCATCAACAGGCGAAAGCTCATGGCATCGCCGGCGATCATGTCGAGATCGACATGCAGGCGGCTGCGCCCTTCCGGCAACAGGCTCAGGCTGATATCGCAGGGCACGCCCTGTTCCAGCGGCAGCAGCTGGGTGCTTTTTGCCTGGCGTTTGGCGGCGAGCGCGGCTGCCAGCGTTGCTTCATCGGCGTGCTGCCAATCGTCGAGATGCAAGGCGTGCCGAGGGCCGGGAGGCGCGATCGTCTGCCGGCCATCGTCGGTAATGCGCAGGCGTAACAGCGGATGGTGCAGGTACAGCGCCTCGACGGCCTGGCGCAGCCGAGCGGTATCCAGCTCGCCGCCGTCGAATTCCGCATACAGGTGGGCGGCCATGCCGCCGAGGGGAGGAGCGGACTGTCGGCCTACCCAATAGGCGGCCTGCATCGTGGTCAAAGCTTTCATCGGGTATCCATTTTGATTCAGCCAACGAGACTGCAAGAATATATCCAAATGTTAATAGGAATGAAAATTATTATTATTTGATCCATTTGGCGATCGGGTGCTATCTATAAGGCGTTTTAGCGACGCCGGGCAGTGAGGGCATTGGGTGTGAATAATTTATCTATATTATTCTTAGCATTGAAATGATTGCTTGTTATTGCAGCGCTCGTTTTTCCTGCGAAAGTATAAGGGTTTCTGGCAGTTATCTTGTCAGGCCTCACACCTTTGTTGATAATGATTTGCATTAGAAAATGCAAAATATTATCATTCTTAACATTATTTTACGTTTTTATACAAGCTGCCGGCCGCTCCGCCGGCGGCTTAGCCGTGGACGGGGCCGCGCCCGTCCGGCCGCGAAAGGCATGGGTTTGCCGCAGGGATAAGCAACAGCAAGGCCGGGAAGGCCGCAGCGTCATGGTCTGTGTGAGTGTCGATGTAGGTTGTGTAAAAAAAAATCAAATTTTGTGCACCTCTGGGATGAAAGGAGAAGACATCTATGGGCAAGCATTTTGCGGCTCAACGGCATGAAAGCGTAGGAAACGGGGAAAAGGCGGGGTTGAAAGCCATTGGGGCGTTTTCCTCCGTATTTTTAGGGGTTTGTTCACTGGCGATCGGTAACGTCAACGCGGCGGAAACCAAGAGCAACGAAACCTACCAGGACGCGGAAACGCTGCTGGTCACCGGTGAGAAGATCAAACGTTCCATTTTCGACACCGGCTCCAGCGTGCAGGTGTTCGACAGCAACCGCATCGCCTCGATGCCTGACGCAGTGCAGATCCCCGATCTGCTGCGCATGACCCCCAACGTGGTGGATCTAGGCATCGGCAACGAACTGCCGACCGTGCGCGGCATCGACGGTTCCGGCCCGAACGTTGGCGCCAATGCCTTCCTCAGCGGCACCCGTCCGCGCCTCAATCTGTCGTTGGATGGCCGTTCGCTGACCTATAACGAACAGGCTTTCGGCCCACAGTCGCTGTGGGATCTGGATCGCGTCGAAGTGTTCCTCGGCCCGCAAAGCTACATTCAGGGGCGCAACGCCATCGCCGGCGCCATCGTCATGGCCAGTAAAGATCCGACCTTCGAATGGGAAAGCGCCTTCAAGGGCGGGGCCGGCAACCAGCACTCTTCACAGCTGGCCGCCATGGCGTCCGGCCCGCTGGTGGAAGATCAGCTGGCGTTCCGCGTCAGCGTCGATCGCCAGCGCCGCCGCAGCGAAGCCGATCTGCCGGCCTATGCGCCGGTGGGCGATCCACGCGAAGTGGAAGCCACCACCGCCCGTGCCAAGCTGTTGTTCAATCCGGCCGGACTGCGCGATCTGACCACCAAGCTGACCTTTAACCACTTCGGCAGCACCGCGCCACAGAACGAAAGCCTCAACCCGCAGCCGCATCCGACCAACCCGCGCCACGATCCGCGCCGCGCCGTGTTCAAAAGCAACATGAACAGCACCATCTGGGATCTGGCCTGGGAGGCCTCTGATGCGCTGACGTTTGAAAACCGCGTTATCTATACCGATTTCAACATCAACCGTCCGACCGCTTACAACATCCAATACGCCGAGATCGACGGCCAGGAAGTTCACGTGGAGCCGGTGGTGCGCTTCGGCGGTGCGGACAGCCGCCTGCACGGGCTAGCGGGGCTGCGTTACTTCCACGGCACGCAGGATGAGTTCGTCAACATCTTCGGCGGATCGACCTTCAAAGATAAAACCGATACCCATTCGGCGTTCGCCGAGCTGACCTATGCGCTGACGCCGCAGGTGGACGTGACTGCCGCCAGCCGCCTGGAACGCGAACACCGTCGCCGCGACGGCGGCAGCCAGGCGGTGCGCATCGATTTCGACGAAACCTACACCGTGTTCCTGCCGAAGCTGGACGTGGCCTGGAAACCGACGGATACCCAAACCTACGGTGCCAAGATCGCCCGCGGCTATAACGCCGGCGGCGGCGGCATCACGATCGGCACGCCGGTGGTCAGCTACACCTACGGTTCCGAGTATGTCTGGAACTACGAGTTGTACACCCGCCATCACCTGAAAGACGCCAACGTGGTGCTGACAGGTAACATCTTCTACAACGATTACAAAGACATGCAGCTGCCGTACTCGCTGGGTGAGAACTCCAGCGTGATCCGCAACGCCGACAAGGTGGAAACCTACGGTGCGGAAATCGGCGCCACCTGGCAGCCGCGCTGGGATTTCGAGCTGTTCGGCAACCTCGGCCTGCTGAAAACCGACATCAAGAAGTTCTCGGGCAGCGGCGTGGAAGGGCATGAGCTGGCGCGCGCACCGGCTTACACCGCCAACATGGGGGCCAAATATCAGTTCCTGAAAGGATGGGAGCTGAGCAGCAACGTGGCGTTTACCGACTCCTACTATTCGCAATACGACAACGACTCGCGCGGGCGCATCGGCTCCTATTGGACGGCTAACGCCCAGCTGGCTTACACCTTCGACTACGGTCGCGCCACGCTGTATGCGAAAAACCTGTTTGATTCCGACCGTCGTGAGATGGTCAGAAGCAATGACATTTACACGGCGACTCTCCAGCGAGGCCGCCTGGTCGGCGCAGCGGTTGAGCTGAATTTCTAACGCTATCGCGATGATGGGGGACGAATGTCCCCCGTTTTATGCGCTATCCCGGCACGGCCGGGCAAAGGAGATAACGCAGTGATCGGTGATTTTGACAGCATTCTGAGCGATGAAGAGGCCCAGCGGCTGGAGAGCGCGTTTCAGGCGCTGGGCGCGCCGTCGGCGAACGGCGAGCGGCCGGTAAGCGAAGCCGAAGAACGGGCATGGTTTGCCCATCTGCAGCAGGGTGACGCACGCGGGCAGCGGGCGCTGGCCTGGCGCCTGACGGGAGAGGTGGATATCGCCCAACTGACGGCGGCGCTGCAAGCGCTGGTGCGGGAAACGCCGGGCGTGAACGTGCGTTACGTTTTTGATGACGAAAACGGTTTGGTTAAACGCGCTGCCGATTCGGCGCCGTTGCCGGTGAGCCTGCGTCAGGTGGCGGATGAACAACACGCCATTTGTCGTCTGCTGCAAGTGCAGGCGGCGCCATTTGAACTGGAAAGCGAAGCGCCGCTGCGCTGCCTGCTGTTGCTCACGCCTGCCGATGACGTGATTTTGGGCGTGGTATTGCATGACATCCTGGCGGAAGCGCTGCCGTGGCGCCATCTGCCGGCGATGCTGTCCGCCCGCTATAACGGAGATGCGATGCCTCTGCCTTTCGCGGCGGCGCCGGTCGAGCTGCCGGAAATCCCGGCGCCACAGCTGCCCTGGGCGCGCCAGGCGGTCTCGCTGCAGGATTACCGCAGCCCGGCGCAGCGTACTGAAGCGTTGCCGCCGGTGGGCGCGCGCGTGGTCACACGCATTGATCGCTCGCTGTTGCCCGCCAACGACACGCCGCGGGCCTTGCTGGCGGCGGTGGCGGCACGGTTTGCCGAGTTCGTCGCCGCGCAGGCCGGCGGCCAAGCGGTGCAGCTGTGCGTGCCGGCCGCAGAAACGGCAGAGTTCGCCGGCCTGGATCTGGGCCTGACGGCGGCGCCGCTGATGCGCCTGACCGTGCAGCATGGCGAGGGCGACGTCGGGCAGCGGCTGCTGGCGCAGGCCGTGGCTGAACAGCCGGATCCGCAGCGGGCGCAGTTGCTGGTGGCCTGGCGTGACGATCTGGCCGCAGAGTGGCGGCTGGAAGGCGTTCACGCCGAACGCCTGTTGCTGCCGCCGCTGCATACGCCGTTTGAACTGGCGCTGCTATTGGGCTTGCCCGAAGCGGAAGCGTTAACGCTGGAGCTGGTCACCGACCCGCGCCTGTCTCCGCACGCGGCGCCTTTCCTGCTGGAGCAGTTCAGCGCGTTCCTGGCCGGGCAGCGAATTGCCGTCGCATTGCCGGTGGCTGAGGCCGTTTCCCCGGCAATGGCCGCGCCGGCGGCGAACGGCGACGCCGACGAAAGCGTTGCGCCGCTGATTTTGCAGGAGTTCCGTGAGGCGCTGGTGGCGCCGGAAATGACCCTGGATGAAGACTTCTTCGATCGCGGCGGCCATTCGCTGGTCGCTACCCGGGTGATCGGCCGTTTGCTGAGCCTGCATCAGATCGAAATCAACATTAACGATCTGTTCAGCCATCCGACGGCGCGTGGGTTGGCGGGCTACGCCAAACGCCTGAACGTTGCGCAGCCGAATGCCGCGCTAGCCATCGCCGACGATCATGAGGGGGCGCAGGCGCCGCTGTCGCTGGCGCAGGAATCGCTGTGGAAGGTGTATGAAGCCTTCGGCCATGATGAGATTTTCAACCTGCCGTTCTCTCTGCGCTTCTTCGATGCTGTGGACGAAACGGCGCTGCACCAGGCGTTTATCGACGTCATGACTCGCCATACCGTGCTGCGTTCACGCTTCGTCGAGCAGCAGGGGGAGGTGGTGCAGGTGGTGGTGCCGGCCGCAGAACTGCCGGATTATCAGTGGTTCCGCTTCTCTCACGAGACGCCGGCGGGTAATGCCGCCGCCCTGTTGGCCGACGCCGGCCAGCACCGGTTCGATCTGGCCGCCGAGCTGCCGCTGCGCGCCACGCTGCTGCGCGATGCGGACAACGGCCAACAGCTGCTGTCGCTGCTGTTCCACCATGTGGTGCTGGATGAATGGTCGCTCAACCTGATGATGGACGAGCTGGGCGTCGCCTATCGCTATCGCGTCGTCGGCCAGGCGCCGCAGTGGAGCGGGCAGCCGCCGCAGTTCCACACCTTCGCCCGGCAACAGCGGGCCTCGGGGGTGCAGCAGCAACATCTGGACTACTGGCTCGATGCGCTGCGCGGCGCGCCGGTCGGCCAGCCGATCTTCCGGCAAGAAGCGTCCACCCACCCGGCGGTGCCGGCGCCGGCGGACGTCAACGGCGGCTGGCTGGAGTTCGAGGTCGATCCTGCCGTGGCGGAAGGCTTGTATCAGCTTGCCCGCCGCAACAACGCGTCGCTGTTCAACGTGGTGTATGCCGGGATTACCTCGGCGCTGCGTCTGCTGGGCGGCCCGGCGGATCTGCTGGTGGGCACCTCGACTTCCGGCCGTAACGACGCCGAGTTCTTCGATACCGTCGGCTACTTCACCACCGTGGTGGTGCACCGCGTGCGCTTCGACGAAGGGCTGACGGTGGCCGGGTTGGTCAGCCAGGTGAAAAACACCATCAATGGCTCGCTGCCGTACACCGACATTCCGATCGATCTGGTGGAAGAAGGGCTGTTCGGCGTGGAGGCCGACCGCAAGAACCACATGTTCGAAGTGTTCATCCAGATCCACAGCCGCATCAAGCTGAACGGCGAGTTCCGGCTGCAGGACGGCAGCACGATCGCCTACCGTCAGGTGGAGCCGGAGAAAGCCGAATCGTTGCTCGGCCTGCAGTTTGAGGTGATGGAAGACGATCTGGCCGGGAAGAAATCCCTACGGGTGATGATGACCTACCGTCAGGACCACTACAGCCGGGAGCAGGCCAATCTGATCGCCGATGGCGTTCAGCACGTCTTTACCCAGTTTGCGCAGCACATCGCTGGCGATATCGCTCTGGCGGCGCTGCCGCCCGGGCCGCAGGCATGACGTTGTTTCACTCTAACCGAAAGCATGATTTTCAAGGAGATAAAAGGATGTCTGGAACCCTAGCAACCCCGCGCGCGCTACTGTCGCTGCTGGTGGCGGCCTCTCTGGTGGTCGCCGGCGCCGCGCAGGCGGACGACGTTGGCATCAAACCGCAGGACATCAAGCGCGAGGCGCTATCGTCGACGGTGGTGGAGATGGCCTACAGCACCTCGCAACAGGCGCTGTTCGTCAGCGCGCCGGACTGGAAGGAAGAGGCGCGCTCCCGCGTGCTGCGGCTGGATCCCAACACCCTGGCGATCAAGGCAGAGATCCCACTGCAGGTGAAAGGCTTCGGCGTGGCGCTGAACGACGCGGGCAATCGCCTGTACCTGACGCAGGCCTTCAACGGCGAAGTCGGGGTGGTGGACACCACTACCAACCACGCGCTGGGCAGCATCAAGCTGCTGGACAAAGCGGTGCTGGAGCAGGCTTACAAGCAGGCGGGCATCAGCGGCAAGCGCCTGGACTTCCTGTTGGCGGAGCTGAAGAAATTCAAAATCACCGAGGACTACCTGTACCGCCTCCGCGAGCTCAAGTATGACGCGCAAAGCGGCCGTCTGTTCCTGCCGGGTCTGGGTTTCGGCGTCGACAGCGTGCTGTACGTGGTCGATACCAAAGCCGGCAAGCTGGAGAAAGTGATCCCGGGCTTCGGCTACAACGCGGTGGGCATCACGCTGGATGAGAAGGGCCGTCGGGTATTCGTTTCCAACATGCAGGGGCAGGTGATCACCCTTAACGCCGACACGCTGGCGATCACCGCCACGCACGAAGTACAGGCCGATCAGCTGCTAAACCTGGTGTATGACCCGGCGAGCAATCGCCTGCTGGGCGTCGATCAGGGCATCGATCGCGACGACTACCGTAACCATCATCTGGGGCACGACTACGTGAAGCGCAGCAGTGGCCACCGGGTGTTTGCGCTGGATGCGGACAGCGGCAAAGTGCTGGCCAGCGAGCTGACGGATGAGGTGCCGATCGGCCTGCTGCTCGACGAGCGCAGCCAGCGGCTGTATGTCGCCAACCGCAAAGGCGTGCGCGTGGATCACGGCGCCGGGACGCTGACGGTGTTCGACGCCAAAACGCTTAAACGCCTGCAAACCATAGACCTGCCGCCGCACCCTAACAGCCTGGCGTTGGATCCGAAAGGCGACGCGCTGTTTGTGACGGTGAAAAACGACGGCGCTTCCACCAAGGCCGGCAAGCCGGAAAGCGTGGTGCGTATTCAACTGCACACCAAATAACTGAATATAAAGATAAAAAAAAGGGCGCCGCGGCGCCCTTTCTAGTGGCTGACAAAGGAGGAAAAAGCGTGGATTTTCCTCCTTTGTGGTTATCAGCCGAAAATCAATGAATTGATTTTCCTTGTTTTCTATCTGTCGCCTAATGAAAGCCCGGCAACGTCATCCGCTTTGTCATTTACCTCAAGGGGTGCTGAGCCCCCCTTTGTCGTTGGGTCATGTCATCAGAAGTGGGTGTTGATGCTCATGTAGTAGGTACGGCCCGGTTCGTTGTAGGTGGCCGCGCCCGCGCCGGCGATGTTGATCGCGCCGGTAATCGGGTCGCCCACGTTCTGCGCGTTACCGGCGCGGAACTGGCGTTTGTCGAACAGGTTGTCGATGCCGGCAGTGACGCTGACGTTTTTGGTCAGGTCATAGGTCGCACTGGCGCCGACGACGGCGTAAGGGCTAACCTCGCGGGTTTCGCCGCCGGTGGCCGGTTTACCCTGGTAGTTGTACTTCTTCGGCTTCTGACGGCCGTACCAGGTCAGGGTGGACTGCATCGACAGATCCTGCGTAGCCTGCCAGCTGAGGGTCGAGTTGACGGTGAACTTCGGGATCACCGACAGGTAATCGCCGGTGGTCTTGTTCTTGTTCTCGATCATGTAGGTGGCGTTGTTGCTCCAGGTGACGGTCTCACTGACCGGCACGTTCAACGAGCCTTCCAGCCCTTGTACGACCGCTTTCGGTACGTTCTCCCACTGATAGACCGCCGTACCGGTGCTGCTGGTGGCGATGCGCGAGTTACCCGCTTCAATCTTGTTGTGGTAATCGTTGCGGAAGTAGGTGACGCCGGCCAGCCAGCCTTCGTTATGGAACTCCAGCCCGATCTCTTTGTTGACGCTGGTTTCCGCCTTCAGATCGTCGTTACCGAGCAGGTAGCAGCCGTTTCTGACATCGCTGCCCGCACACCCTTGGCCTTTGCTGTACAGCAGGTAGTTGCCGTTGGTCTGGTACAGGGTCGGCGCCTTGTAAGAACGGGCGATGCCCATTTTCAGCGTGAAGTAGTCGCCCAGTTCCTGCGACAGGTTCAGCGCCGGGCTCCAGTTGTTGCCGGATTCTGAATGCAGATCGTAACGCAGACCCGGCGTCAGCATGGTGGTGTCGGTCAGCTCGATGTTGTCTTCGGCGAACAGCGAGAAGATATGCGCGGAAGCGTAAGGGCTGCGCGTGCCGTTGCCCATGCCGGGAATAGTGCCGCCCATCAGCGTTTGGCTGGTGGACGTGCCGTCTTTCATCCGCTGTTGGGTCCACTCGGTACCCAGCGTAGCGGTTTGCGCGACGCCCAGCTCAAACGGCACGCTGACTTCGCTGTGCGCCAGGAAGTCGTCCAGCTTGGTGGTGCCGAAACCGGTGTTTTTGGTGTCGAAGATGCCTTCGGTGCCGCCGGCCAAGCCCTCGTTCAGGCGGGTATTGCGGGTGCGCTCGAACTGCACGTAGTTGTTGGTGCTCACGCCGTTGTCCCAGGCGCCGCGGTGGGTCAGGCCGAAGGTTTCACGGTAGATGCGGTTGGTCTCTTTGCCGTAGTTGCTCTGCACCAGGGCATTGGTGTTGGTGTTCTGGGTATCGCCAGAATACAGGTTGCCCTGGCGGCCGTAGGCATACTCGAACTCCAATGACTGCAGATGGGCGAAGTCCCAGTGCAGCAAGGCGTCGATGTTTTTATCGACCACCCCTTCACGCCCGGCGGGCAGGCTGTTGGCGTAGGCGCCTACGCGTTCGGACTTGTGTGATTCGTTAATGTCCCAGGCGTCGGCCTGCGTTTTGCTGTAGCCGCCGAACAGGCGGAAGCTCAGGGAGTCGCTCAGCGGGCCGGACAGGCTGAAGTCGGTGCGCTTGGTAGCGCCTTCCTGCTTGTGCTGCGGCACGTTGAAGTAGCCGTTCAGCGAGCCGTGCAGCGCATCACCGGCCTTCTTGGTGATGATGTTGACCACGCCGCCCGCGGCGCCGTTGCCGTAGCGCGCTGCGGCAGGGCCGCGCAGTACTTCGATGCGCTCGATCATTTCTGGCGGCACCCAGGCGGTATCGCCGCGCGAGTCGCGCTCGCCGCGCCAGCCCTGACGCACCGAGTTGCGGCTGGAGGCCGGTTTGCCGTCGATCAGAATCAGGGTGTTTTCCGGGCCCATGCCGCGGATATCGATCTGGCGATTGTTGCCGCGCTGGCCGCTGGTGGAGTTGCCGGTCAGGTTAACCCCGGGCATGGTGCGGATCAGTTCGCTGATGTCGCGCGCCGGCGGGCGTTTTTTGATCTCTTCGGCGGTGATGGTGGACACCCCCGGCGCCTGCAGGTTCTGCCGGGCGGCGGTCACGACGATGGTGTCTTCGCCGCGCGGCTTTTTATCCGCTGTGCCGCTGTTTTCTTCCGTGGTGGGGGTGTCGGTCTGCTGCGCGGCGTTGGCGAACGCGGACGCGCCCAATCCCAAGCCGATAAGAGTGGCTAAAGAATAACGTGATAGCTTGCTTTTCATTTGAGTGTCCTACCTTGCTGCCATCCCTCGCCGAACGGGGGGAAGGGCGGTTGTAGTTTTTGTGTAGTCGGAAATAGAAAATCGGCTGCGGCAAGGGATGCCATTGATGTATCCCCGATCCCTGTCCGTTGCGCGCAATACCAGCACGATCTCCAAGTCTTACACACTATTGCAAATGCAAATTATTATCAATAGTATTTGGCGTACAGTGCGTTCGGGCGGTGGCCGGCGATAGGGAAAAGTCGACGTTCCCGGTGCCGCCAACTACAAAATGGGTAGGCGTTGTGAATACAGAACTACAGTCAGAAAGCAGCAGATTATTGGCCAGCAGCAATGCGGGCAGTCCAGGGTGGTGGTTGACGGTGGCACGGCGCGGTACGCCATGGGTAGAACCGGCGGGTAACGGCCGGTGGCGCACCACCTTTTTCTGGCGCGATCCTCAGGGATGCGAATTGACCTCCGCCTACCGTCGCGTGTGGATTAACATTAACTGCTTGACCGACCATCACCAGCCGAATCCGCCGCAAAGCCTGCAGCGTTTGGCCGGTACCGACGTGTGGTACTGGCAGACCGAGCTGAGCGGCGCCTGGCGCGGCAGCTACTGCTTTATCCCCTGTTTTGACGAGCGGCCGCCGGCGTTCAGCGGCGACGATGCGCACGCCAACATGCACAACCTGCGCCACTGGTGGCATCAGGTGTTCGCCAGCGCCACCCCCGATCTGCTCAACCCTTATCGCTCCTGGCAAAGCGCCAGCGGCCACAGCGTCTCCGGCCTGCACATGCCGGATGCGCCGCCGCAGCCGGTATGGCGCTCGTTCGACGAGTATGAGATCGCCAGCGGGCGCTGCACGCCGCCGCTGCCGGCGCGTTTGCAGCGCCATACCTGGCGCAGTGAGCGCCTGGGCAACAGCCGCGATGTCTGGATCTACACGACCGGCGACAGTAAGCCGACCGAGCGCCCGCTCGCGATCCTGCTCGACGGCCAGTTCTGGGCGAAGCAGATGCCGGTTTGGGAGCCGCTGATGCAGCTGACCCGCGAGGGGGCGTTGCCGGAAGCGGTGTATGTGCTGATCGACATCATCGATCTGCCGCACCGGGCGCGAGAATTAACCTGCAAGGACGATTTCTGGCTGGCGGTGCAGGAAGAATTGATGCCGCAGCTGGCCGACTGGGCGCCGCACAGCGACAAACCGGCCGACACGGTGGTGGCGGGGCAAAGCTTTGGCGGCCTGGCTTCCCTGTATGCCGGGCTGCGCTGGCCGCAGCGCTTCGGCGCGGTGATCACCCAGTCCGGTTCCTATTGGTGGCCGCGGCGCGACATGCTGCAGCTGCCGAGCATTCCCGACGATGCCTGCTGGCTGATGCAGCAGGTGGAACGGCACGGTTTGGGCAACCACGGCGCGCTGAAGGTATTTATGGAAGCCGGTTCGCAGGAAAAGCTGGTGCACCGGGTCAGCGGCGAAATGGCGGTGCGCCTGAGTGACGCCGGCCATCGGGTGCACTACCGGGTGGTGGAAGGCGGGCACGACGCGCTGTGTTGGCGCAGCGGCCTGACCGATGGGCTGCAGGCGGTCTGGGCTTCCGCTTTCGCCACCGCTTACCCGGCATCGGCGACGGCACGAGGAACACATGATGGAAAGCCTGAATCCGTTCGATGATCAACAGCAGCGCAGCCTGGTGCTGCGCAACGTACAACAACAATACAGTTTGTGGCCGGATTTCCGCGCCATTCCGTCCGAGTGGACGATCGTCTTTGGCCCGGCGGCGCACACCGCGTGCGCCGAATGGCTGGAACAGCATTGGCAAGACATTCTGCCGGTCGCAGCACGCGAGGCGTGACCGGCGCCAGGTAATCACGGGAGCAATAAGCAGTGTCACACACCCCTAACTCTCTCAGCGGCCCGGCGCTTGCGGGCGAATGGCCGTTGGTCGCGGCGCAACCCGGCATCTGGGTCGCCGATCAAATCTCACCGCATCGCAATGCCTACGCGGTCGCACATGCCATCGAACTCAACGGCCCTGTTGCCGTGGAGCCTCTGCTGCAGGCCATCATCCAGGGCCTGAGCGAGGTGGACATGCTGCGTCTGCGTTTTGCGGAACGCGATGGCGTGCCGGTGCAATGGCTAGACGACGCGCTGGCGGTGCACGAGCCGGAACTTGTCGATCTGACGACGTCGCCGGACCCTGAAGCCGCCGCGCGTGCGCTGATGGACATCGATCTGGCGAGCGATCTGCGCGCCGGCAGCGGCGCACCGCTGTATCGCCATGTGGTGATGCGTTTGGCGGATGACCGTTGGTTCTGGTATCAGCGCTATCACCATCTGCTGGTGGACGGTTTCAGCTTCACCGCCATCGCTCGCCGTGTGGCGGCGATTTATACCCACCTTTGCCGCGGCGACGCGCTGGAGCCGACGCCATTTACGGCGTTCAGCGACGTGGTGGCGGAATACCAGGCTTACCGGCAGGCGCCGGCCTGGCAACGCGACGCCGATTTCTGGCTCGAAAAAGCGCGGCAGTTGCCGCCGCCGGCCACGCTCTGCCCGCAGCCGCTGGCTGGGCAAACGCCCACGCCGCGCATCCGTCGATTGGAACAGCGCTGCGATCCGCAGGCCTTCGCCGAACTGGTGCAGTGTGGCGCGCAGCAGAAGTTGAACGCCGCCGATATGGCGGTGGCGCTGGTGGCGCTGTGGGTATCGCGCCTGAGCGGCCAACCGAGCTTCAGCGCCGGTTTTATCTTTATGCGCCGCACCGGATCGGCCGCCCTGTGCGCTGCCGGCCCGGTGATCAACGTGTTGCCGATGGAGATGCACCTCGAGCCGCAGGCCACGCTGTATGAGGCTGCCACCCGCATCAGCCGCGAGCTGAAAACGGTGCGCCGCCATCAGCGCTACGACGCCGAACAGGTGCAGCGCGATCTGGGCCGCATCGGCGACGGCGAACCGCTGTACGGCACGGTCTTCAACTTCAAAATGTTCGATTACCAGCTGGATTTCGCCGGTATCGAAGGCATTACCCACGATCTGGCCTCCGGGCCGGTGCGCGATCTGGAGATTGCGCTGTTTATCGACGAACACCATCAGCTGAAGGTGGAGCTTCTGGCCAACGCCGAGCGTTACAGCCGCCAGGAACTGCAGGCGCACCTGCAGCGGTTGCCGTTGCTGCTGGCGCAGTTCGCCGCGCAGGCAACGTTGCCGATCGGCGAAGCCGATATGCTGACCGCCGACGATCACGCGCTGCTGGCGCGGGTCAACGACACGGCGCACCCGGTGCCGGCGAGCACGCTGAGCCAGTTGCTGGCGCAGCAGGCGCAAACCACGCCGGACGCACCGGCGCTGGCGGATGCGCATTTCAGCTTTACCTACCGCGAAACGCGCGAGCAGGTTACGGCGCTGGCGCGCGAGCTGGTGGCGCAGGGCGTGCGGCCGGGCGACATCGTGGCGGTGGCGCTGCCGCGTTCGGTGTTCCTGTCGCTGGCGTTGATGGCGATCGTGGAAGCGGGCGCCGCCTATCTGCCGCTGGACACCGGTTATCCGGACGAGCGGCTGGCGATGATGCTGGAAGACGCCGCGCCCCGGCTGGTCATCACTAACCCGGCGCAGCAGGCGCGTTTCGCCGACAAGGGCGAAATCTTGCTGTATGACGCGCCGCTGGCGGCCGATCACGCCGCCGGGGTGGCGATCGCGGGCCCGACGCCGGACCATGCGGCCTATATCATCTTTACCTCCGGCTCCACCGGGCGCCCGAAAGGCGTGCTGGTCGGCCATCAGGCGATCGTCAACCGCCTACTGTGGATGCAACACCAGTATCCGCTGGGGGCGGACGACGCGGTGCTGCAGAAAACGCCGTGCAGTTTCGACGTCTCGGTGTGGGAATTCTTCTGGCCGCTGATGGTCGGCGCTCGGCTGGTGATGGCGCCGCCGGAGGCGCATCGCGATCCGCAGCAGCTGCAACAGCTGATCGCACAACACCGCATTACCACGATGCACTTCGTGCCGTCGATGTTGGCGGCCTTCGTCGCTGCCCTGGACGACGACGCGGCGGTGGCGAACTGCGCCGCGCTGCGCCAGGTGTTCTGCAGCGGCGAAGCGCTGCCGGCGGAGCTGTGCCGCCTGTGGCAAAGCCGCACGGCGGTGCCGTTGCATAACCTCTACGGCCCGACCGAAGCGGCGGTGGACGTGACCTGGCATCCGGCCTACGGTGACGCGCTGGCGAAAGTGACCGGCGCCAACGTGCCGATCGGTCTGCCGGTGTGGAACACCGGGCTGCGCATTCTGGACGCGCGCCTGCGGCCGGTACCGCCGGGCGTGGCGGGCGATCTGTATCTGACCGGCGTGCAGCTGGCGCACGGCTACCTGGGCCGGCCGGATCTGACCGCCAGCCGCTTTGTCGCCGATCCGTTCGGCGAGGGCGGGCGCATGTACCGCACCGGCGACGTGGCGCGCTGGCTGCCGGACGGCACGGTGGAATATTTGGGCCGCAGCGACGATCAACTGAAGATCCGCGGGCAGCGTATCGAGCTGAGTGAAATCGATCACGCCTTGCTGTCGCTGCCGGGCGTGCGCCAGGCGGTGACGCACGCGCTGGTGCTGCAGGGCACGCCGGTGGACGCCGGCGGCGATGCGCGCCAGCTGGTGGGCTATCTGGTGATGCAGCCTGGCGCGAGCTGGGATGCGCAAGCCCTGCGCGCAGCGCTGGTCGACCGTCTGCCGCCGCATATGGTGCCGGTGGCGCTGGTGGAAATGAGCGATTTGCCGCTGAGCGCCAACGGCAAGCTGGATCGCAAGGCCTTGCCGCAGCCGCAGGGCGGTGAACGCAAAGCAGGACGGCCGCCGCAGGCCGGGCTGGAAAGCGAGATCGCGGCGGTATTCGCCCGTTTGCTGCAGCGCGAGCAGGTGTTCGCCGACGACGATTTCTTCGCGCTCGGCGGCCATTCACTGCTGGCGATGCGTCTGGCGGCAGAGCTGCGCCGCGATCTGGGCAAGGCGGTGTCCGTCGGCCAGGTGATGGTGGCGTCGCGCGTCGAGCAGTTGGCCGCCTTGCTGGCGGAAGATCGCACGCAGGAAGAGGCCGATCGCAGCGGATTCGACAGCGTATTGCCGCTGCGCGTCACCGAGGGGCCGACGCTGTTCTGCCTGCACCCGGCATCCGGTTTCTCTTGGCAGTTCAGCGTATTGCCGCGCTATCTCGATCAGCACTGGTCGCTGGTCGGTATCCAGTCGCCGCGGCCGGACGGCCCGCTGGCGCTGAGCGAAGATATGGATCAGGTGGTGGATGCCCACCTGCAGACGGTGTTGCAGGTCCAACCGCACGGGCCATACCACTTCATCGGCTACTCGCTGGGCGGCACGCTGGCCCAGGGCATCGCCGCCCGGCTGCAGGCGCGCGGCGAAGAGGTGGCGTTCCTCGGCCTGCTGGATACTTATCCGCCGGAGACCCAAAACTGGGACGTGATGCTGGACGACAACGTGTTGAAGGAAGTGCAGCGCGAGCGCGAGCAGTTTCTGGCGGTGTCGCAGGATACGCTCGATCCGGCGCTGGGCGAGACGCGCACGGCGATGTTCGACAACATCGAAGCCAACTACGCCGATTCGGTGCGGTTGCTGTCGCACACGCGTACCGCCCGTTTCCATGGACAGGCGACGCTGTTCGTCGCCAAACGTACGCTGCAGGAAGGGATGGACGTGCAGCAGACCTGGTCGCAGTACGTCGATGCGCTGCAGGCGCACGAGCTGGACTGCGCGCATGTCGATATCGTTTCGCCGGCGTCGTTCAAAGTGCTGGGGCCGCTGCTGAACCGGATCTTGCGCACGCTGTGATCGCGCCCGTCATCTCGCCGCCAGGCACGGGGATTACCCCGCGTGTGGCGGCGTTTCTTGCGGTTGCTCACAATTGAATATCAATGATTTTTATTATCATTATTGATTTCGTCATCTGTGCTAGCATAGCGGTCCGCAATTGCAGAATCCCCGTTTAAAGATGTGGTGAACAACCGATGAGTAGCAAACCCTCCATCCTGCTTGATTTCAGCCTGTTGAAAACTAACCGGGCTTTCCGCGCGGTGTTCTGCGCGCGCTTTATCTCCATTGTGGCGCTGGGGTTGATGGCGATCGCCATCCCGGTGCAGATCCAGGCGCTGACCGGTTCCACCCTGCAGGTCGGGTTGGCGGTGACGCTGGCCGGCGGCGGCATGTTCGCCGGGCTGCTGATGGGGGGCGTATTGGCCGATCGCTATGAGCGGCGCCGGTTGATCCTGTTCGCGCGATCCACCTGCGGCATCGGCTTCGTCGGCCTGTGCCTCAATGCCCTGTTGCCGTCGCCTTCGCTGGCGGCCATTTATCTGCTGGCGGTGTGGGACGGTTTCTTCGGCGCGGTGGGGGTGACGGCGCTGCTGGCGGCCACGCCGGCGCTGGTGGGCCGCGAAAACATCGTGCAGGCGGGCGCCATCAGCATGCTGACGGTGCGCTTCGGCTCGATTCTTTCCCCGGCGATTGGCGGCCTGGTGATCGCCCATATGGGCATTGCCTGGAACTATGGCCTGGCGGCGTTCGGCACCCTGCTGACGCTGCTGCCGTTGCTGAGCCTGCCGCAGCTGATGCCGCCGCCGCAGCCGCGTGAACACCCGCTGCGCGCGTTGGCGGGCGGCTTCTCCTTCCTGTTCCAGAACAAGGTGATCGGCATGGTGGCGCTGATCGGCGCGCTGCTGACCATGGCCAGCGCGGTGCGCGTGCTGTACCCGGCGATGGCGGAAAGCTGGCACATCGACGCTGCCCACCTCGGTTATATGTACGCCGCCGTGCCGCTCGGCGCGGCCATCGGTGCGTTCACCAGCGGGCGCGTGGCGCACGTGGCGCGCCCCGGCTGGGTGATGCTGCTGACGGCGATCGCGGCATTCGCCGCCATTGGCCTGTTCGGCCTGATGCCGTGGTACAGCCTGGCGTTGCTGTGCCTGGTGGCGTTCGGCTACCTGAGCGCGCTGAACTCGCTGCTGCAATACGGCCTGATCCAGAGCCTGACGCCGGACAACTTCCTCGGCCGCATCAACGGCCTGTGGACGGCGCAGAACGTGGTGGGCGATGCGCTGGGCGCGTTGCTGCTGGGGGCGATGGGCGCCTTCATGCTGCCGGCGATGAGCGCCAGCGGTTTCGGCTTCGGCGCCGCGCTGCTCGGCATCCTGTTGCTGTTCGCCATGACCGGTTTGCGCCAGGTGACGTTGCACAAACCGGAGCCGCAGCCCGCCACAGAAAAGTAGTCGAACGCGTTAAGACAACGCTGTGGGATCAAATAGCAATGCTTATCATCGGCATGCGTAAAACCCACAGCGTTTATGTCATGATTTCGAAATGAAAGAAGTGCTTACGTTTATTGACATAGCAAATATCGGCGAGTAATTTAGCGCGGAATTAACTCAAATGATAATCATTATTATATTGGTTATCACTTCAAAAGATGAGGGCGAAGCGATGGATACTGCCGTGAACGACATCAATCGAAAGGAAATGCAGGAGCGCGAAGAACACCGGTTCGCCGCTGATTTTTCTCCGGCGTCGGGCTTCTTCTTTACCTCCCCTTTCCGCAGCTTGACCACCACCGGTTGTTTCAGCCGCATTCGCCTGCCGGCCGCGGACGGCGCCGATCTTAACGGCGAGTTCCAGCGCAGCGTACGGCAGGCGTTTGCCGAAGCCCGTCAGGCCGGCATCAAAAAACCGCTGCTGTGCGGCGCCATCCCGTTCGATACCCGGCAGCCTTCGGCGCTGTTTATTCCGCAGCAGAGCCGCTGGTTCGATCGCGCCGCTTTTATGGCTGGCATTCGGCCGGCGGCGAACGGCCCTGAACTGGCCGGGGTGACGGAGCTGCCGCCGCAGCAGCCGTTTATGAACATGGTCAGCGACGCCGTCGACGCGATGAAGGCCGGTGAGCTGGATAAAGTGGTCTTGTCGCGCCTGCTGGAGATCGAAACGCGCCAGCCGGTGGATCGCCATGCGCTAATGGCGCGCGTGATTGCCCAGAACCCGCACGGTTTCCATTTCCATGTGCCGCTGGAGCAGGGCGCGCTGTTGGGCGCCAGCCCGGAGCTGCTGCTGCGCCAGGACAGCGGCCGTTTCTATTCCAACCCGCTGGCCGGTTCCGCCCGGCGCGAGGCCGACCCGCAGCGCGATCGCGAAGTGGGGGAGCGGCTGATGGCCTCGGCGAAAGATCGCCATGAGCATCGCATCGTCACCGAAAGCATGCGTGACGTGCTGGCCGGCCGCTGCCGCTATCTGAACGTGCCGCACACCCCTGAACTGCTGACCACCACCACGCTGTGGCATCTCTCCACGCCGATCGACGGCGAGGCGGCGTCTCCGGACGAAAACGCCCTGTCGCTGGCCTGCCTGTTGCACCCGACGCCGGCGCTGTGCGGCATGCCGACGGCCGAGGCGCACGCCCTGATCGGCAAGCTGGAGCCGTTCGATCGCGGCCTGTTCGGCGGCATCGTCGGCTGGTGCGACGACGAAGGCAACGGCGAGTGGGTTGTGACTATCCGCTGCGGCACCGTTGACGGCAACCGAGTGCGGCTGTTCGCCGGCGCCGGCATCGTGGAAGACTCTTCACCCGAATCTGAATGGCATGAAACAGGTACCAAACTCAGCACCATTCTGCGTGCCTTTGGTATGAATCAAGGATAACGACAAGATGAGCATTGCCTTTACCCCCTGGCCGGCGGAGTTCGCCAGCCGCTATCGCGAGCGCGGCTACTGGATTGACAAGCCGCTGACCGAGATCCTCGACCGCCAGGCCAATAACGACGCTCCGGCGATTATCGACGCCCAGGGCAGCCTGACCTACCGCGAGCTGCAGCAGCGCTCCGATCGCCTGGCGGCCGCTTTGCTGCGCCGCGGCGTGAAATCCGGCGACACCGCGCTGGTGCAGCTGGGCAACGTGGCGGAATTTTATATCGTGTTCTTCGCGCTGCTGAAAATTGGCGTGGCGCCGGTCAACGCGCTGTTCAGCCATCAGCGCAGCGAGCTGAACGCCTATGCCGAGCAGATCAAACCGGCGCTGCTGATCGCCGATCGCCGGCACGCGCTGTTTGCCGACGATCAATTCCTGAACGCCTTCCGCGATGCGCATCCTTCGCTGCGTGCCGTGACGCTGCGCAGCCAGCCCGAGGGCGAGCTGGCGCTGGCCGCCTGGCTGGAAGAAGCGAGCGACGGCTTTGTCGCGCAGCCTTCCGCGGCCGATCAGGTGGCGTTCTTCCAGCTTTCCGGCGGCAGCACCGGCACGCCGAAGCTGATCCCGCGCACCCACAACGATTACTACTACAGCATTCACCGCAGCGTGGAGATCTGCCGTTTCGACGCGCAGACCCGCTATCTGTGCGCGCTGCCGGTAGCGCACAACTACCCGATGAGTTCGCCGGGCGTGCTGGGCGTGTTTTATGGCGCTGGACTGGTGGTGTTCGCCGCCGATCCGGACGCCGCGCAGTGCTTCCGCCTGATCGAACAGCATCAAATCAACGTGACGGCGCTGGTGCCGCCGGCGGTCACGCTGTGGCTGCAGGCGATCGAAGAGTGGGGCGGCAATGCCCAGCTCGCCAGCCTGAAACTGCTGCAGGTGGGCGGCGCCAAGCTGGGCGAAACGCTGGCGGCGCGTATTCAGAATGAAATCGGCTGCCAACTGCAGCAGGTGTTCGGCATGGCGGAAGGGCTGGTGAACTACACCCGGCTGGACGACGACGAACGCCATATCCTGACGACGCAAGGGCGGCCGATGTCGCCGGACGACGAAGTGTGGGTGGCGGACGACGACGGCAATCCACTGCCGGCGGGTGAGATCGGGCGGTTGATGACGCGCGGGCCTTACACCTTCCGCGGTTACTACCAGAGCCCGGCGTACAACGCCGACGCCTTCGACGCCGACGGTTTTTACTGCTCCGGCGATCTGATCAGCATTAGCGAAGACGGTTACATCACCGTGCAGGGGCGGCAAAAAGACCAGATCAACCGCGGCGGAGAGAAAATCGCCGCAGAGGAGATCGAGAACCTGCTGCTGCGTCATTCGGACGTGATCAACGCCGCGCTGGTGTCGATGCCGGACGCGCTGATGGGGGAGAAGAGCTGCGCCTATATCATCGCCAACGCGCCGCTGAAGCCGGTGGTGCTGCGTCGCCACCTGCGCGAACAGGGCGTGGCGGACTTCAAACTGCCGGATCGCTTTATTCAGGTGGACAGCCTGCCGCTGACTCCGGTCGGCAAAGTGGACAAAAAACGGCTGCGCGAGCAGCTCGACGCGCAACTACAGACTCAGGCTCAGGGAGATTAATTGATGGCCATTCCAAAACTTAATGATTACGCGCTGCCGACGGCGGACGAACTGCCGCAAAATAAGGTCACCTGGCAGGTAGAACCGCAGCGCGCCGCGCTGCTGATCCACGATATGCAGCAGTATTTCCTCAATTTCTGGGGCGAAGACAGCGCGCTGATCAAACAGGTGGTGGAGAACATCGCCAACCTGCGCCGCTACTGCAAACAGCAGGGCATTCCGGTGTTCTATACCGCGCAGCCGAACCAGCAGAGCGATGAAGACCGCGCGCTGTTGAACGACATGTGGGGGCCGGGCCTGAACAAGCACCCCGAGCAGCAGGCGGTGACCGCCGCGCTGGCGCCGGACGAAGACGACACGGTGCTGGTGAAATGGCGCTACAGCGCCTTCCACCGCTCGCCGCTGCAGGAGATCCTGCAGGAGTCCGGCCGCGATCAGCTGATCATCTGCGGCGTGTATGCGCACATCGGCTGCCTGACCACCGCCATTGACGCCTTCATGCGCAACATCCAGCCGTTCATGGTGGCCGACGGCCTGGCGGACTTCTCGCGCGACGAACACCTGATGGCGCTGCGCTATACCGCCGGCCGCTGCGGCCGGGTGGTGACCACCGCGTCGCTGTTGCCGGCGGCAGGCATTGCCAGCATCGATGCGCTGCGTCAGCAGATCCTGCCGCTGCTGGACGAAGACAGCGAAGACATGGGCAACGATGAAAACCTGATCGATTATGGCCTGGATTCGGTGCGCATCATGGAGCTGGCGACCCGCTGGCGCAAGATCCGCGGCGACATCGACTTTATCGCGCTGGCGCGCAACCCGACCATCGACAGCTGGTGGGCGCTGCTTTCCGAAGAGAAAGCCTGATTTTAATAATGATGAGAGGGCGGCCGCTCGGCTGCCCCGTTGGCTCTATAAGGAGATTTCGATGAATGCTTTGATCACCAAGGGAAAACGCGCGGCATTCCCGCTGATGCTGCTGTCCACGCTGCTGTTCTCCAACTCGTTGCTGGCGCAGACTGCGCCGGAAGTGCTTCGCAAGCCGGTTGGCAAGGGCGCCTATGAAATGGCCTACAGCCCGAGCGAGAACGCGCTCTACCTGGCGACGTCGCAGAGCCGCAAGCTGGACAAGGGCGGCATCGTCTACCGTCTGGATCCGACCACGCTGGACGTGACCCAGATTATTCATAACGACATCAAGCCGTTTGGCGCCGCCGTCAACGCTAAAACCGGCACGCTGTTCTTCGGTAACACCGTCAATAACTCGGTGACCGCCATCGACGCCAAGACCGGCGAAGTGAAAGGCCGCCTGGTGCTGGACGCGCGCCAGCGCTCTGAGACCGTCAAGCCGCTGGCGCCGCGCGAGCTGGTGGCGGATGCCGACAGCGATACCCTGTACATTACCGGGCTGGGTGAATCCAGCGTGGTGTGGGTGGTGGACGGCAAGGATCTGACCCTGCGTGCCACCGTGACCGACACCGGCAAATACGGCACCGGCCTGGCGCTGGACGCCGCCGCTAAGCGCCTGTACGTCACCAACGCCGACGGCGAGCTGGTGACCATCGATACCCAGAGCAACAAGGTGCTGTCGCGCAAGAAGCTGGATGAGGCTAAAGAGCACTTCTTCCTGAACATCAGCCTGGATACCGCCACCCATCGCGCGTTCATCACCGATTCCAAGCAGCCACAGGTGCTGGTGGTGGATACCCGCAGCGGCAACATCCTGAGCAAGATCGACGTGCCGGAATCGCTGGCGGTGCTGTTCAACCCGGCGCGCAATGAAGTTTACGTGACCCATCGCCAGGCGGGTGAAGTGAGCGTGATCGACGCCAAGAGCTACAAGGTGCTGAACACCATCAAGACGCCGACCCACCCGAACAGCCTGGCGCTGTCGCCGGACGGCCAGACGCTGTACGTTAGCGTCAAGCAGGCTTCCAGCCGCGAGAAAGAAGCGACCGCGCCGGACGACGTGATCCGCGTAGCGCTGAAATAATCCCGCGCAGGGTAAACCCCCTCGAACAGGCGAAGCGGCTACGCTCCGCCTGTTTTTTTTTCGCCGTGAGATCTGCGGTATAAAGTGTGGATTGCCTTATTGATCCGAAGGAACGTGGGTTATGCCTGCCTCACGCACACCGCTGTTGTTGTCCGTTATCACCCTGCTGCTGCTGGCCGCGCTGATCCACAGCGGCATCAGCCCCTACGATCGCACCACCTGGTTGATGGAGGTGGCGCCGGTATTGATTGTTTTGCCGCTGCTGTGGCTGACCCATCGCCGTTATCCGCTGACGCCGCTGCTCTACACGCTGATTTTCTTCCATGCGCTGATCCTGATTTTCGGCGGCATGTACAGCTACGCTCGCGTGCCGCTGGGCTTTGAGGTGCAGCAGTGGCTGGATCTTGGCCGCAACCCGTACGACAAACTGGGGCATTTCTTCCAGGGATTGGTGCCGGCGCTGGCGGCGCGCGAGATCCTGCTGCGCGGCGGTTATGTGCAGGGCCGCAAGATGCTGGGCTTCGTGGTGTGCTGCATCGCGCTGGCGATCAGCGCGGTGTATGAGTTGATCGAGTGGTGGGCGGCACTGGCGCTGGGCCAGGGCGCCGACGAGTTTCTCGGCACCCAGGGCGACCCGTGGGACACGCAGTCCGATATGTTCTGCGCGTTGCTCGGCGCGATAGCCGGCCAGTGGCTGTTCGGTGGCTGGCAGGGTAGGCAACTGCGGCGTTTAAAAGAGTAAGCCTTGTTGCGTTAAGCCTAGTGAAAATAGCGACTTCTCGTGCCGCCCAGTATTTTCCGGGCGGCATTTTAATGTAGACATGATAAGAAATAGATAATCATCAGTTAAATGTTTGGCACCCTGTGATACAGCACAATGTTATTTCTTATATTTATGATTATTTAGCTTTTTATGCGTTTTTCTAGGAATTTTCTTAACTCGCGCCGTGTGCTACTATTCTCATGTTTAACAAGAGCTAATTATTATTAATTAGTTTTTTGAGCGGGGAATAATGAGATACATAATTAATAATAAGATTAAATATCATGAAGATAGATCAGAGTTGGTGGATATCAATGCTGAGCTACCGCCTCAACCGCTCACCGCCACCCTGAACCGCCTGCTGTCCGCATTGGTCAGAAACAATAACCTGGTGCTCTCCCGCGATACCCTGCTGACGCAGGTATGGGAAGCGCACGGCCAGGTGGCCTCCGGCAATAACCTCAATAACACCATTTCCATCCTGCGCAAGATGTTCGCCGCCCTGGGCGAGGACGACATTATCGTCACGCTGCCGCGCCAGGGATTTATGTTTACCGCCACTTCGTTGAAGACGACGGACAGCTTGGCGGAGAGTTCGCCGGAGGCGCCGATCCCGGCGGCTGCAGAAAGCGCCTTGCCGACCAAGCCGCTGCGAGCGCAGCGATTTAAGCGCCTCGGGTTGGCCGCGTTGCTGCTGTTGGCGGCGGGGAGCGGTCTGTGGGCCTGGCAGGACGCCGGCTATGCGCCGATCAGCACGGTAAGTGTAGGCAACATCGGCAGCTGTGAGGTGAAGTTTATCGCTTCTTATCATAAGACCGGTTCCGGCAAGGCGGATTTGGCGCACTTACAAACGTTGCTGGATAAACGAAATCATATTCACTGTAGTGAACCGGCGACGCTGCTCTATTACGACAGCCAGTCGGTGGTACCAGGCAGCGCAGAACGCGTGCGATCTTCTTACTTCTTTTATTGTCCGCAGACGGCGATGGCGGCGGGCAAAGCGCAATGCGAGAACTACTATGAAAGTCTGGAAAAATAACCGGATATGGCATTACCGTTACGCGCTGTTAGCCTTTGCGGCGCTGGCCTGCTGTTGCGCCGCCGCCTATGTGCTGTTCGCTATGCCGCAGGTGCCGGAATGCCGGGCGTCGATGCGGGTGCATAATCAGGATAAAGATGCGGCGATGGAGCGTGTGCTGCTGGTGAGCATCGTGCCTGAGGGCGCGCGAGAGCTCACTATGTTGATGAGCGGCAGTTTTTTTGATGGTGATACACGTTATGTGGTCGATCGCTCCGTGGAAATGAGTTACCAGCGTCGCGGCAGCAACTACACCATGTGGGTAACGAAAAATACCCGCAAGCCGCAGGACTCTGTTATTCGCGAGGATATGAATCGCCGGTTACCTATCGCCGGGCAGCAGCTGCATATGCGCATCGAGCGTATCGATCGGCATCACTATCTGTTTACTGATAACCATTCGCCGCTTTTTGTCTGCGTGACTGGCGCATAACGGTCACCCCCAGAATTACTGGGGGGGCCGATGTTGTCTCTGACCCTGGGTGTCAAGAGCGAAAAGATTAAGGTGGATTGCCAGCTATATAGTTATATTGATGCAAGGGCTGTTGCCGGTACGCGGGCAGTAGGTGACCTGCTGTTCATCCTGGTTAGTGCTCTCATTAAGAATGTTAGCGTAATAATAGACGTCGGCCCGCGTACGGCAATTGAAGCCCGCCTGTTGTATCACCTGCTTGATGTTCTCCAGGCTGCCTCCACCTAAAGTCATGCTGTACACCTGGCAGCTTTGGTAATTCCCAAGGGGATAAACGCTGATGCGCGTGCTGTTTTGATACAGCACAATGATGGCAAAAGGCACCAGGCAGGCAGCGGCAATCATTATTAAGCGTTGTAATGCTCGTCGGATGCCGGGGGGAGAAGTCCCGGGGGGCGGCGTAGACGCTATTTCCGTTTCACGATGCTTTTCTTCTCTATATATTTCCACCTTATTTTCATTCGCTTCATGAATATTTCTAGCAATGAATTTAAACCCCTGACGTGGATAGGTAACGATAATCTCCTCGGCGCCAAACTGCGCCAGTGATTTACGTAAACCGGAAACGTAATTGTTTAAGTTATTGTTGGAGGCTTTCAGCCCATGATCGACCCAAACATCATTAAGCAACCTCTCTCGCAACAACAGCTTGTTATTATTCTTGATGAATAACGAAAGCAGCCTGCTGGTCGGCTTCAGTAAAGCAATTCTATTGCTGGCATTATCGATATGCATCAATGTGCCCTCATCCTCATTATAGAGGATGCTCTCATTTATAATGAAAATCATTTTATTTACCCGTCAACTTTCCTGTCGAGAGATTATTCTGAGACCTGTTTGCGCTTTTTTCAATCCCTTTGGGTAGGGGTAAATAGGATTTTTCTCTCTTTCTCTATAATTGATATGAAATAGTTATATGCATACAAGTTTTTTAATATAAATATTGATAATTAAATTGTATTTTTCAGAATTTAAATCTATTTAAACAAAATTAATTCGCACGATAAACTGTGTTTTTGTATTTTTACGATATAACATTCCATTCTTGTGGTGGGGGATGTAAATTTGTTTCCACTGATACGGGGTGCGGAAACACAACGTATTAGCCACGGAAGCTACGCCCAGAAATAATCCGGCGCGTTGAAGATGTGACTCTAAGGATTTAATTTTTTTCCACTACTTACTAAGGAATGTAAGGGAACTCTATGAAACTGAATAAAATCATGCTGGCCGCCGTTATGGCTTTTGGTGTTTCTTCTCTGGCTCACGCTGCAGACCAGGGTCACGGTAAAGTGACCTTCTCCGGTTCTATTATTGACGCGCCGTGCTCTATTGCTCCTGAGTCAATGGATCAAACCGTTGAACTGGGCGCAATCTCTAATGTGGCGTTGAAAAACGGCGGTAAATCCACCCCACGCAACTTTAATATCAAGTTGGAAAACTGCGAGCTGACAACTGCCGCTCCTGGCAAGAACAACACCGTCTCACTGACCTTCACCGGCGCCGCTTCAGCCATTGACAGCAATCTCCTGGGCATCACCGGTACTGCTAAGGGTGCGGGCATCGCTATCACCGATGGTTCCGGTAACGATATCGTGCTGGGCCAGAAGACCAATGCGCAAACGCTGCAGAACGGCGCCAACACTCTGAGCTTTGCCGCCTACCTGCAGGGCGTTAAGGCTTCTACCGGGGTTGTTCCTGGCGAATTCCAGTCTGTTGCCGACTTCACCCTGGCTTACCAGTAATCATTCTCCCAATGATGGACGTCTGATTATCGGGCATGCGGGATCACCCGCATGCCATTTAGACCCCGTTACTTCACAGGGAAGGAAAAGACCATGATGAGACAAGGAACGGTGGCACCTTGCCTATTGTGCGCGTTGTTAGGTTTTAGCTCACAGGCTATTTCTGTCTCGCAGGGCTGGGGGCGCGTCAATATGCAAGGGGCTATTCTGGATACTGCCTGCGCAATTGCCACGGAGAGTCGCGAGCAAACAATCAATATGGAAGTAGTTCCTTTCGCCGATATTATTCGCGACGGGCAGGGGCGGGCTGTGCCGTTCAGCATTGAATTAGTGAATTGCGTACTGGAGCGAGCAGATAAAATGCTGCCGGACTGGAAACAATTTCAAGTCACCTTTGACGGTGCTGCCGACGGTGAATCATTCGGGGTAAAAGGCGAGGCTTCAGGAATCGCGCTGAGAATTACCGATGCTGCCGGAAATATAGCCAGGCCGGGCGCACCTATGCCGCCAATGAATCTCCTTCCGGGAAGTTATCGCCTGAATTACGCCATGACGTTAATCGGCAATAACCAACCACTAAAAGCGGGTGACTATTTCTCCGCGGTGCGTTTCAAAATGGATTACTACTGAGGCGAGCGTTATTTACAAGGACTCTAATAAATAAAAGGTTGTGGACATGATGTTTTTGCCTGCAGGGAAGCCGTTTCGTTTTCATCTTCTGAGCACCGGTGTAGCGCTGGCGTTGGGGAGCGTCTGGGCGCCTGTCGCTAACGCGGAGGAGATCCAGTTCAATACCGATGTGCTGGACGTCAACGATCGTAAAAATATCGACCTGAGCCAGTTTTCGCGTGGCGGCTTCATTATGCCCGGCAGCTACAGCATGGTGGTACACGTCAACAAGAACGATCTGCCGGAGCAATCGGTGGCGTTCTATGCACCGGACGACGATGCCAACGGCAGCCGCGCCTGCCTTACGCCAGCGCTGGTCGAGCAGTTGGGCATTAAGGACGACATGCTCAAAAAGCTGACCTGGTGGCGTGAGGGGGGGTGTCTGGACGAGGCCAGCCTGCCGGGGATGGAAACGCGCGGCGATCTGGCCACCTCGGCGCTGTACCTGAGTATTCCGCAGGCCTACCTGGACTATGTCTCGGAGGATTGGGATCCGCCGGCGCGCTGGGACGAAGGCATTCCCGGCATGCTGCTCGACTACAACCTGAACGCGCAGACACAGCGCCAGCTGAAATACGGCACGCAGGATTACAGCCTGAGTGGCAACGGTACGGCGGGGGCTAATCTGGGTGCCTGGCGGTTGCGCGCCGACTGGCAGGCCAATCTGCGCCACCAGACCGGTTCCGGTCAGCCGACGGACAAGCGGCTGGACTGGAGCCGTTATTACGCCTATCGGGCGATCCCGGCACTGCGTTCCAAGCTGACGCTGGGCGAAGACTATCTGGACTCCGGGGTGTTCGACAGCTTCCGCTTTGGTGGGGTGAGCCTGCGTTCCGACGACAGCATGCTGCCGCCCAACCTGCGCGGTTATGCGCCGGAGGTAACCGGGGTGGCGAAGAGCAACGCCAAGGTGACCATCAGTCAGCAGGGCCGGGTACTGTATGAAACCACCGTCGCCGCCGGGCCATTTCGCATCCAGGATCTCAATGATGCGGTCACGGGCGATCTGGATGTCCGCGTGGAAGAGCAGGATGGCAGCGTTCAGGAGTTCAAAATGAGCACTGCCAACGTTCCGTACCTTACGCGCCCCGGTTCGCTGCGCTACAAGCTGGCAACGGGGAAACCTTCGGATATGGATCACCGTTACCAGGGGCCATTATTCGGCACCGGCGAGTTTTCCTGGGGGGTGAGCAACGGTTGGTCGCTATACGGCGGCATGTTGCTCGGCGGGGACTATAACGCACTGGCGCTGGGTCTCGGGCGTGACCTGTTGCTGTTGGGGGCATTGTCGTTCGACGTCACCCAGTCGCGCGCCAAACTGCCATACAGCGACGAGACGCTGAGTGGCGGCTCGTATCGCCTCAGCTATTCAAAGACCTTCGATGAGCTGGACAGCCAGGTGACCTTCGCCGGCTACCGCTTCTCGGAACAGAACTTTATGAGCATGAGCGAGTACCTGGACGCCCGCCGATACGGGCAGCGGTACGGCAGCAGCAAGGAGATGTACACCATCACCTACAACCAGCAGCTGCGCGATCTGGGGTTGAGTGCCTACCTCAACTACAGCCACCAGACCTATTGGGACCGACCGGCCAACGATCGTTACAACCTGACGCTGTCGCGTTACTTCGATGTGGGAAACATCAAGAGCTTGAGCCTGTCGCTGTCGGCCTACCGCAACCGCTACAACGCGCGTAATGACGACGGCATGTATTTGGGGCTCTCGGTGCCGTGGGGTAATGGCGCCACGCTGAGCTATAACGCCACGCTGAACCGTGACGACAATACTCACCGCGTGGGGTATTACGATCGCATCGACGATCGCAGCAACTACCAGATCAGCGCCGGCGGTTCGCGCAGCGGCGCCAATCTGAGCGGCTACTACAACCGAGACGGCGATATGGCACGGATGAGCGCCAACGCCAGTTACCAGCAGGACCGCTACAGCGCATTCGGCCTGTCGGCACAAGGGGGCATGACGCTGACCGCTGAAGGCGGGGCGCTGCACCGGACCAGCAGGGCGGGCGATACTCGATTGTTGCTGGATACCGAAGGCGTGGCCGGGGTACCGGTACGCGGCTACGGCAGCGCGGTGGCGACCAACCGCTGGGGCAAGGCGGTGGTGACGGATATCAACAGTTACTACCGCAACAAGGCCAGCATCGATCTGGACAAGCTGGGCGACAACGCCGAGGCCATTAAATCGGTAGTGCAGGCGACGCTGACCGAAGGTGCCATCGGTTACCGCAAGTTTGCGGTGATCGCCGGGGAGAAGGCAATGGCGGTGATTAAACTGGCGGACGGCAGCGAGCCGCCGTTTGGTGCCACGGTGTTGAACGCCCGCAAACAGGAGACCGGTATCGTCAACGACGGCGGCAGCGTCTACCTGAGTGGCATCAACGCCGGCGAGCGCATGACGGTGCGCTGGGACGGAGCTGTGCAGTGTGAGGTGCAAATGCCGACGCCGCTGCCGGCCGAGATGTTGGCGACGAATTTACTGCTGCCGTGCCGGGCATTAAGCGCCGGTGCGAACGGCGAAGAACACTGAATTGAGGAGTTTTTATGATGAAGCAACGTAACGTTATCGGCCTGTTGGCCACAACCACTTTATTGGCCGGCGTCCTGGCACCGACGGCGCAGGCAGCCATCGCATTGGACCGTACCCGAGTGATCTTCGATGGCAGCGTACAGTCGGTGAGCCTGAGCGTGAGCAATCAGAACAAGCAGCTGCCGTACCTGGCCCAGGGCTGGCTGGAGGATGAGCAGGGCAACAAGATCCAGAGCCCGCTGACGGTATTGCCGCCGGTGCAGCGCATCGAACCGGGCAAGCCGAGCCAGGTGAAGATCCAGGCACTGCCGGCGGCGAAGCTGCTGCCGCAGGACCGCGAGACGCTGTACTACTTCAACCTGCGCGAGATCCCGCCGAAGAGCAATAAGCCGAACTCGCTGCAAATCGCATTGCAGACGCGTATCAAACTGTTCTACCGCCCGGCGGCGATCGCGCCGGAACGCAACGCGGCACCGTGGCAGGAACAGCTGACGCTGAGCAAGCAGGGTGACAAGTATATCGTCAACAACCCGACGCCGTATTACGTCACCATTGTGGATGCCGCCAGTCGTAAGGGGATGGAGGGTGCCAAAGGCTTCGAACCGTTTATGGTGCCGCCTAAGGGCAACGTACCGCTGACGATAAGCGCGGGCAGCGTGGGCGGCAGCCCGGTGCTGACCTACATCAATGACTACGGCGGTCGACCGCAGCTGAGCTTCAGCTGCAGCGGCAGCGCCTGCACGGTGGTACCAGATAAGAAGGCGTCCTAATAAGTCAGCCGGGCCAGTGAGGGGACGTAATGATGCAATCTGAAGGAAAACGCCCCGTATACCTGAATGGCGATATTTTTTGTGGCGAGCTGAGTGGATGAAAGGACTGGGCGAATGTTCGACGATGCGGGTTGATCTCCGTGTGTACTGCAGTGGCGTGAAATAACGATCTTTATCGAAGGACATCGGCAGCTATCGCTCGTTGTCACTGCTTAGGTATCCGTTCCGGTTCAACGGTGACGAAAGTCGAGATTATGGAGTGTTGGCCGGCAACGGCAATCAAGAGCGGTAAGGAGAAAGTGATGTTTGTGACAACCAGAGCCGCGCATTGGCTGGCTATCAGCGTGGGGTTACTGCTGGCAGGCGTGAGCGGCAGCGGTCTGGCGGCCGAAAACATGTATTTTCACGGTGCGCTGGTGGCGGAACCTTGCACGCTTAAACCGGGGGATGAAGATATCCAGTTGGATTTTGGTACGGTCATCGATAAGTACCTTTATGCCAATGGTCGTACGCCGACCAAGCCGTTCACTCTGACACTGCAAGACTGCGATCTTAGCCTGGGTAAAACGGTAAAGATTACCTTCAGCGGCAATAAGAGTCTTGAGCTGCCTGATCTGTTGGCACTGGATGGCGGCAGCCAGGCCAGCGGTATCGCACTGGGGCTGGAAACGGCGGCGGGCCAGCCGATAGCGCTTAACAAGCCCAGCCAGGAAATAACGCTGGCCAGCGGAGGCAACCACTTGGCGCTGCAGGTATATGTGCAGGGCGAGCCGAAGGCGCTCGCACAAAAGAACATCGGTCTCGGCGCATTTTCCGCCGTCGCCACCTTTGGCCTGGAATATGAGTAAACCGACAAGGAGAACGGCGGATGGCAGGGGAAATGACGGAAGTGGAAGAGTGGCGGCAGGTGCGCGGCGAGTTGCGCTACTATGCGGTGTTAGGCGGACTGGCGCTGATGGTGCCGCTGAGCCTGACTGCGCTGCTGTGGTTGTTGCCGGCGGCACAGGCGGTGGACAACTGGGAGGTAGAGGGGGCTAACGGTGTGCTCTACGTACATGGTTCGTTGGCGGTAAATGCCTGTCGTCTGGAGATGGACAGTGCGCGGCAGGACATTGCTCTGGGCGAAGTGACTACAGGGCGGTTGGCGCAGTTGGGCGATCGCGGCACACCGGTGCAGTTTGATCTGCGGCTGCGCGACTGCCTGAGCTCTCGGGCTGCCAGCCGGGATGAACGAACCGGAGCGCTGAGTTGGGCGGCGGATCAGCCGGCGGTGCGGGTGAGTTTTAAGGCGCCGGCCGATAAAGATGATTCGCACCTGGTGAAAGTGGCAGGGGCATCGGGGTTTGGCCTTCGACTGTTGGATCAATACGGCCGGGATGCCCGTTTAGGTAGCAGAGGGGCGCCGCTATGGGTAAGGCCGGGCACCGACGTTTTAACCTACACGATTATTCCTGAACGTACGCTGTCGCCGCTAAGGGCTGGTGCCTATCAGGCAAGAATAGATTTTAACCTTAGCTATGACTAAGCACGGTGGAAATAGCGTGCCTAATGCGGCAGACCGGACAAGGAGGACATGTGAAGACGCGTTTAAGTAGAAGAAGGCTTTGGTTTCCTTGCCTGCTGATGTTCACGGGCATGCTATGGGGGGGCAATGGTAATGCAGAAACTCCGGTAACGGTTAAAGTGACGATCATGGCGCCATTGCCTTGTGTGTTGAACGCGAAGAAACCGATAGACGTGGTTTTTAACGAGGTCATGACCACCCGCATTGATGGCACTGCATATCGTAAGCCAGTGGATTACGGCCTGGTGTGCAACGGGCAAACTAAAAATGCCATGAAGCTGCAAATAAAAGGGGATGGTGCGACCTATGATGGCACCGTGTTAAGAACCAGTAGGGATGGGTTAGGGATCGCTTTTGAACAACAGGCGGGAAAGAAGTTGCCGATCAACAATTGGGTGAATTTTAGTTATCCCAACATACCCGAGCTTTATGCTGTGCCGGTAAAAAAGAGTGGAACCGATTTAAAAACGGGAGAGTTTACCGCTTCCGCCATGCTGTATGTCGATTATCAATAACAAGGATAAGAGATGAATAAGAATGTAACGGCGGTTTTTATATTCTTTCTGGCAGCACCTTATACCTATATTGAGGCTGCGGAAGGGGTAAAGATGACGCTTCACGGCACGCTTATCGCCCCACCGCCCTGTACGATTAACGGCGGCAAGAAAATTGATGTTGACTTCGGTGAGCGGGTGGGAGTGAATAAGATTGATGGTCAGAACTATCGCCAGACTATCGATTATAGTGTTACCTGTGAACGCGGCGTTTTACCCTGGGAAATGACGCTGACGTTAAAAGGGAATGCCAGCTTTGAACGTGCTGCGCTACAAACTAACAAGCCCGAGCTCGGCATTCGAATTTACCAAAACGATATGCCGTTTATTATCAATACACCATTAAAAATTGTGCCCGGTAATTTACCGCTGCTAGAGGCGGTGCCGATAGCTAAGCCTGGCTCGACATTGATCGAGGGAGCGTTTTCCGCCGCGGCGACCTTGCAGGCGGATTATCAATAAGAAACTTTCCTTATGGACGGTCCCTTGCATTACTCGGCATCAGTTAAAATTCATAATTTAAATCAAAGATGTGTGTGATGTGTTTGGGAGTCAACTATCTTATGCTATTTGTGAGGGGTTATGAGAAAATTCGTGAAGTACATTATTATGATAAGCTCGCTGTTGTTAATATCTAATCAGGTAAGAGCTGCCTGGGAAGTAGATGTAAAATTTTATCCAACTCGCAAGCAGCACCTTGTAAAAATTATCCGTTGGGATGAGGATGATCAAACTAAGAATATACTTTATAGATGTAAGGTCGAAGGGCGGTGTATATTAGGTATTTATATGTATCATGAAGGCTCCTATGACTATACCGACGACTTCCCTATGCCGGAAAAAGTTTCCGATCTGCAGACGATGGGCGAGTTGGCTAAGGTATTTCGGGAGCAGGGATATTTGGGGAAAGAGGTTTGGTCCAAGATACGTCATTACCCATATGTTAATTACTGTTATTATCTTGGCTATTATCTTCGCTCTGGGCCAAGTACTACGTCGATGGTGCCAGTACCCGGTGGCGTATCGGATTGCCCTACCACTGAGATAATACCAACTTATTGCAGTATCGCGGAACCTTATATTGAGCTTGATCACGGTTCCTTAAGTAGTGACTCGGTTAACGGTAATACCGTCAGTAAACAAATTCATGTGACCTGCAACAATGATTTTAATTTAGCGATTAGGTCAAAAGATTCCCAAGGGAATTTGTCTCTTGGTCGTGGCTTGAACAGTCAGTTAAAAGTGAATGGTACCGATCTGGGTATTGGACATAGCGAGGTAGTTGGTCCGTCTGGAAAAACATTTACGCTCTCTTCCACCTTAAGCGGATATACCAGCGGAACAGGCGTTTTTCAGGGTTCAAGTGTGATCATCTTGGGCCTGCCGTAAAAGCAGATGACTGTGGTGGGAGTGCTAGGGAGTATAATACACCATTAGTTTTAAATAATTAAATGCTGTTCAGGCTAAAGTAAGGGCTAAATACCACTTAAAATTAAACTTAACTTACCATTTTTATAAATGAGTAAGGTGCTGTTTTACGCTAGGGGGATATTATGAATTCGATTAATTTTCTTATTGATGACGAGAACTGTTATTTCGCCGCTGGCCTGCGGCATAGCATTATGCAATATGCACAGGCTAACGAGAAGACGGTGTACTTTTTAACGTCGTGCGGTGAAGCGCAGCCGGATGTGGTAATCGCTTCCGCCCGGCGGCGGGCCCAGCGCTGGCGCAGAACTGGCTTTAGTGAAGCGTTAACGCCCGTCGTCACCATCAAAGAACGCAGTTTTCCCGCTTCTGAAGCACAATGGGTACTGTACCGTACCGATGATTGCCAACGCCTGTTTGAGCTGTTAGGTGAGACGTTGGAGAGTGAAGCCCCTATGAGCCGGCCTGAACGCCGTCTGCTCACCGCCCGTGAACGTCAGGTAGTGAATTATATGCGGTGCGGGTACGATCAGTCGCAGACCGCCAGAATGATGGGGGTGAGCGTTAAAACAGTTCACAGTCATAAGCGCTCCATCATGAGCAAGCTGATGCTGAAGCGGAATCATGACTTTATTTACTGGTTGCTGTCCTATGGGGGAGAATATTCCTAACTTTAATGAGGGGTATTTTCTTTTTTCAATTTTGTTATTCTCTCCCCTCACCTGTTTTTTGATGGTTATTTATTTTTAACTGTACTGATGAATAATATTTAGAGGATTGATTCATGGGGAGAATGACTGCTTCACTTATCGGCGCCTGCGTTTTGCTGGCATCCTATGCGCAGGCCGGTTTTAATGGTAATCAAAATATTCAGGGTAATCAGGGAAGCGCGAATGGTGCAGGCAGCAACGTTGGCCAATGTATAGAGGGTAAGGGGCAGAATGCTGGGCAATGCATCGGAGAAAATAACGGTTCAGCAAGGCCAAAAGAAAGTACAAAGAACGATAGACTCTACTCTATTTGCAACTCACCATTCATGAAAAAGTACATCGAAATATGTCAATAGATTGTTATTAGGAGAGGCAGGGGTTACCCTGCCTTTTTTGTGAGTTAATTTTTTATTAACCGAAAATTAATGGCTTTTTAAATTAATGAAGTGTCTTAGTGTATGAGATCTTTTTCTGCTGAATACACCCAAGGGACGGTGAAGTGGATCTGTTTTATCTGGCGCTACTATTATTTTTGCTGAGTATTTACTCCTTTTACAAACATGTGCAGCGCATGCGAAAGCGGCGATTGGCTATCCAAGACAATATTTCCCGCAGATTGGCTCGATGGTGGTGGCTATAATAGTCAATAAACCATAGATAACAGAGCAAGATCTTTGCCTGAATAATCGAACGCAGTTCGATGGAGAGTCCTGTTCCTGAAAAGCAAAAACCCAGCCATAGGCTGGGTTCTCTAAATAGTGGTGCCCGGACTCGGAATCGAACCAAGGACACGGGGATTTTCAATCCCCTGCTCTACCGACTGAGCTATCCGGGCAACGGGCAGCATTAAACCGTATTGGCCGAAAGCCGTCAACGGCTTTATGCGTGAAAGACGTTAAAATGCCTCCGGTTGCTGGCTTTTCAGGCAAAGGGCGCAAAAAATGCGCCTGTTCTGGCGATCACCTTGGGTTGGCTGTGCCGCCAACCCTGCCGATTCAGCTTAACGCCCCGTTGCGGCGGCACTGCGCCACCTGCAAGATGTCTTCCGCCAGCCGTTTGGCGACCGATACGTCCTGGAGCTGGCGTTTTACCAGCAGTTTGCTCAGGCAGCCTTCCTGAATCAATTCCATTTGCTGCGCCACCATGTCGGCGTCGTCGGCGTCCATGTCGCGCAGCAGTTCGCGGGTTAGCTCCAGTGAGGTCAGCTTTTGCTGCTCCGCCAGTTGGTGGATCGGATGATCCGTTTCCGGGAAGAAGCTGCAGGCGGCAATAAACAGGCAGCCGGGGTAGCGGTCTTGCTGCACGTATTCCGCCAGCACGTCATAGCGCGCCAGCAGCTTTTGCTGCGGGCTCAGGCTCTCGTCCAGCAGCAGCTGGCGGCGCCAGGTGTCGATCTGTTGGCCGTGGTAGCGCAGGCAGTCGTACAGCAGCGCTTCGCGATCTGGCCAGAACCGCTTGAGATCGCCGGGCTGAACGTCGAGTTTTTCCGCCAGCATCTCTAATGTGGCGGTCGCCAGGCCCTGTTGTTCCAACAGGCCCAGCGCGGTATCAAGGACGTGTTCACGTTGCACTTGTGCTTCCTCCTCTTCGGTTCAGAACCTCAGTGTTATTTATCACATCACTTTCTGCAAATGCGCGTTGAAGGCTGCCGCCTTCATAAAACCGGTGACCCGCTGTACTGTCAGTTCCTGGCCCGCCGGATCGAAGAACAGGATCGTCGGCAGCCCCAGCACCTTCAGGTGCTTCAGCAGCGCCGCCTGTTCCGCGCTGTTAGCGGTCACATCCGCCTGCAGCAGCACCGCGTTGGCCAGGCTTGCCTGCACCGCGGCGTCGCTGAAGGTGTATTTTTCGAACTCTTTGCAGGCCACGCACCAGTCGGCGTACAGATCCAGCATCACCGGCTTGCCCCGCGCCTGTTGCAGCGCGAGATCGAGCTGTTCGACGTTGTTGATGCGGGTAAAGGCCAGATGCGGTTGAGCCGCCTGCTGCGCCTGGTCGGTGCCGAAAGCCCAGTCTTGCAGCGGCCGCGCGGCGATCACCGCCGCCGCCAGCAACAGCAATTGCAGGGCACGCGTCCAGCCGCGTGTGCTTCTCAGGCTCAGGGCGAAGGCCCAGCCGAAGAACGCCAGGCCGAGCAGGCTCCACAAGCGCATGCCCCACAGGTCGCCGATCACTCGCTCCAGCAGGAACACCGGGAGCGCCAGAATGACGAAGCCGAAGGCCTCTTTCACGTACTGCATCCACGGGCCGCTGCGCGGCAGCAGGCGGTTGCCGAACAGGGTGACGATCACCAGCGGAATACCCATTCCCAGCGCGTACAGGTACAGCGTACCGCCGCCGGCCCACAGATTACCGCTCTGGGCGATATACAGCAGGATGGCGCTGAGCGGCGCGGTGGTGCAGGGGGAACAGATCAGCCCGGCCAGGGCGCCCATCAGGAACACGCCGGTCAGTGAGCCGCCGCGCTGGGTGTTGCTCCAGTTTGCCAGCCGGGTTTGCAGCGCCGAGGGCAACTGCAGGGAATAGAGGCCGAACATCGAAAGCGCCAGCGCGATGAACAGCACCGACAGGCCAATCAGGACGTAAGGATGCTGCAGCGCCGCCTGGAACTGCAATCCGGCGGCGGCCACCACCAAGCCCAGCAGGGTGTAGGTGAGCGCCATGCCCTGCACGTAAACCACCGCCAGCGCCAGAATGCGGCCGCTGCTTTGCGGCCGGTCGCGGCCGAGGATGATGCCGGAGATCAGCGGGTACATCGGCAGTACGCACGGGGTGAAGGCGATACCGATGCCGATCAGCAATGCCCACAGCGGCGAGAACGGCAGGCTGGCCGGTGCGGCGGGGGCTTCAGCCGGCGCAGAGGCCGAGAGCGGCGCGGCTGCGCTGACCGCGTCCAGCGGGATGGTTCGGGTTTCCGGCGGATAGCAGAAGCCGGCCTCGGCGCAGCCCTGATAGGTGACGCTGAGGCTGGCGTTGGCCGCCGCCTGTTGCAGCGGCACCTGCAGATTCAGCTGCTGTTTGAAAATCGCCACTTCGCCGAAGAATTCATCCTTGTGGCTCAGCCCTTCGGGCAGGGTAAACGCGCCGAGCGTCGCCTGCTGCGGCACCAGTTTGATCTGCTGACGATACAGGTAGTAGCCGGGGCGGATCTGCCAGTTCAGCGTTACCTGGTTGCCTTGCTGTTTGAAATCGAAAGTGAAGGCCTGATCGACAGGCACGAACTGGCTGCCGCCCTTCGGCGCGAACAGCGAAGCCTGTGCCGCCTGCGGCAGGAAGCACAGGCTGCACAGCAGCAAAATCAGTTTAAGGAAGCGTTGATCCATAACAGGTAGTCTTTATCTCCGGCCATCACCGGCAAGACCAGCAGCTCGGGCGTCTGGTAAGGGTGATGTTGTTTCAGGGTGTCGAGCAGGGCTTGCTGACGGCGGCGATCGCTTTTGAACAGCATCTGCACTTCGTATTCCTGTTCCAGTTTCCCTTCCCAGTAATACAGCGAGGTGGCGCCGGGCAGCAGCGTGGCGCAGGCCGCCAGCTTATCGCCCAAGACCCGCGCCGCCAGTTCCTGGGCGCTGGCTTCATCGGGTGCGGTACAGAGTATGACGACAGCTTCGCAATCAGACATCTTCAGCCCTCTCATCGGTTTGAATGGGCACTATACCCTGAAGGCGGATTGGCTAGAAGGCGAGTTTATCGCCAGAAGGAAAACCGGGGCCGCAGCCCCGGTCTAAGCCTTACAGCATGACGCTGCCGAGCAGGAAGCCGAATACCACCGCGAAAATCACGCCCATGGTGCCGGGAATGAAGAACGGATGGTTGAACACGAAGCGGCCGATGCGCGTGGTGCCGGTATCGTCCATCTGCACCGCGGCGACCAGCGTCGGGTAGGTCGGCAGGATGAACAGGCCGGAAACGGCCGCGAAGGAGGCGACGGCGGTCAGCGGCGACACGTTCAGCGCCAGCGCCATTGGCATCAGCGCCTTGGCGGTGGCGGCCTGCGAGTACAGCAGCGCCGAGCAGAAGAAGAAGATCACCGCCAGCAGCCACGGGTGCGCCTGAATGACGCTGCCGGCCGTCTCTTTGATCCAGTCGATGTTGGCCTGCACGAAGGTGTCGCCCAGCCAGGCGACGCCGAGGATACAGATACAGGCGCTCATGCCGGCCTTGAAGGTGCTGGAGTTCAGCACCATGTCGGTGTCGACGCGGCACAGCAGGGTGGTCAGCGTGGCGACGCTCAGCATGATGATCAGGATGGCGTTGGTGGTGTTCATCAGCGGCTTGGCCACCAGGCCCAGGCCCGGGCTGTTGATGATGGCGTAGGCGACCACGCACAGCACGCCCAGCAGGAACAGCAGCACCGAGGTTTTGGCGCGCGGTTTGATCGCCAGCGCGTTGTTGCCGCGCAGGGTGATCAGGCCTTCTTCCAGGCGTTTCAGGTACACCGGATCGTTAGACAGCTTGGAGTCGAACAGCCAGGTCACCAGCAGCGACATCACCAGCACGGCGCAGAAGGTGGATGGGATCACCACCATCAACAGGTGCAGGTAGCTGACACCGTGGCCTTCCATCACCGAAGACATGTACACCACCGCGGCGGAGATCGGCGAGGCGGTGATGGCGATCTGGGCGGAGACGACGGCGGTCGACAGCGGGCGGCAAGGCTTGATGCCCTGCTCTTTCGCCACCTCGGCGATCACCGGCAGTGCCGAGAGCGAGATGTTGCCGGTGCCGGCGAAGATGGTCAGGAAGTAAGTGACGATAGGGGCGAGAATGGTGATGTGTTTGGGGTTCTTGCGCAGCAGTTTTTCGGTCTGCTGCACCAGGTAGTCCATCCCCCCGGCGACCTGCATCGCGGAGATCGCCGCGATCACCGCCATGATGATGGAAATCACGTCGAAGGGAATGCTGCCTGGCTTGACGCCGATCAGCGCCAGGACCAGAACGCCCAACCCCCCCGCGAACCCGATACCGATACCGCCCAACCTGGCCCCTAAAAAGATGGCCAGCAGAACGATAACCAATTCTACGGCTAGCATAGTGTTTACTCCTTAAAATGAGAGAAATTGAAAATCAAACGTTAAAATTTTGTGGGCGCCGGAAAGTAAAAAGGCACGCTATCCAGAGGATTTAGCGTGCCTTTCAGGGCTACCGGGTAGGTCTGTTATTGTTCATTTTCATCCGTATAGCGTTTAGCTTTATAAGCCGGGTGCATCAGGTTCTCCACGGAGAAGATGTCATCCAGCTCGGCTTCGGTCAGCAGGCCGCGTTCCAGCACCACTTCGCGCACGCTCTTGCCGGTTTCGGCGCAGATCTTCCCGACGATGTCACCGTTGTGGTGGCCAATGAACGGGTTCAGATAGGTGACGATACCGATCGAGTTGAAGACGTAGTGTTCGCAGACTTCTTTATTCGCGGTGATGCCGTTAATGCATTTTTCCAGCAGGTTGTAGCAGGCGTTGGTCAGGATGTGGATCGACTCGAACATCGCCTGGCCGATCACCGGCTCCATCACGTTCAGCTGCAGCTGGCCCGCTTCGGCCGCCATGGTAACGCAAGTGTCGTTGCCAATCACCTTGAAACACACCTGATTGACCACTTCCGGCACCACCGGGTTCACTTTGGCCGGCATGATGGACGACCCCGCCTGCAGCTCCGGCAGGTTGATTTCGTTCAGGCCGGCGCGCGGGCCGGAGGAGAGCAGGCGCAGGTCGTTACAGATTTTGGACAGTTTCACCGCCAGGCGTTTGAGTGCGCTGTGCACCATCACGTAGGCGCCGCAGTCGGAGGTGGCTTCGATCAGGTCTTCCGCCGGTACCACCGGCAGGCCGCTGACTTCCGCCAGTTTTTGCACCGCCAGCGGCTGATAGCCTTCCGGGGTGTTGAGTGCGGTGCCGATGGCGGTGGCGCCCAGGTTAACTTCCAGCAGCAGCTCCGCGGTGCGGTGCAGGTTGCGGGTCTCTTCGTTCAGCAGCACGCTGAAGGCGTGGAATTCCTGGCCGAGGGTCATCGGCACTGCGTCCTGCAGCTGGGTGCGGCCCATTTTCAGGATGGTTTCGAACTCTTTCGCCTTGCGATCGAAGCCTTCACGCAGCTGGTTGATGGCGTCGATCAGTTTCTGGTTGGAGGCGTACACCGCGATGCGGAACCCGGTCGGGTAGGCGTCGTTGGTGGACTGGCACTTATTGAGGTGATCGTTCGGGTTCAGGTACTGGTATTCGCCTTTTTGATGGCCCATCAGCTCCAGGCCGATGTTCGCCAGCACTTCGTTGGTGTTCATGTTCAGCGAGGTGCCTGCGCCGCCCTGGAACACGTCCACCGGGAACTGATCCATGCACTTGCCTTTATCCAGCACCTCGTCGCAGGCCTGGATGATCACGTCGGCGATTTTGCGTGGGATGGTTTTGAGTTCTTTGTTGGCCATCGCCGCGGCCTTTTTCACCATCACCATGCCGCGAACGAACTCGGGGACATCGCTGATTTTGCTGTTGCTGATGTAGAAGTTTTCAATCGCACGCAGAGTGTGAACTCCGTAGTAAGCGTCTGCGGGGACTTCACGTGTTCCTAACAGGTCTTCTTCGATACGAATGTTGTTTGACATGAGAACCTTCTCTATGTGTTGCTGCCGAATTAATAATTTGTCAGGTCAAGGCTAGTAAGGGCACAGCCTAAATTAATGTTGCCGAAGGCTTGGGGCGTGAAACGATTAACCAAATCGCCCGTTGCTGCCCAGATCATATGCTGGTTGATAAGAAATGACTGAATCCAGATCACCTTATGGTGTTTAAGGATATGCCCTTTTCCGGTTCTGTGACTTCTTTCACGTTTGTGAACTTTAGCAATAAAAACCGGCTCTCGGTTGAAATGGTGGGGGGATGCCCTCATTGTAATGGTGTCGGCCGTTTACGGCCTCTTTTTTCGCGCCGTCGCCCCGTGGCGGCCGTGCCTTACCTACCGATAGGAGAACCAGGTGCGCTGGTTACCGCTACTGCTGATATTTCTGCTGGCTTACATAGAAATATCCATCTTTATCAAAGTCGCCGCCGTGCTCGGCGTGGCTGTCACCCTGCTGTTGGTGGTGTTCAGCTCCTGCGTCGGCATTTCGCTGGTGCGCAATCAGGGCATGAAAACCTTCGTGCAGATGCAGCAAAAACTGGCGGCCGGCGAAAGCCCGGCGGCGGAAATGGTGAAAAGCGTTTCGCTGGTGCTGGCGGGCTTCCTGCTGCTGATACCGGGCTTCTTCACCGACGTCCTCGGCCTGTTGCTGCTGCTGCCGCCGGTGCAAAAATCGCTGACGCTGAAGCTGATGCCGCACCTGTCGGTGTATCGCCCCGGCGGTTGGACGGGCGGCGACGCCGCCAACGGCAATACCTTCGACGGCGAATTCCAGCGCAAGGACGACGAACGCCCGGTGCTGGAACACCGCCCGGACGAGGATCGCAAACCTCACGATCGTTAAGCAAACGCGGCTCAGGCCGCGTTTTTCATCTCTGCGGCACTCGCCGAACCGAAAATGCGAAATTTTTTTTGTTCGCCCCCTTGAAGGGGGCTGGAACGCCCCCATCTCAAATGCCACGAGGCCGGTAATAACAACCATCCGGTGTACAACCCTAAATCTGATAGAGACCTTCTTACAGGAGAGCGTTCAATGAGTATTCGTCCATTGCATGACCGCGTTATCGTCAAGCGCAAAGAAGTTGAATCAAAATCTGCTGGCGGCATCGTCCTGACTGGCTCTGCTGCGGGTAAATCCACTCGCGGTGAAGTGGTTGCAGTGGGTAAAGGGCGTGTGCTGGAAAACGGCAACATCCAACCGCTGGATGTGAAAGTTGGCGATATCGTGATTTTCAACGACGGCTACGGCGTGAAAGCAGAGAAGATCGACAATGAAGAAGTGTTGATCATGTCCGAAAGCGACATTCTGGCAATTGTTGAAGCGTAATTGCGCTTTATCTTCTGAACTGAACGAGTTGAAGGGAAATACCAATGGCAGCTAAAGACGTAAAATTCGGCAATGACGCTCGCGTGAAAATGCTCCGCGGCGTGAATGTTCTCGCTGATGCAGTAAAAGTGACCCTGGGCCCGAAAGGCCGCAACGTAGTGCTGGATAAATCTTTCGGCGCACCGACCATCACCAAAGACGGCGTTTCCGTTGCGCGTGAAATCGAACTGGAAGACAAGTTCGAGAACATGGGCGCACAGATGGTGAAAGAAGTGGCCTCCAAAGCGAACGACGCGGCGGGCGACGGCACCACCACTGCAACCGTACTGGCTCAATCCATCATCACCGAAGGCCTGAAAGCGGTTGCTGCAGGCATGAACCCGATGGATCTGAAGCGCGGCATCGACAAAGCGGTTGTCGCTGCGGTTGAAGAACTGAAAAAACTGTCCGTACCTTGCTCCGATTCCAAAGCTATCGCTCAGGTCGGCACCATCTCCGCCAACTCCGACGAAACCGTGGGTAAACTGATCGCGGAAGCGATGGAGAAAGTGGGCAAAGAAGGCGTTATCACCGTTGAAGAAGGCACCGGCCTGCAAGACGAGCTGGACGTGGTTGAAGGTATGCAGTTCGACCGCGGTTACCTGTCTCCATACTTCATCAACAAGCCGGAAACCGGTTCTGTTGAGCTGGAAAGCCCGTTCATCCTGCTGGCCGACAAGAAGATCTCCAACATCCGCGAAATGCTGCCGGTGCTGGAAGCCGTTGCCAAAGCAGGCAAACCGCTGCTGATCATCGCTGAAGACGTAGAAGGCGAAGCGCTGGCGACCCTGGTGGTCAACACCATGCGCGGCATCGTGAAAGTGGCTGCCGTTAAGGCGCCTGGCTTCGGCGACCGTCGTAAAGCCATGCTGCAGGACATCGCTACCCTGACTGCCGGTACCGTTATCTCTGAAGAGATCGGTCTGGAACTGGAAAAAGCCACCCTGGAAGATCTGGGTCAGGCGAAACGCGTTGTCATCAACAAAGACACCACCATCATCATCGATGGCGTGGGCGACGAAGCGACCATCCAGGGCCGCGTTGCTCAAATTCGTCAGCAGATCGAAGAAGCGACCTCTGACTACGATCGTGAAAAACTGCAGGAGCGCGTAGCGAAACTGGCCGGCGGCGTTGCCGTTATCAAGGTTGGCGCAGCCACTGAAGTTGAAATGAAAGAGAAGAAAGCCCGCGTTGAAGACGCCCTGCACGCAACCCGCGCCGCAGTGGAAGAAGGCGTGGTTGCCGGCGGCGGCGTCGCGCTGATCCGCGTTGCAGGCAAAATCGCCTCGCTGAAAGGCGACAACGAAGACCAGAACGTGGGTATCAAAGTTGCGCTGCGCGCAATGGAAGCCCCTCTGCGTCAGATCGTGGTCAACGCCGGTGAAGAAGCTTCCGTTATCGCCAACCAGGTGAAAGCGGGCGAAGGCAGCTACGGCTACAACGCTTACTCTGAAGAATACGGCGACATGATCGCGATGGGTATCCTGGATCCAACCAAAGTGACCCGTTCTGCTCTGCAGTACGCGGCTTCCGTGGCTGGCCTGATGATCACCACCGAATGCATGGTCACCGACCTGCCGAAGGCTGACGCACCGGATCTGGGCGCAGCAGGCGGCATGGGTGGCATGGGCGGCATGGGCGGCATGATGTAATCATCCCCCACACGCTTGTGTGCTGAGAACCCCGGTCAACTGACCGGGGTTTTTTTTAGCTTAAAAATCAATTAAAAGGATGTTTTGTTAGCTTGTTATTAGTTTGGTGAATGAATAATTGCATTATTTTGTTTTTACCCTAAACCGTTGTCGTTTCGTACCGATATAGCCCCTACCAGGCGGGGAATTTCCCCTCGCCGGTGTGACTGTCAACGGAGACGACTTATGCTGAAAAATATGAAAATAGCCACCTGGCTGATGATGATGCTGTTGCTGCTGGGCTTGATGCCCATGGGAACTGGCGCCATTGCCTTCTATTTCATGCAGCAAAACGGCCACAGTATCGACAGGATGAGCACCTTCTCCGACGAGGAAGCGGCGCTGAACCGCAGTTGGCGTGCTTTGCTGCAAACGCAGACGCTGATCGACAACATGGCGTTCGAGCGCTGGGCGCAGACCAGCAGAGCCGATATTCAGCAGGGTATCGATGAGGCGCGAGGTGAGCTGCGCAGCGCCGACGTCGCGTTCAACCTGTTTTGGGAGACGCCGGGCCTGACGGTATCGCGCCCGGATCTGGGCGAGGCGATGAAAAAGGTTTACCTGGCGCAGCAGGCGGTGCTGAAGCAAGAACTGACGCTGTTGGCCGACACGCCACAGACGGCGCTGATCGAGCGGCTGCACGCCATGGCGGCAGAGAAGCGCCAGGTGCGCCAGCGGCTGGATAACCAGTTTGCCGACTACATGCGGGCCACGGTGGCCGCCCACCGTCTGGCAGTGGAAGAGGCGGAGCAGACCCAAAAAGTCTTCGCCCGCCTGCTGAGCGGCACCCTGGCAGCGATCCTGTTGCTGCTGGTCGCCGTGCAGCGTGATTTCCGCCGGCGCTTGATTCTGCCGCTGCGCCAGATCGCCGAACACTTGCAAAAGGTTGGGCGCGGCGATCTACGCAGCGAGATCGCGGTACGCAACAACAATGAGATCGGCATGCTGTTCGCCAGCCTACGGACGATGCAGCAGGAGCTGAGTGCGACCGTGCAGCAGGTGCGTGACGGTGTGGAGTCGATCAACCACGGTACGCACGAGATCGCCGTCGGCAACGCCGATCTCTCCAGCCGCACCGAAGAACAAGCCAGCGCGCTGACGGAAACCGCCGCCAGCATGGAGCAGATTACCGCCACGGTGCGGCAAAACGCCGATAACGCCACTCAGGCCGCCGGCATGGTCAATCAGACCGCCGGCATTGCCCGCAACGGCGAAACGCTGATGGCCAGCGCGATCGACAAGATGCGGGCGATCAACGACAGCGCGCGTCAGGTGGGGGATATTACCAGCGTGATCGACGGCATCGCCTTCCAGACCAACATTCTGGCGCTGAACGCCGCCGTCGAGGCCGCACGTGCCGGGGAGCAGGGGCGGGGTTTTGCGGTGGTAGCCGGCGAAGTGCGCAATCTGGCGCAGCGCTGCGCGACTTCGGCCAAGGAGATCAGCGGTCTGGTCGACGGCGTAACCGGCGATATCGCCGCCGGCGTGCGGCTGGTGGAACAGGCGGGCGAGACGATGAATGCCATCGTCGGCTCGGTGAACCAGGTGACGTCGCTGATGGATAACATCTCCTATGCGTCGGAAGAGCAAAGCAAAGGCGTCGAGCAGGTCGGGGTGGCGGTGACCCAGATGGATCAGGTGACCCAGCAGAACGCCGCGCTGGTGGAGGAGGTGGCGACCACCGCCGTCGGCGTGGAGGAACAGGCGGCCCTGCTGGCGCAGGCGGTGGCGGTATTCAAACTGGCGGAGGGGGAACCGCGCCAGGGCGACGTGGAGGCGCAGGCATCGGCGGCCGTTGCCGGTTGGGTATAACGCCGCCGCACTGTATTTGATGATATTTTTGCCGCCCGGGGCGATTTAGCTGGTAAACTGGTAAGTCATCAGCTGTCGCTCAAGACGTTGGCCCGCTCGCGCGGCAACGGATGCTTAAGAGATGGCATCGCTTTCTGATATACCCTATGAATTTCAAGTTGTAGCTAGGCGGCCAGCTCGTGAGTCCCCAGGCGCTTACTTGAGTAAGTAACTGGGGTGAGCGAGCGCAGTCAACAACGCTACAGCTTGAAAGGCGACGGGTAGAAGATTTTGCGTAATTCTCAACATCGAATGGGGAACAAGATGCGGATTAAAGCCTTACTGGGTCTTTCGGCAGCGATGCTGCTGGCGGGTTGCAGCACCACTCATGAACTGACCGCTGCGGGTCAGCAGATCAAGTTCACCGACAGCAAGCCGGCGGCGGAATGCCAGCTGCTGGGGGAAGTGACCGGCACCCAGAGCAACTGGCTGTCCGGCAACGGCGGTGAAGGCAGCTCCATGCGCGGTGCGGCCAACGATCTGCGCAACAAGGCGGCGGCCATGGGCGGCAACGTGATCTACGGCGCCAACAGCCCGAGCCAGAATCTGCTCTCCAGCTTCGCACCGCTGGACAGCAAAATGGTCGGCCAGGTTTACAAGTGCCCGTAAGGCGCTGAGACCGCAGTCGCAAAGAGATAAAAAAAGAGGAATGCCACGGCATTCCTCTTTTCGTTCCATCGGGCCATGTGGCGCGCGTCACTCCGGCATCAGGCGCAGGTCGATCGGCGTTTTGCTCGGTTCGCCGCCCACTTCACGCGTCAGGCGCGGTACCAGGTAACCGGACACCTTGCTCAGCAGCGCCTGCATGATGGCGCGCGCTTCATCGTCGCTGACCATGAAGTGCGCTGCGCCCTGCACCTTGTCCAGCACGTGGATGTAGTAAGGCAGGATACCGGCGTCGAACAGCGCGTTGCTGAGCGCCGCCAGCGTGTCGGCATCGTCGTTGACGTCGCGCAGCAGCACGCTCTGGTTGAGCAGCGTGACGCCGGCGAGGCGCAGCTGCGCCATGGCGCTTTGCAGGTCGCGGTCAATTTCGTTGGCGTGGTTGATGTGCGTGACCATCAGCACCTGCAGGCGCGAGGCCGACAGCAGGCGGCACAGCGCCGGCGTGATGCGCGCCGGGATCACCACCGGCAAACGGGTGTGAATGCGCAGGCGTTTCAGGTGCGGGATGGTCTCCAGTTCGCCAACCAGCCATTCCAGCTCGCTGTCTTTGGCCATCAGCGGATCGCCGCCGGAAAAAATGATCTCGTCCAGTTCCGGGTGTTGGCGGATATAATCCAGTGCCTGCCGCCAGTTGTTCTTATTGCCCTGATTATCCTGATAGGGGAAGTGGCGACGGAAGCAGTAACGGCAGTTGACCGCACAGCCGCCCTTGACCAGCAGCAGTGCGCGATTGCGGTATTTGTGCAGCAGGCCCGGCACCACGCTGCGCTGCTCATCGAGCGGATCGGTGGTGAACCCTGGGGCGTTGATGAACTCCTCTCTGGCGGTCAGCACCTGGCGCAGCAGCGGGTCGTTGGCATCGCCGGGGCGCATGCGCGCAGCGAAGGCGCGCGGCACGCGCAGGGCAAACAGCCGACGGGCATCGCGCCCCTGCGGCAGTTCCGGGTGCGTATTCAGTGACAAAAGCTGCAGTAATTCATCGGGATCGGTAATAACATCGGCGAGTTGATGCAACCAATCTTCTCTATGTGCCGTACTTTGGGTTATAATGTGTGCCATTTTTTTGGCTAAGCTACCAGTTCAAATATTCAGAGGGCCATCATGGCGACTTATTCTAGCAACGATTTCCGTCCGGGTCTTAAAATCATGTTCGAGGGCGAACCTTACGCCGTCGAAGCCAGTGAGTTCGTTAAGCCGGGCAAAGGCCAGGCGTTCGCGCGCGTGAAAATGCGTCGTCTGCTGACCGGCACCCGCGTGGAAAAAACCTTCAAGTCTACCGATTCTTGCGAAGGCGCAGACGTGATGGACACCAACATGAACTACCTGTACAGCGACGGTGAGTTCTACCACTTCATGCACCCTGAGTCTTTCGAACAGCATCAGGTTGACGGCAAAACCGTCGGCGACGCGGCCAAATGGCTGCAGGATAACGCAGAGTGCATCATCACCCTGTGGGATGGCCGTCCAATCGCCGTTCAGCCGCCGAACTTCATCGAAGCGGAAATCACCGATACCGATCCTGGCCTGAAAGGCGATACCGCAGGGACTGGCGGCAAGCCGGCAACCCTGAGCACCGGCGCCGTGGTGAAAGTGCCGTTGTTCGTCCAGATCGGCGAAGTGATCAAGGTTGACACTCGCTCTGGCGAATACGTCTCTCGCGTTAAATAAGTTTCAAAACAGAGGAACCCACGCGGTTCCTCTGTTTTATCCTATCCCCGTTCGTTGGCAGAAAATCCGCATGTTCAAGAAAACGTTGTTGGCCGTGCTCTCCCTGTTGTTCCTTTTCTCCCTCAGCAGTTGCAATACGTTTCGCGGTTTCGGCGAAGACGTTCAGCATCTCGGCGGCGCCATCTCCCGCACGGCCAGCTGATCCCGCCTTTAACCCGATGTATTTGCGCCACAAAGCCGGTCACGATCCCACACCCTCCGTCAATTTTGACTACGCTTAGAAAGCCGTACTTTTTCATCAACGACAAATAAGGACTTTCTTATGCTGAAGAAAAGTATTATCGCGATCTTCTCTTTGATGATTTTGAGCTCGCTGACCGCCTGCAATACCACCCGCGGTGTGGGTGAAGACATTCAGGCCGGCGGCAAGGCTATTCAGCGCAGCGCGGAATAATCCGTTCTCTACCCGGCGGCGTTCCGGCTGCGGAGAGCCGCCACATTTCTATCCCTTGCCTGAGCGTTAACGCTGCTGCTATCCTGCCGCAGTGCGGGTGAGGTTACCCGTCATGCGTCACCTCGCTAAACGGGACGACCCGTTTACGCGTCATTTTATCGGGGACGACCCCAGTGGTAGGGAGGCCGTCTCATGGCCTGGATTATTCTGCTTATCGCCGGTTTGCTCGAAGTGGTTTGGGCTATCGGTCTGAAATACACCCACGGTTTTACCCGGCTGACGCCGAGCATCATCACCATCGCTGCGATGGTGGTCAGCATGTTGCTGTTGGCCAACGCCATGAAAACGCTGCCCGCCGGCACCGCCTATGCGGTGTGGACCGGCATCGGCGCGGTGGGTGCAGCCATCATGGGCATGGTGCTGTTGGGTGAATCGACCAATATTGCGCGCATCATCAGCCTGTGCCTGATCGTGGTCGGCATACTCGGGCTGAAGTTCAGCAGTCACTGATCGGCGGACTGTTGCACCCAGATCAGCTTGTCGGTGGCGAAACCGTAGCCTTTGGCCGTCTGCAATAAGCTGTCGCGTACGCTGGCGTCAAGCGTCGGCGTGCGCGACAGGATCCACAGATAGTCGCGGTTAGGGCCGCAAACCAGCGCGTAGCGATACGCCGGGTCCAGGGCAATCACGTTATAGCCGCTGTAGAAGGGGCCGAAGAACGACACTTTCAGCGCCGCGACCTGGGGTGAACCGATAAAGTAGGCTTTGCCTTCGCTTTCTTGCCATTGCTGTTTTTGCGCATTGAAGCCGCGATTGATGACTTTCAGCCCGCCGTCGGCGCGCGGGCTGTAATGGGCGGTCACCTGCTGCAAACCGCGTTCAAAACGATGATCCAGACGAGCGATCTCATACCAGGTACCGAGATAGCGCTGGCTGTCAAAGGGGGTCACGACCTTGATGTCTTTAGGCGGGGAGACGCTGCAGGCGACGGAGAGCAGGGCGGAAAGCATGACGCAAAGCTTTGACCATAAACGCATCGGTGACTCCTGTTTACCGGGGGCGAGTAGACAGTGTAGCCGATGAGAAAAGGGCGGCCAACGGGCGTTGGCCACCCGAGCGGTTTACAGAGTGACGACGCCGATGACGGTGACGACGCTGAGGATTGCCGCCAGACCGTAGAACACCCACTTGCCGGCCGGCACGTGGATCTTCAGATCGTGCATCGCATGGTGGATGCGGTGCAGGCCGCACCACAGCGGCAGAATGATCATCAGCAGCAGGAACAGGCGGCCGATCAGGCTCTGGCAGAACGCCAGCACGCGCTCGTAACCCAGCGCTTCACCGGGGAACAGCCCCAGCGGCAGCAGAATGCCGACCAGCAGCACGATAGCCGGCGCGACGATCGCGCCCCACATGCCGCCAGCGCCGAAAAATCCCCAGAAAACTGGCTCATCGGAGCGTTTAGGTGCTTGATTTATCATGTTTCCTCCGGATTAGAACAGGGCCACGGCCAGGATGACCACGCTGACGACGATCGTGACGGCCCACAGCCCTTTCACGATGGGGCCCGGTCCCATTTTCTCGCTGTTGACCACAATATTGGCGGCCTTCGGCGCCAGATCGAACCAGGTTTTGGTGTGCAGCGCCGCCGCCAGCAATGCGACGACGTTGATTAACAGCACCAGCGGATTCTGCAAGAAACCGACGAAGCCGGCCCAGCTCTCGGCGCCGCCCTTCAGCGCGAACACGCCGTAGAGCAGCACGATGCTGAACCAGACCGCCAGCACCGAGGTGCCTTCGCGCAGCATGTAGAAACGGTAGAAGCCGAGCTTTTGCCACCAGGTGGGCGTCATGGTGCGCACATAGGGCTTACGTTGAGTTGTCATGGCAATTTTCTCCCTTATTGCGGCTTCAGCATGGCGATCATGAAGTCCTTGGCGCTCTCCACCTTGCCTTGCTGGATAGCGGCGGCGGGATCGACGTGTTTCGGACAGACTTCGGAGCAATAGCCGACGAAGGTGCAGCTCCAGACGCCGTTTTGGCCGTTGAGCTGCGGCATGCGCTGTTTCTTGCCGTGGTCGCGGTTGTCCAGGTTATAACGGTGCGCCAGCGTGATCGCCGCCGGGCCGATAAACTCGGGGTTGAGGCCGAACTGCGGGCATGCCGCGTAGCACAGGCCGCAGTTGATGCAGCCGGAGAACTGGTGGTATTTGGCCATCTGCGCCGGCGTCTGCACGTTTGGGCCATCCTCCGGTTTGCGATCGTTGCCGATGATGTACGGTTTGATCGCCTCCAGGCTTTCGATGAAGTGGGTCATGTCGACCACCAGATCGCGCTCGATCGGGAAGTTGCCCAGCGCTTCAACCTTCATGCCGCCGACGTAGTCGCGCAGGAAGGTTTTGCACGCCAACTTCGGCACGCGGTTGACCATCATGCCGCAGGAGCCGCAGATCGCCATGCGGCAAGACCAGCGGTAGGAGAGGTCCGGCGCCAGGTTATCCTTGATGTAGCCCAGTGCATCGAGCAACGAGGTCTGTTCGTCGTAAGGCACGGCGTAAGTGACGAAATGCGGCTCGGCGTCGCTTTCCGGGTTATAGCGCATGACGTCGATCTTCAGGGTTTGCATCTCAGCCATTTGCCTGCTCCTTATTCTTTTTCTCCTGCGCTTCGGCTTCTGCGCCGTAGACGCGTTTGGCCGGCGGCAGCTTGGTAATTTTCACGTCGCTGTATTCGAGACGCGGCGCGCCCTGCGGGTTATGGAACGCCAGCGTATGCTTGAGGAAGTTGACGTCGTCACGCTCGGTGCAGCCTTCGTCCAGGCGCTGGTGGGCGCCGCGCGACTCTTTGCGGTTAAACGCGGAGTGCGCCATGCATTCGGCGACGTCCAGGCCATAGCCCAGCTCGATGGTGTACAGCAGATCGGTATTGAAGACGCTGGTGTTGTCGGTGATGTTGACGCGCTTGAAACGCTCTTTCAGCTCGGCCAGCTTATCGATGGTTTTTTGCATCAGCTCCGGCGTGCGGTAGATGCCGCAGCCTTCTTCCATCGACAGCCCCATTTCGTCGCGGATCTTCGCCCAGTTTTCGTTGCCTTCCTGCTTCATCAGGTTGCTCAGGCGGGTTTCGACGTCGCGGGTTTGCGCATCCAGCGCGCTGCCGTTGGCCGGCGCGGTCTCGAGCGCGCGGCGCGCGGCGTGTTCACCGGCGACGCGGCCGAACACTACCAGTTCCGCCAGCGAGTTGGAGCCGAGGCGGTTGGCGCCGTGCAGGCCGACGGAGGAGCACTCGCCGACCGCGAACAGCCCCTTGATGCGGGTTTCACAGTTCTGGTCGGTTTCAATGCCGCCCATAGTGTAGTGCGCGGTAGGGCGCACCGGGATCGGATCTTTCACCGGATCGACGCCGACGTAGGCCTTGGCCAGTTCGCAGATGAACGGCAGCCGCTCCAGCAGCTTTTTCTCGCCCAGGTGGCGCAGATCGAGGTAGACCACGTCGCCGCGCGGGGTGGCGATGGTGCGGCCGGCGCGCCATTCATGCCAGAAGGCCTGGGACACTTTATCGCGCGGGCCCAGCTCCATGTATTTGTTCTTCGGCTCGCCCAGCGGGGTTTCCGGGCCCATGCCGTAGTCTTGCAGGTAACGGTAGCCGTCTTTGTTCACCAGGATGCCACCTTCGCCGCGACAGCCCTCGGTCATCAGGATGCCGGAACCGGGCAGGCCGGTCGGATGATACTGCACGAACTCCATGTCGCGCAGCGGTACGCCGTGGTGGAACGCCATGCCCATACCGTCGCCGGTAACGATGCCGCCGTTGGTGTTGTAGCGGTAGACGCGCCCGGCGCCGCCGGTGGCCATCACCACCGCGTTGGCGCGGATCTGCACGCGGGTGCCTTCCATCATGTTGAGCGCCACCAGACCACGCGCCTGGCCGTCATCCACCAGGATATCCAGCACGAAGTGCTCGTCGAAGCGTTGGATCTGCGGGTATTTCAGCGAGGTCTGGAACAGGGTGTGCAGCATGTGGAAGCCGGTCTTGTCGGCGGCGAACCAGGTGCGTTCGATCTTCATGCCGCCGAAGCGCCGCACGTTGACCGACCCGTCCGGTTTGCGGCTCCACGGGCAGCCCCACTGCTCGAGCTGGGTCATCTCGCGCGGGCACTGATGCACGAAGTGATCGACCACGTCCTGCTCGCACAACCAGTCGCCGCCGGCGACGGTGTCGTTGAAGTGGTAGTCGAAGGTATCGTGATCCTGGGTGACGGCGGCGGAGCCCCCCTCGGCGGCGACCGTGTGGCTGCGCATCGGATAGACCTTAGAGATCAGCGCGATTTTCAGTTGGGGATTGGCTTCCGCTGCGGCTATTGCTGCACGTAAACCAGCGCCCCCGGCCCCAATAATGGCAAGATCGGCGTTAAAGGTTTGCACTGCATTCCTCCAATGTTCTTGTTAAGAACGGCAAGTTAAATATCTATGCTTAAAATTTAGCGAACTCTTCGGGTGCTAACTAATTGAACCGATTAATGTTGCTTAAAGGTTAAGGATAGATATCTCCCACCAATAATGGGGAATTAACTATACCTAAAGTTAAGTAGTCGAAATTTGATGTGATCGATTGTTTTGTCGATTAACGCTCGACCAACAGGCTTGCCTGTTTTTTTGCGCGTTTGGCCTGCTTTACCCTTTTTAACGCGCTTTTGTCGCCCATTTATCGGAAATTGGCGTTATGGACGGTTGTGCATCGTGAAGAATTTGTTTGGCTGCAAGGATGCGAGTAGACTGCATCCCCTGTTTGATTTCGGAGTTAATTACCATGAGCGAAACGGCAAGCTGGCAGCCTAGTGCACCCATCGCCAATTTGTTGAAACGCGCAGCGATTCTGGCTGAGATCCGGCGTTTCTTCGCCGATCGTGGCGTGCTGGAAGTTGAGACGCCCACCATGAGCCAGGCGACGGTCACCGACGTTCACCTGTTCCCGTTCGAGACGCGTTTCGTCGGGCCGGGGGCGGCAGAGGGCCTGACGCTATACATGATGACCAGCCCGGAATATCACATGAAGCGCCTGTTGGCGGCGGGCAGCGGCCCGATCTACCAAATGGGGCGCAGCTTCCGCAATGAAGAAGCCGGGCGGCATCACAACCCGGAATTCACCATGCTGGAGTGGTACCGTCCGCACTACGACATGTACCGCCTGATGAACGAGGTGGACGATCTGCTGCAACAGGTGCTGGACTGCGAGAGCGCGGAGACCCTGTCCTATCAGCAGGCGTTCCTGCGCCATCTGGACATCGATCCGCTGTCGGCGGAGAAGGCGCAGCTGCGTGAAGCGGCAGCCAAACTCGATCTGAGCAACATCGCCGATACCGAAGAAGACCGTGATACGTTGTTGCAGCTGCTGTTCACCGTGGGCGTGGAGCCGCATATCGGCCGTGAAAAACCGGCGTTCGTGTACCACTTCCCGGCCAGCCAGGCGGCGCTGGCGGAGATCAGCACCGAAGACCACCGCGTGGCGGAGCGTTTCGAGGTGTATTTCAAGGGCATTGAGCTGGCGAACGGTTTCCGCGAGCTGACCGACGGCCGTGAACAACAGCAGCGCTTCGAGCAGGACAACCGCAAACGTGCGGAGCGCGGCCTGCCGCAGCAGCCGATCGACTACAACCTGTTGGCGGCGTTGCAGCACGGCATGCCGGAATGCTCCGGCGTGGCGCTGGGCGTGGATCGCCTGGTGATGCTGGCGCTGGGCGCCGAGAGCCTGAGCGAAGTATTAGCCTTCCCAGTCGGGATCGCCTGAGTTTCAGGCGGTAAGAAAAGCAAAAAAGGCCGGCATTTGCCGGCCCTTTTTTTATCGCGAGAAACGCTTACAGCCCCCCGGCGTCGCGCTTGGTGTTCGGCGCCGGCGTGGACGGCGGCGTACGGCCGTTGTTGGTCAACCGCGACAGCGTCTCGGTGCGCACCTGGAACGGCGGGTACGGCAGCGTGATGCCGTGCTCGCGGTAGCCCGCCAAGATCAACTGGTGGATCTCGTGACGCAGCGGCATACGGTGGCCCATCTCGGCGGCGTAAATACGCATCTCGAAGATCTGGATGCCCTGTTGCAGATCGACCAGGTAAACCTCCGGCGCCGGGTTATCCAGCACCAGCGAGCAGCGCTCGGCGGCGTTCATCAGGATCTTGGTCACTTCTTCGCTGTTGGCTTCGCCCGGCGCCGGTACGGTCAGCACTACACGGGTCAGGGTGTCGGACAGCGACCAGTTGACGAACTGTTCGGTGATGAAGGCTTTGTTCGGCACGATGATCTCTTTGCGGTCCCAGTCCGAGATGGTGGTGGCGCGGGTGTTGATCTTGGTGACGGTACCGGTCAGGTTGCGGATCGTCACGGTGTCGCCGATGCGGATCGGTTTCTCGAACAGGATGATCAGGCCGGAGATGAAGTTGGAGAAGATCTCCTGCATGCCGAAGCCCAACCCCAGACTGAGCGCGGTAACCACCCACTGCAGTTTCGACCATTCGATGCCGATCCAGGCGAAGCTGAGCACCGCGCCGAACACCAGCAACAGGTACTTGGTGATGGTGGTAATGGCGTAGCCGGTGCCCGGCGTCAGATCCAGGTGCTGCAGCACTGCCAACTCCAGCAGCGCCGGCAGGTTGCGCACCAGCTGCATGGTGATGATCAACACCAGAATGGCGATCAGAACCGCGCCGAGAGTGATTGGATGGGCGGTTTCCACGCCGTTCACCGTCGAGGTCACGTCCCACAGCGAGATGTTTTCCAGGAAGGCGAACGCGGAGTGGATCTCCGACCACAGCACGATCACCGACACCAGTGCGATCAGCGTCAGGATCGAGCGCACCAGCCGCAGCGACTGGGCGCTGATGGTGTCCAGATCGAAGTCCGAATCGTCCGGATCGATGGCGCCTTCAGTGCTGTTCGGGGTGTGCGAGGTTTCGTCTTCGCCGCGGGCGCGCTGGGCCAGGATGTCGGCGCGGCGCTGTTTGGCGCGATCGAAGGCGATGCGCCGCCGTTGGATCAGCATCCAGCGGCGGATGATGTGGTAGATGACCAGCAGCAGGAACCAGATCGCTACCGAGGTTTCCAGGCGCGCCAACAGCGCCTGCGCGGTGGTGAGGTAACCGACGGTCGAGGCCAGTGCTGCCAATAGCGGCGCCGACAGCAGCAGCCCCCAGAAGGCGCTGTTGAGCATGTTGTCGCCGGAGCCGTTTTTATCCAGATACAGCGGGATACCGGCGCGCTTCAGGCTGTGGGTGACCAGCGCCAGCGCCAGACACAGCAGGATGAAGCACAGCCGTCCCAGCGTGTTGGCGAACTCGCGTTCTTTCAGGCTATCGAAAGTGATCAGCGCCATGATCAGCGGCACGATCAGCCAGATCGACATCTTGTAGTAGCGCATGGCGCGCGAAACCTGCTTCGCCGGCCAGCGGAAGTGCACGATGAACAGCCCCTGAGGGTGGGCGAAGGCGGCGCAGATCATGCAGATCCACAGGATCGGCAGCGTGGCGGTCACCCCTTTGCCGATCGCTTCCGCCACCGGGTAGTTCCAGGCGCTCTGCAGGCCGTAACCGAGCGCGGCCCACAGCACTGGCAGCGGCATCGCCACCAGAATCGACCAGAATACGGTGCGCACCGTCAGGAAGAATTCGTCCTGCGTCACCTTGCCGACGCGGCTGCTGGCGCGCTCGAGGAAGGCGTGATAGTGCTTGCGCGAACTGATGCTGAAAATCACCAGCAGCAGGGCGCCGAAGATCGGGATCAGCGTTTCGCGGCTGGTCACCATCATCATGAAGGCGCCGCCGAGCTGCGACAGCGTGTCCAGCGACAGGACGCGGGTCAGATCGTGCGCCACGTTGAGCGGGTAGGAAAAGTTGATCGGATTAACGTCCGGCACCCAGAACAGATAGCGGTGGGTGGCGTCGCGGATCTCGTTCAACGCTTCGATCAGCTGGGTGTTGGCCACCTTCAGCTTGGTCAGCTCGAGGATTTGGGTGTCGCAACCGGACAGCAACGAGTTGAGCAGTTCGCGCTGGGTGCGCAGCTGAGCATCGACGATGCGCTGCTCTTGGTTGGTCAGCGCGCTGCCGTCGTCGCGTTTGAATTCGCGCTGCGACAGTTTTTCCAGTTGATTTTCAAACTGCAGGCGCTGCACGCGCAGCTGGGCCATGTCGCCGTCCAGCTGTTGCGGCTTGGGCATTTCCGGCAGCGTTGCCACCTGGGCGCGCAGGGTTTCCCCTAACGCCGACGACGAGCCGAGCCACTGGGCCTGTTCGATGATGGTGCTCAGCGCCTGGCGCACCTGCAGCGTCTGCGCCGCCGCCTGCCGCTGCTGCGATGAAATCAGATCCATGCGCTGCGCCTGGCTGTTCAGCGCGGCGGACAGTTCGCGGTTGATCTGCAGCTGTTGGCTGAGGCTTTTTGGCAAATCGCCGTTCTGCTCGGCCAGCTGCTCGGTTTTTTCCAGCGCCAGTTCCGCTTCGCGTTGGCGCTGGGCGTTGAGGTTGTTGCGCAGCGCCTGCAGCTGAATGTCTATTTTCTCGTGGCGCTTTTTATAGACCTCGGCGCGCATGCGCGCCAGCTCCTGACGGTTGTTGGCCGACAGCTGCGCCAGCTCCAGCTCGTCCACTTTGGCTTTGCGCGCCGCGGCTTCGGTCTGCAGCAGGGCCAGGGCGGCCTGCGCGTACGGGGTGGTCGGGTTGGCGGGCTGCGCCTGCAGACGGCGCTGCACTTCGGTCAGCGCGCGGCGGGCGTCGGTCTGCTGCTGCGGCAGCTGGCCGAGCGAATCGCTGATTTCCCGCGTGCGATCCTGCTCTTGCTGCAGCAGGCGCGCCTGTTCCAGCAGCAGGCTGCTGGTTTGCAGGATCTGCTGTTCCAGCTCGGCGGCCGGCAGATCGTCGCCGTTCGGCAGGATCTTGTTGCTTTCCAGCACCAGCTGACGGCGCAGCTCCTGCGTCATCTTAGGGAAATCGTCGATCACCCTCTGATACTGCTCGGAGCGAGTCTGCGACTCTTTACGCTCCGTCAGCCAGTTGAGGGCGCTTTGCAGCGCCTCGGTGGTTTCCGCCTGATTCGGGGCGTTTTTGCTGCTTTCCGCCTGCTTCAGCTCCTGTTTGAGCTGGTTCTCGGTCGGCACGGGGGCGGCCAGCGCCGGTTGCCACAGCAGGCAACCGAGCAAAAGCGTGATGATCAGGCGCACGGCGTCGATTCCTTTAGAGCGGGGTCTGTGGTGTTTCAGCGGCGGCCGGGATTTCGGCGAAGGCCTCACCCATGCGGGTGACGGTGCCGTTATGCAGCTGCGGCGCAAACTGCACGCTGCCTGCGGTAAACAGGTTGATCACCGTGGAGCCGAGTTTGAAACGGCCCATCTCGGCGCCTTTTTCCAGCGCGATGGCGCCTTCTTCGCCGGCGGCCGGGTAGGTCCAGCGTTTGATGATGCCTTCGCGCGGCGGCGTGACGGTGCCGGCCCAGATGGTTTCGATGCTGCCGACGATGGTGGCGCCGACCAGGATTTGCACCATCGGCCCGATGTCAGTGTCGAATACGCAGATCACGCGCTCGTTGCGAGCGAACAGGTTAGGCACGTTGGCGGCGGTGAGCGGGTTGACCGAGAACAGATCGCCCGGCACATAGATCATTTCGCGCAGTACGCCGGCGCACGGCATGTGTACGCGGTGATAGTCGCGCGGTGCCAGGTAGGTAGTGGCGAACAGGCCGTTGCGGAACGGCTCGGCCAACAGGTAGTTGCCGGCCAGCAGTGCTTCCAGGCTGTAGTGGTGGCCTTTGGCCTGGAAGATTTGATCCTCGCGGATCGGGCCGAGCTGGCTGATGGCGCCATCGGCAGGCAGCGCCAGCCAGTTGGCGTCGGCGATGATCGGGCGCGCGCCATCGCGCAGCGGGCGCACGAAGAAGTCGTTGAAGGTGGCGTAAGACGTCAGGTCCGGGTTTTGCGCTTCCTGCATGTCCACGCGGTAGTAGCGGGCGAAGGTTTTGACCACCAGTTGGGTCAGCCAGCCTGCCTGTTTGTCGGCGCCCCAGCCCGCCAGGCGGGTCAGCGCCAGCTTCGGTAGCCAATATTGCAGTTTAATCTTGATGCTATCCAGCACGTTAACCTCGTGAATCAGGGTAAAGGGCGCGCATTGTAACGAGGGCCTCGCCGTCGTCAATGCTCGCCCGTCAGTGTCAGTCTGCGGCGTCCGTGAAGTTCTTGCGAACCTTCACCTGAGCCATGCTTTCCAGAATGCGGTGATAGTTGTCGAAACGCTCTTCCGCGATATCGCCTTTCTCCATCGCCGCGCGGATGGCGCAGCCGGGATCGGTATCGTGGCGGCAGTCGCGGAATTTGCAACCGCCTAAATAATCACGGAATTCGACAAAGCCGCGGGTGATTTGTTCCGGCTCCAGGTGCCACAGGCCAAACTCGCGCACCCCCGGGGAGTCGATCACGTCGCCACCGTGCTGGAAATGGTACAGCCGCGCGGCGGTGGTGGTATGTTGCCCGAGGCCCGAGACGTCGGAAACCTGATTTACCAGAATTTGCTCTTCAGACGGCGGCAGCAGCGCGTTCAGCAGGCTGGACTTGCCGACTCCCGACTGGCCGGCGAAGATGCTGATGCGCCCGGCGAGCGCCTGTTCGAATTCCGCCATGCCTTCCCGCGTCTGGCTGGAGACTTCCAGCACCCGGTAGCCAATCTTGCGATAGATATCCATCATGCCGTCGACCAGCTTGCGCGCTTCGGCGTCCAGCAGGTCAATTTTGTTGAGCACGATCAGCGGCTCGACTTCGAGCGTTTCGCAGGCCACCAGATAGCGGTCGATGATGTTCAGCGACAGCTCGGGCAGGATCGCCGACACGATGACGATCTGATTGATATTGGCGGCGATCGGTTTCACGCCGTCGTAGAAGTCCGGGCGCGTCAGCACCGAGGTGCGCTCGTGTACCGCTTCCACAATGCCTTTTACCCCTTCATGGGTGCCCAGGCCGGGGCGCCACACCACGCGATCGCCGGTGACCAGCGAACGCAGCGTGCGGCGGATATTGCAGCGGTGCTGAGTGCCATCCGGCGCCTCAACGTCGGCGTGCATGCCGAAACGGCTGATGACGACGCCTTCCTGCGGCTCGCCCAGCTGGGAATCATCCGGTTCCGGTTTGTTATCAGCGCGTTTCAGACGGCGCTGATGGTTCGCCTGCACGCGGCGTTGCTGACCTTTGGACAGTTTGTTCTTACTCACTGCGCCTCACTTGAATCGGTTTTATACCTTTACGTATACGCACAGCTGCGGCGAGGGACTAGCCCCGGGCGCAGCCTTGAACCCGTCAGGGTATATGTCGCCGATGGCGACCAAAAAGACTATGATACACGCTATTTTATATTAAATAACCGTTGTTAGCCGCCGGCTGCGGCGCGTTGCCACCGGCGGCGCCCGTCGTCTCGTCCTCACAGCGTTTTTCTCTCGGCTTTTAGGCAGGAAACATCATGACAGGAAACGAAAATAACCTGATTTGGATCGATTTGGAGATGACCGGGCTGGATCCCGAGCGTGACCGCATTATCGAGATCGCCACGCTGGTCACCGACGCCAACCTGAACATCCTGGCGGAAGGGCCGGTGATCGCCGTGCACCAATCCGACGAGCAGTTGGCCTTGATGGACGAGTGGAACGTGCGCACCCATACCGGCAGCGGGCTGGTGGAGCGGGTGAAAGCCAGCCGTCAGGACGATCGCGCCGCTGAGCTGGAAACGATAGCCTTCCTGCAGCAGTGGGTACCGGCCGGCAAATCGCCGATCTGCGGCAACAGCGTGGGCCAGGATCGCCGTTTCTTGTTCCGTTATATGCCGGAGCTAGAGGCCTACTTCCATTACCGCTATCTGGACGTCAGCACGCTGAAGGAGCTGGCGCGCCGTTGGAAGCCTGAAATTCTCGGCGGCTTTAAGAAGCAGGGCACCCATCAGGCGCTGGATGACATCCGCGAATCGGTGGCCGAACTGGCTTATTACCGCGAACATTTCATTCAGCTTTAAGGCGATGACGGCCTCTGCGGGGAAAAAACGCCGTTTTTAGCCGCTTAATTCGCCAATCTGGCGCTTTAATCGGCAATCAAACAAAAATCGCGTTTTTTTGCTTTCAGGGGCTTGCGACAAAAAGGATTTCTCGTATAATGCGCACCCCGTACCGATGAAGAATTTCGTAACGTTCCACCATCGATACGCCGGGCGGGAATAGCTCAGTTGGTAGAGCACGACCTTGCCAAGGTCGGGGTCGCGAGTTCGAGTCTCGTTTCCCGCTCCAAATTCAACAATGTCGCGATGCGGCATGATGAATAAATAAAGCAGTATCAAGCAGTACCTATGCGACGCGGGAATAGCTCAGTTGGTAGAGCGCAACCTTGCCAAGGTTGAGGTCGCGAGTTCGAGCCTCGTTTCCCGCTCCAAAAATTCAAAGGTCACGCCAGTGTTTGGTGGCCGGATGCCAAAAGCATCTCAATGCGGGAATAGCTCAGTTGGTAGAGCACGACCTTGCCAAGGTCGGGGTCGCGAGTTCGAGTCTCGTTTCCCGCTCCAATTTTCTCTTCGTTTCAAACTCAAATCCAACGCCTTATCCGGCGCGGGTTTTTGTCCCGTTTTACACGCCTGGTAAAAATGTTGTAAACAGAGTTATCCACAGCCTCTGTACATAAACTCGCCTGCCTGAAAAATCAACGTCATACAAATTAAATATTTATCTATTTGATTTATATGCTTATTTATTTATCCCAAAACGTTATGCCGATCACTTGCTCTTTTTGTTGCAGTTGAAAGACAACGTGTTTTTATTTTTATGCACAAATCCACAGAGTGAGTCTTCCGGCGATACGCCTGAATGGCGTACGCCGTCAGGCATCCCTTGGCAAACCTTTTTCCACAGCCCGTATCAGCCGCTTTTTCTGCGCCGTCTGCACCTCGATACCCTGCGCTTCGCGGCGAGCGAGCTGTTGCGCCAGCGCCCAGTGGATATGTTCATCCAGCATGGCGTCTTGGCCCAAACGCGTGCGCAGTGCGAGCACGATGCTGTCTTCGTAGGGCGCATTGCCCAGCGCCACGGCGATATTGCGCAGCCAGCGCAGGTGGCCGATGCGGCGTATCGCCGAGCCTTCGGTGATGCGCAGGAATTTTTCTTCCGTCCAGTTGAACAGATCGAGCAGCTGCGGCGCATGCAGCGCGGCGCGGGGGCTGAAATCGTCTTCGTCGGTGAGCTGAGAAAAGCGGTTCCACGGGCAAATCAGCTGGCAGTCGTCGCAGCCGTAGATGCGGTTGCCGAGCAGCGGACGGAATTCTTCCGGGATCGCGCCTTCCAGCTCGATGGTTAGGTAGGAGATGCAGCGCCGGGCATCGACGGTGTAGGGCGCGACGATGGCCCCGGTCGGGCAGGTGGTGATGCAGGCAACGCAGCGGCCGCACTGCTCTTCCTGCGGCTGATCCACCGGCAATGGCAGGTCGATCAGCAGTTCGCCGAGGAAAAACCACGACCCGGCTTCACGGTTGAGAATTAGTGAGTGTTTACCAACCCAGCCAATGCCCGCTTTGGCGGCCAGCGCGCGCTCCATCACCGGCGCAGAATCGACAAAGGGGCGAAAATTCAACTCGCCGCAGTATTCCTGGATCTGATCGCCCAGCTTTTTCAGACGCTGGCGCAACAGCTTGTGATAATCGCGCCCCAGCGCATAGCGGCTGACGTAGCCCAATTGCGGGTTCTGCAGGGTGCTGGCGAACGCCGCCTTGGCCGGCAGGTAGTTCATGCGCACGCTGATCACCCGCAGCGTGCCCGGCAACAGCTCGTGAGGGCGTGCGCGCAGCATGCCGTGGCGCGCCATCCACTCCATCTCGCCGTGGTACTGTTTGTCGAGCCAGGCCTGCAGCTTCGGCTCTTCCAGGCTGAGATCGGTATCGCAGATGCCAACCTGCTGGAATCCTAGCGATTGCCCCCATTGCTTGATATGTTGGGCGAGTTGATGGAGATCGAGGGGGTGCGTCATGACGGGCCACAGTGAAAAAGCATACGCTGACAGTTTACCACACTCTGTCTGGCCTGCGGATTGGATCCGTCGTTCGGAACCTGCGGCGGCGGCCTCGCTCGGTCTTTCTCTTTACGATTTAATGCTGCGCGCCGGTCAGGCGGCCTACGTACTGGCGCGCGACACTTATCCCTCCTGCAACCACTGGCTGGTGCTCTGTGGCCACGGCAACAACGGCGGCGACGGCTATGTGGTGGCGCGTTTGGCGAAGGCGGCGGGCGTGCAGGTGACGGTGATCGCCTGCGAAGGCGCACGCCCTTTGCCGCCGGAGGCCGCAGCGGCCCGCGAGGCCTGGCTGGCTGCCGGCGGCGACATTCTGCCGGCGAACAGCCGCTGGCCGGCGTCTGTTTCGCTCATCATTGATGGCCTGCTAGGCACAGGCCTCGGCAGCGCGCCGCGTGCGCCCTACGACGCGCTGATCGAGGCCGTCAACCGCCATTCGGCGCCGGTGGTGGCGCTCGATATCCCGTCCGGCCTGCTGGCGGAAAGTGGCGCGACGCCGGGTCCGGTCGTGCGTGCCGCGCACACCATCACGTTCATTGGCCTCAAGCCGGGTTTGCTGACCGGGCAGGCGCGCGACTGGGTCGGGCAACTTCATCAGAATACGCTAGGCTTATCGGATTGGCTGGCGAAGCAACCGGAACAGATTCAGCGGCTTACCGCCGAGGCGTTGCCGCACTGGCTGCATCCGCGGCGCCCCTGCGCCCATAAGGGCGAGCATGGCCGTCTGCTGCTGGTGGGCGGCGACCGCGGATTCGGCGGCGCCATTCGCATGGCGGCGGAAGCGGCGCTGCGCAGCGGGGCTGGGTTGGTGCGAGTGCTTACTCACATTGAGCACGTCGCGCCGCTGCTGGCGGCCCGGCCGGAGCTGATGGCGCAGGCGCTGGACGAGGCGACGCTTCGGCAGGCGATGCAATGGGCGGATGTGCTGGTGATCGGTCCGGGGCTTGGCCAGGCTGAGTGGGGCAAAAATGCCTTGAACGTGCTGCAAACCAGCGATAAACCGGCCTTGTGGGACGCCGATGCGCTGAACTTGCTGGCATTAAATCCCGAGAAACGGCAGAATCGCGTGATGACTCCGCATCCTGGAGAGGCTGCGCGGCTGTTGAGCTGCAGCACTGTCGACATCGAGAGTGATCGCTTACTTGCCGTGCGTAAGCTGACGGCACGCTACGGCGGCGTGGCGGTGCTAAAAGGCGCCGGTACGCTGATCGCCGATGAGCAGGGGCAGATGGCGATCGCCGACGTCGGCAACGCCGGCATGGCCTCCGGCGGCATGGGCGATGTGCTGTCGGGCATCATCGGCGGTTTGCTGGCGCAAAAGCTCTCGCTGTATGATGCCGCCTGTGCGGGCTGCGTCGTACACGGCGCGGCCGGCGATCGCGTAGCGGAAAGACAAGGAACAAGAGGCATGTTGGCGACCGATTTACTGCCGGACATCCTTCATTTCGTTAACCCTGAGTGGGCAAAATAGACTTTATCGAATGAAAGAACTCGTTTTACCTCTGCCGGACGAGGCAGCGACTGTCGCTTTGGGCACCACTTTGGCCAAGGCCTGCGATCGCGCCAGCGTCATCTATCTCTACGGCGACCTGGGCGCCGGTAAAACCACCTTCAGCCGTGGTTTCCTGCAGGCGTTGGGGCATCAGGGCAACGTCAAAAGCCCAACCTACACGCTGGTGGAACCCTATGCCTTGCAGCCGCTGGCGGTGTATCACTTCGATCTGTATCGCCTGGCCGATCCGGAAGAGCTTGAATTTATGGGCATTCGCGATTACTTCGCGCAAGACGCCATCTGCCTGGTCGAATGGCCGCAGCAGGGCACTGGCGTGCTGCCGGAGCCGGATCTGGCGCTGCACCTCAGCTATCAGGGCGAGGGGCGAGAGGCGAAGATCGAGGCGATTTCCGCATACGGCAGCCAGCTGTTAGACCGCATTCATGGATCACAGGGATGATGCTGCAATGACGCATGTGTTGAAAAAATTTGCGGTCATCATGCTGATCGCCGTGCTGGGGCCGCTCGGCGCGTTGAACGCGCTGGCGGCGTCCTCGCTGTCCGATATCAAAGTGTCCAACGCCCAACGCGAAGCGACGGTGTCGGTGAGCTTCAATGGTCCGCCGGACTACGCGTTTTTCCCGCTGCACGGCCCGGAGCGCGTGGTGCTTGACGTCAACCAGAAAGGCAAGGTCGGCGGCCTGCCGCTCAATTTCAGCGGCCAAAACCTGGTGAAGAGCATTCGCTCCAGCGCGCCGAAAGACGCTCAGAGCGTGCGTTTGGTGTTTGATCTGACTCAGCGCGCCAAAACCCGCGTCGCCACCCGCCAGAACGGCGGCATGCACACCGTAGTGTTCACTATCACGGCCGAAGGCAGTGCCAATACCGTAGTGCGTAAAGCGCCGGTTGCGGTCAATCCACCGCCGCGTCAGGCGCCCGTCACGGTCAGCCAGCCACCGCGCCAGGCGCCGGTGGCGGTGCGTGAAGCGCCGGAGCCGCCGCTGCGCAAAGCGCCGACGGGATCGAATCCGTTTACCAATAAACAGACCGTGGTTGCAGGCACCGCCACCGAGGTGACGCCGCGCAGTAGCCGCGTTTCCGCCGGTTCCGGCGATCGGGTGGTGGTAGCGATCGACGCCGGCCACGGCGGCCAGGATCCGGGCGCCATTGGCCCGAGCGGACTGAAAGAAAAGAACGTCACCATCGCCATCGCGCGCCGCCTGCAGGCGATGCTGGACGCCGATCCGCAGTTCAAACCGGTGCTGACGCGTAACGGCGACTATTTCATCTCGGTCATGGGGCGTTCCGACGTTGCGCGTAAACAGGGTGCCAACGTGCTGGTCTCCATCCACGCCGACGCCGCGCCGAACCGCAGCGCCAGCGGGGCTTCCGTCTGGGTGCTGTCCAATCGCCGCGCCAACAGCGAAATGGCCGGCTGGCTCGAACAGCATGAGAAGCAGTCTGAGTTGCTCGGCGGCGCCGGCGATTTGCTGGCCAACAGCCAGGCCGATCCTTATCTGAGCCAGGCGGTGCTGGACCTGCAGTTCGGCCACTCGCAGCGCGTCGGGTACGATGTGGCGGTGAAGGTGCTGCAGCAGCTGCAGAGCGTCGGATCGTTGCATAAACGCCGGCCGGAACACGCCAGCCTGGGTGTATTGCGTTCGCCGGATATTCCCTCGCTGCTGGTGGAAACCGGATTTATCAGTAATAGCACGGAGGAGCGGCTGCTGGGCAGTAGCGCGTATCAGGAGAAGATTGCCAAGGCCATTCATAACGGCCTGCGCAGCTACTTCCTGGCGCATCCGCTGCAAGCCGACCCAAAGGTGGAAAACCGACCGCTGGACGTCGCAGCGGCGGTTAACACCTCAACACCAGACGTGCGCCAGCCGGAGCCTATCGTGAGCTCGGCCGGCGCGAGCCGCAGCGTAAGCGGCAAGACTCAGATCCATGTGGTGAAACGGGCGGAGACGCTGTCCGGCATCGCCGACAGCTACGGCACGACCATGGCGGCGCTGCGGGATCTGAACAAACTGAAAAAAGACGGCGTGTGGGTCGGGCAACGTCTGAAGGTGCCGGCGGGGAAAACCGCCGCCGTCACCGCCGTCGCCAAGGCGAAAACGCCGGCGAAGAAGCCGTCTAAACATAAAGTGGCCCGCGGGGACACGCTGTCCTCTATCGCTTCTCGTTATGGGGTCAGCGTCGGCGATCTGAAACGGGTCAATAATCTGAAGTCGGACGTCGCGCCGCTGGACCGGACGCTGACCATTCCGCAGGCCTAGCGCCACCGCTACAGGAGTCAGCATGCCTATCCAGGTGTTACCGCCACAGCTCGCCAACCAGATCGCCGCCGGAGAGGTGGTTGAACGCCCCGCGTCGGTCGTCAAAGAGCTGGTGGAAAACAGTCTGGACGCCGGTGCGACGCGCATCGATATCGATATCGAACGCGGCGGTGCCAAGCTGATCCGCATTCGCGATAACGGCTGCGGCATCGGCAAGGACGATTTGGCGCTGGCGCTGGCGCGGCACGCTACCAGTAAAATCAGCACGCTCGATGACCTGGAAGCGATCGTCAGCCTCGGTTTTCGCGGCGAAGCGCTGGCCAGTATCAGCTCGGTTTCCCGTTTGACCCTGACGTCGCGCACCGCCGAACAAAGCGAGGCGTGGCAAGCCTATGCCGAAGGGCGCGAGCAGGCGGTGACGGTCAAACCCGCCGCGCACCCGGTCGGCAGTACGCTGGAAGTGCTGGATTTGTTTTACAACACGCCGGCGCGCCGCAAGTTCATGCGTACCGAGAAAACCGAATTCGGCCATATCGATGAAGTGGTGCGGCGCATCGCGCTGGCGCGTTTCGATGTGGCGATCAACCTTAGCCACAACGGCAAACTGATCCGCCAATACCGGGCGGCGAAAGAAGAGAGCCAGCACGAACGCCGTTTGGGCAGCATCTGCGGCCCGGCGTTTTTACAGCATGCGCTGAACATCGACTGGCAACACGGCGATCTGAGCATCCGCGGCTGGGTGGCGGATCCGGCGGGGGCGCGCCAGCTGGGTGAGATGCAATACTGCTACGTCAATTGCCGCATGATGCGCGATCGCTTGATCAATCACGCGATTCGTCAGGCCTATCAGGATCAGCTAAAAGACGATCAGCAGCCCGCTTACGTGCTGTATCTGGAAGTCGACCCGCACCAGGTGGACGTCAACGTTCATCCCGCCAAGCACGAGGTGCGTTTCCATCAGGCGCGGCTGGTACACGATTTTATCTACCAGGCGGTGACCACCGTGCTGCAACAGGCCGGTCAGACACCGTCGCTGCCGCTGGCGGAAACGCCCGACGAAGCGCCCGCGCCGGTCTGGCAGCAGGAAAACCGCGTCGCCGCCGGCGGCAACCATTTTTCTCAGCCGGCGCTGCGTCGCGAAACGCCGTCATCGGCCGGCGCCGTCCGCGAGCGCGCGCCGCAGTCCGGTTGGCAAACGGCGGGCGGTTACCAGAAACGCGAAGGCGAGCTGTACGGCAAACTGATGCAGCCCGCCACCGAGCCACCGGCCGATGCGACGCCGGAAGTTTCGAGCAAGCCGCCGCTGTTCCCGCCGGCGAAAGCCGCCGTGGAAACGCCGTTGGCGAGCGGACAACACAGCTTTGGCCGGGTGCTGATGATCCATCCGCCGTGCTACGCGCTGATTGAACAGCGCCAGCAGCCGGCGTTGCTCAATCTGACGGTGGCCGAACGCTGGCTGCGCCAGGCGCAGCTCAATCCGCCGACGGAAGGGCTGCGGCCGCAACCGCTGCTGATACCGATCAAGCTAACGTTGGATAAGAACGAAGCGGCGGCCATTGCACGGCATCAGGCGCTGCTGACGATGATGGGGCTGGATCTGCAGACGGATCACGGCCGTGTGACGCTGCGCGCAGTGCCTTTACCATTACGCCAACAAAATTTACAAAAACTGATACCCGAACTGTTAGGCTATCTGGCCGAACATCAGGAGATGTCGCCCGCGGTGCTGGCCACCTGGCTCGCTCGCCGTCTTGGCAGCGAACATGAACAGTGGAACACCTCGCAAGCGATACAATTGCTGACCGACGTTGAACGACTTTGCCCACAGCTGGTCAAATCGCCACCGAGCGGACTTTTACAACCCGTTGATTTACAGGCCGCACTGGCGGCCCTCAAGCATGACTAACACTGAAATGACACCACGTCCCCCGGCTATTTTCATCATGGGGCCGACCGCCTCAGGCAAGACCGCGCTGGCGATCGCGCTGCGCGAACGCCTGCCGGTGGAACTGATCAGCGTCGATTCCGCGCTGATTTACCGCGGCATGGATATCGGCACCGCCAAGCCGAGCGCCGAAGAATTGGCGCAGGCGCCGCATCGGCTGATCGATATTCGCGATCCCGCCGAAGCTTACTCGGCCGCGGAGTTCCGCGCCGACGCGCTGAAGGAGATGGCCGATATCACCGCCGCCGGGCGCATTCCGCTGCTGGTCGGCGGCACCATGTTGTATTTCAAGGCGTTGCTGGAAGGATTGTCGCCGCTGCCCTCCGCCGATCCCGCGGTGCGCGAGCGCATCGAACGCCAAGCGGCGGAGCAGGGCTGGGAGGCGCTGCACCGTCAGTTGCAGGCGATCGATCCGGTCGCGGCAGTGAGAATTCATCCGAATGATCCGCAGAGACTGTCCAGAGCACTGGAAGTTTTTTTTATTTCGGGTAAAACTTTAACGGAACTGACTCAAATTTCGGGTGAATCGTTACCGTATCAAGTTCACCAATTTGCGATAGCGCCGACCAGCCGTGAGTTGATCCATCAACGCATCGAGCTGCGGTACCATCAAATGTTGGCGGCGGGTTTTGAGACGGAAGCGCGTGCACTTTTCGCACGGGGTGATTTGCATACGGACTTGCCCTCCATTCGCTGTGTCGGTTACCGCCAGATGTGGTCATACTTGTCTGGTGAAATTAGTTACGATGAGATGGTTTATCGTGGTATTTGCGCAACACGTCAGTTGGCTAAACGTCAGATGACCTGGTTACGGGGTTGGGAGTCGGTCCATTGGTTGGACAGTGAAAAGCCGGGAGAGGCTTTGGACTCGGTGACACAGGTTGTTAGTGCATAGGTTGGGTGATTGTGTACAATTGCTGAGTATTCAGCGCGCAAATTTTTTACGTCGTTTATTTTAGAGCCGACAGGTTCTTAGTTACAAACAACAAGCAAATAAGGAAAAGATAGAATGGCTAAGGGGCAATCTTTGCAAGATCCGTTCCTGAACGCATTGCGTCGTGAACGTGTTCCGGTTTCTATTTATTTGGTGAATGGTATTAAGCTGCAAGGCCAGATTGAGTCTTTTGACCAGTTTGTCATCCTGTTGAAGAACACGGTTAGCCAGATGGTGTACAAGCACGCTATCTCTACCGTTGTCCCGTCACGCCCGGTTTCGCATCACAGCAACAACCCGAGCGGCGGTTCAAGCAACTATCACCATGGCAACAATCCGTCTGCGCAGCAACAGCCGCAGCAGGAAAGCGATGACGCTGAATAAAGCGCGTTGCAAGTCAACCATGACGGGGAGCATAAGCAGCCGCGGGCTGTTTATGTCCCCCAAACTCACGGTGAGTGTCCGTTTGAGAGGTTGCACGCTTGTTTGACCGTTATGAAGCCGGTGAGCAGGCCGTACTGGTTCATATCTATTTCTCGCAAGACAAAGATACGGAAGACCTCAACGAGTTCGAATCGTTGGTTTCCTCAGCCGGTGTCGAAGCTTTGCAAGTGGTGACTGGTAGCCGCAAAGCCCCGCATCCGAAGTACTTTGTCGGCGAAGGAAAGGCCGAAGAAATTGCAGATGCGGTGAAAGCCAGCGGCGCGTCTGTTGTCCTGTTTGATCATTCCCTTTCCCCGGCGCAGGAAAGAAACCTCGAGCGCCTGTGCGAATGCCGGGTGATCGATCGCACCGGGCTGATTTTAGACATCTTCGCCCAGCGTGCCCGCACCCATGAAGGTAAGCTGCAGGTGGAGCTGGCGCAGTTGCGTCACATCGCCACGCGTCTGGTACGCGGTTGGACGCACCTGGAGCGGCAAAAAGGGGGGATTGGCCTGCGCGGGCCGGGGGAAACCCAGCTTGAGACCGACCGTCGCCTGTTGCGCGATCGCATCAGCTTGATTCTGCGCCGTCTGGAGCGGGTAGAAAAGCAGCGTGAACAAGGCCGACGCGCGCGGACCCGTGCCGATGTGCCGACCGTATCGCTGGTGGGCTACACCAACGCCGGCAAATCCACCCTGTTTAACCGAATAACGTCTGCCGAGGTGTATGCGGCGGACCAGCTATTTGCCACCCTGGATCCTACGTTGCGGCGCATTGACGTGCCGGACGTGGGGGATACCGTGTTGGCGGATACCGTAGGCTTTATCCGGCACCTGCCGCACGATCTGGTGGCCGCCTTCAAGGCGACGCTGCAGGAAACGCGCCAGGCGTCTTTGCTACTGCACGTCATCGATGCCGCAGATCCGCGCGTCGATGAGAACATCGAAGCGGTGAACACCGTGCTGGCGGAGATAGACTCGGATGAAATTCCTACACTGTTAGTGATGAACAAAATAGATATGCTGGACGATTTTGTGCCGCGTATCGACCGCAACGACGAAAACCTGCCGATCCGGGTGTGGCTGTCCGCCGCCAGCGGAGAGGGTATTCCGTTGCTGTATCAGGCGTTGACGGAGCGCTTATCGGGGGAGATCGCGCATTACGAATTGCGCTTACCGCCACGGGCAGGCCGTCTTCGCAGCCGTTTTTACCAGCTTCAGGCGATTGAAAAAGAGTGGAACGAAGAGGACGGCAGCATTGGCGTGGTGGTGCGAATGCCGATCGTCGAATGGCGTCGTCTCTGCAAGCAAGAACAGGACCTGATTGACTTTATCGTATGATCATATCCTGTTACATTTATGCTTCGCGAAAGCCTGAAGTACCCAATCACAGAATATGGAGCTAAAACATGGCGTGGAATCAGCCCGGTAATAACGGACAGGACCGCGACCCGTGGGGGAGCAGCAATAATAATGGCGGCAACTCTGGCGGTAACAACAAAGGCGGTCGTGATCAAGGGCCACCTGATTTGGACGATATCTTCCGCAAACTGAGCAAGAAATTGAGCGGTTTCGGCGGGGGCAAAGGCTCCAACAGCAATAGCGGCGGTACCGGCACCTCTGGTCCGGGCTTCAGCGGCCGCATTATCGGTATCGCGGCGGTTGCCGTGGTGGTGATCTGGGCCGCCAGCGGCTTCTACACCATCAAGGAAGCCGAACGCGGCGTTGTGACGCGTTTCGGTAAGTTCAGCCACCTGGTGCAGCCGGGCCTGAACTGGAAGCCGACCTTCATCGATGACGTGCGTCCGGTGAACGTGGAGTCCGTGCGCGAGCTGGCGGCGTCCGGCGTGATGCTGACCTCCGATGAAAACGTGGTGCGCGTGGAAATGAACGTGCAGTACCGCGTGACCAACCCGGAAGCGTACCTGTTCAGCGTCGTCAATGCCGACGACAGCCTGAGCCAGGCGACCGACAGCGCCCTGCGCGGCGTGATCGGCAAATACTCGATGGACCGCATCCTGACCGAAGGCCGTACCGTGGTGCGTAACGATACGCAGCGCATGTTGGAAGAGACTATTCGTCCTTACAACATGGGTATCACGTTGCTGGACGTCAACTTCCAGGCGGCGCGTCCACCGGAAGAGGTGAAGGCGTCGTTCGACGATGCGATCGCTGCGCGTGAGAACGAGCAGCAATACATCCGTGAAGCGGAAGCTTACGCCAACGAAGTTCAGCCGCGTGCGAACGGCCAGGCGCAGCGTCTGCTGGAAGACTCCAAGGCTTATAAAGACCGTACCGTCCTGGAAGCTCAGGGTGAGGTGGCGCGCTTTGCCAAGCTGTTGCCGGAATACAAGTCCGCACCGCAGATTACTCGCGAGCGTCTGTATATCGAAACCATGGAAAAAGTGCTGGGCCATACCCGTAAGGTGTTGGTGAGCGACAAAGGCAACAACCTGATGGTGCTGCCGCTGGATCAGATGCTGCGCGGTCAAGGCGCGGCAACGGAGAGCGGCAACAAGGATACCAGCCTGATTCGCCTCAATCCGAATCCTGCGCCGGCTGCCAACAGCAGCGCTCCGCGTACCAGCGGCGGTTCGATTATGGATCAGCGCCGGGCGAATGCGCAGCGTGACGACACCACTCGCGTAGGGAGAGAGTAATCAATGCGTAAGTCTTTTGTAGTTATTGTCCTCGCGGTGCTGGTGGTGCTGTACGCTTCGCTGTTCGTGGTGCAGGAAGGCCAGCGCGGCATCGTGCTGCGCTTCGGCAAGGTTCTGCGCGACGGCGAAAACAAGCCGCTGGTGTATGCGCCGGGTCTGCACCTCAAGATCCCGTTCATTGAGACCGTGAAGAACCTGGATGCGCGTATTCAGACCATGGACAACCAGGCCGATCGCTTCGTGACCAGCGAGAAGAAAGACCTGATCGTCGATTCCTATCTGAAGTGGCGCATCAGCGACTTCAGCCGCTACTATCTGGCGACCGGCGGCGGCGACGTCTCCCAGGCCGAAGTGCTGCTGAAACGCAAGTTCAGCGACCGTCTGCGTTCCGAAATCGGCCGTCTGGACGTGAAAGACATCGTGACCGACTCGCGCGGCAAGCTGATGTCTGACGTGCGTGACGCGCTGAACACCGGCACCGTGGGTGACGGCGAAGAAGTGGCGACCACCGAAGCCGATGACGCTATCGCCTCTGCGGCGGCGCGCGTTGAACGGGAAACCACCGGCAAACAGCCGCAGGTTAACCCGAACAGCATGGCGGCGTTGGGCATCGAGGTGATCGACGTACGTATCAAGCAGATCAACCTGCCGGCCGAAGTGTCCGACGCCATCTACCAGCGTATGCGCGCCGAGCGTGAAGCGGTAGCCCGTCGTCTGCGCTCGCAGGGCCAGGAAGAAGCTGAGAAACTGCGCGCCAGCGCGGACTACGAAGTGACCCGTACCTTGGCGGAAGCCGAGCGTCAGGCGCGTATCACCCGCGGTGAAGGCGATGCCGAAGCGGCTAAACTGTTCGCCAACGCGTTCAGCCAGGATCCGGACTTCTATGCCTTTATCCGCAGCCTGCGTGCCTATGAAGCCAGCTTCAAGGACAACCAGGACGTGCTGGTACTGAGCCCGGACAGCGATTTCTTCCGCTACATGAAGTCGCCTGATACCCTGCGCAAATAAGCGCGGCAGGCAATCTGACCGAGGGCCCGTTTACGCGGGCCCTTTCTCGTTTTTGGGGGATGCATGAACTCAACGATTTGGCTGGCGCTCGGGCTGGTCCTGGTGCTGGAAGGGTTAGGGCCGATGCTGTTTCCGCAGGCCTGGCGCAAAATGATTGTGGCGATGTCGCAGCTGCCGGACGCGACGCTGCGGCGATTTGGTGGTGGAATAGTGGTTGCGGGCTGCGTGATCTACTACATGTTGAGCGGCCGCACGGGTCTTTAAAGTCTAGCCCAAAATTTATGCAATCGTATGCTAAAAGTGCTGAAAATCGAAAATTACGGTGGTAGAATCCATTTTTAAGCAATCGGTGATTTTGAAAAATGGGTAAGAACGTCGTCGTACTGGGCACCCAATGGGGTGACGAAGGTAAAGGCAAGGTTGTAGACCTGCTGACTGAACGGGCTCAATATGTTGTGCGCTACCAAGGTGGCCATAACGCTGGCCACACTCTGGTAATCAACGGTGAAAAAACCGTCCTTCATTTAATTCCTTCAGGTATTCTGCGTGAAAACGTCACCAGCATCATCGGCAACGGTGTTGTTCTGGCGCCGGACGCGTTGATGAAAGAAATGGGTGAACTCGAAGCGCGTGGCATCCCGGTACGCGAACGTCTGTTACTCTCTGAAGCTTGCCCGCTGATCCTGCCTTACCACGTTGCGTTGGACAACGCGCGTGAGAAAGCGCGCGGCGCGAAAGCGATCGGCACCACCGGTCGCGGCATTGGCCCGGCTTACGAAGATAAAGTGGCTCGTCGCGGCCTGCGCGTCAGCGACCTGTTCAATAAAGAAACCTTCGCCGTTAAGCTGAAAGAGATCGTCGATTACCACAACTTCCAGCTGGTCAACTACTACAAAGTTGAAGCCGTCGATTATCAGGCGACGCTGGACTACGTACTGTCTATCGCCGACATCCTGACCGCCATGGTGGTTGACGTTTCCGAACTGCTGGACGGCGCGCGCAAGCGTGGCGACCTGATCATGTTCGAAGGCGCTCAGGGCACCCTGCTGGATATCGACCACGGTACTTATCCGTACGTGACCTCTTCCAACACCACCGCCGGCGGCGTGGCTACCGGTTCCGGCATTGGCCCGCGTTATGTGGACTACGTGCTGGGCATCGTGAAAGCCTACTCCACTCGCGTGGGTGCCGGCCCGTTCCCAACCGAACTGTTCGATGAAACCGGTGAGTACCTGTGCAAGCAGGGTAACGAGTTCGGCGCCACCACCGGCCGCCGTCGTCGTACCGGCTGGTTGGACGCGGTAGCGGTGCGTCGTGCCGTGCAGATCAACTCCCTGTCCGGCTTCTGCCTGACCAAACTGGACGTCCTGGACGGCCTGAAAGAAGTGAAGATCTGCGTGGGCTACCGCATGCCGGACGGCCGCGAAGTGGACACCACTCCGCTGGCGGCTGAAGGTTGGGAAGGCATCGAGCCTATCTACGAAATCATGCCGGGCTGGAGCGAAACGACCTTTGGCGTGAAAGAGCACAGCAAGTTGCCTCAGGCTGCGCTGAACTACATCAAGCGCATCGAAGAAGTGACCGGCGTACCGGTAGACATCATTTCTACTGGCCCGGACCGCAGCGAAACCATGATCCTGCGCGACCCGTTCGACGCATAATCAGGCTTTGCGGCATTAAACAAACCGGGCGCGTCCCGGTTTGTTTTTATCCTGACTCCCTCCGATTGCGGTTTCACGTCAAAAAATCCTTTCATAAACTCGCCTTAGGGCGCGGGATCCGCTAAATAATTAGCGACGAACTCTCCGGCTGGTTTATTATCCAATGAGTAATCTTTTGAATAGCGCCGAAAAGCGGCGTATCAGACGGGTAAAGTGATACCCAGAGGTAAGATGTGCAGTTAACAAGTTTTACTGATTATGGCCTGCGGGCGTTGATCTACATGGCCTCGTTGCCGCAGGACAAGATGACCAACATCTCGGAAGTGACTGAGGTTTATGGCGTGTCCCGCAACCATATGGTGAAGATCATCAATCAGTTGAGCCGGGTCGGTTTTGTCACGGCGGTGCGCGGCAAGCATGGCGGCATTCGTTTGGGTAAACCGGCCGAGAGCATTCGCCTCGGTGACGTCGTGCGGGCGCTGGAGCCGCTTGCGCTGGTTAACTGCAGCAGTGATTTTTGCCACATCACCCCTGCCTGCCGATTGAAGCAGGTGCTCCAACAGGGCGTACAGAATTTCCTTGAAGAGCTGGATAAGCATACGTTGGCCGACATGGTCGAAGACAATCCGCCGCTCTACAAGCTATTGCTTGTCGAATAAAACGACGTTGAGAAGACAAGGCTCAACGTCATCCTGCTGATGACAACGGAGGAACCGCAATGTCACAAGATCCATTCCTGGAACGAGAAGCAGAAAAATACGAATCCCCTATCCCCAGCCGTGAATATATCCTGGCCCATTTGGCGAAACGAGAAACGCCGGCCAGTCGCGAAGAACTGGGCAACGAATTGGGCCTCAGCGGTGAAGAGCAGCTGGAAGCGCTGCGTCGCCGCCTGCGCGCCATGGAGCGCGATGGCCAGTTAGTGTTTACCCGCCGCCAGTGCTATGCGCTGCCGGAGCGTTTGGATCTGCTGCGCGGCACGGTGATCGGCCACCGCGACGGCTACGGCTTCCTGCGCGTTGAAGGCAGCAAAGACGATCTGTACCTGTCTGCCGAACAGATGAAAATGGCGATCCACGGTGATGTGGTGCTGGCGCAGGCGCTGGGTGCGGACCGTAAAGGGCGCCGCGAAGCGCGCATCGTGCGCGTGCTGGTGCCGAAAACCAGCCAGATTGTCGGCCGCTTCTTCATGGACGCCGGTACCGGCTTCGTGGTGCCGGACGACAGCCGTCTGAGCTTCGATATTCTGATCCCAGCCGACAGCGTCAGCGGCGCGCGCATGGGCTTTATGGTGGTGGTGGAGCTGACTCAGCGCCCGACCCGCCGTACTAAGGCGGTCGGCAAGATCGTCGAGATCCTCGGCGATAAAATGGGCACCAGCATGGCGGTGGACATCGCGCTGCGCACCCATGAGATCCCGCATACCTGGCCGCCGCAGGTGGAAAAGCAGGTGGCCGATCTCAGCGAGCAGGTGCCGGAAGCGGCCAAGAAGGGCCGCGTCGATCTGCGCAAACTGCCGTTGGTCACCATCGACGGTGAAGATGCGCGCGACTTCGACGACGCCGTGTACTGCGAGAAAAAACGCGGCGGTGGCTGGCGCCTGTGGGTCGCGATCGCCGACGTCAGCTACTATGTGCGTCCACGCACCGCGCTGGATGACGAAGCGCGCAGCCGCGGCAACTCGGTCTACTTCCCGTCGCAGGTGATCCCGATGCTGCCGGAAGTGCTGTCCAACGGACTTTGCTCTCTGAACCCACAGGTCGATCGCCTGTGCATGGTGTGCGAGATGACCATCTCCGCCCAGGGGCGCCTGTCCACGGCCAAGTTCTACGAGGCGGTGATGAGCTCGCACGCCCGCCTGACCTACAACAAGGTGTGGCACATTCTGCAGGGCGATCAGGAGCTGCGCGAGCACTACCATCCGCTGGTCAAGCACCTGGAAGAGCTGCACGCCATGTACAAGGTGCTGGATAAGGCGCGCGCCGAGCGCGGCGGCATCGCGTTTGAAACCGAAGAAGCCAAGTTCATCTTCAACGCCGAACGCCGCATCGAGCGCGTGGAGCCGACGGTGCGCAACGACGCCCACAAGCTGATTGAAGAGTGCATGATCATGGCCAACGTGGCGGCCGCGCGCTTCGTCGAGAAACGCAACGAGCCAGCGCTGTACCGCGTGCACGATCGTCCGAGCGACGACCACATCTCCGCGCTGCGCAGCGTGCTGAGCGAGCTGGGGCTGACGCTGGGCGGCGGCAACAAGCCGCAGCCGAAGGACTATGCGGTGCTGATGGATGAAGTGTCCGAGCGCCCTGACCACGAAATGCTGCAAACCATGCTGCTGCGTTCGATGAAGCAGGCGATTTACGATCCGGAAAACCGCGGCCACTTCGGTCTGGCGCTGGCGTCTTATGGCCACTTCACCTCGCCGATCCGCCGTTATCCGGATCTGGCGCTGCACCGTGCGATCAAATACCAGCTGGCCAAAGAACACGGCGAGCCGAAAGAGCGCTGGACGCCGACCGGCGGCTGGCACAGCGAATTCGAAGAGATGCTGCAGCTGGGTGAGCACTGTTCGATGACCGAGCGCCGCGCGGACGAAGCGACGCGCAACGTCGCCGACTGGCTGAAGTGCGACTTCATGCAGGATCACGTCGGTGAAGTGTTCAGCGGCATCATCTCCAGCGTGACCGGCTTCGGCTTCTTCGTGCGCCTGAACGATCTGTTTATCGACGGGCTGGTGCACGTATCAACGCTGGATAATGATTACTATCGCTACGATAATATCGGCCAGCGCCTGATCGGCGAGTCTTCCGGCACGGTCTATCGCCTGGGGGATACGGTGGAGATCCGCGTGGATGCGGTGCATATGGACGAGCGCAAGATCGACTTCGCGCTGGTATCCAGCACCCGCAAAGCGCGCGGTGAAGGCAAAACCGAGCGCGATCGCGCCAAGAAGGGCGGCCAGCGCACGCTGCGCGACAACGGTAGCGCGGGGCGCGGCAAGCGCCGCGGCGGCAAACCGCCGGCCAACTTCGAACCGGACAGCGCCTTCCGCAAGCAGGATGACACCAAGCCTGCGGACAACGTGAAGAAGGCGAAAAAGAAAGCCAAGAAAGCGTCCGACAAAACGCGGAAAATCGCGGCGGCGACCAAAGCCAAACGCGCAGCCAAGAAGAAAGGTGCCGAGCAGGCTTAACCTGCCGCACATCGTTATCATCGGCCGGTTATCGCCGGCCGCACGAATTTAAAAGAGCATCATGAGCGAAATTATTTACGGCATCCACGCCGTCAAAGCCCTGTTAGAGCGCGATCCGCAACGCTTCCTGGAAGTGTTTATCCTGAAAGGCCGCGAAGATCGCCGTCTGCAACCGCTGATCGCCGAGCTGGAAGCGACCGGCATCGTGATCCAGGTGGCGAACCGCCAATGGCTGGATGACAAGGTTGAAGGCGCGGTGCACCAGGGGATCATCGCCCGGGTGCGCGAAGGGCGTCAGTATCAGGAGAACGATCTGCCGGGCCTGCTGGAAAGCGTGGCGACCCCGTTCCTGCTGGTGCTGGACGGCGTGACCGACCCGCATAACCTCGGTGCCTGCCTGCGCAGTGCCGACGCAGCCGGCGTGCACGCGGTGATCGTGCCGCGCGACCGTTCCGCCCAGCTGAACGCCACCGCCAAGAAAGTGGCCTGCGGCGCCGCCGAAAACGTGCCGTTGATCCGCGTGACCAACCTGGCACGTACGCTGCGTCTGCTGCAAGAGATGAATGTCTGGGTGGTGGGCACCGCCGGCGAAGCCGACCATACGCTGTATCAGAGCAAAATGACCGGCCCGATGGCGCTGGTGATGGGCGCGGAAGGCGAAGGCATGCGTCGCCTGACTCGCGAACACTGCGACGAGCTGATCAGCATCCCGATGGCCGGCACCGTCTCTTCGCTGAACGTGTCGGTCGCCACCGGCATCTGCCTGTTCGAAGCGGTGCGTCAGCGCGGCTGATTCTTCTGACGGGGGCCCCGTGCCCCCGTTAATTCCCCCTCTTGTGATCCCGCCTGCGGCAGAAATCTCTGCGCCGACCATACTTATCCCTGACGCTTTTTTCAGGGAGCACTCTCATGGTCTGGACTACGCACACCGTTTTTAACCAACCCAAGCCGCTGGGCAACAGCAACCTGTTTCTCTCCGATACGCCGCTGCGCGAAGCGTTGCAGCGTGAACAAGGCGGTTGGGACGCCGAGGTATTGGCCTCGCTGGGCCAGCAGCTCGGTACCCAGGAGTCGCTGGAGCTGGGGCGGCTGGCTAACGCCAACCCGCCGGAACTGTTGCGCTACGACGCCACTGGCCAGCGGCTGGACGACGTTCGCTTTCACCCCGCCTGGCATATTCTGATGCAGGGCCTGATCGCCAATCGGGTGCACAACCTGCCCTGGCAGGAGGATGCGCGCATCGGTTCCTTCGTGGCGCGCGCCGCGCGCTTTATGCTGCATGCGCAGGTCGAGGCCGGCACGCTGTGCCCGGTGACCATGACCTTCGGCGCCACGCCGCTGTTGCTGCAGGCTTTACCGGCCGAGTTTCGCTCCTGGCTGACGCCGCTGCTGTCGGACCGTTATGACGCTCACCTGCTGCCGGGCGGGCAAAAGCGCGGTCTGCTGATCGGCATGGGCATGACGGAGAAACAGGGCGGCTCCGATGTCTTGAGCAATACTACCACCGCCACGCCGCTCGGCGCGCGCGGGCCGGGCGAAGCCTACCGGCTGGTGGGGCACAAGTGGTTCTTCTCAGTGCCGCAGAGCGATGCGCACCTGGTGCTGGCGCAGGCCGAAGGCGGGCTGTCCTGCTTCTTCCTGCCGCGCATTTTGCCGGACGGCAGCCGCAACGCCATTCGCCTTGAGCGGTTGAAAGACAAGCTGGGCAACCGCTCCAACGCCAGCAGCGAGGTGGAGTTTCAGGATGCCACGGCCTGGCTGCTGGGCGATGAGGGCGACGGCGTGCGGCATATCCTGAAGATGGGCGGCCTGACCCGTTTCGACTGTTCGCTGGGCAGCCACGGCCTGATGCGCCGCGGGCTGTCGGTGGCGCTGTATCATGCGCTGCAGCGGCAGGCGTTCGGCAAGCTGTTGATAGAACAACCGCTGATGCGCCAGGTCTTGGCGCGCATGGCGCTGCGGCTGGAAGGGCATACTGCGTTGCTGTTCCGGCTGGCTCGCGCCTGGGAAAGCCGCAGCAATGAAGGCGAACTGATCTACAGCCGTCTGCTGACGCCGGCGGCCAAATACAGCATTTGCCGCCAGGGCATGCCGTTCATCGCCGAGGCGATGGAGGTGCTGGGCGGCATCGGTTACTGCGAGGAGAGTGAACTGCCGCGCCTGTACCGTGAAATGCCGGTGAACAGCATCTGGGAGGGCTCTGGCAACATCATGTGTCTGGACGTGTTGCGCAGCCTGCACAAACTGCCGGGCGCGCTCGAGATGTTGCAGTTCGAGCTGCAGCCGGTGCGCGGCCAGAATCGGTTGTTCGATCGCGCCTGGCGGCAGTGGCAGCAGCGTGCCCGGCAACCGCGTGAAGAGATGGGGCGGCTGCTGACCCAGCAGCTGTTCGACCTGTGCTGCGCCGCGCAGCTGCTGCAGCACGCCAGCCCGCAGATCGCCGACGCCTGGTGTCATCTGACGCTGGATCACCGTGGCGAGAGCCTGCTGTCGGCCGAGGTGTGCGAACTGCTGCTGAACCGCGCCATCGGCGGTTAGGGAAAAGGGTGGCGCCCGGCGGCGAAAACCTTTTTAATTCAGCCTCACTCTGACAGGAAAATGCACATGGATATTCTCAGCGCGTTGGCGGCGTTTGCCTCTTACTTCTTCAGCGGCTTCGCCATGATTTTGGTGTTTCTGTTCGTCTATACCCGTATCACCCCGCACGATGAATGGGCGCTGATCAAGGCTGATAATCAATCCGCCGCCTTTGCTTTCATCGGCGCCTGCCTGGGGTATGTGATCCCGCTGGCCAGCGCGGCGATCAACTCGATCAGCCTGCTGGATTACCTGCTGTGGGGCGTGGTGGCGCTGGTGGTGCAACTCTTGCTGTTCGCGGCCGTGAAGATCTACATGCCGCGCATCAGCGAAAAGATCGAAGCGAATCACCTGGCCGCCGGGATTTTCCTGGGGGGCGTCTCCGTTAGCGGCGGCGTGTTGAATGCGGCTTGCATGAGCTATTAAAGGTATAAGATGGCGGAGGCGCGCCAGCCAAGCGGGTGCGCCTGTTCTTCCATCCGCAGGATGCGGTAATAGCTGGCGCCGTGTTGGTCGGCGGTGCGGGCAATGGCCAGTTCCGCTTCCTGCGGCGAACCGGGCAGATCGTTGAAAGTGATCTCGGCGATTTCACTGAGCGGCGTCACGCGATCGGCGGGCGCCAGCTCGGCGGACTGTGCGCCGGTGCTGAGCAATCCCATGGAAAGCAAGAGGGAGGTGAGTGCGGTGGAGCGTTTCATGGCGTTCCCCTTCGTCAGATCCTGAATCGACACCCGCAACATGCGGCATGCTGTCCCTCAGTGTGCAACACCCTTCTTCAGCCAGTGCAAAGCCAGTGTAAATCTGCTTAAAAAATCCCCGCCTTAACGATACAGGATCGCCTGGGAATACCATTGGCCCGGCACGACGGTTTCGCTGTTCATGATGATCACGTAATAACGGGCGCCGGCGGCGGTGGCCTTGCGTTGGATCTCCGCTTCCACGTCCATCGGACTGCCGCGCACCACGGCGGTGATGGTGCCCATTTTCGCCAGTGCGGCGGTCTGCGCGCGGACGATCTCCTGCGCCTGTGCGGTGGGGGGCGGCGGCGGTTTCGGCGTGGTGGTCATGATGCCGCAGGCGGAAAGCTGTGCGGCCAGCGTCAGGGCGATGAGTGTGCGGACTAGCGTCATGGTGACCTCGAAAGAGCCGGTGCGATGGCTTCAGTGTAACGCAATATAAGCTGTAACAGATTGAGCTAACGCTGCTTCGCGCAAGTTTGTCATGATTAAGGCCAACAGGTGGAGTGAGGATGAACGGATGATCGAAATTCATGACGAGCGAGTGGGCGATATCGCGGTGATTCATGCGGTGCCGGCGGGGCAGTATCATCGGCCGCTGCCGACGGTGTTCTTCTGCCATGGTTATACCTCGTCGAAAGAGGTGTACGCCTACTTCGCCTATGCGCTGGCGCGTGCCGGTTTTCGGGCGGTGTTGCCGGATGCCGATCGGCACGGCGAGCGATTCGATGGCGATGAGGCGCAGCGCCTGGCGTCATTCTGGGAGATCCTGCGCAGCAATATCGACGAACTGCCGCAGATCAAGGCGCATTTCGAGCGGCTTGGCCTGATCGTCGACGGCCGCATCGGCGTCGCCGGCGCCTCAATGGGCGGCATGACCGCGCTGGGCGCCTTCGCGCGCTTTCCGTGGATCCGCGCGGCCGCCAGCCTGATGGGCTCAGGCTATTACCGTGCGCTGGCGCAAACGCTGTATCCGCCGTTGGGCGAAGAGGGCGAGGCACTCTCGCCGGCGGCGTTTGCGGCGCGCACCGCCGTGTTGGCGGAGTATGAGCTGGAGGGGCGTTTGGAGACGATCGCCGGGCGGCCGCTGCTGCTGTGGCACGGCGAGACGGACGACGTGGTGCCGGCGGCGGACAGCCTGCGTTTGGCGGCTGAACTGCGGCAGCAAGGCGCAGATGGCCGCTTGACGTCGCTCGTCGAGCCGGGCGTGAAGCACCGCATCACGCCGCTGGCGCTGTCCGCTACCACCGATTTCTTCCTCCGCGAGCTGTAATACGCATCCGGGCGCGATGCGTGGAATTGCGCCGCTCTCTGCGGGCTGTTTCGGTCATTGTTTGACGCATGGAGGAGGAGAATGTCAGCGTGAATTCTTTCAGGGCAGCAAGGAGCGGAGAGCATGATAAAGGGTATCAGCAATACGGCCGAGACAGCGCGCGGGCTGGTGGGAACGATGAAAGTGCGCGCCGATCTTAACTCAGCGGCCTTCAGCGAGATGTTGGGGGCAGCCGACGGCAAGGTGCGGCAAAACAAGGCGGATCCGCTGTCGCGCATCACCGCGCAGACGGTGCAAAACCTGACGGCGCTGTTTGCCTTCGCGCCGAAAGCGGCGGCCACTCACACCGCGGCGGCCGGTACGCTCTCCTTCGAGCAGCGGGTGACGCTGACGCAAAGCGCCGAGCTGTTGCAAACGCGGACAAACTATCTGCGGATGGCGCTGCAATTGCACAATCCGGGCAAAGCGTTCAGCGCGCCGGCGTTGCTCAAGCTGTGACAGGTGAGAAAGTGGAGCGCCCGACAAGCGGCGCTCCGGCGAGGATTGAGCGGGCTTTCTGATGAAGCCCTGGGGATTTCCCTGGCGTGGCGCGTCTTTTTAGCGGTACAGCTCGGCGCTGACGTGCATCGTGCTGTTGTCGCCCGGTTCGTGCAGGGCGATGATGCGATAAGAGGTCGCGCCGCGTTGATCGGCGATTTTACTGACCTGGCTGCTGGCGTCATCCGGCGAAACCACGTTCTGGTTCAGGGTGACGAAGCCAACGCTCTGGCGTTGATCGGCCTGGTGCGAGCTAATCTCCGTCGCGGCCATCACGTTGGCGGAGAATAGGGCGGCCAGCGCCGTCGCGAAAATAATGCGTTTCATAGTGCCTCTCTTAACCCTTTGCCGTTACGGCCTGACAGCGAGTGTCGCTGCGGCAAAAAGTCATTTATCTGCATTGAATAACCTGAAATCTTTTTCGTCGCGCTGTCTGCGGCGGATATGGTTAATTTTAGTCCGTTACTGCGGATTAAAAAGTGGGGTGTTTTGATGATCTCTTTCAAAAAAAATGAAATAGATTTGTGACTCAGCGCTGATTTCATTGAAAGATTTTTGAAACTCATGGATCGGCGTACATAGGTTCACCCACGAGCAAATCGTGCTATTTCCCATAGCGCCTCGCATTAACGCGAATAAAACCCACGCAGTCCTTGAGTTTCCCGCCCTGCGTCAGTATGATTACGCGTCATTTTTCAGCCGCACACTAAACACGTTCCTTGCTTCCATGGGCCGCGGTTGACCCTGACAGGAGGCTGAATAATCCGTAAGGAGCAATTCGATGCGTCATTACGAAATCGTTTTTATGGTCCATCCTGACCAAAGCGAACAGGTTCCGGGCATGATCGAGCGTTACAGTGCTACCATCACTAACGCGCAAGGTCAGATTCACCGTCTGGAAGACTGGGGCCGCCGTCAGCTGGCTTATCCGATCAACAAACTGCACAAAGCTCACTACGTTCTGCTGAACGTTGAAGCGCCGCAGGAAGCGATCGATGAGCTGGAAACTAACTTCCGCTTCAACGACGCCGTTATCCGCAGCATGGTTATGCGCGTTAAGCACGCGGTAACTGAAGCATCTCCGATGGTTAAAGCGAAAGACGAACGTCGTGGCGATCGCCGCGAAGACTTCGCTAACGAAACCGCAGATGATGCAGATGCTGGGGATTCTGAAGAGTAATTGCCGTCGTGACGGCTAATCGTCTGGTCTTGTCGGGCACTGTGTGCAAGGCGCCGGTTCGAAAAGTGAGTCCTTCCGGGATACCGCACTGCCAATTTGTGCTAGAGCACCGTTCGCAGCAGATGGAAGCCGGATTCAGCAGACAAGCATGGTGCCGAATGCCCGTGGTTGTCAGCGGACAACAGTCACAAGCACTAACTCAAAGATTAACGGTCGGCAGTCAGATTACCGTGCAAGGCTTTGTAAGCTGCCATCAAGGGCGCAACGGGCTGAGCAAATTGGTTCTGCATGCCGAGCAGATTGAATTGATAGATTCTGGAGACTAGCCAAATGGCACGTTATTTCCGTCGTCGCAAGTTCTGCCGTTTCACCGCGGAAGGCGTTCAAGAGATTGACTATAAAGACATCGCTACGCTGAAAAACTACATCACCGAAAGTGGTAAAATTGTACCGAGCCGTATCACCGGTACTCGTGCAAAATATCAGCGCCAGCTGGCCCGTGCTATCAAGCGCGCGCGCTACCTGTCTTTGTTGCCGTACACTGATCGTCATCAGTAATCGGCCACTGTCCATTAACGACTTTGAGAGGATAAGGTAATGCAAGTTATTCTGCTTGATAAAGTAGCAAACCTGGGCAGCCTGGGTGATCAAGTTAACGTTAAAGCGGGCTACGCTCGTAACTTCCTGGTACCACAGGGCAAAGCTGTTCCTGCTACCAAGAAAAACGTTGAGTTCTTCGAAGCACGCCGTGCGGAACTGGAAGCCAAACTGGCTGACGTTCTGGCTGCTGCTGAAGCTCGCGCAACCAAGATCAACGAACTGGGTTCAGTGACCATCGCTTCCAAATCTGGCGACGAAGGTAAACTGTTCGGCTCTATCGGCACCCGCGACATCGCTGACGCAGTGACTGCGGCAGGCGTTGAAGTTGCCAAGAGCGAAGTTCGTCTGCCGAACGGCGTTCTGCGTACCACTGGTGAGCACGAAGTGCACTTCCAGGTACACAGTGACGTGTTCGCACAGCTGAATGTAGTTGTGGTTGCAGAAGCGTAATTTACGCTGCTGTTAACCCGGTTAAAACGCCAGCCTCGCGCTGGCGTTTTGCTTTTCTGCGCCCGGCAAAACGCGCTACGCTTGAAGACGGGATGAAAAGGAGAGCGAGCGATGGCAAAGATTATGCTGCAGCGGGTTTATGACTTCAGCGCGCCGGCGCCGGAACACTGTTATCTGATAGACCGGCTATGGCCGCGCGGTATCAGCAAGGAGCGGCTGACGGGCGTGCAGTGGCTGAAACAGGTGGCGCCGGATGACGAACTGCGCAAGTGGTTCCATCAGCATACCGACCAGTGGACAGTCTTCGAAGAGCGTTACCGCCAACAGCTGGCTACCAACGACGCCTGGCAGCCGCTGGTGGCGCTCTTACGGCAGGGGAAAACGCTGACGCTGCTGTATGGCAGCAAGGACACCGAGCACAATCAGGGCGTGGTGCTGCGCGAGTTTTTGCTGGCGCAGCTGTAGGGATTAGCGTTCCCGGCGGTAGCTGCCGTCGGCCTGGCGGCGGAACAGCGCCTGGCTGTTGTCCACGGTGGTGACTGACAGCGCGTTAATCACGCCGTTAGCGTCGCGTTCGATACGCACTTCCTGGCCGGCTTTCATGTTGCTCAGCGGCTTGTCGCCGCCCTCCACCTGCGCCATGGCAAACACTTCATTTACCGGCAGATTGTTATCGCGAAACAGCTGGGCCAGGGTCTGACCTGGCTGGATTTGGTAACGCTGCCAGTTGCCCGCCGGCGTCGGTTCGCTGGCTGAAGTGGTACCGCCGCCGTTTTGCAGATCGGCCTGCAGTGGCACGCTGGTTTCTTGGTGGGAGACCGGGAACGGCTGTCTTTCGGGCGAATAGGGCCACAGCAACGCCAACAGCAGAATGATGCCAAAGATCAGCACCCAGCGGCGGTGAAAGTAGGGCAGCGGCTCCATCCAATGGAAACGGTCCGGCAGATGCCAGACTTTGGCCAGCAGCGCTTTGAGCTGCTGCATTTTGTCGTTGGCCGGCGGTGGCTCCGATGGCGGTTCCGCGCCTTCAGACGTGGGTGCGGCGCCCGGTTTCAGGCGCTGGCTGACGTTCAGCCAGGTGCGCAGCAGCGGCTGGTAGATGCGGGTGGTTTTCCTTCTCCTGGGCGCGATTCTGCCCATGGTGACCTCTCTTCGACGGCGTAATAATGAGCGCGGCGCGGCAAGCGCGTTGCCTGCCCGATATCCTGCTTTCAGTATAGTCCGCTAACTGATTGAAGTGAAAGGCGGCTGAGCGGCAGGGCCGGCGTTTGCGGCTGCGGGCGTTAACAGAAGGTTATTGTTTCTTTTTCTACGACAAAAGTCATCATTCTCCACACAAGATTTTACCCGGCATTGACGCGCTGTTATGCTGCGCTTTCGACTTTTTACAGACTTAAGGAAAACCCCATGACAACCCCTTCTTTTGACAGCGTTGAAGCGCAAGCAAGTTACGGGATTGGTTTACAGGTCGGCCAGCAGCTGCAAGAGTCCGGGCTGGAAGGTTTGCAACCGGAAGCTTTGCTGGCGGGTCTGCGCGACGCGCTGGAAGGGAATGCCCCGGCGGTTCCGGTAGACGTGGTGCACCGTGCGCTGCGTGAAATCCACGAGCGTGCGGATGCGGTGCGCCGTGAGCGCCAGCAGGCGATGGCCGTTGAAGGCCAGAAATTCCTGGACGACAACGCCAAGCGCGACGACGTGACGCTGACCGAGTCTGGCCTGCAGTTCTCCGTACTGGAGCAGGGCAACGGCCCAATCCCGTCCCGTCAGGATCGCGTGCGTGTGCACTACACCGGTCGTCAGATCAACGGCGACGTGTTCGACAGCTCGGTCGAGCGTGGCCAGCCGGCAGAATTCCCGGTCAGCGGCGTGATCCCAGGCTGGATTGAAGCGCTGACCCTGATGCCGGTCGGTTCCAAATGGCAGCTGTATATCCCGCACAACCTGGCCTACGGCGAACGTGGCGCAGGCGCGTCCATCCCGCCGTTCAGCGCGCTGGTGTTCGACGTCGAGCTGCTGGAAATCCTGTAATCCTACCGAAGATTGCTCTGGGCGCCTTTATGGCGCCCTTGTTTTATGCGCCGCTCAGCGCGCGCGGGAACAGCAGATTGTTTTCCAGGCTGATGTGCTCCATCAGATCGCCGATGAACTCGTCGAGGCCGTTGTACAGCGCCCGCCAGGTGGTGCAGGCGCCCTCCGGTGGCGTCACGTTATCGGTGAGGAACTTCACCACCTCCAGTTGTTCACCCGCCTCGTCATGCTCATGTTCCATCACTGAGATCGGTCCGGCGGCCTGCGGCCCCATGCCTTGTTTGATCAGCGGGAACAGGATCTGTTCCTCTTTCATCATGTGATTCTCCAGATCCAGGCGGATCAGGTTCAGCTGCTTCGCCAGTCCGCGCGGGCAGGTGGGTTTGTCACCGTGCACACGTTCGACTTTTTCCGCCATCAGCACCAGTTCGGCCAGCTGCTCGCGGTGCCGCTGATGAAAGCGCGGCAGAATGTAATCAATTACTTCACCGAGCGGCGCCGTGCGCCAGTCCCGACTCTGCTCCGGTGTGGCGGCCAGGGCGGCCAGTTCGTTTTCCAGTGTGTCGATATCCAGCCCTTTGCGTTCGGCGGCGCGTGCCAGCGATTGCCGGCCTCCGCAGCAGAAATCCAGCTGATGCTGGCGAAACAGGCGGGATGCCCGGGGAATGGCGATAGCGAGCGCGCCAAGGGATTGATTGCGGTAATCCATGGTAGTGCCTCTTTAAACGAAGGGATTTTATAACATGCATTTTAAATGCAATTTAAAGGGCGCGCCAGCGGGAAAATAGAGGTGATGGCCGGGGGAGTGCCCCGGCCTGGTGATTATTTCGCGCTTAAATCGATGCGATAGACCGCGAAACCGATACGGTCATTGCCTTCGGTGGTCATCGGGTATTGGGCGTGCTCTTTGATAAACGCCGTCGCTTTGTCCGAAGGCGAGGTCTCGAAGCGAATATCCAGCGGCTGCTTGCTGCTGAAGTTAGCCAAACGCCAATTGTTGTCCGCCTGCGGGCGCACCGCGCCATGCCGCTGGGTTTCGGCGCTGATGTAGGTCGCCAGCACCGAGCGGTTTTCATCCGGCGAAGCGAAGGCGATATGTTTGTCGCCGGTGCCGGCAAACTTGCCGCCGTAGGCGCGATAGTTGTTGGTGGCAACCAGGAAGGTGGCGTTCGGATCGATAGGCTTGCCGTTAAAGGTCAGCTGTTTGATACGCTCCGCCTTCTCGTTGATCAGCTGGCATTCGCCGTCGTAACGCGCCGGCTGGCTGACGTCGATCTGGTAGTTGACGCCGTCGATCACGTCGAAGTTATAGGTGCGGAAGCCGTCCCAGTTGATCAAGCCCTGCGGCTTGGCGCTGTTGACGTCGATCTGGTTGAACTGGCCGGCGGAGCACTCCAGCCACTCTTTCACCTCTTTGCCGCTGGCCTTCACCACCACCAGCGTATTGGGGTAGAGATAGAGATCGGCGGCGTTGCGGAAGGTGAGCTGGCCTTTTTCCACTTCGACGAAGCTGGCGGGATCGTTCTTGCGGCCGCCGACCTTGAACGGCGCCGCCGCCGACAGCACCGGCAGATCGGCCAGGTCCGGATCGCCCTGGATGTAATGTTCGACGTAGGCCTTCTGCGCATTGTTGACGATCTGCACCGTCGGATCGTCCTGCACCAGCGCCAGGTAGCTGTACATGTTGCCGTCGGATTTACCGATCGGCTGGCTGACGAACTCGCGCGTGCCTTTGTGATCGTCCGCCAACACCTTCACCAGCGCGGCATCTTCCGCCGCCAGCGATGTCTTGTTCTCTTTGTCATAGATCGGCCGTGCTTCCGCTTTGGCGGCGGTCACTTTCCAACTGCCGTTATCGTTGTTGAGCTGCAGATCGACCACGCCGAGATGATCGCCCCATTGGCCCGGCATCACCGCCGGTACGCCGTTCAGCAGGCCTTTGTCGATATCCGCGCCTTTGATGTTGGCGAAGTCTTTGCTCGGGAACACCGCATGGGCGTGACCGAACATGATGGCGTCGATGCCCGGCACCTGGCTGAGGTAGTAGACTGAGTTCTCCGCCATTGCCTTGTAAGGCTCGCTGGACAGCCCGGAATGCGGGATCGCCACCACCAGATCGGCGCCCTGTTTACGCATTTGCGGCACGTAGCGCTTGGCGGTGGCGGTGATGTCGTCCACCGTCACCTTGCCCTGCAGGTTGGCTTTGTCCCACACCAGGATCTGCGGCGGCACGAAGCCGATATAGCCGATGCGCAGCGTATGCGCCTTGCCGTCACGGTCTTTCACCGGCGTATCGACGATGATGTACGGCGTGAACAGCGGTTTTTGCGTTTTGGCGTCGATGACGTTGGCGTTGATATACGGGAATTTGGCGCCGGCGATGGCGTTCTTCAGATAGTCCAGCCCGTAGTTGAACTCATGGTTGCCGATGTTGCCGACGACGTAGTCCAGCGTGTTCATCGCCTTATAGACCGGGTGCACGTCACCCGGTTTCAGCCCCTTGGCTGCCATGTAGTCGCCGAGCGGGCTGCCCTGAATGATGTCGCCGTTGTCCACCAACACCGCGTTGGCGGCCTGCTGGCGCGCCTGTTGGATCAGGCTGGCGGTGCGCACCAGGCCGAATTTGTCGGTCGGCGTGTCCTTGTAGTAATCGAAGTCCATCATGTTGCTGTGCAGATCGGTGGTTTCCAGCACGCGCAGATCGACGGTCGCCGCCTGCGCCGAGGCGCACACCAGCAGCGCAAGCGCGGACAGCGTCAGTGGATGCTTCATCATTTGGGGTTCTCTCCATTCCATTATTCGAGTGTTATCGCAGAGGGAAATGTAATTAACACTGCTTGCCACAGTAAACTGTGAAGTGTGGCAGAAAACGGGAGCAGGTAACGCGGGGAAGTTCACAGTTGTGCCCAACAAGATCTGAGGATTTCCCGTGGTTTAGCCGGTTGAGATGGATATTCGGCGTAAAAAAAACTAGTCTGCTAGCAGAGACAGAGGGAAATTTCCCACGGAGATGCAGAGTTGAGGTGCATGATGTTAGAGCGAATTTGCCAACTGTCCCGCGAGGCGGGGGCGGCGATCATGGCGGTGTACGACGGTGAACAACCGCTTGATGTCGCACAGAAAAAAGATGACTCACCGGTGACGGCGGCCGATCTGGCGGCGCATCACATCATCAAGCGCGGCCTGGCGGCCCTGACGCCGGAGGTGCCGCTGCTGTCGGAAGAGGATCCGCCGGCGTGGGAAGAGCGCCGCAGCTGGACGCGCTACTGGTTGGTCGATCCGTTGGACGGCACCAAAGAGTTTTTGCACCGCAACGGCGAGTTCACGGTCAATATCGCCCTGATTGAAGACGGGCAGGCGGTGATGGGCGTGGTGTATGCCCCGGCGATCGACGTGTTGTATCTGGCGGAGCGCGGCAAGGCCTGGAAAGAAGAGAAGGGCGTGCGGCAGGCGATCGGCGTCAGCAACGCGCATCCGCCGCTGGTGGTGGTGAGCCGCTCGCATATCGACGACGAGCTGAAAGATTACCTTCAGCAACTGGGCGAGCACCAGACCGTGTCCGTCGGTTCCTCGCTGAAGTTTTGCCTGGTGGCGGAAGGCAAGGCGCAGCTTTATCCGCGCTTTGGGCCGACCAACATTTGGGATACCGCCGCAGGGCATGCGGTGGCGGTGGCTGCCGGGGCGCAAATTCACGATTGGCAGGGCAAGCCGTTGCTCTATACCCCGCGTGAATCTTTCCTCAACCCCGGCTTCCGGGTGTCGCTGTTCTGAGTTAGTTCGCCAACAGCTGGTGCAGTTTGGATATCACCTGCTGCATCTCTTCCGGCGTCAGCGCGCCGTCTTTAGCAAACTGAATGCGCCCTTGCTTATCCAGCACCACGATGGCTGAGCCTTTCGGCTGCAAATCCCAGGCCTTGCGCACGTTACCGTCGCTGTCGACGATAAACTGCGACCACGGGAACTCCTTCTTGCTGTCTTCAATGCTGCTGCGCACGAACATCGCGGTGCCCATCAGGGCATCGTCGGTGTTGACGATTGTCGTCGTTTGGTAACGATCGTGTGGTAGCTTCGCTTTCTTGATCGCTTCAATCAGTGGGTCGTTCATGTCTTTGGCGGAGCTGCGGCCGGCAATATGTTGTATCACTCGCACTTTTCCACTGAGCTGCGCGCTGTTCCAGTTTTGGTAGCTAAAATTACCGTCAGCGTAGTTGAGCTCTCCTTTGTCGCTGACGCCAACCGGCGCTACGCGCTGCTGGAGCTGGAAGTTGTGCGCGGAAGCGAAAAGTGGGGCGAGCAGCAGGGATACCATCAGCATGCGACTTGTTTTCATGCTTTCTCCTTGTAATGGGGGGAATTTGTGCGACAGCACTTCGACAGCCTAAAGCATAGGATGTGATAAGAGGTCTGTCCTGTTAACCGGATCGCAGATTTTCCCTTGGTTCGCTAATCATCAGATTTTGAAGGGATATCCTGAAAACGTTATAAATTATCATATACAATTCTGTCAAAAAGTGTAAATCCAGCGTAGATAACCAGGCAGAAGTGAACGTTCTGGTCTTTACTGGGTCTACTACATGCAATCAAGTTGCGTTCTGAATTTCGAGGCTGCCACCTTTGGCGGCTCGCTGAGCGCATGGATCAACGGGAGGAGCGTAAAAGAATGAGAATCTTCCAGCGTTATAACCCTTTGAAAGTGGCAAAGTACGTTAAGACCCTGTTTCGTGGAAGGCTGTATATCAAGGACGTAGGCGCATTTGAATTCGACGAAGGGAAAATCCTGCCGCCGAAGATTCGCGACAAGCGCCATTTCAGCGTGATGTCTGAAGTGAACCGTCAGGTGCTGCTGTTGCAGACCGAGATGGGGTGAACACCTCGCTGACAGCGGTAAAAAAATGCGGCCCCGATGGGGCCGCTGATGTTTCTGTCCTTCGCGCCGTCAGGCCGCCGGGGTGTCGTCTGGCGCTTTCGGCAGCACCGCCGCCGGTTTGTCGCTCAGCCGGGTGACCAGCAGCTGGTCTATCTTGTAGCTGTCGATATCCACTACCTCGAACTTGTAGCCGGCGTATTTGACGAAGTCGGTGCGTTTCGGGATCTTGCGCAGCATATACATCATAAAGCCGCCGATGGTCTCGTAGTTGCCCGCCTGCGGGAATTCGTCGATGTCCAGCACGCGCATCACGTCGTCGATCGGCGTGCCGCCTTCAATCAACCATGAGCTTTCGTCGCGCGCCACGATCTGTTCTTCCTGGCCCTGGCCGACCAGATCGCCCATCAGCGTGGTCATCACGTCGTTAAGGGTGATGATGCCCACCACCAACGCATATTCATTGAGGATCACCGCGAAGTCTTCGCCGGCGGTTTTGAAGCTTTCCAGCGCTTCGGACAGCGTCAGCGTATCCGGCACGATCAGCGCCGAGCGGATCTGCACGCCGCTGCTCAGCACCAGGCTCTGGTTGCCCAGCACGCGGTTCAGCAGGTCTTTGGAATCGACGTAACCCACCACCTGATCGATATGGCCGTCGCACACCAGGAACTTGGAGTGCGGATGGGTCGAGACCTTCTCCTTGATGCTCTCTTCGCTTTCGCGCAGATCGAAGTACACCACGCTTTCGCGTGAGGTCATCGAAGACGGCACGGTGCGCGATTCCAGCTCGAACACGTTTTCAATCAGCTCGTGCTCCTGCTTGCGCAGCACGCCCGCCAGGGCGCCGGCTTCCACCACCGCGTAGATGTCATCGGAGGTGATATCGTCCTTACGCACCATCGGCAGCTTGAACATGCGGAAGATCAGGTTGGCCATGCCGTTGAAGAACCACACCAGCGGGCGGAAGATCATGATGGAGAAACGCATCGGGTTGATGATCCGGACGGCGACCGTCTCTGGTGCAATCATACCGATGCGCTTCGGGGTCAAATCGGCGAACAGGATAAACAGGCTGGTCACCAGCACGAAGGAGCAGATGAAGCTGACCTGTTCTGCCAGTTCAGGCGACAGGAAGCGATCGAACAACACCTTGAAGGTGGGAGAGAAAGCCGCGTCGCCGACGATACCGCCGAGGATGGCCACGGCGTTCAGGCCGATCTGCACCACGGTGAAGAAGATGCCTGGGGTTTCTTGCAGCTTGAGCACTCTGGCGGCGTTGACGTTACCTTCGTCGGCCATCAGCTTCAGTTTGATCTTGCGCGAGGCGGCCAGAGAGATTTCCGACAGTGAGAAGAACGCACTCACCGCGATCAGAAAAAGAATCAGTAAAATACTGTTTAACATAATCTATCCATACGTGCCGACGGGATGACGGCGCTCTTGAGGAAGGGTAGTACATAGTAAAAAAAGCAGCGATAACAACCAGAAGGGAAGCTATCGGGCCGCAGAAGCGGCCCGCATAGTATAGCAGTTGCCCCACAGGGGCCGCCAGCGGTTAAAAAAGTGCCGCCGGCTGGCATCGGATCAGCCCTGCGGCGGCAGGCAAACGCCGATGCCGCCCAGCCCGCAGTAGCCTTCCGGGTTTTTGAACAGGTACTGCTGATGATCGTCTTCCGCATAATAGAACGGCAGCGCCGGCGCGATCTCGGTGGTGATGACGCGCTTGTCGCCCGCCGCGTCCATCGCCTGCTGGAAGCGTTGCAGGCTGCTTTCCGCCTCGGCCTGCTGCTCTGGGCTCAGCGTATAAATCGCCGAGCGGTACTGAGTGCCGACGTCGCCGCCCTGGCGCATGCCCTGCGCCGGATCGTGATTTTCCCAGAATACCTGCAGCAGCTGTTTGTAGCTGACGACCTGCGGATCGAACACCACGCGCACCACTTCGGCGTGGCCGGTCTGGCCGCTGCACACTTCGCGGTAGGTCGGGTTCGGCGTATAGCCGCCGCTGTAGCCGGCGGCGGTGCTGTAGACGCCCGGCTGCTGCCAGAACAGACGCTCAACGCCCCAGAAACAGCCCATGGCGAAGATCGCCACTTCCATGCCTGCCGGCACCTGGGTCATCGAGTGTTCGGTGACCACGTTGAGCGTTGCGACAGGCATTGGCGTGGTGCGGCCAGGCAGCGCGCTTGCCTTATCGACGGTTTGTGATTTATCAAAAAATGGCACCACGGTTGACTCCTGTTGTCACAGTAAGAATTGACCCTACATGGCGGCGGTTCGGTTGTATCTCACCGCGTCTTTGCCCACAATAAGTGGCAAGTTGGATTTTGTATAAGCTTAACGCAGTATTTTGAGCGCCAAAAGTGAAGAATTCGCCTGTTGCGCGGCGGTGGCAAAGCGCGGCGGGCGGCGTCCGGAATAAGGTTGAAGAGGGCTGCCGTCATGATAGCGCGGAGTCTGCCCTGGCCCCGGAGCAAACACCATAACAGGAAAGTAAAATCAATAAGGAGAACACGTGCCAAAGTACCCGGTCATGTGCTTGATATCTGTGTTGCTTGCGGCACCTGCGGCCTATGCGGCGAACGTGCGGCTGCAGGTGGAGGGGTTAAGCGGAGAGTTGGAAAAAAACGTCCGGGTGCGCCTGTCGTCGATCACGCCTGAAGAGGTCGGCACCGACGGCCGCTTCCGCGCGCGGGTGGATGAGGCGGTGCGCCAGGGGCTGCGCGCGCTCGGCTATTACCAGCCGACCATCGAGTTTACGCTGGACGACCGACCGGGAATGTCGCGCCCGGTGCTGCATGCCAAGGTCAATCCGGGCGAGCCGGTGCGTATCGCCGGCGCCAATATCGTGCTGGAGGGCGGCGCGAAGACCGATGAAGACTACCTGACGCTGGTAAAGAAGGGGCGGCCGACCATCGGCGAGATCCTCAACCACGGCAAGTATGACAGTTTCAAAGGCTCGCTCACCGGCCTGGCGCTGCGCAAAGGCTATTTCGACGCCGACATGACCAAAAGCCAGCTCGGCGTGGCCGAAGATCTGCACAAGGCGTTTTGGGACATCGATTTCAACAGCGGCGAACGTTACCGCTTCGGCAAGGTGAAATTCACCGGTTCGCAAATCCGCGAAGACTATCTGCAAAATCTGGTGCCCTTTCATCAGGGGGATTACTACAGTTCGGAGGATTTGGCCGAGCTGAACCGCCGTTTGTCCGCTACCAACTGGTTCAACTCGGTGGTGGTGTCCCCTGATTTCAACGATGCCAAAGAGAACAAGATTTTGCCGTTGGACGCGCTGGTAACGCCGCGTACGCGCAATACCATCGAAACCGGTATCGGTTACTCCACCGACGTCGGCCCGCGGGTGAAAGGCACCTGGAAAAAGCCCTGGCTCAACGATCGCGGCCACAGCCTGGAAACCAGCGCCAGCGTGTCGGCGCCGGAGCAGCAACTGGATCTGACCTATAAGATCCCGCTGCTGAAGAATCCGCTGGAGCAGTATTACCTGCTGCAGGGCGGGCTCAAGAACGTCGATCTTAACGACACCAAATCCGTGACCTCCAAAGTGGTGGCCTCACGCAACTGGGATCTCTCCAGCGGCTGGCAGCGGGCGATCAACCTGACCTGGCGCTGGGATAACTTTACCCAGGGCAACGTCAGCAACACTACCATGCTGTTGTACCCCGGCGTCAGCTTCAACCGCACCCGCTCACGTGGTGGCCTGATGCCGACCTGGGGCGACAGCCAACGCTACTCCATCGACGTGTCCGACACCACCTGGGGCTCCGGCGTGGACTTCGCGTTGATGCAGGCGCAAAACGTCTGGATCCGCACGCTCGCCGACAAGCATCGTTTCGTGGCGCGCGGGCAGGTGGGATGGATAGAAACCAACGACTTCGACAAGGTGCCGCCGGATTTGCGCTTCTTCGCCGGCGGTGACCGCAGCATTCGCGGCTACAAGTACAAAGACATTTCGCCGCGCGGCGACGACGGCAAGCTGACCGGCGCCTCCAAGATGCTGACCGGCTCGCTGGAGTATCAATACAACGTGACCGGCAAATGGTGGGGGGCGATGTTCGTCGATTCCGGTGAAGCGGTGAACGATATCAAGAAAAGCAACTTCAAGACCGGCGCCGGTGTCGGCGTGCGCTGGCAGTCGCCGGTGGGGCCGGTGAAGTTGGATATCGCCGCGCCCGTGGGGGACAAGGACACTCACGGGATGCAGTTCTACATCGGTTTGGGGCCTGAACTATGAGCCTGGTTAAAAAGATTTGTCTCGGATTTCTGGTCGTCCTGCTGTTGCTGATCGGCGGGCTGGCCTTTCTGGTGGGCACTACCACCGGTTTGCATATGGTCATCAACGGCGCGGCGCGTTGGGTGCCGGGGCTGGAGATCGCCGGCGTCAGCGGCGGCTGGCGCGATCTGACGCTGAAGGGCGTGAAGTATCAGATGCCGGGCGTGACGGTCAACGCCGGGCAGTTCCATCTGTCCCTCGATCTCTCCTGCTTTAAGCGCAGTTCGCTGTGCGTCAATGCCTTGACCGCCCAGGACGTGGATGTGGCGGTGAACACCAAAGAGATGACGCCCTCCGCGCCGGTGGAGGAGAGCAGTGAGCCGACCACCAATCTCAGCACCCCTTATCCGATCACCCTGCGCCTGTTGGCGCTGAACAACGTCAAGGTCACCGTCGACGACACCGCCATTTCTCTGGCCGAGTTTCGCACCGGCGCACAGTGGCAAGAGCGCGCTCTGACGCTGATGCCAACCAAGATCGGCTCGTTGCTGATCGCCTTGCCGAAAACGCCGCAAAATCCGTTGCCGGAAGCGGTGCAACCGGCGGTTGAGGTAGCGAAAAAGGTCGGTGAGCAGGTTACCGACGCGGCGAAACCGGCGCCGCAGCCGGAAGAGAAGCCGCTCGGCGAAACGCTGAAGGAACTGTTCGCCAAACCGCTGTTGCCGGATCTGCCGGACATCCGCCTGCCGCTGGATATCACCGTCAAAGAGATCAGCGGCGAACAGCTGCGCTTGACCGGCGATACCGATGTGCTGATCACGAGTCTGTTGCTGCAGGCCAGCACGCAGGATCAGCATATCCAACTGGACAACTTCGACGTGAAGTCGCCGCAGGGCACGCTGTCGGTGCAGGGGCAGGCGACCCTGACCGGCGACTGGCCGGTGGCCCTGACCGCCAACAGCGCGCTGAACATCGAACCGCTGAAGGGCGAGAAGGTGAAGCTGAACATCGGGGGCGGGTTGCGTGACGAGCTGAAAGTCGCGCTGAACCTGTCCGGCCCGGTCGGCGCCCAGCTCGATGTGCAAACCCGGCTGGCCGAAGCCGGCTTGCCGCTGGCGCTGACGTTGCAAAGCAAGCAGCTGAAATGGCCGCTGAGCGGCGAGGCGCAGTACCAGGTCAACGATTTTCGCCTGCGCTTTAACGGCAAGGCGACCGACTATGCGCTGTCGACACGCGCCAATCTGAAAGGCCAGGATCTGCCGCCGGCGGTGCTGACGCTGGACGGCAAAGGCAACGTTGAGCAGTTCAAGCTGGAGCGCCTGCGGCTGGCGGCGCTGCAGGGCAATACCGATCTCACTGCGCTGGTGGACTGGAGCAAGGCCATCAGCTGGAACTCGCAATTGACGCTGAGCGGCATCAATACCGCCAAGCAGTGGCCGGAATGGCCGGCGAAGCTGGATGGCAAGATCACCACGCGCGGCAGCCTGCACGGCGGCAGCTGGCAGCTGCAGGTGCCGGTGCTGCAGCTGGACGGCAACGTGAAGCAGAACAAGGTCACGGCGCGCGGTACGCTGAGCGGCAACGCCGCCGGGCAGTGGAAAATCCCCGGCATCGATCTGACGCTGGGGCGCAACCAGCTGAACGTCAAAGGGCAGCTGGATGAGAAAAGCTGGAACCTGGACGCCAACATCGACGCGCCGCGTCTGGACGGCGCGCTGCCGGGCCTGGGCGGCACCGCCAAAGGGCTGTTGAAACTGCGCGGCAATCTGCAGGCGCCGCAGCTGCTGGCGGATTTGACCGCCTCCGGCTTGCAGTGGCAGGCGCTGCGCATCAACCGCGTGAAAATAGACGGCGACGTGCGCTCCACGGATCAGATCCAGGGGCAGTTGGCGGTACGCGTCGAGCAGCTGAAGCAGGACGCGCTGGAAGTCAGCCTGCTGACCCTCGACGCCAAAGGCAGCGAGAAGCAGCATCAGCTGCAGTTGAAGATCGACGGCAAACCGGTCTCCGGCCAGCTGGCGCTACAGGGCAGCTTCGATCGTCAGCAGCAGCGCTGGCGCGGCAATCTGAACAATACCCGCTTCGATACGCCGGTAGGGGAGTGGCGCCTGACGCGCGCCATCGCGCTGGATTACCTGAACACCGCGCAGAAAATCAGCATCGGGCCGCACTGTTGGCAGAACCCGAACGCCGAGCTGTGCGTGCCGAAGACCATTGAAGCCGGCCAGAGCGGCCAGGCTAGCGTGGTGCTCAATCGGTTCGACCTGGCGATGATCAAGCCGTTTCTCGGCCCGGAAACCGCCCTGAGCGGCGTGTTCACCGGCCGGGCCGACGTCAGCTGGAAACCGGGCGGCGCGCTGCCGGAGGCGAAAGTCACGCTGGCCGGCAACGGCGTCAAGGTGGTACAGCAGGTGCAGGGCAACGCGCTGCCTATCGCTTTCGATACGCTGACCCTCAACGCCGGCCTGAACAACGGCCGCGCGCAGGCCGACTGGCGGATCAAACTGACCAACAACGGCCAGTTTGACGGCAATATCCAGGTGGTGGATCCGCAGGTGCGGCGCACCATCAGCGGCAACGTCAATATCACCAACATCTCGCTGGCGCTGATCAACCCGGCGCTGATGAAGGGCGAAAGTGCAGCGGGCATGCTGAACGCCAACCTGCGTCTGGGCGGCAGCGCGCAGAAGCCGCTGGTGTTCGGGCGTCTGGCGTTGGATCGGGCGAAGGTGCAGGGGCACTGGATGCCGTTCGATATGACCGACGCGCGGCTGGCGGTGAATTTCAACGGCATGACCTCGACGCTGGAGGGGCTGCTCAGCACCACCCGCGGCCAGCTGAATCTGGCGGGCGATGCCGACTGGCGTGACATCAACGCCTGGCGTGCGCGCATTGCCGCCAAGGGCGACAAGCTGCGGGTGACGGTGCCGCCGATGATCCGCATCGACGTGTCGCCGGATCTGGTGTTCGAAGCCACGCCGCAGCTGTTCTCGCTCAACGGCAAGGTCGATATCCCTTGGGCGCGCATTACGGTGCAGGAGCTGCCGGAAAGCGCGGTGGGCGTCTCTTCCGACGAGGTGATGCTGGACGATCAGCTGAAGCCGATTCAGCCGAAGACCGCCTCGATCCCGATCAACAGCAACCTGATGATCCACGTCGGCAACGACGTGCGGCTGGACGCCTTCGGCCTGAAAGCCCGCTTGAAGGGCGATCTGAAGGTGGTGCAGGACAAGAAAGGGCTGGGCCTCAACGGCCAGATTGACATCCCTTCCGGTCGCTTCCATGCTTATGGTCAGGATTTGATCGTGCGTAAAGGGCAGCTGATGTTCTCCGGCCCGCCGGATCAGCCGCTGCTCAATATCGAAGCGATCCGCAACCCGGAATCCACCGAGGACGACGTGACTGCCGGCGTGCGCGTGACCGGCCTGGCGGATGCACCGAAGCTGGAAGTGTTCTCCGATCCGGCCAAATCGCAACAGGAAGCCTTGTCTTATCTGCTGCGCGGCCAGGGCTTGAGCAGCTCCGGCGCCGACGGCAACGCCATGACGTCGATGTTAATCGGCATGGGGGTTGCACAAAGTGGTCAACTTGTGGGTAAAATCGGCGAGGCATTCGGCGTGAGTAATTTGGCTCTGGACACTCAAGGGGTTGGCGACAATTCCCAGGTTGTCGTGAGCGGCTATGTCCTCCCAGGCTTACAAGTAAAATATGGGGTGGGCATTTTCGACTCGCTGGCCACGCTGACGTTGCGTTATCGCCTGATGCCTAAGTTGTATCTTGAAGCGGTGTCTGGTCTCGACCAGGCATTAGATTTGCTCTATCAGTTTGAGTTTTAGCGATGCGAATAATTGTCTACGGCAGTTTACGGCGCAAACAGGGAAACAGCCATTGGATGACCAACGCCCAATGGCTCGGCGAGCACGAGCTCGAAGGCTATCAGATTTATAATCTGGGCCATTACCCGGCGGCGATCCCTGGAGAGGGCACGATACATTGCGAGGTGTATCGTATTAACTCATCGATTCTGGCAGAGCTGGACGAACTGAAAAGCAACACCAAGGACTATAAGCGCGAGCTGATTCAGACGCCTTATGGGAGTGCGTGGATCTACCTGTACAAACACAGCGTGGACGGTTACCCGCGGATTACCAGCGGTGACTGGCTGAAGCGTCTCGAAGAACAGTAAGAAAAAAAACACCGCTCAATGAGCGGTGTTTTTTCATCGGACGGCGGCTGGAATTACTTCTTGGCAGCGCGTTCGAAGGAGGCGATGATTTCCGCTTTAGCCGCGGCAGCGTCTGCCCAGCCTTCCACTTTCACCCATTTGCCTTTTTCCAGATCTTTGTAGTGCTCGAAGAAGTGAGCGATCTGGGCTTTCAGCAGTTCCGGCAGGTCGTTCACGTCTTTCACGTGATCGTACTCTTTGGTCAGCTTGCTGTGTGGTACCGCAACCAGCTTGGCGTCTTCACCGGCTTCGTCGGTCATCTTCAGTACGCCAACCGGACGGCAGCGGATCACGGAGCCCGGCTGCAGCGGGTATGGGGTTGGGACCAGTACGTCAACCGGGTCACCGTCCAGAGACAGGGTGTGGTTGATGTAGCCGTAGTTGCACGGGTAGAACATCGCGGTGGACATGAAACGGTCAACGAACAGCGCGCCGGTTTCTTTGTCGATTTCGTATTTGATTGGATCGGCGTTGGCCGGGATTTCGATTACTACGTAGATGTCTTCCGGCAGGTCTTTGCCAGCAGGGACCAGATTCAAGCTCATGTCGGTTTCCTTTAATCATCAAACCAGAAATGGAGTGGCGGCTATTATAGCGGACTCTTTTGCGATTTCCTGCCCTTTTCATCGTCGAAAACCCAGTGTGCCGGCGCAGGGATAATTTCCAGATTAATCCCGCCGCGGCATGAAGTTTTGCCTTCGCCTGCCGATAACTTCAACAAACAATAATGAGCTAGCAAAGCTGGCTCCGCGTTTTGCCACCCCTACTACGTCTGATCTCACAATTTCTGAAGCCGGGAAGAACTCATGCTAAAAAAGATTACGGTGAAGGCTGGGCTGATCGCCCTGCTGAGCCTGATGACCATGTTGCTGATCATGGTCAGCGTTATTGGCGTCAACGCGATTAACGAAGGATCGCGATCGATCCATACCTTGAACCAGATCCTCGGTGAAGAGCTGGGCTCGCTGGCCAACAGCTCCAACCTGACGCTGCGCGCCCGAACCGCCGCTTCGTTGGCGGTGCGCCAACGGGAGATCGGCCAGATCGATGTGTCCGACGCCACCGTGGGCCGCATCTACGGTTACCTCGATCAGTCAAACAAGGAAATGGCGCGCTTTGTCGGCGTCGGCACCGTGACCGATCGCGGCCGCGAACTCTCCAATCGTCTGCAAAACAGCTATCGCGCCTACCTCGAGCAGGGCGTGAAGCCGATGGCTGCCGCCATCAAGGCCGGCAAAATCGATGAGTATTACCATATTCAGGAGACCCGCATCTCTGCGCTGAGCATCGCGTTTGAAAAGGATCTCAGCGATTTCCGCAGCTTTGCCATGAAGCTCGGCGAAAAGCAGGTGTATGACGCGGAAAACAACGCCAGCACCAAGATTTCGCTGATCGTGGTGGCGGGCCTGCTCAGCGTGCTGCTGGCGGTGCTGGCCTGGTTCGCGCTGCGCGTGATCATTTTGCGCCCGTTGGACGAGTCCATCGCGCAGTTGGAACACATCGCCGGCGGCGATCTGACCCATGAGATCCGCGGTGAGGGTGATACCGAGATGGGCCGCTTGGTGCGGGCGATGCAGCGTATGCAGCAGGCGTTGGCCAGTTCGGTCAGCAAAGTGCGCGATGCCAGCAGCCAGATCGACACCGGTTCACGCGAACTGGCGGCCGGTAACCTGCATCTGGCGCAGCGTACCGAAGAGTCGGCCGCTTCGCTGGAAGAGACCGCCGCCAGCATGGAACAGCTGACTTCGACGGTGAAAATGAACGCCGAGAACTGCGAGCAGGCCAACCAACTGGCGCTGAGCGTGTCCGATATCGCCAACCAGGGCAGTGACGTGGTCAGCCAGGTGATGAGCAAGATGCAGGCGATCACCGACAGTTCGCGCCGCATCGCCGACATCATCAGCGTGATGGACGGCATCGCCTTCCAGACCAATATCCTGGCGCTGAACGCGGCGGTGGAAGCGGCGCGTGCCGGCGAGCAAGGCCGCGGTTTCGCGGTGGTGGCCGGTGAAGTGCGCAGTCTGGCGCAGCGTAGCGCCCAGTCGGCGAAAGAGATTAAAGGGCTGATTGAAGCGTCGCAGAACAGGGTGCAGGAAGGCGAACAGATGGTGGCGTCGGCCGCGCAGACCATGAGCGGCATCACCGGTGAAGTGGGCCGGGTGACGGCGTTGATGCGTGAGATCTCGGCGGCGACGCGCGAACAAAGCAGCGGTATCGAACAGGTAAACCTGGCGGTGGCGCAGATGGATCAGGTGGCGCAGCAGAATGCGGCGCTGGTGGAAGAGTCGGCGGCGGCAACGCGCTCGCTGGAAGATCAGGCTCAGCTGCTGGCGCAGAGCATGGCGGCGTTCAAGCTGTAAGGCGATAAGGGTTCGGCGCGGTGCCGAACCCTTGCCAGAAACGCGTTACTCGTCCGGGTTTTCGGCGATGAAGCGTTCTGCGTCTTCTACCATCGACTTGGTGCCGACGAAGAATGGCGCGCGCTGGTGCAGTTTCACCGGCGTGATGTCCAGAATGCGGTTTTTGCCGTCGCTGGCTTTACCGCCGGCCTGTTCGGCCAGGAACGCCATCGGGTTGCATTCGTACAGCAGGCGCAGCTTGCCTTGCGGATGGCTGGCGGTGCTTGGGTAGATGTAGATGCCGCCTTTCAGCAGGTTGCGGTGGAAGTCCGCCACCAGAGAACCGATGTAGCGCGAGGTGTAAGGGCGCTGCGTCGCTTCATCCTGCTCTTGGCAGTACTTGATGTATTTCTTCACGCCGAGAGGGAACTTGATGTAGTTGCCTTCGTTGATGGAATACATGTTGCCGCTCGCCGGGAAGCGTACTTTCTCGTGGGAGAGGCAGAACACGCCCAGAGACGGGTCGTAAGTAAAGGCGTGGACACCGTAACCAGTGGTGTACACCAGCATGGTGGACGAACCGTAAACCACATAACCCGCTGCGACCTGGGCGCTGCCCGGCTGCAGGAAGTCTTCTTCGGTCACCGGCGTGCCGACCGGCGTGATGCGACGGTAGATAGAGAAAATCGTACCGACCGAGACGTTGACATCGATGTTGGACGAACCGTCCAACGGATCCATCAATACGACATACTTGGCATTTTCAGCACGCTCGCCGTCGAATATCACGATTTCATCTTCTTCTTCGGAAGCGATACCCGCAACTTCACCACGCGCTTTCAACGCCGCTTTCAGTTTTTCGTTCGCGTACAGGTCCAGTTTCATCTGAACTTCGCCCTGTACGTTGGACACCCCGCTGGTCCCCAGAATATCAACCAGGCCAGCCTTGTTGATGTCGCGGTGGATGATTTTGGCGCCCAGTTTAATGGCAGAAAGTAACGCGGTCAGCTCGCCGGTGGCGTGCGAGAAGTCGTGCTGTTTCTCGACGATAAATTCGCCTAACGTTTTCATGACACAATCCCTGAATCTACGGATGGATAGCGGCCTGTTAACAAACCGCCAACGTTTTCGCGAGCAGTGTAGCCCAAAGATGCGCGCCATTCATAGGCAAATCCATTTCTTCTGGACGATTCTGAGCGTTAGAATATGCCGACATTCGATGCACTCACATGAGAAACCTATGCGCATTCACATTCTTGGGATCTGTGGCACCTTTATGGGCGGGTTGGCGATGCTGGCGCGTTCACTGGGGCATGACGTCACCGGTTCGGACGCCAACGTCTATCCGCCGATGAGCACGCTGCTGGAGAACCAGGGGATCGATCTTATTCAGGGTTATGATCCAGCCCAGTTGGATCCGGCGCCGGATCTGGTGATCATCGGCAACGCCATGACGCGCGGCAACCCGTGCGTGGAGGCGGTGCTGGAGCGTGGCATCCCTTACGTTTCCGGCCCGCAGTGGCTGCACGACGCCGTGTTGCGCGATCGCTGGGTACTGGCGGTCGCCGGTACCCACGGCAAAACCACCACCGCCGGCATGGCGACCTGGATCCTCGAGGCCTGCGGTTACCAGCCCGGCTTCGTCATCGGCGGCGTGCCCGGCAACTTCGACGTATCGGCGCGCCTCGGCGGCAGCCCGTTCTTCGTGATTGAGGCCGACGAGTATGACTGCGCGTTCTTCGACAAGCGCTCCAAGTTCGTGCACTACAGCCCGCGCACGCTGATCATGAACAACCTGGAGTTCGACCACGCCGATATCTTCGACGATCTGAAAGCCATCCAGAAACAGTTCCACCACTTGGTGCGCCTGGTGCCGGGCAAAGGCAAGATCATCCTGCCGGACAACGACAGCCACCTGAAGCAGGTGATGGCGATGGGCTGCTGGAGCGAACAGGAGCTGGTGGGCGAAGAGGGGACCTGGCGTGCGCAGAAGCTGACGCCGGACGCCAGTCATTACGCGGTGTTCCTCGACGGCGAGCAGGTCGGCGAAGTGAACTGGGCGCTGGTGGGCGAGCACAACATGCATAACGGCCTGATGGCCATCGCCGCGACTCGCCACGTTGGCGTGCAGCCGGCAGACGCCTGCCGCGCGTTGGGCGATTTCATCAACGCCCGCCGCCGCCTGGAGCTGCGTGGCGAAGCCAACGGCGTCACGGTTTACGACGACTTCGCGCACCACCCGACCGCGATCCTGGCCACCCTGGCCGCGTTGCGCGGCAAGGTCGGCGGCACGGCGCGCATTCTGGCGGTGCTGGAACCGCGATCCAACACCATGAAAATGGGCATCAGCAAAAACGATCTGGCGCCTTCGCTCGGCCGCGCCGACGAAGTGTTCCTGTTCCAGCCGCATCACATTCCATGGCAGGTAGCGGAAGTGGCTGATGCCTGTGTGCAGCCGGCGCACTGGAGCGCGGATCTCGACACGCTGGTGGACATGGTGGTGAAAACCGCACAGCCGGGCGACCACATTCTGGTGATGAGCAACGGCGGTTTTGGCGGCATTCACGATTGCCTGCTGGACGCGCTGGCGAAAAAGCAGGAGCCGAAGGTGACCTACTGATTGTTCAGTAGCATAAGCCACTCTAAGGGCCGCATTTGCGGCCTTTTTTACGCCCATAAAAAAGCCCTCGCGAGCGAGGGCAACGGGGTTCGTCGGATAGGACGACGAGAGGGTCTCTGGGAAATCGGCGTTTGCGTCAGAACTCGGCAGTGGCAGTGACGAGGGTAATCAGCTCTGCAAAGCCGTTCCCAGAGTTGTTATTTGTAAATCTCGGCGGTGGCGTGGTAGTTGCCTTCGTTACGCGCTTCGATCACGCGGTAGGCGGTCGCGCCTTTAGCGTCGGCTTTCTCCGACAGCGCCTGGCGAATGTCGGTCGGTGCGCCGTCGATACCGCTGACGGTAATGGTGCCGATAGATTGCAGATTGGCGGTCTGATCGTTAGTCACCAACTGGGCGGCAGATGCGCCGAAGGAGATGACGGACAGCAGACCGAGTGCAGCAAGCGTAGTTTTCATGTTCATGATAGCGATCCTTGGTCATAACAGCCTGGAAGGGCTTGGCAGCGATTTTTATTCTTGAAGGCCGTTATGACAGCGTTTGATTCCAGAGATGTATTGCCCGTTGCCGGGTAATGTCGTTACTTATTTGTAGATTTCAGCGGTCGCGTGGAAGTTGCCGTCGTTACGCGCTTCGATCACGCGGTAAGCGGTCGCCCCTTTGGCGTCAGCTTTGTCAGACAGTGCCTGGCGGATGTCGGAAGGCGCAGCGGCGACGCCACTCACGGTGATCACACCGGCGGGTTGCAGTTGTGCGGCCTGGGTTGCATCAACAGATTGTGCTGCGAATGCACCAAATGAAAGCATGGACAGAACGCTCAGGGTTGCAACGGTAGCTTTAATTTTCATTATCTCACCTCATCGTATTCTTTTATCAGTTCCAACGAACTGTGATTCAGTTCACGAAAATGAGTATACAGCTAGTAACGCGAAAAATTAATAGTTCGCTAACAGTTGCTAGTGAAACTTTAACCTTATGATCCTTATTTTTTATAACTGTAAGGAATAAAAAACGCTCATAAAACGATCTTTTGATGTTAAATTTATGTAATTTCAATAAGGTAAGTGCTTTTAACCAAAAGTGCGGAAGATCACAGTGGGTACTGCTGGTTACATGGCGATGTCATGGAAATGTGTTGTTGCGGGATAAAAAAGCAGTGTTAAACGCGGTTAAAGGCCGGGGAGGTAACGCGAGGGTTAAAGAAGCGCTAACAAAATGCGGAAGGTAGCCGCACTTTGTTAGCGCCAGGTTTCACAGCTCTTGCTCAAACACGCCCAGGATCGCTTCATGCAGCTTCTGAGCGGTAAAGCCGCTGGACGGGGTGACGAAAATGGTATCGTCGCCGGCAATCGTGCCGAGGATGCCCTGGGATTTACCCAGTGAGTCGAGCAGGCGGGCGATCAGCTGCGCGGCGCCCGGGCTGGTATGGATCACCACGACGGCGTCGTTATGGTCGACGTCCAGCACCAGATTCTTCAACGGGCTGGTGGTGGTCGGCACGCCGAGTTCGGCAGGAAGGCAATACACCATTTCCATTTTGGCATTGCGCGTACGTACCGCGCCGAACTTGGTCAGCATGCGCGATACTTTGGATTGGTTAATGTTTTCGAAGCCTTCTTCTTGCAGCGCCAAAACGATCTCGCCTTGAGAACTGAATTTTTCTTCTTTCAATAACGCTTTGAACGTCTTGATCAGATCTTCCTGTTTTGCGGGATTACGCATTTTGCACCGTGGAATGTTGATAGTGGAAGTCATGATTATGCATATAGATGAATTTTTATGCAACAAAGGCCGCCCCAAAGAAAATAAAAAAGACCGGGCGGCGAGGAAAGGGCGGCATTTTAACAAAATCCGGCCGCGATGAATATGCCCTTTTGACGACGGAAAATCGGCCTACGGTGGTAAATAAAATGTTATTAAAATGATGTTGTTCTGATGTTGCGTAAGGGTGTAATGTAACGGCCGGTTAACTTGCTCGTGAATAACCTCGCACTATTTTTGATTAGTGTGCGCTATGCCCTTCATGCGCAAGCGATTTAATCTAAAATGGGCGCGACAGCGGCCGTTTTATTACACCTGCAGGCAAGAATTGGCTAATTTATTGTTTTAAAAGGTGTAATGACTCAAGGTCCGTAACCAACACATTCACGGCGCTTTATATATTTAAGATAATAAAGGAGTATAGGATGAAAGTTGCAGTTCTCGGTGCTGCTGGCGGTATCGGCCAGGCCCTCGCCCTTCTACTCAAAACCCAGCTTCCTTCAGGTTCTGAACTCTCTCTCTACGACATTGCCCCCGTTACCCCAGGCGTTGCCGTCGACTTAAGCCACATCCCAACCGCAGTTAAAATTAAAGGCTTCAGCGGCGAAGACGCGACCCCGGCTCTGCACGGTGCGGACGTGGTGCTGATTTCCGCCGGCGTGGCCCGTAAGCCAGGCATGGATCGCTCTGATCTGTTCAACGTTAACGCCGGCATCGTGCGTAACCTGATTGAGCAAGTGGCGAAAACCTGCCCGAAAGCCTGCATCGGCATCATCACCAACCCGGTTAACACCACGGTCGCCATCGCGGCGGAAGTGCTGAAAAAAGCCGGCGTTTACGACAAGAACAAACTGTTCGGCGTGACTTCGCTGGATATCATCCGTTCCAACACCTTCGTGGCCGAGCTGAAAGGCAAGCAGCCGGAAGAGCTGAACGTGCCGGTTATCGGCGGCCACTCTGGCGTGACCATTCTGCCTCTGCTGTCGCAGATCCCTGGTGTGAGCTTCACCGATCAGGAAGTGGCGGATCTGACCAAACGCATTCAGAACGCCGGTACCGAAGTGGTAGAAGCCAAAGCCGGCGGCGGGTCTGCAACGCTGTCCATGGGCCAGGCGGCCGCACGTTTCGGTCTGTCTCTGGTGCGTGCGCTGCAGGGCGAAAAAGGCGTTGTGGAATGCGCTTACGTTGAAGGCGACGGCAAATACGCTCGCTTCTTCGCGCAGCCGCTGGTGCTGGGCAAGAACGGCGTTGAAGAGCGTAAAGATATCGGCACCCTGAGCGCCTTCGAGCAGAAAGCGCTGAACGAGATGCTGGACGTGCTGCACAAAGATATCGAACTGGGCGAGAAGTTCATCAATAACTGATCGATACCGAGAGTCAGCCGATAAACGCCGCCGGACGCTGTTCCGGCGGTTTTTTTTTGTTCCGCGTTCACGACTTGATGCGTGCTTTGCGATCCAGCAGGCAATCGCTGTGCGGATCGTAATAACGGCTTGGCCAGATCTCCGATGGGTGAATGCCTATCGCTTCGGCGATCAGCCATTCCCCCTTCGGCCACGGGCGCGACAGCGCATTGGCCAGCGTCGATGAGCTCAATCCGGCCTTGCGCGATACCGCCGCCAGCGTGGTGCCCTGCTTGCGTAGCGCCGCGATGATATCTGCCGGGTGCCAATCTGGGTTCCTTGAATTCATGTTTACATTCCTTTTCTGATTAGCCAAAGTTGCGTTAGTGGTATAACTAACGAGTCAAAGTTAAGCGTTTGAACAACGTGAAACGTTTATTCGGAAACCAGAATACCATTAAATTTCCTAAAAAATACCCAGGTAATTTCCAAAAATGACGTTGCCCACTATTGCCCAGAGATGATGGCCATGAAAAACGAGTGGTTTGCCGCCAAGGAACTGACAGGCATCGCAGGATTACCCTCCTCACCACAGGGAATCAATTTGATGGCCCGGCGCGAAGGCTGGATCAGCCGCAGGCGTAAAGGCGTGCAGGGAAAAGCGTTGGAATACCATATCGATAGCCTGCCTTCAGGTGTGCGTAACCTGCTGGTGCTGAAGGAAGACGGGGCGGCCTATGACGTAGAACGCCAGGATCCGTTGGCGGTCTGGATCGAGTATTACTACCATTTGACGGAGAGCGAGCGCGAGAAAATGGTGGCTTTCCTGATGCGGGAAGGGATTGGCGGCCTGCTGGCGCGTATCGACGAAGAGAGCAATACCTAAGCAGGCCCGCGTACGCGGGCCTGATGAGTGTATTGCGAAATCACGATTTCTTAAAAATCGCGTTGCACCGCTAAATGGGCCAGGCCTTCCAGCGCCGTGCGGTGCTCCGATGCCGGCAACACCTGCAGCGCGGCGATCGCCTTGTCGGCCTCTTCCTCGGCGCGTTGGCGGGTGTATTCCAGCGAACCGCATTGCTGCATCGCCTGCAGTACCGGCTCCAACAAATGACGGCCGTTGCCTTGCTCAATTGCGCCACGGATCATGTCACGCTGGGCGTCGTCGCCGTTGTGCATCGCGTGCAGCAGCGGCAGGGTCGGCTTCCCTTCGTTCAGATCGTCGCCGGTGTTTTTGCCCAGGGTGCTGCCGTCGGCGCTGTAGTCGAGCAGATCGTCGATCAGCTGGAAAGCGGTGCCGAGGTAGCGGCCATAATCTTGCAGCGCCTTCTCTTGTTCGGCGCTGGCGCCGGACAGGATCGCCGACGATTGCGCCGCCGCCTCAAACAGACGGGCGGTTTTGCTGTAGATCACCCGCATATAGCTTTCTTCGCTGATGTCGGGATCGTGCACATTCATCAACTGCAGCACTTCGCCTTCGGCGATGACGTTGACCGCCTCCGACATCAGCGCCAGCACGCGCAGGGATTCCAGGCTGGTCATCATCTGGAAGGCGCGGGTATAGATAAAGTCGCCGACCAGCACGCTGGCGGCGTTGCCGAACGCCGCGTTGGCGGTGGCTTTGCCGCGGCGCATGTCCGATTCGTCGACGACGTCGTCATGCAGCAGCGTGGCGGTATGAATGAATTCGATCAGGGCGGCGACGGTGACGTGCTTGTTGCCTTCATAGCCCAACGCCCGCGCCGCCAGGACGGCGATCATCGGCCGGATGCGCTTACCGCCACCGCTGATAATGTAATAGCCAAGCTGATTGATGAGCGTGACATCGGAATTCAGCTGTTCGAGAATTGTTGCGTTCACGGCCGCCATATCTTGCGCGGTTAACTCGGTAATTTGCTCTAGGTTCATTGTGTTTTTTTCAGCTGTGTTTCTCTTCACCGCGTTGAGATCGCTGCTCACATCGGTACATGGCGGTAACTGTCCCTATGATTGTACTTGAAAAACGGTTCAGATAAACGCCACGAAAGAAACTGCGCTTTTTTTCTTCTTTTTTCTTGTTCTGGTCTTATTCTGCTCTTGTCATACGCTGCTTTTTTGCGTAGAATTCGCGCCCTATTGTGAATATTTATAGCGCGCTCTGAACTAACACAGTCGGGCACGCGGAAAGCGGAGTTTTATATGTACGCGGTTTTCCAAAGTGGTGGTAAACAACACCGAGTAAGCGAAGGTCAGACCGTTCGCTTGGAAAAGCTGGACATCGCAACTGGTGAAGCGGTTGAGTTTGACCAGATTCTGATGATCGCTAATGGCGAAGATATCAAAATCGGCGTTCCTTTCGTCGATGGCGGCAAGATCAAAGCTGAAGTTGTTGCTCACGGTCGTGGCGAGAAAATTAAAATTGTTAAGTTTCGTCGTCGTAAACACCACCGTAAGCAGCAGGGCCACCGTCAGTGGTTCACTGACGTTAAAATCACCGGCATCAGCGCTTAAGTTAGGAGAGCGGATTAATGGCACACAAAAAGGCTGGCGGCTCGACTCGTAACGGTCGCGATTCAGAAGCTAAACGTCTGGGCGTAAAACGCTTTGGCGGCGAAGCAGTACTGGCAGGCAGCATCATCGTTCGTCAGCGCGGCACCAAATTCCACGCTGGTACCAACGTGGGTTGCGGCAAAGACCACACTCTGTTTGCTTTGAAAGACGGTAAAGTCAAATTCGAAGTTAAAGGCCCGAGCAATCGTAAATTCATCAGCATCGAAGCTGAATAATTTTTCGAGCCTTACGAAATAGATGTAAGCCCCGCAATTCGTTGCGGGGCTTTTTACATTTATGGGTTGCCTGAGGGCAGGCCCGTCAGCGTTGACGAAGGTGATATGGATACGAAGCAGCAGGTCGGCGTTGGCATTTCTCTGGCGTTAACCACGGCGGTTTGCTGGGGCGCGTTGCCGATCGCGATGAAAGAAGTGTTGGTCGTGATGGAGCCGTTTACCGTTGTCTGGTATCGCTTTACCATGGCCGCCATCGGTTTGGGCGTGATCCTCGCGGTACGCGGCAAGCTGCCGCGGCTGACGATGTTCCGCCAGCCGCGTTGGCTGCTGCTGTTGGCGATCGCGACGGCGGGGCTGCTAGGCAACTTTGTGTTCTTCAGCTCCTCGCTGCAATACCTGAGCCCGACGGCGTCGCAGGTGATTGGCCAGCTGTCGCCGGTGGGCATGATGTTCGCCAGCGTGCTGATTTTAAAAGAACGTATGCGCATCACCCAGGTTATTGGCGCCCTGATGCTGATTTGCGGACTGATGCTGTTTTTCAACGTCAGTTTGATAGAGATCTTCACCCGGCTGACGGACTACACGCTGGGCGTTATGCTGGGCGTGTGCGCGGCGATGGTTTGGGTGAGCTACGGCGTGGCGCAGAAGGTGTTGCTGCGCCGACTGGCTTCGCCGCAGATCCTGGTTATGTTGTACACTTTATGTGCGATAGCGTTGTTCCCTCTGGCCAAACCCGAGGTGATTTTCCAGCTGAGCGGCTGGCAATTGGCGTGTCTGCTATTTTGTGGCGCCAACACGCTGATCGGCTACGGCGCGTTGGCAGAGGCGATGGCACGCTGGCAGGCGGCGCAGGTGAGCGCGTTGGTGACGCTGACCCCGCTGTTTACCCTGCTGTTTTCAGATTTATTGGCGCTGGCCTGGCCCCAGGCATTCGCTGCGCCGACGCTGAACATCGTCGGCTATGTGGGTGCGTTTGTGGTTGTGGCGGGCGCCATGTTTTCCGCAATTGGTCACCGGTGGTGGCCGCGACGGGCAGAACCCCCCCTGGTTGCTCCTTTGAAGCAGCCCGGTGAATGATTTACGGAGACGGTAAATGAAGTTTGTAGATGAAGCAGCGATTCTGGTCGTTGCAGGCGACGGCGGCAACGGGTGCGTCAGCTTCCGCCGCGAAAAATATATCCCGAACGGTGGGCCTGACGGCGGTGACGGCGGTGACGGCGGCGACGTTTACCTGCTGGCGGATGAGAACCTCAACACCCTGATCGACTACCGCTTTGAGAAGTCTTTCCGCGCCGAGCGCGGCCAGAATGGCCAGAGCCGCGATTGTACCGGCAAACGCGGTAAAGACGTCATCATCAAGGTGCCGGTCGGCACGCGCGTGAAGGATCAGGGCACCGGCGAGATCCTCGGCGACATGACGCGTCACGAGCAGAAGCTGATGGTCGCCAAAGGCGGCTGGCACGGTCTGGGCAACACCCGTTTCAAATCTTCGGTCAACCGCGCGCCGCGTCAGAAGACGCTGGGTACCGCGGGCGAAGCGCGTGACCTGTTGCTGGAGCTGTTGCTGCTGGCCGATGTGGGCATGCTGGGGCTGCCGAACGCCGGTAAATCGACCTTCATCCGCGCGGTGTCTGCTGCCAAACCTAAGGTGGCCGATTATCCGTTTACCACGCTGGTACCGAGCCTGGGCGTGGTGCGCATGGACCACGAGCAGAGCTTTGTGGTTGCCGACATTCCGGGGTTGATCGAGGGGGCCTCCGAAGGGGCGGGCCTGGGGATTCGCTTCCTGAAACACCTGGAGCGTTGCCGCGTGCTGTTGCACCTGGTGGACATCGCACCGATCGACGAAACCGATCCGGTGGAAAACGCCAAAGTGATCATCAACGAGTTGAACCAATACAGCGAAAATCTGGCGCAGAAGCCACGCTGGCTGGTGTTCAACAAAATTGATGTGATTGGTGAGGAAGAAGCTGCCGAACGCGCCAAAGCGATTGTGGAAGGCATGGGTTGGGAAGGGAAGTACTACATGATCTCCGCCGCCAACCGTGAAGGCGTCAACGCGCTGTGCTGGGACGTGATGAACTTCATCAACACTCAGCCGAAAGCGATGGCGATCGAAGAAAGCGCGCCGGAAAAAGTCGAATTCATGTGGGATGACTACCACCGAGAGCAAATCGCGGAGGTGGAAGCCGAAGCGGAAGATGACTGGGATGACGACTGGGACGAAGACGACGACGAAGGCGTCGAAATCATTTACCAGAAGTAATTCGGTGATAAAGGGCTCAGCAACGCTGGGCCCTTGTTATTTGAGCGCCTTTTCCGGCAACCAGCACTGGGCGTTCAGGCCGCGCGCATCGCGGCGGTTTTCCAGCGTCAATCGCCCCTGGTGCAGTTGCGCGATGCGGATCACGATATTCAGGCCCAGTCCGCTGCCGCCGTAGCGTTGATCCATGCGGCGAAACGCCTGCGTCAGTTCCCCAACCATCTCTTCCTTGATCCCAGGGCCATCGTCGATGACCTGCAGCAGATAGCCGCTGTCTTGCGACGTTAACCGCACCTGTATCGCACCGCCTTCCGGGCCGTAACGGTGAGCGTTTTCGACCAGGTTGCGTAGCAGCAACCGCAGCAGCACCGGATCGCCGTTCACTGCGGCGACGGCCGGCAATTGCCAATCCAGCGTCTGTCCGCGTTGGGCGGTCATTTCGCCGAGTTCTTCCTGCAGCGGCTGAATCACATCGGCCACCCAATCGAAATGCTGGTAATGGCCGCTGGCGAAGTCTTGCCCGGCGCGCGACAGCATCAGCAACTGCTCGACGGTGTGCATCAGCTGATCGATGCGGGCGATCAGCGCATGGCTGCCCTTGACGCCCTGCTTTTCCATCAGTTCCAGGTGCAGGCGGATGCCGGCCAGCGGCGTGCGCAGCTCATGGGCGGCGTCGGCGGTGAACAGGCGTTCCTGTTGAATGGTGTTATCCAGCCGTGAAAACAGCTGATTGAGTGCATTGGTGACCGCCACCATTTCCTGGCTGTCGCTGGTGATTGGCAGCGGCGTCAGGTTATCGGCAGAGCGTTTTTCCAGCCGCTGCTGCAATTGGTTGAGCGGGCGAATGATCCAGCTGATGGCCCAAAATGACGCCAGCAGCGTGACGATCATCATGATCAGCGAAGGCGCTAACAGCGACGCGATGGCCTCGGCGATCTCGGTATCGACGCGTTCGGTACGCACTTTGGCGGACAGCGTTTCGTCCACCAGGAAGCTGATCTGCTCCTGGCTTTCGTGCCACAGCCAGAAGGCGCTGATGAGTTGCGTGACCAGCAGGATCAGCGCCAGCATCAGCAGCAGGCGGCGGCGCATGCTGATCATGACGAGGGTTCCAGGCGGTAGCCGATGCCGCGCACGGTGCGGATTCGATCCTTGCCCAGTTTGCGGCGCAGGTTGTGGATGTGTACTTCCAGCGTGTTGGAACCCAAGTCGTCCTGCCAGGTGTAGAGATCCTGCTGCAGGAGTTCACGGTTTACCGTTTGCCCGGCACGCATGATAAGACGCGCCAGAATGGCAAACTCTTTTGGCGTGACCTCCACCGGCTGCTGCTGCAGGTAGACCTGCTGGCTCGAGAGGTTCAGCTGCAGGTCATCCACCTGCATCAGATTGTCGCTGTGGCCCTGGTAGCGCCGCAGAAGGGCGCGCACGCGCGCCTGCAGCTCGACCAGCGCGAAGGGTTTGACCAGGTAGTCGTCGGCGCCGGCGTCCAACCCATCGACGCGATCTTCCAGGGCGTCGCGGGCAGTCAGGATCAGCACCGGCAGATCGATCTGCTGGCGGCGCCACTGCCGCAGCAGCGCGGCGCCGTCCATGTCCGGCAGACCGAGATCCAGGATCACCATGCTGTATTGGCTGGTGATGAGCAGGCTGTTGGCCTCCGCCGCCGTGGCGGCGCAGTCGCAGACGTAACCTTCGCCGGTCAGCGCCAGCGCCAGCCCCTGTTGCAGCAGTTCATCATCCTCAACGACCAACAGCTTCATGACGATCCTCAGTTGTTTTGGTAAATATCCCGATACAGGCGGCTTTCGAAGCGCACCAGCGGGGCGCGGCGCTGTTTCTGATCTTCCGGCGGCACGGCGTAGCCGGAGAGATACTGCACGAAGGCCATGCGCTGGCCGCTGGCGGTGGTGATGAAGCCCGCCAGGTTGTAGACGCCCTGCAGCGCGCCGGTCTTGGCCGACACTTTGCCGTCGACGCCGGCTTCGTGCAGGCCGCCGCGGTAACGCAGGGTACCGTCATAGCCGGACAGCGGCAGCATCGAGATGAAGTTCAGCTCGTTATCGTGCTGAGCGATGTACTGCAGCGCCTGCATCATGGTCGCCGGCGCCAGCAGGTTGTGGCGCGACAGACCGGAGCCGTCGGCGATGATGGTATTACCCAGATCGATGCCGGCCTTCTGGCGCAGCACCTGCCGCACCGCATCGGAACCCGCTCGCCAGGTGCCCGGCACGCCGAAGCGTTCGTGGCCGATGGTGCGGAAGACGGTGTCGGCGATCATGTTGTCCGATTTCTTCAGCATGATCTTCAACAGATCGTGCAGCGGCGCCGACTGGGTTTGCGCGATCACCGTGCCGGTGATGCCAGGGCGCGTCTGGCGCTTCAAGTGCCCATCGATCTGGATGCCGGCCTGGGTCAGTTCGTCTTTCAGGATGGCACCCGCGTAGCTGGCACCGTCCTGGATGGCGAAGGCCAACGGCAGCGGTTCGCTGCGCTGCGTCAGGCAGCCGGTCAGGGTAAAGCGGTTCAGCTCGCCCGGCACCACGTCCAGCTCGCAGTACTGCGCGTCTGCTGAACCGCGCGCCAGGGTGCGCACCTGGCTAAACATATTGACCGGATAATAGGAGGCGACGCGGATAAACGCCATGTCGCCCGGATTCGGCGCGCTGTACAGCGAGACCGAGAAACAGTTGCGATCGACGATGGCGGCGGCCGGTGGCGCGCTGAAGCACTGTGTCAGATCGTTCCACGGCCAGCCGGGCGCTTTGTCATGGCTGGCGAAGACCGAGGTATCGACCAGGACGTCGCCGCTGATTTGGCGCACGCCCTGTTTCTTCAGGACGGCCACCATATTGCGCAGGCTCTGGCGCTTGAAGGTCGGATCGCCGCTGAAGCGGGCGATCAGGTTGCCGCGCAGCACGCCGTCGCGGATATCGCCCTGGCTCTCCAGCGTGGTGGTGAAACGGTAATCGGGCCCGAGTTGCAGCAAGGCCGCCAGCGCCGTCAGCACTTTTTGGGTACTGGCCGGCAGCGCCATCTGCTGAGAGTGATAATCGATCGTCGGCGCGCCGGCACCGATTTTCTGAACGACCAGGGCAAGGTTGGCCCCATCAGGCAGATATTGTGTGTACTCTTCAACCGGGGCCGCATTCGCATTCAGAACAAATGCGCAAGCCAATGCACTGACAATTCGTGAAAAACGCATAATCTCGGGATAACAGCTGGATAACGTGCCGTCATACTACGGTGCAATCAGGGAAAAAGTAAACGATGACCCTCAAGGAACTCTAGGCTAAAATGCGTATCAAAATGCAAAACCAATCTTGGCTTGGGCCTCGTTCCGAGTCAGGTTTCTTTTGTTTGTCGCCTGGAGGCGGGTGGCGGTATGCCAACCGTGTTTTCATACGAATACGTCAGGATGACGGTTATTTGAACAGGAAAGATTTAGAGGTATTTATACGATGAACCAAATTCCGATGACCTTGTTTGGCGCTGAAAAACTGCGCGAAGAGCTCGAATATCTGAAAAGCGTGCGCCGCCCGAAAATCATTGCGGATATCGCTGACGCCCGTGAGCACGGCGATTTGAAAGAGAATGCCGAGTACCACGCCGCCCGCGAACAGCAGGGTTTCTGCGAAGGCCGCATTCAGGAAATCGAAGCCAAGCTGTCCAATGCTCAGGTGATCGATATCACCAAGATGCCGAACACCGGCCGGGTGATCTTCGGCGCCACCGTATCGGTGATGAATCTGGACAGTGAAGAAGAAGTGACTTACCGCATCGTTGGCGACGACGAGGCCGATTTCAAGAAAAATCTGATTTCGGTAAACTCGCCGATGGCGCGCGGCCTGATCGGCAAAGAGCAAGACGACGTGGTGGTGATCAAAACCCCTGGCGGCGACGTGGAATACGAGATCCTGAAGGTCGAGTATCTCTGATCGAGGCCGTTGGTCATTAATGCGCCAACGTTTTGTAAAGATAGGAAAAAGGCCGCAAGCGGCCTTTTATCTTCGTCAGGCGCATGGCACCTTTTCGTTAACCTGATGGTTATTAACGCGGTAGACTGATCTTGCGCTCTTTCGACGGGCGGTAAAGAATAAGCGTACTGCCGATAACTTGCACATTGCAGGCGCCCGTTTCACGCACGATAGCGTCGGCGATCAGGGTTTTGGTTTCGCGATCTTCAGCGGCGATTTTTACCTTGATCAGCTCATGATGCTCCAGAGCCTGTTCAATTTCAGCCAGCACCCCTTCGGTAAGACCGTTATTGCCCAGCATTACCACCGGTTTTAACGGATGCGCCAGGCCTTTCAGGTGCTGTTTTTGTTTATTATTCAGATTCATTGTCTTTTTTGCTTAAGTTGGGATTGAAAACGGTACATTCTACCGCCATCTCATGTATATCACCAAATCGGTCTTCACCGGTGTGAGTCTACGTGAGCAGCGACCCTGACATAAGACTCTTTTTATGATAGTTGGAAAACGAGATGGCTAATAAAAAGCGTTCGGCTAGCTCCAGTCGCTGGTTACAAGAACACTTTAGCGATAAATATGTGCAGCAGGCGCAGAAAAAGGGACTGCGTTCCCGTGCCTGGTTTAAACTTGATGAAATACAGCAGAGCGACAAACTGTTCAAACCGGGAATGACCGTGGTTGATCTGGGCGCCGCACCGGGCGGCTGGTCGCAGTATGTGGTCACCCAAATCGGCGGTACCGGGCGCATCATCGCCTGTGATATTTTGCCAATGGATCCTATCGTTGGCGTCGATTTCCTTCAGGGCGATTTTCGTGATGAACTGGTGCTGAAGGCGCTGTTGGAACGAGTAGGCGAGAGTAAGGTTCAGGTGGTCATGTCCGATATGGCCCCGAATATGAGTGGCACCCCGGCGGTCGATATTCCAAGGTCGATGTATCTGGTGGAGTTGGCGCTGGATATGTGTCGTGATGTCCTCGCACCAGGCGGAAGTTTCCTGGTGAAGGTGTTCCAGGGAGATGGCTTTGACGAGTACCTACGGGAAATTCGCTCCCTGTTTACGAAGGTTAAGATTCGTAAGCCAGACGCTTCCCGCGCCCGTTCGCGCGAAGTGTACATTGTAGCGACAGGGCGCAAACTGTAGTACCCTAACGCTGTTTGTTAACACAGTTGTAAGATGAGGTTAATCCCTTGAGTGACATGGCGAAAAACCTAATTCTCTGGTTAGTCATCGCGGTAGTGTTGATGTCTGTATTCCAGAGCTTTGGGCCCAGCGAGTCGAATGGCCGTAGGGTGGATTACTCTACCTTCATGTCCGAACTGACCCAGGACCAGGTTCGCGAAGCGCGAATCAACGGACGTGAAATTAACGTTACCAAGAAAGACAGTAACAAATACACGACCTACATCCCTGTCAACGATCCTAAGTTGCTGGATACGTTGTTAACGAAGAATGTGAAAGTTGTCGGCGAGCCGCCTGAAGAGCCGAGCCTGCTGGCTTCTATCTTTATCTCTTGGTTCCCGATGCTGTTGCTGATTGGGGTCTGGATCTTCTTTATGCGGCAAATGCAGGGCGGCGGCGGCAAGGGCGCGATGTCCTTCGGCAAGAGCAAGGCCCGCATGCTGACGGAAGACCAGATCAAGACCACTTTCGCCGATGTCGCCGGTTGTGACGAAGCGAAAGAAGAGGTGAGCGAACTGGTGGAATACCTGCGCGAACCGAGCCGTTTCCAGAAGCTGGGCGGCAAGATCCCGAAAGGCGTGCTGATGGTTGGCCCGCCGGGGACCGGTAAAACGCTGTTGGCGAAAGCGATCGCCGGCGAAGCGAAGGTACCGTTCTTCACTATTTCCGGTTCCGACTTCGTCGAAATGTTCGTCGGCGTGGGTGCATCCCGCGTGCGCGACATGTTCGAACAAGCGAAGAAAGCCGCGCCGTGCATCATCTTCATCGATGAAATCGACGCCGTCGGTCGCCAGCGTGGCGCCGGCCTGGGTGGCGGTCACGATGAGCGTGAGCAGACCCTGAACCAGATGCTGGTTGAGATGGACGGTTTCGAAGGCAACGAGGGCATCATCGTCATCGCGGCGACCAACCGTCCAGACGTGCTTGACCCTGCGCTGCTGCGCCCGGGCCGTTTCGACCGTCAGGTCGTGGTCGGGCTGCCGGATGTGCGTGGCCGTGAGCAGATCCTGAAGGTGCACATGCGTCGCGTGCCGTTGGCTGCCGACATCGACGCCTCCGTCATTGCGCGTGGTACGCCGGGCTTCTCCGGTGCCGACCTGGCCAACCTGGTCAACGAAGCGGCGCTGTTCGCCGCCCGCGGCAACAAGCGCGTGGTGTCGATGGTGGAGTTCGAAAAAGCCAAAGACAAGATCATGATGGGTGCGGAACGTCGCTCCATGGTGATGACCGAAGCGCAGAAAGAGTCGACCGCGTATCACGAAGCGGGCCACGCCATCATTGGCCGCCTGGTTCCTGAACACGATCCGGTACACAAGGTCACCATCATTCCTCGTGGTCGGGCGCTCGGTGTGACCTTCTTCCTGCCGGAAGGGGATGCGATCAGCGCCAGCCGTCAGAAGCTGGAGAGCCAAATCTCCACCCTGTACGGCGGTCGTCTGGCGGAAGAGATCATCTACGGGCCGGAAAAAGTCTCTACCGGTGCGTCGAACGACATTAAAGTGGCGACCTCCATTGCCCGCAACATGGTGACCCAATGGGGCTTCTCCGAGAAGCTGGGGCCGCTGTTGTATGCGGAAGAAGAGGGTGAAGTGTTCCTGGGCCGTTCCGTGGCCAAGGCGAAGCACATGTCGGATGAAACCGCGCGTATCATCGACCAGGAAGTGAAGTCGCTGATCGAACGTAACTACACGCGTGCTCGTTCGCTGTTGATGGAAAATATGGACATCCTGCATTCGATGAAGGATGCGCTGATGAAGTATGAAACTATCGATGCGCCGCAGATCGACGATCTGATGAACCGCAAAGACGTGCGTCCGCCGGCGGGCTGGGACGATGCGAACAAAGGCAACAGCTCCGACAACGGTGGCACTCCGAAAGCCCCGACGCCGGTAGATGAGCCGCGCACCCCAACGCCGGGCAACACCATGTCCGAACAGCTCGACAAGTAACAGTGGCTGTGTAATAACATCAAACCCCGGTACGCCGGGGTTTTTTTTTGCCCGGCGGGCAGTGAACCAGGCAACAGTAAGGTGGACCAACCATGCAGTTAACCGTGCGCGACATGACGCTCAACCTCTCCTATCCGCAGGTGATGGGTATCCTCAATGTGACGCCGGATTCGTTTTCCGACGGCGGCCGTCACAACACCCTGAACCAGGCGCTGCTCCACGCGCATGCGCTGATTTCGGCCGGTGCCACGATGATCGATATCGGCGGCGAATCGACAAGGCCGGGGGCAGCTGAGGTGAGTGAAGAGGAAGAATTGGAACGGGTCGTGCCGGTGGTGGAAGCGCTGGCGCAGCGCTTCGAAGTCTTCATCTCGGTCGATACCTCGAAAGCGGGCGTGATCCGCGAATCGGCGCATGCAGGCGCACATCTGATTAACGACATTCGTTCGCTGCAGGAGCCGGGTGCCCTGGCGGCGGCGGCGGAAAGCGGTCTGCCGGTCTGTCTAATGCATATGCAAGGGCAGCCGCGCACCATGCAGCAGGCGCCGCATTACGATGACCTGATTACCGATGTTCAGGCGTTTTTCGAGCATCATATTCAGCGCTGTAACGAGGCGGGGATAACAAATCAGAAATTGCTGCTCGACCCAGGCTTCGGTTTCGGTAAAAATTTGGCGCACAACTATCAGCTTCTGGCACGGTTGTCGGAGTTTCATCGTTTCGGTTTGCCGCTATTGGTCGGCATGTCGCGTAAATCGATGATTGGGCAACTGCTGAACGTGCCGCCGGATCAACGGGTTATCGGCAGCGTGGCCTGCGCGGTAATCGCGGCGATGCAGGGTGCGCAGATTGTCAGAGTGCATGACGTTAAAGAAACCGTCGAGGCGATGCGTGTCGTCGAGGCAACACTTTCAGCTAAGGGACAGTAGAGACATGAGCGAGCGCAAATATTTTGGCACCGACGGCATCCGTGGCAAGGTCGGGGACAGCCCCATCACGCCGGACTTCGTGCTGAAGCTGGGCTGGGCGGCCGGTAAAGTGCTGGCGCGTCACGGTTCCCGCAAGATCATCATCGGTAAGGATACGCGCATCTCCGGCTATATGCTGGAGTCCGCTCTGGAAGCCGGTCTGGCGGCCGCTGGATTGTCCGCCTCCTTCACCGGGCCGATGCCCACGCCGGCGGTGGCCTACCTGACGCGTACCTTCCGTGCCGAAGCAGGCATTGTCATTTCCGCTTCGCATAACCCGTTCTATGACAACGGTATCAAGTTCTTCTCAATCGACGGCGCCAAACTGCCGGACAACGTCGAAGAGGCAATTGAAGCCGAGATGGAAAAACCGCTGACCTGCGTGGAGTCCGCCGAGCTGGGTAAAGCCAGCCGTATCATCGACGCCGCCGGCCGTTACATCGAATTCTGCAAAGGTACCTTCCCGAGCGAGCTGAGCCTGAAGGGGCTGAAAATCGTGGTCGACTGCGCCAACGGGGCGACTTACCACATTGCGCCGAGCGTGCTGCGCGAACTGGGCGCCACGGTGATCGCCATCGGTGTTGAGCCGGACGGTATGAATATCAACGAAAAATGCGGTGCTACCGACGTGCGTCAGCTGCAGGAGCGCGTGCTGCAGGAAAAAGCGCACGTTGGCCTGGCGTTTGACGGCGACGGCGACCGCGTGATGATGGTGGATCACCTCGGCAACAAGGTGGATGGCGATCAGATCCTGTACATCATCGCCCGCGAAGGCCTGCGTCAGGGGCAGCTGCGCGGCGGCGCGGTCGGTACCCTGATGAGTAATATGGGGCTGGAGCTGGCGCTGAAACAGCTGGGTATTCCGTTCGCTCGCGCCAAAGTGGGCGACCGTTACGTGCTGGAGAAACTGCAGGAACTGGGCTGGCGCATCGGTGCGGAAAACTCCGGCCATGTGATCCTGCTGGACAAAACCACCACCGGCGACGGCATCGTGGCCGGGCTGCAGGTGCTGACTGCCATGGTGCGCAACCACATGAGCTTGCATGACCTGTGCAGCGGCATGAAGCTGCTGCCGCAGATCCTGGTCAACGTCCGCTTCGCCGGCGAGCATAATCCGCTGGAGTCTGAAGCGGTGCGTAAGGTCACCGAGCAGGTGGAAACCGAGTTGGCCGGCCGTGGCCGGGTGCTGCTGCGTAAATCGGGCACCGAGCCGCTGATCCGCGTGATGGTGGAAGGCGAGGACGAGCAGCAGGTGACCGCGCTGGCGCATCGCATCGCCGATGCGGTGAAATCAGCAGGTTAAAACAGACAGTTAGCCATCGGGCTTGGCATCGCTGAGCCCGAATAGATGATTGTTGGCGTTTTTTTCCGCAAACGCGCCGGCGGCAGCAAATTGCCCTTGCGTGGGTTGGCGGCTTTGGTTAGTATTCACACCCGCTTCAGTAGGCAGTTTGTAAAAACGCCTGCTTGATGAGTGTGAAGCATTTGGCATGCGGTGAGGCCGCAAGGATACGGGTACTACTATGTACGAAGCTCTTCTGGTAATTTTCCTGCTGATCTCAATCGGGCTGGTTGCTCTGATTATGCTACAGCAAGGTAAAGGCGCTGATATGGGAGCCTCTTTCGGAGCAGGTGCATCAGGCACATTGTTCGGTTCGAGTGGTTCCGGTAACTTTATGACCCGCATGACTGCTGTGTTGGCGACGCTGTTCTTCGTCATCAGCCTGATTCTGGGCAACCTCAGCAGCAACCAAAGCAAGAAAGGCAGTGAGTGGGAAAACCTGGGTCAGCCAGTGAAAACTGAGCAGACGACCGCGCCGGCAGCACCAGCTAAGCCGAGCAGCGACATCCCGCAGTAAGCCGCAAAAAGTTTGTAAACGGTGGTTGTGAACTCGAAGGAACAACGGCCGTTAGCAGTAAGAATCAGTACCGAGGTGGTGGAATTGGTAGACACGCTACCTTGAGGTGGTAGTGCCCTAACGGGCTTGTGGGTTCGAGTCCCATCCTCGGTACCAAATCCCAGAGATAACTTGCAATTTTGCGATTATCGGCGTAGTATTTGCCACGTTTTCGGACGCGGGGTGGAGCAGCCTGGTAGCTCGTCGGGCTCATAACCCGAAGGTCGTCGGTTCAAATCCGGCCCCCGCAACCACTTTCCTTTAAGTGTTTATTTTCAAATACACTTTTCGATTGAAATCCGCTTTTCTCGATCAACATTTGAAAATGACACTTGCTCGAAAGTTGTACCGAGGCCGCCTAGCGGCAAACAGGGTCCAGTTGCATAAAGCCCCGATTTTTCGGGGTTTTTTGTTATTTGGCAACAGAATCACTGGGCTATTTAGCCCTTTTTTTATGTCTTGGGGGTGGGCTTGTCCACATTAGAGCAACAGTTAACAGAGATGCTTTCGGCACCCGTAGAAGCGTTGGGCTTTGAGCTTGTAGGCATCGAATTCATTCGTGCGCGCCAATCGACGCTCCGCATCTATATTGATAGTGATAACGGCATCAATGTTGATGATTGCGCTGATGTCAGCCACCAGGTCAGCGCTGTATTGGACGTCGAAGATCCAATCACGGTCGCTTACAACTTGGAAGTCTCCTCTCCTGGCCTTGATCGCCCGATGTTCACCGCAGAACACTATACGCGTTACCTCGGTGAAGAAGTCAGCCTGGTCCTGCGCATGGCGGTACAGAACCGTCGCAAGTGGCAGGGTATTATCAAGTCTGTCGAAGGCGAGATGATCACGGTTACTGTGGAAGGGAAAGATGAAGTGTTCGCGCTGAGCAACATCCAGAAAGCGAACCTGGTACCCCACTTTTAAAGTTTGGAAGAGGCAACTAGGATGAACAAAGAGATTCTGGCTGTTGTTGAAGCAGTTTCCAATGAAAAATCCCTTCCGCGCGAGAAGATTTTCGAAGCGCTGGAAACTGCATTAGCCACCGCAACCAAGAAAAAATACGAGCAGGAAATCGACGTGCGCGTCAGCATTGACCGTAGAACCGGCGATTTCGACACCTTCCGCCGTTGGGTCGCCGTAGACGAAGTGACTCAGCCGACGCGTGAAATCACGCTGGAAGCCGCTCAGTTTGAAGATCCGAGCATCGAGCTCGGCGGCTACGTCGAAGATCAGATCGAATCCGTGACCTTTGACCGTATCACCACCCAAACCGCCAAGCAGGTTATCGTGCAGAAAGTACGTGAAGCCGAGCGTGCGATGGTGGTCGACGCTTTCCGTGAACACGAAGGTGAGATCGTCACCGGCGTGGTGAAGAAAGTGAACCGTGACAGCATCGCGCTGGATCTGGGCAACAACGCCGAAGCGGTGATTGGCCGTGAAGACATGCTGCCGCGCGAAAACTTCCGTCCGGGCGATCGCATTCGCGGCGTACTGTACGCCGTGCGTCCTGAAGCTCGCGGCGCGCAGCTGTTCGTCAGCCGTTCCAGCTCGGAAATGCTGAAAGAACTGTTCCGCATCGAAGTGCCGGAAATCGGCGAAGAAGTGATCGAAATTAAAGCGGCAGCCCGCGATCCAGGCTCTCGCGCGAAAATTGCAGTGAAAACCAACGACAAGCGCATCGACCCGGTCGGCGCCTGCGTAGGTATGCGCGGTGCGCGCGTTCAGGCCGTGTCGAGCGAGCTCGGCGGCGAACGCATCGACATCATCCTGTGGGATGATAACCCCGCGCAATTCGTCATCAACGCCATGGCGCCGGCCGACGTCGCGTCGATCGTGGTAGACGAAGATAACTGCACCATGGATATCGCCGTTGAAGCCAGCAACCTGGCACAGGCGATCGGCCGTAACGGCCAAAACGTGCGTTTGGCTTCCCAGCTGCTGAAACAACACCGCGGCGACGATCGTTGGGAACTGAACGTGATGACGGCGGACGACCTGCAGGCCAAGCACCAGGCCGAGGCTCATGCCGCTATTGATACCTTCACCAAGTATCTTGATATCGACGAAGATTTCGCCACCGTACTGGTTGAAGAAGGCTTCTCCACGCTGGAAGAGCTGGCCTACGTGCCGATCAAAGAGCTGTTGGAAATCGACGGTCTGGATGAAGATACGGTTGAAGCATTGCGCGAACGCGCCAAAGCTGCATTGACCACGCTGGCCCTGGCACAAGAAGAAAGCCTGGGCGACAACAAACCGGCCGACGATTTGCTCAACCTGCCGGGTCTTGAGCGCAGCATGGCCTTTAAACTGGCCGCGCGTGGGGTTTGTACGCTGGAAGATCTTGCCGAGCAGGGTGTTGACGATCTGGCTGATATTGAAGGGCTTAGCGATGAGCAAGCCGGTGAGCTGATCATGGCTGCACGCAATATCTGTTGGTTTGGCGACAACGCGTAATAACTGTAGCAGGAAGGAACAGCATGACGACAGATGTAACCGTAAAATCGCTGGCAGCAGAGATTCAGACTCCGGTTGATCGCCTGGTACAGCAGTTTGCTGATGCAGGGATCAACAAGTCCGAGTCGGACTCTGTTACCCAGCAAGAAAAAGAAACATTGCTGGCGCACCTGAACCGTGAACACGGCAGCGCGCCAGGTAAACTCACTTTGCAGCGCAAAACGCGCAGCACCTTGAATATCCCGAGCACCGGCGGTAAAAGTAAATCGGTGCAAATTGAGGTCCGCAAGAAACGCACTTATGTAAATCGCGATACGCAGGAAGCCCAGTTGGCTGAAGCGGCAGAGCAGGCACAGCGTGAAGCGGAAGAGCAGGCACGGCGCGAAGCGGAAGAGCTCGCAAAACGCGAAGCGGAAGCGAAGCGCGCAGCCGAAGAGCAAGCCAAACGTGAGGCCGCGGAGATTGCTAAGCGTAATTCAGCGGAAAAAGAAAAAGTGACCAATCAACATACCGACGAAATGACCAAGCCAGCTCAGGCGGAAAAAGCACGCCGTGAAGCCGAAGCCGCTGAACTGAAACGTAAAGCGGAAGAGGAAGTGCGCCGCAAGGTTGAAGAGGAAGCCAAGCGCGTGGCGGAAGAAGCCCGTCGCATGGCCGAAGAGAACGGCGAGAAGTGGGCCCAGGCCGACGCGGCAAGCGCTGCGGTTGAAAGTGCCGACTATCACGTGACCACCTCTCAGCATGCGCGTGCCGCAGAAGACGAAAACGACGCCAAAGTTGAAGGCGATCGTCGTAGCCGCACCCGCGGCGGCAAAGCGACCAAGCAGAAGAAAGGCAACAAGCTGTCCGAATCCAAAGCGGATCGCGAAGAAGCGCGTGCCGTTACCCGTGGCGGTAAAGGCAAACGCAAGCCTAGCGCTCTGCAGCAGGGCTTCAACAAGCCGGCGCAGGTGGTTAACCGTGACGTGGTGATCGGTGAAACCATCACCGTGGCCGAGCTGGCCAACAAGATGGCGGTAAAAGGTTCTCAGGTCATCAAAGTGATGATGAAGCTGGGCGCGATGGCCACCATCAACCAGGTTATCGACCAGGAAACCGCACAGCTGGTTGCCGAAGAGATGGGCCACAAAGTTATTTTGCGTCGTGAAAACGAGCTGGAAGAAGCGCTGATGAGCGACCGTGATACGGGCGCTGCGGCCGAGCCGCGCGCGCCGGTCGTGACCATCATGGGCCACGTTGACCACGGTAAAACCTCTCTGCTGGACTACATCCGCTCCACCAAAGTGGCGGCGGGCGAAGCCGGCGGCATTACCCAGCACATCGGTGCCTACCACGTAGAAACCGAGAACGGCATGATCACCTTCCTGGATACCCCGGGCCACGCCGCGTTTACCTCGATGCGTGCTCGTGGTGCTCAGGCGACTGACATCGTGGTTCTGGTGGTGGCGGCCGACGACGGCGTGATGCCACAGACCATCGAAGCTATCCAGCACGCGAAAGCGGCGCAGGTGCCGTTGGTGGTTGCGGTGAACAAAATCGACAAGCCGGAAGCCGATCCGGACCGCGTTAAGCAGGAACTGTCTCAGTACGGCGTTATGCCGGAAGAGTGGGGCGGCGAAGCGCAGTTCGTTCACGTGTCCGCGAAAGCCGGTACCGGTATCGACGAGCTGCTGCAGGCTATCCTGCTGCAGGCCGAAGTTCTGGAACTGAAAGCGGTACGCAGCGGCATGGCGAGCGGCGTAGTGATCGAGTCCTTCCTGGATAAAGGCCGTGGCCCAGTGGCTACCGTACTGGTTCAGGAAGGTACGCTGAACAAGGGCGACATCGTCCTGTGCGGCTTCGAATACGGCCGTGTGCGTGCGATGCGTGACGAGCTGGGCCGTGAAGTGACCTCTGCCGGTCCGTCTATCCCTGTGGAAATCCTGGGTCTGTCCAGCGTGCCTGCAGCGGGTGACGAAGCGACCGTGGTGCGCGACGAGAAGAAAGCGCGTGAAGTGGCGCTGTATCGTCAGGGCAAGTTCCGCGAAGTCAAACTGGCGCGTCAGCAGAAGTCCAAGCTGGAAAACATGTTCGCTAACATGACCGACGGCGAAGTGTCTGAGCTGAACATCGTACTGAAGTCCGATGTGCAGGGTTCTTGCGAAGCGATCAGCGACTCGCTGCTGAAACTCTCTACCGACGAAGTGAAGGTGAAGATTGTCGGCTCCGGCGTAGGTGGGATCACCGAAACCGACGCGACGCTGGCTGCGGCTTCCAACGCCATCATCCTGGGCTTCAACGTGCGTGCCGACGCTTCTGCGCGCCGCGTGATCGAAGCGGAAAGCCTGGATCTGCGTTACTACTCCGTGATCTATAACCTGATCGACGAAGTGAAGCAGGCGATGAGCGGTATGCTGGCGCCGGAATACAAGCAGCAGATCATCGGCCTGGCCGAAGTGCGCGACGTGTTCAAATCGCCTAAGTTCGGCGCTATCGCCGGCTGTATGGTTACCGAAGGGACCATCAAGCGTCACAACCCAATCCGCGTACTGCGCGACAACGTGGTTATCTATGAAGGCGAGCTGGAATCCCTGCGCCGCTTCAAAGATGACGTTAACGAAGTCCGTAACGGCATGGAATGTGGTATCGGCGTTAAGAACTATAACGACGTGCGCGTCGGCGACATGATCGAAGTGTTCGAAATCATTGAGATCCAACGCACCATCGCTTAACGATTGCACATCTGCTTATATCTGTTTACGGGGGGCCTTTGTGCCCCCCGATTTGTCTGGAGAATCCAAAATGGCAAAAGAATTCAGCCGCGGTCAACGCGTGGCGCAAGAGATGCAGAAAGAGATTGCGATCATTCTGCAGCGTGAAGTTAAAGATCCGCGCGTCGGCATGGCGACCGTTTCCGGCGTGGAAGTGTCCCGCGACCTGGCGTATGCCAAGGTTTACGTCACCTTCCTGAACGTATTGACCGAGAACCACGATCCGGATCTGGTCACCAACGGCATCAAAGCGTTGCAGGACGCTTCCGGCTATATCCGTACCCTGCTGGGCAAAGCGATGCGCCTGCGCGTGGTGCCGGAGCTGACCTTCGCTTACGACAACTCCCTGGTGGAAGGCATGCGCATGTCCAACCTGGTGACCAACGTGGTGAAGAACGACGCCGAGCGCCGTTCCGCCTCAGGCGATGACAAGGAGGATTAATGAGTCGCCCTCGTCGCCGCGGCCGTGACATCCACGGCGTGCTGTTGCTGGACAAGCCGCAGGGGTTGTCGTCCAACGATGCGCTGCAAAAAGTAAAACGTCTGTACAACGCCAACCGAGCGGGCCATACCGGCGCGCTCGATCCGTTGGCGACCGGCATGCTGCCTATTTGCCTGGGCGAAGCGACCAAGTTTTCGCAATACCTGCTCGATTCCGACAAGCGCTATCGGGTGATCGCCAAGCTGGGGCAGCGTACCGATACCTCCGACGCCGACGGCCAGATCGTGCAGGAGCGCCCGGTGAATTTCACCCAGGCGCAGCTCGACGCGGCGCTGGACACCTTCCGTGGCGACATCCAGCAGGTGCCGTCGATGTATTCGGCGTTGAAATACCAGGGCAAGAAACTCTACGAGTATGCGCGCCAGGGGATTGAAGTGCCGCGCGAAGCGCGCAGCATCACGGTGTACGAGCTGCAGTTTATCCGCTGGGAAGGGGATGAGCTGGAGCTGGAGATCCACTGCTCGAAAGGCACCTACATCCGCACCATCACCGACGATCTCGGCGAGCTGCTGGGCTGCGGCGCGCACGTGATCTATCTGCGCCGCCTGCAGGTGGCGACTTATCCGATTGCGCGCATGGTGACGCTGGAACAGCTGAACGCTTTGCTGGCGCAGGCGCAGGAACAAGAAATCGCGCCCGGCGAGCTGCTCGATCCGCTGCTGATGCCGATGGACAGCCCGGTTGAGAACTATCCGGAAGTGAATTTGCTGCCGGTGGTTGCGGGTTACGTCAAGCAGGGGCAACCGGTGCAAGTCGCCGGCGCGCCGGCTTCCGGCCTGGTGCGTATCACCGAGGGTGAAGAGCGAAAATTCATCGGCGTTGGCGACATCGCCGAGGATGGTCGCGTGGCGCCGCGCCGCCTGGTGGTCGAGCATTTCGACTGACGGCGGGGCACTGCGTCGCCTTGCGATCGCACTGCGCTAAGAGTAGAATGGCGCAGCTTATGCATTGGGTTGCTGAATTAGAGATCGGCGCCTGTTTTTATTATCTATAATCTGGAGTATTACAATGTCTCTAAGTGTTGAAGCTAAAGCTCAAATCGTAGCTGATTTCGGTCGTGGTACTAACGACAGCGGTTCTACCGAAGTTCAGGTTGCCCTGCTGACTGCGCAGATCAACCATCTGCAAGGCCACTTCTCTGAGCACAAAAAAGATCACCACAGCCGTCGTGGTCTGCTGCGTATGGTTTCTCAGCGTCGTAAGCTGCTGGACTACCTGAAGCGTAAAGATGTAGCACGTTACACCAGCCTGATCGAGCGTCTGGGTCTGCGTCGCTAATCTAGCAAGTTTCAGTGGAAAGGGGCCTATTTTGGCCCCTTTCTTCTAGGAAGCATAAGCAAATCAGGTTAATGTATTACTGATGTTTCCAAACAGGTTCTTCCGTTACAGAGGTTCGCGCGGCTAATGAGAGGCTTTATCTCCTGCCTGAGATAAGGATTGTCATTAGTCGCGAGGATGTAGTGAGAAGGCAAATCGAGTCACAGGCGTGTCGAGTCGTCAATGCGATTGCGCGCCGCTAATCAAGGATATAATTTTGCTGACACCGATCATTCGCAAATTCCAGTATGGCCAGCATACCGTCACCATCGAAACCGGTATGATGGCTCGTCAGGCCACCGCCGCCGTTATGGTGAGCATGGATGACACCGCCGTATTCGTTACCGTCGTTGGCCAGAAAAAAGCCAAGCCGGGCCAGAGCTTCTTCCCGCTGACCGTTAACTACCAAGAGCGTACTTACGCCGCCGGCCGCATCCCGGGCAGCTTCTTCCGTCGCGAAGGCCGTCCGAGCGAAGGCGAGACCCTGACTTCCCGTCTGATCGACCGTCCGATCCGTCCACTGTTCCCGGACAGCTTCCTGAACGAAGTTCAGGTGATCGCGACCGTGGTTTCCGTTAACCCGCAGGTGAACCCGGACATCGTCGCGATGATCGGCGCCTCTGCCGCCCTGAGCCTGTCCGGTATTCCGTTCAACGGCCCAATCGGCGCAGCGCGCGTAGGTTACATCAACGATCAGTATGTGCTGAACCCGACAACTGACGAGCTGAAAGAAAGCCGTCTGGATCTGGTGGTTGCCGGTACTGCAGGCGCGGTGCTGATGGTTGAATCCGAAGCGGAAGTGCTGAGCGAAGATCAGATGCTGGGCGCCGTGGTGTTCGGCCACGACCAGCAGCAAGTGGTTATCGAAAACATCAACTCCCTGGTTGCCGAAGCCGGCAAGCCGAAGTGGGATTGGCAGGCCCCTGCGGTCAACGAAGCGCTGCACGCGCGCGTGGCTGAACTGGCCGAAGCTCGCCTGGGCGACGCTTACCACATCACCGAAAAACAAGAGCGTTACGCTCAGGTTGACGCGATCAAAGACAGCGTGGTTGAAACCCTGCTGGCGCAGGACGAAACGCTGGACGCCGGCGAAATCCAGGACATCCTGGGCAACGTCGAGAAGAACGTGGTGCGTAGCCGCGTACTGCGTGGCGAGCCGCGTATCGACGGCCGTGAAAAAGACATGATCCGTGGCCTGGACGTGCGCACCGGCGTACTGCCGCGCACCCATGGTTCCGCGCTGTTCACCCGTGGCGAAACTCAGGCGCTGGTTACCGCGACCCTGGGTACCGCGCGCGACGCACAGAACCTGGACGAGCTGATGGGCGAGAAGACCGACAGCTTCCTGTTCCACTACAACTTCCCTCCGTACTCCGTAGGCGAAACCGGCATGGTCGGTTCTCCTAAGCGTCGTGAAATCGGTCACGGTCGCCTGGCGAAACGCGGCGTATTGGCTATGATGCCTAAACCGGAAGATTTCCCGTACACGGTTCGCGTCGTGTCTGAAATCACCGAATCCAACGGTTCTTCTTCCATGGCTTCCGTGTGCGGCGCATCTCTGGCGCTGATGGACGCCGGTGTGCCAATCAAGGCTGCCGTTGCGGGCATCGCGATGGGCCTGGTGAAAGAAGCCGATAACTTTGTGGTTCTGTCCGACATTCTGGGTGACGAAGATCACCTGGGCGACATGGACTTCAAAGTGGCCGGTAGCCGCGACGGTATCACCGCGCTGCAGATGGACATCAAAATCGAAGGCATCACCCGCGAGATCATGCAGGTGGCTCTGAACCAGGCCAAGGGCGCGCGTCTGCACATCCTGGGCGTGATGGAACAGGCTATCAGCTCCCCACGCGGCGATATCTCCGAATTCGCACCGCGTATTCATACTATCCGCATCAACCCGGATAAAATAAAAGACGTGATCGGGAAGGGCGGTTCCGTTATCCGCGCACTGACCGAAGAGACTGGAACTACCATCGAAATTGAAGATGATGGTACAGTTAAAATCGCTGCGACCGACGGTGAGAAGGCGAAATTCGCTATCCGTCGTATCGAAGAGATCACGGCAGAGATCGAAGTGGGCCGTATCTACCAGGGTAAAGTGACCCGTATCGTTGATTTCGGCGCATTCGTCGCTATCGGCGGTGGTAAAGAAGGTCTGGTGCACATTTCTCAGATCGCCGACAAGCGCGTTGAGAAAGTGACCGACTATCTGCAGATGGGTCAGGAAGTGCCGGTTAAGGTACTGGAAGTTGACCGTCAGGGCCGCGTGCGTCTGAGCATCAAAGAAGCGATGGCGCCGGAAGCAGGTTCACCTGCGCCTGAAGCAGAATAACTGTATAGATAGTTTTACAGCTCCCCGCCATGGGGTTGGGAGCTGTTCGTATCGCGCGGGTAGGATACCCGCGTTTTAGCAAACGGAGGACAGGACGTTCATCCAATGTTTGTCTTCGGGAGTGGGAAATGAAGCCTTTCTTGCGCTGGTGTTACGTTGCGACAGCACTCATGCTGGCAGGATGCAGCAACCATGATTGGCGTAAAGACGAAGTTTTGGCAATCCCGTTGCAGCCTACGTTGCAGCAGGAAGTGATCCTGGCGCGCATGGAACAAATTCTTGCCAGCCGGGCACTGACGGATGACGAACGCGCACAGCTTTTATATGAGCGCGGTGTGCTGTATGATAGCCTCGGGTTACGTGCATTAGCGCGCAATGATTTCTCGCAGGCGCTGGCGATACGTCCCGACATGCCGGAAGTTTTCAACTACCTGGGCATTTACTTAACGCAGGCAGGCAATTTTGATGCTGCCTATGAAGCGTTTGATTCTGTACTAGAGCTTGATCCAACTTACAATTACGCGCGTTTAAACCGGGGCATCGCACTGTATTATGGCGGCCGCTTCCCGTTGGCGCAGGATGATCTGCAGGCGTTTTATCAAGACGACCCAAACGATCCCTTCCGTTCGTTATGGCTGTATCTGGTGGAGCGAGAAATCGATCCCAAGAAGGCCGAAGTAGCGCTTCAGCAGCGCTATGACAAATCGGACAGAGGGCAATGGGGATGGAATATTGTCGAATTCTACCTGGGCAAGATCAGCGAAAAAACGCTGATGGAACGCCTCAAGGCAGATGCAACGGATAACACTTCGCTCGCTGAGCATCTCAGTGAAACTGACTTCTATTTGGGTAAACACTACCTGAGTCTGGGGGACAAGGACACCGCTTCGGCGCTGTTCAAACTGACGGTGTCTAACAACGTTCACAACTTCGTTGAGCACCGCTATGCATTGTTGGAATTGGCGCTTTTGGGCCAAGAGCAAGACGACCTATCGGAATCGGACCAGCAATAGCTGACGAACACCTATCAGCCTGATGAACATTGGTTTTTAACCAAAGTTATCGCCTTAACGGGCGAGGGCTTTTTTGTTCGTTTTATAATCTAATTTGAGCCGGTTCACACTTTTCAATGAAAATGACTGAAAATTTTCTCGACGAGTTATGTAGACTGGCTGCCATTATTAATGAGGCACGTGTACATGACGACTGAGTTTGAAACCTCTTTTGCTGATCTGGGGCTGTCTGCTCCAATCATTTCCGCCCTGAACGATCTGGGCTATGAAAAACCATCTCCGATCCAGGCTGAGTGTATTCCTCACCTGTTGAACGGCCGCGACGTGCTGGGCATGGCACAGACCGGTAGTGGTAAAACCGCAGCGTTCTCGCTGCCGCTGCTGCACAACCTGCAGGCAGACCTGAAAGCACCTCAGATCCTGGTGCTGGCACCGACCCGCGAACTGGCGGTTCAGGTTGCCGAAGCGATGACCGATTTCTCCAAACACATGAACGGCGTCAACGTGGTAGCCCTGTACGGCGGCCAGCGTTACGACGTACAGCTGCGCGCTCTGCGCCAGGGCCCGCAAATCGTTGTGGGTACCCCAGGTCGTCTGCTGGACCACCTGAAGCGCGGCACCCTGAACCTCTCTAATCTGAGCGGTCTGGTGCTGGATGAAGCCGACGAAATGCTGCGCATGGGCTTTATCGAAGACGTAGAAACCATCATGGCTGAGATCCCGGCAGAACATCAGACCGCGCTGTTCTCCGCCACCATGCCGGAAGCGATCCGTCGCATTACCCGCCGCTTCATGAAAGAGCCGCAGGAAGTGCGCATCCAGTCCAGCGTGACTACCCGTCCGGACATCAGCCAGAGCTACTGGTCGGTCTACGGCATGCGTAAAAACGAAGCGCTGGTGCGTTTCCTGGAAGCCGAAGACTTTGACGCGGCGATCATCTTCGTCCGTACCAAGAACGCGACCCTGGAAGTGGCCGAAGCGCTGGAGCGCAGCGGTTATAGCAGCGCCGCGCTGAACGGCGACATGAATCAGGCGCTGCGTGAGCAGACCCTGGAGCGCCTGAAAGACGGTCGTCTGGATATCCTGATCGCGACCGACGTTGCGGCCCGTGGCCTGGACGTTGAGCGCATCAGCCTGGTTGTCAACTATGACATCCCGATGGACTCCGAGTCTTACGTTCACCGTATCGGCCGTACCGGCCGTGCGGGTCGCGCCGGCCGTGCGCTGCTGTTCGTGGAAAACCGCGAACGCCGCCTGCTGCGCAACATCGAACGCACCATGAAGCTGACCATCCCTGAAGTGGAGCTGCCAAACGCAGAACTGCTGGGCGAGCGTCGTCTGGCCAAGTTCGCCGCGAAAGTTCAGCAGCAGCTGGAAAGCAGCGATCTGGATCTGTACCGCGCACTGCTGACCAAACTGCAGCCGGAAGAAGAGCTGGATATGGAAACCCTGGCCGCAGCGCTGCTGAAAATGGCTCAGGGCGAACGTCCGCTGATCCTGCCGCCGGATCCGGTCTTCAAACCGCGCCAGCGCCGCGAGTTCAACGACCGTGACGATCGCCGCGGCGACCGTCGCGACAGCCGCGATAGCCGTGACGGCGACCGTCCGCGTCGTGAACGTCGTGACGTTGGCGAAATGCAGCTGTACCGTATCGAAGTGGGCCGTGACGATGGCGTTGAAGTCCGTCACATCGTTGGCGCTATCGCTAACGAAGGCGACATCAGCAGCCGTTACATCGGTAACATCAAGCTGTTCGCTTCCCACTCCACCATCGAGCTGCCAAAAGGCATGCCGGGCGAGATCCTGAATCACTTCACTCGCACTCGCATCCTGAACAAGCCGATGAACATGCAGCTGTTGGGCGATGCACAGCCGTTCGAACGTCGCGAGCGTCGTGACGGTGGCAACGGTGGCGAGCGTCGTGGCAACGGTAACGGCCGTCCGTTCAACGGCGAACGTCGCGAAGGCGGCCCACGTCGTTCCTTCGGTGAACGTCGCGAAGGCGGTAACGGCGGCGAGCGTCGTGGCGGTAACTACAACCGTGACGGCAAGCCGGCGCCACGCCGTGATGACAGCGCACCGGCAGCACCACGTCGTCGTTTCGGCGACGCGTAATCGCTGATTCACCGTCCGCGGTGAAGCACTCTGAAAAACCAGCCTGCGGGCTGGTTTTTTTATGCCTGAAAATTGCCGTCAAATGCCCCTGAATGGCGTATCATTCATAAGGTTTTTTCTTATGGATGATATGCACGGGAGATGCCATGAGTTGGCAGCAGTTCAAATCTCAATACCTGGTGCGCTTTTGGGCACCGCTGCCGGCGGTGATCGCTGCCGGGATCCTTTCTACCTACTACTTCGGCATGACCGGCACCTTCTGGGCGGTGACCGGGGAATTCACCCGCTGGGGCGGCCATGTGCTGCAGTGGTTCGGCCTGCACCCCGAGCAGTGGGGCTATTTCAAGGTTATCGGCCTGCAGGGCACGCCGCTGGAACGCATCGACGGGCGCATGATCATCGGCATGTTCGCCGGCTGCATCGCCGCCGCGCTGTGGGCCAACAACATCAAGCTGCGCCAGCCGCAGCACCGCATTCGCATCGTGCAGGCACTGCTGGGCGGCATCATCGCTGGTTTCGGCGCGCGCCTGGCAATGGGCTGTAACCTGGCGGCCTTCTTCACCGGTATTCCGCAGTTCTCGCTGCACGCCTGGTTCTTCGCGCTGGCGACCGCCGCCGGCTCCTACTTCGGCGCCAAATTCACGCTGCTGCCGATGTTCCGCATCCCGGTCAAATTGCAAAAGGTTAAGGCTGCCGCGCCGCTGACGCAGAAACCTGAGCAGGCGCGCCGCCGCTTCCGGCTGGGCATGGCGGTCTTCGGCCTGGCGGTGGCCTGGTCGCTGTGGACGCTGTTCGATGCGCCGAAGCTCGGCATCGCCATGCTGTTCGGTATCGGCTTCGGTCTGCTGATCGAACGCGCGCAGATCTGCTTTACCTCGGCGTTCCGCGATCTGTGGATCACCGGCCGCACCCACATGGCGAAAGCCATTATCATCGGCATGGCGGTGAGCGCCATCGGCATCTTCAGCTACGTGCAGCTTGGCGTGGCGCCGAAGATCATGTGGGCCGGCCCGAATGCGGTGCTGGGCGGCTTGCTGTTCGGCTTCGGCATCGTGCTGGCCGGCGGTTGCGAGACCGGCTGGATGTACCGCGCGGTGGAAGGGCAGGTACACTACTGGTGGGTGGGGCTGGGCAACATCATCGGCGCTACGCTGCTGGCCTATTACTGGGACGATCTGGCACCGGCGCTGGCGACCGACTACGACAAGATCAACCTGCTCGACACCTTCGGCCCGGTCGGTGGCCTGCTGGTGACCTATCTGCTGCTGGCGCTGGCCTTCGCCGCCATGCTGTGGTGGGAGAAACGCTTTTTCCGCGCCCGGCCTGAGGCGCAGGTGGTGAACTTGAGGAGCATGTCATGAAAGAGACGACGATAGTGCCGGACTACCGGCTGGACATGCTGGGCGAGCCTTGCCCGTACCCGGCAGTGGCGACGCTGGAGGCGATGCCGCAGCTGAAGCCGGGGGAGATCCTGGAAGTGATCAGCGATTGCCCGCAGTCGATCAACAACATCCCGCTCGATGCGCGCAACCATGGCTATAAGGTGCTGGATATCCAGCAGGACGGGCCGACCATCCGCTACCTGATCCAGCGTTAACGCCGAGGCGGTGGGGTTCCCCACCGCCTTTTCGCTTTTTATCCCTTCACGATGTCGCCCTTCACGCCGGCAACAATCTCGAACGAACGCAGCCGTGCCTGGTGATCGAAAATCTGGCCGTTGACCATGATCTCGTCGGCATCGGTTTCACGCAGCAGCGTTTGCAGCCCGTGGCGCACCGTTTTTTCATCGCCGACGATCGACATCCGCAGCGCCTGTTCGACGCCGTATTGTTCACCGGCGGTCCACAGCGCGTGGATGTTATCCACTGGCGGCGGCAGCGGACCGGGCGAACCGCGGCGCAGATTGATGAACTGCTGCTGCATCGAGCTGAACAGGAAGCGTGCATCGCTGTCGCTCTCGGCGGCGATCACGTTGACGCATACCATGGCGTGCGGCTGCGCCAGCTGTTTGGACGGTTTGAAGTTCTCGCGGTACAGCTGCAGTGCCTGGAACAGCATATCCGGGGCGAAGTGCGAGGCGAAGGCGAACGGCAGGCCGAGCTGTGCCGCCAGCTGCGCGCTGTAGAGGCTGGAACCGAGCAGCCAGAGCGGCACGTGCAGCCCCTGGCCCGGCACCGCCTGCACCGGCTGGCCGGGCTGCGCATCGCAGAAATAGTTTTGCAGTTCCTGCACGTCGCGCGGGAAGGTATCCACGTCGCCGGACAGGTGGCGGCGCAGCGCCATCATGGTGCGCTGATCGGTGCCGGGCGCTCGGCCCAACCCCAAATCGATGCGCCCTGGGTAGAGCGACTCCAGCGTGCCGAACTGCTCGGCAATCACCAGCGGCGCATGGTTCGGCAGCATCACACCGCCGGAGCCGAGGCGAATGCTTTGGGTGCCGGCGGCCAGATAGCCCAGCAGCACTGAGGTGGCGGCGCTACCGATGCCGGTCATGTTGTGGTGCTCGGCCAGCCAGTAGCGCTGGTAGCCCCAGCGTTCGGCGTGCTGCGCCAAATCCAGCGAACAGTGGAAAGCGTCGCGCGCTTTGGCCCCTTGCGGGATTGGCGATAAATCCAGTACCGACAGCGGTACCGCAGTGTGTTCAGTCATGACATCGTCCATCAGAGAGTGGATCGCTTAAAGGGCGATTGCAGGAGTCTGCATACCAAAAAGCCGAAAAAAGATGCTTTTTAGTGTTAAAAGCATAATCCAATTTATAGTTATAAAAGAGGAGATATGTGCTTGTGATATCCTCATGAGAGCAATGGTGTTTTTTGGAGCAATTTGAGACATGGAAATGATGATCCCCGCCCGCCGCTTACCGTTCCGGGAGCTGACATAATGAAAAAAAAGACGCTGTTTACCCTGTTGCTGATGTTGGCGGCGATCGCATTGGCGATCCTGTTCCGCGCGCACAATCAGGATCTGTTGCTGCAGGGTGAAGTGGATGCCCCCGAAGTGATCGTCGCATCCAAGGCGAAAGGCCGGGTCGTTGAACGCCTGATCGAACGCGGCGACGACGTGAAAAGCGGTCAGCTGATCATTCAGCTCGATAGCCCCGAACTGATGGCGCAGCTGCGTTCCGCGCAGGCGACGCGCGACGAGGCCAAGGCGCAGCTCGAGCTGTCGCTGCACGGCACCCGTGAAGAGAGCATCCGCAACCTGCGCGCCAACCTGGCGCAGGCCGAGGCGCAGTACCGCAATGCGCAAAATGACTACAACCGCAACCTGAGCGTGGCCGGCAAGGGCTATATCTCGAAGTCCGAGCTGGACGCTTCGCGCCGGTCGCGCGACACCGCCTTCCAGCAGGTACAGGCCGCCAAGGCCAATCTGGATGAAGGCATTAACGGCGACCGCGTCGAGCAGCGGCAGCAATATGCGGCGGCGCTGCGGGCGGCGGAAGAGAATCTGCTGCAGATCCAGGCGCAGAGCGACGATCTGCAGGTGAAAGCGCCGGTGGACGGCGAAGTGGGGCCGATCCCGGCCGAAGTGGGCGAATTGCTGAACGCCGGCAGCCCGCTGGTGACGTTGATCCGGGTGCCGGACGCCTACTTCGTGTTTAACCTGCGTGAAGACATCCTGGCCCACGTGCGCAAAGGCGACAAGGTCACGCTGCGGGTACCGGCGCTGAAGGACAAAATGATCGATACCGAGGTGCGCTACATCGCGCCGCTGGGGGATTACGCCACCAAACGCGCCACCCGCGCCACCGGCGACTTCGACCTGAAAACCTTCGAAGTGCGCCTGTATCCGTCACAGCCGGTGGACGGCCTGCGTCCGGGGATGAGCACCTTATGGCAATGGAAAGAGTAAGGGCCGGCTGGCGCTGCTTCAGTCACGCGTTCGACAAAGAGTGTCGCGTCGCCTTTCGCAGCCCGGTGGTGCACTGGCTGAGCTGGATCTTTCCGCTGATCCTATTTGCGCTGATCAGCAGTAACTTCTCCGAAGGCACGCTGCTCGATCTGCCGGTCTCGGTGGTGGACAGCGATCACAGCCCGCTGTCCAAATCGCTGACGCGGCGGCTGGACGCCGGTTCGCATGCCCACGTCGAGGCATATGGCGGCGGGCTGCCGGAGTCGCTGAGCCGCCTGCGCAGCGCGCAGGATTACGCGTTGCTGTATATCCCGCCGGACTTTGAGGCTAACGCGCTGTCAGGCAAACAGCCGAGTGTGGTGATGTACTACAACGCGCTGTTCTACGGCGCCGGGCTGTACTCCACCCAGGACTTTGGCGGCCTGATGAACGAAATCAACGCCAGCACCCGCAGCATCATCGCCACCGAGATGGGTAAAACGCTGCCGCCGTTGGCGGACGTGACGCTCTCCTACGGCAGCCTGTTCAACGCCAGCGGCAGCTATATCTATTACCAGCAGTTCGCCGCCACCATCCACCTGCTGCAGCTGTTCGCGGTGACCTGCATGATCTACGTGCTGGCGCGCAGCAAGTCGCTGCTGCAGGCCAAGCCGTTCAGCCTGGCGCTGCTCGGCAAGCTGGCACCGTACACGCTGTGTTTCACCACCCTGCTGATGGTGGAGATCGCGGCGCTGGTGGGTATCTTTGACGCCCGCGTCAGCGGCAATCCGCTGTTTATGCTGATGATCGGCCTGTTCTACGTGATGGCGGCTCAGAGCATCGGCCTGCTGCTGTACACCTTTACCGGCAGCACCATCACCGCCTACAGCCTGATTGGTATTTTGGTCAGTATCGCGATGACCTTCTCCGGCATGGCGGTGCCTGAGCTGTCGATGCCGCTGCCGGCGCGCATCATTTCCAACATCGAACCGCTGACCCACGCGCTGTACGCGATGTTCGACGTGTTCCTGCGGCAGGTGCACGCCAGCGCCATCTTCAGCGTGTGCGCGCTGCTGGCGGTCTATCCGCTGGTGGCCGCGCTGCTGGTGCGCAATCGCCTGCCGGCGCGGCTGGCAAAAGAGGGGAACGCCGGATGAAGCTCTATTGGCAAACCTTCGTTAAGGTGTTGCTCGGCATGCTGGAGCGGCCGGTGTGGCTGATGCTGATCCTGTCGCTGTGCATCATGAGCCTGGTGTACGCCAACCGCACGGTGTGGGATCTGCCGGTGGGGGTGGTCGATCAGGACCACAGCACCGCCAGCCGCCAGCTGATCCGCCAACTGGACGCCACCTCCAAGATAGCGATTGAAACCTACGACAGCCTGGAACAGGCACAGCGCGATCTCAGCTGGCGCAAGCTGTTTGCGGTGATCATCATGCCGGTGGATCTGGAGAAGAAGATCCTCAGCGGGCAGAACATCGTGGTGCCGGTGTACGGCGACGCCACCAACCGTCTGGCCAACGGCCAGATCCAACAGGACGTGGTGGCGGCCTATCAGCAGCTGCTGACGGAGTACAACAACGGGCTGCTGCTGCGCAGCGGTTTCAGCGAACGGCAGGCGCAGATACTGCTGACGCCGATACTGGGGCAAACGCTGGACGTGTTTAACCCCGGCATCAGCTTCGCGGCGATCATCTTCCCCGGCCTGTTGGTGATGCTGTTGCAGCACTCGCTGCTGATCGCCTGTATCCGCGTCAATATCGCCATGAAGAGCATGCCCGGCGGCAAAGCGCCGCTGGCGGCGCACCTCGGCGGGCTGACGGCGCTGCTGCCGATCTGGCTGTTCCTGTCGATCGTGCTGTTCGTGCTGTGGCCGTGGGTATTGGGCTATCGGCAGACGGCGAACATCGCCGAACTGCTGCTGCTGACCTTCCCGTTCCTGCTGGCGGTACTGGGGCTGGGCAAGCTGGTGACCGAGTGCCTGCGCAGCGTCGAAATGATCTACCTGACGCTGGCGTTCATCACGACGCCGGTCTTCTACCTGTCCGGCACCATCTGGCCGCTGCAGTCGATGCCGGCCTGGGTGCGCGCCATCTCGTACAGCATTCCCTCCACCTGGGGCACCAAGGCGATCGCCGGCGTCAACCAGATGGGGCTGTCGCTGAATGAAGTGTGGGGCGACGTGGTGATGATGCTGGTGCTCGGCGTGGTCTACACCCTGCTGGGCTTCGGTGTCGGCTTCTTGCGCAACAGCGTGGCGCTGCGCGGGATGTTCAGGAAACGGCGGGCGAGTTGATTGAAAACTCCCCTCGGTGAGGAGGGGAGCGAGGATCACCCCACCAACTCCAACCCCGCCACGCGGCGCCAGTAGCCGTTGCAGTCGACGTGGTTGGTCAAGGCCAGCGGCTGCTCGCCGCGCTCGTTGGCGCGGAAGGCGTCGATCTGTGCCAGCGTCTCGGCGCCCTGCGGCGACAGTCGCACGATGTCCACCAGCCCCTGCATGCTTGGCAGCTCGTTGCCGAGGTTGTAGCAGTAACCGCTCATGGTCTGGATGCCGTTGAGTACGAACACCTGCTGCTGTTCCTGGGAGCGCATCATGCGACCCTGCGGATACTTGATGCAGCAGGTTTCGCACTCGTCCTTGCCGCGGTTTTCCGAGCGGGCGGTGAAGCAGCGCGCCGAATAGGCCAGCGGCAGATGGCCGTAGCTCAGCACCTCCACCTCGAAGTCGTGGCGGAAGCCCAGCTCGTCGCACTGCGTCAGCAGATTGGCCAGCCAATCGCGTGACAGCTCGACCGGCATGCACCAGCGCATCATGCCCTGGCGGCGCAGCAGGCGCAGAGTATAGGCGTTGTAGCAGTTCAGCGCATGGCCGGCGACGAACGGCAGACCGCGTTCCGCCGCCATGTTCACTGCGCCCAGATCGTTAGCTTCAAACAGGAACTCGCCGTTCTCCACATAGCGTTTCAGCTCATTCAGTTCGGACGGCGCCTGCAGCAGCGCCAGAGTGGAGATCACCACCTGCTTGCCGCTGCGGGCGATGTCGCGCGCCAGCGCCAGCCAATCGCCGACCTTCATCTCGCGCCGCTTGGTGCAGACGCTCTCGCCGAGGTAAATGATGTCGGCGTTACTCTCCGCCGCCTGCTGATAGAACGCCGCGATGTCGTTTTTCGGCCAGTAGTAGAGTACCGGCCCCAGTGCGTATTTCATGTTTCCTCCGGCTACTGCCATTTGCGGTGATAGGCGCCCAGCGTGGTCTGGGTGCCCTCGGACATCGCGCCCAGCGTCTCCATCCAGGCGGCGTCGGCGCGGTAGGCGGCCGGATCGGCCTGGCAACGGTCGATCGCCTGGCGCCATACGCGTGCCACCTGGCTGACGTAAGCCGGGCTGCGCTGGCGGCCTTCGATCTTCACCGAGGCAATGTTGGCGGCCAGCAGCTCCGGCAGCAGCTCCAACGTATTGAGGCTGGTGGGCTCTTCCAGCGCGTGGTAGCGCACGTCGTCCACCAGATAGCGGCCCTTGCACAGCGTCGGGTAACCGGCGTTTTCATGGTCCTGGTAGCGGTCGATCAGCACGTCGTTCAGGCGCGACTCCATGCCCTGTGCGGTTTGCTGCCAGCGCACGAAACGCGCCGGCGAACAGGCGCCGACGGTGTTCGGCGACTCGCCGGTCAGGTAGGAGGAGAGGTAGCAGCGCCCTTCGGCCATGATGCACAGGCTGCCGAAGGCGAACACTTCCAGCGGCACCGGGCTGGTGCGCGCCAGCTGTTTCACCTGGTGCATCGACAGCACCCGCGGCAGCACCACCCGGCCGACCTCGAAGTTGCGCTGGTAGAAACGGATCGCCTCCTCATTGGTGGCGGAAGCCTGCACCGAAACGTGGCGTTCCAGCTGCGGGTAGCGCTGGGCGGCGTATTCCAGCATCGCCAGATCCGCCAGAATCAACGCGTCGGCGCCCAGTTGGGCGGCCATATCCACCGCGCGCTGCCAGCGGGCGTAGCCGTCGGGATGGGCGAAGGTGTTGATGGCGATATGCAGTTTGCGGCCGTGGCGATGCACGTAATCGACCGCTTCCTGCAGCTTTTTCTCGGTGAAGTTAAGGCCGGCGAAGTGGCGCGCGTTGGTATCGTCTTTCAGACCGATGTAAACGGCATCGGCGCCGTTATCCACCGCGGCCTTCAGGGCCGGCAGGTTGCCGGCGGGACAAAGCAGCTCCATAGATTTATCCTGGCTTAGCCGTGCGCCCGGCCGGGCGCACGCTGTCTTTAAAGGTTGCCGGCGGCGGTGTTCCGCCGGCAAATGCGAATCGGGGAGGTCATTTTAGGCAATGGGGCACACACAGGTTTTGATTTGAGGCAGCTTATGGCGTATTGATAAACATGGCGGTGAAATGCACTATTTGTTGATATAGACCGCTGAAGCCGCGCGTCAGTGTGGCAAAATAGCGGTAGTCCGTATTGAAAGGAGTGGATGACCGTGTTGGAACAACTACGAGCACGCCTTGTGCGCCAGGGGCCGTCGCTGCTGCGCATCCCGCTGAAATTCACGCCGTTCGCTCTGCAGCGTCAGCTGCTGCAACAGGTGCTGAGCTGGCAGTTCCGCCAGGCATTGGCGGATGGGGATCTGGAGTTTCTCGAATCGCGTTGGCTGAAGATCGAAGTTCGCGATCTGGCGCTACAATGGTTTATGACGGTAGAAAACGACAAACTGGTGGTCAGCCAGCACGCCGAAGCGGACGTCAGCTTCAGCGGCGACGCCAACGATCTGATCCTGATCGCGGCGCGCAAGCAAGATCCGGATACGCTGTTCTTTCAGCGTCGGCTGCAGATTGAAGGGGATACCGAATTGGGCCTGTATGTGAAAAATTTGATGGACGCCATCGAGCTGGAAAGCATGCCTGCGCCGCTGCGCATGGGGCTGTTGCAGTTGGCTGATTTTGTCGAAGCAGGGTTGCAGGAGGGCACGGCGTCGGCTTCCCGTGTGGCGGTATCATGCTGATCCGCGTAGAGATCCCGGTAGACGCGGCGGGCATCGACACCTTGCTGCGCCGCGCCTTTGGCCGCGACGACGAAGCCGATCTGGTGCAGCAGCTGCGCGAAGACGGCCTGCTGACGCTGGGCGTGGTCGCCACTGACGACGAAGGCGGGGTAGTGGGTTACGCCGCGTTCAGCCCGGTAGACGTGGCCGGCGAAGACCGCCAATGGGTGGCGCTGGCGCCGCTGGCGGTAGACGAAAGCCTGCGCCGCCAGGGGCTGGCTGAAAAGCTGGTGTACGAAGGCCTGGATTCGCTGAACGAATTCAGCTACGCCGCGGTGGTGGTGCTGGGCGATCCGGCCTACTACGGCCGCTTCGGCTTTAAACCGGCCGCCACCTATGGCCTGAACTGCCGCTGGCCGGACACGGAAAGCGCGTTCCAGGTGTATCCGCTGGCGGAAGACGCCCTGAATGGCGTCAGCGGCGAAGTGGCTTTTTCGGCGCCGTTTAATCGCTTTTAACGACCGGCAATAGATACGCCAACGACAGCGGCGGGTGATTCACCAGCCGCTCTTTTTGTATTTTGCTCAGCTGTTTGACGCGGTATTCCAGCTTCAGCGCCGTTGAGCGATCCCCCACCTGGCAGTGAAACGCCAATGTCAGTTCCCCTTTACCGCGCAGCGCCTTGGCGCCTTTGCCGGCTTGGTGCTGTGCCAGTCGGCGCGCCACGTCGGTGGTGATGCCGGTATACAGCATGCCGCTCGGTAAACGCAGCATGTAGAGGTGCCAGGGAGTGGGGGTAGTGTCGGTCATCGTACGCCGTTTCGGTGGCCAGGGTCGGCGTATGATGGCATGTTCGCCATCACAATCCCATCCCCGGCCGCCGGAGCCTTACCGCTTTACCCCTTTTTTCCCGCCAGCTCGAAGCGCGGCGAGACGATGCCGTACAGCGTCCAGCCGAGGAAGGTGGCGATGGCGCCCCACATCATCGCTTCTTCACCGGAGCTGTAGAGCGCATAGAAGCTGTACAGCGCGCCAATGCCGGCGATGATATTGGCGATGCGCGCCTTGTTGTCCGGCACCTTCGCCACTTTCTGAATAATGACCAGCGCCGCCATCGACAGGATGTAAGGGATGATGTTGGTCACCACCGCCAGGTTCACCAGCACGTTGAACTGCTTGTTCAGCGACGGGCTGATGGTCATCAGAGACAAACCACTCTGGATGACGACGATGGTCAGCATGCCTTTAACCGGCGCGTCGGCCTTGCTCAGCTTGGAGAAAATTTTCGGGAAGAAGCCGCTGTCGGCGGAGGATTTGAACACCTGAGCGATGGTGAACTGCCAGCCGAGCAGCGAGCCGACGCAGGACATGACCATCAACGCCATGATGATCTTGCCGACCGTCGGGTTGAACATGTGGGAGAACGCCAGCCCGAACGGGGCGGTGGAGTTGGCCAGATCCATGTTCGGCACGATGCCGGCGATCACGTTGGTCGAAATGATATAGATCACCGCCGCGCTGAGGGTGCCGCCCAGTACGGCGATCGGCACGTTGCGCTCCGGGTTTTCCACCACGTCGGTGTTGGCGCAGGCGGATTCCAGCCCCAGGAACGCCCACAGGGTCATTGAGATCGAGGCGCCGATGGCTTCGAAGGCCGGTACCTGATGCGGGTTCCAGGCGGCGACGTAGGCGCTGCCGCTGAACCAGTACCAGCCGATGACCGAGATGCCCACCACCGGAATGATCACGCCCCAGACGGTGATGCCGCTGATTTTGCCGGTGATGCGCGCGCCACCGAAGTTGGCGACGGTCGCCAGCCACAGCACGCCGATGGTGGCGATACAGATCCCGAGCGGGCTGAGCGTGGTGTCGAACAGCTCGGTGCCGTAGCCGACGGCGGAAATGGCGATGGCGATGTTGGCGATCAGCAGCGAAACGCCGTAGGTGTAGTTCGCCATGAAGTTGCCGGATTTACCGAAGGCGTATTCGGCGTAGCCGCCCATGCCGCCGGATTTACGGCTGAACATGCCGCATTTGGCGAAGGCGTAGGCCAGCGCCATCGAGCCGACAGCGGTCACCAGCCAGGAAACGATCGAAATCGTGCCCACTTCGGCCAGCTTGGTCGGCAGCATAATTATGCCGGAACCCATCATATTCACGGCGGTCAGGATCGTTAATTGCACGACCCCCATTTTATTATTGGACTTACTCATGATCATTTTCTCTTTTAGGATGCGATCCGGGCGGCGGGAATCATCGCCGCCCCGTAAGGTGATTAATTTTTCATGACGTAGCCGTAAGCACGGTTCCAGCCGTCCTCATCCTGTTGGATATAAACGCCCTGTAATTCCGGCGCGAATCCTGGCAATAAATTGATGCCTTCTTCCAGTGCCAGGAAATAACGCTGCGCGGCGCCGCCCCAAATTTCACCGGGCACGACGCACAGCACGCCTGGTGGGTAAGGCAGGGCGCCCTCGGCGGCGATGCGGCCCTCGGCCTTGGCCAGCGACACCAATTCCACATTGCCGCGCACGAACTCGGTATTGGCATCCTGCGGATTCATTACCACGCGCGGGAAATAACTTTTGCGGAACATCTCTTTTTGCAGTTCTTTAACGTCATAGCTGACGTAAAGGTCGTGCATTTCCTGGCACAGCTGGCGGATGGTGTAGTTTTTGTAGCGCTGCTGGTGGTTTTTATAGACCGCAGGCAGCACCTCGCTGAGCAGGGAGTTTTGCTCGATGTGCTTCTCGAAGCGGGCGATCAGGGCCACCAGGTGCTGCATCTTGGCGATGTCTTCCGCCGGCGTCAGCAGGAACAGGATCGAGTTGAGATCGCATTTTTCCGGCACGATGCCGTTTTCGCGCAGGTAGTTGGCCAGAATGGTCGCCGGGATGCCGAACTCGCTGTAGCTGCCGGTCGCGGTATCGATACCCGGCGTAGTGAGCAGCAGTTTGCACGGATCGACGAAGTACTGCGACTCGGCATAGCCCTCAAAGGCGTGCCACTTCTCGCCGGGCACGAAGTTGAAGAAGCGCAGATCGTTGGCCATCGCCGCGGTGTCATAGGCCTGCCACGGCTTGCCGTCGATCTGATCCGGCACGAACGGTTTGATCATCGTGCAGGTATCCAGCAGCATTTTGCGCGCTTCGATGCCCACGCGCACACATTCTTGCCACAGGCGCTGGCCGCTCTTGCCCTCGTGCATCTTGGCGTTGACGTCCAGCGCGGCGAACAGCGGATAGAACGGGCTGGTGGAGGCGTGCAGCATAAAGGCGTTGTTGAAGCGCTTGTGGTTGCAGTAGCGGCTCTGCCCCTTGATATGCTTGTCTTTTTTGTGGATCTGCGAGGTTTGCGAGAAGCCGGCCTGCTGTTTGTGCACTGACTGGGTGACGATGATGCCGGGATCGTTCTCGTTCAGCTCCAGCAGCAGCGGCGAGCAGTCTTTCATCATCGGAATGAACTGCTCATAACCCACCCAAGCGGAGTCGAACAGGATGTAATCGCACAGGTGGCCAATCTTGTCGACCACCTGACGGGCGTTGTAGATGGTGCCGTCGTAGGTGCCGAGCTGGATGATCGCGAGGCGGAACGGGCGGGCTTCGTTGGCGCGTTCCGGCGCCACTTCGCGGATCTGCTGGCGCAGGTAGCGTTCGTCGAAGCAGTGCGCGTCGATGCCGCCGATAAAGCCGAACGGGTTGCGGGCAGTTTCCAGATACACCGGCGTGGCGCCGGCCTGGATCAACGCGCCGTGGTGGTTGGATTTATGGTTGTTGCGGTCAAACAGCACCAGATCGCCGCGCGTCAGCAGGGCATTGGTCGCCACCTTGTTCGAGGCCGAGGTGCCGTTGAGCACGAAGTAGGTCTTGTCGGCGTTGAACACCTTGGCGGCGTGCTGCTGTGCCGCGCAAGGCGCGCCTTCGTGGATCAACAGATCGCCCAGTTTGACGTCGGCGTTGCACATGTCGGAGCGGAAAAGCGTTTCGCCGTAGAAGTCGAAGAACTGGCGGCCCGCTGGGTGTTTGCGGAAGAACTCGCCGCCCTGGTGGCCGGGGCAGGCGAAGGTGGCGTTGCCCATTTCTACGTATTGCGTCAGCGTGTTGAAGAACGGCGGCAGCAGCTCGCTTTCATACTTGGCGGCGGCGGCCTCCAGCTGTTTGCCGTAGAACTGGGTATTCTTGCCGCACAGCTCAAACACACCGTGCAGCGCCGGCAAGACGGCGTTATCCAGCTCTTCTTCGCAGCAGACGGCGACGAACAGCGGAATGTTCAGGCCGTGCTCTTCGATGCGCGCCACCATGCCTTGCGCGACGTCTTCTACCGATAGCACGATGGCGGCGACGTCATTGAAATCGCTGTGGTGCACATCGACGATGTCGCGTTCGGTTTCAAAGCAGCCGAGGGTTTGGGTGTTGGCGGCAATTTTTAATTTTTTCATTTTTCTCATTCTTCAGGCAAAGGCATTCCGCCGGCAAATAATTCCATTTGCCGTTAACGCCTTCACGAAAATAAAGGTGTGCGAGAACCCAGTGATGCCGAAAGGCATTAACTGTGTTCGCTGTTTTATTTAGCTTGGATGCGCTTGGCCGAAATTAAAAATGAATTGCGTGTCCTTCCCGGTTAGCGAGAAAGAGATATTATCACCGGCGTGCGGAGAATAAATAAAACGCAATGACACTCTTATCAACGGCGTAAGAGCGAGGGGGAGGGTTATCTGTAGTTGAAGAATGCGAAACTAAAGCAGCTGCGATGAGCCATCATCATAATATGGGTTGTGCGCCTGATGTGCGCCATTTTTCGGTTATTGTTTTCCATTTTCTAATCCACCTTGCTGAGTGAAAAGATGGCGCTATTTTAACGCAAGATGGGCTAAAAATCGTGATGAAAGTCACATAAATGCCGGTGTTTATAAATAACTATTCACCTGTTATGCAATGAATTGCATAAGTATCATCCGGGTCCAGAGGTTGGCATGTAAATGAATTGCTAATGCTCGCGGCCCTTAAGCGCTTAATTTCAATGGCGCTCGGAAAGGAATAAAAAAAGCGGTCAAATAACCGGCTGCATAACGATCAAATAAATCCGCTTTGTGTTTTTTATGTTATCAATCTGCTTTATGCAAAAATAAATAAAAATTCATTATTGTTGTGTTTATATTCATGTGTGATTTTTGATGATTATCGTTATTTGTGACTCGCCTCAACAACGCAGGGTAAGATGAAGTGAGTGAACCGGGAGGCGAGTAACCTTGAATACCTCAGAACAACGGCAACAGATTGCGGATTTCATCGGCAAGCAACATGTCTTAACGCTGTGCGCCGGCGACGGCCTCGACATGTGGTGCGCCAACTGTTTTTACGTGTTCGACGCCGCGACGATGGCGCTGTGGCTGATGACCGAACCGCACACCCGCCACGGCGGGCTGATGCTGAACAACGGCCGGGTGGTCGGCACCATCGCGCCGAAACCGAAAAGCATCGCGCTGATCCGCGGCGTGCAATACCGCGCCGAGGCGGTGCTGCTGAGCGGTGAAGAAGCCGAGGCGGCGCGCGCGCGTTACTGCAAGCGCTTCCCGATCGCCAGGGCGATGAAGGCTTCGGTTTGGCGGCTGGATCTGCACGAGGTGAAGATGACCGACAACACCCTCGGCTTCGGCAAGAAGCTGCACTGGGCGCGGTCTATACTTTAAGTCGACGTATTGATTACAACGGGAGATTGCATGGCGCGAGCACTGTTAGTCGGCGCAACCGGGCTGGTGGGGCGCGAGTTGCTGCAGCGGTTGCAAAGCGATCCGCAGATAACGGCCATCGTGGCGCCGACGCGTGCGCCGCTGCCGCCGCACGGCAAGCTGACCAACCCGGTCGGCGATGCGCTGTTCGAGCTGCTGAGCGGCCTGCAGCAGCCGGTCGATCTGGTGTTCTGCTGCCTGGGCACCACCCGCCAGGCGGCGGGCAGCGCCGATGCCTTCCGCTACGTCGATTACCAACTGGTGGTGGAGAGCGCGCTGACCGGCCGCCGGTTGGGGGCACAGCACTGTCTGGTGGTGAGTGCGTTGGGCGCCAACGCGGATTCCACCTTCCTGTATAACCGCACCAAAGGCGAAATGGAGCAAGCGCTGCGCGAACAGCGCTGGCCGCGCCTGACGCTGGTGCGGCCTTCCATGCTGGTAGGGGAGCGCCCTGCGCCGCGCCTGATGGAGCGCCTCACGCTGCCGCTGTTCAGGCTGTTGCCCGGCAAATGGCGCGCCGTCTCCGCCAAAGACGTGGCGCAGACGCTGCTGCAGCAGGCGTTCACGCCGGGCGAAGGGGTCAGGGTGCTGGAGTCGGATCGGCTGCACTGCTACCGAGGCTCACGCTGAGGTGATCGAACGCCAGCTCCAGCCCGGCGGGCAGTTCATTGTCCAGCAGCCACCGATCGAGATGATGGCTGATGTGCGTCAGCAGCGTGCGTTTGGGCTGCAGCAACCGCTGCGTCTCCTGCGCGCGGGTCAGGTCATTGTGGTTACGCGGCGCCTGCGGCTGAGGCGGCAGGCTGCAATCGAGCACCAGCAGATCCAGCGCCACGTTCTGCAGATAGTCGGCGGTGGCTGGCGGCAGGCCGACGGTGTCGGTCAGGTAGGCCAGCGCAGCGCCCGCCGCCTGGATCAGATAGCCGTGGGTCAGTTTGGAGTGTTGCAGCGGCAGCGGGGTGATACGCATGCCGCCGAGCTCGACGGGAACAAAAGGCGCCAGCGGCGGCTGAAACGTCAGAATACCGGGGTGTTTGAACAGGTCGTCGCAGCCCTGTTCATCCGGCGGGCCATACACCGGAATGGAATTTCCGCACCCCCAACGCAAAGGAAATAACCCCTGAACGTGATCCATGTGGTAATGTGTCAGTAAAAAACGTTGAATTTGCCCCGCCGAAAATCGCCGCTCCAAAGCCGGCAATCCCGCATCCAATAAGGTCGTTTCTCCCTGATAGTTAAGCATGGCGCTGCACGCGCGCCGCCGAAATGCCGGCTCGCGCCGCGCCCGTTGGCAGCTCAGGCAGTCGCAGCCGAACACCGGCACCTGCTGCGCGCCGCCGGTGCCGAGAAAGGTCAGTTGCATCGCTTCCCTCTCCATTAAAGGTACTTCTGCGCAAAGCGGTGGATGTCGCGAAAATCCGCCAGCCGCGCCTGCAGCGTAGCGTGATCCCAGTGCCACCACTGGCTGCGTTCGATACGCTCGATCAGCGCATCGTCGAAGCGCATGCCGATCTTTTTGGCCGCCACGCCGACGACGATGCTGTAAGGCTCCACGTCCTTGGTAACCACCGCCGCGCTGCCGATCACCGCGCCGTTGCCGACGCTGACGCCCGGCATCAGAATGGCGTTATGGCCGATCCACACGTCGTGGCCGACGGTGACGTGGTGCTCGCGCCGCCAGTCGAAGAACGCCGTGTCGTCTTCCCCCAGCCCGTATTCGGAAGCGCGATAGGTGAAGTGGTGCTGCGCAATGCGCTGGTAGGTCGGGTGGTTGCCGGGATTGATGCGCGCATAGGAGGCGATGGAGACGAACTTGCCGATTGTGGCGTAAAAGATCTGGTTGTGCCCGGCGGTGTAGGAGTAGTCTCCCATCTCCACCTCTTCCAGGATCGCATCGTCGGCCAGATGCACATACTGGCCGAGCCGGGTGCGGTTAAGGGTCACGTTGTCGCCGATTTTCGGCTGGGCAAAGTCGTTCATGGCGTCGCATCCTGAGCTTGTCGGGTGGCGGTTGGCAGCAGCGCCAGCAGCGCCGCCAGGGTATCGTCGAGTGGGCCGTCGTTGTGCAGCACCCGGCAGCCGGCGGGCAGACTCTGCTGATATTCCGCCGCCCGCGCCAGCCGCTGCTCGATCTGTTCAGCGCTTTCCCGCCCCCGATCCTGCAGGCGCCGGCGCAGGATCGCGGCGTTGACCTGCAGGCATACCGGCAGCAGCTGCGCACCGTAGCGCTGCTGCGCCTGCGGCAGGTGGGCGCGCGAACCGTTGACCGCCACGTCGATCCCCTGCAGCAGCCAAAGATCCACTTCGATCCCGAACGCGTAGCGCTGCTGGTGGGCCTGCCAGTCGAGCGCGAACAGCCCCTTGGCGCGGCGGCGCAGAAATTCCGGTTCGCTCAGCGCGATGTGATTCTCGCAGCCGGCGTCCGCCGGCCGGGTGATGTAACGGTGCGCCACCAGCGGCGCGCGGTCGGCGTCGGCCCGCAGCGCGGCCAGCAGGCTGTCCTTGCCTGCGCCGGAAGGCCCCATCAGATAGATGAGCCGCGCCATCAGAACACCTGCCTGCCCTGGCGCCAAACATTCTGCACATAAACGTGCTCGCCGTGCGGCCGCGCCAGCACCAGATCCGCCCGCAGCCCTTCGGCGAGGGTGCCGCGATCCTGCAGATCCAGCGCCCGCGCCGGGTTGCGGGTGATCATGCGCACCGCCTGGGGCAGATCGTAGGCGTTGCGTTCGTCCGCCGCGAGGCGAAACGCCGCATCCAGCAGGCTGGCCGGGTAATAATCGGAAGAGAGAATGTCCAGCACCCCCAGCGCCGCCAGGTGGTGCGCCGCCACGTTGCCGGAGTGGGAGCCGCCGCGCACGATGTTCGGCGCGCCCATCAGCACCTGCAGGCCCTGCTGGTGCGAAGCGCGGGCGGCCGCCTCGGTGGTGGGGAACTCGGCGATCGCGCTGCCCAGCGCGCAGGATTCGGCCACGTGCGCGGCGGTGGCGTCGTCATGGCTGGCCAGCGAGATGCGGCGCGCGCGGCAGTGGGCGGCGATCGCCTCGCGGTTCGGCGCGGCCCAGCGGGCGGACAGGGCGACCTGCTGCTCCTCGTACTCGCTCATCTGCTGGTCGTTGAGGTGGTATTTGCCCTGATAATATTCGCGGTACTTTTCGCGCGAGGCGAACTGGCGCTGGCCCGGCGAATGGTCCATCAGCGACACCAGCGACACGCCTGGCTTGTCCATCAGCTGTTCGAACAGCGGCAGCGTGCTCTCGTGCGGCAGCTCGCAGCGCAGATGCAGCCGGTGCTCGGCGCGGTTCACCCCGGCGCGCTGGCTGTGGATCACCGCGTCGATCATCTTCTGCAGGTTTTCCAGCCGGTGGCCGCCGTCGCGCACGTCGCCGATCGCCACCGCGTCCAGCACCGTGGTGATGCCGTTGGCCACCATCAGCGCATCGTGGCTGCTCATCGCCGAATGGGCCGGCCAGTCGACGTTCGGGCGCGGGGTGAAGAACTTGTCCAGGTTGTCGGTATGCAGCTCGATCAGCCCCGGCAGCAGCCAGCCGCCGTCGCCGTCCAGCGCCTGCGGCAGCCGGCTCGGGCCGTCGGCGAAGCTGCGGATCACGCCGTCCTGCATCTCCAGCGAGCCTTGCACCACCTGGTCATCCAGCACCAGCTTAACGTTATTGACGATCATCAGAGGGCCTCCAGCGCCTGCGGCGCCTGCATGTCATAAAGCCGGTCGGCGACCTGTCGGCGGACGCCTTCATCATGAAAAATGCCGACGATCGCCGCGCCGCGCGCCTTGGCGCGTTCGATAAGCTGCACCACCGCCGCGCTGTTGCGGCTGTCGAGCGAGGCGGTCGGTTCATCCAGCAACAGAATGGGGTAATCGACGATAAAGCCGCGCGCGATGTTCACCCGCTGCTGCTCGCCGCCGGAGAAGGTGGACGGCGCCAGCGGCCACAGGCGCGGCGGCACGTTGAGCGCAGCGAGCAGCGCTTCGGCGCGGTCGCGGCACTCGGCGCGCTCGACGCCCTGTTCCAGCAGCGGCTGCATCACCACCTCCAGCGCGCTGATGCGCGGGATCACCCGCAGGAACTGGCTGACCCAGCCCAGCGTATGGCGGCGCACCGCCAGAATCTGGCGCGCGTCGGCGCTGACCATGTCCAGCCAGTCGCCCTGGTGGTTGATCCAGATATGGCCGCTGTCCGGCAGGTAGTTGGCGTACAGCGAACGCAGCAGGGTGGATTTGCCGCTGCCGGAGTGGCCGTGCAGCACCACGCATTCGCCGCCGTGGACCGTCAGGTTGGCGTCGTGCAGCACCGGCAGGCGGGTGCCGTACTGCTGATGCAGCACAAAGGTTTTACTGAGATGTTCAACTCGGATTTGCATAGTCATCTGTTATCGCCTTGGGTTACGACAGCACCGAAGAAACCAGCAGCTGGGTGTAAGGATGGTGCGGATCGTCGAGCACCCGATCGGTCAGGCCGCTCTCCACCACTTCACCCTGTTTCATCACCAGCAGGCGGTGGGCCAGCAGCCGCGCCACGCCGAGATCGTGAGTGACGATCACCGCCGCCAGCTGCATCTCCACCACCAGGTTGCGCAGCAGATCGAGCAGGCGCGCCTGCACCGACACGTCCAGCCCGCCGGTCGGCTCATCCATAAACACCAGCTTGGGGTGGGTGACCAGATTGCGGGCGATCTGCAGCCGCTGCTGCATGCCGCCGGAGAAGGTGGTAGGCAGATCGTCGAGGCGCGACAGCGGGATTTCGACGTCTTCCAGCCACTGGCCGGCCTGGCGGCGAATGTCGCCATAGTGGCGCTGGCCGATGGCCATCAGCCGCTCGCCGATGTTGCCGCCGGCGGAGACCTGCGGCCGCAGCCCGTCGAGCGGGTGCTGGTGCACCACGCCCCAGTCGGTGCGCAGCAGGCGGCGGCGATCGCTCTCCGCCATGGCGTACAGATCCTGTTCCTGGCCCGCCTGCGGGCGGTAAAGGATCTGCCCGCGCTGCGGCGCCAGCCGCGCCGAGATCGACTTCAGCAGCGTGGTTTTGCCGGAGCCGGATTCGCCGACGATGCCCAGCACTTCACCGGGGTAGATGTCGAACGACACGTCGCTGAAGCCCTTGCCGGGGGCGTACAGGTGGGTGAGCCGGTTCACCGACAGCAGCGGGGTGGTGCTCAAAGGGGTGGAAGTCATCAGTGCTGCGCCTCTTGCGAAGATTGCGCCAGCTGCTGCCGGCAGTAGTCGGTGTCCGAACAGACGAACATGCGGTTGCCCCGATCGTCGAGCACCACCTCGTCGAGATAGCTGTGGCGCGAACCGCACAGCGCGCAGGGTTCGTCCCACTGCTGCACGCTGAACGGATGGTCGTCGAAGTCCAGGCTCTCCACCTTGGTGAACGGCGGCAGGGCGTAGATGCGTTTCTCGCGCCCGGCGCCGAACAGCTGCAGCGCTGGCATCATGTGCATTTTCGGGTTGTCGAATTTCGGGATCGGCGACGGATCCATCACGTAGCGATCGTTGACCTTTACCGGGTAGGCGTAGGTGGTGGCGATATGGCCGTAGCGCGCGATGTCTTCGTACAGCTTCACCTGCATCACGCCGTACTCCTCCAGCGCGTGCATCTTGCGGGTCTCGGTTTCGCGCGGTTCGATAAAGCGCAGCGGCTCCGGGATCGGCACCTGATAGATCAGGATCTGGTCTTCGCGCAGCGCGGTTTCCGGAATGCGGTGACGGGTTTGGATCAGCGTAGCCTCCGGCGTGCGTTCGGTGGTGGCCACCCCGGCGACGCGCTGGAAGAAGCGACGGATCGACACCGCGTTGGTGGTGTCGTCGGCGCCCTGGTCGATCACCTTCAGCACGTCAGCGCGGCCGATGACGCTGGCGGTGAGCTGAATGCCGCCGGTGCCCCAGCCGTAGGGCATCGGCATCTCGCGGCCGCCGAACGGCACCTGGTAGCCGGGGATCGCCACCGCCTTCAGGATGGCGCGGCGGATCATGCGCTTGGTCTGTTCGTCCAGATAACCGAGGTTATAGCCGGTCAATACTTCACTCATCGCGGGCCTCCTGACGCTCGCTGTATTCCTGCCGCAGCCGCTTGAGCAGCTCCAGTTCGGCCTGGAAGTCGACGTAGTGCGGCAGCTTGAGATGGGAGACGAAGCCGGCGGCCTCGACGTTGTCGGCGTGGGCCAGCACGAACTCTTCGTCCTGCGCCGGGCCGGCGACGCCTTCGCCGTAGTCCGGGCTCTGCAATGCGCGATCCACCAACGCCATCGCCATCGCCTTGCGTTCGGCGCGGCCGAACACCAGCCCGTAACCGCGGGTGAAGTGCGGCGGATGGTCCTTGGGATCGACGAAGCCGTTGACCATTTCGCACTCGGTCAGCAGGATTTCGCCGATATCGATGGCGAAGCCGAGCTCTTCAGGCACGATCTCCACCGAAACGTGGCCGGTGCGGATCTCGCCGGCGAACGGGTGGTTGCGGCCGTAGCCGCGCTGGGTGGCGTAGCCGAGCGCCAGCAGAAAACCTTCGTCGCCGCGCACCAGCTGCTGCAGGCGCGCCGAGCGCGAGCAGGGGTAAACCGGCGGATTGCGGGTGATGTCGTCCGGCGCGCTGCCGTCGTCCTGTTCCTCCCGCGCCAGCTGCTGGCGACACAACAGATCGAACACGTGGCTGCAGTTGTCCGGCAGCGGTTCGTCGGCCTGCGGCGCGCGCGGCGCCTCGCCTTCCGCCAGCAGCGCGAAGTCCAGCAGCCGGTGGGTGTAGTCGTAGGTCGGCCCCAGCACCTGCCCGCCGGGCAAGTCCTTGTAAACCGCCGAGATGCGCCGCTCCAGCCGCATGTTTTTGCTGGCCAGCGGCTCGCTGACCGCCAGGCGCGGCAGGGTGGTGCGGTAGGCGCGCAGCAGGAAGATCGCCTCCACCAGATCGCCGCTGGCCTGTTTGATGGCCAGCGCCGCCAGCTCGCGATCGTAGATGCCGCCTTCGGTCATCACCCGATCCACCGCCAGCCCCAGCTGCTGTTCGATTTGTTCCGCGCCGAGCGCCGGCAGCGCGTCGTCGCCGCGCCGCAGCTGTTCCTGCAGCTGATGGGCGGCCTCAATGGCTTTTTCGCCCCCTTTTACCGCTACGTACATCAGCACACCTCCACGCGGGTGGTCCGCGGGATCGCCAGCAGGCGATCGCCGCAGGTCAGCAAAATATCCAGCCCCAGCGGGAAGCGCTGTGGGCGGTTGACCAGGTAATCGAGCAGCGCCGGCGGCAGGCGCGGCGCAATCAGGCGTTGGCTCTCGATGCCGGGGCCGGTCAGGCGCAGCGCGGCGCCGTTCTCCAGCTCAGCAAGCTGCACCACCACCGTGGCGCCGCATTCCGGCGAGATTTCCGTGCCGTGCGGCAACGCCTGCAGATCGGCGGCCTGCAGCTGCTCATCGAACAGGGCAAAACAGACCTCCTGCGCCGCGGTGGCCAGCGGCGCGCCGCTGTGAAAACGAATGTTTGTTAGCACTTGCTCACTTTTGAGCGCCGCACACAGCTGCAGCGGCGTTTCCTGATCGGCCAGCGTCAGCAGCGCGGCGGTGCTGGCGGCGTTCAGCGGCGCCCAGGCCGGGCCGGCCGGCAGCGTCACCCGGTGGCCCGGTTCGCTCAAGGCTTTAAGAATCAAACGAAAAGCGTGCTGCGATTGATCTATCGGTTGTTCAAAACCGGTCAATAAACTCATGGCTTAATCCCCTCGCACCAGCGTAAAGAAGTCCACCCGGCTGGCGGCGATCGCCCGGGCGCGCAGCTGGCGCTGTTCGTGCTGCAGCGCGGCCAGCGGCGCGATCAGCTGTTGTTGCAGGCGTTCGCCGTGTTCCGGCTGTTGCAGCAGCGCATCGGCCAGCGCGCACAGCTCGGCGTGCGCCTTGTCGCGCCCGGCGATATAGCTGTAGCCGTAGCCGCCGTTGTCCAGCTGCACCACCGCGCGGGTGACCGTCATGTCCCCCAACACGAAGCGGCGGCCGGTGGCGCCCATGCGCCCCTGCAGCTGGGCCAGGCCGATTTCCGGCGCGCGGATGCTGCGGTAACCCGGGCTGAGGTTCAGCGCCTGCCAGTGGCTGCGCAGCTGCTCGGGCCGGCTGTGCGCCAGCACCGACATCCAGCGTTGTCTCGACTCTAAGGCTTGCATTCAGTGCTCCATCGTCAGTTCAATCATGTCGGCGCGGGCCAGGCTGACGGAGTATTCCGCCACGTCTTCGCCGCCGCTGCGGACGTTAAGGGTGCGCACGCACAGCAGCGGCGCGTGGGTGGCGATCTCCAGCAGCCGGCTCTCTTTGGCCTGCGCGCGGCGCGCGCTGATGCGCGTCTGGCGGCGGGTCAGCGGCTGCTGGAGGTGCTGTTCGATAAACTGGTGCAGCGAACCGCTGTGGAACTGCTGCAGCGCCGGCCACCAGTCCAGATCGGGCAGATAGTGGTCGATCACGCTCATCGGTACGCCGTTGACCCGGCGCAGGGTGCGCAGGTGGATCACCATTTCGCCTTCTTCACGCGAGAGTGCGCTGGCGACATGCCCATTGCACGGGCGCAAGACAGCGAGTAAGCGCTCACTGGTGGGATGGCTGCCCTGCTCGAACAGGTTCTGGCTGAAGCGGGTATTGGCGTGCAGCGGGTAGTCGTAAGGCCGCATCAACACCAGGATGCCGACGCCGTGGCGGCGCTGCAGCCAGCCGCGCTCCACCAACTGATCCACCGCGCGGCGCAGGGTGTGGCGATTGACCTGGTAACGCTCGGCCAGCTGCTGTTCCGAAGGCAGGTAGTCGCCGCAGCGGTACTGCGTGCGCAGCTCCTGTTCCAGCTGCGCGGCGATCTGCTGATAGCGGGTGGGGTAAGTGGTCGGATGTCTAGATAACTCCATCATAATAAAAACCTCGTCATACCGATGGCTGTGCGATGAAGGCGGAAGCGGTGCGTTTCATCGGGCGTCTACCCTGTGGTTTTCACGTTGGCATCATGGTGCCGGGCGCAGATGACAATCGCGTTACGCCTCGGTGGCGAACAGATGAACTATTTAGGACAGCCCAGGCGTGCACGGGCGGCGACGGCGCGCTATGCTGGCGCCTCTGTTGACTCACTCTGGCCGCTACCATGCCGCAACCTCTGAACGCCCCTGAACCCGCCCCACGCGCCTGGCCGCTGTGGAAACCGATCCTGTTTCTGCTGGTGGTAGCCGTCGGCCTCTACTACGTCAAATGGCAGCCTTACTATGGCAAGGCCTTCGTGGCGGCGGACAGCCACTCGATCGGCAAATCGATCCTGGCCGACGGCGCCGCGAGCCCCTGGCTGGCGGCCTGGCAGTACGCGCTGGTCTACTTCACCGCGGTGTGGAAGGCGGCGCTGCTCGGGGTGTTGTTAGGTTCGCTGGTGCAGGTGCTGATCCCGCGCGACTGGCTGGCGCGCACGCTCGGCCACCGGCGTTTTTCCGGCACCGTGCTGGGGGCGCTGATCGCGCTGCCGGGCATGATGTGCACCTGCTGCGCCGCACCGGTTGCCGCCGGCATGCGCCGCCAGTCGGTGTCCAGCGGCGCCGCGCTGGCCTTTTGGCTCGCCAACCCGGTATTGAATCCGGCGACGCTGGTGTTTATGGGATTTGTGCTCGGTTGGCCATTCGCCGCCATCCGCCTGGTAGCGGGCGTGGTGATGGTGCTGGGCATCGCCTGGCTGGTGCAGCGCGTAACCGCCCAGGACCCGCAGCCCGCCGCGCCGCAGCCGCCGGTGATGACGGCGCAGAGCGACGAACGGCCGTTTCTCGCCCGCTGGGGCAAAGCGCTGTGGGCGCTGTTTTGGTCGACCATCCCGATCTACGTACTGGCGGTGCTGGCGCTGGGCGCTGCGCGGGCCTGGCTGTTCCCGCACGCCGACGGCGCCGTCGACAATAGCCTGCTGTGGATCATCGGCCTGGCGATCGTCGGCTGCCTGTTCGTTATCCCCACCGCGGCGGAAATCCCGATCGTGCAGACCATGATGCTGGCGGGCATGGGCGCAGGCCCGGCGCTGGCACTGCTGATGACCCTACCGGCGGTCAGCCTGCCTTCGCTGTTGATGCTCAACAAGGCCTTCTCCGCCCGGGCGCTGTGCCTGACGGCGGCGCTGGTGGCGCTGTGCGGCGTACTGACCGGCGTGGTGGGGATGGGGTTGGTGTAACTTACCGTTGCTGATGAGTGGTTCGATGCTGTCTCAAGGAGGAGATGGAAATGGAGCAGCGGAATAAACCTGAAATGGACGTAGAGGCGATGTTGCTGGAGCAAGCGTTGCGTGAAAGGGTGGATGCCGCCTTTGAACGCTTAAGAAACGGCACCGCGGTTTATCTAAGCCATTCGGAGGTAGAAAAACGAATGGCTGTATTCAAGAAGAAAATCCGGGAACGTTATCGGTGGGGATGTTTAGGAGTGGTTCAGGGCTGGGCTGACGGTCTCTACGGGGAGTAGGTCACAGGTCGTCAGTTTTGAGCGACATGCAGTCCATGTAACGGAGCCAGCGTCATCCCGGATCCTATCAATGTTTGAATGGTATCAGCACTCGACGTCCTAGCAGCCAGTTCTGCTCACTATGAGTCTGTCATGTAAACCAAAACGTGACATCATAGCAACCATGGTGGGTTAGATGGTTTACTGTATCGGCTGAAAGTCTATGATAAATTTGGAGTAAAACCTGCCATACAGATTTGGTAGAACAAAAATAGATACTCAGGAACCTATATAATGCTAACCAGGCAAGTCAGGCAAATCTATCCTCTACAGGAAAAAGATACCCAAACTGTGGTATTTAGTGATTATTTTCACTTTCCGAATATTGTACTGCTTGGTGATCCTGGTGCTGGAAAAACGCACCTCTTCAAACAGTTTGCGGCATTGCAAGAGGCAAAATATCTGACAGTACGTCACTTCTTAAGTGGCGTACCTATTGATAATCAGAAAACGTTGTTCATCGATGCATTAGATGAGAAGAGGAGTGCCAGTAACAGTAGTGACGTTGTAGATGACATCGTCCGTAGGCTTTTTTCCCAAACGCCACAAAATGTCAGAATTTCTTGTCGCTCTCAAGATTGGTTAGGCGAATCAGACTTGTCAGCATTTTTACCCTATTTTGAGCAGACGGGAGGCTATGTTGTTTTACATTTGCAGTCACTCTCAAAAGAAGAGCAAACTGCAATTCTACAAGCTAATGGTGTAGAACACCCCGAAGCGTTTCTGGCTGAAGCAGAAAAACATGATGCCAGCGAATTTCTTTACAACCCACAAAATCTGCTAATGCTGGCTGAAGCCGTTAAAGAAGGAAACTGGCCCCGAACAAGGTCTGAACTTTTCCACTCTGCGACACAGTTCCTTTTAACTGAACATAGCCAAGAGCATACGCGGCTAACTTCAGGAATTTATACCTGCGACGAATTAGAGTATCCTGCTGGATCAATTTGCGCGTTGCGCATATTGAGTGATGTTTCCGGGGTTTCTCTACTTCCGAACGATATCCGACCAGAATACCCCAGTTACAGAACCATCTCGTTCTTCTCACATGAAATAATTAGAGCGGCGTTATCGAGGCGGGTTTTTTCTGCCGGAGATGAGCTTGAAACTGTTGAGTACAGCCACAGGACAATTGCTGAGTATTTAGCGGCAAAATGGTTAGCCGGGATCGTTGACAAAGGGCTACCCATGGGGCGTTTGAGAAGTATGCTGGGATTTGAGGGGTATCCGTCTTCAGAATTGAGAGGTTTACACGCATGGCTAGCGGTCTTTTTACCGCAATACGCCCAGGTATTCATTGAAGCCGATCCTTATGGCGTTCTGACCTATGGCGATGCAGCTTCATTACCGATAGCGGAAAAACAAAATCTACTTGTGGCGCTGTCAAAACTTTCAGAACGTGATCCCTGGTTTAGAAATCACGGTCTCAATTCATATCTGAATGGCTTTGCGACAGTAGAAATGGAAACTCTGTTACGACAGATAATCCGCGATCCTCATTCGTCATTTTCTCTGCGCATGATCGTTTTGGAATCCTTATCGGTAACAACACCGATAGTCGCATTGAGTGATGACTTAATCAATATTGTCAAATCAGAGGATTCCTCGTATGCGGAAAAAGAAGAAGCAATAACAGCATTAATCCATTTTGGAGTACCTGGCCAGAAATTTTCGGTGCGTTTATTTGCGGAGTTAAAAGACAAAAATCACGATAGCATCCGGTTGCGTAACCATATCATTCAGTTGCTTTATAAAGATTACTTTACACCGCAGGATATAGCACAACTGCTGGTTGATACATTAAACATAACCAGTGAGCGATTACCGATAGGCGCATTATGGCGACTGAATGATATTGTACCGACAGCTGATCTGCTCGCTATATTTGAGTATCTTGAACAGTACCATAACGATCACAGTAAAGATTGGGATTCCTCACCTAAGAATCAATATGAAATTGTGCATTTTCTCGAAGCTGGCTTATTGCACATACTGAGCAAGGATAGTAATTATAGTGCGGATCAGATATGGTTGTGCCTAAAAACGTTCTATAGCTACTCCCGTTATCACCACTATCGCAGTTATGATGATTTGCAGAAATCTATCGTTCATGAGATAAAAAATCGTAGCTGGCAATATGAAGATATTATAGATGCCGCCATTCTCTCATTTACACGCCATGATACTCGATACTTGTTCTTACATGAATTTACTGAAAGCACCTTTCATCTTGTCCCTGATGAGCTTTTGCTGGCTCGTTTTATCCACTATTTATCCCATGCTGACGCTGGTTCAGATAAAACTGAATGTATTTATCGACTGACATTTGCGGTCCTTTACCGATGTGCCAAGCCATCCCAAGAAGCGTTTGAGTTTCTTTCCGCGTACTGCCATTTAAATGTAAAGTTGACGACTGTGTTTGAGACCTCCATCGTCTGCGAGATTGACGATTGGCGAGTAAAACATAATATTAGACAAATAGCGTATGAGAAAGAACGAAACGCGGCGCGTTATGAAGATAGGCACAGTTTCGAGTTATGTCGTCAGGAAATTGTGTCGGGCCAACATTTGGGGTGGCTCAAACATATTTCCTATATTTACTATTCGAAATACAGCGATGTTGATGACAAATTGACGCCAGTGCAGCGCTGTGAAGACATATTAGGTGCCGAAAACGTCATTGATGCGATATCCGGTCTTTTAGCGATTTTAAATCGTTCAGATCTGCCCACTATTGACGAGTTGAATTGTGCTTTGCTGAAGAGGGAGTATTACGGATGGTGGTATGCAGTACTGGCAGGAAGCGATGAGTTATTTAAAAAACATCCTGATGTTACACAATGGAACGAAGGTTTATTAACAACGCTATTGACTCTGGATGTTATATTAGCACTTTTCACCAAAGACAATAATGTTGTAAGTGATTATTCATTACCGTGGAAAAGGGATGTGATACTTAACAAAACAGCATTTTTCATCAAAACCTATTACCACATTATCAATTTCTGCATTAGTAATCAGTTGCAACATATCCGTGCACTTAACTATCTGTTAAATGATACCTGCATTCCAATCGACTATACCGTTCCTTTAGTTATGAGACTCGCTAAAGAGCACCCTGATGATGTTCTCCACTTACAAAACCTGGTGGAGTGGTTGTTAGCGCATCCTGAGAGTCATGCAGAGTTATTGCAGTTATCTGAGTTGATGGTAGCGCAACCCTCAAAACTCAAAAATCCAAGTTATCAAATTTGGCTGGTATGTACTTATTTATTCGTTCCAAACCAGTGTCAGGATCTATTTTTATCTGAATCAAAATCCGCGCCGGAAATGATAGCGCTCCTTCGTCAACTATCAGGTAAGGCGAAAAGAGGCCGTGGCAGTAGTGAGCAGCGTTTATCACTAACACAATTGGAAGCGATCATCACTGCCTCTGCTACTCATTTTCCTAATGCAGATCGCGTTGCAAGAAACGACTCTAACTCAGCAACCAATTGGGAGTATGCTGATTTTATCAAAAGATTGATTGATGACGTTTCTTCTTTTTCCTCATACGATGCCGGTGAAGTATTTGAACGTTTATTATTACTGCCAGAATGTACAAGTTACCAGGATTATCTCTTGCACGCCCAAAGCAACCAGAAGGTGCGGTATCGGGAATCACAGTTTCAACACACTAACTGGAAGCAAGCGTTGAATACGCTTAAAAATCAGACCCCAGCTAATGTAATGGATCTCTATGAGTTATTGTTAGATCATTTGCGGGATATCGCTAACCGAATTACTTATGAAAATACCGATATTTATAAACAGTTCTGGAATGAGAATGGCAATGGTCAAATTTTAGTGCCTAAGCCTGAAGAGAGCTGTCGGAATTTTTTTCTGGAGCTGCTTAGAGCACGACTCCATCCGTTACAAATAATCTGTGAGCCAGAAGGCCACATGGTTTCGAGTAAAAGGGCTGATATCATCATTTCACTTCCAGGAATAAAGATCCCCATTGAGATAAAGCGTGATTATCACCGGGACGTCTGGAGAGCACTTAACGAGCAACTTGACCAACTTTATACTACCAATCCCGATGCCGCAGGCTACGGCATCTATCTTGTGTTCTGGTTTGGTGCTTCTCGACCAAACGCTATCCCTCGCCCGGAGAAAGACACACCACCCCCAGTAAACGCCACGACAATGGAGGACATTCTTAATGAAGCTGTGCCAATGGTTAAGCGAAACCGCCTGTCTGCGATAGTAATTGACGTATCAGGTGAGGCTCATTCGACTATTGAAACGCAAAAATCATCTATGTAAGGAAAGTGGATCATGATTACAAAAGAACTTGTAGATGAAAGTCTCAATATTCACCGACTGGTTGATAGTGGTGATTTTGACCTGGCATACCAGCAATCCGTTGTATTCCTGGAAAAACTGGGGGAAATAACGGTCAAAGGTGAAAATTATTTTATTGTGCTGGGGAATGTGGCTGGCAGTCTTGTTGATATTGGGCAAATGAGCAACCATAAAAATGCAGCAGAGCTTGGTTTTAAGCTGATGGATGATAACAAGGAAGCATTAGCACATGTACAAGGAGAGAGCCATTTTTATTATAATTATGGTAATTCCTTGTCTAATAAGATAAGTGTCGATAATCCTCACGACCACACATTCCAGTCAATAGAAGAACTTGTTTCGTTAAAAAACATCTACTGGCGAGCCTTTAGATTCTCCTCACAAGAGAGCGAAGAGTTTCAGGCGGAACTGTCCGTTAATCTGGCCAATTCGCTAAGAAGCCAATTTAGGCTGAGTGAGGCACTGAGATATTATGATCTCACTAATCGCAAGGGATTAGATATACCACAGTCTTGGGTCAATCGTTCTGCCGCGCTCATTGAGCTAAACCTTGTTTCATCTTCATACTCCATTAAGCAACTGAAGGAGATACGAAAAGGTTATATTAATGCATCTGTTTCCAAAAAAATTCCTCCACAATGGGAATCATTTTATCTTGGTCGTATAGCACAAATGAACGATAAAATAGAAAAATGTGTATCAGCAGACGGCGACACGGACGAGCATGATGACATGCTCACGCAACAGGAGTTTGGCGCATTAAGTGCATATAGGCAATTCTGCCTAATAAATTATCTGACGCTGTCCGAGCACGGTCTTTATTGCCCCTACGTGGGGAGTGCCACCGATGATCTTGTCATCTCTTCTTCTGGTGTAACCGGTGATTTTATTATTCCAATGGAGATGGCATTAAACCGCTTTAAATCGGAGTTTTCACTTGCCCGCCATCTCTATTTTGATTACCTTTATCCTCAGGATACGGATGCTATCAAAGAAGAATGCCATTTTCTGGAGTTACATAATGACGAGATCTTAGGAATTGATATTGAGAAGATCAGAACGGCATTTCGTCTCTGCTTTGGTATTCTCGATAAGATTGCGTTATGTATCTGTGAACTTCACAAAGTTTATCCACCTGCAAAGAAGGGTGGGTTACAGAAAAATATCTATTTTCAAAGCTTCTGGCAGTTAGACGTTGATAACAGAAGACAACGGTTTGAAGATATAAAGTCACCTGGACTTTTAGCATTGTACAGCATTGCTACTGACCTGAATAAAAATAAAGGTGGCGAATTGGCTTTTTATAAAGAGTGGCGAAATGGTCTAGAGCATAAATTTTTGGTGGTACATAAAAGTGATAAAGCAGAAGATCTTTATCAGTCTTATAAATTGATTAAAGATATTCTTTTTATCAAAGAGGATGAGTTTATTCACCATTTCGGTCAGTTGATTCAGATTACCCGTTCAGCAATATTTTCATTTGCTTTTATGGTTAGACATGAAGGTAAGAAACAAAAAAAAGAGAATGTTCCTTATATTACCAATGAACTGCATATGAGAAAGTATTCGTCAGAACCTAAGTAAAAGGCAGCAAGCGAAGCGCTATGTAAACACCCCTGCAAAACTACCCATCCACTATTAGAGAGTCTTTGGCACTCCAGCTTCCGCTTTTGGCACAAAGCCGCCTATCAGATCAGGTTTAGTTCTGTGCCGTAGCCGCAGCTGTGCCAGGCCTACTTTGGATTAACACGTGTCGAGACACGTATACCGCTAGCTCAACGCAACCTATGCACCACCTGGTTGCTGCTGCCGCGCCAGATCAGCGCCGGGTCTTTCAAATCCTGCACGAACTTGCCGTCGATCAGCACGTTGATCCTGTCCACTACCTGCATTTGCTGCGTGTCCAGCTCCGCCAGCCGGTAGCCGGTCCACAGCCAGATATCCTTGCCGGGGCATTCGGCGCGTACCCGTTTCACCAGTTGCAAGATGCTCGGCACGTTGGCCGGGTGCAGCGGATCGCCGCCGGAGAGCGACAGCCCCTGGCGCGGCACGCGCGTATCGTTCAGGTCGGCGATGATGCGGTCTTCCAGCGCTGGGGTAAACGGCTGGCCGGAGTTGAGCCGCCAGGTGCTTTTGTTGTAGCAACCGGGGCACTGGTGCACGCAGCCGGCGACAAACAGCGTGCAGCGGGTGCCGGGGCCGTTGACGACGTCGATCGGGTAATACTGGTGATAATTCATGTGAGGCCTGCCCATCAGGCTATTTTATTGGCCATTTTGCCTCCGGGCAGTGCTCCCAATCCTCACGTACTGCGTGTACGCTCCGGTTGGTGCGCGCTGGCCGAAGGCAAACCGGCTGCGACAATCACGCCTGATGAACAGGCTTCTGCCTAGGTTGCACGGCGTTTCTCAGCCGAGCTGCCCGTTGCCGAGGTGTTTCACCCGGCGTTTCACCTCTTCCTGCTTGCCGGCGTTGAACGGCCGGGCATCGGGGCTACCGAGGTAGCCGCACACCCGGCGGGTGACCGAGACCTTGGCCGAGTCGTGATTGCCGCATTTCGGGCAGGTGAAGCCTTTGCTGGTGCAGGAGAATTCACCGGTGAAGCCGCATTCGTAGCACTCGTCGATCGGCGTGTTGGTGCCGTAGTAAGGCACCCGGGTGTAGCTGTAGTCCCACACGTCTTCCAGCGCCTTCAGGTTGTGCTGCAGGTTCGGGTATTCGCCGTAGCAGATGAAGCCGCCGCTGGCCAACGGCGGGTAGGGCGCTTCGAAGTCCAGCTTGTCGTACGGATTGACCTTCTTCTCCACGTCGAGGTGGAAGCTGTTGGTGTAATAGCCCTTGTCGGTGACGCCCGGCACTACGCCGAAATCGGCGGTGTCCAGTCGGCAGAAGCGATCGCACAGGTTCTCGCTCGGCGTGCTGTAGAGGCTGAAGCCGTAGCCGGTCTCGTCTTTCCAGGCGTCGACGGCGGCGCGCAGCCGCGTGACGATCGCCACCGCTTTGGCGCGCAGCGCCTCGTCGTCATACACGTGGTTTTTGCCGCCGAACAGCGCGTTGATGGTCTCGTGCAGGCCGATGTAGCCCAGCGAAATCGAGGCGCGGCCATTCTTGAAGATATCCGCGATGTTGTCGTCGGCCTTGAGCCGCACGCCGCAGGCGCCTTCCATGTACAAGATTGGTGCCACCCGCGCCTTGATGCCTTCCAGCCGGGCGATGCGCGTCATCAGGGCCTTTTTCGCCAGCTGCAGGCGCTGTTCCAGCAGCGCCCAGAAGCGCGACTCATCGCCCATCGCCTCCAGCGCGATGCGCGGCAGGTTGAGGCTGATGACGCCGATGTTGTTGCGGCCGTCGTGCACCAGTTCGCCGTCCTGCTCGTAGGTGCCGAGGAAGCTGCGGCAGCCCATCGGCGTTTTGAACGAGCCGGTGACTTTAACCACTTGATCGTAGTTGAGGATGTCCGGGTACATGCGCTTGCTGGCGCACTCCAGCGCCAGCTGCTTGATGTCGTAGTTCGGATCGCCGTACTGGTGGTTGAGGCCGTCGCGGATGGCGAACACCAGTTTGGGGAACACGGCGGTCTTGCGGTTTTTGCCCAGCCCGGCAATGCGGTTTTTCAGGATCGAGCGCTGGATCAGGCGCGACTCCCAGCTGGTGCCAAGGCCGAAGCCGAAGGTGACGAACGGCGTCTGGCCGTTGGCGGTGTGCAGGGTGTTGACCTCGTACTCCAGCGACTGGAAGGCGTCGTAACACTCTTTCTCGGTGCGCGCCATGGCATAGCCTTTGGCATCCGGGATCTGCCATTCTTCCACCACCTGCAGGTGTTTGCGGAAGCTCTCGTCGACGAACGGCGCCAGAATTTCATCGATGCGGTTGATGGTGGTGCCACCATAAATATGGCTGGCGACTTGGGCGATGATCTGCGCGGTCACGGCGGTGGCGGTGGAGATCGACTTCGGCGGCTCAATCTCGGCGTTGCCCATCTTGAAGCCGTTGGTCAGCATGCCTTTCAGATCGATCAGCATGCAGTTGAACATCGGGAAGAACGGCGAGTAGTCGAGATCGTGGTAGTGAATTTCGCCGCGTTCATGGGCCAGCACCACGTCGCGCGGCAGGATGTGCTGCTTGGCGTAGTGTTTGGCGACGATGCCCGCCAGCAGGTCGCGCTGGGTGGGGATCACCTTGCTGTCCTTGTTGGCGTTTTCGTTCAGCAGCGCGCGGTTGCTCTGCTCGACCAGGCCGCGAATTTCCTGGTTCAGGCGGCCGCGCAACTCGCGCGCCACGTCGCGATCGTGGCGGTATTCGATATAGGCGCGCGCCAGCTGTTTGTATTCACCGGCCATCAGCTGGTTTTCCACCGCCTGCTGGATCTCGTGGATATCGACGCGCGGCTGTTGCTCCATGCGCTGAGCGACCACGCGGGCGACGGTGGCGCAGTAGTCGGCGTCGACCACGCCCACCGCCAGCGCGGCGCGCTCGATGGCCTGCGCGATGCGCGCTTCGTCAAAAGGTACCTGGCAACCGTCCCGCTTAATCACTACTGGTTTCACGTTGTACTCCTTGTTCCCCGAGGGAGCGTTCATACCCGCCTGGCGTGGCGAGCAACCGTCAAATTTCGCTTATCCACAGGGCAAAGCCGCAGCGCGTAAGGGCTGTGGCGACGTGTGGATGATTTTGTGGATAACTACTATATATAGGTGTTCGTAATTCTTAATGCACTATATATAGATATTGGCGAGATTCTTTTGATGTAGAACAAGGAAAACGGAAGAGCGTGTGCAAGCTGAACAGACGTCAATCGCCGGTTGGCCGATCGCGAAAATGCGCCAGCAGAAAATCGACCCAGACGCGCACCCGCGGCGGCAGATCCGCCGAAGCGTAATAGAGCCACAGCTGCACCGGGCGCGGCCAGCATTCTGCCAGCACCGGCCGCAGCGTGCCCTGTTCGAAGTGTTTGTCGAGATACCAGCGCGCCAGGTTGACGATGCCCAGCCCGGCCAGCGCCGCATCCAGCAACATCTCCGGGCGGCTGACCACCAGCCGGCCGTTCAGATCCAGCGCCAGGGTTTCACCTTGATGGCGCAGCTGCCATTTGACGTGGCGGCCGTTGGCCGGGTTGCGGTGCAGCAGGCAGTCGTGCCGCAGCAGATCGTGCGGCGTTTGCGGTTCACCGCGCCGCGTCAGATAGTCGGGTGACGCCGCCAGCACCATATGCATCGGGTAGAGCGGGCGGGCCACCAGCCGGCTGTCGGGATCGACCCGGCTGCCGATGCCGACGTCGAAACCTTCGCCCACCAGATTCACCACCCGCGCATCCAGCGACAGATCGAGATCGATCTGCGGGTAGCGTGCCAGAAATTGCGGGATCAACGGCATCAGCATCTGGCGGCCGAAGCCGGGGATCATCGTGACGCGCACCACCCCGGCAGGCGCCTGCCGTTCACCGCCGGCGCTTTCCAGCGTCGCCGCCAATGCCTGCCACAGCGGCGCTACCTGCGCCAGCAGCGCTTTGCCCTCGTCGGTCAGCAGCACGTTGTGGGTGTTGCGCTGAAACAGCCGCAGCGCCAGCTTCTCTTCCAGCGCGCGGATGTTTTTGCTGACCGCCGCCGGCGTCACGCCAAGCTGGCGAGCGGCGGCGGAGAAATTTTGCGCCTGCGCGGCGGCGAGGAAGGCCGGCAACAGGCGATGCACGTCAAAGGGCAGCGACATAGTGGTTGATACTTTCGGTTGAAATTGAAGTGACCTCTAACAGCCTACACCCGAAGCGGCGGAAATGGAAAAATGCCTCATCTTCTTATGACCGAGGAATCGTTATGCCACGCATTTTAGTGTTAACTGCCCACCGCACCCCCGACGAGTCGCGCATTAATAAGGCGCTGATCGAGGCCGTACGCCCGCTGCCTAACGTTACCGTACATGAGCTGATCCGCGCGTACCCGGATTACCGCATCGACGTGGAGCGCGAACAGGAGTTGCTGCAGAGCCATGATGCGGTAGTGATGCTGTTCCCGTTTTACTGGTACAGCTCGCCGGCGATCCTCAGCGAATGGCAGGATGCGGTATTAACCTACGGTTTCGCCTACGGCAGCGAGGGCACTAAACTGCACGGCAAGCCGTTGCAGCTGGTGGTGAGCACCGGCGGCGACGCGCAGGCTTATACGGCGCAAGGGTATAACCGTTATCCGGTGCAGGATCTGCTGCTGCCGTTCCACGCCATGGCCAACCTGACCGGCATGGATTACCTGCCGCCGCATTTGGTGCAGGGCGTGTTCGACATGAGCGATGAACGCCTGGCGCAAGAGGCCGCCGGCGTGGTGGCGCTGCTGGGGAAATGGTAGGGCGCAGCGCTCGCCGCGCCCTGCGGGGTTAGTCTTCGAGCAGCCACCACACCGCTTCGAACGGCCGCAGCGTCAGCGCCTGCGGCTGGTCTGCCGAGTCGCTGTAATTGCTCATCAGCGGGCGCCACTGGGCGGAAGGCTCCACGCCTGCCGCCGCCCAGGCCAGCGGCTCGCGGCTCAGGTTGGCCACCACCAGCAGGCGCTGGCCGTTCCAGCTGCGCTGATAGCACCACAGCGCCGGGTGTTCCGGCGCCAGATCCTGATAGTCGCCGTGGGTCAGCAGCGGGTACTGCTTGCGCAGGGTGATCAGCTGGCGATAGGCGTAAAACACCGAGTCGAGGTCGGCCAGCGCCGCGTCGGCGTTGATCTGCGGGTAGTTCTCGGCGCAGCCGATCCACGGCGTGCCGGTGGTGAAACCGGCGTGCGGTGCGGCGCTCCACTGCATCGGGGTGCGGCCGTTGTCGCGCGATTTGTCGGCCAGGATCGCCAGCAGCTCGGCGTCGCTGCGGCCCTGGGCGCGCAGTTCGGCGTACATGTTCAGGCTTTCCACGTCGCGATACTGCTCGATGGCGCGGAAGCCGGGGTTGGTCATGCCGAGTTCTTCGCCCTGATAGATATAAGGCGTGCCCTGCATGCCGTGCAGCACCATCGCCAGCATTTTGGCGGCCGGCACCCGCAGTGCGCCTTCATCGCCGAAGCGCGACACGATGCGCGGCTGATCGTGGTTGCACCAGAACAGCGCGTTCCAGGCGCGGTTATGCATCCCTTGCTGCCAGTGGCGGAAGATCTGCTTCAGTTCCACGTAATCCGGCACCGCCCGCGTCCATTTTTCACCGCCGGCGTAGTCCACCTTCAGGTGGTGGAAGTTGAAGGTCATCGACAGCTCTTCGCCGCTCTGCGCCGCGTAGCGCTGGCAATGCTCAAGCGTGGTGGAGGACATCTCGCCCACCGTCATCAGGCCGCGTGGTTGGAACACCTCGCGGCTCATCTCCTGCAGGAACTCGTGAATGCGCGGGCCGTCGGTATAGAAGCGGCGGCCGTCGCCCTGGCTGTCGGACGGGAAGTCCTGCTGCTTGGACACCAGGTTGATCACGTCGAGGCGCAGGCCGTCGACGCCTTTGTCCGCCCAGAACTGACACACTTTCTTCAGCTCTTCGCGCACCGGCGGGTGTTCCCAGTTGAGATCCGCCTGCTCGGCGGCGAACAGGTGCAGGTAGTACTGGCCGCTGTCGGCGTGCCACTGCCAGGCGTTGCCGCCGAACTTGGAGCGCCAGTTGTTCGGCGGCGTTTCACCGTCGCCGTCGCGCCAGACGTAGAACTGACGATACGGGCTGTGGCGATCCTGCGCGGCCTTGAACCACGGGTGCTCGGTCGAGGTGTGGTTGAACACCATGTCCATCACGATGCGGATACCGCGCTGGTGGGCGGCGGCGATCAACTGCTCGAAGTCGGCCATCGTGCCGTAAGCCGGATCGATGGCGCAGTAGTCCGCCACGTCATAGCCGTTGTCCACCTGCGGCGATACGTAGACCGGCGTCAGCCAGATGGCGTCGACGCCCAGTTCCTGCAGATAGTCCAGCCGCCGGGTCACCCCGGCCAAATCGCCGTAGCCGTTGCCGGTGCTGTCCTGAAAACTCTTCGGATAAATTTGGTAGATGACGCCGTTCTGCCACCAGGGGGTTGGGTTGCTCATAGTTCAATACCTTTGAATCGTGACAACGAGCCCGCGTGAGCGGGCCCCTACATTCATCTTGCGTCAATCAAACCGGCAGCTCGCCGCGGGCGGCCTTGCGTTTGTAGACCATGATGGTCAGCACCAGCGGGATGACGATCGCCACCAGAATCGCCAGCGAGTAAATCAGCCAGAACTGCGGCTTGATGGACAGGATGCCCGGCAGGCCGCCGACGCCGATGCCGTTGGCCATCACGCCGTCCAGCCCGCAGATAAGGCCGGCGATCGCGGAGCCGATCATCGCGCACAGCATTGGGAAGCGGTATTTGAGGTTGATGCCGTACATCGCCGGTTCGGTCACGCCGAGGTAGGCGGAGATCGCCGCCGGCACCGAGATTTCACGCTCGTTGGCCTTGCGGCTGATGATGATGATGCCGAGCACCGCCGAGGCCTGCGCGATGTTGGACAGCGCAATCAGCGGCCACACCGGGGTGCCGCCCATGCTCTGGATCATCTGCATGTCGATAGCCAGCGTGGTCTGGTGCACGCCGGTGATCACCAGCGGCGCATACAGGAAGCCGAACAGCGCGGCGCCCACCGGCGCGAAGCTGCCGGTCATCACCGCTTTCACCGCCCAGGCGACGCCGTCGCCGATCATGCGGCCGAACGGCCCGATCAGCGCGTGTGCCAGGAACACCGCCAGCAGCAGCGAGACCACCGGCACCACCACCAGATAGAGATAGTCGGGAACGATCTTTTTCAGCCGGGTTTCGATCCAGCCCAGCGCCATGCCCGCCAGGATCGACGGGATCACCTGCGCCTGATAGCCCACTTTCTGGATCACGAACCAGCCGAAGTTCCACACTTCCGGCGTTTGCTGGCCGAGCAGGTAGGAGTTCATCAGCTGCGGCGACACCAGGGTGACGCCCAGCACGATGCCGAGCACCGGCGTGCCGCCCATCTTTTTCACCGTCGACCAGCAGATGGCCACCGGCAGGAACATGAAGATCGCTTCACCGAGCAGCCACAGGAAGTCGTAAACGGTTTTCCACGCCGGGTGCATCTGCGCCAGCGTTTGGCCGTCGGACATCGGGATGTCGCCGATCACGTTGCGGAAGCCGAGGATCAGACCGCCGCTGATCAGCGCCGGCAGCAGTGGGAAGAAGATCTCGGCGAAGTGGGAGATGGTGCGCTCAGTCCAGGTCATGTTCTGGCGCGCGGCCACCTTGGCCTGCTCCTTGTCGGCCTCGTTGACGCCGGTGCTGGCGATCAGCGCCTGATAGTAGTCGCCGACGTCGGTGCCGATCACCACCTGGAACTGCCCGGCGTTGGTGAAGCAACCCTTGACCATCGGCAGCGCTTCGATCTCTTTCGGTTTCGCCTTGTTGGGATCGTTGAGGACGAAACGCAGCCGGGTAATGCAATGGCTGACGGTGGCGATGTTCTCGCGGCCGCCGACCAAAACAATCAGGCGATCAATATCCTGCTGTTTTACTTTGCTCATTATGGGATACCTGCAGAGGTGTTGACTGAGTAATGATCAAAGCTTAGCCACTCGGCTTTTTGAATGAAATGGGAACGTTCCCGGATTGGGGCGAGGATCACAAAATGACAAAAAATGGTCAACTTCTCATCAGGTCGTCAGGAAAGTTTGCTGGGCACCACCAGGCGGCGGATCCCCTGCTCGCCGCTGAGCTGCGCCAGCAACTGCTGCGCGGCCAGCAGGCCGGCGCTGCCGTAGCCGAACTCCACCGACAGGGTGTCGGGGAACAGGAAGCTGAGCAGCGGGGTGTTGCCGATGGCGCATACCTGGATGGCGCGCGTCGGCTGTTGTTGCAGGTATTTGATTGCCCCCAGGGCGATGCTGTCGGAGGCGCAAATCAGCGCGCTGGTGTGCGCGTCAATCACTTCGGCGGCGTGCTGGAAACCGCTCTGGTAACTCAGCTCGCCCAGCGTGGCGCGCGGCGTGAGCGTGAGGCGTTCACAGGCGTCGAGATAGGCCTGATAGCGGCGCTGGCCGGTGGTGGCGTCGCTGAGCTGCACCCCCAGATAGCCGATATGCCGATGCCCTTGCTGATACAGGCGATCCATCAGCAGGTTTACTGCTCCGGCGTCGTCGTAACAGACGGACGAGAAGCCGTCGTATTCACGCACCATCACCACCATTTTTTCCTGCCACGGCTTGAGCATCGCCGCGGTCAGGCCGGTGAAGCCAAACAGGATCACGCCGTCGACGTTGCGCTGATGCAGCACGTGCAGATGCTCCTGCACCAGGCGAGTTTCGAACTGGCTCTCCATCACGATCGGATCGAAGCCCTGCTGGTACAGCAACGGCAGCATGGTGCGCACCGCCTGGTTTTCCGACGGCGAATCGAGACGGGAAACGATAATGCCCACCACTTTGTCGCTCTGGCCGCGCATGGCGCGTGCCGACTTGGAGGGGGTAAACCCTTGCTGACGGATCACCGCTTCCACCCGTTCACGGGTTTGCGGGCTCACGCTGCCTTCATTGTTCAACACGCGTGAGACGGTGGATTTACCTACGCCGCTCAGGCGTGCGATGTCCTTGATGGTCAGCCGGTTTTGCATGGTTTACTTTTCGTTGAAGTGGACAGGCGTAACATAACGGCCTGTAAAACAATGCCCGTCAGCATAGCTCATTTTCCGACGCGGATCTTGATGCAAAACGGGATTGTTGCACTGCGCTGAACGGCCGCTCCTGCCGCTCTGTTTTTCCCTTTACCGGAGGTGATCCCCCATATGGACCCCGACCCGACTGCTTTAGACACTCACTCGGTTCTCCGGTAAAACCTCTCCGCCTGGCGCTGCTGTTTTACCGGTGAAGTACATCACGGTAACCGGTAGCGCGCGCTTCGTCGTTCGCTCCTGCTGCTGAAAAAAAGAATAAGGATCTGCGTTGGCAGAGGCTTTTGGGCGCACCCGCCATCCGCCCGGCCGATGACGATCCCCGTTTACCCGCTGCCGTGAGGCACCGGGCGACGAGGTGCGAACCATGAAACTGAAAAAACTCCCCCGTCAGCTGCTGGGCCTGTTTGCCCGCGGCCTCCCGCGCCGTTTGGTGCGTCGCGACAGTCTGCTGGACGGCGTCGGCGGCGCTGCGCGCGACATGCCGGCCGGCCTGGCGCAGCAGCGGCTGGAATGCGCCGCCGCGGAAACGATGCAGCTGTTTGAGCGTTTCCACAGCCACCCGGAAGGCATTACCGCCCATGAGGCGGAGCAGGTGCGCCAGCGCTGCGGCGAGAATGTCATCGACGATCAGCAGAAAGAGGCCTGGTGGCAACACCTCTGGCACTGCTACCGCAACCCGTTCAACCTGCTGCTGACCGCGCTCGGCATGATCTCTTACGCTACCGAGGATCTCACCGGCGCGTTGGTGATCGCGCTGATGGTGCTGATCTCCACGTTGCTGAACTTCATCCAGGAGGCGCGCTCCAACCGGGCGGCCGACGCGCTGAAGGCCATGGTGAGCAACACCGCCACGGTGATCCGCAGCGATGCGCTCACCGGCAAGAGTGAGCACGTGGAGCTGCCGATCGCGCAGCTGGTGCCGGGCGACATCATCAAGCTGGCGGCCGGCGACATGATCCCGGCGGATCTGTGCGTGCTGTCGGCCAAGGATCTGTTCATCAGCCAGGCGGCGCTGACCGGCGAATCGCTGCCGGTGGAAAAATCCGCGGCGCCGCAGGCGTTGGCGGCCGATCCGCTCGACTGCCAGAACCTGTGCTTCATGGGCACCAACGTAGTCAGCGGCACCGCGCTGGCGATGGTGATTGGCACCGGCGGCGGCACCTATTTCGGCCAGTTGGCGCAGCGCGTCACCAGCCAGGATGAGCAGCCGAACGCCTTCCAGAGCGGTATCAGCAAGGTCAGCTGGCTGCTGATCCGCTTTATGCTGGTGATGACGCCGATCGTGCTGCTGATCAACGGCTACACCAAGGGCGATTGGTGGGAGGCGGCGCTGTTCGCGCTGTCGGTGGCGGTCGGGTTGACGCCGGAAATGCTGCCGATGATCGTCACCTCGACGCTGGCCAAAGGGGCGGTGAAGCTGTCGCGCCAGAAGGTGATCGTCAAACGCCTGGACGCCATTCAGAACTTCGGCGCGATGGACATTCTGTGCACCGACAAGACTGGCACCCTGACCCAGGACAAGATCGTGCTGGAGCGCCATACCGACGTGTTCGGCGCCAGCAGCGAGCGGGTGCTGCGCTACGCCTGGCTGAACAGCTTCTACCAGACCGGGCTGAAAAACCTGCTCGACGTGGCGGTGCTGAGCTGCGCGGAGCAAAATCAGCAGCCGCAGGCGCTGCAAAACTACCGCAAGGTGGATGAGATCCCGTTCGATTTCGTCCGCCGCCGCATGTCGGTGGTGGTGGCCAAAGACAACGAGTATCACGAGCTGGTGTGCAAGGGCGCGCTGGAAGAGATGCTGGCGATTTGCAGCCACGTGCGCCACGAAGACGAGGTGATCCCGCTGAGCGAGGCGCTGCTGGCGAGGATCCGCCGCATCACCGACGATCTCAACCAGCAGGGGCTGCGGGTGGTGGCGGTGGCCAACAAGATCCTGCCGGCGCAAACCCATGAATACGGCGTGGCGGACGAGTCGGATCTGATCCTCGAAGGCTACGTCGCCTTCCTCGATCCGCCGAAGGAAAGCACCGCGCCGGCGCTGGCGGCGCTGAAACAGAACGGCGTCACGGTGAAGATCCTCACCGGCGACAACGAACTGGTGGCCGCCAAAGTGTGCCGTGACGTCGGGCTGGCGGCCGATCATCTGCTGCGCGGCAGCGAGATCGAGCAGATGGACGACGAGCAGCTGGCGCAGGCGGCGGTGCGCACCACGGTGTTCGCCAAGCTGACGCCGCTGCACAAGGAGCGCATCGTCAAACTGCTGCGCCGCCAGGGGCACGTGGTGGGCTTTATGGGCGACGGCATCAACGACGCGCCGGCGCTGCGCGCGGCAGATATCGGCATCTCCGTCGATTCGGCGGTGGATATCGCCAAGGAAGCGGCGGACATCATCCTGCTGGAAAAAAGCCTGATGGTGCTGGAGCAGGGGGTGATCGAAGGGCGCCGCACCTTCGCCAACATGCTGAAATACATCAAGATGACCGCCAGCTCCAACTTCGGCAACGTGTTCAGCGTGCTGATCGCCAGCGCCTTCCTGCCGTTCCTGCCGATGCTGCCGCTGCATCTGTTGATTCAGAACCTGATGTATGACATCTCGCAGATCGCCATCCCGTTCGATAACGTCGACGACGATCAGATCACCCAGCCGCAGCGCTGGAACTCCGCCGATCTGGGGCGGTTTATGGTGTTCTTTGGGCCGATCAGTTCGATCTTCGACGTGCTGACCTTCAGCCTGATGTGGTGGGTATTCAAGGCCAACACGCCGGAAATGCAGACGCTGTTCCAGTCCGGCTGGTTCGTGGAAGGGCTGCTGTCGCAAACGCTGATCGTGCACATGATCCGCACGCGCAAAATTCCGTTTATCCAGAGCCGCCCGTCCTGGCCGCTGTGCATCATGACGCTGGCGGTGATCGCCACCGGCATCGGCCTGGTGTTCTCGCCGCTGGCCGGCTTCCTGCAGCTGCAGGCGCTGCCGCTCGGTTACTTCCCGTGGCTGGTGCTGATCCTCGCCGGTTACATGGTGCTGACCCAGTGCGTGAAAGGCTGGTTCGTGCGCCGCTACGGCTGGCAATAACCCGCTCGCCCCCTCCGGCCGGGAGGGGGCAACTGTGATCCCGTCCGCTTTTTCACCGCAACGGTTGGACATCTGTTCTGTGCTGAGTCTTTATCTACAGCGTTGGCTGTTTTCCCCTGCGCCTTTCAAGCCACCGCGTTGTTGTTTATCGCCTAGCGGTGGTTTGAAATTCATTGGGGATATTTTTTTTTTTTCCTCTGAGGAATTTCCGATGCACAGACCTTTCCGTTATACGCTACTGGCTTCATCGTTATGGTTTTCTTGCGGCGTGCTGGCGCAGCCGGCGGGTGATTTGCCGCTGATGCCCTGGCCGCAGCAGGTGGAAGTGACGCAACCGGCGGGCAAGCTGGTGCTGGATCGCCGATTGTCTCTGACGCTGCAGGGTGATGATTTGGGCGACGCGCTGCCGCGCTGGCGCCAGCGCATCGAGTTGCAGACCGGCTGGACGCTGGCGCTGAGGGAAGAAGCAAACGGCGCGGCGATCAAAGTGGTGATCAAGGACCGGGTGGCGGCGCAGCCGCTGCCGGGCAGCGATGAGAGCTACCGGCTGGCGGTCACGCCACAGGGCGCCACGCTGACCGCCAATACCCGCTTTGGCGCGCTGCGCGGCATGGAGACCCTGCTGCAGCTGCTGCAGACCGACGGGCAAAACACTTTCCTGCCATTGGTGGATATTCGCGACGTGCCGCGTTTTCCGTGGCGCGGCGTGCTGCTGGATTCGGCGCGCCATTTCCTACCGCTGCCGGACATTCTGCGCCAGCTTGACGGCATGGCGGCGGCCAAGCTCAACGTATTCCACTGGCACCTGACCGACGATCAGGGCTGGCGCTTCGCCTCCGAGCATTACCCCAAATTGCAGCAGCAGGCCAGCGACGGCCAGTTCTACACCCGTGAGCAGATGCGGCAGGTGGTGGCTTACGCCACGGCGCGCGGCATTCGCGTGGTGCCGGAGATCGACATGCCGGGGCACGCCTCCAGCATCGCGGTGGCCTATCCCGACCTGATGAGCGCGCCGGGGCCGTATCGCATGGAGCGCGAGTGGGGCGTGCATAAGCCGACGCTCGATCCGACCCGCGACGAGGTTTATCAGTTTGTCGATACGATCGTCGGCGAGCTGGCGGCGATCTTCCCCGATCCTTATCTGCACATCGGCGGCGACGAAGTGGACGCCAGCCAGTGGCGGGCATCGCCGTCGATTCAGGCGTTTATGCAGCAGAACGGGCTGGCGGATACCCATGCGCTGCAGGCCTACTTCAACCAGAAGCTGGAAAAGATCCTCGAGAAACACCAGCGGCAGATGGTCGGTTGGGACGAGATCTACCATCCGTCGCTGCCGCGCTCGATCGTCATTCAATCCTGGCAGGGGCAAGACTCGCTGGGCGCCAGCGCGCAGGATGGCTATCAGGGCATCCTCTCCACCGGTTTCTACCTCGATCAGCCGCAAAGCACCGCCTATCACTACCGCAATGAAATTCTGCCGCAGCCGCTGGGGGTTGAGACGGCGGTGCAACCCGGCGAGCAGGCGCAAAGCTGGCGTTTCAGCATGCCGCGTCTGAAGGGTAGCGCGGTGGAGGGCAGCTTCACGCTGATCGAGGGCAAGCAGGGCTGGCGCGGCTTTATCGATTTCAACGGCAAGTCGCGCCGCGCGGTGCACGACATCGTCTGGCGCACGCCGCAGCAGGTGACGTTCCGCGTCGATACCTGGATGGGCGACACGCGGCCGGTGTTCACGCTGCAGCAGGACAAGCTCAGCGGCTATACGCTGGTCGGCAACGTGCGTTACCCCACCCAGGGCGAGAAACTGGCGGCGGCGCCGGCGGGCAAGATGCCGGTGGTGCCGGACGAGAAAGGGCAGGCCAATATTCTCGGCGGTGAAGCGGCGCTGTGGGCGGAAAACGTGCGCGCGCCGCTGATCGATCTCAAGCTGTGGCCGCGCGCCTTCGCGGTGGCGGAGCGGCTGTGGTCGGCGCAGGACGTTACCGACGAAAGCAACATGTACCGGCGGCTGGCGGCGATCGACGCCTGGTCGGTGGTGTCGGTCGGCCTGCAGCAGCATGCGGAAACGGCGCGCGAATTCACCCGGCTGAGCAACAGCGTGCAGATCGCGCCGCTACAGATCCTGGCCGAGGCGGTGGAACCGGCGCAGTATTACACCCGCCAGCACCTGAAGTTCCAGGCCGGCAACTATCACCAGTTCGAACCGCTGAACCGCTTTGCCGATGCGCTGCCGCCGGAGAGCGGCGCGGTGCGTGACATGCATGCCCAGGTCGCGGCTTTGCTGAAGGATAAGCGCGATAAGGCGGCGGCGCAGGCGCTGCGCGAACGGCTGCAGCGCTGGCAGGCGAACGGCGCGGCGCTGCAAACGGCGATCGCGGGCAACCGCACGCTGCGGGAGCTGGCGCCGGTGGCGCAGGACGTCGATGCCCTGGCCGTATTGGGGTTAACGCTGCTGGATCGCCATCAGCAGGACAAACCGCTGAGCCGGGCCGAGGCCGAACAAGCGCAGCGCCGGCTGGATGCGGCGGCGCAGACGCGCGACGAAGTGGTGATTGCCGCGGTGTACCCGCTGGAGGCGCTGCTGCGGGGGCTTAAAACGGAGTGAGGGTGACGGGGCTCGGCCAGTTGAGCCCCGGTTTCATTACGCCTGTAGCGACAGCGGCGCATACCCGATGGCGTGCTGCAGGTAATTCAGCAGCAGCTGGCGGGTGAAGCGCGGCTCATCGATACCGCTGCCCTGCAGGAAGCGTTGCAGGTTGCTGCAGTCCCACCGATAGGTGTCTTGATAGAGCTCCACCGTCGATAGCTCGTCCACCATAGGATCCTTGAACAGGCTGAGCAGCGGGTACAGCGGCGCGTCGCTGTCGTTTTCCCATTGGGCCCGCCACTGTGCGAAGGGCAAGGGACGAAAACGATAACCGAACTCGCGCTCCAGCAGGCTGAAAAACTCACGCAGCGTCAGATTATTGTCACCTTGATGGATCAGGTTGAATTTCTGCCCCAGCGCCTGCGGATTGCGAGAGACGTGGGCGATGGCCCGGGTCATGTAATCCACCGTGGTCAACCCTTCGCGCATATCCCGTAAATCCGGCACCGTGCCGCTGCTGATGCAGGTTTTCACCAGCCGTCCCCACCATTGATAATCGGCGTTGACGCCGGTACGGCTGTGGCAGGTGGCGTAGCCCAGGCGGAAGGTCATCAGCGGCAGGCCTTGCGCCGCCGCCAAATCGGCAATTTTCTCCATCACCCATTTGCTGCGCACGTAGCCGATATCGCGGCTGACCGCCGGCAGGTTTTGGTCGATATCGTCGCTTTCCCGCATCACCCGCTTGCCGGTGTGCAGATGCCCCCAGCTGTATACGGAGATGGTCGACAGCAGCATCAGCGGCTTGGTGCGGCTATGCGCCGCGAAGCGAATGATTTCCCGCAGGCCCTGCACGTTGTCGCGCTTCATGTAGGCGTAAGGCTGGATAAAATTCACCGCGCTGGCCGAATGGTAAATCAGATCGATATCTCGGCTTAACGCCCTGTAGGCCGCCGGCGTAAGCGAAAAGTCGTGTTCCGCTACGTTGCCAGGCACGATATGAATGCGCGCGTGCTGGCTGGCGTTCAGCGCGATCCGGTAGCGCTGCAGCACCGCCTCCAGCCGCTGTCTCGGCGGCAGTTTGGCGCCGTCGCGCACCAGACAGTACAGCTCGGCGTCGGTGGTGCGCAGCAGATCGGCCAACAGATGCGCGCCGACGAAGCCGGTGGCGCCGGTCAGCAAAATGGCGCGCGGCGCGCTGATTTGCCGCGGATCGAACGTCGGATCGATGACGAGATCCGACGGCAAATAAACATCATCCTGCAAGGCACGCGCTTCGCCTTGCCGCTGTGTCGGTTGCCGGTCTCTGCGTTGTGCCAGTGCCTGCGCCAGGGCGCCCAGAGTGGGATATTCATAGATGTCGTGCACCGAAGTCTCGACGGCAAATGCCTCGGCCAGCGCCGCCATCAGTTTGGCCGCCAACAGCGAATGGCCGCCCAGCGAGAAAAAATCATCGTCGGCTGCGGGCTGTTCCACTTTCAGCAGCGAGCGCCAGAGATCGGCGACGACGCGCTGGTCGGCGGTCAGCGGCTGCGCAACGCCGACACTGACGCTGACCGGTTGGTAATGCGCCAACAGAGCCGCTTTGTCGATCTTGCCGTTGTTGTTCAGCGGCATGTGTTCCAGTAAACGATAATCGGCGGGCAGAAATGCGGTGGGCAGCGTTTCTTTCAGTTTCTGTCGGACGCGTGCGGTCACGTTTTCGCTGTCACTCTCCGCGATCAGAAACGCCACGATTTTCTTGCCCAGTGGATCGTCAGCCATTGCCACGGCGGCCACCGCTTTACGGACGCCCGCAACCTGCAGCATGGCGTTTTCGATTTCGCCCAGTTCAATGCGATTGCCGCGGATTTTGACCTGATCGTCGATACGGCCCAGATATTGAATGCGGCCATCCGCCAGCCAACGAGCCCGATCGCCGCTGCGGTACAGGCGCAATCCGGCGAAGTGAGGCGGGGTGATGAAGCGCTCGGCGGTCAACGCCGGATTGTTCAGGTAGCCACGGGCCAGACAGCGACCGCTGATATACAGCTCGCCGGGGCGATCGCCGATCACGGGCTGCAGTCGGTCATCGAGGATGAAGATTTCGGTATCGCCGATGGGCTGCCCAATGCTGGCGGGCGGGTTTTGCGTGGCGCAAGCCACCCGGTTGCAGGTGGCGAATATGGTGGCTTCCGTCGGGCCGTAGTAATCGATCAATGAATAATCGATGCCGCGCAGATCGACCGGATGAAGTTTCTCCCCTGAGCTGAACAGATATCGCAGCGCCAGATTGGCCGGTTGCGGCGCGCCGACCACTTCGGCAACCAGTACGGCGGGCAGGCTGGCGTGGGTAATGCCCTGTTCGGCAAAGTAGGCCAGCAGGACTTCCGGCTGCAGGCGAGCGTCTTCCGGGGGCAGATACAATGTGCCGCCGCTGGTCAGAGGCGACCAGATCTCCCATTGCGCGACGTCGAAACTCAAGCCGGCGATCAGCGTAGAACGACTTTCGGCATCCATGGCGAATTGCTTGTTATGCCAGAGAATTAAATTCAGCAGTGACTGATGTTCTATCAGCACACCTTTCGGTTTGCCGGTGGTGCCTGAAGTGAAAATGAGATAAACGATGGCATCGGGGGACGGAGAAATTAACGTTATATTCTCCTGCGAAGAAGTTGATATATTATCAATATAAATAATATCCTCGCTGAAGTTATTTTCCGAAAGCGCTATCGTCGCGTTGCTGGCGAGTATTAAAGGGGAACCGCTTTGCGTGACGATATCCTGTATTCTTTTTTCCGGGTAACGGGCGTCGATGGGAATATAGCCTGCGCCGGCTTTGACGATCGCCAACATACCGATCAGCATTTCCGGCGTGCGCAGCGTGACGAGCGGCACATAGCTGCCGGGCGCTACGCCCCGCCGTAGCAACAGCGTGCACAGTGCGCTGCTGGCTTCATCCAATTGACGGTAGGTCAAGCGCTTATTATCGCCGACGACGGCAAGTTTTTCCGGATAACGGGAAACTTGTTGGATAAAATAATCCAATACGCTAGGTGCCATGGTTATCTCCTGTCATTATTCACGAAGTGAACGAAATGAAACAGCAATGACCCGGCCGGGTGAAAAACAATTATAGGCGTATTTTTATTGAGGAATTGTAAATGTGAACGATATTACGCTATCGCTATAAATTAATTGGGTTAATAAAATGATTATCAATAAAAACGGCCAGTCTGCACTGGCCGTGATTCGCATGCGTGTCGATTAACGACGCACGGCGATGGCTTCGATTTCGATCTTCACGTCTTTCGGCAGACGCGCCACTTCTACGCAAGAGCGGGCCGGGAACGGCGCGCTGTGCTCGGTGAAGAAGGCTTCGTACGCGGCGTTGACGGTGGCGAAGTCGTTCAGGTCTTTCACGAATACGGTGGTTTTCACGATGTCGGCAACGATCAGGCCGGCGGCTTCGACGATCGCTTTAACGTTTTCCAGCGACTGGCGCGCCTGTGCGGCGACGTCGTCGGCGACGGCGCCGGTTTTCGGATCGACCGGGATCTGGCCGGAAGTGATGATCATGCTGCCCAGATCAACGCCCTGCACGTAAGGACCAATGGCTGCCGGGGCGAGTTCAGTGCTGATATTACGTGACATGTTTTCTCCTGATAGACCCGTTGTCTTTCACGCCGCCGCGCGGTCGGCCGCAGCGTAAAATTCGGTGGGTAGCAACGTGGGTAGAGTAATTTTCAGAGGTCCCATTATAGGACGTCACCGGGAGAATGACAGCGCCATCTCCCGGCGCCCATGCCGGGCTTAGTCTGCCTGCAGTACCACCTGATGCTCGAACTCTTTTTCGCAGTAGCGGCATTTCAGGTGCACTTCGCCGCCGCGCGATTTGACGCTGAAGCTCGACGCCACCGGCTCGCTGCGGCTGATGCAGTTGCCGTTCGGGCAGGTCAGCACGCCGTCGATGTGGTCCGGCAGGCTGAGGGTCAGCTTGCGTACCACTTCATAGTTGTCGATGCGGTTTACCGTGGCCTTCGGCGCGTACATCGCCAGCTGGTTAGCCTGCTGCTCGGTCAGGAAGGTGTTCTCGATCTTGATCAGATCCTTGCGGCCCAGCTCGTTGGAGGGCAGGTTCAGGCCGATGGTGATGCGCTGGTCGGTGGCGGTCAGCTTGAACAGCGTCAGCAGTTTGAAACCGATCTGCGCCGGAATGTGGTCGATCACCGTGCCGCATTTGATCGCTTCGACCTGCAGTTTGTTGTCGTGAGTCATGGCGGTTCCCCCTTAAAGATCCAAATCTGCGTTGAGCACCAGCGCCAGCAGCGCCTGGCGGGCGAAGATGCCGTTGCCCGCCTGCTGGAAGTAGTAAGCGTGCGGCGTTTTATCCACGTCGGTGGCGATCTCGTCGATGCGCGGCAGCGGGTGCAGCACCTTAAGGTTGGTGCGCGCGCCGGCCAGATCCGCGGCGCGCAGCACGAACTGCGCCTTCACGTTGGCGTACTCGGAAGGATCGAGGCGCTCTTTCTGCACCCGGGTCATGTAGAGAATATCCAGCTCCGGCACCACTTCTTCAATGCTGCTGTGCAGGCTGTACTCGATGCCTTTCTCTTCCAGCATTTTCAGGATGTAGGCCGGCATCGCCAGCGCGTCCGGGGCGATGAAGTAGAAGCGGTTGCCTTCGAATTTGGCCAGCGCCTGGGTGAGCGAGTGCACGGTGCGGCCGTATTTCAGGTCGCCGACCATGGCGATGCTGAGGTTGCTCAGGCGCCCCTGGGTTTCCTGGATGGTGAACAGATCCAGCAGGGTCTGGGTCGGGTGTTGGTTGGCGCCGTCGCCGGCGTTGAGCACCGGCACGTTGCCGGAGAATTCCGAGGCCATGCGCGCTGCGCCTTCCTGCGGATGGCGCATCACGATGGCGTCCACATAGGTGCTGATCACCGAGATGGTGTCGGCCAGGGTTTCGCCTTTTTTGCCGAGCGAGGTGTTGCTGCCGTCGGCGAAACCGACCACCGAGGCGCCGAGGCGGTGCATCGAGGTTTCGAACGACAGGCGGGTACGGGTCGAGGCTTCAAAGAAGCAGCTGGCGATCACCTTGTGTTTCAACAGCTCCGGCTGCGGGTTGGCTTTCAGACCGGCGGCGGTGCGCAGCACCAGCTCCAGATCCTCGCGGCTGAGATCGTTAATAGAGATGATGTGTTTGTGATACAGCGGGTTGGCCATTTTTCACTCCTCCTCGACGCGTGCCCGTGGCGCGGGACTTTTTAAGGCAAAAAAAAGCCCCTCAATGAGGGGCTTGAAAAGATCGGTTTAGCAACAGGAGAAACAACGGCAGCTGGCCGCCGATAGGCAGTCGGTTTTGTCGATTGCGGCTAACAAAACAAACGTCGTTTTTCATGCTTTCTCCTGGCAAATTGTGGCGCATTATACTCGCGCTTTTCGCCACTGCAAGCGTTAAAACGCCGTTTTTTGCCTCCCCCGCAATCGATTGGCCGGCGATGGCCGCTCGCCGGCTATTTGCTGACGCGATCGTAGTAGACCATGTCGGCGTTCAACCCTTGTTGATAGCCTTTGACGTTGTCGCGCAGCACCACTTCGGTTTTAGCCTGATCGATAAACACGTACGGCGAACTGCGCTGCAGCTCCTGTTGCATGGCGGTGTACAGCGCGCGGCGCTTGGCTGGATCGGCTTCGGCCAGCGCCGCCAGCGTCTGCTTATTCAACTGCGGGATCTGCCAGCCGTTCAGCCCGGCCACCGTGCTGCTTTTGCCGTCGTTGTAGGCGAAGGCGCTGGCGTTGGAGTGGGCGTCGAAATAATCCGGGATCCACAGGCGGATCGCCGCCTGATGCTGCCTGGCGCGCACGCGGGAGTAAACCTGGCTACCCGCGGCCGGCAGCAGCTCGACCTTCACACCGGCGGCGGCGAAGCTGCCCTGCAGCGCCTGCGCGATGGTGATGAACGGCGGCTTGTTCTCTACGTCCAGCGTAAAGGCGGCGTGGGTGATGCCCGCCTTGGCCAGGATGGCTTTCGCCTTAGCCGGATCGTAGCTGAATGGGTTGGTCTCCAGCGCGCCCGGCAGCCCGACCGGCAGGAAGCTCTGGTGCACGAAGTATTGGCCCTTCAGCAGATCCTTCGTGATGCCCTGATAATCCACCAGATAGCGCGCCGCTTCCCAGAAGGCCGGGTTGTTCAGCAGCGGATTGGCGCCGTTGCCGGTGTTGAACACCAGGTAGTTTTGCTCGGCGGACGGGATCTCCAGCACCTTGACGCCCGGCTGGTTCTTCAGCGTGTCGGTCTGATCGGCGCCGAGTTCGCGGGCGATATCAGCGTCGCCCTGCTGGATCAGCAGGCGGCGGGTGGCCGGATCCGGTACGTTTTTAATGATGATGTTTTTCAGCTGCGGCTTGTCGCCCGGCGAGGTGGGGTTGGCGTCCAGCACGATCGCCTGATGCGGCTGATAGACGCGCATCTTGAACGGACCGCTGCCGGCGGAGTGCATCTTCAGCCAGGCGTTGCCGAAGTCGCCGTCTTTGACGTTGGCCAGCGCCGCCTTGCTGTCGACGATCGAGGCGATCGGCGTCGAGAGGATATTCAGCGCCACCGCCGGGCTGACGTCCGCCGTCCAGCGCAGCTGCACGGTATGGTCGTCGATCTTCTTCAGCTGCGCGTCGATGTTGTCCGGCTGCCAGCCGAGCACGTTGAGGATGAACGCCGGCGACTTGTTCATTTTCACCGCGCGGCTGTAAGAGAAGATCACGTCGTCGGCGGTCAGCGGATTGCCGGAGGCAAACGCCGCCTGCGGCCGCAGTTTCACCGTCAGCGTTTTAGCCGCCGCATCGCCCTGCCAGCTTTCCGCCAGCACCGGCGCCACCTTGGCCGGATCGTCGCGGTCCGCCTGCACCAGACGCTGATACAGGCTGGGCACCGTCTGGATACTGGAGAGTTCGTTGGCTTCCGCCGGATCGAGGCTGACGATGTCATCCAGTGATTGCACCACCACCAGCGTATTCGGCGGCGTGGCGGCTAACGTGGCGGCGGGCAGGGCGGCGAGCAGGAACAGCGGCAAGAGTTTGGCTTTCATCGGTGTGTATCCCCTGAAAGCGCCGCAAGGCGGCGCTGAGAACGGTTTGTTATCGTTGGTTTTTACGGCGCGGGCGCCGTCGGCCTGTCACGGTAGAACCTTTGCCGGCGGCGGGCAAAGGTTAATCCGCTATTTGATATTCCAGGAATATATTAGCCGCCCTGGCCGGGGGCGCCAGGGCGGAGGGGGAGGCGTGTCAGAGGGTTTCGCTCAGCGTGGCGACCAGCACCGCCTTGATGGTGTGCAGCCGGTTTTCCGCCTGATCGAACACCACGCTGTGCGCCGATTCGAACACCTCGTCGGTCACTTCCATGCCGCCGTGCAGGTCGTACTGCTGCGCCATCTGCTTGCCGAGCGTGGTTTGGTCGTCGTGGAAAGCCGGCAGGCAGTGCAGGAACTTCACGTTCGGGTTGCCGGTCAGCTTCAGCATCGCCATGTTGACCTGATACGGCCGCAGCAGCGCGATACGTTCCTGCCAGGTCTCTTTCGGTTCACCCATCGACACCCACACGTCGGTGTAGAGGAAGTCGGCGTCTTGCACCCCTTCGGCGATGTCTTCGGTCAGGGTGAGTTTCGCGCCGGTTTGCTGCGCCAGCGCCTGGCATTCGGCCACCAGCTCCGGCTGCGGCCAGCAGGCCTTCGGCGCCACCAGCCGCAGATCCATACCCGCCAGCGCGGCGGCTTCCAGCAGCGTGTTGCCCATGTTGTTGCGCGCATCGCCGACGTACGCCAGCTTCACCTCACTCAGCGCCTTGCCCGGCAGGTGTTCCTGCACGGTGAGCAGATCCGCCAGCAATTGGGTGGGGTGGAACTCGTCGGTCAGGCCGTTCCACACCGGCACGCCGGCGTGCTGCGCCAGGGTTTCTACCAGCGCCTGGCCGTAGCCGCGGTATTGAATACCGTCGTACAGGCGGCCCAGCACCCGGGCGGTGTCTTTCATCGACTCTTTATGGCCGATCTGGCTGCCGCTTGGGCCGAGATAGGTCACCTGCGCACCCTGATCGAATGCGGCAACTTCGAAAGAGCATCGCGTGCGGGTCGAGTCTTTTTCGAAGATGAGCGCAATGTTTTTGCCCTGCAGCCGGCGCTGTTCCTGCCCCTGCTTCTTGGCCTGTTTCAGATCGGCCGAAAGCCGCAGCAGCGCCTGCAGCTCGGCGGGGGTGAAATCCATTAACCTCAGAAAGTGACGTTGGTAGAACGCATTGCCGGTGCTCATAGTCCGATTCCCTGATTGTGTAATTGAATTAAAATTCACTTTATATGTATGAATATTCAATTTCAACCCCAGCGAGGAAATCTTTCACGTTTATCGTGGAAGCAATGTCGGCGGTGTGTGAAAATAGAAGGAATGAAGGCCATTTGACTTGAGGATATAGGCATGGCAAACCGCGAATTGCTGGAAGAACAACGTGAAGAGACCCGCCTGATCATCGAAGAACTGCTGGAAGACGGCAGCGATCCGGACGCGCTCTACACCATCGAGCACCATCTGTCCGCCGAGAAATTTGAGGTTCTGGAGCAGGCCGCCGTTGAAGCCTTCAAGCTGGGCTACGAAGTGACCGACGCCGAAGAGCTGGAAGTGGAAGACGGTTCGATGGTGATGTGCTGCGACGTGATCAGCGAAGTCGGCCTGAACGCCGAGCTGATCGACGCTCAGGTAGAACAGCTGGTGGCGCTGGCGGAGCGCTGCGGCGTCAACTACGACGGCTGGGGCACCTACTTCGAAGATCCGAACGGTGAAGACGGTGAGGATGACGAAGACGGCGACTACATCGACGAAGACGACGACGGCAAACGCCACTAATTAACCCCGCTTATTCACATGGGCCGGTTCTCGCCGGCCCCTGATATCCCCGTCGTCTTTCAAGCTGCAGCGTTGTTGGCTGCACTCTCTCACCCCAGTCACTTACCTGAGTAAGCTCCTGGGGATGAGTGAGCTGGCCGCCTAGCTGCAACTTGAAATACATAGGGCAATGAAGCCGATGACATACCAATCCCTGTTAGCCCCGATTTTAAGCTTCCTGCACTGTGAAACTCCCGACGCCTGGATCGACGCCGCGCGCCGTCCGGAAAACCTGCAGCTGTTGCTGACCGACCACCTGGTGTGCGAGCTGAAGGCCGCGCAGACCGGCATGTGGCTGATCCGCCGCTATGTGGCGGACAAAGAGAGCGGCGACGCGCTGTTGGCGCTGCTGCGGCCCTACGAGGCGTTTCTGCACGAGGCGCAGGGCGCGCCGGACACGCTGTTCCGCCAGGGCCAGTTCACCCGCAAGATCCTGCCGAAAAACGGCTCGGCCTACGGCCAGGATCTGGCGGATCGCATGGTGCTGTTGATCAAGGAAGAGCTGCATCACTTCTCGCAGGTGCTGGAGATCATGCAGACGCGCGGGATCCCGTATCGCAAGATCACCGCCAGCCGCTACGCCAAGGGCATGATCCGCGAGATCCGCACTCACGATCCGGCGACGCTGATCGATAAACTGATCTGCGGCGCCTACATCGAAGCGCGATCCTGCGAACGCTTCGCCAAGCTGGCGCCACACCTGGATGACGAGCTGAACCGCTTTTACGTTTCGCTGCTGCGATCCGAAGCGCGGCATTACCAGGACTACCTGACATTGGCCGAGCAGATCGCCGGCGGCGACATCAGCGAACGGGTGGCGCATTTCGGCCGCCTCGAAGCTGAGCTGATCCTGTCGCCGGACAGCGAGCTGCGCTTCCACAGCGGCGTGCCCGCCGCCGCATGACGTTGAGGGGCGCCCCTACTGCGGCGCGCCCAGCAACAGATCCACCGCCTTTTCCGCCAGCATGATGGTCGGCGCATTGGTGTTGCCGCTGGTGAGCTGCGGCATCACCGAGCAGTCGATCACCCGCAGCTGTTCAAAACCGTGCACCCGCAGCTGCGGATCGGTCACCGCGTCCTGCGGCGACGGCCCCATGCGGCAGCTGCCCACCGGGTGATACACCGTCTTGCAGAAGTTGCGCACGAACTCTTCCAGCTGCGCATCGTCGCGCGTCCACTCCGGCTGCGGCATCAGCAGATCTTTGATCAGCGGCTTCAGCGCCGCGGTTTGTAGGAAGCCCAGGCCGAACTTCACCGCGCGCACGCTGCCGGCCAGATCGTCCGGGTGACCGAGGTAGTTGGCGTGCAGCCTGACCGGATCGCGCGGGTTGCTGCTGCGCAGCTGCACTTCGCCGCGCGCCTTCGGCTGCAGGTAGCCGACCTTGAGCGTGAAGCCGTGAATGTTCGGCAGCGGCTCGCCGGGCACGTCGTCCCAGCTGTCCAGCAGCGGCAGGAAGTGGATCTGCACGTCCGGCCGGCCGTCGCCCTGGCTGTCGGTGAAGGCGGCGCCTTCCAGCACGTTGGATGAGAGCACCCCGCTGCGAAACGCCAGCCACTGCGCGCCGTGGCTCAGCGCCTGCAGGCCGCGATCGGCGCCGAACAGGCTGATCGGCTCGCGGGTGCTGACGTTGATCGACATGTGCAGATGGTCGTGGAAGTTTTTGCCCACCGGCAGATCCGCCCGCACCTCGATGCCCAGCTGCTGCAGGTGGTCGCGCGGGCCGATGCCGGACAGCATCAGCAGCTTCGGCGAACCGACCGCGCCGGCGCTGACGATCACCTCTTTGGTGGCGCGCGCGGTGACTTCGGCGCCGCCGTTCTGGCTGTAAACCACGCCGGTGGCGACGTTGCCCTCGAAGGTCAGCCGGTGCGCCAGGGCGTTCAGTTTCACCACCAGCCGCCGTTCGTCGCGCACTGCCTTCAGGTAGGTGCGGGCGGTGCTGGCGCGCTCGCCGTTGCGGGTGGTGGTTTGGTAGAAACCGACGCCGTGCTGGCTGTCGCCGTTGAAGTCGTTGCGATAGGGCAGGTTCAACTCCTGGCCGGCGCGGATAAACGCCATGCTCAGCGGGTGGCGGTAGCGGTTCTCGCTGACCGGCAGCAGCCCGTCGGCGCCGTGGTAGTCGTCGGACAGGCTTTCGTTGGCCTCGGCGCGTTTGAAGTAGGGCAGCACCTCCCGGTAGCTCCAGCCGGTGCAGCCGTAGCGTTCGGCCCAGTCGTCGTAGTCCTGCGGCTGGCCGCGCAGGTAGATCATACCGTTGACCGAACTGCTGCCGCCCAGCACCTTGCCCTGCGCGATCTGCATGCGGCGGTTATTTGCATGAGGTTCCGGTTCCGTCTCGTAGGGCCAGCTTTTTTTGGCGATGATCTTGGCCACCCCGGCCGGCATCTTGATAAACAGGTTATTGTCGTCGCCGCCGGCTTCCAGCAGCAGCACCCGCGCCTGGGTGCGGCGGATCAGCTGCGCCGCCAGCACGCAGCCGGCGGAACCGGCGCCGACGATGATGTAATCAAAGGTATTTTCCGACATGACAGCTCTCCGTGCGCGATTGGGATACTGGCAGAGTAGCGCGGGGGGAAAAACGGTCAATTTGCGATCGTTAATTTATTAACGAACTTCACATTAAATTTACATCATGGTTTTTAACGTCAGTTTATCTGCTTGAAAAACGGCGTTATAGCGAGTTTTACTGATTGATTGCGATATTAATAAAATGGCGCAGCACGCTGCGCCATGATAGAGAGGCGGGGGACGATTACAGCGTTTTCAGCATGGTGACTTCGCAATCGACGTGGCCGGTGGCGCCCATCGCGTGGTCGATGTGTTCGAAGCCCAGGTGTTCGTACAGCGCAACGGCCTGCGTCAGGCTGGCGGTGGTCTCGAGGTAACAACAGCGGAAGCCGTGCTGGCGGGCGAAATCCAGCGCCTGCAGCGCCAGGCGTTTCGCCAATCCCTTGCCGCGCAACACCGGCAGGAAATACATCTTCTGCAATTCGCAAATATCGTCTGCGCCGCCCTGCAGCGGCGCGATGCCGCCGCCGCCGGCGACCTGGCCGTCCACCTCGATCACCCAGTAAGCGCTGCGCGGCAGGCTGTAGAGCTGATACAGGGCGTCCAGATTGGGATCGGAGACGGTATAGCCTTTATCCGCCGTCAGGCCGTGCTCGGCGGAGACTTCGCGAATGACGTGAGCAATGGCGGGATTGTCTTCCGCCGTGATGGGGCGCACCAGCAGGCGCGCCGGGGTTGCTGTTGTCATGTTTACACTCGCCATTGAAAGAGACCACGTTCGTTTTCGTTTTTATCGCAGCACGAAACGCGCCGGGGATTATTTCCCGGCGGCGTCCCTGCAGCAGTAATATCTTGTAATAACATCTAACCCGGCCCGGATGCAACGGCGATAAAAAAACAGCGGGGAAGACCCCGCTGTTTTTCAGGCGTTGGCGTGAGCCGGTGGATTACAGTGCGGCGATGGTCGCCTGCTGTTCCTGCAGCTTCACTTTGCCTTCTTTGCAGGCCGCCAGACGATCGCGTTCTTTGGCGACCACCGCCTCCGGCGCGCGTGCCACGAAGCCTTCGTTCGCCAGCTTGCCTTCGATCGAAGCGATTTCCGCATCCAGTTTACCCATCTCTTTCGCCAGACGCGCGATCTCGGCGTCCTTGTCGATGAAGCCGGCCATCGGGATCAGCAGCTCGGCGCCGTCCACCAGCTTGGTGACGGAGACCGGGCCTTTCTCACCGGCTGGCAGCAGCGCGATGGATTCCAGGCGCGCCAGACGGGCGATAAAGCTTTGGTTCTCCTGCACGCGGCGCTGGGCGTCGGCGCTGCAGTTGCGTAGCAGCACGTCGAGCGCTTTGCTTGGCGCGATGTTCATCTCGGCGCGGATGTTGCGCACGGCGATGATGGTTTGCTTGATCCACTCCAGATCGTTCAGCGCCTGCTCGTCTTCCAGCGCGGCGTCGTAGGCCGGGAACGGCTGCAGCATGATGGTGTCTGCGGTCGTGCCGGTCAGCGGCTTCACGCGCTGCCAGATGGTTTCGGTGATGAACGGAATGATCGGGTGCGCCAGGCGCAGCAGCGCTTCCAGCACGGTGATCAGCGTGTGGCGGGTGCCGCGCTGTTCCGCTTCACTGCCGTTGCTCACCACCGGCTTGGTCAGCTCCAGATACCAGTCGCAGAACTGGTTCCAGGTGAATTCGTACAGGATGTTGGCCGCCAGATCGAAGCGGTAGGTGTCCAGCGCTTCGCGGTAGGCTTTCACCGTGCGGTTGAATTCGGCCAGGATCCAGCGATCCGCCAGCGACAGCACTTTCTCGCCGCCGTTGAAGCCGCAGTCGTGCGCTTCGGTGTTCATCAGCACGAAGCGGCTGGCGTTCCACAGCTTGTTACAGAAGTTGCGGTAGCCTTCCAGGCGCTTCATGTCCCAGTTGATGTCGCGGCCGGTCGAAGCCAGCGCCGCCAGGGTGAAGCGCAGGGCGTCGGTGCCGTGCGGCTCGATGCCGTTCGGGAACTGCTTCTCGGTGCGCTTGCGGATTTTCTCCGCCAGCTGCGGCTGCATCATGTTGCCGGTGCGTTTTTCCAGCAGATCTTCCAGCGAGATGCCGTCGACCATGTCCAGCGGATCGATCACGTTGCCTTTCGACTTGGACATCTTCTGGCCTTCGTCGTCGCGGATAAGGCCAGTCATGTAGACGGTCTTGAACGGCACCTGCGGCTTGCCGTTTTCATCCTTGATGAAGTGCATGGTCAGCATGATCATGCGCGCGATCCAGAAGAAGATGATGTCGAAGCCGCTGACCATCACGCTGGTCGGGTGGAAGGTTTTCAGCGCCTCGGTCTGCTCCGGCCAGCCCAGGGTGGAGAAGGTCCACAGGCCGGACGAGAACCAGGTGTCCAGCACGTCTTCGTCCTGGGTCAGCACCACGTCAGCGCCCAGGTTGTTCTCGCTGCGCACTTCTTCTTCGCTGCGGCCCACGTAGACTTTGCCGTTCACGTCGTACCAGGCCGGGATGCGGTGGCCCCACCACAGCTGACGCGAGATGCACCAGTCCTGAATGTCGCGCATCCAGCTGAAGTACATGTTTTCGTACTGCTTCGGTACGAACTGGATGTCGCCCTGTTCGACCGCTTCCACCGCCACTTTGGCCAGCGGCGCGGTGCGCACGTACCATTGATCGGTCAGCATCGGCTCGATCACCACGCCGCCGCGGTCGCCGTAAGGCACCGTCAGGTCGTGCGGTTTGACCTCGTCCAGCAGGCCCAACTGATCGAAGGCGGCAACCACCGCTTTACGCGCCGCGAAGCGCTCCAGGCCGCGGAACTCGGCCGGGATTTCGTTGCAGTAGTCGGTGCAGACTTCGCCCAGGGTGTTGAACACTTCCGCTTCCTGACGGATGTCGCCGTCGAAGGTCAGAATGTTGATCATCGGCAGGCCGTGGCGTTTGCCGACTTCGTAGTCGTTGAAATCGTGCGCCGGGGTGATCTTCACGCAGCCGGTGCCTTTTTCCATATCGGCGTGTTCGTCGCCGACGATGCGGATGCGGCGGCCGACCAGCGGCAGAATGATCTCTTTGCCGATCAGGTCTTTATAGCGTGGATCTTCCGGGTTGACGGCCACGCCGGTATCGCCCAGCACGGTTTCCGGACGGGTGGTGGCGACCACCAGATAGTCTTTGCCCTCGGCGGTTTTCGCGCCGTCGGCCAGCGGGTAGCGCAGGTGCCACATGGAACCTTTGGACTCGCGGTTTTCCACTTCCAGATCGGAGATGGCGGTGCGCAGCTTCGGATCCCAGTTCACCAGGCGCTTGCCGCGGTAGATCAGGTCTTCTTTGTGCAGACGGACAAACACTTCGCGCACCGCGTTCGACAGGCCTTCGTCCATGGTGAAGCGCTCGCGCTCCCAGTCCACGGAGTTGCCCAGACGGCGCATCTGGCGGGTGATGGTGCCGCCGGATTCCGCCTTCCACTGCCAGATTTTGTCGATGAACGCGTCACGGCCGTAGTCGTGGCGGGTTTTGCCTTCTTCCGCGGCGATCTTGCGCTCCACCACCATCTGGGTGGCGATGCCGGCGTGGTCGGTGCCCGCCTGCCACAGGGTGTTTTTGCCCTGCATGCGCTGATAGCGAATCATGGTGTCCATGATGGTCTGCTGGAACGCGTGGCCCATGTGCAGGCTGCCGGTGACGTTCGGCGGCGGGATCATGATGCAGAAGCTTTCCTGGCTGGTGTCGCCGTTCGGCTTGAAGTAACCCTGATTCTCCCAGTGATCGTACAGCTTCTGTTCGATCTGTTTTGGGTCGTATGCGGTGTCGAGCTGACTGTTTGTCTTTTCCATTCTTTATCGTATTCAGTGAGTTGGCGGCGTAGCCGTGGTCAAATGGAAGCCGACGCTGCGATAGGCCTTGTAACGGTCGCGCGCCAACTGTTTCAGAGTGTCTTCGTAAGGAACGAAGTCTACCACTTCATGGAAAGCGGTAGCAAAATCGGCAAACTGCGGCAGCAGGGCGATCAGCAGATCGCGCGGGGCGTTGCCGCGCTTGCCGGGCCAGCACAGTTCCACCGGCGCGCCGTAGTGCGGCCCTTCGCCGGCCAGGTTGTGCGGCACGAATTCATGCGGCTCGCGCTGCCACAGCGCTTCGTCCAGCCGCTGGGCCTGCTCCTGGCTCTCGCAGGCGATCAGCACCCGCTTGCCGGCACGCCAGCGTTCGGCGGCAACGGCGCAGGCCACGGCCTCATGGGCGCTGAGCGCACCAGACGGTTCCGCGTTGTCGAGCAAATAAAACGTCGCCTGTTTCATTAAGGATCCACCGCTGCCGATAAAAAAATGTAGGGGCACAGCATGCTGTGCCCCTTGGGATTATACCTGAATTACCGCTCAGATTTAATCGTCGCCGTTCAGACCTGCACGGTTGAGCAAGAACTGAGACAGCAGCGCCACCGGGCGGCCGGTCGCGCCCTTGGCTTTACCGGAGCGCCAGGCGGTGCCGGCGATATCCAGGTGCGCCCAGGTGTACTTGCGGGTGAAGCGCGACAGGAAGCAGGCGGCGGTGATGGCACCGCCAGGGCGGCCACCGATGTTCGCCATGTCGGCGAAGTTGGAGTCCAGCTGCTCGTAGTACTCGTCGGCCATCGGCAGGCGCCAGGCGCGGTCGCCGGCCTGCTCGGAAGCGCCCAGCAGCTCGTGCGCCAGCGGGTTGTGGTTCGACATCAGGCCGGTGATGTGGTGGCCCAAGGCGATCACGCAGGCGCCGGTCAGGGTGGCAATGTCGATCACCAGCTCCGGCTCAAAGCGCTCGACGTAGGTCAGGGTGTCGCACAGCACCAGGCGGCCTTCGGCGTCGGTGTTGAGCACCTCGACGGTCTGGCCGGACATGGTGGTCAGCACGTCACCCGGACGGTACGCCCGGCCGCCCGGCATGTTTTCACAGCCGGCCAGCACGCCGATCACGTTCAGCGGCAGATTCAGCTCCGCCACCACGCGCATCACGCCGTACACGGTTGCTGCGCCGCACATGTCGTATTTCATCTCGTCCATGCCGTCGGCCGGTTTGATCGAGATGCCGCCGGAGTCGAAGGTCAGCCCTTTGCCTACCAGCACGATCGGCTTAGCGTCCGGATTTGGGTTGCCCTTATATTCCATCACCGACATCAATGATTCGTTCTGCGAACCGGCGCCGACCGCCAGATAGGCGTTCATGCCCAGCTCTTTCATCTGCTGTTCGCCGATGACGCGGGTGGTGATGTTGGTGCTGAAGGCGTCCGCCAACTGACGGGCCTGCGAGGCCAGGTAGCCGGCGTTACAGATGTTCGGCGGCATGTTGCCGAGATCTTTGGCCGCCTTGATGCCGGAAGCCACCGCCAGGCCGTGCTGGATAGCGCGCTCGCCGCTGGTGAGCTCACGGCGGGTCGGCACGTTGAACACCATTTTGCGCAGCGGACGACGCGGTTCCACCTTGTTGCTTTTCAGCTGATCGAAGGTGTAGAGCGTCTCTTTGGCGGTTTCTACCGCCTGACGCACTTTCCAGTAGGTGTTGCGGCCTTTCACGTGTAGCTCGGTCAGGAAGCAGACCGCTTCCATCGAGCCGGTGTCGTTGAGGGTATTGATGGTTTTCTGGATCACCTGCTTGTATTGGCGCTCATCGAGCTCGCGCTCTTTGCCGCAGCCGATCAGCAGGATGCGCTCGGAGAGAATGTTGGGCACATGGTGCAGTAGCAGCGTCTGCCCGACCTTGCCTTCCAGTTCGCCACGGCGCAGCAATGCGCTGATATAACCATCACTGATTTTGTCGAGTTGTTCTGCGATAGGGGACAGGCGGCGCGGTTCGAAAACGCCGACTACAATACAGGCACTGCGCTGTTTTTCCGGGCTACCGCTTTTTACACTGAACTCCATGCACTCTCCTGAATCTTAAAGACAAAGGCGGACGCTACGGCTAGAATAACCGACTCCGTAACGATCTCCTGCCATTTGAGTTAACGGATTATGTTAACCTGAACGGCATAAATTGCTCTGTTTTGGCGACTATAAGCAAGTTCCTATAGGACACCCAAACGGCTTGATGTTGTAATACTATTTTAGCTGTGAAGGTTGCCATATGATGAGAATAAATGGCGGATTAACGATGAAATTATCGATTTTCCTGCAAAAAGACAAGTTTTCACAGGCGTAATAAGCGTGATCATCATAAGATATCTGGTACGGGAAACGCTCAAGAGCCAAATCGCCATCCTGTTCATCCTGCTTCTGATCTTCTTTTGTCAGAATTTGGTCAGGGTGTTGGGCGACGCGGTGGACGGCAATATCCCGACAAACTTAGTACTCTCTCTGCTCGCGTTGGGCGTGCCGAAAATGGCGCAGCTCATCCTGCCTTTGAGCCTGTTTCTCGGCTTGCTGATGACGCTTGGGCGGTTGTATACCGAGAGCGAAATCACCGTTATGCACGCCTGCGGGCTGGGCAAGCGCACCCTGATTATCGCCGCCATGATCCTGGCGCTGCTCACCTCTGCGATCGCGGCGGTGAACGTGTTTTGGGCCGGCCCCTGGGCTTCGCGCTATCAGGACGTGGTGGTGAACGAAGCCAAGGCCAACCCGAGCATCGCCGGGCTGGCGGAAGGGCAGTTCAAACCCTCGCAGGACGGCAACGCAGTGCTGTTTATCGGCAACGTGAAGGGCAGCACCTTCAACGACGTGTTCCTGGCGCAGCTGCGACCGAACGGCAACCAACGCCCGTCGGTGGTGGTGGCCGAGCACGGCAACATCGTGCAGCAGAAAGACGGCTCGCAGGTGGTGACGCTCGACAAGGGTACCCGCTTTGAAGGCACCGCGCTGCTGCGCGACTTCCGCATTACCGACTTCACCGACTACAAGGCGGTGATTGGCCACCGCACCGTGGCGGCCGATAACACCGAATCCGAACAGATGTCGATGCAGACGCTGTGGGAGTCCGACGATCCGGACGCGCGCGCCGAGCTGCACTGGCGCCTGACGCTGGTGGTCTCGGTGGCGCTGATGGCGCTGCTGGTGGTGCCGCTCAGCGTGGTGAACCCGCGCCAGGGCCGCGTGCTGAGCATGCTGCCGGCCATCCTGCTGTATCTGATCTTCTTCCTGCTGCAGACCTCGCTGCGCTCCAACGCCGGCAAGGGCAAGCTGGATCCGATGCTGTGGCTGTGGCTGGTTAACGGCGTTTACTTCGCGATCGCGCTGGCGCTGAACCTGTGGGATACCGTGCCGATGCGTAAGCTGCGCGCACGCCTGAGAGGAGCGGCCTGATGTTTGGCGTATTAGACCGGTATATCGGTAAAACGATTTTCAACACCATCATCATGACGCTGTTCATGCTGGTGTCGCTGTCCGGCATCATCAAGTTCGTCGATCAGCTGCGCAAGGTCGGCCAGGGCGAGTACACCGCGCTGAGCGCCGGCATGTACACCCTGCTGAGCGTGCCGAAAGACATCGAGATCTTCTTCCCGATGGCGGCGCTGCTTGGCGCGCTGCTCGGCCTGGGCCAACTGGCGACGCGCAGCGAACTGGTGGTGATGCAGGCTTCCGGCTTTACCCGCCTGCAGATCGCCGGCTCGGTGATGAAAACCGCCATTCCGCTGGTGCTGCTGACCATGGCGATCGGCGAGTGGGTAGCGCCGCAGGGCGAGCAGATGGCGCGCAACTACCGCGCCCAGCAGATGTACGGCGGCTCGCTGCTCTCCACCAAGAGCGGGCTGTGGGCGAAGGACGGCAATGACTTCATCTACATCGAGCGCGTCTCCGGCGATAAAGAACTCTCCGGTGTGAACATCTACCACTTCAACGATCAGCGTCGCCTGGAAACGGTGCGCTATGCCGCTACCGCCAGCTTCGAGAACGGCCTGTGGCAGCTTTCGCAGGTGGACACCTCGGATCTGACCAACCCGAAACAGGTGACCGGCACCCAGACGCTGGCCGGCGAATGGAAAACCAATCTGACCCCGGACAAGCTGGGCGTGGTGGCGCTGGATCCGGATTCGCTCTCCATCAGTGGGCTGCACAACTACGTGAAGTACCTGAAGCAGAGCGGCCAGGAATCCAACCGTTACCAGCTCAACATGTGGAGCAAAATCTTTTCGCCGCTGTCGGTGGCGGTGATGATGCTGATGGCGCTGTCGTTCATCTTCGGCCCGCTGCGCAGCGTGCCGATGGGTATCCGCGTGGTGACCGGCATCAGCTTCGGCTTCCTGTTCTACGTGCTGGATCAGATCTTCGGCCCGCTGAGCATGGTCTACAGCATGCCGCCGGTGCTGGGCGCGCTGCTGCCGAGCATGCTGTTCCTGCTGATCAGCGTGTATATGCTGCTCAAACGCAAGTAGCGGGGCGATCGGTAGTGAAGAAAGGCGTGGCCGTGGGGCCGCGCCTTTTTTACTGGGAGGATTAGCTGACGCTCAGCAGCGCGATGCCGGCATCCTGATAGGCCTGCGCATCTTCCGGCAGGCGATCCAGCACCAGGGTATCGATCTGTGCAGGGGAGGCGAACTGCGCCAGCGAGGTGTTGCTCAGCTTGGAGTGATCGCACACTACGATCACTTGATTGGCATGCTCCACCATCGCGCGCTTGGTTTCGGCCAGCATGATGTCGGCCACACAGGCGCCTTGTTTCAGCGACAATGCGTTGGCACCCATAAACGCCTTGTCGATGTTCAGCGTATCAAGCAGCGAACGGCCGTTGATGGCGACCGCGCAGTGATAACCCTTTTTGACGATGCCACCCAGCAGGATGATCTGGATCGATTCGACGTCTTCCAGACTCTTGGCGATCATGAAATCGTTGGTGACCACGGTCAGGTTGCGGCGCTGGCGCAGATGGCGGGCGATCTGCAGGGTGGTGGTGCCGGTATCCAATACGATGATGTCGCCGTCTTCCACCAGGCCGGCGGCCAATTGACCGATTTGCTCCTTGGCGCTGAGGTTCACCTCTTCACGCTGATCAGAGCCGACCTCGAAGCTGGCGCGGGTGCGCAGAATGGCGCCGCCGTGGGTGCGTGTCAGCATACCGGCGTCTTCCAGAATGCGCAGATCGGTGCGGATGGTGGCGCCGGAGACGTTAAAGCGCGAGCTCATTTCCCCCACGGAGAGCTTGCGCTTCTCCTTGAGAATGGCGAGGAGTTTTTCCTGGCGCTCTTCTGCGAACATGCTCACTCATTCACTCCTGACAGGCACAATGGACGTGCGGCTAATATACCCCGCGTATCGGCGGCAGGCAAAGCGCTTGCCGGCCACCGAGGGCAATATTCCACCGGGCATTATCCGTGCGAGATGTGAAGGTTACGGCGCGTCGATCCTTTTTGGTATAGTCTACCCAGCAGCGTATTGGGTAGCGGGGCAGGCAGTTAATGGAATATGAAGAGAATATCAGTCACATTATCAGCAAGCATCTGGAAGCGGCATTAGGCGATTTCGGCGAGCTTATCTGGGCCTACGTGGTGTTATCCAAGAAAGATATGTCATGTATCTTTGGCGTTACCAATTATCCCGGTGAATGGGTAAAGCAATATAAAGAACAAGGGCTACAATATACCGATCCGGTAGTCATTACGGCGCTCAATCGCCTGACGCCTTTTGCCTGGGATGAAAATCTGATGGCCGGTGCCGGCTTCCGCTTTTCTGAGTTGTTCGAGCAAGCACGCGAATTCGGCGTAGCCGACGGCTATACCTTCGTGTTGCATGATTTTAATAATAATCTGGTGACCCTTTCCTTTACCCTCGCTGCCGAGCGCAAGGCGGAAACCATGCAGATGCTGAATCAGCATAAAGGCGATATTTCGTTGCTGCTGGCATCGACCCATGAGATGTATTTGACGCTGACTTCACTGTCCGAAAAAAACACCGCGCGCCAAGAAAAAAACGCCCGTTTTACCGAGAGAGAAAACGAGATCCTCTATTGGGCCAGCGTAGGGAAAACCTACCAGGAAATGGGTATGATCCTGGGGATCAAAACCTGCACCATCAAGTTTCATATGGGGAACATTGTCAAAAAGCTGGGGGTGGCGAATGCCCGGCATGCTATCCGTTTAGGGATGGAACTTCAGCTGATTAAACCGGTGGGGTGATTAGAATGCAGGTTCGTCGCTCAACGGCCAGGCGTTTAGCATGTGCTCGTCTTGCGTATTCAACTTTTTGAATATTTTGTTTTTTAATGCCTCCTGGCTCTGACGATCAACGTGGCCCAACAGCAAATGAACGGGCTCGTTCTTTTCCGATATGCCTGTCTTCAGCAGCGTGACGTTCCAGCCGGAGCTTTTGATGATATGCAACATCGGATGGCTGGAGACGGCCAGTATGCCGTCATAGCCGTGTTGCCGCGCATAGTTGATCAGCGATAAGAACAGCGCCAGAGTCACAGGGAACCGGCGACCCAGCAGTGACTGGGTTCTTTCTTTATCGACGAAAAAGCGTGTGGATTCGATGAAATTCCCTTCTGGAATGACGATGTCATGAAAGAAAGAGGAAAATGCGCTGTTCAGCATATTCTTGTGTTTCATATCAATCATCCTGGTACCACAAACTATCATGTTGTCCTTTACGCCAAATATATAGTTTGTCTTATCATTATCAAACTCATCCAGTTCCTTGCCGTCTGAACAGTTCACGGCCCATTGCAGCCTGTCTTTAAAGACATTTTTCCTTAAAACATAAAGATCTGCTGATTTTTCGGTGCTCATTGATGCGTAGTTGGTGCTGTAAATATTAAACATAATGTTACCTTTGAATAAATTAAGAGAAATAACTTTATCCAGTAACATCAGCGAAGTTTCACTACGAGCATGCCGGTGCGTGAGAATGATAAGGCTTTTTAAGCGATCGGCGCTAACCTTATTATGCCGTGCCGCGAGGCAGTTTCAGGGCAATGGCACAGTGAACACAGCAGGCCGGCGAAATTGAACGGCCTGGCCGATTAAAGACAGGAGAGGATTCCAGAATTGCTATCATGGGCTGCCCGGCCTTGTCTGCCATGGCGAAATATTAACTGGTGATTTTATAATGAATGGTGTCTTAATTATTTTAATAGTGAATTGGTGATATTTTCCTACTGAAGATTTGCCTATAAGGCATGACTTCGTCGTCCCGCAGAGGAATAAGCGTGAAAATGGCGGCCAGTGTGATTTTTACAGTATGTCCTCGGACCTGTACTCCTGCGTGACCAAGTCCGCTCTTAAAAAATATCTGATAGAGATCACATTATTGTAATGACAGGAACGGTGCTATTTCGTGATGGTTCTGCGGGTATGTTGGGCTGCTGGGTGAAATGAGCAATGTGTGGTGGTCTTGATAGAACGCCGTGGCGGCTGAGATACAGAGCGAAAAATAGTGCTAGCACCCGATTTCCGCTATGTGAAATAATAACCCAACTGAACTGATGAAGGTCTAGTAGGGTACTATACTTTAGTCTAACTAGCTTCTAACTCCCTAAGGCGATACACTTTTCTAGTCAATTTTTGATGAAAAAAACATAAAAAAAACCTGACCTCGTAGGGTCAGGCTGCCAAGATCGGCCAACACCAGGGAAAATTTTCTTACACCATCTTAAAGCTATCAACTCAGCAGAGGCAAGTGTTCTCTGCTGGTTTTTAGCTTTGGGTTGCTGTTTTGTTACGTATGCACGCTATTTTCTGTTGGTTCTAGATAAAATCCCATATCAAGAAATAACATCTCTCCCCTGACAACCCCGTTCCCATTGACTTATTCCAGTTATGACTGCCGTAGATGAAAAAATAGTGTTGTCGAAATGTTGTGCAAACATATTTTTTATTGGCTGAATTATTGTGATGCAATTATTTTCAGCATTGTTATCCCGGTTCGGGATTATTTGGCATCGTTTACATAGATCGGGGGAGTAACAAGCATAACCCGACAAGCGGCGAGCCAAGGTTATAAAGACGCGTGAGCTGACAAAAAAGCGAATGAGGCCTGATGGCTTATAACAGCCATCGGGCCTTGTGCTATGTGGGAAGAAACATTACAACGGTTGGCTGAACTCCACCCGCTCACCGTCCGGCCCGGCGATCATCAGATAGCGCACGCCGTTGGCGCCGCTGGGCTGCAGCGTCGGCCCTTCAATCACCGGATAGCCCAGATCCGCCAGCCAGCGTTGCGTGGCCGCCAGATCGGTGACCCGCAAAGCGATGTGGTCGATACCATAGGCGCTGGCGGGGCGAGTCAGCCCTTCGGCGGGTAGCTGGTATAACTCCAGCGTTAACTCACCCAACTGCAAAAACTGTACGGTGACGGGGCCGCTGAGCGCCAGCGTTTGCCGGGGTTCGAAACCGAGTGAACGATAGAAGCCGGCGGCTCGTTCGATATTGGCGCAGCGCAAACCGACGTGCATCAGCCCGTTAATCCGATGTGCCATATCAAATCCCCTTGCGCGCGCAGTAGAAGCCATAGAAGGCGACGTAGGCGAAGCAGACCAGCGGCACCGCGAAGGCGATCTGCATATCGCCGCCGTTGAGATCGGAGATGATGCCCATGATTAACGGCACCACCGCGCCGCCGATGATCGACATCACTACGATCGAACCGGCCACCTGAGTTTCTTCGCCCAGCCCTTTGATCGTCAGGCCAAAGTTGGTTGGCCAGCACAGCGCCATGCAGAAGTTGACGCCCATGATCGCCACCACCGCCAGCAGGCTTTGGATGTTGACGGCCAACAGCAACAGCAGCACGCATACCGAGCAGAACACGCCGAGCAGCCGCGCCGGGCTGAACTTTTTCATCAGCGCGGTGGTGACCACCTTGCCGGCCGAGTAACAGACCAGCGTGGCCAGCAGCCAGTAGGTGGCTGAATGCTCGGTTGCTCCCTGTTCAATCATCTGCACAAAACGAATGGTGAAACTCCACAGCCCTACCTGCGCGCCGACATACAGGAACTGCGACAGCACTCCCAACCGGAAGCGCGGCAGCGCCAGCAGGATCTTCAGCGATTGCATCAGCGGCTTGCCCGCTCCCTGGTGCGAGCGCTGGGTTTTGCAGGCGGGGAATTTCACCGCCACGAAGATCAGCGCCAGCACGATCAGCACGCTGCCGATGATCAGATAAGGTGTGACCACCTGTGACACCATCTGGGTGCGTGCCGCTTCGGCCGCCGCCGGTGGCATCTGCAGCAGTTCGGCGTGGCTGGGATCGTTTTTGCCGAACACCAGCTGCTGGCCGATCAATACGCCAAAAATGATCCCCAGCGAGTTGAAGATCTGCGAAAAGTTGATGCGCTGGGTGGAGGTTTCCAGCGGCCCCAGCAGGCTGGAGTAGGTATTGGCGGAGGTTTCCAGGAACGACAGCCCGGTGGCGATCACCCCCAGGCAGGCCAGGAAGGCGCCGTAGGTCATGATCTGCGCTGCCGGGATAAACAGGAAACAGCCGAGCGCGTACAGGCACAGGCCGATCACGATCGCCACCTTGTACGAGTAGCGTTTGATCACCGCTGCGGCGGGCAGCGCCATCACGAAGTAGCCGAGGAAGAAGATCGACTGCACCAGTGCGGTTTGGGTATCCGACAGATCGAAGCCTTTTTTGAACTGGGCGATCAGAATATCGTTCAGGTTGCCGGCCATGCCCCACAGGGCGAACAGGCAGCAGACCAGCATCAGCTGCAGCCAGGGCGTGGCGGGCAGATAGGCGCTGCGGTCGATACTTTCGGCCGCGGCGTGCTGCGCGATGTCGCCCTTGTTAATCAGAGAGTCGCTCATTGCGGTGTTCCTTCATCCGGAGAAAAAGAGAACGAGCTAATAACGTCAAGCTGTTCGTAGAGGGGTTGCGCCTGGCGGTAGAGCTGTTCGAACAGCTCGAAGCAGCGCAGGTAGTGCTCGTGCTGGCGTGGATCGGGAGTAAATTCGCGCTCGATGCTGACGGTGCGGCTCACCCCCTGGGCGAAACTGCTGAACAGCCCGACGCCGACCCCGGCAACGATCGCGCAGCCGGTGGTGCCGTTCTCCTGATTGCGCGTCTGCAGCAGCGGCAGGTTATAGACCGAGGCTTTGATCTGCAGCCACAGCGGGCTGCGTGCGCCGCCGCCGGAGGCGATCATTGCCTCCGGCTCCTGTGCGTGGCGCCTGAGCTGCTGCAGATTACGCAAGGAGGCCAGCGCTACGCCTTCCAGCACCGCGCGGTAGAGATGCGGCTGCCCATGCTTGCGCTGCAGGCCGAAGAACTGCGCGCGCGAGTTGGTGTGTTCCGCCAGCCGCTCGCCGGTCAGGTAGGGCAGGAACAGCAGCCCCTCGGCACCCGGCGGCACCTCGGCCGCCATATCGAGCATCTGTTGGTGGCTGAGTTGGCCGGCGCTTAGCGCCGAACGCGCCCAGCGCATGGCGTCGCCACCGGCATCGAGCAGGGTAAAGCCGCCCCAGGCCGAGTTGGCCAGGTGCAGGTTGTTGACGCTGGCAGAGAGCAGCGGGTGTTCCGAGACCACGGTGAGCAGCGTGGAGGTGCCGGTGCTGTCGGAGGCGATGCCAGCCTGATAGACGCCGGAACCGAGCAGGGTAGCGGCCATATCCGCCGTGCCCGCTACTACCGGCACGCCCGGCGGCAGACCGGTAACGCTTGCCGCTGCGGGCGTAATGTGGCCAATCACCTCGCTGGAGAGGTGGATGGCGGGCAGCTGATCGGCGCGCAGCCCGAACTGCCGTAGCGCCTCTGGCGACCACTGCAGCGTGGCGCTGTCCATCAGGTAATAGCAGGAGGCTTCACTGTAGTCGGTGGCGCGTACGCCGCAGAGCCGGAAATTGACGTAATCCTTAGGCATCAACACCGTGGCGATGCGCTCCCACTGCGATGGGTGATGCTCACGCAGCCAGGCCAGCTTGAACGCCGGCCAGGCGGCGGTGGGGGGATTGTTCAACAGTTCGAGCCAGGGCTGCGGCGGCTGTTGGTGGCTAAAGCGCGCCACCTGCGGCTGCGCGCGTTTGTCGTTCCACAGCATGGCGCGATCGACGACCAGCTCGCCGTCGGCATCGAGCAAGACCGTGCCGTGCATCTGCCCGCAGGCGCCGACGGCGGCGATACGCGGCCAGTATTCGGCGTAGCGCGCGTACAGCTCCTGCGTACACTGGCAGACACTCTGCCACCACAGTGAAGGCGGTTGTTCCGACCAACCGGCCTGCTGCGTGATCTGTTCGTACTCACGCTGGGCGAAGCCAAGGATTTCCCCGGTGTTGGTGACCAGCCCGGCGCGGGTGCTGCCGGTGCCGATATCAAGGGTAAGAAGTAAATCTTTCATTGTTATCACTCCCGTGGCGGATGGTGCGGGCCACCCGCAGAAGCGTGCGCTGGGATCGCGCAAGATTAGTTATCGTTCAGCTCTGGGAACAGGCCTGGCTCCTGTTCGAGCTGCTCCAGCACGCGCTGGGTGGCCGCCGCGCTCATGCCAAAGCGGCGTACGCCCAGCCGATACAACGCGCGCACCGTGTCCAAATCGCGAATGCCGCCGGCCCCTTTGATCTGGATGCGGCCACGCAACTGATCGGCGATGATCGCCACTTTCTCTACCGTGGCGCCGGTCGGTGCCCAGCCGGTGGAGGTTTTCACCCAGACCATGCCGACTTCGACGGCGATATCGCACACCCGACGGATCTGCTGCTCGTTCAGATAGTGCGTCTCCAGAATGACTTTGGCCGGCACCGGTGCGGCGGCCTCGACTACTCGGCGCAGATCTTCACGCACGTAGCCGTAATCCCCCGACAGCACCTTACCGATGTTCACCACCATATCGACCTCGCGCGCGCCCTCGGCGATCAGCTGGCGCACCTCCTGCACCTTGAGATCGGTGGTCTGCCCACCGCCGGGAAAGCCGACCGGCCCGCCAATCATCACGTCCGCCTGGCCGTGCTCCGGCAGCAGGGTACTGAGGAAACGCGTCCAGCACGGCAGCACGTGCACCGAGATGATGCGATAGCGGCTGGCCAGCGCGGCGCAGTGGCGCACGTCTTCCTCGGTATTGGTGGCCTGCACCGCGCTCAGATCGATCAACCTGGCCATGCGTCTGGTTGTTTCATTCATTGCGTTTATCCTTCTTTTATTTTCATTTGATTTTATTTATTCACCTTATTCTCTTTCATATGGCTTTAAAATCATCATTTGGTGAAATTGTGATCGGATCTGCGGTTTTGTGGTGAGGGGCGTGAAAGTGCGGGAGGAAGATGCGGTAAACGCCGCAATAAGAGGGTAAATGGGGATTGTGACGCTTTTTTCGACATTTAACTCATTGAATGCCTGATAACTCTTGCGCACCGATCGCGGGAAGGTATAATGCACCCGTTTTCCGCATACTACTTCAGTGCCGAAGTGGCGAAATCGGTAGACGCAGTTGATTCAAAATCAACCGTAGAGATACGTGCCGGTTCGAGTCCGGCCTTCGGCACCATTAAGTACCGCGCGAACAAGAAGCCACCGAGAGGTGGTTTTTTTGTGCCTGGAATCTGCCTACCGCAATTACCTACCCACTTTACTGTATTGACACATTCCCCATCCCCGTAAAAACCGGATATTCCTGATGTTTTGCTAATTCCTATCTAATTGATATTGAATATCAAAATTGCGTTCTATTGGGAACTGTTGGCTCAAGGCATTCCAGGATGGAGGTAGGGATCACGCGGGTATTAATGCGACCTGCGCTGATGAGCACTAGAGAAGGCCGCCAATGCCCCGGAATAAATTTTGTCAGGGCTATCGCATATGGTGTAAACGTCCGCACTCCGTTCCGCAGCTAGCTTGCTCTTCAAATTAACAGCTTATAAGCTGTATTGATTGTAAAACACCCTATGAGCTGTATTTTGCATTTACAGCCTGTAAGGTGTAACGTGGGCAAAACAGCCTATAATCTGTACACAGCGATAAGCCAGCGAGCCGCTATTTATGAATACCGTCTATCCGTTAAAAACACTGAGCCAGCTACGCCCTTTGCTGGTGGGGTTTCGTAAAGCAAAAGGTCTGACGCAAAAAGACGTTTCGGAGAGGCTGGGCGTCACTCAACAGACCTATGCGCGCCTGGAGTCAAACCCTGCATCAGCCAGTCTGGAGCGCCTTTTTAGGGTGTTTAATGTGCTGGGGATTGAAATTGTGTTTTCCTCAGAGCTTGCCTCTCCGGGATGTGAAACGGAAGAAATCTCTACAATTCATATAGACTCGCCGGCAAGACGGGAACAGTGGTGACGAAATGCGTCGTTCGCAACAACGGTTAGCTATCTGGATGAACGGTATTCCGGTGGGATACTGGGAAAAGCGTAAAGGCGAAGATCGGCTGGAGTATCTGCCTGAGTGGATTGCAGATAGTCAGGGGAGGCCTTTGTCGCTTTCTTTGCCTTTCACGCCAGGGAATCAGCCTTATCGCGGTAGCGTGGTACGCGATTATTTCGATAACCTGCTGCCGGATAGTGAGGGGATCCGCCGACGTTTGGCTATGCGCTATCATGCCGACAGTCTGGACCCTTTCGATTTATTGGCCGAACTGGGTCGCGACTGTGTTGGTGCCATACAGCTTCTCGATATCGGTGAGCAACCTGCTGATATCTTTTCCATCAGGCAGCGTCCGCTTGCAGAGGCGCAAATCGCCGAAATGCTCCGCAATACTGCCACGACGTTACCGGGGCTGCAGGGACAGGATGACGATCTGCGTTTATCCATCGCCGGCGCTCAGGAAAAAACGGCGCTGCTGTGGCATGACAACCAGTGGTGTTTACCTGAGGGAAATACGCCGACCACGCATATTTTCAAATTAGCGCTAGGCCTGGTGGGAAACATGCGGGCCGATATGCGCACGTCCATCGAGAATGAATGGCTCTGCTCCATGATTGTTGAACACTATGGTGTGCCGGTAGCAAGTACCCATATTGCGCAGTTTGAAGATCAAAAGGCACTGATCGTTGAGCGTTTTGACAGAAAATTATCAAGCGACAAACAGTGGTGGATCCGCCTGCCGCAAGAGGATATGTGCCAGGCTCTGGGCGTTTCGCCGCTGAGGAAGTATCAATCAGATGGTGGCCCCGGTATTACCGATATTATGGAAATTCTGAGTCGCTCGGAACAGGCTGAAACAGATCGCAGGCACTTCTTTAAAGCGCAGATTATTTTTTGGCTGCTGGCCGCGACAGATGGCCACGCAAAGAATTTCAGTCTTGCACATTTACCGCAAAATCGTTACCACCTGACGCCATTGTACGATGTGCTATCGGCCTGGCCGCTGATTGGCCCGGGTAATAACCAGATAGCCTGGCAGAAGTGCAAACTGGCGATGGCCGTTCGCGGGAGCAGTAACCATTACCTGCTTAGCCAGATCCGACGCCGCCACTGGATAAAACACGGTGAAATAACTGGGTTAGGCCAACAGGAGGTTGAATCCATTATTGAAGAGCTGCTGGCAGCAACCCCGGGAGTGATTGATTGTGTCATTGGACTGCTACCTGATTCGTTCCCAGCCGAATTAGCGGAATGCATTTTTGATGGTATCAGGCAGCAGTGCGCGCGGTTGGCAGGGCGATAGTGATATAGTGCTCGGTGCGGGCAGGGCCATGCAGAGCATGTTACTGAAGCTGATCTGTTAGTTTCTGATTATTGTGGGAAGCATCAATAATGTGCCTGGCTTTCGGTTAAAGTATTTCCTGGGGAAAGATTTTGATTGTTATTCCGTAACTCATCACCCTAAAGCCGAGCACCTTTGGCTAATGTTCGGCTTTAGGTTAACTTACAGGTTTACTTTAAATTAAATGTGAATTTTTATATTCATTAATAAAATCAATGTCATGTAATTCTACACTGGTTTCCCTGCGTATGGCTAACCGCTGCCACTCTTCCCTTTCGCAATGGCGTCGATAGCCATGAGAGAGCCAATTCCAACTGCCCAGAATCACTCGTTCACCGTCGATGATAATCAGTTTCTCGTGTGTCCCTTCCGGTAGACGAATGACGTTATCGTGGCCTAACAATTCGCAATACTGTGCGACTAACGCCGGTTCGCTATCCTCATTCTGGTAGTTCTGTCGGTAGTAGCCGTAGTAAACTTTCACATTAACGCCGCGGCGCTGAGCTTCAGCCAATAGTTTTAGCTGCGGTGGTTGGCCAAATCCGCCTTTTTCCCCATAGCGAATCCACGGTGAAATCACGATTAACTCTTTTTCGCACATGGCAGCTTGGGCGGTAAAGGCCGCTATGTGCTCGCAATCGTGATAATAGGCTAAGCGATGCGGACTATTTTGCAAGGTATCGAACTGCGGGTGCTGTGAGCCGAATTCCAGTAAGAAATCTTCCGCTGCCGCATTGGCCAGTGTTTTTAAATAGCCCCCGGCTCTGACCAATCGCTGATAATTGCCAACGATAATGAATTGTTGTTTTGCACGTGAGACCGCTACGTTCAACATATTTGGCGCTTTATTCTGGAAAATTTCACCATCGCGGGCGTGATAAATTACCGGACTATAAATGATTACTTCAAAACCTACCCCCTGAAATTGATGCACGGTGCCGATTCGGGGGGAGGTATAGTGATCCAGTCTTTTCCCAATTCTATGTATTAACATCATTTTCTGATTGGAGTACGGGGTAACGATACCGATATCTTGTGTCAGGTCATAGCCGGCGTCTTCCAGTTTATCGAGCAACTGTTCGATGGCATCGACTTCATCCATGTTGGTATTGACCGCACTGCCTTTTTGCCCTTCGACGCTATAGAACATCAAATGATGCTCGCCCATTTCTTTAAAGGCCCCGCTAATGCGAGTTTTGGCTGGTGCCGTTTCAATACTGATGCCGCGATAACCTGCTAACTTACAGAACAGATTGGCGATCGGCGTTTGGCAGCGGCGATGTTCATCCAGGACAATGCCGTTGCCAATATCGCTGACTTGTCCCGATTGCGTGCCGGCCGCACGGTGATAAGCGGTGACTGTCATTGGTGAGACCCGTTCGAAAAGTGTGTTGTCCTGAGCGAAATATTTCTCACGTATCTGGTTTTGCCCTGCTTCAGATAAATTGCGTATCGGCTCGATCTGCAGTGGGTCACCGACCACCATAGCACGCTCACAGCGGCTTAACAGGGGAACTAATGATTCTGCGGACATCATCCCTGCCTCATCGCAAAGCGCTAAATGCCATGGCTTATGGCCGTTAAGATCGTTAAGCCATTGATAGCCTGCGGCCTTGCGTGCGGAAACCAATGTGGTAGCCATTACCGGGTAAACGAGCGACAACAATCGGTAGAACTGGTCGAAGCGATCTTTCCACCAAAAAAATTTTGGGGCCTTGCCATTGCCAAGCAAGCTTCGCCAATGGCTTAACACGTCTTCCAGCTCATTTTTCCGCTTTAACTGCTCTTGCCAGAGATAGCCAATGGAGGCGGCGAACATACTACGATGGGTTTTGATAAAGCGCTGACGAAGGATGTCGCACCACGAGCCTTCCGGAAAATGCGTTTGCAGTGCATTGGCCTTTTGCCGGGCGGTTTCAAGCTGTATCTGGAGATCGATGACCGCCTGTACGTCTTCCCTCAATGCATCCAGCGCAGCGCTGTGCTGTGGGTCCGTAGCAGGTTCTTGCAGAGTATTTAAATGGGCACATAATTCTGCGTTGTTTTCCAGCGAGTTTGTCGCCGTAACCAGTTGCGCAAGAACGGTATGGGGCTGGTCCGCCAATTTAAAATAGTGGAATTCTTCCGGATAAAAGCTTTCCAGTTTTTGACGGATTGCCGTCTGGCGTGCAGAGAAAAACCGGGCGAACAGGGCGGCGAGGCCCGTTTGAGGATAACTGCTGTAGCCCTGTTCCAGCGGCGAACGCAGTGGGCTTGTTTGCATCCACTGAACTATTTCATTCCAGCTATGGGGCAATGGCCACGTCGCTTCTAACGCTTTCGCGTGTTTTTCGGCATCGATGCGTTTGGTATATTCGCGAGCAATGCTTTCCTGATGAGCTTCAACCTGAACCAGCAGTTCCGTTAAATACTGGGGGCCTGATGCTGTGGAACTCAATCCATGCTCGTTAGCCACAGTAGAGAGCTGTTGCAGGCGTTGCTCGAAATAGGCCCGGAACGCCGTCAGATCGGGAAACGAGAGCAAGGCCTGTTTGGCTTGCTCGACGCTATCGTGATATTGGGTAAAACAGTGGAGGATTTCCGCCTGACCTGTTTTCAACACGTTGGCATGGGCCGTTTGCAGTTGTTCTTCATACACTTCGCTTTGCCATGAATGCAGTAAGGCGTCCAATCGCAGTAATTCTTTATTGATTTGCTCTTTAGAACCAGCCTGGAACCACAACCAATTCAGATCCTGCGTAAGCGGGTCTTGGCGTAAGTCGTCGATGATATTTTCAACCGCTTTAATGGCCGTTGACGTGACCAGCATACCCAGATTGACATCATCATCGTTTATCAACCGAAGCGCTCTTTCGACAATCTTTTGCGCAATCAGCGATTTAAATAATGTCGTTTTACCCGTGCCGGGGGCGCCTTGCACGGCAACCAGAAGCTCATCCTGATTAATGGCCTGGATAGCCTGCATTTGCCCATGGCCCAACGGCCAGGTCTCTTCAAAGAGGCCGCAGGTCGCGACATCCCGATAATGAACAGGATGTTGTTCGTCATGGCTGTAGGTCAAATACCGTTCCAGCGGCGGATAGTCATACTTGTTATCGCTGTCGCACAGCGCTTCGTAGTCTTTGCCGTCACTTTTCGTTTGTCCATCGTCGTTGTGAAGCGGGGCGATGAGCAGATTGAAGCCGGATTCCGGAACGGCATAATGGTGGTTGGAAAGTTTACTTTTCAACCACTCTTCCAGCGTGCTGAAGGCTGAAAAGAAGCTCTCGAACTTGGTGCTGGTCAGGGCGCCGACCAGGCTCATCATGTGCCGGTTTTCACCCAGCTCGGCAATGTCGGTGTTCAAAATTTCCCGGAAAGCGTAAGGCATGGCTTGAACACGCAAACCGTCCTTTACCGGGAGCAGGATTTTATCGGTAGTTTCATCACGAAAAAGCGACTCGGGGAGTTGGGCCATAAACAGCGGCAAAAAGCGAGCGTGTTTTTGATTTCTTGTCTTTTCTTTAATGCGCAGGATGGGGAACATAATTTGCAAAGGTTCAATATGCTCTATATTCCCTTTCCCATCTTTCTTGACGAAGCGCTTGCGCAGGTAGGCAAGGGTTGCCGGTGGCAGGGTGATAAAAACGCCGCGCTCATTCTCATCGCAATCTTGCGCAGACAGCATTAACTGTTGTGACTCGTGCAGTTCACTAGCTGATATTTTGCTTTTTTCGACACCGTTTAGCTTTATATACTCTTGCCATGCTTCCAGAACGATTCGTGAATCTTTACTTATCATTGTGAGCGTTCCTTGCACAAAAACTTCCTTTTTAGTCCCTGCGCGTCATCATATCAATAAAAATATTTTATATAATACGTGCTGTATTGAGGCTTGTGAAGTTTGGGTTTTTAGTATTTTGCCTAGCTAGGCATTGTTTGGGGTGGCGTTCGGCGTCAGTAGAGTCAGACACTTTTCCTGTTTGATCGACTGCACAGGAGGGCTACTACGTTGTTACGAGCGTGGGGTCAGTCCAGCTAGTTCAGGAAACTGACCAAAACCAAAGGGGCTTTCCCAGAAAACAGTTTGTTGAAGCTGCTTTATCTGTGACTGATGAACGCACAGGAGAAATGGACAATGCCCATCCAGGACTGGAATTTGACATTGTCGCAGTTAGCCATTTATTTTGAGGGGCGAATGAGTAATGTGATGACGCTGTAGAATTTTTAACGTAACACAGAATTCTGAACGCTCTCGAATTTTTCGCTGCCTCCCCTGAACAGGCAGTGACGAACTTCAGATTAATTCGATAAGATGCGAGTATCCCAATTTTAAATTACCCTACACACGGAGTATGTGATGGTTCAGGATTCGTCGGCATTGGCCCCTTTCTTTCGTTCTCATATCGCAAAAAACAATCAATACAACCCAAACTGGGGCAAGCACTATCGCCAACTTGTAGAACAGATCCAAGCTGAAAAGCCCAACTTCTCTGCTGAGACGATTCGGCAGATTTGGTACGAACGTAGTAATGGCATTTCCAGCCTCAGGCAGGGTGGTATGTCCCAGTTAGAATTCGAAATGGCGCAAAAACAGCTGCTCGCTCTCACCCGTCAGATGGCAGAGGAGTGTACGCAGGAGAACTATGACCGGGTGATTAATCGCCTTGTTAAACTTAAAACAGACGGGATATTAAACAAAGTGTATTGGGCACTTTGCCATCGCGCTTTTGCTGCGCTCTACCCGTCGAAAATTACCAACGTCGTGAATGTCAGCAACTTTTTCAGCAGTTACAACTATTGCAATAACCATTTTCAACTAGGCCTTTCTGAGGCTCAGGAGTGGTTCGCTCGCAACCTTGATCTCAAGAAAGCGTTGCACCGAGCATTGGGCGATGATGTCGATCCTATCGAACTGAATATGTCGCTCTGGCATCTCTACACGCAGGTGATACAGAAGAAGAATGATATTGCGTTAATCGGTAGTGAGACTGCCTTGCCGGAGGACGAGCAAGACGAGGAGCTTACCACCCCGCAACTGCCAAAAAATACTATCCTCTATGGACCTCCAGGTACCGGTAAAACTTACCGTACCATCGAGCTAGCCGTACGCGCCTGCGAACCAGCAGCCTACTCGCTGCAGGAAGGCAAAGAGGAGAACGAAAAACGCCGTGAGCTGAAAAAGATTTATGACCGCCTGATTGCTGAAAAGCGGGTGCGCTTTATCACCTTCCATCAGAGTTTTGGCTATGAAGAGTTTATCGAAGGGCTAAGAGCAGAGACCACCGATGATGGTAATGTACGCTACGAAATCAAAGCGGGCATTTTTAAGCAAATTTGTGAAGATGCTGCTTTTGGTCACGCCGGTGTTCAGCAGAAGCTTGACGAGGCGCTTGCCCGCCTACAAGAACGTTTATCTGAAAGTGGAAGCATTACCCTTGAAACGCTGCAGGGCAAAGCCTTCCAACTGGCTTACAAGAGCCAGACCACCTTTGGTATCTTCCCGTCGCAATCAAAAAAAGAGGATTTAGGGCAGGGCTACAATGCTTACCTCAAGAATATCAGTCTGGTTTACCAAAACCCTCAGGCAAAGGTACACAATCCTTCATATGTACGTAGTATCCTTAATTACCTCATTAAACAGGAAGGTTTGCCTTCCAACCCACAGGAATCTGTATCTGAAAAACGGCAAAACTACGTTCTGATTATTGATGAGATTAACCGTGGCAACATCTCCAAAATCTTCGGCGAACTGATCACCCTGATAGAAACCTCTAAACGTGCCGGGGAACCGGAGGCGCTTAGCGTGATGCTGCCTTACTCTTCCAGCTCGTTCAGCGTACCGAATAATCTCTATTTAATCGGCACCATGAACACTGCTGACCGCTCGCTCACCGCACTGGATACCGCCCTGCGTCGCCGATTCGAGTTTGAAGCGATGCTGCCGGATATCACGGTTCTGAAAGAAACTGTTGTCAAAGGTATTGATCTGCCACGTTTACTGCAGACCTTGAATGACCGCATTGAGGTGCTGTACGACAGAGAACATACACTTGGCCATGCCTTTTTCATCCCAGTAGTTCAGGTAAAAGAGGACGAAGACCTGGCATTTGAAAGGCTCAAGCGGATCATGCGAAACAAGGTGCTGCCTCTGTTGGAGGAGTACTTCTACAACGACTGGCAAAAAATTCGTATGGTGTTGGGCGACAATCAGAAAAGCGGAAACCCGCAGCTACAGTTCGTGTGCGAGGTGAAAGACCAGAAACAGTTTGCCGATCTTTTTGGCAATAACGGAACTGAAGATCTGCATGATATAGGTGCCAGTTTCCATCTAGCCCCTGAGGACGACAAGGTTTGGGATAATCCGCTCGCCTGGCAACAAATTTATGCGCCACATAAAGGTAACCCGGTGAGTGGGGAATGAAGTCACGTAAGGACTTTACCGTCTTCGAATATGGGCACCTGATTAGCGACAAAGACAGTGGCCGCATAAATAATGCGGTTTCTCTGCCTCTGCAGCTGTTTGAGTGGCTTGAGCAACGTTGCCTGAAAGATGACGCGGATAACACTCACCGTCTGCTCACCCTTGGAAGTCGGGGGGGCGTAAAAACGCTGCAGGTAAAAAACTATGCTGGTGTTATCTCTCTTCCGGGTAATGCGTTTATTGAAGTGTTGCCAAAAACGGGGCGGCGTGATGATAACATTGATATCGCACGTCAGCAGCTTTTGATGATGCTACGCACGCTAAAATCATTTCGCCATATAGCCACTTCAGCATCCAGAGTCCGAACCTCAAAGATGCCGCTGATGGATGTGTTTATTCAGCAGTTTGTCGATAGCGTACAGCAGATTGTGCGCCAGGGTCTAAAGCGTGACTATTTACACCAGCAGGACAATCTGCCCTGGATGAAAGGGAAGTTACGGGTCTCCGCTCAATTAAGCAAAAACTGTGTGCGTCGGGATCGCTTTCAGGTGGAGTTTGACGATTACAGCGCCGAACGTCTGGAAAACCGGATACTGAAAACTGCCATCGATAAAATCCGCCGTCAGATCAGTAACCCGCAGCTACTACTACAAGTTAACTCTTTGCAGGTGCACTTTGAGGATATTGCGCCTGTTGGTGATGCCCGCATCGCCTTCGACCAGGTACATCTCGACCGACATATGCGTCACTATGAACTTGCCTTAGCCTGGGCGCGGCTGATTTTGATGGGGCAGTCGCCTCACTGCATGCAGGGCGACGCCAACGCCATTTCACTGCTCTTTCCAATGGAAGCTGTATTTGAGTCTTTTGTGACTGCGTGGATGCGTCATCGTTATGACGATAACTGGCACGTGGAGGCACAGGTGGATTCACACACCTTGGTTCGTCTCAACGGCAACGGATTATTTAAGCTTAGACCTGATATCCATCTACGGCCTCGTGGGGAGAATTGGGAGCAGACGATGATTTGTGATGTTAAATGGAAAATGGTGGATAGCGGAAAGGCGACGCTCGAACAGTCGCAGGCTGACCTCTACCAGATGCTGGCTTACGGTGTGAACTATCAGGAGGGAATAGGAGATATGCTGCTGATTTATCCTTCGCATGAGGGTTTTAGTCAGCCATTACCTCATCCATATGAATTCAACCATCAAAAGGATAACCCGCTGCGTTTATGGGTTGTGCCATTTTTCATTGGCGAAAGTTTGCAAAGTTCTGGTCTGCGTTTCCCTGATGGGAAAACATTGATTTAAAAGTGTTATTCTCTTGCATACGGTTAGGTATATTGGTGCTGTACTAGTATGATATCTTACCCGCCTGTGGCGTCTATTTTTTGTACGGATTTTAACTTGTGGGTACAAGTGCGGGTATAATTATACGCGACTATTTATAAACAATAATTATATCAGTATGTTGTCTGTTATATGCGAGTCCGGCCTTAGCACCATTAAGTACCGCGCGAACAAGAAGCCACCGAAAGGTGGTTTTTTGTGTCTGGAATCTGCCTGCTGTAACTGCCTGCCTATTTTCACTCTGTATTGACGTATTTCCCATTTCAGTAAAAACCGGATCTTCCTGATGCTTTCCTAAGGCCTATCTGATTGACCTTAAAGGCTAAAATGGTTTTTCATTGAACCCTTTCAGATCAAGGAGTTCCCGGATGGAGCCACAACAGGAAGGGATCACGCGGGCGTTAACGCCGGGCGAAGTCAATCTGGCACGCTCGGTGTTTGGCAGCACCATTTTCTATCAGAGCGTGTTGGTTCACTGCGACAGCTACCTGCCGTTTGGGCTGCAGAATCAGTACACGGCGATGAGCCCGAATGGGGAGCTTTACTTTCGTAGGTCACTCTATGAAAGAGATTATGCGAGCCAGGATCCTGAAGCTCAGCATCTTTTCATTCATGAGATGGCACACGTTTGGCAGCACCAGAAGGGCATGTGGGTACGCACCCGTGGGCTTCTCAGTTGGGCAGTGAGCTATCAATATCGGCTTGATCAACCTTTGCTGCGCTACTACAGCATGGAACAGCAGGCATCGATAATTGCGGACTATTTCATTCTCAAGAGATATGGGGCGAATACCTTCTTCCGCTTGCCAAACAGGAAACTCATCGGGATAGTGGACAGAAGGACATTGTCACAATTTCACCCCATAATCAGAAGCGCAGGGCTGCCATTATGAGAAAATATTTATTCCTTCTTCTTCCTCTTTTTATCTCAGGTTGCCCAACCGGTGACAGGTTTAATCTCTATCAAGTACAAAGTAAGATCGTAGATGGTAAAGTCTGCGTCTTTTTTAATGAGAACGATATCGTAAAAAACGAATCTATACTGAATATTGCCATCTGGAAACAAGGAGGCGATGACTACGTATATGAAAAATCATATGCTTACAGCCCGATAACGTTGGAAGCCAAAAAGTGTGTACCAGGTATCGGTGAGTTTAATTTTATCGCCGGTGAAGGATACACAGTGTTGGTAAGAACACCGCTGAATTCATATCGAACCAGTTTTGTTGTGATGAAGAAAGGTAAAAGTATTATGTTGAAGCCCGATTAGATTGCAATGAGATGTTTTAACTAAATATTATCATGAGAGTAATTTATTAATTCTATAGAAATTACAATCTGTAATGGGAAGCATAGGGCTGCCACTATGAAAAAACTCCTCTTACTATTTATTCCTCTTTTTATCTCTGGTTACTCGATGTATGATAGGTCTATCCTCTATTAAGCGAAAGTAATGCTTCAGAAGACAAAATAGGTTTTTTAATGAAAAATAACCCTCCTATATCCATGTAAGTGACATAGGAGAATTATTTTCTATGCGTTTAATCTATATGAAATCGGCCTCTTTCACCTCCAACTTCACCATCAACTTCTTATTCACCTCCTTCCCATCCACCCCGCTATGAATCCGTCGATGGCAAGTCGGGCAGATGGCGCCCACCCACTGCGGGTGATCGGGACCTTCATCGGCTAGGCGCTTGGTGTGGTGGGGTTCGAGGTAGGGCTCGCCGTTCCTTTTCTTGAACGGGGCCGGCTGCTCGCAGGCTTCGCAAATGCCATTGGCGCGCTTGAGCACATATTTTTTTACGTCTTCGCTGCGTTTGAACCAGGATTTTTTGCTGTCGCTCTGTTGGCGCTGGCCAGATTGCTGTGAGGACTGCAGTGCCTTCTTGCGTAACTGTTCGAGTGTTTCTGTCTGCGTATCGGCTTCATCGGTTTCTGCTTCTTCTTCGACCGCGTGCAGTGATGAGACTTTGAACAGGTTAAAGGTGATGCCTTGGCGCATGTTATTTTCGAAATCTAAGCACTGAATGTGATCCCAAGAATCGCACTCGAACATGCCAAGATAGCGCACGCCTTTTTCTTTCTTGTTGTCTTCAAACAGGAAGATGTCTTTGCCGTCTTTTTTATGGTCGCGGATGGATTTATTACCCCGAATAAATTCCATAGGGCCTTTTTGGCCTTCTCCTGTATAAGAGAAGCTGCCTTCGGCTGTCCATCCATCTTTATAGCCGTAGGTTTCGCCGCTTTCTCCGGTGAAGATAAAGATCACCGGGAATTCCCGCGGGGTCCAGATACCGCCTTGCAGCTGCCCACCGTAAAGCTCGATAAGCGCTTTGCGTGTGTACAGTTTGCCTTCGGTTAAATAGTCAAAAGGATGTGGTGTTTCGACGATCTCAAAGCCGAGACCTTTGAGAAATTGGATGGCTTTTTCCGTGCCGCTATCGGCGTTGATTCCTTTAAACGGATAGCCATGCTGCTCACTGTATGCTCTAGCGGCAATGCCGCGGATATCGTACTTCTCGCTATTATAAAGAAGGGTGTATTTTTTAAATCGTTTTATTTCATGTTGTTTTAAGAATTCATCTCGGCCAATTTTTTTATATTCTTCGATGGCTTTTAAAACGGATTCTTTTGAAGATAACGCCTCTATTGCAGTTGTCAAAACCACTCCCTCACATTGCCGAGTTGGCTCTGAGCAATGTGCTTGCTGACGAGAGCAGTATGCATCAATACCCAGCAGTTAACTCATCGATTTACCGAATGCGTTAACTATGCCAGGTAGGGAAGGAAATGCCTACCTTGATGAATGCTTTTGTTGTGATATGTCAGTCAGATCTATTGGAAATCGTGGGTGGGAAGGGCGATGAGTGCAGGCATCGCCCTGATTGTCGCTTACGTTAGCTGCTGGCTTCCATTTCCCGCAGCGCCCGCCCGTAAAGATTACATAGCGCAGGAACCAGGTGCGCCGTGGCGTTGAGGTAGCGATTCATCTGCTCCCAGTCCTCGGTATCCAGCTGTGGGGGCCTTTGCAGCAAATGACCGAACAGCATCAGCCCGTGGCACAGCCCTTCCGCCTGTTCGGCAGAGAGGGCGGCCAGGTCTAGGAGTTCTGAGGGATTGAAAGCGCTAAGATCGAGGTGGTTAAACAGTTGGCGATAGAGAGTAAGGGTACTTGTGGTGTTTTCGGAGATGGCGACATTTTCCATGTGTCTTTATCCTTAGTGTGTCGTATGCGTACTACCACATGAGACGCTAAACCCATGGTGGTAGCCCAAGCGGAGTTAGCGTTACCGGACACGAAGGAAACCGGCGCTTCTTGCGAAGCCCCCACTTGGGCCACCATAATTCTGGATGTTTAAAGCCCCAACATTATATACATAATGCTGCCTTGTGTAAGTGTTCGGAACGCTAACTCCGGCTGCGGATTTGGCCGCAGCGAAAAAACTATAGCGTTATCAGTAAAAGGAAAAAATAAGCTGTATGGAATTACAGGCTGTTTACTCATGAGGTTGGAATGCAGATCGCAGTTATTAATTTGTAATTCTGACCAATCAATTAGGATTATTCATTTTATAAGTGAATTATTAATTGTGTGAATTTAGTTATCAAGGAACACGTTGGAGTGAATGAATGCAAAAAGAATGGTTGAATATTTATCCTGAGTGCCTTGAGTGCTATTATTAACCTCTTTGTTAATGCTCGCGGTAGTGAGTTTTTTTAAATAATGACAGGGATGCACTACGATGGAAAAGAAAGAGAGGGCTTTAAGGCTATTAACCTCCGGGGAGATCGGCCTTGCGAAGTCGGTATTTGGTGGTTCAATTATTTATGGGAAAGTCTGGGTTCATCACGATAGCTATTTCCCCTTTGGCTTACAAAATCGAAACACTGCGATGTCACCCAATGGTGAGCTGTATTTTAGAGACTGGTACGTGCCCGATTTCTCAAAGGAAGGGTATAGTCATAAACATCTTTTCATCCATGAAATGGTTCATGTATTGGCAATACCAGCGTGGTATGTGGGTTAAGACTCGAGGCCTCTACAGTTGGTTGGCAAATTACAGTTATGAACTGGATGGATCCAAACATCTAAAGAACTACGCTATGGAGCAACAGGCTCAGATCGTTGCTGATTATCATTTGTTGACCTCTTCAGGTTATGCTGTTTGGAGAAATCGCTTCGGCAAGGAAGTGACTTATAGCGGTAATGACTATGCCGATGTGAGAAAAGTAAAAGAAAAATATGAGAAAGTGTTAGTCGGTTTTCCTTACAAGTAAGAGGATTGATTATGAAGGCGAGATTGTTCTGTGCCGTTGTTGGTGTGACCTTGCTAAGCGCCTGCATTGGCGATCGTCTCGATCAACGCTATGCGCCAGATATCCCTATCACCGTCCATGCTAAAGCGAATGGTGACATCTGCATCTATCCGTCACCAAAGGAAAACGAGAGGCAAGATACGCTCTATCTCACTGGTGATACGGATGAGAAATTGATTGAGGTGGGGAATCAGGATCTGAAAAAGGGTATTTGCGTTACGCAGAACGATTACCCGTTTCAGGAAAATCATACCTATAGCATGAGGCTAAATTTTGTGCCGATTGAGAAGCGCAGAAACCTGCAGGATGTTTCCGGCAGGGCCTTTATTGCTCACTTCAAAGTGACAAAGCTCAATGATGTCTACGAAATTGAAAATATCACACAGGACAGCAGATAACGCAGGGACAAAAATGAAACGGATCTTCCCCCACACATTCCCCTTCCTGCTCGCCGGCTGTCCGTCGATAGGCGATCGTATCCCCGTAGACTATCCCGCCACCGCCAACCTGCGTGAGGGCAAAGTATGCATCACCGTTCAGTCGCAGGGAGACGAAAAACTCGCGGGCATCTCGATCTACCGATTGGATGAGGCGCAGAGCCGCACGTTCAAATTCTTCGATCCGCTGCGGGATATCGCCTCCAATCAGTGCGTCCCTGATGAGGGCTACGTATTTACGCCGGGGCAGCAATACCATTTCTCCGCGAAGCTGGTCTCCATCAAGAAACAGCAGGCGGGCGAGTTTCCCTCTGCGCGTGAATTCGTCGCCGAATTCGTTGTACAGCAGGAGGGCAATCAACTGAGGTTGGAAGCCTCCGGCACCCCACGCTAAACCCCACCGCCCAAACCTACCCCAAATCCCCCCATTGCTGGCACGATTCACTTTCTTATACCCATGTCCAGAACGATTTTTTGCGAGTGCGGGCGAGGGTGCCGTTGCCCTGGTCGTCGCGGTCGACGTAGACAAAGCCGTAGCGCTTGCTCATTTCGCCAGTCGAGGCGGCCACCAGGTCGATGCAGCCCCAGGTGGTGTAACCCAGCACCGACACGCCGTCGGCGATGGCGTCGGCCATGGCGCGGATGTGTTCGCGCAGGTAGCTGATGCGGTAGTCGTCCTCAATCTCGCCTGCTGCATTGAACTCGTCGTGTGCGCCCAGACCGTTTTCCACCAGGAACAGCGGCTTTTGGTAGCGGTCGTACATCATGTTCATGGTGATGCGCAGCCCCAGCGGATCGATGCCCCAGCCCCAGTCGCTGCGCGGCACGTGCGGGTTCGCCAGCGATTTCACCACGTTGGCGGCGCTGCTGTTGTTGTCGTTCATGTCGGCGGAGGCGCAGCGTGAGGCGTAGTAGCTGAAGGAGACGAAGTCGACGGTGTGCTTCAGGATGTCGGCGTCTTCCGGTTCCATCGCGATGCTCACGCCTTTCTCGCGGAAGACGCGGGCAGCGTAGGAGGGGTAAGCGCCGCGCGCCTGCACGTCGATAAAGAACAGGTTCTCGCGGTCTTTCTCCAGCGCGGCCCACACGTCTTCCGGCTTGCTGGACCACGGGTAGAAGTTGCCGCCGGCCAGCATGCAGCCCACCTGGTTGGCGGGGTTCACTTCGTGGGCGATGCGCGTCGCCAGCGCGCTGGCCACCAGTTCGTGGTGCGCGGCCTGGTATTTCACCTGTTCGGGGTTTTCGTCCGCTTCAAACACCAGCCCCGCGCCGGAGAACGGGCTGTGCAGCAGGATGTTGATCTCGTTGAAGGTCAGCCAGTATTTCACCAGCCCGTCGAAGGCTTCGAAGCAGGTGCGGGCGTAGCGGGTGAAGAACTCCACCATCCTGCGGCTGCGCCAGGAGCCGTATTCGGTCACCAGGTGCATCGGCACGTCGAAGTGGCACAGGGTCACCAGCGGCTCGATGCCGTATTGGCGGCATTCTTCGAACAGGCTGCGGTAGAAGGCGATGCCTTCGGCGTTGGGCGTCAGCTCGTCGCCGTTGGGGTAAATCCGGCTCCAGGCGATGGAGGTGCGGAACACGGTAAAGCCCATCTCCGCCATCAGCGCGATGTCGTCGCGGTAGCGGTGGTAGAAATCGATGGCGTCGTGGCTGGGGTAAAACTCGTCGTCGCGCAGGTTAAAGCGCTTCTCCAGCCCGAGTTTGACCGCCATGCGGTTGGCGCCGTGCGGGAGCATATCGACGGTGGTCAGCCCTTTGCCGCCCTCGCGATAGCCGCCTTCCGCCTGGTTGGCGGCTAAAGCGCCGCCCCATAAAAATCCTTTAGGGAATGTTGAGTCAGACATGCAATCCTCAATACCCGTCATACTTGAAGCTGCATCCGTGTTGGCTGCGTTTAGTTACGTGGCCCGTCCATGGGCCACGCCCCTTCGGGGCCGCTGCAAGCAGCGTTCAAATCTGCTCCTGGCAGATTTGTCACCCGAATCACTTACTTGTGTAAGCTCATCGGGATTCGCTCTCTTGCCGCCTTGATGCCGCTCCAATTATTTAGGGTATAAATATACGTTAATGCGTTGCGCTGGCGGCGTTCGCCGCCGGTGCGGTTTGGCCGGGCGCGGCGGCGTTTTCCGGCAGATCCTCGAAGCCCAGCATCAGCGTGAGCGCGAACGACAGCACCACCGAGAGCGCCATCACCGCCACCACCCACACGATGCTCATCGGGTTGGCCGGATCGAAGAACTGCACGCTGGTGAACAGCCCGGGCGAGGCCATCGAATGGCTGGCCAGCCCGCCGATGCCGGCGACCGCGCCGCAGACGAAGCCGCTGATCAGGCTGGCGACCAGCGGCCGCTTCAGGCGCACCGCCACGCCGTACAGCGCCGGTTCGGAAATCCCCGCCACGATGGCGGAGGCGGCGGCGGCCAGCGCGGTCTGGCGCAGCTCGCGGTTCTTGGTTTTCAGCGCCACCGCCAGCGAAGCGCCGCCCAGCGACAGGTTGGCGCCGATCTCCGAAGGCATCACCATGCCCTCTTTGCCGGTCTCGGCGATGGTCTGGATGATGGTCGGGGTGAACACCCGGTGCATGCCGGTGATCACCAGCAGCGGCCAAATCGCCCCCATGATGGCCACGGAAAGCCAGCCCAGGTAGCCGTGCACGGTGTAGACCAGCGCAGAGATGCCGCTGCCGATCCAGATGCCGAGCGGGCCGATAAGTAGAATGGCGATCGGCGCGGCGATCAGCACGATCAGCATCGGCTTGAGGAAGTTCTTGGTCACCGCCGGGGTGATGCGATCCACCCCCCGTTCGATGTGCGACAGGATCCAGGTCATCACCAGCGCCGGGATCACCGTGTAGGTGTATTTCACCGCCGTCACCGGGATGAAGGCGAATTCCACCGCCTGGCCCTGCGCCGCCTTGGCCATCAGATCGATAAAGTTGGGATGCACCAGCACCCCGGCGATGGCGATCGCCAATGACATGTTGGTTTTGAACTTCAGCGCCGCCGAGGCGGCGACCATCACCGGCAGGAAGAAGAACGCGCCGTCGCCGATCACGTTGAGGATGACGAGGGTCGAGGAGCCTTTCTCGAATACCCCGGCCATATCCAGGATCATCGCCAGCAGCTTCACCATCGAGCCGCCGATGATGGCGGGGATCAGGGGCGACATGGTGCCCACCAGCGCGTCGAGAATGCCGGCGCCGATGCCCTTCAGGGTGAGCTTGCGCTTCACCGGGGCGGCGGGGGCCGCCGCGCCCGGCATGCCGAGCGCCAGCACCGCCTGATAGGCCTTGGCCACCTCGTTGCCGATGATCACCTGGCACTGCTCGCCGCTGTGCACCACGCCCAGCACGCCGTCGATGGCCTTCAGCGCCGGCGTGTCGATCCGCGCTTTGTCTTTCACCACGAATCTCAGGCGGGTCATGCAGTGGGTCACGGCCTCGATATTGCCCGTGCCGCCCAGGGCGGCCACGATGGTGTGCGAGATCTCTGCGTAGTTCTTCGGCATGGCGTGTCGTCTCTCAGATAGCAATTCGGATAGCCCAAAGGCGAATATTTACTGCCTGGGCGATCCGTCGTTCCATCCGTATGAAACGCCCATAAGAAACCGGTTTCACAAAATCATGTATTGGCGTTTTATGGTTGGCAAGAACTATGATTTTTGGCGTTTCGTTTTCGTGATCTGGATCGTCAGGGATAAGTGAGTGCCGACGCGCAGGGGCGTGAAAACGTTCCAAACGCCGGGCGTCTTGGGTAGACTGCGCTGAACCCATGGATTTTGGCGGCGCACAGATGGCAACGATACTCGAGGTGGCGAAAAAGGCCGGCGTTTCAAAGGCGACGGTGTCGCGCGTTTTGTCCGGCAGCGGCTATGTCAGCGAGGAGAAACGCGCGTTGGTGGATAAAGCCATCGCGGAAACCGGCTATCGGCCCAACCTGCTGGCGCGCAGCCTGGCGACCAACACCACCCAAACCCTCGGTCTGGTGGTCACCAACACTCTCTACAGCGGCAACTATTTCAGCGAACTGATGGCGCAGTCGGCGCGCATCATGGAGGCGAACGGCCGCCAACTGATCCTGGCGGACGGCAAGCACACCGCCGAAGAGGAGCGGGCCGCCATTCAGTTTTTGCTGGATCTGCGCTGCGACGGGGTGATTATCTATCCGCGTTTTCTGTCGATCGCGGAAATGGACGAGATCGTCTCCCAACACCGCCAGCCGATTCTGGTGATCAACCGGCGGCTGCGGCTGAACGACAGCTACTGCATCTTCAGCGATCAGCACGCCGCCGGCGCGGCGGCGGTGGCGCACCTGATCGCGCGCGGCCATCGCGACATCGCTTTTATCACCGGCTCGCTCGATTCCCCCACCGGGCTGGAGCGGCTTTCCGGCTACAAGTCCGCGCTGGCGCAGCAGGGCATTGCGGTTAACGAGGCGTTGATCGTCGAAGGAAAATGGCACGCGCAAAGCGGCGTGGCGGCGGTCGATGCGCTGCTGGCCGGCGGGCAGCCGTTCAGCGCCATCGTCGCCGGCAACGACGAGATGGCCATCGGCGCGATGAAGCGGCTGGCGGAGCGCGGCGTGGCGGTGCCGGAGGCGGTATCGGTCATCGGCTTTGACGACATCCCGCTGGCGCCCTATACCGTGCCATCGCTGTCGAGCATGAAGATGCCGGTCACCGAGATGATCCAGGAGACCATCAACCGCCTGCTGTCGATGCTGGACGGCGGCGAGCTGAGCAAGCGCCCCAGTTTCCCGGCCAGCCTGATCGAGCGCGAGTCGGTGGCGGCGGGGCCGTATTGGGTTGGTAACTGATCTGCCGATTTTTCATCCATCGCCTCAATAGACAAACCCGTCGGCCGGCCTTATATTGCTAATGAGAATCACTATCAAAAACCTCGCCGACGTCGGCGTCATCACTCACAGGCAGGGCGAACATGTCTACGTCCCCTCAACGGTTACTGCAGGAATATCATCAGCAAGCGCAGGACTATGCGCTGTCGGACATGCTGCGCGCGCGGCGCGGCGTGTTGGCCGCCGACGTCGATATCGAGCTGGATGAACCCCACCGCGCGGGCCTGAAGATCGTGGTGATCCGCCGCGGGCGTCTGCGCTGTGAAAGCGGAACGGGGCCGCAGGTGGAGCTGAACGGCCCTTCGCTGTTGCTGGCCGCCGGGCGGGACGACTTCGTGTTGAACAACCTGTTCCAGGCCGGCGAACCGCTCGATTACACCCTGTTGCAGTTCTCCGCCGCCTGGCTGGAACAGAACGATGTCCGCCTGCCGCCCGGCCTCGATGGGCGGCGGCATGCGCAGTTGGTGCCGCTGGCGGCGCCGGCAGCGCTGATTGGCCAGGCCCGGCAGCTGTTCGCCTGCCCGTTGCACGAGTCTCAGCGCGGGCTGTGGTTCAGCGCCAAGGCCAACGAACTGGCGGCGCATTGCCTGCATCAATGCTGGAACCACAGCGCCGCCGCGCCGTCCGTTGGCGTGCGCCTGGCTGCGCGGGACGTGGCGCGCCTGCAGCTGGCGCGTGAAATCCTGTTGGCGGAGATGGAGCAGCCGCCGAGCCTGGATCGACTGGCGCAACGCGCCGGGTTGAATACCCGCAAACTCACGCAAGGGTTCCGCCAGCTGTTTGGCGCCAGCGTGTTCGGCCTGCTGCAGGAGCACCGGCTGCAAACCGCCTGGCGCTTGCTGAGCGAGCAGGATCTGCACGTTTCCACCGTCGCCTGGCAGGTGGGTTATACGCCGGCGCACTTCTCCGTCGCTTTCCGCAAGCGTTTTGGCGTCATGCCCTGCGACGTCAAAAAGCGTTAGCCACGCAATCGAAAGAAAAAGTCCCGCCGACGAAAGCCTTTGCGGATGAAGGCGCCCGCCGCTTGTGGCTACAGTAGGCGCCTTTGCCGTGGAGGATCTCATGCTGAGTGACCTGCGGGCGCTGACGCGTCCTTTCCGCATCATGTTGTATTCCGCGCTGGCGCTGCAGGCGCTGGCCGGCGTCAGCTCGCTGTTTCCCTGGCTGGCGATCGCCCGGCTGGTGGACGCCTCACCGGTGGCCTATCCCTTCTGGCTCGGCGTCGCCGCCGGTGGCCTGGCGCTGTGGCTGTTCGCCCAAACGCTGGCGCTGCATCTGACTCATCTGCTTGACGCGCGTTTGTGCCACCGGCTGCGCAGCCAATTGGCCGCCAAGCTGGCACGCCTGCCGCTGAACTGGTTTGTGCGACAGGGCGAGAGCGGCGCCGCCCGGGCGCTGTCGCAGGACATTCAGGCGCTGCATCAGCTGGTGGCCCATGCGCCGGCGGAACTGGTGCAGCTGGCCGTCGTGCCCGGCTGCGCGCTGGCGCTGCTGGCGGCGGTGCAGTGGCCGCTGCTGCTGTTCGCGCTGATACCTTTGCTGGCGGCCGCGCTGCTGTTTCGCGTCATCCGTTCGCCGCGCCTGCGGCCGGCGTTTGAACAACGCGATCGGGCGTTTCGGCAGTTGAACGACGATTATCGGCAGCTGGCGGCGCATCCGCTGTTGGCGCGCCAGTTTCCCGGTGCGGGCATCGAAGCGCGCGCCCGGCAGAGCCTGCGGGACTTTCTCGCCGCCTTTCACCGCTGGCTGCGGCGTATCGGCGCGCTCGGCGCCGTGACCCAATTGCTGCTCAGCGCCGCGCTGTCGGCCGGCTGGCTGTTGCTCGGCGCCCGCTGGCTGGCGCCCGATCTCACGCTGGCGGAGCTGGCGCTGTTCGTGTTGCTGTTGCGCAGCGTGTCGCAACCGGTGATGGCGATGGGGCACGGCGGCGATGCATTGCGCGCGGCGACGCTGGCCGCCGGCCGCATTCGGGCGCTGCTGGCGCATCCCGAAATACGCTGGGGAGAGCGCTCGGCGATCGCTTCGGCGCCGCAGGGGGCGGCGCTGCGGCTGAGCGATCTCGGTTGCCGACAGGACGAACGCTGGTTGTTGCAGGGCGTCAATCTGGCCGTCGAACCGGGGGAATGGCTGGCGATTGTCGGGGCGTCGGGCAGCGGTAAAAGCACGCTGCTGCGGTTGATCGCTCGTTATAGCGAGCCGGATAGCGGAACGGTATCGCTCAACGGCGTGCCCGCCGACGCGTTTTCGGCGCAGGCATTCAATCAGATGGTGGCCGTGGTGCCGCAGGAGCATGCGCCGCCGGCGATGTCGCTGCGCGACAACCTGACGCTGTTCGCCGCCGGGGCGGAGGCGGCGCAGCTGCGGCGCGTGCTGGCCGCGCTGGGGCTGGCGGCGCGTTTGCAGGAGCGGTTGGATGAGGCGCCGTCGCTTTCCGGCGGGGAGGCGCAGCGTCTCGCCATTGCCCGGGCGTTGCTGGCGCGGCGGCCGCTGCTGTTGGCCGACGAACCGACTTCGGCGCAGGATCGGCAGAGTCGCGAACGCATCCTGACGGCGCTGGCGCAGCTGCCCGCCACTCGGCTGGTGGCAACGCACGACGCGGAACTGTGCCGCCGCGCCGATCGGGTGGCGGTGCTGGCGGAGGGGCGGTTGCTGGCGGTCGGCACGCCCGCCGCGCTGGCGCAACATCCGGCGCTGCTGGCGGCGTTGGCCGAGCGCCGGGAGGTGGACGATGAAGCGTGAGCTGGCGCAGGCGCTAGCCCCGGCGCTGTTGTTGATGGCGTTGGCCGCAGCGCTGGAGGGCGTCTGCGCCTTGCTGCTGGCGGCGGCGGTGGCGAGCTGGCGGCAAAATCCCGGCCATTGGTTAGGGTTGCTGGCGCTGGCCACGCCCCTCGCGCTGGCGGTGCAGTATGCGGCGGCCACCCGCGGTTTCTTCGCCGGCGGCGCGGTGATGAACGCGTTGCTGCGGGCGCTGTTCCGCCGTCTGCCGCGCGCGCTGTCGCCGCAGGAGCAGACGCCGGGCCTGTTGACCGGGGCGATCGGCCAGGCGATGTCGGCGCCGGCGCACCTGCTGGCGCCGCTGGTTGGCGCGATCGTCACGCCGTTGACGCTGGTCGCCGGGCTGACCTGGCAGAGCCTGGGAATGGCGCTGGCGTTGCTGGCGGCCGGCGTGCTGTTGGCGCTGGTGTTGCGCGGTTCGGCGGTCCGGCTGCACCGGCGAGAGCGGGAGCTGGGGGAGGCCAACCAGAATATCGAAGGGGCGCTGATGCAGTTTGCCCGTCATCAGGCATTGCTGCGCTTCGGCTACGGGCAGGCCGCCGCCGCCGAAGCGCTGACGCAGCGGTTGGATAGCCATCATCGAGCGCATGCCGCGCTGCTGCGCCAAAGCCTGCCGTATCATCTGCTGTTCAGCGCCGGGTTGCAGCTGACGCTGTTGGCGGCATTGTGGTTCGGCGCCCATGAGGTGTTGGCGCAGCGCCTGAACGCCGCCCAATGGCTGGCGCTGATGATTGTTCTGGCCCGCTCGTTGGAGCCGCTGCTTCAGCTTTCTCACCTCGATCAGGCGCTGCGTCAGTTGAAGAACGGCTGGGGCCAACTGCGCCAGACGCTGGCGGCGCCCGCGCTGCCGTTGCCGGAGCGGGACAGCCCGGCGCCGCAGGACGACGGCATCGCGCTTGAGGCGCTGAGCCTGGCGGCGGCGCACGGCGGTTGGCGGTTGCGGGAGATAGGCGGAGCCTGTGCCGCCGGAGAGATGTTGGCGATCGTCGGCCCTTCGGGCGCCGGCAAAAGCAGCCTGCTGAGCCTGATGGCTCGCACGCAGGATCCGACGGCGGGGCGGGTGTTCTACGGCGGCGGTGACGTGCGCGCGCTGTCAGCGCGGCAATTGGCGAGCGGGCGTGGCGTGATGTGGCAAGACAATCGCCTGCTGCGCGGCAGCGTGCGCTGGAATCTGACCCAGGGGCGAACGGATATCGGCGATGAGCGTCTGCTGGCGCTGTTGGCGGCGCTGGATCTGCCGCCCGACGTGCTGGAAGAAGAGGTCGGCAGCGACGGCGATCGTTTCTCCGGCGGGCAGAAGCAGCGGCTGTGCCTGGCGCGCACGCTGCTGCAGGGGGCTCCCCGGCTGCTGTTGGATGAACCGGGCGCCAGTCTGGATCGGCGCAACGCCGAGCGCGTGGCGGCCCTGCTGGCCGGCTGGCCCGGCACGCGGGTTGTCGTCACCCACGATCCCGCGTTGGCCTGTCGGGCGGATCGGGTGTGGGTGCTGGAAGGCGGGCGGCTGACGGCGGCGGGCAGCCCGGATGCGCTGCGCGAGGCGGGGGGATGGTTCGCCCGTTTCTGCCAGGCGAAAATGACCGGCGATCGATAGAGAAACTCCGGCAATCGAAAAAGTCGCGGCGGCCGTTTTGTTAGATTGATAACGATTATCATTTAACAATAACAACCAGGGAAAAACATGCGACTCATTCACCTCTCACCAGTGGCGGCCGCGACGCGCCGCGGCGCGTTGCTGTGCGCGCTGTGCGGCACCGGGGCGCTGGCGCAGGATGCGCCGGCCAAAACGGACGTAAAAGAAGATACCCTCACCGTGACCGCCGGCGCGGCGGCGCGGGATGACTATGTGGCTCCCGGCGTCACCACGCTGGGGAAAATCCCGCTGAAACCGCGTGAAGTGGCCCAGTCGGTCAGCGTGATCGATCGCCAGCAGATGGACCAACAGAACCTCACTTCGCTGGACGCGGTGATGACGCGCGCCACCGGCGTCACCAGCGCCCCCTTCGTGTTGCTGACCACCGCGTGGTATGCGCGCGGCTTCAAGATCGATTCGTTCGAACTGGACGGCGTGCCGACGCTGCTGGGCAATACCGCCAGCTCGCCGCAGGACATGGCGGTGTACGAGCGGGTGGAGATCCTGCGCGGCTCCAACGGCCTGCTGCACGGGCTCGGCAACCCGGCGGCCACGGTCAACATGGTGCGCAAGCACGGGCTGGCGCAAAACCGCACGCAGTTTACCGCCAGCGCCGGGAGCTGGAATCAGTATCGCGGCGAAGCGGATGTGGGCGGCCCGCTGAACGCCTCGGGCAGCGTGCGCGGCCGGGCGGTGATGGCATGGGAAGATCGCGATTATTTCTATCGCGTCTCGGATCAGAAAACCCGTTTGCTGTACGCCACCGTTGATGCCGATCTGACGCCGGACACGTTGCTGCGCGTCGGCGCGCAGTACCAGACCATCGATTCCGTCACCAACATGGCCGGGGTGCCGATGGGGAAAGACGGCAGCGATCTGCACCTGCCGCGCAGCACCTATCTGGACGTGGACTGGGATCGCTTCAAATGGGACACCACGCGGCTGTTCGCCGCCGTGGAGCAGCGGCTGAACGACGCCTGGCAGCTCAAGCTGAGCAGCGATTATCTGTATGCCAAGTCGCGGCTGCTGTATGCCGGCGCCTGGGGCAACGTCGATCCGGCCACCGGCGACGGCGCGGCGCTGATGGGGGGCGCCTATCGTTTCCGCAACCGGCAGCTGGGGCTGGATGCCAGCCTGAACGGCAAGATCGACGCCTGGGGACGACAGCACGAGCTGATCGTCGGCGCCAGCTACACTCATGCCGAAGAGGAGCAGTTCACCGCGCAGTTAGATCCGGCGTTTCAGGTGCCGGTTAACGTCTATCGCTGGGATCCGCACGGCGTGCCGAAGCCGGCGATCGGTGCCTACGGTTCGCCGGGATCGACCAAAACCATTCAGCGCGGGGTGTACGGCATGGGCCGCATCAAACTGGCGGAACCGCTGACGCTGGTGGCGGGCGCGCGTGAGAGCTGGTGGCAGCTGCGTTCACCCAGCGACAGCCTGGAGGAGAACGCGCGCCTGACGCCCTACGGCGGCCTGATCTGGGACTTCGCCGAAGACTGGTCGTGGTATGCCAGCTACGCCACGGTGTTCCAGCCGCAGACCGGCAAAACCTGGAGCGGGCAGATGCTGAAGCCGGTTGAAGGCCGCACGCTGGAAAGCGGGGTGAAGGCGTCGCTGATGCACGGCGCGCTCAACCTCTCGGCGGCGGCGTTCCGCATCGATCTGGAGAACAATCCGCAGGTGGACCCCGATCATCCGGGCGGCGGTTTCGATACCTGGTACATCAGCGGCGGCAAGGCGCGCAGCGAAGGCTTCGAACTGGAAGGGCGCGGCTATCTCACGCCCTGGTGGGACGTCACGCTCGGCTACACCTATACCGACACGCGCTACACCCGCGACGTCAGCAACCAGGGGCGCGCCTACAACAGCCTGACGCCGCGTCATATGCTGCGGCTGTGGAGCGATTACGATCTGCCGTGGGATCAGCGCAAGTGGAGCATCGGCGGCGGCATCCAGGCGCAGAGCGCGTTCAGCAGCGCCAACGGCGCGACGACGCTGCGTCAGGGCGGCTATGCGCTGGTCAACGCCCGGCTGGGGTATCGCATCGACGAGACCTGGTCGGCGGCGCTCAACGTCAACAACCTGTTCGATCGCCGTTACTACGCCGGGCTGTTCTCGCCGCAGTGGAACAACCGTTACGGTGAACCGCGCAACCTGATGTTCACCGTCAAGGCCGAGTTCTGATGAGCCCGCGCGTATGGGCGGCGTGCCTCGGCAGCGCCATGGGGGGCGTTACCCTGGCGCTGCTGTTGGCGCGCGGCTACCCCTCGGCCGACCCGCTCGATCGGCTTTACGGCGCGCTGTTTCTGGCGCTGTTCGGCGGCATCGCGTTGCTGACGTATAGCCTGCTGGCGCCGGACTGGCGTCGCACGCTGCTGCGCGCCTGGCTGTGGTGGCCGCTGCCGCTGGCGTTGCTGGAGGCGTGGCGATGAACGCCGTCGCGCGACGGGCGTTGGCGGCGCTGCATCGGGGCTGCGGCGCGCTGTTCGGCTGCGCGCTGTTCGTGATCCTGTTCACCGGCTGCTGGAGCCTGGCCGGCGACAGCTTCACGCTGTGGTGGAACGGCGTGACGATGAGCGGCGAGCAACGGCCGTTGGCGCAGCTGCTGGACGACGCGAAAGCCTACGGTGAAGACGGCGCGGCGCCTTACGTCATACTGCCGAGCGTGCGTTATCCGGTGATTCGCTTTTGCCGCGCCCCGGACGACTGCGCCCTTGCGCTGAGCGCCGTCAGCGGGCGGCCGATCAGCCTGACGGCGCCGACCACGCTGTTGGTGACGCTGCACAAGAACCTGTTTCTCGGCTTTCCCGGTCGGGTGTTTCTCAGCCTGTTCGGCATTGCGTTCACTGTGTTGCTGATCAGCGGGATTGCGCTGCATGGCCGACGGCTGCGCCAGCTGTTGCAGCTGCGGCGGCGTCAGGGGCTGCGGGTGCTGCTGTTCGATCTGCACAATCTGTTGGGGCTTTGGTGCTATCCGTGGCTGATGATGTTCGCTTTGACCGGCGCGCTGTCCGGCCTCGGCGCGCTCGGTACGGTGCTGCTGGCCGACCGCGTCAGCCCCGGTGCGCCACAGCGGGTGATGGCGCAGCTGATGGGCGGCACGCAGCCCGCGCTGCCGATGCCTGACGCCGGGCGTACTCCCGCGCAGACGCTGGCGGCGCTGCGGCGCCAGGCGCCGGAATTTACGCCGCAAACCCTGCAGCGCGCGCCGGATGGCGCACTGCTGGCGGTGGGCGGCGTCACCCGCGGCATTCCCAGCAGCGCGCTGTTCGAGCAATTTCGTTTCGGCAGCGGCGAGCAGCCGGCGCTGATGCGGCGCAGCGCCGCTCGTCAGGGGCCATGGACGCGCGCGTTCATCGCCGTACAGCCGTTGCACTATGGCCAATACGCCTGGTTGCCGCGGGCGGCGGCGGCGGTGAGCGCATTGCATTTTCTGGCCGGGTTCGGCGCGGCGACGCTGGCGCTGAGCGGGCTGGGATTGTGGTGCCTGCGGCAGCCGCAGCGCCGTGCCGCGCGCTTTATCACCGGCGTCTGCTGCGGTCTGACGGTGGCGGGAAGTTTGCTGTTGGCCGCCCGGCCGCTGGCGGCGTTCCCTGCCGCCTGGCTGTTTTGGGGAATGTGGGGCGCGGTGGCGCTGTCGGCGTGGCGGGTTTGGCCGGGGTGGCTCTTGTTCGGCAGCGGAATGGTCGGCGGCACGGCGCTGCTGGCGGCGGCGCTCGGCCATATGCTCAGCGCCGGCCCCGGCCTGTACTGGCTGGACAGCGCTTTATTGTTGGTCAGCGCGGCCCTGTTCGCCGCCGGCGCCTTGTTATGGCAATCGCGCGGCGCCTGGCCGCGCCAATCGGAGTAAAATATGCGACAACTATTGCAACATCGGCATCTGGTGCTGACCCTGGGGCTGCTCTATTTCAGCCAGGGCATCCCGATCGGCATCGCCATGGATGCGTTGCCGACCCTGCTGCGCCATGACGGCGCCAGCCTGCAGGCGCTGGCGTTTTTGCAGCTGGTGGGGCTGCCCTGGGTGGTGAAGTTTCTTTGGGCGCCGCTGGTGGACAATCACTGGTCGCCGCGCTTCGGACGCCGCCGCAGTTGGATTATTCCGCTGCAGTGCGTAGTGACGCTGTGCCTGATCCTGCTCAGCGCGGTCGGCATTTCCGCAGCGGCGGCCGGGCTGTGCGTCGCGCTGCTGGTCGTCGCGTCGCTGGCCAGCGCTACGCAGGATATCGCCACCGACGGCATGGCGGCGGAACACGTCAGCGGTGAGTTGCTGTCGCGCGTCAATGCCATTCAAATCGCCGGGGTGATGAGCGGCTTCTTCGTCGGCGGGGCGGGCATGATGATGCTGAGCGCCAGAGTCGGCGTGCAGGGTGCGCTGCTGGCGATGGCGATCTTCCCTGCCGCCAGCCTGCTGGCGATTGGCCGCTTCCGGCAACACGCCGATCTGCCGCCCGAACGCGCCGCTTCGCGTCCGGCCAGCCTGCTGCGCACGCTGCGCCGTCGCGGCGCGGCGCGGTTGCTGACGCTCACGCTGCTGTCGGCGGTGACCGCGGTATCCGGCTTCGGGTTGGCCAAGCTGTTTTTAACCGATCACGGTTGGACGCCGGCGCAGATCGGCCAGATAGGCATGGCCGGCGGCATGGTGACGCTGGTGCTCGGGTGCGGCGGCGGCGCCTGGCTGGTGAGCCGGCTCGGGGTGTGGAAGGCGTTCGCGGTTGGCCTGGGTTGCGCGCTGGGCGCCGCGTTATGCTGGCTGGCGATGGCCAACTGGGGCCTGCAATCCGGTGGCGTGATCGCCGCGGTGATGGGCGGCGCGCTGGCTTCCGGCGTGACCTCGGTCGCTATCATGACTGCCGGCATGCAGTTCGCCGCGCAGGGCGATCAGGCGGGCACTGACATGACCATGGTGCAAAGCTCGCGCGATATCGGGGAAATGGTCAGCAATATGCTGATGGTGGGGATGACCGCCAGCCTCGGTTACCGTTTCTCCTTCGGGTTGGCGGCCGCGCTGGCCGTGCTGCTGCTGGGCATCAACCTGGCCAACTACCGGCGCCATGCGGGGGCGCAGCGGCAAGAAGAGTAGAGGCGATCGCTGGGGCCGGTTAAGCCCGGCCTCGATGTTTAACCGCGAAACGGTCCAGTTTCCCGGCCGGCCAGAGCCAGCGTGGTTCGGTGGCGGCCGGGCCGTATTTTCAGAAGGGGGCGAGGTAGCTGAGGACGTCTTCGATGCTTAGTTAGAATGAAAGATGTTCTGCCCTTTTTATTTCATTGGGATCTTTGCGCTCCCAACCCCCCAATCCTTCCCCGAATCTCCTCCTCCGGCAGGTCCACGCCGATAAACACCAGCGTACTCTTGCGCTCTTCCTCCGGCAGCCATTCCCGATCCCAGTCGGCGTTATACAGCCGCTGTACGCCCTGGAACAGCAGGCGGCGCGGTTCGTCTTCGATGGACAGAATGCCTTTGTAGCGCAGCAGGTTGTCGGCGTATTCCAGCAGCAGGCCTTCCATCACGTCGGAGATTTGCATCAGCGGCAGCGGCCGTTCCAACGTTACCACGATCGAGCGGATGTCGCTCTGCGGCTGCGGGATGCGGCGGAACAGCGGGGCCGGCGGCGTCAGGTTCAGTTTGTCGTTCAGCGTAAAGCCTTCGATGTCGAACAGCACGCTCAGATCGATATCGCCGTGAGTCACCTTATACACCGGCGCGCGGGCGTTCATCCGCTGCAGCCGCTGGATCAGAGCCTCGCAGTCCGGCGCCACGTCGGTTTTGGTCAGCAGGAGGCGGTCGGCGTAGCCCACCTGCGCCTGGGCGATGCTGAACTGGCTCAGCTGCTGCTCGGCGTGCGCCGCGTCCACCAGGGTGATGATGCCGTCCAGCAGGAAGCGCTCGCACAGGATCTCGTGCGAGAAAAAGGTCTGGGTAATCGGGCCGGGATCGGCCATGCCGGTGCATTCGATGATCAGCCGGTCGAACGCCAGCTGGCCGCTGTCGACGCCGTCCAGCAGATCCAGCAGTGCGTCCGCCAGTTCGTTGGACTTGCTGCAGCAGATGCAGCCGTTACTCAACGTGGTGATGCGGCTGGCGCGATCGCCGATCAGCGCGTCGTCGATCGGCACTTCGCCGAACTCGTTCTCGATGACCGCGATTTTATAGCCGTGTTCGGCGTTCAGGATGTGGCGCAGCAGGGTGGTTTTGCCGGCGCCCAAAAAGCCGGTCAGGATGGTGACTGCAATGGGTTTCATACGGATCCTTGTGACTGCGGGTTAACAGCAGCGCATGCCGCCTTTACCGTCGCCGCCGTAGCGCGCTTGCTGGCGCTCGCGGAAAAATTCTTTATAGGTCATCACCGGCTTGTCCGGGTGGTTGTCTTTCATGTGCTGGACGTAGGTATCGTAGTCAGGCACGCCCACCAACATGCGCGCCGCCTGCCCGAGATACTTCCCCGCCTGGCCGAGATTTCCGAACATAAGCCTTCTCCAACTTTACCCTGCATCACTACAGCGCTTGCTTAAGCCTGATATTAGGGGAAGCCGGGGGATGGGGTTCCCGCAGGGATGCCCCACCTCCGGGTCACCCCGGGTATCTCGATTGCATCGCGCCGCACGCCTGGCATCTTGCGATACGTAGGCCGTGCGGCTTTGGGTACTACTTAACGTTTATTATGCAGGGTATCCGTTAAATCACATCAATGCTGGGTCGAAACTTTGACTTCCCCCTCAGTTACGCCGTCGGCGGGCGCGGCCTGCGGCACCGGCACGTAAGGCGTTTCCTGGTCGGTGCGTTTCGGGTTCTTGTGCGCCGCCATCGCGGTTTTCACCCCGTAGAAGATGATGCTGTACACCACCAGCAGGAACAGAATGCTCAGCCCGGCGTTAGTGTAGTTGTTCACCACGATGTGGTTCATGTTGGCGATCTGCTGGGCGCTCAGCTCGGCGCCGCCTTCGGCGATCTTGCGCTTGTACTCGCCGGCCAGGAAGAAGAAGCCTTCCAGCTGCGGGTTGTCGCTGAACAGCTTCAGGCCCAGCGCGTAGGTGGTGCAGATCAGCAGCCACACCGCCGGCAGCACGGTCACCCAGATGTATTGGGTGCGCTTCATCTTAATCAGCACCACGGTGCCCAGCACCAGCGCCACGGCGGCCAGCATCTGGTTGGAGATGCCGAACAGCGGCCACAGGCTCTTCACGCCGCCGAGCGGATCGACCACGCCCTGATACAGCAGGTAGCCCCACAGCCCGACGCAGCCGGCGGTGCCGATGATGCCGGCCACCAGCGAGTCGGTTTTCTTCAGGAACGGCACGAAGTTGCCGAGCAGATCCTGCAGCATAAAGCGGCCGGAGCGGGTGCCGGCGTCCAGCGCGGTCAGGATGAACAGCGCCTCGAACAGAATGCCGAAGTGATACCAGAAGCCCATGTTGGCGCCCGGAATGATCTGGTGGAACACGTGGGCGATGCCCACCGCCAGCGTTGGCGCGCCGCCGGCGCGGTTCAGCACCGAAGGTTCGCCGATGTCGGTGGCGGTCTGCAGGATCTGTTCCGGGCTGATGACGAAGCCCCAGGAGCTGACCGCCGCCGCCGCGTGCACGGTGACGTCCTTCAGCGAGGCCATGATCATCGGCGCATCTTCGGTGCCCAGGCGGTGCAGATCCGGCATGGTGATGCCCAGCGCCGCCGGCGGGGTGTTCATGGCGAAGTACAGGCCCGGTTCGATGATGGACGCCGCCACCAGCGCCATGATGGCGACGAAGGACTCCATCAGCATCGCGCCGTAGCCGATAAAGCGTGCGTCGGTCTCATTGGCCAGCAGCTTCGGCGTGGTGCCGGAGGCGATCAGCGCATGGAAGCCGGAGACCGCGCCGCAGGCGATGGTGATGAACAGGAACGGGAACAGGGTGCCTTTCCATACCGGGCCGGTGCCGTCGACGAACTGGGTGACCGCCGGCATTTTCAGCTCAGGGTTGAGGATCACGATGCCGATCGCCAGCCCGACGATCACGCCGATTTTCAGGAAGGTGGCCAGGTAGTCGCGCGGCGCCAGGATCAGCCACACCGGCAGCAGGGCGGAGACGAACGCGTAGCCGATCAGCGTGAAGGTGATGGTGGTGTCTTTAAAGGTCAGCGCCGGGCCCCAGTACGGGTCGTGCGCCACTACGCCGCCGAACCAGATGGCGGCCACCAGCAGCACGATGCCGATGATTGACACTTCACCCACGCGGCCGGGGCGCAAGTAGCGCATGTAGATGCCCATAAACAGCGCGATCGGCACGGTGGAGCAGACGGTGAACACGCCCCACGGGCTTTCCGCCAGCGCTTTCACCACGATCAGCGCCAGCACCGCCAGGATGATGATCATGATCAGGAAGCAGCCGAACAGCGCGATGGTGCCCGGTATCGGCCCCATCTCTTTTTTAATGATCTCACCGAGCGAGGCGCCGTTGCGGCGCGAGGAGATGAACAGCACCATAAAGTCCTGCACCGCCCCCGCCAGCACCACGCCGCCCAGCAGCCACAGCGTGCCGGGCAGGTAGCCGACCTGCGCGGCCAGCACCGGCCCCACCAGCGGCCCGGCGCCGGCGATGGCGGCGAAGTGGTGGCCGAACAGCACGTTCTTGTTGGTCGGCACGTAGTTCAGGCCGTCGTTGTTGACCACCGCCGGGGTGGCGCGGCCGGCGTCCAGCTTCATCACCCTGGTGGCGATGTACAGGCTGTAGTAGCGGTAGGCCACCAGATACACCGCCACCGAAGCGACGACGATCCACAGCGCGCTGATGTGTTCGCCGCGGCGCAGCGCCACCACGCCGAGGCAGGCTGCGCCGAGTATCCCCAGCAGCATCCACGGAATGTGCTTTAAAATCCCCTCTCGTTTCATGAGGTATCCTTAATTCCAGTCTGCAAAATATGAATGAACTCATCCGCTTGTAAGAGATGTCAGAGTGGCGCGGTGAGCCGTAGCGTCTTTCCCGAGGTAAGGCGGGTTTAGGAACAGCTCATCATCGCCGGGGGTAAGGGGGGAAGACAGGCGTATTTCGGTCAGCGGTCAGATCCGCCGGGTGAACGGTTGGATTGGCGGGGTGAGCGGTTTGTTGCATAACCAACAGCCGCCCGTCAGCCGCTGTTGCCAATGCAGCACCCGCCCGAACTCGCTGGCTTTAAACGCCCGGTTTTTCAGCCAGATGCCTTAATGCGGCGGTTGGCACACATCCTGCTATCGGTTTTATAACCAAAACAATATTTTCAATATTTGTAAGTCAATAATGGTTATATGCGCGCCGCATAACGGCGCCGACGGTCAGAGGGAGAGAAGCATGTCAGCAGCAAACCACTCGCAGCAGCCGATTCAGTTCGCCTACTGGGTGCCGAACGTTTCCGGCGGCCTGGTGATCAGCAATATCCCGCAGCGCACCGGTTGGGACATCGGTTATAACCGCAAGCTGGCGCAGATCGCCGAGCGCGCCGGTTTCGACTACGCGCTTACCCAGATCCGCTTCACCGCCGGTTACGGCGCGGAAAACCAGCACGAATCGGTGTCGTTCTCACAGGCCCTGTTGGACGCCACCGAGAAACTGAAAGTGATCGCCGCGCTGCTGCCGGGGCCGTGGAACCCCACGCTGGCGGCCAAACAGATCGCCACCATCAGCCATCTTTCCAACGCGCGCATTGCGGTGAACATTGTCAGCGGCTGGTTCCGCGGCGAGTTCAAGGCCATCGGCGAGCCGTGGCTGGATCATGAGGAGCGCTACCTGCGTTCGGAAGAGTTTATCCGCTGCCTGCGCGGCATCTGGACTGAGCCCAGCTTCACCTTCGCCGGCGATTTCTACCGTTTCCGCGACTACTCGCTGAAGCCGAAGCCGCTGGCGCCGTTGCCGGAAATTTTCCAGGGCGGCAGCTCACGCGCGGCGCGCGACATGGCGGCGCGGGTCTCGGACTGGTATTTCACCAATGGCAACAGCGTGGAGGGCATTCGCCGGCAGGTGGAGGACATCCAGAGCAAGGCGCAGGCCAATCACCATCGGGTGAAGGTGGGGGTTAACGGTTTCGTCATCGCCCGCGAGAGCGAACAGGCGGCGCAGGCGGTGCTGCAGGAGATCATCGATCACGCCAACCCGGAGGCGGTGCAGGGCTTCGGGCACGAGGTGAAAAACGCCGGGGCGGCCTCGCCCGAGGGCGAGGGCAACTGGGCCAAATCCACCTTCGAAGATTTGGTGCAGTATAACGACGGGTTTAAAACCAACCTGATCGGCACGCCGCAGCAGATCGCCGAGCGCATCATCGCGTTGAAAGACGCCGGGGTGGATCTGCTGTTGCTGGCGTTTCTGCACTTCCAGGAAGAGGTGGAGTACTTCGGTCGCGAAGTGATCCCGCTGGTGCGCGAACTGGAGCGCCAGCGGGCAGCGGCCTGAGCGTTCAACCCGTTTGCAGGGTTTGCAGCAGGTGGATAAAGGCGGCGCTGAGCGGCGGCGTGGCCGGCTCATGGCGGGTAAAGACGTAAAAGCGCGCGCTGATGTCGATCTCGTGCGTCGGGATTTTCTGCAGGTGCAGCTGCGGGGCGTAGTGCGCGACCACCCGATCGCTCAGCAGCGCGATATAGCCCTGCTGCCTGACCAGGCACCAGGTCGCCAGAAAGGAGTCGGTCTCGACGATCTGGCCATGCGGCGTGTAACGCTCGGCGATCTCGCGGATGGCGGCGTGCCCCACCGAGCAGGAGCGCGGCACCACCCATTTGGCTTCGGCCGGCGGCTGCCCGGCGGCGGTCAGGTCGCCCCCTTGATAGAGCGAGAAGCGCTCGCTCTTCAGCGCCTGCATGGCCAGATCGGCGCCGCCCGCCGCGCCGTTCAGGCTGCTGACCGCCAAATCCAGCTCGCAGTTTCTCAGCCGGGCGAGCAGGCCTTCCGGGCCGTCTTCCACCACCGTCACCCGGGTATGCGGGTAGCGGCGGTTGAAGCCTTCGAGCACCTGGGGCAGGTAGCACAGCAGCGGATCGACGCTCATCCCCACCCGCAGGCGCTTCTCGCCGCCGGCGCTCATGCCGCGCAGCTCGTCAAACGCGCTGAGCAACTGATTGGTGGCGGCGTCTATCCGCCGGTAAAACAGCTCACCGAGCGCCGTCAGGCGCACGCCGCGGTTGCTGCGCTCCAGCAGCCGCGCGCCGATGGACATTTCCAGCTCTTTGAGCACCCGGCTTAGCGTCGGTTGCGAGACGGCCAGTTTTTTCGCGGCATCGTGCAAACTTCCGCAGTGAACGATGTCTTTGAACATCGTCAGATGAGCCAGTTTTGGCATGGTTTTCATGGTGGATCTCCCTGGAAGTGAACGGCATTAGCCGGAGCCGGCGATGCGGCTGTAATAGGCCTGTTTCATCATGCTGTCGTTCAGCAGTTTATTGATGGTCTGGTCGAGCACCGGCGTGGTGACGGAGGCCGGCATCAGCGTGGCGGTGATCTCCACGTCGTCGTCGCCAAAGGGTTCGATATCCAGATGCGAGATAAAGCAGTTTTCTCCTTGCAGCACCTGTTTGAATTTGGCCAGCGCTTCACGCTGTTCATGCTCGAAGGCAATGACGCAAATCTGGTAGGTGGATTCGCCGTTAACGTCATTGAAGGGCTGTTTGTTGACCATATTGACCAGCGGGCGCAGCAGGGTGTTGGCGGCGAGCACGAACAGCGTGGCGGCTAGCGCATCGCCGTACAGGCCGCAGCCGGCGCAGGCGCCGACCGCCGCGGAGCCCCAGAGCGTGGCGGCGGTGTTCAGGCCGCGGATGTTCATCCCTTCTTTCATGATGGCCCCGGCGCCGAGAAAGCCGACGCCGGAGACCACGTAGGAGATGACCCGCACCGCGCCGCCGCTGCCGTCGATGGTCATGGCCAGGTGGACGAAGATCGCCGCGCTGGTGGCCACCAGCGTATTGGTGCGCAGCCCGGCGGTGCGCTGGCGGAATTGTCTTTCGTAGCCGATGGCGGCGCCCAGGACGGACGCGGTCAGCAGCGTCAGCAGTGTATGAATGAAATGCATGATAATAACTCGATGTATTATCCGCTTATCATGAGCCACCCGTGGCGGGGTAACTCTTGATAAACAGGTAGTTAAGTTGGCGGGACTCGTCCCGCCAGGCCAGGCCAGGGCGGCGCTCAGTGCGCGGCGGCGATCTGCCGGCTGAGCGTCTCGCTGATTTTGTCCGTCAGCGGCTGCATCCCCTCGCGGGTGCGCGTCTCGCGGCGCTGCGCGATGTGATAGCAGCCGTCGAGGGTGCCGGCGCCCAGCAGGAGGATGCGATCAGACATCATCACCGCTTCCTCTACGCTGTGGGTCACCAGCACGATGGAGCGGGTTTTGATCTGGCGCGTGCTCCAGATGCGCAGCAGATCGCTGCGCAGGTGTTCGCCGGTATAGACGTCCAGCGCGGAAAAGGGCTCGTCCAGCAACAGCAGCATCGGTTCTACCGCCAGCGCGCGCGCAAAGCCGACCCGTTGGCGCATGCCGCCGGAAAGCTCGCGCGGGTAGGCGTCGCGGTAGGGCGCGAGACCGACCAGATCGAGCATTTTCAGCGTCTGGGTTTCGACCACCTGCGGCGGCAGATCCTGCGCCTGCAGCCCGAAGGCGATATTTTGATAGACGTTCAGCCACGGGAAAATGGCGAAGGTCTGGAACACCATGTTGATCTGCGGATTCGGCCCCGAGACTTTTTTATCCCCCAGCATCACGGTGCCCAGATCCGGCGCGATCAGGCCGGAAAGTATGCGCAGCAGGGTGGATTTGCCCGAGCCGGACTGCCCCAAAATGCTGACGACCTCGTTATCGTAGAGGCGCAGGTTGATTTCATTCAGCACCAGGCGTTTTTCTTTACCGGTAGGCTGAACGCTTTTGCTGACGTTATTAACCGTCAGCAACGTGGTTTTTTTTACCATCATGATGTTTCTCCACTCAATTAAAAATATGAGCATGGAAAAATGACCGATAGTTATCGCCGCGCAGGGGTAAAATAAATGCGAGCGCAAATAATCCTGAGCGTTATCGGACTGTTAATAAGCGTATGCTGGAAGGATTAGCCTGTCAGGCGCGCCGGAGCGGCGTACGCGGAGGCCATGTGCTGAAGGGGTAAAGCGAAGGGATGTGGTAACTGACGCATATCCTGACACTTTCAGGATGCAATGGGATGACTATTGCTCCTGTGACCTCAGCGATTCCAACAATAAAATAAACAACCAACTGTCGCCGTCCATATCATTTCCCCGTTATTTTTCGTGTGGCCATAATACGCGTGATATTGCCTGTGATTCAATGTGGTTAGGCGGAATTATCGCGGCAAAATGTAATTTAATATGAATGCGGGAAAGTTTTTCTTTATTTATTAAACGGGGCGTCAACGAAAATCATGAGAATGAATATAGGCGTTATTTTATGGAAATATAAACCTGAATTAAACGAGAGAATAACAGGGCGGGCGCAAGACAAATAATGAACCGGCCGCAGCGCGCGCTGCGGCCGGTATCGGGTCAGAACTGATACATGATGCCGGTTTCGACAATGTCGTCGGCGCCGGCGCCGACGGCGTTCTGCCGTTGCAGCAGGTTGAGCTTGTACTCCACGTAGGTCGACATATTGGCGTTGAAGCTGTAGTTCAGCGCCAGATCCAGGTATTTGACCAGATCGGCGTCGCCGATGCCGGGCAGGTTACGGCCGCGCGTTTGCAGGTAGGCTACCGAGGGCGTGACGCCGGAATCGAAGTGATACTGCGCGACCGCCTCGACGGCGTCCGCGCGGGGGGCGAAGCCGGCGTAGCGATCGCCGTTGACGTAGGTCATGTTCTCGGTGCGCGCGTAGCTGGCCGCCAGGTAGAGGTTGTCCTGGTCGTATTTCAGCCCCAGGGTCCAGGCCCGGGCGCGATCGCCGTCAGCCAGGCCGAAGCGCTGTTGCGCCAGCGTGCGCGCAGAGTTGGCGTAGGCGCCGCCAACGTTGAGCCCCACGCCGGTGTCGTAGGTGGCGGAAAAGGCGTAGCCATCGCCGTTTTGCGTCTGGATATCCTTCGCCCTTTGAGCGTCGTCCCCCCGATTCTTCCCCTGATATTGCAGGCCGAGATCCAGGCCGTCGACCAGGCCGCCCAGGCTGCGGTTGTGGTAGGTTAGCAGGCCGTTGGCGCGGCCGGTCATAAAGTTGTCGGCCGCTTCGTAGCTGTCGTTGCCGAATTCAGGCAGCACGTCCGTCCAGCCGGCCACGTCATACAGCAGGCCGTAGTTGCGGCCGTAGTCCAGGCTGCCCCAGTGGCCGAACGTCAGCCCGGCGAAGCCCAGCCGGGTATAGCTATTGCCCGGCCCGGCGCTTTCCGGCTGATCGAGCCCCGCCTGATATTCCCATTGGCCATACCCTGTCAGCCCGTCGGCGATCTGCGTCTCGCCTTTGAAACCGAAGCGGGTATAGGAGCGGTCGCCGTTATTGTCGGCGTCGCTGCTGAAGTAATGCACGCCGTTCAGCTGGCCGTACAGATCCAGTTTATTGCCGTCTTTATTGATGATTTCCGCGCCGGCGGCGGCGGCCGGCAGCAGGATGATCAGCGTCATCAGCACGCTTTTATGGTTCATTTCAGTTCCCCAAGTGGATGAAAACAGGGCCGTTAACCGGCCGATTGCGCTTGCGCGATTTTTTTGTATAGGCAGCTGCGGATCCGATCGGTGAGGTGCCGCAGGCTTTCCCGGTTGCGCGCCGCACGCGGGATATTGACGCTGAATTCGTCATCGATCCGTTTGCTGGTCGCGTCCAGGATCAGCACCCGATCGGACATCAGCACCGCCTCTTCGACGTCGTGGGTCACCATCACCATGGCGCGCGTGCGCAGCCGGTTGTCTCCCCACAGCGCCAGCAGATCGCTGCGTAGTTTTTGCGCGGTAAAGATATCGAGGGCGGAGAAGGGCTCGTCCAGCAGCAAGACATCGGGCTCTACCGCCAACGCCCGGGCGAAGCCCACGCGCTGGCGCATGCCGCCCGAGAGCTCGCGCGGCCAGGCGTGCTCATAGCCGCTCAGCCCCACCAGGCGCAGCAGCGCCCCCAGCCGCTCGGCGATCGTCTGCGGCGGCAGCCGTTGCGCCAGCAGCCCGAAGGCGATGTTGTCGTACACCGTTAGCCAGGGATAGAGCGCGTAGGACTGAAACACCATGCCGGCGTTCGCGCTCGGGCCATTGATCGGTTTGCCCGCCAGGGTGAGCGTGCCGCTGTCCGGCGGGATCAGCCCGGCCAGCATGCGCAGCAGCGTGGACTTACCCGAACCGGATTGCCCCAGAATGGTGACGAACTCGCCGGCGTGCACGGTCAGCGACACGTCGCGCAGCACGGGGGTGGGGCGCTTGTTTTCGCCGATAAACGTCTTGTTCAGCCGGCGGGCGCTGATAATTACCTCTTGAGTCAGCATGTTGTTCCCCCTTGATCAGTCATATTTGAATTTGGTTTCCGCGATGCGATACAGCGGTTGCCAGACGAAGATGATGCACAGCGCCACCAGCGCACACATGGCGGCGCAGCCCAGCGCAGACTCCGGGTTCTTACCGGCGTCGGTGACGACGGAAATGAACGCACCCAGCCCGGTGGCGCTGAGGGTGGTGCTGCCCCACTGGATCACTTCGGCGGCGATGGCGCTGTTCCAGGCGCCGCCGGCGGCGGAGATGATGCCGGTCACGATGTAGGGGAAAATTGCCGGCAGCATGTAGTAGCGCCACCAGCGGAAACGGCGCAGCCCGAAGGTTTCGCTGACCTCGGTGATCTGCGTCGGAATGGCGGAAACGCCGGCGATCACGTTGAACAACACGTACCACTGGGTGCCCAGCATGATCATCGGGATGGCCCACCAGCCGAGATCCTGATGATAAATGGCGATAAAGGCGGCGATCAGCGGGTAGAAAATGTTGGGCGGAATGGCCGCCAGGATCTGGATGATCGGCTGGAAGATCTTCACCAGCCGTGGATTCATGCCGATCCACACCCCCAGCGGCGTGAAGATCGCCACGCTAAGTAGCATGGCCGCAGCCACGCGCGCGGTGGTAAGCAGCATCCATTCCGGCAGCATGGCGAAGTACTGTTTGGGGAAGTATTCCCACAGCCGGTAACCGAACCAGACGCAGGCCAGCACCACGCCGAGATACCACAGGCTGCGCCACAGCCAATTGCCTTTGGCGGCGAGGCGAAACAGGCGGTGCAGGCCGAGGGCGTACCACAGCCGCGGCAGCTTGAACAGCCACAGGTCAGCCAGCGCGCGCAGCGTGCGGCCGAGCGCCGCGCCGACGTGCGAGAAGGCCAGGCTGTTGTAAAACCACGGATTGCCGAGCGGGCGATTGGCGGTGACGTCTTCGTATTTGAAGCGGGCGGTGTAACGCACCAGCGGGCGGAAAACCAGCTGATCGAGCAGCACGATGTTGGCGGCCAGCGCGACGATCGCATACAGGATCGCCGGCACGTTCTGCTGCGCCAGCGCTTCGGCGATATAGGAACCGACGCCGGGCAGTTCGACCGAGCGATCGCCGACCGGAATGGCTTCGGAGGCCACCAGGGCGAACCAGGCGGCGGATTGCGACACCATGGCGTTCCACAGCAGGCCCGGCACCGAATAGATGAATTCCAGCCGCCAGAAGCGTTGCCACGGGTTGTAATTGAAGCTGCGGGCGGCTTCATCCAGCTCCTTGGGCACGATGCGCAGCGTCTGATACAGCGTCAGCATCATGTTCCAGGCCTGGCCGGTAAACACCGCGAAGATGGCGGTGCACTCCAGCCCCATCACGCTGTGCGGGTAGAGGTTGAGAAAGTACACGGTCGTGAAGGTCAGGAACCCCACCAGCGGCACCGACTCCATAAAGTTGACGAAGGGCAAGATCACCCGGCGCAGCGGCGCATAGCGCGCGGCCAGCACGGCGAATACCACAGAAAACAGCAGCGACCAGGCCATGCCGAGGAGAAAACGCATGCTGGTTCTGAGCGAATAATAAAGCAGGTTCCAGGCATCGAGACTAATGGCAGAGACGTTTTTTTCATTAAAGTCGCCGTGCATGTCGCCCCACGCGCGAATAAAAAAGGCAATGAAGAAAACGCCGATGGCGATAACGATAAAGTCATTTAAATAAGACTTTCTGAAAATAGATGTACCCCGGTTATTTTGCATAACGCAATACCTTATTTTTCCCATAAGAAATCCGTCGCCGCTCGGGTAATAGACCCGGCGACACCAGATAAATACCGCTGTAGCGGTTGAGACAGACGTTGTTTTCGCAGCGGGGCGATGGGCGGGCAGGCAGAGCGGGAAAGGCCGTCAGAAGGGGAGCGGTTGCCGCATTCCGTATCTTTCAGAATGCAACGTGGATGGCATTACTGAAAGGTGCCCAATAGCATTAGCATAAAACTAAAACTTTCATCGCCCATAGGGCCCTCCTCGGTTTAAATATGGCCCGGAGAGGGTAATGTGTTTTGCTAATAAAAAGCAATTGGCGGCGTAGGGTTTTTACGGTTGATATGTAACAGGATGAATATTCATTTTTTAATCGCTATATTCAGAAAATAAAATAACCTATTTTGATGGCGGTAAATACGGTGAAAATAAATCACGGCGAAATAAAACGGCGCGCCCGAAGGGGGCGCACCGCCGTAAATTAATAAACCTGCCTGCCGTTGATGCCGGCGGGGAAAATGCCGGTGGCGAACAGATGCCCGTTGGCCTGGATCTGATCGTCGGGCAGCATCTCCAGCGGGAATTCGCCCGCCAGACAGCTGAGAAAGGCGTTGCGATCGTCGGTGGTGGTAAAACCGATCAAATCGTAGAACAGCAGCGACGCGATCAACTGGCGATGTTCCGGGATGCGCCGCAGCAGCGCCGCCGACGGAAACGGCAGGTGGAAGAAGAACGCGCAGTCGTTCAGCAGCCCTTGTTCCTTCAGCGCCTGGGCGCAGGGCAGCAGTTGGTAATCGTCGATGCAGACGATGTCGCCCGGGCACAGGTGTTCGCAGGCGATATCGGCGAAACGGCGATTCAGCTGCCGGTAGGCGCGGTAGTTTTCCGGCGTGAAGTGCGCTTTCTCCGGCTGGTTGTGGAACACCGGCCACAGGCCGTCGTGGTAGTAGCCCTGATAGTGGCGGCGGAACTCTTCGATCGACAACGGGAAGGTCACCTGATCATAACCGGCACGTTGGCGGCAACTGATCGGGCGCTGCGCGAAATTCTGCACGTCGCCGTTCCAGCCGAGCCACAGCCCCGGTTCGGCGTCGGCCGCCAGCGTCTGGCCGGCGCAGGCCAGATCCTTGCCGTCGCACTGCTTGTTGGAAATCAGCACCAAACGAGACATGAGGGTCTCCTTATCAGTGAAGGGCACGCAGGGCGTGCGCCGAACCATCGGCGCGCCAGGGCGCTTGCAGAGCGGGCAGCGTGACGCGCAGGCCGCGCAAAGCCGGGTGCGCAAGGCAGCAGCGCGTCAGCCAGCTTCCCAGCCCGACGCCGCGGTACTCGGCGCTGACGAACAGTTCGCTCACCGAGGCGAAGGTGGCGTAGTCGGTCACCATGCGGGCGAAACCGAGCAGGTGGCGCTTGCGGTACAGCCCGAAGCACAGGCCGTGGTGTACCAGGCGCTCCGCCGCCGCCCGATCCTGCAGGCTGAGGAAACGCTGGATCGCGTCGATATCCAACAACTGCCGATCGGTGCTGATATGAAAAACGCCTTTGCGCCAGCAGAGCAGCGGCTGCATGGACGCCCGTTGCGGTTGCATGTTCATGATTATCCTTAGGTTAACGAATCGGAGGTCGGTTACAGCATCCAGCCGAGTTCGGCGGCGGTGACCTGTTCCTCGAAGCGGCGCAGTTCGGCGCTTTTGCAGGTGTGCCACAGGGTGCAGAACGCCGGGCCGAGCAGCTCACGCAGCGGATCGCTGTGGCGGAACAGCGCCAGCGCCTCCTGTTGGCCGAGCGGCAAGGGCGCGGCGTTATCGCTCTCGCAGCCGTTGGCGGCGGGCGGCAGCGGCAACGGGTGTTCCAGCCCGTGCAACAGGCCGCCGAGCATCACCGCCAGCGCCAGATAAGGGTTGGCGTCGGCGCCGGCCAGGCGGTATTCGATACGCTGGTTGGCGCTGTCGGCGCAGGGCAGGCGCAGCGCCACCGTGCGGTTGTTGTGGCCCCAGGAGGCGCGCAGCGGCACGTGCATGCCGGGGCGGAAGCGGCGAAACGCGTTGATGTTGGGCGCCAGGATCGCCATCGATGCCGGCATCAGCGCCAGCATGCCCGCCATCGCCTGCTGCATGTTATCGCTCAGTTCGCCCGGCGCGCCGGTCAGCAGGTTCTCGCCGTGCTCGTCCTGCAAGCTGATATGGAAATGTAGCCCGCTGCCGGCGGCGTGGGCGCAGGGCTTGGCCATAAAGCAGGCGTGCTGGTGATGCTGCTCGGCAATCTGCCGCGTCAGGCGTTTCAGCGCCATGATCTGGTCGCAGGCTTCCAGCACGCGCCGGCTGTGATGCAGATTCAACTCGTATTGGCCGGAAGCGGCTTCGGCCACCACGCCGGTCAGCGGCAGGCTTTGCAGCCGCGCGTGCCGTTCGATGTCGCTCAGCAGCGCATGGTGGCGCTCGGGCGCATCCACCGCGAAGCTCTGCGTCGGGCAGGCTTCCGCCTCGGCGGGGTGCTGCGGATCCTGCAGGTAGAACTCCAGTTCGGCCGCCACCACCGGGAAGCAGTTGCGCTCGTGCAGGCGCTTCAGCACCCGTTGCAGCACCACGCGCGGCTCCAGCTCGCAGGCGTCGCCGTCGGCGTTTTGCATCGTCAGCAGCAGCTGGGCGTGGCGTTCGGGATCGCGCGCGCAGGGGCGCAGCGTGCCGGGCACCGGCAGGCACAGCCGATCCGGCTCGCCCGCCCGTTGCCCCAGCCCGCTTTCTTCAATCACCCGGCCGTGCAGATCCAGGGCGTAGATCGACAGCGGGAAGTAGCAGCCTTTTTCCAGGCCAAAGGCTTCGGCGATCGGCAGGCGCTTGCCGCGCAGCTGGCCGTTCAGATCGTGCAGATAAATATCCAGCTGTTCGGTATCCGGATAGCGCTGCAGGTAGTGTTCCAGCTCTTTGCGGAAGGTGCGCGTCGGCGATGCGGGCAGCTCCGCCAGCAGAGGATTGAAGCCGATGATATTAGCATGCATGGCGCGCTCCAGAACGAAGACCGGTCACGGCCAGAGGCAGGGATAAACGCATGAGACAACTCTCTTTTGAGGCCATAGCGGCGATGTGAAAAGGGTATCTGCGGCGGCAAAAACTGTCTGTAAAAACGCCGTAACGTTAACGGGGCGCGGAATAAAAATGCCGTAAAGAGCGCGGCGGGTTGGCTGCGCCGGCACGGTCTATACTGGCGAGACGGGGCGTAGAAGGAGAGATAACGATGAAGAGAATAGGGCTGCTTATCGCCGCGCTGGCCGCGTTCCACGCCACCGCGTCTTCCCCACAGGCGTGGGCCGAGAGCGAACGGGCGATGCGCGCCGCCTGCCTGAAAGCCAGCGGGCTAAAAAACGCCAGGGTGGAAGGGGAGATTATTCACTACGGTGATGACGTCGGCTATTCGGCGCTGTTTATCGGTGGGCGCTACCCGCAGCCGTTTATGAAAAACCAGCCGGGCAGGGAGCTGTGCTTATATCAGCGCGCCACGCAGAAGGCGGCGATGCAGGCGGTGGCGGGGGAATAAATAATCCCAGTCTACTTACTGTAGCTGTATTTCTCCCTTGGGATTAATTATTAAGTTGAATTCTTTCATGTATTTACGCCTTTCCGTGTCGTTATTCATCGAGACGCCGAGCAAGACCGAGTATTCTCCCGCAGCCCAGTTTACCTGCGGATAGGTGACGCATTGCCCTGGTTTCAGGTCGGGCAACGGAGTGACTTCTGGTGAGGCCCAGACGATATGCCATTGCTGTTGTTCCTGTCGTGAGACGATCACCCCCCGGTTTTGCAGGCTGTCACCGCTGCGAACGCTGTTGATAGGCACGGCAAAGCAAGGTTGGTTGTCTTTGAGCGAGACGTCTAACGGATGGTACCAAGGCTGAGTGGATTGGCAGCCGTTCAGCAGCAGTGCGCACAGTAAAGAGAGATAAGGTCTTGTCATAGCAAGGTGTTCCGGTTCTTTGGATTGTGCAGGAAAGCTCGCAATACCCATTCATAACGTTTTTTGATGTCTGGCCCAATAATGCCGCTGTAGTTGGTGGCTACGTGGAAGCGATGGGCGGCACGCTGCGCCTGGACGTTGAGCTGCCGGGCGGCAAGCACGTCGGGTTTACGGTTTAAGCGCAGGCTGCCCGCCACTCCCCGCCATTTCCCGTTCGATCACCGTCGCCAGCGCCTGCGCGGCGGAAGAGAGTTGGTGCTGCGCCAGGCGGATCAGGCCCACGCGCCGTTCGATGATCGGGCCGATCAGAGGCACGCAGACCGCCCCCAGCTCATCCATCTGTTTCTCGCACAGCGCCGGCACCGCGCTGGCACCGAGGCCGTTGGCCACCATGCGCCCGACCGTCACCAGCTGGTGGCTTTCAAACGCCACCTCCAGCGTTCGCCCGCTGCGGGCCAGTTCCTGCTCCAGCAGCAGCCGCACCGCCGATGGCCGCTGCAGGGTGATGAAATCCAGCGTCAGCAGCTCCTTCCAGCTGACCTGCGCCTTGCGCGCCAGCGCCGAATCCTTCGGCACCACCGCCAGAAAGCGATCGCGGCACAGCGGGGTGAAGTGCAGGGTGTCGCTCGGCTCCGGTTCGAAGGCGATGCCCATCTCTACCCGCCCTTCACGGATCATTTCAAACACCTGTTCGTTGATGACGTCATGCACCGCCACGTTGATGCCGGCATAGCGATCGCGAAACGCCTTGAGGATCGGCGGCAGCGGGTTGCCGGCGAACGACGGCATGGCGGCGATCGCCACCTTGCCCATCTGCAGGGTGAAGCGCTGACGCATCGCCTCTTCCGCGTTGTCCCAATCCGCCAGCAGCTGGCGCGCCATCGGGAAGAAGGTTTCTCCCTCCGGCGTCAGCGTCACCCGGCGGGTGGTGCGCAGCAGCAGCTGCCCGCCCAGCGCGTCTTCCAGCCCACGGATCGCCAGGCTGAGCGCCGGCTGAGAAATATTCAGCCGCTCGCTGGCTTGGGCGAAATTCAGAGTGTGAGCTACCGCTAAAAACGCACGTAACTGTTTGATGCTCATTTTCATTTTGGTTGGCGTTAACTCTTTGTTAATTGTCGGTTAACGAGTGATTAATAAAAATTCTAAATGAATGCGGCATAAAAACAAAATTAACAAATCATTTTTGTGACCTGAAGATGCCCTCACGCAAGGCAGGGCATTTCGCCCTGCGCCGCAACATGCAGGGGCAACGATATGGCAGGGCTCGACAAACGCGTCGGCAGCTACCAGGAAGCGCTGGCAGGCCTGACGGACAACATGACGGTGCTGGCGGGCGGCTTTGGCCTGTGCGGCATCCCGGAGAATCTGATCGAAGAGATCCGCCGGCGCGGCGTGCGCGGGTTGACGGTGGTTTCCAACAACTGCGGCGTCGACGGGTTCGGCCTCGGGCGGCTGCTGGAAACCCATCAGATCCGCAAGGTGGTGGGATCTTACGTCGGTGAAAACGCGCTGTTCGAGCAGCAGGCGCTCAGCGGCGAGCTGGAGGTGGATCTCACGCCGCAGGGCACGCTGGCGGAGAAGATCCGCGCCGGCGGCGCCGGTATCCCGGCGTTCTTCACCGCCACCGGTTACGGCACGCCGATCGCCGAAGGCAAAGAGGTACGCGAGTTCAACGGCCGCCCCTACATCATGGAAACCGCTATCACCGGCGATTTCGCCATCGTGAAAGGCTGGAAGGCCGATCACTTCGGCAACGTCATCTACCGCCACACCGCGCAGAACTTCAATCCGCTGATGGCGACCGCCGGGCGCATCACGGTGGTGGAAGTGGAAGAGATCGTGGCGCCGGGCGAGCTGGATCCGGCGGCGATCCACACCCCAGGCATCTATGTCGATCGGCTGATCCAGGGCACCTTCGAGAAGCGTATCGAACAACGCACCCTGCGGGCATAAGGAGAATTCGCATGCTTACCCGTGAACAAATGGCGCAGCGCGTGGCGCAAGAGCTGAGGGACGGTTACTACGTCAACCTGGGCATCGGCATTCCGACGCTGGTGGCCAACTACGTGCCGGCGGGCATGGACGTGATGCTGCAGTCGGAAAACGGCCTGCTGGGGATGGGCGAGTTCCCGACCGAGCAGCAGCTGGACGCCGACATGATCAACGCCGGCAAGCAGACGGTCACCGCGCGCCTCGGCGCGTCGATCTTCGATTCGGCGCAGTCGTTCGCCATGATCCGCGGCGGCCACGTCGATCTGACCGTGCTGGGGGCGTTTGAAGTGGACATCGAGGGCAACATCGCCTCGTGGATGATCCCCGGCAAGATGGTCAAGGGCATGGGCGGCGCGATGGATCTGGTGGCGGGGGCGGAGAACATCATCGTGGTGATGACCCACGCCTCGAAGGGCGGCGAGTCCAAGCTGCTGCCGCGCTGCACGCTGCCGCTGACCGGGGCCAACTGCATCCGCAAAGTATTGACCGATCTGGCCTATCTGGAAATAGAAGACGGCGCCTTCGTGCTGCGCGAACGCGCGCCCGGCGTCAGCGTGGCGGAGATTGTCGCCAAAACCGCCGGCCGGCTGATCGTGCCAGAGCAAGTGCCGGAAATGCGTTTCTGAAAAGGGAGGTGAATGTGCAACAACGTGAAGTGGTGATCGTGGGGGCGACGCGCACGCCGGTCGGCAGTTTTCACGGCGCGCTGGCGCCGCTGACGGCGGTGGAACTGGGCACGGCGGCGGTGCAGGGGCTGCTGACGCAAAGCGGTGTGCCGCCGCAGCAGATCGATGAAGTGATCCTCGGCCAGGTACTGACCGCCGGCTGCGGACAGAATCCGGCGCGTCAGACCGCGCTGAACGCCGGGCTGCCCGTGACGACCCCGGCGCTGACCATCAACAAGGTGTGCGGCTCCGGTTTGAAGGCGGTACATCTGGCGGTGCAGGCGATCCGCAGCGGTGACGCCGACGCGGTGATCGCCGGCGGCCAGGAAAGCATGAGCCAGTCGCCTTACCTGATGGCCGGTGCGCGCGCCGGCCTGCGCCTCGGTCACGCGCAGATGGTGGACAGCGTGATCCACGATGGCCTGTGGGACGCGTTCAACGACTACCACATGGGCATCACCGCCGAGAACCTGGCGGAGAAATACGCCATCAGCCGCGCCGAGCAGGACAGCTTTGCGCTGTGCTCGCAGCAGAAGGCGCAGGCGGCGCAGCAGGCCGGGCGTTTTGCGCAGGAGATTACGCCGGTGACGGTGCCGCAGCCGAAGGGCGAGGCGCTGCGGGTAGAGCGCGACGAACAGCCGCGCGACACCAGCCTGGAGGCGCTGGCGCGGTTGCGCCCGGCGTTTCGCAAAGAGGGCACGGTGACCGCCGGCAACGCCTCGTCGCTCAACGACGGCGCCGCCGTGGTGTTGCTGATGAGCGCGGAAAAAGCCGCCGCGCTGCGCTTGCCGGTACTGGCGCGCATCGCCGGTTACGCCTCGTCGGGGGTCGATCCGGCGATCATGGGCATCGGCCCGGCGCCGGCCGCGCGCCGCTGCCTGGAGAAAGCCGGCTGGCGGCTGGAGGACGTCGATCTGATCGAGGCTAACGAAGCCTTCGCCGCGCAGGCGCTGGCGGTGGGCAAAGAACTGGGCTGGGAGGCGGAGCGGGTCAACGTCAACGGCGGAGCGATCGCGCTGGGGCATCCGATCGGCGCCTCCGGCTGCCGCATTTTGGTGTCGCTGCTGTACGAAATGCAGCGCCGCGAGGTGAACAAGGGGCTGGCGATGCTGTGCATCGGCGGCGGGCAGGGGGTGGCGCTGGCGGTAGAGCGCCCGTAAACAACCGAGGAGGGCACCATGCAGTCATCTGACTATGCGGTACTGGGCGCCGGGCTGATGGGGGTGGGTATCGCCACCCACTTTATTCGCCACGGCCATGAGGTGTTGCTGTATGACCCGGATCCGCAGCGCCTGGCGGAAGCGCCGGCGGTAGCGAGCGGCATTCTGGCCGAGCTGAGCGACGTCGGGCAGTTTGATCGCGGTGAGCGCGACGCGGCGCTGGCGCGCCTGCGCGTGACCGGCGATCTGAATGGCGTGGCGCGCGCCCGGCTGCTTATCGAGGCGATCCCGGAACGGCTCGAGCTGAAGCACGCGCTGTATGAGCAACTGGAGGGGCTGATCGCCGACGACGCGGTGATTGCCAGCAACACCAGCGGCCTGCCGCCGGACGAGCTGGCGGCGCGCATGACCCATCCGCAGCGGCTGCTGATCGCCCACTTCTGGCACCCGCCGCACCTGATCCCGCTGGTGGAGATCGTGCCCGGCCGCGCCACCGATCCGCGCCATCTGGCGGCGGTGCAGGCGCTGCTCGGCGGGATGGCGCTGGAGGCGGTGCTGCTGGAACGCGCCGCGCCGGGGTTTGTCGGCAACCGGCTGCAGTTTGCGGTGCTGCGCGAGGCGCTGCACATCGTCCACAGCGGCATCGCCAGCGCCGAGGTGGTGGATCAGGTGATGCGCGCCTCGCTGGGGCGGCGCTACGCCATGGTCGGCCCGCTGGAGGCCGCCGACATGACCGGGCTGGCGACGGTGGCGGACATCGCCCGCCACCTGTTCCCGGAACTGGCGACCGGCGACGAGATGATGGCGCTGGTGGAACAGCGGCTGCGGCGCGGCGATACCGGCCAGCGCAGCGGCCGGGGATTTTATCTTTGGGATGAAGCGCGCAGGGAACGCATTCAACGGCGACGGGCGCATCAGCTGCGCTTTGCGCTGAAACCGTAATTTCGCACGCCGTACCTGACAATAACAACGATAGCGAGGTGCCTGATGAGCGTTTTGATTGCCCTGGCAGCACTGGGATTACTGATGCTGGCCGCCTACCGCGGCTACAGCGTGATTTTGTTCGCCCCGATCGCCGCGCTGGGCGCGGTGCTGTTGACCGATCCCGGCGCGGTGGCGCCGACCTTCACCGGGCTGTTTATGGAGAAGATGGTCGGCTTCGTGAAGCTCTACTTCCCGGTGTTCCTGCTGGGGGCGGTATTCGGCAAGCTGATCGAGCTGTCCGGCTTCTCCCGTTCGATCGTCGCGGCGGCGATCCGTATTCTCGGCCGACGCCACGCCATTCCGGTGATCGTGCTGGTGTGCGCGCTGTTGACCTACGGCGGGGTGTCGCTGTTCGTGGTGGCGTTCGCGGTCTATCCGTTCGCCGCCGAGCTGTTCCGCCAGAGCGGCATCCCCAAGCGGCTGATCCCGGCCACCGTAGCGCTCGGCGCCTTCTCCTTCACCATGGACGCCTTGCCCGGCACGCCGCAGATCCAAAACATCATCCCGACCAGTTTCTTCGGCACCAATGCCTGGGCTGCGCCCTGGCTGGGGCTGATCGGCTCGCTGTTCATCATCGCGGTCGGTCTGCTGTATCTTGAACGCCAGCGGCGCAAGGCGCAGCTGAAGGGGGAGGGTTACGGTACCGATCTGCTGAACGAGCCGGAAACCCCGGACGACATCAACCTGCCGAACCCGCTGATCGCCATCCTGCCGTTGATTTTGGTCGGGGTATTCAACCTTGGCTTCACCCATTGGATCCCGCAGTGGTACGGCGCCAGCCACGACCTGACGCTGCCGGGGCTGGCCAAGCCGATCACCACCGATGTGGCGAAGATCACCGCCATCTGGGCGGTGGAAGCGGCGCTGGTGTCGGGTATTCTGCTGGTGGTGGTGTTCGGCTTTCGCAATATTCGCGGCCGGCTGGCGGAAGGCAGCAAGACGGCGGTCGGCGGCGCAATTCTGGCGGCGATGAACACCGCCTCCGAATACGGCTTCGGCGCGGTGATCGCCGCGCTGCCGGGCTTTTTGGTGCTGTCGCAGGCGCTGTCGGCAATCCCCAACCCGCTGCTGAACGAAGCGATCAGCGTCACCCTGCTGGCCGGCATCACCGGTTCGGCCTCCGGCGGCATGAGCATCGCGCTGGCGGCGATGTCCGACAGCTTTATCGCCGCCGCCCATGCGGCACACATTCCGCTGGAGGTGCTGCACCGGGTGGCCTCGATGGCCAGCGGCGGCATGGACACCTTGCCGCACAACGGCGCGGTGATCACCCTGCTGGCGATCACCGGCCTTAGCCACCGGCAGGCCTATGGCGGCATCTTCGCCATCACCCTGATCAAGAGCGCCGCGGTGCTGTTCGTGATCGGCGTGTTCTACCTGACCGGCATTGTTTAAAGGAGCGATACCATGAGTGTACAAGGCAAAACCGCGCTGGTGACCGGCTCGACCAGCGGCATCGGCCTCGGGATAGCATCCGTGCTGGCCGCCGCCGGCGCGCGCGTGATCCTCAACGGCTTCGGCGACGTGGAGCAGGCGCAAATGCAGGTCGCGCAGCTGGGCGCCGCGCCGGGGTATCACGGCGCCGATCTCGGCGATGCGGCCCAGATAGCGGACATGATGCACTATGCCGAACGCGAGTTCGGCGGCGTGGATATTCTGGTGAACAACGCCGGCATTCAGCACGTGGCGCCGCTGGATCAGTTCCCGGTGGAGAAATGGAACGCCATTCTCGCCATCAACCTGTCGGCGGTGTTCCATACCTGCCGATTGGCGCTGCCGGGGATGCGCGAGCGCAACTGGGGGCGCATCATCAACGTGGCGTCGGTGCACGGGCTGGTGGCGTCGAAAGACAAGTCGGCCTATGTGGCGGCCAAGCACGGCGTGGTGGGGCTGACCAAGACGCTGGCGCTGGAGACCGCGCGCACGCCCGTCACCTGCAACGCCATCTGCCCCGGCTGGGTGTTGACGCCGCTGGTGCAGCAGCAGATCGACAAACGCATTGCCGCCGGGACCGATCCGCAGCAGGCATGCGATGAGCTGTTGGCGGAGAAGCAGCCTTCGCAAGCGTTCGTCACGCCTGAGCAGCTCGGCGAGCTGGCGCTGTTCCTGTGCAGCGACGCGGCGGCGCAGGTGCGCGGCGCCGCCTGGAACATGGACGGCGGCTGGCTGGCGCAGTAGTGAATTCTCTCTCCCGGAGCGCGCAACGCGCTCCGTCGTTATTTCCCGCCTTTAGTTAATTCCCCTGCGTGACGGTTTACCTGCGGCAATAATATTTATTTGTTATTTGCTATCTTTATTCCCGGATAATCACGCCGGGTTATTTTGGATAAAAGATGCGGATTGGTTTATTTCGTGCTGCAGTTATTACATTGTTTTTCTTCGCGTTACAGATGAACACGTTTATGCTGAAAATAAAACCAACCTGGAATAATGGCAGATTATGACGTGAATTTTTATATCTTGCGTGCGCTGTTTACATCGGGTAATTATTTCCGCGTGGCTTAAGACCACCGTGTTTATAACAATAATTTTTTCGGGCAGGGGTAATAATGAGAAAAAATACAACGCCAATATTCATTGGCGGTGTCTTGCTGTCGGCGTTATCCGCCGGCGCACAGGCCGAGATCACCATTCTGGATAAAAACCCGCAGAGCAATGTGTTGCTGGCGCCGCTCAGTTTAAAGGTGGGCGGCAGCATTCGCCCCGAGTGGATCTTCAATAACGGCCCGGAGCCGGGCTATAACAAAAACGGCCACGACGGCGGCACGCGTTTTCGCTTCAGCGGCGACTATGCGCTGACGCAGGACACCTCGATCATCGGCTATTACGAGTGGGGCGTGGATCTTGCGCACGCGCTCAGCTGGGACGGGCACTATAACGAAGACGGCAAGCGCGACTATCAGCGCCAGCTGTACGCCGGTTTCAAGGACGATCGTTACGGCACCCTCACCTACGGCCATCAATACGGCATCTATTATTCGGTGGTCGGCATCAAAAGCGACGTCTGGGATAACGATGGCCATGCGGGCGGCACCGGTATCGGTATTTCCGGCGACTACGACGGCGGCAATAAACCGAAAAACAGCATCAAGTACACCAATGATTTCGGGCCGGTGACGCTGTATGCCAACTATTTATTGCCGGAAGACGATCTGCACACTGCGGATAACCTGATTTACCGCCGCAAGGGCGGAGGTGGGTTGGGCTTCGATTACAAGGTGACGAAAGACTTCACCTTCAGCGCGGCCTACAGTTATACCGATGCGAAGATCAAAGACAATCTGTACAGCGAAAAGGATTATCACCAGCAGCTGTCCGGCACCGCGTTGACCTGGCAGCCGAACAACTGGTACATCGTCGGCACCGCCAGCTATTACAAAGACTATGTGCCGAGCACCCGCCAGCGCACGCTGTCGCACTTCTTCGCCGGTGACGGCTACGGGCTGGAAGGTTTTGTTGGTTACACCTTCAATATCGACAAGCCGTTCCTCAAATCGATCCAGCCTTACGTGGCGGCGGACTCGCTGCGGCTGAAGGGTGACGAGGCGTATCACGCCAACCACGTTTACCTTGGCGCGGGCACCACCATTGGTTACGGTCTGTCGGTGTATGTGGAGCGCACGCTGGCCAACAGCAGCGACAACGAGCCGGACTCCACCTGGATTACGGTGTTCTACGACTTCTGATCCGCCTCTTGCCAGGCCGGCATACGCCGGCCGTTCACATGCTGATCGCGCCGCCCAGGGGCTGCCCGGAGGCGTTGCGCTCCGCCAGATAACGCGCCGGCGGTTTGCCCACCGCCTTTCTGAACATGGTGACGAAGCCGCTGGCGCTTTCATAGCCCAGATCCAACGCTACCGTCTGTACGCTCTCGCCCTGCGTCAAGCGCTGCAGCGCCAGCATCACGTGCAGCTGGCGCCGCCAGTGGCCGAAGCTCATGCCCATCTGCTGTTGCAAGGTGCGGCTGAGGGAGCGCTCGCTCATGCCGATGCGCTGCGCCCACTGCCCGAGGGTGGATTTGTCCGCCGGGCAGCTCAGCATGCCTTCGGTCAACTGCCGGATGCGCGCGTCGTCTGATACTGGCAGGTGCAGATTCTCGATCGGCGCGGCCACCAGCTGATCCAGCAGTACCGCCGTCAGGCGCCCTTCGGCGCCCTGTTCGTCGTAGAGCGGCTCGAAGGTGGTGGCCTGCAGCAGCAGTTCGCGCAGCAGCGGCGAGACCGACAGCGTGCAGCAGCTTTGCGGCAAGCCTGCGACGACGTGTTGATCGACGAACAGGCAGTAAGCTTCCGTTGAGCCGGCGCCTTGGGCGTTGTGCAACACGTTGCCCGGCATCCACAGCGCGCACTGCGGTGGCACCAGCCACAGGCCGTTTTCCACTTCGCAGCGGATCATGCCGCGCACGGTATAGATCAGCTGCGCCTTTTGATGACGGTGCGGCTCGACTTCCCAGTCCTGTTCGATAGTGGAACTCTGTACGGCGAACAGCGGGCGCGGCACCTGATCGATATCGAGATTGCGGCGAGGGATCTGTACTTTCATGAGAATAATTCTCAATTTGGCGGAATTGAAAAGTATTATGTCCTGATTGCGCAATGTGGTCTAGCGTCGGTGCCGATAAAGTAAGCGCCAGTCCTAAAACCCTTTCGCGAGGAAACTGATTATGTCACTCGATACCGCCACTTTTCCGCTGGTGTGGATGCGCCGAAACGGGCGCGATACCCAGGCCGAGCTGGCTGAATTCAGCACGCTGTTGGCGCGCGCCGAACCCTTTGTCTTGATGACCGACCGCAGCGTCGGCGATGAAGGTGAAGAGCACGATCGCGATGCCCGCACCCAGGTGGCGCTGTGGAAACGCGATAACCGCGAGGCGCTGAAGCAGTGGGTGAAAGGCATGATCATGCTGGAGCCGGACGACGCCAAACGCGCGGCGGCGGAAGAATTCGCCGAATACGGCGCCAAATTCTGGGGTTATCCGATACTGGTGGCCACCGATGAAGCCACAGGCCGGATGCTGGCGCAGACATTACTGAGCAAATAAGGGGAATACCATGCACCAGCAACAGGTGATTGAACAGCTGCTGGCCTGGATCGAGCAGAGCCTGGATCAGCCGCTGACGCTGGACGACATTGCCGCCAAGTCCGGCTACTCCAAGTGGCATTTGCAGCGGATATTCAAGCAGCATACCGGCCATATTCTCGGCACTTACGCGCGCCGCAGAAGGCTGACCGCCGCCGCGCGCGAACTGCGCCTGACCGGCACCAGCGTGGCCTGCATCGCCGATACTTACCAGTTCGATTCACAGCAGACCTTCACCCGCTGCTTCCGCAAGCAATTCGGTTTGCCGCCGGCCAGCTATCGCCGCAGCCAGGATTGGTCGAGCTATGGCCTGCAGCCGCCGCTGCGGCTGACCGAAGCGCCGTTGCCGCAGGCCGACATCGTGACGCTGCCCGCCATGCAGCTGGTGGGCAACACCCAGCGCCGCAGCTTCACGCTGGGGCAGTTGGCGGACTCCAAGTGCGAGCTGCGCCGCCATGCCTGGCGGCAACTGCTGCGGCCGCAGGCGCTGCCGGAGGTGGTGTACGGCCTTACCAGCCTGGAGGTCGACAGGCAACGCCGGGGCTGCCCGCGTATGGCGTATACCGCCGCTTTGCCGGACGAAGGGGCGATGGGGGAGCGGGTGACTATCGAACAGGGAGAGTATGCCCGTTTCACCTATCAGGGGCAGGCGGAAGGGTTACAAAACTTTATTGTCCGATTGTATGACACTGCCATGCCGCAGATGAACGCCATCCGCCGGCCGGGGCAGGATATCGAGCGTTTCTACCCGGCGCAGGAGGGCTGTTGCCCGCTCGGCGGCGCGGCGATCCGCTGTGAATATCTGATCCCCATTCGGCGGGGGGAAGCGTTGGCCGCCGCCAGTTAGGCGGCGGTTCTCGCAAAAAATCGCCTTCGTGGCGCGTCAGGTTACAAAAAATTGCGATATTACATCGGTAATGGTTCACACTTTGATTGATGTGCACATATAATGCGCATCCGGTCAAACCCCCCTGGCTTTTCAGGCCGCAGCGCCGTTGGCTGTCGGCTGAAATTCAACGGGGTAAAGTGGCCGTAGAAACCGATATCCCTAATCGCCAGTGGCCTTGACCAACACGAAGATGAAAATGAGCATTCGCGCGTTATTAACCCTGTTTACGGCACTGGTTGCTTTCAGCCAGGCTGCCTTCGCCGTCGTTTACCCGTTGCCGCCAAAAGACAGCCGTTTGGTGGGCGAGAATATCCAAATCACCGTACCGGAAGACAGCAAACTGCCGCTGGAGAGCTTCGCCGCCCAGTATCAGATGGGGCTGAGCAACATGCTGGAGGCCAACCCGGGCGTGGATCCGTTCCTGCCGAAGGCCGGCAGCACCCTGACCATCCCGCAACAGCTGATCCTGCCGGACGCGCCGCGTGAAGGCATCATCATCAACAGCGCAGAGATGCGTCTGTACTACTACCCGAAAGGTTCCAACACCGTGGTGGTGCTGCCGATCGGTATCGGCCAGTTGGGTAAAGACACCCCGCTGAACTGGACCACCACCGTGCAGCGCAAGAAAGACGGCCCGACCTGGACACCGACCGCCAAAATGCGCGCCGAATACGCGGCTGACGGCGAAATCCTGCCTGCGGTGTTCCCGGCCGGCCCGGACAACCCGATGGGGCTGTATGCGCTGTATGTTGGCCGCCTGTATGCCATCCACGGCACCAACGCCAACTTCGGCATCGGCCTGCGCGTGAGCCACGGCTGCGTGCGTCTGCGCGCCGACGACATCAAGTACCTGTTCGAAAACGTGCCGGTCGGCACCCGCGTGCAGTTCATCAATGAACCGATGAAAGCCACCGTCGAACCGGACGGCTCGCGCTATGTGGAAGTGCACAACCCGCTGTCGGCCAACGAAGAGCAGCTGCAATCGAAAGATCCGGTGCCGCTGACCATTTCCGCGCCAGTCGGCAAAGTGCTGATGGACGCCGGTGTTAACCAGAGCGAAGTGGACGCGGCGATCAAGGCCCGTTCCGGTATGCCGGTGAAAGTGAACTGAAAGCCTTCCGGCCTCAGTGAAAATGCCAAGAAGACGCCTGCGGGCGTCTTTTTTTATGCTTGTAAAACATGTTGTTGCGTGTGCGTTCGCAATGATGCCCTCAGCATTGCACAGAAAGAAGTCATGATGCGCGCCATCATGCAAATCGGGTTTCCCATGGTGGCCATCATCGACGTTTGAGGTGATGCTGGCGAGAAGGAATGCTCTGGAAAAGTGTTTCACTCAGTGCTATGTTTCATGGGGAAGTCATTGCAATGCGTACATTTAAAACTCGTTGGTTTAGCAAGAAGGCTCAGGCGCACGGCATTACCGATAAGGCATTATGTCGGGCGGTACACGATGTACAACGGGGTTTGGCTGTGGATTTAGGCGGTGGTGTATTTAAAAAACGTCTTAATCACAATCGGGACCGTGCGTTGGTATTAGCGAAAAACGGTCGGCATTGGGTGTATGTTTTTTTGTTTGCCAAGCAGGTCCAGGCCAATATCTCTGGGGCGGAATTGCAAGCTTTTCGCAAGTTGGCGGTGCATTTTGGCGCGTTGAGCGACGAAATGCTCCAATCCTTGGTCGTAAAGAACGAATGGATGGAGATTTGCCATGAAGAAGGAAAAAACGTTTCGGAGTCCGGCCTTTGAGGCGATTCACAGCGCGGCTGAAGGATTGCATCGTACTGGCGCCATTTCTCTGGAAACCCTACGCAGTTTCGACGAGTCTTGCCTTGCTCCGGTCGAGATGTTACAGCCCCAAGAGATCAAAGCCTTGCGTGAGCAGCTATGTTTAAGCCAACCGGTTTTTGCCCGTTATCTGAATACCAGCGTGTCGACCATACAGAAATGGGAGACGGGGGTGAAGCGGCCGGGCGGCGTGTCGCTTAAGCTGCTTTCGATCGTACGCAAGCACGGGCTTGAGGTCTTGTTGTAGTGACCGTTTGGGCTGTCACTATTCTCACATTATCCTCTCTGGCTTTGGCTCTCTGAAATGCCCGAATCGCAATTATTCCAATAAAAACTATCGCTAATTAATAAGTTATATCTTCTCCCTTATCGCCTGCCATTGAAAAAATTCTCGCAAAAAAAACCACGCTGTGAAAATAAGATCACACAAGCGTAACAAAAGGTAAACAAACCCCTCCTATATTGGCTGCTTCGCTTTTGTGAGGGAGTGTCATGCGTAACTGGAACGAACCGAAAAAGAACAAAGCGCACATCGAACTGATCCCGATGATCGACGTGATGATGTTTTTATTGGTGTTTTTCGTCTTGATCAGCCTGAACGTCATTCCGGCGCTCGGGCTGAAAACGCAGCTGCCGTCCGCCGGCAGTGCGCAGCAGCTGAAACCGCAGAAGAAAGCGATTATCACGCTGGGGGCCGACGAACAGCTGCAGCTGGATGGCCAGCCGATCGCGCTCGGCGCGTTGGTCACTACGCTCAAGCAACAGCAGCAGGCCAACCAGACCACCACCATCATCGTCAACAGCGACAAGGGCGTGGCGGTCGAGCGGCTGGTGGCGGTCATGGACAACCTGCGCCAGGGCGGTTTCTTCTCCGTCTCCATCGCGACACGGAAGCTGTGACATGTATCTGCTCTATCGCTCACGTCATCTTTTCAGCTGGCTGCCGGCGCTGATTGTCGCCGGTTGCCTGCTGTTCGCCAGCCAGCAGGCGGCGCTGAAGATCCAGCCGCGCTACGACGAAACTGCCATCGAACTGGCGCTGGTGGAGCCTGAACCGGCGCCTGAACCTCAACCGGAAACGCCGCCGGAACCTCAGCCCGAACCGCCGCCGCCCGAGCCGGAGCCGATCCCCGAACCGGTGGTGCCGGCGCCGGAACCGATCGTGGAAGCCAAGCCGGTGCCGAAACCGCAGCCGAAGCCAAAGCCCAAGCCGGTAAAAGAGAAAGCCAAACCGGTAGAGAAACCTAAACCGACGCCGGCGCCCGCCGCGCCGCGCGCGCTGGTCAGCAAACCGGCGGCGCAGCCCGCACCGGCCGCCCCCGCGGCGCCGAAGGTGAACGCGCAGGCGATTGAAAACGGCTATCTGCTGGCCTTGCGCCGCGAGCTGGAACAGCGCAAGCGCTACCCAAGCGGGCGTCAGGCCTCACTCGAGCGCCCGCAGGGCAACGTCGAAGTGTGGCTGGAGGTCGATCGCAGTGGGCGGGTGCTCTCTTCCGGCATCGCCAACAAAGCCGCCAGCATGCTGCTGAACCGCGCGGCGATGAGCAGCCTGCAAAGCATCAGTTCAGTGAAGCCGTTCCCGAGCGAGGCGTTCGCCGGGCAAACAACCAAAAGATTTACCGCGACGTTCAATTATCAGGCGCCTTAGCGCAAGGGTTAATCGTTTGATTTTTATGGGATGCACACAATGAAATCGTTTAATCGTTCTGGGATCTATCTGGCGGTGATGTCGGCGATGCTGCCGGGCGCCGCGCTGGCGGCCGACGCCACCGATGTCGGCACCATCAGCGTCAAGGGGCAGTCGCTCGGCGGCGGCATGATGGTGCAGGATGACAGCGCCAAGGCGCGTTCTACCGTCACCAAAGAGGCGATGGACAAAATGCCGTCGGCGGCCAACGCCATCGACAAGCTGAAATACACGCCGGGCCTGAACGTCAACAGCAACGACGCCAGCGGCCTGAGCGGCGTGGACTACACCATGCGCGGCATGAACTCGGATCAGATCGGCCTGTCGATGGACGGCATTCCGATCAACGACTCCGGCAACTACGCGGTATACCCGAACCTGCTCGGCGATGCGGAAAACCTGGAGGAGGTGTTCGTCACCCAAGGGTCTTCCGAAGCGGACGGCCCGCACATCGGCTCCAGCGGCGGCAACATCGGCCTGGTGACGCGCCGCCCGGCGAAAGACTTCGGCGGTTTCGTCAAGCAAACGCTGGGCAGCAACAGCCTGAGCAAAACCTTTGCCCGCCTGGAGACCGGCGAGTACAACGGCTTCAGCAACTGGCTCTCCTATTCGCACACCGAGGCGAAGAAGTGGCGCGGCGAGGGGCGACTGTATTCCGACAAGTTCGAGATGAACTCGCTGTACGAAGACGGCAACGGCAACAGCAGCAACCTGGTGATGAAGTACAACCGCCAGAACAACACCAACTACAACACTCTGAGCAAGGCGCAGTTCCAAAACGACGGCCGTGACACCGACTACGTCACCACACCGGAGTACAACAGCAAAGGGCAGTTGAACAAGTACTACAAGATTGAACGCAACCCGTTCGAAACCTTCACGCTGTCGTTCACCCAGAAGCTGCAGCTGCGCGATAACCTGTCGCTGACTCTGCAACCGTATTACTACTGGGGCAACGGCGGCAGCTTCAACGGCCAGACGGCCTCGGTGCTGTCCAGCACGTCGGACAAGGCCGGGCAGTATGACCTCAGCAACCTGCAGTCCAACACCTATTACCGCCCGTCGTGGACCCAAACCTGGCGGCCGGGCATCACCACCAAGCTGAAGTGGGACATCAACGATCAGCACAGCCTGGACATCGGTTACTGGTACGAGCGCGCGCGCCAGCTGCAGACCCAACCGTTCATCAGCATCAAAGATGATGGCAATCCGGCGCAAATCTCGGGCAAACCGGGCGGATCCGATCAGGTGAAGGACGCCAACGGCAATACGGTGCAGGGGCGCAACCAGTACACCATCACCCCGGCGCAGAAGGTGTGGCTGCAGGACACCTGGTTCGCCACGCCGGACTGGACCTTCGTCGGCGGCCTGGCCTATCAGTACGTGGAGCGCAAAGGGGACAACCGCGGCAGCCTGTACAACGTGCCGGAGAAGCGCAAAGCCACCTATCACGAATTCCTGCCGAACTTCAGCGCCAGCTATAAGGTGAACCAGGAAAACCAGGTGTTCTACAACCTGACGCGCAACATGCGCACGCCGCCAAACTACGTGCTGTACAACGTCGGCGACTCGCTCAGCACCAAGCCGGAACTCAGCTGGAACCACGAACTGGGCTGGCGTTTCCAGCAAGAGGACATGCTGCTGAGCGCCACGCTGTTCTACATGCGCTACAGCGATCGCCAGATCTCCACCACCAACTCGGCCGGCGATTACGAGATGATGAACATCGGCAATGTGGAGAACAAAGGGCTGGAGCTGGAGTGGAGCGGCCAACTGCCGCATAACTTCAACTACTACACCTCATATACCTATACCCAATCGAAGCAGAAGAGCGACATCGTCAGCAACGGCGGGCAGCCGCTGCCGACCTCCGGCAAAGAAGTGCCGAACGTGCCGAAAAACCTGCTGAACATGACGTTGGGTTATGACGACGGGCTGTATTACGGCAGCGTCAGCGGCAAGTACGCCAGTGCGTTCTACGGCGATCTGACCAACGACGAGAAGATCGGCGGCCGCACGGTGTTCGATCTGGCGGCGGGGGTGCATCTGCCCGTGGACAAGAAAATCGTCAAAAGCGCCGCGCTGCGCTTTGGCATCAGCAACCTGTTTGACAAGGAATACCTGACCTCGGTGCGCACCACCACCTTCAACGCGGCGCCGTACGGCGGCGTGAAGGCCAGCACGCCGTATTACAACGTCGGCGAAGAACGCACCTTCAGCGTCTCGCTGGAAGCCACCTTTTAACTGAATACCCCGCCGCCTGCCCGGCGGCGGGGAAGAGGAGCCCTGTATGGACGCCAATCTGTTGCACGACATTATTTTCTACGTGATGTACGCCGCGCTGGCGATCGCGCTGGTGATCATCATCGAACGCACGCTGTACTTCGCCTATACCCAACGCCAGGCGCGCCGGCTGGAGCAGGCGCTGACGCCGGACGTGCGCCGCGCCGCCGATCTACCGGACGAGCTGACCCAGCGCAACAGCTTGCCGATGGCGGTGATCGCGCCGGTATTGGCGCAGAAGCACCGCGCCGGCGATCGTGAAACGATCGGCGATCTGATCGACGCCCAGTACCTGCTGAGCAAGCCGCCGATGGCGCGCGGCCTGTGGCTGCTGGAAACCGTGGTCACCGCCGCGCCGCTGCTGGGGTTGCTCGGCACGGTGATGGGGATCATCGAAACCTTCAAGGCGCTGGCCGCCTCGGGGGTGTCCGAGCCGAGCCTGGTGTCGGCCGGGATGGGCACCGCGCTGTACGCCACTGGCCTCGGCATCGCCATCGCGCTGCTGTGCCTGGTGGCCAACAACTTCCTGCAGAGCCGCATGGAGCGCATCAACGAGCTGCTGAAGGTGCTGCTGATCCGCGCCGGTCAGCCGACCAGCCGCCCGGAGAACGGCAGCGGCGAACAATGGGTTGACAGCGGAGCGCCGCGCTATGCCTAATGGCCATCCAGTACGGCGGCCGCTCGGCCGCCTTTATGCGGCATTGTGGAGCGGTTGTTTGTTGATGTTGAGCCAGAGCGCTGCGGCGCGTTTTGCGATTCCCGGCTATGAGCTGGTGTACACCGCGCCGGTGGAAACCGCGCTGCAGGCCGACGACCTGCGCAACACCGCCGAGGTGTGGCGCGAGATGTTCGACGCGGCGAAAACCCGCATCGACCTGGGGCAGTTTTACGTGGCGAATCAGGACGGTTCGCTGCTGGACGGTGTGCTGCAGCACCTGAAGGCGGCCGGTGAGCGCGGGGTGAAAATCCGCTTTTTGGTGGAAGAGAAGGGCATTCGCATTTCTACCGCCGAAACGCTGGAACAGCTGAAGGCGATCCCCAATCTGGAGCTGCGCATCATTCCTTACCAGAAGCTGAGCGGCGGCATCCTGCACGCCAAATATCTGCTGGTGGACGGCGAGCAGGCGTTTGTCGGCAGCCAGAATTTCGACTGGCGCGCGTTGGAGCATATTCACGAAACCGGGCTGCGCATCAGCGATGCTAAAGTGGTGGGGCAGATCCAGGCGATCTTCGAACAGGACTGGCGGGCGCAGGCGCTGCTGGCGCAGGATAAGCCGGTGCCGGCATTGCCCGATTCGCCGCCGACGGCGCAGCCGCAGGGCAACTATCTGGTGGCCAGCCCGCGGGCCTACAACCCGGCGGGGGTGATTGACTCGCAGGCCGAGCTGCCGCGCTTGCTGGCCGGCGCCAAACGGCGGGTGCGGGTGCAGGTGATGGACTACGCGCCACTGTCGTTTGGCCCGGAGCGCAGTCGCCCCTTCTACGCGGTCATCGACAACGCGCTGCGCAGCGCGGCGGCGCGCGGCGTGCAGATCGAGCTGATGGTGGCCAACTGGAACACCAAAAAGCCGGATATCGCCTGGCTGAAGAGCCTGGCGCTGGTGCCGAACGTGCAGATCAAGGTGGTGACCATTCCGCCGGCCAGCAGCGGCTTCATTCCGTTTGCCCGCGTGATCCACAGCAAGCTGATGACCATCGACGATGAGATTGCCTGGGTGGGCACCAGCAACTGGACCGGCGGCTATCTGGACAACTCGCGCAATCTGGAGCTGGTGATGCACAGCGCGGCGATGAGCGGGCGGTTGGACCAGCTATACCAACAGCTGTGGAACAGCGTCTACGCCGAACCGTTGCGGCTGGATTACGACTACCCGACGCCTAAACCGGGCGGCGAATCCTGACGGTCAGGGCGCGTTAACCCGCGCCCCGCGTTGTTTATCGCCGCCAGCCGGCCTTCTCCAGCGCCGTCACCAGCTGTTCGGCGCTTAACCCTTCCGCCCGATGGCCGTTGCCGCTGACGGTATTGGCCGCCAGCAGCGCATTGACGATCGCCTCTTCCACCGCTTCCGCCGCCGCGGCGAACAGCGCCGAAATGTAGTCGTTGTTCACCATGCGCAGCGGTGTGGTAAAAGCGCCTTTATTGGCGTAGTCGGCGGGCGGCAGGCCGTCGTTGCCGGTGGCGAAGGCGATAAAGATATCGCCGCTCGAATCCTCGGTGCCGCCGCCGGTGCGGGCGATGCCGATGCTGGCGCGCTGCGCCAGCCGCGCGCACTGGTGCGGCAGCAGCGGCGCGTCGGTCGCCAGCGCCACCACGATGGAGCCCATGCCGGGATGCGGCAACTGCGGCGTGAACGGCGAGGGGAGATGCCCCAGATGCCGGCCCACCGGGTAACCGCCGACCAGCAGCGACTCGCGCTTGCCGTGGTTGGCCTGCACGATAGCGCCCACCGTCCAGCCGCCTTGATCGGCAGGCAAGCGGCGCGAGGCGGTGCCGCTGCCGCCTTTGAATTCATGGCAGATCATGCCGCTGCCGCCGCCGACCGCGCCTTCCCGCGGCAAGCCGCCCTGGGCCGCCTGCTGCGCCTCGCGCACGTGCTCGGCCTTGACGTGAAAGCCGTTGATGTCGTTGAGCAGGCCATCGAAGGTTTCCATCACCACCGGCATATTCCAATACACCGCGTTGTCGCCTGCGGGCAGCGCTTCACGCTCCAGCGCGATCAGCGCATCGCGCACCACGCCCACGCTGTGGGTGTTGGTGAAGGCGATCGGGCTGGTCAGCAGGCCCGCTTCGCGCACCCATTCCAGGCCGGTGGCGTCGCCGTTGCCGTTCAGCACGTGCACGCCGGCGAAGCAGGGCGCGTGGCGGGCGGAGCCGGGGCGCGGTTCGATCACCGTCACGCCGGTGCGCACGCTGCGCCCGTCCGCCAAGTCGGCATGAATGCTGGCATGGCCGACGCGCACGCCGGGCACGTCGGTGATGGCGTTCAGCGGGCCGGGCGTGCCCTGGCCGATGATGATGCCCAGATCCTGAGCGCGCTGCGTCATGGTTATTCTCCTTCTATTGAGGGGGCGGCGAGGGGCGCCGTCTGGCGGCCGCGCAGATGGTTCAGCGCCAACCCGAAGCCGATGATGCCGGCAATGATAATAAAGTCTTTCAGGCTGCTGGCGATCAAAATCGTCCACAGCACGTACAGGCAGCACAGCAGCGCCACCACCACCGGCAGCGGCCACAGCGGCATCAGGTACGGGTGGTGGAAGTGGCGGCGACGGCGACTGATCAGCGCCGCCACCGCCATAATGATGTACACCAGCAGCAGCAGGATCACGGTGAACGAGGTCAGCGATTCGAGATCGGAGCAAAACGCCAGCAGCGCCGACGGCACGCCGAACAGCAGGGTGGCGATCCAGGGGGTGCCGAAGCGCGGGTGGATGATTTTCAGCGCTCGGTTGAACGCCGGCAGCCAGAAGCCGTCACGTCCGCTGGCGAACATCATGCGGCTGAACTGCGCCACGATGGCGATAATGGCGTTGAACACCGACAGATAGATTGCGCCACTCACTACCCGCGCCAGCGTCGGGCCGCCGAGCTGGGTGACCACGTAGCCGACCGGATCGGCCTGTTTGGCCATCTCCGTCAGCGACGGCGAGCCGATCAGCAGGGCGGTGAACGGCACCAGTTCCACCAGCACCACGATGACCAGCGTCAGCATGATCGCGATCGCCATCGGCCTGCCCTGTTCGCGCATGTCTTCCGCCATGTACACCGCCGCGCCGTAGCCGTTGTAGGAGAACAGCGCGACCCCGACCATGGCGACGATCAGCGGCAGCGACACCGGCGCCAGGCTGCCCTGCGCGTCCAGCATCACCGGCGCGGTGAGGATCTCTGTACTTTGATGCGGGTGGCTGAAGCCGAGCCAGGCGATCAGCGCCAGCACCGCCACTTCCACCACCAGGAAGGCGCCGGTCAGCAGGGCGTTGGCTTTGATGTTGAAAATGGCGCAGATACCACCGACCAGCACGGTGAGCATGCCGGCGGTCGAGGCGTCGAACTGGGTGCCCAGCGCGGTGTTCAGGTAAGGCACTGCGCCGGTGGCCAGTACCGCCGGCACGAACAGCGAGGCGCTGAGGATAAACAGGTAGGTCTGCAACCCGCACAGGGTGCCGAACAGGCGCTTGATGATGCTGTATTCACCGCCGGCGCTGGGGTGTGCGGCGCCGAGCTCGGCATAGCACAGCGCGATGGCGGCGGCGACGCAGGCGGCGATCAGAAACGACAGAAAGGCGCCGCTGCCGGCGTTGGCGATCGCCAGCGGCGCGATAACGAAGATCGAACTGGCCGGCGTCACGCCGGACGCGGTGATCATCACCACGTCGAGGACGCTGAGATTGCCTTTGAAGGTGTGTTCAGGGGCGGACTCTTTCATGGGATAACGACTCCATTAACGTGTGAGTGAGTTATTGTTTTGCTGCACAGGCTGTACGCAGGAATCAAATGGAGCGCGCTAAATGCCGGGGAGCGTTGCTCCCCGGAAGTTTATTGTTCTTATGTGTTACCCCTGCCCCGACGGGAAGCTGAAGCTGGCGCGGCGGGCATCGCCGGAGGCCGGCCAGCGCTGGGTCACGGTCTTGCGTTTGGTGTAGAACCTGACGGCGTCCGGGCCGTAGGCGTGCAGATCGCCAAACAGCGAGCGCTTCCAGCCGCCGAACGAGTGGTAGGCCACCGGCACAGGCAGCGCCACGTTGATCCCCACCATGCCGACCTGAATACGGCTGGAAAAGTGGTGCGCCGCTTCGCCGTCGCGGGTGAACAGGCAGGTGCCGTTGCCGTATTCGTGGGCGTCGATCAAGGCCATCGCCTCCGGCAGCGAGGCCGCGCGCACCACGCCGAGCACCGGGCCGAAGATCTCCTCCTGATAGATGCGCATGCCGGGCGTCACGCGATCGAACAGCGTCGGGCCGAGGAAATACCCCTGGCTGGGGCGGCCGTCGGCGCCGATCACGCTCAGCTCGCGGCCGTCCACCAGCAGCTCGGCGCCTTCGGCTACGCCCTGCTCGATATAGCCTTTCACCTTCTGATAATGCTGCTGGGTCACCAGCGGCCCCATGTCGTTGCGGTTGTCGCTGCCGGGGCCGACGCGCATGGCGGCCATCTGTTGCCGCAGCCCGGCGATCAGCGCGTCGGCGGTGTCGTCGCCCACCGCCACCACCAGCGGGATGGCCATGCAGCGCTGGCCGCAAGAGCCGAACGCCGCGCCCATCAGCGCGCCGACCGCGCCGGGGATATCGGCGTCCGGCAGCACCACCGCGTGGTTTTTGGCGCCGCCCAGCGCCTGCACCCGTTTGTTCTGGCCGCAGCCGGTGTGATAGATATGCTCCGCCACCGGCGTCGAACCGACGAAGCTGATCGCTTTGACGCGCCCGTCATGCAGCAGCGTCTCCACCGCTTCGCGGTCGCCGTTGACCACGTTGAGCACCCCCGGTGGCAGCCCGGCTTCCGCCGCCAGCCGGGCGATATACAGCGCGGCGGAAGGCACTCGCTCGGAAGGTTTCAGCACGAAGGTGTTGCCGCAGGCGACCGCCATTGGCCACATCCACAGCGGCACCATCGCCGGGAAGTTGAACGGGGTGATGCCCGCCACCACCCCCAGCGGCTGAAACTCGCTCCAGCTGTCGATGCCCGGGCCTGCCTCTTTGCTGTGTTCACCCTTCAGCAGTTCCGGCACATAGCTGGCGTATTCGATATTCTCAATGCCGCGCTGCAGTTCGCCCAGGGCGTCGCTGAGCACCTTGCCGTGCTCGGCGGTGATTAACTGGCAGATGGCGTCGGCGTGTTGCTCCAGCAGATCCTTGAGCTTCATCATGATGCGCGCGCGCTTCAGCGGAGGGGTATCGCGCCAGGCGGGATAAGCCTGTTCGGCGGCGGCGATGGCGCGCTCCACCGTGGCGCGGTCGGCCAACTGCACCTCCTGCGCCGATTGGCCGGTGGCCGGGTCGTAAACCGGCTGGCTGCGTTCGCCGCCGGCGGCGGGCTCGCCGTTGATCCAATGGGTGATGGTCATGGTTCTCTCCTTATTCGGTGGCGTTGAGGGCGTCGCCCACGGCGTTGATCAGCGCATCGATCTGCGCTTCGCTGCTGATGAACGGCGGTGCCAGCTGCAGGGTGTCGCCGCCGTAGCGCACGTAAAATCCGCTTTCCCAGCAGCGCATCGCCGCCTCGAAGGGGCGCCGCGCCGGCTCGCCGGGCCGCGCCGCCAGCGTGATGCCGGCCGCCAGGCCGATATTGCGAATGTCGGCGACGTGTTTGGCCCCCTGCAGGCTGTGCACCGCGCGCTCGAAGTAGGGCGCCAGCGCCTGTACGCGCTCCACCATCTGTTCGCGCTGCAGGATGTCCAGCGTCGCCAGCGCGACCGCGCAGCTGACCGGATGGGCGGAGTAGGTGTAGCCGTGCGGGAATTCGAGCTGGTAGTCCGGCTCGCCGCCGTTCATGAAGGTGTGATAAATCTCCGGCCGTACCACCACCGCGCCCATCGGCTGCGCGCCGTTGGTCACCTGTTTGGCGATGTTCATGATGTCCGGCGTGACGCCGAACGCCTCGGCGCCGGTCATCGCACCGCAGCGGCCGAAGGCGGTGATCACTTCGTCGAAGATCAGCAGGATGTCATGCTGGGTACAGATTTCGCGCAGGCGCTGCAAGTAGCCGACCGGCGGCACGATCACCCCGGCGGAGCCGGAGAACGGTTCGACGATCACCGCGGCGATCGTCGAGGCGTCGCGCAGCGCGATGATGCGGTTGAGCTCTTCCGCCAGCTCCGCCCCCTGTTGCGGCATGCCGCGCGAAAAGGCGTTGCCGGCCAGCAGGGTGTGCGGCAGGTGGTCCGCCTCGGCGCCGGCGCCGAACGTCTTGCGGTTGCCGGCGATGCCGCCGACCGAGATGCCGCCGAAGTTAACGCCGTGATAGCCCTTTTCCCGGCCGATAAAGCAGGTTTTGCCCGCCTGGCCTTTGGCGCGCCAGTAAGCGCGCGCCATTTTCAGCGAGGTGTCCGCCGCTTCCGAGCCGGAGCCGGTGAAGAACACGTAATCCAGCCCCGCCGGCGTCAGCGCCTTGATTTTGTTGGCCAGCTCGAACGACAGCGGGTGGCCGAACTGAAACGCCGGCGAGTAATCCAGCGTCGCCAGCTGGCGCTGGGCGGCGTCGGTGATTTCCTGCCGGCCGTGCCCCAATCCGCAGCACCACAATCCGGACAGGCCGTCGAAAATCTTTCTGCCGTCGTGGCTGGTGTAATACGCCCCTGCGGCCTGAGTAATGATGCGCGGCTGCGCTTTAAAATTACGGTTGCCGGTAAAAGGCATCCAATGGGCCTCTAACCCTTCGGCATCGAGACGATTAAGCGAATAATTTTCAGCGGCCATGTTTTCCTCCGGGCAGGAAAATAAGTGCGATTAATTAAATAAAATGAGTTGTTAACGAATTGTTGTGCGAAATTGACTATGTACCGCTTGTTCTCTACTGTGAATAATCATATGTCGAAACTTACTTAAGGTTTTATGCAAGTAAAAAAGCGCGCGCTGTTAGGGCAATTGTCGGATATGGATCTGCGTTTGCTGCGGGTATTCAAGGCCGTGGTCGACTGCGGCGGCATGAGCGCCGCCGAACTGGAGCTGAATATCAGCCTGTCGACCATTAGCAAGCACATCAAGGATCTGGAGCAGCGGCTGGGCCTGACGCTGTGCCAGCGCGGGCGCGAGGGTTTTGCGGTTACCGACGAGGGGCTGTTGATCTATCAGGAAACGGTCAACCTGCTGGCGGCCACCGAGGCGTTCCGGCGCGGGGTGGACGAGGTGCACCAGCGCATGGGCGGGCAGCTGCACGTGGCGATATTCGACCATACGGTCAGCAATCCGCAGGCGCAGATCGGCCGGGCCATCGCGTTATTCAGCGAGCGTGCGCCGGAGGTTTCTTTGCAAATGTACGTGGAGCCGATTAATACCATTGAACGCGGCGTCATTGACGGGCAATTTCAGGTTGGCGTTATTCCCATGCACCGCAGCGCGGAAAGTTTATCTTATCATTCGTTATTCAGTGAGAGGATGTTCTTATATTGCGGCGCGCAGCATGAATTATTTTCCGGCCCCCATGAAACATTAAATTGGGATCTGCTGCACAATTATGCCTTCGCCGGATTAGGCTATCATTCGCCGAATATGGAACTGAGCCTGCAGCAACATTTGCATCGCAAGGCGACGGGGTTTGCGCAGGAGTCGATCGCCACGCTGATCCTGTCCGGCAAATACGTCGGCTTTTTGCCTGATCACTACGCGGCGTTTTTCGTGGCGCAGAATATGATGCGGGCGATCAAACCGGCGCTGTTCCGCTATCACTGTGAATACTCCAGCGTGCTGCGCCGCTCGCCGGTGCCGCAGCGGGTGGTGAAGCTGTTCCATGAGTGCCTGCTGGCGGCCCACGGAACAGCGTGACGCTTACTGCTCTTTCTTCTTGCCGAAGATCCTGATCAGCGCGCCGACCAGGATGCCGACCGCGATGCCGGCGAAGATCCAGCCGATGATGCCCATTTTCTTAACTCCTGCTAGTGCGTTGATCTGATTATATAATCATTCGACGCGAAACGCCTCTTCGATCATCCGTTGCCGCTGCGCCGGCGCATAGTCGATCCAGGAATTCTTGCTGTTGGATTTCTCCAGCGCCACCGCCAATTCCTGGCCGGAAATCGGCAAATCGTCCTGCCAGAACGGCGCAATGGCGTGGCGGGTGATGAAATCGGTCAGGTAGCTCTCCGGGCTGCCCTGCCAGTGCGGGTACAGGCGCGCGGCCAGCTCGGCCATCAGCGCGCGTTGCTGCGGCTGTTCGCTGGTTTCCAGCAGGGCGAGGAACGGCAGCAGCAGGCGGCCACAGACTTGGCCGTGGTGGTAGTCGCGCAGCGCGCCGATCTCGCCGGCGATGCCGTGAATGACCCCCAGCCCGGCGGCGCTCAGCGTCAGCCCGCCGAGGTAGGAAGCCTGCATGATCGCCTCGCGCGCCGCATCGCTGCGGTTGAGCGCCGGCCAGGCGGCGAGGAAGTGGCGTATGCCGTTCAGCGACATGTCGCGCGTCATGGCGCCGGCGGTTTTCGACAGATAGGCCTCGAACAGGTGGGTGAAGGCGTCGATAGCGCAGTAGGCCAACACTTTGTCCGGCGCGCCCGCCAGCAGCTGCGGATCGAGAATGGCGGTGTGCGGCACGAAGTTATTGTGGCGCAGCGAGGCCTTCACTTTGCTGACCTGGGTGTCGGTGATCACCGCGTTCTGCGTCACCTCGCTGCCGGTGCCGGCGGTGGTGGGAATGGCGATCAGCGGCAGGGTGGCGCCGCTGATTTTGCTGTCGCCGACTTTTTCCATATAGCGCAGCGTCGGCAGCGGATGCTCCACCAGCGCGGAGAACGCCTTGGCGGCGTCCAGCACGCTGCCGCCGCCGATGGCCACTACGCGCCGCGCCTGGCCGCGCCAGCGCGCCACCCAGGCGTCTATTTCCTGCGGCGACGCCTCGTGGCTGACGATCTCCGTGCCGATAAGCAGCGGCGTCAGCGATTCGCGCAGGCCGGCATACACCGGGCCGTTGAGAAAAGATCGACAGCTGAACAGCAGCGTCGGCTGCGGGTCGGCAAGCAGCAGCGGCGGCAGCTGCTGGATGCTGCCGTGGCCGAACCAGGTCTGGCGATTGGCGATGATGTGGCTGACGGACATGAGATCTCCTTGACGACGTTGCAGAGCGCGATGCCACAGCATAAGCCAGCGGGCGCGGAGCGGCCACCGCTTTCCCCGCCGCGGCAACCTGTGAGTTGTTTAACATGTAAACGATCGCGTTCTTGCATTTCGGCGTTTTGGGTGCTTTTTTTAACAGTACCGGCCGTCGTGCGGCCAACCCCATCCGAAATCGGTAGATTGTTAATGTGTTAATAATGGCGAGGCGGGTATGGAAATTCAGGTTGAACGCTTGTCTGCGGTGATCGATGCGGTGGCTAGCCCGCGTTTTTATCCCAGCCTGTTGAATTGGCTGGAGGGATTTTTCGCCTTCGACAACGCCATCGTCTATGCCTTCGAACGCGGCCGGCCGCCGCGCTGCCTGATCAAAACCGAGCGGGAAAACAGCGATGCGGTCAATCAGATCTACCAACAGGGCGCCTACCTGCAGGATCCGTTTTACCGCGCGCTGAGCGACGGCGGCGAAGGCGAGGTGCTCACGCTGCGCCAGCTGGCACCCTGCGGGTTTTATCACAGCGATTATTACCGTAATTTTTATCGCAAGACCGGCTGGCACGACGAGGCCGGCGTGCTGCTGCAGCTGACGCCGGAGCGCGGGCTGGGGGTATTCTTCGGCTCGGTGCGCCGCACGGTGGCGGTACGCTATCCGCAGCGGGCGGATCTGCGCAGTGCGCTGACGCTGGTGAAAAGCGTGGCGCGGCTGCACGGCGAAGTGGTGGCGGCACCGGCCGAGGCCGCGACGGTGAACGATGACGGCGCCCAGGCGCGCTATCTGCTGACGCCGCGCGAGCGCGAGATCGTCGATCTGATCCTCGCCGGCTGCGGTTCGCAGCAGATTGCCGACCGGCTGTTCATCAGCCTCGGCACGGTAAAAAATCACCGCAAGAACATCTACGGCAAGCTGAACATCGGCTCGCAGGCCGAGTTGTTTAGCCTGCTGCTGACCGCCCCGCAGCGGCGCAGCGCGTGAATGTTAATTTTTTGTAGCGAATGTCCCTAAGGGGACATAGCGAACGATCCCACTGCTCCCGATAATCCGATGTCATGGCATAGGCAATCGGGAGTGCGGCAGTGAACAACGAAATCGAGTCCTTAACCTACTACGCGGCGACCAAAAAATACGATCTGCGCTTCCCGACGCTGGAAGAGGATCTGGACGTCGACGTGGTGATCATCGGCGGCGGCTTCTCCGGCATCAACACCGCGCTGGAGCTGGCGGAGAAGGGCATCACCAACATCGCCATTCTCGAAGGCCGCTATCTGGGTTACGGCGGCACCGGGCGCAACGGCGGCCAGGTGATGGCCGGCATCGGCCACGATCTGGAGAAGATCAAGCGCCACGTTGGCCCGGCCGGGCTGGAAACCATCTTCAAAATCAGTAACCTCGGCGCCGGCATTATCCGCGAGCGCATCAAGAAATATGACATCGACGCCGACTTCTGCTTCGGCTACGGCTATCTCGGCAGCAACGCGCGCCAGGAGAAGACCCTGCGCGGCTGGCTGAAGGAGTTCAAGGCGGTAGCGCCGCAGGAGGAGATTGAGCTCTACACCGGGGCGGAGGTGAAGCAGGTGGTGGGCTCAGACGCCTACACCTGCGCGCTGAAGCACATGGGCGGCGGCCACGTACATTCGCTCAACCTGCTGCTGGGCGAGGCCAAGGCGCTGAGCGGCTACGGGGTGAAAATCTTTGAGAACAGCAGCGTGCTCAACGTGGAGTATGGCCCGCGCATCACGGTGCGCACCGCCATGGGCTCTGTGCGCGCCAACAAGATGCTGTGGGCCTGCAACGGCTTTCTCAACGGCATGGAGCCGCAGATCTACCGCAAGACCATCAATACCTACGCCTTCCAGCTGGCCACCGAGCCGCTGTCTGACGATCTGATCCGTCAGATCAGCCCGATCCGCGGCGCCTACAGCGACATCCGCCCGGTGATCGATTATTACCGGGTGACCAACGAGAACCGGCTGCTGTTCGGCAGCGCCACCCGCCTGATCGAATATTTCCCGTCGGATCTCAAGGCCTGGAACCGCAACCTGATGCTGAAGGTGTTCCCGTACCTGAAAGACGTGAAGATCGATCTGGCCTGGGGCGGTCCGCTGTGCTGCAGCGCCAACTTGTTCCCGCAGATCGGCACGCTGCCGGATCGCGACAACGTGTTTTACGTGCAGGGCTACTCCGGCTTCGGCGTGACGCCGAGCCACATCGTATGCAAGGTGCTGGCGGAGGGCATGAGCGAAGGATCCGATCGGTACGATCTGATGAGCTCGATCCCGCACGTCAACATCTTCGGCAAGGACAAGCTGCGGCGGGTGATGACCACCGCCGGTAAGGTTTGGCACCAGACATCCGGCTACTGGAAAGGCCGCCGTTAACCCTCAGAGGAGAATCACATGAAACCGTTATTGCTTAAACAACCGCTGCCGGAACTGCTGGAGATCGGCAGCGTCAGCAACCTGGGCGCCACGGTGATCGCCGGCACGCCGACCGTCGGCGTGGCCAGCATCTTCGGCGAACCGACCGACAACCTGAACTGCGGCGTGTTCAGCTGCACCCGCGGCAGCTTCGTGATGGAGTATCCGTTCGCCGAGCACGCCACGGTGTGGGAAGGCAGTGCGACCCTGACCAACGAACGCACCGGCGAATCGGTGCAGTATCAGGCCGGCGATTCCTGGTTCGTCGAGAAAGGCACCCCGGTGCGCTGGGACATCACCTCGGATCGCTTCGTCAAACACTACCTCGCCATCGTCGAAGGCTGACGCCGTCATGCCCCCCTCAGCAGGCTGAATGCCGAGGGGGAGCGCCTTAGCCTAACGCCCGCGTAATAAAATCAGTCACCCGCTTGAGGATCTGATCCTTATTGGTTTCGTTAAAGCTCTCGTGCCGCCCGCCCGCATTGATCATCCGTTCGAAATCGTCGCCGCGCAGACGATCGAGCGCGGTTTGCGTTTCGCTCATCAGCACCAGCCGATCGTCGTCGCCGTGGATCCATAGCGTGGGCAGCGCGCCGAAGCCCGGCCCGGCGTTGATGGCGGCGAGGATCCGCTGCATGGCGCGCAGGGTGGGACGCTTGAACGGCCCGTGCCACACCAGCGGATCTTCCTGATACGTCGCGCCAACCGCCGGATCGCGCGCCAGGGTCGCGGTATCCAGCGGCGCGTCGGGGATCGTCGGCAGTTCAGCCAGATCGGAAATCGCCGTTCTGTCGCCGAGCAGCGGGCCGGACAGCACCAGCGCGCGTACCTCCTCGCCATGGCGCTGCACGTAGCGGGTGGCGATCATGCCGCCCATCGAGTGGCCGATCACCACCAGCGGCAAGGTGGGGTATTGCTGCCGGAAATGGCTGACCACGCGCTGCACGTCGTCGACCACGGCGTCATAATCTTCGATCAGCACGCGCTCGCCCTGCGACAGGCCGTGGCCGAGATGGTCGGGGCCGAACACCCGCGCGCCCTGCGCCTGCAGCGTGCGCGCCACGTATTGATAGCGGCCGAGGTGCTCGCCGTAGCCGTGCACCAGCAGCGCCAGATAGCGCGGCTTGTCGTTTCCCCAGTCGTGCACGGCGATGTCGCCGTGACGGCCTTTGATAAAGCTGACGGTTTGTTCGGACATGTTATTGTTCTCATGGTGGTAGGGTTGCCTTTCAGCGTAGCGGCTGGCGGCGAGGTTGTCAGGGGCGCCGGGTGCGGCGCCCGCAGAGAGGGGATTACAGGCCGAACTGACGCGCCAGCTCGTCGAGCGCTTCGCGCTGGAAGCGGTTGAAGGCGTCGCGCGGCTGCTGCTGTTGGATGAACGTCAGCAGCGGATCCTGCACTTCAGTGCGCACGCCGCTTAGCTGTTCCATCACCGCCAGCCCGCAGAACGGCACGTAGGATTCGGCGTAGCCGCCTTCATGCACCATCACCAGTTTGCCGCCGCACAGGCGGTCGGCGGCCTCCTGCACCAGCGCGGTCATGGCGCGGAAGCTGTCGCTGTGCAGCTGCATGCGCGCCAGCGGATCGAGGGCGTTGGCGTCGTAACCGCAGGCGACGATGATCAGCTCCGGCTCGAATTTTTCCAGTACCGGGATGATGATGCGCCGCATGGCGTGCAGGTAGCCGTCGTCGCCGGCGCCGGCCAGCATCGGCACGTTAACGTTGCAGCCCGCCCCGTCGCCTTCGCCGCGATCCTGCTCGCCGGAATAGCCCGCCGGGAAGCAGCCGTCCTGATGCAGCGACAGCGTCAGCACGTCGCCGCGCTGCCAATAGATGTGCTGGGTGCCGTTGCCGTGGTGCACGTCCCAGTCGAGCACCGCGACTTTGCCGAGGCCGTAGCGGGCCTTGGCGCGCTCGATGGCGATGGGAATATTGGCCAGGAAGCAGAAGCCCATCGATTGATCCGGCAGGCAGTGGTGGCCCGGCGGGCGCGACAGCGCATAGGCATTATCCAGCTCGCCCTGCAGCACCGCCTCCACCGCCGCGCAGGCCAGCCCGGCGGAGAGTTTGGCGATTTCATAGCTGCCCGGCCCCAGCGGCGCTTCCTCCCCCAGCAGGCCGCCGCCGCTGTCGCTCACCTGTTTGAAGCGCTGCAGGTAGTGGGCGGGGTGGATGCGCAGCAGGTCTTCTTCCGTCGCCGGTTCGGCGCTCAGCAGGGTGAGCTGGCGCGACAGGCCGGATACGTCCATCAGGTTCTTCATACGCCGTTTGGTTTCCGGCGATTCGGCATGGCCGGCGCCCGAGGGCGGTTGCACCCAGCCGCCGACCGGCAGGGTGGTGGCGTGCAGACCGGTGCTGTGCCAGAAACAGCGTTCATCAAACAAGAAACCGGTTGTTCTTTTCACCTTTCTCCTCCTGTTATACGGCGCGGTGCGCGCGGTGAAGCCAGCGAAATCAACAGCAGCGACAGCAGCGCGCAGCCCAGCGCGCCGAACAGCAAGGCGTTGAAACCGCCGGAAGATTCGATCAGAGAGCCGGCCAACGTCGGGCCGATGGCCATGCCGCCGCCGATCACCAGGTTGATGCCGTTCATCAGCTTGCCGTCGTTATCCAGCCCGGCGACCCGCGCCAGAATGAACGGCAGCACGAAGGTCCAGGTGAATTTGAACAGCAGGGCGGCCAGGGCGAAGCGCAGGAGCAGGGGCTGGCCCGTCAGCAGCGCCACGCTGGCCAGCAGCAGGGCGTACCCCAGCACGATCAGGCGTCCGCCGCCGAAGCGCGCGCCGATCAGCGCCGCGGCCCCCGCGCCGACGATGCCGAGCAAGGTGGCGACGGCCAGCACCTGGCCGCTGTGGGCCGGCGACAGCCCGGCGCCGGCGGCGATGCCGCCGATAAAGGTCCAGACCGCGCTCAGGCTGATGTAAAAGGTCAGCACCGCCAGCACGGCGCACAGCTTGCGCGCCAGCGAGGCGGCGGGGCCGCTGCGGGCGGTGCGGGCGGCGGTGAAACCGTTGGGGAACGCCGGGATGAGCGGCAGGCAGCACAGCATGATGGCGGCCAAAATCAGGTAGACCGCCATCAGGCCGAAGTGCGCAAACAGCGGTGGCAGCACCAGCAGCCCGACCGCGCCCAGCACCAGCTGGCCGAGCACCCAGAAGGCATAGACGCGGCTGGGATTGGCGGTGCCGGCAGCGCAGGTGATGCACAGGATCATCAGGGTGCCGCCCGCCAGCGAGGCGATAAAGCGCAGCGGTAGCAGCAAGGTAAAATCTTGTACCAGCGCCGAAGCCAGGTTGCCGGCGATAAACACCAGCGCCGACAGCGTAGCGACCCGCCGCCAGTTGATGCGCCCGATCCACCACCACGCCGGCAGCGTGGCCAGGCTCATGGCGCCGAGTTCGGTGGAGAACAGGTGGCCGATCTGCGCCGGGCCGAGCTGCCACTGAGTAGCGAGCTGGGCGGCCACGGCGGGGGCGGTCATCAGAATGCCCGGCGCGATGGCGGCGAAGACGATAATGGCGGTCAACAGCCGCGGCGGGCAGGGGAGCGCCGCGCCGACGGCGGGCGCGGAAACCGAATCACTGGACATAAACCTTTTCCCCAAGCGTTGAGTGACGATGAAATATCCCTCCCGGCCCGATTGCGGGCAGGGGGAGGCCGCGCCATAAATGGCGAATACGTTTTGGCGTTATTTTCCGGCCGTCGGCAGCGGCGGCCGTTATCGGGCGTTAACCGTGGGCGAGAAAGCCGCCGGCGACCAGTTCGGTGCGGTTCACCACGTCGGTTTTGGCGAAAATATTGCGCATATGGGTTTTCACCGTGGACAGCGAAATGCCCAGCTTCAGGGCGATGCGCTTATTGCTGGCGCCTTCGCGAACCAGGTTGACGATCTCTTGCTCTTTGGCGGTCAACAGCTGCGCCTCGCCGTCGGGCAGCAGATCGCGCGTCGCTAGCTCGATCAGCGGCAGCACCGCGCGCAGGCGGCCGCGCTCCACTTCGGTAAACGGCGTATCGCGGATCAGCGATACCCCGGCGACGATGCGCTTGCGTTGGCGGATGAAGATCTCCGTCATGTCGCGCATGTCGTTCGGCAACATAAAGTCGTGGTAATAGCGGCGGTTGCCGGCGATCGCCGCCGGGCTCATGCCGACCATGGTGATGTCCTGGCGATGGAAATTGGCCGGCTGCAGCGGATCTATCTGCTGGAAGTGGTTCAGGTACTGCTGGTGCGTTTTATCGGGCATGCCGTGCAGGATGTAGTGATCCGGCCGCAGGTCGCGATCGACCAGATAAAACACCCCGGCGGACACCGGGATCAGGTGCGTAATGGTCGCCAAACAACTGTTGATAAAGGCATCGGATGCGGTGCTGTGCATGATTCGTGTTCCTCCCTTTATCGTTCAATCTGGAGAATGTTGGCGGTCAATATATGAACGATACAAGCATAGTTGTAGCAATTTGGCAACACAATAAAAACATATTAACAACGTGAGGCCGATTGCAATAAAACACATAAATAACAAGATGACACTGCGTTAATCAGGGCTTTTCAGAGCGGATTTTCCGCGATTTTCATTAATAGGTTAATGAAATAATTCGCCGCTTTTCCCGCTGAATTTACAGCGCTTTTCACTGCTTGCCTGGGCGAGGCTCTCGCCGCTCTGCGCGTGCTACAACCGGCGCGACCGTCGCCGTCCCTCGTTCTTAAGAACGATAGCCAGGCTTTTCCACCGCTTCCTACACTGCGAATTGAAGATAGCGCCAGGCGGCGCCAAACGTATAAGACGAAAAAATGATGACCTTTCTCGGGCTGAGGCGTCGGGTTGTTCAGTCCGCATGACCATACGGGGAACGAACGATGCAGAAAAAAACGTTGGCGGTGGCGTTGAGCGGCGCCTTATCGGGCCTGGCACAGGGGGCGGACGCCGATCGCCCCAATGTGCTGATCATTCTGGTGGACGATATGGGCTACTCCGACATCAGCCCGTTCGGCGGCGAGATACCGACCCCCAACCTGCAGGCGCTGGCCGAGCGGGGCGTGCGCATGAGCCAGTACTACACCTCGCCGATGTCGGCGCCGGCGCGGTCGATGTTGATGACCGGCAACACCAACCAGCAGGCCGGCATGGGCGGCATGTGGTGGTATGAGAGCACCGCGGCGCAGCCGGGCTATGAAATGCGGCTGACCGACCGCGTGACCACATTGCCGGAGCGCTTTCGCGACGCGGGGTACGCCACCATGATGGCGGGCAAATGGCACCTGGGCTATGTCGACGGCGCCAAACCGACCGATCGCGGCTTCGAGCGCGCCTTCGCCTTCATGGGCGGCGGCACCAGCCATTTCGACGATGCGAAACCGCTGGGCACCGTGGAGGCGTTCCACACCTTCTACACCCTGAACGGCAAACGCGTGTCGTTGCCCAAAGATTTCTACTCCAGCAAGGCCTATGCCGATCAGCTGGAACAGTGGATCCGCGATACACCGCAGAATCAGCCCGTCTTCGCCTATCTGGCGTTCACCGCGCCGCACGATCCATTGCAGGCGCCGGATGACTGGATCGCTAAATTCGACGGCAAATACGACGCCGGCTATCAGCAGGCCTATCAGCAGCGCATTCAGCGCCTGAAGGCGCTGGGGTTGATTTCCGATCGCACGCCGATGCCGACGCTGGCGTTGGATAAGGCCTGGAACGCGCTGACGCCCGAGCAGCAAAAATATGAAGCCAAGACCATGCAGGTATACGCGGCGATGATTGCCTATATGGACGATCAGGTCGGCGCGGTGCTGAACACCCTGAAGCAGACCGGCCGTGACCAAAATACGGTGATCGTGTTCGCCACCGACAACGGCGCTAACCCGGCCAGCGGCTTCTACTACGGCTCGAAGCCGGAGTATTGGCGGCAGTTCGACAACAGTTACGCCAACCTCGGCCGCAAGGGATCGTTCATCTCTTACGGGCCGCACTGGGCCAACGTCAGCAATGCGCCGTACGCCAACTACCACAAAACCACCAGCGCACAGGGCGGCATCAATACCGATTTCATCATCTCCGCGCCGCGGCTGAAGGGGCGCGGCGGCATCGACCGCACGCCGATGGCGGTGTATGACATCGCCCCGACGTTGTATGACTATGCCGGCATCGACGCCAACAAACCGCTGAAGGCCAAACCGACGCTGCCGATGGTCGGCGTCAGCTTCAAGCGCTATTTCAGCGGCGAGGCCGACGGTGTGCCGCGCGCGACCTACGGCGTGGAGTTGCATAACCAGGCCGCCTATGTAGACGGCATCTGGAAGCTGCGGCGGTTGGTGAAGGCCGGGCCGACGGCGCAGATGGCACCGTGGGGGCTGTTCAACCTGCATGACGATCCGCTGGAAACGCGCGATCTGGCCGCCGCCAACCCGGAACGGGTCAAACGGCTGAGCGAAGCGTATCGCCGCTTTGCGCAGCAGAGCATGATTATTGAAGCCAAAGGCGCAGCGATCGACTATCTCGGCGTTGACGCCAGCACCGGTGACTACATCGGCTTGGATCCGCAGACCCACAAACCGTTGCCGCAGGCGGCACCATGAACCTGGCCCAACTGCGTGCGCAGCAGATCCCGGTGGAGAGCGAACCGCGCGCGGCGGCGCCTTTTCATTTGCTGGTGAAGCCGATCGGCGCCGGCTGCAACCTGGGTTGCCGCTACTGCTACTATCCGCAGCGCCAGGAAGAACGGACGCGCAAGATGGACGACGACCTGCTGGCGGAATTTATCCGCAGCTACATCGCCGCCCAGCCGCGTTACAGCCGCGAGATCAACTTCGTCTGGCAGGGCGGTGAGCCGCTGCTGGCGGGGATCGGTTTTTACAAGCGGGCGCTGGCGTTGCAGCGCCGCTATGCGCCGCCGGGCGTGCGGATCAGCAACAGCCTGCAGACCAACGGCACTCTGCTGAACGACGCCTGGTGCCGGCTGTTCCGGCAACATCACTTTATCCTCGGCGTCAGCCTGGACGGCGATCGCGAGGTGCAGGACGCCCATCGGCCGGACAAGCGCGGCGGCGCCAGCTATGACGCCGCGCTGCGCGGCATTGCGTTGTTGCAGCGCCATCAGATCGACTTCAACCTGCTGATGGTGGTGCACGAGGGCGTCGCGGATCGCGCCGAGGCGATCTACGATCATGCGGTGGCGATCGGGGCGCGTTATCTGCAGTTTCAGCCGCTGATGCTGGAAGGGGATGCGCCCACCGCCGGTTACGGACTGAGCGCCGCCAACTGGGGGCGCTTTATGCTGGCGGTATATCGCCGCTGGCGCAGCCGCGGGCATATCGGCCAGGTCTTCGTGATGAACATCGAACAGGTCTACGCGCAGTATTTCACCCACGTCAGCCCCAGCTGCGTGCACGCCGAACGCTGCGGCGGCAATCTGGTGATGGAGCCGGACGGGCGGCTTTACGCCTGCGATCATCTGATCAATGCGCAGCATCTGCTCGGCCATGCCGATCGCCACACGCCGCTCGCCACCCTGGCGGCAAGGGCGGCGGAGATGCCGTTCGGTAAAAACAAGAGCCTGCGCCGCGAGTGCCAACGCTGCAGCGTGAAAAGCGTCTGCCAGGGCGGCTGCCCGGCGCATGTGGGCGAAGATCGCTATAACCGGCTGTGTGCCGGTTATTACGCCTTCTTTTCCGCGCTGCTGGCGCCGCTGCGCGCCTACCCGCGCAGCCCGCAGGGGGCGATGCAATGGCGCGCCGCCGTGAGCGCCGCCGCAGGTTGAAACCGTCTCGTCCTTAAGGACGATAGTCAGCATTTTCCTTTCCTCTCTATAGTGAGATTACCGCCGCTGGCGGTGAAAAACCTGCAAGCACCTGCATGCATCAGGCCAAAACTATAAGAGGAAATAACCATGAACCTGTCGTCGCGGTTGCACGCCCACCTGGCTAGAGGCAAGGTCGGCTTTCCCACCACCCTGGCCAGTTCGGTCGGGGTGATCATGGCCAGCCCGGTGATCCTGACGGTCACCAGCGGCTTCGGCATCGGCGGCGACACCTTCGCGCTGGCGATGCTGATCGCCTTCATCATGATGCAGGCGCAGCTCACCACCTTCTCCGAAGCGGCGTCGCTGCTGCCGACCTCCGGTTCGGTTTACGACTACATCTCCTGCGGCATGGGGCGCTTTTTCGCCATCACCGGCGCGCTGTCGGCCTACCTGATCGTGCATATCTTCGCCGGCACCGCCGAGACCATTCTTTCCGGCATCATGGCGCTGGTGAACTTCGAGCACCTCAACACCCTGATGGAAAGCCACAATGCCTCCTGGATGGTCGGCGTCGGGCTGGTTGTCGTGTTCGGCCTGCTCAACGCGTTTGGCATCGAGGCCTTCGGCAAGGCGGAGATCGTGCTGACCTTCGCCATGTGGAGCACGCTGGTGATTTTCGGCATCGTCGGGCTGCTGTCGCCGCATGCGGTGCCGCTCGAGGGCTGGTTCGGCAGCACGCTGAGCCTGAACGATCCGTTCGCGGTGTTCAGCCTGATCGGCATGGCGATGTTCATGTTCGTCGGCTGTGAGCTGGTGACACCGATGGCGCCGGAGATCAAACGCTGCGATTGGGTGATCCCGCGCGCGATGGCGCTCGGGCTGTGCGGCGTGGCGGTGTGCATGGCGCTGTATGGCGCGGCGCTCAGCCACCAGGTGGAAAACGTGGTGATCGACGCCGCCAGCGGCACGCGCCTGCTGGAAACGCCGATGGCCATCCCGGCGTTCGCCGGCCAGGTGATGGGCCAGTTCGGCAAATACTGGCTGGGCGTCGGCCTGCTGTTGGCGGGCGCGGCGACCATCAACACGCTGATGGCGGCGGTGCCGCGCATTCTGTACGGCATGGCGCTGGACGGCGCGCTGCCGCGCATGTTCGCTTATCTGCACCCGCGCTTTAAAACGCCGGTGGTCGGCATTTTGGTGGCGGTCCTGATCCCCTGCGTACACGCCTTCGCCATTCAGGGCAACCTCGACAGGATCATTCCGCTGGTGCTGGCGGCGGTGTGCGCCTGGGGCGTGGCCTACCTGCTGGTGACCTGTTCGGTGGTGATCCTGCGCGTGCGCCGCCCCGACCTGCCGCGCGCCTATAAATCGCCGTGGTTCCCACTGCCGCAAATCGTTTCCAGCGTCGGCATCGTGCTGGCCATCGTCTACATCACGCCGCCGGGGATGAACCCGAGCGACATCTACATTCCCTTCGGCTGGATGATCGGCCTGACCGCCGCCTATGCGCTGTTCTGGACGCTGTGCGTGCAGAAAGTGAACCCGTTCAAGCCGGTGCCGGTCGAGCAGGTGCTGGAGAACGCATTTGCCAAGGGTGAAAACGAGGAGGCGCAGTTTGATCGGCTTACTTCCCTCACTTAATCGCGCCTGGCGGCGCGCGCCGTCGGGCTATCGGCCGGGCGCCGCGCTGGATCGTCTGGCGCGCAATCTGGAACCCTACGCGTGCGAACGCCTGGCGCCGGGCCTGCTGCGGCTGACGCTGCCGCAGGGGCCGCAGATCGAGATCGGCGAACAGGTGCAGGGGCTGTTTATGGCGCATATCGTCAGCCACCGTTTTCGGTTGCAGGGCGCATGCGCAGCGCAGCCTCCGCTGACGCTGGACGTGGTGACCGGCGGCTGGCTGCGGCGGCGCGGGGTGCGCTATCTGTTGCGCCAACGCCATGCAGCCGCGCAGCGAGTGCTGGAAGGGCTGCAGCGCTACCCGCAGATCGGCGAGACGCTGGCGCAGCTGGATTTTCGCCGCGTGCGGCTGACGGTGAACGACGGGCGCTGGCAGGTGGATATCGAGCATTTCGCCGCGTCGGAGGTGGTCAGCCGTTTGCCGGCCGGCCGCCGCTATCTGCGGCTGGATGCCGAACAGCGGCGGCTGCTGTTGAGCAGCCTGCTGATGATCGGCCAACTGATGGAGAAGCTGAATCATGAATAGAGTGGTTGTGATTACCGGCGGCGGCACCGGCGTCGGCGCCGCCTGCGCCCGTCTGCTGGCGGCGCAGGGCGATCGGGTGTTCATCATCGGCCGCCGCCCGGAACCGTTGGCGGCGCTGGCGCAAGAGATCGGCGCGCAGGCTTTGGTGGGCGACGCCGCCAGCGGCGAGAGCTGGAACCACACGCTGCTGCCGGCGATTCTGCGCGACGCCGGGCGCATCGACTGCCTGATCGGCAGCGCCGGCGGCATGGGCTTCAAGCGCATTACCGAGATGACCGACGCGCAGTGGCAAGGGGCGATGGACAGCAACCTCAACAGCGCTTTCGCCAGTGCGCGCGCCTGCCTGCCGGAGCTGATTAAAAGCGGCGGCAACCTGCTGTTCGTGGCCTCGATCGCTTCGCTGGCCGCCGGGCCGGAGGTCTGCGGCTACGTTACCGCCAAACATGCGCTGATCGGGCTGATGCGCTCCATCGCCCGCGACTATGGCCCGCTGGGCGTGCGCGCCAACGCGGTGTGCCCGGGCTGGGTGACCACGCCGATGGCGGACGAAGAGATGCAACTGCTGATGGACGCCCATCAGATTTCGCTGGAGCAGGCCTACCAAATGGTCTGTCGCGACGTACCGCTGCGCCGGCCGGCCAGCGCCGAGGAGATCGCCCGCGTCTGCCGTTTCCTCTGTTCCAGCGAAGCTTCAATCATAACCGGCGCGGCGCTGGTGGCCGACGGCGGCTCCACCATCGTCGATGTGCCGACCCTGGCTTTCACTTCCCTGTAAGGAGCATTTCCATGAGTTCAGAAGCGGTATTCATTCAGGTTGGCGCGCTGGCGGAAGGCTTTGCGCCGCACAGCAATACGTTGGAACGCCAGCACGGCCTGGCGGGCACCATGCTGACGCTGCGTTTTAGCGACGGTGCGACGCAGCGCTGTCGGTTTACCGACGAGCAGACGCTGGAGTGGGGGGAGCGGCGCGGCGTCGCCTATCGCGCTACCAGCATTCGCCCTGGCGTGTTGTTCATCGATTTTCTCGATCCTGCCCGCGCTAACGCCAGCATTACGCTGGTATGCGACCGTAATCAAGGCAACTTCACTGCGGTATACGGCCAACTGCCGGACGAAGCGCAGACGCGGCTCGATGCCTTCAGCCGGGTGGAGCAGGGGCTGCCGCTGACCGCGGTTGAGGCCGAATTCCGCTTCGGCACGCTGGACGACGCCGACGCGGCACCGCCGGGCTTTACCGACGAGCTGATCGGCATGCGCAATATGTACACCTACAGCCCGACCGAGCGGTACGAGCACATCTACCTGAACGACAACTTCTACGCCTGGCAGTGTCTGGACGGGGTGGAGAAAGGGCTGGCGGACGTCGATCGCTGCCACTACGTGAAGGTGGCGGAGCAGCTTTATCTGTTCGTCTGGCGCGAGAAGATCATCCCGACGCTGGGCGTGGTGATGATCGATCTGCAGGGCATGCGCACCGACGGTAAGATCCTCGGTTATCAGGGCAGCGATTTCAGCGCGCTGAGCAACTTTGCGGTCGGCGCCCACGCGCAGGTGCTGAACACCACGCACCACCCGCGAGGATAGGCCGATGAGCGCAACCTATGCGGCCAATGCCTTCGCGGGGCAGGTGGTGCTGGTGACCGGCGGCGCTCAGGGCATTGGGCTGGCGATCGTCAGCGCCTTTGCCCGGCTGGGCGCCGAGGTGACGATCGCGGACGTGCAGCTGCCGCAGGCGCAGGCGGCGGCGCAAACGCTGCGGGACGAAGGGCTGAGCGTACAGGCGCTGGCCTGCGATCTGGCCGAGCCGGGGCAGATTGCCGAGTTGGTGGCGGCGGTGGGCGAGCGGCACCAACGGCTGGACGTGGTGATCCACAACGCCGCCTATTTTCCGCTGACGCCGTTCGCCGCCATCGACGCGGCCCTGTTGCAACGCACGCTGAGCGTCAATCTGATGGCGCCGTTCTTTCTGGCGCAGGCGGCGCTGCCGTGGATGCGCCACCGGGGCGGGGGCTGCATTCTGGTGACCTCGTCGGTGACCGGCCCGCGGGTAGCCTACCCGGGGCTGGCGCACTATGCCGCCTCCAAGGCCGGGGTGAACGGGTTTATTCGCGCGGCGGCGCTGGAGCTGGCGGCGGAGAACATTCGCGTCAACGGCGTGGAGCCGGGGATGATCCGCACGCCGGCGATGGCCAACCTGGGCGACGCGCAGGTGAATCAGGCGATCGCCGCCTCAGTGCCGCTCGGGCGGCTGGGGGAACCGGCAGACATCGCCGCGGCGATGGTGTTTCTCGCCTCGCCGGCGGCGGCCTACATCACCGGCCAGACGCTGGTGGTGGACGGCGGCGCGCTGTTGCCGGAAACGAATTCTCTGCTTACTTGACGCTGCAGCGTTGTTGGCTGCAACGCCAATTAATTTGAGCATTCCGGTTGGTTAAATCACTGCTTGGCGGGATGCGCGGCGACGTTGGCAGGCAGGCTGTCACCCAGGGTGATCAGCTCGTCCAGCAACGTCATCAGCTGGTCCATTTTCTGCCGCGAGAAAGCGGCTTCAATCTCGGCGTAGCCCTGTTCCACCTGGTGGCGCGCCACTTCATACAGATCCTGGCCCTGCTGGGTCAGCGACACGTACAGCTTGCGCTGATCGTTAACCGGCTTGAGGCGGAAGATCAGCTTATCACGCTCCATGCGCGACAGAATGCCGGTCAGGCTGGGGCGCAGGATGCAGGTTTCCGCCGCCAGTTCGTGGAATTCGATCGAACGGCTGTTGGCCAGCACGCGGATGATGCGCCACTGCTGCTCGGTCAGGTTATGGCTTTTCAGGATCGGGCGAAAGAACCCCATGGCGGTTTCGCGCGCCTGCAGCAGGGCGATGGTTAACGATTCATGCATAAGTTTGGCCTTAGCTATCAAGGTGTTCGTTGTCACGGCGCTTACCGCAGGGCTATTACCCCGCTAGGCCCGATTTTGTTAATAACTTAATAGTAGCCAAAGTTACCCGCAGGGATAAAGCAAAAATGCGCGGCGCAGCGAAAAATGGTGAGAAAAATGATTAATACGCTGAATAATCACGCTAATGTTCGTTGTTTGTGAATATTTTGTTATCACGATCACAAATCACTCCAAGCGCGTTGCGTAAAAGCTGCACAGCGTATAAAAGTAATCATTAATATGTTAATGAATGCCGGTTGTCATGTTTTGCCATTGGAGGAGTTCGCATGAAAGGCACCGTATTTTCCGTTGCGCTGAACCACCGCAGCCAACTGGACGCCTGGGATCAGGCGTTTCACCAGCCACCGTATCAAACCCCGCCCAAAACCCCGGTGTGGTTTATCAAACCGCGCAACACCCACCTCGCCAACGGCGGGGCGATCCCGTTTCCGGCCGGTGAAACCGTGCAAAGCGGCGGCACGCTGGCGGTGATCATCGGCGATACCGTGCGCAAGGTGCCGGCGGCGCAGGTGAGCCGTTATCTGGCCGGTTACGCGCTGGCCAACGACGTCAGCCTGCCGGAAAGCAGCTTCTACCGCCCGGCGATCAAGGCCAAATGCCGCGACGGGTTCTGCCCGCTGGGGGAGATTGGTCTGCTGGAGAATGCCGATCGGCTGGAGATCGTCACCGAGATCAACGGCGTGGAGCAGGACCGCTGGTCCACCGCCGATCTGGTGCGCTCGGTGCCGGAACTGATCGCCGCCATCAGCGATTTCATCACCCTGCAGCCGGGCGATGCGGTGTTGATCGGCACCCCGCACCAGCGGGTGGCGATCAAACCGGGGGATGAGGTGACGGTGCGCGCCGCCGGCCTGCCCACTCTCACCAACCGCGTCACCCAGGCAGGAGCCGCATCATGAAACATGCCCGTATTCGCCATCATGGCCAGATCGTCAACGTTCAGGTGGACGACCAGCTGCGCGTCACGCTGCCGAACGGCGAGGTGCTGCAGGAGCGCGAAGTGGAATGGCTGCCGCCGGCGCAGGGCACGGTGTTCGCCCTGGGGCTGAACTATGCCGACCACGCCAGCGAGCTGGAATTCAAGGCGCCGGAAGAGCCGCTGGTGTTCCTCAAGGCGCCGAACACCCTGACCGGCCACCGTCAGGTGTCGGTACGCCCGGCCGGCGTGGAGTATATGCATTACGAAGCCGAGCTGGTGGCGGTGATCGGCAAGACCGCGCGCAACATCAGCCGTGAGCATGCCATGGAGTACGTGGCGGGTTACACCTTGTGCAACGACTACGCCATCCGCGATTACCTGGAGAACTACTACCGGCCGAATCTGCGGGTGAAGAGCCGCGATACCCTGACGCCGATCGGGCCGTACATCGTCGATCGCGACGACGTCGCCGATCCGCACCGCCTGGCGCTCAGCACCTATGTCAACGGTGAGCTGCGTCAGCGCGGCAGCACCGCCGACATGATTTTCGACATTCCGTTCCTGATCGCCTACCTGAGCGAATTCATGACGCTGCAGCCGGGCGACATGATCGCCACCGGCACGCCGAAAGGGCTGGCCGACGTGCAGCCGGGCGATGAAGTGGTGGTGGAGATCGAAGGCATCGGCCGTTTGGTTAACCACATTATCAGTGAAAAAGATTACGAGGAGAGCCTGCGATGAAAACCATCAACCACTGGATCAACGGTAAGAACGTCGCCAGCAAAGAGTATTTCACCACCACCAACCCGGCGAACGGCGAGGTGCTGGCGGAAGTGGCCTCCGGCGGCCAGCTGGAGATAGACCAGGCGGTGGCCGCGGCGAAAGAGGCGTTCCCCAAATGGGCCAACACGCCGATGAAAGAGCGCGCGCGCCTGATGCGCCGCCTGGGGGAGCTGATCGACCAGAACGTGCCGCAGATCGCCGAAATGGAAACCGCCGATACCGGTCTGCCTATCCATCAGACCAAAAACGTGCTGATCCCGCGCGCCTCGCACAACTTCGAATTCTTCGCCGAGGTGTGCCAGCAGATGAACGGCAAGACCTACCCGGTGGACGACAAGATGCTCAACTACACGCTGGTGCAGCCGGTGGGGGTATGCGCGCTGGTGTCGCCGTGGAACGTGCCGTTCATGACCGCCACCTGGAAAACCGCGCCTTGCCTGGCGCTGGGCAACACGGCGGTGCTGAAGATGTCCGAACTGTCGCCGCTGACCGCCGATCGCCTGGGCGAGCTGGCGCTGGAAGCCGGCATTCCGGCCGGGGTGCTGAACGTGGTGCAGGGCTACGGCGCCACCGCCGGCGACGCATTGGTGCGCCATAAAGACGTGCGCGCGGTTTCCTTCACCGGCGGCACCGCCACCGGCCGGCGCATCATCGAAAGCGCCGGGCTGAAGAAATTCTCCATGGAGCTCGGCGGCAAGTCGCCGGTGCTGATCTTTGAAGACGCCGACATCGAGCGGGCGCTCGACGCCGCGCTGTTCACCATCTTCTCGATCAACGGCGAACGCTGCACCGCCGGTTCACGCATCTTCATTCAGGAGAGCATCTACCCGGAATTCGTCAAACGTTTCGCCGAGCGCGCCAACCGTCTGCGCGTCGGCGATCCGCAAGATCCCAACACCCAGGTGGGCGCGTTGATCAGCCCGCAGCACTGGGAAAAAGTCTCCGGCTATATCCGCCTCGGGGTGGAAGAAGGGGCAACCCTGCTGGCCGGCGGCCCGGACAAACCGGCCGGTTTGAGCCACGGCAACTTCCTGCGCCCGACGGTGCTGGCGGATGTCGATAACCGGATGCGCGTGGCGCAGGAGGAGATTTTCGGGCCGGTGGCCTGCCTGCTGCCGTTCAAGTCGGAAGAAGACGGCCTGCGCATGGCCAACGACGTGGAGTACGGCCTGGCGTCGTACATCTGGACGCAGGATGTGAGCAAGGTTCTGCGCCTGGCCCGCGGCATTGAAGCGGGCATGGTTTTCGTCAACACCCAAAACGTACGCGATCTGCGCCAACCGTTCGGCGGCGTGAAAGCCTCCGGCACCGGCCGCGAAGGCGGCGAATACAGCTTCGAAGTGTTCGCCGAAATGAAGAACGTGTGCATTTCCATGGGCGACCACCCGATCCCGAAATGGGGCGTTTGAGCCTCAGGCCACAATAATAACGAAAGAGATGAGAACAATGACGACAAAACTTACCACTGATGCTGTCCCTGCTCCCGACGTCGTGCGCTGTGCCTACATGGAAATTCAGGTCACGAACCTTAAAGCCGCACGCGAATTTTACGTCGATATCCTCGGCCTGGTCGTGACCGCCGAAGAGGATAAAACCCTCTACCTGCGTTCGATGGAGGAGTTTATTCATCATAACCTGGTGCTGCGCGAAGGCCCGGTCGCCGCCGTGGCGGCGTTTGCTTTCCGCGTGCGCACGCCGGAAGACGTCGATCGCGCCGAAGCGTATTTCAAGGCGCTTGGCTGCCGTACCGAGCGTCGGGTGAACGGGTTCGCCAAAGGCATCGGCGATGCGGTGCGGGTAGAAGATCCGCTCGGTTTCCCGTATGAGTTTTTCTACGACGTGCAGCACGTCGAGCGCCTGGCCTGGCGCTACGATCTGTATACGCCGGGCGCGCTGGTGCGCCTCGACCACTTTAACCAAATCACCCCTGACGTGCCGCGCGCCGTGGAATACATCCAGGGGCTGGGCTTCCGCGTGACGGAAGACATCCGCGATGAAGACGGCGTGGTTTACGCCGCCTGGATGCGCCGCAAGGCGACGGTGCACGATACCGCGATGACCGGCGGCGCCGGGCCGCGCATGCACCACATCGCCTTCGCCACCCATGAAAAGCACAATATTTTGGCCATCTGCGACAAGCTCGGCGCGCTGCGCAAATCCGATTTGATCGAACGCGGCCCCGGCCGCCACGGCGTCTCCAACGCGTTCTATCTCTACCTGCGCGATCCCGATGGCCACCGGGTGGAAATCTACACGCAGGATTACTACACCGGCGATCCGGACAACCCGACCGTGACCTGGGACGTGCATGACAACCAGCGCCGCGACTGGTGGGGCAATCCGGTGGTGCCGAGCTGGTACACCGAAGGATCGCTGGTGCTGGATCTCGATGGGCAGCCGCAGCCGGTCATCGAGCGCAGTGCGCCCAGCGAAATGGCCGTCACCATCGGCGCAGACGGTTTTTCCTATACCCGCGAGGGCGATACGGAAAAAGGTTTCAAACTTGGCAATACGCTGTAAATGCCGCTGCGCGGGCCTTGCCCGCGTCTATGCGCCGTCTGGAGAACGTTATGCCCCATTTTTACGCTGAATGTACCGACAACATCCGCCGCGAGGCGGATTTGCCCACCCTGTTCGCCAAGGTCAACGAGGCGCTGGCGGCGACCGGCATCTTCCCGCTGGCCGGCGTGCGCAGCCGCGCCATCTGGCTCGATACCTGGCAGATGGCCGACGGCAAGCAGGATTACGCCTTCGTGCACATGACGCTGAAGATCGGCCACGGCCGCAGTCTGGAAAGCCGGCAGCAGGTGGGCGAGATGCTGTTTGCGCTGATCAAGGAACACTTTGCCGCGCTGATGGCGCAGCGTTACCTGGCGCTCTCTTTCACCATGGAAGAGCTGGATCCGGTGCTGAATTACAAACAGAACAATGTCCACGCGCTGTTCAACAAGGCGTGAATAAGGGGTCGTAAATGCTGGATAAAGAGCAGGTTAACCGCGCCGTGCAGCGCCTGCATCAGGCGGAAAAGAGTCGTGAGCAGATCCGCGCGCTGTCGCTCGATCATCCCGAGATCACCATTGAAGACGCCTATGCCATTCAGCGGCAGTGGGTGGCGCTGAAGATCGCCGAGGGGCGCACGCTCAAAGGCCACAAGATCGGCCTGACGTCGCGCGCCATGCAGGTAAGCTCGCAGATCACCGAGCCGGACTACGGCGCGCTGCTGGACGACATGTTCTTCAACGACGGCAGCGACATTCCGATCGACCGCTTTATCGTGCCGCGGGTGGAGGTGGAACTGGCGTTCGTGCTGGCCAAGCCGCTGCGCGGGCCGAACTGCACGCTGTTCGACGTCTACAACGCCACCGACTACGTCATTCCGGCGCTGGAGATCATCGACGCGCGCAGCCACAACGTCGATCCCGAGACGCAGCGGCCGCGCAAGGTGTTCGACACCATCTCCGACAACGCCGCCAACGCCGGGGTGGTGATGGGCGGGCGGCCAATCAAGCCGGATGCGCTGGATCTGCGCTGGATCTCCGCGCTGCTGTACCGCAACGGCGTGATTGAAGAGTCCGGCGTGGCGGCTGCAGTGCTCAACCACCCGGCCAACGGAGTGGCCTGGCTGGCCAACAAGCTGGCGCCGTATGAGGTGGAGCTGGAAGCGGGGCAGGTGATCCTCGGCGGTTCCTTCACCCGGCCGGTGCCGGCGCGGCGCGGTGATACTTTCCACGTCGATTACGGCCCGATGGGCTGCATCAGCTGCCGCTTCGTCTAATAAGCCGGCTCGGCGAACCGGGCCGCAATAATCGGGCGGGGGCCACGCGCCGCGCCCGCTTGTCAGGGAGAATGCGATGTTAACCAACCACTTCAAGCGAGCGCTGCAGGAAAAACGCCCGCAGATCGGGCTGTGGCTCGGGCTGTGCAGCAGCTACAGCGCCGAGCTGCTGGCCGGCGCCGGTTTCGACTGGCTGCTGATCGACGGCGAACATGCGCCCAACAACGTGCAAACGGTGCTGGGGCAGCTGCAGGCGGTCGCGCCTTACCCGAGCCAGCCGGTGGTGCGCCCGCCGTGGAACGACGCGGTGATCATCAAGCAACTGCTGGACGTCGGCGCGCAAACCTTATTGATCCCGATGATTCAGAATGCCGAACAGGCGCGCGACGCGGTGCGCGCCACGCGCTATCCGCCGCACGGCGTGCGCGGCGTCGGCAGCGCCCTGGCGCGTGCTTCGCGCTGGAACCGGGTGCCCGATTACCTGCAGCAGGCCGATGAGCAGATGTGCGTGCTGGTGCAAATTGAAACCCGCGAAGCGGTGAAAAACCTCGACGCCATTTTGCAGGTGGAAGGGGTGGACGGCGTGTTTATCGGCCCAGCGGATCTCAGCGCCGACATGGGCTTTGCCGGCAATCCGCAGCACCCGGAGGTGCAGCGCACCATCGACGACGCCATCGCGCGTATCCGCGCCGCCGGCAAGGCGCCGGGCATTTTGATGGCCAACAAGGTACTGGCGCAGCGCTATCTGGAGGCCGGCGCGCTGTTCGTTGCGGTGGGGGTGGATACCACCCTGCTGGCGCGGGCGGCGGAAGCCCTGGCGGACGAGTTCAAACAGGGCGGGGCGCAAGCGCCTTCATCGGGAGTCTACTGAACCATGAACCACGTCGATTCGCTGCCGCCGGCCAACCCGGCGCAGCAACATAAAGCGTTAACCGCCGCCGAGCAATCGGTGATTAAAAAGTTGTTTCGGCGCCTGATCATTTTCCTGTTCGTGTTGTTTGTTTTCTCTTTCCTCGATCGTATCAACATCGGCTTCGCCGGGCTGACGATGGGCAAAGATCTCGGCCTCAGCTCGACCATGTTCGGGCTGGCGGCGACGTTGTTCTATGTCACCTACGTGATCTTTGGCATACCGAGTAACATGATGCTGAGCCGGGTCGGTGCGCGGCGCTGGATCGCCACCATCATGGTGCTGTGGGGCATTGCCTCCACCTGCACCATGTTCGCCACCGGGCCGACCAGCCTGTACGTGCTGCGCATGATCGTCGGCATCACCGAGGCCGGCTTCCTGCCGGGCATTCTGGTGTACCTCACCTACTGGTTCCCGGCGTTTTACCGCGCCCGCGCCAACGCGCTGTTCATGATCGCCATGCCGGTGACCATGGCGATCGGCTCGCTGGTCTCCGGCTATATCCTGGCGCTGGACGGGGTGATGAACCTGAAGGGCTGGCAGTGGCTGTTCCTGCTGGAAGGCATTCCATCGGTGCTGCTGGGCGTGGTGGTGTGGTTCTATCTCGACGACACCCCGGCCAAGGCCAAGTGGCTGACCGACGAGGAAAAAGCCAGCCTGCAGGCGATGATGGAGGCCGACAAGCTGCAGCTGGTGCAGCCCAACGGGCCGAGCAGCCACCGCGCGCTGCAGCAGCGCAGCCTGTGGCGTGAGATCTGCACGCCGATTGTGCTGATGTACACGCTGGCCTATTTCTGCCTGACCAACACCCTGAGCGCGATCAACATCTGGACGCCGCAGATCCTGCAGAGCTTCAACCAGGGCAGCAGCAACGTGACGATCGGCATTCTGGCGGCGATCCCGCAGATCTGCACCATCGCCGGCATGGTGTGGTGGAGCAAACGATCCGACAGGCTGCAGGAGCGCAAGCATCACACCGCGCTGCCGTACCTGTTCGCCGCCGCCGGCTGGCTATTGGCGTCCGCCACCGATCACAGCCTGATCCAGCTGCTCGGGATCGTGATGGCCTCGGTCGGCTCCTTTACCGCCATGGCGATCTTCTGGACCACGCCGGATCAGTCGATCAGCCTGGAAGCGCGGGCGGTGGGGATCGCGGTGATCAACGCCACCGGCAACATCGGATCGGCGCTCAGCCCGCTGCTGATCGGCTGGTTCAAGGATCTGACCGGCAGCTTCAACTCCGGGCTGTATTTCGTTTCGGCGCTGTTGATCGTCGGCGCCGTGCTGGTGTGGCGCATTCCGATGAAGGATTCGCGCCCGAGAGCGACGCCTTGATGCGCAAGTGGGCATGATTGCAGGAGGTCATGAGGTGCGGAAAAGTACCGGCTTTATCGCCAACATCGATATTTGCAAAGAGTATGACGCGCGCTACGCCGCCGACGAGGTGCACTACGAAACCTTCGCCGGGCTGGCGGCATTCTTCGGCCGCGACATGCAGGTGCACTGGCACGACTGCTTCTTCCAGGTGCATTTCCTGGAGACCGGCAAGATAGAGCTGCAGCTCGACGATCAGCACTATTCGGTGCAGGCGCCGCTGTTCATCCTCACGCCGCCGTCGGTGCCGCATGCGTTCTTCACCGAACCGGACAGCGACGGCCACGTGCTGACGGTGCGCCAGGAGCTGATTTGGCCGCTGCTGGAGCGCCTGTATCCCGGCAGCAATCTGGCGCTGGACATGCCGGGCATCTGCCTGTCGCTGGCCGATGCGCCGCAGGAGCTGACGGCGCTCAGCCACTATTGGGCGCTGATCCGCCGCGAGTTCGCGCAGAACCTGGCCGGGCGCGAACAGACGCTGGCGCTGTTGGCGCAGGCGGTGTTCACGCTGCTGCTGCGCAACACCGCGCTGGAAGACAGCGCCAACAGCGGCGTGCGCGGCGAACTGCAGCTGTTTCAACGGTTTAACAAGATGGTGGACGAGCGTTTCCGCGAGCATCTGCCGGTGCCGGAGTATGCGCAGGCGTTGGGCGTGACCGAATCGCGGCTCAACGACCTGTGTCGGCGCTTCGCCAACCGGCCGCCCAAACGGCTGATTTTCGATCGGCTGCTGCGCGAGGCCAAGCGCATGCTGCTGTTCAGCGCCTGCACGGTGCATGAAACCGCTTACAGCCTCGGCTTCAAGGATCCGGCCTATTTCGCCCGTTTTTTCAATCGGCTGGAAGGCTGTTCCCCCTCGACCTACCGCGCGGCGCAACACGCCCTTTCGTAACCGCGATCACAGTTTGCCGCGAAAGCGGCAAACTGACCTGAAAAGTACCGGCGATTGCCGCAAAAGTCTCTTCTCGAAACCGGCTTTGGCAGCTTCAATTAAGCAACCAAAAGAAAACATTATTTTAACAAATGGCCGACTCCACGGCCTGAAAAATGCCGATGACGAGGAAGACCCGATGAAACCAGAAGACTTTCGTGCCGACAGCAAACGCCCGTTCACCGGCGCCGAATACCTGAAAAGTTTGCAGGATAGCCGCGAAATCTACATTTACGGCGAACGCGTAAAAGACGTCACCACCCACCCGGCGTTCCGCAACGCGGCGGCGTCGGTCGGCCAGCTGTACGACGCGCTGCACGATCCGGCCAGCCAGGATCGCCTGTGCTGGAACACCGACACCGGCAACGGCGGCTATACCCACAAGTTCTTCCGCTATGCCCGCAGCCCGGAAGAGATGCGCCAGCAGCGTGACGCCATCGCCGACTGGTCACGCCAAAGCTACGGCTGGATGGGGCGCACGCCGGATTATAAGGCGGCCTTTGGCTGCGCGCTGGGCGCTTATCCGGAGTTCTACGGCCAGTTCGCCGATAACGCGCGCCACTGGTACAAACGCATTCAGGAAACCGGGCTCTATTTCAACCACGCCATCGTCAACCCGCCGATCGATCGTCATAAGCCGGTCAATGAGGTGAAGGACGTCTACATTCAGGTGGAGAAAGAAACTGACGCCGGTATCGTGGTCAGCGGCGCCAAAGTGGTGGCTACCAACTCGGCGTTGACCCACTACAACTTCATCGGCTTCGGTTCGGCGCAGGTGATGGGCGATAATCCGGACTTCGCGCTGATGTTCGTGGCGCCGATGGACGCCGAAGGAGTGAAGCTGATTTCGCGCGCCTCCTACGAGCTGGTGGCCGGCGCCACCGGATCGCCGTTTGACTATCCGCTCACCAGCCGCTTCGACGAGAACGACGCGATCCTGATCATGGATCATGTGCTGATCCCGTGGGAAAACGTGCTGATCTACCGCGATTTCGACCGCTGCCGCCGCTGGAGCACCCAGGGCGGTTTCGCCCGGCTGTTCCCGCTGCAGGCCTGCGTGCGCTTGGCGGTGAAGATGGATTTCATCACCGCGCTGCTGCAAAAGAGCCTCTCGTGCACCGGCGTGCTGGAGTTCCGCGGCGTGCAGGCCGATCTGGGCGAAGTGGTGGCCTGGCGCAACCTGTTCTGGTCGCTGAGCGACGCGATGTGCGCCGAAGCCACGCAATGGGAAAACGGCGCCTACCTGCCGGATTCCGCCGCGCTGCAAACCTACCGCGTGATGGCGCCGATGGCCTACACCAAGGTGAAACACATCATCGAGAAGAACGTCACCAGCGGCCTGATCTACCTGCCGTCCAGCGTGCGCGACATGAACAACCCGGAGATCGACAAGTACCTGGCGCGCTACGTGCGCGGATCGGACGGCATGGATCACGTCGAGCGTATCAAGATCCTCAAGCTGATGTGGGACGCGATCGGCAGTGAGTTCGGCGGGCGCCACGAGCTGTATGAGATCAACTACGCCGGCAGCCAGGATGAGATCCGCCTGCAGTGCCTGCGCCACGCGCAGGGATCCGGCAACATGGATCGCATGATGCAGATGGTCGACAAGTGCCTGGCCGATTACGATCAGCACGGCTGGAAGGTGCCGCACCTGCGGAACAATGACGATATTAATCAGTTGGATAATCTGCTGAAGTAATTCAGGAGGAGGTTGTATGTCTCAGGAAAATGAACAGCGCCTGCGCTTTCGCGACGCCATGGCCAGCCTGTCGGCGGCGGTGAATATCGTCACCACCGACGGCCCGGCGGGGCGCTGCGGCATCACCGCCACGGCGGTGTGCTCGGTAACCGATACGCCGCCGACGCTGCTGGTGTGCATCAACCGCAACAGCGCGATGAACCCGGTGTTTCAGGAAAACCGCAGGCTGTGCGTCAACGTGCTCAACCATGAGCAGGAGCTGATGGCGCGCCACTTCGCTGGCATGACCGGCGTCAGCATGGAAGATCGTTTCCGGCTGGAAGAGTGGCAGCTCGGCGCACTGGGGCAGCCGGTGCTGCGCAATACCCTGGCCAGCCTGGAAGGGGAAATCGAGCAGATCCAGAGCATCGGTACCCACCAGATGTACCTGGTGCAGATCAAGCAGATCGCGTTGAGCGAAGCCGGTAACGGCCTGATCTACTTCAAGCGCAACTTCCATCCGGTGATCCATCAGATGGCGGTGCTGGCCTGAGACGTGGGGGCGCAGCCAGCTGCGCCCCACATATCAACTCTTGTTGGCTGCCAGATCGCTCACCAGGCGGTTGACCGGATCGCTCATGTTGGTGAACTTACTCAGCTCCGAACGGGTCACCACCACGAACACCCCGACATTTTTCGCCGGGATCATCGCCATGTAGGTGATGAACCCGCCGCCGCCGCCGGTCTTCTGAATGATGCCCGGCAGCCCGTCCTTCGGCGCCATATACACCCAGCCTAACCCCAGCGCATCTGCTTGCCCCGGCACGTCCATGCCCTTCAGCGACACCAGATCGTGGCGCTGGAAGTACATGGTTTGTTCGCTGGCGGCGGTGGCTTTGCGCGGGCCGCTGGCGCTGGAGGAGAGGAACTGCTGCATCCAGCGCTGCATGTCGCGTGGGGTGGAGTAGACGCCGCCGCTGCCGGCTGCGGCGGTGGTGTCGCGGCAGGCGCTCGGGCCGGCCGCCGCCACCATCAGGCGCGAACACTGTTCAGGGCTCGGCGTCAGCGTGGTATCCACCATGCCGAGCGGCGCGGTGATTTTCTCTTTCAGCAGCGCGTTGTAGGGTTTGCCTGCGGCGCGCGACAGCGCATCGGCCAGCAGATCGTACGCCAGATTGGAATAAGCGGCGTGTACGCCCGGCGGCACCGTGACGTTGGCATGCGCCAGCCATTGCCAGCGCTGGGCTTTGGTCGGCCAGGTGAAGACCGGCGTTTTAGGCGGCTTCTTGCCCGGCTGCTCGCGCGGCAGCGCGCTGGTGTGGGTGGCCAGGTTCAATAAGGTGATCGGCTGGCCGGCGTTGTAAGCCGGCACATAGGCGCCTTTGGGAGCGTACTTGCGCAGCGGATCGGTCAGTTTGACCTGGCCTGCCGCCGCCATTTTTACCATCACTTCACTGGTCATCAGCTTGGTGATCGACGCGATGCGGATCAGCGAATCCGGGCGCGGGCGCAGGTTGTTGCCGGGCTTGGTGTCGCCGAAGCTGCGGTTAACCACCTGATTGCCGTCGATCACCACCAGCGCCATGCCGGTGGCGCCGCTGTTGTAGAAAATATGTTCGGCATACTGGTCGACGATTTGCGAAGCCAGCTGCGGGGGCGCGGCCTGCACGGCCAGCGGCGCGGCGCACAGGCCCAGCGCCAGCAATAAAGCGGAGACAGAGTTCTTCAACGGTCGTTATCCATTTAACAATGCAGCGGGGAAAGGGCTTATTCGTCGCCCAGTGTAATGCCCCCAGGCCCCGGCTGCATGTAGAAAAAAGAGCGGTGGCGATAAAATTTTTTCACCGCCGGCGGCCTACTGCGCGCGGGCGAAAATGGCGATCACTTCGTCCAGGTGCGCCTTCATCGCCTTGCGGGCGCCGCGCACGTCGCGCGCTTCGATCGCCGCCAGGATCGCCCGGTGTTCCAGCTCGGAGCGGTGCGGCATGTCGTCCGGCGTATAGTGGCGCTGCAGCACGCGGAACATGCTGCCGTAACGGTGGCCGAGCAGGTGGCCGATGATGAACGCATAGGCCGGGTTGCCGCTGGCCTGGGCGATGCGGATGTGGAACAGCCGATCGCCGGGGTGGGTGGCGGAACCGGCGCGGTTATCGCGGCAGTTCTGTTCATAGGCGGCGCGGATACCCGCCAGCTCTTCGTCGGTGGCGTGGCGCGCGGCCAGCGCGGCGGTCTCCGGTTCGATCAGCAGGCGGGTTTGCAGCAGAGAAAACGGCGGCAACTCGGCGTTGAAATCCAGCTCGATGTTCAGTTCGTCGTCGATCTCCGCCCACTGGTTGCGGCCGGCTTGGGCCATCACCGGCTCCTGCGACGGCGCCAGCGGCGTTGGCGAGCGCACGATCACCCCGTTGCCGACCTTGACGTCTACCAGGCCGATCACTTCCAGCGCGATCAGCGCCTCGCGCACCGACGCGCGGCTGACCTGCAATTGCTGGGCGAGATCGCGCTCCGAGGGCAGACGGCTGCCCGGCGGAAATTCGTTATTTTCGATCAGACGTTTGAGTTGGTCAGCTATCTGTCTGTAAATTCTTGGGTTTTCCAGTCGGGTAATCGGCATTTTTGACCTTTGACGATTCGGCGTTCAGTGATTTGGCGCACAATTATGCGATAAGGCGCTTGAGTAATCGTTATTCAAGTGTAAAAAAATGGTTAATTGAAATGCGGTTTCAAGGCTGTTTTTATTAACTTCTTCCCCCAACGATAACGCGTAAAGCGTCTTTTGTCATGTTAGAGGCCTGACCTTTAACCGCCTTTAGTGGCCTGACCATTAGACCTTTAGGCCGAGGAGTCAAGATGGATTTAACCGGGAAACGCGTACTGATCACCGCCGCCGGGCAAGGGATCGGATTCACCACCGCCAGGCTGTTCGCCGCCGCCGGCGCTGAAGTGATCGCCAGCGACATCAACCTCGAGCGCCTGCAGGGCTCCGCCGGGATCCGCGCGCTGACGCTGAACGTCACCGATCCGGCCGCCATCGCGGCGGCGGCGGAAGCGATCGGCCCGATCGACGTGCTGTTCAACTGCGCTGGCGTGGTGCACAGCGGATCGATCCTCGACTGCAGCGAAGATCAGTGGGCGTTCGCGCTCGATCTCAACGTCACCGCGATGTTCCGCATGATCCGCGCCTTCCTGCCGGGCATGTTGGCGCGCGGCAAAGGCTCGATCATCAACATGTCTTCGGTGGCCTCGAGCGTGAAAGGGGTGCCGAACCGCTTCGCCTACAGCGCCAGCAAGGCGGCGGTGATCGGCCTAACGCGCTCGGTGGCGGCGGATTACGTCACCCAGGGCATCCGCTGCAACGCCATTTGCCCCGGCACGGTGGAATCGCCGTCGCTGCGCCAGCGCATCGCCGAGCAGGCGCGCGAACAGGGGCGCAGCGAGCAAGAGGTGTATCAGGCGTTCGTCGCCCGTCAGCCGATCGGGCGCATCGGCACCACCGAGGAAATCGCCCAATTGGCGCTGTATCTGGCCTCCGACGCCAGCTCGTACACCACAGGAACGGTGCAGATCATCGACGGTGGCTGGAGCAACTGAGCCGCCAGTTTTGAGAGAGGAACGCATGAAACTTTTACGTTATGGGGAACCCGGGCAAGAGCGCCCCGGCATGTTGGATGAGCAGGGCCGCCTGCGCGATCTGTCGCAGCATATCGCCGACGTGGGCGGCGCCGCGTTATCGCCGGCGTCGCTCGCCAAACTGCGCACGCTGGACAGCGCCGCATTGCCGCTGGTCGAGGGGCAGCCGCGTCTCGGCGCCTGCGTCGGCGGCATCGGCAAGTTCATCTGCATCGGCCTGAATTACGCCGATCACGCGGCGGAGACCGGTGCGGCCATTCCTGAGGAACCGGTGGTGTTCAACAAATGGACCAGCGCGGTGGTCGGCCCCTACGACCGGGTGGAGATCCCGCGCGGATCGCAGAAAACCGACTGGGAAGTGGAGCTGGGCGTGGTGATCGGCCTGGGCGGGCGCTACATCAGCGAAGCGGATGCGATGCGCCACGTCGCCGGTTATTGCGTGATCAACGACGTCTCAGAACGCGAATATCAAATTGAGCGCGGCGGCACCTGGGACAAGGGCAAAGGCTGCGACACCTTTGGGCCGATCGGCCCCTGGCTGGTGACCGCCGACGAAATCGCCGATCCGCACAGCCTGAACCTGTGGCTGGAGGTGGACGGCAAGCGCTATCAGGACGGCAACACCAGCACCATGATCTTCCGCATTCCGCAGATCGTCAGCTACCTCAGCCGCTTTATGAGCCTGCAGCCGGGCGACGTGATCTCCACCGGCACGCCGCCGGGCGTCGGCATGGGGCAGAAACCGCAGCCCATCTACCTGCGGGCGGGCCAGACGATGCGTCTGGGCATTGAAGGGCTGGGCGAACAGCGCCAGCAAACCGTACAGGCTTAACCGGGAGCGCCGCCATGACCACCATTACCGCACTGCGGGTTGAAGACATTCGTTTCCCCACGTCGCTGGGGCTGGACGGATCCGACGCCATGAATCCGGATCCCGACTATTCCGCCGCCTACGTGATCCTGGAGACCGATCGCGCGGATCTCAGCGGCCACGGACTGACGTTCACCATCGGCCGCGGCAACGAGATCTGCTGCGCGGCGATCCGCGCGCTGGAGCATCAGATCGTCGGTGAGCGGCTGGAGACGATCGCCGCCGATATGGGCGCCTTCTGGCGGCGCTTCACCAGCGACAGCCAGCTGCGCTGGATCGGGCCGGACAAAGGCGCCATTCACCTGGCGACCGGCGCGGTGGTCAACGCGGTGTGGGATCTGTGGGCCAAATCGGTCGGCAAGCCGGTGTGGCGGCTGGTGGCGGAGATGACGCCGGAGGAGCTGGTGCGCTGCATCGACTTCCGTTACATCACCGACTGCATCACGCCGCAGGAAGCGCTGGCGCTGCTGAAACAGCGGGCCGAGGGCAAAGAACGGCGCCTGGAGCGGCTGCTGCAGGAGGGGTATCCCTGTTACACCACCTCCGCCGGCTGGCTGGGCTACCCGGACGACAAGCTGCGCCGCCTGTGCCAGGAAGCGGTCGACGCCGGTTTCTCCTACCTGAAGCTGAAGGTCGGGCGCGATCTGGAAGACGACATCCGCCGGGTGCGCATCGCCCGCGAGGTGATCGGCCCAGATCGCCGGCTGATGATCGACGCCAACCAGGTGTGGGAAGTGGACGAAGCCATTCCGTGGGTGAAGCATCTGGCGTTCGCCAAACCCTGGTTTATCGAAGAGCCGACCAGCCCGGACGACGTGGAAGGGCATCGCCGCATCCGCGAAGGGGTGGCGCCGGTCAAGGTGGCCACCGGTGAGATGTGTCAGAACCGCATCATGTTCAAGCAGTTCATCATGCGCGGCGCGGTAGACGTGGTGCAGATCGACGCCTGCCGTCTCGGCGGCGTCAACGAAGTGCTGGCGGTGATGCTGATGGCGGCCAAATACCAGCTGCCGGTCTGCCCGCACGCTGGCGGCGTCGGGCTGTGCGAGTACGTGCAGCACCTGTCGATGATCGACTACCTGTGCATCGCCGGCACCCACGAAGGCCGGGTGATCGAGTACGTCGATCATTTGCATGAACACTTTGTCGATCCCTGCGTGATCAACGGCGCGGCCTACATGCCGCCGAGCCGTCCCGGCTATTCGATCGAGATGCATCCGTCGTCGATCGAGCAGTATCGGTTCCGCGGGTGAGGCGGGAGGATCGCATGCCGCGCATCGACGCGCATCAGCACTACTGGCGCTATCACCCACGGCACTACCCGTGGATCGACGAGCGGATGCGGGTGCTGCGGCAGGATTTCGATCCGCCCCGGCTGCGGCCGCTGTTGCAGGAACACGGTTTCGACGGCGCGCTGGCGGTGCAGGCGCGCCCCAGCGAGGACGAGACGCTGACCCTGCTGGCGCTGGCTGAGCAGAGCGAGGGCGTATGCGGCGTGGTGGGCTGGCTGGATATCGCCGCGCCGCAGCTGGCGCAGCGCCTGGAGGCCTTGCGGCCTTACAGCGCGCTGCGCGGGGTGCGCCATCAGGTGCAGGACGAAGCGGATCCGGCGGCCTGGTTGGCGCGGCCGGAGGTGGAACGCGGCATGCAAACGCTGCAGCGCGCCGGGTATGTGTACGAGATCCTGGTGACGCATCGGCATCTGGCGGCCGCGGCGGCGTTCGCCGCCCGCCATGACGAACACTGGCTGGTGCTGGATCACCTCGGCAAGCCGGACATCGCGCGCGGCGTGCGGCACTGGGCGCAGCAAATCCGGCCGCTGGCGGCGCTGCCGCACGTGGCCTGCAAGCTATCGGGGCTGATCACCGAGGCGCCGGGCGGCCGGTGGCGGGCGGAAGAACTGCTGCCGTTCTTCGACGCCGCGCTGGAGGCGTTCGGCCCGGAGCGGCTGATGTTCGGCTCCGACTGGCCGGTGTGCCTGCTGGCCGGCGACTACCGCCAGGTGGTGCAACTGTGCGAACGGGCGCTGTCGACGCTGGGGGCCGCCGAGCAGGCGGCGATTTGGGGCGGCACCGCCTGGCGAATTTACGGTTTAACGGAGTCTGGTTATGGATCTGTATCTGCAAGATAAGGTGGTGCTGGTCACCGGCGGCGGTGCCGGCATCGGCGCGGCGATTGCTCATGTGCTGGCCGAGGAGGGGGCGATCCCGGTGCTGGTCACCAACGCCGCGCCGGAGGCGGCGCTGCTGGCCGATTTGCAGCGGCTGCAGCCGCGCACCGAGGTGATCCTCACCGAATTGTGCGACGAGGCGGCCTGCCGCCGGGCGGTCAGCCAGACGCTGGCGACCTTCGGCCGCATCGACGGACTGGTGAACAACGCCGGGGTCAATGACGGCGTCGGGCTGGAGGCGGGGCGTGAAGCGTTCGTCGGCTCGCTGGAGAAGAACTTGGTGCACTACTACCTGATGGCGCACCTGTGCCAGGCGGCGCTGCAGGAAAGCCGGGGCGCCATCGTCAACATCGCCTCTAAGACCGCGCTCAGCGGGCAGGGGGGCACCAGCGGCTACACCGCCGCCAAGGGCGCGGTGCTGGCGCTGACGCGCGAATGGGCGGTGTCGCTGCGCCATGACGGGGTGCGGGTGAACGCGGTGGTGCCGGCGGAGGTGATCACCCCGCAGTACCAGCGCTGGCTCAACACCTTCGCCGAGCCGCAGCGGCAGATGGAGAAAATCACCGCGCGCATTCCGCTCGGGCAGCGCATGACTACGCCGCAGGAGATCGCCGATACCGTGGCGTTTCTGCTGTCGTCGCGGTCATCGCATACCACCGGGCAGTGGCTATCGGTGGACGGCGGCTACCTGCATCTCGATCGGGCGCTGACGTGAGCGGCGCGGCGGCAGGGCGGCGCCGTTTCTGCCAGGCGCTCGATCTGATTGACTCACCGGCGCTGATTGCGGAGTACCAGCAGCATCATCAGCGCATCTGGCCGGGCATCGCCGCGCATTTGCGCAAGCACGGCATTCTGGACATGGAGATTTACCGGTTGGGCACCCGGCTGTTCATGATCGTGGAGGTCAGCGCCGATTTTGACGCCGCGCGTTTTGACGCCGCCAGCCTGAACAACCCCGAAGTACAGCGATGGGAAGCGCTGATGTGGCACTACCAGGCCGCCACCCCCTGGACGCCGCAGGGCGAAAAATGGGTGGAAATGGCGCGGATTTTCTCTCTGCAACAGCAATAACGCCAACATCATCATCGCCAGACGATACGAGGGTATCACCATGCTTGCTGAAAAAAGTGCGGCCTCCGCGCAGCCGGGCGTCCCCGTGACCGCCAATCTGCGCTGGGCCTTTATCCTGGTCACCAGCCTGTTCTTCATGTGGGGGCTGTCCTATGGCCTGCTGGACGTATTAAACAAACATTTTCAGGAGACGTTGCACGTCACCAAGGCGCAGTCGGGGCTGCTGCAGGCGGCCTATTTCGGCGCCTATTTCCTGGTGGCGCTGCCCGCCGGGTACTTTATGGATCGCAAGGGCTATAAGGCGGGCATTCTGGTCGGGCTGTGCCTGTATGCGCTGGGGGCGCTGCTGTTCGTGCCGGCGGCGTCGGCCAACAGCTTCGGCGTATTCCTGTTCGCGCTGTTCGTTATCGCCAGCGGCCTGGGCTGCCTGGAAACGGCGGCCAACCCGTACGCCACGGTGCTGGGCGATGCGCAGGGCGCCGAACGGCGGCTGAATCTGGCCCAGTCGTTCAACGGCCTCGGGCAGTTTATCGGCCCGCTGATCGGCGGCACGCTGTTCTTCTCCGCCAGCCAGTCCACCGGCGGCGGCGATCAGAGCGCGGTGAAGATGACCTATGTGGCGATCGCCGCGCTGGTGCTGCTGATCGCGCTGTTGTTCAGCCGCACACGGCTGCCGGCGATCCGCGAAGAGGAAAAACCGGTGCACGGCGTGATAGCGCAAGGATTGTGGCAGCATCCGCATTTCGTCGGCGGGGTTATCACACAGTTCTTCTACGTGGCGGCGCAGGTGGGCGTCGGGGCGTTCTTCATCAACTACGCCACCGAGCACTGGCGCGAGGTGTCTAACCAGAGCGCCTCTTACCTGCTGTCGATCGCCATGATCTGCTTTATGGTCGGACGCTTCTTCAGCACCTGGCTGATGGGGCGAGTCAAACCGGCGACGCTGCTGGCGGCCTATGCGCTGATCAACATCGCGCTGTGCGGCGTGGTGATGCTGAGCGTCGACGGCGTATCGGTGGTGGCGCTGATCGCGGTGTTCTTCTTTATGTCGATCATGTTCCCGACCATTTTCGCCCTGGGGGTGAAAAATTTGGGTAAACACACCAAGCGCGCCAGCTCCTTTATGATCATGGCGATCGTCGGTGGTGCCATCATGCCGTACTTTATGGGGGCGCTGGCCGACCGTTACAGCACCGCGCTCTCTTATCTGCTGCCGCTGCTGTGCTTCGCGGTGGTGCTGGTTTACGGCCTGCGGCAGCGCCGCGCCTGATTCAACCCGGCGGCGAATCGGCCTTCGCCGCCGTTGCCAGCGCCTGCGGGCGGGTTCGTATCAGGATCGTCAACGCCAGCAGCAGCACCATGCCGGACAGCACGCCGTTTATCGTCAAGCCTCCGGCATCCACCACCAGCCCACCCGCCAGCGAACCGCAGGAAATCGCCAGATTAAACAGCGCGATATACAGCGAAGAGGCGACCTCGACCGCATCGGGGGCCGCCTTGAGCATCCACGCCATCAGCGAAACGGAAACGCCGCCGTAGGCGATGCCCCACAGCAGGAGGAAGGCACTGCCGCTCAGCGGCGCGTGGCCCAGCAGCGGCAGCAGCAGGACCGCGAGCGCCAGCCCGAGGGCGATCAGCGCCAGGGTGCGGCGCAGCCGCTTGGCGGCGGCCTGGCCGGCGATGAAATTCCCGGCGATACCGGCGACGCCGTAGGCGAACAGCAGCGGCCCCACCCAGCGGCCCTCGATGCCGGCGACCGTCTGCAACAGCGGGCGGACAAAGGTGTAAGCCATAAAGTGGCCGGCGACCAGCAGAAACGTCAGCAGCAGTCCGAGGAGCAGTCGGCGATTCGCGCGCTGCGCGGTGAACGACCGCCAGCTTATCGCCTGCGTGACCGGCAGCGACGGCAGCACGCACAGCAGCAACAGCAGGGTCAGCGCCGCCAGGACGGCGACGGCCAGAAACGCCATGCGCCAACCCAGCGCTTCGCCGAGGAACACCCCGAGTGGCACGCCGAACACCGAGGCCGCCGCTACGCCGCCGAAGATGACGGACAGCGCCAATCCGACGGAGGCCGGCGGCACCAGGCGTTCCGCCAACCCGCCGGCGATGGCCCAGATACCGCCGATGCAAAAGCCCAGCAAGGTGCGCGCGGCGAACAGCAGGGCCAGGGAGGTGGCAGCGGCGGCCAGCAGGTTGGCGGCGATCAGCAGCAGCAGAAAGCCCACCAACAGGCTGCGGCGATCCGTGCGCCGGGCGCCCAGCACCACCAGCGGGGCGAACAGCGCGGCGAACAGGGCCGGCAGGGAAATTAGCAGCCCGGCACGGCCTATCGATGCGTTCAAGGTGCTGACGATCGGAGTCAGCAGCCCGACGGGCAGCATTTCTGCGGTGACGACGGTAAAGGTGGACAGGCCGACCGCGAAGGTCGCCAGCCAGGGTTTTGCGCCGCCGTCGGCGTGTAAGGCATTCATAAGGATCCTCCCAACAGATGAATAACCTCAGTGTATCCGCGCCAAAATGGCTGATAAACTGGCCTGATTGCGCAACATTGGGGACAAATCGTGGCTAATTTACCGTCTATGCCGTTGGATAACCTGACAGACCTGCTGGTGTTCATCCGCGTCGCCGACGCCTGCAGCTTCACGCTGGCGGCCGAGAGGCTGGGCATCTCCCGATCGGCGGCGGGCAAATGCGTGAACCGATTGGAGGAGCGATTGGCGACCCGGCTGCTGCAGCGCACCACGCGCAGCGTCAGCCTGACCGAAGACGGCGCGGTGTTTTACGAGTATGCGCAGCGCATCCTGTCGCAGGCCGAAGAGGCGGAAACGGCGCTCAATACGCGGCGGCAAACCCCGCGCGGGCGGCTGCGGTTGGATCTGCCGGTCTCGCTGGGGCGGTTGCATATCCTGCCGATTTTACGGGAGTTTTTGGCACAGTGGCCGGAGGTGGACGCCGACGTCAGCTTCTCCGATGAGTACAGCGATCTGGTGCGCGACGGCATCGACGTAGCTATCCGGGTCGGCGGCAGCGACGACAGCCGGCTGGTGCGGCGAGTGCTCGCGCCGCATCGCCTGATCACCTGCGCGGCGCCGGACTATCTGGCGCGGCACGGTACGCCTGCAAAACCGGAGGCGTTGGGCGATCACGAGACGCTGGTTTTCAGCCATCAGGGGCTGCCGGCGCCCTGGCGCTATTTGGTCAACGGCCAGCTGCACGAACAGCCGGTGCGCGGCCGGATGCGTTTCAACAACGTCGAGGCCTTGCGGGATGCGGCCGTCGCCGGGGCGGGTCTGTGCCAAGTGGGGGCGTTTCTGGTCGGCGAGCAGATTGCGGCCGGCACGCTGGTGCCGGTGCTGGAGCGCTATTGTCGCCCGGGGCCGCCGATCTGCGCCGTCTATCCCAGCCGGCGCCATCTCTCCCCCAAGGTGAAACTGTTTCTGACGGCGATCGAACGGCGCTGGCAGGGCAAGGCGATTTGGGAAACCGCTTAGCGCGGGCGATTCACGCCGCTTTCAAGGCCAGCGTTCGCTGCATTAAGCGGTAGCCGCCGGCCGCCACCAGCAGTACGACCAGGCCGGCCGTGAGCGTGACGCCAAAGCCGGCCGTTATCCCCGCAGCGTCGATCGCCAGGCCCGCCAATGCGGCGCCGAGTGCCACGCCTATCCCCAGGCCGGTGACCATCCAGGTCAATCCTTCCGTCAGCCGGGAGGGCGGCACGATGTTTTCAACCAGCCCCATGGCAACGATCATGGTCGGCGCAAAAAACAATCCGGCGACAAACATCGCCGCCGCCAGCGTTAAGACATTGTGCACCCACAGCAGCGGCAAGGTGGTGAAAGCGGTGGCGAACGCCGCGTATAAGAACAGACGAGGCAAGGGGACGGGGATCTTCATTGCGCCGAAAATCAGCCCGGCCAGGCAGGAGCCGAACGCGTAAACCGACAGTACGATGCTGGCGGCGGCCGGCTGCCCTTGCTGCTCGGCGAAGGCCACGCTGATGACGTCCACGGTGCCGACGATGGTGCCGAGGGCGATCAGCGCCAGCACCAGGATCTGCATCGACGGCATGGTCAGGATGGCGCGCTGCCGCTGGTTATTGTGGGCGTAAACCGGGGGCTGGGTGCTTTTTTGCGCGGCGAATGCCCCAACGCCCGCCACCAGAAGCAGCGCGGCCACCAGAGGGCCGGCCTCTGGGAAGAGTGAAACGCTAAGCCCCACGGCGATCGGTGGGCCGACGATAAAGGCCACCTCGTCCAATACGGACTCGAATGAAAATGCCGTGTGCAGCTGTGGCGTGCCGCGATAAATTTCGCTCCAGCGGGCCCTGACCATCGCGGAGATGCTGGGCATGCCGCCCGCGAGCGCGGCGAAGACAAACAGAGTCCAGTCCGGTGCCCGATAGTGGGTGCAGAGCAACAGCAGCAAGAGGGCGATCGCGCTGATCCCGGTGGCATACGGCAACACGCGGCTTTGGCCGTGACGATCCGCCGCGCGCGCGATTTGCGGCGCAAGCAGCGCCATGGAAAAGGCGAACGTCGCTGCCACCGCGCCCGCCAGCCAATAGGAACCGCGTACCTGCGAGAGCATGGTGATGATGCCGATACCGGTCATCGAGACCGGCAGGCGCGCGATCAGCCCGGCAGAGGAAAACGCCTTGCTGCCCGGGGCGTTGAACAGTTTGAAATAAGGATTTGCCATGGAAAGGGCTCCGGAATGTTGGCGGCTCGGTATTCGCTCAATGTCCATCATTGACATACGCCACGTATGTTACGTTAATTGACATACATGGCGTATGTCAATTATAACGTCATCAATAACGAGGCGGAGTGGACCCATGGCACGTAAAGCGCGCACCGAAATGATTGAAGAAACCCGACAAAAGCTGGTGGCGGCGGCCCGCCGGCAGTTTGGCAGCGTGGGGTATGCCGAGACGGTGATGGATGATCTCACCGCCCAGGCCGGCCTGACGCGCGGCGCGCTCTATCACCATTTTGGCGATAAAAAGGGGCTGTTCCTGGCGGTGGTGCAGGCGATAGACGCGGAGATGGATGCGCATCTGGCTGACATAACCGCGAGTACTGCGGATGACTGGGAGGCTTTTGCGGCGCGTTGCCGCGGTTATCTGATCATGATGACGGAGCCGCAAGCGCAACGCATTCTGTTGCGTGATTCACCTTCGGTGCTGGGAGCTGAATATCTGCGGGCCAGCAAGCTGGCGTGTATCAGCTGGATGACGGGTGCATTGCAGGCCTTGATGGCGCAGCGGCGCATCGCCGTCGCCGAGCCGGAATCGCTGGCGCATTTAATCAACGGCGGCCTGATGGATGCCGCGCTGTGGGTCGCCCATCATCCGGAAAAAGACGTGGGGCTGGAACAAGCCTTGGTCAGTTTGAATCTGTTGCTGAACGGGCTGCGTTCCACCGCCGTATAGCCGTATAAGTGTTGATGTCAGCCGCCGCGCCGTTACGGCGGCGGCTTAAGGGTGAACGGCGGCGGGCTCGACGTTTTGCGCCAGCTGAATATTGTTGCGGCCGCTGTGCTTCGCCAGATAGAGCGCGGCGTCGGCCGCGCCTATCGCCGATTCGACGTCCAGTTTTTCCAGCGCGGAGATGCCGGCGCTGAGCGTCAGCGTGCCGCTGTGCTGCGGACTGGCGCCGTGCGGGATGTTCAGCTCCGCCACGCGTTGACGCACCCGTTCGGCCAGCTGCGCCGCATAGCCTTCGTGCACGTTGGTCAGCAGCACCAAAAACTCTTCCCCGCCGTAACGCACCACGATGTCGCGCGAACGCACCGCATCGCGAATGGCGACCGCTACCTGCACCAGAGCCCGGTCGCCCATGGCGTGGCCGTAGCTGTCGTTGTAGACCTTGAAGTGGTCGATATCCAGCAGCAGCACGTAGTGGCGGCCGGTTTGCGGTTCCAGCAGCATAGTGATCTTATTTTCCAGGCCACGCCGGTTATAAAGGCCGGTCAGGGGATCGAGCATGCTCAAATTATTGAATTTGTCCCGCTCGTTATACAGGTTGGCCACCAGCGCGTGGGTAAAGATTTCACTGCGTTTCAACATCAGGTGATGAATGGAGAAAGCGATAATAGGTAATAGCGTGGTGAATAATATCCGCAGGGTATTATGCATGCCGTCTAAAGCCAGGATCACCATTGCGGAAGGCACGGCGTGTAAACAAAAGGCGGTAAAGTTATCCGTCAGAGAAATAGCGCTGATAAAAAAGATGCTGAACAAACTAATTAATAAAAAATCTTGGTTATTCGGCAAGCAATATTGACTTTTAACGTAAATATGTGCGGCCCACAGCAGGCCAAGCACGCTGGAGAACAGGTTGAGTTTGCACAAATATTTACGTGGCGTTTGCAGAGAAAATAGCGCTGCTACCAGACAAAATAGCGGTATACATAATAAAGGTAGGGTAAATGCGGGCGTATCCCTAAAAGGGAACAATAATGTAAATACGGAAGAGGCGGCATTCATTATCAGAAAAAGAAATAATGCCAGGCGCTGCTTGCTGTTCAGTAATTCCTGATAAGAACGGGCGTTCATACGGAGGTCACTCTTTGCAAAGTCGTTCTGTCGAATAATTAAGGTTGAGAAGCATTCCCTTGGCGCGAATATCCACTTGAATTGCATGGTTGAGGATTGTGATTATTATCATGCAAACAGGACTAGGAATTTTCTTATGTCAAATTATCATTTTTTCCTGCTGGTGTCATCTGAGTTTGGTCAGCGCAGTGAAAATGATGCGGCGGCCAAAAAAGTGTTATATGATATTGGTTATCATTATCACTTGAGGAGGGTTGTCATGCTCACTGCCATGATTGCCGCGTGCGGACTGTGGGGCGTCAGTTGGTGCCTCGGCGATCGCCTGGCCAGCGCCTGGGGCGTTTTGCTGCCTTGTGCGTTGATGCCGCTGTTGGCCCTGATCAACCTGGATATGCTGCAGTTGCGCACCCTGATCGTGATAGCGATGTTGGCCACGCTGGTGATGCTGTTCAACAGCCGGCTGCGCCACTATCTGCTGCTGCCTTCCTGTATGGCGCTGGCGGGCGGCCTGGCGGCTGTCAGCCTAAACTTCAGCTTCGCGTAAACGCTGGAAACGGTAAAACCACGCTTAAGCGTGTTGTTCATCAATGCGTTGGGATTTTTTCGGGGAGACTACCGGAGAGAACATCAATTGGTGCGAAGAGAGGGACTTGAACCCTCACGTCCGTAAGGACACTAACACCTGAAGCTAGCGCGTCTACCAATTCCGCCACCTTCGCACAGTCGATGTTGTTGCTTTGATTTATATTACGTCGCCAGCGTGGTGCGAAGAGAGGGACTTGAACCCTCACGTCCGTAAGAACACTAACACCTGAAGCTAGCGCGTCTACCAATTCCGCCACCTTCGCATCGATGCTGAGTGCAATATAAATCATGTGGTTATTTGGTGCGAAGAGAGGGACTTGAACCCTCACGTCCGTAAGGACACTAACACCTGAAGCTAGCGCGTCTACCAATTCCGCCACCTTCGCGTACCAGAAACATTACCGGAGTAACGTTACCACGGAGGCGAATTCTAGAGATTTTGGCGGACACGTCAACAGTTATTTCCCCGCTTTGCGGGCGTTTGCTGGAAAAACAGCCATATCGCCGCTTTTCTGCTGGTCAAACAGCCAAATCAGCCAATCAATCAACACTCTGACCCGCGGCGCCAGGAAACGGCCGGGCGGATACATGATGTAAATCGGCATCGGCGGGGGCGGCGTGTCCGTCAATACTTCCACCAGTTCGCCCTGTTCCAGCCAAGGGGCAAGCGAATAGCGCGCCGCCTGTATCAATCCCATGCCGGCGCGCGCGCCGGCGATATAGGCGTCGGCGCCGCTGACGCTCAGCCGGGCGGGCAGTTCGCGCAGTTCCAGCTTGCCGCCGCGGCAGAACTCCAGCGGGTAATCGCGGTTGCTGGCCAGCGAAAAATACCCCACCGCGCGGTGCGGCGCCAGGCTATCGATGTCGAGCGGCGTGCCGCAGGCCTGCAGGTAAGCGGGGGAAGCGCAGGTGATCTGTGGCAACTGGGCGATGCGCCGCGCCACCAGGCTGTCGTCTTCGGTTTCCCAGGCGCGCAGCACGCAGTCAACGCCTTCGCGCAACAGATCGACGTGGGTGTCGTTGGCACCCAGCGCCAGGGTGATGTCGGGATAACGCTGGTAAAAGTCGTCCAACGCCGGAATGACGATCTGGCGCGCCAGCGAATGGGGCATATCGATGCGCACCTTGCCGGACGGCTGCAGCTTATGGTGACTGAACAGCGTGTCCGCCTCCTCCAGTGCCCCCAGCAACTGCACGCAGCGTTGATAGTAGAGGCTGCCTTCGCTGGTCACCTGTACCTGGCGGGTGGTGCGGATCAGCAGGCGAACGCCCAGCCGCTGCTCCAGCCGTTTTAACGCGTTGCTGACCGTGGCGCGCGGCAGCTGCAGGCGTTCGGCCGCCCGGCTGAAGCTGCCCAGTTCGACGATGCGGGTAAAAATGCGCATGGCTTGAACCTGATCCATGTCCACTCCGGATTGTTGGTGATTTTTGAACAGTGATGTGCAATCTGCATTATTTATCTTTGTAGTGTAAACAACCAGACTTTGCTGCGTTATCCATTCACCGCATGAGGGCAGCACAATGCAACAACGTAAACTGGGTTCCCACGGTCCCGTCGTCTCCGCCCTGGGGCTGGGATGCATGGGCATGAGCGACTTCTACTCCACCGGCGCCGATCGGCAGGAAGCCATCGCCACGCTGCACCGGGCGCTGGAGCTGGGCGTCACGCTGCTCGACACCGCCGACATGTATGGCCCGCACACCAACGAAGCGCTGGTGGGGGAAGCGATCAAAGGCAAACGGCAACAGGTGTTCCTGGCCACCAAGTTCGGCATCCTGCGCGATCCGGCGGATCCTTCGGCGCGCGGCGTCAGCAGCCGCCCCGAGTATATCCGGCGCTCCGTCGAGGGCAGCCTGCGGCGCTTGGGCGTGGAGGAGATCGATCTTTATTATCAGCACCGGGTCGATCCGCAAGTGCCGATCGAAGACGTCGTCGGCACGATGGCGGATCTGATCCGCGAGGGCAAGATCCGCCATATCGGCCTGAGTGAGGCGTCGGTGGCCACGCTGGAGCGGGCGCACAAGGTACATCCGATCACGGCGCTGCAGACCGAGTATTCACTGTGGACGCGCGACGCCGAGCAGGGCGTGCTGGCGGCCTGTGAGCGACTGGGGATCGGCTTTGTGCCTTACAGCCCGTTAGGGCGCGGTTTCCTCACCGGCGCTATCCGGCGGCCGGAGGATCTGGCCGAGGACGATTTCCGCCGAGGCAACCCGCGTTTCCAGGGGGAAAACTTCGCCCGCAACCTGGCGCTGGTGGAGAAGGTGGGCGAGCTGGCGGCGCAGAAGGGCGTCAAACCTTCGCAGCTGGCGCTGGCCTGGGTGTTGGCGCAGGGCGAGCACATCGTGCCGATCCCCGGCACCAAACGCCGTCGCTACCTGGAAGAGAACGTCGCGGCGGCGGAGATAACGCTGAGCGCGGCTGAGCTGGCGGCGATCGACGCGGTGTTCCCACTGAGTGCGGCGGCCGGCGAACGCTACGGCGCCGAGTCGATGACCTATATCAACGGCTAAAAAAAGCGCGGCCTCAGGCCGCGCTCTGTCGTTTTCCGCCAACGGCGAATTATTTCTTCTTCGGCGCGCGCGGCGGGCGGCCGACGGTGGCCTGATACACCTTGAAGCGGCCGTTCTGCGCCAGCACTTCATGGCTGCCGAAGGTGGCGTCCAGAATGTCCGGGTACGGCAGGAAGGCGTTGGCGACGATGCGCAGCCTGCCGCCGATCGGCAGGTGCTTCACCGCGCCGCGGATCAGGGTTTCAGCAGCGGTCAGGCTGGTCTGCAGCCCGTCGTGGAACGGCGGGTTGGAGATGATCATGTCGAAACGGCCGGTGATGTCGGAGTAAACGTTGCTGACGATCACTTCGCCTTCGATGCCGTTGGCGGCCAGCGTTGCGCGGCTGGATTCCACCGCGGCGGCGTTGACGTCGCTGAGGGTCAGTTTCACCTTCGGCGACAGCTTGGACATTACCGAGGCCATGACGCCGGCGCCGCAGCCGATGTCCAGCACCTTGCCTTTCATGTGTTTTTCCAGCGTCGACAGCAGCAGCGAGCTGCCGACGTCCAGACCGTCGCGGCTGAACACGCCCGGCAGCGTTTTCACTTCCAGATCGTGCAGCTGATAGCTGTCCCACCAGTCGTTCAGGTCGAACTCGGTCTGCGCGTCCAGGCGGCCATGATACAGGCCGCAGCGGCGCGCACTGTCGATTTTCACCAGCGTGGCATGGCCTTCCAGCGTTGGCTCGGCGCTGCGCACGCCGCTGCGGTTTTCACCGACCACGAACACGTCCGCGCCCACCGGCAGCAGCGCCAGGAGGTTGCACAGCTGGAATTGCGCTTCCTGCTTGCTCTTCGGCCAGTAGTAAACCAGCGTGTCGCAGTCGGCGACGAAAGCGGGATCGACGGTCAAACCGAACTGCACGTTATCGCCCATCGTCCGGTTCAGTAACTGCCAGTGATGGTATTGCTGAGTGTGGACGCGCACGTCCGCGGCCTCGAATTGGGCCGGCAGGCTGTCCTGCAGGTCGCCGGCAAACAGCACGCGGCGTTCGATAAATTCATCACTGTGGCGCAGCATGACTTCACTGGCGGGGGTTAATGCAGACATCAGATATTGGCTCCTGGAAATGAGACCGGGGATTATAGAGCTTTGTGGCGATATGTTCGACGGGTTTGTTGGCGCGGGCTGCGCGGGTTTGTTAGCATAGCGCGGCGCATGGCAGGCATGGCGCACCACAACGGGTAGGAATCGGCATGGCATCAAAACGCGACTGGCTGTTACAACAACTGGGTATTACGCAGTGGACATTGCGCCGCCCGAGCGTGTTGCAGGGCGAAGTGGCAGTCAGTCTGCCGCCCGAGGCGCGCCTGCTGGTGGTGGCGCAGACGCTGCCCGCACCCGACGATCCGCTGTTTTGCGACGTGCTGCACAGCCTGGGGCTGACGCCGGCGCAAACTTACAGCCTGACGCCGGAACAGGCGGCGATGCTGCCTGAAGAGACCGCATGCAACAGTTGGCGGCTGGGCGTGGCGGAACCGCTCGCGGTCGCCGGCGCGCAGCTACACAGCCCGGCGCTGGCCGAGCTTTCCCAAGACGCGGGGGCCAAACGCGCCCTCTGGCAGCAGATTTGTCATCATGAACACGATTTCTACCCTGACGGCGGCCGATCTGGCCACGGCCTTCACCATTGAGCAAGCCAGCCACGCTTTTCCCTGGACGGAAACCACCTTCGCCAGCAATCAGGGCGATCGCTACCTTAACCTGAAGCTGAGCGCCGACGGGGCGATGGCGGGGTTCGCCATCACGCAGATCGTGCTGGACGAAGCCACGCTGTTCAACATCGCCATCCATCCGCAGTATCAGCGCCGGGGCTTTGGCCGCCTGCTGCTCAACGCGGTGATCGAACAGCTGGAGAGCCGCGGCGTGGTTACGCTGTGGCTGGAGGTGCGTGCTTCCAACCAGGCGGCGATCGCGCTGTATGAAGATCTCGGTTTCAACGAGGTCACCGTGCGCCGCAATTATTACCCGAGCGCCCACGGCCGCGAAGACGCGATCGTGATGGCGCTGCCGCTGGGGTAATCAGCCCGGCCGGAAAAAGCATTGATTGTCACCGGTTGGCAAATCGGCGAAAATGCCCGGCTGTTATCTTTTATTCACCGCTTTGCCCGGCGCCGCGATCGGCGCGTTCTGATGATGTCGCAGGGCGGACTAACCGTAGAACCTGAAAACCATGTCTCCTAGTGAATTTGCCCGCGAAGTCTCCAAAAGAAGAACTTTCGCCATCATCTCGCACCCCGATGCCGGTAAAACCACCATTACCGAAAAAGTGCTGCTGTTCGGACAGGCGATCCAGACCGCCGGTACGGTAAAAGGCCGCGGCTCCAGCCAGCACGCCAAATCCGACTGGATGGAAATGGAAAAGCAGCGTGGGATCTCGATCACCACCTCGGTGATGCAGTTCCCGTATCGCGACAGCCTGGTCAACCTGCTGGATACCCCGGGGCACGAAGACTTCTCCGAAGATACGTATCGCACCCTGACCGCCGTCGACTGCTGTCTGATGGTGATCGACGCCGCCAAGGGCGTTGAGGATCGTACCCGCAAGCTGATGGAAGTTACCCGTCTGCGCGACACGCCGATCCTGACCTTCATGAACAAGCTGGACCGCGACATCCGCGATCCGATGGAGGTGATGGACGAAGTCGAGCGCGAACTGAAGATCGCCTGTTCGCCTATCACCTGGCCGATCGGCTGCGGCAAGCTGTTCAAAGGCGTTTACCACCTGTACAAGGATGAAACCTACCTGTACCAGACCGGTAAAGGCCACACCATTCAGGAAGTGCGCATCGTCAAAGGCCTGAACAACCCGGAACTGGATATCGCCGTGGGCGAAGATCTGGCGGCGCAGCTGCGCGATGAGTTGGAACTGGTGCAGGGCGCTTCCCACGAGTTCGATCAGGAGGCCTTCCTGAGCGGCGAGCTGACGCCGGTGTTCTTCGGTACCGCACTCGGCAACTTCGGCGTGGATCATATGCTGGACGGCCTGGTGGCCTGGGCGCCGGCGCCGATGCCGCGTAAAACCGACACCCGTGAAGTAACGGCGGCGGAAGAGAAATTCACCGGTTTCGTGTTCAAGATCCAGGCCAACATGGATCCGAAGCACCGCGACCGCGTGGCCTTTATGCGCGTGGTGTCCGGCCGTTACGAGAAAGGCATGAAGCTGCGCCAGGTGCGCACCGGCAAAGACGTGGTGATCTCCGACGCGCTGACCTTTATGGCCGGTGACCGTTCGCACGTGGAAGAAGCCTACCCGGGCGACATCATCGGTCTGCACAACCACGGCACCATTCAGATCGGCGATACCTTCACCCAGGGCGAAGACATGAAGTTCACCGGCATCCCGAACTTCGCGCCGGAACTGTTCCGCCGCATTCGCCTGCGCGATCCGCTGAAGCAGAAACAGCTGTTGAAGGGGTTGGTGCAGCTGTCCGAAGAGGGCGCGGTGCAGGTGTTCCGCCCGATCGCCAACAACGATCTGATCGTCGGTGCGGTCGGCGTGCTGCAGTTCGACGTGGTCGTGGCGCGTTTGAAGAGTGAGTACAACGTGGAAGCGCTGTATGAGTCGGTCAACGTGTCGACGGCACGCTGGGTCGAGTGCGACGACGTGAAGAAGTTCGAAGAGTTCAAGCGCAAGAACGAGATCAACCTGGCGCTGGACGGTGGGGACAACCTGTCCTACATCGCGCCGACCATGGTGAACCTCAACCTGACGCAGGAACGCTATCCTGACGTGACCTTCCGCAAAACCCGCGAACACTGATAATTCTGCAGGGCGCCCAGTGCGCCCTGCATGCTTCTCCTATCCTCACTGCGCTAATTAATAAATCTTCCTCATATTTTATCCTGCAAACCGTTATCGCCAGGCGATGTTCGTTCGGCCTGCGTTTTCCGTCTGATGGTCTATCTTTAACGAGATGTCCGCACATTGCTTGAGAGTAAATCACTGTAATACGTTGCTTGTTTGGTGAGTTATTCTGATGTGTTGCCGATAGGAGACAGTCAGTATCTTTAAATATCAATGAGATAGCTATATTTCAGTTTTGTGTAACTTAGCCTGTCGCCAATAGACGACAGTTTTTTGGCTAAAAATCCGACTTCTGGATTTTTTTCTTTGATTTTTAAAGTGTTTTTTGAGTTGGCACGGCCGTTGCAATACTCCTGTCGTGAACGCTTAATCGTATAGCGATGATGAAGTATTTACCGAGAGGCCGCGTGAAGGTGGCTGAAGGGTTCCGGCACTCTGGCGCTGCGGGCCCCCAACAAAAGGAAGAGATCGATGAAAAAGACCAAATTTGCACACTCGCTGATGGCTGTTGTTTTGGGTTCTGCTTTGGTGAGCGGCACTGCGCTAGCCGAAGACAGTCTGCTCAACAAGGCGTCTAACGCCGCGGACAGTGCCGGTGCCAAAATCGATAGCTCCATGAAAAAAGTTGACGGTTACATGGATGACAGCGCGATAACGGCTAAAGTTAAAAGTGCGTTGGTGGACGATAAGACCATCAAAAGCACTGACATTTCGGTGAAAACCGAAAAAGGCACCGTGATCCTGAGCGGGTTTGTCGGCAGCCAGGCGCAGGCGGAGCATGCAGTTGCGGTTGCCGGCAAGGTGGAAGGCGTCAAAACCGTTAGCGACAAGCTGCACGTGAAAGATGAAGCCAACCAATCGATCAAATCGTATGCCGGCGACACCGCCACCACCAGTGAGCTGAAAGCCAAGCTGCTGGCTGATGACATCGTGCCGTCGCGCAATGTGAAAGTGGAAACCACCGATGGCGTGGTGCAGCTTTCCGGTGAAGTGAAAACGCAGGCGCAGTCTGAGCGTGCCGAAAGCATCGCCAAGGCTATCGATGGCGTGAAAAGCGTGAAAAACGACCTGGTGGTTAAGCAGTAATTCTGCCAGGCGCCCGTAACAAGTAACAACAAGCCGCATCTGTCGGGCCGTCAAGGCGGCCCGACGTGTACCACCAAAAAAAGAAACTGATTTGCCGTCGATGTCCCGTTGTCGGGGCGGTAGACGGCAGCGAATTTTTTCACAATGGTAAGGAGAAGCTTATGTTTCGTTGGGGCATTATCTTTTTAGTTATCGCGCTTATCGCTGCGGCACTGGGGTTCGGTTCGCTGGCGGGCACCGCCGCCTGGGCGGCTAAAATCGTGTTCGTTGTCGGCATCATCCTGTTCCTGGTCAGCCTGTTCACCGGCCGCCGGCGCCCTTAGCCGGCCGGCATTTTCCCGTAAACTGTAACAAAGCTTAACTCCTTTTCTCACGTCGGGGAGGGCCGGACATGAACAGCGACATCATCGTCGGGCGCTGGAAACAGCTGAAAGGCCAGGTATGGCAGGCGTGGGCCGAATGGTCCGGCAGCGATTGCGCCTGGCTGGCCGGCAGCAACGATTTCCTCGCCGGCGTACTGCAAGAGGATTACGGAAGAGAGCGAGACGCGGTATCCTCGGAGAAAACGTCTCACTGAGGATGCCAAGTTGGGATACAGAATACCCATCACGCTCGGCAATATAGAACCGCTGGCGTCTAAACCCTTTCGGCCAGGCAAAATGGCGCTGGTCTGCGAAGGCGGCGGCCAGCGCGGCATTTTCACCGCCGGCGTGCTGGACGAGTTTCAGCGCGCCGGCTTTAACCCTTTCGATCTGTTGATCGGCACGTCGGCCGGCGCCCAGAATCTGTCTGCCTATATCTGCGGGCAGATGGGCTACGCGCGCCGGGTGATCACCCGTTACACCACTTCGGCACAGTTCTTCAATCCGCTGCGCTTCGTGCGCGGCGGGCATCTCATCGATCTCGATTGGTTGGTCGATACGGCAGCGGCGCAGATGCCGCTGGCGATGGACGTGGCGGAACAGCATTTTACCGACGGGCGCGAATTCTTACTGTGCGCCTGCCGCAGCGACGATTTCGAGCCGACCTATCTGCCTGCGCAGCGCGAACGCTGGCTGCCGGCCATCAAGGCATCCAGCGCCATTCCCGGCTTCTATCGCCAGGGCGTGGAGCTGGACGGCGTCAGCTATCAGGACGGCGGCATCAGTGATGCGATCCCGGTGGAAGAGGCCTATCGCCGCGGCGCTGACACTATCGTGGTGATCCGCACCGTGCCTTCGCAGATGTACTACACCCCGCAGTGGATGAAGCGCATGGAGCATTGGCTGAGCGACAGCAGCCTGCAGCAGATGGTGCGCATCCTGCAGCATCACGAGCAAAGCTATCACCGCATCCAGCGCTTTATCGAAAAGCCGCCGGGCAAGCTGCGCATCTTCGAGATCTTCCCGCCGAAGCCGCTGGCCAGCAATGCGCTGGGCAGCCGATTGGGAGCGCTCAATCAGGATTATCACCTGGGGCGCCGCTGTGGCCGCTACTTTCTGGCCACCGTCGGCCAGTGGATGGCACAGCCGGAGCCCGACGGCATCAAGGTGCGAAAAGCGTTGTCGCGCCGCCTGATCCAGCCGGAGAACGTCAGAATGCCTTCGCCGATCGTGACCGACATCGCCATGCCCACCGAGCGGGCGGCGCAGCCGGAGGCGGCGGTAGCGGCGCCGAAAATCATCCTGCCGGGCGATCTGCCGCCGGGTGAAGGGGGAGCGCTGTGAGTTACGCCTTTACTGACACCCACTGCCATTTCGATTTTCCGCCCTTTACCGGGCATGAAGCCGAGAGCCTGGCGCGGGCGGCAAGCGCCGGCGTGCAGCGCATCATCGTCCCGACGGTCACTGCCGATCGCTTCGCGCGGGTGTTGCGGCTGGCGCAGGATCACGCGCCGCTGTTCGCCGCGCTGGGTCTGCACCCGCTATATATCGCGCAGCATCATGAGCCGCAGCTGGAACAGCTGGCGATGCTGTTGGCCGAGCGGCCGCACAAGCTGGTGGCGGTGGGGGAGATCGGGCTCGATCTGTATATGGACAACCCACAGTTCGAGCGGCAGCAAAGCCTGCTGCTGGCCCAGTTGAAGCTGGCGAAACAATATGACCTGCCGGTGATCCTGCATTCGCGCCGCACCCACGATCAGTTGGCCGCCGCGCTGCGGCGCATGCAACTGCCGCGTCGCGGTGTGGTGCACGGCTTTGCCGGCAGCCTGTCGCAGGCGCAGGCGTTTATTCGCCTCGGCTATTACATCGGCGTGGGCGGCACCATCACTTATGAGCGGGCGCAGAAAACGCGCGGCGTGATGGCGCAGCTGCCGCTAGAGGCGTTGCTGCTGGAGACCGATGCGCCGGACATGCCGCTGGCCGGCTATCAGGGGCAACCGAATCGCCCCGAGCGCGCCGCCGAGGTGTTTCAGACGCTGTGTGAACTGCGGCCGGAGCCGGCCGACGAGATCGCCGCCCACCTGCAACGCAATACCCAAACGCTGTTCGCCATGCCAAATTGAAGTCAACATAACGTGACTTGTATCACGTTATAAGATTTTCATTTGCGTCTCGTTGTATACATTTGTGACATAAATCGGTGCGAGGGTGACCTCGCTCAGTATAATCCCCCCGAAACTCTCCAATAGCAGACCTCTCTTCATGAGCAGGGATGTATTTTATTTTTTGCAACAGGGAAACTTTGCATGCAACTCATCATGAGTCTGGTTGGCATGGCGGTGCTGATCGCCATTGCGGTGCTGCTCTCCAGCAACCGCCGGGCCATCAAATTGCGCACCGTCGTGTGGGCGTTCATCATTCAGATCGGCATCGGCGCGCTGGTGCTCTACGTGCCGCTGGGCCGCAGCATCCTCGGCAGTATGTCTAACGGCGTGGCAAACGTTATCGCCTACGGCAATCAGGGCATTTCGTTCATCTTCGGCGGGCTGGTGTCCGACAAGATGTTCGAAGTGTTCGGCGGCGGCGGCTTCGTGTTCGCGCTGCGCGTTCTGCCGGTGATCGTGTTCTTCTCCTCGCTGATTGCGGTGCTGTACTACCTCGGCATCATGCAGTTGGTGATCCGCGTGCTGGGCGGCGGCCTGCACAAGCTGCTGGGCACCTCGCGCACCGAATCGCTGTCGGCGACCGCCAACATTTTCGTTGGCCAGACCGAAGCGCCGCTGGTGGTGCGCCCGTATATCGCCACCATGAGCCAGTCAGAACTGTTCGCCGTGATGTGCGGCGGCCTGGCCTCGGTGGCCGGTTCGGTGTTGGCGGGGTACGCGCAGATGGGCGTACCGTTGGAATACCTGATCGCCGCGTCCTTCATGGCCGCGCCGGGCGGGCTGCTGTTCGCCAAGCTGATGGTGCCGGAAACCGAGCAGACCCACGATAAAGACGATGCGATGAAGCTGATCGCCGAAGAAGAGCGTCCGGCCAACGTGATCGACGCGGCGGCTTCCGGCGCGGCCTCCGGCATGCAGCTGGCGCTGAACGTCGGTGCGATGCTGTTGGCGTTTATCGCGCTGATCGCCTTGCTCAACGGCATTCTCGGCGGCATCGGCGGCTGGTTCGATTACCCGCAGCTGTCGCTCGAACTGATCCTCGGTTGGGTGTTCTCACCGATCGCCTTCCTGATCGGCGTGCCGTGGAGTGAAGCGATGACCGCCGGTTCGTTTATCGGCCAGAAGATCATCGTCAACGAGTTTGTCGCCTACATGAACTTCGGCGCCTATCTGCGCCCGGACGATGTGGTGGCGGCGGAAGGCCTGCAGGTGCTGTCAACGCACACCAAGGCGATCATCTCCTTTGCACTGTGCGGTTTCGCCAACCTCTCCTCGGTGGCGATCCTGCTGGGCGGTTTGGGCAGCATGGCGCCCAACCGTCGCCATGACATCGCGCGCTTCGGTCTGAAAGCCGTGGCGGCGGGCACGCTGTCCAACCTGATGAGCGCCACCATCGCCGGTTTCTTCCTGGCGCTGTAAGCCTTCACGGAGCCCGCGACGGCGCGACCGATCGCGGGACTCCGCCTATACTCTAAGCAACGTGGGTGTTTGTCGCACCCGCGATCTTCAGCCGCTTCTTTAGCGAATTTGTGAACGATATCGCGTTATTTTGTGATGTTCTTCACATATAATTCCGGTCTGTTACAGTGCTATTTCATATAGTGTGACGATGAACGCGAATCGCCCTCGGCATTCGTGTTCAAATAGCTATTACTGGCCGGCCGCAAGGCGGGTGGCCATGTGCGGTGAGAAGGATCTCAGTTGCCGCCGCGGGAACGCCGTTCCCCTGCGCTATCTTCATGGAACCAAGTCCGCTCGCCAACACCCAGGTACTCAGTTGGAGAGTTTTATGACCGAATTAACCGCAGCAGCGCAACGTGCGCTGAACTTGATGGATTTAACCACGCTGAATGATGATGACACCGACGAGAAAGTGATCGCCCTCTGTCGTCAGGCCAACAGCCCGGCCGGCCACACGGCGGCCATCTGCATCTACCCGCGTTTTATCCCGGTGGCGCGTAAGGCGCTGCGCGAGCAAGGCACGCCGGACATCCGTATCGCCACCGTGACCAACTTCCCGCATGGCAACGACGATATCGACATCGCGCTGGCGGAAACCCGCGCGGCCATCGCCTATGGCGCGGATGAAGTGGACGTGGTGTTCCCTTACCGCGCGCTGATCGCCGGCAACGAACAGGTCGGTTTCGAGCTGGTGAAACAGTGCAAGCAGGCATGCCAGGCGGCCAACGTGCTGCTGAAAGTGATCGTCGAAACCGGTGAGCTGAAGCAGGCCGATCTGATCCGCAAAGCGTCCGAGATCGCCATCAAGGCCGGGGCTGACTTTATCAAGACCTCCACCGGCAAGGTGCCGGTCAACGCCACCCTGGAGAGCGCCGAGCTGATGATGTCGGTGATCCGCGATATGGGCGTGGCGAAGACCGTGGGCTTCAAGCCGGCCGGCGGCGTGCGCACCGCGGAAGACGCGCTGCATTATCTGCAACTTGCCGATCGTATTCTGGGCGAGGGGTGGGCCGACGCGCGGCATTTCCGCTTTGGCGCTTCCAGCCTGCTGGCCAGCTTGCTGACCGCGCTGGGCCACCAGACCCAGACCGCCGGCGGCGGTTACTGATCGATTTCGTTGGCGGGCGCCAGGCGCGCCCGTCTGCACCGACTCTCGGCGACACAGGGGGATGCCTTGTTCCTGGCTCAAGAAATTATTCGTAAGAAACGCGACGGCCAGCCGTTAAGCGAAGCGGAAATCCGCTTCTTCATCAACGGCATTCGCGACAACGTGGTGTCGGAAGGACAGATCGCCGCGCTGGCGATGACCATTTATTTCCATGACATGAGCATGCCGGAGCGCGTGGCGCTCACCATGGCGATGCGCGATTCCGGCACCGTGCTGGACTGGAAGAGCCTGGCGCTGAACGGCCCTATCGTCGACAAGCATTCGACCGGCGGCGTGGGCGACGTGACCTCGCTGATGCTCGGCCCGATGGTGGCGGCCTGCGGCGGCTATGTGCCGATGATCTCCGGCCGCGGCCTGGGGCATACCGGCGGCACGCTGGACAAGCTGGAAGCCATTCCGGGCTTCAATATTTTCCCGGACGATAACGCCTTCCGCAAAATTATTCAGGACGTCGGCGTGGCGATCATCGGCCAGACCAGCTCGCTGGCGCCGGCGGACAAACGTTTCTACGCCACCCGCGATATCACCGCCACCGTGGATTCGATCCCGCTGATCACCGCCTCCATTCTGGCCAAGAAGCTGGCGGAAGGGCTGGATGCGCTGGTGATGGACGTGAAGGTGGGCTCGGGCGCCTTTATGCCGACCTATGCCCTGTCGCAGGATTTGGCGCAGGCGATCGTCGGCGTAGCCAACGGCGCGGGCTGCAAGACCACCGCGCTGCTGACCGACATGAACCAGGTGCTGGCTTCCAGCGCCGGCAACGCGGTGGAAGTGCGCGAAGCGGTGCGCTTCCTGACCGGCGAATACCGCAACCCGCGCCTGCTGGAAGTGACGCTGGCGCTGTGCGTGGAGATGCTGCTGTCCGGCGGCCTGGCGCAAGACGAGGCCGATGCGCGCGCCAAGCTGCAGGCGGTGCTGGACAACGGCAAAGCGGCTGAGGTGTTTGGCCGCATGGTGGCAGCGCAGCAAGGGCCGATAGACTTCGTCGAACGTTATGATAGCTATCTGCCGGCGGCAACGCTGAGCAAGCCGGTGTATGCTGAAAAGCCGGGCATCATCAGCGCCATGGATACCCGTGCGCTGGGTATGGCGGTGGTGTCGCTGGGCGGCGGCCGTCGCCGGGCGAGCGATGCCATCGACTACAGCGTTGGCCTGACCGAGGTGGCACGCCTGGGCGATAAGGTGGATACCCAGCAACCGCTGGCGATGATCCACGCCAACGATGAAGAGAGCTGGCAGCTGGCGGCCGATGCGGTGCGCAGCGCAATGACGCTGAGCGACAAGGCGCCGGAAGCGACGCCGGTGGTGTATAAGCGCATCACGGAATAACCCAAGAATCAGGAACGACCGCGGCTTTTTCGCGGCCGTCCAAAGCGTGAGAACACGCAGGAGAGCACAGATGAAACGTACATTTATTATGGTATTGGACTCCTTCGGTATCGGTGCCAGCGAAGACGCCGAACGTTTTGGCGATCGGGGTTCCGACACCCTGGGCCATATTGCCGAAGTTTGCGCGCGTGGTGAGGCCAACGTGGGCCGCCAGGGCCCGCTGACGCTGCCTAACCTGAGCCGTCTGGGCCTTGGCAAAGCGGCGGAAGAGTCCACCGGCAACTTCCCGCAGGGGCTGGATCGCAACGCCGATATCATCGGTGCTTACGCTTACGCCAGCGAACTCTCTTCCGGTAAAGACACGCCGTCGGGCCACTGGGAAATCGCCGGCGTGCCGGTGCTGTTCGACTGGGGTTACTTCAAGGACGAGCACAACAGCTTCCCGCAGGCGCTGCTGGACAAACTGGTCGAACGCGCCAAGCTGCCGGGCTACCTGGGCAACTGCCACTCATCCGGCACCGTGATCCTCGATCAGCTGGGCGAAGAGCACATGAAAACCGGCAAGCCGATTTTCTACACCTCCGCTGACTCGGTGTTCCAGATCGCCTGCCATGAAGAAACCTTCGGCCTGGATCGTCTGTATGAGCTGTGCGAAATTGCGCGTGAAGAGCTGACCGAAGGCGGTTACAACATCGGTCGCGTGATCGCGCGTCCGTTCGTCGGCGATAAGCCGGGCCACTTCCAGCGCACCGGCAACCGTCACGATCTGGCGGTAGAGCCGCCGGCGCCGACCGTGCTGAAAAAGCTGGTGGACGAGAAGGGCGGCGAAGTGGTGTCGATCGGTAAAATCGCCGACATCTACGCCAACGTTGGCATCACCAAGAAGGTGAAGGCGACCGGCATCGATGCGCTGTTTGACGCGACCCTGATTGAAATGGAAAAGGCCGGCGATAACACCATTGTGTTCACCAACTTCGTGGACTTCGACTCCTCTTACGGGCACCGCCGCGACGTGGCGGGCTACGCCGCCGCGCTGGAGCTGTTCGACCGCCGCCTGCCGGAGCTGCTGAAGCTGGTGAAAGACGAAGACATCATCATCTTCACCGCCGACCACGGCTGCGACCCAACCTGGCCGGGCACCGACCACACCCGCGAGCACATCCCGGTGCTGGTTTACGGCCCGAAAGTGAAACCGGGCTCGCTGGGCCACCGCGAGACCTTCGCCGACATCGGCCAGACCGTCGCCAATTACTTTGGCCTGTCGCCGATGGATTACGGTAAGACCCTGTTCTAAGCTCTGTCTTTCAAGCCGTAGCGTTGTTAGCTTCACGCGTGAACCCCAGTCGCTTACTCAAGTAAGCGACTGGGGATTCACCCGCTAGCTGCCTGGCTGCAACTCGACATTCAAGGCTTAGATGTTTGACGTTTTTATTAAATAAGATTTCTAAAGGAAGAAAATTATGGCTACGCCGCACATTAATGCTGAGATGGGTGATTTCGCTGACGTAGTACTGATGCCGGGCGACCCGCTGCGCGCAAAATACATCGCCGAAACCTTCCTGGAAGGCGCGGTGGAAGTGAACAACGTGCGCGGCATGTTGGGCTTCACCGGCACCTACAAAGGCCGCCGCATCTCCGTAATGGGCCACGGTATGGGCATCCCGTCCTGCTCCATCTATGCGCGCGAGCTGATTGCCGAATTCGGCGTGAAGAAGATCATTCGCGTCGGTTCCTGCGGCGCGGTGCGTGACGATATCAAACTGCGCGACGTGGTGATCGGCATGGGCGCGTGCACCGACTCCAAGGTGAACCGTCTGCGCTTCAAGGACAACGACTACGCGGCGATCGCCGACTTCGACATGGTGCGCAACGCGGTCGACGCGGCGGCGGCGCAGGGCATCCCGGCGCGCGTGGGCAACATCTTCTCCGCCGATCTGTTCTACACCCCGGATCCGGACATGTTCCAGGTGATGAAGAAGTACGGCATCCTGGGCGTGGAAATGGAAGCGGCCGGCATCTACGGCGTGGCGGCGGAGCTGTACGAAGAGTTCGGCTGTAAGGCACTGACCATCTGCACCGTGTCCGACCACATCCTGCGTCACGAAGCGACCACGGCGGCGGAACGCCAGACCACCTTTAACGAAATGATCGTTATCGCGCTGGAATCCGTGCTGCTGGGCGACAAAGCGTAATACCGCGGCGGGCGTCGTCATGGCGCCCGCCTGTCAATCTATTCATTCCGCACGGCCATTTTTGGCTAACGCTTTACCTTTCAATTGGTTGTGGATCCCGTTGTTACGGACAATCTATTCACCGAAAGGACAAGAAAACGGCACGAGCGCATTCAACGCCTGGCCTGAGTTATTCCTTCTTCGGCGTTTCCTGCTTTGTCTCCGGCGCATCCTCTTCGTCGTCTTCCACCGTATTGCCTTCTGCCAACGGCGTGTTGGCGGTCAACAGGTACGGCGACTGCTGCCAGCGGCTGCGGCGGTGTTGCAGCAGGGTGCGCGCCAGAATGATGCCGATCGCCAGCGCCAGCAGGATCATCAGGCGCAGCAGGTTGGTGGTGTTGTCCACCTGCTTGGATTCGGTCGCCAGCACGTGGGTGTCGAGGGTGATGCGGATAAAGCCGATCGGGCCGTCTTTGCCCTGAATGGATTCGACCAACTGGTGGTTGAAATAGCTGCCGGCGCGCTTGCCGTCGAGCGACAGGCGATCGCGTATACTTATCTGTTCCCCGGCGTGGGAGACCAGCGTGCCATCCTGCTGATACACGCTGACGTCGAGAATGCGGCTGTGATCGGTGAGCTGCTTGAGGATGGCGTCGATGCGCGGGGTGTTGCCGTCGTCGTCCAGCAGCGGCGCCAGGCTGTAGGCGACCTGTTTGGTCAGCGTCTGCGCCAGCTCTTCCACCTGCTCGGATCGCGCCATTTGGTGACTCAGGCTAAAATAAGAGGCGCCCTGCATCAGCAGCACCAGCAAAGCCAGGCAAATCAGGATAATAGCGGTGCGGTGCAGGCGAAATTTCAGTTTAGCGCGAGCCATGCAGGTTCCTTGGGCATCGGGGACACTTTATGTTGCCAGAACCGCTGGCGATAGGATAGCTTGATGCGTCGTTTTATCATGCAGCGTTTTTGTCCATTCAGGAGTCAATGATGTCAAACAGTCTGACCTATTGCGATCTTCCGGCGGAGATCTCTCAATGGCCGGGTCTTCCCCTTTCGCTCAGCGGCGACGAAGTGATGCCGCTGGACTACCGGGCGGGTAATACCGGGTGGCTGTTATATGGCAGAAAGCTGGACAAGGCGCGCATTACCCAATTCCAACGCAAGCTGGGCGCGGCGATGGTGATCGTCACCGCCTGGGGCGTGGACGACTATCAGGTGGTGCGGCTGGCGGGAACCTTGACGCCGCGCGCCAAGCTGCTGGCGGCGGAGAGCGGGCTGGATGTGGCGCCGCTCGGCAAAATCCCGCACCTGCGCACGCCGGGGCTGCTGGTGATGGATATGGATTCGACGGCGATCGAGATCGAGTGCATCGATGAGATCGCCAAGCTGGCGGGCGTCGGCGAGCAGGTGGCGGAAGTCACCGAACGCGCGATGCGCGGCGAACTGGATTTTACCGCCAGCCTGCGCCAGCGCGTCGGCACGCTGAAAGGGGCTGACGCCAATATCCTCAAGCAGGTGCGCGACGAACTGCCGTTGATGCCGGGGCTGACCAGCCTGGTGGGCAAGCTGCAGGCGATGGGCTGGCATGTGGCGATCGCCTCCGGCGGTTTCACCTACTACGCCGAATACCTGCGCAACCGGCTGCGGCTGGTGGCGGCGGCGGCCAACGAGCTGGAGATCCGCGACGGCAAGCTGACCGGCGAAGTGCTGGGGCCGGTGGTGGACGCACAGTTCAAAGCCGATACGCTGCTGCGGCTGGCGGAGAAGCTGGAGATCCCGCTGGCGCAAACCGTGGCCATCGGCGACGGCGCCAACGATTTGAAAATGATGCAGGCGGCGGGGTTGGGCATCGCCTACCACGCCAAGCCGAAAGTGTATGAAAAAGCGCAGGTGGCGATCCGGCATGCGGATCTGATGGGCGTGCTGTGTATTCTCACCGGCAGCCTGAAACACGAAGTGCGATAACGAAAGATTGAGGTAAGACGTGGCAAAAGCGGCAAAACGGGCATTTGTGTGCAATGAGTGCGGGGCGGACTATCCGCGTTGGCAGGGGCAGTGCAGCGCCTGCCATGCCTGGAACACCATCACGGAAGTGCGTTTGGCCGCGTCGCCCGCAGCGGCGCGCAACGATCGCCTCAGCGGCTATGCCGGCGACGCCGGCGTCAGCAAGGTGCAGAAGCTGTCGGAAATCAGCCTGGAGGCGCTGCCTCGCTTCACTACCGGCTTTCTCGAGTTCGACCGCGTGCTGGGCGGCGGCGTGGTGCCCGGCAGCGCCATTCTGATCGGCGGCAACCCCGGCGCCGGCAAAAGTACCCTGTTGCTGCAGGTGTTGTGCAAACTGTCCGAACAGATGAAAACCCTGTACGTCACCGGCGAGGAATCGCTGCAGCAGGTGGCGATGCGTGCTCACCGTCTGGGGCTGCCGACCGGCGGCCTGAACATGCTGTCGGAAACCAGCATCGAGCAGATCTGCCTGATCGCTGAGCAGGAGCAGCCGAAGCTGATGGTGATCGACTCGATTCAGGTGATGCACATGGCGGACATTCAGTCTTCGCCGGGCAGCGTGGCGCAGGTGCGGGAAACCGCCGCCTATCTGACGCGCTTCGCCAAGACGCGCGGCGTGGCGATCGTGATGGTCGGGCACGTCACCAAAGATGGCTCGCTGGCCGGGCCAAAAGTGCTGGAACACTGCATTGACTGTTCGGTGCTGCTGGACGGCGACGCCGATTCCCGCTTCCGTACCCTGCGCAGCCACAAGAACCGCTTCGGCGCGGTCAACGAGCTGGGCGTGTTCGCCATGACCGAACAGGGGCTGCGCGAAGTCAGCAACCCTTCGGCGATCTTCCTTAGCCGCGGCGATGAAGTCACTTCCGGCAGCTCGGTGATGGTGGTGTGGGAAGGCACCCGGCCGCTGCTGGTGGAGATCCAGGCGCTGGTGGATCACTCGATGATGTCCAACCCGCGCCGCGTGGCGGTGGGCCTGGAGCAGAACCGGTTGGCGATCCTGCTGGCGGTGCTGCACCGGCACGGCGGGCTGCAGATGTCGGATCAGGACGTGTTCGTCAACGTGGTCGGCGGGGTGAAGGTCAGCGAGACCAGCGCCGATCTGGCGCTGCTGATGTCGCTGGTCTCGAGCCTGCGCGATCGGCCGCTGCCGAACGATCTGGTGGTGTTCGGCGAAGTGGGGCTGGCGGGGGAGATCCGCCCGGTGCCGAGCGGCCAGGAGCGCATCTCCGAAGCGGCCAAGCACGGCTTCAAGCGCGCCATCGTGCCGCACGGCAATATGCCGAAGAAGCCGCCGGCCAACATGCAGGTGTTCGGGGTCAAGAAGCTGGCGGACGCGCTGGACGTGCTGGAAGAGTTTTATTAATGTCGCTGACGGCGAGCAAGATATGCTATTTTGTTTAGCATATTAAACGGAGGTGGCCATGCCGCAATTTGATTACCTGAAGACGTCCATCAAGCAAAAGGGTTGTACTCTGCAGCAGGTGGCGGATGCCAGCGGCATGACCAAGGGCTATCTGAGCCAGCTGTTGAACGACAAAATCAAAAGCCCGAGCGCGCAAAAGCTCGAGGCGCTGCACCGTTTTCTCGGGCTGGAGTTCCCGCGCAAAGAGGTTAAAGTCGGCGTAGTGTTTGGTAAATTTTACCCGCTGCACACCGGCCACATCTATCTGATCCAGCGCGCCTGCAGCCAGGTGGACGAGTTGCACGTTATTTTGTGCCACGACGAACCGCGCGACCGCGAGCTGTTCGAGAACAGTTCGATGTCGCAACAGCCGACGGTCAGCGATCGCCTGCGCTGGCTGCTGCAGACCTTCAAGTACCAGAAAAACATCCATATCCACTCGTTCGACGAGCAGGGTATCGAACCCTATCCGCACGGCTGGAACTTGTGGAGCGACGGCATGAAGGCCTTTATGGAACAGAAGGGCATCGTGCCGAGCTTTATCTATTCCAGCGAAGCGCAGGATGCGCCGCGCTACCGCGAGCATCTGGGCATCGAAACCATTTTGGTCGATCCCGAACGGTCGTTCATGAACATCAGCGGCAATCAGATCCGCCAGGATCCGTTCCGCTATTGGGATTACATCCCGACCGAGGTGAAGCCGTTCTTCGTGCGCACCGTGGCGATCCTCGGCGGTGAGTCGAGCGGCAAGTCGACGCTGGTCAACAAGCTGGCCAACATCTTCAACACCACCAGCGCCTGGGAATATGGCCGCGATTACGTGTTTTCGCACCTGGGCGGCGACGAGATGGCGCTGCAGTACTCCGACTACGACAAAATTGCCCTCGGGCAGGCGCAATACGTGGACTTCGCAGTCAAATATGCCAACAAGGTGGCGTTTATCGATACCGATTTCGTGACTACGCAGGCGTTTTGCAAAAAGTACGAAGGGCGTGAACACCCCTTCGTGCAGGCGCTGATCGACGAATACCGTTTCGATCTGGTGATCCTGCTGGAAAACAACACGCCGTGGGTGGCGGACGGCCTGCGCAGCCTCGGCAGCAGCGCCGATCGCCTGGCGTTCCAGCGCCTGCTGGAGGAGATGCTGCGCGCCAACAACATCGAGTACGTGCACGTTGAGTCCAGCGATTACGAAGAGCGCTTCCTGCGCTGCGTCGAGCTGGTGCAACAGCTGCTGGCGGCGGACGCCGGCCGGCTGGCGAATGCGCCCGCCCATCGCCACGCCGCAGGCTGAGGGAAATTAGCGTAATGTGCGATCGCGGCGGCAGAAACGGCCGCCCGGGCGCACATTTAACGGCTTGTTTAAACATGGTTCATTCGACAGCGACTAAGTTAAGATTTTCTTTACAATAACGCTCAGAAGAAGTCATGTCTTATCGCTTACTCGCTCTCTGGTTGGTCTGCTATGCCGCAGCCTGGACGCTGCTGACCGTTCATCTCGATCCTACCCTGCCTTACGACGCCGTTGAGGCGCTCAACTGGGGCCTCAACGGCGAATGGGGCTCACCGAAAAATCCTTGGTTGGTCGGTGCGGCGATGCAACCGGCGATCGGGCTCTCGTGGCTGCCGCTGAACGTTTACTGGTACGGCGGCCACTTCATCGCCATCGCCATCGGCATGTTGGGCGTCTGGCTATTGGCGCGCCGCCTGAGCGGCAGCACCTCGCTGGCCTGGATGGCGCTGCTGACGCTCAACCTGTCCGGCATCATCAATTTCGACATCATTCCCTACAACGACAACTACCTGTTGGTGATGCTGTGGCCGTGGATGGCGCTGTTCTTCCACCTGGCGATCTCGCGTTCGGCCAACTGGTGGCCGGCCTTCGCATTGGCCGCCGGGCTGGCGATGATGGCGAAGTACTCGACCTTCGCCTTCGTCTATTTCGCGGCGCTGTCGACGCTGTTCGTACCGCAGATCCGCCGCTGCTACCGCCAGCCGCAGTTCTATCTAGCGGTGGCGATCTGGTTGGCGCTGGTGCTGCCGAACGTGTTCTGGCTGTGGAATCACGACTTTGCCGCCTTCAAATGGGTGGATTCGCAGATCAAGATGCAGCTCAATCTCGACATGCTGCAGTCGCTGCTGCTGGTGTTTTATCCGTCGCTGGTGCTATGGGGGATCCTGCGGCGCAGCGGGGCGGTGCTGGCCTGGCCATCGGCCTTGCCGATGCGGGTGTTGCTGTGGGTCTACCTGTTGCCGCTCGGCATCATTACCTTCTGGTTCTCTTTCAACGTCGGCGGCCGGCTGACCGAATGGCTGCAGCCGTTCTTCATGCTGGCGCCCGCGCTGCTGGTTGGCTGCGTGCGTCAGCCGCCGGTGCGTTCGCTGCGCGCGGCGACCCTCGGGCTGATGTGCGCAGCGCTGGCGGTCTATCTGGGGTATGCCGCGGTGATGCTGGGCAACGTGCGCAACGCCGGCCAGAAGATGGTGGGTATCAAGGCGTTCAGCGCCGGGGTGGAGCGGCTGTGGCAGGAGCGGTATGGCGTCGACCTACGCTACGTCGGCGGCGAATACCTGTCGCAGTGGATGACGGTGTACGCCGGTTCCCGGCCGCAGACCATTACGCGCTGGTCCAATCATACGCGGCCGAATATCTACAACGTCAACATCAGCTATCCGCAGATTGCGCAGCACGGCGTCGCCCTGTTCGGGCGGTTGGGTGAAGACTGCGCGCATAGCGATTTCGGCGGGGAGCTGGCCCACTGGCCGAAACTGCGCCTCGACTGGCAGCAGACGCTAACCTTCCGCGCCGATCCGCAGGCCGATGAGCAAACGCTGTGCGTCGGTTTCGTTCGTCCGCAATAACGGCGGCGCAGAACGCCGCCGCGATGCGAACTTAGTAAGCGATAACCAGCTTGCCTTGCATGTGGCCGCCGAGTAGCTGTTGATGTGCGGCGGTCAGCGTGTCTACCGACAGCCCGTGCAGGGTTTCGCTCAGCGTGGTGCTCAGCTTGCCCTCGTCCAGCAGCTGCGCCACTTGCTGCAGGATCTTGCCCTGTTGCGCGATGTCCGGGGTGGTGAACATGCTGCGGGTGAACATGAACTCCCAGTGCAGCGCGGCGCTTTTCAGCTTCAGCGCGTTTTGATCCAACGGCTGCGCGTTCTCGACGATGGTGCAGATATGGCCGAGCGGCGCGACCAGCTCGGCCATCGCCGGCCAGTGGCCGTCGGTGTCGTTCAGACACAGGATGTAATCCACCTGCTCGATGCCCTGCTGCGCCAGGTTGCCCTTCAGATCGCGGTAATCCACCACCAGATCGGCGCCGCGCTCACGGCACCAGGCGGCGGATTCCGGTCTTGATGCGGTAGCGATTACTTTCACCTTGCTGCGCAATGCGGCCAGCGGAATGGCCAGCGAGCCGACCCCGCCGGCGCCGCCGATGATCAGCAGCGTCTTGTGCTCCGGCGCGTCCTGAATGTTCAGGTGTTCGAACAGCGCTTCCCAGGCGGTGAGGGCGGTGAGCGGCATGGCGGCGGACTCGGCCCAGTTCAGGCTGCGCGGTTTGTGCGCGGCGATGCGTGAGTCGATTAGCTGGTGGCTGCTGTTGCTGCCGGGCCGGGTGATGTCTCCGGCGTACCACACTTCATCGCCGGGCTTGAAGCCGCTGACGCTGCTGCCCACGCCCACCACGATGCCGCTGGCGTCCCAGCCAAGGACGCGTGGCTGCTGCAGGCCGCTTTTCTGCAGACCGGCGTGCACTTTGGTGTCCACCGGATTGACCGACGCCGCTTTCACTTCCACCAGCAGATCGTACTGACCGGGTACCGGCATCTCCGGTGAGATTTCGATGAAACCGGCGGGGTTCTGCGGGTCTACGGCAATGGCTTTTATCGACATGATTGTACTCCTTTCAAATGATGCCCCCAGTGTAGACCCGCAGCAGTGGAGTGATAAGATGGACAATATCTAACGGAGTGTTCGTTTAAGGTAAACAATGGAATTCAAACAGCTGCAGGACATGGCGCTGTTCGCGCTGGTGGCGGAGTGCGGCAGTTTTACCGCCGCCGCGCAGCGCGTCGGGCTGCCGAAGTCCAGCGTCAGCCAGCGTATCAGCCAGCTCGAACAAACGCTGGGGCTGCGATTGCTCAATCGCACCACGCGCCAGCTGAACCTGACCTTCGCCGGTGAGCGTTATCTGGAGCATTGTCAGGCGATGATGTCCGCCGCCGAACGCGCCGATCTGGCGCTGCAGCGGCTGCGCGATAACCCGAGCGGCCGCCTGCGCATCTCGACGCCTGCCGGGCTAGGGGCAACCCTGGTGGCGCGGCTGGCGGCGGATTTTCAGCGCCAGTACCCGGACGTTTCGCTGGAGGTGTCGGTGTCCGACGCCATGGTGGATCTGGTGCAGGAAGGTTACGACGCCGCACTGCGTACCGGCAAGCCGCAGGATTCTTCACTGATCGGCCGCCGCCTCGGGTACGCGCCGCGCTATCTGTTGGCTGCGCCGTCCTATCTGGCGCAGCATCCGCCGATCGAACACCCGCAGCAACTGCAGCAGCATCGTTGCATCGCCCATCGGGCTTGGACGGCCTGGAACCTGCGCTGCGGCGACGATTATTACCGCTGGCAGCTGCCGCTGGCGCACACCACCGACAACCTGCTGTATGCACGCGAATGTGCCATTGCCGGTGCCGGCATCACGCTGCTGCCGGCGTTTCTCAGCCGCGAGGTGGTGGCGCAGAAGCTGTTGGTGGAGGTGTTGCCGGCGTGGCGTGCGGAAGGGAACGAGCTGTATCTGGTCTACCCGAGCCGCAAGCTGAATTCCCCGGCGCTGGCCTGTTTCATCGATGTGGTGCTGCAGCATCCGGCGTTCGACGACTACGCGCGCGAGTTGGCGCGGGAATGATGGCCGGGGCGCGCAGAGCCTTCTCTTCAGACGGAGGGCCGCGCCACCTGAACGATGCGCTTCCCTCTATTTTTGCCCGCCAGCAGGCCGACCAGCGCAGCGGGCAGCAGTTCGAAACCGGTGATCAGGTCTTCGATGACCGCAAGTTTTCCTTCAGCGATCCAGACCGTGAGCGCCGCCAGCGCCTGTTCTTGGCGGTGAAGGAAATCGGCCAACAGGAACCCACGCATCGTCAAGCTGTTGACGATCAACACACCGGGGATCCCGGCAGGTGCTGCCGGCGGAGAGGCCGTATCGTACTGCGATACCGCGCCGCAGCAAACGATGCGCCCCTGTTTTGCCATGTGCTGCAGACTGGTCGCCAAAATATTGCCGCCGACGTTGTCGAACAGCACATCGATGCCGTTGGGGCACGAGCGGCGCAGGGCGTCATGCAGATTTTCCGCTTTATAATCTATCGCCGCGTCGAACCCCAGCCTGTCCGTCAGCAGAGCCGTTTTGGCGCCGCCGCCGGCAATGCCCACCGTGCGGCAGCCGTGAAGCCGGGCGATTTGTCCGGCGAACATGCCTACCGCCCCCGCGGCGGCGGATACGACGACGGTTTCACCGGCCTTGGGGCGTCCGCATTCCAGCAGGCCGAAGTAAGCGGTGAGTCCAGGCACGCCGTAAACGCTGAGCAAGTGCGTATGCGGAACGATATCCGACTGCTTGAGCGCGCCTGCCGCCGGTACGACTGCGAAGGTTTGCCAGCCGGTTTCTGCCAGCACTAAATCTCCGGCGGCCAGCAGGGGAGAGCGCGACTCGACGACTTCGGCCAGCACGGTCGCAGCCATGACGTCTCCCGCCTGCAGTCCGGAACGATAGGTGACGCCCTGCATCCAGGCTCGGCTGGCCGCATCCAGAGGCACGTAAAGCGTGCGCAACAAAACCTCTTCAGGGCCGGGGATCGGCATGGGGGCCTCCCGAGTCTGAAAACAATCGACGGTCAGTTTTCCTTGCGGGAGTTTGACGAGGATGATTTGGCGATTCTGCATCGGTGGGCTCCTGATTAAATCTTGCCGAAGGCATCGACGCCGGTGAGTTGCGCCGAGAGTTTCCACAGGCGTTGGGCCTGTTCAGGATCGACGGCGTAGCTTTTTACGCCGCTGAAGGAAAAGCCGGTGTCATCGTTGCGCCGGGCGACATCGCAATCTTCGCAATACAGTCCGCCAAGGCCATTGAGTTGGGGCGATGTCGCCGCCCAGACCTGGGTTGCCGCTCCTTGTTGCGGGGTCTTCAGCATTTCCGGGTGGGCGGGTTTGCCGTTGGCGTCGATCCAGTCCAATGCGAGCATCTCTTCCTGCGAGAGATAGCGCTGTAGCGGCGTTGGGATCATGCCGGGATGCAGCGAGAAGGCGCGCACGCCGGCGTTTTTCCCCAGCTTGTCAAGCTGGAGGGCGAAGAGCGCGTTAGCGGTTTTCGATTGGCCATAGGCCAGCCACTTGTCATAGCCGCTGTGAAACTGAACGTCATTCCAGCGTATGGCGCTGGCATGGTGACCGGAAGAGGAGATGACGACAACGCGGGCGCCGCCCGCCAATGCCGGCCAGAGGTGGCTCACCAGTGCGTAATGCCCCAGGTGGTTGATCGCGAATTGTGCCTCCCAGCCTGGGCCGATACGGGTTTCAGGACAGGCCATAATGCCGGCACCGCAGATCAACATATCGAGGTGGACGCCGGTCGCCAGAAGTTGTTGCGTGAACTTTCTGATGTTGCTCAGGTCGGCCAAATCAAGCTCATAAATGTCGATGTTGCTGATACCGGCGATGGCCAGACGGGTACGGGCGATGACGGGATTGCGGGCGGCGACGATCACCTGTGCTCCCGCTTGCGTCAATGCGCGAGTCGTTTCCAATCCCAGGCCGGAATGACCGCCGGTTATCAGCGCCGTCATGCCGGCCAGTTGCCGATCTTTGAGCACGTCGGCGGCGGTGGTGGTGGCGTTAAAGCTGGTGTTGAGGGGCATTTGTCGGTTCATTGGGCGTTCCTCGCTGCGGTTGGCTGTGACACTGGGAGTGTAAGTCGGCTCTATCAGCGGCTGAATGCAACAAAAACCTAATTTCTGTCGCCATCGTCCTAAGGCCTTTGGCTGGAGCATCGCACGGGCTATGCTCTTGAAAGGGCCTTGGGGGGAGAGGGTATGGATCCTTTATCGGAAGTGCTGGCGCCACTGAACAGCCAGAATGCGTTTTTCGGCGGCCTGAAGGCCGGCGGCGACTGGGCCGTTCATTTTCCCGCTCCGCAAGGCGGGAAGTTCAACGCGGTGGTGCGCGGCGGCTGTTGGCTGGCGGCGGAAGGGCAGGCCGAGCCGCTGTGGCTGGCGGCCGGCGACTGTTTATTGCTGACTCGCAGCCTGCCGCTGACCGTTGGCAGCGACTTGTCACTGCCGGCGCTCGACGCCGACGCGCTCTATCTGCAGGCGAAAAACGGCATGGCGAGCTGCGGCGAGGGGGAAACGTGCCTGTTTATCGGTGGCCGCTTTAGCTTCGGCCAGGAAGTGGAACGGCTGTTTGGCAGCCTGCCCGCGCTGATGGTGATCCGCGGAGGCACGGAAGAGGCTGCCGTGCTGCAATGGGCGTTGCAACGGCTGGCGGATGAGCTGGTTAGGCCTTCGCCGGGCAGTACGTTGATGACGCATCATCTGGGGCAAATCATGTTGACCCAGGCACTGCGGATTTACCTGATGGGGGAGGAAAGTGCGGCGTCGGGTTGGCTGCCCGCCTTGTTCGATCCGCGCATCGGCGCCGCGATGCTGGCGGTGCACGCCGATCCCGCCCGGCGCTGGACGGTGGCGGCGTTGGCCGACGCGGCGAGCGTTTCCCGTTCGACGTTGGCGCTGCGCTTCAAGCAGAAGGCCGGCATGGCACCGCTTGAATACGTGTCGCGCTGGCGCATGTTGCTGGCGGCGCGGGCTTTGCGTACCGGCAGCGAACCGGTGTCCGTCATCGCGCAGCGTTTGGGATACGACTCAGACAGCGCGTTCAGCCACGCCTTTAAGCGCATGATGGCATGCTCGCCGCGCGACTATCGGCGGGCGCGGGCATAAAAAAAGGCGCCGCATGCGGCGCCTTTCGTATTACTTGGCGATCTTCTTGTACTTGATGCGGTGCGGCTCGAGCGCGTCGGCGCCCAGCGTACGCTTCTTGTACTCTTCGTACTCGGTGAAGTTGCCTTCGAAGAATTCCACCTTGCCCTCGTCCTGGTAGTCCAGGATGTGGGTGGCGATACGGTCGAGGAACCAACGGTCGTGCGAGATCACCATGGCGCAGCCAGGGAATTCCAGCAGGGCGTTTTCCAGTGCGCGCAAGGTTTCGATATCCAGGTCGTTGGTCGGTTCATCGAGCAGCAGCACGTTGCCGCCAACCTGCAGCAGCTTGGCCAGGTGCAGACGGCCACGCTCACCGCCGGACAGCTCGCCCACGCGTTTGCCCTGATCGACGCCCTTGAAGTTGAAGCGGCCGACATAGGCACGGCTCGGCATCTCGGTGTTGCCGATGCGCATGATGTCCTGCCCGCCGGAGACTTCTTCCCACACGGTTTTCGAACCGTCCATGCTGTCGCGGAACTGATCGACGGACGCCAGCTTGACGGTATCGCCCAACACGATGCTGCCGGAATCAGGCTGCTCCTGACCGGACATCATGCGGAACAGCGTGGATTTACCCGCGCCGTTCGGGCCGATGATGCCGACGATTGCCCCTTTCGGCACCGAGAACGACAGGTCATCGATCAGCAGGCGGTCGCCGTAGGACTTGCGCAGGTTGCTGACTTCGACCACTTTATCGCCCAGGCGCGCGCCAGGTGGGATGAACAGTTCGTTGGTTTCGTTACGTTTCTGGTATTCGGTGTTGTTCAGCTCTTCGAAGCGGGCCAAACGGGCCTTGCCTTTGGACTGACGGCCTTTGGCACCCTGACGCACCCACTCCAGCTCTTTCTCGATCGACTTGCGACGAGCGGCTTCGGCGGACGCTTCCTGCGCCAGACGCGCGTCTTTCTGCTCCAGCCAGGACGAGTAGTTGCCTTCCCACGGGATGCCTTCGCCGCGGTCCAGTTCGAGGATCCAGCCGGCCACGTTATCCAGGAAGTAACGGTCGTGGGTGATCGCCACCACGGTGCCTTCGAAGTCGTGCAGGAAGCGTTCCAGCCAGGCCACGGACTCGGCGTCCAGGTGGTTGGTCGGTTCGTCCAGCAGCAGCATGTCCGGTTTTTCAAGCAGCAGGCGGCACAGCGCGACGCGGCGGCGTTCACCCCCGGACAGGTGGGCGATTTTGGCGTCCCAGTCCGGCAGGCGCAGCGCATCGGCGGCGCGTTCCAGTTGGGCGTTGAGGTTGTGACCGTCGTGCGCCTGAATGATCTCTTCCAGGCGGCCCTGTTCGGCGGCCAGCTTGTCGAAGTCTGCGCCTTCTTCCGCGTACAGCGCGTACACTTCGTCCAGGCGTTTCAGCGCGCCGACCACTTCCGCCAGCGCTTCTTCCACCGATTCACGCACGGTGTGTTCGAGGTTAAGCTGCGGCTCCTGCGGCAGATAACCGATCTTGATGCCCGGTTGCGGGCGCGCTTCCCCTTCGATATCGGTATCGATGCCGGCCATGATGCGCAGCAGGGTGGACTTACCGGCGCCGTTCAGGCCCAGTACGCCGATTTTTGCCCCAGGGAAGAAGCTCAGGGAGATGTTTTTCAAAATATGACGCTTCGGCGGTACTACCTTGCCGACGCGGTGCATGGTATAGACGTATTGAGCCACGTTGCTCTAAGCCTCTCTATATCAGTATTTATAGGATGTCTGGCGGCATGAGTGTAGCCCGTTTCGATCTCGGATCCCAGACATCGCTCAGCGATCGCTAAGTATAACCGTTTATGCGCCGATAAAGGCGCATATTGGTGGCTTATGGCGTGACGACGATCGCGACGCGGCGGTTTTCCGCGCGGCCGCTGGAGGTGCGGTTATCGGCAACGGGGTCGCGTTTGCCCATGCCGCGAGTTTCGATATTGGCGCGCGGAATGCCGACGCTGGCCAGCAGATCGGCCACCGCATCGGCGCGGCGCAGGGATAGCTGGTCGTTGTAGCTGTCTTCACCGTAGTTGTCGGTATGGCCGTCCAGGCGGAACTTGGTGATGCCGACGCTCAGCAGCGCACGGCCCATCTTCTGCACCGTCTCGGTGCTTTCCGGGTTCAGCTTGCCGATATTGTTGCCGAACAGCACTTTATCCGACAGGCCGAACTCCCAGCCGTTATCGGTCAGTTTGAAGCCCTGCGATTGCAGCAGCGCAACCTGCTCGGGCGTCAGGCCCTGCGGTTTGCTCTGGCAGCCGGCGAGCGCCAGCAGGGCGACGAACGTTATCGCCAGCAGTGAAAAACGACCTTTAAACAGTTGCTGTATCATAGTCAAAATCCCTAGTTCAAGTGTTATAGCCGGGGCTCTTATTTATGTATAGCCAGCCGCCAGCCTCCGTTATAACGATGCTTTGCCTGATACATCGCATCGTCAGCTTCGTGCAAAAGACCCTGAGGCGTTGACGCGTGATCAGGGTACAGCGCAATACCGATACTCAGAGAGGTAATGACCGTCTCGTCGTTCGGCAAAATGACCGGTTGCGTCATGCAGTCGATGATGTTGTCAGCGATCTGCAAGACATCTTCCGTGCCGTGTACCGGCGCCAGCAGCACGGCGAATTCATCCCCTCCCAGGCGTGCGACCAGATCGGTTTCGCGCAGCTGCGCGCGAATGCGCCCGGCAATGGTGGTCAGCACCGCATCGCCTGCGGCGTGGCCGTAACTGTCGTTCACCTCCTTGAAACGATCGCCGTCGATAAACAGCACCGCCAATTTCGCCGGCGATTCGATATCGCCCAGCGCCCGGCTCAGTCGCCCTTCGAAGAAGGCGCGGTTCGGCAAACCGGTCAGGCTGTCGTGCGTTGCCCGGTGCGCCAGCGAGTCGTTCTCCTGCTTCAGATGGGCCTGCCAGGCCTCCAGCTCGTCGAGCAAGCCGTTGAAATCGTTGCTGAGCTCATGCAACTCGGCGATAGGCGCCGACGGCACCCGCAGGCCGAAGGTGCGATCGCGGCGCACCGCATGCGCCACATTGGCGATGTCGTCCAGCGAACTGACGATGCCGACCAGCATACGGCGCGACAACACCAGGGCGCACAGGGTGCTGAGCACCAGGCAGGCGATCATACCGACCATGCCGCGCAACAGGAAACGCAGCAGGCTGCCGCCGTTACCGCTCAGCCAGACCTGACCGACCTGCTTGCCCTCGTGGGTGATAGGCAGAATGACCGGCTCGGGCAGCGCCCAGTGCGCGACGATCTGCTCAAGGCCATGCAGCGGCCCATCGGTGGGATGGCGCCAGTTGGCTAGCATCTTGCCGTTGTTGTCGAGGATCCGCACGTCCGATACCTCTTCGTTGGAGGCGATCAGCATCAGCGCCTCGCGCGCGGCAGTGCGATCTTCAAACACTACGGCGGCTTCGACGGTATAGCTGATGGAGCGCGCGATCAGGTGCAGGTTGTGATTGGCATAGGCGCGCAGCGCAAACAGCGCCACCAGCGTCAAAAAGATGCCGGCGGTGCCGACGGCGATCAGCGCCAGCCCAAGATGCACCCGCTGCAGCACTCGGCCCAGCGTCGGGCGCGCATTGCCGGAGCGGTTTCTACGCAACAGCCTCATAGCGGCGGCGCCTGTTTGCGTGCCAGCTGCAGCACGTTGGGGTGAACGCGCACGCCGCTGCGCGCCAGAGCGTCCAGGTTGACCTTGAAACTGGCCTGGTCCCCATCGATCTGCAGGCAAAAAGCGCTGCCGGCGGAGCATTCGCTATCGTTTTCGCTGATGCTGAGAATGGAGTTGCCGGAAATGCGCTGCATGAAATTTTGTCTCTGCGCGGCGGTGATGTTCCCTAAGTAGATGACATCGCAGCCGGTACTCAGCGTTGGGCTGTCGAACGGCACGCGCTCGGCTTTAATCGGGCGCGGCGCGCTCAGCAGGATCGGATCGAACAGCCCTTCGGCATACTGGGTGGGCGCGGTCACGCACAAGCGGATCGGATTGGGTTCACGCGACCAGCGGGCGTAGCTGATGATGCCTACCACCACGGTCGTCACGGCGTGCGTGCGCTTTTGATAGGGATCATCGGCGGCGTGCGCAGGCCCGGACAACGTCAGCAGCGCTAACAAAACGATCAGCAGCAGGCGACCGATATTCAGGCGTGCGCCAAGGAAGCCCGGCTCGGGGCTTTTTGCGCAACGCATTGCTATCGCGGTCTTATTCGCCATCTTCACCCGCCATTCCGGCCTGATCCACCGCCCGCAGGCCGTGGCCTGACAAGGAAAAATCCGGCCCGCTTGAAGGGACTATCGTTTTGCTGAAAGCTGTCAGTCGCACTGCCTAATGAACACTATCTAACCCATAATTGGCGCGGATTGTATTATAAGATGTCTTCGTTGGGCGCTTTATGTGCTGTTTTCTCGGAATTATCCTACTTATTTTTGATAGTATAAAAATGCCTACCCGGGTTTGCCACCGCTTTTCTGCAAAGTTGGCGCGTTTGGCCAGCTGTCAGGCGATTTGCGCAACGGCGGGCTCATATCTCAAATGAAATAATGTGATAGCTAATAATTAAAAAGCATTTTACTTCTTTCATAAACACCGGGCCGGTTAATAAAAATCCGGTAACTGGAAATATCCCGGCGACCTGATTTGTCAGTCAAAGTAAACGTTTTTTACCTGGCTCCCGTCATGGCGATACACTTCTTCTTCTACAGTATTGAATGGATAAGCGATTGCGCTGTCTATGGTAGATATCTGCGTCCGGGCCGTGCGCCCGGCTTTATTTTGTCCCGCGGCGCCGTGCGCGGCGGTCACCGGGGGGGCTGGGCGGCTCCCTCGGTACAACCAGTGAGGAAAGAGCGAGGATGGTCAAGGTGGACAAGCGACGGCTGTTGGCAATGGGGCTGTGCCTGACGGCGTTTTCAGGCGCGGCGCTGGCGGATTCTCTGGATGCGCAACGTCAGCGCTACCAGCAGATCAAACAGGCGTGGGACGGCAATCAGATGGACGTGGTGGCGCAGCTGATGCCGACGCTGCGTGATTATCCGCTTTATCCTTACCTGGAATACCGCGAGCTGACACAGGATCTTAGCCAGGCGGGGTTCTCCGAGGTGAACGACTTTATCAAGCGCAACCCTACGCTGCCGCCGGCGAAATCGCTGGCGCCGCGCTTCGTCAATGAGCTGGCGCGGCGCGAAGACTGGCGCACCCTGCTGGCCTTCAGCCCACAGCCGCCCAAACCGGTGGCGGCGCGCTGCAACTATTACTACGCCAAATGGGCTACCGGCGACCAGCAGGCGGCCTGGAGCGGCGCCGATGAACTGTGGTTGAACGGCAAAACGTTGCCGAGCGCCTGCGATCGGCTGTTCAGCGTCTGGCGCGGCGCAGGCAAGCAAACGCCGCTGGATATTCTGGCGCGTATGAAGCTGGCGCTGAAAGAGGGCAACAGCTCGCTGGTCAGCAACCTTTACAGCCAACTGCCGGCCGACTATCAAACCATGGGCAACGCCCTGGTGCGCTTGCAAAACGATCCGACCACCGTGGAAGCCTTCGCCCGCAGCGTAGGGCCGACCGACTTTACCCGTGCCGCCACCGGCATCGCCTTTGAACGCCTGGCGCGGCAGGATGTGGAAAACGCGCGGGCGATGATCCCGACGCTCGCGCGGCTGCAGAAAATGAGCGACGACGAGCGGCTGGGGCTGGAAGAGTCAGTGGCCTGGCGCCTGATGGGCAGCGACGCTACCTATGAACAGGCGCAGTGGCGCGATCAGGTGATTCTGCGCAGCCGTTCGCCTTCGCTGCTGGAGCGCCGGGTGCGCATGGCGCTGGGTAACGGCGATCGGCAGGGCGTCGCGACCTGGCTGGCCCGTCTGCCAGAAGCGTCGCGCAACAAGGATGAGTGGCGCTACTGGCGCGCCAGTCAGCTGATGGACGAAGGCAAACGCGCCGAAGGCGAGGAGATGTTGCGCAACCTGATGACCGAACGCGGTTTCTATCCGATGGTGGCGGCGCAGAAGCTGAACGCCACTTATCCGGTGATGGTGGCGGTGGCGGCCAAGCCGCGCACGTCGCTGGTCGACGGGCCGGAGGTCGCCCGGGTACGCGAGCTGATGTACTGGAATATGGACAACCTGGCCCGCAGCGAATGGGGCTCCTACGTCGCCAGCCGCAGCCGGCCGGAACAAGAGGCACTGGCGCGCTACGCCTTTGAGCAAAAATGGGCCGATCTGAGCGTGCAGGCGACCATCGTCGGCAAACTGTGGGATCATCTGGAGGAACGCTTCCCGGTCGCTTGGCCACAGGAGTTCCGCCGCGCCACCGATGACAAGGGGATCACCAGCAGCTATGCGATGGCGATCGCGCGCCAGGAGAGCGCCTGGAATCCGAAGGCGCAGTCGCCGGTCGGTGCCGCCGGCCTGATGCAGGTGATGCCGCGCACCGCGCAGCATACGGTGCAGATGTTCAATATTCCCGGCTATGTCGGCCCGAGCCAACTGTTCGATCCGCAGACCAATATCACCATCGGCACCAGCTATCTGGAGTCGGTCTATCAGCAGTTCGGCCGCAACCGCATTCTGTCGAGCGCCGCCTATAATGCCGGCCCGTCGCGGGTGAATACCTGGCTGGGCAACAGCGCGGGGCGGATCGATCCGGTGGCGTTCATCGAAAGCATTCCGTTCTCTGAAACCCGCGGCTACGTCAAGAACGTGCTGGCTTATGATGCGTTTTACCGTTATCTGACGCACCGGCCGGCCAAGGTGCTGACCGACGCCGAGTGGCAGAGACGTTATTGATTTTGACGGCCCTATGGTATGCTGCTGTACTAGTTAAATAGTATGGTGGCTGCCATGACGCAATTATCGTTAAACGACCCCGCTCTTTCAGAACAAGGCAATGAGGATTGGCTGCGCTTCGTCGCGCTGCTGCAGAATTCGTTTGCGCAAGAACTTCATCAACCGCTGTTGCAGCTGATGTTGACGCCGGACGAGCGCACCGCGCTGGGCACCCGGGTGCGGATCATTCAGGAATTGATGCGTGGCGAGATGAGCCAGCGCGAGCTGAAAAATGAACTGGGCGCGGGGATCGCCACCATCACCCGCGGTTCTAACAGCTTGAAAGCGGCTTCACCCGCGCTGAAACAGTGGCTTGAGCAGCAGTTGCTGCACGACGCGCCCTAGTAGACTCAGCGTTATTGCTGATAGATGGCGTTGTGGAACGGCACCAGCGCCAGCAGCAGCGCCTGGTGGTAAACGCTGGTGCGGCTCAGCCGGCCGTCAGTGAAGACGCCGATGGCGCCGCCCTGACGTTTCACCTCGGCGTTGCCGGTGATCGCCGCCATTTCGCTGCCCAATTCGCGACCGGCGCGAATACCTTGTAAGATGACTTCCGGCAGCATCAGGCTCGCCGAGCGGGATTCGCCACGGATGTGCGGGTTCTCGATGGTCATCCAGGCGAAGGTCATATTCTCTTCAATCCCGGCTTCCACGCCGACCCAAAAATCGGCCTCGGGCCTGACCTGGCGCGCTTCCATCACGCGTTGACGCGAACCGGTGCGGGTTTCGTGGTTGCCTATCGGCTGCAGCGAGACGCCGCTGGCGACGTCAACGGATTCAATGCGGTATTGGCCCGCGCCAAAGACGTCATCGAAGGCGAGTTGAATAGCCTTGATCTTTGCCGGGTTGGTAGTTGCAGCGACAACATGGTACATAACGGGTTTGATATCCTTCTGGCCGATACGCCGGGCAGCGGCAAAAGCGCCGCCGGGCCGGGGATAAACGCAAATTTCACGCAGTATAACGGAAAACAAAAATGTTACAGGTATACCTCGTTCGCCATGGCGAAACGGAATGGAACGCGGCTCGCCGCATCCAGGGTCAGTCCGACAGCCCGTTAACCGCCATGGGTGAACACCAGGCCCGTCTGGTCGCCAGGCGGGTCAGCAAAGAAGGCATTACGCACATCATTACCAGCGATCTGGGGCGCACGCGCCGCACCGCGCAAATCATCGCCGAAGCCTGTGGCTGCGAAGTGATTGGCGATCCGCGTTTGCGTGAGCTGCACATGGGGGTTCTGGAAGAACGCCTGATCGACAGTTTGACGCCGCAGGAAGAGCAGTGGCGCAAACAGATGGTCGATGGTACTCCTGACGGCCGTATCCCTCAAGGCGAATCCATGGAGGAACTCGGCGAGCGCATGCGCGCCGCGCTGGAGAGCTGCCTGATGCTGCCGGAAGGCAGCAAGCCGCTGCTCGTCAGTCATGGCATCGCTTTGGGGTGTTTGATCAGTACGGTGCTGGGGCTGCCGGCCTATGCGGAACGCCGCTTGCGCTTGCGCAACTGCTCACTGTCGCGCGTCGATCATCAGCAGAGCCCGTGGCTGGCTTCCGGCTGGATCGTGGAAACGGCGGGCGATGTCACGCACCTGGACATGCCCGCGTTGGACGAACTGCAGCGTTAACGCCGAATCGGGATCAGGTAATCGCACTTGATCTCGATAGGCGCCTGATGCGGACGGCGCTCGCCTTTCGGGTAGAAGCGTTCGATGTCGTGCCCTTTGCGGCGCGTCAGTTGGAGCGCCGGCAGGCAGGTGCCGTACACCGTCAGAATAAAGTCTTGCAGGTTCTCGGTTGGCCCTTCGTAGCTGAACATCGCAAACTCACCGCCCGGCAACACCAGCGGCTGGCCTTCCTGTACCTTGTCAGGCACCTGATCCGGCTCCAGCGCCGTGGTATACAGCACTTCCTGTTCGTCGTCCTTCTCCTGGCTTGGGCGCGAGTGGTGCAGCCCGTACAGCACCGGCGGCAGGGTTTCGACGTCACCGAGGAACTGACGCCAGAACTGCGAGCGCAGTTCAGTGCGCACGGTGGTGATCTGTTCCAGCGTACAGGAGTAGCTTTGGGTCAGGCCGACCAGGTGTTTGTCTGGCAGCGAGACGAATTCCGGCTGCGGCAGAGTGAAGGCCCCCAGACGGATCGGCGGACAGATGCCGAACGCATTCCAGTCCTCGGCGCGGCGGTACAGCGCCGGCGTTTGCGCAAACTGTTTTTTGAAGGCGCGGGTGAAGGTCTGCTGCGAGTCGAAACGATATTGCAGGGCGATATCCAAAATCGGCCGGCTGGTCAGACGCAGCGCGACGGCGGCTTTGGACAGTCTCCTTGCCCGGATGTAAGCACCGATGGCATTACCGGTAATATCTTTGAACATCCGTTGCAGATGCCATTTGGAGTAGCCGGCCTTGGCCGCCACGTTATCCAGCGACAAGGGTTGGTCCAAATGGCTTTCCAGCCAGCTAAGCAGATCACGAATGATACCGGCTTGATCCATAGATCTTCCTCGTAAAGCTTGGGGGTAGGAACCCGAACTGTTGATTCGTCACGCTGGTGCTGCGCTATCAGACCGATCCATGAGCCATTATGCGTTGCACTCTTTGCCTCTGCTGCGCATGCCGCGCCAGAGTTGGATTGGGGTACACCGTAGTGGGCGCAAAGAAATAACGACGCCGCATCATAGCAACTTTTTTACTCCGCGACTCTCAAAGATTTTTGTCACGCTCTGTGCTAAAACGGACGGTGCGGACCCGTATAAAACCGATTCCGTGAGCTTAGACATAAATAATGGCGATCGCCGAACCTATTTTTGCGGCAAGGTTATATCGGAGTTAAGTAAATGAAAAAAAGCTGGATATTTTTATTCGGTTTGGTTTGCGCAACCGTGGGAAGCGCACAGGCGGAGCAAGTGGGTTCCGTTGATACGGTGTTTAAATTGTTGGGACCGGACCACAAAATCGTGGTCGAAGCGTTCGACGATCCGGATGTTAAAAATGTAACTTGTTATATCAGCCGCGCCAAAACCGGCGGCATCAAAGGGGGCCTGGGGCTGGCGGAAGACACCGCCGACGCGGCCATTTCCTGCCAGCAGGTCGGGCCTATAGAGCTGAGCGACAAGATCAAAAACGGCAAGGCGGAAGGCGATGTGGTGTTCCAGAAACGCACTTCGCTGGTGTTCAAGAAACTGCAGGTGGTGCGCTTCTACGACGCCAAGCGCAATTCACTGATCTACCTGAGCTATTCAGACAAGGTGATCGATGGCTCGCCGAAAAATGCGCTGAGCGCGGTGCCGATCATGCCGTGGGCTGAGACGAAATAAAAAAAACGGGGTTCAGCATGCTGAACCCCGTTTTCATGACGGCAGGCGGGAGTTACTCTTCCAGCTCGCCGCAGAAGCGGTAGCCTTCGCCGTGAATGGTGGCGATGATTTCCGGCGTGTCCGGCGTCGATTCGAAGTGTTTGCGAATGCGACGGATGGTGACGTCCACGGTGCGGTCATGTGGCTTCAGTTCGCGACCGGTCATCTTCTTCAGCAGTTCGCCGCGGGATTGGATCTTGCCCGGGTTTTCGCAGAAGTGCAGCATGGCGCGGAATTCACTGCGCGGCAGTTTGTACTGTTCGCCGGCCGGGCTGATCAGCGAGCGGCTGTTGATGTCCAGTTCCCACCCGTTGAACTTGTAGCTCTCGACCAGGCGGCGCTCTTCGCCCAGGCTGCCCAGATTCATGGTGCGCGACAGCAGGTTACGTGCGCGGATAGTCAGCTCACGCGGGTTGAACGGCTTGGTGATGTAATCGTCGGCGCCGATTTCCAGGCCGAGGATCTTATCCACTTCGTTATCGCGGCCGGTCAGGAACATCAAGGCGACGCTGGCCTGTTCACGCAGTTCGCGCGCCAACAGCAGGCCGTTTTTGCCTGGCAGGTTGATGTCCATGATGACCAGATTGATATCATTTTCAGACAGGATATTGTGCATCTCTGCACCATCATTGGCTTCATGAACAATGTAGCCTTCCGCCTCGAAAATGCTCTTCAGGGTGTTACGAGTGACTAACTCGTCTTCGACAATCAGAATGTGCGGGGTCTGCATATTTGCTACCTAAAATTGCCAACAAAATAGAAAATAGGAAGTACAGAAGTCTCTGTTTTCTTAGAGGAGGGCAGAGATAGCGCCACGTTCCCTCTCAGCAAATGACTAAAGTACGTAAACTCGTTCTTGATGCACTTTCCATCTCATGTCAACAAGATCGCTAGCCTGGTGGGGATGCTGTTCCCTACAACCCCTGGGGTGCCAAATCGGCGCATATCCTAACCCCATTAACAGCAATATAACAGCGCGTGCCGAATTCATCACCCAACAAAACTACGCTTTGTTGACATATATCAAATTCAATTGTAGCACGTTAACAGATTTGTGAAAAACACTTACAGAAATGCCAGTTTAAGTCACAGAACCTCAAATTCTGTGAACGATTCAGCATTATCGGGCCCGATAGGATACAATTATTCGCTTATTGATCATCGTCTTGTTTTAACTCATTGATAAATAAATACAGTAAAACATAAGCATGAATAATGACTGTTACGGCGGATTTATTAGCTCAACGAGCCGTTTAATCTTGTTTGTTGCTATTAACGCGTTTATTGTTACGCAATTGTAAATATAAGCGGGCGCTGCGATACCGTCAAAAGCGCAGGCCCGCCTTCGGTGGAAGAGTGATGCAGCTTCATATTGTTTTAGTGGCTCCGGCGCGGCCGGAAAACGTCGGCGCGGCGGCGCGCGCGATGAAAACCATGGGCTTCGCTTCGTTGCGCATCGTCGACAGCGAGGCGCACCTGCAGCCGGCTGCACGCTGGGTGGCACACGGGGCCGGCGAGATCCTCGACGGCGTGCAAACGTTCGCCACGTTGGAACAGGCGCTGGCGGATGTAGACTTCACGGTCGCCACCACCGCCCGCAGCCGCGCGCGTTTTCACTACTACTGCACGCCGCCTGAGCTGCTGGAACAGCTGAGTGAGCGTAAGCAGTGGGTCGGCCAGGCCGCGCTGGTGTTCGGCCGCGAAGATTCCGGCCTGACCAACGAAGAGCTGGCGCTGGCAGATTTGCTGACCGGCGTGCCGATGCAGGCGGACTACCCGTCGCTTAACCTGGGCCAGGCGGTGATGGTGTACTGCTACCAGTTGGCGAGCCTGATGGGCGTCAGCACGCCGCAGGAAAAGGTGGCGTCGGAAGGGCAACTCAAAGCGCTGCGCCACCGCGCCGATGCCTTGTTGAACGCTTTGGATGTCGGCGATGACCAAAAATTGCGCGATTGGCTGCATCAGCGCCTCGGGGCGTTGCAACAGCGAGACACGGCGATGTTGCATACGCTGCTGCACGACATCGAAAAAAAACTCGCCAAGTGATAGCGGCTCCATCAGACGGTTACCCAGCGTGATCCACTAGTAAATCGGCTTTAAGTTGTTTTTTTGTTCTGTCGTTTTGCTTTTCACCTCCGATATCGCGCAATGTCGCCGCTGAACGGAAAATAAGCAAAAAAAAGAAATAGTTTGACTTGGGATAGCGATTGCTTTAACCAATAGAGGGGACAGAGTATTTCATGAGACAGACAGACAACATGCGCAACATCAGCCTGAAAACCACAATTATTACCACCACCGATACCACAGGTAACGGGGCGGGCTGACGCGCACAGGAAACACAGAAAAAAGCCCGCACCTAATCAGTGCGGGCTTTTTTTTCGGCTTAAATTCGGAGAGATGACACATGCGAGTGCTGAAATTTGGCGGAACCTCGGTAGCGAATGCGGAACGTTTTCTGCGCGTCGCCGACATCATGGAAAGTAACGCGCGTCAGGGACAGGTAGCCACGGTCTTGTCCGCCCCCGCAAAGATCACCAACCATCTGGTGGCGATGATCGACAAGACGGTGGCGGGTCAGGACATTCTGCCGAATATCAGCGACGCCGAGCGGATCTTTGCCGATCTGCTGAGCGGCCTGGCGCAGGCGCTGCCGGGCTTTGAATACGATCGCCTGAAAGGCGTGGTCGATCAGGAGTTCGCGCAACTCAAGCAGGTGCTGCACGGCGTCTCGCTGTTGGGGCAGTGCCCGGACAGCGTGAACGCGGCGATCATCTGCCGCGGCGAAAAACTCTCCATCGCCATCATGGAAGGGGTGTTCCGCGCCAAGGGCTATCCGGTCACGGTGATCAACCCGGTGGAGAAGCTGCTGGCGCAGGGCCACTACCTGGAGTCTACCGTGGACATCGCCGAGTCCACGCTACGCATCGCCGCCGCGGCGATCCCGGCCGACCACATCGTGCTGATGGCCGGTTTCACCGCCGGTAACGACAAGGGCGAGCTGGTGGTGTTGGGCCGCAACGGCTCCGACTATTCCGCCGCGGTGCTGGCCGCCTGCCTGCGCGCCGACTGTTGCGAAATCTGGACCGACGTCGACGGTGTGTATACCTGCGATCCACGCACCGTACCGGACGCCAGGCTGCTGAAATCGATGTCGTACCAGGAGGCGATGGAGCTCTCCTACTTCGGCGCCAAAGTGCTGCACCCTCGCACCATCACACCGATTGCCCAGTTCCAAATCCCTTGCCTGATTAAAAACACCTCTAACCCGCAAGCCCCCGGCACGCTGATCGGCAAAGACAGCACCGATGACGCGATGCCGGTCAAAGGCATTACCAACCTGAACAACATGGCGATGATCAACGTCTCCGGCCCGGGCATGAAAGGCATGGTCGGCATGGCCGCGCGGGTGTTCGCCGTGATGTCGCGCGCCGGCATTTCGGTGGTGTTGATCACCCAATCCTCTTCCGAATACAGCATCAGCTTCTGCGTGCCGCAGGGTGAACTGCAGCGCGCCCGCCGGGCGCTGGAGGAGGAGTTCTACCTGGAGCTGAAAGACGGCGTGCTGGATCCGCTGGACGTCATGGAACGCCTGGCGATCATCTCGGTGGTCGGTGACGGCATGCGCACCCTGCGTGGCATCTCCGCGCGCTTCTTCTCCGCGCTGGCGCGCGCCAACATCAATATCGTCGCTATCGCCCAGGGCTCTTCCGAGCGTTCAATTTCGGTGGTGGTCAGCAATGATTCCGCCACCACCGGCGTGCGCGTTAGCCACCAGATGCTGTTCAACACCGATCAGGTGATCGAAGTGTTCGTCATCGGCGTCGGCGGCGTCGGCGGGGCGCTGATCGAGCAAGTCTACCGCCAGCAGCCGTGGCTGAAGCAAAAACATATCGACCTGCGGGTGTGCGGCATCGCCAACTCACGCGTGATGCTGACCAACGTGCACGGCATCGCGCTGGACAGCTGGCGCGACGAGCTGGCCGGCGCGCAGGAGCCGTTCAATCTCGGCCGCCTGATCCGGCTGGTGAAGGAGTATCACCTGCTGAACCCGGTGATCGTCGACTGTACCTCCAGCCAGGCGGTGGCCGATCAATACGTGGACTTCCTGGCGGACGGTTTCCACGTGGTGACGCCGAACAAAAAGGCCAACACCTCGTCGATGAACTATTATCAGCAACTGCGCGCGGCCGCTGCCGGTTCGCACCGCAAGTTTCTCTACGACACCAACGTTGGCGCCGGTCTGCCGGTGATTGAGAACCTGCAAAACCTGCTGAACGCCGGCGATGAGCTGGTGCGCTTCTCCGGCATCCTGTCCGGGTCGCTGTCCTTTATCTTCGGCAAGCTGGACGAAGGGATGTCGCTGTCGGCCGCGACCCTGCAGGCCAGGGCCAACGGCTACACCGAACCGGATCCGCGCGACGACCTGTCCGGTATGGACGTGGCGCGCAAGCTGCTGATCCTGGCGCGCGAGGCCGGTTACAAACTGGAACTGAGCGATATCGAGGTTGAGGCGGTGCTGCCGCCGTCCTTCGACGCGTCGGGCGATGTGGATCAGTTCCTGGCGCGGCTGCCGGAGCTGGATAAAGAATTCGCGCGCAACGTGGCCAACGCCGCCGAGCAAGGCAAGGTGCTGCGCTATGTCGGCCTGATCGACGAAGGGCGCTGCAAGGTGCGCATCGAGGCGGTGGACGGCAACGATCCGTTGTATAAAGTGAAGAACGGCGAGAACGCGCTGGCCTTCTACAGCCGCTATTATCAGCCGCTGCCGCTGGTGCTGCGCGGCTACGGCGCCGGTAACGATGTGACCGCAGCGGGCGTGTTTGCCGATCTGCTGCGCACACTGTCATGGAAGTTGGGAGTTTAATATGGTTAAGGTGTATGCACCGGCCTCGATCGGTAACGTCAGCGTCGGTTTCGATGTGCTGGGCGCGGCGGTTTCGCCGATCGACGGCACGCTGCTGGGCGACTGCGTCAGCGTCGAAGCCGCCGAAACGTTCAGTTTGCAGAATGCCGGGCGCTTCGTCAGCAAGCTGCCGGCCGAGCCGAAAGAGAACATCGTTTATCAATGCTGGGAGCGTTTCTGCCAGGAGATCGGCCGCGAAGTGCCGGTGGCGATGCGCTTGGAAAAGAACATGCCGATCGGATCGGGGCTGGGTTCCAGCGCCTGTTCGGTGGTGGCTGGGCTGATGGCGATGAACGAATTCTGCGATCGGCCGCTGGATAAGACGACGCTGCTTGGCCTGATGGGCGAGCTGGAAGGCCGCATTTCCGGCAGCGTGCATTACGACAACGTGGCGCCATGCTATTTGGGCGGCCTGCAGCTGATGCTGGAAGAAGAAGGCATCATCAGCCAGGAGGTGCCGTGCTTCGACGATTGGCTGTGGGTCATGGCCTATCCCGGCATCAAGGTGTCCACCGCCGAAGCGCGCGCCATTTTACCCGCGCAATACCGTCGTCAGGATTGCATCAGCCACGGCCGCTACCTGGCCGGCTTTATTCACGCCTGCCACACCCGGCAGCCGCGGCTGGCCGCCAAATTAATGCAGGACGTGATCGCTGAACCGTACCGCACCCGGCTGTTGCCGGGCTTCGCCGAAGCGCGCAAGGCGGCGCAGGACATCGGCGCGCTGGCCTGCGGCATCTCCGGCTCCGGCCCGACGCTGTTCGCCGTCTGCAACGACGGCGCCACCGCGCAACGCATGGCCGCCTGGCTGCAACAACACTATCTGCAAAACGACGAAGGTTTTGTTCATATTTGCCGTCTGGATACTGCAGGCGCTCGACTACTGGGATAACGCATGAAACTGTACAACCTTAAGGATCACAACGAGCAGGTCAGCTTCGCGCAGGCGATCAAACAAGGCCTGGGCAAGCAGCAGGGGCTGTTTTTCCCGCTGGAGTTGCCGGCGTTCGAACTGACCGAGATCGACCAGCTGCTGGAGCAGGATTTTGTCACCCGCAGCAGCCGCATTCTGTCGGCCTTTATCGGCGAAGAGGTGCCGGAAGCGGCGCTGAAGAAACGCGTACAGGCCGCCTTTGAGTTCCCGGCGCCGGTGGCGAAAGTGACGGAAGACGTCTCCTGCCTGGAGCTGTTCCACGGCCCGACGCTGGCGTTCAAAGACTTTGGAGGCCGCTTTATGGCGCAGATGCTGGCGGAAGTGGCCGGCGATCAGCCGGTGACCATTTTGACCGCCACCTCCGGCGACACCGGCGCCGCCGTGGCACACGCCTTCTACGGCCTGAAAAACGTCCGGGTGGTGATCCTGTATCCGCAGGGCAAAATCAGCCCGCTGCAGGAAAAGCTGTTCTGCACCCTGGGCGGCAACATTCATACCGTGGCGATCGACGGCGACTTCGACGCCTGTCAGGCGCTGGTGAAGCAGGCGTTCGATGATCAGGAGTTGAAAGATGCGCTACACCTGAACTCGGCCAACTCGATCAACATCAGCCGCTTGCTGGCGCAGATCTGTTACTACTTCGAAGCGGTGGCGCAGCTGCCGCAGGAAGCGCGCAATCAGCTGGTCATTTCGGTGCCGAGCGGCAACTTCGGCGATCTGACCGCCGGGCTGCTGGCCAAGTCGCTGGGTCTGCCGGTGAAGCGCTTCATCGCCGCCACCAACGCCAACGACACCGTGCCGCGCTTCCTGACCAGCGGCCAGTGGCAGCCGCACGCTACGGTCGCGACGCTGTCCAACGCCATGGACGTCAGCCAGCCAAACAACTGGCCGCGCGTGGAAGAGCTGTTCCGTCGTAAGGTCTGGCAACTGAAAGAGCTGGGTCACGCGGCGGTCAGCGATGAGACCACCAGGGAAACGATGCGTGAACTGGCCGAGCTGGGCTATATCTCAGAACCACACGCGGCCATTGCCTATCGCGCGCTGCGCGATCAGCTGCAGGAAGGAGAGTTCGGCCTGTTCCTCGGCACCGCGCATCCGGCCAAGTTTAAAGAGAGTGTGGAAGCGATCCTCGGCCAGGAGCTGCCGTTGCCGAAAGCGCTGGCGCTGCGGGCTGAGCTGCCGCTGCTGTCGCACACGCTGCCGGCCAACTTCGGCGAGCTGCGCACGTTCCTGATGGGGCTGCCGGCCTGAAGTTCGGCAGGCTAAAATGCGAAAGCCGTCTTGCGACGGCTTTTTTTTATGCCTGCTCCGGGCGTTTGAACACCAGTTCATTGCCTTGCGAGGCGGCTTCGTCGAAGGCGTAGCCTTCCAGGTTGAAGTCCACCAACTGTTCGCTGCGCGTCAGGCGGTTCTTGATGATAAAGCGGCTCATCAACCCGCGCGCTTTCTTGGCGTAGAAACTGATGACCTTGTACTTGCCGTTCTTCTCGTCGAGGAACACCGGTTTGATCAGCGCGCCGTGCAGTTTGGCTGGCTTCACCGCCTTGAAATACTCGTCGGACGCCAGATTGACCACCACGTCATCGCCCTGTTGCTCCAGCGCTTCGTTGAGCTTTTTGGTGATCTGATCGCCCCAGAAGCTGTACAGGTCTTTGCCCTTCGGGTTTTCCAGCTTGATGCCCATCTCCAGCCGATACGGCATCATCAGATCGAGCGGGCGCAGTACGCCATACAGGCCGGACAGCATGCGCAGATGCTGCTGGGCGAAGTCGAAATCGGCTTCGCTGAAATCCTGCGCCTGCAGGCCGGTGTAAACGTCGCCTTTGAACGCCAGCAGCGCCTGACGGGCATTGTCCGGGGTAAATGTCGGCTGCCACTCGCTAAAGCGCGCGGCGTTCAGCCCAGCCAGCTTGTCGCTGATGCTCATCAGGCTGGCGATTTGCGCCGGCGTCAGCTCGCGGCAAATTTTGATCAGCTGTTTCGACTTGTCCAGCAGTTCGGGCTGCGTGAAGCGTTCTGTCGCCAGCGGGCTTTCGTAATCGAGCGTTTTTGCAGGGGAAATAATAACGAGCATGGCCAGATCCTGTTTATCCAAGTGCGGATACTGTAGCAAAAAGCGCGGGAAAAAGGGGCAATCGGTCCAATAGGCCGGGGCGCGTATCGCAGGCGCCCCGGAAAACTCAGCGCGGCGGCTTTTGGTCGTCCCACACGCCCGGCTCCAACTGCGACTTCAGCTCCGGATAACGGGTGGCGTCGAAGGTTGGCAGCTTGCCCAGGCGGCGTTGGCGATGGTAGTCGTCGGCCAGTTTCAGCGCCACCCGCGACAGCAGCAGGATCGCCGTCAGGTTGGTGATCGCCATCAGGGCCATGGAGGTATCTGCCATTTTCCACACCAGCGGCAGCTCCGCCAGCGCGCCGAACATCACCATGCCCAGCGCCACGCAGCGGAAAATCAGCAGGCCGCCCGGGTGGTTGTGCTCGAGGAACACCAGGTTGCTCTCGGCATAGGCATAGTTGGCGATGATCGAGGTGAAGGCGAAGAAGAAGATGGCGATGGCGACGAACGGTGCCCCCCAACTGCCGACGGCGGTTGACAGCGCGCGCTGGGTCAGATCGATGCCGCTGATGCTGTCGGTCGGCTGATCGAGTATGCCGGAAGAGAGGATGATCGCCGCGGTGGCGCTGCAGATGACGATGGTATCGATAAACACCCCGAGCATTTGCACATAGCCTTGCGAAGCCGGATGCGGCGGATAAGGCGAGGCGGACGCCGCCGCGTTGGGCGCCGAGCCCATGCCGGCTTCGTTGGAGAACAGGCCACGCTGCACGCCCTGAGTCATCGCCTGGGAAATACCGTAACCGACGGCGCCGGCCGCGGCTTCCTGCAGGCCGAAGGCGCTTTTGAAGATCAGCGCCAAGATCGCCGGCATGTGTTCGATGTTATGGCCAATCACCCAGAGAGCCAACAGCAGGTAGGCGCCGGCCATCAGCGGCACCACCAGTTCGGCCACTTTGGCGATGGAACGGATGCCGCCGAAGATCACCACGCCGCTCAGCAACACCAGGCCGATGCCGACGTGCAGCGGCTGCAAATGGAAGGCGACGGCGGAGGCCTGGGCGATGGAGTTGGCCTGTACGGCGTTGAACACCAGACCGAACGCGATGATCAGGAAGATGGAGAACAGCACGCCCATCCAGCGCATGCCGAGACCTTTTTCCATGTAATAGGCCGGGCCACCGCGGTAGTTGCCGTTATCGTCTTTGGTTTTGTAGAGCTGAGCCAGCGAGCTTTCCACAAAGGAGGTGGCCATGCCGATAAACGCCACCACCCACATCCAGAAGATGGCGCCGGGGCCGCCGGCGGTGAGGGCAATGGCGACGCCGGTCAGGTTACCGGTGCCGACGCGCGCCGCCAGCGTGGTACAGAGCGCCTGAAAAGAGGAGATGCCGGCGCTGTCGCTTTTATTGCTGTTTTTCAACACCGAGAACATGTGGCTGAAGTGGCGAAGCTGGATAAAGCGGGTACGCAACGTGAAGTAGATGCCGGTGCCGAGCAACAGATAAATCAGCACTGACCCCCACAAAATGTTGTTTATAAAATTCATCAGGTCCGTCAAGGGATCCCTCCTCTTATCGAAATGTCATGCGCACCTGGCAGCATCCACCGCAGGTGAAAAACATTGGCCTATTTTTTACAAGAGCTTAGCTGGAATCGGTCCGGCGTCAGTCGATTAAGATTTTTCGCAGATTAGCGGACGAATTGCATCAATTTTTTCGAATTTAACATAATTTATTCGGGCGATAGCACGTTATTGCCTTTCCATCCGCTCGGTTATGGCGAAAGATATCGGCGTAAACGGTTGCTCGCCCAAGGATAAAACAGATGCTTGCGCGCCGCGGTTTTCCAGCCTTGCGCCGGGCTTGGCGCATGTTATTATCAGGGCAGGGCATGGTTGAACAATGCCAAAAGTTCATGCACAAACGATGAGATAATGCCAACATGACCGACAAATTAACTTCCCTGCGCCAGCTGACTACAGTGGTTGCAGATACGGGTGATATCGCGGCAATGAAGCTGTATCAACCGCAGGACGCCACAACCAACCCTTCGCTGATCCTCAATGCAGCCCAAATTCCTGAATACCGCAAACTGATTGACGAAGCCATCGCCTGGGCGCGCGGCCAGAGCAGCGATCGCGAGCAGCAGATCGCCGACGCCGCCGACAAGCTGGCAGTCAACATCGGTCTGGAGATCCTCAAACTGGTTCCGGGCCGCATCTCCACCGAGGTTGACGCGCGTCTGTCTTACGACACCGTTGCCAGCGTGGCCAAGGCCAAGCGCCTGATCAAGCTGTACAACGAAGCCGGCATCAGCAACGATCGCATTCTGATCAAACTGGCCTCGACCTGGCAGGGCATCCGCGCGGCGGAGCAGTTGGAGAAAGAAGGTATCAACTGTAACCTGACGCTGCTGTTCTCCTTCGCTCAGGCTCGCGCCTGTGCCGAAGCCGGCGTTTACCTGATCTCGCCGTTCGTTGGCCGTATCCTCGACTGGTACAAAGCCAACGGCGACAAGAAAGAGTTCGCCCCGCATGAAGATCCGGGCGTGATCTCCGTGACCGAAATTTACCAGTACTACAAACAGCACGGTTACAACACCGTGGTGATGGGCGCCAGCTTCCGTAACGTCGGCGAAATCATCGAACTGGCCGGCTGCGACCGCCTGACCATCGCGCCTGCGCTGCTGAAAGAGCTGGCGGAGAGCGAAGGCGCGCTGGAGCGCAAACTGTCTTACACCGGTGAAGTGAAGGCGCGTCCTGCCGCACTGACCGAACCTGAGTTCTACTGGCAGCACAACCAGGATCCGATGGCGGTTGAGAAACTGACCGATGGCATCCGCAAGTTCGCCGTAGACCAGGGTAAACTGGAAAAAATGATCGCCGACCTGCTGTAATTCCTGCAGATCGCGCAGTAAAAAGGTGGCTCAGGCCACCTTTTTTTATGCCTGGCGCTCCCGCCGGCGGGGGAAGCCCTTATACTCTCGGCAATGACAACAGAGCGGGAGACGAACCCGTTCGAACCCCATCAGGCTGTAGAGGTTACGCATGGATATTTTACGTATTGGTTTGGTTTCCGTTTCTGACCGCGCTTCCGGCGGCGTTTACCAGGATAAAGGCATTCCGGCGCTGGAGGAGTGGCTGGCCGGCGCGCTGGCGACGCCGTTCAAGCTGGAAACCCGGCTGATCCCCGATGAGCAGACGCAAATTGAACAAACGCTGTGCGAGCTGGTGGACGAAATGGGCTGCCATCTGGTGCTGACCACCGGCGGCACCGGGCCGGCGCGCCGCGACGTCACCCCCGACGCCACGCTGGCGATCGCCGATCGCGTGATGCCCGGCTTCGGCGAGCAAATGCGTCAGATCAGCCTACACTATGTGCCAACGGCTATTCTTTCTCGCCAGGTGGGAGCGATCCGCAAGCAGGCGCTGATCATCAACTTGCCCGGCCAACCGAAGTCGATCAAAGAAACGCTGGAAGGGGTAAAGGATGAGCAGGGCAATGCGGTGGTGCACGGCATCTTCGCCAGCGTGCCTTATTGCATTCAACTGCTCGACGGGCCTTACGTCGAAACGCACGCCGCGGTGGTAGCAGCATTTCGGCCAAAGAGCGCGCGTCGCGAGATAAACCTCTAAATTTCAGCGTTCTGCGAGATCGGCTTCAGCCCGTCTGGTGTGAAAATAATTTGCCGTTATAGTAAGGATTCTTTTACAGAAAGCCTGCGGCTTTTATTTTTACAGCCTTTACCGACGGTGCCCTATGCCTCACGACACTAATCGCCGGCTGAACCGGCAAGACTACAAAACGCTGACGTTGGCCGCGTTGGGCGGTGCGCTGGAGTTTTACGACTTCATCATCTTCGTGTTCTTCGCCGCCGTGGTCGGCGATCTGTTCTTCCCGGCGGACATGCCGGAGTGGCTGCGGCTGGTGCAAACCTTCGGCATCTTCGCCGCCGGCTATCTTGCCCGCCCGCTGGGCGGCATCGTGATGGCGCACTTCGGCGATCTGGTCGGCCGCAAAAAGATGTTTACCCTGAGCATTCTGCTGATGGCGTTGCCGACGCTGGCGATGGGTCTGCTGCCGACCTACGCCAGCATCGGCATCGCCGCGCCGCTGCTGCTGCTGTTGATGCGCGTGCTGCAAGGCGCGGCGATCGGCGGTGAGGTGCCGGGCGCCTGGGTCTTCGTCGCCGAACACGTGCCGCGCCGGCGCATCGGCTTCGCCTGCGGCACGCTGACCGCCGGGTTGACGGTAGGCATCTTGCTGGGTTCGGTGGTGGCGACGGTGATCAACACCACGCTCAGCCCGCAGAGCATCGCCGGCGGCGGCTGGCGTATTCCTTTCCTGTTGGGTGGCATGTTCGGCTTGGTGGCGATGTACCTGCGCCGCTGGCTGCAGGAAACGCCAATCTTTATCGAGATGCAGGCGCGTAAAGCGCTGGCCGAAGAGCTGCCGCTGAAATCGGTGGTGCTCAATCACAAACGGGAAGTGGTGGTGTCGATGCTGCTGACCTGGTTGCTCTCTGCGGGTATCGTGGTGGTGATCCTGATGACCCCAACCTATCTGCAAAAACAGTTCGCCATTGCGCCGGCTTTGACGCTGCAGGCCAACAGTATCGCCACCATCATGCTGATCGCCGGCTGCATTGTCGCCGGTTTGTCGGCCGATCGCTTCGGCGCCAGCAAAACGCTGGTGGTCGGCAGTGTGCTGCTGGCCGGCTGCAGCTGGCTGTTCTATCAAACGGTGGGCGTGCGCCCGGAAATGTTGTTCGCCTGCTATGCGCTGGTGGGCTTCAGCGTAGGCGTGGTGGGGGCCGTGCCGTATGTGATGGTGCGGGCCTTCCCGGCGGAAGTGCGGTTTACCGGCATCTCGTTCTCATATAACGTCTCGTACGCTATTTTTGGCGGTTTAACCCCTATTTTTGTGACGCTGATCATGAAATTGACCCCATTAGCGCCCGCTTACTATGTGCTGGCGCTGTCGCTCATCGGGCTGCTGCTCGGCGTCTACCTGCATCGCGACCTGAACAGCGAAGCCGGCGAGCGGCGAGCCGATTCCTACAGCTAAAAAAAAGCCCTGCACTGCAGGGCTTTTTCGTCAGGGAAGGGCGATTACGCCGTGACCGGCGAGGCCGCGACGCGGGCCGGAGCCGGCTCGCCAATTGGCAGCACGGTGCGGCCGTATTGCTCGTTGAGCACTTCGGCCATCGCCAGGTAAATGGCGCTGGCGCCGCAGATGATGCCCTCATAACCGGCGAAGGTCAGCAGCGCGTGATTGCCGGTGATGTTGCCGACGGCCAGCAGGGCGAACAGCAGCGTGAGGCTGGCGAACACGAACTGCAGCACGCGGTTGGCGGCCAGGGTGCCGAAGAACATGAACAGGGTGAAGACGCCCCACAGCGCCAGGTAGATGCCCAGCACGTGCGCCTCGGTGGCTTCAGCCAGGCCCAGACGCGGCAGCAGCAGCAGGCCGACCAGGCTCAGCCAGAAGCTGCCGTAGGCGGTGAACGCCGTCATGCCGAAGGTGTTGCCCTTCTTGTACTCCAGCAGACCGGCCAGGATCTGGGCCAGGCCACCGAAGAAAATCCCCATGCTGATGATGGCGGAGTTCAGTGGGAAAAAGCCCGCGTTGTGCAGGTTCAGCAAGACGGTGGTCATCCCGAAGCCCATCAGGCCGAGAGGGCCGGGATTCGCCAACTTGTTGGTGTGCATAAGTCCTCTGCGATAACAGAAAATTAACGGAAACAGCGAAGTAAAATCATAAATGGTCTGAATGGCCAAAAAATCGAAGTTTTCCACCAGAGCGCGCGCATCATAATGATCCCCGCAGCCGGAAACAATGATCTGAATGACGATAAAAAAAGAAATTTTTTTCGCCTTGCCCCTTGATGCCGGACGGGATGGCCCCATCTTATTTGCAACCGCAGCTGCTAACCGCGGGTCGCACTGAGATATCGGGCAGTTGAAAAGCAAAAAATCGCCCGCATATAGGTTAGCAACCTGACTGATTATGAATTTTTTAGTGGAGACGTTTAGATGGGCAAAATTATTGGTATCGACCTGGGTACTACCAACTCTTGCGTAGCAATTATGGATGGTGCCAAGGCACGCGTGCTGGAAAACGCCGAGGGCGACCGCACCACTCCTTCTATTATCGCATATACCCAGGACGGTGAAACTCTGGTTGGCCAGCCGGCTAAGCGTCAGGCAGTGACCAACCCTGAAAACACCCTGTTCGCCATCAAGCGCCTGATCGGTCGCCGCTTCCAGGATGAAGAAGCGCAGCGCGACAAAGCGATCATGCCGTACAAAATCGTCGAAGCCGACAACGGCGACGCCTGGCTGGAAGTGAAAGGCCAGAAAATGGCTCCGCCGCAGATCTCTGCGGAAGTGCTGAAAAAAATGAAGAAAACGGCGGAAGATTACTTGGGCGAACCGGTAACTGAAGCGGTTATCACCGTACCGGCTTACTTCAACGACGCCCAGCGTCAGGCGACCAAAGACGCCGGCCGCATCGCGGGTCTGGAAGTCAAACGCATCATCAACGAACCGACCGCTGCGGCCCTGGCCTACGGCCTGGACAAAGAAGTCGGCAACCGCACCATCGCGGTTTATGACCTGGGCGGCGGTACTTTCGATATCTCTATCATCGAAATCGACGACGTTGACGGCGAAAAAACCTTTGAAGTGCTGGCGACCAACGGTGACACCCACCTGGGTGGCGAAGACTTCGACAGCCGTCTGATCAACTACCTGGTGGAAGAGTTCAAGAAAGATCAGGGTATCGATCTGCGCAACGATCCGCTGGCGATGCAGCGCCTGAAAGAAGCCGCTGAGAAAGCGAAGATTGAACTGTCTTCCGCTCAGCAGACCGACGTTAACCTGCCGTACATCACTGCAGACGCGACCGGTCCAAAACACATGAACATCAAAGTGACTCGCGCCAAACTCGAGTCTCTGGTTGAAGATCTGGTTGCGCGTTCTATCGAGCCGCTGAAAGTGGCGCTGAAAGACGCTGGCCTGTCGGTTTCCGACATCCAGGACGTGATCCTGGTGGGCGGCCAGACCCGTATGCCAATGGTGCAGAAGAAAGTCGCAGACTTCTTCGGCAAAGAACCGCGTAAAGACGTGAACCCGGACGAAGCGGTTGCCGTAGGCGCTGCGGTACAGGGCGGCGTGTTGGCCGGTGATGTGAAGGACGTTCTGCTGCTGGACGTGACCCCGCTGTCGCTGGGTATCGAAACCATGGGCAGCGTGATGACGCCGCTGATCACCAAAAACACCACGATCCCGACCAAGCACAGCCAGGTGTTCTCTACTGCGGAAGACAACCAGTCTGCAGTAACCATCCACGTGCTGCAGGGTGAGCGTAAGCGCGCCAGCGATAACAAATCTCTGGGCCAGTTCAACCTGGACGGCATCCAGGCGGCACCGCGCGGCATGGCGCAGATCGAAGTGACCTTCGATATCGATGCCGACGGCATCCTGCACGTGTCTGCCAAAGACAAGAACACCGGTCGTGAGCAGAAGATCACCATCAAGGCATCTTCTGGCCTGAACGAAGACGAAATCCAGAAAATGGTGCGCGATGCCGAGCTGAACGCTGAAGCTGACCGCAAGTTCGAAGAGCTGGTACAGACGCGTAACCAGGCGGATCACCTGATCCACGGTACTCGCAAGCAGCTGGAAGAAGCGGGCGACAAACTGCCGGCGGAAGATAAAACGGCGATCGAAGCGGCGCTGAAAGATCTGGAAGCGGCGGTGAAAGGCGAAGATAAAGCCGAGATCGAAGCGAAGACTCAGGCGCTGGTGCAGGTTTCCGGCAAGCTGCTGGAAATGGCTCAGGCGCAGCAGGCTCAGCAGGGTGCTGACGCCGGCGCGGACAACGCGGCGCAGAAAGACGACGACGTGGTTGACGCTGAGTTCGAAGAAGTTAAAGACAAAAAATAATCGCCCTTAAGCGGGCACGGGGCGGCCGAGATGCCGCTACCGGAAACCAGCACGGGCGTCGAGGCAACTCTGCGCCCGTGCACGCATGTTAAGGGTAAGCGAAAGAATGGCGAAGAAAGACTATTACGAGATTCTCGGCGTCAGCAAGACGGCGGATGAACGTGAGATCAAAAAGGCGTATAAACGCCTGGCGATGAAATACCATCCTGACCGCAACCAGGAACAAGACGCCGAAACCAAGTTTAAAGAAGTTAAAGAAGCTTACGAAGTCCTGACCGACGACCAGAAACGCGCGGCCTACGACCAGTATGGCCACGCGGCCTTTGAACAGGGCGGCATGGGCGGCGGCGGCTTTGGCGGCGGTGCCGACTTCAGCGATATCTTTGGCGACGTGTTTGGCGATATCTTCGGCGGAGGCCGCCGTCAGCGCGCCAGCCGCGGTTCTGATCTGCGCTATAACATGGAGCTGACCCTCGAGGAAGCGGTACGTGGCGTCACCAAAGAGATCCGCATCCCGACGCTGGAAGAGTGCGACGTCTGCCACGGCAGCGGCGCCAAGCCGGGCAGTTCACCGGTCACCTGCCCAACCTGTCACGGTCAAGGCCAGGTGCAAATGCGTCAGGGCTTCTTCACCGTGCAGCAGGCGTGTCCACACTGCCATGGCCGCGGCCAGATCATCAAAGATCCGTGCAACAAGTGCCACGGCCACGGCCGGGTTGAGAAATCCAAAACGCTGTCGGTGAAAATTCCGGCCGGCGTCGATACTGGCGACCGCATCCGCCTGGCGGGTGAAGGCGAAGCCGGCGAGCACGGCGCACCGGCGGGCGATCTGTACGTTCAGGTGCAGGTGAAGGCGCACCCGATCTTCGAGCGTGAAGGCAACAACCTGTACTGTGAAGTGCCGATCAACTTCGCCATGGCGGCGCTGGGCGGCGAGATTGAAGTGCCGACGCTGGATGGCCGGGTGAAACTGAAGGTGCCTTCGGAGACCCAAACCGGCAAGCTGTTCCGCATGCGCGGCAAGGGTGTGAAATCGGTGCGTGGCGGCAGCCAGGGCGACCTGCTGTGCCGCGTAGTGGTGGAAACACCGGTCAATCTGAACGACAAGCAGAAGCAACTGCTGCGTGAGCTGGAAGAGAGCCTGGGCGGCCCATCCGGCGACAAGAACAGCCCGCGCTCGAAGAGCTTCTTCGACGGGGTGAAAAAGTTCTTTGACGATCTGACTCGCTAACCTTCTGTTTCTGTTGGTTTATGTTAGAACCCCGGGCATTTGCCCGGGGTTTTTATTTGCGTGCTACAACGCTCATTCCCTAAGAATAATGTGATTTACTCGTGCTTTTGATCGGTTTTTTCGAGTTATTTAGCATTTATAAACTTATTTTTTCGAACTAAAACGCCCTCTATACTCACTTCATGACTGTGGTTCGCAGGGCGCTACGTCCTGCACAGATTTGGAGAGACGTACTGTGACCAACATCATTCGTCAATTTTTACGTCAGGAAGCCGCGGGCGGCATCATTCTGATCGCGGCGGCGATCGTCGCCCTGATCATGGCCAACAGCCCGGCGCAGGGGATCTATCAGGCATTTCTTAACCTGCCGGTGATGGTGAAAATTGCTTCGCTGGAGATCGCCAAGCCGCTGCTGCTGTGGATCAACGACGGCCTGATGGCCATCTTCTTCCTGGTGGTGGGGCTCGAGGTCAAGCGCGAGCTGATGCAAGGCTCGCTGTCCGGGCGTGACAAGGCGGTGTTTCCGGCGATCGCCGCACTGGGCGGCATGCTGGCGCCGGCGCTGATTTACCTGCTTTTCAACGGCGCGGATGAAGTCACTCGCCAGGGTTGGGCAATCCCGGCGGCGACCGATATCGCCTTCGCGCTGGGCGTAATGGCGCTGCTGGGCAACCGCGTGCCGGCTAGCCTGAAAGTATTCCTGCTGGCGTTGGCGATCATCGATGACCTGGGCGTGATTATCATCATCGCGCTGTTCTACACCCACGAAGTGTCGATGGTGGCGCTGGGCGTGGCAGCGGCGGCGACGGTGCTGCTGGCGGTGATGAACTGGCGTGGCGTGGGAAAAACCTCGCTGTATATGATGGTTGGCCTGGTGTTGTGGGTGGCGATCCTCAAGTCCGGGGTGCACGCGACGTTGGCCGGGGTGATCGTCGGCTTTATGATCCCGCTGAACGTCAAGAAGGGGCCATCGCCATCGGAAACGCTGGAGCATGAGCTGCACCCATGGGTCGCGTTTATGATCCTGCCGCTGTTCGCTTTCGCTAACGCCGGGGTCTCTTTGCAGGGCGTATCGCTGGAAGGATTGACGTCGCTGCTGCCGGTCGGGATTGCGGCTGGCTTGTTTATCGGTAAGCCGCTGGGGATTTTCCTCTTCAGCCTGCTGGCGGTGAAAATGGGCATCGCCCGTTTGCCTGAAGGCATCGGCTTCAAACAGGTATTTGCCGTTTCGGTGCTTTGCGGTATTGGTTTCACCATGTCGATTTTTATCGCCTCGCTGGCGTTCGGCGAGGCGGATATGGCGCTCAGCACCTATTCCCGTCTGGGGATCCTGTTGGGCTCGACGGCTGCGGCGGTGGTAGGGTATGGATTGCTGCGTCTGGCGTTGCCGCGCGTACGTTAATCCTGAATGTGCCCGGTAAGGGCACATAATAAAATGGCTGGTCGGAGCTGTACGGTATAAAATATGTGCAGCTTCGGCCGTTCTTCGTTGGGACTAATGGGGCTATACGTTGTCTGAAGCAGGGAAAGGAAGTTTGTCGCTCGTCACGGCACACCGTTTGCCGCTGCGAAACGTTGTTAAGGAGAGCCGCTCGTGAGGATGTCGCATATCAACTTTAATCACCTTTACTATTTCTGGCAGGTCTGCAAGGCCGGTTCCGTGGTCGGTGCCGCTGAAGCGTTGTTTCTGACGCCGCAGACCATCACCGGCCAGATCAAGGCGCTGGAAGAGCGGTTGGACGGCAAGCTGTTCAAACGCCAGGGGCGCGGGTTGGTGCCTTCGGAGCTGGGGCAGTTGGTGTTCCGCTATGCTGACAAGATGTTTATGCTCAGCCAGGAAATGCTGGATATCGTCAACTATCGCAAAGAGTCGAATCTGCTGTTCGACGTCGGCGTGGCGGACGCGCTGTCGAAGCGCCTGGTCAGCCAGGTGTTGGAAACGGCGGTGGTGGTGGACAACGAACAGATCCACCTGCGTTGTTTTGAATCGACGCACGAGATGCTGCTGGAGCAGCTCAGCCAGCACAAGCTGGATATGATCCTGTCGGATTGCCCGGTGGACTCCAGCCAGCAGGAAGGGCTGTTCTCGCTGAAGCTGGGCGAGTGCGGCATCAGCTTCTTCTGTCGCCAGCCGGCGCCGGAGTTGCCGTTCCCGGCCTGCCTGGAGCAGCGCAAGTTGCTGATCCCCGGCCGCCGTTCGATGCTGGGGCGCAAACTGCTCAACTGGTTCAATACGCAGGGCATCCAGGTGGAGATTCTGGGCGAGTTCGACGATGCGGCGCTGATGAAGGCTTTCGGCATGTACCACAACGCGATCTTCGTGGCGCCGACGCTGTATGCGCAGGATACCTACAACGATGATAACGTGGTGGAGATTGGACGTATAGACAGCGTGCAGGAGGAGTATTACATCATCTTCGCCGAGCGCATGATCCAGCATCCGGCGGTGCAGCGCGTCTGCAACAAAGACTTCTCGGCGCTGTTTTCCTGCTAGCGGTTCACTGAACGCAGGGCGTAAAAAAACCGGCCTGAGCCGGTTTTTTTATCAAGCAGATAACGAAATGCTTACTGCATTGCGTTGATGCGTGCAGTCAGGTTTGACTTATGACGCGCTGCTTTGTTTTTGTGGATCAGGCCTTTAGCTGCCTGACGGTCCACCAGTGGCTGCATTACCAGGAATGCATTTTGTGCTGCTTCTTTGTCGCCAGCTGCGATAGCTGCGTCTACCTTCTTGATGAAGGTACGCACCATTGAGCGACGGCTTGCGTTATGCTTGCGGCGTTTCTCAGACTGTACGGCGCGTTTCTTAGCTGATTTGATATTAGCCAAGGTCCAACTCCCAAATATATTCTATTGAGGACAATTCAAAGGCCGAGGAATATGCCCTTTTAGCCTTCGTTTGTCAATGGATTTGTGCAAATAAGCGCCGTTTGTACAGGCGGCACTCGCTACGTTGTGATGGCGCAGGATTTTACCAGCTTCGCTCTTGGGAATACAGTGTTTCGCGAGAAAATTCGCCAATGTTTTGCCGCGGCGGACGCAAGCCGTTGGCCGCGGTCGAGAATCGGCCCGGTGGCGCCGGATAAACTGCGGCGAAGCCGTTTCACGCGCAGATTATCTCCGGTATGGTATGTCTATTACATAAAGGCACCAATCGCGGGTTAACCTTACCGGCTGTACAAGGTATAATCCGCCGATTTCCACTGTTTTGAGCCAGCTATGGAGCTAATTCGCGGCATTCACAATATCCGGGCGCGCCACCATGGTTGCGTGCTCACCATCGGCAACTTCGACGGCGTACATCGCGGTCATCAGGCGTTGCTGGAGCAGTTGAAGCAACAAGGGCAACGCCTCGGGCTGCCGGTGATGGTCATGATCTTTGAGCCGCAGCCGCTGGAGATGTTCGCCGCAGACAAGGCGCCGGCCCGTTTGACGCGCCTGCGCGACAAGGCCAACTACCTGGCGCAGGCGGGCGTCGATTACCTGCTGTGCGTCAAGTTCGATCCGCGTTTCGCCGCCAACACCGCGCAGGCGTTCGTCGCCGAGCTGCTGGTGGAAAAACTGGGCGTCAAATTCCTGATGGTGGGGGATGATTTTCGCTTTGGCGCCGGGCGTCAGGGCGATTTTCCGCTATTGCAGCAGGCCGGAAAAGAGTACGGCTTCGACGTGGTCAGTACCCCGACCTTCCGCGAAGGCGAGCGGCGCATCAGCAGCACCGCGATCCGCACCGCGCTGAGCGAGGACGATCTGCCGCTGGCAGAGACCCTGCTGGGCCACCCGTACAGCATCTCCGGGCGCGTGGTGCACGGCGATGAGCTGGGCCGCACCATCGGCTTCCCGACCGCCAACCTGCCGCTCAAGCGCCTGGTGGCGCCGGTGAAAGGGGTGTATGCGGTGGAGGTGTACGGCCTGGGGCCGCAGCCGCTGCCGGGCGTGGCCAACATCGGCACGCGTCCGACCGTCGCCGGCGTGCGCCAGCAGCTGGAAGTGCATCTGCTGGATGTCACAATGGATCTTTACGGGCGCCATATTGAGGTGGTGCTCCGCGCAAAATTGCGCAATGAACAACGGTTTGCTTCGCTCGATGCCCTGAAGCAGCAAATCGCCAATGATGTGGTGACGGCCCGGAAGTTCTTCGGGCTACAGACACCGGTTTAATCTCTATAGCCGAAAACGGAACCGAGAATCTAATGAGTGACTACAAGAATACCCTGAACTTGCCGGAAACAGGGTTCCCGATGCGCGGCGATCTCGCCAAGCGCGAACCTGGCATGCTGCAACGTTGGTATGAACAGGATCTGTACGGGATTATTCGTACTGCCAAAAAGGGCAAAAAAACCTTCATTTTGCATGACGGCCCTCCGTATGCGAACGGCAGCATTCACATTGGTCACTCGGTTAACAAGATTCTCAAAGACATTATCATCAAGTCGAAAGGGATGGCCGGCTTCGACTCGCCTTATGTGCCGGGTTGGGATTGCCACGGCCTGCCGATCGAACTGAAGGTGGAACAGCTGTACGGCAAACCGGGCGAGAAGCTGACGGCGGCCGAGTTCCGCCAGAAGTGCCGCGAGTACGCGGCCGAGCAGGTTGAAGGTCAGAAGAAGGACTTCATCCGCCTGGGCGTGCTGGGCGACTGGGATCGTCCCTACCTGACCATGGATTTCAAAACCGAAGCCAACATTATCCGCGCGCTGGGCAAGATCATCAGCAACGGCCACCTGCTGAAAGGCGCCAAGCCGGTTCACTGGTGCACCGACTGCGGCTCATCGCTGGCGGAAGCGGAAGTGGAGTACTACGACAAGACTTCGCCGTCTATCGACGTGACCTTCCATGCGGCCGACGCGGCTGCCGTGGCGGCCAAGTTTGGCGTGAGCCACTTCAACGGCGCCATCTCGCTGGTTATCTGGACCACCACCCCGTGGACCCTGCCGGCCAACCGGGCGATCTCGCTGCACCCGGACTTCACCTATCAACTGGTGCAGGTTGACGGCCAGTGCCTGATCCTGGCGGCCGAACTGGTGGAAAGCGTGATGAAACGCGCCGGCATCACCGAGTGGACGGTGCTGGGCAGCTGCAAAGGCGCCGATCTGGAGCTGTTGCGCTTCAAACATCCGTTCATGGACTTCGACGTGCCGGCGATCCTCGGCGAGCACGTGACGCTGGACGCCGGTACCGGTGCGGTGCACACCGCGCCAGGCCACGGCCCGGACGACTTCGTGATCGGCCAGAAATACGGCCTGGAAGTGGCCAACCCGGTAGGGCCGAACGGCTGCTACCTGACCGGCACCTACCCGCTGCTGGACGGCAAGTTCGTCTTCAAGGCCAACGATCTGATCGTCGATCTGCTGCGTGACAAAGGCGCGCTGCTGCACGTCGAGAAGTTCTTGCACAGCTATCCGTGCTGCTGGCGCCACAAGACGCCGATCATCTTCCGCGCCACGCCGCAATGGTTCATCAGCATGGATCAGAAAGGCCTGCGTCAGCAGTCGCTGGAAGAGATTAAGGGCGTGCAGTGGATCCCGGATTGGGGCCAGGCGCGCATCGAAATGATGGTGGCCAACCGCCCGGACTGGTGCATCTCGCGTCAGCGCACCTGGGGCGTGCCGATGTCGCTGTTCGTGCACAAAGAGACCGAGCAACTGCACCCACGCACCGTTGAGCTGATGGAAGAAGTGGCCAAGCGCGTCGAGCAAGACGGCATTCAGGCCTGGTGGGATCTGGACGCGGCCGACATCCTCGGCGCGGAAGCCGCCGACTACGTGAAAGTGCCGGATACGCTGGACGTGTGGTTCGATTCCGGTTCTACCCACGCCTCTGTTGTCGATGTGCGCCCTGAATTCAACGGCCACGGCGCCGACATGTATCTGGAAGGCTCCGACCAACACCGCGGCTGGTTCATGTCATCGCTGATGATCTCCACCGCGATGAAGGGCAAGGCGCCTTACAAGGAAGTGCTGACTCACGGCTTCACCGTCGACGGCCAGGGCCGCAAGATGTCCAAGTCGATCGGCAACACCGTCAGCCCGCAGGACGTGATGAACAAGCTCGGCGGCGACATTCTGCGTCTGTGGGTGGCGTCGACCGATTACACCGGCGAGATCGCGGTATCCGACGAGATCCTCAAGCGTTCCGCCGACTCTTACCGCCGCATCCGCAACACCGCGCGCTTCCTGCTGGCCAACCTGAACGGGTTCGAGCCGAGCACCGACTGCGTGGCGCCTGAAGACATGGTGGTGCTGGATCGCTGGGCGGTCGGCCGCGCGCTGGCGGCGCAGCAGGATATCGAACAGGCTTACGCCAACTACGATTTCCATGAAGTGGTGCAGCGTCTGATGCAGTTCTGTTCGGTCGAGATGGGCTCCTTCTACCTGGATATCATCAAGGATCGCCAGTACACCGCCAAGAGCGACAGCGTCGCCCGCCGCAGCTGCCAGACCGCGCTGTATCACATCGTGGAAGCGCTGGTGCGCTGGATGGCGCCGATCATGTCGTTCACCGCAGACGAGATCTGGGGCTTCATGCCGGGCAAACGCGCGCAGTACGTGTTCACCGAAGAGTGGTACGACGGCCTGTTCGGGCTGGCGGAAGGCGAGCCGATGAACGACGCTTTCTGGGCTGAGCTGCTGAAAGTGCGCGGCGAAGTGAACAAGGTGCTGGAGCAGGCGCGTGCCGACAAACGCCTCGGCGGTTCGCTGGAAGCGGCGGTGACGCTGTATGCCGACAGCGAGCTAGCGGCTCGCCTGAACAGCCTGCAGGATGAGCTACGCTTTGTGCTGCTGACCTCCGCGGCAAGCGTTGCGCCATTGGCGGATGCGCCGGCCGACGCGCAGACCTCCGAGCTGCTGAAAGGGCTGAAGATCGCCTTCAGCACGGCGCCAGGTGAGAAGTGCCCGCGCTGCTGGCATTACACCACCGATATCGGTCTGGTGGCGGAGCACGCAGACATCTGCGGCCGCTGTGTGAGCAACGTCGCCGGTGACGGCGAGAAGCGTAACTTTGCCTGAGAACTCGCGCCTGATGAGTAAACCAATTTGTTCGACCGGCCTGCGTTGGCTGTGGGTTGTAGTGGCGGTGCTGGCGCTGGATTTCGGCAGCAAGCAGTGGATCCTCGCTAACTTTACGCTGGGCCAGTCCCAGCCGTTGATCCCGTCGTTCAACCTGTTTTACGCGCGCAACTACGGCGCTGCGTTCAGCTTCCTGGCCGATCACGGCGGTTGGCAGCGCTGGTTCTTCGCCGGCATCGCCATCGCCATCGTCGCGGTGCTGCTGGTGATGATGTACCGCAGCGCGGCGCAGCAGAAGCTGAACAACATCGCCTACGCCTTCATCATCGGCGGGGCGTTGGGCAACCTGTTTGATCGCCTGTGGCACGGTTTTGTGGTCGATTTCATCGACTTCTACGTCGGTGACTGGCACTACCCGACCTTCAATCTGGCGGACAGCTTTATCTGCGTGGGTGCGGCGATGATCGTGCTGGAAGGTTTCCTGTCGCCGGCGAACAAAGGCGCAAAGAGTAAAGGTGAGTAACATGACGGCTCAGATTATCAGTGACAGCGCGGTGCTGGTTCACTTTACGCTGAAACTGGAAGACGGTTCGACCGCCGAATCTACCCGCAGCAGCGGCAAACCGGCGCTGTTCCGTCTGGGTGACGGCAGCCTGTCGGCGCCGCTGGAAGCGCAGCTGCTCGGCCTGCGAGCGGGCGACAAGTGTGCCTTTACCCTGCAGCCGGAAGCGGCGTTCGGCGCGGAGAACCCGGATCTGGTCCAGTTCTTCTCGCGCCGCGACTTCGCGGAAACCGGCGTGCCGGACGTGGGTACCATTATGCTGTTTACCGCCATCGACGGCAGCGAAATGCCGGGCGTGGTGCGCGCGGTGGCGGAGGATTCAATCACCGTCGATTTCAACCATCCGCTGGCGGGCCATCCGGTGACCTTCGACATTGAAGTGCTGGAGATCGATCCGCAGCAGGAGGAGACGCATGCAAATATTGCTGGCTAACCCGCGTGGCTTCTGCGCCGGGGTTGATCGTGCGATCAGCATCGTGGAACGTGCGCTGGAGCTGTATGGCGCGCCGATCTACGTACGGCATGAAGTGGTGCACAACCGCTACGTGGTTGACAGCCTGCGTGAGCGGGGCGCCGTGTTTATCGAAGAGATCGCCGAAGTGCCGGACGGTTCTATCCTGATCTTCTCGGCGCACGGCGTGTCTCAGGCGGTACGCGCCGAAGCCAAGGCGCGCGATCTGACCATGTTGTTCGATGCCACTTGCCCATTGGTGACCAAGGTGCATATGGAAGTGGCGCGCGCCAGCCGCCGCGGCACCGAAGCGATTCTGATTGGCCATGCCGGTCATCCGGAGGTGGAAGGCACCATGGGCCAGTACAGCAACCCGAAGGGCGGCATGTACCTGGTCGAATCGCCGGAAGACGTGTGGAAGCTGCAGGTGAAAGACGAAAGCAATCTGTGCTTCATGACGCAGACCACGCTGTCGGTTGATGATACCTCGGACGTGATTGACGCGCTGCGTCAGCGCTTCCCGAGTATTATCGGTCCGCGTAAGGATGACATTTGCTACGCCACCACCAACCGTCAGGAAGCGGTGCGTAACCTGGCCGGCGATGCGGATGTGGTGCTGGTGGTGGGGTCAAAGAACTCTTCCAACTCTAACCGTCTGGCTGAACTGGCGCAGCGCGTGGGCAAACCGGCTTATCTGATCGATTCGGCGGCGGATATTCAGGAGAGCTGGCTGAGCGAAGCGCGCAATATCGGCGTTACCGCCGGCGCCTCGGCACCGGACGTGCTGGTGCAGGAGGTGATCTCTCGCCTGAAAGCGCTGGGCGGCCTGGACGTGCATGAAATCAGCGGGCGTGAAGAGAACATCGTGTTTGAAGTGCCTAAAGAGCTGCGGGTGGACGTTCGTCAGATTGACTGACATGCGCCGGCGGATGACAGCGGGGAGCTTAGGCTTCCCGTTTTTTTTGGAATCGTGCCGCGTTAAAAATAACATGCCATGCATATTCAAATTTTCTGCTAACTAAAGTCAAATTTATTCTGAGTATTTGAAATAACGTCGATGTAATTAATTATAAAGGCTGGCGAAAAGTCATTAATCAGAATATCATTAGGCTGCAATCTAAATGAGGCCCGGTGTTGGCAAAGTGATTACAATAATTACAATAATGGACGTTGCAGATGTTTCTTATTTTATTCCTGTCGAATATGTTCTACGGCCGTTAATCCCTTCTCCTGCAAATAGAGTTTCATATGTTCCAGCAACCGTCTGACTTTTAATGGCTGGATCTCCCTGCGCGGCATAATGGCATAGCAATTAATTTCCGGTAACCGCCAATCAGGCAATATTTCAATCAGCTCACCGCTGCGCAATTCACGTTCAACGTTGGCGAAGAAATTGCGAATGATCCCCTTGCCGGTCAGCGCCAACTCTTTCATCGCCATACCGCTGTTGGTGAACAAACGCCCCGTCATACGCATGCGGTGTTCGCCGCCGTCGCGATGGATAAGACGGACAAACTGCGGGTTGCCGAGCGGTGTAAAGGTGACCCAGTGGTGATGGCTCAGCGCCTGCGGTGAATCCGGCACGCCGTGGTGTGCCAGGTAGGCCGGTGAGGCGCATAACACTTCACGGCAGCGCGCCAGCCGCGTGGAAACGTAGCTGGAGTCGGCCAGCACGCCGCCACGTATCGCCAGATCGATGCGTTGCGTGATGAGGTCTATCTTCTCATCGTGGATTTCCAGTCGCAGCGTAAGCTGCGGGTGTTCATCGAGGAAGCTTTGCAGCGCCGGCACCAGATAGTGGGTGGCGAATTCAGTGGAGGTGGCGACACGCAGTTCGCCGACCAGCTCGCCACGCAGCGCGGCGATCCGTTGTTGGCCACGTTCGGCTGCGTGGATCATCAGCAGGCAATCTTCATAAAAACACAATCCTGCTTCGGTCAGACTCAATGAACGCGTCGATCGCAACAGTAATTGAATGCCCAGATGTTCCTCCAGCTGGCGAATATGTTGGCTGACGGCGGAGGTCGTCATGCCCAATTCTTTTGCCGCCATGCTGAATGCGCCGCAATCGACCACTTTTGAGAAAATGGCCATGCGTTTTAAAATATTGCTCATAGTTTGTTAAGCACAACTTAACCAAGATTGTGAATTATACGGGCTAATAATATAGCACCATCTCTTCTATATTGCCTGAAGCATATAAACGCCGGGCTGATTATTATTTTGCAGAGATTTTTTCTCTTTTTGATAAATCTTATTGCGCTTATCAATAATACACCCGCGCCACATCGCAACAGGAGCTCATTGTGGACAGCGCTCAGAAAGAAGAAATATCGTTAAAGATCCTACGTGAATTATTGCAATACCGCCGCCGTTTCCCCGGCGACGACACCTCGATCGCCGAAGAAGAACGGCGGGTCACTCAGGTGCAATTGCCGCGTATTCGGGCATTCATCGAAAACGAGCAACGTATCGAATTCGTGCTGCCGGCCTTCCCGACCAAGTCGCCCAACACCAACAAGGTGATCGGTGCGGTGCCGGACATGGCGGAGCGGCTGTCGCTGATCTTCCTCAACTCGCTGTGCCAGCGCATTCAGCTCTATTACCCGCCGGGGGCGCATATCGTTATCTGCTCCGACGGTCACGTGTTCGGCGATCTGATCCGCGTCAGCGACGACGCGATCAACCACTATCAGCGCGAGATTGAAAGCCTGCTGCATGAAGTGGGCGCGACATACCTGAGCGTGTTCAACCTCGGCGATGTCAAAGGCCTGGCGGAGCATACCGATGATTATGATCTGCTGCGCCGATTGTTGGTGGAGGGCTATGCCGAATCGGAAGAGGCGATCAAACAGCAACTGATGCAGGACGAACAGGGCCTCTTGCTGTACCGCGCCATCACGCGCTTCCTGTATGAAGACAGCCAACTGCCGGGCTACAGCGGTTCCAACGCCGCGCTGCAGAAAGACGCCAAACAGCGCGCTTGCGGCGTGATCCAGCGCAGCTGGGCCTGGGGCAATCTGCTGGCGCAGCACTTCCCGGCGGCGATCCGTCTGTCGATTCACCCGCAGCCGGTCGACAGTCTGAAAATGGGTATCCACATGATGCCGACCAAAGACGACTGGCTGACGCCGTGGCACGGCGTGGCAGCCAACGTGAACGGCCAGTTCGTGCTGATGAAACGTAAAGACGCGCAGAGCCTGGACGGCGAGCTGGTAGAGATCCGCGGCACGCCGAGCCATTACCTGATCGAACAACCGCAGATGGCCTGAGGCCGCTGCATGCTTTTGCGCCCGAAATCCTGACGGGCGCGTTTTTGACGGCACGTTGCCGTGTGAGCAGCACATTCGATGCAAGGAGAATACTGATGAACAACCAACCGCTTAATTGCCATATCCAACCGAATACCCCGTTCGGCGCGATCCTGACGCCGCAGCATCCGGGGCAAAAGATCGGCGAGCTACCGGTGGCGGCGCTGCGAGCGCTGGCGCAGGAGCACCACTTGCTGGTGCTGCGCGGATTCGACTCCGGTTTCAGCGATGGGGAGGTTCTGACGCGCTACGCCGAGCAGTGGGGCGAGATCATGATGTGGCCGTTCGGCGCGGTGCTGGACGTGAAGGAACATCCTGACGCCAAGGATCATATTTTCGACAGCAGCTACGTCCCGCTGCATTGGGATGGCATGTATAAGCCGACCATCCCCGAGTTCCAGCTGTTCCACTGCGTGGCGGCGCCGTCGCAGGACGAAGGCGGGTGCACTACCTTCGTCGATACCACGCGGTTGCTGGCCAATGCGGACGAAGCGTTGCTGGATCAGTGGCTGTCGGTGTCGATCACCTACCGCATCAAGCAGGTGGTGCATTACGGCGGAGAAGTCTGTTCGCCGTTGGTGGTGCAGCACCCGAACGGCAGGGGCTTGATCATGCGCTACAATGAACCGCCGACGGAGGGGAAAAAATTCCTCAACCAGCATGCGCTGGAATATCACGGCGTGCCGGAACAACAGCAGGAACAGTTCCATCACACTCTGCAGCAGCACCTGTACGATCCGCGTCACTATTATGCCCATCAGTGGCAACAGGGCGACGTGGTGGTGGCGGACAATTTCTCGCTGCTGCACGGCCGTGAGGGCTTTACCGCCCGTTCCGCGCGTCATTTGCAGCGCGTGCATATTCAGAGCAACCCGGTGTGCGCCAATCTGGCGCTGAAGCCGGCCAACGCAGAAGCGTAAAGGAGCATTATGGCAAGGATACTGATGGCGGCGGTCGCCACTCCGGGGCACGTCTACCCGATGTTGGCCATCGCTCGCCACCTGGTTGCCCAAGGGCATCAGGTGCGGGTGATGACCGGCGCGCTGTTCCGCGAACGCGCCGAAGCGGCTGGGGCGAGCTTCGTGCCGTTCGACGCGCAGGTGGATTTCGACTATCGCCACCTGGAGGAGCATTTCCCCGAGCGCGCCGCGCTGCCGCCGGGCAATGCGCAGATGGCGCTGGCGCTGAAAGATTTCTTCGCCGCGCCGATCCCACAGTTGGATCGTCAGCTGCGTGCGGCCATCGCCGCCGAAAAGACCGATCTGCTGATGGTGGAGAACTGCTTCTACGGCGTGCTGCCGCTGCTGCAGTCCGCCGAACGGCCGCCGGTCTTCGGGATCGGCGTCACGCCGCTGTCGTATTCTTCGCGCGACGCCATTTTCTATGGCCCGCGCATCCCGCCGGCGCTGCTGCCGCGGGCGCTGACCCGCGAGCAATTGGTGGATGAAGCGACGCGGGTGTTGCTTGATGAGGTGCAGCAAAGCTTTGATGCCGCGCTGGTGCAAGCGGGCGGGCGGCCGCTGAATCGCCCGTTTACCGATGCGCTGATCGGCGGCTGCGAGCGTTTCCTGCAGTTGGCCACCACGGCGCTGGAATATGAGCGCGACGACCTGCCGAGCGGTGTGCGCTTCGTCGGGCCGCTGCGCAGCGGTGGTCAACCGGCCGCGGAAGAGGCGCTGTGGGAGGAGGACGATCGTCGGCCGCTGGTGATCGTGTCTCAGGGCACGCTGGCCAATGTCGATCTGCATCAGCTGATCGTGCCGACGCTGCAGGCGCTGGCGCATCTGCCGGTGCGGGTGTTGGCCACCACCGGCGGGCGAGCGACCGAAGGGCTGATGGACGCGTTGCCGGACAACGCCCGAGTGCGGGCGTTCATCTCCTTCGAACACTGGTTACCGCAGGCGGCGCTGCTGATCACCAACGGCGGTTACGGCTCGATCAACTATGCGCTGGACAGCGGCGTGCCGCTGATTGTCGCCGGCACCGGCGAGGACAAGCTGGAGGCTGCCGCGCGCGTGGTGGCCGCCGGCTGCGGCATCAGTCTGCACACCAGCACGCCGAGCGCAGAACAGATCCTGGCGGCGGCGTCGCGTATTCTGCAGCAGCCGATCTATCGGCAACGCGCAGCGCTGGTGCGTGAGGACTATGCCCGCCACGATGCGCTCACGGCGATCGCCAACGAAGTGGCCGCCATTACCGCCTGACCTCGCAGTGTTCCTTTCCCCAGGCGCCGTTTTCGGCGCCTTTTTTCTGCATTTTCTTGCCATGGAAACTGCATGATTATGTACAATCGTCGCAGGCCGCCAAATCGGTTGAATGTTAATCTCACGACAGCGCCGCTGATGAAAGCGGGGGAATATCATAATTTTCTAATTATGAAATGAATCCTCTGGCGACGCTGAAGTGGGACGGTTACCCTGAATCGATAGCCTAATGGGATAGGCGTCAAAACAAGAAGAGAGCAAGCATGAGTGATTCACAAATCCGCATTGCGATTGCGGGCGCCGGCGGCCGGATGGGCCGTCAGTTGATCCAGGCGGTGCAGCAGGCGGAAGGCGTGGTGTTGGGAGCGGCGCTGTCGCGCCCGGGTTCAAGCCTGATCGGCGTCGACGCCGGCGAGCTGGCGGGCATCGGCGCGCTGGGCGTCAAGGTGAGCGACAGTCTGGATAACGTGGCGAGCGAGTTCGACATTCTGATCGACTTCACCCGCCCTGAAAGCACCCTGGGCTACCTGGAATTTTGCGTGGCGCACCATAAGGCGATGGTGATTGGTACCACCGGCTTTGATGACGCCGGCAAGCAGGCGATCCGCGATGCGGCGCAGCATATCGGCATCGTGTTCGCCGCCAACTTCAGCGTCGGCGTCAACCTGGTGCTGAAACTGCTTGAGAAGGCCGCGCAGGTGATGGGCGACTATACCGATATCGAAATCGTTGAGGCGCACCATCGCCACAAAGTGGATGCGCCGTCGGGCACGGCGTTGGCCATGGGCGAAGCGATCGCCGGCGCGCTGGGGCGCGATCTGAAAAGCTGTGCGGTCTATGCGCGCGAAGGCCATACCGGCGAACGCGATCCGAAAAGCATCGGCTTTGCCACCATTCGCGCCGGCGACATCGTCGGCGAGCACACCGCGATGTTCGCCGACATCGGTGAACGGGTGGAAATCACCCATAAGGCCTCAAGCCGTATGACTTTTGCCAGCGGCGCGGTGCGCGCGGCTTCCTGGTTGCATAACCGGGATAAAGGCCTGTTTGATATGCGCGATGTGCTAAGTTTGGACCAGATATAACTAAATTGAATACCATCGTGATGTGGTTGTGTTGATCATAATGCTATGATAATAGGGCAATAATTTTATTGTCCTTTTTTTTAACATGATAAATATTATGTTTTGTTTACTTTGTCATTGAAGTTGTTATTTTTGTGTGTTTATCCTGCTGATTACCTCCGTTTTTTCCACTTACAGCTTTTTTAGCGTCTTTTTCGTCCCATTCTGGCCGCGTTTTCCGTCATTCTTCCCCGCAACCGTTTCCTAGCCCCGGTTTTCTGTGTTTTTATCGCCGCTCACGCCGCATGAGCGCCGAGAACTGCAAAAATAAAACAAAAAATGGCAGTTTGGGTAGACAAGCCAGGCACTCATCATTAAAATGCGCCCAATTTGCCAAAAATTGGCCTCGCGGACGGTTTTTGCATTGATTTAGATCGCGATATCTGAATTAATATGCAAATATTGTGATTGATTATTCCTCGGAGGATGTTTTGATAAAGTCAGCGCTATTGGTTCTGGAAGACGGAACCCAATTCCACGGTCGGGCCATCGGGGCAGAGGGAACGGCAGTGGGGGAAGTGGTCTTCAATACGTCGATGACCGGTTATCAAGAAATCCTCACTGATCCTTCCTATTCCCGCCAGATCGTTACTCTTACTTATCCTCATATCGGCAATGTCGGCACCAATGCTTCCGACGAAGAATCCTCCGCAGTACACGCCCAAGGCCTCGTCATTCGTGACCTCCCGCTGATCGCCAGCAACTACCGCAGTGAAGAAAGCCTGTCCGACTACCTCAAGCGTCACAACATCGTGGCGATCGCCGATATCGATACCCGTAAATTGACCCGCCTGCTGCGCGAAAAAGGCGCCCAGAACGGCTGCATCGTTGCCGCCGATTCGCCGGACGCCGCGCTGGCCCTGGCCAAGGCGCAAGGCTTCCCGGGGTTGAAGGGCATGGATTTGGCGAAAGAGGTCACCACTCAAGAGGCCTACAGCTGGCAGCAAGGCAGCTGGACGCTTGAAGGCGATCTGCCGGAAGCCAAAACCGCCGCGGAACTGCCGTTCCACGTGGTGGCTTACGACTACGGCGCCAAGCGCAACATCTTGCGCATGCTGGTGGATCGCGGCTGCCGCCTGACCGTGGTGCCGGCGCAGACCCCAGCCGACGAAGTGCTGAAAATGAATCCGGACGGCATCTTCCTGTCCAACGGCCCGGGCGACCCGGAGCCGTGCGACTACGCCATCGCCGCCATCAAACAGTTCCTGGAAACCGACATTCCGGTGTTCGGCATCTGCCTGGGCCACCAGTTGCTGGCGCTGGCCAGCGGGGCGAAAACCATGAAGATGAAGCTCGGCCACCACGGTGGCAACCACCCGGTGAAGGATCTGGACAACAACACCGTGATGATCACCGCGCAGAACCACGGCTTTGCGGTAGATGAAAACAACCTGCCGGCGAACCTGCGCGTGACGCACAAATCGCTGTTCGACCATACGGTGCAGGGCATTCACCGCACCGACAAGGCGGCGTTCAGCTTCCAGGGGCACCCGGAAGCCAGCCCAGGCCCGCACGACGCCGCGCCGCTGTTCGATCACTTTATCGAACTGATTGAGACTTACCGTTCTAACGCCAAATAATCAGGAGCAGTAAAAAATGCCAAAACGTACAGACATAAAAAGCATCCTGATCCTCGGCGCGGGTCCGATCGTTATCGGCCAGGCGTGTGAGTTCGACTACTCGGGCGCCCAGGCGTGTAAAGCGCTGCGCGAAGAGGGCTACCGCGTCATTCTGGTCAACTCCAACCCGGCGACCATCATGACCGACCCGGAGATGGCCGACGCGACCTACATTGAGCCGATCCACTGGGAAGTGGTGCGCAAGATCATTGAAAAAGAGCGCCCGGATGCGGTGCTGCCGACCATGGGCGGCCAGACGGCGCTGAACTGCGCGCTGGAGCTGGAGCGTCAGGGCGTGCTGGCCGAGTTCGGCGTCACCATGATCGGCGCGACCGCCGATGCCATCGACAAGGCCGAAGACCGCCGCCGTTTCGACGTGGCGATGAAGAAAATCGGTTTGGATACCGCGCGTTCCGGCATCGCGCACACCATGGAAGAAGCGCTGGCGGTAGCCGCTGACGTCGGCTTCCCGTGCATTATCCGTCCTTCCTTTACCATGGGCGGCACCGGCGGCGGCATCGCCTACAACCGCGAAGAGTTCGAAGAGATCTGCGAACGCGGTCTCGACCTGTCGCCGACCAAAGAACTGCTGATCGACGAATCGCTGATCGGTTGGAAAGAGTACGAGATGGAGGTGGTGCGCGATAAGAACGACAACTGCATCATCGTCTGCTCCATCGAAAACTTCGACGCCATGGGCATCCACACCGGCGACTCGATCACCGTTGCGCCGGCCCAGACCCTGACCGACAAGGAATACCAAATCATGCGCAACGCCTCGATGGCGGTGCTGCGTGAGATCGGCGTTGAAACCGGCGGCTCCAACGTGCAGTTCTCGGTTAACCCGAAAACCGGCCGCCTGATCGTCATCGAGATGAACCCGCGCGTGTCGCGCTCTTCGGCGCTGGCGTCGAAAGCCACTGGCTTCCCGATCGCCAAGATCGCCGCCAAACTGGCGGTGGGCTATACCCTCGATGAGCTGATGAACGACATCACCGGCGGCCGCACTCCGGCGTCGTTCGAGCCGTCCATCGACTACGTCGTGACCAAGATCCCGCGCTTCAACTTCGAGAAGTTCGCCGGCGCCAACGATCGCCTGACTACCCAGATGAAGTCGGTCGGCGAAGTGATGGCCATCGGCCGCACTCAGCAGGAGTCGCTGCAGAAAGCGCTGCGCGGTCTGGAAGTGGGCGCCACCGGCTTCGATCCGAAAGTGAGCCTGGACGATCCGGAAGCGCTGACCAAAATCCGCCGCGAGCTGAAAGACGCCGGTTCCGACCGCATCTGGTACATCGCCGACGCCTTCCGCGCCGGTCTGTCGGTCGACGGCGTCTTCAACCTGACCAACGTCGATCGCTGGTTCCTGGTGCAGATTGAAGAGCTGGTGCGCCTGGAAGAGCAGGTAGCCGAAGCGGGCATCAATGGCCTGGACAAAGACTTCCTGCGCACGTTGAAGCGCAAGGGCTTCGCCGATGCGCGTCTGGCCAAGCTAGCCGGTGTCGCCGAGAGCGAAATTCGCAAGCTGCGTCACAGCCACGGTCTGCATCCGGTGTACAAGCGCGTGGATACCTGCGCGGCGGAATTCGCCACCGACACCGCCTACATGTACTCCACCTATGAAGAAGAGTGCGAGTCCAACCCGACCAACGACCGGCCGAAAGTGATGGTGTTGGGCGGCGGGCCGAACCGTATCGGCCAAGGCATCGAGTTCGACTACTGCTGCGTGCACGCCTCTCTGGCGCTGCGCGAAGACGGTTACGAGACCATCATGGTCAACTGTAACCCGGAAACCGTCTCCACCGACTACGACACCTCGGACCGCCTGTACTTTGAGCCGGTGACCCTGGAAGACGTGCTGGAAATCGTGCGCATCGAGAAACCGAAAGGCGTTATCGTACAGTACGGCGGCCAGACCCCGCTGAAGCTGGCGCGTGAGCTGGAAGCCGCAGGCGTGCCGATCATCGGTACCAGCCCGGACGCCATCGACCGTGCCGAAGACCGCGAACGCTTCCAGCAGGCGGTCAACCGCCTGGGCCTGAAGCAGCCGGCCAACGCCACCGTTACCGCCATCGAGCAGGCGGTCGAGAAGGCGGCGGGCATCGGCTATCCGCTGGTAGTGCGTCCTTCCTACGTGCTGGGCGGCCGGGCGATGGAAATCGTCTATGACGAAACCGACCTGCGCCGTTATTTCCAGACCGCGGTCAGCGTGTCCAACGATGCGCCGGTGTTGCTGGACCGCTTCCTGGACGACGCGGTGGAAGTGGACGTCGATGCTATCTGCGACGGCGAGCGCGTGCTGATTGGCGGCATCATGGAGCACATCGAGCAGGCGGGCGTGCATTCCGGCGACTCCGCGTGCTCACTGCCGGCGTACACCCTGAGCCAGGAAATTCAGGACGTGATGCGTCGCCAGGTGGAAAAACTGGCGTTCGAGCTGCAGGTGCGCGGTCTGATGAACGTACAGTTCGCGGTGAAAGACAACGAAGTCTACCTGATTGAAGTCAACCCGCGCGCCGCGCGTACCGTGCCGTTCGTGTCCAAAGCGACCGGCGTGCCGCTGGCCAAAGTGGCCGCGCGCGTGATGGCGGGCAAAACGCTGGTTGAGCAGGGCGTGACCGAAGAAATTATCCCGCCGTACTACTCGGTGAAAGAAGTGGTGCTGCCGTTCAACAAATTCCCGGGCGTCGACCCGATTCTGGGGCCGGAAATGCGCTCTACCGGGGAAGTGATGGGCGTAGGCCGCACCTTCGCGGAAGCCTTCTCCAAAGCGATGCTGGGCAGCAACTCGGGCATGAAGAAGCAGGGCCGCGCGCTGCTGTCGGTGCGCGAAGGCGATAAAGCCCGCGTGGTCGATTTGGCCGCCAGCCTGCTGAAGCAGGGCTTCGAGTTGGATGCCACCCACGGCACCGCGGTGGTGCTGGGCGAAGCGGGCATCAACCCGCGTCTGGTCAACAAGGTGCACGAAGGGCGTCCGCACATTCAGGACCGTATCAAGAACGGCGAGTACACCTACATCGTCAACACCACGGCAGGCCGCCAGGCGATTGAGGACTCCAAGCTGATTCGCCGCAGCGCCCTGCAGTACAAGGTGCACTACGACACCACGCTGAACGGCGGCTTTGCCACCGCGATGGCGCTGAAAGCGGATCCGACCGAGCAGGTGACTTCGGTGCAGGAAATGCACGCGCGTATCGGCAAGTAACCGCGTGAGAACGTTATGCCAGGGCGCTGCAGATGCAGCGCCTTTTTTTATTCAGCGAATTTGTCGGCTGGCGTTAAAAATTTCCGCTATCAATCAGTGGGCAAACTGTCACTCTGTGTGATTGGTATATGCTTGGTGTATTGGCAAGAAACGAAGGAACGACGATAACAATGATTCTGATAATTTATGCTCACCCGTATCCCCGGCATTCGCATGCCAATCAGCGCCTGCTGCAGGCGGTGAGGGATCTCCCCGAGGTAGAGGTGCGCTCGCTGTATGAGCTGTACCCCGATTTCAATATCGATATCAACGCCGAGCAACAGGCGCTGGAGCGCGCCGACCTGGTGGTGCTGCAGCATCCGATGCAGTGGTACAGCTTCCCGCCGCTGTTGAAGCTGTGGATCGACAAAGTGCTGGAGCACGGCTGGGCCTACGGCCACGACGGCAATGCGCTGGTGGGTAAAGACTGCCTGTGGGCAGTGACCAGCGGCGGCGACGAGCACCACTTCGAGCTGGGCGACTTTCCTAACTTCGCTACGCTGGCGCAGCCGCTGCAGGCTACGGCGATCTATTGCGGCATGAACTGGCAACCTTATTTCGCCGTGCACAACACCTTTACCTGCAACGAGCCGGCGCTGCTCGCCGCCGGCGAAGCCTACCGCCAGCGGTTGGTTGACTACCTGATGGAACATGCCGAAGCGGAAACCCGGGAGGCCAGCCATGGATAACCATCACATGATGATCGAGGGACTGATCTACCTCGGCTCCGCGGCGCTGTTCGTGCCGATCGCGGTGCGCCTGGGGCTGGGCTCGGTGCTTGGCTACCTGATCGCCGGCTGTATTATCGGCCCCTGGGGGCTGAAGCTGGTGTCGGATGCCGAGTCGATCCTGACCTTCGCCGAGATCGGCGTGGTGCTGATGCTGTTTATCATCGGCCTGGAGCTGGATCCCAAGCGGCTGTGGACGCTGCGCGCCTCGGTGTTCGGCGGCGGCAGCATCCAAATGGTGGGCTGTGGCCTGGCGCTGAGCGCCTTCTGTTACTTCCTCGGCCTCAACTGGAAAGTGGCGCTGCTGATCGGTTTGACGCTGGCGCTTTCATCTACCGCCATCGCCATGCAGGCGATGAGCGAACGTAATTTGACGCCGTCGCCAATCGGCCGCAGCGCGTTTGCGGTGCTGCTGTTCCAGGATATCGCGGCGATCCCGCTGGTGGCGATGATCCCGCTGCTCGCCAGCAGCGGCGCCACCACCACGCTGGGCGCTTTCGTACTGTCGGCGGCCAAGGTGGTGGGCGCGTTGACGATGGTGGTGCTGCTCGGCCGCTACGTCACCCGCCCGCTGCTGCACTTTGTCGCCCGTTCGGGCATGCGCGAGGTGTTCAGCGCCGTGGCGCTGTTCCTGGTGTTCGGTTTTGGCATCCTGCTGGAGATGGCCGGACTGTCGATGGCGATGGGGGCGTTCCTCGCCGGGGTACTGCTGGCGAGCTCGGAATACCGTCACGCGCTGGAGAGCGATATTCAGCCGTTCAAGGGGTTGCTGCTGGGGCTGTTCTTTATCGGCGTTGGCATGTCGATTGACTTCGGCACCCTGTTCCATCACCCGCTGCTGATCGCCTCGCTGCTGCTGGGCTTTATGTTGATCAAGGCGGCGCTGCTGTGGCTGATTGGGCCGCTGCTCGGGGTGCCGAAGCGCCAGCGCGGCCTGTTCGCCATTCTGCTGGGCCAGGGCAGTGAGTTTGCCTTTGTGATTTTCAGCGCCGCGCAGTTGGCCGGCGTATTGCCGGTCGAATGGGCCAAGTCGCTGACGCTGGCGGTAGCGCTGTCGATGGCGGCCACGCCGCTGTTGTTGGTGATCGCCGCGCAGCTGGAAAAAAATGCGCCGAAAGAGGAGCGCCCGGCTGACGTCATCGACGACGAGAATGCCAGCGTGATCATTGCCGGCTTCGGCCGTTTCGGCCAGATCGCCGGCCGTTTGCTGTTGGCCAACGGCGTGCACACCGTGGTACTGGATCACGATCCGGACCATATTGAAACGCTGCGCAAATTCGACACCAAGGTGTTTTACGGCGACGCCACGCGGGCCGATCTGCTGGAGGCCGCCGGCGCCGCTCACGCCAAGGTGCTGATCAACGCCATCGACGATGTGGAAGACAGCCTGGCGTTAACCGAGCTGGCCAGGCAGCACTTCCCGCATCTGAAGGTGGTGGCGCGGGCGCGCGACGTCGATCACTGGTATCAGCTGCGGCAGCTAGGGGTGGAAAAACCGGAGCGCGAAACTTTCGAAAGCTCGCTGCGCATCGGCCGTGAAACGCTGGAACTGCTGGGGCTGGACGCCTATGAGGCGCGCGAGAAGGCGGACACGTTCCGCCGCTATAACCTGAAGATGCTGGAAGACACGCTGGAGAATTATCAGGATACTGAATTCCGTATCGCCAGCCTGCAGCGAGCCAAGGAGATGCTCAGTGCGGCCATCGAGCAGGATCAGAATCGGCTGTCGCGGGTGCAGCAGACCGGCTGGCGCGGCAGTATCGACGGCAAGGCGCCGGAAGATGAGGTGGTGGAAGCCAAAGGATAACAGCAGGGGCGCCGTAATGGCGCCCCGTTTTTTTGCTTAGCTCAACGCGACCTTGATCCCTAAGGCGATCAGCATGCCGCCCAGCAATTTGTCGACGACCTTCTGCGTCTTTTCCAGCCCGCGGCGCACCGGCCCGCTTTGGATCAGGAACACCAGCAGCGGCCACCAGATGACCGACAGGCCGAGAATAATCCCCGCGTACCACAGCTTGTCGCCCAGGCCGGAATCGATCTGCAGCACCTGGGTAAATACCGCCAGGAAGAACAGGGTGGCTTTCGGGTTCAGCAGGTTGCACAGGTAGCCTTGCGCAAAGGCGCTCTTCAGGCTGACCTGCTGCTGCGGCAGATTGCTGACGTTCATTTTGCCGCCGCCGCGCGACAGCAGCGCCTGGATGCCGATCCACACCAGATAGACCGCCCCGGCGTATTTCAGCAGGTTAAACAGCCACGGCGTGGTGGTGATCACCACCGCCAGCCCGGCGACGCAGTAGGACATGTGGGTGGCGACACCGCATATCACGCCGAATGCGGTCATCATGGCGGCTAGCCGAGGATAGCGGGCGGCGTTTTTGATCACCAGGAAAAAATCCGGGCCGGGGGAGAGCATGCCGAGGGCGGCAATGCCGGCGACGAACAGCGAAGTTTCAAGCATGGGAGCGTCTCGCGCAAAAGACAGAGTTCTGGCGATAATAACGCCGCTTCCTCTGATGCGCATCAACCCAATGAGGTATTGTTAGGCTCTATGATAATAATTCATCTACCGCCAGCGACGGAGCACCATGCAGCAGACTACCGCCACAGAGAGGCCGGAGCCGCACCGGCAACAGCGTGAAATTACCCGCTTGTGCATTCAATGCGCGCTGCTGCTGTTGCAGCACGGCGCCGAGAGCACGGTGGTGGAACAGCTGTCGACCCGCCTGGGGTTGGCGCTGGGGATGGACAGCGTGGAAAGTTCAATCTCCGCCAATGCGGTGGTGTTGACCACCCTCAGCCACGGCGCCTGCCTGACCACCACCCGCAAGAATGTCGATCGCGGCATCAATATGCAGGTGGTGACCGAAGTGCAGCATATCGTGATCCTCGCCGAGCATCGCCTGGCGGATGCGCACGACGTGGCGCGTCGCTTTGAAAGGATCCGGCCGCTGCGCTACCCGCGCTGGCTGGTGGTGCTGATGGTGGGGTTGTCCTGCGGGTGTTTCAGCATGCTCAACGGTGGCGGCGGCGACGCCTTCCTGGTGACCTTTATCGCCAGCGGCGCGGCGATGCTGGTGCGCCAGATCCTCACCGCCCGCCAGATGAATCCGCTGATCAATTTTTGCCTGACGGCGTTTGTCGCTACGTCGATATCTGGGCTGCTGCTGCGCCTACCGGCGTTTAAAGAGACCTCGAGCGTGGCGATGGCCGCCAGCGTGCTGTTGCTGGTGCCGGGCTTCCCGCTGATCAACGCAGTGGCCGATATGTTTAAGGGGCACGTCAACACCGGGCTGGCGCGCTGGGCGATGGCCAGCCTGCTGACGCTGGCGACCTGCATCGGGGTGGTGATGGCGATGTCGCTGTGGGATCTGCGGGGGTGGTCATGAATCTGCTGTGGGCATTGTTGCAGGAGATGCTGTTGGCGGCGGTACCGGCGCTGGGCTTCGCCATGGTGTTCAACGTACCGCTGCGCGCGCTGCGCTATTGCGCGTTGCTCGGGGCAATCGGGCGCGGCTCGCGCATGTTGATGATGCACGCTGGCATGAATATCGAGTGGGCGTCGCTGCTGGCGGCGATCCTGATCGGTATCATCGGCATCTACTGGTCGCGCTGGCTGTTGGCGCATCCGAAGGTATTCACCGTGGCGGCGGTGATCCCGATGTTCCCCGGCATTTCCGCCTATACCGCGATGATAACTGTGGTAGAGATCTCGCATCTTGGCTACAGCGAAGCCTTGATGGAGACCATGATCACCAACTTCCTCAAGGCCAGTTTCATCGTCGGCGCGTTGTCGATCGGCCTGTCGTTACCGGGCCTGTGGCTGTATCGCAAACGCCCCGGCGTGTGAAATTTCCCGGCGGGCGATCGTTGGTTATTAGATATGCTGATAAGAGCTATCTTATATATTCATCTTGCTTGATTAGCCTATCGACGGCACTCAGGCCTTTACGTATAGTGTCACCAATTTTGCTGCCTACACAGGGTTAAACAATGATTATCAGCCTGATCGCTGCCTTGGCGGCGGATCGCGTTATTGGCATGGAAAACGCCATGCCGTGGCACCTGCCGGCGGACCTGGCGTGGTTTAAACGCAACACGTTGAATAAGCCGGTTATTATGGGCCGCAAGACCTTCGAGTCCATCGGCCGCCCGCTGCCGGGCCGCCACAATATCGTTTTGAGCAGCCGCCCAGGTAATGCCGCCGGGGTGACCTGGGTGACCTCGCTGGATGAGGCGCTGGCCGCCGCGGGTGAGGTGGAAGAAGTGATGGTGATCGGCGGTGGGCGCATCTATACCCAGCTGCTGCCGCGCGCCGATCGCCTGTACCTGACGCACATCGACGCCGAAGTCGGCGGCGATACTCACTTCCCGGATTACGAGCCGGACGAGTGGGAAACCACGTTCAGCGAATTCCACGACGCCGACGAGCTGAATTCGCACAGCTACTGCTTCGAAATCCTGCAGCGCCGCTGATTTCAGCGCGTTAGCCAGCTATCCCCGGGGGCGCAAGCAATTGCGCCCCCGGTCTTTTTGCGCCGGTCATTCGTAACCTTTCCGTCACATTACCTGATTAGTATGAAGCCCAACTCCGAGCGCCACGGCAACTCTGGTGAATCTTGACCGCGGCGCCATAACTAAAAAGGTAACCACGTTATGACCAAGCAAATTGAGCAATTAGACGCCGACCGCCTGATCGATCCCACTCGCCGCAAGCTGCTGCTCGGCAGCGCCGGCGCCGTCGGCCTGGCCGGTTTTCTCGGCGGCGGCATCTGGTCGGTCTCCGCCGAGGCGTTAGCCGAGGATCTGCCGCCGAACACGCTGCTGGGTTTCCGGGGCATCGCCGCGTCTACCGCCGATGAAGTGACGATAGCGCCAGGCTACCGCGCCGAGGTGCTGATCTCCTGGGGCGAGCCGCTGGTGGACGGCGCGCCGGCCTTCGATCCGCAGGGCAACAACAGCGCCGCCGATCAGGAAAAACAGTTTGGCGACAACAACGATGGCATGAGCTTCTTCCCTATCGATGACAATCACGGCGTGATGGCCATCAATAACGAATACGTTAACGAGCAGTACCTGTTCGCCCACGGCGGCGCCAAGGCCACCAGCCTGGAAGAGGTGCGCAAATCGCAGGCGGCGCACGGCGTCTCCATTGTCGCGGTCAAGCGGGTCGGCGACGGCCAGCGCTGGGCGGTGGAGCGCCCGTCGCGCTATAACCGCCGCATCACCGCCAACAGCGAGATGCAATTCAGCGGCCCGGCCGCCGGACATCCGCTGTTGCAGACCGCCGCCGATCCGAGCGGCCGCAAGGTGCTGGGCACCTTCGGCAACTGCGCCAACGGCAAGACGCCGTGGGGCACCTACCTGACCTGCGAGGAAAACTTCGACACCTATTTCGGCACCCGTCAGGCCGATTATCGAACCACGCCGGAACAGAAGCGCTACACGCTGAAGGTCAACGAACCGGAGCGCAACTGGCCGGACTATGACGAGCGCTTCGATGTGGCGAAGAATCCCAACGAATTCAACCGCCACGGCTGGATCGTCGAGATCGATCCGTTGAATCCGACCTCGACGCCCATCAAGCACACCGCGCTCGGCCGCTTCAAACATGAAAACGCGGCGGTGACCGTGGCCAAAGACGGCCGTCTGGTGGTGTATATGGGCGACGACGAGCGCGGTGAACATATCTATAAGTACGTTTCCAAAGGCGTGGTCGACGCCGCCAATCCGGCCAACAATCGCACGCTGCTGGACGAGGGAACGCTGTACGTGGCGCAGTTCGACGGCGACGAAGCCGGCACGCCGCTGAAGGGCAAAGGGCGCTGGATTGCGCTCGAGTTCGGCAAGAACGGCCTGACGCCGGAGAACGGCTTCCGCGACGAGGCCGAAGTGCTGATCTTCGCCCGCAAGGCGGCGCAACAGGTCGGCGCCACCAAGATGGATCGCCCTGAGTGGATCGCGGTCAACCCGCATGACGGGCGCGCGTACTGCACGCTGACCAACAACAGCAAGCGCGGCGAGGAAGGGATGCCGTTGAACGCCGCCAACCCGCGACCGAACAATATCTACGGGCAAATCATTCGCTGGGACGAGGGCGGCGACGCCACCGCCGACGTCTTCGCCTGGGACATCTATGCGTTGTGCGGCAACCCGATCGCCCACCCCGAAGGCGTCAACCGCGGCACGCCGAATATCACGGCGGAAAATACCTTCAACAGCCCGGACGGGCTGGGCTTCGATCGCACCGGCCGCCTGTGGATCCTCACCGATGGCAAGTACAGCAACAAGGGCGATTACGTCGGGCAGGGCAACAACCAGATGCTGGTGGGCGATCCGGTCAGCGGCGAGATCCGCCGTTTCATGGTGGGGCCAAAGTCCTGCGAACTGACCGGCATCACCTTCACCCCGGACTACAAGACGATGTTCGTCAACGTACAGCATCCGGGAGAAGAGGGCGATTCGCACTTCCCGAACAACAGCCCGCGCCCGCGTTCATCGGTGTTGATGATCACGCGTGAAGATGGCGGAGTGATTGGAGCGTAAGGCGGCAATCAATACAGAACAAAGGCGGCCACCGGGCCGCCTTTATCGTTTCAGGATGCGGCTAATCTGCCGGCGTGGTCAGGCGCTTCGCCGCGATTGGCGGGTTGCGTGAAGTAACGGCGGTCTTCCCAGCGCAGCATCGTCAGATCGCCGCCCCAGCAGCAGCCGGTATCCAGCCCGATCACGCCCTCCGGCGTACCCTTGCCTTCCAGCGAGGCCCAGTGGCCGAAGATGATGGTGTATTCCGGATCCACCAGGCGCGGCAGCTCGAACCACGGTTTCAGCGGCGCCGGCGCGCTGCCCGGCGCATCTTTGCAGATCATGTCGAGCTGGCCGTTGGGGAAGCAGTAGCGCATGCGCGTCAGCGCATTGGTGCTGAAACGAAGGCGCGCCAGGCCGCTCAGCTCCGGCGCCCAGTTGTTCGGCATGTCGCCGTACATGGCGTCGAGGAACAGCGGATAGCTGTCGCTGCTCAATACCGCCTCCACTTCGCGAGCACACATTTTCGCGGTGTCGATGTCCCACTGCGGGGTGATGCCGGCGTGGGCCATCACCAGCTTTTGCTCATCATCCACCTGCAGCACCGGTTGGCGGCGCAGCCAATTGATCAGCTCGTCGGCGTCCGGCGCTTCCAGCAGCGGCGTGATGCGATCTTTGGGTTTGTTGCGGCTAATGCCGGCGTAAACCGCCAGCAGGTGCAGATCGTGGTTGCCCAGCACCATGCGCACCGCCGGGCCGAGCGAGCGCACATAGCGCAGCACGTCCAGCGAGGCGGGGCCGCGCGCCACCAGATCGCCGGTCAGCCACAGTTGATCGCGCTCGGGATCGAAAGCAGCCTGAGCCAGCAGCGACTTCAGTTCATCGAAACAGCCGTGAACGTCGCCGATAAGGTATGTCGACATAGTTAATGGATCAGCGTTGGAATGGCTAAGCGGAACACGGGAATAGCGGTGCGGAACGGCTGACCCTGATGGTCCACCATTTCGTAATGGCCTTCCATGGTGCCCAGCGGCGTTTCCAGAATGGCGCCGCTGGTGTACTGAAACTCGCCACCGGGCGGAATGACGGGCTGTTCGCCGATCACGCCTTCGCCCTGGACTTCGGTCTGACGGCCGTTGCTGTTGGTGATCAGCCAGTAACGGCCCAACAGTTGCACGTCGGTCCGCCCCAGATTGCGGATGGTGATGGTATAGGCGAAGACATAACGCTCTTCTTCAGGGATCGACTGTGATTCCACATAGATGCTCTGAACCTGAATACACACGCGGGGCGAATCAATCATGACAACAACTCCTTATTGCTGCGGCGCCGGATTGGCTGACAGCCAGTTCGCCAGCTTGCAGTACTGCGCCACAGAAATATTTTCTGCTCTGAGCGAAGGATCGACGCCCAGCTCCGTCAGCTGCTCCGGCGTGAACAGGTCGCCCAGGCTATTGCGGATGGTTTTCCGCCGCTGGTTGAATGCCTGCGTGGTGATGCGGCTCAGCATGCGCACGTCGCCCACCGGGTTCGGCAGCTCGGTGTGCGGCACCAGACGCACCACGGCGGAATCGACCTTCGGCGGCGGCGCGAACGCGGTCGGCGGCACTTCCAGCACCGGAATGACGTTGCAGTAGTACTGCGCCATCACGGTCAAACGCCCGTAGGCCTTGCTGTTCGGGCCGGCCACCAGACGGTTGACCACCTCTTTTTGCAACATAAAGTGCATGTCGCGGATTGCCTGAGTATAGCTGAAAAGGTGGAACATCAGCGGCGTCGAAATATTGTACGGCAGGTTACCAAATACGCGCAGCGGTTGGCCAGCTTCCTCGGCCAGTTCGGCGAAATTCACCGTCATGGCGTCCTGCTGGTGGATGGTCAGCTTGTCTTTCAGCCGCGGGTGGTTCTCCAGCCGGGTGGCCAGATCGCGGTCCAGTTCGATCACCGTCATGCGGTCCATGCGCGCGCCGACCGGCTCGGTCAAGGCGCCGAGGCCGGGGCCGATCTCGACCACCGCTTCGCCCGGCTGCGGGTGAATGGCGGAGACAATGCTATCGATGACAAACTGATCGGTTAAAAAGTTTTGTCCAAAGCGTTTGCGGGCAAAGTGCCCTTGGTGGACTCTGTTATTCATTACAATTAATTATCATTTTAATGGCGAGATTCAGGGCCGTTTGGAAACTGCCGACATCGGCGGTGCCGGTGCCGGCCAGTTCCAGAGCGGTACCGTGGTCGACCGAGGTGCGTATGAAAGGCAAACCGAGGGTGATATTCACCGCGCGGCCGAACCCTTGGTATTTTAGCACCGGCAGCCCCTGATCGTGATACATCGCCAGCACCGCATCGGCATCTTGCAGATATTTGGGCTGGAACAGGGTGTCCGCCGGCAGCGGGCCGACAAGATGGATGCCGTCAGCGCGCAGCGCGTCGAGCGCCGGGATGATGGTGTCTATCTCTTCGCGCCCCATATGGCCGCCTTCCCCGGCGTGGGGATTCAGACCGCAGACGTAAATGTGCGGCTGGGCGATGCCAAATTTGGTTTTCAGATCGTGGTCGAGGATGCGAATGACTTCGAATAGGCTCTGCTGCGTGATGGCGCCCGGCACCGCCAGCAGCGGCAGATGGGTGGTCGCCAGCGCCACGCGCAGCTCTTCGGTCGCGAGCATCATCACCACGCGATCGCAGCGGCTGCGATCGGCAAAGAATTCGGTATGGCCGATAAACGGCACGCCGGCGTCGTTGATCACGCCCTTGTTCACCGGGCCGGTGATCAGCGCCGCGAACTCGCCGTTCAGGCAGCCGTCGCAGGCGCGCGCCAGGGTTTCCACCACGTAGGCGCTGTTGCCGACGTTCAACTCACCGGCGGTAACCGGGTGAGCGAGCGGGACCGGTAGCACGGTCAGCGTGCCGGCGCGTTGCGCTTCGGCCGGTTGCTGCGGCTTGTAGTCGCGCAGCGTCAGCGGCAGGCCCAAACGTTGGGCGCGTTCAAGCAGCAGGGCCGGATCGGCGCACACCACCAGCTCAACAGGCCAATCCTGTTGCGCCAGCGCGGCTACCAAATCCGGCCCCACCCCGGCGGGTTCGCCGGGGGTAATGACGACGCGTTTATTGCTGTGCATCGCTGCCATCGAGGATCTTCACGTAAGCCTGGGCGCGCTGTTCCTGCATCCAGGTCTGCGCTTCTTCAGCGAACTTACGGTTGAACAGCATACGGTAAGCACGGTCTTTTTGCGCAGCGTCGGTCTTATCCACCTGACGGGTATCCAGCAGCTGGATCAGGTGCCAACCGAAGGAGGAGTGGACCGGCGCGCTGATTTCACCCTTGCTCAGCTTCAGCAACGCATCGCGGAAGGCCGGATCGTAGATGTCCGGGGAAGCCCAGCCCAGATCGCCGCCTTGCATCGCAGAACCCGGATCTTGCGACAGCTGTTTGGCTTCGTCGGCAAACTTGGCGCGGCCGCTCTTGATCGCTTCCGCCACGGATTGCAGTTTGGCGCGAGCCTGGTCGTCGGTCAGCACCACTGAAGGTTTCAGCAGGATGTGACGGGCGTGCACTTCGGTGACCGACACCGACTGGCTGGCGCCGCGAATGTCGTTCACTTTCAGGATGTGGAAGCCGACGCCGGAACGGATTGGGCCGACGACGTCGCCTTTCTTGGCGCTCACCAGACGTTCCGCGAACAGGGTCGGGATTTCTTGCAGTTTGCCCCAGCCCATGTTGCCGCCTTTCAGCGCCTGAGAGTCGGCGGAGTAGGTGATCGCCAGCTTGCCGAAGTCGGCGCCGCTGTTGATCTCACCCACCAGACGTTTGGCCAGCTCTTCGGCTTTGTCGACCTGCTGCTGCGACGGGTTTTCCGGCAGCGGGATCAGGATGTGGCTGATGTTCATTTCGGTGTCGCTGCCGTTCTGTGCGCCCACCTGTTTGGCCAGTGCGTCCACTTCCTGTGGCAGGATGGTGACGCGGCGGCGCACTTCGTTGTTACGCACTTCGGAGATCAGCATCTCTTTGCGGATCTGCGCGCGGTAGGTGTTGTAGTTCAACCCTTCGTACGACAGGCGGCTGCGCAGCTGATCGACGCTCATCTTGTTTTGCGCGGCGATGTTGGCGATCGCCTTGTCCAGATCGGCATCGGACACGGTGATGCCCATTTTCTTGGCCATCTGCAGCTGGATGTTATCCATGATCAGGCGTTCGATGATCTGATGGCGCAGCGTCTTGTCGTCCGGCAGCTGTTGGCCGGCCTGCTGGGCGTTGAGCTTGACTGACTGCAACAGACCGTTGACGTCGCTTTCGAGTACCACGCCGTTATCCACGACGGCGGCGACTTTATCCACTTCTTGGGGTGCTGCGAACGCGGCATTGGCGCAAACCACCAATCCGAGAATAAGCGTTCTCCAGTTCTTCATACTTTTCCCATTATGTAATCCGCAAATGCGGGTGAAAGTTCTCGTTTTCAAAGTGTTGCAAAGCGTCAGAATGCGCGCTGATACGGCAGAATGCCGGAGCGCAGCATTTCTGCGGAGCCGAGACTATGATCGCTGCTCAGGCCGCGCAGTTCGACGTTGAACGAAACTCTGTTGTCGTAAACGCTGGTATTGTTGCTGTTGTTCCAGTCGGTGATCTTGCGCTCATAGCCCAGCGTCACCGCCCAGCAGCAGGTGTTGTACTTCAGCCCCACCAACTGATCGGCGGATTGTTTGGCGCGGGTGTCGTAGTAGTACGCCCCGACCACCGCCCAACGATCGGCGATCGGCCAACTGCCGGTGATGCCCACCTGCGAGATGCCGTCCTGGAAGGCCGGAACCGTTTTGGTGTTCAACGCCGTCTGGATATATTCCGGCGTGGCGTAACGGTAGTTCAACTGCACCACGCGCTCGGCGTCCTGGCGGTATTCCACCACGCCGTTGCCCAGCGAGACGCTGTTCAGGCGGGTGTCGTACTGCAGGCCGCCGCGCAGGCCCCAACGATCGTCGATTTTCCAATAGGTATCGCCGGCCCAGGCTACGCTGCCGGTATCGTCGTTGTTGTCGTAACCGGTCATCTGGTCACCGGTACGCGAACGGCTGAAGTAGTAGATTTGACCCACGGAAGCGTTAAAACGTTCAACCAGGGCGTCATCATAAATGCGGGTGGTCAAACCGGTAGAGACGCGGTTCTGCGAAGCGATGCGATCCAAGCCGCTGTAGGTGCGATCGCGGAACAGGCCGGAGTAGTCGGTCTGCAGCAGCGTGGTGTCGTAGGTGTAGATGTTGCTCTGGTCGCGGTACGGCACATACAGGTACTGCACGCGCGGCTCCAGCGTCTGGGTAGCGCCCTCGGCCCAGATCATCGGCCTCTCGAACACCAGCTTGCCGTCGACTTTGAACTGCGGCAGTACGCGGTTGACCGAATCATCGAGCTCCGGCGCGGCAGCGTTTTTGCGGCTCTGGTAGTTGGCAGCGAAACCGTCAGGAATATCCTGCTGGTAGTGGGTCGCCATCACCTTGGCTTCGGTGTTCAGGCTGGCCCAGCCGTTAGTGAGCGGCAGACTCAGCGTCGGCTCCATGTGCAGACGGGTGGCGTCAGGGCTATATGGGTTGACGCTGGTGAACTTGGCCGCCTGGCCGTAAATATGGAAGTCGAACGGGCCGATGTCGTTCTTGTAGTAGTTCAGGTCCAGCTGCGGCTGAACTTTATACGAGTCCGACTGTGAACGATCGGTGTCGTCGTAGATCTGGAATTGTTTGGAGCTCAGCGTGGCGTTCCAGTTTTCGTTGGCGTAGCCGAGGCTGAATTTCTGCGTGGCGTAGCCGTCGGTGGTGGAACCGTATTTGGAGTCCAGATCGGTGAAGTATTTGGAATCGCTGACCTTGGTGTAGTCGACGTTGAAGCGCCATACCTGATCCATGACGCCGTTATGGTTCCAGTAGAACAGCCAGCGTTTGTTGTCGTCATGATCTTTGCCGTATTCCTTGTCGTCCGGCAGCCAGTCGAACTCCATCAGGCCGAGGCCCGGCTGCACCAGATAACGGAACTCGGTCTGCCACTGCAGGCCGCGCTTGGACATATAGTGCGGCGTGATGGTGGCGTCGTAGTTCGGCGCGATGTTCCAATAGTACGGCAACATGAACTCGAAGCCATTGTTGCTGCCGTACTTGGCGTTCGGGATCAGGAAGCCGGAACGGCGCTTGTCGCCGACCGGCAATTGCAGGTACGGGCTGTAGAACACCGGCACGCCGCCGATGCGGAAGCGGGCGTTCCAGATTTCCGCCACCTGCTCTTCGCGATCGTGGATCACTTCGGAACCGACCACGCTCCAGCTGTCGTCGCCCGGCAGGCAGGAGGTAAAGGTGCCGTTTTCCAGGATGGTGTAACGGTTGGCGCCGCGCATTTTCATCTTGTCGGCGTCGCCGCGACCCTGACGGCCTACCATCTGGTAGTCGCCTTCATAGACGTCGGTATCTTTGGTATTCAGGTTCGACCAGGCCTTCGGGCCTTTCAGTTTGATCTGATTGTCGCTGTAGTGCACGTCGCCGGTAGCGGTGACGGTGCGCACCGGATCCGTCTGGCCGGGGTTTTCCGTCTGGTTCAGCTCAACTTCTTTGGCGGTCAGGGTGCTGTTACCCTGCTCGATATGCACGTTGCCGCTGAACAGAGCGCTTTTCGGGTAGTCGGCGCGCGAGTCATCGGCATTGATGGTCACCGGCTGGCTGTTCGGATCGCCGCTGACCAAAGGCTTGTCGTAAACGGGAACGCCAAGCATGCATTGCTCGGCCAGATCAGCCAGCGCATGCTGACTGTAGAGTGCCGTCCAAATCATCGTGGCCAGCAGTGTTGGGAAACTTTTTTTCATACGCGGTTTTGGTGTTCCGTCATCAGAGGCGTCGTGTCCGGCAAACGGTCAGAGACTATATTACTCATCTGCGTTGCGCTAGTGCTAAATCCAGCCGTTTACTTGCGTCGTCGTTAGGCGCAAAGATAAATGACAGGTATGATAATCCAAATTCTAGGAAAAATCGCCTGCGCCCTTTCCTGAAACGGAGGAGAGCGGGCGGCTTTCGGCATGATAATTGAGGAGTATATGCAGTATTGGGGAAAACTGCTCGGCGTCATCGTCGCCATCTGGTCTGGCGCGGGATTCTGGGGTGTAGTTCTGGGGCTGATTATCGGTCATATGATCGATACGGCGCGCAGCAACAAGCGCAGTCGGGGGTTTTTCACCGACCAGCAAACGCGGCAAACGCTGTTTTTCCGCACCACTTTTCAGGTGATGGGCCACCTGACCAAATCCAAAGGACGCGTCACCGAGGCGGATATTCAGATCGCCAGCCTGTTTATGGATCGCCTTCAGCTGCACGGCGAAGCGCGCACCGCGGCGCAGCAGGCGTTCCGCGAGGGCAAACAGAGCCAGTTCCCGCTGCGTGAGACGCTGCAGCAGTTCCGCAGTATCTGTTTCGGCCGCTTCGATCTGATTCGGATGTTTCTGGAAATTCAGATACAGGCGGCGTTCGCCGACGGCTCGCTGCACCCGAACGAACGTCAGGTGCTGTATGTCATCGCCGAAGAGCTGGGCATTTCGCGCGCGCAGTTCGATCAGTTCCTCAGCATGATGGAGGGCGGGCGTCAGTTCGGCGGCGGTCAGCAGGGCGGGTATTCGCAGGGCGGCTATCAGCAGGCTCAGCGCGGCCCGACGCTCGACGATGCGTGCAAGGTGCTTGGCGTGCGCAGCAGCGACGATGCCGCCACCATCAAACGCGCCTACCGCAAGCTGATGAGCGAACACCATCCGGATAAGCTGGTGGCGAAAGGCTTGCCGCCGGAGATGATGGAAATGGCCAAGCAGAAAGCGCAGGAGATCCAGGCGGCGTACGACCTGATCAAACGCGAGAAAGGTTTTAAATAAGCGATGAAAGCGGGCCCGGCATGCCGGGCCCGTTTAACATGGGGTTCAGAAATCCGGCTCGGCGCGAAAGTGCATCGGCGTCTGGAAGGCGGGGTGGGTGATGCGCAACTCCTGCGCGTGCAGCTGCAGCCGCGGCGCCATCGCTTTGGCTTCCGGCGGGGCGTAGAAACCGTCGCCGAGGATCGGGTGTCCCAGCGCCAGCATGTGCACCCGCAGCTGGTGCGAGCGGCCGGTGATCGGCGTCAGCTTCACGCGGGTGCTGCCGTCGGCGTCGCGCGACAGCACCCGATATTCCGTCTGCGCCGCTTTGCCGGTGTCGAAACACACTTTTTGCAGCGGCCGGTTCGGCCAGTCGCAGATCAGCGGCAAATCCACTAACCCTTCATCATGCGCCATATGTCCCCAAACGCGGGCGATATAGGATTTCTTCGGTTCGCGTTCGCGAAATTGACGCTTCAGCTCACGCTCGGCGGCCTTGTTGAGCGCCACCACGATCACCCCGCTGGTGGCCATATCCAGCCGGTGCACCGATTCGGCGGCCGGATGATCGGCCTGAATGCGGGTCATCAGGCTGTCTTTGTTTTCCGGGGCGCGGCCGGGTACCGACAGCAAGCCGCTGGGCTTGTTGACCACCATGATGTGTTCATCCTGATACAGGATGTGCAGCGGGTCCTGCGGGGGATTGTAGGGTTCCATCTTGGCTCCGCGAAAAGGGCCGAACGGGGAGACGGTGGCCTCCCCGCATCGCGCCGGTTATTGGTGGGTGACCACCACCAGTCGAATGGCGTCGAGACGCCAGCCGGCTTCATTGAGGTTGGCCAGCACCTGACGGCGGTTGAACTCCAGCGTCTCGACTTCGTCGTCGCGGATGTTCGGGTTGACCGCCTTCAGCGCTTCCAGACGCGCCAGCTCGGCGCTCAGCTTGTCGTCCGCCTCTTGCTTCGCCTGTTCGATAAGCTGGCGCGCCTGCGCTTCCACCAGGCTTTCCGCCTGCTGCAGCATGGCGTGCACGTCTTGTTGCACGGCATTGACCAGCTTGCTGGAGGTGTGGCGGTTGACCGCGTTCAACTGACGGTTGAAGCTTTCGAACTCGACCTGCGCCGCCAGGTTGGTGCCCTTGCGATCCATCAGCATGCGGATCGGCGTCGGTGGCAGGAAGCGGGTCAGCTGCAGGTGTTTCGGCGCCTGGGCCTCCACCACATAGACCAGTTCAACCAGCAGGGTGCCAACCGGCAGCGCTTTGTTTTTCAACAGGGACACCGCGCAGCTGCCGGTATCGCCGGACAGGATCAGATCCAGGCCATTGCGGATGATCGGGTGCTCCCAGCTGACGAACTGCGCGTCTTCGCGCGACAGCGCCTGATCGCGGTCGAAGGTCACGGTGCAGCCGTCCTGCGGCAGGCCCGGGAAGTCCGGCACCAGCATATGGTCGGACGGCGTCAGCACGATCAGGCTGTCGCTGCGGTCTTCCTGATTGATGCCGACAATGTCGAACAGGTTGAGCGCGAAGCCTACCAGGTTGACGTCGTTATCCTGCTCGGCGATGGCGGCGGCCAGCGCCTGGGCTTTGTCGCCGCCGTTGGAGTGCATCTCCAGCAGGCGGTCGCGGCCCTGTTCCAGTTGCGCTTTCAACTGATCGTGCTGCTGGCGGCAGGCGTGGATGAATTCGTCGAAGCCTTCTTGTTCAGTCGGCGCGGCCAGATAGCCGATCAACTGCTCGTAGCAGCTGTCGTAGATGGTGCGGCCGGTTGGGCAGGTGTGTTCGAAGGCGTCCAGCCCCTCGTGGAACCAACGGCCCAGCACCGCCTGCGCGGTGTGCTCCAGGTAAGGCACCATGATCTGGATATCGTGCATTTGGCCGATACGGTCCAGACGGCCGATACGCTGTTCCAGCAGATCCGGGTTGAACGGCAGATCGAACATCACCAGCTGGCTGGCGAACTGGAAGTTGCGGCCTTCGGAGCCGATCTCGGAACACAGCAGCACCTGCGCGCCTTCCTCTTCGGAGGCGAAGTAGGCGGCGGCGCGGTCGCGCTCGATGATCGACAGCCCTTCGTGGAACACCGCGGCGCGGATCGCTTCACGTTCGCGCAGCACCTGCTCCAGCTGCAGCGCGGTGTCGGCTTTGGCGCAGATCACCAGCACTTTTTCGTTACGGTTGGCCAGCAGGTAGTCCAGCAACCATTCGACGCGCGGGTCGAAGTTCCACCAGGTGGCGTTTTCGCCTTCGAATTCCTGGTAGATCTGCTCCGGGTACAGCATATCGCGCGCGCGCGCTTCGACGGACTTCTTGGCGCCCATGATGCCGGAGACTTTGATCGCGGTCTGATACTGGGTCGGCAACGGCAGCTTGATCTGGTGCAGGTTGCGGTGCGGGAAGCCCTTCACGCCGTTACGGGTGTTGCGGAACAGCACGCGGCTGGTGCCGTGGCGATCCATCAGCATGGAAACCAGCTCCTGACGCGCCTGCTCGGCGTTGTCGCCTTCGCTGTTGGCCGCTTTGAGCAAAGGTTCGATGTCCTGTTCGTCGATCAGCTCGCCCAGCAGGTTCAGCTTGTCGTCGGCCAGGCGTTCACCGCTCAGCAGCAGGGTGACGGCGTCGGCCACCGGACGGTATTTCTGCTGTTCGGCGACGAACTCGCCGTAGTCGTGGAAACGGTTCGGATCGAGCAGGCGCAGGCGCGCAAAGTGGCTCTGTTGGCCCAGCTGCTCCGGGGTGGCGGTCAGCAGCAGCACGCCGGGGATATGCTCGGCCAGCTGTTCGATCACCTGATATTCGCGGCTCGGCGCTTCTTCACTCCAGGCCAGGTGGTGCGCTTCATCGACCACCAGCAGATCCCACTGGGCGTCCGCCAGCTCTTCCAGGCGCTGCTTGTTGCGGCGCACGAAGTCCAGCGAGCAGATCACCAGCTGTTCGGTCTCGAACGGGTTGCTGCTGTCGAGCTTAGCTTCGGCGTAGCGGCTGTCGTCGAACAGCGAGAAGTAGAGGTTGAAGCGGCGCATCATCTCCACCAGCCACTGGTGCTGCAGCGTTTCCGGCACCACGATCAGCACGCGTTCGGCGCGGCCCGCCAGCAGTTGCTGGTGGATGATCATGCCGGCTTCGATGGTTTTGCCGAGGCCGACTTCGTCCGCCAGCAGAACGCGCGGCGCATGGCGCTGGCCGACTTCATGAGCGATGTGCAGCTGGTGCGGGATCAGGCTGGCGCGCATGCCGCGCAGGCCGGCGAACGGCAGGCGATACTGCTCGCTCTGGTATTTGCGGGCGCGAAAACGCAGCGCGAAACGATCCATGCGGTCGATTTGGCCGGCGAACAGGCGATCCTGCGGCTTGCTGAAGGTCAGTTTGCTGTCCAGCAGCACTTCGCGCATCGCCACGCCGCTTTCCTGGGTGTCCAGGCGGGTGCCGATATAGGTCAACAGACCGTTTTCCTCTTTCACCTCTTCCACCTGCAGCTGCCATCCCTCGTGGCTGCTGACGGTATCGCCCGGGTTGAACATCACGCGGGTGATCGGCGAATCGTTTCTGGCATAGAGGCGGTTTTCACCGGTGGCGGGGAAAAGCAGGGTAATCATGCGCGCATCCAGCGCCACGACGGTGCCCAGTCCTAATTCGCTTTCCGTGTCGCTGATCCAGCGTTGACCAAGAGTAAAAGGCATATATTGTCGGCTCGATTCTTTGTAAGTAAGTCTTGTTACCGGGCGGGAAGGGCCGCGGCACCTGTACTGAACATCGGTTAATCCCGGTTTGTTTTAAATTTGACGGGCAATAGCCGTTCACGCCATGCAGACGTCGCTAGACGGCAGGGCTAAGCGTGGTTCAGTTTTGGGAAGGGCGCTATGGTAATGGAAGGCGGCGCGTTCGTCACCTGCAAAACCGGATGATTTTTCTTAACCTGGCGCAATCTCAAAACAGTCCCATCTGCCCGGTGACCAGCGTGGTGAAGTCGTCGTGCAAGAAAGGGAGTATAGCGTCTGCCACCGGTTGCAGCTGACGTTCGAGGTAGTGCTGATAATCGATGGGCGAATGGCGGGTTTCCAGCGGTTCCGGCCCGGCGACGGTCATCACGTAGCTGATCCAGCCGCCGTTCTGATACTGCAGCGGCCGCCCCTGACTGCGGTTGTAGTCGTCGGCGATGCGCGCGGCGCGGGCGTGCGGCGGCACGTTGCGCTGATAGTCGTCGAGCTTTCTGCGCAGCCGTTTGCGGTACACCAATTGATCGTCGAAGTCGCCGTTCAGGGTTTTGCCGACGTAGTCACGCACATAGTCCTGGTAGGGCTGTTGTTTGAAGATGCGCTGATAGAGCTGCTGCTGGAACTGCTGCGCCAGCGGCGTCCAGTCGGTGCGCACCGTTTCCAGGCCTTTGTACACCATCTCTTCCTGGCCGTCGGCGCGCGCGATCAGGCCGGCGTAGCGTTTCTTGCTGCCCTGCTCGGCGCCGCGAATGGTCGGCATCAGGAAGCGGGAATAGTGGGTTTCGAACTCCAGCTCCAGCGCGTTCTCCAGCCCGAACTGCTGCTGCAGATGCTGCTGCCACCAGGCGTTGACCCGTTGCACCAGCGCCCGGCCGATCTGCGCCGCCTGTTGCTCGTCATGCGGCTGTTTCAGCCAGACGAAGGTGGAGTCGGTGTCGCCGTAAATCACCTGATAGCCTTCGGCTTCGATCAGCTCGCGGGTTTGGCGCATGATCTCGTGGCCGCGCAGGGTGATCGACGACGCCAGCCGCGGATCGAAGAAGCGGCAGCCGCTCGATCCCAGCACGCCGTAAAGTGCGTTCATGATGATCTTCAGCGCCTGCGACAGGGGCTTGTTGTGCTGGCGTTTGGCGGCCTCGCGCCCTTGCCAGATCTGCTCGACGATCGCCGGCAGGCAGTGTTTGCTGCGCGAGAAGCGGGCGTTGCGAAAGCCGGGCACCGAGTCGGCGTCGCTGGGGTGGCGCATGCCTTCCACCAACCCGACCGGATCGATCAAGAAGGTGCGGATGATCGACGGGTACAGACTTTTATAGTCCAGCACCAGCACCGAGTCGTACAGGCCGGGCCGGGAATCCATCACAAAGCCGCCGGGGCTGTGTTCCTCCGGCTGTTCGTCGAGGTTGGGGGCGACAAAGCCCAGGCGATGCATGCGCGGCATATAGAGGTGGCTGAAGGCCGCCACCGATCCGCCGCTGCGATCGGCCGCCAGCCCGGTGACGGTGGCGCGCTCCAGCAGGAAGTTGAGCAGGTCGGCCTTGGCGAAAATCCGCGTCACCAGCTCGCAGTCTTTCAGGTTGTAGCGGGCCAGCGCCGGCTTGTCTTCGGCGAAGCGCCGGTCGATCTCCGCCATGCGCTGATAAGGGTTGTCGATCGCCTTGCCTTCGCCCAGCAGTTCCTGCGAAACGTATTCCAGGCTGAAGGAGGGAAAATTCCAGGTGGCGGATTTCAGCGCCTCGATGCCGTCGATGATCAGGCGGCCGGCGGCGGCGGCGAAAAAGTGATTCTGCTTGAAACCATGCTCGCGCCATTCCAGCAGGTTGCCGCCGCGCCCCAGCCGCAGCGGGATTTGGTAGCGCTCGGCGTGCTTTTGCAGCACCCGCAGATCGAACTGCACCAGGTTCCAGCCGATGATGGCGTCGGGATCGTGACGCTCCAGCCACGCGTTCAGTCGTTCCAGCAGTTGAGGGCGGCTGGCGCAATATTCCAGATCGAAATCCAGCGGCTCATCGCCGCCGTTGGCCGGCCCCAGCATGTAGACCTGCCGCTGGCCGCAGCCTTCCAGCGCGATGGAGTAAAGCTCGCCGTGGGCGGTGGTTTCGATATCCAGCGACACCAGTTTTAGCGTTGGGCGGTACTCCGGCGCCGGCTTCATCTGGCCGCTGAGCAACGGCCCATTGCCGTCGCCCAGGCCGTTGAACCATACCGGCGCGGTAATGAAGCGTTCCATCAGGTAGCGCTCGGGCGGGCGAATGTCGGCCTCGTAGACCGCAACGCCGCCTTCCCGCAGCAGTTTTTCCAGCTTGATGAGCTGACGGTGCTGGCGGCAGTACAGCCCCAGCATCGGGCGGTGATGAAAATCCGTCAGCGCCAGCGGTTTCAGTTCGACTTGCCGCTCTTCGCGCAGCAGCAGTTCCGCGCGCTGCCTTTGTTCGGCGGGGATAAATGCCACCGAGGTTTGCGGCGGCAGACGCAGCTGGCGCGGGCCCGCGTCGGTCGCCAGCCAAAATTCGACCTCGGTGCCGGCGGGCGTGTCGCGCCAGTGGCGAGTGAGCAGGAACCCCTGTTGCAGTGCTGTCATAACCCCTTCGTTTTCCGCCGGGCGGCGTGTGCGACGTTCAGCGTGATGTCGGTTTTGGCGCTAATATAGATAAATTACAGTATGGGTTTTTATACAGTCATTGTCCATTGCCGCGCGCGTTGCCAAATACGCATACAATTCATCGATTGACTCGCCAGCGGCGGCGCTGGAAAATCCTCGGCCCCGTTTGGCCCGAATAATCCACAGAGGTGTAATGGAAGCCTATTTACAAGATTTGATCACCCAGTCACTGGCTTTCACTCTGATGGTCGTTCTGCTGGTCGCTTTTCTGGAGTCGTTGGCGCTGGTGGGGCTGCTGTTGCCCGGCACGGTGATGATGGCCAGCATCGGCGCGCTGATCGGCAGCGGCAAGGTGGATTTTTACTACGCCTGGGCGGCGGGCATCGTCGGCTGCCTGCTCGGCGATTGGATCTCCTATTTCGTCGGCCGCGCCTTTAAGGGGCCTTTGCATCGCTGGTCGTTTCTGAAGAAGAACAAAGCGCTGCTCGACAAAACCGAACATGCCTTGCACCAGCACAGCATGGCGACCATTTTGATCGGTCGCTTCGTTGGCCCGACGCGCCCGCTGGTGCCGATGGTGGCCGGCATGCTCGATTTGCCGCCGTACAAGTTCGCGTTGCCGAACATCATCGGTTGCCTGACCTGGCCGCCGGTCTATTTCTTCCCCGGCATTCTGGCGGGGGTGGCGATCGATATCCCCGCCGACGCCAACAGCGCGACGTTCAAGTGGCTGTTGCTCGCGGCGGCGCTGCTGGTCTGGCTGGCGGTGTGGCTAAGCTGGCGCTGGTGGCGCGAGGGCAAGCGCAGCGCCGATCGGCTGAGCCGTTGGCTGACACCGCTGCGGCTGCGCGTGGTGTGCGGATTGAGTTGGCTGGCGGCGTTGGCGGTCGGCTATTTGCTGAGCCAACAGCCGCTGATGCCGGTGTACCGGCACCTGCTGTGGAAAGTGCTGTCCGGGCAATGATTGCGGGGGCATTAGCCCCCGTTCGCCTTACTGGAAGAACGCTTCCAGCTGTTCAAATACCCGCACGTCTTCGCTGTGGCGCTTCACCCGCAGCACGTCTTCCAGCTTTTCCACCTGGCTTATCATTTGTTCCAGCCGCTGATCGTCGGCGACCAATAGCCAAATGCGGCTCTGTTGGCCGTCTTTCAACGGCAGACACAGAATGCCTTCGACGTTGAACGCGCGGCGGGCGAACAGCCCGCAAACGTGCGACATCACGCCGGGATGGTTGCGCACCGCCAGCTCCAGGATCACCTGTGGTTTATCTTGTGGTTGCAGCATGGCTTATTCTCCAATCATGTCGATGTTGGCGGCGCCCGGCGGCACCATCGGGAACACTTTTTCGTTGATATCGATCAGCGCGTGGATCAGGCAGGGACCCGGGCGCTGGATCGCCTCAGCCAGCGCCGCCTGAGGATCTTCCGCGGCGTTCAGATCGCAGGTATCCAGCCCGAATCCGGCAGCGATTTTCAGGAAGTCGGTACGCTTAGGATAGGCGGCGGCGAAGATGCGCTGTTGGTAGAACAGGGTTTGCTGCTGGTGCACCAGCCCCAGCGCCTGGTTGTTCATCAAAATGATTTTCACGTCCAGATCGTGCTCGACCGCGGTGGCCATTTCCTGAATGTTCATCATCAGGCTGCCGTCGCCGGAGAAGCACAGCACTTTACGTTCGGGCTCCGCCAACGCCGCGCCGATCGCCGCCGGCAGACCGAAGCCCATGGTGCCCAGGCCGCCCGACGTCAGCCACTGGCGCGGCCGGCTCAGCGGATAGGCCTGCGCTACCCACATCTGATGCTGACCCACGTCGGTGGTGATGATGGCGCTGTCGTCCACGCAGCGCGCGGCGGCCAGCACCAGGCCGTAATGGCTCAGCGGATCGTCGGCGTTCGGCATGTTGAACGGGAATTCGCGCTTCAGATCGTTGACGGTGTTCAGCCACGCGCTGCGCGGTTGCGTGTCGATCTGCGGCAGCAGCTGTTGCAGCACCTGGCCGACGTCGGCATGGATCGCCACGTTGGCCTGTTTGACCTTGCCCAGCTCGGCGCGGTCGATATCCACATGAATGATGGCGGCGTTAGGGCAGAACTGCTCGGTTTTGCCGATTGCCCGATCGTCGAAGCGCGCGCCCAGCACGATCAGCAGATCGGCCTCCTGCAGAATGAAGTTGGTGCTGCGCGCGGCGTGCATGCCCAGCATGCCCAGTGACAGCGGGTGTTCCACCGGCATCGCGCCCAGCGCCATCAGCGTCATGGTGGTGGGCAGACCGGCGCGCTCGGCCAGCTCCAGCGCCTGCCGGTGAGCGTCGGCGCAGATGATGCCGCCGCCCAGGTAGAGGATGGGGCGTTTCGCCTGATTGATCATCGCGGCGGCCTGCGAAACCAGCGCCGGATCGAAGCTCGGGGCGGCGTCCGGCACGGCGATCGGCGGCAGCTCTTCCAGGGTGATGGTGGCGGTTTGCACGTCTTTCGGCACATCGATCCAGACCGGGCCGGGACGGCCGGACTCGGCGATGCGGAACGCGTCGCCAATCACCTGCGGCAGCTCGCGGATATCGCGCACCAGATGGTTGTGCTTGGTGATCGGGATGGAAATGCCGTAGGTGTCCACTTCCTGGAAGGCGTCGGTGCCGATCATCGAGGAAGGCACCTGCCCGGTGATGCACACCAGCGGAATGGAGTCGAGCTTGGCGTCGGCGATGGCGGTGACCAGGTTGGTGGCGCCCGGCCCGCTAGAGGCGATGCACACCGCCGCCTTGCCGTTGGCGCGCGCCATGCCTTGCGCCATAAAGCCCGCGCCCTGTTCGTGGCGCGCCAGCACGTGGTGAATGCGGGTGCTTTGGCTCAGCGCGTCATACAGCGGCAGCGCCGCACCGCCAGGGATGCCGGCGACGGTGGTGATGCCCTGACGCTCCAGCAAATGAACGATCAATTGTGCGCCGGTAAAGCGGGTACTCGGTTGAGGCGTGCCCGAAGTTGCCATGTTCCTGTCCTTTCTCAAGGCCGGTGAGCTTTGCTGGGCAGGGTGCTAAAACAAGAAACCCCGCCCGGTTTGCGCCGGCGGGGTTTGGGAATCGATGCGTTGATTCGGACCCTACGGCGCATTGCCGACGACCACCACCACACGCACGACGACCACCGCGGCTGGTAGCGCGGTAACTAGTAGGGTCGAAGTCAGCGAGGATGCGATCACAGGGAACCTTATCATCAGTAAAAAAAGTCAGGTTTTTATAAAAACACAGGCGCAAAATTCGCACAACAGGTTTATTGGCGCAGCATAAAAAACGCGCGTCAGATCACGCTTTACCCGAAATGCCCAACACGCGCGCTTCCGGTGCGCTGCCGTCCAGCAGGGCCTGCGTCGGGCCGTCGTAGTAGATGCGGCCGTCGACCACCAGCAGCGTGCGCGGTGCGATGCGTGCGGCGTCGTCGAGATTGTGCGACACCATCAGCAGCGTCAGATTACGCTGTTCGCACACCGTCTGCAGCAGCTGCAACATCTCGTTGCGCAGCGCCGGATCGAGCGCCGAGAAGGGCTCGTCGAGCAGCAGGATCGGCCGTTGGCGAATCAAACAGCGCGCCAGCGCGGCGCGCTGACGCTGGCCGCCGGAAAGCTGCGACGGCAGGCGCTCCAGGTGCTCCTCCAGGCCGACCTGACGGGCGATATGCGCCCGCTGTTGGCGCTGTTGTTCAGTCAGGCGCAGGCCGGGATCCAATCCCAGCCCGATGTTCTGCGCCACCGTCAGGTGCGCGAACAGGTTGTTCTCCTGAAACAGCATCGACACCGGCCGTTTGGCCGGCGGCGTGGCGGTATGATCTTCGCCGTTCAGCAGCAGCCGGCCGCTGGCCGCCGGCAGAAAACCGGCGATCAGGCTCAGCAGGGTGCTTTTACCGGCGCCGCTGGGGCCGAGCACCGCGACGCGCTCGCCCGGCTGGATGCGCAGATCAAAGCGCATCGGCAGGTGTTCATACAGGTAGGTCAGTTTTTCAAGCGTCAGCATGGCGCCCCGGTAAGCGTTCGATCAGGGTAAACAGCAGGAAGCACAGCAGCAGCAGCAGCAGCGCGGTCACCGCCCCGTCGTTGCTGCGGTAGGCGCCAATCTGCTGATACAGGTAAAAAGGCAGGGTACGGAAATGCTCATTGCCAAACAAGGCGACCACGCCGAAATCGCCGATCGACAGCACGCAGGCGAAGGCCAGCGCCTGCGCCAGCGGGCGGCGCAGCGCGCGCAGTTCGATCAGCCGCAGCCGCTGCCAACCGCGGATATCCAGCGACAGGCACAGCGGGTTGTAACGTTCGGCGAGGTCGCGCATCGGGTTCTCCAACACCTTCAGCGCATAGGGCACCGCCATCAGCGCATTGGTGAGGATCACCAGCGCATAGGGCGACTGCGGCAGCCCAATCGTATCGCTCAGCAGCAGGAAGAAGCCAGTGGCCAGCACGATGCCCGGCATCGCTAGGATCACCATGCCGCTCAGCTCCAGCGCCTGGCCGCCGCGCAGTTGCTGTCGCAGCTTCAGCTCGCGGCTGCTCCACAGCAGCATCATCGTGAGCGCCACGCACAATAGCCCGGCGCCGAGGGCGATGCGCAGCGACGTGAACAGCGCCTGCCACAGCACCGGCTGGCGCAGCACGCTGACGACGGCCTGATTGGCGCCGTCGGCAATCACCGCCAGCAGGGGCGGCAGCAGCAGCAGCAGCGCGGCGGCGATCAGCAGAAAATCGCTGATGCGCCGCCACCGGCTGTCTTCCGGGTTGCGCCAGCGCTGGGCGTGGGTATGGCCCACCGGCAGCACCTGGCTCAGGCGCTGGCTGATCAACACCAGCCCCAGACAACAGCTTAACTGGATCAGCGCCAGCATGGCGGCGCGGCCCAGATCGTAGTCGTAACTCAGCGCCTGGTAGATCGCCAGTTCGATGGTGGTGGCCTGCGGTCCGCCGCCCAGCGACAGCACGGTGGCGAAGCTGGCGAAACACAGCATGAAGATCAACGCGCCGCTCGGCAGGATCTGGCGGCGCAGCGCCGGCCATTCGACGAAGCGGAACTGCTGCCAGCCGCTCATACCCAGTTGGGCGGCCAGTTGGCGCTGCTCCACCGGAATGTTCTCCAGCGCCTGCAGCAACAGGCGGGCGGCCAGTGGCAGGTTAAAGAACAGGTGCGCCAGCAGAATGCCCTGCAGCCCGTAGGGCGAGAAGCCATATTCGACGCCCAGCCAGCCGCACAGCGTCGCCAGCCAGCCCTGGCGCCCATAGACGCTGAGCAGGCCGAACACCGCCACCAGCACCGGCAGCACCAGCGTCATGGCGCACAGCCGCAGCAACAGCTGCCGGCCGGGGAAACGGCGGCGATAGAGCGCGCGCGCCAGCAGAACGGCGGGCAGCACCGAAATCAGCGCTGACAGCAGCGCCTGCCAGAAGGTGAAGCGCACCACGTGCCACAGGTAGCTGTCCTGCCACAGGCCGCGCCAGTCGCTGTCCGGCGCATGGCGCCACAGCGAGCCCATCGCCAGTGCGGCGACCAGCAGGATCACGCCGGCGGCCAGCAGCCCCGGCCAGAGCCAGCGGGGGATCAGCGGCTGACGGCGGTTTGCCATGCCCGGATCCAACCGCCGCGTTGTGTGGCCACCTCTTCGGCGCTGTATTGCAGCGCGGTCTGCGGCACGTTCATCTGCTCAAAGCCGACGGGCAGCGGGGTGTTGATCACCGGATACATCCAGTTGCCGGTCGGGATGGTGTTCTGGAACGCCGGCGTCACCATGAACCGCATGAAACGCTCGGCCAGCTCAGGCTGTTTGGCGGCCTTCAGCTTGCCCGCCACTTCCACCTGCAGGTAGTGGCCTTCGCTGAACGTGGCGGCGGCGTAAAGGTCTTTTTTCTCTGCGATCAGGTGATAGGCGGGAGAAGTGGTGTAGCTGAGCACCAGATCGCCTTCGCCTTTTAGGAACAGGCCGTAGGCCTCGCTCCAACCTTTGGTGACGGTGACGGTCTTCTTCGCCAATTGCTGCCAGGCGGCCGGCGCCTTGTCGCCATACACTTTTTGCATCCACAGCAGCAGGCCGAGGCCCGGCGTGCTGGTGCGCGGATCTTCGTAAATCACCTTCCAGTCGCGATCGCTGCTGATCAGCTCCTGCAGGCTTTTCGGTGGATTCTTCAGTTTTTCTTTGTTGTAGACGAAGGCGAAGTACCCGTAGTCGTAAGGCACGAAGGTCGTATCCTGCCAGCCGCCCGGCACCGTCAGTTTGGCGGTGTCGACGCCGCTCGGCGCGAACAGGCCGGTTTGCTGCGCCGCCTGCAACAGGTTGTTGTCCAGCCCCAGCACCACGTCGGCGGCGCTGTTCTTGCCTTCCATGCGCAGGCGGTTGAGCAGTGAGACGCCGTCTTCCAGCGCCACGAACTTCAGCTCACAGTCGCACTCGGCTTCGAAGGCTTTTTTTACCGCCGGGCCAGGGCCCCAGTCGGCGGCAAAGGAATCGTAGGTGTAAACCGTCAGCGTCGGCTTGGCGAACACCGGCGCGGCGCATAGCAGCAATAAGCAGGGCAGATATTTTTTGACCACGTTGCACTCCTGAAAAATAAGGGGGCAAGGGTATCTGAGGGGGCGAGGCGGCGTCGCCGGTTCGCTGGGCTCAAATCCCTCCGCCGGTATTGACCGGATCAGGTTCGACGGGTGTGCTCTCAGCGGAAAATCGGGCTTATGCACACGGCCCGACTCACCGCACCCCGTTGAGACGGCGCTATTGTAAAGATTAACCGACCCGGGCGAAAGGCGCTTATGCCTCCGGCGGGGCAAACCAGGCTGACTTGAAGTCGAACCAGCCGAGGGTGTTCATTCGCACGCCGCGCATGCTGCGCTGGCCGTGCAGCTGCAGCCAGTGGTGGAACAGCGGATGTAGCTGGTGGTTGCTGACTAGCCGCTGGCAAAACTCCGCCAGCGGCAAGCGGTTGGCGCGCCATAACTCCGCGTCCTGCGCCAGATCCTCGTTCATGCAGTGCTGCATCAGCGGCAGTTCGTACAGCGTGGCGAACAGCGAAAACTCCAGTGGCAGATAGAAGTTGGCGCTGCCGAGCCACAGATCGCTGCGCGCGTCGCCCTGGTGCCAGGTGGCGTAATCCACGCTTTGCACGATCAGGCGGATGCCGTGCTGCGCCAACAGCGGTTCGATCGCCTGGCGAATGGCGTGAAACTCCGAATGCTCATTGAAGTGGGTCATCGTCAGTTCAGTCAGCCCCGCCGGTTTGGGTTGCTGCGCCAGCGTGCGGTTGTGGTGCCAGCGCGGCAGCAGGCCGTATGCCGGCGACCAATAGCGCTGGTAGAGCGGCCCGGCGTGGCTCAGCAATGAAATGGGGTTGATCAATTCGCACAGCCAGCTGCGAATGGCGGGGTCGGCGGCCAACGTGGAACGCTGATCGAACAGCAAGAAATAACAGCCCTCTTCCAGTCGGCTTTCCAGTTCGTTTTTGCCGGTTTCATCGCCCTGCAGCTGCACGCCGGAGTGCACCAGCTCTTCGGAGAACTCCGGCAGCACCCAGATGTTCACCTCGTCGATCAGCGCCCGGTAGCCGAAATAGTCGTCGAAGGCGTGGATCTTCATCTGGCTGGGAAGATTGCGCACCACGCGGTAGGGGCCGGTGCCGACCGGATGGCGGGCAAAGTCCGGCAGTTCGCGCCATTCGCGCGGCAGGATCATGGCCTGCACGCTGCCCAGCAGCCAGGGTAGCCAGTGGTCGGGGCTGCGCAAATGCACGTCGATAACGAACGGCGTCGGCGAGGTGACGCTTTCGATATGTGAGAACAGCGGTTGCGAGGTCAGACGCGAGAGGGAAGTGATGACGTCTGCCATCTCCAGCTCGCGGCCGTGATGAAAATGGATCGCCGGGCGCAGGTAAAACCGCCAGTGCAAGGGCGTCAGCGCCTGCCAATGGTGGGACAGATCGGACTCCAGTTCCCCGTTTTCCTCATTTATGCGCGTCAGGCCGTTGAAGATCTGGCGCGCCAAATGGGTTTCCGAACGCCGCAGCGCCGAGCCGGGCAGCAGGTTGTACAACTGCCGGTAGTAGAGCACCCGCAGGATGTGTTTACCCTGGCGGAAGCTGCGCCCCAGCTGCGACAGCAGCATTTGGCGCACCACGTTTTTGTCGCCCACCAGCTGCACCAACTGATCGATGCGATCCTGTTCCAACAGCTCCTCGGCCCGCTGTTGCTGCAGCGCCAGGCCGGTGTAGTGGAAGGTTAACCGTGAACGCTTGCCGCGCCCCGACTCCGCCTGCCAGGTGAGCCAGCCTTCCCGCTGCATGGCGCTCAGCAGGGAGCGCACGTGGCGCCGCGAGCAGCTGAGCACCTCCGCCAGATCCTGCAGGGTGGTGTCGGTGGTTTCACCGTGGCAGCGCTGCCACAGGCGGATGAACTGTTGCTGCAATCTGGACGTGGACATAAAAGAGGAACGCTCCCGCCTCAACTCGTCAATTTTTCTTTCCCTATATTACGCCGATAATTTTCATCAATGAAAGGGGAGGGCGTAATCATGAAAGCTTTCTTATCCAAACAGTTCTATCAGCGCTATTTCAGCGCGGTGCGCCGTCAACGCGCCGACTGGCTGAGCGTGGTGCCCGAACAGGCGCGGCTGGCGATGCTGGCACACCTGACGCAATGGGACATCAAAGAGATGACCGATAAGCAATATCGCGAGCACCTGTAGGGGCTGCGGCAACAAGTTTCTGAGTAATGGTGCTGTTTCACCAGCCAGTGGGGCAACCCACTGGTTTTTTTATGCATGGACATGGCGATGCGCTTGCATTTTTCTTGCCGTGGCCTAAGGTTCTTTCTTCTGCTTTGAGGTCAGGGAAGACGATATGCAACGCCTGAGCCGGTTGTCACTGCGCATTAACCCCATCTTTGCCGCATTCCTACTGATCGCTTTTCTCTCCGGCATCGCCGGCGCATTGCTGACGCCGACGCTCAGCCTGTTTCTGACCACCGAAGTTAAGGTGCGGCCGCTGTGGGTCGGGCTGTTTTACACCGCCAACGCGGTGGCCGGCATCGTCGTCAGCTTCCTGCTGGCCAAACGTTCCGACACTCGCGGCGATCGCCGCAGGCTGATCCTGCTGTGCTGCCTGATGGCGGTCGGTAACTGCCTGTTGTTCGCCTTTAACCGCGACTACCTGACGCTGATCACCGCCGGGGTGCTGATGTCCGCCGTTGCCAACACCGCCATGCCGCAGATCTTCGCGCTGGCGCGGGAATATGCCGATAGCGAGGCGCGTGAAGTGGTGATGTTCAGCTCGGTGATGCGCGCCCAGCTTTCGCTGGCGTGGGTGATCGGCCCGCCGCTGTCGTTTGCGTTGGCGCTGAACTACGGATTCACCGTGATGTTCCTGATTGCCGCCGTCACCTTCGCGGTTTGCGTGCTGCTGGTGGGGTTTATGCTGCCTTCGGTGCCGCGCGCGGCGGAAAATGAGGAGCTGCAGGGTAGGGTGTCTGCGCCGATCGCGCCCGCCAGTGCCTGGCGCAATCGCGACGTGCGGCTGCTGTTCATCGCCTCAATGCTGATGTGGACCTGCAACACCTTGTATATCATCGATATGCCGCTGTATATCACCGCCGATCTCGGCCTGCCGGAAGGGTTGGCCGGGGTGTTGATGGGCACCGCCGCCGGGCTGGAGATCCCGGCGATGCTGCTGGCCGGTTACTACGTCAAACGTTTCGGCAAGCGCAACATGATGCTGCTGGCGGTGGTGGCAGGCGTGCTGTTTTACCTCGGGCTGACGGTACTGGAGAGCAAGCCGGCCCTGATCGCGCTGCAGCTGCTCAACGCGGTGTTTATCGGTATCGTCGCCGGTATCGGCATGCTCTATTTTCAGGATTTGATGCCGGGCCGACCGGGCGCCGCCACCACGCTGTTCACCAACAGCATCTCGACCGGGGTGATCCTGGCCGGGGTGCTGCAGGGCGCGCTGGTGGAGAACCTCGGTCATGGCTCGGTGTATTGGATGGCGGCGCTGTTGGCGCTGGCGGCGCTCGGGATGAGCGCCAAAGTGCGTGAAGTGTGAGGTTAAACGACGGCATTCTTGATGCAAGTCATTGAGAAGGCTGAAGCGGACGCCCAAGCTGAAGGCATATGGAGCGCGATCGTTGCGCCCACGCCCGTCTCGCTATTGAGATGCCGCCTTGTTGTTTAGAACAGTGGGAACGTTATGGATAAACTCACACCGCTCAAACCGCTTCCTTCCCTGTGCGCCCTCGCCGCCACGCTGATTATCTGGTTCCTCATTCCCGTGCCGGAGGGCGTTGCGCCCAACGCCTGGCAGCTGCTGGCGCTGTTTATCGGCACCATCATCGCCATTATCGGCAAAGCGATGCCGATTGGCGCGGTCTCGGTGATCGCCATCGCCCTGGTGGCGGTGACCGGCGTCACTAATCCCGGCAAGCCGGGGGCCGCGCTGGACGATGCGCTCAGCGGTTTTTCCAACCAGCTGATCTGGCTGATCGGCTTTTCGATCATGATCTCCCTCAGCCTGAACAAAACCGGGCTGGGCGCGCGCATCGGCTACTATTTTATTTCGCTGTTCGGCAAAAAAACGCTGGGCATCGCCTATGCGCTGACGCTGGCGGAAACCACGCTGGCGCCGGTGACGCCGAGCAACACCGCGCGCGGCGGCGGCATCATTCACCCGATCATGAAATCGATCGCCGACAGTTTCGGTTCAAAACCGGAGCTCAATACCTCCGGCAAGATCGGCCGCTACCTGTCGCTGGTGAACTACAACATCAACCCGGTCACCTCGGCGATGTTTATCACCGCCACTGCGCCTAACCCGTTGATCGTCAGCCTGATCGCCAAAGGCACCCATGGCAGCTTCGAGCTGTCCTGGTCGATGTGGGCGATTGCCGCCCTGGTACCTGGGCTGTGTTCGCTGCTCGTGATGCCGCTGGTCATCTACCTGCTGTATCCGCCGGAGGTGAAAAGCACCCCGGACGCGCCGCGCTTCGCGCGCGAAAAACTGCAGGCGTTGGGGCCGGTGACGCTGCCGGAAAAAATTACCCTCGGGGTGTTCGCGCTGTTGCTGATACTGTGGGCCGGCATTCCGGCGATGATCTTCGGCCCGGCGCTGGCGGTCAATCCCACCACCGCGGCGCTGATCGGCCTGGCGGTGTTGCTGGCCACTGGCGTGCTGAGCTGGGAGGATGTGCTGAAGCATAAAGGGGCCTGGGACACCGTGGTGTGGTTCTCGGCGCTGGTGATGATGGCCAGTTTCCTCGGCAAGCTGGGGCTGATCGGCTGGCTGTCGCAGACCGTGGGCAACGGCATTGACCATATGGGCATGAGCTGGGTGGGCGGTACGATCTTGCTGACTCTCATCTACTTGTATTCGCACTATTTCTTCGCCAGCACCACCGCACACGTGACGGCGATGTTCGCCGCCTTCTTCGCCGCCGGCATCGCGCTTGGCGCGCCACCGGCGCTGCTGGGCCTGATCCTGGCGTTTTCTTCTTCGCTGATGATGTCGCTGACGCATTACGGCACCGGCACCGCGCCGATCATCTTTGGCTCCGGCTATGTGACGCTGGGAGAATGGTGGAAAGCGGGATGGGTGATGAGTGTGGTTAACCTGCTGATCTGGATGCTGATCGGCGGGGCGTGGTGGAAGCTGCTGGGCTACTGGTGAGGAAAAAATTCACCCGCCGGGCGGCGGGTGAAGGGGATTAATTCAGAAACGCCGGCTGCTGCGCTTCGTAGCGGGAGATGTCCACTTCGTGCTGCAGCGTCAGGCCGATGCTGTCCAGCCCGTTGATCATGCAGTGGCGGCGGAAGCTGTCGATTTCGAACGGATAGCTTTTGCCGCCGGCGTTGACCGTCTGGTTCTCCAGATCCACCACGAACTCCGTCCCTTCGTTGGCGTCTACCAGTTTGAACAGTTCATCCACCTGCTGCTCGCTCAGCGTTACCGGCAACAGCTGGTTGTTAAATGAGTTGCCGTAGAAGATATCGGCGAAGCTCGGTGCGATCACCACTTTGAACCCGTAGTCGGTCAGCGCCCAAGGGGCGTGTTCGCGCGAGGAGCCGCAGCCGAAGTTCTCCCGCGCCAACAGGATGCTGGCGCCTTTATAGCGCGGTTTGTTCAGCACGAACGCCGGGTTCGGTTGCTGGCCGGCATCGTCGAGGAAGCGCCAGTCGTTGAACAGATGCTGGCCGAAACCGGTGCGGGTGACCTTCTGTAAGAACTGCTTGGGAATAATGGCGTCGGTGTCGACGTTGGCCGCATCCAAAGGCACCACTAAGCCGGTATGTTGAGTAAATTTAGCCACGTTAGCCCCTTAGTGAATATCACGGATGTCGGCGAAGTGACCGGCGACGGCGGCCGCGGCCGCCATCGCCGGGCTGACCAGGTGGGTGCGCCCACCGCGGCCCTGACGCCCTTCGAAATTACGGTTGCTGGTGGATGCGCAGCGCTCGCCCGGATTCAGACGGTCGTTGTTCATTGCCAGACACATTGAGCAACCCGGCAAACGCCATTCGAAACCGGCTTCGATAAAGATTTTGTCCAACCCTTCGGCTTCCGCCTGGGCCTTCACCGGGCCGGATCCCGGCACCACGATGGCCTGCACGCCGCTGGCGACCTTGCGCCCCTTGGCGATCGCCGCCGCCGCGCGCAGATCTTCGATGCGTGAGTTGGTGCAGGAGCCGATGAACACTTTGTCGATCGGCACGTCGGTCAATTTGATGCCCGGTTTCAAATCCATGTAGGCCAGCGCTTTCTCGGCGGAGGCGCGCTCGACCGGATCGTTGAACGATTCCGGCGCCGGGATCGCCTGATTGACGGCGATCACCTGGCCGGGGTTGGTGCCCCAGGTGACCTGCGGTGCGATCTCTTCGGCGCGCAGCGTCACCACGGTATCGAACTGGGCGTCGGCGTCGGACTTCAACGTGCGCCAGTAAGCGACCGCCTGCTCCCAGTTTTCGCCGGTTGGCGCGAACTGGCGCCCTTTCAGGTAGGCGAAGGTGGTGTCGTCCGGCGCCACTAAGCCGGCTTTGGCGCCCATTTCGATCGCCATGTTGCACAGGGTCATGCGGCCTTCCATGCTCAACGCTTCGATCGCTTTGCCGCAGAACTCCACCACGTGGCCGGTGCCGCCGGCGCTGCCGGTTTTGCCGATCACCGCCAGCACGATGTCTTTGGCGGTGATGCCCTCGGCGGCGTCGCCGGTGACTTCAATCTTCATGGTTTTGGCCCGGCCCTGCTTCAGGGTTTGGGTCGCCAGCACGTGTTCCACTTCGGAGGTGCCGATGCCGAACGCCAGCGAGCCGAAAGCGCCGTGGGTGGCGGTGTGCGAGTCGCCGCAGACGATGGTCATGCCCGGCAGCGTCATGCCTTGCTCAGGCCCGATCACGTGCACGATGCCCTGGAAGGGGTGATTCAGGTCATACAACGAAACGCCGAATTCCGCGCAGTTCTTGATCAACTCCTGCATCTGGATACGTGCCATCTCGCCGCTGGCGTTGATGTCTTTGGTCTGGGTCGACACGTTGTGATCCATGGTGGCGAAGGTTTTGCCGGGCTGGCGTACCTTGCGGCCCATGGCGCGCAGGCCGTCGAACGCCTGCGGCGAGGTGACTTCGTGCACCAGGTGACGGTCGATATACAGCAACGGCGTTTCGTTCGGCGCTTCGTATACCACGTGGGCGTCGTACAGCTTCTGATATAAGGTCTTGGCCATGTTATGCCCCCTGAGCTACAAAGCGAGCGATGATGTCGCCCATTTCATCGGTGCTGACGGCTTTGCCGTCACCGGCCAGATCGGCGGTGCGGTAGCCCTGTTCCAACGCCTGGTTGATGGCGCGCTCCACGGCGTCGGCCGCTTCATCGGCGCCCAGGCTGTAACGCAGCAGCAGGGTGGCGGACAGGATCTGCGCAATTGGGTTGGCGATGCCTTTGCCTGCAATATCCGGCGCGGAACCGCCCGCCGGCTCGTACAGGCCGAAGCCTTGCTCGTTCAGGCTGGCGGATGGCAACATGCCCATCGAGCCGGTGATCATCGCGCATTCGTCGGACAGGATGTCGCCGAACAGGTTGGAGCACAGCAGCACGTCGAATTGGGACGGATCCTTGATCAGCTGCATGGTGGCGTTGTCGATATACATGTGCGACAGCGACACGTCCGGGTAATCCTTGGCAACCTGATTGACCACTTCACGCCACAGGATGGAGCTTTGCAGTACGTTGGCCTTGTCGATCGACGTCACCTTGTGGCGGCGCTTGCGGGCGGATTCGAAGGCGATGCGTGCGATGCGTTCAATCTCGAAACGGTGATACACCTCGGTATCGAAAGCGCGCTCCTGCATGCCCTGGCCTTCGCGGCCCTTCGGTTGGCCGAAGTAGATGCCACCGGTCAGTTCGCGCACGCACAGAATGTCGAAGCCGCGGGCGGCGATGTCGGCGCGCAGCGGGCAGAATGCCTCCAGCCCTTGATACAGGCGGGCCGGGCGCAGGTTGCTGAACAGTTTGAAGTGCTTGCGCAGCGGCAACAGCGCGCCGCGTTCCGGCTGCTCGGCCGGCGGTAGGTGTTCCCATTTCGGGCCGCCCACCGAGCCGAACAGGATGGCGTCGGCCTGCTCGCAGCCGGCGACGGTCGCCGCCGGCAACGGGCTGCCGTGGCGATCGATGGCGATGCCGCCGACGTCGTACTCGGCGGTGGTGATGCGAATATCAAAGCGTTGACGCACCGCGTCCAATACTTTGCGCGCCTGAGCCATTACTTCCGGGCCGATGCCGTCTCCGGGCAAGACGGCAATGTGATAAGTCTTCGTCATGTTCACACCGTTTCCTGATTATTTTGATGTTTGTTTTGCTGCAGGCGCTGCTTTTCTTTTTCTACCTGCTGTGAGCGCCAAATATTGTTCAACACGTGCACCATTGCCTTGGCAGAGGATTCGACGATGTCGGTCGCCAGGCCTACGCCGTGGAAGCGGCGGCCGTTGTAAGAGACGACGATATCCACCTGGCCCAGCGCGTCGCGGCCATGGCCCTTGGCGGTCAACTGGTACTTCACCAGCTCGATCGGGTAATCGGTGATGCGATTGATCGCCTGATAGACCGCATCGACCGGGCCGTTGCCGGTGGCGGCTTCGGCTTTCTCTTCGCCGCCGCAGATCAGTTTCACCGAGGCGGTGGCCATGATGCTGCTGCCGGACTGCACGCTGAAGTAGCCCAGGCTGAAGTGCTCCGGCTCTTCCTGCTGTTTATTGATGAAGGCCAGCGCCTCCAGGTCATAGTCGAACACCTGGCCTTTTTTGTCGGCCAGCTTCAGGAAGGCGGCATACAGGGTATCCAGGTTGTAGTCCTGCTCCTGGTAGCCCATCTCTTCCATGCGGTGTTTCACCGCCGCGCGGCCGGAGCGGGAGGTCAGGTTCAACTGCACGTCCTTCAGGCCGATCGACTGCGGGGTCATGATTTCGTAGTTTTCGCGGTTCTTCAGCACGCCGTCCTGGTGAATGCCGGAGGAATGGGCGAAGGCGTTGGCGCCGACGATCGCCTTGTTGGCCGGAATCGGCATGTTGCACAGCTGGCTGACGATCTGGCTGGTGCGGAAGATTTCCTGATGATTGATGTTGGTGTGCACGTTCATGATGTCCTGGCGCACTTTAATCGCCATGATCACCTCTTCCAGTGAACAGTTGCCGGCGCGCTCACCGATGCCGTTCAGGGTGCCTTCCACCTGACGGGCGCCGGCCTGGACCGCGGCAATGGAGTTGCCGACCGCCATGCCCAAATCGTCGTGGCAGTGTACGGAAATGATGGCTTTGTCGATGTTCGGCACGCGGTCATACAAGGTGGTGATGATGCCGCCGAACTGGTTCGGCGTGGTGTAGCCGACGGTGTCCGGAATATTGATGGTGGTGGCGCCGGCGTTGATGGCGGCTTCGACCACGCGGCACAGATTGTCGATCGGCGTGCGGCCGGCGTCTTCACAGGAGAACTCTACGTCGTCGGTGTAGTTGCGGGCGCGTTTGACCGAGCGCACCGCCATCTCCAACACTTCGTCGAACGAGCGCTTCAGCTTCGATTCGATATGCAGGGTGGAGGTGGCCAGGAACACGTGGATGCGGAACGCTTCGGCGACGCGCAGCGCTTCGGCGGCCACGTCGATGTCTTTGTCCACGCAGCGGGCCAGGCCGCAGACGCGACTGTTCTTGATCTGGCGCGCGATGGTTTGCACCGATTCGAAGTCGCCCGGCGAAGAGACCGGGAAGCCGACTTCCATCACGTCAACGCCCATTCTTTCCAGCGCCAGCGCAATCTGAATCTTCTCTTTTACGCTCAGACTGGCCTGCAATGCCTGTTCGCCGTCACGCAGCGTGGTATCGAAAATAATGACTTGTTGGCTCATCGGTGCATTCCTTATCGTGTTGATTTCACGCTAAGCGGGCAAAAAAAAACCCGCGCAGTAGCGCGGGTTTCTTATGGGTGATCGGCTGAGTCAGCTCCGAACTTCATCCACAGGCATACCGCGCAAACAAGATGCGTTGAGTAGTAGGCCTAGTAGACGGTGGGTACGGATCATAAGGGTTCAGCTTCTCTTAAATTGGGTGTCTGCCTAATTTGATACGTGATTGGCCTGGCGATGTCAACACCTGATTGAATGCGGGGACAATGCACCGGCTAAGTGGCCAAACAGAGGAACATTCGGTAAAAATGCGGTGCTCTAGAGAAAAAGTGGGGCGCAGTTTGCGCGTTGCTTAGCATAAACGAATCGAATAGAGACTGCGCTAATTGCTTCTGGATTTTGTTGGGTTAAGATTTGTGATGAAAATTAAGAGAGATTAATCACGGGAGGCAACAAAATAACATTTTTAATTCAAATGATTGAAATTGGATTCATATGATTAATTGATTGTTTTAGTCATAATATAACAAAATAATGCGATTTTACACAAAGTGAGCAGTGTTTTTAGATGGTTTGATTGCTTATGATGTGTTTTTATAGTTTGTCTCATACAGTGCGGTTACGTTGTTTAATTGTATTAATCATTGTTAATACCTAATTGTTGGTACCACCCAGGTAGCATTCTTCCTGCTGACGGGATAAGTGACTGACATGCATTCCATATACGACTTATATCGTGTCGATAACACGAGGTTTTTTATCGGCTCATGACGGTAATAGCAGGATTTGTCGTGCAAAGATAAGACAATGCGGCGTTTCATTGTTTTTCGAGCATAAGGATTAGATTATCTACACAGGATTTAGTGGAGTGAAATATGGCTGAATATGATTCAGAAATCGCCATGGTCAAAGAGCCGGCGGACATCCATTTGCGCAGCGTCGATCTTAATTTGCTGACGGTGTTTGACGCCGTGATGCAAATGCAAAATATTACGCGAGCCGCTAATTCGTTGGGGATGTCGCAGCCGGCGGTGAGTAACGCGGTGGCGCGCCTGAAGGTGATGTTCAACGATGAACTGTTTGTGCGCTGCGGGCGCGGGATTCAGCCCACTATGCGCGCCAGGCAGCTGTTCGGGCCGGTGCGGCAAGCGCTGCAGCTGGTGCAAAATGAGTTGCCGGGATCTGAGTTTGAGCCGCTGACCAGCACGCGAGCGTTCTCCTTGTCGCTGTGCAGCCCGCTCGATTTACGTCTGGGCGCTGGAATAATCAATCACGTCAAACAGATCGCGCCGCAGCTTAACCTGCAAATAAAGTCATACATTAACAATAATATCGAACATCAATTGCGTTATCAGGACGTCGAGTTTGTCATCGGCTACAGCCGTTTCGAGTCGGCGGAGTTTCGCAGCCTGGCAATGTTCGACGACGAATTAGTGCTGGCGGTCGCGCAGGCGCACCCGCGAATAGGGGAGGAGGTGACGCCGGAGAAAATGTTGGCCGAACAGCACGCGGCAGTTTCCCTGGAAAGTTTTGGTTCTTTCAGTAAACCTTTTTATTTAGAGGAACCGATGCTGCGCACCGTGACACAACAGTGCACGGATCTCTACAGCGTGTTGAATATGGTGTCGCAAACGGACATGGTGGCGATTGCGCCCGCCTGGCTGGTGCGGCAACAGACGGAAGCGTTGAAAATAAAGTCGGTTCCTTTATGTGGCAACGATAATAAAGCTACTTGCTATCTCTCCTGGCATGAATCCTCCGAGCGGGATAAAGGCCACCAGTGGATGAAATCCGTTCTGATTGAGGCCGGTAACCCAAAGTAACGCGATAAAAAATGGGGTCATACAAAAATAATATTCAACTGAGCGTTTTTTTCTCATGATAAAAGCTAAGAACTATCTGGGTTTTTATTAAGATGTTTCTTGGTTTTGCGGCGATAAAATAACTTATTTTCAGGGTGGGTTGGTTCGTTTACCAAAAATAATTAATATAAATTAATATTCTGATTTTTACTTTTCGGCTGGTATTTTAAACTAATTCGATGCGGCGGCCCGGATGGGCCGCGTTTTATTGCTGCCACCCAACCTTTTCCTTCCCGTTCTGTCCAACCCATGAAAGCACGAAAGCCGGCCTGAGTTTTGGCTCACACTTCTACGCTGAAATCACTTTTCCCTCTGCCTGAGAGTAGGTAGACTGCGCGGAAAAAAGTAAACACGTGTAAGCTGAGATGAGGGCCGCAAGGCGTCGTTCAGGCTTAACTGTATGATTCATTTCAGGCTTAGAGCACTATGATCACTAATCTGCTGCAATACCATCTTATCCATCGTATACAGCATCAAATCACCCATCGAGCCGATCGCACAGCTTTTCGCCAATGGTCGCCCAACGGCGAGTTTCAACTGACCTGGGGAGAGGCTGCCACCCGCATCGATCGCATTGCCGCCGGGCTGTTGGCCCTTGGGGCCGAAGTGCAAGAGCGCATAGGTATATTCGCCAATAACGGCATAGCCTGGTCGTTGGCCGATCTCGCTATCCTGCATCTGCGCGGCGTCAGCGTGCCGCTGTATTCCACCAATACGCCGGCGCAGGCGGCATTTGTCATCAACGACGCCGACATCCGTATACTGTTCGTCGGCGAGCAGGCGCAGCTTGACGCCGCCATCGCGCTGCGCGGCGTTTGCCCACAGCTGCGCCATATTATCGTGTTTGACGAGGATGCCGATCTGCGCGGCTGCGAGATCGCACAGCATCTGAGCGCCTTCGAGCGTGCCGCCGATCCGGCGGCTTTTATCGTTCAACGTCGGCAGCGCATTGAAGAGTGCGACCTTCAGGATCTCTTCACCCTGATCTATACCTCGGGCACCACCGGTGAGCCTAAGGGGGTGATGCTGGACTACCGCAATCTGGCGGCGCAGCTCTACCTGCATGATGAAAGGCTGACGGTCGGCGAAGAAGATGTGTCGCTCAGTTTCCTGCCGTTGTCGCACGTGTTCGAGCGTGCCTGGAGCTTCTTTGTGATGCATTCCGGCGCGCAGAACGTCTTCCTGCCGAACACCGACTGGGTGCGGGAAGCGATGGGGCAGGTCCGCCCGACGCTGATGTGCGCGGTACCGCGTTTCTACGAGAAGATTTTCAGCGCGGTGCATGAAAAAGTGGCGCGCGCCCCTTGGCTGCGCCGCGCGCTGTTCCACTGGGCGATCGTCTGCGGGGAGCGCAAGTTCCTGCAGGAGCGGGCCGGCAAACCGTTGGGCAAACTGTTCGAACTCTCCCATCGCTGGGCCGACAAGCTGGTATTGAGCAAGCTGCGCGGTATCCTCGGCGGCCGGGTGCGCTTTCTACCGGCGGCGGGTGCCAAGCTGGATGACAATGTGATCCTGTTCTTCCAGGCGATGGGCGTCAACATCAAGTACGGCTACGGCATGACCGAAACCTGTGCGACCGTGTCCTGCTGGGAAGAAGGGCATTTCCGTTTCGGCTCCATCGGCAAACCGCTGCCGGAGGTCGAGGTGCGCATCGGTGAAGAAAATGAAATCCAGGTGCGAGGGCCGATCGTGATGCGCGGCTATTTCAACAAGCCATTGGAAACCGCCGCGACCTTTACCGCAGACGGCTGGCTGAAAACCGGCGATGCCGGGGCGATCGATGAAGAGGGCAATCTGTTCATCACCGAGCGCCTGAAGGATTTGATGAAAACCTCCGGCGGCAAATACATCGCGCCGCAGATGCTGGAAGGTACGCTGGCGCAGGACCGTTTTATCGAACAGGTGGCGATCATCGCCGATGCGCGCAAGTTCGTTTCCGCGCTGATCGTGCCGTGCTTTGAGTCGCTGGAAGAGTACGCGAAGTCAGTCAACCTGAAGTACCAAGATCGTCTGGAACTGCTGCGCAACGGTGAAATTCTCGAGATGTTCGAAAAGCGTCTGCGCGAGATGCAAAAGGAGCTGGCGCGCTTCGAACAGGTGAAGAAGTTCACTCTGCTGCCGGCGGCCTTTTCCATGGAGCTGGGAGAGCTGACGCCAACGCTGAAGCTGCGCCGCAAAGTGATCCTGCAGCGCTATCAGCGTGAAATCGACTCAATGTACCAGGAACAGGCTTGACGCCGCCGCCGGATCGCGCGTCCGGCGAAAAAAACGGCATATACCTCGCCTGATTTAGTTCTGTAATTTTCCCTCTGTTCGAAACAATGCCTAGCCTGACGCCTCTGGGGCTAGCGCATTGTTTTTATAAAGCCGCGATCTCCAGCCGCTTGGCAATAACCCCGCCACTGTTAAGCCATTTTGCCGTTTGCCTGCCCCATCTTCTGACGTTATGTTAATTCGATAGCGACAACCCATAAAAATTTAGGGGCATTGCCCCGCAGCAGGCGCTACGTTCCGGCGCCAGAGAAGAATAAGCAAGCCTGGAGGCAAACCCATGGAGATGTTGTCAGGAGCCGAGATGGTCGTCCGATCGTTGATCGATCAGGGCGTTAAGCATGTATTCGGCTATCCCGGCGGGGCGGTGCTCGATATCTACGACGCCCTGCATACGGTCGGAGGGATCGATCATATTCTGGTGCGCCACGAGCAAGGTGCGGTGCACATGGCCGACGGTTACGCGCGCGCCACCGGTGAAGTGGGCGTGGTGTTGGTGACCTCAGGCCCCGGCGCCACCAACGCCATTACCGGTATCGCTACCGCTTATATGGACTCGATCCCGATGGTGGTGCTGTCGGGACAGGTGCCCAGCTCGCTGATCGGCTACGACGCCTTCCAGGAGTGCGATATGGTGGGGATTTCGCGTCCGGTGGTGAAGCACAGCTTCCTGGTAAAACGCACCGAAGACATCCCGGCGGTGTTGAAGAAGGCGTTCTACCTGGCCTCCAGCGGCCGCCCCGGCCCGGTAGTGATCGATCTGCCGAAAGATATTGTCGGTCCGGCGGTGCGGATGCCTTATGCCTACCCGCAGGACGTGAGCATGCGTTCTTATAACCCGACGGTGCAGGGCCACCGCGGGCAGATCAAACGCGCGTTACAAACCATTCTGGCGGCCAAAAAGCCGGTGATGTACGTCGGCGGCGGCGCGATCAACGCCGGTTGTGAAGCTGAATTACTGTCGTTGGCGGAGCAGCTGAACCTGCCGGTAACCAGCAGCCTGATGGGATTGGGCGCTTTCCCCGGCACCCATCGTCAGAGCGTCGGTATGCTCGGCATGCACGGAACCTATGAAGCCAACAAAACCATGCACCATGCCGACGTGATCTTCGCCGTAGGCGTGCGCTTCGACGATCGCACCACCAACAATCTGGCTAAATACTGCCCGGACGCCACCGTGCTGCACATTGATATCGATCCGACTTCGATCTCCAAAACGGTGGACGCCGATATTCCGATCGTCGGCGATGCCAAGCAGGTGTTGGTTCAAATGCTGGAGCTGCTGGCGCAGGATGAGAAAGCGCAGGATCACGATGCGCTGCGCGACTGGTGGCAGTCTATCGAGCAGTGGCGTGCCCGCGACTGCCTGGGTTACGACAAGCACAGCGGCACCATCAAGCCGCAGGCGGTGATCGAAACCCTGCACCGCCTGACCAAAGGCGACGCCTACGTCACCTCGGACGTGGGCCAGCACCAGATGTTCGCCGCGCTCTATTATCCGTTCGACAAACCGCGCCGCTGGATCAACTCCGGCGGCCTCGGCACCATGGGCTTCGGCCTGCCGGCGGCATTGGGCGTCAAGCTGGCGCTGCCGGAAGAAACCGTGGTGTGCGTGACCGGCGACGGCAGCATTCAGATGAATATTCAGGAGCTGTCCACTGCGCTGCAATATAACCTGCCGGTGGTGGTGGTGAACCTCAACAACCGCTATCTGGGCATGGTGAAGCAGTGGCAGGACATGATTTATTCCGGCCGTCACTCGCAGTCCTACATGGATTCGCTGCCGGACTTCGTCAAGCTGGCCGAAGCTTACGGCCATGTCGGCATCGCCATCCGCACGCCGGATGAGCTGGAAAGCAAGCTGGCGCAGGCGCTGGCGGAAAAAGAGCGGCTGGTGTTCGTCGACGTGACCGTCGATGAAACCGAACATGTTTACCCGATGCAGATCCGCGGCGGAAGCATGGACGAAATGTGGCTTAGCAAAACGGAGAGGACCTGATCATGCGCCGTATTTTATCTGTCTTGCTGGAAAACGAATCCGGCGCGTTGTCGCGCGTGGTCGGGCTGTTCTCCCAGCGCGGTTATAACATCGAGAGCCTGACGGTGGCACCGACCGACGATCCGACGCTGTCGCGCATGACTATCCAGACCGTCGGCGACGAGAAAGTGCTGGAGCAGATTGAGAAACAGCTGCACAAGCTGGTGGACGTGCTGCGCGTCAGCGAGCTGGTGCAGGGTGCTCACGTCGAGCGCGAGATCATGCTGGTGAAGCTGCAGGCCAGCGGCTACGGCCGTGAAGAGGTGAAGCGCTGCGCCGACATTTTCCGCGGCCAGATCGTCGATGTGACGGCGACGCTGTACACGGTACAGCTGGCCGGCACCAGCGACAAGCTCGACGCCTTCCTGAGCGCGGTGCGTGAAGTGGCGGAGATCGTGGAAGTGGCCCGTTCCGGCGTGGTTGGCGTGTCGCGCGGCGACAAAATCATGCGCTGAGTGCGGTCTGGCGGCGAATAATCGGGGGCGCGGCGTGGCTGCGCCCTTTGTTTTTCGGTATTTTTTGCCCGATTGCTGGCACCTTTCGGCAAAAGCGGTTGCTAGGCAGTGTTTTCTGCTGTTAGATCGCAGAGGCTGGATTGAATAACCGCACGGGATGTCATGGTTAATCCGAGCACAGCCTTCACTTCTATTTTCAGCGTCATTAAGGGGTTAATGTGAAACTGGATGAAATCGCGCGTCTCGCGGGCGTTTCGCGCACGACGGCCAGTTACGTCATCAACGGCAAGGCGAAGCAGTATCGTGTCAGCGATAAAACCGTCGAGAAAGTGATGGCCGTGGTCAGGGAGCATAACTATCACCCGAATGCCGTCGCGGCGGGGCTGCGTGCCGGGCGTACCCGTTCTATCGGTCTGGTGATCCCGGATCTGGAAAATACCAGCTATACCCGCATCGCCAACTACCTGGAACGCCAGGCGCGCCAGCGTGGCTACCAATTGCTGATCGCCTGTTCCGAAGATCAGCCGGACAACGAAATGCGCTGTATTGAGCACCTGCTGCAGCGCCAGGTGGACGCCATCATCGTCTCCACCGCCTTGCCGCCGGAGCATCCTTTCTATCAACGCTGGGCCAACGATCCGCTGCCGATCATCGCGCTGGACCGCGCGCTGGATCGCGAGCATTTCATCAGCGTCGTCGGGGCCGATCAGGAAGACGCCTTTGCGCTGGCGCAGGAGCTGCGCACCTTCCCGGCTGAATCGGTGCTGTATCTGGGCGCCTTGCCGGAGCTTTCGGTGAGCTTCCTGCGTGAGCAGGGCTTCCGTCAGGCCTGGCAAGAAGATCCCCGCCACGTCGATTATCTGTACGCCAACAGCTATGAACGTGAAGCCGCCGGCGCGCTGTTTGCCGAATGGCTGAAAACGCACCCGATGCCGCAGGCGCTGTTCACCACGTCGTTCTCTTTATTGCAGGGCGTGATGGACGTGACGCTGAAGCAACGCGGCCGTTTGCCGACCGATCTGGCGATTGCCACCTTCGGCGACCATGAGCTGTTGGATTTTCTGGAGTGCCCGGTGCTCGCGGTAGCGCAGCGCCATCGCGACGTGGCCGAACGCGTGCTGGAGCTGGTGTTGGCCAGCCTGGACGAACCGCGTAAACCCAAACCGGGACTGACGCGGATCCGCCGTAATCTGTTCCGCCGCGGTAGCCTGAGCCGCAAATAGGCCGCTCTACAGGAGCCCGCGTTGTCGGGCTCCTGGTTTAGACGTAACCCGCGACCCGAAACAGCCGTCGGCAATATTCCAGGAAATAGCCATACACCACGCCCATCGCCATGGAGACCAGCGCATTGCTGGTCACCGCCGCCAGCATTTGTTGGCCGTCGGCGCCCACGCTCCACAGAATGGCGGCATAAACCGGCGACTGGAAACTGACGTAAGCCAGCAGATCGGCGAGGTTGCGCAGTAGGAATTGGCCGCGTGGGCAGCGGCGTGCCGTGCGGATAAACAGATCGCGATAGCGGCCGTAAGGCCAGGCGATCAGGATGTTGACCGGGATCGACAGCAGGCGCGAAGAGAGGGATTGCTGGAAGCTCATGCCGGAGATCAACACTTCTATCGCCATGCCGGCGATAAAGCAGTACACCACCAGTGCGAACGTATCGGCAGCGGCGCTACGCCAGTGAGGGGCGGGCGAAAGCATGCACTCTCTCCTTTTTTTGGTTAATGTTCTGTTAAATTATTTATTTGTAGTTGTTAGTTCTGGTTTTTTGCGCTTCATATAGTGTACTAATCTGTATTGTGTTTTTTAACTGGATTTAAATTTTTATTTTTAACATTTGTTCGGTTTTTGTCCCGCAGAACAGGGGCACAGGATGGGACAGGGAGATTAAAATCGGTGAATTTAAATAAATTCATTAAAAACATGCAGTTGCGATTTTTGGTGTTTGAAGAGGTTTTTTTCCGGCAAAAATTGTGGAAATAAAGGTGTAAGAAAATGAAACCATAATTGTAAACAGGTATTTTGGGAATAATCTTACCAAATTGATTTAAATCGAAATTACTTCTGCTCGTAATATCCGAGCCATTTATTTTTATCGTGCTCTCATCATGGCGGGACAAATTGAAGTAAAATAGCGCGCAGTTTCACGGTGAATAACGATTGAGCGTTATTAACTCAAGGGGTTATGGCCTTATTCTTCGGTCGATTCGCCAGGCGCTGAGCCTTGGCGGGCGCGGGGCGGCAGCGGTTACAGCCCTGAGATTGCCGAGCTGAAAAATGAGACATGGCTTGCAGAAGGAAGTAATGAGTTAATTAATCGCCAGTTCGTCAGGTTTTTAATCAGATTCTTTCCGCTTAGAAAATTCTCTCCGTTTATCATGGTGTTAATTTTTAATCGTCGAATAATCAGAGTTTCTTTCGCGAGTCAGCTCCCAAAATGACCAGAGAAATATTGCCAAAGCGCTGGCGCTCTGGCTTGACAAGGTTTTCATACCCTCCGTAAACTCCATTGTGTGGGAATTTGTGGGGTAAAGTGGTGAAAACGGTCACTAAGGGGTAGCTCAGGAATGTTCCGTGGAGCGACGATGGTCAACCTCGACAGCAAAGGGCGGCTCGCCGTACCTACCCGATATCGGGAATTGCTCAACGAGGAATCGCAAGGCCAAATGGTCTGTACCATTGACCTCCATCAGCCCTGCCTGCTGCTTTATCCTTTGCCCGAATGGGAAATTATTGAACAAAAATTATCACGTCTGTCGAGCATGAATCCCGCCGAGCGCCGCGTTCAGCGCCTGCTGTTGGGGCATGCCAGTGAGTGTCAGATGGATAGTGCCGGTCGTTTGCTGCTTGCCAATACGCTGCGGCAACACGCCGGGCTCACAAAAGAAGTGATGCTGGTCGGTCAGTTCAACAAGTTTGAACTGTGGGATGAACAGACCTGGTATCAACAAGTCAAGGATGATATTGACGCTGAACAGTCGACTCAGGAACCGTTGTCTGAGCGGCTACAGGACTTGTCGCTATAAGCATGTTGGAAAACTATAAACACACCACCGTCCTGCTGGACGAAGCCGTCAACGGCCTCAACATCCGCAGCAACGGCATATATATCGACGGTACTTTTGGTCGCGGTGGCCATTCTCGTCTGATTCTGTCCCAGCTGGGGCCGGAAGGGCGCTTGCTGGCAATTGACCGTGACCCTCAGGCGATTGCAGCCGCCAAATCTATTGAAGATCCTCGTTTTACCATCGTACACGGCCCATTTTCCGAGTTGTCGCACTATGTGCGGGAGCGCGAACTGGTCGGCAAGATCGACGGCGTTCTGCTCGATCTGGGCGTTTCCTCGCCGCAGCTTGACGACGCAGAGCGCGGGTTCTCCTTCATGCGCGACGGTCCGCTGGACATGCGCATGGATCCGTCCACCGGCCTGTCCGCCGCGGATTGGCTGATGAAGGCCGAGGCGGACGATATCGCCTGGGTGCTGAAAACCTTTGGCGAAGAGCGTTTCGCCAAGCGCATCGCACGCGCCATCGTCGAAAGAAACCGCGTGGAGCCGATGACGCGCACCAAAGAGTTGGCGGATCTGATTGCCGATGCCAGCCCGTTCCGTGAAAAGCACAAGCATCCGGCGACGCGCAGCTTCCAGGCGATCCGCATCTATATCAACAGCGAGCTGGAAGAGATCGAGCGTGCGCTCGACGGCGCGCTGGAAGTGCTGGCCCCACAGGGCCGTTTGTCGATCATAAGTTTCCACTCGCTGGAAGACCGCATCGTCAAACGCTTTATGCGTCACCACAGCCGCGGCGCTCAGGTGCCGGCGGGCATTCCGTTGACCGAAGAGCAACTGCGCAGCATGGGCGGACGAACGCTGAAAGCGCTGGGCAAAATGATGCCGTCGGAAGCGGAAGTGGCGGACAACCCGCGTGCGCGCAGCTCGGTGCTGCGTATTGCTGAGAGGATGCCCGCGTGATCGGCAACGAACGTCACGGCCTGGTCGGGGTGATTGGCGGCGATCTGCTGCGCAACGCCAAGATCCCCATGATTTTACTGATTGCGTCACTGGTCTCCGCGGTTTTCGTGGTGACCACCGCGCACCGCACCCGCCTGCTGACCGCCGAGCGCGAACAGCTGGTTCTGGAGCGTGATGCGCTGGATATCGAGTGGCGCAACCTGATTTTAGAAGAGAACGCCCTCGGCGATCACAGCCGGGTTGAACGTATCGCGACAGAAAAACTGCAGATGCAACATGTTGATCCATCGCAGGAAAATATCATCGTTAAACAATGAATGGTTTAACCGGAATAATGACACGGAGTAGAAAGGAAACGCATGAAAGCAGCGCGCCCCGGTAAGTTGAGACGCCAGGAAGATCAGGCCAGCTTTGTCAGCTGGCGTTTTGCGTTGCTGTGCGGCTGCATTTTGCTGGCGATGGTTGGCCTGATGCTGCGCGTCGCGTACCTGCAGGTCATCAACCCCGATCGTCTGGTGAAAGAAGGCGACATGCGTTCGCTGCGCGTGCAGGAAGTGCCGACCGCGCGCGGCATGATCAGCGATCGCGCCGGCCGTCCGTTGGCGGTCAGCGTGCCGGTCAATGCGGTGTGGGCGGATCCGAAAGAGCTGAACGAGCGCGGCGGTATCACGCTGGACAGCCGTTGGAAAGCGCTTTCCGATGCGCTGAACATCCCGCTGGACCAACTCTCCAACCGCATCAACGCCAACCCGAAAGGGCGCTTCGTTTATCTGGCGCGCCAGGTGAACCCGGCGATCGGCGACTACATCCACAAGCTCAAGCTGCCGGGGATCTACCTGCGGCAGGAGTCGCGCCGGTACTACCCGGCGGGGCAGGTGACGTCGCACATCATCGGCGTGACCAACATCGATGGGCAAGGCATTGAAGGCGTCGAGAAGAGCTTCGACCGCTGGCTGACCGGGCAACCGGGCGAGAGAACGGTGCGTAAGGACCGCTTCGGCCGGGTGATCGAAGATATCTCCTCCGTCGACAGCCAGGCGGCGCATAACCTGGTGTTGAGCGTCGATGAGCGCCTGCAGGCGCTGGTGTATCGCGAGCTGAACAACGCCGTGGCGTTCAACAAGGCCGAATCGGGCACTGCGGTGCTGATCGACGTGAACACCGGCGAAGTGCTGGCGATGGCCAACAGCCCGTCTTACAACCCGAACAACATGGCCGGTACGCCGAAAGAGACCATGCGTAACCGTGCTATCACCGATATTTTTGAACCCGGTTCAACCGTGAAGCCGATGGTGGTGATGACCGCGCTGCAAAACGGCGTGGTGAGAGAAAACAGCGTGCTGAACACCATCCCGTACCGCATTCAGGGCCACGAGATCAAAGACGTGGCGCGGTACTCGGAGCTGTCATTGACCGGGATCTTGCAGAAGTCGAGTAACGTCGGTGTTTCAAAGCTGGCGTTAGCGATGCCGTCCTCAGCGTTAGTAGATACTTACTCTCGTTTTGGGCTGGGAAAAGCGACCAATTTGGGGCTGGTCGGAGAAAGCAGTGGCATATACCCAAAAAAACAACGGTGGTCTGACATAGAGAGGGCCACCTTCTCTTTCGGCTACGGGCTGATGGTAACTCCGTTACAGTTGGCGCGAGTCTATGCAACGATCGGCAGCCTGGGCGTGTATCGCCCATTGTCGATCACCAAGGTTGACCCTCCGGTCGCCGGCGAACGCGTTTTCCCAGAACCTCTGGTGCGCACAGTGGTGCACATGATGGAAAGCGTGGCCTTGCCGGGCGGCGGCGGCGTGAAAGCCGCCATCAAGGGATACCGTATCGCCATCAAAACCGGTACCGCGAAAAAAGTGGGCCCGGACGGCAAATACGTCAACCGATACATCGCTTATACCGCCGGCGTCGCGCCGGCAAGTAACCCCCGTTTTGCCCTGGTGGTCGTCATCAACGACCCGCAGGGTGGGAAATACTATGGTGGTGCAATCTCCGCGCCGGTGTTCGGTGCCATCATGGGCGGCGTATTACGCACCATGAACGTCGAGCCTGACGCGTTGCCTACCGGTGACAAAAGCGAATTAGTGATTAACAAGAAAGAGGGTTCAGGTGGCAGATCGTAATTTGCGCGACTTACTCGCCCCGTGGGTGCCGACGGCACCCGGGCGCGCGCTGCGGGAAATGACATTAGACAGCCGTGTGGCGGCTGCCGGGGATCTGTTTGTCGCCGTTGTCGGCCATCAAACGGATGGACGCCGCTATATTCCGCAGGCCATCGCGCAGGGCGTCGCCGCCGTGATCGCCGAAGCTGACGGTCAGGCCGAAGACGGCGCCATCGTTGAGATGCACGGCGTGCCGGTGATCTACCTGAGCCAACTGAACCAGCGCCTTTCCGCGCTGGCCGGGCGTTTTTACCACCAGCCGGGCGAGCGTCTGCGTCTGGTCGGCGTGACCGGCACCAACGGCAAAACCACCACTACGCAGCTGTTGGCGCAGTGGAGCCAACTGCTGGGCGAAACCAGCGCGGTGATGGGCACCGTCGGCAACGGCCTGCTGGGCCAGGTGTGTCCGACCGAGAATACCACCGGTTCTGCGGTGGATGTTCAACACGTATTAAACGAGTTGGCGGAACAGGGCGCGACCTTCGCCGCCATGGAAGTTTCTTCCCACGGTCTGGTGCAACACCGGGTGGCGGCGCTGCCGTTCGCCGCGGCGGTCTTTACCAACCTGAGCCGCGATCACCTGGATTACCACGGTGACATGGCCAATTACGAGGCGGCCAAATGGTCGCTGTTCGCCGCCCACAGCGTGGGGCAGGCAATCATCAACGCCGACGATGAAGTCGGTCAGCGCTGGCTCGGCAAGCTGCCGGATGCGGTAGCGGTGACGATGCAGGGCAACCTGCAGCCGGGCGGCCACGGCCGCTGGCTGAAAACCACGGCGGTCGATTATCACGACAACGGCGCCACCGTTCGTTTCAGCTCCAGCTGGGGCGACGGCGAGATCGAAAGCCGCCTGATGGGCGCGTTCAACGTCAGCAACCTGCTGTTGGCCTTGGCCACGCTGCTGTCGCTGGGCTATCCGCTGGAGGCGCTGGTGGAAACCGGCAGCCGCCTGCAGCCGGTCTGCGGCCGCATGGAAGTGTTTAACGCGCCGGGCAAACCGACGGTGGTGGTGGATTACGCCCACACGCCGGATGCGCTGGAGAAAGCGCTGGAAGCCGCGCGCCTGCACTGCCAGGGGCAGCTGTGGTGCGTCTTCGGCTGCGGCGGCGATCGCGACAAGGGCAAGCGTCCGCTGATGGGCGGTATTGCCGAGCAGTTCGCCGATCGCGTGGTGATCACCGATGACAACCCGCGTACCGAAGAGCCGCGCGCAATTATCAACGACATCCTGACCGGATTGCTGGACGCCGGGCAGGCGCTGGTGATCCACGGCCGCGCCGAAGCGGTAACCAGCGCCATCATGCAAGCGCAGGCGCAGGATGTGGTGTTGGTGGCGGGCAAGGGCCATGAAGATTATCAGCTGGTGGGCAACCGCCGCCTGGATTACTCCGACCGCACGACGGTCGCCCGACTGCTGGGGGTGCTGGCATGATCCCTGTCTCTCTTCAGACACTGGCTGAGGTATTGAGCGCTGAACCGATCGGCGCCGATTGCCAAATTGTCGAGGTGACGACAGACACCCGCAAGGTGACCGCCGGTTGCCTGTTTGTGGCGCTGAAAGGTGAGCGTTTCGACGCTCACGACTTCGCGGCGGATGCCGTAGCCGCAGGCGCCGGGGCGTTGCTGGTCAGTAAGCGCTTATTGGTGGACGTGCCGCAGCTGGTGGTGGAAGACACCCGTTTGGCGCTGGGGCAGCTTGGCGCCTGGGTGCGTCAGCAGGTGCCGGCGCGCGTGGTGGCGCTGACCGGCTCCTCGGGCAAGACATCGGTGAAAGAAATGACCGCCGCCATTCTGCGTGAATGCGGCGAAGTGCTGTATACCGCCGGTAACTTGAATAACGACATCGGCGTGCCGCTGACGCTGTTGCGTCTGGAGCCGCAGCATGATTTTGCCGTGATAGAGCTGGGCGCTAACCACATTGGCGAAATCGCTTACACCACCGCATTGACGCGTCCGCAGACCGCTTTGGTGAATAACCTGGCGGCGGCGCACCTGGAAGGCTTCGGCTCGCTGGCCGGCGTCGCTCAGGCGAAAGGTGAAATCTTTACCGGCCTGCCGGCCGACGGCGTGGCGATCATCAACGCCGATAACAACGATTGGCCGCACTGGCAGAGCATGCTGGTCGGCAAAACCGTCTGGCGCTTCTCGCCGCAGGCCGCCGAAGGTGTGGACTTCTTCGCGGACAACGTGCGGGTGAATGGCGCAGGTACGCAGTTCACGCTGCACAGCCCGTTCGGCACCGCCGAGATCGCACTGCCGCTGCCGGGGCGCCACAACGTGGCCAACGCGCTGGCGGCCACGGCGCTGGCGATGTCGGTGGGCGCGACGCTCGAAGCGGTGCGTCAGGGGTTGAAACAATTGCAGGCGGTGCCGGGGCGCTTGTTCCCGGTGGCGCTGGCCGAAGGCAAGCTGCTGCTGGACGACAGCTATAACGCCAACGTCGGGTCGATGACCGCGGCGGCGCAGGTGCTGGCGGAAATGCCGGGCTACCGCGTGATGGTGGTCGGCGATATGGCCGAGCTGGGCGCAGAAGCGGAAGAGTGCCACCGTCAGGTGGGTGAAGCCGCCCGCCTGGCCGGGGTCGATAAAGTGATCAGCGTCGGCGGGTTGAGCCGCGTGCTGAGCGAAGCGTCCGGCAACGGCGAACATTATCAGGACAAGACAGCAGTGATCGCGCGCGTGGCGGAATTACTGTCGGAACATGCGGTCATCACCGTGTTAATCAAAGGTTCACGTAGTGCCGCAATGGAGCAGGTAGTACGCGCGTTACAGGAGAAAGCACCATGTTAGTTTGGCTGGCCGAACATTTGGTCAAGTATTACTCAGGCTTCAACGTCTTTTCTTATCTGACGTTCCGAGCCATTGTCAGCCTGCTGACCGCGCTGTTCCTGTCACTGTGGATGGGCCCGCGGGTGATCAAGCGCCTGCAAGAAATGTCCTTCGGTCAGGTGGTGCGCAACGACGGCCCCGAGTCGCACTTCAGCAAGCGCGGCACGCCGACCATGGGCGGCATCATGATCCTGACCTCCATCACCATTTCGGTGCTGATGTGGGCCTACCCGTCCAACCCATATGTCTGGTGCGTGCTGTTTGTGCTGGTGGGTTACGGCATCGTCGGCTTCGTTGACGACTACCGCAAGGTGGTGCGTAAGGACACCAAAGGGCTGATCGCCCGCTGGAAGTATTTCTGGCAATCGGTGATTGCGCTGATTGTCGCATTCGCCATGTACGCCGTAGGAAAAGACACGCCAGCCACCGAGCTGGTTGTGCCGTTCTTTAAGGACGTGATGCCGCAGCTGGGCCTGCTGTACATCCTGCTGGCCTATTTCGTCATCGTCGGCACCAGCAACGCGGTCAACCTGACCGACGGCCTGGACGGCCTGGCGATCATGCCGACGGTATTCGTGGCGGCCGGCTTCGCGCTGGTGGCCTGGGCGACCGGTAATATGAACTTCGCCAACTACCTGCACATTCCGTATCTGCGTCATGCCGGTGAGTTGGTGATCGTGTGTACCGCCATCGTCGGTGCCGGCCTCGGGTTCCTGTGGTTCAACACCTACCCGGCTCAGGTGTTTATGGGCGACGTCGGTTCACTGGCGCTAGGCGGCGCGCTGGGCACCATTGCGGTGCTGCTGCGCCAGGAGTTCTTGCTGGTGATCATGGGCGGCGTGTTCGTGGTAGAGACGCTGTCGGTGATCCTGCAGGTGGGGTCGTTCAAGCTGCGCGGACAACGCATTTTCCGCATGGCGCCGATTCACCACCACTATGAATTGAAAGGCTGGCCGGAACCGCGCGTGATCGTGCGCTTCTGGATCATTTCGCTGATGCTGGTGCTGATTGGCCTGGCAACGCTGAAGGTGCGTTAATCATGGCAGACTATCAGGGTAGAAAAGTCGTCATCATCGGGTTGGGCCTCACCGGCCTGTCCTGTGTCGATTTCTTCATGGCGCGCGGCGTGACGCCGCGCGTGATGGATACCCGTATCGCGCCGCCAGGGTTGGACAAACTGCCTGAAAGCGTGGAGCGCCATCTGGGCGATCTGAATCAAGACTGGCTGCTGGCGGCGGATCTGATCGTCGCCAGCCCGGGCGTCGCGCTGGCGACCCCGGCATTGAGCGCCGCGGCTGACGCCGGCGTCGAAATCGTCGGCGACGTCGAACTGTTCTGCCGCGAGGCGCAGGCGCCGATCGTGGCGATTACCGGCTCCAACGGCAAGAGCACCGTCACCACCCTGGTGGGCGAGATGGCGAAAGCCGCCGGTTGGGCGGTGGGCGTGGGCGGCAATATCGGCCTGCCGGCGCTGAGCCTGTTGCGTCAGGAATGTCAGCTTTACGTGCTGGAGCTGTCCAGCTTCCAGCTGGAAACGACGTATAGCCTGCGGGCGGCGGCGGCGACCATCCTGAACGTGACCGAAGATCATATGGATCGCTATCCGTTCGGTCTGCAGCAGTATCGCGGTGCCAAGCTGCGCGTGTATGAAAACGCCGCGGTGTGCGTGGTGAACGCGGACGACGCGCTGACCATGCCGGTGCGCGGCGCCGACGAACGCTGTGTCAGCTTCGGCGCGGACGTAGGCGACTATCACTTGAACCGCCAGCAGGGGGAAACCTGGCTGCGGGTGCGCGGTGAGAAGGTGCTGAATACGCGCGAAATGAAGCTGACCGGCCGCCACAATTACACCAACGCCCTGGCGGCGCTGGCGTTGGCGGATGCGGTCAATATCCCGCGTGCGTCCAGCCTGAAGGCGCTGACCACCTTCACCGGCCTGGCACACCGCTTCCAGCTGGCCTGGGAGCACAACGGCGTGCGTTGGATCAACGATTCCAAAGCCACCAACGTCGGCAGCACCGAAGCTGCGCTGAACGGCCTGCAGGTGGACGGCACGCTGCATCTGCTGCTGGGCGGCGACGGCAAGTCCGCCGATTTCTCGCCGCTGGCGCGCTATCTGCAGGGCGACAACGTGCGTCTGTATTGTTTTGGCCGTGACGGCGCTCAGCTGGCACAGCTGCGGCCGGAAGTGGCGACGTTGACCGAGACCATGGAGCAGGCGATGCGCACCATCGCCGGCCGCGTAATGCCCGGCGATATGGTGCTGTTGTCGCCGGCTTGCGCCAGCCTCGATCAGTTCCGTAATTTTGAAGTGCGCGGCGATGAGTTCGCCCGCTTGGCGCAGGAGCTTGGCGGATGAAACTACGCTTGCCGAACTTCGGGCTGACAGAACGGCTGAAAGACTGGGTGACCGGCGCGCGCGACAACGACGCGGTCAACATGGTGCTGTACGATCGCACCCTGCTGTGGTTGACCTTCGGCTTGGCGATCATCGGCTTCGTGATGGTGACCTCGGCCTCGATGCCGATCGGCCAACGCCTGGCGGACGATCCGTTCCTGTTCGCCAAACGTGACGCGCTGTACCTCGGCCTGGCGTTCGGCCTGTCGCTGGTGACGCTGCGCATCCCGATGGAAATTTGGCAGCGCTACAGCAACGTGATGCTGCTGATGTCGATCGTGATGCTGCTGATCGTCCTGGTGGTGGGGAGCTCGGTAAACGGGGCCTCGCGTTGGATCGCACTCGGCCCGCTGCGTATTCAGCCCGCGGAGCTGTCCAAGCTGTCGCTGTTCTGCTACCTGGCGAGCTATCTGGTGCGCAAGGTGGAAGAGGTGCGCAGCAACTTCTGGGGCTTCTGCAAGCCGATGGGCGTGATGGTGGTGCTGGCGGTGCTGCTGCTGGCGCAGCCGGACCTCGGTACCGTGGTGGTGCTGTTCATCACCACGCTGGCAATGCTGTTCCTGGCCGGTGCGAAAATGTGGCAGTTCCTGGCGATCATCGGCTCCGGCGTGTTCGCCGTGGTGCTGCTGATCATCGCGGAACCGTACCGTATGCGCCGCGTGACGTCGTTCTGGAACCCGTGGGCCGACCCGTTCGGCAGCGGCTACCAGCTGACCCAGTCGCTGATGGCGTTCGGCCGCGGCGAGTTCTGGGGGCAGGGGCTCGGCAACTCGGTGCAGAAACTGGAGTATTTGCCGGAAGCGCACACCGACTTCATCTTCTCCATTTTGGGGGAAGAACTGGGCTATATCGGTGTGGTTTTAGCCCTGTTAATGGTATTCTTCGTCGCTTTTCGCGCGATGTCCATCGGGCGCCGCGCGCTGGAGATCGACCAACGCTTCTCCGGCTTCCTGGCCTGCGCGATCGGCGTGTGGTTCAGCTTCCAGGCGCTGGTTAACGTCGGCGCCGCCGCGGGCATGCTGCCGACCAAAGGTCTGACGCTGCCGTTGATCAGTTACGGCGGTTCGAGCTTGCTGATTATGTCGACGGCGATCGTGCTGTTGCTGCGAATTGATTATGAAACGCGCCTGACCAAGGCTCAGGCGTTTGTGAAGAGGTAAGGGATGAGCGGGAAACCTAAGCGTTTAATGGTGATGGCAGGCGGTACCGGTGGGCACGTGTTCCCGGGGCTGGCGGTCGCGCATCATCTGATGGCGCAGGGCTGGCAGGTGCGCTGGCTCGGAACCGCAGACCGAATGGAAGCCGATCTGGTGCCGAAGCACGGGATCGAGATCGATTTTATCCGCATCTCCGGCCTGCGCGGCAAGGGCCTGAAGGCTCAATTGACCGCACCGCTGCGGATCTGGCAGGCGGTGCGTCAGGCAAAAGCCATTATGCGCAGCTATCAGCCGGATGTGGTGCTGGGAATGGGCGGTTACGTCTCCGGTCCCGGCGGCCTGGCAGCCTGGCAGTGCGGCATCCCGGTGGTGCTGCACGAGCAGAACGGCATCGCCGGTTTGACCAACCGCTGGCTGGCGCGCATCGCCGCCAAAGTGATGCAGGCCTTCCCCGGCGCGTTCCCGAACGCCGAGGTGGTGGGCAACCCGGTGCGTACCGACGTGTTGGCGCTGCCGTTGCCGGCAGAGCGGTTGCAAGGGCGCGAAGGCCCGATCCGCGTGCTGGTGATTGGCGGAAGTCAGGGCGCCCGCGTGCTGAATCAGACAGTTCCTGAAGTCGCGGCGCGTTTGGGCGATAGAATTACGCTCTGGCATCAGGTTGGCAAGGGCGCGCTGGAAACGGTGCTGCGCGACTACGAAAGGGTAGGGCAGACGCAGCACAAAGTGACCGAGTTCATCGACGACATGGCCGCCGCCTATGCCTGGGCCGACGTGGTGGTCTGCCGCTCCGGCGCGTTGACCGTCAGTGAAATCGCGGCGGCAGGGCTGCCGGCGATCTTCGTGCCGTTTATGCACAAGGATCGTCAGCAGTACTGGAACGCGCGTCCGCTGGAAGAAGCCGGCGCGGCGAAGATTATCGAACAGCCGCAGTTTAACGCCGATGTGGTGGCCGAACTGCTGGCGAGTTGGGATCGCAAGACGCTGCTGGCCATGGCCGAGAAAGCGCGTGCGGTCGCCATTCCGGATGCCACCGAGCGCGTGGCGGCGGAGCTGGTGCGGCTCGCCAAGTAACGAGTGCAGGGGTTCGGCGCGCCGAACCTGAATAAAAGCAATGTGATGTAGGGCCGGGGTACCGGATCCGGATTAGAGAGAGTGATGAATACACAACAACTGGCGAAACTACGTACTATCGTGCCCGAGATGCGTCGCGTCCGGCACATTCACTTTGTCGGCATCGGTGGTGCCGGCATGGGTGGTATCGCCGAAGTGTTGGCAAACGAAGGGTATCAGATCAGCGGCTCCGACCTGGCGCCGAATCCGGTCACCCAACAGTTGAGCGCGCTCGGGGCGACGATTTATTTCAATCACCGTCCGGAAAACGTGCTGGATGCGAGCGTGGTGGTGGTGTCTACCGCCATCTCCGCCGACAACCCGGAGATCGTCGCCGCTCGTGAAGCGCGCATCCCGGTGATCCGCCGCGCTGAAATGCTGGCGGAGCTGATGCGTTTTCGCCACGGTATCGCTATCGCCGGCACGCACGGCAAAACCACCACCACGGCGATGGTCTCGAGCATTTACGCCGAAGCCCGCCTGGACCCGACCTTCGTCAACGGCGGGCTGGTGAAGGCGGCGGGGACCCACGCACGACTGGGGTCCAGCCGTTATCTGATCGCGGAAGCGGATGAGAGCGATGCGTCGTTCCTGCATCTGCAGCCGATGGTGGCCGTGGTCACCAACATCGAAGCCGACCACATGGACACCTACCAGGGCGACTTCGAGAACCTGAAACAGACGTTTATCAATTTCTTGCACAACCTGCCGTTCTATGGCCGCGCAGTGATGTGCATCGACGATCCGGTGGTGCGCGAGCTGTTGCCGCGCGTGGGTCGCCATATCACCACCTACGGCTTCAGTGAAGATGCCGACGTGCGCATCGAAGACTACCGGCAGATTGGGCCGCAGGGGCACTTTACCCTGAGCCGTCAGGACAAACCGTTGCTGACGGTGACGCTGAACGCGCCGGGCCGCCACAATGCGTTGAACGCAGCGGCGGCGGTGGCGGTAGCGACCGAAGAAGGCATCGACGACGAAGATATCCTGCGCGCGCTGGCGGGCTTCCAGGGCACTGGGCGCCGCTTCGATTTCCTCGGCGAGTTTCCGCTGGAGCCGGTCAACGGCAAAGCGGGCAGCGCGATGCTGGTGGACGATTATGGCCACCATCCGACCGAAGTGGACGCCACGCTGAAAGCGGCGCGCGCCGGCTGGCCGGACAAGCGTCTGGTGATGATCTTCCAGCCGCACCGCTACACGCGTACTCGCGATCTGTACGACGATTTCGCCAACGTGCTGTCGCAGGTGGATGTGCTGCTGATGCTTGACGTGTACGCCGCCGGTGAAGCGCCGATCCCGGGCGCGGACAGCCGCTCGCTGTGCCGCACCATCCGCAGCCGCGGCAAGCTGGATCCGATCCTGGTTTCCGATGCCGATACCGTGCCGGAAATCCTGGCGCAGCTGCTGCAGGATGAAGACCTGGTGCTGGTGCAGGGCGCCGGCAACGTGGGCAAAATCGCCCGTAAACTGGCCGAGCTGAAGCTGCAGCCGCCGAAGAAAGAGGAGGAGCACCATGGCTGATAAAGTTGCAGTTCTGCTGGGCGGCACCTCCGCTGAACGTGACGTTTCTCTGCAGTCCGGCGCCGCGGTGCTGGCCGGGTTGCGCGAAGCCGGCATCGATGCGCACGGCGTCGATACCCGCGATTTCCCGGTGACCCAGCTGAAAGATCAAGGGTTCACCAAAGTGTTTATCGCGCTGCACGGCCGCGGCGGCGAGGATGGCACCCTGCAGGGGCTGCTGGAGTTCCTCGAGCTGCCTTATACCGGCAGCGGCGTGATGGCCTCGGCGCTGACCATGGATAAATGGCGGACCAAGATGGTGTGGCAGTCGATGGGCTTGCCGGTGGCGCCTTACGTGGCGCTGAATCGCCAGCTGTATCTCGGCGCCGAAAAAGCGGCGCTGCTGGCGCGCGTGGCGGATCTCGGCCTGCCGGTGATCGTCAAGCCGAGCCGCGAAGGCTCCAGCGTCGGTATGAGCAAGGTCACCGAAAGCGCTGCGTTGGAAGCCGCGCTGGAAGAAGCCTTCCGCCATGACGACGATGTGCTGGTGGAGAAGTGGTTGAGCGGGCCGGAATACACCGTGGCAATGCTGGGCGACCAGGTGCTGCCGTCTATCCGTATCCAGCCGGCCGGCGTGTTTTACGACTACCAGGCCAAGTACATTTCGGACGATACGCAGTACTTCTGCCCGAGCGGTTTGAGCGCCGAGCAGGAAGCCGAGATGGCGGCATTGGCGCTGCGCGCCTACCGCGGTCTGGACTGCAGCGGCTGGGGCCGCGTCGACGTGATGCAAGACAGCGATGGCAGCTTCTATCTGCTTGAGGTGAACACCTCTCCGGGCATGACCAGTCATAGCCTGGTGCCGATGGCGGCGCGCCAGTTTGGATTAAGCTTCTCGCAGCTAGTGGCGAGAATTTTGGAGTTGGCCGACTGATATGTCGCAAGCTGCCCTGAATGCGCGCGATCGCGAGGTGGATAACGGCCCGCGCCGCAGCAATGGAACCCAGTTGGCGGGAATGATTTTCCTGCTGATGGTGTTGGGAACGGTCGTGTGGAGCGGTTGGGCGGTGCTTGGCTGGATGAAAGACGCCAGTCGCCTGCCGCTCTCAAGGCTGGTGGTGACCGGCGAACGCCACTACACCACCAACGATGATATTCGTCAGGCGATCCTGGCGCTGGGCGCCCCCGGCACCTTTATGACGCAGGATGTGGACGTCATCCAGCAGCAGATCGAACGTCTGCCGTGGATCAAACAGGCCAGCGTGCGCAAACAATGGCCGGATGAGCTGAAGATCCATCTGGTGGAGTACGTCCCGGTGGCGCGCTGGAACGATTTGCACATGGTGGACGCCGAGGGCAAAGCGTTCAGCGTGCCGGCGGAGCGGGCGGGCAAGCAGAAGTTGCCGCTGCTCTACGGGCCGGAAGGGAGCGAGCAGGATGTGCTGGAGGGCTATCGGGCGATGAGCGCCACGTTGGCGGCCAGCAAATATACGCTGAAAATGGCGGCGATGACCGCGCGCCATTCCTGGCAGCTGGCGCTGGACAACGATGTCCGGCTTGAGCTGGGGCGCGATGACCGCAACGGGCGTTTGCAGCGGTTTATTGAGCTTTACCCGGTATTGCAGCAGCAGGGCCAGGCGGAGAGCAAGCGTGTCAGCTATGTCGATCTGCGCTACGAGTCCGGCGCTTCGGTAGGGTGGGCTCCGGTGTTGGTCGATCCGCAGGCGCTTGGCGGTCAGCAAAACAGTAATCAGCAACAGAATCAGGCACAGGCAAAACAACAATGATCAAGTCGACGGACAGAAAACTGGTAGTTGGACTGGAGATCGGTACTGCAAAAGTCTCCGCGTTGGTAGGGGAAGTTCTGCCCGATGGCATGGTCAACATTATCGGGGTGGGCAGCTGCCCGTCTCGCGGCATGGATAAGGGCGGCGTAAACGACCTGGAGTCGGTGGTGAAGTGCGTACAGCGCGCCATCGATCAGGCCGAGCTGATGGCGGACTGCCAGATCTCGTCGGTGTACCTGGCGCTGTCGGGCAAGCACATCAGCTGCCAGAACGAAATCGGCATGGTGCCGATCTCGGAAGAGGAAGTGACGCAGGACGACGTGGAGAACGTGGTGCACACCGCCAAATCGGTGCGCGTGCGCGACGAACACCGCATCCTGCACGTGATTCCTCAGGAATACGCCATCGATTATCAGGAAGGCATCAAAAACCCGGTTGGGCTGTCCGGCGTGCGCATGCAGGCCAAGGTGCATCTGATTACCTGCCATAACGATATGGCGAAGAACATCGTCAAGGCCGTGGAACGTTGCGGCCTGAAAGTTGACCAACTTATTTTCGCCGGTCTGGCCGCGAGCTACGCGGTGCTGACCGAAGATGAACGCGAACTCGGCGTTTGCGTGGTGGATATCGGCGGCGGCACCATGGATATGGCGGTGTACACCGGCGGTGCGCTGCGCCACACCAAAGTGATCCCTTACGCCGGGAACGTGGTCACCAGCGATATCGCTTACGCCTTCGGCACGCCGCCGACCGACGCGGAAGCGATTAAAGTTCGACACGGTTGTGCGCTTGGGTCGATTGTTAGCAAGGATGAGAATGTAGAGGTGCCTAGCGTCGGGGGACGTCCTCCGCGCAGTCTGCAAAGACAGACGCTGGCTGAAGTCATTGAGCCACGCTACACCGAACTGTTGAATCTGGTTAACGATGAAATTTTGCAATTGCAGGAGCAACTGCGTCAGCAAGGGGTGAAGCATCATCTGGCGGCAGGTATCGTGCTGACCGGTGGCGCCGCCCAGATTGATGGCCTGGCAGCCTGTGCGCAACGGGTGTTCCATACCCAGGTACGCATCGGCCAACCCTTGAACATCACGGGTCTGACGGATTATGCGCAGGAGCCTTACTACTCGACGGCGGTAGGTCTGCTGCACTATGGAAAAGAGTCTCACCTGAGCGGTGAGACAGAGGTAGAAAAACGCGCCTCGGTGGGCAATTGGTTTAAACGCATCAATAGCTGGCTGAGAAAAGAGTTTTAATGTTTCAACAAAGAGATCATGCTGAGTAATCTTTTTATGATCTCGCAGCGACAGGCACAAAACGGAGAGAAACTATGTTTGAACCAATGGAACTAACCAATGACGCGGTGATTAAAGTCATCGGCGTCGGCGGCGGCGGTGGCAACGCCGTTGAACACATGGTGCGCGAGCGCATCGAAGGTGTTGAATTCTTCGCTGTGAACACGGACGCCCAGGCGCTCCGCAAAACGGCGGTTGGCCAAACCATCCAGATTGGTAGCGGTATTACCAAAGGTCTGGGTGCGGGCGCGAACCCTGAAGTGGGTCGCAATTCAGCGGAAGAAGACCGCGAAGCCCTGCGCGCAGCGCTGGACGGCGCAGACATGGTCTTCATCGCAGCCGGCATGGGCGGCGGTACCGGTACCGGTGCGGCGCCAGTGGTGGCTGAAGTGGCTAAAGATTTGGGTATTCTGACCGTGGCCGTGGTGACCAAGCCTTTCAACTTCGAAGGCAAGAAGCGCATGGCATTCGCGGAGCAGGGTATCGCTGAACTGTCCAAACACGTGGACTCGCTGATCACCATCCCGAACGACAAATTGCTGAAAGTTCTGGGTCGCGGCATCTCTCTGCTGGACGCGTTCGGCGCGGCCAACGACGTGCTGAAAGGCGCGGTGCAGGGTATCGCCGAGCTGATCACCCGTCCGGGCCTGATGAACGTCGACTTCGCCGACGTGCGCACCGTGATGTCCGAAATGGGCTACGCGATGATGGGTTCCGGCGTGGCTTGCGGTGAAGACCGCGCCGAAGAAGCGGCCGAAATGGCGATCTCCAGCCCACTGCTGGAAGACATCGACCTGTCCGGCGCGCGCGGCGTGTTGGTCAACATTACCGCTGGCTTCGACCTGCGTCTGGATGAGTTCGAAACCGTGGGTAACACCATCCGCGCGTTCGCTTCCGACAACGCTACCGTGGTTATCGGTACCTCGCTGGATCCAGAAATGAACGACGAACTGCGCGTAACCGTGGTTGCAACCGGTATCGGTATGGACAAGCGTCCTGAAATCACCCTGGTGACCAATAAGCAGGCCAGCCAGCCGGTGATGGATCACCGTTATCAGCAGCACGGCATGTCGCCTCTGCCGCAGGAAGTGAAACCTGCCGCGAAGGTGGTCAACGACCAAGCTGCGCAGCCGAATAAAGAGCCCGACTATCTTGATATTCCAGCCTTCCTGCGTAAGCAGGCAGACTAAGAATATCCTGAGAATTTGGAATCTCCGCTCTTTGTGCTAAACTGTCCCGCCAGCCATGCTGTATGCTTGGCTGGTAGGATGGATAACATTGCGAGATAAAACGATGATCAAACAAAGGACATTAAAACGTATTGTTCAGGCGACTGGCGTCGGTTTGCATACCGGCAAGAAAGTCACGCTGACAATGCGCCCAGCGCCGGCTAATACCGGGGTCATCTATCGTCGCACTGACTTGAATCCACCGGTTGATTTTCCGGCTGATGCAAAATCCGTGCGTGATACCATGCTCTGTACTTGCCTGGTGAATGAGCATGACGTGCGTATTTCGACCGTTGAGCACCTCAACGCCGCGCTGGCTGGGCTGGGCATCGACAACATCGTCATTGAAGTCGACGCCGCTGAAATCCCAATCATGGACGGCAGCGCCAGTCCGTTCGTGTTCTTGCTGCTGGATGCCGGCATCGAAGAACTGAACTCGGCGAAGAAATTCCTGCGTCTGAAAGAGACTGTGCGTGTTGAAGATGGCGATAAATGGGCCGAGCTGTCCCCGCATAACGGGTTCCGCCTGGACTTCACCATCGACTTCAACCACCCGGCTATCGACGCCAGCTCTCAGCGCTATCGCCTTGATTTCTCGGCTGAGTCTTTCGTGCGTCAAATCAGCCGCGCGCGCACCTTCGGGTTTATGCGTGACATCGAATACCTGCAGTCCCGTGGCCTGGCCCTGGGCGGCAGCTTCGATTGCGCCATCGTGGTAGATGATTACCGCGTGCTGAACGAAGACGGTCTGCGTTTCGAAGACGAATTCGTACGTCACAAAATGCTGGACGCCATCGGCGACCTGTTCATGTGCGGCCACAACATCATTGGCGCGTTCACCGCGTTCAAGTCTGGCCACGCGCTGAACAACAAACTGCTGCAGGCCGTGTTGGCCAAGCAGGAAGCGTGGGAATACGTGACCTTCCAGGACGAAGCCGAAATGCCATTGGCATTCAAGGCACCGTCTACCGTATTGGCGTAAGGTCTGAATTCCTCGCCTGCGAATAACGGCAGGCGCATCTCCTGAGAGCCTGAGCATTCAGGCTCGTGATGCCGTCTGGTGTTTTGCAGCTGTGTCGCTGATTACTTATCACGACTGGTTGTGTTGGTACCCTCTCCGGCCAATGCAGCCAGCCGTTCCAATATCTTGCGCAGCTTTTCCGGGCTACGGCTCGCCAATCCTTTCAGTTCCTTCGCACTTTCCAGACTCAAATGCCGCATTGGCACGGGTTTTTCAGGCGCTTTTTCGGCGTTTTGCACCTGGTTGCTGCCTTTCGCCATCAAGGCCGGATTAATCCTGATGTCGATCGACGACAATGATGGTAGAATTTGCGCTCGTAGTGCAGACAGCAAAGCGGGTTGTTCGTAGCGCAAGCGCATCATCCAACTGGCATTTGCCGTTTCGAGCACTAAAATACCCTGTCGGAAATTCGCGACGCGGCACCAGGGATGCAGGGGAGCGGGCAACAGGCCCTTCACTGCACGGTTAAGCTTGAGCAGCGCCACCGCGCGTTGCTGGACGTTTTGCAGCGTCCCTTTGCTGCCGGCAGACGCGTCGTCGAACAGGACATCTAATAATTGTGGACGGCTATCGCGCATAATGGGCTCCGGCGGATTATAAACTCGTGATCGGTATTCTAAATCGTTGGCGACAATTTGGCAGACGTTATTTCTGGCCCCATCTCCTGTTAGGGATGGTTGCGGCCACGCTTGGCGCACCTTCCAATTTGTCCGGCGCCCCCGATCAGGCCGCACTGCCGAGCACATCGTCCAGCCTTAACCGGCAAAATTCGGCCAACGGCACCTTCAACAGCCTGGCCCTGCTGCAGGACGCACATCGCCGTCCTACCTTCAGCGTAGATTATTGGCAGCAACATGCGCTGCGCACCGTCATTCGTCACCTCTCTTTCGCGCTGGCGCCGCAGGCGGTTTATGCGCGGGTGCAGGAAAGCGAAGCCGAAGCGGAACCCCCTTTGCAGGTAGCGCAACTGGCGCTGCTTTCTACTCTCAACGCGCTGCTGACGCACGAGCCGAAGCCGCCGACCATCATTCGCCACACCCACCTTGAGGTGCTGCCCACGCTGGCGCGCCACCAGACCGGCCTGTGGGTGGCGCAGGTGCAGGGCATTCGCGCCGGGCCAGCCGCTCTCGTCTGACTTCGCCCTTCGGGCACAAAAACCATAAATAATAGCAAGTTGACTGCCGTGTTCGGCCGTCATGACAGAGATATCAAACATCATGTTAGTGAAATTATTAACCAAAGTTTTTGGCAGCCGTAACGATCGTACCCTGCGCCGCATGCGCAAAGTGGTTGAGCAGATCAACCGCATGGAACCGGACATGGAAAAACTGTCCGATGACGAGCTGAAAGCGAAAACCAACGAGTTCCGCGCGCGCCTGGAGAAAGGCGAGTCGTTGGACAGCCTGATCCCGGAAGCCTTCGCCGTGGTGCGTGAGGCGAGCAAGCGCGTGTTCGGCATGCGTCACTTCGACGTGCAGCTGCTGGGCGGCATGGTGCTGAACGATCGCTGCATCGCCGAGATGCGCACCGGTGAAGGTAAAACCCTGACCGCGACGCTGCCGGCTTATCTGAACGCCCTGAGCGGCCGCGGCGTGCACGTCGTGACCGTCAACGACTATCTGGCGCAGCGTGACGCCGAAAACAACCGTCCGTTGTTCGAGTTCCTCGGCCTGAGCATCGGTATCAACCTGCCGGGCATGCCGGCGCCGGCCAAGCGTGAAGCTTACGCCGCCGACATCACCTACGGTACCAACAACGAATACGGCTTCGACTACCTGCGCGACAACATGGCGTTCAGCCCGGAAGAGCGGGTGCAGCGTAAATTGCACTATGCGTTGGTGGATGAGGTGGACTCCATCCTGATCGATGAAGCGCGTACGCCGCTGATCATCTCCGGCCCGGCAGAAGACAGCTCCGAGATGTACATCAAGGTCAACAAGCTGATCCCTAAACTGATCCGTCAGGAAAAAGAAGACTCCGACACCTTCAAGGGTGAAGGGCACTTCTCGGTGGATGAGAAGGCGCGCCAGGTCCACCTGACCGAACGCGGCCTGATCCTGATCGAAGAGATGCTGGTGGAAGCTGGCATCATGGATGAAGGCGAATCGCTGTACTCGCCGACCAACATCATGCTGATGCACCACGTTACCGCCGCGCTGCGTGCCCACGTGCTGTTTACCCGCGACGTGGACTACATCGTGAAAGACGGCGAAGTGATCATCGTCGATGAGCACACCGGCCGTACCATGCAGGGCCGCCGCTGGTCCGACGGTTTGCACCAGGCGGTGGAAGCCAAAGAAGGCGTGGAGATCCAGAACGAGAACCAGACGCTGGCTTCGATTACCTTCCAGAACTACTTCCGTCTGTACGAGAAGCTGGCCGGGATGACCGGTACCGCCGATACCGAAGCCTTCGAATTCAGCTCGATCTACAAGCTGGACACCATCGTGGTGCCAACCAACCGTCCGATGATCCGTAAGGATATGCCGGATCTGGTGTACATGACCGAGAAAGAGAAGATCGGTGCCATCATCGAAGACATCCGCGAGCGTACCGCCAAAGGCCAGCCGGTGCTGGTGGGTACCATCTCAATCGAGAAATCCGAAGTGGTTTCCCATGAGCTGACCAAAGCGGGTATCGAGCACAAGGTGCTGAACGCCAAATTCCACGCCATGGAGGCGGACATCGTCGCCCAGGCGGGTCAGAGCGGTGCGGTGACCATCGCCACCAACATGGCGGGCCGCGGTACCGATATCGTGCTGGGCGGCAGCTGGCAGGCCGAAGTGGCGCTGCTGGAAGAACCGACCGAAGAGCAAATTGAAGCCATCAAAGCCGCCTGGAAAGTGCGCCACGATGCGGTGCTGGCTGCGGGCGGCCTGCATATCATCGGCACCGAGCGCCATGAATCGCGCCGTATCGATAACCAGCTGCGCGGCCGTTCCGGTCGTCAGGGCGACGCCGGTTCATCCCGCTTCTACCTGTCGATGGAAGATGCCCTGATGCGTATCTTCGCCTCGGATCGCGTGTCTGGCATGATGCGTAAACTGGGTATGAAAGAAGGTGAGGCGATTGAGCACCCGTGGGTGACCAAGGCGATTGCCAACGCTCAGCGCAAGGTGGAGAGCCGTAACTTCGATATCCGTAAGCAACTGCTGGAATACGACGATGTCGCCAACGATCAGCGCCGCGCTATCTACAGCCAGCGTAACGAATTGCTGGACGTGTCCGACGTGAGCGAAACCATCGCCAGCATCCGCGAGGACGTGTTCAAGAGCACCATCGACAACTACATCACGCCGCAGTCGCTGGAAGAAGAGTGGGACATTCAGGGGCTGGAAGAGCGCCTGAAGAACGACTTCGATCTGGAGATGCCAATTGCCCAGTGGCTGGACAAAGAGCCGGAGCTGCACGAAGAGACGCTGCGCGAACGTATTCTGGAGAACGCCAAAGAGCAGTACCTGCGTAAGGAAGACGTGGTCGGCAGCGAAATGATGCGCAACTTCGAGAAGGGCGTGATGCTGCAGACGCTGGATTCCCTGTGGAAAGAGCACCTGGCGGCGATGGACTACCTGCGTCAGGGCATCCACCTGCGCGGCTATGCGCAGAAGGATCCGAAGCAGGAGTACAAGCGCGAATCCTTCAACATGTTCGCCACCATGCTGGAATCGCTGAAATATGAAGTGATCAGCGTGCTGAGCAAGGTACAGGTGCGGATGCCGGAAGAAGTGGAAGCGCTGGAACAGCAGCGCCGTGAAGAGGCTGAGCGCCTGGCGCAGCAGCAACAGCTGAGCCACCACGACGAGAACGCGCTGGTGACCGAAGATCCGAACGCGCCGGCGACCGCCGAGCGCAAAGTGGGCCGCAACGATCCTTGCCCATGCGGTTCCGGCAAGAAATACAAGCAGTGCCACGGCCGCCTGCAGTAATGCCGGCTGCGGTTAACCGATAACACCCAGGGGTTCAGCTTGCTGAGCCCCTGTTTTTTGGCACCCATCAGGAGGGTGAGATGAAACATCTGAATATCGCCGTGGGCATCATCCGCAATGCTCAACGGGAGATCTTTATTACCCGCCGCGCCGCTGACACGCACATGGCCGGATTTTGGGAGTTTCCCGGCGGCAAGATCGAACCGGGTGAGACGCCGGAACAGGCCCTGAGCCGCGAGTTGCACGAAGAGACCGGTATCGAAGCCGAGCGGGCCGAACTGTTGGAGGTGGTGGAACATCGTTTCAGCGATCGCATCGTGACACTGAATTTTTATCTGGTGGAGCGTTGGGCGGGCGAGCCGTTTGGCCGTGAGGGGCAGCCGATGCGCTGGGTAAAACAGGCCGATCTGCGTGAAGACGAGTTCCCGGAAGCCAACGTCGGCATTATTCAACTGCTGGTAGCGCAGGCGAACGCCGCGCAATAACAAGATTGGCCTGGCGTCCGCCAGGCCTTCAACCGGCGACTAGCGATCGTCGAGTTCGCTCCAGTCTTCGCTTTCCGACAGATCGCTGTTGCTCGGAATGCGCTTCTCTTCATCGGCCCACTCGCCAAGATCAATCAGCTGGCAGCGCTTGCTGCAAAACGGCCGGAACGGGCTGACTTCACCCCAAACCACGCCGGTGCCACAGGTTGGGCATTTCACTACGGTCGTCATAACGGTTCCTTACGCCTTCTGTCAGTGCTGAGAAGGCTTGCTTTCATGAGTTCAACAACAGGCCAATTCGAACGTCAGGCGTTCAGGCACCACGCCATTTTCGCTGTCCAGCGGCAGGAAACGAATGGCATAACGCGTCTTGTGGCCAGAAATCTGCGGATAAAGCTGCGGCGCCAGATGGAGGCGCAGGCGTAGCAGATCCGCCCCTTCGGCGTTGTCCTGGAAAAAGCCGTTCAGGCTGATTTGATTGCGGAACGGCCCCGACTGACGGATCAGATCCAGCACCATGATCAGCGCCTGGTTCAGCGGATCCAACGATTGCAGCCAGGCGGCGACGTCGGCGTCGCGATCCTGCTGCGGCGCGTGCATCCACATGTGCAGGGTTGGCAGATCGAAGCTGCAGCAGCCGCCGGGAATGTTCAGCCGCTGGCGCACCAGGCCGATCAGCCGGTCTTCACGCAGCGCCTGACCGAGGCGCGGCGCCGCCATCAGCGCCGATGAGCGCGACTTCAACTGGCCGCGCAGCTGATCGATCAGCGCCATATCCACGCCCGGCACATCGGCCCAGGCCAACAGTTTTTGCTGCTGGCGCTCCAGCTCTTTGAGCAGTTCGGTGCGCACTTCGCCGCGCTCCAGCACGTCCAGCAGGTCGGAGACGGTGCGAAAGAAGGTAAGGGCGATGGCGGTTTCGCTCAGGGCGCGCTGGCCGTGTAGCTGTTGCAGCAGAAATTCGATGCGCAGCCAGGTGCGCATTTTTTCGTTAAGCGGGTGTTCAAAGAGAACGGTTGGGGAAACATCACTCATGCAGTTTAATCCTGTTGGGGCGCTGTTGCCGCCAGTTCAAGGTAGCGACGATGCAGTGCGGCGACCTGTGGCTCTATCCCCTGAGCGGCGCCGCTGTTGTCAATAATGTCATCCGCCACGGCGAGGCGCTGCTGGCGCGTGGCCTGGGCGGCGAGAATGCTCTGCGCTTGCTCGCGGCTGACGCCGTCGCGCGCGATGGTGCGAGCCAACTGGGTCTCAGCGTCGACATCGATCACGAGCACCCGATCGGCGCGATCCTGCAGGCGGTTTTCCACCAGCAGCGGCACCACCCACAGTGCGTACGGGCTGGCAGCCTGCGCCAGTTGGCGTTGGGTCTCGCGGTGTATCAGCGGATGCAGTAGTTGGTTCAGCCAGGTTTTGTCATCGGGGTGGCTGAAGATGCGCTGACGTAGCGCAGCGCGGTTCAACGCACCGTCCGGCAGCAACATTTCATTACCAAATTGTTCGGCGATCGCGGCCAACGCAGGGGTGCCCGGCTCGACGACCTGACGGGCGATCACGTCGGCATCGACAAGGGTTGCGCCGTGGCGCGCAAAGGCGTTCGCGACGGTCGTCTTGCCGCTGCCTATGCCCCCGGTCAACGCAACAATGTAGGCCATGGTGTTAGGTGCATCCGATGTTCATAAAAAAATAATAGACGAATCATAAAGCGATCGCGCAGAAGTGCAAGTCGGCAGGCGGCGCTTGCGCGTCGGCCCCGTTCGGGCGGCGAGAAAAAGCGCAGCGGCACGGCAAAAATGAGCGGGCAATCACACTGCGATTATGCAGGTAAATTTGTCGGATTGTAGCGTAAATAAAGGCGAATTCGCAGTCTTGTTCGGCGATTATTAGCGCGTATTATAACGTCACTGGAACTGGCATTAATCTCGCCGCCGTCTTTTTGCGCCACTGGAAAGCCGTCGGGCAGAGGTTCGAACATCCTCCTTGCGATCCGTCGCCATTAACCAGGAAATCATAAGTCATGCGTATTGAAGAAGATTTGAAGTTGGGTTTTAAAGACGTGTTGATCCGCCCTAAGCGCTCCACGCTGAAAAGCCGTTCCGAGGTTGAACTGGAACGTCAGTTTACCTTCAAGCATTCAGGTTGCAGCTGGTCCGGCGTGCCGATTATCGCCGCCAACATGGACACAGTGGGTACCTTTCGCATGGCCGAGGCCCTGGCTTCTTTCGATGTTCTCACCGCCGTACACAAACATTACAGCGTCGAGCAATGGGCTGATTTCGTGCAGCGCATGCCGGAATCGGTGCTGCGCCACGTGATGGTGTCCACCGGCACTTCCGAAGCCGACTTCACCAAAATGCAGCAGATCCTGGCCCTGTCTCCGGCGCTGAAATTCATCTGTATCGACGTGGCCAACGGTTACTCTGAACACTTCGTCGCCTTCTTGCAGAAAGCGCGCGAAGCCTGCCCGAATCACGTGATCTGCGCCGGCAACGTAGTGACCGGCGAGATGGTGGAAGAGTTGATCCTCTCCGGCGCCGACATCGTTAAAGTCGGCATTGGCCCGGGGTCGGTATGCACCACCCGCGTGAAAACCGGCGTGGGCTATCCGCAGCTGTCGGCGGTAATCGAATGCGCCGATGCGGCCCATGGGCTGGGCGGCCAAATCGTCAGTGACGGCGGCTGCTCGGTGCCGGGCGATGTCGCCAAAGCCTTCGGTGGCGGCGCGGACTTCGTGATGCTGGGTGGCATGCTGGCCGGCCACGACGAGTGCGAAGGCACCGTGGTGGAAGAGAACGGCGAGAAGTTCATGCTGTTCTACGGCATGAGCTCCGAGTCAGCGATGAAGCGCCATGTCGGCGGCGTAGCGGAGTATCGCGCGGCCGAAGGGAAAACCGTCAAGCTGCCGCTGAGGGGCGAGGTGGAGTTTACCGTGCGCGATATCCTCGGCGGCCTGCGTTCCGCCTGCACCTACGTCGGCGCCGAGCGTTTGAAAGAGCTGACCAAGCGCACCACCTTTATCCGCGTGGCAGAGCAGGAAAACCGCGTCTTCGGCAGCAAATAAGCCGCACCTTGCATTCGGGCGCAGCACACCGCGGCGCCCGCTATCCTCTTCCCTTTATCCCAACACGCTGCCCAGTTGAAAGATAGGCAGGTACATGGCGATCACCAAAGCGCCGACAATCCCGCCCACCACCAGCATCAGCAGCGGCTCCAGCGTTTGCGCCAGCGTATCGGCCAGCTCGTGCGTCTGCCGTTCATACCACTGTGCCAATTTATCCAGCAAGGCGTCCAGCGAACCGGACTCTTCGCCCACCCGCACCAACTGCCGGCACAGCGGCGGAAACAGCGGTTGCAGGCCCATGGCATGATGAAAGGCTTCGCCTTCGGCGATCTGCCGTCGCACCTGCTCCAGCGCCTGTCGGTACAGCAGATGGTCAGCCGCCAGCGCCGCCGCGCTCAAGCCTTCCACCAGCGTCAGCCCGGCGCGTTGGGTCATGGTCAGGATGCGAAATGTTTGGCTCAGCGCGCCGCCGCTCACCAGCCGGGCGATCAGCGGCAGGCGAAGCAAGAGTGCCTGTTCACGTCTGCGCCACGGCGGGCGCGGATGCAGCCAGCGGCAGTAGCCGAACAGCGATGCGCCGAGCAGCAGCGCCAAATAGGGGCCAACGGCGATCAGCAGCGCGGACAACTTCAATAGCCCTTGGGTAAACCAGGGCAGTGGCGCATCGAACGATTGATAAACCTTGGCGAATTCCGGCAGCACCATCACCAGCATCAGCACGCTGACCAGCAGCGCCACCGCACAGATGAAGAGGGGATACCGCAGCGCCTTGGTCACCTTGCGGCGCAGCAGCAGTTGGGCTTCTTGCTGTTGTGCCAGCTGCAGGCAGCAGCGATCGAGGTTACCGGTCAGTTCGCCGATGGCGATCAGCTGGCGGTAGATCAGGGGAAAAATCCCCGGTTGTTCGGCGAGGGTTTCGGAAAGCGGTTGCCCTTCGCGCACCTGGTCGGCCAACTGGCGCAGCAGGCAGCGCCAGGCTGTCGAAGGATGCTCTGCTGCCAGCAACTGCAGCGCATCGACCAGCGGCAACCCCGCCTGCAGCAGAGTGGCGAGCTGGCGGGTGAAGTGGATTAAGGGTTCTCCACGCCATTGGCCGGGCGTAACGCGTTTGCCGTGCCCGATTCGGCACGGTTGCATGCCTTGCTCAATCAGTAATCGGCTCACCTGCCGTTTTTCTTCGCTCATCAGTTCGCCGCGGCGTAAGGCGCCCTGAGCGTCGAAAGCCTGCCACAGAAACAGGCGGCGCGCTTTCATGACGTGGTTGCGCCGAGCTGGACGACGTCGATCACGCGATACAGTTCTTCCAGCGAGGTCGTGCCTTCGGCGGCCAGAGTCAGCCCGGCCTGCAGCAGCGAAAGCTGCCCCTGCTCACGGGCGATATTCGCCAGCAGGCTAGGAGCAGCGTTCGCCAGCAGCGCCGCCTGTATTTCCGGCGTAATGGCCAACAGCTCATACACGCCGATGCGCCCATAGTAGCCGCCGAAGCAGTGCTCGCAGCCGTCGGCGCGCCAGGCGGTCAGCGGTTCTGGCCAGATAGCGGTGGGAAAATGCGTCGGCTGGCTTTGCGGATAGCGGCAGTGGCGGCACAGCCTGCGCACCAACCGCTGCGCGACGATCAGCTTCAGGCAGCCGGCGAGCAGGTAGCCGGGGATCCCCATGTGCATCAGCCGCGTCAGGGTTTCGCCAGTGGAGTTGGTATGCAGCGTTGACAGCACCAGGTGGCCAGTTTGCGCGGCCTTGACCGCGATCTCGGCGGTTTCCGCATCGCGGATCTCGCCGATCATGATGACGTCCGGATCCTGGCGCAGCAGGGCGCGCAGCACCCGGGCGAAGCTCAGCTCGGTTTTGGCGTTGATCTGGGTCTGATTAATGCCGAACAGCGGGATCTCGACCGGATCCTCGACGCTGCATAGGTTGCTTTGCGCATCGTTCAACTGGCGCAGACCGCTGTACAGCGTCACCGTCTTGCCGCTGCCGGTCGGGCCGGTCACCAGGATTAACCCTTGCGGGCAGGCCAGCGCCGTCGCGTAGCGCGCCAGATCCGCCCGGCTCATGCCCAGTTTATCCAGCGGCAGCTCCTGCTGCTCACCCTGCTGGACGCGCAGTACCACCTTTTCGCCGTGCAGCGTCGGCAGGGTGGCGATACGCATGGCATAGCGCGCGCTGTCCAGCGTCAGGCTGAGCTGCCCGTCCTGAGGCTGACGGCGCTCGGCGATATCCAACTGGCCGAGGATCTTCAGCCGGGCGATGAGGCGCGCGGTCAGCTGCGGCGGCGGTGAGGCGAGGGTTTGCAGCACGCCGTCGATGCGCAGACGAATGCGAAAATGCTGCCGAAAGGGCTCGAAGTGGATGTCCGAGGCGCGGCGCTGAATGGCCAGGCGCAGCGTCTGGTTGATGAACTGTACCACCGGCGCATCGCCGTCGTCGGGGTAGGCGATATCGGTTGTGTCCTCTTCGGCCGCCAGCGGTGCCGAGAGCGGCTCGTGGTGCTGATTCAGCGCCAGCTCCAACCTGGCCGCCGGCCATTGTTCCAGATGGATGCGTTTGCCGGTGGCGAAACGCAGCGCCGCCAGCAGCCCCTGCGGCGCTTCTTCGCTGAGCGCGACCGTCAGGGTGGTCGGGTCTTCGCTCAGCGCCAGCGCCTGATAGCGCCGACACAGGGTGTGAACCTCTTCGCTGATTTGCGCGTTCATCGCTGCTACTCCGCTGCGTCGTCGAAGCGGAAGACTTCCCGGCACACCTCAACCAGCGTCGCGTTTTCGCTGCTGCACAGCCGGGTCCAGTGGGTCAGCCCATCGGCGTTCGATTTGGGGGTTAACGCCACCGCCAGCCCCTGCAGCGTTTGGGCGCCGGTCAGCGTGATGACGCCTTTAACGACTTTCACCCCGCTGACGTAACGCGACGCGCCGCCGGTGGGAATGCCTTTGCTGCCGGCTTCACAGCCGGCGGGCGCGCCTTCATCCAGCACGCACAGTTCGACCGCCAGTTTATACGGCGCCATGGTTTGCAGCATGTCGGTCATCGCCGCTTTCTGGATGTAGCGCTGGTAGGCGGGAATGCCGATGGCGCTGAGGATGGCGATGATGGCGATCACCACCATCAGTTCGATCAGGCTAAAGCCGCGTTGCGTTTCCATGCGTTGTTTCCTCCATAAGGGTGTGGAAAACAACGGTAGCGGTTTGCGCGGGGGAACGGCGAGCGGGTTTTACGCGTTTCTCGGCGTGCTTCCATCAGTAATGATGCCGTTTGCAGCGGAGGGAAAAACGGTGCGAGGGGCTTCGCAAATCTGCGGTAACGCCCCCGGCGGCGGCCGGGGGCGAGGGGATCATTTGAAGCGCATCGACAGATCGAGCGCGGTCACATGTTTGGTCAGCGCGCCGACCGAAATGTAATCCACGCCGGTCTCGGCGAAGGTGCGCAGCGTCTCGCTGGTGACGTTGCCGGATACCTCCAACTGGGCGCGGCCCTGGGTTTGGGCAACCGCCTGACGCATCATCTCGACGCTGAAGTTGTCCAGCATGATGATGTCGGCGCCGGCGTCCAGCGCCTGCTGCAGTTCATCAAGCGATTCGACTTCCACTTCCACCGGCACGTCGGCGTGCAGCCAGAAGGCTTTTTCCACCGCGTTTTTGATCGAGCCGGAGGCGATGATGTGGTTTTCCTTGATCAGGAAGGCATCGGACAGCCCCAGCCGGTGGTTGCTGCCGCCCCCGCACAGTACGGCATATTTCAACGCGGTGCGCAGGCCGGGCAAGGTCTTGCGGGTATCGAGCAGGCGAGTCTGGGTGCCTTCCAGCAGAGCCACATAGCGGCTGACCTCGGTCGCCACGCCGGAGAGCATCTGCACGAAGTTCAGCGCGGTGCGCTCGCCGGTCAACAGCACCCGCGCAGGGCCGCGCAGCCGGCAAAGCGGTTGGTTCGGTATCAGACGGTCGCCGTCTGCCACCAGCCACTCCACCTGCACCTGGTTGCCCAACTGAATAAAGACTTCGTTCAGCCAGCGGCGGCCACAGAACACGCCGGCTTCGCGGGTAATGACGGTGGCTTCGGCCTGCTTGTCCGCCGGTAACAATTGCGCGGTAATATCGCGCCCGGCGTCAACTTCACCTCCCAGGTCTTCGCGCAGCGCCTGGGCGACGGAATAGGGAATATCACTTTCAATACGTTCAAGAAGCTCGGTACGGCGACGGTCGGCACTGTAGCGGCGTGTCGGCATGGAAAACTCCGAAATGGACGGTTAGATCGTAGGGGAACATGCTACTCTGTTGCAGGAATAAGTACCACCGCAGAGAGGTGTCTGATGCAGTTGGAAAATGGCTGGATTGTCGGGGTGACGCGAGTGGTTTCGCCGCACTGCGATCGTCGCCCGGATGACGAGCCGCCCTCGCTGCTGGTCATCCATAACATCAGCCTGCCGCCCGGCGAATTCGGTGGCCCCTATATCGACCAGCTGTTCACCGGCACGCTCGATCCCGCGCAGCACCCTTATTTCGCCGAGATCCATCAGCTGCGAGTGTCTGCGCACTGCCTGATCCGCCGCGATGGGGAGATCGTGCAGTATGTGCCCTTCGACCAGCGCGCGTGGCACGCGGGCGTTTCTCTGTATCAGGGGCGCGAACGGTGCAACGATTTCTCCATCGGCATCGAGCTGGAAGGCACCGACCAGTTAGCCTACACCGAGGCGCAATATCGCACGCTGCAGGCGGTCACCGCGCTGCTGGCCGAACATTATCCGCCGTTGGCGGCGCATATCGCCGGGCATTGCGATATCGCCCCCGGCCGCAAAACCGATCCCGGGCCGGCGTTCGATTGGGATCGCTATCTGGCATCTCTGGAACAACGCGGCGCGCCTGCCGACGCTATGCTTGAGACAAGAAAAAGGGAGAGGAATCGCTAATGACGCTGTTTACGCTGTTGCTGGTTTTGGCCTGGGAGCGCCTGTTCAAGCTGGGGGAACACTGGCAGCTGGATCATCGCCTCGAAGTGGTATTTCAGCGGCTGCATCGGGTTTCGCTGGCGCAGACGCTGGCGATGACCGCCGCCTGGATGGTTGTCGTCTGGGGCGTTCTGTGGTTGTCGCACGGGTTATTCTTTGGCGTGGTGACGCTGCTGCTGTGGATCGTCATCGATCTGCTGTGCGTCGGCGCCGGCATCAAGCGCAAACACTACCGCGCCTACCTGAAAGCGGCGCGGCAGGGGGATACCCATGCCAGCGATCAGATGGCGGAAGAGCTGGCGTTGATCCACGGTTTGCCGGTGGACTGCAGTGAAGAGCTGCGTCTGCGCGAGCTGCAAAACGCGCTGCTGTGGATCAACTTCCGCTATTACCTGGCGCCGCTGTTCTGGTTCGTGGTCTTTGGGCCGTACGGGCCGATCGCGCTGGCGGGATATGCCTTCCTGCGCGCCTATCAAACCTGGCTGGCGCGCCACAATACGCCGCTGGAGCGTTCGCAGTCGGGCATCGATCACCTGCTGAACTGGCTGGACTGGATCCCGGTGCGTTTGGCCGGGGTGGCCTATGCGCTATTTGGCCACGGCGAGCGGGCGCTGCCGGCCTGGTTCGCCTCGCTGGGGGATCGGCATTCGTCGTCGTATCAGGTGTTGACGCGGCTGGCGCAGTTCTCGCTGGCGCGCGATCCGCATATGGATCCGGTGCAAACGCCGCGCGCGGCGGTGACGCTGGCGCGCAAGGTGACGATGATCATCGTGGTGGTGGTGGCGCTGTTGACCATTTACGGCACGCTGCTGTAAACCGCAGCGAAAAACAAAACGGGCGCCGAGGCGCCCATTTTTTTGGCCATCCGGCCGGGATTACAGCTTGGCGAAGCAGCGACGCGCGGCGTCGATGGTGCGCTGGATGTCTTCTTTGCTGTGCGCCACGGACATGAATCCCGCTTCGAAGGCGGACGGTGCCAGATACACCCCTTCTTCCAACATCAGGTGGAAGAAGCGCTTGAAGCGTTCCACGTCGCACTGCATCACGTCCTGGTAGCAGGTGACCGCCGGCGCGTCGGTGAAGAACAGGCCGAACATGCCGCCGACGTTGTTGACCACCAACGGGATATTCTCTTCCTGCGCCGCATGCAGCAGGCCTGCGGCCAGCATCTCGGTCAGTTCGGTCAGCGTCTGGTGCACGCCAACCTGCGACACTTCGGTCAGGCAAGCGTAGCCCGCCGCCATGGCGATCGGGTTGCCGGACAGGGTGCCCGCCTGGTAGACCGGACCGGTCGGCGCCAGCGCCTCCATCACATCGCGACGGCCGCCGAAGGCGCCCACCGGCATACCCCCGCCGATGATTTTGCCGAGGCAGGTCAGATCCGGCTCAACGCCGTAATAGGACTGCGCGCCGGCCAGCGCCACGCGGAAGCCGGTCATCACTTCGTCGATGATCAAGAGCGCGCCGTACTTGTCGCACAGGGCGCGCAGGCCCGGCAGGAATTCCGGCAGCGGCGGCACGCAGTTCATGTTGCCGGCGACCGGCTCGACGATGATACAGGCGATCTCTGACGGGTACTGTTCGAAGGCGGCGCGCACCGAATCCAGATCGTTATAGGTGCAGGTCAGAGTGTGTTTGGCGAAGTCGGCTGGCACGCCCGGTGAGTTCGGCTGGCCGAGGGTCAGCGCGCCGGAGCCGGCTTTCACCAGCAGGCAGTCGGCGTGGCCGTGGTAGCAGCCTTCGAACTTGATGATTTTATCGCGGTTGGTGTAGCCGCGCGCCAGGCGGATGGCGCTCATGGTGGCTTCGGTGCCCGAGTTCACCATGCGCACCATATCCATCGTCGGCACCAGCTCGGTGACCAGCTGCGCCATTTTGACTTCCATCTCGGTCGGCGCGCCGAAGCTCAGGCCGCGCTGCGCCGCTTCGATCACCGCGTCGCGGATCGCCGGGTGGTTATGCCCCAGCACCATCGGCCCCCAGGAACCGACATAGTCGATATAGGCCTTGCCGTCGGCATCGAACAGGTAAGCCCCGTCTGCGCGCTCGATAAACAGCGGCACACCGCCTACGCCGGTGAATGCACGCACCGGAGAGTTTACCCCGCCGGGGATCAACTGTTGCGCCTGGGCGTACAGACTTTCGGACTTGCTGTGTAGGCTCATAAATCGGCTCCTGGATTCTCTTTTGAATGATTTGACCGCGCTATTCTAGAGGAGAGCGCCGCGTTATGAAACGATCACAGTCAGATACCATTAACGGCAGCGCCCGCCGCCGGGTTGGGGTAGAATTATCGCCCTGCCTATTTGTATTACAAATTACCTGACGAATTATTCGCGATGACAGAATCATACTCACAGCCCGTCGGGACGTTGAGCCCGCGCCTTAGCCGCAGCGATGCGGTGCGCCAGTTTATCCGCCGCGATAAAACGCCGGTGGCGATCTTGTTGATGGCCGCGCTGGTGGGGACGCTGGCTGGTTTGCTTGGCGTGGCCTTCGATAAAGCGGTGGAGTGGGTGCAGCAGCAGCGGCTGGCTTCGCTGGCGCAGGTCGCCGACTCCTGGATCCTGGTGTGGCCGCTGGCGTTTATCCTGTCCGCCGCGCTGGCGGCGCTGGGCTATTACCTGGTGCGGCGCTTTGCGCCTGAGGCGGGCGGCTCGGGCATTCCGGAGATCGAAGGCGCGCTGGAGGAGCTGCGGCCGGTGCGCTGGTGGCGCGTGATACCGGTGAAATTCATCGGCGGCATGGGCACGCTGGGGGCGGGCATGGTGCTGGGGCGCGAAGGGCCCACGGTGCAAATGGGCGGCAACGTCGGGCGCATGGTATTGGACGTGCTGCGCATTCGCGGCGCCGAGGCGCGTCATTCGCTGCTGGCGACCGGGGCCGCCGCCGGGCTGTCCGCCGCGTTCAACGCGCCGCTGGCCGGCATTCTGTTTATCATCGAAGAGATGCGGCCGCAGTTTCGCTACAACCTGATCTCGATTAAAGCGGTGTTTATCGGCGTTATCATGTCGAGCGTGGTGTACCAGCTGTTTAACGGCCAGGGCTCGGTGATCGCGGTCGACAAACTTTCTTCGGCGCCCATCAACACCCTGTGGCTCTATCTGGTGCTGGGGGCGATATTCGGCGCGGTGGGCGTGGGGTTCAACGCGCTGATCTTCCGCACCCAAGACATGTTCGCGCGCCTGCACGGCGGCAGAATGCGCAATATCTTGTTGATGGGTGGGTTGCTCGGCGGCGTGTGTGGCATTCTGGGGTTGATTCAGCCAGAGGCGGCGGGCGGCGGCTTTGGGCTGATCCCGATCGCCGCGGCGGGCAATTACAGCGTCGGCATGTTGATGTTTATCTTCATTACCCGCATCTTCACCACGCTGCTGTGCTTCGGTTCCGGCGCGCCGGGTGGCATCTTTGCGCCGATGCTGGCGCTGGGCACGCTGTTCGGCACCGCCTTCGGGCTGGCGGGGGCGCATCTGTTCCCGCAATACGGCATCGAAGCGGGCACCTTCGCCATCGCCGGTATGGGGGCGCTGTTCGCCGCCACGGTGCGGGCCCCGTTGACCGGTATCGTGCTGGTGCTGGAAATGACCGACAACTACCAGCTGATTTTACCGATGATCATCACCTGCCTCGGCGCCACGGTAGTGGCGCAGCTGCTCGGCGGCAAGCCGCTGTATTCATCGATCTTGGCTCGCACCCTGCAAAGGCAGGAGGCGCAGCTGGCACGGGAAGCGGCGGAGAAAACAGGTAAAGAAAATACAACAAATGCGGTGAATACTTGAACGCAACACTCAGGTATCGGATAATCGTTAATATTAATCAGGCAGCCATAGTCGCGATCTGATGCTGAACAATGTTGGGAGTAAAGAGTATGAGTGATCAAACGGCACTGCCCTTGCAATTTACCGAGGCAGCAGCAAACAAGGTTAAGTTCCTGATTGCTGACGAAGAAAACCCGAACCTGAAGTTGCGGGTTTACATTACCGGCGGCGGCTGCAGCGGATTCCAGTACGGCTTCACTTTTGACGACAAGGTCAACGATGGCGACATGACCATCGAGAAGCAGGGCGTGGCGCTGGTGGTCGATCCGATGAGCCTGCAGTATCTGGTCGGCGGTTCGGTGGACTACACCGAAGGGCTGGAAGGGTCGCGCTTCGTGGTGACCAACCCGAATGCCAAAACCACCTGCGGTTGCGGTTCGTCGTTCAGCATCTGAGTTTGCCTGTCAGAACATCAACCCGCTCGCCTTAGGCCGGCGGGTTTTTTTTATGCCTACCATTACCATTCCACGAGGATCACTTCCGCACCGTTCTGCTGCGTCGGTGGGTTGCGGATGATCTTCGGCTGCGCCGTCGCGTGGCTGCATTCGGCCTGGGGGACGGCGGCTTCGAGGCGCACGGCGCATTGCGGTTCAATGGTCAGGGTAACGCCGATCTGGCCGCTGACGGCATCGGCATACGCGGCGCCACTCAGCAGGGCGCCACAGCAGGCAAGCAGAATTTTTTTCATCATTGCGGGAATAGTCATCCGTAAGCCATCTTGTGATGACTTATCGGCAAAAAGTTAAAAAGTTTTAACAGCGTGGGGAAGGGATTAACCTGCGGGTAACAGAATTTTACATCGACACTACGCTATTTTTTGGACGAAAATAATACCACTGGACCCGTTTTTAGTCTAATAAATCACCCGGTGCGGCGTTGCCACGCGTCGCCCCGCAGGGCGACGGCTCAGCGTTCGAGAATAAAGGCGGGCAGCTTGAGGTGCCAGCGGATGGCCGCCAGCCGAATGGCCAGCGTGATGATCATGCCCAGCATCATGGCCTGTTGCAGCGGCATGTGGAAGGTGTAAAACGCCGTAGCGTGCACGATGCCGCCGATGATGCAGGCGGTGGCGTAAATTTCGGTGCGCAGGATCATCGGGATCTCGCGCGCCAACACGTCGCGGATAATGCCGCCGCCGACGCCGGTGATCACTCCCATGCAGATCGCCACCAGCGGGCCGGTGCCGGCCGCGAAAGCCTTGTTGACGCCGATGCCGACGAACACCGCCAGCCCGACGGCGTCGAGCACCGGCAGCACCCATTTCGGCAGGCGGCGCGGCTGGCGCACCAGCAGCAGCGTCAAGACGCAGGTGATCATCGCCACCACCAGATCGGTGGGATCCTTGACCCAGAACACCGGGCCGTTGGCCAGCGCCATATCGCGGATGGTGCCGCCGCCGACCGCGGTGACCACGCCCAATACCAGTACGCCGAACGGATCCATGCGCAGCTTGCCGGCTAACAGTACGCCGGAGACGGCGAACACCGCCGTGCCGAGAATATCCAACCAGAACACCAGCATCAGCGGATCTCCGCCAGCTGGCGGCACAGCTGCTGCGCCGCCAACAGCAGGCGCGGCCCGCCGCGATTGAACCAGTCTTCGTTCAGCGCGATCACCGGCACCTGCAGCTGCGGCGCCCAGAAGGCTTTCACATTGGCGGCCTCTTTCGCGCCGCCGGTGATGACGATGGCCTGGGGTTGACGCGCCAGCACCTGCTCGCGGCTGATCTGCGGCCAAGGGGTGCGGCTATCGGCGAAGACGTTCTGCCCGCCGCACAGCGCCAGCACCTGGCTTTGCAATGTGGCGCCGGAGCTGGTGAACAGCGGCTGGGTGCCGAACTGCAGCAGCACGCGCCGTGGTGAGTTAGCGGCGTATTGTTGCTTGAGAGCGGCGAACTGGCGGCGAAGGTCGTCTGCCGCCTGATGCGCCTGATCCGGGTGCGGGCTGTATTGCGCCAGCTTATCCAGCAAGCCGGCGATCCCCCCGAGGTTGTCGGCGTCCGCATAGAAGATCGGGATGCCGAACGCGGCGAGCTGATCCAGCACGCGCTGCGGATTGCCGCCGCGCCAGGCGAGGATCAGGTCCGGCTTGAGCGCCAGCACCCGCTCCAGGTTGATGCCCTGCCAGGAGGCCACCTGCTCCAGCTTGGCGGCCTGCGGCGGGTAATCGGAATAGGCGCTCGCCGCCACCAGTACCTCGCCCATGCCGGCGGCATAGGCGAGCTCGGTGGCGTTGGGCGCCAGGCTAATCACCCGCTGGGCGGCGCCGACCGGCAGGGCCAGCCAGAGCGCCAACAGACAGAGCATCGAGGTGAAGCGCAGCCTCACATCAACCGCGCTTGGCCAGGGTTTGCAGCATGGCATTGACCATCAGCGTAGACTGCTTGGCCGCTACCACCAGGAACTCGTCAAAGCTCATGTGCGACTCGCTGTCGGCGACGTCGGAAATGGCGCGCACCACCACGAACGGCGTGCCGAACAGATGGCAGACGTGGGCGATCGCCGCGGCTTCCATTTCCACGGCGGCGACGCGCGGGAAAGTGGCGCGGATGCGCGCCAGCGGCTCGGCGCCGTTGATGAAGGCGTCACCGCTGCAGATCAGGCCGCGCACCGCGTGCAGATCCAGCTGTTTGATGCAGCTTTCCGCCAGCGCGATCAGCGCGTCGTCGGCGACGAACGCCGCCGGGCAGCCGGCCATCTGGCCCGGCTCGTAGCCGAAGGCGGTGACGTCGGCGTCGTGGTAGCGCACTTCTTCCGACACCACGATATCGCCCACGCGCAGGGTGCTGGCCAGGCCGCCGGCGGAACCGGTGTTGATCACCAGATCCGGGCTGCAGTGTTCCAGTAGCAGGGTGGTGCCCATGGCCGCAGAGACTTTGCCGATGCCGGATTTCAGCAAGGCCACGTCAACGCCGCCGATCTGGCCGGTGTAGATTTCGCAGCCCGCGCGCTGGATGGTTTGACGGTTTTCGATTTGATCGCGCAGCAGGGTGACTTCCTGCTCCATTGCGCCGATGATGCCTACTTTCATAAATAACACTCGCTGATTGGCCGTGAGAATTGCGGCATAGTCTATCATGGCTGTGTATCAGAGATAATGCGTTGCATCCGCTGCCGGGAATTGTTATCACGGGGGCAGGGCGCAACGGCGGAGAAACAGATGTCCGGGATCGACTTCAAGCAAAAAATCAGCTTCCAACGGCCTTTCAGCAAACCGATCGAGGCCGAGGAAGAGTACGACATCGTGCGGCAGTTCGAGAGCGATCGCGGGCGCATCGTCAACTCGGCCGCCATTCGCCGTCTGCAGCAAAAAACCCAGGTGTTTCCACTGGAGCGCAACGCGGCGGTGCGCAGCCGCCTGACGCACTCGATGGAGGTGCAGCAGGTTGGGCGCCACATCGCCAAAGAGATCCTCAATCGCTTCAAACAGGCGGGGAGAATTGATGAGCTCGGCTTGACCCGGCTGCTCGATCCGTTTGAAAGCATCGTGGAAATGGCCTGCCTGATGCACGACATCGGTAATCCGCCGTTCGGACACTTCGGCGAGTCGGCGATCAACGACTGGTTCGCCCAGCGGCTCGATCCCGCCAGCTGCGGCAGCGAGCCGGGCAGCCACGATCGCTGCCAGGTGGCGACGCTGCGCCTGCATGAAGGGGAGAGCGATCTGAACCGGCTGCGCAGCCGGATCCGTCAGGATCTCAGCCACTTCGAGGGCAACGCCCAGGCGATCCGCATGGTGTACAGCCTGCTCAAGCTCAACCTGACCTACGCGCAGGTCGGCTGCATTTTGAAATACACCCGCCCGGCCTACTGGGCGAGCGACATCCCTGCCAGCCACAGTTACCTGATGAAAAAGCCCGGCTACTATCTGGCGGAAGAGGCCTTCGTCGATCGGTTGCGGCGCGAGCTGCACATGGGCGAGTTCGATCGTTTCCCGCTGACCTATATTATGGAGGCCGCCGACGATATCTCGTACTGTGTGGCCGATCTGGAAGACGCGGTGGAGAAGAGCATTTTCACCGTCGAGCAGCTGTATCAGCACCTGATTCAGGAGTGGGGCGAGGTGGTGCCGGGCGATCTGTTCGACAAGACCGTCGCCAGCGCGTTTCGCAAGATAGATCGCGGCGGCGCGCGGCGCAGCGCGGAAGATCAGTTCTTCATGTATCTGCGGGTGTTTACCGTGGCGCGGCTGGTGCCGCATGCGGCGCAGCGCTTTATCGACAATCTGGACGCGGTCTATCAGGGCAGTTTCAATCAGGCGCTGCTGGAGGATTCCAGCCCGGCCTATCGGCTACTGAAGATATTTAAAAATGTGGCGTTCAAGCACGTGTTCAACCACCCTGAGGTCGAGCAGCTCGAGCTGCAAGGCTATCGGGTGATCAGCGGCCTGCTGGACATTTACAGCCCGCTGTTGGCGATGTCGCTGGCGGACTTCAGCCAGCTGGTGCGCGAGGACAGCCATCGCGCTTATCCGATTGAAACACGCCTGTTCCACAAGCTGTCCACCAAGCATCGGCTAGCGTATGCGGAGGCGGTAGAAGGGCTGCAGCATTTATCGCCGGAGCAGCAAGCCATTCGGGAATATTATTTCCGCGCGCGTTTATTGCAGGACTATATCAGCGGAATGACCGACCTGTACGCCTATGATGAATATCGTCGATTGATGGCGGCGGAATAATTGAGCTGAAGAATAATTTCCAGCAATTCCAACCGGTTGGCTGTCTCGAGTTTTGTAAAGACGGACAATATTTGTTTACTATTGCCAATCATCTGTGCCGGAACTTCGGGCTATTAATTAACTCTGAATAAGCACGCAAGACGGCCATTCTTTTTGAACGACTTTATAAGAGACACACAGATGAAAAAAACCGCATTAGTTCTGAGCGCACTGGCATTCAGTATCGGTATGGCGATGGGCCCGGCGACGGCCAGCGCCGCTGAAACCGCCTCTTCCAGCACCCAACAGCTGCCGAGCCTGGCACCGATGCTGGAGAAGGTGATGCCTTCCGTCGTGAGCATTAACGTTGAGGGCAGCACCACGGTCAATACGCCGCGCATGCCGCAGCAGTTCCAACAGTTCTTCGGTGAGGATTCGCCGTTCTGCCAGGACGGTTCGCCGTTCCAGGGCTCGCCGATGTGTCAGGGCGGTGAACAGCCAGGGCCGGATGGCCAGCCGCAGGGCACGCAGCAGAAATTCCAGGCGCTGGGCGCCGGGGTGGTTATCGATGCCGCCAAGGGCTATGTGGTGACCAATAACCACGTGGTGGACAACGCCAACAAGATCCAGGTGCAGCTGAGCGACGGACGCCGCTTCGACGCCAAAGTGATCGGCAAGGATCCGCGTTCCGATATCGCGTTGATCCAGCTGAAAGACTTCAAGAACCTGACGGCGATCAAGATGGCGGACTCCGATCAGCTGCGCGTCGGCGATTACACCGTGGCGATCGGCAACCCGTACGGGTTGGGTGAAACCGCCACCTCGGGCATCGTGTCCGCCCTGGGGCGCAGCGGCCTGAACATCGAAAACTACGAAAACTTTATCCAGACCGATGCGGCGATCAACCGCGGTAACTCCGGCGGCGCGCTGGTTAACCTGAACGGCGAGCTGATCGGCATCAACACCGCGATCCTGGCGCCGGACGGCGGCAATATCGGTATCGGCTTCGCTATTCCGAGCAACATGGTGAAAAACCTGACGGCGCAAATGGTCGAGTATGGCCAGGTGAAACGCGGCGAGCTGGGTATCATGGGCACCGAGCTGAACTCTGAGCTGGCCAAGGCGATGAAGGTCGATGCGCAGCGCGGGGCCTTCGTCAGCCAGGTAATGCCGAAATCTTCCGCCGCGAAGGCGGGCATCAAGGCCGGCGACGTGATCGTCACCATGAACGGCAAGGCCATCTCCAGCTTCGCCTCGTTCCGGGCGGAGATCGGCACGCTGCCGGTCGGCAGCAAGATGTCGCTGGGCATTATTCGCGACGGCAAGCCGGTAACGATTGACGTCACGCTGGAGCAAAGCGCGCAGACCCAGGTGGCCTCGGGCAATATCTACACCGGCATTGAAGGCGCCGAGCTGAGCAATACCCAGGTCGGCAACGTGAAAGGCGTCAAGGTCGACAGCGTGAAAGCCGGCAGCGCCGCCGCGCGCATCGGCCTGAAAAAGGGCGACGTGATCCTGGGCGTGAACCAACAGCCGATCCAGAACCTGGGCGAGCTGCGTAAAATCCTCGACAGCAAACCGTCGGTGCTGGCGTTGAATATTCAGCGTGGCGATAGCCAACTGTACCTGCTGGCGCAGTGATAAACGTCAGGCGCTAAAAGCAACAAAGGCACGCTACGGCGTGCCTTTTTGCATTATGGCCTGAGGATTCAGGCCGGTTGCGCCAGATGCGCGCGCGCCGCGTGGATCACCAGTTCAATCTCATCCAACAGCTCCAGCCACTCCGGCTCCAGTTCGTCGTTGGTGATGCCCTGGCGCAGCTGCCGCTCGAGGTAGAAACACAGCTGCTTGAGGCGCGGCACGCCGCTGTAGCTGCAGCTGCCGTGCAGCTTATGGACCAGGTCGAGGATCTCGTCGTCGTGTTGCCCCTCGAGCAGCGCCTGCACCCGTTCGCGCACCTGCGGCAGGAAATCGAGCAGCATTTGCAGCAGATCGCGCGCCAGATCCGGTTTATTGGCCGCCTGGCGCAGCGCCAGCGGCCAGTCGAGCGACAGCGGGGCATCGTCGGCGACGGCGCTTTCCACGTCGCCGCTGTGGTAGCGCGACAGCACGCGGGTCAGCATTTTCTCGTCGATCGGCTTGGCCAGGTAGTCGTCCATTCCGGCCTGCAGCAGATGCTCGCGTTCGCCGCTGGCGGCATGGGCAGTGACGGCGACGATCGGCGTAGAGTTGTGGTGCGGCAGTTGGCGGATCAGTTCGCTGGCGTGAATGCCGTCCATCTTCGGCATTTGAATGTCCATCAGGATCAGATCCAGCACGTTGTTGCGCGCCAGCGCCAGCGCTTCCTCACCGCTCTCGCACAGCAGCGTTTTTTCCACCTGTTCGCCCAGCAGCGTGCCGATCAGCTTCAGGTTGGCCGGGTTGTCGTCCACCGCCATCACCGTCAGCGGCAGACGTTTACGCTCAGGTGGGGCGGCGAGCCGATCGGGCGTCTCCATTCTCAGCAGCGGGAACAGACGCGTGCTGGTGATAGGCTTGATCAGGCAGCCAAGCGCACCTTGTTGCTTGAGCAGTTCGGCGTCGATCTGCGCCTGGCACGGCAGCGCCAGAATCACCCGATCGGCCAGCTTCAGCGAGGCCAACAATTTGTCCTGATGCTGCGCCATGTTGTCGCGGAACGGGATCGGCACGCCGGCCAGCAGGAAATCGTAATGGCCTGACGGCAGCTGGCCCAGCGTCGGCGAGTGGGTGATCACCAGCTGCGTGACGCTGAGCATGTTGAGCGTCGCCTGTGCCGCCGTCGGGTTGGACTCGATATAGGCCAGCGTTTTGCCGTTCAGATCCGGCAGGCTCGGCGCCAGCGACAGCATGCCCTCGTTCAGATCCAGCGTGATGTGGAACCAGAAGGTCGAGCCGCGATTCAGCTGGCTGTGGAAGCAGATGTCGCCGCCCATCTCCTTCACCAGCTTTTGCGTGATCACCAACCCTAGCCCGGTGCCGCCGTGGCGGCGGGAGATGCTGGCGTCTGCCTGACGGAATGCCTGGAACAGCTGCGACTGCTGGCGTTCGGAGATGCCGATGCCGGTGTCGTGGATCTGCACTTCCACTTCCACCCGGCGATCCAGCTGTTTGCGCAGCTCGACGCGGATATCGATATTGCCAGTTTCGGTGAACTTGATGGCGTTCCCCAGCAGGTTGGTGATGATTTGCTGCAGGCGCAGCGAGTCGCCGATCACCTGCTCCGGCACGTCGTTGTGCACATCCAGCGTCAGCTCCAGCCCTTTGTCGTGGGCGCTGGGGGCCAGCAGCACCACCACTTCGTCCAGCGTTTCGCGCAGGGCGAACGGAATATGCTCCAGCACCAGCTTGCCGGCCTCCAGCTTGGAGAAGTCCAGCACATCGTTGATGATGGTCAGCAGGTTGTTGGCCGAGCGTTCGATGGTCTGCAAATAATCGGTTTGGGTTGCGCTCAGATCGGTTTTCAGCATCTGGCGGGTAAAACCGATCACGCCGTTGAGCGGGGTACGCAGCTCGTGCGACATGTTGGCCAGGAATTCGGACTTGATGCGCGCCGCCTCCTGCGCGCGTTTTTTCGCCAGATCCAGCTCGACGTTCTGGATCTCCATCTGCTCCAGCGTTTCACGCAGGTCAGACGTGGCCTGATCGATGTTCTGCTGCATCTCTTCGTGATAGGCGGTAAGCGACATCGCCATCGAGTTGATGCCGTTCTTCAGCATGTGCAGCTCGCCGAGCATGTAGCCCTCCACGCGGCTGTCGAGCTGGCCGCGGCGGATGCGGTCGACGGTGTTCACCATATTGCGGATCGGGCCGGTCACGTCGCGCATCAGCCGGTAAGCGAACAGGATGGCGATGCACATGCACAGCAGCAACAGCAGGGTGGAGACGAACACCTCTTTATACTGCTGCAGCCGCACCGACTGCAGATCCAGCTCGATCGCCACATAGCCCAGGTTGTTGTCGGGGTGGCTGCCGCCGTCGGCGGTTTCATCCGGATACTGATTTTCCGACAGGATCGGCGTGCGCAGGATCAGCGAATCGCCGCGTCGGGTGAGCATCAGCTCGGTGGGCAACGGCACGCCTTTCGGCAGCTGCAGCTGAGCGAAGTTGTGGTGATAATTAGAGGTAACGAACAAATTGTTCTGTGCATCGAACACGGTGATCGAACGCACGATGTCCGAATGGCGGCGGTGCAACAGGCTGACCAACTGCCTGACCGATTCGCGGCTGCGGAACGTCATGCCGTACTCGCTGGCCACCGCCAGCGGCTCGATGATGCTGGCGCCGGCGTCGACCAATTGCTCCTGCAGCTCGTTATAGCGGTGCACCACGAAGAAGGTGCTGAGCAGCAAACCAATCAGCAAGGTCGGGGCCAGAATCAGGATCATCATGCGCGCACGCAGGCTGTATTTGGTCATGGGATTCCAATGTGGGAGAATTGACAGCTGACACTAGCTTAATGAACCAGCACACAATCGACAAATATGGCGCAATTCTACTCTCCCAAACGCCGCGTGACGACCCGGCAGAGCTCACAAATCTTCACCGTGACGGTGAGCGATCTCGATCCTTTCGGCCAGGGCGTGGCGCGCCACGACGGCAAAGCGGTGTTCGTGCCGGGCGTATTGCCGGGCGAGCAGGCGGAAATCCAGCTGACCGAAGACAAGCGCCAGTTCGCCAAAGGCAAGCTCAAGCGCCTGCTGAGCCGCAGCCCGCAGCGGGTGGCACCGCGCTGTCCGCATTTCGGCGTGTGCGGCGGCTGCCAGCAGCAGCATGCGGATGAGGCACTGCAGCAGCAGAGCAAGGCGGCGGCGCTGGTGCGCATGATCGCCCGCGAAACCGGGGTGACCCCGCAGCAGGAACCGGTGATCGCCGGCCCGGAATACGGTTATCGCCGCCGCGCCCGCCTGAGCCTGGCGTGGCAGCCGAAGTTGCAGCGCCTGATGATGGGGTTTCGACAGGCGGCCTCCAGCGAGCTGGTAGCGGTGGAGCACTGCCCGGTGCTGCGCCCGGAGCTGGAACAGCTGCTGGCGCCGGTGCGCGCCTGCCTGAGCGGGCTGCAGGCGGTGCGGCGGCTGGGGCATGTGGAGCTGGTGCTGGCGGATAACGGCCCGCTGCTGGTGCTGCGCCATCTCGATGCCCTGAAAGAGGCGGATCGCCAGGCGCTGTTGGCGTTTGGCGAGCGGGAAAACGTCGCTGTTTATCTGGCGCCGGACAGCGACCGCGTGGAAAAACTGTGCGGTGAAACGCCGTATTATCAGGTTGACGGGCTACGCTTAGACTTCAGTCCGCGCGACTTTATTCAGGTCAATGACGCCGTAAACCAACAAATGGTGGCGCAGGCCCTTGAATGGCTCGACATTCAACCCAATGATCGGGTGCTGGACCTGTTCTGCGGCATGGGGAATTTCACCCTGCCGCTGGCGCGCCGCGCCGCTGCGGTGGTGGGCATCGAAGGTGTTGCCACGCTGGTAGCGAATGGGCAATATAATGCACATAAGAATAAGCTGAATAATGCGTCGTTCTTCCATGAGAATCTGGAGGACGACGTTGAGCGGCAACCTTGGGCAGCACAAGGGTTTGATAAGGTGATGCTGGATCCCGCCCGCGCCGGTGCGGCCGGGGTGATGTCACACATTGTAAAACTGGCGCCGGCGCGGGTGGTGTATGTTTCCTGTAACCCCACCACGCTGGCTCGCGACAGCAAAGTGCTGTTGAACGCCGGTTATCGTCTTGCGCGCGTGCGGATGTTGGATATGTTTCCGCACACGGGGCATCTTGAATCAATGGCGCTGTTTATCAACGAGCGCGCGCCAGAGGTCGCTGCAAAGTAGGGAGAAGTTATGGTTGCGGTAAGAAGTGCACATCTGAATACGGCGGGTGAGTTCGCTCTCGATGAGTGGATCGCCGGCTTGGGGCTACCCAACCCGCAGTCATGTGAGCGATTGGCCGCAACCTGGCGTTATTGTGAGCAGCAGACCCAAAACCATCCCGACGCCTCGCTGCTGCTGTGGCGCGGCCTGGAGATGGTGGAAATCCTCTCGACGCTGAGCATGGACAACGACAGTATGCGCGCCGCGCTGTTGTTCCCGCTGGTGGACGCCGGCATCGTGCAGGAAGAGACCCTGACCGAAGCGTTCGGCAATGGCATCGTCGCGCTGGTGCACGGCGTGCGCGACATGGACGCCATTCGTCAACTGAAAGCCACCCAAAACGACTCGATGGCCTCCGAACAGGTCGACAACGTGCGCCGCATGCTGTTGGCGATGGTGGAGGATTTCCGCTGCGTGGTCATCAAGCTGGCGGAACGTATCGCCCACCTGCGCGAGGTGAAAGACGCGCCGGAAGACGAACGTGTGCTGGCGGCGAAAGAGTGTTCCAACATCTACGCCCCGCTGGCTAACCGGCTCGGCATCGGCCAACTGAAGTGGGAGCTGGAAGATTTCTGCTTCCGCTACCTGCACCCGGAAGAATACAAGCGCATCGCCAAGCTGTTGCATGAGCGCCGCATCGATCGCGAACAGTTCATCGACGACTTCGTCGCCGGGCTGCGCGCCGAGATGGCCAAAGAAGGCATTCGGGTGGAGATTTACGGCCGGCCGAAACACATCTACAGCATCTGGCGCAAGATGCAGAAAAAGCACCTGGCGTTTGACGAACTGTTCGACGTGCGCGCGGTGCGCATCGTGGCGGAGCGTCTACAGGATTGCTACGCGGCGTTGGGCATCGTGCATACCCACTTCCGCCACCTGCCGGACGAGTTCGACGACTACGTCGCCAACCCGAAACCCAACGGCTACCAGTCGATCCACACCGTGGTGCTGGGGCCGCGCGGCAAAACCGTCGAGATTCAGATCCGCACCCGGCAAATGCATGAAGACGCCGAGCTGGGCGTGGCCGCACACTGGAAGTACAAAGAGGGCGCGGGCGTGACCGTGCGCTCCGGCTACGAAGAGCGCATCGCCTGGCTGCGTAAGCTCATCGCCTGGCAGGAAGAGATGGCGGACTCCGGCGAAATGCTCGACGAAGTGCGCAGCCAGGTGTTCGACGATCGGGTCTATGTCTTTACCCCGAAAGGCGACGTGGTGGATCTGCCGGCCGGCTCCACGCCGCTCGATTTCGCTTACCACATTCACAGCGACGTCGGTCACCGCTGCATCGGCGCCAAGATCGGCGGCCGCATCGTGCCGTTTACCTATCAGCTGAAGATGGGCGATCAGATTGAGATCATCACCCAGAAACAGCCAAACCCGAGCCGCGACTGGCTGAACCCGAACCTGGGCTACGTGACCACCAGCCGCGGGCGCTCGAAGATCCACAACTGGTTCCGCAAGCAGGATCGCGACAAGAACATTCTCGCCGGCCGCCAGATGCTGGACAACGAACTGGAGCATCTCGGCATCAGCCTGAAAGAGGCTGAGAAGCTGTTGATCCCGCGCTACAACATGAACTCGCTGGACGAGGTGTTGGCGGCGATCGGCGGCGGGGACATTCGCCTGAACCAGATGGTGAATTACCTACAGGGCAAGTTCAATAAGCCGAGCGCCGAAGAGCAGGATCGCGAGGCGCTGCGCCAGCTGGTGCAGCAGAAAGCGCCGCCGCCGACCCGCAACAAGGATAACGGCCGCGTGGTGGTGGAGGGCGTGGGCAACCTGATGCACCACATCGCCCGCTGCTGCCAGCCGATCCCGGGCGACGACATCGTCGGTTTTATTACCCAGGGGCGCGGTATTTCGATCCACCGTGCGGACTGCGATCAGCTGGTCGATCTGCAATCGCATGCGCCGGAGCGCATCGTCGATGCGGTGTGGGGCGAAAGCTACTCCAGCGGTTATTCGCTGGTGGTGCGCGTGATGGCCAACGATCGCAGCGGGCTGCTGCGCGATATCACCACCATTCTGGCCAACGAAAAGGTCAACGTGCTGGGCGTCGCCAGCCGCAGCGATACCAAGAAGCAGTTGGCCACTATCGACATGGATATCGAAATCTACAACCAGCAGGTGTTGAGCCGGGTACTGGCGAAATTGAATCAGCTGCCGGACGTGATAGACGCCAAGCGTTTGCACGGCAACTAAGCCCATATCGCCTTTCGGGCCGTATCGATAGCGGATGCGGCCCGAAATCCATGAACTCTGCGGGCGCTCCCCTGCGCCCCCATTCTTTCTCAGAGATTTTTTATGACCCAATCCACTCCGCTGCAGCGTCTGCTGAACATCATGAAAACGCTGCGCGACCCGCAGCTCGGCTGCTCGTGGGACCGCAAGCAAACCTTCGCCACCATTGCGCCTTATACGTTGGAAGAGACTTACGAAGTGCTGGACGCCATCGAACGGCAGGACTACGCCGATCTGCGCGACGAGCTGGGCGACTTGCTGTTCCAGGTGGTGTTCTACGCCCAGATGGGGCAGGAGCAGGGGCTGTTCGATTTTGATGAGGTGTGCACCGCCATCAGCGACAAGCTGGAGCGCCGACATCCGCACATCTTCGGCGACGCCGAGGGCGGAGACAGCGAAGCCGTGGCGGCGCGCTGGGAGCAGCTGAAGGCCGGCGAGCGCGCCGAAAAAGCGCTGCACTCGGTGCTGGACGACATTCCACAGGCGCTGCCGGCGTTGATGAAGGCGCACAAGATCCAAAAACGCTGCGCCTCGGTCGGCTTCGACTGGAACACGCTGGGGCCGGTGCTGGACAAAGTGTATGAAGAGATCGACGAAGTGATGCACGAAGCCCGCCAGGCGGTGGTCGATGAGAGCAAGCTGGAAGAGGAGATCGGTGATCTGCTGTTCGCCACCGTGAACCTGTCGCGCCATTTGGGCCACAAGGCCGAGAACGCGCTGCAGGCGGCGAACCGCAAGTTCGAACGCCGCTTCCGGGAGGTGGAGGCGATCGTCCAGCAACGCGGGCTGCGGCTTGAAGACGCCACGCTGGAGCAGATGGAAGACGCCTGGCAGCAGGTGAAGCGCAAGGAAAGTTGAATCGCTGCAACGACAATGTTGATCGCAAACAAGGTTCACTCAGGCTGAAACGGTTAAGCTTACGGTCAGGTCACAGGCGCAGGGCTGCAGTCGGCAGCAAAAGGCCAACAAACTGAAATCTAAGGCGTTTTATCGCTCGATAGGGGCGGTAAAAAGAAATTTTCTCCGCTAACTCTTTGTATTTCCTAGAGGGTTTAGGCGGCGCCGGCGGAGTAAACCCTGATGAACACGGGAGGGCGGCCGAGATGATGGACAGCAAAACGATCGTTTGTAGGTCAGGAGAGGTTCGGGTATACTACTTTCCCGTCCTGGTTCTTCCATCGTCTTTAAACCTAAACTCTCAGGTTCAGCATGACAACTAATTATATTTTTGTGACCGGCGGGGTCGTATCCTCTCTGGGTAAAGGCATTGCCGCAGCCTCTCTGGCGGCTATTCTTGAAGCCCGTGGCCTCAACGTTACCATCATGAAACTGGACCCGTACATCAACGTGGATCCGGGCACCATGAGCCCGATTCAGCATGGGGAAGTTTTCGTCACCGAAGACGGCGCAGAAACCGATCTGGATTTGGGTCACTACGAGCGCTTCATCCGCACCAAAATGTCGCGTCGCAACAACTTCACCACCGGCCGCATCTACTCCGACGTGCTGCGTAAAGAACGCCGCGGCGACTATCTGGGCGCGACCGTGCAGGTCATTCCGCACATCACCAACGCGATCAAAGAACGCATCATCGAAGGCGGCGAAGGCCACGATGTGGTGCTGGTGGAAATCGGCGGCACCGTCGGCGATATCGAATCGCTGCCGTTCCTCGAAGCCATCCGTCAGATGGCGGTGGAAGTGGGCCGCGAGCACACCCTGTACATGCACCTGACGCTGGTGCCTTACATGGCGGCGGCGGGCGAAGTGAAAACCAAGCCGACCCAGCATTCCGTAAAAGAGCTGCTTTCCATCGGTATTCAGCCTGATGTGCTGATTTGCCGTTCCGATCGCGCGGTTCCTGCTAACGAACGCGCGAAAATCGCGCTTTTCTGTAACGTGCCGGAAAAAGCGGTTATCTCTCTGAAAGACGTTGATTCTATTTATAAAATCCCAGGCCTATTGAAATCTCAGGGGCTGGACGATTATATTTGTAAACGATTCAGCTTGAACGCACCGGAAGCCAACCTGGCCGAATGGGAACAGGTGATCTACGAAGAAGCCAATCCGGGCGGCGAAGTGACCATCGGAATGGTCGGCAAATACGTTGAGCTGCCGGATGCCTACAAGTCGGTGATCGAAGCGCTGAAACACGGCGGGCTGAAAAACCGTCTGACCGTGAACATCAAGCTGATCGACTCGCAGGACGTAGAAACCCGCGGCGTGGAAGTGCTGAAAGGGCTGGATGCGATCCTGATCCCGGGCGGCTTCGGCTACCGCGGCGTGGAAGGCAAAGTGATGACCGCGCGCTATGCGCGCGAGAACAACATTCCTTACCTGGGCATTTGCCTGGGCATGCAGGTGGCGTTGATGGAGTTCGCTCGCAACGTGGCCGGCATGGAAAACGCCAACTCCACCGAGTTTATGCCAGACTGTAAGTACCCGGTGGTGGCGTTGATCACCGAATGGCGCGACGAAGACGGCAACGTCGAAGTGCGCAGCGAAGAAAGCGATTTGGGCGGCACGATGCGCGTAGGTGGCCAACAGTGCAACCTGAGCGACAACAGCCTGGTGCGTCAGCTGTACGGCGAACCGACCATTGTCGAGCGTCATCGTCACCGTTACGAAGTTAACAACATGCTGTTGAAGCAGATCGAAGCCGCAGGGCTGCGTGTCGCCGGTCGTTCCGCCGACAACAAGCTGGTCGAGATCATTGAACTGCCGAATCACCCGTGGTTTGTAGCCTGTCAGTTCCACCCGGAATTTACGTCTACGCCGCGTGATGGGCATCCGCTGTTCGCCGGCTTCGTGAAAGCCGCAGGCGAGCATCAGAAGCGCCAGGTGAAATAAAATATTTGGTGGGCGGCGCGCGGTGAGAACCGCGCGCTGTTTGTCTGGAGTTTTAGTTTAACTTGTACTGAGGAAAACCTAATGTCCAAAATCGTTAAAGTCATCGGTCGTGAAATCATCGACTCCCGCGGTAACCCGACTGTTGAAGCCGAAGTTCATCTGGAAGGCGGTTTCGTCGGCTTGGCTGCCGCGCCGTCAGGTGCTTCTACCGGTTCCCGCGAAGCGCTGGAACTGCGTGACGGTGACAAGTCTCGTTTCCTGGGTAAAGGCGTACTGAAAGCCGTTGCTGCAGTAAACGGTCCGATTGCTCAGGCAGTACTGGGTAAAGATGCCAAAGACCAGGCGAACATCGACAAGATCATGATTGATCTGGACGGCACCGAAAACAAATCCAACTTCGGCGCCAACGCCATTCTGGCGGTTTCCCTGGCAGCAGCGAAAGCGGCCGCAGCCTCTAAAGGCATGCCGCTGTATGAGCACATCGCTGAACTGAACGGCACCCCAGGCAAATTCTCCATGCCACTGCCGATGATGAACATCATCAACGGCGGCGAGCACGCTGACAACAACGTCGACATTCAGGAATTCATGATTCAGCCGGTTGGCGCGAAGACCCTGAAAGAAGCGGTGCGCATCGGTTCTGAAGTGTTCCACCACCTGGCGAAAGTTCTGAAAGCCAAAGGCATGAACACCGCCGTGGGCGACGAAGGCGGCTACGCGCCAAACCTGGGTTCCAACGCCGAAGCGCTGGCCGTTATCGCTGAAGCGGTAAAAGCGGCGGGCTACGAGCTGGGCAAAGACGTTACTCTGGCGATGGACTGCGCGGCTTCCGAATTCTACAAAGACGGTAAATACGTGCTGGCCGGCGAAGGCAATAAAGCCTTCACTTCCGAAGAGTTCACTCACTTCCTGGAAGAGCTGACCAAACAGTACCCAATCGTGTCTATCGAAGACGGCTTGGATGAATCTGACTGGGCGGGCTTCGCTTACCAGACCAAAGTGCTGGGCGACAAAATTCAGCTGGTGGGCGACGACCTGTTCGTGACCAACACCAAGATCCTGAAAGAAGGCATCGAGAAAGGCATCGCTAACTCCATCCTGATCAAATTCAACCAGATCGGTTCTCTGACCGAAACGCTGGCTGCAATCAAGATGGCGAAAGACGCTGGTTACACCGCGGTGATCTCTCACCGTTCCGGTGAAACCGAAGACGCGACCATCGCCGACCTGGCGGTAGGGACTGCGGCTGGCCAGATCAAAACCGGCTCCATGAGCCGTTCTGACCGCGTTGCTAAATACAACCAACTGATCCGTATCGAAGAAGCGCTGGGTGACCGTGCGCCATTCAACGGCCTGAAAGAAGTTAAAGGCCAGTAAGTTCGACCGATTCGGTTGTTAAATAAAAACCCGCTGCGGCGGGTTTTTTTGTGGCTATAACCGATATATTAACCAGTAGTTATTTATTAAAAACGGTAGTTTTTAACGGGGTAAATTTATTCCGATATCTCTCTTTCCCGTTTTTATATTCCCATTTTATTTGCTTTATAACTATTCGTTACTAGACTGCCAATAAGGCAGTTTATTTCTCGCCGTTCTGCCGTAGAACTTCATCATCACCATACCTTAATACTGCCGGCTTGCTGGCCGGTTGAGCGGGGGCTTGATGCGACAGCGAATCATCATTATCGGCGGTGGAACCGGCGGCACCATCCTGGCCAATTTATTGGCCGCAAAATTACACCAAGAGATTATTAATAATAAAGTCGAGTTATTAATGATATCGGATTCGCCGCTGCATTATTACAAGCCGGCGTTTATGTATGTGGCGTTCAATGCTTTTTTCAAGCAAGAGCTCACGCGTTCACAGCGGAGTTTATTGCGGCCTGAAATACAGTTTATTGTTGATAAAGCGCAATCTTTCGATTTAAAACAGCGAAGTATAGCTACGCAAAGCGGTAAAATTTATTCCTATGACTTTCTGGTCTTTGCTACCGGCTGTGTCCCTTGGCCAGAACGCATCGAAGGATTGGCGCAGGCGGGCGATCATTTTTATCAGTATCAGGCCGCCAGGCGGCTGGCGCATAAGCTGGCGACGATCGAAAAAGGCCGAATTTTCATCACCGTGTCCTTCCCCGAAACGCCCAACGTGCCCCATCAGTGCGGCATTGCGCCGATCGAAACCACCTTGATGCTGGACGACTACCTGCGGCGGCGCGGCGTGCGCAAGGCGGTAGAGATTGTGTACACCTACCCGACCATTTCCCAACTGCTGCGCAACTGCCTGTTTTTGCAGCGGCCGACCGGCGAAGCGCTGCCCGCCATTTTTGCCGCGCGCGACATTCGCCACCAGCGTGGGTTTACCCTCAGCCGGGTAGACGCCCAGCGTAACATCGCCTATTCCGCCGAAGGGGAAGAACAGCCGTTCGACATTCTGATGGCAACGCCGCCGATTCGCGCAGTCGAGGCGGTGCGCAATACCGGGTTGAGCGAGAGTCAAAACGGCGAAGGCTGGCTGCCAACCGATCATCAAACGCTGCAGGTCTACGGCCAGCAGGGCGTATATGTGATCGGCGATACCGTGGATTTGCCGGTCAGCAAGGCCGGCGGCTCTTGCCATAATCAGGCGCCGGTCATTGCCGACAACATCGTGGCGGAAATGCGGCTGGGCCAGCCCGTGAGCCATTACGATGGCAAGGTGCAGGCGGTCGCGCAAATGGGGCTGAATGCCGGCATGCCGCTGGTCTACGACTACCGGCATGACGTACTGCCAACGCCCGCCACCAAGGTAGGCGGCATGCTGCGTAATGGGTTTAACCGCGGCCTTTACTGGGCCACGGTAAGGGGGCTGATATGACGGAAAGCACGGTGCATGCGGCGGACCTGCAATCATTGGCGGCGTTGCTCGAGAAATTGCAGCCGCTGCTGGCGGGCGGGCGGTTGGATAACGTGGTCGATCTGTTGTCGCTGTTGTCGGACGTGGTGGATATCGCCGACAACGCGCTGGTGGAGAAACTGGCCGGCGTGTTTGAAGGGCTGGTTACGGTCGGTTGGGAGGGGGGGACTGCGTTGCAGATGGCGCACAGCGAGCTGCAATTGAATCCTCCGCCGGCCAGTTTTCGCGCGCTGTACGCCTTGCTGAAGCAGCCGGATACCCTGCTGGGGTTGACGCTGCTGCTGCGTACTTTACAAATCATCGGCCAGCGCACGCGAGACAGCGCATTGCCGCCGGCCCTTTCGGATGAATCAACGAATTAAGCTTCACCCACTCAGGTAAGGAGTTGTGTTATGTCCGCTACAGCAGTTGGCCACGACTTTGCCACCCGGGCTATTCATTACGGCTACGATCCGCAGCGGTATCAGGGGGCACTGTCTCCGCCGGTGTTTATGAGCTCTACGTTTGCTTTTCCCACCGCGGAATACGGCGGTGCCTGCTTTGCCGGCACCGAGCCGGGGTACTTTTATTCGCGCATCGCCAATCCGACGTTAACCCTGCTCGAGCAACGCATCGCCAACCTGGAGGAGGGGGAGGCGGCGGTGGCGTTCGCTTCCGGTATGGGGGCGATCACCGCGTGTTGCTGGACGCTGCTCAGACCGGGCGATGAGCTGATTGTCGATGAAACCGTCTATGGCTGTACCTTCAGCTACTTTCATCATGGCTTGGCACGCTTCGGCGTCAAGATAACCCACGTTGACCTGACCCGGCCGGAGCGGCTAGCGTCGGCCATGGGTCCGCATACCCGACTGGTGTATTGCGAAACCCCGGCCAATCCCAATATGCGCTTGGTCGATATCGCCGCCGTAGCGGAGATCGCCCATCGGCATCAGGCGCTGCTGCTGGTGGACAATACCTACTGCACGCCCTATCTACAGCGGCCCTTGGCGTTAGGTGCCGATATCGTGGTGCACTCGGCGACCAAGTACCTCGGCGGGCACGGCGATCTCTTGGCCGGGATAGCGGTGACGCGCCAGGCGTTGGCCGAGGCGATCCGTCTGGAGGGGCTAAAGGACATGAACGGGGCGGTACTGTCGGCGCAGGATGCCGCGCTGGTGCTGCGTGGGATGAAAACCTTGCCGCTGCGCATGGAACGTCATTGCGATAACGCGCAGCGCCTGGCAGAGATGTTGGCGGAGCATCCGGCGGTCGAGCGGGTGTATTACCCCGGCCTGGCGAACTTCCCGCAGCATGCGTTGGCGCAGCGGCAAATGGCGCGCCCCGGCGGCATGCTGGCGTTTGAACTGCGGGGCGGCATGCGTGCAGGCATTCGCTTCCTCAATGCGCTGCAGCTCATTTTGCGCGCGGTCAGCCTGGGCGATTGCGAAAGCCTGGCGCAACACCCGGCCAGCATGACGCACTCGGCCTACACGCCGGAAGAGCGGAAACGGCACCACATCAGCGAGGGGCTGGTGCGGCTGTCCGCCGGGCTGGAGGCGTTTGACGATCTGCAGGCCGATATCCTGCAGGCGCTGGCGCAAGCGCAATAAAAAAACCCGCCGCAGCGGGTTTTATCAACAGCGGGCGTTACATCTGTTGCGTCGCCGCGGTCACCGGCGAGCCGCCGCCTTTTTTGCGCACCCACAGCCAGTAAGCCACGGTGAGTAAAGCGATCCACACCAGCCCGACGTACAGCGCGATGCGGCTCTCTTCGAAGTAGCCGAGCAGGCCGATGACGAACGCCATAAAGGCGGTCGCCAATGCCGGCGCCACCGGCCACCACGGCACCGGGAAGCTCAACTGACGAGTTTCTTCCGGCGACAGCGTGCGGCGCATGACGATCTGCGACAGCAGGATCATCAGCCACACCCAGACGGTGGCGAAGGTGGCGATCGAGGCGATGATCATGAAGACCTTCTCCGGGATCAGGTAGTTGAGCACCACCGCCAGCAGCAGGGCGAGTGACATCACCAGCACCGTCATCCACGGCACGCCGCTGGCGGTCAGTTTGGTGAAGCTGCGCGGCGCCTGGCCGTCCTGCGCCATGCCGTACATCATGCGGCCGGCGCCGAAGATGTCGCTGTTGATGGCCGAAATGGCCGCGGTGATCACCACCACGTTCAGCACGTTGGCGGCGGAACTGATGCCAAGGTTGCTGAAAATCTCGACGAACGGGCTGCCGTTCTGGCCGATACTGTTCCACGGATAGATCGCCATCAGCACCGTCAGCGTCAGCACGTAAAACAGCAGGATGCGCACCGGTACGGCGTTGATCGCCTTCGGCAGCACTTTGGCGGGGTCTTTCGCCTCGCTGGCGGTAATGCCGATGATCTCGATGCCGCCGAAGGCGAACATCACCACCGCTAATGACGCGACCACGCCGCCGAAGCCGTTAGGCATAAAGCCGCCGTGTTGCCACAGGTTGCTGATACCGGTGGCGTGTTGGGTTTGCCCGAAACCGAACAGCATCACCGCCGCACCGCCGACGATCATCGCCACGATGGCGGCGACCTTGACCAGCGACAGCCAGAACTCCAGCTCGCCGAAGACCTTGACGCTGCACAGGTTGAGCGCGCCAATAAACAGGATGATGCTGAGCACCCAAACCCACTGAGCGACGTCCGGGAACCACAGCCCCATATAGATGCCGAAGGCGGTGACGTCCGCCAGGGCGACGATCACCATTTCAAAGGTGTAGGTCCAGCCGGTGAGGAACCCGGCCAGCGGGCCGAGGTAGTGGCTGGCGTAGTGGCCGAACGAGCCGGAAACCGGCTGGTGTACCGCCATTTCACCCAGCGCGCGCATCACCATGAACACCGCCGCGCCGCCCACCAGGTAGGCCAGCAGCACGGCCGGGCCGGCCAGCTGGATGGCGCCGGCGGAGCCATAGAACAGGCCGGTGCCGATCGCCGAGCCGAGAGCCATGAAACGGATATGCCGCGCGTTTAGTCCGCGTCTGAGTTGTGTCGTTTCGTTACGCATGTTGTTTCCCGTTAAGTGTTTGCCGAACAGGCACGCGCTGCCCGCGCCGGGTGGAATGCACCCGGCGGGGCAGAACAAACTGCGTGATTCAGTGTGTGATGATTATGCCTGGCTAGGCAGCAGCGCCGCAGGCAGCAGCGATGTCAGGTGACCGGCCGCCAAAAGTTGGCTGGCGGCTTCAATGTCGGGGGCGAAGAAACGATCCTTGTCGTAGAAACTGACATGCTCGCGCAGCAGACGGCGCGCCTGCTCCAGACCTTCCGAGGTCTTCAGGCCGTTGCGGAAATCCAGGCCCTGGCAGGCGGCCAGCCATTCGACCGCCAGAATGCCGCGCACGTTGTCCGCCATGCTCCACAGGCGGCGACCGGCGGCCGGCGCCATGGAGACGTGGTCTTCCTGGTTGGCGGAGGTCGGGATGCTGTCGACGCTCGACGGATGCGCCAGCGCTTTGTTTTCGCTGGCCAGCGCCGCGGCGGTGACCTGGGCGATCATGAAGCCGGAGTTCACGCCGCCGTTTTCCACCAGGAACGGCGGCAGTTGCGACATGTGTTTGTCCATCATCAGCGAGATGCGGCGTTCGGACAGCGAACCGATTTCGGCAAACGCCAGCGCCAGGTTATCGGCGGCCATCGCTACCGGTTCGGCGTGGAAGTTGCCGCCGGACAGCACGTCGCCCTGTTCGGCGAACACCAGCGGGTTATCGGAGACGGCGTTGGCTTCGATTTCCAGCACCTCGGCGGCCTGGCGGATCTGCGTCAGGCAGGCGCCCATCACCTGTGGCTGGCAGCGCAGGGAGTAAGGATCCTGCACTTTTTCACAGTTGCGGTGCGAGTCGGAGACTTCGCTGCGCGCGCCGAGCAGGTGGCGGTAGGCGAGGGCGGCGTCGATCTGGCCGCGCTGGCCGCGCACCTCGTGGATACGCGCATCGAACGGGCTGCGAGAGCCCAGCGCCGCTTCCACCGTCAGACTGCCCGCCACGGTCGCCGCGGCGAACAGATCTTCGGCATCGAACAGGCCGCGCAGCGCGAAGGCGGCGGAGACTTGGGTGCCGTTCAGCAGCGCCAGGCCCTCTTTCGCCGCCAGCGTCAGCGGTTTCAGGCCGGCTTTGGCCAGCGCTTCGGTCGCCGGCAGCCATTGGCCCTGATGGCGCGCCTGGCCTTCGCCCAGCAACACCAGGCTCATGTGCGCCAGCGGCGCCAGGTCGCCGGAGGCGCCGACTGAGCCTTTCAGCGGAATATGTGGATAAACTTCGGCGTTGACCAGCGCGATCAGCGCCTGAATGACTTCCAGACGAATGCCGGAGAAGCCGCGCGACAGGCTGTTGATCTTCAGCACCATGATCAGGCGCACCAGGTTGTCGTCGGTCGGCTCGCCCACGCCGGCGGCGTGTGACAGCACGATCGAACGCTGCAGGTTTTCCAAATCGTCGCGGGCGATGCGGGTCGAAGCCAGTAGGCCAAACCCGGTGTTGATGCCGTAAGTGGTGCGGTTTTCTTCAACGATGCGTTCCACGCAGGCCACGCTCTGTTGGATAGGGCCGTAGGCGTTGTCGTCCAGCGTCAGCGTCACCGGATGTTGATACACGTCGCGTAGCTGGGCCAGCGTCAGTTTGCCCGGGCGAATAGTCAGCGCTTTCATGCTTTTTCTCCTTGGGTCGCGGCAACCATCGGCAGGTTCAGGCCTTGCTCGCGGGCGCAGTCGATAGCGATATCGTAACCGGCGTCGGCGTGACGCATGACCCCGGTAGCCGGGTCATTGTGCAAGACGCGGGCGATGCGCTCGGCGGCCTCGTCGGTGCCGTCGCAGACGATCACCATGCCGGAGTGTTGGGAGAAGCCCATGCCGACGCCGCCGCCGTGGTGCAGGGAAACCCAGGTGGCGCCGCTGGCGGTGTTCAGCAGGGCGTTCAGCAGCGGCCAGTCGGAAACCGCATCGGAACCGTCTTTCATCGCTTCGGTTTCACGGTTCGGGCTGGAAACGGAGCCGGAATCCAGGTGGTCGCGGCCGATGACGATCGGGGCGGACAGTTCGCCGCGGCGTACCATCTCGTTGAACGCCAGGCCCAGCTTGGCGCGCTGGCCGAGGCCAACCCAGCAGATGCGCGCCGGCAGGCCCTGGAAGCTGATGCGCTCGCGCGCCATGTCCAGCCAGCGGTGCAGGTGTTCGTCATCCGGGATCAGCTCTTTCACCATGGCGTCGGTTTTGTAGATGTCCTGCGGATCGCCGGACAGCGCCGCCCAGCGGAACGGCCCGATACCGCGGCAGAACAGCGGACGGATGTAGGCCGGCACGAAGCCCGGGAAGTCGAAGGCGTTGTCGACGCCGGTTTCTTTCGCCATCTGGCGAATGTTGTTGCCGTAGTCGAAGGTTGGCACGCCCATCTGCTGGAACGCCAGCATGGCTTTGACGTGATCGGCCATCGACTGCTTGGCGGCGGCGACCACTTTGGCCGGCTCGGTTTGCGCGCGCTGGCGATACTCTTCCCAGCTCCAGCCCTTCGGCAGGTAGCCGTTCAGCGGATCGTGGGCGCTGGTCTGGTCGGTGACCATGTCCGGGCGCACGCCGCGGCGCACCAGCTCAGGCAGGATTTCCGCTGCGTTGCCGCACAGAGCGATGGAGATGGCTTTGCCTTCTGAGGTGTATTTCTTGATGCGGGCCAGCGCGTCGTCCAGATCTTTGGCCTGCTCATCGACGTAGCGGGTTTTCAGACGGAAATCGATGCGGCTCTGCTGACATTCGATGTTCAGCGAGCAGGCGCCCGCCAGCGTCGCGGCCAGCGGCTGCGCGCCGCCCATGCCGCCCAGACCGGCGGTCAGCACCCAGCGCCCCTGCAGGCTGCCGTCGTAGTGCTGGCGGCCCGCTTCAACGAAGGTTTCATAGGTGCCCTGAACGATGCCCTGGCTGCCGATGTAGATCCAGCTGCCGGCGGTCATCTGGCCGTACATCGCCAGGCCTTTGGCGTCCAGCTCGTTGAAGTGTTCCCAGGTTGCCCAGTGCGGCACCAGGTTGGAGTTGGCGATCAGCACGCGTGGCGCGTTGCTGTGGGTTTTGAAGACGCCGACCGGTTTGCCGGACTGCACCAGCAGGGTTTCGTCTTCTTCCAGCGTTTTCAGGGTTTCGACGATCTTGTCGTAGCAATCCCAGTCGCGCGCGGCGCGGCCGATGCCGCCGTACACCACCAGCTCGTGTGGGTTCTCCGCAACTTCAGGATCGAGGTTGTTCATCAGCATGCGTAACGGCGCTTCGGTCAGCCAGCTTTTTGCGTTTAATTGTGTGCCGCGTGGCGCGCGTACATCGACATTGCGAACTTTGTTATTTGTAGTCACAGCAGTTTCCTCAAACAGTATCGGTGCAGATTCCATGCCGCGGTGGGGATGAGTACCACGGCATAACAATGCATAGGGCTTATTAACATATACTTGTATGTACAAGCATATGCAACACTGACCAGTTGCCGCTGAAAAGTGGCATAAGAAAAAGTTATTTTCTTTTTATATCAGGTTGATATGCGATTTTTTATCGCCGGTCTCAGGTACGGAAAGCCGGAGAAAAGTGAGCTGTTCGGCAAAAATGAATTAAAATTGACTCATTTTTGGGCGACTAGTCACAATATTTTTACAGTCTGATTACAGTTGACGGCGGAGAATAAAAAAGCCCTATCACCGCAGGAAGAAAGCCCGCCGTGGGCGGGCTTGCAAGGGTCAGGCGGCCGGCTGCAGCGTCGGTTTGCGGCTCATCTTGCACACCGTGGCGATGGCGGCGATCAGCGCCGGCACGCACAGGAACATCAGGATGCTCTGCACTTCCCACTGCATGGCCAGCAGTTGGGCGCCCATCATGGTGCCGGCGACGCCGCCGAAGCGGCCGATGCCCTGCATCCAGGCGATGCCGGTGGCGCGGCTGTGGGTCGGGTAGAATGTCGCCGCCAGCGTTTGCAGCCCGGACTGCGCGCCGTTCATGGTGACGCCCATCAGGAAGATGAAGGCGCCTAGCAGCACGATCTGTTTATCCTCGGTGGCCATCGCCACGATCAGCAGGGCGGTGACGACAAAGCCGCTCGAGACCACTTTGTGCGCATTCCAGCGGTCCATCAACCAGCCGGCCACCAGGATGCCCAGCGTGCCGCCGAAGGTGAACAGCGAGGTGAGCATCGCCGATTGCTCCAACTGATAGCCCAATCCCTGCATCAGGATTGGCATCCAGCTCAGCAACACGTAGTAGATCACCAGCCCCATAAAGTAGGTCAGCCACAGCATCAGCGTGCCGAGCAGGTAAGGGCGGCTGAACAGCAGGCCGACGCTGGTCTTGGTCTGCGCCAGCTTCTCTTCGTACAGATAAAAACGCGTCACGCCGTCGAGGCTCCGGCTAACGAAGCGCTGCGCGATGCGCTTGATCTTCGCCGCATCCTGGCCGCGGTTAACCATATATTTAACCGACTCCGGCAGCAGCAGGATCAGCAGAACCGTCAATACCAGCGGCGCAATGGCGCCGAGCAGCAGCACACTGTGCCAGCCGTAGCTCGGGATCAGCCACGATGAAATGGCGCCGCCGCCGGCTGCGCCCAGCGGAAAGCCGCAGTACATGGTGTTGATCGCCAGCGAACGGCAGCGCTGCGGCGCGTATTCGGAGATCAAGGTAATGGCGTTGGGCATCGCCGCCCCCAGCCCAAGGCCGGTGAGGAAGCGCCACAGCGTCAGGCTGTTGAGCGAACCGGCGTAGGCGGTGGCCAAACTCGACAGGCCGAAGAACAGGCAGGAAAACACCAGCACGCGCTTGCGGCCGATGCGGTCGGAGATCGGCCCGGCGATCAGCGCGCCGAGCGACAGCCCCAGCAGCGCGGCGCTCAGCACCGGCCCCAGATCCTGTTTGACGATGCCCCAGTCTTTGGCGACCGAGGGGGCGATATAGCCCATGGCGGCGGTATCGAAACCGTCGATGGCGAGGATCAGGAATCCGAGAATGATCAGGGTCCAGTGAAACAGCGAAAACTTGCTGTCGTCGATGGCCTGTTGAATGTTTAACTCGCTGGTGGAATGAGTCATGGCACCCTCTAAACGCAGATGTAGTCGTGATGGAACGTGGCCGAAACTGGCGCTCGGCTTGTGTTTGCTTGTATATACATCTGCGCGTCAGCGCTTTATGTCAAATATAATTATCTTATTTGTTAACTGCGTGTTGTTTTCTGTGGAGCAGGTTGCACCGCCGATGAAAGGCCAAAGACCGGTTAACAAATTAAATGAACGCCATTGGCGGTGAGATATGCTGATGGCGGCGCGGAGGATAAAATTTAATACAATTTTGGCCGTTTGGTCGCCGGGCCGGAATCTGCGATAATCGCTTTTTACTTTTCCAGATTGAGAAACCGATGCAGTACCCGATCAACGAGATGTTCCAAACCTTGCAGGGCGAAGGCTTTTTCACCGGCGTGCCGGCCATTTTCATCCGCCTGCAGGGCTGCCCGGTAGGGTGCAGTTGGTGCGATACCAAACATACCTGGGAAAAGGAAGCCCATCGGGAAGTCGACCTGCAACGGATCCTGGTCAAAACAGAAGAGAGCGACGCCTGGGGCAATGCCAGCGCCGAGCAGCTGTTGGCGGTGATGCGCCAACAAGGCTACACCGCGCGTCATGTGGTGATCACCGGCGGCGAACCCTGCATTTACGATCTGGCGCCGCTGACCGAGCTGTTCGAACAGCACGGCTACCGTTGCCAGATTGAGACCAGCGGCACCCACGAAATTCGCTGCTCCGCCAACACCTGGGTGACGGTTTCACCCAAGGTGAATATGCGCGGCGGCATGAAGGTGCTGGATCAGGCGCTGCGGCGCGCTGACGAGGTGAAGCATCCGGTGGCGCGCGAGCGCGACATCGAGGCGCTGGATGCGCTGCTGGCGACGTTGCAGGATGACAAGGCGCGGATTATCGCGCTGCAACCGATCAGCCAGAAAGAAGAGGCGACCCGCCTGTGCATCGAAACCTGCATTGCGCGCAATTGGCGGCTGTCGATGCAGACCCACAAATATCTGAATATCGCCTGAGTTTTTTATTGGCCGCAGGCCTTCGAACGGGACGGGAGTTACGGTGAAAATTGTATCGCGTGCATTCGAGGCGGTGACGGAAGCGGAATTGCGGTCGATTCGCTCGCTGTTGTCCGACGCTTTCCCCGAGATAACCGACGGATTTTATTGGCGGCAGGTGCCGGCTTGTCTGGTGACCGCCACGGAAGGCGAGGCGATCGTCGGCCAACTGGCGGTGCATGAGCGGCCGGTGTTGATTGACGGTGAGGCCGAGGTGATCGGCATCATCGGGCTGGTGGCCGTGGCACACACGCATCGGCGCCGCGGCGTGGCCGCAAACATGCTGGTGAAGGCGCATGACTATTTGCGCAGTAAAGGGATCGCGTATTCCATACTGTTTGCGGTAAGCGAAAAGTACTATACCGGCGCCGGCTATCGGGCGATGGAAAACGAGACGGCGTTCATTGAGGATGGCGAGAGCAAAACGTTTGTCTATCGAGGGGGAATGGCGCTGAGCCTGTCGGAAAGGCCCTGGGCGGCGCGGCACCTGGATCTGCAAGGCGAGGTAGTGTGAGGGTATCTGCACATACCCTCACGGCATCAACCTTTATATACGCATCCCGCCGTACAGGTCTCTTTCACCATCACCGCAGTCAGTTCCGGTAACTGAGGCTTGAGCTGCTGCCAAATCCAGGCGGCGAGCACTTCGCTGGTGGGATTTTCCAATCCTGGAATATCGTTCAGATAATGGTGATCCAGCCGCTCCCAGATCGGGGAAAACACAGCCTTGAGCTCGGCGAAATCCATCACCCAACCGGTGTGGGGATCCACGTCACCGGTCACTTCCAGACGCACCATAAACGAATGCCCATGCAGACGGCCGCATTTGTGGCCCTCCGGTACATGCGGCAAACGGTGTGCGGCTTCAAACTGAAAATCTTTAAACAGCGTGGTTGCCATTATTACGGCCTCATTGACTCAAAAACCGCCGCATAGTACCGGAAAGCGCGCCTGCTTGCCATTTATACCGGTATGGTCTACCGCCACGGCAAACGCACCCGGTTAACACTTTTTTTGTTTGGTGTCTGCGGCACCTATCGGCTGGGGTTATGAGCCGAAATGTTGAACGGTGAAAAAATGATGAAAAAAAGTGCTTTATTTTCATCTGGATAAAAAACTTTGTTTAACGGTTTAAGCGTTATCCCTTACCAGAAAAACAGCTTAGTCATTTTGGTTATGATTTATTGCTATCCCTTATTTAATCGTTGCTATTCTGCTCGGTAACCTTACAAACTCTCCTGATCTTTTCCGCACACCCGACGCAGCGAAGAGACAGCGACTGGCACTGGCGCGCGCCTGGCAGGAAAGGCGCTAAGTATAGGAAATAAGTACAGCAATGACGACTCAGGCTCCTCCAACATCTTTGCTCCCGCTGACGCCCGAACAGCTGGCGCGCTTACAGGCGACGATCGGCGACTATTCGCCGACGCAGCTGGCGTGGCTGTCCGGTTATTTTTGGGGCATGGTCAATCAACAGCCCGGAGCCGTGGCCATTGCGCCTGCCGCCCCTGCGGCTGCGGCCGCCATCACCATCATTTCCGCTTCGCAGACCGGCAATGCGCGCCGCCTGGCGGAGCAGTTGCGCGACGATCTGTTGGCCGCCAATCTGAGCGCCACGTTGGTCAGCGCCGGCGACTACAAGTTCAAACAGATAGCGCAAGAGCGCCTGTTGGTGATCGTCGCCTCCACACAAGGGGAAGGCGAACCGGCGGAAGAAGCGGTGGCGCTGCATAAATTCCTGTTCTCGAAGAAGGCGCCGAAGCTCAATGACACCGCGTTTGCGGTGTTCGGGTTAGGCGACACCTCTTATGAGAATTTCTGCCAGTCAGGTAAAGATTTCGACGGCAAGCTGGCCGAGCTGGGTGCCGAGCGCCTGGTGGAGCGCGTAGATGCCGACGTGGAGTACCAGGAGCTGGCCGCCGCCTGGCGCAAACAGGTGGTGTCGGTGCTGAAGGCGCGCGCGCCGGCGGAAAGCGCTGCGCCGGGCGTGTTGGCCAGCGGCGCGGTCGACCTGATCGACAGCAGTCCGTACAGCAAGGAACAACCGCTCACCGCCCAACTGGCGGTCAAGCAGAAAATTACCGGCCGCGCGTCGGATAAAGACGTGCGCCATATCGAGATCGATCTGGGCGACTCCGGCCTGCGCTATCAGCCGGGCGATGCGCTCGGCGTATGGTTCGACAACGATCCGGCGCTGGTGGACGAACTGGTGCAGCTGTTGTGGCTGAAAGGCGACGAGCCGGTCGAGGTGGAAGGGAAGACCCTGCCGCTGGCGCAGGCGCTGCGCAGCCATTTCGAACTGACGCAGAACACCACGCCGATCGTCGATAAATACGCCGCGCTGTCGCGCGACGAAACGCTGATCGGTCTGTTGGCGGATAAGGCTGCGCTGCAGCAGTATGCGCACAACACGCCGATCGTCGACATGGTGCGCCAGGCGCCGGCGGATCTGAGCGCCGAACAGCTGGTCGGGCTGCTGCGTCCGCTGACGCCGCGCCTGTACTCCATCGCCTCTTCGCAGGCGGAGAACGAAAGCGAAGTGCACATCACCGTGGGCGTGGTGCGTTACGACATCGACGGGCGCGCCCGCAGCGGCGGCGCCTCCGGCTTCCTGGCGGATCGCCTGGAGGAAGACGGTGACGTGCGGGTGTTTATCGAGCACAACGACAACTTCCGCCTGCCGGCCAATCCGGAGGCGCCGGTGATCATGATCGGCCCGGGCACCGGCATCGCGCCGTTCCGCGCCTTTATGCAGCAGCGCGACGCCGACGGCGCCGGCGGCAAGAACTGGCTGTTCTTCGGCAACCCGCACTTTACCGAAGATTTCCTGTACCAGGTCGAATGGCAGCGCTACGTGAAAGACGGCCTGCTGACCCGCATCGATCTGGCCTGGTCCCGTGACCAGCAACATAAAATATACGTACAAGACAAACTGCGCGAACAGGGCGCAGAAGTGTGGCGCTGGATTCAGGAAGGCGCGCACATTTACGTCTGCGGCGATGCCAATCGCATGGCGAAAGACGTGGAAAACACATTACTGGAACTGGTGGCCGAGCACGGTGGCATGGATACCGAGCAGGCGGATGAATTTTTAAGTGAGCTGCGCCTTGAGCGCCGTTATCAGCGAGATGTTTACTGATGAGTGATAAACACCCCGGGCCTTTGGTAGTCGAAGGCAAACTGGCCGATGCGGAGCGCATGAAGAAGGAAAGCAACTTCCTGCGTGGCACCATCGCCGAAGATTTGAACGACGGCCTGACCGGCGGCTTCAACGGCGACAACTTCCTGCTGATCCGTTTTCACGGCATGTACCAGCAGGATGACCGTGACATTCGTGCCGAACGCGCCGAGCAGAAGCTGGAGCCGCGCCACGCCATGATGCTGCGCTGCCGCCTGCCGGGCGGCGTCATCAGCCCACAGCAGTGGCTGGGCATCGACAAGTTCGCGCAGGAGAGCACGCTGTACGGCAGCATTCGCATCACCAACCGCCAGACGTTCCAGTTTCACGGCATCCTGAAAGGCAATGTCAAACCGGTGCACCAGCTGCTGAACCGCCTGGGGCTGGACGCGCTGGCGACCGCCAACGACGTGAACCGCAACGTGCTGTGCACCTCCAACCCGGTGGAGTCCGAGCTGCATCAGGAAGCCTACGAGTGGGCGAAGAAGATCTCCGAACACCTGCTGCCGCGCACCCGCGCCTACGCCGAGGTGTGGCTGGATCAGGAAAAGGTGGCCACCACCGACGAAGAACCGATTCTGGGGCCGACCTACCTGCCGCGCAAATTTAAAACCACGGTGGTGATCCCGCCACAGAACGACGTCGATCTGCACGCCAACGACATGAACTTTGTGGCGATCGCCGAAAACGGCAAGCTGGTAGGCTTCAACCTGCTGGTGGGCGGCGGGCTGTCCATCGAACACGGCAACAAGAAAACCTACGCGCGCCAGGCCAGCGAGTTCGGCTACATTCCGCTCGAACATACGCTGGCGGTAGCGGAAGCGGTGGTGACCACGCAGCGCGACTGGGGCAACCGCACCGATCGCAAGAACGCCAAGACCAAATACACGCTGGAGCGCGTCGGGGTAGATGTTTTCCGCGCCGAAGTGGAAAAGCGCGCCGGCATTACTTTCGCGCCGATCCGGCCGTATGAATTCACCGGCCGCGGCGATCGCATCGGTTGGGTGAAGGGCATCGACGATCAATGGCACCTGACGCTGTTTATCGAGAACGGCCGCCTGCTGGACTATCCGGGGCGCCCGCTGAAGACCGGCATGGCGGAGATCGCCAAGATCCATAAAGGTGACTTCCGTCTGACGGCGAACCAAAACGTGATCATCGCCGGCGTGCCGGAAAGCGAGAAGGCGAAGATCGAAGCCCTAGCGCGCGATCATGGCCTGATCGACGACGAGATCAGCGAGCAACGCAAGAATTCGATGGCCTGCGTGTCGTTCCCGACCTGTCCGCTGGCGATGGCGGAGGCCGAGCGCTTCCTGCCGCAGTTCGTCACCAAGGTGGAGGGGATCATGCATCGGCACGGGGTGGGCGACGAGCATATCGTGCTGCGCATTACCGGCTGCCCGAACGGCTGCGGCCGCGCGCTGCTGGCGGAGCTGGGGCTGGTGGGCAAGGCGGTCGGCCGTTATAACCTGCATTTGGGCGGCAACCGCGAAGGCACGCGCATTCCGCGCATGTACCGCGAGAACATCAACGAAGACGAGATCCTGAACGAGATCGACCTGTTGGTGGGGCGCTGGGCGGAGGAGCGCAACGGCGGCGAAGGCTTCGGCGACTTCACCGTGCGTGCGGGCATCGTCAAACCGGTGCTGGATCCGGCGCGAGATTTCTGGGAGTGAGGCCGGGCGGCCTCTGGGCAGAGGGGCCGCGCAGGTAATTTCAAGCATCAGGAGAGACAACATGGCTGAATTCGATCTGGCGGCGCTGAACGCGTTGCCCAAATCCGGGCAGGCGCTGGCATTGGCGGTAGTCAACGGCCAACTGGAGACCCTCAGCGCCGAACAGCGCGTTGCATGGGCGCTGGAGCATCTGCCCGGCGAGTTCGTACTCTCGTCCAGTTTCGGCATTCAGGCGGCGGTATGTCTGCACCTGGTGACGCGCATCCGGCCGGATATCCCGGTGATCCTGACCGACACCGGTTACCTGTTCCCGGAAACCTATCGCTTTATCGATCAACTGACCGACCAGCTGAAGCTGAATCTGCAGGTGTTCCGCGCCGAACAGTCTCCCGCCTGGCAAGAGGCGCGCTATGGCAAGCTGTGGGAACAGGGCGTGGAAGGGATTGAAAAGTACAACCAGATCAACAAGGTTGAGCCGATGAACCGCGCGCTGGAGACGCTGGGGGCGCAGAGCTGGTTCGCCGGTCTGCGGCGCGAGCAGTCCGGTAGCCGCGCCAATCTGCCGGTGCTGGCGGTGCAGCGTGGGGTGTTCAAGATCCTGCCGATCATCGACTGGGACAACCGCAAGATTTACCAGTATCTGACCGAACACGGGCTGAGTTATCACCCGCTGTGGGAACAGGGCTACCTGTCGGTAGGCGATACCCACACCACCCAGAAATGGGAGCCGGGCATGAGTGAGGAAGAGACGCGTTTCTTCGGCCTGAAGCGCGAGTGCGGTCTGCACGAAGGCTAAAAGAGGCGAATCACCCGACAGGGCTCAGCAATGCTGGGCCCTGTTTTTTTGTAGGCTACTTTTTCTTTTGTGCTTTCGGCGGGTGCGCCTGCGCCAACTCTTTGATCAGCGGCAGCAGGATCTGCACGCTGTCGCGGCTGCGTTTGTCGATCCGCCCCGGCAGATAGCGATCCAGATACTGCAGGTTGTCGTATTGCGGGCGGTGCCAGGTGATGCCCTGCGGGAAGTGCGGGCTGACGGCGCGCTGCTGATAGCCGTCCTTCTCCCCCAACGACCAGTTGGTGGCCTCTACCGACAATACCGGGATGCCTGCGGCATCGAACACCTCTTGATCGGAGCAGCAGCCGGTGCCCTGCGGATGCTGTGCGCTGCCTGGATTGGTGGCGGCGGCGATGCCGTAGCGATGGGCGATATCCAGCGCGCGATCGCGGGAGCGCTTCGCCATCTGCGGCGGCGTGTTGCGCCCGGCGTTGAAGTACAGCCGATCGCCAGTGATCAGGCTGTCGAGATTGATCACCAGCACGGTGTTGCTTTTCTCTTCCGCACTCATTCGCTGCAGGTAGTTCTGCGCCCCCAGCGAACCGAGCTCTTCGGCGCTGGTGGCGACGAAGCGCAGGCCGTAGGCGGTGGGGATGTTCTTCAGGCGTTCCGCCAGTTCCAGCATTACGCCGATGCCGGAGGCGTTGTCGTCGACGCCCTGCAGCGTCAAGCCACCGAGGTTGTTATCCAGATCCTCGTCGCTCTGCGGCGTATAGGTGTCGAAGTGGGCGACGACCACGATTTGTTTCGGGCTGTCGCCGTTGCGGGCGGCGATCACCGAGCTGGCGGTGACGTTGTTCCAGTTCTTCTTGCCATCTTTGCTGGTGTAGAGATAGCGCGTATTGACGCTGCGAATATCGCTTTGGTAACCCATCTTGCTGAATTGCTGCTTCAGGTAGTCGGCGGTGAGCAATTCGGCCGGGCTGCCCGCCATGCGGCCGGGGAAGTAAGTGGCGATGTGGCGGGTCTGTTCGGCGGCGAAACGGCCCATTGGCGCGTCTTTTACGGGCTGTGCGGCACACACGCTGAAGACGCCGCCGAGTGCGAGGGCCAGCAGGCTGGTCTTCAGGTAAAAACGGGAAAACATACCGAAAAATCCTTCTTTGCTATCGGCGCTGCCGATCATTTTTCTTCGGCACCCAGTATGAGACGCCGGGCGGCATTACACAATTTCCCTGTCTCTTAATTTTCGCGCCAACGCGCAAACTGCTGTCGTGAGTATCACCGTTTGCCTTCGGCGTTGCGGCCTATATTCCATAAAGGAACTAATCATTCCTTTTCGTCATTTCAGAGGCTAAATCTCAGCCCGTATAGTCACACTATCTTTCTGTTATATGAAAAGGCTGTTGTGGACTATCTACCAATATTCGCCGACCTGAAACAACGTCCGGTACTGGTCGTTGGCGGTGGTGACGTGGCGGCGCGCAAAGTCGATCTGCTTCAGCGCGCCGGGGCTGAAATACGGATAGTTGCGCAGTCGCTCTCACCGGAACTGGAACAACAACGTCAGCAAGGGCAGGTGCTCTGGCTGGGGAAAAGCTTTGATCCGCAGCAGCTGGACGACGTGTTTCTGGCGATCGCCGCCACGGACGACAACGCGCTGAACGCCGCGGTGTTCGCCGAGGCGGATAAACGCCGGGTGCTGGCCAACGTGGTGGACGATCAGCCGCGTTGTTCGTTCATCTTCCCGTCGATCATCGATCGCTCGCCGCTGGTGGTGGCCGTATCGTCCAGCGGCCAGGCGCCGGTGCTGGCGCGGTTGCTGCGCGAAAAGCTGGAGGCGTTGCTACCCGCCAGTTTGGGGCAGATGGCGCAGGTGGCGGGCCGCTGGCGCGGCCAGGTCAAACAGCGGCTGGCCTCGATTGGCGAGCGTCGCCGTTTCTGGGAGAAAACCTTTGGCGGTCGTTTCGCCACGCTGGTGGCCAACGGCCAGACGGCGCAGGCGGAACGGCAGCTGGAGCAGGATTTGCACCGCTTCGCCGCAGGCGATGAAGGCGCGCAGGGCGAGATCGCTCTGGTGGGCGCCGGGCCGGGCGACGTGGGGCTGTTGACCCTGCGTGGGCTGCAGGTGATGCAGCAGGCGGACGTGGTGCTGTATGACCATCTGGTCAGCGGCGAAATCCTCGATCTGGTGCGCCGTGACGCCGAACGCATCTGCGTGGGCAAGCGCGCCGGCGCGCACTCGGTGATCCAGGAGGAGACCAATCGGCTGCTGGTGGAACTGGCGCAGCAGGGCAAACGCGTGGTGCGCCTCAAGGGTGGCGATCCGTTCATCTTTGGCCGCGGCGGCGAAGAGCTGCAGGTGGCTGCCGCCGCCGGCATCCCGTTCCAGGTGGTGCCGGGCGTCACGGCCGCCGCGGGGGCGACCGCCTACGCCGGCATTCCGCTGACGCACCGCGACCACGCGCAGAGCGTGACCTTTATCACCGGCCACTGCCGCCCCGACGGCGATGGCCTGGACTGGGCCGATCTGGCTCGGGCGCGGCAGACGTTGGCTATCTATATGGGCACGATGAAGGCGGCGGACATTAGCCAGCGGCTGATCGCCCACGGTCGCGCTGCCGCGACGCCGGTGGCGGTGATCAGCCGCGGCACGCGCGCCGATCAGCAGGTGCAGATCGGCACGCTGGAACAACTGGAACACCTGGCCCAACAGGCGCCGCTGCCGGCGCTGTTGGTGATCGGCGAAGTGGTGGAACTGCACCATCAAATCGCCTGGTTCGGGCATCAATCGCAGACGGAAGGGGCAGCGCGCCCGGCCGTCGTGAATTTGGCATAGGCAAGGCTTTTAAGGACCTGTTATGGACGAAAAACGACTCACTCATTTGCGGCAATTGGAGGCGGAGAGTATCCATATCATCCGTGAAGTCGCCGCTGAATTCGCCAACCCGGTGATGCTGTATTCCATCGGCAAAGACTCTTCCGTGATGCTGCATCTGGCGCGCAAGGCGTTCTTCCCCGGCACGCTGCCGTTCCCGCTGCTGCACGTCGATACCGGCTGGAAATTCCGCGAAATGTACGAATTCCGCGATCGCACCGCGAAGGAGTACGGCTTCGAGCTGCTGGTGCATAAAAACCCGGAAGGGGTGGCGATGGGCATTAACCCGTTCGTGCACGGCAGCGCCAAGCATACCGACATCATGAAGACCGAGGGCCTGAAGCAGGCGCTGAACAAGTACGGTTTCGACGCCGCCTTCGGCGGTGCGCGGCGCGACGAGGAGAAATCGCGCGCCAAAGAGCGCATCTATTCGTTCCGCGATCGCTTCCACCGCTGGGATCCGAAAAACCAACGGCCGGAGCTGTGGCACAACTACAACGGCCAGATCAACAAAGGGGAGAGCATCCGCGTCTTCCCGCTGTCGAACTGGACCGAGCTGGATATCTGGCAGTACATCTTCCTGGAAAAGATCGACATCGTGCCGCTGTACCTGGCGAAACCACGCCCGGTGGTGGAGCGCGACGGCATGCTGATGATGGTGGACGACGATCGCATCGATCTGCAGCCGGGCGAAGTGATCAGCCAGCGCATGGTGCGTTTCCGCACCCTGGGGTGCTGGCCGCTGACCGGCGCGGTGGACTCGCAGGCGCAAACCCTGCCGGAGATCATCGAAGAAATGCTGGTCTCCACCACCAGTGAACGCCAGGGGCGGATGATCGATCGCGATCAGTCCGGCTCGATGGAGCTGAAAAAGCGTCAAGGGTATTTCTAAGGAGCCGCCGGATGAACAACGCAATTGCACAACAAATCGCTGACCAGGGCGGCGTCGAGTCCTATCTGCACGCGCAGCAGCACAAGAGCCTGCTGCGCTTTCTGACCTGCGGCAGCGTCGACGACGGCAAAAGCACCCTGATCGGCCGCCTGCTGCACGATACCCGCCAGATCTACGAGGATCAGCTGTCGACGCTGCACAGCGACAGCAAACGCATCGGCACCCAGGGCGAGAAGCTCGATCTGGCGCTGCTGGTGGACGGCCTGCAGGCCGAGCGCGAACAAGGCATCACCATCGACGTGGCCTATCGCTACTTCTCGACCGAAAAACGCAAGTTTATCATCGCCGATACCCCGGGGCATGAGCAGTACACCCGCAACATGGCCACCGGTGCCTCTACCTGCGATCTAGCGATCCTGCTGATCGACGCTCGCAAAGGGGTGCTGGATCAGACTCGCCGCCACAGCTTTATCGCGACCCTGCTGGGCATTCGCCATCTGGTGGTCGCGGTGAACAAGATGGATCTGGTGGACTATCAGGAAGCGGTGTTCGAGCAGTTCAAACAGGATTACCTGACCTTCGCCCAGCAGCTGCCAGGCGACCTGGACATCAAATTTGTGCCGCTGTCGGCGCTGGACGGCGACAACGTGGCGAGCGAAAGCGCCCATATGCCGTGGTACAGCGGCCCGACGCTGCTGGAAGTGCTGGAGAGCGTTGACGTGATCAGCGAGCGAGAAAACCAGCCGCTGCGTTTCCCGGTGCAGTACGTCAACCGCCCGAACCTCGATTTTCGCGGCTATGCCGGCACGCTGTCTGCCGGCGTGGTGCGGGTGGGGCAACGGGTCAAAGTGCTGCCTTCCGGTGTGGAGTCCAGCGTGGCGCGCATCGTGACCTTCGACGGCGATCTGCAAGAAGCGGTGCCGGGCGAGGCGATTACGCTGGTGCTGAAGGATGAAGTGGACATCAGCCGGGGCGATCTGCTGGTCGACGCCGGCGAAAGTCTGCAGGCGGCGCAGAGCGCGCTGGTGGACGTAGTATGGATGGCCGAGCAGCCGTTGGTGCCGGGCCAGAGCTACGACATCAAGATCGCCGGTAAAAAGACCCGCGCACGCGTGGAGAGCATCCGTCATCAGGTGGAGATCAATACGCTGACGCAGCATCCGGCCGACACGTTGCCGCTCAACGGCATCGGATTGGTGGAACTGACCTTCGACGAACCGCTGGTGCTGGACAGCTACCAGAACAATCACGACACCGGCGGGCTGATCTTTATCGATCGCATGAGCAACGTGACGGTTGGTGCCGGTCTGGTGCGTGAGACGCTGCAGGCCGCATCGGCGGCGCGCGGCGAATTCAGCGCCTTCGAGCTGGAGCTGAATGCGCTGGTGCGCAAGCACTTCCCGCACTGGGGCGCGCGCGATCTGCTCGGTGGCCGATAAGGTGGCCGTTGAACTGAGGGCGACCGGGCCGGACGACGAAAATGTGGTTTGGCATCCGCACGCGGTGACGCGCGCGGATCGCGAAGCGCGCAACGGCCATCGCGGCGCGGTGCTGTGGTTTACCGGGCTGTCCGGCTCGGGCAAATCCACCGTCGCCGGCACGCTGGAGCAGGCGCTGCATGGGCTCGGCGTCAGCACCTACCTGCTGGACGGCGATAACGTGCGCCATGGCCTGTGCCGCGATCTCGGCTTCTCCGACGAGGATCGGCGCGAGAACATTCGCCGGGTGGGGGAAGTGGCCAAGCTGATGGTGGACGCCGGGCTGGTGGTGCTGACCGCGTTCATTTCGCCGCACCGCGCCGAGCGGCAAATGGTGCGCGAGATGCTCGGCGACGATCGCTTTATCGAGGTGTTTGTCGATACGCCGTTGGCGATCTGCGAGGCGCGCGATCCGAAGGGATTGTATAAGAAAGCGCGCGCCGGCGAGCTGCGCAATTTCACCGGTATCGACGCGGTTTACGAGGCGCCGCAGCAGCCGGAAATCCACCTTGATGGCCAACAATTGGTAACAAATTTGATTGCGCAATTGTTAGACGTGTTGCGTGGTCAGGCTATTATCAAACCCTGAATTCAAAAAAAGCGTGTGGCGTTTTTCGCCATGCGCTTTTTACTCTAAGCCGCCGCAGAGCGAGCCGAATAACCAGGGATCACTATGCAAAATGTCACGCCTATCTTGATCGACGCCAAGCAATCAAAACAGGAGAGAGAGGAGCCTTCTTATTCTTTCCTGGGCGGCGTCAGCGGCTTTGTTTTCTACTGGCTGGCGTTCGCGTTGCCGTTTCTGGTTTACGGTTCCAACACGCTGTTTTTCCTGCTTTATACTTGGCCATTCTTCCTGGCGCTGATGCCGCTGTCGGTGTTGATCGGCATCACCCTCAGCATGCTGCTGCGCGGTCGTCTGATCTTGACGCTGCTGTTGACCGGCACCATTGTGCTGTGCCTGTTTTGGCTGGTGTTCAGCTTCCTGACCGGGTGGTGAGGGAGCGGGCGCCGATGCCGGCGCCCGAAGGATTGCAAAGCGGTGCCGAAGGTTACAAAACTTTGCTTAGAAATGCCTGAGTGCGCGGATTAGTCGGATGGCTGAAGATCTGCTGCGGTGCGCCTTCCTCCTGAATGATCCCCTGATCGATAAACAGCACCCGGTCGGCCACCTCGCGGGCAAAGCCCATCTCATGCGTGACGACCACCATGGTCATGCCCTCGTGGGCCAGCGATTTCATCACTGCCAATACTTCGCCCACCAGCTCCGGATCGAGCGCGGAGGTCGGTTCGTCGAACAGCATGATCTTCGGCTCCATCGCCAGCGCGCGGGCGATCGCCACCCGCTGCTGCTGGCCGCCGGACAGGCTGTTGGGGTAGGCGTCAATCTTGTCGAGCAGGCCGACCTTGCGCAGCAGCTGTTCAGCTTGCGTAATGGCTTCGGCGCGCGGCAGTTTCTTCACGCTTACCGGTGCCATGATGATGTTTTCCAACACCGTCATGTGCGGGAACAGGTTGAAGCGCTGAAATACCATGCCCACGCTTTCACGCATTTTGTTCAGGTCGGTTTTCTGATCGTGGACGGCGAAGCCATTCACCTCGATCTCGCCGCCGGAGAGCGTTTCCAGCGCGTTGATGCAGCGCAGGAAGGTGCTCTTCCCTGAGCCGGAAGGGCCGATGACGCACACCACTTCATTGGCGGCGATCTGACAGGAAATGCCGCGCAGCACGTGGCTTTCGCCGAACTGTTTTTGCAGGTTATGTACGCGAATCACTTTTACCGAACCTCTTTTCCATGTGTTGCACCAGCAGCGAGAGCAGGAAGGTGATGACCCAATAGACCAGCGAAATGGTCAGATAGGGCTCCCAGTAAGTGGCGTAGGCGCCGGAGACGGTACGGGCGGCATAGGCCAGATCCGCCAGGCCGATGGCGGAGGCCAGCGACGAATCCTTGACGATCGCGATGGCGTTGTTGCCCAGCGGCGGCAGCATGCGGCGGAAGGCCTGCGGCAAGATAACCTGTCGCATGGTCTTGCCGTAGCTCATGCCCAGCGAACGCGAAGCCTCCATCTGACCGCGATCGATCGATTGGATCCCGGCGCGGAAGATCTCCGACACATAGGCGCCGGCGTTGAGCGTGATCGCCACCACGCAGGAAAGAAAGGCACCGTAGTCGGCGCGCAGAGCACGGGCGAAATCGACGCTCATCAGGCCGCTGGTGACCAACAGGCCGTCGCGCGGATTGATGAACAGCGGCACCAATGCAAAGTGCACCACCATGATCTGCACGAACAGCGGCGTGCCGCGAAAGGCGCTGATGTAGATGCGTACCGGCCACTGAACGCCGTAATGCAGGATGGGTTTCCAGATGCCGTGCGGCGCCTGCGCCAAGCGGCCCAGCCCGAGGATCAAGCCCCAGGTGGTGCCCAGCAGCACGCAGATAATGGTGCATTTGATGGTCATCCAGGCGCCTTCCATAAACAACGGCGCGTATTCCTGGATGATCTCCCAGCGGAAGTTCAAAGGGTGTTCCTTCTTGGTAGGCTGAAACGGTGGCGCGCCGACGCCCATGCGGGCGCCGGCGGCAGGGCATTATTCCGCCGGCAGCGTCGGTACGTTGCTGTCGAACCAGGTTTGGTAGATCTTGGCGTAGGTGCCGTCGGCGACGATTTTCTTCAGGCCGGCGTTGATTTTGTTGCGCAGCTCATCGTTGCCTTTGGCGACGGCGATGCCGAAATACTGGCGCTCAAACTTGGCGTCGGGCACCAACTTGAAGGCTTTCTCAGGGTGGGTTTTGATATAGAACTTGGCCACGCCGACGTCGCCGACCGCCGCGCCGATGCCGTCTTCATACAGCTCTTGCAGCATCAGCGGGGTATTGTCGAAGCGCTTGATAGCGGTGCTGTTTTTACCCAGCACGTCGGACACCACGATGTCGCCGGTGCTGGAGTTCACCACGCCGACCTTCAGCGCCTTCAGCGCGGCGATGGAGTCCACCGTCGAGTCTTGCGGCACCACGATAGCCTGTTCGGCCGGGAAGTAAGGCGCCGAGAAATCAACCATTTGCTTGCGCTTGTCGGTGATGGTGATGCCGGAAATGATGATGTCGCGATCGCCGGAATTCAACGTGGCGAAGATCCCCTCCCACGGCGTATTGATCAGTTTGATTTGGAAGCCTTCGGCTTTGGCCACCGCTTTGATGATGTCGATGTCGAAACCTTCCAGCTGCTTTTGGCTGTTTTCAAACTCGAACGGCCGATAGGTGCCGCCGGAGCCGACGACGTAGGTCGTTTCAGCCGCTAACGCGGCGGTGGAGAAGGTGGCGGCCAGGCAGGCGCCGATCAGAACTAAACGTTTTAACATCGCGATCCCCGATAATGAATGGTTATATATTGGAATTATTTATGCACTATGAATGCATAAAAATAAGCTTCAATGAATGAAAGTGCAACCACTGCATGAGGATTATTCTTTCTATGGTGTTAAATATTCACTTTTGACGTTGCTTTGGCGTAAGCGATGGGTCAGCAAGCGGCGATGCAGTGGTTCTTGCTGCATAATGGGGGGAGGGCAGTGTATGTCTCATCGGAAAATGCGCCGCGCGTGCCGGGCAAAAGGGGCTTTTTTTGCCGCTTTCACCACGGAATTAGGCGATAAACTCGGGAACCCTTCATCCGTATTCTGAATTTGGCGCTGAAATGCCGCTCTCAGTGTGGAGTCCAACGAGAAGTTGTGGGATGATTGGTCGGTTTTTCAGGGGGCGGAGATGGGAAAACTTACGCTGCTATTGCTGGCATTGCTCGGTTGGTTACAGTATTCACTGTGGCTGGGCAAAAATGGTATTCACGATTACGTGCGAGTCAATGAAGACGTTGCGGTCCAACAGGGCAGTAACGCCAAGTTGAAAGCGCGTAACGATCAGCTGTTTGCCGAAATCGATGATTTGAACGGCGGTCAGGAAGCGATCGAAGAGCGAGCGCGTAATGAGCTGGGCATGATCAAGCCCGGTGAGACTTTCTATCGTCTGGTTCCTGACCAATCCAGACGCAACGCGGCGTCTTCCTCGCAAAATAACGCACAAAAATAACGCATGAATCACTCCGCAGGCACCTTTCCCTCGGTGATTGCCGTCCTGCCCGCTGCCGGTATCGGCAGCCGCATGCAGGCGGAATGCCCGAAGCAATATTTAACCATCGGCCGGCACAGCATCGTCGAACACGCTATCCATGCCCTGTTGCGCCACCCGCGCATTGAACGGGTGATCGTGGCGATTAGCCCGGAAGATCGCCAGTTCGAACGGCTGCCCATCGCCCAGGATCCGCGGGTGACCGTCACTCAGGGCGGCAAACAGCGCGCTGATTCGGTGATGGCCGGGCTGAAGCTCGCGGGCGATGCGGACTGGGTGCTGGTGCATGACGCTGCGCGCCCCTGCCTGCATGCCGACGATCTCGAGCGCCTGCTGGCGATCACCGCACACAGCAAGGTCGGCGGCATTCTTGCCGCGCCGGTGCGTGACACCATGAAACGCGCCGAACCTGGCCGCGACACCATCGCCCACACCGTCGAACGGCAGGATCTGTGGCATGCGCTGACGCCGCAGCTGTTTCCGCTGCCGCTGCTCAAGCAGTGCCTGCAGCGCGCGCTGGATGAAGGCGCTAACGTCACCGACGAAGCCTCGGCGCTGGAGCATTGCGGTTATCATCCGCAGCTGATCGCCGGCCGGGCGGACAACATTAAAGTAACGCGGCCGGAGGATTTGGCGCTGGCGGCGTTCTATTTGACTCAGTTAGACAATTAAGGAGCGCACCATGCGTATCGGTCACGGTTTTGACGTACATAAATTCGGCGGCGAAGGCCCGTTGGTGATCGGTGGCGTTCGCATCCCTTACGACAAAGGTTTGCTGGCCCATTCCGACGGCGACGTTGCGCTGCACGCCGCGACCGACGCCTTGCTGGGCGCTGCGGCGCTGGGTGATATCGGCAAGCTGTTCCCCGATACCGATCCGGCTTTCAAGGGCGCGGACAGCCGCGAGCTGCTGCGCGAAGCCTGGAAACGTATCCGCGCCAAAGGATACCGCCTCGGTAACCTCGATATCACGATTATCGCTCAGGCGCCGAAAATGGCGCCGCACATCCCGCAGATGCGCGTCTTCCTGGCGGAAGATCTGCAGTGCCATATGGATGACGTCAACGTGAAGGCCACGACCACCGAGCAGCTCGGCTTCACCGGGCGCGGCGAGGGCATCGCGTGCGAAGCGGTCGCCTTGCTGATTAAGGAATAACCGCATGGATATGGCGAATCTGACCTGGCTGCATGGCCGGCCGCAGAGCACCGGGGTGTTGAAAGCCAATCCGGAAGATTTCGTGGTGGTGGAAGACCTGGGCTTTGCGCCGGACGGCGAAGGCGAGCACGTGCTGGTGAACATCCGTAAAAACGGCTGCAATACCCAGTTCGTGGCCGACTATCTGGCGCGCTTCGCCGGTATTCACGCCCGTTCCGTCAGCTATGCCGGCTTGAAGGATCGCCACGCGGTGACCGAACAGTGGTTCTGCCTGCATATGCCGGGCAAGGACACGCCGGATTTCTCACAGTTTGCGCTGGAAGGCTGCGAGGTGCTCTCGTTCGCCCGCCACCTGCGCAAAATGCGCATCGGCAACCTGAAGGGTAACCACTTTACGCTGGTGCTGCGCCACATTTCCGATCGTCAGGACGTGGAAAACCGTCTGCAGGCTATCGCCGCGCAGGGCGTGCCAAACTATTTCGGCAGCCAGCGCTTCGGCCGCGGCGGCAACAATCTGGTGATGGCGCGTCGCTGGGCAAACGACGAAATCCGCGTCAAAGAGCGCAGCAAACGCAGCTTCTACCTTTCCGCCAGTCGCAGCGCGCTGTTCAATCTGATAGTCGGCCGGCGCCTGGCCGACGGCCTGCAGCGCACCGTGCTGGAGGGGGACGCCCTGCAGTTGAGCGGCCGTGGCAGCTGGTTCGTCGCCAAGGCCGATGAGCTGGAGACGTTGCAGCAACGGCTGGATGCCGGCGAGTTGGTTGTCACCGCGGCGTTGCCGGGCGACGGTGAGCCAGGCACCGCCGGCAAAGCCTTGGCTTTTGAACAACAATGCTTGGCGGAACAACCGGAATTGCTTACGCTTTTAAAGCGCGAGCGTGTCGACCCCGCTCGTCGGGCCCTGCTGTTGCAGCCGCAAAATTTGCAGTGGAACTGGTGGGATGACGTTACCGTGGAACTGCGCTTCTGGCTGCCAGCAGGCAGCTTCGCCACCAGCGTAGTTCGCGAAATCATGCAGCAGGATAACAGTGATGCGGATATTGCTGAGTAACGATGACGGCGTTAGCGCCCCGGGCATTCAGGTGCTGGCGGCGGCGCTGCGGGAGTTCGCCGAGGTGCAGGTCGTGGCGCCGGATCGTAACCGCAGCGGTTCTTCCAACGCCCTGACGCTGGAGTCGCCGCTGCGCACGCAGACGCTGGCCAACGGCGATATCGCGGTGCTGCAGGGGACGCCGACCGACTGCGTTTATCTTGGCGTCAACGCATTGATGCGCCCGGCGCCGGATATCGTCGTCTCCGGCATTAACGCCGGACCGAATTTAGGCGATGATGTCATCTATTCCGGCACCGTCGCGGCGGCGATGGAGGGCCGGCACCTGGGGCTGCCCGCGCTGGCGGTGTCTCTGAACGGTCACCAACACTACGCAACCGCAGCGGCCATTACCTGCCGCATCCTGCGTGCGCTGCAGCGTGAACCGTTACGCACCGGAAAAATCCTGAATATCAACGTGCCGGATTTGCCGCTGGCGGAGATCAAAGGCATGCGCGTCACTCGCTGTGGCAGCCGTCATCCTGCCGATAAGGTCTTCTGCCAGCAGGATCCGCGTGGACAAAATCTCTACTGGATCGGGCCGCCTGGTGATAAATTTGATGTCGGGCCGGATACCGACTTTGCGGCGGTGGAACAAGGCTATGTGGCGATCACGCCGCTACAGGTGGATTTGACCGCCTACGCGGCGCAGGAAGTCGTGACAACATGGTTAACCAAGGCAGAGGTTAGCGGGGAATGGTGAACAAGCGTATGCAAACATTGCTGACGCAGCTGCGTCAGCAAGGGATCCGGGACGAAAAGCTGCTGAGAGCGATCGAGGCGGTGCCGCGCGAGCGTTTTGTCGACGAAGCGCTGGATCACAAAGCCTACGAAAACACTGCATTACCGATCGGCTCTGGCCAGACCATTTCTCAGCCTTATATGGTGGCGCGGATGACCGAGCTGCTGAATCTGAAGCCCACCTCAAGAGTGCTGGAGATCGGCACCGGTTCCGGTTATCAAACCGCCATCCTGGCGCATCTGGTGCAACACGTTTGTTCTGTCGAGCGCATCAAGGGGCTGCAGTGGCAGGCCAAGCGCCGCCTGAAGCAGCTCGATCTTCATAATGTTTCCACTCGCCACGGCGACGGCTGGCAGGGCTGGGCGTCGCGCGGCCCATTCGATGCGATCATCGTCACTGCCGCGCCGCCGGAGATCCCGCAGGCGCTGGTGGAGCAGCTGGACGACGGCGGCATTTTGGTGTTGCCGGTGGGCGAGCAGGCCCAAACCCTCAAACGCATTCAGCGTCATGGCAACGATTTCGTGGTCGATGCGGTAGAAGCGGTGCGCTTTGTGCCGTTGGTGAAGGGCGAATTGGCCTAGCGATTGTCTGATTTTTCGACCGTCTGCAAAATCTGTTGCACTTTCATCACGTGCGGATAAGGTTTTCTCGTTCCAATCAGGCTAATTTTCACTAGAATTGGCCTTTCTACGTAGTTGTCTTATGGTGCGGCGACGCCAATGTGGTTAGCATTGGCGCGCGTTTTGATGCTCCGGCGGGAGATGACCTGGCGTTCAGGGATCGGCCGGCGGCGCCTTTACATCGCAGAAACTGGGAAGTGGCAAAAGCTCGGCTACGATGTAAAGGGTATTTTGGATATATCACTGATATTGCTGTCATGGGGGAAGCATGAGCACGGGAAGCCCAATGATTACGTTACGCCGGGTAGCGGTGTGTACGATGGTAAGTTTGTGGTTGGCGGGTTGTACGAATACGGCCTCGACGTCGGCCCCTATCAGCAGTGTGGGCGGCGGCGCCGTTCCATCCGGCAATAATAATGGCGGAGTGCAGCAGGCCAGCCCAGAGGGCCGCATTGTCTATAATCGTAGTTATAACGCCATCCCAAAAGGGAGCTACAGCGGCGGCGAAACTTATACGGTCAAGCGCGGCGACACGCTGTTTTACATCGCCTGGATCACCGGCAATGATTTCCGCGACCTGGCGCAGCGCAACAATATTCCCGAGCCATACAGCCTGAATGTTGGCCAAACCATTCAGCTTGGTAATGGTTCTGCCAACGGCGGCGGCGGCATGTTGGCGACGACAGACGCGACCAAAGGCGGCGTTCCGAAGCCACCTTCCAGCGCCCAGATCCAGACGGCAACGGTTGATTCTCAATCAACTAACGCGTATTCTGAAAACTCGGGTAAACAGAATGTAGGTAAGATGTTACCTGCAGCAGGTGCCGCAGCGGTTGGGACCGCGACTGCGCCTGTTACCGCGCCGGAAGCCGCTCCACCCGTGAGCAGCACCGTCAGCAACAGCGCTCCAGTCAGTACCTGGAGATGGCCGACTGACGGTAAGGTTATTGATAACTTTTCCTCATCAGAAGGTGGGAATAAAGGTGTCGATATCGCCGGTTCTCGTGGGCAGCCTATCTTCGCTACCGCCGATGGTCGCGTAGTGTATGCAGGCAACGCTTTACGGGGTTACGGTAATCTAATCATCATCAAACATAATGATGATTACCTGAGCGCCTACGCTCATAACGACACAATGCTGGTCCGGGAACAACAAGAAGTGAAGGCGGGTCAAAAAATAGCCACCATGGGTAGCACCGGTACCAGTTCAGTACGTTTGCATTTTGAAATTCGTTACAAGGGGAAATCCGTAAACCCGCTGCGTTATCTTCCGCAGCGATAGATTGGGCAGAATACGCTGAGATTCTGCTCGCGGTATCACGGGTAGGAGCAGCATATGAGCCAAAATACGCTGAAAGTTAACGAGTTACATGATGATGCGGATTTCGACGAGAATGGAGCTGAGGCCGAGTCGTTTGATGAAAAAGCGCTGGTAGAAGAAGAGACCAGCGAGAACGATTTAGCGGAAGAAGAGCTGTTGTCTCAAGGCGTTACGCAACGCGTATTGGATGCGACGCAGCTCTATCTGGGTGAGATCGGTTATTCACCTCTGCTGACCGCAGAGGAAGAAGTCTATTTTGCGCGGCGTGCTCTGCGCGGTGACGTGCCGTCCCGCCGTCGCATGATTGAAAGCAACCTGCGGCTGGTGGTGAAAATCGCCCGTCGCTACAGCAACCGCGGTCTGGCGCTGCTGGATCTGATCGAAGAAGGTAACCTCGGTTTGATTCGCGCAGTGGAAAAATTCGACCCGGAACGCGGTTTCCGCTTCTCCACTTATGCAACCTGGTGGATCCGTCAGACGATTGAACGGGCGATCATGAACCAAACCCGTACTATTCGTTTGCCTATCCATATCGTCAAAGAACTGAATGTCTATCTGCGCACCGCACGCGAGCTTTCCCACAAGCTGGATCATGAACCGAGCGCTGAAGAGATTGCCGAGCAACTCGACAAGCCGGTGGATGACGTCAGCCGCATGCTGCGCCTGAATGAGCGCATCACTTCGGTAGATACGCCGCTGGGCGGGGATTCGGAGAAAGCGCTGCTGGACATTCTGGCCGACGAGAAGGACAACGGGCCTGAAGACACCACGCAAGATGACGATATGAAACAAAGCATCGTCAAATGGTTGTTCGAACTGAACGCCAAACAACGTGAAGTGTTGGCGCGTCGTTTCGGCCTGCTGGGCTATGAAGCGGCGACGCTGGAAGACGTAGGCCGGGAGATTGGCCTGACGCGCGAGCGCGTCCGTCAGATTCAGGTTGAAGGTCTGCGCCGTCTGCGTGAGATTCTGCAGATGCAGGGCCTGAGCATTGAGGCGCTGTTCCGCGAATAACGCCGGTTGTTGAACCGCATCAAATAAAAACGGTGAGCATTATGCTCACCGTTTTTTTATGCCTGCGTTTAGCGCCTGACTACACCATATTTTTCAGCCGGTAGATCCATTCCAGCGCCTGGCGCGGCGACAGGGAATCCGGATCCAGCGCTTCCAGGGCTTCAACCGCCGGCGAGGCCTCTTCCTGCAGCAGCGTCATCTGGGTGGCATCGACGCTGCCCGACGCGGTGTGGCTGGAGATAGACTCCAGCTCGCGCAGCTTCTGGCGGGCGCGCTTGATGACGTCGCGCGGCACGCCAGCAAGCGCGGCGACCGCCAGGCCATAGCTTTTGCTGGCAGCCCCGTCCTGTACGCTGTGCATAAAAGCGATGGTGTCGCCATGTTCGAGCGCGTCCAGATGCACGTTGACCACGCCCTCCATTTTTTCCGGTAGGGTCGTCAGTTCGAAGTAGTGGGTGGCGAACAGTGTCATCGCCTTGATGCGGTTAGCCAGGTTCTCGGCGCAGGCCCAGGCCAGCGACAGGCCGTCGTAGGTGGAGGTACCGCGGCCGATTTCATCCATCAACACCAAGCTGTGCTCGGTGGCGTTGTGCAGGATGTTGGCGGTTTCGGTCATCTCCACCATGAAGGTGGAACGGCCGGAAGCCAGATCGTCCGCAGCGCCGACGCGGGTGAAGATGCGATCCACCGGGCCGATGTTGGCCTTGGTGGCCGGCACGTAACTGCCGATGTGCGCCATCAGCACGATCAGCGCCGTTTGCCGCATATAGGTGCTTTTACCGCCCATGTTCGGGCCGGTGATGATCAGCATGCGGCGCTGCGGCGACAGGGTGAGCGGGTTGGAGATAAACGGTTCGCTCAGAACCTGCTCCACCACCGGGTGGCGGCCTTCGGTAATGCGGATCCCCGGCTGCTCACTCATGGTCGGGCAAGCGTAGTTCAGGGTATCGGCGCGTTCGGCCAGGTTGGCCAGCACGTCCAGTTCGGCCAGTGCGGCGGCGCTCTGCTGCAGCTCCGCCAGGTGCGGCAGCAGCAGATCGAACAGCTCGTCGTACAGGCTTTTCTCGATCGCCAACGCCTTGCCCTTGGAGGTGAGCACTTTGTCTTCGTACTCTTTCAATTCCGGGATGATGTAGCGCTCGGCGTTTTTCAACGTCTGGCGGCGCACATAGTGGATCGGCACCAGATGGCTTTGGCCGCGGCTCACCTGAATGTAGTAGCCGTGTACGCCGTTAAAACCGACCTTGAGCGTGTCCAGCCCCAGCTTTTCACGCTCGCGGATCTCCAGCCGGTCGAGGTAGTCGCTGGCGCCATCGGCCAGCGCGCGCCACTCGTCCAGCTCGCTGTTGTAACCGGGGGCGATCACGCCGCCGTCGCGCACCAATACCGGCGGCGATTCAATCACCGCGCGTTCAAGCAGCTCGCGCAGCTCGTCGAACTGGCCCACCTGCGCCAGCAGCTGCTGCACGTGCGGGGTGTCCACGTCTTGCAGCAGCGCGCGGATGTCCGGCAATTGCTGGAAAGCATGACGCATGCGCGCCAGATCGCGCGGACGCGCGGTACGCAGCGCAAGGCGCGCCAAAATTCGCTCCTGATCGCCCACCTGGCGCAGCGAAGGCTGCAGATCGGCGAACAGCTCCTGCAATGCGCCGATCGCCTGTTGGCGGGCGGTCAGCACCTTGATGTCTCGGGTCGGCATGTGCAGCCAGCGTTTCAGCATGCGGCTGCCCATCGGCGTGACTGTGCGATCGAGGATCGCCGCCAGCGTGTTGTCGCTGCCGCCGGACAGGCTCTGCGTCAGCTCCAGGTTGCGGCGGGTCGCGGCGTCCATGATGATGCCGTCCTGCTGGCGCTCCATAGTGATGCCGCGAATATGCGGCAGCGAAGTACGCTGGGTATCTTTGACGTATTGCAGCAGGCAGCCAGCGGCGCGCAGCGCCTGGTGCGCCTGCTCGACGCCGAAGCCGGTCAAGTCGCGGGTGCCGAACTGCAGGTTGAGCTGCTGGCGTGCGGTCTCCAGTTCGAATTCCCACAGCGGGCGGCGGCGCAGGCCGTGGCGCTGTTCGATCAGCGCCATTTGTTCGAAGGTTTCCGGGTAGAGCAGCTCGGCCGGATTGGTGCGCTGCAGCTCGGCGGCCATGGTTTCCAGATCCTGCGGCTCGGCGACGCGGAAGCGGCCGGAGCTCACGTCCAGCGTGGCGTAACCGAAGCCGCGCGCATCCTGCCAGATCGCCGCCAGCAGGTTGTCCTGGCGTTCTTGCAGCAGCGCTTCGTCGGTGATGGTACCGGGGGTGACGATACGCACCACTTTGCGCTCGACCGGCCCTTTGCTGGTGGCCGGATCGCCGATCTGCTCACAGATGGCGACGGACTCGCCAAGCTGCACCAGCTTGGCCAGGTAGTTCTCCACCGCGTGGTGCGGCACGCCGGCCATCGGGATCGGTTCACCCGCCGAGGCGCCGCGTTTGGTCAGCGAGATATCCAGCAGTTGGGAAGCGCGCTTGGCGTCATCGTAAAACAGCTCGTAGAAGTCGCCCATGCGGTAGAACAGCAGGATTTCAGGATGCTGGGCCTTGAGGCGCAGGTACTGCTGCATCATCGGCGTGTGCGAATCGAGTTTATCGGTGCTATTCATGCGATTATTTTTCCAATCCATTGAATGTAAAGGGAACTGTGATTTTCATTGTCGTCATTCGCTATTACATTGTTTCAGCAGGCGCCGCCCCCCTTTAGCGCTTGGCGAGCGGCGCAAATCAAATCATCAAAACGCCAAACGGCGCGCTCAAACCCGAGGTTTGCACAGACGCTTATACTAGCCCAGCGGGCAATCGGCTGTCACAGGTAAAAATGGGAAGCGCTGCGCAAGGCCGGTTTGTAACGCAGCGAGATTGTTGTTCGCCTGCGGACAACAACGCAAGTGTTGCCGCACGGAGTGGTGGTGAGGCTATGGCTCGGGAGTGAGAGGCAAGGGAATGAAGTCCTGTACATTCCTTGATATAATGTCTTCAACAAATTTGCGAACAGAGGTTGTCATGAGTAACAGCAAAAAAGTGCAGGTGGGTTATGCCAAGCCGTCCCGTACGGACATTGCGCGTTCCGTGGCGACATCAACGGCGGTTGAAACAGGTCAACCCTCAGCCAGAGTTGAAGCTTCTTTAGAAGAAGCGCGTAAAAAATTTGCTCATTTGCGCCTTGCCTAATATCTTCTTAGTGCTTGACTGACCCAGTGTTTCATTGGTTCGTAGTTCATGTTCATACCTGAGTGAATCGCTGAGATATACTGGGCTCTGTTTTGCTCCCAGCTTTGATAATCCAACGGTTTATGCCCGCCCTGAACCGCCATCACATCGGCCAACAGCCGTGACAAACGGCCATTCCCTTCTCTGAAAGGGTGTATGAGTATCAGTTCAACATGGATTATCGCAATCGCTTCTATCAGCTGTTCTTCGCTCATGGCTGAGCAAGGTGTGTAACGGGCCAGGTATTCCACCTCGAAATCGTCCAGTAGTTTGGGCAATCGCGTCGAAGGGGCAAACATAAAGCCCCCTTTGCTGATATTGACAGTTCTTGCTTGACCAGCCCATGCATAGATATTGCCTAACCAGCGGCGATGCCAGCCCTTGATCATCTCGACGGTGATTTTCCCTAATGGAAAATGCTGTTCGAAAATGGAATGGTAGAGCTGTTCCAGCAATACCAATTCGGCATCGTCGAGTTCATTGCTATCGGCAATACCCAGCTTGTTGGCTAGAACTTGCTCGCCGGATTCTTTCTCATATTGGCCTTCGCTGCTGGAAACATGGTATCGGCTCATGCTTACGCTCGATAAATGAGGCGGGAGATAAGGCAAGTATAATCAGCGATACGCGGCGGAACAATTTAATTAAAATCAGGTTATTAAGTTAGGATTAATCATAAGTCTGATTAATGGCATCGAAGTAAATAGTTTCAATTTATTGGATGTTAACGATACAACGCAAGTCGCCGCCCGCAGTGGGGCGGCGACTTTATTGCGCGGCGGTGAGAGGCAGGGGCAGTTGATAGAGGCGGAAACTGTCGGGCACTTCGGTTTCATGGCCGGGCAGCAGACGGTGGCGGATGCGCGACTCGCTGACGAAGGCGCAGCCTTGTGGGGTGATAGTCAGGTTAACCGGCGACTCCATGCCTTCGCGCAAGACCTCAAGTTGGTGCATCCCTGCCGCCTTGGGTGACGGGATCCGCAGGATCCGCCCTTGGCCGCTCTGGATCCCGTTTTCCAGCACGATCAGCGCGCCGTCCGGCGCCAATCCCATTCCGTCCGGGTTTTCAATCAGGCGCGGCAGCTGCATTTCCGTCAGCTGCGGCTGCGGATCGTTATAGCTGAGGGTATAAAGCTTACCGGTGCCGAAATTGGCGACAGCCATCAGCCGATCGTCGAGCAGCACGATCCCGGCGGCGCCCAGCCCGCTGGGGGCCGCCAATCGCGCATCCTGAAACAGCGTACTGAATGCCGCTTCGCCCGGCCGCAGGCGCAGGATGCCGCCGCCTCGGGTTTCTGTCACGTATACCGTACCGTCTGCGCCGAGCACGATATCGTTGCCCATTTCCCCCGTCGGCAGCGCCAGGCTGCGGTTGAGCGTGCCATCGGCGACATTCAGCGCATAGATGCGGTTGGCGCGCGATTTGCCGCCGGAAAGGAAGTCCGGCGAATTGCCCCACAGCAACCCGCGCCGTTCGTCCAGCCGCAGCGCGTTTGAGGCGAACACCGTGTCAGCGCCAGGGAAAAAGGTTTCCCACGCTTTACCCGGCCGCTTGCGCAGCACGTTGCCGCTGGTGATCAGGCCGACATACAGCGAGCCGTCCGCCGCGCGGGCGATGCCGTTGGGATAAAGCGCGCCGGGCGGCAGCGTCATGCTGCTTTCGGCGCAGTGGGCATTGGCGGCGGCCTGCGCCGGAGTGGTCAGGGGGAGTGCGGCGGCGAGGGTGAACAACGCTGCTCGCGCGGTAAGCGCATATGACATGTCTTCTCTCCTGGAATGACGGAAAAGGGGCTACCAGCGATCGGGACGGGCAGCGTGCGCCATCGGCGCCTCCAGCGCGGCCACGTCTTGCGGCGATAAGCTGAGATTGAGCGCCGCCAGCGCATCCTGCAGATGGTGCGGCTTGGACATGCCCACCAGTGGCGACGCCACGCCGGGTTTGGCCAGCAGCCAGGCCAGCGCGATCTGCGCCGGTGGAACGCCGCGCGTGGCCGCCACCTCCGCTACCGCCGCGACGGTGCGTTCCACTTCGTTTCTGCCGCCGTACCAACGGGGCGCCTGTTCGTCGGTGGCGGCGCGCAGCGTGCCGGCGTTGCCGGAACCGGCCAGCACGCCGCGGGCCAGTGGCGACCAGGGCGTCAGGCTGAGCCCCTCCTCCAGACACAGCGGGATCAGCTCCTCTTCGTCTTCACGCGTCACCAGGTTGTATTGGCTCTGCAGCGAAATAAACGGCGCCAGGCGGTGCTGACGTTGAAAGGCCAGCATTTTCATCAGGCGCCAGGCGTGCAGCGAGGAGGCGCCGAGATAGCGGATCTTGCCCGCCCGCACCAGGCCGTCGAGGGTATCGGTGGTTTCTTCGATCGGCGTTTCGGTGTCGAAGCGGTGCAGCACAAACAGATCGAGGTAATCCGTCCCCAGCCGCTGCAAAGAGGCGTCGACGCTGTGCAGCAGGTGCTTGCGCGACAGCCCTCGGCTGTTCGGCTGCGCGTCCATCGGAAAGTAGGCCTTGGTGGCGATCACCACGTCTTCACGGCGGGCGAACGCCTTCAGCGCGCGGCCGAGAATGCGCTCGCTTTCTCCGCCGGAGTAAATGTTGGCGGTATCGAAAAAATTGATGCCCGCTTCCAGCGCCTCGCGGATAAAGGGGCGCGCTTCATCTTCTTTCAGCACCCAGGGCCGCCAGGCCGGATCGCCGTAGGTCATGCAACCCAGGCAGAGGCGGGACACCTGCAGGCCGCTGTCGCCAAGCCGAACGTAGTTCATGGCATCGTCTCCTCAGCGCATGCCGGCGATGGTGTAACCGCCGTCCACCAGCAGGCTTTGGCCGGTGATGAAGCGGGCCTCGTCCGTCGCCAACCACAGCGCCACATCGCCGATGTCTTCCGATTCGCCCAAGCGGCCGGCGGGCGTATGGGCGATAAAGGGCGCGAACGCCGCGCTGTCGGCCACGCTGCCGCGCGCCATCGGCGTGTCGATGATGCCGGGGTTGATGTTGTTGACGCGGATGCCCTGGCCGCTGTATTCGAGCGCCACCGCGCGGATCATCGCATCGAGCGCGCCTTTGCTGGCGGAGTAGCTGGATGAGCCGGCCAGCGCGCCGTGGGTCAGCCAGGAGGAGGTGTTGATGATCACGCCGCCTGAATGCTGTGCCAGGAAGGTTTCAATCTCGTATTTCATCGCCAGCCAGACGCCTCTGAGGTTAATGGCGATCACGCGGTCAAAATCCTCGCTGCTCTGTTCGGTGATGGGGGCGAAGTTGCCGATGATGCCGGCGTTGTTGAAAGCGACGTCGAGCCGGCCGTAGTGGGCGGTCACTGCGGCGAGCAGCCTACGGATATCGTCTTCCAGGGAGACGTCGGCCACGATGGGCAGGGCGTCACCGCCGGCTAGCGCGATATCGCGCGCCGTGGCTTCGATCTCCGCCGCGCGCCGGCCGACCAGTGCGACTTTGGCGCCCTCGCGGGCATAGGCCAGCGCCGCAGCGCGGCCGATACCGGTACCGCCGCCGCTCACCAGTACGACTTTGTCTGCCAGACGGCGCGGCGTTTCATGGGTTGGAGCTGTAGCATTAATCATCGCATCGATACCTGGTAATGGGTTCGATCGCAATGCTATGTTGTTAGATGACGGATAACTATCCGCTAAAAATTCATCTCACTATTAGATAATTTATATCAATAGCATGAAGAAACCCGAACTGTCCGGCCTGGCGGCCTTCGTGGCTATCGCCAGTGAACGCAGCTTCCGCCGCGCCGCCGCCCGATTGGGCGTGACGCCGCCGACGCTGACCCACACCCTGCGCGAACTGGAGGCGCAGGTGGGCATTCGCCTGCTGAACCGCACCACCCGCAACGTCTCGCCGACGGAGGCCGGAGAGCATCTGCTGGCGCAGCTGGTGCCGGCTTTTACCGACATCGACGCCGCGCTCGAGAGCCTGAATGCGTTTCGCGAAGGGCCGCGCGGCCTGGTGCGCATCAACGCGCCGCGTTCTGCGATCGATCTCGCCATCGTGCCGCATCTGGGGCGGTTGGCCAGCGAATACCCCGGCATTACGCTGGAAGTAGTGGCGGACGAGGGGTTCGCCAATATCGTCGAGCAAGGTTTTGACGCCGGCATCCGGCTCGGTGAGGACCTGCATAACGATATGCGCGCGGTGCGCCTGACACCGGATCTGCGTTTCGCCATCGTCGCCACGCCGGACTATTTTCAGCGGCACGGCGAGCCGACGCATCCGCGGGATTTACTGCAGCACCGTTGCATCGGTTGGCGCAAAGCCTCTTCAGGCGAGCGCTACAAATGGGCTTTTCAGCAGGGGGAGCAGCGATTTTCTGTGGCGGTTAACAGCCCGTTGATACTCGATGACGGCAGGATGATGGTGCAGGCGGCGCTGGCGAACGTCGGCATCGCTTTTGCCATCGAGCAGGAGGTGGAAGAATACCTGGCGAGCGGGCGGCTGCGGCGGGTTCTAGCCGACTGGTGCGCGCCGTTTCCCGGTTTTTACCTCTATTACCCCAACCGCAGGAACCATTCCGTGGCGCTGGCCACGGTGATCGAGTTGCTGCGTCTGCCCATGTAATCCTCTTCGCCTGCTGCCGTCGCGTTCGGATGGCAGCAGCCGAATCAAGCTTGAACTATTTTTACTCCCTCGCCGTTTGTTCAGGCGCAAATAACCTCTTAAATTCTCAGCGAGTTCATAACTTGCTGTTTATAATTGTCATTTGATTATTTATTAAGAATATTCTTAGTTTTTAGCGGTTATTTGAGAGCCCGGTCACACTATTTTTTTGTGCAAAATGTGAAGAGGGTCAATCCATCAGGTCAATGAGAGACGGTTCTGTCTCCTCTTGGCTTACCGATCCGTTTTTCATGCTCCGTATACTGTCTGTAACCAGGGCAACGTGACGGAAATTTTCATAAGGAATGTGCGTGAAGCAATCGTGATTGCATCTGGCATACAAATAACACCGGGTTTTTTTGATTATCTGAGGTGCTTGGTATGGAAAAGAAAAAAATCTATCTGTTTTGTTCTGCCGGTATGTCCACTTCCCTGTTGGTATCAAAAATGAAGGCGCAGGCCGAAAAATATGAAGTGCCGGTGATCATCGCCGCCTATCCGGAAGCGCTGGCCGCGGAGAAAGGCGTTGAAGCGGATCTGATCCTGCTGGGGCCGCAGATCGCCTACACCCTGCCGGAAGTGCAGAAACAGCTGCCCAATAAACCTGTTGAAGTCATCGATCCGCTGTTGTACGGCAAGGTCGATGGGCTGGGCGTACTGAAGGCCGCGGTGGCCGCCATCAAGAAAGCCAATCAATAACAGGAGGCCGCCGTGAATACCCTCATTGCCTCGCTCGAGAAGGTTATCCTGCCTTTCGCCGTAAAAATCGGTAAGCAGCCCCATGTCAACGCCATCAAGAACGGCTTTATCCGCCTGATGCCGCTGACCTTGACCGGGGCGATGTTCGTGTTGATCAACAACGTGTTCCTGAGCTTCGGCGAGGGATCGTTTTTCTATTCGTTGGGTGTAAGGTTGGACGCCTCCACCATCGAGACGCTGAATAGCCTGAAGAGCATTGGTGGCAGCGTTTATAACGGTACGCTAGGGATCATGTCCCTGATGACGCCGTTCTTTATCAGCATGGCGTTGGCCGAAGAGCGCAAGGTCGATCCACTGGCCTCGGCGCTGCTGGCGGTGGCGGCCTTCATGACCGTCACGCCGTTCAACGTCGGCGAGGCCTATGCGGTGGGCGCCAATTGGCTGGGCGGCGCCAACATCATTTCCGGTATGGTGATCGGGCTGGCGGTGGCTGAGATGTTTGCTTTCATCGTGCGGCGCAACTGGGTGATCAGCTTGCCGGACAGCGTGCCGGCTTCGGTGTCGCGCTCTTTCTCGGCGCTGATCCCCGGTTTCATCATCCTCTCCATCATGGGGCTGGTGGCGTTCGCGCTGGCGCACTGGGGCACCAACTTCCACCAGATCATCATGGACGGCATTTCGGCGCCGCTGGCCAAGATGGGCAGCGTGGTGGGCTGGGTTTACGTGCTGTTCTCCTCGCTGCTGTGGTTCTTCGGGGTGCACGGCTCCATGGCGCTGGCGGCGCTGGACAGCGGCATCATGACGCCGTTCGCGCTGGAAAACGTGGAGCTGTACAACAAATACGGTTCGGTCGAAGCGGCGGTGGCCGCCGGCAAAGAGTTCCATATGTGGGCGAAACCGTTCGTCGACTCCTACATCTACCTTGGCGGCACCGGCTCGACGCTGGGTCTGATTATCGCCATCTTCATCGCCTCGCGCCGCGAAGATTACCGCCAGGTCGCCAAGCTGGCGACGCCGTCCGGCATCTTCCAGATCAACGAACCGATTCTGTTCGGCCTGCCGGTGATCATGAACCCGGTGATGTTCATTCCGTTCATCCTGGTGCAGCCGGTACTGACCATTATCACCTCGCTGGCTTATTACTCCGGGCTGATCCCGCCGATCACCAACATTGCGCCCTGGACCATGCCGGTCGGCCTGGGGGCATTCTTCAACACCAACGGCAGCATCATGGCCATGTTGCTGAGCCTGTTCAACCTGGCGGTCGCCACCGTGATTTATCTGCCGTTCGTGGCGATCTCCAACAAGGCGCAGAGCCAGATCGACGCGGCGACGGAAAGCGAAGAAGACATCGCCAAGGCGCTGAAATTCTAACTGTGGAACGGGGCGGCGCGGCCGCCCCGCGAGGGACACGAGTATGGAATATCAATTTGCCGACGGGTTCTGGTGGGGCAGCGCCACCTCCGCGCCGCAGTCTGAAGGTGCGGCAGCGCGGGACGGCAAGAGTCGCAATATCTTCGATTATTGGTACGAGATCGCGCCCGAGCGCTTTCACGATCGGGTGGGGCCGGCCGAGGCCTCGACCTTTTACGACCATTTCCGTACCGATATCGGGCTGCTCAAAACGCTGGGCCACAATACCTTCAGAACCTCGATTTCGTGGTCGCGGCTGATCCCGGACGGCGACGGCGAGGTGAACCCGCAGGCGGTGGCCTTCTATAACGCGATGATCGACGAGCTGCTGGCGCAGGGCATCACCCCGTTTATCAATCTCTATCACTTCGATATGCCGCTGTGCATGCAGCAGCGCGGCGGCTGGGAAAACCGGGCAGTGGTCGAAGCCTATGCGCGTTATGCCGACATCTGCTTCGGTCTGTTTGGCGATCGGATCACCCACTGGTTCACCTTCAACGAGCCGATCGTGCCGGTGGAGGCCGGTTACCTGAATGACCTGCATTACCCTTGCGTGGTGGATTTCAAACGGGCGATCACCGTGGCGTATCACAGCGTACTGGCGCACGCCATGGCGGTGCAGCGTTTCAGAGCGCGCGGGCTGCCGGGGAGCATCGGCATTATTCTGAATCTGAGCCCGACCTATCCGCGCTCCGACGCGCCGGAGGATCGGCAGGCCGCATACGACGCCGATCTGCTGCTCAACCGCAGTTTCCTCGATCCGGTTGCCAAAGGGCGTTATCCGGCGGCGTTGCTGCACTTGCTGGAGCGCCATGGGCTGATGCCCTACTGCGAGCCGCAGGATGCGCAACTGATCGAAGGCGGCGTGGTGGATATCCTCGGCATCAATTACTACCAGCCGCGCAGGGTACAGGCGAAAGCGGGGCGTCGTGCCGAGGGGCCGATCGCATCGCCGGAGGATTTGTTCAGTTACTATGCAATGCCGGGCCGCAAAATCAATCCGCACCGCGGCTGGGAGATCTACGAGAAGGGGCTGTACGACATCCTGATGGATCTGAAAGAGAACTACGGCAATCTGCCTTGTTATATTTCCGAAAACGGCATGGGCGTCGAGGGCGAAGAGGCGTTTATCGGCGCCGATGGGCGGGTGGAGGACGATTACCGCATCGACTTTATTCGCGAGCATCTGAAGTGGCTGCACCGCGCGCTGGCGGAAGGCTCGCAGTGCAAGGGCTATCATCTGTGGACCTTTATCGACTGCTGGTCCTGGCTGAATGCCTACAAGAATCGTTATGGGCTGGTGCGGCTGGATCGGGCGGATCAGCGCCGCACCATCAAAAAAAGCGGCTACTGGTTTGCCGAGACGGCCAGACGCAACGGGTTTGACTAACGGGAGGCCGGCGCCGTGTCCGATAACCGAATTTCGCTGAGTGCCAACGACGTGAAGCTGATTCGCGAGCAGGATTTCTTTAACTGCAAAGACTTTCACCTGTTCATCTACAACAAGGTGGAAAGCGCCACCGGGCTGCATCAGCACGATTATTACGAGTTCACCATCGTGCTGAGCGGCAAATGTTATCAGGAGATCAACGGCAAGCGGGTGCTGCTGGAACGCGGGGATTTCGTCTTTATCCCTATCGGCTCCTACCACCAGAGCTTTTACGAGTTCGGCGCGACGAAAATCTTCAACGTGGCGGTCAGCAAAGCGTTCTTTGAAGAGCACTATTTGCAGCAGCTGCCGCGTTGCTTTGTCGCCTCGCAGGCCTACAGCCTGAGAAGCGAGTTCTTGGCCTACATCGAGTCGGTGGTGAGTTCGCCACAGTTTCGCGAGGATGACTTCGCCGAATTTCTCGAAACGCTGACCTTCTATGTGATCAGCCGTATTCGTCACTATAAAGAAGACAATGACGGCGGCGATGATATCCCGCAGTGGCTGAAGAACACCCTCGCCGGCATGCATGACAAGGCGATGTTCGGCGAAAGGGCGTTGGCGAACATGGTGGCGCTGTCGGGGAAAACCCAGGAATATCTGACCCGGGCGATGCGGCGCTACTACCAGAAGACGCCGATGCAGGTGATCAACGAGATCCGCATCAACTTCGCCAAGACGCAGTTGGAGGTCACCAACTATTCAGTTTCCGATATCGCCTTTGATTCTGGCTATGGCGACGTCAGTCTGTTCATTAAAAACTTCAAGCGGCTCACCGACGTGACCCCAGGCAACTACCGAAAAAAGTGTTACGGCCCTCTTTAGGGCCGCTCCCGATCAGTATTAACGCCGATATGCCGATGAGCTTTAGGCCGCCGGCCGGTTAATCATTCGATTTTTACCTTCGAGAAGGGGAATGCCGCGCCGGTCGGTCGGCCTTTCCTTGCCGAAAATTCATCCTGCGGGAGCCATTATGGAAAAACTACTGATCGTGAATGCCGACGACTTCGGCCTGAGCAAAGGACAGAACTACGGTGTCGTCGAGGCGTATCAGCATGGCGTCGTTTCCTCCACCACGGCGATGGTGAACGGCGGCGGCGCGGAGCATGCTGCAGCGCTCAGCCGGCAATATCCCGGATTGCCGATCGGGCTGCATTTCGTTTTGACCCATGGCAGGCCGCTGGGCGCCATGCCTTCGCTGGTCAATGAGCATGGCGAGCTGGGCAAATGGCTGTGGCACCGCGCCGAGGCCGGCGAGCTGCAGCTGGACGAGATTCAGGAGGAGCTGCAGCGCCAGTTCACGCGGTTTGTGACGCTGTTCGGCAGGGCGCCAACGCACATCGACAGCCACCACCATGTGCATATGCAGCTGCAGATTTACCCGCTGGTGGAGGCGTTTGCGCAGGCACAGGGTCTGCCGCTGCGCCTCGATCGCGAAGAGGCGAAACGGCGCGGTATTGCGTTGCAGACGCCCTACAGCACCGACGCGTTTGACGCGGGATTCTACGGTGAAACGATTTCCGAAGCCTTGTTCCTGCAGAGGTTGGCGCGCGCCGACGCGCAGGGCGCCGAGTCATTGGAAATGATGTGCCACCCGGCGTTCCTCGATGCGACGATCCTGCAGAGCAAATACTGCCACCCGCGCCTCGTCGAGCTGGATGTGTTGACAGCGCCGACGCTGAAAGCGGCGATCGCCGAACGCGGTTTTATGCTGGGCTCTTTCCAGGATCTGTAGCACCACCGTTTACAGCATGGCGTGCGCCTTTTTCAGGCCGGTGTCCTCTTGCGGATCGGCTCCCTGAGGCAAGGGTTCCTCCTCCTGTTCTTCGGGCTGCGGCTCCTCGACATCGGGCGCCGCTTCCGGCGGCGGCATGGTGTCGTGAATGATCTGCTCATCGAAGGTCGGATTGAGCGCCGGCGACAGCGGTGAACTGGCGAGGCTGTCTGGCAGCGCAATGTGCGGCACCGGCGCGTCCTGTGCCAGCTGCGGTTCCTCCGCTTTCGCCGTACGGCCGAGGGCCGCCAGCAGTACGCCGCACAGAGCGAAGAAGGCGTACAGGATATTGCCGCCAAGCGGCTCGATCAGCGCGCCGACCGCCAACGGCCCGATGCTGGCGCCGACGCCGAACGCCATCAGCAGACAGGCGGCCAGCGAGACGCGGCGCTCCGGCTCGATCAGATCGTTGGCCAATGCCACCACCAGCGGATAGAGCGTAAACTGCAGCATGCTGACGACGAACCCCACCGCCAGCAGCAGCGGGAAATCGATGTGCGGCAGCAGCGCCAGCGGCAGCGCCGCCACGATCAGCAAAATGGCGTTGAAGCGCATCAGCAACGGGCGGTTATAGCGATCCGACAGCCAACTGAGCGGGAACTGCGCCACCAACCCGGCGAAGATGGCCAGCGCCATGAACAGGCCGGTTTGCTGAGTGGTTAAGGATTGCAGGCTGGCGTAGACCGGCGCCAGGCCGTAAAACGAGCCCACCACCATGCCGATCACCAACGTGGTGGCCAGCACCTTGGGAATGGCGCCGACAAAGTAACGCAGCTCCATCGGGGCCGGCGACATGTGGCGCGCATTGGTGCGGGTGGTGAGAGCGATCGGCACCAGACAGAGCGCGAAACACAGTGCGATCACCAGCAGCGTGGTGATGCCCAGATTGCTTTGCAGCATCAGCACGATCTGGCCCAGCGACATGCCGAGATAGGTCGCCGCCATATAGAAGCCGAACACCATGCCGCGCTGGTTGGATTCCGCCTGGTCGTTCAGCCAGCTTTCCAGCACCATATACTGGCACATCATGCACAGCCCGATCACCAGACGCAGCGCGACCCAGGCGGGAATGAACTCCGTCAGGCCGTGCCCCAGCACCGCGGCGGTGATGATGCCGGCGCAGGCCACGTAGGCGCGGATATGCCCGACGCGGGCGATGAGAAAGTGGCCGACCTTGCCGCCGATCACCAACCCGATGTAGTTGGCGGCGATGATAGCGCCGATCAACGCGCTGCTGACGTGGATGGAGGTCAGCCGCAGCGAGACGTAGGTGGTGAGCAGGCCCGAGCCCAACAGCAGCAGCAGGGTGGTGGTGTACAACGGCAAAAATACGCCCAACGTTTTTTTCACGCTATCATCCTAATCTCTTCTGGTGCGCCCTGAGGCCGCCGCCGCAGCGTGCCGCCTCCGTGATGTTCCTTGTGCTGGTGCGCCGCCGCTCGATGGGGCGCTTCTTTTGATACTAGCAGCTTGGCTGGGCGCTTAAAACCGCACCTCCTGCGAGGCGCTGCGCATTTCTGCGCGCCAGCCGCTGCAGCGCCTTGATAAATGCTACTATCGGGCGCATATACCTGAATTCGCGAGGGAGGGATTATGAGTGAAAACCAACTGCGTCAGCTCAGCGTGCTGGCAGGGGAGAAACTGAAGGCTCAGGGCCGCTGGATCACCTGTGCGGAATCCTGCACCGGGGGGGGGATCGCCAAGGCCATTACCGATATCGCCGGCAGCTCCGCCTATTTCGATCGCGGTTTCGTCACCTACAGCAATGCGGCAAAGCATGACCTGCTGGGGGTGAACGAAGCGACGTTGGCGGCGCACGGCGCGGTCAGCGAAGAGGTGGTGCGCGAGATGGCGATAGGGGCGCTGCGTGCGGCGCAGGCCGATCTGGCGCTGTCGGTGAGCGGCATCGCCGGCCCGGACGGCGGCAGCGCGGAAAAGCCGGTCGGCACCGTGTGGTTCGGTTTCGCCGGCAGCGATGGCCGGGGGCTGTCGCGCAAGATGCAATTCGAGGGCGACCGCGATGCGGTGCGGCTGCAGGCGACGATTTTCGCGCTGCAAACCGCCATCGACGAATTTTTGTAAATTAGGCTTGATACTGTATGACCATACAGTATAATTAGTGACATTTCCTGCACAACATACATTCAGTGGCAGTGTGGGGTAACACCGGCATTGCGAAACGAAGGAGCAAAAATGGCTATTGATGAGAACAAGCAAAAGGCGTTAGCTGCAGCACTGGGCCAGATTGAGAAACAGTTCGGCAAAGGCTCCATCATGCGCCTGGGTGAAGACCGCTCCATGGACGTGGAAACGATCTCCACCGGCTCACTGTCACTCGATATCGCTCTGGGCGCCGGCGGCCTGCCGATGGGCCGCATCGTCGAAATCTACGGCCCGGAATCGTCCGGTAAAACTACCCTGACGCTGCAGGTGATCGCCGCTGCGCAGCGCGAAGGCAAAACCTGTGCGTTCATTGATGCTGAGCATGCGCTGGATCCTATCTATGCGAAAAAGCTGGGCGTTGATATCGACAACCTGCTGTGCTCCCAGCCGGACACCGGCGAGCAGGCGCTGGAAATCTGTGATGCGCTGACCCGCTCCGGCGCGGTTGACGTCATCATCGTCGACTCCGTGGCGGCGCTGACGCCGAAGGCGGAAATCGAGGGTGAAATCGGCGATTCGCACATGGGTCTGGCGGCGCGCATGATGAGCCAGGCGATGCGTAAGCTGGCCGGCAACCTGAAAAACGCCAATACCCTGCTGATCTTCATCAACCAGATCCGTATGAAGATCGGCGTGATGTTCGGCAACCCGGAAACCACCACCGGTGGTAACGCCCTGAAGTTCTACGCTTCGGTACGCCTGGATATCCGTCGTATCGGCGCCATCAAAGAGGGCGACGAAGTGGTGGGCAGCGAAACCCGCGTGAAAGTGGTGAAGAACAAAATTGCTGCGCCGTTCAAACAAGCTGAATTCCAAATCATGTACGGCGAAGGCATCAACAGCCGTGGCGAGCTGGTCGATCTGGGCGTGAAGCACAAGATGATCGAAAAAGCCGGCGCCTGGTACAGCTATAACGGCGAGAAGATCGGTCAGGGCAAGGCGAACGCCTGTAACTTCCTGAAAGAAAACCCGGCTATCGCCGCCGAGCTGGATAAGAAACTGCGCGACCTGCTGCTGCACAGCGGCGGTGAGCTGGTGGCTGCCTCCGGTGACGACTTCGAAGATGACGAAGCGGAAACCAGCGAGCAGTTTTAATCGCTGAAGATGTGCGCCGCCGTTTATGTGGCGCACATCCCCTGAATTCAGGCTCAAATGATGAATGACTTGCTAAGCCGCGCCATGCGCCTGCTGTCGCAACGCGATCATAGTGAAGCTGAACTGCGCCGCAAACTTGCGGCGCAGCCGTTTGTGGCGAAGGCCCGTTTTGGCGGCAAGGGACCACATGCGCCGGCATCACCGCCGGTGGCTGAAGAGCCGGTAGATCCTGCGCTGATCGAGCAGGTTATCGCCTACTGTTATCAGCATAATTGGCTGGACGATAAGCGTTTCGCCCACAGTTACATTGGCAGCCGCAGCCGCAAAGGTTACGGCGCGCAGCGCATCCGCAGCGAACTGATGCAAAAGGGCGTCGACAAAGCGCTGGTACAGGACGCGCTGGCGGAATGCGACATCGACTGGTGTGAACAGGCGAAACAGGTGGCGCAGCGAAAATTTGGCGATGCGTTGCCAACTGACTGGAAAGAGAAAGCCAAAGTGCAGCGTTATCTGCTCTATCGCGGCTTTTTCCAGGAAGAAATTCAGTCAATTTACCGTGATTTTGCGCAATGAGCGCACACGGGGTTTTACTTCCCTCTGAAGAAAATTTATCTTATCCCCACTTTTTGTTCGTGAGCTGGTTGTCATCGTCGGGATGACGCGCCACCGGCTCACGTGTCGTTATTCTAGCCTTTCCAGGAAAATTATGAGCAAGAGCACCGCTGAGATCCGTCAAGCGTTTCTCGATTTCTTTCATAGTAAGGGTCATCAGGTTGTAGCAAGCAGCTCCCTGGTGCCTAACAATGATCCGACATTGCTGTTTACCAATGCCGGCATGAACCAATTTAAGGATGTTTTCCTGGGGCTCGACAAACGCGCCTATTCCCGCGCCACTACCTCGCAGCGCTGCGTGCGCGCAGGCGGCAAGCATAACGACCTGGAAAACGTCGGGTATACCGCTCGTCACCACACCTTCTTTGAAATGCTGGGCAACTTCAGCTTCGGCGATTACTTCAAGCACGACGCGATCAGCTACGCGTGGGAACTGCTGACCGGTGAAAACTGGTTCAACCTGCCGAAAGAGCGACTGTGGGTCACCGTGTATGAAACCGATGACGAAGCATTCGACATCTGGCAGAAGCAAATCGGCGTACCGGCCGAGCGCATTATCCGCATCGGCGACAACAAGGGCGCGCCTTTCGCTTCCGATAACTTCTGGCAGATGGGCGATACCGGCCCATGCGGCCCGTGCACCGAGATTTTCTACGATCACGGCGATCACATCTGGGGTGGTCCTCCGGGCAGCCCGGAAGAAGACGGCGATCGCTACATCGAGATCTGGAACATCGTTTTCATGCAGTTCAACCGTCAGTCCGACGGCACCATGTTGCCGCTGCCGAAACCTTCGGTGGATACCGGTATGGGCCTGGAACGCATCGCGGCGGTGTTGCAGCATGTGAACTCCAACTATGAGATCGACCTGTTCCGCACCCTGATTGCCGCCGTGGCGAAAGTGACCGGTGCGACCGATCTGGACAATAAATCTCTGCGCGTTATCGCCGACCACATCCGTTCCTGCGCCTTCCTGGTGTCTGACGGCGTGATCCCGTCTAACGAAAACCGCGGCTACGTGCTGCGTCGCATCATTCGTCGTGCGATCCGCCATGGCAACATGCTGGGCGCGAAAGACACCTTCTTCTACAAGCTGGTGGCGCCGCTGATCGAAGTGATGGGCCCGGCGGCCGATGAACTGAAACGCCAGCAGTCGCTGGTGGAGCAGGTGCTGAAAACCGAAGAAGAGCAGTTTGCCCGTACGCTGGAGCGTGGTCTGGCGCTGTTGGACGAAGAGCTGGCCAAGCTGCAGGGCGATACCCTGGACGGCGAAACCGCTTTCCGTCTGTACGATACCTACGGCTTCCCGGTGGACCTGACCGCTGACGTCTGCCGCGAGCGCGGTCTGAAAGTCGACGAAGCGGGCTTTGAAGAGGCGATGGAAGCACAGCGCCGCCGCGCGCGCGAATCCAGCGGTTTCGGCGCCGACTACAACAGCCTGATCCGTGTGGACGGCAGCAGCCAGTTCAGCGGCTACGATCACGACGAGCAGCAGGCGATGGTCATTGCGCTGTTCCGCGACGGCCAGCCGGTCGATCAGATCAACGCTGGCGAAGAGGCGGTGGTGGTGCTGGACGAGACGCCGTTCTACGGTGAATCCGGCGGCCAGGTCGGCGATAAAGGCGTGCTGAAAGCCGCAGGAGCCGAGTTTGTGGTCAACGACACCCAGAAATACGGTCAGGCTATCGGCCATCAAGGCAAGCTGGCGCAAGGTTCGCTGAAGCTGAACGATCGCGTGGACGCGCAGATCGACACTGAACGCCGCAACAGCATCCGCCTGAACCACTCCGCGACCCACCTGCTGCACGCTGCGCTGCGCCAAACGTTGGGCGAGCACGTTGCGCAGAAAGGCTCTCTGGTTAACGACAAATACCTGCGCTTCGACTTCTCGCATTTCGAAGCGATGAAGCCGGAACAAATTCGCACGGTGGAAGATCTGGTTAACCAGCAGGTGCGTCGTAACCTGCCGGTGCAGACCGAGCTGATGGCGTTGGAAGATGCCAAAGAGAAGGGTGCGATGGCGCTGTTCGGTGAGAAGTACGACGACAACGTTCGCGTGCTGACCATGGGCGACTTCTCCACCGAGCTGTGCGGCGGCACCCACGCCAGCCGCACCGGCGATATCGGCCTGTTCCGCATTCTGAGCGAGTCGGGCACCGCGGCGGGCATTCGCCGTATTGAAGCGGTAACCGGTGCTGGCGCTATCGCTACGCTGCATCAGCAAAGCGATTTGTTGCAAGACGTTGCACAGTTGGTGAAGGGCGATAGCAACAACCTGACCGATAAAGTGCGCTCGGTGCTCGATCGCACCCGCGTGCTGGAAAAAGAACTGCAGCAACTGAAAGATCAGCAGGCGGCGCAGGAGAGCGCGTCGCTGTCCAGTCAGGCGAAAGTGGTTAACGGCGTGAAGCTGTTGGTCAGCCAGTTGGACAATGTCGAAGCCAAAATGCTGCGCACTATGGTGGATGACCTGAAAAATCAATTGGGTTCGGCCATTATCGTGTTGGCGACGACGGCTGATGACAAAGTCAGCCTGGTCGCGGGCGTGACCAAGGATCTGACTGACCGCGTGAAAGCCGGCGAGTTGATCGGCAACGTGGCGCAGCAGGTCGGCGGCAAGGGCGGTGGTCGCCCTGATATGGCGATGGCGGGGGGGACGGATATCAACGCCCTGCCAGCGGCGTTAAACAGCGTAGAAGCCTGGGTGGCCTCGAAGCTGTGAACATAAATAAATAGCACGCACAAACGCCATAATACTTTGTTGATTATGGCGTTTTCATACTGTGCTAACACAATTTAGTTACAATTGCGGGAACAAAGTTTTTCAGGTCGGCTAAACTTACCATTATCTGAGGTGGGACCAAGTCTGCTTACACTTATTGTGGGTTGCGCGGCTTACGTTTTCACCACATATGATGGATAATGACGGGGAAACTGAGAGACCCGACTCTTTTAATCTTTCAAGGAGCAAAGAATGTTAATTCTGACTCGTCGAGTTGGTGAAACCCTCATGATTGGCGATGAGGTTACGGTCACTGTGCTAGGGGTAAAAGGCAACCAGGTGCGTATTGGTGTGAATGCCCCCAAAGAGGTTTCGGTTCACCGTGAAGAAATCTATCAGCGCATTCAGGCAGAGAAGTCTCAGCAGACGACTTACTGATTCCGAAGCAGCGTCTCGTTGCCAGACGAGACGCTACTGCATCGTTTTACCCACTTCTTTCGTTCTCCCCTCTCTTTTTCGTGATTATTTTCCCGGTGAGTTTCCTGCTTTGTTGCCACAGACGCTGCGGTTGCCTGTTGATAAAACGCCCTTTTTGCCGTGAAATCGCCCATGTTGGGTGTGAATTGTGCAAACGCGCATGAGTTGGGAAAAATTGTTTGACTTAAAAGTCGGAGAAAGTAATATGTGCGCCACGCAGTGCCGATGAGCTTCTCCAAAGCAAGTTAGGCACAATTCGAAAGAAGCGTATGGTGAGGTGGCCGAGAGGCTGAAGGCGCTCCCCTGCTAAGGGAGTATGCGGTCAAAAGCTGCATCCGGGGTTCGAATCCCCGCCTCACCGCCATTTGCATCCATAGCTCAGCTGGATAGAGTACTCGGCTACGAACCGAGCGGTCGGAGGTTCGAATCCTCCTGGATGCACCATATTTTGCAGTATGGTGGGGTAGTAACAACGTACCATACGGTATCAAAAAAGAATTCCTGTGCATCCATAGCTCAGCTGGATAGAGTACTCGGCTACGAACCGAGCGGTCGGAGGTTCGAATCCTCCTGGATGCACCATTCTTTCTGTCGTGTTTCGTTAGCGAAGCAGGCAAGCAGTAAAAAAATAGACATGCATCCATAGCTCAGCTGGATAGAGTACTCGGCTACGAACCGAGCGGTCGGAGGTTCGAATCCTCCTGGATGCACCATCTAAGAGAAACCCGCCTCGGCGGGTTTTTCGCTTTTCAGCCTTTATCTATCTCCCCCCTTTCCCCTTTGTGCACGATTAGGCACAGCACATTCCGCTATGACGCAGTCAGCGACAACCCATCGGCTTTACGCTAAAGTAGTTTTCTTTCCTCAACGATCATGGAGTAACGATGTACGACCGCTATCAGGGTCTTATTTTCGACATGGACGGCACGATTCTGGACACCGAGCCAACGCACCGTAAAGCGTGGCATGAAGTGCTGTCCCGTTATGGCATGACGTTTGATGAAACGGCCATGGTGGCGCTGAGCGGTTCGCCGACCTGGCGCATCGCTCAGGCGATTATCGCCAGCCATCAGGCCGACCTCGATCCCCATCACCTGGCGGCGGAGAAAACCCGCGCGGTGGAAGCGATGCTGCTGGATAGCGTGCGTCCATTGCCGCTGATCGAGGTGGTGAAGTCCTATCACGGCCGCCGTCCGATGGCGGTCGGTACCGGCAGCGAGCACCGCATGGCTGAAATGCTGCTGCGTCATCTCGGCCTGTTCGACTGCTTCGACGCGATCGTCGGCGCGGACGACGTACAGCGCCATAAACCGGAGCCGGATACCTTCTTACGCTGTGCTGAACTGATCGGCGTGCCGCCGGAAAAATGCGTGGTGTTTGAAGATGCCGAATTTGGCATTCAGGCGGCGAAAAGTGCCGGTATGGCTGTGGTAGACGTCCGCACGCTGTGAGTAGTACGCTAGCCGTAATATCGTTATTTGGCAGTAGCTTCCTCAGTGCGACGCTGCTGCCGGGAAATTCAGAAATCGTTCTGGTCGCCTTGCTGACCCAGAGTCGCGTCTCGCCGGAATTGCTGGTATTGGCCGCGACCTTGGGCAACACGCTGGGCGGCTTGACCAATGTCATTATCGGGCGCCTGTTACCGGCGTTGAAACCACAGCGGGGGCTGGCAACGGCGCTCGGGTGGCTGCAACGCTTCGGCCCGGCTGCGCTGTTGCTCAGCTGGGTGCCGGTGGTGGGCGATTTGTTGTGCGTGTTGGCAGGTTGGCTGCGCATGCCCTGGGGCTCTGTCGCGCTGTTTCTGTGTATCGGAAAGGCGCTGCGTTACATCGTTTTGGCTATGATAACGGTACAGGGCATTGCCTGGTGGCAGTAACCAAGTGAATATAACTCAATATTCTCTCGGGTGCGGATTCAGTATGCTTACGAGTTATTGTTTTTAGAAGCGGGAGGTCAATTTGATCCCGGACGTATCACAGGCGCTTTCTTGGTTGGAAGCCCATCCTCAGGCATTAAAAGGCATTCGTCGCGGCATCGAGCGTGAAACGCTGCGAGTCACGCCGAACGGCACCTTGGCGACCACCGGGCATCCGGAAAAGCTGGGGGCGGCATTGACGCACCACTGGATCACCACGGACTTCGCCGAGGCGCTGTTAGAGTTTATTACGCCGGTTGATGACAATATCGATCACCTGCTGACGTTCCTGCGCGATATTCATCGCTACGTGGCGCGCAACATTGGCGATGAGCGCATGTGGCCGCTCAGCATGCCGTGTTTTATCGAAGCCGAGCAGGACATCGAGCTGGCGCAGTTCGGTTCGTCGAACATCGGCCGCATGAAGACGCTGTACCGTGAAGGGCTGAAGAATCGCTATGGCGCGCTGATGCAGACTATTTCCGGTGTGCACTACAACTTCTCGCTGCCGCTGGAATTTTGGCAGGCCTGGGCCGGCGTGCAGGACGCAGAAAGCGGTAAAGAGCAGATCTCGGCGGGGTATTTCCGCCTGATCCGCAACTATTATCGTTTCGGCTGGGTGATCCCATATCTGTTTGGCGCATCGCCGGCCATTTGTTCTTCGTTCCTCAAAGGGCGCGAGACCACTCTGCCGTTCGAGCGCACCGAGCAGGGGATGTGCTACCTGCCGTACGCCACCTCGCTGCGTCTGAGCGACCTGGGCTACACCAATAAGTCGCAGAGCAATTTGGGCATCACCTTCAACGATCTGCACAGCTATGTGGCCGGTCTGAAACGGGCGATTGCTACGCCTTCCGAAGAGTTCGCCAAGCTGGGCGTGAAAGAGGGCGATCGCTACCTGCAGCTGAACAGCAACGTGCTGCAAATCGAGAACGAGCTGTATGCGCCGATCCGGCCGAAGCGCGTGACCCAAAGCGGCGAGACACCGTCAGACGCGTTGCTGCGCGGCGGTATCGAATACATCGAAGTGCGTTCGCTGGATATCAACCCGTTCTCGCCGATCGGCGTGGATGCGGTGCAGGCGCGTTTCCTGGATCTGTTCCTGGTGTGGTGCGCGCTGGCCGATGCGCCGGAGATGAGCAGCGATGAACTGCTGTGCACGCGCAAGAACTGGAACCGGGTGATCCTCGAAGGGCGCAAGCCGGGCCAGACCATCGGCATCGGCTGTGGTGCCAGCCATGAGCCGCTGGAAAAAGTGGGTAAGGCGCTGTTCGCCGATCTGCGTCGGGTGGCGGAAGTGTTGGACGGCGAAGCCGGCAACCGTCAATACCAGCAGGTGTGCGATGAGCTGGTCGCCGCGTTCGACGATCCTGAGCTGACCTTCTCCGCGCGCATTCTGAAGGCGATGAAGGCGGAAGGCACTGGGCGCGTCGGTCTGCAGCTGGCGGAGCAGTATCGCCAGACGTTGCTGGAAGAACCGTTGGAAATCCTGAATGAGGCCGAGCTGGATAAAGAGCGGGAAGCCTCGTGGCAGCGCCAACGCGACATAGAAGCCAATGATACGCTAAGCTTTGAAGCGTTCCTGAAGCAAAACGGCGGAAGCTGAAAAAGAAAAAGGCCACATCAATGTGGCCAAATATGCATCTCTGATGACAGGGATGATGATAACAAATGCGCGTCTTTCACATACTCAGACTCGCAGGGTTGGAAAAGGTTTCCCGGTTAGGAAAAAAAGTTTCGAAATAAATGCTCTTTTACGAGGAGGTAGCGAAATGCCATTGCTGGATAGCTTTACCGTCGATCATACCCGTATGGCAGCTCCGGCTGTCCGCGTTGCAAAAACCATGAAAACGCCTCATGGCGATACCATCACGGTGTTTGATCTGCGCTTTTGCCGCCCGAACCTGGAAGTGATGCCCGAGCGCGGCATTCACACGCTGGAGCACCTGTTCGCCGGTTTTATGCGTGACCACCTGAACGGCCAGGGCGTGGAGATTATCGACATCTCCCCGATGGGCTGTCGTACCGGTTTCTACATGAGCCTGATCGGCGTGCCGGAAGAGCAGCGCGTTGCCGATGCCTGGAAAGCGGCAATGGCCGACGTGCTGAAAGTGACTGACCAGCGCAAAATCCCTGAGCTGAACGAATACCAGTGCGGCACTTACCATATGCACTCGCTGGAAGAAGCGCAGGAGATCGCCAAGCACATCCTGGATAACGACGTGGTGGTTAACCACAACGACGAGCTGGCGCTGCCGAAAGAGAAGCTGCAGGAACTGCATATCTAGCCGCGAGTTTCCCGCAGAGATAAAAAAAGACGCGATTTCGCGTCTTTTTTACGTTCTGGCCGGCGGTTAGTGATGGCCTACGCTGGACTGCAGCGAGGTGATCGGCGTGACTCGCACTTGTTTGATCATGTTGCCCTGCACGTCGAGAATGTCGATATCGTAGTGGCTGATACGCACCCGGGTGCCGATGTCGGGGATCTCTTCCAGCTCTTCCAGCAGCATACCGTTGACGGTACGGGCTTCATTGGCCGGCAAGGTCCAGTTGAAGGCCTTGTTCAGCTCGCGCACGTTGGCAGTGCCGTCGATCAAGACCGAACCGTCGCTCTGCGGCGTGACTTCTTCTGCCAGCGTCGGTGACATCGAGGTGGTGAAGTCGCCGACGATCTCTTCGAGAATGTCTTCCACCGTGACCAAGCCCTGAATGTCGCCGTACTCGTCGACCACGATGCCGACCTTCTCTTTATTGCGCTGGAATTTCACCAACTGAACGTTGAGCGGCGTGCCTTCCGGTACGAAGTAGATCTCATCGGCGGCGCGCAGCAGGTTCTCTTTGTTGAACTCTTTTTTCTCGGTCATCAGGCGGTAGGCTTCGCGCACGCGCAGCATGCCGATCGCATCGTCCAACGAGCTGCGATACAGCACGATGCGGCCGTGCGGCGAGTGGGTCAGCTGGCGCATGATCGACTTCCAGTCGTCGTTGACGTCGATGCCGACGATCTCGGTGCGCGGCACCATGATGTCGTTGACCGTCACCTTTTCCAGATCCAGCACCGAGATCAGCATGTCCTGATTGCGGCGTGAGATCTGCGACTGGGATTCGCGCACGATGGTACGCAGCTCATCCTTGCTGACGGCGTCGCTGATGCGCACGTTGGTGCGAATGCCGAACAGGCGCAAGGTCAGGCTGGTGATGCCGTTGAGCAGCCAGACCAGCGGGAACATCACCTTTTGCAACGGGGCCAGCAGGACGCTGCTGGGGAAGGCAATACGTTCCGGATAGAGGGCGGCGAAGGTCTTCGGCAGCACTTCGGCGAACAGCAGCACGGCGAAGGTCAGTATGCCGGTCGCGATCGCCACGCCGAGATCGCCATACAGCCGCATGCCGACGATGGTCGCCAGCGCCGAGGCGAGGATGTTGACCAGGTTGTTGCCGATCAGCACCAGGCCGATCAGCCGATCCGGTTTTTGCAGCAGCTTCTCCACCCGACGCGCCGAGCGGTTGCCCTGTTTGGACAGATGACGCAGGCGATAACGGTTGAGCGTCATCATGCCGGTTTCGGAGGCGGAGAAGTAAGCGGAGACCACGATCATGATCACCAGGATAATGATGAGGGTCCCCGTCGACACATGCTCCAATGCAGTATTCCTTATAGAGAGGGAGAATTGAGTCAGGCTGGCCTAGCGCACCATCACCTGCTGAATCAGACGGCTGCCGAAATAGGCGAGCGTCAGCAGGAAGGCGCCGGCGAAGCTGAACCAGACGACGCGGCGGCCGCGCCAGCCTTCATGGTAATGGCCCCACAACAGCACGATATACACGAACCAGGCCATGATCGACAGCACGGCTTTATGCACGTTCTCTTTGCTGAACAGGTTATCCATGTACAGCAGGCCGGTGCACAGGGTGAGCGTCAGCAGCACCACGCCGATCTGGGTGATATGGAACATCTTGCGCTCGATGCTCATCAGCGGCGGCATGTCGGCGCTGAAGGTCAGCTTCTTGTTTTTCAACAGGTAGTCGAGCCAGGCGAGCTGTAAGGCGTAGAGCGCGGCGATGATCAGGGTGGCGTAAGAGAATAGCGCCAGGCCGATATGCACCATCAATTCCGGGCTGGCCTCCAGGTGAGTGATGAACTCGCCGGGCATGAAGCTGGCGAAGGCCAGATTGATCATCGCGAAGCTGTAGACGATCGGCAGCAGGAACCAGCCGCGATCGCGTGAAGCGACGAAGGTCATCACCGAGCAGATGATCAGGCTGACGATAGAACCAATGTTCAGCAGGCTGAGATTCTGCCCGGCGCTGACGTCAAAGATGCGCTGCTGCAGCGCGATGGCGTGGCAAATCAGCGCCACCACCGCCGAGACGAGGGCCAGTCGACGGTATGCGCTGTTCTTCCGCAACAAGCTGGGAATGATCAGTCCAAGGCTGAGCAGGTAGGCCATCAAAGCCACAATGGAGAAAACTGGCATAGCGTTTAATTTTGCTTCGGCGTGGTTAATAGGAGTGTCAGTATAACGTTGCGCGCGTTTCACTCCAACCTATCTCCAACGCTGAGGCAGAGATCCTGCGCGCTTCGTGTTATCATCGGCGCAATTGTGTCGCCGGAGCGGCCTGTCATTACACGTTGAGCATGAGACGATGTTTGAAAATTTAACCGATCGATTGTCGCGCACGTTGCGCAATATCAGCGGCCGCGGGCGGCTGACCGAAGAGAATATCAAGGAAACCCTGCGTGAAGTGCGTATGGCATTGCTGGAAGCGGACGTTGCGCTGCCGGTGGTGCGCGACTTCATCAACCGTGTCAAAGAGAGCGCGGTTGGTCATGAAGTCAACAAGAGCCTGACGCCGGGGCAGGAGTTCGTCAAGATCGTCAAGGGCGAGCTGATCGCCGCGATGGGCGAAGTCAACACCGAGCTGAATCTGGCGGCCCAGCCGCCGGCGGTGGTGCTGATGGCGGGCCTGCAGGGCGCCGGTAAAACCACCAGCGTCGGTAAGCTCGGCAAGTTCCTGAAAGAAAAACAGAAGAAGAAAGTGTTGGTGGTTTCCGCGGACGTTTATCGCCCAGCGGCGATCAAACAGCTGGAAACGCTGGCGGAAGGCGTCGGCATCGATTTCTTCCCGTCTGACGTCAAAGAAAAACCGATCGACATCGTCAATCGCGCGCTGCAACAGGCCAAGCTGAAATTCTACGACGTACTGATCGTCGATACCGCCGGCCGTCTGCACGTTGACGAAGCGATGATGGACGAGATCAAACAGGTGCACGCGGCGATCAAGCCGGTGGAAACCCTGTTCGTGGTCGACGCCATGACCGGCCAGGACGCCGCCAATACCGCCAAGGCGTTTAACGAAGCGCTGCCGCTGACCGGCGTGGTGCTGACCAAGGTCGACGGCGATGCGCGCGGCGGTGCGGCGTTGTCCATCCGCCACATCACCGGCAAGCCGATCAAGTTCCTCGGCGTCGGCGAGAAGACCGAAGCGCTGGAGCCGTTCTATCCGGATCGCGTGGCGTCACGCATCCTGGGCATGGGCGACGTGCTGTCGCTGATCGAAGATATCGAAAGCAAGGTCGACCGCGAGCAGGCGGAGAAACTGGCCAACAAGCTGAAGAAGGGCGACGGTTTCGATCTGACCGACTTCCTGGAGCAGCTCAAGCAGATGCGCAACATGGGCGGTATGGCCAACATGTTGAGCAAGCTGCCGGGCGCGGGCCAACTGCCGGACAACGTCAAATCGCAGATGGATGACAAAGTGCTGGTGCGCATGGAGGCGATCATCAACTCGATGACGCTGAAAGAGCGCGCCAAACCTGAAATCATCAAGGGCTCGCGCAAGCGCCGCATCGCGATGGGGGCCGGCATGCAGGTGCAGGACGTCAACCGCTTGCTGAAGCAGTTCGACGAAATGCAGCGTATGATGAAGAAGATGAAGAAAGGCGGTATGGCGAAGATGATGCGCGGCATGAAAGGTATGATGCCACCGGGCTTCCCAGGCCGCTGATGGGCCTCCGCACGCTGAGTGCGGGCGCTTTCAGCATTCGCCGTTCGCGGTGAAAACCGCCCGAAATTTGACAGGCTGCAAAAGTTGTCCCCTGCGATCGACGCTTTAGATTGCTTTTTGCGCCAAAATGAGTAAAATTTTCGGGCTTTTTATATTGCAACCGGGCCCCGTCCCTCAATGGGGCCCGGCTGTTTTATTAACTAAAGAGGATGTTATGGTAACAATTCGTTTGGCACGTGGCGGCGCTAAAAAGCGTCCGTTCTATCAAGTAGTAGTGACCGACAGCCGCAACGCTCGTGATGGTCGTTTCATCGAGCGCGTTGGCTTCTTCAACCCGATCGCTTCCGGTCAGGCTGAAGCACTGCGTCTGGACCTGGACCGCATCGAGCACTGGGTTGGTCTGGGTGCAACCGTTTCTGATCGCGTTCACGCGCTGATCAAAGACGCTAAGAAAGCAGCTTAATCTGTCGCGGTGGTGGCAATGAGCAAGCAACTCAAACCGGTAGCGCCTAAGCAGCCGATTGTACTCGGTAAAATGGGGTCCGCTTACGGCATTCGTGGTTGGCTCAGAGTGTTTTCATCCACCGAGAACGCCGAAAGCATTTTTGACTATCAGCCGTGGTTTATCCAGCAGGCGGGTCAGTGGCAGCATATCGAGTTGGAAGACTGGAAGCGCCACAGTCAGGATCTGATCATCAAGGTCAAAGGCATTGACGATCGGGACGCGGCGAATCTGCTGACTAATCGCGAGATTATGGTGGATTCTGAGCAACTTCCTCCGCTGGAGGGTGACGATTACTACTGGAAAGACCTGATGGGCTGCCAGGTAGTCACCACCGCCGGCTACGAGCTGGGTAAAGTCATCGATATGATGGAAACCGGCTCGAACGATGTGATGGTTGTGAAAGCGAACCTGAAAGATGCGTTCGGCATGAAGGAGCGGTTGATTCCGTTTCTTCATGGGCAGGTTATCAAGAAAGTCGATCTCACTGCCCGCGTGATTGAGGCAGATTGGGATCCTGGTTTTTGACCCCCGGATCAAACGGTCGAAGCAAGTGGAATAACGGTAAGGGGATTGGCTTGTGTTCATCGGTATTGTAAGCCTGTTTCCTGAGATGTTCCGCGCTATCACCGATTACGGGGTGACTGGCCGGGCAGTAAAAAATGGCCTGCTGAGCGTGCAGTGTTGGAGTCCTCGCGACTTCACCTACGACCGGCATCGTACCGTGGACGATCGCCCTTACGGCGGCGGCCCGGGAATGCTGATGATGGTGCAACCTTTACGGGAAGCCATTCATGCGGCGAAAGCAGCGGCAGGCGAGGGAGCAAAGGTGATTTATCTGTCACCTCAGGGGCGCAAGCTGGATCAAACCGGCGTGTGCGAACTGGCGGCCAATCAGAAGATGATTCTGGTATGCGGCCGTTACGAAGGGATAGACGAGCGCGTAATCCAAGCCGAAATTGACGAAGAATGGTCAATCGGCGATTACGTTCTCAGCGGCGGGGAACTGCCGGCAATGACCCTGATTGATTCAGTCGCCCGTTTCATACCGGGTGTGCTGGGCCATCAGGCCTCAGCGGAGGAAGACTCCTTCGCCGACGGATTGCTGGACTGCCCGCACTATACCCGCCCAGAGGTGTTGGAAGGGATGGAGGTACCGCCAGTTCTGCTGTCGGGTAACCATGCCGAGATACGTCGTTGGCGCTTAAAGCAGTCGCTGGGCCGAACCTGGCTTAGAAGACCTGAACTTCTAGAAAGCCTAGCTCTGACTGACGAGCAAGCGGTGTTGCTGGCTGAGTTCCAACGGGAACATCAGGCCAGGCAACAGGACTATGAAGGAAACGTCTGACAACAGACGGGACCGATATATCAGTTTACCTAGGGTAAGAGACATATTATGAGCAACATTATTAAGCAACTTGAACAAGAGCAGATGAAACAAGACGTACCTGCATTCCGTCCGGGTGATTCCGTGGAAGTGAAGGTATGGGTCGTTGAAGGTAGCAAAAAACGTCTGCAGGCATTCGAGGGCGTGGTTATCGCTATCCGTAACCGCGGTCTGCACTCTGCATTCACTGTTCGTAAGATTTCCAACGGCGAAGGTGTTGAGCGCGTATTCCAGACTCACTCCCCAGTAATCGACAGCATTGCTGTGAAACGTCGTGGTGCCGTTCGTAAAGCTAAACTGTACTACCTGCGTGAGCGTACTGGTAAGGCTGCTCGTATCAAAGAGCGTCTGAACCGCGTTGGCTAACGCTGCATCCAAAAGTTAATAGTTATCAGGGGTTGGCATTATGCCAACCCCTTTTTTTATCTTAAATCTCGACTGGTTACATTTGCGAGATTTCGTCTGCGCGCTGCCAACATAATAAAGCCTGCATAAGCAGGCTTTTTGCATTATAGCGCCGCGGCGCTTTGTTTATGCTGACTCTCCGGCGGGTGAGGCTGCGCCGGGATAATGTCATCGCCAGGTTTGACGATCACCCGCGCGACGGACTCGTGCGTGGCGAACGTGCAGCTGCAATTGATGTTGCGGCATTGATGGTAACGCTCTTTGGTCGACTCGCTCAGATAGCGGCTGGAGCGAGTGTGGGCCACGTGACCGCATAGTGGACAGTGCATCATAAGAACCCCCTTGAACAAATTAAGTGAAATTGTTGTGGCATCACCCTTTGGCGAGCGAACTCGTCATGATGAGGCAATCCCCTGCAAGCACAGTGCGCGTTCCATGGCGCGTCGCTGTTCCAGCCCCTTATTTTTCTTTCCGTTTACGTAAATCCAGCGTGGTAACTGATCGCAGGCCTGCCGCCACTGGCGCTGTTGCAGCAGCGCGACCAGCGTAGAGTGGCAGGCTGCGCCGACGCCCACATTGAAGGCGAAGGCGATCACTGCGTCATAGGTTTGTTGCGAGAGCGTATGCGGCAGGCAAGCGGCCATGCCGCGTTCGGTGCGGCGAACATCGTCTACCAAATCCACCGCGGCTTTGCGTTCATCTATCATCTTGTCTGGGATGACGCCGGCAGTGTGTCCAATGCCCTGTGTCCACACCCCGGCGCTACACTGGTAAGGCGACAGGCGGCAGCCTTCGAGATCGGCGATCAGCCTGAGGCCGGCTTCTGAGGTTTGCAGCTCGCCAAATGACGGCAATAGCACGGCGATGGCCAAAACGGTGGCGACGCTGCAGTGCTTAACGATTGCATTCATCGTAAATTTTCCTCCGTGATGCCGCATTGCGTTCAATAGCCTTCAAGATCTGCAGGCTTTTACGTCGGTAGTACCAGTTCACCAGAAACGTGCCGATGCCTACCGCCGCACCGACTAGAAAGGCAATGTCCTGCGGTGACAGCTTGCCGAGCCAGGCGAGAAACAACGCCATGGCGTAGGTGATGAATGAGGTGATTTTCTCCATAGCTTATGCTCGCTTTGTTTACAGTCTCTCGGGAGCTGTGGCGGCTATCGATGCGTTTCTGGCCACTCTCTATCGAAATCCATCATGCTCCGAGGCTGTATAATAATTACTGTATATGCATACAGTATTAAGCTATTTGCTAAAGTCGTCAATGGGTGGGGTGAATATTTTTAGCAGATTGTGCAAAAGAGGGCGGCAGGCATAAAAAAAGCCCATCAATGATGGGCTTTGAGAAATATTGGGGGGAAATTACAGGCCGTAGACCAGCGTGACTGAGGTCGTCGTGTCGGTGTTCTTCGGCGCCGAGGCCGGCGGTTTGCTGTTGTAGGTCACGGTGTAAGCCACGCGCAGCGAGAAGCGATCGTTGATCGCCACGTTCAACGCGCTTTCCGAGTTCAGCGTGGTTTCTTCGTTCGCCAGTGCGGAAACGCCCTGAATGAACTTGGTGTTGTCGGTCAGCTGATAGGAATAGTTGGCCGCGCCATAGGCCAACCCTTTGGTCGAGCGGCCGCCGCCATGGTATTCGTCATGGCGCACGCCGGGACCGAATTCCACCCGCAGATCGCTAAGCGGCCCGTTGAGGAGTTGACGGCCGTAGCCGCCGGTCAGCGTGGAGCGTGAGTCGTAACCGTTGAAACGGTCGCTCAGCCAGCTGGCCTGGCCGAACAGGTAGTTGCGGTCGGTCAGGTTATAGCGCGTACGGCCACCGGCCTGGTATTTTTCGGACGAGCGCACGTTGGAGGAGGTGGTGTTGTTAGCCGCCCCCCACAGGCTGTACGCCGCGTCGCTGTTGAACCAGGTCATGTTGGTGTTGGCAAGCAGGGTGGAGCTCTGCGAGTTGCCTGACTGGGCGTTGTAGCCCGCCTGCACGTTGCCTTCGAATGGTTTCTTGGCGGTGGCCGGATCGTCCATCGCGGTGAAAAGCGTATTGTCGGCAAAGGCTGAAACACTGGTGAAAGTCGTTAAGCAGCAAATATACAGCGGAAAAGCGCGACGAGCGCGAGAAGAGAGCATCTTGGATCCAGTTGTTAAGGGTGGTTATTGTTGATGACGGTCACATTATATCGGTTCATTTCAGCGACAAAAATAGCCGCTATTAGCTTAAGTTTTTAATTTTTATTCCTCATTTATTCGCTTTTCTTCTACTGAAATTCATCGCTTTCGGCGGCATTTCGTGCTGAGTCTGACGGTATCCGCGCCTGCCCGTTCGTTGGCGCCGAGACGGGCGGCGTATCTTGCCTGTAAAACAGGTCGTACACATATGTTTACGATATGGGGCTTTCGTCGGGAAGGCGAACAGGTGCGTTTTGAGGCGTTCGTGAATTTATTATTTAATTGAATTTGTTTGTTTTTATTGTATTTTCTTGATGTATTTATGCATGTTCTTTCATAAGAGAAATTATGGTAATTTTTTATTTACGGAAATTGGATTGAAAACTTTACATATCGTGATAGGGTAGAGCCCTGACACGCTCAATGTTCCATTTCAACGCATAACGCCAAACGACAGGAATAGCATCATGCAAAAAGACGCGCTCAATAACGTACACATCAGTGCAGAACAGGTTCTCATCACGCCGGAGGAGCTGAAGAACCAGTTCCCGCTCAGCGCCGACGACGAAAATGAAATCGCCACCGCGCGTAACACCATCGCCAACATTTTGCAGGGGCGCGATCATCGCCTGTTGGTCGTGTGTGGGCCTTGTTCGATCCACGATCCGGACGCGGCGCTGGACTACGCCCGTCGTTTGAAAACCCTGGCGGCTGACTTGAGCGATCAGCTGTATATCGTTATGCGCGTCTACTTTGAAAAACCCAGAACCACTGTCGGCTGGAAAGGTTTGATCAACGATCCGTACATGGACGGTTCGTTTGACGTTGAAGCAGGCTTGCATATCGCGCGTCGCCTGTTGCTGGATTTAGTGGGCATGGGCTTGCCGTTGGCTACCGAAGCGTTGGATCCGAACAGCCCGCAGTACCTGGGGGACTTGTTCAGCTGGTCGGCGATCGGTGCGCGTACCACCGAATCGCAGACCCACCGTGAAATGGCTTCTGGCCTGTCGATGCCGGTCGGCTTCAAAAACGGCACCGACGGCAGCCTGGGTACCGCCATCAATGCCATGCGCGCCGCCGCTATGCCGCACCGCTTCGTCGGCATCAACCAGGCGGGCCAGGTTTGCTTGCTGCAGACTCAGGGCAATCCGGACGGGCACGTGATCCTGCGCGGCGGTAAAACCCCGAACTACAGCGCCGAGCACGTTGCGGCCTGTGAAAAACAGATGCTCGAGGCGGGACTCCATCCGTCCTTGATGATAGATTGCAGCCATGGCAACTCGAATAAAGACTATCGCCGTCAGCCGGCGGTGGCCGAGTCCGTGGTGGAGCAGATTAAAGCGGGTAACCGCTCGATTACCGGCATTATGCTGGAGAGCCATCTGCATGAGGGCAATCAGTCTTCCGAACAGCCGCGTGCTGACATGCGTTACGGCGTATCCGTCACCGACGCCTGCATCGACTGGGAGAGCACGGAAACGCTGCTGCGCCACATGCATCAGGAACTCGGCGCTGCGCTGAAGGCACGCACGGGAGAAAAGTAAGTTATGGTGGCAGAACTGACCGCGCTGCGCGATCAAATCGACGAGGTGGACAAAGCGTTGCTGGATCTGCTGGCGAAACGCCTGCATCTGGTAGCGGAAGTGGGGGAGGTGAAAAGCCGCCACGGTTTACCGGTTTATGTGCCGGAACGCGAGGCGGCGATGCTGGCCTCGCGCCGCCAGGAGGCGGAAAACCTCGGCGTGCCGCCGGATTTGATCGAGGACGTCTTGCGCCGTGTGATGCGCGAATCGTACGTCAGCGAGAACGATAAAGGTTTTAAAACTCTGTGCCCGCAGCTGCGGCCGATCGTCATCATCGGCGGCAACGGCCAGATGGGCCGGCTGTTCAACCGTCTGCTGACGCTGTCGGGTTATCAGGTCAGGGTATTGGATCAGGAAGATTGGCCGCAGGCGGAACAGCTGTTGGCCGACGCCGGTATGGTGATTGTCAGCGTACCGATCCATGTGACCGAGCAGGTGATAAGCCGCCTGCCGCTGTTGCCCGACGACTGCATTCTGGTGGATCTGGCGTCGGTGAAGAATCGTCCGCTGCATGCTATGTTGGCGGCGCACAGCGGCCCGGTGGTGGGGTTGCATCCGATGTTTGGTCCGGACGTGGGCAGCGTGGCGAAGCAGGTGGTGGTTTACTGCGATGGCCGCCAACCGGAGGCTTACCAATGGCTGCTTGAACAGCTGCAGGTGTGGGGGGCGCGGCTGCATCGTATCAGCGCGGTCGAACACGATCAGAATATGGCGTTTATTCAGGCGCTGCGGCACTTCGCCACCTTCGCCTACGGGCTGCACCTGGCGGAAGAGAACGTGCAACTGGAGCAGCTGCTGGCGCTCTCCTCGCCGATCTACCGGCTGGAGCTGGCGATGGTTGGCCGCCTGTTCGCGCAGGATCCGCAGCTGTACGCTGACATCATCATGTCGTCGGAAGAAAACGTGGCGCTGATTAAGCGTTACTACCAGCGCTTCGGCGAGGCGATCAAGCTGTTGGAGCATGGCGACAAACAGGCGTTTATCGATAGCTTCCGCAAGGTAGAGCATTGGTTCGGCGATTACGCCCAGCGCTTTCTGGTGGAGAGCCGCACGCTGTTGCGGCAGGCTAACGACAGCCGGCAGTGAAACGCGGGCAGTAAACGTAAAGGGTTCGGCCAAGCCGAACCCTTTTTTTATGGTTTCAGGATGGGTTGACCGGCACCACGGTGTCGCTCGGGTAACAGCCCAGCACCTTCAGCGAGCGGGTGATTGGCGTCAGATCGCGCAGCGCTTTTTGCATCGCCTCGGCGCGTAGGTTGGCCTGCACATCGATATAAAACATCTCTTCCCACGGATTGCCGTTGATCGGGCGTGACTCCAGCTTGGTCATGATTATGCCGTTGTCGCGTAGTACCAGCAGCGCTTCGACCAGTGCGCCGGATTGTTGGCCGGTCGCCATGATCAGCGTGGTTTTGGCCGGCACCTGTTCGGAGACGTCGATCGCTTTGCGCGCCAGGACGATAAAACGGGTGATGTTCTGCTGCTGGTTGGCGAGGTTATGTTCCAGCACCTGCAGCCCATACAGTGCGCCGCCGGCTTCGCTGCCCAGAGCAGCCACCTTCGGCGAATTCAGCTTGGCGACTTTCTCCATCGCGGCCGCTGTGCTTTCAGTGTATTCGATTTTCCAGTGCGGGAAGCGGTTCAGGAACTGGCTGCACTGCTGGAACGGTTGCGGGTGGCTGTAGACGGTTTCAATCTGGCTCAGATCGCTGTCGCCGGCAATCAGAACGCAGTGATTGATCGGGTTGGTCAGTTCGCCGACGATCGACAGGCTGGTGTGCTGCAGCAGATCGTACACCTCGTTAATCGACCCGGAGCTGGTGTTCTCGATCGGCAGAATCGCATAGTCCGCCTGGCCGGTTTCCACCTGGGTGAAGATATCCTGAAACTTCTGGCAGCCGCATTCGATCAGCTGATCGAAGTGGCGGGCAGCGTATTGGCGTGCTGCCAGATGTGAGTAAGAGCCTTTTGGGCCGAGGAAGGCGATGCGGGCGGAATGTTGGCTGACGGGGTTGAGCTGGTGCTGTAGCAACGCCTGCTGGGTCAGGACGGAATCTTCGATGATCAGTTGAAACAGGCGGGTGACGTAAAAGCCGTCCAGGTCGTAAGGCTTGGCGGCGGCGATCAGCGCATCCAGCAGATCGCGCTCGCGCTCTTTATCGCGGATCGGGCGATGAGAGTGCAGCTTGGTCTTGCCGACTTCGATCGCCAGCTCACGGCGTTCCGCCAGCAGGGCCAACAGTTTCAAGTCCAGTGCGCTGATGCGCTCGCGCAGCACCAATAACGGGTTGTCAGTCATAATCAGCTTCCGCCTTCAGTTCTTATTCGTTGTAAAACAGCCATAAAAAAAGCCTCCTGTTTCCAGGAGGCTTTGTTGTTCGTCTTCGCATTCTTTCTTACACGACGAAACGCCTCCCAGTCAGGGGAAGGTAAAAAAGAATGCGAAGAAAAACGGTGTGCGTGGCATGGTCTACCTAAGGTTAATGCGAACAGGTTTTAAAGTAACCGCTGGCTTTTACCCCGTCAACAAAAATACCCGACAAAAAACGCGCCCTCGGGCGCGTTTGATGCGGCAATCGCTGTCGGACGGTTATTCCTGCTCTTGCGTGACTTCCGGCACGATGTCTTTCACGCTGGCATTGCAGCGGCGCGCTTCGCCTTTATGCTGCACCTTGTTCAACTGGCGTTCCAGCTTGGCGATCAGCTCATTAACGGCGGTGTACATGTCATCATGTTTGGCGCTGGCGACCAGCGGGCCGTTAGGCGTGGTAATGGTAGCGTCGGCGACAAACCCCTGCGGTTCTTTAGATAAGACGATATGTGGGTTTATCAGCTGGGTCTGCCATTTTTCCAGTTTGGTGAGACGGTCTTCGACGTGATTGCGGATTGCGGGAGTGATATCCATTTGTTTGCTGGTAATGTTCAATGTCATATAACTTACCTCTCTGTCTTTCCGTCTTGGTGAACCCAGCATACCCCGCTTTTTGTTTAAATGCGTGATGTAAATCACGATTTTTTGTCACTTTTTGCAAAGTTAGTTCAATCTGTGATTCAGCATTTGAATTGGCTATCTAATGCTTGAGAGTTGCCGCCGGATGGCGCATTATCGATGAGTTGACCGGTGAGGAGCGCTAGCTAACACCGTGTTTTTACTTGTGTATTTTTCCAGTGAAAACCAGGTCGACGCCAATGAAAACGGCAGCCGAGGCTGCCGTTTTGTTTTTCTGCCGTTACCGACGCGCGCTTATTGCGGGTTGGCGGCGATCACTTTGGCCACTTTGTCAGCCTGGCCGTTCAGCTGCAGCTGCTTGTAGGCATTTTCCATCAGCGGCAACACGTCGTGCGTCGCTTTGGTATCCGGGAATTCACGCAACATCTGTTCGGCGCGATTAACGACCGCGACGTAAGCACCGCGTTTAGTGTAGTATTCCGCCACCGAAAGCTCATACTTGGCCAAGCGGTCTTTCAAATACACCAAACGCTTGTTGGCGTCGGTCGCGTATTGGCTGTTCGGGTATTGCTGAATCAACTGGCTGAAGTCGCGGAACGCAGCGCGAGCGTGCTGAGGATCGCGGTCAGAACGGTCAACCCCGAAGAAGCCCTGCAGCGCGCTGTCATCGAGCGCCATGTCGGTCAGGCCGCGCATGTACATCACGTAATCGATGTTCGGGTGCGTCGGGTTCAGACGCATGAAGCGATCGATGGATGCCTGAGCCATCGGCAAGTCGGCGGCCTTATAGTAGGCGTAAATCAAATCCAGCTGGACCTGCTGGGAATACGGCCCGAAAGGATAGCGGTTATCTAACGCTTCGAGTTGCGTAATCGCGCCCTTGAAGTTACCGTCCTGCAGTTTTTGCTGCGCGGTAGCATAGATTTCCGAAGGTGGGTTGTCGGGAACCGCATCCTTGGATGTGGAGCAACCTGCCAGCGCCAGGCTCAACGTGGCTGCCGCCACCAGATATTTCATACGCGTCATGACGTTTTGATTATCCTCAGGGTGTTATTCCGGGAGACTGTCCGTTAAGCTCCCGACAAAGACCAGGTACAATAGCACATTATATTAAACGGCATCGCCGTGAAAACCCAACGTTAACGAAGAAGCTGCATATGGCACAACAAGTACAACTCACCGCAACGGTGGCCGAATCTCAACTCGGACAACGTTTAGATCAGGCTTTGGCCGAATTGTTCCCTGATTATTCACGATCTCGCATAAAAGAGTGGATCCTGGGCGATCGGGTGAAGGTCAATGGCAAAACGTCAAACAAACCGAAAGAGAAGGTGCTGGGCGGAGAGACAGTCGCCATCGATGCACAGATTGAAGAAGAGGCGCGTTGGGAGCCACAGGATATCGCGCTGGATATTGTCTATGAAGACAGCGACATCCTGGTGATCAACAAGCCGCGCGATTTGGTGGTGCATCCCGGCGCCGGTAACCCGGATGGTACGGTGCTCAATGCGCTGTTGTATCACTACCCGGAAATTGCCGACGTGCCGCGTGCCGGCATCGTGCACCGTCTGGATAAAGACACCACCGGCCTGATGGTGGTGGCGAAAACCGTGCCGGCGCAAACCCGGCTGGTGGAAGCGCTGCAGGCGCGTGAAATCACCCGTGAATACGAAGCGGTGGCGATCGGCACCATGACCGCTGGCGGCACGGTAGAAGAGCCTATCGCGCGTCACTCCACCAAACGCACTCATATGGCGGTGCACCCGATGGGTAAACCGGCGGTAACGCACTATCGCATCATGGAGCATTTCCGTGCGCACACCCGCCTGCGTCTGCGTCTGGAAACCGGCCGTACTCACCAGATCCGCGTACACATGGCTTACATCAGCCATCCGCTGGTGGGCGATCCGCTGTACGGCGGCCGTCCACGTCCGCCGAAAGGCGCTTCGGAAGCCTTCATCAACACGCTGCGCGGCTTTGACCGTCAGGCGCTGCACGCCACCATGCTGCGTTTGTATCATCCGATCAGCGGCATCCAGATGGAGTGGCATGCGCCGCTGCCGCAGGACATGGTTGATCTGATCAACGCGCTGAAGGCGGACACCGAAGAATTCAAAGATCAGATGGACTGGTAATGAGCTCGCTCATTCTGCCTGACTGGCCGTTGCCTCCCGGCGTTAAGGCCTGCAGTACCACGCGCGGTGGCGGCGTCAGCCTGCCGCCTTATGACTCGCTGAACCTCGGCACCCACGTCGGTGACGAGGAGCAAGCGGTGACACGCAATCGGGAACGATTGGTTATCGCCGCCGGTTTGCCGCAGATGCCGGTGTGGCTCGAGCAGGTGCACGGCACTCGCGTGGTGACGTTGACGGGGAAAGCACCTGCCGATTTGCGGGCGGATGCGGTGTACAGCAATGTGCCGGGGCAGGTGTGTGCCGTGATGACGGCGGATTGTCTGCCGGTGTTGTTCTGCTCGCAGCACGGTGACGAAGTGGCTGCCGCCCACGCCGGCTGGCGCGGATTGTGCCACGGCGTGCTGGAGCAAACCGTGGCGGCGTTCAGCGCCGCACCGAGCCAGATTAGCGCCTGGCTGGGGCCGGCGATCGGTCCGCAGCAGTTTGAGGTCGGGCCAGAGGTGCGGGCCGCTTTCATGGCGGAAGATGCTGAAGCTGCAGCGGCATTTACCCCGCACGGCGATAAGTTTTTGGCTAATATCTACCTGCTGGCTCGCCAACGCTTGTTGCGTGCAGGCGTTCAGGCCATCTATGGTGGCGATCGCTGCACGGTTAACGAAACGAGCCATTTTTTCTCCTATCGACGCGACGGAATAACCGGACGTCTGGCAAGTTTAATCTGGCTGATATAACCTATTGAATTAGGACGATCCAACGACGCATGGCGTTGTACCGAAAATTTAGCGTCGAGATAACCTTGAAAATTTGAGGGATGACCTCATTTAATCTCCAGTAGCAATTTCGACCCATCTTGGAGGTGTTATGCGTCTGGATCGTCTTACCAACAAATTCCAGCTTGCCCTCGCCGATGCCCAGTCACTAGCCCTTGGGCACGACAACCAGTTTATTGAACCGCTACATCTGATGAGCGCCCTGCTTAATCAGGAAGGGGGCACGGTTCGTCCACTATTAACTTCCGCAGGTATCGATGCCGGGCGTGTGCGCACCGAGATCGAACAGGCGCTGTCCCGTTTACCGCAGGTAGAAGGCACCGGTGGCGACGTTCAACCGTCCCATGAGCTGGTGCGCGTCCTGAACCTGTGCGACAAGCTGGCGCAGAAGCGCGCGGACAAATTCATTTCTTCCGAGCTGTTTGTGCTTGCGGTGCTGGAAGATCGCGGCTCGTTGACCGACTTGTTGAAAGCGGCCGGCGCGACGGCAGACAAAATCAGCAAAGCCATTGAACAAATGAGAGGCGGTGACAGCGTGGAAGATCAAGGCGCCGAAGACCAACGGCAAGCATTGAAGAAATACACTATCGATCTGACCGAGCGCGCCGAGCAGGGCAAGCTTGATCCGGTGATCGGCCGTGACGAAGAGATCCGCCGCACCATCCAGGTGCTGCAACGTCGTACCAAAAATAACCCGGTGCTGATCGGCGAGCCTGGCGTGGGTAAAACCGCCATCGTCGAAGGCCTGGCGCAGCGCATCATCAACGGCGAAGTGCCGGAAGGGCTGAAGCACAAGCGCGTATTGTCCCTCGATATGGGCGCCTTGATCGCCGGTGCTAAGTACCGCGGCGAGTTTGAAGAGCGCCTGAAAGGCGTGCTCAACGATCTGGCCAAGCAGGAAGGCAGCGTTATCCTGTTTATCGACGAATTGCACACCATGGTCGGCGCCGGTAAGGCGGATGGCGCGATGGATGCAGGCAACATGCTCAAACCGGCGCTGGCGCGCGGCGAGCTGCACTGCGTCGGCGCGACTACGCTCGACGAGTATCGTCAATATATAGAGAAGGATGCGGCGCTCGAACGTCGTTTCCAGAAAGTGTATGTGGCGGAGCCGAGCGTGGAAGACACCATCGCTATCCTGCGCGGCCTGAAAGAGCGTTATGAACTGCACCACCACGTGCAAATCACCGACCCGGCCATCGTGGCGGCGGCAACGCTTTCGCACCGCTATATCGCCGATCGTCAATTGCCGGACAAGGCTATTGACCTTATCGACGAAGCGGCGTCCAGCATTCGCATGCAGATGGACTCTAAGCCGGAGTCGCTCGACAGGCTTGAGCGCCGCATCATCCAATTGAAGCTGGAACAGCAGGCGCTGAATAAAGAGTCTGACGACGCCAGCAAGAAACGCCTGGACATGCTCAGCGATGAGCTGGGGCAGAAAGAGCGCGAATATTCTGAGCTGGAAGAAGAGTGGAAGGCGGAAAAAGCGTCGCTCTCCGGCACCCAGAACATCAAGGCTGAACTCGAGCAGGCCAAAATCACCCTGGAGCAGGCGCGCCGCGTCGGCGATCTGGGGCGGATGTCGGAACTGCAGTACGGCAAGATCCCTGAGCTGGAGAAACAGCTCGCCGCCGCTACGCAGGCCGAAGGCAAGAGCATGAAGCTGTTGCGTAACCGGGTGACCGATGCGGAGATTGCTGAAGTGCTGGCGCGTGCCACCGGGATCCCGGTGGCCAGAATGCTGGAAGGTGAGCGCGACAAGCTGCTGCGCCTGGAGCAAGAGCTGCATTCGCGAGTGATTGGCCAAGACGAAGCGGTCAGCGCGGTCTCCAATGCGATCCGCCGCAGCCGTGCGGGGCTGTCCGATCCTAATCGGCCGATCGGTTCGTTCCTGTTCCTCGGCCCGACCGGGGTGGGGAAAACCGAGCTCTGCAAGGCACTGGCTTCGTTCCTGTTCGACAGCGACGACGCTATGGTGCGTATCGATATGTCCGAGTTTATGGAGAAACACTCCGTGTCGCGTCTGGTCGGTGCGCCTCCAGGTTATGTCGGTTATGAAGAGGGCGGCTACCTGACGGAAGCCGTACGTCGCCGGCCTTATTCGGTGATTCTGCTGGATGAAGTCGAGAAAGCGCATCCGGACGTGTTCAATATTCTGTTGCAGGTGTTGGATGACGGCCGCCTGACCGATGGTCAAGGCCGTACCGTCGATTTCCGCAATACTGTGGTGATCATGACGTCCAACCTGGGGTCCGATCTGATCCAGGAGCATTTCGGTCAGATGAACTACGCGCAGATGAAAGAGTCGGTGATGGAGATGGTGAGTCACCACTTCCGTCCGGAGTTCATCAACCGTATCGACGAAGTGGTGGTGTTCCACCCGCTGGGCGAGAAACACATTGCCGCGATCGCCAAGATTCAGCTGTCGCGTCTGTACAAGCGTTTGGAAGAGCGCGGTTACGAAGTGACCATGACCGAACCGGCCCTGGCTCTGTTGAGCAAAACGGGTTACGACCCTGTGTATGGTGCGCGTCCGTTGAAGCGTGCTATTCAGCAGGAGATCGAGAACCCGCTGGCGCAGCAAATCCTGTCTGGCAAACTGATCCCCGGCAAGCTGGTAACGCTGGATGTGGAAAACGACCATATCGTTGCACGCCAATAACGACAATTAAGCGTAATAAAGATGAAAGGGAGCGGGTGACCGCTCCCTTTTCTTTACCTTCGTTTGTCCCTGTTTACAGGGTTTGCCGCTATTACTGTGCTAAAACCGGTATTTTCTGACTAATAAACATCCTAAAAAGGCGTTTTTGGTGATTATTTGAACGCTTGAAAAGTTTTTTGCATTTAGGGGTTGCGGCCCGCCGAGAACTCCCTATAATGCGCCTCCACTGACCGGGAACAACGACTGACAAGCCGCCGGGTCAGCGAGAGAAAAGCGAAATAAACGCTTGACTCTCCGGGTGAAAAGCGTAATATACGCCACCTCGAGTTAGCAAGCGAAAGCGCCTAACTCACTGCTCTTTAACAATTTATCAGACAATCTGTGTGGGCACTCCACAAGACGATATCCAGCATCTTCGGATGCAAAAAAATATCAAGTCTTGAAGAGTGACTAACTGAAGTAAAATTCATGCAGTAAATCTTTGAGCATCGCTTCTCGAGTGGAAGCAAATCAAGCTTTTAATTGAAGAGTTTGATCATGGCTCAGATTGAACGCTGGCGGCAGGCTTAACACATGCAAGTCGAGCGGTAGCACAGGGGAGCTTGCTTCCTGGGTGACGAGCGGCGGACGGGTGAGTAATGTCTGGGAAACTGCCTGATGGAGGGGGATAACTACTGGAAACGGTAGCTAATACCGCATAACGTCGCAAGACCAAAGAGGGGGACCTTCGGGCCTCTTGCCATCAGATGTGCCCAGATGGGATTAGCTAGTAGGTGGGGTAATGGCTCACCTAGGCGACGATCCCTAGCTGGTCTGAGAGGATGACCAGCCACACTGGAACTGAGACACGGTCCAGACTCCTACGGGAGGCAGCAGTGGGGAATATTGCACAATGGGCGCAAGCCTGATGCAGCCATGCCGCGTGTGTGAAGAAGGCCTTCGGGTTGTAAAGCACTTTCAGCGAGGAGGAAGGTGGTGAGCTTAATACGTTCATCAATTGACGTTACTCGCAGAAGAAGCACCGGCTAACTCCGTGCCAGCAGCCGCGGTAATACGGAGGGTGCAAGCGTTAATCGGAATTACTGGGCGTAAAGCGCACGCAGGCGGTTTGTTAAGTCAGATGTGAAATCCCCGGGCTCAACCTGGGAACTGCATTTGAAACTGGCAAGCTAGAGTCTCGTAGAGGGGGGTAGAATTCCAGGTGTAGCGGTGAAATGCGTAGAGATCTGGAGGAATACCGGTGGCGAAGGCGGCCCCCTGGACGAAGACTGACGCTCAGGTGCGAAAGCGTGGGGAGCAAACAGGATTAGATACCCTGGTAGTCCACGCTGTAAACGATGTCGATTTGGAGGTTGTGCCCTTGAGGCGTGGCTTCCGGAGCTAACGCGTTAAATCGACCGCCTGGGGAGTACGGCCGCAAGGTTAAAACTCAAATGAATTGACGGGGGCCCGCACAAGCGGTGGAGCATGTGGTTTAATTCGATGCAACGCGAAGAACCTTACCTACTCTTGACATCCAGAGAACTTTCCAGAGATGGATTGGTGCCTTCGGGAACTCTGAGACAGGTGCTGCATGGCTGTCGTCAGCTCGTGTTGTGAAATGTTGGGTTAAGTCCCGCAACGAGCGCAACCCTTATCCTTTGTTGCCAGCGGTTCGGCCGGGAACTCAAAGGAGACTGCCAGTGATAAACTGGAGGAAGGTGGGGATGACGTCAAGTCATCATGGCCCTTACGAGTAGGGCTACACACGTGCTACAATGGCATATACAAAGAGAAGCGACCTCGCGAGAGCAAGCGGACCTCATAAAGTATGTCGTAGTCCGGATTGGAGTCTGCAACTCGACTCCATGAAGTCGGAATCGCTAGTAATCGTAGATCAGAATGCTACGGTGAATACGTTCCCGGGCCTTGTACACACCGCCCGTCACACCATGGGAGTGGGTTGCAAAAGAAGTAGGTAGCTTAACCTTCGGGAGGGCGCTTACCACTTTGTGATTCATGACTGGGGTGAAGTCGTAACAAGGTAACCGTAGGGGAACCTGCGGTTGGATCACCTCCTTACCTAAAGATATTGATTCGAGTGGCGTGCTCACACAGATTGTCTGATGAAAAAGTAATGAGCAAACAAAACCTTGTGGTATAGGTAAGTGCCGGGAGATTTGTGACTGTCCAGTGCAGTGACAAACGACAATGGCGCTCGATTTTTCACGAAAAATCTCACCTTTACCCGAAATTATCGAATCGGTGATTCGATAAGCCAATTTCGGGTCCCCATCGTCTAGAGGCCTAGGACACTGCCCTTTCACGGCTGTAACAGGGGTTCGAATCCCCTTGGGGACGCCATTCCGATAATGAGTGAAAGACATTATCACCGGTTAGCGATAACCGAAAAAATCTTAAAGATGACTTGCGAGTCATGTTTAAGATATTGCTCTTTAACAATCTGGAACAAGCTGAAAATTGAAACATGACGGCTGAAATTTATCCCTCCGTAGACGTATTGGGATGAAGAGTAACCTGTCATAGAGTCTCTCAAATGTTTGCAGCACGAACGATGGAAACATCTTCGGGTTGTGAGGTTAAGTGACTAAGCGTACACGGTGGATGCCTAGGCAGTCAGAGGCGATGAAGGGCGTGCTAATCTGCGAAAAGCGTCGGTAAGGTGATATGAACCGTTATAACCGGCGATACCCGAATGGGGAAACCCAGTGTGTTTCGACACACTATCATGTCATGAATACATAGTGGCATGAGGCGAACCGGGGGAACTGAAACATCTAAGTACCCCGAGGAAAAGAAATCAACCGAGATTCCCCCAGTAGCGGCGAGCGAACGGGGAGGAGCCCAGAACCTGAATCGGCTTGTGTGTTAGTGGAAGCGTCTGGAAAGTCGCGCAGCAAAGGGTGATAGCCCCGTACACTAAAATGCACAGGTCGTGAGTTCGATGAGTAGGGCGGGACACGTGACATCCTGTCTGAATATGGGGGGACCATCCTCCAAGGCTAAATACTCCTGACTGACCGATAGTGAACCAGTACCGTGAGGGAAAGGCGAAAAGAACCCCGGCGAGGGGAGTGAAATAGAACCTGAAACCGTGTACGTACAAGCAGTGGGAGCACCTTCGTGGTGTGACTGCGTACCTTTTGTATAATGGGTCAGCGACTTATATTTTGTAGCAAGGTTAACCGTATAGGGGAGCCGTAGGGAAACCGAGTCTTAACTGGGCGATTAGTTGCAAGGTATAGACCCGAAACCCGGTGATCTAGCCATGGGCAGGTTGAAGGTTGGGTAACACTAACTGGAGGACCGAACCGACTAATGTTGAAAAATTAGCGGATGACTTGTGGCTGGGGGTGAAAGGCCAATCAAACCGGGAGATAGCTGGTTCTCCCCGAAAGCTATTTAGGTAGCGCCTCGTGAACTCATCTTCGGGGGTAGAGCACTGTTTCGGCTAGGGGGCCATCCCGGCTTACCAAACCGATGCAAACTCCGAATACCGAAGAATGTTATCACGGGAGACACACGGCGGGTGCTAACGTCCGTCGTGAAGAGGGAAACAACCCAGACCGCCAGCTAAGGTCCCAAAGTCATGGTTAAGTGGGAAACGATGTGGGAAGGCATAGACAGCCAGGATGTTGGCTTAGAAGCAGCCATCATTTAAAGAAAGCGTAATAGCTCACTGGTCGAGTCGGCCTGCGCGGAAGATGTAACGGGGCTAAACCATGCACCGAAGCTGCGGCAGCGACGCTTAGGCGTTGTTGGGTAGGGGAGCGTTCTGTAAGCCGTTGAAGGTGGCCTGTGAGGGTTGCTGGAGGTATCAGAAGTGCGAATGCTGACATAAGTAACGATAAAGCGGGTGAAAAGCCCGCTCGCCGGAAGACCAAGGGTTCCTGTCCAACGTTAATCGGGGCAGGGTGAGTCGACCCCTAAGGCGAGGCTGAAAAGCGTAGTCGATGGGAAACAGGTTAATATTCCTGTACTTGGTGTTACTGCGAAGGGGGGACGGAGAAGGCTAGGCTAGCCGGGCGACGGTTGTCCCGGTTTAAGCGTGTAGGGGGTGTGACCTGGTAAATCCGGTTGCATACTAACCCTGAGGCGTGATGACGATGCACTACGGTGCAGAAGTAGTTGATGCCCTGCTTCCAGGAAAATCCTCTAAGCATCAGGTAACATTAAATCGTACCCCAAACCGACACAGGTGGTCAGGTAGAGAATACCAAGGCGCTTGAGAGAACTCGGGTGAAGGAACTAGGCAAAATGGTGCCGTAACTTCGGGAGAAGGCACGCTGGCATGTAGGTGAAGTCCCTTGCGGATGGAGCTGAAGCCAGTCGAAGATACCAGCTGGCTGCAACTGTTTAATAAAAACACAGCACTGTGCAAACACGAAAGTGGACGTATACGGTGTGACGCCTGCCCGGTGCTGGAAGGTTAATTGATGGGGTCAGCCGCAAGGCGAAGCTCTTGATCGAAGCCCCAGTAAACGGCGGCCGTAACTATAACGGTCCTAAGGTAGCGAAATTCCTTGTCGGGTAAGTTCCGACCTGCACGAATGGCGTAATGATGGCCAGGCTGTCTCCACCCGAGACTCAGTGAAATTGAACTCGCTGTGAAGATGCAGTGTACCCGCGGCAAGACGGAAAGACCCCGTGAACCTTTACTATAGCTTGACACTGAACATTGAGCCTTGATGTGTAGGATAGGTGGGAGGCTTTGAAGCGTGGACGCCAGTCTGCGTGGAGCCATCCTTGAAATACCACCCTTTAATGTTTGATGTTCTAACTCGGCCCCATAATCTGGGGTGAGGACAGTGTCTGGTGGGTAGTTTGACTGGGGCGGTCTCCTCCCAAAGAGTAACGGAGGAGCACGAAGGTTAGCTAATCACGGTCGGACATCGTGAGGTTAGTGCAAAGGCATAAGCTAGCTTGACTGCGAGAGTGACGGCTCGAGCAGGTACGAAAGTAGGTCTTAGTGATCCGGTGGTTCTGAATGGAAGGGCCATCGCTCAACGGATAAAAGGTACTCCGGGGATAACAGGCTGATACCGCCCAAGAGTTCATATCGACGGCGGTGTTTGGCACCTCGATGTCGGCTCATCACATCCTGGGGCTGAAGTAGGTCCCAAGGGTATGGCTGTTCGCCATTTAAAGTGGTACGCGAGCTGGGTTTAGAACGTCGTGAGACAGTTCGGTCCCTATCTGCCGTGGGCGTTGGAAGATTGAGAGGGGTTGCTCCTAGTACGAGAGGACCGGAGTGAACGCACCACTGGTGTTCGGGTTGTCATGCCAATGGCATTGCCCGGTAGCTAAGTGCGGAAAAGATAAGCGCTGAAAGCATCTAAGCGCGAAACTTGCCTCAAGATGAGTCTTCCCTGGGCCTTTAAGGCCCCTGAAGGAACGTTTAAGACTAAGACGTTGATAGGCTGGGTGTGTAAGTGCAGCGATGCATTGAGCTAACCAGTACTAATGATCCGTGAGGCTTAACCTTACAACACCGAAGGTGTTTTTAGAGAGATTTTCAGCGAAGTTCCGAGATTGGTTCTGATGGCTTCATGGAAGTGAGGCGGTTGGAATGAAACAGAATTTGCCTGGCGGCAATAGCGCGGTGGTCCCACCTGACCCCATGCCGAACTCAGAAGTGAAACGCCGTAGCGCCGATGGTAGTGTGGGGTCTCCCCATGCGAGAGTAGGACACTGCCAGGCATCAAATTAACGTTATCAGTGTGACGACTGGTAATGCGCAAATCGCAAAGCGCGAATTTGCCGGCATCGAGAGATGCAACGTAAAAGAATCGGTGGAGCGGTAGTTCAGTTGGTTAGAATACCTGCCTGTCACGCAGGGGGTCGCGGGTTCGAGCCCCGTCCGTTCCGCCACTTAATTGATAAGCCCTGAGTCTCTGACTCAGGGCTTTTTCATATCTATATTTTGCGATTTTCAGGCCGGAATTGTCCTTCCTTACCGCCTTACTCCCCATATTGTTGCCTTTAGATCAAAAGTCTTATGCCGAACCAGGCGTTTTTGATCAATAAAAAAGTTGCCATAATCTTCCTCATACCACATCTACCCATTAATGAGAGAAAACATTATGAGCATCCCTGCATTTGGTTTAGGTACTTTCCGCCTTCAGGATCAGGTTGTTATCGATTCTGTCAGCACCGCACTCGAGCTGGGCTATCGCACTATTGATACTGCACAGATCTATGAAAACGAAGCGGCTGTTGGCCAGGCTATCGCTGCCAGCGGCGTGAAACGTGAAGACCTGTTCATCACCACCAAGATTTGGATCGCGAACCTGGCGAAAGGCGCGCTGATCCCAAGCCTGCAAGAAAGCCTGAAAAAACTGCAAACGTCCTACGTTGATCTGACGCTGATCCACTGGCCGTCACCCAACGACGAAGTGCCGGTTGCCGAATTTATGGCTGAGCTGCTGGAAGCGAAAAAGCTGGGGCTGACCCGCCAAATCGGCGTATCTAACTTCACCATCGACTTGATGCAGCAAGCGATTGACGCGATTGGCGCCGATGAAATCGCCACCAACCAAATCGAGCTGTCACCGTTCTTGCAGAACCGCAAGGTGGTAGAATTTGCGCAGCAGCACGACATCGCCATCACCTCTTACATGACGTTGGCCTACGGCAAAGCGCTGCAGGACGAAACGATCAAAAGCATTGCTGCTCGTCACAATGCGACCCCAGCACAGGTTGTCCTGGCTTGGGCATTGAAGCTGGGTTATGCGGTTATTCCTTCTTCGACCAAGCGTGAAAACCTGGCGAGCAACCTGTTGGCGCAGCAACTGACGCTGACCGACGAAGATATGGCGCAGATTGCCGCACTGGAGTGCAACGGCCGTCTGGTTAGCCCAGAAGGTCTGGCGCCAAACTGGGATTAATCATTCCTCGCAGTAGTCAGCATAAGGCGTCCATCGGGGCGCCTTTTTTATCGTTTCAGGTATTCACTCACAAAATCAATAAAACTGCGCAGACGGTTGCTGACGGCGCTGTCGCTGTAATAAACCGCGTTGATCGGCATGGCGACCGGCAGTGTCGCTTCCACCAGAATCGGGACCAAATCTCCACGTTTGATATCTTCGTCGCTCATAAAGTCCGACAGGCAGGCGATACCGTTGCCATGCAGACAGAGATGGCGCTGGGTTTCTCCGCTATTGGTCGTCAAGCCTGGGGTGATTTCCAACTGGCTGCCATCTGAGCAAGCCAGTGGCCAGCGGTTCAAGCTGGGAAGGTCGTTGAAGCCGATGCAGCAGTGATGTTCAAGATCTTCTACCGTTAGCGGCGTGCCGTGTTGAGCCAGATAGGCTGGAGAGGCGAGCACATGCCGGTAGCTGGTCATCAGTTTGCGCGCTTTCAGTGTGGAATCGGTCAGTTCGCCTACGCGGATTGCGATATCCACTTTTCGCTCGATCAAGTTGATAAAGTTTTCCGAGGACACCAACGATAACGACATTTCAGGATAACGTTCGCGGAACTCCGCCACTAAAGGCGTCAGCATGTGCAGCACCACCGGCGTTGCCGCGTCGACGCGCAGCAGACCTTGCGGACGCTGGCGGCTTTCCATCAGCGCATTTTCCGCCGCGGCCATATCGTTCAGTACCTTCTGCACCTGGCGAAAGTAATTCTCTCCTTCCTGAGTCAGGCTGATTTGGCGCGTGGTGCGGTTGAGCAACGTCACGCCCAGTTTGCTTTCCAGTTTTTTTACCGTTCGGCTGACTACGGAGTTCGCTTGTTCCAGGCGTTCGGCCGCCCGGCTGAAACTGCCGCTTTCCACTACGGTGACAAAGGTGATCAGCTCGTCTGAGTTTGCTTTCATTTTTGCTCCGATAGCAAAGTTAATTTGAAATTTTGAGCATTTTTATCATTTAAGCATAGGCAGATAATAGCCGTCATCAACTTGAATGCTATTTCGGAGTAAAAAATGCCACTCGCATTACTTGCCTTAACCATCAGCGCTTTTGCTATCGGCACGACCGAGTTCGTGATTGTTGGGTTGATCCCGACTATCGCGGAGCAGATTGGGGTGACCGTACCGTCCGCTGGATTGCTGGTGACTATCTATGCCCTCGGCGTGGCCATTGGCGCGCCGGTGCTGACGGCCCTGACCAGCCGTATACCGCGCAAGCTGCTGCTGGTTGGCCTGATGGTGCTGTTCACTCTCGGTAACCTGCTGGCCTGGCAATCACCCAGCTATGAATCGCTGGTGATTGCCCGGTTGTTGACCGGCCTGGCGCACGGCGTGTTCTTCTCTATCGGCTCCACTATCGCGACGAGCCTGGTGGCGAAAGAGAAGGCGGCTTCCGCCATCGCCATCATGTTTGGCGGCCTGACGGTGGCGCTGGTGACCGGCGTACCGTTAGGGACGTTCATCGGTCAGCAGTTTGGCTGGCGTGAGACCTTCCTGGCCGTTTCTCTGATTGGCGCGGTCGCTACGGTGGCCAGCATTATTCTGGTGCCGAACAATATCAAGAACCAGGGCAGCGCCGGCGTGCGGGAACAGATGAAAGTACTGACCCATCCTCGTCTGCTGCTGATTTACGCAATTACCGCATTGGGATACGGCGGGGTCTTCACGACCTTTACCTTCCTTGCGCCAATGATGCAGGAACTGGCGGGCTTCTCTGCTCCGACCGTGAGCTGGATACTGTTGGCTTATGGTGTCGCGGTGGCGGTGGGTAACATCTGGGGGGGCAAGCTGGCCGATCGCCATGGGGCGGTGCGTGCGTTGAGCTTTATCTTTGCCGCGCTGGCTGTTTTGTTATTGGTGTTTCAGTTTACCGCCAGCCACAGTATTGCCGCTTTGCTGACGGTGATTGCGATGGGTGTGTTCGCTTTCGGCAACGTACCGGGGCTGCAGGTCTATGTGGTGCAGAAAGCCGCGCAATACACGCCAAATGCGGTAGATGTGGCGTCCGGTCTCAATATCGCGGCGTTCAACATCGGTATTGCGCTCGGTTCGGTGATTGGCGGTCAGACCGTCGCCTCACTGGGGCTGGCGCAGACCCCCTGGATTGGCGCGCTGATCGTGGTAGTTGCACTGTTGCTGGTTAGCCTCAGCGGCCGCCTGGATAAAAAGTCTCAGCTGCAAACGGTTTGATACACAAAATCATTGTTGTCTGGCCCGCATTTTGCGGGCCTTTTCGCATTTTTCACCTATTACTCCCTGTCTTTACACAGCTATACCGTCAGAAGATTGAAATCGCTGCAGGTGGCCCCTATAACTGAAAAGGTGATGCCCGCAAAAGCCATGCCCTCTATGCGGGGTAGGCGTATAATCAATTCATCGTTGGCGAGTGTTCATCGCCAGTTTTCATGTTAATGGGTAATAGGCGAATCGCGTGCCGAAACGAACTTATGCAATGAGGTATGTTGCAGGTCAGCCAGTTGAGCGAATCTTTCCTGGCGCCGTTAACCAGCCGTTGCCGCCAGGGGCGGCGCTGCCGACGACCGGCGCCTTGCGCGTTATGGTGTGGAATATTTTCAAACAGCAGCGAGCCGACTGGCTTTCGGTGCTGAAAAACCATGGCAAAGACGCGCAGCTGGTGTTGTTGCAAGAGGCGCAAACCACGCCGGAACTGGTGAGCTACGCTACTGCCAACTACCTGGCGGCCGATCAGGTACCGGCCTTTGTGCTGCCGCAGCATCCTTCCGGCGTGATGACGCTGGCGGCCGCTCATCCTGTTTACTGCTGCCCGCTGCGCGAGCGAGAGCCCCTGCTGCGGCTTTCTAAGTCGGCCCTGATCACCGTTTATCCGCTGTACAACGGTGAACTGTTGATGGTGGTGAACATCCATGCGGTGAACTTTAGCCTGGGCGTCGACGTCTACAGCAAGCAGTTGGGGCCGATAGGCGAACAGATCGCCAGTCACCGGGGGCCGGTGATTATGGCGGGGGATTTCAACGCGTGGAGCCGCAAGCGCATCAATGCGCTGTATGACTTCGCCGGCGAAATGGCGCTGCGCGAAGTGAGCTTCACCGACGATCACCGCCGCAAGGCTTTTGGCCGTCCGCTGGACTTCGTGTTTTACCGCAATCTTGGGGTCGTAGAGGCGTCGGTGCTGGTGACCAGCGCGTCGGATCACAATCCGTTGTTGGTGGAGTTTCATCCGGAGAAAGACTCGCCGGTATGGTGAACCGCAGGTAATAAAAAAGCACCCCGAGGGGTGCTTTTTTTGTGCCGAACATTTAAGTATCCGGCGTCATCTTGTTGCCGACAAACAGGGTCAGCTTCAGACCTGGCTGTAGGTTGCCTTTGGCGAGCGTTGAATTCCAACGCATCACGTCGTTAATATCGACGCCGTGACGACGTGCGATACTGGTGAGCGAATCACCTTTACGAACCTGGTAGGTGATACTGCTGTTACTGCCAGTATTGCTGGCCACTTGCAGGGTTTGCCCAACTTTTATGGCGCTCTTGGCGCGTAAGTTGTTCCAACTCTGCAAATCGCTGGTCTTAACGTTCAGCCGCTTGGCAATGCCCGATAAGGTGTCGCCGGAGCGCACTTTATACGAACTGCCACCGGACAAACCGCTGTTCTTCGCCAACTGCGTCGTTGGTTGAGTCACGGCGATCTGGCCATCGGCCAGCGAGTCTTTCAGCTGATCGGCATGCCCTTTGGGAACCATGATGTAATGGGGCCCGTTGGGTGCCGTAACGCCTTTTTTGTAGCCTGGGTTATACGCTTTCATCTTGGTGACTGAAAGCCCTGCCATCTCAGCCGCCTGAGTTAGCTGGATCTGCTGCCCGACATCGATACGAGCCAGCGCACGGGTTTCATCCGTTTTCGGGAGTTTCACGCCGTATTTCTTGCTGTTCTTGATGATGTCGCTCAGTGCCAGCATTTTCGGGACATAGATTGACGTTTCACGCGGAAGCGACAATGCCCAGAAATTGGTTGGCTTACCCTGGCGTTTGTTTGCCTTCACCGCTTGCATCACGCGGCCTTCACCACTGTTATAGGCGGCTACGGTCAGTAACCAGTCGCCGTTAAACATGCGGTTCAAGCGCTGCATCATGTTAAGCGCAGCGGTTGTCGAGGCGACGACATCGCGTCGACCGTCATACCACTGATTGTTTTTCAAACCATAATTGCGACCCGTTTGCGGCACGATTTGCCATAGCCCTGCGGCGTTGGCACTTGACGTGGCGTGTGGGTCAAAAGCGCTCTCCACTATGGGTAGCAGTACCAGTTCCATCGGCATATTACGTTTCTTAATCTGCCCGACTATCCAGTACATGTACGGCTCTGCCCGTAATGTTACATCGTGGAGATAGCTCTTACTTTTTAAGTACTTTCTTTTCTGATCACGGATCCGGGAATTTTCCGGAACCTCCATCTTCAGCTCGTCGCTAATGAAGTTCCACAGGTCCTGTTGCGCGGCGGGACTGTTGTTATCCAACCACCGCGCCGAGCTCGCTCGGCCATTTGCTGTGTACTCTCCTGCTTCACCATCTTGACCAGCCGAAGACAAACTCTGTGCATGCTGTTCTGGCGCCGGTGCGTCCTGCCTGGACGACTGGCAACCCACTAGCAAGACTGAGGCGAGAAATATCGCTTTAGCCTTCATGTGTGTGTCAATGTAGTTGCTTAAAAGACGAGCAATAATACTTTGCTTCGCCAAATAACACAACTAAAAGCTTAGAAGTTATCTTTCCGCAGGCGTAATTCGGAAAAAACTGAATGAAGGCTTTCTGGTGGTGAATTAAAGCCTAATTTCTTTTGTAAATCAGCGTCATGGCAACGTAAAAACAGGTTAATTTTGCGTTCTAATTGCAACGTGGTCGGCACACTGGCTTGGCCTTTTGCCCTTAACGCTTCAACATGTTGTTGATATGTTTCAATCTCTCGATCTTCCGGCAAAATAGCCCGCGCAAACTTAAGATTAGAAAGAGTATATTCATGCGCGCAGCAAATTAAGGTGTTATCGGGAAGTTGCGCGAGTTGTTGAAATGAGTCGTACATTTGTTTGGCGGTGCCTTCAAACAGCCTGCCGCAGCCGGCGGAGAAAATGGTGTCGCCGCAGAACAGATAAGGGGCACTATAGAATGCCACATGGCCCAACGTATGGCCGGGAACGGCGATAGTCCTGTATTGGCGGCCATCGATGTCAAAGGTGTCGCCGTCGCGGACGATGTGGTTGGCGCCTTTGTCCGCGGTTTCTTGCGGCCCATAGACGACCAGCCCGGGATACTTCGCTACGATTTGCGCCACGCCGCCGACGTGATCGTGATGATGGTGGGTCAGCAGGATCGCCGCCGGCGCCAGCTGCAGGCGCTGCAACGCTTCGAGTACCGGCTGCGCTTCACCCGGATCGACGATAATGCAGCGCCCCTGTCGGTCATCCAATAACCAAATGTAATTGTCCTGGAAGGCGGGAATGCTGATAAGATTCATGGTGTACCTCTCGTTGGCAACGGCTTGAAAGAAGATAATAAATCATGAAACCAGCCCATACTCTACAAAAGCTCACCGGCCCGCAGTCCTGGGCTGAGCTGCCGTGGGGGGAGTACTATCGTGAAGCGCTCGAGCGGCAGTTGCAACCCTGGTGGCCCAAGCTGTTCGGTTTCCATCTGCTGAAGATGGGCATGCTCAGCGCCGAGCTGGCCACGGACAAATGTGCGATTTCCCATCAGGTCAACGTAGGGCTGGAGGGGGACGGGCTGCAGGTGATCGCCGATGCCTATCAACTGCCGTTCGCCGCCAAGTCGGTGGATGCCTGCCTGTTGGCGCATACGCTGTCCTATGCGGACGATCCGCACCGCATGCTGCGTGAGGTGGACAGGATATTGATCGACGACGGCTGGTTGGTTATCAGCAGCTTCAATCCGTTCAGCCTGCTGGGATTGGGCAAGCTGGTGCCCGGGTTGCGTCATCGCCAGCCCTATGTCAGCCGCATGTTTACCCAGATGCGGCTGTTGGATTGGCTCAGCCTGCTGAATTATGAGGTGCTGCATCAGTCGCGTTTTCACGTGCTGCCGTGGCACCGCAAGGGCGGCAAGTTTTTATGTACCCATTTGCCAGCGCTGGGCTGCATGAGCGTGATTGTGGCGCGCAAACGCACCTTGCCGCTAACGCCTACGCCGATGAAACTGGGGGCGAGAAAGCCGTCTCTTAGCCGCGCGGTGGGCGCGACCAAGAGCTATCGCAAGCTGCCTTAGGCTTCCGGTTGGTAACCGACGTCTTCCTGCGTCGGCTTACCGGCCGCTTCGCGCGCCAGCACGTCACAACGTTCGTTCTCCGGATGGCCGGCGTGGCCTTTGACCCATTCCCATTTCACCTCGTGGCGCTGAATGGCCAGATCCAACCGCTGCCACAGATCGACATTCTTGACCGGCTTTTTGTCGGCGGTTTTCCAGCCGCGCTTCTTCCAGTTATGGATCCAACTGGTGATGCCCTGGCGCACATACTGGCTGTCGGTGCTGAGCGTCACGGCGCAGGGCACGGTCAGCGCTTCCAGCGCCACGATCGCCGCCATCATTTCCATGCGGTTATTGGTGGTCAGACGAAAACCCTCGCTGAAGGTTTTTTCCGTTTGCTTATAGCGTAATATCGCGCCGTAGCCACCGGGGCCGGGGTTGCCAAGGCAGGAGCCGTCGGTGAAAATTTCTACCTGTTTGAGCATCTCTGGTAGACTCTTCCTATCAGTTTTATAAAAGCCAAGTCTGACATAAACGAGCGCTGTGAGCACTGCAATATGATCTCTACAACCACCAGACAGATTGTCCTCGATACCGAAACCACCGGTATGAACAAGCTTGGGGTGCACTACGAAGGGCACCGTATCATTGAAATCGGTGCGGTGGAGGTGATTAACCGCCGCCTGACCGGGCGCAACTTCCACGTTTACATCAAGCCGGATCGGCTGGTGGATCCGGAAGCGTACGGCGTACACGGCATCAGCGATGACTTCCTGGCCGACAAGCCGACCTTCGATCAGGTTGCCGACGAATTCCTCGACTTTATCCGCGGCGGCGAGCTGGTGATCCATAACGCGGCGTTCGATATCGGCTTTATGGATCACGAATTCCGCATGTTGCAGCAGGGCATCCCGAAGACCGAGACCTTCTGCACCATCACCGACAGCCTGCTGATGGCGCGCCGCCTGTTCCCGGGCAAGCGCAACAACCTCGATGCCTTGTGCAGCCGTTATGAGATAGACAACAGCAAGCGTACGCTGCACGGCGCATTGCTCGATGCCGAGATCCTGGCGGAAGTCTATCTGGCGATGACCGGCGGTCAGACCTCGATAGCGTTCCAGATGGAAGGTGATACCCAGCAAAACGACGCCGCGCAAGAAATTCAGCGCATCGTCCGCCCGGCGACGGCGATGAAAGTGGTCTACGCCAGCGACGAAGAAGTGAAGGCGCACGAGGCGCGTCTGGATCTGGTGGCGAAAAAGGGCGGCAGCTGCCTGTGGCGCGGTGCGCCGGCCGAGTAACGGCATTTTTGCACGAAAAAAAACGCACCGGATGAACCTTCGTTGAAAAACTGTGCAAACGGTTCATTTGGTGAGAAAAAGGCGTTGACGGAACCGAGAGGCGTCCGTAATATGCGCCTCGTTCCCCCGCAAGAGGGAATGGCGCGGAGCGGTAGTTCAGTTGGTTAGAATACCTGCCTGTCACGCAGGGGGTCGCGGGTTCGAGCCCCGTCCGTTCCGCCACTATTCAGAAGCCCTGAGTTAGCGATAACTCAGGGCTTCGTCGTTTCTGCTCTCGGCAAAACGGTACGGCCCAATGAACGGGGCCGGCAGACCGGCCCCTTATTCCTCAGAACAACACCGAGTAGTTCAAACCGAAGGTGCGTCCACGGCCCTTATAGCTGTACAGCTCAGGCGAGCCGTAGGTCGGGCTGTACAGGATCGGCGCGCGTTGGCCCCAAACGGTGGTGTATTCCTTGTCCAGCAGGTTTTCCACGCTGAAGCTGATTTTCCCTACCGGCAGGGTATAGCTGCCGAGAAAATCGAGGGTGTTGTAGCCATCGATTTTGCGGCCTTGGGTGGAGTTGGCCTTGGTGTAATCGCCGTCGTCCGACACATCGAAGGTTTGCTGCGACTGTAAGCGCAGATTCCAGTCGCCCGGCGCCCAGCCGACATAAGCGGTGACTTTCGATGGGCTGGCGGTATCGACCACCAGCTTCTTCCATTCGCCGTTGACCTTGGTTTCGGAACGGATAACGTTGAAGTTGGTGCCGGCGCTCCAGTCGCTGTCTTCAAAGAAGTAGTCCACCGCGCCTTCCACCCCATAGATGCGCCGCTTATCCGCATTGACGTTAATGGTCATGTCGGTTTTGTTGATAGCGATGCTCTTGTCGGACAGCGAGTAGTAGGCGGCGATTTGCGTGCGCAGGTTATCGCCGGTATAGCGCCAGCCCAGCTCGTAGGCATTGACCTTGATGCCTTCCAGCTTGGAATCGCCGACGTTGACGCTCTTCAACAACTGGTAATGGCCGCCGTTCAACGTGTAGGTGCCGTTACCGTAATATTTGCCCGGATCCGGGATCTCGAAGCCCTGAGAGAAGTTGAACCAGGTTTGCTGGCGCTCGGTCAGATGTGCCAACAGGCCGGCGTTGAACAGCGCGTTGTTGTAGTCGGTTTTCCCGCCCGGTATAGCGTCGGCGGATGTCGCGGCGCCGGTGGCGATCGCCTGCTGCTGGTTATAACCGACGAAGTCGTCGATCTTGTTTTCGGTGTACTGGTAACGCACGCCGCCGCTCAGGGTGAAAATGGGATTAATGTCGTAACTGGCCTGCAGGAACGACGCCAGGTTGCTGGTGGTATAGCTCGGGTAGCGGCCGGTGCTGTAAGCGTTCTCCAGCGTCATGCCGCCGGACTGCTGAGCCTTCGCCAGGTTAAAGAACTGCTGATTGGCGTTGAAGCTTTCATGCTCGGCGTCAATGCCGTAAGTCAGCGTCAGTGCGTCGACAGGTTTGCTGTTTAACGTCAGCTTGCCGCCGTAGAAATCGGTTTTTTGCTGCGAAGCACCAATGCTGTTGACGTAATAGTTCGGCGCTTTGCCCGCCAGCGTCGGGAACGGGTAGAAGGTCAACGTTTCGTCGCGGTAGTAGACCTGCGCCACCAAATCCTGGCCGAGGAAATCAGTGTTGGAATACTGCAGGTTGATCAGGTGGCGTTCGGTACCGGGGATGCGGTCGGAATTTAAGTTACCGCTGTTATATGCCTTGGCGTTGCCCGTCACCGCCGCAAAGTTCTCTCCCAGGAACAGGCCGTGATCGCCGTCGGATTGGCTTTTGTAGTATTGGGTGGTCAGTTGCAGCTGTTGATGATCGTCGATGTTGAGGGTGCCGGTGCCCATGACGTCGAGGCGATCGGAATACTGCAGGCCGGTTTGGGTATTGTCGATCAGTACCTCATTGCCTTTGCCGTCATACCAGCCGCCATAGCGCTGGTAAGAAACGGACAGGCGCCCAGAGGCGTTGTCGTTGCCGCCGCTGACCGCCGCCGCCACGTTCTCGTCGTGATCGTGATGGCCGCCAAAGCCGGTTTTACCGCCGACCTGCAACTCGACCTGCTGTTCCTGTTGCCCTTTTTTGGTGACGATATTGATCAGGCCGCCGGTGCTGCCACCGCCGTACAGCGAGGTCGCGCCGGAAATCACCTCAATATGGTCGATATTGAACGGGTCGATCGAATCCAACTGGCGGCTGTCGCTGCGCGACGAGTTCAGGCGCACGCCGTCAATCATCACCATCATCGAGCGGCCGCGCATATTCATGCCATAGTTGGTACGGCCCTGGCCGCTGACGTCCATGCCGGGGATCAGCTGCGCCAACATGTCCTTGATCTCTTTACCGCCCTGAACCTGCTGTTCGATCTCCTGGCTTTCAATGATCCAGGTAGTCTGTGCCATTTCCGCCGTGCTGCGGTGCGAACGGCTGGCGGAGACCACCATCTGCTCTTCGGTGCCGGCTTTCTGATCCTCAGCCCAAGCCGCCGGCGCAAGCATTGCCAGCAGACAAGGATTCAATACCCAAAGGTGTTTGCGTTTCATCGTTATTTCCTGGTGATATTGTTATTGTATTTTTTGAGAATGATTCTTTTATCAATAACGTTTCTTGTTATCAATAAAATCATGATATGATTTTTTTCGATACATTAACGTAATCAATCAGTTTTATTAACATTTTACCCGCTGCGCGATCGAGCACCCCACGCCGTCAACACGGCAGCCGATCGGCTATACGCGCAAGCGACAGCGTTGCCGGAGAATAGAGAACATGTCCGCCAGCTACAGAATTTTTGATATCACCCTGAAAAGCAAAACGCTGATTTCGCCCTCGCTGGTGCGCTGCGTGTTTGAAGGTGCGGATATTCATCGGATGAAGCTGGAAGCGCCGGACCAGCGCATCAAACTGTTGTTCCCGGCGGCGGACGGCAAGATCACGCCGTTGACCAACGGCCCGGACTGGTACGGCGATTACATGGCGATCCCCAAAGAACAGCGTCCGGTGATGCGCACCTATACGTTGCGTGCGCTGCGCCGCGAGCAGAATCAGATGGACGTCGAGTTCGTGTTGCATGGCGTGAACGGCCCGGCTTCCGCCTGGGCGACCCATGCCGAACCCGGAGACACGATTCAAACGGTCGCCCCCAACGGTGACTTCGACGGCGACAGCGGCGGTTACGAATGGGCGCCGCCGGCGCAGTTGCAACAGGCGTTGCTGATCGCCGATGAGACGGCGGTGCCGGCGGCGATGGCGATTCTGGAACAGCTGGCGCAGCAGGCCAATCCGCCGCGGGTGCAGGCGTTTTTTGAGGTGCCGGTGGCGGGGGATTGCCTGGATTTGGCGCATTTCCCGTTCGCCGAGGTCTACTGGCTGCCGCGTGACGTCGGCCGCCAGCTGGCACACGGTACGCTGCTGGTGGAAGCGGTGCGCCAGCGGGTGGATATCCCCGCATCGGCGTGCGCACAGGCGCAGTCACTGGCGGAAAGCAGCCTGAGCGATGAGGTGCTGTGGGAGCGGGCGGCCGGCAGCAACGCTTTTTATGCCTGGGTGGCGGCCGAATCTTCTGCGGTGAAAACGCTGCGGCGTTACCTGATTGGCGAACGCGATCTGGATCGCTCCACCGTCAACTTCATGGCCTATTGGTGCTGAACGAGCCGTCCTTTTCCGGCATCGGCGCGGAGTCTTTATCTCTCTGCCGAAGATCGACGCGCTAATCGCCGGCTGGGATCGCGTTTAATCAGTCAAGACGCAGAAAGCTGTCGGCATCGCGCCAGGCCGGGAAGGCGCTGCGGTAGCTCTGCAGGGTTTCCAGCGACAGCTCGGCGTCCAGGCGCGTGGCCGCGCCGGGTTCCGCATCCGCCAGGATCTCGCCCTGAGGGCTGATGATTAAGCTGTCTCCGCTGTAGCTCAGTCCGTTAGGATCTTCGCCCACCCGGTTGCAGCCCGCCACATACACCTGATTCTCAATCGCCCGCGCCGTCAGCAGCGTTTGCCAATGGTGGCTGCGCGGCGCCGGCCAGTTGGCGACGTACAGCGCCAGATCGTAATCCTGCTGATAGCGCGCCCAGACCGGGAAACGCAGGTCGTAGCAGATCTGCGGCAGGATGCGCCAGCCGCGCCACTCGAAGATTTCACGCCGGTTGCCGGCCTGGTAATGCAGGTGTTCGCCGGCCATGCGGAACAGGTGGCGTTTATCATAGGCATGCACCTGGCCGCCCGGCTCTACCAGCAGGAAGCGGTTGACCGCGCCTTCGGGCGTTTTCAGCGCCACGCTGCCGCCGATTAACGCGTGGCTTTTCACCGCCCAACTGCGCAGCCAGTCGATCACCTGCTGTTCGGGCAGGGCGCTCTCGCCGGCATCCATGGCAAAACCGGTGGTGAACATTTCCGGCAAAACGATGAGATCGCGCCCGGCGATCGGCGCCAGCAACGCGTCGAAGGCGGCCAGGTTAGCGAGGCCGTCGCGCCAGACCAGAGGTTGCTGCAACAGGGTAATTTTTAAAGTCGACATAACCGCTCCGCAGCTGCATCCAGCGTGGCGTCCTGTTTAGCGAAGCACAGCCGGATCAATTTATGGGGGAAAGGATCGGCACAGAAGACCGACAGCGGAATGGCCGCCACGCCCACGTGCTCGGTTAACCAATGGCAGAACGCCACATCGTCCAGATCGGAGATGGCGCTGTAGTCCGCCAGCAAGAAGTATGTACCCGCGCAGGGTAAAATTTCCAGTCGGCTGCGCGCCAGCGCCTGCACAAAGCGATCGCGCTTGGCGCGATAGAACGCCGGCAACTGCCGCCAGTGCTCCGGCTCGGCACGCAGGCTATCCGCTAGCGCCAGCTGCGCCGGGGTGTTGACCGAAAAGGTCAGGTATTGATGCACCTTGCGCACCTCGGCGCTCAGCGCGGCGGGCGCCACGCAGTAACCCACTTTCCAGCCGGTCATGTGGAAGGTTTTACCGAAGGAGGACACCGCGATCGCCCGTTGGCGCAGCTGCGGGTGGGCCAACACGCTGGCGTGGCCGCCTTTGGCGAAGCAGATGTGTTCGTAGACTTCGTCGCTGAGCACGTAGATTTCGCGTTCTGCAATGGCGTGCCACAGCTGCTGCATATCTTCCGCCTGCCAGGCGGTGGCGGACGGGTTGTGCGGCGTGTTGACGATCACCAGGCGGGTGCGCGGCGACAGCGCGGCGGCGAACCGTTGCCAATCCACGGCAAACGCGGGCGGCTGCAGGGCGAGGCGTTTGAGTACGCCGCCGGCCAGCGTCACCGCCGGCGCATAGCTATCGTAGCTGGGATCGAAGCAGACCACCTCATCGCCGGGGCGCACCAGCGCGCTGATGGCGGCGAACAGCGCTTCGGTGGCGCCGGCGGTGACGGTCACTTCAGCAGCGGCGTCCGGCAGCCAGCCATACAGCTCGGCGGTTTTGTCGGCGATGGCTTCGCGCAGCGGCGCCACCCCGGTCATCGGCGCATATTGGTTGGCGCCCTGGGCGACGTGCCAGGCCAAGCGTTCTTTCAGGTAGTCCGGCCCGTCGAAATCAGGGAAGCCCTGAGACAGGTTGATCGCCTGATGCTGCTGCGCTAGCGCGCTCATTTGGGTAAAGATGGTGGTGCCCAGGGCAGGCAGTTTACTTTCGGGAATCAATGCGGAAGTGCTCATAGCAGGTGAATACTCCAGGCGCTTATATTGCCGTCAATATAACACGATGCTAGTATTTGGCAATCAAGACGCTTAGATGGCTAAATGCGAAAAAGTGCTTAGCCCGCCACGCGGCAGGCAAAGTTTCATCTGCCGGCCGCCTTACCGAACGGGAAATGATAATAATGACGGATAATCCGCAATTTACCGCATTGCTGGCGGCCTGCCACTGGATTGGCGACAAAGGCTGGTGCCCGGCGACCGGCGGCAACATGTCGCTGCGCCTCGACGAACGTCAGTGCCTGGTCACCGAGTCCGGCAAAGACAAGGGCAGCCTGAGCGCCGCCGATTTTCTGCGGGTGGATATCGCCGACAATCATGTGCCGAGCGGCCGCACGCCGTCGGCGGAGACCGGGCTGCATACGCTGCTCTACCGCCTGTCTGCGCACATCGGCGCGGTGCTGCATACCCATTCCGTCAACGCTACCGTACTGTCGCGGGTGGAACGCGGCGATGCGCTGGTGCTGCAGGGATACGAAATGCAGAAGTCGCTGGCCGGCCAGCGCAGCCACCTGGACAGTGTGGCGATCCCCATTTTTGATAACGATCAGGATATCCCCCGGTTGGCGGCGCGTGTGGCGGCCTATGCCGAGGCCACGCCACTGCAGTACGGTTTTCTGGTGCGCGGCCACGGTCTCTATTGCTGGGGAAGCCAGGTAGCGGAAGCCCGCCGCCATCTCGAAGGGCTGGAATTCCTGTTCCAGTGTGAACTGCAACGCCGCTTACTGGAGGCGAAATGATCCGCGCTATCGTGACCGATATTGAAGGCACCACCAGCGATATTCGCTTTGTGCATCAGGTACTGTTTCCCTATGCCCGCGAACGGCTGGCGGATTTTGTGCGCCGCCATGCCGCTGAGAGCGAAGTCGCCGCGCCGCTGGCGGCGCTGCGCGCTGAAATTGACCAGCCGCAGGCAGATCTTGACGCGCTGATCGCCGCCCTGTACCGCTTTATGGATGAAGATCGCAAATCCACCGCGCTCAAGGCGCTGCAGGGCATCATCTGGCGCAGCGGCTATCGCGAGGGCGACTTCCGCGGGCATCTGTACCCGGAAGTCGCCGGGCAGTTGGCCGCCTGGCAGCGGCAGGGAGTGAAGCTTTACGTCTATTCCTCCGGTTCGGTGGAAGCGCAGAAGCTGCTGTTCGGCCACAGCGACGCGGGCGATCTGCAGCCGCTGTTCAGCGGCTATTTCGATACGCACGTCGGCGCCAAGCGCGAAACCGCGTCGTACCGCAACATCGCGCAGGCTATCGGCATCGCGCCCGACGAGCTGCTGTTCCTGTCCGATATTCACCAGGAGCTGGACGCCGCGCAGGCCGCCGGCTGGCATACCTGCCAGCTGATCCGCGATGAGGCGGACGAGCAAAGCCGGCATCCGCAGGTTAACCGTTTTGATCGTATCGATTTAGGGGAGTTCGTCTCATGAGTGGATTGACCATTTTCAGCGATAAAGCGCCGCAGCAGCCGCTGTGGCAGAGCCGCGACGCGCAGGAGATCCAGCGCCAGCTGGCGCAAATCGGCGTGCGCTTTGAGCGCTGGCAGGCGGATCGCGAGCTGGGCGACAACCCGCAGCCGGAGGCAGTGATCGCCGCCTACCAGCATGAGATCGACCGGCTGGTGGCGGAAAAGGGCTACCAGAGTTGGGACGTGATCAGCATGCGGCCGGACCACGAGCAGCGTCAGGCGCTGCGCGAAAAATTCCTGTCCGAACACACGCACGGCGAGGATGAAGTGCGCTTTTTCGTTGAAGGGGCGGGGCTGTTTTGCCTGCATCTGGACGGCAAGATCTTCCAGATCCTGTGCGAAAAGAACGATCTGATCTCGGTGCCGGCCAACACCCGTCACTGGTTCGATATGGGCTCGGCGCCGCACTTTACCGCGATCCGGGTATTTGACAACCCGGAAGGCTGGGTGGCGCATTTCACCGGCGACACGATCGCCGATGCCTATCCGCGTTTGGACTGATCGTCAACCGGCGGGCGTTACCCCAGCGCCCGCTGGAAAATCCCCGCTTCAACCTGTTGCGGCGTGATCACGCCGCTGTCGAACACCCACCCGCTGATAAGCTTCGCCGGCGTGACATCGAACGCCGGATTGTACACCGGTGCCTCGTTCGGCGCCCACTGGCAGGCGCCGAAGCTGCCTGAAACGCCGGTGACTTCGGCCGCCGCGCGTTGCTCGATCGGGATGGCGGCGCCGTCCGGACAGTGCGGATCGTGGGTGGTGTGCGGGGCGGCCACGTAGAACGGGATGTCGTGATAGTGCGCCAGCACCGCCAGGCTGTAGGTGCCAATCTTGTTGGCGACGTCGCCGTTGGCGGCGATGCGATCCGCGCCGACCCACACCGCATCGACCTGGCCCTGCGCCATCAGGCTGGCGGCCATCGAATCGCAGATCAGACGATAGGGAATGCCCAGCTCGCCCAGTTCCCAGGCGGTCAGACGACCGCCCTGCAGCAGCGGCCGGGTTTCATCGACCCACACCTGTTGCACTTTGCCCTGCTGGTGGGCGCGCAGCAGCACCCCGATGGCGGTGCCGACGCCGGCGGTGGCCAACCCGCCGGTATTGCAGTGGGTCAGCAGGCGGCTGCCGGGCTTGACCAGCCCAGCGCCGTGATCGGCGATGCGATCGCACAGCCGGCGATCTTCCTCCACCAGCCGCAGCGCTTCGTTCACCATTGCCGGCGCCCAGTCAGGCTCCGCCAGCGCCAGCTTCATGCGATCCAGATTGTTCATCAGGTTAACCGCCGTCGGGCGCGCGGCGCGCAGCGTGTGCAGCGCCTGTTCCAGCTCGGCGCGCGGCAGACCGCGTTCCGCCAGCAGCGCCAACAGCAGGCTGGCGGACAGCCCGATCAGCGGCGCGCCGCGCACCCGCAGGCTGTGAATGTGCCCGACCAACTCTTCCACGCTGTCGCAGGCCCGCCACCGCTTTTCCTGCGGCAGAGCTTGCTGATCGAGGATCCAAAGGCGGTTATCTCGCAGGGTCAAACTGGTGGTGTTAAGCGCTTGCATCGGCGGTTAATTCCTTGTTGCGTGGTTATTGCATCTGAAACGCTATTCTGCCAACATGACTTCCAGATGTATAGACGTCCAAATGCTTTTACGTCTAAATAATCAGAGTCGCTGGGTCAGTGAGAGAGAACAGAGGGGTTGGGGAATGTCGCTTTATCGTACGTTTACGGCTGCCGATGCCGTTGAATATGCCCGCCAATACGGGCAGGTGGCCGAACCGCAGGCGCTGGTGAGCGCCGACGAGATCGGTGACGGCAACCTGAACCTGGTGTTCAAGATCCGCGATCGCGAAGGCGTGAGTCGGGTGATCGTCAAACAGGCGCTGCCCTACGTGCGCTGTGTGGGCGAATCCTGGCCGCTGACGTTGGATCGGGCGCGCATCGAAGCGGAAACGCTGCTGGTCCACGGCGGTTTCTGCCCAAGGCATACGGTAAAAGTCTTGCATCACGATCCCGAATTGGCGGTGATGGTGCAGGAAGATCTCTCCGATCATCGCATCTGGCGCAGTGAACTGGTGCAGGGGAACTATCACCCGCTGGCGGCCGGACAGCTGGCGGAATACCTGGCGCAGACGCTGTTCCACACCTCCGATTTTTATCAGTCGGCGCAGCAGAAGAAGGCGGAAGTCAGCCGTTTCACCAACCCCGAGCTGTGCCAGATCACCGAAGATCTGTTCTTTACCGACCCCTATATCGACCATGAGCGCAATCAGTTCGAGGCGGCGCTGTTGCCGCAGGTGCGGGCGCTGCGTGAGGATGCGCCGCTGAAGCTGGCGGTCGCCGGCCTGAAACATCGCTTCCTCAGCAAAGCGGAGGCGTTGTTGCACGGGGATATCCACAGCGGTTCAATTTTCGTGGCGGAAGGGCGATTGAAAGCGATCGACGCTGAATTCGGTTTCTACGGCCCGATCGGTTTCGATGTCGGCACTGCGTTAGGCAACCTGCTGCTCAACTATTGTGGTCAGCCGGGGCTGTTCGGGCCGCGCGATGCCGCCGCCGGGCGCGAGCAGCGCCTGCAGGATGTGCGCGAGCTGTGGCTGATTTTCGCCGATCGCTTCCTGGCGCTGTGCCATCAGCAAAGCCGCGATGCGGCGCTGGCGACGCCGGGTTACGCCGAGCAATTCCTGCAGCAGGTCTGGGCTGACGCAGTAGGGTACTGCGGTACCGAACTGATCCGGCGCACCATCGGCCTGGCGCACGTCGCCGATCTGGACAGCATCGCCGACGCCGACATGCGCCTCGACTGTCAGCGTCACGCCCTGGGATTGGGGCGCACGCTGATCGTCAATGCGCCGCAGATCGAGCATATCGATGCGCTGTTGGCGCGCATTCGCCAGCAGGGCTGAAAAGGCGGGTGCTCGTGGATCCTGCCTGACATCATCAGCCAACGGGCGGGGCGAACCCCGCCGTTGGGTTGCCTTACCGTTCGGATTCGTAAGCCAAAGTGGCCGCAACCTCCGAGTCTCCCAACCTGATGCGCAGTTCGCACAGCGAACCGCGGGTTAGCCAGATGAACGCGATCAGCGTCATACAGACGATCACCAGTTTAAGTACGACCCGTTTTTGCTGCATTTTTGACCTCCCTATCCTTGCCTTGCGGCGGGTAAGAGGCTAACCTGATGTTGCTTGGCATCAGAGTGGCCTCGGGTTGATAATATCGACTCGGGGCCTTTCTCTTTCTCTCCTTTGCCAAGGCTCCGGACAGAAAGATCCAGAGCACCCGCTGCGCAGTCTACTCGAACTTCCTTCCCGTGAAATCTGCCGTTGCGCCAACCTGCGGCGCGGTGCGCAGTTTGTGGTGCAAGAAAAGAAAAAGGGGCGATGATGATCGCCCCTTGGATGCGTGGAGTGGGAATTGGCGTTAAGCCGCTTCGGTCTGCTGTTGGCGCTTAGACTGCGCCGCCGGCTTTTCCGGCTTAGCGGCCGCCAGCGCATCCGGTGCAAAGTCGTCCACGTTGATGGAGCGCAGACGGCTCTCTTCGGCTTTCACCAGGATCTTCGCTTCGTCGGCGCTGATCTTGCCTTCTTCCAGCGCGCGTTCCGCCAAACGATCCAGACGGGTGAACGGCAGGTTTTTGCCGGCTGCCTTGCACAGACGTTCGTGAATCGGCTCGGCGGCCATCACGTCGGCCAGCGCCGCTTCCAGCAGGCCGATTGGGTTATGTTCGCTCGGCGTCAGGTACTGACCGCGCCCCAGGCGGCTGCGGGTGGCGGAAGGCACCTGCAGGATCTTGGCCAACTGGTGATCCAGGCGATCGGACGGTGCGGTATGCACGCGGCCGAACGGGAAGACCACGAAGCGCATCGCGCCAGCGATAAAGCGGTTCGGGAAGTTGCGCAGCAGGTCATCCAGCGCCTGTTCGGCTTTATGCAGGCTGTCTTGCACGCCCCAATGCACCAGCGGCAGATCTTCTTTCTGACGGCCTTCGTCGTCAAAGCGTTTCAGCACGGCGGAAGCCAAATACATCTGGCTGAGGATATCCCCCAGGCGAGCGGAGATGCGCTCACGGCGCTTCAGGCTGCCGCCCAGCACGCCCATGGAAACGTCCGACAGCAGCGCCAGGTTGGCGCTCAGGCGGTTCAACTGCTGATAGTAACGACGGGTCGCATCCTTGGTCGGCGTGGCGCTGGTGCGGCCGTTGGTCAGGCCCAGCCAGAAGCTGCGTACCTTGTTGCTGCCGACGTGGCCCAAGTGGCCGAACAGCGATTTATCGAAAGCGTTCAGATCGTTGTTCTGCGCCGCTGCCATTTCATCCAGCACATAAGGATGGCAGCGGATTGCGCCCTGGCCGAAGATCATCATGGTGCGGGTCAGGATGTTCGCGCCTTCCACCGTGATGGCGATCGGTGCGCCCTGATAGGCTCGAGCCAGGAAGTTGGATTCGCCCAGCATGATGCCTTTACCGCCGGCGATGTCCATGGCGTCAACGATCGACTGCTGGCCGCGGTGTGTACAGTGGTATTTGACGATGGCCGACAGCACGGCCGGTTTCTCGCCCTGCACCAGCGCGTAGGTGATCAGCGAAGCGGCGGCGTCCATCACATAGGTGTTGCCGGCGATGCGTGCCAACGGCTCTTCGATCCCCTCCATCTTGCCGATGGAGATCTTGAACTGACGGCGAATGTGCGCGTAGGCGCCGGTCGCCAGGGCGATGGATTTCAGGCTGCCGGTAGAGTTGGACGGCAGGGTGATGCCGCGGCCGACCGACAGGCACTCAACCAGCATGCGCCAGCCCTGGCCGGCCATTTTCGGCCCGCCGATGATGTAATCGATCGGCACGAACACGTCGGTGCCGCGGGTTGGGCCGTTCTGGAACGGCACGTTCAGCGGGAAGTGACGGTTGCCGATTTCCACGCCCGGCGTGCTGGTTGGGATCAGCGCACAGGTGATGCCCGGGGATTCGTTGTCGCTCAGCAGGCGATTCGGGTCATGCAGTTTGAACGCTAGGCCCAGTACGGTAGCGACCGGCGCCAGCGTGATGTAGCGCTTGTTCCAGGTCAGGCGCATGCCCAGTACCTGCTTGCCTTGCCATTCGCCCATGCACACGGTGCCGACGTCTGGAATGGCACCGGCATCGGAACCCGCTTCCGGGCTGGTCAGCGCGAAGCAAGGAATTTCGTCGCCGCGCGCCAGGCCCGGCAGATAGTGGTTTTTCTGTTCTTCGGTACCGTAGTGCTGCAGCAGTTCGCCCGGGCCGAGGGAGTTTGGCACGCCGACGGTGATCGCCAGGATGCCGGAAACGCCGGCCAGTTTTTGCAGCACCATCGCCTGAGCGTAAGGTGAGAATTCCAGACCGCCGTACTCTTTCTTGATGATCATCGCGAAGAAACGGTGTTCTTTCAGGTACGCCCAGAGTTCAGGCGGCAGATCGGCCAGTTCGTGGGTGATCTGGAAGTCGTTGGCCATGCGGCAGGCTTCTTCCACCGGGCCGTCGATAAACGCCTGCTCTTCTTCCGTCAGGCGCGGTTTCGGGTAGCTGTGCAGCTTGTTCCAGTCCGGCGCGCCGCGGAACAGATCGCCTTCCCACCAGGTGGTACCGGCGTCGATCGCTTCCTTCTCGGTGGTGGACATCGGCGGCATCACCTTGCGGAAGGCGCGCAGCGCCGGCGCGGAGAGCAGGGAACGGCGTACAGAGGAAAGGTTCAGCGGCAGCAGCACGATCGCCAGCGGCAGCAACAGCCAGAAGCTCCACAGGCCGATAGCACCCATGGCGGCAGTGTACGCCACCAGGATCAGGCTGCTGAGGGTAAGGTTCACTCGGTGGTAGAACACCACGCCGAGGAGAGCCAGGAAAACGACGATACTAAGAACCATCATAAGAAGCTCCGAAGTAGTAAGAGGTCTGACCTGTTGTGTGTATGTAATAGGTTTTAGTACAAGGCAGAATTTTTATCAATGCGTTTACAGTTTAATTACAACTCACGTCACAAACTGACAGCACCAATCATCAAAAACCTCCCCGCTTCCTTAACTGGCGCGCTGTTTGGCTGAGAATGCTTCTCGCTGTTTCCGCGATCCGGTACACTGCGAAGCGGAAGATTTGACGATAACAAGAGGTTCCTCATGTACCACGACCTTATTCGCAGTGAACTGAACGAAGCAGCTGATACCCTGGCGAAATTTATCAATGACGACGCCAACATCGACGCCATCCAACGTGCGGCGGTGCTGCTGGCGGATTCCTTCAAAGCCGGCGGTAAAGTGATTTCCTGCGGCAACGGCGGTTCCCATTGCGACGCGATGCACTTCGCCGAAGAGCTGACCGGCCGCTACCGTGAAAACCGCCCGGGCTACCCGGCAATTGCCATCTCGGACGTGAGCCACCTGTCCTGCGTCAGCAACGACTTCGGTTATGAGTATGTGTTCTCGCGCTATGTGGAAGCGGTGGGCCGCGAAGGCGACGTGCTGCTGGGCATTTCTACTTCCGGCAACTCCGGCAACATCATCAAGGCCATCGACGCGGCGCGTGCCAAGGGGATGAAAGTGATCACCCTGACCGGCAAGGACGGCGGCAAGATGGCGGGTTCCGCCGATGTGGAAATTCGCGTGCCGCACTTCGGCTACGCCGACCGCATTCAGGAAATCCACATCAAAGCGATTCACATCTTGATTCAGCTGATCGAAAAAGAGATGGTTAAGGCTTGATAGCCTTCGGGGAGCTGCGGCTCCCCCAGGAATAAGACGGCGGACGCCGCATGGTGCGTCCGCACAGCCTGTGTCAGTGTGGTTAAGGAGTGCTGGCGATGTGTGAACTGCTCGGGATGAGCGCAAACGTACCGACCGATATCTGCTTCAGCTTTACCGGCCTGGTACAGCGCGGCGGCCGCACCGGGCCGCATAAGGATGGCTGGGGCATTACCTTCTATGAAGGGAACGGCTGCCGCACATTCAAGGATCCGCAGCCGAGCTTCAACTCGCCGATCGCCCGCCTGGTGCAGGACTATCCGATCAAGTCCTGCGCGGTGGTGTCCCATATTCGCCAGGCCAACCGCGGCGAAGTGGCGCTGGAAAACACCCATCCGTTCACCCGTGAACTGTGGGGCCGCAACTGGACTTACGCGCACAACGGCCAATTAAAAGGCTATCGTCAGCTGGATACCGGCACGTTCCGCCCGGTCGGCCAGACCGACAGCGAATACGCGTTCTGCTGGCTGCTGCATCAGCTGGCGCTGAAATACCCGCGCACCCCGAGCCAATGGCCGGCGGTCTTCCGCTATATCGGCCTGTTGGCGAACCAGCTGCGCAAGAAAGGGGTGTTCAACATGCTGTTGTCGGACGGGCGCTTCGTGATGGCCTATTGCTCCACCAACCTGTATTGGATCACGCGCCGCGCGCCGTTCGGTAAGGCGACGTTACTGGATCAGGATGTGGAGATCGATTTTCAGCAGCAGACCACACCGAACGATGTGGTCACGGTGATCGCCACCCAACCGCTGACCGCCAACGAAACCTGGCACAAGATTGAGCCAGGCGAGTTCGCGTTATTTCACTTCGGTGAGCGGCTTGTTCTGAGCGAAGGGATTGGTGTTGGGCGTCGGGCTGGCTGACGCGTACTGCGTCATCTGGCCGCTGCTCATCAACGGTTGACCCAGCACATACTGGCCGTTGTCTACGGTCATCATCGGCGGCTGGTGGTTCTTCGCGAAGTAATCGTAACCCGGCTTCAGCTGGCGCCAGAAGGCGATATAGCTGGATGACGCATGGCGCTTGAGGTTTTGCTCGGTCATGCGGAACGGATAGATGCTGATATCGACGCGGCTTTGGCCATAGGCAAAAGCAGCTTCGACGTAGCGATAGATCTCATCCATATAGGTGTTGGTCATCGCGTAACAGCCGATCGATTTACATTCGCCGTGGATCATCAGATAAGCGCCGGAATAGCCCTGCGATTTATCGTAATCGTTAGGGAAACCGATATTGATCGCCCGATAATACTTGCTGTCGGGTTTCAGATGGCGTGCGTCAACGCTATAAAAGCCTTCCGGACTTTTAAAGTCGCCTTCACGACGTTTAGGACCCAGCCCGCCGGAGAAATTACAGATCGGGAACGTGTTGACCAGGCGGAATTCATTGCCCATTTTGGCATACAATTCCAGCTTGCGTTCCTCTTTGAAGATCTGAATATAGACCGGCGAACCCAATAATTGCTGTTTAACTACCGGCGCTTCGGGTACCTGCTCGCTGGCGCTGCAGGCCGTGATCATCGGCATAGAAACAAGCATCGCAAACAACAGCGCGATTTTGCTCATTATTATTCCTGCTTATATTTATCTGCCGGCGCAATTGAGGTTGGCCAACATGCCACTGATTATTGTTTTTACTGCTGCAAAACACCGCCAGATTACCAGCGCGTTTATTTTTAGCAATACGTGATATGTATAAAAAAACGACAAAGCTCGATAAAAGTGAAATGACCGGCAGATTTTAACGATAAGTAGTGAAAAACAGGCGAAATTTAATTGCGTTTGCTTGACCCAAGTCACGACGGAACGCAGAACAATGTTGCGAACAATGTTAATATTCTCTCTTCAATTTAACGCACTGTGGCGATTGAAGCGGCAAGAGTTATTGCATATAACCCGGCCGTTTTGATGGTTATTTGGCTACATGCCGTTAACACATCGACTGTCGCGCAAACAACGGAAAGGGGGATTCAAGGGAATGCGCGTTACCCCAGTTTTTCACTGCGAGAAAGTTCATGTTGGGCGTGCCGTTGTGCGCACTGCCCGGCAATCCTGGCATCGTCAGCACCCGCCTCTGGGGCCGGGCAGACGTGTAAACCCAACTACATCGTATAAATCCTATGATTAAGATCAGAAAAGGGTTAGATCTGCCGATAGCCGGAGCCCCGGTTCAGGCGATCCAAGATGGCCCGAACATTCAGCATGTCGCCCTGCTTGGGGAAGAGTATGTCGGAATGCGCCCCTCCATGCTGGTGCAGGAAGGCGATACCGTTAAGAAAGGCCAGGCGTTGTTCGAAGATAAGAAAAACCCCGGGGTTTTCTTCACGGCTCCCGCCAGCGGCCGCATCGTCGCGATTAACCGCGGCGAGCGGCGCGTATTGCAATCGGTGGTGATTGCGCTGGAAAACGGCGGCGACGATCAGCTCGAGTTTGCGCACTACCCGCAGGGGGAATTGGCCCAGTTGCCACGCGAACAGGTCGAGAGCGAACTGATCGCCAGTGGCCTGTGGACCGCACTGCGCACCCGCCCGTTCAGTAAAACGCCAAGCCCCGGCAGCGAACCGCGCGCCATTTTCGTCACCGCGATGGATACCCAACCGTTGGCCGCCGATCCGCAGGTGATCATCGCTGAGCAGCAGACGGCGTTCAACGCCGGGCTGGTGGTCTTGGCGCGCCTGACGGCGGGCAAGGTGCACGTGTGCCACGCCGCCGGCGCCTCGGTTGGCCAGGAGAGCGGCCCGCAGATTGCCTACAGCGAATTTGCCGGCCCGCATCCCGCCGGGCTGGTGGGCACCCACATTCACTTCCTTGAACCGGTCAGCCTGAAGAAAATCGTTTGGCACATCGGCTACCAGGACGTCATCGCCATCGGCACGCTGTTCACCACCGGTAAGCTCGATACCCGCCGGGTCGTGGCGCTGGCCGGGCCGCAGGTGGCGCAGCCGGCGCTGCTGCGCACCCGCCTGGGGGCCAGCCTCGAGGAGCTGACCGCCGGCCGCCTGAAAGACGGCGAGAACCGGGTGATCTCCGGTTCGGTGCTGAACGGCATGCACGCCGCCGGGCCGAACGCCTGGCTCGGCCGTTTCCACTCGCAGGTGTCGGTGCTGGAAGAAGGGCGCGACAAAGAGCTGTTCGGCTGGATCGTGCCGTCGCCGAACAAGTTCTCTATTACCCGCACCACGCTGGGCCACTTCCTGAAAAACAAACTGTTCGCCTTCTCGACCACCACTAACGGCGGCGAACGCGCCATGGTGCCGATCGGCAACTACGAGCGGGTGATGCCGCTGGATATTTTGCCGACGCTGCTGCTGCGCGATTTGCTGGCGGGCGACAGCGACAGTGCGCAGGCGCTGGGCTGCCTGGAGCTGGACGAGGAAGATCTGGCGTTGTGCACCTTCGTTTGCCCCGGCAAGTATGAGTACGCGCCGGTGCTGCGCGAGGTGCTGACCAAGATTGAGCAGGAAGGATAACCGATGGGCCTGAAGAATTATTTTGAGAAGATAGAGCATCACTTCACGCCGGGCGGCAAACTGGAAAAGTGGTACCCGCTATATGAAGCGACCACCACGGTGTTTTATACCCCCGGCACGGTGACGCGCGGCGCTTCGCACGTGCGCGACGCCATCGATTTGAAACGCATGATGATCCTGGTGTGGCTGGCGGTGTTCCCGGCGATGTTCTGGGGCATGTACAACGTTGGCCAGCAGGCGATCCCGGCGCTGCACCATCTGTACAGCGGCGACGCGCTGCAACAGGTGCTGGCGGGCGACTGGCATTATCGTCTGGCGCAGTGGCTAGGCGCCTCGCTGGCGGCCGACGCCGGCTGGGTCAGCAAGATGGTGCTGGGCGTCTGTTACTTCCTGCCGATATACGCCGTGGTGTTTGTCGTCGGCGGCTTCTGGGAGGTGCTGTTCGCCATTATCCGTAAGCATGAGGTTAACGAAGGCTTCTTCGTCACTTCAATCCTGTTTGCGCTGATCGTGCCGCCGACCCTGCCGCTGTGGCAGGCCGCGCTTGGCATCACCTTCGGCGTGGTGGTGGCCAAAGAGATCTTCGGCGGCACCGGGCGCAACTTCCTCAACCCGGCGCTGGCCGGCCGCGCCTTCCTGTTCTTCGCCTATCCGGCGCAGATCTCCGGCGATTTGGTGTGGACCTCCGCGGACGGTTTCTCCGGCGCGACGCCGCTGGCGCAGTGGAGTGCAGGCGGGGCGCACAGCCTGAGCAACGTGGCCACCGGCCAGTCCATCAGCTGGCTGGACGCCTTCCTCGGCAACATTCCCGGCTCCATCGGTGAAGTCTCCACGCTGATGATCCTGATCGGCGGGGCGATTATCCTGTTCGGCCGCGTGGCCTCCTGGCGCATCGTCGCCGGCGTGATGCTCGGCATGGTGGCTTCTGCACTGTTGTTCAACGCCATCGGTTCGGACACCAACCCGATGTTCGCCATGCCGTGGTACTGGCATCTGGTGCTGGGCGGCTTCGCCTTCGGCATGATCTTTATGGCGACCGACCCGGTTTCCGCCTCCTTCACCAATAAGGGGAAATGGTGGTACGGCATTCTGATCGGCGTGATGTGCGTGCTGATCCGGGTGGTCAACCCCGCCTATCCGGAAGGCATGATGCTGGCGATCCTGTTCGCCAACCTGTTCGCACCGCTGTTCGATTACCTGGTGGTGCAGGCCAACATCAAGCGGAGAAAAGCCCGTGGCGAATGAAGCGAAAAACGACGGCATCGGTAAAACGCTGCTGGTAGTGCTGCTGCTGTGTCTGGTGTGTTCAGTGGTGGTGGCGGGCTCCGCCGTCGGCCTGAAGTCCAAACAGCAGGAGCAAAAGCTGCTCGATAAGCAGCGCAATATTCTCGACGTAGCCGGCCTGTTGCAGCCGAAAATGGAGAGCGAGCAGGTCAAGCGTCTGTACAGCGAGCGCATCGAACCGCGCCTGGTGGATCTGAACAGCGGCGAGTTTGTCGCTGGCAAGGCGGCGGCGTTCGATCTGGGCGCCGCGCTGCGCGACGACGCCAAAAGCGTGGCGTTGCCCGCGGGCGACGATCCGGCCGGTATCAAACGCCGTAGCAACCAGGCGGAAATCTACCTGGTGCGCGACGAAAGCGGCCAGGTGAACAAGCTTGTGCTGCCGGTATACGGCACCGGCCTGTGGTCGATGATGTACGCCTTCGTGGCGCTGGATAACGACGGCAATACGGTCAAGGGCATCACCTACTACGACCAGGGGGAAACCCCAGGGCTGGGCGGTGAGGTCGAGAATCCGTCCTGGCGCCAGCAGTGGGTCGGTAAACAGCTGTTCGACGACAACGGCCAGCCGGCGATCCGCGTGGTGAAAGGCGGCGCACGTCAGGGGGATGTGCACGGAGTGGACGGCCTATCCGGCGCCACGCTGACCTCCAACGGTGTGCAGCATACGTTTGATTTCTGGTTGGGCGAGCACGGCTTCGGCCCGTTCCTGAAAAAAGTTCGTGAAGGAGCGCTGAAAAATGGCTGATTCCAAAGAGATAAAGCGGGTCCTGCTGGGGCCGCTGTTCGACAATAACCCGATCGCCCTGCAGGTGTTGGGCGTCTGTTCTGCGTTGGCGGTGACCACCAAGCTGGAGACGGCGGTGGTGATGACCATTGCGGTGACGCTGGTGACCGCGTTCTCCAGCTTCTTCATCTCGCTGATCCGTCACCATATTCCCAACAGCGTGCGCATCATCGTGCAGATGGCGATCATCGCCTCGCTGGTGATCGTGGTCGATCAGCTGCTGCGCGCTTATGCGTTCGAGATCTCCAAGCAGCTGTCGGTGTTCGTCGGCCTTATCATCACCAACTGCATCGTGATGGGGCGCGCCGAGGCTTATGCCATGAAGTCGCCGCCGATCGAGAGCTTTATGGACGGCATCGGCAACGGGCTGGGTTACGGGGTGATCCTGGTGCTGGTCGGTTTCCTGCGCGAGCTGATTGGCTCCGGCAAGCTGTTCGGCGTCCCGGTGCTGGAAACGGTGCAGAACGGCGGCTGGTACCAGCCGAACGGCCTGTTCCTGCTGGCGCCGAGCGCGTTCTTCATCATCGGCCTGCTGATCTGGGTGCTGCGCACCCTGAAGCCGGCGCAGATCGAAAAGGAGTAAAGGCCGATGGAACACTATATCAGCCTGTTTGTGCGCGCGGTGTTCGTCGAGAACATGGCGCTGGCGTTCTTCCTCGGGATGTGTACCTTCCTGGCGGTGTCGAAGAAGGTCTCGACCGCCTTTGGCCTGGGCATCGCGGTGACCATCGTGCTCGGCATTTCGGTGCCGGTGAACAACCTGGTCTACAACCTGATCCTGCGCGACGGCGCGCTGGTGGAAGGCGTCGATCTGAGCTTCCTCAACTTCATCACCTTCATCGGCGTGATCGCGGCGCTGGTACAGATTTTGGAGATGATCCTCGATCGCTTCTTCCCGTCGCTGTATAACGCGCTCGGCATCTTCCTGCCGCTCATCACCGTGAACTGCGCCATCTTCGGCGGCGTGTCCTTCATGGTGCAGCGCGACTATAACTTCGCCGAGTCGGTGGTGTACGGCTTTGGTTCCGGCACCGGCTGGATGCTGGCGATCGTCGCCATGGCGGGGATCCGCGAAAAACTCAAGTATGCCAACGTGCCGGCAGGGCTGCGCGGCCTGGGCATTACCTTTATCACCACCGGACTGATGGCGCTGGGCTTCATGTCCTTCTCCGGTGTTCAGTTGTAAAGGCGGGAAGAATTTATGGAAATTATTTTAGGCGTAGCAATGTTCACCACCATCGTGATGGTGCTGGTGTTGCTGATCCTGTTCGCCAAATCGAAGCTGGTGAACACCGGTGACATCGCGGTGGAAATCAACGGCGATCTGGATAAGAGCTTCCATGCGCCGGCGGGCGACAAGCTGCTCAACGTGCTCTCCAGCCAGGGGATCTTCGTCTCCTCGGCCTGCGGCGGCGGCGGTTCCTGCGGCCAGTGCCGGGTGGTGATCAAAGAGGGCGGCGGCGATATCCTGCCGACCGAGCTCTCGCACATCAACAAGCGCGAAGCGAAAGAAGGGTGCCGCCTGGCGTGCCAGGTGAACGTGAAGCAGAACCTGAAGATCGAGCTGCCGGAAGAGATCTTCGGCGTGAAGAAATGGGAGTGCGAGGTTATCTCCAACGATAACAAAGCCACCTTTATCAAAGAGCTGAAGCTGAAGATCCCCGATGGTGAGGACGTGCCGTTCCGCGCGGGCGGCTTTATCCAGATCGAAGCACCGGCGCACGACATCAGCTACGCCGACTTCGACGTGCCGCAGGAGTATCGCGGCGACTGGGACAAGTTCAACCTGTTCCGCTACCGCTCGACGGTGAACGACACCACGGTGCGCGCCTACTCGATGGCCAACTACCCGGAAGAGAAGGGCATCATCATGCTCAACGTGCGTATCGCCACGCCGCCGCCGAATAATCCGGACGTGCCGCCGGGCATCATGTCTTCCTATATCTGGTCGCTGAAAGCCGGTGACAAGGTGACCATCTCCGGGCCGTTCGGCGAGTTCTTCGCCAAGGACACCGACGCCGAAATGATCTTCATCGGCGGCGGCGCGGGCATGGCACCGATGCGTTCGCACATCTTCGATCAGCTCAAGCGCCTGAACTCGAAGCGCAAGATCACCTTCTGGTACGGCGCGCGTTCGCTGCGCGAGATGTTCTATGAAGACGACTTCAACCAGCTGCAGGCGGAGAACGAAAACTTCACCTGGCACGTGGCGCTGTCGGATCCGCAGCCGGAAGATAACTGGACCGGCTACACCGGCTTTATCCATAATGTTCTGCTGGAGAACTACCTGAGGAACCACCCGGCGCCGGAGGACTGCGAGTTTTACATGTGCGGGCCGCCGATGATGAACGCCGCGGTGATCAAGATGCTCAAAGATCTGGGCGTCGAAGACGAAAACATCATGCTGGATGACTTTGGTGGCTAAATTGCGCGCATTGGCGATGAAGAACTGGCTGACGGGTGTGGCGCTGAGCGCCACCCTGCTGCTGACCGGCTGCGGGCCGGAACAGGTGGACCTGATGGGTAAAACCATGGGCACCTCGTATTCGATCCGTTACGTGACCGGCGAAGATACGCCGTCGGCGCGCGAGATGCAGGCGGAGATCGACAAACGGCTGGAGCAGGTGAACGATCAGATGTCCACCTACCGGCCGGATTCCGAGCTGAGCCGCTTCAATGCCAACCGCGACATTGACCGGCCGTTCCCGGTTTCGCCGGCCACCGCCGAAGTGGTGCGCGAAGCGCTGCGCATCAACCGCGTCACCGACGGCGCGCTGGACGTGACCGTCGGGCCGCTGGTCAACCTGTGGGGCTTCGGCCCGGAAGGGCGGCCGGACAAAGTGCCGAGCGAGGCGGAACTGGCGCACCGCCGCGCCTGGACCGGCGCCGACAAACTGTCGGTGCAGGGCAGCGCGCTGGTGAAAAGCATCCCTGAGCTGTACGTCGATCTGTCGTCGATCGCCAAAGGGTATGGCGTGGACGTGGTGGCGGAATATCTGCAGTCCCGGCATGTGAAGAACTACATGGTGGATATCGGCGGCGAGGTGCGCACGCGCGGGCATAACGGCGAGCAAAAGCCGTGGCGCATCGCCATCGAGCGCCCGACCGCCGGTACGCAACAGCAGGCGCAGCTGGTGATCCAGCCGGGGGAGATGTCGATCGCTACCTCGGGTGACTATCGCAACTACTTCGAGCAGGACGGGGTGCGCTATTCGCACACCATCGATCCGGTCACCGGCCGACCCATTCACCACCGTTTGGTGTCGATCACCGTGCTGAGCCCGACCTGCATGACCGCCGACGGCCTGTCCACCGGCCTGAACGTGATGGGGCCGGAGCGCGGCCTGGCGCTGGCCAACCTGCTCGGTATCCCGGTGTTCATGATTGTGAAAACCGCCGACGGGTTTGAGGAGCGTTACTCAGACGCGTTCAAGCCCTATCTGAAAAAGCGTTCGTGAGGTTGCTATGTTGACGGTATTCGCCGCTACTTTCGTGTTGTTTCTGCTGATCGTCGGCGGGATGTCGCTGGGCTATGTGTTCAAACGCAAAAGCCTGCAGGGCAGCTGCGGCGGCATCACCGCATTGGGGATGGAGAAAGTCTGCGACTGCCCGGAGCCGTGCGATGCGCGCAAAAAGCGCGAAGCCAAAGCGGCGCAGCGGCGCGAGCAGTTGGAAAAGCACCGTATTCTGTAGCGAAAACCCGGCCTTGGCCGGGTTTTTTATTTCGCCTTACGGAAGCTTTTTGCCTCGGCCGGTGAGTTGACCATCACGCCGTCGGCGCCCAGCGCCAGCGCCTGCTGATACTCTTGCGGCGAGTTGACGCCGAACAGGATGATGTGCGCCGGGCCCTGCGAGCGGAAACAGTCCATCGACTCTTTATCCCAGGTCAGAAACGCCTTAGAACGCCCTTCGCCGAGGGTATATTTCTCTACCACTTCCACCTCGCGCTTCAGCTCCAGTCCGTACCAGCGCGGCTGGCGGTTGTCCGGTTTGACGTCGCACTGGTGCGCCATGGTGATATTGGCCAGCAGCGTGCGGGTTTCGTCGCGGCTTTCGAAGCGCGGGATGGCCGGCGGCAGCGCCTGCAGGTATTTGGCGTCGGTGGAGTAGACGCGGATGCGGTTCAGGCTGTCGGTGCTTTCCAACGTCGCCAGCAGCGCCTGGCCAAACTGCGCCGGATCGGCGTCCGGGGATTTGATGTCCAGATAGAAGGTGACGAGCGGAAACGCTTTAAGCACGTCGTCGAGCCGTGGAATGCCGATGCCCTGGCCGCGGAATGGGTGCGCATCACCCTTGGCGAAGGCCCAACCGGCGTCGATCTCGGCCAGCTGCGCGGCGGTATAGGCAGAGACCGGGCCCTGCCGGTTGGTCAGCGCTTTCAGGTCCGAGGGGCGATACAGCACGATGACGCCGTCTTTGGATTCTTGCAGGGTGATCCAGATGGCGTCGGCGCCGTTTTTCAGCGCGGTTTCGATGGCGATGCGGGTGTTCTCCGGCGCATCGGCGGTGCCGCCGCGGTGGGCGACGATCGCCGGCGCATGACCGGCGGTGGCGCTGGCCGCCAGCGCGCTCAGCGACAGCGCGGAAGCCAGCAGCAAAGAAGAAAATCTGATCATGTAGGGTACCTTGTCGTTATCGTTGTGGTGAGCCGCACGGGATGGCGGAAATCATACTATTGAAAAATTAAGCTTTTTTAACAACGCGGAAATATCTGGCGGAAACGGTGCTTTCGTCGAATCCTGCGGCCTTGAGCTTTCGGTATCTGACTGTATACTTATACAGTGTTACTGGAGGGTGCGATGCGTAAAATCATTCATGTCGATATGGACTGCTTCTTCGCAGCGGTGGAAATGCGCGACGATCCCAGCCTGCGCGATATCCCGCTGGCGATTGGCGGCAGCGCCGATCGCCGCGGGGTGATCAGCACCGCCAACTATCCGGCGCGGCGCTACGGCGTGCACAGCGCCATGTCCACGGCGATGGCGCTCAAGCTATGCCCGCATCTCACCCTGCTGCCGGGGCGCATGGCGGCCTACAAAGAGGCCTCGCTGCACATCCGCGAAATCTTCGCCCGCTATACCCCGCTGATCGAGCCGCTGTCGCTCGATGAAGCCTATCTCGACGTGACCGACAGCCCGCAATGCAACGGTTCGGCGACGCTGATCGCCCAGGAGATCCGCCAAGCGATCGCCGACGAACTGAACCTCACCGCGTCGGCCGGCATCGCGCCAATCAAGTTTCTCGCCAAAATCGCCTCCGAGATGAACAAGCCGAACGGGCAATACGTGATCACGCCGGCGCAGGTGCCGGCGTTTTTGCAGCAGCTGCCGCTCAGCAAGATCCCCGGCGTCGGCAAGGTGACCGCCAAGCGGCTGGAGGAAGTGGGGCTTATCACCTGCGCCGACGTGCAGCAATACGATTTGGCGCAGCTGCTCAAGCGCTTCGGCAAGTTCGGCCGGGTGCTGTGGGAGCGCTGTCAGGGCATCGATCGGCGCGAAATCTCTCCTGAGCGGCTGCGCAAATCGGTGGGGGTGGAGCGCACGCTGGCGGAGGATATTCACGACTGGGAAGACTGCGAAACGCTGATTATCGACAAACTCTATCCCGAGCTGGAGATGCGGCTGCGCAAGGTGAAGCCGGATCTGCAGATCGCCCGGCAGGGCGTGAAGCTGAAGTTTCAGGATTTTCAGCAAACCACCCAGGAGCACGTGTTTCCGGTGCTGAACCGGCAGGATTTGCTGGAGGTGGCGCGGCAGGCGTGGCGCGAGCGGCGCGAAGGGCGCGGCGTGCGGCTGGTGGGGTTGCATGTGACGCTGCTCGATCCGCAGCTGGAGCGGCAGCTGGCGCTGTCGTGGGAATAAAAAAGCCGGCGGTCGCCGGCTTTTTGCGTTAAGCGTGCAGATTACGCGCGCTCAGGGATTGCTTTCAGCAACGAGGTCAGCAGCTTCCAGTACAGGCCGACGCTTTCGATATGCACCTGCTCATCCGGCGAATGCGGGCCGGTGATGGTTGGCCCGATCGATACCATGTCCATGTTTGGATATGGCTTTTTGAACAGACCGCATTCCAGACCGGCGTGGATCACCATGATGTTCGGCGTCTTGTCGAACAGATCCTGATACAGCTCGCGCACCAGGTGCATCACCGGCGAGTCGGCGTCCGGCTGCCAGCCCGGGTAGCCGCCCTTCGGCGCCACTTTAGCGCCGGCCAGCTGGCCCAACGCGGTCAGCATCTCGACCACGTAGTCTTTGCCACTGTCGATCAAGGAGCGGATCAGGCAGATGATTTCCGCTTCGTTTTCGCTGGTGGTGACCACGCCGACGTTCAGCGAGGTTTCCACCACGCCTTTCACCGCGTCGCTCATGCGGATCACGCCGTTCGGCGTGCCGTTCAGCAGCGCCAGGAAGCGCTGCTGGCTGTCGGCGCTCAGCGCCAGCGAAGCGCTGGTGGTCGGCTCCAACAGCACGGTGATGTTCTTCTCTTTGGCGGAGAGTTCGTTCTGCAGCACGGCCAGGAACTCCTGGCTCAGCGCTTTCAGTACGTCGGCCTTGTCCGCCGGCACCGCTACCACCGCGGAGGCTTCACGCGGGATGGCGTTGCGCAGGGTGCCGCCGTTCAGGTCCAGCACGCGCAGGTTCAGCGCCGCCGCATGGGCGAACAGGAAGCGCGCCAGCAGTTTGTTGGCGTTGCCCAGCCCGACGTGGATCTCGGCGCCGGAATGGCCGCCTTTCAGGCCCTTGAGGGTTAGCTTCAGGGTTTGGTAACCGGCCGGCACCGCTTCGCGCTGCAGCGGCAGAGTGGTGATGAAGTCGATACCGCCGGCGCAACCCATGTAGATTTCGCCTTCTTCTTCGGAATCGGTATTGATCAGGATATCCGCCTGCAGCCAGTTCGGCTGCAGCCCGAAGGCGCCGTCCATACCCGCTTCTTCGGTCATGGTCAGCAGCACTTCCAGCGGGCCGTGCTCAACGCTGTCGTCGGCCAGCACCGCCAGGGCGGAGGCCATGCCGATGCCGTTGTCGGCGCCCAGCGTGGTGCCGCGCGCTTTCACCCACTCGCCGGCGATATAAGGCTGGATCGGATCCTTGGCGAAGTCGTGCACGGTGTCGTTATTCTTTTGCGGCACCATGTCCAGGTGCGCTTGCAGCGCCACCGGCTTGCGGTTTTCCATGCCTTTGGTGGCTGGTTTGCGCAGCAGGATATTGCCGACCTGATCACGCTCGGCGTGCAGGTTCTTTTCTTTGGCCCAGGTGAGGATGTGCTGCGCCAGCGCTTCTTCATGATAAGAAGGGTGCGGGATAGAACAGATCTTGGCGAAAATATCCCACAGCGGCTGTGGCGAAAGCTGAGACAATTCAGACACTATAAGTCTCCTGTGACGGCAGGCTCCGACAGGACGGGCATGCCGCGCGGTTAAGGTGAGCGGGTATCTGTGCGTCGTGGCACGATCGTCAGAGAATATCACTTTATTTCCGGCGGTGCGCCCCCCGTATTGTGCGGTTTAAGCGCTTGATCACATGGCTTCGCTGCGGGAACGCTCGCTTTTTCAGCATCAATCACCGAAAAGCCGCCCGGCGGAAATCGCGAGGTTTTCCTCGGTACAGCTGGAATTCAACGCGGCCAGTCTCTATAATCTCGCGCAACCTTTTTTCCCCTGAACTACAAATAAGCCGCTTCACCGCCGGCTGGGACACGATTCTATGAGCGAAAAATACGTTGTTACCTGGGATATGCTGCAAATGCACGCACGCAAGCTGGCGCACCGCCTGCTGCCTGCCGACAAATGGACGGGCATCATTGCCGTCAGCCGCGGCGGCCTGGTGCCGGCGGGCCTGCTGGCGCGCGAACTGGGCATCCGCTATGTGGATACCGTCTGCATTTCCAGCTATGACCATGACAACCAGCGCGAAATGAAAGTGCTCAAGCGCGCCGAAGGCGACGGTGAAGGCTTCATCGTGGTGGACGATCTGGTGGATACCGGCGGCACCGCGAAAGCGATCCGCGACATGTATCCGAAAGCGCATTTCGTCACCATCTTCGCCAAGCCGGCGGGCCGTCCGCTGGTGGACGACTACGAAGTCGACATCCCGCAGGATACCTGGATCGAACAGCCGTGGGACATGGGCGTCAGCTTCGTTCCCCCGATCGGCGGTCGCTAAGTCCAGCCAGTTCCAGCCCAACGCCCGGTTATGCCGGGCGTTTGCGTTATCTTGGTTTATCCCGCCAGAGTTAGGTACACTACCTCCAGTTAAGTAGGCCTTTTGCGGCCTATCGCCAGATTTACGGAGGCTGTTGTTACCATGGCACAGGCCAACCTTTCTGAAATTCTTTTCAAGCCCAAATTCAAACACCCTGAAACCTCGACGCTGGTGCTACGCGCGCGCAACAAAGTGAGCGCCGCCATGCATTCCGCATTGGAAGGCGACACCACCGGCAGCTGGTATCGCATGCTGAATCCGTTGCTGTGGGCCTGGCGCGGCGTCAGCCCGATCGAAATCCACGAAGTGCTGGCGCGCATCGCCGCCTCGGACGCCGAACGCAGCAATCCGCAGCGGCTGGATACCGTGGTGGGCTACCGCAACGGCAACTGGATCTACGAGTGGATCCATCAGGGCATGCAGTGGCAGCAGCGGGCGACGGAACAGCAGGATCCGCTGCTCGGCGGCGAGTACTGGCTGAAGGCCGCGAGCCTGTACAGCATCGCCGGTTACCCGCACCTGAAGGGCGACGAGCTGGCCGAACAGGCGGAGATGCTCGCCAACCGCGCTTACGAAGAGGCGGCGCTGTTGCTGCCGTATCAGCTGAAAGAGCTGGAGTTCCGCATCGAAGGCGGCGGCAGCGTCACCGGTTTCCTGCACATGCCGGAGAAGGGCGAGGCGCCGTTCCCGACGGTGCTGATGTGCGGCAGCCTCGATACGCTGCAGACCGACTATCATCGCCTGTTCCGCGACTACCTGGCGCCGCACGGCATCGCCATGCTGACGCTCGATATGCCGTCGATCGGTTCTTCGTGCAAATGGAAGCTGACGCAGGACTCCAGCTACCTGCACCAACAGGTGCTGATCCAGCTGGCCTCGGTGCCGTGGGTGGATCATCAGCGGGTGAGCGCCTTCGGCTTCCGCTTCGGCGCCAATGTGGCGGTGCGGCTGGCCTATCTGGAGCCGCAGCGGCTGCGCGGCGTAGCCTGCCTGGGGCCGGTGGTGCATCGCCTGCTGTGCGACAGCAGCACCCAGTTGAACGTGCCGGACATGTATATGGACGTGCTGGCCAGCCGCATGGGCATGGCTAACGCCTCGGACAACGTGCTGAAGGTGGAGCTGAACAGCTACTCGCTGAAAATGCAGGGGCTGCTGGGGCGCCGTTGCCCGACGCCGATGATCTCCGGCTACTGGGAGCGCGATACGCTCAGTCCGAAAGAGGAGTCGCAGCTGATCGTCACCTCCTCGGTGAGCGGCAAGCTGGTCGCCATCCCGCGCACCCCGGTGTACGACAGCTTCCACCGGGCGTTGCTGCAGATGTCCGGTTGGCTGAGGGACAAAATGCGTTAATTAGTTGCTAAATTTTAACAGTTTGTTAAAAAGAGTGGTCTACATTGAGGAGGTTAGAGAATGACGTTACCGAGTGGTCACCCTAAAAGCCGACTAATGAAACGTTTTGCCAGCTTGGGGCCGTACCTGCGTGAAGGGCAATGTGAAAACGACCGTTTTTTCTTTGATTGTTTGGCCGTCTGCGTCAATGTAAAGCCCGCTCCGGAGAAGCGTGAGTTCTGGGGCTGGTGGATGGAGCTTCAGGCGGAAGAGGCGCGCTTCACCTATTCGTACCAATTCGGCCTGTTCGACAAGGAAGGCGACTGGACGGCGCAAAACATTAAGGATGATGAAGTAAACGCCAAGCTGGAAGACACCCTGCGCGACTTCCATCGCCGCCTGGGCGAGCTGCTGGCGACCATGGAACTGGGGCTGGAACCCGCCGACGATTTCAAAGAAAAACTGATCAAACTCTCCGCCTGACCCCGTTTGACCACGTATTGTGCTGATTTCGCGTTGTGCCTGTTGGCATAACGCGTCTCTCCTGTTACAAAGACCTTTGCACTCTTCTTCTCATCATTACACACGGCAGAAATACTATGAACGGCAGCCAGACATTGGTTGTGAAATTGGGCACCAGCGTGTTGACCGGCGGATCGCTGCGTCTGAACCGCGCCCACATTGTCGAATTGGTGCGCCAATGTGCGCAGCAACACGCCGCGGGCCACCGCATTGTCATCGTCACTTCCGGCGCCATCGCCGCCGGGCGCGAACACCTGGGCTACCCCGAGCTGCCCGCCACCATCGCCTCCAAGCAGCTGCTGGCAGCGGTAGGGCAGAGCCGGCTGATCCAGCTGTGGGAACAGCTGTTCTCCATTTACGGCATTCACGTCGGGCAGATGCTGCTGACGCGTGCCGATCTGGAGGACCGCGAGCGCTTCCTCAACGCGCGCGACACCATGACGGCGCTGCTGGATAACCGCATCGTGCCGGTAATCAATGAGAATGACGCCGTCGCCACCGCCGAAATCAAGGTGGGCGACAACGATAACCTGTCGGCGCTGGCGGCCATTCTGGCCGGGGCTGACAAACTGCTGCTGCTTACCGATCAGCAGGGCCTCTACACCGCCGATCCGCGCAACAACCCACAGGCCGAACTGATCCGTGAAGTGCACGGCATCGACGACGCGCTGCGCGCCATCGCCGGCGACAGCGTCTCCGGTCTGGGCACCGGCGGCATGGGCACCAAGCTGCAGGCGGCCGACGTGGCCTGCCGCGCCGGCATCGACGTGGTGATCGCCGCCGGCAGCAAGCCGGGCGTGGTGGCGGACGTGATCGAAGGCAAACCGGTGGGCACCCGTTTCCACGCGTTGGAAACCCCGCTGGAAAACCGCAAGCGCTGGATCTTCGGCGCGCCACCGGCCGGTGAGATCACCGTCGACGATGGCGCGGTGGAAGCGATGATGGCGCGCGGCAGCTCGCTGTTGCCGAAGGGCATCCGCGAAGTGAAGGGCGACTTCTCGCGTGGCGAAGTGATCCGCATCCGCAACCTGGCGGGGCGCGATCTGGCGCACGGCGTCAGCCGCTACAACAGCGACGCGATGCGCATGATCGCCGGGCACCACTCGCAGGAAATCAGCGAGATCCTCGGTTACGAATACGGTCCGGTGGCAGTGCACCGCGACGATATGATTGTCAGTTAAGGAGTGAGCATGCTGGAGCAGATGGGGAAGGCCGCCAAGCAGGCCTCCTGGCAGCTGGCGGTGCTGAGCACGGCGAAGAAGAATCAGGTGCTGTCGGTGATGGCCGACAGGTTGGAAGCCAACAGTGAAGCGATCCTGCTGGCGAACGAACAAGACATGGCGCAGGCGCGCGCCACCGGCATGAGCGAAGCGCTGCTCGATCGCCTGCTGCTGACCCCGGCGCGGCTGGCGGCGATTGCCAACGACGTGCGCCAGGTATGCCGCCTGAACGATCCGGTCGGCCACGTGCTGGACGGCAACCTGCTGGACAGCGGGCTGAAGCTGGAGCGCCGCCGGGTGCCGCTCGGCGTGATCGGCGTGATTTACGAGGCGCGGCCGAACGTCACCATCGACGTCGCCAGCCTGTGCCTGAAAACCGGTAATGCGGTGATCCTGCGCGGCGGTAAAGAGACGCACAACACCAACCAGGCGACGGTGAAAGTGATCCAGCAGGCGCTGGAACAGTGCGGCCTGCCGGCTGCGGCGGTGCAGGCGATCGACAGCCCGGATCGCGCGCTGGTGAACGAACTGCTGCGCCTGGACCGCTATGTCGACATGCTGATCCCGCGCGGCGGCGCCGGCCTGCACAAGCTGTGCCGCGAGCAATCGACCATCCCGGTGATCACCGGCGGCATCGGTGTGTGCCACACCTACGTGGATGCCGACGTCGATTTCGACAAGGCGCTGACGGTGATTGAAAACGCCAAGATCCAGCGCCCCAGCGCCTGTAACTCGCTGGAGACGCTGCTGGTGAACCGCAGCATCGCCGCCGAGTTCCTGCCGGCGCTGAGCGCCAAAATGGCGGCGGCGGGCGTGACGCTGCACGCGGCGGAAAACGCGCTGCCGCTGCTGCAGGGCGGCCCGGCGACGGTGGTGCCAGTGAACGCGGAAGATTACGACGATGAATGGCTGTCGCTGGATCTGAACGTGCTGCTGGTGGACGATATCGATCAGGCCATCGACCACATCCGCACCCACGGCACCAACCACTCCGACGCGATCCTCACCCGCTCGCTGAGCAGCGCCGAGCATTTCGTGCGCGCGGTGGACTCCTCGGCGGTGTACGTCAACGCCAGCACCCGCTTCACCGACGGCGGCCAATTCGGCCTGGGCGCGGAAGTGGCGGTGAGCACCCAGAAACTGCACGCCCGCGGCCCGATGGGCCTGGACGCGCTGACCACCTACAAGTGGATCGGCTACGGCGACGATCTGGTGCGCAGCTAAGGCCGGATTGCGGTCATAAAGAGGTCAGGGCGCAGCGTGCTGCGCCCTGATTGTTTTTGGGGAAGAGAACTTAAGCTGAGAATCCGTTTACCTGAGAAGCGGGCTCCCCTTTATCTCAGCTTTCTAGCGTTACGCCCAATGCGTTCCATAATTGGCCCGGTATTTACATCCAGTAACCGCGCGATCAAGGCAAATTCCACGACATCCAATTTTCTTTCGCCATTTTCAACCTTGGCGATAAAGGATTGTGGGCGGCCAAGTGCTTCGGCTAACTTGACCTGAGTGATGCCTTTTTCTATACGAGCGTCTCGAAGTATTTTTATAACCAATTGATATTCTGCTGAATAAACTGAGGTCATGACGTTTTCCGCGAGTGATATCCCAAAATCGAATATCTGCGATTGTTGTAATTATCCCAAAACAGGATAATTACAAGGCGAGGTAATCAAGAGGATTAAACATGATGGATAAACAAGATTGGCATCCGGCGGACGTCATCGCCGCTTTGAAGAAGAAGGGCACGACTTTGGCGGCAGTTTCCAGAAAAGCCGGATTGGCATCTTCTACGTTAGGTAATGCTTTGGCTAGACATTGGCCAAAGGGGGAGAGGCTGATCGCTGAAGCACTGGAGCTAGCGCCAGCGGAAATATGGCCTTCAAGATATGGTGGTATGATGCGCCGTGAGTGAATGATAGGAGCTGCACGAGCTGCATTTTATGCTCGTGTAGCACGGTCTTCAGATCGCCGCTGATGATAAAACAACCAAACGCCCCGGCGGCTATTGACTCATTTCGTGCACAGGTCTACCTTGTTCAACGCACTTCCGGCTTGCCCCGCATGCCCGGTTCGATGCCGATATAGCTCAGTTGGTAGAGCAGCGCATTCGTAATGCGAAGGTCGTAGGTTCGACTCCTATTATCGGCACCATAAATCAATACGTTACGAAATCCTCTTTCATAAAACCTTCCTTTTTTCTTGCGTACTTATTTAGCAAGGTATAGCCCCTTACCATAATCTCCCCTTGAAATCGTTATCCTTTGACCGTTGGCTGAAATCCGATTGTTGCATATGATACCCATTTTGCAGAACAGAAGCTCAGCAAGGAGCTTCTGTTTGTCGTAGTTGTGGCGAGGGAGAAGCAAAGGTTACGTCAGTCATCAAACGATTAAGTTTTTAGCAATTGTAGAGATAACCCTTGGTATTCCTACTGCATTCTTGTCACTTTCGCAACCCATTCAACACCATTAATGACTGTCGTTCTTCTGGCTATGATGCTTGGCCCGATACTGACTTTAAAATTAAAGAACAGAAGAAAATTAGTTGGTTCAAACTAGCGGACCGGTAAGTAAATCAGCATCAGGGAAATAATCTCTCAAATGGCTCACAACTTCTGGGGCGCGAGATTTAAAAAAATCAGGCGAATAAAAATTAAAGGAACAATCACAGCATTATTTTTTCCAGTTCTGCTGGCGTTAACGGGGTGTCAACACTTAAATGACGTCACTGGGAAAGTCGGGGAGGCGTTTAATTCCTCCTTATCTTCTTTTAGTGGGGGAGGCAATCCCACTGGGCAGAAAAAACACTACACTGGCTTCTGATAATATCCAGTTGAACACCGTTAGCGGTTTAGGTTTTATTTTTCATGACTATGAAGTCAATGCGATGGAGGGAAAAAGGAACTTGATTGGGGAGGAAATCAGTATAAGCAATGCCTCCATTATGGAGGCTCAGGAAAAATACGATACTGTGAAGCACCTTGGTGCGCAGCGAAAAAATAAAATCTACGTTATTCCATGCATCTGGTGCGAAATGTTGTGGTGGGATTAACTTTTTATCTTACTATACAAGATAGGATGAAAATATTTTAAAGTTCGATAAAGGGGGGAGATGATATTTCTGGTGTGATATATGGCATTGGCGACAGGGTTTTTAATACGCATAACAATGAAAATATGATATGGAAAGTTACTAAAATTGATGGAAAAATTATACATTAAATTATTACTAAGAGCACATTGGCTTTATAGAAAGCCAATGTATATTATTTTAAAACATAAGTTATATGCCTAAGCTAAGAAACCTCTGGCACGAAGATAGTTTTCAGCTATCATTACACCTAACTTATTAATAACAATTTTGTTGAAATCAGAAAGGGTGCTGATGTTGAATTTATTAATTAAATCAATTATATATGGAATTTTTTCTTTTGCATACGCTTCATCATCATTTAACTCTATCCCGGTTTTTCCTTTAAATAACTCGAAATAACTTTTTGTATAATAATTCTCTGAGGAAATGCAGCCTTTAACATCAAGCATAGTCAAATCAACCGGCTGTATTGTTTTTATTCCATCAGTAATTCTGTCAAAGTCTATAGATGGGGTGTTATATGTGTGAGTGTAAACACTTCTGCAAAATTGTTTACTGACATCATTTATTGAATAACTTTCATCTTCATGATCAAGTATTTCTGTCAGGCTTACTCCATTAATGCTTTTGTGACAAAATCTAAAGTAATATATTAAGGAAATAAGTTTCATTTCACTTGTGGTTAAACGAGGAGTTATATCTAAGGCGTGATCAATAAGAAGATCAGTTTCTTCTTGGTTGTTTTTTATCTTTGATACAATAAGTTCTTTTAATAAATCAGATTTAGCTCCTAATCCTTTCCTGGCAACCTGTATAACAGACTGGTTCATTGCATATTGAATATCAGGATCTCGTAATTTTTCCATTACTATATCCTCAACTTCAGAAGATAGCTTTTCAATTATTTGACTTCCAAATTCAGTTGCACGTAAGCGAGCTTCCTCTTGTGCTTCCTGACGTAATGCAGCCATTTGGGTTGAAACAACAAGATTACAGATTGCAATAACCTCAGTCGTGGTATTTCCTACATTAAAATCTCCAGCAACCTGAACCGCATTGCTGTTATCACCCACTTTTTGTCCAGAGTTATCTAAAAAAGACATTATTTAATCCTTCTTGGAATTGATGTTAACATCACCACCGATTTGAATTCCTGAACCGTTTTTACCTATTTTTTGATTTATTTTTTTATTAGTATTACCTTCCGGTTTCTTTTTCATATTGGCTAATGAAGTTAAAAAAGTAACTAAGCTTACAAGGAAAGCAATAAAAGAAGCCAAGGACTTCTGATCTAGTGCCAGATATCCAAGCCCCAAGGTTGCAAAGAGTGAAATAACGGAAATAGCTATTCTCATGTTCTGGATCCTGTGGAAAAATATGCTTTTTCAATTAAATAATACTGGGTGTAAAACCAGTTGTCTATCAATTGAGTACTGAAATAGGAGGAGCACTTCCAATTTTCCCCTGTGAGCTATGAGCTAGACCTTGATTTCATCGGGTTTTTAACAGGCTTAAGCCCTTTCTTTTTTGTCTCTTGGTTACGGTGGAAAGGCAATAAATGCCGAGGTTCATTGGAATTTGGCTTTTTCTCGGTTTTATAATTGTAGTTAGCTAGTTAGCTAGTTAGCTAGTTTGACCTGCTCCCCGCTGATTAATACACCGCGATGTTAGTAATGTCTTCATAAGCCACATGAGGACATCCCCATGAAGAAGCGTTTTTCCGACGAACAGATCATCAGTATCCTCCGCGAGGCTGAAGCCGGGGTTTCTGCCCGTGAGCTCTGCCGTAAGCACGCCATTTCCGACGCCACCTTTTATACCTGGCGTAAGAAGTATGGTGGTATGGAGGTGCCCGAGGTTAAGCGCCTGAAGTCGCTTGAGGAAGAGAACGCCAGACTCAAGAAGCTGCTTGCCGAAGCCATGCTCGATAAGGAGGCACTCCAGGTGGCTCTGGGGCGAAAGTACTGACGACAGACCAGAAGCGGGAAGCCGTTGAGTTTATGTGTGATGCAACCGGTCTGTCGCAACGTCGTGCCTGCAGGCTTACAGGTTTGTCCCTGTCGACCTGCCGCTATGAGGCTCGGCGTCCGGCGGCTGATGCGCATTTATCAGGGCGAATCACTGAGCTGGCACTGGAGCGCAGGCGTTTTGGCTACCGCCGCATCTGGCAGTTACTGCGCCGTGAAGGCCTTCATGTTAATCACAAGCGCGTGTACCGCCTTTATCATCTGAGAGGGCTGGGCGTAAAACGCAGACGACGTCGTAAAGGGCTGGCAACAGAACGTCTGCCGCTGCTCCGCCCGGCGGCGCCCAACCTGACCTGGTCGATGGATTTTGTCATGGACGCGCTCGCCACCGGTCGCAGGATCAAGTGCCTGACCTGTGTGGACGACTTCACGAAGGAATGCCTGACGGTCACTGTTGCCTTTGGGATTTCAGGCGTGCAGGTGACACACATTCTGGACAGCATTGCGCTGTTTCGGGGCTATCCGGCGACGATAAGAACTGACCAGGGGCCGGAGTTCACCTGCCGCGCACTGGATCAATGGGCTTTTGAGCATGGTGTTGAGTTGCGCTTAATCCAGCCGGGCAAGCCAACGCAGAACGGATTTATTGAGAGCTTTAACGGACGATTTCGCGATGAATGTCTGAATGAGCACTGGTTCAGCGATATCGTTCACGCCAGGAACGTCATTAATGACTGGCGGCAGGATTATAACGAGTGTCGTCCACATTCAGCACTGAATTATCAGACGCCATCAGAGTTTGTAGCACGGTGGCGGAATGGAAAATGTGAAGGTAAACAAACCGACATTACTAACTGATGGCTGTATCTAATACTGGGGGCAGGTCAGTAAAGGGACATATCTTTTGGCTTCACCTCAGCAGATTTAAAGTGGCATTTTCTTTCCTGAACAACCAGTTCAGGCTGACGAGCAGGTACTGAGGTACTGAGGTGCTGGTGTTGTTTTGGTAATGCGAAGGTCGTAGGTTCGACTCCTATTATCGGCACCACCTCCTCTCCAGGCTCCATATGCTTACCCTTTCGCCGGTTAAACAACCGTTTAATTAATCACTGTTATAATTACCCCTGTTGAGTCTTGATGGATGAATGTTTTCTCCTCAAGCATTGCGATGCGGCGCTCTGCGGAGCGGCATCCGTTTTTTGGACATGCCGGTGGTTCGGTGAGAAGTAAGGAGAAGTGCACTATGAGCAGAAAAGACAAGCTCGCGGCGGCCCTGCTGGCCATCTTCCTGGGTGGGCTGGGCATTCACAAGTTTTACCTGGGGATGAAGTGGTGGGGGCTGTTCTACCTGCTGTTCTGCTGGACGGGGATCCCGGCGATTGTCGGCTTTATCGAAGGCATTATTTATCTGTTCCAATCGGAAGAGAAGTTCAACCAGAAATACAATCCGGGTCTGATTTAAGACTTTGCTGACGGCGCCTCCTGTTAAGGAAAGCGCCGTTTTTCATTCCGCTACTGTTTCTTCATCATCTTGCCGCGCATTTCCTCACTCATCATTTTATTCGAGCTGGAAATGACGCAGTTATATTGCTTGCCTTGGTTGATGATCATAAAGGTGCTGACCGGATCTTTAAAATCCTTGTCGATGGTGAAATAAATATAGGCCTGCGGCAACGCGGCCGGTTTAAAGGCACCGAAGGCATACACATCCGCCAGGCCCAGCGCGGAGAGATCGACCGTCAGTTCCATCGGCTGTTTGTCGTTGGGCGACGGGAACATCGATTTGGCCGACATCATCATGGTGCTGCTATTGATGGTGTAATCGGTTTTAACCTTCATGCCGATATATTTCGATTCCGGCATGGAAAGTTCTTTTTTGCAGGCGGCGTCGTGCTGCGGCGCCGGGCTGCCGTTTTCTATCACGGCGTGCACGTGTTCCAGCGTCACTTCCGCGTTGCCGGTGGTAGGTTGCGCATCGGCCGCGTAAGCCGCGCCGCTGAAGGCGGCCACAGAGGTAAGGATAATGCCCGTAACGATTTTCATTGTCGGTCTCCGGAATGCTAATAATGCTATTAATTGCGGTGTGTAGCCTATTGGCTTGATAAAACGCAAGGTTACCCGTTCCGTGGAAATAAAATTCCCTCGGAATTTTTATAATAAATAGCGTTTCACCCACGCGATACGCGAGGTTTGTTTAATTATATTGAGAGCCTTTCTCTTTTGTTTTTCAGTCTGTTTATCTGCATATAAAGAGTATGTCTAAACATAGTTAATGTTTAGAATATGCACAAGTTATTGTGTTTTTTACCCGCTTTTATTTTTCTTTTTTTAATGGGTTTATAAATATTGCATTGAGATACAGGGAGTTGTCTTTCCTGCGTTAAAATCACTCTGTGAAGCGTTATTTATGTGATCTCTGTAGTCACAGAAATAACGCTGAAATTATTATCTTTCTATTTAACGGCTAATTATTCATGGCATAGGCTTCAACCCTTTGCGTTTCCTGCGCTAGAATCAGGCGGTTTTCTCGTGGAAAAGGATATCGCCATGGCCGCCTGGGCCTTTTTGATCGTCGGTTGGGGGTTGATTTGGCAGGATCACCCGATTTTCGGCGTGCTGTGCATCGCGCTGTTTGCCGTGCTGCAATGGGTGAAGTACGCCGCTAAAGGCGTGCAAGACCCCGAAGAGGCCGCAGAGTGGCGCAAAACCGACTGGCATTCGCAGCCGATTGAAATGGCGCACGCCGGCGACAGCGATCGGCAGATTGGCGGCGTGGGGGAGCTGGGCATGGGCGGCCCCAGTTTTTGGACGCTGCTGCTGCGCGACGGGGCGATTGTGCATGGCGCCTGTGCGGCGCCGCAGGATGTGGACGATGGCAAGCTGCGCCTGATCCCGACCCGCGGCCGTGAGGGTGAGGGGCTGACGGTGTACGAGCCTGCTGCCCGGATGATGTACGCGCTGCCGGCATTGACCGATCGCGAGCAGGACGCGCTGGCCGCCGGTACCGCCGAGGCGCTGGCGCGGCTGCGGGCGAGGTGTCGGCAGGCGGAGGCTACGCCGTTGCACCTTGTGCGCGGTCTGTGGGTGCCGCCGTGGACAGAGGATCCGGCCGATCGTCTGGAGATCGCCTTGCCCAACGGCCGGGTGCTGGCGGCGCGCTTGATGTTGCCGGCGAATCTGCGCCTGGCGGACGATCCTGCCGCGCTGCTGCACACGCCGCCTTATGAACTGTTGCTGGATAACCGGCCGACCGATCGCTTCGTGCGCGATCTCGAACGCGTGGCGGAATCCCCGGCGGGTGACGGTTTGAGCGTCGGCGGCTGCCAGTTCCGCGGCGAGCATATCGTCGATGGCCTATACCATCTCTACTTCGCCGGCGAGTGGTTCAGCCTGCTCTCGTATGCGCATAAACCGGCGGGCGGGCGCGGTTCGGACACCACCTTTTTCGTCGAGCGGGTCGAGCCGCAAAACGGCGGGGTGTTTGTGATTGAGTGGGATGCCTACAGCGTGGGGCCAGGCGGGCGTGAGCCGCGCGTGCCGGCCCCGCCGGTATTGGTTATCGCGGTGAGTTGGCAGGAAACGCCGCTGCAGTTGCCAACGGCCAACAACCGCGTGACCGTGCGCTTGCCCAACGCCGCGGCGTAAGGCTTAAGGCAGCACCCTGACTTCGCCGTCGTGCAAGGTCAGCACCGCGATCGGGCTGCCGGAGAAGCACTCCCTAAAGATCCAGTCGCTGGGCCGAAACGCCGCCGCAGGCAGCCCGGCCTGCCACTCCTCCCACTGCGGGGTCGGCTTATCCGGCGGTAAAGAGAAAGAGACCAGCCAACCGGCTTCGCAGTGCACCGTTTGGCCGGTTGGACGGGTGAAGGTATGCGCACCTGCCAGCTCCATCACCGGCGGTAAAACCTCGAAGGCGATGATCGGCACGCCGGCCACGCTCTGCGGCTGAGGAAAACGCACGGCGGTCACGCCGTTCATCGTGATAGGGCTGTCTTCGGTGCCGGGCAGGCGTGGCTCCTGGCGGTTTACCCAACTGCCTTTCGGCAGCGTCGTTTCACCGAACGGCTTTGCCTCGTCGAGCGTCAAGTAGCTGCGTTGATTCCAACGATCTTCCGCCCGCTGGCTCTTGATGTCCTGGATGGCCATGCCGATCAGCATCAGCGCGCACGCCACCGGGTAGATCGCCAGCGCCGAGGCCAACAGATAGCCGCCCCAGGAAAGCGGCGGGCGCGGGCGGCCGCAGCGGGCGGCGGCGTAGCGCCAGCCCCACCAGGCGAGCAGGATGCCGGCGAGCAGCAGGGCCAATAACAGCGCCAGCAGGCCGGCGGCGCCGGCGCCATAACCTAACAGCATGGCAAGTTCCTTATGTTCACGGCGTGGTGGAGCGATAGCGAACGAAGTAGGGCAGCGCCGGGATCTCCCCGTCATCGTCATAGTGGCTTTCTGGTTCGATCACGGTTTGGCGCGCGTCGTCGCGCCCGTTGTACCGGTACTCCAACGGCTGTCGGTAGTGCACGTCGGATGAGCGCAGATCGAAAATCAGCGAAAGACGCGCATCGCCGTTATCCGTTTGGGCGACCAGCTTATCGTTGCCCGCCCAGAGCTGATACAGCGATTTATCGCCGGTCTCCAGCAGCACCTTCAACTGCCCGTCGGATTGATAACGCAGAAGCTGATACAGCCCTCTGTCCAGCGTTTGTGCGATCAGGTAGATGCCGCCGTCCGGGGCTTGCGCGCTTTCCTCCACGCGCACCAGCAGCCAATGCATTTCAATCACCTCGCCGGTTTTACCGTTAACGGCGATGTGTAACGCGCCAGATCCGAGCACCGGGTTCATCCAGAAATGCACGCGGTCGCCATCAATGGCGGTGAATATCTCGGGTACGGATTTGCGCTTACCGGAGGCGTAAGCCGTCGGTGACTCCTCCTCGCCGCGCTCAAAGCCCAGCAGTTGCCGCGCGTCCAGCAGCGCCGGCAGATCCAGCGTCTGCCGCCAATGGGCGCCGAAGTCCGGGCTGTAGAATACGCCTTCGGTGCTGATGAGATACAGCGCGCGTTTTCCCGGTTGCGCCACCAGTTTGCCGCCGACAAAGGAAGGCCGGTTGTCGTCGCCCTCCGGCCAGGGGATCAGCGCCCCGATGGTACCCCGTTGCACATCAACCAGCCTGCGGCCCTCAGAGAGAAAAAGCACGCACTCCTGCTCGCCGCAAACCGCATCGTGGATCAAGTCGTCGAGTTCCCCCAGCATTTGTAACCCTTTTGGGCCGGCAAACAGCACCTGGCTGAGGTAGTTGGCCGCCCAACCGTAAAAGCTATTGTACGCGCGGTCTTCACTTCTTTTGCTGGTGAGCAGCAGGGCGCCGTCCGGCGCCGGGTAGCTGTGGATGAGATCGTAACGGGCTATCGTCGGCAACGCCTGGTCGCCCCGAGTCCATTGCCACTGCGCATAGCGTTGCTCAGGGGCGAGCAAATAGACGCCCAGCGCGCTGGCTAAAAACAGCGTCAGGATAATAAGGGGTCTTTTATAAAGCGCTAACGTCATCATTTCAGCTCCGTCACCTGAGCCTGCCGCCACAACCTGCGACGCAGATTTCGCAGGTATTTAAACGTTTTAAACGTGCGGTGCTGGTCAAAAGAGTACAGGCGACAGATCTGGGCGAAACCCTCGATCAGCAGCGCCAGGCCGCTGACCATCAGCATCAGCAGCAGAATAATCGGCGGCAATTCACTGCCGAGGCGCTTCAGGGTCCAGGCATCCAGGTAAAAGCCCTCCGGGGTATCGGCGTTATCCACCACCGTCATGCCGAGCACAAAACACGCCACGATTGCCCCAAAAATGAAGACAACGCGCGCGCACAGGTTAAGGCCGGCTTCGGTGAAGTAGCGGCTGCCGCCGATGAGATAGGTTTGGCGATCGCGATGATTGATGATCCCACGCACCGTCGGCAACTCGGGGACGGTGTCGTTTTCGCAATACAGCACCTGCAGCGGATCGCCTTTGGCGATGAAAAGCGGATGTTGCCGACGAAATACCGGGTGCAGTTTGGTATTGGGGACGTTGAGCGCGCGGGTCGTCAACGCGAAGTGCGTCTCCTTCTGACGCCACGCATAGGTGTCCAAATACTGCACCTGCCGCGGGATCTCATAGTGGCAGAGTTCGTAGCTCAGGGCGTTGACCGTCTCTATGCCGGAGGCCTCGACGCCCTCGGGGAGGGGGAACTCGGTTTGTGGCATTGTGGGCGCTGGCGCGGCGTCTGCGCGGACTGCCCGGTATCTGATGCCGGGGATTTTCAGGCTGAGCGAGCCGGGCGGCGTGACGTCTTGCCCCTGCAGCACGCGATCCAGCGCTCTGAGCAGGCGCCTGCGGCCGCGGTGCGCAATCAACAGGAGCTCCGAACCGACGAACAGCACCATGCCGATGCCGATAAGGCCGGCGATGATGGCGATAAAAAACAGGACGATGGTCAGCCAGGAATCTTCCCGGTCCATGATGAAAAAGGCCGCCGGGAAACCGCCGGCCAGCGCCGCGCCCAGCAGCAGCAGGGCGAAGTATTTCAGCTTATATTTCAGCGTTCTGTCAGGCTCCAGCCGGCCTTTCGTGCCGTGCAGCAGCCAGTGCAGCCAGTAGCTGCCGTCCCGCAGGCGGTGGGCGCCGATCTTCACCCGATCGCCGGCGGCGAGCCTGGCCAGCAGATTTTCGCTGTCGCTGAAGTCATCGCGATAAAAAAAGAACGTCTGGCCGGAGGCGATGATCCTCACCAGATTGTCGGGCGCCGTCTGTTGGCAAGCGCATTGCTCGACGGTCACATGAAAAAATTGGGTTTGCATATCATTCCCTGTCAGCAGGCGTGGTCCGAAAATTCATCCCTGGCGCCGGATGGTCAGCGCTTTTTCATCAGTGGCAGCATGCGCACCAGCGCATTGTCCTTGACGATATAGTGGTGGAATAGTGCGGCGGCGGTATGCAGGCCGATCAGCCAGTAGCCGAATGACGCCAGCGTTTTGTGCCAGCCGATAATCGCCCGCGCCTGCGGCCGATCGGCCACGTCGGCGAACGGCATCGGCAGGCCGAATAGATACCACTCTTTGCCCCCCAGATAGCGCGAATAGACCCCCAGCACCGGCAGCGTCAGCAGCAGCAGGTAGATCAGGGTGTGCGTCAGGTGCGCCAGGCCGGTTTGCCACTTCGGCGGTTTGGGCGCGATGGCGGGCGAGGGGTGGCGCCAGCGCAGGAACAGGCGGGCGATCATCAGCGCAAATACCGTTACGCCGCAGCTGAAGTGGGTGACAACCAGCACGTACCAAGGGGCGCTGCCCGGTTCGGCCAAGCCCCGCAGCTCGATGGTGACACAGGTGATGACCAGCAGGATCGCCACCAGCCAGTGCAGGCGAATTTGCCACGGCATGTAGGTGTTCTGCACCGGGTTACCTTTTGATGTTAAAGGGTCTGTGCGTCGATGGTAACGAAATGTTACATCGGAGGAAAGCGCGTGCGCGCAATTTAGGCAAAACGCCAGGTTCAGCTCGCTTATTAAGCTATTGGTTTAGTGGGATATGCGTCTGGTGATAGGTGAGCGCCGTAAGTTATGAAGCTAATAATGATAGGTTCAGAGGCTGGCAGCTTATTAAGCGATGAAGCGGGTTGCGCCGCAGTCCGCGCTGCGGCGCCTAAGATCAGTTCAATTTGGCCTTGGCGAAATCGCTGCCGTTCACGTCCACCACATAGCCGCTCAGGTTGCTGCGGGTGGCGTAGAACACTTTGCCGGTGGCCAGCGGCAGCCACGGCGCCTGTTTGGCGAAGATCACCTGCGCCTGTTGATACAGCTTGGCGCGCGCCTGCGGCTGGTTCTCCTGGATCGCCTGCTGGATCAGCCGGTCATAATCCTTATCGCACCAGCGTGCCACGTTGGCGCCGCTCTGCACGCCGGCGCAGCCGAGCAGGGTGGCGAAGTTGTCCGGATCGCCATTGTCCGACACCCAGCCGTACAGCGCGCTCTGTTGCTCGCCTTTGCGCAGCCCGGCCAGATACTGCCCCCACTCCCAGGTGACGATCTTGGCCTTCACGCCCACCTTCGCCCAGTCGCTCTGGATCATCTCGGCGATGCGCTTGGAGTTCGGGTTGTAAGGGCGCTGTACCGGCATCGACCAGATGTCGGTTTCAAAGCCCTGTTCCAGCCCGGCCTGCTTCAGCAGCTCGCGCGCCTTCTGCGGATCGTAGGCGTACTCCGGCAGTTTGTCGTTGTAGCCCAGCATGCCCGGCGGCAGCAGTGAATTGGCCGGCGTGCCGCTGTCTTTGAACACCGCGGCGACGATCGCTTTCTTGTCCACCGCGTAGCTCAACGCCTGACGCACCAGCAGGTTGTCGAACGGTTTTTTCTGGGTGTTGAACGCCAGATAGCCGACGTTCAGCCCGGTAATGTCGTGCAGCTGCAGGTTGCCGTCGGCCTTGATGGCGGCGAACTGTTCCGGCAGCGGCGCGGGGATGATCTGGCATTCGTTGGTTTTCAGCTTGGCCAGCCGGGTTTGCGGATCCGGCGTGATGGAGAAGATGAGGTGCTTGCTGGCCACTTCGCCCTGCCAGTAGTGCGGGTTGGCGATGTAGCGGATCAGCGAATCCTGCTTGTACTGCTGCAGCGCAAACGGCCCGGTGCCGATCGGCCAGTTGTCGACGTATTCCGGCGTGCCCTTTTTCAGCATGGCGTCGGCGTATTCGGCGGACAGGATCGAGGCGAAATCCATCGCCCAGTCAGCGACGAAGGCGGCGTTGGGCTGGCTCAGCGTGAAGCGCACGTGATGCTCGTCCACCGCTTCCACCTTGGTGATCAGCTTATCCAGGCCCATGTCGGTGAAGTATTCATAGTTGCCGCCGGAGACCTTGTGATAAGGGTTAGCGGGATCCTTCTGCCGCATCACGGTGAACACCACGTCTTCGGCGTTGAAGTCGCGTGTCGGGGTGAAGTATTTGTTGCTGTTGAATTTCACGCCCTGGCGCAGGGTAAAGGTATAGGTCTTGCCGTCCGGGCTGACGCTCCACTCGGTGGCCAGCGACGGGGCCGGGGTTTTATCGCTTTCGCGCAGCGTCACCAAGCGGTTGTACAGCACCTGCGAGGTGGCGATAAAGGTCGGCCCGGAGCTGGAGAGCTGCGGGTTGAACGATTCCGGCGAGGCGACGGTGCAGTACACCAGCGCATCGGAAGCGGCCAGCGCGCCGCCCGCCGACAGCAGGCCGCAGCCGGCCAGCACCAATCCGGCGATAGGGTGTTTTAAAAACGTCAAGGCAAGATCCTCAGGTGGAGTGGGCCGTTACCGGCGAATTGATCTAACTATAGATAACGGATGGCGAGACGGGGAACAAGCGTCTCACCTGCGCATTCTGTGCGCCCCGCGTTGCCTGCCGCCGCAGCGCAGATCTACACTGCGGGACAGTCAGTCACTCGCAAGGATTTCCCGATGAGCCACTTTCGTCCTGTCGCCCTCGAACACGCCAGCCGCCTGCTGAACCACGGCCCGACGGTATTGATCACCAGCCGCAGCCACGACGGCGCCAAACGCAACGTGATGGCCGCCGCCTGGTCGATGCCGGTGGAGTTCAGCCCGCCGCGCATCGCCATTGTGGTGGACAAAGGGGCGCACAGCCGGCAAATGATCGAGGAGAGCGGCGCATTCGGCATTTGCGTGCCGGCGGCCATGTTCATCGACGCCACCTACGCGGTTGGCAGCGTGTCCGGGCTGGATGAAGACAAGTTTGCCCGCTTTCACATCGCCGCAGCGCCGAGCGCCACGCTGCAGGTGCCGCTGATCGAACAGGGTTGCGTGGCGTGGCTGGAGTGCCGCTTATTGCCTGAAAGCGGCGCACAGGAAAAATACGACACCTGCTTCGGCGAGGTGTTGAGCGCGGCAGCGGACGAGCGGGTGTTCCAGCAAGGGCGCTGGAACTTCACCGCCGCCAATGCGGATCTGCACACCATTCATCATCTGGGGGCCGGCAACTTCGTGCGCAGCGGCGAGACGCTGCGGGCCAAACCGCTTTAATCGGTCTCGCGCCCGCGGTCGGCATCATAGCGCTCGCGGGCGGCGTCCAGCTCGGGGAAATGGTATTCCGCCCATCGGTCCAGCGCCGCCAGCGTCTCGACCAGCGAGCAGGCGACGGCGCTGAGCCGGTATTCCACATGCGCCTGATTCTTTTCACTTAAATCTAGCCGTTCGAGCAGCCCGTTGCGTTCCAGCTGGCGCAGCGTTTGCGTCAGCACCTTCTGCGAAATGCCGTCGATGCGGCGCAGCAGCTCGCCGTTGCGCATCGGGCGCTGCGCCAGCGCAGGCAGGATCAGCATCACCCACTTGCCGGAAATCAGCGCCAGCGCATCGCGTGCGGAACACTTGCTCGAATAGACGTCGCCGGGATAAGCCATTGGGGGTTACCTTCAGGTGCGTAATTGCCAAGGGGACGATAAAGCCACAGCATAACAGCACCACCTTACAACGGGAGACACAGGATGAACGTGCTGATTGTGCTGGCTCACCCCGAGCCGCATTCTTTCAATGCCCATTTGGCCGAACAGGCGCGGCAGGCCTGGCTGGCGCAGGGGCATCAGGTGAAAACGGTCGATCTGTATCAGGAGGGGTTTGATCCGCGCGAGGGCGCCGGCCATTACCCCAGCAGAAAGCAGGTGGACCGGTTCGATGCGATGCAGGAGCAGCGCCATCACTGGACGATCCAGGCGCTGCCGGCGGAGATCCGGCGGCATATCGAGCTGTTGCGCTGGGCGGATACGCTGGTGCTGCAGTTCCCTTTCTGGTGGTTCGGCGCGCCGGCCATCATCAAGGGCTGGATGGATCGGGTGTTCGTTTACGGCGGGATCTACGACAGCCGCCACCGCCATGAGAACGGCGTGATGTGCGGTAAGCGGGCGCTGCTGACCGTGACCGCCGGCGCTTCCGCACAGGCCTGCGCGCCGAACGGGCGCGACGGCGATATGCGGCTGATGCTGTGGCCAATCATGCATGCGCTGCACTATATCGGCTTTAGCGTGCTGGAGCCGTTCCTGGTCTATGGCGTGCGCGGCGGGTTGGCGGGCGAAGCTCTGCAGGCGCAAAATGCCGCTTTGGCACAGGTGACACAGACGTACCGGGACGGTTTGAACGCGTTTTCCACCTGGCCGGCGGTGCCGTTCAATCGCAATGAAGATTTTGACGCCGATCTGGCGTTGAAGCCCGGCGCGCCGGTCTACAGTCCGTTCGTGCGGCACCGCGATCCGGATTAGAACCCGGCCTTCAGCAGTTCCTCGCGCAAATCGTCGATAATCGCCGGTTCGATGTCGGGGAACTGTTGCTGAATATCGGCGATGGCTTCGGCCACGCTGGGGCCGGCGAAAGTGCCGGAGAAGGGCAGCAGCGGCAGATTGGCGTCGCTGTCCGGCAGTTCGCCGCGGATGGTGCCGGTGATCATGCCCGCTTTTTTTTCCGCCGTGAGGTCGTACTCCCCCACGTTTTTGTCGATCGGTTTCATTGGCCGCCTCGCTGTCGGTGAGTGTTTACCCTGTTCTGTTAAAGCATAGTGTTTCAGGCAATGAATACCAATCAGTGTATATAATATTAATATAAAACAATGTGATGCGTTTTTTGTCGTTTGACGTTTGCCGGGTGGCGGCGCTATGCTCGTGGCGCTAAAGGAACCTTCCTCACTGACAGGGACAGACGACATGAAAAAACTGAAAAGCGCGGCGTTGTTGTTGCCGCTGTTGGCGCTCAGCGCCTGCACCCATCACCTCAGCAGCGCCGAGCAGCATGCCAAGCACTACATTTATCAAACGCGCGACGACTTCGATCCGCAATTCCGCACTGATGTGAACGGCAGCATTAAAAACGCCGTGCCGATGTTCGAACAGTTCTACCAATGGGGGAAAAAGGATCGCGTGGCGGGCGTGGCGCGCAGCGAGGCGCAGAAAAAGGCCGATTATCTGGCCAGCGCGGAGTTCCAGCAGAACATGGAACACAAAACCATTTTCATTAATCGCGCCTACAGCAGCGCCGACAATCCTAAGCGCCGCCAGGTGCTCTCGCAAGAGGCGGTAGGCGCCTACTGGGACGGTTACGAAGGGCGCTGAACATAATCCCTCACAAATAGAAGGTAATAAAAACTGGTCTTCTGGCGGTTATTTGATTATAAAAACCGCCGCTAAGGACGATGTTCATAGATGAAACCAGGAGTGTTTATGTTGGCAAAAGTTAAGCGTTCGTTCGCCGCCGCCGTCGTATTGATGTTGGCGCTGCCTGCGGTTCAGGCCGCGGATTACCGTGCGGGCGAGCAATACATCCGGCTGGATAAGCCGGTGGCCGCCGCGCCGGCGGTGGTGGAGTTCTTCTCCTTCTACTGCGGCCCTTGCTATCAGTTCGCCGAGACCTATCGCGTAGGCAGTACCGTGGCGCAGGCGCTGCCCGCCGGTGAGAAAGTCACCAAATATCACGTCAGCCTGATGGGCAAACTGGGCAATGAGCTGACCGAAGCCTGGGCGGTGGCGACGGTGCTGGGCGTGGAAGACAAGATTGAAGGGGCGATGTTCGACGCGGTGCAGAAACAGCGCGCCGTCAACGGCGCCGACGATATTCAGCGGGTGTTTACGGCGGCCGGCATCGATGCCGCTACCTATGAAAACGCGCGCCACAGCCTGCTGGTCAAAGGATTGATCGCCAAGCAGAACGAAGCGGTGAAAGCATTCGAGGTGCGCGGCACCCCGTCGTTCTACGTGGCAGGCAAATACAAGATAGACAATGCCGGCATGGCCAGCACCAGCGTTGAAGGCTACGCCAAAGAGTACGCCGCGGTGGTGCGTTACCTGTTGGACAAACAGCCGTAAACCGGGCCGTCAGGGCCCGGTGTTAGCCGCCGGGTCTATTTATCCGCAGGCAAATCCAGCGCCTGGCGCAGCTCGTCGCGCGCTTGCCGGTACTGCTGCTGGAAATCCTGCTGCTGTGAAAGCTGCTGGCTGATGACGCTGCCGGCGATGCGGCCCATCTCGATATCGGAAGGGTAGTGGATCCCTGCCACCACTCGGTTGTCACCGTATTGCCAGGCGCGCGTCATAATGGCGGCGCGCTTTTCCGGCACCATATTGGCTAAGGTGATGCCCATCAGCGTGCCCAGCGTGGTGTGGCCGGAAGGCCACGAGCCGGAGCTGGAGCGTTTGACGATCGGCTCGATGCGGCTGTCCAGCATATGCGGGCGCGGGCGCTTCCAGAAATCTTTCGCCGGATCCACCACCGCCGCCTCGGTCGCGACGATGCGATCGAAGAAGGCGCTCACGGCCGGCAGCGCTTTGGCGTTGAACTTCGGCCCCATCACGTTGCTGTACACCCAGACGTTCTCTTCCGCATCCGCCTTGGCCTGGCTGGCCATTTCCGGCGTGCGTTTCTGCTGCATGTCGAGCACTTCCCGCAGTTCGCGCTGGGTCTGCGCCGAGTCGTTGGCCGGCGGCGGCGGCAGGATGTGGGTCAGATCCACCTGCTGCGCGGTGGTGAACGGTTGGGCTTCCTCTGCCGCCTGCGCGTGGAACGCGGCCAGGGCGCTGGTGGTAAACAAACACAGCGCTAAAACGGATTTTTGCAACGATTTCATCGGGTCATGTCCAGGGTGTCAACGTGAAGGGGAGATCAGCCTGTATTTTTGGCGAGGCCTGTGACGATGAGATGACGGTTTCGTGGCGGATGGATGACGGTACCGGATGATCTGTGATCGCGACGCCAAATCCCCCGTTCGCCATTGATTGTGTGTTAACGGATTGTTATGGTGTTTTTCTGTTCAACGGCGCAGCACCGCCGGCGTTTGAAGGGAGAGATCATGACGGCATTGGCAACGCTCCGGGACGCCGGCTTTGAAGAGTGGCTGGGGAAAATCAACACCGCCTGCGGCCGATTCTGCGCAAAAACGCTGGGGCCCGGCTTCAGCGGGGCGATGCAGGAGTTTCGCGCTCATGCCCTGCGCCTGAGCGTGGTCGACGTGTCTCAGGCCCGGCTGTACCGCACGCCGAGCGAGATCGCCCGCAGCGACGGTGCGCACTTTTTCACCGTTTTCCAGCTGCGCGGCAGCGCGTTGATGGAGCAGGGCGATCGCCAAACGGTGCTCTCTCCCGGCGACATGACGCTGATCGACGCCTCACGGCCCAGTAGCTTTACCTTCCAGCGCGATTCGCGCCAAATCTCTCTGCTGTTGCCGCGCGGTTGCCTGCCGGTGCCGCCGCCTTGCGCCCAGCGTCTCGGGGCTGAGCTCAGCGCGGTGCGCCTCAGCCGCCAGCTGGTGCTGAGCAGTATGCAGGATCCTCAGCTCGCCGCGGCGGAAAGCGAGGCGGTGCTGAATGCGCTGGCGGCGCTGCTGCGCCCGGCGCTGGCGCTCGAACAGGCGCGCCCGGAGGGGCAGCAACCGGTCTTCGACAAGGCGCTGGCATTGATCGACAGGCATATTCAGTCGGCGCAGCTGCGCCCTGAGTGGGTGGCGGCCGAGTTGGGGGTGTCGTTACGCAGCCTGTATCGGGTGTTTGCCCGTCAGGGGCTGGTGGTGGCGCAGTACATCAGGAACCGCAGGCTGGATCTGTGCGCGCAGGCGCTGCGCAGTGCCGCCGGGCAGGAAAAACTGGCCGGCGTCGGCCTCGACTGGGGCTTCACCGATCACAGCCATTTCTCGACCGCTTTCAAGCAGCGTTTCGGCATGTCGCCGAGCGAATACCGTCGGCAGTATCAGTAAGTCAGGGCGCGGGCCAGGCCCGCGCCGCTTCACTCAATAGCGGATGCAGACCGATTTCGATTCGGTGTAGGCATCCAGCCAATCCGGGCCGAAGTCACGGCCGCTGCCCGACTGTTTAAACCCGCCGAACGGCATATTCGGATCGATCAGCGTATGGGTGTTGACCCACACGGTGCCGGCCTGAATGCGCGGCGTCAGCGCCATCGCCTGCTGCAGGCTGGTGGTCCACAGGCTGGCGGTCAGCCCGAAGTCGGTGTCGTTGGCCTTGCTCAGCGCCTCTTCGGCGCTCGCCACCCGAATCAGGTTGACCACCGGGCCGAACACTTCCTCGCGCGTCAGGTTCAGCCGATCGTCCGGGTTGATCACCAGGGTCGGCGGAATGTAGAAGCCGTTGGCGTCCGGCCCGGCCGCGCCGCCGATAAGCTCGGCGTTTTTCGCCCGGGCGTCGTCCAGGTAGGCCGCCACCTTGTTGCGGTGCGCGAGCGACACCAGCGGGTTGATTTGCGCGCCGGTATCCATCCCCGGCCCGACCGACAGCGATTTCACCGCCTGTTCGAATCCGGCCACCAACCGATCATAAATCGGCGCTTCAATATAAATTCGCGAGCTGGCGGCGCACACCTGCCCCTGGTTGAGGAAGCTGCCGAGCATCAGGCCTTCGATCACCTGCTGTGGATCGGCATCTTTCAGCACGATGGCCGGGTTTTTGCCGCCCAGCTCCAGCGTTACGCGGGTCAGGCGATCCGCCGCCGCGCGCGCGATGCTTTTGCCCACCGGCGTGGAGCCGGTAAAGCTGACTTTGGCGATCAGCGGATGTTCGGTCAGCGCTTTGCCGCACAGGGTGCCGCGGCCGGTGACCACGTTGAACACGCCCGGCGGCACGCCGGCTTCGCTCGCCAGTTCGGCGATGCGCAGCAGGGTGAGCGGGGTGGTTTCCGATGGCTTGATGACGATGGAGCAGCCCGCGGCCAGCGCCGGCATCACTTTCCACATGCCGATCATCAGCGGGAAGTTCCAGGGCACGATGCCGGCGACCACGCCGATCGGCTCTTTACGGGTATAAACCTGATATTTGGCGCCCGGCGGCATCGGAATAGAGACGTCCAGCGTTTGACCGGTGATTTTTGTCGCCAGCCCGGCGGTGTAACGCATCCAGTTCAGGGTGCTGCCGACTTCGAAAGCGCGGGCGATGTTGATGGATTTGCCCTGCTCCAGGGTTTCCAACTGCGCCAGCTCCTCGGCGTGCTGCTCCACCAGATCGGCGAAGCGCAGCAGGATACGCTCGCGCTCGACCGGCAGACGCTGCGCCCAGACGCCTTCACTGAAGGCTTTGTGGGCGGACTGCACCGCCAGTGCGACGTCGTGTTCATTGGCGTCGGCGGTGGTGGCGATCTGCTGCCCATTGGCGGGGTTATACACCGCCAGGCGGCCTTCCGCGGCGGACGCGCGCCACTGGCCGTCGATATACAGCCCATGCTGACGATCGAGAAAACGCGATACGCTATCCAGCACGGCTACGGTATTGTCAGACATACATCCTCCGATCAGGCTCATCAGGTTATCGTTAACCCTGCAAGTCTAGATCAGCGGGAAAGCGGCGGCTTTGGTCTGCCTGACATTCGGTTTGTCCTGCGTGTCATTTTGCCGTGACGGAAGGGTAAACCGAGGCCGGCGGGCGCCGGCCGGGAGGGATCACGAGCTCAGGGTCGCCAGACGGGTGGCGAAACCAAGGAACAGCAGGCCGATCAGGCCGTTGCCGAGCTTCGCCAGGCCTTTCTTGTGATTGAAGAAATGCGCCAGCATCGCGCCGGAGAAGATCAGCGTGCTCATGTAGATAAAGCTGACGGCTTCGAGGATCAGCGCCAAAATGGTGAACGACAGCCCGGTGTGCGCATAGTTGAAATCGATGAACTGCACGAAGAACGACACGTAAAACAGGATCGCCTTCGGGTTGGTCAGGCTCAGCGTCAGCGATTTTCGCAGAATGCTGTGGCCGCCCTCAATCTGCTGCTGTTGCGCCTGCGCCTTCTGCACGAAGGTGGCGTAGAGGATTTTTGCGCCGAGGAACAGCAGGTAAATTGCGCCGAGAAAACGCACCAGGGTAAACAGGAACGGCGTGGTGCGGATCAGCGACGCCACGCCGATATAGGCGCAGAAGATCAGGATCGCATCGCCGATAAACACGCCCAGCGCGGCGGTATAGCCGGCGCGCACGCCGCGCGATATGCCGGTTTTCAGCACGTACAGCGTATTCGGCCCCGGCAGAATGATGATGAAGACCACCCCGGCCAAATAGGTCCATAAATTCAGGACGCCAAAACTCTCTAACACAATAACCTCTCCATGCGCGCAACTAACAGGCAAAAACACTGGCCACGCCCGTGGCCGGCCGCGATCCTAACGCCGTGCAACCAGGTTGGCAACGTAATAAACTTCATGTTGTTGGTTAAAAATTGTCGAAACATTGTTGAAAACGTCGGCGCCGAATTAAAAAGCAAGAGTCGGCGTGTTTCGCCAACGGCCCGTCACTATGCTGGTTAACATCGAAACCGCAGTGAGGAACGGATGATGAAAAACGTAATCGACAGCGCCGATCCGCGCTGGCTGGCGATCGTCAGCCGCGACAAGCACGCCGACGGCCGCTTTATCTACGCGGTGAAAACCACCGGCGTGTATTGCTCGCCTTCTTGCCCGTCACGTCAGCCGAATCGGCAAAACGTGGAGCTGTTCGACGATGCCGAACAGGCGGAAGCGGCGGGTTATCGGCCCTGCAAACGCTGCCGCCAGGGGCTGACGCCGTTGACGGAACAGCATGCGCGGCAGATAGCCGAGGCCTGCCGCTATATCGAACGGGCGGAGAAAGCGCCGTCGCTGCAGACGCTGGCGCGCCACGTCGGGTTGAGCCAATACCATTTCCACCGGCTGTTCAAAGCGATCACCGGCCTGACGCCGAAAGGCTACGCCGACGCGCAGCGCAGCCAACGCTTGCGCACCGGCCTTACGCAGCAGGAAACGGTGACCGACGCGATCTTCGACGCCGGCTATGGCGCCAACGGCCGCTTCTACCAACAAGCCAACGCCGCGCTGGGCATGACGCCGAAGGCCTACCGAGCGGGTGGCAAAGGCATGCGCATTCATTTCGCCGTCGGGCACTGTTCGCTGGGCGAGATCCTGGCGGCGCAGAGCGAGGTAGGCATCTGCGCCATTCTGCTGGGGGACGATGCACAGCAGCTGGTGCAGGATTTGCAGGACAAATTTCCCCATGCCGAGCTGATCGGCGGCGACGCGCAGTATGAAGCGCTGATGGCGCAGGTGGTGGGCCTGATTGAAGCGCCGGAGAACGGGTTGGCGCTGCCGCTGGATATTCGCGGCACCGCGTTTCAACAGCGGGTCTGGCGGGCGCTGCAGGCGATACCGGTCGGCGAAACCGTCAGCTATGCCGATATCGCTCGGCGCATCGGGGCGCCCAAAGCGGTGCGCGCGGTGGCCGGTGCCTGCGCCGCCAACGTGCTGGCGGTGGCGATCCCCTGTCACCGGGTGGTGCGCAACGACGGCGCCTTGTCCGGCTATCGCTGGGGCGTCGAGCGCAAGAAAGCCTTGCTGGAAAAAGAGGCGCAGCGATGAGCGGCGCGCTGGCGGCGCGGCTGGCCGAATTGGACTGGGCGGCCATCGAGCGCGAACTCGATGCGCAGGGTTGCGCGCGGTTGCCCAGCGTGCTCAGCCAAGAGCTGTGCCGCGAGCTGGCGGCGCTCTACCCGCAGGATGCGCACTTCCGCAGCCGCGTCGTGATGGAGAAGCACGGTTTTGGCCGCGGCGAGTACCGCTATTTCACCTATCCGCTGCCGTCGCCGGTGGCCGAAGCGCGCAGCCTGATGTATGCGCGGCTGGCGCCGGTGGCCAACCGTTGGAACGCCTTATTGGGCCTGGCGGTGCGTTATGCCGCCGACCATGAGGTTTACCTGGCCGAATGCCACCGGGCCGGCCAACGGCGGCCGACGCCGCTGCTGTTGCGTTACGAAGCGGGAGATTACAACTGCCTGCATCAGGATCTGTACGGCGAGCGGGTGTTTCCGCTGCAGGTGGCATTTTTGCTCTCCGCCCCCGAGCGGGATTTCACCGGCGGCGAATTCGTGCTGACCGAACAGCGGCCGCGGATGCAGAGCCGGCCGGAGGTGGTGCCGCTGCAGCAGGGAGACGCCGTGGTGTTCGCCGTGCATCATCGGCCGGTGGCGGGAGTGAAAGGCTACTATCGGGTCAATCTGCGCCACGGCGTCAGCCGGATACGCGCCGGCCAACGCCACACGCTGGGGGTGATCTTTCACGACGCGCTATAGCTTGCGCGCTAGCAGGGTGGCGAAGCGCAGCGAGATGCGGTTGCCGTTGGCGTCGGTCTTGTGCAGTTGGCCGACGTCCTCGTTGTATTTGAGGATCTCCCAGTCGCGATAATAATGCTTCAGCTCACCCGGGCTGAAGGTGAACGGGAACGGCAGCGGGCAGGGATAATCCTCGGTATCCATCGCCGCCACGATCAGGTTATGGCCGCCGCGCACGGTGCTGTCCTGCATGTTTTGCACGATAGGCGGGATCTGCTGCCGCTCGAGGAACATCATTACCACGGTGGACAGGATGAAGTCGTAGTCGCCGCTGAAGCGATGGGTATTGAGATCCTGCACCCCGGCACTCAGGCGGGTCAGCTGCTCGGCGTCGACGATCTGATTGAGGCGGGCTATCGACGGCGCGTGCTTGTCCCAGGCGGTGACGTCGAAACCTTTCAGATTGAGATAGAGCGAATTGCGCCCGCCGCCGCAGCCCAGATCCAGCGCCTTGCCCGGCGCGATGCGCGCCGCCGCTTCGATCACTTCGGAGTGGGTGCGCGTCAGTTCGTATTTCTTGTGGTAGTAATCTTCCGGCGTGCAGTAAAACGCCAGCCGGCAGGTCATGTCGTCCGAAAAGGAAACGATGCGATGCCACTGCTGCGGTGCGATAAACGGCGGCTGGCTTTCGGGGCTGAACTGCCAGGTCTCGGTGGTGGCGCCGTCTTCGGTCATCATGGCGAACGTCAGGTTCCCGCTCAGTACGGTGAGCTTCGCCCAGGTGCCGCTCTGGGTGTTGTGGCGCTGGCGGAAGGCCGCCGGCAGCGTGTCGCTGTTCCATTCTGGCAGGGTTTTATAGCAAAGCAGCTGCTGCTCCATAGGGGGCTCCTTTGGCTGGGCAAGCAAAGTGATTTATATGATGCATATAAAATACATCTTTATTCGTCATTTGAAAATCCCGAGCTTCGCAAACCTATTGCTACAAACGGCGGCGCATACGGGTGGTGACCGCATCGAAACCTAACTTGGAATACAGGCGCGCGGCCGTCGGATTATCGTTGAACACCGTCAGTTCGGCATATTCCGCCCCCTGTGCTCTCGCCGCGTCCAGCACCGCATTTAGTACCCGCTCGCCATAGCCTTTGCCACGCCAGGCGTGCGTCACTTCAAAATCATAGATAAACAGCTGCTTACCGAAGGTTCGTTGCTCAATGGCGTACCAGACGGTGGCGATGCTGTCCTCGACATTCGGCAGCCTCGCGCATACCAACCGTTGGCCGGGCATCGCCAGCCCTCGTTTGAAATTGGCTTCGGCCTCGATCAACGCGTGTTCCTGGCTGAGCTGAAACGAACGCGCCAAATCGTCTGCGTAAGCCTTTACCCCGTATTTACGGTAGTGATCCAGTTCCTGCGCCGTCATTTCTTTGAGTTCGATCATTTTGTTCTCCCTGCGTTGTTGGGTATTTCCCGGCCCACCTGTGCGGCGGAACGGGTATATTTATACTGGATTGTGCGCGGCGGCTGGGCTAATTTCAGTGCTGTTCATGTCATCACGTTCAGGGAAAAGATGCCGATACTTCGTTTATTCCACCCGATGCCCTTCCGTTTGCTAAGCCTGGCCGCGCTGCTGGCGCTGGCGGGCTGTACCAGCAAAACCACCACCACGGCACCGGCGGCGCGCCCCGCCGACGTCAAAGCCCGACTGATGACGCTGATCCCGGCCAACGCCGGCGATCGGCAGGGCTGGGCTACCGATATTACCGCCGCCTTCGCCGCGCAGGGCATCGAGCCGAGCGATGAGAACCTGTGTTCGGTGCTGGCGGTGACCGAACAGGAGTCGACGTTCCAGGCTAACCCGCAGGTGCCGGGGCTGCCGAAGATCGCTTGGAAGGAGATCGACCGCCGCGCCGATCAGATGCATATCCCGAACTTTTTGGTGCACACCGCATTGAAGATTTCGTCGTCGAACGGCCAGAGCTACAGCGAGCGGCTGGATAAGGTGCGCACCGAGAAGGATCTGAGCGATATCTTCGATGACATGATCGACCGCGTGCCGATGGGGCAGAAGCTGTTCGGCCATTTAAATCCGGTACATACCGGCGGCCCGATGCAGGTGAGCATCGCCTTCGCCGAGGTGCACGCCAAAGGGTACCCTTATCCGGTCGACGGCTCGATTCGCCGCGAAGTTTTCAGCCGGCGCGGCGGTATGTACTTCGGCATTATGCATTTGCTGGGGTACCCGGCCGATTACAGCCGGCCGATTTACCGCTTCGCCGACTTCAACGCCGGCTGGTACGCCAGCCGCAACGCGGCGTTCCAAAACGCGGTCAGCCGGGCGAGCGCCATTCCGCTGGCGCTGGACGGCGATCTTATCGATTTCGGCAGCGACAAGCCCGGTTCGACCGAGCTGGCGGTGCGCACGCTCGGCAAGCGCCTGAACATGAGCGACAGCGCCATTCGCCGGGCGCTGGAGAAAGGCGACACGGCCGGCTTTGCCGACACCGAGCTGTATAAGAAGGTCTATGCGCTGGCGGGCGGCAAGCTGCCGCGTGAGATGCTGCCGGGTATCCAGTTGGAGAGCCCGAAAATCACCCGCAAGCTGACCACCGCCTGGTTCGCCAAGCGGGTGGACGAACGCCGCCAGCGCTGCATGGCGCGCGCCGGCGGGTAACGGCATAAAAAAACGCCGCCGGTTTCCTGAACCACCGGCGGCGCGATCGCGCATCAGGCGCTGCGACGCGGGTTGGTCAGGCCAAAGTTAAAGCTGTTGCAGCGGTTACAGAACTCTTTCATCACCGGCGGCGTGTCCATCATCGGCACTTTCACCTCGATAAACGCCAGCCGATCCTGCCGCGAGGCGTGTTCCAGGGCCATTTCCAGCTGTTGCGTGGTTTCCACCGCCACGCTGAACGGCTGCGCCTGGGTATTCAATACCGCCGGCAGTTTGGCGTAGTCCCACGGGCTGATGTCGTTGTAAGACGAGTTTTCGCCGAGGATATAGCGTTCAATGGTGTAGCCGTCGTTGTTGATCAGGAAGATGATCGGCTTTTGCTCGCAGCGCAGCAGGGTAGACACTTCCTGCGCGGTGAGCTGGAAGGAGCCGTCGCCGATGAACAGCAGGTGGCGGCGCTCCGGCGCCGCCATCAGGGTGCCGAGCAGCGCCGGCAGGGTATAACCGATCGAGCCCCAAATCGGTTGGTTGACCACCTTGACGCCCCCTGGCATGCGCATGCCGCCGATGGCCGCGCCTGAGGTGCCGTTTTCCACCACTACCACGTCATCCGCCTGGATGAAGCGTTGGATGCGTCTCCACAGATAGGCCTGGTCGATAGGCGCGTCGCTCGGCGTCGCCAGCTTCTCACGGGGATCGGCCAGCGGTGATAAACGCTGCGCCGGCGCGTCTTCGCTCAGATCCAGCAGTGCCTGCAGCAGATCCGCCGTCGCTACCGCTGGGTAGGAGGTGTTGTCCAGTTTCATCGAAAACGGCTGAATATCCACCTGAGCGGCGGCGGGAATTTGCTGCGAGAAATAGCCGGTGGTGGAGTCTACCAGACGTACGCCGAAGCTCAGCACGCAGTCCGAGTGGGCCATGTGTTCATACAGTTCGGGGCGCGACAGATTGCCGCTGTAGCCGCCCATCCAACCGGCGGTGTTTTCCGGGATAATGCATTTGGCGGTGGGCATATTGGTCAGCGGAATGGCGAAGCGGTGAGCGACTGCGATGACCAACTGCTGCAACTGGTAGCGATCCACCATTTGATCGACCAACATGATTGGGCGCTGTGCGCGTTTGATTTTGGTTAACAGCGCCATCGCCGCTAATTGCACATTGTATTTATCGCTGGCCGGTAATTGCGGTGCCGTCGCCGCCGCGGCGATTTCAATTTCCACATCGCAAATATCCGACGGCAGCTGTAAATACACCGGTTTCTTCTCTATCCAGGCACGGGAAATAACGCGTGGTATTTCTTGTGCGGCATTTTCCGGCGTGATCAGAGCCTGAGCGACGGTGAATTGTTTAAAGCAGTTCATGACGTTGTCGAAATTCCCATCGCCCAGGGTATGGTGCAAGAGCTGATGATTCTTCATCGCATGCAGCGGCGGCGTGCCGGCGATGCAGATAACCGGCGAAGATTCGGCATAGGCCCCGGCGATGCCGGACAGCGCGGCCAGATCGCCGACGCCGTAGGTGACGATCAGCGCGCCGGCGCCTTTCATGCGGGCGTAACCGTCTGCGGCGTAGGAGGCGTTCAATTCATTGCAGTTGCCGACAAACGCCAGCCGCTCGTCGTTTTCCAGCAGCTCCAGCAGGCTGAGGTTATAGTCGCCGGGCACGCCATAAATACGATCGACGTTCAGGGCGTGAAGCTGTTGCAGAATGAATGACCCGATAGTTATTTTCATTGATTGCTCCGGATTATTTATCTTTATTTTGTCAGGCGAAAATCAGCAAAAATAAATTGCTGGCGATGTTGTGTCGTTAGCATTAACAGTTATTTAAAGTCTCAGCTTGTTCAAGATAAGGGGGGCGGCTGGTGAATAGGCGGTTTGTATTCGGCGCTTTACGCGATTGAGTAATACATAAAAAGTAGGGGTATTGGATATTGGAAAGAGACGGTATTTTTCATTGTCGGTATATCGCTAGAGAAGCGGCGGCGCATTGGCATTTATCGTGATGCAGGGTGAATCATCCGGTACTTTTGACGCCGCGTTAAATCCCATCGGGTGGCGTAACGCTTTTTGCCTGGGAAAGAAAAGCAGAACCTGGCGTAAAGGGGGATTTTGGTGATCCGCCGCACGCTTATTTCATGAAGCCACCTTGTAACCAATCAAAAACAAAAAATTAACAACGATCGTTTTTTGTCCGCCTTTTTTCGTCAGCTTTGCTTTACGGGCCTGCAGTGCGCGCCACGTCGGGCCGGCGCTAAAATGTGCCGTCACGAGCATTAATATAACGTGGTGGCCATCACATTCCGTAGGAAGTGATACGTAAACTTTTCTCTACGTGCGCGCAGATGACGTATACCTATCAGAGGGGATGATGTCCCAGCGGTACTGGTCTGTGGGGGGAACTGCGATGAAAAGCTATCGACATATTCTGGTACTGATTCATGATGAGCGTGACGGGCTGCCGTTGCTGCGTCAAACGGTGGCGATGGTGCGCGGGCTGCCGATCGCCCTCACCGTCGGCCACCTTAACGCCGACTACGCCGAGCTGGAGTACGGCAGCGATGCGCTGGTCAAAGATCGCCAGGCGCAGGAGGTGATCGCCGCCAAGGCGATGCTGAGCCGGCTGGTGAGCGCCGTCGAGGCGCCGGTTGCGGTCAAGGAAATCGTCACCATCCGGCGCTTTAAGGACGTGAGCGATTTCATTCATCAGGCCGGCATCGATCTGGTGGTGGTCGGGCACCAAAACCGCCTGTTCGGCCTCTATTCCTCATATTCTCTGGAATTTGTGAACCGCCTCGATGTCGATGTATTGGTCAAGCACCTGGCCCGCGAGTAGCGAACGACAAAGCGGACTTTTCCCACGGTTTTGCCCTCCTAAAGGCGATAGCATAGGGGAAACCGGTGCAACCTGTTAAAAATTATTGGGAATATTCCGGTGCTAAACTTAACCAAAGCACAACGGGCGTTGGATAAATTAGATACAGCTTGATCTTGCCTGGGCTATCGGTAAGAATCTGCGGCCGTATTTTTACAGGAGCTTTACGATGTTTCTCAAACGGACTCTTTTGGCATGTTCTCTGGCGTTGATATTTCCTGCACTGCCTTCTTACGCTGAGGTTGGTACAGAAAGTGGCAATACCGCACAGGCTGAAAAACCGGGTCTATGGCAGCGTTTTACCGATAACGTGGCGGAGACCTGGAACAACTCGCCTAACCACGATCTCTATATCCCGGCCATCACCTGGCACAACCGTTGGACTTACGATGATGAACATATCGATAAGTACAACGAGCGCCCGTGGGGCGCCGGTTACGGCATCTCCCGCTACGACAGCGACGGTGACTGGCACGGCATCTACATCATGGCGTTCAAGGACTCCTTCAACAAATGGGAGCCGATCGGTGGTTACGCCTACGAGAAGATCTGGCGCCCGCTGGATGACAAGGATTTCCGCCTGGGGCTGGGCTTCACCGCCAGCGTCACCGCGCGCGACAACTGGAAATACATCCCTATTCCGGCGCCGCTGCCGCTGGCCTCTATCGGCTATCAGCGGCTGACGTTCCAGGCGACCTACATTCCCGGTACCTATAACAACGGCAACGTGTTCTTCGCCTGGCTGCGCTGGCAGTTCTAAATTTCCTGAATTCCGAAAAATGGCGCGGTGGCGAGATAAAAGGAACTTGTCGCCGCCGGCGGCGTCGGAAGGGTATCCCGGCGCGCTGCGCCGATCGCATGCCGTTATTACAGGAGTTTCACCACTATGATCACCAAACATCGTTTACTGCTGGCCTTGGCGCTGTCCGCTACCCTGGCCAGCGGTGCCTCCCAGGCCGCCGGGCTGATGGATTCCCTCAGCAGCGCGGCGGGTGAACTGAGCAAGTCGGGCGGCGATAGCAGCAGCGGCATGTCACTCTCCTCGTTGACCGGTCTGCTGAACGGCGGCGACAAGGCGCTGAGCTCCAGCAGCATGACCAATGCCGCCGGTATCCTGCAGTACTGCGTGAAAAACAACGTGCTGTCGGCTAACGGCGCCGAAGGGGTGAAAGATCAGCTGCTCAGCAAGCTGGGCATCACCAGCACCGAAAACGCCAAGAGCCAGGATTATCAGCAGGGCCTGGGCGGCTTGCTGCAGACTGGCGAAGGCAAGAGCCTGGATCTGAACAGCCTGGGCACCTCGCAGATCACCGAGAAGGTGAAGCAAAAAGCCTGCGATCTGGTGCTGAAGCAGGGCAAATCCTTTATTTCATGATGAGCGAACGGCGGAGCGCTCCGCCGTTCGTTTTTGCATAAGCTGAAAAAATGAAAAAAACGTTGATGCTTTCCCTGCTGGCAGGGATGACGATGTTGCAGGGGTGTTCCGTGAAATCCAACGAGGCGCCACCACCGCCGCAGGTGAAACCGATCGGCATGGCGAACCCGGCCGACGTGTATTGCACCAAAATCGGCGGCAAGCTGAACGCCAAAGAGAATGCGGCAGGCCAGTATTCCACCTGTACCTTGCCGAGTGGGCAGGAAATTGAAAGCTGGGAACTGTTCCGCCGCGATCATCCGGTGAAAAAGTAACCCTATGCGGCGCCGGCTCTTTCTGCCCGGCGCCCGATCAGAATTGGCGATCGCCTATAGATTGCAGCTGCAGGCTGCCGTCCTTCTGTAGCGTCAGCGGCATGCGCCAATCGCGCTGTTTATCCAGGTTGAATGACCTGGAGCGGAACATGCAGCCGGTCTTGATGTTCTTGATTTTCATCACGTGTTCCGCGTCGGCATTGATTTTTACCTCGAAGCTGCCAGCGGGCGGAATAAAGACTTCCGCCAGCTGCTGCGGCGCCGCCGGCGTTTCCAGCTTGACCAGCACCGCGAAATCGTTGCCCTGATTATCCAGCGTCAGCCGATGCAGACTGGTCGCGGGCAGCCTGGTCGGCTGATGCAGATAACCGGCTGAGGCGGGCCACGGCTGGCCGGCATTGTCGTGCAACGGCCCACCGCACTGTTCACGCGCTTCGCGCAGCGGCATTTCGCGCTTTATTGCGCGGTTGTAATCGGCGGGGGCGGCGAGGCTGAACTCGTCGTCATACTGGTGGGCGCGCAGATAGCGCTTGGCGCCGAGCACCGCGATGGCGACCAGCATGAAGAACAAAAATATCCTCAGGCGATTTTTGAAAATCAGCCCGAACAGCTTCCCGGGGAGTTGAAACAGCCACCTTGCGATCGTCAATAACATCGTTTTCCCTTTACGCCCAAGCCGTTACGTCTGCGATAACTTCGCTTGCCACAGTATAGCCAAAGCGTTGCCATCGGGCGGCATGCGCCATGAAATTCCCGTTTTTTACCCCAAACCTTCCTCTAGCAACAACAGCAGCAGGAAGCCGGCAAAGAACATCGCGGTGGCGAACGGTGTCTCTTTCCCGCCCTCATGCGCTTCGACCAGCAGTTCCTCGGTGACCAGGTAGAGCAGGGCGATCAGGCCAAAGGCCAAAAAGGCGGTCAGCCAAAATGTGCCCAGCATGGCCACCGGCGCCCCCAGCAGGCCACCGATGGGCAGCAGCAGCGCCAGGCCGACTATCGCCGCCATGGCACGCAGCCGCCTGCCGAGAAAGTCTTTCAAATCGCCGACGATCGATAATCCGAGGAACAGCACTTCCAGCGTTAACGCCAGCGTCAACAGCAGGCCGGCTTTGGCGCCGGCCGCGAAGGCAATGCCCAGCACCAGCCCATCGATAAAGATATCGACGCCGACCGCGGCGATAAAACCGACCGGCCCCTGTGCTTTTTCACCCAGCCGCCGAACCAGCAGCATTAACAGCACCCCCGCAGCGCCGCCCAGCAACACCGCCACAGGCGACTGCTGCTTGAGATCGGGCAGGATTTCGGTGGCGGCGGCGGCGAAAACGATGCCGGCGGTAAAGTGATGGATGACGCGCATTGCGGCGTCACCGGGGCGGCGATAGAGCGCCACCGCTGCGCCGACGACGGTGGCTGCGGCGGGAAACAGCGTATAAAGCACGGCGGAGGTCATCGCGTCATAATCCCTTATTGGTGATGTCACTTTCAGTCTAGACGAGCACTGCCGCTCGAGTGTTACCAAAAAAGTGATTGTTCGATTATGTACGTTTGTGTACATTTATGATCACTTTAGCGCCACCGGATCCCCGCGATGTCCAAACTGTTACCCAATGAGCGCCATCAGGCCATTCTCGACACGCTTCGCCAACAGGGGCGGGTGCTGGCCCTGGAGATGGCGCAGCGGCTGAATACCACCGAAGCGACCATCCGCCGCGATCTGCGCCAGTTGGCGGCGCAGAACCTGTGCAAACGCATCTATGGCGGTGCGCTGGCGCCGACCCCGGCCGAAGGCCCCATGACGGCGCGCATTGCCCTCAGCGGCGATGAGAAGCTGGCGTTGGCGCAGACCGCGCTGGGGGTGATCGGCGAAGAACAGCTGATCTTCCTCGATGCCGGCAGCACCCACCTGTATCTGGCAGAGCTGTTGCCACGCGATCGGCGTTTGACGGTGGTAACTAATGCGTTGAGCATCGCCGGCAAAATGCTGGAACGGCCGGGGATCCGCACCATCCTGATCGGCGGCGAACTGGATGCGCAGGTCGGCGGCTGCGTGGACGCCAAGGCGGCGGAAGAGATAGACGGGTTCCATTTCGATCTGGTGTTCACCGGCATCTGCGCATACGACCCGGCCGGTGGCTTTTCCGCATTGAGCTATCAGGACGCCACGTTCAAAAAGCGCTTACTGACGCGCGCCGGCAGCGTGGCGGTGCTGTGCACCCGCGACAAACTCAATACCTATGCCCCTTACCCCTTCCTGCCCGCCGGGCGGGTAGATCATCTGGTGACGGCGCGCGGCGCGCACCCGCAGCTTGAGTTGCAGGTGGCGCAAGGCGGCGGCCAGATCTGGCACAGCGATTTATCGATCGGAGAATGATGATGAAAATAGCCCATGTTGCCCTGTGGACCCATGACATCGACGCGCAGCTGGCGTTCTGGCAGCGCTATTTCAACGGTGAAGCGGGGGAGGAGTATGTCAGCCGCAACCGGCCGGGGTTCGTTTCCCGCTTCGTCAGACTGGCGGCCGGGCCGTCGCTGGAGATCATGTGCGTGCCGACGTTGCTGCCGGCGCAGGCGCAGGAGGAGCGGGTCGGTTGGGCGCACATCGCGCTGTCGCTGGGGGATGAGCGGCAGGTCGATCGGTTGGCGCAGCGCGCACAGCAGGAGGGCATTTTGCTGTCCGCGCCGCGCTGGACCGGCGACGGCTTCTACGAGGCCGTCATTCGCGATCCGGATGGCAACGCGATCGAAATCACCGCCTGATCACTCTTCTTCAATGCTGGCGAATTGCTCCCCCAGATAGTCGAGCAGCAGCCGCACTGCCGGCAGCAGGCCGCGGCGCGACGGGTAGACTGCGTGCACCACGCCGCCCTGTGGCTGCCAGCCCGGCAACAGTTGCACCAGCTCGCCGCGCAGCATGTCGTCGCGCATCATCATCGCCGGTAGCTGAACGATGCCGGCGCCGGCGATGGCGGCGGTACGCAGCATCAGCATGTCGTCGGTGACCAGCCGCGGCGTGTGTTCCCACTCCACCCGTTCACCCTGCGGGCCGGTCAGCCGCCATTGGTGCTGAGCGCGCGCCGGGCCGAGATCGAGCGTCGGGTATTTACGCAGGTCTTCCGGCGTTTGCGCCGGCCCGAGGGTGCGCACCAGCGCCGGGCTGGCGGCGACGCACCAGGTGCGCTGCGCGAGGATCTTCAGCACCAGATCGCTGTCCTCCAGCGGCGGCGGCCGTACGCGGATCGCCAGATCCAACCCTTCCCCCACCACGTCCACCCGGCGGTTGGTGGCTTCCAGATGCACCGTCACCTTGGGGTAATCGGCCATAAAAGCTGCCACCATGCTGCCGACGCGGGTGTGCAAGATCGCCACCGGGCAGGACATGCGCACCGTGCCGCAGGGCTCGGCGCGGGTCTGCTCGATCGCTTGCTGCGCCGCTTCCGCTTCCACCAGCATCGCCTTGCAGTGCGCGTAATAGGTTTGGCCGAGCTCGGTCACCGAGAAGCGCCGCGTCGAGCGCTGGATCAGGCGCACGCCCAACCGCTCTTCCAGCAGCGCCACGCGGCGGCTGAGCTTGGATTTGGGAATGCCCAGTGCCCGGCCGGCGGGGGCGAATCCCTGGTGATCGACCACGCTGGCGAAGAAAAACAGGTCGTTCAGATCGGTCAGCATCGCATCCCTTATCGTTCTATCAGTAGAACGCTGAGTGTACATCTTGCCTACTACTGCAGCAAACCCCGGCGGATTAAACTTCTGACATCAACTTAAGGCCGTGAGGTCTGAAACGGGAGTTCAAGATGAAAAAAATCCTCGGTATTCACAACAGCCCGGAAGCACATTGGGTCGGTAACGGTTTCCTGGTGAATTCGCTGTTCTCTTATAACGATTTGGGGGCGGAAATGAGCCCGTTCCTGCTGCTGGATCACGCAGCGCCAACCAAATTCCGCTCCGCCTCCGGCACTCGTGGCGTGGGTCAGCACCCACATCGCGGGTTTGAAACGGTGACCATCGTCTATCAGGGCGAAGTGGAACACCGCGACTCGACCGGCAGCGGTGGGGTGATTGGCCCCGGCGACGTCCAGTGGATGACCGCCGCCTCCGGCATTCTGCACGAAGAGTTCCATTCTCGGGACTTCTCGCGCAAGGGCGGCACCATGGAAATGGTGCAGCTGTGGGTTAACCTGCCGGCCAAGGACAAAATGGCCGAGCCGGGTTACCAGACGCTGCTGAACGCCGATATTCCGGTGGTTCCGCTGGCGGACGGCGCCGGGCAGGTGCGGGTGATTGCCGGTGACTTTGGCGGCCACGCCGGCCCGGCACGCACTTTCAGCCCGCTCAACGTGTGGGACATGAAGCTGAATGCCGGCCATACCACCACGCTGACGGTGAAAGAAGGCCATACGCTGGCGCTGGTGATGTTGCACGGTGCGATCCTGGTCAACGGCGAAGACGTGGTGCGCGAAACCCAAATGGTGTGTTTCGACCGGGCGGGGGATTCGATCACCATCGAAGCCAACAACGACGTCGCACTGCTGGTGCTGAGCGGCGAACCGATCGATGAGCCTATCGTCGGCTACGGCCCGTTCGTCATGAACAGCGACGCGGAAATCCAGCAGGCGTTCCGCGATTTCAACAGCGGTAAGTTCGGCAGCATGAACGCCGAAGCGAGCGCCGGTTGAACTTTGGCGCCTGGGGCGGGCCGTGTTCCCCGGCTCAGGCGCTACACTTAAACCTCAACGCCCCGCCGCCAGGCGGGGCGTTTCATCCGCAACATCAACCCCACAGGAGTAAAACCATGACTGCAAACTACAAGCGCCTCGACAAAGACCAGGCCGCCGTATTGCTGGTGGATCATCAGGCAGGGCTGCTTTCGCTGGTGCGTGATATCGATCCCGATCGGTTTAAAAACAACGTGCTGGCGCTGGGTGATTTAGCGAAATACTTCAACCTGCCGACCATTCTTACCACCAGTTTCGAAAACGGCCCCAACGGCCCGCTGGTGCCGGAACTGAAAGCCCAATTCCCCGATGCTCCCTTCATTCCTCGCCCTGGCCAGATCAACGCCTGGGACAACGACGACTTCGTCAAGGCGGTAAAAGCCACCGGCCGCAAGCAACTGATCATCGCCGGCGTAGTGACCGAAGTGTGCGTGGCATTCCCGGCGCTGTCGGCGCTCAATGAAGGTTTCGAGGTCTTTGTGGTGACTGACGCCTCCGGCACCTTCAATGAGTTGACGCGTCAGTCGGCCTGGAGCCGCATGGAGGCCGCCGGCGCGCAGCTGATGACCTGGTTCGGCGTCGCCTGCGAGCTGCACCGCGACTGGCGCAATGACATCGAAGGGCTGGGCGCGCTGTTCTCCAACCATATCCCGGACTACCGCAATCTGATGACCAGCTACAACACGCTGACGAACGGCAAGTAACGCGGCGGCCCTTTACCCAACCTTTCGCCTTTCATCACGTTAGACGCGGGATGTAAGCAAAGCGCAGCGGGGCGAAAAGGTAGCGAAAAGCGGCTTTCTCATGGGCCGGGGGCGGGGTAGCGTAATCCCGAACCCGGCAAATGAGGCTAATTCAATGAAACAAGCAATCAAGATCCTGGCGCTGCCCTGCATGGGCATGGCGCTGTTGTTCAGCGCGAGCGCGATGTCGGCCCCCGAGGCGCCTGCGGCCAAAGCGTTGCCGCCTGTGGCGGATGAACCGATGCGCATGCCGCCTTTCCCGGGCGGGCACCCGCCCAAGCCGGGGTTCTGCCACGGCGGCGAGCTGTTCTGCGCCACCTCGGCCAGCGACAATCCGGTGGAAACCATCAACAAACTGACGGCGGTGATCCCGGCGGGCAGCGCCAAACATTACGAAGTTCGCGTCGCGGTGGTGGCGGTGCCTGACGCACCGCCCGCGCCTTAACACGCCCTGTCATCCCGCTCTGGCCTGGGCGCGCTAGGCGCGTTAGGCTAAGGCGAGCGTTTTTCGGGAGGCGGGATGACCCCTTTATCACATCTGCCTTATCTCCAGCCCGGCGATCGCGCGCTGTTGTTCGACGGCGAATGTAATCTGTGTCACGGGCTGGTGAGATACCTTATTCGCGCCGATCGGCAGCGGCGCATTCTATTGGCGACGGTGCAATCCGTCGAAGGGCAGGCGATCCTGCAGGCGCTGGGATTGCCGACCGATCGTTTCGATTCCGTGGTCTATGTTGAGCAGGGGCGCTGTTGGCTGCGTTCGGCGGCGTTGTTTCAGGCGCTGCGTCAAGTGGGGTGGCCGTACCGCGTACTGGCGCTGGCGCGTTACCTGCCGCCGCGACTGGCGGACAAGGTCTATGATGCGGTCGCCGGCAATCGCTACCGGCTGTTTGGCCGCAACGACGGCACCGGCCTGCCGGGCACCGATCAGCCCGGGCGTTATCTGCCCCGGCGGCAGGAACCGCCGGCCTGAGCTTTACGCTTCTTTACCATCCAACCGCTTGAAATATCAACACTCCAGCTCCATATAATGGAACGTTCAGCCAACAAGGAGCGCGTATGGGAATCAGTGAAGAAGAGCACATCCGCCGTTTGACCCAGGAGAAGAACGACATGGGCAATACGGCGAAATGGGTGGCGATCGTTTCCGCCGTGTACTTTGCCTTGATGGTGTTTTACGGCCACCCGACCGGCGTGTTGGCGATGTCGGGCGCGGTGTTCATCGTGTCTACCACCACCTGGTTGAAAAAGCGTCAGAAGGTCAAATCTTACCGCATGGCGTTGGCCAAAATCAGCGACGATCAACCCTGATAGTCGCCGCGCTTTAGCGTATACACCAGGCTCGGCGCTGCGCCGGGCACGTCATCCAGCGTATCCACCCGCCGTAAACCGACCTTTTCCAATACTCGCCACGAGGCCTGATTCTCCGCACGTACAATGGCGGAAATCTCCTCCAGCGCCAATCCGACAAAACCGTATTGCAGCGAAGCCCGCGCCATCTCGGTGGCCAATCCCATGCCCCAGACGCGAGTATCGAAGCGATAGCCGAGGTTCACGGTGCGCTGCGCCCCGAGCGGTTTCCGGGACAATCCGCCAAAGCCGATAATCCAATCCGGCCGTTCGCGCAGAGCGATCGCCCAGGAACCGTAACCGTGTTGTTGCCACCCGGCAATCCTCTCGTGCAGCGCCGATGCGGCCTGCGCTTCGCTGGTGAGTGGGCCGGCGGGATTGAAACGCTGCGTTTGCGGATCGCCAAAGATGGCGTAGAAACGTGCGAGGTCCGCCATTACCGGTGGGCGCATCTGCAGGCGTTCGCTGAAGAAAGGGGTGGAAGGATTAAAGCTTGTCATCGTTTCTCTCTGCTGGATAAATGAACAGTGTTCACTGTAGACCAGATTGGCGAAACGGGAAATCCCCCTCTGCGGGTGAGAGGGGGAGAGGGCATTACAGGAAGGAGTCGTCGTCGTCGCTGTAATCGTCGTCGGCGTAGTCCGTGTCGTCCTGATAGTTGGCGTTCTGGAAGCCGTTGTCCTGGTTCAGGAAGCTGCCGCCGTCGCCGTTGTTGAAGGTATCAAGGTTGTTGGAGGCGTCGAAATTGCGCATCGCGCTGTCGTCCAGCGGCGCCGGGGTTTCTTCGATAATATTCACGATTTCCTGCGGCTGCGAATGGCGGAACATGCCGGTCAGCATGTCGGCCAATACCACGCCGCCGGCGACGCCCGCTGCCGTTTGCAAGGCGCCGCCCAGGAAGCCGCCGGCACGTGAAGGCGCCGCCTGCTGCGGTTGGGCATAGGCCGGTTGCTGAGGCTGTTGCTGCGCGTTGTTCCAGGCCGCCGTATTTTGCTGCTGCGCCTGATACTGTTCGCGCGGGCTTGGCGTGCGGCTGCCGCCGCCAAACAGACCGGCCAGGAAACCGCCGCTGCTTTGCTGGCCGTGGGCGGTTTGCTGCAGCTGCGCGACCTGGGCTTCCAGATCTTTGACCCGCTGGTCCATCTGCTTGAGCGCTGCTTCCTGAATGATCATCGCCTGCGCCATGTAATAAGGGGCGGAAGGCTGCTCGCGAATATGCTGGTTGATTTGCTGCTCTGCCTGGAGATCCCGTGGGCCCGTCTTGGTCTCGGCTTCTTTCAGGCGGCCAAACAGACCATCGATAAGGCGTTGTTCTTCGGATTGCATAGGCGTACCTCGGGAGATAAATAACGTTGCTGGATGATGACTATCATCGGTAACAATCACCCTAGCGCGTTTACATGAACCAATAAATAAATGGCGGGTAAACCTGCCTATGAATTTGTTACCAATTGCGGCAGCGGGATCAGCATCACCAGCTTCAGACCGGCGTGCTCCGCCGGATGGAAGGTGAGTTGGCGATAGCGCAGTGCGCCTTGCTGAGGATGTTCGAACGCTCTTTCACCGCCTTCGCGCGCCATCACGTCATGTTGCTTCCACCAGTGATTAAAGTCCGCGCTGTTGTGCGTCATGTTGCGCACGAAGGCGCGCATCTCTTCGGTATTTTGATGATGGCTGGTCTCGGCGCGAAACTCGGCCACCACGCGGCGAGCGCGTTCCTCCCAATCGCTGACCAGCGTTTTCGCCAACGGGTGGAAGAACATGAAGTGCAGCAGGTTGGGGCTGTTGGCCACATCCAGCCAGCCGCGGAACAGCGCCGCCGCCTGCGGGTTCCAGGCGACGACGTTCCAGGTCACGTCCAGTAGATAGCAGGGCACCGTCATCTGATGCACGCTTTGCAGCACCGCGTCGTTGGCGGTTTCGCGGTGCGCTTCCTGCTCGGGATCGGCGATGCGCGCCAGGGTAAACAGGTAGTGGCGTTCGGCCGGGCCGAGCCGCAGCGCTTTGGCGATGCGTGCCAGCGTATAGGGGGAAATAGACACCTCGCGGCCCTGTTCGATCCAGGTATACCAGGTGGCGCTGATGCCGCTGATTTGCGCCAGTTCTTCGCGGCGCAGGCCGCTGGTGCGGCGGCGCGAAGAGCTAGGCAGGCCGATCATTTCCGGCGTGATGCGTTCGCGGTGCGCGCGCAGAAATGCGCCGAGGGCTTTTGGCCCGGATAAGGCTTCTGATGACATAGCGTGGTACCTATTTATACCAGGATAACTGCTCATATTGTACCCGTATAGTAGCCTGATTATAGTAGCCGAAAAGCCTTCAGGCACAGGCGCAAGCCGGATAATAACAGGAGCAAACATGAGCAACAGCAACAGCCATAAAAACGCGGTAGACCGGCAGTTCGGCGAGCAGGCCAACGCCTACTTAACCAGCGCGGTACATGCGCAGGGCAAGGATTTGCAACGCCTCGCGCAGTTACTGGCGCCGCATGCCGACGCGCGTCTGCTCGATTTGGGCTGCGGCGCCGGGCATGCCAGCTTCACCGCGGCGACCAGGGTGGCGCAGGTGGTGGCCTACGATCTGTCGGCGCAAATGCTGGCGGTGGTGAAGCAGGCGGCGGCGGAAAAAGGCCTGGGTAACATTCAGCTGCAGCAAGGCGTGGCGGAGTCTTTGCCGTTTGAGGACGCCAGCTTCGATCTGGTCATCAGCCGCTATTCGGCGCACCACTGGCACGATGTCGGCCAGGCGCTGCGTGAGGTCAGGCGGGTGCTCAAACCGGGCGGCAGAGCGATCTTTATGGACGTGGTCTCGCCGGGGCATCCGCTGCTGGATATCTACCTGCAAACCGTGGAAGTGCTGCGTGATACCTCGCATGTGCGCAACTATGCGCCAGGCGAGTGGCTGGCGTTATTGACCGAAGCCGGGCTGGTGGTGCGTGAGGTGACGTCGGATCGATTGATGCTGGAGTTCGACAGCTGGGTGGCGCGCATGCGCACCCCGGCGCATTTCGTCACCGCGATCCGCGCGCTGCAGCAAAGCGTGTCGCAAGAGGTGGCGGAGCATTTCGCGATTCAGCTGGATGGCTCCTTTACCAGCGATATCATGATGTTTGAAGTGACGAAGGGCTGAAAGCAACGGGGCAGCCGATGAAGGCTGCCCCGTGAAACGCGATCGACTGCGATACGCTTATTTTTTGTCTTCCAGCAGGCAGCGGTAGATCAGGCCGCCGATAATGCCGCCGACCAGCGGCACCAGCCAGAACACCCACAGCTGCTGCAGCGCCCAGGTGCCCTGGAAGATCGCTACGCCGGTGCTGCGCGCCGGGTTAACGGAGGTGTTGGTCACCGGGATGCTGATCAGGTGGATCAGCGTCAGCGTCAGGCCGATCGCCAGCGGGGCAAAGCCTGCCGGCGCGCGCTTGTCGGTTACGCCATGAATAACGATCAGGAAGAAGGCCGTCAGCACCAGCTCAATCACGATGGCTGATTGCAGAGAATAACCGCCCGGTGAGTGTTCGCCGTAACCGTTGGAGGCGAAACCGCCCGCGGTGGCGTCGAAACCGGCTTTGCCGCTGGCGATCAGATACAGCACCGCCGCTGCGGCGATACCGCCGATCACCTGTGCGATCACGTAAGGGATCACGTCTTTCGCCGCGAAACGGCCGCCGGCGAATAAGCCGACGGTGATCGCCGGGTTAAAGTGCCCGCCGGAAATATGGCCGACGGCATAGGCCATCGTCACCACGGTCAGACCGAAAGCGAGCGCGACGCCGAGGAAACCAATACCCAGTTGTGGGAATGCCGCTGCTAATACTGCGCTACCACAACCACCAAACACCAACCAAAATGTGCCAAAAAATTCAGCAAAAAGTCGCTTTGACATAGATTCCATCCTGCGGAATTGACTAACGGGCGTTAGCACTAAAAACTATAGAACAGCTTTTTCAGTTCATGCAGATATTCTATAGAATTTTCTTAATGCACCTTGAATAACGGCGGTATTAAATCCCTGGTATTTTATTTTGTCTATGAGAAAAACACCGTTTTTCGCCGTGTTGACGCGCGTTTGCCGATTTTTTTATCTTTGTTATCAGAATTTACCCTAAGCAAAATGACGGGTTATTTCCGGGCGGTTTTTTCCAGCGGTTTTCTCCATTCAATACGCTCAGGTTAATTGCTAATTTCTATTTGCCAGCCAACCTTATTGCCTGATGTGCATTTGACGAATTGCCTATTGTCATCTAAGTGTCATGCTAAATTAATATCGTCTTCTGCCTGACAACGCTTCATTTAACCTCGGGTAACAAATATGAAAATAAAATCGCTCTCCCTGCTGTTGGCTTCACTGTTTCCTGTATTGGCCCACGCTGCCGACATTGAGGTGGCGCGTTATGTGGTCGGCTTCCCCGGTGGGGAACGCGTCGCCTATCAGGGGGCGTTCGCCAAGCATTTCCCGCAGGGGTTGCCGGTGGGGATCGGCTCCGGGTTGATGTTCAACAAGAAGCAGGGCGACGATTTGGTGCTGACGACGCTGACCGATCGCGGCCCGAATGCCGATGCCCCGGCGGTAGGCAAGCAAGAGGCCAAGATTTTCGCCAATCCGCAATTCACGCCTCTGTTGATGGACATTCGTATCGGCGGCGGCAAGGCCGTGGCCGAGAATGCGCGGCCCTTGCATGACGAAAAAGGGCCGATTAGCGGGCTGCCGCTGCCGAGTGAGCTGATTGGTTCCACGAACGAAGTGGCGTTGAACGACGCGCTGCAACCGCTGTCCGGCGATCGCCGCGGGTTGGATACCGAAGGCATCATCGGTGACGGTAACGGCGGCTATTGGCTGTGCGATGAGTACGGCCCGTTTCTGATCCATGTCGACGGCAAAGGTAAAATCCTCGCCAAATATGGCCCAACGCCGCAGGCCGGCGAGCAGGCGGTGGCGAGCGGGTTACCGAACATCCTGAAGTGGCGCCAGCCTAACCGCGGTTTTGAGGGGCTGACCCGGATGCCGGATGGGCGCATTCTGGCGGCGGTGCAGAGCACGCTGGATGTCGACGGCAAAAGCAAAAACAAGGCGCAGTTTACCCGGCTGGTGAGCTTCGATCCGCGCAGTGGCAAAACCGCGATGTACGGCTATCCCATCGATATCGACAGCTATAAAAAAGCCAAAGACGCCAAAATTGGCGATGTCGTGGCGTTGGACAACCAGCGCATCCTGTTGATTGAACAGGGAACCGGTAAAGAAAAGACGATGATCAACAAGATCTATCTGGTGGATCTCGCGCAGGCCAGCGATCTGAGCGCGTTTGACGGCCAGGGTAAAGCGCTGGAGTTCGATGATGCGAAAGATCTGGCTAAACGCGGCGTGAAGCTGGCGCAGAAACGGGAAGTGGCGGATCTGCGTCAGTTGGGTTGGCGCCAGGAGAAAGCGGAAGGGTTGGCGCTGATCGACGATCGCACGCTGGCGGTGATCAATGACAACGATTTCGGCTTGCAGGCCAAGCTGGTGGATGCGTCGCCAAAGAGCAAGAAAATCGGTGACTATCAGCTGGAGAAAGGAGGGCGGCTGAGCCTCGACGGCGACAAAACCGACGCCCGCATCGAATTGCGCCTTCTGGAGCAGCCGGAATCGCTGAGTGAGCTTTGGGTGCTCACCTTGCCGCAACCCTTGAAGTGACCGAGATAGGGGGGCGATAGCGCCCCCGTCAGACCGTTGACAAAGGAGGAAAAAACGTGGTTTTTCCTCCTTTGTGGCCATCAGCCGAAAATCAATAAATTGATTTTCCTTGTTTTTTATCCGCTGCTCTTTGCAAACCCGGCAATGGCATGAGGTTTGTCATCAATCTCACAGCGGGGGCGATAGCGCCCCCGTTTGTGTCAGGCTTCCGCATGCTGCTGCGGCGCTCTGCCGCGCGAGATGCTCTCCCACACCGCCACCATCACCATGATCAGCGTCGTCAGGCCATTGACCATCAGCAGATCGGTTAAATAGGCGATAGGGGCCAATACCGCCAGCGCCAGCAGCCCAACCAGGTGCGACAGCGGAAAACGGTGATACACCAGCCGTTTGTACAGCGCGTTGGCGAACAGGTAAATCGCCGGGCCGAGCAGCAGCACCGCCGCCGTGGCGTGTTGGATGCGGCCGTCGGGATGGGCGATCACCAGCTCGTTGGCCACGGCGCAGACGATGATCGCCCCCACCAGCGCGACGTGCACATAATGGAAATAAGCGCCCAGTTGGCCGGGGTTTTCCGCCTGGCTGATGGCGTGGCTGCCGGCTTTGCTGCTGGTGTCGAAGTAAACCCACCACATCGCCAGGCTGCCGAGAAAGGCCACCAGCGAGGCGATGAGCACCGGCAGACTCCAGCTTTCCATCTCGCTCAGGGTGGCGCCGGTGATCAGAATAGTTTCTCCCAGCGCCACGATCACGAACAGCTGGCAACGTTCTGCCAGATGGTGGCCTTCGATGGTCCATTCGCTGCTGCTGTCCGAGCGCCCCAGGACCGGTAAACGGAAGCCGAACATCGGCGAGACGTATTCGCACAAGACGGCGATCGCCCACAGCGCCAGGCGGGCATTGCCTTCTGCCAGCCCACCGACGATCCAGAAGACGGCGGAGATGCACAGCCAACCGAGAATGCGGCGAAAGTTTTGTTTTAACGGATGATCGGGCGCCAGCAGGCGTAGCACCGTGACGGAGCGGCCAACCTGAATGGCGACGTAGAACAGCGCGAAGATCAGACCGCGTTCGCCAAACGCCTGTGGCAGCGCGGCGGCGGCGAACAGCCCTAGCAGCATGATCGCGAACAGCAGCAGGCGGATCTGACGGGTATCGGGATTGAACCAGTTGGTGACCCAGGCGGTGTATTGCCAGGCCAGCCAGACGGCGAACCACAGCAGCAGGGTTTCCAGTGCGCCGGTCAGCGTCAGGTGATGCAACAGATAGTGGGAAAGTTGGGTCACGGCGAAAACGTAGATCAGATCGAACAGCAGTTCGGAGAATGAGACCGAATCGCCCTGACCGTCACGCACGCGCAGCAGGTTTTGCGACATAAGCGTTCTTCCTTAAAAGGGTAAGCCACAAAATCAGCGTAGCTCAGCGCGCCTCGGCGGGTAAAAAATCTTAAATAGCGGCGGCGTGCGTTCTTTCTTTCGCCCTGTCTTTAATTGTTCATCAAATAGGGGTAAGGTGAACTCAATAAAGTCATTCCTGCCTGAAAATACACACTCGCACTCATATCCTCCTTATTCTCCTCACAATGATTGATGTTCTTTACGTTGCATGACGTCCGTTTTCATTGGCTAGCGGATAATTAACATCACTGACAACGAGCTAATAAACAAGAACACCTGGAGTCAATCATGAAACTTATCCCAAGCATCGCAGCCGTATTGATCGCCGCCGCTTCCTTCTCCACTTTCGCCGCGCCGCTGTCGTCGGTGAAACAGGTCAACAGCGAGCAGGCCGCCAATCTGCAAAGCATCGGCGTCGTGTCGGTTTCCGGCATTAGCGGCTCACCGCATGACGCCATCACCGCCCTGAAAGAAAAAGCCGCGGCGGACGGCGCCAGCCATTACCGCATTATCGGCCTGGACACCCCCGGGGACTCCAGTAACTGGCGCGGCAATGCGGAAATTTATCGCTAAGCGTTGATTGTTACTCTCTGGCCACGGCAACGTGGCCAATAAAATAAACGGTCGTAATAATTATCTGAACAGTCGGCGCATAAACGGCTTATTTTCAGGTCATTATTACGACCGTTTTTCTTTGTGCCGTCGTGGCTGAGGTCGCATTTTATTACAACTGTGTCTGCCGCTTTCGGAATCATGTTAATGATTACTTAAGAAATTCGGCTCACATTGGGGGCTTAACCCAAGGAGGCCTCAATGTTAAATGCGACCCGGCTGCAACTGATGAATCACTTCGCTTACTTGCAGCAATTTATGGCTTCACCGCGCACCGTCGGTACGCTGGCGCCTTCTTCCCCGTGGCTGTGCCAGGCGATGCTGAACCAGATTGAATGGACCCGTGCGCTGTCGATCGCGGAGCTGGGCGCGGCGGACGGCGTACTGACCAAACGCATCCTGGGGCGGATGCGCGCCGATGCGGCGCTGGAGGCTTTCGAAATTCAACCGCATTTCGTGCATCGGCTGCGGGGGATAGACGATCGGCGGCTGCAGGTGATGCCCCATTCGGCGACCCAAATGGCCACGGATTACGACGTGGTGTTTTCCTGCCTGCCGCTGCTGTCGATCCCGGTCAGGATCAGCGTGCGTATTCTTCAGCAGGCCCGGCAGCGGCTGCTGGCGCGCAACGGCACGCTGGTGCTGTTCCAATACAGCCACCTGTCGGAAAAATTGCTGTCCCGCTATTTTCACTGGAAGCGCCTGCGGGTGGTGCGCAACTTCCCGCCGGCGCTGGTGTATGTCTGTACGCCGCGTTAGCTACAGCGTTTTCGCCATTACTACCACTTCTTCGTCATGCTGCCGCCGGCGTTCCACGGGATGCCAACCCCAGCCGGCGTACAGCGCTTCCGATTTGTCGGTGATGAGATGCAAAACCGAGTGATGGCGTTGCCGCGCCGCCTCGACGATGGCCATCTCAAGACGGTGGGCGATGCCCTTGCGGCGGTGATCGGGATGCACGAAGACGCCGGCCAGCCATGGGGTGAGATCCTGGCGCTGATGATCGTCGCTGGGCCACAGGCTGGCCATGCCCACCGGACGATCGCCGTCGATCATCATCAGCGTCAGGTGATCGTCGCTTGGCCGGCTGCAGTGGGCGAAGCGCAACTGGGTGCGCTCCAGCGAACCGCCACGCTGTGAGCCCCATTGGCCGAAGGCCCAGGCGGCGCACACATCGGCAAACTGCGGGCAATCCGACAGCGGAATGATGCGTTGAGTCATGGAGGTCTCCCGGTTTTTAGCTGTTTCCCCGTTCTATTTAACCGATTTCCCCGCCATTTTTTTAACTTTTTAAAGCCGTTATTTTAGCGGTTTCGCCATGTTTGCCGCGCGCCCGGCGCCGTTTCCCGGATTTCTTTTGGCAATGGCGGCGCGGGATTGCAAGTGCTAATGAGAGTGATTATCATGCGCACACTATTTCCCCCTTTCGGCTCAATCATGCGCAATTTCCTCATTTTACTGCTGCTTTCTCTGTGGTTCGGCGTGTTCTCCGCCCAGGCGAAGACGGTGACCGATATCACCGGCCGTCAGGTTGTGGTGCCGGACAATCCGCAGCGCATCGTGGTGGGGGAGAGCCGCATGTTGTATACGCTGGCGCTGCTGGAGCCGGGCAACCCGGCGCAGCGCATCGTCGGCTGGCCGGCGGATCTGGCGCGTTTCGATGCGCAAAGCTGGCAACGCTATACGCAGAAGTTCCCGCAGATCGCCGCGATCCCCATTATCAGCGGCAATAATTTCCGCCAGGTCAACATCGAAAGCCTGCTGCAGCTGAAGCCGGATCTGGTGATCCTGGCGCGCTACGCGCGTGAAGACGGCGACAACGATCTGCTGGTTTCCGCGCTGAACAAGGCCGGCGTGGCGGTGATCTACGTCGATCTGCGTATCGATCTGCTGAACAACACCGTGCCGAGCGTGCGGCTGCTGGGCGAAGTGCTCAATCGCCAGCAGCGCGCCGAGCAGTTCATCGCGTTTTATCAGCAGCATATGGCGGTGGTTCAGCAACGGCTGGCGGGCTATCAGGGGGCGAAGCCCAAAGTGATGCTGCACCTGCATCTGGGGCGGCGCGATACCTGTTGCACCACCGCCGCACACGGCAACCTTGGCGATCTGCTGACCTTCGCCGGCGGCGACAACATCGCCAACGCCAGCGTCAAAGGGGTGTATGGCGAACTGAACCCGGAAACCATTCTGAGCGCCAATCCCGACGTATACCTCGCCACCGGCATGGCCGGCCCGCAAGGCAAACGGCTGTCCGATCTGCGCCTCGGGCCGCAGGTCGGCCCACTGGAGGCCGCCGACAGCTTCCGCCGGCTGATCGCCAAACAGCCGATGCTGGCCAGCCTGCAGGCGGTGAAAAACCACCGCGCCTGGAGCGTCTGGCACAACTTTTACCTCAGCCCGTACCACGTGGTGCTGGTCGAGGTATTCGCCAAAGCGTTTTATCCGGATCTGTTCGCCGACATCAACCCGCAGCAGACCTTCCAACAGCTGTATCAGCAGTTTTTGCCGTTACCTTTTTCAGGGACCTATTGGAGTCAGTTAGATAATGAATAACAACAAGCGCGGCTTGTGGTGCGCATTGCCTTTGGCGGCCTGCGCAACATTGCCGACGTGGGCGGCGGAAAAAGTCGCGTCGAAAGAAGAAAGCCTGACGGTGATTGGCCGCAAAGACGCCGACGGTGTGCAGAGCTATCAGCCGTTGACCAGCGTCACCGGCACCCGCAGCGAAACCAACCTGCTGAATGTGCCGCAGGCGATCGACGTGGTGCCGCAGCAGGTGATTACCGATCAGGCGGTCAGCAGCCTGGACGAAGCGCTGTACAACGTCAGCGGCATTACCCAGGCCAACACGCTGGGCGGCACTCAGGACGCGGTCATGAAACGCGGCTTTGGCGATAACCGCGACGGCTCTATTCTGCGCGATGGCGTGCGCTCGGTGCAGGCTCGCAACTTTACGCCGACCACCGAGCGGGTGGAGGTGCTCAAGGGGCCGGCCTCGATGCTGTATGGCATGGGCGAGCCGGGCGGGATGATCAATATGATCACCAAAAAGCCCCAGCTGCAGCAACATACCCACGTGGAAGGTTGGGGCAGCAGCTTCAACGGCGGCGGCGGCCAGCTCGACGTGACCGGGCCGCTCGGCACGTCGGGATTCGCCTATCGCATGATCGTCGATCACGATGAAACCGACTACTGGCGCAACTTCGGCCGCAACCGCCAGACGGTGATCGCGCCCTCGCTGATGTGGTACGGCGAGAACACCACCGTGCGCTTGGCCTACGAGCATATGGAATATCTGGTGCCGTTCGATCGCGGCACCATTATCGATTCGCGCACCGGCAAACCGGTGAATACGCCGCGCGATCGCCGTTTCGACGAAGCCTATAACGCTACCCGCGGCGATCAGGACAGCATTACCCTGCAGATCGATCAAACGCTCAACGAGCGCTGGAAAAGCTCGCTGACCTACGCCTACAGCCGCAACAGCTACAGTGACAACCAGGCGCGCGCCACGGCGCTGAACCCGGTGACCGGCGTGTTGAGCCGCCAGGCCGACTCGACCGCCAACGCCGTCAGCCACGCCAACGCGGTGCAGCTGACGCTCAATGGCGACGTGGACTGGGGCAGCATCAACCACCAGATGCTGTTCGGCTTTGATTTTGAAGATAACCGTACCTACCGCGGCGACATGATCCGCGGTAAAAAGAACAGCGATTTCAATATCTATCATCCGGTATACGGCCTGATGCCGCCGTCGACCGCGGTCAGCGCCAAAGACAGCGACCAGCGGGAAAACCTCACCAGCTACGGTTGGTTTATGCAGGATTCTATCCAATTGACTGATAAATGGCTGGTGATGGGCGGGCTGCGTTACGACGCTTTCGACGTCTATGCCGGCAAGGGGCGGCCGTTCCAGACCAACACCGACAGCTCGGACGGCAAGCTGGTGCCGCGCGCCGGGGTGGTCTACAAGCTGACGCCTTACGTGTCGCTGTACAGCAGCTATACCGAGTCGTTCAAGCCGAACTCTTCCATCGCCACCCAAATTGATTCGCTGCCGCCGGAACAGGGCAAGTCGTGGGAGGTCGGCGGCAAGCTGGCGCTGCCGAACGGCGTCACCGGTACGCTGGCGCTGTTCGACATCACCAAACGCAACGTGATGGTCAATGAGCTGGTGGAGGGCGAAACCGTGACGCGCACCGCCGGGCGCGTGCGTTCGCAGGGCGTGGAGCTGGACGTGGCCGGTAATCTTACCGACTCGCTGAGCCTGATCGGTTCCTATGCGTATACCGACGCCCGCGTGGTGGACGATCCGGACAACAAGGGCAAAGAGATGACCAACGTGGCGCGCCATACCGCCTCGCTGTTCCTGACCCAGAACCTCGGCAGCCTGGGCCTGTACAGCGGCGATGAGGTGCGTATCGGCGCCGGCGCGCGCTACGTGGGCCGCCGCCCGGGTGACGCCGCCAACAGCTTCTACCTGGATAACTACACCGTTGCTGATGCGTTCGCCGCTTACACCATGCCGATCAACGGCTATCGGGTGAAATGGCAGCTGAACGTGAAGAACCTGTTCGATAAAACCTACTATCCGTCCAGCGGTGGCAATCTGCGCGTGGCGGTGGGAGAGCCGCGTGAGGTGGTGCTGCGCGGCAGTATCGATTTCTGAGCCACGGGCGGTGGAATTTGTTTAAATAACCGCCCCAACGTTAAGGAGAACTCATGAGCCTGCAGATCCGTTTGGCGCAGCAGCGAGATATCGCGCATCTGATGGCGGTTGAACGTTCGGCGGCGCAGCTGTTTCGCCAGCAGCCGGAATGGCGCTTTATCGCCGAAGGCGAGGTGATGGCCCCGAAACAGCACGCCGCGTTTATCGCCGAGCGCCGTGAATGGCTGGCGGAAAGCGACAACGGTGAGTGCGCCGGTTTTATCGCCGTGTTGGCTCAGGGGGAAGACTGGCATGTCGCCGAATTATCGGTCGCCGCTGCCTGGCAACGGCAGGGCGTCGGCCGCCGCCTGATCGGCGCGGTGGCGGAAGAAGCCAAACGGCAGGGCGCCACTCGCCTGACGCTCACCACCTTCATTGATGTGCCGTGGAATGCGCCCTACTACCGGCGGCTGGGATTCCGGCCGCTCGACGACGCGCGGCTCACGGTCGCCCTGCGGCGGCACCTGGATGAGGATCTGGCGCACGGCTTTGCCGTCGGCAGTCGCTGTGCCATGGAATTTACACTATCGTAAATATTGAAATACAGAGCGGGCAGGGTATGATGCAGCCACCACGCCATCGCACCCGCTCGGTATTTTGGTATGCAATGCACTCAAGTCACCGCATAAGGGACAACCCGTAATGACACAAACCCTGTTCATGATAGGCGCTCGCGGAGCCGGCAAGACCACGGTAGGCAGCGCATTGGCGCTGGCGTTGGGCTATCAGTTTGTCGATACCGATCTGTTTATGCAGCAAGCGGTACAGATGAGCGTGGCGGAAATGGTCGAGCGCGAGGGCTGGCTGGGGTTCCGTCGCCGCGAAACCATCGCGTTGCAAACCGTGACCAAACCGTCAACTGTAGTTGCCACCGGTGGCGGCGCGATCCTGGCGGAAGAGAACCGTCAGTTTATGCGCCAGCATGGCACCGTTATCTATCTGCGCGCGCCGGCCAGCGTGTTGGCGCAGCGGTTGGAAGAGTACCCGGAAGATGCGCAGCGCCCGACGCTCACCGGCAGGCCGATCGCCGAAGAGATGCTCGAGGTGCTGGCGGCGCGTGAAGCGCTGTATCAGGACGCCGCGCATTACGTGATGGACGGCGCCGCCGATCCGCAGCGGGTGGTGGAGCAAATCCTCGCGGTGCTGCCGCGTGAGACGGTGAAATAACCCTTTCTTCTCTTCGGGCGCTGGGCGCCCGTTTTCCTATTCCGTTTGCCGAGCGGCCGCAAAGTACGCCCCGGGCGTGACGCCGAAGCGGCGGCGAAAGGCGGCGATGTAGGCGCTGACGTTGTCGTAGCCACAGGTGTCGGCCACTTCGGCGACCGCTGCGCCGCGTGATAATCCCTCCAGTGAACGCAATACCCGCGCCTGCTGGCGCCACAGCGCGAAGCTGATGCCGGTTTCCTGCACAAAGCGGCGGCTCAGGGTGCGCGGGCTGAGCCCGGCCCAGTCGGCCCAGTCGCGCTGGCTGCGCAGGCTGGCGGGATCGTTCAGCAGCGCCCGGGCGATGTTCAGCAACCGGGCGTCCTGCGGCAGCGGCAATTGCAACGGCGCGCGGCTTGCCGCGTGCATTTCATCCAGCAGCACCTGCAGCAGCCGCCGTTGCGGCGCACTCAGTGGGCCGGCGGGGAACTGCGCGATACGCTCCACCAGGGCCTGCAACAGCGCAGAGGCCGTGAACAGCTGCGGCTGCGGCGGCATCTCCGGCACGCTTTCCCCCGGCAGATACAGACTCCAGCCCGCCACGTCGCCGCAGGCCAGCGCCTGATGGGCGCATCCCGGCGGCAGCCAGCCCAGCGTACCGCCGGTGATCGCCCATTGCCGGCCCGGGAGTTCCATTGCCAGCATGCCACGCGTCAAGAGATAGATCTGGCCGCCTTCGTGCCGGTGCCAGGGCGTCAGGTGCTTTTTTTCATGCTGAAGGCGTTGGCTGCGGATCTGCGTCATGTTGGCCGTTTAACGTTATTGAAAGTCTTGATGTGGTTATTATGCCATCGCCTGGCCGGGATAGGATCGCCGTTCACCCTATTTCGGAGAAACGTGATGACTCAAGTTACCCCACTGAACCTGGTGCTCGATACGCTGCAGCAGGTCGTCGCCAGCCCGGAGCATCGGCCGACGCAGCTCGCTGCCCGTTTCAGCGCAGACTACCGCCAGCAGGTGGATGGCAAGGTGCTGAACTTCGAGCAGTTTGAGCAACATATGGCGCTGCTGAAACGGCAAACCCGCCGCATGACGCTGAGCGTGATCGCGGCGGCGGAGCAGGGCGAGGCAGTGCTGACCCACCATCTGGTCGAGGTGGAAAAGCGCGACGGTACCCGCAGCCGCGTGCGGGTGCTGGCGCACTTCACCGTGCGTGAAGGCCGCATTTGCGCCTGCGACGAACTGACCGAGCTGTTGGCGGGCGCCCCCGGCGATCGCGATCTTGGCTCGCGCGTGCCGGAATGAGGGCGGCTGCTATACTTGCTACTGTGTGAAACACACGGGAGAACGGCATGCGCGAAAATGATCAACCTGCTTATCCACGGAGCGCCCGCGTCGTTGAGGTGTTTCGGGGCGACCCGAACCTGCATCTGCGCCGTTTTGAAGTGCGCACCGACGACATTGAGCCGAATACGCTGCTCAGTGAACATGAAACCGAGCAGGAAGCGCTCGACGCCAAGCACCGCTATGAAGACGAGGCGCTAGAGCTCTGACCTGCTGCACAGCGGAAACCGGCGCCAGGCCGGTTTCCTGTTTATCCCCGGCGTTAGCATATATTTCCCAGAACAATATTGATAATGATAATCATTTATGTGATTTTTATCGCCCCTATTGGGTGTTTCACTTCTGGGAAAAGAGATGTCCAATTCCGAGTTGCAGGCGCTGTTTCTGCGCCATATGCGGCCGCTGCAAGCCTATTTGAACGCCAAACTGCGCGACCCTCAGCTGGCCGCGGATTTGGCGCAGGAAAGTTTTACCCGCCTTACCGAGCAATATCCGCAGGGTAACATTCTCGATATCGAAGCCTACCTGTACAAAACCGCCAAAAACCTGATGCTCGACCATGTGCGCCAGCAGCAGCGGCGGCAGACCGAAGCGGTCGAAGACGACATTCTGGCGCAGTATCCCTCCGGTGAACCGGCGCTTGAACAACGGGCGATCGATAGCCAATTGCTGCAGCTGTTGCAGCAGGCGCTAGCGGACATGCCGCCGCGCACGCAGCAGATTTTCCGCCTTAACCGGCTCGATGGCCTGACCCAGGCGCAGGTGGCGGCGCAGCTGGGCGTGTCGCTCAGCACGGTGGAAAAACACCTGGCCAGCGCCCTCGAGCGGCTGATGGCGCGGATGGAAGAACAATAATGGCAATTTTTTTACGGGTTTATCCGCGCTCAGACGTCTTAACCTATAACCAGAAAAAACAGAGGTCTATGCCATTATGAAACCGCTAACCGCACAGGCGCGACAGCAGGCGGCCGCCTGGGCCGTGAGTCTGGCCGAAGGGGCGCTGCCGGCCGATCGGCGGCGAGCGTTGGACGCCTGGCTGGCCGCCGATCCGCAGCATCCGGCGGCGCTGCGTCAGGCTCGCCTGCTGTGGACGACGCTTGGGCAACTGCCGCCTGAGCAGCGGCAGGCGTTACAACCGCAGGTGGCGGCGCTGAAAACGCCCTCTCGCTATCGATGGCCCCGCTGGGCGGTGGCAGCGGCGGTGGCGCTCGCCGTTTCATTCGGCGTTTATCGCGGGCCGGATCTGTGGATCGGCCTGCAGGCCGATTATCAAACCGTTCGCGGTGAGGTGCGCGAAGTTGCTTTGCCGGACGGCAGCCGGGTGTCGCTGGACAGCGGCAGCGCGATCGCGCTGGCGTATTCCGCAGATGAGCGCAAGGTGCGGCTGCTGAGCGGCGCCGCCTATTTTATCGTCGCGCCGTTGGGCGGGGCGGAAAGCCGTCCGTTCAGGGTGGAGGCGAAAAACGGCGTCACCCAGGCGCTGGGCACCGAGTTCAGCGTGGCGCGCACTGAACAGGGCGTCGACGTCAGCGTGCATCAGCACAGCGTGCGGGTGACGCTTGAGCGCGGCGAGCGCTCGCTGGTGGTCGCGCAACGCCAGGCGGCGCATTACCGCAACGGGCAGCTGCAGCTGACGCGGCAAACGGCCGGTGATGACGCTTGGCGACGCGGCTGGCTGGTGATCGACCGCCAACCGCTGACGCAGGCGCTCGCGCAGCTCAACCGCTATCGCGGGACCCGCATCGTGGCGGTCAATCCCGCGCTAAGAACGCGCACCGTGAGCGGTGTGTTCGCGCTCAATAAACTCGACGACGGCGTCGGCGCCATTCGTCAGGAACTCTCCGCCCGCCAGCTGAATCTCCCCGGCATCACGCTGCTTTACTGAGCGGCCAAGGCGGGCCGGGATGCCCGCTTCGCCGTTATTTTCACTTTCTGTAAAAAATCTTTACGGGTTTTTGCCTCCCGGAACGTCCTTATGTTTAAACGAGATTGATTTCCATTATCACTTAGTTTGGCATTCTTTCGGGTGGAACACACACGCATGCTTATTCACAAGGGAACCACGCCGGCCGGCCGATTGGCCACGGCGGTACGCGCCGCGCTGGCGGCGATGATGTTGACTCAGCCGGCGGTGGCGCTTGCCGTCCAGGCTGAGGCGAACGGCGCGCAGGCCGCACAGCAAAAGAATTTCAACATTGCGGCGCAGCCGCTGCAGAGCGCCATGTTGCGCTTCGCCGAGCAGGCCGGCATGCAGGTGTTTTTTGACGAGGTGAAACTCGACGGCATGCAGGCGGCGGCGCTGAACGGCAGCATGAGCGTTGAACAGGGCCTGCGGCGCTTGATCGGCGGCAATCCGGTGGCTTTCCGCCTGCAGCCGCAGGGGCAAATCGTATTGAGCCGGCTGCCGACGGCGAACGGCGACGGTGGCGCGCTGGCGTTGGATAGCCTGACGGTGCTGGGTGCCAGCGGCATCAATGCCAACGATTGGGTTTACGACGAACCGCGCTCGGTCAGCGTCATCAGCCGCGAACAGATGGACAACCGCCCGGCGCGACACGCGGCCGATATTCTGGAGCAGACTACGGGAGCCTATTCCAGCGTCAGCCAGCAAGATCCTGCGCTGTCGGTCAACATCCGCGGCATACAAGACTATGGCCGGGTGAACATGAATATCGACGGCATGCGGCAGAATTTTCAAAAGAGCGGCCATGGCCAGCGTAATGGCACCATGTACATCGATTCCGAACTGCTGTCCGGCGTGACTATCGACAAGGGCACCACCGGCGGCATGGGCAGCGCCGGCACGCTCGGCGGCATTGCCACCTTCAATACCGTCAGCGCGAGCGATTTCCTGGCGCCGGGCAAAGAGCTGGGCGGCAAGCTGCACGCCAGCACCGGCGATAACGGCACCCACTTCATCGGCAGCGGCGTACTGGCATTGGGCAACGAAACCGGCGATATCCTGCTGGCCGCCAGCGAACGCCACCTCGGCGACTATTGGCCCGGCAACAAGGGCGATATCGGTAACATTCGCATCAATAACGACACCGGCAATTACGATCGCTACGCCGAGAGCATCAAGAACAACAAAATCCCCGACACAAATTACCGTATGCACTCGCGGCTGGCCAAGGTGGGCTGGAATCTGCCCGCCAACCAACGCCTGCAGCTGAGCTATCTGCAGACCCAGACCGCGTCGCCGATCGCCGGCACGTTGACCAACCTGGGCACCCGCCCGCCCTATGAACTGGGCTGGAAGCGCACCGGTTACAGCGACGTGATGGCGCGCAACGCGGCGTTTGATTACAGCCTGGCGCCGGAAGACGTCGACTGGCTCGATTTTCAGGCCAAGCTGTATTACGTCGATACTCAGGATGACAGCGACACCTACAGCACCAGCTCGCTGCTGGACAACGGCTACGCGACGCGTACCCGCCTGCGTACCTACGGCGCGCAGGCGCAAAATACCTCGCGCTTCAGCCTGGCGCCGGGGCATGACTTCCGCGCCAACTACGGGCTGGAGTTTTATTACGACAAGGCAACCAGCGACTCTTCCCGCCAAGGCATGGAAGGGGTGACGCCGGCCGGCAACCGTTCGGTCGCCAGCCTGTTCGCCAACTTGACCTACGACTACGACGGCTGGCTGACGTTGGAGGGGGGGCTGCGTTACGACCGCTATCGCCTGCGCGGCCAGACCGGCCTGAGCTATCCGGATTTGGCCAAGGATGGGCAACGCTACACGATTGACAATCCTTGCAAAGCGTTGCGTCTGACCGGCTGTTCAACCACCACCCGCGAAGATTGGGACGTGGATCGCGATCAGGGCAAGCTGTCGCCAACGCTGGCGGTGGCGGTACGCCCCGGCGTGGAGTGGCTTGAGCTGTATACCACCTACGGCAAATCCTGGCGGCCGCCGGCGATCACCGAAACGCTGACCAACGGCAGCGCGCACAGTTCATCCACGCAATACCCCAACCCGTTCCTGCAGCCCGAGCGCTCGCGCGCCTGGGAAGTCGGGTTCAACGTGCAGCAGCCGGATCTGTGGTTTGAGGGCGATCGGTTGGTGGCGAAGGTGGCCTACTTCGATACCAAAGTGGATAACTACATCAACCTGGCGATAGACCGCAATAAACCGGGGCTGGTGCAGCCGAGCATCGGCAATGCTGCTTACGTCAACAACCTGTCGAAAACCCGCTTCCGCGGGCTGGAGTACCAGCTCAACTATGACGCCGGGGTGTTCTACGCCGACCTGACCTATACCCACATGATCGGCAAAAACGAGTTCTGCTCGAACAAGGCCTGGTTGGGAGGGCGTCTGCGCTACGGCGACGGATCGCGCCGCGGCAACTTCTATGTTGAGCCGGATGCCGCTTCCAATGACTTCGTCACGTGTGACGGGGGGACGCAGTTCGGCTCCGCCGCCTACCTGCCAGGCGATCGCGGTTCGGTGACGCTGGGCGGCCGCGCCTTCGATCGCAAGCTGGACGCCGGGGTGACCGTGCGCTTTGCGCCGGGCTATCAGGACAGTTCGGTGCCGTCCAATTACCCGTACCTGGCCGACTGGCCGAAGTACACCCTGTTCGATCTGTACGCCAGCTACAAGCTGACCGACAGCCTGACGCTGCGCGGCTCGGTGGAGAACCTGACTAACCGCGCCTACGTCGTTAGCTACGGCGAGACGCTGGCCAATACCCTCGGGCGCGGCCGCACCGTGCAGGGCGGGGTGGAATACCGTTTTTAAGCAGTAAAAGGGCGTTGCTCATCCTTGAGCACAAGGGCAGCCTCGCAAGGGGCGCCGTTCATCAATGGAGATAGAGAAATGGCATTTTCAGTTAACTATGACAGCAGCTTTGGCGGTTACAGCATTCATGACTATCTGGGCCAATGGGCTTCGACATTTGGTGATATCAACCATACCAACGGTAACGTCACCGACTCCAACAGCGGTGGCTTCTACGGCGGCCGGTTGTCTGGTAGCCAATATGCCGTGACCAGTACGGACAACCATGTCACGTCGGTCGTGGCGGGTGGCAACCTGACCTACACGCTGTTCAATGAACCGGCGCATACCCTGTACGGCCAGCTGGATTCCCTGTCGTTCGGCGACGGTTTGAGCGGTGGCGATACATCGCCGTACAGCATTCAGGTGCCTGACGTCAGCTTCGGCGGCCTGAACCTCAGCAGCCTGCAGGCGCAGGGCCACGATGGCGTGGTGCACCAGGTGGTGTACGGTCTGATGTCCGGCGATACCGGCGCGCTGGAAACCGCGCTGAACGGCATCCTCGACGACTACGGCCTGAGCGTCAATTCCACCTTCGATCAGGTGGCGGCGGCGACGGCGGTGGGCGTGCAGCACGCCGACAGCCCGGAACTGCTGGCGGCCTGATTGCGGCTGTTTGCCCGCCGGCGCCGTGCGCCCCGGCGGGCATTTTCTCGTTTTTAGCCGATGGAAAACGCCATGAAAAACGCCGTCAGGCGCGGAGAAGTGATGAGCGTGCTGGCCGCATACCGGCGCGGATTTTGGGGCATCGCGCTGTTTACCGCGGTGATCAACCTGTTGATGCTGGCACCGGCGCTGTACATGCTGCAGGTCTACGATCGCGTGTTGCCGTCGGGCAACCGCATGACGCTGGCGATGCTGACCCTGATGGTGGTCGGTCTTTACCTGTTTATGGGGCTGCTGGAGTGGGTGCGCAGCCAGGTGGTGATCCGCCTCGGCGCCCAGATGGATATGCGCCTCAATCAGCGAGTCTACGACGCCGCCTTCGAAACCAATCTGAAAACCGGCAACCCGCTGGCAGGGCAGGCGCTGAACGATCTGACTAACCTGCGCCAGTTCGCCACCGGCAATGCGCTGTTCGCCTTTTTCGATGCCCCCTGGTTCCCGGTTTATCTGCTGGTGGTGTTTCTGCTCCACCCCTGGCTTGGCGCGTTGGCCAGCGCCGGAGTGATCGTGCTGGTGCTGCTGGCCTGGCTCAATCAGCGGGTGTCGCAGGCGCCTCTGGCGGAGGCCGGCCGGGTCGCGCTGAGCGCCACACAGCAGGCCAACGGCAATCTGCGCAACGCCGAAGCCATCGCCGCCATGGGGATGCTGACCGACTTGCGCCTGCGTTGGCTGCGGCAGCATCAGCAGTTCCTGCTGTTGCAGAACCGCGCCAGCGAGAAAATCGCCGCCGTCACCGCCTGGTCGAAAACCGTGCGGCTGGCATTGCAGTCGCTGATGTTGGGCTGCGGCGCGCTGCTGGCGGTGAACGGCGACATTACGCCGGGCATGATGATCGCCGGATCGATCCTGATCGGCAGGGTGCTGGGGCCGATCGATCAGCTGATCGGCGCCTGGAAACAGTGGTCGTCGGCGCGCCAGTCCCTGCAACGGCTGGAGGTGATGTTGGCCGCTAATCCGCCGCGGGCGGCGAGCCTGCCGCTGCCGGCGCCCAACGGGACATTGACCGTGAATCAGCTGGCCGCCAGCGCGCCCGGCGGGAGCGCACCGGTATTGCACGGCGTCAGTTTTCGTCTGGAGGCCGGCGAGGTGCTGGGCGTCATTGGCGCATCCGGCTCCGGCAAAACGTTGCTGATGCGCCAACTGGTCGGCGCGCTGACGCCGCTCAGCGGCGACGTGCGGCTGGACGGCGCGGATATCCGGCAGTGGGATAAACAGCAGCTGGGGCCGCATATCGGCTATTTGCCGCAGGATATCCAGCTGTTCGCCGGTACCCTAACGGAAAACATCGCCCGCTTTGGCCAGGTTGACGCCGAGAAGGTGGTGGCCGCCGCCGCGCTGGCCGGCGTGCACCAATTGATCCTGCATTTGCCCAAAGGGTATGAAACCGAGCTGGGCGAGGGCGGCAGCGGCCTGTCCGGCGGCCAGCGTCAGCGGGTGGCGCTGGCGCGCGCGCTGTATGACTCTCCGGCGTTGGTGGTGTTGGACGAACCGAATGCCAACCTCGATCGTGAAGGGGAAGAGGCGCTGCAGCGGGCGATCGAAGCGCTGAAGACGCGCGGCACCACCATCGTGTTGGTGACCCACAAACCGGCGATCCTGGCGACCACCGACAAATTGCTGGTGCTGGCCGCCGGCCAGGTGCAGCACTTCGGCCCCAGCGACGCCATCCTGAAGAAACTGCCTGGTTTTGCGCCTGCAGCCGTACCGGCCAACGTCGGCCGCAGCAGCGGCGGCTTCAACGTCAACTACGCCAACTTTGCCAAAACGGCCAGCGGTGAACGAAAAGTATGAGCAATCAGAGTGTGATCCCCGGCGATATCGACGCCCTTTCCCGACAGTTCGACGAAGGGCGCCATCTGCGGCTCGGCGGCTGGCTGGTGCTGTTGGGGTTTGGCGGCTTCCTGCTGTGGGGGCTGTTGGCGCCGCTGGACAAAGGCGTGCCGATTTCCGGCAGCGTGGTGGTGGCCGGCAACCGTAAGGCGGTGCAGCACCCGAGCGGCGGCGTAGTGTCGCAAATTCAAGTGCATGAAGGCGACCGGGTTCGCGCCGGGCAGGTGCTGTTGCTGATGGATACCGTCGACAGCCGCACCCAGCGCGATGCGCTGCGCAGCCAGCAGTTGAGCAACGCCGCGCAGCGGGCGCGGCTGCAGGCCGAACGCGACGGCCTGCAGGCGATCGCTTTCCCGGCATTGCTGCAGGCGCGGCGGGAGGAGCCAGAGGTGATGTCGTTGATGCTGCTGCAGCAGCAGCTGTTCACCAGCCGCCGAGCGGCGCTGCAGAGTGAGCTGGCGGCGATCGCGGAGAGCATTGCCGGATCGCAGGCGATGCTGGAAGGGATCCGTCAGTCTTACGCCAGCAAGCAACGGCAAAAGGCCATGTTGCAGGAGCAGCTGAGCGGTATGCGCAAGCTGGCTGGGCAGGGGTATGTGGCGCGCAATCGGCTGCTGGATCTGGAAGGGCAGTATGCGCAGATTGATGGCCAGGCGTCCGAGGACACCGGCAATATCGGCCGCCTGGGCCGCCAAATACTGGAGCTGAAGCTGCGGGCGATCCAGCGGCGGGAAGAGTATCAGAAAGAGGTCAGTAGCCAGCTGGCCGAGGTGCGGATGAAGCTGGACGAACTGGATAACCGCCTGGCCAAGGCGGAGGCCGATCTGGGTCATACGCAGGTGAAAGCGCCGGTGGCGGGCACCGTGGTGGGACTGAGCGTGTTCACCGAAGGTGGCGTGATCGGCGCCGGTCAGCAACTGATGGAGATCGTGCCCAGCGATCGGGGGCTGCAGGTGGAGGCGCGTATCCCGGTCGAACTGATCGACAAGGTGCAGGTAGGGCTGCCGGTCGAACTGTTGTTCTCGGCGTTCAACCAAAGCACCACGCCGCGCGTCGAGGGCGAGGTGACGCTGGTCGGGGCCGATCGCCTGACCGACGAGAAAAGCGGCGCGCCCTATTACAGCGTGCGCGTCAAGGTCAGCGAAGCGGGGCTGCAACGCCTGAACGGGTTGGAGATCCGCCCGGGGATGCCGGTCGAAGGCTTCATCCGCACCGGCGAGCGTTCGATGATGAACTACCTGTTCAAACCGCTGACCGATCGCCTTCATCTGGCGCTGACGGAAGAGTGAGCATGTCGGTTTCGCCGCTGCCTTTCGCCGCACCCGGTGCCGTCATGCCCTGGCGCCGTTGCCTGGTGCTGGTGCTGGCACTGCACCTGCTGGTTGTGGCGCTGTTCTGGCCCTGGCGGGACCAGGCCGCGCCGGCGTGGGTGCCGCCGCCGGCGGTCATGGTGGTGATGGCCGCCGCACCGCAGGCCCCGGCTGAGGTAAAACAACCGCCGGGGCAAATGACGCCGCCGCCTCAGGTTGAACCGCCGTCGCCGCCGGAACCCTTGCCGACGGTGAAGGTGCCTGAAGCCGTGCGGCCGAACATCGCCGTACCGCCGAAGCAGAAAAAACCGCCCAAGCCGGTGAAGACTCCCCCCCTGCCGCGCACACCGCCGCAGGAGAAAACGATCGCGCCGCCGAAGGTTCAGGAGCAAAGCGTCGGTGCGCCACCGCCGGGCCGGGCGGATAAAACGGCCGCGCCGCAAACTCGCCTGACGCCCTATGCTCAGGCGGGGGTGGACAACTGGCGCAGCCGCATCAGCGGCCGCCTGAATCGTTTTAAACGTTACCCCAAAGACGCATTGCGGCTAAAGCGCCAGGGCGTCGGGCAGGTGCGTTTCACGTTGGACAGGCAGGGCCATGTGCTGGCGGTGACGCTGGTCAGCAGCGCCGGGTTGCCGTCGCTGGATCGCGAAATCCAGGCGCTGGTCAAACGCGCTTCGCCGCTGCCCACGCCGCCGGCGGACGCCTACGTCAACGGCACGGTGGAATTGACGTTGCCGATCGATTTCAGTTTGCGCGGCGCGGGTTTCTGAGCCGCGGCAATATCTCCTCCTGAGAAAATCATTTTTCAGCAGCTTGTCCTGCTGTTCATTATTTTCAGAGCGTATCGTTATTTTATTCGACGCGGATAAGTCGGCGTTCTACGCAATATTTTCATTTGAAAAGCACGAATGCCTTTTATTTTACGGCTGACAAAAAATAAACAGCTTGACGCTGCGGAGTTCGGGTTTTAGTTTTTAATTATAAAACAGGAACTGAGTTCCATATAGTGGAACAAGGCGGATCATGACAACGCTGGAAAATGCCGCTGCGGTATTAAAACTCTTTTCTCAACAACGTGTGATGCATGGCCAACCGGGTATTGCATTCAGCGACGTGGTTGAGCAATTAGCGCTGCCGAAAAGCACGGTATCGCGCCTGCTGCAGACCATGGAAAATCAGGGCATGCTGGAGCGCGATCCCGATAGCCGGCGTTATCACATCGGCGCGCTGTTGCTGGCGGCATCCAGCCACTATCTGTCGATGCCGCTGGTGGACAACCTGGCGGCCAGTATGGCGCAGCTGTGCCGCCAGACGGCCTGTACCGGCTACCTTTCTATATTGGAAGGGCAGGAGATCATGGTGATGCGCATGTTTCCCGGCCGCCACTTTTTGCAGGTGGTCACCCCGGCGGGTTACCGTTCGCCAGCGGCGGAAACCTCGGTCGGCCGGGCGATACTGGCGCGTGAAAGCGACGAGCAGGTTCGGGCGCGTTACGCCGGCGGTTACCGGGCGACTTCGCCCAATGCGCCGCAAACGTTGGATGCGCTGTTGCAGACGTTGCAGCAGGTGAGGCGTCAGGGATGGTCGCTGGCGCGCAATGAAACCTTGAACAGCATCAGTTCGCTGGCGACCGCGCTGGTGAACAAGCACGGCAGCGAGACGGTGGGGTTGTGCCTGTCCTTCCCCTCGCAGGGCGAGGAGCAGCCGTTTGTACCGGAAGTCTTGGCCGAATTAACCGCAGTCAGCCGCCAACTGGCGGAAAAATATGGCGATGATTATTGGCAGCAGATCAAATAACGCGCCTGAGCTATCGTGTTGCATCATAATTAACGAGCGCCGACACCAGGGAACTCATTAATTATATTTCACCGTATTTTATTGGTAAGAAATAGACAGGCTGAATAAGAAAATAATCACGTTGTGACACCGGTAGTTCCAAATAATGGAACTGCCGCGGCGAGCTATCGTTTGGCGTTATTTCCGCCACGCAGTAGGAAATATTCAGGGAAACCAAGCATGAAATCAAATAATCCGCTAAAAGAGGCCGGCACGCTGTTGGTCATGGCGTTACTTTCGGTGGTGGGGGCGATCATCGGCGTTCAGCTGATCACCACGCTGGGCGTGACGCCCAACACCTCGATCATCGGTGCGCTGATTGCCATGCTGTTGGCACGCATTCCGCTGAAAATGTTCCAACGCTACCGCTCGGTGCACACTCAGAACCTGGCGCAGACGGTGATCTCCTCTGCCACCTTCGGCGCGGCCAATTGTCTGCTGATGCCGATTGCGGTGCCTTACGTGATGGGGCAACCGCAGCTTATTTTACCGATGTTCTGCGGCGTGGCGGCGGCGATGTTGCTTGACGCCTATCTGCTTTATCGCCTGTTCGATACCAAAGTGTTCCCCGCCGCCAATGCCTGGCCGCCCGGCGTCGCCGCCGCGGAAGCGATTAAAGCCGGCGATCGCGGCGGCAAGCAGGCCTGGCTTTTGGTGGTGGGCGTAGGGGTAGGTATCGCCGGATCAATGCTCAAGATCCCCATGGCGGCCTTCGGCACCGCCTTTATCGGCAATATCTGGGCGCTGAGCATGTTTGGCGTCGGGTTATTGTTGCGGGCTTACGCCGATCCGGTGGCCGGTTTCGATATCAATGCCCATTTTATTCCGCATGGCGTGATGGTCGGCGCCGGCCTGGTGGCGCTGATCCAGGTTGCGCAGGTGATCCGCAGCCGCCGCGCCGATAGCGCCGGTTATACCCAACCGGACAGTGCGGTAAGCAAAGCGCTCGGCCTGGGCGCGGTCGGCTACATCGCCATCGCCGCGTTTTTGGCTCTGATCGGCGGGCTGTTCAGCGAGATGTCGCTGCCGATGTTGGCGCTGTTCGTGATATACGCGGCGTTCGCCGCTTTCGTTCATGAGCTGATCGTCGGTATCGCCGCCATGCACTCCGGCTGGTTTCCTGCGTTCGCGGTGGCGTTGATCACCCTGATCGTCGGTATCCTGATCGGTTTCCCACCGCTGGCGTTGTGCATCCTGACCGGTTTTACCGCCGCCACCGGGCCGGCCTTCGCCGACATGGGCTTTGATTTGAAAGCCGGCTTCATCCTGCGTGGCTACGGCGAGGATCTGCGGCAGGAGCTGCTGGGGCGCCGCATTCAGCTGTTTGCGGCGCTGATTGCCTTCCTCATCGCCATTCCGGTGGTTTACCTCTCTTATCACAGCTATTTCCTGCAGGACCTGATCCCGCCGGTCGCGCGCGTTTACGCGAAGACCATCGAGGCCGGTGCGCAGCCGGGTATCGCCTGGAGCCTTTTAATCTGGGCGATCCCCGGCGCCGTGGTACAGCTGATCGGCGGCCCTAAGCGCCAGCTCGGCGTGTTGCTGGCAACCGGTCTGCTGATCAATAACGCCTTGGCCGGGTGGGCGGTGCTGGTGGGTATCGCGCTGCGCGTGGCGATCCTGCGCCGTTGGGGCGATCGTGGCCGCACACCGATGGAGATCATGGCGGCCGGGTTTATCGCCGGCGACGCGCTCTACAACTTCTTCAGCTCGATTTTTTCCAGCAAGGGCAAATAGCCCCTGCCGATGACATTGGTGAGGTAAAACGACCATGAGTTTGCAACAAACGCTGCAGGTTTTTGAATTGATTGATAGCGCATTCGTCAGCGGCCAGGACGTCGTCGATCTGTTTGCGCCTTACCCGGCGATCCGGGCCAGCACCTTGCGCGCCGACGGGCCGAAGGGCGGTACCGATTTCGTGCGCATCGAGATCCCCGGTAGCGCAGGCCAATTCGCTGGCGGTGCGGCGCCGACGCTGGGCATTATCGGCCGCCTGGGCGGCATCGGCGCGCGGCCGACGCGTATCGGGCTGGTGTCTGACGGCGACGGCGCGATCGCCGCCATTGCCGCCGCGCTGAAGCTGGCAGAGATGCAGCGTAAGGGCGACACGCTGCCGGGCGATGTGATCGTCACCACTCATATTTGCCCGAACGCGCCGACCCGGCCGCACGATCCGGTCGATTTTATGGATTCGCCGATCGATGACGTGACGATGAACGATAATGAAGTGGTGCCGGAGGCTGACGCCATCCTGTCGATCGATACCACCAAGGGCAATCGCATCATCAACCACAAAGGCTATGCGCTGTCGCCGACGGTGAAAGAGGGCTACATCCTGCGGGTGGCGGAAGATCTGCTGCGCATCATGGAGATGACCAGCGGCCGCCCGGCGGTGACCTTCCCGATCACCACGCAGGATATCACCCCTTATGGCAACGGTGTGCATCACCTCAACAGCATCCTGCAGCCCTCGACCGCTACTGCGGCGCCGGTGGTCGGCGTGGCGATTTGCAGCGAATCGGTGGTGCCGGGCTGCGGCACCGGCGCCAGCCACGAAACGGACATCGCGCTGGTGGTCAAATTCGCGGTGGAGGTCGCCAAAGAATTTGGCCGCGGCACTTGCCGGTTCTACGATGCTGCCGAATTCGGCCAGCTGCTGGCGCTGTACGGCAGTCTGAGCCACCTGCAAAAAAGGAGATAGACCCATGACGGCTTCATTCGCCACGCTGACCCTCGGTCAGGCGCCGCGCAGCGATATCATGCCGCTGCTGTCTGCTTATCTGCCGGCGGAGCGGGTGAGGCACGTCGGTTTGCTGGACGGCCTGGATGCCGGGCAGATCGCCGAGCGTTATGCGCCGCAACAGGGCGATAAGCTGCTGGTGTCGCGCCTGTTGGACGGCACGCAGGTGACGCTCTGTGCCGCTCGCGTTGAAAGCGGGTTGCAGCAGAAGATCCGCGAGTTGGAGGCGGCGGGGTGCCAGGTGATCCTGCTGCTGTGCACCGGCGAATTCGGCGAATTGCAGGCGGAACAGGCGCTGTTGCTGGAGCCGGATCGCATTATTCCGCCGTTGATCTCCGCGATCGTCGGCGCACACCGCGTCGGCATCGTGGTGCCGATGGCGGAACAGGTTGAGCAGCAGGCGCGTAAATGGCGGCAGCTGGCGACGCCGCCGAGCTATGCCGTCGCCAGCCCCTATCTGGCAGATGATGCCGCGCTGGAGCAGGCGGCTTGCGCACTGCTGCGGCAGGGGGCGGAGGTGGTGGTGCTAGACTGCATCGGTTATCACCAGCGTCACCGCGCCTTTTTGCAGGCGCGTCTGTCGGTGCCAGTGTTGTTGTCGAACGTACTGGTCGCCAAGCTGGCTGCAGAGTTAGTCGACTGATTCAAATAGCGAAAAGTTACCGCTCGACGCGCTCTCAGGCGCTTTGCGCCCGTGGATCTCCCCGGGGTTCAGCAGCCCTGACTGCCGGTGAGAAGCCCGGCAGCGTTTTACTCAGCGCCGCGATCGCATTTCGCGCGAAAAACCAGTGACAGATCAACCGCAATCCCCCAATATGGATTTTCCATCAAGATGATTACGCGGGTGCCAGTCTATGCTGAAAGTGAATGAGTATTTTGCCGGAAAAGTGAAGTCTATCGGTTTTGACAGTAGCAGCATCGGTCTTACCAGCGTGGGCGTGATGGAAGAGGGCGAATACACCTTCTCCACCGCGCAACCGGAAGAAATGACGGTGATCACCGGGGCGCTGAAAGTGCTGCTGCCAGGGGCGCCGGACTGGCAGGTGTTTACGCCGGGTGAGAAGTTCTTCGTGCCGGGGCACAGCGAGTTCAACCTGCAGGTGGCCGACGCGACCGCCTATCTGTGCCGCTATCTGAGCAAATAAACGTTGCTCGTTAGGGGAACGCAGGGCTCAGCGGATGCTGGGCCCTGGTCGTTTCTGCGGCGGGATTAACGCTGGGCTTCGCCGCCGAGCGCTTCGATGGTGTTTTTGATCAACGCCGCCAGCTCGCTGGTCATCAGGATAAAGTCGGCGTCAAAGCGCTGGGCGAAGTCGTCGCGATCGATGTCGTCGTTCTGCTCGCGCAGCGTGTCGGCGAACTTCAGGCGCTTGAGCGAGCCGTCGTCCGACAGCATCAGCTGAATGCGCTCCTGCCAATCCACCGCCAGCTTGGTCACCAGCTTGCCGGCTTCGATATGCACCGCGATTTCGTCACTGATCAGATTCTGTTTCTTGCAGCGGATCACGCCGCCTTCTTCCAGAATCGCTTTCAATTCCGCTTCATCCTGAATGGCGAAGCCGGCCGGCATCTCGCCGGAACGCACCCATTCGGTCAGCGTCAGTTCGATCGGGCTTTCCATCGTCAGCGGCACCACCGGCAGCGAGCCGAGGCTCTTGCGCAGCAGCGCCAGCGTATCTTCGGCGCGTTTGGCACTGGCGGCATCGACCATGATCAGATCGTTGACGGTGTCGATCCACATGAAGGTCTGGTTGAAGCGGCTGAACGCGCGCGGCAGCAGGCTGTGCAGCACTTCGTCCTTCAGCGCGTCTTTCTCGGTTTTCTTCAGTTTGCGGTGTTGTTCCGCCTCCAGGCGCTCAATCTTGGCCTGCAGCTCTTGCTTGATGACCGGCGACGGCAGGATTTTCTCTTCCTTGCGCGCGCAGATGACGATCTGGCCGTTGACCGCGTGCGTCAGCGCATCGCTGTGCGAGCCCATCGGGGAGACCCAGCCAGTCTTCGCCATGTCCTGGCTGCCGCACGGCGTGAAGGCGAACGCGCTGAGTTGTTTTTCCATTTCATCCGCGTTTAACGCCACTTCGCGGCTCAAACGGTAAACCATCAAATTCTTAAACCACAGCATAATGTTATCCCTGGCTGGGCGTGCGCTCGGCACGCTGATTCGTCAAAAGCAGGGCGGCATGATAACGAATTGACGCTGAAAAATCGCCCCATTCTCTCCGAATTGCGTTGCTTTACGCACCGAGAAAGGGCGGGGTGGAGGGTGGGAAACAGGTGATTCATCTGCGCGCTTACATTAGGCTGTGGCAACGCTACGTGGCATCGAGGAGAAAAATACGTGCGCATTGGCATCGACTTGGGTGGGACGAAAATTGAAGTGATTGCGTTGGCGGACGACGGGCGGGAGTTGTTTCGCCATCGCATCGCCACGCCGCGCCATGACTATGGGCAAACCCTGGCGGCGATCGCCGGGCTGGTGAAGCTGGCGGAAGATCATACCGGCGAATTGGGATCGGTCGGGATCGGCATTCCCGGCACGCTGTCGCCGTTTACCGGGCGGGTGAAGAACGCCAACTCGGTATGGCTCAACGGCCAACCGCTGGACAAGGATCTGTCGGCGCTGCTGGCGCGCGAGGTGCGTATCGCCAACGACGCCAACTGCCTGGCGGTGTCGGAAGCTACCGACGGCGCAGGCGCTGGCGCGAAAACGGTGTTCGCGGTCATTATCGGCACCGGCTGCGGCGCCGGCGTGGCGCTGAGCGGCCAGGCGCATTCTGGCGGCAATGGCATCGCCGGCGAGTGGGGCCACAACCCGCTGCCGTGGCAGGATGACGATGAGCTGCGTTACGCTCGCGACGTGCCGTGTTACTGCGGCAAGCCGGGCTGCATCGAAACCTTTATTTCCGGCACCGGTTTCGCTACCGACTATGCGCGCCTGAGCGGCAACGCGCTGCAAGGGCATGAGATCATGGCGCTGAGCGAGCGGGGCGATGCGCTGGCGGAGCAGGCGATCGTTCGCTACGAAATGCGGTTGGCGAAATCGCTGGCGCACGTGATCAACATGCTGGATCCGGACGTGGTGGTGCTCGGCGGCGGCATGAGCAACGTGGATCGCCTGTACCGCACGGTGCCGCAGCGGGTGAAAAGTTGGGTATTTGGCGGCGAGTGTGAAACGCCGATCCGCAAGGCGGTTCACGGCGACTCCAGCGGCGTACGCGGTGCGGCCTGGCTGTGGCCGCAACAGCAGCGCTAAACGTTGCAGCAAAGCGCGAGGCTGCTCGCGCTTTAAACCCTTCCCTGTACAAAAACTGGACGGCGTTTTATGATTTAGCTAACTTAGCTAAGGAGGACGCGTATGTCGATTCAGGCCAATATGCACGAAGCCAAATCCAATCTGAGCCAGTTGGCGGACAGAGCCGCGGAGGGAGAAACCGTGATTATTGCAAAAGCAGGGAAGCCGTACGTACAGCTGGTCGCCATCAAGGGGGAAGCGCGCCGCCCTGGCGCCGCCAAGGGCAAGTTCACCGTGCCGGCGGATTTCAACGCCGAGGATGCGGCCATTGCGGCGTTGTTTGAGGGCGATGCATGAAGCGCCTGTTGCTGGATACCCACGCGTTGCTGTGGTGGCTGATCGATGACGCCTGCCTGGGCGCGAACGCCAAAAGGCAGATCGCCGATCCGGGCAATGCGGTGTACGTCAGCGCGGCCAGCATTTGGGAGATCTCGATCAAGCAGGCGCTGGGCAAACTGGCGCTGCCGGAAGATATCTTTGCGATCATCGAGGCCGAAGATTTTCTGTCGCTGCCGATGGACGCCTTTCACTGCCAACAGGCCGGGCAGTTGCCGCCCTATCATCAGGATCCTTTCGATCGCATGCTGATCGCACAGGCGCAGGCCGAAGGGCTGACGCTGGTCTCCGCCGACGCGGTGTTTCCGCAGTACGGCGTGCGGGTAGCCGACGCTCGCCGTTAAGCCGGCTTTTCCTCGCTTTCGCTGCGCACCCGTTCGATATGAATGGTCAGAAACATCATCTCTTCCGTGGTGAGCTGATGCTGATAGTGCTTTTCGATGTGGCGGTTGATCTTACCGGCGCAGGCGAATGACTCGCGGTACTTCTCTTTCACCACCTGATAGAGCGAGTCGTCGTCGCTGTCGACGTAGTTTTTCCCCAGCAGGCGCTGGGCGAAGAATTTCAAATGGGTGACGAAACGGTGGTAGCTCAGGGATTCCTCGTTGTAATCAAAGCGGAAATGGTATTTGACCAGGTTGAGGATCTCTTGCATCACGCGGGTAATATGCAGCGTGTTGTGCATCTCGTCGTTAAGCTGGGCGTTGACCAGGTGTAGGGCGATAAATCCGGCTTCGTCCTCCGGCAACGCGGTGTCCAGCCGTTGGGCGATCAGGGCCAGCGCCTCCAGCCCGACGGCGAACTCGGCCGGATAGAGCTTTTTAATCTCCCACAGCAACGCATTTTTGATATCCAGCCCTTGCGCATGGCGCTGCAGGGCGAAGTGGATGTGATCGGTCAGCGTGATGTAGACGATGTTATGCAACTTGCCCGGCAGGCGTTCGCGGGCGAGAGTAATGATCTTGTCGGCGGTGGTGACGCAGGCTAATGGGATCTCGGCGAGCAGCTCTTTATAGCGCTCGGCGGTTTCTCCGCCGTTATGGGTGAATACCTTTTCGATCAGGCTTTCGTCCAGCGTATCGCCGAGCTTCTTTTTAAAGCCGATTCCTTTTCCCATCACCACCGTCTCTTCCTGACGGTCGTCCAGCGTAATCACCACGTTATTATTGAGTATTTTAGCGATTTTCATGGTTTTTCCCGGTGTTTCAGCATCCTGAAAACGAAAAAACCTGACGCCCGGAAGCGATCCCGGGTGTCAGGTTTTGCCTGTATTTTATGTTTCTTCCCTGCGGCCCTGAGCGGCGGAGGGGATACAGTAACAATCCTATTATGTTGGCATAATAACCCGTGCCCGCCGCGGCTCAACGCTTTTCACTGCGGAGTGCCGCCGCGGTCACACTTCTGCGCCGCGCGCCGCGGGATCATTCCAGCCTGAAATGCGCCTCCAGCCGGCTGACGCCGAGCCCGTTGACCTTTTTCACCTTGATCTGCACCGGAATACGTTCTTTCATCGCCTCGACGTGGCTGATCACGCCGATGGTTTTGCCGGAGGCATTCAGGCTGTCCAGCGCGTCCAGCGCGGTATCGAGGGTTTCGGCGTCTAGCGTGCCGAAGCCTTCGTCGAGGAACAGCGAGTCGATGCTGGTTTTGTGGCTGACCAGATCGGACAACGCCAGCGCCAGCGCCAGGCTGACCAGGAAGCTCTCACCGCCGGACAGGGTGCGGGTATCGCGCAGCGCGTCCGCCTGCCAGGTGTCCACCACCTGCAGCTCCAGCGCATCGCTGGTTTTGCGCTGAAGCAGATAGCGCCCATGCAGCCGGCCGAGTTGCTGGTTAGCCAGATAGACCAGATGATCGAGCGTTAACCCCTGAGCGAAGCGGCGGAACTTGTCGCCTTCTTTCGAGCCGATCAGCTGGTTGAGGTAGCTCCAGTCGTCGTAGTCTTGCTGACTGCGGGCGATCTGCTCGAACAGCGCCTGCTGATTAAGGCGACGGGCGGCGTCGCTTTCCAACTGGTTGCGCAGTTCACCCTGGCGCAGCTGCAACGTTTTCAACTGCTGTGCCAACTCGGCCAGCGATTGGGTGAGCGCGTCGAGATCCGTGTTGGCTTCATCCACCCCCTCAGGGCGGTTCAGCCGATGCTGCTCCAGCGTTTGCGTCGCCTGCGTCAGCAGGGCTGCGGCCTCTACCTGCCGCTGTTGCAGTTGCTCTCTACGCTGCTGCAATTCGCGGCGCAGTGTGTCGTCCAGCAGCGCGGCGGTGAAGGCGGTTTCATCAGCGAATTCGCTGTCGGCCAGCGCCTGCTGCCACTGCTGCTGCGCCTGCTGCAGCCGCTCCTGCATCTGGGTGTGTTGTTGTTGTAACCCGGCCTGCTGGCCGGTCAGGCGCTCGCGCAGTTCCTGCGCCTTTTGCCACTGTTCGGCGGCCTGTAAGCTGGCCTGTTCACAGGCGGTTTGTTTGGCGCGCAGCTGTTCCCGCACCTCGGCGACCCGCTGTTCGCCGAACAGCGCCAGCCGCTGCGCGCGCCGCTCTGCGAGGGTTTTCTCGCCTTCCTGCCAGCGTTGTTGCAGCTCTTGCTGCTGTTGCAGGCTGTCGGCGTGGGCTTTCTGCAGCAGCGTAAAGCGTTCTTCGAGCAACGCCAGCTTTTGCTGCGCCTGCTGCTGCTGCGTTTGCAGAGCGATGAGCGCGTCTTTCGCCTGCTGTACCGCCTGCGCCGCCTGTTCATGCTGCTGCAGCGCGTGCTGCCCGCGCCGTTCTTCGTCGTCGCAGCCGTTCAGCCAGGCGCTGAGTTGCTCGCCATCCGCCAGCGTAAAGTCGAACGCCAGCGGTGCGCTGAGCTGCAGCCACTGCTGCTGTTGGGCAGCCAACTGCTGTTCATCCTGCGCGATGGTTTGCTGTTGGCGTTGTTGCTGTTCCTGCAGGCCTTCGCAGCGGGTGCGCAACTCGGTGCCCTGGGTTTGCAGTTTCTCGGCGAGAGTACGCATCTCAACCAAACGCTGTTCCGTGGCCGAAGGCTGTACAGCCTGATACTGCTCTACTGCTGGATGGCTGGTGGAACCGCACAGTGGGCAGGGGGCACCGCTTTGCAGCAGGGCGCGCTCCGCTTCCAGACTGACGATGCGTTTTTCCAGTTCGTGGATCTGCTCCACTTCCTGCAGCTGCGCCTTGTGCTGTTTGAATTGCTGACGCGCGCTCTCCAACTGCTGTTGCAGCCCGGCGAGCTGCGTTTGCCGCTCGGCGTGCTCCGCCTGTTGCCTAGCCAGACGCCCGCGGGTCTGACGGTTAAGGGACGCCAGAGTAAACAGCTGCTGGCGTGTTGGGCGCAGATCCGCCAGGGCGCTCAGGCGTTGGCGCAGCGGGGCCAACGGCGTTTGCGCCTCCAGCGCCTGTTGCTGCTGTTGTTGAACGGCCAGCGCTTCGTTCAGCGCGTTCAACTGCTGCTGATGTAGTGCGCCCTGTGCCGTCAGCTGGCTGCGCTGAGCGGTGAGCTGCTCCAGCGTAGTTTGCTGCTGGGCGCACTGCTGCGTGGTGGCATCGGCGGCCTGTCGTCGCTCGGCCTGTGTCGACTGCAGTTGGGCTATTTGGTGGTCGAGCGGAGCGACCTGCTCGTCGATCAGCTGTTGCTGTTGCCGCATATGCTCGGCATGGGTTTGCTGCGCCTGGCGGGATTTCTCCACCGCCTGCTGCAGCGGGGTCAACTGCGCTGACTGCTGTTCCTGCTGTTGCGCCAACAGAGCCGCTTGCTGTTGTATCGTCTGCAGCTCGGCGCGGCAGCGATCGCGTTCACCGCGCAGCGGCCGCAATTTCTCGGCCGGCTCGTTGAGCGCCAGCCGCTGCAGCTGTGGGGCAGCCTCTGCCTGCTCGCGCTGGGCGGTGTCCAGCCGCAATTGCCCCTCGTTTTGCTGTTGCCGGAGGCGTTGCCATTGTTGCAGCCAGCTCAGCGCCTGTTGCTGTCGCTGGGTTTGCTCGCCGAGGGCGATTTCCTGCGCGCTCAGCGCCGTCAGCTGTTCGGTCAGAGACTGGCGCTGCTCGTCGTTCAGCAGTTCGATGCCGCTGGCGCGTTGATGCAACGCATCCAGGTCGGTTTTGGCCTGCTTGTGCGACTCGAACACCTGTTCGGACAGTCGCCCGTAGATTTCGGTGCCGGTCAGCTCTTCCAGCAGTTCGGCGCGATCGTTGGCATCGGCATTGAGGAAGGCGGCGAACTGCCCCTGAGACAGCATCATCGATTTGGTGAAGCGGCCGAAGTCCAGTCCGGTGATGGTTGCGGTAAGCTCCAGCTTGTCGCGCACCTTGTCCGCCAGGATCTTGCCGTCCTCGCGGCGCGCCAGTTCGACCTTCGGCGCCTGCAGATTGCCGTCCGGCGCATTCTTGGCGCGGCGCTGGCTCCAGAAGGCGCGATAGCCGACGCCCTTGACCTCGAACTCGACCTCCGCCAGCGACTCGGCGGTGTGGCGGGTCATCAGCTCATTCTGGCTCGGCGTGACGTTGAGGCGCGGCGTTTGGTGGTACAGCGCCAGGCAAATGGCGTCCAGCAGGGTGGTTTTGCCCGCGCCGGTCGGGCCGGTAATGGCGAACAGGCCGTTGCTGGCGAAAGGCTCGGCGGTGAAGTCAATTTTCCATTCGCCCTGCAGCGAGTTGAGGTTTTTTAACCGCAGGCTGAGGATCTTCATGGGTTGGTCTCCTCAGGATTGTGCTGCACCGCATCGACCACCTGGCGGAACAGTTGGTGCATCCGCCGTTGGCGTGCTTCGGGCATGTCGGCCTCCTGCGCCAGGCGCCGTTCGAACACCTCGTTGACGCTCAGTTCGTTCAGCGTTTCCTTATCCTGCTGCGCGATTGCCTGGCGGCGCTGCTCTTTGCTGCGCCGCAACAGCACCACTTCCACCGGCAGCTCATCCGCCATCAGTTGGATGCGGCGCTGAATATCGCTGAGGTAGTCCTGCGTCGCCACTTCGATATCCAGCCACACCGGCAGCTCGCCGGCATAGTCGGCAAATTGCCGCAGTTGCCGTTCGATCTCGGCCAGATCCCCTTTGATCAGCTGCATGGGCTGGAACTGCGGGATCGTTAACGCATCTACCTGCTGGAGGGCTCCGTCGGCGAAATCGACCAGGAAGACGCTTTTGGCTTTGCCCAGCTCATCGAAGCTGAGCGGGATCGGTGAGCCGCTATAGCGAATATGCTCTGACTTGGCGACGTTCTGCGCGCGGTGAATGTGGCCGAGCGCGATGTAATCGGCGGGCGGGAAGGCCTGCGCCGGGAAGGCGTCCAGAGTGCCGATATAGATGTCGCGCACCGAGTCGGAGGTGGTGACGCCGACGGTGGTCAGGTGGCCGGTGGCGACGATCGGCAGCGGCAAGCCCAGCTGGTCGCGGCGCTCGCAGGCCGCCTGATACAGCGTCTGATAATGTTCGGCGATGGCTTCCTGCAGCGCCTGCTGTTTCTGCGCGCCGGATTCGCCGGCGCGGCTGGTAAGCAGATCGCGCGGCCGTAGGAACGGGATGGCGCACAGCACCGCGCCCGGCTGGCCGTCGCGCTGGTTAAGCACCACGATCTGCTGTTCGGCCGCGCCTTGCGCGCTCGCGATCACCGTGGTGTTCAGGCAGGAGAGCAGTTCCCGCGATTCGTTCAGCGTCGCCACCGAATCGTGGTTGCCGCCCAACACGACCAACTGGCAGCCGGTGCGCTGCAGTTCCACCACGAAGCGGTTGTACAGCTCGCGGGCATAGCTGGGTGGTGAGCCGGTATCGAACAGATCCCCGGCGACGATCAGCGCATCCACCTGTTGCTGTTCGATCTGTTCGATCAGCCAGTTCAGAAAAGCCTGGTGCTCGGCGGCGCGGCTTTTGGTGAAAAAGTACTGGCCAAGGTGCCAGTCAGAGGTGTGGATCAGGCGCATGACACTCCCGGATGCAAAGATAATGGCGATGATTATAAAGGCCGCGGCGGCGGCTGTCCCGGCGCAATGATGATGACAACCGGATGATTTTTCTTTACTGCGGGAAATAATCGCTATGCTTACTGCCTATAACAGCCGGTTTTTTTCATAAAAGTGTCACAAAACTGACGCATAATGGCGCCCGAAAAGTCGCTAACACATTGGCAGGATTGACGATGGCAAGACGCATACTGGTGGTGGAAGACGAAGCGCCGATCCGTGAGATGGTGTGCTTTGTGTTGGAACAAAATGGTTACCAACCGTTGGAAGCCGAGGATTATGACAGCGCCGTGACGCGTCTGTCTGAGCCGTTCCCTGATTTGGTGTTGCTTGACTGGATGTTGCCCGGCGGTTCCGGCATTCAGTTTATCAAACATATGAAGCGCGAAGCGCTGACCCGCGATATTCCGGTCATGATGCTGACCGCGCGCGGGGAAGAGGAAGACCGCGTGCGCGGCCTGGAAGTGGGGGCGGATGATTACATTACCAAGCCGTTCTCGCCCAAGGAGCTGGTGGCGCGCATCAAGGCGGTCATGCGCCGCATTTCACCGATGGCGGTGGAAGAAGTGATTGAAATGCAAGGCCTGAGCCTGGACCCGTCCTCCCACCGCGTGATGGCGAACGATCAGGCGTTGGACATGGGGCCGACCGAGTTCAAGCTGCTGCACTTCTTTATGACCCACCCGGAGCGGGTTTATAGCCGTGAGCAGTTGCTTAATCACGTCTGGGGCACTAACGTTTATGTGGAAGACCGTACCGTTGACGTGCATATCCGTCGGCTCCGCAAAGCGTTAGAAACCAGTGGGCATGATAAAATGGTTCAAACCGTTCGGGGCACCGGCTACCGGTTCTCAACGCGCTACTGATCGCGCTGCGCTGGAGAATATGCCGTGTTAGAACGTCTGTCGTGGAAGAGGCTGGCTCTGGAGCTGGCTCTTTTTTGTTTGCCCGCCTTACTGCTGGGGCTGATTTTCGGTTATCTGCCCTGGTTCCTGCTGGCCTCCGCGCTGGCTGCGCTGGTGTGGAATTTCTACAACCAGCTCAAACTCTCCCATTGGCTGTGGATTGACCGCAGCATGACGCCGCCGCCCGGCCGCTGGAGCTGGGAACCGCTGTTCTATGGCCTGTATCAGATGCAGCAGCGCAATCGCCGCCGACGGCGCGAGCTGGCGCTGCTGATCAAGCGCTTTCGCAGCGGGGCCGAATCGTTGCCTGACGCGGTGGTGATGACCACCGTCGAGGGCAATATCTTCTGGTGCAACGGGCTGGCGCAGCATCTGCTCGGCTTCCGCTGGCCGGAAGACAACGGCCAGCACATCCTCAACCTGCTGCGCTATCCGGAATTCAGCCACTACTTGCAACAGCAGGAGTTTTCACGCCCGCTGACGCTGCAGCTGAACAACGAACACTACGTCGAATTCCGCGTGATGCCGTATTCCGAAGGGCAACTGCTGATGGTGGCGCGCGACGTCACCCAGATGCGCCAGCTGGAGGGCGCGCGGCGCAACTTCTTCGCCAACGTCAGCCATGAGCTGCGCACGCCGCTGACGGTGCTGCAGGGCTACCTGGAGATGATGGGCGACGAAGAGCAGGACGGTTCGCTGCGCAGCAAGGCGCTCGGCACCATGCAAGAGCAGACCCGCCGGATGGACGGGCTGGTCAAGCAACTGCTGACGCTGTCGCGCATCGAGGCGGCGCCCAATGTCGACATGAACGAGCGGGTGGATATCCCGCTGATGCTGCGGGTGTTGCAGCGCGAGGCGCAATCGCTGAGCGGCGGCAATCATGAGATCACCTTCCGGGTGAACGAACAGCTCAACGTGTTCGGCAATGAAGACCAGTTGCGCAGCGCGGTGTCTAACCTGGTGTACAACGCGGTCAACCACACGCCGAAGGGCACCCACATCGAAGTGAGCTGGCAGCAGACGGCGCACGGCGCGCAGTTCCAGGTCAGCGACAACGGGCCGGGCATCGCCGCCGAGCACCTGCCGCGCCTGACCGAGCGTTTTTACCGCGTCGACAAGGCCCGCTCGCGCCAGACCGGCGGCAGCGGGCTGGGGCTGGCGATCGTCAAGCACGCGCTCAGCCATCACGACGCGCGGCTGGAGATCCTCAGCGAACCAGGGATCGGCACCCGCTTTATCTTTACCTTACCCAATCGGTTGATTGTTCCCGCCGCTTTATCAGAGAATGCGGTGAAAAATTAACGCGAGACACCGGTATGACCCGAATAACCCGAGGGCTGTTGCTTTGCCTGGCGCTGCTGGCCGGGCGCGGCGCGCTGGCGCAGCCCGACGGCATGCTGGCGGGCAACCTGTCCAGCGTCGGTTCCGACACCCTGGCGAATCTGATGGCGCTATGGGCGCAGGATTTCAGCCAGCATTATCCCAACGTTAACCTGCAGATCCAGGCCGCCGGATCGTCGACCGCGCCGACCGCGTTGGCGGCGGGCGCCGCGCAGCTGGGCCCGATGAGCCGGCCGATGAAGGCCGCCGAGGTTTCGGCGTTCGAACACCGTTACGGCTATGCGCCGCTGGCGGTGCCGGTAGCAGTGGATGCGCTGGTGGTGTTAGTGCATCAGGACAACCCGCTGCGCGGCCTCAATCTGCAGCAGCTCGATCGCATTTTCTCCGCCACCCGGCGCTGCGGCGAAAGCAAACCGCTGACGCGCTGGGGCGAGCTGGGGCTGAGTGGCGACTGGGCGACGCGTTCGCTGCAGCGTTTCGGCCGCAACTCGGCGTCCGGCACCTACGGCTATTTCAAACTGCGTGCGCTGTGCGGCGGCGATTTTATGCCGCGCGTCAATGAGCTGCCCGGTTCAGCCTCGGTGGTGCAGGCGGTGGCCGGTTCGCTCAACGGCATCGGCTACGCCAGCATCGGTTTTCGCGCCAGCGGCGTGCGGCTGCTGCCGTTGGCGGAGTCGGGAGAGGACTATGTTGCCCCTACCGCCGCCAACGTGCGCAACGATCGCTACCCGCTGTCGCGCTATCTGTATATCTACATCAACAAAGCCCCTAATCAACCGCTGGAGCCGCTGACCGCCGCGTTCCTCGACCGCGTGCTGTCGACTGCCGGGCAGAGCCTGGTCAATCACGACGGCTATCTGCCGCTGCCGCCGGGCGCCCTGCAGAAGACCCGTCAGGCGCTTGGGTTGCCACCGCTCGCGCCGGCCATGATGAAATAACCGACAAAATGCGACGTAATTTTCGCCTTTTTTCACGGCCAAACGAAGCTCGTGCCACGCGAAAATCGGGCTTATATTGGCGTTTTCGCGCGGTAAAGTGATATATGCTTCACGTTTCGTGAATCTGCTGTTCAAAAATGATACAAATCATGTAGTGTATATTTATTGATAGCCAATATGATCGACTGGTGGCTAAAGTTTATATGGTCGATAGCTCTGCTTTTCGCCGTGCGTCTTGCCTTGAAGCGCTATAAACGTTTACCTTAGCCCTCGTTGTCGGATTAAACCTCCATTTTTATAACTCCTAAAATTTTGCCCATCTTCATGAGCGGCCACTTTCGAATAGGGACATAAACGCCGGATCGACTGCGTTTAGGGTGCTTATTTGGCGCTGCAACGTTAGGGCATGCCGGCAACCGGGTGGGGCGTTACGCCACCACGCTATCGGACCATTTTTTTCATTTGAACAGGCAACACGACATCGTATGAGTCATCGTTTAACGTCAAAAGATATCCTGGCACTGGGTTTCATGACCTTTGCCTTATTCGTTGGGGCCGGGAACATCATCTTCCCGCCGATGGTCGGCTTGCAGTCCGGTGAACACGTCTGGACCGCAGCGCTGGGCTTCCTGATCACCGCCGTGGGTCTGCCGGTCATCACCGTCATCGCGTTGGCGCGCGTCGGCGGCGGCATCGACGCCCTCAGTTCGCCGATCGGCCGCGGCGCCGGCCTGCTGCTGGCGACCGTCTGCTACCTGGCCGTCGGCCCGCTGTTCGCCACGCCGCGCACCGCCACCGTATCCTTTGAAGTGGGCATTGCCCCGCTGACCGGCGACGGCACCATGCCGCTGTTCATCTACAGCCTGGTGTACTTCGCGCTAGTGATCGGCATCTCCCTGTATCCGGGCCGTCTGCTCGATACCGTCGGCCACGTGCTGGCGCCGCTGAAGATCGTGGCGCTGGCCGTACTGGGCATCGCCGCGCTGCTGTGGCCTGCCGGCGCGCCGATCCCGGCGACGGCGGCTTACCAGAGCGTGCCTTTCTCCTCCGGCTTCGTTAACGGCTATCTGACCATGGATACGCTGGGGGCGCTGGTATTCGGCATCGTTATCGTCAACGCGGCGCGTTCACGTGGCGTGAAAGACGCCGGTCTGTTGACTCGTTACACCATTCTGGCCGGTTTGATCGCCGGCGTGGGCCTGACGCTGGTTTACCTGAGCCTGTTCAAGCTGGGCTCCGGCAGCGGCGCGCTGGTGCCTGACGCCACCAACGGCGCGGTGATCCTGCACGCTTACGTTCAGAACACCTTCGGCGGTTTGGGCAGCTTCTTCCTGGCGGCGCTGATCTTCATCGCCTGCATGGTGACCGCGGTAGGCCTGACCTGCGCCTGCGCCGAGTTCTTCGCGCAATATCTGCCGTTCTCGTACAAGACGCTGGTGTTTATCCTGGGCCTGTTCTCGATGGTGGTGTCCAACCTCGGCCTGAGCCACCTGATCCAGATCTCCATTCCGGTGCTGACCGCGATTTACCCGCCGTGCATCGTGCTGGTGGTGCTGAGCTTCACCCTGCGTTGGTGGCACAGCGCGCCGCGCATCATCGCGCCGGTGATGCTTGTCAGCCTGTTGTTTGGTATCCTTGACGCGGTGAAAGCGTCCAGCTTCCAGCAGCTGCTGCCGGCCTGGACCACTCACCTGCCGCTGGCGGAGCAGGGGTTGGCATGGTTGCCGCCTTCGCTGCTGATGCTGGCGCTGGTCGCGATTTATGATCGGGTGTGCACGCGTTCCCAAGTGACCGCGCACTGATAATCCCCCGGCTTAATCTAGGGCCACGGACATGTCCGTGGCTTTTTTACGTTTAAAACTATGGGTCATTTTCATGCAACAACAGTCACCCACCACTGTCCCCGACAATAAGCTGAAACGCGGCCTCAGCACGCGTCATATCCGCTTTATGGCGTTGGGGTCAGCCATCGGCACCGGGTTGTTCTACGGCTCGGCGGACGCCATCAAAATGGCCGGCCCGAGCGTGCTGCTGGCTTACCTGATCGGCGGCATCGTGGCCTTCATCATCATGCGCGCATTGGGGGAGATGTCGGTCAACAACCCGCAGGCCAGCTCATTTTCCCGCTACGCGCAGGACTACCTCGGCCCGATGGCGGGTTACATCACCGGCTGGACTTACTGCTTTGAAATCCTGATTGTCGCCATCGCCGACGTGACCGCCTTCGGCATCTATATGGGGGTCTGGTTCCCGGAAGTGCCGCACTGGATCTGGGTGCTGAGCGTGGTGCTGATCATTGGCGCCATCAACCTGATGAGCGTCAAGGTATTCGGCGAACTGGAATTCTGGTTCTCGTTCTTCAAGGTCGCCACCATCATCATCATGATCGCAGCCGGCATCGGCATCATCATCTGGGGTATCGGCAACGGCGGGCAACCGACCGGTATTCATAACCTGTGGTCGAACGGCGGCTTCTTCAGCAACGGCTTTATCGGCATGATCCTGTCGCTGCAGCTGGTGATGTTCGCTTACGGCGGCATTGAAATTATCGGCATCACCGCCGGCGAAGCCAAAGATCCGAAAAAATCGATACCCAAAGCCATCAACTCGGTGCCGTGGCGCATTCTGGTGTTCTACGTCGGCACGCTGTTCGTCATTATGTCTATCTACCCGTGGAACCAGGTGGGCACCAACGGCAGCCCGTTCGTGCTGACCTTCCAGCATATGGGCATCACCGTGGCGGCAGGCATCCTCAACTTCGTGGTGATTACCGCGTCGCTGTCGGCGATTAACAGCGACGTGTTCGGCGTCGGCCGCATGCTGCACGGCATGGCTGAGCAGGGCCACGCGCCGAAGATGTTCAGCAAGGTGTCGAAGCGCGGCATTCCTTGGGTGACGGTAGTGGTGATGATGTTGGCGCTGCTGCTGGCGGTATACCTCAACTACATCATGCCGGAGAGCGTGTTCCTGGTGATCGCCTCCCTGGCGACCTTCGCCACCGTGTGGGTGTGGATCATGATCCTGTTCTCGCAAATTGCCTTCCGCCGCAGCCTGAGCAAAGAGCAGGTGAAACAGCTGGCGTTCCCACTGCGCGGTGGGGTATTTACCTCGGTGGTGGCGATCGTGTTCCTGGTGTTCATCATCGGCCTGATCGGCTACTTCCCGACCACGCGCGTCTCGCTGTACGCCGGCCTGGTCTGGGTGGTATTGCTGCTGGCGGGATACTGGTTCAAGGTCAACCATCAGAAAAAACGCGCGCCGTTGGCGACGCAGCAAGACTAAATGGAAAAACACCGGCTAAGGCCGGTGTTTTTTTAGCGTTGGTCTTCCACTTCATCCTCCCCGGCGGCGCGCGCTTCGATGCGTACGCCGCCGTCGTTCAGCCGTTCCTCTTCTTCCTCGCCGGCGCAGCGCGCCAGCACTTCGCGAATGTCCTGCAGGTTGCTGCTGAGTGCACTCAGCGAAGGTTGCAGATTGCGGGGCATGCGGCTTTCATCCAGCGACGCGCTGTGCAGGCAGCCGATAAACAGCAGGGTGGCCAGCAGGGTAAACAGCCGGTGACGTAACCGTTTCAGCAAGGGCTTTCCCTCTCGGTAGTGAAGGTGATGGCGCATTAACGCCGTTTTCGCCGGGGAAAAGAAGGGGATGGAGATATCTGCTGGCAATTGAAAGAGAATAATTACCAGCAGACACAGTTACGTCAGCCGACGTCAGGAAGCGTTCGCGCTTTGTCGCAGCATGCCGCGCAGGTCGTTGCCGGTTGGCGTTTGATGCACGCGCAGGCCGAACTCGTCGATCACCGCCAGGAGATGGTCGAAAATATCCGCCTGAATGCTTTCGTACTCCGCCCAGACCGTGGTGTTGGTAAAGGCGTAGATTTCCAGCGGCAGGCCCTCCGGCGTCGGCGCCAGCTGGCGCACCATCAGCGTCATATTCTGGTGAATGCGCGGGTGAGCGCGCAGGTAGGCTTCCAGATAGGCGCGCAGCGTGCCGAGGTTGGTCAGGCGGCGGCCGTTGAGCGGCGAGGCCAGATCGACGGCGATCTCCTGGTTATGCTGGCTCAGCTCCTGGGTCTTGACGTTCAGGTAGCTGTGCAGCAGCGGGTTGCGCTGCAGGCGGCGCTGTTCCTCTTCCGACAGGAAGTGCACGCTGCCGGTGTCGATATTCAGGCTGCGCTTGATGCGGCGCCCGCCGGATTCCGACATCGACCGCCAGTTCTTGAACGAGTCGGAGATCAGCGCGTAGGTAGGAATAGTGGTGACGGTGTTGTCCCAGTTACGCACTTTGACCGTGGTCAGGCCGATGTCGGTGACCGCGCCGTCGGCGCCGTATTTCGGCATTTCCAGCCAGTCGCCGATCTTCAGCATATCGTTGGCGGAGAGCTGAATGCCGGCCACCAGCCCGAGGATCGGATCCTTGAACACCAACATCAAGACCGCGGTCATGGCACCCAGGCCGCTGAGCAGCAGCAGCGGCGATTTGCCCATCAGCAACGAAACGATCATGATGCCGATCAGGATCGCCGCCACCAGTTTCAGGCCCTGGAAAATGCCGCGCAGCGGCAGCTGATTGGCGATCGGACTTTGGCGCAGCAGCGCCAGCAGCGTATCCAGCAGCGAGAACAGCGACAGCAGGGTGAAGGCGAGGATCCACACCTGCGCGGCGGTGACGATCACCGCCTGGGTTTGGCTGCCGCTCTGCAACCACAGCGTCGCCTGGATGCTGATGATCACCCCTTGCAGCAGCAGCGCCACGCGCTGGAACAGTTTGTATTGGGTGATGGCCTGTTGCCAGACGCGCTGCGATTGCTGGCCGCGGCGCTGAAGGGCGGCCAACACCACCCGGTGCAGCACCAGGTGGATCACCACCGAGATCAGGACAATCAACCCCAATACCATCAACAGCGACATCACTCCGCCGAATTCCAAACCAAACTGTTCCAGCCAGCGCGTTATCTGTTGTTGCATTACCGCTCCTTAAAAAATGCGCAAAAAATATCCTGTAAGCTCAAAACGCGTTAGCCTAAGGGGTAACGTGAAGGATTTGTGCCTGTTTACCTTTTTTTACATCGAGTTAGCGTTATTTTTCGGTCTCCGCCCCCCGGCTCATCCCTGGGTTTTGCGGCCAGAGAGGAGGGGGAGTTGCACTTAACGTGGCATTGTTCGCTTCTTGAAGAACGCCGTCGATTTCGTTTGGTACAGCAGGAGAAACAGTATGCTTAACGCCTGGCATCAACCGGTCCCGCCTTTTGTGGTGAAGCAAGGGCAACGTTTGGATATCACGCTGTGGTTACAGGGGGATGAACTGCCGGAACGGGTGTTTTTGCGCGCCGAACCGGACAACGAAGAGTGGCTGTTGGTGATGAAAGCGCAGCGCTACGAGGGGATGCGGCGCTACCAGGCCAGCCTGACGCTGAATGAGGGCGAGCCGACGCGGCGTTACTGCTTCAAGCTGCTGTGGGCCGATCGCCAGCAGTGGTTCGGCCCGCAGGGCTGGTCGCCAACGCCGCCGGGCCAGCTGGCGCAGTTCGCCGTCGACGAGCCCGACCATGGCCCCGAGTGGGTGGCGGATCAGCTGTTCTACCAGATTTTCCCCGATCGCTTCGCCAGCAGCGGCGGCGAGCACGGCATCCAAAGCGGCAGCTACCGCCATCACGCGGCCGGTGCCGAGGTGATTCGGCGCGACTGGCAGCATCCGCTGGAGGATCGTCACGCCGCCTCGACCTTTTACGGCGGCGATCTGGACGGCATCTGCGCCAAACTGCCGTATTTGCAGCAGCTGGGCGTGACCGCGCTGTATCTGAACCCGATTTTTACCGCGCCGAGCGTGCATAAGTACGATACCGAGGACTATTACCAGGTCGATCCGCACTTTGGCGGCAACGCGGCGCTGCAGCGTTTGCGAGTGAGCACTCACAAGGTGGGCATGAAACTGGTGCTGGACGGGGTATTCAACCACACCGGTGACTCGCATCCGTGGTTCGACCGCCATCGCCAGGGCGAAAACGGCGCCTGTCACCACCCCGATTCACCGTATCGCGGCTGGTTCAACTTTTACCCGGACGGCCGCGCGCTCGACTGGAAGGGCAACGCCAGCCTGCCGAAGCTCAACTTCGCCGAGCCGCAGGTGGCGGAAGCGATCTATCGCGGGGAAGGCAGCGTGGTGCGCCACTGGCTGCGCCCGCCGTACAGCATCGACGGTTGGCGGCTGGACGTGGTGCACATGCTGGGGGAGAACGGCGGTGCCACCGGCAACCTGCACCACCTGGCTGGCATCTATCAGGCGGTGAAGCAGGAGAATCCGCAGGCCTACGTATTGGGCGAACACTTCGGCGACGCGCGCCGCTGGCTGCACGCCGGCGTGGAGGATGCGGCGATGAACTACATGGGCTTTGCGCTGCCAGTGCGGGCGTTCTTGGCGGGGCTGGACGTGGCCTATCACCCGGTGCGGCTGGACGCCGCCGGGTGCGCGCAGTGGATGGACGGCTACCGCGCGGGGCTGCCGCACGGCCGCCAGCTGATCCAGTTCAATCAGCTGGACAGCCACGATACCGCGCGTTTCCTCACGCTGTTGCAGGGGAACGCGGCGCGCATGCAGATGGCGGCGGTGTGGTTGCTGAGCTGGATCGGCGTGCCTTGTCTCTATTACGGCGATGAGATTGGCCTGGACGGCGGCAACGATCCGTTCTGCCGCAAGCCGTTCCCGTGGGACGTCGGTGACTGGGAGCGGCCGCTGCTGGCGCTGTTCCAGCGTATGGCGGCGCTGCGTAAACAGAGTGTGGCATTGCGCCGCGGCGGCTGTCAGGTGCTGTATGCCAGCGGAGAAACGCTGGTGTTCGTGCGTCTGTATCAGCAGGAGCAGGTGTTGGTGGCGCTGCAGCGCGACGGCAGCGGCCAGGCGCAGCTGCCGCACAACCCGCTGTTGGCCCGCGGCCCGTGGCGGCGTGTGGAAGGGCGGGGAGAGTTGAGCGAAAAGGCCGGCGGGCTGCGCCTGCAGCTGGCGGAAGAGTCGGCCACCGTGTGGCGGTATGAAGGCTAAGGGAACTGCGGGGGCCGTAAGGCCCCCGCGATCAAGGTGAGTAGGCGTTTACATCAGTAACCGACCGCGGAGCCTGCCGGGCGACGCACGTCGTTGGCGCCGTACAGGTAACCTTCGCGCACTTTGCCGGAAACCGCCGAATCGTTGCCGGAGTTGGCCGGGCTGACGCCCGCCGCGCCCGGCAAACCGACCAGAATCAGTTCGGCGGCGCCCCATGGCGTTTGCTCGACCATCTTATAGCCCATGCCGCTCAGCAGCTTCAGCGTATCGGCGGAAACGCCGCGCTGTTCGTAGTACACCTCATCCGGCAACCATTGGTGATGGATGCGCGGTGCGTCCACCGCTTCCTGCGGCGCCATACCGTGGTCGATCACGTTCAACGCGGTCTGCAGGGTGATGGTGATGATGCGTGAGCCGCCCGGCGAGCCTAGCACCATAAAGATCTTGTTGTCCTTGGTCACCAGCGTCGGGCTCATCGACGATAGTGGGCGCTTACCGGGGGCAATGCTGTTGGCGGTGCCCTGCACCAGCCCGTACAGGTTTTTCTCGCCCACTTTCACCGTGAAGTCGTCCATCTCGTCGTTGAGGAAGAAGCCGGTGCCCGGTGCGATCACCACGGCGCCGAAGCGGCCGTTGACGGTATAGGTGGTGGAGACCGCGTTGCCGTCATGGTCGACGATCGAATAGTGGGTGGTTTCCGGCTTCTCATGCGGTTCCATGCCGGGCTGCACATTTTCCGACGGCGTGGCCTTGTCCGCGACGATTTTCTTGCGGATCTGCTCGGCGTAGCTCTTGCTCACCAGCCGGTCGATCGGGTTCTTGATGAATTCCGGGTCGCCGAGGTAGGTGTTGCGGTCCATGTAGGCATGGCGCATCGCCTCGGTCATGGTGTGAATGGCCGCCGCCGAGTTGAAGCCCATGCTTTTCAGGTCATAGCCTTCCACCACGTTGAGGATTTCGCACAGCGTGACGCCACCGGAGCTGGGAGGCGGCGCCGACACGAATTTGTAGCCGCGATAGCTGCAGGTGATCGGCGGCGTTTCGGTGACCTTGTAGTCGGCGAAGTCGGCGGCGGTCAAAATGCCGCCGCCCTGTTTGGCCGCCGCCTCCACCGCCTGTGGGATCTTGCCTTTGTAGAAGGCGTCGGTTCCCCCTTTGGCGATGGCTTCCAGCGTATTGGCCAGATCGGTTTGCACCAGTTTGTCCCCCGGCTGCAGCGGGCTGCCGTCCGGGCGCAGGAAGATTTTGGCCGACTCGGGATCCTGTTTGAAGCGCGCGATGGTGGTGTCGAGGATATCGGTATCGGCGCGGGTCAGCACAAAGCCTTCGCGCGCCAGCCTGATCGCCGGCGCCAGCACCTGTTCGCGGCTCAGTTTGCCGTACTTCTCACGCGCGGTTTCCATTCCCAGCACGGTGCCCGGTACGCCGGCCGCCAGATAGCCGTACAGGCTGGCGTCTTTCTTCACCTTGCCGTCGGCGTCCAGATACATGTTGGCGCTGGCCGCCGCCGGCGCGGTTTCGCGGAAGTTGATGAAGGTGTCGGTGCCGTCCGCCAGGTGGACGGTCATAAAGCCGCCGCCGCCGATGTTGCCGCAGCAGGGGTTCACCACCGCTTGCGCATAGCCGACCGCCACGGCGGCGTCGATGGCGTTGCCGCCCATCTTCAGGATATCCACCCCGACCTGCGAAGCCAGATGCTGCGAGGTGACCACCATGCCGTTTTTGGCTTCCACCGCTGGGTTGGATGCCGCATGCAGGCTGCCGCTGACCAGCAGCGCCGCCATGGTCAGGGGTTTGCTCCATTTCTGTAAAAACATAGTTATTCCTACCCTGTCAGTTTTTTATTGTGTTGTGTTTGCTTGCCGCTGTTCGCTTGCAAAGCGCGAGCCAGCGTTATTGATAGTAGCCGCAGATGGGCATTCACGCGGCGAACTGGGCGGGAAATGTGAGCGGAAACAGGGAAATAAAGCACTGAAGGCGGGCGGTCTGCCCCAAAAAGGGGCATAAAAAAACCGGCCGCGTGGGCCGGTTGATTCACTATCAGGCTGAAATTACAGCTTGGCAGCGTTTTCAGACAGGTATTTTGCCACGCCGTCTGGGGAAGCGCCCATACCTGCTTTGCCTTTTTCCCACTGAGCCGGGCACACTTCACCGTGCTCTTCGTGGAATTGCAGCGCGTCAACGGTACGGATCATTTCGTCGATGTTACGGCCGATTGGCAGGTCGTTAACAACCTGAGCACGCACGATGCCGTCTTTGTCGATCAGGAAGGAGCCGCGCAGCGCAACGCCAGCTTCCGGGTGTTCGATGCCGTAAGCTTTCTGGATTTCACGCTTAACGTCAGCAACCATTGCGTATTTCACTTCACCGATGCCGCCTTTGTCGACAGGGGTTTTACGCCATGCGTTGTGGACGAATTCTGAGTCGAAGGAAACGCCAACCACTTCAACGCCACGCTTCTGGAACTCTTCATAGCGGTGATCGAAAGCGATCAGCTCGGAAGGGCATACGAAGGTGAAGTCCATTGGCCAGAAGAACAGCACGGCTGGTTTACCGTTCAGGTGCTTCTTCAGGTTGAAGTTTTCAACGATTTCGCCGCTACCCAGTACGGCAGCTGCAGTGAAGTCAGGGGCTTGACGAGTTACCAGGACCATAATTACTCCTGTAATAGGTGTTAAAGGGTGGATGTAAAAACAAGGGCCAGTATAGGGGCCACGACTTGGCGAATAAAGGGCAAAAGACCAATCGATGAGATAGCTTTTACCTATTAAATTCATTAATTAAATTTGACAGGCTTTAAAAATAACCTTTTCCCACAAAAGGGCAAGCGGCAAAGCGTAAATTCTTGCAAGGCGCTGCAATTTCAAACGCTTGAGCTTGACCTCAGAGCGTTTTTTCCTTCGCCTGCTGCATCATTTGTGGATAAAACTGCCAGAATTGTGTTTCAAGCTGATGATAGTGTCGCTCGACGTCGGCGAACGAGCCTGCCAGGGCATCGAGGCGCGGACGGCGGCTGGCCATGCCCTGCAATACCCGGGCGATGAACGGCAATTCGGCGTAGCGTTCCAGCCAGCGTTCCGGCCACAGATAGCCGTTCAGGTTCTGAAAACGCGGCGGCGTGAGCGGCAGGTAAGGTTCGATCTGGCTGCGGGCTTCCTGGGTAAACTGGTGCAGGTCGCGTGAAGGCTCCAACTGCTGCCAGTGGCGCGCCAGAAAATGGTCCCACACCACGTCGAGGGTAATTGGCGCCACGCGGCGGTAGGGGGCGCTGAAATAGTCGCGGCAGGCTTTCACCTGCGGCAGGCTGTCGGTCAGCACGTCGACGCGGCGGTGCATCATGATGCCGGCTACGACCTCGGGCTGATAGTCGGCGGCGGGGTTGCCGCGCACGAAATCAGCCAGCAGGTTGCCCAGCAGCGAGCTGTCCGCCAGCATGGCCAGGTGAAGATGAGCGAGAAAATTCATCCCTCAACTATACCCGAAGTCAGGCAAATCCTCCTTATTTCTTGCCGCTGACCGCCCCCGGCTTTAGACTAGGCCGCCTGTTTTTTACCAACCAGCCTTAAATTGAAGAAGTGAATACCCATGCGCGTCGCTGATTTTTCGTTTGAACTTCCCGAATCCCTGATTGCCCACTATCCCCAGGCCGAGCGCAGCGCATGCCGCCTGCTGCAGCTGGACGGGCCGAGCGGGGCGCTGACGCACGGCGTATTCACCGATCTGCTGAATAAGCTGGAAGCCGGCGACCTGCTGGTGTTCAACAATACCCGCGTGATCCCGGCGCGCATGTTCGGCCGCAAGGTCAGCGGTGGCAAGATAGAAGTGCTGGTGGAGCGCGTGCTGGACGACCATCGCGTGCTGGCGCACGTGCGCGCGTCGAAAGCGCCCAAGCCGGGCGCCGAGCTGCTGTTGGGGGATGATGAGAGCATCGCCGCTACCATGGTGGCGCGCCACGAGACGCTGTTCGAGCTGCGCTTCAACGACGAACGCGATGTATTCACCCTTCTCAACGCGGCCGGCCACATGCCGCTGCCGCCTTATATCGCTCGCCCGGATGAAGACGCCGACCGTGAGCTGTATCAGACGGTCTACAGCGAGAAACCGGGCGCGGTCGCCGCGCCGACCGCCGGCCTGCACTTCGACGAACCGCTGCTGGCGGCGCTGCGCGCCAAAGGCGTGGAAATGGCGTTCGTGACGCTGCACGTCGGCGCCGGCACCTTCCAGCCGGTGCGCGTGGAAACCATCGAAGATCACGTGATGCACGCCGAATACGCCGAAGTGCCGCAGGAGGTGGTGGATGCGGTACTGGCCTGCAAAGCGCGCGGCAAGCGCGTCGTGGCGGTGGGCACCACCTCGGTGCGTTCGCTGGAAAGCGCCGCTGCGGCCAGCAAAGAGGCGCTGATTGCGCCGTTCTTCGGCGACACCAGCATCTTTATCTATCCGGGCTATCACTACCAGGTGATCGACGCGCTGGTGACCAATTTCCACCTGCCGGAATCGACCTTGATCATGCTGGTGTCGGCCTTCGCCGGCTACAAAAATACCATGAACGCCTATCAGCAGGCGGTGGCCGAGCAGTACCGCTTTTTCAGCTATGGCGATGCGATGTTCATCAGCCGTAATCCGCAGGCGGAAAACGAGTCCGTCGGCGGTTAATTTCCCGGGCTGCGCCCACGGCGCGGCCCCGTTTCAACGACATCAGACTGTTTCTCTGATGCTGGAGGCTTTGTGAAGTACGAACTACAAACTACCGATGGCCGCGCACGCCGCGGCCGCCTGATTTTCGACCGCGGCGTGGTGGAAACCCCGGCCTTTATGCCGGTCGGCACCTACGGCACGGTCAAGGGCATGACGCCGGAAGAAGTGAAAGAAACCGGCGCGCAGATCCTGCTGGGCAACACCTTCCACCTGTGGCTGCGCCCTGGCCAGGAGATCATGAAGCTGCACGGCGATCTGCATGATTTCATGCAGTGGCCGGGCCCGATCCTCACCGACTCCGGCGGTTTTCAGGTGTTCAGCCTGGGGGCGATGCGCAAGATCAAAGAGGAAGGCGTGTACTTCCGCAACCCGATCAACGGCGACAAGGTGTTCCTGAGCCCGGAAAAATCGATGGAAATCCAGTATGACCTGGGTTCCGACATCGTGATGATTTTCGATGAATGTACGCCGTACCCGGCCGACTGGGACTACGCCAAGCGTTCGATGGAAATGTCGCTGCGTTGGGCGCAGCGCAGCCGCCAGCGTTTCGACGAGCTGGAAAATAAAAATGCGCTGTTCGGCATCATTCAGGGCGGCGTTTACGAAGATTTACGTGATGTTTCCGTCAAAGGGCTGGTGGATATCGGCTTTGACGGGTACGCTGTGGGCGGCTTGGCTGTAGGCGAGCCGAAAGAGGATATGCATCGCATTCTTGAACACGTTTGCCCGCAAATTCCGGAAGATAAGCCACGCTATTTGATGGGCGTCGGCAAGCCGGAAGATTTGGTGGAAGGCGTGCGCCGCGGCATCGACATGTTCGACTGCGTCATGCCGACCCGCAACGCCCGCAACGGCCATTTGTTCGTGACTGACGGTGTGGTAAAAATCCGTAATGCCAAGCACAAGGATGATACTTCTCCGCTGGATAAGGACTGTGATTGCTACACGTGTCGCCATTACAGCCGCGCCTACTTGCACCATCTCGACCGTTGCAACGAAATATTGGGTGCTCGACTGAACACAATTCATAACCTGCGTCACTACCAGCGCCTGATGGCGGGTTTACGCCAGGCTATCGAAGAGGGTAAATTAGAGCAGTTTGTTGCGGATTTCTATGGTCGGATCGGCAAGCCGATTCCGCCTTTAAACGCTTGATCTAATAATTGATAACTTAATGAGGGAATTTCAATGAGCTTTTTCATTTCTGACGCCGTCGCATCCGCAGGGGCTCCGGCTCAGGGAAGCCCGTACTCTCTGATCATTATGCTGGTGGTGTTCGGCCTGATCTTCTACTTCATGATCCTGCGCCCACAGCAGAAACGCGCGAAAGATCACAAGAAGCTGATGGACTCCATCGGTAAAGGCGACGAAGTGCTGACCACCGGCGGCCTGATCGGTCGTGTGACCAAAGTGGCCGACACCGGCATCATCGCCATCGCGCTGAACGACACCACGGAAGTGATGATCAAGCGTGACTTCGTGGCGGCCGTTCTGCCGAAAGGTACCATGAAGGCCCTGTAATCTTTTTTCCCGAAGGGAATTGCCGTGCTAAACCGTTATCCTTTGTGGAAGTATCTGATGTTGATCGTCGTGATCCTCGTCGGTCTGCTTTATGCGCTTCCCAACATCTACGGTGAGGATCCGGCCGTACAAATCACTGGCGCGCGCGGTGTTGCCGCCAGTGAAACTACGCTGGACCAGGTCCGTACCGTATTAGAAAAAGACAACATCGCGAGCAAGTCGATTGCGCTGGAAAATGGCGCTATCCTGGCTCGCTTTAAAGATCCTGACGTTCAGCTGCGCGCCCGCGAAGCGCTGGTGACCGAGCTGGGTGACAAATTCGTCGTGGCGCTGAACCTGGCGCCGGCCACGCCGACCTGGCTGGCCATGCTGGGCGCAGAACCGATGAAACTCGGCCTGGACCTGCGCGGCGGCGTGCACTTCCTGATGGAAGTGGACATGGACACCGCGTTGAGCAAGCTGCAGGAACAGACCATGGATACCCTGCGCAGCGAGCTGCGCGAGAAGGGCATTCCTTACGCGTCTATCCGCAAGCTGGACAACAACGGCGTGGAAGTTCGCTTCCGTGACGATGCGGCTCGCGACCAGGCCATCAGCTACATCGGCCCGCGTCAGCGCGATCTGGTGCTGTCCGCCAACGGCGCCAACACCATGAAAGCGAACCTGACGGACGCCCGTCTGAGCGAAGCGCGTGAATACGCCGTCCAGCAGAACATCACTATCCTGCGTAACCGCGTCAACCAGCTCGGCGTCGCCGAACCGCTGGTGCAGCGCCAGGGCGCCGACCGCATCGTGGTCGAGCTGCCGGGCATTCAGGACACCGCGCGTGCCAAAGAAATTCTGGGCGCCACCGCGACCCTGGAGTTCCGTCTGGTGAACACCAATGCGGACGCCACTGCGGCGGCCAACGGCCGCGTGCCGGGCGATTCCGAGGTGAAATATACCCGCGATGGCCAGCCGATCGTGCTGTACAAGCGCGTGATCCTGACCGGTGACCACATCACCGACTCCACCTCGAGCACCGACGAATACAACCAGCCGCAGGTTAACATCTCGCTGGATAGCGCCGGCGGCACGTCGATGTCCAACTTCACCAAGGACAACATCGGCAAGCCGATGGCGACCCTGTTCGTGGAGTATAAGGACAGCGGCAAGAAAGACGCCAATGGCCGCGCTGTGCTGGTGAAACAGGAAGAAGTGATCAACGTGGCGAACATTCAGTCGCGTCTGGGCAACAGCTTCCGCATCACCGGTATCGGCAACCCGAACGAAGCGCGTCAGCTTTCGCTGCTGTTGCGTGCGGGTGCGCTGATCGCGCCGATTCAGATCGTTGAAGAGCGCACCATCGGTCCAACCCTGGGTCAGCAGAACATTACCCAAGGTCTGGAAGCCTGTCTGTGGGGCCTGGTGGCGTCCATCGTCTTCATGGTGGTCTGGTACCGTAAGTTCGGCGTGATCGCCACCACGGCGCTGGTCGCCAACCTGGTGCTGATCGTCGGCGTGATGTCCCTGTTGCCGGGGGCGACGCTGACCATGCCGGGCATTGCCGGGATCGTGTTGACGCTGGCGGTGGCGGTCGACGCCAACGTACTGATTAACGAACGTATCAAGGAAGAGCTGAAGAATGGCAGGTCCGTTCAGCAGGCAATCCATGAGGGCTATAAAGGCGCGTTCTCCAGTATCGTCGACGCCAACATCACCACGCTGATCACCGCGGTCATCCTGTACGCAGTGGGCACCGGTTCGATCAAAGGCTTTGCGATCACCACCGCGATCGGTGTGGCGACGTCCATGTTCACCGCGATTGTCGGTACCCGTGCCATCGTCAACCTGCTTTACGGCGGCAAACGCATTAACAAGCTGTCTATCTGAGGAGTGCGTTGTGGCACAGGATTATACTGTTGAGCAACTCAACTACGGCCGTAAAGTCTACGACTTTATGCGCTGGGACTATTTGGCCTTCGGCATCTCGTTGCTGCTGTTGGTCGCGTCGATCGTCACCATGTCGGTGCGCGGGTTTAACTGGGGTCTGGATTTCACCGGCGGTACGGTGATTGAAATCAACCTGGAGAAGCCGGCTAACCTTGACCTGATGCGCGATACGCTGGAGAAGGCCGGGTTCCAGGATCCGATCATCCAGAACTTCGGCAGCAGCCGCGACGTGATGGTGCGCATGCCACCGGCGACCGGCACCGCAGGCCAGGAACTGGGCAACAAGGTGATCGGCGTGATCAACGACTCGGTGGATAAAAACGCCACCGTGAAGCGCATCGAGTTCGTCGGCCCGAGCGTGGGCAGCGAGCTGGCGCAAACCGGCGGCATGGCGCTGCTGGTGGCGTTGATCTGTATCCTGATCTACGTCGGTTTCCGCTTCGAATGGCGCCTGGCGCTGGGGGCGGTTATCGCGCTGGCGCACGACGTGATCATCACGTTGGGCGTGCTGTCGCTGTTCCACATCGAGATTGACCTGACCATCGTCGCTTCCCTGATGTCGGTTATCGGTTACTCGCTGAACGACAGCATCGTGGTCTCCGACCGTATTCGTGAGAACTTCCGCAAGATCCGCCGCGGTACGCCTTACGAGATCATGAACGTGTCGTTGACCCAGACGCTGAGCCGTACGCTGATGACTTCCGGTACTACCCTGATGGTGGTGCTGATGCTGTACATCTTCGGTGGCGCGATGCTGCAAGGCTTCTCGCTGGCGATGCTGATCGGCGTGTCGATCGGTACCGTTTCCTCTATCTACGTCGCGTCCGCGCTGGCGTTGAAGCTGGGGATGAAACGCGAACACATGCTGCAGCAAAAAGTGGAAAAAGAGGGCGCGGATCAGCCTTCGATTCTGCCTTAACCGCCGCAGTATTCAGCGAAATGAGAAGGAGCGCCTATCGGCGCTCCTTTTTTTTGCCTCGGATTTCAGTGTTGCTGCACCACCGCCGGCTGGGCGGTGGCCACCAGGCTGTGCAGACGGATATAGCCCAGCTGTTCCGGCGTCAGGCCGCTGAAGCGTAGCTCGAAGTCCTGACCGGGTTTCGGCAGCAGCGAGTCGGCGCTGGCGATCGGTTGCGACAGTGCTTCGGCGGTCAGCGGCCGGCCGGTGGCCTCATCCAGTTGACCCCATTCCACCACCGCGTTGAACGGCGGCAGCGTAGCCTGTGAGAGGATGCGCACATGCAGCTGCGCCTGCGTGCCGTTGGCTTCGCTCTTGATGTGGCTCAGCGAAACGCTCAGTTCGCCGATGCTGCTCTGCAAACGGGCAGCGCTTCGAGCCGCCGGCAGCAGGTAGACGCCATTGTCGGAGTGCTGATTGAGCAAATTCTGCCGCTCCAGTGCGGTGGTTTGGTCGGTCAGTACGCTCACTTTCTGGTTCAGCGCGGCGACCTGATGGCGCAGCTGAGGCACGGCGGTGTTGCGCGCGCAGCCCGCCAGCAAAATGGCGGCGGCGAGCAGGGCGATTTTAGGGTAACAGGTTGTCATGACGGCGATTTCCTATGCTGAGTCTCCTGCTATCAAGCTTAGTCCGCATAGTGGTGAAAGTCATATCGCTGCCACCTTCCCGCCGCCTGTCGCAACAAATGGCCGCCGCCCTTTGTTGTGGCTGCACTTCGGGTTAAACTGCATTCATCTATAAAAAACGTTTATCAGGACGTGTTATGCATTGCCCTTTCTGCGCCGCCGTTGATACCAAAGTCATCGATTCCCGCCTGGTGGGGGACGGTTCGCAAGTGCGCCGCCGCCGCCAGTGTCTGGTATGCAATGAACGCTTCACCACCTTCGAGGTGGCCGAGCTGGTGATGCCGCGAGTGATTAAAAGCGATGAGGTGCGCGAGCCGTTCAACGAAGACAAACTGCGTCGCGGCATGCTGAAAGCGCTGGAAAAGCGCCCGGTCAGCTCGGACGATGTGGAAAACGCCCTTAATCATATCAAATCCCAACTGCGCGCCACCGGCGAACGCGAAGTGCCGACCAAGTTAGTCGGCAATCTGGTGATGGACGCGCTGAAAAAGCTGGATAAGGTGGCCTACATTCGCTTCGCGTCGGTGTACCGCAGCTTCGAAGACGTGCGCGAGTTCGGTGAAGAGATTGCCCGCCTGCAAGACTAAAGGATCTTTCATGCATCACGACGAATTTTACATGGCGCGCGCCTTCGAACTGGCGCGGCTGGGGCGTTTCACCACCGCGCCCAATCCGAACGTCGGCTGCGTTATCGTGCGCGACGGCGAAATTGTCGGTGAAGGCTATCATCTGCGCGCCGGCGAGCCGCATGCGGAAGTGCACGCGCTGCGCATGGCGGGCGACAAGGCGCGCGGCGCCACTGCCTATGTCACGCTCGAACCGTGCAGTCACCACGGCCGCACGCCGCCCTGCGCCGATGCGCTGGTGGCCGCCGGCGTGACGCGGGTGGTCGCGGCGATGCAAGATCCCAATCCGCAGGTGGCGGGGCGCGGCTTGTACAAGCTGCAGCAAGCCGGCGTCGAAGTCCGTCATGGCCTGATGCTGGCCGAGGCCGAAGCGGTCAACCTGGGCTTCCTCAAACGCATGCGCACCGGTTTCCCCTATGTGCAGCTGAAGCTGGGCGCGTCGCTGGACGGCCGCACGGCGATGGCCTCCGGCGAAAGCCAGTGGATCACCTCACCCGAAGCGCGTCAGGACGTGCAGCGCCTGCGCGCGCAGAGCGCCGCCATTCTCAGCACCAGCGCCACCGTGCTGGCGGACGATCCGTCGCTGACGGTGCGTTGGGATGAGCTGGACGCCGAGACGCAGCGCCTCTATCCGCGCGAAAATCTGCGCCAGCCGCTGCGCATCCTGCTCGACAGCCAAAATCGCATTACCCCGCAGCACCGCGTGGTGCAGCAGCCGGGCGCTACCTGGCTGGCGCGCCTGCAGGCGGATGAACAGGCCTGGCCGCAAGAGGTCGAACAGTTTATCTGCCCGGCGCACGGCGGCGGCATCGATCTGGTGGTGATGATGATGCTGTTGGCCAAGCGCCAGGTGAATTCAATCTGGGTAGAGGCGGGCGCAACGCTGGCCGGCGCGCTGCTGCAGGCTGGCCTGGTGGATGAGCTCATTTTGTACATCGCGCCGAAACTGTTGGGCGATAATGGCCGTGGCCTGTGTCATCTGCCGGGCCTGGAACGGCTGGCCGACGCGCCGGAATTCGTCTTTAGTGACGTGCGTCAGGTTGGCCCCGATCTGCGTTTGCGCCTGCGGGCGAAACACTGAATCTCGCGCCCGCGCGCCGGTTTTACAAAAGCGCCGCGCAGGCGATGAAAGAATATGATAGAATCCGCCCCCCTGCGGGGTATTGAACCCATTTTTAAGGAAAGCCCATGAAAGTTATCGAAGGTGTTGTTGCTACTCCAAATGCCCGTGTGGCGATCGCAATTGCACGTTTTAACAATTTCATCAACGACAGCCTGCTGGAAGGTGCTATCGACGCGCTGAAACGCATTGGTCAGGTTGCTGACGACAACATCACCGTTGTCTGGGTCCCGGGCGCTTACGAGCTGCCGCTGACGGCGAGCGTATTGGCCAAAACCGGCAAATACGACGCGGTTATCGCGCTGGGCACCGTTATCCGTGGGGGCACCGCGCACTTCGAATATGTAGCGGGCGAAGCCAGCTCCGGCATCGGCAACGTTGCGATGAATGCCGAAATCCCGGTTGCCTTTGGCGTGCTGACCACCGAAAGCATCGAACAGGCGATCGAACGCGCCGGCACCAAAGCGGGCAACAAGGGCGCTGAAGCCGCGCTGACCGCACTTGAAATGATTAATGTTATCAAAGCTATTAAAGCCTGAATTTAGTTAAGGGGAATTCCGTGAAACCTGCTGCTCGTCGCCGCGCTCGTGAGTGCGCTGTTCAAGCGCTTTACTCTTGGCAGTTGTCTAAAAACGACCTTGCCGATGTTGAACACCAGTTCCTGACGGAGCAGGATGTCAAAGATGTTGACGTCGCCTATTTTCGCGAGTTGCTGTCCGGCGCGGCAGTGAATGCAGGTATGCTGGACGAACTGATGGCGCCTTACCTGTCGCGTCAGCTCGAAGAGCTGGGCCAGGTGGAGCGCGCGGTGCTGCGCGTCGCGCTGTTTGAACTGAAAATGCGCGAGGATGTCCCTTATAAGGTGGCGATTAACGAAGCGATCGAGCTGGCGAAAACCTTCGGCGCGGAAGACAGCCACAAGTTTGTGAACGGGGTGCTGGATAAAGTGGCGCCAACCCTTCGCAAGAAAAAGTAAAACATTAAGGCCGGCATTCCCGGCCTTAATTTCTTCTAGTGGAATATCGATATGGCATGCGGCGAATTTGACCTCATTGCCCGCTATTTTGACCGGTTTAAGCGCGTGCGCCGGGATGTACAGTTGGGCATTGGAGATGACTGCGCACTGCTGGCAGTGCCGGAAAAACAGCTGGTGGCCGTCAGTACCGATACGCTGGTGGCGGGCATTCACTTCCTGCCGGACATCGATCCGGCCGATCTCGGTTACAAGGCGCTGGCGGTCAATCTGAGCGATCTGGCGGCGATGGGCGCCGATCCTGCGTGGCTCTCGCTGGCCCTGACCCTGCCGGAGGTGAACGAGCCGTGGCTGAAGGCCTTCAGCGACAGCCTGTTCGATCAGCTCAACTATTACGGCATGCAGCTGATTGGCGGTGATACCACGCGCGGCCCGCTGAGCATGACGTTGACCATTCAGGGGCTGATCCCGGCCGGCCGGGCGCTGACCCGCAGCGGCGCGCGCATCGGCGACTGGATCTATGTGACCGGCACGCTGGGCGACAGCGCCGCCGGTCTGGCGATCCTGCAGGATCGCCTGGCGGTGACGGATGCGGCGGCGCGCGATTATCTGGTCGCGCGTCATCTGCGGCCGCAGCCGCGGGTGTTGCAGGGGCAGGCGCTGCGCGATCTGGCCAGCTCGGCGATCGACATCTCCGATGGCCTGATTTCCGATCTGAAGCATATCCTGAAGGCCAGCGACTGTGGCGCACGCATCGTACTGGACGAGCTGCCGATGTCGCAGGCGCTGAGCAGCCACGCCGATGCCGAGCAGGCGCTGCGCTGGGCGCTGGCGGGCGGCGAAGATTATGAGCTGTGCTTCACCGTGCCGGAGATCAACCGCGGTGCGCTGGAAGTGGCGCTGAGCCACCTCGGAGCCGACTACACCTGTATCGGCCAAATTGGCCCGCTGTCTGAAGGTATTCGCTATTATCGCGACGATGAGGCGGTAGAGCTGGACTGGGCCGGCTTCGATCATTTCAACGCGGAGCCGGGCACCGATGGATGAAGCCAAGCGCCGGCTGCGGATGAGCAATCCGTGGCACCTGCTGGCCACCGGTTTTGGCAGCGGTTTGTCGCCGGTGATGCCGGGCACCATGGGATCGCTGGCGGCGATCCCGTTCTGGCTGCTGCTGATCCAACTGCCGTGGCAGCTTTACTCGCTGGCGGTGATGTTCAGCATTTGCATCGGTGTCTATATTTGCCATCGCACGGCAAAAGACATGAAGGTGCACGATCACGGCAGCATCGTCTGGGACGAGTTCGTCGGCATGTGGATCACGCTGATGGCGTTACCGGTCAACGATTGGCGCTGGGTCGCCGCCGGTTTCGTCATCTTCCGCATTCTGGATATGTGGAAGCCGTGGCCGATCCGCTGGTTCGACCGCAACGTGCATGGCGGCATGGGTATTATGGTCGACGATATCATCGCCGGCGTGCTGTCCGCCGGCATCATCTACCTGATTGGGCACCACTGGCCGATCGGGCTGTTCTGACAGACGGGCGCGCTGTTTCGCGCCCGCTTCTCTTTATTCAAACCCTGTCACCCGGTGCGGCACGTAAGCCGTCTCCAGTTCCGCCACCTCTTGCGGCGACAAACTCAAATCGACTGCGGCGATGGCGTCGTCCAGCTGTTCGCTGCGCGAAGCGCCGACGATCGGTGCGCTGACCGCCGGCTTGTTCAGCAGCCAGGCCAGCGCGATCTGCGCGCGTGACACGCCGCGTTCGTCGGCGAGGCTGGCGACGCGCTCGGCGATAATGGCGTCAATGCCTTCGGTTTCCTCGTACAGGCTCTTGCCGAACTGGTCGGAAACCAGCCGCGCGGTGGTTTCGCCCCAGGGGCGGGTCAGGCGGCCGCGCGCCAGCGGGCTCCACGGCAGCACGGCGATGCCTTCGGCGGCGCACAGCGGGTGCATCTCGCGCTCTTCTTCGCGCTGGATCAGGTTGTATTGATCCTGCATGCTGACGAAGCGCGTCCAGCCGTGCAGATCGGCGGTATACAGCGCTTTGGCGAACTGCCAGGCGTACATCGAGGAGGCGCCGATGTATCGCGCCTTACCGGCTTTCACCACGTCGTGCAGCGCTTCCAGCGTCTCTTCCAGCGGCGTTTCGTAATCCCAGCGATGGATTTGCAGCAAATCGACATAGTCGGTGCCCAGACGCCGCAGGCTGTCGTCGATGGATTGCATGATCTTGGCGCGCGACAAACCGCGCTCCAGGTTGCTCAGCGGGAAATACACCTTGGTGGCGATCACCACCTCCTCGCGGCGCGCATAGTCGCGCAGTGCCCGGCCGAGGATCTCCTCGCTGCTGCCGTCGGAATAGCTGTTGGCGGTGTCGAAAAAGTTGATGCCGGCTTCCAGCGCCTGTTTCAGCAGCGGACGGCTACTCTCTTCAGGCAGCGTCCAGGCGTGATTGCCGCGGTTCGGTTCGCCGTAGGTCATGCAACCCAGGCAGATGCGCGAGACGTTCAGATCGGTGTTGCCCAGTTTCAGGTACTTCATGCTTGCCTCCCATTCACAGCTCAGACAGTAACTGTAGCGCGGATCCCGAAGGGCGGAAACGAAAACGCCCCCGAGAGCGGAGGCGTTTTTTCAGGCGCGGGGGCTGATTACTGCGCCAGCCAGGTTTCGATTTGGCGCTGAATGCCGGCGGCGTCCAGCCCCAGATCGGCGCGCAGCTCTTCCTGGCTGCCCTGCGAGACGAAGCTGTCCGGCAGGCCGAGGTTCAGCACCGGCACCGGGCGGCGTTTGGCCATCAGCAGTTCGTTAACGCCGCTACCGGCGCCGCCCATGATCGCGTTTTCTTCCAGCGTGACCAGCGTTTCATGGCTGGCGGCCAGTTCGAGCACCAACTGCTCGTCCAGCGGTTTGACGAAGCGCATGTCGACCAGCGTGGCGTTGAGCGCTTCCGCCGCTTGCGCGGCCTCCGGCAGCAGGGTGCCGAAGTTGAGAATGGCGATCTTTTCCCCCTGACGGCGCACCACGCCTTTGCCGATCGGCAGCAGGCTGAGCGGCTCCAGCGCAGCGCCGGTGCCGGTGCCGCGCGGATAGCGCACGGCGCTCGGGCCGTCGTTATAGTGATAGCCGGTATACAGCATCTGCCGGCATTCGTTCTCGTCGCTTGGCGTCATGATCACCATGGTCGGGATGCAGCGCATGAACGACAGATCGAACGCCCCCTGATGGGTCTGGCCGTCGGCGCCGACGATGCCGCCGCGATCGATGGCGAACATCACCGGCAGGTTTTGGATCGCCACATCATGGATCAGCTGATCGTAGGCGCGTTGCAGGAAGGTGGAATAGATCGCCACCACCGGCTTGTAGCCGCCGATCGCCAGCCCGGCGGCGAAAGTGACCGCGTGCTGCTCGGCGATCGCCACGTCGAAATATTGCTGCGGGTAGTCGCGAGAGAACTGCACCATGCCGGAGCCTTCGCGCATCGCCGGCGTGATCGCCATCAGCGAGCTGTCTTTGGCGGCGGTTTCACACAGCCAGTCGCCGAATATTTTCGAATAGGTCGGCAGACCTCCGGCGCTTTTCGGCAGCGTGCCGCTGGCGGGATCGAACTTCGGCACCGCGTGGAAGCTGATCGGATCCTTCTCCGCCGGCGCGTAACCACGGCCTTTCTTGGTCATGATGTGCAACAGCTGTGGGCCTTTCAGATCGCGCATGTTTTTCAACGTGGCGACCAGGCCCTGTACGTCGTGCCCGTCTACCGGGCCGATGTAGTTGAAGCCCAGCTCTTCGAACAGCGTACCCGGCACCACCATGCCTTTCAGGTGCTCTTCGGTGCGTTTCACCAGCTCCTTGATCGGCGGCACGCCGGCCAGCACTTTCTTGCCGCCTTCGCGCAGGGTGGAGTAAAGCTTGCCGGACAGCAGCTGCGCCAGGTGATTGTTCAGCGCGCCGACGTTTTCCGAGATCGACATCTCATTGTCGTTCAGCACCACCAGCATGTCCGGATTGATGTCGCCGGCGTGGTTCATCGCTTCGAACGCCATGCCGGCGGTGATGGCGCCGTCGCCGATCACGCACACCGTGCGGCGGCCTTTGCCTTCACGCTCTGCCGCCACCGCCATGCCGAGGCCGGCGCTGATCGAGGTCGATGAGTGGCCGACCGACAGCACGTCGTATTCGCTTTCGGCGCGCCACGGGAAGGGGTGCAAGCCGTTCTTTTGCCGAATGGTGGCGATGCGGTCGCGACGACCGGTCAGAATTTTGTGCGGGTAGGCCTGGTGGCCGACGTCCCACACCAGATGATCGAACGGCGTGTTGTAGACGAAATGCAACGCCACCGTCAGTTCGACGGTACCCAGCCCGGAGGCAAAGTGGCCGCTGGAACGACTGACGCTGTTCAGCAGGTATTGCCGCAGCTCATCGCACAGCTTCGGCAAGCTCTCTTTGGGCAGCGAGCGGAGTTCCTCGGGGTTTTCCGCTAGCGCCAGGGTTGGGTATTTGGCTATATCAAGACTCATTCGATACTCATATCAGAGGAGTTAACGTCACACGTTAATTGTCGCGTTCAATAATGAAGCTGGCTAACGCTCGCAATGGCGCTGTGTTATAAGATTGCGCTGCCAAAGTGTCCAATGCAGCTAATGCTTCCTGATAGAGATCCCACGCTTTTGCTTTCGCGCTGTCAAGCCCGAGTAACGCCGGGTAGGTACTCTTTCCGTGTTGTTGGTCCGCTCCCTGGCGCTTGCCGATTTTCTCAGTCTCGCCGACAACGTCCAAAATGTCATCCTGAACCTGGAACGCCAGGCCGACCGCGGCGGCGTAACGATCCAGCTGCGGCAGCGCCGCTCGCCCGGCTTCGCCGGCGCTCAGCGCGCCCAAGCGCACCGCCGCGCGGATCAGCGCGCCGGTTTTGTGGCGGTGGATCTGCTCTAGCGCCTGCAGATCGACGCGCTTGCCTTCGGCTTCCAGATCCAGTGATTGGCCGCCGCACATGCCGGCTACGCCGCTGGCGGTCGCCAGTTCGGAGACCATCGCCAGCCGATCGCGCAACGCCACGTCAGGCATTTCGGCATCGGCCAGGATCGAAAACGCCAGCGTTTGCAGCGCATCGCCGGCCAGGATCGCGTTGGCTTCGCCGAATTTAATGTGGCAGGTCGGCTGGCCGCGGCGCAGATCGTCGTCGTCCATCGCCGGCAGATCGTCGTGGATCAGCGAGTAGGCATGAATGCATTCTACCGCTGCCGCCGGCGCATCCAGGTTGCTCAGCGACACGCCGAACATCTGGCCGGTGGTGTAGACCAGGAATGGCCGCAGGCGCTTGCCGCCCAGCAAGGCGCCGTGACGCATCGCCGCCACCATGTTGCCGTCGTTGAACGGCAGCGGGGCGATGAAGTCCAACAGCGCGCGATCGGCACGCTGGCGGAAAATCTGCATTTGATCGGCAAAAGCGGCCGATGGGGCGATCTCAGACATGTCGGTTACTCGGTATCCGGTGTAAAAGGCGTCAGCGCCGCATCGTCGGCGCTGTCGTTAAGGAGTATCTGCACACGCTGTTCCGCCTGTTGCAGTTTCTGCTGGCCTTGACGCGCCAGCTGTACGCCACGTTCGAACTCGTTCAGCGCGTCTTCCAGCGGCAATTCGCCTGACTCCAGACGCGTCACGATGCTTTCCAGCTCGCCGAGGGCGCTTTCAAAGCTGGCAGTTTGCTCTGTACTGGCTGATTGTGCTGGTTTTTTCGGCATAATTTTCTTTTTACGTCATCATGTGAACCGTGGCGCCAGAGCCTATCCTAGCGGATCTTGATTAGCAAATCATGGCGCTCATGTGTGGTTTTGTGCGCAGAGCACGGCGATATGGTGATATACTCCGCGCCGTAATTCTTATCTGACAACAAAGACCGCCATGAAGTTTATCATTAAATTGTTCCCGGAAATCACCATCAAGAGCCAATCTGTGCGCTTGCGCTTTATCAAGATTCTCTCGACCAATATTCGCAACGTCCTGAAGCAGTATGATGAAACGCTGGCGGTCGTCCGTCACTGGGATCATATCGAAGTTCGCGCCAAAGATGAAAACCAGCGGCCGATCATCGCCGACGCCCTGACGCGCATTCCCGGCATCCACCATATTTTGGAAGTGGAAGACCGCGCTTATACCGACATCCACCACATCTTCGAGCAGACGCTGGAAGCCTACCGCGCCCAGTTGGAAGGCAAAACCTTCTGCGTGCGCGTCAAGCGCCGCGGCAAGCAGGCGTTCAATTCGCAGGACGTGGAGCGCTACGTCGGCGGCGGCCTGAACCAGCATATCGAGAGCGCGCGCGTTAACCTGACCCGCCCGCAGGTCACGGTAAATCTGGAGATTGAAGACGACAAGCTGATGCTGGTCAAACGCCGCCTCGAAGGCATCGGCGGTTACCCGGTCGGCACCCAGGAAGACGTGCTGTCGCTGATTTCCGGCGGTTTCGACTCGGGCGTCTCCAGCTATATGTTGATGCGTCGCGGTTGCCGCGTGCACTTCTGCTTCTTCAACCTGGGCGGCGCCGCGCACGAGATTGGCGTGAAACAGGTGGCGCACTACCTGTGGAACCGTTTTGCCAGCTCGCACAAGGTGCGCTTCGTCGCCATCGATTTCGAACCGGTAGTGGGCGAGATCCTGGAGAAGGTCGACGATGGCCAGATGGGCGTGGTGCTCAAGCGCATGATGGTGCGCGCCGCTTCGCAAGTGGCCGAACGCTACGGCGTGCAGGCGCTGGTGACCGGTGAGGCGCTGGGGCAGGTCTCCAGCCAGACGCTGACCAACCTGCGCTTGATCGACAATGCGTCCGATACCTTGATCCTGCGTCCGCTGATCTCGCACGATAAAGAGCACATCATCAAGCTGGCGCGCGAAATCGGCACTGAAGACTTCGCCAAAACCATGCCGGAATATTGCGGTGTGATTTCGAAGAGCCCGACGGTAAAAGCCGTCAAGGCCAAGATCGAAGAGGAAGAGAGCCACTTCGATTTCAGCATTCTTGACCGCGTGGTGAGCGAGGCGAAGAACGTTGATATCCGCTCTATCGCCGAACAGACGCAGGAACAGGTGACCGAGGTGGAAACCGTCGCGGCCTTCGGCGCCGACGAGGTGATCCTGGATATCCGCTCCAACGACGAGCAGGAAGAGAAACCGCTGCAGCTGGAACAGGTTGAAGTGAAAGCGCTGCCGTTCTACAAGCTGAGCACCCAGTTTGGTAATCTGGACCAGAGCAAAACCTACCTGCTGTACTGCGAGCGCGGCGTGATGAGCCGCCTGCAGGCGCTGTACCTGTTGGAGCAGGGCTTCAACAACGTGAAGGTTTATCGCCCGTAACGCACGGAGCGGCATCAACGAGAAGGGCTGAACCGATGTTCAGCCCTTTTTTTATCGGCAAGCCGCTCAGTCGCGGAAGTCGTACATCCCCGGGATCAGCACCAGCTGCGCGGCGATCTCCGCCGCCTTGGCTTTACCAAGCAGCAGGTCTATCAGCTTCAGCGCGAACTCCATCGCGGTGCCCGGCCCCTGGCTGGTGAGCAGGTTGACGCGGGCGTCGTACACCACGCGGCGCTCCATCCATTTATCCGCCGGTATCTGGTCTTTCAGGCCCGGGAAGCCGGTCATGTTGCCGATCGGGAACAGATCGTGGTGTTGCAGCACCAGCGCCGGCGCCGCGCAGATGGCGGCGACGATGTTGCCCTGCAGATGCATCTGCCGCACCTTCTCCACCAGCAGCGGGCTGTCGCGGAAGCATTCCGCGCCTTTCAGGCCGCCGGGCAGCACGATGGCGTCGAACGGTTCATCGACGATCGCCACCAGCGGCGCGTCGGCCAGCAGCTTGACGCCGCGCGAACAGACGATAGTCAGCTCGCCGTCGCCGGCAACGCTGGCGGTAGTGACTTTTACGCCCGCCCGCACCAGCAGATCGATGGTGGTGACGGCTTCGGTTTCTTCGCTACCAGGTGCCAGGCAGACCAGCGCCGATACGCTCATATTCATTTTCCTTTCGTTTAATCAATTCAAACAGCCGCGCATTCTCCGGCAGCGTGAGGCCGTGGCTGCGCGCGCGGCGCAGCAGGTAACCGGTGATGTAGTCGATCTCGGTGTGCCGCTGGCTGCGGATGTCCTGCAGCATCGACGAAATGTTGTCGGCGGTGCTGTGGATCACGTCCATCACGTATTGCATCAGGCCTTCACAGGAGGTGTGGTAGCCCTCCATCGCCATCACGCTAGCGACTTCACGGCACAGCGTTTCGATCTGTTCCGGGTAACGCTGCAGGTCGCCGTTGCGGCAGCCGTACAGCGCCGTCAGCGGGTTGATCACGCAGTTGACCGCCAGCTTGCGCCAGTTGGCCGAGGCGATATTGTTGTGCCAGGCGACGTCAGGCAGCGCCTGATGCAGCACTTCCGCCAGGTGGCTGAGGTGTTGGGCGGCCGGCGAGGTTGGGCCGATGTGAGTGATGCCGGTGGCGACGTGGATAATGGTGCTGCCTTCGTGGCGCGCAGCGTGGGTGGTGGTGCCCTGCAGGATGGGCTGGCCGTTCGGCGGCAGCTCTTCCTGGGTGCCCATACCGTTGTGCAGCAGCAAAATAGCACAGTGGGGGTTCAGCTTCGGCAGCAGCGCGCTGACCGCGCTGGACACCTGCCAGGCTTTTAGCGTCACCAGCAGCAGCTCGCTTTGCGCAAGATGCTCCGGATCGTTGGTGGGCAAATTGCGATTGAACGAGACGCCTTCCGGCTCTATCACGTTCACTGCGCAAAAAGGCTGTGGCACTCTTAGCCATCCCTGTACATCGTGGCCCTGCTGATACAGCCGGGAGAGCCACAGTTGTCCGAGCGCGCCGCAACCAAGAATGGTTATTTTCATTCAGTCTCCTTGGAAACACGGGAATACCGCTCAATTACCGTGAATTAACTATAGGCTTTATGGCAGCCCGAAGCGCTATCCCTGCGTGCGTTCAGCAGATTTTGTCTGAGGCGGCAAAGCGGTTATCATGCTCGGCATCAAAATCGCCTAAGCTATTAGGCACTCATTCAGGAGGAAGAAGTATGCCATCTTTCGACATCGTTTCCGAAATTGATATGCAGGAAGTGCGTAACGCCGTTGAGAACGCTACCCGCGATCTCGGTACCCGCTGGGATTTTCGCAACGTGCCGGCCAGCTTTGAGCTAAACGAGAAAGACCAAAGCATCAAGGTTGCCACCGAGTCTGATTTCCAGGTGCAACAGCTGCTCGACATTCTGCGCGAAAAGCTGAGCAAGCGCAGCATCGACGGCGCTGCGCTGGAGATCCCGGAAGAGTTTACCCACAGCGGCAAAACCTACAGCGTGGAAGCCAAGCTGAAGCAGGGGATTGAAACCTCTGTGGCGAAGAAAATCGTCAAGCTGATCAAAGACAGCAAGCTGAAGGTGCAGGCGCAGATCCAGGGTGAAGAAGTACGGGTGACCGGCAAGTCACGCGACGATTTGCAGAGCGTGATGGCGCTGGTGCGCGGCGGCGATCTGGGGCAGCCGTTCCAGTTCAAGAACTTCCGCGATTAATCTCTACGGGGCCGGCATTGCCGGCCCTGATTCTTTACAGCGAATTGACCAGCGCTTCCAGCTGACCGCGATTGGTCTGCTTAGTATCCACCTTGACGTAGGCGCTGCGCTCTTCCGGCACGACTATCGCCTCGGCCACACCGGGCTGTGCCTTCAGGCGGCTTTCCAGCGCCGAATCCTTCACCGCCAGTTCCGACAGCGTAATGCGCAGGCTGCTGACATACGGCGGCTCTTTCATGGTGCTGCTGACCAGGAACCAGACTGCGGCCAGCACGGCGCCGGCGATAAACACCAAGCCCGCCCCCTGCAAACCGTACAGCCAGCCTCCGAGGCTGCCGCCGATCGCCACGCCGATAAACTGGCTGGTGGAGTAGACCCCCATCGCGGTGCCCTTGTAGCCGGCCGGTGATTCTTTGCTGATCAGTGAAGGCAGAATGGCTTCCATCACGTTGAAGGCCATGAAGAACAGCTGCACGCCGGCGATGATGCCCCATAGATGAGCGCCGGAGAGCCACAGCAGCACTTCGGCGCAAAACAGCACCGCCACGCAGCCCATAAACACCTGCTTCATGCGGCGATATTTTTCGGCATAGATGATGAACGGCACCACGGCGGCGAACGACACCAGCATGGTCACCAGGTAGACGATCCAGTGCTCGCTGGCCGCCAGCCCGGCTTTCTCCATCGCCAGCGGCAGCGCCACGAAGCTCGACATCAGCAGGATATGCAGGCACATGATGCCGAAGTTGAGCTTCAGCAGGCGCGAGTTGCTCAGCACTTTGCGGAAGCTGCCGCGCACGATGCTGGACTCGCGGTTCAACAGATGGGTGTCGGCGGAAGGTACTACTGCCAGAGTGATGACGATGCCGGCCAGCGCCAGCACGGCGATCATCCAGAACAACGCATGCAGGCCCAAGGCATGGGTGATGATGGGGCCCAGAACCATGGCGATGGCGAAGGTGATACCGAAGCTGACGCCGATGAACGCCATCGCTTTGGTGCGGTTCTGCTCGCGGGTCAGATCGGAGAGCAGCGCCATTACCGCGGCGGCGATGGCGCCGGAGCCTTGCAACGCGCGGCCGAGGATCACGCCCCAGATAGAGTCTGTGACGGCGGCGATCACGCTGCCGAGGGCAAAGATCAGTAGGCCGCCGACGATCAGCGGCTTGCGGCCGATGCGATCGGACACCAGGCCGAACGGGATCTGAAATACCGCCTGTGCCAGGCCGTAAATGCCGATGGCGATGCCGATCAGCGCTTCGCTGGCGCCGTTGAGCGCCATGCCGTAGGTGGTTAGCACCGGCAGTACCATAAACATGCCGAGCATGCGCAGGGAGAATACGGTGCCCAATCCCCAGGTGGCGCGGCGCTCCTGCGGGGTCATTGAATTATCGTTCACATCAAACCTCGGTAAAAACCATGCCATCAGACGTTGCGACAGCGCCTGATGGCATGATTTCTGTAAAGCTGCGTCATTTTAGTGTGCGGGGCAGGGGGGGTAAATCGAATGTTGTTTAACAGATATTACAGTTTGACCGCTTTTCGGCGTGACAAATAAAATGGGCCGCAAAAGCGGCCCATTCACAGATGATTTGGCTTACCAAACGTAGGTCACCAGCGCTTCAGGCGCCGCCGTGGCGCTGAAGTCGATCGACATCATCACGCTCAGCGAGGTGATGGCGACGATGGAGAACACGAACAGTTTACGCGCCCAGACGCTGTCGTTTTCGGTCTTGTAACCGCGCAGCGCCATGCCCAGCCACCATACGCTCACCGCCGCAGCGACGATCAGGTACTTGTAGCCGGCATAACCAACCAGGGTCAGCATCAGCGTGGCGATCATAAATGCCAGGATGTAGACCGTGATGTGGTTCTTGGCGACGGAAATGCCTTTCACCACCGGCAGCACCGGAATGTTGGCCGCCTGGTAATCTTTAAAGCGGAAGATAGCGATCGCATAAGAATGCGGCATCTGCCACAGGCTAAAGATAGCCAGCAGGATCAACGCGCCGGCGTCGAACTCGTTGGTCACCGCGCAGTAGCCGATAACCGGCGGCGCGGCGCCCGACAGGCTGCCGATCAGCGTGCCGTAGACCGAGTGGCGTTTCATGTACAGGCTGTAAACGCCGACATAAACCACGAAGCCCATCACCGCCAGCCACATGGCCAGCGGGTTGGCTGCGATATACAGCAACGCAAAGCCCACAATACCCAAAGCGGTCGCATAAACCAGGGTGACACTCGGCGCGATCAGGCCTTTTACCAGCACCCGATTCTTCGTTCTCTCCATTTTCTTGTCGATGTCGCGGTCGATGTAGTTGTTAAACACACAGCCCGACGCGACCACCAACGAGACACCCACCAGGGTGGCGAGAAACAGGGGATAGTCGATGCTCCCTTTGGAAGCGAGCAGGAATCCCCCGACGACAGAAATTAAATTGCCGAAAATAATTCCTGGTTTAGTGACTTGCAGGTATTGCTTAATCATCACGTGCAGCTCAGCTCTTAATCGACCATCATATTGATGTTGAGGTTGTACATAATCCAGAGTGAACCTACAACAACGATACCGATGATCATAGCGGTGAACAGCAATGCCACCAGGTTCCAGCGCTCTTCCGATGAGGTGTTCATGTGCAGGAAGTAAACCAGGTGAACAATCACCTGGATAACCGCCATACCGACAACAACCGCCAGGATGGTGGAATGAGAGGCGGAGCCGTTCATTACCATCGCAAATGGAATTACCGTCAGGATGATCGACAGGATAAAGCCGATCAGGTATGACTTCACGCTGCCGTGGCTTGCGCCGCCGTGAGAGGTTTCATGGGATGAATGGCTCATTACATAACCCCCAGCAGGTAGACAACGGTAAATACGCAGATCCAGACCACGTCCAGGAAGTGCCAGAACAGGCTCAGGCACATCAGGCGGGTTTTGTTGGTCGCGGTCAGGCCGAACTTGCTCACCTGAATCATCAGCACGATGATCCAAATCAGGCCAGAAGTCACGTGCAGACCGTGGGTGCCGACCAGCGCGAAGAAGCTGGACAGGAACGCGCTGCGATCCGGACCGAAGCCTTCGGCGATCAGGTGATGGAATTCATAGATTTCCATCGCCACGAAGCCCAGACCAAACAGGAAGGTCAGGAACAACCAGGTGTTTACACCGCCAACTTTACCTTTGTTCATGGCGATCATCGCCATGCCGTAGGTGATGGAGCTGAACAACAGCAGGAAAGTTTCGACCAGGACAAACTTCAGGTCGAAGATGTCTTTGCCTGAGGGACCGCCAGCGGTCCCGTTCACCAGGACTGCATAAGTCGCGAACAAGCTCGCAAACAAAATACAGTCGCTCATCAGGTAGATCCAGAATCCGAAGACTTTGGTCTCTCCTGCGTCGTGGTGCCCATGCTCTGCATGGGCTGCGTTATGATTGGTCAGAGTTTCAGTTGACATGGTTCACGCCTGCTTTACGGATTTGTTCGTAGTGTTGGTTCTCAATGCGCTCGATTTCATCAACCTGCACATAGTAGTCAACATCGTGATCGAAGCTCTTGCCGATCCAGACAACGATCATACCGATGAAGCCGGCCAGAGCCATCCACCAGATTTCCCAAATCATTGCGAAACCGAATACCAGGCTGAAGAAGGCGATGATAACGCCGGCGCCGGTGTTCTTAGGCATATGAATCGGTTCGTATTTAGCCGGTTTCTTATACGCTTCGCCTTTTTCTTTCATGTCCCAGAACTCATCACGGTCATGGATCTGTGGCACTACGGCAAAGTTATAGAATGGCGGTGGAGACGAGGTTGACCACTCCAGAGTACGAGCACCCCATGGGTCACCGGTCAGATCGCGGTTCTGTTCGCGGTCACGGATACTGACGAAGATCTGGGTCAGCTGGCACAGGATGCCACAGGCGATCAGCGCCGCACCGCCGGCTGCAACCAGCAGCAGAGGGTGGAACTCAGGGTTGATGTTCTGGCTGATACGACGGGTCATGCCCATAAAGCCCAATGCGTACAGCGGCATGAAGGCGGTGAAGAAGCCGATGATCCAGAACCAGAACGCGCGGATGCCCCATTTTTCGTTCAGCGTGAAGCCGAAGGATTTCGGGAACCAGTAGGTCAGGCCCGCGAAGCAACCGAACACCACGCCGCCGATGATGACGTTGTGGAAGTGAGCGATCAGGAACAGGCTGTTGTGCAGCACGAAGTTCGCGCCCGGTACCGCCAGCAGAACGCCGGTCATACCACCCACGGAGAAGGTGATGATGAAGCCAACGGTCCACAGCATCGCGGAGTTGAGCTTGATACGGCCCTGATACATGGTGAACAGCCAGTTGAAGATTTTCACCCCGGTCGGGATGGAAATGATCATGGTGGCGATACCGAAGAAGGCGTTAACGTTCGCGCCGGACCCCATGGTGAAGAAGTGGTGCAGCCAGACGATGAACGACAGAACGGTAATCGCGATGGTTGCCCATACCAGTGAGGTATAGCCGAACAGGCGTTTTCTGGAGAAGGTTGCGGTGACTTCGGAGAACACGCCGAACACCGGCAGAACCAGGATATACACCTCTGGGTGACCCCAGGCCCAAATCAGGTTGATGTACATCATCATGTTGCCGCCCATATCATTGGTGAAGAAATGGGTGCCCAGATAGCGATCCAGGGTCAGCAGCGCGATGGTGACGGTCAGAATTGGGAAAGAAACGATGATCAGGACGTTAGTACACAGTGCCGCCCAGGTGAACACCGGCATCTTCATCAGAGGCATGCCAGGGGCGCGCATCTTCAGAATGGTGGCGAAGAAGTTCACGCCGGTCAGCAGGGTACCCAGACCGGAAATCTGCAGACTCCAGATCCAGTAATCGACCCCGACGCCAGGACTGTACTCTTTACCCGACAGCGGCGGATACGCCAGCCAACCGGTCTGAGCGAACTCACCGACCCCCAGGGAGATGTTGATCAGCACAACGCCCACCACGAAGAACCAGAAGCTCAGGGAGTTCAGGAACGGGAAGGCAACGTCGCGCGCACCGATTTGCAGCGGCACCACGACGTTCATCAGGCCGACCACGAAAGGCATCGCCATGAAGAAGATCATGATAACGCCGTGCGCGGTGAAGATCTGGTCGTAGTGGTGCGGCGGCAGGAACCCGGCTTCGCCGGCGGACGCCAACGCCTGCTGGCTACGCATCATGATGGCGTCGGCGAAGCCGCGCAGCAGCATGACCATCGCCACGACGATGTACATGATACCAATTTTTTTATGGTCGACCGAAGTCAGCCATTCGCTCCACAGCCACTTCCATTTGCCGAAATAGGTCAGCAGCGCCAGCACTGCCAGGCCCCCGACAATAATTGCGGCTACGGTGACCATGATGATCGGTTCGTGGTACGGAACCGCATCAAGTGTTAATTTTCCCAACATCAGTTATTCCTCGGCTCCGGCGTGAGCAGCATGTTCACCCATGTCCATACCTTGGCTCATGTCCATGCCTTCGTGCGCGCCAGCGCCCTTGTGCATATCCATGTCGCCCATGAATTTGGCAATTGTTTCTTTGAACAAATTCGGTTTGACAGCGGCAAAGTACTCAACCGGGTTGTTTTCACTCGGCTCTGCCAGTTTGTTAAAGTCGTCGGTGGTGTTCAGGTTTTTAGACGATGCCTTCACCTTGGCCACCCACTGATCGAAGTCGCCTTCGGTCGGGGTAACGATCGCGGTGAATTTCATACCGGAGAAGCCTGCGCCGCTGTAGCTGCTGGAGATGCCCTTGTAGGCACCGGCTTCGTTGCCGATCAGGTGCAGTTTGGTCTGCATGCCGGCCATCGCATAAATCTGTCCACCCAACTGCGGGATAAAGAACGAGTTCATTACCGAGTTAGAGGTGATCTTGAATTCGACTGGAACATCTTTCGGGAAAGCCAGCTCATTAACCGTCGCAATGCCTTGTTCCGGGTAGATGAACAGCCATTTCCAGTCGAGCGACACCACTTCGATCGTCATCGGCTTCTTGTCGGTGACAATCGGCTTGAACGGGTCGAGTTCGTGGGTAGTCTTCCAGGTAATGGTGCCAAGGATGGCGATGATAATGATAGGAATGGTCCAGACGACCGCTTCGATCTTGTTGGAGTGGGCCCAGTTCGGACTGTACTTGGCGTCTTTGTTGGAAGCGCGATACTTCCAGGCAAAGGCGAACGCCATGAAGATAACTGGCACCACCACGATCAACATCAACGCGATTGCAGTGATAATCAGTGTCCGTTGCTCAACACCAATTGCTCCTTTGGGATTCATCAAAACCATATCGCAACCACTGAGCAATACAGTGGCTGCGATTAATGACAGCATCCCAATACTTTTATTGTATTTCTTAAGTCTCATCTAACGACCTCAATAACAAAGGCTCAATTGTCGTTTCATGTGTGCGGGCATTTTACGGGAAGGTTGCAGTACTGTAAACATGCTTAAGGGAGTGTCAGCGGCTTGTTGACACTTTCTGTTAAGGGGGTCACAGATGTAACCCTACGTGACAATTTACTAATGACAACAACGCGTTGGCACGCTGAATCGTGACGAGCAGCCCGTATGTTAAGGAAAACTAAAGGTATGATGAATTTGGCGAAGAAATGCGCGGCGGGGAAATACGCAGAAAAGGTTTATTTAATGTAAAATAATTGTGTCTTAAAGGTGAATTTAATTTTATTTCCGAGCGCCGCAGTCGGATAAAAAAATAATTTCCGCGCCGATTATCTTTTTTTAGCGAAATAAATATATCCTCGGATCGTTTTTTTTTCGGCCGGCGAAATCGCCGGCCGGTCAGGTTATGCCAAACGGGTGCGGCGCAACGCCAAGTAATCCAGCGTGCTGCCCATTGCGACGCCGAGCAGGCTCAGCGCGGCGCCGACCTGCAGCAGCCGATCGGCCAACAGCGGTGCCTGTGCCCAGTCCAGCGCATTGGCGATCAGCAACAGCAACCACAGACCCAGCAACGAACAGCCTAGCGCCAGCAAGCGCAGAGCCCAACGGTAAGATTCTGAAAACTCGGTGCGCGGCATAAAGTCGCCATGCTGCTGGGTGTGTTCCAGCGTCTGGCGGCAGATGCCGAGCAACAGCAAGCCCGGCAGGGCGGCGGCGATCGAGAACAGATAGAACAGCGGCCAACCATGGGCTTCGACGAACCAGCCGGCGATCGGGCCGACATAGACGCGTCCTACGGCGGACAACGCCGACAGCAGCGCGAACTGAGTGGCGGAGAACGAGCGGTTGCACAGCGTCATCAGCAGTGCCACGAAGGCCGCGGTGCCCATGCCGCCACACAGGTTTTCGAGGAAGATGGCGCTGCCCATGGTGAGCAGACTCTTGTCGGTCACCGCCAGGATCCAATACCCGAGGTTGGAGACTGCCTGCAGGACGCCGAACAGCATCAGCGCACGGAACAGGCTGAGACGCTGCATCAGCACACCGCCGAACAGGGCGCCGACGATGGTAGCGAACAGGCCGAGGGTTTTGTTCACCAGTCCGACTTCACCGGCGTCGAACCCCACGCCGCGGATCAGGAACGTGGTGCTCAGGCTGCCGGCGAAGGCGTCGCCCATTTTGTACATCACGATCAGCAGCAGGATCAGCCAGGCGTTGTTGCGGCCGAAGAAATCGCGCAGCGGCGCGACGACCGCCTGTTCCATAGTGCGCGGCGCCGGGATGCTTTCGTCCGGCTCCGGCGCCAGCAGCGTGGCCGCCACGCCGATCAGCATCAACCCGGCCATCAGCCAGTAGGTGGCTTGCCAGCCGAAATAGCGATCCGCCAGCCACAGCGCCAGGCCGCCGGAAACCAGCATCGCCAGCCGATAACCCAGTACCGATATCGCCGCACCCGTGCCGCGCTCTTCGGCTTTCAGCAGGTCGGTTTTATAAGCGTCGAACACGATATCTTGCGAGGCGGAGCAGAACGCCACCAGCACCGCCAACGCCGCCAACCACCACAGGTGCTGCGCGGGCTGCATGAAGCCCATCGCCACGATCGCGACCACCAGCAGCATCTGGCTGATCAGCAACCAACCGCGTCGTCGCCCGAGGAACGGCGGGGTATAGCGGTCCATGAACGGCGACCAGAGGAATTTGAAGACGTAGGCCTGGCCCACCAGCGAGAAGATGCCGATGGTTTTCAGATCGATATTTTCGACGGTCATCCAGGCTTGCAGCGTGCCGGAGGTCAATGCCAGCGGCAGACCCGACGCGAAGCCCAGCAGCAGCAGAATGGCGGAGTTACGCTGGGTGAAGATGTTCAGATAGTGTTTCGACATGAGTTCCCTGTCTGTGCCGCCCGATCCGCCGGGCGGCGCAAGGTGCGGTGATTAGCGCGCGTTTTGCTTGATGAAATCGTTGACGCTGGTGTCCTGTGCCATGTCGGCGATCACGTCGCCCAGCACGGAGTTGACGGCGTCGGTGATCTTCTCGTTGGTCGCCGTGAAGGCGCCCTGCACGTTATAGGTCGAGCGGTAATTCTTCACCTGCTTGTTGCCGTTCTTCGCCTGGGCGATGATCGAGATGTCGGCTTTGGTGGTGATGTTGTAGCGCAGGTTGCCTTCGGAGACGTCCGCGTACAGGTTATTGACGACAATCTGCAGCGCCACCGGGCCGTCGGCGCCGATCATGTAGCCGCGTGCGCCCATCTGTTTCTCCAGCACTTCCTGCAGCAGGAAACGCAGATCGCGCGATGGCGTCAGCGTGACCAACTGGCCGTCGCGGTTTACCTTGGCCAGCGCCTGGTCGGTACGCTGATCCGCACCGTTGATGCTGACGGTGATGCCCTGCAGGGTAGGATCCTGCTGCGGCAGAACGATTTTCGGCGTGACGTTCAGGGTGTTGCTGCTGGTTGCGCAGCCGGCCAGCAGCAGGGCGGCCAGCAAAGGAAGACAAAGTTTCTTTAACATGTTTTCTGTCTCATTCTCGATGGATTTAGCAATAATCAGAGTGGGATAGCCGACAACAAATTGCCGACATCATAGCATCGCCGCCGTGCGGTGGAAGCGCGGAAGGCGCCAGAGTGACAAATTTTTACCTGCCGTTGATAAAAACACGCTTTTTTGTCCCGCTCAATCGGATAATCCCCCAAGCGACGGGGATAGCGCTCATCATTTGACCGCAGAAAAGAGAAATTTGTCCCTGCGATGGTCTAAACGGGGGAAAACCGGCTAATATTGAACTAGATGGGCACGGTCCTCTGCCGGTGTTGTAAGGAGATCCTATGATTCGCGAGCAAATAGAAGCAAAGTTAAGGGCGGCGTTTGAGCCCGCGTATCTGGAAGTCGTTGATGAAAGCTATCGTCATAACGTTCCGGCGGGTTCAGAAAGCCATTTCAAAGTGGTATTGGTCAGCGATCGCTTCGTCGGCGAACGTTTTTTGACGCGTCACCGCTCCATCTACGGGGTATTGTCGGAAGAGTTGGCCGATGGCGTACACGCGCTGGCGCTGCACACCTATACGCTCAAGGAGTGGGAAGGGTTGCAGGATACCGTGCCGGCCTCGCCGCCGTGCCGCGGCGCTGGGACGCTGGCCTGAGGGGGAAATTTTCAGGTATCAGTGGAACTTTGCCCTTGAATTAGGGTATTACTACTGACGAATTTTGAAACGGCCTGCGGGCCGTTTCTGTTTTTGACGACGACACGGCCGACGCGCAATGTGGCCAACGTTCGGTCTGTTTTGGCGGCCTTTTGGCGATCGAATCGGCAAAAGTGTGAGTTTTAGCGCGCCTGCGCCGCCTAGCTTTCCTCGACTCGCCACGCATGCGCCGCTATAATGTCGCGTCTTATTTTTCCGGAATGGTTTCGGGACGCTTCTGTCATCAGGGAACTCGGTTCTTATCTGTAGCCGTCCTGGTTCTTGGAACGGAGTTGACCGAGCACTGTGATTTTTTTGAGGTAACAAGATGCAAGTTTCAGTAGAAACCACTCAAGGCCTTGGGCGCCGTCTCTCTATTACTGTACCGGCTGATACTATCAAGCAGGCGGTGAAGAAAGAGCTGATCAACGCAGCGAAAAGCGTGCGTATCGACGGCTTCCGCAAAGGTAAAGTGCCGATGAACATCGTGGAACAGCGTTACGGCGCTTCTGTTCGTCAGGACGTGCTGGGCGAAGCGATGCAGCGCAGCTTCGTTGATGCGATCATCAAAGAAAAGATTAATCCGGCCGGCGCACCAAACTACGTGCCGGGCGAGTACAAAGAAGGTGAAGACTTCACTTTCGCCGTTGAATTCGAAGTGTATCCAGAAGTTGAGCTGAAAGGCCTGGAAAACATCGAAGTTGAAAAACCTGTGGTCGAAGTGAACGACGAAGACGTCGACGCGATGCTGGACACCCTGCGCAAGCAGCAGGCGACCTGGAAAGAAACCGATCGCGCAGCGGAAGCTGAAGATCGCGTGACCGTTGACTTCACCGGTTCTATCGACGGTGAAGAGTTCGAAGGCGGCAAAGCGTCTGACTTCGTGCTGGCAATGGGCCAGGGCCGCATGATCCCAGGCTTCGAAGAAGGTCTGGTCGGTCACAAAGCGGGCGAAGAGTTCTCCATCGACGTGAACTTCCCGGAAGATTACCACGCGGAAAACCTGAAGGGCAAAGCGGCCAAATTCGCTATCGTGCTGAAGAAAGTTGAAGAGCGCGAACTGCCGGAACTGACCGAAGAGTTCATCAAACGTTTCGGCGTGGCGGACGGTTCCGTTGCCGGCCTGCGCACCGAAGTTCGCAAGAACATGGAGCGCGAGCTGAAAGGCGCCGTGCGTAACCGTATCAAGTCTCAGGCGATCGATGGCCTGGTGAGCGCGAACGAAATCGACGTGCCAGTTGCCCTGATCGACGGCGAAATCGACGTACTGCGTCGTCAGGCTGCACAGCGTTTCGGCGGCAACGAGAAGCAAGCGCTGGAACTGCCACGCGAGCTGTTCGAAGAGCAAGCGAAACGCCGCGTAGTGGTTGGCCTGCTGCTGGGCGAAGTGATCAGCACCAACGATCTGAAAGCTGACGAAGACCGCGTGAAGACGCTGATCGAAGAAATGGCTTCTGCCTACGAAGATCCAAGCGAAGTCATCGAGTTCTACAGCAAAAACAAAGAGCTGATGAACAACATGCGCAACGTGGCTCTGGAAGAGCAAGCGGTTGAAGCCCTGCTGGCAAAAGCGAAAGTGACAGAAAAAGCCACTACCTTCAGCGAGCTGATGAACCAGACTCAACAGGCGTAATGCCGGCGTGCCGGGCGCAATGAACGGCGCCCCCGGTTTCGCCTGGCGAACCGGCGCCCGATGAAAAAGCCCGCAACCTCAGGTTGCGGGCTTTTCTTTTTGCCACGTTGCTGATTAATCTCAGGTTAAACGGGGCAATATGCACTATATTTACCCTGTTGCCTGGGGAACTGGCTGGCATGATAACGGTCAGATTAACGGCATCGTTTTCGGCGCGCGGAGAAAATCGGCCTCTGGGCTTGAAATCGCGCCGGGCTCCCCCAATCTGTAAAGAATAATTCTGGGGCTGTTTGCCAAAGTGCGCGGGATGAAATAACCGTCGGGTACGTGTGGCGCGGGTCGAATGCTTGAGCATAGTCATCATGGCCGTTCTCAAGTAGAATCGGCGTATTAGGGTGACACCCTGGCCGCCAAGGCAATTTCTATTAGGAGACGGTAATGTCATACAGTGGCGAACGAGATCAATTTGCACCGAACATGGCGCTGGTGCCGATGGTGGTAGAGCAGACTTCACGCGGGGAGCGTTCTTACGACATCTATTCCCGCCTGCTGAAAGAGCGCATCATTTTCCTGACCGGCCAGGTGGAAGATCACATGGCCAACCTGATCGTGGCGCAAATGCTGTTCCTCGAAGCGGAAAGCCCGGAAAAAGACATTTACCTCTACATCAACTCGCCGGGTGGGGTAATTACCGCGGGCATGTCGATTTACGACACCATGAAGTTCATCAAGCCGGACGTCAGCACCATCTGTATGGGCCAGGCGTGCTCGATGGGCTCCTTCCTGCTGACCGCCGGCGCCAAAGGCAAGCGTTTCTGCCTGCCGAACTCGCGCGTGATGATTCACCAGCCGCTGGGCGGCTACCAGGGCCAGGCGACGGACATCGAAATCCACGCGCGTGAAATCCTCAAGGTGAAAGCGCGCATGAACGAACTGATGGCCGAGCATACTGGCCAGCCGCTGGAGCAGATCGAACGCGACACCGAGCGCGATCGCTTTATGACCGCGGAAGAAGCCGTGGAATACGGCCTGGTTGACGGCATTCTGACACACCGCAGCTAGAACCACGCGGCGCCGATGGACTATAGTAATCAGAGTGGGCAGGGGCTCGCTCTGTTGTAGCCCCTCGGCGTTCCCGATATGAGTTTGGGCGCACTGCCGCCGTGATTTTCCTGCGGGACAAGACTAAAGAAGAGGTTTGACTGATGACAGATAAGCGCAAAGACGGTTCAGGAAAGCTGCTGTACTGCTCTTTTTGCGGCAAAAGCCAGCATGAAGTGCGTAAGCTGATTGCCGGGCCGTCAGTGTATATCTGCGATGAATGTGTCGATCTGTGTAACGACATTATTCGCGAAGAGATTAAAGAAGTTGCCCCGCATCGTGAGCGCAGTGCGCTGCCGACGCCGCATGAAATCCGCCACCACCTGGATGACTACGTCATCGGCCAGGAGCAGGCGAAGAAAGTGCTGGCGGTTGCGGTGTACAACCACTACAAACGCCTGCGCAACGGCGATACCAGCAACGGTATCGAGTTGGGCAAGAGCAACATCTTGCTGATCGGCCCGACCGGCAGCGGTAAAACCCTGCTGGCGGAAACGCTGGCGCGTTTCCTGGACGTGCCGTTCACCATGGCCGACGCCACCACGCTGACCGAAGCCGGTTACGTGGGCGAGGACGTGGAAAATATTATCCAGAAGCTGTTGCAAAAATGTGACTATGACGTGCAAAAAGCGCAGCGCGGCATCGTTTATATCGATGAAATCGATAAGATTTCCCGCAAGTCCGACAACCCGTCGATCACGCGTGACGTCTCGGGTGAAGGCGTGCAGCAGGCGCTGCTGAAGCTGATTGAAGGCACCATCGCCGCGGTTCCGCCGCAGGGCGGGCGCAAGCATCCGCAGCAGGAGTTCCTGCAGGTCGATACCTCCAAGATCCTGTTTATCTGCGGCGGCGCATTTGCCGGCCTGGATAAGGTGATCGGTCAGCGCGTCAACACCGGCTCCGGCATCGGCTTCGGCGCGACCGTCAAGGGCGAGTCCGAGAAGGCGACCGAAGGCGAACTGCTGCTGCAGGCCGAACCGGAAGACCTGATCAAATTCGGGCTGATCCCTGAGTTCATCGGCCGTTTGCCAGTCGTGGCGACCCTGAGCGAACTGAGCGAAGACGCGCTGATTCAGATCCTGAAAGAGCCGAAGAACGCCCTGACCAAGCAGTACCAGGCGCTGTTCAACCTGGAAGGCGTGGAGCTGGAGTTCCGTGACGAAGCGCTGAACGCCATTGCCAAGAAAGCCATGGCGCGCAAAACCGGCGCCCGCGGCCTGCGTTCCATCGTGGAAGGCGCGCTGCTCGACACCATGTACGATCTGCCGTCGATGGACAGCGTAGACAAAGTGGTGATCGACGAGTCGGTGATCGCCGGCCAATCCAAGCCGCTGCTGATTTACGGCAAGCCGGAAGCCCAGGCATCTGGCGAATAATTAGCCAGTCAAACCAGAGCGTTATCAGCAAAATGGGGGATTTCATCCCCCATTTCTTTTTCCTGCATTCTTGCCGTTGAATGTAAGAGATTCATCCCCATATACTCATTAACCAGATTTTATGAAACGTTAGATGCTTGCGTCTCATGAGATTCCCCCTCAACCTGGCGGAAATTAAACTAAGAGAGAGCTCTATGAACCCTGAGCGTTCCGAACGCATTGAAATCCCCGTCCTGCCATTGCGCGACGTGGTGGTTTATCCGCACATGGTGATCCCGTTATTTGTTGGCCGGGAAAAATCGATTCGGTGCCTCGAAGCCGCAATGGATCACGATAAGAAGATCATGCTGGTGGCACAGAAAGAGGCCTCAACGGATGAACCTGGCATTAACGACTTGTTCTCGGTTGGCACCGTAGCGTCGATCCTGCAGATGCTGAAGCTGCCGGACGGCACGGTAAAAGTGCTGGTCGAGGGGCTGCAGCGCGCGCGCATCACTACGCTGTCCGACAGCGGTGAGCATTTCGCCGCGCAGGCGGAATACCTGGAGTCGCCATCGATCGACGAGCGCGAGCAGGAAGTGCTGGTGCGCACCGCGATCAATCAGTTTGAAGGCTATATCAAGCTGAACAAAAAAATCCCGCCGGAGGTGCTGACCTCACTGAACAGCATCGACGACGCCGCGCGCCTGGCGGACACCATCGCCGCCCACATGCCGCTGAAACTCAGCGACAAGCAGTCGGTGCTCGAGATGTCCGACATCACCGAGCGTCTGGAATACCTGATGGCGATGATGGAATCGGAGATCGACCTGCTGCAGGTTGAGAAACGTATCCGCAACCGCGTCAAGAAGCAGATGGAGAAGAGCCAGCGCGAGTACTATCTGAATGAGCAGATGAAGGCGATTCAGAAAGAACTGGGCGAAATGGACGACGCGCCGGACGAGCACGAAGCGCTGAAGCGCAAGATCGATGCGGCGAAAATGCCGAAAGAGGCGCGCGAGAAAACCGAAGCGGAACTGCAAAAGCTGAAGATGATGTCGCCGATGTCGGCGGAAGCGACCGTGGTGCGCGGCTACATCGACTGGATGCTGCAGGTGCCGTGGAATGCGCGCAGCAAGGTGAAAAAAGACCTGAACAAGGCGCAGGAAGTGCTCGATACCGATCACTACGGCCTTGAGCGCGTCAAGGATCGCATCCTCGAGTACCTCGCGGTTCAGAGCCGCGTCAGCAAAATCAAGGGGCCGATCCTGTGTCTGGTGGGGCCACCGGGCGTGGGTAAAACCTCACTGGGGCAGTCGATCGCCAAAGCGACCGGTCGCCAGTACGTGCGCATGGCGCTGGGCGGCGTGCGTGACGAAGCGGAAATCCGCGGTCACCGTCGTACCTACATCGGTTCGATGCCAGGCAAACTGATCCAGAAGATGGCTAAGGTTGGGGTGAAGAACCCGCTGTTCCTGCTGGATGAGATCGACAAGATGTCTTCCGACATGCGCGGCGATCCGGCTTCCGCTCTGCTGGAGGTGCTGGATCCGGAACAGAACGTGGCGTTCAACGACCACTACCTGGAAGTCGATTACGATCTGTCCGACGTGATGTTCGTTGCCACCTCGAACTCGATGAACATTCCTGCGCCGCTGCTGGACCGTATGGAAGTGATCCGCCTGTCGGGTTACACAGAGGACGAGAAGCTCAACATCGCCAAGCAGCACCTGCTGCCGAAGCAGCTTGAGCGCAACGCGCTGAAAAAAGGCGAACTGACGGTCGACGACAGCGCCATCATCGGCATCATTCGCTTCTACACCCGCGAAGCCGGGGTGCGTAGCCTGGAGCGTGAAATCTCCAAGCTGTGCCGTAAAGCGGTGAAAACGTTGCTGATGGACAAGAAGCTCAAGCATATCGAGATCAACGGCGACAACCTGAAGGATTACCTGGGCGTGCAGCGCGTCGATTACGGCCGTGCGGATACCGAAAACCGCGTGGGCGAAGTCACCGGGCTGGCGTGGACGGAAGTGGGCGGCGATCTGCTGACCATCGAAACCGCCTGCGTGCCGGGCAAAGGCAAGCTGACCTACACCGGTTCCCTGGGTGAGGTGATGCAGGAATCGATTCAGGCGGCGCTGACCGTGGTGCGTGCGCGCGCGGAGAAATTGGGCATCAACGCCGATTTCTACGAGAAACGCGACATCCACGTGCACGTGCCGGAAGGGGCGACGCCGAAAGACGGCCCGAGCGCCGGTATCGCGATGTGCACCGCGCTGGTCTCCTGCCTGACCGGCAACCCGGTACGCGCCGATGTGGCGATGACCGGCGAGATCACGCTGCGCGGCCAGGTGTTGCCGATCGGCGGCCTGAAAGAGAAGCTGTTGGCGGCACATCGCGGTGGCATCAAAACCGTGCTGATCCCTTACGAGAACAAGCGCGATCTGGAAGAGATCCCGGACAATGTTATCGCCGATCTGGAGATTCATCCGGTGCAGCGAATCGATGAAGTTTTGAACATTGCGTTGCAAAACCCGGCCTTCGGCGCACTGCCGGTAGCGGCAAAATAGTGACGAATCGCAAAAACCATTGATAAAACTTATACTGGCAAGCCATTTCGGACTTGCCAGTATTTTTTTGTACCGCTAAGTTAGATCTCTGTCGGCCCGCGTTTTGCCACCCAGTCGGTGGCTTGCCAAGGTTCGATGGGATTGATATAACAGCTGCGCTGTCGCAACCGTAGGGATTTTTCGGTGCGACGATAGAATTCTAGAGGGGATGATAGAGTGAATAAGTCACAACTGATCGACAAGATTGCCGCAGGTGCTGATATTTCCAAAGCGGCAGCGGGACGTGCTTTAGACGCAGTAATCGCTTCCGTTACCGACTCTCTGAAAGCAGGGGATGACGTGGCTCTGGTAGGTTTCGGTTCCTTCACCGTGCGTGAACGTTCGGCTCGTACCGGCCGCAACCCGCAGACCGGTAAAGAGATCAAAATCGCGGCAGCCAAAGTACCGGCCTTCCGTGCAGGGAAAGCGCTGAAAGACGCTGTAAACTGATTTAGCGTCTAACCGTTTAGCGTAACAGGGTTTTGTAATAAACAATCACCTGACGCAGCGGTGCTGGTAAGGTAAGATACAAGGCGCATCGGACTGATGCGCTTTTTTTATTTTTGTCGCAGGGAACGCGCCTGCACAAGGGTTGTTAATCCACATCACAGCGGAGTGTTGTCACACTATGATGGACAATTTACGCGCGGCTGCCAATCACGTCGTGCTCAAAATCATCCTGGCCCTGATCATCCTGTCATTCGTTCTGACCGGGGTGGGTAACTACCTGATCGGCGGCTCCGGCGATTATGCTGCGAAAGTAAATGGTCAGACGATCGAACGCGCTCAGCTGGAACAGGCTTTCCAAAGCGAGCGTAGCCGCATGCAGCAGCAACTGGGTGACCAGTTCTCCGCGCTGGCCGGCAACGAAGGCTACATGCAGCAGATGCGCCGTCAGGTGTTGTCCCAGTTGATCGACAACATGCTGCTCGACCAGTACGCCAAGAAACTGGGCCTGACGGTCAGCGACGATCAGATCAAGGACGCCATCCGCAAGGCGCCTTACTTCCAGACCAACGGCCAGTTTGATAACGCCAAATACCTCGACCTGATCGGCCGCATGGGCTACACCGCCGACAATTTCGCGCAGTCGATGCGTCAGCAATTGGTCAATCAGCAGGTGATCCAGGCCTTCGGCGATTCCGGCTTTGTGCTGCCGTCCGAATCGCAAGCCATGGCGGCGTTGGTGCTGCAGGAGCGCGACGTGCGCCTGGCGACCATCGATTTGAAAGCGCTGCAGGCGAAACAGAGCGCCGGCGACGACGAACTGAAGGCGTATTACGATCAGAATAAAAACAGCTTCATCGCTCCGGAGCAGGTGAAGGTGAGCTATATCCCGCTGGACGCCGCGTCCATGCAGGACAAGGTGAAAGTGAGCGAAGAGGACATCAGCGCTTACTATGACCAGCACAAGAGCAGCTATGGCCAGCCGGAGCGTAAAAACTACAGCGTGATCCAGCTGAAAACCGAGGCGGAAGCCAACGCGGCGCTGGACGAGCTGAAGAAGGGTGCCGATTTCGCCACCCTGGCGAAAGAGAAATCCACCGACATCATCTCACGCCGTACCGGCGGTGAGCTGGGTTGGCTGGAGCCGGAAACCACCGCCGACGAGCTGAAACAGGCTAACCTGACCGAGAAAGGGCAGCTGTCCGGCGTGGTGAAATCCTCTGTCGGTTTCCTGATCGTGCGTTTGAACGACATCGAACCTGAGAAACTGAAACCGCTGAGCGAAGTGCATGACGCTATCGCCAAGCAGGTGCAGCAGGAGAAAGCGGTAGACGCGTATTACGCGCTGCAGCAGAAGGTGAGCGAAGCGGCGACCAGCGACAACGAATCACTGGCCTCGGCTGAAGAAGCGGCCGGCGTGAAAGCGGCGCAAAGCGACTGGTTCACCCGCGACAACATTCCCGCCGCGCTGAACTTCAAGCCGGTCGTGCAGGCGATCTTCGATGGCTCGCTGATCGGCGAGAACGGCGCGCCGGGCAGCAACTCTGACGTTATCACCGTAGACGGCGACCGCGCCTTCGTGGTGCGCGTGAGTGGCCACAAGCCGGAAGGCATCGAGCCGTTCGACCAGGTCAAAGACCGCGTGGCAGATCTGGTGAAGCGCAACAAGGCGCTGCAGGCAGCGAAGCTGCAGGGTGAGAAGCTGCTGGTTGAGCTGAAGCAGGGCAAGGGCGACGAGGCGATGAAAGCCGCCGGCCTGAGCTTTGGCGCCGTGCAGAAGATGGCGCGCGCGCCGGAAGACAGCCAGCTGGTGGAGAGCGTGTTCGCGCTGCCGCACCCGCAGGATGGCAAACCGGTGTACGGCATGTCGCAGGATCGCCAGGACAACGTGGTGCTGATCGCACTCGATGCGGTGAAGCCAGGCACGCTGCCGGAAGACGAAATGAAAACCTTCGTCGGCAAGATGGAAGAGGGCGCGACCGGCGTTTCCTTCGATTCGCTGCTGGCGAGCCTGCGTAAAGAAGCCAAAATCAAAATGGGCGCCGCTGAGCAACAGCCGCAGTAATCGCCGCATTTTTCTGCAACGCAGTGCAACAAACAAAGGCCGCTTTCGCGGCCTTTTCCACATCTGATATCCGCCGATTGCTGAATATCCGCCGCCGCGGCAAGGTAGCCGTGCTGTCACACACAAGGAGGATACAGCATGCAACATACAGAGAAAAAAGCGTTATCAGGTTACCGTCATCACGTCAAAGCGGCGCTGACCGCGCTGTTGTTATGCCTCGCGGGGCCAGCCGCCGCGACGGATAAAGCCGATGCGCCGGCGCCGATGCTCTCAACACCGGCGGGCAATGGCGGGCAACAGGTGATGACCAAGGCGGCCGAAGAGACGGCGGTCAGCATCAATCAGGCCACCGCCGAACAGCTCGCAGCGGCTCTGAGCGGTGTCGGTCTGAAGAAGGCGGAAGGCATCGTGCGCTACCGCGAACAGAACGGGCCGTTCACCCAGGTTGAGCAGTTGCAGGAGGTGCCGGGCATCGGGCCGGCGCTGTTCGAGAAGAACCGCACCCGACTGAAAATGTGATCCCGGTCGCGGCTGCGTGGCAAAATGCCGCTGAGGCCGTGACTCCTCTGCTACATTTTACAGGTCTTACCAGTTTGGCGCGTTGACCAAACGGGCGAGGGAGCCTCTGCGGCTCCCTCTTTCTGTAATCACCAGGCAGGAGCGATCGTTCCCTATGCAAACCTTTATCAAAGTTCGCGGTTATCACCTTGATGTTTACCAGCACGTTAACAACGCCCGCTATCTGGAGTTTCTGGAAGAGGCGCGCTGGGAGTGGCTGGAAAACGAGGCCGGGTTCCGCTGGATGACGGAAAACAACATCGCTTTCATCGTGGTGAACATCAATATCAATTACCGCAGCCCGGCAGTATTGGGGGATAAGCTGCGTATCGACAGCCAGATGGTGCAGCTCAACGGCAAGAGCGGGGTGCTGAGCCAAAAGGTGACGCAGGATCCGGCGGGGACGCCGGTGGCCGACGCGCTGCTGACTTTCGTGTGCGTCGATCTGAAAACGCAGCGGGCGCTGCCTATTGAAGGCGAATTGCGCGAGCACCTGGAGGCGCTCACGCTGAAGGAAAACCCGCAGTAAACTCACGGGCGGCAGAGGTTGCCGCCGTCACTGCCTCAGGCCAGAGCGGCCTTCTGTTTCAACGCCGCCATCACTTCCGCCTGGTTGGCCTGGTACTGCATCAGGCCATTGGCGCGCAGGTTGCAGGCAGCGCATTCACCACAGCCGTCACCCTTGATGCCGTTGTAACAGGTCAGCGTATCCTGCCGCACGCGATCCAACTGGTGGTAATAATCCGCCAGCGCCCAGGTCTCGGCCTTGTTCAGCCACATCAGCGGCGTTTCGAAGCGGATATCGCGGGCGATGCCCAGCACCACCGCTTTGTTCAGCGCTTTAACGAACTCGTCGCGGCAATCCGGGTAGCCGGAGAAATCGGTTTCACATACGCCGGTGATCACCGCTTCCGCTTCCACCTGGTAGGCGTAGATCGCCGCCAGCGTCAGGAACAGGATATTGCGGCCCGGCACGAAGGTGCTCGGCAGCGCATTTTTCTGGTTGGGATCGTAGGCGGGAACCGGAATATTGTCGCGCGTCAGGCTGCTGACGGCCAGCTCATTGAGCAGCGTTACGTCCAGCACCTTGTGCGCTTTGGCGCCGAGGGCCACCGACAGCTCTTGAGCCACTTCAATCTCGGCGCGATGGCGCTGGCCATAATCGAACGTGACGCAGTGAACTTCGTCATACTGTTGCAATGCCTGGATCAAGCAGGTCGTGGAGTCTTGTCCACCGCTGAAAACGACAACCGCGCGCTTCATAAAATCACCTTTTTGGACTTTGGCCATTCCCGATACACATTCGGGCGGCAGGATAAAAATTGCGTTGCGGCGACAATAGTAGCAGAAAGGGCCGCCAGGCGCAGGGCGGTTCGGCTCAGGTCGGTGCGTCGTCCACCGGCGGCGGCAGCCACGCCTGGCAAAAATCGAACCAGCCGTGCGCGGTCAGCGTCACGCCATGCATGCGCGGCGGCGCGCTGATCTGATACTGGTAGTGGAACAGCGGCGTGATGATGGCGGCGGCCATCAGCCGTTGGTAATAGGCCTGCAGCCGCTCGAAGCGCGGTTGCTGCGCCTGCAGCTGCTGGATCTGCTGCAGCGTCTCCTGTTGCTGTTGCCAGCGGCTTTCCGTCAGGATGCCGCGCCACAGCGTATCCTGCCGCAGCCAGCTCTCCAGCGTCGCCTCAGGCGCTTCGCCGATCAGGTTGTCCGCCAACAGCAGGTCGGCCTGGGCGATCTGTTCCTCGCTTTGCCAGCGCTTGCCGGCGTAGTAGCGCACCTCCAGCTCGCAGCCGTGCTGCGCCAACAGCTGTTGCAGCGCGACCGTCACCGTTTCCAGCTCGACCGGCGGCCGATACAGCAGCGTCAGCCGGGCAGGCAGGGGGACATCTTCTTCAATCTGTTGGCTGGGAATGCGCCAGCCGGGCAGCATTTCATGGCTGGGGGTGATCACGCTGTTGGGGATCGGCAGATGGTTCAGCAGGCCTGACTGCTGGATCAGCATCAGCAGCTTTTGCCCCTGGGCTTCGCTCAGCACGCCGTGGCGCAGGTTCAGCGCCAAATAACACCAGCCCAGGCTCATGCTGCGCTGTACCGGCCGGGCCTGCGCCAAATCGTCTTGCTGACCGATGGTGATGCGCACCGGATGCTGGCAGCTGGCGTCGGCGCCGGCGGTGGGCAGATCGGGGGTGATCCAGTATTCGATGGTGTCCAGATACGGATGCTGCAGATGGTAACCGGCGTGCTGTTCTAGCCGCACCAGCTGCGGTTCATTCAACGTCAGTTTGAACGGGCCGGCGCCGATGGCCGGCAGCTCCGGATGGGTCATCAGACAAGGCAGCTCCGCCAGCCGGTGGGCCAGCCAATAGTCCGGCAACTGCAGATCAAACTGAATGCACAGCGGATGCGGCAGGCTGATGTTCGCGACGTTGGCCAAGCTGGGTTGGCTACGCGGGTGGCGCTGCAGTTTTTCCAGCGTTTGCAGCAGCTGGTGGCCGGTCAGCGGTTCACCGTTGTGCCAGCGCAGCTGGCTGCGCAGAAAGAAGCGCCAGCGCAGGCCGCGATCGTCAATCTGCCAGTGGTGCGCCAGATCGGGCTGCGGTTCCGGGTTACCGGTCACCAGGCGCGTCAGCCCGGCGTGCAGGGTCGACACCAGATGTTGTTCGGCGCGGCCGGTCAGCGTGAGCGGGTCGAGCGCTTCCAGCGTGCGGTAATAGGGAATGCGCAGCGTCGGGCTGCCGGCCTGCCATTGCCCGCCGAGGTGCGGGCTGAGCAGATCCTGCAGGTGCTGCGGATCGAGTTGCGCCATCTCCAGCGCCCCCTGATGGTTGCCCTGTTGCAGTAGCTGTTGCAGTAGCTGCGCGCGCAGTTCATCCGGGGTTTTCAGGCAGTGCAGGCGAGCGCGTTTGCCACGGCCGGGCTGCGAATGCCAGCTCAACCAGCCTTGATCCTGCAGCTGTTGCACCAGCGTGCGGGCGTGCCGCTCGCTACAGTAGAACATCGCCGCCAGTTCGCCGATGGTCACGGCGACCGGCGCGCTGCCGAGTTGATGGTACAGGCGTTGATATTGGCTGAGACGGTGAACCAGGCGCATGAGTAGAAATCCGGAACAGTTTTCTCAAATTGTTCACTATTACTTCCGCAAATGCCATCCCATACTGCAGTGATTGTAATCGCGTTCACATTCAGAGGTCTCTATGTATCGCCTGGCAGCTTTCGATATGGACGGCACGCTGTTGATGCCGGATCACCGGGTTGGCCCGGAAACGCTGGCGGTGCTGAACCAGCTGGTGGAACGGGAGATGGTGGTGACGTTCGCCACCGGACGGCACTACCTCGATGCGCAACCGATCATGGCGCAGCTGGGGCTGCAGGGCTACCTGATCACCGGCAATGGCACGCGGGTGTATGACAACCGCGGCCAACAGCTGCATGCCACCGATCTGCCGGCGGCGGTCGCCGAAGAGGTGCTGCATCATCATTGGCGCACCTGCGCCAGCATGCATGTGTTCCGCGACGAAGGTTGGCTGACCGAATTCCCCGTGCCGGAAGAGATGCTGCGGGCGCATCACCTGAGCGGCTTTCGTTTTCAGTTGGCCGACGTGCGCCGTCTGCCGGCGTTCGGCAACAGCAAGGTGTGTTTTGTCGCGCCGCATGAGGAATTGCTGGCCTTGCAGGTGCAGCTGCGGGCACAGCTGGGTGGTGAGGCCGATCTGTGCTTTTCCGCCTACGACTGCCTGGAGGTGTTGCCGCTCGGTTGCAACAAGGGTACGGCGCTGGACCGGCTGAGCCGCCATCTGGGGCTGAAGATGGCCGACTGCATGGCGTTCGGCGACGCAATGAACGACAAAGAGATGCTGGGGGCGGTGGGGCACGGCGTGGTGATGGGCAACGCCCTGCCGCAGCTGAAATCCCTGCTGCCGCAGCTACCGGTTATCGGCCATTGCCAGCAACAGGCGGTGGCCCACTATTTACAACATTGGCTGCGTTCACCTTGCCTCACCTATTCCCCCGAAGAATGAGGTTCTCCTTACAGCCGGCCGGGTATGACTACCCGGCTTTTTTTTTACCTAACGCCTGGCGTTACAAATCCGCCAGCTGCGCCAGATACGGCTGCAGATCGCCGATGTTGTTGCTGACCCATTCCGGGTTGTAATAGGTATCCAGGTAACGCTCGCCGCTGTCGCACAGCAGGGTGACGATCGATCCTTGCTCGCCGTTTTCCCGCATCTGCTTCGCCAACTGCAGCGCACCCCAAACGTTGGTGCCGGTAGAGGCGCCAACCTTGCGGCCCAGCACGCCTTCCAGCCAGTGAATAGTAGCGACGCTGGCAGCATCCGGCACGCGCAGCATGTTGTCGACCACCGACGGGATGAACGACGGCTCGGCGCGTGGGCGGCCGATGCCTTCGATACGGCTGCCGCAGCTGCCGATCAGGGTGCGATCGCCGTGGTGGAAGCAGTCATAGAACACCGAGTTTTCCGGATCGACCACCGTCAACCGGGTGTCGTGCCCCTGATAGCGGATGTAGCGCCCCAGCGTGGCGGAGGTGCCGCCGGTGCCGGCGCTCATTACGATGTGTTTCGGCACCGGGAAGGGTTCGCGCGCCATCTGGCGGAAGATGCTGTCGGCGATGTTGTTGTTGCCGCGCCAGTCGGTGGCGCGCTCGGCGTAGGTGAACTGATCCATATAGTGGCCGTTCAGCTCTTTCGCCAGCTGTTCGGAGGCGGCGTAGATCTGGGCGGCGTGATCGACGAAGTGACAGCGGCCGCCGTAAAAGGCGATCTGTTCCACCTTGCGGCGCGCGGTGCAGGACGGCATCACCGCGATGAACGGCAGGCCGATCAGGCGAGCGAAGTAGGCTTCGGACACCGCGGTGCTGCCGGAAGAAGCCTCGATGATGGTGGTGTTCTCGGTGATCCAGCCGTTGCACAGGCCGTAAAGGAACAGCGAGCGCGCCAGGCGGTGTTTCAGGCTGCCGGTCGGGTGGGTGCTCTCATCTTTCAGGTACAGGCAGATGCCAGGAAACGCCGGCAGGTTCAGGCGAATCAGGTGCGTATCGGCGGAGCGTTGAAAATCCGCTTCTATTTCACCGATAGCATATTTTACCCAAGAGTTTGTCATGATTTGGCCTCAGAATAGGGGGCTGATTTATGGCGTAGCATAGCCTGTCGGCGGGAAAAAAGGATTGCCATTTTTCCTGTTTAATCGCCTAATGAGAGAAAATTTTTCTCCTGGTGGCCGCTATGTTAGATAAAACAGACCGTAAGCTGCTGTGCATGCTGCAGCAAGATTGCACCCAGTCGCTGCAGGCGCTGGCGGATGCGGTCAATTTGACCTCGACGCCGTGCTGGAAACGCCTGAAGCGTCTGGAAGACGAGGGCTATATCCGCGGTCGGGTGGCCTTGCTGGATAATGAAAAGCTCGGCCTGGGGCTGACGGCGTTCGTGCTGATCAAAACCCAGCAGCACAGCAGCGAGTGGTATCAGGCTTTTGTGCAGCTGACCAGCCAGATGCCCGAGGTGCTGGCGTTTTACCGCATGGCGGGAGAGTACGACTACCTGATGCAGGTCGAAGTGGCGGACATGAAAAGCTACGACGGCTTTTATAAGCGTCTGGTGAACGGCGTACCGGGCCTCATCGACGTCACCTCGAGCTTTGCCATGGAAAAAATCAAATACACCACCGCGCTGCCGGTGCCGGAGTGAAAAGTTCACCGGACGGGCGGCTCAACGGTGGTATCCTGCTCTGCTGAAGCAGAAAAAGAGACAAATCCCATAAAACCCTGGAATCAAACTGCGTGAGATTATTTGCTCAAATCGGCTGGTACTTCCGCCGGGAGTGGCGCCGCTACCTCGGGGCGGTGGTGCTGCTGATCGTCATCGCCATCCTGCAACTGCTGCCGCCTAAGCTGGTCGGCATCATCGTGGACGGCGTCACCGAAAAACAGATGTCCACCGGCGTGCTGATGGCCTGGCTCGGGTTGATGATCGGTACCGCGATCGTCGTTTACCTGCTGCGCTATGTGTGGCGGGTGTTGCTGTTCGGCGCGTCCTACCAGCTCGCGGTCGAGCTGCGCGAAAACTTTTACCGTCAGCTCAGCCGGCAAAACCCCGCGTTTTACCTGCGTCACCGCACTGGCGATCTGATGGCGCGCGCCACCAACGACGTGGATCGCGTGGTATTCGCCGCCGGTGAAGGCGTGCTGACGCTGGTGGATTCGCTGGTGATGGGGTTGGTGGTGTTGGTGGTGATGAGCACCCAAATCAGCTGGCAACTGACAGTGCTGGCGTTGATCCCGATGCCGTTGATGGCGATCGCCATCAAATATTACGGCGATCAGCTGCACCAGCGCTTTAAATCGGCACAGGCGGCGTTTTCCAGCCTGAACGATCAGGCGCAGGAAAGCATGACCAGCATCCGCATGATCAAGGCCTTCGGGCTGGAAGATCACCAATCCAACCGCTTCGCCGAGGTGGCGGCGCAGACCGGGGCCAAGAACATGCACGTGGCGCGGGTGGATGCGCGCTTCGATCCGACCATTTATATCGCCATCGGTGCGTCTAACCTGCTGGCCATTGGCGGCGGCAGTTGGATGGTGGTGAACGGTTCGCTGACGCTCGGGCAACTGACCAGCTTTGTGATGTATCTCGGCCTGATGATCTGGCCGATGCTGGCACTGGCCTGGATGTTCAACATCGTCGAACGCGGCAGCGCGGCCTACAGCCGCATCCGCAGCCTGCTTGATGAGGCGCCGGCGGTGCAGGATGGCCCACAGGCGCTGCCGGCCGGGCGCGGCGTGCTGGACGTGGATATCCGCGCGTTCCACTACCCGGAAAACCCACATCCGGCGCTGCACGATGTGGCGGTGACGCTGAAACCAGGGCAAATGCTGGGGCTGTGCGGGCCGACCGGGGCCGGTAAATCGACGCTGTTGTCGCTGATCCAGCGTCAGTTCGACGTCGACCAAGGGCAGATCCGCTATCACGGCCTGCCGTTGCCGCAGGTCAAACTCGACGACTGGCGTTCGCGACTGTCGGTGGTGAGCCAAACGCCGTTCCTGTTCTCCGATACCGTGGCGAACAACATCGCGCTGGGCCATCCGGGCGCGACGCAGGCGCAGATCGAACAGGCAGCGCGGCTGGCCAGCGTCCATGAGGACATTCTGCGGCTGCCGCAAGGCTATGACACCGAGGTGGGCGAACGCGGCGTGATGTTGTCGGGCGGGCAGAAACAGCGCATCTCCATTGCGCGTGCGCTGCTGCTGGATGCAGAGATCTTGATCCTCGACGACGCGCTGTCGGCGGTGGACGGCCGTACCGAACACCAAATCCTGCACAACCTGCGCAGCTGGGGGCAAGATCGCACGGTGATCATCAGCGCGCACCGGCTGTCGGCATTGACCGAAGCCAGCGAGATCCTGGTGATGCAGCACGGCGGTGTAGCGCAGCGCGGCGATCCGGCGGCGCTGGCGGCGCAGCCGGGCTGGTATCGCGATATGTACCGTTATCAGCAGCTGGAAGCGGCGCTGGACGAAGCGCCGGAAAACGGCGAGGAGGCGTTGGCCGATGAATAAAGTGCAAAAGCTGTGGCCGACGCTGAAGCGGCTGCTGGCCTACGGCTCGCCGTACCGCAAACCGCTGGGGCTGGCGGTGCTGATGCTGTGGATAGCGGCGGCGGCGGAAGTCGCCGGGCCGATCCTGGTCAGCTATTTTATCGATAATTACGTCGCCAAAGGGCAACTGCCGCTGATGATTGTCGGCGGGCTGGCGGCGGCCTACATTCTGCTGGAGCTGCTGGCGGCGGCGCTGCACTACTTCCAGGCGCTGTTGTTCAACCAGGCGGCGGTGGGCGTGGTGCAGCGGTTGCGTACCGACGTGATGGACGCCGCGCTGCGCCAACCGCTCAGCGCCTTTGACACACAACCGGTCGGGCAATTGATCTCGCGCGTTACCAACGACACCGAAGTGATCAAGGATCTGTACGTGATGGTGGTCTCCACGGTGCTGAAAAGCGCCGCGCTGATCGGCGCCATGCTGGTGGCGATGTTCAGCCTCGACTGGCGCATGGCGCTGGTGGCTATCTGCATCTTCCCGGCGGTGTTCGTGGTGATGGGCATCTATCAATACTACAGCACGCCGATTGTGCGCCGGGTGCGCAGTTATCTGGCGGACATCAACGACGGTTTCAACGAAGTGATCAACGGCATGGGCGTGATTCAGCAGTTCCGCCAGCAGGTGCGCTTCGGCGAGCGCATGAGCGCCGCCAGCCAGTCGCATTATCTTGCGCGCATGCAGACCCTGCGGCTCGACGGTTTTCTGCTGCGGCCGCTGCTCAGCCTGTTTTCGGCGCTGGTGCTGTGCGGCCTGTTGATGCTGTTCGGCTTCAGCGGCGAGGGCGTGATTGGCGTCGGCGTCCTCTACGCCTTCATCAACTACCTGGGGCGTCTGAATGAACCGCTGATCGAGCTGACGTCACAGCAGTCGATCCTGCAGCAGGCGGTGGTGGCCGGCGAACGCATTTTCGAGCTGATGGATCGCAGCCAGCAGAGTTACGGTGCCGACGATCGTCCTCTGGCCGGTGGCCGCATCGACATCACCGATCTGAGCTTCGCTTACCGTGCGGACAAAAAGGTGCTGCAGCATATTTCGCTGGCGGTGCCCTCACGCGGCTTCGTGGCGCTGGTCGGGCATACCGGCAGCGGCAAGAGCACCTTGGCCAACTTGCTGATGGGCTATTACCCGGTCAGCGAGGGGGAAGTGCGTCTCGATGGACGCCCGATATCCAGCCTGTCGCACCGCACGCTGCGTCAGGGTGTAGCGATGGTGCAGCAGGATCCGGTGGTGATCGCCGATTCGGTACTGGCCAACGTCACGTTGGGGCGTAACATCGAGGAAGACGCCGTTTGGCGGGCGCTGGAAACGGTGCAGTTGGCGAGTCTGGTGCGCGGCTTCCCGCAGGGTATCCACACCCGCCTGGGGGAGCAGGGCAATAACCTGTCGGTCGGGCAGAAACAGCTGCTGGCGATGGCGCGGGTCTTGGTGCAGGCGCCGCAGATTTTGATTCTCGACGAGGCGACTGCCAATATCGACTCGGGCACCGAACAGGCGATCCAGCGGGCGCTGCGTGCGATCCGCGAGCACACCACGCTGGTGGTGATCGCCCACCGGCTGTCGACCATCGTCGATGCCGACTCCATCCTGGTGCTGCATCGCGGCCAGGCAGTGGAGCAGGGCAACCATCAACAGCTGCTGGCGCAGCAGGGGCGCTACTACCAGATGTATCAGCTGCAGCTGGCGGGCGAGCAGTTGGCGGAAGCGGTGCGCGAGGAGAGTCAACCCGCCTGATCCCAGGGGCCGCGATCGCGGCCCTTGTTTCTTTCCCACGCACCACAAGCAGGCAACCCGCCTGTGCCATGCCCCCTTTCTGCACTTTTTCGACGCGATGTGCACCAAATCAGTGCGCATTATTTAACCCATTCAAGGTATCGGCGCTGCGCTGCGTCGCGGCGGCGCCCGCGTGTGCGCTAATCCGCTGAATCGTCATGCAAAATTAAATTTGGCACAGCCCTTGCTACATATGACGCGTACCAGGGGTGAGTTTGGGCTTAATTCGTGGAGGGGCAATATGAAGCTGGTGACCGTGGTAATCAAACCGTTCAAGCTGGAGGATGTGCGCGAGGCTCTGTCCTCCGTGGGCATTCAGGGGTTGACCGTAACCGAAGTGAAGGGCTTTGGCCGCCAGAAGGGGCATGCCGAGCTGTATCGCGGCGCCGAATATAACGTCAACTTCTTGCCCAAGGTCAAAATCGATATCGCTATCGCCGACGATCAGTTGGATGAAGTGGTTGATGTGATTAGCAAAGCCGCCTACACCGGTAAAATCGGCGACGGCAAAATTTTCGTTGCCGAGTTGCAACGCGTGATCCGCATTCGCACCGGCGAAACCGACGAATCGGCACTGTAACCACGAACTCAGTTAAGCAATGGGGATGGATTGATAATGAAAAGACTGTTATCCATGTTGGGCCTGAGTTCGGTAACCCTGGTTCCTTCTTTGGCCCTGGCCGCCCCGGCGGTCGCCGATAAGGCCGACAACGCCTTTATGATGATCTGCACCGCGTTGGTGCTGTTCATGACGCTGCCGGGCATCGCGCTGTTTTACGGCGGCCTGCTGCGCGGCAAAAACGTGCTGTCGATGCTGACGCAGGTCACCGTCACCTTCGCGCTGGTCTGCGTGCTGTGGGTGCTGTATGGCTACAGCCTGGCGTTCAGCGAAGGCAATGCGGTGTTCGGCGGATTCGAGACGGCGATGCTGAAAGGCATCGGCATCGACAGCGTCACTGGCAGCATCAGCCAGATGATCCACGTCGCTTTCCAGGCCTCCTTCGCCTGCATTACCGTGGCGCTGGTGGTGGGGGGCTTCGCCGAACGCATTCGCTTCTCGGCGGTGCTGATCTTCGCGATCCTGTGGTTCACCCTGTCTTACCTGCCGATCGCGCACATGGTGTGGGGCGGTGGCTATCTGGCCACCGACGGCGCGCTGGACTTCGCCGGTGGCACCGTGGTACACATCAACGCCGCCAGCGCGGGGCTGATCGGCGCCTATCTGCTCGGCAAACGCGCCGGCTTCGGTAAAGAGGCGTTCAAACCGCACAACCTGCCGATGGTGTTTACCGGGGCGTCCATCCTGTATATCGGCTGGTTCGGCTTTAACGCCGGTTCCGCCAGCGCGGCCAACGGCATCGCGGCCCTGGCATTCCTCAACACGGTGGTGGCTACCGCGGGCGCCATTCTCTCCTGGACCTTCGCCGAGTGGGTGCTGCGCGGCAAGCCTTCGCTGCTGGGCGCCTGCTCCGGCATGATCGCCGGGCTGGTTGCGGTGACGCCGGCGGCGGGCACCGTCGGCGTGGGTGGGGCGTTGATCATCGGCCTGGTAGGCGGCGTTGCCGGCCTGTGGGGCGTCGTGACGTTGAAGAAATGGCTGAAAGTGGACGACACCTGCGACGTGTTCGGCGTGCACGGGGTGTGCGGCATTGTCGGCTGTCTGCTGACCGGCGTGTTCACCGCTTCTTCCCTCGGCGGCACCGGCTATGCCGAAGGCGTGACGATGGGCCATCAGGTGTGGATCCAGCTGCTGAGCGTCGTGATTACGCTGGTGTGGTCAAGCGTCGCCGCCTTTATCGCCTTCAAGATTGCGGGCGCGATGGTGGGGCTGAGAGTGCCGGAAGAGCAGGAGCGCGAAGGGCTGGATGTCAACAGCCACGGCGAGAGCGCCTACAACCAATAAGACTCGAAGCAGGGCAGTGCGCGAAAGACTAAAATAATGATGAAGCAAAAAGGGGCGATGGAAACATCGCCCCTTACTTTATATTGCGGATTAGGCGTCGCGCTGGCGAATCACCCCTTCCTGCACGGTGGTGGCGACCAGTACGCCGTCGCGAGTGTAGATCTGGCCGCGCACAAAGCCCCGTGCGCCGGAGGCGGAGGAGCTCTCCACCGCGTACAGCAACCAGTCATCCATACGGAACGGACGGTGGAACCACATTGAGTGGTCAATGGTGGCCACCTGCATGCCCGGCTCGAGGAAGCCGACGCCGTGTGGCTGCAGCGCCGTCGGCAGGAAGTTAAAGTCCGACGCGTAGCCCAGCAGATATTGGTGGATGCGCTGATCGTCCGGCATGCTGCCGTTGGCACGGAACCACACGTAGCGATGCGGCTCTTCCACGCTGCCTTTCAACGGATTGTGGAATTTCACCGGGCGCATTTCGATCGGCTTCTGGCCGATAAATTTTTCGCGCACTTTTTCCGGCAGCATATGCGCCAGCTTCTGGGCGATCTCTGACTCGGACAGCAGCCCTTCCGGCGGCGGCACGTCCGGCATCAGGTTCTGGTGCTCGAAACCGGTTTCCGGGCTTTGGAAAGAGGCGGTCATATAGAAAATAGGTTTGCCGTGCTGAATAGCGCTGACGCGACGGGCGCTGAAGCTGTTGCCGTCGCGCAGGGTTTCTACGTCGTAAACGATGGGTTTGCTGCTGTCGCCCGGGCGCAGGAAGTAGCTGTGGAACGAGTGCACGCTGCGCTCGTCCGGCACCGTCTGCTTGGCGGCGTAGAGCGCTTGGCCGACAACCTGTCCACCGAACACCTGGCGCAGCCCCAGATCTTCGCTTTGGCCGCGGAACAGCCCTTCTTCGATTTTCTCCAGATCCAGCAGATCAAGGAGGTTTTGCAATGCCTGGCTCATAAAATTGTTACCTTTCTAATAATCATTTTGCGCAGTGTGCGGAATATCACGGCGTGGCGTCAACATTTTGCATTACAGGGCCGATGAGAATGCTCTTAATCGTGGGCGCCTTGGGCTGTTTAAGTGATTAATAGGCGGGGTAAAGTGGATTTATCAGTGTTTTGTGCTAGGTTTAATAAGTGCGGTGGTGAAAGCCACCAACATGTTGATAATAAAAAAGGAGACCGATCCATGAAACTCTGGCAAATCGTAGGCGGTGCCGCGGCACTGACGATCACGCTGGCAGGATGCGCGCAAAAGAGTGCTGATGTGCCTACACAGGCGGCCGGTAATCCGGCGGCTGCGCAAACGCAGATTCAAGGCCCGGCGGTGACAGGTTCGGTTAATATACGTCAGCGTATTGCGCTGCCGCCGGACGCCGTACTGACGGTCACCCTCTCTGACGCCTCGCTGGCGGATGCACCGTCCAAAGTGATTGCACAGCGCGCGATACGTACTGAAGGGCAACAGGCGCCATTCAACTTTACGCTACCGTACAATCCGTCCGACATCCAACCGAATGCGCGTATCATTCTGAGCGCGGCGGTGACGGTCAACGGGCGACTGATGTTTATTACCGACACTATCCAGGAAGTGGTTAACCGCAACGGTACCCGCGCCGATCTGCTGCTGGTTCCGGTTCAGGGTGTGCCGATTCAGGCTGCGCCAACCGCCATGCAGTAAATTTCCTGCGGTACAGCAAGATGAAATCAACAGCCTTTGCGCTTCGGCCAAAGGCTGTTTTGTTTTACCAGCGCCAGCCGTAGCGCTCGAAATCGACCGTGCTGTGCGGGCCGAAAATAATCCCTTCCGCCAGCAGTGCCTGCCGTTGCCGTTGAAAATCCTCCCCCTGCTGCGAGATCTGTCCGTGCCGGTTGATCACCCGGTGCCAGGGCAGCGCGCTGCCTTCCGGCAAACGCCGCAGCACGCCGCCAACCTGGCGCGCGGCGCGCGGTGAACCGGCCAGCCGGGCGACTTCGCCGTAGGTGGTGACTTTGCCGTAAGGAATGGCGGCCACGATGTGGAATACCCGCTGGCTGAAAGAGGCGTCTTCTGGTTGCATATTGCTGTTCCTGCGCGAGTCAAAACCCAGGCGAAGAGTGTGCCACAGTGCAGGTGGGTAAGAAAACAGCGGTTAGCCCCGGTTGGCTTGCTATTTGGCGGGGCATCGCCGATAATGCCCACCGCTTCAGAGTACAGAAGCCGTCAATGGGGGCCCTGTTGGTTCTCCCGCAACACTAACTTGTGAACTCGGTCAGGTCCGGAAGGAAGCAGCCGCAGCAGGTGACGTGTGTGCCGGGATGTAGCTGGCAGGGTCCCCACCCATTTGGCCTTCGCCAATCCGCACTTTTGCCGTCTCTCTTCTACTCATCGATTATCCCTTTCTGCCATCAGGCAGAGCGACAAGGCATTTCTTTTCTTCCCGCCCTCAATTCTTTTGGATAATGAATTAGCGGTTCTGGATGCAAGCATAATGAGGGGGCGATGGCGTAACCTGTCTCGATTTAAAAAGAAAATTGCTTCCAGGCAATATTATTATTGAAAGGGGGAGTGCAAATGAAGTTTTACTGTCAATAGGAAAAGTACGTATTCAGCTTGAACATTGAAGCCGATAAAAGCATCGGCTCAACGCGTTGGGGGTCTGATTATCTGACATATTTCCAAACGGAGGTGGGGATTTTGTCATACAGTTTGTTCATGGTGAGCTCTGCCAGACGGTGATCGGCCGCTGAGTAAAACAGCTCCAGTTCATCATCGGAAAGCTCGTACTTATTTTTCTCAATAACACGTTCGAGAGTATCAATCGTGGTGCATTTACGTAAACGCATCAGATAGTCGGTTTTAGTCATGGTGGCCTTTAGTTTAATAACCGTAAAAATAGCTCGGGAATAATTATCCCTTAAGTTTTCATTGTCGTACAGATGTCCTCTCCTGAGAACATTCTGAATAATCTCGCCTTGGTTTTTTGCCAGCGGCGCAGGTCGGAATCATTGATACCGTAACTGCTGAACAGCGTATAGGTATCATCGAGATATTCTTCGACTAACTCCGACAGGTCAGATTCGTCCATGTATTTAATTTTATAGCTCATCACAAACGAAGCGATATGTTCGATCAACTCATTAAGCTGCAGGTTGACGGAGGACGTCGGATCGTTGACCCACCCATGATGACTGTCTCCCAGGGTAGCGATACCTTCATCATACAAATTTTCGCACAAGAATTTGAGCTGAGCAATGTCGTGTCGCTTAGGCGAATACTCATCCATATCATCCCCTCCGTAAGTCTTAATTGCGGTGTGATAACACTATGTGAGTAAGCTGATTTACATCATGGACGGAGGCAGCTTAACGGTCTTTAAATAAACTTCCCGTAAAGTGAATATAAATCATTTTTTCGCGTTTGGCCTGTAGTTATTACGTAAACTTACAATTCATCCGCTGTTGATGGACGTGAGTTATCAATGATGTCGAAGATTAAACCCCGTTCTGTCACACGGAACCGGACGCTATCGCTGAGAGTGTCTTCGCTGTTGATATCCAGGCAGGCATTAAAAATGCCCCACTTATAACGATAACTCATTGAATAATCGCTACCACCCTGTTGCACTATATCAAGTATTTCTAATGAATCTTCGGCATAGCGTGCGCTTTCAGAATAAAAACTGAGTCCGCTGGTCAGTGCCGGCACTAACTCCGCTATATTGTCATTAATCACTTTCTTTAATTTGTTAACAGAAAGTGCGTTGACATCCAGGTTACAGGCAAGGGTAACAAGCATTAATCTCGGCCAACAGCAATGTTATCTGCTTATCTTACTCCTTTTCCTCCCTCGTCGGTAAATTTTTCGATTTACCGCTGTTCTTTACCTTACGCCAACATTTCAACCGAATGGGAATATCCCTGGATTTGATAAGGAGGCTTGGGGGGAAAGTGCCGCTGCGCGAGAGATTGTTACGTTCCGTTGCATTATTGTCGCGCCATAGCTTGAGATGCGACAGTCTATGTGATGTTATATTATAACTATAAACCCATCATTTTTGGCTACGACATTGACTCCCACTTCGCAACATGACGCCACGCCGTCACTGAATTCGTTGTTCACCACCTCTGCTGCCGCGCGTTGCGCAGGTGCCGTTATGCTGCTGGCCCTGCTGTGGCTCGGCATCTTCTGGGCGGTGTCGCTGCCATGATTACCTTGCGTCAGTTGGCGATAGGCTATGGCGCCACGCCGCTTTTCCCGCCGCTGAGCGGGCAGTTTACCGCCGGATCGCTCACCGCGGTGGTGGGCGTCAACGGGGCAGGTAAGTCGACGCTGCTGAAAACCTTCGCCGGATTGTTGCCGCCGCTGGGCGGCAGCCTGAGTTTTATCGGCGGAAAGCCGCCGCGCAGAGCTTATCTACCGCAACAGGCTGAGCTGGATCGGCAATTCCCGATTGCGGTAAGCGATCTGGTGGCGATGGGCTGTTGGCCGCAAAGTGGCATGTTCGGCGGCATGAGCAAGCGTGCGGCGAGCCAGGTCAACGAGGCGTTGGCGAGCGTTGGCATGAGCGCGCTGGCGCACACTCCGGTGGGTGAACTGTCCGGCGGCCAGCTGCAGAGGGTGTTGTTTGCGCGCCTGCTGGTCCAACAGGCGCCGCTGATTTTGCTGGATGAACCTTTCACCGGTATCGACAGCGCCACCACGCAAATTTTGCTGCAGGTGATTGCGCAACTGCACCGGCAGGGGAAAACGGTGATCGCCGTGCTGCACGATATGTCGATGGTCGCCGAGCATTTTTCACAGGTGCTGTTGCTGACGCCGCAGGCTTGCCACTGGGGCGCGGCCAAGCGGGTGCTGGAACAGGTGCCGAGGTATCACGCCGCCGAACGGCAGCCGGATCTGCGGGCGGTGGCGCCATGATGTTGTTGCATGGGCTTATCGATCCTTTCCTCTCTTTCGGTTTTATGCGCCGCGCGCTCATGGCCTGTCTGGCGTTGTCGCTCAGCGCCGCCCCGCTGGGCGTGTTTCTGCTGCTGCGCCGCATGAGCCTGGTCGGGGACGCATTGTCCCACGCGGTGTTGCCGGGCGCGGCGATCGGTTATCTGATCTCCGGCATGTCGCTGGTGGCGATGGGGGTGGGCGGTTTTATCGCCGGGTTGGCGGTGGCGATGCTGTCCGGCCTGGTGAGCCGCCGCACGCCGTTAAAAGAAGATGCCAGCTTCGCCGGGTTCTATCTGGGGTCACTGGCGCTGGGGGTCACGCTGGTCTCGCTGCGCGGTTCCAGCGTGGATCTGCTGCACGTGCTGTTCGGTTCGATTTTGGCGGTGGATGCGCAGGCCATGCTGATGGTCGGTGCGATCGCCTCGGTTTCGCTGCTGGCATTGGCGGCGCTGTACCGCGCGTTAGTGATCGAATCCTTCGACGTGACTTTTCTGCGCGTCAACGCCCCGCGCCGGTTGGCACTGATCCACGGCCTATTTCTGGCGCTGGTGGTGGTCAATCTGGTGGCGGGATTCCAGATCCTCGGCACCCTGATGTCGGTGGGGCTGATGATGCTGCCCGCCGCCAGCGCGCGCTTCTGGGCGCGCAATCTGCCGCAGACGCTGGCGACGGCGATGGGCATCGGCGCGCTGTCCAGCGTGATTGGGCTGGTGTGGTCCTACTATGCTTCGCTGCCTGCTGGCCCGGCGATCGTGCTCAGCGCCAGCGTCATCTTTTTCGTCTCGATCCTATTTGGAACGCGCGGAGGCATTTGCGCCTTCGCGCGCCGTTGAGAAGTGCCATTTGCAAGGAGAAAGTATGAAACGTTTACCTATATCGCTGGCGGTTGCTGCTCTGCTGGCCAGCCCATGGGCGATGGCGAAGACCGTCGACGCCGTCGCCAGCTTTTCCATTCTGGGTGATATCGTCAAAGAGGTGGGCGGCGATCACGTTAAGGTCAGCACGCTGGTGGGGCCGGATGGCGATCCGCACAGCTTCGAGCCTTCGCCGCAGGACGGCAAGAAGCTGGCTCAGGCTGATGTGGTGTTCGTCAGCGGTCTGGGGCTGGAAGGGTGGATCGATCGCTTGGTCAGCGCTTCGGGTTATAAAGGGCAGGTGATCACCGCTTCACAGGGGATCAGTACCCGCCAGATGGAAGAGGACGGCAAACCGATTACCGATCCCCACGCCTGGAATAGCATGAAAAACGGCGTACAGTACGCCACTAACGTGATGAACGCCCTGATTGCCGCCGATCCCGAGGATGCCAACTATTTTCGCCAGCGCGGAGCCGAATACATTCAGCAGTTGCAAAAACTGGACCAGTGGGCCAAAACCCAGTTCGCCGCAGTGCCACCACAGAAACGTAAGGTGCTGACCAGCCATGATGCGTTTGGCTACTTTGGGCAAGAGTATGGCGTCACCTTCCTTGCCCCGGTCGGGTTTTCCACCGAGGCCGAAGCCAGCGCCAGCGACGTGGCCAATCTGATCAAGCAAATCAAACAGGAAAAGGTCAACGCTTACTTTATCGAAAATCAGACCGATCCGCGGTTGGTGAAACAGATCGCCGCCGCCACCGGCGCCAAGGCGGGCGGCGAGCTGTACCCTGAAGCGCTCTCCCGCGCGGGCGGCCCGGCGGCCACCTATGAGCAGGCGTTCAAGCACAATGTCGACGCGCTGCTGAGCAGCATGAAGTAATCTCCGCCCCCGCCTGCCGGCGGGGGACGGCTTGCAGGTACTTTCTCGCCGTAAAAAAAAAAAGCCCCGTTGAGCAGCAACGGGGCTTTGCGACAGATGACACTTTGGAGTTAACGCTTTTTCTTACGTCCCTGTACCGCTTTGAATCGCGGATTGCTTTTACAGATCACATAGATGCGGCCACGACGACGCACGACTTTGCAATCCGGGTGGCGGTTTTTCGCCGAACGCAATGAACTCAATACCTGCATGGGATTTCCTTGTTACTTATTGCCGATAAAGCGGCCAAAGCGCTGCTGGAAGCGCGCCGTGCTGCCTTCTTTGGAATAGTCTTTCTGCTTGCCGGTGTAATACGGATGCGAAGCAGAAGAGACGTCAAGGGTGACATACGGCCAGCTTTCGCCGTCCAGTTCGATGGTGCGATCGGTTTTGATGGTCGATCCCACTTTGAAGTAGGCATTGGCGCTGACGTCGTGGAACACCACGGTGCGATAATCGGGATGGATGCCGGGTTTCATAATGGCTCTCTCGTGTAATGTTATACTATAACAATAATTATGCGCCGACCTGGCATCGCGATCAAGCGTAAATTGCACACAAAAGTGAATTAATGAGAACGGTTTGCATTAAGCAACTGAAGCAAAAGAAAAAGGCCGCATGCGCGGCCTTTTCGGTTATCGGGTGGAGCTCACATCACTGAGCGATCAGTGGTGTTCTACCGGATGGCTGTGTTCCAGGTCCTCGTTCTTCTTGCTGAAGCGGCGGCGAACCACCACGAAAAACACCGGCACGAAGAAGATCGCCAAGACGGTGGCGGTGATCATCCCGCCCATTACGCCGGTACCTACCGCGTTCTGTGCGCCGGAGCCTGCGCCGCTGCTGATAACCAGCGGCAGAACCCCGAGGATGAAGGCCAGGGACGTCATGAGGATTGGACGCAGACGCATACGCACCGCCTCCAACGTCGCTTCGATCAGACCTTTGCCTTCTTTCTCCATCAGATCCTTGGCGAACTCAACGATCAGGATGGCGTTCTTCGCCGATAGACCGATGGTGGTCAGCAGCCCTACCTGGAAGTACACGTCGTTGTTCATGCCGCGCATCGTCGCGGCCAGCAACGCACCGATAACCCCCAGCGGCAATACCAGCATGACCGAGAACGGCACGGACCAGCTTTCATACAGCGCTGCCAGACACAGGAACACCACCAGAATCGAGATGGCGTACAGCGCCGGCGCCTGGTTGCCCGACAGACGTTCCTGATAGGACATACCGGTCCAGTCGTAACCGATGCCACTTGGCAGTTTGGATGCCAGCTGTTCCATCAGGTTCATCGCTTCACCGGTACTCTTGCCCGGTGCGGCCTGGCCCAGAATTTCCATCGACGGCAGGCCGTTATAGCGTTCCAGACGCGGCGAGCCGTATTCCCACTTCGCCGAAGAGAAGGCGGAGAATGGCACCATCTGGCCGCTGGTACCGCGCACGTACCACTTGTTGATGTCTTCCGGCAGCATACGGAACGGCGCGTCGGCCTGTACATACACCTTCTTCACACGACCGCGGTCGATGAAGTCGTTGACGTACGAACCACCCAGGGCGGTGCTCAGCGTGCTGTTGATGGTGGTGATGCTGACGCCCAGCGCCTTGGCTTTCTCCTGATCGACGATCAGTTTGAACTGCGGTGTATCTTCCAGGCCGTTCGGGCGCACACCCACCAGCACGTCCGGATGCTGAGCAACCATGCCCAACAGCTGGTTACGCGCTTCGGTCAGTTTTTCGTGCCCCAGGCCACCCTGGTCAATCAGCTCGAAGTCGAAGCCGGTTGCGGTACCGAGTTCGATGATCGCCGGCAGGTTGAACGGGAACACCAGGCCTTCTTTAATCTGCGAGAAGGCGCCCATGGCACGGCCCGCGATCGCCTCGACCTTGTTCCCGGCCCCTGGACGCTCACCCCAGTCTTTCAGGCTGACGAATGCCAGGCCGTTGTTCTGGCCGTTACCGTTGAAGCCGAAGCCCGCGACGGTAAACACCGAAACCACGTTGTCCTTTTCCTTGTTCAGGAAGTAGTCGGAGACTTCTTCCAGCACTTTGTTGGTACGGGACTCGGTGGCACCGGCAGGCAACTGCACCATGGTCAACAGGATGCCCTGATCTTCGTCCGGCAGGAACGAGGAAGGCAGGCGCAGGAACAGCAGGCCCATGCCAACCACGATCAACAGGTAGATGATCAGATAGCGGCCGGTGCTGCGCAGGATGTTGCCCACGCTGTCGGTATAGTGATGCGTGCTCTTCTCGAACATGCGGTTAAACCAGCCGAAGAAGCCTGTTTTAACCCCGTGATCGCCTTTCGGGATCGGTTTGAGTAGGGTGGCGCACAGCGCCGGCGTCAGGATCAAGGCCACCAGCACCGACAGCGCCATCGCGGACACGATGGTGATCGAGAACTGGCGATAGATGGCGCCGGTTGAACCGCCGAAGAACGCCATCGGCACGAATACCGCCGACAGCACCATGGCGATACCCACCAGCGCGCCCTGGATCTGGCCCATCGATTTACGGGTAGCTTCTTTCGGCGGCAGCCCCTCTTCGGACATGACGCGCTCGACGTTTTCCACCACCACGATGGCGTCATCCACCAGCAGGCCGATCGCCAACACCATGCCGAACATCGTCAGGGTGTTTATCGAGAAGCCGAACGCGGCGAGGATCGCAAAGGTCCCCAGCAGTACTACCGGCACCGCGATGGTTGGGATCAGCGTCGCGCGGAAGTTCTGCAGGAACAGATACATCACCAGGAAGACCAGGATGATGGCTTCGATCAGCGTTTTCACCACTTCGTTGATGGAGATTTTAACGAACGGGGTGGTGTCGTACGGATAAACCACTTTCATCCCTTGCGGGAAGAATGGCGCCATCTTGGCCAGCTCGTCTTTCACACCTTTGGCGGTGTTCAAGGCGTTGGCGCCGGTCGCCAGTTTGATACCCAGGCCGGCGGCAGGCTTGCCGTTGTAGCGAGCGGTAACGGCATAGCTTTCCGCGCCGCGCTCGATATGAGCGACGTCGCGCAGGCGTACCTGAGAACCGTCGGTATTCACTTTCAGCAGGATCTTGCCGAACTCTTCCGGCGAAGTCAGACGGGTCTGCGCGATGATCGAGGCGTTCAACTGCTGCCCCGGCACCGGCGGCAGGCCGCCCAGCTGGCCTGCGGCGATCTGGTTGTTCTGCTCGGTGATGGCGGAGGTCACGTCCGTGGTCGTCAGTTGGAAGTTGTTCAGCTTGTTCGGATCCAGCCAGATACGCATCGCGTACTGGGCACCGAACAGCTGCACTTCACCCACGCCGGACGAACGGCTGATCGGGTCCTTGATGTTGGACGCCACGTAGTCCGCAATATCGTCCTGAGTCATGTTCGGATCGTCGGAAACGAAGCCGGCCACCATCAGGAAGCTGCTGCTGGATTTTTCTACTTTCAGGCCCTGTTGCTGAACTTCTTGCGGCAGCAACGGGGTGGCCAACGACAGTTTGTTCTGAACCTGAACCTGCGCGATGTCAGGATCGGTGCCGGAATCAAACGTCAGGGTAATGGTGACGCTACCAGAGGAATCACTGGTGGAGGACATGTACATCAGGTTATCGATACCGTTCATGTTCTGTTCGATAATCTGCGTGACGGTATCCTGCACCGTTTTGGCATCTGCGCCCGGGTAGTTGGCGGAAATACTCACCGCCGGCGGTGCAATAGTGGGATACTGCGCGATTGGCAGTTTCATTATTGCAAGCACCCCCGCCAACATGACGATGATGGCGATTACCCAGGCGAAAATCGGGCGATCTATAAAGAACTTAGCCATGTATTACAGGCTCCTTTTTATGACTTCTGCGCTTCAGACTGCGGCTGTTTTTGCGCCTGAGTGTCAACTTCCTGCACTTTTACCTGCGCGCCCGGATGCACTTTCATCAGGCCGGAGACGATCACGCGATCGCCGGATTTCAGGCCATCGGTAACCAGCCATTTGTCGCCGATCGCCTGGTCGGCCTTCAGCGTGCGCAGCTCAACTTTGTCGTCTGCCCCTACCACCAACGCCGTCGCGTCGCCGCGCGGGTTGCGGGTAACGCCTTGCTGAGGCACCAGCAGCGCATCGCTGCGCACGCCTTCGTCCAGACGGGCGCGTACGAACATGCCCGGCAACAGCGTATCGTTCGGGTTAGGGAACAGGGCGCGAATGGTGATGGAGCCAGTGGTTTCATCGACGGTGACGTCAGAGAACTCCAGCGTGCCTTCCTGCGCGTATTCGGTGCCGTTTTCCAGCATCAGTTTCACTTTTGCCTTGCCGTTTTCCTGCTTCAGCGCGCCGCTGGCCAGCTCTTGCTTCAGGCGCAGGAAATCAGTGCTTGACTGGGTGACGTCGACATACATCGGATCCAGCTGCTGCACGGTAGACAGTGCGGTTGCCTGGCCGTTGCTGACCAGAGCGCCTTCGGTCACGGCGGACTTGCCGATGCGGCCGGAGATCGGAGAGGTCACCTTGGTGTACGCCAGGTTGATGCGCGCGGTTTCCACGGCGGCCTTGGCGGCCACGACGGCGGCGTCCGCCTGCTGCAGCGTGGAGACGGCGTTGTCGTAGTCCTGTTTACTGATGTAGCTCGTGCCCAGCAATGGCTTGTAGCGGTTTACCGTCACGCGTGCGATGGAAGCGCTGGCCTGTGCTTTGGCCAAATCGCCTTTCGCGCTGTCGTAGCTGGCTTGATAGGTTGCGGGATCGATTTGGTACAGAGACGTCCCGGCCTTGATATCGCTGCCTTCAACGAAGTTGCGCTTCAGGATGATGCCGCTGACCTGAGGGCGAACTTCGGCGATACGATACGCAGCGGTGCGGCCAGGAAGATCGGTAGTAATGTTGAGAGGCTCAGCCTTCAAGGTGACTACGCCCACTTCAGGCGCCTGTTGTTGGGCGCCTTGCTGTTGGGTTTCTTTATCGTTACATCCTGTTAGCACTAAGCTGCCTGAAAGCATCAGAACGGCCGCCAGAGGCGTTAACCCTCTGTTTTTGTTCATAGAAAAACCTCAAGTGTCCGATTTCAAAATGATCAATGGATCACAAGCTTTAAAACCCATTGCTGCGTTAATTATATGTGCGTGCTATGGTACATACATTCGCGAATGTATGTAAATCACACTCCCCCTAAATAACAATGCCATGGCACGAAAAACCAAACAGCAGGCGCAAGAAACCCGACAGCAAATCCTTGATGCTGCGGTGAGAGAGTTCTCTGAACGTGGCGTTGCTGCAACGTCACTGACAGATATTGCCACCGCTGCCGGGGTTACGCGTGGAGCCATCTACTGGCACTTCAAGAATAAGGTAGACCTGTTTAATGAAGTTTGGGAATCTACCGAGCCGAAAATTGACCAGCTCGAAACAGAGTATCAGGCAAAGTTTCCCGATAATCCACTGCGGGTTATCCGAGAAATTCTGATTTACATTCTGACGTCTACGGTTGAAGACGGCCGTAGGCGGGCGTTGATGGAAATTATATTCCACAAATGCGAGTTTGTCGGTGAAATGATGCCGCTGCTGGATTCGCGCAAGGTGCTGTACCTCGCCGGTTATGAACGCATCGAAGCGGTGCTGTATAACTGCATTCACCACGGGCAATTGCCCGCCGATTTACATACCCGTCGTGCGGCGATCATCCTGCGCGGTTATATCACCGGCCTGATGGAAAACTGGCTGTTTATGCCGGAAAGTTTCGATCTGCGGGCCGAAGCCGAAGCGCTGGTGGACGCGTTTTTGGAGATGCTGCAGTTTTGCCCCACCTTGCGCCTCAAACCCGACGCGGTGACGCCTGACGCCGACCGCGTTCCTTTATAAGGAGAGATTTCATGTCATCAGTTGTTCTTATTGCCAATGGCGCCGCCTATGGCCATGAATCCTTGTTCAATGCGCTGCGGTTGGCCATCGCCATGAAAGAGCAGCAGAGCAGCCTCGACCTGCGGCTGTTTCTGATGTCCGACGCGGTGGTGGCCGGGCTGGCCGGACAGCAGCCGCACGAAGGGTACCATCTGCAGCAGATGCTGGAGATCCTCACCGCGCAGCAGGTGCCGGTCAAGCTGTGCAAGACCTGCGCCGACGCGCGCGGCGTCAGCCGCTTGCCGCTGGCGGACGGCGTGGCGATCGGCACCTTGGTCGAGCTGGCGCAGTGGACGCTGGCGGCGGAGAAAGTGCTGACTTTCTGATTTCGCGACAACGAGACATCACCGGCAACGTTTTTGTTGTTCGTTGCCCGCCGGCGGTCGTGATAATCTTCAGGCTTCTTTACCGATCCGAAGCCAAATCATGCATCGCTGGTTGACTCTGCCTTCTCTGACGCCGCTCACGTTTGTCGGCGCATGCCGGCGGCGCATCGCCGCCGTGACACTCCTTTTCCTGATTTTTGCGTGTTGCTTGCCGGCACAGGCGGCGCTGAACGGCGATCTGCCGCAGCGCAGCGAAGTGCAAAGCCAGCTGGAAACGCTGAACAAACAAAAAACCCTGACGCCGGTCGAAAAGCTCTCCCAGCAGGATTTGACCCGCACGCTGGAACTGCTGGATGCCATCGAGCGCAACCGGCAAGACGTCGCACAGCTTAAACAGCAGGTGCAGCAGGCGCCGGCGAAGCTCAATCAGGTCACCGCCGAACTGGATGCGCTGAAGCAGCCGACGGACAACGCGGCCGCGCGCGCCGCGCTGTTGCCGCTGTCGCTGCGCCAGCTGGAAAGCCGGCTGTATCAAACGCTCGACGAGCTGCAAAGCGCGCAGGAGAGCCTCTCGACCTACAACAGCCAACTGGTGTCGCTGCAAACCCAGCCTGAACGGGTGCAGAGCACCATGTACGCCGCTTCGCAGCGCCTGCAGGAGATCCGCAGCCAGCTCAGCGGCCAGACGCCGGGGCAAGATTCGCTGCGCAATAGCCAGCAGGTCATGCTGGCCACCGAACAGGCGCTGCTCAACGCGCAGTTGGAGCTGCAGCGCAAGAGCCTGGAAGCCAACACCACGCTACAAGATCTGCTGCAAAAACAGCGTGATTACACCACGGCGCATATCGATGCGCTGGATCGGTCGGTGCAGCTGCTGCAGGAGCTCGTCAACAGCAAGCGCCTGACGCTGTCTGAAAAAACCGCCAAAGAGGCGCAGAACCCGGAAGACGCCACCGATATCCAGCACGATCAGCTGGTCAGCAAGCAGCTGGACGTCAACCGACAGTTGAGCCAACAGCTGATTGCCGCCACTGAAGAGAGCAACACCCTGTTCCAGCAGAATATTCGGGTCAAAAACTGGCTCGATCGCGGTCTGCAGGCGGAACGTAACCTGAAAGAGCAGATCCAGGTGCTGAAGGGCAGCCTGGTGCTGTCGCGCATTCTGTATCAGCAGCAGCAGAGCCTGCCGCAGGGCACGCTGCTGGCTGATATAGACACGCGTATCGCCGATCTGCGGCTGGAGCAGTTCGATATCAATCAGCAACGCGACGATCTGTTCAAGGGTGAGGATTACATCAACCAGCTGGTGGCCGAAAGCAAGGAAAAGGCCGGCCCGGAAGTGATCGACGCACTGAACGAGATCGTCGACATGCGCCGCGAACTGCTGGATCAACTGAACAAGCAGCTCAGCAACCAGCTGTCGCTGTCGATCAACCTGCAGATCAACCAACAGCAGCTCACCAGCGTCTACGGCTCGCTGCAGGATACGCTGACCCAGCAGATTTTCTGGGTCAACAGCAACAAGCCGGTCGATCTGGCGTGGCTGAAGGCAATGCCGGAGGCGGTGCGCGATCAGCTCGCCGGGCTCGATATCAAATTCGACGGTGGCAAGCTATTGCAGGGCGGCTTGAATGCGCTGGTGTTCCTGATCCCGTTGCTGTTGGCGATCGGGGTATTGCGCTGGCGCTACCGGTTGATCGACAGTCATTTGCAAAAGCTGGCCAACGACGTGGGGCAACTGAAGCGCGACGGCCAGCTGCACACGCCGAAGGCCATCGCGCTGACCTTGCTGAAGGTGTTGCCTGGCGCCGCGCTGCTGCTCGGCGTCGGTTTCTGGATGTATCGCGCGGATTTGGGTATCAGCGACTTTATTTGGGCGTTGTCGCAGCAGCTGGCGTTGTCGTGGCTGGTGTTCGGCTTCAGCTATCGCATGCTGAAACCGGGCGGCATCGCCGAGCGGCATTTCAACTTCGGCGCTAACCTGTGCGCGCATTACCGCCGCCAGACGCTGCGGCTGGGGCTGGCGCTGCAGCCGCTGATCTTCTGGTCGGTATTGGGCGAGAAAGCGCCGCTGCGTCTGGTGGAAGACGTCATCGGCCAGATCGTGGTGATGTTGACGCTGGCGCTGCTTGCGGTGCTGGTGTTCCCGCTGTGCCGCGACAGCTGGCGTGAAAAGGGCTCGCATGCCGTGCGGCTGGTGGTGGTGACCGCGCTTGCCGCCACACCGCTGATCCTGCTGGGGCTGATGTTCGCCGGTTACTTCTATACCACGCTGCGGCTGGCCAGCCGCTGGATAGACAGCCTGTATCTGTTCTTCCTGTGGAATATCGTGTATCTGACTGCCCTGCGCGGCCTGAGCGTGGCGGCGCGGCGTTTGGCCTACCGGCGCGCGTTGGCGCGGCGGCAAAACGTGGTGAAAGAGGGGGCCGAAGGCGGCGAAGCGGTGGTGGAAGAGCCGCCGCTAGCGCTCGATCAGATCAACCAGCAGTCGCTGCGCCTGACCACCCTGGTGCTGTTCGCCATCTTCGCCAGCGCCTTCTACGCCATTTGGTCGGATCTGGTGACGGTCATCGCTTACCTGGACAGCATCACGCTGTGGCATTACACCAGCACCGTGGCGGGCAGCAGCGTGTCGCAGGCGGTGACGCTGGGTAACATGATGGTGGCGATCGCCGCGGTGATCGTCGCTTATGTGCTCACCCGCAACTTGCCCGGCCTGCTGGAGGTGGTGGTGCTGTCGCGGCTGCAGCTGCGGCAGGGGGCGTCTTATGCCATCACCACCGTGCTCACTTACCTGATCACCGCCGTGGGCGCCGTGGTTGCGCTGGGATCGCTGGGCGTATCCTGGGACAAACTGCAATGGCTGGCCGCCGGTCTGACGGTCGGGCTTGGCTTTGGCCTGCAGGAGATCTTCGCCAACTTCGTCTCCGGCCTGATCATTCTGTTCGAACGCCCGATCCGCATCGGCGATACCATCACCATCGGCACCTTCTCCGGTTCGGTCAGCAAGATCCGCATTCGCGCCACCACCATTACCGACTTCGACCGCAAAGAGGTGATCATTCCGAACAAGGCGTTCGTCACCGAGCGGCTGATCAACTGGTCACTGTCCGACACCATCACCCGCGTGCTGATCAAGGTGGGCGTGGCTTACGGTTCCGATCTCGACAAGGTGAAAAAGGTGCTGCTGCAGGCGGCGCACGACAACCCGCGGGTGATGACCGATCCCGAACCGCAGGTGTTCTTCCTCAACTTCGGGGCCAGCACGCTGGATCACGAACTGCGGCTCTATGTACGGGAACTGCGCGATCGCAGCTACACGGTGGACGAACTGAACCGCTCAATCGACCGCTTGTGCCGGGAAAACGACATCGACATTGCCTTCAATCAGCTGGAGGTGTATCTGCATAACCAGCAGGGCAATGAAGTGCAGGAAGTGAAAAGAACGCTCTCGCCGGATGAAGGCGGCCAGACGGCGGGCTGATGTGCGTTGAAAGATGGAAGGGACAGCGGGCTGTCCCTGATTACTGTCCGGCAGGCAAATAGGGAGAGGTGACGCCGGCGCGCTGCAGCTTTTCCTGATAATCCCGTTTGACGATATCCAGTGCTGCCAACGCGGTAGCCGGATCGATCTCGTTGCATTCCAGCAGGTAAATCAAGTCTACCGCCAGCTGCAGTTCGGGTGAGGCATTTTCCAGAGACATAGCACCTGCGCTTATTAATTAATGGGATGAAAAACTCGTGTCTCGGCAGAGTATAGTGAACCCGGCGCGCAACCGGGAATAATCATTAAAATATTGTGATAAATCTTCAAAAACCGTTTTCTTTGCGCTCGATATTGCGCTCGATGCGCGCCAGCGCCTGACGGCAGCGCATCAGTCTCCCCTCCAGCGCCGCCAGCTCGTGCTGCAGCTTTTGCTGCGCCGCCAGCGTGGTCTGGCGCCCCAGCAGGCTTTCCCGATCCTGAATCATGGCGATCAGCCGGCGTTCGTAATCCTGGTGCTCGGCCAGCTTGTGGTACAGATCGGCCTCGGGGGCTTCCTTCGGCTGATTCTTGCGCCGTAGCGCCTGGGTTGCCAGCTCGCGCTGCAGGGCAGAGATTTGGGCAACCAGTTTTTCGGCCAGAAAGGCCACCTGGCTGGCGCGGCTGTCGTTAGCGGCGTTTTGCAGCTGGGCGAAGTTTTTCTCCACCTCGGCCAGGTAGTCGCGCAGCCGCGTGCCGCGGTTGGCGAACAGGGCGGCGTCGAAGCGCGCCTGCGGGATCGGGGCGTCGCCGCGCGGAGTGACTTCGGCCGCCAGCGCCGCGATCTGCTGCGCCAACACCTGTAATAGACGCTGAGTGCTCACATAAGCTCCCTCTTGATTTCAACAGGCGTAAGCTTGCCCGCGATGCCGCCCTGAAACAAGCGCCGCATGCATATTCCGCCGGCGCGGCGCCGATGCTACAGTAAGCCGCAACCGATTGAGGAGCGAAGAGCCGCATGACGCGTGGGTTATTGATCATTTTGGGCTGGCTGGCGGTGGTGCTGGCGACGTTGGGCGTGGTGCTGCCGCTGTTGCCGACCACGCCGTTCCTGCTGTTGGCTGCCTGGTGCTTCGCCCGCTCTTCGCCGCGCTTTCATCACTGGCTGCTGTACCGTTCCTGGTTTGGCCCTTATCTGCGCCACTGGCAGCAGCATTGCGCGCTGCCGCCGGGAGCGAAGTGGAAGGCGGTGCTAGTGATCGTGCTGACCTTCGCCTGTTCGCTGTGGCTGGTGAAAATCTGGTGGGTGCGCGGTCTGTTGCTGCTGATGTTGGCTATTTTGCTGACCTTTATGCTGCGCCTGCCGGTTATTGACCTGCCGCAACAAAAACAGCGCTGATTGTGCGCCGCTGGTTGCATTTGTCCGCCAGTTTGCATAGATTTGGGCGTTTTCGTGCGCGGATCGCCTGCCATTCCTTCTCCGGTGTGTTTCACCCAGAGGCGGCGGGTGAGCGGCGCGCCGGTTTTCAGGCAGCTTTATCAGGCAACAATTATGACCGCTACTGCGCAGCAGCTTCAGTTTATTAAAGACAGTATCAAAACCATCCCGGATTATCCGAAGCCGGGCATCCTGTTCCGCGACGTGACCAGCCTGCTGGAAAACCCGTTGGCCTACGCCGCCAGCATCGAGCTGCTGGTTGAGCGCTATCGCGAAGCGGGCGTGACCAAGGTGGTGGGTACCGAAGCGCGTGGTTTCCTGTTCGGCGCGCCCGTCGCGCTGGCGCTGGGCGTCGGTTTCGTGCCGGTGCGCAAACCGGGCAAACTGCCGCGTGCCACGCTCAGCGAAAGCTATGAGCTGGAGTACGGCACCGACAAGCTGGAGATCCACACCGACGCCATCACCGCGGGTGACAAAGTGCTGGTGGTGGACGATCTGCTGGCGACCGGCGGCACCATCGAAGCAACCACCAAACTGATCCGCCGTCTGGGCGGTGAAGTGAAAGACGCCGCGTTCATCATCAACCTGCCGGATCTGGGCGGGGAAGCGCGTCTGAACAAGCTGGGTATCGACTGCTACTGCCTGGTGGACTTCGCCGGCCATTGATGCGGCATCGCCCCTTGGGCACAACGGCCTCGCGGATCGCCGCGGGGCTGTGTTAGCATGACCCTCCAGATTACTCGACTTCTCCGGTATTAATGAGCTATCAGGTTCTCGCCCGTAAGTGGCGCCCTCAAACGTTCGCAGACGTGGTCGGCCAGGAACATGTCCTGACCGCGCTGGCCAACGGCCTCTCGCTGGGGCGGATCCATCACGCCTATCTGTTCTCGGGCACCCGCGGCGTGGGGAAAACCACCATCGCGCGCCTGCTGGCTAAAGGCCTGAACTGTGAAACCGGCATCACCGCCACGCCGTGCGGCCAATGCGACAACTGCCGTGAGATCGAACAGGGGCGTTTCGTCGATCTGATCGAGATCGACGCCGCTTCCCGAACCAAGGTGGAAGATACCCGCGATCTGCTGGACAACGTTCAGTACGCGCCGGCGCGCGGCCGCTTCAAGGTCTACCTGATCGATGAAGTGCACATGCTCTCGCGCCACAGCTTCAACGCGTTGCTGAAGACGCTGGAAGAGCCGCCATCGCACGTGAAATTCCTGTTGGCCACCACCGATCCGCAAAAATTGCCGGTGACCATTCTTTCCCGCTGCCTGCAGTTTCACCTCAAAGCGCTGGACGTCGATCAGATCCGTCAGCAGCTGGAAACGGTGCTGACGGCGGAGCAGATCACCAGCGACGCCCGCGCGCTGCAACTGCTGGCGCGCGCCGCCGACGGCAGCATGCGCGATGCGCTGAGCCTGACCGATCAGGCGATCGCCATGGGGCAGGGGCAGGTGACCGCCGCCACCGTCAGCCAGATGCTCGGCACGCTCGATGACGAGCAGCCGCTGGCGATCCTCGAAGCGCTGGTCAGCGCCGACGGCGAAAAGGTGATGGCGCAGGTCGCGCAGGCCGCTTCGCGCGGCGTGGACTGGGAAAACCTGCTGGTGGAGACGCTGGCGTTGCTGCACCGCATTGCGATGGTGCAACTGCTGCCTTCGATGCTCGACAACCACTACGCCGCCGTGGAACAACGGCTGCGTGAGCTGGCGCGCACTCTGCCGCCGGCCGATGTGCAACTCTATTACCAAACGCTGTTGGTGGGCCGCAAAGAGCTGGCCTATGCGCCGGATCGTCGCATGGGGGTTGAGATGACTCTACTGCGTGCGCTGGCGTTTCACCCGAAAGCGGTGATCCCGGAGCCGGTGGCGTTGGTGCAGACCGCGCCGGCGCCGATGGCGCAGCCGCAGCAGGCCACATCGCCACAGCCGCCGCAGTTTCAGGACGCGCCGCCCCCGCTAGGGCAGCCGGCCGCGCCGCAGCGACAATCATCGACCCCTTTACCGGATGCCACCGCCCAGCTGTTGAAAGCGCGGTCCCAGCTGCAACGGCAGCAGGGAGCATCCACACCAAAAAAGAATGAGCCGGCGGCGCCAGGAATAGCGCGGCCGGCAAACTCGGCGCTGGGGCGTTTGGCTTCCGTGACCGAGCGTAGCCAGCAGCGCCTGGCGGAGAAGAAGGTGCCGGAAAAACCGGCGAAGCCGGAAGCCTATCGCTGGCGCGCGCAGACCGAGCCGGAAGCGGCGCCGGAACCGTTGGCGACGCCGAAAGCGCTGCGCACGGCGTTGGAGCACGAGAAAACGCCGGAGCTGGCCGCCAAGCTGGTGGTGGAATCGCTGGAGCGCGACGCCTGGGCGGCGGAAATCGATAAGCTCAAGATCCCGAAACTGGTGCAGCAGCTGGCGTTGAACGCCTTCAAGCAGCAGCCGGAACCGGGCAAGATTAACCTCCATCTGCGGTCTTCGCAGCGCCATCTGAATTCGCCTTCGGCGCAGAAGACGCTGGCCGAAGCGCTCGGCGAGCTGTACGGCAGCCCGGTTGAGCTGACCGTGGTGGAGGACGATAATCCGGCGGAGCGCACCCCGCTGGAGTGGCGACAAGCCATCTATGAAGAAAAGCTGGCGCAGGCGCGCCAGTCCATCGTTGCGGATACCCATATCCAGACGCTGTGCCGGTTCTTCGACGCGGATCTGGATGAAGAGAGTATCCGCCCCCTTTAAACGCCGCGCGAGGTGCGCGGCCCTAGCGACGAGAGACGACTATGTTTGGTAAAGGCGGTCTGGGCAACCTGATGAAGCAAGCCCAGCAAATGCAAGAAAAAATGCAGCAGATGCAGGAAGAAGTCGCCAAATTGGAAGTGACCGGCGAGTCTGGCGCAGGCCTGGTGAAAGTCACCATCAACGGCGCACACAACTGCCGCCGCGTGGAGATCGATCCTAGCCTGATGGAAGATGACAAAGACATGCTGGAAGATCTGATCGCCGCCGCGTTTAACGACGCCGCGCGCCGCATCGAAGAGACTCAGAAAGAGAAAATGGCCTCCGTTTCCAGCGGCATGCAGTTGCCGCCTGGCTTCAAGATGCCGTTCTGATGCAAACCAGCCCGCTCCTTGAATCCCTGATGGAGGCGCTGCGCTGCCTGCCGGGCGTCGGCCCGAAATCGGCGCAGCGCATGGCGTTTCAGTTGCTGCAGCGCGATCGCAGCGGCGGCATGCGCCTGGCGCAGGCGTTGACGCGCGCGATGTCGGAAATCGGCCACTGCGCCGACTGCCGCACCTTCACCGAGCAGGACATCTGCACCATCTGCGCCAATCCGCGCCGTCAGCAAAACGGCCAGATTTGTGTGGTGGAAAGCCCGGCGGATATTCACGCCATCGAGCAGACCGGCCAGTTCGCCGGGCGCTACTTTGTGCTGATGGGCCATCTGTCGCCGCTAGATGGCATCGGGCCGGGGGATATCGGTCTCGATCGCCTGGAGCAACGGCTGGAAAAGGAAAGCATCACCGAAGTGATCCTCGCCACCAACCCAACGGTGGAAGGGGAAGCGACTGCCAACTACATCGCCGAGATGTGCGGCCAGTATGGCGTGCTCGCCAGCCGCATCGCCCACGGCGTACCGGTGGGCGGCGAGCTGGAGATGGTCGACGGCACCACGCTGTCGCATTCGCTGGCCGGGCGTCACGCCATCAAGTTCTGATGTTTTCCCGGACGGGGCCACTCGGCCCCGTCGTTTTTTTGCCAAAAATTTCCCGCCGTCCGCTTGAAAAACAAGACCCTGACCCTCATCTGATCCTCATTGTTCGATTTTGGTAGCCATTGTCTTTTGAGGTAATCAATGAGTATGAAAGGTCAAGAAACCCGCGGGTTCCAGTCTGAAGTAAAACAGCTGCTTCATTTGATGATCCATTCGCTGTACTCCAACAAAGAAATTTTCCTGCGCGAGCTGATTTCCAACGCCTCTGACGCCGCCGACAAGCTGCGCTTCCGCGCCCTGTCCGCGCCAGAGCTGTATGCCGGCGACGGCGAGCTGCGCGTGCGCTTGTCCTTCGATAAAGAGCAGCGCACCCTGACCATCGCCGACAACGGTATCGGCATGCGCCGCGAAGAAGTGATCGAAAACCTCGGCACCATCGCCAAATCGGGCACCAAAGCGTTCCTGGAATCCATCGGTTCAGATCAGGCGAAAGACAGCCAGCTGATCGGCCAGTTCGGCGTCGGTTTCTACTCGGCGTTCATCGTGGCGGACAAAGTGACCGTGCGCACCCGCGCTGCCGGCGCCGCCGATGACGAAGGCGTGTTCTGGGAGTCCGCCGGTGAAGGCGACTACACCATCGCCGACATCACCAAAGAGACCCGCGGCACCGAAATCACCCTGCATCTGCGCGAAGGCGAAGATGAGTACCTCGACGCCTGGCGCTTGCGCTCGGTGATCGGCAAATATTCCGATCACATCGCCCTGCCGGTAGAGATCGAAAGCAAGAACGAAGAAGACGGCACCGTCACCTGGGAGAAGATCAACAAGGCGCAGGCCCTGTGGACCCGCAGCAAGGCTGACGTCACCGACGAAGAGTACAAAGAGTTCTACAAACACATCGCCCATGACTTCACCGATCCGCTGAGCTGGAGCCACAACCGGGTGGAAGGCAAGCAGGAGTACACCAGCCTGCTGTATATCCCGGCGCAGGCGCCGTGGGACATGTGGAACCGCGATCACAAGCACGGCCTGAAGCTGTACGTGCAGCGCGTGTTCATCATGGACGACGCCGAGCAGTTCATGCCGAACTACCTGCGCTTCGTGCGCGGCCTGATCGATTCCAACGATCTGCCGCTGAACGTGTCGCGCGAGATCCTGCAAGACAGCCGTGTGACGCAGAACCTGCGCGGTGCGCTGACCAAGCGTGTGCTGCAGATGCTGGATAAGCTGGCCAAAGACGACGCCGAAGGCTACCAGAAATTCTGGCAGCAGTTCGGTCTGGTGCTGAAAGAAGGCCCGGCGGAAGACAACGGCAACCAGGAAGCGATCGCCAAACTGCTGCGCTTCGCGACCACCCACGGCGACAGCTCGGCGCAGACCGTGTCGCTGGAAGAGTACGTCGGCCGCATGGCGGAAGGGCAGGAAAAGATTTACTACATCACCGCCGACAGCTACGCCGCCGCCAAGAGCAGCCCGCATCTGGAGCTGTTCCGCAAGAAAGGCATCGAAGTGTTGCTGTTGTCCGATCGCATCGACGAGTGGATGATGAGCTACCTGACCGAGTTCGACGGCAAGCCGTTCCAGTCGGTCAGCAAAGCGGATGAAACGCTGGATAAACTGGCGGATGAAACCGAAGAGCAGAAGGCGGCCGAGAAGCAGTTGGAACCGTTCATCGAACGTGTGAAAACCCTGCTGGGCGAGCGTGTGAAGGATGTACGCCTGACGCACCGCCTGACCGATACGCCGGCGATCGTGGTGACCGACGCCGACGAAATGAGCACCCAGATGGCCAAGCTGTTCGCCGCCGCCGGTCAGCAGGCGCCGGAAGTGAAGTACATTTTCGAGCTTAATCCCGAGCATGCGCTGGTCAAACGAGCATCCGACGTGGGCGATAACGAACATTTCGCCGAATGGATCGACCTGTTATTGGATCAGGCGCTGCTGGCAGAACGCGGCACGCTGGAGGATCCGAACTTGTTCATCCGTCGCATGAATAAGTTGCTGTCCGCTTAAAAGCTGAAGATATGCGCCCTTAACGGCACCGTTAGGGGCGTATTTCCGGTTTTTCCCCGCTTTTTCTTGCCTTTTGTTCGTCCGTTTTTTTGCACATTCCGCAATCGATTTCCTTCGCGCGCCTTGAGCCTGCCCCCCCTGAAATGGTATCGTTGAGCGTTTTCGCAATTTTATAAAAACTACATAGCAAGGGGATTTACGCAATGCGTATCATTCTGCTGGGCGCTCCGGGCGCTGGTAAAGGTACTCAGGCTCAATTCATCATGGAGAAATACGGCATTCCGCAAATCTCCACCGGTGACATGTTGCGCGCAGCCGTGAAGGCCGGCAGTGAACTGGGCAAGCAGGCGAAAGAGATCATGGACGCCGGCAAGCTGGTGACCGATGAGCTGGTGATCGCGCTGGTCAAAGAGCGCATCACGCAGGAAGATTGCCGCAAGGGCTTCCTGCTGGACGGCTTCCCACGCACCATTCCGCAGGCTGACGCGATGAAAGAAGCCGGCATCAACGTGGACTTCGTGCTGGAGTTCGACGTGCCGGACGAGCTGATCGTTGACCGCATCGTTGGCCGCCGCGTACACGCGCCGTCCGGCCGCGTCTACCACGTGAAGTTCAACCCGCCGCAGGTGGAAGGCAAAGACGACGTGACCGGCGAAGAGCTGACCACGCGCAAGGACGATCAGGAAGAGACCGTGCGCAAGCGCCTGGTGGAATACCATCAGATGACCGCGCCGCTGATCTCTTACTACAGCAAAGAAGCGGCAGCGGGCAACACCCAATACCGCAAAATCGACGGCACCCGCAAGGTGGCCGAAGTGAGCGCAGAGCTGGCGACTATCCTCGGTTGATAGCAAACTGGCAGTGCATGACGCCGGGCCTGTGGTCCGGCGTTTTTTTTTTGCCGTTTTCCCGCCAAATTGTGATCGCGGCAGCTTGTTGCGGCCGTGCCCGTTAATCGCCCGCGCCAAATGGCGTATAACAAGCCTGCGTTTTCACCCTCAGCAGGGAGCCGGGCATGCTCAGACACACCAATCTTCTGGCGGAAGCCACCGCGCGCCAGATCGTCCAGCGGGCGATGGGCATCATCAGCCATTCCGTCAACGTGATGGACAGCAACGGCGTGATCATCGCCTCCGGCAACCCGCAGCGCCTGTTCCAGCGTCATGAAGGCGCGGTGCTGGCGCTGGCGGAGAACCGGGTGGTGGAAATCGACCGCGCCACCGCCGAACACCTGAAGGGCGTGCGGCCCGGCATCAACCTGCCGTTCAGCTTTCGCAATCAGCGGGTGGGGGTGATCGGCATCTCCGGCGAGCCGGCCGAGGTGCGCGCCTATGCCGAGCTGGTGAAGATGGCGGCGGAGATGATGGTGGAGCAGGCGGCGCTGCTGGATCAGCACCAGTGGGAAAAACGTTACCGGGAAGAGCTGGCGAATCAGCTGCTGCAACCGCAGCCGAACACCGCGTCGCTGGAGGCGATGGCGGCGTATCTGGGATTGGATCTGCGCCAGGCGCGCATCGTCTGGATCGTCGAGCTGCAAGAGGCGCAGCCGCACCTGCTGCGTGAGCTGTTGGCGGAGCTGGAGGCCACCCAGCGCGACGCGTTGATCGCCATTACCGGCTTCAATGAAATGACCCTGTTGCGCCCGGCCTGCATGGCTCAGGGCGAATGGAGTTTGAAGCTGGAGCGCCAGCAGGCGCAGCGTTTGCAAAACCAGCTAAAACACCGCTTTCGGGTGCGGCTGATCGTCGGCGGTTTTTATGACGATCCGCAAAGCGCCTACCGTTCCAGCCTGACGGCGCGTGCCACCCAGGCAATGGCGCAGCGCCTGAAACTGCGTCACGCCACGCTGTTCTACCACGACTATCCGCTGCCGTCGCTGCTGTGCGATCTCGGGGAGGACTGGCGAGCGCAAGAGCTGGGGCGCCCCTGGCGGACGCTGGGCGAACAGGATGAAAAAGGCGTGCTGCGCGCCACGCTGCGCCACTATTTTTCGCAGAATTGTGATCAGACGCAGGCCGCCGCGCAGCTGCATATTCACGTCAATACCCTGCGCTACCGCCTGCAGCGCATCGAAGCCATAACTGGCATGAAAATCAATCAATTAACCGACGCTCTGCGGTTGTATATCGGCATGCTGATGCACGACTGAGTTGTGCCAACCCACAAATTTCGCGCCGTTCCTTCGGCAATTTTTTGTTGTTTCCCCTCAGGTCAACGCCGGGCGCGCGGGATATGTTGGCCTGCACATCAACCACGGAGAAAACAACAATGACAACCGTATCCACTCTGGGAGCGCTGGTGGCGTTAGCCGTCGCCATCGTTCTGATCCTACGCAAGGTGCCGCCGGCTTACGGCATGATTGCCGGCGCGCTGGCGGGCGGGCTGTGCGGCGGCGCCGATCTGGTGCAGACCGTAACGCTGATGATCGGCGGGGCGCAGGGCATCACCAACGCCGTGATGCGCATTCTGGCGGCGGGGGTATTGGCCGGGGTGCTGATCGAATCCGGTGCGGCGCACACCATCGCCGAAACCATCGTGCGCAAAGTGGGCGAAACCCGCGCGCTGCTGGCGCTGGCGGTGGCTACACTGATCCTGACGGCGGTGGGGGTGTTTATCGATGTGGCGGTGATCACCGTCGCGCCGATCGCGCTGTCGATCGCCCAGAGGGCCGGCATTTCACGCGCGGCGATCCTGCTGGCGATGATCGGCGGCGGCAAGGCCGGCAACGTGATGTCTCCCAACCCGAACACCATCGCGGCGGCGGACAACTTCCACGTGCCGCTCACTTCGGTGATGATGGCCGGCATCGTGCCGGGGCTGTGCGGCCTGGTGGTGGCCTATCTGCTGGCGCGCCGCCTGAGCGATAAAGGCGGCAGGGTGATGGCTGAAGAGCTGACTCAGCATGCCGAAGGGGCGCGGCCGGGCTTCGCTGCGGCGATCAGCGCGCCGCTGGTGGCGATCCTGCTGCTGTCGCTGCGGCCGATCGCCGGTATCGCCGTCGATCCGCTGATCGCGCTGCCTGCTGGCGGGTTGGCGGGCGCGCTGCTGATGGGGCGCATCCGCCAGTGCAATCAGTTTATGGTTTCCGGCCTGTCGCGCATGGCGCCGGTGGCGATTATGCTGCTCGGCACCGGCACGCTGGCGGGCATTATCGCCAACTCGGCGCTGAAGGATGTCTTGATTAACGGTTTGACGCACACCGGGCTGCCGGCCTGGCTGCTGGCGCCGCTGTCCGGTGCGCTGATGTCGATGGCGACCGCCTCGACCACCGCCGGCACCGCCGTGGCTTCCGGGGTGTTCAGCTCCACGCTGCTCGAGCTGGGGGTGAGCGGATTGGCCGGTGCGGCGATGATCCATGCGGGCGCCACGGTGCTGGATCACCTGCCGCACGGCAGCTTCTTCCACGCCACCGGCGGCAGCGTCAATATGGCGGTGCACGAGCGGCTGAAGCTGCTGCCGTATGAAACGCTGGTGGGGTTCACCATTGCGGCAATCTCGGCGCTGATGTTTGGCGTATTTAACCTGGCGGGATAAGGAACAGTGATGAAAACGCTGAAAAAAGTGGTTATTGCCCCGGATTCTTTCAAAGAGAGCCTGAGCGCGCTCGGCGTCGCTGACGCCATCGAGCGGGGATTCCGCCAAATTTACCCGCAGGCGCACTACGTGAAGCTGCCGATGGCGGACGGCGGCGAAGGCACAGTGGAGTCGATGGTGGCGGCCACCGGCGGCGAAATCGTCCAGGTGACGGTCACCGGGCCGCTGGGGGAGCCGGTGTTGGGATTTTATGGCCTGCTGGGCGACGGCGAAACCGCGGTGATTGAAATGGCCGCCGCTTCCGGGCTGCATTTGGCGCCGCCCAACCGGCGCGATCCGCGCATCACCACCAGTTACGGCACCGGTGAGCTGATGCTGGCGGCGCTGGAGCGCGGCGTGAAGGCGATCATTCTCGGCATCGGCGGTAGCGCCACCAACGACGGCGGCGCTGGGATGATGCAGGCGCTGGGCGTTAAATTGCTGGATAAGGATCGCCGGCCGCTGCCGGTGGGCGGTGCGGCACTGGCGCAGCTGGCGCATCTCGATCTCGCCGAGCTGGACGCGCGTTGGCAACGGGTGAGCGTAACCGCCGCCTGCGACGTGGATAACCCGCTGTGCGGCGAAAAGGGCGCGTCGGCGGTGTTCGGGCCGCAGAAGGGGGCGACGCCGGAGATGGTGGCCCAGCTCGATGCGGCGCTGCATCACTATGGCGAACTGCTGGAGCGGGAAACCGGCCGCGCCGTGCTGACCCAGCCAGGGGCGGGCGCGGCGGGCGGCATGGGGGCGGCGCTGCTTGGCATGCTCGAAGCGCGCTTGCGGCCGGGCATCGAGATTGTCACCGAAACCCTGCGCCTGGATGAAGCGGTGCGCGATGCCGACTTGGTGATCACCGGCGAAGGGCGGCTGGACAGCCAGTCGATCCACGGCAAAACGCCGATCGGCGTGGCGCGAGTGGCCAAGCGTCACGGCGTGCCGGTGATCGCCATCGCCGGCAGCCTGACGCCGGATTATTCGGTGGTGCATCAACACGGCATCGATGCGGCGTTTTCGGTGCTCGATCGCATCGTGACGCTGGAAGACGCGCTGGCGGACGCCGATCGCAATCTGCAGGTGACGGCGCGCAACGTGGCGGCGGTATGGCAACTGGCGCAAGGGGGAAGCCCACAGGGATAGCCTGTTGCTGTTATCGGTTCCGACGCAGGACTTTTCCGTTACAATAGCCGGCATTAATGGCTGCTGACATCCCGACCCAGAACGGAATGCCGGCCGGAAAGGAAATGAGGGGAACTGAGATGAAGCAAGAGAAACACGGCGTATTGCTGGTGAACCTGGGCACACCAGATGCGCCGACCTCGTCGGCGGTCAAACGCTATCTGAAGGAATTCCTCAGTGACGATCGCGTGGTCGACACGGCGCCGCTGATCTGGTGGCCGATCCTCAACGGCGCGATCCTGCCGATCCGCTCGCCGCGCGTGGCGAAGCTCTATCAGTCGGTGTGGATGGAAGAAGGCTCGCCGCTGCTGGTATACAGCCGCCGCCAACAGCGGGCGCTGGCGGCGCGCATGCCGAATACGCCGGTGGAGCTGGGAATGAGCTACGGCTCGCCAAGTTTGGCGGAAGCCATCGACAAGCTGCTGGCGCAAGGTGTGACCAACCTGGTGGTGCTGCCGCTCTACCCGCAATACTCCTGTTCCACCAGCGCGGCGGTATGGGATGGCGTAGCGCGAGTGCTGAAAGGCTATCGCCGCTTGCCGTCGGTGGCCTTCATCCGCGATTACGCCGAACACCCGGCCTATATCGCCGCGCTGCAGCAAAGCGTGGAGCGCTCGTTCGCCGAGCACGGCCAGCCGGATCGGCTGGTGCTGTCGTTCCACGGCATCCCCAAACGCTATGCGCGCCTGGGCGACGACTACCCGCAGCGCTGCGAGGATACGCTGCGTGCGCTGAGCGCCACGCTGCCGCTGGCGCCGGAGCGCGTGATGATGACGTACCAATCGCGCTTTGGCCGCGAGCCGTGGCTGACGCCATACACCGATGAGACCCTGAAGGGGCTGCCGGCGCAGGGCGTGAAGCACATTCAGCTGATTTGCCCCGGTTTCTCGGCGGACTGCCTGGAAACGCTGGAAGAGATCAAAGAACAGAACCGCGAGATCTTCCTCAAGGCCGGCGGCGAGAAGTTTGAATATATCTCGGCGTTGAACGACGAGCCGGCGCATATCGATATGATGCAGCAGCTGGTGGCGCAGCGCCTGTAATCATCCATAATCTGTCTATTAGATGCATCGTGATCGGGCGGGGATGTGTTAACATTCTCCGCTTGTTAAACCGTCACCACCGCCAATCACATGAAATTTCCTGGTAAACGCAAGTCCAAACACTATTTCCCGGTGAGCGCCCGCGATCCGCTTCTGCAGCAGGCTCAGCCCGAAAGTGAAATCAGCACCTCGTATATCGTCGGCATCGATCAGACGCTGGTGGATATCGAGGCGAAAGTGGACGACGCTTTTGTCCAGCGCTACGGCCTGAGCCTGGGCCACTCTCTGGTGATCGAAGACGACGTCGCCGAGGCGCTGTATCAGGAACTGAACGAAAACAACCTGGTTACCCATCAGTTCGCCGGCGGCACCATCGGTAACACCATGCACAACTATTCGGTGCTGGCGGACGATCGCTCGGTGCTGCTCGGCGTGATGTGCAGCAACGTGAAAATCGGCAGCTACGCTTACCGTTACCTGTGCAATACCTCCAGCCGTACCGATCTCAACTATCTGCAGGGCGTAGACGGCGCCATCGGCCGCTGCTTCACGCTGATCGGGGAAAGCGGCGAGCGCACCTTCGCCATCAACCCTGGCCAAATGAACCAGCTGCGCCCGGAAAGCATTCCTGAAGAGGTGATCGCCGGCGCGTCGGCGCTGGTGCTGAGCTCTTATCTGGTGCGCTGTAAGGAGGGGGAGCCGATGAAGGCCGCTACCCTGCAGGCGATCGAATATGCCAAAAAACACGACGTGCCGGTGGTGTTGACGCTGGGCACCAAGTACGTGATCGCCGACAACCCGCAGTGGTGGCGCGACTTCCTGAAGGAAAACGTGACGATTCTGGCGATGAATGAAGACGAAGCGCTGGAGCTGACCGGGCTGAGCGATCCGCTGACCGCCTCGGACATGGCGCTGGAGTGGGTGGATCTGGTGCTGTGCACCGCCGGGCCGAACGGCCTGTATATGGCGGGTTACACCGAAGAAGCCAACAAGCGCCAGACCCAGCACCCGCTGCTGCCGGGGCATATCGCCGAGTTCAACCGCTACGAATTCAGCCGCGCCATGCGCCGCGAACACTGTGAAAATCCGCTGCGCGTTTATTCGCACATCGCGCCTTATATGGGCGGCCCCGAGAGGATCATGAACACCAACGGCGCCGGCGACGGCGCACTGTCGGCGTTGCTGCACGATATCGCCGCCAACGGCTATCACCGCCATAACGTGCCGAATTCCAGCAAGCACGTGCGCAGTTACCTGACATACTCCTCATTGGCGCAGGTGTGCAAATACGCCAACCGCGTCAGCTACCAGGTGTTGAACCAGCATTCGCCGCGCCTCACTCGCGGCCTGCCGGAGCGCGAAGACAGCCTGGAAGAGTCTTACTGGGAGCGTTAACCCGCTGAAAAAGAAAAGGTCCGGCATGCCGGACCTTTTTTTGTGCGCGCGGGGCGTTTCAGATCGGGCAGCCGCCCATTTTTTCTTCTTCGCTCAGGGTGTCCAGCTGCAGGATGTTCAGCATGCTGTTGGCGATCTCCCGTTCGCCCATCACTACCTGATTGGCGCCGCGATCGGTGATGTAGGCCACCTCGTCGTCGTAGTGGGCGCGGGCGATGATCTCGATGTTCGGGCGCTTGGCGCGCGCCGAGGCGACGATCTCGCCGGCCTCATAGCCGTTGGGGATAGTCAGCAGCAGCCAGCGTGCGCAGTCGAGCCGCGCCAGATCCATCACTTCCGGATTGGCGGCGTTGCCCAACACCGTCTTAATGCCTTGCTCGCGCAGCGCTTCCACCCGCGGGCGGGAGTTTTCGATCACCACCAGCGGAATGCCCGCCTCGGCCAGTTTGCCGCCCAGCAGGCTGCCGACGCGGCCGTAGCCGACCACCAGCGCATGGTTGCACATCTCTACCGGGATCTGCTTCTCTTCTTCCACCGCCTCTTCGAGGATTTGCTCTTCGATGGTTTCGGTCTTGGCCAGATAGCGCTCCAGCAGGGTGAACAACAGCGGGTTGAGCATGATCGACAGGATAGCGCCTGCCAGCACCAGATTGCGACCGTGTTCCGACATCATGCCGAGCGTGATGCCGAGGCCCGCCAGAATAAAGGCGAACTCGCCGATCTGTGCCAGGCTGGCGGAGATGGTCAGCGCGGTGCGCTTGGAGTGGCCGAACATTTTCACCAGCAGGAACGCAGCGGCGGATTTGCCGAACACGATGATCGCCAGCGTCGCCAGCACCGCCAGCGGTTCGTTAATCACGATCATCGGATCGAACAGCATGCCGACCGAGACGAAGAACAGCACCGCGAACGCGTCGCGCAGCGGCAGGGTATCGTGCGCCGCGCGGTGGCTCAGTTCGGACTCGTTCAGCACCATGCCGGCGAAGAAGGCGCCCAGGGCGAAGGAGACGTCGAACAGTTTCACCGCGCCGTAGGCGATGCCGAGCGCCAGCGCCAATACCGCCAGGGTGAACAGTTCGCGCGAGCCGGTGCTGGCGGTTTTCGACAGGATCCACGGTACCAGACGGCGGCCGACCACGATCATCAGCGCGATGAAGGCGATGACCTTGCCGATGGTCAGCGCCAGCTCCATCAGCAGTTGGCCGCTGCTGGCGTTGTTGTTGCCCAGCATGTTGCCGAAGGCCGGTAGTAACACCAGCGTCAGCACCATCGCCAAATCTTCGACGATCAGCCAGCCGATGGCGATTTGCCCGCGCTGGCTGTCGATCAGCTGCCGTTCCTCCAGCGCGCGCAGCAGCACCACGGTGCTGGCGGTGGAGAGACAGAGGCCGAACACCAGCCCGGAGATCAGATCCCAGCCGAGCAGCTTGGACAGCCCCATGCCGAGCAGGGTAGCGACGGCTATCTGCGCCACGGCGCCGGGTATGGCGATAGATTTTACTGCGAGGAGGTCTTTCAAAGAGAAGTGCAGGCCAACACCGAACATCAACAGGATAACGCCGATTTCCGCCAGTTCCGGCGCCAGTGAGGTATCAGCAACGAAACCGGGGGTGAACGGGCCGGCGAGTACCCCTGCGGCCAGATACCCCACCAGAGGGGAGATGCGCAGGCGGTTCGCCAGCATGCCGAGGAGGAAGGCGAGTACTAACCCTCCGACGATGGTGGTAATGAGCGGTGTTGAATTATGCATCCATACTCCTTCTGGCTATGCATCGCGGCACGGGAGAAACGCAACAAAGTTACGAAAAGATACATTTAGTTTATTGCATTTGTTCGCGGCTTGCTTGGCTAATTTGGCCTTTTTTGTAAAAAAGCAGAGGATTTCACTTAAGGCGGGGCAATAAGGGAGTTTTGTGTCAGATAAGCCAAATAACATTGATTTATCCGTAGGATAACCCGGATGAATAAATAATTTCATCCGGGCGGTTCGCGGGGTTATTGCGGTTTATGCTCCATATTGGGCAGTAGCGCGGTAATAATGCCGATCAGCGGTAGGAAAGCACAGATTTGGTAGACCAGTTCGATACTGGTTAAATCGGCGACATAACCAAGAACTGCCGCGCCTAACCCGCCCATACCGAAAGCAAAACCGAAGAATAAGCCGGAAACCATGCCGACTTTACCGGGGATAAGCTCCTGAGCGTAGACCAGAATGGCGGAGAACGCCGAGGCGAGAATAACCCCGATGATCACCGTTAAAATGCCGGTCCAATAGAGTGATGCATAGGGTAAAACAAGGGTAAATGGCGCAGCGCCGAGAATAGAGCCCCAAATAACGTATTTACGCCCTATCTTATCGCCAAGAGGCCCGCCGATAATGGTGCCAGCTGCTACCGCGAACAGGAAGGCGAACAGATGAATTTGCGCATTCTGCACTGAAACGCCGAACTTATGTATCAGATAAAAGGTGTAATAGCTGCTAATGCTGGCCAAGTAGAAGTATTTGGAGAAAATTAGCACCAGAAGAATGCCCAGCGAGTAGGCAACGGTACGTTTTGGCAGCGGTTTCAGCATCGACGGGCTTTTCGGCTGCCCTTTAGTTGCCCGGTGCTGATGTTGATACCACTTGCTGACCTGCAGCAATACCACGATCGCCAGCAGTGCCGCCAGCGTGAACCAGGCGACGTTGCCTTTGCCGTAAGGCGCGATGATCAGCGCGGCCAGCAGCGGGCCGAGCGAGCTGCCGAAGTTGCCGCCGACCTGGAACAGCGACTGCGCCAGGCCGTGTCGTCCGCCGGAGGCCATGCGCGCCACGCGCGAGGATTCCGGGTGGAAGACCGATGAGCCGGTGCCCACCAGCGCCGCCGCCAGCAGCACCAGCGGGAAGGTGCTCGCCACCGACAGCAGCAGCAGGCCGGACAGGGTAAAGCCCATGCCGATCGGCAACGAGTAAGGCTGCGGGTGTTTATCGGTGTAATACCCGATCAGCGGCTGCAGCAGCGAGGCGGTTAGCTGATAGGTCAGGGTGATCATGCCGATCTGCACGAAACTGAGGTGGAAATCGGCTTGCAGGAGCGGGTAGATCGCCAGGATCAGCGACTGGATCATATCGTTGAGCAGGTGAGACACGCTGATGGCGCCAAGGATGGAGAAGGCGGTTCCCTTCACCGCACTGCCCTTGGCGGGCGGCATCGCGCTTTGGCTACTGTCGGTCATATTATTATTAGCCTGAGAAGTTGTTGAGCACAGAGATGACATCTTAGGCAGGGCGCCCAATTTTTACCATATCTGAAATAATCAGACTCACATCGCAAAAATTTGAAATCAGCTGTCATTAATTCGCGCTACAATTCCGCCCTCATCATAAAAGCTATTGAATACACGGAGATCCGCCATGCGTTTTTCGCTGAAAACCACCGCATGCGCGCTGGCCGTTTCCCTGACGTTGCTGTCGGGGGCCGCCAGTGCCTGGGAAAAGGATAAGACCTACGCCATCACCATTCTGCATACCAACGATCATCACGGTCACTTCTGGCAGAACGATCACGGCGAATACGGTCTGGGCGCGCAGAAAACGCTGGTGGACGGCATTCGTCAGGAAGTGGCGGCGCAGGGCGGCAGCCTGCTGTTGCTGTCCGGCGGCGATATCAACACCGGCGTGCCGGAATCGGATTTGCAGGACGCCGAGCCGGACTTCCGCGGCATGAACCTGGTGGGCTATGACGCGATGGCGATCGGCAACCACGAATTCGACAACCCGCTGAGCGTACTGCGCCAGCAGGAGAAATGGGCAACTTTCCCGCTGCTGTCCGCCAATATCTATCAGAAAAGCACCGGCCAACGCCTGTTCAAGCCTTACGCCTTGTTCGACAAGCAGGGCATCAAGATTGCCGTTATCGGCCTGACGACCGACGACACTGCTAAGATTGGCAACCCGGAGTACTTCACCGACATGGAGTTCCGCGTGCCGGCGCAGGAAGCGAAGCAGGTGGTGGAGCAACTGCGCAAGGACGAGAAGCCGGACGTGATTATCGCCGCCACCCACATGGGGCACTACGATAACGGCGAACACGGCTCGAACGCGCCGGGCGACGTGGAGATGGCGCGCAGCCTGCCGGCCGGATATCTCGACATGATCGTCGGCGGCCACTCACAGGATCCGGTGTGTATGGCCGGCGACAACCGCAAACAGGTGGATTATGTGCCGGGCACGCCGTGCTCGCCGGATCGCCAGAACGGCACCTGGATCGTGCAAGCGCATGAGTGGGGGAAATACGTGGGTCGCGCCGACTTCGAATTCCGCAACGGCGAGCTGAAGCTGGTGCATTATCAGCTGATCCCGGTAAACCTGAAGAAGAAGGTGGAGAAGGCGGACGGCACCAGCGAGCGGGTGTACTACACCCAGCAGATTGCGGAAGATCCGACCATGATGAAGCTGCTGACGCCGTTCCAGGATAAGGGCAAGGCGCAGCTGGGCGTGAAGATCGGCAGCGTCAACGGCAAGCTTGAAGGCGATCGCAGCAAGGTGCGCTTCGTGCAGACCAACCTGGCTCGGGTGATGCTGGCGGCGCAGAGGGAGCGCGCCGACGCCGACTTCGCCGTGATGAGCGGCGGCGGGGTGCGCGATTCGATTGAAAGCGGCGATATCACCTACAAGAACGTGCTCAAGGTGCAGCCGTTTGGCAACACGTTGGTGCATGTCGATATGAAAGGCCGTGAGGTTGAACAGTATCTGGCGGTGGTGGCCAACATGAAGCCGGACTCCGGCGCCTACGCCCAGTTCGCCAACGTCAGCCTAGTGGCGGACGGCAAGGGCGTCAGCGAGGTGAAGATCAACGGCCAGCCGCTGCAGGCGGATAAAACCTACCGCATGGCGACACTGAACTTCAATGCGCTGGGCGGCGACGGCTATCCGAAGCTGGACGGGCTGCCGAGCTACGTCAACACCGGCTTTATCGATGCCGAAGTGCTGAAGCAGTACATCGAGAAACACTCGCCGCTGGATGCGGCGGCCTACGAGCCAAAGGGCGAGATCGTCTATCGATAGAGGTGTAGCGGAACGGCGTTCTCGCTTGTCGCGGGGGCGCCGTTCCCGCCTTCGCGAGCCTCCTCTCCATCAACGCCTTCTGTCGGCGTTGCCGTTTTAGACGGCGTCTTACTTTCGTCTCTCCATATACGCCCTCGCTGGGCAACCCATCATATTCTTGAAAAAAGTGGCGAAGGCGCTGTCGCTGGAAAACGCCAGCTGGCCGGCGACCTCGGATTGGCTCAGCCCTGCGGCCAACATCTCTATCGCTTTGATCAGGCGCCATTGCTGACGCCACTGTTGATAACTGAGACCGGTTTCACGGCGGAAAATCCGGCTGATGGTTTTCTCGGAAGCGCCGCTATAGCGCGATAGCTCGTGCAGCGGCGGAAGCATGTCCAGATTGGCCAGATGGCGCAGGCGCCGGTCGCTGGGCAGCGGCAGCAACGTCAGTTCGCGCGGTGCGGCGGCGATCTCGTCGAGGCAGACCGCCAGAATATTGGCGTGAGGCCCGTGCTGCCAGTCGGTGTCGAAGGCGGCGAACGCGATGCGTTCCAACACCTCGCGCAGCAGCGGCGAGGCTGTCAGTACGGCAAGCTGCGCAGGCAGACAGGCATAGCGATCGGCGTCGAGATAAAGCGAACGGTAACCGACGACGCCGTTGACCTGAACGCGGTGAGCCACCTGCGGCGGGATCCAGGCGACTCTGCCCGGCGGCAGCATGCAGATGCTTTGGTTGAGCGTGATGCGCATGCTGCCTTGCTGACAGAACAGCAACTGCCCCCTGTCATGCCAATGCGTGCCCGAGTCGTGCTGCGCCAGTTCGGCGGCGATCCCGAGTACCCCGTTGTCGAGCGTATCCGGATTAAAACTGTCCTGCGCCTGAAGCCACGCCATAGTATGTCCGATTTTGTAAATTTATTGTCTTTTATATTGTAATCGGCACCGGGGAGCTGATGCTACCTTGTGCAGCCTATTCTTGGCTACAGGATCTGTTATGCAACGTAAACTGACGCTGACGTTGGCGACGTCGATGATGATGTTTCCCCAGGTGGTGGAGACCATCTACAGCCCGGCATTGACGCACATTGCGCACGGTTTCCGGGTCAGTGCGGAGATGGCGGCGCAAACGCTCTCTTGTTACTTTTTCGCTTTTGCGCTCGGCGTGGTGGTATGGGGGCGGATGTGCGACGTCATCGGACGCCGTCCCACCATTTTGGCCGGGCTGACGCTCTATCTGCTGGCTTCTCTCGTTGCGCTGTTCAGCGGCAGCTTCAGCATGCTGCTGGCGGCGCGGGTGCTGGCCGCCTTTGGTGCGGCGGTCGGCTCGGTCGGGACGCAAACGGCGATTCGCGATCGCTTCGACGGTTATGAGTTGGCGCGGGTGTTCTCGGTGATGGGGATCGCCATGGCGATCAGTCCGGCGGTTGGCGTGTTGAGCGGCGCAGTGCTGACTTACTATTGGGGCTATCAGGGGGTGTTCGGCGGTTTGGTGCTGTTGGCGGCGCTGTTGTTGGGCTATGCCGGTTGGCAACTGCCGGAGACGCGTCCGCAACAGGTGGTGAAGAGTTCATTTTTTGGCACGCTGGGGCGGATGATCAAGGACGGGGATATTTGGCTCAGTGCGCTGTTGGTGGCGTTGTTCAATATTTGCATGTTCAGCTATTACCAACTGGCGCCATTCCACTTCTCAGCGTTGGGATTGCCGACGCAGTGGTTCGGTTATACCGGTTTGGTATTGGCGGTCGGAGTGGGTATCGGCGCGGCGATCAACAAGTTTTTGATCGGCAAACGCTGGCTGTTCCCCGCACTGTTGATGCTGGCCTGCGCGCTGTCGCTGACCGGCGGCCTGCTGGTATTGCTGCTGGAAGGGACCTTGTGGTTTGTTCTGCCGATGATGCTGGTGGTGATGGCGTACGGCATCGCCATTCCCAATATTCTGGCGCGCGCGCTGCGCCATTATAAAGACTGCATGGGCACTGCCGGCGCCATCCTTGGCCTGATGTATTACCTGATGCTCGGCGGTGGCCTGGTGCTGGCGGGGCTGTCGCTGCACTTGGGTGCCGTGCTGTCGCTCTGCAGCCTCTGCGTGCTGCTGTTGGCGTGGCGGGTGGCGCACAACGAGCGTCGTTTGGCGTTGCCTGCGCGTAGCTGAATGATAAACGGGGCGGACATTCTCGCCACCGCTGCCTTCCAATGATAGCCTGAGCGACAATTTGGTTTTGATAACGCAAACAGGAAGATGACATGTTGAAAACCGCAGGCTGGCTGCTGCCCGCCATCCTGGCGCTGGCGGGGTGTTCGTCATCCGGCCAAGGTCATGAGCAAACGCTTAGCCAGGCGCTGGCGGCCCTCGGCCAGGACAAGGCGCTGGTTGGGGCGTCGAGCGGCGTGATGGTGCGCGATGCCGAGAGCGGCACCGTGCTGTATCAGGCGCACGCGGAGCAGCGTTTGGCGCCGGCTTCCAACATGAAGATGTTCACTTCTCTGGCGGCGTTCGGCGTGCTGGGGGCGGATTACCGGTTTGAAACCCGGCTGCTGACCACCGGTGAACAGCGCGGCAACACCTTGCAGGGGGATCTCTATCTGCAGGGCAGCGGCGATCCGACGTTGCATCCTGACGATCTCGACACCTTCGCCGCCACGCTGGCGCAGCGCGGCGTTCGCCAGATTCATGGGCGGCTGATCCTGGACGCCAGCGCGTTCGATCAAACGCCATTCGGCGCCGGCTGGAGCTGGGACGATGAACCCTTTGCCTTCGCTGCACCGATCTCGGCGCTAAACTACGCCTTTACCCCCGGCGGCGATATCAACGTGGTGCGGGTGGATGTGCAACCGGGCGCCCGCGCCGGTGCGCCGGGGCGGGTGAGCTTCTATCCCGCCAATGACGCGGTGACGCTGGTCAACCGTACCAGCACCGGCGGCGACACCGCACTGACGTTCGAGCGCCAACCGGGCAGTAACCGGGTTGTGGTCAGCGGCACCATTGCCGCGCAGGCGGAGGCCCGTTCGCGATTGATCACTGTCGATCAACCCACCCGCGTGGTTGGTGCCTTACTGCAAAATGCCCTGCGCGCGCACGGCATTACCCTGCGCGGTAATGCTGAAGAGGGTGTGACGCCAGCCGGCGCACAGCTGCTGGCGCAAAAAAACTCGCCGCCGCTCTCCCGCCTGATCGTCACCTTCCTGAAAGTGTCCAATAACGGTTACGGTGAGGTACTGACCAAAGCGATGGGCCGCAAAACGCAGGGTAAGGGGGATTGGGCCGCCGGCCTGCAGGCGATCGGCCAGTTTGTGCAAAGCCAGGGCATCGCGGCCGGCGCGTACCGTCAGGTGGACGGTTCAGGGCTGTCGCGTATGAACCAGATCACGCCGCAACAGCTGACGACGCTGCTGTTGGCGGCCAGAAAACAGCCGTGGTTCGCCGACTGGTATCGCGCTTTGCCCGTCGCGGGCCAGCCGGGGTTGCTGGTGGGCGGCACGCTGCAGAGCCGTATGGTGAAGACGGCGGCGGCGGGCCGCGCCCACGCCAAGAGCGGCTCCATGACCGGGGTCTCGTCGCTCAGCGGCTATGTCGATTCGGCGACCGGACGGCCGCTGGCGTTCGCCATTATCAGCAACAACTATCTGGTGCCCGGCGCGGAGGTGAAGGCGCTGGAGGACCGCTTGGTGGAGACGCTGGCAGCCTGTGACGCCACGGTGGTGTGCCGCTGAGTACGCGGCGTCAGTCGCGTTTGGCGATGTCGGCGAAGCTGCCGGCCAGCAGGCGGCACAGATCGGCGGCGGCCAGCTCGATGTCCAGCCCGCGTTTGCCGCCGGAAACGTAGATGGTGGCGAACGCTTGCGCCGGGCTGTCGATCACCGTCGGCAGCCGTTTTTTCTGCCCCAGCGGGCTGATGCCGCCCACCAGATACCCGGTGACGCGCTGCGCCAGCTGCGGATCGGCCATCTCGGCCTTTTTGGCGCCGAGGGCGCGGGCAACCTTTTTCAGATCCAGCTGGGTGGCGACCGGCGTGACCGCCACCGCCAGGTGTTTGGCGTCGCCGTTCAGCGCCACCAGCAAGGTTTTGTAAACCCGATCGGCATCCAGCCCCAGCTTTCTCACCGCCTCATCGCCGAAGTTGGTTTCGTCGCTGTCGTGGTGATAAGGATGGAGGGTGAAGGCGACCTTTTGTTTCTCAAGCAGAACGACTGCGGGCGTCATGATGTGTTGTCCAAAATGTCCCCAGCGGGGAAGGGGTGATAACCAGTCTTAAAAATACAAAAATCCAACCTGCCCGGCAACCTGAACGGCTGTTACATAAAGCGGGTTGCCAAGATATTCACCGGGTTGCTACCCTGTTTACTGTAACCGTTAACACGGTTGCTATGCGTATAACTAGAATACAAGAAATTCCTCTTTGACTGGCCAATAGCGATATTGGCCACTTTTTTACCCCTGTGGCTGCAGCATCGCCGGCAGGTTATCCTCGCCATACAGGTGCAATGCGCCAACCGCCACCACATAGTCCCCGGCCGGCAGCGCCTCCAGCTGACGCCGCCAGTCGCGATTGCGCTGATGCATCAGCACGTCGTACAGCCCAGCGCTGAAGGTGGCCGGCAGCGTGTCCAGCGTGCCGCGCGGTTTGGCGTCCAGCCACCAGCTCACCATGGTTTGCAGCAGCCGCGCGTTGGTATGCCAGTGTTCCAGCGTATCGCGCAGCAGTGCGATGCCGCCTTCCGGCAGCTGTTCCAGCATTGCCAACTGCTGCTGCGCCCCTTCAAGTTCGATCACCGGTTTGTCCTGCGCTCTGGCGGCCTGCAGCAGCTGATAATCTACGCCGTACTCTGCGCGCAGCCCCAGACGCTGAGCCTGCCGCGCCTGCATCATCAGCGCCACCTGCCAGCCGGGCAGGGTGGCGAAGGCGTGCGGATCGGCGCCCAGTTCGTGGCACAGCGCCAGCAGCTGTTGATACTCTTCGGCGGACAGGCGCTGTTCCAGCTCCGGCTGCTGTTCGGCGTGGTCGAAAGGGGAGGCGGCGCCGGTGATATCGGCTTCGACGATCAGCGCGTCGGCCTGTTGCAGCCGGGCGGCCAGCCGGGGCGGCAGCGGCGACATATCGACGGTGCCCATATGGATGCTGCCCACCAGATGCAGCCGACGTTCGCCCGGCAGGGTGATGTCCAGCGCCGGATAAGCGTAACTTTTGGGCGAGATCAGGCCGAGAAAGGCGGCGAGGCGGCGTAACAGTTGACCCATACGGCGTGGCTCCTGAATAACGGGTGCGCGTTTTCGCGTGCAAGGCGAGGGAAAATCGTCATTCATGCTAAACGCTATCTGCCGCGCAGGGAAGCCCGGAAAACAGCGGGGCGCCTTGACGGCGCCCCGGAGCTTACTTCCTGGGTTTAAAACGCAGCAGCCGGTTGGCGTTGCTGACTACGGTAATCGACGACAGCGCCATTGCGGCACCCGCCACCACCGGGCTGAGCAGTGTGCCGGTCAGCGGGTAGAGCACGCCGGCGGCGATTGGAATGCCCAGCGTATTATAGATAAAGGCGCCGAACAGGTTCTGCTTCATGTTGCGCAGCGTGGCCTTCGACAGCTCCACTGCATCCGCTACGCCATTCAGGCTGTGGCGCATCAGGGTGATGGCAGCGGTCTCGATGGCGATGTCGCTGCCGCCGCCCATCGCGATGCCCACGTCGGCCTGCGCCAGCGCCGGGGCGTCGTTGATGCCGTCGCCGACCATCGCCACGCGTTGGCCCTGCGCCTGCAGCTGTTTGATCGCCGCCGCTTTGCCGTCCGGCAGCACGCCGGCAATCACCCGATCGATACCGGCCTCTTTGGCGATGGCGTTGGCGGTCACCGGGTTGTCGCCGGTCAGCATCACCAGCTGATATCCCTGCTGGTGCAGGCGCTGCAGCGCCGCGACGCTGTCCTCGCGTAGCGGATCGCGAATGGCGAACAGCGCGGCCGGTTTACCGTCAACGGCCAGCAGCACCGGCGTCACGCCGCGTTCGGCCTGGGCGCGCATCGGCGCATCCAGTTCGGCGGTCGCGACCTGATGCTGTTCCAGCAGCGCGGCGTTACCCAGCAGCAACTGCGCGCCGTCGATCTCCCCGCTGACCCCGGCGCCGCGCAGGGTGCGGAACTGCGCCACCTGCGGCAGCGTTTGCCCGGCGGCGCGTTCCATGATGGCGCGCGCCAGCGGGTGGTTGGAGCCTTGTTCCAGCGCGGCGGCCCAGCCGATCGCCTGCTGCTCGCTGACCTGATTGAAGGTCAGGATCTCCACCACCTGCGGTTTCCCTTCGGTCAGGGTGCCGGTTTTGTCGAACACCAGGGTGTCCAACTGGCTGGCCTGTTGCAGGGCGTCGGCGTCGCGAACTAGCACGCCGAACTCCGCCGCGCGGCCGACGCCGGAGATGATCGACATCGGCGTTGCCAGGCCCAATGCGCACGGGCAGGCAATGATCAGCACCGTAGTGGCGATCACCAGTGTATAGACCAGCTGCGGCTGCGGGCCGAAGAAGTACCACATCGCTGCGCTGAACAGGGCGATCGCCACCACCGCCGGCACGAACACCGCCGAGACGCGGTCAGCCAACTGGCCAATCGCCGGTTTACTGCTCTGCGCCTGACGCACCAGTTTGATGATGCGCGCCAGCGTGGTTTGGCTACCGATGGCGGCGGCGCGGAACAGCACGCTGCCGTCGTCGACCACCGTCCCGGCATGCACCGTATCGCCGGGGCCTTTCTGCTGTGGCACCGCTTCGCCGGTCAGCATCGCTTCATCGAGCCAGACTTCGCCCTGCACGATTTCACCGTCGACCGGCACGCGATCGCCGGTGGTCAGCCGCAGCGTCATGCCGAGCTGCACCTCCGCCAGCGGGATATCGCGTTCGCCGTCGTCGGTCACCAGCCGCGCGGTGGGCGGTGTCAGATCCAGTAACCGCTCCAGCGCCTGTGAAGAACGCTGACGAGCGCGCTGCTCCAGCGCATGGCCGAGGTTGATCAAACCGATGATCATCGCGCTGGCCTCGTAATAGAGGTGGCGCGCTTCCGTCGGGAAGAAATCGGGCCAAATGTTGACGGCGATCGAGTAAAGCCAGGCGGCGCCGGTGCCGAGTGCCACCAGGGTATCCATGGTGGCGCTGCCGTTCATCAGCGCGCGCCAGGCGTTGCGGTAGAAGTGCCCGCCGGCAAACACCATCACCGCCAGGGTGATGACGCCGACCAGCAGCCAGGGGCGCTGGGTTTCCGGCGTCAGCGTCATGCTGCCGCCGAACAGCCCCCAGGCCATCAGCGGGATACCCAACGCCAGCCCCAGCGCCGCCTGCCAGCTAAAGCGCTTCATGTTGGCGCGTGCGGTCTGCTGTTGGCGTTCGCGACGTTCTGTCTCGTCCTGAATCATCTCGGCACCGTAGCCGGCTTTTTCCACCGCCGCTACCAGTGCCTGCGCATCGGCGGCGCCGGTGACCAGCGCACTGCGCTCCGCCAGGTTGACGCGCGCGTGTTCAACGCCGGGGACGCTTTGCAGCGCATGCTGCACTTTATTGACACAGCTGGCGCAGGTCATGCCGCTGAGCAGCAGCTGTACGCTGTCGTCCGCGTTGTCGGTTGCCGGAAGGGGAGGCTGCGCCGCTGGCTGAACGTCCGGCAACGAAGGTGTTGCGTCAGTCAACGGCTCAGTTTTTGGGACGACGGCACCCGCCACGCTGGCGTGATAACCGGCATGTTCCACCGCGGCGATCAGCGCCTGCGGATCGGTATCGCCGTACACTTTCGCGCTGTCGATCTCGACCTCGGCGGCGAACACCCCCGGCACCGCTTCCAGCGCCTTGCGGGTACTGCCGACGCAGTGCATGCAGCTCAGGCCACTCAGCTGCAGTTCGGTGTCGGCGCGCGGCGCGACTTCTGCCTGATAGCCGGCGGCGATCACGCTGTCGATCAATGCGCTGTTCGGCGCTTCGCCGGTCACTTTGGCGTAATGGACGTTAACCTCCGCCTGTTCGACATCGCTGCGGCTTTCCAGGGCTTTTTTCACCCGCTGCGCGCAGTTCATGCAGGACAACCCCTGCAATGCCAGCATAGTGGTGTGTGACATGATTGAACTCCTTGCGTAGAGGCGGTGTTTAAAGGTTGACCGCCGGACCTGTTTTCACTAAGAATGGAGCTTAAACCTTCCAGCAAGGGTAAGGTCAAGGAGGGAAAATGAATATTAGCGACGTCGCGAAAAAAACCGGTTTAACCAGCAAGACGATTCGTTTTTACGAAGAGAAAGCGTTGATTACCGCCCCGATTCGCAGCGACAACGGTTACCGCCACTATTCCGCCAAGCATGTCGAAGAGCTGACGCTGCTGCGCCAGGCGCGGCAGGTGGGCTTCAACCTGGACGAGTGCCGCGAACTGGTAGCGTTGTTCAACGATCCGGCCCGCCACAGCGCCGACGTGAAGGCGCGCACGCTGCAGAAGGTGGCGGAGATCGAAAAGCACATCAGCGAGCTGGGGAACATGCGCCAGCGCCTGCTGACGCTGGCGGAACAATGCCCGGGCGATGAGGGGGCGGAGTGCCCCATCATCAATAACCTGGCGGGGTGTTGTCGTTCTAATTAACGGCTGATGGCGCGGATCACCAGCGTGACCCCTTCCACCGCCACCACTTCCACCTCGGTGCCGGCGGGCAGATCTTCCGCCGCCTGCGCGCGCCAGCTGCTGTCGCCGATATTAATGCGCCCCATACCGTTGTGCATCGGCTCCGTCAGCGTGGCGCGGGTGCCGATCAGCTGGCGGTTGCGCTGGTTGAGCACCGGCGACCCGCCGGATGCGGCTGCCGGGCGCCGACGCAGCCAGTACCACCACAGGTAAGCGACGACGACGGTCAGGACGGCGAAGATCATGCCTTGCCATGCCCAGGAAAGCGGCGGCAGTAGCCAGATCAGGGCGCCGACCAACAGCGCCGCCACACCGCTCCACAGCAGGTAGCCGCCGGCGCCGAGCATTTCCGCCGCCAGCAACACGCCCCCGAGAGAGAGCCAGAACCACAGCGGATTCGCCGCGATCAGTTCGAGCATGATTATTTGCCTTTGCTTTCTTTCAGCAATTCGGTAATGCCGCCGATCGAGCCGAGCAGGCTGCTGGCGTCCAGCGGCATCATCACCACTTTGCTGTTGTTGGAGGAACCAATCTTTTGCAGCGCGTCGGTGTATTTCTGCGCCACGAAGTAGTTCACCGCCTGAATGTTGCCGCTGGCGATGGCGTCGGATACCAGCTGGGTGGCGCGCGCCTCGGCCTCGGCGGCGCGTTCACGCGCTTCCGCCTGCAGGAACGCCGACTGGCGTTCGCCCTCGGCCTTCAGGATCTGCGATTGTTTCTCCCCCTCGGCGCGCAGAATGGCCGCCTGACGCACCCCCTCTGCCTCCAGGATGTCGGCACGCTTGGTGCGCTCGGCCTTCATCTGGGCGTTCATCGAGGCGATCAGTTCCGCCGGCGGCCGCACGTCGCGGATCTCGATACGGGTGATTTTCACCCCCCAAGGATTGGTCGCTTCATCGACGATGTGCAGCAGGCGGCTGTTGATGCTGTCGCGCTGCGACAGCATTTCGTCGAGCTCCATTGAGCCGAGCACGGTGCGGAAGTTGGTCATGGTCAGGTTGACGATCGCCTGTTCGAGGTTGCTAACCTCGTAGGCGGCGCGCGCCGGATCGACCACCTGGATGAAGCACACCGCGTCGATGGCGACGTTGGCGTTATCGCGGGAAATCACCTCTTGGGAAGGGATATCCAGCACCTGCTCCATCATGTTGATTTTGCGGCCGATGCGGTCCATGAACGGCACCACCAGGTTCAGCCCCGGCATCAGCGTTTTGGTGTAGCGGCCGAAGCGTTCTACCGTCCATTGGAACCCCTGCGGCACAATTTTGACGCCGGCGAACACCACAATCAGCGCGACGACGATCACGATGGGAATAAAAGTAAGCATGCAAACCTCCTGTCAGACATATGTAAACAGATATTACGTCAGCGCCGGAAAAATGCCTACTGATACCGCGACTTAATCCAGGGCGCTGACGCAACCCGCGAGCGGTGGATCCCGCGTCTGGAACAGAGTGTTGTCACGACAAGTGTGGCACAGCTGAAAAATAAGTATGCCTAAATGGCATGATTTCAATAATTTTTATTCATTTCATGCTGTTGCTCGCCTTGGCTAGAGTAAAAACACCCCCTGTATTTACCGTCAAAAAGTTGTCATTTTTATTTGCGACTATGCTTTTTGAAATGACATTTCGGCCAAGGATTGTTATGGATTCGCTCAGTGTTGATGAACTCGCCCAGAAGAAGGATCGTTGGTATCGCATTGTGGAGGAGATGTTGGCGGAAGCCGGCGTCGCCATCAACGGCCCGCGCGCCTGGGATATCCGCGTGCATAACCCGGCGCTGTTCAAACGCATTTTGCAGGAAGGCTCGCTCGGCTTCGGCGAAAGCTATATGGACGGCTGGTGGGAGTGCGAACGGCTGGACATGCTGTTCACCCGCATTCTGCAGGCCGGCGTCGATGAACGGTTGCCGAAAAGCCTGAGCGACATCGCGCGCATCGCCTATGCCCGGCTGTTCAATCGCCAATCGCGCAAGCGTGCCTGGCAGGTGGGCAAAGAGCACTACGACATCGGCAACGACCTGTTCCGGGCGATGCTCGATCCTTATATGCAATACTCCTGCGGCTACTGGAAAGAGGCGCAGACGCTGGAGCAGGCGCAGCAGGCCAAGCTCAGGATGATCTGCGAAAAACTGCAGTTGAAACCGGGCATGACGCTGCTGGATATCGGTTGCGGCTGGGGCGGATTGGCGCAGTTTGCGGCGCAAAACTACGGCGTCTCGGTGCACGGCGTGACCATTTCGGCCGAGCAGCAGAAGCTGGCGCAGGCACGCTGCGCCGGGCTGGACGTCGAGATCTTGCTGCAGGATTACCGCGATCTGGATCGTCAGTTTGATCGCATCGTGTCGGTCGGCATGTTCGAGCACGTCGGGCCGAAAAACTACGACACCTATTTCAGCGTCGCGGCGCGCAACCTGAAGCCCGACGGCCTGTTTTTGCTGCACACCATCGGTTCCAATCAAACCGATCTCAACGTCGACGCCTGGATAGACAAATACATCTTCCCCAACGGCTGCCTGCCTTCGGTGCGGCATATCGCCGAGGCCAGCGAAGGGCGTTTCGTGATGGAGGATTGGCACAACTTTGGCGCCGATTACGATCGCACGCTGATGGCCTGGCTGGAGAATTTCAAACGGGCGTGGCCGGATCTGATGGGCGGTTATTCCGAGCGCTTCGAACGCATGTTCACCTATTACCTGAACGCCTGCGCCGGCGCGTTCCGTTCGCGCAACATTCAGCTGTGGCAGGTGTTGTTCAGCCCGGCGGGCGTGGAGGGCGGGGTGCGGGTCTATCGCTAATCCCCGTCATATTTCAAGCTGGCTGCACGTTCGAGCCCTGGTCACTTAGTTATCTAAGCTCCCAGGGCTTTTCACATTTGCCGCCTGGATGCAGCTTCAAGTATGACGGATATCAGTACAGCAGGGAGTACAGCTGGCGGCGATATTTAGCGGCCAGCGCGTCGCCGGTGCCGAGCGCGGCCAGAATGTCCATCAGGGTTTTGCGCGCGCTGCCGTTGGCGGCGGCCAGATCTTTCTTCAGATGCCCCATCAGCAGTTCCAGCGCTTCTTCGTTACGCCCGACCTGATGCAGCTGCAGCGCCAGCTGCACCGCCAGTTCGACGTTGTCCGGCTGCTGCTGCACCTGTTGTTGCAGCTGCTGGATTTCCGGCGTGTCCGCCGCCTGCTTCAACAGTTCAATCTGCGCCACCAGGCCCTGATAGCGGGTATCGCGATCCTGCAGCGGGATGGTCGCCAGCACAGCTTCGGCATCTTCGCTGCGGCTGAGGGCGATCTGGGTTTCGGCCAACGTCAGACCGATGTCGCTGCGCTGCTGGCTGCTCTGCCAGGCGTCTTTCAGCAGCGGCAGCGCTTCGGCGGCGTTGCCGGCGGCCAGCAATTCTTGCGCCTGCGCCAGTTTCAGATCTTCTTCCTTCGGCAGGAAACGCTGCAGCAAGTCGCGGATCGCTTCTTCCGGTTGCGGGCCCTGGAAGCCATCGACCGGCTGACCGTCTTTAAACAGGTAGACCGTCGGAATCGAACGCAACCCGAATTGGGAGGCGATCATCTGTTCGGCGTCGCAGTCCACCTTGGCCAGAATGAACTGACCGGCGTATTCCGCCGCCAGCTTGTCCAGCACCGGCGTGAGCTGCAGGCAGTGTTGGCTGCGCTCGGACCAGAAGTAGAACAGCACCGGAATGGACATCGACTGTTCCAGCGTCTGGTGCAGGTTAGTTTCGTTAATATCAACAACAGCTTGAGCTAGCATCTTTTTTCTCTCTGATCGTGCGGAGCCATGGGGTGTAGATGGGGGCGCGCCGCCATTCTTCAACCCCGGCGGGCGAATTAAGCGTTGCTGCGCAGCAGCCAATCCAGACAGCGGCCCGGCAAAATGCGGCGCAGCACGCTCATGGCGTGCGCCAGCAGGGTCACCGGGTAGCGCAATTTGGCGCGCGGGCTTTCCAGCGCGTGGCGCAATTTGGGCAGAATGGCCTCCGGCGGCAGCGTCAGACGCTTGGCGATACCGGGATTGTGCACCGGCTTGTCGCTCTGCGCCTGGTTGACGTTCTGGCTAAAGTGGGTGGAGATCGGCCCCGGTTCGATCAGGCTGACCTGAATGCCGCTGCCGTGCAGCTCCATGCGCAGCGCGTCCGACCAGGCTTCCAGCGCGAACTTGCTGGCGGCGTAGGCGCCGCGCCCAGCGCTGGAAACCAGGCCCATCACCGAACTGGTCTGAATAATGCGCCCTTCGCCGTGCGGCAACATCGCGGGCAACAACAGTTGGGTCAGTTGGTGGGTGCCGAACAGGTTGGTGGCGAATTGCCGCTCCAGCTGGCTGCGCGAAATGCGGCTGAGCGGGCCGTAAACGCCGAAACCGCCGTTATTGAACAGGCCGTACAGGCGGCCGTCGGTCAGCGCGATCACCTCGGCGGCGGCGCGCTCGACGCTGGCGCTGTCGTCCAGATCCAGCTCGATGCCTTCCAGCCCGAGCTGGCGCATGTTTTCCACGTCCTGCGGTTTGCGGCAGGCAGCCAGCACCCGGTAGCCGCGGTTGCGCAGATCCTGCGCCGCAATCAAGCCTATCCCGCTGGAACAGCCGGTTATCAATACCGCTTTTTGCATAACTTTACCTAGTGTACGACCCTAATTTAGTGAGACTCATGCTTTACTAGAGGCTCCAGGCGCTCCGCCATCCAGGTGGCGATAAACGGCTGGGCATCCCCATTGGGGTGCAATCCGTCATCCTGCATCCATTCCGGCTTCACCACCACCTGTTCCATATAGAACGGCAGCAGCGGAATGTTGAACTGTTTGGCCAGCGCCGGGTAGACGGCGCTGAACGCTTCAGTATAGCGGCGGCCGTAGTTCGGCGGGATGCGGATCTGCATCAGCAGCGGCTGCGCGCCGGCTTGCTGCACCAACGTGATGATTTGGCCGAGATCGCGCTGTACGTCCTGCGCCGGGAAGCCGCGCAGGCCGTCGTTGGCGCCCAGCTCGATCAGCACCCAGCGCGGCTGATGCTGTTTCAGCAGCGCGGGCAGACGCGCCAGCCCCTGCGCGGCGGTGTCGCCGCTGATGCTGGCGTTGACCAGCTGCGGCGCGCCCGATTTTTTCTGCCACTGTTCGGCCAACAGCGTCGGCCACGCCCGCTCGATCGGCAGGCGGTAGCCGGCGCTTAAACTGTCGCCCAAAATCAACAAGGTATCGGCGGCGGCAGCGCGTAAACTGAATAATCCCAACAGCAAAAGGAAGGGAAGATGCCAGCGGAAAACGTTCTTGAAGTTCATCATCTTAGTAAACACGTTGGTCAGGGTGAGCATCAGCTCACCATCCTTACCGGAGTCGAGCTGCTTGTCAAACCCGCGCAGACGATCGCTCTGATCGGCGAATCCGGATCGGGGAAATCGACCTTGCTGGGCATTTTGGCCGGGCTGGATGACGGCAGCGAAGGCGAGGTGCGCTTGCTCGGCGAGTCGCTGACCGCGCTGGACGAAGAGGGGCGCGCCGCGCTGCGCGCCAGGAATGTCGGCTTCGTTTTTCAGTCGTTCATGCTGGTGCCGACGCTGAACGCGCTGGAGAACGTGCAGCTGCCGGCGCTGTTGCGCGGCGAGAGCGACAGACAGAGCCGCGAGCAGGCGGTGCAACTGCTCGATCAGTTGGGGCTGGGGAAACGGCTCGATCACCTGCCGGCGCAGCTGTCCGGCGGCGAGCAGCAGCGCGTGGCGCTGGCGCGCGCCTTCAGCGGCCGACCGCGGGTGCTGTTCGCCGATGAACCGACCGGCAACCTCGATCGTCAGACCGGCGATCGCATCGCCGACCTGCTGTTTTCCCTCAACCGCGATTTTGACACTACCCTGATCCTGGTGACCCATGACGAAACCCTGGCGGCGCGCTGCCAGCGGCGGCTGCGGCTGCGTGAAGGCAAGCTGTGGGAGGAAGCATGATCTGGCGCTGGTTCTGGCGCGAATGGCGCTCGCCGTCGCTGCTGATCGTTTGGTTGGCGTTGACGCTCTCCGTGGCCTGCGTGCTGGCGCTGGGCAGCATCAGCGATCGCATGGACAAAGGGCTCAGCCAGCAGAGCCGTGACTTTATCGCCGGCGATCGGGTGTTGCGCAGCGCGCATCCGGTGCCGGAAGGCTGGCTGCTGGACGCGCAGCAACAGGGGCTGAAGGTGAGTCGTCAGCTGTCGTTCACCACCATGACCTATGCCGGCGATCGGCCGCAGCTGGCGGACGTGAAAGCCACCGATCTGGCCTATCCGCTGTACGGCAAGCTGGAAACGCGCCCGGCCAACATCCAGCCCGAACCGGGCAGCGTGCTGGTGGCGCCGCGTTTGCTGGCGCTGCTGAACGTGAAAGTGGGGGATTCGCTCGAGGTGGGCGACACCACGCTGCGCATCGCCGGTGAAATCATTCAGGAGCCGGACGCCGGTTTCAATCCGTTCCAGACCGCGCCGCGCATCATGATCAACCTGGCGGACGTCGATAAGACCGGCGCAGTGCAGCCGGGTAGCCGGCTGACCTACCGCTACATGTTCGCCGGCGCCGAGCCGGATATTCAGCGTTACGAAGCGCGGTTGACGCCGCAGTTGACGCCGGATCAGCGCTGGTTCGGGCTACAGGAGTCCGGCAGCGCGCTCGGCAAGTCGCTGCAGCGCTCCCAACAGTTCCTGCTGCTGTCGGCTCTGCTGACGCTGCTGTTGTCGATCGCCGCCGTGGCGGTGGCGATGAGCCACTATTGCCGCAGCCGCTACGATCTGATTGCGGTGCTGAAAACTCTTGGTGCCGGGCGCGGCGCGCTGCGTAAATTGATCGTCGGCCAGTGGCTGGCGGTAATGGCGCTGGCGGCGGTGTGCGGCGGGGCGATCGGGCTGGCGTTCGAAGCGCTGCTGATTCGCCTGCTGAAACCGGTGTTGCCGGCTGCATTGCCCGCCGCCGGCGCCTGGCCGTGGCTGTGGGCGCTCGGCGCGCTGGTGCTGATTTCGCTGCTGGTCGGGTTGCGGCCGTATCGCCAACTGCTGGCTACCCAGCCGCTGCGGGTGCTGCGCCGCGATGTGGTGGCCAACGTCTGGCCGCTGCGCTACTTCCTGCCGGTGACGGTGGCGATCGTGGTGGCGCTGTTGGTGACGCTGATGGGGGCCAGCACGCTGCTGTGGGCGATCCTGGCGGGTATGGCGGTACTGGCGCTGCTGCTGGGCGGCATCGGCTGGGGCAGCCTGCTGCTGCTGCGCCGCATCACGCTCAAGAGCCTGGCGCTGCGGCTGGCGGTCAACCGCCTGCTGCATCAGCCGTGGGTGACCATCAGCCAGCTGGCGGCGTTCTCGCTGTCGTTCATGCTGCTGGCGCTGCTGTTGGTGCTGCGCGGCGATCTGCTCGAACGCTGGCAGCAACAGCTGCCGCCGGACAGCCCGAACTATTTCCTGCTCAACATGACCGAGGCGCAGGTGCCGCAGGTGAAAACCTTCCTGCAGCAGCACCAGATCAAACCGGAAACCTATTACCCGATCGTCCGGGTGCGCCTGACCGAGATAAACCAGCAGGTGGCGACCGAACGGGTGCATGAAGACGATCCGGGCGGCGAGGCGGTGAACCGTGAGCTGAACCTGACCTGGCTGGCCGAACTGCCGGATCACAATCCGTTGGTGGCGGGCAATTGGCCGCCGAAAAGCGGCGAAGTCTCGATGGATGAAGGTATCGCCGGGCGGCTGAAGATCAAGCTGGGCGACACGCTGACCTTCAGCGGCGATACCCAGGCGTTCAGCGCCAAAGTCACCAGCCTGCGCCAGGTGGATTGGGAAAGCCTGAAGCCGAACTTTTACTTTATCTTCCCGCCGGGCGCGCTGGACGGCCAGCCGCAGACCTGGCTCACCAGCTTCCGCTACGACGGCGACGGCCAGATGCTGACCCAGCTCAACCGCCAGTTCCCAACGCTCAGCCTGCTGGACATCGGCGCGATCCTGAAACAGGTCGGCGGCGTGCTGCAACAGGTCAGCCGCGCGCTGGAGGTGATGGTGGTGCTGGTGGTGCTGTGCGGCGGCCTACTGCTGCTGGCACAGGTGCAGGTCGGCATGCGTCAGCGCCGCCAGGAGCTGGTGGTGTACCGCACGCTGGGGGCCGGCAAACGGCTGCTGCGCCGCACGCTGTGGTGCGAGTTCGCCCTGCTGGGGCTGGTGGCGGGCATCGCGGCGGCGGTAGGCGCCGAGGCGGCGCTGTGGCTGCTGCAGAGCCGGGTGTTTGACTTACCGTGGACGCCGACGCCGGTGCTGTGGTGGGCGCTGCCGCTGGCCAGCGCGCTGCTGCTGTCGCTGTGCGGCGGCTGGCTGGGCGTGCGCCTGCTGCGCGGCCGGGCGTTGTTCCGCAGTTATGAGGGCTGATCTTGCTGTCGCAGGCCCGTTGCCGCCAAGCGTGGCCGGGCCTGCCGTTTTTCTTGGGCGCGTTACTGGCGCTATTCCTCTTCATGCCTACCTTAAGTGAAATCGATTACATTTATGTTGTGTCAATACGGCTACCTTTGATAATCGGTGCAACGGATATCAGGTCGGTTTCGCCTATTTTATGCATTAATTTATAAGGTTATGCATAAATTAAGCGACTTTATCCACCTTGAAAAACAGCATATCCATTTTTAATGGAATGTAACCGTTTTCACTAATGTGATCGCACTCACTTATCTTAGACGCATTGCCTCCTATCATGTCGCACACTGATGACCGTTTTCTCCTGGAGGCTGTATGAGCGATACCGTCAAAGTGACACCGGCGGAGAAAAGCCCGACTCATGTCGGCATGACTTTTTTCGTCTGTTTTTTAGCCGCCTTGGCCGGCCTGCTGTTCGGTCTTGATATCGGCGTGATCGCCGGCGCCCTGCCGTTTATTACCGAGACTTTTCAGATCACCAGCTCTCAGCAGGAGTGGGTGGTCAGCTCAATGATGTTTGGCGCCGCCGTCGGCGCTATCGGCAGCGGCTGGATGAACTTCCGGCTGGGGCGCAAATACAGTTTGATGATCGGCGCTATCCTCTTCGTGGCGGGATCGCTGTGTTCTGCGTTCGCCCCCAACGTGGAGGTGTTGATCGTTTCACGTATTCTGCTGGGATTGGCGGTGGGGATCGCTTCTTATACCGCGCCGATTTATCTTTCTGAAATCGCGCCGGAGAAAATCCGTGGCAGCATGATCTCGATGTATCAATTGATGATCACCATCGGCATTCTGGCCGCTTACCTGTCTGATACGGCATTCAGCTATACCGGTGCCTGGCGCTGGATGTTGGGCGTCATCACCATCCCGGCCGGGCTGTTGTTGGTCGGCGTGTTCTTTTTACCTGACAGCCCGCGGTGGTTGGCCTCGCGCAATCGTCATGAGCAGGCGCGTCAGGTGTTGGAGAAGCTGCGCGACAGCAGTGCCCAGGCGCAGTATGAACTGAATGAAATTCGTGAAAGCCTCAAACTGAAGCAAAGCGGTTGGGCGTTGTTCAAAGGCAATAAAAATTTCCGCCGCGCGGTTTTCCTTGGCATTCTTCTTCAGGTGATGCAGCAGTTCACCGGGATGAACGTCACCATGTATTACGCGCCGAAGATTTTCGGTCTGGCGGGCTTCGCCAGTACGGAACAGCAGATGTGGGGCACGGTGATCGTCGGTCTGGTCAACGTGCTGGCCACCTTTATCGCTATTGGGCTGGTCGACCGCTGGGGCCGCAAGCCCACTTTGATCCTTGGGTTTATCGTGATGGCCGTCGGCATGGGGGCGCTGGGAACCATGATGAACATCGGCATGAACTCGGCGGCGGAGCAATATTTCGCCATCGTCATGCTGCTGATGTTCATCGTCGGCTTTGCCATGAGCGCCGGCCCGCTGATTTGGGTGCTGTGCTCAGAGATCCAGCCATTGAAAGGCCGCGATTTCGGCATCACCTGTTCCACCGCCACTAACTGGATCGCCAATATGATCGTGGGGGCGACATTCCTGACCATGCTGAATTCGTTGGGCAGCGCTCACACCTTTTGGGTTTACGCGGGGCTTAACGTGCTGTTTGTTTTCATCACGTTGGCGCTGATCCCGGAAACCAAAAATATTTCTCTGGAACATATTGAACGCAATCTGATGGCCGGCAAACCGTTGCGTAACATCGGCTCGCGTTGATCTTTGCGGCAATAAAAAAGGTTCAGCCTGGGCTGAACCTTCTTCTTTTCGGCGGTATAAACCGTTAAGCCAGCTTCTGCTGTGCCCAGGCCAGCCCGCTTTGGTATTCGCCCGGCAGCAGCGGCGCCAGCGCTTGCAGCGCCTGACGCAGATCGGCGGCGCTCGGGTCGTTCAGATTGAGGTGGCCGACCTTGCGGCCCGGACGCACCTCTTTCTCATACCAGTGCAGATGCACCAGCGGCAGCGACAGCCACTGTTCGTTGACGGCGGTGCCGATCAGGTTGACCATCACCGACGGCGTGCTCACCACCGGCTGCGGCAGCGGCAGGCCGAGAATCGCGCGCAGGTGCAATTCGAACTGGCTGATGGACGCGCCGTTTTGCGTCCAGTGGCCGCTGTTGTGCACGCGCGGCGCCAGTTCGTTGATCAGCAGCCGATCGCCGACGATAAAGCACTCCATCGCCATCACGCCGACGTAGTTCAGCTCGTTCAGGATCGCCGCCAGCATCTGCTCGGCCTGTTGCTGCAGTGCCGGGTTGGGCTGCGGCAGCGCCACGCTGGTGCGCAGGATGCCGTCTTCATGCAGGTTGTGGGTCAGCGGGTAGAATACCGAACGGCCGTCGTGGCCGCGCGCGCCCACCAGCGACACTTCGCCGGAGAAATTGATGCCTTGCTCGACGATGCACTCGCCATAGGCGTCGGCCGGCAGTTCGGCTTCCTGGCCCGGGCGCAAGCGCCATTGGCCGCGGCCGTCATAGCCGCCGACCCGGCGTTTGACGATCGCCAGCTCGCCCAGCGCAGCGAACACCTGCGGCCATTCGGCGGCGCTCGCCAGCAGCTGCCACGGCGCGGTCGCCAGGCCGAGCTGGTCGAGCAGCTGTTTTTGCGTCAGGCGATCCGCCAGACGCGGGAAGATGTCACGGTTGACGAAGGCGCTGTGGGTCGCCAGCTCGCGCGTCAGCGCGGTTTCTGGCCAGCGTTCGATCTCGGCGGTAATGACGCTGTTCTGATACGGCACCGCTTCAGGTTCGGCATCGATGCCGACAGGGTAGACGGCGATGCCCAGCGGTTCGCCGGCCTGGCGCAGCATGCGCCCCAGTTGGCCGTTGCCCAGTACGCAAACCGGCTTCATGCGTCCTCCCGCGGATCGGGGTGGTTCAAGACGTCTTCGGTCTGCGCCTGACGCCAGTCCGCCAAACGCTGCGCCAGCGCGGCGTCGTGCAGCGCCAGGATCTGCATCGCCAGCAGCCCGGCGTTGGCGGCGCCGGCTTTGCCGATCGCCAGCGTGCCCACCGGAATGCCGCGCGGCATCTGTACGATGGAGTACAGGCTGTCTACGCCGCTCAGCGCGGCGCTTTGCACCGGCACACCCAGCACCGGCACCAGGGTTTTCGCCGCCAGCATGCCCGGCAGGTGCGCCGCACCGCCGGCGCCGGCGATGATCACGTCAAAGCCGTTGGCGGCAGCCTGCTCGGCGAAGCTGAACAGCTTGTCCGGCGTGCGGTGAGCGGAAACGACTTCGACATGGAAGGGGACATCGAGCTGGGTCAGGACTTCTGCGGCGAACTGCATGGTGGCCCAGTCACTTTTCGATCCCATTACAATTGCGATTTTAGCCCCGGTATTGGCGGCTGAAGCGGCGTTGGCTCCCATGGGTGTAAGGCTCCTGTGATTTTTCTGGCGTCGGCTGAGGGCCGAATGAGGGCGTAGAGCATACCATGAGCGCACGGCGAGGAAAACGGTTGCGTCGCCGGTTTTCACCGTCGAAAGCGCGAATTTTTACTCGCGCGTCAGTGCGGAATTCAGAATGGGAATGAGATCAGCTCGACGGCGTCGGCGCTGACTTTGATCATCGATCCTTCGACGTGCCAGGCACCCAGCACCACGCGATGGGCTTCGCCGTTGCTCAATGCCAGCCGGTGCACCGCCGGGCGATGGGTATGGCCGTGGATCATCCAGTGCACGTCGTGGCGCAGCATGGTTTGCTCGACCGCCTGCGGGTTGACGTCCATGATGGCGTCCGACTTGTACTGGTTGGATTGCTGGCTGCGGGCGCGCATCTTGGCGGCGATCTTCAGTCGCCAGCGCAGCGGCATCGCGAGGAACAGTTTTTGAATCAGCGGGTTGTGCACTTTACGGCGGAATTGCTGATAGGCTTGATCGTCAGTGCACAGGGTGTCGCCGTGCAGGATCAGGATCCTGCGGCCGTACAGCTCCAGCACTTTTTCTTCCGGCAGCAGCTGCATGCCGCTGGCGCGGGCGAAGCGTTTGCCGAGCAGAAAATCGCGGTTGCCGTGGATGAAATAGCAGGGCACGCCGGCCTGTTGCAACGTTTTCAGCGCCGCGGCGATCTCCGCATGCAGCGGCTCGGGATCGTCGTCGCCGATCCAGGCTTCAAACAGGTCGCCGAGGATGTACAGCGCGTCGGCGTGCACCGCTTCGCGCCGTAAAAAACGCAGAAAACCGGCAGTGATTGCCGGTTCCTGTGCGCACAAGTGCAGATCTGCGATGAACAGCGTACTCATGCAGCCGCGATTACTCGCTGACGGTCACGCTGTTGATCACGACGTCTTCTACCGGTACGTCCTGGTGCATGCCGCTGCGGCCGGTTTTCACGCCTTTGATCTTGTTGACCACGTCCATGCCTTCAACCACTTCTGCAAACACGCAGTAGCCCCAACCTTGCGCGTTTTCGCCGCGGAAGTTCAGGAAGTCGTTGTCAGCCACGTTGATGAAGAACTGTGCGGTGGCGGAGTGCGGATCGTTGGTACGTGCCATTGCCAGGGTGCCGATGGTGTTTTTCAGACCGTTGTTGGCTTCGTTCTTGATGGTCGCGTTGGTCGCTTTCTGGTTCATGCCCGGCTCGAAACCGCCGCCCTGGATCATGAAGCCGTTGATCACACGGTGGAAGATGGTGTTGTCGTAGAAACCGGCGCGGCAGTAGTTCAGGAAGTTTTCAACGGTAACCGGCGCTTTGTCAGCAAAGGTCTTGATAACGATATCGCCGTGATTGGTGTGGAAAGTAACCATAGTTTTAATCCTAACAAGGTGAAGTGAGACGTCACGTAAAGCGAGTGAACATTCAGACCGCCCTTATAACATATCCGCCCTAGCGAGTCAGCAGCGGCTCAACCGCGCACTGTCTGTGGTAATTGTGTTTATGTTATATTATAACAATTGCGCTGACCGCCGAATTTTGCGCGTTTTCTTCGCGTGAAGCCAGCAAAGCATGGCCTTAACCTTGCAATAGATCAGGCTTCAGGTTTCAATACGCTACCGGGCGGAAACCTGAAGCCCGGTTATCTTTTTTGTTATCACGCACACCACGGAATCTCCCGATGCTAAAGATTTTTAATACCCTGAGTCGTCAAAAAGAGGAATTCAAACCCATTCATGCCGGGAAAGTGGGCATGTACGTGTGCGGGGTAACCATTTATGACCTGTGTCACATCGGCCACGGTCGTACCTTTGTCGCTTTCGACGTGGTGGCGCGTTACCTGCGCTATCTCGGCTATTCGCTGAACTACGTGCGCAACGTCACCGACGTGGACGACAAAATCATCCGCCGCGCGGCGGAAAATCATGAGACCTGCGACCAGCTGACCGAACGCATGCTGGCGGAAATGCACGCCGACTTCGACGCGCTGCTGATCGATCGTCCGGATCAAGAGCCGCGCGCAACCCAGCATATCGCCGAGATCATCGAGATCACGCAGCGCTTGATCGATCGCGATCACGCCTATGTGGCCAGCAACGGCGACGTGATGTTCTCCATCGACAGCGATCCGCAATACGGGCTGCTGTCGCGCCAGGATCTGGATCAGCTGCAGGCCGGCGCGCGCGTGGAAATCGACGACGTGAAGCGCAACCCGATGGACTTCGTGCTGTGGAAAATGTCCAAGCCGGGCGAGCCGAGCTGGCAGTCGCCGTGGGGGCCGGGCCGTCCGGGCTGGCATATCGAATGCTCCGCCATGAACTGCAAACAGCTGGGCACCCATTTCGACATCCACGGCGGCGGTTCCGATCTGATGTTCCCGCACCACGAGAACGAGATCGCGCAGTCGAGCTGCGCCCACGACGGCCCGTACGTCAATTACTGGATGCACTCCGGCATGGTGATGATCGACAAAGAGAAGATGTCCAAATCGCTGGATAACTTCTTCACCATCCGCGACGTGCTCGGCCATTACGATGCGGAAACGGTGCGTTACTTCCTGATGTCCGGCCACTATCGCAGCCAGCTGAACTACAGCGAAGAGAACCTCAAGCAGGCGCGCACCGCGCTGGAGCGCCTCTATACCGCGCTGCGCGGCACCGATGCCGACGCCGCACCGGCCGGCGGCGAAGCGTTCGAAGCCCGCTTCCGCGAAGCGATGGACGACGACTTCAACACCCCGGAAGCCTACTCGGCGCTGTTCGATCTGGCGCGCGAGGTTAACCGCCTCAAGGGTGAAGACATGGCGGCGGCCAACGGCATGGCGGCGGAACTGCGCAAGCTGGCGAAAGTGCTCGGCCTGCTGCAGCAGGAGCCGGAGCAGTTCCTGCAAGGGGGCGCTCAGGTTGATGACGGCGAAGTAGCGGAGATTGAAGCGCTGATCAAACAGCGTAACGAAGCGCGTGCCGCCAAAGACTGGGCGCTGGCGGATGCCGCTCGCGATCGGTTGAACGAGATGAACATCGTGCTGGAAGACGGCCCGCAGGGCACCACCTGGCGCCGTAAATAATCCGGCCGCAGGGAAAAACAAAAAAGGCGCTGAATTCAGCGCCTTTTTCTATGGCAGCGGGTTAGGGTTTAACCATGACCTTGCCGCCGTTGAACTCCACGACCTGATCGGCGACGATCTTGCAGCGCTTGCGGGTTTCGACCTTGCCGTCGACTTTCACCTGCCCTTCAGCGATCACTTCTTTGGCGGCGCCGCCGCTTTCACACCAGCCCTGGAACTTCAGCAGATCGCACAGTTCGACGTGGGGATGATTGTCCAGATTGAAAATTTCCATACTGCCTTACTTATTTAGGTTGAACGTCGTGATATTCCTCGCAGGCCTGCAAGGTATTTTGGATCAGTGTAGCAACGGTCATCGGGCCAACGCCACCCGGCACCGGGGTGATGTAGGCGGCGCGCTCGCTGGCGGCGTCGAAATCGACATCGCCCACCACTTTACCGCTTTCCAAGCGGTTGATGCCGACGTCCACCACGATGGCGCCCGGTTTGATCCAGTCGCCCGGAATGAAGCCCGGTTTGCCGACCGCCACCACCAGCAGATCGGCGTTTTCGACGTGATGACGCAGATTCTTGGTGAAGCGGTGGGTGACGGTGGTGGTGCAGCCGGCCAGCAGCAGCTCCATGCTCATCGGGCGGCCGACGATGTTGGACGCGCCGACCACCACGGCATTCAGGCCGTAGGTATCGATGTTATAACGCTCCAGCAGGGTGACGATGCCGCGCGGCGTGCAGGGGCGCAGCTTAGGCGCGCGCTGGCACAGGCGGCCGACGTTGTACGGGTGGAAGCCGTCGACGTCTTTGTCCGGATGGATGCGTTCCAGCACCTTGACGTTATCGATGCCGGCCGGCAGCGGCAGCTGCACCAGAATGCCGTCGATTTCCTCATCGGCGTTCAACTGGTCGATCAACGCCAACAGCTCGGCTTCACTGGTGGCAGCGGGCAGGTCGTAGGAGCGGGAAAGGAAGCCGACTTCATCGCAGGCGCGGCGCTTGCTGGCGACGTAAATTTGCGAAGCCGGGTTCTCGCCGACCAGCACAACCGCCAGCCCTGGGGCGCGCTTGCCGGCCGCCAGACGTTGTTTCACTTGCTCAGCCACTTCGTTTCTAACCTGCTGCGCAATCGTTTTACCATCAATAATCTTTGCTGACATCAGTGTGGAAATCCATCAATTAAGAAAAGCGGGGATGCCGCTATTCTGGCAGAAGCTGAGCGCGCTGTCAGGCGCAGAATCACCCTCGCCGCCGTTGCCGACGGCGATTTACGCTTTTTTTATATCGGCCTCAGGATCCTCTACGCCATTTTTACCTGCATTTGCATACGCTGGGGCCATACACAGGGCGAAAGAGGGCAGGATCATGAGAGCGATAACCCGGCTTTATCCGTTGCATCATCAACCTGATCAGCAACCGGCGGAGCCTAAACACGTAGGGGAGACGGTGTTCGATTCTTCACGGCATCCGGCGGGCAGTGCGCAACTCACCGCGCTGCATCAGCTCGGCCAGCACCAGGCAGCGCCGTCGTGGCGGGCGCGCCTGAGCGCGCTGTGGCGGAAGCTGTGCGCATGAACGGCAGCGCATGGGGAGGTTGCGCGCTATTGCTGGCTTGGGCGCCGTGGAGCCAGGCATCCTTAAACAGCGCACGCCCTGACTCCGCATTGGGGGAAAGGGGGGAAGCGACCTGCAATATGCAGGTGGTTGAGCATGCCGATTGGGGGGATATTGCCGCAGTGGTACAGTCTACGCGCCTTTGTCTGCGGCGGGGCGGTGGGCGGCAAGAGGCTGAGCGCACACCAGGCGATACCGCGGTCGGCCTGGCGCACCGTAACATAGCGCGGGCGCTGGCGGAAAAAACGCCATAAAGCGCCGTCGCCGCCGTAACGTCATGAAAAGGCATTGACTCGCTAACCTCTGACCGTATAATCGCAACCCGCAACCACAGGTTGCCGCATCTCAATGCGCCCTTAGCTCAGTTGGATAGAGCAACGGCCTTCTAAGCCGTAGGTCATAGGTTCGAATCCTATAGGGCGTGCCATTACTTCCTTGATTTTCTTCCCCCCGACTTGTTCCCTCAAAAATTCGACTGCGTAATCCATACTCTCGTTGGCTCGCCATTAAGCGCCATGCTATGTTCGTTCGCTAACTTTTAGTCAGTGGCAGAGAGCAACATGCAAAGCTTATTCGTGTACGGCACCCTGGGGCCGGGCAGACCCAATGCGCACATTATGGAAGCCATCGGCGGCAGTTGGGAAGAAGGCAGCGTCGGCGGATCGCTGCTTAACGAAGGCTGGGGCGCCGAGATGGGCTACCCAGGCATCGTGTTGGATAACAGCGGCAATCGGGTGAACGGTTTTCTGTTCCGTTCAGCTAATCTCGTCAACCACTGGCCGACTCTCGATGCGTTCGAAGGTGAGGGGTATGAACGGGTGGCGGTCAGCGTCTCCACCGCCGGCGGCGAAACCGTCGATTCGTTTATCTACATGTTGAAGAAATGAGATGAAGCCGCCTCGCCGAGTGAGTGCGAGGCGCTTGACCCGCCGGCAATTGAACTTTCGTTTATTTTGCCGCGCTACAATAGGCGAAAATTTCCCCATGGAGCCTATCGTGCGCAAATCCAGATTCCTGCTCGTGACCTTGCTGTGCCTGTGCGCCGCCGCCGTGCTGTACGTCATGGCTTACCGGGCGTTGGGGCATTACCTCAGCGACGGGGAGAAAGCCTACCCGGATATCAGCGTTGAAATCCGCTGAGGGCCGTGCGGCGCCGCGGTGATTGCACCGACTTTTTCGCACTGATTTACCCGCCATTTACCCGCCGTCGGCAATGATGACGCTGCGTCTCCACACGGTGTGGTTCTCTTGGGCGGAATGCCGTTATGTCACTGCAGCAGGTATCGAATGTTTCTTTGAGCAACAACGGCTTAAAGGGCATCGGTTACAAACATTACGCGTTGGCGATCGTGGCGTTTTCGGCGATCGTGCGATTTATTTCCTTATCAGATCGGTATTTTTGGTGCGATGAAGCCTCCAGTGTACTGACCAGCCGCTATGACGTGGGCGCTTTGCTGTACCACGCTTCTTTCGATGTTCACCCGCCGCTTTATTACCTGTTGCTGCATGGCTGGATGGCGCTGTTTGGCGACGGCATCATGGCGGCCCGCTCGCTGAGCCTGGTGTTCGGCGTGATGACGGTGGCGTTGGCGATGCGTTTTACCCGTTGGTTGACCAATGAGCGGGCGGCGCTGATAGCGGGGTGGCTGATGGCAATCATGCCGATGGCGGTGCGTTACAGCCAGGAGGCGCGCATGTACGCGCTGATGGGGATGCTGGCGATCGCCGCCGCCATGGCGTTGGCGAAGTGGCTGAAAACGCCGGATAACCACCGTTACCTGGCGCTGTATGCGTTATTGATGACGCTGAGCTTTTATACCCACTACTTCACGATTTTTACGCTGATCGCTCACTGGCTGGTGCTGCTGGCGCTGTCGTGCCGCCGCGAAGGCGTACGTTACATCAAGCAGCCGGCGTGGTGGCTGGCCAATGTGGCGATCGGGGTGGCCTACATTCCCTGGCTGCTGGTGCTGTTCAATCTGCTGGCGCATATCGCCGAGCTGCGGGTCGGCGGCGACGTCGGTTGGATCCCTCAGGTTTCCTGGGGCGATCTGCCGGCGATGTATTGGCGTTTTCTCACTGGGCATGATGGCAGCAATTATCCGACGGTCATTCTCTGGCTGTTGCCGGCGATGTTTATCGCCTTATGTTCATTGCTACTGTGGCGGCGGGAGACGCCGAGAACATTCTCGCTGCTGCTGCTCGGCGGCATTCTGATCCCGGTGACGTTGGTATTCGCCATTTCCTGGCGCTCGCCGCTGTTTGTCGATCGCTACCTCTATTCGGCCGCGCTGGGCATTCCGCTGGTGTTGGGCGTGCTGATCGCCGGCACGAAAAGCCGGGTGCGCGGGATTTCTTTGCTGCTGTTCTTCAGTTTGCTGTTCGGCTGCGGCGTGCGTAACGATTACCCGGTCGAGAAAGATGAGTTCAAAGTGATGGTGCACTACATCAACAGTCTCTATCAGCCTAACGATGCAGTGGTGGTCAGCAACATGTTCAACTATCTGAGCTATGTGTATTACAACAAGCAGGGCTATCGCGCCCTGTTGTATACCCCGGCCAGGCCCAACGGCATTTCGGGCAAGCCCAATGCCTATGGTTTCGGCACCTTTTTCCACGATCGGGCGGCGCAGACTTACGTCGATAATCTCAGCGCGTTAGCGAAAGGCCATCGCCGGGTCTGGCTGGTCAGCGGCGGCGATTTCAATCAGGACTTCGGCCGTTCGCCGCCGGGATGGGTCAATACCGGCACCTTCAAAAGCGGCGGTTTCGAATCGCGCCTGTTCGTGGTGCGTTGAGCAAAATGTCATATTTCCCATTCGGCGTTACATCTGGCCGAGCAAACTTACGCGGGGATGACAGTTCTATACATTGGGATTGGTACTGTAGCTCTACCCGATGATGTTGTGTGTTATCCATTCCCTGTAGTGTATTACCCCATCCCTGTTAAGTTTATCCCGCCTTGTGCGGGATTTTTTTTATCTGCGCATACCCGGCGGTGCGTAACGCGATTTTTTTGAATAACACCGTCAGTTTTATTCGGTATTCAGCCGCTGCGCGCTTGATTAGATTGAACGCGAGAGGGGGCGCCGTCGGTGCCTTTGTGCAATGAGTGGAGAATTCCTATGGCGAAGACAGTAGTGGTGTTTCATTCCGGCTACGGCCATACCGAGCGTTTGGCGAAAGTCGTGGCGGAAGGTGCGGGGGCGGAACTGATCGCCATCGATCAGAACGGTGACATCAGCGACGAAGCCTGGCAGACGTTGGATGAGGCGGACGCCATCATCTTTGGCTCGCCGACCTATATGGGCGGCCCATCCTGGCAGTTCAAGAAATTCGCCGACGCGAGCTCCAAAGCCTGGTTCGGCCGCAAGTGGCAGGACAAAGTGTTCGGCGGCTTTACCAACAGCGCCAGCCTGAACGGCGACAAGCAGGTCACGTTGATCGCGCTGCAGACGCTGGCTTCGCAACATGGCGGCCTGTGGGTCAGTCTGGGGCTGCTGCCGGCCAACACCAAATCGGCGCAGCGTACCGACGTCAATAACCTGGGCGGTTCGGTGGGGCTGCTGGTGCAGACCCCGGCGGATGCCGGCGTGGATGAGATGCTGTCGGGCGATCTGGCGACCGCCAAGCTCTATGGCCAGCGCGTAGCGGGCTTTGCCGCCAAACTGGCGTAAGGCCTTACCGTGTAGATGGGGTGGCGGTGCGGTTGAACGGATGCCGCGTTCATTTTCTCTGCACAATTGGCGTGTAGGCTGCGAAATGTTATTAGCCTGCTTGGGCTAACACTGCATTTCGTACAAATATTCCCGGTTCCTAGGCCGGGTTTTTTGTTGCTAAGGTCCGCTTAAGCTTTCACCGCTATACTGCGTGGCAACACGGGCATGCAAGGCATGGCCGGGTTGTAACTGTCGATTTGCTGTTGTTCAAGCAAGCCCGCTTCATGCGGGCTTTTTTTGGGTTGTTATTGCACGGGCGGCCCAGTTGCAGGAAAATAATCGCGCAGTTATTCAAACATCATTCAACGACCAATAACCACAAGCTTATTAATGTAATTGACGCCGTCGGCGACCTATTACGCTATGCGCTATGCTGACAGCAGAGTAGCCATTATTTGCTGACGCTACGCGGGTGTGCCCGCCGCAGCCGAACGGGGCTAAGAAAAGTCTGTTAATTAAATGTTAACGTTTTTTATTATTGATTTGTCTGGCTTTTTTGGTTGAAATCCGGGTTGACTATCCCTCACTGGCCGGGCGAGAGAGTATGCACATTATTATTCTGGTTATTAGCAAAATATGGGCAAGGCGATGAACGCCAGAATAAACGCCAGGCATGGCCTGCCGCTAACGGTTCAGCTGATCAATCTTTTCATGCTGGCCTTTTTACTTTCCCTGGTGGGTATTCTTAGCCGGCCGATTGGCTCGCTTTCCTTATTTTGGCCGGTGAATGCGATTCTGCTCGGTCTGCTGCTGCGCAAACCCGTTTACGGCACGCCGCTCGGCTGGCTTACCACCTATCTGGGCATGGTCGCCGCCGATCTCAGCACCGGCGAAGGCTGGTCTCTGGCGCTGTGGCTGAACGCCTGCAACATGTCGCTGATCGCCGTCGGTTACGGCATCATGCTGATGCTGCCACAATCTCAACGGCGCATGGGCAAGCCCCAGGCGATACTCTATATGTTCAGCGCCAGTTTGGCCGGCGCGGCGGTGGCGTCGACGCTGTCGGTGCTGCGTAATGATAGCCTCTATAACAACACGGTGGTGATCGCCTGGCTGGCTTGGTTCAGTGAGCAATTCTCGACGACCTTGCTGCTGTTGCCGGTGCTGATGGCGGCGCCGCGGCTGAAGCAACTGCTGCGTATGCAGGTACGTTGGCGCCTGAAAGGCTGCCTGCCGTTGCTGGCGTTGCTGCTGTCGCTGGCGTTTAGCGTCTATATCGGCGGGCCGGGCGCCATCGCCTTCCCGATCCCGGCGCTGCTGTGGTGCGCGGTACGCTACCCGCTGTTCCCCGTGACGTTGCTGACGTTGTTGACCGGCATGACCGAGATCAGCAGCATTTCTGCCAACCTGGTGCTTTATGAAACGCCGAACAACCACAACGCCTTCCTCGATACCCTGATGTCCGCCCGATTGGGCATCGCCATGCTGGTGATGGGGCCGCTGATCCTCGCCAGCTCCATCGCCGCCAACCGCAAGCTGATGCGGCGTCTGGAGCACAGTGCCAACCACGATTTTCTGACCGGGGTGCTGGCGCGCAGCGCGATGACCCGCAAAGCGGGCGAGTTGCTGGAGCATAAACACCGTTCCAAAGAGGCGGTGTCGCTGCTGCTGATCGACATCGATCATTTCAAGCAGATCAACGATACGCACGGCCACAGCGCCGGCGATCAGGTTTTGGCGTCGTTCGCGCACATCGTGCGGCGCGAGCTGCGTCACGATCAGCTGTTCGGCCGCTTGGGAGGGGAAGAGTTTGCTATCATGCTGCCGCGCGCGCTGGCGGCGCAGGGCGTGGCGCTGGGGGAACATTTGCGCCGGCTGGTGGAGCAGACGGAGCTGCAGGCGGAAGGCAAGCAGACGTTGAAAATCACCATCAGCGTCGGCGTCGCCAGCCTGGCGATGAATGAGGTGAAATCGTTGGAACAGCTGATGAATATGGCGGATATCGCGCTGTATCGCGCCAAATCGCAGGGGCGTAATCGGGTGGAGTCGTTCAACGTGATCAACGGCAACAGCGTCGAGCATATCCTGTTCCGTTAACCGTTTTCAGCCTTGCCTGGGCTCGAAGCGGGTTTCGCAATTAGGGCAAATCAGTATCACATCTTGCAGCATTGCTGCGCATTTTTGCCGGGTAACATAGCCGCATTTAGGGCAGACGATTTGGGTGGAGCGGTTGATAAAACCTTTGACGCTGCTGGAATCGGACATATCAATGGCCTGTGTAAGGTGAAAACTCACGCTAACACAGGCAACGACAAATTTCGTTGGTTATTTTCCGTACGCAGATACTTACAGGCTTTTCAGCGCCTTGATGGTTTCATCCATATCGATCTCGTGCTCGGAGAAGGTATGGGTGGTGTTCTGGAAGGTGGTAATGGTCAGCATGCGCAGCGTTTGCATGGTCTGCGCCTGATCTTCGGACTGTGGGCGAATGCGGTTCATCAGCAGGCCGACCGACAGCACGGTGTTCTCTTTATCCACGTCGGCTTTGACCGGCACTTCCTTGGTGAAGGTATTAAAAGACTTGATGCTGGTGATCTTGATTCTTTCATTGGCGATGATGATGTATTTGCTGGGCGCCAACACTTTTACCGCATAAGCCGACGGGCCTTTGGTGTTGTTGGTTGGCTCGAAGGTGACCGCCGCGTTTTTCTTAATCAGCTCCGGGTTCTGCACTTTAATCACGTGAAAATAACGATTTTCTCCGTTCTCGTCGGTAATAAAGCCGAAGCCTTTGTCTTCAAAAAAAGTCGTTATCTTGCCGTTCATCGCTATTCTCACAAAAGGGTTCAATACAGCGCTTATGATAGCGCGGAATGCCTTGCAGCGACAGATTGCGCGGGCGGCATTTAGTCATGCGATAACGGCATTTAGCGGCTTCCTGGCCACATGCTATGTTCATGCTGACTTCATTCAATGCGAAAAAGGAATATCGATGGGCATCAAACGTCTCAATCACGCCGTGCTGTATGTCAGCGATGTGCGGCAGAGCGCCGACTTTTATCATCAGGTCTTGGGCTTCAAGCTGAAGCCGTCCGACAGCCCCGATCGCGCGGTATTTACCCAGGCCGCCGATTCGGAAAACGATCACGATTTGGCGCTGTTCAGCAAGAATCTGGGCCAGCAGCGCGCCGGGGTGTTTCGCGCCAACAACGAGCCGCCGGCGGAGCATGAGCCACCGGCCGGGCTGTACCATCTGGCCTGGGAAGTGGACAGTCTGGAAGAGCTGGAGCGCATTCGTCACCAGTTGGCCGAACGCGGTATTCTCGGGCTGGAAGAGGATCATGGCGTGCACAAAAGCATTTATGGTCACGATCCGGACGGGCTGCTGTTCGAGGTGACCTGGTTTATTCCGCCGGCGTTGCTGACCGACGAGGATAAAAACCAGCAGGGGATCCGCCCGCTGGATTTCGCCGCCGAGAAGCGGCGTTTCGCCGGCCTATAAGCGGCTCAGGTGCGGGGCGCCGCGGCGCCCCGACGATCACAGCACTTTGTTGAGGAAGTTAACGGTGCGCGGATGCTGCGGTTGGGACAGCACCTGCCTGGCGTCGCCCTGTTCGACGATCTGCCCGTCGACCATAAACACCACCCGATCCGCCGCTTCGCGCGCAAAGCCGATTTCATGCGTGACCACCACCAGCGTGACACCCAGATCCGCCAACCCTTTAATCACGTCCAGCACTTCGCCGACCAGCTCGGGATCGAGCGCGGAGGTCGGTTCATCGAACAGGATCACCTTCGGGTTCAGCGCCAGCGCGCGCGCGATGGCGATGCGTTGTTGTTGGCCGCCGGAGAGGTGGCGCGGGTAGGCATCCGCCTTGTGGCGCAGCCCGACGGTATCCAGCAGCTCATAGGCGACCGCCTTCGCCCGCTCGCGGGAGTGAATTTTGTGCACCACCGGCGCTTCGATGATGTTTTCCAGCACCGTCAGGTGCGGGAACAGGTTGAAATTTTGGAACACATAGCCGACGTTGATGCGCTGCCGGAGGATGGCCTTTTCCTTCAGCTCGTACAGCCGGTTGCCCTTGCGGCGGTAGCCGACGTAGTCGCCGTCGATGCGGATAAAGCCCTCGTCGACGCGCTCCAGGTGGTTGATCGCCCGCAGCAGCGTCGATTTGCCGGAGCCGGAAGGGCCGAGGATCACGGTCACGGTGCCCGGCTGCAGCGTCAGGCTGACGTCGTCCAGCGCCTTGTGTTTGCCGAAGAACTTGCTGACGTTGCTGATTTCGATCAGGCCGCGTGCCGGCACCGGGGTGAGATTGCGTACCGGCTGCTCGGGCAAGGCGTAATAATCAATGGCTTCAGACATGTGGGTCTCCTAACGTTTTAGCCAGCCGGCCAGTTTCTGCCAGGGCGTCGGCGGCAATTCGCGCACCGCGCCCCGGGCGAAATAGCGCTCGATATAGTATTGGATCACCGACAGCGCGGTGGTGATGAACAGGTACCAGACGGTGGCGACCATCAGCAGCGGTATCACCTGCTGGGTGCGGTTATAGATAACCTGAATGGTGTAAAACAGCTCCGGCAGCGCCAGCACGTAAACGATAGAGGTGCCTTTCGCCAGGCTGATGATCTCGTTGAAGCCGGTCGGAATAATGGAGCGCAGTGCCTGCGGCAGAATGATACGGAAGGTGCGACGATAGCCCGGCAGGCCTAGCGCCGCCGCCGCCTCGTGCTGGCCGTAATCCACGCCCAGGATGCCGCCGCGGATGATCTCGGCGGTGTAGGCGGACTGCACCAGCGTCAGGCCCAGCACCGCCACGGCGAACTGGCCGAGAATGTCGATGGTGGGAAAGCTGGCGAACACCACGGAGGTGAAGGGAATGCCCAGCGAGATGGCGTCATACAGATAGGAGAAGTTGTACAGAATGATCAGCACCAGGATCAGCGGCAGAGAGCGAAACAGCCAGATATAGCCCCAGGCCAGCGACGCCAGCAGGTAGGAGCGCGACAGGCGCGCCAGCGCCAACAGGGTGCCGAACAGGATGCTGAACAGCGTACCGAGCAGCGTCAGCAGCAGGGTTTGCCCCAGCCCCGCCAGTACCGCCGGCGCGAAGAACCACTCGGCGAACACGCCCCATTCCCAGCGCGCGTTACCCGCCACCGATTGCACGATGGCGGCCAGAATAAACAGCGAAAACAGCGCGCCGATCAGCCGCAGCGGATAGCGGGCGGGCACCACTTTCAAGACTTCTTGTTTGGACATGTCATGTCTCCCGATACAGATAAAGGGGTCTTAGGCGATTTTCCTTTCCGACGCGCAACAACACGCGTCCTCTGCAATCAGGCTTTTGCGGAACGGCAGGCGGCCATCGTAGGGCGGCCGGCTGTAAACCTCGCTGTCGACGGTGGGATCGAACTGCGGCTGATACCCGTTGTTCAGATACAGGCCCACCGCTTCGGGCTGGCGAAAGCCGGTGGTCAGATAGAGCCGGCGATATCCCTGCGCCAGCGCCAGCGTTTCCAACTGCTGCAACACTCGCTGCGCCAGGCCCTGGCGGCGCAGATCGCCTCGCGTCCAGATGCGCTTCAGCTCGGCGGTCTGTGCGTCATAGCGTTTGAAGGCGCCCATGGCGATCGGCGCACCGGCGCACAGCAACACGATGAAGGCCCCTTGCGGCGGCGCGTACAGATCCAGCGCTTCCGGTTCCTGGTCACCAAAATAGTCGCCGTAACGCTGGCGATATTCGCCGAACAGCCCCTCGATCACCGGGGCGATCAGCGGGTCGGTCGGCAGCGTCTGAATGAAAGTGTCTTGCGTCATCGCGCGCTCCTAATCGCCCAGGCCGGGCGGGTTGATTTCCGACTGCGCAAGGCGTTCGACGCTCTCGCCCCAGCGGTTGAGCACCCGATCGTACTGCCCGCCGCGGATCGCGCCGTTCAGCGCTTCGTTCACCGCCTGCACCAGGCCGTTGCCTTTACGGGTGGTGACGGCGATGTGTGCCGCCTTGGGCCAACCGCCTTCCACCGTGCCCGCCAGCCGGGTGCGGCCGTTCAGCGCCGCTTTATAGGCGCCCAGCACGTTCGGCCCGAAGTAGGCGTCGGCGCGGCCGGACTGGATCGCCAGCGTGGCGGCCGCATCGTCGGTCACGTAGATCGGCTGGAAGGGTTTGAGCCCCTGCTGCCGGTTCTGTTTGTCCCACGCCAGTAGGATCGCTTCCTGATTGGTGCCGGAGCCAACGATGATCTTTAATCCGGCGATATCGGCAGGCTGTTTGATCGTCGCGATCTTGCCGCCGGTTTTGACGTAAAAGCCGAGCGAATCGATGCGGTAGGTGGCAAAGTCGAAGCGGGTTTTGCGCTCTTTGGTGACGGTGACGTTGGTGATGGCTGCGTCATATTTGCCGGAAACCACCCCCAGCGGCCAGTCTTCCCACGAGGTTTGCACCACGTTTAATTCAAGCCCCAGGCTGTCGGCCACCAGCTGCGCGATATCCACTTCGCTGCCGATCAGCCGCCGGTTATCGGCGGCAAACAGCGCCAGCGGCGGCGTGTTGAGCGCGGCGATTGCAACGGTGAATTGGCCCGGCTTCACGAAGTGGAAATCGGCCGGCAGTTTGGCGATCGCCTGCGGGTTTTTCGGCGCGTGGATCGGGATTTCATTGGCCTGTAAATCGATGCCGGTGCCCGCCTGCGCGGCGCCGGTCAGGCTCAGCAAGGCCGCCACGAGGGCGGCGGTAACGGTTTTCTGCATAGCGGATATCCCTGAAAACGATCTTATTATTGGGTGAATCTGTTCAACGGGCGCTTCAGGCCCAGGTGCTCGCGCAGCGTATCGCCGTGGTACGCCTGACGGAACAGGCCACGCTGTTGCAGGATGGGTACCACCCGATCGACGAAGTGGCCGAAGGCGTTGGGCGTACCGCCGCTGATGATGAAACCGTCGGCGGCTTCACCGTCGAACCAGCGTTGCAGGCCGTCCGCCACCGCTTCCGGCGTGCCGCTGAACACCGGGCGCGGCGAGGCGGCTTCCAGCGCCACCTGGCGCAGCGTGAGGTTACGTTCGCGGGCGTTGCGCTTGATGGCGTCGGTAGTGCTGCGGAAGCTGTTTTGCCCCAGATCGCCGATGTCCGGGAAGGGGGCGTCCAGCGGATGGCGGGAAAAGTCGTAATGTTCGAAGTAGCGGCCAAGATAGTTGAGGGCGTTCTCAATGCTGACCAGGCGGGCGGTCTCCTGGTACTGGCGCTCGACGTCCGCGTCGTCGTCGCCGACGATCACGCTGACGCCCTGGAAGATGCGCAGGTCGTCCGGCTCGCGCCCCTGTTCCACCAGCTGCCGCTTCACGTCCTGATAAAAATCCTGCGCCTGCTCCAGCGTGTCGTGATGGGTGAAGATCGCATCGGCGTGTTGAGCCGCCAGCCGTTTGCCGTCTTCGGAGGCGCCGGCCTGGAACAGGATCGGGCGCCCTTGCGGCGTGCGGCCGATGTTCAGCGGCCCCTGCACCGAGAAGAACTCTCCCTGGTGATTGAGGGTGTGTAGCTTGCCGGTGCGGAAGAATTCGCCGCTAGCCTTGTTGCGCACAAAGGCATCGTCTTCCCAGGAATCCCACAGCCCTTTGGCGACGTCGAGAAATTCGCCGGCGATGCGGTAACGCAGGCTGTGTTCCGGGTGTTCGGCGCGCGAGAAGTTTTTGGCCGAGCCTTCCAGCGGCGACGTCACCACGTTCCAGCCGGCGCGGCCGTTGCTCAGGTGGTCGAGGCTGGCGAACTGGCGGGCGACGGTGAACGGATCGCTGTAAGAGGTGGAAAGGGTGCCTACCAGGCCGATTTTATCGGTGGCGGCGGCCAGCGCGGCCAGCAGGGTGAGCGGTTCGAAACGATTAAGAAAATGCGGAATGGATTTTTCGTTGATATATAACCCATCGGCGACAAACACGAAATCGAATTTCCCCTGTTCGGCTTTTTTCGCCGAGGCGATATTAAATTCGAGGTTGATGCTGGCGTCGGCGGTGGCATCCGGGTGGCGCCAGGCGGACATATTTCCCGATGCGCCGTGCAGAATGGCGCCCAGCCGTAATTGCCGTTGATTATTCGCGTTGTCGCTCATCGTGATTATCCTGTCATGCGCCGCAAAGGCGCGCGGTGTCTGATGTGTCCACTATTGATGAGCGGCAACGGGATGTAAAACAACAAAACAGCATATTCAAATGTTGAAAACTGCAAATATCACGGCGAGCGAAAATAATAATCCCCGGCGCGGTATCTGCGGCGTCGGGGAAATACTATTTCACGTTATTCAGGCGTTGCTGAGGGCTTTTTCTGGCGCGGTAGTGAGCTGTTGCAGCGTGCGTTCCGCCAGCAGCGTAAAATATTGTGCCGCGGGGAACAGGGCGCGTTCATCGGGATTGAAACGCGGATGATGCAGGCCGAACTCGCTGGCGGAGCCGATACTGACGAAGACGCCCGGCACGTGATGCAGATACAGCGCGAAATCTTCACCCCCCATTTGCAGCTCCGCCTCTTCGACCCGGTAGCCGGCCTCGGCGGCGACGGTTTTGCTGAACGCCGCCCAATGGGCGTCGTTGATCACCGCCGGCGGCCCCGGCTGCCAGTGGAGTTCGGCCTGCGCGCCGAGCGCGGCGGCAACGCCGTCGATCACCTGGCGAATTTTATCAGGCACCTGGCGGCGCACCGCGTCGCTGTGGGTGCGCACCGTGCCTTCCAGCTCCACGGTTTGCGGCAGCACGTTCCAGGTATTGCCGCCTTCGATGCGCGTCACGCTCACCACCAGCGATTCCAGCGAGCTGAAGCTGCGGCTGGGCAGCGTCTGCAGCGCGCCGACGATCTGGCTGGCGGTGACGATGGTATCGACGCCCTGTTCCGGTTTGGCGGCGTGGGCGCCTTTGCCGGTGATGAGGATCTGGAAACGATCGACGTTGGCGTAGAACGGCCCGGCGCGGGTGGCGAAGGTGCCGGTGGGCAGCTCCGGCGCGTTATGCAGGCCAAATACCGCCGCAACGTTATCCAGCGCGCCGGCGTCGATCAGGTGCCGGGCGCCGTTGAAGGTCTCTTCCGCCGGCTGGAAGAAGATGCGCACCGTGCCGGGCAGCTCGGCCTCACGCGCTTTGAGCAGGTGCGCGGCGCCGAGCATCACCGAGGTGTGAAAGTCGTGGCCGCAGGCGTGCATTACGCCGCTGTTTTGCGAGCTGAAGGGCACGTCGGCGATTTCGTCGATCGGCAGGGCATCAATGTCGCCGCGCAGCGCGATAATCGGCCCCTTGCCGCTGCCGATCTCCGCCACGACGCCGGTTTTCAGCGCCAGCGGCAGCAGACGGATGCCTGCCTCTTCCAGCCAGCGGGTCAGCCGGGCGGTGGTGGCGAATTCGTGATTGGAAAGTTCCGGGTTTTGGTGCAGCTCACGCCGATAGGCGATGATTTTGTCTGCCAATTGGCTGGTCATAGGCTTGGCTCACAGTGGGAAATAAACCCTAACCCTAGTGCAGGGACCGCCGAAGCAAAAAGACCATCTGGTTATATTTCATAGCGATTGCGTCTGCATGGGGGCGTCAACGCTGGGGGAAGCGGGCGAGTTTGGGCGTTCGCTCGTTGTTCGCCGGCGCAGGGAGAGGTTTGGCCTGGAACGGTAACGTATCGCAACCGGTGCAATCCATTTACACCGGACAACACGGATTTTTTCACTCTTTATCGGATTTCTGTGATCGCGGTGGTGGACAAAATCCTGCCTGCTTGCTGTACTGTAATCGACACAGGTTTTGTGTCTTTCATTCACGTTAAAGGTAAGTTTGATGTCTAAGATTAAAGGTAGCGTTAAGTGGTTTAATGAATCCAAAGGCTTCGGTTTCATTACTCCGGAAGATGGTAGCAAGGACGTTTTCGTCCACTTCTCTGCCATCGTTAGCAACGGTTTCAAAACGCTTGCTGAAGGCCAGCGTGTAGAATTTGAAATCACGAACGGTGCCAAGGGCCCATCTGCCGCTAACGTTACTGCTATCTAAGCTGCGTAGCTGAATTTCTTAAAACCCGCTCATTGAGCGGGTTTTTTATTGGGCGCGTTATGCGTCGTTGCGGCGGGCCAACAGGCCGAACAGCAGGATGGCGATGGCGTAACAGCCGACGATGGTCAGCGCCATCGACAGGCCCGAGGTGCCGCCCAGCCCGGTGAGCGGCACGGCGCAGGCGCCGAGGGCGAACATGCACACGCCGATCAAGGCCGAGGCGCTGCCCGCTTTGTCTCCCTGGCTTTGCATCGCCAGCGAAGAGGCGGTCGGGCCGACGATGCCGATCACCGCTACCGAGAAGAACAGCGGCACCAGCAACACGACCAGCGGCGCATGCAGCGCGGCGGCCAACAGCAGCAACAGCGACGCGACGGCCGCCAGCGTTAACCCGCCCCTCAATACCCGGCGTTCCCCCCAACGCGCACTGAGACGGCTGGCCAGCTGTGCCGCAATGATCAAGCCGACGCCGTTAATGGCGAAGCATAGGCTGAACATCTGCGGGCTGAGGCCGTAGATCTGCTGCAAGACGAAAGGCGAGGCGCCGATATAGGCGAACATGCCGGCCATCACGAAGCCCTGTGTCAGGCACAGGCCCATGAAATAGCGCTGGGTCAGCAACCCGCCGAGCGACATCAGCATCGCCAGGATACCGCCCTGGCTGCGGCGCTCGATCGGCAGGGATTCGCGCAGCTTCAGCGCCGACAGGCTGAACAGCAGCACGGCGATGGCCGCCAGCACGCCGAAGATACCGCGCCAATTCATTACCTGCAGCATCACGCCGCCCAGCACCGGTGCGACGATCGGCGCCAGGCCGTTAACCAGCATCAGCAAGGCGAAGAAACGGGTCAGCTCATGGCCGGCGTACAGATCGCGAGCAATGGCGCGGGAAATCACCGCGCCGCCGGCGCCGGCGATGCCCTGGAGTAGGCGGGCGATCAGCAGTTGGTCGATGCTGGGCGCGAGGGCACACCACAGCGAAGCGCCCAGCAGCAGGATCAGCGACAGCAGCAGCGGGCGCATGCGGCCCAGTTTGTCGCTGTAAGGGCCGAAAATCAGCTGGCCGACGCCCAGGCCGAGCAACCCGGTGGTCAGGCTGAGCTGCGCGGCGGCGGTAGAGGTATTCAGCTCACCCGCCATTTCCGGCAGGGCGGGCAGGTAGAGATCGGTGCACAGCGGCCCCAGCGCGGCCAGCAGGCCAAGCACGACGGCGTACACCAGACGCTGTCTGGCTAAGTGTTTGGTCATGGGAGATTAGAGTTTCCTGAACAGGTGAGAAATGGCCTGCTGATACAGATCGCGCAGCAGGGACGCATCGGCTTTTTGCGTGGTAAGGATACGGTAACCGGTGCCTTCGCTCATGACGGCGATAAATTCCACCCGCGCGGCGATCTCTTCCGCGCTGAAATGGGGATACAGCCGCTGCAGATTGTGGCACACGTGGCGAAACAGCCGCGCTTCCGCATCGCTGAGCAGTTTGGCCACCACCGGGTTGCGCGTGGCCTCGGCGGTCACTTCCAGCATCAGCATGTGATCGGTTTCGCTCTCGCCCGGCTGCTGAAACAGCGTGCGCGCCGCCAACGTACCGGCGATCAGGTTGATGTGATCGCCAAGGTTTTCCAGCCGCTGCATCTTGTTAGTGATGATGCGGTTGACGATCTCTTCGATAATCGCGTCTTTATTGGCGAAATAACGATAGATTTGACCGACGCTGAGCTGCGAGCCTTGGGCGATCTCCGCCATGCTGGCGGCGTGGAAGCCGTGGCGGCGGAAACTGATTTTCGCCGCTTCGACGATCTGATCGCGGCGCGCCTGCACCTTGGCCTGTTTACTGTCGTTGGGGGAGAGCATCTGCCCGATCCTTTGCTACGCGTGAGCCGGGTTCACATTTTTGGGTGTGAACGTTCATTCTCAATTGTAGTGTAAACGGCCGGAAAGACGCAAGATGAACGCGTGCTGCGGGTAAGGGCGCTTAAGCGAACAGGTAGGATTTGATAAAGGCGGCGACGATCAGGACGCACAGCGCAATGGCAATCGCTTCGGCGGCGGTTTTCGGCAGGCTAAACATAGCGGTTTCTCATCCAGTCAGGAGTACTGGATGAGATTATGCGCATGCAAGATTAAGGAAACATTAAGGGCTTAGCGCCCGTTGAGCCACATTACCAGCATAAAGGCCAGCAGCGTCATCGCCAGCGAGCCGGCCAGGTTGAGCAGCATGTTGGCCAGCGCCCAGCCGAAGCGGCCATCTTGCATCAGGTATACCACCTCCAGCGAAAAGGTGGAGAAGGTAGTCAGGCCGCCGCAGAACCCGGTGGTAATCAGTAATTTCCAGGTGGGATCCAGATGCGTCATGCGGGTGAAAATCGCCATCGCCAGGCCGATGATAAAACCACCGATCAGATTGACCATCAGCGTACCGAGCGGAATGTGGGCATTCAGCGGATTCATTTTCATGCTTACCGCCCAGCGCAAAACGCTGCCGACGCCGCCGCCGATAAATACGGCCAGTAAAGAACTCAACATGGGGCAACTACCTTTCAATCAGAGAAATTCACGGGACTCGGAAAGGGACAGGCGTAACGCTACGCGCCTCTCTCCGAGAGGTTACGTAGACATCATCAGCCTGTGAAGGCGGTTAGGGAGGAATGTCATCTCCAGCGTGCCGCACGGCCTTTTTTGCCGTACCCGGTGGATGTTACACCTAACGCCATCTATTTTGTAGTATCGACACTCTGCGAGGTCACCCTATGCAAATCAGAACGGCGCGCCTGAGCGATCGCCATGCTATCGCCGAATTAATGACGGCGTTGGATTATCCCGGCACCGAGGCGTTTCTGACGCAGCGCATGCAGCAACTGTTGGCGCATCCGGATGAGGCGCTGCTGGTGGCGACGGACGGGGAGCAGGTGTTGGGCGTGTTGTCGCTGCATTTCCTGCCGCAGCTGGCGTTGGCCGGCGACATTGGCCGCATCAGCTATTTTTGCGTCGATGACCGAGCGCGCGGCGCGGGCGTAGGCCGGCGGCTGCTGGCGGAGGGCGAGGCGCTGGCGCACCGTCGCGGCTGCGATCGGTTAGAGGTCCATTGCCACAGTCGCCGCGAGCGGGCGCATGCGTTTTACCGGCGCGAAGGCTTTGTCGAAGCGCCGAAGTATTTTGCCAAGTTATTAAGTCAGTAAGTTACTCCCCTGGCGGCACTGCCGTTTCCAACCGGTTGCGGCCATTATGCTTCGCCCGATAGAGCGCACCGTCGGCCGCTTTCAGCCAGTCAAGATAGCCGCCCAGCGCGGGGTGGTAGTTAGCGATGCCTGCGCTGATCTGCAGCCGCAGCTGCGGCGCCTCCTTGAAACTGACCGCGTCCAGCCGCTGCTGGATGCGGTGCAGGACGATTTCCGCCTGTTCGGCGTTAGTGTTCGGCAGCACCGCGCCAAACTCGTCGCCGCCGTAGCGCCCGACGATATCCACGTTGCGCAAGCCGATCAGCAGCTCTTCCGCCAATACCGCCAGGGCTTCATCCCCCAGCGCATGGCCGAAGGTGTCGTTGATGGTTTTGAAGCGGTCGATGTCCATCAGGATCAGCGTGGCGTTGTCCTGGTAGCGGCGGCAGCTATCGAACTGGCGATGCAGAAGATGTTCCCAGTGGCGACGGTTATATAAGCCGGTCAGCCCATCGCGGGTGCTGATGCGTTGCAGCTCCTGTTTTTTTTCCGCCAGCCGTTTGGCGGTGCGGTAGGTCACCAGCCCCAGCAACGTCGGATAAAGGTAGATCATCGGCAGGCACAGATAGACTTGCAGCGGCGTGCTGTATGGATGAAACGGGAAGCCGAGCAGCGTGCCGGTGAGCATCGCCGTGGCCAATTGAATCGCCAATCCTTTGACAAACAGCGCTTTGCCGGCCGAAGCGATGTTGTTCATGCTCATCATCGACAGGATGACGATCGCCGGCAGGGCATTGAATGCCATCATCGCTGCCCAGAAGCCGCCGAAGGCGGAGTCGATCAAGAGGTTGCGGATCTCGGCTTTGAACGGATCTTTGGCGCGGTAGGCCAGGCGATAGGCCAGATGCGGCCAGAGAAAGCCGTGAAAGGCCAGCAATAGCCAGACCGCCGCGGGCGGAGCCAAGGGATAGAGCGCGGCGCAAACGCAGATAAATCCGAGCCCCAGACCGGCGACGCGGGGCAGATAGGTGCGTTTGGCGAAGCTGAGGCCGGATTTTCGGGCATCGAAAATGGATGGGGCAATATACATCCGGCATCTCCCTGATGAGTATCACGGCAGCGTATCATGCGGGTGATAAACTAAGAATAGTCTGGGATTCACGCCGCGAGGTTGCGTGACATTCCTGCAACGGATCTCACTCTGTTACATGTTGCGGTTGTGTGAGCCGAAGGAAAGTCGCTAAATATTCGCTGGCAAGGTCAGTTTTTCTCGCTGTTCACACAGCGCTCTATGATAAGAAGGTGAGTATGGAAGGTATCAGCATTACCAAACTTCTGGTGATTGCGGTGTTGGTGATTTTACTGTTCGGCACCAGCAAACTGCGCACGCTCGGCGCCGATCTTGGCGCGGCGCTGAAAGGCTTTAAAAAAGCGGTGGGCGACGACAGCACGCCGCCGGCCGCCGGCAACAGCACCGCCGAGAGCCAGTCCGCTCAGCAGAGCGTCGAAAAGAAAGACGTTTAATTCCGTCTGACTGCGCGCAATAAAAAACGGATGCCTTGCGGACATCCGTTTTTTGGCGTTTCCGCCGTCTTTAGCGTAACAAACTATTACGCGTTATTTCACTTCCATCCCTTTGGCCTGCAGATCGGCGTGGTAAGACGAACGCACGAACGGGCCGCAGGCGGCGTGGGTGAAGCCCATCGCCATCGCTTCTTCTTTCATCTCGTCAAACTCGGCCGGGCTGACGTAGCGCTGCACCGGCAGGTGGTGACGGCTCGGCTGCAGGTACTGGCCCAGCGTCAGCATGGTCACGCCGTGGCGACGCAGATCGCGCATCACTTCAACGATTTCCGCGTTGGTTTCGCCCAGGCCGACCATCAGGCCGGATTTGGTCGGGATATCCGGGTGAGCTTCTTTAAAGCGCTCCAGCAGCTTCAGCGACCACTCATAGTTGGCGCCCGGGCGCACCTGGCGGTAGACGCGCGGCACGTTTTCCAGGTTGTGGTTAAACACGTCCGGCGGCGTGGCGGTGAGGATCTCCAGAGCGCGATCCATACGGCCGCGGAAGTCCGGCACCAGCGTTTCAATTTTGATGTTCGGACTCTTGGCGCGGATGGCCGAGATGCAGTCGGCAAAGTGCTGAGCACCGCCGTCGCGCAGGTCGTCGCGGTCAACCGAGGTGATCACCACGTAACGCAGCGCCATGTCGGCGATGGTTTGCGCCAGCTTTTCCGGCTCGTTAGCGTCTGGCGCGATCGGGCGGCCGTGGGCCACGTCGCAGAACGGGCAGCGGCGGGTGCAGATAGCGCCGAGGATCATAAAGGTGGCGGTACCGTGGTTGAAACACTCGGACAGGTTAGGGCACGAGGCTTCCTCACAGACGGAGTGCAGGCCGTTTTTACGCATCGCGGCTTTGATGCCCTGAATGCGCGTTGAGTCGGCAGGCAGTTTGATCTTCATCCACTCGGGTTTACGCAACAGCTCCTGCCGTTCGGTGACCACCGTTTTGACCGGGATCAGCGCCATTTTGTCAGCATCGCGGTATTTGACGCCGCGTTCCATCTGAATTGGTTTACTCATAATCGTGCAGGTTCCAGTTACGAAGCTCGACCGTCTGGTAGCCGAGTAAATGAACAAATTCCTGTACCAGGATTGGGTGTATGTCTTCAAGGCCAACGCCGGGCGCCAGCGCGCTGACCTGCGTCATCTGCATGCCGGCGTAACCGCAAGGGTTGATGCGTTGGAAGGGGCTGAGATCCATCGCCACATTCAGGGCCAGGCCGTGGAATGAGCTGCCTTTGCGGATCCGCAAACCCAACGAACAGATTTTCTGCTCCCCCACGTACACGCCAGGCGCATCCGGACGGGCGCGCGATGCGAGGCGAAAGTGGGCGAGGGTGTTGATAACCGTATCTTCTATCGCCGTGACCAATTGACGCACGCCGACCTTGTTGCGTTTCAGATCGACCATCACGTACATCACCTGCTGACCCGGGCCGTGGTAGGTCACCTGGCCGCCGCGATCGCTCTGGACCACCGGGATGTCGCCGGGCATCAGCACATGCTCGGCTTTGCCGGCCTGGCCTTGGGTGAACACCGGGTGATGCTGTACCAGCCACAGCTCGTCCGGCGTAGTCTCGGTACGACTGTCGGTGAAGTTATGCATGGCTTGGGATACAGGCGCGTAGGGCTGCAACCCCAGCTGACGCAAAATGATCTTGTCTGGTTGCAAAAGAGTCATCGTCAGGTTACAGAAGTGGTAAAGCCATTATACCGGGCGCTCCGGCTTGCGGCCAGCCTTTCGCTGACCAAAAATGCGCAACCCGGGAAGACGCTGCGCCATCCCGGGTTGATAAGCAGGGGTTTATGCTGGAATTACAGCACCATGCGAACAATTTCAATGTTGCCTAACTCTTCGTACAGGGTTTCGACCTGCTCGATGTGAGTGGCATTGATGGTGATGGAGACGGAGTGGTAGTTGCCTTTGCTGCTTGGCTTGACCTGCGGGTTGTAATCGCCCGGCGCATGGCGCTGCACCACTTCAACTACCTGGTCAACCAGCTCAGGCTGCGCCAGGCCCATCACCTTGTAGGTAAATGAGCAAGGGAATTCGAGCAGTTCGTTCAGTTTAGTTTTTTGCATGTGCGTGCGCTCCAGAGTGCTAGCTAATCTATAAATTATAACTCCCGCCGGGGCGGGAGTTAATGTTATTCAGTATATGGGGGCAATTTCGCCCGTTTCAACCATTAACCGAACCAGTGGTGGAACATCAGTTTGATGTAGTCCACGATGCGGCTGAAGAAACCGCCTTCTTTCACTTCGTTCATCACCACCAGCGGGCGCTGATCGATGGTTTTGCCGTCCAGCTGGAAGTTGATGCTGCCCACCACCTGGTTTTTCGCCAGCGGCGCGTGAATTTCCGGCGTGTTCAGCACGTAGCTGGCCTTCAGATCTTTCATGCGGCCGCGCGGAATGGTCAGGTAGACGTCTTTGTCCACGCCGAGCTCAACGCGGTCGGCATCGCCGAACCAGACAGGCTCGGAGGCGAACTCTTTACCGACTTTCAGCGGCGCCACGGTTTCGAAGAAGCGGAAGCCCCAGGTCAGCAGTTTCTTGCTTTCGGCTTCACGGCCTTTGTAGGTGCGGCCGCCCATCACGGCGGAGATCAGGCGCATTTGGCCTTCGGTCGCCGAAGCCACCAGGTTGTAACCCGCCGCGTCGGTATGGCCGGTTTTGATGCCGTCGACGTTCAGGCTGTTATCCCACAGCAGACCGTTGCGGTTCATCTGGCGGATATTGTTGAAGGTGAACTCTTTTTCTTTGTAGATCGCGTACTCTTCCGGCACGTCGCGGATCAGCGCCTGGCCGATCAGCGCCATGTCGCGCGCCGAACTGTACTGGCCCTGGGCATCCAGGCCGTGTACCGTCTGGAAGTGAGTGTTCTGCAGGCCCAGCTTGCTGACGTAGGTGTTCATCAGGTTAACGAACGCGTCCTGGCTGCCGGCGACGTAGTCGGCCATCGCCACGCAGGCGTCGTTACCGGACTGCAGGTTGATGCCGCGGGTCAGTTTGGAGACCGGCACGCGATCGCCCGGCTTCAGGAACATCAGCGAGGAGCCTTTGAACACCGGGTTGCCGGTCGCCCAGGCGTCCTGGCCTACGGTCACCAGATCGTCCTGGCCGATTTTACCCGCTTTCAGCGCCTGGCCGATGACGTAGCTGGTCATCATTTTGGTCAGGCTGGCCGGATCGCGACGCGCATCGGCGTTCATCTCGGCCAGCACCTTGCCGGAGTTGTAATCAATCAGGATGTACGCTTCCGCATCGATCTGCGGGACACCTGGGATCATGGTTTTGATGTTAACGTCATCGGCGTGCGCAACGGAGGCTGCGCTCATTGCGATAACGGTGCCGAGGGCGATGCTTTTGATTAAGCGAAAAGAAGTTACTTGTTTCATGATCGGGACTACAACATCCGTGAAAGTAAAGTTAAAAAACGAGCCACACTATAGCAGATGCGATCCCGGCAGGCATTACCCATTCATCTGACTAATTGCGGTTAGTGCCCTTTTAGCTGCAAGAAAATGTTTCAGCTAAATAACCGCTTATCGGCCGTGAATGCCCACCGGGCTTAATGCTCAGGGTGCAGCAGTAACGAAAGACTGTTGTTGCGCTTCGCTCGCCAGGCGTTGCTGCAGCTGGGCCGCCTGCTGACGGCTGCTGAACGGGCCGAGCTGGACGCGATAAACGTTGCCGTTGGCCGCCACTTTGCCCGGGACGCCAAACTGTTGGCTCAGGCTTTGCTGCCAGCTCTGGGCACGCTCGGCGCTGCTCAGCGCACCGACCTGCACCACGTAACCGCCGGAGGACGAAGCGGCAGCCATGCCGGCAGCTGCGGCGCCGGCCGCGACCGGTGCAGCCACGGCGGCGGCTTCAGGCTCCGAACCTTCCAGCACGCCGGCCGGCAATGCGCTTGGCGCGCCGAGGAAACCGCTGCGGCCGCTACCGGCGTTGCCGCCGGTTGCTGGAGCGTTGTCGTCGTCGGTGCGCAGGGTGCTGTTATCGATCGGGCGTACCGCCGCGCCGCTGGCGACCGGCACGTCCTGTTGGATGGGGGTGCCCATGCCGCTGGCGCCGAGATCCGGGCGCGACGGCAGGGCATAGCTCTGCTTCGCCACGATGGTACCGATGGTGCCTGGGCCGCTCAGCGTGCCGTCCGGCGCCACGTTGATGAAATCGACTTTGACCTTGGTGTTGTTCGACAGGTTGAGGCGATCGGCGGCGGCTTTCGACAGATCGATAATACGGCCCTTGGTGTAAGGCCCGCGATCGTTGACGCGCACCACCAGCTGACGGCCGTTGGCCAGGTTAGTGACGCGCACATAGCTTGGGATCGGTAAGGTCGGGTGCGCCGCAGTCAGACCGTTGGGGTCGAACTGCTCGCCCAGCGCCGTGGTGTTGCCGTTGGCTTCTTCGCCATACCAGGCCGCCAGGCCGGTCTGCGAGAAGTTCTGCGGATCTTTTACGATGCGGTAAGTATCGCCATTAACCTTATAATCCTGCATGTTATTAGGGTTATAGGGTTCATATTGAGGCTCGACGCCACCGATCTCCACCACCGGGCCGTTGTACGGCTGCTGTGGTGCCTGCTGTTCCGTGGTCGGGGCGGTACAGGCGGAGAGCAACACCGCCGCGACGCCGATCCAAAGCCATTCCTTACGCATTACTCACCTCTTATAAACTTTTAGACAGCATTTTCCGATGCGTGTGGATCGACATGATGATGCCGAAACCGGCCATCAATACTATCAGCGCCGAACCCCCGTAACTGACCAGAGGCAAAGGTACGCCAACTACCGGCAAAATGCCACTGACCATACCGATGTTAACAAAGACATAAACGAACAAAATCAGCATCAAGCCGCCGACCATGACGCGGCCGAAGGTGGTTTGCGCCTTGGCGGCGATCATCAGCCCGCGAATGATCACCAGCAGGTAGAGCGCCAGCAGCACCAATACCCCGATCAGCCCCAGCTCTTCGGCCAACACGGCGAAGATAAAGTCGGTATGGCGCTCCGGCAGAAACTCCAGCTGCGACTGGGTGCCGTGCAGCCAGCCCTTGCCGGACAGGCCGCCGGAGCCGATGGCGATCTTGGATTGAATGATGTGATAGCCGGCGCCGAGTGGGTCGCTCTCCGGATCGAGCAGCATCATGACGCGGTCGCGCTGATAGCCGTGCATCAGGAAGAACCACAGCACCGGGATAAAGGCCGCCAGTGCGACGGCGGCGACGGCGATCAGCTTCCAGCTCATGCCCGACAGGAACAGCACGAACAGGCCGGAGGCGGCGATCAGGATCGAGGTGCCCAGATCTGGCTGCGCGGCCACCAGCAGCGTTGGCAGGAAGATCAGCACCAGCGCGATGGCGGTGTTTTTCAGCGAAGGCGGGCAGACATCGCGGTTCATAAAGCGCGCCACCATCAGCGGCACGGCGATCTTGGCGATTTCCGACGGCTGGAAGCGCACCACGCCGAGATCCAGCCAGCGCTGCGCGCCTTTACTTATCTGGCCGAAGGCGTCCACGAGGATCAGCAAAATCACGCAGAAAATATACAGATAGGGCGCCCAGCTTTCGTACACGCGCGGCGGGATTTGCGCCATGACGGCCATCACGATCAGCCCCATGACGATCTGCCCGATCTTGCGCTCCATCATGCCGATGTCCTGGCCGCTGGCGCTCCACATCACGAAGGCGCTGTAGACCAACAGGGCCAGGATCAGCAGCAGGAACGTCGGGTCGATGTGGATTTTGGTCCAGATCGAGCCTTTTTGTTGGCTTTCAGTCATGTTCTACCTTAGTCACCTTCTACGCCAGGCGGCAGCGGGGCCTCGCTTGGCAATTGCGTATTGTTGTCGCCCAGCAGAATGTGGTCGAGGATCTGGCGGGTGATGGTTCCCACCGCCGGACCGGAGCCGCCGTTTTCCAGAATGATGGCGACCGACACCGTCGGATTGTTGAACGGTGCGAAGGCGGTCATCAGTTTGTGATCGCGCAGGTGCTCCGCCAGTTTGTGGGCGTTGTAGGTTTCATAGCCGAATACCTGTGCGGTACCCGATTTCGCCGCGGCTTTATAAGGTGCGTCCGCAAAGTATTTGCGCGCCGTCCCGTTCGGACGGTTGGCCACACCATACATGCCGTCTTTGGCGATTTCCCAGAAGCCGGAGTGAATATCGCCGATCTGCGTGCTCTCTTCCTGTTTGAACGGCACCAGCGCGCCGTTGACGCGGGTACTCTGCAGCAGGTGCGGCGTTTTGACGGTGCCGTCGTTGATCAGGGTGTTCAGTGCTTTGGCCATCTGGATCGGCGTGGCGGTCCAGTAACCCTGGCCGATACCCACCGGAATGGTGTCGCCCTGATACCACGGCTTTTTATAGCGTTTGAGCTTCCACTCGCGCGTCGGCATTAGGCCGGATCGTTCTTCGGACAGATCGATGCCGGTGTACTGGCCGTAACCGAATTTGGTCAGCCAGGTCGACAGCCGATCGATCCCCATGTCATAGGCGACCTGATAGAAATAGGTATCTGCGGACTCTTCCAGCGCCTTGGTGACGTTCAGGCGGCCGTGGCCCCATTTTTTCCAGTCGCGGAAGCGTTTTTCCGAGCCGGGCAGTTGCCACCAACCGGGATCGAACACCACGGTGTTTTTGGTGATCACTCCGGCGCTCAGCGCCGACACCGCGATGTAAGGCTTCACCGTTGATGCAGGCGGATAGACCCCCTGCGTGGCGCGGTTGATCAGCGGGCGATTCGGATCGTTCAACAGCCCCTGGTAGTCCTTGCTGGAAATGCCGTCGACGAACAGGTTTGGATCGTAACTCGGGTTGGACACCATCGCCAGGATGGCGCCGGTGCGTGGATCGCTCACCACCACCGCGGCGCGGCTGCCGACCAGCAGCTGCTCGATATAGCGCTGCAAATCAAGATCGAGCGTCAGGTAAACGTCCTGACCGGCGGAAGGCGGCTGTTCGTGCAATTGGCGGATCACCCGGCCACGGTTGTTGACCTCGACCTCTTCATAGCCGGTTTTGCCGTGCAGCGTGTCTTCGTAATAGCGTTCGATACCCAGCTTGCCGATATCGTGGGTGGCGGCGTAGTTGGCCAGCTTGCCGTCTTTATCCAGGCGTTCGACGTCGCGGTCGTTGATCTTCGACACATAGCCGGTGACGTGGGTGAGGGCGGAACCGTAGGGGTAGTAGCGGCGCTGGTAGCCTTTTACTTCCACGCCGGGGAAGCGGAACTGATTGACCGCAAAGCGGGCGACCTGCACCTCGGTTAGCGCGGTTTTCACCGGAATGGAGACGAAACGGCGCGAACGCTTGCGCTCTTTTTCGAAATTGGTGATGTCGTCGTCGGTCAGATCGACCACCGTGCGCAGCGCCTGCAGCGTGGCTTTGAGATCGTCAACCTTCTCTGGCATCAGTTCCAGCTGATAAATGGTGCGGTTGAGTGCCAGCGGGGTGCCGTTGCGATCGTAGATAATGCCGCGGCTGGGCGCGATGGGCACCAGCTTGATGCGGTTTTCGTTGGAGCGGGTGCGGTAATCCTCGACGCGGACCACTTGCAGATTATACAGGTTGGCGATCAGGATGCCGGACAGCACCAGGATGACCAGGAACGCCACCAGGGCGCGGCGTACAAACAGGGCGGATTCAGCCGTATAGTCGCGAAAAGGGTTACGTTCTATTTTCATCCCGCTGCTTTATTTCACTCTGTCACGGTCACCACCGGCTATTCCCGGTGGTAAGGATGATTTGTTGTAATACTCCAGGCGCGGTAGAGGCTTTCGGCCACCAGGACGCGCACCAAAGGATGCGGCAGCGTCAACGGAGAAAGCGACCAGCTCTGCTCGGCAGCGGCTTTGCAGGCGGGCGCCAGCCCTTCCGGGCCGCCGATCAGCAGGCTGACGTTGCGGCCATCCTGCTTCCAGCGCTCAAGCTGCTGCGCCAGCTGCGGCGTTTCCCACGGCGTGCCTGGGATATCCAGCGTAACGATGCGGTTGCCTTTGCCCACCGCCGCCAGCATCTGTTCGCCTTCCTTGTCCAGAATGCGTTTGATGTCGGCGTTTTTGCCGCGTTTGCCCGCCGGGATCTCGGTCAGCTCAAACGGCATATCTTTGGGAAAGCGGTGCAGGTAATCCATAAAGCCGGTTTGCACCCAGTCTGGCATTTTGGTGCCGACCGCCACCAATTGCAGTTTCACCGCTTAGCTCCAGAGTTTTTCCAGCTCGTACAGGCGACGGCTTTCTTCCTGCATCACGTGCACGATCACTTCGCCCAGATCGACCACGATCCAGTCGGAGGCTTCCTGGCCTTTCATGCCAAACAGCTCCATGCCTACGGCACGGGATTCCTGTACCACGTGGTTGGCGATCGACATCACGTGGCGAGTCGATGTGCCGGTGCAGATGATCATGCAATCAGTGATGCTGGATTTGCCCTGTACGTCCAGAGCGATAATGTCTTGGCCTTTCAGGTCATCGATTTTATCGATGACGAAATCTTGGAGCGCTTTACCTTGCAAAGGTTCCCCCTCGGGTGTGTTCTGTTCAGTCGACTGCAGCGGGCAACATGCGCACGCCGCGGCGTAACCGGATAATGGTTTCGGCAGGCTGCCGCTGAAAGCCAGCTAACTGGTGACTGCCCGGCCAGCTAAGGTTTCCGGGGTTTTCAGCGGATACCTGAAAAATAGCGGCGCAGTATATCACGCACCTTTCGCTAGCGATATAAACCCTGCAACTCGATATAGCGCTGCACCGGGCGTGGCAGCAGGTCGTCGCAGTTGAGGCCCTGATGGCGGCGCTGGCGGATCTCGGTGGCGGAAATTTCCAGTTCCGGCGTATCTGCCAGATAGATATGGCCGTGCGGGCGACGGCTGAGCAGCGCCGGATCGACGGTGCGATGGCGTTCCAGCCACTGCTGCAGTTCCGGTGTGTCCATGCGATCGTTATAGCCCGGGCGCGCCAGCACCAGCAGGTGGCAGACGTCCAACAGCGCCTGCCAGCGATGCCATTTATGCAATGTCAGCAGCGAGTCCTGGCCAATAATAAACGCCAGTGGCTGGGCGGCGCCACGCTCTTTACGAATCGTTTCCAACGTCTCGATGGTGTAGGAGGGGGTGGTGCGGTGCAGTTCGCGATCGTCGACCGCAAACAGCGGGTTGCCGGCGATCGCCAGCTCGACCATCTTCAGGCGTTGCTGCGCATTGGCCTCCGGCTGCGGGCGGTGCGGCGGCACGTGGTTAGGCAGCAGCGTGACGCGATTCAGACCCACTTCGGCGGCCAACGCTTCCACCGGCCGCAGGTGGCCGTAGTGGATCGGATCGAAGGTGCCGCCGAACAGCGCGTGCAAAACGGTGGGGTGTTCCGGATTAGTGGGCATCGCTAAAACTCGTGGCCAGGGGTTTGCCGCACAGCAGCATCGACAGGGTTTCCAGTTCCGGCCAGACCGACTGGCCATAGTCCTGCTTGAGGGTCAGCTCGATTTGCGTCAGCAGCTGTACCGCTTGCTGCAGCTGGGCGCCGGACAGGCGTTGCAGCGCCTGGGTCACCAGCGGGCGGCGATTCTGCCAGACCTTGTGCTGGTCGAACAGCGTGCGCAGCGGCGCGGACGCCATGCGGCGCTGCAGCGTCAGCAACAGCAGCAGTTCGCGCTGTAAGGTGCGCAGCAGGATCACCGGCTCCACGTCCTCTTGCTGCAGCTGCTGCAAGATATGCCAGGCGCGCTTGCTTTTGCCGGCCAGCAGGGCATCCAGCCAGTGGAACGGCGTGAAGTGGGCGGCGTCGTTCACCGCCTGTTCGACGCGCGGCAGCGTGAGTTTGCCGTCCGGGTGCAGCAGCGACAGCCGCTCCAGCGACTGCGACAGCGCCAGCAGGTTGCCTTCGTAGCAGTAGCACAACAGCTGATTGGCGGCGTCGTCCAATTCCAGCTTTATCGCCTTGGCGCGCGTGGCGACCCAGCGCGGCAGCTGTGCCTGTTCCGGCGTCTGGCAACTGACGAGGGCGCCGTGTGGGCTGAGCGCCTTGAACCAGGCGCTGTTTTCCTGCGCTTTGGTGAGGCGCGGGCCGCGCAGGATCAGCAGAATATCCTCGTGCAGCAGCGTGGCAAGCTTGGTCAGCTGTTCGCCGATCGGCGCCGTCGGGCCGTTTTCCGGGAAGATCAGCAGCAGCGTCTGGCGGCTGGCGAACAGGCTCATCGCCTGGCAGATGCCGAAGATGGCGTCCCAGTCGGTATGGGCGTCGAGGGAAATGCTGTAGTGCTCGCTGAACTGCTGCTGTTGCGCAGCCTGCCGGAGCAGATCCTGGCTTTCCTGCAGCAGTAGCGGTTCATTGCCGCTCAATAAATAACAAGCGCGCAGCCCCTCTCGGAGCTGCGCGGCAAGTTGTTCCGGATAAATGCGGATCATTGTGCGGTTTGGCTTGCCGCTCGTTCGCCGACGGCAGCGGCTTTCTGCCGGTTTTCTTCTTCCGCCGCGTGCACGGTCAGCAGTTTGCGCACCAGCTGTTGCGCCGCCTGCTCACGCATTTCCTGGCGAATGATCTCCTGCTCGGAGTCTTTGGCCAGCGCGGTCAGCGGGTTGTCGAAGAACGAACGGAACACTTTCACCGACAGCGGATACAGGTCGTGGCCCGGGAGCAGCACCTGCGCCTGCACGGTCAGCACCAACTGGTACTCGGCGGTTTTACCGTCCTGGAAGATCGAGGCGGTATCCTGGCTTTCCGTCGCGCCGAGGATGCGCAAGGAAGGCACGTCTTTGCGCTTCGGATCGCTGACGATGGTCACGTCGTTCAGACGCAACTGCTCACGCACCGCGCGCGTCAATGGTCCGTAAGGATCCGAACTGTCCAGGATCAGCGTTTTCATTTCATTAGGCACCTGCGTGGTGCCACGCAGGTGAAAACCGCAGCCGGCGGTGACCAGCACCGCCAACCCCAGCAACAGCGTCAGAATACGTTGTCGCACAACTCCTCCTTGTGTTAACCCACAACCAGGTTAAGCAGTTTGCCCGGAACGTAGATCACTTTGCGAATCGTGACGCCGTCCAGATATTTAGCCACCAGATGCTCTTCGGCAGCGCGCGCGCGCACTTGCTCTTCGGTCGCATCGGCAGATACGGTGATTTTAGCGCGAACCTTGCCGTTCACCTGCACCACCACCAGCTTGGAGTCCTCGACCATCGCCTGTTCGTCGGCAACCGGCCATGGCGCGGTGTCCACGTCGCCTTCGCCGCCCAGCGACTGCCACAGGGTGAAGCACACGTGCGGGGTGAACGGATACAGCATGCGAACCACGGCCAGCAGCGCTTCCTGCAGCAGCGCGCGATCCTGCTCGCTCTCCTGCGGCGCGCGGGCCAGCTTGTTCATCAGCTCCATCACGGCGGCGATCGCGGTGTTGAAGGTCTGACGGCGGCCGACATCGTCGGTCACCTTGGCGATGGTTTTGTGCAGATCGCGGCGCAGCGCTTTCTGATCTTCGTTCAGCGCCGCCACGTCCAGCGGCTGTACCGCGCCTTTTGCCACGTGATCGTAGGCCAGTTTCCATACGCGCTTCAGGAAGCGGTTAGCCCCTTCTACGCCGGATTCCTGCCACTCCAGCGTCATTTCTGCCGGTGAAGCGAACATCATGAACAGACGCACGGTGTCCGCGCCGTATTTTTCCACCATTTCCTGCGGGTCGATGCCGTTGTTCTTCGACTTCGACATTTTGCTCATGCCAGCATAGACCAGTTCACGGCCTTGCGGATCGGTGGCCTTGATGATGCGGCCCTTGTCGTCGCGCTCGACCGTGGCGTCAACCGGAGATACCCAGACGCGCTCGCCGCTGTTGCCGGTGTAGTAGAAGGCGTCGGCCAGCACCATGCCCTGACACAGCAGGCGCTTGGCCGGCTCGTCGGAATCCACCAGGCCCGCATCGCGCATCAGCTTGTGGAAGAAGCGGAAGTACATCAGGTGCATGATGGCGTGTTCGATACCGCCGATATATTGATCGACCGGCAGCCAGTAGTTGGCGGCGGCCGGATCCAGCATGCCCTGGTCGTACTGCGGGCAGGTATAGCGCGCGTAGTACCAGGAAGACTCCATAAAGGTGTCGAAGGTGTCGGTTTCACGCAGCGCCGGCTGGCCGTCAACGGTGGTCTTCGCCCACTCAGGGTCGGCCTTGATCGGGCTGGTGATGCCGTCCATGACCACGTCTTCCGGCAGGATCACCGGCAGCTGATCTTCCGGCGTCGGCATCACGGTGCCGTCTTCCAGCGTCACCATCGGGATTGGCGCGCCCCAGTAACGCTGACGGGAGACGCCCCAGTCGCGCAGACGGTAGTTGACCTTGCGCTGGCCCACGCCCTTGGCGACCAGTTTGTCGGCGATGGCGTTAAAGCCGGCTTCGTTGTCCAGACCGTCAAACTCGCCGGAGTTGAACAGCGCGCCTTTGTCGGTCATCGCTTCGGCGCTCACGTCAGGTTGGCTGCCGTCGAGGTTCAGGATCACCGGTTTGATCGGTAAATCGTATTTGGTGGCGAATTCCCAGTCGCGCTGGTCGTGCGCCGGTACCGCCATCACGGCGCCGGTGCCGTATTCCATCAGCACGAAGTTGGCGACCCACACCGGCAGCTTCTCGCCGCTCAGCGGGTGGACAACGAACAGGCCGGTTGGCATGCCTTTCTTCTCCATCGTCGCCATTTCGGCTTCGGCCACTTTGGTGTTGCGGCATTCGTCGATGAAGTCGGTCAGCGCCGGATTGTTGCGCGCGCCCTGTTGCGCCAGCGGGTGGCCCGCGGCGACCGCCACGTAGGTGGCGCCCATGAAGGTGTCGGGACGGGTGGTGTAAACCGTCAGCTTCTCTTCGCTGTCCGCCACGTCGAAGGTGATTTCCACGCCTTCGGAGCGGCCAATCCAGTTGCGCTGCATGGTTTTCACCTGCTCCGGCCAGCTTTCCAGCGTGTCCAGATCGTTCAGCAGCTGATCGGCGTAAGCGGTGATTTTGATGAACCACTGCGGGATCTCTTTACGCTCGACCTTGGTGTCGCAGCGCCAGCAGCAGCCGTCGATAACCTGTTCGTTGGCCAGCACGGTCAGATCGTGCGGACACCAGTTCACCGCCGAGGTCTTCTTGTAGACCAGGCCTTTTTCATACAGCTTGGTGAAGAACCACTGTTCCCAGCGGTAGTATTCCGGCTGGCAGGTAGCGATTTCGCGATCCCAGTCGTAGCCGAAGCCCAGCAGTTTCAGCTGGTTCTTCATGTATTCGATGTTGTCGTAGGTCCACGGGGCCGGTGCGGTGTTGTTTTTCACCGCCGCACCTTCCGCCGGCAGGCCGAACGCATCCCAGCCGATCGGCTGCAGTACGTTTTTACCCAGCATGCGCTGATAGCGCGAGATCACGTCGCCGATAGTGTAGTTACGAACGTGGCCCATGTGCAGTCGGCCGGACGGGTAAGGCAGCATGGATAGGCAGTAGTACTTTTCCTTGCTGTCGTCTTCGGTAACTTTGAAAGTCTGCTTCTCTTGCCAGTGAAGCTGTACGTTCGATTCTATGTCTTCTGGACGGTATTGCTCTTGCATGGCGGCCGGTGGTCCTGTAGGTGTAAACCGTTGCCCCGGTCAGAGGCAACGCAATGAACATTTAGTATTCGTAGATCCGCATAGCATAGCTGATAAGACCTCTCGGCAACAACTCCAAGCGCCTGACTCGGCGCATTTAAAAAAAACGCCGCCATGACGCGGCTCACAACCTGCGGATCCCGCGTCTTGCCAAGTGACATCAGTCATTTACGGCTAAAATAAGAACAAGTAGCTTAGGGGTATCCCTACAGCCAAGCCCGGCGCAGCGTTTATCGAGGAGAGTCTATGAACAAGGTTGCTCAGTATTACCGCGAATTGGTGGCATCGCTGACCGAACGCCTGAAAAACGGTGAACGTGATATCGACGAACTGGTGGCCAGCGCGGAGCGGCGGTTGAACGAGGCCGAAGATCTGACCCGCGACGAGGTGCGGCAGGTGACGCAGGCGGTGCGGCGCGATCTGGAAGAGTTCGCCCGCAGCTATCAGGAAAGCCGGGACGAGTTTACCGACAGCGTGTTTATGCGGGTGATCAAAGAGAGCCTGTGGCAGGAACTGGCGGATATCACCGACAAAACCCAGCTGGAGTGGCGTGAAGTGTTCAAGGATGTCAGCCATCACGGCGTTTATCACAGCGGTGAAGTGGTGGGGTTGGGCAATCTGGTGTGCGAGCAGTGTCACTACCATCTGGCGTTTTACACGCCGGAGGTGCTGCCGCTTTGCCCGAAATGCGGTCACGACCAGTTCCAGCGTCGGCCGTTTGAGCCTTGATGACGTTCCCCGCCAGGGCGGGGAACACTAAGGCCGGCGTTTAACGGAACAGTTTCTTCAGCAGGTTGCTCAGGAAACCGCCGCTGACGGCTGCTGGGGCGGCTTGCGCCTGCGCCGGTGCGCTGGCCGGTACGGCGACGCCGGCCGGGATTTTCTGCGCGACCGCGATGCGGCTGTCCTGGGCGGCTTTCTCCGCCGCTTCCGGGCCGTAGGCGAAGCCTTCCGCCAGTACGAATTCAACGTCGGTGATGCCGATAAAGCCCAGGAACAGCTTCACGTACGGCGTGATCAGATCCGTCGGCGTGTCGGCGTGGATGCCGCCGCGGCTGGAGATGACGATCGCTTTCTTGCCCGTCACCAGCCCTTCGGCACCGGCGGAGGTGTAGCGGAACGTCTGACCGGCGCGGGCGATCAGATCGAAGTAGATTTTCAGCTGCGTCGGGATGTTGAAGTTGTACATCGGGGCGCTGATGATCAGCGTGTCGTGCGACTTCAGCTCGGCAATCAGCTCATCGGAAAGCGCCAGGGTGCTCTGCTGATGCGGCGTCAGCGGGTTGTCGCCGGCGGTAAAGCCAGCCATCACTTCGCCATCCAGCTCCGGCAGCGTTGGGTTAGCCAAGTCGCGCACGGTGAACGTGTCTTCTGGGTGAGCTTCACGCCATTGTTCAACAAAAAAATCGACTAATTTTCCAGACTGGGAATATTCACCCAGAATACTTGATTTCAGGACCAGTACGCGGCTCATTGGCTTATCTCCAGGCGAAGTTTAATCGGTGACGATGTCAGTCGGTGTAAACGCATGGTAGAGGCAAACCATCAACAGTGATAGCGCAAAAATTCGCTGAGTTAAATCAAAAAAGTTGAAGGAGGGGCGCGAGCGCGCCCCGATGGGATCAATAACGCGCCAGGCGCTCGGCCAGCAGATCGATAAAACCCTCGCGGTTGATGCCGGTCAGCACTTCCACGTTGGCCGCGTTGCCGGTTTGCTGGAAATAGTCCACCACCGTCATGCCGACGGTGTATTCCCCTTTGGTCTCCACACCGACCCAACGTTCTACGCCGGTGAACAGCTGCGGCGCCAGCAGCCAGGCGATGGTGCAGGGATCGTGCATCGCAGCGCCGGGCAGGCCGCGCGGATGGCTGAGGTACAGCGGCAGGTAAAAATCGAGCATCTCCGCGACCGCCTGCGCGACCGGATTGTCTATCTGGCGAATGCGCTCGATATCCTGCGGCAACACCAGCGCTTGATGGGTGACGTTCAGCCCGGCCATGGTCAGCGGCACCCCGGATTTCAGCACCATTTCGGCGGCTTCGGGATCGACGAAGATGTTGAACTCCGCGACAGGCGTAGTATTGCCGGCGTTCATACCGCCGCCCATGAATACGATGCGTTCGATATGGCTTTTCAGCTCGGCATGCTGGGCCAGCAGCAGGGCGATATTGGTCATCGGGCCGGTCACCACCAGGGTTATCGGCTGCGGGCTGGCGCGCAGCAAGTCGGCGATCAGCTCGACGGCGCCGCGGGGATCGGGTTTGATTGTCGGCGTCGGCAGGTGGGTGTTGCCCATGCCGGTTTTGCCGTGGACATAGTCGGCGATCACCAGTTCGCGCATCAGCGGGCCGCTGGCGCCGGCGGCGACCGGTATGTCCTCGCGCTGCATCAGGGTCAACAGGCCCAGCGCGTTATGCAGGGTTTTCTCCGGCGTCTGGTTGCCGGCGGAGGTGGTGATGGCTTTGATGTCCAGTTCTGACGAACGCAGCGCCATAGCCAGCGCGATGGCGTCGTCGAGGCCGGGATCGCAATCGATGATAATAGGGCGGGGCATGTTCTTTCTCCTCTGTTTGTTATCCAGCGAGCATCGGATCAAAACCGGGGAGAAACAAGCGCTTTTAGTGCCGGGGGAAAAGATGCGCCCCTGGCGGGGCGCATAGGCAGAGCGTTTAGTGCAGGATCTTGGCCAGAAAATCCTTGGCGCGATCGGACTCGGGGTTGTTGAAGAAATCGTCTTTGTTGCGGTCTTCGACGATTTTGCCTTCGTCCATAAAGATCACTCGATTCGCCACCTTGCGGGCGAAGCCCATTTCGTGGGTTACCACCATCATGGTCATGCCTTCGTTCGCCAGTTCGACCATCACGTCCAGCACTTCGTTGATCATTTCCGGATCGAGCGCAGAGGTCGGCTCATCGAACAGCATGGCGATAGGATCCATGCACAGCGCACGGGCGATGGCGACGCGCTGCTGCTGGCCGCCGGACAGCTGACCGGGGAACTTGTTGGCATGGGCGGAGAGGCCGACGCGCTCCAGCAGCTTCAGACCCTTCTCGCGTGAGGCGGATTTGTCGCGCTTGAGCACTTTCACCTGCGCCAGCGTCAGGTTGTCGATGATAGACAGGTGCGGGAACAGCTCAAAGTGTTGGAACACCATGCCTACCTTGGCACGCAGCTGCGCCAGGTTGGTTTTCTTGTCGTTGACCGGCGTGCCGTTCACCAGGATATTGCCCTGCTGGATCGGCTCGAGGCCGTTGACGGTTTTGATCAGGGTGGACTTGCCGGAACCTGAAGGACCGCAGACGACGACCACTTCGCCTTTTTTCACTTCGGTGGTGCAATCGGTCAACACCTGAAAGTGACCGTACCACTTAGAAACATTTTTCAGGGATATCATCAAACAGTCCTTTTCTTCAAATAGCTTACCAGCGCCGAGGCGGCGAGGCTGATAACAAAATAGACAAAGCCGGCGAACAGGATCATTTCAACCTGGGTGCCGTCGCGTTCGCCGATGGTCGACGCGGTGCGGAAGAAGTCGGCCAGGCTCAGTACGTAAACCAGCGAGGTATCCTGGAACAGGACGATGCCCTGGGTCAGCAGCAGCGGCACCATGGCGCGGAACGCCTGCGGCAGGATCACCAGCCGCATGGATTGCCAATGGGTCATGCCCAGCGCCAGCGCGGCGGAGGATTGGCCGCGCGAGATGCTGATGATGCCGGCGCGGATGATTTCCGAGTAATAGGCCGCTTCAAACAGGGAAAAGGCTACCATAGCCGAGATCAGGCGAATATCGGTTTTCGGCGATAAGCCTAGAACCTGTTGTAATAAGCTTGGAACCACCAGGTAGAACCACAGCAGCACCATCACCAGCGGCACCGAGCGGAACAGGTTGACGTACAGGGTGGCGAACCAGCTGATCGGTTTGAACGGCGACAGGCGCATCACCGCCAGCACGGTACCCCACAGAATGCCGACCACGATGGCGGTCACGGTGATCTTCAGCGTGATTACCATGCCCTGCAGCAGAAACGGGAAGCTTGGGACGATCGACGCCCAGTCAAATTCGTACATTATTTACTCCCCAGGTTGCCAGGCAACTGCACTTTCTTTTCGACCAGACGCATAAACAGCATGATAACGGCGTTGATGCCGATATAAGCCAGCGTGATGGCGGTAAAGGATTCATAGGCGTGTGCGGAGTAATCCAACAGCTTGCCGGCCTGCGCGGCCATGTCCACCAGCCCGATGGTAGAGGCGATGGCGGAGTTTTTGACCAGGTTGAGCATCTCCGAGGTCATCGGCGGCACGATCACCCGGTAGGCGTTCGGCAGCAACACGTAGCGGTAGGTTTGCGGCAGCGTCAGGCCCATCGCCAGCCCGGCCGCTTTCTGGCCGCGCGGCAGGGACTGGATGGCGGCGCGCACCTGTTCGCAAACGCGGGCGGCGGTAAACAATCCCAGGCAAAGCATGGAAGAGACGAAGAACTGCACGTTGGGATCCAGCTCGCTTTTAAACCAGGTGCCGATATTGGCCGGCAGCAGCTCGGGGATCACCAGATACCAGGTAAAGAATTGCACGATCAGCGGCACGTTGCGGAACAGTTCGACGTAACAGGTGCCGAGGGCGGAAAGAAAGCGGTTGGGTACGGTACGCAAGATACCGAACAGCGAACCGACGAAGAAAGCGATAATCCATGCACAGACGGAGAGGGCCACCGTGACCTGAAAGCCGGACCAGATCCAGCCGAGGTAAGTGGTGTTCCCAAACGGGGCCTGCTGCAGGAAGATACCCCAGTTCCAATCTATTGACATAACAAACTCCGGTAAACGGGCGCAGAGCGCCGAAGATTGATGACTTGATGAGCGCCGATCGCCGCGCGGCCAGTCTGGCTGGCTTATTGTGTGCGGATGTCGGTGATGCGCCTTGGGGAAAATGAGGGAGGGGAACGGCCCCCCTCATACCTGTCTGTCCCAGTCATCAACTGGGCCGGTTTGGCCTGGCGGCCGCCCCGGCTGTCATTCTATTTAGTTCAATGCCTTGTCGTTAGGTTCTTTGAACAGCTGCTTCATGTCGTCCGACAGTTCGAAGTTCATGTTGAGGTTTTTCGGTGGAATCGGCTGCTTGAACCATTTATCAAACCACTTGGCCGCTTCGCCGGAGGTTTGCGCCTGGGCGATAGTGTCATCGACCAGTTTCTTGAACGCAGGATCGTCTTTACGCAGCATGCAGCCGTAGGCTTCTTTCGACTGCGGTGTGCCGATGATTTCCCACTGATCCGGCTTCTTGGCCTTGGCGCGCTCGCCCGCCAGCAGGGCGTCGTCCATCATGAAGGCCACCGCGCGGCCGCTTTCCAGAGTGCGGAAGGAGTCGCCGTGGTCTTTGGCGCTGATGATGCGCATGTTCATCTTGCCGCTGTCGTTCAGCTTGTTCAGCAGCACTTCGGAGGTGGTGCCGGAGGTGACCACCACCGGTTTGCCGGCCAGGTCTTTAAAGTCTTTGATGTCGGAGCCTTTTTTCACCAGCAAGCGGGTGCCGACCACGAAAATGGTGTCGGAGAAGGCGGCCTGTTTCTGGCGCTCGAGGTTATTGGTGGTGGAGCCGCACTCGAAATCATAGGTGCCGTTTTGCAGCAGCGGGATGCGGTTCTGCGAGGTAATCGGCAGCATTTTCACCTGCAGATTCGGTGCATTCAGCTTTTTCTTAACGGCTTCAACGATTTGGTTGGAGTAGTCCTGAGAGTAGCCCACAACTTTTTGTTGGTTGTCGTAGTAGGAGAACGGCACTGACGATTCGCGGTGGCCGACAACGATCACGCCATTGTCTTTGATTTTCTTCAGCGTACCGGTCAGGTCTTCCGCGTGCGCCACGCTACCTGCCGCACCGAGCAGCAGTAACGATAACGCCAATTTACGCATTTGCATGGTCCAACTCCTTTACTGTTGTTGTGGCTCTGACTAAAGAGCGTCAGGTTAAATCGACTGTTTATTGCTCAAGTTATAAAGATAGTCTTATGAACTGAACGCTGTTAAAAAATAACCGATTGTGAACACCTTGAAACTAAAATGTTTCATTTTTTGAGACGCCGCGCGCACCAAATCAATGCAACAAAACGCCGGCGCACCCATGCGGTGCGTTCAATGCACCCAAAATGTGCGCAGGTGCGACAAAACGTCAGCAAAAGTAAACCGGCGCGCGATGTCGCCATAGATAAAAGCAAGGAGTGTGCCAGCCGCGTTGATTTAACGGCGTTTTCTGACTGAGGGAAGATTTGACGGGAAAGCGGGGCGCAGCGGGTGCGCCCCGACGAAGAGGGCTATTTGCGGCGCAGGCCCAATATCAGCGCCCAGCCGCCCAGCAACAGGGTCATCACCCACAGCGGCGTGGCGCCGAAGCGCGCATAAGGCGTGAAGCCGGTGGTCGGCGTGACTTTCACTTCGAGTACCTGACGGGTGAACTGCGGGATCTCGGCGATCACCTCGCCATTCGCGTCCACCGCGGCGGTGACGCCGTTATTGGTGCTGCGCAGCAGCGGTCGGCCGAGCTCCAGCGCCCGCATGCGTGCCATCTGGAAGTGCTGCCACGGGCCGATGGAGTGGCCGAACCAGGCATCGTTGGAGATGGTCAGCAGGAAGTTGGTGTCCGGGCGGAAGTTATCGCGCACCTGCTGGCCCAACACGATTTCGTAGCAGATGGCCGCCGTCAGGTTGTAGCCGCGTACGCTGAGCTGCGGTTGTACGTAGTCGCCGCGGCTGAAGGAGGACATCGGCAGGTCGAAGAACGGCGCCAGGGGCCGCAGCAGCGTCTCGAGCGGCACGAACTCGCCGAACGGTACCAGGTGGTGCTTGTTGTAGCGATCGTTGGCCGGGTAACTGTACGGCGTCGGTTCACCGAGCACGATGGCACTGTTGTAGATTTGCTGGCCCTGCGGCGTGGCACGCACGTCGACGATGCCGGTGATCAGGCTGCTGTTCTTCGCCCGCATCAGGTCGTCCATCATCGTCAGGAAGCCGTTCTGATTGGCTTCATAATCCGGAATGGCGGATTCCGGCCAGATGACGATCGGCGCCTTGCCCATGTAGGGACGGGTTTCGTCCAGATAGGTTTGCAGCGTGCTGACCAGCGCTTTCGGATCCCATTTCATCGATTGAGCGATGTTGCCTTGCACCATGGCGACGTTCACCGCTTTCTCCGGCTGCGGGGTAAACCACTGCAGCTGGCGCAGCGGCCACGGCAACAGCAGCAGCGCGGCGGCAATCACGGCTGCCGAGAGACGGCGCTGATTGACGGCGTACACCAGCAGGCCGGCGATGGCCATCAGCACAAAGGTGATGGCGTCGACGCCCAGCAGCGGCGCGATGCCTTTCAGCGGGCCGTTGATCTGGCTATAGCCGAACTGCAGCCACGGGAAGCCGGTCAGCACCCAGCCGCGCAGGAATTCGGTCACCTGCCACAGCACCGGCGCGGCGATGGCCAGCCGCCACCAGCGGGTGGCCGGCCACAGGCGCGTCAGCAGCCCGGCGAACAGCCCGGTATACAGCGACAGGTAAGCGGCGAGCAGCGCCACCAGGAAGATGTTGACGGCGAAGGGCATGCCGCCGAAATCGGCGATGCTGACATACACCCAGTTGATCCCGCTGCCGAACAACCCGAAGCCCCAGACAAAGCCGAGCAGGGCAGACTGTTTGGTGGTGCGATTGAGGGTAACGGCCAGCAGGCCGAACAGGGAGACGATGGCCGCGGGCCAGAAATCGTAGGGCGAGAACGCCAGCGTCCCGCCGGCACCTGACAACAGCGCCAGCAGGGCGCGAACCCACTGGCGTTCAAGTAATGAGGCTTTAGCCATGTTGGATTTAATCTTCCAGTTTCGGTGGTGGAGAGTCGTCCGGAATTTTTACATGAACCTGGATGATACGTCGACTGTCTGCCATGGCAACTTTAAATAGGTAACCTTCGATTTCAATGGTTTCCCCGCGCGCCGGCAGGTGGCCGAAGGCCTGCATCACCAGACCGCCGATGGTATCGACCTCGTCGTCGCTGAAATGGGTGCCGAAGGCGTCGTTGAAGTCTTCGATCGGCGCCAGCGCGCGCACGGTGTACATGTGGCGGCTGAGCTGGCGGATATCCAGATCGTCTTCGTCGTCGTATTCGTCTTCAATCTCGCCGACGATCAGCTCCAGGATATCTTCGATGGTGACCAGGCCGGACACGCCGCCGAATTCGTCAATGACAATCGCCATGTGATAGCGCTGGGAGCGAAACTCTTTCAGCATCCGGTCGACGCGCTTGCTTTCCGGCACCACCACCGCGGTGCGCAGCACTTTGTCGATGCTGAACGGCTCGGAGTCTGCGCGCATGAACGGCAGCAGATCCTTGGCCATCAGGATGCCTTCGATGTGATCTTTATCTTCGCTGATTACCGGGAAGCGCGAGTGGGCGGAGTCGATAATCACGTCCAGGCACTCTTCCAGCGTCTGGTTGCGCTTGAGCGTCACCATCTGGGAGCGGGGGATCATGATGTCGCGCACGCGCTGTTCGGCGATATCCATCACGCCTTCCAGCATGTCGCGGGTATCGGGATCGATCAGGTCGTTTTGTTCGGAATCACGGATCAGCTCGACCAGATCGCCACGGTTTTTGGGCTCGCCGTGGAACAGCTGGTTAAGGATAAGAGTAAAGAACCCCTTCTTGGGACTGGGGCTGTCATTGCTTTGTGAATGGTCGTCGCTCATGGCGTTTTAGTTACTGTCACTCATGTCAGAGTTAAGGGGCGTCAGCGACAGCCCCGCATGGGGGCTGTGGGGTAAACGGCTGACGTCAGACGGGGTCTTTTTCCGCCAGGTACGGATCAGGATAACCCAGTCCGTGCATGATTTCGGTTTCCAAAGACTCCATTTCTTCGGCTTCATCGTCTTCGATGTGGTCATACCCTAGCAGATGAAGACTGCCGTGGACAACCATATGCGCCCAGTGGGCCTCCAGCGTTTTGCCTTGCTCAATCGCTTCCTGCTCAACCACCTGACGGCAGATGATCAGATCGCCGAGCAGCGGCAGCTCGATGCCCGGCGGGGCTTCGAACGGGAAAGAGAGCACGTTGGTCGGCTTGTCTTTGCCGCGGTAGGTCAGGTTCAGCTCGTGGCTTTCCGCTTCGTCCACCAGACGCACGGTCACCTCGGCCTCTTCCTGAAATTGCGGCAGCACGCCTTCCAGCCAGCGCTGGAAGGTGGCCTCATCCGGCAGGCCGTCGCTGCTTTCACAGGCAATCTGCAGATCCAAAATCACCTGACTCATGGTGTCTCCTGCTCGGAGGCGGCGAGCGCCTCGCGCTTACGTTGTTCGGCAATCGCGTCTTTGCGTTTCTGTTCGGCGGCTTCCCAGGCCTCATAGGCGATGACCACGCGGGCCACCACCGGGTGGCGCACCACGTCTTCGCTGTGGAAGAAGTTGAAGCTCAGTTCTTCCACGTCCGACAGCACTTCCACCGCGTGGCGCAGGCCGGATTTCTGGTTGCGCGGCAGGTCGATCTGGGTGACGTCGCCGGTGATGACCGCCTTAGAGTTGAAGCCGATGCGCGTCAGGAACATCTTCATCTGCTCGATGGTGGTGTTCTGGCTCTCATCCAGAATGATAAAGGCGTCGTTCAGCGTACGGCCGCGCATATAGGCCAGCGGCGCGACTTCGATCACGTTGCGCTCAATGAGCTTCTCCACGCGCTCGAAGCCCAGCATTTCGAACAGGGCGTCGTACAGCGGGCGCAGATAAGGATCAACCTTCTGGCTCAGATCGCCGGGCAGGAAGCCCAGCTTTTCGCCGGCTTCGACCGCAGGGCGGGTCAGCAGTATGCGGCGAATTTCCTGACGTTCCAGCGCATCCACCGCAGCGGCGACCGCCAGGTAGGTTTTGCCGGTGCCCGCCGGGCCGATGCCGAAGGTGATGTCGTGATCGAGAATATTGGCGATGTACTGCGCCTGGTTAGGCGTGCGCGGTTTCACCATACCGCGCTTGGTTTTGATGGTGACCGCCTTGCCGTAATCCGGCACGCTGTCCGCCACCTGTTCCAGCACCCGACTCTCTTTGATCGCCAGATGGATTTGCTCCGGATCGATATCCGGGATCACGCCGCGAATCGGCGCGGTATCCACGTACAGATGGCGCAGGATATCGGCGGCGGCAACCACGCACAGGTTTTTGCCGACCAGCTTGAAACGGTTGTCGCGGCGATTGATTTCGATGCCCAATCGGCGCTCGAGTTGCTTGATGTTGTCATCAAACGGGCCGCACAGGCTGAGCAAACGCTTGTTGTCTGCGGGCTCTAACAAAATTTCTTGTGTTGCGACGTTCAAACTATTCCTCTAGGTCACATCGGGCCTGGTTGATGTCACATAGCGCGTCCGGGACGCGCGCGTTCAGGGCGAGCCTGAATACTCTCTTTCTTGAATTATTCATGGTGCGCCGCAACGGCGCAAGTTTACCGCTGATCTATCTGTGCGCCGTCGGCGGAATTCAAGGGAAGATAAGGAAAAAACGCGGCGGGGCGCAAAGCCCGCCGCGTCATCACAGAACAAGGCCGCTGGGAATCAGTTCTTTTTCACGAACTCGGATTTCAGCTTCATCGGGCCGAAACCGTCGATTTTGCAGTCGATGTTGTGATCGCCTTCCACCAGGCGAATGTTTTTCACCTTGGTGCCGATCTTCAGCATCGAGGAGCTGCCTTTGACCTTCAGATCCTTGATCACGGTGACCGCGTCGCCGTCCGCCAGCAGGTTGCCGTTGGCGTCTTTGACGATCAGCGCGTCCTGATCTTCCGCCGGGGCGCTGTCGCTCCACTCGTGGGCGCACTCAGGGCAGATGAACAGGGCATTGTCCTGGTAGGTGTATTCGGAGTTGCACTTCGGGCAGTGTGGGAGTTGCATGTTATGTCGCCTCTTCAACAATAAAAAAATAAAAAAAGAACATCACCGGGCGCGGACGCCCGGCGGAGAAACGGTAAGGAGTAGCGCGAACGGGCGGCGATAAGGCGGCCGCCGCGGCGTCAGGGCTGGTAAATGCCGACGCCCAGCGCGTTTTCTTTGCGGGTACGGGCGATCACCGACTGCGGGGATTCATGTACGCGCAGATCCATCTGCTGTTCGGTGCGCACCACTGCGCCACGCAGGGTGTTGGTCAGCACCTCGGTAATTTCCACGTCGACAAATTGGCCGATCATGTCGGGCGTGCCTTCGAAGTTTACCACACGGTTGCACTCCGTGCGCCCGGCCAGCTCCATCACGCTTTTACGCGAGGTGCCCTCCACCAGAATGCGCTGGACGGTGCCGAGCATGCGACGGCTGAACTGCAGCGCCTGCTGGTTGATGCGATCCTGCAGAATGTACAGCCGCTGCTTTTTCTCTTCTTCGCTGACGTCGTCGACCATGTCCGCCGCCGGCGTACCGGGGCGCGACGAATAGATGAAGCTGAAGCTGACGTCGAAGTTGACGTCGGCGATCAGGTTCATGGTCTGTTCGAAGTCGGCCTGGCTTTCGCCCGGGAAACCGACGATGAAATCGGAGCTGAGCTGGATGGCCGGCCGCGCCTTGCGCAGCTTGCGGATAATCGCCTTATACTCCAGCGCGGTGTGCGCGCGTTTCATCATGGTCAGGATGCGGTCCGAACCGCTCTGCACCGGCAGATGCAGGAAGCTGACCAGCTCCGGCGTGTCTTCGTACACCGCGATAATGTCGTCGGTGAACTCGATCGGGTGGCTGGTGGTGAAGCGAATGCGATCGATGCCGTCGATGGCCGCCACCAGGCGCAGCAGTTCGGCGAACGAGCAGATATCGCCGTCATGCGTCGCGCCGCGGTAAGCGTTGACGTTTTGGCCGAGCAGGTTGACCTCGCGCACGCCCTGCGCCGCCAGCTGGGCGATTTCGAACAGCACGTCGTCGCTCGGGCGGCTCACTTCCTCGCCGCGGGTGTAAGGCACCACGCAGAAAGTGCAGTATTTGTTGCAGCCTTCCATGATCGACACGAAGGCGGTCGGGCCTTCGGCGCGCGGCTCCGGCAGGCGGTCGAATTTTTCGATCTCCGGGAAGCTGATATCGACCACCGGGCTGCGGGTGCCCTGAACGTGATTGATCATTTCCGGCAGGCGGTGCAGGGTCTGCGGGCCGAATACCACGTCGACGCAAGGCGCGCGGCTGCGGATCAGTTCGCCTTCTTGCGAGGCCACGCAACCGCCGACGCCGATGATGACAGACGGGTTCTTCTCTTTCAGCAAGCGCCAGCGCCCCAGCATGGCGAAAACTTTCTCCTGCGCTTTTTCACGGATCGAGCAGGTGTTCAGCAACAGCACGTCCGCTTCCTCGGCGTTGTCGGTCCACTCGAAGCCGTGCGTGCTGTTCAACAGGTCGGCCATTTTCGATGAATCGTACTCATTCATCTGGCAGCCCCAGGTTTTGATATGTAGTTTTTTCGTCATTGACTTGCCATTACTCAGTGCGGAGCGAAAGTTGCGTTACGCGACATGCAGGGCGCGTATTGTAATCATTTGCCGCCGTTGTGACCAGCGCGGGGGAAAATGGCACGCAACCTGAAGCCGAAGCGAAAATCCGGTACACTGCGCAAAACGCCATGTCGGGTGGGATGGCGAGCATTCACATAGAAAACATAGCCAATATGAAGACATCTCAAAATCGGTATGACGCGGTGGTGGTGGGTGGCGGCATGGTCGGCGCGGCGGCGGCCCTGGGGCTGGCGCAGGCGGGCTGGTCGGTGGCGTTGCTGGAACATCAGGCGCCGCAGGCGTTCGAGGCGCAAAGCCCGCCGGACCTGCGCATTTCCGCGATCGGCTGCACCTCGGTGGGGCTGCTGAAACAGCTCGGCACCTGGCAGGCCGTGACGGCGATGCGTACGGCGCCGTATCGCCGGCTGGAGACCTGGGAGTGGGCGTCGTCGCGCGTGGCGTTCGACGCGGTGTCCCTGGGGCTGCCCGAGCTGGGCTTTATGGTGGAAAACCGCATTCTGCAGCTGGGGCTGTGGCAACAGTTCGCGCAGTGCGCCAACCTGACGCTGCTGTGTCCCGCCAGGCTGCAATCGCTGCAGCGGGCGGACAATGCCTGGCAGCTGACGCTGGACAGCGGTGAGACGCTGCAAGCGCGGCTGGTTGTCGGTGCCGACGGGGCCAACTCGCAGGTGCGCAAGCTGGCGGCGATCGGCACCAACGGCTGGCAATATCGTCAGGCGTGCATGTTGATCACCGTCGATACCGGCGCGCCGCAGCAGGATGTGACCTGGCAGCGCTTCTTCCCGTCCGGGCCCCGCGCCTTCCTGCCGCTGTACGACAGCTGGGCGTCGCTGGTGTGGTATGACAGCCCGCAGCGCATTCGCCAACTGCAGGCGATGCCGCCGGCGCAGCTGGAGCGCGAAATCGCTACCGCTTTTCCGGCGCGACTGGGCCCGGTCAAGGTGCACGCTGCCGGATCGTTCCCGCTGACGCGGCGTCATGCGCAGCGCTACGTGCTGCCGGGGCTGGCGCTGGTGGGGGATGCCGCGCATACCATCAACCCGCTGGCCGGGCAGGGCGTCAATCTGGGGTATCGCGATGTGGATGCCTTGTTGAATGTGTTGAGCGAGGCGCGGGATCAGGGAGAGGACTGGAGCTGCGAGGCGGTACTGTTGCGTTATCAGCGTCGCCGCCGTACCGACAATCTGCTGATGCAGAGCGGCATGGATCTGTTTTATACCGCTTTCAGCAATAACCTGGCGCCGCTGAACGTCGCGCGCAATCTGGCGCTGATGGCCGCGCAGCGGGCGGGCAAGCTGAAAGAGCATGCGTTGAAGTACGCGTTGGGATTGTAACCGACAGGGCTCAGCTGCGGCTGGGCCCGTTAGGATGGGCTGAACGCCAGACAGCAAAAAGCCCGCCGAAGCGGGCTTTTCTAAATATGGCTGGGGTGCCAGGATTCGAACCTGGGTATGCTGGTATCAGAAACCAGAGCCTTACCGCTTGGCGACACCCCAATTATGGTGGCTACGACGGGATTTGAACCTGTGACCCCATCATTATGAGTGATGTGCTCTAACCAGCTGAGCTACGTAGCCGATGTTACTTTTTACTTCTTTGATTTGCAAGCAGTTTGTTATGGCTGGGGTACCTGGATTCGAACCAGGGAATGCCGGTATCAAAAACCGGTGCCTTACCGCTTGGCGATACCCCACCTGCAAACAAATCTTATGTTGAAACCCCATTCCCGAAAGAATATGGCTGGGGTACCTGGATTCGAACCAGGGAATGCCGGTATCAAAAACCGGTGCCTTACCGCTTGGCGATACCCCATCAACATACTGCGCCGACGATGAAGAGAAATGGTGCGGGAGGCGAGACTTGAACTCGCACACCTTGCGGCGCCAGAACCTAAATCTGGTGCGTCTACCAATTTCGCCACTCCCGCAAATACAAAAAAGATATGGTGGCTACGACGGGATTCGAACCTGTGACCCCATCATTATGAGTGATGTGCTCTAACCAGCTGAGCTACGTAGCCCTCTTTTTTTGCTTTGCCTTCATCGGCGTTGCGGGGCGCATTATGCGTATATGACCGATTTGCGTCAACAAGTTTTTTCCCGAAAAAGCGCCCGGAAGCGCCGTTTGTCTGGGTTGTGAACATTATGGCGATAAAATCGGCAATTCAGGCAGTTGGCGGGGGGAAAAGGCAACAAAAAGGCGGGCCAAAAGGCCCGCCCTGAGGGAAATGCCGCGCAATTATTTATAGGCGGCCTGGTGCACGCCAACGGCGCGGCCGGAAGGATCGTCCATCTTCTTGAACGATTCATCCCACTCGATGGCCTTGGCGGACGAGCAGGCGACGGACGGGCCGCCCGGTACGCATTCGGCGGCGCTCGGCAGCGGGAACAGCTCTTCGAAGATTTCGCGGTACAGGTAGCCTTCTTTCGACGTTGGCGTGTTGTACGGGAAGCGGAAACGCGCGGTTTCGAGCTGTTGATCGCTAATTTGCTGCGCAGCCACCTCTTTTAACGTGTCGATCCAGCTATAGCCGACGCCGTCGGAGAACTGCTCTTTCTGGCGCCAGGCCACGCTGGCGGGCAAATAGGACTCGAAACATTCGCGAACGATGTGTTTTTCCATTTTGCCGTTGCCGCACATTTTATCTTTCGGGTTGATGCGCATCGCCACGTCGAGGAATTTCTTGTCCAGGAACGGCACGCGGGCTTCGACGCCCCAGGCGGACATCGCCTTGTTGGCGCGCGCGCAGTCGAACATGTGCAGCGCCAGCAGTTTGCGCACGGTCTCTTCGTGGAATTCGCGGGCGTCCGGCGCCTTATGGAAGTACAGGTAGCCGCCGAACACTTCGTCCGCGCCTTCGCCGGAAAGCACCATCTTGATGCCCATCGCCTTGATTTTGCGCGACATCAGGTACATCGGCGTCGAGGCGCGAATGGTGGTGACGTCATAGGTTTCGATGTGATAAATCACGTCGCGGATGGCGTCCAGCCCTTCCTGCACGGTGAAGTGGATCTCATGGTGCACGGTGCCCAGGTGGTTAGCCACCTCTTGCGCGGCGCGCAGATCCGGCGAGCCTTCCAGCCCGACGGCGAAGGAGTGCAGCTGCGGCCACCAGGCCTCGCTGCGTTCCTGATCCTCCACGCGGCGCGCAGCGTACTTCTTGGTGATCGCCGAGATGACCGAGGAATCCAGCCCGCCCGACAGCAGCACGCCGTAAGGCACGTCGGACATCAGGTGGCTTTTCACCGACTCTTCCAGCGCGGTGCGCAGGGCGGCGGCGTCGGTCACGTTGTCCTTGACGCTGTCGTAATCGAACCAGTCGCGGCGATAATATTCGCGGATCTCACCGTCCTGGCTCCACAGGTAGCTGCCGGCCGGGAATTCCTTGATGGTGCGGCACACCGGCACCAGCGCTTTCATTTCCGAGGCAACGTACAGGTTGCCGTGTTCGTCATGGCCCATGTACAGCGGGATGATGCCCAGGTGATCGCGGCCGATCAGGTAGGCGTCTTTTTCAGTGTCATACAGGGCAAAAGCGAACATGCCTTGCAGATCGTCGAGGAAGTCCGGTCCTTTCTCCTGATACAGCGCCAGGATTACTTCACAGTCGGAACCGGTCTGGAACGCATAGCGGTCGCTCAGCTGTTGGCGCAGCGCCTGGTGGTTGTAAATTTCGCCGTTGACCGCCAAAACGTGGGTGTGCGCAGCGTTGTACAGCGGTTGAGCGCCGTTGTTGACGTCGACGATCGACAGGCGTTCGTGGGCCAAAATGGCTTTGTCGCTGGCGTAAACGCCGGACCAATCCGGGCCGCGGTGGCGCATCAGACGTGACAGCTCCAGCGCTTTCTTACGCAGTTCAACGGGATCGGACTTCAGATCGAGCACACCGAAAATAGAACACATACAACTCTCCTAACGGGCTTTTATGACTGTGATGTTGTTTTTACTGTTATGGGCAGCATTGCCGATTTATCAGCGATAACGCGGTTTTGCTGCGCTGTGGTTATGAAAATGCGCCAAAAGCTGCGGAGGATGCAAGCGTTTTAGCCATGCGCTGAGAAATAGTTGTTTGCGTGGCTGAGGTTTTTAACGGATTTTCAGTTATCGGCGTAAAAAATTGTCGATTATGCAATTTTTAGCGTGATGGCGGGATTGCCGGCCAGTTTGACCGGCAATCGATTAGCGATTAGGCGATGAGCTGCCAGAGGGTGAACGCGGCATCCGGCGTCCAGCCGGCATTGGAGGTGTGCGCCTGAATACAGGTGTATTTCTTGCCTTTATAACTCACGACGTCGCCGGCTTTGTAGCTGTGGTTGTTCTGCCATTCGGGCGCGCCCGGATCGGGCGGCGTGCCGTCGTTGGCGGTTTTGACCGCCAGCGCACTGCTCGGCAGGGAGGTATTGCCCAGGGTGTCGGTCGCGGTAACGAAGTAGCTGTACTGGGTTGCCGGCGTCAGACCGCTGTCGGCCAGCGACAGACCGGCGGTTTGGCCGATCGGGTTGCCGTTGCGGTAGACGGTGTAGCTGGCGATCGGTGAGGCGCCGGTGGCGGCGGCCCAGCTCAGTTTCAGCGAGGTGGCGCCCAGCTCGGAGACCGTCAGCGCCGTCGGCGCATTAGGCTTTCCCGGCGGCGGGGTGACGCCGCCCTGAATCAGCGGCGCATAGCGGGTTTTGAACTCCCAATTGTAGGCGACGCCGGCTTTGCTCTTGCCGTTATCCCAGTTGATTGACCAGGTCATTAGGCCCTTGATCGACAGGCTTTTGGCGTCGAGACGCGAGAAAGCGTTATACACCGCCTGTTTGTTGACCACGTAGCCGGTGGCGGCGGCATCGTTGTTGCTCGGCAGGCCGATGACGAATTTCGCCGCCGGGAGCTTCGCATAGCCGCGGGTGCCGGTAACCAGGCTTTCCGTCAGGTAGTAGAGGAAGTCCTCTTTCATGGCGTCGTTATTCTGCGTGATCCAGGCATTGAGTTCATCCACCCAAATACCGTCGCCGCCCTGGTTATAATATTGCGGCGCGATAAAGTCGTAATAGCCTTCGAGGGCGTTAATATAATCCAGGTAGGTGCCGTTGGTGCGCAAATACGGGAATTCCGGCGCCATGCTGATAATAAAGTTTTTCCCCTGGGCGGCGTAATGGTCTTTTACTTTTTTCAGCGCCGCAGGCAAGACGGTTTTATTATTGGCGGCGCCGATCGCCGCCTGTTCCAGATCGATATCCAGGCCGTCGAAGCCATAGACTTCCACCAGGCGAATAATCTCGTCTTTCAGCTTGTCTTCGTCGCCGGTTTTCAGCTCGATATGCGCGTCTGCGCCGCCGAGGGAGATCAGCACCGCGCGGCCCTGGCTGTTCAGCACGCCTACCTGGCGGCGAAACTCGGCGTCGGACAGGTTGTAAGGTTTGAAGGTCGGGATGCCCTGGCCTTTCATAAAGGCGACGGCCACCACGTTGTACTCGGCGGGAATGTCGGTCAGGTTCATATTGGTGAACTGGCCTTGCTGATAGCCGTCACTGACGCCGGCGGCCCAGTTGTGCCAGAAACCCATCAGGATCTTTTTATTGGCGATAGACGGCATAATGGCCGCGTCATCGGCGGCGACGGCATTAATAATGTTATTTGTGCTCATGGTAGCCTCATTCATTAGGGGTAAGGGTTTTCCGCTCGCCGGCAATATCAGCTATTGGCGGGGCGTAAAGTTATAATGAGGATTTTTAATGCAGGCAGGCTGAAACCTTTTGCTGCCATGAACGAATTAAATTCAAACTGACGCTGAGGGAGAAGGAAATAATGGCGGCCGGGCGGCCGCCATGGCCGCATCAGAAGATAGTGATATCGGCGACGGAAGGGTAGACATAGCTCGGGCGGAACGGCATGGTTTCGATGTCGCTCAGCGTGGAGACACCGGACAGCACCAGAACGGTTTCCAGGCCGGCCTGGAAGCCCGCCAGGATGTCGGTACGCAGGTTGTCGCCGACGATCACCGTTTCTTCCGAGTGCGCCTGCATTTTGTTCAGTGCGGCGCGAATGATCCACGGGCTGGGCTTGCCGACGTAAAACGGCTTGCGGCCGGTGATCTTCTCGATGGGGGCACACAGTGCGCCGCAGGCCGGCGAGAAGCCGTGGCCGTGGCTATCCGGGTTGGTGGCGATAAAGCGCGCCCCATTGCTCACGAAATAGGCGGCTTTGTGCATCATGTCCCAGTTGTAAGAGCGGGTTTCACCGACGATCACGAAATCCGGGTTGATGTCGGTGATGGTGAAACCGGCTTTGTACAGCTCATGGATAAGGGCGCCTTCACCGACCACGTAGGCCTTTTTGCCTTCCTGCCGACGCAGGAAATCGGCGGTGGCCATCGCCGAGGTATAGAACGCGCTCTCCGGCACTTCCAGACCGGCGGCGGCGAAGCGGTTCGCCAGATCCTGCGCGGTCTGTGACGGGTAGTTGGTCAGCACCACCAGCGGCATGCCTTGTTCCTGGATGCGCGCCAGGAACAGATCGGCGCCGGGCACCGGCGTATTGTCATGCAGCAGCACGCCGTCGATATCGCATATAACGTTTTTGATTTTCATTTGTCGCTGTTTCTCATGATTACGGCAGGCAAGAGGTGACGATAACACACCTGCCAGAAGCGGCGGATCAGCTTTCCAGCAATCGCTGCAAGAGCACGCCGTTGAGCATCGCGCGTTTGGCCAGGGCGAAAGCGCCGATCGCCGAGCGATGATTGAGTTCGGAGGTCACCACCGGCAGATTTTTGCGGAAGTCCTTCAGTACCTGGGTATTGATGCAGCTCTGGATCGCCGGCAGCAGCACCTTATCCGCTTCGGTGATCTCACCGGCGATCACCACCTTCTGCGGATTGAACAGGTTGATGGCGATGGCCACTGCCTTGCCCAGATAGCGGCCGACGTGTTCGATCACTTCGCTGGCCAGTAGATCGCCACGGTTGGCGGCCTTGCAGATGGCGTTGATGCCGCAGTCTTCCAGCGTCAATTTGCTCGGGTAGCCCTGGCTCAGCAGTTGGCGCACGCGCTGTTCGATCGCCGCGTTGGCGGCCACGGTTTCCAGGCAGCCGAAGTTGCCGCAGTGGCAGCGTTCACCCAGCGGATCGATCTGGATATGGCCAATTTCGCCGACGTTGCCGTTATTACCGAGAAAAATCTGCCCGTTGACGATGATGCCGGCGCCGGTACCGCGGTGCAGGCGCACCAGAATCGAGTCTTCGCAGTCGCGGGTGGCGCCGAAGTAGTGCTCCGCCAGCGCCAGGCTGCGGATGTCGTGGCCGACGAAGCTGGTGACGTTGAAGCGCTGCTGCAGGTTGTCCACCAGTGCCCAGTTGCTGACGCTGATGTGCGGCATGTAGCGCACCACGCCCAGCGCCGGATCCACCAGGCCGGGTAGGATCACCGCGATGGCGATCAGTTCGCGCAGGCGGCGCTGGTTCGCTTCGATGAATTGGGCGATGGCGGCGAACAGCGCATTCTCCAGCGTTTCCTGGGTGCGTTCCGGCAGCGGATAGTGTTCTTCGCTGAGCGATTTACCGCTCATGTCATACAGGGTGATGGTGGCGTCGTGGCGGCCGAGACGCACCGCGACGGTATGGAAATGACGGGTTTCCGACACGATGGAGATCGCGCGGCGGCCGCCGGTGGAGGCTTGCTGATCGACTTCTTTGATCAGCCCGCGCTCCAGCAACTGGCGAGTAATTTTGGTGACGCTGGCGGGAGCAAGCTGGCTGAGTTCGGCAATTTGAATGCGCGAGATCGGGCCCTGCTGGTCGATCAGGCGGTAAACTGCTGCGCCGTTAAGTTGTTTGACTAAGTCAACGTTCCCTATTTGTGCTTGTCCGCCAGTGCTCATCAATAATGTTACTCGCTGTTCATTGAATTAAACCTCGTTACCGTTAACGAGCGTTTTGGTGATCTTGAAATCACGGGTGAAGGCGGTCAGGTTAGCCACCTTGCCGGCTTCGAGGGTGCCCAGACGGTGATCGACGCCAATGGCGCGCGCCGGATACAGCGTCGCCATACGCAGCGCTTCGTCCAGCGCGATGCCGATATGCTCGACGCTGTTTTGCACCGCTTCGATCATGGTCAGCGCGGAACCGCTCAGGGTGCCGTTCTCATCCACGCACAGCCCATCCCGATAGTATATTGTTTTACCGGCGAAAATAAATTGGTCAATATCTGCACCCGCCGGTGCGGTCGCGTCGGTGACCAAGACCAATTTATCACCTTTCAGGCGTTTGGCGTTACGGATACTCGCCCAGGCTACGTGATGGCCGTCGGCGATGATGCCGGTATAGACCTCTGGCGTATCGAAGATCGCCCCCATCAGCCCCGGTTCGCGGCCGGTGATATACGGCATGGCGTTGTACAGGTGGGTGGCGAAGCTGATGCCGGCGGCGAAGCCGGTGCGCGCCTGATCGTAGGTGGCATTCGAGTGGCCGGCGGAGACCACGATGCCGGCCTCGGTCAGTTGTTTAATAACGTGCGGCTCAACCATTTCCGGTGCCAGCGTCACCTTGGTGATCACGTCGGCGTTGGCGCACAGGTAATCGATCATGTCCTGCGTTGGCTTGCGAATGAACGCCGGGTTGTGAGTGCCTTTTTTTACCGGGCTGAGGTACGGCCCCTCCAGGTGCAGGCCCAACGCCTGGTTTTGGTGCTTTTTCAGATAAGCGCGCATCACGTCGACGCTGTGCTTCATGAATTCGTCGCTGCTGGTGATCAGCGTCGGCAGATAGCTGGTGCAGCCGGATTTCTCGTTGGCGCGCTGCATGATCTCCAGCGTTTCTTCCGAGATTGCTTCCAGCGAATCGTTGAACTGGACGCCGCCGCAGCCGTTCAGCTGCACGTCAATAAGCCCGGGGGCCAGGATGGCGCCACCCAGGTCGCGCGTTTCGATGCCGGCGGGCAATTCAGCCACCGGGCAGACTCTCTCGATCAGCCCATCAGCGATAATGACTGCATGGTCATCAAGTACGTCGTGGCCGGTATAGATTCGGCCGTGGGTTAAAGCGAACATCGTAGCCCCCTGCAAAGATTAAAGACTTTTCACGCTTTCCGCTTCTAACTCGCGGAAATATTTGACGGTTTTGACTTTCAGTTCCATGGTGGCCGGTTCGTCGCACACCACCACCGCTTTGGCGTGCAGCTGCAGGCAGCTGATGGTCCACATGTGGTTGATGTTGCCTTCCACTGCGGCTTCCAGCGCCTGTGCCTTGGCATGGCCGGTCACCAGGATCATCACTTCTTCGGCATCCAGCAGCGTGCCCACGCCGACGGTCAACGCATATTTCGGCACCAGGCTGACGTCGCCGCCGAAGAAGCGCGAGTTGGCGATGCGGGTGTCTTCGGTCAGCGTTTTGATGCGGGTGCGCGAAGCCAGGGACGAAGCCGGCTCGTTGAACGCGATATGGCCGTCGATACCCACGCCGCCCATGAACAGGTTAATTTTGCCGTAAGATTTGATCTTCTCTTCGTACTGGCGGCACTCGGCGTCGACATCCGCGGCGTTGCCGTTCAGCAGGTTGATATTTTCACGAGGGATATCAACGTGGTCAAAGAAGTTGCGGTACATGAAGGTGTGGTAGCTTTCCGGGTGTTCCTGCGGCAGGCCAACGTACTCGTCCATGTTGAAAGTCACAACATGCTTAAAGCTTACTTCACCTGCTTTGTGCATCGCAATCAGATGTTTGTAGGCTTCCAGCGGCGTGCCGCCGGTAGGCAGGCCGAGGACAAACGGGCGCTCTGCGGTTGGCTTGAATGCGTTGATGCGTTGAACGATATGACGCGCGGCCCATTTGCCGACTTGTGCGGTATCTTTCAGTGGGATAAGTCTCATCTAACACCTCTTGGGATAAGTAAACTAAAGCTATACTGTACGGGCCTGCGGGAGTCCTAAGCGTAACCCAGCTTTATGATTCTCGCGTGAATCGTCCGTCCGGTTGATTTTTTGAATGATAAAATAAGTTTTGTGTGATGGCCAGCAATCTGGGAGGGAAAGACTACTTTTTGGTGATATTTATCACAAAAAAGGAGGTTTTAATTTGCGATACAAAATAAATTTTTTACACTCGGCATGAGTGATACGTGCCAAGCATTGTTTCTAAAAAGGTAGTGAGAGCTCCAAATAAACTACTAATAGGGTCCGTCCGCGGACAACATAGGGGGAAAAGGTGAACATTCTTAGTTATTTGCAAAAGGTGGGACGGGCGCTGATGGTGCCGGTCGCCACGCTGCCCGCCGCCGCCATCTTGATGGGCGTCGGGTACTGGATTGACCCTGTTGGTTGGGGCGGCGACAACGCTTTCGCTGCCTTATTGATTAAGTCTGGCTCTGCGATTATCGATCATATGGCGGTGTTGTTCGCCGTTGGTGTCGCCTACGGCATGTCCAAAGATAAGGACGGCTCTGCCGCACTGACCGGTTTCGTCGGTTTCCTGGTGCTGACGACCCTCTGTTCACCGGCCGCCGTGTCGATGATTCAGAAGATCCCGCTCGATCAGGTGCCTGCCGCGTTCGGCAAGATTGAGAACCAGTTCGTTGGTATTCTGGTGGGTATCATCTCCGCCGAAGTGTACAACCGCTTCAGCGGTGTCGAGTTGCCTAAGGCGCTGTCGTTCTTCAGCGGCCGCCGTTTGGTGCCGATCCTCATTTCCTTCCTGATGATCCTGGTCGCTTACATCCTGATGTTCGTCTGGCCGGTCGTGTTCGGCGCTCTGGTGAGCTTCGGCGAACACATCCAAAAATTGGGCTCCGTCGGCGCGGGTATCTATGCCTTCTTCAACCGCCTGCTGATCCCGGTCGGCTTGCACCACGCGCTGAACTCGGTGTTCTGGTTCGACGTGGCCGGCATCAACGATATCCCTAACTTCCTCGGCGGCCAGCAGTCGATTGACGCGGGTAAAGCGGTTGTTGGCATCACCGGCCGTTATCAGGCGGGCTTCTTCCCGATCATGATGTTCGGTCTGCCGGGCGCGGCGCTGGCCATCTATCACTGCGCGCGTCCTGAGAATAAGGCGAAGGTGCTGGGGATCATGATGGCAGGGGCATTCGCTGCCTTCTTTACCGGCATCACCGAACCGCTGGAGTTCTCCTTCATGTTCGTGGCACCGGTGCTGTACGTGATCCACGCCGTACTGACCGGTATCTCGGTGTTCATCGCCGCTAACATGCATTGGATTTCAGGCTTCGGTTTCAGCGCCGGCCTGGTGGATATGATGCTGTGGGTGCGTAACCCGCTGGCGACCCACTGGTACATGCTGATCCCGCAGGGCCTGGTGTTCTTCGTTATCTACTATGTGGTGTTCCGCTTCACCATCAACAAGTTCAACCTGATGACCCCGGGCCGCGAGCTGGCGGTTGCCGGTGACGAAACCGACGGTTATGACGTCAACGTCAACAGCAGCGCCGGTAAAGACGAGAACGAAACCACCACGCTGGCCCGTCGCTACGTCGGCGCGATCGGCGGCTCCGACAACCTGACCGGCATCGACGCCTGCATCACCCGCCTGCGTTTGAACGTGAAGGACTCTGCGCTGGTGAACGACGCATTGGCGAAACGCCTTGGTGCGTCGGGCGTTATTCGTCTGAACAAGCAGAGCGTACAAGTGATCGTCGGCACCCGTGCCGAGCTGATTGCCAGCGCAATGCGCAACGTAATTGCGGCCGGCCCGGTAGCGGCTGCGGCGGCTCCGGCGGCGGCCCCTGCCGCGGAAGTCAAACCGCAGGCGGTGCCGAACGCACCGAAAGTCGCGTTTGAAACGCTGGTGGCGCCGGTGACGGGTGAAGTCGTGGCGCTCGATCAGGTGCCGGACGAAGCTTTCGCCAGCAAGGCGGTCGGTGACGGCCTGGCGATTCGCCCGACCGACAAGATCGTGGTGGCGCCGGCGGATGGCACCGTGGTGAAAATCTTCAATACCAACCACGCGTTCTGCCTGGAAACCGACAAGGGCGCTGAGGTCGTGGTACACATGGGGATCGACACCGTCGCGCTGGAAGGCCAGGGCTTCAAACGCCTGGTGGAAGAGGGCGCGGAAGTGAAAGCCGGTCAACCGATTCTGGAACTGGATCTGGATTACCTGAACGCTAACGCGCGCTCGATGATAAGCCCGGTGGTGGTCAGCAACGCTGACGACTACGCCGGCCTGGCGGCGCTGGCCAGCGGCTCGGTGGTCGCCGGTCAGACCAAGCTGTACGAGATCCAAAAGTAAGGCCGTTTTTACCTGAGTAGTATCCGGGGCCGGTCACGCATCATGGCGGAGTTTGCCCCGACTTGGCGGGAAGAGAGCGATCTCTTCCCGCTTTTTTTATTCCGTTTCGCCCCATGGCGGTGCGCTGCGCGCCGATGGTGCAACGCGCCGCATTTTTCGTGAAACAAACGGTTGTTTCCAGACGTGGCTTGTTGGATCATAGGCGGTTATGTGTAGCGCTTTGCATTGAGGAACAGTGAAATGAGTGAGGCTGAAGCCCGCCCAACCAATTTTATCCGTCAGATCGTCGATGAAGATCTGGCGTCGGGGAAACACACGTCGGTACATACCCGCTTCCCGCCGGAGCCTAACGGCTATCTGCATATCGGCCACGCCAAGTCCATCTGCCTGAACTTCGGCATCGCCAAGGACTATCAGGGCCAGTGCAACCTGCGTTTCGATGACACCAACCCGGTGAAAGAAGACATCGAGTTCGTGGAGTCAATCAAGCACGACGTGGAGTGGCTGGGCTTTGAGTGGAGCGGCAACGTTCGTTACTCCTCAGACTATTTCGATCAGCTGCATCAGTATGCGGTTGAGCTGATCTCCAAGGGCCTGGCCTACGTCGATGAGCTGTCGCCGGAGCAGATCCGTGAATATCGCGGCACGCTGACCGCGCCGGGCAAAGACAGCCCGTACCGCGATCGCAGCGTGGAAGAGAACCTGGCGCTGTTCGAGAAGATGCGCAACGGCGAGTTTGCCGAAGGCGCCGCCTGCCTGCGCGCCAAGATCGATATGGCTTCGCCGTTTATCGTGATGCGCGATCCGGTGCTGTACCGCATCAAGTTCGCCGAACACCACCAGACCGGCAATAAATGGTGCATCTATCCGATGTACGATTTCACCCACTGCATTTCCGATGCGCTGGAAGGGATCACCCACTCGCTGTGTACTCTGGAATTCCAGGATAACCGCCGTCTGTATGACTGGGTGCTGGATAACATCACCATTCCTTGCCACCCGCGTCAGTACGAGTTTTCGCGCCTCAACCTCGAATACGCCATCATGTCGAAGCGCAAGCTGCACCAGTTGGTGGCCGAGAAGATCGTTGAGGGCTGGGACGATCCGCGTATGCCGACCGTTTCCGGTCTGCGCCGTCGCGGTTATACCGCCGCCTCTATCCGCGAGTTTTGCCTGCGCATCGGCGTGACCAAGCAAGACAACAACGTCGAGATGGTGGCGCTGGAATCCTGCATCCGTGACGATCTGAACGAGAACGCCCCGCGCGCCATGGCGGTGCTGGATCCGGTGAAAATCGTCATCGAGAACATGGGCGATGCGGTGGAAATGGTCACCATGCCTAACCACCCGAACAAACCGGAAATGGGCAGCCGCGATGTGCCGTTCAGCCGCGAAATCTATATCGATCGCGCCGACTTCCGCGAGGAAGCCAACAAGCAGTACAAGCGTCTGGTGCTGGGCAAAGAAGTGCGTCTGCGCAATGCGTACGTGATCAAGGCCGAGCGCGTCGAGAAGGACGAAGCGGGCGAGATCACCACCATCTTCTGCAGCTACGATGCGGAAACGCTGAGCAAAGATCCTGCCGACGGCCGCAAGGTGAAGGGCGTGATCCACTGGGTGTCTGCGGCGCACGCGCTGCCGGCGGAAATTCGCCTGTACGATCGCCTGTTCAGCGTGCCTAACCCGGGCGCGGCGGAGGACTTCCTCTCCACCATCAACCCGGAATCGCTGGTGATCAAGCACGGCTTCGTTGAGCCGAGCCTGGCGGCCGCACAGCCGGAGAAAGCCTACCAGTTCGAGCGTGAAGGCTACTTCTGCGCCGACAACCGTTACTCGTCGGCCGAGCATCTGGTGTTTAACCGCACCGTCGGCCTGCGTGACACCTGGGCGAAAATCGAAGGCTAATCTTATTCGCCTCGAAAATTAATGAATCAGCGCGGCTTAGGCCGCGCTTTTTTATACCTGCGATTTAGCGAATAATCTGTTCCTCTCACATTTATCTGGGCTGCGTTTAATTAATCGCAGCGCGTGAGGCCATAAGTTTTCTGATATTGGCCTTACTAATCTTAATTTTCATTTATATATTCGTGATGCGAATTAATTTCATTTAGAGAGCGCTCTCAATTTTTATCGTCTGCCTGACGAATTTAGTCAGGCTGAAACCATTAATCGTCTCTGGTTGACCTTGTATCTCAATTTATTCTGATTTAATTGAATTTTTTATTCGACACCTTCCATGATCGCCGGCGTAACAAAATATCACTGATATGTGCTCCTTGTCATACTTTGACAAATCTTCCGCATTTTTCATTTGATAATTCGCGTCGCGAAAAATAGTCTGTCTGTAGCAATTAGTGCTGTGGGAATAACATCTCGTCGGCAATATTTTTTACCCGTTCGGGTTTTTTATTGGCAGTCGTGCAGGGCAGTGGTGAACACAGGCGGCTGCAACTTTTAAGTTAAGTCAAAGAGGAATTTCACTATGGGTACGCACGGTGCTCAGCGTAAAACGCTGGCGCTCGCAGTCGCGGGCGCGCTGTTGGGAACAGGGTTTGCCATGGCGCCTGAGGCGAAAGCCGCAGGGTTTATCGATGATTCCACGCTGACCGGCGGTATTTATTACTGGCAACGTGAGCGCGACCGTAAAGATCTCAATCCGGACAGCAAGGATTACAACCAATACACCACCAACCTGTCGCACTCCACCGCCAACCTGAGCCTGGATTTCGCGTCGGGCTACGCCTGGGACATGTTCGGTCTGGACGTCGGCGCCTTTACCGCCATCGAGCTGGCGGAATCCAGCGCCAGCGGCCACCCGAACGAGATCGCGTTCTCCTCTAAAAACCGTACCTACGACGAAGACTATTCCGGTGACAAAGGTGGCGTCAGCCTGTACAAAGCCGCCGCTAAATTCAAATACGGCCCGGTCTGGGCGCGTGCCGGTTACATTCAGCCGAGCGGCCAAACCCTGCTGGCGCCGCACTGGAGCTTTATGCCGGGCACCTATCAGGGGGCTGAAGCCGGCGCCAAGTTCGATTACGGCGATGCCGGCGCGTTGAGCTTCTCCTACATGTGGGCCGACAAATACAAGGCGCCGTGGCATACCGAGGTGGATGACTTCCGCCAGAACGATAAGAAAACCCGTGTCTCCTACCTGCACTCGCTGGGCGCCAAGTACGATTTCAAAAACGATTTGGTGCTGGAAGCTGCCTTCGGCCAGGCACAGGGGTATGTGAATCAATACTTCACCAAGGCGTCTTACAAATTCGATCTGCTGGGCAACCCGCTGACCACCAGTTACCAGTTCTACGGTGCGGAAGACCGCATCAGCGACAAGAACGATCCGAACAGCATCTACGACGGTCTGGCCTGGCTGCAGGCGCTGACCTTCGGTTACACCACCGGGCAGTTCAACTGGCGTTTGGAAGGCACCATGGTCAAGGCGGAAGGCAACCAGGGCTTCTTCCTTCAGCGCATGACCCCGACCTACGCTTCGTCCAACGGTCGTTTGGACGTGTGGTGGGATAACCGCTCCGACTTTAACGCCAACGGCGAGAAAGCGGTGTACGCCGGCGTGATGTATGACCTCAGCAACTGGAACCTGCCGGGCATGGCGGTCGGCGGCTCCTACGTTTACGCCTGGGACGCCAAGCCGAGCACCAACCCGATCTACGATCAGAGCCAGCGCCTGAAAGAGAGCGCCTGGAGCCTGGACGCGATGTATACCATCCAGGAAGGGCGCGCCAAGGGCACCCTGATCAAACTGCACTACACCCAGTATGACAACCACACCAACATCCCGAGCTGGGGCGGCGGTTACGGCAACATCTTCCAGGACGAGAAAGACGTCAAGTTCATGGTCATCGCGCCATTCACCATCTTCTGATGCGTTCCCCGGCCTCGCCGCCGGGGCAGTTAAGGGAATTCAACGATGAAAAAAATCATGCTGATGTTGGCGGCCGCTGCGGCCCTGAGCGCCTGCGCGCAACCCACCGCGCCGCCGGAAGACGCCAAGTTGAAGCAGGCTTACAGCGCCTGCATCAACACTACCGAAGGCTCGCCGGAGCGTCTGCAGCCCTGTAAGGCGGTGCTGAACGTGCTGAAACAAGAGAAGCAGCACCAGCAGTTCGCCGCGCAGGAAACGGTGCGGGTGATGGATTATCAGAACTGCATTATGGCGGTGCACAGTGGTAACGGTCAGGCTTACGACGCCAAGTGCGGCAAGCTGTGGCAAGAAATTCGCGATAACAATAATTAAGAAGGATAAGAAGATGAACGCATTCAAACTGAGCGCGCTTGCCGCCTTGACGGCAACGATGGGATTCCTGGGCGGCATGGGGAGCGCCATGGCCGATCAACAGCTGGTGGATCAGCTTAGCCAGCTGAAGCTGAACGTGAAAATGCTGGATAACCGCGCCGGCGAAAACGGCGTGGATTGCGCGGCGCTGGGCGCTGACTGGGCCTCTTGCAACCGGGTGTTGTTCACCCTCAGCAACGACGGCCAGGCGATCGACGGCAAAGACTGGGTCATCTATTTCCACAGCCCGCGCCAGACCCTGCGGGTAGACAACGACCAGTTCAAGATCGCTCACCTCACCGGCGATCTGTACAAGCTGGAGCCGACCGCCAAATTCAGCGGCTTCCCGGCCGGTAAGGCGGTGGAAATCCCGGTGGTCGCCGAATATTGGCAGCTGTTCAGAAACGACTTCCTGCCGCGCTGGTATGCCACCTCCGGCGACGCTAAGCCGAAAATGCTGGCGAATACCGACACCGAAAACCTGGATCAGTTTGTGGCGCCGTTCACCGGCGACCAGTGGAAGCGCACCAAGGACGACAAAAACATTCTGATGACGCCGGCTTCGCGCTTTGTCAGCAATGCCGATCTGCAGACGCTGCCTGCCGGTGCGCTGCGCGGCCAGATCGTGCCGACGCCGATGCAGGTGAAGGTTCACGCGCAGGACGTCGATCTGCGCAAAGGGGTATCGCCGGATCTGAGCACGCTGGTTAAGCCGGCGGCGGACGTCGTCAACCAGCGCTTCGCGCTGCTGGGCGTGCCGGTTCAGGCCAACGGTTACCCGATCAAAACCGACATCCAGCCGGGCAAATTTAAAGGCGCGATGGCGGTGCCGGGTGCCTATGAGCTGAAAATTGGCAAGAAAGAGGCGCGGGTGATCGGCTTCGATCAGGCCGGGGTGTTCTACGGGCTGCAGTCGATCCTGTCGTTAGTGCCGAGCGACGGCAGCGGCAAGATCGCCACGCTGGACGCCAGCGACGCGCCGCGCTTCCAGTATCGCGGCATTTTCCTCGACGTGGCGCGCAACTTCCATAAGAAGGATGCTGTGCTGCGCCTGCTGGATCAGATGGCGGCCTACAAGCTCAACAAATTCCACTTCCACCTGAGCGATGACGAAGGCTGGCGCATCGAGATCCCCGGTTTGCCGGAGCTGACGGAAGTCGGCGGCCAGCGCTGCCACGATCTGAGCGAAACCACCTGCCTGCTGCCGCAGTACGGCCAGGGGCCGGACGTCTACAGCGGCTTCTTCAGCCGTCAGGACTATATCGACATCATCAAATACGCTCAGGCGCGCCAGATTGAGGTGATCCCGGAGATCGACATGCCGGCACACGCCCGCGCCGCGGTGGTCTCGATGGAAGCGCGCTATAAAAAGCTGCATGCCGCCGGGAAAGAGCAGGAGGCCAACGAATTCCGCCTGGTGGATCCGACCGATACCTCCAACACCACCTCCGTGCAGTTCTTTAACCGCCAGAGCTACCTGAACCCGTGCCTGGACTCTTCCCAGCGCTTTGTCGACAAGGTGATCGGCGAGATCGCCCAGATGCATAAAGAGGCCGGCCAGCCGATCAAAACCTGGCACTTCGGCGGCGACGAAGCGAAAAACATTCGCCTGGGCGCCGGCTATACCGACAAGGCGAAACCGGAGCCGGGCAAAGGCATCATCGATCAGAGCAACGAAGACAAGCCGTGGGCCAAGTCGCAGGTTTGCCAGACGATGATCAAAGAGGGCAAGGTGGCCGACATGGAGCACCTGCCGAGCTACTTTGGCCAAGAGGTCAGCAAGTTGGTGAAAGCGCACGGCATCGACAGAATGCAGGCCTGGCAAGACGGCCTGAAAGACGCCGAGAGCGCGAAGGCGTTCGCCACCTCGCGCGTGGGCGTCAACTTCTGGGACACGTTGTACTGGGGCGGTTTCGATAGCGTCAACGACTGGGCCAACAAAGGGTATGAAGTGGTGGTCTCCAACCCGGACTACGTCTATATGGACTTCCCTTACGAGGTGAACCCGGACGAGCGCGGTTACTACTGGGGTACCCGCTTCAGCGACGAACGCAAGGTGTTCAGCTTCGCGCCGGACAACATGCCGCAGAACGCGGAAACCTCGGTTGACCGAGACGGCAACCACTTCAACGCCAAGAGCGACAAGCCGTGGCCGGGCGCCTACGGGCTGTCCGCTCAGCTGTGGAGCGAAACCCAGCGCACCGACCCGCAGATGGAATACATGATCTTCCCACGCGCGCTCTCGGTGGCAGAACGTGCCTGGCACCGCGCCGGTTGGGAGCAGGACTATCGCGCCGGCCGCGAATACAAAGGCGGGGAAACCCACTTTGTCGATACCAAGACGCTGGAGAAAGACTGGCTGCGCTTTGCCAATATCCTGGGCCAGCGTGAACTGGCCAAGCTGGACAAGGGCGGCGTCGCTTACCGTCTGCCGGTACCGGGCGCACGCGTAGCGGGCGGCAAGCTGGAGGCGAATATCGCGCTGCCGGGGTTGGGCATCGAGTACTCCACCGACGGTGGCAAGCAGTGGCAGCGCTATGATGCCAAGGCCAAGCCGGCGATCTCCGGTGAAGTGCAGGTGCGTTCGGTCAGCCCGGACGGCAAACGCTACAGCCGCGCCGAGAAGGTCTAAGCCCGGTGCAACGGCCCGCTGCCCTGTCGGCGGCCGTATAACGAAGGGGGAATGCGTTCGCCCACGCGTGTCGGCGTAGGGCGGACGTTGTAGTGAGAGTAGTACGTGGAGTCGCTGTGCCGCTGCAATTGTGATATTTCATGACATGATTTTCCCCCGGCTTGTCCGGGGATTTTTTTGTCTGCTGTACGGCGGGCATAAAAAAACCGCCTCGGTGTGAGGCGGTTTTTCATAGCCGGTCAGGGCTTACTTCTTGTCGTGCAGCGTTTCGTCTTCGCGGCAGTCACCGGTTTCACAGTGGCCGTACAGGTACAGGCTGTGGTTGGTGAGCTTGATACCGTGCTGCTTGGCGATATCACGCTGGCGCACTTCGATGGATTCGTCGCTGAATTCGATCACTTTGCCGCAGTCCAGGCAAATCAGGTGATCGTGGTGATGCTGTTGGGTCAGCTCGAACACGGACTTGCCGCCTTCGAAATTGTGACGTGTCACAATGCCCGCATCGTCAAACTGGTTCAGTACGCGATAAACCGTTGCCAGCCCGATCTCTTCGCCCATATCAATCAGTTTTTTGTACAAATCTTCCGCACTGACGTGATGGCATTCCGGATTTTGCAGTACTTCCAGGATTTTGAGTCGCGGAAGCGTGACTTTTAAGCCGGCCTTCTTCAATGCGATGTTGTTGTCGGTCATGCGAATTCAGTCCTGTTACTATGCTAATCAAGTTGAGGCGTACTCGCCTGTGGCATCGGTCGGCACAAAGAGTTAATGCGTCTCATTATAGAACCGGTTGTACTAAATGGAAACCGCCGGTTGTTAACAAAGATATAATTGCACTATTGCATGTTTTGCATGCAACGCCTTGATGGATGGGATAAACCGATATCTCAGTCTACCGTGACGGGGTGGGAAGTTACAAATCTGTAGCTTCTATCGCAGCAATCCCTGTTGCCGATGACGGCCCTGTCGGCACACTATGCACTTTACAGGGCCTTTGTTCAACCTTTCGCCAGTGCCGGGGTTTAGCCGACGATATCGGCCAGGCTCAGCTCTTCGACAATCTGTTTGACCCAAGCGTCCACGCGCTCGTTGGTCAGCTCCGGCTGACGGTCTTCGTCGATCGCCAGACCGATGAAGTGATCGTCGTCCGCCAGGCCTTTGGAGGCCTCGAAGTGGTAGCCTTTGGTCGGCCAGTGGCCCACGATGGCTGCGCCGCGCGGTTCGATGATGTCGCGGATGGTGCCCATCGCGTCACAGAAGTATTCCGCGTAGTCTTCCTGGTCGCCGCAGCCGAACAGCGCCACCAGTTTGCCGTTGAAGTCGACTTCTTCCAGCGTCGGGAAGAAATCATCCCAGTCACACTGCGCTTCACCGTAGTACCAGGTCGGGATACCCAGCAGCAGGATATCGAACCCTTCCAGGTCTTCTTTGCTGCTTTTAGCGATGTCATGCACTTCAGAGACGTCGTCGCCAAACTGTTTCTGGAGAATTTTCTGGATCATTTTGGCAATGTTTTCGGTATTGCCAGTGTCGCTGCCAAAGAAAATGCCTACAGTAGCCATATCGCGTATAACCTTTAAATTCAAGTAATTGCATTACTCGATGCCAGCACTGCCGCCGCTGACGCCGATTAAAATGATGCCATGGCAAGAGCCTTTCGCCTCCGGGGCGGGCGCCGACAGGCGCAGTCTCTTACCGGTAAATGCGTATCATGCCAGAAAGTGGCGCCGGGGTTTTATCGCATTTATGCGATGCCGGAGAATGAAGAAAAGCGGGGTCGATCCGGCGTTGTCCTTAACGCCGCGCCGCGCGTGCGGCCGAAGAGATCAATGTTCCGGCTGTTCTTCCGCCAGTTGTGCCAACAGCATCTGCTCGATGAGTTCGCTGCGGCTGATGTTGCGCTGTTCCGCCAGTTTGTTCAGGGCATCCACCGCGTCCGCGTTGATTTTCAGCTCTACGCGTCGCAATCCACGCACTTTATCGCGCCGTAACTGATTGCGCTTATTGATTCTAAGCTGTTCATCGCGGGAAAGCGGGTTGGTTTTCGGGCGCCCCGGACGGCGTTCATCTGCGAACAGATCCAGCGTCGTGCGATCCGTTTGTTCTTTTGCCATAGGTAGCGGTACTGCAAGGGAGTTTGCATCAAAAAGCGCTCGCACGCTTCCGGAGGCATCGGTTAACACACTTCGGGCCAATAAACCCTAACCCAAATTCACCTCCGAACCGGCGTTCGCGAACGCGCTGGCGCGGCGGCAAAATTATAGCGCGCCATATTACCCCAGCAGATGGAGCGGCGACAATGCCTAACTGCGGGCTAAACGCGCTAAGCCGTTATCTTTAGCGCGTTTTTTCGCCAGGTGAGTGCGTTTTTCAGGCTTCGCCGAGGAAACGGTGGATGGCGCGCAGCACCGCTTCCGGTTTTTCGGCGTGCACCCAATGGCCGGTGCCGGCGACGACGTGTGCGCGGGCCAGCGGGAACTGGCGGGCGATATCCGCACGGTAGCTGTCCTGCACGTACGGCGACAGGCCGCCGCGAATGAACAGAGTCGGATGCGGCCAGGCCGGGACTTCCTGCCAGCCGGTAATGTCTGCGTAGCGTTCGATCAGTACCGGCAGGTTGAAGCGCCATTCACCGTTGTGGAAGGACTTCAGCAGGAACTGGATCACGCCTTCTTCCTGCAGGTAGTCGCGCATCAGTTGGGCAGCCGCCTGGCGCTGGGTAATGCCGGCGGCGCTGACGGCCTTCAGCGCGGCGAAGATCTCGTCGTGGCGGCGGGTTTGGTAATCCACGGGCGCGACGTCGATGACGATCAGCCTGGCGATGCGCTCGGGCGCGATGGCGGTCAGCGCCATCGCCGCTTTGCCACCCATCGAGTGGCCGATGACGATCGCTTTTTCCAGCTGCAGTTCGTCGAGCAGCGCCAGCAGATCCTGCGCCATGGCGGGGTAGTTCATGTCGTCGGCGCGCGGGGAGAGGCCGTGGTTGCGCAGATCGACCTTGATCACACTGTGCTGTTTATGCAGATCGCGCGCCAGCACGCCCAGGTTGTCCAGATTGCCGAACAGCCCGTGGATCAGCAGCACCGGCAGCGCGTCTGACTCGGCGGCCAGCAGTTGATAATGTAATTTCATGGCGAAGTTCATACTGAGAGAGATTCAGATTAGGGTATCATGATTGAATCGCACGATGAATCATGCGGAATTTTCGCGGCGCGGGCTTGGCAGTGCCGGCTATAGGTATTAGTCTGCATTTGCCGTCCGGAGGCACATTGTTGTGTTCGCCCCAGCGCTTTTAACCTTATAATCCCATGGCTTGAATGCAGGATCTGGCTTCAGGTTCTAAGTAGAAAAAACAGTATTGGATAAAGATGAAAACTATTGAAGTCGACGAAGAGCTTTACCGTTATATTGCCAGCCACACGCAACACATCGGTGAAAGCGCGTCCGATATTTTACGCCGCATGTTGAAATTCACCGCCGGGCAACCGGTGCGCGCGTTGCCTGCCGCCAGTGCGTCACAGTCCGTCGAGCTGGAAAAAGCGGTGCCGGCTCAGCGTCCGCGCGATCGCGTACGCGCCGTGCGTGAACTGCTGCTGTCGGATGAATACGCCGAGCAGAACAAAGCGGTCAACCGTTTCATGCTGGTGCTGTCCACGCTGTACACCCTCGATGCCGCCGGTTTCGCCGCCGCTACCGAGGCGTTGACCGGCCGTACCCGCACCTATTTCGCCGGCGATCAGCAGACCCTGCTGGCCAACGGCACGCACACCAAGCCGAAGCATGTACCGGGCACCCCTTACTGGGTGATCACCAATACCAATACCGGCCGCAAGCGCAGCATGATCGAACACATCATGCAGGCGATGCAGTTCCCGGCGGAACTGATCGAGAAAGTTTGCGGTACCGTCTAATTTAGCGAACAGCCCGTCATGATGGCCGTGCGCGACGTATTTGCCCGGTCACCGACAGGGATGAGGGAGATATGTCGATGGCGAATAATCCACGTGCCGGGCAGCCCGCCCGCCAAAGCGATCTGATCAACGTAGCCCAGCTGACGTCGCAGTACTATGTGCTGCAACCGGAAGCCGGCAATGCCGCACATGCGGTGAAGTTTGGTACCTCCGGCCACCGCGGCAGCGCGCAGCGCCACAGCTTCAACGAAGCGCACATCCTCGCCATCGCTCAGGCGATCGCCGAAGTTCGTCATCAGCAAGGCACTACCGGCCCGTGCTACGTGGGTAAAGACACCCATGCACTGTCCGAGCCGGCCTTCATTTCCGTGCTGGAAGTGCTGACCGCCAACGGCGTCGATGTGATTGTGCAGGAAAACAACGGCTTCACGCCAACGCCGGCGGTATCGCACGCCATTCTGTGCCACAACCGCCGCGGCGGCGCGCAGGCCGACGGCATCGTCATTACGCCGTCCCATAACCCGCCGGAAGATGGCGGTATCAAATACAATCCGCCGAACGGCGGCCCGGCTGACACCAACCTGACGTCGGTGATCGAGAAGCGCGCCAACGAACTGCTGGCGCAGCAGTTGAAAGGCGTTCAGCGTCAGTCGCTGGATAAGGCCTGGAACAGCGGCCACCTGCATGCCAAAGATCTGGTGCAGCCTTATGTCGAAGGCCTGGTTGACGTGGTCGACATGCCGGCCATTCAACGCGCCGGCCTGAAGCTGGGCGTGGATCCGCTCGGCGGCTCCGGCATCGCCTATTGGCAGCGGGTGGCGGAACACTACAAGCTGGATCTGACGCTGGTGAACGACTCCATCGATCAGACCTTCCGCTTTATGCACCTGGACCATGACGGCATCATCCGCATGGACTGCTCGTCCGAGTCGGCGATGGCCGGCCTGCTGGCGCTGCGCGACAAATTCGATCTGGCGTTCGCCAACGATCCGGATTACGACCGCCATGGCATCGTCACGCCGAAGGGGCTGATGAACCCGAACCACTATCTGGCGGTAGCCATCAACTACCTGTTCCAACATCGCCCACAGTGGGGCGCCGATGTGGCGGTAGGTAAAACGCTGGTATCCAGCGCGATGATCGACCGCGTGGTGGCTGACCTGGGGCGCAAGCTGGTGGAAGTGCCGGTCGGCTTCAAGTGGTTCGTGGACGGCCTGTTCGACGGCAGCCTGGGCTTCGGCGGCGAAGAAAGCGCCGGGGCCTCGTTCCTGCGCTTCAACGGCCAGCCGTGGTCGACCGACAAAGACGGTATCATCATGTGCCTGCTGGCGGCTGAAATCACCGCGGTAACCGGTGAGAACCCGCAGCATCATTATGACGATCTGGCCAAGCGCTTCGGCGCGCCGAGCTACAACCGCATCCAGGCGCCGGCAACCCATGCGCAGAAAGCGGCGCTGTCCAAACTGTCGCCGGAGATGGTCAAGGCCAGTACGCTGGGCGGGGATCCGATCACCGCACGTCTGACCGCGGCGCCGGGCAACGGCGCGTCGATCGGCGGCTTGAAAGTGATGACTGACAATGGCTGGTTCGCGGCCCGTCCTTCCGGTACTGAAGAGGCTTACAAGATCTACTGCGAGAGCTTCCTCGGGGCGGAACACCGCGAGAAGATTGAGCACGAAGCGGTCGAGATCGTCAGCGAAGTGCTGGCTTCCGCCAAGTAATCGCTTTTCTTGATGGATAAAAAGCGCTGTTTTTACAGCGCTTTTTTTATGCCTGTAATTTAGATATATCTTTTTCACGGTACGTGCTTGCGCATTTAGATATATCGATCTAGATTAGCGCTATCGACGCTGTTTAGATATATCTAAACAACCTCGTATTGATGTTCACTGTTAAGCGAGGTATCACCTTATGTTTCATCGATTAGGTTTACACCGGCATCACCACCACCATCATGAGTGCGAAGAGGGCCGCCGTCATCGCGGCGGGCGCCATCACTTCGGCGGCGAAGGCGAAGAACACGGCCGAGGTGGGCGCGGTGGCCGGGGCGGGCGTCATCGTCTGTTCGAACACGGCGATCTGCGCCTGGTGTTGCTGGCGCTGGTGGCGCGCAAGCCCAGCCACGGGTACGAATTGATCAAGGCGATCGAGGAAGCGTCATCCGGCCTGTACGTGCCGAGCCCGGGGGTGATTTACCCCACGCTGACGCTGCTGGAAGAGCAGGATTTCCTTGAGCCGCTCACCACCGGCAACGGCCGCAAAAGCTACCGTATCACCGTGGCGGGCGAGGGCGAGCTGCAAAAGCATCAACAGGTGGTTGACGTCATTCTGGCGCGCCTGGCGGGCGCCGGCCGCGAGCATCATCGGCACGGCAACCTGGCGGAAGGCATCTACGACGCCATGAACCGTCTGCGCAGCCTGCTGCGCGGCAACGTGATGCGCGCCGATCTCACGCCGCAGCAGGTGGAGCGCATCAACGCCGCGTTGCTGACCGCCGTGGCGGCGATCGAAAGCGAAATGCATATTCAACCCACGCAGCAGGAGAAGAACTGATGCCCGGCCACCGTTTTAACATTACCGTTGAAGCCCTGAGCGATCGCCAGGGCAACCCCGTCGAGAAAGCACCGCTGAGTTTTGAGGTGACCAACCACGACGATATTCTCGAGATCGTCGAGCGCATTCGGGCGCGTGACGATCTGAACTTCGGCCCCGAGCAGAGCGCGGCCTTCGCCGTAGGATTGAAGCTGTTCTCCGAAGTGATGATCGAAAACCGCAAACACCCGGTGTTCGCTCCGCTGCGCGAGGCGTTTAAGGAATTTATGGTCGGATTGAAGAAGGGCCCGGCGGCGTAAAGGCGCGGCAAACCGCGCCCACCGGGGTTAAGGCATGAAGCGATAGCCGACGCCGGTTTCGGTCAGCAGGTGTTTGGGCCGGGCCGGATCGGCTTCGAGCTTCTGCCGCAGGTGGCCCATGTAGATGCGCAGATAGTGGCTGTGCTCCACGTAGTTCGGCCCCCAGACGTGGCTCAACAGCTGGCGTTGGGTGATCACTTTGCCGGCGTTGGCCAGTAGCTCCGCCAGCAGGCGAAACTCGATCGGCGTCAGATGCAGATCTTCGTCGTTGCGCAGCACCCGGCGATTCACCAGATCGACGGTGATCGCCGAAAAGCTCACCAGCGGGCTTTCCTGTTGGTTAGCTGAGTGGCGGCGCAGTGCGACCCGCACCCGCGCCAGCAGCTCGCCGATGCCGAACGGTTTGCTGAGATAGTCGTCGGCGCCGGCGTCCAGCGCGGCGATCTTGTCCTCTTCGGCGTTGCGCGCCGAGAGCACGATCACCGGAATGGCGCTCCACTGCCGCAGATCGCGGATGTAGCTCAGCCCGTCGCCGTCCGGCAAGCCCAAATCAAGAATGATCAGATCCGGTTTGCGCGTGCCGGCTTCAATCAACCCGCGCTGCAGCGTTTCACTTTCAAATACCCGCAGGCCTTCGCTCTCCAGCGCGGTGCGCACGAAGCGGCGGATCTCTTTTTCATCTTCAACAATCAGAATGTTGGTTGGCGTTATGCTCACGTTTCCTCTGCGTTGATTACAGATCGAAGGCGTCGCCGTCGATCTCGGGCGGTTTTTCCAGCGGCAGCACGAAGCGGAAGCTGGCGCCGCCGTTGGCGCCGTTTTCCGCCCAGATGCGGCCGTCATGCACTTCAATAATGGCACGACAAATCGCTAACCCCAAGCCGACGCCGGGGATCGCCGACTCTTTATTGCCGCGTGAAAACTTGTCGAAAATTAGCTGCAGCTGATCGGCGGGGATGCCGGGGCCGTTATCCCAGACCTCGACTTCCAGCCACTCGGGCAGCGTGCGGGCGCGAATGCCGATGGTGGCCTCGGCGCCGGCGTATTTATTGGCGTTTTCCAACAGGTTGGTGAACACCCGTTCCAGCAGGCTGCCGTCGCAGTTGACCAGGATCTGTTCCGGCGGCAGCTCGACCTCGATCGGATGCTGGCTGAGCAGCGGCTCCAGCATGTGCAGCGAAGCGCCGACGATCTCTTCCAGCGACTGCCACTCTTTGCGCAGGCTGAAACCGCCGGACTGGATGCGCGCCATATCCAGCAGGTTGTTCACCAGCCGGGTGGTGCTCAGCACCTGCTGGCGGATCTGGCTGGCCTGGGTGGCGTGATTGGAGCCTTCGGCCGCCAGGTCCAGCGTGAGGATTTCCGCCTGGCCGAACAGTACCGTCAGCGGCGTGCGCAGATCGTGCGACAGCGCCGCCAGCAGCGAGTTGCGCAGCTGTTCGCGTTCGGCGTCCAGCTTGGCTTCTTCGGCGCTGCGCGCCAGGTGCAGTCGTTCCAGCGCGCTGGCGATCAGCACTGCGAAGGTTTGCAGCAACCGCTGCTGTTCCGGCACCATCAGCTGGCGCAGGTTATTGGGCTCGATCGCCAACAGGCCGAAGGTCTGCTTGGGGGTATTAAGCGGTAGAAGTTGGTAAGGCACGCCGGGCAGGGTGTCGGTGCCGGCGCCGGCCGGCAAGCCTTTATCGAAACTCCAGCGCGCGATGGCTTCGTCTACCGACAGCAGCCCGCCTTCCTCGCCGATCATTTGCTGCAGCCGGCCGTCTTCCTGCGGCAGCAGCAGCACGGTTTTCGCCTGGAAGCTGCTGGAGAGGAAATGACGGCTGGTGTTGGCGATGTCGGCCACGGTCAGCGCGCGGCTCAGCCCGCGTGACATTTCGTACAGATGGCGCGCCCGCTGCTCGCGATAGCGCGCCACCCGGGCCTGATAACGCACCCCGGCGGTCAGGTTGCCGATGATGATGCCGACGGCGAGCATCACGCCGAAGGTCAGCAGATACTGCATATCGCTGACGGCGAACGACCATTCGGGCTGAACGAAGAACAGATCGAAACTGGCGACGTTGATCACCGCCGCCAGCACCGATGGCCAGCGGCCGAAGAACAGTGCGACGATCGCCACGCCGAGCAGGTAGACCATCACCAGGTTGGCCTGATCGAAGCCCGGCAGCAGCCACTGCGAGAGCAGGGTGATCAGCGCGCACAGCGCCACCGCCACCGCGCAGCCGCGCAGCTGCATGCGCCATTTCTCATTGAAGCTGCGGCCGTCGTGCTCCTTGCCTGGCGGCGGCTGTGCGGCGTCGCTCTCCAGCGCGACGATCACCAGATCGAGATCCGGGCCCAGCCGGCCGAGGCGATCGGCGAAGCTGCCGCGCAGCTTCCAGCGCTGCTCGCTGCGGCGGCCGATGATGATTTTGCCGAGGTTATGTTCGCGGGCGTAGCGCAGCACCGCACGCTCTTCGGACGGATCGGCCAGGGTAGCGGTTTCGGCACCCAGTTCCTGCGCCAGCCGCAGCGCGCGCAGAATGGCGCGGCGCTGGTTTTCCGGCAGCCGGTGCAGCTTGGGGGTTTCCACGTAGACCGCATGCCAGTGGCAGCCAAGCCGCGCCGCCAGCCGGGCGGCGATGCGCACCAGCTTTTCGTTGCCGCTGTTGTGGCCGACGCACAGCAGAATGCTGTCGCGGGTGTGCCACACTTTCTCGCGCCCCTGGGTGTCACGAAATTCGCGCATCTGGTCATCGACCCGATCGGCGGTGCGGCGCAGCGCCAGCTCGCGCAGGGCGATCAGGTTACCTTTGCGGAAGAAGTGCTCGATGGCGCGCTCGGCTTGGCCGGGAATATACACTTTGCCTTCGTGCAGCCGTCGGCGCAGATCGTCCGGCGGCAGATCGACCAGCACCACTTCGCTGGCCTCGTCAAACACGTGGTCGGGCACCGTTTCGCGCACCCGCACGCCGGTCACGCCGCCCACCACGTCGTTCAGACTTTCCAAATGTTGCACGTTGACGGTCGTCAGCACGTCGATGCCGGCGTCCAGCAGCTCTTCCACATCCTGCCAGCGTTTGGGGTGGCGCGAACCGTGGGCGTTGCTGTGCGCCAGTTCGTCCATCAGGATCAGCGCCGGGTGGCGCGCCAACGCGGCGTCGAGGTCGAATTCCTGCACCAGTCGCCCGCGATGCTGGATGCGCTTTTGCGGCAGCAGCGCCAGGCCGTCGAGCAGGGCGGCGGTCTCGCTGCGGCCGTGGGTTTCCACCACGCCGACCAACACGTCCAGCCCCTGAGCGCGCAAGCGCTGGGCCTCCTGCAGCATGGCGTAGGTCTTGCCGACGCCGGCGCAGGCGCCGAAGAATACCTTCAACCGGCCGCGCGGTTTTTCATTGGCCAGCGCCAGCAGGCTGTCGGGATCGGGACGCTGCTGTTCTTCTTCGACCATGACAATTCCTTGTGTTACCAAGCAAAAAGGGGTTCGGCATGCCGAACCCTATCACTATGCTGAATACGGCGCGTTACTTCAACGCATCCAGCGCCAGGTTCAGCTTCAGCACGTTGACCACCGATTCGCCCATGAAGTTGGGCGTGGCCCGATCGGTGTTGTCTTCGATCAGTTTGGCGACCTGTTCCGGCGGCAAATGACGCGCCGCCGCGACCCGCGCCAGCTGATACCGCGCCGCGGCGATCGAGATCTGCGGATCCAACCCACTGCCGGAGGCGGTCAGCAGATCGACCGGGATCGGGCCGCTCATCGCAGGATTGGCCTGGCGCAGCTGCGCTGCGCGCTCGGCGATAGCCTTATCCAGCGCCGGGTTGGTGGCCGCCAGGTTGCTGCCGGCGGAGGCCAGCGAATTATAGGCCGAATCGCCGGTGGCCGATGGGCGGCCCCAGAAATAGTCGGCGCGCGTGAAGTTCTGGCCGATCAGTGCGGAGCCGACCGCCTTGTCGCCCTGGTACAGCAGCGAACCGTTGGCCGCCCCAGAAAACAGCAGCTGCGCCAGCCCGGTGGTCAGCAGCGGATAGGCGATGCCGGTGATCAACGTCAGCAGGATCAGCATCACCAGCGCAGGTCGTAAATACGTCATGTTCATTTCCCTCAATGGTTAACCGGCGACGTGCAGCGCGACCAGGATCAGGTCGATCAGTTTGATGCCGACGAACGGCACCAGCAGACCGCCGACCCCGTACAGCCACAGGTTGCGGCGCAGCAGGGCCGCGGCGCTCATCGGTTTGTAACTCACCCCTTTCAACGCCAGCGGGATCAGGAACACGATCACCAGGGCGTTGAAGATCACCGCCGACATGATGGCGGAGGCAGGGGAGTGCAGGTGCATCACGTTCAGCGCGTTCAGCTGCGGATAGGTGGCCGCGAACGCCGCCGGAATAATGGCGAAGTATTTGGCCACGTCGTTGGCGATGCTGAAGGTGGTCAGCGAGCCGCGCGTCATCAGCATCTGTTTGCCGATGTGTACCACTTCGATCAGCTTGGTCGGGTTGGAATCCAGATCGACCATGTTGCCCGCCTCTTTGGCGGCCTGGGTGCCGGAGTTCATCGCCACCGCCACATCGGCCTGCGCCAGCGCCGGGGCGTCGTTGGTGCCGTCGCCGGTCATCGCCACCAGACGGCCTTCCGCCTGATACTGGCGGATCAGCGCCAGCTTGGCTTCCGGCGTGGCTTCCGACAGGAAGTCGTCCACCCCGGCTTCGGCGGCGATCGCCGCCGCGGTCAGCGGGTTATCGCCGGTGATCATCACCGTTTTGATGCCCATCTTGCGCAGCTCATTGAAGCGTTCCTTGATGCCGCCCTTGACGATATCCTTCAGCGCCACCACGCCCAGCACTCGGGCGCCTTCCGCCACCACCAGCGGCGTGCCGCCGGTGCGCGCCACGCTTTCCACCAGATCGTCCACCGCCCGCGGGAAGTGCCCCTGATTGGTTTCGACGTGACGGCGAATGGCATCCACTGCGCCTTTACGGATCATGCGCTCCTGCACGTTGACGCCGCTCATGCGGGTCTGGGCGGAGAAGGGCACGAAGGTGGCGTTCAGCGCCTGCAGATCGCGTTCGCGCAGGTTGAAGCGCTGTTTGGCCAGCACCACGATGCTGCGGCCTTCCGGCGTTTCGTCCGCCAGCGAGGCCAGCTGCGCGGCGTCCGCCAGCTCTTGCTCTTTCACGCCCGGCGCCGGCAGGAACTCTGAAGCCTGGCGGTTGCCCAGCGTGATGGTGCCGGTTTTATCCAGCAGAAGCACGTCCACGTCGCCGGCGGCTTCCACCGCGCGGCCGCTGGTGGCGATCACGTTGGCGCCGAGCATGCGGCTCATCCCGGCCACGCCGATGGCGGACAGCAGGCCACCGATGGTGGTGGGGATCAGGCAAACCAGCAAGGCGACCAGCACGGTGATGGTGACCACGCTGCCGCTGCCGGCCGCTTCCACGCTGTATTGCGAGAACGGGAACAGGGTGGCGGTGGCCAGGACGAACACGATGGTCAGCGCCACCAGCAGAATAGTCAGCGCGATCTCGTTCGGCGTTTTGCGGCGCTTGGCGCCTTCCACCATGGCGATCATGCGATCGAGGAAGGTTTCCCCCGGGTTGACGCTGCACTGTACCACCAGCCAGTCGGACAGCACGCGGGTGCCGCCGGTGACCGAGGAGAAGTCCCCGCCGGATTCGCGGATCACCGGGGCGGATTCGCCGGTGATGGCGCTTTCATCTACCGAGGCGCCGCCTTCCAGCACTTCGCCGTCGCACGGGACGGTATCGCCGGCTTCCACCAGTACGATATCGCCTTTGCGCAGGCTTTCGGCGGCCACTTTCTCCGTGGCGCCGTCGCGGCGCGGGCCGGCCAGCTTTTTCGCCCAGCTGGTTTTCTTGGTGCCTTTCAGGCTTTCCGCCTGGGCCTTGCTGCGGCCTTCGGCCAGCGCCTCGGCGAAGTTGGCGAACAGCACGGTGAACCACAACCACAGGGCGACGCTGCCGGTAAAGGCGGCGGCACCGTCGGTTTGGCCGGCGAGGATCGCCAGCCAGATGGCGGTGGTCAGCAGGCTGCCGATATACACCACGAACATCACCGGGTTGCGCCATTGAACGCGAGGATCCAGTTTTTTCACCGCATCGATCAGCGCGGTGCGCACCAGAGCCGGTTCAAACAGCGCGCGTTGTTTGCGAGTCATCTCTTATTCTCTCTCTGTGACGTCGGTTAGTTTGCCAACCAAAGCTGCAAATGCTCGGCCACCGGGCCTAGCGCTAGCGCCGGCACGAAGGTCAGTGCACCCACCAGCAATACGGTGCCGATCAGCAGACCGATAAACAGCGGCCCATAGGTCGGCAGGGTGCCGTTGCCCGCCGGCTGGCGTTGTTTGGCGCTCAGCGAACCGGCGATCGCCAGCACCGGCAGGATCACCCCGAAGCGGCCGACGAACATGGCGAAGGCCAGCAGCAGGTTGTAGAACGGCGTATTGACGCTCAACCCGGCGAAGGCGCTGCCGTTGTTGTTGGCGGCGGAGGACAGGGCGTACAGCACTTCGCTGAAGCCGTGAGCGCCCGGGTTGAGGATGCCGGCGCGGCCCGCGTCGGTGCCGATGGCCAGCGCGCTGCCCAGCAACACCAGCGTCGGCGTGACCAGGATCGCCAGCGCGGTCATCTTCATGTCGTAAACGTCGATTTTCTTGCCCAGGTATTCCGGGGTGCGGCCGATCATCAGGCCGGCGATAAATACCGTCAGCAGTACGAACAGCAGCATGCCGTACAGGCCGGAGCCTACGCCGCCGAACACCACTTCACCGATCTGCATCAGCCACATCGGTACCATGCCGCCCAGCGCGGTGAAGGAGTCGTGCATGGCGTTGACCGCCCCGCAGGACGCGGCGGTGGTCACCACCGAGAACAGGCTGGTGGCGAGAATGCCAAAGCGCGACTCTTTGCCTTCCATATTGATGTTGCTGTCGGCGCCCAGCGCGCTCAGGTGCGGGTTGCCCGCCAGCTCGGCGACCATCACCACCACCACCGCCACCACGAAGATCAGCGCCATCGCCCAGATCAGCGCGTGGCCCTGACGGTTTTCACCGGCCAACTGGCCGAAGGAGAAGCACAGCGCGCAGGGGATCAGGAAGATGGCCAGCATCTGCACGAAGTTGGTCAGCACGGTTGGGTTCTCGAACGGGTGCGCCGAGTTGGCGCCGAAGAAGCCGCCGCCGTTGGTGCCGAGCATCTTGATCGCTTCCTGCGAGGCCACTGGCCCCATCGGCAGCGTCTGCTGCGCGCCTTCGAGCGTGGTGACGTGCAGGTAAGGCAGGAAGTTTTGCAGCGTGCCCTGGCTGACGAAGAACAGGGCGATCAGCAGCGCGATCGGCAGCAGCACATACAGCGTGATGCGGAACAGATCGGCCCAGGCGTTGCCGACGGTCTTGCCGGCGCGGCGGGTAAAGGCGCGGATCAGCGCAAAGGCCACGGCGATGCCGGTGGAGGCGGAGACGAAGTTCTGCACCGCCAGCCCGGCCATCTGGCTGAAATAGCTGAGAGCGCTTTCACCGCTGTAGGCCTGCCAGTTGGTGTTGGTGACGAAGCTGACGGCGGTGTTGAGTGCCAGATCCCAGGAGAGGCCCGGGAAGCCTTGCGGGTTGAGCGGCAGCGAGCCCTGCGTCATCAGCAGGGCGAACAGCAACGCCAGGCCGAGCAGGTTGAACGCCAGGATCGCCAGCGCGTACTGCCACCAGTTCATCTCGGTGGCGCGGATGCCGCAGGCGCGCCAGACGCCGGCTTCCACCCCGCGCAGCGCAGGCAGCGGCTCACCTTCGATCAGGCGCGCCATAAAGCCGCCCAGCGGCCGGGCCAGCAGCAGAAGCACCAGCAGGAAACTGGCGATCAGTAAAAAGGCTGAAGCCGCCATCAGAAATCCTCCGCGTTAAACAGGGCGTAGACCAGATAGGCCAACAGCAGCAGGACCAACAGCGCACCACCAATAACGCTGAAACTCACGGGACACCTCCAGAGGTGTTGTTTTTGATAGAGGCAGTGTAGGGAGCGGGGTAGAAAGAAGATGAAAAAATCGCGCGGGCGGGTGTAAAAAAAGTATAAAAATGGCTGAAATTTCAGCGGAAATTGAGCATTTCAAGCAGCAGGTTGGCGGCGAGATTGCGCCTGATGAGTGAATAAGCAAGGGCAGAGGCGTGGAAGCAGGAACCGGATAATAACCACAATGTAACCCATGATAAGTTAAAAATTAACCTGACTGTAACAAAATTACGAATCGCTGCGGTGATTAGCGATTTTTTGTGCGATTTAGTGGTCGGATGAGTAGTAAACTTTCATCAAGTGCGCTAAAATTTTGCTCAGTTACCAAATTACCGATTGTTCATTTGATACGCCCACGCCGTTTTCCCTGACAAATCAACGGCAGGCGTTTTTAAGGAGGTTCGCATGTCTACGACCTATCACGCTTATTCACTGCATCGGATTCTCCTGCGCCGCAGCGCAGTGGTTATCGCGGGCATTTTGGCCCTGCCGGTGATGCTGTTCCGCAGCGATCGCGGGCGTTTTTACAGCTACCTGCACCGCGTCTGGTCAAAAACCAGCGATAAGCCGGTCTGGCTGCAGCAGGCGGAACTGGCGTCCTGCGATTTCTACTGAGTCGCTGCCGATTCACGAAAAAACCCTCGCCCTGTGGCGGGGGTTTTTTTATGCCTCTGGCCACCCCTATCAAGCGCAAGGTCGTATTTGGCAAGCCATTCTTCTACACTTTCCTCATCGGTCAACAACATGGGAGAGCGGTATGAGCGACAAGATCCCTATCGGCATCAGCGCCTGTTTACTGGGCGACGCGGTGCGTTTCGACGGTGGCCACAAGCGGCTGGCTTTTGCGGTGGAACAGTTGGCGCCCTATGTGCGCTTTGAGCCCGTTTGCCCGGAAATGGCGATCGGCCTGCCCACGCCGCGCCCGGCGCTGCGCCTGGTGAAACAGGCGCAGCCGTGGCCGGCGATGCGCTACAGCAACGACGCCGGCGTGGATCTGACCGAGGAGATGCGCAGTTTCTCCGCGCAGCGCGTGGCCGCGTTGCAGCATCTGTGCGGCTATATCGTCTGCGCCAAGTCGCCGAGCTGCGGCCTGGAACGGGTGCGGGTCTACAGCGAGAACGGCAAGGACTCGCGTAAAAACGGCGTTGGGCTGTTTACCGCCGAACTGCTGCGCCAGATGCCGTGGCTGCCGGTGGAAGAAGATGGACGATTGCAGGATGCGGCGCTGCGGGAAAACTTTATCGAGCGAGTGTACGCGCTGTATGAGTTGAACATGCTGTGGCGTCAGGGGCTGACCCGCGGCGGGCTGATCGCGTTTCACAGCCGCTACAAGCTGTCGCTGCTGGCGCATTCGCAGCCGGCGTACCGCGAGCTGGGGCGCTTCGTCGCCGATATTCACCGCTGGGACTCGCTGGAGGCCTTCGCCGTGGAATACCGCAGCCGCCTGATGGCGCTGTTGGCGCACAAAGCGACGCGGCGCAACCACACCAACGTGTTAATGCACGTGCAGGGCTACTTCCGTCGTCAGCTTAGCGCGGCGCAGCGCCAGGAGCTGGCGCACCTGATCGATCGCTACCGGCAGGGCATGCAGCCGCTGCTGGCGCCGATCGCGCTGCTCAAGCATTACATGGCGGAATACCCCGATCGCTATCTGGCGGAACAACGCTATTTCGAACCTTACCCGGAGGCGCTGCGTTTGCGTTACGGCCATTGATTGACAAGGAGTTTTATGACCACGCATCTGGTCTGGTTGCGTAACGATCTGCGTATCACCGACAACAAAGCCCTGCACGCCGCCTGCAGCGATCCGAAAGCCCGGGTGCTGGCGGTGTTTATCGCCACACCGGAGCAGTGGCGGCAACATGAGATGGCGCCGCGGCAGGCGGCGCTGATCCACGCCAGCCTGCAGGCGGTGCAACAGGCGCTGGCGCAAAAGAGCATTGCGCTGCATTGCCATGCCTGTGCGGACTTTGCCGCGTCGATCGACTGGCTGGCGGACTATTGCGAGCGAGAGCAGGTAGATGCGCTGTTTTACAACCGCCAGTATGAACTGAATGAACGGCGACGCGATGTGCGGCTGGAGCAGCAGTTGAATGGACGGGTAACGTGCCACGGTTTTGATGACAGCCTGCTGTTGCCGCCGGGCAGCGTGCTCACCGGCGGCGGCGAGATGTACAAGGTTTATACGCCGTTTCGCAACGCCTTTATTCAGCGCCTGACCGAGTCCGACGTGAGCTGCCTGCCGGCGCCGAAGATCCGTGCCGATGGCGCGTTGCCTGCGCCTGAGGCGCCGGCGGCGTTCGATTATCCCGCGGCGGAAATTGGGGATGACTATCCCGCCGGCGAGGAGGCCGCGCTGCAGCGGCTGCGCGCCTTTTGTCGTGAGCAGGTGCAGGATTACCTTCGGCAGCGCGATCTGCCCGCCATTGCCGGCACCAGCAGCCTGTCGCCCTATCTGGCGATCGGTGCGCTGTCGCCGCGCCAGTGCTTCAACCGCCTGCGCGCCGAATGCCCGCAGCTGCTGGAAGATCGCGAGAGCGGCGCTTTCGCCTGGCTGAACGAGCTGATTTGGCGCGAGTTCTACCGCCATCTGCTGGTGGCCTATCCCGAGCTGTGTCGCCATCGGCCGTTTATCGCCTGGACGGACAAGGTGCGCTGGTGCGATGACGCGGCGAAGCTGCAGGCCTGGCAGCGGGGCGAAACCGGTTATCCGATCGTCGATGCCGCCATGCGCCAACTGAATGCCACCGGCTGGATGCACAACCGGCTGCGCATGATCAGCGCCAGTTTTCTGGTGAAAGATCTGCTGATCGACTGGCGCGCCGGGGAGCGCTATTTCATGTCGCAACTGCTGGACGGGGATCTGGCGGCCAACAACGGCGGCTGGCAGTGGGCGGCCTCCACCGGCACCGACGCCGCGCCGTATTTCCGCATCTTCAACCCGACCACCCAGGGTGAACGTTTTGATCCACAAGGCACTTTTATCCGTAAATGGTTGCCGGAACTGGCGGATGTGCCCGACAATGACATCCATCATCCCCATCGCTGGGCGGAAAAGCAGCGATGCACGCTGAACTACCCGCTGCCGATCGTCGATCACAAACAAGCCCGCATGGAGACGTTGGCGGCGTTCGAGGCGGCGAAACGGGGAGAGTCTTGAGGCAACTGCAAGGAGCGACGCAATGATGAAAAAGGTGCTGGCCCTGTGCCTGAGCGGCTATTCGGCGCTGGCGATAGCCGGCTTTGACGTGGTGGCGCTGGGCGTCGACGGCGGCGTTAGCGACGGCAACCTGACCTCTTATCTGATCCGCAGCGATAATCAGCCGCAGTATGTGGCGCTGGACGCCGGCTCGCTGCTACCGGGCATCGCCAAAGGGTTGGAGAAGGGCAGTTTCCCGCAGGTGACCCCCGAGCTGGCCGCGCCTTACACGCCGCAGGGCTATGTGTTCCGGCAGTTGATCGGCAGTTACTTTATCAGCCATGGCCATCTGGACCACGTGGCGGGGCTGATCGTCGGCTCGCCCGAGGACAATAAAAAAACCGTTTACGCCCAGGCGGACACCGTGCTGACCCTGCGTAATCACTACTTCAACTGGAAGGCCTGGCCGAACTTTACCGACGCCGGCAACGGTTCGCGGCTGGGCACTTACCGGCTGCAAACGGTGCGGCCGCAGCAGCGCTTTACCCTCGGCCTGACCGGGTTGACCGGCGTGATGTACCCGCTTAGCCACGATCGCTACCCGTCGTCGATGCTGCTGATTTCCAACGGCAGCGAGTTCTTCGCCTACTTCGGCGATACCGGGCCGGATAAGGTGGAGCAATCACGCGATCTCGATACCGTCTGGCGCACGCTGGGGCCGCTTGTCGAGCAGAAAAAGCTCAAAGGCATGATTATCGAAACCTCGTACCCCAATGGGATGGAGGATAAACATCTGTACGGCCATTTGACGCCGGCCTGGCTGCTGAAGGAGTTGAAGAACCTGACGCAGTACAGCGGCGGTGAAGGTTCGCTGAACGGTCTGCCGGTGGTGATCAGCCACATCAAGCCCAGCCTGAAGCAGGGCGAAGACACGCGCGCCGCCATTGCGCAGCAGCTGGCGCAGGGCAACGATCTGGGCGTGAAATTCATCCTGATGGCGCAGGGCGACCGGCAGACATTTTGACTATGAAGAGAGAAGAGAATGCGTAACCTCGATCTGGAACAACTGATCAATACGGAACTGAACGCCGCGGCGTTTCAGGACTACGCCCCTAACGGATTGCAGGTAGAAGGCCGCCCGCACGTGCAGCGCATCGTGACCGGTGTCACCGCCTGTCAGGCGCTGCTGGATGCCGCAGTGGCGCATCAGGCCGACGCGATTATCGTGCACCACGGCTATTTCTGGAAAAATGAGGCACCGGCGGTGCGCGGCATGAAGCGCAATCGTCTGAAAACGCTGTTGACTCACGATATTAACCTGTACGGCTACCACCTGCCGCTGGACGCGCATCCGGTGCTGGGTAACAACGCGCAGCTGGCGCAGGCGCTGGGCATTCGGGTGATTGGCGACGTCGAGCCGCTGGTGCCACACGGCGAATTTGAACAGCCGCTGACCGGCGAGGCGCTGCAGCAGCGTATCGAAAGCCGGCTGGGGCGCGCGGTGCTGCACTGCGGCGATAACGCGCCTGAGCACATTCGCCGGGTGGCCTGGTGCACTGGCGGTGGCCAGGGCTTTATCGACAGCGCGGCGCGCTTCGGCGTCGATGCGTTCATCAGCGGTGAAGTGTCTGAACAGACCATTCATAGCGCGCGCGAAATGGGCGTGCATTTCTTCGCCGCCGGTCACCATGCGACCGAGCGCGGTGGCGTGAAAGCGTTGGGGGACTGGCTGGCCCAGCACCACGGCTTTGATGTGACCTTTATCGATATCCCGAATCCCGCCTGATTTTTTTCTTCCCCGGATCCAGCCCGGCCTGTGCGCCGGCTGAATCCTTTTATCGCGCTATTTCCTTATTTTCCTTATGGTTGCGTTCTATTGACAGCCGGGGCCGCGTCACGCATAACTGGTGTGTTTTTCATCGCGATAATAATAAGGAGAATAAGGGTGCAACAAGCACGTTATTACCTGTTGGGTGAAAGAGCGGTAGTGCTTGAACTGTCGCCGCCGGTGACGTTACCGAGCCAGCAGCGCATCTGGGCGCTGGCGGAAAAGCTGAATCACCACCCCGACGTGCGGGAAGTGGTGCCGGGGATGAACAACCTGACGCTGTTGCTGCATACGCCGCAGGCCGACGCCGAAGCGATGCTTGCGTTGCTGCAGCAGGGTTGGGAAAGCAAAGAGCGCCTGACGCCGGAGTCGCGCCAGGTGGATATTCCGGTGGTCTACGGCGGGGAGCAAGGCCCCGATCTGGATGACGTGGCGCGCCATACCGGCATGACGCCGCGGCAGGTGGTGGAATGCCACGCGGCGGCGGCCTACGTGGTCTATTTCCTCGGCTTTCAGCCGGGCTTCTCCTATTTGGGCGGCATGCCGGAAAAATTGGCGACGCCGCGCCGCGCCGAACCGCGTCTGGCGGTGGCGGCCGGCTCCGTCGGCATCGGCGGCGGCCAGACCGGCATCTATCCGCTGGTGACACCCGGCGGCTGGCAACTGATTGGCCGCACGCCGCTGGCGTTGTTCAATCCGCATGAAATGCCGCCGACGCTGCTGCGCCCGGGCGATAGCGTGCGCTTCGTGCCGCAGAAGGAGGGCGTATGCTGATTATTCTGCGTGCCGGCATCTATACCACGGTGCAGGATTTGGGCCGCGAGGGATTCCGCCGCCTGGGCATCAGCACCGGCGGGGCGTTGGATCAACCGGCGCTGAAGATCGCTAACCTGCTGGTGGGCAACGCGCCGGAGGCCGCCGGGCTGGAGATCACGCTCGGCCAGTTCAGCGCCGAGTTTACCCACTCTGGCTGGATCGCCCTGACCGGCGCCGGCTGCGACGCGCAGCTGGACGGCAAGCCGCTGTGGACCGGCTGGCGCTACCCGGTGAAAAAGGGGCAGCGGCTGGCGCTAGGCACGCCGAAACGCGGCATGCGCAGCTACCTGGCGATCTCGGGCGGTATCGCCGTGCCGGAAATGCTGGGCTCGTGCAGCACCGACATGAAAGCCGCCTTTGGCGGCCACGAAGGCCGTAATCTGAAAGACGGCGATCGGCTGCCGCTGGGCAAATCAGCCGCTCAACCGCAACATCGCTGCGGCGTGAAACAGCTGCTGTTCACCAACCGCATCCGCGCGCTGCCGGGGCCGGAGTACGCCGAATTCAGCGAAGAGGCGCAGGATACGTTTTGGCGCACCGCCTGGCAGCTTAGCCCGCAGAGCAACCGCATGGGCTACCGCCTGCACGGCGGTACGCCGCTGGAGCGCACCACCGACCGCGAGATGCTGTCGCATGGCCTGATGCCCGGCGTGGTGCAGGTGCCGCATAACGGCCAGCCGATCGTGCTGATGGCCGATGCGCAAACCACCGGCGGTTACCCGCGTATCGCCTGCGTGATCGAAGCCGATCTCTACCACTTGGCGCAGATCCGTCTCGGCGAACCGATCCACTTCGTTCTCTGCTCACTGACGGAGGCGCAGCGCGCCAAAGCCGAGCAGGATCTCTTCCTTCGACAGATTGCCTGGGGGTTACATGATCGTTGATTTGAACGCCGATCTCGGCGAAGGCTGCGCCAACGATCAGGCGCTGTTGCAATTGGTGAGCTCGGCCAACATCGCCTGCGGCTTCCACGCCGGCGATGCGCAGACCATGCGTCAATCGGTGCGCTGGGCATTGCAGTACGGCGTGGCGATCGGCGCCCATCCGAGTTTTCCCGATCGGGAGAACTTCGGCCGCACCCGCATGCAGCTGCCGCCGGAAACGGTGTACGCGCAGGTGGTGTATCAGCTCGGAGCGCTGGCGGCGATCGCCCGCGCCGAGGGTGGGGTGATGGTACATGTTAAGCCGCACGGCATGCTCTATAACCAGGCGGCGGTTGAACCGGCGCTGGCGGAAGCGATCGCCCGGGCGGTGCAGGCGGTCGATCCGGCGTTGCGGCTGGTGGGGCTGGCCGGCAGCGAGCTGATCCGCGCCGGGGAAAAACTCGGTCTGACCACCCGGCAGGAGGTGTTCGCCGATCGCGGTTATCAGGCCGACGGCACGCTGGTGCCGCGCGGTTTGCCGGGGGCATTGATCGAGGATGACGAACAGGCGCTGGCGCAAACGCTGGAGATGGTGCGCCATCACCGGGTGCGCAGCGTGGATGGCGTCTGGGCCGCCGTTCAGGCGGAAACTGTCTGCCTGCACGGGGACGGCGAGCATGCGCTGGCGTATGCGCGCAAGCTGCGGGACAGTTTTGTTCAACAGGGTATTCGCGTCAGCGCGGAGCAATAAAGCCGTAAAGCAAGACACAACATCACAAGCAAAAAACTATTAGAAAATATCGAGGGAAGACTATGGAACAGGCCGTGAATCTCTGGCCACTGATCGGCATCGCCGCCATCGTGGTCGGGTTTGTATTGCGTTTCAACCCGGTGCTGGTGGTGATCGCCGCCGGTATCATCACCGGTTTGGCGGCGCTGATGCCGCTGGACGTCATTCTGGAAAAGCTCGGCGAGGGCTTTCTCAACACCCGCAACCTGCCGCTGATCCTGCTGCTGCCGCTGGCGGTGATCGGCCTGCTGGAGCGCCACGGGCTGAAAGAGCGGGCGCAGGCGTGGATCGCCAAGATCAAAAGCGCCACCGCCGGCCGTTTGCTGATCGTGTACCTGTTCGTGCGCGAGATCACCGCGGCGATGGGGCTGACCAGCCTGGGCGGGCACCCGCAAATGGTGCGGCCGCTGCTGGCGCCGATGGCGGAAGGGGCAACGGAAAACCGCTATGGCGAACTGCCGGAGCGTACGCGCCACCGCCTGCGCGCCATGTCGGCCGCGACCGACAACGTCGGGCTGTTCTTCGGTGAGGATATCTTCGTGGCCTTCGGCGCGATCATCTTCATGCATAACTTTATGCTGGAGTCCGGCGGCATTCAGACCGAGCCGCTGCATATCGCGCTGTGGGGCATTCCGACCGCCATTTTCGCTTTCCTGATCCACGCGTTCCGGCTGTATCGGATGGATAAGCAGCTGAGCGCCGAGCTGGCGCAGCTGAATCAGGCGGCGCTGCAGGCGAAGGGGGAGGCGCGATGAACTTCCAGCAACAATATCTCTACTGGCTGGCCGGCGCGGTGCTGCTGATTGTGGCGGTGATGTCCTTCCGCGATCGCGCCAACCCGCGCCGCATCACCACCGGGCTGTTTTGGGGGTTGTACGGCCTGGTATTCCTGGTCGGCGACTGGACTTACCGCCTGCTGGGCGACGTACTGGGCGAGGGCAGTAACGAGAAACGTATGCTGCACATCATCGTTGGCGGGGTGGTGGTGGTGATGGCCCTGATCGCCGGCTTCGGCGGCGTGCGCCTCGGCAGCTATCATCAGCGAACGCCGCAGGAGCGCGAGACCAGCGCCAAGCGTTTGGGCAACAAGCTGTTTATCCCCGCGTTGGCGATCCCGGTGGTGACGGTGATCGGCGTGCTGCTGTTCAACAACATTCCGGCGTTGCAAAGCGCGGTGTTCGGCAGCGGTAAACACGCGACGCTGATCACGCTGTTCTCGATGACCGTCGGCTGCCTGATCGGTCTGGCGATCGCGGTGAAAATGACCCATGAGAAGGCGTTGCAGCCGGTGCAGGAAGCGCGGCGCCTGCTGGATTCGATCGGCTGGGCGTTCATTCTGCCGCAGATCCTCGCCACGCTGGGTCTGCTGTTTACCGTCGCTGGCGTTGGCACTGCGATCTCGCATCTGACCCAGGAGTATCTGGCGGTCGATAACCGCTTTATCGCCGTGGCGGTCTACGCTATCGGTATGGCGGTGCTGACCATGGTGATGGGCAACGCCTTCGCCGCTTTCCCGATCGTTACCGCCGGCATCGGCATTCCGATCCTGGTATTGCAGCATGGCGGCAACCCGGCGGTGATGGCGGCGATCGGCATGTTCTCCGGCTATTGCGGCACCCTGATGACGCCGATGGCGGCGAACTTCAACATTGTGCCGGCGGCGCTGCTGGAGCTGCCGGACAAGAATGCGGTGATCAAGGCGCAGGTGCCGACCGGCGTGCTGCTGCTGTTGGTTAACGTGTTCCTGCTGTATTTCCTGATGTTCCTGTAGGAGTAAGGATGCAAAAAGTATTGATTACCGGCTTTGAGCCGTTTGGCGGCGAACGCCTTAACCCCTCCTGGGAAGTGGTGAAGCAGCTCAATGATATGGAGCTGGTCGGCACGCGCATCGTGGCGCGCCAACTGCCGTGCGTGTTCGGCGCGGCGCTGGAGGCGCTCAATGCGGCGATCGATGAGGTGCAGCCGGTGATGGTGCTGGCTATCGGCCAGGCCGGCGGCCGCACCGATATCACGATTGAACGGGTGGCGATCAACGTCGACGATGCGCGCATTCCCGACAATCAGGGGCAGCAGCCGGTGGACGAGCCGATCGTCGCCGGCGGCCCGGCGGCCTATTTCAGCACCTTACCGATAAAGGCGATGGTCAGTTCGATGCGCGAAGCTGGCATTCCGGCTGCCGTTTCGCAGACTGCCGGCACCTACGTGTGCAACCATGTGATGTATGGGCTGCTGCACCGTTTGAGCGGCCAGCGTGAGGTGAAGGGCGGCTTTATCCATATTCCGTACCTGCCGGAACAGGCGGCGGCCCACCCCGGTGCGCCGAGCATGGCGGCTTCGACGGTGCTGTTTGCGCTGGAGCTGGCCGTTTCCATCGCTTTGCAGGTGGAACACGATCTGAAAGTGGTGGGCGGCGCGACGCATTAATCAAGAGAATCCCCGGCGCATCGGGCTGCGCCGGGTCCACGCAAGGAGTGGTCTATGCCGGAAGGACCGGAGATTCGCCGGGCGGCGGACAAACTGGCGGCGGCGGTGATCGATCAGCCGTTGACCGCCGTCGATTTCGCTTTTCCTCAGTTGAAACACTATCGCCAGCGTCTGATCGGCGAGCGTATCGTCGCCATCGAGCCGCGCGGCAAGGCGCTGCTGACCCATTTCTCCAATGGGCTGACGATGTACAGCCATAACCAACTGTATGGCGTGTGGAAAGTGGCGGCGGCAGGAGAGACGCCGGAGACCAAACGCGATCTGCGGGTGCGGCTGGAAACCGCCCGCAGCGCGATATTGCTCTACAGCGCTTCCGACATTACCGTCGGGCCGCGCGAGGAAATAGAACAACACCCGTTTTTGCAACGCATCGGCCCTGACGTGTTGGACATGTCGCTGACGGTAGACGAGGTGGCGGAGCGGTTGCTGACGCCGCGTTTCCGCCGCAGGCAGCTGGGCGGCATGCTGCTCGACCAGGCGTTTCTTGCCGGATTGGGCAATTATCTGCGTGCCGAAATCCTGTGGCAGGCCGAACTGGCGCCGCAGCATAAACCGCAGGATCTGACGCCAGAGGCACTGCGCCGTCTGGCGGAGGCGTTGCTGGCAGTGCCGCGCCTTTCCTACCAGACGCGCGGGCAGGCGGATGACAACCGGCATCACGGCGCGCTGTTTCGCTTCAAGGTATTTCATCGCAGCGGTGAGCCTTGCGAACGCTGCGGCGCGATGATTGTGCGCACCGAGCTGTCGTCGCGGCCGTTTTATTGGTGCCCGGGTTGCCAGAAATAAGCAAAAAAAACGCCGCCCGAAGGGGCGGCGCTGTGCGGTTTCAGCCAGGAAAGCGGCGGCTTACTTGTTTTTCAGCTGGGATTTGAAATCACGCTCGGCATAGCCGGTGTACAGCTGACGCGGACGGGCAATTTTGATGCCTTCGTCGTGCATTTCGTTCCAGTGGGCGATCCAGCCGATGGTGCGTGCGATGGCGAAGATCACGGTGAACATGGAAGAAGGAATGCCCATCGCCTTCAGGATGATGCCTGAGTAGAAGTCGACGTTCGGGTACAGTTTCTTCTCGATGAAGTACGGGTCGTTCAGCGCGATGTGTTCCAGCTCCATCGCGACCTGCAGCAGGTTGTCGTCCTTCTTGTTCAGCTCTTTCAGCACTTCGTGACAGGTTTCGCGCATCACGGTGGCGCGCGGATCGTAGTTCTTGTACACGCGGTGGCCGAAGCCCATCAGGCGGAAGGAGTCGTTCTTGTCCTTGGCGCGCTTGATGAACTCTGGAATGTGCTCGACGGTCTTGATCTCTTCCAGCATTTTCAGCGCCGCTTCGTTGGCGCCGCCGTGTGCCGGCCCCCACAGGGAGGCGATACCGGCCGCGATGCAGGCGAACGGGTTGGCGCCGGAAGAGCCGGCGGTGCGCACGGTCGAGGTAGAGGCGTTCTGCTCATGGTCGGCGTGCAGGATCAGGATGCGGTCCATGGCGCGTTCCAGCACCGGGTTCACCACGTACTCTTCGCACGGGGTGGCGAACATCATGTGCAGGAAGTTGCCGGCATAGGACAGATCGTTGCGCGGGTAAACGAACGGCTGGCCCAGGGAGTATTTGTAGCACATCGCGGCCACGGTCGGCATTTTGGACAGCAGACGGAACGCGGTGATTTCGCGGTGACGTTCGTTGTTGACGTCCAGCGCATCGTGGTAGAACGCCGCCAGCGCACCGGTCACGCCGCACAGCACTGCCATCGGGTGCGAGTCGCGACGGAAGCCACGGAACAGATGGGTGATCTGGTCGTGGATCATGGTGTGACGGGTTACGGTCGTCTTGAAGGTTTCGAACTCTTCCGGCGTTGGGGTCTCGCCGTACAGCAGGATGTAGCACACTTCCAGGTAGGAAGATTCTTTCGCCAGCTGCTCGATAGGGAAGCCGCGGTGCAGCAGCACGCCTTTGTCGCCGTCGATGAAGGTAATCTTGGATTCGCAAGAAGCGGTGGAGGTAAAGCCGGGATCAAATGTGAAATAACCTTTGGAACCCAGAGCGCGGACATCGAGGACATCAGGGCCCAGTGTCGGTGTCAATACGCCCAGTTCGATCGGAGCTTCGCTGTCGTTAATGGTTAGCGTCGCTTTCTTATCAGTCATTTACTGTCTCCTTAGCGCCTTATTTTAAAAAACCACTAACAACTGAAATACCTTAAATCTCTGCAGGTTGCCCGCAAAAAATGGTGCGGACGCTAACTCTGTGAGCGACTGCGCAACTGTGCGCGGGTAGGGTACAGAGTGCTGACCAGGCGAACGAGACGGGTGACCAGTTGTTAACGATTCATAGTAATTCGTTATAGTCTGTTAATCTTACCTATGAGCTGTTCGAAGAGATGTGAACCTATCCCAATAATCTGTTTTTATGTGCTTTATTTGCTTTTGACGCCGGCAAACTCGAGCGGGAAACAACGGCTATTGGGATAGGTTCGCCAAATACACTGTTGCATAACTCGAACCCGGGAGGAAGTGTATCTGCTGACCCATAGCGCATCATAGGACCGTTTGTGCCCCTATATGTAATGGAAATGTTGATCTCTTGTCAAATCAGATAATTAATTTTGCACTAATTGTGAAATCCGTGATCTGAATCACTGTTCGGGGGAAATGTTATCAAAGCGGTTGTATGAGAATTGTAATCAGAATGTGATCCTCCTATACTGCCGCCAGGTCTCCGGATTACCCTGAAGTAGGAGCACCCAGCGTTATAAATGCGCGCCGTTTGAGCACAGAGGATGTTGATGTTTGAGCGCGTGACGTGTAAGGGTTTTAGGCTCTTAACGCTGTCTGATCCCCGCCCAGGCCCGGAGGAAGGAAAATAATAAGAGCTGTGTGGGCAAATACGTGAAAAAACAACGACCTGTCAACTTGGATCTGCAAACGATCCGGTTCCCCGTAACTGCGATAGCGTCTATCTTACACCGAGTCTCTGGCGTAATTACCTTCGTTGCCGTGGGTATCCTCCTCTGGCTGCTGGGCCTGTCACTCTCTTCCCAAGAGGGGTTCCTGCAGGCGGCCGCCATCATGAATAGCTTCATCGTCAAATTCATATTCTGGGGCATCCTCACGGCGCTGGCCTATCACATTTGCGGTGGCATCCGTCACTTGTTAATGGATTTTGGCTACATCGAAGAGAGTTTGGCCGCCGGTACCCGTTCCGCCCAGGTGGCGATCGGTCTGACCGTCGTGCTGTCAGTTCTGGCTGGAGTCCTCGTATGGTAAACAACGTTTCTGCATTAGGGCGCAACGGCGTGCACGATTGGCTGCTGCTGCGTGCTTCCGCGATCATCATCACCCTGTACGTCCTGTATATCCTGGGCTTTTTCGTCACGGCTCCGGAACTCACTTATGACATTTGGCGCGGTTTCTTCGCCACTTCCATTACGAAAGTGTTCACTCTGCTGACCTTGCTGTCGATTCTGGTACACGCCTGGATCGGGCTGTGGCAGGTGCTGACGGACTACGTCAAGCCGCTGGCGGTTCGCCTGGTGTTGCAGCTGGCTGTCGTGGTCGCGTTGCTGGTCTATTTACTGTACGGAACAATCGTAGTGTGGGGTGCTTAAATGAAACTGCCAGTCAGAGAGTTTGACGCCGTCGTAATCGGCGCCGGCGGTGCGGGCATGCGTGCCGCGCTGCAAATTTCCCAAGCGGGCTCGACCTGTGCCCTGCTGTCCAAAGTTTTCCCGACCCGTTCCCATACCGTGTCTGCACAGGGCGGCATTACCGTCGCGCTGGGCAACAGCCACGAGGACAACTGGGAATGGCATATGTACGACACGGTGAAAGGGTCCGACTATATCGGTGACCAGGACGCCATCGAATATATGTGTAAAACCGGCCCGGAAGCAATTCTGGAACTGGAACACATGGGCCTGCCGTTCTCTCGTCTGGACGACGGCCGCATTTATCAGCGCCCGTTCGGCGGTCAGTCGCTGAACTTCGGCGGCGAGCAGGCGGCGCGTACCGCAGCCGCAGCCGACCGTACCGGTCACGCGCTGTTGCACACCCTGTACCAACAGAACCTGAAAAACCACACCACCATCTTCTCCGAGTGGTATGCGCTCGATCTGGTGAAAAACCAGGATGGCGCGGTGGTCGGCACCACGGCTATCTGCATCGAAACCGGTGAAGTGGTTTACTTCAAAGCCAAGGCCACCGTGCTGGCGACCGGCGGCGCAGGCCGTATTTATCAGTCCACCACCAACGCCCACATCAACACCGGCGACGGTGTCGGCATGGCGCTGCGCGCTGGCGTGCCGGTGCAGGACATGGAAATGTGGCAGTTCCACCCGACCGGCATCGCTGGCGCGGGCGTACTGGTGACTGAAGGCTGCCGCGGCGAAGGCGGTTACCTGCTGAACAAACACGGCGAGCGCTTCATGGAGCGTTATGCGCCGAATGCCAAAGATCTGGCGGGCCGCGACGTGGTTGCCCGTTCGATCATGATCGAAATCCGCGAAGGCCGCGGTTGCGACGGTCCTTGGGGCCCGCACGCCAAGCTGAAGCTGGATCACCTGGGCAAAGAGGTACTGGAATCCCGTCTGCCGGGCATTCTGGAGCTGTCCCGCACCTTCGCGCACGTCGATCCGGTGAAAGAGCCGATCCCGGTTATCCCAACCTGTCACTATATGATGGGCGGCATTCCGACCAAGGTGACCGGCCAGGCGCTGACCGTGAACGAGAAGGGTGAAGACGTGGTGATCCCGGGGCTGTTCGCCGTGGGCGAAATCGCCTGCGTATCGGTGCACGGCGCCAACCGCCTGGGCGGCAACTCGCTGCTCGACCTGGTTGTGTTCGGCCGTTCCGCCGGCATGCACCTGCAGGAATCGCTGGAAGAGCAGGGCGTGAGCCGTGACGCCAGCGACTCCGACGTGGAAGCCTCGTTGGACCGTCTGAACCGTTGGAACAATACCCGTTCCGGTGAAGACCCGGTCGAAATTCGCAAAGCGCTGCAGTCTTGCATGCAGCACAACTTCTCGGTATTCCGTGAAGGCGATGCGATGGCCAAGGGCCTGGAAGAACTGAAAGTGATCCGTGAACGTCTGAAGAACGCACGCCTGGACGATACCTCCAGCGAGTTCAACACCCAGCGCATCGAGTGCCTGGAGTTGGATAACCTGATGGAGACCGCGTATTCCACCGCTGTGTCGGCCAACTTCCGTACCGAGAGCCGTGGCGCACACAGCCGCTTCGACTACCCGGAACGCGATGACGCCAACTGGCTGTGCCATTCGCTGTATCTGCCGCAATCGGAAAGCATGACGCGTCGTGAAGTGAACATGCAACCGAAGCTGCGCCCGGCATTCCCGCCGAAAGTGCGTTCTTACTAATTGCGGAGATCGACAGATGAAACTCGAATTTTCCATTTATCGCTACAACCCGGATGTCGATGACGCGCCGCACATGCAGGATTACACCCTGGAAGCGGAAGAAGGTCGCGACATGATGCTGCTGGATGCGTTGATCCAGTTGAAAGAAAAAGACCCGACCCTGTCGTTCCGTCGCTCATGCCGCGAAGGCGTGTGCGGTTCCGATGGCCTGAACATGAACGGTAAAAACGGCCTGGCGTGCATCACCCCGATTTCGTCGCTGCGCAAAGGCAACGGCAAGATCGTGATCCGTCCGCTGCCGGGCCTGCCGGTGGTGCGCGATCTGGTGGTGGATATGGGCCAGTTCTATACCCAGTATGAAAAGATCAAGCCATACCTGCTGAACGACGGCAAGAACCCGCCGGCGCGCGAGCACCTGCAGTCGCCGGACCAACGCGCCAAGCTGGACGGTCTGTACGAGTGCATCCTGTGCGCCTGCTGCTCGACCTCTTGCCCATCGTTCTGGTGGAACCCGGACAAGTTCATTGGCCCAGCCGGTCTGTTGGCGGCGTATCGCTTCCTGATCGACAGCCGTGACACGGAAACGCAAGAACGTTTAGATGATCTGGACGACGCTTTTAGTGTTTTCCGCTGCCATAGCATTATGAATTGTGTCAGTGTATGTCCTAAAGGCTTGAACCCGACGCGTGCGATCGGGCATATCAAGTCCATGCTGCTGCAACGCGGCGCATAAACGGAATGAGATGCTGCGCCGGGCTCTTTTCCGGTGCACATCCCATAGGGGAGGGAACCTCTAAAAACTGACCCGCGGCTGCGGCGCTATGCAGCCTGGTTCTTCCGCCGGTTTTTAGAGGTTCCTTGTAAGGGACCGCAAGGTCCATAACAGAACGTATCGGGCCGTCATGGCCGCAAGTACGTCGAGTGAACCGTTTTACGGCAAACCGTATTCATCACGGTAATTATGTTAACCACGGCGAAAACTAAAGCTTCAAAGCTTAAGGGATCATGATGCAGAACGGCGCAATGAAGGCCTGGCTGGATTCCTCCTATCTGGCGGGCGCGAACCAGTCTTACATAGAACAGCTCTATGAAGACTTCTTAACCGATCCGGGTTCCGTTGAAGATAGCTGGCGTTCCATTTTTCAACAGCTACCAACCGCGGGTGTCAAACCCGATCAGCTTCACTCTCAAACGCGCGATTACTTCCGCCGCCTGGCGAAAGACTCCGCGCGCTACAATACCACCATCACCGATCCGGAAACCGACGCCAAACAGGTCAAGGTACTGCAGCTGATCAACGCCTTCCGCTTCCGCGGGCATCAGCATGCCAACCTCGATCCGCTCGGCCTGTGGCAGCGCGAGCAAGTTCCTGACCTTGATCCCGCTTACCACAACCTGACCGAAGCCGATTTCCAGGAAACCTTCAACGTGGGCTCTTTCGCCATCGGCAAAGAAACCATGAAGCTGGGCGATCTGTACGCCGCGCTGAAGCAGACCTATTGCGGGTCGATCGGTGCTGAGTACATGCATATCACCAACACCGAAGAGAAACGCTGGATCCAGCAGCGCATCGAATCGGTGGTGGGGCGCGCCAGCTTTACCGCCGACGAAAAACGCCGTTTCCTGAACGAGCTGACTGCGGCGGAAGGCCTGGAACGCTACCTGGGCGCCAAATTCCCGGGCGCCAAACGCTTCTCGCTGGAAGGCGGCGACGCGTTGGTGCCGATGCTGAAAGAGATGGTGCGCCACGCCGGTAAGAACGGCACGCGCGAAGTGGTGTTGGGCATGGCCCACCGCGGCCGTCTGAACGTGCTGATCAACGTGCTGGGCAAAAAGCCGGCCGATCTGTTCGACGAATTCGCCGGTAAGCATAAAGAACACCTCGGCACCGGTGACGTGAAATATCACCAGGGCTTCTCTTCCGACGTGGAAACCGAAGGCGGCATGGTTCACCTGGCGCTGGCGTTCAACCCGTCGCACCTGGAGATCGTCAGCCCGGTGGTCATGGGCTCGGTACGTGCCCGTCGCGATCGTCTGGACGAAGCGCGCAGCAACATGGTGCTGCCGATAACCATCCACGGCGACGCCGCCATCACCGGCCAGGGCGTGGTTCAGGAAACCCTGAACATGTCTCAGGCTCGCGGTTACGAAGTGGGCGGCACCGTGCGTATCGTCATCAACAACCAGGTTGGCTTCACCACCTCCAACCCGCTGGATGCGCGCTCTACCGAATACTGCACCGACATCGCCAAAATGGTTCAGTCGCCGATCTTCCACGTTAACGCGGACGATCCGGAGGCCGTGGCCTTCGTCACCCGCCTGGCGTTGGATTTCCGTAACACCTTTAAGCGTGACGTGATGATCGATCTGGTCTGCTACCGTCGCCATGGGCACAACGAGGCCGACGAGCCGAGCGCTACCCAGCCGGTGATGTATCAGAAGATCAAGAAACACCCTACGCCGCGCAAAATCTACGCTGACGTGCTGACCGAGCAGAAAGTGGCCAGTCTGGAAGATGCCACGGAAATGGTCAACCTGTACCGCGACGCGCTCGACCGCGGCGATTGCGTGGTTGAAGAGTGGCGTCCGATGAACCTGCACTCCTTCACCTGGTCACCGTATCTGAACCACGAGTGGGACGAAGAGTACCCGAGCAAGGTTGAGATGAAGCGCCTGCAAGAGCTGGCACGTCGCATCAGCACCGTGCCGGAAGCGATTGAAATGCAGTCGCGCGTGGCGAAAATCTACGCTGACCGCGCCGAGATGGCGGCGGGCAATAAGCCGTTCGACTGGGGCGCTGCCGAAACGCTGGCTTACGCGACCATGGCGGATGAAGGCATCCCGATCCGCATCTCCGGTGAAGACGCCGGCCGCGGCACCTTCTTCCACCGTCACGCGGTGGTGCACAACCAGAAAAACGGTTCCGTCTATGTTCCGCTGGCGAATATTCACAGCGGCCAGGGCGAATTCAAGGTCTGGGACTCCGTGCTGTCTGAAGAGGCGGTGCTGGCGTTCGAATACGGCTACGCCACGGCGGAACCGCGCACGCTGACCATCTGGGAAGCGCAGTTCGGTGACTTCGCCAACGGCGCACAGGTCGTTATCGACCAGTTCATCAGCTCCGGCGAGCAAAAATGGGGACGTATGTGCGGCCTGGTGATGCTGCTGCCGCACGGCTATGAAGGCCAGGGCCCTGAGCACTCTTCCGCGCGTCTGGAACGCTATCTGCAGCTGTGCGCAGAGCAGAACATGCAGGTGTGCGTCCCGTCTACGCCGGCGCAGGTTTACCATATGCTGCGTCGTCAGGCGCTGCGCGGTATGCGCCGTCCGCTGGTGGTGATGTCGCCGAAGTCGCTGCTGCGTCACCCGCTGGCGATTTCTTCGCTGGACGAGCTGGCCAACGGCACCTTCCTGCCGGCGATCGGCGAGATCGACGACTTGGATCCGAAAGCGGTCAAGCGCGTCGTGCTGTGCTCCGGCAAGGTCTACTACGACCTGCTGGAACAGCGTCGCAAGAACGAGCAGAAAGACGTGGCCATCGTGCGTATCGAGCAGCTGTATCCGTTCCCGCATCAGGCCGTGCAGGCCGTGCTGGAACAATACTCGCACGTGCATGATTTCGTCTGGTGTCAGGAAGAGCCGCTGAACCAGGGCGCCTGGTACTGCAGCCAACACAACTTCCGTGAAGTGGTGCCGTTCGGGGCTTCTTTACGTTACGCAGGACGTCCGGCCTCCGCCTCTCCGGCGGTGGGCTATATGTCCGTACACCAGAAGCAGCAGCAGGCTCTGGTGAACGACGCGCTGAATATTGACTAATGTTCGCTCGCTTGCCGGCCGAGGGCCGGCAAGCAGATGATAAAAAACTTAAGGGAAAGCTAAATGAGTAGCGTAGATATTCTGGTTCCTGACCTTCCTGAATCGGTTGCCGATGCGACCGTAGCCACCTGGCACAAAAAACCGGGCGACAGCGTGCAGCGTGATGAAGTCCTGGTTGAAATCGAAACCGACAAAGTGGTGTTGGAAGTGCCGGCCAGTGAAGCGGGTATTCTCGATGCTATCGTGGAAGAAGAGGGCGCGACCGTGCTGTCTCGCCAGCTGCTCGGCCGCATCCGTCCGGGCGACAGCTCCGGCAAGCCGACCGCTGAGAAGAGCCAAGAGAAAGAAGCCACGCCTGCACAGCGCGCTACCGCGAGCCTGGAAGAAGAAAGCAATGACGCGCTCAGCCCGGCGATTCGCCGCCTGATCGCCGAACACGATCTCGATGCTGGCGCCATCAAAGGCACCGGCGTGGGTGGCCGCATCACGCGTGAAGACGTGGAAGCGCACCTGGCCAAAGGCGGCGCCGCTGCCAAACCGGCCGCCGCCGCTGAAACCGCACCGCAGCCTGTTCTGGCCGGCCGCAGCGAAAAACGCGTGCCGATGACCCGCCTGCGCAAACGCGTTGCCGAGCGTCTGCTGGAAGCGAAGAACAGCACCGCGATGCTGACCACCTTCAACGAAATCAACATGCAGCCGATCATGGACCTGCGCAAGCAGTACGGCGAAGCCTTCGAGAAGCGCCACGGCGTGCGTCTGGGCTTCATGTCCTTCTACATCAAGGCCGTGGTTGAAGCGCTGAAGCGCTTCCCGGAAGTGAACGCGTCGATCGACGGTTCCGACGTGGTTTACCACAACTACTTCGACATCAGCATCGCGGTTTCTACCCCGCGCGGCCTGGTGACGCCGGTACTGCGCGATGTAGACGCCATGAGCATGGCTGACATCGAGAAGAAAATCAAAGAGCTGGCCGTTAAGGGCCGCGACGGCAAACTGACCGTTGAAGAGCTGACCGGCGGTAACTTCACCATTACCAACGGCGGCGTATTCGGCTCCCTGATGTCCACTCCGATCATCAACCCGCCGCAGAGCGCCATCCTGGGCATGCACGCCATCAAAGATCGCCCAATGGCGGTCAATGGTCAGGTGGTGATCCAGCCGATGATGTATCTGGCGCTGTCTTATGACCACCGCCTGATCGACGGTAAAGAATCCGTCGGTTATCTGGTGACGGTCAAAGAGATGCTGGAAGATCCGGCTCGTCTGCTGCTGGACGTCTAGTAACCCTTGCCGGGCGCGGCGTGCCGCGCCCGCACTCTGTGCTATGTGGCCGGAAAACCATGCGGTTTACCGCGTAATAATGGTCCGGCTAAAAACCTTCAGAACTGAATGGATAGAACATCATGAATTTACACGAATATCAGGCAAAACAGCTGTTTGCTCGGTATGGCATGCCGGCACCAACCGGTTACGCCTGTACCACTCCGCGTGAAGCAGAAGAAGCCGCATCCAAAATCGGCTCCGGCCCGTGGGTGGTGAAATGTCAGGTTCATGCTGGCGGCCGCGGTAAAGCGGGCGGCGTTAAAGTCGTCAACAGCAAAGAAGATATCCGTGCTTTCGCGGAAGCCTGGTTGGGCAAGCGTCTGGTGACTTACCAGACTGACGCGCTGGGCCAGCCGGTTCACCAGATCCTGGTAGAAGCGGCGACCGACATCGATAAAGAGCTGTACCTGGGCGCGGTAGTGGATCGTTCTACCCGTCGCGTGGTGTTCATGGCGTCTACCGAAGGCGGCGTGGAAATCGAGAAGGTGGCGGAAGAAACCCCAGAACTGATCCACAAAATGACCATCGATCCGCTGGCGGGGCCACAGCCTTATCAGGGCCGTGAGCTGGCCTTCAAACTGGGTCTGACCGGTAAGCAAGTCAGCCAGTTCGCCAAGATCTTCATGGGCCTGGCGACGCTGTTCCTGGAGCGCGATCTGGCGATGGTTGAGATCAACCCGCTGGTGATCACCAAGCAGGGCGATCTGGTGTGCCTGGACGGCAAACTGGGCGCCGACGGTAACGCCCTGTTCCGCCAGCCGGAACTGCGTGAAATGCGTGACCCTTCGCAGGAAGACGAGCGCGAATCCCGTGCTGCTCAGTGGGAGCTGAACTACGTTGCCCTCGACGGCAACATCGGCTGCATGGTTAACGGCGCCGGTCTGGCGATGGGCACTATGGACATCGTTAAACTGCACGGCGGCGAACCGGCCAACTTCCTGGACGTTGGCGGCGGCGCGACCAAAGAGCGCGTGACCGAAGCGTTCAAAATCATCCTGTCCGATGACAAGGTGAAAGCGGTTCTGGTTAACATCTTCGGTGGTATCGTACGTTGCGATCTGATCGCCGACGGCATCATCGGCGCAGTGGCCGAAGTGGGCGTTAACGTCCCGGTCGTGGTGCGCCTGGAAGGGAACAATGCCGAACTGGGCGCCAAGAAACTGGCGGACAGCGGCCTGAATATCATTGCTGCGACCAGCCTGACTGATGCGGCTCAGCAAGTTGTTGCAGCAGTGGAGGGTAAATAATGTCCATCTTAATCGATAAAAACACCAAAGTAATTTGCCAGGGCTTCACCGGTAGCCAGGGGACTTTCCACTCCGAACAAGCTATCGCTTACGGCACCAAAATGGTTGGCGGCGTCACCCCGGGCAAAGGTGGCACTCAGCATCTGGGTCTGCCGGTGTTCAACACCGTGCGCGAAGCGGTTGAAGCGACCGGCGCGACTGCCTCGGTCATCTACGTTCCAGCGCCGTTCTGCAAAGACTCCATCCTGGAAGCGATCGATGCCGGCATCAAACTGATCATCACCATCACCGAAGGCATCCCGACCCTGGATATGCTGACCGTGAAAGTGAAGCTGGACGAAGCCGGTGTGCGCATGATCGGGCCGAACTGCCCTGGCGTGATCACCCCGGGCGAGTGCAAAATCGGCATCATGCCTGGCCACATCCACCTGCCGGGCAAAGTGGGCATCGTTTCCCGCTCCGGTACCCTGACCTATGAAGCGGTGAAACAAACCACCGATGCCGGTCTGGGCCAGTCCACCTGCGTGGGTATCGGCGGCGACCCGATCCCGGGCTCCAACTTCATCGATATCCTGAAGATGTTCCAACAGGATCCGCAGACCGAAGCGATCGTGATGATCGGTGAGATCGGCGGCAGCGCTGAAGAAGAAGCGGCAGCTTACATCAAAGAACACGTCACTAAACCGGTTGTCGGCTACATCGCCGGCGTAACCGCGCCGAAAGGCAAGCGTATGGGCCACGCGGGCGCCATCATCGCAGGCGGCAAAGGCACGGCGGACGAGAAGTTTGCTGCGCTGGAAGCGGCGGGCGTGAAAACCGTTCGCAGCCTGGCGGACATCGGCGACGCGGTAAAAGCGGTGCTGAAGCGCTAAGATCTTAGTACGAAATAATAATATCTCGACATGTTTGGCCACCCATTGGGTGGCCTTTTTTATGGGCGAAGATCAGAAATCGTTGAGTGCTTTGATCAGCGCGATCCGATCCTGCAGGCGGCGCTGTTGTACCGGATCCACGGTAGTTTGCCGCTGTTTTTCCAGCGAGGTGAGGGCGGTGCGGTAATCGTCGGCGTTGCGGAACAGCGCGTCTTTGACGTTGATCGAGGCGACGTTGGTGTAGCGGCCATCGTCGGTGGTCGGCACTTGGATAACGCCTTCATTGAGCAACCGTTTGACGATCGCCCGCTGCGGTTCGTACCCCTCCAGGCCGACCAGCTTCCAGCGCTGCGGCGTCACGCCCTGATACTGGCCGTGTTTCACTTCCGTCAGGTAGCGCAGAGCCAGGTGTCGAATAGTGCCTTCTTCTTCACCGTATTGCGCTTTGCTGTCAAACAGCACCGGGAAGGATTGCCCCTCCAGCGCGCCGCCCTTTTGCGTCAGGTGGCCCATGCGGTAACTGTTCATGCCCAGGCGGATCGGCATGTCGTCGGTGACCGGCGTTCCGTCCGCCAGGCGCAGATCGACGATGCGCGAGCCGGCGGGCTGGCGCAGATCGATGGTGTAAGTGACGCCGTCGAAGAAATCGTTGGTGGAATATTTGGACGATCGCCGCGCCGGGTTAAAGCTGTAGGTGACGTCGCCAGGCTGCAGCTGATTGAAATAGTCGGCGGACCACTCCATGTAGCGTTTAAGCGCTTTGCCGTTGAGCTGATACACGGTGATCTCGCCACCGGCGTATTGGTAGTTAAAAGCGATGTCCTTAGCTTTGATGTCGCCGACGTCCAATTTGGCGCGATCGTTGTCGATCTGCAGGGCAATCACCTGCGCCAGCGGCGCATAGTGGCGGGCGGCCTGCTGGAACAGCGCGCTGATGCCGGTATCCTGCACGTGTACCTGAGGAATGCCGCGAAACTCGTCGGCGGGCACCAGATCGCTGCCGCTCAGCTTCGCCACGACCCGGTTGGCGTTGGCGCGCAAAATGTCATGGTACGGCTGGTAGAGCGCTTGCATGGCGCTGTCCGGCGCCAGCCCTTTGATCGGGTAGGTGTAGCTGTTTTTGTCGATCAGCGTGAATTTGCCGTCGCGGTGTTCAAACTGCAGGTCGATGCGCGACAGTGCGCGGCCGTATTTATCCGGCTCGGTGATGATGACGCCATTAACCACCGCTTTATCGATCTTCACATGCATGTGGCCGGCGACGATCGCCGCCAGCTCCGGGTTGGCGTTGGCGATGTCGGCCACGCCGGTGCCGGGGCGCTGGTTCTCGTTGTCGATGCCCATATGCGCCACCAGCACGATGGCGTCGACCTGGCCGTCGATTTGCCTGATGACCTGTTTCACCGCCTGCACCGGATCGGTGAAGTTCAGCCCTTTGATGCGATCGGTGCCCTTGGCGAATTCGGCGGTCATCGGCGTATCCATACCGATAATGCCAATTTTCACGCCCTGGCGTTCGACGATGGTGTAGGCCGGCAGGTAGGGCTTGCCGCTGTCCCAGACGATATTGCCCGCCAGCGCCGCGCCCTTGAACTGCTTGAGCGGCGTCGCCAGCACCGGCAGGCCGAAGTCGAACTCGTGGTTACCCATTACCCAGACATCATAATTGAGCGCGTTGAGGCCCAGCATCATCGGGCTGACGGCCTCATGCTTGAAGGTTTCGACGAAGTTGCCCTGAATGGTGTCGCCGGCGTCCACCAGGATCAGGTCGGGCTGCTCGGCCCGCACCTGTTTGACCTGAGTGGCTATCTGGCTCAGGCTGCCCGCCAGATTTTCCGTGTCGCTGGCGTAGTCCCAGGGCACGAAAGTGCCGTGCAGATCGGAAGTACCCAGCAAGGTGATATTTACCGTTTCGGCGGCCATGACGTTTCCCGAGAGTCCCAATACAGAGGCAAAGATGATTTTTTTCATAAGTTATTGTCACTCAATGTAATTTTAACATTAGTGGTCATTTTGCTACAAAATCGCAACCTTTACGATCCCATCGCGAGAAATAGACTAATATTGGAGAGAGATTTGTTGTTTTGTGACTGCTATCACTGTCACGGCTTATTGGAAATAAAAGGTTAATTATGTCGCATAATAAGCGCGTAATAATACAATGGCGGCTCTTTTAAATTACATTTATTTAACACAAAAATATCATTAAAAAACAATTAAACCATTGCGCAACATGACCCTAAGAAAATTATGCGAAATGTGCTGATGAATATGGAAATAAGATGCGGATAGGCTTAAATTGTCTCAGATCAAATTAGCCCGAAGTACCTCTTTCGGCTAAGATTTGACCTGTAACCAAAAGTCTAACCCACGTCACGTAAAAACCTATTTATTGTGTGGGATTGGGCGAGTATCATCCATGTTGTGATTATGGATGGTTGATCTTGTTGCATTTGTTACCCGTTGTCGGTTTTCAGTGGCGTGCTTGTCGAGGGCCCGAGGGGCTATTGGCCGAGTGTGCGGTTGAAAGCGGAGAAGCTGGATCAAATTTGTTGTGTTTAAGGGCATTCACTGCGGGGCGTTACTGGCAGCTTTGAAAGAAGCGTGCCGATAACCGCGTGTCGGAGTCTTCCTGCGAGGAGCAAGGAGTCAAGATGTTTGATATTGTCGAACTGTCGCGCTTACAGTTTGCTTTAACGGCGATGTACCATTTCTTATTTGTCCCATTAACGCTCGGTATGGCGTTCTTGCTGGCAATTATGGAAACGGTATATGTCCTGTCTGGCAAACAAATTTATAAAGACATGACCAAATTCTGGGGAAAGTTATTTGCGATTAACTTTGCTCTGGGTGTGGCCACCGGTTTGACCATGGAGTTCCAGTTCGGGACTAACTGGTCGTATTTCTCTCACTACGTCGGCGATATCTTCGGGGCCCCTCTGGCTATCGAAGGTCTGATGGCGTTCTTCCTTGAATCGACGCTGGTCGGCCTGTTCTTCTTCGGCTGGGATCGTCTGAGCAAGGTGCAGCACATGGCGGTAACCTGGTTCGTGGCCCTCGGCTCCAACCTGTCCGCGCTGTGGATCCTGGTCGCCAACGGCTGGATGCAGAACCCGATCGCTTCGGATTTCAACTTCGAAACCATGCGCATGGAGATGGTCAGCTTCTCCGAACTGGTGCTTAACCCGGTTGCGCAGGTGAAATTCGTTCACACCGTGGCTTCCGGCTACACCTGCGGCGCGATGTTCGTGCTGGGTATCAGTTCCTACTATCTGCTGAAAGGCCGCGACATCGCCTTTGCCAAGCGCTCCTTCGCCATCGCTGCCAGCTTTGGTATGGCTGCCATTCTGTCCGTTATCGTTCTGGGTGATGAATCCGGCTACGAAATGGGCGACGTGCAGAAAACCAAACTGGCCGCTATCGAAGCGGAATGGGACACTCAGCCGGCGCCGGCCTCCTTCACCCTGTTCGGCATTCCCGATCAGGACAAGATGGAAAACTCCTTCTCTATTCAGATCCCGTATGCGCTTGGCCTGATCGCCACCCGCTCCACGGACACTCAGGTCACCGGCCTGAAAGATCTGATGGCGCAGCATGAAGTGCGTATCCGCAACGGGATGAAAGCCTACCAGCTGCTGGAAGAGCTGCGCGGCGGCAATACCGATCCTGCGGTGCGTGCCGAATTCAACAAAACCAAGCAAGACCTGGGCTACGGCATGCTGCTGAAGCGCTATACCCCGAACGTCACCGACGCGACGGAAGCGCAAATCCAGCTGGCGACCAAGGACTCCATTCCGCGCGTGGCGCCGCTGTACTTCGCCTTCCGCATCATGGTGGCCTGTGGCGTGATCATGCTGTTGATCATCGGCCTGTCGTTCTGGAACGTGATCCGCGGCCGCATCGGCCAGAAAAAATGGCTGCACCGCGCGGCGCTGTACGGTTTGCCGCTGCCTTGGATCGCGATCGAGTCGGGTTGGTTCGTGGCGGAATACGGCCGTCAACCGTGGGCGATTGGTGAGGTGCTGCCGACGGCGGTCGCCAACTCTTCGCTGACCGCGGGCGACATTCTGTTCTCAATGGGGCTGATCTGCGGCTTGTACACCCTGTTCCTGGTGGCTGAATTGTACCTGATGTTTAAGTTTGCGCGTCTGGGTCCAAGCAGCCTGAAAACCGGCCGCTATCACTTTGAACAACCGACTGCCGCCGTGCAGGAAGCGCGCTAAACAGGAGTCCACGTATGTTTGACTATGAAGTACTGCGATTTATTTGGTGGGTCCTGGTTGGCGTTCTGCTGATCGGCTTCGCCGTCACCGACGGTTTCGACATGGGCGTCGGCATTCTGGTGCGCATCATCGGCAAAACCGACACCGAGCGCCGGGTGATGATCAACTCCATCGCTCCGCACTGGGACGGTAACCAGGTGTGGCTGATCACCGCCGGCGGCGCGCTGTTCGCCGCCTGGCCGATGGTCTACGCAGCGGCCTTCTCCGGCTTCTACGTCGCCATGATCCTGGTGCTGGCCGCCTTGTTCTTCCGCCCGGTCGGTTTCGACTACCGTTCCAAGCTGGAGAGCAGCCGCTGGCGCAACATGTGGGACTGGGGCATCTTCATCGGCTCCTTCGTGCCTGCAGTGGTATTCGGTGTGGCGTTCGGTAACCTGCTGCAGGGCGTGCCGTTCCACATGGACGAGTACATGCGCCTGTTCTACACCGGCAACTTCTTCCAACTGCTGAACCCGTTCGGTCTGTTGGCGGGCGTGGTCAGCCTGACCATGCTGGTCACCCAGGGCGCGACCTACCTGCAAATGCGCACCACCGGCGAGATCCACCTGCGTTCACGCGCTGCGGCACAGATCGCGACGCTGATCATGGCGGTATGTTTCCTGCTGGCGGGCGTATGGCTGGTGAAAGGCATCGACGGCTTCGTCGTGACGTCGGCGTTGGACACCCTGGCGGAATCCAACCCGATGCGTAAAGAAGTGGCGCATCAGGCCGGTGCTTGGCTGATCAACTTCAACAAGTATCCGCTGCTGTGGGCCTTGCCTGCACTGGGCGTAGTGCTGCCGTTGTTCACCATCCTGTTCTCGCGTCTGGAGAAGGGCGCGCTGGCGTTCGTCACCTCGTCGTTGACCATCGCCTGCGTCATCCTCACCGCCGGGGTCACCATGTTCCCGTTCGTGATGCCGTCGAGCACTGTGCCTAACGTCAGCCTGACCATGTGGGATGCGACCTCGAGCCTGTTGACGCTGAAAGTGATGACCGTCGTGGCTGCGATCTTCGTGCCTATCGTTTTGGCGTACACCAGCTGGTCGTACTACAAAATGTTCGGTCGCCTCGACAAGAGCTACATCGAAAACAACAAGCATTCGCTGTACTAAGGATAAGGAGCTAAACCATGTGGTATTTTGCCTGGATTCTCGGAACGCTTCTTGCCTGCGCCTTCGGCATTATCACGGCGCTGGCGCTTGAGCAGAGCGAAGCGACCAAAGCTCAGCAAGACGGTAAGTGATGAGCTCGTCCGTGATTGACAAGCTGTACGCTGTCACCGACAAGGGCCCGATCCGGGCCCTTTCCCTGGTGCTGGCGTTGATTTTGGCGGGGTGCGTGTTCTGGGATCCGACGCGTTTCGCCGCCAAAACCAGCTCGCTGGAGATTTGGGAAGGGCTGTTGCTGATTTGGGCGGTGTGCGCCGGGGTGATCCACGGTTTCGGATTCCGCCCGCAGCGCAGCGTCTGGCGCGCTTTTTTCGCGCCGCTTCCCGCCATTGTGATCTTGTTCGCAGGATTACTTTACGTTTCTTTATAATCTCCCCGATGTCCCCTTGTTATGGGCCCTCACGGCCCATAATTATTTTCATTCCCATCTTGTAACCCATTCCCAACCCGATCCGTCTTGCGTATAGTAGCAGCGTTAAATTGCATTGCTGGGAAGTAGAGTGAGTAATACGTTGTTTCGATGGCCGGTTCGCGTTTACTACGAGGATACCGATGCCAGTGGTGTGGTCTATCACGCCCGCTACGTCGCCTTTTTTGAAAGAGCGCGCACAGAGATGCTGCGTCAGCACAACTTTCATCAACAGCAGCTGCTCAGTGAACAAGTCGCTTTTGTCGTCCGGCGCATGACGGTGGATTATCTGGCTCCGGCTCGTCTCGACGAGCAACTGGAAGTCCAGAGTGAAATCACCTCTCTGCGCGGGGCTTCTCTCACGTTTGCTCAACGCATTGTCAATTCTGACGGGGCCCTACTGAGCCAGGCAGATGTCCTGATTGCCTGTATTGATCCACACCAAATGAAGCCAAGAGCGCTTCCTAAGTCTATTGTCGCGGAGTTTAAGCAGTGACTGACATGAACATCCTAGATTTATTCTTGAAGGCGAGCCTGCTGGTTAAGCTTATCATGTTGATTTTGATATGCTTCTCGGTAGCCTCTTGGGCGATCATCATTCAGCGCACCCGCATCCTCAATGCGGCGACGCGTGACGCCGAAGCCTTTGAAGACAAATTCTGGTCCGGTATCGAGCTTTCCCGTCTGTACCAGGAAAGTCAGGCGCGTCGCGATAGCCTGACCGGTTCCGAGCAGATCTTCCATTCCGGCTTCAAAGAGTTCGCCCGCCTGCACCGCGCCAACAACCATGCGCCGGAGTCGGTGATCGAAGGGGCGTCGCGCGCGATGCGCATTTCGATGAACCGCGAGCTGGAAACGCTGGAAACCCATATTCCGTTCCTCGGCACCGTCGGTTCGATCAGCCCGTACATCGGCCTGTTCGGCACCGTGTGGGGGATCATGCACGCCTTTATCGCGCTGGGCGCGGTGAAACAAGCCACGCTGCAGATGGTAGCGCCGGGTATCGCCGAAGCGCTGATCGCCACCGCGATCGGTCTGTTCGCCGCTATCCCGGCGGTAATGGCCTACAACCGTCTCAACCAGCGCGTCAACAAGCTTGAGCAGAATTACGACAACTTTATGGAAGAGTTCACCGCTATTCTGCATCGTCAGGCCTTCTCCAGCGACAGCAAATAAGTAGGAGGTAGCATGGCGAGAGTACGTGGACGTAGTCGGCGCGAGCTGAAGTCCGAAATTAACATCGTTCCGCTGCTCGACGTGTTGCTGGTGCTGCTGCTGATCTTTATGGCAACCGCGCCAATCATCACGCAGAGCGTGGAGGTTGACCTGCCGGACGCCACCGATTCCAAAACGGTGTCCAGCGATGACAATCCGCCGGTGATCCTTGAGGTTTCCGGCGTAGGTCAATACACCCTGGTGGTGGATCACAACCGTATGGAGCTGCTGCCGCCTGAACAAGTCGCGGCCGAAGCCAAGTCGCGTTTGGCGGCTAACCCGAAAACGGTCTTTTTGATCGGCGGTGCGAAGGAAGTCCCTTACGATGAGATTATCAAGGCATTGAATATTCTCCATCAGGCGGGCGTGGCTTCCGTGGGGCTGATGACCCAGCCGATCTGACCGTAAGGCGAACGGCAACCCGGTTCCTGCGCTGTGGCCCAGGAACCCCGTATAAGCAACACCAGTTTTTGGGAATCTATTTTGGTAAAGGCAACTGAGCAAAACGATAAGCTGAACCGCGCCGTTATTGTTTCGGTCGTTCTGCACTTCATATTGATTGCCCTGCTGATTTGGGGATCGCTGCAGGAAAAGGTCGACATGGGCGCCGGCGGTGGCGGTGATGGCACCGTGGTGGGCGCAGTGATGGTCGATCCTGGCGCGGTGGTGGAACAGTACAACCGCCAGCAGCAGCAGAGCAACGATGCGCAGCGTGCCGAGAAGCAGCGCCAGAAAAAGGCGGAGCAACAGGCCGAAGAGCTTCAGCAGAAGCAGGCGGAGCAGCAGCAGCGCCTGAAGGAGCTGGAGAAAGAGCGTTTGGCGGCGCAGGAGAAAGCTGCGCAGGACGCCAAGGCGCAGGCTGAGCAACAGCAGAAGGCAGCGGAGCAGCAGAAACAGGCCGCCGAGCAGCAAAAAGCGGCGGAAGCCGCCGCAGCCAAGGCCAAAGAGCAACAGAAGGTCGCCGAAGTCGCCGCCGCCAAGGCGAAGGCCGAAGCGGACAAGGTCGCCAAGGCACAGGCGGACGCGCAGAAGAAAGCCGAAGCGGAAGCCAAGAAAGAAGCGGCCGCCGCTGCCGCCGCCAAGAAACAGGCGGAAGAGGCGAAGAAAGCCGCGGCTGCCGCCGCAGAGCAAAAAGCCGCTGAGGCCGCGGAGAAGAAAGCGGCTGCTGAAGCCGAGAAAAAAGCCGCAGCGGAAGCCGAGAAGAAGGCCGCCGCTGAAGCGGAGAAGAAAGCTGCTGCCGAGAAAGCAGCCGCTGCCAAGAAAGCCGCTGCGGACGCCAAGAAGAAGGCCGCCGCTGAGGCTGCGAAACAATCGGATGAAGTGAGCGATCTGTTTGGCGGCCTGGCGGACGGCAAGAACGCGCCGAAGGGCGGCGGTGCCAAATCGAAAGGTGATGGTAAACCGGCCGGGCAGGGCAATGCCAAGGCGGCAGGCGCCAGCGGGGCGGATATCAATGGTTATATTGGGCAGGTTAAAAACGCGATTGAAAGCAAGTTCTATGACGCCAGTTCGTTCGCCGGAAAAACCTGTGACCTGCGTATCAAGCTGGCGCCGGACGGCCTGCTGATAAGTGTACAACCGGCGGGAGGCGATCCGGCATTGTGCCAGGCCGCGGTATCTGCCGCCAAGTTGGCGCATATACCGAAGCCGCCGAGCGATGCCGTTTATCAGCATGTTAAGAATGCTACCCTTGAATTCAAACCTTAATAATGGTTGTTTGAGCTGAGTAAGATCACAGGGATGTACTAAGGTAACCAACAGGGATTATGTAGTTTTACGTAAGTTGGTTTGTTAAAATTCTGCTAATTTATCGCAGGCATCCCGCCTGGATAAGGGAGATGAGATGAAGCAGGCATTTCGAGTAGCGCTAGGTTTTTTAATTCTGTGGGCGTCCGTGTTGCACGCGGAAGTTCGCATTGAAATCACCCAAGGGGTCGACTCCGCTCGCCCGATTGGCGTGGTGCCGTTTAAGTGGGCGGGCCCAGGCACGCCGCCGGAAGATATCGGCAAGATTGTCGGCGCGGATCTGCGCAACAGCGGCAAATTCAACCCGATCGACGTGGCGCGCATGCCGCAGCAACCGACCTCCGCGTCTGAAGTGACGCCGGCGGCCTGGACTGCATTGGGCATCGACGCCGTGGTTGTCGGCCAGGTTCAACCTGGCGCCGACGGCAGCTACCTGATCTCCTACCAGCTGGTGGACACCTCGGGTTCGCCGGGCACCGTATTGGCGCAGAACCAGTATAAAGTGACCAAACAGTGGTTGCGTTATTCTGCCCATACCGCCAGCGACGAAGTGTTCGAGAAGCTGACCGGCATCAAGGGCGCGTTCCGTACCCGTATCGCCTACGTCGTGCAGACCAACGGCGGGAAATTCCCGTATGAGCTGCGCGTAGCGGATTACGACGGTTACAACCAGTTCACGGTGCACCGTTCTCCTGAGCCGCTGATGTCACCGGCCTGGTCGCCGGACGGCAGCAAACTGGCTTACGTGACCTTCGAGAGCGGCCGTTCCGCGCTGGTGGTGCAAACCCTGGCTAACGGCGCAATCCGCCAGATCGCCTCGTTCCCGCGCCACAACGGTGCGCCGGCGTTCTCGCCGGACGGCAGCAAGCTGGCCTTCGCGCTGTCCAAGAGCGGGAGCCTGAACCTGTACGTGATGAACCTCGGCTCCGGCCAGATCACGCAGCTGACCGATGGTCGCAACAACAACACCGAACCGACCTGGTTCCCGGATGGCCAGTCGCTGGCGTTTACTTCCGACCAGGGCGGGCGTCCGCAGATTTATAAAATCAGCGCCAGCGGCGGTGCCGCACAGCGTCTGACGTGGGAAGGCTCTCAGAACCAGGATTCTGAAGTCAGCTCCGACGGTAAATTCCTGGTGATGGTGAGCACCAACAGTGGTGCACAACACATCGCCAAACAAGATCTTGGATCGGGCGCCGTTCAGGTTTTGACCGGCACCTTCCTGGATGAAACGCCTAGTATTGCGCCAAACGGCACCATGGTGATCTATAGCTCCACGCAAGGTATGGGCTCCGTGCTGCAGTTGGTGTCAACTGATGGGCGTTTCAAAGCGCGTCTTCCGGCAACTGATGGACAGGTCAAATTCCCTGCCTGGTCGCCGTATCTGTGATGCATGTGTAAATATGTATGGCAAACTATAAAAGGATCAAAGAAATGCAACTGAACAAAGTGCTGAAAGGGCTTCTGCTGGCACTGCCAGTTCTGGCTGTAGCAGCTTGTAGTTCTAACAAAAGCGCGAACAACGACCAATCTGGTATGGGCGCTGGCACTGGTATGGAAAACGGCAGCAGCAACCTGTCTTCCGAAGAACAAGCTCGTCTGCAGATGCAAGAACTGCAGAAGAACAACATCGTTTACTTCGGCCTGGACAAGTATGACGTTAGCTCCGAATTCGCTCAGATGCTGGACGCGCACGCTGCATTCCTGCGTAACAACCCGTCTTACAAAGTGACCGTTGAAGGCCACGCTGACGAACGCGGCACGCCGGAATACAACATCGCTCTGGGTGAGCGCCGTGCTAACGCCGTTAAAATGTACCTGCAGGGTAAAGGTGTTTCCGCTGACCAGATCTCTATCGTTTCTTACGGTAAAGAAAAACCAGCAGTACTGGGCCACGACGAAGCGGCTTATGCTAAAAACCGTCGTGCCGTTCTGGTTTACTAAGAGAATCGCATGAACAGTAACTTCAGACGTCACCTGTTGAGTCTGTCGTTACTGGTTGGCGTAGCGGCCCCCTGGGCCGCTACTGCCCAAGCGCCAATCAGTAATGTCGGCTCCGGCTCGGTCGAAGACCGCGTCACCTCGCTTGAGCGCATCAGCAATGCTCAAGGCCAGCTTTTAAACCAACTCCAGCAACAACTCTCTGATAACCAACGCGACATTGATTCTCTCCGTGGGCAAATCCAGGAAAGTCAGTATCAGTTGAATCAGGTGGTTGAACGCCAGAAGCAAATCTATCAGCAGATGGATAGCCTCAGCCAGGGCGGCGCTCAGAGCGCCTCTGCGGCCGCGGGCGCTGCCGGTGGGGCAGCCGCAGGCGCATCTTCCGATGCGGGCAGCAGCGCGCCTGCAGCCGCGTCTGCAACGCCGAGCGGCGGTGATGAGAACAGCGACTACAACGCCGCTGTTTCTCTGGCGCTGGAAAAAAAACAGTATGACCAGGCGATTTCTGCCTTTCAGTCCTTCGTAAAACAGTACCCGAAGTCTACCTATCAGCCCAACGCCAACTATTGGCTGGGTCAGTTGTTCTACAACAAGGGTAAAAAAGACGACGCGGCCTACTATTTTGCGGTGGTGGTGAAGAATTACGCTAAATCACCGAAGGCGCCGGACGCCATGTACAAGGTGGGTATCATCATGCAGGAGAAAGGGCAGGCCGATAAAGCCAAAGCCGTGTTCCAGCAGGTGATTAAACAATACCCAACCAGTGCGGCGGCCAAACAGGCGAAAAGTCGCGTAGGCGGTTAACAGTCAGAAAAATGAGCCCAGAAGTTAGTCGATTTGACCGATTTCTGGGCTCATTCGCGTGAAGAACAAGCAGTTGAACGCATCGGTAAAAAATTTAGGTTGCGCTGCCAAGATAAATTAGTAATATATGCCGCCGTTGCCAAGACATCTTGCAAGATGTTAAAGCGGCAGGGAAATTGGGTCGTTAGCTCAGTTGGTAGAGCAGTTGACTTTTAATCAATTGGTCGCAGGTTCGAATCCTGCACGACCCACCAATTTTGAAGCAAGAAATGAAGTGGAATCGGGAAGGATAACATCACGAAGTGATGGCCCGTCAGGGCGAGGCTAAAGGCCGAGTCATCCTGCACGACCCACCAATTTCTGAAGTAGCAGTAACCACAACAGTGGGTGATTAGCTCAGTTGGTAGAGCATCTCCTTTACACGGAGGGGGTCGGCGGTTCGAGCCCGTCATCACCCACCACTGTTATGGGTCGTTAGCTCAGTTGGTAGAGCAGTTGACTTTTAATCAATTGGTCGCAGGTTCGAATCCTGCACGACCCACCATTCTTCGCGAATGGCTGCGATAGAGAATCGTAAAGGATGAGAACCGTAAAGGTTCGAGTCTCGCGCAGCGAGACAACATCACTCCGGTGATGGCCCGCAAGGCCGAGTTATCCTGCACGACCCACCATTCTTTAAGAATGGCAGCTTCAGAATCGGTTTGATGTGGCAAGTAAAGGTCCGAGTCGAGTACCCGTCGAGTTGTCCTGAACATCCCCATCCTTGTTTTCCGCGAGTCGGTTCCAATAACCTATTCGCCATCAGCAGTAAACCACATCAGTGGGTCGTTAGCTCAGTTGGTAGAGCAGTTGACTTTTAATCAATTGGTCGCAGGTTCGAATCCTGCACGACCCACCACTCTTTGAGAGTGAAAATAGCAGTACCACAGCAGTGGGTGATTAGCTCAGTTGGTAGAGCATCTCCTTTACACGGAGGGGGTCGGCGGTTCGAGCCCGTCATCACCCACCACACTGCGGGTCGTTAGCTCAGTTGGTAGAGCAGTTGACTTTTAATCAATTGGTCGCAGGTTCGAATCCTGCACGACCCACCAATTCAGAAAAAAGCGCCTTTTGGCGCTTTTTTCGCATCTGCGCCCACCTGACTCTACCTTTATCTTCTTGCTGATATAGCCCACTGAGTCGTGCGGGTGAGATCCTGCGCTCAGGTTCGAGCATCGCGTAGCGATATGACAACGCGCAGCGTTGCCCGTAGGGTGAGGCCAAAGGCCGAATCAATCCTGCACGACCCACCCATTCAGAAAAAAGCGCCTTTGGGCGCTTTTTTCGTATCCGCATCACCGCAATCTGAATCCGCTGCTTTCTCGTTTCAACACGACACCGACTATCATCCCGCTCTTTTCTGAACGGCTATACGTTCTCCTCAGGCTGTTAATCCGCTGTGAACTGCGCGGCTAATGCCTATGTTTTTAATCTATTAAACATTGAGTGCGCAAAATTGAAAATATCAGCGGACTTTTCGCGCGATTTTAGGTATTTTGTTTAGTATATAAAACTAAGGGCGTTGCGGTAGGCGATATTCACGCGGCAGGCGCCCAGCCTAGCATGAGATTGCAGCGATGAGTGAAATGTTTGATGTCAATGCGGCGGTGTATCCCTTCCCGCCTAAACCGGTACCGCTGGACGTAGCCGAAAAAGCCTTTTATCGCGAGAAGATCAAAACCCTGCTCAAGCAGCGCAATGCGGTGATGGTCGCCCACTATTATACCGATCCGGAAATCCAGGCGCTGGCGGAAGAAACCGGCGGCTGCGTGGCGGATTCGCTGGAAATGGCGCGCTTCGGCAGCGCCCATCCGGCTTCCACGCTGTTGGTGGCCGGCGTGCGTTTCATGGGGGAAACCGCCAAAATCCTCAGCCCGGAAAAGCAGGTGCTGATGCCGACGCTGTTTGCCGAATGTTCGCTGGATCTGGGCTGCCCGGAAGAGGAGTTTCATGCGTTTTGCGACAGCCATCCCGATCGCACCGTGGTGGTCTATGCGAACACTTCGGCGGCGGTCAAAGCGCGCGCTGACTGGGTGGTGACCTCCAGCATCGCCGTCGAATTGATCGAGCATCTGGATAGCCTGGGCGAGAAGATCATCTGGGCGCCGGATCGTCATCTTGGCAGCTACGTGCAGAAGCAGACCGGCGCTGACGTGTTGTGTTGGCAAGGTGCCTGCATTGTCCATGACGAGTTCAAGACCCAGGCGCTGCGGCGCATGAAGGCGCTTTATCCGCAGGCGGCGATCCTGGTGCATCCCGAATCGCCTCAGGCGGTGGTCGAGCTGGCGGATGCGGTGGGGTCTACCAGCCAACTGATTCAGGCGGCGAAAACATTGCCGCATCAACAGCTGATTGTCGCCACCGATCGCGGTATCTTTTACAAGATGCAGCAGGCCTGCCCGGACAAGGAGTTGTTCGAAGCACCGACCGCCGGAGAAGGGGCGACCTGCCGCAGCTGCGCGCATTGCCCGTGGATGGCGATGAATGGCCTGAAGGCAATTGCCGAAGGGCTGGAGCAGGGGGGCGCGCAGCATGAGATCCACGTGGACGCCGCGCTGCGTGAGAAGGCACTGGTGCCGCTGAATCGCATGCTGGATTTCGCCGCTCAGCTTAAGATGCAGGTTAAAGGCAACGCTTAACCGTTTAAAAGGATGACCTCATGAGCTTCTTCAGTACCAGCAATATTCTGGTGCACATTCCGCTGGGCGCAGGCGGTTACGATCTGTCGTGGATCGAAGCTATCGGCACATTGTTCGGGTTGCTGTGCATCTGGTACGCCAGCAAGGAAAAAATCATCAACTACCTGTTCGGCCTGATCAACGTCACGTTGTTCGCGGTGATTTTCTTCCAGATCCAGCTGTACGCCAGCCTGCTGCTGCAGCTGTTCTTCTTCGGTGCCAACATTTACGGTTGGTATGCCTGGAGCCGCCAGACCCAGGACAATCAGGCTGAGCTGCAGATCCGCTGGCTGCCGCTGCCGAAAGCGTTGGCCTGGGCGGCGGTCTGCGTCATCGGCATCGGCTTGATGACCTTTAACATCGACCGCGTGTTCGCCTGGCTGACGCAGGTTGCGGTGGCGGTGATGCAAGGGCTGGGGCTGAACGTGCAGATGCCTGAACTGCAGCCGGACGCGTTCCCGTTTTGGGATTCGGCGATGATGGTGCTCTCCATCGTGGCGATGATCCTGATGACGCGCAAATACGTGGAAAACTGGCTGCTGTGGGTGGTTATCGATGTCATCAGCGTGGCGATCTTCGCCTACCAAGGGGTGTACGCGATGGCGCTGGAGTACGTCATTCTGACGCTGATCGCCCTGAACGGTTCCTGGCTGTGGATTAAGAGCGCCGGGCGCAACCGTTCCAATCCGCTCTCTTCCACACCGTAACAACGCAGAGGGCGCCGTGGTGGCGCCCTCTTGGCTTAGTGGCGATGTCCCAGATGGGAATGCGCTTCGGCATGTGAGTGTTCACTCGGCTCCGGCGCCCGGTTGATACCGCAGTCCGGCGTCTCGCAGTGCTGGTACTCCATCTGAATGGTCACGTGGCCAATCTTGTAGTGTTCCAACAGATAAGCCTGAATGCGTTGCAACAGCCCATCGTGGTCATGCGGCGGGATCACCTGCGCATGCAGCGTCATCAGCTTCTGGTCGCCGATCTGCCAGACGTGTACGTGGTGGATGTTGCGCACTTCCGGGATATTCAGGCACAGGTCTTTTTGCAGCTTGGCGATGTCGATCTCCTGCGGCGTGCCTTCCAACAGTTCGTGGAAACTCTCCTTCAGCAGTCGCCAGGCGCTGCGCAGCACCAGACAGGAGACCAGCACCGACAGGATCGGGTCAATCGGCGTCCAGCCGGTGGCAAGAATGACGATGGCGGCGACGATGGCGCCCACCGAACCGAGCAGATCGCCCAGCACATGCAACGCGGCGGCGCGCACGTTGATATTTTTCTCTTCGCTGCCGCGATGCAGCAACCAGAAGGCGAACAGGTTCGCCAGCAGCCCCGCTATGGCGATGATCAGCATCGTAGTACCCATCACCGGCTGTGGTTCGAAGAAACGCCGTATCGCCTCCCACAGGATGAATACCACGATCACCAGCAGCGCCGCGGCGTTGAGGAAGGCCGCCAGGGTAGTGAGGCGCAGATAGCCGAAGGTATGGCGCGCGTTGGGCTTGCGCTGGGAGAAATGTACCGCCATCAGCGCCACCAGCAGCGCGGCGGCATCGGTCAGCATGTGGCCGGCATCGGCCAACAGCGCCAGCGAGCCGGACAACAGGCCGCCGACCACCTCGGCCACCATAAAGACGGCGGTGACTAAAAAAGCGGTCAGTAGGCGTTTACTATTACTGTCTTTCGGCAAGTGTACGTGTGGAGTGTCCGACATTATTCATCCTTATGCATAGCGAAAGAGGGGGCGGCGGTGAGCAGAGCGTCCAGCTCCGGCACTATCTGCGCCACTAACGCCTTTAATTTAGTATAAGCGGCGGCGGCAAGCTCGCCCCGACGTGCGGTTTCCACCAGCTGCTGGCACAGCTGCGCGGTTTCCGGCAGCTGCAGCATCAGCAGGCTGCCCTTGATGCGGTGCGCCGCCTGCTCCAGCAGTGGCCAGTCGCTTGCGGCGACGGCATCCGCGAGTCGCTGCCGGTCTTGCCGCAGCGTATCGCCGAGCGTCTGCGCCAGCCGCTGCAGCATGGCGCGATCGCCACCCGCCATTTCGGCCAGCGTTTGCTGCAGGTCAGTAAGGACTGACTTTTCTTTCTGAGCCTGCGGTTGCTGAGCCAATACCTGACCGATCGCCGTCAGCGAAATCGGCTTGGTCAGGAAGTGATCGATCGCCACCAGCCCCGGCGGGATGCGGGTAAACTCCTGCACGTCTGCCGAGCAGAGCACGATGCGGCAAGGTGGGTGCTGCAGCCGCTGTTCGTCGCGCCGGATCAGCCTGGCCAGCGTCAGGCCGTCCGGGCGCGGCATGTTATAGTCGATAAACAGCAGATCGAACGGCTGTCGGCGCTGGGCCTTCAGCAGCGCATAGCCTTGTTCGAAGCGGGCCGGCTGTAATCCGAAGTGGCGCAGTTGGCGTTCCATCAGCAACAGATTGGTGGGATGATCGTCGATCAGCGCGGTACGTAAGGCGGAAGACGGCAGAGCAAAGGTGCGCTCTGCCGGGGCGACAGCCGGCAGCGCGCCGCTCAGCTCGACCGGTATCGCGACCTTGACACGGGTACCGACGCCCGGCTGCGAGTGCAGTTCGATGCGGCCGCCCATCTGTTCGACGATTTCTTTGCAGATCGACAGCCCCAAACCGGTGCCCTGCACCGAGATGCGTTGCGCGCCGCGTGCACGGTAAAACGGTTGGAACAGCTTGCCTATCTCATCGGCGGCGATGCCGCAGCCGCTGTCGTTCACCGTCAGATGCAATTCCCCCTGCCGCTCATCCTGCGCGTGCCAGCCGACCTCGACCTGAATGGTGCCGCGCGGCGTGAACTTTATCGCGTTGTTTATCAAGTTATTAGCCACCTGAAGTAAACGCTCACCATCAATAATCACCGCCTCCGGCAGCGCCGGATCCGCCACTACGCTCAGCGTCAACGGCCGTTCGCCGATCAGCGGCCGGTAGAGGGCGTCGATGCGCGCGACCCAGGGGCGCAGCGCCACCGGTTTCGGCGCCAGCGTCAGCGAACCGGTTTCCAGCCGAGCGTGATCCTGCAGGTCGTTGAGCAGGTTGAGCAGCGAAGAGGCCGAGCTGTATATCACCGGCAGGCCTTCCTGCGCGGGTTGGCGTTTGAGCTCCAGTTCCAGCAGGCCGAGGATGGCGTGCATCGGCGTGCGCAACTCGTGGCTGACGGTGGCGAGGAATTTGCTCTTCATGCGGTTTTCCGCTTCGGCGCGGCGGCGCGCCTGCTCGAGCTCTTCGCGTTCGCGTTTTTCACGGCGCTGCAGCATGAAACGGCGCAGCGTCAGCGCCAACAGCAGCACGGTGGCGGCGGCCAGCAGCGCCAGCAGCCAGGTAGTCTGCGGTGGCATGCGGTTATCGTTCACCGCATCGATCAGGTTGCTGCGATCGACGATCCACTCGTCGCGCAGCGATTGCAGGGTGTCCGCCGGGATCTGCATCAGGTTCTTATCGAGGATTGCCAGTAGCAGCGTCTGATCGCGACGCACGCCGAAGGCCACCGGATAGGGGATATTGTTGGCGGCGAAGGCCAGTTTGATGGCGCCGGAATAGCGCGACAGCGCCAAAAAGTTGGCGGAAATGACGTTATCCACCAGCGCATCCAACTGGCCGTTGGCCAGCGCGTCGTACATCGACTTGCTGTCGGCGAAGCTGACGGTCTGCTCCTGTTCCGGTACCAGCCCCTGCGCCAAATCGCCCTGCAGCACGCCGATGCGCTTACCGGCCAAATCGCTCCAGGTTGAGATGCCGTTGGCGTATTGGCCGACGTAAACGCCCCACAGCGAACGGTGGATCGGCATGCTGGCGCCGTAGCGCGCCTTGACGCCGCGCGCCAGCGGCAGGGCGGCGCGGAAGCTGGCCTGGCCGGACTGCACCAGCTCATCGGCCTGCTCGGCGTTGCGCGCCCACAGCGGCGCGAAACGCAGTCCGGTGTTTTGCGCGATGATGTTGAGAATGTCGATGGCGTAGCCACGCGGCTGGCCGTCGGAGCCGCGGTAGGCGAACGGGAAGTTGTTCTCGATGGCGGCGTAGTAAACCACGCGGTGGCTCGCCACCCAGTTTTTCTCCATCGCCGTCAGATCGGCATTGCCGGTGTCGAGGTAGCTGGGGATCTTTTTGCTCCAGCGGCTCTGCAGGGCATTCATCAGCTCCATCGGCGCGTCGGCGATGGCGGTGTCCAGCGTGTCTATCAGGCGCGGATCGGCGGCGGCGAACACGAAGGAGAGGTTGCCCAGGTTCTCGTTGCTTTCAATCTGATAGAGCTGGCCGAGCTGCAGCTGGTCGATGATAAAGCTGGCGCTGGCCTCGTCGGCGATAAAGTAGTCGCTGCTGCCGTTGAGCAGCGAATAGACCGCCTGCAGGTTGTTGTCGTAGCGCTGGATCTGCGATGCCACCGCCTGCAGGGCGCCGCCGGACTGCATGTCGGTCAGCGCGCCGATCGCGACGCGGGCGTTGGCGGAATTGAGCATCACCGGCCGATCGTTGCTGCGATCGCGCAATACGCGCAGATTGCTGACGTAGTAGGGCTGAGAGATCTCCAGCCCGTGCAGCGCTTCACTCTGCGGGATGCCGTACAGCAGATCGACCTTGCCGTCGTGCAGCGCCTGCTCCAGCTGCGTCAGGTCGGCGAAGCCGTAAATGGCGAAGCGGATGCCGGTCACCTGCTGAATATAGCCGAGGTAGTCGGCGTTCAGCCCATACAGATCGTCGTCCACGATGATGTTGTATGGGCTGGTGTTCTCACTGATGATGCCGACGCGCAGCGTGCGATCGCGCCAGGGATTTTTCTCGCCGACGATCAGCATGTTCTCGGGGGTATTCAGGTTGCTGACCAACTGATAGCGCACCGGCTCCGCCGCCTGCGCCAGGCCGCACCACAGGATCAGCAGCAGCAGGGCGCGGCGCATCATGGCGCCAGCTCTTTAAACACCGCCACCAGCTCCAGCAGGTTGCCGGCGCCGGTTTTACGCTGGATGTTTTTTTTGTGCGTGCTGACGGTCTTGTTGCTGATGTGCAGCCGGTCGGCGATCTGCAGGTTGGACAGCCCCTGGCTCAGCAAGCCCAGCACCTCGAGCTCCTTGGGGGTGAGCTGCCCGCCGTCCGCCGTCGGCGGCTCTTCGGCCAGCGCGGCGGCGGGGAAGCGGGTTTCACCGTCCAGCACCTGCTCGATCGCCTGCACCAACTCCGCCAGCGAGCTGCCTTTATTGACGAAACCGTCGGCGCCGGCGGCATGCGCCATGCGCGCATAGACATCGGCTTCCTGCGCGGTATAGATCAGGATTTTTTGTTGCGGATAGCGGCGGCGGATTTTTTTCAACAGCTGCAGCCCGTCGGCCTGCGGCAGGCCGATATCCAGGATCACCAGGCCAAAAGCGGCCTCGGCCAGCAGGGCCAGCGCCTGTACGTCATCCTGTGCCGCCTGCAGGTGGTAGGGACGGGATGATTTCATTAGCGCCGCTTCCAGTGCGACATGAACCACCGGGTGGTCATCAACTAATAGCAGAGAGGGCATGTTCAACTCGGGTCACTTTATATTCTGATCGCTAGCATAGCGAAAAAGGAGGCTCTGCGCTCGCCAGATGAAACAGCACAATCTGCTGTTAATTTGGCGGTTCCAGCGGTGGGGGGCAAAGGTGATTTACAGCGCCATTCTCACAGGCTAGATTGTTGGGATCTACACCGTTACGCACTGCGAAATACCCCACGATACCGAATGGAAAAGCTATGAATTACCAAAACGACGATTTACGCATTAATGATATTAAGGAACTCCTGCCGCCGGTGGCTTTGCTGGAGAAATTCCCGGCCACTGAACGCGCGGCAAAGACGGTGTCCCAGGCCCGCAGCGCAATTCACAATATCCTCCGCGGCAGCGACGATCGCCTGCTGGTGGTGATTGGCCCTTGCTCCATCCATGATACCCAAGCCGCCAAAGAGTACGCGGGGCGCCTGCTGGCGCTGCGTGAAGAACTGAGCGGCGAGCTGGAAGTGGTGATGCGCGTGTACTTCGAAAAACCGCGCACCACCGTGGGCTGGAAAGGCCTGATCAACGATCCGCAAATGGACAACAGCTTCAACATCAACGACGGCCTGCGCCTGGCGCGCAAGCTGCTGGTGGAGATTAACGACAGCGGCCTGCCGGCCGCCGGCGAATTCCTCGACATGATCACGCCGCAGTACCTGGCGGATCTGATGAGCTGGGGCGCCATCGGCGCGCGCACCACGGAATCGCAGGTGCACCGTGAGCTGGCTTCCGGCCTTTCTTGCCCGGTCGGCTTCAAGAACGGCACCGACGGCACCATCAAGGTGGCGATCGACGCTATCAACGCCGCCGGCGCGCCGCACTGCTTCCTCTCGGTGACTAAATGGGGCCACTCGGCGATTGTTAACACCAGCGGCAACGGCGACTGCCACATTATCCTGCGCGGCGGCAAAGAGCCGAACTACAGCGCGGCGCACGTGAAGGACGTCAAAGCCGGTCTGAGCAAAGCCGGGCTGCCGGCGCAGGTGATGATCGACTTCAGCCATGCCAACAGCAGCAAACAGTTCAAAAAGCAGATGGACGTGAGCGCCGATGTTTGCGGGCAAATTGGCGGCGGTGAAAAAGCGATTATCGGCGTGATGATCGAAAGCCATCTGGTGGAAGGCAACCAGAGCCTCGAAAGCGGCGAACCGCTGGTTTACGGCAAGAGCGTCACCGACGGCTGCATCGGCTGGCAGGATACCGAAACCGTGCTGCGCGATCTGGCGGCGGCGGTGAAAGCGCGCCGCGGTTAATCGCGTAAAGAAGGGCTCGCCAGCGGGCCCTTTTCTATTTATCTTAAATTTTTATATCTCCTGTCAATTTAAGGCCTACAGTTAATAGGCTTATTAAATCATTAAGCGACCGTCTTCGCATTATTCCTATTTAATAAAAGAATAATTGTCACCGCTCTCGGCATTGTGCTTATATAAGACGCTTTTTTATTCCACAAACTCCGCATGACGAATAAGCGGGGAGTGGTATGACCTATTCCTTTCAGGACGAAAGAATTATGACAAGTAATACCTCGCAGCCGCTGGGGCTGCACCGGATTAAATTCCATGGGAAAGGTGGTGAGTACTTCGCTATTTGGTTAGTCAACGCGTTATTGACGGCTCTGACCCTGGGCATCTATTCCGCCTGGGCGACGGTGCGTCGTCGTCGCTATTTTTACGGCAACACGGAATTGGACGGCGATCGTTTCGATTATCATGCACAACCGCTGCAAATTCTGAAAGGGCGGCTGTTGGTGATCGGCGGCATCATCGTGTTTTATATCTTGCTGGCGATAACGCCTCTGCTGGGGCTGCTGGCTTTGCTGGTGTTGCTTGCCCTGTTGCCGTGGATCGTGATCCGCAGCTGGCGTTACAATGCGATTATGTCGAGCTATCGCGGCGTGCGTTTTAATTATGTCTGCCGCACCGGGCGCGCCTATTGGGCTTTACTGTTCTGCCCGTTATTGCTGATTATCGGGCTGTATGTCGGTCTGATCGTCTTGCTCGGCATTGGCAGCGGTCTTGGCAGCATCAACGCCATTGCTTTTATGCTGGTGCTGACGCTGATTTTGGCCGTGCCGGCATTTGCGGCGGTAAACGGCATTATTAGCGCACTGCAGCATGACTTGTACGTTAATAACCTGTTTTTCGGGAAGACACCGTTTATTGCCGAACTGAAGAAATCGGCCTTTATCAAATTTGCCTTGGTTGGCCTGCTCATATTCCTGCCGTTCATGTTGGTCGCGCTGGTGTGCATCGGTTCGTTCTTCCTTACCCTCTATCAGATGGTGTTGATGGGCATGTTGACCAATGAAGCCATTGATGTGCTGGTGCTGGACAATATCAGCAGCCTGCTGCTGATGATGGTGGTGCTGCTGATCGGCGCCCTGGTGGCCAGCAGTTACCAGGTTGTCGCCCAACGCAACTACCTGTTTAACCAGGCAAGGCTGAACGGCGACATCAAGCTGCATTCCTCAATGAAAACGATGCCGTACATGGGATTGTTGATCACCAATACCCTGATTACCCTGTTCTCGCTCGGTTTGGCGGCGCCGGTGGCGGAAGTGCGCCATGCCCGTTATCTGGCGGCTTGCACGGCGGTTGAAGGCGATTTGGCGCTGCTGAACATTACTGCGCATCAGGAAACTGCCAACAGCGCGGTGGCCGAAGAAGCGGTGCAGGCGCTGGATCTGGGCGGCAGCTTCTGAGGCGCCGATGATCCTTGAAGGCGCTTATCAATTGCCGGGGCGGGCCGCACGTGAGGCGGCCCGTTTACTGGTGAACGAAAGCGGCGAAGGCGTGACGCTGCAGCGGCAGGATGAACAGCGTTACATCCCGCTGGCGGACATCACCGTTTCTGCCGCGTTGGGCAATATTCCGCTGACGCTCACCTTTAGCGACGGTGCGCGCTTTGTGCCGGATGACGATGCGGCCTTTCGCCGCTGGTTCTATCAGCGCCGTTCGCCGGGGTGGGTACATCGGCTGGAACGCCATAAACGCGGCGTTGCCCTGGCGCTGCTGATGACGCTGCTGGCGGTAGTGGCTTACGTTTACGTGGTGCTGCCGTGGGCGAGCAGCGAGATCGCCATGCGCATCCCCACCTCGGTGGAACAGACGCTGGGCGAGCATACACAGACGTTTTTGGACCAGAGCGGCTTCGCGCCCTCCGCACTCCCGGTCGAGAGGCAGCAGGCGTTGCAACAACTGTTCCGGCAGGTGATGCCGCCTGAGATGCGCCAGGAGCGCACGCCGCTGTCGCTGAAGTTGATGGCGGCGCCCGGTGCGCCGAACGCCTTTATGTTGCCAGACGGCACGCTGGTGCTCAGCGATGAGCTGGTCACTTTGTCGAAAAACGACGATGGCTTGGCGGCGGTGATGCTGCACGAAATGGGGCATCACGCTTATCGTCATCCGATGCGCATGCTGGTGCGTTCGTCACTGGTGGCGTTGACGCTGATGTGGATGACGGGTGACGTCAGCGGCATCGGCGATACGTTGCTGCAGTCCGCGTCCTTCGTGAATGAGATGCAGTTTTCTCGCGGGATGGAGCGTGAGGCCGATGCGTTTGCGATAGCGGAAATGCAGCGCCAGGGGCGTTCGCTGGCAGAAATGGCGGCGATCTATCGCGCGTTGGCGCAGGCGCCTGAACGAGAAAAGACCGATGACTGGGCGCTGCCGGCCTGGCTCAGCACCCATCCGGCGATGCAGGAACGGCTGGACGCGGTGAACGAGGCGATGGCGCAGCAGCTGCGACAGTAATAAAAAAGCCCCCGGTTTTCACCGGGGGCTTTTTCGTTAACGGGCGAAATTACTTCGCTTTACCCTGGTTCGCCACGGCGGCCGCTTTTGCAGCGATTTCGTCGGCGTTACCCAGGTAGTAACGTTTGGTTGGCTTGAAGTTCTCATCGAACTCATACACCAACGGCACGCCGGTTGGGATGTTCAGTTCGAGGATTTCGTCTTCGCTCAGGTTATCCAGGTATTTCACCAGCGCGCGCAGCGAGTTGCCGTGTGCTGCAACGATCACGCGCTCGCCGCTCTTGATGCGTGGCAGGATCTCTTCGTCCCAGTAAGGGATAACGCGATCGATGGTCAGCGCCAGGCTCTCGGTCAGCGGCAGCTCTTGTTCGGTCAGGGAGGCGTAGCGCGGATCGTGGCCAGGGTAACGTTCGTCTTCTTTGGTCAGCTCAGGTGGGGTCACCGCGAAGCCGCGACGCCATTGCTTCACCTGCTCGTCGCCGTATTTTTCAGCGGTTTCGGCTTTGTTCAGACCCTGCAGCGCACCGTAGTGACGTTCGTTCAGCTTCCAGGATTTTTCGGTTGGCAACCAGGCCTGATCCAGCTCGTCGAGGATGTTCCACAGGGTGTGGATCGCGCGCTTCAGTACGGAGGTGTAAGCGAAGTCGAAAGTGAAACCTTCTTCTTTCAACAGCTTGCCTGCTGCTTTCGCTTCGGTGCGGCCCTTGTCGGACAGATCAACATCATACCAACCGGTGAAGCGGTTTTCTTGGTTCCACTGGCTTTCGCCGTGACGCACCAGAACCAGCTTAGTTACAGCCATAGCTTAACTCCTTAATAATCTGACATTTCAATGATAACGAAAATCATTATATTGCCGCGGGCCGGGGCTCGGCAATCGATAGTGTCTAACCATAGCCAATTTCTTGCCGCAAAGTAAGGGCTGGCGAAAGGAAAAAGCTGAATCGTTCAGGCTGGCGCTGTGAGGGGGAAACGGCGCGCCGAAATCGCTCCGGGCGCGCCGTGGCGTGGGGGAAATCAGGCCGATTTTTTCAGGCAGTTGCTCATGAAGGTTTTACGCGCGTCGCCCTTCAGATCCTTGGTCTTGGCGTCGGCGTTGCAGCTTTTCATTTTCTGCTGCTGCGGCGTCAGGGTTTTGCCCGCCGCGGCGGAGCCTTCGGATTTCAGACAGGTGCTCATGAAGGTGGAGCGATCGGCGCCTTTCAGCGATTTGGTGGATGCCTGCTGGTTGCAATCGGTCATGCGTTTCTGTTGGGCGGCCTGCGCCGGAGAAGGCGTTTTCGTCGCCGTCGTCGCGTCGGCCGCCATCAGATTGGTGCTCAGCATTAAGCCCGCCAGCAATGGAAGTGCAGTAATCAGACGCATAGGTGTTCCTTCAGCTATTGATTGGCCGCCATCGGCCGAAAATGGTGACGTTGCACAAGGCGTTGTGCTTATCACGGTAGCCTGAGTGTAGTGCGCGCTTTGGAATAAGGGAAGGTGGGCGCCGGTAGGGGGATAGCGCTAAAAGGTAAGCATTTATAACAAATTGCCCCCGGCCGCACGGCGAGGGGCGTAGCGGGTCAGATAGGATAAAACTGATAATGCGTGGCGCTGCGGTAGCGACTCCCCGGTTGCAGCCAGCAGTCCGGCTGCGGCCACTCGGGATGGTGCGGGCTGTCCGGCAAAAACTCGCTCTCCAGCGCCACGCCGGCATGGTTGGCGTAGCTGCCGCCATCGCGCGCCGGCGTGCCGGCCAGAAAATTGCCGCTGTAGAGTTGCAGTGCAGGCGCGTCGGTGAACACGCTCATTTGCACCTGGCCGTCGGCGGACCACAAATGGGCTGCCGGGCTCTCCAGCGCGCCGCAGGTGCGGTGCAGCAAGAATGCGTGATCGTAGCCTTTTACCCGCTGCTGGTCGCGATCGCGCAGGAAATCCTGCAGCAGCGTTTTCGGCTGACGAAAATCCATGCCGCTGTCGTCCACCGGCGTCAGATCGGCGCAGGGAATGCCCTCGGCGTCGACGGGCAGATAGCGATCGGCGAACAGCTGCAGCCGTTGGGCGCGGGCGTCGGTGCCGGCGCCGTCCAGATTGAAATAGGCGTGGTTGGTCAGGTTGACCGGGCAGGGGCGATCGACCTGTGCCAGATAGCTGATTTCCAAACGATTATCCGGGGTCAGACGGTAGCAGACCTGCACGTCGAGATTGCCGGGGAAACCCTGATCGCCCTCCGCCGAGTGCAGCGCATAGCAGACCTGTTGCGCATCCTGCTGGACCCGGCGCCAGCGGCGGGCATGAAAACCGTCGGGGCCGCCGTGCAGCTGGTGGACGCCCTGATTGGCGGCCAGCGCATGGGGAGTCCCATCGATGGGCAGGCTGGCGTTGGCGATGCGGTTGGCGTAACGGCCGACGGTGGCGCCCAGATAGGCGCCCTGACGCGGGTAGTCTGCCGGGCTGCGGCAGCCGAGCAGCAGTTCGCGTTTTTCACCGGATTTGAGCGGCAAGACGGCGGACAGCCAGGTGGCGCCCCAGTCCATCAGCGTCACCGTCATGCCGGCGGCGTTTTGCAGCTGCGTCAGCTGATAAGGCTCCCCATCGGGCGCCGCTGCCGTGCTCATCGTCAGCATGTACCGGCCCCCTGCGAAGCCTGGCAGACATAGAACGTTTCCTGTAATCCGCCGGTTTGCCGCGGATACTCGTGCGCCACGGCGGCACGCACCGTCTCCACGAGATCCTGTGGCATCAGCGCGACGATGCAACCGCCAAAGCCGCCGCCGGTCATGCGCACGCCACCGCGCGAGCCGATCGTCGCTTTGACAATCTCGACCAACCGATCGATTGGCGCCACGGTGATTTCGAAGTCGTCACGCATCGAGGCGTGGGACTCCGCCATCAGCCGGCCCATGCGTTGCAGATCGCCGGCCGCCAGCGCATCGGCCGCCGCCAGCGTGCGGGCATTCTCGCTGATGACATGGCGCGCGCGTTTGGCCACCAACGGATCCAACTGATGTTGACGTGCTTCAAACTGTTCCGGGCTGACGTCACGCAGCGCCTTGACGCCGAAGAACCGAGCCGCTTCTTCACACTGTTTGCGGCGGGTGTTGTACTCGCTGTCCACCAGCCCGCGCTGCACATTGGAGTTGATGATCACCACCGCGACGCTGTCCGGCATCGGCACCGCACGGGTCTCCAGCGAGCGGCAGTCGATCAGCAGAGCGCTGTCGCGCCGGCCGAGCGCGGAGATCAGCTGGTCCATGATGCCGCAGTTGCAGCCGACGAACTGGTTTTCCGCCTCCTGGCCGTTCAGCGCCAGCGCCACGCCGTCCAGCGGCAGCTGATAGAGCGCCTGCAGCGCCTGGCCTACCGCCACTTCCAGCGCGGCGGAGGAGCTGAGCCCCGCGCCCTGCGGCACATTGCCGGCGATCACCAGATCCGCGCCGCCGAAATCGGGGTTGCGTCGCTGAAGATGTTTCACCACGCCGCGCACATAGTCGGACCAGCGCTGATCGGGGTGGTTGACGATCGGCTCGTCGAGCGAGAATTGATCCTGCTGATTCTGATAATCGGCGGCTAGTACGCGGATCTGGCGGTCGTCGCGCTTGGCGCAGGCGATGACGGTTTGGTAATCGATGGCGCAGGGCAACACGAAGCCGTCGTTGTAATCGGTATGCTCGCCGATCAAATTCACCCGCCCCGGCGCCTGGATGGTCAACGCCGGCGCGTAGCCGAAGTGTTCGGTAAACAGGGAATGGGTAAGCGGTTTCAGGCTCATGCTTGGGCTCCGGCTTCACGGTAATGAATATCGCTGACGGCGCGCAAACGCTCTGCGGCCTGTTCGGCGGTCAGATCGCGCTGGGTTTCCGCCAGCATCTCGTAACCGACCATAAATTTACGCACGCTGGCTGAACGCAGCAGCGGCGGATAGAAATGGGCGTGCAGCTGCCAGTGTCGGTTGTCGGCGCCGTTGAACGGCGCGCCGTGCCATCCCATCGAATAGGGGAAAGAACACTGGAACAGGTTGTCGTAGCGGCTGGTCAGCTTCTTCAGCGCCAGCGCCAGATCGCGGCTCTGCGCCGCGCTGAGATCGGTGATGCGCTGCACCGCCGTTTTCGGCAGCAGCAGCGTTTCAAACGGCCAGGCGGCCCAGTAGGGCACCACCGCCAGCCAGTGTTCGGTGTTCACCACGATGCGTTCGCCTGCGGCCAGCTCGCGCTGCGCATAATCCAGCAGCAGCGGGGAGGCATGTTCCCGGAAATAGTCGTGTTGCAGGCGATCTTCGCGCTCGGCCTCGTTCGGCAGAAAACTGTTGGCCCAGACCTGCCCGTGCGGGTGCGGGTTGGAGCAGCCCATCGCCGCGCCTTTGTTTTCGAACAATTGCACCCAGGGGTAGTGCTTGCCCAGCTCCTCGGTTTGCGCCTGCCAGGTGGTGACCACCTGCTCCAGCGCCGGCAGCGTCAGTTCGGGCAGAGTCTTGCTGTGATCGGGAGAGAAGCAGATCACCCGGCTGACGCCGCGCGCGCTCTGGCTGCGCATCAGCGGATCGTGGCTGTCGGGCGCCGGCGGCGTATCGCTCATCAGTGCGGCGAAATCGTTGGTAAAGACATAGGTGCCGCGATATTCCGGATTGCGATCGCCGGTGACGCGCGCGTTGCCCGGGCACAGGAAACAGTCGGGATCGTGCGCCGGCAGCGTTTCCGTGGGGACAGTCTCCTGCTGGCCCTGCCAGGGGCGCTTGGCGCGGTGCGGTGAGACCAGCACCCACTGGCCGCTCAGCGGGTTAAAGCGGCGGTGCGGATGGTCGATAGGGTTAAATTCCGTCATACGGTTCCTTATTGGCGTCGACAAGGGTGTAATCGCTTCCAATTACCGTTTTAATACGCCCGTTGCTGAACAGGGAGAAGTCATTGCGCAAAAAGATAGCACGCTCGCGACGGTAAAAAGGTGATCTAACGCGAAAAATGGAATCGTTTACACTTCATTAAAAAGCGCTGGATGGGTGGAGAAAAGCAGGGGGCGGCATGATTGAGGTCATACGGTGAGGTGCTGGTGATAGCGTTTTCACCCGACCAGCCGGCAGAGAGGGGCTCTCTGCCGGCGTCAGCCGTTAAGAATGCTGATACAGCGGGTAGGTGAAGAACAGCAGATGGGTCAGATTAAGCCCGAAATGGAACAGAATCGGCACCCACAGACGGCCGCTCCACATCCACGCCAGGCCGTAGATCACCCCGGCGAGGGTTGCGAAGATCACCATCAGCATACCGCCCGCCAAATGTGCGGCGCCGAACACCAGGGAGGCGACGATCAGCGCCGGCCAGGCGCCCAGCCACTGGCTGAGGCGCTGCTGCAGGTAGCCGCGAAACAGCGCTTCCTCGGCCATGCAGACGAAAAACAGGTTCGCCATGACGAAGGGCAGGATCCAGGCGGGCGCATGCAGCTCGATTTTTAAGCCGCCCAGCGCCACGGCTAGCAGCAACAGCGCCGGCACGGCCAGCAGCAGCGCAATCCAGCCCGCTTTGCCGGCGTTGCCGCCGGGTTCGGCGGAAAACAGCGTGGGTAAGCAGGCGAACAGCAGGAAGGGCACCATCGCCTTATCGAAGTTGTAATACATGGTGAACGGCGCGCTGAGCGGGCCAGCTCTTTCGCCGTCGATCATCAGCTGGTTGTGGATGCCCGGCACCAGATGCAAGAACAGCGCCACGCAGCCGGCGACCACCAATCCTTCGAGCGCGATCGCCAGATTGCGCTGCGCGCGAAAATGGTGACGCAACCCCGCTAGCGCTACGATCGCCAGCAGATAACTCAGGCTGAGCGGCGTCAGTACCCCATGATAAAGCCCCATACCCGCTGAGGCGGCCAGGATCACCCAGGCTATCAGCCGGTTAAACGGCAAGAAAAATAACGAAGCAGCCAGTACGCCCCACATAATATGTCCCTTTAAAATATGTACACGGCGCTCAGCGCCTTTGCGGCGTGCGATGATGGCGAAATTGAGCGCTAGAGCGGATAGTAGCACACCAGGATGACGCTAAAGGTCGGGGCAGTGATGCATTCGTGCATGATGCCGGCCCACACGATCGGCGGCGATGCGGGTCAGCCTTTCATCCATGCCTGCGAACGGGTGATTTCGGCCAGGTTTTGCAGGGTATCCAGACTCTGCTGGTGGATCTCCTGCGTAGGGGCTGCGCACAGATCGTGCAGTACGGTCACCTGGAAGCCGGCGTCGTGCGCCTGACGCGCGGTGCTCTCGATGGCGAGCGGTGTACTGATACCCGCCAGCAGCAAATGGTGGCACCGATGTTGCCGCAGCCAGGCTAACAAATTGTTACCGGAGAAGGCGCTAACCGCCGTTTTTTCAAACTGCAGATCGGTCTCTTCCTGATGCAGTTCGGGCACCCAGCGGCAGCCCGGGCCATTTAGCCGCAGCGCACCGATCTGCTTGAGATGGTTGAACAACGGCGAGTGGGGCGGGATATCATGATAATCGTCGGCGAATCCCACCCGCACCCAGATCACCGGAATTTTTCGCACCCGGGCATAGGCCGTGGCGGCATTGACGTTAGCGAGCAGGTGGGTTGCCACCACCTGTTCACGGCAGTGGTTGGCGCGCCCTTTGGGCCCGATCAGATCCTCGATCAGGTCGATGATAATCAACGCAGCGGACATGGCGTCTCCAGAAAATGGCCTTCTTTCTTTCTATGATAAAAGGCCAAATGTGATGTGCTGCGGTGAAGTGTTGCCGGATATGTTTACGCCGCGTTTCAGGCGGAGGCCGCCTCCAGCCGCTGGTGTTGATAGCCGTAGCCGCCCTCGCTGTCGGGCACGAAGCTGAGGCGGTGAGTGATGCACTGCGGCGCGTCTTCGGCATGGTGCGAAACGAACAGCAACTGGGTGGCGCCCTGGCCGATCAGCACGTCGATGAAGCGGCGCACCAGCTGGCGATTGAGCGGATCCAGCCCTTGCAGCGGTTCGTCGAGGATCAGCAGCGCCGGGTGTTTCACCAGCGCACGGGCGATCAGCGCCAGCCGCTGTTGGCCCCAGGAAAGGCTATGGAACGGGGCATCACCGCGCGCGCCGTCGAGCCCGAGCAGCGCCAGCCATTGCTCGGTCAGCTGCCGCTGACGATCCGAGACCGCCTGATAAATGCCGATCGAATCGAAGAACCCCGACAGCACCACGTTGCGCACGCTGGTGTTGACGCGATAATCCAGATGCAGGCTGCTGCTGACGTAGCCGATATGGCGCTTGATCTCCCAGATGGTTTCCCCGCTGCCGCGACGGCGGCCGAACAGCGTCAGATCGTTGCTGTAGCCCTGTGGATGATCGCCGGTGATCAAGCTGAGCAGCGTGGATTTTCCGGCGCCGTTCGGACCGACGATTTGCCAGTGCTCGCCGGGGTTAACCTGCCAGTTGAGGTGATTGAGGATCGGCCGATCGTTATAGCTGACCACGCCGTCGCGCAGGACGATCAGCGGCCGGTCCGTCGGCAGGGCTACTTTTTGCGTCGGATCCTCGGTTTCCGGCAGCGCCAGCCCGCTGAGGTTTTCGCTGTGCGCCAGCTGCGCCACCAGCGCGTCCGCCATCACCTGGCTGCGCGGCCCGCGGCTGGTTAGGGTGCAGTCCGCCAGCACGCCCACCTGCCGGACAAAATCCGGTATTTCGTCGAACCGGTTGAGCACCAGCACCACGGTCTGGCCCTGGGAGGAAAGCTCGCTCAGCAACGCGGCGAGCTGTGCGCGCGAGTGCACGTCCAGCCCGTCGAAGGGTTCGTCGAGGATCAGCAGGTCAGGCTCGGGCATCAGCGCCCGGCACAGCAGGGTCTTGCGCGTTTCGCCGGTGGAGAGGTATTTAAAGCGGCGGGTCAGCAGGGCGGTGATGCCGAACTGCGCGGCTAGCCGCTCACAGCGCGCGGCGTCTTTCACCTCTTCCTGAATGATCTCCGCCGCGGTGCGGCCGGTATCGTCCTCGTCCGCGCTGAGCAGGTCGGTGTTGTTGCGTTGCCACTCGTCGCTGACCATTTTTTGCAGCTGTTCGAAGGAGATGCGCACCGCATGCTGAAAGTCGCTGCGGCGTTCACCGCTCAGCAGAACCAGTTCGTCGGCCAGCGCGCGCGCCAGGGCGGATTTGCCGCTGCCGTTGGCGCCGACGAAGGCCCAGCTGTCGCCGGCCTGGATCGCCAGTGCATCCAGCGTCAGGGTACGGGTATCGCTTAAGCGGAATGAACCTTGCGAAATGTGCAACGACGACATCACCTGTTCCTTTTTTTGCAATTATTTGCCTTAGAAATAGGCGCATTGCACGGTGATGTCAATCAGCAAAAACGCAACGTTACGTTGCGCTTAACACAACGTGGCGATAATCACGTGGTCGGCGTTGAACAGGGCGTGTACGGCGGTACCGACGCTCAGCTGCAGGCGCTGCAACTCCGCCGTCGTCAGGGTGGCGCACAGGGTTTCGCCCCCCGCCAGCGTCACCAGCACCTCGCTGTGTTCGGCCCCCGGCTGAATGCCGGCTACCACGCCCGCCAGCGCGTTATCCGCACCGGTATGCTCCCCCGTCTCGACGCTTAACCGCACCCAGGGCGCTTTGATCAGCGCCAGCACCTCTTTGCCGGGCACCAGCTGCAGCCGGTCGGCGCTTTGCTGGGTGATGGCCGCCGTCAGGCGAGTGGTGCCGTCGTTCAACAAAATCGCCAGGTGCTGCTGCACCTGCTGATGATCGCGTTCGATCACGGTGCCGAAGAACTGATTGCGCGCGCTGGTTTGCAGCGAGAAGCGCGAGATGGCCGCCAGCAGGCTGTCGAGCGGCAGATCGTCCTGCTGCAGCACGTCGAAGGCTTTTTGCTGCACCTGGCCCAGCAGGTCATACAGCTGGATCAGCCGTTGGCCGTAGTGCGTCAGATGCGCGCCGCCGCCGCCTTTGCCGCCGGTGGCGCGTTCCACCACCGTGTGTTCCGCCAGTTGGTTCATCTCATTGATGGCGTCCCAGGCGCTTTTGTAGCTGATGCCCGCCAGTTTGGCGCCCTGGCTGATGGAGCCGGTGTGCTGCACCTGTTTCAGCAGCGCGATGCGGCGCGGATCGGCGAACAGCTTTTGCTGGAGTTTGAGAGTCAGAAGAATTTCGGCCTGCATAGCGCATCCTGTCGACGGCAAAAACCGTATTGTCGCCGATTTGGCGGCAAAGCGCCAAACGCCGTGCGTGGGAGAGTGGGGCAATAAAGACTGGTATTGTAATATTGTAATAATATAACATAACAGAAAAACAATAAGGCTTTACGCCGGCTGCGGCCGGTTTTTATTTCACCACAGGGATGCTCCACATGAGTACGACACGCCGGCGTCTTGGCACGCCCAAAAAATCTTTATGTCTTGCCGCCGCATGGATCGGCGGCGCACTGACAGCGCCGCTGGCTTTCGCCGCCGACTGCGATAAAGCCCGCAATGCCACGGGGTGTGAAGAACAGCTCACCGTGGAGGCGGCGGCCCCCGCCGGGCGTTACGATGCGTTGAACGCCGTGAGCCGCAGCGCTTCGCAGATCGGGCTGACCGCTCGGGAGACGCCGCGCAGCGTCGATATTATCAGCGCGCGGGCGATCCAACAGCGGGGCGATCGTTCGCTGGCCGCCGCCGTCGAGCACGCTACCGGTCTGTCCGGCGTCGCTTCGCCAACGTTGTCCAACAACTTTTCCGCACGCGGTTTTCGGCCGATCGCCTGGCTGTATAACGGCGTAGAGATGCCCGGCAGTACGCTGCAACTGGGCGATCCGGCGCATTACGACAGCATCGAGGTGCTGCGTGGGCCGGGGTCGGCCTTGAACGGGCTGAGCGCCGCAGGCGGCAGCGTCAACCTGATCTCGCGGCGGCCGACCTTCAACCGGCAGCCGTTCGAGCTCGATTATGGCCTCGGCAGCTACCGCAGCCAGCGTTTGCATCTGGGTGCCGGCGGCGCGCTGGTGGACGATGTGATGGCGTACCGGTTGGACGTCAGCGGCAACGACAGCGGCAGCAACGTGCAGTATGAACGCGATCGGCAGAAGCGGGTATCCGGCTCGCTGCTGTTTAAATTGACGGACGATGCGCTGCTGACGCTGAGCCTGGACCGCATGCTCAACCGCACCAACAATCCTTACTACGGCACGCCGCTGCTGAATGGGCGCATTGCCGGCGAGCTGCGCGATATCAATTACAACAACCTGACCGACAGCCGTATCCAGAGCAACGCCACCGCATTTCAGGCCAGTCTGGACTGGTTTATGACGCCCGAAGTGGAGTGGCATAACCAATTCTATTACTACAGCGGTTTTCGCGAATGGCGCAACGTCGAGCGTTTCCGCGTCGCGGCGGCGGCCCGGCCCGGCGACGTCAACCGCGACTCTTTCGGCGCTCTGGCGCACGACGACGATCTGATCGGCAACCGCAGTTCGCTGGTGTTCGATCGCGCTATCGCCGGTTTCGATAATCGGTTACTGGTCGGCTTCGATCTGAGCAAGCGGCATTTTCAGTACTACTCCAACGGTTTCCCCGGCTCCGAGGACGTGCCGCTCGGCGCGCCGCCCAGAGAGCCGTTCGCTCAGGGCACCGCCAGCCAGCGTGCGCCGGTGCGCCACGTCACTCAGAATCAGTACGCTGCCTTTCTTGAAGACCGCTTCAGCCTGACCGAGCGTTTAGCGCTGCTGGGCCAGCTGCGCTACAACCATATGAACATGGATTGGCGCTTCCAGGGGCCGCAGGAAGAGAGCCGCGCGCGCACCTACGTTTTCAGCACCTGGAGCCTGGGCCCCAGCTATGCACTGACCGATAACCTCACGCTTTACGCCAACTACACCACCGGCCAGGAGCCGGGCAACGATCTGTTCTTCCTCAGCCCGACGCAGACCGATCTGCCGCTGACGCGAGCGCGCCAGTGGGAGGCCGGCGCCAAAGGGCAGTTTTGGGATAACAAGGGAGAGGCGACGCTGGCGCTGTACGAACTGCGCAAGGACAACCTGTTTGTGCCCGACGCGCAGCGGCCGGATGCGTTGAACGCGGTAGGCAGGCAGACGTCGCGCGGCATCGAGCTTGGCGTGGTGCTGCGTCCCGACGATCGTTGGGAGCTGGCCGGCAATGCCGCCTACACGCACGCCCGCTACGACGACTATCGCGGCGGTAGCCCGCTGCGCAGCTACAACGGCAATCGCCCGGCCTATATCCCGGACTGGACCGCCAACCTCAGCGTGCATTATCAGGCGACGGCGCGCCTGGGGCTGGCTTCTTCGCTGCGCTACGTCGGCAGCAGTTATAACGACGACGCCAACCAGCGCAAGATGCGCGCGTACACCACGCTCGATCTGGCGGTGGATTATCAGTTGACGCCGATCGTCGATGTCGGTTTCCGCATTCGCAACGCCACCAACCAGCTGTACGCCTATCAGCGCACCTACCCGGATCAGGCGCTGATCGCGCCGCCGCGCAGCTATGAAACCTTCGTGTCGGTCAGGTTCTGACGGCGTGAAACGCCGGCTTTGCCTGTTGTTGTGCGCCCTGGGGTTGGGCGGGGGCGTGCCGCTGCGTGCCGATAGCGTCAGCCTGCAAAATTGCGGGGTCACGCGCGATTACCCGCAGCCGCCGCAGCGGGTGCTGGTTTATGCCAATCCGGCGCTGGAAAACCTGCTGGCGCTGGGGCTGGCCGCCCGTGCAATCGGCGTGGTCGGGTATGACCGCATGCGCGATCCCGCGCCGACGGCGTCGGCCGATGCGCTGCGGGCGCCCACCAGCCCGGCGCCGCCCACGGCGGAAGCGTTGCTGCTGATGCGGCCGGATTTTGTCTATTCGGCCAGCTATTACTGGCTGCACAGCCCGGAAACGCCCGATCGGACGCGGCTGGCGGAATGGGGCATCGGCACTTACCTCTCTCCCGGCGCCTGCAGCGGCCAGCAAAGCGCGATCGCCGCTGCGCTGACGTTTGAAGACATCTTCACCGAGCTGCGGGAGCTGGCGCGCATTTTCAACGTCAGCCGCGGCGGTGAAGCGCTGATCGCGCGGCTACGTGGGCAACTCCAGGCGTTTGAGGCGCAGCGCGCGCCGCTGCCGCATTTACGTCTGCTGTGGTGGTATGCCGGCACGCAGACGCCCTACGTGGCGGGCTGCTGCGGCGCACCAGGTTTGCTGAGCCGAAGCGTCGGCAGCGAGAACCTGTTCGGCGATCTGCCCGAGCTGTGGCCGACGGTATCCTGGGAGGTTATCGCCGCCCGCGATCCGGATGCGATCGTGCTTGGCGATCTGCCGCGCGGCGGCTTCGGCGACAGCGCGGCCGACAAGATCGCCTTTCTGGAGCATCACCCGCTGACCGCTACGCTGCGCGCCGTGCGTCAGCGGCGCTACGTGATCCTCCCCGGTTACGACATGGACCCTTCCGCCCGCACCGTGGCGGCGCTGGGCCGTTTGATTCGAGGCCTGGCGGCCTTGCCGCCGCAGGCTGCGACTTTTTCCAACAAGGAACCTTGATATGACTGCCGTTTCATTATCTTCGCTGCTGGACTCCTGGGATCGCCAGCAGGCGGCCTACATCGCCGAGCGGGAAGCGCGTTTTAACGCCCAGCTGGAGGTGCTGGCGCTGGCCGCCGGCCAGGATTTTCACGTGGTGGATCTAGCCTGTGGCCCGGGATCGCTGAGCCTGCGCATTTTGCAGCGCTTTCCGCAGGCCAGGGTAACCGCCATCGATCTCGATCCGTTGCTGCTGGCGGTGGCGCGCGGCGCACTGGCGGAGTATGGCGATCGGATCCGCATTCTGCAGGCCGATCTGGCGGATCCTGCCTGTTTTTCCGCGCTGTCCGGCCCCGCGCCGCAGGCGGCGGTGTCCAGCACGGCGCTGCACTGGCTGATGCCGGAGCAGCAACTGGCGCTGTACCGCAACGTCGCCGGGCTGTTGGCCGACGGCGGTGTATTCCTCAATGCCGATCATCAGCGCTATGACCACCGTCAGCCACGGCTGAAGGCGTTGGCCGAGCGGCACGATGAGCAGACCCAGCAACGCGCCTGGTACAACGGCGTCGAGGATTGGGATCGCTGGTTCGCCGGCGCGCTGCAATTACCGGCGTTGGCCGCTTATCAGGCCGAGCGTGAGGCGCTGTTCGCCGGCCGCCCGGTGCCGCCGCCGACGCCGGTGGATTTCCAGCTCGCGGCCCTTAGGCAGGCCGGTTTCAGCGAGGCGGGGACGGTGTGGCAGCTGTTGGACGACTATGTGATCGCAGGCTGGAAATAGCATGAGCCGGCGGTTACTGCCCGGCCGTGAGGCCGGCTGGCTGCTGTTGCTGGCGGCGGCGCTGCCGATGGCCCTGCTGAGCGCCACCTTGTCGGGGCCTGCGCCGATCGCGTGGCACGACGCCTGGCGCATCGTGCTCGGCGTTAGCGGCGGTGCGCAGACCGATGCCGAGGTGTATCAGCGCATCATCTGGTCGCTGCGGATGCCGCGCGCGCTGCTGGCGGCGCTGGCCGGCGCCGGGCTGGCGCTGGCGGGCACCGTGCTGCAGTCGCTGACCCGCAACCCGCTGGCCGATCCCTGGGTGCTGGGGATCTCCTCCGGCGCGGGCGTGGGGGCGGTGACGGTGCTGGTATTGGGGCTGGGGGGCGGCCTGCTGTCGGTGTCCGGCGGGGCGTTTAGCGGCGCGCTGGGGGCGTTTGCGCTGGTGATGTTGCTGGCCGGGCGTTCGCTGCAGGGGGAGTCCACGCTGTTTATTCTGGCCGGGGTGGCGGTGACGCAACTGCTCTCCGCACTGACTTCGCTGATCACCCTCTGGCAGGCAGACGCCAACGCCACGCGCGGCGTGATGTTCTGGCTGCTGGGATCGTTCAGCGACGCGCGCTGGCCACAGGTCGGGCTGTGCGGGCTGGCGCTGGCGGCGACGCTGCTGCTTTGCTGGCTGCGGGCGGGTGAGCTGGACGCGCTGGCGTTCGGCGGCGTGACCGCCGCTTCGCTGGGGGTGGCGGTGGCCCCGCTGAAGCTGCTGCTGTATGTGGCGACCACCGCGCTAACGGCGACGATCGTCGCGTTCAGCGGCGCGGTGGGGTTTATCGGGTTGACGGTGCCGCACGTCGCCCGGCGGCTGGTCGGCTCGCGGCATCGTCAGCTGTTGCCGGCCAGCGCGCTGTGCGGCGCTTTGTTCGCCGTGGCGGCGGACACGCTGGCCAGAACGCTGTTTGCTCCGCGCGAACTGCCGGTCGGCGTGTTGACGGCGCTATTGGGAGTGCCGGTATTCCTGCTGTTGCTGTATCGGAAGGTCAATGCATGACGGTTGAAAAAACGCAATCCGGTCTGTGCGCCGAGGGGGTAAGTTGGCGAGTGGGCGCGCGCACGGTGCTGGAAAACCTCAGTTTCTGCGCCTTGCCCGGTGAGATCACCGGCGTGCTCGGCGTCAACGGCAGCGGTAAATCCACGCTGCTCAAGCTGTTGGCCGGGCTGCAGCCCGCCGCCGGCGGCCGCGTTTGGCTGGAAGGGCGCGAGATCGCCGCGTTTTCCGCGCGGGAACGCGCCAGGCGCATCGCTTTTCTCGAGCAATCCGCCCCCGGCACCTTCGCGCTGCCGGTGAAGGAGGCGGTATTGTTGGGGCGTCTGGCCCATATCGGCCGCTGGCGCGGTTTTGGTACCGAGGATCGCCGCCTCGCCGGGCAGGCGATGGAGCAGGTGGGCATCAGCCACCTGGCCGATCGCGATTGGCAGCGGCTGTCCGGCGGTGAACAGCAGCGGGTGCACCTGGCGCGCGCGCTGGCGCAGCAAACGCCGTGGCTGCTGCTGGACGAACCCGCCAACCACCTGGATATCGCTCATCAGCAGCAGTTTATGGCATTGCTGCGGCGGCTGAAGCTCAGCGTGGTGGTGACGCTGCACGATCTGAATCTGGCGGCCTGTTATTGCGATCGGGTCGCGCTGCTGCAGCGGGGCGGGATCTGTGCGGCGGGCACGCCGCAGCAGGCGCTGACGCCGGAGCACATTCGCGCGGTATACGGGGTGGAGGCCCGGCTGGCGGCGCCCGACGGCTATGCGCCGCCGCTGATCTATTACCCCGCGGCAGGATGAGATCGGTCAAAAGGGCACGTTTGGCCGATCACAATTTCGCCTCGCTGGCTAAAATAACTCCGGTTTTAGCGATTTTTTTGGGTTAGAATAACCCGATATGCGGTGAAAGGCATTTGCCGCTCAATGGGCAGTTAAGCGAGGCTATCATGTTGGAATTATTGAAAAGTCTGTTATTCGCCGTGGTGATGGTGCCGGTGGTCATGGCGCTCATTCTCGGTCTGATCTACGGTTTTGGCGAAGTGTTCAACGTCTTCTCCAAAGTGGGCCGTTCGAAAGAAAACCGCACCCAGCACTGACCGTTCCCTATCCCGATACCCGTCGGCATCGCCCGGCGGGCATTCCTCAAGTTATCTCACGCTTTGCCGATAAACCGCATGACAAGCTTTCGCGCCACGTTATATTATTTTTTATATAACGAAGAGTGATAGTGCACGTTAACTTGCGGAGAAAAACAATGAAACAGCAATGGACCCAATGGGTTGGCGGGATCGTGTTGGCATCGGGCCTGGTGGCTCAGGCCTCGGCGGCGGAAAAGATCACCGTGTTCGCCGCCGCGTCGCTGACCAACGCGCTGCAGGACATCGCCACCCAATATCAAAAAGGCAAGGACGTGCAGGTGGTTTCCTCCTTCGCGTCGTCTTCTACGCTGGCGCGCCAAATTGAGCAGGGCGCCCCGGCCGATCTGTTCATCTCCGCCGATCAGCAGTGGATGGATTACGCCATCGACAAGCAGCAGATGGTGAAAGACACCCGTTACACGCTGCTGGGCAACGAGCTGGTGCTGATCGCCGCCAAGAGCGATAAACAAGACAAGATCGCCATCGACAAGCAGACCGACTGGGCCAAGTTGCTCAGCGGCGGCCGCCTGGCGGTGGGCGATCCGGATCACGTGCCGGCCGGCATCTACGCCAAAGAGGCGCTGGAGCATCTGGGCGCCTGGAGCGCGCTGGAGCCGAAACTGGCGCGCGCCAACAACGTGCGCAGCGCGATGGCGCTGGTGGAGCGCGGTGAAGCGCCGCTCGGCATCGTCTACGGCTCCGACGCGGTCGCCAGCGACAAGGTGAAAGTGGTAGGCGTGTTCCCGGAAGACAGCCACAAACCTGTTGAATATCCGATGGCGATGGTGAAAGATCGTCAAAATCCGACGGTCAGCGCTTTCTATACCTATCTGAAGGGCCCGGAAGCCGCCGCTATTTTTGAACATTATGGATTCACCCCGCGTAAATGATCCTGAGTGAGTACGAGTGGCAGGCGGTTGAGCTGAGCCTGAAAGTCTCCGGTTTGGCGGTGGTCTGCAGCCTGCCGTTCGGCATTCTGATGGCCTGGGTGCTGGTGCGTTGCCGCTTTCCCGGCAAGGCGCTGCTGGACGGCGTCATTCACCTGCCCCTGGTGCTGCCCCCGGTGGTGGTCGGCTATTTGCTGCTGATCGCCATGGGGCGGCGCGGCGTCATCGGCGAGTGGCTGTACGACTGGTTCGGCTTCAGCTTCAGCTTTAGCTGGCGCGGCGCCGCGCTGGCATCGGCGGTGGTGGCGTTTCCGCTGATGGTGCGTGCCATCCGGCTGGCGCTGGAGGCGGTGGATACCCGGCTGGAGCAGGCGGCGCGCACGCTGGGCGCCAACCCGTGGCGGGTGTTTTTCACCATCACGCTGCCGCTGTCGCTGCCCGGCGTCATTGTCGGCGTGGTGCTGGCCTTTGCCCGTTCGCTGGGGGAGTTCGGCGCCACCATTACCTTTGTCTCCAACATTCCCGGTGAAACCCGCACCATTCCGCTGGCGATGTATACGCTGATCGAAACGCCGGGGGCGGAAGCCGCCGCCGCGCGTCTGTGCGCGATCGCCATCGTGCTGTCGCTGGCTTCCCTGATGGTGTCCGAATGGCTGGCCCGCTGGGGCCGCAAACGGATGGGGGTGTAAATGCTGGAGCTGGATTTCTCGCAGCAGCTGGGCGACCTTAATCTCAACGTCCGCGCCGATTTGCCGGCGCAGGGCATCACCGCGATTTTCGGCCTGTCCGGCGCGGGCAAAACTTCCCTGATCAACGCCATCGGCGGCCTGACCCGTTTGCAACAGGGGCGCATCGCGCTCAATGGCCGCACGCTGGTGGATACCGCCGCGGGCCTCTGCCTGCCGCCGGAAAAGCGCCGTATCGGCTATGTATTTCAGGATGCGCGCCTGTTCCCGCATTATCGGGTGCGCGGCAACCTGCAGTACGGCATGGCGGCCGGCATGCGCGCGCAGTTCAATACTATTGTCGAGCTGTTGGGCATCGGGCCGCTGCTCAATCGGCTGCCGCTGACGCTCTCCGGCGGTGAAAAACAGCGGGTGGCGATCGGCCGCGCGCTGCTGACCGCGCCGGAACTGCTGCTGATGGACGAACCGCTGGCCTCGCTCGATCTGCCGCGCAAACGCGAGCTGCTGCCGTATCTGGAGCGGCTGGCGCAGGACGTCAACATCCCTATCCTCTACGTCAGCCACAGCCTGGACGAGATCCTGCGTCTGGCCGAGCAGGTGATGGTGCTGGATCGCGGCGAGGTGCGCGCGTTCGGCGGGCTGGAAGCCGTCTGGGCCAGCAGCGCGCTGCGGCCGTGGCTGCAGCGTGAAGATCAGAGCAGCGTGCTGCGCGTCAGCGTGATTGAGCATCATCAACGCTATGCCATGACCGCGCTGGCGCTCGGCGATCAGCGGCTGTGGGTCAGCGGCATCGACGCCGAACTGGGCACTCAGCTGCGCATTCGCATCAATGCCGCCGACGTCTCGCTGGTGCTGCAACCGCCGGTCAACAGCAGCATTCGCAACGTGTTGCCGGCCAAGGTCAGCGAGTGTCTGGATGTGGGCGGGCAGGTGGAAGTGAAGCTGGCGGTCGGGGAACACGTGCTGTGGGCGCGCATCACGCCGTGGGCGCGAGACGAACTGGCGATCCGCCCCGGGCAGTGGCTGTACGCGCAGGTGAAGAGCGTGTCGATCAGCCGCGAGAGCCGCTAAGACAGGCCCTCCCGGCGGGAGGGCGAAAAGACTAGAGTACGCGGGTGCGGATCACCTCGGCGATGCCCGGCTGCAGGTTATCGGCGATCACCAGATCGGCGCGTTCCTTGATCGCGTCATCGGCGTTGCCCATCGCCACGCCCAAACCGACCGCTTCCAGCATGCTGATATCATTGTAGTTGTCGCCGAACGCCACCACCTGATCCATGCTCAGTCCCTGCGATTCCACCCATTGGCGCAGGCGCTTGCCTTTGCTGTTGCCGCCTTTGGCGATATCCACCTGATCGTGCCAGGACCATTCGCACGCTAGCCCCAGCTCTTTCTCCACCGTGTCGGCAAACTCGCGCAGCGCCGGAATATCGGCGTGCGAGGTGGCGAATTTCCAGATCGCCTGCGCGTCGTCGGCCGCCTGCGCCAGGCTGCCGACCTGCAGCAGCGTTGGGCGCTGTGCCGCCGGCAGGGTTTCGGCCCAGGCCAGCGAGCGGGTCACGTGGCCGCTCGGTTCCTGATACAGCATGGCGTCGTCAACGTACATCAGCCCGTGAATGTCGGTCTGTTTGAGCATCTGCAGCACCTGCTTGGCCTGATCTTTCGCCAGCGGATCGGCGGCCAGCACCTTTTTCTGCTGAAAATCATACAGGTAGGTGCCGTTGCAGCAGATGGCCGGCGTGTCTATCTGCAGCGCCTGGTAGAACGGATGGATGGCGACGTGATGGCGGCCGGTGACCACCACCACCTGGACGCCTGCGGCGCGCGCCTGCGCAAGCGCTTCCAGCGACTGCGGTAAGATGCGTTTTTGATTGTCCAGCAGGGTGCCGTCAAGATCGAGGGCGATGACGCGGTAGCTCATAGGGTTCTCGTTATTGTTAGCCATAAAATTAATCCGATGGTACACCGGATAGCCAACGGAGAAAACCGCGTGAACATCCGGTGCTAAGCAGGGTTGCCATGCGACGGATGTGCGGTAAGCTAGGAGCAATCGAACGGCCTGAAACCGGTTCCTCTTTTACCCTTTGCAAGGAGAACACATGAAGCAAATCGTTTATGTTGCCAGCCCGGAGAGCCAGCAGATCCACGTCTGGCAGTTGGACGACGCCGGCGCGCTGGCGCTGCTGCAAACCGTTGACGTGCCGGGCCAGGTGCAGCCGATGACCCTTCATCCGGACAAGACCCACCTGTACGTCGGCGTGCGTCCGGCGTTCGGCATCGTCAGCTACCGCATCGAGGCGGACGGCACGCTGCAGCAGGCGGGCATGGCGCCGTTGCCGGGCAGCCCGACCCATATCTCCACCGATCTGCAGGGGCGTTACCTGTTCTCCGCCTCCTACAGCGGCAACTGCGCCAGCATCAGCCCGATCGGCCACGACGGCGTGGTGACGGCGCCTATTCAGCAGATTGACGGCCTGAACGCGCCGCACTCGGCGAACATCGACCCGACCAACCAACTGGTGCTGGTGCCGTGTCTGAAAGAGGACCGCATCCGCCTGTTCAACCTGAGCCTGGCGGGCCAGCTGACGCCGCACGTGCAGGAGGCGGTGGATATCGCCGCCGGCGCCGGTCCGCGCCATATGGCATTCCACCACAACGACAAGTTCGCCTACTGTGTCAATGAGCTGAACGGCACGGTGGACGTGCTGGCCATTTCGGAAAACGGCGGCAAATACACCGTGACGCAGACGCTGGATATCATGCCGGCCGACTTCGACGGCACCCGCTGGGCGGCGGACATTCATATCACGCCGAACGGCCGTTTCCTGTACACCAGCGATCGCACCGCCAGCATTCTGACCCTCTTCAGCGTTTCCGAAGACGGCGGCACGCTGAGCGTGGTCGGCTATTATCCGACCGAAACGCAGCCGCGCGGTTTCAATATCGATCACAGCGGCCGCTTCGTGATTTCGTCCGGCCAGAAGTCCGATCACATCGCGGTGCATGAAATTGACCAGGCCAGCGGCGAGCTGACCACGCTGGCACGTTATCCGGTGGGCAAAGGCCCGATGTGGGTCAGCGTGCTGGCGAAGTAATTCGGCGGTCAGACGAGTATGGAAAAAGCGCGGTTCGGTTGAGCCGCGCTTTTTTATGGGTGGGAGATCAGTTGAACATCACTGTCAGCGTGGCGCTGCCGAGGCTGTGGAAATGCACGTTAAAGCCCACCAGCGCGCCGCTGGAACCTTCATCCACCTCAATGCTTTCTACGTCCAGCGCATGCACGGTGAACTGATAGCGGTGGCTTTCGCCATTCGGCGGCGCTGCGCCGCCGTAACCGGCTGAGCCGAAGTCGGTACGGGTTTGCAGCGCGGCGCTCGGCAGCGGCGCTTTACCGGAGCCTGCGCCCTGCGGCAGCTCGCGCACGTCGGCCGGAATATTGGCCACCACCCAGTGCCACCAGCCAGAGCCGGTCGGGGCATCGGGATCGTACAGGGTGACGACGAAGCTTTTGGTGCCGGCGGGCACGCCGTCCCAGGCCAGGTGCGGCGACAGGTTATCGCCGTGGTAGCCCATGCCGTTGAAGACCTGCGTCTGCGGCATTGTGCCGCCGTCCTGCAGATCGTTGCTGTACAAACGAAAAGCCATAATGACTCCCAGTTGTCGATAAACGCGGACCCTTAAGCTAGATCTTTTCGGTGGAACAATACAACCCCTTGCGCCAGCGGCGGACGGTTGATCTCGACGGTGACATGCACCAGTTCGGGATGCGCGGCCAACAGTTGGCGCACCCGATCGGCGGTGAGGGCGCGATCGGCGCTGCTCAGGGCGAGGACACAATGATATTTTCCTTTGCCGATGCGGCCTACATGCAAATCGGTCAGCGTGAGCGCGTGGCCGGAAGCGGCCAGGGCCTGGCGGATGTCTTGCGCCACCGGGGCGTCCATTTCGGCATCCAGCAAAATCTTTCCGCTATCGCGCATCAGGCTATAGGCCCAGGCGGCCACCATCGCCGCGCCGACGATGCCCATCAGCGGATCGAGCCAGGCGGCGCCCCAAAGCTTACCGCCGAACAGCGCGATGAGCGCCAGTACCGAGGTGGCGGCGTCGGCGAGCACGTGAACATAGGCGGAACGCAGGTTGAGGTCATGATGAGTGTCGTCGTGGTCATCCCCGTGATGATGATGATGGCCGCCACCGCGCAACAGCCAGGCGCAGAGCAGGTTGACGGCCAGCCCGATCGCGCCGATGGTGATGGCTTCGTTGTAATGAATCGGGCTGGGATTCAGCAGCCGCTGCCCAGACTGAAACAGCATCAGCGCCGCCACCAGCACCAACAACACCGCGCTGGTGTAACCGGCCAGCACTTCGATCTTCCAGGTGCCGAGGCTAAAGCGGCGATCCTTGGCCAGCCGGCGTGCGGCGCCGTAAGCCAGCACTGACAGGCCCAGCGCCAGCGCGTGTGAACTCATGTGCCAGCCGTCGGCCAGCAGCGCCATCGAGTTAAACAGCCAGCCGCCGGCGATCTCGATAGCCATCATACTGGCGGTGAGTATCACCGCCCATCTGGTGTTTCTTTCGGCCAATGGGTTACCATCGTCAAAAACGTGGCTGTGTTCGCGGTGCAAAACGGGCGCGTGAGACGTCATGGTGAAGTTCCTCAGCAAAAGATAGTGTGCTGAAATATACTATACCCCAGTATAGTAAATAACAATCAGGCGGAAATGATGAGCCATACCCACAGAGATCAAAAGAAGCTGTTGGCGCGGGTGCGCCGCATTAAAGGGCAGGCCGAAGCGCTGGAACGCGCGCTGGAGAGCGGCGGCGAATGTTCGGCTGTTCTGCAGCAGATCGCGGCGGTGCGCGGCGCGGTCAACGGTTTGATGGCGCAGGTGCTGGAAGGGCATGTGCGCGAACATCTGGCTGCCGCGGACGCTACGCCGCAGCAGCGCGAGCAGGACATCGAGCAATTGATGACCGTTTTACGTTCTTATATGAAGTAATCATGATTTCACTGAAAAAACGCACGCCGTGGTTCGGCTGGCTGCGCCGTTGGGCCAAAGGCATCAAGCGCGATATTTACGCGCTGTGGCTGGCCGCCCGTGATAAGCGCACCCCGTGGTACGCCAAGCTGATCGCGCTGCTGGTGGCCGGCTATGCGATCTCGCCGATCGATCTGATCCCGGATTTTATTCCGGTGTTGGGCTATCTGGACGATGTGATCATCGTGCCGTTGGGCATCATGCTGGCGGTTCGCCTGATCCCCAAGCCGCTGATGGCCGAGCTGCGCGAGAAGGCGCAAAAACGCGTCGACAACCCCACCGGCCGCATGGCGGCGGCGATGATCATTTTACTCTGGCTGCTGTGCCTGGGGTTGCTGGCCCGCTATCTGGACCAGCATTGGTAAGGCATTAACGCGCGGCGGCGGCCACGGCGGCGGTCAGGCGGCTGAGCTGTTCCGCTTCGATGATGTAAGGCGGCATCAGGTAAATCAGCTTGCCGAACGGCCGGATCCATACCCCGCGCTCGACGAACCCGCGCTGCAGCTCGGCGACATTCACCGGTTCGCGCATTTCCACCACGCCAATCGCCCCCAGCACCCGCACGTCCGCCACCTTCGGCAGCGCCGCCAACGGCAGCAGTTCCTGTTTCAGCTGGGCTTCGATGGCGCTCACCTGCGCCTGCCAGCGATTTTCCGCCAGCAGTGCCATGCTGGCGTCCGCCACCGCGCAGGCCAACGGATTGCCCATAAAGGTCGGGCCGTGCATAAAACAGCCGGCCGCGCCGTTGCTGATGGTCTCCGCCACATGGCGGGTGGTCAGGGTGGCGGACAGGGTCATGTAACCGCCGGTCAGCGCCTTGCCCAGGCAGAGAATGTCCGGCACCACCTGCGCGTGCTCGCAGGCGAACAGCTTGCCGGTGCGGCCGAAGCCGGTGGCGATCTCGTCGGCGATCAGTAGCACCCGATGGCGATCGCACAGCTCGCGCACCCGCTTGAGGTAGGTTGGGTGGTAGATGCGCATGCCGCCGGCGCCTTGCACCACCGGTTCCAGGATCACCGCCGCCACTTCACCGGCGTGCTGCTCCAGCAGCGCGGCGAACGGTGCAATATCTTCTTCACGCCATTCTTCGTCGAAGCGGCACTGCGGCGCGGTCGCGAACAGGTGCGGCGCCAGATAGCCCTGATAGAGGCTGTGCATCGAGTTGTCCGGATCGCAGACCGACATCGCGCCGAAGGTATCGCCGTGATAGCCGTGGCGCAGCGTCAGGATGCGCTGCCGGCGCTCGCCGCGCGCCTGCCAGTACTGCAGCGCCATCTTCAACGACACTTCCACCGCCACCGAACCGGAGTCCGCCAGGAACACGCACTGCAGCGCCTCTGGCGTCATTTCCACCAGCCGACGGCACAACGAGATGGCGGACGGATGGGTAATACCGCCGAACATCACGTGTGACATCTTCTCCAACTGCTGGCTGGCGGCCTGATTCAGGTGCGGATGGTTGTAACCGTGGATCGCCGCCCACCAGGAGGACATGCCGTCCACCAGACGCCGGCCGTCCGCCAGCTGCAGTTCGACGCCGCTGGCCGATTCGATCGGGTAACAGGGTAACGGGCGGCTCATGGAGGTGTAGGGGTGCCAGATATGACGTTGGTCAAACGCCAGGTCGGAAGCGGTCACAGACATACTTGTAAACCAAATTGAATTAAGATTGGTTGACAGTATATCCACAATATTTAAACTGGCGACACTTTTTCGTTTTGGAGACGCCATGATGGCCGACCGCATTCACTGGACAGTAGGGCAAGCCCAGGCCCTGTTTGATAAACCGCTGCTGGAACTGCTGTTCGAAGCGCAAACCGTACACCGCCAGCACTTCGACCCGCGTCAGGTGCAGGTCAGCACGCTGCTGTCGATCAAGACCGGCGCTTGCCCGGAAGACTGTAAATACTGCCCGCAGAGCTCACGCTACAAGACCGGCCTGGAGTCGGAGCGGTTGATGCAGGTCGAGCAGGTGCTGGAATCGGCACGCAAGGCCAAAGCGAACGGCTCGACCCGTTTTTGCATGGGCGCGGCGTGGAAGAACCCACACGAGCGCGATATGCCTTATCTGCAGCAGATGGTGCAGGGCGTGAAAGCGATGGGCATGGAAACCTGCATGACGCTGGGCACGCTGGACGGCACTCAGGCCGAACGGCTGGCGGAAGCCGGGCTGGATTATTACAACCATAACCTCGACACCTCGCCGGAGTTCTACGGCAGCATCATCACTACCCGCAGCTACCAGGAACGCCTGGATACGCTTGACAAGGTGCGCGACGCCGGCATCAAAGTGTGCTCCGGCGGCATCGTCGGGCTGGGGGAAACGGTGCGCGATCGCGCCGGGCTGCTGGTGCAGCTGGCTAACCTGCCGAAACCGCCGGAGAGCGTGCCGATCAACATGTTGGTGAAGGTAAAAGGCACGCCGCTGGCGGATAACGACGACGTCGATCCGTTCGATTTCATCCGCACCATCGCGGTAGCGCGCATCATGATGCCGTCCTCTTATGTCCGCCTTTCCGCCGGCCGTGAACAGATGAACGAACAGACGCAGGCGATGTGCTTTATGGCCGGCGCCAACTCGATCTTCTACGGTTGCAAGCTGCTGACCACGCCGAACCCGGAAGAAGACAAGGATCTGCAGCTGTTCCGCAAGCTGGGGCTGAACCCGCAGCAGACCGCCACCGAACATGGCGACAACCAGCAACAGCAGGTGCTGGCTAAGCAGCTGCTGAACGCCGATACCGCCGAGTTTTACAACGCGGCGCTGTGATGAGCTGGCAACAACGTATCGAACAGGCGCTGGCAGAACGGCGTCTCAACGCCGCCTACCGTCGGCGACAGACCACCGAGGGCGGCAACGGCCGCCAGATCCGGCTCGGCGATCGTCTCTATCTGAACTTCTCGGGCAACGACTACCTGGGGCTGAGCCAGGATGCGCGGGTGATCGCCGCCTGGCAGCAGGGCGCGCAGCGTTACGGCGTCGGCAGCGGCGGGTCGGGCCACGTCACCGGCTTTAGCGTGGCGCATCAGGCGCTGGAAGAGCAACTGGCGGCGTGGCTCGGCTATCCGCGCGCGCTGCTGTTCATCTCCGGCTATGCCGCCAATCAGGCGGTGCTGGCGGCGTTGATGCAGAAGGGCGATCGCATTTTGGCCGATCGCCTCAGCCACGCCTCGCTGCTGGAGGCGGCGGCGCAGTCGCCGGCCGAGCTGCGCCGGTTCCAGCACAATCAGCCGCAGGCCTTGGCGGATCTGCTGGCCAAACCCTGCGACGGGCAGCGGCTGGCGGTGACCGAAGGGGTGTTCAGCATGGACGGCGACGGCGCACCGTTGGCGGAGCTGCATCGCTTAACCCGCGCGGCGGGCGCCTGGCTGATGGTGGACGATGCCCACGGCGTCGGCGTGCGCGGTGAGCAAGGCCGCGGCAGCTGCTGGCAGCAGGGCGTGCGCCCTGAACTGCTGGTGGCGACCTTCGGCAAGGCGTTCGGCGTCAGCGGCGCGGCAGTGCTGTGCGATGAGGCGACCGCCGAGTATCTGCTGCAGTTCGCCCGCCATCTAATCTACAGCACCGCAATGCCGCCGGCGCAAGCCTGCGCGCTGCAGGCGGCGCTGGCCTGCATTCGCGAGGGCGATGAACTGCGTGCCCGGCTGCAGGACAACATTCGGCGTTTCCGTCAGGGCGCGGCGCCGCTGGCGCTGACCCTGACGGATTCCGACACCGCCATCCAGCCGCTGCTGGTGGGGGATAATCAGCGCGCGCTCGATCTGGCGACCCGCCTGCGCGAGTGCGGACTGTGGGTGAGCGCCATTCGCCCGCCGACGGTGCCACCGGGCGGCGCGCGGCTACGCATTACCCTGACGGCGGCGCATCAGCCGCAGGATATCGATCGCCTGCTGGAGGTGCTGAATGACGTCAGCCAATGACACGGTGAACAAACAGGCGGTCGCCTCGGCCTTCAGCCGCGCGGCCGGCAGCTACGACGCCGCCGCCGCGCTGCAGCGTGATGTTGGCGAGCGCTTACTGGGGATGGGGAGTCCCCATCCGGGCGAGCAGCTGCTGGATGCCGGCTGCGGCACCGGCTATTTCAGCCGCCTGTGGCGCGAGCGCGGCAAGCAGGTGACCGCGCTCGATTTGGCGCCGGGCATGCTGGAGGTCGCCCGCCAACGGCAGGCGGCGCACCATTATCTGCTGGGCGATATCGAACAGGTACCGCTGCCCGATGCGGCGATGGACATCTGTTTCAGCAGCCTGGTGGTGCAGTGGTGCAGCGATCTGCCCGCCGCGCTGGCGGAGCTGTATCGCGTGACCCGCCCCGGCGGCGTGATCCTGTTTTCCACGTTGGCGGCGGGATCGCTGCAGGAATTGGGGGACGCCTGGCAACAGGTGGACGGCGAGCGCCACGTGAACGCCTTCCTGCCGCTGGCGCAGATCCGCGCCGCCTGTGCTGAATACCGGCACGAGCTGGTCACGGAGTTACGCACCCTGAACTACCCGGACGTGATGACGCTGATGCGTTCGCTCAAGGGCATCGGGGCGACGCATCTGCATCAGGGGCGCGAGGGCGGCCTGATGTCGCGAGGCCGTCTCGCCGCGTTGCAGGCGGCTTACCCGTGCCGGCAGGGGCAGTTCCCCCTCAGCTATCATCTGGCTTATGGAGTGATTTACCGTGATTAAACGTTGGTTCGTGACCGGCACCGACACCGAGGTGGGGAAGACCGTTGCCAGCAGCGCCTTGCTGCAGGCCGCCAACCGGACGGGCTACCGCAGCGCCGGCTATAAGCCGGTGGCCTCCGGCAGCGAGATGACCGCCGAGGGGCTGCGCAACGGCGACGCGCTGGCGCTGCAGGCCAACAGCGGCGTGGCGCTCCGTTACGACGAAGTGAACCCTTACGTTTTTGCCGAACCGACCTCGCCGCATATCGTCAGCGCCGATGAAGGTCGGCCGATCGACGCGGCGCGGCTGTCCGACGGCCTGCGCCGGCTGGAGCAGCGCGCCGACTGGGTGCTGGTCGAAGGCGCCGGCGGGTGGTTTACCCCGCTGTCGGCGGAGTACACCTTCGCCGACTGGGTGCAGCAGGAACAATTGCCGGTGATCCTGGTGGTGGGCATTAAACTGGGCTGCATCAACCACGCAGTGCTGACGGCGCTGGCGGTGCAACAGGCGGGGTTGACGCTGGCCGGTTGGATCGCCAACGACGTGGCGCCCCCGGGGCGGCGGCATCAGGAATACCTGGCCACGCTGCGCCGCATGCTGCCCGCGCCGCTGCTGGGCGAAATACCGCACCTGCCGCAGGCCGAACGGGCGCCGCTGGGGGAGTATCTGGATATCAGCCTGCTGACGCAGTGAGAGGTTCTGGCTGATTGGTAACAACGCCGGGTTTTATGGCCCGGCGTTGGCTTTTACATAGCGGTAATGCAGGCGTTATCGAGATAAAGCACGCCATTTTTCGCCAGGGCAAACAGGTTGAACGTCAGGACGACATGGGTCGCCCAGACCGGGACTTTTCGCCGATTGGCGTTGAAACGATATTCGGCGTACTCGGTGTAAGCATCGGCTTTCATGACGGCATCCCAGGCTGCCGGCGCGGCTTTGGCAACGATAGAGATGCCGTTGTCCGCATGCTCCTGAATACAGGCGTACTGTAGCGTCGCAAACAGATTGCCGGTGCCGCCATTGACCGTTTTCAGGGTAAAACAGGCGCCCAGCTGTTCATACTGCGCGACGGGCACGCTCATTCTCACCCCGGCGTTGGTATTGGTGTTGCCCAATTTGCTCACTTTCAGGGCGTTGCCGCCGCCGATGCCCGCGCCGGCTTCGATACCGATAGTCACCGCGTCAGAGGTAAAGGGATCGTCGATCGTTCCGCCAGTCACTTCCCAGCCGAACGGTTTGGCGGAAAAGGCGAAATCGCCGTCTTTGAGTTTGTTATTCACGGCGCCGACCAGCGTCTGGATCCCGGCCCCACCCCCACCACCATCCAGTCGGCTATTGGCGATGACAAAGTCGCCGGTACCGCTGAAATAGCGACCGCTGGCGGTTCTTACGCCATAGAACTTCACGCTGTCGACGATAATTCCACTACTGCCTGCCTCGGCGTAAAACAGTGATGCTTGCGCCAGTCGGCTGCCGGCGACGATGATTTCGCCGCCGTGAATCAACAGCGATGCATTTTGATTGGCGCTGCAACGGAAAGGGATTTCCGTGAGCGGGCTATTATCGTTGTTGAATTCCATATGGCAGCCATGCAATTCAATGCTACCGGCTTGAACGTAGGCTATCGAACCGGCATAGTCGATCGAGGTGCCGAACAGGCGGAAGGCGCCGTTGGGGTTAGCGTTGCGAACGGCCAGCCCCTGGGAATTGCCGAGGGTGCCGCCGAAGAAGTTGATACCTTCGCCGAAGTTTTGGGCTCCGCTGCTCGTTGAGGGCATATGCAGACTTTCAAAACAGCGGATGATTTCACAGGCGTAATGGTGGGCGATATAGGCATTGGTTCCGTAGTACAGACCGAAGTAGAAGCCGGAAACATAGATGTTATTCACCGAGATGTTGCCCAGCGGCCCTTCAGGCGAATGGAAACGGATACCATCGGTATAGTTATATTCGGTCGGGGTTTCATTCTTGTCTTTGTTAACCTTGGCACCAATGCCTTTGACGGTGAAATCTTTCAAGATCGGCGCCGGTCGAATAGGAACGTTGTTATCCAGCGCGCCGCTGCTGGTATAGCAGCGCAGGAAGTAGTTATGGTCGCTTTCCGTGCCGTTAGGGATCTCGGTAGTGATGTTGACGCCGTTGCCGTCGATATAGACGAATCCGACATTAATATCGGTTTTAGGCGCCGTCCAAAGGGCAAAAGGTGCGGCGAATCTGACAATCGCAGGACGTTTCAACGTTTTGATGATAAAGTCCTGCGCCCCGACCAGTTCGTCGCGCGAACTGACGTAAATGCCTTCAATATTCAGACGTTCCTGCAGGCTCCAGTTTTTGTCGCGTAAATCCACGTATTGAATAAATGCTGCGTTGTTGTCTGTCATGCTTATATCCCTCGATATTATGGTGTCGGTGTGGCCCCTATCGAGTATGAAAAGACGGCGGGCCCATGCCTATTAGGCACAGACCGGCCGTGACTGATACAACAGCAACCTAATCGGTCACCCGAACACTTACTCCGTCAGTCCGGCGCCGATCAGCGCCTCATCCAGCTGCGCCAGCGCGCCGTGCGCCACGGTGCGACCGCTATCGAGCAGACAAAAACGATCCGCCACCCGGCGCACGAACGGCAGCTGATGCTCTACCAGCAAAATGGTCATGCCCAACTCATAGTTGAGCCTGCGGATCACGTTGCCGATGTCGGCGGCGATTGAAGGGGGCACACCCGTCGTCGGTTCGTCGAGGATCAGCAGCGCCGGCTCCTGCGCCAGCGCACGACCGATCGCCAACTGGCGTTGAGCGCCTTCGCACAGATCGCCGGCGCGGCGGGTACGCATCTGGCGCAAATTGGGAAACAGGCTGTAGATCAGCGGCGGAATGCGGCGGGGGGCGCCGCGCCCGGCCATCTGCGCCACCTGCAGATTCTCCTCCACGCTCAGCTGCGAGAAGAGTTGCCGCCCTTGCGGGACGTGGCTGATGCCGAGTGCGGCGCGGCGCTCCATCGGTTGCAGCAGCAGATTTTGCGGCGGCTGATCCGCGGGCTGCCAGGTCATGCTGCCGCTCACCACCGGCACATGCCCCATGATGCAATTGACCAGCGTGGTCTTGCCCACGCCGTTGCGCCCAAGCAGCACGGTACACTGGCCGCGCGGCAGCTCCAGGTTGATGTCCCACAGGGTATGATTTTGCCCGTAAAATTGATTGACCGATCTCAGGCTCAGCATTTGGCATTCTCCTCATAGACACAGGCGCCCATCCACTCGTTGGTGGGGTGCAACAAAGGCCGCATTGGCGGTTGATTTCCCGAGTGTGGCAATGTCTGGAACAAAATGCCGTCCATCCGATTCACCTGAGCAATGTCTGCGGTGGACGGAAAGACAGTCAGTATGTCGTGAAAAACGACGTTTATGACGACTTGGTGTCGTTCTCGCGCTTTTACGAGGGGTAGCCAGGCGGTGGTTGCACGCCGCATTCGGCAGCGCATTATGCTGTCGCGCCTCGTTCGCACGCTGAAAGATAAAGCAACTCCCAGGCCAGTTTTGCTACTGGCCGAAAAGGGGGGATGTTATCGCTTTGTTAACCCTCTGCTAGGCCTGACGCGCTCTGCCGCGGTGGCCTGAAAATACGCCGAGAAGTTAACCCGGACGTTTTTTGCACTCTTGTGGTGCCCTTTGGTGAGGACATGGTGCAAGGCATTGCGTCGCCGTCAAGAGCGATCCGCGAGAAAGGGGCCGATGCGATTTTGGCAATGGGGATTTTTAGTATTAATCGGCATAAACAAAGCGATATTTTTATGAAAAAATAACTAAAAAAGCCATTTTAGCGGGTGTAAAGGGCGAAAAGCTTTCTTTCCGTAACTCCCGCCCCGGGCGGGACGGTGAGAGTTATCCACTATTCCTGTGGATAACCTTGTGTATTAGATTTAGAAAAACGCTGTAAAGCGAGAGCGGACGCGGGTTCTGTTCGCTTTGCCCGCATTCTCGTCTTTTTATTAAAACTGTTATATATCAATATATTAACTAAAATCAAGACGCAGGGGTATTGATCAGGTCTCTATGTATGATTTTTCGACGCGGTGCTATCAATAAGTTAATTCGCGGCAAGTTCTGGGGATAAATCTGTTATTGACAATAAAAATGTCACCCGGCTGTAACGTCACGGTGCAACGACATTGCCGCAGTGCCGGGTGCAGCGACGAATCCGCTTGAAGCTGGTTTTATATCCAGTATCATGGGCACTGGCGCAAATCGCCGACACTTTCCATAATTAGGGGCCATATCCGGCGCAGAGCCGGCTGGCCGCCTGAGCGCGCGCATCTCCACAGGGTAGCCGAGCAATGAGTAAACTTTTCAAACTGCATTCCGAGTTCAAACCGGCCGGCGATCAGCCGGAAGCCATCCGCAAGCTGGAAGAGGGGCTGGAAGACGGCCTGGCGCACCAGACGCTGCTGGGGGTTACCGGTTCGGGCAAGACGTTCACTATCGCCAACGTGATAGCCGATCTGAATCGGCCGACCATGGTACTGGCGCCGAACAAGACGCTGGCGGCGCAGCTGTACGGTGAAATGAAAGCGTTTTTCCCGGAGAATGCGGTGGAGTACTTCGTCTCCTACTACGACTACTACCAGCCGGAAGCCTACGTGCCCAGCTCCGACACCTTCATTGAAAAAGATGCTTCGGTGAACGAGCACATCGAGCAGATGCGTCTTTCCGCCACCAAGGCACTGCTGGAGCGGCGCGACGTGGTGGTGGTGGCGTCGGTGTCGGCGATCTACGGCCTGGGCGATCCGGATCTTTACCTGAAGATGATGCTGCACCTGACTCAGGGCATGATCATCGATCAGCGATCCATTTTGCGCCGCCTGGCGGAGCTGCAGTATTCCCGCAACGATCAGGCTTTCCAGCGCGCCACCTTCCGCGTGCGCGGCGAGGTGATCGATATCTTCCCGGCGGAATCAGACGAGCTGGCGCTGCGCGTCGAACTGTTCGATGAAGAAGTGGAACGGCTGTCGCTGTTCGATCCGCTGACCGGGCAGATTGAGCAGGTGGTGCCGCGTTTTACCATCTACCCGAAATCGCACTACGTGACGCCGCGTGAGCGGATCATGCAGGCGATGGAAGAGATCAAGGTTGATCTGGCGGACCGCCGCAAGGTGCTGCTGGCCAACAGCAAGCTGCTGGAAGAGCAGCGCCTGACGCAGCGCACCCAGTTCGATCTGGAGATGATGAACGAGCTGGGTTACTGCTCGGGCATCGAAAACTACTCGCGCTATCTGTCCGGGCGCGCCGAGGGCGAGCCGCCGCCGACGCTGTTCGACTACCTGCCGGCGGACGGCCTGCTGGTGGTCGACGAATCCCACGTGACCATTCCGCAGATCGGCGCGATGTTCAAGGGCGACCGCGCGCGCAAGGAAACGCTGGTGGAGTACGGCTTCCGTTTGCCGTCGGCGCTGGACAACCGCCCGCTGCGCTTCGAGGAGTTCGAGGCGCTGGCGCCGCAGACCATCTATGTTTCCGCGACGCCGGGCAAATATGAGCTGGAGAAATCCGGCGGCGATCTGATCGATCAGGTGGTGCGGCCGACCGGGTTGCTGGATCCGATCGTGGAAGTGCGACCGGTCGCCACCCAGGTGGACGATCTGCTCTCCGAGATCCGCAAGCGCGCGACGATCAACGAGCGCGTGCTGGTGACCACCCTGACTAAACGCATGGCGGAAGACCTGACCGAATACCTGGAAGAGCATGGCGAGCGCGTGCGCTACCTGCACTCGGACATCGATACCGTGGAACGGGTCGAAATCATCCGTGACCTGCGTCTGGGCGAGTTCGACGTGCTGGTGGGCATCAACCTGTTGCGTGAGGGGCTCGACATGCCTGAGGTGTCGCTGGTGGCGATTCTGGACGCCGACAAGGAAGGCTTCCTGCGTTCCGAGCGTTCGCTGATCCAGACCATCGGCCGCGCGGCACGTAACCTGAACGGCAAGGCGATCCTGTATGGCGATCGCATCACCGATTCGATGGCCAAGGCGATCGGTGAAACCGAGCGGCGCCGCGCCAAGCAGCAGGCCTACAACGAAGCCAACGGCATCGTGCCGCAGGGGCTGAACAAGAAGATCGGCGACATTCTGCAGATCGGCCAACCGGTCAACCGCACCAAGAGCAAAGGCAAGGGCAAGGCGGTGGAGGGCGGCGCTCAGCTGCAGAACCTCACGCCGAAAGCGCTGGATCAGAAAATTCGCGATCTGGAAGCGCAGATGTACACCCACGCGCAAAACCTGGAGTTCGAGCAGGCGGCTGCGCTGCGCGACGAAATCCACCAGCTGCGCGAGCAGTTCATCGCGATTTCCTGACCGTTGGACGGCGCCCGCGCCGTGGGCGTCAAAATTCCTTGTCGGCCGCGCCAAAGCTGTTATGGTGTGCGGCCCGATTTGACCACGAAGAGTACCGAACATGAGCCAACACCAGTCTAAAGACCCGCTGCACGGCGTAACGCTGGAGCAACTGCTGAATAAACTGGTGGATCACTATGGTTGGTCCGAACTGGGCGCGCGCATTCGCATCAACTGCTTCCGCAGCGATCCGAGCATCAAGTCCAGCCTGAAGTTTTTGCGTCGCACGCCCTGGGCGCGCAAAGAGGTGGAAGATCTGTATATCGATATGGTCAGCCATCCCGCCCCAGCCAGCGATAATCCCTGGCTGCGCGGGCGAGACGGTTAAATTCGGTCAGCGGCGCGCGGCCAGCTCCACCAGCGCGTGATCCAGCGCCTGGCGCAGCAGCTGGCGATCGTGGCGGTAGGGGATGTCGCTCGCTTCCAGCGGTTGCTGAATCACCACCCGATCCTGCACTTCACTGGCATCCACCGCCGGGCCGACGATCAGCGCATCGATCATCCGGCGGCCGATCTTCTCTTCCATCAGCGTCAGCTTATCCTTTAACGACAGCGCCGCGGCGGCCACGCTCAGCTCGCGGCCGAGGTTGCCGATATAGATCATGCTGGCGCTGCTGCGGCGCAGCGCCTGGGTGAGATCGTCCAGCAGCAGCAGCGGCATCAGGCTGGTGAGGAAGCTGCCCGGTCCGATCAGGATCACGTCGGCCTGTGCGATGGCGTCCAGCGCTTCGCGCGTGGCGTTGACCGGGGGCGACAGCATCAGCTCCTGCGGCATGTGGGCCAGTTGATCGACATTCACTTCACCGTAAACGTGATTGCCTTCGTGATCGTGCGCCATCAAATCCACCGGCTGCTCCGACATCGGGATCAGCGCCGCGTCCACCTTCAGCAAGCTGCGCACCAGATTGATCGCTTCCAGCGGGCGCACGCTCAGGTGATCCAGCGCTTTCAGCATCAGGTTGCCCAGGTTATGGCCGGCCAGTTCGCCGTTGCCGCTGAAACGGTATTCGAACATCGCCGAGGCGACGCTCGGTTCGGTGATCAGCTGGTTGAGACAGTTGCGGGTATCGCCCCAGGCAATGCCGCCTTCCGAACGGCGGATGCGGCCGGTGGAACCGCCGTTGTCGGTGGTGGTGACGATGCCGGTCAGGCGGGAGCCTAAGGACGACAGGGCCGACATCACACGGCCCAGGCCGTGTCCGCCGCCCAACGCCACCACGCGGTCGAGATCGGCCAGGGTACGATTACGCATAAATTTCCTTACAAAGGGTCTGAACTGCCCGCATAAGGTAGCGGATCCGGCATAAAAACGCGATAAAGAGTGTCATTTGCGTGATTCTGGTCAATTCGTCCACGCAAGCGATGTTTATCATGGTTTACCCGAATAGGCGGCGTCTAAAAACGCTGTATAGACAGTTATATAGCGAATTAACGCGTTGGCTATCGTTGCCGATTAGCGCTAGAATTCTGCTGAAAACCACGGTTTCATTCCGGCTACTCAAGGTAGCGGGAAGAGAAATCAAACTCCTAGCCCCTGTGCCTACGTTGTTCATCCGGAACGATATGGCGCCTGGGCCGTGGCGAAGTCAGCCACCAGGGTGCAGAGGGGAAACGCTCGCATCTCCCGACTTTGGAAAGGTGTTATGGTACCGCAACTCATTGATGCTTATGAGCGCAAGTTCTATTACCTGCGTTTGTCGATCACCGACGTGTGCAACTTTCGTTGCACCTATTGTCTGCCCGACGGCTACAAGCCGAGCGGCAGCCCGAAAAGCTTCCTGTCGCTGGATGAAATCCGCCGCGTCAGCCGCGCGTTTGCCGAACTGGGCACCGAAAAGGTGCGCCTGACCGGCGGCGAGCCTTCGCTGCGCCGCGATTTTACCGAGATCATCGCCGCCGTGCGGGAAAACCCGGCCATCCGTACCCTGGCGGTCACCACTAACGGCTACCGTCTGGCGCGCGACGTCGCCGCCTGGCGTGACGCCGGTCTGACGGCGATCAACGTCAGCGTCGACAGCCTGGATCCCCGCCAGTTTCACGCCATCACCGGCCAGGACAAGTTCCGCCAGGTGATGGACGGCATCGACGCCGCCTTCAGCGCCGGTTTCAGCAAGGTCAAGGTCAACGCGGTGCTGATGCGCGACGTCAATCACCAGCAACTTGGCGCCTTTCTCGCCTGGATCAAGGATCGGCCGATCCAGCTGCGCTTTATCGAACTGATGGAAACCGGCGAGGGCGGCGAGCTGTTTCGCAAACACCACGTTTCCGGCGAAGTGATTCGCCTGCAGCTGGAGCAGCAGGGCTGGCAGCGCCAGGCGCGCGGCCGCAGCGACGGCCCGGCGCAGGTGTTCAGCCACCCGGACTACCAGGGTGAGGTGGGTCTTATCATGCCGTATGAAAAAGATTTCTGCGCCAGCTGCAACCGGCTGCGCGTTTCTTCCATCGGCAATCTGCACCTGTGTCTGTTCGGCGAGCAGGGGGTGCCTCTGCGCGATCTGCTGGCGGACGACGGCCAGCTCGATGCGCTGAAGGCGCGCATCCAGAGTGGGCTGCTGAGCAAGAAGCAGACCCATTTCCTGCATCAGGGCAACAGCGGGATCACCCAGAACCTGTCGTTTATCGGCGGCTGACAGCCAATAGGAGCTTATTGAACCATGAGCCATGCGAGCAGCGAGTTTATTCCGGCGCATATCGCCATCCTGACCGTGTCCGACAGCCGCGGCGCGGCGGAAGACACCTCCGGCCAATATCTGCAGGACGCGGCGCAGGAAGCCGGCCATCAGGTGGTGGATCGCGCCATCGTCAAAGATGACATTTACCAGATCCGCGCACGGGTTTCCGCGTGGATCGCCGATGACAACGTGCAGGCGGTGCTGATCACCGGCGGCACTGGTTTTACCGCGCGCGACAACACGCCGGAAGCGCTGTTGCCGCTGTTCGACAGAGAGGTGGAAGGGTTCGGCGAACTGTTCCGCATGGTGTCGTACGAAGAGATCGGCACCGCGACGATCCAGTCGCGCGCGCTGGCCGGCCTGGCGAACCGCACGGTGATTTTCGCCATGCCGGGCTCCACCCGCGCCTGCCGCACCGCCTGGGAGCGGATTATCGAAGAGCAGTTGGACGCGCGCCATCGCCCGTGCAACTTCCAGCCCCATTTGAAGAAGCCCTGAGTCATGACACAGCTAACCCACATTAACGCCGCCGGCGAAGCCCATATGGTCGACGTATCCGCCAAGGCCGAAACGGTGCGCGAGGCGCGCGCCGAAGCCTTCGTCGAGATGTTGCCCGCCACGCTGGCGATGATCGTCGACGGCAGCCATCACAAGGGCGACGTGTTCGCCACGGCGCGCATCGCCGGCATTCAGGCGGCCAAACGCACCTGGGAACTGATCCCGCTGTGCCACCCGCTGATGTTGAGCAAAGTCGAAGTGCAGCTAGAGGCGCAAACGGAGCACAGCCGGGTACGCATCGAAACCTGCTGCCGGCTGACCGGCAAAACCGGCGTCGAGATGGAAGCGCTGACCGCCGCCTCGGTGGCGGCATTGACCATCTATGACATGTGCAAAGCGGTACAGAAAGACATGGTGATCGGCCCGGTGCGCCTGCTGGCGAAAAGCGGCGGCAAATCCGGTGATTTTAAGGTGAACGCATGATCGATATTCTTTTCTTCGCGCAGGTGCGCGAACTGGTGGGCACCGGCGCGCTGTCGATGCCGGCGGATTACCCGACCGTCGAGGCGCTGCGCCAGGCGCTGTGCGCGCGCGGCGATCGCTGGGCGCTGGCGCTGGAATCCGGCAAGCTGTTGGCGGCGGTCAATCAGTCGCTGGTGGCGGCGGATCACCCGCTGCGCGCCGGCGATGAAGTGGCCTTCTTCCCGCCGGTTACCGGGGGGTAAGCATGGAAAATACCCGCATTCGCGTGGGCGAAGCGCCGTTCAACGTCGGCGATGAGTACCAGTGGCTGGCGCAGTGCGACGCCGATGGCGCGGTGGTGACCTTCACCGGCAAGGTGCGCAACCATAACCTTGGGGACGACGTCAGCGCGCTGACGCTGGAACACTACCCCGGCATGACCGAGAAGGCGCTGGCGGAGATCGTGGCCGAGGCGCGCAGCCGTTGGCCGCTGCAGCGCGTGACGGTGATCCACCGCGTCGGTGCGCTGTATCCCGGCGACGAGATCGTGTTCGTCGGCGTGACCGGCGCACACCGCAGCATGGCGTTCGCCGCTAGCGAATTCATCATGGACTATCTGAAGACCCGCGCCCCGTTCTGGAAGCGCGAAGCCACGGGCCAGGGTGATCGTTGGGTGGACGCTCGCGACAGCGATCGCGAGGCCGCGCAACGCTGGCACGACGCGGCTAAATAACGCGTCAACAGCGGAAACAAATCAAGACCTTTGCCGCTTTCGCGCGGCCTATTCTGTGGTACGCTTATAGCAGGCGAAGCCCCGTTCGCGGGGCTTCGGAATCTTGTTTATAACGCAAAAGGTAACCGTCATGGACCGATATCCACGCTCTAATGGTTCAATCGTCGAACGTGCCAACAGCGGCATTCAGGCCTACATGGCGCAGGTTTACGGCTGGATGACCTGCGGTCTGCTGCTGACGGCGTTCGTTTCCTGGTATGCGGCCAACACGCCCGCGATCCTCAACTTCATCTTCTCCAGCCAGATCACCTTCTTCGGTCTGATCATCGCCCAATTGGCGCTGGTGTTCGTGATTTCCGGCATGGTCAACCGCCTGAGCGGCGCGGTGGCCACCTCGCTGTTCATGCTGTACTCGGCGCTGACCGGGCTGACGCTGTCGAGCATCTTCATCGCCTACACCTACAGCTCGATCGCCAGCACTTTTGTGGTCACCGCCGGCATGTTCGGTGCCATGAGCCTGTACGGCTACACCACCAAGCGCGATCTGAGCGGCTTCGGCAGCATGCTGTTCATGGCGCTGATCGGCATCGTGCTGGCCTCGCTGGTGAACATCTGGCTGAAAAGCACCGCGCTGATGTGGGCGATTACCTACATCGGGGTGGTGGTGTTCGTCGGTCTGACCGCCTACGACACGCAAAAACTCAAGGCGATGGGTGAGCAGCTGAACGCCGATGATAAAGACAGCTTCCGCAAGTACGCCATCGTCGGCGCGCTGACGCTGTATCTCGACTTCATCAACCTGTTCCTGATGTTGCTGCGCATTTTCGGCAACCGCCGCTAAATCCCTTGTCTTTCAAGCCTTAGGGTATCTGGCGATCAAAAAGCTCTGCATGTGACATGCAGAGCTTTTTTTTATGCGATTTTGTGATGCTTAAGCTTTCGTTAAGCAAAAGGATTTTGCATGATGCCCAATACTTCCTGCTGTATCTTTACCGAAGGCAGTGCGGTCCTACAGGAAGGTTACCTAGATCGCACCGTCAAAGTGCTTCTGACCGGTGATGAACGTTTTTCCCTCGATCAATGTTTCTCGCGACGCGCTGCTGCAGCAGGTGCTGAGCAGCTACCGGGCGGCCTAACGATGAACTCTTTGCGTAAAAGGACCTTACGATGACCGAAGCGGCTCGCGTCGGCGATATTATCGGGCATTCCCATGCCCTGGCCGGCATGATTGCCGGCACCCTTGTCGGCGGCCTGATCGCCGCCGCAGGCGCGGTGGCGGCGGGGGCGCTGTTCGTCGCCGGCCTGGCGGCCTCCTGTATCGGCGTCGGCGTGCTGCTTATCGGCGCCAGCCTGGCGGTGGGGTATCTCACCGGGGAGGCGGCCACCGCGGCGCGCGACGGCATTGCCGACGCCGGTGCCGGTAGCCTGACCCCCAAAGGCAATATCGTCACCGGTTCCCCCAACGTTTTCATCAACGGCAAACCCGCCGCGCTCGCCACCAATAGCCAGGTGGCCTGCAGCGACGACGGCCCGAGCATGCAGATGGCGCAGGGCTCCGACAAGGTCAGCATCAACGGCCAGCCCGCC